>NZ_CP180316.1:0-4349957 GCF_051131705.1 Arthrobacter sp. A5
TGTGGATGACCGTTCCGCGGCAGCACTGTGCAGACTTCGCGCAGCGACGGGCCACACCGCGTAACCGAAGATCACGAGGGAAAAATGAGCAGGCGTACGAATGAGCACTGACGAGATTAATGATGTCGGGAGCTCATGGCGCCGAGTCGTCCGGATCCTGGAACAAAACGACCATGTCACGCCCCGGCAGCGGGGATTCGTCTTCCTGGCACAGCCCTTGGGATTGATCGGGACCACATTGTTGGTCGCCGTCCCCAATGAACTTACCCGCGAGGTGCTGCAGACGCAGCTCAAACGGGCCCTGGAGCATGCCCTCCGCGAGGTCTTTTCCGATGACATCCTGTGTGCCTTCAGTATCAACGCTGACCTGATGCCTGTTCAAGCAGAAGAAGAGCCCCAGGAACAGATCGTGGTCCGCCGCGAACCGGAGACCAAACCCGCACCCACTTTGCCCAGCACCTCGCAGGAGTTCGGACGCCTGAATCCGAAATACGTGTTCGATAGTTTCGTGATCGGCCAGTCAAACCGCTTCGCCCACGCTGCCGCCGTCGCCGTCGCCGAGGCGCCGGCCAAGGCATATAACCCGCTGTTCATTTATGGTGATTCCGGACTGGGCAAGACCCATCTTCTGCATGCGATCGGTCACTACGCCCGCCGCCTATATACCGGGATCCGTGTGCGGTACGTAAATTCAGAAGAATTCACCAACGATTTCATCAATTCGATCCGTGATGATGAGGGGGCGAGCTTCAAGCAACTCTACCGGAACGTCGACATCCTCCTCATCGATGACATCCAGTTCCTGGCGAATAAGGATGCCACCCAGGAAGAGTTCTTCCACACCTTTAACGCCCTGCACAATCACAATAAGCAGGTCGTCATCACCTCGGATCTGCCGCCAAAGCGGCTTTCCGGCTTTGAGGAACGGATGCGGTCCCGCTTCGAATGGGGCCTGCTGACGGATGTCCAGCCGCCCGAGCTGGAAACACGCATCGCCATTCTGCGCAAAAAGGCCATAGGGGAGGGGCTCTCGGCCCCTGATGATGCACTGGAATACATCGCCTCCAAAATCTCCACGAACATCCGCGAACTTGAGGGAGCCCTGATCCGGGTTACCGCCTTCGCGAGCCTTAACCGCCAGCCGGTGGACGTTGCCTTGGCGGAAATTGTACTCAAGGACCTGATAACCGATGAAGGTGCACAGGAAATCACGGCAACGGCCATCCTTGGACAGACCGCTGCCTACTTCAACCTTTCGCTGGAAGAGCTCTGCAGCAAGTCACGGACCAGGACCCTTGTCACTGCGCGCCAGATCGCCATGTACCTATGCCGCGAGCTTACAGACATGTCACTGCCAAAAATCGGTCAGGAGCTTGGCGGACGTGACCACACAACGGTTATCCACGCTGACCGAAAAATCCGGGAACTGATGGCGGAACGACGGGCCATTTACAATCAGGTCACGGAACTGACCAACCGGATCAAGCAGCAACAGCGCGAGGGATAGTCAGGTCACAAAAGCCACTGTGGATATGTCTGTGGATAACTGCGGGGATAACTGCACCTTGACGGTGCACAACTCCGCGCACCCTGTGAATCCCCGGAACTACAAGGAAAGTTGTCCACCGACAGCAGAACCTCGGGTGCGTTTGGTACACAACCTTTGCACAGGGGACATCCCCGGAGGGCCGCTTCCAGACAGAGTTATCCACAGTATCCACAACAGTTATTAACACTACGAATCCTAAAAACTGTGTTCTTCTAAACAACACTTACCTACTGCTCCAACCCTCGATCGCAGAGCCACCAAGGATGCATTCGCCGGCTGGCCAAGGCGCTAAGCTGTCTGCAAGCATGAAGTTCAGACGTGTAGTTCCACCTAGGTCCTTCCGGCCCTCGGAATTCCGGTCCGAATTCTTTTATGCCCGGGCCCCGCGCCCTTGCCGGATTTGGATCGACCGGCGTTCTGCTGGCTCACTTTGCGACGATAAATTTTAGGATGAAAGGCGGCACCCTTCCGTGAAGTTCCGAGTTGAACGGGATGTCCTGGCCGAGGCCGTCAGTTGGACAGCCCGGTCCTTGTCTCCGCGGCCCCCCGTCCCGGTACTGTCCGGATTGTTGCTCAGAGCCGAGGCAGGCACTGTCAGCCTTGCCAGTTTTGATTACGAAATTTCCGCCAGACTGGAAATTCCCGCCGACATCGCCGAAGAAGGAACGATACTGGTCTCTGGACGGCTGCTGGCGGACATCTGCCGAAGCCTCCCCTCCGCCCCAGTCGCAATCGAAACCGACGGAGCGAAAGTCACGCTCAGCTGCCGGAGCAGTCGATTCAACCTGGCAACAATGCCGGTGGCTGACTATCCCGAATTGCCTGCGCTGCCGAACATCAGCGGCACCGTATCTGGGGAAGCTTTTGCCCAAGCTGTTTCACAGGTCATCATTGCTTCCAGCAAAGACGACACGCTGCCCATCTTGACGGGGGTCAAGATGGAAATTGAAGATGACCTGATCACCTTGCTCGCAACCGACCGTTACAGGCTCGCGTTGCGTGAGGTACGCTGGCGGCCCGCTGTTCCCGGTCTTTCGACCAGTGCGCTGGTCAAGGCCAAAACGCTCAATGAAGTGGCCAAGACCCTTGGTGGTTCCGGCGATTTGAACATTGCCTTGTCTGACAACAGTGAACTTATTGGCTTTGAAAGCGGTGGCCGGCGGACGACGTCCCTCCTGGTCGACGGCGACTATCCAAAGATCCGTTCGCTTTTCCCGGATAACACGCCGATTCATGCCACCGTGGGGACGAGCGCTCTGGCCGAGGCTGTACGTCGAGTGTCCCTGGTAGCCGAGCGCAATACTCCGGTCAGGCTGGCCTTCACCGATGGACAGCTCAGTCTCGACGCTGGCACCGGTGAAGACGCCCAGGCCTCCGAGGCTCTGGAGGCTTCCCTGCTGGGCGAGGACATCACCGTTGCCTTCAACCCGCATTATCTCAGCGAAGGACTCAGTGCCTTTGACAGTAAATTTGTCAGATTCTCCTTCACCTCGGCGCCTAAACCGGCGATGATTACCGCACAGGCAGAACTCGACGGTGCGGATAACGATGACTACCGGTACTTGGTGATGCCCGTCCGGTTGCCCAGCTGACAGTACTGGGATGGTTGTCACCCGACCTGAACCAACAGCAGTTATTACCTCCAGAAAAGAGAAATACCGTGCATATCGGTCTCATCGGTCTTGGAAAAATGGGTTTCAATATGCGGGCCCGCCTCCGGGATGCCGGCATTGACGTCACCGGATACGACCGGAACCCCGAAGTAACCGATGTTCCCACACCGGCGGAACTGGTCAGGGCCTTGCCGACCCCGAGGATCATCTGGGTGATGGTTCCAGCAGGCGACGTTACGGACGCCGTCGTCAATGAACTATCAGGCCTGTTGGAGAGCGGTGACATGATCATCGACGGTGGAAATTCCCGTTTCACCGAAGATCAAAAGCACGGGGCCTCATTGGCCGAAAAGGGGATCAGGTTCGTCGATTGTGGAGTTTCCGGCGGAGTCTGGGGCCTGGCAAACGGCTATGGGCTAATGGCCGGCGGGGAAGCCGCCGACGTCGACGCAGCCATGCCGATCTTCGATGCCCTGCGGCCTGAAGGAACCCGTTCAGAAAGTTTTGTCCATGTGGGCGATCTCGGTGCCGGACACTACGCCAAAATGGTACACAACGGAATTGAATACGGATTGATGCAGTCTTATGCAGAAGGCTATGAGCTGCTGATGGCCAAGGACATCATCAAGGATGTGCCCGGGACATTCGCGGCATGGCAGAAAGGTACTGTCGTGCGCTCCTGGCTGTTGGATCTGATGGTCAAGGCATTGGAAGAGGACCCCGGACTCGCCAAAATTGCCGGTTTTGTTGATGATTCCGGTGAAGGCCGGTGGACAGTCGAGGAAGCTATCTCGAACTCTGTTCCTGCCCCCGCCATTACGGCGGCGCTCTTCGCCCGGTTTGCCTCCCGTCAGGACGATTCCCCGGCCATGAAAATGGTCTCTGCATTGCGCAATCAGTTCGGCGGGCACGCCACCAAAGCGGCCAAACCGGCGTCGTCCTAAGGGACGGGAACCTGAGCACGGCGTGTACCTGCAGCACCTGTCCCTGACCGATTTCCGCAGCTACGAACAGGTCGAACTACTGCTGGAGCCCGGCATTACCGTGCTCATCGGAGCCAACGGTTTTGGCAAGACCAATTTGGTGGAGGCCGTGGGTTATCTTTCCACGCTGAATTCCCACCGGGTCAGTTCTGACGGACCGCTGTTGCGTTTCGGCAGTGAACGGGCCATTATCCGGGCCAGACTCGTACGCGGTCAGCAGGCGGTCAGCATCGAGGTTGAGATCAATGCGTCGAGGGCGAATAGGGCACGAATCAATCGGGCCAATCCGGTCCGGGCCCGCGATGTCCTGGGCATCTGCAGGTCGGTGCTTTTTGCGCCCGAGGATCTGTCCCTGGTTAAGGGGGATCCGGGGAACAGACGGCGCTTTCTCGATGAACTGCTGGTCACTCTACTGCCGCGGCATGTCGCCACCCGTAGTGACTATGAACGGGTGCTCAAGCAGCGCAACGCCTTGCTGAAATCCGCCAGAAGCCAGCACTTTTCACGGTCTGGAGTGAGTGCGGCCAACGAAGCAACGCTGGATGTCTGGGATCAGCATATGGCATCTGCCGGCGCCGCCCTGCTGGCGGCCCGGCTTGAACTGATCGAAAGACTGAGACCACATTTAGCTGCGGCATATCGCCAACTGACCGACGGATCCAAGGAACTGAGTGCGCAGTACCGCTCAACGCTGGAGGACAACCTCTCCGACGACGGGAACGCCGCAGAGGACAGCGGGACGAAAGCGCCGCAGCCACGGGCAGTGGGAGGGTTAGCCGGATTGTCCATCGAAGAGCTGACGCTGAAGTATGTGCAGAGTTTCGCCGCATCGCGGCGACGCGAGCTGGAACGTGGGTTGTCCCTGGTGGGGCCCCACAGGGATGAACTGGAACTCGTATTGGGGTGCGCACCGGCAAGGGGCTATGCATCACACGGTGAAACGTGGTCCGTCGCGCTGTCGCTGCGGCTGGC
The DNA here is from genome assembly GCF_051131705.1 of Arthrobacter sp. A5. Lineage (NCBI taxonomy): Bacteria > Bacillati > Actinomycetota > Actinomycetes > Micrococcales > Micrococcaceae > Arthrobacter > Arthrobacter sp. A5. The sequence continues at coordinate 5,118 of NZ_CP180316.1, forward strand.
CTCGTATTATGTTCTCCTGGAGGATGAACAGGTGGAAGGCAACGCGCCGATTCTGATTCTGGATGACGTTTTTGCCGAGCTGGATGTCCAGCGGCGCAGTAAACTGGCATCAATCGTGGCAGGGGCAGAACAGGTCCTGGTAACGGCCGCAGTGGACGCGGACATTCCCTCGGAGCTTTCGGGTGCGCAGATCCGTGTGATGCCTGGAGGAGTAGTAGTCGATGAAGGATGAAGATCCGGATCCGGCCGAGCAGCCCACCGGGATTGATGCGGCGCAGGCGGCATTGAATCGAATGCGTGCCGCTGCCGCCAACCGCGGCGAAATACGGCTGGCCCCGGGCCGCCGTCCACCTGACAAGACAAAATCCAAGCGGCGCTCCTTCCTGGATATCAAAGATTCCGGCCGCGATCCGTTGGGATTGGGAAACGTGGTCAATCGATTGATCAGCGAACGGGGCTGGTCCTCCCCCGTAGCGGTTGGTTCGGTGATGGCGCAGTGGAATACGTTGGTGGGCCCGGATATCTCGGCCCATTGCCAGCCGGAGAGTTTTACCGGCACCGCCTTGCAGGTTCGTTGTGACTCAACCAGTTGGGCCACTCAGCTGAGGCTGCTGAGTTCCTCACTGCTGGCGCGCTTCGATGCCGAGCTTGGGACCGGGGTCGTAACGAAGATCCAGGTGCTGGCGCCGGCTGCTCCAAATTGGCGCAAGGGTTACAGGACAGTCAAAGGACGCGGTCCCCGTGACACCTATGGGTAGGGAACCCAGGCTGGAACGTCCGCGGCAAAAACGCCATACAGGACGGCGGAAGGGCCCCATTGCGTATAGCCCCTCGACGAAGGCGTCGAAATAGTCTCCTGCCCTGCTTTTTCGGCCTCTCAGGCCCTATTCGTACATGTATTGGCATGCCGGCAAGGTAGAATTGAACGAAACACGGGACGCCGGAGACTGCCCGGGCCATGGGCTCACATGAAACGGCGGACCTAGGAATGTGTTTGCTGCTGGAGCGGCCCGAGCCGGGTTCATCGCCCGGACAGACCGTATCCTCAGCCACAAACGAAGAATAGAGGGGTCGAACGCGCCTGTGACTACCAGCAATCCGGAGAATACGGACCACGTGACGGACACGGAGAATACGGCGACGGCGACAGAAGATGCAGTGATCGGCGCCGACCAAGTGGTTTCGCAGAACAACCATCCGACTCCGGCCCACCCGATGGAATACGGTGCCAGCGATATCACTGTCCTTGAGGGCCTCGAAGCAGTCCGTAAACGCCCCGGAATGTACATCGGTTCCACCGGCCCCCGAGGACTGCACCATCTGGTGTATGAAGTGGTGGACAATTCGGTCGATGAGGCATTGGCCGGGTACTGCGATCACATCGAGATAACCCTGCAGGCAGACGGCGGCGTCAAGGTCGTCGACAATGGCCGCGGGATACCGGTGGATATCCATCCAACGGAGGGCAAGCCTACCGTCGAAGTTGTGATGACGATCCTGCACGCCGGAGGAAAGTTTGGCGGCGGTGGCTACGCGGTCTCCGGGGGTCTGCACGGTGTTGGTATTTCGGTGGTTAACGCGCTTTCGGAGCGGGTCAATACCGAGGTTCGCCGGCAGGGCCACGTCTGGAGGATGACATTCGTTGAAGGCGGGAGGCCGCAGGGCAGTCTGGTCATGGGCGAGGAAACCCAGGACACGGGGACCACCCAGACGTTTTATGCCGATCCGACCATATTTGAAAGCACCGCCTTCGATTTCGAGACTTTGCGCGCCCGCTTCCAGCAGATGGCTTTCCTCAACAAAGGGCTGAAGATCACGCTCACGGATGAGCGCCGCGCCAGTGTGCCGGTCTCGGACGAGGAAGATCTTGATTTGGACTCGCTGGGCACTGGCAGCCAGGCAACCGCGGGGCCCCGCCAAGTGGTCTACCAGTACAACGAGGGGCTGCTCGACTATGTGAAGTACTTGAATTCCTCGAAGAAGGTCGATGTGATCCATGAGGATGTCATCGCGTTCGAAACCGAGGATTCGAGCCGGAAGATGGCCGTTGAACTGGCGCTTCAGTGGACCACCGCCTATTCGGAGAGTGTCCATACCTACGCGAATACGATCAACACCCATGAGGGTGGCACCCATGAAGAAGGGTTCCGTGCCGCCATGACCTCGCTGATCAACCGCTATGCGCGTGAGAAGAACATCATAAAGGATAAGGATGAAAATCTCACCGGAGACGATATCCGCGAGGGCTTGACGGCGGTTGTTTCGGTTAAGCTGTCCGAGCCGCAGTTTGAGGGCCAGACCAAGACAAAGCTGGGTAACTCCGAGGTTAAGGGATTTGTCCAACGCGTGGTGACGGACGGGCTTGGCGATTGGTTGGAGCGGAACCCCGGACCGGCCCGGGATGTGATCCGCAAATCAATCCAGGCATCCCAGGCACGGCTAGCTGCGCGCAAGGCCCGGGAAAGCACGCGCCGCAAGGGTCTGTTGGAATCCGGCGGAATGCCCGGAAAGCTTAAGGACTGCCAGTCCAAGGATCCATCACTTTCCGAGATTTATATTGTCGAGGGCGACTCGGCCGGCGGTTCGGCAGTGCGTGGCCGAAATCCAACGACCCAGGCCGTCCTGCCGCTGCGCGGAAAAATCCTCAACGTCGAGCGTGCACGGCTTGACCGTGCCCTCGGCAATGCTGAGGTACAGGCCATGATCACAGCCTTTGGTGCCGGAATCGGTGAGGACTTTGACGTTCTCAAGGCGCGGTACCACAAGATCGTGTTGATGGCCGACGCTGACGTGGATGGCCAGCACATCACCACGCTCCTGCTGACGCTGTTGTTCCGCTACATGCGCCCGCTGATCGAAAACGGCTACGTGTACTTGGCACAGCCCCCGCTCTACCGGATCAAGTGGACCAACGCTCCGCATGACTACGTCTACAGCGACCGTGAGCGCGACGCCGTGATGGCTAACGGGCTTGCCAACGGACGCCGTATTCCCAAGGATAACGGGATCCAGCGCTACAAGGGCCTCGGTGAGATGGACTACACGGAACTTTGGGATACCACCATGGACCCGGATCACCGCACCCTGCTTCAGGTCACCATGGAAGATGCAGCCGCCGCGGATCAGGTCTTCTCCATTCTGATGGGAGAGGACGTCGAGTCACGGAGGAACTTTATCCAGCAGAACGCCAAGGACGTCCGGTTCCTCGATATTTAGGGCTTTAACGAAGACCCTTTATATTACGGATCCGATATATATCTGGAATGGAATCTTTAGACAATGAGTGACGAAACCCCTGCATTGCCCGCGGGCACTGAAGATGTTATTGAAGGTGCGGTACTGACCGACCGTGTGGAACAGGTGGACCTGCAGACTGAAATGCAGCGGTCCTACCTGGATTACGCCATGGCTGTCATCGTGGGCCGGGCGCTGCCCGATGTACGGGATGGCCTGAAGCCGGTGCACCGACGGGTTATCTACGCCATGTTTGACGGTGGCTACCGGCCGGAGCGCTCGTTCAACAAGTGCGCCCGAGTGGTGGGCGAAGTTATGGGTCAGTATCACCCACATGGAGATATGTCGATCTACGACGCTTTAGTGCGCCTGATCCAGGACTGGACCATGCGGTACCCCCTTGCGCTGGGGCAGGGGAACTTCGGCTCGCCCGGTAACGACGGAGCCGCAGCTCCGCGTTACACGGAAACCAAGATGGCTCCGCTGGCGATGGAGATGGTCCGCGATATTGACGAGGAAACTGTCGATTTTCAGGACAACTACGACGGTAAGAATCAGGAACCGACGATTCTTCCGGCCCGGTTCCCTAACCTGCTGGTCAACGGCTCCTCTGGCATAGCCGTCGGCATGGCGACGAACATCCCGCCGCACAACCTGCGTGAGGTGGCGGAGGGTGTGCAGTGGTACCTGGCCAATCCTGGGGCAAGCCGCGAAGAGCTGCTGGAGGCGCTGATCCTGCGCATCAAGGGACCCGATTTTCCCACCGGTGCCCAGATCCTCGGTCACAGCGGCATTGAGGACGCCTACCGTACCGGACGCGGGTCGATCACCATGCGCGCCGTCGTGAATGTGGAGGAAATCCAGGGCCGGACCTGTCTGGTTGTTACGGAACTGCCTTTTCAAGCGAACCCTGACAATCTGGCGATCAAAATCGCGGAACTGGTCAAGGACGGCAAGATTTCCGGTATTGCCGACCTCCGCGATGAAACGTCAGGTCGTACGGGACAGCGGCTCGTCGTCGTACTTAAGCGCGACGCCGTCGCCAAGGTAGTGCTGAACAACCTCTACAAGCACACCCAGCTGCAGGACAACTTCGGTGCCAATATGCTGGCCATTGTGGATGGCGTCCCGCGTACCCTCAGCCTTGACGCGTTCATCAGACACTGGGTTACGCACCAGATGGATGTCATTGCCCGACGTACCCGGTATAGGCTCCGCAAGGCGGAGGAAGCGGCGCATATTCTGCGCGGCTACCTCAAGGCCCTCGATGCCCTGGATGAAGTCATCGCGCTGATCCGTCGGTCGCAGACCGTTGAGGATGCCCGCAATGGACTGATGGGCCTGCTGGAGATCGATGAGATCCAGGCGCAGGCCATTCTGGATATGCAGCTGCGCCGTCTCGCCGCTTTGGAGCGGCAGAAAATCCAGGATCAGCACGCCAAACTCGAAGCCGAGATTGTTGAATACAACAGAATTCTCGCTTCGGAGGACGTTCAGCGCGGCATTGTCAGCACGGAACTGCAGGAGATTGCCGACAAGTACGGCGATGACCGCCGTACGCAGATCATGCTTGGATATGACCCGAACATGAGCATGGAAGATCTCATTCCCGAAGAGGAAATGGTGGTCACCATTACCCGCGGCGGTTATGTAAAGCGCACCCGCAGCGATAATTACCGCTCACAGCACCGCGGCGGCAAGGGCATCAAGGGTGCTCAGCTTCGTGGCGACGATGTAGTGGAACACTTCTTTGTCACCACGACGCACCACTGGCTGTTGTTCTTTACCAATCTGGGCCGCGTGTACCGGGCGAAGGCTTACGAACTGGTGGAAGCCGGCCGGGATGCCAAGGGCCAGCATGTCGCAAATCTGCTGGCCTTCCAGCCGGACGAAACGATAGCCCAGGTGTTGGACCTGCGCGACTACGTGCAGTCGCCTTACCTGGTGCTGGCCACGAAGAATGGCCTGGTGAAAAAAACCCGGCTTGAGGACTATGACACCAACAGATCCGCTGGAGTGATTGCCATCAACCTGCGGGACGCTGATGAGCTGGTGTCGGCGCAGCTCGTTTCCGAAACCGACGATCTGCTGCTCGTTTCACGTAAGGGTCAATCGATCCGTTTTACCGCCACCGACGAGGTGCTGCGGCCGATGGGCCGGGCGACATCCGGTGTAACCGGGATGAAATTCCGTGGCACCGACGAGCTTCTGGCCGCGGATGTGGTGACCGAGGATTCCTTCGTGTTTATTGTCACTGAGGGCGGTTATGCGAAACGGACCGCCGTCAGCGAATACCGCTTGCAGGGCCGGGGCGGGCTGGGTATCAAGGTGGCAAAACTGGCCGAGGACCGTGGTGATCTGGTGGGCGCGCTCATCGTTCAGGAGGACGACGAAGTACTGGTGGTCATGGGCGGCGGCAAGATCGTGCGCTCCAACGTCAGCGAGGTCCCGGCAAAGGGCCGCGACACCATGGGAGTCGTTTTCGCCAAGCCAGACAAGAACGACCGCATCATCGAGGTGGCGCGCAACAGTGAGCGTGGCATCGAAATCGAGGAGTCCGAAGAGCCCGATGAGGACTCTACCGTGGACAACGCACCGGTTGCGGACGCGCACGGGTCCGCTGAAAGCGGCGATCAGCACGTCCATGAAGTACCGTTAACTGACGATGACGCTAGCAGTGGAGGTACCGATTGAGCACGAGTAACTCAAACCCCAGGCCGTCTACCGGCCCGCGGGTGAGTGCGCCGGCGCGGCCGCCGCAGCGCCCCGCTGCCCCCTCCGCAGCCCAGCGGCCCACGAACAGCAGGCCCGCCCTGGTTAAACCCGCACCTAAGGCCAAGGCCAGGCGGGCCCGCCTGCTGGTCAGTAAGATCGATCCATGGTCCGTCCTTAAGATGGCCTTCCTGCTCTCCGTGGCGCTGGGCATTGTTACCGTCGTGGCCTCGATTGTGCTGTGGACAGTGCTGGATTTGACCGGCGTCTTCGAGAAAGTCAACTCGCTCATGACGGATATCCAGGGTTCGGAGGGCGGTGGGTTTGATCTGAAGAAATTTGCCTCGCTGGGACAGGTTGCTTCCTTCGCCACGATCATCGCGGTGGTCAACGTGGTGTTGCTGACGGCGTTGTCGATGCTCTCCGCCGTGCTGTACAACATCTCCGCCACCTTGGTGGGCGGCATCGGCCTGACCCTCACAGATGACTGATCCCTCATCGGTCCGGGACGGTGCCATCTGTTGAGTCGCCACGATTTGGGCAGAACGTGAAGGTGCTGTAAAGTTTTATTTCGGCCCGCCAAGGGCCGGAGGGCGCATAGCTCAGGCGGTTAGAGCGCTTCGCTGATAACGAAGAGGTCCCAGGTTCAAGTCCTGGTGCGCCCACGGAACCTACCCTCCGGAGGTACTTGTGAAGAAGTTGCTGGTTATTGGAGCAGCTGTTGCAGGGGCTTTGGTGCTTCGCAGGAAGTGGCAGGAATCCAAAGTTCAGAAAACCAACTGGAACCAGGCGACTGATAAGGTGGAATAAGTCCGGTTACACTGGTAGTACGAAGTATTCCTATGGGGGCATGGCGCAATTGGTAGCGCACCTGCTTTGCAAGCAGGGGGTTCGGGGTTCGAGTCCCCGTGCCTCCACCATAGAAAACGTCCCGGTCAGCATTTGCTGACCGGGACGTTTTGTCGTCGCCTCCGGTGGCCTTTGGGCAGCCTTCACTCGGCGGCTGGGCCGGTGACTTATGGTTGGAACAGTGAACTATTTATTGGCCGCATTGGGTATCATCGGCGTTTCTGCGTCTGGTCCCATTATGGCGGCAACGGCGGCGCCTGCTCTTGCCATAGCGTTTTGGCGGAACTCGCTGGGGGCCGTCATTATGGGTGTCCCTGCAGGGATCCGCCAGCGCACGCGTTTCCGTCAGCTTGGCACGGCGGAATATCAATGGTCGGCCATTGCCGCCGTGGCGCTGGCACTGCACTTTGCCTGTTTCATTTCCGCCTTGAAACTGACCAGCGTTGCTGCCGCCGCCGCGTTGGTTTGTCTGCAGGCCGCCTGGATCGCCTTCTTTCAGCTGTTCGGCGGCATCCGGCCCGCTCGTGCTGTCCTCGGCGGCTTGGGAACGGCCCTGGCCGGGGTGCTGGTGATTTCCGGCTTTGACCTGACGGTGTCGCCAGAGGCGATTCTGGGGGACGGGCTGGCAGTGGCCGGTGGCGCCCTGGCAGCCTTGTACACTATGGCGGGCGGACAAGCGCGCCGCACCATGTCGACAGGCGTTTACACCACCCTGTGCTACGGAGCCTGTGCCCTCCTGCTGGCCGTGATGTGCGCGGCCCTCGGACAGCCCCTTACGGGATTTGATGGGAGGGCGTGGCTCGGAATTTTAGCCGTAACCCTGGTGGCGCAGATCATGGGGCACAGCATTTTCAATCACCTGTTGGCGACGATCAGCCCCTTGGTGGTCTCGATGATTATCCTGTTGGAGATTCCCGGTGCAGCTGTGCTCGCGGCGGTTTTCTTGGGTGAGAAACTTCCCGGCGGGACCTATGTGGGTCTGGGACTGATTCTGGCCGGCCAGGCGGTCGTGGTGCTGAGGCAAGGGCGGTCCGGGGTGAAAGCGCCACGTCCTCCGCAGTAACCCAGCAGCCGCTCCGGATCAGCGCGGCCGGCGCGCCATTTGATTGACACCGGCGGTATGCAAGGACCTGAGGACCTTGGCGGGAAAATAGACCGAGAAGAACACCACCATAGGAGCCTTGAGCGCAATCTTCCGCACGTTGTGGGCCCTGTAGGTACGCTCGAAGCGGTTAACGTAATAGCGGTAATCCTTAAGGGAATCCTCCAGCCGGCGCGCGGACATACCGCTGACCATGGTGGGCACGTACTGAACCCTGAGCAGATGGTCCGCCAAATGCAGCGAAACGTCGATGTCCTCGTGCATCTCATCGCGTTCATCCCGACACGTCTCAGACCGGATTTCCTCCCACGCCGAACGGCGCAGAGCCATATTAGAGCCGAAGAGGAAATGGTACTGGTGCTTGGCCAGCCGCAGCATCAGCTGCCGCATTTTGTCGTCGGCTTTGAGACCGAAGCGGCGCAGCGGCATGTCGTAGTAGACCACCGGCCCTGTTACCGCGGAGACGGCGGGATCCAGGAAGGCATTCTGGACCTGTTCCACCCAATCCGGTTCCAGGACCGAATCGGCGTCGATGCGGCCCAGCACATCTCCGCTCGCCCGGTTGAGACCGAAATTGCGTGTTGGGATCAACCCCTGCTCCGCACTTTGATGCACCAGGAGTATCGGGCTTTCGGGGTATTCGGTTTGCATTTGACGGACTATCCGGCAGGTTTGGTCCGTGGATCTATTGTCCACGACAATGATCTCGTCTGCAGGGACCGATTGGTAGACGGCCGCCGTGAGACACTGCCGGATAACGCTTTCCTCGTTGTATGCCGGGATCACGATGGAAACGCTCGGCCGGGCCTCTGCCGCTGCAAAGGACCGTTCCGGGGAACCCTCATCGGCTGTTTCGTATGGCATTAGGCCAAATCTAGCACCCTGAACACGGCAGCGGAGGGACCCCCACCGGGAGTCCCTCCGCTGCCTAACCCGGACGGCTCAGAGAAAAGAACCGGCCCGTACAGTAACTTGTCTACTGGTCTTTGGCTTTGTCCGCCGGATGATCAATATGCGCGGCGATGTTATTGACGGCGGTCTTGGCGTCCTTGGCTACGTGTTTGCTCGCGCCGGGTGCTTCATCTGCGGCATTGACCGCGGACTCGGCTGCGTCGTCGGCCTTGCCGCCCACCGTGTCCTTAACGTCGTCGGCCTTGTCGCCCACCGTGTCTTTAACGTCGTCGGCCTTGTCGCCCACCGTGTCTTTAACGTCGTCGGCCTTGTCCTTGGTGGCAGTGGCCAGGTCGTTGGCCTTTTCCGCTGCGGCATCCTTGACGTCGCCTGCTTTGTCCTTGACTGCGTCGGTCAGGGAGGTCGACGGGGAAGGACTGACCGGAGCCGGGGTCTGCCAGGGATCTTCGACCGGTCGGGAAGCCCTCCAAGCGGCGGCACCGGCAGCCACCGCAGCGGCCACCACTCCGACGACGAGCCAGCCCTTATGGCCACTCTTGCCCTGTCGGGCCAGCTCCGCGGCGGTCTTCTTGCCGGCCTTCGCGGCGGCCTTCTGCGCTTTGGCGATAGTCTTCTTGTCGCCGGTGAGTTTTGCAACCACAACATTGACCTGTTCCGGTGTCTTGGCGTTTTCGAGTGCCTTGCCGAAGGCCTGCGCTGCGTCGCCCAATTTTCCGGACAGCAGCGGCAGGTAGTCACCGACTACCTTGTTCTTGGCCGTTGAAATGGCGGGTGCAGCCTTGTCCAGGGTTTCCTGGATGCGAGGCGTTGCCCCATCCACCGCGTCCGAAATTCGCGGGGCCAGCCTTTCCAGTCCCTCCTGAATCCTCGGAGTCACATTCGCCACGCCCTCGGCGGTGTAGTGTGCTGCCTTGCGGAGGGTGTCCTGCACCATGGGAGAGGCGCTTTCAAGCCCTTTCTCCAATTTCGGGACGGCCCAGTTCAAGGCCGCCTCCACATGAGGAGCTGCCCAGTCGCGCGCAGTTTCCACGCTGTTGGTCAGCGTGTCCTCCAGGTCGTGGGTAATGCGGTCTGCTTTCTTCACAACTACCTCCCGGATTATTTGACAATTCCCTGTTTAGCCTACGTTGATTGGCTGCTCCCGGCTATTCCCTCAGCGTCGGTCGGTGGCGGCAGACGCCCAGATATTCCGTTGAATCGCTGTTTTAAGCGGAAATTCCGCTCCACGCCGGCGCACAGGTTCACTGAACGCTGAACTCCGGCAGCGGTACGGTGTCTTCACCGCCTAACGTGGCAGAATGGCGCCATGACTGCTATCCCAACCGCAAAAGCAACCATTCATACCAATCACGGAGATATCCTGGTTAACCTCTTCGGCAACCACGCCCCGAAGACGGTCAAGAACTTCGTTGGTCTGGCAACCGGAGAGATTGCCTGGAAGCACCCGGCCACGGGTGAAGAGAGCAACGCACCACTTTACAGTGGGACGATCTTCCACCGCATCATCAAAGACTTCATGATTCAGGCCGGCGACCCCCTGGGGCGTGGAACCGGCGGTCCCGGTTACCAGTTCGGCGATGAAATCCATCCGGAACTGAACTTCAACGAGCCCTACAAACTGGCCATGGCCAACGCCGGCCCCGGGACCAATGGCTCGCAGTTTTTCATCACCACCATTCCCACTGGCTGGCTGCAGGGCAAGCACACCATTTTCGGCGAAGTTGTCGATGCTGACTCCAAGGCCGTCGTCGACGTTATCGAAGGCGTATCCACCGGCCCGGGCGACAAGCCGCGCGAGGACGTTGTGATTAACAGCATCACCGTCGAGCAGCTCTAACACCCATACCGTGACGTACCCGATTCCGACGGCCGGCACCCCAGCCGCGGTTCCTGTCTGCCCCCGCCACCCTGACCGCGTTTCCTACGTGCTTTGTCAGCGGTGCGGCCGGCCGGCATGCCCGGAATGCCAGCGCGGTGCCGCCGTCGGAATCCAGTGCGTTGACTGTGTGCAGGCAGCGGCCCGCGCGGCGCCGGTAAACCGCACCGCGTTCGGTGGGGAAGCGGTCCCCGGACGGCCGCTGGCCACCTACGTGATCATTGGCCTGTGCGCGCTGGTTTACCTCCTCGAATGGGTCCCCGGCCTGAATCTGGAGCAATCCGGCTGGTATGCACCCGTTTATACGGAAACGCAGCCGTGGCGCATGCTGACGTCAGCTTTTCTGCACTCGCAGGACTTCCTGCCGCACATTCTGTTCAATATGTATGCCCTCTGGATAATGGGCCGCGCCCTCGAACCCGCTCTCGGACGGCTGCGATTCGTGGCCGTTTACCTTGTATCGGCATTCGCGGGCTCCGTCGGCGTACTGCTGCTGGCCCCGGCTGGCGGTCCCGTGGTGGGTGCATCCGGCGCCATTTTTGGACTCTTCGGGGCGCTGTTCGTGATTCAGCGTCGGCGCGGCGGAGACGTACGGCAGATCGTCATCCTGATCGTCATCAACGCGGCCCTTGGTTTCATGGTGTCCGGCATTGCCTGGCAGGCCCATCTGGGTGGTCTGATCGCCGGTGGACTGGCCGCATTAATATTTGCACATGCACCGAAGGGGCCGCGCCAAGCCGTCATTCAGTTCGGTGGTATGGCGGTACTGGTTGTGCTGCTGATAGCGCTGACTATTGTCAGGACAGCGATGATCCACAATCTCGCCGTCCAGTACCAGCTTTAGGCCCATGGCTTCCGCCTACGCCGTCCGTTAGTGTCCCCCCGGACGGAGCTCCAGGGCCGAAACGCTTGATCCGCTATCGAGCCAGCCGCCGGTAGGCAGAGCCGAAATGAATCAGCGGATCCATGGCGTTGATTCCCGAGGCGATGCTGCCCATGGCCACTACCTCGCCCACGATAATGAGGTGGGTTGCCGCCGTGTGGACAGCAGTGCTTCGCACTTCGAAATACGTCAAGGAACCGTCGACGACGGCGGCGCCCGTCGCCGTTCCGCGGCGGTATGGTACCTGTGCCAGCAACCCCTCCAAGGGAGTTCCTGGGCTGGCGAGCCAGTTAGCCACGCCCTGATGCGTGCTGCCAAGCAGGCTCAACGCCCAGCTGCCCGATGTCCTGACAGCCTCTGCAATACGGGACTCAGCATAGAGGCACACCAGCATGGTCGGGGGATCATAGGAGACCGAAAGGAACCCGCTCACCGTCGCGGCGTAATCGCGCCCACGCACCACGGTACTGACGACCGCGACCCCGGAAGCTGTGTCGGCGCTGAGTCCGCGGTAGAGCGCAATGTCCTCGTCCGACGGTTCCGGTGATGTCAGCAGGCGGCTCTGAAGCGGCTCCGGATTTTCCATCTCTCCATCGTGCCACGCCGGGACCAGCCGGTTATCCACAGGGCTATCCACAGCTGGGCGTAAGTTACACGTCTGTAGTTCGATTCCTCATCCGTGATGGGTTATCCACTTATCCACAGCGCTATCCACATTGGGTATAACTTACATAGCTGTCATTCACAGCTGTGCAGGTGGTGAGCCCCTGACAATGCGCAAATTCGACGTTTTTCCCGAGCAACTTGTCCACCCCTGTGGATAAGTATGTCAACACGCTGGGGATAAAGCTGGGTCTCCGCTATCGAATGTAGGAATCAGGATTTCGCGTGGTCGCGTCCCGTTCCGTCAGCGTGGAGGCTTGGAGGCTTGGAGGCTTGGAGGCTTGGAGGCGCCCGAGGGACGCATGGCAGGTCTCTCGTCGTGGCACCTTCATCGTCGTCATGGTTTAGCTGGCCAACCCAGGAACATGACCCATCACCCGGGACGGGAGTATGGTAAGCGTACTGACGATTGAATGTACGATCGTCATCCCTGTCGTTCCGGTCGAAGGAGACGTTGTGAGTACGAAGGTTGAGAAAAATATCATGGTGAACGTGCCGGTGAGCATTGCGTACAACCAGTGGACCCAGTTCGAGGACTTCCCCCACTTCATGGGTGGGGTGAAAAGCGTGACCCATCTCAGCGATGACCGTCTGGAATGGGTTGCTGAAATTGCCGGCGTGCGCCGGAAATGGGAGGCCAAAATTCTGGAGCAGGTGCCGGACCTTAAGATCGCCTGGGCAGCGACTGAGGGCGCCACCAACGCGGGTTCGGTGACGTTCGAGGACGTGGGAGGCGGGCAGACGCAGGTTCATCTGTCCCTCGACTATGAGCCGGAGGGGTTGGTGGAGAAGATAGGTGACAAGCTGAACGTGGTGGAGAACCAGGCGGCAGGTGATCTGGACCGGTTCAAGACATTTATCGAGGCGGAGGGGTACGCCTCCGGAGCCTGGCGGGGGACGATCAGCGAAGGCGCATCCGTCGGAACACCTGGTGTGAGGGACGCCGACCAATCACGAGGGGACAGCGGCAAGGCCGGCGTATCCGGGAAGGTGGCGGCCGGTATCGGATTGGCTGCTGCAGCAGCGGCCGTGGGGGTCGCTGCAGCAGCGGCCGGCAAGGACTCGAAGGAAAAGACGGATACGGTCGCTCCTGAGGTTGTTGCCCCCGACCGGTCGGAGGACGCCTATGCGGCGACGCCGGGTCATGTCATCGCAGCCGATGACGCTGTTGCGGGCGGTGCGCGCCTGCCGATGCCTGCCGGCGAGGGATCCGATGCGCACCCCTTCGACCAGACCAATGGCCTCATCGATGTCGGCGGCGATTCGGATGGAACCGCAGAGAGTGACACCAAGAGCGTGGCAGACCGTGAAGACGACATTGACACTGGCAGTCGGGTTCTTCCGCCAAACCTGCCGGGCGGAAACGTCAGCGGGCAACACTAGGAAGCGGCGGCTGCGGATCATGGGGCGGCCATAGGCCGACGGAGCGGAGCCAAACGACGGCCTCCGCTCCGTCGTGTTCCAGGACAGTCGCTGTGAGGCTATAAGCGCCGACCTCAACCTCGGCGATGAACTGGAAGGGCGGCTCGGCCAGAGCCATGCTGTGCCTGTTGGAACTCGGTCGATATGATCAAGATTTACGCCCGGCTCGACGGATTAGAAGGAATCTAAAATGGCGAATGAAGAAGTTCATGAGGAAGAGCCCGGTTCCACTGTTCGTGGTTCTTCGGAGGCAAGGGGTAAAGAATCCTACAACCGTCGTGGTTCCCCTGAAAACTTGGCTCCGGGCGAAGTGACTAAGGATGCCAAAGGGCTCGGAGCGATTTTCGGGGACGCGGATCGTTCAGCAGTCGACGATCCGGTAAAACCCCCGAGCGAGGCTGAATCGGCTGCCATGACCGAAATGGACAAAAAATTCACCAGTCACGAATCAGAAAGCGGCGAGAAGTATCTTACCGAAGGTGATTGATTTTCCGCGGGGCGTCGAAACACTGCAAATGTGACAGCATCGGCTCTCGAGCGCTAGCCTCACGAATACCGAGGCTAGCCACCAGTCACAACGGCCGCGCTAAATGTCCGAAGGCGACTGCACCCGTTCAGAGGTCGCCAACGCGCTCACGGCGAGAATCGGCCTGGTCGGCTCCGGCTGCGAAGACCCACTCATCCACTGGCCCATCGGCGTGGGCATGGAACGAAATGACAACTACTGCGAGGATTACACCCAAATGGCGGCATCAACTCCAGGGCAAGGACATACTTCCCGGGCAGGCCAGGGCGCCACATCGCGGCTGCCCGCTTTGGCACCTGCCCTATTCCGGCAGGCCGGCCGTCCGTAGACTGGGATTGCGTCAGAACAGAAGCAGTCCGCATCGTGGGAAAGGCAGATCGATGACCAGGAACAGCGATTTTGAAGAAACTGCGGGGCCGCATGGCGGCGCCGACGAGCCTGACCCTAGCGTCGTACCTGACGACGGCGCCGTCGTGCCGAATGGGGGCGAGGACCGCGGCCGCTATGTTAAGGGTTCCTACGGCAAAGCCGGCAGCGAGCCCGGGCACCGTGCCGGATCGGGCGAGGGTCATTACGTCGAGGGCGACTACGGGAAGGGCGGCGCAGAGGAACCTGGCGCGGAGGAGGAAACCGGTCGATTTGTGGAGGCTGATTACGGCGAGGCCGGTGCGGTGCCGCCACGCACCGGCGAATTCGAGGTTGGGCAGTACGCCGAGGGTGACTACGGGACCGGGGGAACCGTGGAGCCGCGGAATAGGTCTGCCAAGGACGGCCAGTAGCGGCCCGGTCAGGAACGGCTAGTTCCGTCACCAAACGGTGACAGCTTCCCCAAAAGGACCCCCGCCGCCGTCGTCGTTCCCGTTACCTGTGGAAAGGCGCTCTCAGCCGGCCCCGGCCGGGACGGGCCTGCGTCGGTTCGGGTCGGCCCGGAGCTACGACCGCCAGCGGGTGGTCATCAAAAAACCGGCAATGGCGATTGCGAAGCCGATCAGGATGTTCCCATTGCCGATATTCGGCAGTGGGAATGCGCCGTTGCTGATGTAAAAGACAATGATCCAGAAAAGCCCGATCAGCATAAGTCCGAACATAACGGGCTTGAACCAGACGGCGTTGGGCATGTTTGCCTTGGCTGCCGGCTGCTTCTGGGTGCCACGGCTTGGCTGGCGGCGCGATTTTGACTCGGGCACAGGATCTCCTTGACGGGCAGGCACCAGTGGTGCGCCCTTGCTGTATCGGGGGCAGTCCGGACGCTTGATATCCTGCATAAGGGAGCAGTCCACCGGACCGGATCTGTTCGGTTGCTGGCTGCAATTCTAGCTGTAAGCGCGGCGAAATCGGGTCACCGGGACTCGAAGCGGAATCCAGGAAGACGGTACTGCTGCTGATGGTCTGCGTATTTCGTTGGCGTTCACAGTTCAATCCGCTCACCGACTCAACGATAGGTGCCAGAAAACCATGAGCACACGCATTTTAGTCGTCGACAACTACGACAGTTTCGTCTACACCCTCGTGGGATACCTTCAGCAGCTCGGTGCCGAAACCACCGTGGTACGCAACGACGACGTGACACTGGCCGAGGCCATGGAACTCGCCGGCCCACGGGACGGCGTTCTGATTTCGCCCGGCCCGGGGACCCCGGCCGAGGCAGGCATCTGCATCGAGCTGATCAAATGGTGCGGGCACGAGGCCAAGCCCATGCTGGGGGTCTGTCTGGGCCATCAGGCGCTGGCGGAGGCCTACGGCGGCAGGGTGACGCACGCCCCGGAACTGATGCACGGCAAGACGTCCCCGGTGGAACATGTAGGGCGGAACGTCTTCGCCGGTCTGCCGAGCCCCTTCACCGCGACGCGCTACCACTCGCTGGCGGCCGTGCGGGAGTCAATTCCGGCCGAGCTGGAGATCACGGCGGCAACGCCTAATGGCGTGGTCATGGGTCTGGCCCACCGCACCGCCCCACTGTATGGCGTGCAGTTCCATCCAGAGTCGGTGCTCACCGAAGGCGGATACCTGATGCTGGGCAATTGGCTGGAGTCGCTGGGTCTGGCCGGAGCGGCGGCCAAGGCTGCCGGAATGAGTCCGTTGATCAGCAAATAACGGGGCACCTGTCCCTCGGGGGCGGCGGTCAGCCTTTCGGCGCCGCCGAAGCCGTGCAGTCCTTGTTCTTCTTGGAAGCGCAGTCCGACGGCGTCGCTGACGCAGTGGGTGTGGGTGTGGGTGTTGGCGTTGAGGTCGGGAGTGGTGGTGGTGCAGGGGCCGAGGCAATTACCACCGTGATGGTGGAGAACTGGTCGACGCTGGAGCCGGCGTCGGCGGACTGATTGGTCACCTTGCCCGCCTCCACCACCGAATTCTCCTTCTCCACAAAGGCCATCTGTAGAGTGCCGGATGCGTTCTTGACGGCCTGTTCGGCTTCCGCCTGCGTGAAGCCAAACAGCGAGGGCATCGTGACCTTGCCGGTGGATACCATCAGATCCACTTTTGACGCTGCCGCTGCGACCTGTCCGGGGGAGGGACTCGTGGTCACCACCAGGCCAGCGCCGATGGTTCCGTCATTGACTTGCTTCGTCTCGCCCGGAAGCAGCCCCAGCGCCTTGATCGCGTCCCGAGCGGTCGCCTCGGTGACATTCACCAGGGAACTGGGAATCTGCACGGTGGACGGCCCATCGGAAATAATCAATTTGATGCTGGACCGTGGATCCACCCGCTGCCCGGCGGTGGGATCCGTACCAATTGCCTGCCCCTTGGGAAGCGCCTCATCATAGCGGCGCTGCAGCGTAGGCCGCAGGTCGTCGCTGTATAGTTTGGCCATCGCATCCGTCTCCGCCATGGTGCGCACGGTGGGGATTTGGATCTGGACCGTCGCCGCCGGTTTTGCATTGAATAGGCCGTAAGCGAGCACGCCGCCCCCGGCCAGCATCAGGGCCAGCAGGACAAAAAGTGTAACAATCCATGCCCGGCGGCGCCGCTTGGAAGTCCGGTCCCGCTCCTTCTCCGCGGGAAGTCCCAGCGGCAGCGCGTCAGGATCCTCATCCGGGGCGTCCCCGGTGGTGAGGGGGCCTCCGGCGAGCACCTTGGCCATCGCGCGGGTGGAGGGGCCGCCGTCGTGCGGGTGATCGGCCGCGGCAGGCCGTGGGACACTGCTCACGGCGGTGACCGCGGGCGGCGTGTGCGCGGGCTGGAGACCGTACATTTCGGTCGGCGCCTCGCTGGCGGAGAAGGGGGACAGCTGCACGCCGCCCTTGGCGGCCCGTAATGCCCGACGGAAAGCGGCAGCATTCTGGAACCGATCGGCCCGATTCTTCTCCAGGGCGCGCAGCACAACGCTGTCCAGCGCAGGCGAGACCAACGAGTTGAAATAGCTCGGCGCTTCGGGAGTCTCGCGCACATGCTGGTACGCCACGGAAACCGGGCTGTCCCCCATGAAGGGTGGGCGTCCGGTGAGCAACTCGTAAAAGAGGCAGGCGGCCGAGTAAAGATCGCTGCGCTCATCCACCGTTTCTCCACGCGCCTGCTCGGGCGACAGGTACTGTGCCGTGCCGATCACGGTCTGGGTCTGCGTCATGGTGGCGGATGAATCGGCGATGGCACGGGCAATGCCGAAGTCCATCACCTTGACGGCATTTCCGTCCTGGGTGACCATCACATTGGCGGGTTTAATGTCACGATGCACGATGCCCGCGCGGTGACTGTACTCCAGCGCGGACAGCACGCCCAGGGTGTAGTCGATCGCATGGTCGATGCTCAGTTCCTTGCTCCTGACCAGGTCCCTCAGCGTCCGGCCGGAAACGTATTCCATCACGATGAACGGCATTCGGGTGCCGTCGCTCAGGGGGTCACCGACACTGTGGTCACCGGTGTCGTAGACCGCGACGATCGAGGGGTGGTTCAGTCCCGCCACGGCCTGTGCCTCACGCCGGAACCGGGCCTGCAGCTGCGGGTCCCGGGCCAGGTCCGCGCGCAGCAGTTTGACCGCCACGGTGCGTCCAAGCCTGGTGTCCCGGCCCATGTAGACGTCCGCCATGCCGCCGCGGCCCAGCAGCCGGCCCAGTTCATAGCGACCGTTAAGGACGCGCGGGATATTCATGGATCAGCGGTCCCTTCCGTGTGACGAGGTCATTGTGATGCAATTAATCTGATGCGGTTAAGGTGCTTGCGGGTGAAGCACGACGGCGGCGGGTTGCCTAGGGTGCGGGGGCAGGTGCCTGGGGGTCGACGGGGGCAGGTGCCTGGGGGTCGACAGGTGCGGGGGCCTGTGGGGCAACAGGTGCGGGTGCCTGTGGGGCAACAGGTGCGGGTGCCTGTGGGGCAACAGGTGCGGGTGCCTGTGGGGGAACAGGTGCAGATGCGGTGGGCGCGGCGGTACACGTGGTTCCGGGTGTCTCGGCGGCCTTGCAGGGCGTTGGTACCGTCGCACGTGGGCCGGTGGAGGAGATTACATAGTTCACCACCGAACCCTTGACAACGGAGACACCCGACTGCGGTGACACCGAGATCACGTCACCTTTGGCCACTGTGTCACTTGGCTGCTGGGTGGCCGTACCGAGAACGAGACCTGCCTGGGTCAGGGCACTGTTCAGCTCGGCGACAGTAGCACCCGGTGAGACCGCGGGAACAGTCACCATATCCGGTCCCTTGGAGTATGTCACCGTGATGGTGCTGCCCTTTTCGACGGTACCCGCCGGGTCGATGCCGGTGACAACGTTGACCGCGTTAGTCGAATCGAAGACCGGATTGGCCTTCACCTGCATCCCCAAATTGGTGAGAGCGGTCTGGACTTCGCTGAACGGCCTGCCGTTGTACTGGTCGGGGAAGAGCGTGACCAAGTCGGAGGCAGTCGTAGGAGGGGCTGTTGTGGGGCTGATGGCGGTCGGACTGACCTTGGTGCTGGTCGGCGCCGCGCTTGCGTGGGTCACGGTGGCACTCGTGCCGGGACTGGATGTTACCGGCGTCGACTTGGGCGTGAAGACTCCCAACTGCTGCAGCAGCACCATCGCGATGACAAAGAGCAGCAGCAGGATCAGGGCAACAAGCGGCCAGGTCCACGGGCTGCGGTCCCGTCTGGCAGGAGTCTCTCCGTCGGATTCGCCGTTGTCGTCATCCTCCCAGGCACGCTCCGCCGTCAGAGCCTCCACGCGGGAGAGCGAATTGCCGTTACCGGCGTCGGCACTGATGGCAGTGGCCGCCACGGTGGGCAGGGCCGACGTTGCCATGGCGGATTGATCCGCCGGGACAGCCGTTGTCGCGGCGGTTCCCTGCAGGTCCACGGGAGCGGTGATGGGCCCGGTGGTAGATTCGAAGAGCAGCATCCCAGGCGCGGCCGCATGGGCAGCCTTGATGTCGCCGTTGCGGATGGCCTCCGCCGCGTCGGCCAGTTTGTTGGCATTGGCGGGGCGGTTGGCCGGGTCCTTGGCCAGCATGGACATCAGCAATGCACGGACCGGGGTCGGAAGGGTTTCCGGCAGCGGCGGCGGGGCATCATTGACCTGGGCCAGGGCAATCGCGATCTGCGATTCGCCGGAGAAAGGCCGATGGCCGGTGATGCACTCGTAACCGATGATGCCGAGGGAATAGATGTCGCTGGAACCGGTGGCGATTTGCCCGGTGGCCTGCTCCGGGGCCAGGTACTGCGCCGTGCCCATGACCTGGCCGGTCTGGGTGAGGGGGACTTGGTCCGCGAGCCGGGCGATGCCGAAGTCGGTGATCTTGACGCGGCCCTCGGGAGTGATCAACAGGTTTCCGGGCTTCACATCCCGGTGCACCAGCCCCTGCGCATGCGCGACGGACAGCGCCCGGGCGGTCTGTGCAATGATCGACAGCGTTCGGTCCGAGGAGAGCACATGTTCGTGTTCGATGATGCTGGACAGCGGATCCCCGGGCACCAGCTCCATCACCAAGTACGCCGAGCCGTCCTCTTCGCCATAATCAAAGACATTGGCGATGCCGACGTGGTTCAGTAAGGCAGTGTGGCGGGCCTCCGCCCGGAACCGCTCCCGGAAGCCCGGATCCCCCGTGTACTCCTCCTTAAGGATTTTGATAGCCACAGTCCGGCCCAGGACCAGGTCCTTTGCCCGCCAGACCTCGCCCATCCCACCAATCGCAATGCGTGATGTGAGCTGGAACCTGCCGCCTAAGGTGATTCCCGAAGTAGGCCTCACTTATTCAACACCGCCTCGATAAGTTTGCTTGCGTTAGGACTGGTCAACTGTGCTCCGGTGGCGATATCGACATTCGCCATGACGATCGATACCACCACTTGAGGGTCTTGCGCCGGGGCGAATCCAGTGAACCAGGCGTTGTTGTTCACAACGCCGGGAATACCCTCGGCGGTGCCGGTCTTTCCCGCCACCTCGATGCCCGGGACGCTCGCCGCGTGGGCGATGCCCTTGTCCACCACGTTGGTCATCCATTGGGTCATCTGGGCGGCAATCTCCCGAGTGGTGGACTGGCGCAGCACCTGCGGGGTCAGCTCTTGGACGGGCTTAAGGTCCGGAGTGCGGATGGTCTTGACCATGTTCGGTTTCATTTGCGTTCCGCCGTTTGCGATGGCCGCCGTCATCATCGCTATCTGCAGCGGGGTCGCCTGAACATCCTGCTGACCGACGGCGCTGCGGGCCAGCTCCGCCGGCCCGAGCTGTCCCTTGCTGCCGGGGAACTTGCTGGCGGTGACCTGGTCGGGAATAAACAGCGAGTTGTCGCTGAAACCGAACTTATTGGCCTGGTCGGTAATCGCATTCTGGCCAAGATCCAGCGCGATCTGGGCAAATGGCGTGTTGCAGGATTGTTCCAGGACGAACGAAAAATCGGCCTCGCTGTTGGCCGCGCAACCGCCGTTGACGTAGTTGGGCAGCGTCGCGTCCGTCCCGGCGAAACTCAGGGCGGGCGGGTTCGGCAGGACGGAGTCCTTGGTGTACTTGCCCGAGGCCAGGGCAGCGGCGGTGTCCACGAGCTTGAAAACAGAACCCGGGGAATACAGTTTCGTGTACGCACTGGAACCGAACATATTAATGCCGTCGATTCCCAGCAGCTTGTTGTAGTTTTCCGTCACCGCGGCAAAATTGTGGCTGGCCAGCAGATTCGTATCGTAGGACGGCTTGGAGACCATGGCGATGATGGCACCGGTCTTGGGATTCATCACCACGATGGATCCCTTCTGCCCGTCCGGAATCATGTCGTACGCCATCTGCTGGATCGTCGGATCAATGGTCAGCTCCACCGACCGTCCCTTGGGCTGGGCGCCGGAGAGCAGCGATACCACACGGTCGTAGAAGGCACCGGGCGTCTCGCCGGTCAACTGCGGATTCTCCGCCTTTTCGATCCCGTACTGTCCATATGCCTGGGAGAAGAATCCGGTCAAGCCGGCATACAGCTCCGGCTGGTTATAGACACGCTGGAATTTGCACTTGTCGGTGGACGGAACGGACTCGGCAATCGGCTGACCGCCGACCAGAATCGAGCCACGGTCGTTACAGAACTGCTGAATCAGCCCACGGCTGTTCAACGCGTTGTTTTTGAGATCGTCGACGGCAAAGAACTGCACATAGGTGATCGAGCCGAAGACCAAGGCAAAGAGCACTATGGCGACGACCCACGAATTGCGGATGGCCTGGTTCACGGTTTGTTCACCGCCTCGTTAGGAGCCTTGATGGAACGCGGAGTCGGCACACGGGATCCGGCGGATGCCGCACCTGCGGGCTGCCCGTGGGGCGTACCGGCATCCTTCGGCGCGGATGTGGAAATAGGCCGCCGCGCGGCATCGGAAATCAGCAGCAGCAGCGCCACGATTATCCAGTTGGCCAGCAGCGAGGAGCCGCCGGCTGCGAGGAACGGTGTCGTCAATCCGGTCAGCGGAATCAACCGGGTCACGCCGCCAATAACGACGAAACACTGCAGCCCAATAGCGAAAGAAAGGCCGACGGCGAGTAGTTTGCCGAAGGCGTCCCGGGTGCCGAGCGCGGCCCGGAAACCGCGGGTGATGAGCAGCAGGTACATCAATACGACGGCGAACAGGCCGATCATGCCCAGTTCTTCGCCGAGGGACGCGATGATCATGTCGCTGTTGGCCAACGGGACGATGTCCGGGCGGCCCTGCCCCAGTCCGGAACCGACCAGGCCACCGCTGGCCATCCCGAACAATCCCTGCACAATCTGGTAGCTGCTGCCGACACTCCGTCCGATGACCTCTGGGTCAAAGGCATGCGCCCATGTGTTGACTCGCAAACCGACGTGCGGGAAGATCCTGATTGCCATGAAACCGCCGAAGGCTATCAGCACCAGCCCGATCATGACCCAGCTGATCCGGCTGGTGGCCACGTAGATCATAATCATGAAAAGCCCGAAAAACAGCACTGACGTGCCGATGTCGTGTTGAAAGACGAGAACGCCGACGCTCGCCAGCCACGCGACGATCATAGGTCCCAGATCACGGGCCCGCGGCAGCTGGAGGGGACCGACTTTCTTTCCGGCCAGCAGGATCAGGTCACGGTTCGAGGATAGGTACCCCGCGAAGAATACTGCAAGGGTGATCTTGGCGATTTCGCCCGGTTGGAAGGAATTGTCTCCGATTCTGATCCAGACGCTGGCCCCGTTGACGTCGCCGGCGCTGATGCCGGGAATGAGGGGCAGAAGGAGCAGTACGACGCTGACGATGAGGGAAATATAGGTGAACCGCCGCAGGATGCGATGGTTACGGAGGAACCAGATGACCGCCACCGCAGCAACAACCGCCACCGTGGTCCATAACCATTGACGCGGTCCGGCGGAGTCGCCGGTGGCTATGTCCAGCCGGTGAATCATGGCCAGTCCGATGCCGTTCAGGGCAACCACAACCGGAAGTATTACCGGATCAGCATATTTAGCCCGAAGGCGCAGCGACATATGCATGGCCAGGGCGAGAACCGCCAGCACCGCCGCCTGCGAGTAAAAATCCGAATCGAAGGGGCGGTCCAAGTTGATATCCACGAGAGCGTTGGCGGAAATTCCGACGCCCAAAGCCAATATCAGGAGCAGCAGTTCGATATTCCGCCTCGGTTTGGCGACGGTCTGCAGTTGACTCATTGAGAACCTCCCACACATGCTCTTCTGGTTGCTCCGGTCGGGGCGGTGGATGCGGCCCCTCCGCTCGGCGCGGTGGATGCGGTCCCGCCCGTCGAACCCGCGGGGGCGGGGCCTGTCGAGACCGCCGGCGAGGGCGAGGGGCAGGGGGGAGCTCCGGTACCGGTGCCCAGCTGCAGATCAATGATGATCTGTTGTGCGTCGGCAAGGCCGGCGGCCGGAACTGTCTGGGCAACGCGCTGCTGGGAGAAATCCGGCAGTGTGGAAACGTCGACGCCCGTTTCACGGTAAACATGGGACAGCGCAATGGGTCCCAGAGACTGCGACACGCCGTTAAAGATCGCCACGTGTCCATTGGCCTGGCCCACATAATAGCGGGTCTGGGTCCACGCATAACCGAGCCACAGGCCCAGGATCAGGACCACCAGCACGACGGCGGCGATCACCGTCCAGAGAACATTCCGCCGCCGGGGCGGAATGGAATTTTCGGTTTCGTAGCCATCGTCCGTTTCATCCTCGGGCACGGATTCAGGCTTATGGGTGAGGACCGCCGCGGCCCTTAGCGCTGCCGGGCGGCCGGCAAGTGCGGGGATTTTACCTTCGGCGGCGGCCGTGACGGCTGCGCCCACCAGTTCATGTGGACGGCCGGCAAGTTCGGCGCTGATGACCTCGGCACTCAGATGTGCACCCAATTCGGCGGACTCTTCGTCCACCGCCTCGCCCGTCGGGGGAGCCGCAGGTCCGGCAGAATACACAGCGGCTCCCGGCTGGGCGTGTGCCGCGCCGTCGACATCTGCCCTGTCAGCCTGCACGCTGTAAGGGTGCACGCTGTCAGCCTGCATGGTGCCTACCTCCACGCCGGCAACCTCGACCGGGCGCTTTCGCTCGGCAAGCACAGCGGCGGGCGCGGCTCGGACGGCAGGAGGTGCCGCCGTCGGCCCTTCGTTGCGGCCGGGAACGGGCAATGCGGGCAGCCTGGCGGTGTCAAGGTCCTCCGCCGTGGCCTCCGCGACTTCAAAAACGACCACGGTGATGTTGTCGGGCGCGCCGGCGGCAAGTGTCAGCTCTATCAGTGTGTCCGCGCAGTCGGCAAGACTGCGCGTATTGCGGACCACCTCCTCCACTGTCTCGTGGCGTACGAAATTCAGCCCGTCCGAACACAACAGCCAGCGCTCGCCCGGAACGGCATCGAAGGTGGTCAGGTCCAGCTCGGGGGACGCATCGACGTCGCCGAGCACCCGCATGAGCACGTTCTTGTGCGGATGGCTTTCGGCTTCCTCCGGACGCAGCCGGCCCTCATCGATCATGCGCTGAACGAAGGTGTGGTCCTTACTGATCTGCTCAAAAACGCCGTCTTTGAGCCGGTACGCGCGGGAATCACCTATGTGGGCGAATTCCAGCCTGGCACCGGAGAGCAGCAGCGCCGTCACCGTAGTGCCCATGCCCGCCAATTTGGGGTTTACATCAACGAGGTCAGAGAGCAGCGAGTTGGCCGTCTGGATCTCGTCGGCCAAGTAGGTACCCGCGTCGCCCTGATATCCATCCCGGTCCAGGTGAATCAGATCCAGCACTGTCGAGGCGCTGGCAACATCTCCGCCGGCGTGGCCACCCATACCGTCGGCTACGACGGCCAGATAATGGCCGGCATATGCGGAGTCGTCGTTCTTGGCCCGGACCTTGCCAACGTCTGAGCGCGCGGCATAGCGCAGGACCAGTGGGCGTTCAGCCATGATCACGGCCTCAATTCAATGACCGTCTTACCGATCCGAACCGGGACGCCGAGCTCCACGGGCAACGCCCGGGTCAGCTGCTGATCGCCCAGATACGTGCCGTTTGTCGAGCCGAGATCCTCAATGAACCAGCGGCTGCCCTGCGGGAACAGGCGTGCGTGCCGGCCGGAGGCGTAGTCATCTTCAAGGACCAGGGTGGCTTCCTGTGCACGTCCGAGCAGAATCGGCGTTCCGGTCAGCTCCAATGTATGCCCGGCCAGCGGGCCCTCCGTCACGACAAGACGGTGCGCCTGAGCACGGGCCGGAGGCTGCTCATCCACCAGTTCGGGATGTTTGCGGGCCTGCCGGGCGGTGGGTGTTCCAACCTTCGTCATGCGGCCGATCACGAGATCCCGGCGCATGGCGCTCACCACGCTGAAGATCATGACCCACAGCAGCAGGAGGAAACCGAAGCGCAAAACGGTGACGGTCAGTTCGCTCATCCGCGTCCGCCGTTCTTGACCGGAAGCAGCCGGAAAACGATTTTGGTCCGGCCCATCGTCACGGTTGAGCCGTCGGTGAGCTCGGCGGTGCCGGAGACCTTGCGTCCGTTGACATAGCTCCCATTGGTGGAACGCAAATCCACAGCGACGGACTGTCCGTTCTCGGTGCGGATTTCAAGATGCTTACGGGAGACGCCCGTGTCATCGATGAGGATGTCGGCTTCCGAGGACCGGCCCAAAATAATGCTCGGCGCGTTGAGCGAGTAGCGTTGCCCGTCGATGTCCAGCACGGGCTGAAGATTCTGCACGGCGGCACGGGCGGCCTGACGCGGCGGGGCAGCGGGTACATTGGCCGGGTATCCAGGGTGCGCCGGAACGGAGGCTTGGTTTTCTTCAGGATCGGGCTCGGCTGGACGCCGGCCGGCCTTTTCGGTCCGTGAGCTGATTTCGAAGATGCCCGTCTTTAGTCCGGCGTCCTGGTGGAAGGCCACCCGGACCGGGCCCTGCAGCACGTAGCCCTGACTGCGGCAATGATCGATGACCACGTCGCACAGCTCTTCGGCAAGTGCGGTGCCCCAGCTGCGGGCGCGTTCGAAGTCCTGCTCACTGAGTTGGATTTCAAAGACATTGGGGGTCAAGGTACGGCCGGCGGCCAGCGTCATGGCTTTATCATCCAGCTCTCGGCGCAGCCGGCTTGCGATTTCGACCGGCTGCATCTGGGCCTTGGAACCGCGTGAGAAGGCGCCGCGTACGGCTTTTTCGATGCCCTTTTCGACATTATCCAGTAATCCCATCGGCTCTCTCCTCACGTGTTCTCGTTGTCCGGCCAGTCCTGCGCCGCCGCCGGTCAGCTTACGGGTTAGCAGCTGTTCCGGCGCTGCGGCGCAGTGCGGACGCTCCAATAGCGGGAGGTCCGGCAAAAGTTCGCTCATCCCGATACTACTGGGCCAGTCTGCGAAAACCGTATCTGCCAACGGATCAGGGCGTAGATTCATCCTTGGGTACGGTTTCGTATGTGCCGGGTTGGTTCAATCTGTTTCCCCCTGTGGCTGTCGCGCGCCGGCCATGACGAGCTCATCGAACCGCCTGCGGTCGGAGGATGGAGCCCGCGCCGGAGCCGTTTAGGTGTTTCGGCCAGGTGTCCGGTAATCTTGATCTCGCTGTTCTTTTGGTTCCGGTTTTTGAACCGGAAGCCCACAAGACAGCAGCGCGCGAGTGGCGGAACGGCAGACGCGCTGGCTTCAGGTGCCAGTGTCCGAAAGGGCGTGGGGGTTCAAATCCCCCCTCGCGCACATTGAGAGGCCCGGTTTTCCGGGCCTCTTTTGCGTTTAAGGCCCGTTTTTCGTGCTCGTGATACTGGGATGATACTAAGTGTTCGGTTTCCCGGGACGCCTAAAGTCGTTGGCCTCATCATTCAGCGATGGAGCAAGAGCGGATATCGTGGCCTCCCCCTTTACTTGAACATGCACCCGCACCATTGCCAGCCCATCGCTGTTAGACAGGTCAAGTGATATGGACTCAACGACGGACCACGTTCCATCGACCAGGAGCACCTCCGTTCCAACAGGTGGAAATATGGGGTCAGCGAATGCGGCCACCCTGGCGTTGAATTGGTCGATAAACAGCGTCTGATAGCCGGATAACCGGTCATCCTCGAAGTGGTGGACTATGTGAGCATTCATGCTGTTCCTCCGTAGAGTAATACGCCGAACGTTTCGGCGGCTTGCTGTTGCATACCCGGCATTACGTGAGCGTAAACCCAGGACTCCTGACCTAGCGCTTTAATCGCTGAGCGACGTTTCGCGTTTCTTTGTCTCGAATCGCAGGATCCGGTCCGTGCCTGGGTAACGGGTTTCGGTGCTGGTGAGGTGGTCGCAGAGTTCGGCGATCGCGGCCGTGGCCCGTTTGGTGGGGAGGGGGTCGAGGCGGATGGTGAGGTAGCCGTCCCGGCCGGGGTCGATGTCGCCGCTGGTCGTGAGAGCCTGCCGGATCAGGGCGTGGGCTTCGTCGTCGGCGCGGGCGTAGCCGGTGTTGGTGCGGATCTCCCTGGCCAGGGTGGACGCGGTGTTGAACGCGGCCATCCGGATCGCGTGGGTGAGCAGTTTCGTCTCGGTGTCCAGGACCTGCTGGCCCGGGGCGATGTCACCAAGGGGTACCCGGGCCGGGATCTCCTTATGCACCGCCTGCGCCTCCTCGAAGACGGTTTGGGCGGTGAAAAGGTCCGCGGTGATCGCGTTGTGCCCGGCATTGGTGATCAGGACCGTGGCCGTTCCCGGCGCCGGGGTCCGGGCCGCCAGCAACGCGGCATCGGTGTCGGCGAGGGCCTTCCCGTACCGGGTTTTGGCGGTAAGTACGTTCTGGTAGGCCTTGCGTTTGGCCGGGTTCGGCACCGACCGTTCCGGATCATCATCGGTACTGGTGTAGGCGTCGTGGGAATCCAGGGCGAAGCGGATCCTGGCGTAGCGGAAGTAGTTCTCCTGCCGCCACCTGGCACCCATACGGTAAATCGCTTCCCCGGTAGCGAGGTCTGTGTCGGTGGTGAGGATGTGGATCTGCCGTAACCCGCCTGCCGGGACCTTGACCTTGCGGCTGATCTGGCGCATCGACAACACTTCCCCGGTAGTTCCGACAGGCACCTCGACCCGGATGTCGGCCGCGGCCCAGGTCCGGGTTTGTCCGTGTTCGTCGGTGTGCGTGACCTCGCTGAAGAGGGAGTCGTCGATGTCCCCGGTGGTGCCCTTGCGCCAGGTCAGCACATCGAAGCCTTGCCCGCTCATGTGTTGGAACAGGGCCGGGGACCAGCCGCCCCGGTCGAAACCGACCAGCACCCTGCGGTCATCGCCGATAATCAATCGCAGGGTCGGCAGGAGCCGGCGCAGTTCCCCGGTCAGCGCGGCCCCGGGTTCGGCCATGACCACCAGCACCGGGGACCCGTGTCCGTCGGCGACCCAGGTCTCCTCGGTCGCCGGGACCGGGAACTTCAACCTCGTGGAATGGACCTTCCCGATCTTCCTCGTGCCCTGATAGGCGCGGACATGCCCGTCAACGTAGAGCACCGCGGCCAGACCCCCGCCCTCCTCGTCACCGCTGCCGTTCAGGTGTCTGGTTGCCATCGCGGTCAGCAGTTCCCCGGCCCTGCCGGTCCCGGCCAGGGCCGCGGTTTTGCGGCGGAGGGTTTTCACTTCCGGCGCCCGGTCCAGACCCAGCACCCGTCCCATCGCGACCGGGTCGATCCGGGTTATCCCCTCGGCCCGGGGTTCCCCGGCCAGGGCCTGAAACACCGCCCCGGTGAGGATGGTGTCCAGACCGTAAAACCCGTTCGGCAACGCCCCGAACACCTCCTTCGCACACTCCAGCAATCCGGTGTTCACCAGGGCGGGCAGGGCCAGGAACAGCCCGGCCAACGGCACCCGGGCCGCCGGGGCGAACACCGGGGCCGCGCATTCCAGCAGCCCGGTCCGGGCCCAGGCCCGTTCCCCGGACCGGTCCGCCGCAGCCGGCAGAACCGGCAGCCCTTCCGCCGGTTCGGTGATGACGGGACCGGCTTCCGGGTCCTGCCGGGACGGGTGCGCAGTGGCCGGTTCCTGTGCGGCGGTTTCCATGGCCAATGTCCGCCGGACGGTGAATTCGGAGACACCCACTTTCGCACCGACTGCGCGCAGTGGCAGGCCGGTGGAGCGCAAGGCGCGGATCTCGGACATCATGGATTCCGTCAGCCGGCTGGGCCCCCTCGGGCCCGGCTTTTCCGGGGCCAGACCCAACACCCCATCCATGGCCAGGATCTGGCGCCAGCGCCACAACGTGCCCGGATCCACACCGAAAGCGGCAGAAATCTCCGCCACCGACGCGGCCTTAATGTCCGCCAGTTTCGCCGCCGTGAACCGGCGCGTCGCGGTGTCCCCGACATCCCAGGCGTAAGAGAGTTCCCCATGAACAAAAGCCCTGCCACCCGTCTCATCCTCGACCAGCGACACCGCCAGACCAATCGGGACGGCACCGGCGTCCATGGCCATCGGAAGGGGCAGTTGAGATGTCATCACGCCCATCATCCACCCCTCCCGAAGCCGCCGATTATCTTGCTTAGATTCTATCGCGTCTGAGGGAAAATTAACAGCCGACCACTCAACAAAAACACCGGAATCACACGGAAGCCATCGCGACAGTCACGCCCTATGTCCAGAGTCCTGAAACCCCTAGCGTGATCGTTGCGTTGGCGTGCCCCAGCCGCTCTGAAACGACCTTTACCGGGATGCCCGCGGCCAGGAGTAGGGTTGCGTGCGTATGCCTAAGATCGTGCAGCCCCCGATGACTGGGCACTCACCTACGCTGAGGCGCTCCAGCAGGCACACACCAGCGGCACGCCAGCACCGGGCGGGTTCGCCATCGTGGGCGTCCACACACTCACAGACCTACCCGCTAATGGGCTGTCACCCGAGGGCACGGACACGCACCTTGTCATGGTGGAGTACCACAGCACAGGCACACGCCTGACTCTCACAACGGGCAGTGACGACGCCGCCTTCATCGAGACCATCAGCCACAGCATCAGCGGCCCGGTTGGGGTTGACGCAACCATGTTCCACTTCTTCCGTGTCGGCTGGCCGACGGACTGGGACAACGCCGCAGACCCCGACGCCTTAGCGTGCAGGCCATGACCCCCACCCCCACAGGGCGAGAGGGCACCCACCCCCGCACCGTACCCGGATTTCTGCACACTATTTTTTGGATTGGAGTTTTGTCGTGACTGGTGCTGTCGATAGGAATTTTGAGGCGGCTGCTGCTGCTGGTTGGGTTCCGTACCGAGATACTGGCCGAATGGGCGGACAACGTTGGTTCTTACTTTAGTGAGGAGGAAATCATGGGCGCGGTGGCTGACTATGAAATGACTTCCCCGGAGGATTTGGAGGCATGGATCGACAGGCCTTATGTTGCTGCGGCTGGCGTTGATTGGGGTTACGCCCAGGATGCCAACGCCTTAACGTTGGTGAGCGTGTTGGAGGATTACGGCCAGAATCGTGGGCTTTTGGGGGAGGGGCTGGTGTTTTTCATCCCGTATCTGGAGGTGAGGCACAAGTGGGCTTATTCAGCGTTCATTGACCGCATTGTCGAGGTGGCGGGGAAGTACTATTTGCGGACGTTGGCGAGTGAGACGAATGGTGTGGGCCAGTACCCGACTGAGGATTTGCGGCTTCGCATGTACAACGCTAACCGTGATTCTAACGTGGCTTCGGTGGTTACCGATGTGAGGCGTAAGCAGTCGGGTTTCTCGATGATTCGGGGGCTTCTTCAGCTAACGCCGTATCCGTTTAGCCTGATACCGGTGTATAGCCTGTTATATACCCCCGGTTCCGGTTACACCCGGTCTGGACGGCGTGCACGTCCAGGCGCTCATCCCTGGGGGCTGCTGGGGGTGCTCCGTGCCATTGCTGGGCATGGCCTAAAGGTCCTTTTCGCAGTAGTAGACTCGCCGCTCAACCGGCCACGACGACTTGGACGGGACCGCCATATTCCGGGACTTGAACCCGTCCTCATCCGCTTCGCAGTCGTCACAGATCAAGACGCTGTGGCACCGTGCCGCGATACTCGGATACATGCAGTCGGTGGAGACCGTTTCCTCACAACGGGGGCACCGAACGTGCTGCTCCGGGTCCGGGATGTTGATGAAGTCCGGTGTGAGTTCGCGGAACCGTTCGAGTACCTGACCCGGGGTCATCACGTCCGGGTCATACAATCCGGCTGTGACTTCGCGGCGGATGGTCCGGGACGAAAATGCGTCGGAGATTAGGCCTTGTAGCGCTGACTGAATCACTGATAAATCCCACTTGCGGCGCATACATTTAGTGAGTTCGGTCAAGTTTTGCAATTCCTTAAAGCTGAGACGGCTCGGGGCGTTGGTGATCCTTGCGGGGCTTGTTACGCTCGACATAATGACTTGCTCCTTAATTGGTTGGTGTTGGTCTAAACGGCTTCGGTATCCGGCTTGGTGGCGGTGATACCGGGACCGTTTCCTATTGGATGGGTACTGCGAGCAGCTCCCGCAGCTCCCGGACGCTGACCACCCGGCGCGGGTTGCCGTTCGCATCCAAGCCGCTGATGATTTCCTCCAGACATTCGCGGAGACTCATCTCCAGCCTTCCCGTGATACTGAACGCGATACTGCCGCCCCTGCTTTTACCTGTATTGGGATGCTGTTTTAGGTTCGTTGCCATTTCTTCCGCCCTCGATTTATTGGCTGAAAATGGGCCTAAACGACGCTAAATGCTGGTCAGGGGACATATGTTCAAATCCCCCCTCGCGCACGCTTAGCAGTTTCAGACTGGAAACGGTTTGAGAGCAGGAAAGTCCCGCAGGTTTCGGCCTGCGGGACTTTTTTATGGTCCGGGACGGGTTGCGGGTTCGGCTCCGGACGGCGGCCAGGATCATTTGACGTAGCGCCAGAGGTACACGCCATAGTGATAGCGGCCCTGGATGACCATCAGGGGAAAAGATATGCGCTCTCCTGCCATGCGGCGTAGTCGTCAGCGGCCATGAGGACCGCGTTTCCGGCCCTGACGTGGTACCAGAACTTTGTACCGCGTGACCGGGCTCTCACCGGGGAATAGTCGGTGCGCGGTGCCCATTACGCCAACTGAACCCGCCCCAACCGGAAAGAGCCCCGTGAACCTGTTTTCCCCTTTGACCCTCGGTCCCCTGGAACTGCCCAATAGGTTGGTGATGGCGCCACTCACCCGGTCGCGCGCCGGACGCGATGGTGTACCCGGGCCGCTGATGGTGAAACATTACCGGCAGCGTGCCTCGCTTGGACTGATCGTCAGCGAAGGAACCTACCCGAGCCATGCCGGCCAGGGGTTCCCGGGCCAGCCTGGCCTGGTGACGGCGGAACAGCTTGCCGGCTGGGGAAAGGTCACGGAGGCGGTCCACGCCGACGGTGGCCGCATCTTTGCCCAGGTCATGCATGCCGGCCGTGTCACCCACGAGGCCACCACCGGCGGATACGCCGTGGTCGGGCCCAGCCCGGTCGCGATCGATGGGGTAACCAGGACGTACGACGGTAAGCAGCCGTATCCTGTCCCGCACGAGCTCACCGCTGCAGAGCTGCCGCTGGTTTGCGCGGAGTTTGTCCAGGCGTCCCGTAACGCGGTAGAGGTCGGATTCGACGGCGTTGAACTGCATGGCGCGAACGGTTATCTGCTGCACGAATTCCTGGCTCCCTCCACTAACCGGCGCGTGGACGGTTATGGCGGCTCTCCGGCAGCCCGGGCGCGCTTTGTTGTCGAAGTTGTGCGGGCAGTGGCGGCGGAGATCGGGGCCGACCGGGTGGGAATCCGTGTTTCACCCGAGCACAATGTCCAGGGGACGATGGAAACCGATGCCGACGACGTCCGGGCCACCTACGGTGCGCTGGTGGACGCGATCGCGCCGCTGGGGTTGGCCTATTTGAGTATTCTGCATAAGGATCCGGCCGGAGACCTGGTGCGCCATTTGCGCGCCAGGTTCGAAGGTCCGCTGCTGATCAACAGCGGCTTCGGGGTCCTGACAACGCGTGATGAAGCGCTGGCCCTGATGGCGGACGGCCATGCTGATGCCGTCGTGGTGGGCAGGCCGGCGATAGCCAATCCCGATCTGGTCCGCCGGTGGCGGGAGGACCTGCCGTTGAATACGCCGGATCCGCTGACTTTTTACACCGAGGGGGCACGCGGATACACCGACTATCCGGTGCTGGGGCACTAACCAACGTAACGGACGAGTCCGTCCGGGATCGCGGCGTCGAGGAACCCCCCCCGTCCCCTCCGGCGCCGTGAGTTTGTGGCAGGATGGACCAAAAGCAGCTACGAAGGCGGCCCCGCAATGATCTTCATCGTCGTTAAATTCAACGTCAAGCCGGACTGGTCGGACCGCTGGCTGGACCTGACCCGTGGCTTCACCGAGGCTACTCGCCAAGAGCCCGGCAATCTCTGGTTCGACTGGTCCCGCAGCGTGGATAAACCCCACGAATTTATTCTGGTGGAGGCCTTCCAGGACGACGCGGCCGGAGAGCACGTCAACAGTGCACACTTCCAACAGGCCATGAAGATCATGCCGCAGGCCTTGGTGGAGACACCGCACATCATCAGCGAAAAGATCGGAGCCGAGGGCTGGGGCCGGATGAGCGAGCTCACGATCGGGTAGCGGCTCCGCGGCGGACAGCTTCCGCGCGGACCCGCCTCGCGGCGGTCAGATCGCGGTCGCCTTCATCTGCTCTGCAATATATTCCGCCTGCCGGATCGCCAGGGCGACTATGGTCAGCGTCGGCTTGGCCGCCGCACCGGTGGTGAACTGTGAGCCGTCGGAGACGAAAAGGTTCGGGACATCATGCGTCTGACCCCACTGATTGACCACACCGTCCTCGGGGCGCTCGTTCATCCTCGCGGTGCCCATGTTGTGCGTGGACGGGTAGGGCGGCGTATGATGGGTCGAGAGTGCGCCCACGGCGTCATAGAGCAGTGAACTCTGCCGATAGGCGTGACCGCGCATGGCAGCATCGTTCGCGTGATCGTCATAGTGCACGTTAGGAACCGGCAGGCCAAGCCGGTCCATGACGGACGTGTTCAAGGTGACGCGGTTGCTTGCCTGCGGCATATCCTCACCCACAATCCATAGCCCCGCGGTGTTCTCATAATCTTCCAGTAGCGCCGTGAATCCAGGTCCCCAGGCACCCGGATCGATAAAGCTGGCCAGGAAGGCCGGTCCCAGCGAGATGGTTTCCAGATAGTAGCCGCCGGCAAATCCGCGGTCCGCGTCATGGCGGGACTCGTCTGCGACGAGTCCGGCCATGGTCTCGCCGCGGTACATGTGCACTGGCTTGTCGAATCTGGCGTACACGGAGCCGGTGGTATGGCGCATATAGTTGCGTCCCAGCTGGCCGGAGGAGTTTGCCAACCCGTCCGGGAAGAGAGGCGAGCCGGAGAGCAGCAGCAGTCGGGGTGTCTCGATGGAATTGCCGGCCACCGCCACTATCCGGGCCCTTTGCTGCTGGAGCTCTCCGTCGGCGTCGATGTACAGCACACTGTCCACCGAACCTTCTGGTGTGTGGGTGATCTGCACGGCCTGGCTGTTGGGGCGCAGGTCAAGCTTTCCGGTGCGCAGGGCCTTGGGAATTTCCGAGACCAAGGTGGACCATTTGGACTTGTTTTTGTCTCCCTGGAAGTTGAAACCGTCCTGGATGCACGCGGGGCGACCGTCGTAGGGCTCGGCATTGGTACCGTAGGGACCCGTGGCGTAGTGCCGGTAGCCGAGCCGTTGGGCACCGGCGGCCATGACCTTGTAATTGTTGTTCGCGGGCAGGGCCGGGCGCCCGTGCCGGTGGGTGCTGCCGATCTTTTGCTCCGCCCTGTCGTAGTACGGGGCCAGGTCCGCCAAGGTGATGGGCCAGTCCAACAGATTGGCACCGTCAATCCGCCCGTAGGTGCTGCGGGTTTTGAATTCGTGGGCCTTGAAACGGGGTGTGGCACCGGCCCAGTGCGTGGTGGTGCCGCCGACGGCCTTCACGACCCACGCCGGCAGATTGGGGAAGTCCCGGGCGACCCGCCAGCTGCCGGACGTGGTCCGCGGGTCCAGCCAGGCCATCTGGTTGAACGCCTCCCACTCATTGTTGACATAGTCCTCATTGCCGAGGTGGCCGCCGGCTTCCAGCAGGACCACCTTGACACCCTTTTCCGTTAGTTCGTGGGCCAGCGTGCCCCCGCCAGCCCCTGAGCCGACAATCACGACGACGGAACTGTCATCGTGCGCGAAGCTTGTCGATTGATTCTCGCTCATGCTGTTTCGCCGCCTTCGACCATGCCGGTTCCCTTGAACACGTCGTCAAACGGTTCATCGGTCAGTGCGGTCTTCGCTGGTTCGGCGGCAGATACGGGCGCCGCTGCTGGCGCCGCCCCGCCGTCGGGCCCGGTCTTTGCAATGACGTAACCCAGCGGACCCACCTCGGCCAGCGCCTCCTCGCATTCTTCGATCCGAGGCTCAGGCAGCCAAGCAAGGTCATTGAACCCGCGGTGGAGGTAGCCGCCCTTGTCAAAGGACTCACCCTCGTAGCCGAGAAGCGCCCAGACCTCTGGATCATCGTAAAAGTTCAACACTGTGGTTCTGCGGATGAAGCCGAAGAACTCCAGGTCCGCGATGCGTTTGAGCACGGCCAGAGCCCTGTCCTCGGTCAGCTCCAGGAAGTGCTCCGTGGTGAGCGAATCAAGGGTGAGCAGCCCCTGGGTCAGGGCGACCCGGAACCAGGTGGAGTCGTCCGCCTCGGTGATGATCTTGTCGGCCATCCGTTCGTAGGGCCCGTCCGGGATCTTCGGGTGGGGAAACGCCACCCGGATTATCCGGGTCAGCGTGCGCCGGGCCTCGTCCGTGAGCTGCAGCGCGTTGAGAGTGGAAAACTTCGCCGGGTACGCCATCGTTTCTTCCCCTTGACTGGTTTTAACTGACTGGGTTTTAACTGACTGGGTTCATCGAAGTACCCATGAGGACGTCGTGTCCGCCGTCGGTGCACAACGGGTACTCCGAGAAGTGTGTTGCCTGCCACTGTGAGTATCAAGGGGTGGCCCTCCGCCTGGTTCCCATGGGAGGCCGCAATCCGCCTCCGATATGTTCAGGCCCACGTCGCCGGCCTGGCCGCGCCCTCTTCCGCGTCCCGGACAACGCGGGTACCGTGAAATTGCGGCCGGTGGCCTGGACAAGGGGTCCAAGGCCACGAAACTGCGGCCGCGTTACCAGCGAGGAGAAGCGGCATGGACATGGGACATCAGAATACGGAATCTGCGGGCGCCCGCCCGGGTCCGGACGCAGCCGGGAGTATTCCCCCGGAGCCGCTACCCGGAAGTGATCCACGGGAAAACCCGGATGCGAAACCGCTCGGCGATCCCACGCATGATCCGGGCACCCGTCCGTTCGGTGATCCGCACGAGAATCCCGATGTGGAACCCTTGGGGGATCCGGGCGGGGAGCCTCCCGCGCAGTCGCCGCAACCCCTGCGTTAGAACTCCTGTTGGACCTAATGCCGGAGTGGGCTGGGTCTCCACGCGGCCGTGGGCCGCCTCGGCCGACCACCGGGTTCCGCGGGCTGGCTTGGTTGGCTACCGGGTTCCGCTGGCGTCTACTCCAGCAGCCCGCGGATATCGTCGGCGGTCAGCGCGGAACTGAACATGGCGTCGTCGTCCATTACCGAATTGAATAGCTTCGCCTTGCGTTCCTTCAGTGCCATCACCTTCTCCTCGATGGTGCCCTTGGCAATCATCCGGTAGACCATGACGTTGCGGGTCTGGCCGATCCGGTGCGTCCGGTCAACGGCCTGGGCCTCGGTCGCGGGGTTCCACCACGGGTCCAACAGGAAGACGTAGTCCGCCTCCGTCAGGTTCAGCCCGAAGCCGCCGGCCTTGAGGCTGATCAGGAACACCGGCGCAGCGCCATCCTTGAAGCGGTTAATGACCTCGGCGCGCCGACGGGTAGAGCCGTCCAGATAGCAGTAGGCGATGCCCTGCTCATCGAGCCGCTCGGCCGTCTTCTTCAAAAACGAGGTGAACTGGCTGAAAATCAGGGCCCGGTGGCCCTCCGTCAGGACGTCTTCGAGCTGCTCGTAAAGGGCCTCGAGTTTGGCCGACGGCACGGAAGCGTACTTCGCATCCACCAGCGACGCGTCCAGACTGAGCATGCGCAGCAGTGTCAGGGAGCGGAAGACGATAAAGCGGTTCTTGTCCATATCCTGGATCAGGCCCAGCAGCTTCTGCCGTTCGCGCTGCAGGAACGTCTCGTAAATCTTTTTATGCCGCGGCCCGAGCTCCACCTCGAGCACCTGCTCCTGCTTGGCGGGCAGGTCCTTGGCAACCGCGTCCTTGGTGCGCCGCATCATCAAGGGGCGGATCCGGTGCCGCAGCCGCGCCAGCAGCGCTGCGTCCTCGCCGCGTTCGATGGGGCGCACGTAATCCTCGGTGAATTTCCGCGGCGACGCAAACAAGCCGGGCGCGACGATGGAGAAGATCGACCACAGCTCCATCAGGTTGTTTTCCATCGGCGTTCCGGTAATGGCCAGCTTGAACGGGACATTGAGGTCCTTGGCGCATTGATGGACCTTGGCGGCGCGGTTCTTCACGAACTGCGCCTCATCCAGGATCAGACCCGCCCAATTCTGTGCCTGGTAGCCCTCAAAATCCAGCCGGAACAGGGCATACGAGGTGACGACGACGTCGGCTCCGGCAGTCGTGCGGGCCAGCGGAACGCCGCTTTTGCCCTGCGTATCCGTAACGCCCACAACCGTCAGTGCGGGAGCGAAGCGGGCGGATTCGGAGAGCCAGTTCGGGACCACGGACGTCGGGGCAACGACAAGAAACGGAGGCTCCCCTGACGCCTGTCCTGGCGCCTGCCCGGCGGCCTGTCCTGCGGGCTGTTTCGCGTGCAGGATCAGGGCCAGCGCCTGCAGCGTCTTGCCCAGGCCCATGTCGTCGGCCAGGATGCCACCCAACCGGTTCCGCCAGAGGAACGCGAGCCAGTTGAAGCCGTCCAGCTGGTACGGGCGCAGGATGGCCTGCAGTGTTACCGGCGGCGTGGTGGGCTCCACATTGTCGAGCTCCAGCAACCCGGTGACGGCCGCGCGCCAGCTCTGCGCCTGTTCCGTGTCCTCGGCTAGGTCCTCAAAATCGGACCAGAGACCCGCCTGGTAACGGCTGATACGCAATCCGGTGTCCCATTCCTGCAGCGCACGGGCCTCGTCAATGAGCTCGTGCAGCCGTGCGAAGACCGGCTGATCCAACGACAGGTACGTCCCGTCCACCAGCAGCAGCTTCGTCTTGCCCTTGGCCAGCGCCCGGAAAATCTGGTCGAACGGGATCTTCCGTCCGTTAATTGTGACCATGACGCCGAGATCGAACCAATCGCGCTGGTCCGTCTCCACGGTGCTGATGGTCAGCTGCGGGGGATCGGTCAGTTCCCGGTAGTCCGGGCGTTCGCCCAGCACATCCACCCGGACGCCGTCGAGCATTTCCACCTTCGGCAGGACCTGTTCGCTAAATTCGGCCGCGTCAATGCCCACCAGCGTCGACTCCTCGCTCAGCGCGGCCGGGCGCAGGGCCGCCTCCGCCAGCCGCAGCCGCGCGGTCTCCGCGGGCACATCGCGGTAGCCGGGCACAGCCGGTGCCCGGTGCAGCGGGAGTCGGGCGGCGGTGTCCGGCTGCCGGTACTCCCAGTCCCAGTGCAGCAGCAGCGTGTGGCCGGGCTGGTAGGCAGCGGTGAGAACGAGTACGGGCGGCTCGATCTCCGGGAACTGCACCGAATTATCCAAGCTGGCCACCCGGACGGACTGCCGCAGCCTCGGGTAGAACTCTGCCATGAACTCGTTCACGTCCGGCGCCGGTACGACTACGGGAGAGACCTGGTGCAGCACGGACCGCTGCTCCTTGGACAGCGGTGCGGCGGTGGGCGCGAGCGTGATGACGGTCGGGGCCAGCGCGTAGCCGTATACACCGTGGTTGCCGATGAGGCCAGCGGACTGCACGGGGTGCGGACTACCGTCGATGCTCAGGGCAGCGGTCAGCTCGATGGCACCATCGGCCCCGTCGGCGGAGGCGTTGAGGCTCACGGCAGCGTTGGTGCCGACGGTAATCAGGGCGTCCTTCGTGGTTCCCACCAGTGCAATCCCGAGCCGGGCGGCGTCCTCGAACAGATTCCACAGCAGCGGACTGCTGAAATCATCTAGGAACAGCCAGTCATTGTCCTGGCCGAAATATACCTGGCCGTTG
Organism: Arthrobacter sp. A5; assembly: GCF_051131705.1. NCBI lineage: Bacteria > Bacillati > Actinomycetota > Actinomycetes > Micrococcales > Micrococcaceae > Arthrobacter > Arthrobacter sp. A5. The sequence goes on from NZ_CP180316.1 coordinate 44,323, forward strand.
GCCCGGTGCAGCGGCGCGAACTGGCAGAACCAGCGGTGCTGTTCGGGGTCCAGGTTCAGCCGGTGCACCTGGTAATTGACCGTGTTCCAGGTCAGGCTCCCCTTCACCCAGTTGCCCTTGCTGTTGTGGATGACCGGCCGGACACCGAGCCGGTAGCCGCCGGGTCCGGCCTGCTTCGGGGTGGATCCGGGAGGCGACCAGCGGTCCCGGTGCCGCGGGGCCGGCGCACGAAGCTCGAACTGCAGTCCCATCGCGGTAACCGTTGTCCGCGCCGCGCCGGGGGGAATCCCCGGTGCTGTACTCGTCCACGCGACAGGTTCGCGCTCCCCTCCGGGCCGCACGAGCGCGCTCAACGAGGATTTCCAGGCTGCCACCGCCTTCCCGTCAGCCGACGGCGCAGCTGGCTCAGCTGATGGTGCGCCGGAGGGTGTTAGCGCGGGTTTCATGGCAGCAAACTGCGCTGATGCCAAGGCATTCATGTCCTGCTGTACGCGGGCTGTATTGCTGCTCAGCAGGGTGGCGGCGACATGTTTGCAGTCGTAGCCCACCGGGCAGCTGCAGCTGCTCCCAACGGGCATGAGCCGGCCGCCGCCGCGTGCAGTCAGGTTGATCCGGCAGTGGTACGGGGCGCCGGCGCCGCCCAGGATAATGCCAGTCAGCAGGCCGGCGCCAGGATCCCAGCTGAATTCCCGCACGGCGCCATCTCTGGCGTAGCCGCGGCCACGGTCGAAGGTGGGCTCGCCGACCAACCGGACGATGTCCGCAACATCCACCAGGGGAGGGAGGTCGAGCTGCCGGGCGGCGTGATTAGACACTGGATAATGCTCTCACGTGGCGGCTTCCGTTCCGCCGTTGCCGGAGCCAGGTGCGGCGACCGGCACCCCGACGGCGGCCGCATCGGGCCGTGCGCGGTCGCACAGCCCGATGAATCCGCCCAGTTGCTCAAGCCCTTCGGGATGGACGGGCAGGTAATTGGTCAGCGCCGGGGAGCGGACGATGACGGCGCGCCATTGCCCGCGGGAAACCGCGACATTAATGCGGTTCCGGGAGAGCAGGAATTCCATCCCGCGGGGAACGTCACCGGCCGCGGAAGCCGCCATGGAGACGATCACGACCGGCGCCTCCTGGCCCTGGAACCTATCTACCGTACCGACTCTCACATCCGCTAGCCCGGCGAGCCGGAGCTCGTGCTGGATCAGCTGGACCTGCGCGTTGTAGGCGGCCACCACCAGAAGGTCCTGCTGCTGGAGGGGACGTTCCTGGCCGCCGTGCTTGGGATCCAACCAGCCCAGTCCCAGATGCGCGCGCACCTGGCGGACCACCTCGGCAGCCTCCTCCGGGGAGGAGGTCGAATTGCCGGAATGCTCGACATAGCTGCAGCTCAGCCCCGCAGGCGTCCCCGTCAGGTGCCGCTGGGACGCCGCGGGAGCCGACCCGAGCCGGCCGTCGTAGGACAGTTCCGACACGGCCGCGCATAGTTGTGGATGCATCCGCCACGATGTTGCCAGGAAATACCCGAGGCCGGCGGAGAGGGTGTGGGCGCCGCGGGAGAGCCAGCCGAGCGCCGATTCGTCCACCGGTTCGGGATGGGTCCCCTGCGTCACCTGCGGGAGCTGCTGCGGGTCCCCGAGCAGCAGCAGCCTTTTCGCCGCCCGGGAGACGGCCATGGTGTTGGCCAGCGAAAACTGCCCGGCCTCGTCAATCACCAGCAGATCCAGGGCATTCTCCGGAATTCTTGCGCCGGTCATGGTCCATGCTGTGCCACCGATCAGGGCGCCGCCCGGAGTGGTAAGGAGCTCCGCGGCGCCGTCGTCGGACTTCCCGGCCCACGGAACCGCGGCCCGGGGATCGGTGGGCCGCTTGGCCACCCGGTCCGCCGGGACGCCGGCCTTGTCGATGGCGGCGCGGAGCATATTTTCGACGACGGCGTGCGACTGTCCGACAACGCCGACCTTCCACCCGCGCGCCACGAGATTTGCAATGACGTGGGAGCCGACATGGGTCTTGCCGGTTCCCGGAGGTCCCTGCACCGCCAGATAGGAACGGTCCAGATCGGCGACCGCCGCGGTGATGGCATCTGCGTAGCCGTCGGGCCCGGCCGCCACCGGCGGCAGTACCGGCAGCGTGGACAGCCGGGGTGCTGCGCGGCAGAGAAGATCCAGCGCGGGATGTTTGGGCAGCCCGGGCAGGGCGGAACCGACCCTGGCGGCCAGTTCGGACAGGGCGTCTTTTTGTCCCCTGGTGGCGATCGGGCTGTCCGGGGTCAGCGCGACGGGGAAGTCGGCATGCTCGTCAGCACCCTTACGGAGTTTTTCGGTCACCACCAGTATGTCCGCATCGCTGCGGTGCTCCACCTCGAGCACCTCGGTGCTGAACCAGCCCGCCCGCCCGTTGGTGCCGTCGTCGCTCTTTTGCAGGGCCTGCGGGAAGGGCGGTTCATACATCCGGAAGAAGGTTTTTCCCGGTGCGAAACCCGAGCCATCGGCCATCCGGCCGGTCAGCCGGAGGGTCCGCACCGCGTTGCTGCGCGCGGTGGGTTTGCCCCAGTCCTGGAGCACCTCGGCCCGGTCCACGATGAAGACATCGCGCGTATCCGCCCAATCGGGGACAGGCTGGTTCAGCCGGTCAAAATGCCCCCACCAGAACTGCTTGTCTTCGCGCCGGTGATAACCGACGGCCGCGGCCACCATGGCGATGGCCTGATCCTCCGCGGTCAGCGCCGCGCCGGCCAGAGTGGCGCTGCGGGCGGCGACGTAGTCCAGCAGCCGGGCTTCTTTGGGCGATGGCCCGGGCTGCTCGGTCTCCAGCGGGGCGGTCCGCGCGGGGGCCGATCGAATTCCGCGGTCGGCTGCGAGCCGCAGCAGCCAGTTGCGCAGTTCCAGGGTCGAGAGGCAATCGTATTTGTTGTAGTCGGAAATCCCGGCCAGAATCCGGTCGGCCTGCTCCGGGTCGCCGGCGTCCCGGGCGTCGCAGTAGTCCGCATAGGCCACCACCGATGCGCCGGCATCGGTGACATCGCCGCTGCGCAGATGGCTGCCCATGTACAGGGGTTCGAGTCTTTTAATGCTGTACGACTCCGCGGAGATCCGCAGGCTGTGCCGGACCGTCTCGTACAGATCCACCAGGATGCCGTCCCGAAGCAGCCCGTCCACGGCGTCCTCGCCCACCACATGGATCAGCGAAAGGTGGCGCAGGGCCGTCTTCTCATACGGGGCGTAGTGATAGATCCGGAGCAGGGGGAAGACGGCGCGGCGTTCGGCCACATAGGCCAGGAAATCCAGAAAGGCATGGCGTTCCTCGCCGCGGCCGTGCGCCCAGATCGGACGAAAGACCGGCTCTCCGCCCGGTGACTCCGGGTTTTCCAACACGCCAAAGAGGTATTCCAGACCCCACTTGCCGGTCGCCGGGTCCTGCCAGAGCGGATCGCCCTCGAAGTCGAAAAAGATGTCACCGGGGCAGGGCTTAGGTAAGCGGCCCAGGGTGTTGTCCGGCAGCACGGTGTAGCTGATTTCCCGCGGTGTTCCGTCCGGCCCAGGGTATGCCACGGTGCCGTCCGGGACGGCGGTGCCGGTCTGCAGCCGGGCCTGCTCCCGCAGCCGCACGGTGGTCGGATCCGGCCCAGCGCCGTCGTCGTCGGTCATGGCTGCCAGCTGGTCGATCCCGGCAATGCCGGCGTCCATCAGCTTCCGGCGGCGGTTTAGCGTCATGCCGGCGACCATCAGCAGGTCGCGGTGCAACCGGACCTGCTCGGCGCAGTAATCGCACCGCCCGCACGCGGTGTAGCGGCTGTCGCCCCATCCGACCGGGCCCGGGTCGGCCCGGTGTTCAGCGGTAATGCCCAGGAAATGGCGCCGACGCTCCCGGAAGACGGGCAGGACGTCCGCCAGGGGGTGATCGCTGTGCCTTCCGTCGCCCAGGAGCAGGGTCACAACGGGCGACGGCGTAATCCCGGCTTTCAGGAGCTGGTCACCGTAGGCGGCGAGTTGCAGCAGCGCCGTAACCTTGGCGTGCCGGGCAAGTTTGGTATCGAACACGGCATACGTGGCCGCAGCGTCGGTAGTCCCCGGATCTGAATGGTCTGTGCCAGCTCGGCCGACACCCCGGCCGCCACCGATTGCGGCGGGTGGTGTGCCGGCGCCGTCGTCCGTTCTGCGCGGGGACCTGACCAGGAAGTCCGCCCGGCCGTGGAAGGTGCCGTCAAAGAACGCCGCCTGGAATACCACGTCCGCACTGTTCGTCAGGGCGGCGATGGATTCGGCATGCTTGGCCTGCAGCGTTCCGCGGTCCATCGACGTGGCGGGAACAACGTTGTAGACGCCCGTGCCGGCGGCCGGATTCCACGGTCCGAAGTCGGCCAGATACCGCTCCAGGACCCTATGCTCGTGGACATCGCCGAGTTTCGCGGCGCGCTCCAGCATGTCGTCCGCGGCGAAAACCACCTTCGGCGTGCGGCCGAGGCACTCGTCCAGCTTGCGCAGCAGCTGGTACTCGCACTGCGCCGCGATCACCAGATCGCTTGCCGAATAGACAAGGTCCTGCGGATCGCCCGCATGCTCCGGCTCAAGAAGAAACACGCTGCCTCCGACTGTTCTGTAGTGGTGATGACAACGTATCAGCGGGTGCTGACATTTCCCGCCGGGGACTGGACCGCCTGGTAGTGACGGGCGCGGGGCCCTCGGCAGGGCGTGAAGCCGGTGGTCGTGACCCGGGGAGCGCTGAGCGCCGTCGGTTCCGACGACGTGAAGTCCACGGCGGCGCGGCCGTGCCTCACCGATCGCTTTCCGGAGGTCGGCTCCGTCTGCCATACGGAGCTCAAGGCCATCGCGGGCTCCGCCAGGCTCTTTATCGCACCGGTGAAGCCACGCCTTCGCCGACGCGGCACTTTATTGCGGCGTCCCGTTCTGGCGTCCAAGGATCGCCGAGGCCCCGGCGTGGACCTGGGATGCCGCGCCGATGCTGAGGTGCTGCTATCTCCCTTCGGGTGTCACCGGTCGGCGTGTCCCGCGGGATCATGCGCTTCCGCTGAATCCGTGTTGTCCGCGGCGACGATGGCCTCCAGCGTCGGGATGAGGTCAGGGTTTGCCCGGTTCAGGATGAGCAGCACCTCGGATTCGGGTACCGCACGGTAGAGAATTTCCCGCGCGTCGGCGTACTTGGTGGTCGGCGTCTTCTCCGGCCATTTTCTGGCCAAGGCCTGCACGCGCTCCGGCAGCGAATTATGCGCATTGTCGGAGATCTTGACCAGCGTCGCGTCGTGATCCTCCGCAACGGCGCGGATACAGGCCAGATAGTCGTCCGGATCGTCCTGCAGATTCTTGGAAACACGCTCAATGAGCTCGACGGCATGCGGCGGTACGCCCATGTCGAGCAGGCCCTGCCGCGTCATGGGCGTATCCTCGGCAATATCGTGCAGGTAGCCGGCGATCCGGATATCATCGTCGAAATCGGCCAGCGCATCACCGACCGCCAGCACGTGTTCGACATACGGGCGCTTAAGTTTGTCCTTCTGCCGGGAGTGCGCGACCTCCGCCAGGACCATTGCGGTGTCCACGGTGAATTGTGCTTCCGTCATGTTTCATCCTCGCCATCAGTCGATCGCTCCCAGCGGAACGCCTGCCCTGCTCTCAGGGTATCCAGTGCCCCGGACAAAACACGTATTAGCCGCTGAGGTCGGTCCGCTCCAGCTCCGGACCAGTATGCAGCCGGCGGCCGGTCACCTGGCTGGGGACTATTTCCACGAATGCGGACTTCACCGACGAGGTCCACGGCCGCAGGGCGAGTTTCTCCGCCATCTCGATCTCCGCCCCGCTCTGCAGCTGCCGTGCCTGGCCCTTGACCACCACACTCCACACCGAGCTGCTGGAGCGGCCGTCCGTTTCAAGGGCAACCGATCCGTTGATGGTCAGCTGCAGCAGCTTCTCGCCCGGCGCAGTGCGGATCATGATCTTTTTGTCGTAGGCCAGAAAGTTCACAGGGAAAATCTCCGGCGTATCGTGCACGCTTACGGCCAGCCGGCCCAGCGACGCTCCCAGCAGCAGGTCCCAGCACTCGGCCTCATTCAAAATGACGGTGGGGTGTTCAGCATCGGGCAACATGGGTCATTCACTCCAGCCAAGGTTGTGGGCCATCCGCTGCAGTACGTCCACGGCGGCGTCGTATTCTTCTTCGGGGATGCCCTCGGCGATCTGCGTCCGGTGCCGTTCCACTACTTCACTAAGCCGGGCCAGGCTTTCACGCCCGATCGCGGTGAGCATGAATTGACCTTCGTCGTCGGCCACCCATCCGCTGTCGACCAGTTCGGCAACCGGCTCAGCGGCGGAGACATCGGATTCGGAATCGAAAAACGGCTTGAGCACCTTCGTGAGCTCTGCCTCGGTGGACGGACTGCCGGTCAGCACATTCAAAATCTGCCATTGCCGGCGGGTAACGCCGTGTTCTTCCACGAGACCATCGAACTGCTGGTTAATGAGCCCGTCAACCAGCTTCAGCCAGAATCCGAGCGGACGTTGGGTTGCCATGACCTCACTATACAAAGTTTGGGTAGCTGCGGGGCGAAAGGGGACGACGCCGGCCGGTTTGGATTCCCGTCGTCAAGACTTGGGCGTTGCCGATGGCGCCCCGAAGAGGAACTGCCCTAGCTGTACTCGGCGGTCACGAGGATACGCATGTGATCGGAGTTGCCGCGGGGCAGCGTTTCCACGCTCTTGATGTCAAGGCCCAACGACCTGGCGATGTCGAAGTGGCCCTTGAAGACCATGTAGCGCGTGCACGTCCTCCGGTCGCTGAGGGAGACATCGTCCCTCCCGTTTGGCCCGGCTGAAGTGCCGCTGACCCGGGCTGCAGTTTTCCCCGCTGAAGTCGGCAGCACTGCGGGTAGGGTGGGAGGATACGGCCGGCCGGCCACGAGTGACCCATAGCAGGGCGCGAGCCTTCCTTTCGGGAATGAGGGCGTGACCATGACGATCGGTCAGTACGACGGCGGCGCGGGCCGGCGGCCGCTTTGGGCCAGGAAGCTCGTTGTTGCGGTCCTGCGTTTAACACGGGTGTGCATTGGCAGCCTCGCCACGGTCGTAGTACTCGCCGTCGTCGAGGCGTATTGGGTCGGGGTTCACTTCCGCAGGGCCACGGCCGAGGAGACTCCCCGGGCGGCGGGAAGCTACGGCGCCGGGTATGCAGGTGCCACCATCCGATTGGCTGTGCTGGGGGATTCGAACGCCCTCGGAGTCGGCGCCTCGCGACGCAGCCAGACCATACCCGCACTGCTGGCCCGCGGTCTCTCCGCGAAGGCCGCGCGACCGGTGATCTTGGACAACGTTGCGGTTTCGGGTGCCGAATCGAGGGATCTGGCCGCGCAGATCGGACTGCTGACCGGGATTCCGGATGTGACAGTGATCCTCGTCGGCGGCAACGACGTAATGCAGCTGCGTTCCATCCCGGCGTCGGCTGCGCTGCTTGCCAGCGCGATCCGGCATCTGCAGTCACAGGGGGGTCAGGTGGTGGTCGGTACCTGTCCGGATATGGGGACCATCCAGGCGCTAGTGCCGCCGTTGCGCTTCATCGCCGGATGGTATAGCCGGGTCCTGGCCGTGGCGCAGACTTTCGTGGTTCTGCGCGCGGGTGGCCGGGCGGTTGCGATTGGCGGTATGCTCGGGCCGCAGTTTCTGGAAAACCCGGGGCAGATGTTCGCGACTGACCATTTCCATTCCTCGCCGCTGGGCTATGCGCGGGCCGCGCGCCTGCTCCTGCCCAGCGTCTGCGCGGCCGCTGCACCCGTGACCGGCGTTCATCTGGCGGTCCCCCGCACCGTATTTATGCACCGACGGGCCGGAAGTGGGTGGCGGCGTTGGGCACGTGGATGGGACGACGGGCCTTGACCTCCGTCCGAAGTGTGGACTTGGGCCGGGAGCCGGGGCCGGGTAGGGACCCGGCGCTGGATGCGGCACTGGACGCAGGACTGGACCCGGCGCTGGGGCTGGATCTGGCCGCGCCTGCTCCAATTCCGTGGACCGGACCCGTGCCTCAGGCGGCCGGAATGGCGGGTGATTCCACCGTGCCCGACCGCCCGATGGGCATCATGAGCGTGCTGCAACGTGTATGGGAGGGAGTTGCAGCCCTCACGGGCGGCCATGGTCTCAGCCGCTGGAACCGGCCCGCTGAGTTCGCCCCGCGCCGCTGATAACGGGGCGTACCCGCGAAACCGGTGCTGCCCAGCACCGGTTTGGTGGGCACGCCCCGTCTTCGAGTGGCCGGCAGGCGGCGGATCAGCGTTTCCCCGGTCAGAGCATCCCGGTCAGAGGACCTTGGACAGGAAAGCCTTGGTCCTCTCATGCTGCGGGTCGGTCAGCACCTGGCGCGGATCGCCGGATTCCACCACGACGCCGCCGTCCATGAACACCAATGAATCCGCCACTTCACGCGCGAACCCCATCTCGTGTGTCACCACGATCATGGTCATTCCGCTCTTGGCCAGCCCCTTCATGACATCCAGCACCTCACCGACGAGCTCGGGGTCCAGCGCGCTGGTCGGTTCGTCGAAGAGCATCAGCTTCGGGTCCATCGCCAGCGCCCGGGCAATGGCCACGCGCTGCTGCTGGCCGCCGGAGAGATGCGCCGGGTAGTAATCGCCCTTGTCGCCCAGCCCCACCCGTTCCATCAGCTCCATCGCCCGCGCCGTCGCCTTGGCCTTGGACATCCGCTTGACGCGCATCGGGGCCTGGATGATGTTCTCCACCGCGGTCAAATGCGGGAAGAGGTTAAAGCGCTGGAACACCATGCCGATGTCCCGGCGCTGGAAGGCCGCTTCCTTCGGCTTGAGCTCGTACAGCCTGCCGCCCTTCTCCCGGTAGCCGACCAGCTGGCCTTCCACGGAGAGCCGGCCGGCATCGACCCGTTCCAGGTGATTAATGCAGCGCAGAAAGGTGGACTTTCCGGAGCCGCTGGGACCCACAATGCACAGCACTTCGCCGGCGTCGACGCTCAGACTGATGCTTCGCAGCACCTTGTTGGACCCGAAGCTTTTGGATACACGGTCCGCGTGCACCATGGTCATGCCCGTCATCCCTTGCCCCCTGCATCATTGCCGGCGGGCGCGTCGATCAGTGCCGCCGTCGTCGGGCCGTTACCGGCGTCGGAACCCGCGACGGCGGCCGGGTCGCCGCCCGCCGTCGGCTTGTCCGCCTTGCGCCGCCCGGTCCCGCGGGAGAAGCGCTTTTCAATGAAATGCTGGCCCACCATCAGCACCGAGGTGAACAGCAGATACCAGATGGAGGCCACGATCAGCAGCGGCACTGGAGTGAACGTCACCGCTGAAATGCCGCGGGAGACGCCGTAGAGGTCGATGCTCAACGGTATCGCCGCCACCAGGGACGTGGTTTTGAGCATCGAGATCACCTCGTTGCCGGTGGGCGGAATGATGATCTTCATGGCCTGCGGCACCACGATGTAGCGCATGGTCTGTCCCCAGGACATTGCCAGCGCCTTGGAGGCCTCTTCCTGCCCCTCATCCACCGACAACAGGCCGGCGCGCACAATCTCGGACATGTACGCCGCCTCATTGAGCGCCAGCCCGATCACCGCGGTGATAAAGAGATTGTGGAAAACGTCATTGGGCACGGTCACCCACGGCGTCATGAAGGGAACGCCCAGAGTGAGCACCGGGTAGATCAGCGCCACGATGCCCCAGAACACCAGCTGTACATAGACCGGCGTGCCGCGGAAGATCCACAGATACAACCAGGCGACGCTCTTGACCACCGGGTTTGGCGAGAGCCGCATGATGGCCAGAAGCAGCCCGAGGACAATGGCGATCAGCATGGAATAAACGGTCAGCTGCAGGGTCACCAGCGCGGCCTGGCTGATCCGCTTGTCGAAGATGTATTTGCCCACATCGGCCCAGCCGTAATCCTCGCGCTGGGCGGCGTCGAGAATGAAGACCGCAAGCGCGAGCACCAGGACGACGGCGATCAGGGCGCGCCACGGGTGCCGCAGCGGGACGGCCTTGATGGCCTCGCCCTCCTCGCCGGAGTCCGGGGGAGTGGCGCTACGGGCCTGCTCCGGATCCGTCATTGTCGGTTACCCCTTCGCGCCGACGTTGAGGGCCGCCGTCTGAACACCGCCGCTTTCCACACCCCACTTGGCCAGGATCCTGGTGTAGCTGCCATCATCGATCAGCGCCTGGAGGGCCTTCTGCAGCACCGGGGTGAACTCGCTGTTCTGCGCCACGGGTATGCCGTACGGCGCGACCTCGAACGCATCGCCGGCCGTCTGCAGCTTGCCCTTTGTCTGCGATATCGCATACAGCGTGACAGGCGAATCGGCGCTCATCGCATCCACCTGCCCAACCGCCAGGGCATTGGTGGCCTGATCCTGCGCGTCGTACCTGAAGATCTCGATGGCCGCCTTACCCGCGTCGGTGCAGGCCTTCGATTTGGCAGGGACCTCATGCGTGTCCTCATAGGTGGTGGCCTGCACACCCACCTTGAGGCCGCAGGCGTTCTCCGGATCCACTGTCTTGCCCACCGGGGCGGCCCACTGGATGCCGGCCGAGTAGTAGTTGATGAAGTCCACCTGCTTCTCCCGCTCGGCAGTATCCGTGAAGGAGGACATACCCATGTCATCCTTGCCGGCCTTGATGGCGGGCAGGATGTTATCGAACGTGCCGATGTCGAAGTTGACCTTCAGGCCGAGCACCTGGCCCAGGGCGTTGGTCAGATCCACGGACCAACCGGCGGGTTTGCCATCGCCGTCCTTGAATTCGTTCGGCGGGTAATTATTCGCCATCCCGACGTTGAGGACCCCGGCGGCCTTTATCTTCTCCGACAGCTTGGCCGCTATCGCGTCGTTCTTCTTGACCGCAACCGCGTCCGCAAAGCCGGCGGAACCGGAGGAGGCGCCACTACCCGCGGCAGGAGAGCTGTTGTCAACGCACCCCGTGAGCATGAGGGCCGCAGCGGCAAGGACGGAGACGGCGGCATATCGTGATCGCATAGCTTGCTTCTCTCATCGGGGATGCGCCCGAGAGCGCCTTGTGCCGACCTTACAGCGGGCACTGCTGTGATCTGGGCCATATGACGACGACGGCGGGTTGCGGTTTGGTGACGGATTCCAGGCCGCACGCAGCCCCGAAGGCCGCATGGCGAGGGGCCGCGGCCGCGAGGCAGGGGCCGGCCCACGAGAACGGTGCTGCCCGGCCCCGGTTTCGTGGGGCAGCCCCTTCCTCGCGGCACAATGGTGGGTCAATTTTCCGGCCGGGCCTCCGATTGCCGACACGGTGTCGGTGCGCCGTAGGCTGACGAGTGAACCGACACGGTGTCGGCGGGAAGGAAGCCGGACGATTATGGACACCGGACGTCGCGAAAACCGCCGCGCCGCCCTCCTGGCCGCGCCGCCCCGCGGGCTGCGGCCCGAAACGACCTGCTCAACGGGGGTGCCGCGGGCGTCACGCTGGCTAGGGTGGGCAGCGCAACGGGCCTGGCCAGGAGCAGTGTTTATGATTACTTCGGCTCCTCCGGCGATCTGCTTGCCGAGGTGGCCGCGCTGGCGTTCGGCGAGTGGGCCGCCGACGTCAGGGCCGCCGTCGTCGACGCCGACCCTGGCTGGCCGCAGCTGCAGACCTACGTTTCGCGGACCCTCATGATGGTGTCGGAGGGAAGGCATGACATCGCCGCGGCGCTGGACAAAGTGGACTTCACCGCGGCCCAGCGCGAGAGGTTCCGGGACCTGCACCTTGACATCACCGAGCCGATGCTGCGGAGCCTGGTCTACCTCGACGTGCCCTCCCCGGAAGCACACGCCGCCCTGATCCAGGGAATGGTCGACGGCGCCACGCGGCAGGTCGGCCACGGTGCCGATGCGGCACAGCTGAGCGCCATCACGTGCGAACTGATCATCAACGGACTGCCCACCGTACATGTCCCCTGACTCGCACCGCCCCTACCCTCAGGCCGCGGTACCTACCGACTGACCAATCCGACAACCCTAGGACTTGAACCACGCATGTCACCACGCCTTTTTTACCGGACGCTCGCCTTTGCCGAGGCCGTCACCTGGACCCTGCTGATCATCGCCATGGTGCTCAAGTACGCCTTTAACGCCGGCGGTCTCCCGGTGCAGATCGCCGGATCCATCCATGGCTTCGTCTTCATCAGCTATGCGCTGACCGCCGGGCTGGTGGGCGTGAACCAGCACTGGCCGAAGCGGCTGACCACCCTGGCCGTCGCAACCGCCATCATCCCCTACGCCACCATTCCCTTCGATCTGGTGATGGACCGGAACGGAATGCTCGACGGCGCTTGGCGGCGTACCGCGACCGCTGACCCGCGCGATCACACCCCGGTCAGCCGGCTGCTGCGCTGGATGCTTCGCCGCCCGGCCGTCCTGGGCGGCGTCTTTGTGCTGGCCGTTGTTGTCATCATGAGCACACTGCTGGTCATTGGTCCGCCCGGCGGCCGGAGCTAGGCGGATTTTCCGGCGTGCTGCTCTCCGGCTTCCCCCTGCGCAGCCATGACGTGTCTGCCAATTTCGCAAATATGACTGACTGACAATCAATCAGATGTTGTAGAGGCCGGAGAGCGCCAAGCCCGCCAGCTGAGCCTTGACATAACCGGCAAAATCCGGCGCGCCAGCATCGATCAGAGCGGCGGGTAGCGATTTGGATCCTGGTCGAGCGGCCCAGTAGCTGCACTGCTTTTTGATTGCTGCTAAAATCGCGTCAGGTCGCCGCTCCGCCGTGAGGGAGAGCATGTCATCCGGTAGGAATATTGCAAACTCGAATTGCTCTGAAAATTCCTCAAAATCTTTGTGGTTTGCTGTTACCAGATAGTCGACGTGCCCATGCGCCGCTGCGGCGACCACGTGAGCATCATGCTTGTCCTTGCCTTTCAAGAGGCTCGGATGGATCTCGTACCCAGAGATCATTGCGTTCGGGAACGAGTTTGTCAGCACTTTGCGCCAACGGCCGATGTCACTGTCCGAAGCACCCGGATTATCTCGCCGTCGGTTATATAGGAACTCCGTCATCACGTCTTCGCTCCAGCGCAATACGATTCCTTCAACGCCGGAATTGAGGGAGATCAGGGAAAACCAATCTCGAAGCGTACGCGAGTAGAGAACGTTAGCGTCTAAGAAAATGAGTGTGGCCCCAGGTTGCATGGGCTCAGCCTATGCGGTCCCCGGGGCCACGCCTACGATGGCACCTAGTGTAGCGTGTCGTTGTTTCCTTTGGGTCTGATTGTTTGTCAGACTTGATCCATGGTTTATCTGGCAAAGGCACTTCAGTTGCGCGACGGGGACCGGGGCGCCCTGGAAGCGTTGACTCGTGGGAATTCTTCCACTGCGACGTTGGCGTTGCGGGCGCGCACGGTTTTGTTGGCTGCTGACGGGATGCCGAATGTCCAGATTGAGAAGATCACCGGGTTTTCGGCGCCCACGGTTTTGAAGTGGCGCAACCGCTATGCCGAGGGCGGGATCGAGGCCCTGTCCGATGTCCAGCGCCCGGGCCGGGAGCGGGAGATCGACGAACTCGCCCTGATTGCCGACACCCTGACCAATGACGGGAACCCGCCGGCGGAGCTGGGGATCTCGCACTGGTCCGCGCGCATCATGGCCGAACGCCACGGAATCTCTTTTTCGTCCGTGGCCCGAATCTGGCGCCGTTGGAAGATCCAGCCGCATCGGATCGAGACGTTTAAATTCTCCACCGACCCGGCCCTGGAGTCCAAGCTCCGGGACGTGGTGGGCCTGTACATGTCCCCGCCGGAAAACGCGGTGGTGGTGAGCATTGATGAGAAGACCCAAATCCAGGCACTGTCCCGCACCGGCCCGGACCAGCCGCTGTCCCCGACCCACCCGCTGCAGCAGACGCACGACTACAAGCGCAACGGCACCACCACCTTGTTCGCCGCCTTGGAGGTTCTCACCGGCAAACTCAGCGCGAACGCCTTCTACCCAAAGCACACCAACATCGAGTTCGTCGATTTCCTGGGCCGGGTCGCCCACGCCCACCCCGGGGTTGAGCTGCATGTCATCTGCGACAACTATGCGACCCATAAGCACCAGAACGTGAAGGACTGGCTGGCCGAAAACCCGCGCGTGAGCCTGCATTTCACCCCGACCAGCTGTTCCTGGCTGAACATGGTGGAGATCTTCTTCGGGATCATCACCCGCCAGTGCCTCAAACGCGGAGCATTCAGCTCCGTGAAAGAGCTGGAGGAAACCATGGAACGCTACATCGAGAACTACAACCAGGACGCCAAACCATTCACCTGGACCAAGTCAGCGGAGTATCTCCTGGGCAAGATGAAACGCAAACAAACCATTAACACGGAACACTAGTCCTGATTGAAACCCAAGGAGTCTTCCAGCTCCCGAAGCTCGTCGAATGACTTGCGTTGGTCGCCCAGATGCGACTCTGCGAAGACCCGAAGGTCAGCGCGACTAAATCGAGTATGCGATCCAACTTTGTGGAACGCGATTTCTCCGCTTGCCGCGAGCTTTAGCAATGTCGGCCGAGAGATACCCAGCATTTTGGAGGCTTCAACGCTTGTCAGGGCTTTCGGCAATTGGGTGATCCCGATTGCATGGCCAGAAGCTGCGAGTCGCAGGATGGTCTGCAATAGACCACTCAGGTCGTCGGGCACGATGACCGCCTCTCCGGACGAAGACTGGATCTTGATTTGGAGATCGCTGGGATCAACCTCGTGAAAACGCCGAGACATTTCTCTGGCCTCTTCACTTTGCGATGGCGTAACGTCGATCGTGCGAACATTTTGGATGGCGGTAAGCGCAGCCATGACAACATCTCCTTTTCACTTGTATCAATCATCTGGCATAAGTGAAATAAGTGCAAGCGTGGCCACCATCGCGAAAGTAGTGTCGAACCTCGACAGGAAGGCATCGTTGATGGTCGGAAACGGCCGACGGCGGCGGGCCACCCCCGGCCGAATACCAGCCGCGTGCGTGGGTTGGAGAGCATATGAAGCGAATAGGTTTCCTCTCCTTTGACCATTGGGGTCCCCTCCAAGGCTCCGGCACCCGCACGGCGGCGGACGCGCTGCTGCAAAGCATCGACCTGGCCGTGGCTGCGGAAGAGCTGGGTATAGACGGCGCATTCTTTCGGGTGCATCACTTTGCCCGGCAATTGGCCGCGCCATTCCCGCTGCTGGCCGCGATCGCAGCGAAGACCAGCCGGATCGAGATGGGCACCGCCGTGATCGACATGCGCTACGAAAATCCGCTTTATATGGACGAAGAGGCCGCTGCCACGGACCTGATCAGCGCCGGACGGCTGCAGCTGGGCATCAGCCGTGGTTCACCCGAGCCCGCCCTTGACGGCCCGGCGTCGTTTGGCCACGTTCCGGTGCAGGACGAGACGCAGGCGGAAATGGCGCGTCGGCACACGGAAGAATTCCGTCATGCCCTCACCGGCGCCGGTATTGCGCGCGCGGGCACGGGCTACCACGGCGGCGGTCCGGCCGCCCTGCTGCCGGTCCAGCCGTCGTCGCCCGGGCTGGGGGAGCGGATCTGGTGGGGCGCTGGAACCCGCGCAACCGCCGTGTGGGCCGCCCAGCAGGGAATGAACCTGATGAGTTCCACCCTGCTCACCGAGGACACCGGAGTGCCGTTCGACCAGCTGCAGGCCGAGCAGCTGCGGCTGTTCCACGAGACCTGGAACCAGACGTGGAGCGGGGCCGGGCAGGAGACCGGGCACGCGCGCCGGCCCCTGACATCGGTCAGCCGCAGCGTGCTGCCCGTGGTCGACGACGAGGACCGCTACTACTTCGGGCTGCAGGGGCAGGCAGGCAGCCAGGACCAGGTCGGGGTGCTTGATGGCGCCATGTCCCGGTTCGGCAAGAGCTACACCGGCGAGCCGGACGTGCTGGCCGAACAGCTGGCTGCCGACGAAGCCGTGCAGGCCGCCGATACGCTCCTGCACGCCGTGCCGAACCAGCTTGGCATGGCGTACAACGCCAAGCTGCTGGCCAACGTCGTGAAGTACATTGCCCCGGCGCTCGGCTGGAAGGCGGCGGCGCCGGCATAGGCGAGTGCGGCTAGGTGCATGACGGCGAGGACGACGGTCGTTATTCCCGCAACTAGCAGGCTTTTGGACATCTTGCTGCTGGCACGAGTTGCGATTGACTCTGGAACCCAAAATGCAAACACTCCACCGTTGCCCCGGAAATGCAGCTTCAGCAGTTTCATCCCGACATACTCTTAGCCGAAGTACGCGCTGCGGGCGGCGGCGGTTTCCGCGGTTATGTACGTTCTGTACAGTGAAGCTAGTATTAGTTTATGAGTGAGATGAGCGTGACCGACGCACGGAGTCGCTTGTCCGAAGCGGTTGATACAGCCCGGGTCACGCATGAGCCGGTGTACCTGTTGCGCCACGGCCGACGGGTCGCTGCCTTGATAGATGCAGAGGACCTAGCCAATCTGATCGAGGCTGCGGAGGATCTGGACGACCTGCGGGCCGCAAACGCAGCCCGGGCGGAGATGGCTGAAAGCGGCCAAGCGCCGATACCTTGGGAAAAAGTTAAGGCTGAACTCGGCCTCACGTGATTTATGCCATCCAGATCGCACCGGCCGCGGCACGCCAATTGCGCAAGCTCCCTCCTGAGTCTCGCCGGCGAATTCAGGCCGCGATCGAATTGCTGGCTGTAACGCCACGCCCTCCGGGCACGAAAAAGCTCGCCGGGAACACGGGCGATTGGCGTATCAGGACCGGAGACCACCGGATCGTCTATGAAATTCATGACGATCGGCTTGTTGTTCTGGTCGTTGCTGTGGGCCACCGACGCGGGATTTACCAATCGAAATGAAGGTCAATCTCGTGCTCGGCTGCCTTGTCAGCTGGCGGGCGACGTCGTGCCCTTGATAAGCTTGTGGTTTCGGAACCCGTGGTGCTCGTCCCCGAGTCCTGGCACGTTGACGTTTGCGAATGGAGCCACACGGTAGGGATCATAGAGCTCGGTTTTTAGCTCGCTAGGAAGGCGATGAGCAAAAGCGTTGATCATCTTAGCCTCAATGGCTTTCACGTCCTGGGCCGGAGCGTAGCACGCCACGCGTTTGCACGCCAAGGCATGACTCTTCCGCCGCAACACCGTTTTCGATACGGCGTATGTAGGCAGTTCAAACCTCAGCGCTGCGGCCCTGCTGGACAGTCAGGACCAGGTCGGGGTGCTTGAGGGTGCCATGTCCCGGTTTCGGTAAGAGCTACATTGGCGAGCCGGACGCGTTGGCCGAGCAGCTGGCCGTCGACGAAGCCGTGCGGGCCGCCGATACGCTGCTGCTGACCGTGCCGAACCAGCTGGGAGTGGAGTGCAACGTCAAGCTGCTGGCCAACGTCGCGAAGTACATTGCCCCGGCGCCCGGCTGGAAGGCGACGGCGTCGCATAGGCGTTGGTTCGGGCTAGATGCGGTGCGGTGCGGTTGCGATCAAGACGAGGACGGCGGCGGCGGGGAACGGCGGGTGCGCGGCAAGACTCACCGACCTGTCCGGAAGCCCGGCGACCTGCGTTCGTTCCCCGATATCAGCATCGTGGAGGTCGAACTATCCGCCGAACGCTCGCGGACGGCCGCGTCCCGTTGACCTTGACGAATCAGCGTGATGTGCGCACACTGTACATACAAAGGAGAATGTGATGAGTACCAGTTCCCTGCATCCCAAGCCTGTACGAAGCCAGCGCATCAATGTCAGGGCTACGCCGCGCCAGGAACAGCTGCTGCGCCGGGCCGCTGAAGCTACAGACCGCTCCATGACGGATTTCATCTTGGAAAGTGCCAGCGTGGAGGCGGAGAGAATACTGGCCGCCCGCCTGTGGTTCGTCGCAGACGAGCTGCAATGGGCCGAGTTCAATCGGCTGCTGGAACTTCCTTTGACATCCACTGCCAAACTAGCCACGCTGGCACGCCGACCAAGTCCGTTCCAGCGAGAATGAGCCAAGCATTGCCTGGCGCGCCCCGGAAGCTGCTGCGCACCGATAACCCAGACGCCTTCGCTTCCGGGCCTGAGGAACTGGACGAGTGGCTTCGCAAGTACGCGTTCCAGGATCAGCGCGCGAACAGTGCAGTCACCTATGTATCCTGCGACGGGAACTCCGTGGTCGGCTACTACGCGATAGCCGTCGGGGCCGTCGCAAAACAGGGAGCTCCGCCGGCAATAACAAAAGGTGGCCCCTCGGAAATACCCTGCATTCTTCTGGCCCGTCTAGCAGTGGACAAGCGGTATCAGGGCACCGGACTCGGGACGGGACTCCTTCAGGATGCATTGAAGCGCTCGGTGTTGGTGAGCGAAAGCGTCGGGGCAATGGCTGTGCTTATCCATGCTCGCGACGCCGCCGCCAGATCATTTTACGACCGGCACGTGGACGCGCATCCTTCCCCGTTGGATGACCTGCAGCTCATGATTCCCATGCAGGCTCTGCGTGCCGAGTTCGCCGATTTCCTGCCAGGCCGCTGAATACCGAATACCGAATAGCGGCTACCCGCGGCAGGCAGTCCGTCCATGCGGATGAAGTGCTTGCCGTGCCGCTCGTCCAGGCTATGAGGGACGACGGCGTCAGGCTGGTTCCGGTGCCGACGGAACCGGAGCGGCTGGCCAGCGGCCCCCGGTTCCTGAATGTCTCCGGCACCACATACCCTGGCACAGTGAACATTAGTGGGGGAGAACCGGCGGAGCTGCTGGCCGAGGGTCTGTACGAGTCGCTGCGCACGCGCCGGTTGAGCGAGCGGGTGGCCGGGCAACAGGAGCTGTTGTCCGTGTTCGAAGCGGTCGACGACGATGCATCCCCTGACGTGCTGGCCCGGCACATCGGCGAACTGGCACGCGCGGCGCTTGTGCAGGCCAGACCGGAAGAGCGGGTCGCCCTGGCCAACAATCTCCTGCACGCGATGCAGCATCCGGACACCATCCACCCGGGTCCGCAGGAACTGAGGTCCCTCACCGCTCCGGCGGGTCTGCGCCGTCGTAATCTCCGCCGCCCCACCACCAGGCTGAGCGACGCTGCCCTGCTCACCAACGGCAAGGATGATCCGAACCTCGCCGCGGAGATCCGCACCGAAATGGCCTCCGCCAACCGGGTTGATCTGCTCTGCGCCTTCATCCGCTGGACCGGGCTTCGTCTGCTGGAACCGGCACTGGAGGAGCTGCGGGACAGGGGCATCCGGCTGCGCGTCCTGACCAGCACCTACATGGGTGCCACGGAACGCCGGGCCATCGATGATCTGGTGACCAAGTACGGTGCTGAGGTACGGATCAACTATGAAACCCACGCCACGCGCCTGCACGCCAAGGCATGGCTCTTCCGCCGCAGCACCGGTTTCGATACGGCCTACGTGGGCAGTTCAAACCTCAGCGCCGCGGCCATGCTGGATGGCCTCGAATGGAATGTCCGGCTGTCCTCGGTGGGCACGCCGCGATTGTTGCAGAAGTTCGAAATCACCTTTGACAGTTATTGGGAGCAGCGGGCCTTCCAGCCCTACGATCCGGAGAATGACGGCGACAAGCTGGATGCCGCGCTGGCGCGGAATGGCGGGCGGGCAGTAAGCCGACCGGACGCTTTCACGGGTCTGGAGGTGCAGCCGTACCTTCATCAGCAGGAGATGCTCGAGGACCTTGAATCGGCGCGCGAAATTCACGGCCGGCACCGCAATCTGATAGTCGCCGCGACCGGCACCGGCAAGACAGTTGTCGCAGCACTGGATTACCAGCGGCTGTGCGAAGCAGCCGGCCGTGACCTCACGCTGCTCTTCGTTGCGCATCGGCAGGAGATCCTCAAGCAATCCCTGGCCACCTACCGGAACGTCCTGCAGAGTGGCTCATTCGGTGAGCTCTACGTCGGTGAGCACAAGCCCAAGGACTGGAAGCACGTCTTCGCCAGCGTGCAGTCCCTGGCCGCACTCGGAATCGGGACCGTCGAACCGGGCCAATTCGACGTCGTCGTGATTGATGAATTCCACCATGCCCAAGCGCCCACCTACCGGGCCATCCTGGACCATCTGCAGCCACAGGAACTGCTCGGTCTGACGGCTACGCCGGAGCGCGGTGACGGGATCAACGTTGCGGACCAGTTCTTCGGCGGCCGGACCGCCAGCGAGCTGCGGCTGTGGGACGCGCTGGAGGCGGATCTGCTGGTCCCGTTCCACTACTTCGGTGTGGCCGACGACGTCGACCTGAGCCAGGTGGAGTGGAAGCGCGGCAACTATGACACCGGGCAGCTGGACCGGCTCTACACCGGCAATGACGTCCGCGCGGCCAAGGTCATCAAAGAGCTCCGCGACAAGGTCACCAGCACCGGTGGCATGCGTGCGCTCGGTTTCTGCGTGTCCGTGCAGCACGCGCACTACATGACCGAGGTCTTCAATACCGCCGGCATCGCTGCCGTCGCCGTGTCAGGACAGACGCCCGACGCCGAACGTGCGGCCGCGCTGCGGCGGCTCAGGAGCCGCGATCTGAACGTGATCTTCGCCGTCGACCTCTTCAATGAGGGGCTCGACCTGCCAGAGGTAGACACGATCATGCTGCTGCGGCCCACCCAAAGTGCCACGGTCTTTCTGCAGCAACTGGGCCGCGGGCTGCGCCGTGCCAAGGACAAGTCCGTGCTCACCGTGCTGGACTACATCGGCCAGCAGCGCCGGGAGTTCCGCTTCGACGCCAAGTACCGCGCATTGACCGGGCTCAGCCGGAAGGCCTTGGAAAAAGCCGTCATCGACGAATTCCCGTTCCTGCCGTCCGGCTCGCAGATCGTGCTGGACCGGGTGGCTCAACAGATTGTGCTACAAAACATCAAAGCGCAGCTGAGGTTCAACCGGGCCCAGCTGGTCACCGACGTGCGCTCGCATGCCGAACTGCTGCTCGAAGACTTCCTGCGTGAATCTGGGAATTCGCTGCACGACGTGTACCGGAAGACCGGCGACTCGTGGACCGCGCTGTTGCGCGATGCTGGTCTGCTCGACGCAGGTCCTCTCGACGACGATCATCCGGCCAGCGGCTACAGTCCGGCGTCGCTCTCGGCCGAGCCCGAACGCTCCGTTGCCGAAGAGCTTCTTGTTCTCAAGCGCATGACCCAGCTTCTGTGTATCGATGATCCCGAACGGGCCGATGCCTATACGCTGCTCACCTCGTCCGACGCTTCGCGCTACGAAGACTTGGGTCCGCGCGAACAGATCTTTGCGCGGATGCTCTTCTTCGCGCTCTGGCCCGAAGCCGGGGGATTCACGTCCTACGACGAAGGCCTCGATTATCTCCGGCAGTTCCCGCATGCCTGTGCCGAAATTCAGCAGCTCGCAGCGCTGGGCCTCAAGCGCTCGCGGTATGCGCCAAAGGGCTTGGGGCACGGTCTCCAACGCGTCCCGCTTTACTCGCACGCCACCTACCGGCGTGAAGAGATCCTTGCTGCCCTCGGATATCTATCCGTGCATGGCCGGAAAGCGCGGCATCGCGAGGGCGTTGCCTGGAGCGCGGAGACGAAGACGGACGCGTTCTTCGTGACTCTGGAGAAGGACACCAAGGACCGCGCCGCGTCCATCATGTACAAGGACTATGCGCTCAGTGAGGACCTGTTCCACTGGGAATCACAGAACTCCACCTCACCCGAGAGCCCAGTTGGCCGGCGGTACCTGGACCACAAGGCGTTCGGCTCGCAGATCCTGCTCTTCACCCGGCCCCGCGAAAACGATGACAACGGTATGACCATGCCATACACCTGCCTCGGCCAGGTCGACTATGTGCAGCACTCGGGGTCGAAGCCGATTGGCATCACCTGGAAGCTGCAGCGGCCGATGCCAGCGGACGTGTTTGTGGAGGCTAGCGCGGTGGCGCAGTAATCCCCAATTTTGTTCGGTGTTCGATATCCGGGACGAAGCGCGAACTCGCTAACAAGGGAGCCGTTTTACAGTAGGAGCCGGCATCAGGAGTGGGATCTGATGTAGAGTGAGAGACCCTCTTTCGGCCGCATGCTGCCATATGTCTTGCACCTTCCGGCTCCAAACAAGTCTTCGCCACCTGGCTGAAAGCACGCCCAGAGGAGTGGCGGGACGGGTCTAAGTGGTGGCAATGGATGGGTTTTCCGGGTTCAAGAGTGCCGTTGCCGAAGGAATCCCTGGTGCCGTTCCGGTGATGGATCCATTCCGGGTGGTCCGCTTGGCTGGGGAGGCGCTGGATACGTGCCGCGGACGCGTTTTACAGCAGACTTGCGGTCACCGCGGGCAGGCGATCCGCCGTATTCGGCAAGGCGGACGCTAAATACCGGCGCGGATCTGCTCACCGACAAGCAGCGCCAACGGCTGGAGACCCAATTCTCCACTGACGTGCATGTCGAGGTGGAAGCGAGTTGGGGCATCTACCAGCGCATGGTTACCGCCTACCGGGAACCAGACCGTGCCTAGGGGCGTGCACTTATGCAAGCCGTGATCGACTCCCT
Source organism: Arthrobacter sp. A5 (assembly GCF_051131705.1). Taxonomy (NCBI): domain Bacteria; kingdom Bacillati; phylum Actinomycetota; class Actinomycetes; order Micrococcales; family Micrococcaceae; genus Arthrobacter; species Arthrobacter sp. A5. The sequence continues at coordinate 66,738 of NZ_CP180316.1, forward strand.
CAGCGCAGGCGTCCCCATCGCGCTGACCGAGCTCAGGACCCTCGGCCGCACACTCGAACGCCGAGCCTCGATGTGCTGGCATACTTTGACAGACGAGGTACCTCCAATGGGCCAAAGGAAGCGATCAATGGTCGGCTTGAACACCTCCGCGGCTCTGTCCTCGGCTTCCGCAATCCCACCGACTACATTGCCAAATCACTCCTGGAATCTGGCGGATTCAGACCCCGACTGCACTGTCAATTCTGAAGAGCCGCTAATACTAGTATCTGGGCGTGCGTCCCGCAGGGATCTCCGTAAACTTGGACTACTCGTCGCAATGACGTTTAACTTATGAACGACCGCAGCACTCAATCCGCAAAAGATCAGAGGTGCTGCTGGCCGTTCATGATGGTTACATGACTTATGTGATCGTTTACGCCATGCAATAGGGGTGCAGAAGTGAAATTTGTCGGTCGAACCTTTGAAGATGAAGACATCATTTTGGACGGTCACGTCTATGAGAATTGCATCTTCCGTCAAGTGCGGTTCTCCTATTCCGCTATCAGTGGGATTGGCATGTCTCGATGCAAATTCCACGAGTGTCGATGGGCGTTCAACGGGCCGGCTGCCAGCACGCTGGCCTTCATGTCCGCAACGTACAACGGGCTGGGTGAAGCCGGCCGAAACATTGTTAATAAGACCTTCGACAACATTCGCGATGGACGTTCATTCGGTGTACCTTCTGCCAATACCGACATCGCGTACAAGCCCACTGTCTTTCTCGGGCACGGACGAAGCGCGGATTACATGTTCCTCAAGGACTTCTTGCAGAAGAAGGGATATCAGGTCGAAACCTTCGAGTCGTCGCCCCGAGCCGGCATGTCCGTCAAAGATGTGATTAAGGGTATGATCGGCCGTGCCTCGATGGCCTTCTTGGTTCACACGGCGGAAGACGAACACGGCGACGAGACCGTGAGAGCGAGGGAGAACGTCGTTCACGAGACTGGGTTGTTTCAAGGCCGGCTGGGCTATGAACGCGCCATCGTCATGCGTGAAGAGGGTTGTGCTCCTTTTTCCAACTTGGACGGCATCCAGTACATTGCATACCCTCCCAACAATATCAAGGCCTCCTTCATGGAGGTACTGGAAACGATCGAACGAGAGTATCCCAGTGCCGCCTAGTGTTCCGTGTTAATGGTTTGTTTGCGTTTCATCTTGCCCAGGAGATACTCCGCTGACTTGGTCCAGGTGAATGGTTTGGCGTCCTGGTTGTAGTTCTCGATGTAGCGTTCCATGGTTTCCTCCAGCTCTTTCACGGAGCTGAATGCTCCGCGTTTGAGGCACTGGCGGGTGATGATCCCGAAGAAGATCTCCACCATGTTCAGCCAGGAACAGCTGGTCGGGGTGAAATGCAGGCTCACGCGCGGGTTTTCGGCCAGCCAGTCCTTCACGTTCTGGTGCTTATGGGTCGCATAGTTGTCGCAGATGACATGCAGCTCAACCCCGGGGTGGGCGTGGGCGACCCGGCTCAGGAAATCGACGAACTCGATGTTGGTGTGCTTTGGGTAGAAGGCGTTCGCGCTGAGTTTGCCGGTGAGAACCTCCAAGGCGGCGAACAAGGTGGTGGTGCCGTTGCGCTTGTAGTCGTGCGTCTGCTGCAGCGGGTGGGTCGGGGACAGCGGCTGGTCCGGGCCGGTGCGGGACAGTGCCTGGATTTGGGTCTTCTCATCAATGCTCACCACCACCGCGTTTTCCGGCGGGGACATGTACAGGCCCACCACGTCCCGGAGCTTGGACTCCAGGGCCGGGTCGGTGGAGAATTTAAACGTCTCGATCCGATGCGGCTGGATCTTCCAACGGCGCCAGATTCGGGCCACGGACGAAAAAGAGATTCCGTGGCGTTCGGCCATGATGCGCGCGGACCAGTGCGAGATCCCCAGCTCCGCCGGCGGGTTCCCGTCATTGGTCAGGGTGTCGGCAATCAGGGCGAGTTCGTCGATCTCCCGCTCCCGGCCCGGGCGCTGGACATCGGACAGGGCCTCGATCCCGCCCTCGGCATAGCGGTTGCGCCACTTCAAAACCGTGGGCGCCGAAAACCCGGTGATCTTCTCAATCTGGACATTCGGCATCCCGTCAGCAGCCAACAAAACCGTGCGCGCCCGCAACGCCAACGTCGCAGTGGAAGAATTCCCACGAGTCAACGCTTCCAGGGCGCCCCGGTCCCCGTCGCGCAACTGAAGTGCCTTTGCCAGATAAACCATGGATCAAGTCTGACAAACAATCAGACCCAAAGGAATCAACGACACGCTACACTAGGTAACAATGCGCGTCTGACTGTCGTCTGTTCGCGTAGCTCCCTGTTGGTCGTTACCCGTGCACCAGCAATTGCGGACGCCCCGGTGTCGGTGCGGGTGGCGGCCCAAGAAGCCTAGTCATCGCTAGTGCCGTGCTAGGGGACCAGTGGCCGCGGCTTTGACCGGACCACCATAGGAGCCCGCACTTGAGGCACTTCGTTTCGTCGGTCGTTCCAGGCCCAGACCGGTGATGCGCTCCTCCAACGACGCACTTCAGCAGCCGGCAGGTGAGTATCGCCGAGGTGTGCTGGGTGTTGTCCTCATCCTCCGCGCTCAGCGATGGCAGCCTAACGGGGGATCAGGCGGCCCTGTTGGGGCGTTCGTCGGCAATCCCGTGGCCGCGCTGGAATCGTTCGAGGCTGCGGCCGGCCAGTATTGCCGGGATCTCCACCCACTCGAACATGCCCCTGCCAGCCGGCTTTCACGGCGTGCAGGGTTTGGCGGGTCCGGCGCTCCGCCTCACACGCAGACATGGTCATTCGTTTTAATCCTGCTCCAGTGCGAACAGGTCTGGCCGCACGCCAGGTGTGGCTGCACTGATAATCTGGTCGCTCATTGTTATCCCAATCATGTGCGGATCCGGGAGGCCTAGTGCTGGTCGCGGGTGTGGGATTACCCAGTAATCGGCCGGCCCTGTCAAGGCCTCGTCCTGTGATTGTTGAGCCCGAGCCACCAGGAACATGCCGATTCCCCACCAAGAACCTGATTTTCCCGGACCTCCGGCACCACCGGCCCCGTGGGTTATATGCGCTGTCACGGGCGTTTCATCAGGGTCTTCTGAGAGTGTTCGCCTCGTGTGGGACAAGGCCATTAGCTGCCCAGGATATTTCGACATGGTGTCGGATTCATGATTGAAATTAGGCTCTCCTGACACATCCGTGGGTCATTTCCGTCCCGGGAGCACCGGTTTACGGCCACCCAGGCTGAGCATGGCCAGGCTGATCAGGGCCTCGGGGGACTTGAACCCGAACGCCACCCGGGTGATCAGCCTGATCTTCGTATTCATGGATTCAATCCGTCCGTTCGACAGCCCGTGTTCGATGGATGCCAGGATGCTGTCGCGGTGCTTGACGATGGCCTTTTGGAGTTTCACGAAGGAGGGGATCCTGGATCTCCTGGCCCAGGACACCCATCGGTCCAGGGCCACCACGGCTTCGGCATAAGGGAGCTTGAAGACCGTGCGCAGCCCTTCCTTCAAGTAGTAGGCCCGGCCCAGGACGGGGTCGGTCTGCACGATCCAGGACAGCTTCGCCTGCTGCTTTTCGGTGAGGTCCTCGGGGTTCTTCCAGAGTGCGTAGCGGCTGTTCTTCAGCTTGGTGGCCCGCTCACTGTCGGGCCTCTCCGGCGCGACCTTGGGTGGTCGTCCGCGGCCACGGGCCGGTTCGTTCTCCCGGGCCGCTTTCCGTGCCCGGTTCCAGGCGGTGCGCCGCTCTGCATCCAGGGCGTCGGTGGCCCACATGACGATGTGGAACGGGTCGGCCACGCGGACCGCTTGGGGGCAGCGCGCGGCCACGACGGTGGCGATCCACTCGGCCGCATCCGCGGATACATGCGTGATCTCGGTGCACCGTTCGTCCACCAGAGCGTCGAAGAACTTGCCCAGGGTGGCCTTGTCCCGTCCCGGCGAGGCCCAGATGAGCCGGCCCGAATCATGGTCCACGACCACGGTGAGGTACTTGTGTCCGCGCTTGTAAGAGATCTCGTCAATGCCAATGCGTGTCAGGTTCGCGAACGGGTCGAAGGTCGCGGCGGTGTCCTTCCAAACCCGATCGATGATCGAGCCCACGGTGCGCCAGGCGATGCGCATCAACTGGGTGACAGCGCTCTTGGAAGTCTGGGTGGCCAGCCAGGCGATCTGCTGGTCAAAGATCCTGTGTGGCCAGCCTGGTGCCGGGCCCACGGGACGGCGGCGACGGTGACCCCGTGCTCGGGGCAGCGCACCCGCGGTGATTCGGCGACCAGGTAGGTTTCGATGGTTCCCAGATCCAGGGTCCGCCATCTCCTGGGACCACCGCCGCGGTCGTATCGGCGGCACCGCCTGGAACAGATCCCGCACCGGTTGCGCATGGACTTCATGGGGCTCACCAAGGCGATGAAAACACCGGTGTCCTCCTCGAAATCCAGACCCCGGACAATCGTTTTTTCGACACCCAGCAGGGTGCACCATATGCTTGATTTCTGCACGCCGTTTTCCAACCTCGATTTTTGTACCTTTGACAGTCAAAAATCCTAGGTAGAAAGCGGCGTGTGGTCGTTAAGGCGCGCAGGTCACGCCCACGGATATGTCACAAGAGCCGGAAATTAAGGCAGTTGATCTTGCAGGGCTTTGGGGTGCCGAAGCTGAGGGTCTAAAAGCAAAGCTTGCGCAGCTGCGCGCTGGGTTCCGGCACAATGGGACCTCCGGTAGCGGTGCGGAAGAAGCTCTTCGTGAACTCCTGGAGCTCAAGCTGCCGGCTTCCATCGGAGTAACCCAAGGACAGATTTTCGATAGCGCCGGGCGTGTCAGCAAGCAAAGTGACGTAATACTGTACGACGCAGACCGAACGCCGCTTGTCCTCACAAGTGCCCAAGGCGGCAGCTCGCTCGTCCCCGTAGAGGGCGTAATTGCCGTAATTGAGGTGAAGGCCAGCTTCTCCGCCGTCGATCTGCCGGGGGTCATTGCGAACATGAGCGCAGTCAAGAGCATGAAAAAAACGGCCTACTTCCTGCCGGGCGACGGAGCGGTTGAAGGGTACAACGTGTACGGGGCAGGATCCGTCCATCCCTGGCCCATCACGTACTCGCTTTTCGCATACGAGTCCTCGAGCTTCGAAAATCTGGCGCCCGCCTTCAACGCTGCTAACGGTTCCCTTCCGGTCGAGAGCCGTATCGATAACGCCTGCTTTCTTGACAAGGGCGCCATGCTCAACCTGACGCCAGTGGGTGAATCTGTCCCCCTTCCAAGCCAAGGAACCCTGCATCACTTCGGCCGTAGCCCACATGCGCTCCTCTATTGGTACCTTGCTGCTTCAGCCGTATGGTTCCAAGCCAAGCACTACCCCATCAAAATGCTGAATTACCTGACCTCACCAGCGGAAGCGCGGGTCACACCTATTGACGTGGTGTAACCGGTTCTGATGGTCGTGTTGTGTCAGCGGCCACGAGAGAGTACCCATGGATGGCCACCACGAAGCCAACGATTGGTCGGTGGCCAGTGGGCCAGGATCTCGCTACCCAGTCGCCAAAATGTTTGATCTTTCGCCGCGTGATCCTTGGAAATGACAGTCCAATGTCTTCCTGAAGGAGAACTCCGCGATGCGTGGCGGCGGTCCCCGGGCAGGAGAACCAAAGTAGGGCGAATCCCTGACGGTGCGCGGACGCATGGCCGGCTCGGAATGTCTCGTTTTAAAGGAGCCTGAGGTCGAGCTGGCAGAGGCAATAGCGACAGGGGCGCCGGGTCTTCACGCGCTTGCAGGGCTCGTTTCGTGGACCTCAGGCCGGGGCCAATGGGTCGTTGATCGACACCGGTTGGGGCGAAAGGTTCGTTGGTTTCGCCGGGCTTTACCACCGGAAGAGAAGGGTCAGCCCGCAAACATCTGGCGCTGCCGGCCCAGCCCCTCGACCTCGATCTCCAGCACGTCACCGGCTTTCAGGTACGGGAAGCGGCCGGAGAGCGCGACGCCCTCGGGTGTGCCGGTGCAGATCAGATCGCCCGGGTCCAGGACCAGGTACTGGCTGAGGTCATGAATCAGGGTCTCGACGTCGAAAACCATACCTGCCGTCGTCGAATCCTGGCGGGGTTCGCCGTTGACCCAGCTGCGCAGCCGGAGATTGCCGGCGTCCACTTCGTCGGGGGTCACCAGGTAGGGGCCGGTGGGGCAGAAACCGGGGAAGTTCTTGCCCTTGGACCACTGGCCGCCGGAGACGTTGAGCTGGAAGTCGCGTTCGGAGAGGTCATTGACTGTGACATAGCCGGCGATGTAATCCCGGGCGGCTTCCTTGGAGTCCAGGTAGGACGCGGTCTTCCCGATGACTACCCCGAGTTCGACTTCCCAGTCGGTTTTGGTGGATCCGTGCGGAATGGTGACCGGATCATTCGGACCTGACACCGTGTTGGGGGTTTTCAGGAAGATGATGGGCTGCTCTGGCGGCAGGGAGCCGGACTCGGCGGCATGGGCAGCGTAGTTCTGGCCGATGCCGATGACGGCGGACGGGCGGGCTATGGGGGCGCCGTAGCGGACGCCGTCGGCGGGAACTTCGGTCAGTTCGCCGGCTGCCAGAGCGGCGGCGGCCTTGGCGGGACCCCCTGCGGCGAGGAAGGCGCCGTCGATGTCCGCGGTCAGGGATTGGAGCGAAAACAGCCGCTGATCATGGACCAGGACGGGAGTCTCTGCGCCGCGGGGTCCGATTCGGGCGAATTTCATCTGGCTTCCTTTGGTTGCTGTCCGGCAGTAAATGGTCAACGGCTGGAGCGGCTTGGCTATCCCGTCCCGCTCCTCATGGGATACCAAAGTGTATGCCGCGGGGGTAGGCGCACTGCAAGCCCGGTGACTATTGTGTCGCCCGTTGAGTCCAATCCGTGGAGTCAGTGGCGAATAGGTGAAGGAAATAATCCGCGATACAAGATACTTTTCTCAATTTTTGGTTGACAGTGATCTACACCACGCAGTACTCTCATTTTTGGGATCCCAAATCTTTACCTCACCGTCGAGGCGACGGCGCCCGCACCCCGAGCTGTCAGTCCATCCAAAGGATTTCTCCAATGACTATCAATGAACCCACCGTTGAGGTTGAGGCCGAAAGGCCACCAACCACCGAACCACTGATTAAACGCCGGCCCACGAAGGTGCGCTGGAAGCTCTTCGTCCTGCTCCTTGTTCTGGTCACGCTGAACTATGTGGACCGCGGCTCCATTTCCGTGGCCATGCCGCTGATTCAAAAGGAATTCAACCTTTCCCCTGAAGTGATCGGCCTGCTGCTGTCGGCCTTCTTCTTCGCCTATGCGCTCATGCAGGTCCCGGCCGGCTGGCTGATTGACCGCTTCGGCGCCCGCAAGATGGTCACCGCCTCGTGTGTTGGCTGGGGCCTAGCCACCGCCGCCTGCGGGCTGGCCTGGAACTTTGCCAGTCTCTTCACCGCCCGCGCCGCCATCGGTATCACCGAGGCCGGGATCATGCCCTCCGGCGGCAAGCTGAATGCAACCTGGATGCCGCAGAAGGAACGCGGCCGCGGCGCAACCATTCTGGACGCCGGAGCACCCTTGGGTGCGGGTCTCGGCGGTCTGATCATTGCCAGTCTCATCGCGCTGACCGGAGGCTGGCGGGGAGCGTTCATCGCCGTCGGCATCGCCACCGCCGCCTTCGGTTTCCTGGCGTGGTGGTACATCCGCGACAATCCCCGGCTGCACAAGAACGTCAACGAGGGAGAACTCGCCTACATCGAGGCCAGCCACGCCGAAGAGGACGCCAAGGCTGAAGCCGCCAAGGGCGCCGGCCGGCGCGGACTGCTGCCGTACCTGAAATACCGCTCCTTCTGGTCCATGTGCTTTGGCTGGTTCGGCTTCAACGGCGTCTTTTATGGCCTGCTGACCTGGGGCCCGCTGTACCTCTCCCAGGCAAAGCACTTCAACCTGGCGGCGGTTGGCTGGGGAACCTTCGCGATCTTCGGGGCCGGCTTCGTTGGCGAACTTCTGGGCGGTTTCATCGCCGACTGGTGGCAGACCAAGGGCGCCTCCGCCAACCTGGTCATGCGGACGCTGCTGGGCATCTCCAGCCTGATCGTCGTCCTCGGCCTGGTGGGCGTGACCGTCGTATCCGACCCCCTGACCGCCGTCCTGCTCCTCTCCGCCGTCCTGTTCTTCCTGCGCTGGGTGGGCCTGTTCTGGAGTATCCCCGCACTCCTGGGCGGCCGGGCCAACGCCGGCATTCTGGGCGGAGCGATGAACCTGAGCGGAAACATCAACGGATTCATCACACCCATCGCGGTGGGACTGATCGTCGGAGCCACCGGCGGCTACACCTGGGCGCTGCTCTACTTTGTCGGTTCCGCCGTCATCATGGCCGTCTCGGTCCTGACCATGGACTACAGCCGCCGCCTCCCGGTCTGAGCCAGCCGAAGCGTCACCGCCCTCACGGGGATCCGCCTGCGCCCGCCCCTGCTCTTCCGGCAGCCGGATCCCCGTCGTCGGGACGCGGATTTTCGCGACCCTGACAACGCCCCATCAACCCTCCCTAGTGCAGACAGGTACGTGCCATGAAGATTCTGGTCATCAACCCCAATATCAGCGAGAGCGTGTCCGCGCTGATCCGTGCCGAGGCGGAGCGTGCCGCGTTCCCGGGTACCGAGATCACTGTCCGTACCGCTGCGTTTGGTGTCGAATACATCGAAACGCGGGTTGAGGCGCTGCTCGCCGGCACCGCCGTGGCCCAGATCATCGCCGAGGAGGAGGGCAACGTGGACGGCGTGGTCGTGGCGGCCTTCGGGGACCCGGGAATGCCCGCACTGAAGGAGCTCGTCGATATTCCCGTCGTCGGCATCACGGAGGCGGCGATCCACACGGCGGCCCTGCAGGGAAACCGGTTCTCCATCGTTGCCATTTCCCAGCGGATCCAGGCCTGGTACCGGGAATGCGTGGAGCGCAACGGGATGGGCAGCAGCCTCGCCTCGATCCGTTCGCTGCAGGATTCGCTGGGCAGCATCGGCTCCGTCCAGGAGGATTTCAAGGACAAGCTGCTGCAGCTGGCCCACGACGTCGTCGAAAAGGACGGGGCCGACGTCGTCATACTGGCCGGTGCACCGCTCGCCGGCCTGGCGCGGGAGATCGGCGGCCAAATCCCCGTCCCCGTCGTGGACGGCATCTCCGCCGGGGTGAAGCAGTGCGAGCTGCTCATCAGCCTCAACGGCGGCACCCACCGGAAGGGCAGCTTTGCCCGGCCGCCGCTAAAAACCAACGCAGGACTCTCTGCGGACATCACCCGCACCCTTGACCGGGGCCCGAAGACCAGCCAGAAAGTTCGGTAGCACCATGACCGTGGATCTCCTCATCACCAACGCCACCATCGTCAATGCAGACAGCACCATAGAAGGCCATATTGCCGTCAGCGGCGGCCGGATTGCCGCCCTCTACGACTCCGCCACGTCCCCGGAGCTCCTGCCGGCGGCCACCCGGACACTGGACGCCGCCGGCCGTACCGTCATCCCCGGCGGAGTGGATTCCCACGCCCACGTGGAACAGGTGACCGGTGCCTATAAATCCCTGGACACCTATGAAACCGCCAGCATCGCCGCGCTCTGGGGAGGCACGACGACGATCATGGACTTCGGTATTCCGGCGGACTTGAGCGAAACTCCGCTTGCGGCCGCGGAAAACAAGATACGGCTGGCCGAAGTCTCGCGCTGCGATGTGGCCCTGCACGGAGCAGTCATCGATTGGGACGAGTCCGTCCCCGCGCAGCTGGACCGGCTGGCCGAACTCGGCATCCGCTCCGTCAAGATGTACACCACCAACCGCGGCTCCACCATGGCCAACGGCGACACCATCGTGAAGGTGATGCGGGAAATGGTGCGGCTGGACGGCCTCACCTACATCCACGCCGAGCACGATCCGATTATCGTCGACTGCCTGGCGCAGCACAGCATTGATGAACACGGTGCCTCGGTGCCTGTTCCCGCCGGACGTCTGCACCATACCCGGCCGGAACTGGCGGAAGCGGCCTCCGTAGCGGAAGTCCTCTCGATGGCTGAATACACCGGCGCGCCCGTCTACTTTGTCCACCAGACCATTCCGGAGGCCGTTGCTCTGGTCCAGGACGCCCGGTCCCGCGGGCTGGAGGCCTACTCCGAGACGTGCCCGCACTACCTCACCTTGGATGAAGAGGTCTACGCGTCCGAATTCCCGGAAAAGTTTGCCTGCTGCCCGCCTATCCGCAGCCGCGAAACGGTGGCGGCCCTGCTGGAGCGGGTCAGGGCCGGGGAAGTGCACACCATTTCCTCGGACCACTCCTGCTATGACCTGGCGCAGAAGCAGTCCCGGAGCGACGACGTGCGGTTCATGCCGCACGGCTTGCCGGGCATCGAGACCCGGATGCCGGTGGCCTTCACCACCCTGGTCATGGAGCAGGGCATGGCCGTCCAGCAGTTTGTTGAGCTTTTCGCCGCAGGGCCGGCGCGGATCAATAAGTTGCCAGGCAAGGGCAATATCGCCCCCGGCTACGACGCGGACCTGGTCATCTTCGATCCGGACGAGGTGCGAACGGTGGACGGTAAGGCGCTGCACATGGGGACCGATTTTTCCCCCTTTGACGGCATGAGACTGGCCGGCTGGCCCGCCACCGTGGTGATGGGAGGGCGGGTGGTGCTGCACGCCGGAGAATTCACCGATCCAGGACCCACCGGCCGCTTCCTGAATCGTTACGACACAAGCAAAAAGGCCGTTTTGGCCGGAAAGGCTCTCTAATGTCCACACGCCCCGTACGGATCGGCATGATCGTACCGTCCTCCAATACCTGCCTGGAACCGCAGACCTACCGGATCCTGGGCGACCGAACCGACGTAACCGTCCATTCCACCCGGATCGGCGTCACGCGCATCGCACTGGATTCCGGGTCCGACCAGCAGTTCGACTTCCGAACCATGCTGGACGCGGCCGAGCTGCTCAAAACCGCCGAAGTTGACGTGCTGGCCTGGAACGGCACTGCCGGTTCCTGGCTGGGAGCCGACCACGATCGGGAAATGGTCCGGCAGATCACTGCGGCCACTGGCATACCGGCGACGACGTCCACGCTGGCCTACCTTGATGCCTTCCAGGCTTTCGGGATCTCCCGGGTAGGGCTGGTCACCCCCTACACCCAGGACGTTAACGATGCCGTGATAACCAGCTACCGGACGGAAGGCATTTCGATCGTCGGCGAGAGGCACCTGGGCCTGAGCGTCAATGAATCCTTCGCCCGGGTTGATCCGGCCGAACTGCTGGCACCGTCGAAGGAACTCCTCAGCGACGCCGACGCCCAGCCCCAGGCGCTGATCTATCTGTGCACGAATCTTTACGGCGCACCCATTGTTGCCCAGATGGAACGCGACCACGGTGTTCCGGTTCTGGATTCCGTTGCCGTGACCCTGTGGAAGTGCCTGTCCATGGCCGGGGCATCCGGCCTGGATCCGCAGTGGGGGCGCCTGCTGTCGTGATCACACCCTCCCGGCGCCCGCATCCGCACGCGGCAGCACTCGACATGGCTAACATAAAGAGCAAAGGACACCTCAATACATCGGTACGCCAGGACAGGACAGTTTTGCCATCTCTAAGCGAAGGCACCCTCCGCGAACAGCCGCTACGCGAAACGGTTCGGGACCAGATCCGGCAGCGGATCTACAACGGCCGGTACGCACCCGGCATCCGGCTGATCGAACGCGATCTGGCCGCGGAGTTCGATGTCTCCCGGCTTCCCATCCGGGAAGCGCTGCGGATGCTCCGTGAGGAAGGCCTGGTAACCGAACGGCCCACCCGCGGGCTTGTAGTGCGGGAACTGACGCGCGCCGACGTGGAGGAGCTGTTTGACGTCCGTGAAGCTCTAGAAGGGATGAGCTGCCGCCTTGCAGCCCAACGGGCCACGGACGCGGACCTGTCGGCCCTGAAGCAGATCCTGGACCAGGCGAAAGACGCCACCGCGCGCAAGGACGTCGGCGCCGCCCGCGAAGCCAACGGCAAATTCCACGACGAGATTCCGCGGCTGGCACACAACGAACTGCTCCGCAATATCCTGGAACCGCTCCACGGACGCCTGCAATGGCTCTTCCGCCAGACGGACGATCTGGAGCTGCTCTGCAGCGAGCACGAGCAGTTGCTGGACGCCATCGCCTCCGGGGACGCGGAATTGGCCGCCAAGGTGGCCGAGCAGCACGTGCGCTCCAGCCGGCACCGGACCCTGCACGCGTTATTTCAGCGGGCGCAGTAGCAGGAGAGCGGATCTGCGCCGGGCGGAAGCCCCGTAGCGTTGCGGCGTACGGCTGGCCTGCCCAGCAAACCCTTGACAACCCGCAACTAAGCAGGTTGACTGTCGGTTACTAAATCGATTTAGTGAACCACGTCACGGCGGCAGCACGCGGGGCAGGTGAGAAACCAGTGGCAATCACGATCAGCGACGTCGCAAGTGCGGCGGGGGTGAGCAAGGGTGCGGTTTCCCTTGCGCTCAACGGCCATGCAGGCGTGGGGGACCAGACCCGGCAGCGGATTCTCGACACCGCGAAGACGCTGGGCTGGACGCCGAGCCTTCGCGCGAAGAGCCTGAGGTCCGCAAAGGCGTACGCCCTGGGTCTGGTGATTGCCCGTGAGGCCAAGCTGTTGGGCTCGGATCCGTTCTTCCCGGCGTTCATCGCCGGGGTTGAGACGACGCTGGAAAAGCATGAGTACACGTTGGTGCTGACGGTCGCCACCGAGCCGGGTGCCGAGGAGCGCAGTTACCGCAAGCTTGCCGACGGAGGCCGGGTGGACGGGGTGATCCTCACCGACGTGCGCCACGACGATTCGCGCATTGCCTTGCTCCGCAGGCTCGGGCTTCCGGCGGTGACGCTGAGCCGGCCTGCTGTGCCGTCGCCGTTTCCCGCGGTCTGCATGGACGACGCCGCCGGCATTACGGCCGCCGTCGAGCACCTCATTTCGCTCGGCCACACGCGCATCGCGCACGTTGGCGGGGCACAGGTTTACATCCACGGCCGCAGCCGGCGCCGGGCATGGGAAAGCGCGCTGAGCGCAGCCGGGTTGGCGACGGACCTGTTCGCGGAGGCGGACTTCACGGCACCCGGCGGCGTTGCGGCGACGGCAAGGCTGCTGACGCGCAAGGACAGGCCCACGGCGATTGTCTACGCCAACGATCTGATGGCCACGGCGGGGCAGTCCTACGCGCAGACACACGGGTTGAATGTGCCGGCTGACCTGTCCATCACCGGATATGACAATGCGCAGTTCGCGCGGTATTTGAATCCGCCGCTGACCACAATTGCTGCAGATCCGCTGGCGTGGGGACGGCAGGCCGCGGCCATGCTGCTGGCCCAGTTGGATGGAACGCACGACGGCGGCGACCTGGTTCTCGGCCCGCCGCGCCTTTTGCTGCGGGGCTCCACCGGAGCGGTGCCGCCGCACGCGGTACCTGCCGTCGCCGGCGGCCGCTACCAGCACATTTCGACAGCAGGGACTTAGCCAGGAATCAATCCATCGTCAGGAGACGCAATGAAACGCACCACAAGCAGTGTCCGGATCCTGTCCATGGCGGCGATCGCCGTCCTGGGCGCAGGGTTGGCAGCCTGCGGCGGCGGGGGAGGAGGCAGCAGTTCGGCCTCCTCGGCCACCACGGCCAAGGGCCCGATCAAGATCTGGTACTCAAACAACGAGTTTGAGGTCAAATGGGGCAAGGAAATGGTGGCCGCCTGGAACCAGGCCCATCCGGATCAGTTGGTCGATGCGCAGGAGATCCCGGCCGGAAAGAGCTCCGAAGAAACCATCGGCGCCGCCATCACAGCGGGCAACGCGCCGTGCCTGGTCTTTAATACCGCACCGGTGGCCGTGCCGCAGTTCCAGAAGCAGGGCGGCCTTGTCGCTCTTGACTCCTTCCCGGACGGCGCTCAGTACATCAAGGACCGCACCGGGGATCTGGCCGACCAATACAAATCGACGGACGGGAAGCTCTACCAGCTGCCGTGGAAGTCCAACCCGGTGGTGCTGTTCTACAACAAGGATCTGTTCGCCAAGGCCGGTCTGGACCCGGCGAACCCCAAGCTGGGCACGGAGTCCGAGCTGCTGGACACGGCACGCACGCTGGTGAAGTCCGGAGCCGCGCAAAAGGCCATCTGGCCCTCGCCGGCGGGGGATTATTTCCAGTCCTGGTTCGATTTCTACCCGTTCTACGCCGCCAACAGCAAGGGGACGCAGCTGATCAAGGACGGCAAGGCCACCTTCGACGACGACCAGGGCAAGCAGGTCGCGTCCATGTTCGCGACGCTGTACAAGGAGAACCTGGCCTCCAAGGAGGTCTACCAGGGCGATTCCTTTGCGGAGGGGAAATCCGCCATGGCGCTCGCCGGCCCGTGGGCCATCGCGTCCTACAAGGACAAGGTGAACTGGGGGTCCGTGCCGATTCCGGGGACCGAAAAGCAGGACAAGTCGTATACCTTCTCCGACGCGAAGAACGTGGGGTTGTACTCCGCCTGCAAGAACCAGGGCACGGCCTGGGAGGTGCTGAAATTCGCCACCAGCAAGGACGAGGACGGCAAGCTGCTCTCCGAGACCGGCCAGATGCCGATGCGCAAGGACCTGCCCGCCACGTACGCGGACTATTTCACCGCGAACCCCCTATACAAGGACTTCGCGGACCAGGCCAGCCGGACCGTGGAAGTTCCCAATGTGACGAACTCGGTGCAGATCTGGCAGGCGTTCCGCGATGCCTGGAACAAGTCGGTAATTTTCGCCAACCAAAGCATTGACGACGCGTTCAAGGGCGCGGCGGACAAGATCAACCAACTTGCGGCGCAGAAGTAACGGGTGATCGGCCATGTCACTTCGTTCCGCCGGCGGCGCATCCCGCCGGGACGGCGCGCCGGCAACCGGCCCGGAGGCGGGTGCGCCGCCGTCGGCCGGTCAGCAGCCGGCAGGCAGGAAACCATTGCGGCGCAAATCCGGCCGCCCGGAGATCAAACAGAAGTTCCGGCCACTGGGTAAGCAGCCGCTGGGCCTGCTGTTCAGCGCACCGTATGTGATCTTCATTCTGGGCGTGCTGGCGTATCCGCTGGGTTATGCCGTCTGGATCTCTTTCCATCAGTTCTATTTCACCGCCCCCGGCGTACAGGTGGCGCGGCCGTTCGTGGGCATCGACAACTACATCACGGTGCTTTCCGACCCCGCGGTGCAGCGGTCCTTTTTGAACATCCTGGTGTTCATGGTGATCAACGTCCCGCTGACCGTGGGCCTGTCCCTGATCCTGGCAAATGCGCTGAACCGCATTACCCGGCTCAAGACATTCTTCCGGGTCAGCTACTACGTTCCCTATGTCACGGCCAGCGTCGCCGTGATCGGCGTCTGGCTTTTCCTGTTCCAGCAAAACGGGCTGATCAACTCGCTCCTGGGCCCGCTGGCGCCGAACCCGTCCTGGCTGGTGAATTCCTGGCTGGCGATGCCGACAGTGGCGCTGTACGTGACGTGGAAGCAGCTGGGGTTTTTCATTCTGCTGTACCTGGCCGCACTGCAGAACATTCCGGACGAGCTGTACGAATCGGCGTCCGTGGACGGCGGCAACAAATGGGTGCAGTTCTGGAACATCACGGTGCCCGGGGTCCGCTCCGCCAGCGTCCTGGTGACCCTGCTGGCAACCATTACCGGCGCCAATCTCTTTACCGAGCCATATCTGCTCACCGGCGGCGGAGGGCCCGATGGTGCCTCAAGTTCTCCGGTGTTCCTGATGTACCAGAAGGGCATTCTGCAGGGGAATCCGGACGTGGCGGCGGCGCTGGGCGTGGTGCTCGTCATCGGCGTTTTGCTGATTGCACTGATCCAGAACCGGCTCGTCGGCGGCAAAAGCGGGGAGGAATAACATGTCGGTCACCTCGAAAAAGGCGTCGGTGGAGAAGCGCCGGAATCTGAGCGTGGGCAGTTTCATCCTGCTGGCCCTCGGCGCCTTCGTGTTCCTCTTCCCTTTCTATTACATGCTGATCGGCTCGCTGCAGACCTCCCCGGACACCTCCGTGGGAGGAGCGTTCCCGGAGCCGGGCAACCTGACGGGGGAGAACTACGTCAACATCAACGGCTCCATCAATCTGTTCAAGGGGCTGCTGAATTCCGGCATCTTCACCGGCGGGGTCATCCTGGCCACCTTGGTTTTCGGCCTGCTGGTGGGTTACGCGCTGGCGCAGATGCAGTTCCGCGGCCGCGGGGTGGTGTTCGCCATGATGCTGCTGGTGCAGATGATCCCGTTCCAGCTGCTGCTCATTCCGCTGTACGTGATGATCGTCCGCGACTACG
The DNA here is from genome assembly GCF_051131705.1 of Arthrobacter sp. A5. Classification (NCBI taxonomy): domain Bacteria; kingdom Bacillati; phylum Actinomycetota; class Actinomycetes; order Micrococcales; family Micrococcaceae; genus Arthrobacter; species Arthrobacter sp. A5. The sequence goes on from NZ_CP180316.1 coordinate 83,052, forward strand.
GCCTGGGCGATAACTACCTGGGCATGATCCTGCCGTTCGCGATCAATTCCACCGCGGTGTTCGTGTTCCGGCAGTATTTCATGCAGCTGCCGTCCACGCTGTTCGAGGCGGCACGGATCGACGGCGCCAGCGAACTGCGGATCCTGTGGCAGGTTGCCATCCCGCTGGTCCGCCCGGCCATTGTCACCGCGATCCTGCTGACCTTCATTGGTCCCTGGAACGAGTTCCTCTGGCCGTTCCTGGTCACCAAGGACCAGTCGCTGCAGCCGTTGGCGGTGTCGCTTGCCAACTACATTTCCAACATTGCCGCCACCGCGTCCAACCCGTTTGGCGCCATTCTGGCCGGTGCCTGCGTTCTCGCGGCGCCCGCCGTCGTGCTCTTCATTTTCTTCCAGCGTCAATTCATTTCGACCAATATCGGATCCAGCGTGAAGGGCTAATGAGCATGAGTTCTTCACCATCGGCGTTTCCGGCGGTCCCCTTCACACTGATCCGCGCCGGCGTCATTATGGTTCCGCAGGAGGGCAACGACTTCGAGGCAGCGGGCGTGCTCAACCCTGCCAGCGGATGGACCCGTGAGGGCGAGCTGTATTTGCTGCCCCGGCTGGTGGCCGCCGGCAACGTTTCCCGCGTGGGGCTGGCCAAAGTGGTCATGAACGACGACGGCGTCCCCGCGTCGGTGGAGCGCGAGGGTATTGTGCTGGCACCGGATGAGGGCTGGGAACGTGGGCTGCAGAACGCCGGCACCGAGGACCCGCGCACCACCTGGGTCCCCGCACTGGACAGGCATTTGATGACCTACGTGGCGTACGGGCCGCTGGGTCCGCGGCTGGCTTTTGCCTGGTCCGGGGACCTGCGCTCCTGGCACCGGCTGGGTCCGTGCTTTTTTGAGTATCAGGCGGATCTGTCCATGGATCTGAATCTGTTTCCGAACAAGGATGCCGTCTTTTTTCCGGAGCCGGTGAACGACCCCGACGGCGTCCCCTCCTACGCGATGCTGCACCGGCCGATGTGGGACCTGGGCTGGGTCCGCGACGGCGAGGGGGAACACCTGCCCGCCGGTCTGACCGATAACCGGCCGGGCATTTGGATCTCCTATGTCCCGGTGGCCGAGGTGGAGCGGGATTTCCGCAACCTGGTGCACATGTCTAAGCACCGGCTGGTGGCGTTGAGCGAATTCCCGTTCGAGGAACTGAAGATCGGCGCCGGGCCGGCGCCCATCAGGATTGACGAGGGCTGGCTGCTGATCCACCACGGCGTTTCCGGCGAAATGGAAAAGTCAGACTTCGCCCTCCAACAGAAGGTCAACTACGCCGCCGCGGCCATGATCCTGGACGCCAATGACCCCTCCAAGGTGGTTGCCCGCAGTGCTGCGCCGCTGCTGGCGCCGGAAACGGCGGATGAAAAGTCGGGGATCGTTCCGAATGTCGTCTTTCCGACGGCCATCGAAGAAGTCGCCGGCCAGCTCTTCGTCTTCTACGGCATGGCCGACTCCAAGATCGGAGTCGCCAGGCTCGACCGCATCTGACCCACGCCCGGCGAACGGCCGCGGCCGGTGCGGCCGCGTGGAGACCCAACACCCGCATATTATCAGGAGGCAGAGATGGTCCGCATAGCCACTATTCCACGAATAATGACCAAACCGGTGGCCATCGTCGCCGCTTTGTCGATGCTGCTGCTCGGGGCGGAAACGGCCGCCGCGGCGCCCCGGCACCTCAGGTGACGGTCGCGCCACCGGCAACTGCGCCGCCGTCGTCCGTCCCGTTGACCAACCTGGCCCATCTGAACTTTCTGCTGGACGCCGTCGCGCTGAAATCCATGAGCGGGCACACCACGTACCAGCTGGAGCAGCAGCCGGCCGCGCAGGCGCCGTGGACGTATGCCGACAAGAACGCCGACGGCAGCTACACGCGGCTGGGAGGCGGCACCCTTGACAGTGCCACCGGGTACTGGAGCCAGGGGGCCTTCAATGCCGACGATATTGCCCGTACGGCCGTCGTTTACCTGCGGCACTGGCAGCAGACCGGGAACGCCGGCAGCCGGGAGCACGCCTTCCAGACGCTGCGCTCGCTGACGTACCTGCAGACCACAGCCGGTCCCAACGCCGGCAATGTGGTGCTCTGGCAGCAGGCCGACGGCACGCTGAACCCGAGCGCCAAGCCGGTGGAACTGCCCGATCCATCGGATTCGGCCGAGTCCTACTGGCTGGCCCGGACGGTATGGGCCCTCGGTGAGGGGTACGCGGCGTTCAAATCCGCGGACCCCCAGTTCGCTGCCTTTCTGGCCGACCGGCTGCACTTGGCTCTGGCTTCCCTGAACCGTCAGTCGCTGGCAAAGTACGGGCACTTCTACGTGGCCGACGGCGTGCAGGTACCGGCGTGGCTGATCACCGGGGGCGCGGATGCTTCCGCGGAAGCGGTGCTCGGTCTCGCCGCGTACGTCACGGCCGCTCCCGGCGACGATGGCGCCACCATCGCGTTGCGCGAGCTGACCGAAGGCATCGCGGGGATGCCCTCCGGCTCCCTTCGGCAGTGGCCGTTCGGCGCCATCCTGCCCTCCGTCACTTCCCAGTCCCTCTGGCATGCGTGGGGCGGCATGGCCCCGGCCGCCGTCGCGACGGCCTCTTCCGTCCTCCACCGGCCGGACCTGCTGGCCGCCGCGATCAAGGACTCCGCTGGGTTCACCCCCCAGCTGCTCGCCGCGGGCGGCCCGGACAACGCGTGGAGCCCGACGCCGGGCGAGGCGCAGATTGCCTACGGCGTGGATTCGCGCGTTGAGTCCCTGGTGGCGACGGCGAAGGCCGCCAATGCGCCCGGGCTGCTGGACGTGGCGGCGGTTGCCGCGGCCTGGTTCTTCGGGGCCAACCACAATGGTGCCCCCGCCTACAACCCGGCCACCGGCACCGCCATCGACGGGATCGAAACGGACGGCCGGACCAACCCCAACTCCGGCGCCGAATCCACCATCCATACGCTGCTGAGCATGCTCACCCTTGACGCGAACCCGTCGCTTAAGGCCAAGGCCCTCGCCATCAATAAGACGGTCGGCACCCATGGCCTCAGCGTCGTGGAGGCCGAATCCGGCAGCATAACCGGGGGAACCGTGGTGAAACCGGCCTCCACCTGGACCGGAGAAGCAAATATATCCGGTGGAGCATATGTCTACCTTACTGCCGGGGGGTCCGTTACCATCCCGGTTCCCGCCGACAACCAGGCCCGCAACGTCTACCCGATCGTCAACCGCAGCATCGCCCCGGCCGGAAATACCTCGTGGACGTCCGGGCGGACCATGCTGGGCACAACCCCCAACGCCTGCGCGGGAGCGCAGGGAGTGACAGGAGCGCCGGGGATCCTCTACCCGTTCGCGCTGGGTTCGCCGCTGCCGGCCGGAAACACGGCCTCCGTCGTCGGGCGTTCCAGCGGGACCGCAGCCATCGATGCGCTGCTGATCCAGCCGGAAATCTCCTCCGTATCTGTCAGCGGACCCGGCGGGGACTCGAGCCTGTACGTCAGTGCAGCGGCGCGCACAGCCGTCCAACGCGTTGATCTGCCGAAGGGGTTCAAGCTGCAGCAGCAGGCGTTCGACTCCTCCGGCCGCCCTGTCCCGGCCGGCCCGAACGGCAACGGAGCCGACCACTCCGGCCGGGTCACGGTGGTCCCCGGCGGATTTACCTGGGTGACGCTGGTTCGAAAGTAGCGCCAGCGCCTGCCGGAAAAGGCGCGGCAGGGTGAGGATGTTCAGAGATTCCTATAGACCTCTCTTCGACGGGCCACGTCCACAATGAGGACGAGGATCTGTTGGTCATCGATGGTGGCAAGGATCCGGTAGTCGCCGACGCGGTAGCGCCAGAAATCCTCATTGACCAGTTTCTTGCCGAGGAGCCGGGGATTCTCCAGCGGCTGGAGCTTTTCTTCCAGGAACCGCCGAATCCGTCGTGCCGCCACTGGGTCGAGGTTCTTGACCTGCTTCGCGGCCCCGGGCGTAAAACGGACGGCGTAGCTCAATGAGGCCAGTCGATGGAGGCGAGGTCCACGGCGTCGTCGTTGGAGTGAGTAATTCTTCCAAAGCATCCTTGGCGAGGAAATAGTCCTCATACTCGTCCAAATACTGCGTCAAGGCCTCGGTCGTGTAAAACGTCTTGGTGCGCCCTGTACCCAAGGCTAGGCGCTCCAGCCGCTCCATGGTCAGCGCATCCAATCGAACGTTCATCTGTGGCATGGACTCGTCCCCTTCGGCTCTATACAAATATAGAGCGGAGGGGGAGGGGCGCGGAAGGAGGGGCCATGACGAACGGCCGGGTCCCGGATTGGTCAACCCCGGCTTCGCCGGCCGGACCGTTCCGCACCCGCTAGAGACGAGCGCACCCGCTGTAGCAGCCGCATCCGTCTACAACGGGTGCGGCATCGTCGGTGTTCTCTCTACGGTTCCCTAATGGTCTACCAGGAGTATACTTTTCAGCATGGCAGACACCACCACGGTCAAGGTCCAGACCAGCACCCGCGATCTGCTCCTGGAGATCGGAGCTTCCCGACGCCAGAGCGCCGACCAAGTGATTCTGGCCGCTCTGACAGCGATGCGGCGTGACGAACGCCGCCACGTCGCGGCCGCCGAAGCCCGTGCCATCAAGGACGACGCAGCGGACCTTTCCGAAATTCGGGCGATCCAGCAGGATATGGCCGCGTTGCATGAGGGGTGAGGTCTACCGGCTGCCGGCGCGCGGCAAGGGCCACGAACAGAAGGGCCGGCGCTACGCCGTCGTGCTGCAGCCGGATTGGCTCGCGCTCAGCACCTGGATCGTCGCCTTCACCAGCACCAGCGCACGGGCGACCAGCTTTCGGCCGCTGGTGTCCGTCGCCGGGAGGCAGACGCTGGTCATGTGCGACCAGCTTGCCGCCGTAGACCTCAACCGCCTCCGTGAGAGGGCCGGTTTCCTGACCCTCGAGGAGATGCAGCGGGTCGACGAGGCCCTCGCACTGGTCTTGGACCTGTAACGGATCTTTGCCCCGAACCTAAGGCGGCTGTTGCACTGAACGCGATGCTGTCGTCGCCGTCCGGCAGGCTTGGTTCCCTTACGACGATTGCGGGACCGGCCAGCGGGACGGTCCGCCAGCCGTAGCGTCAGGCTGAAACAGAGGCTGCATTCCCGGTGCCGGCCCCGCCGCCGCGAGCCCCGCCGTCGGCCCCAGCGCCGGTCCCCCCGCCGGCCCCGCCGCCGACCGCCGTGGCGCTATCCTGCAGCCATCGCCGGTGTCCGACCAGCGTTACCGCAGAGGCGAGCACGGCGGATCTTGTCGAGCACCGACTTCAGTGCCTCTGCAGCAGCTTCCTGCGCTTTGAGCTCCTTGGCCCCCTGGCGGGCGGCCGCGCGCTCTTCGGCCGTGGATTCCGGGCCGGACTTTTTGGTTGGCGCCCTGCGTTCAGACCTTTCCTTGCTGCAGAATCCGGATGGCGTTGCCGAAGGGGTCTCGAACGCCCATGTCAGTACCGTAAAAGTGCTCGGTGGGCTCCTGGGTGAAATCGGTGACGCCCCGCTCACGGAGCGTGTCGTACATCGCGCGCGCGTTGTCAGTGATGAAGACGAGTCCGCCGCCCAGAGCACCCTTGGTGATCAACTCGCGGATTCGGTCTGCCGTCTCTTCGTCGTGTAGCGGCGGACCGGGCTGCTCAAGTGAGATTTCGGTGGCACCACCGCCAGGTACGCGAACGGTTAGCCAGCGATAATCGCCCTGGGCCACCGCCGCCACAGCGCGAACGTCGAGCGGTCCGGCGTAGTCCCGGTCCATCGCGTCACGGGCGCGCAACAATCGCCGGTTGAGTTCTTCGGCTTCGCGGCTCACACTCCAATCCTAGGAGAACTGAGGCGGCCCGATCCTCGCGAATCCTGATCACCTATCGCGCCGCCATCACGATCAGCGCCATTCTCACACAGCTATGCGATCTAGGAGGCACGCTCTAGTGTAGCGTGTCGTTGATTCCTTTGGGTCTGATTGTTTGTCAGACTTGATCCATGGTTTATCTGGCAAAGGCACTTCAGTTGCGCGACGGGGACCGGGGCGCCCTGGAAGCGTTGACTCGTGGGAATTCTTCCACTGCGACGTTGGCGTTGCGGGCGCGCACGGTTTTGTTGGCTGCTGACGGGATGCCGAATGTCCAGATTGAGAAGATCACCGGGTTTTCGGCGCCCACGGTTTTGAAGTGGCGCAACCGCTATGCCGAGGGCGGGATCGAGGCCCTGTCCGATGTCCAGCGCCCGGGCCGGGAGCGGGAGATCGACGAACTCGCCCTGATTGCCGACACCCTGACCAATGACGGGAACCCGCCGGCGGAGCTGGGGATCTCGCACTGGTCCGCGCGCATCATGGCCGAACGCCACGGAATCTCTTTTTCGTCCGTGGCCCGAATCTGGCGCCGTTGGAAGATCCAGCCGCATCGGATCGAGACGTTTAAATTCTCCACCGACCCGGCCCTGGAGTCCAAGCTCCGGGACGTGGTGGGCCTGTACATGTCCCCGCCGGAAAACGCGGTGGTGGTGAGCATTGATGAGAAGACCCAAATCCAGGCACTGTCCCGCACCGGCCCGGACCAGCCGCTGTCCCCGACCCACCCGCTGCAGCAGACGCACGACTACAAGCGCAACGGCACCACCACCTTGTTCGCCGCCTTGGAGGTTCTCACCGGCAAACTCAGCGCGAACGCCTTCTACCCAAAGCACACCAACATCGAGTTCGTCGATTTCCTGAGCCGGGTCGCCCACGCCCACCCCGGGGTTGAGCTGCATGTCATCTGCGACAACTATGCGACCCATAAGCACCAGAACGTGAAGGACTGGCTGGCCGAAAACCCGCGCGTGAGCCTGCATTTCACCCCGACCAGCTGTTCCTGGCTGAACATGGTGGAGATCTTCTTCGGGATCATCACCCGCCAGTGCCTCAAACGCGGAGCATTCAGCTCCGTGAAAGAGCTGGAGGAAACCATGGAACGCTACATCGAGAACTACAACCAGGACGCCAAACCATTCACCTGGACCAAGTCAGCGGAGTATCTCCTGGGCAAGATGAAACGCAAACAAACCATTAACACGGAACACTAGTTGCTGATCACGTGAAGAACCTGAGCGCGTTCACCGACCAGCTCCAGGCCACCGGGATCGGGTTCCGTTCCCTTACCGACCAGATTGACACCATGACCCCGGCCGGCCGGTTTTTCTTCCACGTCATGGCCTCCCTCCCTCAGATGGAACGGGAGCTCACCGTTGAACGCACCCGCGCTGGAGTCTAGTCCTCCCGTAAGAACGGGCGCCCTCCCGGCCGCAAAACGCCTCATGACTGACCGAAAGATCACCGCGGCGAAACAGCTCCTCGCCCAGGGCACCTCTGCCGCCGACGTCGCCCACAAGGTCGGGGTCTCCATCCCGACGCTCTACGGGTGGATCCCCGCCGCCGGCCGCTGAGCGGAAAATGGAGCCCCGACCACGCTAACCGGACCGCAAAAATCGGCTTAGCGTAGTTCAAGTTCCGTTTTCTCAAACGCCCCTGGGTGACTCGTCAGGTTGTGCTGGGACGGGGTAATTGCCTCGGCCACACCAGTCTGCAACGCCATCATCGGCTGAGGGCAGTCTCTTCGTTGACTCGGCTGAGCTTGTCGGGGTTGGCGATCGAGCAGACCCGTGTAATCTGCCCGTTCTCGACGGTGAGGCTCGTAATGGCCACAAGCTGCCCGTTCAACTCGACTCGGATGCCGGGCCGACCGTTTACCCATACTGCGGAAGCCACGAGTTCGCCCTCCACCTTCGAGATGCTACCGACGAGGTAGCGCGCGAGCCGATCAGCACCGATGACTGGGCGACGAGCGGCCCCCCGTACCTTGCCACCGCCGTCGGCGACCGACACGACGTCGGGCGCGAGCACGTCCATGAGGCCCTGAAGATTGCCCGTGTTAAGCGCGACCACGAACCGGTCGACGACGTCCTTGTGTTCGGAGTCGACGACACGTATTCTTGGGCGTCGCGCCGAGACGTGGTCCTTCGCGCGGTGCTCGATCTGCCGCACGGCCGCCGGGGTCTTCCCGACGGCATCCGCGATTTCTTCGTAGGGCACGTCGAACACCTCGCGCAGTACGAAGACGGCGCGCTCGGTCGGCGCGAGCGTCTCAAGCACGGTAAGCATCGCGATTGAGACGCTCTCCGCGAGCTCGACGTCCTCCGCGACGTCAGGACTGGTCAGGAGCGGTTCGGGGAGCCACTCCCCGACGTACTCCTCTCGACGCCGCGACACGGTGCGGAGGTGGTTGAGCGCCTGCCGTGTCACGATGCGCACGAGGTAAGCCCGCGGCTCACGGATCCAGACCGGGTCGACCGACGCCCACCGGAGCCAGGACTCTTGCAGCACATCCTCGGCGTCAGCGGCCGAGCCGAGGAGTTCGTATGCAACGGTGAACAGGAGGCTCCGGTGGACGACGAACTGATCGTCATCGGCGTGCCCGGCGCGGCTCATGCCCATAGCCTACGCGGCGGCCGAGTCGGCCGACGGCACGGTCAACGGAGGCAGGCCACACGCCGCGGCGAACTCCTCGGAGTGGATGCCGAGCGTGACGTTCATACGAGCCGTCATGTTCATGAAGGACACGCGCGCCGCGAGCTCGACGAGCGCCGCGGGCCCGAGTTCACCGAGGAGCACCGCCGACAGCTCGTCAGTAACTGCCGGCGGCGTTTGGCTCGCCGCCTCCGCGTACTCCATGACCTGGCGCTCGAGCGTCGTGAAAACGGTTGACTCCCGCCAGCGGGGCACCTCGCGGACCTTTGTCTCGTCAAGTCCGTGATTGTGCGCCATGAAGTAGTTGAAGTCCAGGCAGAAGCTGCAGCCGATCGTGGCAGCCGATGCCATAGCCGCGTACGACGCGAGGTCCGGTTTGAGCTCGCGCCAGCCCTCGACCTTGCGTCCAATTCCCATGGCGTCCTTCATTACGGCCTGGTTGTGCCACAACACGCCCACCGAATCTGGTACGTGGCCCATCATCTTGCGGGCTGCGAACTTCACGATCGCTCCGTACACGCCGGTGATCTTAGTCGCGGGGATGCGTGTCTCGCTGGTCATATCTGCTCCTGCTCCAATGTCGTCGATGGATCGGGTCTTTCAACATGAAGACACCGACCAACGCTCGCGTGTGACATCCGCTCCGGAGATGGCGCCGAAACGCCAAGGGGTTCCACAGCGGACCGCGAGCCCGCTCACCGCGGGCTCAACCAGTCCCACAGCGCGTTCCGCTGCGGAACGCTACCCATGCGAAGTCTCAAAACCACCATTTTGGGTTCAGCGGCTCCGTCCGCCGACCGGCTTACGGGACTGTGGCACGGTCTACATCGGGGACACCTGTCAGTCCACGAAAGATCGAGAACAAACCCGCCCAGGCTATAAAAGTCCGGTAGAGGAGCTTTCTGCGATCATTTCCGCACGCATCCGGAACTCAATATCGGCTGCCGACTGGTCGTTCGGGTCCGTCCCAAACAACCACGTCAAACCCTTTAGCCCCCGGGCGTCGCGACCGACAAGTGCGATCGCGATAAGTGTGTCATCGGCAGCTTTTTCCTTTGCCCATTTGTGAACTTCGCTGAAAGTGGCATCGGAAACGTCAACTGTAGTGATTGCGCGGTCGATTCCCTTGGCGAAGTAGACCCGAAAAATGGAGTCATGCTGCTCCCAGGTACTATCTCGCTCGTCTACTTCCTCAATGTTCATAGTCAACATGATAGGTAAAGCGATGGCGCTGGCACATAGCTCACATCGTTCCGAAGAGCTATGACTCTCAGGGCGAGGAGGTGCGTCGGTTAGCGTTCCCCTTACGGACACGGAATCACTGTGCAGTCACCTTCTAGTACGAAAGTAGAGGTGAGTTAGGCAGCTGCTGGTGTGATGCTGACCTCGTAACCGAGAGTTTTGAGCTAGTACGAAAGTAGAGGTGAGTTAGGCAGCTGCTGGTGTGATGCTGACCTCGTAACCGAGAGTTTTGAGCTGGCGGATAGCTCTGCTCTTGGCTTGTTCGGGATCGCGTTTGAGGTAGTAGTCGGCTCCGGGATCCTGGTAAATCTCGCCATTGGCGAGCATATGCCAGGTAGCGGTGAGGATGACGTGCTCGATTGCGACGATCGCTTTGACCCGGCCGCGCCGGCCGGCAATTCGCCTGTACTTGACGCTGAGGTAGGTATTTTTGCTTCGGGAAGCAGACATCGCGGCGATACCCAGAGCAGCTTTCAGGTACTTGTTGCCGGGCATGATCTTGGTCGACTTGATCCGGCCGGCGGACTCATTGGAGCCTGGACAGACACCAGCCCAGGACGCCAGATGCGCTGAGGTGGGGAAGACACTCATGTCGGCGCCGGTCTCGGCGATGATCACGTCGGCGACCAAGCTCGAGACTCCCGGGATGGTTATCAGCGCTTCCCGCGCTGCGCGAAAGGGCTCGATCATCGTCTCGACGCGCTTGGTGAAGTCCTTGATGGTCTGGTCAAGCTGATCGATGCGGTCCAGATGAATACGAACCATGAACGCGTGATGGTTGCCGAACATCCCGGTGAGCGCCTCGGTGAGCTCGGGAATCTTTGACCTCATACTCGCGCGGGCGAACTGTGCCAGTACCTGCGGGTCCCGCTCTCCCATAATTAGCGCCTCCAACATCGCCTTGGATGAGACACCGGTCAACTCACTGACAACGCCGGAGAGTTTAATGCCCGTGCTCTCGAGGAACTTCTCCAGCCGGTGCAGTTCCCGCGTCCTATCCTGAACGGTGACAGCCCGAGCACGGGTTAGGTCCCGCAATTCCCGGATGGGCTCGGGGGGAACGAACGAGGCACGCAGCAACCCATGCGCTCCGAGCTGAGCCAGCCAGGCGGCGTCGGAAACGTCGGTCTTGCGGCCGGGTAAATTCTTCGCGTGTTTGGCGTTGACCAGCATCAACGGCAGACTCCCCTCAAGGAGATAATAGAACGGCTTCCAGTAATCGCTGGTTGATTCCATCACCACAACCGTGACGTTCTGTTCCTCCAGAAACGTGCGCAAGGCCAGAATCTGATTCGTGGTGGCACCCCACGTCGTCACTGTCGAGGTGAACTGGCCCCTGACTTTACCTGGAACCCTGAGACAAACCTTCGCGTCACGTTTGGAAATATCCATCCCAACGGAGCGCTCATGCACAATGTCCATTCCCGTAACCCTTCTTCAACTCTGGGTACATATGAGTGTCTGCCACGGGGAGGACAGGGAGAAAATCAGGAATCTAGCACTCGTGCTCGAAGCAACAATCCACGGTTCCCGTGGAAGCCCTCCACGCCACGCTGAAAAACAGGCTCCAACTCGGCACCAAGAAGAACCGGCGTCAACCGCAACAGACAAAAACAATTATTCGCCCACCATCACCCCAACGACAGGGCGGGAGCCAGCCACGGCCATATTTTCAACCCCCACGGCGCGACAGCGTCACCACACCGCTGAAATGATGACAGGCAAATTACCAACGGCACCCTGTTCGCAGGCCGCCGACCCCTTAGCGTGAATTTCCGTACCGTTCCTCCTCGGACCCCGAAACGGCAAAACCTTAGCGTTGGACATTTCACTTATGCACAAGTCACCCCGAGCCGGTTGACGAATCCCTGCCTTTCAATAATAGTTAGATATGTGCCTAAGTATTACGACGAGCTCGACGCCGTGCTCCGCGCTCTCGCGGATCCGACGCGCCGGGCCGTCGTGGAACGGTTGGCGAAGTCCCCAGCCGTCGTGTCCGAACTCGCGGCACCGTTCTCGATGGCGTTGCCGTCGCTCATGCAGCACCTGCGCGTCCTCGAGAACGCGGGACTGGTCACGTCGCAGAAGCACGGACGCGTCCGCACCGTGAGCCTGCGACCGGGCGCCCTCGACGTCCTGCACCTGTGGCTGGGCGAGCAACGAACCCCCGCAGAACGCCAAGCCGACCGGCTCGGCATCCACCTGACCCGCACCACCACGAAGGAAATCTGACATGACCCGCGTGCGCATCGACCTGTTCATCTCGCTGGACGGCTACACCTCGACGACCGACCACGCCCCCGAAAATCCGATGGGTGAGGACTGGGCGCGCCTCACGGCGGCCTACGCCGCGACCCGCACGTTCCACGAGCGCGTCTTCGGCGACACCAGCGGCACCGGAACGACCGGCATCGACGACTCCTACGCGGCCGCGTTCTTCGAGGGCGTCGGCGCCGAGATCATGGGCGCGACCATGTTCGGCCTGCACTCGTTTCCCGACGATCCGGACTGGAAGGGCTGGTGGGGTGACCAGCCGCCGTTCGGCACCCCGGTCTATGTCCTCACCCACACCGCACCGCGTCCGTCGATCCCGATGGAGGGCGGAACGACGTTCCACTTCCGCAGCGCCGCAATCGAGGACGTGCTCGCGGAGGCGACCGAGGCTGCCGGCGGCCTGGACGTGCGCGTCGGCGGTGGGCACAGCACCGCGCGCGACTTCCTGCGCGCCGGCCTGGTCGACCACTTGCACCTCATGGTCGCCCCGATCCTCCTCGGCCGGGGCAATCGACTGTGGGACGACCTGCGCGGCCTCGAACTCACCCACCAGGTGACGACGGAAGTGGCCGAGAGTGGCACGACCCACGTCACCTTCACGCGATAGGACGCACTCATGACGATCGAACGCCGACTGGCCCGCGCCGGGTTCACCCTGACCCGCGATTACCCCGTTCCTCTCGAGCGCGTCTGGGACGCGTTCGCCGAAGAGGACCAGAAGCTGGCCTGGTACGGCGCCGGCGACACCATTGAGCCCGGCGAGTGGGCGTTCGACTTCCGCGTCGGCGGACGCGACGTCGCCGAGGGGACGTTTCATGACGGTCCGGTCTCGCGGTACGAGGCCACGTACACCGACATCGTCGAGCACGTCCGCATCGTCACGACGTACAACATGTGGCTCGACGGGGTCCACATGTCGACGTCCGTGGCGTCGTTCGAGTTCGAGCCGATCAACGAGGACACCCGGTTCACGCACGTCGAGCACGGCGTCTTCTTCGACCAGTTCTGGGCCGACGGGCCAGGCCGCGAGGAAGGCAGCCGGGGCCTGCTCGAGGCTCTGGGCGTCTACCTCGCGTGACGCACCTCCGGCGATTGGGCGGTGGCTGAGCAACCAGTCCGGGCCGATTTCGTGGCCCATGTACGGTCGGTGCGCGAAGCATTCCCAGAACGCCGAGTGATTCACCAAAGTCGCCCGAGCTGGCTCGGGCAGCAATCGTTGGACATCTATCTGCCGGACCAGAACATCGGCATCGAATATCAGGCGCGCAGCACAGCCGCCCGGTGAGCCGTTCGGTGGACAGCTCGCCTACGAGCGACAGATGGAGCGGGATGCCCGCAAGCGCGACTTGTGTCAAGCCAACGGCTGCCAGCTCATCGAAGTGCATCCTGGCTACGTCCTCGATGAAGTTCTTGCCGAGATCCGAAAGCGATCGAGCACTGACCCTGGACGGTGATCCGCGAGTGGCTTCTGAGCTACGGATCGCGCGAGACTTTCCTCATGACCCTCTTCGAATGGCTCGCCACCGTCGACTGGGGGCGGCTCGTCGTGGGTGTGATGATCGGGCCAAAGGCCACGTTCATCACGATGGGGCATCCTGATGTCCCAGATGAACGGCGTCAGTTTCTCACGGGTGCGCCGATCGATGTGGCGGAGAACGTCTGGATCGGGGCCGGTGCGATGATCCTGCCCGGCGTTACCACCGGCCGTGACGCCGTTATCGCGGCTGGCACCGTCGTTGCCGATGACGTTCCGGCAGCGAGCATGGTCGCCGGGCCCAAGGGAACGGTCCGTCGTCGCTGGTGACAGCCATCGTGAGAGCGTTCCGTCAGCAACCCGGTTCGGAAAGGTGAGACGTCCTGGTGATCGTTCCGCTTACGGTGTCGGTTTTCGAGCTGAATGGAGACACTATCGACAAGCTTTTTGACGGCACATCATGTCAAGCGAGTAGCGCCATGGGTCCACGGACGCACTACTTCAGCGATTCGGCTCGATGCAGAGATGGCCCTTCGCAGTTTTGGTTACAGCATCAGGTCCTTGACGAGCAGCTGGTCGCGTTCGATGGCATGTCGGACGGTTCCGCCGTCCGTGGCCCATTCGTATCCGCTCACATCGAAGACCCCGGTCGAGCGGTAACCCAGGCGCAGGTACAGACGTTTCGCGTTGGGATTGTCATCGGCCACGCCGACCGCTGTCTGACGCAATCCCTGTCGCCCAATTAATTGCTCCGCTGCTGTTATCAAGGCGCTGCCGACCCCCTGCCCGCGATACTCATCGCGGACCTGAATGTGGTTGATCTCTACAGCCTGGGGGAATGCCTCCCTCGCATTGGATCCCACGCAGCCACCCCATGGCGACGGCACTCATCCAGGGCGGCAGCGGCCAGGCACACGCCGTGGAAGGGCCCATCGCCGCGACGGCGTCGGGCAGCTCTACGCTGGTGGCGGTCTTGAACCCGGCGAGGGCGTCCATCGCGACGACCGCCAGATCGCGGCGCCAGGGTTCGGGGCGGCCCGCGAGCCACTGCTTGAACGCGTGCTTGGAACGTCACGCTGTCGTGCGGTGCCCCTTCGCGTCCGCACCGACGAAATTAGCCCGCCGAGTCGTCGGGATCGACGACTCGGCGGGCGAGGACAGCGCAATCTGGCTCGAGTCGTTGCACGATGACTTCAAGTCCGAGCTCGTCCAGGCGCGTGAATGTGGTCAGGTCAGGCAGGCGAAGGTAGCGTCAGGCACGTCGCGCCCATCGGCCCTCCGAGGCACGAGCAGGTGTCCTCACGCCTACCGAGTCTACGGGGTTCGTAGGCGTCAGGGCCAGAATTCGGTGAGCTGGTGGGCAAGAGCTCTGCCTTGGTCGTAACCGGCTCGAGCGGCGGGCGGACGCGTCGACAGATCCATCATGTTGGCGCCGAACATGTTCTCGGAGTTGCTGTCCGGGAAGATCGTTTCGACTCTGCTGCCGCGTGCGCGTAGTTCGTCGACCTGCGTCGCGAGATCCATCCCCCAGTCCAGCGGATGCCGTGATCTGCCGCCGAATGGTGACAGCACCAGCACCCGTGCGTATCCGGCTGCCAGATCGGCATTCTCGTTTCTTCGGTAGCCGCCGTTGATGTATCGGCTGTCGCCGATGCTGTAGGGAGAGCCGTTGGAGGTACTGGCGGCCACGGCGTCCACCAAGTCGACTCCGCTGTGGCGGTCGAACACGACCGGCTCGCCGGTATCGGCATCGACCGCCACGATGAGCATCGGCCGTTGTGGCCAGTGCTGACTGGGCAGCCGAGCGGCGACGGTAGCGCGCCACTTCTTTTGCGCAGAACTGTGCGCCGCCGGGTCCGTCTCGAGCGCCGCCGCGCCCATTCTGCGGCGCATGTCGGCCGGATTCTCAGCGGCCGCGATGATGGCGCTCGTCTTCTCCATCATGTTCGCCGCCTCCATAATCCGCGCTCGTCCACCGTCGGATCCTGCCGGGGCGGTCCGCGGTGGGGTCTCAGCGGCAAGGATGGCGGCAAGAAGTTCGGCGGGTTGGGTTCCGCTGGTTATCTGGGCCGCGGCGGTCGATCCGGCTGACGTCCCGATGGTCAGGTCGGGCTGGGTCACATCCAACCCGGCTTCGAAGAGGCCGGCGATGACGCCGATCTCCCAAGCGTTGCCTGCCGATCCGGCACCGGCGAGGACCAACGCTCGCTCACCCGCGGCGGGCACTCGCCTTGCGGCGTCGACCTGCTGGTCGGGCCTCGACCGGTCGCCATGCCCTGGCGCCTCGTGCTCGGTGATGCCGTCGGAGGTCCTCGTCGAGGTGAGGTGCAGAGTTGAAGAAGGTGTTGTGTTCATGGGAGTCGCCTTTCGCGAATTGCCTGTAGGGCGCTCCCGGTGGCGACTACCTCAGTCGCGCGATCGTGGAATTCAGAGGAGCACCCACTGCGGATACTGCGTTCATGGGTATCACCTCCTGCCGATGGATCACGATTGACTCAATTTAGCACGCCCTTAGCCTACGATTTTTTCCGTTTTCTGATTATGATCCCAACTCTGCCGGGCGGCCGTCGCCGTCGTCTTGCTTACCGCTAAATTGGACAATTTAGCGGTAAGGGAGGGAAGCGCTAGCCGAGCCGGTCCGCCTGAATGGTTTCGCCGTCGTCGGCCTTCGGCGCGGCCTTAAGAATCAGCACCACCACGCCGGCGGCCACCATCGCCAGCCCCACGGCCCACATGCCCGCCTGCTGCGTGCCGGTGATATCAGCCAGCCACCCGGTGACGTACGGGCCGATGAAACCGGCCGTATTGCCGATCGAGTTGATCAGCGCCACGCCGGCGGCGGCCGCGGCTCCGGAAAGGAACATCGTGGGCAACGGCCAGAACGTGGGAAGCGCGGCGCAGATGCCCATGGTGCAGACGGTGATGGCGATCATCGCCGCGACGGGGGAGCTCAGGTAGAGCGCGATCGGGATCGCGATCCCGCCAACAATCGTGGGAAGGGCCACGTGCCAGACGCGCTCGCCGGTCTTGTCGCCGTGTCTGGCCCAGAAGTACATGGAGAAACAGCCGAAAACGTAGGGAATCGCCACGATAAAGCCCTGCTGCAGCACGGAGAAATCGGTGTGGAATTCCTTTTTGAACCCGGCGATGATGGTGGGCAGGAAGAATCCGATCGCGTAGAGGCCGTAGACAATGCCGAAGTAGACGAATGCCAGCGCCCAGATCCGCCCCTGCGTCAGGGCCTGCTTGAGTGTCACGTGGTAGCGCTTGGCGGTCTGTGCGTCTTCGGCGTCCATCTCGCGGCTCAACCAGGCCCGCTCGTCGCCGTCGAGCCACTTAGCGTCCGCCGGACGGTCTGTCAGGTAGAACCAACAGATCACGCCCACGATGATGGCCGGCAGGCCTTCGACCAGGAACATGAACCGCCAGCCGTCCAGGCCGCCGAACACCTGATGTCCGGTGGTGATCAGCCAGGCGGACAACGGGGATCCGATCGCGGAGGAGAGCGGCACGGCCAGCATGAACAGTGCGACGGCGCGGGCGCGCTCGCGTTTGGGAAACCAGAATGTCAGGTACAAAATGATGCCGGGGAAGAAGCCGGCCTCCGCCACGCCGAGCAGGAAGCGCAGCACGTACATGGTGCCCGCGTTGGGCACCCAGGTCATGATGGTGGCGATGATGCCCCAACTGACCATGATCCTTGCGATCCACCGCCGGGCGCCAAATTTGTGCAGGGCCAGGTTGCTGGGCACTTCCAGCAGCAGGTAGCCGACGAAGAACAGCCCGGATGCGAGCCCGAAGGTGCTGGCGGTGAAGCCGAGCGCGGCGTTCATGCCGTGCGGGGCGGCAAACGCGATGTTGGTCCGGTCCAGATAATTGATGAAGTAGAGCAAGCCGAGGAACGGCGAAAGCCGCCAGGCGACCTTGCGCATGACGCGCTTCCGCATGGCCACGTCGGCGGCCGGCACCGGATGAGAACTGATCGTCATGAAGGGCTCCTCATTGAGCTGGTGCATCGGCGGCCGGTGCACTGGCGGCGTTCTGCGGCTTCGTGTTGCCTCTTGTCTACTCTGGAGGCTCGGGCTGCGTCCAGCTTCGGCGCGCCGTTCGCGGGACAGTGAAGTCAAGGATGACGATGACGATGACGATGACGATGACGACGGCGACGGCGCGTGCCGCCGCGGTCACCGCTGTCAAGGCTAGACCTTCGGTTCGAAGCGCCCGTCATTGGCCATCCAGCCGCCGTCGACCAGCATGGCGGAACCGGTGACGAAGGAGCTCGCGTCGGAGGCAAGGAAGACGATGGCACCACCGATCTCGTGCGGCTGACCCCAGCGCCTAAGCGGGCTCTTTTGCTCGTAGGCACTCCACCAATCGGGATCGGCCTTGATCTGCTGCGTAAGCGGGGTTTCAAAGGCGCCGGGCAGCAGCGCGTTCACCCGCACGCCGCGGGTGCCCAGCTCGGTGGCCATGGTCTTGGTGAGCTGGACGACGCCGGCCTTCGCGGCCGCGTAAAGGCCCTGCCCCGGTTCCACCACGAGAGCGCGGAAACTGGCGAAGGTGATGATGGAACCGCCGCCCCGCTCGGCCATGGAGTCACCGAAGGCCCGCATCAGCCGGTAGGTGCCCTTGAGATTAATGTCGATTACCTTGTCGAAGTCATCGTCGGTCGTGTTCACCAGCCGCTTGCGGGCGTTGTAGCCAGGCGTGATGACCAGGACCTCTGCGTCGGCGTGTTCCGCAGCGGCGGCATTGACGGCGTCGGTGCTCGTGACGTCCAAGGCCAGAGTCCGGCCCGTTCCGCCGGCCGCAGTAATCTGCCGGACCGTCTCCTCCGCCCCGGCCGTATTCAGGTCCGCCACCACCACCTCAGCGCCGAATTCGGCCAGCGCCAGCGCCCCGGCCTGCCCGAGACCGCTGCCCGCACCGACCACCACGGCCTTGCGTCCGGTCAGATCAAACAATGCCTTTACCGATGGTGCCACGACGGTCTCCTCGCGTTGTCCGATGTTGGTCAGCCGAGTCTAACCCCGCCCTCGGACAGCGGATGCCGGGCGGGCGTTGCATGGTAGCGTGCGGAGAATGAGCACTGAACTCCTGGCGCGCCTGCGCAAAGTGGTCCCGGCGGATCGCATTCTGACCGATCCACAACCGCTGGCTGCCTACAGCCACGACGACGCCGAATGGGCTGAATTTGTCCCGCCGCTGGCTGTGGTACGCGCCAAGACCACAGAGGAAGTCTCCGCGGTGGTTCGAATTGCTGCGTCCACCGCCGTGCGGATTGTGCCCCGGGGAGCCGGAACCGGGCTTTCCGGCGGCGCCAATGCCGTAGCGAACTCGTTGGTGCTCACACTGGAACTGATGACCGGGATCTTGGAGATCAACCCCGATGAGCGGTTCGTCCGAACCCAGGCGGGCGTGCTCAACGATTCGCTCCGCGAGGCCGTCGCGGCGCAGGGCCTCTGGTACCCGCCGGACCCCGCCAGTTACAAAATTTCCACCATCGGTGGCAACATCGCCACCAATGCGGGCGGTTTGTGCTGCGTTAAGTACGGCGTGACCCGGGATTACGTACTGGGGCTGAAAGTGGTGCTAGCGGACGGTTCCGTGGTGGACCTCGGCCGGCGAACAGCCAAGGGCGTCGCCGGATACGACCTGACGGCCCTCATCGTCGGCTCGGAGGGGACGCTGGGCATCGTCACCGAGGCAACTTTGAAGTTGTTGCCGCTGTACGGGAGGGAAAACCGCGCTGTCACGGGGTACTTCAACGATCTGGTGGACGCCGGAAATGCCGTCGCAGCGGTCAGCAGGGCAGGGATCATTCCCGCCGCCCTGGAACTGGTGGACCGGACATGTCTGCAGGCCGTGGACGATTGGCAGCAACTGGGGCTGTCCCAGGAGGGCGGCGTGCTGCTGCTGGCCTCGGTGGACGAGCCTGGGGCCCGCGGCGAGGAATTGTCCAGGGAGCTGCACGGGATATTTACCGCAGCCGGAGCCACCAAGGCGGAGCGTTCTCTGAGCGCTGCGCATGCCGAGGAACTGTTCCTGGCCCGCAGACTGGCCTACCCGGCACTGGAGCGACTGGGCCCGGTCCTCACCGAGGACGTCTGCGTGCCGCGCACTGCGGTGCCGGAAATGCTTCAGCGGATCGAGAGCACCGCGCGACGATTCAATACGGTGATCGCGAACATCGCCCACGCGGGTGACGGCAATCTGCATCCACTGATCATTGCGCCCGTGGACGACGACGACGCCAAGTCGCGCGCGAAGGACGCGTTCGACCAGATTGTGGCGGACGCGCTGGAACTGGGCGGAACAACGACGGGCGAACACGGCGTTGGACTCCTGAAGCTTCCCGGAATGCTGGCGGAATTCGCGCCGCGGGTCATCGACATGCACCGTAGCGTCAAGAATGCGCTGGATCCACAGGGACTGCTGAATCCGGGCAAAGCCTTCCCGGCCTGAGATGGGCCGCTCCCTATGCGCCAAAGCCTTCTGCGCAGAGGTCTTTACTTGTCAACGCTGGGTATCGGCTACGCCCGGACCCGCGTAGGATCGGGCCATGACGGTATGGCAGCTGCGCGCGGTGCGGGACGCAGTGACGGCGCGGTGATCAGCACCGGCGTCTTGGTCTGCACGTCGGGC
Source organism: Arthrobacter sp. A5 (assembly GCF_051131705.1). Taxonomy (NCBI): domain Bacteria; kingdom Bacillati; phylum Actinomycetota; class Actinomycetes; order Micrococcales; family Micrococcaceae; genus Arthrobacter; species Arthrobacter sp. A5. The sequence continues at coordinate 103,218 of NZ_CP180316.1, forward strand.
TCCAGGCCGTCGGAACAGCGCGTGCTGTCTCGCTTGGTTGCTTTGAAGAGTCAGGATCCGGGCCATGGTCGACTGGGGAGCAGGAAGATACGAGACGACGGCGGCCGAGCTTGAGCCTGTCGCCCGAGCGGTCGTTGAGCAGGCCGCGCCGTCGGCTGGCGATGACGTTCTCGACGTCGGCTGCGGGACGGGCAATGCCGCGCTGCTAGCGGCTGCGGGCGGCGCGCGGGTGATCGGCGTGGACGGCGCGCCGCGGCTGCTGGAGGTCGCAGGCCAGCGCGCGCGGGCGCAGGGGGTCATGCTTGAAGTTCGGCAGGGCGATCTGCTCGCCCTGCCTGTGGACGACGCGGCCTTCGACATTGTCCTGTCTGTCTTCGCTGTCATCTTCGCGCCGGATCCGGGGCGGGCGCTGCGGGAGATCGCCCGCGTCCTGCGAACCAGCGGGCGGGTGCTGCTCAGCGCCTGGGTTCCAGCGGGCCCCATTGACGACATGCTGGCCGCAATGGGCCGCATTGTCGGCCGCGTCACCGACGCCCCGCCGCCGCAGCGCTTTGCGTGGTCCGACTCCGCCGCCCTGGCTCCGCTGGCGGCCGGTGCAGGTCTCATGCTCAAGCGTACGACCAGGGCCGAATTGCCGATCCGTGCCACCTCACCCGCGGCCTACGTCGCAGCGCAGAGCGAACATCCGATGGCGCTTGCGGTCCGCGAGATCCTGCACCGGGCCGATGCCGAAGCACAGGTACGGGAGGCGATGACCTCCGTCCTGCGGGAGGCCAACGAAGACCCGAACGGCTTCCTCGTCCACAGTCCCTACGTTGTACACGAGCTGCAGGCCAGGACCGCGGCTGCCACGTCATCGCCTTCGTAGAACCGGGCGAGCGGGCCCCCAAGCCCGACGGGACGGTGCGTGACCATGAGATTCTGACCTGCGGAATCCTTCCCGGCATCACCTCGGCAGTGCTCGTCACTGTCGGGCAAAGCCTCCCCTTCTGAGCTCCGGTCCGATGCCAGCCAGAGGCCTGCCCCGCGGCTTAGGCACCCGGCTCCGGGTGCCGCCCGGACCACGGCCGCAGCTGTTCCACCGCCGCCCCGATGCGGAAGACCGCCGCGTCGTCAAAGGGGTGGCCGACAATCTGCACCCCGGTGGGAATACCGCAGTCCGCCATCCCGCTCGGAACTGCCAGCACGGGCCACCGGTTGGCGATGTTGAACGGCGCCGTCATGTGGGCCTACCAGTAGTGCTCCAGCGGTGCGCCATCCAGCTCAATGCCGTCAGGTGGCTGGCATCCGCCTCGAGCGCTGGAATGGCTGACGCCGGGCACAGCAGGGCGTCGAAGCCCTTCATCGCAGCGGCCAGCTCCGCCTGGATGCGCGATTCCGCCCGGATTCCGTCCAAATGGCGGTGCGTGGCGGCCGCGGCCCGGGCATCCGCCATGAAGCGCCGGGTGTAAGGGGCCAGCAGCTCTTCGGCGCCGGCGGTTCATCCTCCATGGCCGGGCCGAGCAGATAACCAAAATGCGTGAACATGGTCTCGCTGATGTCCCGGCTGCGCCAGGGCAGTTCAATCTCCTCGACCACTGCTCCGGTCTGCCGGAGGTATCGGCTACCGCGCGCGTGTTCATCTCGATATCGGGCGAAATCCGGTAGTCACCCAGCCGCAGGCACAGCGCAATCCGCATTCCCGCGACGGCTTCGTAGGTGGCCGGCAGCGTCAGCTGCCCGGCCAGCGACGCATGATCGCCGCCGCCGCGCCCCGACATCACATTGGCCAGCAGGGCCGTATCAGCCACCGTCCGTCCCAGCGGTCCGTCGCCGCGGTCGTGGTCCGCCGAGAGCGGTGCCAGGCCCGGAATTCTGCCGTACGGGGCCTTGAAACCGACGGTCCCGTGAAGGATGCCGGCAGCCGTGTGGAGCCGGCGATGTCGGAGGCAGTGGCCAGCGTGCTGAAGCCTGCGGCCACGGCGGCGGCGGATCCGCCCGGCGAATAGCGCTTGTTCCACGGGTTACGGGTCACGCCCCACAACGGGCTGTGCGTGACGGTGGCGCAGCTGTGTTCCGGCGTGGTGGGTCTGGCATGGATAATGCCTCCCGCCCGCTGGATCCGTTGGATCACCGGGTGGCTGGAGTTGGCGATGGCGTCCTTATGTGCCGTCAGCCCTTGGGACAGCGTCCGGCCACCGATGCCGTGCTTTTCCTTCGCCGCCACGGGTACTCCCAGCAGGGCGGGAATGTCTCCCTTGTCCGCATGCTCCAAGAAGCCATTGAGGTCTTTGGCAAGCCGTCGACCGCCGGCGGTGAGCCTGAGGCCGCGCTGGCGCACAAACAGCTGCGTACCCAGGCTTGCCTCGAGCTGCGCGATCGCCGTGGACAGCGTGGACTGCGTTACCAGCAGCCGCGCTGCGGCTGCTGTCATGCTTTCCAGCTCGGCCACCACCGCGAAATACCGCAGCTGGGTCAGGGTGAAAGGTTTGGTCATGCCTCCCATAGTGCCAGCAACAATATTGCCAGCCGCTGCCGCTGCAACGGCGCCCCGGCCGGTCGGGAGGTCAGAGACCGCGAAGCTGGTGCAGCAGCAGGGCTACGTGCAGCGAGGTCCGGGATTCCGGATCGTCCAGGTTGAGGCCCAGGATCTCCTCGAGCCTGGCGAGCCGCGCGTAGAGGGTCGGCCGGCTGAGAAAGCCGTCGCGCGCCATGGCGGCTTTATTGCCGCCGTGCTCCAGATAGGACTGCAGGAGCGTAAGGTAATCGTCGTCGTCGTGCGCGTCATGGCGGAGTACGCCGGCCAGCTCCGACTCGGCAAAGGCCTGGACCCGGAAGTCATTGCGCAGCAGCGCCAGCAGTCCGCGCAGGCGGACATCGGCGGAGCGGAAGAACGGCCGGCTGCGCTCCTTTAGGGTGCTGGCCGTCCGGGCCACATGGCTGGCATCATCAAGACCGGCCGCTGCTTCGAGCAGACCGGCGCGGGCGTGGCTCACCCCCATGGTCCAGCCGTCCGCGCCCGCGTCCGGGTCGGTTTCCGGACCGTTCCTTCCGTTGCGGTCCGCGAGCCCGTTGCAGATCCGCTCCAGCAGCTGTTGCTCCAGCTGCTTTGCCGGCAGCGCCAAAATCATGCCTAGGTAGCCGGCCTGCAGGCTGGCGGTGAGGGCGCTGCTGCCCGCGGATTTAAGGACGCGGGCCAGCCGGTCCAGCAGCAGGCGCTCATGACGCTGGCCAGCCAGCGGGTCCGGACTGCTTCCGTCACCCCCGGCACCGCCCACCCGTACCACCACCGGCAGGTAGAGGGGTGAGGGGTGCAGGCCCAGCGCCGCCGCCCTGGTGACGGCCTCCGCTTCGGTCAGGGTGCGCGGTTGGCGCAGCTCATTGAGCAGGCCAGCCTGCGCCTGCTGGCTCAATTGGCGCTGGTCCCGCTCCGCCAGCCGATTGATGGACAGGGCCTGCCCGGCGCGCTCCAGCACCATGGCCGCGACGGCATCGCTTTTCAGCGGAACCGGGATGATGAGCCGCCCCCACAGCTGCCGGCGAAGTCCCACCGGGGTCTGCAGACAGCCCTCCGGACCCGTGCGCACGGTTTGCTGCCCCGCCTGCGTGACCCGGGAGCGCCGCTCCCAATCCGCCAGCAGTTCGGTCGTGGAATGCCCGGCGGCGGCATGAGCGAGCACCAGGTGGGAAAGGTCTTCAAGAATCACCGGCGCCTGCACGAAGCGGGCCGCACGGGAGACGATTTCCTCCGTACCCGCACTCTCCAGGCTCAGCAGCGTAAAGGCTTCATGGACGCTCCGGGAAAGCTCCACCAGTTCCAGCTGTTCCGCCACGATGAGCCGGTGCACAATCTCGGTGATTTCAACAAAACGCGCCGCGGCCACGGTGATGACCGGCATTGAAACGTCGGCCGCCGCGGCGCGCAGGGCGGCTTCTGTGCCGGAGCGCGGGCCGGTCAGCTCCACAATAAGACCTGACGCACCGGTTGATTCCAGCGCCTTCAGATACGTCAGCGTCTGCGCGGCCGAAGGTCCGAGTTCCAACCCCGTGGTGAGCAGCAGCTCGCCGCCGGTGAGCAGCCCGGAAAGGTCCCTGACCTCACTGACATGCACCCAGCGGACGGGCCGGTCCAGCCCGGCGGCTCCGCCCAGCACTTCGGGGACGGCTCTGCGGAGGACGGGTAGGTCCAAAACCTGACGAACGGTCGGGAGCATTTACACAGTGTAAGCGATGAGGCGCGATTCATTACACAGTGCCTATTCCGGCCTGCCCGTGACCGGACCAGACTGGACAGCAGCACCTGATCACGCCCGGAGCCGGTCTCGACTTGCGTCACATCTACCCCAAGGACAAACTTTGAACACGATTGAGCATTGGATCAACGGCAGCTACGTTGGGGCGCAAGGACGCACCGCCCCGGTGACCAACCCGGCAACCGGCAAAGAGGCGGGACAGGTTGCGTTGGCCAGCGTCGAGGAGAGCAACGCCGCCGTGGCCGCCGCGGCCGAGGCGTTCCCGGCATGGCGGGACACATCCATCGCCAAGCGGACCCAGGTGCTGTTTGCATTCCGCGAGCTGCTCAATGCCCGCAAGGGTGAATTGGCGGCCATCATTACGTCCGAACACGGCAAGGTCCTCGGCGACGCCTTGGGTGAGGTGTCGCGCGGCCAGGAGGTTGTGGAGTTCGCCTGCGGTATCCCGCACCTGCTCAAGGGCGGGTACACGGAAAATGCCTCCACCAAGGTTGATGTCCATTCCATCCGCCAGCCGGTCGGACCGGTGGCCGTGATCAGCCCCTTCAATTTTCCGGCCATGGTCCCGATGTGGTTCTTCCCCGTCGCGATCGCCGCCGGGAACACCGTGGTGGTCAAGCCGAGCGAGAAGGACCCGACAGCCCTGAACTGGATGGCCGAACTGTGGAAGGAAGCGGGCCTGCCGGACGGGGTCTTCAATGTTCTGCACGGGGACAAGGTGGCCGTGGATGTTCTCCTGACTCACCCGGACATCAAAGCGGTGTCCTTCGTGGGCTCAACGCCGATTGCCAAGTACGTGTACGAGACGGCGACGGCGCAGGGCAAGCGGGTGCAGGCGCTGGGCGGCGCCAAGAACCACATGATTGTGCTGCCGGACGCGGATCTGGACCTGGCGGCGGACGCCGCCATCAACGCCGGTTTCGGCTCCGCAGGGGAACGCTGCATGGCCATCTCGGCCCTGATCGCCGTCGGCGGCATTGCCGACGAACTGGTGGCGAAGATCTCCGCCCGGGCGACGGCGTTGCGCACCGGTGACGGACTGCGCGGCTGCGACATGGGGCCTCTTATCACCGCTGCGGCACGGGACAGGGTGACGGGATACGTGGATGCAGGCCAGGCGGAAGGCGCCACCTTGGTGGTGGACGGACGCACGATCTCCCCCGACGCGGAGGGCGACGGTTTCTTTGTCGGTCCCACACTGTTCGACAATGTCAGCACGGACATGTCCCTCTACACGGACGAGATCTTCGGCCCGGTGCTGTCCGTGCTCCGGGTGGAGAGCTACGACGAGGCGCTGGAACTGATCAACGCCAACCCGTACGGCAACGGCACAGCGATTTTCACCAACGACGGCGGCGCGGCCCGCCGTTTCGAGAACGAGGTCCAGGTGGGCATGGTGGGCATCAATGTTCCGGTGCCTGTTCCGATGGCTTATTACTCCTTTGGCGGCTGGAAGAACTCGCTCTTCGGCGACACGCACGCGCACGGTGCCGAGGGCGTGAACTTCTTCACCCGCGGCAAGGTGGTCACCTCGCGCTGGCTCGATCCGAGCCACGGCGGGATCAATCTCGGCTTTCCGCAGAGCGATTAGTCCGATGTCCGAGCGCCGAAGAAAGGAACAGATCATGACTTTCACTCTTGCATCGGACACTGCCGTTACGCCTGTAGATGCCGTTACGCCTATAGATACAGCCGGCGCGCAGCGTGCTTACGAGCTGGACCGCAAACACGTCTTCCACTCCTGGTCCGCGCAGGATCTGATCACCCCGATGGTCATCAGCGCCGGGCAGGGGTCCTTTGTCTGGGACGGGGAGGGCAATAAATTACTGGATTTCTCCTCCCAGTTGGTCAACACCAACATCGGGCATCAACACCCGCGGGTGACGGCGGCGATCGCCGCGCAGGCCGCGAAGCTATGCACCATAGCCCCCAGCTACGTCAACGACGCCCGCTCCGAGGCGGCCAGACTCATTGCCGAGCGCACACCCGGGGAGCTGGACAAAATGTTCTTCACCAATGGCGGCGCGGATGCCAATGAACACGCCGTTCGGATGGCGAGGCTGCACACCGGGCGGCACAAGGTGCTGTCCGCCTACCGGTCCTATCATGGCGGCACCGAACTCGCGGTCAACATCACCGGGGATCCGCGCCGCTGGCCCAGTGATACCGGTACTTCCGGAACCATCCACTTCTTCCCGCCGTACCTGTACCGGTCGGCATTCCACTCGAGCACGGAAGAGGAGGAGAGCGAGCGGGCGCTGGAACACCTGGAGCAGGTGATTCGCTATGAGGGCCCGGACACCATCGCGGCCATCATGCTGGAGTCCATCCCGGGCACCGCGGGAATCTACCTTCCCCCGCCGGGCTATCTGGCGGGTGTCCGGGACCTGGCCACGAGATTCGGCATCGTTTTCATCGCGGACGAGGTGATGGCGGGGTTCGGACGCAGCGGCAAGTGGTTCGCCGTCGAGCATTTCGATGTGGTGCCGGACCTGCTCACCTTCGCCAAGGGCGTGACCTCGGGCTACGTTCCATTGGGGGGCGTCGCCATCAGCCCGGAGATAGCTGCGACGTTCGGAAAGTGCGTTTACCCCGGCGGGCTGACCTACTCGGGCCACCCGCTGGCCTGCGCGGCCGCCGTCGCCACCATCGGCGCGATGACGGATGAGCGCATGGTGGAAAACGCGGCCAGCACCGGGGAAACCATCATCGGACCGGCACTGCGTGACTTCGCCGCGCGGCACCGCTCGGTGGGCGAAGTCCGCGGCACCGGCGTGTTCTGGGCGATTGAGCTGGTCAAGGACAAGGAAACGCGGGAACCGCTGGCCGCCTACGGTGGCTCGAGCCCGGAGATGAATCAGCTGGTAGCTGAGGCAAAGTCCCGCGGGCTGCTGGTCTTTGCCAATTTCAACCGGATCCACGTGGTGCCGCCGTGCAATATCAGCGCCCACGACGCACGGCTGGGCCTCGCCATAGTGGACGGTGTGCTGGACATCGCCGACGGGTTTGCCGCCTGAGACAAAGGGATGTGACCATGACTGACGGTTACCCGTGTCCCGGTGCTCTTGGGAGAGGGCATTAGCCTCTTCGGCCCCCTGCTCCGCGACATCGAGCTGATCCATCTGGGCACGTCAACCTCCGGTTCGGGGGATGACCCACAGCAGCTACCGGGTTGTACATGAGCGCCGGATTTGACGCGGACGGCCCGCCGCGGAGCGGACATTCTGCTGGCCTTCCCGGCGCTGTTGGTCGCCGTTATGTTCGGGCCGTCTTCGGTGCCGGTACACGTGCTGCCCAACATCGCCGGCATGGCAACGTGGTCATGATGAACCAGGGGGATATCGTGGAAAGCGGCGGTACGGAACAGGTCTATGAGCATCCACATCATGAATACACCCGTACTTTGGTGGGCGCCTCCAAGTCCCTGCGGGCGGAAACGGTCGCCCGGGAAGCGGCACTGCAGCACCAACAATTCGGCAGCACTAACAAGCACCAACAATTCGGCAGCACAACAATTTGGCAGCACCGGCAACGGGAGCACTGCACGGCGGGAAGGAAGACCATATGCCAGCCATCAGCTCCACCGGACTCCACCAGCTCAGCGCATGCGAGCTGAGCGCCGGCTACGCCGCGGGGGAGCTTTTCCCGGTGGAAGTGTGTGCCGCCGTAATTGAGCGCATCGAGGTGCGCGAGCCCGTACTCAATGCCCTCTACGTGTTTGATCCGGATGCCGCACTTCAGGCTGCCCGGGCCAGCGAGAGACGTTGGAAAGAAGGAACACAGCGCAGCGCCATGGACGGCGTCCCCGTCACGGTCAAGGAAAATATCGCCAGGATTGGTGTGCCGATGCCCGGCGGAACGGCGCTGCCGAACCCGAAGGTGGCGGCTGCCAACGCGCCTGTCACTGACCGCATCCTGGAAGGCGGTGCCGTCATCATGGGCTCCACCACCATGCCGGACTGGGGCATGCTGTCATCCGGAGTCTCCAGCCTGCATGGCATCACGCGCAGCGCCTGGAACCCCGCCTGGACCACGGGCGGTTCAAGCGCCGGCGCCGGAGCAGCAGCGGCCGCCGGGTATGGGCCGTTGCATGTCGGCACCGATATCGGCGGCTCCATCCGACTGCCAGGCACCTGGCAGGGACTGGTCACGCTCAAACCCAGCGCGGGGCTGATTCCCCTCGACGCGCCGTATCTTGGCAGGGTGGCAGGCCCCCTCACGCGGACGGTGGCCGATGCGGCGCTGTTCATGACGCTGCTGGCCCGGCCCGATATCCGGGACTACACCGCTCGTCCCTATCCGCCGATGAATTGGGTGGACGGACACTCCGATCGGGCCGGGCTAAATGCTGCGGGATTCAATATTGCGGGATTCAATATTGCCGGGCTAAACGTCGGCGGACTGAGGGTGGCGCTGCAGACGGAGGCCGGTGCCGGAGCCGAGGTGGACCGGGAAGTCCTGGCCGCGGTTCGGGCCGTGGCGGAGGAGTTTGCGGCGGCAGGGGCGGAGGTCACCCTTCTCGGGGCGTTCATCAATCAGGGGATGATGGACGGGTTGGACAACTTTTGGCGAACCCGCTCGTGGGCAGACTACAGCGTCCTGCCGCCGGAGCAGCAGGAGCTGGTTCTGCCCTACATTGCACGCTGGTGCTCACGCGGTGCCCGGTTCGACGGGGCGGAAACTATCCGGAACTTCAACCGAATAGGTGAAATGCAGAAGGCGACGCTGGCGGCCACCGCCGCGTTCGACGTCGTGCTCTCACCCGTCGCGCCGATGGCGGCCTTCCCCGCCGAACAGCCGATGCCGGTCGATGATCCTGACAGCACCATGGCGCACATTGCCTTTACAGTCCCCTACAACATGTCCGGGCAGCCGGCCGCGACCGTGAACTGCGGGTTCACCCAGGACGGGCGTCCCATCGGTGTACAAATGGCAGGACGGGTAGGCGCCGACGCCGACATTCTGCGCGCCGCGGCCTGGTATGAATCCATCCGTCCGGAGTCCGCCATACCCGACTGGTCGGCCCTCCCCTAAGAATCTTGGATGCCCGCGTTGCGGCCAGTTCCCCCGAAACAAACCCCACGCGGCAGCCGAGATTGGTAACGGGGGTCGGTTCCGCACATCACATCAGTCAATGGTCGCCCGGGGTGCCGAACCCGCGGGTAGGCGTGGAGCGCGTCGTGGACTACTCCTTCCGGCTGGCCCGGCAGCGCCGGGGGAAGTTGACACTTTGCCACAAGAAAAACAGCCTGATTGAAGCTGGAAATCTGTGGCAGGACACGGTGAACGACCTGAGCCTCCACTACCCGGAGGTGGATCTTGATTATGTGCACGTCGATGCGATGTTTTTCCACCTGCCCGTCGCTCCGGAACGCTTCGACGGGGTGGTCACGGACAATTTGTTCGGGCGACATCATCGCCGACCTGGGCGCCGTCATTCAGTGCGGGCCCGGCGTCGCGGCCAGCGTGATCGAGGCCGCCACGGTGAACGTCCCTGGCCCAGCAGCCTGCACTCTCCGGCCCCGGCATGGGACGTATAACCGCGCAGCTCGGCGAGAATATCGCAGCGCTGGTCCGTACAGCTCGGATCGTTCCGGGCGGGACGGTTTCCGCGGTGCCGGGGTAATCCGTGATGGACGGTCTGGCGGGGATGCGCACCGCGCGCTGATTATCTGCGGATTATTCGCAGCCGATACCGTCGCCGTCCCGGTCCAGGCCGACCCGATACCCGGGCTGGCCGGCCCGTATCGGCGCCGCGCCGGCTGCCCGTACGGCCGTGCAGTTCGCATAGTAGGCGGGGCCCGGAGCGGGCTGGGCGCCGGGAGCAGGAACGGCGGGCTGGACAGGCGCCGCTTCCTGCACCGGGGCCTGGGCGATCACCGGGGCCGGCGGCTGCACCGGCGCGGGCTGGACCGGGTCGGGCTGGTCCGTCGGCGCCAGTGCGCCAGCACAGTCGCCCAGAATCGTAGACATTGCGTCGTGCTCGGCCTGTGTGACCCATAGGCCGTAGGTGGCTTTCACAGAAATCTGCCGGGCGACGTAGTCGCAGCGGTAGGCCTTGACCGGCGGCAGCCAGGTGGCAGCGTCGCCGTCGCTCTTCTTCTGATTGGTGGGGCCGTCCACGGCCAGAAGGTTCAAGGGATCGTTGGCTAACGCCGTGCGCTGGGCCAGCGTAAGTTGCTGAGCACCCTTCTGCCAGGCATCGCTGAGCGCCACGACGTGGTCGATCTGCACCGCGCTGCTGGTGGACGTGCCGCGGGTGAACGCAATCGCGGTGGCTGTGTACGGATCGTGCAGGCTGCCGGTCAGGACCAAACAATCGCCGGTGCCGGCTTTGAAAGCGATGGCCGTCAGATCCCGCTTCAGAATGTCGTTACGGGTGTCGCAGCCGTTGCGGTCCACGTCGGCCCATGCCTGCCCAAATTCGGTGCGGCCATACCCGGTCTTGGGCGCACGACCCTTGACCGGCAGCGCAGCCAACAGATCCAATGCCTTGGTGCCATAGGCGGGTTGTGCCTTCGGGGAAGCAACGCCGCTGAGGGTGACAACCGGGACGGTGTCCGGATCGAGGGGATCCATGTCCGTTGCCGCCGCGGACGTTGTGGGCGACGGCGCGGACGCAATGGCCGACGGCGTTGGGCTGGCACTTGCCGCCGGTGTCAGAAGGGCAGCGGGCTCGGCGGCGCTGGTGGAGCCGCCGCAGCCGGAAAGCAGCAGCGCCAAGGTCCCGGCGCCGAACATGGCCAAGTGACCGGTTTTCCGAACGAGTCGGGGGTTTTGGCCGGACGGCAGTTGATTCTTATTCATTTATGCCCCATAAATATGCGCGGTGATTTAGCAACAGGATATAGGGCTGTGGAGGAAGAGTCGAAGGGTCAACAATTCTTTGAAGCCGAGTGGTCAGACCCGAGGGGCGGCCGGACCGCGAGGTCAAGACATAGCTGAGATGCGGTGAGCGCAGGGTCAGTGAAGGGACAGGCGGACAAGGGAGATTCGCCTTCGAGGGTTGCACCCTGGCGGTTAGGGATTGGGGGAAGCCGGCTGGTAGACGAGGAGAGGACGCAGCACCCGGCACGTTCGGGGGGACGGCTGAGTCGCCTGGTGACCCTGTCCCTTCAGCGCAGGCGTGGGCGAGGGTTCGGAAGCGAAGCCTACCTGGCCCCCGTTTGCCTGACGCTGACACCCCTGCGCCGGAATCCCTGTGCCTGAACCCTGTCGCATGAACCCTGGCGTGGATCCTTGCGGCCGCACTCGGTGGAGGCTAGGGGCGTAATGAAAAGCGCGGCGCCGTCGTGCCTGCCATGGCTGCGACTGCGGATTGGTGTTTTGGCGGGAAGGCGGGTAGTGTTTCTCTAGTTGCCACCGACGAGGTGGAACAAACTCCCTTCCTTTTACTGCGGATCAAATATCCGGTGATTTTGTGTCGCCTGGTGTTTGTTGTGCGGGGGTGTGGGGTGGTCCGGTTGAGCCGGGCGGGTCGGTTCGCTGATTTGCCTGGATGGTCCGGATCGGGTAAGTTTGAAAAGTTGCTCCGGTGCGGCGCGGTTGATGTGAATTGGCTGGCGGGTCCGGGTGCGTCTGTTGTTTGAGAACTCAATAGTGTGCCAAGTTTTGTTGATACCGGTATTTATTTATTGGTTGAGACTGTTGCCTGCTGCCGTGTTTGTGGTGGTGGGTGGCTTTTTTGGCTGGTTTCGAATTTAGTGCTGTCATGTCATCCTTTTTCCGGGTGTTGTGGTGGTGTCTGTTTTTACATCAACGGAGAGTTTGATCCTGGCTCAGGATGAACGCTGGCGGCGTGCTTAACACATGCAAGTCGAACGATGATCTCCAGCTTGCTGGGGGGATTAGTGGCGAACGGGTGAGTAACACGTGAGTAACCTGCCCTTAACTCTGGGATAAGCCTTGGAAACGGGGTCTAATACCGGATATTCACTTCTTCACCGCATGGTGGGTGGTGGAAAGATTTATTGGTTTTGGATGGACTCGCGGCCTATCAGCTTGTTGGTGAGGTAATGGCTTACCAAGGCGACGACGGGTAGCCGGCCTGAGAGGGTGACCGGCCACACTGGGACTGAGACACGGCCCAGACTCCTACGGGAGGCAGCAGTGGGGAATATTGCACAATGGGCGCAAGCCTGATGCAGCGACGCCGCGTGAGGGATGAATGCCTTCGGGTTGTAAACCTCTTTCAGTAGGGAAGAAGCGTAAGTGACGGTACCTGCAGAAGAAGCGCCGGCTAACTACGTGCCAGCAGCCGCGGTAATACGTAGGGCGCAAGCGTTATCCGGAATTATTGGGCGTAAAGAGCTCGTAGGCGGTTTGTCGCGTCTGCCGTGAAAGTCCGGGGCTCAACTCCGGATCTGCGGTGGGTACGGGCAGACTAGAGTGCAGTAGGGGAGACTGGAATTCCTGGTGTAGCGGTGAAATGCGCAGATATCAGGAGGAACACCGATGGCGAAGGCAGGTCTCTGGGCTGTAACTGACGCTGAGGAGCGAAAGCATGGGGAGCGAACAGGATTAGATACCCTGGTAGTCCATGCCGTAAACGTTGGGCACTAGGTGTGGGGGACATTCCACGTTTTCCGCGCCGTAGCTAACGCATTAAGTGCCCCGCCTGGGGAGTACGGCCGCAAGGCTAAAACTCAAAGGAATTGACGGGGGCCCGCACAAGCGGCGGAGCATGCGGATTAATTCGATGCAACGCGAAGAACCTTACCAAGGCTTGACATGAACCGGAAACGGCCAGAGATGGTCGCCCCGCTTGCGGTCGGTTTACAGGTGGTGCATGGTTGTCGTCAGCTCGTGTCGTGAGATGTTGGGTTAAGTCCCGCAACGAGCGCAACCCTCGTTCCATGTTGCCAGCGGGTTATGCCGGGGACTCATGGGAGACTGCCGGGGTCAACTCGGAGGAAGGTGGGGACGACGTCAAATCATCATGCCCCTTATGTCTTGGGCTTCACGCATGCTACAATGGCCGGTACAAAGGGTTGCGATACTGTGAGGTGGAGCTAATCCCAAAAAGCCGGTCTCAGTTCGGATTGGGGTCTGCAACTCGACCCCATGAAGTCGGAGTCGCTAGTAATCGCAGATCAGCAACGCTGCGGTGAATACGTTCCCGGGCCTTGTACACACCGCCCGTCAAGTCACGAAAGTTGGTAACACCCGAAGCCGGTGGCCTAACCCTTTTGGGGGGGAGCCGTCGAAGGTGGGACCGGCGATTGGGACTAAGTCGTAACAAGGTAGCCGTACCGGAAGGTGCGGCTGGATCACCTCCTTTCTAAGGAGCGCCTCAGATTCGTTTGCCCCGGCCCTGGTGGTTGGTGGTGGGGGTCTGCAGGAGGCCCGTTGCGCGGACGCAGGTTCCGCGGTGGGTGCTCATGGGTGGAATATTGACAGGACAGGTGCCTGTGGGGTGCCGGCCGGTGTTTGAGTACGGCCCGTGTGTTGTGTTCTCCTTTGGGGGGCGTGGCGGCGGGTGTGGAAAGGATGGTTTTGCGGTTGGTGGTTCCGTGGGTTTCGTTTGGCACACTGTTGGGTCCTGAGGCAACAGGGTTCCGTGGTCTTTTTTGCCTGCTGGTGTGGGTGGAGGGGGTTGCGGGGGTTTGGTGTTTCTGGTGTTCCCGGGCATGGCTGGTTTCCGCGCGTTGGTGTGGTGGCTGGTGTGTGATGGGGTTGTTGTTTGAGAACTACATAGTGGACGCGAGCATCTTAAGAAGCAATTTCTTTGAGAATGTTTGAACCTGGATCTGTTGCATCGTTTCGTGCCTTTCGGGGTGTGGGGTGGTGTGGTGGTTTCATGGTTCTCTCGATGTGTTTTGTTTTGTGATCTTTTGTGGTCAAGTTTTTAAGGGCGCACGGTGAATGCCTTGGCATTAGGAGCCGAAGAAGGACGTAGGAATCTGCGATAAGCCTCGGGGAGTTGATAACCGAACCCTGATCCGAGGATGTCCGAATGGGGAAACCCCGCCACGCGCTCTTTGGGGTGACGTGGTGACCTGCAGCTGAACACATAGGCTGTGTGGGGGGAACGTGGGGAAGTGAAACATCTCAGTACCCACAGGAAGAGAAAACAACAGTGATTCCGTCAGTAGTGGCGAGCGAACGCGGATCAGGCTAAACCGTGTCATGTGTGATAGCCGGCGGGCGTTGCATGGCCGGGGTTGTGGGACTTTCCGTTCCAGCTCTGCCGGGCTGGGGAGGTGAGAGTGTAGGCATAGGTGAACGGTCTTGAAAGGCCGGCCGTAGAGGGTGTGAGCCCCGTAACCGAAATGTTTCTGACACCGCCTGGAGAGTATCCCAAGTAGTACGGGGCCCGAGAAATCCCGTGCGAATCTGTCAGGACCACCTGATAAGCCTAAATACTACCTAATGACCGATAGCGGACAAGTACCGTGAGGGAAAGGTGAAAAGTACCCCGGGAGGGGAGTGAAACAGTACCTGAAACCGTGTGCCTACAAACCGTCGGAGCGAGTCTGATTCTTGTGACGGCGTGCCTTTTGAAGAATGAGCCTGCGAGTTAGTGTTACGTCGCGAGGTTAACCCGTGTGGGGAAGCCGTAGCGAAAGCGAGTCTGAATAGGGCGAGTGTAGTGGCGTGATCTAGACCCGAAGCGAAGTGATCTACCCATGGCCAGGTTGAAGCGACTGTAAGACGTCGTGGAGGACCGAACCCACTTCAGTTGAAAATGGAGGGGATGAGCTGTGGGTAGGGGTGAAAGGCCAATCAAACTTCGTGATAGCTGGTTCTCCCCGAAATGCATTTAGGTGCAGCGTTGCGTGTTTCTTGCCGGAGGTAGAGCGACTGGATGGCTAATGGGCCCTACAAGGTTACTGACGTCAGCCAAACTCCGAATGCCGGTAAGTCAGAGCGCAGCAGTGAGACCGTGGGGGATAAGCTTCATGGTCGAGAGGGAAACAGCCCAGACCACCAACTAAGGCCCCTAAGCGTGTGCTAAGTGGGAAAGGATGTGGGATTGCGAAGACAACCAGGAGGTTGGCTTAGAAGCAGCCATCCTTAAAAGAGTGCGTAATAGCTCACTGGTCAAGTGATTCCGCGCCGACAATGTAGCGGGGCTCAAGTACACCGCCGAAGTTGTGGATTTCGGATAGTAGACAAGCCTTCGTGGTTCAGTCGTCCGGAGTGGTAGGGGAGCGTCGTGTGGGCGGTGAAGCCGCGGTGTAAACCAGTGGTGGAGCCTACACGAGTGAGAATGCAGGCATGAGTAGCGAATGACGGGTGAGAAACCCGTCCGCCGGATGATCAAGGGTTCCAGGGTCAAGCTAATCTGCCCTGGGTAAGTCGGGACCTAAGGCGAGGCCGACAGGCGTAGTCGATGGACAACGGGTTGATATTCCCGTACCGGTGAAAAACCGCCAATGCTGATCGGGTGATACTAACCGCCGGATGCATGACCGTCCGCCCTTGTGGCGGGTCCGGTTTTTTGCGGACCGCGGGACCTGATCCCGGGAGGTAAGCGTATTAACAGGTGTGACGCAGGAAGGTAGCCAAGCCGGGCGATGGTTGTCCCGGTCTAAGGATGTAGGGCGGGTCATAGGTAAATCCGTGGCCCTGGTTTTGATACCGGGTCTGAGATCTGACGGGACCCCCGTGAGGGGGAATTTGGTGATCCTATGCTGCCGAGAAAAGCATCGACGCGAGGTTTTAACCGCCCGTACCCCAAACCGACACAGGTGATCAGGTAGAGAATACTAAGGCGATCGAGAGAATTATGGTTAAGGAACTCGGCAAAATGCCCCCGTAACTTCGGGAGAAGGGGGGCCCCAACCTTGATGACCACGTGCTGGTCGGAGGGGATCGGGGCCGCAGAGACCAGGGGGAAGCGACTGTTTACTAAAAACACAGGTCCGTGCGAAGTCGCAAGACGATGTATACGGACTGACTCCTGCCCGGTGCTGGAAGGTTAAGAGGACCGGTTAGCCCTTGCGGGCGAAGCTGAGAATTTAAGCCCCAGTAAACGGCGGTGGTAACTATAACCATCCTAAGGTAGCGAAATTCCTTGTCGGGTAAGTTCCGACCTGCACGAATGGAGTAACGACTTCCCCGCTGTCTCAACCATAAACTCGGCGAAATTGCAGTACGAGTAAAGATGCTCGTTACGCGCAGCAGGACGGAAAGACCCCGAGACCTTTACTATAGTTTGGTATTGGTGTTCGGAGTGGCTTGTGTAGGATAGGTGGGAGACTGTGAAGCCGTGACGCCAGTTACGGTGGAGTCATCGTTGAAATACCACTCTGGTCACTTTGGACATCTAACTTCGGCCCGTAATCCGGGTCAGGGACAGTGCCTGATGGGTAGTTTAACTGGGGCGGTTGCCTCCTAAAGAGTAACGGAGGCGCCCAAAGGTTCCCTCAGCCTGGTTGGCAATCAGGTGTCGAGTGTAAGTGCACAAGGGAGCTTGACTGTGAGAGAGACATCTCGAGCAGGGACGAAAGTCGGGACTAGTGATCCGGCGGCACATTGTGGAATGGCCGTCGCTCAACGGATAAAAGGTACCTCGGGGATAACAGGCTGATCTTGCCCAAGAGTCCATATCGACGGCATGGTTTGGCACCTCGATGTCGGCTCGTCGCATCCTGGGGCTGGAGTAGGTCCCAAGGGTTGGGCTGTTCGCCCATTAAAGCGGTACGCGAGCTGGGTTTAGAACGTCGTGAGACAGTTCGGTCCCTATCCGCTGCGCGCGCAGGAAATTTGAGAAGGGCTGTCCTTAGTACGAGAGGACCGGGACGGACGAACCTCTGGTGTGTCAGTTGTACTGCCAAGTGCATCGCTGATTAGCTACGTTCGGATGGGATAACCGCTGAAAGCATCTAAGCGGGAAGCCCGCTTCGAGATGAGATTTCCATGCACCTTTGTGTGTGAGAGGCCCCCAGCCAGACCACTGGGTTGATAGGCCGGACGTGGAAGCGGGGACTAAAGACCCGTGAAGCTGACCGGTACTAATAGGCCGATGACTTACACCACACCCCTGACCGGTGAAGCGACTTCAAACGCTGCACCACCACGGTCAGGGAAAAAGATCTGCTGCTTGCGTCCACTATGTGGTTCCCAACCAACAACCCCCACCCCCTGTCACACGACAGGGGAACGGGTTGTCCTGGTTGCACCCTCAACCACCCCATGCCCAACACCACATGGATAACTACACACAGTTGAATAACTACATACAGTTGAATAACTACATACAGTGAAGTTGTAACCCACAAATTTCCCCCAGCACCCACCCAAAAACCCGGTGGTGCCGGTGCGGACAAAGAGTTACGGCGGTCATAGCGTGGGGGAAACGCCCGGTCCCATTCCGAACCCGGAAGCTAAGACCCACAGCGCCGATGGTACTGCACTCGAGAGGGTGTGGGAGAGTAGGACACCGCCGGACACCATTTAGAAAACAAAAAGGCTTGAGCCCCGCACACCGTGCGGGGCTCAAACCATTTAACACCCCCCAAAATTCGCCGGCACGGCACCAAAGGACTGGCCGGCCATGACGGCAGGGCCACCGACCGACGGGGCGGGATTCCCAGCCAACGCTGTTGCCATGCCCTGACCTGTCCGGTGAGCAGCGTCCGCTTCCCGTCAGCGGGGTCGGGTGCTGGTCGGTTGATAGCCCTGTCCCGCTGTGTTCGTCGGGGTTGCGTCCCGACACGGGGCTTTGTTGCTCACGCTGTTCGGCCACCGACGCGCCGGCGGTTGGCGGTTGACTGGTGAAGTCGAGACCTTGGGTGGTACTCCTGGATGAGTCGGTCGGTGTTCTTGTTCGTCCGTCACTCACGACGAATCATTTGAAGGATCTGACGGAAAGTGGGGATGGGCCATTATCTCGGAAACGGCAGCGGACAGATTCATGGGTCGTATCGGCGAATCACCGTGTCGGGTGAGCGAAGAGTTTGGCAGCGACCCCAGGTCCGCCGCATCATCACCGTTGCCAGTGTTGGTTGCACCGTCACGACCCAGCTGGCTCCCGAGAGGCAGGTCCCGTAGCGGACCATCGGAGAGGGCACCTGCTTCAAACTCTCGATGAGCACGGGACCGGAGTGGTCATCACTGTGAATGAAATTCACGCGGTCGACCGCGTTGTAGCCGACCGCGTTGTAATAGCGCAGCTCACCGCCAGCATTCAACACTACATACAGGACCGGCCCGCCGTTGGGCGCGTCTTAGCCGGCCTGGCGTCAGTGGTGTGGGACCTGCTCAACGAGGGAGTGGCGACGTTCCTCCGCGGCCCGACAAGATTGATCTCCTCGCCGCGGCCGTCCACGATGTGGAGGCGTCTGTTCCCCGGAACCTTTCCTCGTGCTGGGTTCGAACGGATGCCAGCCGTGGTGTATCGGGCGGCCGAAGCCGCCGGCGGATACCCATTCCAGATCCAGCTGATCGGATACTTCCGGTGAAGGATGCCGAAATGGCAGGAGCGGTGCTGGATGGCGGAGTTGTCGGTCGAGCAATAGAAGCCTGACGCCGCCGCAACACCCGCACGGTTACTGAAGCGGCACAGTCCACGGCAATCCCGGAGGCTCTGGACTTTCGCGGGCGATGCCCGCGGACGATGGGAGTCAGCCGGCGGGACATGGGTTTGGATAGCGGCAAATCGAACACAGTGGCAGATACCGGATGCGACCTCCCCACGCCTGACTTAGCGAATCCGGCAGACATGGGAAAGTTCGCTTCGCATTTACTGGCCAGCGAGAGAACATGCGTGGCTCTTCGAACAATATGCTGCGTGGCAAATACGGGCTCATGGTACGGGTGGTCCTCGCTGGCGACCCGTGCCGCTTGAGCATGTAGCCGGCGCATGTCGATCTCGCCCAGGGTGATCGTGCGGGCGTGGTTGGCCAGCCGGTTGACGATGGAGTCGGCGGCGACCTTCTCCGGGAGGGTCTCGACCCAGTAGGTCGGCCCGGACTGGCTGACGATCACGGTGGGGAGCCGTTGGTCCCTGTTGACCAGAACCGTGAACAGGTCGTTCCCCGCGGTCTCATCGATGGCAATGGCGAGAAAGTCATCGATGATGAGCAGGTCAATGTCGCTGAGCTTGTTCAACAGGGTTTGGTGGGCGATCCTGTCACCGCGGGCAATGACCAGTTTACGGGCCATGCGCTAATCCCCAGCGGTACCCCCTTGCCGAAACGATCGGTACCACCCACCCGGACCATCCGTACCTTCAACCCGTATTTGCCATGCTGCGGACATACAGCTCGGGAAGTCTCGCTGAATTAGCTCCGAAAAGATGTTGAGCCGCACACATGAGCTGTTTGGGAACCACGGAATTGCCGTCAAACACGACCGTCCGACTACGCCAGATCAGTCCGAGGTGTTTCAGCCAGTGCGGGTCTGTGGACCCTCGATCCTCCGCAATGGACAGCACTGCCAGCAGAGCGCACTCATCACGGAGACCACCCGGACACACTGCCGGGCGATGAACGCCCGCTGCCCGCCGCGACAGGGCATTAGCAAACTGCATCGTAACTTCCTCCCGTCCTTACAGACGGGGAATTGATGAATGTAGTTTGGTGAAAAAGCCGCTATTTCGGGCGGGGCGCAAAGTCGCGCACCCCACCGGACTTCGTGGGGCATTAGGTCGATTGGTGTTTTGGCGGGAAGGCGGGTAGTGTTTCTCTAGTTGCCACCGACGAGGTGGAACAAACTCCCTTCCTTTTACTGCGGATCAAATATCCGGTGATTTTGTGTCGCCTGGTGTTTGTTGTGCGGGGGTGTGGGGTGGTCCGGTTGAGCCGGGCGGGTCGGTTCGCTGATTTGCCTGGATGGTCCGGATCGGGTAAGTTTGAAAAGTTGCTCCGGTGCGGCGCGGTTGATGTGAATTGGCTGGCGGGTCCGGGTGCGTCTGTTGTTTGAGAACTCAATAGTGTGCCAAGTTTTGTTGATACCGGTATTTATTTATTGGTTGAGACTGTTGCCTGCTGCCGTGTTTGTGGTGGTGGGTGGCTTTTTTGGCTGGTTTCGAATTTAGTGCTGTCATGTCATCCTTTTTCCGGGTGTTGTGGTGGTGTCTGTTTTTACATCAACGGAGAGTTTGATCCTGGCTCAGGATGAACGCTGGCGGCGTGCTTAACACATGCAAGTCGAACGATGATCTCCAGCTTGCTGGGGGGATTAGTGGCGAACGGGTGAGTAACACGTGAGTAACCTGCCCTTAACTCTGGGATAAGCCTTGGAAACGGGGTCTAATACCGGATATTCACTTCTTCACCGCATGGTGGGTGGTGGAAAGATTTATTGGTTTTGGATGGACTCGCGGCCTATCAGCTTGTTGGTGAGGTAATGGCTTACCAAGGCGACGACGGGTAGCCGGCCTGAGAGGGTGACCGGCCACACTGGGACTGAGACACGGCCCAGACTCCTACGGGAGGCAGCAGTGGGGAATATTGCACAATGGGCGCAAGCCTGATGCAGCGACGCCGCGTGAGGGATGAATGCCTTCGGGTTGTAAACCTCTTTCAGTAGGGAAGAAGCGTAAGTGACGGTACCTGCAGAAGAAGCGCCGGCTAACTACGTGCCAGCAGCCGCGGTAATACGTAGGGCGCAAGCGTTATCCGGAATTATTGGGCGTAAAGAGCTCGTAGGCGGTTTGTCGCGTCTGCCGTGAAAGTCCGGGGCTCAACTCCGGATCTGCGGTGGGTACGGGCAGACTAGAGTGCAGTAGGGGAGACTGGAATTCCTGGTGTAGCGGTGAAATGCGCAGATATCAGGAGGAACACCGATGGCGAAGGCAGGTCTCTGGGCTGTAACTGACGCTGAGGAGCGAAAGCATGGGGAGCGAACAGGATTAGATACCCTGGTAGTCCATGCCGTAAACGTTGGGCACTAGGTGTGGGGGACATTCCACGTTTTCCGCGCCGTAGCTAACGCATTAAGTGCCCCGCCTGGGGAGTACGGCCGCAAGGCTAAAACTCAAAGGAATTGACGGGGGCCCGCACAAGCGGCGGAGCATGCGGATTAATTCGATGCAACGCGAAGAACCTTACCAAGGCTTGACATGAACCGGAAACGGCCAGAGATGGTCGCCCCGCTTGCGGTCGGTTTACAGGTGGTGCATGGTTGTCGTCAGCTCGTGTCGTGAGATGTTGGGTTAAGTCCCGCAACGAGCGCAACCCTCGTTCCATGTTGCCAGCGGGTTATGCCGGGGACTCATGGGAGACTGCCGGGGTCAACTCGGAGGAAGGTGGGGACGACGTCAAATCATCATGCCCCTTATGTCTTGGGCTTCACGCATGCTACAATGGCCGGTACAAAGGGTTGCGATACTGTGAGGTGGAGCTAATCCCAAAAAGCCGGTCTCAGTTCGGATTGGGGTCTGCAACTCGACCCCATGAAGTCGGAGTCGCTAGTAATCGCAGATCAGCAACGCTGCGGTGAATACGTTCCCGGGCCTTGTACACACCGCCCGTCAAGTCACGAAAGTTGGTAACACCCGAAGCCGGTGGCCTAACCCTTTTGGGGGGGAGCCGTCGAAGGTGGGACCGGCGATTGGGACTAAGTCGTAACAAGGTAGCCGTACCGGAAGGTGCGGCTGGATCACCTCCTTTCTAAGGAGCGCCTCAGATTCGTTTGCCCCGGCCCTGGTGGTTGGTGGTGGGGGTCTGCAGGAGGCCCGTTGCGCGGACGCAGGTTCCGCGGTGGGTGCTCATGGGTGGAATATTGACAGGACAGGTGCCTGTGGGGTGCCGGCCGGTGTTTGAGTACGGCCCGTGTGTTGTGTTCTCCTTTGGGGGGCGTGGCGGCGGGTGTGGAAAGGATGGTTTTGCGGTTGGTGGTTCCGTGGGTTTCGTTTGGCACACTGTTGGGTCCTGAGGCAACAGGGTTCCGTGGTCTTTTTTGCCTGCTGGTGTGGGTGGAGGGGGTTGCGGGGGTTTGGTGTTTCTGGTGTTCCCGGGCATGGCTGGTTTCCGCGCGTTGGTGTGGTGGCTGGTGTGTGATGGGGTTGTTGTTTGAGAACTACATAGTGGACGCGAGCATCTTAAGAAGCAATTTCTTTGAGAATGTTTGAACCTGGATCTGTTGCATCGTTTCGTGCCTTTCGGGGTGTGGGGTGGTGTGGTGGTTTCATGGTTCTCTCGATGTGTTTTGTTTTGTGATCTTTTGTGGTCAAGTTTTTAAGGGCGCACGGTGAATGCCTTGGCATTAGGAGCCGAAGAAGGACGTAGGAATCTGCGATAAGCCTCGGGGAGTTGATAACCGAACCCTGATCCGAGGATGTCCGAATGGGGAAACCCCGCCACGCGCTCTTTGGGGTGACGTGGTGACCTGCAGCTGAACACATAGGCTGTGTGGGGGGAACGTGGGGAAGTGAAACATCTCAGTACCCACAGGAAGAGAAAACAACAGTGATTCCGTCAGTAGTGGCGAGCGAACGCGGATCAGGCTAAACCGTGTCATGTGTGATAGCCGGCGGGCGTTGCATGGCCGGGGTTGTGGGACTTTCCGTTCCAGCTCTGCCGGGCTGGGGAGGTGAGAGTGTAGGCATAGGTGAACGGTCTTGAAAGGCCGGCCGTAGAGGGTGTGAGCCCCGTAACCGAAATGTTTCTGACACCGCCTGGAGAGTATCCCAAGTAGTACGGGGCCCGAGAAATCCCGTGCGAATCTGTCAGGACCACCTGATAAGCCTAAATACTACCTAATGACCGATAGCGGACAAGTACCGTGAGGGAAAGGTGAAAAGTACCCCGGGAGGGGAGTGAAACAGTACCTGAAACCGTGTGCCTACAAACCGTCGGAGCGAGTCTGATTCTTGTGACGGCGTGCCTTTTGAAGAATGAGCCTGCGAGTTAGTGTTACGTCGCGAGGTTAACCCGTGTGGGGAAGCCGTAGCGAAAGCGAGTCTGAATAGGGCGAGTGTAGTGGCGTGATCTAGACCCGAAGCGAAGTGATCTACCCATGGCCAGGTTGAAGCGACTGTAAGACGTCGTGGAGGACCGAACCCACTTCAGTTGAAAATGGAGGGGATGAGCTGTGGGTAGGGGTGAAAGGCCAATCAAACTTCGTGATAGCTGGTTCTCCCCGAAATGCATTTAGGTGCAGCGTTGCGTGTTTCTTGCCGGAGGTAGAGCGACTGGATGGCTAATGGGCCCTACAAGGTTACTGACGTCAGCCAAACTCCGAATGCCGGTAAGTCAGAGCGCAGCAGTGAGACCGTGGGGGATAAGCTTCATGGTCGAGAGGGAAACAGCCCAGACCACCAACTAAGGCCCCTAAGCGTGTGCTAAGTGGGAAAGGATGTGGGATTGCGAAGACAACCAGGAGGTTGGCTTAGAAGCAGCCATCCTTAAAAGAGTGCGTAATAGCTCACTGGTCAAGTGATTCCGCGCCGACAATGTAGCGGGGCTCAAGTACACCGCCGAAGTTGTGGATTTCGGATAGTAGACAAGCCTTCGTGGTTCAGTCGTCCGGAGTGGTAGGGGAGCGTCGTGTGGGCGGTGAAGCCGCGGTGTAAACCAGTGGTGGAGCCTACACGAGTGAGAATGCAGGCATGAGTAGCGAATGACGGGTGAGAAACCCGTCCGCCGGATGATCAAGGGTTCCAGGGTCAAGCTAATCTGCCCTGGGTAAGTCGGGACCTAAGGCGAGGCCGACAGGCGTAGTCGATGGACAACGGGTTGATATTCCCGTACCGGTGAAAAACCGCCAATGCTGATCGGGTGATACTAACCGCCGGATGCATGACCGTCCGCCCTTGTGGCGGGTCCGGTTTTTTGCGGACCGCGGGACCTGATCCCGGGAGGTAAGCGTATTAACAGGTGTGACGCAGGAAGGTAGCCAAGCCGGGCGATGGTTGTCCCGGTCTAAGGATGTAGGGCGGGTCATAGGTAAATCCGTGGCCCTGGTTTTGATACCGGGTCTGAGATCTGACGGGACCCCCGTGAGGGGGAATTTGGTGATCCTATGCTGCCGAGAAAAGCATCGACGCGAGGTTTTAACCGCCCGTACCCCAAACCGACACAGGTGATCAGGTAGAGAATACTAAGGCGATCGAGAGAATTATGGTTAAGGAACTCGGCAAAATGCCCCCGTAACTTCGGGAGAAGGGGGGCCCCAACCTTGATGACCACGTGCTGGTCGGAGGGGATCGGGGCCGCAGAGACCAGGGGGAAGCGACTGTTTACTAAAAACACAGGTCCGTGCGAAGTCGCAAGACGATGTATACGGACTGACTCCTGCCCGGTGCTGGAAGGTTAAGAGGACCGGTTAGCCCTTGCGGGCGAAGCTGAGAATTTAAGCCCCAGTAAACGGCGGTGGTAACTATAACCATCCTAAGGTAGCGAAATTCCTTGTCGGGTAAGTTCCGACCTGCACGAATGGAGTAACGACTTCCCCGCTGTCTCAACCATAAACTCGGCGAAATTGCAGTACGAGTAAAGATGCTCGTTACGCGCAGCAGGACGGAAAGACCCCGAGACCTTTACTATAGTTTGGTATTGGTGTTCGGAGTGGCTTGTGTAGGATAGGTGGGAGACTGTGAAGCCGTGACGCCAGTTACGGTGGAGTCATCGTTGAAATACCACTCTGGTCACTTTGGACATCTAACTTCGGCCCGTAATCCGGGTCAGGGACAGTGCCTGATGGGTAGTTTAACTGGGGCGGTTGCCTCCTAAAGAGTAACGGAGGCGCCCAAAGGTTCCCTCAGCCTGGTTGGCAATCAGGTGTCGAGTGTAAGTGCACAAGGGAGCTTGACTGTGAGAGAGACATCTCGAGCAGGGACGAAAGTCGGGACTAGTGATCCGGCGGCACATTGTGGAATGGCCGTCGCTCAACGGATAAAAGGTACCTCGGGGATAACAGGCTGATCTTGCCCAAGAGTCCATATCGACGGCATGGTTTGGCACCTCGATGTCGGCTCGTCGCATCCTGGGGCTGGAGTAGGTCCCAAGGGTTGGGCTGTTCGCCCATTAAAGCGGTACGCGAGCTGGGTTTAGAACGTCGTGAGACAGTTCGGTCCCTATCCGCTGCGCGCGCAGGAAATTTGAGAAGGGCTGTCCTTAGTACGAGAGGACCGGGACGGACGAACCTCTGGTGTGTCAGTTGTACTGCCAAGTGCATCGCTGATTAGCTACGTTCGGATGGGATAACCGCTGAAAGCATCTAAGCGGGAAGCCCGCTTCGAGATGAGATTTCCATGCACCTTTGTGTGTGAGAGGCCCCCAGCCAGACCACTGGGTTGATAGGCCGGACGTGGAAGCGGGGACTAAAGACCCGTGAAGCTGACCGGTACTAATAGGCCGATGACTTACACCACACCCCTGACCGGTGAAGCGACTTCAAACGCTGCACCACCACGGTCAGGGAAAAAGATCTGCTGCTTGCGTCCACTATGTGGTTCCCAACCAACAACCCCCACCCCCTGTCACACGACAGGGGAACGGGTTGTCCTGGTTGCACCCTCAACCACCCCATGCCCAACACCACATGGATAACTACACACAGTTGAATAACTACATACAGTTGAATAACTACATACAGTGAAGTTGTAACCCACAAATTTCCCCCAGCACCCACCCAAAAACCCGGTGGTGCCGGTGCGGACAAAGAGTTACGGCGGTCATAGCGTGGGGGAAACGCCCGGTCCCATTCCGAACCCGGAAGCTAAGACCCACAGCGCCGATGGTACTGCACTCGAGAGGGTGTGGGAGAGTAGGACACCGCCGGACACCATTTAGAAAACAAAAAGGCTTGAGCCCCGCACACCGTGCGGGGCTCAAACCATTTAACACCCCCCAAAATTCGCCGGCCCTAGCTACGTGTTTTGGCGTCCGGGGGCGACGCTCTGAATGGTCCTGGATTTTTTCGAAAGCTGCCATCAAGCCACCATCGTTCGTGGTGGTGGCGGAGGCAACTGCGGTAGTCACAAGGAAGCTATATCAAAATTCCGCCCTTGCGGCTCAGGAGGAAATAACTGGTTGCTCACCCAATGCCGGCGGACGAAGGCCCGCGGACGAGGGCCCGCGGACCTGTAGGCGTAAGGATTCGAAGGCGCAAATTCATGACGTGCAGGTTGGCAAAGCGGTACTCTAAGGAATGCTGAATGAGGAGCTGATCCGCGGGGTACTGGAATTGCGGGTAGCGCACGCCCGTCAGCAGATCGGGCGGCTGGGTGATGAGATCCGCGAGGTGACGCTCGCTAACCGGGATACACCTGCGGACGACGAGCATGATCCGGAAGGCTCCACGGTCACGCTGGAACGTGAACGCGACGTTGCTTTGCTGGCTGATGCTGAAACGCAGCTGGCGGAGCTGCTGGAAGCACAGACGAGGCTGGAGCGCGGTACCTACGGGAGCTGCGAGCGCTGCGGGAAGCCGATTCCGCCGGAACGGCTAGAAGTCCGTCCGGAGGCCAGGTTCTGCGTGTCATGTGCTGGGATCCGGGCCCGCGAGCACCGAAGCGCCTCATAAGGCGCGGGCACTGCTGCGCCGCCACCGATGCCGCGAGCTGGTCACGCGACGGTATTCTGGTGGGAGCGGGGCCGACACTGCAATTCGACAGTCGCTCCGCTGCGCTGCGTGCAGACGGTGGGGAGTTGGGGCCGACGCGCGGCAGAGGAAACGGCAGAGGGAAGGCCACGAGATGATGAGCACGACGACGACGGCTGCGGGCACGATGACGGCGGCTGCGGGCACGACGACGACGACGGACACCGCTCCGCGGCTGACCATTCTTCCCGAACCGGATGAGAACCTGGCGCGGGAGGTGACTGCGGCTGGCGGTACGCTCGGCCCTCTGTCCGGCGATACGACGGGTCTAATTCTCAGTGGTCGGATCGGTGCCCCGGAGCTCACCGAATTACTTGATCGGCATCCCGGAATAGGCTGGATCCAGCTGCCTTCCGCCGGCGTCGAGGTCTATGGGCCCGCCCTCGCCGCCCACCCCGCTCTGCATTGGACCAGCGCCAAGGGTGCGTTTGCCCGCCCCGTGGCGGAACACGCACTCGCTCTCACCCTGGCCCTGCTGCGCCGGCTTCCTGAAAGAGTCCGGGCAACCGCATGGGGCGCGGAACACGGAACATCCCTGTACGGAATGCGCGTTGTGGTGCTGGGCGCGGGCGGGATCGGGCAGGAAATCGTCCGGCTGTTCAAGGCTTTCGACACTCATGTGACGGTGCTGCGGCGCGGTGCCGATGCCGTGCCCGGAGCGGACGTGACGATGTCCATGCGGGCTCTGCGCGCGGATCTGGGAGCTGCCGATGCCGAAGCCGATGCAGAGCTCGGACATTCGCTCGCGGATGTACTGGCGGAGGCAGACGTGGTGGTGCTGGCTGCTGCGCTGACGGCCGAGACGAAGAAGCTGATCGGTGCACGGGAACTGGATCGGATGAAACGGACGAGCATCCTGGTCAATATCGCCCGTGGAGGACTCGTGGATACGGACGCGTTGGTGGCGGCACTCGCTGGCGGTGCCTTGGCCGGCGCGGCTCTGGACGTGACGGATCCGGAGCCGTTGCCTGATGGACATCCGTTGTGGACGGAACAGAAGGCGCTCATCACCCCGCACACCGCGGACACCGAGGAGATGGTCCGTCCGCTGATCGGCGCTCGGGTTCGTGAGAACGTCCGCCGGTGGGCCGAAGGAAAGCCATTGCAGGGCCTGGTGGATGTGCACGCAGGCTACTAACGACGCCGTCCCCAGGCAGTACGGCGGCCGGGGCCCAACACGACAACCGCGGGGACGTCAGCCCAACGTCACCGGCCGCCATCGGGCCGTTGGGGTTCAGATCTTGGTCAGCGCTGACCCCTTATGCAGCGCCACATGCTCGGTGGTGTCGCTCTTGATCTCGTACTGCGGATCCTCCGGGGTGCAGTGCCGCGTTTGGCCCTTGAATAGGCGGTCTTTCCGGTGGACCTTAACAATCCTGCCCTGAACCTCGCCGGCCTCCGAGTTCCACCTGACGTGGTCGCCGACAGAAAATTTGGTAGCCATTAGGGAATCCTCCTGGGTGTCCGATTCATTGGTGCTCACCTACCAAACTACCCGTATATACGCATCCCGCCACCGCCGTGACCAGGTGTTCGGCATGGTGACCGACTGGGAAGAGCGGTAGTGGACGCCGTCTTGGGCGTCCCGCTGCCTGGCACGGGCCGGGATTGTGGCGCTCCCCGGTCTGTTTGGGTCGAGGTCCACGTGGGTTGAGCCCCGGCGTGGGACGAGCCCGGCGGGACAATGAGGCAGGCTGCCGTCGGTGAAGATGCCGATCCGGCCGGTGGCCAAGATATCCCGCCGTGTCCGCGGTTCCGGCCATGCTGAGAGGCTACGCTGTTTTGGGGTTGCGATGAACTGAAACGGTGGTGGCATTGATGGAAATATTGGCGCTGGTGGTCGGTTTGATGCTGGCCACGGTACTGATGGTCGGGCTCGGGGACCGGATCAGGCTGCCGTATCCGGTGCTCATGATCATCCTCTCCGCCGGCGCGGCCTTTATCCCCGGCTTTCCACGGGTCCACATCGATCCGGAGCTGATTCTGCCGCTCTTTCTTCCGCCGCTTCTCTTCGCAGCCGCGCTGAAAACCTCCTGGTCCGTGTTCCGCATTCGCTGGCGCAGCATCGTGCTGCTGGCGGTGGCCCTGGTGGTGGTGACGACGGCGACCGTGGCCGGGGTGGCCTGGCTGCTGATCCCCGGGATCGGTATTCCGGCCGCTATAGCCCTCGGCGCCATGGTGGCGCCGCCCGACCCAGTGGCGGTGCAGTCCGTGGCGGCGCGTGTCCGGATGCCACGCCGGCTGACGAGCGTGCTGCAAAGCGAGGGCTTGTTCAACGACGCCACCGCCATCGTGATTTTCCAGGCCGCGGTTGCCGCGGCACTTGAGGGCGAGGATGTGGGCGCCGGAATCGTCGGATCCTTCCTCCTGGGCGCGGCCGGTGCGGCCCTGCTGGGGTTCGCTGCAGGCTGGATCACCAAGAAACTGACGCAGTTCATTACCAATCCAGTGGGTCACAGCGCCGCCACGCTGGTGGTGCCTTTCGCGGTGTACATCGCGGCAGATTCGGTGCATGCCTCTGGGGTCGTTGCCGTGGTGATAACGGCTCTCGAAATCCGGCGAGGCAGCCACCCGGATGCGGCCGAGGAGCGGGTTACCGTCGCCGCCTTCTGGGACGTGGTGGAGCTGCTGGTAACCGGCATTGCCTTCGGACTGGTCGGGCTGGAGGTGCGGCAGGTCGTCCAGGGCCAGGCGATGAACATCATGGCCCTGCTCTGGCCGGCCGTGCTGATCTGCCTGCTCTGTTTCGCCGTCCGGGCGGCCTGGCTGGCCATGATGGTACTGCCGCGCTGGCGCAAGAATGCGGACCCGCCGCCGTCGAAAGGCAAAGACGTGGTGGCGCTGACCTGGTGCGGCATGCGCGGGCTGGCCACCCTGGCCCTGGCCCTGGCGCTGCCCAGCTCGATGCCGGACGGTTCGCCGTTCCCGGCGCGCAGCCAGATTGTGCTGCTGGCCGTGGCCATCCTGCTGAGCACGCTGGTGCTGCCCGGTTTGACCCTGCCGTGGCTGATGAAATATCTCGGCATTGAGGAGTCGCCGGAGACGGAGAAGCAGGCGGAGCAGGAGCTGGCCGCCCGCGCCCAGGAAGCCGCCATGGCCGCCGTCGAGTCTTCCGACCTCCTCGACGGGGTGGATCAGAAAAGGATTGACTGGGTCAAGGCGCGCCTGCGCCAGCTGCACAGTGAGTTGGCAGGGGCTCCTACAGATGCCATGAAAGAGGAGCGCTCCGAGTTCCGCGGCTGGGCCATCACCGTTCAGTCGCTGGCCCTGGATGCGGCACGCCAGGAAATGGTGACAGCGCGCGGTGAGGCGGGAGCGGATCCTATGGTCGCGGACCGGGTTCTGCACCGGCTCGATCTGCGAACCATGCTGGTACCGGACTAGTATTTCTCCGCACCCTTACTTTTGGGCTGCTTCCGCCCTAGACTGGCCTGACACCCACCGTCTTTGACCAACGCCGTGCGGCAAGGCAGCCGCGCAG
Source organism: Arthrobacter sp. A5 (assembly GCF_051131705.1). Taxonomy (NCBI): domain Bacteria; kingdom Bacillati; phylum Actinomycetota; class Actinomycetes; order Micrococcales; family Micrococcaceae; genus Arthrobacter; species Arthrobacter sp. A5. The sequence continues at coordinate 133,428 of NZ_CP180316.1, forward strand.
GCAACGTCCGTGACGCCCCGGGTGCTTCTTAAATCGGAGCGGAGCCTCCAACGGGATGGGTCCGCAGCACTAGGAAGGGACACCATGTCGGGAAATAGAGCCGTTGCCTACAAGGGGACCGGACAGGTGGAGGTCATCGACATCGATTACCCCACCTTCGAGTTGAAAGACGGGCCGGGCGTCCACCCGGACAACGTGGGGCGCAAGGTGCCGCACGGCGCCATTCTCAAAACCGTCGCCACCAATATCTGCGGATCGGACCAGCACATGGTCCGCGGACGCACCACGGCTCCGAAGAACCTGATTTTGGGGCATGAAATCACCGGCGAGGTGGTGGAGGTCGGCCCCGGCGTGGAGTTCATCAAGGTCGGCGATATTTGCTCAGTGCCTTTTAATATTTCCTGTGGCCGCTGCCGGAACTGTAAGGAACGCAAAACCGGCATTTGTCTCAACGTCAACCCGGTACAGCCCGGCGGCGCCTACGGCTACGTGGACATGGGTGGCTGGATCGGCGGCCAGGCCGAGTATGTGCTTGTTCCGTACGCGGATTGGAACCTGCTGAAGTTCCCGGACCGGGATCAGGCCCTGGAGAAAATCATGGATCTGACCATGCTCTCGGACATCTTCCCCACCGGCTACCACGGGGCAGTGTCGGCTGGCGTGGGGGCGGGCTCGACCGTCTACATTGCCGGTGCCGGACCGGTGGGTCTGGCCGCGGCCACCAGCGCTCTGCTGTTGGGAGCCGCCGCCGTCATTGTCGGTGATATGAATGAGGACCGGCTCACGCAGGCGCGCAGCTTCGGTTGCGAAACCATCGATCTGACCAAGGGGGATCCGAAGGACCAGATCGAGCAGATCCTGGGCGTGCCGGAGGTGGACTGCGGCGTCGACGCGGTCGGATTCGAGGCCAAGGGGCATGGTAAGGACGGCCAGGAGGCGCCGGCTACGGTGTTGAATTCGCTGATGGAGATCACGACGGCGGGCGGCGCGATGGGCATTCCCGGGCTGTACGTCACCGGAGATCCGGGCGCGGCGGACAAGGCAGCGCAGAAGGGCTCCCTTTCCTTGAGCCTGGGCACCGGCTGGGCGAAGTCGCTCTCCTTCGTGACCGGCCAGTGTCCGGTGATGAAATACAACCGTGGGCTGATGATGGCGATCCTGCATGACAAGGTGCACATTGCCAACAACGTCAACGCCAAGGCGATCGGCCTTGACGACGCACCGCGCGGTTACGCGGAGTTTGATGCGGGCGCTGCCACGAAGTATGTGCTGAACCCGAACGGGTATTTGGACGCCGCTTAACCCCGTTCCCGTCCTGGCGGCCTTTCCCCGTTGCCGCACCGCCCGCCGGTGCGATAACGGGGAATGAGCGTCTTTTTCGCTGCCAGACGCCGAGGGCGCGTCAGGACGACGACGGCGGAACTCCTGTTTGGCGGCGGGCGGGGGTGTTGAGTGATCGGCCCGAAGTCCAGTGGCGCGAAGCACTCGGGCCGGGTCTCGATCGTTCCCGGCGGCTTCGCCACGCTCAGCTACGTCCGGGCGTAGGCGGAAGACGTACCCGCCGTCGGATTCTACCCATTGATTTCCCTAAGGGCACGTCAGATGTAGTGCACGCCCACGTAGGCGAGCGCTGCAATCAGGGCCCAGGAAAGCATCGCGGCGATGATGGCCCTGCCGCTGGTCTGGACCAGTGAGCGTACTTTGACCGATGCTCCCAATCCATAGAGTGCTGCCGCAAGCAGCAGGTCCTGGGCTGTGCCGGCCGCGGCAAGGGCGGGAGGCGGCAAAATTCCCAAGGTCCGGAGGACAATCATCGCAATGAATCCGGCCACGAAGAGCGGAACCAGCGGGGGAAGCTTGATCTCGGCGTGGTCGACTGCGCCGGCTGCCACTTTCCTGTGGTGGCGGTGCCGTTCCACGAGAGCGGTTACCGTAACAATGGGTGCCAGCATGAGCACGCGGGTGAGTTTGATGATCAGGGCTCCGGCCAGGGCAGCCGAGCCTGCTGTTTGTGCCGTGGCCACAACCTGCCCTACGTCGTGGACGCTTGCTCCGACCCAGTGCCCGAACGCGATCGCGTCCAAGCCCAGGGGTCCTTTCAGAGCGGGCAACACCCCGATAGCCAGGGTTCCGCACAGCGTCACCAGGGCGATGGGAACAACTGTGTCCCGGTGATCTGTTTTGGTCACTCCACTCATGGCACCGATGGCCGATGCACCACAGATGGAGAAGCCCGTTGCCAGCAGGATCGGCTGATCGCCCGGAAGCCTGAGGAGCTTGCCTAGGGCCAAGGTGCCAAAAAACGTCAGGAGAACGATGCCGACCACAATCCCGAGCGTCCCCCAGCCGAGCGCTGCCACATCGATCAGACTGAGTTTGAGCCCGAGCAGCACGACGCCCAGGCGCATGAATTTTTTTCCAGAATATTCAAGTCCCGGCCGCAGGACGCCTTCGACGGCGTAACTGATCCCCGGAATATTTGCGGAGAGGATTCCCAGAATGACCGCCACCGTGAGGAAGGGCATCACCGGTACTGCCAGATGGATCAGCCAGGCCACGGCGACGGCGACCGCCGCGGCTGCGAGCCCGGGCAGCCTTTTGTGCCGCAGACCCCGGGAAAGCGGAGACCTCGGCTGGTGAATTTTCGCGGTGACCACATCTTGCGTCATATCTTCTGCGATCCGGCTGGACCCGGCAAATCCCGGGGTCCGCGTCGGATCTCCTTTCTTTCGATGCAGCAGGTGGGTGGATAGCCGTTATCCGGCGGAGGGCTGCGATGCCGTCAGGTTGTGCAGCTCAGGCCGTGCAGCTCAGGCCGTGCAGCTCAGGCCGTGCAGGTCAGGCTGTGCAGGTCAGGGCGGATTCCGCCTGGGCATGCCCCGAAACAAGCGACTGCATCGCGCTCAGCAGGCCAACGGAGACAATATCCTCCGTGCTGCATCCGCGGGACAGGTCATTCAGCGGGGCAGCCAGTCCCTGCAGGACCGGGCCCAAAGCCGTGGCGCCGCCCAGGCGCTGGGTGATTTTATAACCGATATTTCCCGCGTCAAGACTGGGAAATACCAGCACGTTCGCCCGCCCCGCGACGTCCGATCCGGGAGCCTTCAAGGCCCCGATCTCCGGGATCAGCGCTGCGTCAAACTGCAGCTCACCGTCCACTTGTAGCGCAGGGTTGCGGGAACGGAGTATGCCCATTGCGGTCCTTACCTTGTCAACATGCGGGTGGTTCGCGCTGCCCTGGGTGCTGAACGACAGCAGCGCCACCCTCGGGATCTGCCGGGTCAGGGCATTGTGAGTGGCGGCGGCCGAAACAGTGATGTCCGCGAGCTGCTCGGCGGACGGATCCGGAACGACGGCGCAGTCGCTGAAAGTCAGCTCTCTTCCGTCGGGTAGCAACATCAGGAAGGAGCTGCTCAAGGTGGTGCAGTCCGGGGCGAGTCCGATGACCCGCAGCCCGGCGCGCAGCACATCTGCCGTGGGACTGCCGGCCCCGGCCACGCAGGCGTCAACGTAGCCGGCCTTCAGCGCGGCTGCGGCGAGGTGCACCGGATCCGACTTGGCCTGCTCCGATCGCTCCTGATGCCGCGCGTAGGCCTGCCCGATCAGCGTGCCGATCCTGCTGTCCCCGGCCAGCTCGCGGACATCGACGATGGTGTCCGCGGGCAGCAGGCAGCCCAGTGCGGCAGCGGCCCGACGTACCTCGGCGCTCCTGCCGAACAGCCTGGGCCTGACGATCCCCTCTGCCAGCAACGCACTGGCCGCCCGCACCGCACGCTGGTCTTCGCCGTCGGCGAACCCGACGACCCGTCCACGACCGGCGAGCTCCTGGCGCCAGCGATCAAACATGGCTGTTCCGGCACGCGGTGCGCGCTGGTCCGTCGAAGTGCCAACGATCGCGGTCCCCATTGTCCCACCTCTCAAATTGGGTCCTGCGGAGCCCGCCACTAAGGTGGTTCTCCGCAGGACATGCAGACAGGTACTTCGCTGCCTACGGCTGAATGGCTTTCTCGACGTCGTTGAGCATGCCGTCCACGCCGTGCAGCAGCTCGGCGAGGACATCAGAGTCGGCGACCAGCGGCGGTGAGATCATGAGCATGGTGGCGCCGCGGTCATCCCCCCGCAGGATCACCTTGGTGCGCTTGAATGACTCGGGTAAAACCTCCCGCAGCACCGTCAGCGATTCCGCATCTGTCAGTTCGCGGCCGCTAAAGCTGTCCGCCATCAGCTCGATGGCATAGAAGAAGCCGGTCCCGCGGACCGCCTTGACGCAGCGGTGCGCATTCTTCAGGGACTGGAGGGCTTCCATGATTTTCGGACCCTGCTCCTGGACATTGCCCAGCACGTTCTCATCCCGCATGGCGGTAATGTTCGCGACGGCGACGGCGGTGGAAACCGGGTGGCCACCCCAAGTGGCGCCGTGGGTGAAGACGCCGCCCTTGGACGAGTTGTACAGCTCCTGGACCAGCTTCTCCCGGACGATCAGGCCGCCCAGCGGTGCGTAGCCGGAGGTGGACCCCTTGGCGAAGGTGACCATGTCCGGAACGACACCCGTCACCCCGTAGCCGAAGAAGTGGCCGAGCCGGCCGAAGGAGCAAATGACCTCGTCAGAGACAAGCAGGATTCCGTACTTATCGCACAAGGCGCGCAGCGCGGGCCAGTAGCCGTCAGGCGCCACTAGGGCACCGCGGCCGTTCTGGACGGGCTCCGCGAAGATGGCCGCAATGGTTTCGGGACCTTCCTCGAGGACCACTTGCTCAATGGCCCGGAAGCAGTCCAGTTCGGTGACGGGCCCGCAGTCCCCGGTGAAGCCGAGCGTATTGGGAACGCTGCGGATTCCCGGCAGCAGCTCGCCGAACGGTTCTTTGATCTTGGGCAGCTGGGTGATGGAGAGGGCGCCCATGGTGGTGCCGTGATAGGACATGTCGCGGCTGATGACCTTGGTGCGCTGGGGCTGGCCCTGGCTGCGGTGGTACTGGCGGGCGAATTTCAGTGCGGTCTCCACCGCTTCGGAGCCGGAATTGACGAAGAAGGTGGTGCCAAGGTCGCCGGGGGCCAGCTCAGCGATCAGCGTGGCGGCCTCGATGGCCGGCGGATGCGCCGATCCCCAGTTGGAGGCATAGGCAAGGGTGCTGATCTGGTCACTGGCGGCCTTGGCGATGTCGGCCCGGCCGTGGCCCATGTTGACGCAGAAGAGCCCGGCGAGTCCGTCGAGATACCGGTCCCCCTCGGTATCGATCAGGTAGCTTCCTTCGCCGCGGACAAAGATGGGGAATTCGCTGTCCCAGGTGTCTTTGCGGGTGAAGTGGGGTCCGAGGTGTCGGCGGGCCTGAGCCCGCAGTTTGGTGGCGTCCACGTCCATGCTCCTTATTCGTTGTAAATAGCAATGATCGAAGCCTAAGCCGGGCATGCCGGCGGACGTCAGTGCCAAATGAGAGCGGGCTCACAGGTCCAGTTTGGATCTGTCGATCACGTCCTTTCTGGATCTTCTGGACCCCTGGGGTGGGCGGTCAGACTTCGTTTATGCTGCGCAGCCCGCTCGGCCGACGTGTTGAGAACACGCATTAACCATCAGGAGGTACCAAATGATCATCGGTGTTCCCAAGGAAATTAAGAACAACGAATTCCGTGTTGCGATGTCCGCTTCGGGTGTTCATGAATTGGTGGGCAACGCTCACACGGTGCTGGTCGAACGCGGCGCGGGCATCGGCTCGAGCATCGCCGATGACGAATATGCACTGGCCGGTGCGCACATGGTCGATACCGCCGCGCAGGCCTGGCAGGATGCGGACATGGTGGTCAAGGTCAAGGAACCCATTGCCTCCGAATACCAGTACTTCCGCAAGGATCTGGTGTTGTTCACGTACCTGCATCTGGCCGCCGAACCCGAACTGACCAAAGCACTGATCGACGCCGGAGTTACGGCCATCGCCTATGAGACCGTCCAGGACGGCCGAACCCTGCCGTTGCTGGCGCCGATGTCCGAGGTCGCCGGCCGGCTCTCTGTCCAGGTCGGGGCCCAGTGCCTGACCGCCCCGGCCGGTGGCAAGGGCATCCTGCTCGGTGGGGTCCCAGGGGTCCGCCCGGCCAAGGTCGTAGTCCTTGGCGCCGGTGTCGCGGGCACCAACGCCGCCGCCATGGCGCTGGGCACCGGGGCCGAGGTCACGATTTTGGATATCAACATCAACCGCCTGCGTGAGCTCGATGCGATCTACCAGGGCCGGTTGAAGACCGTGGCCTCCAATGCCCTGGAAATCGAACGGTCCCTCGTCGATGCTGACCTGGTGATCGGTTCGGTCCTGGTTCCCGGTGCGAAGGCCCCGAAACTTGTCACGAACGGCCTGGTCGCGAAGATGAAGCCCGGCTCGGTGCTGGTTGACATCGCTGTGGACCAGGGCGGTTGCTTTGAAGATTCCCACCCGACCACGCACCAGGAACCTACGTTCCGCGTCCACGAGTCGGTCTTCTACTGCGTGGCGAACATGCCGGGGGCGGTTCCCAACACCTCGACGTATGCGCTTACCAACGTGACGCTGCCTTACGTGGTGCAGATAGCAGCGAAGGGTGTACACCGGGCGGTGGCGGAGAATGCGGCTCTGCGAGCGGGCCTGAGCACCACCGGTGGGCGCCTGACCAATGCCGCCGTGGGCGCAGCCCACGGGATCGAGGTCATTGATTCACTGGAAGTGGCCGCGCATCATTAGAGTAAGGCAAAGTTCCAGGCGGGGGGGTCCATGCATGAACTCCCCCGCCTTTTTGGGCTCCGACAGTCAACTGGGCCATCAAGGAGACAAAGCGTGCCACGGACCATGATAGAGATTGACCGCAGTTCCAGCGAACCGCTGTACCGGCAGGTCCGGCGCGTCGTGGAGCACGGTATTGCCGTGGGCATCTTCGATGCCCGCCGCCGGCTTCCCAGCTCACGGGAGCTGGCGGGCGAACTCTCAGTCTCCCGCAACACCATCAATCTGGCCTATCAGGAGTTGCTGACCGAGGGCCTGGTGCTCAGCCATGAACGCCGGGGGATCTATGTGAATCCGGAAATGCTCGCCGCGGCCGAGGCCGATGTGCAGGCGTCCGGACCGATGATTGACTGGTCTTCCAGGATGCGGCGCTACCCCGATGAGGGCGTCATGGACGTGGAGAAGACCGCGGACTGGCACCGCTATCCATATCCTTTTGTGGCCGGACAGATAGACGTCAGCAGTTTTCCCGCCACAGCATGGGTGCGGAGCCTGCGGGATGCGCTCTATCAGCCCCATACCTATGCCAGCCTTCAGGACAGCGTGGGAGCCGACGATCCGATGCTGATCGAGATGATCAGGCGTCAGATAGTTCCGGCACGGGGAATCGAGGCCAAGCCGCAAGAAATCCTGATCACCATTGGCTCCCAGCAGGGGCTGGACCTGCTGGGCAGAACCCTTCTCGGTCCTCATCAGCGCGTTGGCATCGAGAACCCGGGCTATCTCGACGCGCGGCACATTTTCATGCGCACAGGTGCACAGGTATACGGCATCGACGTGGATCAGGACGGTCTCCGTCTCCCGGACACGCTGAGCGGCACCGCGCTCGTCTACGTCACACCCAGCCACCACCATCCCACCAACGTCACGCTCAGCATGGAGCGCCGTCGTCGTCTGCTCAGGCTCGCCGCGGCCTCCGGCACGGTCGTCATCGAGGATGACTACGACAGCGAGTTCCGTTATGAAGGCAGCCCCAGCCCTGCGCTGAAGGCCCTCGATTCCACCGGCGACGTGCTGTATCTGGGGACGTTCTCCAAGTTCCTTTCGCCGGGCCTGCGGCTGGGTTTCCTGGTGGGACCCGAGGAACTGATCCGGGAGCTGAGGAGGGTGCGGCGGTATCAGGTGCGCCACCCACCGGGCCACATGCAGCGCGCACTGGCCCTGATGATCGACAGCGGCGACTACCACCGTGCCCTGCGTCAGCACCGCAGCAAGATGAAGAGCAAGTGGAAAATGCTCAGCGAGCTCTCCGTGCGCTGTCTTCCATGGCAGCAAAACGCGTATCCGCCCGGAGGAGTGAGTCTGTGGATGACTGGCCCGGACCAGCTCGACTGCCGCGTTCTGGTCAGCAGGGCGGAGGAACGTGGTGTACTCATCGAACGGGGCGACATCTACTATATGCAGCCGGATCCGCCGCGGAACAACTTCCGGATCGGCTATGGTGCCATCCCGACCCGCGCCATTGCCGAGGGAATGGCGGTGCTCGGCGAGGTGGCGCGCACGTTGCTCGCCGAGGACGCTCGCTGAGGGATAGCCAAGCGCTCTCCGAATCAAATGGGACCGGTGATCGACCAAGGCCGCTTGCGGTCGCGTGGAGATCTAGGGGGCTCTGGCTGGGTCTCCCCGCGCTCGACCTGTCCCGCCGCGCTAACAAGACGTCATCGCCGTCGTGGTGGCGGTGACCGCAGCCCACAGGTGACATCCGGCTCAGCCTTTCCTGGGTCTCACGGTGACCGTGAATGCCATAAACGCCAAGGGAGCTGGACGTAGGGCCAGGGCCTGCGCCGTGGTCCCGGTCGGATCAGTCGTGAAGGAGAGCAGCGGAACCTGCTGTCTGGCATGGTCGACGGACGCCGTGGAGTGGGCGTTGGGGGCCGACGCCCTTGACCCTCGATTGGACCGTGTCCGGTCGCGTCCTCCGGCCCGTGTGGATCCGATGCGGACTCCCGGCAGGTGTCCTCAGGCGGCTACCGGGACGTACGTGCTCGTTGAAGCAGCTATCTGTTCGGCGGCCTCCAGAGGTGCGAGCAGCACGTTGTACTGGATATCCGTCAGTAGCTGCGGGTAGGTGATGGCCAACTCGGCCAACTGCAGGGCGGCCACCATGTAGTACGTGCCGGCGATGCCTCCCATGCTCTCCACGACGATCGACCGGATACGGTCGGCGTCAACCAGATGGGCACGGTCAACCAGCGCGATGCGGGCGCTCATGTGTGCGACATGGCGCTGGGCTTCCCTGTCCGTTACAGCTAAGGCGTGCAGCTCCTCCGGTGTCCAGGTGCGGCCGACGATCCGGCGGGAGTGGAGAATGCTTTCCATGGCCATGACCATCTCCTTGTTCGTTGTGATAGCAATAATCGAAGCCTAGGCCGGGTTGTCGCCGGACGTCAGCGCCACATGTGCGCAGGATCATAGGTCCAGTTTGGTCCCATTGATCGTGTCCTTTCTGGATCTTTTGGACCCATCCGCCCGGGTGCAGAATTCGTTTGTACTTGGCAGCCCGTACGGCGGATGTGGTGAGAATGCGGGATGCGTGCCGTAGCCGTGGCTGCTGCGCGGGATCAGCTGCTAAAAGAATCTCGGGTTACGCAGGTGCTTGACGGCGCGGCGCACAGCAGCGCGTCCAAGCCAGGCCAAGGCGCGTAACTGATTTCACAGCTGTCCCCCTGGGACCGCGGGACCAGCAGGGGCCAGGCTGACCCGTTCCGGGCCGCGGAGGGCATCCGCGGCCCGGATCAGAGCCAGGTGAGAGAACGCCTGCGGGAAGTTCCCGGCCATCCGGTCGGCTTTCATCGCGTATTCCTCGCCGAGCAGGCCCAGCTCATTGCACAGCTTCACCAGGCGGTCCATCAGCGCCCTGGCCTCCCCCTTTCGGCCGCTGTGCGCGTACTGCTCCACCAGCCAGAAGGAGCAGGCCAAGAACGGGTGTTCGCCGGGTTCCAGGCCGTCCACCCCGGTTTCTGTGCGGTAGCGCAGCAGCAGGCCGTCGTCGATAAGCTCACGCTCAAGCTGCGCCACGGTACCTAGCATTTTCGCATCGTCGTACGCTAGGAAGCCCACCTGCGGAATTACCAGCAGCGAGGCGTCCGCCTGCGAGCCGTCATAGGCCTGAGTGAATGAATTGAGTTCGGTGCTGAAACCATACCTCAGGATTTCCCGGCGGAGTCGCTCACGCAGTTCCGTCCAGCGTTCCACCGGTCCGTCCAACCCGTGCTCGCGCACGGCGCGGACTCCGCAGTCAAATGCCGCCCACATCATCACCCGGGAATGCGTGAAATGCCGCGGTTCGCCGCGCATTTCCCAGATGCCATAGTCCTTCCGGTCGAAGTGCTTTTCCTCGAATCCCAGCAGGGCACGCTGCAGCGGCCAGGAGAAAAGGTCCTCCATGCCGCCGGCCCGCCGCAACTTCTCCAGCGCCACCATCACTTCGCCGACGACGTCCGCCTGGAACTGCCCGACGGCACCGTTGCCGATGCGCACCGGAGCTGAATTCTCATATCCGGGCAGATGCGCCAGCTGCCGCTCCTCGAGTTCGCGCTCCCCGGCCACGCCATACATGATCTGCAGGTCCTCCGGATCCCCGGCGACAGCGCGCAACAGCCAGTTGCGCCAGTGCAGGGCGCCCTGAGCGTGACCGTGGGCCAGCATCGACTCCAGCGTCAGGGCAGCATCGCGCAGCCAGCAGTATCGGTAGTCCCAGTTGCGAGCGCCCCCGAAGTCCTCCGGCAGGGAGGTGGTGGGGGCGGCCACGATGCCCCCGGTGTCTTCGTGGGTGAGCGCGCGCAGCACCAGCAGCGAGCGCTGGACGGCGGCCGCATATTCGCCATCCTGGCTGTATCTGGAGGCCCAGTCGGACCAGTAATGCACGCTTTGGGCCAGAGCGGCGTCAATGTCGATCCGGGGCGGCCCGGGTCGGTACGAGGGGTACCAGACAAGTTCCAGATCCACCCTTTCCCCGGAAGCGATGGTAAAGTCGCCGGCAAGCTTATCGCCAGTGGCAGTAGGCAGCACATCCCCACGCAGCATGAGCGCATTCTGTCCGGCAACCGCCACCAGCACCTCGATGCCCTCGGCGTCCATCATCCGGCCGACCCACGGTACGACGGTACCGTAGCCGAACCGGATCTTCAGCTCCTGGCATATCCGCACACTGCCGCTCAGACCCTCGACCCGCCGCACCACCGAGGCACGTCTGTCCCCCACCGGCATGAACTCGGTCATCCGCACGCTGCCGCCGTCGGCCGCCCAATCGGTGCGGAGTACAAAGGTGCCGTCCAGGTACTCCCGCTTAACAACGACGGCATCAGCCGCTGCGGGCGCCAAAAGCCAGCGGCCGTTATCTTCGGTGCCCAGCAGCGCGCCGAAGACTGAGGGAGAGTCGAAGCGGGGGAAACAGAGCCAGTCCAGGCTGCCGGTGCGCGAGAGAAGCGGACCGGTGTGCATGTCGGATAAAAGCGCGTAGTCCTCGATGCGTGATGCCATGCCCCCAACTCAACCACATTCGGCTCGATGGGTCAGGTGGTTATGCGAGCTGGGTTTTATTTCCGTCAGTTAAGCCCGGAAGATGGCCATCTCCGGTGGCTTGGCGGCTTGCGCCCCCCGCCGTAGTTGGGGCGTTTCACTTGCCAACCGCTCGGTTGATCGCCGATCCTAAGTCAGGTTTAGACGTAGTCCTTGTACTTCTCCAGCAGACGGACCGGCTTGGAGAGTGCGTCACGGCGGAAGGGATCTCCCAGCTCGCGGGTGCACATGATCTCGATGACGGTGGTCTTGCCCTCGTTCATCTGGGCGGCGAAGGCGCGCTCAAGAGCTGGGCCGACGTCTTCCAGCTTGTCGACGACGATGCCCTCTGCGCCCATGGTCTGCGCCATGGCGGCAAAGCTCTCGTTTTCATTGTCGAGCTCTCCGGCCACGAAGCGGCGGTTGTAGAACTCCACCTGGTTCTTCTTCTCCGCACCCCACTGCCGGTTGCGGAAGACAATGGCCGTGACCGGAATGTCGTGCCGCACCGAGGTGAGGACCTCGCCCATGCTCATGGCCCAGGCGCCGTCGCCGGCATAGGCAACCGCCGGGCGGTCCATGGCGGCGGCCTTGGCGCCGATGATGGTCGGCAGCGCGTAGCCGCAGTTGCCGAAGCTCATCGGGGCGAAGAAGCTGCGCGGCTTTTCAAAGCGCAGGTAGCTGTGGGCCACGGAGTTGATGTTGCCGATGTCGGTGGAAATCATGACATTTTCGGGCATCGCCTTTTCCAGCTCGCGCAGCACCTCGCGCGGGTGCAGCCAGTTGCCCTCTTCGTTCTTCTGCTCCTCGATCATGTCCAGGCTGTACTCATCCTTCTCATGAGTCCAGGCCGTCAGCTCCTGCTCCCAGCTGTCCTTTTCGGCCTTGATCAGGGCGGCGCGCTCCGTCTTGGTGGCGTCGCAGGCGAGGGTCTTATCCGCCAGCCGCTTGGTCAGTTCGATGGCTACGGCCTTGGCATCGCCGCAGATGCCGACGCTGATCTTTTTGACCAGGCCGAGCATGGTGTGGTCGGCATCGATTTGGATGATCTTGGCTGCGGTGGGCCAGTAGGCCGCACCGTACTGCGGCAGTGTGCCGAAGGGGCCCAGTCGGGTTCCCAGGGCAATAACGACGTCGGCCTGGGAAATGAGCTTCATGCCGGCCTTGGATCCCTGGTAGCCAAGCGGGCCGGCCCAGAGCGGGTGGCTGGCCGGGAAGGAGTCGTTGTGCTGGTAACTGTTGACGACCGGGGCACCCAGACGCTCGGCAAGCGCCTTGCATTCCTCGACGCCGTCGGCCATGACCACCCCGCCGCCCGAGACGATCACCGGGAATTTGGCGGTGGCCAGCAGTTCAGCGGCCTCGTCCAGGCTCTTGGTGCCGCCGGCACCGGGGTCCACGCGGCGCGGCTCTGGGATCTCTGCGGTGATTTCCCCGTAGAAGTAGTCACGGGGGATGTTGAGCTGGGTGGGTCCGTTTTCGGACATTGCGCGGTCGAAGCAGCGTGCGGTGTATTCTGCCATCCGGGCCGGGTGCGTCACGTGGCCTTGGTATTTTGTGAATTCCTGGAACATGGGCAGCTGCTTGGCTTCCTGGAAGCCGCCGAGCCCGATGCCGTTGGTGCCGGCTTCCGGCGTGACGATAACCACGGGGCTGTGGGCCCAGAAGGCAGCGGCGATGCCGGTGACGCAGTTGCTGATGCCTGGCCCATTCTGGCCGATAACGACGCCGTGGCGGCCGCTGGCGCGGGCATAGCCGTCCGCCATGTGGGCGGCACCCTGCTCGTGCACCACCGGAACCAGGCGAATGCCGGCCGGGGCGAAGATGTCCATCGCGTCCATGAACGCCGAGCCCATAATGCCGAACATGTCGGTGACGTCATTGGCCACCAGTGTCTCCACGAAGGCCTCCGAGGGCGTCATCTTCTGTACGCCCTTGACTGCGGATCGGGGGGCCTTGGCCGGCGCGGCCTTGGTGGGGGCCGCACTTGCGGGTGTTTTGTTTACCGTGGATGCTTCCGCCGCGTCATCGTCGGCAGTGCCTGAAATGGTGAGAGTTTCTTGGCTCATGGTGACTGCTCCTTCTCCGGGGTAACGCCCAAAATAGGTAGAGATGCTTAGAAAGTGGAACGAAGTGTTCCTGTTTTGTGGTTCACAGCGAGATTATGACAAAAATTAAGGACCGTCAAGGGTTATTTTCAATATCCGGAACGTCACGTACGATATATTTGAATGAAGGCCTAAGGTGACGGATTCACGAGATGGAGGAGAACAGATGGCTGAGATTCACAGGCTCAGTGGCCCGGATGGTCAGACGGCAGTGGAGTTGGCCGGGGATACACCGACGATGCGGCTGTTCTCGCTGCTGGAACTGATTGCCACAAAGGACCAGCTTTTCACTCTGCAGGGGCTGGTGGAGGAGACCGGAACGCCCAAGCCCACGCTGCACCGCATGCTGCAGCAGCTGGAAGGAGCAGGCCTGTTGATCCGCCAGGACAACGGCAGGCATTACAGTGCCGGGGTGCGGCTGCGCCGGATGGCTGAAGACCTGCTGCTCAATGACATCCACCACGGGGCACGGCACGCGGTGCTGCGGAACCTGGTGGGGGAGCTGGGTGAAAGCTGCAACATCACAGCGGTCTCCGGCAGCGAGGTGGTCTACCTGGACCGCGTCGAAACGCCGGAACCGCTGCGGATTACGCTGCAGCCGGGATCCCGGGTCCCGGTCCACTGCTCGGCCAGCGGAAAAATGATCCTCTCCCAATTCAGTCCAGTACAGCGTCGGCGCCTCCTTGGGGCGGCTCCGCTGGAACGCTACACGAACAAGACAGTGACTGATCTGGACCTGATTGAGGGCGAACTTCAGCGTGTCCGCCGCGACGGGTACGCGATCGACGATGAAGAGTTCTTGCCCGGGTTGGTTTGTGTCGCCGTATTGGTTCCCACGACCAACGCCGCCTCCAATCTCTGCGTTGCCGTGCAGGCGCCCGTCATGCGGCTCACTCCAGAGAAAGGGCTGAAACTTCTTCCGGCACTGCAACGCGCGGCGGATGCGATCGGCCTGATTGAAGCCCAGTCCGTCGAAGACCGGAGGGCCGGAATCCAGTCCGTCGAACACCGGACGGCCGGAATCCGGTCCGCTGGCAAGGACAAGCAGTGGACCAGCTGAAAGCGGCGACGCCGGACCGCATCGTCTCCGTACGCGAACTGTTCCATCTCGACTCGGACCTGATGGTGGGCGCATTCAGCGAAGCGGATGAGCATGTCCCCCAAGTAGACCCAGCCTACAGGTTCAACCATGACGTGACGCTGGCGATCCTGGCGGCCTTTACGAGGAACCGGCGGATGCTCCTCCAAGGGCTGCATGGGACGGGTAAATCCACGCACATTGAGCAGGTGGCGGCGCGGCTGAACTGGCCGTGCGTGCGGGTCAATCTGGACGGCCACATAAGCAGGCTGGATCTGGTGGGCCGGGACACGGTGGTGCTTAAGGACGGCAAGCAGGTCACCGCGTTCCAGGAGGGGATTCTTCCCTGGGCCATTCAGCGCCCTGTTGCGCTGATCCTGGACGAGTACGACGCCGGCCGGCCGGACGTGATGTTCGTGATCCAGCGGATCCTCGAACGGGACGGGAAATTGACTCTGCTCGACCAGAACAGGGTCCTCGACGTGCACCCGGGATTCCGCCTGTTCGCGACGGCCAACACCGTGGGCCTGGGGAACTTGAACGGGATGTACCACGGCGTGCAGCGGCTCAACCACGCCCAGATTGACCGCTGGAACATCGTGGCGGCGCTGAACCATCCGCCCGAGCAGGACGAGATCGAGATCGTGGTGGCAAGGGTACCGGAACTGGACCATCCAGCCGGGCGCACTTTGGTTGCGTCCATGGTCGCCGTGGCCAAGCTGACCAGGAACGGCTTCCGTGTGGGGGATCTGTCCACGCTGATGTCCCCGCGCACAGTCATCACCTGGGCCGAGAATATCGAGATCTTCGGCGACCCCGGGCGGGCGTTCCGGCTTTCCTTCGTCAATAAATGCGACGAAGCTGAGCAGCCGGTCGTGGCCGAATACTTCCAGCGCTGTTTCGATAGGGAGTTAGACAAGGACACGGAGCGGGACAAGGTCAGGGAGTTGGACAAGGACCGGGAACTGGACAAGCAGGATCCGTCAGACTCGCCATCGAGGCCGTGGTTGCCCGCGGCGCACGTCGCGTAGCGCTCCCATGGCCACCCCGGCCGGTGCGGCGGAGCAGACCGCGAGGACATGCGCAGAGGAGATCACCCCGGCCGGTGCGGTGGAGCAGACCGCGAGGACAAAGGCAGCAGCGTCGCTGCAGCGCCAGCAGCTGACCGGCGAGCTGTGCTCCGCGGCCATCCGGGCACTGGCGGGCAACCCGGAGTGCACTTCCGTGGTGGACTCCTCTACCGTGGGGACCTCCGGGAGCCCACGCCCGCGCCCCACCTGCACCCGGACGGCGAAGGCGGTTTGGCTGCTTTGCGCGGTGCGGCCGACGGCATGGCCCTGCGTCTGCAGCACAGCGACCGGGCCCTGCATCAGGAGCTTTGCCCACAGCCGACCGCCGCCAGACTGGTCTTTGAGATGCTGGAACAGTTCCGGGTGGAATCCCACGTGGATGATGCCATGCGGGGCGTCCGGGCGAACCTGAGCCGCCGCTTTCTGCACTGGTCGCGGGAGTTTGAGGCCTCCACACTGACCGGCACGTCGCAAGGGATCCTCCTCTTTACCATTGCCCAGATGGGCCGGGCACGGATCACTGCCGAACCCATGGCCGCCGCCGTCGAAGACCTGATTGAATCGACCCGCTTTGAGCTGGCGCCGCGCATCGGCGCCCCCTTGGCAGCTCTGCGCCGGCAGCGCTTTTCGCAGTCCGGCTTTGCCGGCCCCGCCCGCGCCATTGCCGAGGAGATCGCGGCCCGCTGCGACGAGCTGGAAACCCAGGAGACCCGGTCCTCCCGCGCCGGTTCACGGCGGCCGGCCTTCGCGCTGCTCTTCGAGCACGAGCACGACGACGACGGCGTGCCCACCGCGGCGTACGGGCGCAGCAGCGCCCTTGAGGCAGCGGAGGGCGGTTACCGCGTGTTTACGAAGGCCCATGACCAGCAGCGCCATGCTGCCGATCTGGTCCGCCCCGGGTTGCTGCGCGAATACCGGCAGCGCCTTGATGAGGACATCGCCCGGCAGCGGATCAACGTCCCCCGGCTGGGGCGGGCGCTGGGAACACTGCTGTCGACCCAGGTCCTGGACGGCTCGGACAGCGGTGCGGAGGAGGGGCGGATCGACGGGAGCAGACTGGCTCTACTGGTCACCTCCCCCGCGGAGCGCAGAGTGTTCCGGAGCGAAAGGACCGCGGCGCGGACGGATGCCACGGTGACATTCCTGGTCGACTGCTCCGGCTCCATGAAGGAACACAGCCTGGCGCTGTCCGTTCTGGTGGACGTCTTTGCCCGCGCGCTGGAACTGGCCGGTGCCCGCTGTGAGATTCTGGGTTTCACCACTGGTGCTTGGAACGGCGGTCGGGTCCGGAAGGAATGGCTCCGCGCCGGCCGGCCGGAGCAACCGGGTCGGCTCAATGAGGTGCGGCATTTGGTGTTCAAAGACGCCGACACGTCATGGCGGCGGGCCCGGCCGGAAATTGCCGGGCTGCTGAAGCGGGATCTGTTCCGCGAGGGTATCGATGGGGAGGCAGTGGACTGGGCCTGCGGCCGACTGAACGGGGGCGGGCAGGACAGCGGAGCGCAAAGGCGGCTACTCCTGGTGCTGTCCGACGGCAGTCCCATGGATGGTGCCACGGCGCTGGCCAACGATCACCAGTATCTGGAACATCACCTGCGCGAAGTTGTGGCCGGCCACGAGGCGGCCGGCAGCGCCGAGATCTTCGGGTTGGGCGTCGGACTGGATCTGGGTCCGTACTACCGGCGGTCCACCTCGCTGGACCTTTCGAGCGGAACGACCAGCGCCGTCGTCGGCCAGGTCCTTGCCCTATTGGCGGCGCGGAGATAAGGACGTGAAACTCGCAATAACGCGTGGGAAGTGGGTCCCGGCCGAGTGGCTGGACTGCGTTCTCGATGCTGTCCAGAGCTCACCGAAAAACGCGTTCCCATGATCGAGGCGTTTATCGCCCTGGCCAACGCGATCATAGTCCGCAGGCCCATCCGCGAGGGTTTGACCACCCACCGCCAGGACACCGGCCCAAACACCGGCCATGACCTATTGGCGCAATCTCTCAGAAGTGCCGCCCGGAAGGTGGAATGAATTCATCTCAGCGGGCCCGGTTTCACCATGAACCGCGAAGAGCCCTGAAATCCCGCCCGCATCGAGCGGTACGACCAGCGCCGTCGTCGGCCACGTCCTTGCCCTGCTGGCGGCGCGGCGCTGAAGCCTTCGCCCCGTTACCCCCAATAAGTCCCAAGTTAAACCGTGGCAGCTGACCCCCAACCGCAACAGAGCCCGCTCCGGGAGATATGTCTTCAGTGACATAGTTCCCGGAGCAGGCTCTTGGGCCGGAGCCTGCTCCGGACGACAGCTCAGTTGGGGATTTTCACGGACTCGCTGGCCTGGAAGCCGTGCGCGTCCTGGCCCAAGGCGGACGCCTCTGACAAGGACACCGCCACGGGCCCGGCGCCGTTGACAGGCGCGGCAACCGCCGAGTCAGTGGCCTTCCGCGGCGCCGCGGCGCCGTCGTCGGACTCCGGCCGCCTTCCGAACCGTTTCCGGAGCTCATAGCCGAGCAGGATCACAATCAGCGTGACGCCGCTCATCAGGAACTGGGTCTGGGTGCTGGGAAGAATGGCCATGGCCACGATCACCGCCAGCATGAGCGCGATTGTCGCGTAGCTGAGCCCGGGAAACAGCCACATCTTCAGTTTCAGCGCCGCGGGGTCTTCGCGGTCAAGTCTCTTGCGCAGGACCACCTGTGAAACGGCGATCACCAGGTAGACGAAGAGTGCGACCGCGCCGTACGAGTTCACCAGGAAGCTGAACACCACGTCGCCCCACATGTACACGCACACCACGGAGATATACCCGACGGTGGTGCCCAGCAGGATGGCCCGGCGGGGAACGCCGCCCTTGGACAGCTTGGTGAAGAATTTAGGCGCATCCCCGTTGCGGGTGAGGGCGAAGAGCATGCGTGAGGTGGTGTACAGCGCGGAATTCAGGCACGAGAGGACAGCTGTCAGAACGATGAAGTTCATGATGGTGGCTACGGCCGGAATACCCATCACATCCAGCACCGCCGCGTATGGGCTGACACCAACGCTCTTCGCGTCCCAGGTCTGGATGGTCACGACCACGAAGATTGACCCAACATAGAACGTCACGACGCGGACGACGATCGAGCGCATGGCCTTTTTGACAGCCAGTTGCGGATCTTCCGATTCCGCGGCGGCAATGGTGATGATTTCCGCACCGGTATAGAAAGCCACGCAGGGGACCACGGCGGCCAGGACCGCCCCCCAGCCCAGCGGAGTGAACCCGCCGTGGTCGATAAGGTTGGCTAGTCCCGGAGTGGAATGGGGCCACAGTCCGGTGATCCACAGCACGCCGAGAGCCAGGAACGCAATGATGGCGACGACCTTGATGCCGGAGAACCAGTACTCGAACTCCCCGAAAGAGCGGGCCGAAATCATGTTAGTTGCGCTCAGCAGCAGCATCAGGCCCAGGCTGAGTATCCACAGCGGGATCATCGGGAACCACAGCTGGATGATCCGCCCGCCCGCAATAGCCTCGACGGCCACTACGATGACGAAGAAATACCAGTACATCCAGCCGGTGGTAAAGCCGGCCCGCTGGCCCAGCGCCTGCCGCGCATAGACGTAGAAGGACCCAACGACGGGGCGGGCTACGGCCATTTCGGCGAGCATCCGCATCAGGAGCAGGGTGATGAGGCCAGCGATGGAGAAGGAGATGATTGCTGCCGGACCGGTGTTGCTGATCACGACGCCACTGCCGACGAACAGGCCGGCGCCAATGACCCCCCCTATGGCGATCAGGTTCATGTGTCGGCTTTTAAGCCCCTTACTAAGGCCGGCATTCTCGGCCTGCCCAGGATCGGCGTTGTCCACGTTTCCTCCAAATGCTCAGACGGAACCCGTTGAAGTGCACTTCTGTGCCTGCGTCACGAGGCGACAGGCTAGGGTCCACCGGGAGGCATCGGTCCGCACAGTCTAACTGTGGGTGATCCAGATCACCTCGCCTGGTGTAGCCTCAAATTTACGTATCGGGGCCTGAGGTGCACAGAACCAGATCACTCGGAAAACAGGGAGCCAGTGCCCCGGGTCGTCCATTTACACCAGCTGTGCTGGCCGCGGTGTATGCCCAAGCAAATTCTGACACCAACGTCATGATTGGCTTACCGGCCCGGAATGCGAAACTGTGATGTTCATGACACGCTTCCCGCAGTTTCCCCAAAGTTGGCTTGGGTCTGGTTGGATGTTAAGTGAGAGGGAAGCTGGGGGAACATCCTCCACCCGACCAACAAAGGTAGTGATGGAACTCATCCAGGCCGAGCATTCCAGGCCGAGTCATTTCATACTTCATCTGAGCGACACCCATCTGGTGGGTGGTCCGGGCCGGCTGTATGGGGCCGTGGACAGCGAGGCCCGGCTGCGTCAGGTCTTCGCGGAGGTTCGGGCCTCCGGTGTCCGGCCCGAGGCGGTGGTATTTACCGGAGATCTTGCGGACAAGGGCGAGCCCGAGGCTTACGTCAAGCTGCGTGCAATTGTGGAACCGGCGGCCGAGGCAATGGGCGCGCAGGTGATCTGGGCGATGGGCAATCACGACGACCGCGCCCAATTCCGTTCCTCCCTGCTCGATCAGAGCCCCAACTCGGCGCCGGTGGACCGCAGCTACGACATCACCGGGCTTCGCATCATCACCTTGGACTCGACGGTTCCGGGCTTCCATCACGGCGAGATCAGCACTGCACAGCTGGAATGGCTGGCCGCCGAACTGGCCGAGCCCGCCCCGGACGGAACCATTCTGGCGCTGCACCACCCTCCGGTCCCGTGCATTCAGGATCTGTCCGTGCTGGTGGAACTGCGCCGCCAGCCCGAGCTGGCCAGCGTGCTGTGGGGATCCGACGTCCGCACCATCCTGGCCGGGCATCTGCATTATTCCTCCATGGCGATGTTTGCCGGTATCCCGGTCTCAGTGGCATCGGCGACCTGTTACACACAGGACCTGGCGGTGACGTCCGGTAGCCACCGCGGTCGGGACGCGGCGCAGGCCTTCAACCTCGTCCATGTTTATGAGCACACAGTGGTCCACTCGGTAGTGCCGCTGGGCGGCGGGGCAACGGTGGGGGAGTACGTCAGCGCCGAGGAAACGCAGCGCCGCCTTGCCGCCGCCGGAATCCGCATCCCAGAACACGAGCCATCACCTGGCGCGGGGACACGGGTTGAAGCGCGGCGCGCGGCGCTGGTCCGGAGCTGAGAGCGCCCCGCACTCGATTGCGCCCGGCCGTCGACTGGCGATGCCTGCCCCTTCCGCGGATGGCCTTAGGGCGGCAGTACCCACTCCGCGGTCCAAGGATGCTATTTTTCCCAGGGCGCCCGAAGGGGGTAGTACTTTTCCAGGAAGTCCGTGACCAATTCGGCGCGTTCCTCGGCGGCGACCTCGGGGAAACTTCCGTCATTGAGACAGAAGAAGTCTGCGTTCCGTTTGGCCAGCAGCCGCGGCAGATATGTCAGGCCCGAACGCATGGTCGTGTCAATGTAACGCACTCTGGCGTCGCGCTGGGTGACGGCCTGACCGGTGAGCAGCGCGTAGTAGTGGTACAGCGAGTTGGTCACGGAGATGTTGTCCGCCGCCCGGAATGTGCTGGCCGCGGTCGCCGCAAATTCCGTCGGGAATTCGCGTTCCATTTCCGCCATGACGCTGCGGCGCAAGGGAGCCGCCGCGTGCTCCAGATGCCGGGTGGTGATCCGGCCGAAGCGGTTCCAAAGAAGTTTCCGGTTCACCCGGGCAGCGTTTTCAAAGCCGCTGCGCTCGGCCGCGTTCTCGCCCAGGCCGATCCGGGTGTCCGCTTGGATGAATCTGGTGATGCCTCCCGGCGTGAAAAACATATCGGGACTGACGGGGCGGCCGAAGAACATGTCGTCATTGGAATACAGGAAGTGCTCGGCGAGGCCGTCAATGTGGTGCAGTTGGCATTCCACCGCCTGCGAGTTGTGCGTGGGCAAGACGGAAGGATCCGCAAAAAATTCCTCGCTGCGCACGATCGTTACGGTCGGGTGGTCGGCCAGCCACGCGGGAGCCGGCGAATCCGTGGCGATAAAAATCCGCCGCACCCAGGGCGCATACATATAGATGGAACGCAGGGCGTATTTGAGCTCATCGATCTGCCGGAAGCGGGCTTCGTTGTCGTCGCCCTCACCGAGGACGACGCCGACCTCTCGGGCGCGGCGCGCCGCCTGGTACTCCGGCGAGCTGCCGTCCACCCAGGAAAAGACCATATCGATGTCGAAACGGATGTCGGTGGCATGATCGGCGAACATGTTCTCGATCGTCGGCCAGACGTGACCGTACCGTTCCACCGTGCCGCGGACGGCTTCGGCATTCGGCAGGATCCGCCGGGTCAGGGAATTCTCCATCGGCAGCACCAGGGTTTCCCCCTCGAAGCTCCACAGCTCGATCTGCACACCCATCGACGGCCCGTACACCAGTCCCCCCTCGGGCTCAACGCGCGGACGGTACAGCCGCAGGATCCGGGCTTTGCGGTTGCGGGCCAGCTCGCCGTCCGCCACCAACAGCGACGATTTCTTCTTTGCATCGACCGTGATGGCGTAGAACGGCTCGTTCAAGCAGGCCTTGGCCAGGGCCTTCCGCAGCTTCTTGCGGCCCTTCCAGTCCACCGAGATGACCGGCCGCTCATTGTTGCCGCGCACCAACAGATACGTCAGCCCGGCGTCCTCCAGCGCGGCCCGGATGAACAACAGATCCTCGACCATCGCCTGATAGGGCGTGCGGTCCACGTTGAGCAGGGCGTAGCGGCCCTGGTACTGGATGACGTCCGGCCGGTTCGTCAGACGGACGACGGCGGCGGGCGAGGTTTCCTCGACCAGGTCGCGTTCGTCGTCGGGCGCGGGACTGCCGATGTAGACATCATGCTGTGCGGACACGTCTGTAATGGCTATTCTCCAAACTGCGGTTGTAGGGCTTCAAGCGCTACTGGGGTTAGCTGGTAGGGGGTTAAATTTCAGGGGTTAACTAGCATGATATCGCGTGCTGCCTCTGGTGGTCCGTGGCCCGCCATGGAACCATGGCTGATATGGAACCCACAGACCTCCTGGCGGATGCTTTCGGCCGGATCCCCGCCCTGGTGGAGGGCGTGCTGAAGGGGCTGGGGGCGGCGGAACTGAACCGGCGTCCCGGCGGCGAGGGTAACTCGATTGCCTGGCTGGTCTGGCACCTAAGCCGGGTCCAGGACGATCACCTTTCGGACGTGGCCGGGACAGACCAGCAGTGGATATCCGCCGGGTTCAAGGACCGCTTTGGCTTTGGGCTGCAGCCCGAGGACACCGGGTACGGGCACAGCCACGACCAGGTGTCCGCGGTGCAGGTCGAGTCGGGTTCGCTGCTGCAGGAGTACTATCAGGCGGTGCAGGCGAAGACCCTGGAATTCCTTAATGGACTCGATAAGGCGGCGCTGGACCGCATCGTCGACGATTCCTGGGACCCGTCGGTCAGCCTGGGTGTGCGGCTGGTCAGTGTGCTCCAGGACTGCCTGATGCACGTCGGCCAGGCCGCCTACGTCCGAGGCCTGCCGCCCGGGCGGTAAGCCGTCTACCCAGCCGCGCGCCTGGCGACTTTGACGCCTTTGTGCTTGCGGTCCAAAAGCAGCGCTGCGGCGATGCCGAGCATCCAGGTGTCTTTGGCAAGCGCCGTACCCGCCGGGGTGGGGCGGAAGCCGTCGGGCTCCGTCATTCCCGGTGTCCTGAGATACATGGTGACCAGCGAGCCCGAGAAAACACCGAGTGCAAGGCCGGCCAGCCGGCTGGGGACAAAGGGCGCCAGCAGGAGTGAGCCGACGGTGATTTCGCCGAAACTGAGCATTTTGCCGAACCTTTCCGGCGGCAGCTTCTTCAGCGCAGGAATGGCATTTCCGGCCATCGACTGCAGGCCGGCAGCGTGTTCCTCATCCAGTTTCAGCTTGCCCACGCCGGAGTTGAGGATGAAGGCCCCGGTGACGAGTCGAAGGGCGGCATGGCTGAGATTAATTCCCATGATTCTCTCCTTTTCGGGCGGCCGCATCTGCAACCCCTCCCACCCTATTGGACCCTGCTCCATCCTGACCAGAGCCGGACACTATCGGGGCGCCGCGGCTGGCAGCCTGCCCGGTGGCGCAGACCTGCGGTGATGACGACGGCGCATCATCGGCGTCCGCTGCGGACGCCGATGCCGGCGATGAGCACCTCGAGACCCAGCTCAAAGGCGCTGTCACTCGAACTGTCACCTGAATTGTCGCGTGACTTACGTGACGGCGTGCGAACGCGGGATCTCACCGCAGCGGTAAAGAGTGGTGCATCGGCGGCCAGGTCCCCGGAGTCGAAAATATCGGCCGGAGCCGTCACGTCGAATGCGGATCCGAAGATGAAGGATTCCAACGCCACAATCGCGTCTATGATCCGCTCCTCAGGCCAGCCGGCCTGCAGGAAACCAGCGGTGACCGCCTCGTACATTTTCACGGTCTGCGGCGCATTGGTCACGGGCAAAACGGCGATCACCGGGATGAGCGGTGTGTGCCGCGCAAAGACGTCCCGATAGGACCAGGCCCAGCGGCGTACGGCCTCATGCCATGGTTCGGCGCCGAAGCCGGAAACGTCGACCCCACCCATGAGATGGTCTTCGATCAGGAGCAGTACGCCCCGTTTGGAGCTCACGTGGTTATACAGCGCGGAAGGCGCCACGTTCAGCAGGTGCGCCAGCGCGGACATGGTCAGGCCCTTGTAACCGACCTTTGCAATGAGCCGCAGTGCCCCCTGAGTGATCCGGTCCGGGCCGAGAACGGCCTGCGGCGGCCGGCCCGCACGCCGCTTTGCCCCAGCCGCCGGTGTTGCGCTCTCCAATGCTGCCCCCTCTATGCCCTCCCGACCCAACTAGGTAGCAGCACGTGCACCCATTTCGTGTTTTGAGTGCGTTACCTGCTACCTAGTTGGAACTGTCCAGTTGGAATTATTCCATTGCTGCTCTTCCTAAAATGACGAGCACCGGTTAGAGTCTAATAAAAATGAACAACATTCATATAGTGCGGCCGGTCACGGAACGGCCCGATGGAGAGGAAGCGATGCGGAATCTGGAACGCGACGTCGTAATTATTGGAGCCGGACCTTCGGGTATGACGGCAGCCTATGAGCTGAAGAAGGCCGGTCTTAGCGTGGCGGTCCTGGAGGCACGGGACCGGGTGGGCGGCCGTACCTGGACGAACGTGATCGACGGCGCCACGCTGGAAATCGGCGGGCAATGGGTCTCTCCTGACCAGACGGCGTTGATAGGGCTGTTGAAGGAACTGGGACTGGAGACGTTTGACCGCTACCGCGACGGCGAGTCCGTTTACATCTCCCCGGACGGCATCCGCACGCGCTACACCGGTGAGATGTTCCCGGTCGGTGAGCACACGGCGGCGGAGATGGCCAGGCTGATCGACCTGCTGGATTCCCTCGCCGCTGAAATCGGTGCCCACGAGCCGTGGGCCCATGCGAGGTCCCGCGAGCTGGACATCATTTCCTTCCATCATTGGCTCCGGCAGCAGTCCACCGATGAGGAGGCCTGCAACAACATCGGCCTCTTCATTGCCGGCGGCATGCTGACCAAGCCGGCCCATTCCTTTTCGGCGCTGCAGGCTGTGCTGATGGCCGCCTCCGCTGGCTCGTTCAGTAACCTCGTCGATGAGGATTACATCCTGGACAAACGTGTGATCGGCGGCATGCAGCAGGTCTCGGAACGGATGGCCGCGGAACTTGGCGCCGACGTCGTCCTTAATTCCCCGGTCCGGACCCTGCGCTGGGCGGCGGACGACGGCGGCGCAGACTGTGCCCGCGGCACGGAGGATGCTGTCGGCACCGGAAGGTTTACCGTCACGGCCCTCTCGGATGCGGCCACGGTCACTGCCCGCTATGCCATCATGGCCGTCCCGCCGAACCTGTATACGCGCGTCTCCTTCGAACCTCCCCTGCCGCGCCGGCAGCACCAGATGCACCAGCACCAATCCCTCGGGCTCGTCATTAAGGTGCACGCCGTGTATGCGACCCCGTTCTGGCGTGAGGACGGTCTTTGCGGCACGGGGTTCAGCGCATCATCGCTGGTCCAGGAGGTTTACGACAATACCAACCACGAGGATCCGCGTGGCACCCTCGTTGGCTTCATCTCGGACGAAAAGGCCGACTATGCCTTCACTCTCGGCGCCGAAGAGCGCAAGCGGAAGATCACCGAGTCCCTGGCCGGCTTCCTCGGGGACAAGGCGTTGGATCCGGTGGTGTACTACGAATCCGACTGGGGGTCGGAGGAATGGACCCGCGGCGCCTACGCCACCAGTTATGACCTCGGCGGTCTGCACCGTTACGGCGCGGACCAGCTTAAACCCGTCGGCCCGATCCATTGGTCTTCCTCTGATCTGGCGGCCGAGGGCTACCAGCACGTGGACGGAGCGGTGCGGATGGGCCAGTACACCGCTGCCAGGATCCTCACCGCCGATGCGCACAACGCGCCCGAGGCCGCCGCCGCCGTCGTAGGCTCCTAACCCAGGGATGCGGTCAGGGTAATTGTGGCCACGGGATATCCCGGCAGGGTAATTACGGACAGGTTAGTTTCGTACAAAGAGGGGTCAGAAGATGCGTTACGCAGTGGGATATTCGGCCAATGACAGAGGTCGCGATGTCGTCAATCTGGCCATCGCGTTTGCCCTCCGACAAGGCGCTTCTCTGGATCTGGTCATGGTGCTGCCGGACAATTCGCCGTATAACGTGGTGCATCCCCCAGCTGCCGGCTATGCGAGCATCGTCACCGATCAGGCGCAGCGTTGGCTTGAGGAAGCGCTTGCCCTGATTCCCGCGGACATTGCTGCGCAGGCGCATGTCCGGAAGGGGGAATCCGAGGCTTCGGTGCTGATCGCCGCGGCGGAGGAATTTGGCGCCGGTCTGCTGGTGATCGGGGCCGGCAGCAATGGCCTGTTCAAACGGTTCACCGTTGGCCCCGTTGCCAGTACCGTGCTGCACGCGGCCACGGTACCTGTCGCCCTCGCGCCGCAGGGGTACGGCCGAACGGATCCGATCACACGGCTGACCTGCGGGGTCGGGCTGCGGGCAGGGGCGGAGGATGTCCTCGATGTTGCGGCGGCGGAAGCACGAGCTTGACGGTGCCGCGCCCGGCAGTACCGATACCACCGCATCAGAAGAGGTGAACCGATGAGTACCGAAGCAGTCAAGAGCGATTCCACGAACAAGGGCCTGCACGGAAGAGGCCCCGACGAAAAAGGTCCCAATGAAAAAGGACTCAGTGAAAAGGGTCTGAAGGCTGGTTCCGTCGGGCTGATCGGCGCCGTCGTCATCGGTGTTTCCTGCATTGCACCCGCCTATACGCTCACCGCAGCGCTGGGCCCTACCGTGGCCGAGGTTGGCGTGCATCTGCCCGCGATCTTTTTGGTCGGATTCGTGCCCATGCTTCTGGTGGCCCTCGGTTACCGGGAGCTCAACAATGCGATGCCGGATGCCGGCACGTCGTTCACCTGGGCCAGCCGCGCGTTCGGTCCGTGGATCGGTTGGATGGGTGGCTGGGGCCTGATTTCGGCCACCATCATCGTGCTCTCCAACCTGGCCGCCGTCGCCGTCGACTTTTTCTATCTGATGCTGGCCCAGCTCACCGGCAACCCGGACCTGGCGGACCTGTCCGCAAACCTGCCGCTGAACATTGCCACCACGTTAGTGTTCATCGCGCTCGCCTGCTGGATCTCCTACCGCGGCATGGAGACCACCAAGACCTTCCAGTATGTGCTGGTCGGATTCCAGCTGCTGGTGCTGGGCTGGTTCGCCGTGGCAGCGTTCAGCCACGTAGCCAACGGCACGGCCTTTGACGCGACCGCGATCACGCCCGACTGGTTCAACCCGTTCGCCGTCGGTTCGTTCACTGCCTTCGCCGCGGGAGTTTCGCTTTCCATCTTCATCTACTGGGGTTGGGACGTCACGCTGACCATGAACGAGGAAACGAAGAATCCGGAAAAGACCCCGGGCCGTGCGGCCACCGTGACGGTGCTGGTGATTGTGGTCATATACATGACCGTCGCACTTGCCACGCTCGCTTTTGCCGGCGTGGGGGACACCGGCTTGGGCGCGGGAAATCCTGACAACCAGGCGAGTATCTTTGCGGTGTTGGCGGGGCCGGTGATGGGTCCCTTCGCGATCCTGATGTCGCTGGCAATCCTGAGCAGTTCCGCCGCGTCTCTGCAGTCCACTTTCGTTTCCCCGGCGCGGACGCTGCTGTCCATGGGCCACTACCGCGCACTGCCGCGCAAATTCGGTCGGATCAGCCCGGCGCACAAGTCACCGAGCTACGCCACCATAGCCTCCGCGGTGGCCGCCGCCGCGTTCTACATCATCACGCGGACCGTTTCGGAGAATGCCCTGTGGGACACCATCACCGCGCTGGGCATGATGATCTGCTTCTACTACGGGATCACCGCGCTGGCCTGCGTCTGGTACTTCCGCGCCGAGGCTTTCCATGGCGTCAGGTCATTTTTGTTCAAGTTCCTGGCGCCGCTGGTGGGCGGCGTGATCCTGTTGGTCATGTTCGTCAAGACCGCCTATGACTCGATGGACCCGGCCTATGGTTCCGGTTCCAACGTCGGCGGATTGGGGCTGGTTTTCATCCTGGGTATGGGCGTGCTGCTGCTGGGCGTGGTGCTGATGTTCATCATGTACAAGGTGCAGCCGGCGTTTTTCAAGGGCCAGGTTCTGGAGAAGTCCAGCCAGGTGTTTGACCCGGACGTATAGTGGGGGAGAATCCGGGGGCGTGACGCCTGAGATCCTCCAGCGGGAGTGGCTAAGACATGAGCGACGACTTTGTAGGCCGGGAGACGGAACTGTCCGCGATCTGGCATGCGATGGCTCCCGGGGGGACTCGGTCGATCACTCTCATCGGGGCGGCGGGCGTTGGCAAGACCAGAATTGCCCGGGCTGTCCTAGACCGGGCAGCAGGCCTCGGCCGAGCGGTGTTTTGGGTCGCTGCAACTGCCTCGGCGTCCACCATACCCTTCGGCGCCGTCTCCCATCTGGTGCCGGACGTTGCCGGGTTGGACCGCTTCCAGCTGCTGCGGCGGACCGCGGCGTGGATGGCCACCCGACCCGGGACGGTCCCGCCCGTCGTCGTGGTTGACGACGCTCAGCGGCTCGATGATGCTTCCGCGGCCTTAATCCACCATCTGGCGGTGACAGGAACCGCTTTCATCGTCAGCACCGTGCGGGCCAGCGACACAGCGCCGGACGCGATCACGGCGATCTGGAAGGACGGACTCGGTGAGCGGCTAACTATTGGTCCGTTCACCCGCCTCCACGCCGAAGAATTCGTCGGCTCCCTTCTTGGCGGTCCGCTTGATCCCGTCTCGGCAGCTAAGCTCTGGCATCTGAGCGAGGGAAACGCCCTCTTTGTGCGTGAGTTGGTGCGCGGCGGGATCGAGTCCGGTGAACTATCGTGCAGCCGTGGCTCGTGGCGCTGGTCGGGACCCGTTTCGGCGGCGCCACGGTTGATCGAATTTGTTGCCCAGCGGCTTACCGGCGCGAGCCGCGACGTTCGCCGTTTGGTGGATCTGGTGGCCTTCGGCGAGCCGCTGGGCGTGGAAACCATAACGCGGGCGGGCATCCGCTCACCGACCGTCAGCGCCGCCGAAAAGTCCGGACTGGTCCGCTCGGAAGCAACGCTTGAGGGCATCGTGA
Source organism: Arthrobacter sp. A5 (assembly GCF_051131705.1). Lineage (NCBI taxonomy): Bacteria > Bacillati > Actinomycetota > Actinomycetes > Micrococcales > Micrococcaceae > Arthrobacter > Arthrobacter sp. A5. The sequence goes on from NZ_CP180316.1 coordinate 162,612, forward strand.
TCCGGCTCGGACACCCGTTGTACGGGGAGGTCGCCCGCAGTTTGTCCACTTCGCTCCAGCGGGCCGCAGTCGCGCAGACCTTGCTGCGCTCCGCCGACCCGGCAGTTCGAGGGGAACAGATCCTGCGCCGTGCCGTCTGGCACCTGATGACCGGTGTCCCTTCCGAACCACACGTATTGGTCCAAGGTGCCATTCGCTCGCTGGCCGCCCTTGACCTGGAGATGGCCACCCGTCTGGCTGATGCTGCGGTGAAAGCCAACGGCGGAGTTGCTGCTGAAACGGTCCTGGCCCGGACGCTGGTGCTGCGCGGCAGCGCCGCGGCTGGCGAGGCGTTACTGGCCGAGATGGAAAAGCGGGAGTTGCCTGACAGGGATCGGGCAGAGCTGGCAGCCGCGCGCGCCTGGAATCTGGTTTTCGGATTGAAGCGTCCCGCCGACGCGGAATCGGTCTTGGACCGTGCCGAGCACCGGATTGTTCAAGGCCGTGATGTTATTGCCGTGCAGCGCGCGAACATCCGGACCTACGCGGGTCTCCCCGAGGAAGCCGTGGCAGCAGCTGCGGGAATTGCCGAGGATGGTGGCGGCTCGACGGCGGCCACAGTGGTGCGCAAGTGGGTGGTCTATGCGGAAGCCATGTCAGTGCAAGGTCGAATCAACGATGCGCTGAAGTACGGTCGGCAGGCCGTCGCGCTCAACCGGGGGACCTCCCACGGCGACTGGTCAATGTCCGAGGACGAGGCCGAGTCCGCCTTCGCCGGTGCGCTAATTATGTCCGGTGGCCTATCGGAGGCGGAGGGCATAATCGAGACGGCGTACGCCCGGGCCGTGGAGGCCGGCTGGCGGATCGGAACGGGGATGTGGAGCGTCTGGCGAGGCGAGTTGGGCTTCGCCCGAGGGCGGCCAGCCACCGCCGCCAAGCACTACCGAACAGCGCTGGCCGTGGTGGGCGATGATTCCCATCCATACCGGGAATGGAGCATGAGGTTTGCCTGGGACCATCTGGCCCGCGCCGCCGCCCAGCTGAACGATTCATCCCTCGCCGCTGCAGCGTTCGCGTCCGCCAATCGTTACGCCTGGCCAGGGCTTGGCGCCCTGGATGTCTGGGGCGGCTCAACGGCCGGCTGGGTTGCTGTGGCCAAGGGCGAGATTGAGCACGGCATCTCGCTGGCGTTGGCGGCCGCGGATCGTGCACAGCGGGACCGGCAATCCGGCTGGGAACTCCTGGCGCTGCATCAGGCCGTACGGTTCGGTGGCCCGTGGAAGGCTAATGGCAGGCTCGCCGAGCTTGCTGCCGAGGTGGACGGCCCCTTAACTGACCTCTATGTGCGCCATGGTGCTGCGCTCGCAGCCGACGACAGTGCAGCCCTTGGCACAGTCGCGGATCAATTCCATAGCTGCGGCTATGTACTTCTCGCGGCTGAGGCAGCCGCGCAATCGTCCCGGGCACACGCTCGGGCTGGGCGCACCAGCGCCGCCGCCGAGGCCTCGCGCCGCGCCCGTGGCTGGGCCGCGCATTGTGAAGGGGCCCGGACCCCGGCGCTTGACGCGTTGTGCGAACCAGCGCGGCTTACCCGCAGGGAGACGGAAATTGCGCGGCTCGTGGCCGCTGGACTGACCAACCGGAGTATCGCCGGGAAACTGGTTATTTCGATCAGAACCGTCGACAACACCGTCGCGCACATCTACGACAAGCTGGCCGTCTCCCGCCGGCAGGAGTTGGCGGGAATATTTTCCCGCGAAAATGAGCAACATTCTGCTCATGACGGCGGCCTCCTTCATCCCTACGGTGGGAGCACACAGGAGAACTAGCCAAACACCGTAAAGGACAATGACATGCCGGAGAATTCAGTTCAGCAGCCCATGGGATCCTATCTTCCCGTGGGGCTGGTCCGGACAGGGGACACAGGGCCGGATGTCCAGCGGACCTATAATTATCTCGAAAAATTCGGCTACCTGCCGAACGAACAACTGGCGCAACGATATCCAGGGTGGCAGCCGGCCGTGGCTCAGGCGCCAGCGGATCCTACCCATTTCGATTCCCGTCTTGAGGAAGCCGTTCGGTTGTATCAGCGCACCTACGGCCTTGCCGAAACCGGACAGGTGGACCAGCCAACACTGGCGCTGATGAAGCAACCACGGTGCGGTGTCCCGGACAACGTCAGTGTACTGGGCCAATTCGTGGTGGGCGGGACCAGATGGCCGGGACTGAACGTCACCTATTCCCACACGAATTTTTCCCCCGATCTGCCGGATGCCGACATCCGTTCAACAATCCGCGGAGCCTTTGACCGCTGGTCCGCGGCCGCGCCGCTGCATATCACCGAAAAGGCTGCCGGAAGTGGCGACGGAGACATCCGTGTCGGCTTTTATTCCGGCGACCACGGTGACGGGTATCCCTTTGACGGCGCGGGAACCACCGCCGGCAATGTTCTGGCTCATTGCTTCTACCCCCCAGGACCCGGAGACAACGGGATCGGCGGAGACTGTCACTTCGACGAGGCGGAGACCTGGAGCACAAACCTGCCCCCAGCGGGAACAGACCTGCCGACCGTTGCACTGCATGAGTTGGGCCACGGGCTGGGACTGAACCATTCGGACGTCAAGGATTCCGTGATGTATGCCTACTATGGCGGCCCGCGCAGAGAACTGACCAACGATGATATTGCCGGCATCCGATCGATTTACGGCGGGTATGACTGGTCCGGGGTCAATGACAACTGGGCTGCGCTCGGCGGCTTCTTCCCCGTGGGTGCGCCGGTGAGCGCTGTGTCCCGCTTTCCCGGCCAGCTGGACCTTTTCGTCGTGGGCAATGACGGACGGGTTTACACCTCCTGGTGGACCAGCGGCCAAAGCTGGTCCGGAGTGCAGGACAACTGGCGCCCGATTGGCGGGTTCTTCCCTCCGGGGGCTCCGGTTGCAGCGGTTTCCCGGACACCGAATAACCTGGATCTGTTTGTCTGCGGGAATGACGGTCGGGTGTACACCTCGTGGTGGTATGCGGGTGTGGATTGGTCCGGCGTGAACGATAATTGGCGCTCGATTGGCGGGTTCTTCCCCAACGGGGCTCATCTGTCAGCGGTTTCCCGGACACCGAATAACCTGGATCTGTTTGTCTGCGGGAATGACGGTCGGGTGTACACCTCGTGGTGGTATGCGGGTGTGGATTGGTCCGGCGTGAACGATAATTGGCGCTCGATTGGCGGGTTCTTCCCCAACGGGGCTCATCTGTCGGCGGTGGCCCGGACGGCGAATAATCTGGATCTGTTTGTCTGCGGGAATGACGGTCGGGTGTACACCTCGTGGTGGTATGCGGGTGTGGATTGGTCCGGCGTGAACGATAATTGGCGCTCGATTGGCGGGTTCTTCCCCAACGGTGCGCCGGTGGCGGCAGTGGCCCGCACGGGCAATAATCTGGATCTGTTTGTCTGCGGGAATGACGGTCGGGTGTACACCTCGTGGTGGTATGCGGGTGTGGATTGGTCCGGTGTGAACGATAATTGGCGCTCGATTGGCGGGTTCTTCCCCAACGGGGCTCATCTCTCGGCGGTGGCCAGGACCGGGAACAACCTGGATCTGTTTGTCTGCGGGAATGACGGTCGGGTGTACACCTCGTGGTGGTATGCGGGTGTGGATTGGTCCGGCGTGAACGATAATTGGCGCTCGATTGGCGGGTTCTTCCCCAACGGGGCTCCGCTGTCGGCAGTGGCCAGGACCGGGAACAATCTGGACGTATTTGTCTGCGGGAATGACGGCCGGATCTACACCTCCTGGTGGAGCGGGTAATCCGTTTGCCCTCCGCCGGCGCCCGGACAGGTTACCTGAGTCAGTGGCGCCGGATTCCGTCAGACCTGCTGGATCTGCCGGCCCTGCTGGATCTGCTGGCCCTGCTGGATCTGATGGACCAGGCGGCCCATCCGCAGCAGCAGCTCCTCGCCGGCCATGATGCCCCGCGCATTGGTAACCGTGAGGTTGGCACTGCGGTAGCCGCCGTCGTCCAACTCGCCGTGGGCGGGACGGAAGGAGATGCTGGCCTCCGCCAGCATCTGCTGGTCCAGTAACGAGTCACCGGCGGCAATCACGGTGCCCGCGCCGGTGCGCCGCCGCACCTCCGCCACGGCGCTGCTCTTCGTCACCGGCTGCGGCACGCAGTAGAGCTTGCGGCCCTGCAGCGACACCGTCCAGCCCAGCGCCATGCACTGCTGCTCCAGCCCGGCAACGAAGTCCTCTGGCATGGCCGCACGGTCAACAATCGCGTAGATGAACAGGTCCTCGGCATGGCGGAGTTTGAGGATCCATGGGGAAAACGCAGGATCGGCCAGCAGGGCCTCCACCGTCTGCAGCGGAGCGCAACGGGCTGCGCTGCGGCGGGCGATCGACGCGTGCCAGTGCGCATCCGGTTCGCCGTGATGAAGCAAAACGCCGCCGTTGGTGGTCACGGCATACTCCGGCTCCGGCCCGGGCAGCCGGACGCGCCGGTACTGGGCAGCGGTCCGCGTGGTCACTGGGACCACAGTCGCCGCCGACCTGAGCGCCAGCAGCAGTGTTTCGGCGGTGCGGGTCATGAAGGAGATCGGGACGCCCTGGTACAGCTCGACGACGACGATCGGCGGGGCCTGCTCGTCCGGCACGTCCAGCCAAAATGCTTTGGGCGAGTAGATCAGTGTGCGGTCAAGGTCGCAGGCCAAGAGCACCGGGAGGGGTCCGCCGGTCACAGCGTGGCCGCGACTGCACGGCCGTCGGCACCGGTGGCGCCCTTCGTGAACAGCGGGTGGATCAGTCCCACACAGCTGTAGGCGAGGTCCGGGACTTCCACCACCTGCACGCCGCGCTGTTCGGCCAGCAGCAGCACGTGTGTCACCTCGGCTCTGGCCTCGGGTCGGATCAGTATTTTCCAGGGCACCCGGCGCAGCAGTACGCGCGTGGTCTCGCCAACACCGGGCTTTACCAGGTTGACGTTGTTGATGCCGTAGTCGCGGCTGATGTCCTCGACGGCTTTCCAGCCGGCCCAGTTGGGCGCCCGTTCCTGCGATGCTTGGGCAGCGGCGAGCTTCGTAGCACGGTCCACGGCGGACAGGACAGCGCCGAAGTGGCCGCACACGGTATCCAGGAACTGCCCCGAGACGTCGCTGCCACGCAGACCGGCGTAGAACTTTGCGCCATGGAAATCTCCCGGGCCGATCAGCCGGCGGTTGAACACAGTGCGGGAGACGAGGCCGGAGACTGTTGAATTCAGGCAGGCCGAGGGAATGAGGTAGTCCTCGCGCGTGCCGTACAGGCCGACGCAGTGTCCCGGGTCCGCCAGCACGGCCAGGTCGTCGTTGAAGGTGACCCCGTCGGTCTGCTCAAAGCGCTGGAGGGCGATGGAGAGCTCGCGGGCAATCGCGCCCTTCCCGGTCCATCCGTCAACGAAGATAATCCTGGCCGGGTCGTAGTGCGCGGCCAAGTAGCGCAGGGCGTTTTCGTCAGCCCCCACGCCGCGCACGATGCTCATCGTGTAGTGCGGCACCTCGATGCCGCGGATTTCCCGGGCCCAGCGCCGCATCAGGATTCCCACCGGTGTACCGGCGCGGGCCAGCGACACCAGGACCGGCTGCTGTTCCCGGGCGGCCAGCAGCAGATCCGTCACTGTGCCCACTGCCTCCGCGATCCGCCGGCCCGAGCGCTGCAGGGCGTCGCGGTAGAGCTGCTGATATTCGGCGCTCGGGGTGTATTCAACCGGCAGGGATTCGGCATAATTGGCTGCCCCGCTCTGGATGGCCTGCTCCCGTTCGCCGGTGGGCGCTTCCAGCCTGGCATCACCGAGGTCCGTCAGCAGCCAGCGGACGTCCTCGGCCGGGTAGGAGCCAAAGTCCGGTCCGGAAAGCGGGACGGGCAGTTCCTGCTGGCCGGTCGGATCAGTTGTGCGGGGCATGGGGTCCTTGTCTGAAATTGCTGGCCGCGGTGGCGGGGGATGCTGCAGGAAGGAGTACGACGACGACGTCACGGCAAAGAGCGCTCAGCGCCTCGGTGATGCTCCCGGTTCCGGAAAGCACAGCCGGATCGGTCCCGGGCTCGGGCATCAGGATGATGCTACCGAAGCGGAGTCCATCTCGGGACAGGTTGTAGGCAAACCGGGGTCCGGGGCCATCTTCGGTCTGGTCATGGCTGCCGAAGCCGATGGAGCTGGCGATGGCATAGTCCGGCCGGTCGAGTGCCACGATCGGGGAGCGGGTGGTGGTGGAAAACTTCACCGGGAAGTGCTCGTCAAGCGCGTCGGCCACCGCGAGGGGCAGCGAAATGAACTCCTCGGTGCCCAAGACCAAAATCCCCTCCTGCAGCCACGTCTGAAGATCCCGCTGCGCTGTGGTGTCCATCTGGGCCATTTTCGCTACGCCCGTGCGCTGCGCGACGTCGGCACGGATATGCGCCGTAATCGCCGCCACGGCCGGCAGGGCAATGCTGGCCGTGGCGGGCGGCTCATTGCCGAACCTGTCGCTGCGGATAGGAGCGATTTCGGTCGTGCCGATGCTTAAGAACGAGATGGAGCCCTGGCGTTCGGCCACTTCCTTCCCGGTAGTCATGGCAGCCACCGGGGCCGGCAGGGCGGCGATGAATTCCCGGGAGCGGGCCAGAATGTCCGCACTCAGGCTGATCCGCCCGCTGCTCAATGCGGCCACCCGAATCGTCGCACCAAGCGCAGCGGACAGCTCGTCGAAGCGCTCGCGGTCCCCGGTTGTGCGCAGATCCACCAGCGCTGCAACAATATATTCCCTTTGTGGCATAAGCCCGTGCAGTTCGCGGATGGTGTTGATGATCGTCGAGCCAGTGCTGAGCTCGTCGTCGACCAGGACAACGATGCCGCCAGGGCGCAGCCACCGGTCATCGGTGGGCAGCAGCCGGTGCGAGGTCGCGTGCGAATGGCCTTCCTCGAAGGCTGCAACCGAGTGGGATCCGGCGGCCAAGTGACGGGTGGTGTGGATGTAGTAGGAACCGATGCCCTCCGCGACCAGCCGGCCCAGGCCGGTCGCCGTCTCGGCGTAACCAATCGTGACCACGTCCGGATGGTTCGCCGCCAGCGCGGCGAGGGTTTCCCGCAGTTCCCGCAGCGCTGGCTTTTCCCGCGGCGCTGGCTTTTCCCGCGGCGCTGGCTTTTCCCGCGGCGGACCGGCTGCGCCGTCGTCGGTTCTCCTGCCGGTCAAGGTGTCGCCGTTGGTGTCGCCTGTGGCGGGTATTTCGCCGTCAGCGGACCGCAGTGCGGCCGCTAAAGCTTCCGCCGCGCTCCGTAGCGCCGGGCCGTGCTCCGCAGGGCCCGCGAGCCGCTCCGCCACCATCGCCCCGAGCAGCATGCCGGCCGCGATGGCCAGGGAAGGGACGGTGGGCACATGCTTGGCCAGGACCCGGGACACCAGCAGATGGGCACGCTTCGGATTCCGGCGCAGGGCAAGCCCCACCAGATCCTTCACTTCCATCAGGCTCCCCCCGGCGGACTCAATCCGGACGCCAAGCTCCTGCTGCACGCAATCGCCCGTCCAGACCGGCGTCAATTCATCCCCGCTTCCAGGAAGTCGACAAAGGTGACGTCCGGTGCGGCGACGCCGAAGGCCGCTGCGCGGAGCAGGGTCCGCTGGGCCCAGGCCTGATGTGGCTTCATCTCATTCATCTTGTTTCCGTAGGGCGAGGCTGCCGCGCCACCGCCGCTGTTGCCCACGATCTCGCCGGCATCGAGAAACTCCTCATGACTAATCACGGAGAGCGCGTGCACCAGCGGCACGTGGCTTGGATGGATGACCGTTTTCCCGAGCAGACCGTTGGCCTGATCCAAGGCGATCTCGCGCATCAGCCCGTCCAGGTTTGCCACCAGAATGCGCTGCCGCAGCTCCACATCGTCGGACTCCGCGAACGGCGTGGCCCGCAGCAGTGGCCGGAGCAGCCTTTCGGTGTTGGCATAGTGTTCCCAAACAGGGCCGGAGATGACAAAACCGTCCTCCCGGCGGCCCAGCACATTGACAATATCGGCGATCATCGAGGCCACGACCTTGACGTCGTAAATGGTCAGGTCTCTCGATCTGCGCAGTCCGAACGCGCTGGACATGTCTGTCGCGCCAAGCCGGACCGCCAGGATATCCTCGCGGTGCGCCTGCAGGACGGAGTGGATGTTCGCCAGCGCCGCGGAGCGGGTCTCGCGGTGGATCATCACAGGAGATTCCAATATGGGCATGATCCGCAGCCGCCGCGCCGTCCCCGGTGCCCCTGTGTGTGTCGCCGGCAGTACTATTGCCTGCGCTTGGGCATGGACGGCGTGAACCCGGTGCAGCGCGTCCAGGAAATGTTGTGCCCGGCCCGTCTCGTTTTCAAATTTCGGGATGACGAAGCCAGCCAAAACGTCCAGGGACGGGCCGCAGCGCTGCGCCAGCCGCACCATCTGCTCCGGCGTGCGCACCCTAATGAAGAGCATCGGCCGGTCCGCCCCGGAAACCGCGTGCTCCGCCCCGGGACCCGCGTGCTCCGCCCCGGGGCCCGCGTGCTCCGCCCCGGGGCCCGAATGCTCCGGCGCACCAGCAGTGGAGTCCTGACGGAGGAGCTCCAAGGTGCGGACCACGTTGTCTTCGGCCGCGTCCACCACATTGTCCGCGATGGAGTCTTCGAGGCAAAGAACCATGCTCAGGCAGCCTCGGGCTGCCTGCTTCGCAACATCCTCGGCTAACTGCGGCCGGTCCGCCGGCGCGTAAAGGGTGGCGCCCAGCGCGACGGCCAGAAGGTTCGGGTCGGAATCCAGCGTCAGCGTCTGCGGTCGGGCAAAAAAGAGACGCGACGCCTGACGTTCGCTGAGGAAATTAAAATGGTGCATGAAGGGTTATCTGCCCCTGTTCCCTTGAAGGGTGACTCGGCGGGTCATGCTGAAACCGAATTCCTGCCAGATGTCCTGGTCAGTTATTCCGGCTGGTACCGGTTCGGCCCGCATTTCGAGCAGGTTATCCACCCGAAGCAAGGAGAGGATGAACATCCGGTTACCGTCGCGCGGTGGCAAGGTGAAACTGGCGCCGTCGAAAATCTGCGCGCCCAGGGTCGCGGGTCCGCGGCCGATGAAGAGCGCGCGCCGCAGTTCCCGGACGTGCCGCAGGGTTACCACGGCGTCCCGGCCCGCATAGCCGACCAGCGACCGGTTGCCGGAGGTTTCAACGGGGGTGCCGGCGAAGTGGCCATCGGCCGTAAGGGCACCCGTAATATGCGTGGAGCTTTCCCATGTTACGGCCGACGCCCCAGTGACGATGAGTGTTCCGATGGCGGACTGCCGGCCGTTGAGCCGGAGCATGGGCACTTGGAGGTTCAGTTCCGTGACCTCACCGATGCCAGGGGCGGGAAAGGGCTGGGTTTGAACGGAGGTAGGCCGGCCGCCGGCAGGACGCGCGGGTACCGCGCGGCTGAGACTGAGGCCAGCGCCGCCGGAGGCGGCTGCCGGCAGGCTCTGGCCGGCAGCCGCCGTGCTCTGGTCAGCCGCCGTCGTGCTCTGGTCAGCCGGACTAAGCTGCACCGCAGCGGGCACGGCTTTGATCCGGCGCCGCAGGTACCCGATGTCCGTGCGGACGGGTGAAGATTTCGCTGGCATCGGCTAGACGTCCACCCGGAAGTCTTTGGCCACGCCTGCCAGTCCGGTGGTGTAACCCTGGCCCAGCGCACGGAACTTCCAGTCTTCGCGGTGTCGGTAAAGTTCACCGAACATCATCGCGTTGATGTTGTCGTTGCTGCTGAGCGGGACCTCGAACCGGACCAGTTCGCGGTTCTCCACGGTGGCAACCCGGATATAGGCAGAGCGGACGGCGGAGAAGGTGCCGGGGCCCCGGACGTCGGGGTCCACATAAACGATGAAGGCGATCTTCGCGACCTCGGCCGGTACCAGGGCCAGATCGACGTCGATCTGTTCCTGATCGTCTTCGCCGGCGAAGCTGACCGATCCGTCCGCACTGACCAGTTGATTGAAAAACACGAGGTACTCCCCGGAAAGTGCACTGCCGGCATCATTGCACATGACCGCCATCGGTACGAGCTCCGCAACCGGCCCGCGGCTGGGGACGGTATCCCACCCGAGTCCGACCAGCACCTTGCTCAGCCCACGGTTTTCCGCTGTGAGGGCCGCGTTGGCCCCGGGAACCAGGTTTGCCACTATTGACCGTCCAACCGCAGGGACGGCTCGGCGAACTTGTCGGCGAGGAACCGGCCGTGCGTGGACAGCTCGGCGAAGGCACCGGTGCGGATCTGATTGAGCAGGTCCTTTATCGTCGCCTCCAGCGTGGTCAGCTGCTCAACAAAGAGTCCGGTGGCCCGGGAATGCTCCGCCCGGTCCGTGTCCGTCATGGCCAGATAGGCCCGGAGCGGGGTGGGGATGTAGTCGGAGATCATGGCGTCCAGCAGAACCCGCTGCTCGGTGGACGCGTTCTGCGCGGCGACCACTTCTATCACGGTGCGAAGCAGATCATCAATCTGCCGCAGTTGGGAGGACAGCAATGGCGGCAGGACGGCCCCGGCGCGGCGGATATCCGTCCGCAACTGATCCAGTGAACGCGCCGTGCGAGCGTCGTCGGCCTCCACCTCGCTCTGCCGGCTCTCCGGAACAACCCCCGCCGCCGCGGGAGGATTCTTGAAGAGAGAACCAACGAATTTCCCTATCACCGTTCCACCACCTGTTGTCATCCCCGCGGTTTAGCCCCTCTGGTTTTGCTGCGAGCGTTCCAGATAGGGTTTGGCCTTCTCTAGACCGGTCTCGAGAGCGGATACCGTGCCTTCCATGTTTTTGGCGGCTGTGGCCCGGAAGGTATCGATCGCGTCCATGGTGGCAAAGACGTTGTCGAATGCCTTTTGCAGTGTTTCCACGCTGACGCCGGAGCTGGAAGCCTGCTCATGGATCCGGACCGTCTGATCCTTGAGCATCTCGCTGGTCTTGAGGATCATGTTGTTGGTGGTGGTGTTGATCGCGTCGATCTGGTCCAGCACCATCTTCTGATTGGCCAAGGCCTGTGCGACGATGACGGCCGTGCGCAGCGCCGCAATGGTCGTGGTGCGGGCGCGGTCCACTCCCTTGATAAGTTCCAAGTTGTTCTTGCGGATCAGATCCATCGCCAGATAACCCTGTACGGACACAGCGAGCTGAGTCAGGATGTCCTGGTGGCGTTGCCGGATCGGGAACAGCACGTCCGCCTCGAGCTTCTGAGCCTCCTCGATCTGACCCTTTGCGCGGGTGGCATCGATTTTTTCCACGCAGGCAGCATCGAGGGCCTTGGCAAACACCGCGTACTCGCTCAGCGACTGCATGGTTTCCCAGAGCTGGATCTTCTCGCCGGCCAACGCCGCATTGTCCTTGAGCAGCTCATCCTGGCCGGACATCAGGGCCTTGATGATATGGTCCAGCTGTGTCTGGGCTGACTCGTACTTCTGGAAGTACTTGGCCATTTTGTTTCCACCGGGGATGAAGCCGAGAATCTTTCGCCCCACGCTCAGATCGGCCTGATTAGGGGTCAGGTCCTCCACCGTGGAGCGCAGCTCACCAAGGGTGCCGGCGACTGCCACCTGCGCGTTGTTGCCGCTGCGCTTTGCCCCGGCGACTGAGGTGGAGGAGCGTTCCAGCATGCGGGTGGAGTACCCGCTGGACTGCGTCATCTCCGAACCAGCGAGCTTGGAGATGCCCTCCACTTTCGTGGTGAACTCGGGGCTGCGCGGGTCAAGTTCGGCAAGCTCGGAGACAAACTCCTTGGCCTGCCGATGGATTTCAACCTGGCGTTCCTGCGGCACTGGAACCATGCCCGGAGCGTCGTCGGGCTCAACAATGGCCGGCGCGTCCGGGGCGCGCAACACCAGTGCCGTGTCCATAGTGTCGGGGGGAGTCAACGGAGAAGTCATATGTCTGGCCAGCCTGTTCTTCTGGTAGCTGCGGGGCCGTGCTCTGCCTTACCGGCAGCGGACAGCCCCGCGTGATTACAGCATGGGGTTAGGGCAAAATCTAGCCCAGAACCACGCCAAAGTCATTGGCAATCCCGGCAAGGCCTGTGGCGTAGCCCTGCCCGACTGCCTTGAACTTCCAGTCCGAGCCGTTGCGGTAAATCTCGGCAAAGACCATGGAGGTCTCCGGAGCGGCGTCCTCGCTCAGATCGAAGCGGACGATTTCCTGATCGTTGCTCTGGTTCACAACGCGGCAGTAAGCACTTCGGACCTGGCCGAAGTTCTGCCGACGTTCCTCGGCCTTGTCGATCGAGACCACGATAACCACGCGCTCGACGTCGGCAGCCACCAGCGTCAGATCAATGGCTATCTGTTCGTCGTCGCCCGCTCCCTCGCCGGACCGGTTGTCTCCCTTGTGGATGACCGACCCGTCTTTGGCCTGCGGCTGATTGTAGAAGACGAAGTCATCGGAGGACCTGACCTTCCCGTCCGCACCTACCAGCAACGCTGAGGCGTCCAGGTCAAAGGCCTCACCGCTGGTGGTGCGCGGGTCCCAGCCGAGCCCGACCACTGCCTGCGCTAGTCCGGGATCGGCTTTGGTCAGGGAAAGGTTGTTTCCTTTTTCAAGCGTCAGTCCTGCCATGAGAACACTCCTATGGATAGATATTGCAGATTGCGGGGACTACAAGGTGCATGAATTATCGGTGGATGGGGGAGACCAGCGGATTGCCGGTCTCCTTAGTCCAGTGAAATCCCAAAATCGGTGGCTATGCCGCGAAGGCCGGTGGCATAGCCCTGGCCCACGGCCCGGAACTTCCACTCCGCACCATTGCGATAGATCTCCGCAAAGATCATGGAGGTTTCGGCAGCAGCATCTTCACTGAGGTCGTAGCGGACGACCTCCTGATCCGAATCCTGGTTTACCACGCGGCAGAATGCGTCGCGCACCTGGCCGAAATTCTGCCGGCGCGCTTCGGCCTCGTCGATGGAGACGACAATGACAACCCGCTCCACATCCGCGGCGAGGATGCTCAGATCGATCAGGATCTGCTCGTCATCGCCTTCTCCCGCACCGGTGCGGTTGTCGCCCTGATGCACCACCGAGCCGTCCTTGGCCTGCAGCTGGTTGTAAAAGATGAAATCATCCTGCGAGCGGACCTTGCCGTTGGAACCGATCAGCAGCGCGGAGGCGTCCAGATCGAAGGCCTCACCGGCCGTGGTGCGGGGATCCCAACCCAGACCGACCATTGCCCGTTTCAGCCCGGGATCGGTCTTCGTCAGCGAGAGGTTACTGCCCTTGGAAAGAGTCAGGCCTGCCATGATGAAAATTCCTTCCTGTTCAGACGTTTAGAGATAACGCGCCGCAGGGGCGACGAGGTCCTGGACCGTGCGGCCCTGGGCGCGCTCGCCGACCGCCTTGAACTGCCAGCCCGTGCCCTCCCGGGAAACCTTGGACATGATCATGGCGGTATGGGTGCCGGAATCGGTCAACTGGTACCGGGCTACCTCCGGAGAGCCGGCAGTGGAATCATCAACGAGACGACAGAACGCATTTTCCACCAGGTCGAAGGTCTGCTGGCTATAGCTGCTGATTACAAAGACGATTTGACTCACCGATGGTGAGACTTTAGACAGGTCCACCAGGATCGTCTCATCGTCCCCTTCGCCGGCGCCGGTGAGATTATCACCGGTGTGCTGGGTGGAACCGTCCTTGCTGGCCAGCTGGTTGAACCAGACCACGTCAATGGCCTTGCCGGAGGCGTCAAAGAAGATGGCGGAGGCATCCAGATCGATTTCGGTTGCCTTGGCACGTCCAAAAATGCCGCGTTTAACCGGGGCCGCGGAGTCCCAGCCCAGTCCCATGCGGACCCTTGTCAGCGCGCCGCCGTCTTTTTTGGTCAGTGATAGCGACTGACCCTTCTGCAGGCTCAAACCCATGATTTAGTCTCCTCATTAATTGCTTACGTGGACTTCTTTCAAGTTTTCCCGACCGGTCAGCCGCTTGTTCCGCCGGATGGAAGAAAGGAATGCGGCGAGGATGAAGACGACGCCGATCAACCCGGTGACGACTTCATTGATCTCCGTGCCGATCGTGATCAGTAAAATCACGGAGAGGGCGCCGATGGCCCAATGCGCTCCGTGGTCAAGGTAGACAAATTCATCCAGCGTGCCCTGCCGGACCAAATATACGGTCAAGGAGCGCACGAAGATCGCGCCGATCAGGCCAAGGCCCAGTGCGATGATAATCGGGTCTGAGGTGATCGCGAACGCACCGATGACGCCGTCGAAGGAAAACGAAGCGTCGATCACTTCGAGGTATAGGAAGAGCAGGAACGCAGCCCGGCCTATGGCCTTGCCGGCGCCGCCCTTGGGATGCGCGATCTTCTCCGCTTTCGTGGCTACCTCTTCGGGATCGATCTCGCCGTCGTCGTCCTCGTCGTCGACCTCAAAAAGGGCGCCGAGCCCGGTGACCAGGAAGTACGTGACCATGCCGAGGATGCCCGAGATCAGTACCTGACCCTGTTTGTCGCCGGCGAACTGGGCAGCGATGACCAGGCCAACGAGCCCGACGACGAGGGAGGCTCCGTTGAGCTTGCCGATCAAGGCCAGCGGCTTCTCCAGGAACGTCAGCCAGCGGATGTCACGATCCTCGAACATGAAATCAAGGAAGAGCATGAGCAGGAAGATCCCACCGAAGGCAGCGATCTGCGGGTGCGCGTCATGCAGCAGGTAGGCGTAGCTGCCGGGAGTGTGAATGTCGCCCTTCTGCAGCGCCAGATCGATCGCTTCGATTGGGTTCAGCTTGGCCGTGACGCCGACGATCAGCAGTGGGAAGAGGATGCGCATACCGAGGACGGCGATCAGGATGCCGACGGTGAGGAAGATTTTCTGCCAGAAGTCGCTCATTTTCTCGAGGATGCGGGCATTGACCACCGCATTGTCGAAGCTGAGACTAATTTCCAGCACGCCGAGGATCGCGCACAAAACGACGGCGCTGGGGCCGCCGTATATGAAGGCGAGGATCAGTGCGGCGACCGTGATCACCATCGACCAGCCGAATGTCTTGACGAACACGCTTTGTCGGGGCTCCTTAGAGTGTTGAGTCTGTACCAGCGTGCCAGGCAGCTGGGGATGCTACTGTCCTAGGGCTAAACTCCCCCAGAATCCACCTACAACAGTAGCAATGCCGGAGCTCACAAGTACTGTTCGGGAGCCAGTTATTCCGCGGGCGGAATTCGTCTGGTCAGCTCTTCGGTGGCGGGGTGCCGAACTCGGCAATCTGGGAGGAAGCGTTGCGGGCCAGTGCATGCTGAGCTGAATTGAAAATTGGTGCGCGGCTCAAGGT
This sequence comes from Arthrobacter sp. A5, assembly GCF_051131705.1. Classification (NCBI taxonomy): domain Bacteria; kingdom Bacillati; phylum Actinomycetota; class Actinomycetes; order Micrococcales; family Micrococcaceae; genus Arthrobacter; species Arthrobacter sp. A5. The sequence continues at coordinate 177,867 of NZ_CP180316.1, forward strand.
TCGATCCGACCTTTGTGAACTGGGATGGAAACGGTGTGGGGAATTTTACGTGGATTACCAGAACAATCTGGATTCCAAAGCGCAAGCCAGGCTCGAAGCGCTGGCGGCTTGGGCGGAAGTGGCAGCCAGCCGGGACATGCAGTCCCGAAGCTCGCCGATCTTCAGGCTATGTCAATTGCGAAAGCGCCGACATCGCCGGAGCCGACCGGCTGATGCTGGAGCCCTGGCTTCCTACAATGCAATGGCTACTGAAGCAGGCAGCTTTTGGGTATTGCGGCCGCACCTTGAGCTTCCGGATGAGTTGGCCGCTCCATTGATATCGCCAACTCAAAGTATTAAGCTGCCCGATGTCGCCTCCCTACAGTTGAAGCCAGTCGTGGAAGTCACTCCGGCGGAAGTCGTTGCGACCCATGCGGATCCGTCGATCGGTGCGGCCGCCGCGAAAGAAGCGTCGGTGACGCTTGTGGCCAAGATTAAGTCACCAGCTGGCGCTAAGGAGCCAAAATGGGAATCGGATGCTCGGGCGCAGGTGCGATTGGCCGTCCGCCGCTTTGCGAAGCCTCTTCAAGATCTGGTGGCCAGAGATGCGAATGAAGGCGACACGCGCCTCCTGATCACGGACATGCTCTGCGAGAGACTTGGCTACGACAAATTCCGGGACCTAACGACGGAATACATGGTTAAGCAGGACTACTCGCCGGTTACGGTGTCCGAATCGACAAGCAACTTGTCGCCTTCATCGAGGTCAAACGCGTAAGCCAAAAACTAAATGAGAGTCATCTTCACCAAGTTCAAATGTATGCAGTCAACGAGGGCATCGGGTGCATACGATTTGCAAAGAGGTAAAACGATACACCGGAATTACGACGACGGTTTAGACGTTGGCGGCTGAAATCGTCGATCCCAAGCTTTGATCAGAACCTGATTTCAGCGGTCAGCTCTTGGGCCGACGCTTGGCCTCTCGGTCCTTCGCCAGTTTGGCTTCCGCGCGTGCCTTCGCGTGCACCGTGCGCTCGGTGACCAGCCACTTCGGCGGGGCCTGCAGCAGCGCGGTGATCTCCGCCGTCGTCAGCGGCTCGGTGATCTCCGATCGGTTGAGCCCGCCGACAGAGATATTGAGCTTTTGCGCCACGACGGGTCGCGGGTGCGGCCCGGTACGTCGCAGTTCCTCAAGCCATACCGGCGGATTCTCCTGCAACGCCTTGAAATCTCCACGGGAGATAGCGTTGTCCCGGAACTCGGCAGGCGCGGCCGGCAGATAGATGCCCAGTTTCTTGGCAGCTGTTTCGGGCTTCATGGACTGGGCGGAAGGTTCAGAACTCATGCCTTAAGAGTACGGGGGGTATTCAGCAGCGGTAGCACTCGGCCTGGTGCGCCTCGGGGGAGCAGACCAAGGGCGATGTTCGTGGGGTGCTCCATCGGCTCGCACAGCCGTCTCGGGTTGGTTGAAATCCGCGCCTGAGGTGTGTTCCGGCGGTGGGACCCGGGATTAGGGCGACGAGAATCGGCCGGGTACGACTTGGCGGAAGTATTTCTTTCTCTTGGCGGTGGTTCTCGTTCCCGGCCGGCCGGCTCCCGTTCGTGTGGTGCCGGGTAGGGCGGGTGCGGTGGATTGGTAGGTGTGTCCGGTGGGGGTGGTGATTTGGACGGTATGGCGGGGTCCGGGTCGTGGGATGGAGGACCAGCCGGGCGCTTCCTTGGCGAGGTTGCAGCGTTCGCATGTTCCCTCCCCGTTGATTTCGCTGGTGGCGCCTTTGCGGTTGTGTGGCATGATGTGGTCCGCGTGCCGGATCGGCGCGTCGCAGTAGGGGGTCCGGCAGGTCTGGTCCCTGGTCCGGATGAGGCGCTGCAGTCCCGGCGGGAAGAACCTGGACCTCGCGTCCATGCCGACGAGCTGCCCGGTCCCCGGGGCGGTGAACAGTCTGCGCAGCGACACCCGGATCCCCGGTTCATCCGGCATCGCCGCGTCCGGCATCTCCCCGCCGGAGCTGCCGGCGGATCCACCGGGTTTGGTGGGTCTGTTGGTGGGTCTGTTGGTGTGGGTGCGGCGGGTGAGGTTCCGGGCCCATTGCGCGGGGACGATGCCGTAGCCGGGGAGGTAGGCCGGTTCGCTGTCGCCCTGGAAGAGGGTCCGGTCTGTCATGACGAGTTGGATCTCAACGCCGGTGATCCCGCCGGGGGTACCGGTGACGCGGTGGACGAGGGTGTCGGCCATGATCTGCCCGCGTCCGCGTCCGTCTCCGGACGCGCGCAGGGAATCCGCTTCCCTCGCCAGTGCCGCGTACACGGCCACGCCCTGAGCGACGGGGAGCAGCCCGGTCAGGTACGTCATGGTGTCCGGCGCGGGCCGGCAGCTGACGTGCCGGTCGTTTTCGGCCTTCGCGTTCCGCGCGGTGACGGACTGCGGGTCAAGGGCGTACGCGGCCCGTTTGGCCTCGTTGACGAGCTTGTTGTTCCCCATCCCCGCCAGCGCCCCGGTGTCGGCGGCGAGCCCGGCATCAACGGTGCGCCGGTCATCGGCGCTCAGGCACGCGGTCTCCCGGGCCAGCAGTACCGCCCGCCACTCATTGAGCAGCCCGCTGCTCAGGGCCGTGAGGGTGTGCGGCATCTCGGTCACGAGGATCCGGGCCAGGCCCAGCAGCCGGTTTCCCTGCTGCGGGGATTCCCGCCGCGCCAACGCGATCTGCCCCCCGATGCCCTTGCCCAGCTCCGCGGCCGGGATACCCGCCCCGGCCTGCGCCCGGCGCTGGGACGCGTCGAACGCGGCAGCGGTACGGGCCTGCCCCGCGCAGGCAGCGGATTTGAGGTCCTCCATCACCCGCAGCAACCCGATCCGCTCCCCGTCATCCCCGTCCTCGGGATCCATCCCCGCCAAAACAGTGATCCACCCCGCAATCATCCCAACCCGACCAGCAACAACAGGACCGGCAGAAACAGGACCGGCAGAAACAGGACCGGCAGCAACAGGACCGGCAGCAACAGGACCGGCGCCCGCGGAAGCGGCGCCCGAGCGAGCACCCGCTCCGGCGGCAGCTCGGGCGCCCGAGTGGGCAGTGCCGAGGGTCGAAGCCGGGGGTGTGCCGGCCGCGTTGTGTGCGGACCCTGCGGAACCGGAACTCAATGTATCGAACATGTATACCATAATACGCGCTGACGGAGGAGAATAATAGTACACATTTGGGTTGGGGATAATGATGTGCGGTCTTGGTAATCCAACGTCCGCCCGCGTTGTCGACCCTGAACCATGTAACGACAAATGCACCATGCCCTATGCGCCGCCCTATGCGCCACCCCATGCACCGCGGCTAGGCACCGCGCTAACGCGGCATACACAGCGCCACCGCGCCAATGCGCCGCCGTGCCCACCGCGCCAAGCCAAATGCATTGGGTACCATGCGCCGTAGCCAACGCACCGTCATCAGCGGGAGGGCCCTTGATCGGGCATGTGCACGCAGCATGGCGCATTTACTGGCCCGGCCTCGGGTCGGGTGCGCTACTGTGTTCAGGTGCCTGAATCTCGAGTTCTGACCGTAGCCTTTGTGCCGGGAGTGACTCCAGGCAAGTGGATCCGCCGCTGGGAGGACCGCATGCCACAATGCCCGCTGCTGGCCTCGCCTGTGTCCGAAGCGGACCAGGTGGCGGTGCTGCACCGCGGCGAAGCGGAAATCGGCTTCGTTCGGCTTCCCGTGGACCGCACGGGGCTGAATGTTATTCCGCTTTACGCCGAGATTCCTGTGGTAGTGGCGCCAAAGGATCACGAGATCGCCGTTTTCGACGAGGTGCCGGTGACTGAGCTGGCAGCGGAATACCTGCTGCAGGACCCGGATCTCTTTCCCGAGTGGCGGGATATTTCGGACCAGATTCGGGACGGAGCCCGGAAACCGCTGCCGGCGATGGATTCCTTGGAGGCCGCACTGGACCTGGTGGAGGCCGGGCTGGGAATTCTGATTCTGCCGATGTCCGTGGCACGCCAGTTCAGCCGCAGGTCACTGCGTTCGCGCCCGGTGACGGGAGTCGTAGAGCCGCAGATCGGCCTCGCCTGGCTGGAGGGGAATATGGATCCTGTGATCGAGGAATTCATCGGCGTGGTGCGGGGGCGGACGGCGCAAAGCTCGCGCCAGCCATCCGTTCAGGCCGCCCAGGATGCCGCGCCGAAGAAGATTCGGGGCGGAGTCAGCGGCAAGGGTGCCGCAGACCGCTCGGGAAAAGGTTCAAAAAAGACTACGACGGCGGCCGGCGGCTCAGCAGTCCGCGGTGCCAAGGGTGCCGGCAGGGGCGCCAAGACGTCCGGAGGGAAGACGAAAGGTCATGCCTCCAAGCGCGGACGCCGCTGAACCTTGACGACGTGTGGGAGACAGCGGTGCAGGCGACGTCCAACATTTCGTGCAGGAGACTTCGGAATCAGCATACCGACTCCGGGGTCTGGACGGGCTCGACGGCGGAATCCCGCGGTCAGGCCGGGGGAATGTCCTCCCGGGCGGCAGTTGTTGCTTCGATCATGTCCCGCAGGAACCGCTGCGCCAGTTCCCGCTCCTGCGCACTGTAGTTCTCCAGCGCATCGCCCAGATGCCGGGCCAGCGGACTAAAGAGCGTGCTGCCCACTTGACGTGCGTGGTCTGTCATGGCGAGCCGGACCTGGCGGCGGTCCTCGTCACTGCGCTGGCGGGTCACGTGACCGGCGCGGTCCAGCCTGGCCACCAGCGCCGTCGTCGCCGGTGAGCTGAGGTTCAGAGCCTCGCCAAGACGTCCCGGAGTGACCTTCTGTCCGGTGCGAGCGGACTGGACCATGAACGCCAGGGCGCTCATATCGGTCCGGTGCAGACCATGGATTCCGCTGACGGCGTCCACGTAGCGGTCTGTCTCCACGGTGAACTGCTGCAGCAGTGTCAATAGTTCATAGTTCGGCCTCGGCGCCGTCACGCTTCACCACCTCTGTACTCTATGCATCAGGCATTGGATTTTAACCAGCATATCTGTATTATCTTTATGATAAAGAAGCTCCATCATGGAGATAAATCTCGAAGCAGAGGCTGTCCAATGGACAAAGACTGGAACCCGAGGCGCTGGTTGCGGATACTGCTGCCGGTGGTGCTCCTTGTCATTTGGCTGGGAGCAGCCGCTTTTGGCGGCCCGACGTTCGGCAAGCTCTCTGCGGTCTCCAGCAACGATCAGGCAAGCTTTTTGCCGGCCAGCGCGGAGTCCACCAAGGCTCGGGATTTGCAGCAGCAGTTCTTGGATTCCAGCAGCATTCCAGCCATTGTGCTGCTGACCTCGGAAACGGAAATCCCAGCCCCCAAGCTCGCGGACTATGCCACGCTGACGGCGAAGATGGCCGCCGTCGCAGGCGTTGAGCAGCCGACGGCGCCGGCCACCGTCAGCATTGCCGGCCCGATCCCGTCGGCGGACAAAAAAGCCGTGACGTTCATAGTCCCGGTTGCCGATACGGAAAACGTGAAAACCGTGATCGCTGACCTGCGGCATGTGCTGGCGGAGAACCTGCCAGCTGGCGCAACGGTCTACGTGACGGGGCCGGCCGGGCTGACAGCGGATCTGGTCAACGCATTCAGCGGGATCGACGGCGTGCTGCTGCTCGTGGCGCTGATCGCTGTCTTCCTCATTCTGCTGGCGGTCTACCGCTCCCTAATTCTACCCATTCTGGTGCTCCTGACATCGGTCTTTGCGCTGACAGCGGCCATTTTGCTGGTCTACGCCTTTGCCAGCTGGGGTTGGATCAAGCTCAGCGGGCAAAGCCAGGGGATTCTGAGCATTCTGGTCATCGGTGCATCAACGGATTACTCGCTCCTGCTGGTGTCCCGGTTCCGGGAAGCGCTCCATCAGGTGACCTCCAGGTGGGCAGCTCTGGGACGCGCCCTGCGTGCGGCTTAGGAGCCGATCCTGGCCTCCGGAATCACCGTGATCATCGCCCTCTTGTGTCTGCTGGTGTCGGATCTGAACTCCAACCGGAGCCTGGGCCCCATTGCCGCCATCGGTATAGTTTTTGCGCTGCTCTCCTCCCTCACTCTGCTGCCGGCGCTGCTGGTGGTCTTTGGCCGGTTGGCGTTCTGGCCGTTCCGGCCCAAGGTGGACGGCGGTCAGAACTCCGCGTACCAGCATTCCGGACGCGAGCATGGCAGACACGAGCAGAGCGAAGCCCGCGCCGGGTTGGAAGGGATAACCGGACTGTGGCAGCGGATGGGCAGGATGATCGGAGGACATCCTCGGGCGGCGTGGATTACCGCTTTGATCACATTGCTGGCGGCCAGTGCCGGGGCGCTCCAGCTCAACGCGAGCGGCGTCTCGCAGTCGGATGTAATACTGGCGAAGAGCGACGCCGTCGACGGACAGAAGGCTCTCGGCCAGCATTTCGACGCCGGCAGCGGCAGTCCGGTGCTGATCATCGAGGACCAGGAAAAGACGGATTCTGTGCTTGCCGCCGTCGCCGGTCAGGAGGGCATCTCCCGAGCCACCGTCTACTCCGGTGCAGGCAGCCCGGTGGCAGAGGGCCCCGCCCGGCCACCAGTCCTCAAAGACGGGAAAGTCCTGATCAACGCGACGCTCACGACGCCGGCGGATTCCGCCGCCGCGGAGCAGGTGGTGCGCGATCTGCGGGGAACCCTGCCACCGCTGGATGCGGGCGTGCTGGTGGGTGGCGTGACAGCGATCGCGCTGGATACCAATGTCACGGCGCAAAGCGACCTGACTAAAATCATCCCGTTGGTGCTCGCCGTCATTCTCGTGATTCTGATGCTGCTGCTTCGCTCGATCGTGGCGCCGCTGCTGCTGATCGGCAGCGTCGTGCTCTCCTACGCGGCAGCGCTGGGCGTCTCGGCGCTGGCCTTCAAGCACCTTTTCCACTTCCCGGGGGCCGACGCGGCCGTGCCGCTGTTCGGGTTTGTTTTCCTCGTGGCGCTGGGCGTGGACTACAACATCTTCCTGATGACACGGGTACGCGAGGAGTCCCTGGAGTTGGGCACGCGCCCGGGCATTCTGCGCGGGCTGGGGGTGACCGGCGGCGTGATTACGTCCGCCGGTGTGGTGTTGGCAGCGACGTTCGCAGCGTTGGGTGTTATTCCCATCCTCTTCCTGGTGCAGATCGCGTTCATCGTTGCCTTCGGAGTGCTGCTGGACACGGTCGTTGTGCGCTCGCTGCTGGTCCCGGCGCTCTCCTATGACCTGGGCAGGGTCATCTGGTGGCCCTCGAAATTGAGTCGGACCGATCAGATCGGACGACCGAGCAGTTTTAGGCCCAGCCGTGCTCACGACGACGGCGCCCCCGACGGAGCCGACGCCGCCGCCCCCAAAGACGACGGCGCCGCAAGGCCGACCCGTGGGCAGGGGACCGACCCGTCGCCCGGTCAACACGCGGCGTCGGTGACCTTGGACGAGGCGTCCACTCCAAGGACGTGATCACTGCCACGGCGGGGTGACCACATGGCCCGGTGGTCGACCAAGGCCGGCCGCGGCCGCGCGGAGACCCGGCGGCCCTTTTATGGACCGTTACTTCGCGGGTGCCGAGGCCAGCTTGGCCTGGATCGCTTGTGCGTGTGTTTGGATGGACGTGCCGTAGCCGCCGTTCAGGGCCGTGGTCTTGATGTTGCCGGCGTCCGCGTCCCGCTCCGCCGCCGGGGCCGCTTCCAGCGTCTTCAGGTCGGACTGTAGGTTGGCGGGCAGCTTCGCGAACGCTTTGGGGCGCTGGATCAGCGCATAGGCCAGCACATGGTCCTTGTCGCCGAAGCCCGGCTTGGCCTGCAGGCTGATCCGCAGTTCCTCGCGCAGTGTGGCGCCACGGTGGTGCGCTGTGTGGGCTGCGGCATCCGCCGTTGGCCCGGCCGTACCCGAGGCGGAGGACGATGCGGTGCCGGCTGCGGCGGGCTGCGGCGGAGCATCCGCGGCGGAGGCTGCCGTCACGCCGAAGAACGCGGCGGCGAGCAGGGCCGTCCCCGCCACTGACCCGACGATCCGGTTGCGTCGCCGTCGTCCGTTTGTGTTTACGGGCTCCCCTGCTGATCCAGTTGTCCCGGTTTCGGGGTGCAATTCAGAATTGACGTTCATGATGGCTCCTTCGCATTCGCGTCCGGGGGGTTCCCTGACTGCCGTTGAGTCCACTATGACGGCCCAGTATGGGGGGAGTGTCAGAGGAATGTAAGGGGAAAGTAAAGAAAGCAGCGCGTGGCCCACAGGTGCCGCCGGCAAGGGGTTGAATGGAGTCATGGACAATGCCGGGGCACCCGATGATGCGCGGGCTTGCGGGCTGGTGCTGATCATCGAGGATGAGCGCGCGATCGCCGATGTTCAGCGGCTTTACCTCAGCCGTGCCGGTTTCGGGGTCCACGTGGAAACGACCGGCGAGGCGGGACTGCGGCAAGTCAGGCACCTGCGGCCGGTGGCCGTGATTCTCGACGTCGGTCTGCCCGGCACCGATGGTGCCGGCATGGACGGAATTGAGGTCTGCCGCCGGCTGCGGGCGGCGGGGGATTGGACACCGGTGATCTTTGTCACCGCCCGCGACGAGGAGGTGGACAAAATCCTGGGCCTTGAGCTTGGCGCCGATGACTACATGACCAAGCCGTTTTCCCCGCGCGAATTGGTCACCCGGCTAAAGGGCGTGTTGCGCCGGACGGCAGGGCTGCCCCGGCGGGAACTCATCCGCGTCGGTGCCGTGATCATGGATCCGGACCGGCGCAGCGTGAGTGCCGCGGGAACTGCGGTGGAGCTGACCGCAAAGGAGTTCGATGTGCTGGCCTACCTGCTGGTGAGCCCGGGCCGCGTCTTCAGTCGTGAACAATTGCTCTCCGCTGTCTGGGGACAGGCGAGCTACAGCGCCGGCCGCACAGTGGACGTCCACATTGCCCAGGTCCGCGCAAAACTCGGAACAGCCAGCCCGATCCGTACCTTGCGCGGCGTCGGCTACACCGCCGGCGACGAAACGACATGATGGACGACGACGGCGGTGTTGTCCACCATGACGTGGCCGGCAAGGTCCCGAGAGCCCGGTGAAAACGTGGCCGCCGATGGAGACCGCGGGCGTCCGATGAAAACGTGGCTGCGCTCGCTGGCGGGCCGGGTCACGTTGGTGACCGCCGCCGTCGCCGTTCTGGCCGTTCTCGTGACCGGGACGGTGGGCTTTCCGCTGATCCGCGCCGCCGCCGTCGAGCAGGCCAGATCGGAACTTTCCCGGCAGGCCGATGCATTTGCGGCCACCCCCGTTGCCTCGCAGGCCTTGGATCTGCGTGAACGGCACCTGCTGGGTCCGGCCGACTACGAGCTCTCCGCGGTCAGCACCGACGGCACCGTCAGCGGAGCCGCCCGGCCGTATCTCAGCGCGGACGAGATACAACGGGTTCTCTCCGGCGGAAAGACATCACAGACCGTCAACCGGGAAGGTTCGACATTGCTGCTGGAGGCCCGCGGACTTAAGCGCGGCGGGGCGATCGTGTTGACCCGCTCGCTGGCGGACGTCTATGCCGCATCTGCGCTGGTGCTGCAGCGGACCCTGCTGGCGCTCGCCGCCGGTCTGCTGATCGCCGTCCTGGCCGGAACCCTGCTGGCGCGCAGGATGTCCCGCCCGCTGGTGAGGACGGCGGCCGCAGCCCGGCGGATGGCCGGCGGCGAACGCGGCGTGCAGTTGGTACCTGCCGGTGTCACGGAGGTTCGTGCTGTGGGCGAGGCGGTCAACACTTTGGACCATGCGCTGCTGGCGAGCGAGGGACGCCAGCGTGAATTTTTGCTGTCGGTTTCGCATGAGATCCGCACGCCGTTGACGGCTATGCGCGGGTACGCCGAAGCACTGGAGGACGGGCTGGTTCTGGCGGCGGCGGACGTGGCTGCGGTGGGTCGTACGCTGGCCGCGGAGACGGACCGGCTGGACGTATTTGTCAATGATCTGCTGGAGCTGGCCCGGCTGGAAGCAGACGATTTTGCCGTGGAGACCCGGCCAGTGGAGATAACCGCACTGCTGCATCAGGTGGAGGAGACCTGGCGAGCTCGTGCGGCACAAAGCGGTGTCAGGCTGCAGCTGATCGTGCCGGTGCCGGAGCAGGCTCTTATGGTATTGACGGACGCCCAGCGGCTGCGGCAGATTCTCGACGGCCTGGTGGAAAATGCGCTGCGGGTGACACCGCAGGGAAAGCCGTTACGGCTGAGCGCGCGGCTGGAGTCTGGAGGAGGTCACGATGTTGTGGCAATAGACGTGCGGGACAACGGTCCCGGGCTGACAGCGGAGGACGCCGCCGTCGCCTTTGACCGCGGCGTGCTGTACCGCAGATATGCCGGTCAGCGGCCGGTAGGCAGCGGACTCGGGCTCTCCATCGCCGCCAGGCTCGCCGAGCGGCTGGGTGCAACGCTCACGGTTGAACTGGGGGAACCGCCGGAACTGCCGGAGCTGGGGGAACCGCCGGAACTGCCGGACAGCGGTACGCAAGTGGTGGACGCCATCGACGGTGACTCCGCCCCCCGGGTGAGCGACGGCGTGAGCGCAGGCGCCTGCTTCTGCATTCGATTACCGGGCGTAGGCCGCTCCCCCGCCCCGTGCGAAACTACGATGCGCTCACGCGAAACGTGGCGGGGCTTTGAATGATTTCGATAAATCCTGAGCCGCGTTACTGCCCGAGTACCATCGCAGACGACCACCCTAACTCGCCCCTGACTCGCATCGGGCGGGTTCTTGCCACTCAAACGGGGTCCGGCGGTTCCATCTTTCCGCGGGCACTGGTACGTTGACGGAATCAGCCCGGATTCCAGCCGCCTGCGGCTCGGAGAGCAGCCGGGCACTTGTCGGAAGGAGAGGACAGCGATGGGCGATCATGCTGATTCCCGGGACCGGGACCAGGTCCAGGAGCAGCGGGCGGGTAAGGACCGCCCGGAGAACGACGATGACGAACCGGACGCGGCCCCGGAAACGGACAATCCGTTGGCCCATGTTGACCCGGACAGCGATGCCGTAACCACCGCGGGAGCGGCGAAGGGATCGGTCAACGATCCCGCCGACGACCCGTTGTGGAACCCTGCGATGGAACCGCACACGCCGGAAAATTCCCGGGCGGCGCACCCTGCAGCCTCGGATGGGCAGTCAGGCAATGGCAGTGGCGGAAGCGAAGGTACGGACGGCTAGTGCTCCCGCCAACAGCCCAGGATGGCGGTGGCGACTTCAAAGGACAGCTCGGTTCGCGAAACGGCGTGCGGCCCGACGGTGCCGGTCAGCCCGGTCCCGTTCACCTGCAGTGTCATATTGTCTTTGACGAACACCACGTTGCCGTCGGCGGTTTTATAAGCGGGCAGTCCCAGGTTGGCAAGTCCCTCGATTGCTTCGGCGGAGCCGAGCGTTTTCTGCAGGGCATCAAAATACGCGCGCGCCGATGCGGGGCTCTCGGATTCCTTGACGGACAACACAAGCTGGCCCGCCGGTAGGGCATAGGTGCAGGTGTACAGCTGATCGGACCAGCTGTCCGCACTTTGCGGCGGCCCCGGCAGTGCCAGACTCGACGCGAGATTGGTTTTGGTCTCGTCGCCGCAGATCATCTGTGCGGCCGCGGACGGTGTGCTGCCGTCTGCCGTGCCGGACGTCGATGGGGCGGAGCTGGCTGCGCTGGGTCCGGGCTGTACCGACGTTGCCTGCGCCGCAGCCGCACCCAGTTGGGCGGCAGGGGCCCCGCAGCCGGCCAGCACAATCAAGGCGGCCCCGGCCAGAGCCAGTATGGCGCTTTTGCGCATCATCTCAAACTCCAAATTCTTGGTCGAATCTTTGTCGATCCCTCGCCGCGGTTCCTTGCCCTTCTCCGGTCCGAGGCTTCCTTAGCCACTGTTGACGGCTATTGATCCGGTCCGAAAGATTGAGTGGATCCCGTGCGTTCTCGGGTAGCCGCGACGGCTTTGATCGGCCCTGAGTACGGGTTGCTGGTGGCGTCAGGCCGGATGGCTGGACACCAGATGACCGTAAACCACTGTGTTGTCGTCATACAGATTCGTCGCCGGGTTGTAGCCGCCGCAGGTGATGAGCCGGATCTCGGCGCGCTTTGTGTTGCCGTAGACCTCGAGCGTGGGGAATTGGTCTTTCTTGAAAACCGCGGAACGGTCCATTGCGAAGACGGCGACCGTTCCATCGGCCCGGCTTACCGAGAACTGCTGGCCCTGGGTCATTTCATGCAGCCGGTAAAAGACACCGATATTGCTGAGCGTCGAATTGACATGGCCAAGGATCACAGACGGGCCGATTTCGCCTGGCGTTGGAGAGTACTTGTACCAACCGGCGGGAGAGCCGGGTTCACCGGGAGGAACCTCCGCCGTTCCATCCGCCGCTTTCCCGAGTTGCAGCAACTGGGAGCTCACTGTGATGTCCGGAATGTCCAGTGCGACGGGCTGGGATGCGGGCAGCGCTGGACCGACCGTCGCCGGCACGGCAGCAGCGGCCGGCTCGACGGGCGCCGCCGCCTGAGTTGGTGTCTGGAGTGGTGCCCCAGCCGACGTCGGCGCTGCAACGGCACTGCTGGAAACCGCCGCGGATTCCGGCGGCACTGACTGCGCTGCCGGGCCGGACGTCGATCCGCAGCCGGCCAAAAAGATGAGGGCGGCCGCCGCGGACGCGATGAAACGTCCGCGACGGCTGATGTGATTGTTCATCGGAACAGGATTTTCCCTAGTCCTTGACGCTCTTGGTGGACATCCGGCGGCCCACCAGAAGGGCACCTCCGGCTGCCAGTACCAGGGCACTGCCACCGGCGATCATGCCTGCGTCAGGACCAGCCGTGGTGCTGCTGTGCGCTACGGCCGTGGTCACGCCGGTGCCGGGGGCACCTCCGGGCATGCTGCTCATCTGTGACACGGCCAGTGTGCCGCACAGTGCCGGCGAGGTTGCCGCCAGCGGCAGGGAGGGAACCAGATCGCTGGGCTCGGCCTGAGCCTTCGCGGAAAGGGTTGCCGGGTCAAGCCCATGAACGACGACGACGGCCTTACCTGCCTTGAGCGAGGCAGCGGTGTCGGCATTCAGCGTGAACGTGCGCTGGTAGGTGAAATCGGAGCCCATTCCCGCCAACGTCAGGTCGGTACCGGCCGCGGGGCTGGTATCGCCGCTGGTGGTAAGGGTGGTTCCGATCATGCCGTACGCCGGACCGCCCTCGGTGGTGTTGATGACACCATCCCCATTGGTATCTGCAGACGGCGCCGGGCACGTACCCTGCGCACCGATATGGATGTGCTGGACGTGCGGATACGGCTGCCCGTTGAAGGATGCGGCCAGGCCGCTGACCTTCTCCGTGACCGTGGCCTGGTCCCCGGTCACGCTGATCATGACGGTGCCGCTGGCCGAGCTGCCGTTCAAAGCGCCCAAGGTTGTCTGGTAGGAGGCCGTGTCGGCGGCGAGTGCGGGGCTGCCGGAAAGGGCCAACGCGCCCAGTGCCAGAGCCGGAGCAATCAGGAATGCAGATTTCTTATTCATTTCAGGATCCTCTTCATTCGCGGTGGCGGCCCGGTTCCGAGCGCGTCCATTGGTTATTCGGTGTGTCCGGAGTCACGGATGGGTTAATCACCGAAATAAAAAAGACCACGGCCAAAATCGCCGGGATCTTGTCTACTGTGGATGCTTATCGCCTGGGGGACTCAGTCGCGGGCTAGCCCTTGACCTGGCTCTTGGAATGCGAAGACACAGTTTTGGTGCTGCCGGCCTTCATGTTCTCGGCCCCGACCATCCAGGCATACTGCTCCAGGGCTGCAATGAAGCCGTGCAGAAGATCCGCCGTCGTCGGATCTTCCTCATCCACCTGATCATGGACCCTGCGCATGGTCGCCACCGTCGAGTCCAGACGCTCAACCACCAGATCCACGGCCTCGGCCGTATCAACCAGGTCCTCGGGGAACTGCGGCAGCGAAGTCGTGCTGCTGACGGTCCCGGTGCGGCCGTCCGGTGACGCCTGCAGGGCCCGCATCCGTTCGGCCGTGACATCGGCAAATTCCCGCGCCGAATCGACGATCTCGTCCAACTGAAGATGCAGGTCCCGGAAGTTGGTGCCCACGATGTTCCAGTGCGCCTGCTTGCCCTGCACGTGCAGCTCAATAAGATCCACCAGGACGGACTGCAGGTTCTTGGTCAGTGTCTTCGATGCTTTCATCATGACTCCTCAAGGGTTGACATTACTGATGCACAGTAACCTTATGGCCCGCCCCGGCGGCGGGCAAACCGGGGCGCCAGCTCAGGCAGAAGACGCAGCCCGGCCGGCCTCCCGGTACCGCATCATTTGCTGATAGCGCCGCTGCAGACTTTCCCGGCGCGGCTTGCTCTCAGGATGCTTGGCATCCGGGGTTGCCGGCTCGGTGGTGAGGTCAATATGGACGGTGCCGTAGCGCCAGAGCAGCAGGTCATCCAGCAGCCGGTCCGGCCCGGGCGAATATCTGTGATCCAGGGCCTGGCGGACGTCGCTGATTGCCTGTGATTGCAGGACATCGACCAATTCGATGGTCCGGACCAGTCCGTGGGCCGCGAGCAGCTCCGCTGCCCAGCCCCAATCGTCGTCGGACTTCCGGTCAACGTGCGGCAGCAGGGTCTGCCAGACTTCCTTGACGCGGTTCGGCGTCAGCGGAACCGCGCCCTCCCCATTTTCATCCCAGAAATTGGTCACCGCCTCATAGCGTTCGTGCAGTTCCGAAAAAGCGGTCTCCACCGTTTCCAGCATGGCCGCCGTTGCCGTGAACTGACGGTCAAAGTACGGACTCCAGGCACGCCGGTCCTGGGCCTTGAAGCGGATGTCGTGCTCAATTTCGCTCCACGCATGCGCGAAAACCGTGCGGATCTGGCATTCAAAAAAGTAGCTGCCGTTGGGCTTGGCCGATGGGTCAAGGACCTGCTGGTAGTGCTTGACGACGTCATTTTGGATGGTGCGCAGGATCAGGTGCCGGCTGGAGTACCCGTAGGTTCCGGACTCGATGGAGCCGATGTCCTTTTCGCGGTCACCGCGGCAGTCGAAGGTGCTGCGCTGGCGCTTGATCAGGTTGGCAGCCTGGGCATTCTCCGCCGGCAAGGTGGTGATCACCCGCACTCCGACGATGTCGGTCAGATTCCGCAGCGGGTCCGGGAACTGCAGTGCAGGTTCGGCACCCGCCACCGGGGACACCATCCGGGAGGCCTTCTCGCGGAAGGATTCCAGCGACTTGGTGCGGCTGGTGAAAAACAGCGGCGTTGTTTCGGAGTCCTCGAAAATCTCCCGGATACTCGCCTCAACGTCCCAGGTGACAAATTCAAGCTGGGAGCGGATCCGTTCATACTCGGCTACGCTGGCAGCCACTGCGGGGCGAAGGCGCTCGTCGAGTCTGTCCCAGTGGCTGCTCATGTGGGCCTTTCGCTGTCAGGCTTTTACGGGTACCACCACGCTAGCACTAGCGACCGACACTACTTCCGGCGACAGTAGTACCGGCGGGCGGAATGGGTAGGCTCAAGCGCATGAGTGAAGTCCATGCCGGCATCAAGCCGTTTCTGCTGCTGGCCACGCGCGCCGATGAGGCGGCGGCGGATGGCGAATATGAGGCGTTCCTGCGCTTCGGTTCCCTTCCGGCCGACTCTCTGGTTCGGGTGCGGCTGGAGGCGGGGCCGCTGCCGGCACTCGATCTGAGTGATTACTCCGGCGTGCTGGTGGGTGGCAGCCCGTTCAATGCCAGTGATCCGGTGGAGCAGAAAAGCACCGTTCAGCTGCGCGTCGAGGCGGAGCTTTCGGCCCTGTTGGACCGGATCGTGGCGGCCGATATCCCCTTTCTGGGCGCCTGTTACGGCGTCGGAACTCTTGGCCGGCATCAGGGAGCGGTGATCGGGAGGCGTTTCGGCGAACCGATCGGCCCCGTGCAGGTGACGTTGACCGATGAGGGCCTGCACGATCCGCTCCTGGCTGGTCTGCCGTCGAAGTTCCAAGCGTTTGTCGGACATAAGGAGGCGTGCACCGAGCTCCCCGCCCACGCGACCTTGCTGGCTTCTTCGGCAGGCTGCCCGGTGCAGATGTTCCGGATCAAATCCAACCTGTACGCCACGCAGTTCCACCCTGAATTGGATGTGGCGGGGTTGCTGACCAGAATTGATGTATACCGGGATGCCGGCTACTTCCATCCCGACCAGCTGGAGCAGGTGCGGAGCGCCGCGCGAGCGGAAAATGTGGATCAGCCCGCGCAGATCATAGCGAATTTTGTCCGGCGCTATGCCCGGTCCTGAGCCGGCTGAACCGCCCCATGGCCCGGATCCGTGCCGAACAGCGGGTGCAGGCATGGATTCACGCCAATGGAAATATCCCGCACGGACAAGTGGAAATGCCCAGCCCAGAACAGGAGGCCGACGTGCCCGCACGGTACAGCTACGGCGCCGACCCGAACCAGTATGCGGAGCTCTATCTGCCGAGACAGCGGAAGTACGCAGGGGTCGCCGTGGTCATCCACGGCGGGTACTGGCGTTCGCGGTACACCGCGCAGTTGGGTGCCCCGCTCTCCGAAGACCTCGCCGCCCACGGTGTCGCGGCGTGGAATCTGGAATACCGCCGGGCCGGTGACGGCGGCGGGTGGCCGGAGACGTTTGAGGACGTGAGCGCGGGAATCGACGCGCTGGCGGCGGCCGCGGCGGAGCACTCCCTGGACTTGTCCGCAGTGGTGGCGCTGGGGCATTCCGCCGGAGGCCAGCTGGCGGTGTGGGCGGCAGGCAGGGACGCAATGCCACCGGGTGCGCCGGGCTTTTATGGGCGCCGCGGGGCAGGAGGGCCAGCAGCGGTGCCGCTGACCGCCGTCGTCAGTCAGGCCGGAGTGCTGGATCTGCGTCAAGCCATGGCACTGGGTCTCAGCGACGGCGCGGTCCAAAACTTCATCAGGCGTTCACCCGAATCGGATCCGGAACGCTACCGGTTGGCCGATCCGCTCCAGCAGGTTCCGCTCCGCGTGCCGGTATACGCGGTCTACGGCGCGGCCGACACCGAGGTTCCGGCGGCCCAGTCCAGGGCCTATGTGGCAGCGGCACGGGCAGCCGGAGCGGTCGCCGAACTCATTCGGGTGTCGGGGGATCACTTCGACCTGATCGATATCCACCGCGAAGCGTATGCCGCCTGCCGCGCACTGGTGCTGGACGCCCTGCCGGTCATCTGATCCCGCCACCTCGGCGGCTCTCGGCCCCTCGGGGGCAGCTCCGGCGACGAAGCCGGTACCGATGGCGCACGTCGTAAGGCAGCACGCGTATCCCCGCGGATGGACCTAGGCTAAGAGCATGCTGACTGTCATTGGTGAGGCCCTGATCGACGAAGTGGTGCGCGGGACGCAGGAGCCGGTCGCGCATGTGGGCGGGAGCCCGATGAACGTCGCGGTCGGGCTCGCCCGGTTGGGGCATCCGGTGCAGTTCCTCGGGCGGTTCGGACGGGACCCGTACGGCACGCTGATTTCCGCGCATTTGCACGATAACTCGGTGCTGCTGCCCATTCCGCCGGATGAAGGCGCCACCAGTATTGCGCGTGCCGTTGTGGACGACGACGGCGCCGCCTCCTACGTCTTCGAGCTCGCCTGGGATCTTCCCGGACTTGAGGACCGGCTGGATTTCCTGCTCGAGGCGACGACGGTGCTGCATACCGGCTCGATAGCAGCCATGCTCCAGCCCGGCGCCAGCCAGGTGCTCCGCGCCGTCCGGCAGGCGCGCCCGCGGGCCACCATCTCGTACGACCCGAACTGCCGGCCGAGCATTATTCCCGACGTGGAATATGCCCGGCGGGAGGCGGAGAAATTTGTCCGGCTGGCGGACGTGGTGAAGGCCTCTGATGAGGATCTGCAGTGGCTGTATCCCGATCTTGATCCGCTCACAGCCGCACGGAACTGGTTGGCCATTGCTGCCGGCGATGCAGGCCGCGGTCCCGCCGTCGTCGTGGTGACCCGCGGCGTGGACGGACCATGGGCGGTCTGCGCGGGCGGCGAAACGCAGGCCCGGGTCCCTGCGACGGAGGTGGCGGACACGGTGGGGGCCGGGGATTCCTTTATGGCTGCGCTGCTTTCCGCGTTGGTGGACCGGGAACTGGATGGCGCCCAGCGCCGGGACAGCCTGCATTCCCTCAGCACCGAGGAATTGGCACGGATTCTGCACTACGCCGCCGAGGCCGCAGCGGTGACGGTTTCCAGGCCGGGAGCCAACCCGCCGAGCCGCGAGGAACTCCGCACCCGGATCGCGGCCCAGGAACCCGACCCTTCCTCCACCTCCGCCGCAGCGGAGTAGCCAGCGCGGCCGCTGCTCTGTGGTCCGTGCCCGGGTGCAACCCCATTAGGCAGCAAACGAAAGGAATATTCCCTTATGAATTCATATGATCCGTACGATGCCTTGCCCGAGGTCGGCACTTTCACGCTGACCAGCGACTCGATCCGGGACGGCCAGACGCTGTCCGAGCGGCAGATCAGCGCCGACGCCGGTGGCCAGGACATTTCCCCGCAGCTGACCTGGAGTGGTTTTCCTGCCGGGACGCAGAGCTTCGCCGTGACCATGTACGATCCGGACGCTCCCACGGCCAGCGGCTACTGGCATTGGGCTGTCTGTAATATTCCGGTGGAAGTGAGGTCGTTGTCCGAAGGTGCCGGCAGAAAAGGGGACGCGGGGCTGCCGTCCGGTGCCCTCACATTGAAGAACGACGGCGGTTTTGCCGGCTTCGCGGGGGCCGCCCCGCCGCCCGGGCACGGCACGCACCGTTACATGGTAGTGGTGCATGCGGTGGACGTGCCGGATCTGGGACTGCCGGAAACCGCCTCGCCGGCGTTCCTGGGTTTCAACCTGTTCTCGCACACGCTGGGCCGGGCCCGGATCACCGGGACCTTCGGACGCTGATCACTGACCGATCGAATCTGCGCATGGCCGGGAGCTGATGGCGCGAAGGAACGAGCATGCGCCGGCGAAGCGGCCAAATCTGCGCAGAAGAGTCCGGTAATCGGGTGGCGGCCAGGCGCGGGCAAGCGCTAGGGTCAGCGACATGGACTTTTCCCTCTCGCCGCTGGCCGCCGAACTGAGCGAACGCGTCGGCCGGTTCATCAGCACCGAGATTGTTCCGGCGGAGGAGGAGTACGAGCGCGCTCTTTCCGCGGCGCGGACCGAGGGTCGGCAGTGGAAACCGCTTCCGGTGCTCGCGGATCTGCGCGCGAAGGCCCGCGGACAGGGCTTGTGGAACCTTTTCCTGCCGGCGGGCCATGAAAAAGCCTTTGATCCCCGCTACCTGCCGCCGGGCGGTACCGGCCTGAGCAATGTGGACTATGCGCCGATCGCCGAGCTCACCGGGCATTCCTTTCTGGCCCCGTTGGTCTTCAACTGCAATGCCCCGGACAGCGGCAACATGGAGGTGCTGATCAAATACGGCTCCGTGGAGCAGCGTAAAAAATGGCTGGAACCGCTGCTGGACGGCCGTATCCGCAGCGCCTTTGCCATGACTGAGCCCGCCGTGGCATCCTCGGACGCGACAACGATGGAAACGACGGCCATCGTCTCCGCTGACGTGGTCACCGTGAACGGGCGCAAATGGTGGTCCACCGGCATCGGCCATCCGGACTGCCGCATACTCCTGGTGATGGCGTTGACCGATCCCGCGGCGCCCCGCCATGCCAGGCACTCAATGGTGCTGGTTCCGCGGGACGCTGCTGGCGTCCACGTTGAACGGATGCTGCCTACGATGGGGACCTACGATGAACCGGGTGGCCATGGCGAAGTCTCCTTCACCGATGTCCGCGTGCCGCTGACCAATGTGATCGGCGCCCCGGGGCACGCATTCAAGATCGCGCAGGGCCGTCTTGGCCCCGGCCGGGTGCACCATTGCATGCGCCTGATTGGACTAACCGAGCGGGCATTGGAACTGGCCTGCCGCAGGGCCTTGGGCCGCACGGCGTTCGGTCGGCCGCTGGCCGATCTGGGTGGAAACCGGGAAAGGATTGCCGAGGCGCGGATCGCCATCGACCAGGCCCGGCTCCTGGTGCTGCATGCGGCCTGGCTGCTGGACACCAAAGGCCCTGATGACGCCGTCGCAGCGGTCAGCCAGATTAAGGCAGCGGTGCCGACCATGGCGCAGCAGGTCATCGACATGGCGATCCAGCTGCATGGGGGCGCCGGACTGTCCGACGACTTCCCGCTCGCCGCTGCCTGGACCCAGGCCCGGGCGCTACGGCTGGCCGACGGCCCCGACGAGGTGCACCGCGGCGTAGTCGCGGGCTTGGAACTGCGCAAATACCTGACCAGCAGGGAGCCCAGCACATGACCGATCCCGCCGGCCTCCGACCCGTACGCACCGAAGACGCCTTCGACCTCGCCGCCGTGGCTCGATGGCTGCGCCATCACGCCGCCGAACAGGAGGGATTCGACCCGGCAGATTTCGACGGCGTCCCGGAGGTCCGTCAGTTTTCCGGCGGCGCCTCGAACCTGACCTATCTGCTCAGCTATCCGCAACTGCAGGTGGTCCTGCGCCGCCCGCCCGCCGGCAGCAAGGCCAGAAGCGCGCACGATATGCACCGCGAGTTCTACCTCCAGCGACAGCTCAAGCCGTTGTTCGGCTACGTGCCCGCGATGATTGCGTTTTGTGCTGACCGGTCCGTCCTTGGCTCGGAGTTTTACGTCATGGAGCGGCTGAACGGGACCATTTTGCGCGCGGACCCGCCCGCGGGGTTTGAGCTTGGCCCCGATCGGGCGCGGGCGTTGTGTATGGAGTTGCTGGACCGGCTGGTGGAGCTGCACAGCGTTGACCCGGACGCCGCCGGATTAAGCGGAATCGGCAAGGGCGCTGGTTACGTCGGCCGCCAAGTGGTGGGCTGGTCCCAGCGGTATGTCAGGGCGCGGACGGAGAACGTCGGCGGCTTTGAAACAGTGATGGCATGGCTGGCGGTGAATCAACCCGCCGACGTCCGCAGCTGCGTGATCCACAACGACTTCAGGCTGGACAACGTTGTCCTCGCGCAGGAGGCCGTGGCGCCGCTTCGGGTGGCCGGCGTCCTGGACTGGGAAATGGCGACCATCGGCGACCCGCTGATGGACCTCGGCGGTGCGCTCGCGTATTGGGTCCAGGCCGATGATGATGCGGTGTTTCGCAGCTTCCGCCGGCAGCCGACCCAGCTGCCGGGGATGCTGACCCGGGCCGAGGTCGTGAACTACTACACGTCCCGCACGCGGCTCGCCCTGAGTCCGGCCGGCTGGACCTTTTATGAGGTGTTTGGCCTGTTCCGCCTCGCAGTCATCGCCCAGCAGATCTACTTCAGATATTTTCACCGCCAGACTGCGAACGAGGCCTTTTCCAAGCTGCATCTGGCGGTGCGGTATCTCGAGGAGCGCTGCGGCCTGCTGATCGGCTCCCACGGCGTCGGATAGCCTAGAGTATGCGTTTAATTGCCAGCGACATTGACGGAACCATCCTCGGTCACGATGGAAAAATCAGTGCCAGAACGGTGGACGCCTTCCGGGCCGCAGAGGACGCGGGGCTGGAAATTGTCTTCGTGACCGGGCGGCCGCCGCGTTGGCTGGGGCCGCTGCGCGAGCAGATCGGCCACACCGGCACCGTAATCTGCTCCAACGGGGCCGTGGTCTATGACCTGGTCCGCGAACGGGTCATGTCCTCCCACCTTTTGCCGCTGGTGTCGGTGCTCGAGGCCCGGCGGGTTATAAAGGGGCTGGTGCCGGATGCGGTGTTTGCCGTGGAAACGCTGGACGGCTTCCACCTGGAGCCGGGCTTCCTGGAACCCGGCTCGGTGGACCTGCTGGCAGAGGTCACGCCCGCTCCGCTGCCGGAAACGGTCACCGCGGAATCCGCCGTGGTCAAGTTTCTGGCCGTCACCCGGAAGAGCACGGCCGACGCGTTCCTGGCCCGGGTGCGCCCTCAGATCGACCGGCTGCTCGCCGTGACGCATTCGGCTGCCACGGCGGCCATGCTGGAGATGGGACCGCACGGCATTAACAAGGCAGTGACGCTGGCCGAATACGCGGCGTCCCGGGGGATCGCGGCCCGGGACGTGGTGGCCTTCGGGGACATGCCCAACGACATTGAAATGCTGCGCTGGGCCGGCGCCGGGTACGCGATGGCCAGTGGCCATGAACGGGCCCGGGCGGCCACCGCGCTGCGGGCCCCGAATTTCGCCGACGACGGCGTTGCCCAGGTTCTGGAGGAACGGTTGGCGGCGCTGAAAACGGGAGGCCGCGGCGTGCGGTAGCAGCCCGCATGATTCCAGCGTTCCGCAGGCATCCAACCATGCACGGTCGGACTCCAGTAGCGTGGAAGCGTGAGCAGACAGTTGCCGTTCCTGGCGTCAACGGCCCCGGTGGCCTTCGCCCACCGCGGCTTTTCCAAGGATGGTCTGGAAAACTCGCTCGCGGCATTCCGCGCCGCCGTCGCGCTTGGTTTTGACTATCTGGAGACGGACGTGCACACAACGGCCGACGGGGTATTGCTGGTCTTCCACGACGCCAGGCTGGAGCAGATCACGGACGGTACCGGGCGGATCTCCGCATTGACCGCGGAGCGGGTGGCGCAGGCCCGGATCAGCGGCAGGGAGACCATTCCCACATTTGCCGAGCTGGTGTCCGCGCTGCCCGGGGTGCGGCTGAACCTGGATGTCAAGGACCGGGGGTCGGTGCAGACGCTGGCCGCCGCGATCGAGGAATCCGGTCTGCATGACCGGGTCTGCGTGGCCTCGTTCTCCGACCGTCGTCGGCGCGCGGTGCTTAAGCGACTCTCCAGGCCCACGGCCAGCTCCGCCGGGGTGGTGTCCCTGGCGGCCTTCATCTGTCTGGGACCGTGGCTGCCTAGGCCACTGCTGCGGCGGATCCTGCACGACGTGGACTGCCTCCAGGTGCCCGTCCGTTACCGGTCCATCCACCTGGTCACGCCGAAATCTGTTTCCCGTGCCCATGAGCTGGGGCTGAAGATCCATGTCTGGACAATCGACGATCCGCGGCGGATGCACGCGCTTTTTGACCTGGGGGTGGACGGTCTCATGACGGACCGCGCCGATCTGCTGGCCGAAGTCATGAGGGAACGCGGGTATTGGCCCCGGCCCGGGCCCGGGCCCGGGGCGCCGGGCAGTGGGGACCGGGCCGGCTAGTGACCGTTCGTGCGGGTTGCGGGCAGCTGGCAGGATGGAGCCATGCGGATTCTCATTGCACCGGACAAATTTAAAGGAACCCTGACGGCCCTCGAGGCGGCCGCGGCGATGGCCGAGGGCGTCCTGCGCGTGTATCCGGAGGCAGTTGTCACCACCCTGCCGATGGCCGACGGCGGCGAGGGGACCTTGGAAGCAGCCCTGGCCTCCGGCTTTGAGGAGAAGCTCAACGCCGTTGTCGGGCCCATCCTCAAGCCCGTGGGTGCCGCCTGGGCCATTAAGGGGCCGATGGCGGTGATCGAAACCGCGCAGGCCAGCGGTTATTTGCTCTCCGAGCCGACCCGGGAGAACGCCCTGCGTGCCCATTCCTACGGCTGCGGGCAGTTGATCGCCGCCGCTCTGGATGCCGGTGCTACCGAAATCGTCATCGGACTTGGTGGGTCCGCCATGACGGATGCCGGGACCGGTGCGCTGCGGGCGCTCGGGCTAAAACTGCTGGATACGCAGGGAAATCTGGTGCCGCTTGGCGGCGGGTCGCTGGTGGATGTCTCCGCCGTCGATGCCAGCGGACTGGACCCCCGGCTGTCCACGGCCCGGATCCGGCTGGCCGTCGACGTGGACAATAAGCTCTACGGCCCCGACGGAGCGGCACACGTGTTTGCCCCGCAGAAGGGTGCGGATCCCGAGGCGGTGGAGCTGCTGGACGCGGGTCTGCGGAACCTGGCCTCGGTCGTCCGGTCCTCCACCGGAAACGACATTGATGTGCCCGGCGCGGGCGCGGCCGGTGGTTTCCCGTCGTTGTTCCTCGCCTATACTCGCGCGGACATCGAGGGCGGCTTCGCGCTGGTGGCCGAGCTGACCGGCCTGCACGCCGCGCTGCAGGACGCGGATCTGGTCATCACCGGAGAGGGGTCGCTGGACGTTCAGTCGCTGTCCGGCAAGGCCCCCATTGGCTTGGCCGACGCCGCCAACGCGCTCGGACTGCCCGTCGTCGTCGTCGCCGGCCGGATTGAAGTGACGCCGGCGCAACTGGCCGAACACGGTGTGGTGGCAGCGGCGAGTGCCGCCGAGGTGGCACGGTCGGGCGACGAGGCCCAGCGCCATGCCGCGCGGTATGTCGCGCTTGCCGCCGCCGAGGCGCTGAACGGGATCTGACCGGCGTCTTAACGGCATCGACGGGCGTATGTCAGCCTCAAGGACGCGGTTGTAGCGGCGCCCGTCCACACCCCGCCGGTTAGATTTCGGCGCCGCGGGAATCCGGGCCCAGTGCGTCCGGTGCATCGGTTTCGGGATCGCGGGGGTCCGTGGCCGTCCCGCGCCACCGGGCGAGTGCGTTCATGCCGTGGTAGATCACCAGGGCTGCGGCCGTGCCCAGCGCAATGCCGGCAAACTGCAGCTCGCCGATGTTCCAGGTGTAGTCTGCAACACCGATGATGAGGGCGACGGCGGCGGTGGTCAGGTTCACCGGGTTGGAAAAATTGACCTTGTTCTGCACCCAGATCCGCACGCCCAACACGCCGATCATGCCGTAGAGCATGGTGGCGGCACCGCCGAGTACACCGGCAGGAACCGTGGCGATCAGTTCGCCGAATTTGGGGGAGAAGCTCAGCAGCAGGGCGGCGACGGCGGCCACCCAGTAGGCGGCGGTCGAATAAACCCGGGTGGCGGCCATCACCCCGATATTCTCCGCATAGGTGGTGGTGCCCGAGCCGCCGCCCAACCCAGCCAGCGTGGTGGCCAGGCCGTCGGCCATGAGTGCCCGGCCGGCCAGCGGATCCAGATTCCTGCCCGTCATCAGTGCCACGGATTTCACATGACCGATGTTTTCGGCCACCAGCACCAGCACCACCGGAACGAATAGGCCAACCACCGCCAGATGGAATTCGGGCGTCTGGAAATGCGGCAGGCCGATCCACGCCGCGGCGTCAACGGTGCCGAAGTTGACCTCGCCGCGCAGGATGGCGACCAGATAACCCACCACCACCCCGGCCAGGATCGAGAGCCGGCCCAAAATGCCGCGGAACAACACGCTGACCAAAATGATGACCAGCAGGGTAATAAAGGCGGTGACAGGGGCGGCGGTGAAATTGTTTTTGGCCGACGGCGCGAGGTTCAGACCGATCAGCGCCACGATCGTCCCGGTCACCGCCGGCGGCATGATCCTGTTGATCCACGCCGCGCCGAAGCGTTGGACGACGGCGCCGATGATCGCCAATACGACGCCGGCCAGCACCACCCCGCCCAGCGCGCCGCCGACGCCGAACTGCGACTGCGAGGCGGTGATCGGGGCAATGAACGCGAAGCTGGAACCCAGATAGCTGGGCACCCTGCCGGCGGTGATGAGCAGGAAAAAGATGGTGCCGATGCCGGAAAAGAAGAGCGTCGTGGCGGGCGGCATGTGCGTCAGAATGGGCACCAGGAACGTGGCGCCGAACATGGCGACCACGTGCTGGAGGCCGATTCCGATGGTACGCGGCCAGCTCAGCCGCTCGTCCGGGGAGACGACGGCGCCGGGCCTGACGTTTTTGCCGTCACCGTGCACGGTCCATCTGGTGCTGCGCAAGCTCATTGCTGTGCCTCCATCGTTTTGACCGAAGCTAAGACTACCCGCCCGCAGGATCGGTGCGGTGCGGGCCCGGCGTGGGGCAGCGGTCGTGGGGCAGTTGGGATCGCAGCCCATACGATTGAGTCATGTCAGGACACGACCACTCTCACGGCCACGCGCACGGGGCCGCCGCCTCGCATCAGGGCCGGCTGGCCGTGGCGCTGGGGATCACCTTGCTGGTCTTCATGTTCCAGCTGGTGGGCGCCTGGTTGACCGGGTCGCTGGCGCTGCTCTTCGACTCCGCGCATGTACTCACCGATGCGTCCGGGCTGGCCATGGCGCTGCTGGCCGCCCGGCTGACGTCCAGGCCTGCCTCCGACCGGAGGACCTGGGGCTTTGCCCGGGCCGAGGTTCTGGCGGCAACGGCACAGGCGGCCGTGCTGCTCGCCGTCGGGCTGGTGGTACTGGTGGAGGGAATCCAGCGGCTGATCAGCCCGTCGCCGATTGCGTCGATGGAGATGGCGGTTTTCGGGGCGATCGGGCTGGCCGGTAACGTCATCTCACTGCTGGTGCTCGCCGGTGGCCGCGGCCGGAATTTCAATATGCGTGCCGCGTTCCTTGAGGTGGTCAATGACGCGCTCGGCTCGGTCGCCGTCATCATCGCGGCCGTGGTGATCGGACTGACCGGCTGGCTGCAGGCCGATGCCGTCGTCGCGATGCTGATCGGCGTGCTGATTCTGCCACGCACGTTCAAGCTGCTGCTGGAAACGATCGGCGTGCTGCTGGAATCCACGCCGGCGGGGCTGGATCTGGCGAGCGTGCGGCAACACATTCTCGAGGTGCCGCATGTGCTGGCCGTGCACGATTTGCACGCCACCCAGATCTCCAGCGGATTGCCCGTCCTCACGGCGCACGTGGTGGTGGACGACGGCTGCTTCCACGACGGGCATTCCCCACAGCTGCTGGATCAGCTGCAGCAATGCGTCGCCGGGCATTTTGACGTCAGCATCGAGCATTCCACCTTCCAACTGGAGCCCGCCGGCCACACCGCGCACGAACACGGAGTCCACTCCTGACCCCTCATCGCGCGGCGGACGTGCTGAGGAGACGGCGGATGTGCTTATGAGATGATGCCGTCGACCAGTGCCTTGGCCTCGGCCTGCACCAGCCGTAGGTGGTCGTCGCCCTTGAACGACTCCGCGTAGATCTTGTAGACGTCTTCGGTGCCGGAGGGTCGGGCGGCAAACCAGGCGCTGTCGGTGGTGACCTTGAGTCCTCCGATGGATGCGCCGTTGCCCGGCGCCTCGGTGAGCTTGGCGGTGATGGGCTCCCCGGCCAGGGTGCTGGCGGTGACGTCCGAGGCGGAGAGCTTGCCCAGCGCCGCCTTCTGCTCCCGGCTTGCCGCCGCGTCGATGCGGGCGTACGACGGCGATCCGAAGCGGGCGGTCAGGTCACCATAGTGCTGGGAAGGGGATTTGCCGGTCACCGCGATGATCTCGGAGGCCAGCAGGGCCAGCAGGATGCCGTCCTTGTCCGTGGTCCAGACGGAGCCGTCCTTCTTTACGAAGGAGGCGCCGGCGGATTCTTCCCCCCCGAAGACGCCCTCGCCGGAGAGCAGCCCGGGAACGAACCATTTAAAGCCCACGGGAACCTCCATTAGCTGCCGGCCCAGATCGGCCGCCACCTTGTCGATGATGGAGGACGAGACGAGCGTCTTGCCCACGCTTGCGGTGGTGGGCCACTGCTGACGGTGCGTGTACAGATACTGGATGGCCACGGCGAGATAGTGATTCGGATTCATCAGGCCCGCGTCCGGGGTGATGATCCCGTGCCGGTCGGCATCGGCGTCGTTGCCGGTGGCGACGTCGTACCGGGCCCGGCCGGTGGCCCCACGCCCGGCACCGCCGTCGTCGGTCTGCAGCGCCTTGATCAGCGACGCCATGGCGAACGGGGACGAGCAGTCCATCCGGATCTTTTCATCCCAGTCGAGCGTCATAAACGCCCATTGCGGGTCAATGGTTGGGTTCACCACTGTCAGATCGAGGTTGTGGCGCTCGCCGATCTCGCCCCAATAGTCCACCGAGGCACCCCCCATCGGGTCGGCGCCGATCCGCACGCCGGCACCGCGGATGGCGTCCAGGTCCAGCACGGAGGGCAGATCGTCGACGTAGCTGCTGAGGAAATCAAACTTTCCGGTGGTTTCGGCGATCAGCGCGTCCGCCAACGGAATGCGCTTAACGTCCCGCAGACCGCCTTCCAGCAGTTCATTGGCGCGGTTCGCGATCCAGCCGGTGGCGTCCGAGTCCGCGGGGCCGCCGTGCGGGGGGTTGTATTTGAAGCCACCGTCTCCGGGCGGGTTGTGCGAGGGGGTCACGACGATTCCATCCGCCTGGCCATCCCCCGGCCCCCGGCCGCGGTTGTAGGTCAAGATGGCATGCGAGACCGCCGGTGTGGGCGTGTATGCGTGCCGGGCGTCGATCAGTACCTGCACGCCATGGCCGGCCAGCACTTCCAGGGCGGTGTTCTGCGCCGGCTCGCTCAGGGCATGCGTGTCCTTACCCAGAAACAGCGGTCCGGTGATGCCCTGACCCGCCCGATACTCCACGATCGCCTGCGTGATGGCGGCGATGTGGCCCTCGTTGAAGGAAGCCTTCAGGCTGGACCCGCGATGGCCGGACGTACCGAAGGCGACCCTTTGGGCGGGATCGGCCAGATCGGGTTTCACATCGTAGTAGGCATCGAGGAGGGCGGTCAGGTCGACAAGGTCCGAGGGAAGGGCAACAGTGCCCGCGCGGCTAGACATGGTTCCAGCATGCCAGAGTGAAACGCCGATTGGCGCAATTCGGCCGAATCCGGCACAACTGCTTTGGTTAGTGCACCCCGGCCATCAACCGCTTGATCGGCTTGGACGCCAGAGCCAGCACCACGCCCAGCACGATCGCCGCAATGCCGATCACGGCAAAGTAGGGGGTCTCATTGTCTTCCCGGTAGTAGCCGGCAAAGACACCGGAGAGAGCCGTGCCCAAGGCGACGGAAAGGAAAAACAGCGCGACCATCTGCGTGTGAAATGCCCGCGGCGCCAGCTTGGTGGCCAGCGACAAACCCACCGGGGAGAGCAGCAGTTCCGCGAAGGTGAACAGCAGCAGAATCCACACCAGGGCCAGCAGCGGCACGGAAGCTATCCCCGCAACGGGGATGAAGCTCAGGTAGGCCAGTCCCATGATCACCAGTGCCGCCGCAAACTTGATCGGCGTGGTCCACTGCCTGGAGCCGAGTTTCGTCCAGAGCGCGGCAAAGACGCCGGCAAAGATGATGATGAACACCGGGTTGATCGACGTCGCCCAG
Organism: Arthrobacter sp. A5; assembly: GCF_051131705.1. Taxonomy (NCBI): domain Bacteria; kingdom Bacillati; phylum Actinomycetota; class Actinomycetes; order Micrococcales; family Micrococcaceae; genus Arthrobacter; species Arthrobacter sp. A5. Next base: position 206,794 of record NZ_CP180316.1, read on the forward strand.
CTGGCGGGCATTTCCCAGCCGAACAGGTTACGGTCCAGGCGCTTGTCGGCGTAAAGTGCCACCACGGTGAACTGCTGCTGGAACAAAGACCAGAACGCAGCGCTTGCGATGAACAACGGGATAAACGAGTACACCCTGCTGCGCTCCACCGCATCGACCTTCCGACTGGAAAGGATAACGATGAAATAGGCGACCGTCGCCAGGACGACGACGCCGACAACAACCCACTTCAGGTTTGCCGCGGTCACGACGCCGATCAGCACGGCCAGCACCATCAGCACGATGGCTGCCGCGGCGATAACGATCATCATCGGGTAGCGGCTGCGCGGCAGCGGATTGGCAACGAGGTGTGCCTCTTCCGGAAGGTTTTTACGCGTCAGTCCGTACTGCGTCAGGCCGATCGCCATGCCGACGGCGGCGGCACCGAAGCCATAGTGGAAACCAAGCGTGGTCTGCAGCAGCCCGGTGAGCAGCGGACCGATCAGGCCGCCGATGTTGATACCCATGTAGAAGATCGAGAATCCGGCGTCCCGGCGGTCATCCTTTTCGCCGTACAGCGAGCCGACCAGCGAGGTGGCGTTGGCTTTCAGCCCACCGGAGCCGACGGCGATCATGATCAGGCCCGCTGCCAGGCCCGCGGCGCCGGGCAGCAGTGCCAGCGAGATGTGGCCGGCCATGATCATCATGGCGCTGTAGAACAGCACGCGTTCCGAGCCCATGAGCCGGTCAGCCACCCAGGCTCCCAGGATCGTGGACAGATACACGCCGCCGCCATAGGCCCCCACGATCCCGAGCGCGACGGTGTCTTTAATGCCTAGACCGCCCCGCGTGGCAGTATAATACATGTAGTACGCGAGAATGCCCTGCATGCCGTAGAACGAGAACCGTTCCCAGAGTTCAACGCTGAACAAATTCAGCAGCATCCTGGGTTGGCCGAAGAATGACTTGTCCGTGGACGGCAGTGGCGCGTCGGCGGAGGTATGTGTTTTACTCACCTGCCCTATTTTCGCACTCCTTTTTGCACTCTGCAGCCCGGCACCTTTTTCCTTCTCCTGCCGGCGTCGGGTTGTCGGGAGGGAGCTATAGGCTGAATGGATAAGGCCCGCATACCGGCAGGAGAACACGATGGCTGACATTCCCACTACAGAGGCGACCGCACTTGGTGAAGAGTCCCGGGTACTAGACGTCCGGGAGGACTATGAGTGGGAGGCCGGACACATTGCGGGCGCGCTGCACATACCGCTGGACGAGCTCCCGGCCCGGCTGGACGAGCTGGACCCGGATGAGGACCTGAACGTCATCTGCCGCACCGGTGGACGCTCCTTCCGGGCCACTACCTGGCTCACGGAAAACGGCTACAGCGCCGTGAACGTTACAGGAGGTATGGGGGCCTGGATGGAGGCCGGACGTGCCATGGTTTCGGAGAATTCGCAGCCTCCCCGGGTGCTCTAGCGCCCGAGCGGAACGGGTACCGGCCACTTCGAGGGTGCACCTGTTCCGGCGGAGGCAATGAAAGTAAGCTGGGCCTACCCCATATCGGGGTGTGCATTGAAAGAAGGGCGAATCCAATGAGCGAAAGTCACACGTCGAAGGACAGCGGCAACGACGGCACCATCATCAACCCCGGTGCCCAATACGAGCGGGACGACTCGGTGGGCGACGCGGCGGATGACGCCAACGAACTGCGCTTCAACGAGGAAGAAGAGCTGATCACCGAGCAGGGCCACCCCGATGCGCCCACCGGCGGGACCGGTACGGAGGCCGCCCCGGTAGTGCACTAAATTGTCTGGGCTTTAACCCTTACCAGCAGAGCCTTAGGCTCGACGGCGACGGTCACCTTTGTCGCTTTGCCAAAAGTGTCGCCGTCGAGCTGGGTTTCCTCCGGAACCGCGGTGCGGATGGTGATTTTCTCCGCACGGTAATAATCGATCACGGGCAGCCGCCCCTTATGCTGCAGGACAATCTTCACGGCCATGGCCGCCCAGCCGAGCGCGCTGCGGGGACTGGCCACCACGACGTCCAGGACGCCGTCGTCGATCAGGGCGTTGGGCACGAAGTCGATGCCACCGGGCAGCAGCCCGCAGTTGGCAAAAAGTACGGTGCGAACCTTGCGCTGCTGCGGATCCTGATCATCCATGGCGATGCTGATTTTTTTGCGCCGACCCGGCAGATGCCTCATGCCTGCCTCGCTGTAGGCCAGCCAGCCCACCGTCCTCTTCAGCCGCTTCCGGGTGTCACCGACGACCTCGGCGTCCATGCCGAGCCCGGCAATGACCAGGAAAGCGTGCTTGGAGCTGGCTCCCGTGACGGAATTCTCGATGGCCATGGTGGCGGTATCAATGTGGCGCTGGTGGCCGAACAGGGCGGTCTGAACGTCGCTGTGGATGTCGTTGACCCGCAGACCAAGATTTCTGGCCAGCAGATTGCCGGTACCCAGCGGAATCACGCCCATCGGGACCTGAGTATGCCGCAGCACCTCGGCCACCACGCGCACGGTGCCGTCCCCGCCGCCCACTACAACGACGTCGGCACCGTATTCCAGCGCCTGGCGGGCCTGCGAGTATCCCGGATCCTCCATCGTGGTTTCGAAAAAGAGCGGTTCCTTCCAACCGGCCAGGGCAGCGGAACGAAGAATGAAAGTCCTGGCGTCGGGTGCGCCGGCCTTCACCGGGTTGAGGATGACGGCGACCTTCTGATTGCCGGTCTGGCCCTTGTGCGGGATCTCCCCGGCGGCGCTGCGGGTGTGCTTTTGTGCCAGCTTGCGCACGCCCCACCAACTGGCGATCAGGAAGGCAAGGGACGCGGAAACGATGATGAGGACCAGAACCCAGGTTGGCATAATCCTCTAACAATAGCGGTTGGAAGGGGGGGCTTCCGGGCCCGCTGCGCGGAGGTGTGCATCGCGGCGCGTGTGCGATTGGATACCCTTAGACGGTGATCGATGTCAGAGACCTCAGCGAAAACCCCGACGCCTACCGAGGCAGCCAGCGCGCGCGCGGTGCCGATGCATCCGTCGTCGACGCGATTATCGCCGCTGATGCCGCCCGCAGGAACGCCATCACCACCTATGAGGCGCTGCGTGCCGAGCAGAATGCCTACGGCAGGAAGGTGGCGCAGGCCAAGGGCGCGGAAAAGCAGGCCCTGCTGGCGGAGGTCAAGGAGCTGTCCGGGCGGGTCAAGTCAACATCCGCCCAGGCCGAAGCCGCCGCGGCTGCCCAGGATGCGCTGGTCCGGGGGATGGCAAATCTGATAGCCGACGGCGTGCCGGAAGGCGGCGAGGATGACTTCGTGGTGCTGCGGACCGTCGGGACTCCGCGGGACTTCACCGCCGAAGGATTCACACCCAAGGACCATCTGGAAATCGGCGAGCTTATCGGGGCAATTGATATGGAGCGCGGCGCGAAGGTTTCCGGTTCGCGTTTTTACTTTCTGAAGGGGGTCGGGGCCCGGCTGGAACTGGCTCTGCTCCAGCTGGCCATGGATCAGGCCATCGACGCCGGGTTCGTCCCGATGATTACCCCCACGCTGGTCCGGCCCGAAACGATGGCAGGTACGGGCTTCGATGTGAAGCACGACGCCGAGATCTACCGGCTGGCCGAAGACGATCTGTATCTGGTGGGAACCTCGGAGGTGGCCCTGGCCGGGTACCACGGGGATGAAATCCTCGATTTCTCCAACGGACCGCTGCGCTACGCAGGCTGGTCCTCGTGCTACCGCCGCGAGGCCGGATCGCACGGCAAGGACACCCGAGGGATCATCCGGGTGCATCAGTTCAACAAGGTGGAAATGTTCACCTACACAACGGTGGAAGAGGCCGCGGCGGAGCACCAGCGCCTGCTGGCGTGGGAAGAGGAGATGCTGGCCAAGGTCGAGTTGCCGTACCGGGTCATCGACACGGCCGCCGGAGATTTGGGCCAGTCGGCCTCGCGCAAGTTCGACTGCGAGGCATGGGTTCCGACGCAGGATGCCTACCGCGAGCTAACGTCCACGTCCAACTGCACCACGTACCAGGCCCGGCGGCTGAACATCCGCGAACGCGCAACCGCCGAAACCGGGGTTAAAGAGGGAAAGGGCGCCACTCGGGCCGTGGCCACGCTGAACGGCACCCTGGCGACCACCCGCTGGATCGTCGCCATTTTGGAACATCATCAGAACCCGGACGGCTCCGTCAATGTCCCCGCGGCGCTGCGCAAGTACGTGGGCGGGCTGGAAGTCTTCCCTGTTCTGTAGGCTGCCGTTACGCCGTCGGCGCCTGCGAGATCCGCACCATGTTGCCGGAGGGATCGCGGAACGCGCAGTCGCGTGGACCCCAGGGTTGGTCGATGGGCTCCTGCAGCACCTCGGCGCCGGACGCCCGCATCTTCTCGAATGTCGCATCGAGATCGTCGGCGCGGAAGACGATGGGACCAAGGGCACCTTTGGTCAGCAGCTCCTGGAGCGAGTCGCCGTCGGTTTGTGACCGTCCGGCGTGCGGTTCCGAGAGCACGATTCCGAGTCCCGGCTGGCTGGCGCTGCCGAGAGTGACCCAGCGGAAGCCGCCTGAGGCGATGTCGTTGAGCACCTCAAGGCCCAGCGCGTCGCGGTAGAAGGTCATCGACTCGTCGGGGTCATTGACGGTGATATTGCAGTATTGGAGTGAAATGGTCATGCGGCCAACGCTAGTCGGCAGCCGCGGAGACCGCTTCTCGGATCCTGCTCATTATGTTCCTGCTCGCTATGGTTCCGGCCGGCGCGTTTCTGGCTGGGCGGGTGTAAACCTTCGCCACGCACGCGGGTATCGCCGTCACGGCCCTGTGCTCCCGGGCGCGGTACGCGCTCGGCGTTTCCCCCACGATCTCGGTGAACCGCGAGCTGAACGAGCCGAGCGACGTGGCCCCGACCTCCATGCACGCGTCGGTCACGCTCCTGCCGGCACGCAGCAGCGCCATGGCCCGCTCGATCCGGCGGGTCATGAGGTAGCTGTATGGCGTCTCGCCATAGGTGGCCCGGAACTGCCGGGAAAAGTGCGCCGGTGACATGAGCGCTCGCCGGGCCATGGTGGGCACGTCGAGCGGACGGGCGTACTCACGGTCGATCAGGTCCCGGGCCCGGCGCAGGTGCGCTAAGTTGGCGAGCTCTTGCGGGGTCATGGCATGAGGTTACACCCGCTGGACCCGGCTTTTCCATGAGCGCGGCATTCCCGGATGCCCGGTTTCCCAGCTGTGCCCGGTCTTTCCCAGCTGTGCCCGGTCTTTCCCAACTGCGCCCGGTTTCCCCAGCTGTGCCGCATGCGCAGGTGAATACCCACACTGTGGATAACGTTGTGGGTATTCACCTGCCGTTCATCGCCACTGTGACCTGTTTCCTAGGCATTTTTCTGCAGGTCTGCTTGACTTGTTCAATGACTATTTTGACTGAATCCGCAGTCTCTGGCATCGATGACCAGAGGAACAACGAAATCAACACCGATCCTTCCGCCCTTCTCGTCGCCCTGGATGTGGACGGCACTTTGGTGGATCACGACGGGCTGATGAGCGAGGCTGTGCGGGCCGCGGCGCGGGAGACCGTGGCCGCCGGGCACCAGGTCATCATCGCCACCGGCCGTTCGCTGGCGCTCTGCTGCCCGTGGTGAAGCAGATCGGGCTGGAGCGGGGCTATGGCGTGGCCAGCAACGGCGGCGTGACTGTGCGGCTGGACCCGTCCTTGGAATGGGGGTACGAGGTGATCGAGCGCGAAACGTTTGACCCTCGCCTTGCCCTGACCGCACTGCGGGATCGTTTGCCCGGTGCTCGCTACGCCGTGGAGGATTCGGCGGGCAATTTCCTCTCCACCGAGCGCTTCCAGGATCGCAGTTTCGGCATCCAGGCCAAGGGAGTGGGCTTCCAGCACCTGCTCGACCTTGAAGCGGTACGCGTGGTGGTGAACAGTACGGACAGCAGTACGGAGGATTTTGCCGCCGCCATCGCGGCCTGCGGATTGCAGGGGGTGACCTATTCGGTGGGCTGGACGGCTTGGCTGGACATTGCAGCGGCCGGTGTCACAAAGGCAACGGCCCTGGAAAAGCTCCGCTCGCGGTTGGGCGTGGAGCAATCACGTACGGTCGCGGTGGGGGACGGGAACAATGACATCGAAATGTTGACCTGGGCCGCCCGCGGGGTTGCCATGGGCCAAGCCAACGACGCGGTGCGTGCCGCCGCCAACGAGACGACTGCGTCGGTGTACGACGATGGCGTTGCGCACGTTTTGCGCAGCCTGCTGTAGCGCCTGCAGCCCTTTTCGAACCGAGCCGCCCATGGCGCGACTGGTATCTAAAGCGGCAGAACGTATTCGAGGAGGCCCTAGCGGACACGTTGGTTCGTTACCGCACCACCCTGAAGCGGCTTGGGGAATGACTGTCTTTCTGACGCTTGAGGAAGCACTGGCCGTGGCGGCATGACGGAAGGCAAGCTTATGACCTGACCATCGACGTGGCTTCCGGGGAGCTGGCCGATCTGGATACCATCCGCTATCGACTGCGAAGCGGCGGCAGCTAAGGCAGGTACACCATGAACCCGGCCGCGGCTGCCCCGGTCCGGACGGGCGCCGATCTCGTGCATTTGGTTTCACGTTGGTGTCATGAATGCACGGGAATGACACTACGACTTGCTGACGGTTTATTTGTCATCGGAGAACCTTCTTGCTCTGGCTGACCAATCGGGGGTTCATCAGGTGCGCGAGCCGCCGCAAGGTTTAGGCAGCCAGTTTAGTGCGCGGTCGGCACGAAGCGCTTGATTGAAGCTTCGAGCTCGACCTCCGCGGCGGCGCGGTCGTCCCAGCCCTCCGCCTTGACCCATTTGCCGGGTTCCAGATCCTTGTAATGCGTGAAGAAGTGCTCGATTTCCTTGATCAGGAAGTCGTCCACATCGGAGATTTCCTGGATGTGGTCGTAGCGCTTGTCGTCGAGGACGCAGATCACCTTGGCGTCCCCGCCGCCGTCGTCCGTCATATTGAACACCCCGATCGGACGTGCCTCAACCACGACACCGGGATGCAGATCGTATTCCTGCAGCAGCACCAGCGCATCCAGCGGATCGCCGTCCTCACCGAGAGTGTTGTCGAAATAACCGTAATGCGTGGGGTAACCCATGGAGGTAAAGAGCACCCGGTCCAGCCGGACCCGGCCGGTTTCATGGTCAACTTCGTACTTAACGCGGGACCCGCGCGGGATCTCGATGGTGACGTCGTGCTTCATCTGTTGCTCCTTGGCAGTGGACCGTCGCCTGAGGGCGTCCGGGGCCGGATGGTGGTGTGGGAAACCCGCAAGGCCGGCGCGGCCGATCGGCAACGCGAAGGCAGACCGGGGTTCCGTCTAATATGTAGGATATAGCGGCCGGTGCTGCGCCGAAACCTGGGCTCCCACCGCCCGCCTGCCCGCCCCGATTTTCCGCCGCACCGAAGGAACCCTTATCACCATGAGCCGGACGTCAAAAATTCTGACGGCGGGCGTGCTGGCGATTGCCCTCGGCGTTCTGGCGGTGCCCGTGGGGATGAATCTGGCGCCGGTCTTCGGTCCGGCGCCGGCCACCGCCACGCTGCCGGAACTTCCCGCGGCACAGCAGCTTCCCACCGCGCTGAGCACCGTCTCCGGCATCAACCCGCTGTCATCCAACGCCCCTGTTCCGGACGGTAGAGTTCTCTCCAAAGCCCTCGATGCTACCTTGATGGACGCCGACGGCGGCAACTACACCGCACTCGTCCAGGACGCGGCGACGGGACAGATCCTGTACAGCCGCAACGCCTCGGCCGGTAGGCTACCGGCGTCCAACCTGAAACTGCTGACCGCGGCGGCGGCCCTCAAAACCTTGGGGGCACAAACCCGGCTCAGCACCAAGGTTCTGGCCGGGGCCGGGACGGGCTCCATTGTGCTCCGTGCCGGCGGCGACGTGCTGCTCGGCGAGGGGCAAAGCGAGGCGGAGGCCACCGTGGGCCATGCCGGCGTCGCCACCCTGGCGGCCCGGACGGCGACGGCCCTGGAATCCACCGGCGCCGGCGGCCCGGTGCGGATCACCGTCGATGACACGCTTTTCACCGGCCCGGCCCTCAACCCGGCCTGGCTGCAGGGCGACGTGGTCGCAGGGGAAATTGCGCCGGTATTCCCGATGGCGCTATACGGGGCCCGTTTGACTCCGGACGCCTCGGTCGGTGCCCGGCCACAGGACTCCGCCATGAGCGTCGCGGCGGCATTCGCCGCCGCGCTGAAGGCTGCCGGGGTGGACGTGGACCCGGATATCCAACGCGGAAAGGCCGACGACGGCGCCAGGACGCTCGCGGAGGTCAGCTCGGCGACCGTGGGGGAGCAGATCGAATACATGCTGCAGGATTCGGATAATTACGTGGCCGAAACCCTTGGCCGGTTGAGCGCCGTAGCGCTGAAAAGGGTTGGTTCCTCGGCCGGCGCCAGCGAAGCGGTGAAGGAAACGGTGGCGGCGCTGGGAGTAAAGACCGACTCGATGGTGCTGGCGGACTGCAGCGGGCTGGCCGCCGATGACAGGGTGAGCGCCGAACAGCTGACCCAGACGGTGAAAATTATGCTGGCGGACACCACAGGGGACCTGCGGCAGGGTCTGCTCGGGCTGCCGATCGCCGGACTGAGCGGGACCCTGGGGCAGCGCTACATGGATCCGGGCACCGTCGCTGGAGCGGGCTTGGTCCGGGCCAAGACCGGAACGTTGAACGCTGTGATTTCGCTGTCCGGGTACGTCGTGGATACGGACGGACGCCTGCTGGTGTTTTCCTTTATCGGCAACGATCTCAATGCCGGCAGCGCGGCGGCCAAACCGGTGATTGACGCCGCCGCGACCATCCTTGCCGGCTGCGGCTGCGGCGGCTGACCCGGCACCGCGGCTACCTGATGTGCCGCCGGTATGCCGGGAGGTGAACTACTGACCGGCCGCAATCGTTGTGTGGTCTTATGGAGACTATGGATTCACAGAGCAGTGCAGCAGCCCCGGGCCCCAGCCTGATCAATTGGGAGCTGGCCGCCTCGACGGCCGCGAACCTGGCACCGGCAGGGCCGGCGCTGAGCGGGAAGGAAATTGGTGCGGCCGTGGCGGACCTGCGCCTGCTGGCGGACCGCTCCGTTCCGTATGTGCATGAAATAACCGGCTTGGATGCCGCGCGGGACCTGCGCGATTCGCAGGTGCTGGTGGTGGACCGGGCGTCCTGGGCGAAGGCGAATACGCAGAGTTTTTCCGTGCTGATGCAATCGACCATGGCCGCTCTGGCGAAGAAACAGGCGGCCGCGCTGAGGCCCTCCAGTGTGGCGCTGAGCGGAACCGTCACAGGCGCGCAGCTGGGCGGTGTGTTGGCGTTTTTGTCCAGCAAGGTGCTGGGCCAGTATGATCCGTTCGCAGCCCTGGCGGGACGTCCCGGTGCTGCCGCCGGCGGACGGCTGCTGCTGGTGGCCCCCAACATCATCTCGGTGGAACGCGAGCTCAACGTGGACCCGTCCGACTTCCGGCTGTGGGTTTGTCTGCATGAGCAGACCCACCGGGTCCAGTTCGCGGCTGCCCCGTGGCTGCGGCACCATATGCTAAGCGAGATCGAGAAACTCAGCACCCTGCTGGTGGGCGATACGGACAAGCTCGCCGAAAAACTTGTCTCCGCTGCCCGTTCCCTGACTCGGAAAAGTGCGGAGCACGACGGCGCCCCCAGCCGCGGCGGTTTGTTGGACCTATTGCAGGATCCGGAGGAAAAGGCCGCGCTCTCGCATCTGACGGCTGTGATGAGTCTGTTGGAGGGGCATGCCAACGTGGTCATGGACGCCGTAGACGCAGGCATCGTGCCGAGCGTGCGCACTATCCGGCAGCGCTTCAACTCCCGCGGGAAGGACCGCGGGGCACTCGAGAAGTTCATCCGCAACCTGTTGGGGCTGGATGCCAAGATGCGACAGTACAGCGACGGTGCCCGCTTTGTCCGGGGCGTGGTGGCGGAGACCGGGATGTCCGGATTTAACCATGTCTGGACCAGCGCGGACCACCTGCCGACCGAGCAGGAAATCCATGCCCCCACACTCTGGGTCCAGCGGATGGGGCTTTAGCCCTAATGCAGGAGCAGGAGCAGGAGCACGGGGGGCTCCGGCAGCGTCCGCGTCCCCGGCTCGACCCCGTGGTCGGCAAGGCCCGCAAGATGCTCGGCGACCTGCTGGGGATCTCCACCACAGGCAGACCACGTGGTCAGTACACGCTGCCGCCTGAAGACCTCGGGGCGGGCGCGGCGCCCGCACCGCTGGTGCTGGTGGCCTGCAGCGGCGGCGCGGATTCATTGGCGCTTGCCGCAGTCGCCGCCTTCCTAAGCAGACGCGGAGAAATCCGTGTCGGCGCGGTCATCGTCGATCACCAGCTGCAGCTGCATAGCCACCGGGTGGCCCAGGCCACGGCCGTGACCCTGCGCGGACTGGGCCTGGACCCAGTGGAGATCAGCACCGTCACGGTTACCCGTGGTGGCGTGGGTCCGGAAGCGGCCGCCCGGCACGCGCGGTACCGGGCGCTCGACGCGGCCGCCAGCCGGCTCGGTGCCAGGACCGTGCTGCTCGGACACACCCTCGATGATCAGGCGGAGTCGGTGCTGTTGGGTCTGGCCCGAGGTTCCGGGACGCGCTCGCTCGCCGGTATCCCACAGCGGCGCGGCGTGTATCTGCGGCCGTTTCTGGGCTTGCGGCGTACCGAGACCTTGGATATCTGCACCGCGGAGGGGCTCCAGCCTTGGCACGACCCGACCAATGCGGACCCGGCGTTCCTGCGCTCACGGGTGCGCAGCCGGGTGCTGCCGTTCCTGGAACATGAGCTGGGACCGGGTGTTGCGCAGTCGCTGTACCGCTCCGCGCGCATCCTGGCGCAGGACGCGGATTATCTGGACGAGCAGGCTGCCGTCGAATACCGGCGGCTGGCAGGGGAGCCGGCAACCGCTCCCGCCGCCGAGGTCCAGCTCCCCGAAGCCGGCCTTCGGGCATTGCCGGCGGCGCTTAGACAGCGCGTCCTGGCGCTCGCCGTCGTCGGACTGGGCGGGGAACAGCCCAGCTTTGAGCGCCTGCTTGCCGCCGAGACTCTGCTGGCACGCCGGGGGTCGGCCGGCCCCGTCGAGCTCGCCGGTGGCGTCAGCGCCTTCCGGCAGCCGCGGAGCAGATCCGTTCCCCAGGACTCCTCCGCCTATGGGAAGCTAGTCTTTAGACGCAATGCGTAAGAGCACTGACGTTTGCACCGGATAATCCGTACCGGATAAAAGCTAAAGCCCTTCAACACCAGGAGCAATGGGTGGATTCACACGACGTCCAGGCCGATCTCAAGCACGTCCTCTTCTCCCAGGAGCAGATCCAGGAGCGGGTGGCTGAGCTTGCTGCGCAGATCGATGCCGATTACGCAGGCCGGGACGTGCTGCTGGTGGGTGTTCTCAAGGGCGCCGTGATGGTGATGGCGGATCTCGCTCGGGCCCTGCACAGCCACGTGACCATGGACTGGATGGCGGTATCTTCCTACGGATCCGGAACCCAGTCGTCCGGTGTGGTGCGGATCCTCAAGGACCTGGAAACGGACCTGATGGGTAAACACGTGCTCATTGTGGAGGACATCATCGACTCCGGGCTCACGCTCTCCTGGTTGAAGACCAACCTGATCTCCCGCGGGCCGGCATCGGTGGAAATCTGCACGCTCTTGCGCAAGCCGCAGGCCGCCAAGGTGGAAATCGACGTCAAGTATGTCGGGTACGAGATCCCGAGCGAATTTGTGGTCGGTTACGGCCTGGACTTCGCGGAGCGGTACCGGAACCTCGATTTCATCGGCACCTTGGCCCCGCACATCTACGAGTAACCAGGCACCTCAGTGGTGGCTATGCCTCGGTGGGCGTTCCGCCGTCAGGGAACTATTCCCACGCGTTGATCGTGAAAGTTTGCGGACGTGTAAAGCTAGTACGGTGGTCGTGCAGTGGCGTCTACTTGAAGCGGTGAACTGAATTATCTGGCGTATTGATCGGGAGGGGCGAGGCAAAGCCTCGAGCACATGAACATTAAGAAAATCTTCAAGGGTCCAATCGTTTGGATCGTTGCGGTTGTCGTGCTGCTCCTGATCGCGTTCGGTACCCTCTCCGGCGGCGGTTCCACCAGAATTGACACCTCGGACGCCCTGGGTCTGCTCAGCAAGGGTCAGGTGGAATCTGCCAAGATCTTTAACGGCGAAGACCGCGTGGACCTGGTGCTGAAGAATGACTACACCACCCCCGATGGTGTAAAGGCCGGCAAGAACGTTCAGTTCTTCTTCGTTGATGCGCGCGGCACCGACATCGTTAAGGCCATCGACTCGGCCAGTCTCAAGACCTTCGATGATCAGCCGATCCAGAACAACTTCTGGTCAGGCATCCTGAGCCTGATCTTCCCAGTCATTATTCTCGGTGCTATTTTTTGGTTCCTGCTCTCCCGAATGCAGGGCGGCGGTTCCAAGGTCATGCAGTTCGGCAAGTCCAAAGCCAAGCTGATCACCAAGGACCACCCGCAAGTTACGTTCACGGACGTCGCCGGTGCGGACGAGGCGGTGGAGGAGCTTCACGAAATCAAATCGTTCCTGCAGGAACCCGCCAAGTTCCAGGCCGTGGGTGCAAAAATTCCCAAGGGCGTGCTGCTTTATGGACCGCCCGGAACGGGTAAGACGCTGCTGGCCCGAGCGGTGGCAGGCGAGGCCGGCGTCCCGTTCTACTCCATCTCCGGATCTGACTTTGTCGAGATGTTCGTCGGCGTGGGTGCGTCGCGCGTGCGCGATTTGTTCGAGCAGGCCAAGGCCAACTCCCCGGCCATCATTTTCGTGGACGAGATCGACGCCGTCGGCCGTCACCGCGGTGCCGGCATCGGCGGCGGCAATGACGAGCGTGAGCAGACCCTGAACCAGCTCCTGGTGGAGATGGATGGCTTCGACGTCAAGACCAACGTGATCCTGATCGCGGCCACCAACCGCCCGGACGTCCTGGACCCGGCGCTGCTGCGTCCGGGCCGCTTTGACCGACAGATTCCCGTCGAGGCTCCGGACCGGATCGGCCGGGAGCAGATCCTGCGCGTACATTCCAAGGGCAAGCCGATGGCTCCCGGGGTTGACCTCAACGCGGTGGCCAAGAAGACGCCCGGATACACGGGCGCGGATCTGGCCAACGTGCTCAATGAAGCGGCGCTGCTGACCGCACGCTCCAACGCACAGCTCATCGATGACCGGGCCCTGGATGAGGCAATTGACCGCGTCATGGCGGGTCCGCAGAAACGCACCCGGGTGATGAAAGAGCTGGAGCGTAAGATCACCGCCTATCACGAGGGCGGGCATGCGCTGGTCGCTGCCGCATTGCGGAACACCGCCCCCGTCACCAAGATCACCATCCTGCCCCGTGGCCGCGCGCTGGGGTACACCATGGTGGTGCCCGAGGATGACAAGTACTCCGTGACCCGCAACGAGCTGCTGGACCAGATGGCCTACGCCATGGGTGGCCGGGCGGCGGAGGAAATCGTCTTCCACGATCCCTCCACCGGCGCCTCCAACGACATTGAAAAGGCCACCGCCACCGCCCGCAAAATGGTCACGCAGTATGGCATGAGCGAACGGATTGGTGCGGTGAAACTGGGCACCGGCGGCGGTGAGCCGTTTATGGGCCGCGATGCCGGCCACGACCGGGACTATTCGGATCAGGTGGCGTACGTCATCGATGAGGAAGTGCGCCGGTTAATTGACCAGGCTCACGACGAGGCGTACACGATCCTGAACGAAAACCGCGACGTGCTGGACCGGCTCGCGTTGGAACTGTTGGAGCGGGAAACCCTGAACCAGGCGGAAATCCAGTACATCTTCCGGGATATCCGCAAGCGGGATCTGCGCGACGTCTGGCTGTCCAAGCAGACCCGGCCGGTATCGGATCTGCCGCCCGTCGTCAGCGATAAAGAGCGCCGGGATGCGTTGGCCTCCAGTGAGCCCGCCCCGGAAACAGTGGCGCCGCAGGACCAGCTGGCCCACGCCAATATGCCCGGCAGCGTGGATGCGCCTGGCTCTTCGGCATCGCAGAACGGCACCACGCCCGGCCAGTCCGGTGATGAGCCGCACCCGCCGCACCCGGCCGGCAGCCAAGCTCCCGGCAGCTAAGATCAATGACGTGACCAATTACGACGACGACGACGACGCAACAGCGGGGAGCGGAAATGTCCGGGTCGACCTGCCCCGGATTGAGAAGGCTGTCCGTGAGATCCTGCTGGCCATCGGCGAAGACCCGGACCGCAGCGGGCTGCTGGACACTCCCAAGCGTGTGGCCAAGGCTTACGGCGAGGTTTTCGCGGGTCTGCACCAGGATCCGGCGGATGTCCTTGCCACGACCTTCGACATCGCGCATGAGGAAATGGTGTTGGTCAAGGACATCCCCTTTTATTCGACCTGCGAGCACCACTTGGTGCCGTTTCATGGCTCCGCCCATGTGGGATACATCCCCTCTTTGGAGGGGCGCGTGACGGGGCTGAGCAAGCTGGCGAGGCTGGTGGACGTGTACGCGAAGCGGCCGCAGGTGCAGGAGCGCCTGACGACCCAGATTGTGGAGGCTTTGGTCAAGTACCTCAAGCCCCGCGGCGCGATAGTAGTCGTCGAATGTGAACACATGTGCATGTCCATGCGCGGCGTGCGCAAACCAGGGGCAAAAACCGTCACCAGCGCCGTGCGCGGCCTGCTGCACGAGCCGGCTACCCGGGCCGAAGCCATGAGCCTGATTCTTGGAAGGTAACACCAGCAACCTATGGATTCTCTCGCAGCAGCACCCGGAACCGGGCCAGCAACCTCTCCCCTGCCGGTCCTTCGGGGACCGCGGCCGGCGGCCAGGTTCGCGGACCTGCCGTCGGACCGCGCCGTCGTCATGGGCATCCTGAACTGCACGCCTGATTCCTTCAGCGATGGGGGCGAGCACAACTCACTCGATACGGCCATCGCGCATGGGCTGCGGATGATCTATGCCGGTGCCGACATCATTGACATCGGCGGGGAATCCACCCGTCCGGGGGCGCCCGAGGTGGCCGCGGAGGAGGAGCAGGACCGCATTCTTCCGGTGATCGGGGCGCTGGCGAAGGCCGGCGCTCTGATCAGCGTGGATACCCGGCACGCCGACACCGCCGCCAAGGCGCTCGACGCAGGGGCGGCACTGATCAACGACGTGTCCGGCATGAGCGTGCAACCGGACATGATGGCGCTGGTGGCCACTCGCGGGGTGCCCTATGTGCTGATGCACCGCCGCGGCACGGCGAAAACCATGGACGCGCTGAACGAGTACGCGGATGTGGTGGAGGACGTCATCGCCGAACTGATGGCTGTCCGGGGCAGGTTCTACGAGGCCGGTGTGCTGCCGGAGCAGATCATCGTGGATCCGGGCCTCGGTTTTTCCAAGAATGCGGAACAGAACTGGGAACTGCTGGCCAATCTGCAGCGCTTCGAGGTGCTGGGGCACCGCGTGCTCGTGGGTACCTCCCGCAAGCGCTTTCTGGGATCGCTGCTGGCCCACGCCGGGAAGGCCGCGCCGCCTAAGGAACGGGACAGCGCCACGGTGGCCACGACGGCGTTGGCCGCGGCGATGGGTGCCTGGGGTGTGCGGGTGCACGATGTCACCGGCAATCTCGATGCGGCCAAGGTGGCTGCCCGACAGGGCGCCCACCGGCTGTCTCCCGCCGGTGCCGTTACGACCGGGCTGGGCAGCCGATGACCGCGGCCGGGGCAAAGCTGATGACCGGGACTGACGCCGTCGTGCAAGAAGAGGCTGAGCCAGTCGACACTGCGGATAAAGGCGCCGCGGATGGGGACGCTGTGCAAGAAGACGCTGTGCAAGAAGACGCTGTGGATATGGACGCTGTGCAAGAAGACGCTGTGCCAGCTGCTGGGAAGCCTGACGCGGCGCCCGCGCCGTCTGCCCTGCGCCGCCTGGACCGGATCACCGTCACCGGTGTGACCGCCATTGGCCGGCATGGGGTTTTCGAGCGGGAAAAAAGGGACGGTCAACCGTTCATCGTGGACGCCGTGCTGTTCACGGATATCCGTGCCGCCGCGGAGAACGACGATCTGGAGAAGACCGCGAACTATGGCGACGTCGCGGAACTGATCCGCGCGCTGATCACCGGTCAGGCCTACGATCTGATCGAAACGCTTGCCGAGCGTATCGCCGCCGCGATTCTGCTCACGTTTCCCGTGTCCGCCGTCGAGATCACCGTGCATAAGCCCAAGGCCCCGATTCAGGTTCCCTTTGGCGATGTAACGATTAACATTTACCGGGAAAGCCCGTGAGCAGACCCGACGCCAGCAGACCCGATGCCGTCAGACCCTACACACGGGCGGTGCTGGCGCTCGGCAGCAACCTGGGGGAACGTAACGACACCCTGTGCGCTGCCGTAGCGGAGCTGGTGGACCGTCCGGACGTTCGTCTGCGGGACGTCTCCCCGGTGGTGCAGACCAGGCCCGTGGGCGGTCCTTCCGGCCAACCGGAATTCCTCAACATGGTGATGGAAATCGAAACGTCGCTGGACCCTTACGGGCTCCTGGAGCATTGCCAGGCGGTGGAAAACCGCCACCTGCGCACCCGCGACGTGCGCTGGGGCGCGCGTACGCTGGACGTTGACATCATCACCTTCGGCGGACTAAGCAGCAGCGACGAAAAGCTGACCCTGCCGCACCCGCGGGCCGCGGAGCGGGCGTTCGTGCTGTACCCGTGGGCGCTGATGGATCCGCAGGCCACACTGGCGGACGAGCCGGTGGCCGCTTTGGCCGCACAGGCGCCGGATTTTCCCGGGATCGAGCACTTTGCCGACGATGACAGCTGCGAATCCGGCTCCACGGGCTGACACCCCGATGGCACCGGCCGCCCCAAAACACACCAGGCCCCACCATCTCAGGACGCACCAGGCCCCGCAGCCCCAAAAACCGCCGCCGCGCAAGACGCCCGGCGCGCAAGACGCCCGGCGCGCAAGACGCCCGGCGCGCAAGCCGCCCGGCGCGCCGTCGTCCGCGGGCATCCGGCGCAGGAGTCGGCAAGGACAAAAGTCTGCAAAGAACTGTACGGTGGAACCAGATGCGCAACCGACGTGGGTGAGGCGAAGAATGAGAACCATCCGGCCCGTCTGGCTGGCAGTTATAGCGTTGGTATCCGGGGCCGCCGGGTGGGTGGCGACAGTGCTGGCCAACCGCGCCAGTTTGCCCACTCCGGTGCTGCCGTTGAGCTCATTGCTGACCATGGGAATCATCGTCGCGATGACTGTTGTGCTGGGTCTGCGTGTACGGAGCTGGCGTAATGGCAAACGGGACCGGGTGCTGAACCCGATCCTGGCGGCCCGGACCTGGGTGCTGGCTCAGGCCTGCGCCTATGCCGGCGCACTGCTGTTCGGCTGGCATGTCGGTATTTTGCTGGACCAGCTTCCCACCATCGCGCTGCGCAGCAACCTGACGGTCATCTGGCTTGCCTTGGCGATGGTCGGCGGCAGCGTCGTAATGGTGGCGGTCGGCTTCATCGTTGAGCGGTTCTGCCGCCTCCCTCCGGACGATGACGTCCCGCCGGCAGAACGGAAGAAACGCGATAGTGCCGGCGAGGAAGAATATGCGTGAACCGATCGACCCGGTCGGCCTTGACTTTGAACGTGTCTCCCCGAAACTGGTGACCGTCCGGCTCATCGAACGCGGGCTCGGCGCATTGGTCCTGACCACTGTCGCGTCCTTGCCCCTGGTGCTGCACCTGACCGGACCGTGGCACGGCCTTCCCGCGTGGCTGGCGTGGAGCCTTCCGCTGGCGGTGCTGCTGGCGATGATCTGGCGGCTGGTGCTGATTCCGCGACAGGTCCGCGCCATCGGGTATGCCGAGCGCGACGACGATCTGCTGATCCGCGGCGGAATTTTCTTCCAGCGCGTCATGGTGGTTCCGTATGGCCGGATGCAATACGTTGATGTCTCTGTGGGGCCTGTGGAACGGGCGTTCGGGCTCAGCTCGGTCAAGATGCACACGGCCTCGGCCAGCACCAACGCCGTGCTGGAGGGACTGCCCGCGGCCGAGGCGGCGCGGCTGCGGGAGCAGTTGTCCGCGCGCGGTGAGGCTAAGCTGGCCGGTCTGTGAGCGCGGCGAAGGGGTACGACGACGGCGGTGCCGTAGCGCCGCAGTCGAACCCGCCGGGTCCGGCCGTCGGGTTCCGGACCGGCCCCGAGGATCAGTGGCGCCGGGTGCACCCGGTGTCCCCGTTGGTGCGCGGCTGGCTCGCCGTCGTCGGCCTGATCGTCGTTTTTGGCCGTAATTCCTTTGACGATCTGGTGCAGGCGATCGGCACCGGCGGCCGTCACCGACCAGGCGGGGCACCGGTGTGGCTGATCCTTTCCGTGCTGGCCGCTGCCGTGGTGATCTTTGCTGTCGTCTTTTTCCTGTCCTGGTTCTACACCCGTTACCAGGTCACCGATGATCATGTGCGCGTCAACAGCGGCGTCATCTTCCGTCAGCAGCGGCAGGCGAGGATCGACCGCGTCCAGGCCATCGACGTGGTGCAGCCGCTGCTGGCGCGCATATTTTCGCTGGCGGAGCTCAAATTTGAGGTGGCGGACGCCGGCAAGTCCGCCATGAAGCTCTCCTTTTTGAATCTGGATGAGGCGAAACGCCTACGGGCGGCCATCTTGGCCCGGGCGTCGGGCATGCGGGTCGATCCGGACCAGCCTTCCGCGATTTCGGAGGCTCCCGAGCGGGAGGTGCTGGCATTGACGCCGGGCCGGATCGCAGGCGCAACGCTGCTTTCGGGCATCACCGTCGCGGCCCTGGTGCTGACCGCCCTCGTCGTGGGTGCGCTTCTCGGCACCGGTTCGCCGGCCCTCCTGGTCGTGTTCATTCCGTTGCTGCTGGCGGTCGGGGCGGCCTACTGGAAGGCTTTCACGACTGACTGCAATTTCCGCGTGGCGGTGTCCCCGGATGGAGTCCGGCTGCATTACGGTCTGCTCGATACGCGCGCCCAGACCATTCCGCCCGGCAGGGTGCAGGCCGTCGGAGTCACACAGAGCCCGTTGTGGCGGCTGACCGGCTGGTACCGGGTGCACGTCAACGTTGCCGGTTACGGGGCGGACCACGGCGACAGCGGGGGCCGCACGGTGGTGCTGCCTGCCGGTACCGAGGCGGAGGTCATGACGGTGCTGGGACTGATCTTCCCGGACCCCGGGGTGGCCGACCCGGTGAGGGTTTTCACGGCCGGTCTCCGCGGCAAGGGCCGGGACCAGGGCTTCATCCATTCCCCGCGCCGCGCCCGCCTGTTGGATCCGTTCGCTTGGCGGCGCAATGCCTACCGCGCCACGGACACGGCCCTGCTGTGCCGGCACGGGCTGCTCTTCCGCCGGCTGCAGGTGGTCCCGCATGAGCGGACCCAATCGTTGAGCCTGTTTCAGGGTCCACTGATGCGCCGACTGGGACTGGTGGATTTCGAGCTGCACTCCACCGCAGGCCCGGTCCGCCCCATGGTCCATCACCTGGATCTGGTTTCGGCGCGGGAGTTGTTCACCGGGCAGGCCGCCCGGGCGGCCAGCGCCCGCAGATCAGGAAGACCCGAGCGCTGGATGGAAGAACGCCCGGCCGGGCCGGATCTGGCAGGTGCGGCTCCGCCCAGCAGCGCAGACAAGGACAATCAATATGAGCAATAAACCTGGTCGGCTCGGCGTCGGCGTTATCGGTGCGGGCAAGGTAGGCGCTGTACTGGGAGCCGCCCTGCGGGCCGCGGGACACGCCGTCGTCGGGGTTTCCGCCGTGTCGGAGGCCTCCTTGGAACGCGCGGAAAATCTGCTGACCGGCGTCCCGGTGCTGGCGATCCCGGAGATCGTCGAACGCTCCGAGCTGGTGCTGCTGGCCGTCCCGGATGATGACCTGCCCGCGTTGGTGCAGGGGCTGGCCCGAACCGGAGCCTGGCACCCGGGGCAGTTGGTGGCACATACGTCCGGCCGTTATGGCACCGCGGTGCTCGCCCCGGCACGGGCGGCCGGGGTGATTCCACTGGCACTGCACCCGGCCATGACCTTCACAGGAATGACTTTGGATCTGGCCCGACTGCCGGACTGCAGCTTCGGAGTCACCGCGGATCCGGCGATGCTGCCGATTGCCCAGGCCCTGGTCGTGGAGATGGGAGCCGAGCCGGTGGTCATCGCGGAGGCGGACAGGGTGCTTTATCACGCCGCGCTGGCGCATGCCGCCAACCATCTGGTCACGCTGTCGGCGCAATCCGCGCAGCTGCTCGCGGGCATCGGCGTTGAGGCGCCGGAGCGGATGCTCGGTTCGCTGCTGCGGGCCTCGCTGGAGAACGCACTGGCCTCGGGGGAGTCGGCGCTGACCGGCCCCGTGGCCCGCGGTGACGTCGGAACGGTGGCCGCGCACTCGGAAGCGCTGCGTGAATACGGGCTGGATTTGGCCGCGGGGGATGGCCCGGAGGATGTCCGGGATATTGTGGCAGCATATTTGGCGATGGCATCGGCGACGGCGGCCCGCGCGGCCGCCCGCGGCCTTCTCACGGCTGCGCAGCTGCGCCGGATTGAGGCCGCCCTGCTGCCGGAGGACCCCGGGACCGGCGCCAACGGACTCCGCCCAACCGAGGAAAGCGACTAACTTATGGCCATCCAGGTTGTCACCACCATTGCGGAGCTTGCGGCCGCAAGCGCGGACCTGCTCGCGCGGAAACGCACTCAGCCCGACGGCGGTCAGGCCGGCGGCGATGGGATGCCGGCCGTCCCGTCGCTGGGGTTGGTGCCCACCATGGGCGCCCTGCATGCAGGCCACGCGATGTTGGCGCGGGCCGCGGCGGCGCGGAACGACGTCGTCGTCGTAAGCATCTTTGTCAACCCGCTGCAGTTCGGCGACGAGACTGACCTGCAGCGCTATCCGCGCACCCTGGAGGCGGATATGGCCCTGCTGGAGGCCGAAGGGGTCGATCTGGTTTTTGCCCCGTCCGTTGCCCAGATGTACCCGGACGGGCCGCCGAAGGTGTGCATCGCCTCAGGCCCCCTCGGGGGTAAGTACGAGGGCGCTTCACGTCCCGGTCATTTTGACGGCGCCCTGACGGTGGTGGCGAAGCTGCTGCATGTGTGTCTTCCGACGGCCGCGGAGTACCGCGCCTATTTCGGCAGGAAGGACGCGCAGCAACTGGCCCTGATCAAGCAGATGGTCGTGGATCTGAATTTTCCGGTGGAAATTGTCGGAGTGCCCGTGGTGCGCGCCGACGACGGTCTGGCGCTCTCCAGCCGCAACCGCTTCCTCTCCGCAGTGGAACGCGATGCCGCGCTGGTTCTGTCGAGGGTGCTGCAGCTGCTCCGGGACCGCGCCGACCGACACGAACCGCTGGATCCCGACTCCGTGATGGATATGATCGACAGCCAGCGGCTGGTGGTACTGGATTATTTCGAGGTGGTGGACCCGGATACCTTCGAACCGCGCGCGGAGAACTGCCGGGAGACGCCCTTTACCGGAGAAGCCCTGGCCCTGATCGCCGCACAGGTCGGCCCGGTCCGTCTGATCGACAGCATGCCACTGGGCTTCTGACCCGGTCGCAGCAGTTGGGACTTTAATACGCCTCGCAATGGTGCGCTAACCGCTGCCCTGTTGGATGGGTGCGCGGGGAGCGGGCGTGAAGAGGGTGCTTCGGGGCGGATAATGGTCTTTTCGCCGGCGCATAAAACCGCCGGTTGCCGGGGGTCGGCAGGGACCCGGCGAATTCCGCGGACCCGGCGAATTCCGGTGCCGACAGCGAGCCGACGGATTTCGCCACCGTATTGCGAGCCATCGAATCTACCGGACCCCGACCAAGGATATCGCCGACGCAGGCACTGCTGCCGGAACGCCGCCGCGATATCCGTTGTCATCGAATAATGAGCGGGCAGTTCCATGGCACCGGGTGAGCCGCCCGGGCTCCGCCGGACGTAAACTTCTAAGGCTTAGTCCGTACCAGGTTATTGTGCACGGGTAATGAAAAGGTGCCGGCAAATCACGGCGGTGATAAATACCCTGCCGATTAAGAGCACCCCTTCGGTCCGTGGCGAGCGCTGCGGCACCCGGGCTGGACGATGCCGGCGTGCCGCCGTCGTCGGACTAAACTTGTGTACCGTGACCACTGACAAGACCCTGACTGACCAGGCGCTGACTGCCTCAACCCTGCCCGCCTCGACCCTACCTGCGTCAACCCCACACCCCCGGGTGCCGGCAACGGAGGCCACGGACGTCTCCGAACAGATGCAGGTCCGGATGGAAAAGCGTGCCCGGCTGATCGAGCGCGGCGGCCAGGCGTATCCGGTCGGCGTTGAGCGGACCCACACACTGGCTCAGATCAGGGCCAAATACCCGGACCTCGCGGCGGACGAAGCTACCGGCGACGCCGTCGGTGTCACTGGCCGCGTCGTTTTTGTCCGCAATACCGGAAAGCTCTGTTTCGCCACACTGCAGGCCGGGGACGGCACCCGACTGCAGGCCATGCTGAGCCTGGCCGCGGTGGGAGCGGTAGCGCTGGCGGATTGGAAGGCCCTTGTCGATCTGGGGGATCACGTCTATATCCGGGGCGAAGTCATCAGCTCCCGGCGCGGCGAGCTGTCCATCATGGCGGACTCGTGGCAGATGGCGTCCAAGGCGCTGCGGCCGCTGCCGGTCCTGCACGCGGAACTGTCCGAGGAGATGCGCGTCCGCCAGCGCTATGTGGACCTGATTGTGCGCGAGGAGGCCCGCGATCAGGTCCGCACGCGCTCCGCGATCGTCAGGGCCATCCGCGACACCCTGCACGGCGAGGACTATATCGAGCTGGAGACTCCGATTCTCCAGCTGGTCCATGGGGGCGCCGCCGCACGTCCGTTCCGGACACATCTGAACGCCTTCGATCAGCCCATGACACTGCGCATCGCCATTGAGCTGTACCTCAAGCGCGCCGTTGTCGGAGGGATGGACAAGGTTTTTGAGGTAGGACGCATCTTCCGCAATGAAGGCGTGGATTCCACCCACAGTCCCGAGTTCACCATGCTGGAGGCCTATGAGGCGTACGGCGATCAGTTCAGCATGGCCGGAATTATGCAGCGCATCATTCTGGCCTGCGCCGATGCGGCCGGCTCGCGGACGATCGAGACGCCGCGCGGAACCGTGAAGCTCGACGGCGAGTGGCGGTGGCTGCCGGTGTATCAGGGACTGTCCGACTCCGTTGGCCAGGTGGTTACGCCGGAGACGACGGCGGCCGAGCTGCGGGCGCTGGCGGCGCGGCACGAGGTGGCGGTTGACGCGTCCTGGGATGCCGAGAAACTGGTGGTGGAGCTCTTCGGCGAAATCGTTGAACCGACGCTGATCCAGCCGACCTTTGTCTGTGACTACCCGCCGTCCGCGCAGCCGCTGGCCCGCCAGCACCGAACGGACGGCCGGCTCATTGAGGCATGGGACCTGATTATCGACGGCAAGGAAACCGGCACGGCCTTCTCCGAACTGGTGGACCCGGTGATTCAGCGCGAACGCCTCACCGTGCAGTCGCTGCAGGCGGCGGCCGGGGATCCGGAAGCCATGGCTCTCGACGAGGACTTCCTCCGGGCTTTGGAATACGGAGCGCCGCCCATGGGTGGCCTGGGCCTTGGCGTTGACCGCCTGGTAATGCTCTTTACCGGGGTCGGAATACGTGAGGCGATTCTCTTCCCCCTCATGAAGCCTGAAAACTTGATGAAACCCGAATAGAAGCCGGAAACAATGGATTACCTAGCAGCTATCGTCCCCTACCTGGCGGTTATCGTTCCATCAGTGGCCCTCGCCGCGCTCTTTTACTTTGCGATGCGAGCCATTTTCAACGCTGACCGTTCCGAACGCGACGCCTTGGCACAGGCCGAGCGGGAAGCGGATGAAAGGGCGGATTAGTCCTGAGCTATTCCGCCCGCGGTTAAACAACCTTTGACTGCCTACCTTCAACGCGCCATACTCATTATAGAAATGAATTGCGAATGGCAATTAACGGGGCCTATAAGACCGGAGCGGTAAGTCCCGGTCAATGAATCAGTCCTGGTCAATGAATCCATGTTAGGGGTCCTGATGGCGCAAAAAGTAGAAATCACGCTCGTTGACGACATCGACGAGGGGCATGCGGACGAGACTGTCCGCTTCGCCCTGGACGGGGTCAGCTATGAAATCGACCTTTCCTCCGCCCACGCCGGTGAGCTGCGCGAGGCACTTGGGGCCTATACGTCCAATGGCCGGCGGGTCACGGGGCGGGTGGCGAAAAGCCGCTCCACTCCCGCAGCGAAGAGCCAGGATGTGGGCCAGATCCGGCGGTGGGCACGCGAAAATGGCTATCCGGTGCGTGAGCGGGGCCGGATCCAGGCGGAAATCCAGGAAGCATACTTCCGCGCCAACGGCTGAGTTAACCTCCGCCATATTTCCCCTGTGGCGAACAAGCACCCATAGAGCCGCGTATCTGCGTAGCATCAAAGTACGCAGTAGCTAGGAGTGTGGCGCAATGTTTGAGAGATTCACCGATCGAGCCCGACGTGTTGTCGTGCTGGCCCAAGAAGAGGCCCGCATGCTCAACCACAACTACATCGGCACCGAGCACATCCTGCTCGGTCTCATCCACGAGGGTGAAGGTGTTGCAGCAAAGGCACTTGAGTCGCTGAGCATTTCGCTTGATGGCGTGCGCGAGCAGGTCCAGGAGATCATAGGCCAGGGGCAGCAGGCGCCCAGTGGGCACATCCCGTTCACGCCGCGCGCCAAAAAAGTGCTGGAGCTTTCGCTGCGCGAGGCGCTGCAGCTCGGCCATAACTACATTGGCACCGAGCACATCCTGCTGGGGCTGATCCGTGAGGGCGAGGGCGTTGCCGCACAGGTGCTGGTGAAGCTCGGAGCGGACCTCAACCGGGTCCGGCAGCAGGTCATCCAGCTGCTCTCCGGCTATCAGGGCAAGGAACCCGTTGCCACCGGGGCCAGCCAGCAGGAGGGCACCCCCGCGGGTTCCGTCGTGCTGGATCAGTTCGGCCGCAATTTGACGCAGGCTGCACGCGAAAACAAACTTGACCCGGTGATCGGGCGCGAGCACGAGATGGAACGCGTCATGCAGGTCCTCTCCCGACGCACCAAGAACAACCCGGTGCTGATCGGCGAGCCCGGCGTCGGCAAGACCGCCGTCGTCGAAGGCCTCGCCCAGGCCATTGTCCGCGGAGACGTGCCGGAAACCATCAAGGACAAGCAGTTGTACACGCTTGATCTTGGCTCGCTGGTGGCCGGTTCACGCTACCGCGGTGACTTCGAAGAGCGCCTGAAGAAGGTCCTCAAGGAAATCCGGACCCGCGGCGACATCATCCTCTTCATCGACGAGATCCACACCCTCGTCGGCGCGGGCGCGGCGGAGGGAGCCATCGACGCGGCATCCATTCTGAAGCCGATGCTGGCCCGTGGCGAGCTGCAGACCATCGGCGCAACCACGCTGGATGAGTACCGCAAGCACATCGAGAAAGATGCCGCTCTGGAGCGCCGTTTCCAGCCCATTCAGGTGGCCGAGCCGAATGTGGCTCTCGCGATCGAGATCCTCAAGGGCCTGCGTGACCGCTACGAGGCACATCACCGCGTCTCCATCACGGACGGTGCGCTGGCCGCGGCCGCAACGCTCTCCGAGCGCTACATCAGCGACCGGTTCCTGCCGGACAAGGCCATCGATCTGATCGATGAGGCCGGCGCGCGGCTGCGTATCCGGCGGATGACGGCGCCGCCGGAGCTGAAGATCATGGACGGACATATCGCGGAGATCAAGCGGGAGAAGGAATCCGCCATTGATGCCCAGGACTTCGAGGGCGCCGCCTCGCTGCGGGACAAGGAGCAGAAGCTCATTGCCGAGCGGGCGGAGAAGGAACGCAGATGGAAGTCCGGGGGGCTGGATGACATCTCCGAGGTCGACGAAGAATTGATCGCGGAGGTGCTGGCCAATTCAACCGGCATTCCGGTTTTCAAGCTCACCGAGGAAGAGTCGTCGCGCCTGCTGAAAATGGAAGACGAACTGCATAAGCGCGTGGTGGGCCAGGATGAGGCCATTAAGTCGATTTCGCAGGCCATCCGCCGTACGCGGGCCGGGCTCAAGGATCCGAAGCGTCCGGGCGGCTCGTTCATCTTCGCCGGTCCCACCGGCGTGGGTAAGACCGAGCTGGCCAAGGCTCTGGCGGAGTTCTTATTCGGCGACGATGACGCCCTGATCACGCTCGACATGTCCGAATACTCGGAGAAGCACACCGTGTCGAGGCTCTTCGGTGCCCCGCCAGGCTACGTCGGTTATGAAGAGGGTGGCCAGCTGACCGAAAAGGTCCGCCGCAGGCCGTTCTCCGTGGTTC
This sequence comes from Arthrobacter sp. A5, assembly GCF_051131705.1. NCBI lineage: Bacteria > Bacillati > Actinomycetota > Actinomycetes > Micrococcales > Micrococcaceae > Arthrobacter > Arthrobacter sp. A5. Next base: position 233,112 of record NZ_CP180316.1, read on the forward strand.
TCTTCGACGAGGTGGAAAAGGCCCACTCGGACCTCTTCAACTCGCTGCTGCAGATTCTCGAGGACGGACGCCTGACTGACAGCCAGGGCCGGGTGGTGGACTTCAAGAACACCATCATCATCATGACCACTAATCTGGGTACCCGCGACATCTCCAAGAGCGTTGCCACGGGCTTCCAGTCCCTCACGGATACGCAGACGGGTTACAACCGGATGCGTGCACGGGTAACGGAGGAGCTCAAGCAGCACTTCCGACCCGAGTTCCTGAACCGCGTTGACGACGTGGTCGTCTTCCCGCAGCTGACGCAGAACGAGATCATCGAGATCGTCGATATGTTCGTCGCCAGGCTGGAAAAGCGCATGCAGGACAAGGACATGGGCATCGAGCTGACCAACGCGGCCAAGGTGCTGCTAGCCACCCGCGGCTACGACCCGGCCATGGGTGCACGTCCGCTGCGCCGCACCATCCAGCGCGAGATCGAGGATCAGCTCTCCGAGAAGATCCTTTTCGGCCGGATCAAGGCCGGCGATATCGTTGCCATCGACGTCGAAGGCGAGGGCGACGACGCCAAGTTCACGTTCGAAGGCATGGCCAAGCCGCGCGTCCCGGACGCACTGCCCGCGGGCGCCTAGCAGCACCAGCCGCTCCCGCGGAACACGGGTGAGTGTGGTGATCTGCCCGGACAGCGACGGCTGTCAGGGCAGATCACCACACTCACTTTTTTGCGCGCTGAGCCGTCACCGGTTCTGGTCATCCTTAGTCCGCTACCAGTGCAGCACCGCCGTCTGGGCGGTGTTTTTGCTCTCGATCCCGGTGGCTGTTTTCCAGCCGGCGCTCGCGATGTATCTGTGGATTGCCATCTGGCCGGTATCTGCGATGCTTGGGCGGTTCCAGTGGAAGAAATTCGCCGCCGCTCAGACGCTGCTGTATGCCCAGGACTCCTGACCTAGCGCTTTAATCGCTGAGCGACGTTTCGCGTTTCTTTGTCTCGAATCGCAGGATCCGGTCCGTGCCTGGGTAACGGGTTTCGGTGCTGGTGAGGTGGTCGCAGAGTTCGGCGATCGCGGCCGTGGCCCGTTTGGTGGGGAGGGGGTCGAGGCGGATGGTGAGGTAGCCGTCCCGGCCGGGGTCGATGTCGCCGCTGGTCGTGAGAGCCTGCCGGATCAGGGCGTGGGCTTCGTCGTCGGCGCGGGCGTAGCCGGTGTTGGTGCGGATCTCCCTGGCCAGGGTGGACGCGGTGTTGAACGCGGCCATCCGGATCGCGTGGGTGAGCAGTTTCGTCTCGGTGTCCAGGACCTGCTGGCCCGGGGCGATGTCACCAAGGGGTACCCGGGCCGGGATCTCCTTATGCACCGCCTGCGCCTCCTCGAAGACGGTTTGGGCGGTGAAAAGGTCCGCGGTGATCGCGTTGTGCCCGGCATTGGTGATCAGGACCGTGGCCGTTCCCGGCGCCGGGGTCCGGGCCGCCAGCAACGCGGCATCGGTGTCGGCGAGGGCCTTCCCGTACCGGGTTTTGGCGGTAAGTACGTTCTGGTAGGCCTTGCGTTTGGCCGGGTTCGGCACCGACCGTTCCGGATCATCATCGGTACTGGTGTAGGCGTCGTGGGAATCCAGGGCGAAGCGGATCCTGGCGTAGCGGAAGTAGTTTTCCTGCCGCCACCTGGCACCCATACGGTAAATCGCTTCCCCGGTAGCGAGGTTTGTGTCGGTGGTGAGGATGTGGATCTGCCGTAACCCGCCTGCCGGGACCTTGACCTTGCGGCTGATCTGGCGCATCGACAACACTTCCCCGGTAGTTCCGACAGGCACCTCGACCCGGATGTCGGCCGCGGCCCAGGTCCGGGTTTGTCCGTGTTCGTCGGTGTGCGTGACCTCGCTGAAGAGGGAGTCGTCGATGTCCCCGGTGGTGCCCTTGCGCCAGGTCAGCACATCGAAGCCTTGCCCGCTCATGTGTTGGAACAGGGCCGGGGACCAGCCGCCCCGGTCGAAACCGACCAGCACCCTGCGGTCATCGCCGATAATCAATCGCAGGGTCGGCAGGAGCCGGCGCAGTTCCCCGGTCAGCGCGGCCCCGGGTTCGGCCATGACCACCAGCACCGGGGACCCGTGTCCGTCGGCGACCCAGGTCTCCTCGGTCGCCGGGACCGGGAACTTCAACCTCGTGGAATGGACCTTCCCGATCTTCCTCGTGCCCTGATAGGCGCGGACATGCCCGTCAACGTAGAGCACCGCGGCCAGACCCCCGCCCTCCTCGTCACCGCTGCCGTTCAGGTGTCTGGTTGCCATCGCGGTCAGCAGTTCCCCGGCCCTGCCGGTCCCGGCCAGGGCCGCGGTTTTGCGGCGGAGGGTTTTCACTTCCGGCGCCCGGTCCAGACCCAGCACCCGTCCCATCGCGACCGGGTCGATCCGGGTTATCCCCTCGGCCCGGGGTTCCCCGGCCAGGGCCTGAAACACCGCCCCGGTGAGGATGGTGTCCAGACCGTAAAACCCGTTCGGCAACGCCCCGAAGACATCCTTCGCACACTCCAGCAATCCGGTGTTCACCAGGGCGGGCAGGGCCAGGAACAGCCCGGCCAACGGCACCCGGGCCGCCGGGGCGAACACCGGGGCCGCGCATTCCAGCAGCCCGGTCCGGGCCCAGGCCCGTTCCCCGGACCGGTCCGCCGCAGCCGGCAGAACCGGCAGCCCTTCCGCCGGTTCGGTGATGACGGGACCGGCTTCCGGGTCCTGCCGGGACGGGTGCGCAGTGGCCGGTTCCTGTGCGGCGGTTTCCATGGCCAATGTCCGCCGGACGGTGAATTCGGAGACACCCACTTTCGCACCGACTGCGCGCAGTGGCAGGCCGGTGGAGCGCAAGGCGCGGATCTCGGACATCATGGATTCCGTCAGCCGGCTGGGCCCCCTCGGGCCCGGCTTTTCCGGGGCCAGACCCAACACCCCATCCATGGCCAGGATCTGGCGCCAGCGCCACAACGTGCCCGGATCCACACCGAAAGCGGCAGAAATCTCCGCCACCGACGCGGCCTTAATGTCCGCCAGTTTCGCCGCCGTGAACCGGCGCGTCGCGGTGTCCCCGACATCCCAGGCGTAAGAGAGTTCCCCATGAACAAAAGCCCTGCCACCCGTCTCATCCTCGACCAGCGACACCGCCAGACCAATCGGGACGGCACTGGCGTCCATGGCCATCGGAAGGGGCAGTTGAGATGTCATCACGCCCATCATCCACCCCTCCCGAAGCCGCCGATTATCTTGCTTAGATTCTATCGCGTCTGAGGGAAAATTAACAGCCGACCACTCAACAAAAACACCGGAATCACACGGAAGCCATCGCGACAGTCACGCCCTATGTCCAGAGTCCTGATGCCGCGGCGGACCGTGCCGGGAAGCCCGCAGCCGGGCAGCAGTAGGATTGCCCGGTGACCCCCGTAATAAATATCCGCCCCGCCCGCACCTCCGACGTCCCTGCCATCAAGGCGCTGGTTGCGCCGCTGGCGGATCAGCGGATTCTGGTGGCAAAGGAGACCGTGGCCTACTACGAGTCGCTGCAGGAGTTCCGGATCGCGGAGCACGACGGCAAAGTCATCGGCTGCGGGGCCCTGCACGTCATGTGGGAGGACCTGGCCGAAATCCGCACGTTGGCAACCTCGTCCGCGTGGCGCGGACGAGGAGTGGGCCACGCGCTGGCGGAGGAGCTGCTCGACGCCGCGGGGGAGCTGGGTGTCAGCCGGGTCTTCTGTTTGACCTTCGAGGTGGACTTCTTCGCCCGGCACGGCTTTACCGTGATGGCACAACAGGAGGCGGTCGATCCTGGCGTGTACTCGGAGCTTCTGCGGTCCCAGGATGAGGGCGTGGCGGAATTCCTGGACCTGGCCCGGGTGAAGCCAAATACGCTGGGCAACACCCGAATGATCCGGATGCTGTAGATTTTTTCAAGTACGCCCGGTTCCCGCACCCGGTTCCCGCGCCAATAAAGTGCCGAACCCCGCGCCATCCCATTGCCCAACGCCGGACGAACGGGCTGTCGCCGGCGGTCAGTGCCCCTCTTCACGGAGTATTCACCGGATTTTCATTGCGCTTGCGCAATCATTGCCCTTAAGCTCATCAGTATGCTGACGAGTTTGCCGGACGAGTTCCCCCCGCATGTACTGCGGGAGTACGCGATGCTCGCGGACGGCGCCCGCGGGGCCCTGATCGGCCCGCGCGGCGACGTGGTCTGGATGTGTGCACCCCAGTGGCATGACGACGCGGTATTCTCCACTTTGCTCGGAGGCGCCGGAAACTTTGCCGTCACCCCGACTGATCCGCACTCCGTCTGGGGAGGTCAGTACGAAGACGGAACCCTGGTTTGGCGCAGCCGTTGGATCACCAGGACGGGAATTATTGAATGTCGGGAGGCATTGGCCTACCCCGGCGATCCCGACAGGGCCGTGCTGCTGCGCCGCATCCGCGCCGTGTTAGGGCAGGCCGCTGTGCGGATGACCTTGGACGCCCGGGCGAATTTTGGCCGGCACAAGATGAGCAGGCTGTCCTGCGAGGACGGTGTCTGGACCGCAAAGACAGGGGCACTGCGGGTGCGGCTCAGTGGTGCCGCGGAGGCGAAGGTGGTGAACGGCGCGCTGGAGCTATACCTGGAGTTACCCGAGGGCGACCAGCATGACCTGGTGCTGGAGATCTCCGGGCGGGAGCTGCCGGCAGCGCCCGCCTTGGCCGACGCGTCGTGGAGTGCCACCGAAAACGCGTGGCAGCAGGGCGTGCCGAAGTTCAAAAATACCATCGCCGCGGACGACGCGCGCCAGTCCTACGCCGTACTGTGCGGCATGACTGGATCAAGCGGGGCCATGGTGGCCGCCTCAACCATGGGGCTTCCGGAGCGTGCCGAGCAGAAGCGCAATTACGACTACCGGTACGCCTGGATCAGGGACCAGTGCTTTGTCGGGCAGGCCGTGGCGGCGTGTGGTGAATTCCCTCTCCTGGATGCCGCCGTGCGCTTCGTGGCCGGCCGGCTGCTGGAGGACGGCCGAAACCTCAAGCCGGCCTATACCGTGAACGGCGGCAGCGTTCCCAATGAGTGGGATGTCGGCCTGCCGGGTTACCCGGGGGGATCGAGCACAGCCGGGAACTGGGTCAACGATCAATTCCAGCTGGACGCTTTCGGTGAGTCGTTGCTGCTGTTCGCCTCGGCGGCGCAGAACGACAGGCTCAATTTGGAGCATTGGAAGGCAGCCGAGGTATGCGCCGAGGCCATTATGGACCGCTGGCAGGAGCCGGATGCAGGAATCTGGGAACTGACCAACGCCAAGTGGGCGCATTCGCGTTTGATTTGTGCCGCTGGTCTGCGTGCCATCGGCCGAAACGCTCCGCCAGCGCAAGGATCGAAGTGGACCTCACAAGCAGACGCCTTGGTGACCGACGTCACCAAGGACTGCCTGCATCCGTCCGGGCGCTGGCAGCGTGCTCCCCATGACGCACGGGTGGACGCGGCACTGCTGCTGCCCGTCATCCGCGGCGCGCTGCCGCCGGAGGACCCACGGTCGGTGGCCACGTTAAAAGCCATCCACGATGACCTGGCCGACGATGGGTACCTGTACCGGTTCAGCCAGGACGGCCGGCCGTTGGCGCAGACTGAGGGTGCATTCCTGCTGTGCGGGTTTGACATGGCCATGGCACTGCATCAAAGCGGGAAAATCACCGAGGCTGCCCGCTGGTTTGAAAGGAACCGGGCGGCCTGCGGATCGCCGGGTCTGTTTACAGAGGAGTACGACATTGAACAGCGACAGTTGCGCGGCAATTTTCCGCAGGCCTTCGTCCACGCCGCGATGCTGGAAACGGCCCGCAGGCTGGCCGACGACCCACCTCCGTGGCAGGGCCTGCGTGCCTGATCTGCAGCACCAGCGTCGGCCATGCCGCCCGGTGAGGTACCGGGAACGTCAGAAGGAGCATTCATGAAAAGCACCAGCAAGCAGGTCGTCGTCGTCACCGGCGCCAGTGGCGGAATCGGCCGGGCGACGGCTATTGGTTTTGCCAGGCGTGGAGCATCAGTGGCACTACTGGCCCGCGGAGGCGCGGGACTGGAGGGCGCGGCGAAGGAGGTTGAGTCGGCCGGGGGCCGCGCACTGACCATATCCGTGGATACCTCCGACCATGCGGCCCTGGATGCTGCGGCAACGCGGGTGGAGCAGGAGCTTGGTCCGATCGACATCTGGATCAACGTGGCCTTTACCTCCGTCTTCGCGCCCTTCACCGAGATTAAGCCCGAGGAGTTCAAACGCGTCACCGACGTCAGCTATCTGGGCTACGTGTATGGCACCATGATCGCGCTGAAGCGGATGAAACCGCGCAACCACGGCACCATAGTGCAGGTGGGATCCGCGCTCGCGTACCGCGGGATCCCGCTGCAATCCGCCTATTGCGGAGCGAAGCACGCCATTCAGGGATTCAATGAGTCGCTGCGCTGTGAACTGCTGCACGAGGGCAGCGGCGTTAGGAACACCATGGTGCAGATGCCGGCGGTCAATACGCCGCAGTTCGGCTGGGTGCTGTCCCGGCTGCCCAAGAAAGCCCAGCCGGTCCCGCCGATCTACCAGCCGGAGGTTGCCGCCCGCGGCGTGCTGTACGCCGCGGACCATCCGCGCCGCCGCGAGTACTGGGTGGGCGGCAGCACGATGGCAACCCTGGCCGCCAACGCCATTGCCCCCGGACTGCTGGACCTGTACCTGGCGCGCACCGGCTTCAGTTCCCAGCAGACGCCGCAGGACCGGGATCCGGACCAGCCGGTGAATCTGTGGGAACCGGCCGACGTCGACCACGACTTTGGCACGCACGGCACCTTCGACGGCCGGTCCAAGCCCCAAAGCAAGCAACTGTGGGCCTCACAGCATCACGGTCTGTTGGGGGCGACGGCGGCGGGTCTGCTGGCCGGGGGCGCCACACTGCTGGGCCGGCTGGTACGGCGATGAGGTGGCTGGAACCCGTCCGCGCCGGCTACGGACTCTGTCAGCTGGTCTTTCCGGACGTCATCCCGGGTCTGCTGCTCCGGCACCGGCTCGACGACCGGGCAGCCGCGGTGGTTCGGGTGCTGGGCTTCAGACACGTGCTGCAGGCACTCGTCGTCGGTCTGGCACCCCTCTCGCCGGCGCTGCACCGCTGCGGCGCGGTGGTGGACGGACTGCACTCGGCCAGCATGTTCGTGCTGGGGGCCGTGGATGCCCGGCGCCGGCCCGCGGCCCTGTCCGACGCCGTCGTCGCCGGTCTGTTCTTCGCCGCCGAACTGCGGTCCGAAAGAACGGACCGTGCGATGCCGGCGCATCCATCACGGCAGGGTCCGGTGACGTAATGGCTGCTCAGTCGCCGGCCCGAAGCGCGAACCGCCCATCCTCCGTACCGTCCTCTCCGGCGGAACGGGCAAAGGCATCCAGCGCTGCGGCCAGAGACGCGCGCGCCCGGGTCGGAAGCCGGCCGACGACGGCGGCAATGGCCGTCCGGCGGTGGTCCATGACCTGTTCCACCAACTGCCGGCCCCGGGCGCTGAGCACAAGCTTCAGGAACCGCCTGTCCTGCGGATCGTCGGCACGTTCGATCAGGCCGGCATTGACCAGACGCTCGCAGATCCGCGTGGCATTGGAGGGATGGACCCCAAGATCGGCCGCCACCGCCCCCAAATGCTGCGGGCCGTGCGTGGCAATGAGGACCAGCACCCGCAACTGCGGCGTCGTGACGACATCCTCCACCTCGGCCACTGACTGGGCGACTACGGCCAGCAGCACGCTGGCGGCGCGCATCACTGCCTCCACCTGTCCCGCATCCACTGGATCTGCACCCACGGGACCTGCAGTGGGTAGGGGCTGCGCGGGCTGGGTGCCTTCTTCCGGCGGGTTTGAACCGTTCACACCATCGAGTATCCGTCCACCAATTGCGCAATTGCAATAATTGCGCATCCGCTGCTATTGCCGGCCGTATGTTCCGGCAACGGCGCATACGAAACGGAAGGTCAACCAATGAAACAACCGAGCGCTACCGCGAAGGCCGTTTACGGCATCGACCGGATGGTCCGCAACGTCAAAACGGGGCGCTTTGAGCGTTCCCTCGCCGCCCTGACGGCGATCGGTTCCGTTGTCACCGCGGCGGAGATTTTCTTTGAACACGACAAGGCGAGTTTCGGCAACAAACTGATGTGGATCCCGGTGGCGCTTGGACCGGTCGGAGCTGCTGCCGGGATCGCAGGCGTCTTCAGCCAGCGGATGGCCAAGACGGCACTGCCCATTGCTTCGGCGGCGATCGTGGCCAATGGGCTGCAGGGAACGTATCTGCATGCCCGCGGCATCGCCCAAAAACCGGGGGGATTTTCCAATCTGCGCTACAACATGGAGATGGGGCCGCCGCTGCTGGCACCATTGCTCGTAACTGTGGTAGGCGGTATGGGGCTGCTCGCGGCGGTTCTGCGGAGGGAAAAGTGACCGCGCTGCCGTTGCAACCGGCGTCCGGCGGAGGCCGGTTCCCAGGGTTCAGCACCGCCTCGCAGGCCAGACACTGGGACGAGGCGACCGCCGCCGTCGTGATCGCACGGTTGGGACTTCCGCAGGACCTGCGGTACTTCACCCCGGTGGAGGAAGCCGCCGCCCGCGCCTTGTTTGATCAGCTCCTCGATCAGCGCGAGGATCCCCGGGTGCCGATCGTGAACATGGTGGACGCGCGGCTGGCTGAAGACCAAACCGACGGCTGGCACTATGACGGGATGAAGCCGGATGGGGAGTCCTGGCGCGCTTCACTGTCCGCACTTGATGAAGACGCTTTTTCCCGGCACGGCGTTTCCTTTTGTCAGGTCCACTGGGACGCTCAGACCGCCATCCTGACGAACATTCAGGACGCGGCTCAGTGGCATGAGTTCTCCGGCGCGCACATCTGGAGCCTGTGGACCCGCTACGCCTGCACGGCCTTTTATTCGCACCCGGCGGCGTGGGACGAAATCGGCTTCGCAGGGCCGGCCTATCCCCGCGGCTACAAGAACCTTGGGCTGGATTCACGTGAACCCTTTGAGGTTGCCGACGTGCGGCCGCAGCAGGATCCGTTGAGGCATCAATCCGCCCCCGGAGCGGAGGAGGAGGACTGATGGCGTCCGTACGCGACCGAAACGCCTCGGCCTGGCTGTTGCCCGCCGGCCCGGGTGGCAACCATGCGCTGCGCAATGACATGAGGCATTTCGAGGACGACGACGAGGTGGACATCGTGATCATCGGTTGTGGCGCCGGGGGCTCCACCCTGCTGCAGCGCCTGGCCCGCGTCGGCTGGCGCGCCGTCGCCCTGGATGCCGGTCCGTTTTGGGATCCGGAGAAGGACTGGGTCAGCGACGAAGCGGGCTCGCATCATCTGTACTGGACCGAACCCCGGGTCATCTCGGGGAAAGATCCCGTGCCGCTGGGCTCCAATAACTCCGGCCGGGGAGTGGGTGGATCCATGGTGCACTATGCCGGCTACACCCCGCGTTTCCATCCCAGCGACTTCCGGACCCTGAGCCAGGACGGTGTTGGCGCCGACTGGCCGCTGGCATACCACGAACTGAAGCCGTTTTACGAGGACATCGAAGGCGAACTGCCGGTCGCCGGGGAGCGTTGGCCGTGGGGCGACCCCCATTCCTACCCGCACCGCCCGCATCCGGTGTCCGGCAACGGCGAGCTGTTCCTGCGCGGCGCGCTGGCCACTGGCATCACCGCCAAGGTAGGTCCGGTTGCCATCTCCAACGGGCGCTTCGGCAACCGGCCGCACTGCATCTACCGGGGATTCTGCCTGCAGGGCTGCAAGGTCAATGCCAAGGCATCGCCGCTGATCACGCACATACCGGACGCCATGGACCACGGCGCGGAGGTGCGTCCGGACTCGATGGTGACGCGCATCGCGGTCGACGATGCTACCGGGCGGGCAACCGGAGTGCACTACTTCCGCCACGGCCAGGAGCGCTTCCAGCGCGCCAGCATGGTCGCCGTCGCCGGTTACAGCATTGAAACGCCGAGGCTGCTGCTGAATTCGGTGTCGAAGCACTTCCCGGACGGACTGTGCAATAACTTCGACCAGGTGGGCCGGTACCTGATGGTGCAGGGGGCGCCGCAGACCGCCGGCCGGTTCGAGTCCGAGGTCCGAATGTGGAAGGCACCGCCGCCGGAAGTCAGTACTGAGCAGTTCTACGAAACGGACCCGACCAAGCCCTACAAGCGCGGATTCTCGATCCAGACCGTCTCCCCGCTGCCGATCACCTGGGCCGAGCACGTGACCGCGCAGGGACACTGGGGCGCCGGACTGCGCAAATACATGAGTGACTATGTGCACTGGGCCTGTCTGGGAGCCTTATGCGAATTCCTGCCGCTGGCCGGCAACCGGGTCACGCTTTCGGACGAAAAGGACCGCCGCGGTATGCCGGTGGCCAATTTCAGTTATTCCCAGTGTGAGAACGACGGTCAGCTGATGAAGGCCGCGCAATCGGCGATGGAGAAGATCCTGCATGCCGCCGGCGCCGACGAGGTCATCACCATCCAGCGGTACGCGCACCTGGTGGGCGGAGCGCGGATGGCCTCCGGCGAAAGATACGGGGTGGTGGACGCCGACTGCCGCTCGTTCGCGGTGCCGAACCTGCTCATCACCGACGGCAGCGTGCTTCCCACCCAGGGCAGTGCAAACCCGGCGCTGACCATCATGGCGCTGACTGCCCGTGCCGCGGAAAAGCTGATTGCCAGAACACCTCAGCGGAGCCGCTGAAACCCATGCCCCTGCCGAAAGAGTTGTCCAAGAATAACTGGGCAGGAATAGTTGAGAACCGATGAAGGAGGAAACAAAATGGCAAAAGAACTGGTTGCAGACTACCTGTTGAACCGTCTGCGGGAGTGGGACGTGGACAAGGTCTTCGCGTTTCCCGGTGACGGGATTAATGGGATTGTCGCCGCGTTTGGCCGGGCTGAAAACCAGCCCAAGTTTGTGCAGGCCCGGCATGAGGAAATGGCCGCCTTCGAAGCTGTCGGTTATGCGAAGTTCACCGGCCGGGTGGGAGTCTGCATGGCCACCTCGGGCCCAGGCGCGATCCACCTGCTCAACGGACTCTACGACGCCAAATTGGATCACGTTCCGGTGGTCGCCATTGTCGGGCAGACGGCACAGAGCGCGATGGGGGGTTCATACCAGCAGGAAGTGGATCTGCTCACCCTTTACAAGGACGTCGCCAGCGATTACGTCCAGATGGTCACGGTACCCGAGCAGCTGCCCAACGTGCTGGACCGCGCCATCCGGATCGCCACGGCCAACCGCACCGTGACCGCCATCATCATTCCTTCGGATGTGCAGGAACTGGAGTATTCGGCACCGACGCACGCATTCAAAATGGTCCCCTCAAGCGTAGGGATCGTGTGGCCGACCGTTTCCCCCGATGACGCCGCAGTCCGGAAGGCCGCGGCACTGCTCAACGGCGGCACGAAGGTGGCCATGTTGATCGGGCATGGCGCACGGGAGGCGCGGAAGGAAGTGGAACAGGTTGCCGAACTCCTCGGCGCCGGCGTTGCCAAAGCACTGCTCGGCAAGGATTCCGTGTCCGACGAGCAGCCCTACGTGACCGGCTCCATCGGATTGTTGGGAACACGGCCCAGCTACGAGATGATGATGGCTTGTGACACGTTGCTGACCGTCGGCTCGAGCTTTCCGTACACCCAGTTCATGCCTGAATCCGGGCAGGCCCGCGGCGTCCAGATCGACCTGGACCCTAAAATGATCGGCATGCGGTACCCGTATGAACTGAACATCGTGGGCGACGCCGCGGCCACGTTGCGCGCGCTGATACCGCTGCTGGAACGCAAGGAAGACCGCGGCTGGCGGGAAACAATAGAATCGAATGTGGCCCGCTGGTGGGAGACCATGAGCGACGAGGCCATGGTGGATGCTGATCCAATCAACCCGCAGCGGCTGTTCCACGAACTGTCCCCGCTGCTCCCGGACAACGCGATGGTGACGGCGGATTCAGGATCTTCGGCGGACTGGTACGCCCGGCAGCTCAAATTCCGTGGCGCCATGCGCGGCTCGCTTTCCGGGAACCTGGCGACCATGGGTCCTGGCGTCCCCTACGCCATTGGAGCCAAGTTCGGCTGCCCGGAGCGGCCGGCCATCGCCTTCGTAGGCGACGGCGCCATGCAGATGAACGGGTTGGCAGAGCTGATCACCATCAAGCGCTACTGGCAGGAATGGTCGGACCCCCGCCTGATCGTTGCAGTGCTGCACAACAATGACCTCAACCAGGTCACCTGGGAACTTCGGGCAATGGGTGGCAGCCCGAAGTTCACCGAATCCCAATCGCTGCCGGACGTCGACTACGCCGCCTTCGCGCAAAGCCTCGGACTGCAGGGAATCGTGGTTACGTCGCCCGACGCGGTTGCCGGCGCGTGGGCCAAGGCCCTCGCCGCGGACCGGCCGACGGTCCTTGACTTCCACGTTGACCCCGACGTCCCGCCGATCCCGCCGCACGCAACGTTCGCCGAGGCCAAGGCCTCTGCCAAGGCGATGCTCAGCGGCGATCCGGATGCCTGGGGAATCGTCAAGGAAGGCGTCAAAACCAAGCTGCAGGAATTCCTGCCGCACAAGGAGGGCTAACATGGCCACCGGCGCAGCGGGGGCCGATCCCGCCATCACCGGGCTCGAGGCGGCGGTCTACGAGGTGCCAACCGACGCCCCGGAGGCCGATGGCACCTTTGCCTGGGATTCCACCACCGTTGTCCTGGTCCGGGTCCAGGCAGGCGGCTGTGAGGGGTTGGGCTGGACATATGCCCCGGCCGGATGCGCCCAGCTGATCACCGGACTGCTGGCGCCCGCGGTAACGGGCCGGGCCGCCTTGGACACCGGTGCCTGTGCCCTTGCCATGCTGCAGGCAGTGCGCAACGCAAACCGTTCAGGCGCTGTCGGCTACGCGATTTCCGCCGTCGACTGCGCCTTGTGGGACCTGAAGGCCCGGCTCCTGGACGTACCGCTGCATCGGCTGCTCGGAGCCGTCCGCGATCGGGTCGACATCTATGGAAGCGGCGGGTTTACCAGCTATTCCAGTGCCCAGTTGGAACAGCAGCTTTCCGGTTGGGTGGAACGGGAGAACATTCCGCGGGTGAAAATCAAGATCGGACAGGACCGCGGGACCAACATCTTCAGGGACCGCGAGCGGATGCGCCAGACCCGGCACATCATAGGCGACGACGTTGAGCTGTTCGTCGATGCCAACGGCGCCTATACAGCCAAACAAGCTATCCGGCTGCTGCTATCCACACCCGAGCTGGGTGTGGTGTGGTTTGAGGAGCCGGTATCCTCGGATGATCTTGCCGGGCTGCGGCACGTCCGTGCAGTGGTCAGCGCGGACGTGACCGCCGGGGAATACGGCACCGATCTGTACTACTTCCTGCGGATGTGCCAGGCGGAGGCGGTCGATTGTCTGCAGCTGGATGTCTCGCGCTGCGGCGGCATCACCGAATGGCAGCGGATCGCCGCGCTCGCGGCCGCGCACGGGCTGCAGGTGTCCGGCCATTGTGCCCCGCATCTGAGCGTCCACGTGGCCGCCGCAACCCAGAATTTCCGGCATCTGGAGTGGTTCCACGATCATGTCCGGATCGAACGGATGTTTTTCGACGGCACCTTGGATGCGCAGGGTGGCGCGCTCGTCCCGGACAGTGCGGCCCCGGGCAACGGCCTGACCCTGCGGACGGCCGATATCGCAGACTTCCGGACGCGGTGAATCAGCGGGCGGGCCGGATCAGCGGGCGGATGAATTGGAAACGGAACAGGCCTAATCTGAGACAACGGCGCGGTTCGGCTGTAGGACAACAAGGCTTAGGAAGAGGGCCCAAATGGGCAATGGACAGGAAGCTCAACATAATATTGCGCGGCAGCTGGCCATCCTGGAGGTGATCGCACAGGCGGACGGTGCCGACCCCGGCACTATTGCTGGGCGGCTGCGGGAGGCCTTTGCCCGGCGTGGCGCCCCACCGGCACCGGACATCTGGCTGGCGATGGTGTCGCGGGACGCCTCCGTGGGTACCGCCTACATCGTGAGCCGCGAGGCGATGCTGGAGGCGGAGCGCAGGATCGCTGATTCGCGTCCAGCCGGAAGCCCCGTTTCCGTGCCTGCGATGACGGGAACGGCGGAAACGCAGCCGGCCGTCCGCAGGATCGTGATTCCTTCCCTGTTGGAGGACCAGAGTCCACGACTGCAGGGCTATCTGGCAACCCCGTCCGGGGACGGACCATGGCCGGCCGTGGTGATGCTGCACGAGGCGTTCGCCATCGATGACGTCATGCTGCGGCAGGTGGCACGAATGGCAGCCGCGGGCTATCTGGTGTTGATGCCGGATCTGTTCAGCGCCGGCGGCCCCCGGCGTTGCCTCAGCGCGACCTTCCGGGCGCTGAGATCCGGGCGCGGCAGGGCGTTTGCGGATATTGAAGCCGCCCGCAGAGTGCTGCTGGACCGCTCGGACTGCACCGGCACCGTCGGCGTCCTCGGTTTCTGCATGGGCGGCGGGTTCGCGCTGGTCTCGGCGTCGCGCGGGTTCGGCGCCGCGTCGGTCAATTATGGAGCGATTCCCAAGGATGTTGCAGAGGTGCTGGAAGGCGCCTGCCCGGTGGTGGCCAGCTACGGCGGAAAGGACCGCGTGCTGGCTGGCTCCGTTCCGAGGCTGGAGGCCGCTCTGACCGCCCGCTCGATCACCCATGACGTTAAAACATATCCGGGGGCGGGACACAGCTTTCTCAACGATGCCCCCTCCGGCCCGGGGCTGCTGCAGCCGGTGCTCAAGCTGGTGCTGGGCGCGGGACCGGATCCCGAAGCCGCGGCCGACGCCTGGCAGCGGATTGAGGAATTTTTCCGCCTGCATCTGGGGCCAGCACGGTCCGCAGCTCAGACGGCCCATGACTGAAGCGCCGGTGCTGCATTCCGGCCGCCCGCTCTCGGCGCCCGTCCGGGTGCTGCTGCCATACTGGACCGATGCCTGACATCTCCACCGCAGCAACATCCCGCCGCGTCCGCGATCTTGCCAAGGCGGTGCTGTCGCCCGTCCGGCTTCAGTTGGCCGGGAAGGCCGCGCTCGCCGCCGGGCTCGCGTGGTATGTCGCACCTTTCATGCCAGGGTCGGCACCGGAATACGCCTATTACGCGCCGTTCGGCGCGCTGATCAGCATGTACCCCACCGTGGCTGGGTCCGCCAGGCAGGGACTGCAGAGCCTCATCGGGCTGCTGATCGGCATAATCCTGGCCTTTGGCCTGACGGTTTTCGGTCATCCGATGCCGTGGACGGTAGGGGTCGTCATCGGGATCGGCGTGCTGCTGGCAGGAATTCCCCGGCTCGGCGCGGGCCGGGACTGGATTCCCATGGCCGCACTCTTTGTGCTGGTGATCGGGGGGTCCGATGTCGTGGACTTTTCCTTCGGATACCTGCTGCAGACAGGTGTCGGTGTGGTCATTGGGCTGCTGGTGAATCTGCTTATTTTCCCGCCCCTGCGCCTCAACGCGGCCGCGGCAAGCCTGGATCAGCACCGGATGGCGCTGGCCGGCCAGCTTGAAGACATGGGCGCGGCGCTGACGGAGACCTGGCCGCCGGACCATGAGGACTGGTCCAGGCGCAGCGACCGTTTGGCCGAGGCCGCCCACGGTGTCCGGCAGGCCGTGTCCGACGCCGATCTGAGCCGGCAGATTAACCCGCGCCGGCGGTTCCACGACCGCGACGTTGGCGCGGACTATGACCGCGTCCGCGCCCTGGAGCGAGTCACCTTCCATGTCCAGGACATCACCGAGGTGCTCGCCGATGCTATTTGGGGAACCCCGGAACTGACTCCGGTCCCGGCGGAGCTGTGCACGCCATTGAGCGGTGCGCTGAGGGCTGCCGGCTCGCTGCTGCGCACGTGGTATGAGGTCGACGCTGACGAGGCTCTGGAGGAGGCGGAAGCCGCGCTGGAGGACGTGTCCGGCCGCTATCATCGGTTGGGTTCACCGCAGAAGCCAGTGGGTGTGGCGGCGTCCGTGACCATGAGCCTGCACCGTATCCTGCGGGTCGTCCGGGCAACGAGGCCGGCTGCCGGCGCTTCCCGGGTGGCTGAGGGCACACCGGGAAGCTCTCCTCAATGAGCTCCCGCAATTCCATCGAATGCTTCGCATGCTTACCTTTACCGTCGAAACCTGCTTAGAATGAAAGAGCTTGGTGTCGTACTCGGCACACCGGATCCGCTGGCGGAACCGGACATCGTCTACATCGAAAGTGAGCGCGATAATGGGACTAGGCGACAAGATTAAGAATGAAGCAGAGCACCTTGGCGGCAAGGCCAAGGAGACCGCGGGCGACGCCACGAACAATGACGATCTGAAGGCCAAGGGCATGAAGGATCAGGTAAGTGCGGACGCAAAGAAGGTCGGCGAGAACGTCAAGGACGAGTTCAAGAAGGACTAGGCCTGCGGCCGCGCGACAGCCGCGGGAGGTTAACCGTGGCCGGTTATAGGCGGCCGGGTTAAAGTGCGACGACGGCGGGTCCCGGATGGAGGCCCGCCGCCGTGCGCTCCGGTACGGACCCCCGGCCCTGCCCAACGGATCTACCCAAGGTCTGCGGTGGCAGGTAGGGTTCAAGAACGGCCATTCTCGGCAAAGCCGGGAGTGTGACCGCCGGAGCCAGCGAGGAGTCCCGCAATGAAGAAGCTCATAAATGACCCGAAAGCCGTGGTCGTCGAATCCGTCGAGGGTTTCGGCCTCGCCCACGCCGATCTGGTCACGGTTCATCCGGACCCCATCTTTATTATGCGCAAGGATGCGCCCGTGGCGGGCAAGGTGGGGCTGGTCTCCGGCGGCGGAAGCGGCCATGAGCCGCTGCACGCCGGCTACGTGGGGACCGGGATGCTGGACGCCGCCGTACCTGGAGCGGTCTTCACCTCCCCCACACCGGACCAGATACTTCCGGCGACCCTGGCGGTGAACTCCGGCGCCGGCGTCGTCCACATAGTCAAGAATTACACCGGTGACGTGCTCAACTTTGAAATGGCCGCGGAGCTGGCCCAGGCCGAAGGCGTGGACGTGCGCACGGTGCTGGTCAATGATGACGTCGCCGTGGAGGACTCGCTGTATACGGCGGGGCGCCGCGGCGTGGGAGGCACGGTGTTGGTCGAGAAGATCGCCGGCGCGGCGGCCGAGCGCGGGGATGCGCTGGACGCGGTTGCCGGCGTCGGCCAGCGCGTCAACGCCAATGTGCGCACCATGGGCGTGGCTCTGGCCGCGTGCACCGTACCGCACGCCGGTGTGCCGAGCTTTGAGCTTTCCGACAGCGAGATTGAAATCGGGATCGGCATACACGGGGAACCGGGGCGCCACCGGATCCCGATGGAAAACGCCGACGGCATCACGGACCGGCTGCTGGAACCGGTGTTGGCGGATCTCAAACTCAGCCGGGGCGAAAAGGTGCTGCTGTTCGTCAATGGAATGGGGGGCACACCGCTGAGCGAGCTCTACATCGTTTACCGGCATGCGGTGAAAGTGCTCGGCGAAGCGGGCCTGAGTGTGGAGCGTTCACTGGTGGGCAATTACATCACTGCCCTTGAAATGCAGGGCTGTTCAATCTCCGTCCTGCACCTCGATGACGAGATGACGGAATTGTGGGACGCACCTGTCCATACCGCCGCCCTGCGCTGGGGGGCCTGAAGGATGGACAGCGCCGGCATGAGCGCGGGCCTGGACTCCCGCTGGGCCATTAGCTGGCTGCGCGCCGCCGCGGAGGTGGTGGCCGACCACCGGATAGACCTCAGCGAACTGGACCGGGCCATCGGGGACGGTGACCACGGCGAAAATCTGGACCGGGGCTTCAGCGCGATCGTGGAAAAACTGGCTGTGGAGACGCCGCAGACACCGGGCGCAGTCTTCAAGCTCGCGGCGATGGCGCTGATGTCCAAAGTCGGTGGTGCGGCCGGTCCGCTGTACGGCACGGCATTCCTGCGCGCCGCAACGGCGTCCGGGGATGCGGCAGAGCTGGATCCGGCTCTGCTGGCTGCCGCGCTGACCGCCGCCCGCGATGGGGTCGTCGCGCGCGGCAAGGCCGCTGCGGGGGACAAAACAATGGTAGACGCTTGGTCGCCTGCGGCCGCCGCGGCCGCCGCGGCCGTGGCCGCTGGAGACGGGGTGGTGGAGGTCCTCGAGGCGGCCGCGGCGGCCGCCGAAGCGGGGGCGGTGGCCACCGATCCGCTGACCGCGCGGAAGGGACGGGCAAGCTATCTGGGCGAGCGGAGTGCCGGACACCGTGACCCCGGAGCTGCCTCATCGGCGCTGATCCTGCGCGCGGCCGCCGATGCCGCGAATCAACCCGCAGCCGGGCGCCCCGGCCGGGATGCCGCATGAGTGTGGGACTGGTGATCGTCTCGCACAGCGAGAAACTGGCCCTCGGCGTGGTGGAACTGGCGGCCCAGATGGCGTCCGGGGTCAGAATTGTGGCAGCCGGCGGGACGGATGGTGCCGTCGGAGCCGCCCGCATAGGCACGTCACTGGAACGGATCATGGACGCGCTGGACGCTGCGGATTCGGGTGATGGCGTCCTGATCCTGACGGATTTGGGCTCAGCCGTAATGACCGCCGAATCGGCTCTGGAGATTATGGGTGATCCGCTGAGCGCGGCGCTGGCCGATGCGCCACTGGTTGAGGGAGCCGTTGCCGCCGCCGTTGCCGCTCAGTCCGGCGCCGGGCTCGACGCGGTCCGCAAGGCTGCCGAGACAGCCTGGCAACCTGCGGTCGTCGCCCCGGCCGAAGGTGGCTCGGATGGCCTCGGCGGTCCCGGTGCCGCGGGTTCCGGGACGGAAGCGAGCGCAGGGCAGGGCGGGGAAGGCGGCGACGACGCCGTCTGCGCCGACCTGCTGCTGATCAACCCGATGGGGCTCCACGCTCGACCGGCCGCGGCGCTGGCCGGTGCGCTTGGCGGCCTGGCCGTGGAGATCAGCATCAATGACGTGGACGGGCAGTCGGTGATGATGCTGATGACTCTGGCCGCGGGAATGGGATCAAGGCTGCGGGTCCGGGCCACGGGTCCGGACGCCGGAAAGGCCGTGGACCTGGTGCGGTCCGAGGTGGAGCGCGGCTTCGGCGAGATGTAGGGCGCCGGGTGACATGGGGGTGTGGTTCGGGGTGGTCAGCATGTCTAGAGGGGGAGAGCGATGCGTCCGCCGTCCAACGCCTGCGCCAGCCCATCGCGCAGCAGGCCCTCGATGGCGCGTTCCAGCTGATCTTCCTCCGCCTTCAGGGCATAGAGTCTGTGCAGCTGTGCGCCGACCGGGCTGAGTGCATCACTATCCGGCTCGGATTCCGTCCCGGTCCCGTGGACTTGCGTTACAAGCGACGGTGCCGCCGCGAAGAGCAGTTCACGCTGTAGACCGGATTCGGCGGCACGCAGGGCGGCCATCATGGCCCCGCGCACCTGCCGGTCGGTGCCGGCCCAGGCCTGCCCCCTCGGCGTGTAGGTCGGCTCGGGTTCACCCGCTGCCAGCCAGGAACATTCGGCCCGGACAGGGCATTCGGTGCATCTGGGCGAGCGCGCCGTGCAGATCAGGGCTCCGAGCTCCATAACTGCCGCGTTCCACTTGACAGAGAGCACCGGTTCTTCCGGGAGCAGCCGGGTGGCGAGCCGCATCTCGGCCGCCGTCAGCGCCGGCGCCGGAAGCGCCTGCCCGGACGACAGGCGGGCCTGGACGCGCCGGATATTGGTGTCCACCACGGTTTCCCGGTGCCCGAAGGCAAAGGCGGCGACGGCGGCGGCCGTGTAGCTGCCGACCCCAGGCAGCGTCAGCAGCCGGTCATAGGAGCCGGGCACCTCGCCGTCGTACTCCGCAGTGATGGCGGCCGCGGCCGCGTGCAGCCGCAGGGCCCGGCGCGGGTATCCGAGCCGGCCCCAGGCCCGTACGGCATCGCCGCTGGCGGCCGCTGCCAGCGAGCCGGGATCTGGCCAACGCGACATCCAGTCTTTCCAAACCGGGAGCACGCGCACCACGGGGGTCTGCTGCAGCATGACCTCGCTGACCAGAACGCCCCACGGGGAACAATCAGCCGAGCGCCACGGCAGATCCCGGGCGTTGCGCCCGAACCAGCTCACGATCGCTTGGTGCATCAAAATATCCTCGGAACAATAACTGTCGGTACGATAACTGGCGGACCAATAATGCGGATTACATTACACCTCCGGAATACTGCCGCAGAACAGTGCATATCAGTGCATATCAGTGCATATCAGTGCATAAGCAGAACACTACGTACCCAGGGCACTATAGAAGCAGGACGGAGCTGCCGCCTTGACAACCCCCGATGACAGCTGCGTCTTCACCACCGTGACGCCCCTCCTCGGCCCGCAGCCTCGTGAGGGTTGCCACAGCCCCTTCTGCACTGCCAACGGCGTGGTGAAGGGACTGCGGGGGAGCAGGTATCTAGAGTGGAGGGATGGCTGGAGAGGATAATGCGAGCGGCGGAAGCGCGGGTGGAAAGCGGACTCCGCAGCAGCGTCCGGCGGTGCGGAACGGAACCCGCGGCGCGTCTGGTTCCCGCGCATCGGCGGCGGTAATGTTCAGACGACGGCGGGCGGCAGTGGGGGCCTTGCTGGTGCTGGTCATCCTTGGTGTGCTGGCAGGTTCCATTGCGGTGGCGTTCTATCTCGGGTCGCGGGAGGGCAGCAATCCGTTGTCGGCTGCCGGCGGGTCCGTGGCCAGCAGTTCAACGGCGCCGCCGAGCCCGGCGCAATCCCTCGGATCATCCTCCCCGGCTGCCTCCGGCACCGCGGGGGCCACGCCGAGCGAGGCAGCCACGGCTACAGGCACAGCAACATCCACCAACGCTGCAACATCCGCGCCCACAGCCACCGCGGCCTGCGCTGCGGATCTGGTCACCGTTTCTGCCGCGGTGGATGCGACCGTTTACCCCGCGGGGCAGGATCCGTTGCTGACCCTCAAGGTGACAAACGGCTCGAAGGTGCCGTGCACCGTTAATGTGGGGACCAGCCAGATGGAATTCCTGATCACCAGCGGCAAGGACAGGATTTTCTCCTCCAAGGACTGCCAAGCGGATGCCACCGATCTGGTTAGGACCATCGCCCCGGGCGCGTCCGAATCAGCCAATTTTCCCTGGTCTCGGATCCGTTCGGCGGCGGGGTGCCCCGGGGTCGCTGCTGTTCCCGGCGGTGGGGGAGCCTATTACATGCTGACCGCTACTTTGGGCACCTGGTCCAGCGCGAAGGTCCCGTTTCAGCTGCAGTAAGGGTCAGCCGGAGCGGCGACCGCAACGGTGACCG
This sequence comes from Arthrobacter sp. A5, assembly GCF_051131705.1. Classification (NCBI taxonomy): domain Bacteria; kingdom Bacillati; phylum Actinomycetota; class Actinomycetes; order Micrococcales; family Micrococcaceae; genus Arthrobacter; species Arthrobacter sp. A5. The sequence continues at coordinate 254,400 of NZ_CP180316.1, forward strand.
CGGCCGCGACCGCAGCGGCGGTTAGAGGAACCGGTCCAGCAGACTGGCCTCGGCGATCCGGGACAGCCCTTCGCGCACCGTGCGGGCGCGCTGTTCGCCGATGCCGTCGACAACCATCAGCTCATCAATGGTCGCGGCCATCAGGCTTTGCAGACCACCGAAATGATCCACCAGCCTATCGGCAACGGCCCGAGGAACCGCCTTGAGACCGGACACCAGACGATAGCCGCGCGGTTGAATGATCGCCTCCAGCGACTCGGAGCCAGTCGTAAGACCGACTATGTTCGCTATCCTGCTCAGATCGATCAGTTCGGTGGGCCCGATCTCCTGCAGTGCGGTGACGGCGGCGTCTATCTCAGCGGATGTTCTGGAGGCGGAGTAATCGCGGATGACCATTTCACTGCCCGGTCCGCGGCCGACGGTAAGCTCGTCAAGCTGCAGGGACAGAAGCCGCCCGTCCACTCCGAGTTCGAGAACATACTGGGCGATTTCCTCTGAGATCCGCCGCACCATCTCGTGGCGCTGCAGTGTCACAGCGACGTCGCGGACGGTCACCATGGCCTCGATCTCCAGGGCCGACAAGGAGCTGGTGACCTGGTCCAGACGTGAGCGGTAACGCTCCAGGGTCGCGAGGGCCTGGTTCGCGCGGGCCAGCACCTTCTCCGACCCTTCGAGCACATAACGCAGGCCGTGAACATACAGGGCAATTATCTGCATGGACTGGCTCACCGAAACAACAGGCACGCCCGTCTGGATGGCCACGCGCTCCGCGGTGCGGTGCCGGGTGCCCGATTCCTGCGTTTCAATGCTGGGATCCGGAACCAGTTGGACGGCCGCGCGAAGAATCCTGTTCGCATCTCTGTCGCAGATGATGGCGCCGTCCATCTTGGCCAGTTCGCGCAACCGAGTGGGGGAAAATTCAATGCCGATCTCGAAACCGCCGGAACAAAGCTGATCGATGGTGCGATCGGAGCCAAGGACTATCAGTGCGCCCGTCCGTCCGCGCAGGATCCGCTCCAGGCCGTCGCGCAGCGGCGTTCCGGGCGCAACCCGGGCCAACGTGGCCTTGAGGGCTTCTTCGGGACTCCGGGCCATCGCCATATTCCTTCCGCGGTGCGCGCGGCTTCTTCCGCGTTAGTCACATGGCCAATAATAGTGGGATATGCCGGTCAGAAATCACTGTCCTGAAGCGGAACTGCCTTACGTTCCTTGGCGGCACCGTGAAAGAGCAAGTCCATCGCTTCGGCAAGATGGTGGACCTCCTTCACCGAAAATCCCTTGGGGATGGTCCCCGGACCGTTCGGGCTGCCCGGCACAATTGCGTGCGTGAAACCGAGCCGGTGCGCCTCCTGGATCCGCTGGTTAATGCCTGGAACCGGACGCACCTCCCCGGCCAGCCCCACTTCACCAAAGGCGATCAGTCGGGCCGAGATGGCCACTCTGGATTTGGCGGAAGCGACGGCCAGCGCAATGGCCAGGTCCATGGCCGGCTCGGTCAGCTTCACCCCGCCGACAGTGGCGACATAGCTGTCCTCGCCGGTCAGATCGGCACCGGCCCGCTGCTGCAGCACCGCCAGCAGCATGCCAACCCGGGACGAATCCAGCCCGCTGGTTGCACGGCGCGGCTGCGAAGTGGAACTGGGCGCGAGCAGGGACTGCACCTCGGCCAGCAGCGGCCGGCGGCCCTCAAGCGTGACGGTGATGCAGGTGCCGGAGACCGGGTCCTTAATGCGGGAAACGAACAGCCCGCTGGGATCAGCCAGCCCCACAATGCCATGCTCGGTGAGATCAAAACAACCAACTTCATCGGTGGGACCGAAGCGGTTCTTGACGGCCCGGACCAGCCGCAGCCGGGAATGCCGTTCGCCCTCGAACTGGCAGACCACATCCACCAGGTGCTCCAGCAAACGCGGGCCCGCAATTGAGCCGTCCTTTGTCACGTGGCCCACCAACAGGGTGGTCATATTCATTCGTTTGGCAGCGGCAATCAGGGAGGCCGTGACCTCCCTGACCTGCGAGACCCCGCCGGCGCTGCCGTCCACCGCAGCGCTGCTCAGTGTCTGAACGGAATCAATAATCAGCAGTTTCGGCGTCAGTGCCTCCACTTGGCCAAGCGCCGTCCCCAGATCGGTTTCGGCAGTCAGATAGAGCGTGTCCGCGACCGCTCCGATCCGGTCCGCGCGCAGCTTGACCTGGGCCGCCGATTCCTCACCGGTGATGTACAGCACGTCCCGGACCTCCGTGCGGTCCTCGTTGCGGGCAAATTTGGCGGCAACGTCCAATAACAGGGTGGATTTCCCGACGCCGGGCTCGCCGGCAAGGAGAATCACCGCGCCCGGGACTACGCCGCCGCCCAGTACCCTGTCCAGCTCGGGTACTCCGGTGGGCAGATACGCCGCCTTGGTGGCATCCACCTCCGCAATTTTCCGGGCCGGCACCGCAACCGCCGTCGCCGTCGTCGTCCGTGCAACACCGACGCCTGTTTCCTCCACTGTTCCCCATGCTTGGCATTCGCCACAGCGGCCCACCCATTTGGCCGTGGTCCAGCCGCATTCGGAACATTTGTAACCCTGCGAGGACCGGAGCGATTTTGTTGCCATTCAACCAGCGTAACGGTGCCCACCGACAGCCCACCGACTCAGTACAGACCTGCACCCGTGGTCGGCCGGCTAGATTTCCGGCAACACGTCCCGGGCTTCCCTGTGGTCCATGCCCGCAGCCTCCAGCAGGTCAACCATCAGCGGGCGGAACAGCATCACCACGGTTTCGCCTTCGAGCCGCTGGATTCCGAGCTGGTCGGGATGCAGCCGGGACGCGACGGCGGCCAGGGACCTGCGGGCATTGTGCAGGTACCGGGAGCGGAGGGTTGCGGCCGGGTCCGACAAGGCAATGACCAGCTCATCCACCGCGTCCGCGGTCTCCGTCAGGACCTCCGAAATGTACTCGGTCCCCTCGTCCGAGAGGGCGGCGTTGTTGATGGCGCTGGCGAGTCTGCGGGCAAAGACACGGCTGTTGCGCAATGCCAGGTCCACAAAGCCCAGGGTGTGCGACAGTTCGTGGATCTCTCCGCGGTGTTGCCGGAAGACGGGCGAAAGCCTCGCCACCTCCTTCGAGGACTTCAGCGACGTCCGCATGGAATCCAGCAGCGTCTGGGTGCCCCTGGCCCGGACCAATGCGTGCCAGGCCAGGGTGGAGTCACTGTAGATCAGCGCGTTGGAGCAGCCGCGGAGCACCTGGGAGAGTTCATCGAGCAGCTTCCGCAGATCATTTTTTGGTTCCCGACGGGGATCAGACGGCGTCAGGAACGCGACGGCCAGGGCAAAACAACCGCCGACAAGGGCGTCCAGGCTGCGGGTGAAGGGACCGCCGACGGGCGCAGGAAGGAGTACGACGAGTACGGACTGCAGCGCTAATTGTGTGGTGAAGATGACTCCGCCGTCCAGGAAACGTGCCAGCATTATGGATAGGAAAAGCACCAGCGCGGCCTGCCAGATCCCCGATCCGAGTGAGGTAAGCAGCAGATCGCCGACGACGATTCCCAGAGTACAGCCGATGCCGACTTCCAGGACTCGGCGCAGCCGTGCCTCGCGCGAGAATCCCAGTGCGATCAGGGAGGACGTGGCCGCGAAAAGGGGGCCGGCATGGCCCAGCACATATTCGGCGAAGGCATAGGCGCCGATGGCGCAGACCGTCATCTGCAGCGCGGGCCGCAGGGAGGCCGAGCTGCGCCGCAGCCCTACACGGGTCTGGACCCGCAGATAACGCAGCGGGGCGGCTGCTCCCCTGGGATTTGGCATGTGGCAAGTCTAAGTGCCGCCTCCCTGCCCAACGCCGGGGGCGGTCCGCAAACGTCCGGCCGCTGTTCACCGGCCGTTCACCTTCCACCGACCGTCCCGTTACCTGAGGCGCATAGCTTGGAGAGCGGCAAGCCACGCCGTTCGTCATCGCGGAGCCGGCTTGAATCCCTGGCTCGGTCGATTTATTGATTGATCAATAGATTGGCCCGGCTCTACAACTCGATTTACGCGATGATGTCCCGGATTCCCACACTGGACCAATTGTCAGCTATTCCCTGGAAGGGGCAAAATTAGTGAAGGCTCTTCGCTTTGGCCAGACCGCGGCAGTAATCGCGGCCGGCGCTCTCGCACTGACCGCCTGCGGCGGCAGCTCCACTGGCGCCACGTCATCCTCGCCGGTTGCGTCTTCGGCCGCCGCGGACTATGGCTCCCTGTCCGGGACCATCACCGCCGGCGGTTCCAGCGCTCAAGCCAATGCCCAGGCCGCCTGGAGTGCCGGGTTCAAGGCCCAAGCCGCGAAAGTGGCAGTCAATTATGACAAATCCCAGGGATCCGGTGGCGGTGTCACCAACTTCACCGCCGGCTCCTACGACTTCGCCGGTTCGGACGCCTATCTCTCCGTCGACCAGGCCACCAAGGCCCAGGCTGTCTGCGGCACCGGAGGTGCGGTGAACCTTCCCGTCTATCTGGACGGTGTCTCGATCGTGTTCAACCTTAAGGGCGTGGACAAGCTCCAGCTCTCGGCCGAGACGCTGGCGAAGATCTTCACGCAGCAGATCAAGACCTGGGACGACGCCGCCCTCAAGGCAGACAATCCCGGAGTCACTCTGCCCTCGACGACGATCACCACGGTGACCCGCTCGGACGGCTCAGGCACCACGCAGAACTTCACCAACTATCTGCACCAGATGGCTCCTGCCGTCTGGACAACACCGGTCAGCAACAAATGGCCGGTCGCCGGCTCTTCGGCCCAGCAGGGCGGTTCCGGTGTCGTCAACACGGTTAAGGCCGGTGACGGCACCATCGGCTACGCAGACCACAGCGCGATCGGCGACCTGAGCGCTGCTGCCATCAAGGCCGGCGACAAGTACGTTTCCTTCAGCCAGGACGGCGTCACCAAGGCCGTTGCCACCGCTGTGACCCCGGCCAAGAGCGGCGTGGCAGGTGACCTGTCCCAGGACATTGACTACACCAAGCTGACCACCGGGGATGCGTACCCGATCCCGCTGATCTCCTACGACATCCTGTGCACCACGTTCAAGGACGCCGCCCAGGCCAAGCTGGCCGCCGCGTACATCGGCTACGTTGTCAGCGATCAGGGACAGAAGATTGCGGCGAAGAACGCAGGCTCGGCGCCGCTCCCGTCGGCCCTGGCCGAAAAGATCCGGGAAACCCTGAAGACGGTTTCCTAGTCTCCCAACCGAACCGAACCGAACTGCACAGTCCGGCCGCCCGCAGTCCGGCCGGCCGGACTGCCCCGGTTCGCAGTTATCCAGCACTGGTGAAAAGAAAGCGCGACGTGAGCACTTCTTCTGCAGTTGTTCCGGCCCGGCGGGTTACCGCCAGGGCCAGGCCGGCGGACCGGGTTTTCAAGTTCCTGAGCACCTCGGCCGCCGTGTCCATCATGGTCATTCTGGCCGGAGTGGCGCTGTTCCTGATCATCCGGGCCCTCCCGGCGATAGGTGCGAACTGGACCACCAATCCCGATCTGAAGACTGGCGTCACGGGTGGGTTTTCCGGCTTCTGGTCCTATGTGGGGCCGCTTGCCTTTGGCACGGTCTGGGCTTCGGTTCTCGCGCTGCTGATGGCGACTCCGGTAGCGATCGGTATCGCGCTTTTCATCTCGCACTACAGCCCGCGGAAGATGGCCAACTTCCTCGGCTACATCATCGATCTGCTGGCCGCCGTGCCCTCCGTGGTGTACGGGCTCTGGGGCATCATGGTGATGCGTCCGTTTCTGCTGCCCCTGCAGGAGTGGCTCAACGCCTACCTTGGTTGGATTCCGTTCTTCAGTGGCAGTGTCACCTCCACGGGGTCCAGCATTCTCACCGGGGCGGTGGTGTTGGCGGTAATGGTCCTGCCGATCATCACCTCCATCTCCCGTGAAATATTCCTGCAGACCCCGAAACTGCATGAGGAGGCGGCGCTGGCGCTGGGTTCCACCCGCTGGGAAATGATCAGGCTTGCCGTGTTCCCGTACGGCCGGTCCGGCGTGGTCAGCGCCATCCTGCTGGGATTGGGAAGAGCGCTGGGTGAAACGATGGCCGTGGCCATGATCATTTCCCCGGCCATTGTCGTCTCCTTCCGGTTGATCACCGAGGGCGAGAACCCGCAGACGATTGCGTCCAACATTGCCCTGAACTTTCCGATAGCCACCGGACTTCAGCGTGATGCGCTGATCGGGACCGGACTGGTGCTGTTCGTCATTTCGCTGGCGGTGAACATGGTGGCCCGGCTGATCGTCAACGCCAAGCCGCGCCGGAAAAAAGTCCGCGACGCCGGCAACCCGCGGGGTTTGGACCCGGGACGGGGCGACGGCGTATCTGCAGCGGATGCAGAGGATGACGCGATGCTGAGCCCGCTGGCCGCTCACCGGCAGGAACGCCTCGGCGACGACGGCTACGACGGTGCCGACGGGGATGTCGCGGCGGCCCGCACCGCCGTGAGTGCCGGGTTCGGAGCAGGCCTCGACAAGCGCTCCGAAGGAGACCAGCCATGACCACAGCCACCGAATCCGCGAGGCTCCCTGCTGTGCGTAACCGCCTGACCACCGGGCAGCTGCCGAAGCGCTCCACGCTCTACACCGTAATCGGTGGCTTTATCCTTGCCGCAGCGCTCCAGGGTCTGATCGGTTTCAACTGGTTTGGTCTGCTGGTTTTCACTGGGGTGTTCTACCTGATTGCCATTTATTCGCTCTCCCTGATGAAGGAGAATCGGCGGAAGGCGCTGGACCGTCTGGTCAGTGGATTGGTCTGTACGGCTTTTATCCTCGCTCTGGCCCCACTGGTGTCCACGCTGTGGACCGTCGTCAGCAAGGGATTGGGTATCCTCAGCTGGGAGTTCATCAGCACCTCAGGGGGAGCGGCCCATATTGATCCGGATACCCTCGAACTGGTTTCCTCCTCCGGCGCGTTGCAGGCGATCGTCGGAACGCTGCAGATCACCGGCCTGGCCACGCTGTTCTCCGTGCCCGTTGGTCTGCTGACGGCCATCTACCTGGTCGAATACGCCCATCCCACCTTCTGGCTGCGCCGCACGGTGAACTTCCTGGTCGATGTGATGACCGGCATCCCCTCCATTGTCGCCGGCCTGTTTGCGTTCTCGCTCTTCACCTTACTGCTGGGACCGAAGGCATTCAGCGGACTGTCCGCCGCCGTCGCCCTTTCGGTTCTGATGATTCCGACGGTCGTGCGTTCCTGTGAAGAAATGCTGCGGCTCGTGCCGGCGGATCTGCGCGAGGCGTCGTACGCCCTCGGCGTAACAAAATACGTCACCATCACGCGGATCGTTATTCCCACTGCGATAGCGGGTATCGCCACCGGGATCACGCTGGCCATTGCCCGGGTGATCGGTGAGACCGCACCGATTTTCATGGCGGCGAGCTTTACTGATTCGTTCAATGCCAATCCCCTTTCGGGCCCCATGCAGACGCTTCCGGTGATGGCGTACACCGGCTACAAGTTCCCGGGGCAGGACATCGATCTGTCCAACAACCAGGCGTGGGGCGCGGCGCTGCTGCTGGTGCTGTTGGTGGTTGTCCTGAATCTGATGGCGCGGATCATCGCCATGATCTTCGCGCCCAAAACCTCACGGTAGTTAGAAGGAAGAACATGTCCAAGAGCGTGAATGTCAAAGACCTTGATGTCTACTACGGGGATTTTCTGGCCGTCCACGATGTCAGCATCGACATCGCCCCGAAATCCGTCACGGCCTTCATCGGTCCGTCGGGCTGTGGGAAGTCGACCCTGCTGCGGACCTTGAATCGGATGCATGAGGTGATTCCGGGTGCGCACGTCAAGGGCCAGGTGCTGGTGGACGGCGACGACCTCTACGGCGCCGGTGTTGACCCGGTGACGGTCCGCCGCCAGATCGGCATGGTCTTCCAGCGCCCCAACCCGTTTCCCACCATGTCCATCAAGGAGAATGTGCTGGCCGGGGTGCGGCTGAACAACAAGCGCATCTCACGGTCCGCCGCAGACGATCTCGTGGAGAAGTCCCTCCTCGCCGCAAATCTGTGGAATGAGGTCAAGGACCGGCTGGAAAAGCCCGGCCAGGGGCTTTCCGGTGGCCAGCAGCAGCGTCTGTGCATCGCCCGGGCCATAGCGGTGGAGCCGCAGGTCCTGTTGATGGATGAGCCGTGCTCCGCTCTTGACCCGATCTCCACGCTGGCCGTCGAGGATCTGATCAATGAACTCAAGGACAGCTTCACGGTGGTGATTGTGACGCACAATATGCAGCAGGCCGCCCGGGTTTCGGACAAGACCGCGTTCTTTAACATCGCCGGGACCGGAAAACCGGGGAAGCTGATCGAGTATGCGGAGACCACCACGATCTTCAACAACCCGATGCAGAAGTCCACCGAGGACTACGTTTCCGGCCGCTTCGGCTAGGGTTCCCGGCTCTTTCCGGTTGTGGGCCGGTCGTGCACCGGGAAGCGCACCGTGCCGCGCATCGTTGGGCGCCGGATCTACGCAGGAGATACTCCAGCGCACCGGAGGGCCCCAAGTCTGCGCCACTTTTGCCGCAAGCTAAATCAGTGGGGAGACTGCGAGGTAAAGGATCGCGCCCAGCACCGCCGCGGCGATGGGGGTGGCCACCCAAGCGCGCAGAATCCGCAGCCAAAGCCGGCCGTTGGTCACCGAGAACCGCTGGTTAAGGCCGGCGCCGATAATTGACGACGTCACCGTATGAGTGGTGGACAGCGGCAGATGCAGCCCGATGGCGCCGATGAAAAGCAGTACGGAGCTGACCAGCTGCGCCACCATGCCCCGCATCGGGTCGATCTTGGCCAGCCGGCTGCCCAGGGTGTAAGAGACGCGCCAGCCGCCGGTCAGCGTGCCCGCGGCGAGCAGAACGGCGGAAAAAATCAGTACCCAGGCGGGTACCGCGCCCGTGCCGCCGAGCCCGGCCGCCGCCAGCGCCAACAGCAGCACCGTCGCCGTCCGTTGAGCGTCCTGCAGGCCGTGACCGAAGGCGACGGCCGCCGTCCCCACCGCCTGCACCCGGCGGACCCGACGGTTGACGAAACTCGGCTGCGAATGCCGCGACGCCCAAACTGCGGGATAGACCGTGAGGAATGACAATGCGAAGGCGACTACGGGCGAGAGCAGCAGCGGAAGGACCACCAGTGTCAGCAGGGTGGAGTCCAGTCCGTGCAGCGGCTGTTCACCGACGAGCGTCGATGCCGAGGATGCGCCGGCGAGCCCACCGATGAGCGCATGCGTGGAAGACGACGGGTAGCCCCGCCGCCATTGGTAAACGCCCCACAGGCAGGCCGCAGTGAGCGCAGCGGCCAGCAGGGCCAGACCGGCCGTTCCCCGCGGCAGGCTGAACAACCTCCCCCCGACCGCCACGGCAAAGGAGCCACTGAGCAGGGCGCCGGCGAGGTTAAAGAAGCCGGCCAGCAGGACAGCGATGCTGGGCGTCAAGGAACGGTTACGAACGGCAATGGCGACGGCGGACGAAGCATCACGGAACCCGTTCAGGAACGCAAAACCGGCGGCCAGGATCACCACGACGAGCAGGAAAGCGGTGGCCAAGCTAGGATTCCTTGACGATGATGCTGCCTACCTGGGTCGCGATCTGGCGCATGTCCCTGGTGACGTTGACCAGCTGATCGGCGACGTCCCGGTAGCGTACATAGGCCACCGGCTTGTGGTCCCGGAGCAGCTCGCTGACGAAGACCCGGTGCGTGTGCTCGGCGCGCTTGGCCAGGCGCAGGACCTGGATCCAGTAGTCCTCGAGTTCCTCCAGATTGTCCATCCGGCCCATCGCCTCCACCGTGAGCTCGGCCTGGCGTGCAATAACCTCCAGCTGGTCCGACGCACGCGCGGGGATGCGCTCTAGTTTGTTCAGTGTGATCAGCTCCGCCGCACCGGCAAGCTTTTCGATCGCCTCGTTGAGGAACCGGGCCAGTGCAAAAAGATCTTCACGGGGCAGCGGGTTGATGAAACTGGTTCTCATATGCGTCAACAGTGAGACCAGAAGATTGCCTGAGGCCGCTTCGTGCTGGCGCATCTGCTCCGCCAACGGCCCAAACTCGGAGGCGGGAGCTCCGAGCAGTTCGTAGAGGGTGTGCACACCGAGGACAATTTCCTGCGCCATCGCCGACAGGATTCGCAGCCCTGCCCTTTCCTGCGGGAAGAGGCGCAGTTTCATGGATACCTTCCCGATTCGATCTGCCGGCTGCCCAAGGAGCGGCTATCGAAGCCGGGGCTGTGCCCTAACATTACTTGCTGGCGCCCGCACCCGCGGAATCCGGTATCACCGGCAATCAGGGGTATCCGATGGGCATCGGAGAGTCGTGGCGGCCCGTTTGGGGCATAAAGGTGGTGCCGGACTGAGAGCGCCTCTCGGCGTTAGGCCGCTCGAAGCGGCTAGAAGATGGAGCCCGGGGGTTCCGCAGTCCGACACCACCTTCAGTGTTCTACGTTGGCGGTTCCATGTCAACAGAACCGGATACACAAAGGCGGCGGGTTTACCACCTGATCGGTGCTGTACCCGCCGCCCGTGTCGGCAAAACCCATCGGATGCTAGTGCATGGAGAAGAGGTTCTGCCACGCTCCCGCCTGAGCCACCGAACCAATAGTCGCCGCGTTGAGGGCCAGTGCCAGATTGACACCGATCACAGGGGCGACATTGAAATTGAAGTCCAGGAACAGGGTTTCGCGGCTGGGTAGCAGCTCCGCGGTCTCGGCATCGAGATCGATGGAGCACAGCGCAGATGATGCCGTCATGGCGCTTCACCTTTCTGTGTGGCCGGGTGTCTGGCCTACAAGGCACCCGGCCTCCGGACTATCAGTATTGGTCGACGTAAATGTCCTGCCCGGCTTCGCTCGAGGCGTTCGAGAACAGGGTCATGGCGTTGACTGCGGTCGACGTATTGTGCGCCATGACGCTCGCCCAGTTGATGTTGAAGTTCAGGAGCAGAGTCTCCCGTGAGGGGAGCAGCTCTACGCTCTGTCCCTCCAATTCTGTGGCGGTCAGTTTCTCCATTTGATTCACCCCCTCTCGCGTTTCGTACTTTGATCGATCGGCTTGGAAAATATCGCCTGTACCAGTAGATAGCCGGGACTGTTACTGCCCTGTTATCGCGGCGTTATTGGGGCGGTGGCTCGCGGATGCCCACGCCCGCGCCGGGACCGGCGCGCTGTGCCGCCCATAGGGCGGTGTGCCGGCGGAGCGCTTGCGCTTGGCGGCCATGCGGCGGTGCGCCACGGTCATGGCGCCGGCAGCGAGGCGCTGGATCATTACGATGATCCCGAGAATCGGCAGTACCAGCAGGAAGATTGACAGCCAGGAAAGCACGACGGCGACCGGCTGGCCCGCGCTCCAGGCGGCACTCGCGGCGTGCGCATGGACGATTACGGCGGCGGCCGCCTGGGCGGCGATGACCGGCAGGTTCCACAACAGCCAGCCAAGGAGCAGGACGAGGGCAGGTACGACGGTCAGTACCCATACCTTGACGATCCGCCGCGCTGCCGGCCGCAGTTCCGTGACCCGGGGGTCTACGGGACGGCCGGGAATGAGGCTGCGCAGAACCGGACCGACGCGGGAAAAAAGATCCGGCACGCCGGCCAGGTCCGCGAGTACAAAGTAGCCGTCAAGCCTGATGGTCGGGGGGAGCTGTTGGAGCATCATGACCTGTGTGGCGATGACGAACAGCACCAGGATGCCATCGCCGGTCAGGACGAAGCCGAAACCGGCCAGCAGCACGCACCAGAGGTTGAAATACAGACCGCCCAGATCCGTCCGCAGCCGGCCCGTTCGGTCCAACCGATAGGAATCGGTCACATTGGTGAAGAATGCGGGGAACACCAGATATACGCCGAAGCCGATGACCCCGGGCTCGGCGCCGCCATATTTGCAGGCCGTAGCGTGCCCGAGTTCGTGGATCACCGCACCGACGACCATCATGACGAACAGACCCAGCAGCAGCGTCGGGGTGACGAGGATCTGCTCCAGAGCGGAGATGACGTTGCCGGAGAAGAACAGCGAAATGTCGAGTCCGATCAGGGCCGCGAGGCTCAGGATAACGACCGGCGGAAAATAGATCGGCCTGAGCAGCGCCGCGAGCCGGTTGACGGTGGCCACCGGAATTATGGTCCCCTTCAGGCGAAGTGCAAGGATCGGGCGAGCGGTGGGCGCGGGTTTGTTCATAGGCACCATGCCGGTAGCATCTTCCAGCAGACCAAGCGGCCGGAGCTTCTGCTCGATTAGCTGGGTCAGCCCGGCCGGATCCAGCTCTTTGCCGTAGCGATCGCTCACCTTGTGGGCCAGCACGTCGGTGGTCGGCTCCGTCGCGGCCATTTTGAGAATCAGGTTCAGCAGCGCGGAAAGCTGGATGACCTGGCCATCGGGGCGCTGCACCAGGAAAGTTTTCTGTACCAGTCCGGAACCGGTCACGGCGCCCAACAGCTCCACCCCGGGGACAAGGCGCCATTGGACCATCCGCTGTTCACTGGAGTCAATAGTCATTGCGTATGCCTTCGGTAGCGGGACGTTGCGGCGACGGGTTCACCGCCCATATGAGTGGTGAACCCGCCGCTGGGGTGCAACTGAAATGGAGCCAGATTCCGTCCGGCGCCTGTCACACCAGTGCCCGATTGACGGGGGCTATCAGCGCTGGTGGACGCTAATGGTCTGCCAGGCTCCGCTCGTGGCGCTCGAGAGCAGGGTCGCGGCATTGACTGCATACGACGTATTCGAAGCCATGACGCTTGCCCAGTTGATGTTGAAGTTCAGGAGCAGAGTCTCCCGGGACGGGAGCAGCTCTACGCTCTGTCCCTCCAGCTCGGTGACGGTCAGTTTCTCCATCTCATTCACCCCCTTCCATGGAAAATGGTTCCGTTATCAAGGCCTCAGTGAAGCCAGTACCCAAAGTAAATAGTGGCCCCTGTTACTGCCCCGTTACTGCCCCGTTACTGCCGGATTTCGGGGCGGGAGGCGCGTCCGGGTAGGAAATCGGTCCCGGGATAAGCCGGCCGCAGCCGCTCCTCCCGGGACCGTTGGTGACGGTTTTATTACCGGTTTTTATTGCCCTCAGGGCTTGTTATTGACCCGCCTGCACGTCAACGTTGCGTTGCACCGTTGCAGCGCCCACGTCCTTCAGGATGATCTGTGCCAACCTCTCGGCGGTGTCATCCGTGAGCCCCTTGGCCTGCGGGGCGGACCGCTGCAGCCCCTGCGGGTGCGGGGCGGCCCGAAGCCTGTCTGCGAGCTCGGTCTGGATTTGGGTAATCATGGTTTTTGCCTGGGCGGACAGCTCCCGGCGGGTTCCTCCGGTGATGACAAACTGGATGGCGGCCGATGTGGTCGTGCAGCTGGTGCAGCTCACGTTGAGCGCCAGTGCCCTGTTGTTGACGATGAGTTGGCTGGCTTTCCGTGCCACCACCAGCTGCACCGAAACCGCTGAGGAGGTGCACGAGGGACAACTGGACCAAGCCGCAGCGGAATTGTCCGCCGTGGCAGTATCGCCGTCGAAGTAAACCACCTGGAAAGCGGTTGACGAACCGGAACATCCTTCACAATTGCTGGTGGCCACGGCAACCGCTGCCGCCTTCCCCGTCGAGGAGCCTGTCCGCACCGTGCTCTGGGCGTCGTCGGTCACCGCCGGCTGCGCTGCCGTGGGAATGGCCGACGACGCCGTGTCCAGGCTGTTGGATCGGCGGGTTTCCCGGTGGGATCTGTCGGGGGACGCATCGGCGGCGGCCACATCTCCGGTGACTCCTCCAACCAGAAGCATCCCGGAAATCAGGACGAACACGCTGAAGGTACTGGTGATGAATTTAATATGCATTGCCAACCTCTCATCTACTGGGAACTACCGAATGGTTCGAAGTCGCTGGCGCAGCATTTTGGGTGATGGCGTGAAGGGTCCTTAGCCTGCGCCGCCGGCGCGGGGCAGGCGGTACTGTGACTCCGCCGAAGGCGGGGTGCTGGTGGGCTGCGGATCCAGCAGTTCTGCAAAACGGGAGGAGGGCCTTACCCCCAGTTCACGGCCTAACCGGCCACGGAATTCAATGAATGCCCGCGTGGCCGAGGCATTATTGCCGGCCTCGAGATGGCAGCGGAGCAGGATCAACTGGGCACTCTCGCGCAGTGGTTCGATCGATGTAGCCGCGTGTGCGGCCTCCGTCGCGCGTCCCAGGGCGCCCATCCGCAGGTAGTAATTGGCCAACGTCTCCAGCCCGTCAAGCCGCAGCTGTTGCAGCCGCTCCTGCTCGAAGATGACCCAGTCGTCATACCAGTCGGGCAAGAGGTCCGCGTTGTGCAGAATGTCCGCTGAACCGGCGGCCACAGTAGCCGCGCTGTCCTGGATGTCCGCGATAAGCCAGCGGATCCGGTGAAAGTCAACCTCTACGTCCGGCTCCAGGAACAGTGAATCGTTGGAGGCGCACAAGAAGGAAGGGAGCTTATGGGTGATGTGGAAGACGCTGGCCCGCAGATTTCCCGCTGCCTGTGTCTCGGAGCTGTCCGGCCATAAAAGGCTGGAGAGGGAGTGCCGCGACCTCGCTCCCAAGAGAGCCAGGGCTGCGATGACGCGCTGCTGGCGGATACCGACGGCAACTGGTTGCCCGTCCAATTTGAGCTGCCAGAAGCCCAAGAGTTTGAGCTCCCAACGTTGGCTGCCAGGCCCGTCCATCCTGCCCCCCTATCTGCGCCGCTGCGGTGCCGACAACTAAGATTAATTGGAGCCTCCGAACCAACTGAATGATTCCCGGTCCATCACCCAGCATGGTCACTCGACCATGGGTTGTCAATGAAATAATGCGGGGGGAATTACCTGTTTTTATGCGCGGTGAAAGCGGGCAGACTTAGGTTTAGTCATCGATCTCCTCAAGCCACTGCCGTACCGTCTGAAGAATCTCGTCGTGGCTCCCGGCAACGCGCAGATGGGGCCGATCCTTGGCGGTACGGCTAAAGATCAGACGGGCCCGGAACCCGCCTTCGTCACCTTCCTCCGACCAGATCCGGATCACCATGGTGCCCCGCCCGGTGGTCTCCTCCGCTGCCTCCTCGTCGTCCATTGCGACTATCGCCAAATCCTTCTTGTTCATTTCAGCACCCCCTGTCTGAGTCACACTTACCCGTCGGTAATCTGCCCAGTTTAGGCCCCAATATCTGTTCTAGCCATGTACGGATCGGCCCTGTGGATGAAGCCCGCTCCGGCGGCGCGACTGCGTCCCGTTAGTGCGGTGCGATATTCGCGAATCATCGAGCTGAGTGCGAAGGGCCTGCTTGACTAGGATGGGTTCGACGGGATCAGGACTGCCCTTGGTCGCTAAGCAAGATCACATTCACGCTGCCCCATCGCTAGTCCAGCTCGTTGCGGCGCCAGGATGCGGCCGCGTGCTCAAGGTCCTCGGCGGTTTTGATGAGCTGCGCCGCGTTCCTGGTCAGCCGGTCCCCGTGTGCGCCGTCGGCGCGTTCGCGCTCATCGGCGACGCGGGACTGGCCCAGCGCGACGACCCGGCAGAAGGCCGCCGAACGTTCCAGCGCAACGTCGAAGTCGCCGTCGAACGCCCCCGATAAAATGGCGTCCGCCATGGTCTTGAGCTCATCAGCGCCGGGCGGATCGGCCACACCCGCGACTACGTGGGAAACCTGCGCAGTATCCTGGCCGGCGCGGAAGAAAATGGAAATACGCTCCGGGTCCTGCTGCGTGGCGGCGCGGAGGGCGTAGAGGCGCCACAACGCCCCGGGCAGGGACCGGGCCGGGCTCTGGGCCCACAATTCCGCGATGGCTTCAAGTCCCTGCTGGTCGGCAAGTTTGACCAGCCGTTTGGTCACCGCGGGATCATCACTCTTGCGGCCCCGGTGAACGAGTGCCTGGGCTGCCAGATGGGCTGCCTCGGACACACGCGCCGGGTCCGAACCGCCGGCAAAAGGCTCAAAATCCGCGGGTGCAAAAGGCTTGGGCTTATGCGGCCGGGGAACGTGGGAACCGGGTGTTGCACTCATGCCACGACACTACTCCTGTGCCCCTGACTGGTCGAGATTTCGTCGATTCCCGGCACCGCCGCTGTGTGCGCTATTCTAGGTAGCGTCCGCCGCGGGAAACAGCGCGGACTGGTGAGGGCCTTTAGCTCAGTTGGTAGAGCATCGGACTTTTAATCCGTGGGTCGTGGGTTCGAGCCCCACAGGGCCCACCAGCGCAGAAATCCCCGTCCGGCACAGCAGGGCGGGGATTTCTTGTGCTGGAGCATTTGCCGGCAGGGACAGAACAAGCCGGGCTGTACCAGCTAGTGTAGTGTCTCAGTTTTGTTTTGTGGCTTGGAGGGCTACGCGTCCGCGGCGGACTTTTTCGATGATGGAGTCGGCGGTCGCTGTCCAAATCAGCGGCGTGGGGTTCTCGTTGTTGACGCGGATGTAGGCTTCGATTTTCTCGATTAAATCCGGCACCGAGTGGAAGACCCCGCGGCGCAGTGCCCTCTCCGTGAGGTCCCTGAACCAGCGCTCCACCAGGTTCAGCCAGGAGGAGGAGGTTGGGGTGAAATGCAGGTGAAACCGCGGGTTCTTCTCCAGCCACGCTTTCACGTTCGAATGCTTATGGGTCGCATAGTTGTCCACTATGAGGTGGATTTGAAGGCCCTTGGGGACCTCCTTCTCGATGGTTTTTAGAAACCCCAGGAATTCATCGTGCCGGTGCTTGGGCACGCAGGATCCCAGGACCTTTCCCGTGGCGACCTCCAAGGCCGCGAAGAGCGTGGTGGTTCCGTTGCGCTTGTAGTCATGCGTTACGGTCTCGGCCCGACCCCTGACCATCGGCAGGGACGGTTGGGAACGGTCAAGAGCCTGGATCGAGGTCTTCTCATCCATGCAGAAAACCATCGCGTTCTCCGGCGGATTCAGGTACAGCCCGCACACATCAATGAGCTTCTCGTCAAAGTTCGGATCGGTGGAGAGCTTGAACGTCTTGATCAGGTGCGGCTTCAGCCCACGTGCCGCCCAAATCCGCTGCACCTGCGCCGGAGACACACCGACACGTGCCGCCATGGACCGCACCGACCAATGCGTCGCACCCTCCGGTTTGGAAAACCGCGTCAATTCAACGATTTCGGCGATCTTCGACTCCGGGATCGCCGGCTTGCGCCCCCGCCCCTCCTTGACCTTGCCGAACTCCTTCAGCCCTTCCCCTACGAACCGGGCACGCCAAGCCCGCACCGTCGCCGGGCTTACACCCACCACCCGGGAGATCCACTCGTTAGCCAGGCCCTCGGCAGCCATCAGGAGAACCTGCGCCCGCTGCACCTCGCGATGTGAAGCAAGCCGAGACTTGGACAGGGCCTCCAAGACCTCGTGCTGGGCGTCGGTGAGGGTCAATGCGGGAGCTGGATTCGACATGTTCCCAGCTTAATCCACAAGTCATAAACTATTTGGAGACACACCACTAGACGGGCTTGACTGATTCGAGTTGCTTGGTCCGGCCCGCGTCGTTGCCTGCGACGGCGTGACGAGTACCTATCCCGATGGCCTGGCCCAGGAGGGCAGGAAACCGCGCGGGGAAGATGTTCGTCTGCTGACCATCCGCGAACGTGAACCGGGTGCCGAGTATGGCATTTCGTCCCACCGGCGCGCCGTACACGGAGACGGGGGAGCCGTCCCTGCTGCGTTCGAGGGCTCTGAGCCTGTCGGTTGTGTAGCTGATGTCGCGCGGAGTGAACCGGTCGGTCAGGGGATGTATCCACCGGCCGACGCTCGCCCCCGCGTGGGTGGAAGGTCCGCCCAGCGAGTGACCAACGCTGGTCACCAGGTCAGCTATCCACGATGCCGCAGCAGGGGCGGAGACGCTAATGACGCGCATTGTGTCTTTGTACCCGTTGTCTGCGTCAAATTCCAGGACGCTGAACAGCGCGTCACCAAGGAGATTTGCCCTGGTTGTCTGGGTTATGGACAGGTTTGCATTGGAAACGCCATTGATGAAGCCGCGCATGGCGGAGCTGTTCACAGTGCCCAGCAGGCCGGATCCTCCGACGCCACCGACGGAGAATCCGGTGGACCGGGAGAACATGCTGAATTGGTGGTCCAAAGTGCCGGCCATATTGCCGGCGGTGTCCTGATGGAATGGCGTTCCAGCTCGATGACTGTGGCGTTTCCGAAGATTCCCGAGGTCGAATCGGGTTGATAGGCGTCTGTGCCCGGGCTGCCGGTACAGCTCACCGAGTTCCTGGTCGAGACTTTCGGCCAAAGCGAAGTCCGCCCTGTTGAATGCGCGGGCTTTCGCCCCTGCCCGGAAACCGGTGATCAGCAGCGGGAGTCCGATCAAAGCCAGAATGACAGGCAGCAGCGCTGACCCATCGAACCGGACGGCGCCGCTGATGAACAGCAGAACGGCGATCAGAGTCAGAGAAGTGCCCCGACCGGCGCGGACAGTGTGGGTCATGGCTCTCGCGCGTTGCGAGAGGGCAGGTCTCTGGCTCATTGCTGGTCTCCTCATATGTTGTATTCTTCAATAATGGGTGCAGGGACTGACGCTTTGTCCACCCAGGTCCCAGCCCGGATTCCGGCACGTCGTACACATGTGCCGCCGTTCACGTGCACTCCTTTGCGTTCATCGTGTATCGCGCACCAATCCAATGCCGCGACCGGCCGCGGGAGCATTGACCAATCTCGTGTGAAGTATTCCAATGGAGGTAGTGGTAAACGAGCGGGACAACCCGACGTGAGGGCACCGGTCAGTGCGCTTCAGGCGGAGGTCACGCCGGGTCAGGGTGCTCCGGGTCGGAGGTGGTGGCATGTCCGCTTTAGCAGCGGAATTCGTCCAGCTGTTGTGCTGCGCAGTGATAGTGACGGTCAGCGTTGCGGCAACTGTCTATGCGCTGAGGTTGCAACTGGGCAGGGACGGCGGTGTCCGGGGTGACGCCGTTTTCTGGCACAGCTTCCTGGCTTTGGCATTCGTGCTGCCTGCGGTGATTATTCCCGCCGTTTACAGTCCTGCCGCCGGCGCCTCGCTGCTCGTGCTCGCTTTGCTGGCTGGCGCTTCGGCGTACCGCGGCGCCCCGCGTCTGGAGGCGTTCCAGAGGAGCCGCTCCCAGCGCCGTGCTGACCGGATCGGGTTTGGCGCCGTTGCCGCACGTCACGACGACGTCTTGACCCGCTGGAGCGTCTATGAGCTGGACGTCGGCAAGATGATTGATTATCCCGCGTTGTCGGACGTGTGCCAGCCGGAAACGGCGGCACTGGTTCGTGTCATGCGCGAGGCGGCGCTGCTGCGTTCCGGTGCCGGACCCGCCTACGAGCGGACCGTGGCGGATCTCGAGGCCGCGCTGGGAGCAGCCGAACTCGCCGCGGGCGTTCCCACCGCCGGTCAGGGCGCTTCAACGGAACGCAGGCAGGCAGCCACAGCGGAACGTGGGGCACCTCCCGAAATGGAACGCCAGGCACCCGCGGAAATGCGTCCCGCCGTCGCCCGCCCAACCGCAGGCGCTCCCGCAACCTTACAACCCGCCGTAGAGTGCGGAGATCAGCCCCGCAAAAGCGGTGTTGAAGGGGCAGATCTCCACACTCGCTGGTCGGGGTGGGGGGATTCTGCCGGGGCATTGCCAGCGCGTACCAGCCGTGCCAAGGTCGAGACATGACTGACACGGCCGAGACTTTCCACAACGACGTGACGATGCTGCGCAATGACCAGGACCATCAGTATGAGCTGCGGGTCGGGGAGACGCTGACCACCGTGGCGCAGTTCAACGACCTGCCAGGGCATGTGGATTTCATCCACACCGAAACCCTGGAGCCCTTCGGTGGCAAGGGCATGGCGAAGATTCTCGCCCGCTACGCTCTTGACGATGTGGCGGCGTCCGGCAAGCGGATCATCCCGCATTGTTCTTTTATCGCTGGCTTTCTGCGCCGGCATGAGGACTATGTTCAGGTCACCGACTGGCCCGAGACGGCTTAGGTCCGCTCATCCGTGACGTCCGGGCCCCGCTCGGCGGTGACACCGGGCGGACCGCGGACGTTCCTGCGGAAAGGCGTGTGGAGCCGGACGTCTAACGGCGGCGCGTGAGTAGCATGGGGGAATGACTGACGCTGTGAAGAATGGAATGGCCCTGATCACGGGTGCGACGGCGGGGCTGGGAGCGGAGTTTGCCCAGCAGCTGAGTGCCCAACGCTACAATCTGGTGTTGGTGGCCCGCGACACCGGGCGGCTGGAAGCGAAGGCTGTCAAGTTGCGGCAGGACTTTGGCATTGCCGTGGAGACCATCACCGCGGATCTGCGGACGGACTCCGGCGTTGCCGCTGTGGCGGCACGCCTGACGCAGCCCGAGAACCACGTGACGGTGTTGGTCAACAACGCCGGCTACGGGTTGGCGGGACAATTCGAGCAGAACACGCGGCAGGAAGAGTTGGACCAGCTGAACATCCTGGTCAGCACGCCGATGCAGCTCATGCACGCCGCACTGGAACCCATGCTGGCGCGCGGTCGGGGCCGGATCATCAACGTGGCCAGCATGGCGGGCTTCATCCCGCGCGGCACGTATGGGGCGTCCAAGGCGTGGATCATCAGCTTCAGTAAATGGGCGAACGTCAACTACGGACCGCGAGGCGTACATGTGACGGCCGTCTGTCCCGGCTTTGTGCACACCGAATTCCATCAGCGGATGGGTGCCTCCACGGCCAAAATCCCGGCGTGGATGTGGCTGGAAGCTGACCGGGTGGTGGGCGAGGGACTGGCCGCTGCATTTATGGGAAAGAGCGTCTCGGTGCCGTCCAAGCGCTATGCGGTGCTGGCCGCGCTGAGCAGGTTTGTGCCGGAGCGGTTGGGCGCATATGCAGGAAAGCGCGGGCGTTAGGGGCTGACCCCAGGCATACTGCGAAGGAACAGCGTCTGCTCGGCGGTGTCGGCCGGTCCACAATGTTAATATGACTGAACGTGAGCCGTCGGTTCTTAAGCTGCCGGGCCGGCTTGGCCTCCATTGCGGCGGCGTCCGGCTGCTGATGTTCGACGGCGGCGCCCGCTTGAATACGGCGGCTAAGGTGCGACGGCGTCCGGCCCCGTGCAAAACGGCGGCCCGCTCCAAACGGGGCGCGCCGCCGTCGGTGTTCTGGTGTCAGCCGACAAGGGTCGTTTCGGGAATGCCCTTCGCCGGGGTTGCGGGTTCGTAGGTTTCGTCGAACGGCATGTCATCCAGCACCAGATGAGGGTTCCCATCCTGGCCGGCCACCAGTTCCCGGGCCTCCGCCACGGTGCCCACACTGGGCATGGACCCCGGCAGCGGTTTCTGCGCGGATTCCTTCAGGAAGTAAATGGCCACCGCCCCGATGGTGGACGTGGCCATCAGGTAATACGCCGGCATCATGTCGTCGTTGCTCAGCGTAATGAGTCCCTGCACGATGAACGGCGTGGTGCCGCCGAAGATGGCCACCGAGAAGTTGTACGCAATGCCCATTGCGCCGTAGCGGCTGGCGGTCGGGAAGAGCGCCGGCAGGGCGGAGGCCAGATTGGCCACGTAGAACGTGACCGGGAAGGCGACCAGGGCCAGTCCAAGCAGCGTTGACCAAACATCGCCAATGCCGATCAGCAGGAAGGCCGGCACGGCCAGTACGACGGTGCTGACAGCGCCTACCCACAACACGGGACGGCGTCCGACCCGATCGGAGAGCCGGCCGGTCAGCGGAATGCAGAGGGCCATGATGACCAGAACTGGGATGGTCAGCAGCGTGCCGTGGACCGGGTCATACCCCTTGGATTCGGTCAGATAAGTCGGCATGTAGGAGGTCAAGGCGTAGCCAACGGTGTTGGCGGCAGCGGCCAGGATCATGGCCAGCACAATCTGCCGCCAGTAGGCCTTGATGATGCCCATCGGGCCCTTGGACGCGGCCGCATCCCCGGCCTGGGCGTCCTTGGCGACAGCCTCCTGTGCATCCAGGGTGGCCTGGAACTGGGGGGACTCCTCGATTTTACTGCGGAAGTAGACGGCTATCAGGCCCAGCGGACCGGCCAGCAGGAAGGGCAGGCGCCAGCCCCACTGCTCCATGGCGCCCTGTCCCAGTGTCAGCTGCAGTACGGAAACCAGCGCAGCACCGACGGCGAAGCCGATGTAGCTGCCCATGTCCAGGAAGCTGGCGAAGAAGCCGCGCCGCTTGTCCGGGGCGTATTCGCTGACGAAGGTCGTGGCGCCGGCGTACTCACCGCCGGTGGAGAATCCCTGGACGAGCTTGAGGAGCACCAGCAGCACGGCGGCCCAGATGCCGATTTGGGCATAGCCGGGCAACAGGCCGACCGCGAAGGTGGAAGCGGCCATGATCATCAGAGTCGTGGCGAGCACCTTTTGCCGGCCCACCTTGTCTCCGAACCAGCCGAAGATGACCCCGCCCAGCGGGCGCGCGATGAAGGTCGCGGCAAACGTGCCCAGCAAAAACAGCGTCTGGACGGATTTGTCCGATTCCGGTAGGAAAACCGGTCCCATGGTGGTGATGAGATAGCCAAAAACACCTACGTCGTACCATTCCATGGTGTTTCCGACGATGGTGCCGCCGACGGCTTTTTTGAGCATCGGCTTGTCGACGATATTAACGTCACCGACGGCAAGGCGCCGGCGTTTTAGTCGTGGCAGACGCGCGGGACGCGTCTGCCTGGGTGTGTCCTGTACACCTGTAATTGAGTCGTTCGAGCTTCGGTCTGTGGGCATTTGGTCAACTCTCGTGGAGGTCATTTGCTTGCGACTTGTAGCTGCCCCGCTCCGGGCAGACCTTCAATTTTACATGATTTCGGGCCATATCCCCAGACGCCGGGTTCACGTGCTCGTTATGGGGCCGCGGTGAACTCGTCCGAAAACAGCGAGACCCCGGGGGTTTCCCGGGGTCTCGCTGTGGTTGCCATCGGGGCGCCGGACAGGGCCCGGCCACCGGAGAACTACGCGTCGTGGTCTGTTTCGAGGATCTTCGCCAGCGTCTCGAGTGCCTGGTCGGCGCCGTCGCCCTCGGCCCTCAGCACGACCACGTCGCCACATGCAGCGCCCAGCCCCATCAGCGAGAGGATGCTGGAGGCATCCAGTGCGTCCTCGGCCGGGTCGCCCTGCATGGCAATGCTGACCTCAACCGGAAGCTCCGCCGCGGCTTCGGCAAAGATGGCGGCCGGCCGGGCATGCAGTCCGACGCGGCTGGCGATGGTGGCGGTGCGTTCTGACATGATTTTCTCCTGATTAGGTAGGGGTTTGCTAAAGACCGAGCTGGTCGAGGACAGAGAGATGCTCCCGCACCGCGGACCGCGCCCCGGTGGCGCTTGCGGCGCCCAGTGCCAGTGCCGCGAGCTCCCGGGTCTGCTCCAGCGTGACGCTGCGCAGCACAGCGCTGACGGCCGGCAGCGCACGTGCCGTCATGGACAGCGTGCTGACGCCCAGGCCCACCAGTACGACGGCGAGCGCGGGATCAGCGGCTGCCTCACCGCAGACGCCCACCGGCTTTCCGGTGGCGCTGTCGCCGCCCGTACTCGTGCCGGCGCTGACCACGGCGCTGCCGCCGGCTGCGGCGCGTGCCGCCCCGGCGCCGTCGACCGTGGCTTTGACCAGCGCGAGGACCGCAGGCTGCCAAGGATCGTTCAGCGCGGCCAGCGGCCCCAGCTGCCTGTCCGCGGCCATGGTGTACTGCGTCAGGTCATTGGTGCCGATGCTGGCGAAACTGACCTCCTTCAGGACGTGCCGTGCGCTCAGAGCCGCGGCGGGGACTTCCACCATGACACCGGGCGTCTTCAGACCCGCGGCCGTGCAGAGCGCGGCGAAATCGGCAGCCTCTGCCGGGGTCGAAATCATCGGAGCCATCACCCAGACATCCGCGGCTGAATCCGCCGCCGCCGCACCGATCGCCTGCAGCTGACGCTCCAGAACTCCCGGGGAGGTGAAGTCCGTGCGGTATCCGCGGACACCGAGGGCGGGGTTCGGCTCGCTGGCATCGGTCAGGAAGGGCAGCGGCTTATCCGCCCCGGCATCGAGGGTCCGGATCACCACCTTTTTTCCGGCGAAGGCATCAAAGACACCCCTGTAGGCGCTCACCTGCTCCTCGATCGACGGCTCTGTATCGCGGCCCAGGAAACAGAATTCCGTGCGCAACAGGCCCACACCCTCGGCCCCGGCGGCAGCGGCAGCCAGTGCATCCTTCGCTCCGCCGACGTTGGCCAGCAACGGTACGGCCGTTCCGTCGGCCAAGCGGCCCTGGCCGTCGAAGTCAGCCAGCACGGAAGCCCTGTCTTTCCACAGCGTGGCCTTCTCCTCGCGTGCGGCATCGGGCTCGGCCGTGACCTCGCCGGCGGCGCCGTCCACGTAGACCGTGGTGCCGTCCGCCAGCTGGGCCACGCCCTTGGCGGCAACGACCGCCGGCAGGCCCAGCGCCCGGGCGATGATGGCCGTGTGTGACTGGGGGCCGCCGCTGGCCGTCACCAGGGCAAGCACCTTGTCCGGATCCAGGGTGGCAGTATCCGCCGGCGCCAGATCCTCTGCAAGCAGGATAAACGGCACCGTCGAATCCGGGATGCCCGGAGCCGGAACACCGCGCAGCGCGGCGACAATCCGGGCCCGGACGTCCAGCACATCGTGGGAACGCTCGGCCATATAGCCGCCGAGGTTCAGCAGCATGGTGGCGACGCCGTCGCCCGCTTCCCAGATTGCGCGCTCGGCCGAGGCGCCCCCGTTGATCAGCTTGACCGCCGACTTGAGCAGCATCGGGTCGGCAGCCATCAGGGCCGTCGCCTCGAGCACGTCCTTTGCATCCCCGCTGGCCCGTGACCCGCGGTGCTTGAGCTCGGTCTGCACCGAAGCCGCCGCCGTACGCAGCGCCGTTGCGGCCTCCTCCGGAGTCGTTCCCGGGTCGAGACCTTCGCCGGCTGCGGGCGCAGGCACCGCGGGCGGCATCTGACGTACCGGTCCAATCACGCGGCCGGGAGTCACTCCGACTCCTTGAAATGTCCTCATGGCGTTACCCCCTACTGGCTGACCAGAACCGGTGCCGGGCCGGTTGCTGCAACAGTATCAACGGGCTTCCTTACGGCCCAGCGCTTCAGGGCCAAGACCGCCAACGCGGTGACCACCATCCCGGCCAGGATTGAAACGATGAACATCACCAGGTTGCCGATCGCGAAGAAAACGAAGATTCCCCCGTGTGGGGCCTGGGAGGTGACGCCGGTCGCCATGCACAGCGCCCCGGTGACAGCCCCGCCGAGCATGCTGGCAGGGATGACCCGCAGCGGATCCGCCGCGGCGAAGGGAATGGCACCTTCGGAGATGAAGGAGGCACCCAGCAGCCAGGCGGCCTTGCCGTTTTCGCGCTCGGCCAGGCTGAAGCGGCTCTTGTCCAGCGCCGTCGCCAGCGCCATGGCCAGCGGCGGAACCATGCCGGCGGCCATCACTGTTGCCATGATCTGCCACGGGGCCTGGTTGGTGACCGACCCGGCACCGAGGCCGGCGACAGCGAAGGAGTAGGCAACCTTATTGACCGGACCACCCAAATCGAAGCACATCATCAGGCCCAAAATGATACCGAGGACGACGGCGGAGGCGCCGGTCATCCCGGACAGCCAGTGGTTCAGGACCGTGGTGAACCACGCGATCGGCCCGCCCAGGACCAGGAACATCAGGCCCGAGGCCACGATCGAGGCCAGCAGCGGGATAATCACCACGGGCATCAGGCCCCGCAGCCAACGCGGTACGGGCCAGCCGCCGATCCAGTGCGCGATGAACCCGGCCAGCAGACCGCCCACTAGGCCGCCCAGGAAGCCCGCACCCATGAAACCGGCGACGGCGCCGGCGGTAAAGCCGGGCGCGATGCCCGGTCGGTCCGCGATGCCGAAGGCGATGTAGCCGGCCAACGCCGGGACCAGGAAGGCGAGCGAGAGGCCGCCGATCTTAAAGGCAACGGCGCCCAGATAGATGGGCAGTCCGCCGTCGGGCAGGTTCGTGAGGCTGTTGGCCAGCACCACTTTGTCCGCGATGGTGCTGATGGTATATCCGCCGAGCAGGAAGCCCAGGGCAATCAGCAGCCCGCCGCCGGCCACAAATGGAATCATGTAGCTGACGCCGGTCAGCAGCGCCTTCTTCAGCTTCTGGCCGATGTGCTCGCCGGAGGCCTCCGCATCGTGTTCGGCCTGCTCCTCGGCGCCGAAATGCGGCACCCGGTGCGCGTTCGGATTGTCCGCCGCGGCCAGGGCCTCCTGGACCATTTTGGCCGGCTCGTCGATGCCGCGCTTCACCGGGGCGTTGATGACGGGTTTGCCGGCAAAGCGCTCCTTGCCGCGCACGTCGACGTCGACGGCAAAGATCACGGCATCCGCGGCGGCGATAACGGCCGGGTCCAACGGTGTGACGGCGCCGGAGCCCTGGGTCTCCACCTGCAGTTCCACACCGGCCTCCTTGGCCGCGGCTACGAGCGAATCGGCCGCCATGTACGTGTGGGCGATGCCGGTGGGGCAGGCGGTGACGGCAACGAGGCGCTTTGGCCGCGCGGACGTCTGCGCCCCTGCGGCCGTCGCTGCCGACGCTGCCGTCGCAGTCGAGTCTGTTGCTGGCTTGTCCGCGATGGCGCCCTCGACCAGGGCCACGATCTCATCGGCGGACGATGCCGCGCGCAGGGCAGCGGTGAAGTCCTTTTTAATCAGCGACCGGGCCAGTTTGGAGAGCAGCCGCAGATGCTCCTGGTCCGCCCCTTCGGGGGCGGCGATGAAAAAAATCAGGTCCGCGGGGCCGTCCTTGGCGCCGAAGGGGACGGCCGGAGCCAGCCGGGCCATGGCCAGCGTGGGCTCGATGACGGCGGTGGAACGGCAGTGTGGAATGGCAATTCCGCCGGGAACGCCTGTGGACGTCTTCTGCTCGCGGGCCAACGCATCGGCGTACAGTCCCTCAACTTCGCTCGCGCGGCCGGTGGACGCGATCTGCTCGGCGAGGTGGCGGATCACCGTGGCAGGTTCAGTGCCAAGATCGACGTCCAGGGTGACCAGCTCGGGGGTGATTAGTGCAGTCATTTCTTCAGTTCTCCTTGGCGTCAGCCAGGGCCGCAACGGTAACGGCAGAGGGATTGGTTTGGGAAAGCGCCGGGACGGTGGATCCCGGCAGGGATGCGGCAGCTGCCCCGTGGGCGACCGCCTGCTGCAGGCTTTGCGGGCCGGTGGCTCCGGCTGCTTGGCTCAGCAGATAGCCGGCGAGGGCGGAGTCGCCCGCGCCGACGGTGCTTTTGGCATTGATTTTCGGACTGCGGGCCAACCAGCCGCCCTCGGCGGTGACCAGCACCGCGCCCTTGGACCCCAACGTGGCCAGGACAGCGCCCACGCCGGCGTCCACGAGCGTCCGTGCAGCCTTGGCGGCCAGCAGCGGATTGGCCTCCAGCATGTACGGATCCGGGAAACCGGTCAGCTCGGCCAGTTCCTCGGCATTGGGTTTAAGCAGGTCCGGCAGGGAATCCGCCGGCCCGGCCAGGGCTGCGGCCAGTGGCGCGCCGGAGGAATCGATGGCGATTTTGGGACCTGCTGTGCCGAATCTGGAACGCACATCGGCACTGAGCCGGGAGTAGAAATCGGCAGGGAGGCCCGGCGGCAGCGACCCCGCCAGGACCAGCCAGCTGGCCCCTTCAGAGTTTGCGGTCACCAGCTGTACCAGAGCGCGTTGCTGTTCTTCGTCCAGGACAGGTCCCGGCTCGTTGAGCTTGGTGGTGGTTCCGTCAGGCTCGGTGATGGCGATATTGCTGCGTAGCGGCACCCCCAGGTGCAGGCCCAGATGGGGGATCTGCAGAGCACGCAGCGCCACCAGCACGGCGTCGTCGTGGTCGCCGGGCAGGAGAGCCAGGCAGTCAACTCCGGAAGCGGAAAGCACACGGGCAATGTTCACGCCCTTCCCGCCCGGCTCCTGATGTGCGGCCCCGGCACGCTGGACTTCACCGCGGACCAGCGGGGCCGTCAGCTCGATGGTCCGGTCAAGGCTGGGATTTGGAGTCAGGGTCACGATCATGCGATCACCAGCTCGACGTCGGCCGCGGCCAGAGCCGCCGCAAGTTCTCCGGAGGGGGCGGCATCCGTGATGAGGGTGTCGACTTCCCGCAAAGTGGCGAACCGGACGAGCGTCTCTTCGCCGAGTTTCGATGAATCCGCCAGGGCTACCACCCGGCGCGCAGAGCGGACAATGGCAGCCTTGACGGCTGCTTCAACGCTGTCCGGCGTGCTGAAACCGAAGTCCGGGTGGACGCCATTGGCGCCAACGAAGGCAATGTCCGGCCGGAGCGCTTCCAGCCGGTCGGTGGCCGTTGCCCCGACGATGGCGCTGGTCAGGCCACGGACCCGGCCGCCCAGGATTTCCAACTGCAGCTCCGGGTTGGCCGAGAGTCTGTGCGCTATCGGCACGGCATTGGTAATGACCAGCAATCCGTCGCCCGGACTCGGCGGCGTCCAGTTAGCCAAATGCTCGGCCAGCAGGGCGGTGGTGGTCCCGGAATCAAGGATCACTGACCCTGTCCGGGCGGTGGGGATCAGGGCAGCGGCCGCCGCGGCAATTCGGCTTTTCTCGTCCTGGTGCTGCGACTGGCGTTCGCCCAGACTCGGCTCGGACATGCTGAGCCTGTCCAATGCGACGGCGCCCCCGTGGACGCGCCGCAGACGCCGCGTATTTTCCAGTCCGGCGAGGTCCCGACGGACGGTTTCTGTGGTGATTCTGAATAAATCGGCGAGTTCGGCGACCGTCACCCGGCTGCGGGCGGCGACCAGTTCGGCGATCTTGTCCTGCCGCTCTTCGGCAAACATCGGGCCTCCAGGGTGTCGTGACGAGCATCACAAGGATGTTGGTTTCATTGACTTTATCTGCGTTTCTCTTTGTTTGTCAAGCAATACCAACAAAACACAGATAGTTATCCTTGGGGCCTTGGGGCCTTGGGGCCTTGGGGCCTTGAGGCCTTGGGGCCTTGGGTGGCGGGAGGGCGAGGTTTTAGGTTCTTCGGTGTCAGAGTTTCACCGGTATGGGTGCCACAGCCGCTGGGTCCGCTGCGCGCACCCCCTCGGGTTCACAGCCGCCGGGCGTTACGCTTTAACCAACAACCGAGGTCAGGGGTACAGATGGCGAAGCAGCTGAAATTAAAGGGGCGCGGCAAAGCGAATCCGGCCCTGCGGATAGCCACCGAGGCGGCGTTCGATACGCAGGGCAACCCCAAACCCGCTGTTGCGAAGGCACTGCTGCGGGCCGTGGACGTCCAGCGGCCGCTGGTGCTGGCTAATCTGCGCCGACTCCGGCACAAACATCCGCACGCTTCAACGGCGCAGCTCAGTGACATGCTGGAACGGGATTTCCTCAGAACAGTTTCGGGCGGAGGCGCCGCGATCGGTGCCGCCGCGATAGTTCCAGGACTGGGGACGGTGGCCTCGCTGTCCATTTCGGCGGCCGCAACAGTGGCCTTTCTGGAGACGACCGCACTTTACGCACAGTCCGTGGCGGAGCTTCACGGGGTGCGTTTGGCGGATCCGGAACGGGCCCGGACCACGGTGATGGCGATCATGCTGGGCGAGGAAGGCACCTCAATGGTCCAGGGCCTGACCGGGCATATGCTCGGAACGGGTCAGACTCCGATGAAGGCGTGGGGGCTGGTTGTGGGCAAGGGCATGCCGACGTCGGCCGTGAAGACCGTCGGCGTGCAGCTTCAGAAGCGTTTTTTGAAGAAGCTGCTGCTCCGTGAGGGAACGGCCTGGCTCGGGCGGGCCGTTCCGTTCGGCATCGGTGCTGTGATCGGTGGCGGCGGGAACCTGATCATGGGCCGCGCCGTCGTCGCCGCCACGCGGAAGGCGTTCGGCTCTGCACCGTTGATTTTCCCGGCGGACCTCCACATTGAACTGGAGCGCCCCAGGGGGCGCACGGTCCGGGATATTGGCCCTACCGGCCCGGCTGGGGCCTCCCGCCGTCGTCTGTCATTACCGCACCTGGGCCGAAAGGACAGCGGACAAAGTCCTCAACGGTGACCGTCGCGGGACCTGACCGCCCGGATTGCTGGGCGACCGGCGCCGCTCCGGCGCGGAACGTCGGCTACCGGAAGATCAGCGTCGCAACAGCGAAGATGACGAGCCCGGCCAGCGCTCCGACAACGGTGCCGTTGATCCGGATGAACTGCAGATCCTTTCCCACCTGAAGCTCTATCTTCTGCGAGGTTTCCACCGCGTCCCATCGTTCCACGGTGTCGGTGATGACGGAGGCGATCTCATGCCGGTAAGTCTTCACAAGGTACGACGCTGCATCGCTGATCCAGGCATTGATCTTGCCGGCCAGTTCCGGATCCTCCACCAGGCGCGTGCCGAAATCACGGACCGCCGCCGTGAACTTGATCCGCAGCTCGCTCTGCGGGTCATCAACCGCGGTCAGCAGTGCGGTCTTGACGGTCTCCCAGGTCCGACCGGCGAGCTCACGGACCCGCGGATCATCCAGGATCTGTTCCTTGATGGCATCCGCCCGGGCAATCATGGCCGGATCATATTGGAGGTCCTGGGCGAGATTCTTCAGATACATGTCCAGCTGCAGCCTGACCTGGTGCTGTGGATTCGTCTGCACGGCGCGCACAAACTTGTACAGCTCCGTGTAGACCTTGTCCCCGACCAGTCCGTCCACGAACGTCGGCACCCAAACGGGGGAGCGGTCCGACACCAGTGAACTGATGACCTCGTGGTTGTGGTCCACCCAGTCCGAGGCGGTGTCCACCAGCAGATCGACGAGCTGGTGGTGGTGGCCGTCGTCGAAAATCCGTTCCGCCATCCGGCCCACAGGCGGCCCCCATGGCGGATCCACCAGATGCTTGCGGACCATCGATTCGATCACGTCACGAACGTCCTCGTCCTTGAGGATCTTCATCGCTCCGCGGATGGCGGCCGAGCCCTCGGTCGCGATCCGCTCGGCGCTGGCCGGTTTGGACAGCCAGGCACCGACCTTCTGTGCGATCCCCATGCCCGCCAGTTTTTCCTGCACCACCGTTTCAGCAAGGAAATTTGTCTCCACAAAGTCGCCCAGACTGGCGCCGATGGCGTCCTTGCGGTTGGGAATGATCGCGGTGTGCGGGATTTTGATGCCCATCGGGTATTTGAACAGGGCCGTCACCGCGAACCAGTCCGCCAGCGCACCGACCATGCCACCCTCGCTGGCCGCCCGCACGTATTCCAGCCACGGGTACTGCCGCTGCAGGGCAAAGGACACGGTGAAGATGACGGCCATCAGGATCAGCAGCGAGAGCGCCAGGGTCTTCATTCGGCGCAGCGCAGCGGCCTTTTCGGCATCGGTGCCGGCAGCGGGCCGACGCGCGACGGCGGGACCGGTGCCATTCTCCGGCGGAACATGCGCGGAATTGGACCCTGCGGGTTGGGACTGATCGGTGAGCGCCATCATCTAAGCGTAGGTTAAGCTGCCGGTTACCGCCCTTGCTGCCCGGAAGGCAGGATGAACGGCAGGCATGAAACAACAGCGATGGAATACCGTGGTGCCATGACGCCACTGATCTACGCGCACCGCGGCTCAAGCGCCCGTTTCGCCGAGCATACCCGGGCCGCGTATCTGCAGGCAATTGCCGACGGCGCCGATGGAGTTGAGTGCGATCTGCAGCTGACGTCGGACGGCGAGCTCGTGCTGCTGCACGACCGCACATTGGACCGCACGTCCAACGGGTCCGGCCCGGTAGCGCAATGGACGCTCGCGGAGCTGCGCTCGCTTGATTTCTGCTCCTGGAAGGGCGCACGTATTCCGGCCGGGTATGGGGGGGCCAGCGATCAGCTGCTCACGTTCGGGGAGCTGCTGGATATCCTCCGCGGCGCCGGGAGGGACATAGGGCTCGCTGTGGAGTTCAAATATTCAGGCACGGCGCAGTGTCCGGCGAAGCTGGTGGATAGGACCCTGGAAGTGCTGCGGCTGCGGGGCTGGCTGCCCGGGCCGTCCACGGCCGGAAACATTTTGCTCTCGTTCATGAGCTTCAATCCCCGGGCCATGGAATATCTGGCCGGGGCGGTCCCGGCGCGCCATTTGTGCCAGCTGATTGCCGGTATTGCGGATGCCGACGTCGATGCGGTTGCCGCCGCAGATCCGGGCATTGATGCACAGGCGTTTGCGCAGGCGGCGCTCGCCGAGGGAGAACGGCTGCTCGACGACGGCGTGGCAGGGA
Source organism: Arthrobacter sp. A5 (assembly GCF_051131705.1). Classification (NCBI taxonomy): domain Bacteria; kingdom Bacillati; phylum Actinomycetota; class Actinomycetes; order Micrococcales; family Micrococcaceae; genus Arthrobacter; species Arthrobacter sp. A5. The sequence continues at coordinate 286,505 of NZ_CP180316.1, forward strand.
TCGCTGGGCCCGGGCTGGCCTACGTGCGTGACCACGCGGACCGGATCGGGCGCTGGTCCGACGCGGGGACCAGGTTCCGCGTCTGGACCGTGGACGAACCCGACGACGTCCGGTTCTGTGCCGGACTGGGCATTGAGGAGATCACCACTAACGCGCCGGCACAGGCGCGCGCCGTCCTGTCCGGCCCCTGATCTGACCCGACCGCCTGGACCGGCCCGGGAGGGAAACGTCTGCCGGATGTGATTGCATGGATTCATGGCATCACGCATCGAGGATTACGCGTTACTTTCGGATCTGCACACCGGACCGCTGGTCTCCCGCACCGGCAGCGTTGACTGGCTCTGCTTCCCGCGTTTTGATTCCCCCTCGCTCTTCGGCGCCTTGGTGGGTACGGAAGAGAATGGCCGCTGGCTGTTGGCGCCCTTGGCAGCGGACGCCGTCGTGGTGCGCCGCGGCTACGTTGACGGCACCTTTGTGCTGCAGACCGACTGGCACGCGGACGGCGGCAGCGTCCGCGTCACCGAGTTCATGCCGGTCGGCGACAGGCGCGCCTCGCTGGTCCGCCGTGTGGAAGGACTCAGCGGCAGTGTGCGGATGCACCAGGAAATCAAGATCCGTTTCGGTTACGGCACGGTGCTCCCGTGGATGAGCCGGATGCCCGATGCGGAAGGCAACCAGGTGCTGCTCGCGGTAGCCGGGCCGGACGCATTGGTGCTGCGCGGGGACGTGCTGCCGGTGGCCGCAGACCACAAGCACAGCGGGGAATTCATCGTTGCCGCAGGGCAGACCGTGGATCTGGAGCTGACTTGGTATCCCTCGCACCGGCAGGTTCCCTCCGGCATTGAGGTGGACGTGGCGCTCGCTGAAACCCTCAGGTATTGGTCCGAATGGGCGGCAGCATGCACCCTGGATGGCGCGTACGCCCCTGCCGTGAAACGGTCGCTACTGGTGCTGCGGGCGCTGACACACGAGGACACGGGCGGCATTGTCGCCGCTCCCACCACCTCGCTGCCCGAGAATTTCGGCGGCGCACGCAACTGGGATTACCGGTTCTGCTGGCTGCGCGACGCCGCGCTGACACTGCAGGCGATGCTGACCCACGGGTACGCGGACGAGGCCATGCACTGGCGGAACTGGTTGCTGCGCGCGGTGGCGGGGGATCCGGAGGACCTGCAGATCATGTACGGACTTTCCGGTGAGCGGGACCTGACCGAAATGGAACTGCCGCACCTGCCGGGCTATGAAGATTCCGCGCCGGTGCGGATCGGCAACGGCGCCGTGAGGCAGTATCAGGCCGACGTTGTGGGCGAGGTGATGGTGGCGTTGGAGAAGCTGCGGCTGGCCGGCGGTGCCGAGGACCACTTTTCCTGGCCCCTGCAGCGCGCCCTGCTCGGCTTTGCGGAGAAGCACCTTGAGAGGAAAGACAACGGCATCTGGGAGATGCGGGGAGAGCCGAAATATTTCACGCATTCCCGCGTGATGATGTGGGCGGCCTTCGATTCCGCCGTCCGGGCAGTCCTTGACCATGGCATGACCGGGCCGGTAAAGCGCTGGAAGGAACTGCGTGACCGGCTGCGGGAAGAAATCCTTACCCACGGTTTCAACGCGGAGCTTAACACGTTCACGCAGACGTACGGGGGCACGCATACCGATGCCTCCCTGCTGTGCATTCCGCAAGTGGGCTTTCTGGCGTACGACGACGACAAAATGTTGGGCACGGTGGTGCGCCTTGAGCAGGAGCTGCTTGATGCGTCCGCCCCCGACGCGCTGCTGCTGCGCTACCGCACGGACACCGGGGTGGACGGACTGGAACCCGGGGAACACCCCTTCCTGGCGTGCTCCTTCTGGCTGGTGGAGCAGTATGCGCGCAGTGGGCGGGTTGACGATGCCGGCAGGCTGATGGACGCCCTGGTGGGCCTGTCCAACGAGCTCGGGCTCCTCAGCGAGGAGTACGCGGTCTCCGAAGGCCGGATGGCGGGCAACTTCCCGCAGGCTTTCTCGCATCTGGCACTGGTCCGCGCGGCCGACGCCCTGCACGGTGTGGACCGGCTGAGCCTGGTCTCGGCCGGGCACGGAGCGCGGGGGTGAAAACGGTTCGGATCAACTACCCGGTCCTGGGACTCGCGGCGGTGCTGGGGGCCAGCACCGTGACACACCTGCGCAATCCGGGATTTTTTTACGCAGTGGTCCCGCCGGCGCTGTGCACGGATGCCGGTAGCCGTTGCGGCGTGATGAGCCGGGACGAATGGGTGGCGCTGAGCGCGATACCGGAAGCGGCCGCCGCCGTCGGGCTCCTGATCCCGGCGACGCGCAAGGTTGCCGCGACGGCCACCGCGGTGATGTTCGGCGCCTTCACCGCCGGTCACATCACCGCTCTGCAGCGCGCCTTCGGATTGGGAGGAACGCCGCGCGCGAGGCTGATCCATTCGGTCCGGTTGCCGCTTCAAGTGCCCCTGATACTGTGGGCGTGGCGGCTGCGCCGGGCCTGATGACCTTTCTGAAATCGCCTGCTGTCCGCGTTGGCGTGTCCATCAGTATCGCTACCGGGCTGTACGGCATCTCCTTCGGGGCGTTGTCCGTGACGTCGGGGCTGGACTTCTGGCAGACGATGGCGCTGAGCCTGTTGCTGTTCAGCGGAGGGTCACAGTTTGCCTTCATCGGTGTGCTCAGCGGGGGCGGCAGCGGCGTTGCGGCCATGAGCGCCGCGGCGCTGCTGGGGATCCGTAACGGTGTGTACGGCATGCAGCTTAACGCGCTGCTGCGCCCGCGCGGCATGCTCAAAATTGCCGCAGCTCAGCTGACCATCGACGAATCCGCGGCGACCGGCACCGGACAAACCGACCTGCTGGAGCAGCGCCGCGGATTCTGGGTCGCCGGAATTGGCGTGTTTGTCCTCTGGAACGTCTTCACCGCCGGCGGCGCATTGGTCGGTGACGCCCTGGGTGACCCGAAGCACTGGGGCCTGGACGGGGCCGCCGTCGCCGCATTTCTGGGCCTGCTCTGGCCACGTATCAAAGCACGCCAGCCCGCGGTGATAGCCGGCGTCTGTGCCGTCGCTACCTTGCTGACCGCGCCGTTTGTTCCTCCTGGCATACCCATTCTGGTCGCCGCAGTCGTGGCCGGACTGATCGGCTGGTTCCGGCACGGGCACGAGCACGACGGCATGGAACCCGACGTGGAACCGTACGCCCACGACGCCGCGGCACACGGGAAAGCCGAACGGTTCGGACGCGGCCACGACGACGGCGCAGCGGAAGGCGCATCATGAATCTGTGGCCATGGATCCTGCTCTCGGCGGCACTGGCCTTCGGAACGAAGCTGCTCGGATATCTGGTGCCCGCTAAGGTGCTGCTGGCCAATCCGCGGATGTCACGGGTTGCGGGCACCCTGACCATTGGACTGCTGGCTGCGCTGACGGTGCTGAACACCGCGGTCGGCGGCCAGCACCTCGTGACCGACGCGCGCTTGGGCGCGCTGCTGGCCGCCGCCGTCGCCCTCCGGTTCAAGGCGCCGTTTCTGGTGGTGGTGCTGGTCGGAGCCGGCGCCGCGGCGGGTCTGCGCCTCCTCGGCTGGGCCTGAAGTGCTGGCCGCGGGCTCCAGGTTCAGTTGTGCCACGGGCTCCGGTCAATAGCCGGGTTGCCGTTACGGCGGCGGGTTCTGCCCATACGGCTGCGGGTAGTCCCCGTAAGCGAGCATCCGGGGATCGAGGTAGGACGGACCCAGGTAGCGCGCATCGCCGAAGGACAGTATGCCGGCAAAGACCCACGGCAGGAAGACCAGACCCACGGTGAAGGCGCTGTCCTTGCCGAAGGATTTGGAGACGTTGTTGAGGATCAGTACCTGCCAGTAAATGCCGGCAAACGGGATGAGCGTCAGCCAGAAATCGGACTCCCTGCGGCCGCCGATTTTGGCTAGCACCCAGGTGTTGTAGAACGGCACAAAGCCGACCCAGCCGGGATAGCCGGCCTTCCGGAACACGCCCAGCCAGGCAATTCCGTAGGCGGCGTAGAACACGAGGAAGACGACCAACTCGAGCATGAGGACCAGCAAAAGCACGCCCATCATGGCGGCGAAATCGGAACCATTGCTCGTCCTGGCCACAGCCATGGCCGGCGGGAAGGGATGCATGGGTATGACCCTACGCGAGCTCTCCGCATGTCCTCAATGGATGGCCGCCGGGGATAACGAAGGATGCGTTCCAGGCCGGCTCCGTAGACTGGTTTGGTGCGATGGGGGAAAATGGGGAGTGACAGGGGCGTGCTTGCAGCCCGCCGGAGTCCTGTTTTGGAGGAGACAACCGATGAAAATTGAAATTGAGCCCTACAGCTGCGTCAGTAGCGGCAACTGCATCATCGCCGCGCCTCTGGTGTTTGATCAGGATCCCGAGGATGGCCGGGTCATGTTGAAGACGGACGAGCCACCGGAAGAGCAGCGCGGCAACGTCGACAAGGCCATTTTCCTGTGCCCGGCGCAGGCCATCGAGTGGGCGGAAGAGGACTGAAACGATGCTTGTTGCCTTCTCCGTAGCCCCGTCGGGAACGCCAATGCACGGCGCGCCGACTGTCCTCACCGGCAGTTCGGCCGGCCCCGTGCCCGATACTGAGGGCACGGCCGACGACGGGTCCGTCCACAGTGCCGTAGCAGCCGCCGTGAAGGTGGTCAGGGAATCCGGCCTCCCCAATCACACCGATTCCATGTTCACCACCATCGAAGGCGACTGGGACGAGGTGATGGAGGTCATTAAGCGCGCGACGGAGGCCGTCGGGGCGTTCGGCAGCAGGGTCTCGTTGGTGCTGAAGGCCGATATCCGTCCGGGACACAGCGGCGAACTGACCGGCAAGGTGGACCGTTTGGAACGGGCACTCAAGAACATCTGAGGTGCGCAAAGCAGGGCACTGACCCGCGGAGGACCTCCATGTTCAGCACCTCAGATGCCGGCTAAGCTGTGGCCATGGTTGACCATCAGGCTCAAGACGGCTGGCTCCAGGTGGAGGACTTTCTGTCCGGGACGCTGGTGAAAGGGGACGATGCGCTGGACCAGGCCGTCAGCACCGCGCGCCGGGCCGGGATGCCTCCGATCGAGGTGGCGCCGACGGCAGGCAAACTCCTGATGCTGCTGGCGCGGTTCAGCGGTGCGCGGCGGGTGCTGGAGATCGGTACTTTGGCCGGTTTCAGTACCATCTGGCTGGCCCGCGGGATCCCCGAGGACGGGCAGCTGGTGACCTGTGAATACTCACCCGGGCACGCCGCCGTCGCCCGCCGGAACATTGAACGCGCCGGCGCAGCACACAAGGTGAGCATTCGGGTGGGCCCGGCGCTGGCACCCGGAAACGGATCCTGACGCGGCCGCCATCCGGGCTTCTCTGGAATTCTTCGGAGCCAGCCCGGCGCTGGAGGGAACGGCGATCCAGACGGCTGGATCCAAGGGCTGGGACGGCTTCGCTATTACCCCCGTTACTCGCCGTATCCGATCTCGCGGTGAAATCGGCTAACCTTTCCTGATGACCACTGAACCCGGCCGCGCCCCCGCAACGGGCGCCAACGCAGCCGGAGGACAGCGCTGATGGGGAGGCAACGGACGCCCAAGGCTGGCGTTGAGTCGCCGTCCGGTGGCTCCGGGGGACCGGCCGCGGGGACCTATGAGATCGATACCGGACGGGCCGAGCTGATCCCGGACGGCGACAACCCCAACGGCTGGCTGCTCAAACTCAACGGCGTGCAGAGCTCACACGTGGATCTGGCGGATCCGTTGCGGCTGGATTTTGAATATATGCGCTGGATCATGGCCCTGGTTCAAAGCCGCTGGCCGGTCCCCTCCGGGGGATCCAGGGACAAACTCCGCGCGCTGCATCTGGGCGGGGCCGCCTGCTCCATGGCACGTTATCTGGTGGCCGTGTATCCGGAATCACGCAACGTCGTGGTGGAAATCGATGCGAAACTGGCGGAATATGTACGCAGCTGGTTCGATCTGCCTCGTGCGCCGCTGTTGAAAATCCGGGTCGGTGAGGCGCGGCTGGTCACCGAATCGCTGGCGGACGCGAGTCGCGACCTAATCATCCGGGATGTCTTCGCCGGTGCATTCACGCCGAAACCGCTCACCACCGCGGAGTTCATCGGCCAGGTCCGACGGGTTCTGGCCCCCGGGGGGGTATACGTCGTCAACTGCGGGGATGCCCCGGCATTGACCCTGGCGCGCCGCGAGGCGGCGACCATCAGCGGTGCGTTCCAGCACACGGCGGCCATTGCTGATCCGGCCATGCTGAAGGGCCGGCGCTACGGCAATATCATCATTGCCGGCAGCGACTCGCCGCTGGGCCAGAGTCCGACGCTGCCCCGGGAGTTGCTGGCCGGCGCAGTACCGGCCCACCTGTGGAACGACTCCCAGGTGCGCAGCTTCGGGCGAACGGCACAGGTACTGACGGACAAATCTGCCCCCTGATCCGGCATCTGCTGCACCGTTCCCGGCCATAATGGGACCATGGACAGCCGGCGGACTCCCCAAACTCCAAGTCCGGGAGGCGCTGAACTGCGCTGGTACCGGCGGGCGGCCAGCACCGCGGTTCTCTGGCTCCAACGCGTCTTTGCCTTCGTCAGCACGCTGTTTGTCGGCTGGGCCATTTACTGGCTCCTGCTCGCAGAGATCGACGACGGCGGCCGGCAGCTTTGGGGTTTCCTGGCCATCTGGGTGCTGGCCTCCTACATCCTGCTACCACGGCTGAACCGGATCCTCGCCCGGATCTATGTCCCGGACTATTTCATCGGCAGGACCCGGACTGTTGACGGGCTGCTCGGTGACCCGGTCAACCTGGCGGTAATCGGCGCGCCGGAGGAACTGCAGGCCGCCATGCTTGCGGCAGGCTGGACGGAGGCGGACCCGGTCACCCTCGGGAGCAGCTGGCACATCATCCGGGCGTCGCTGCTGCGCCGCAGCTATGCCTCCGCACCGGTCAGCCCGCTTTTCGTTTTTGGACTTAAACAGACGCTGGCGTTCGAACAGGAGGTGCACGGGAGCCCCTCCCAGCGCCACCATGTGCGGTTCTGGTCGTGTCCGCCGGGCTGGAAACTGCCCGGCGGCTTCGACGTTAATCTGGTCGGGGCAGCGACATTCGACAGGAAGGTGGGCCTTTCCTTGTTTACCTTTCAAATCACCCACAAAATAGCCGAGAACACCGATCAGGAACGCGATCGTGTGGTCGCCGCGCTGCGGAGCGTTAACGCCATGGTCTACACCGTGCGCCACTTCTCCACCGGCTATCACAGCCGCAACGGCGGTGGCGATGCCATCGAGACCGATGGAGATCTGCCGATTGTCTATGTGGGAGCGCCGTCGGGCGCCACCTGAACGGTCACGGACTGTGCGACAAGTACCACATCGTGTCGCGCCCCCCGGGACGCCGGCCCGGACGTCCTTAAAGGTGAGGTTCCATGGGGCTCCCCGCTACGCCGTCGTCGTCGTCACTTTCTCCCGTTCAACGGCCACCGGCAGAGGCGCGGTTTCGTCAACCAGCTCTGCTCTCTCCAGGCCCCGGCCCTTGACCCACAGCTTGTAGGCGACGCCGAGCAGAACCAACCATGCCCCGCCCACATACAGTGCCACCCTGGTGTCCTCAAATACGCCCAGAATGACGATCACCACGGCCATAAACGCGATGGTGGCGGCGGACGCTGCCGGCCAGAGCGGCACGGGGAAGGCCGACGGCGCCAGCGACTCGCGGGCGATCTCACGTTTCATGGCGACATGCGAGGCCAGAATCATGACCCAGACCCACACCGTGGCGAACGTGGCAATCGAGGCAATGATGAGGAAGACATTCTCCGGGATCACGGCGTTAAGAATCACACCTACCAGCAGAATGGCAGTCATCATTATCACCGTCAGCCACGGGACGCCATGCCGGGAGACTTTTCCGAACGCCGCGGGCGCGTGCCCCTGCTGGGCCAGACCGAAGAGGATGCGGCCGGCGCCGAAGATATCGCTGTTGACGGCGGAGAGCGCCGCCGTGATGACCACGGCGTTGAGAATGCTGGGAGCCGCCGGAATACCGAGCCCCCTGAATATCTGCACGAACGGACTGCCCTGGGAGCCCACCTGGTCCCAAGGGAAGAGGCACATCAAGACGCCGAGCGTCAGGACGTAGAACAACAGGACTCGGACCGGAACCGTATTGACGGCCTTGGGGATGACCTTTTGCGGATCCTTGGCCTCGCCGGCGGTAATGCCGATGGTTTCGATGCCGCCAAAGGCAAACATGACGACGGCGAACGCGGCCATCAGACCGCCGAAGCCGTTCGGGAACAGACCGCCGTGATTGACGAGGTTTCCGAGTCCGGCGTGGGCCGCTTCCGCGTCCGAGGTGCCGCTGCCGGAGTGGAATCCGAAAACGATGATGGCCACGCCGCCGGCTATCATGGCGATGATCGCCACGACCTTGATCAGTGAGAACCAGAACTCGAGTTCACCGAAGACCTTCACGCTGAGCAGGTTCAGGGCAGCGAGGACGAAAATAATCGCGAGGACCCAGATCCAGCGGGGAACATCCGGAAACCAGAATCCCATGTAGATGCTGAACGCGGTCACATCGGCCAAGGCAACGATGGCCATCTCAAAAACGTAAGTCCAGCCGGTGATGAAGCCGGCGAACGGACCCAGGTACCGGCTCGCGTACTGGCCGAAGGACCCGGAGACGGGGTGCCGGACGGCCATTTCACCCAGCGCGCGCATGACAATGAAGACCGCGGCCCCGCCGATGATGTACGCCAGGAGAACTGCCGGACCGGCCTTCTGGATCGCGGAGGCCGAGCCGTAGAACAGGCCGGTGCCGATGGCGGAGCCCAAGGCCATGAACTTAATATGGCGGACGTTGAGCCCCCTGCTCAGCGTGGAAGTAGCTGCTTGCATCTGCATACCTAACATCTGTGGAAAATGTGCCGTTACCCAGCTCACCACGGACGATGACACTGTGATCACCCTCACGGGGCATCGGTGTCTGTGATTAGAGACGCGCGTCGAGGGGGACTGTTTGTGCCCGGTATCTGGTATTCCAGACGCTCCAATGGTTCCATTGTTGTGATGGGACGCACCGGGCGGGGGAGGCTTGGGTACGGTATCCCGGACAGCCGGCCCCCTTCGGCTTCACTTTTCACGTTAAGGCTTTTCCACAGTGAGGACTTCATGAGCGGCACAGCCAAAGCGGCATCCAAGGTTCCGGCGGCCGAAAACACCCTGCGGATTCTGAAACTTCTGGCCTCCAAGCGCGGGCCGCTGGCGGCATCCACCATCGCCACCGCCCTGGATCTGCCGCGCTCCAGTGTCTATCACCTGCTCGGTGTGATGGAACAAAGCGGTTTTGTGCTCCATCTGCATGAGGAGCAACGCTACGGCCTGGGCATCAGTGCCTTTGAGCTCAGCAGCGCGTATTCCCGCCAGGAGCCATTGTCCCGGCTGGGACGTCCAATGCTGGCGTCCCTGGTTGACGTGATCGGTGAGAGTGCGCACCTGGCCGTCCTGCACGGGCGTGATGTGCTGTACGTCGTGGAGGAACGGGCTAAGAACCGGCCCTCGCTGGTGACCGATGTTGGGGTCCGGCTGCCGAGCCACCTGACCGCGAGCGGCAGGGCCATTTTGGCCGCTCTGCCGAAGTCCCAGGTGCGGGCGCTGTATCCGAATGCGGCCGCTTTCAGCAGCCGCACCGAAACAGATTCCCCGATTTTGAAGTATTCGGCGCTGCAGTCCCACCTGGATCAGGTGCGGCAGCGCGGCTACGCCACCGAAAACGGAGAGGTCACTGCCGGGTTCGGGTCCGTGGCCGCCGCCGTCACGGACCACGTCGGCTGGCCGACGGCGGCCGTGGCCGTGACCTTTTTGGAGGAGAAGGTCCCGGCCGACCGGTGGCCGGAGTTGGCCCGGCGGGTGCAGAAGGTGGCGGACGATCTCTCGCACCGGATCCACGGCCGCCCCTCAGTCTGACCGGCTGGGGGCCTGAATGGAGCATCCCTTGCACGGCGGGTCTGGAGTCTGGGATACCGGACGACTCCCGTGGAAACTTCCTTGGTGTGCGCCTCCTCACGTTGTTTGATTGATACATAAGACTTTTTCTTCCCCCACCACAGTTTTAGGAGTCGAGATGGCACAGGATCGCAGAGGCGTCGATTTTTCCAAGGGCGCCCGTCCGGTGAGGGCCGCCCGCGGCACCGAGCTGACGGCGAAGAGCTGGCAGACGGAAGCTCCGTTGCGCATGCTGATGAACAACCTGGATCCGGAGGTTGCGGAGCGCCCTGATGATCTGGTGGTCTACGGTGGCACCGGCCGCGCCGTCCGCAGCTGGGACGCCTTCGACGCGATCACGCGCACCCTCACCACGCTGGAAAAGGATGAGACGCTCCTGATCCAGTCCGGTAAGCCGGTGGGTGTCTTCCGCACCAACGAGTGGGCGCCCCGCGTCCTGCTGGCCAACTCGAATCTGGTCGGCGACTGGGCGAACTGGCCGGAATTCCGCCGCCTCGAGGCCGAGGGCCTGATGATGTACGGCCAGATGACCGCGGGCTCCTGGATCTACATCGGCACACAGGGCATTCTGCAGGGTACCTACGAAACCTTCGCCGCCATTGGCGCCAAGAAGTTCGCAGCCCAGGGAGGCACCCTCGCCGGCACGCTGACCTTGACCGGCGGCTGCGGTGGTATGGGCGGCGCCCAGCCGCTGGCCGTCACCCTCAACGGTGGCGCCTGCCTGATTGTCGACGTCGACGAGACGCGCCTGCGCCGTCGTGCCGGCAAGCGCTACCTGGACGACGTCGAAACGGACTTGGATGCCGCCGTCGCCAAGGTGCTCGCCGCGAAGGCGGAGAAGCGGCCGCTGTCGGTCGGCTATGTCGGCAACGCCGCCGAGGTGTTCCCGGAACTTCTGCGCCGCCACAAGGCCGGCGAATTCACCGTGGACATTGTCACGGACCAGACCAGTGCGCACGACCCGCTGAGCTACCTCCCCGAGGGCATCGCGATGGACGAATGGCAGCGCGAAGCTGAGGCGGATCCGGACGGATTCACCAAGAAGGCGCAGACCTCGATGGCCAACCAGGTGCAGGCGATGGTGGAATTCCAGGATGCCGGCGCCGAGGTCTTTGACTACGGCAACTCGATCCGCGACGAGGCGCGCAAGGGCGGCTACAACCGGGCGTTCGAATTCCCCGGGTTCGTACCCGCCTACATCCGCCCGCTCTTTTGCGAGGGTATGGGGCCGTTCCGCTGGGTGGCCCTGTCCGGCGATCCGGAGGACATCCGCGTCACCGACGAGGCGCTCAAAGAGCTCTTCCCGGACAATGCCCATCTGCACCGCTGGCTCGATGCTGCGCAGAAGCATGTGGAATTCGAAGGTTTGCCGGCCCGCATCTGCTGGCTTGGTTACGGCGAGCGGGCCAAGGCCGGCGTGCTGTTCAACAAACTGGTGGCCGATGGCAAGGTCAAGGCACCCATCGTGATCGGCCGTGACCATCTGGATTCCGGGTCCGTGGCCTCCCCCTACCGCGAAACCGAAGCGATGGCGGACGGCTCGGATGCCATTGCCGACTGGCCGCTGCTGAATGCACTTCTCAACACCGCGTCCGGAGCCACCTGGGTCTCCATCCATCACGGCGGCGGCGTGGGAATCGGCCGGTCCATCCACGCCGGCCAGGTCTCCGTCGCCGACGGCACCGAACTGGCCGGGCAGAAACTGGAACGCTTGTTGACTAACGATCCGGGCATGGGCGTGATCCGGCACGCCGACGCCGGCTACGACCGTGCCATCGAGGTGGCCCAAGAGCGCGGCGTCCGCATCCCGATGTCCGAAGGCAAATAACCCCGTCGAGGGAGCACCTGGTGCTCGCTCGATCGGCGGAACCACCACACAACGCAGAAGGTAAGTAATCATGACGACAGAAGTTCTCGAAACCCGCGAAGTGCTGCTCTCCGGTGCCGGCGTCACGCTGGAAGACGTTATCGCCGTCGCCCGCCACGATGCCAAGGTGACCATCACACAGGAAGCGTTGGACACCGTTGCCAAGGTCCGCGCCCACATCGATCGGCTGGCGCACTCGGATGTTCCGGCCTACGGCATCTCCACCGGCTTTGGCGCACTTGCCAACCGGCACATTCCGGCGGATATGCGGACCCAGCTGCAGAAATCGCTGATTCGCAGTCACTCGGCGGGCATGGGGCCGGCGGTGGAGCGTGAGGTGGTCCGGGCGCTGATGTTCCTGCGCGCCAAGACGCTCGCCTCCGGCCGCACCGGCATCCGTCCGGTCGTGGTGCAGACCATGGTGGACGTGCTGAACGCTGGGATCACCCCTGTGGTCCGCGAGTTCGGCTCACTGGGCTGCTCGGGAGACCTGGCCCCGCTCTCGCATTGCGCGCTGGTGCTGATGGGCGAGGGCGAGGCAACCGGACCGGACGGGACGCTCTTCGGCGGCTCCGGGCGACCGGTCTCGGACCTGTTGGCCGGGGCCGGGATTGAGCCGGTGGTGCTGGCCGAGAAGGAGGGCCTGGCGCTGGTCAACGGCACGGACGGCATGCTGGGCATGCTGCTGATGGCCATCGCGGACCTGCGTGAACTGCTGGCGACGGCGGACATCACCGCGGCGCTGTCGGTGGAGGGCCTGCTGGGGACGGACCAGGTGTTCCTGCCGGAGCTGCATGCGGCCCTTCGCCCGCATCCGGGGCAGGCGGCGAGCGCGGACAATATGTTCCGCGTCCTCTCCGGCTCGGCGATTGTTGCCTCGCACCGTGTCGGGGACAGCAGGGTCCAGGACGCCTACTCGCTGCGCTGCGCACCCCAGGTCGCCGGTGCCGCCCGGGACACCGTGGACCATGCCTACCTGGTGGCCACGCGTGAGCTTGCCGCCACCATCGACAATCCCGTAGTGCTGCCGGACGGGCGTGTGAGCTCCAATGGTAACTTCCATGGCGCACCCGTGGCCTACGTTTTGGACTTCCTGGCCATCGTTGCCGCGGATGTCGCCTCGATTGCAGAGCGCCGCACGGACCGGATGCTGGATCCGGCCCGCTCGCACGGTTTGCCCGCGTTCCTGGCCGGCGACCCGGGCGTTGATTCCGGCTTGATGATCGCCCAGTACACGCAGGCGGGCCTGGTTTCGGACAGCAAACGGCTGGCAGTCCCGGCCTCGGTCGACTCCATTCCGAGCTCGGCAATGCAGGAAGACCATGTGTCGATGGGCTGGCACGCGGCCCGCAAGCTGCGCCGTTCCGTGGAGAACCTGCGCCGCGTCCTGGCCATCGAGCTGGTGACGGCGGCGAGGGCCATCGATATGCGCGCCCCGCTGCAGCCGGGACCGGCCGCCGCCGCGGTGCTTGCGGTACTGCGGGGGAGCGTGGCCGGCCCCGGCGCCGACCGGTTCCTCTCCCCTGAGCTGGAGGAAGCAGACCGGTTGGTCGCTGCGGGTGCCATCCGCGCCGCCGCGGAGTCCGTTGTCGGCCCGCTCAACTAACACCCGGACCGAAAGCAGCGGCCTGACCCGACGCCGCGCTCTGCCGCTACTGACGGCGGAGTGCGGCGGCCCGCCATCATCGTGCCCGCAACGAAGGAGTTGCCTCATGACAGATCCAACTGATGCCACCCGGCAGGATCGCGTGGCCGCGGCGGACTGCACCACGCTGATCCCGCCGGGAGCGGAAGCCTCGAAGGAGCCCTCGATGGCAGGGGCGAAGTTAAAGAGCTGGGCCTGCTTGGTGATCGGTGAAAGCGTTGAAATCGTCAGGGGTGCCAAGGTGGTCTGCGCCGGCTATGTCGACGATGTTTCGCTCAGCGGGAACGTCCTCTGGATCGGGCCCTTTGGCTCCTCAGACCGCCTGCTGTTCGTGGCCGACGACGGCGTCCGCGTGCGCCGGATGCAGCGACCTTTAAGGCGCCCTTATTTCGGGCGGCGGGGATGACCGAAACTACGGCCTGCCGCGGGGACCGGCTCAAAGGTAGGCTGCCCGGGCACCCGTGAAATCCACGGCTACAACGCCCAGCTTGGCTACCAGGTACTCGGGCCAGCGTAAGGGCGGTTGGCACGGCCGACGGCGGCGACGTCAGCAGGGCTCTCTAACTGCGTGGGCCTCGGCAACGGCTCTCAGCCCGCCATCAGCGTGGTGACCAACCGTGCCGCCACCTTGGCGGTGCGCTGGTCTATGTCGAACTCCGGGTTCAGCTCGGCCACGTCGGCGTGGAACAGCTTGCCGCTCGCGGCAACCTGGCGGCAGACGGCGGCAATGACCGCCAGCGGAACGCCGTACGCAGCCGGTGCGCTGACGCCCGGGGCGACCGAGGCCGGGAGCACGTCCAGATCGATGGTCAGGTACAGCACGTCCACCGTGGCCAGGAAGGATTCGACAAATTCCCGGGTGCGTTCCGCCGTGCAGTCCTCGTCCGGCAGGTATTTCACGTCCAGACGGTCCGCAGTGTGGAAGAGTGCCCGGGTATTGTTCGGTTCGCTGATGCCAACGACGGCGTAGTTGAGGCTGCGTCCGTTGGCGGCTTCGGCGTGGGCCATCTGCAGGAACGGCGTGCCGGAGCTCGGGACGGGCTCATCGCGCAGATCGAAGTGTGCGTCCAGATTGAGTATGCCCAGCCGCGCGCCGCCGCGGACCCGTGCCGTGGCGGCGACTCCGAGATAGCTCGCGAAGGCGGTTTCGTGGCCACCACCCAGGACCAGGGTGAACGCGCCGGCATCCAGCAGGGCAGTCACCGCAGCGCCTGCGCGCTCCTGGCCGGCTTCCAGTGCGGAGCCGGCGACAACGACATCGCCGGCGTCGTGCACACGGCGGTCGGCATGGAATGCAAGGGAACCCAAAGCGGCGCGGATTTCCCCCGGAGCGGCCGCAGCGCCCACCCGCCCCTGATTGCGGTGCACCCCCTCCTCACTGCGAAAGCCCAGCAGCACCACCGGGCGTGCATCGTGCGACGGATGGGAAGCCGGCGTCGCACGGTTGATTCCGGACGGCTCGGTCTGCGCGCTTGGGACGGGCGTGACGGACTGCCACCAGCGGCGGTGCTCAGCGCCGTCGCCGTCGTCGCGCCCGGTCCACGTCTGCGGGGGAGTATCAATGATCAAAGCAGGGAAATCCATCCTTCCACCTCACCTCATACCGGACCGTTAAGCCACCGCGCCGCGGCAACACCCGTCCGGAATCCCGGACCGCAGCCGGTCTGCCCCCATATTTTTGGAGTGATGACGCATCTGGCGCCCATGTTTCACACAAACATGGCAGCAAATGCGATTTCGATGATAGGGGTCGCGGGTGACGCGGGTGCGGCGGGGGACGCGGGTGACGCGGGTGACGCGGGTGCGGTTGTGGTCAGCTCACGCCGAAGAGCTGCTCGACGGGTCCGATACCGAAGAAGAGCACAAACGCCGCCGCCACCGCCCACATCAGCGGATGGATGTCCTTCACCCGGCCCTGAACGGTGCGGATCAGCACGTACGCGATGAACCCCGCACCCAGTCCGTTGGCGATCGAGTACGTGAACGGCATCAGAATGAATGTCAGGAAGGCGGGGATGGCGATGCCCCAGTCCGACCAGTCGATCTTGCCCACCTGGGAGACCATAATGAAGCCGACGACGACGAGGGCCGGTGCCACTGCCTCGAAGGGGACCAGCTTGATAAGCGGCGTGACGAACATGGCGACCAGGAACAGCAGCCCGGTCACGATGCTCGCCAAACCGGTGCGTGCACCCTCGCCGATACCGGCGCCGGACTCCACATAGATCTGGCTGGAGGACACCGACGAACCGCCGCCGGCGACGGCGCCGAACGCGTCGACCATCAGCACGCGGTCCAAATCCGGGATGGTGCCGTCCTTTTCGATGGTTCCGGCTTCCCCCGCCAGACCGACCACCGTTCCCATGGCGTCGAAGAAGATGCTGAGCAGGATGACGAACGCCAACAGAATGGCGGCGAGCGCACCCAAATGGGCGAAGGAACCGAAGAGATCGAATTTGCCGATCAGGCTCAGATCCGGGAGCGACCACGGGCTGAGCTGCGGAGCCACCAGCGACCAACCTGAAGGATTTGAGGTTTTCCCATCAAAGCTGGGACCGATGTGAAGTGTGAGTTCGAGGATGTTGGCCAGGATCGTGGCGGCAATGATGCCGATCAGGATGGCACCCTTGACCTTGCGCACGACCAGGGCGATGGTCAGGACCAGGCCGAAGATAAAGACGAGTGTGGGCCAGCCCAGGAGCTTCCCGTCAAAGCCAAGTCCGACGGGAACGGTGGTACCGGCAGCATCGGGAATACGCCGGACGAAGCCCGCATTCACCAGTCCGATCAGTGCGATGAACATCCCGATGCCAACCACGATCGCGATCTTCAAGCCTTCGGGAACTGCCTTGAAAACGGCCTTCCGAAAGCCGGTCACGACCAGAATAAACATGGTGATGCCAGAGAGCATCACCAGACCCATCATGTCCGGCCAGGTCAGACCGCGGTGCGTGGCGACCGTGATGGCAACGAACGCGTTGACGCCGAGGCCGGTTGCCAAAGCGAAGGGGTGCTTCGCCCACGCACCCATCAGGATCGTCAGAATACCTGCAACGAAGGCGGTCACCGCAGCGACCCGTTCCAGTCCGAGGGCATTGCCGGAAGAATCCGCCGCCGAAAGGATCAAGGGGTTCAGTACAACGATGTAGCTCATGGCGAAGAAGGTGGCGAAACCGCCGCGGATCTCCCGGGAAACATTGGATCCACGTTTGGTGATGTAAAAATAACGGTCAAGAGCGGAGCCTTGAGACGCCATGGAATGCCCTCCAGCACTAGGCAAAGAAACTATCTGACTCTTCACAATAGTGCGTTGTGCGGGTGCTCTCCGTGCGCGGATTCGTTCCGCTCGGGGAGCCGGTGAGGATCCGCACGGGTGCCGGAGCTGGGGAACTTGGCTCCGGACAGGTACGTTGGCGTAGCGTGGGGGGAAATTCCCCGCTAACGGAGAGCTTCGTCATGACCAGAGTTACCCAACGGTCGATCATCGGGCCGGACACCTGCAAGACCTCCCAAAGACGGGCCGGTTCTGAGCGTTCCCATAGGCGCGGACGCTCTCGGCGCGGACTCGTCACTGCCGTACTGGCCACCGTCGTTCTCCTGCTCGGGCTGTTCGGTTCAGCGAGCGCGGCGTCCGCGCATGACGCGGTGGAATCCACGAGTCCGGGGGACGGTTCTACGGTAGCTACTGTTCCGGCACGGATCACGATTACGCTGGACAACACACCCGGCGCGCTCGGTTCGGCCATCGAGGTTAAGGACGCCGCCGGGAATGACTGGGCTGAGGGCCCCGTCGATGTGCTCGACGGGAAGGTGACGCAGCAGCTTAAACCGGGGGCGCCGGCCGGAAAATTCACCGTTCTATGGCGGATAGTGTCGTCCGACGGCCACGCGATCGAAGGAACGTCATCGTTTACGGCAACCGCTGCCGAGGGAAATTCCGCTGCTGCCGCGGCTGGGACGCAGGTCCCCATCACGCCGGTAACGGACTCCGCGGCGCCGGCCGCCGCCCCCGCGGCGCCCTCGGCTGACGGGATTCCTTGGGCCGTGATCGGCATGATTGTGGTGCTGGTGGGTCTGGTGGCCGGACTGGCAATAACGGCGAAGCGGCGGCTGGATAAAGAGGACTAAGCAGGCCGGCCTGGCTTGTCCCCGAGCGGGGTTCGACCCGGTCTTCATGCCGGTCCGGGCAGCGGAGCGGTGCTGCTCCGGGCGGATATCGCCTGGCTGACCAGCTTTGCCTGACGCAGGATTTCCCTGGTCGTGGGTGCGATCAGATCACCGGCGCCCACCCAGTACAGTCCGAGTGCGCGCATGGCAGTGAGAACGTCCCGGCCAATCTTGATGCCCAGCGACAGCAGGATCCGCCGGAGCTGGTTTTGTGCGCACCGTGTGAGCACAATGTTGTCCGCCAGGAGGAGACCGTCCGCGGTGTGAATCACCCATTTCCGCTGCTGGCCTGTCCCGGCCGCGGTCAGGCTGAGCTCAACGGCGCGGGTTGAGCTGCGCACATCCAGATGGTGCGTACTGGCGTAGTGGCGCAGCAGTCGCAGAATGTCGCTGCGCTCGCTCAGCGCACCGGGGTCCGTCGGCTCGGCGCGGCGTCCGGACACTCCCCCGTCGAGGAGATCGAGCCCGTCCACCACAATGGCATCGACGCCCTGCCTGCTCAATTCGCTGGCGACGGCCAGCCCGGAGAAACCCGAGCCGATGACCACCGTTGTGGTGGATTCCGTGGCAGGTCCCCTGGGCGCACTCGTCATGGGTCACTTCCTCCTCGAACTGTTTTGAGCACAGGGCCGACAGTTAAGCCGCTGCCAAGCTGCTTGTACGCAGCAGGACGAATTGCCGGTCTGAAATGCGGGCCGAACGCGGCCCACCCAGGCGTCACCAACGACGCCAAGAGGATCCGCATTTTCTCGAACACTACAGAACTTTTTAAACTCTGGAAAGAGTCCCCCGAACATTGTCTGGTCCTGAGAATTCCGCGGCCCCGGATGTGCCCGTCCCCCGAAATCGGCCAAATTTTCCTGGCAACGGAAACGCCTAAAGGGGCAGTCCATAAGGGCTGGTGAACGCAATATCTTGCGCGTTCGTTCCGGCAGTGCCGCCGTCGTCGGCTTCCGCCGGCGCCGGCAGTGCCGCCGTCGTCGGCTTCCGCCGTCGCTGGCAGTGCCGCCGTCGTCGGCTTCCGCCGTACTCAGCAAACTTGACGGCAACTGAGGAACCGGCAATAGTCGCACTTAGGTGACTTGGACAATGGGGCCAGGCTGTCATGCCAAATATTAGAGGCTATCGAGGGAGCAACGCCGTGGATGAGACGACGGGCAGCAACGGGGCCGATAACCACGCCGATCTGGTGACGGCGCCGACCGGAATTGTGGTCGGTCTTGACGGTTCGGAGCAGGGAAATTGCGCATTGATCTGGGCCGCACGTGAGGCGCAGCGCCGCCGTCGTCCGTTGCATTTGGTGACGGCCTATTCCGTTCCGATCTTCGCCGCTTCCGGGCTGGACGGCGGTTATGCCACAGTCGACGACGACGTTATCCGTCAGGGTGCCGAGGCCGTCCTCCAGCAGGCGGCGGCCAAAGTGGCCGACTACAACATTGAGCTGGACGCCCGCGTTGAAAACGGCGACGCGGCAGGTGTCCTGCGCGAAATGTCCGAGACGGCGGAGCTGCTGGTTTTCGGTTCGCGCGGCAAAGGCGGCTTCGTAGGACGGTTGCTGGGCTCGGTCAGCAGCGCTTTGCCGGCGCATTCCAAGTGCCCCACGGTGACCGTCCCGCTCAGCTGTGCAGGGCGATTGGGGGAACCGGTAGAACAGGCTTCCGGTCGGCATGGCAAGTCCGACAGTATTAACATTAACGCCCGCAGTGCGGAGGTCCTCGATGTCGTGACGGTTGGGGTCGACGGCTCCGACCGGGCCCGTCTGGCCGTACTGCGGGCCGCCGAGCAGGCCCGGCGCGCAGACCGGACGTTGCGCGTGGTCTGCGCGATTCCGCCGTTCAATGGCTCGCTGTCCTGGGTTCCCGCGCCGCTGGACCGGGACGCGGTTTTCCGTGATATCAACGAACAGTTGGCGGCGGGCAAACGCTGGCTGGCGAGCCATTTCCCTGGACTCTTGATTGAAACCGAGCTCGTGGAGGGGCCACCGGTCGAGGTATTGATCCGCGAGACTAAGTCATCCGAACTGGTGGTGCTCGGCACCCGGGGGCGCGGCGGCTTTGCCGGCATGCTGCTGGGCTCGACGACGGATGGTGTGCTGCATCATGCGAAGGGCCCGGTCATGGTGGTGCGGGACAAAGGAGGCGATCCGCGCCTCGCGGACCGCGCCGACTTCGGCCCCGTCTTCAAGGGCTGATACTTCCGGGCGCGACGATATCCTGGCATACCACGACCGACCCACCACCGAGTCATAACAGCCAGCTGGCGAACGCGGTGTCTAAGGGGCAGATGTCCCGCACCTGACGGGGCCGTTTGATCTGTCTGGTCAGTAGCTGGCCGCTCAGTACCGGCCGGCGTAGGGGTAAAGGGACATGCCGGACATCCAGGACAGATTCGTGACGGTGATGCCATCCTGTTCGTTCAGGGCCTGAACCACTTGGTTGTTGCCGATGTAGATGGCGATATGGGAGAAGCGGCCGTTGGACCCCTGATTGAAGACCAGGAGATCGCCCGGGCGCATCTGCGAGAGCGGCACCTTGACCGGAGCATTGAGGAACTGGTCGGATCCCTCCCTGGCGACCCTTACGCCTACCGACGCGAAGGCCTGCTGCACTAGGCCGGAGCAGTCGAAGCCCACGGGGCCGTTTCCGCCCCAGACATAGGGGCCGCCGACTTTCGACATGGCGTAGTTGATCATTCCCTGGGTACCGACGCCACTGGGCGGCGCAGGGGCGGGCGCGGGTGCCGGTGCGGGCGCGGGTGCCGGTGCGGGTGCCGGTGCCGGTGCGGGCGCCGGAGCGGGCTGTGCGACGACGGGCGGCGCCGGATTGGCGGGAGACGGCGCCGGGTTGTTGACGGCGGGGACCGGGTTGGCTGCCGCGGCGCTACTGGAGCCCTGATTGCTGCCGTTCGGCGCTGCTACGGCTGACGGCGCTGCCGGGGCCGGCTGGTTCGCGGAGGCCGCGACTATGGTCGCCAGTCGGGCGTCGTCCTTTTGCTTCTCCAGGGCAGTGATCCTGGCATCTTCCAAAGCCACTGTGGTGTTGTGCAGCGAGGCCAGCTGCTCCATCAGAGTGGTGCGCTGCTGTGCGTTGTCGGCGACGACGGTTTTCTGCACGGCAGCGGCCGACTGCGCAGCGGTTTTGGCGTCCTCTGCCGCTTTGGTGGCGTCGTCGGCAGCCTTGCGTGCGGCGTCGGCCTGGTCCTTGAGTGATGTGGCGGTGGACGCGGCGGAATCCGCCTTCTGGAACGTCTTGCTCCGGGAATCACCCAAGGCCATCAGGGTGGATGCCTGATAGAGAGAATCTGCCGAGGCCGCTCCGCTCAGCATGGACTGCACGCTCGGCGTCATGCCACCGTTTTTGTAGAGGTCTCCGGCCAGCTGGCCAACCTCAGTCTTAGCCTTGCTCGAAGCCTTGATGGCGGCATCCGCCCGGGCTTGGGCGGACACCGCCGCGGCCTGCCGGTCCTGGGAGATCAGCATGGCGCTTGTGTAGCCGTCATTGGCGCCCATGGCTGCCGTGACCGTGTCCTGAAGATTCTTAGTGGCGCCGTCCAGCAGCGACTCGATCCTGACCACTTCCGCCTTGGTGGCATCCTCGCTGGTCTTAGCCGCGTCGATATCGTCCGCGGAAGGGACCTGCGGGCTGGCGGGCAGCGATGCCGCATAGGGGGCCGCGGGCTGCGCGGCCTGTGCGGGGGAGAGGAACGATCCGACCAGCAGCACGGAGGTGGCGGCAAGTGCCGTGCCGCGGACCATGACACGCATTTTCGCGCTGCCGGCATCCAGGGCGGACGGCGTTCGAGTGTTCCAGGTGCATCGCGGGGCCAAACTCATTCATAACCTCACTACGGCTCGGCGCATGAATGCACAGGTCTGTAGACGCTTACAGACGGGCGATCTTCCGATCGGGAGGTGTTTCCTGGCTGCTCCGCAGGCTTACGCTTCGACAGAAGCGGGCTAAGGGCGGAGACCACAGGAGGTAACCGGGCTGCATTCACACAGCAATCCCGAGATTACGTTGACCTGCATCACTTTGGCAACACAGAGCACATAACCAACATAAACAACAGAAGTGTTTTTTGCCCACATTTGCGTAGGCGTGTCGCCGCTCCGGGCCGCCGGTCCCGGGCCGGGGCGCGCGGGCCCGACGTCTGACCACCCGCAGATCCGGGGGCTTAGGGAACGCAAACCTGGCGCCGGGTCAGACCCGGCGTCAATGTCCCGCACATCGCCCGATCAGGCCCAGCCGAGTTCATGCAGCCGGGCGTCGTCGATGCCGAAATGATGGGCTATTTCATGAATCACGGTCACAGTGATCTCGTCGATGACTTCTTCCCGTGAATGGCAGATGTCCAGAATCGGCTGGCGGTAAATGGCGATCCGGTCCGGCAGCGACCCCGCGTCCCACCAGGCATCCCGTTCGGTCAGTGGCGTTCCCTCGTAAAGACCCAGCAGCACCATGTCCGGATCCTCATCCGGGCCCGGGGTGTAGCGTTCCTCGACGAAGATGGCAACGTTCGTTATGGCCCGTGCCAGCTCGGCAGGGATCCGTGCCACGGCGTCCGCGGCGGCATCCTCAAATTCGGTCAGCGAGAGTTCAAGACGGCCGAATGACGGCATGGACGCTAAGGGGTTGCCCGACATGGCACCACAGTACCCCCGGTACTGCCGTCGTTTTGTGTATTACCCGGCTAGGCCCTATAGTTTTCTAAGTCCACTTCGGGGCAATTGCAGGCGACTGCGGGAGCTTTGAACGTGTCCTATGCCCCCATCGTCTAGCGGCCTAGGACACCGCCCTTTCACGGCGGCGGCACGGGTTCGAATCCCGTTGGGGGTACTAGAGAGCGGCAGGATCGGTCCGAAAAGACTGATACGATGTAACTCTTGTTTCACGTGAAAGCGTGGAATTGCAAGGCCCTGTAGCGCAGTTGGTTAGCGCGCCGCCCTGTCACGGCGGAGGTCGCGGGTTCGAGTCCCGTCAGGGTCGCTTTGGTTTTTTGAGCAGGTTCAAGAAACCAGGTGACGTATGCAGTATAACTTCACCAAGGCTCTGTAGCTCAGTTGGTAGAGCGTTCGACTGAAAATCGAAAGGTCACCGGATCGACGCCGGTCGGAGCCACGTATCGACAAGCTCGAGCAGCGCCTTAAAATAGGGCGCTGAATGACCCGTAGTTCCCGTTGGCCGGGAGCTGCGGGTTTTTTTGCTTAAGCCTCCGGTTTGGCGCCAACGACGGCGGAGCCTGGGTATACAGATTCCCTTTCCCTCCGGTTTGGCGCCGACGACGGCGGAGCCAGGCATGCGGATTCCCTGCCGATTCCCTGCGGCCCGCGGCGCGGCAGCAATTCCGGCGTTGCCTGCTTCCGTGTCCGTGCATAGGGTTACGGTAGGAGCAAGAGAAAGGGCGGCCGTGATGGACGCGCAGAATGTGGACGGGCAAAACGACTTTCCCGGATCCGCGGCGGGGGCGCCCCCGGTCAGCCGGCCACAGGGAACCGGCCGCACCTCTATTTCGGAAACAGCTGTCGCCAAGGTGGCTGCCATAGCGGCACGATCCGTGCACGGCGTCCATGCCCTTGGCTCCGGGGCTGCGCGCTCGCTGGGGGCCATCCGGGACGTCGTCGGAGTCTCGGATCTTGCCCAGGGTGTGCGCGCGGAGGTGGGGGAAACCCAGGTTGCCGTGGACGTCAATCTGATCGCTGAATACGGGATGCCTCTCCAACTGGTGGCAGACGGTGTCCGGGCCGCGGTCTACGCCGCGGTGGAGGGTTTAGTCGGGCTCACCGTGATTGAGGTCAACGTGGAAATCAATGACGTCCACATTTCCGGCGCCGAATCGGACAGGGCGGCCCCGCGGCGCAGCGAGCGTGCGGGCGTGCACGCCAGCCACCCGTTCGTTCCGGACCTCGGTCATCGGAGTCCGGGCGAGGACACTGCCCGCACCGGAATCGAGGGGCAACCGTGAACCCGACCGTTTTAGGCATCGGAATCGGCGCCTTTTTGGCGTTCATGGCATTTGCCTTCGGTTTCTGGGCGTTTTTGACCGCCGTGATCTTTATGGCGGTCGGGGCAATTCTGGGCCGTGCAACTGAAGGCAAGCTGGATCTGCGCGGCGTCCTGGATGCCATCACGGGACGGCGTTCCTCGTCGTGACGGGGATGGCCCGGCAGGAGGAAGCCCGGCCACTGGCAGGCCACAACCGGATCAGCACGCAGGCGTTGACCAGCGTGGCTAAGGGGGCCGCCGCGGAGGCCTTCGGCGTGCTGCCTCCGGATGTCCGCGTCAGCTGGGCCGACGACGGCGGGTTGTTGGCGCTGTCCCTCGCCCTTCCCATCAGCATTCCGCCGCTGACCGCCGTCCTGCGCGACCCCGGCCGCGTCGAGGCCCAAGGCGGCGCCGTCTGGGACCGGACGGCGCGGGCGAAGCGCGCAATCCTTGACCGGGTGTCCGGGCTGACCGGCTCCGCGCTGAGCCGTGTGAACATCAGGATTACCGGGGTCCGTGCGACGGCGGGAGGACGCGTCCGATGAGTAAATCGATAGCGCGCGCGGTGCGGCGTGAAATGCACTCTTCCCGCGCGATCCTGTCCGGGGTGGCCGCCGTGACCGTGACCATTATTGCCGTGTACTGCCTGTTGGAATCTGCCCTCCGCGCCCTCGACCAGCCACCCTGGCTGGCGGATCCGCTGACAGCTGTGCAGCGCCTCGCCGATCTTCCAGCGGGGATGCCGACGCCACTGCTGGGGGTACTGGGGGCCGTGGCCGCATTGATTGGTCTGATTTTTTTCCTCAATGCCGTATTGCCCGGGAAGCGGGCCAGGCACGTGATCGCCGATGACCGGATAGCCGTGGTCGCGGACGATGAGGTCATCGCATCGGCGCTGGCACGGAGCGCCCGCCTGGCCGCGGGCGTGACGCAGGAACAGGTGCTGGTGGTCATTTCCCGGCGGACCGTGCTGGTCAATGTCCGGCCCACCTCCGGTATCCCGATAGATGAGACGTCGGTGCTGACCGCGGTGCAGCAGGAAGTGGAATCCATGGCCCTCGAACCGCAGCCGGAAGTACGGATCAACCTGGCGGCGACGGGGGTGATCGGAGTATGAACGGGACTCCACGCGCGCTCAACCGGGTGCTGCTGGCGCTCCTCGGACTGCTTTTCTTGGGCTCGGGGGCGCTGCTGATCGCACTGGCCACCGTGCCCGCCGTCGGCCGCTGGTGGCAGGACAGGGCCAAACCGGCCACGGCTGAATTCGCTGGGCTGGCCGCCCGAACCATCCTTCCGGGGCGCAGCAACAGTTGGATCTGGATAGTGGTTTCACTGGCCTTGGTCCTGCTGATCATCGCCATGGTGGCCTGGGTCGCTAATCAAGGCAAGGGTCGAACCGATATTCTGGCTGACGAATACGGCGACGAGGACGACGACGGCGCTGCCGGCCGAGTGGTGATCAGCGGCGCCGTCGCCGAACAGGCGCTCAAGTCCGCACTGTCCGAACGGACCGATCTGCTCGCAGCGACCGTGGCCACATATGCGCTGCGGGGACAGCCCGCGCTGCGGGTTCGCGTCCTCCCGCGGCAGGGCGTTTCCCCGCACAAGTTGGCCGCCGAAGTCTCGGCGCTGGTGCAGGCACTGGATGTGGTGACGGGCCTACGGACGCCGGTGCTGCTCAGCATCGGATCGGGCGCCCGGACCAGATTCACCAAGGCCGAGCGCGTCGGTTAGTCTGATGGACAAGACCGCGTCCGGCGCCGCCGGGCACGGAACAAGAAGGTCAATAGCAGGGAGCGCCAGATGAGCGACAACAAGGAAGAAAGTCCGGTGGAACCGGCCAAGGACGACGCCGCTGATGCGGCCGCGCACGCCAAGGAATTTATCGGCGAGGCCGCCGGAAACATCAAGGATTTGGCCGGGGATGTCACGGAGAAGACCAGGGAGTTCTTCTCTGGCGACGTGGCCGGAAACGCAAAGATTTTTGCCGGCGAGGCCGCCGGAAATCTCAAGGATCTCCGGTCCAGAATCGCGGGGTTCCTGAAGGGCAAGAAGTAGCAACACCGCACCGGGTCCCCGAACCACTGCGCTGGCAGGCCAAGGCGATACCGCAGCAAAGGAACGTGGCCCGCCCCGGGGGCTGCGTCCTTGCGTGCTGCTCAGGTCTGTTGCACCAGCCATGCTGAGCTGTTGGCGGCAAGTGATCCGCGGTCAGCGGCTGTCGGAGTGCTGGCAAGTTCGACGGCGTAACCGTCGGGCAGCGCGATCGGCGCGCCGCCGAAGTTGGCCAGCACCAGCAGAGCCCCGTTACGGTAGGCAAGGATTCCGTCGCCTGGCTTGTTCAGCGGGCTCCAGATCAGCAGGCCATGACCGGTGTTCAGTCGGGCGCGCAGGGCCAAGGCGGTCCGGTAGAACGTGAGGGTGGAATCCGGATCGCTCTCCTCCCGGTCCACCGCGTAGTCCGCGAAGGAAGCCGGTTGCGGAAGCCAGGGTTTCTGCACCGGGACGGGGTGGCCGCCGTCCACACCTGCGCCGGTTCCGAAACCGAAGCCCGGGGCTGCCGACTGCCAGGGAAGCGGGGCCCGGCAGCCGTCACGCCCCCGTTCCACCCCGCCGGTACGGAAAAACGTCGGGTCTTGGCGGTGCTGTGCTTCCAGCGTTGTGTGCTCGGGCAGCCCCAGTTCTTCACCCTGATAAAGATACGCCGACCCCGGGAGGCCCAGCATGATCAGGGTCGCCGCGCGGCCCCGCTGCAGGCCGAGTTCCTCGTCCGGCTGTTCGTCGTCGGCGCCGATCCCCTTGGGGAAGGTGGTGGGATCGCCGAGCCCGAACCGGGACGGATGGCGGACGGTGTCGTGGTTGGAGAGCACCCACGTGGCCGGTGCGCCGACGCCGGCGGCGGCGTCGAGCGACTCGTCGATGGCCTTGGCCATCCGCCGGGCATCCCAGCCAGCCAGCAGGAAGTCGAAATTGAAGGCCTGCTGCATCTCGTCCGCACGGACATACCTGGCCAGCCGTGCGGGCGGCTCAACCCAGGCTTCGGCAACCATCATGCGGTCGCCGTCGTACTCCTTTAATACCAGGTTCCAGTCCCGGTAAATTTCGTGCACACCGTCCTGATCAAGAAATGGCGACGGCGGATCCATCGCCGGTTTGGGCTGATGGGCCGGCACGCCGGCCGGGGGCTCGATGACCGTGTTCAGTGCCTCCGGGCTGGCGGTGTGCGGGGCTTGGGGCGACGCCTCGCTGCCTTCCACCATGGCGGCCTGCCCGGACCAGTCCGGCAGCCCCTTCTCCTTGACCAGCCCGTGCGCCACGTCGACGCGGAATCCGTCGACGCCGCGGTCGAGCCAAAAGCGCAGCACGGACCGCATTTCCTCACGTACCTCGGGGTTGTCCCAGTTCAGGTCCGGCTGTTTCGTATCAAACAGGTGCAGATACCACTGGCCAGGGGCACCGTTTTCCGCCACCTGGGTCCAGGCGTTGCCGCCGAAGATCGACTGCCAGTTGTTGGGCGGCCTTTTGCCGTGAGCGCCCTTGCCAGGACGGAACAGGTACCGGTCGCGCGCGGCGGAGCCCTCCGGTGAGGTTAACGCCTGCTGGAACCACACATGCTCATCGGAGGTGTGGTTCGGCACCAGATCCACGATCACCCTGATGCCGAGCCCGTGCGCCTGGGCCAACATGGCGTCAAAATCCGTGAGCTGGCCAAAGCGCGGATCCACGGTGCGGTAGTCCGCTACGTCATATCCGGCATCGGCCTGCGGGGAAAGGTAGAACGGGGAGAGCCAAATCGCGTCGATGCCCAGGGCCGAGAGGTACGGCAACCGGGAGCTGATCCCGGGGAGATCCCCCATGCCGTCGCCGTTGCCGTCCGCGAAGGACCGCGGATAAATTTGGTATATGACCGCGCTTGTCCACCATGGCAGCGAGGTGTCCCCGGCGGATTCGACGGGTCCTCGCGCCGCTGATTTCATTTTTGGCCCTCCCAAGGCAAAAGTCACGATTTGATGTAAGCGCTTGCACAATCCTCAGACAGCTTACTAGAGTGACTTGCATCACTCAATCACACGCTCCGGGCTTTACTCCGGTGTCGTGCATATCAACTCGTATTTTGTTGAAGAGGAGAGCGCAGGATGAGAAATTCAAAAAGACTTGCACCCCTGGCGGCATTGAGCGTGCTGGCGTTGGCGCTGGCGGCCTGCGGCGGTGGCGGAGGTACATCGACGGCACCCGGAGGCGGTGATGCGGCGAACAACCTGACGGACCGGGGCCCCATCACCTACGTCCAGGGCAAAGACAACAACAATGTCTGGCGCCCCCTGATTGATAAGTGGAATGCGGCACATGCAAACGAGCAGGTCACGTTCAAGGAGCAGACCACGAGTGCTGATCAACAGCACGATGATCTGGTTCAGAATTTCCAGGCCAAGAACGTTAACTATGACGTGGCCAGCGTCGATGTCATCTGGACGGCGGAGTTCGCCGCCAAGGGCTGGCTGCAGCCCCTGAAGGACCAGATGGCCATCGACACCTCGAAGATGTTGCCGGCCACGGTCAAGAGCGCCACCTACCAGGACACATTGTATGCGGCCCCTCAGGCCAGCGATGGCGGCATGCTGTACTACCGCAAGGACCTTGTTCCCAATCCGCCCAAGACCTGGGACGAGATGATGAGCATGTGTTCCGTCGCCAAGGCGAACAACATCGGCTGCTACGCCGGGCAGTTTGCCAAGTATGAAGGGTTGACCGTCAATGCGGCCGAGGCGATCAATTCCGCCGGCGGCACCATTCTCGGCAAGGACGGTAAGCCCAGCCTGGGCACCCCGGAGGCAAAGGCAGGCCTGCAGAACCTGGTGACCGCCTACAAAGACGGGAACATCCCCAAAGAAGCCATCACGTTCAAGGAAGAAGACAGCAGGACTGCCTTCGAATCCGGACAGCTGCTGTTCCTGCGAAACTGGCCGTACATCTACAGCCTGCTCAAGACAGATGGCGCATCCGCCGTCAAGGACACCTTCGCCATCGCGCCGCTTCCAGGCAAAGACGGCCCTGGCGCATCTTCGCTGGGTGGACACAACATGGCCGTCAGCGTGTACTCCAAGCACAAGGCTACCGCCCTGGACTTCGTCAAGTACGTGACGTCAGCGGAGCAGCAGACCTTTTTCGCCACCCAGGCAACGCTTGCGCCGGTGCTGACCTCGCTGTATGATGACCCGGCACTGATTGCCAAGCTGCCGTATCTGCCGGTTTTGAAGACGTCGATCGAGAATGCGGTTCCGCGCCCAGTGACCCCGTTCTACCCGGCTGTCACTAAGGCTATCCAGGACAACGCCTATGCCGCTATCAAGGGGGACAAGTCTGTGGACCAGGCCCTGACGGATATGGGCGGCGCCATTTCGTCCGCTGCCCAATAGCGGACAACGCCGGCTGGTACGGCACCAGAAACGGTGCCGTACCGACCGGACCCTAATTAACGAGCCGTGGCATTGCGCCCGGGCTGAAAGGAGGGGACATGTCTACCGATGCAACCGAGCTTCCGGTTGAAACGGCAGCGAGCCCCAAACAGCGACGTCCACTGCCGAGGGGGGAGAGCGCAGACCGAAAGGCGACCACCCAGGGCCGCTGGGCCGCAACCCTCATTGTGCCTGCCATGGTGGTGCTGGCCGTCGTGATCGTTTATCCGGTAATCAATGCCATCATCATGTCATTTCAGCACGACTCCGGGCTGGATCCGGCCACCGGCTTTTACGTGGCCGGCGGCTTTGCCGGCGTGGCAAATTACGTTCACTGGCTGGCGCAGCAGTGCAACACCTCCGGCGGCGGCACGGTGGCGTGTGCGCCCGGAACCCTTGGATCCCAGTTCTGGAGCGCCACCGGAACCACCTTCTTCTTCGCGGTGGTCACCGTGGTGCTGGAAACGGTCCTGGGCTTCTGGATGGCGGTCATCATGGCCCGCGCCTTCCGGGGCCGCAGTGCGCTGCGTGCCGCCGTCCTGGTTCCATGGGCCATACCCACCGCGGTCACGGCCAAACTCTGGGTCTTTATCTTCGCCTTCGAAGGTATTGCCAACAAAATTTTCGGAACGTCCATCCTGTGGACCGGAAGCAACGGCCCGGCACGGTTTGCCATCATCATTGCCGATGTCTGGAAGACGACGCCGTTCATGGCCCTGCTGATCCTGGCCGGCCTGCAGATCATCCCGGTGGAGGTCTATGAGGCAGCCAAGGTCGACGGCGCCAGTGCCTGGCAGCGTTTCACTCAAATCACTCTGCCGCTGGTCAAGCCCGCCCTGATGGTCGCCGTGTTGTTCCGTGCACTGGATGCCCTGCGCATGTACGACCTTCCGGCCATCATGACCGGTGGGGCCAATGGCACTACCACGCTCTCCGTTCTCGTGGTGAACCAGATCAGGCAAGGCTTCAATAGCGCGGCCGCCCTCTCCACGATCACCTTCATCATCATCTTCATAGTGGCATTCATCTTCGTGCGGTTCCTCGGTGCCAACGCCGTCGCCTCCTCCACGCCGTCCGAAAAGGGGAAGACGAAATGAGCAGCGCAACCGTGAAACCCGCGGTTCTCACGACGGCACCCAAAACCGCCGCCCGTAACCGCGCACGCTGGGCAAGCAGTCGGACCTACATCAGCGCCGTGCTGATCTTCATCTGGTGCCTGCTGCCCTTCTATTGGATGGTGGTGACAGCCTTTCGGGATGTCGGCTACACGTTCGATACGACGCCATGGATCACCCATTTCACCTGGGACAACTTCGTCACGGCGTTCTCCACGAGCCTTGGAAATCATTTCGGCCAGGCACTCCTCAACAGCCTGTTCATCGGTCTCGTCGTGACCGTGATTGGCCTGCTCTTCGGGGTCTTCGCGGCCTACGCCTTGGCTCGGCTGAACTTCCGGTTCAAGTTTCTGGTACTCGGCTTCATCCTCGGGGCGTCGATGTTCCCCGGTGTCGCGATCGTGACTCCGTTGTTCCAGCTGTTCACCAACATCGGCTGGATCGGCAGCTACCAGGCGTTGATCATTCCGAACATCTCCTTCGTCCTGCCCCTGACGGTCTACACATTGACGTCCTTCTTCCGGGAGATGCCTTGGGAGCTGGAGGAATCGGCCCGGATCGACGGCTGCACGCAGGGTCAGGCCTTCCGCAAGGTCATCATGCCGCTGGCAGCACCGGCCGTCTTCACCACGGCAATCCTGGCATTCATTTCATCGTGGAACGAATTCCTGATCGCCAGTCAGATGTCCAACGACCAGACCCAGACAGTCACCGTTGCCATTGCGTCCTTTGCCGGCAGCCAGCCGCACCAGGAGCCCTACACGGCAATTATGGCGGCGGGAACCATCGTGGTTATCCCACTGGTCATTATGGTGCTGATCTTCCAGCGTAAGATCGTGGCCGGTTTGACGGCGGGGGCGGTGAAATAGTGGCGTTCCGTCCCTCGCCGGAGGCCAAAAGGGAGCGCTCGGCCGAGGACTTTGACATGATCCTCGGTTTCCTCGGATTCTGGGGACTTGTGCTGCTGGCCATCACGGTGTGGATGGAATTCACGGGCCAGCCGGCCCTAGGCTGGGCCACGGGTCTGCTGGCGGTTGTACTGGCGTTTTGGGGGTTGCTCAGGCTCCGGCGCCGGCTGCCTGATCGGCGCGCAAGACGCCATATCTAGGGTGGCGGGCCGGGGTTGCCGGTGACCCGACCCCCGGTCCGCCTGAACCAACGATATTGAACCGGAATTCGGGGCTGCGAGCTGCGGGGGCTGCGAGCTGCGAGGGGAGGACAGCATGCCTGCAAGCATTGATGACGTTGCCGCGGCCGCGCAGGTATCGACGGCCACGGTCTCCCGCGCCATCCGGGGCCTGCCCAGAGTCAGCCCCGCCACCCGGGCCAGGATTTTGGCCGTCGCCGAAGACCTGGGCTATGTTGCCTCCCCGTCGGCCAGCACCCTTGCCACGGGGCGGACCCGAACCATCGGTGTGCTGGCCCCGTTTGCAGACCGCTGGTATTTCGGACGCTCCATCGAGGGCGTGGAACGGGAACTCAGGGAACATTCATACAATCTCCTGCTGTTCAGTCTCGGTGGCTATGCCAGGAACCGGGAAGGGCTGTTCAACCACAACCTGGTCCGCAAACAGATTGATGCACTGGTGGTGCTGTGCCTGTCGCTCTCCGCGGACGAGCTGGCACACCTGCACCGCACCGAGATTCCGCTCGTGGCCGTCGGCGGCCCCGTCGCAGGCTGCAGCAGCGTGCGGATCGACGACGGGATGGCAGCGGAAGCAGCGACGCAGCATCTCCTCGATCTGGGTCATCGGGACATCGGCCACCTGCACGGAGGGTCCGAGGACGAAATGAACTTCACCGTCCCCAGGCTGAGGACAGATGGATTCGAAGCCGCGCTCCGCAAGTCCGGCGTGCAGCCGCGGCCGGAGTGGGATGTGGAGGGGGACTACACGGTTCTCAATGGTGTGCGTGCGGCGGCCAGGCTTTTTGACGGCCCCTCACCGATGCCCACGGCCGTCTTCTGCGCCTCGGATGAAATGGCGCTGGGGCTGATGTTTGAGGCTCACCGGCGCGGGCTGCGGGTCCCCGAGGACTTGTCCATCGTCGGCATCGATGACCACGAATTTTCTGAGGCCGCCGGGCTGACCACCATCCGGCAGGACCCGACGGAACACGGAGCAATGGCGGCGCAGATGCTCATGGCCGAGCTGGCGGGAATGCCAGGGGCCATCCGCGACCGCGTGGTCCCGCACCGGCTGATCGTTAGAAGTACGACGGCGGCACCACGGCGCTGAGCGCTCCCGGGACGGCGTGGCCCGGGCCGTGCGGAGCCGCCCAAGCCGGCCCGGGCCGTGCCGGGTACCTGGGGTCGGTGCCGGATCAGCCGTCGTCAGGAGGCGCGGGCGCGCTGACGGATCGGAATCCAACGCGTCGCCAGTCTGCGGTAGGCCGCGGCCGCGCCGGTCAGGTCGCCCTCGGCCAGGCATTCCAGCCCAAGCCGGACGTCCATCGGTGAATCATCCGGATAGACCCGGTCCGCCACAGGGCCGTAGTCCAGCTCCAGCACCGATTCCGCATGGAAATCGTTGAGCCAATGATTAACCGAGTCCAGCTCATCGTACAGATCCAGCTCCGCCGCGGTTTCCTCCAGCATGGCGATGCAGGCCTCGGCGCGCTTGATCCCGATGCTCAGGGGGACCTGGATCCTCACGGTCAGAATGTGTCCGCCGGATTCAACGACCTCGGTGCGGTCGGCCTCGGTCACCAGAACGAACCAGCTGAACGGAATGCCCCAGGTGGAAATCCTGGTGAAATGCGGGCCTTGGTGCCCCGGGGATTCTTCGGTGCGGCGCTGGTGCGGCTCCCAGAACCGCTCCGGTACCAGCAGGTTGGCCAGCTGAGCTGTGTGCCCGCGGTGAAACTCGGAGACCGCCTCGGAGGAGCGGATCACCATCTGGCCGGGGGAGTAGAGCAGCGGTCCGTCCTCCACCAGCTGCAGGGTGCGGATCCTGTCCGCGGCTGCGGTGGGCAGCGGATCACCGTTCCCCCGAGTGACGCGGCCCAGAGAATCCGCGAGTTCCTGTACATCCACGGACGACCGGCTCTGGTCCGGCAGCAGATGTTCCTCGATGTAGCGCTGCTCCAAGGTGGTGAACGACTTCATCGGGGAAAATATCCGCAGGCTGGACACGAAGGGGAGGGACGTTCCGCCTAGGTAAAGCCCGCTGCGCATGGGTTATCCCAGCTCGACAATGACCGGGGCATGGTCCGAGGCACCCTTGCCCTTGCGTTCCTCCCTGTCAATCGCCGCGCCGGTGACCCGGGCGGCCAACGCGGGGGAGGCGAGCACAAAGTCAATCCGCATACCCTGCTTCTTGGGGAAGCGCAGCTGGGTGTAGTCCCAGTAGGTGTAGACCCCGGGGCCGGGATTGAAAGGACGCACGACGTCGGCAAAGCCAGCCATTTCGAAGGCATGGAAAGCGGCGCGTTCCGGAGGACTGACATGGGTAAGGCCTTCGCGCTGAAAATAGTCGATGTCCCACACATCATCATCGTGCGGGGCGATGTTCCAGTCCCCCATCAGGGCGATCCGGGCCGCAGGGTCCGCGGTCAGAGAGGAGACGGCATGGTCCTTGAGGGCATTGAGCCACGACAGTTTGTAGGGCATATGCGGATCCGTAAGGCTGCGGCCGTTGGGTACATACACGCTCCAGACCCGGACCCCGTTGCAGGTCGCCGCGATGGCGCGGGCCTCCTGGATCGGGTCTTTGTCCTCCTTGCCGAAGGCCGGCTGCGCCGCGAACGTCCGCTCAACGTCGTCAAGCCCTACCCGTGAGGCGATGGCCACGCCGTTCCACTGGCTGAACCCGAAGTGCGCGATCTCGTAGCCACTGTTTTCGAACATGTCCCAGGGAAAATTCTCGTCCTTGCATTTGGTTTCCTGAATTGCCAGGACGTCTACATCCGTACGGCGCAGCCAATCCTCCACGCGGTCCGCACGGGCGCGCAGCGAGTTGACGTTCCAGGTGGCAATTTTCATAGGCTTGGCAGAGTTCACAACATCCAACCTACCCAACTCATCACTTCCACCACGTGTCCAGCAGGGAAACCGGGACGGTCCGCTTGTGTCTGGTGGCCAGATAGCGTTTCTCGATCGCCTCCGCAGCGGCTGTGTCGACGTCTTTGCCCTCTAGGTAGTCGTCGATCAGGTCGTAGCTGAGCCCCAGCTCGTCCTCATCGGTGCGCCCCGGAACCCCATCGAGCAGATCCGCCGTCGGCACCTTCCGGTACAGCCGTTCGGGAGCACCCAACTCGCGCAACAGCAACCGATTCTGCCGCTTGTTCAAGCCGGACAAGGGCAGCACATCCGCACCGCCGTCGCCGAACTTCGTGAAAAAACCGGTAACGGACTCGGCCGCATGGTCTGTACCGATCACCAGCAGGTTGTGCGCGCCTGCCAGCGCATACTGCGCCACCATTCTGGCCCGGGCCTTAATGTTGCCCTTGTTGAAGTCGCCGATAGTTTCCCCGGTGGTGTTGATGTACTCGTCCTGAAACCCATGGACCGCTGTCGCCACGTTGTAGGTCCAGGTCGCCTCGGGCCGGATAAAAGCCAATGCGGCCTGGGCATCGGCCTCATCCGCCTGCACGCCATAGGGAAGGCGGACCGGAATGAAACGGGCCTCGGTCCCCGCGGCCTCCAGCTCCTCCGCTGCCAATTGGGCCAAACGCCCGGCCAGCGTGGAGTCCAACCCGCCGCTGATGCCCAGCACAAAGCCGTTGGTGTGCGTTGCCCGCAGATATTCCTTGAGGAAGTCCACCCGCCGGCGGGTCTCGGCGGCGGGGTCAATTCCCGGGCTGACGCCCATTTCGTCAATAATTCTCGCCTGAAGTTCGCGCATGGATGCAAGCCTACTGCGCCTTATAAGATGGAATCCATGACCGCGCCCCTGGATCCCGCCGCTGCCCGCTCCCGCCTGCTTGAACTTGTCAAGGAGCTGGCCGTGGTCAACGGTAGGGTGATTCTCTCCAGCGGCGCCGAGGCGGATTACTACATTGACCTGCGCCGTATCACCCTGCACCATGAAGCGTCCCGGTTGGTGGGGCAGGTCATACTGACTCTGCTGGACGATGCGGGGATCAGTGGGATAGCCTCCGTCGGCGGACTGACGATGGGGGCTGACCCGGTGGCGACCGCCGTGATGCACGCGGCCGCGGAGGTGGGCCGGCCGATAGATGCTTTCGTGGTCCGGAAGGCGCAGAAGTCCTACGGCATGGGCCGCCAAGTCGAAGGCCCCGAGGTCAGTGGACGCCGAGTGGTGGCGCTGGAGGACACCTCGACGACGGGAGGCTCCGCACTGACCGCGGTGGACGCGCTGCGGCGCGCCGGGGCGGAGGTGGCGGCGGTGGCCGTCATCGTCGACCGTGACACGGGCGCCAAGGAACGCATCGAATCCGAGGCCGGTGTCCCGTACCTCTTTGCCTTCAGTAAGACCGATCTGGGTCTCTGACTAGGCCGCGCCCGATTTCCGCAGGTCACTAATGACACCATTCCCCCAAAATGACAAGGGTCACCGCCCGTCATTCGAGGGAAGCGCCGTCATTTTGCGCAGAACCCGTCGCGGAAGCCGCTAAATATGTGGAATCAGATCCGCCACCGAATTCAGGATCTCGTCCGGCCGGAACGGGTAGGCGTTCACATCGTCCGGCCCGGTGATCCCCGTCAGCACCAGGACGGTATGCAGCCCCGCCTCCATACCCGCGATGATGTCCGTGTCCATCCGGTCACCGATCATCGCAGTCGTCTCCGAGTGGGCTTCAATGCGGTTCATAGCCGAGCGGAACATCATCGGATTCGGCTTGCCGACAATGTATGGTTCCCTGTTGGTGGCTTTGCTGATCAGTGCCGCGATGGCACCAGTGGCGGGAAGCGGGCCTTCCTTGGAGGGGCCGGTGGCGTCCGGATTGGTCGCAATGAACCTGGCGCCGTCCCCGATCAGCCGGATGGCCTTGGTGATCGCTTCGAAGGAGTAGGTGCGCGTTTCGCCGAGCACCACGTAATCCGGGTTCTGGTCCGTGAGAATGAATCCCGCCTCGTGCAAGGCTGTGGTCAGCCCGGCCTCGCCGATGACGAAGGCCTTCCCATGCGGCATCTGCGCCTTGAGGAACTGGGCGGTGGCCAGCGCCGAGGTCCAGAGGTTTTCCTCGGGTATCTCAAGCCCGGAAGCCCTGAGCCGGGCGGAAAGATCCCGCGGGGTGTAAATGGAGTTGTTGGTCAGGACCAAAAATCGTTTTGACGTATCCACCCAGCGCTGCAGCAGTTCGACGGCGCCGGGCACGGCCTGGTTTTCATGGACCAGAACGCCGTCCATATCCGTCAGCCAGCACTCGATATCCTTTGTCCTGCGCGGTTCGAGGTTTCCCACTTCAGCGCCTCCCGTGTTGATTGATCGCTGTTTTCGCTGATCCCAGTATGGTCTGATTCCAAATCGGCCGGATCCCAGTTTGGCCTGATCCCAGTCGCGGGGACACAAAGGCCCGTGGATAAGTCTTCCAGATTTGGCTTCCCGCCGGGTGAGGTCTTCCTCACATCCGCGCCGCCGGTACTCTTGATGAGTGCATACCGTGTCCGAACCCCAGTCCGACGACGCCGGCACGGCCGGCGTGGACCCGCAACAGCAGGCAGTGGGTGTGGGTCCATGGAAGGGCGCCATGCCGGCGGGGGACCACTGGGACCCCGAGCTGCTGGCCAACGGTGACACGCGCAACGTGGTTGACGAGTACCGCTATTGGAATCATGCGGCGATTGTGGCCGATCTTGATGCCAAGCGGCATAACTTCCATGTCGCCATCGAGAACTGGCAGCACGATCTCAATATCGGCTCAGTCGTGCGGTGCGCCAATGCGTTTCTGGCCAAGGAAGTGCACATCATCGGCCGACGGCGGTGGAACCGGCGCGGAGCGATGGTGACGGACCGCTATCAGCATGTGCGCCACCATCCGTCCGTTGCGGGCTTCGTGCTGTGGGCCAGGTCGGAGGGGCTGGCCGTGATCGGCATCGACAACTTCCCCGATTCGGTTCCGCTGGAAACCTATGACCTGCCCCGGGACTGCGTCCTGGTCCTCGGTCAGGAAGGCCCGGGGCTGACCGACGAGGTCCATGCCATGGCCGAGGCAACGCTGTCCATCGCGCAGTTCGGCTCAACCCGGTCCATCAATGCCTCCGCCGCCGCCGCTATCGCCATGCATGCCTGGGTCCGACGGCACATTTTTGCCCAGCAGGTGTAGCCGGCGGCGCACTGGCTTCGGGAGGTATCCCCTGGATGCACGTCTGGATGCACATCGGGAATCGGCCGGCTGGCTGAAAAAACAGGATAATCTTGCGGCGGTGGTCTGTACGGAGCCACCAGGCGGGTTTAGGCTCTCGGTTGTGTGGGCGCAAAGGGTGCCCGCTTAGTCGGAGGCTCCTCATGAGAAGCTCGACACACCTCAACTCGACACACCCCAACTCGACACACCCAAATAACAGGATCACCAAGTTAATCGCCCTCGGCAGCTGCATAGCCTGCGTGGTGGGCCTCACTGCCACGGCAGCCATGGCTGCCCCGACCCCCTCGAACCAGGCCTTTCCCGGTTCCGTTCCCGGTTGGGCCACCGCTGCGAACGATCTAGGCACCGCCGGGGACACATCCGTGGAAGGTGAAGTCTTCTTGAGCCTGCGTAACGTGGATGCCGCCATCGCCACGGCAACCGCTGTTTCAACGCCCGGTTCCGGCAGCTACAAGCAGCCGCTCAGCCCGCAGCAGTGGATTCAGCGTTTTTCGCCCACTCAGGCCGACGTTGACGCCGTCGTCGCGCATTTGAAGGCCAAGGGCATGACCATCACGGACGTTCCGGCGAGCCGGCAGTTCGTGGTCTTCCGCGGTCCCGCCGGCCGGATGGGCTCGGCATTCGGAACCGAACTGCACCTGTACAGCCACGGTGGTGCCTCGCTCCTGGCGCCTGCCGCGCCGCCGTCGCTTCCGGCAGCGCTGGCAGCTAAAGTCCAAGGGATCAGCATCGACCAGAGCCGGTTGCTGACGCGCCCCGATCTGGTGAAGCAGGACGAACCGTCCGCGAACCGGTTCGCCGCGGCGGCACCCGTGCTGGCGACGCCATGCTCAAACTACTGGGACCAGAACACCGTGACCGTACCGCCGGCCTATGCCGGCAATACGAGATACGGGACATACATTTGCGGCTACAAGCCAGCCCAGCTCCAAAGCGCCTACGGCGTCGCGGACTACGCAAAGGCCGGAATCGACGGCCGTGGACAAACCGTCGCCATCATCGACGCCTACGCGTCACCGACCATTGTGGAGGACGTCAATACCTTCTCATCGGCAGCCGGGCTGCCGGTGCTGGACGGTAGCACCTACGAGCAGATCGTTCCCGCGCCCTCCGAGTTCACGGACCAGGCGATCTGCCAGGAACCGAGCGGCTGGCAGACGGAACAGACCCTGGACGTCGAAGCCGTCCACGGGCTCGCGCCCGGCGCGAAAGTCCTTTATGTGGGCGGCACGAACTGCAACGCCGGGCTGGACGTGGCCATGGCCACGATTCTTGACGGCGGTCTCGCAAACATCGTCAGCAACAGCTACGGCAATGTGGGCGAGGACGTATCCGCCGACGTGCTGGCCGGGGAGGTGAACGAGCACATCCAGGCCGCTGCGGAGGGCATCGGACTGTACTTCTCCTCCGGCGACAATGGCGATGAGCGCGCCAAGCTGGGCTACACATCGCCGGACTTCCCCGCCAGCTCGCCCTGGGTCACCGCCGTCGGCGGCACCAGTCTGGCAGTCGGGCAGAATGGGAACTACCTCTTCGAAGCAGGCTGGGGATCTTCCCTGCAGGGCATCGTTAAGGACAGCGCGGGCAACCTCAGCTACGCGGGACCGTTGCCGGGAACTTTCCGGTTCGGTGCCGGCGGCGGAGGGAGCGCGGTGTTTGATCAACCCGCCTACCAGCGTGGCGCCGTTCCGGATGCGCTGGCCAATGGCCATCGTGTCTCTCCCGACGTTGCCGCAGTCGCGGACCCCTATACGGGATACCAGACGGGGCTCCGGCCGATCATTGATGACACGACTTTGGCTACCGGGCCGTACGAGAACGTCACGGTAGGGGGCACATCGTTGGCCTCACCGGTGACGGCCGCGCAGATGGCCATAGCCCAGCAGCTCACGCACAGCACGGTGGGCTTCGCCAATCCGACGGTTTACCTGCTGGCCCGCTACGCGTCATTCCTCTTCCACGACGTCCAGCCGCAGACCCCGCGCCAGGCAATCGCATTCACCCGTCCGTCCACCGGGCTCAGCTATCTCATCAGCACAGACACAGACACTTCACTAACTACGACGGCGGGATATGACGATGTAACGGGGGTGGGGAGCGTGTCGCTGAACCTGGCCACGCTGCTCGCCCGCCAGGGCGGTTAACAGATAGGGTCGTCAATCGGCGGTGGCACGCAGGTGCTGCGCGGCAGGCATGGTGCCCTGCCGCGCGGGGTGTCCGCCGCCGTCGTCCTGTTGGCCACCTTCTGCACGGGCAGCCGGGATCTGGCTAGGATAGACGTAGCCAACGCCAGAGCGGCACGGCGGTGCACGCCCATTCACGGTCCTTCAGAAG
This sequence comes from Arthrobacter sp. A5, assembly GCF_051131705.1. Taxonomy (NCBI): domain Bacteria; kingdom Bacillati; phylum Actinomycetota; class Actinomycetes; order Micrococcales; family Micrococcaceae; genus Arthrobacter; species Arthrobacter sp. A5. Next base: position 326,348 of record NZ_CP180316.1, read on the forward strand.
GAGTCAGCATGCCCATTGCAACCCCGGACAAATACGTCGAAATGATTGACCGCGCCAAGGCCGGCGGTTTCGCCTACCCCGCGGTCAATGTCACGTCGTCGCAGACTTTGAACGCTGCCCTGCAGGGTTTCGCCGATGCCGGCAGCGACGGCATCATCCAGGTCTCCACCGGAGGGGCGGCATACTGGTCCGGCGCCTCCGTGAAGGACATGGTGGCCGGATCCCTCGGTTTCGCCGCCTTCGCCCGCGAGGTGGCAAAAAATTACCCCGTCAACGTGGCGCTGCACACCGACCACTGCCCCCAGGACAAACTGGACGGATTTGTGCTGCCCCTGCTGGCTGCTTCGGAGGCCGCGGTGAAGGCAGGCAAGGACCCGATCTTCAACTCCCACATGTGGGACGGTTCCGCCGAGACGCTGGAGGAGAACCTGCGCATCGGCCGTGAGCTGCTGGCCCGCACCTCCGCCGCGCACATGATCCTCGAGGTGGAGATCGGCGCCGTGGGCGGGGAGGAAGACGGCGTGGAGAACGCCATCAATGACAAGCTCTACTCCACCGTGTCCGACGGCCTGGCCACCGTCGAGGCCCTCGGCGCCGGGGAGCATGGCCGCTACATCACCGCCCTGACCTTCGGAAACGTGCACGGCGTGTACAAGCCCGGCGGCGTCAAGCTGCGCCCGGAAATCCTCAAGGATATCCAGGAGCAGGTCGGCGCCAAGCTGGGCAAGGGCAACCCGTTTGACCTGGTCTTCCACGGCGGTTCCGGCTCCAGCCAGCAGGAGATTAAGGACGCCGTTTCCTACGGCGTCATTAAAATGAACATCGACACCGACACCCAGTACGCCTACACGCGCCCCGTGGCCGACCACATGTTCAAGAACTACGACGGCGTGCTCAAGGTGGACGGCGAAGTGGGCAACAAGAAGACATACGATCCCCGGGTCTGGGGAGCGGCTGCCGAAAAGGGCCTGGCGGCCCGCGTTGTCCTCGCTGCCCAGGAACTCGGCTCCGCCGGTAAGACGTCCTAATGTCCGACGAATTCCGCCGGAACCTGCTGGGCCCGGAGCCGACGCTATTGCCGGGCGAACCCGACATTGAAGTCCGGTTGGCGGCAGGAGACGAGGCCGTGGATCTGGCAGCCACGCACCCGACATCGTCACTGCTGTGGGCAATGCTGGCGGACGAGGCCTACGCAGAGGGCCGGATCATCGAGTCCTACGCCTACGCACGGACCGGGTACCATCGCGGGCTGGATGCGCTGCGCCGCAGCGGCTGGCGAGGAACCGGTCCCGTCCCCTTCGAGCACGAGGGGAATCGCGGCTTCCTGCGGGCGCTCTATGCGCTCGGCCGCGCGGCGGGGGCGATCAGCGAGACCGAGGAAGCGGCTCGGATCTCTACGTTCCTCAACGAATCCGATCCGCTGGCCGCGGCCGCCATCGAGGGCCGCTCGGCATAGCGCGGGCAGCATCGACCGTGCAGCAGGTGTCCTACTCAGTTCTAGTACGAAAATAGAGGTGAGTTAGGCAGCTGCTGGTGTGATGCTGACCTCGTAACCGAGAGTTTTGAGCTGGCGGATAGCTCTGCTCTTGGCTTGTTCGGGATCGCGTTTGAGGTAGTAGTCGGCTCCGGGATCCTGGTAAATCTCGCCATTGGCGAGCATATGCCAGGTAGCGGTGAGGATGACGTGCTCGATTGCGACGATCGCTTTGACCCGGCCGCGCCGGCCGGCAATTCGCCTGTACTTGACGCTGAGGTAGGTATTTTTGCTTCGGGAAGCAGACATCGCGGCGATACCCAGAGCAGCTTTCAGGTACTTGTTGCCGGGCATGATCTTGGTCGACTTGATCCGGCCCGCGGACTCATTGGAGCCTGGACAGACACCAGCCCAGGACGCCAGATGCGCTGAGGTGGGGAAGACACTCATGTCGGCGCCGGTCTCGGCGATGATCACGTCGGCGACCAAGCTCGAGACTCCCGGGATGGTTATCAGCGCTTCCCGCGCTGCGCGAAAGGGCTCGATCATCGTCTCGACGCGCTTGGTGAAGTCCTTGATGGTCTGGTCAAGCTGATCGATGCGGTCCAGATGAATACGAACCATGAACGCGTGATGGTCGCCGAACATCCCGGTGAGCGCCTCGGTGAGCTCGGGAATCTTTGACCTCATACTCGCGCGGGCGAACTGTGCCAGTACCTGCGGGTCCCGCTCTCCCATAATTAGCGCCTCCAACATCGCCTTGGATGAGACACCGGTCAACTCACTGACAACGCCGGAGAGTTTAATGCCCGTGCTCTCGAGGAACTTCTCCAGCCGGTGCAGTTCCCGCGTCCTGTCCTGAACGGTGACAGCCCGAGCACGGGTTAGGTCCCGCAACTCCCGGATGGGCTCGGGGGGAACGAACGAGGCGCGCAGCAAGCCGTGCGCTCCGAGCTGAGCCAGCCAGGCGGCGTCGGAAACGTCGGTCTTGCGGCCGGGTAAATTCTTCGCGTGTTTGGCGTTGACCAGCATCAACGGCAGACTCCCCTCAAGGAGATAATAGAACGGCTTCCAGTAATCGCTGGTTGATTCCATCACCACAACCGTGACGTTCTGTTCCTCCAGAAACGTGCGCAAGGCCAGAATCTGATTCGTGGTGGCACCCCACGTCGTCACTGTCGAGGTGAACTGGCCCCTGACTTTACCTGGAACCCTGAGACAAACCTTCGCGTCACGTTTGGAAATATCCATCCCAACGGAGCGCTCATGCACAATATCCATTCCCGTAACCCTTCTTCAACTCTGGGGTACATATGAGTGTCTGCCACGGGGAGGACAGGGAGAAAATCAGGAATCTAGCACTCGTGCTCGAAGCAACAATCCACGGTTCCCGTGGAAGCCCTCCACGCCACGCTGAAAAACAGGCTCCAACTCGGCACCAAGAAGAACCGGCGTCAACCGCAACAGACAAAAACAATTATTCGCCCACCATCACCCCAACGACAGGGCGGAAGCCAGCCACGGCCATATTTTCAACCCCCACGGCGCGACAGCGTCACCACACCGCTGAAAAGGACATCTGCTGCACAGTCGTATAAGCCGCCGTCTCGGCCGTGCCGTCTCGGCCACGCCGTCTCGGCCGTGCCGTCTCGGCCGCGCCGGGAGTGGAAGTCGGCTAAACTTGGCGGGTAAGAGCCCCGAACTCTGTGACCCGAAACGGCCGGTGGATTCCGCCGGCCGTTGGTATGGGTGCGTGTGTGGGGCATTCTGATGCGTGGCGCACGGCCGGTTGCCCAGCAGGGCCCGCGGCCGGACGTCCAACTGATGGGGGAGTATCCCATGCCCGCAATCGTAATCGTTGGAGCCCAGTGGGGCGACGAAGGCAAAGGCAAGGCAACCGATCTGCTTGGCGGCCGCGTTGACTACGTGGTCAAGCCGAACGGCGGCAACAACGCCGGCCATACCGTCGTCGTCGGCGGTGAGAAGTACGAACTCAAGCTCCTTCCAGCCGGCATTCTGAGCCCTAACGCCGTGCCGATCATCGGCAACGGCTGCGTGGTGAACCTTGAGGCGCTCTTTGCCGAAATCGAGGGGCTGCAGGCCCGCGGCGCCGATACCTCCCAGCTCCGCGTCTCCGCCAATGCTCACCTGGTGGCCCCGTATCATCAGGTGCTGGATAAGGTCACCGAGCGTTTCCTGGGTAAGCGCGCCATCGGCACCACCGGCCGCGGCATCGGACCCGCCTACATGGACAAGGTGGCCCGGCTCGGAATCCGCGTCCAGGATGTGTTCGACGAGTCGATCCTGCGGCAGAAGGTCGAAGGATCGCTGCAGCAGAAGAACGAACTGCTGGTCAAGGTCTATAACCGGCGCGCGATCAGCATCGATGAGACCGTGGCGTATTTCCTCGGCTTCGCCGAGCGCTTGCTGCCGCTGGTCATTGACTCCGAATACGTGCTCAACAAGGCGCTCGACGACGGCAAGGTGGTCCTGATGGAAGGTGGCCAGGCCACGTTCCTTGACGTGGACCACGGCACATACCCGTTCGTGACCTCCTCCAACCCGACAGCCGGCGGCGCCTCGGTGGGGTCCGGCATCGGGCCGACGCGGATCAACCGCGCCGTGGGCATCATCAAGGCATACACGACGCGCGTCGGTGCGGGTCCGTTCCCCACGGAGTTGTTCGACGAAATGGGTGAATACCTGCAGAAGACCGGCGGGGAATTTGGTGTCAACACCGGACGTCCGCGCCGCTGCGGCTGGTACGACGCTGTGCTGGCCCGGTACGCCTCGCGGGTGAACGGCTTCACCGACTACTTCGTCACCAAACTCGATGTACTGACCGGGATAGCGCAGATTCCGGTCTGCGTGGCCTACGACATCGACGGCGAACGCTTTGACGAGGTGCCCATGACGCAGACCGATTTCCATCACGCCAAGCCCATCTTTGCGTACTTCGACGGCTGGACCGAGGACATCACCGGCGCCCGGACCATGGCGGATCTCCCGGAGAACGCGCAGCGCTACGTGCGGGCGCTGGAGTCCATGTCCGGCACCCGGATCTCCGCGATCGGGGTGGGCCCCGACCGGGATCAGACGATCGTGATCCACGACCTCATCGGCAGCTGACCGCCAGCCGAAACGGCACGGGCCCCCACGCGTGCGCTCTTAACGGGCGGCCCGGCAGCGGCTAGGCTGGGAAGACAGAATCCAGCGCAGGAGTGACGATGAAGGTCAGCGTAGGGCAGTTCAATCCGGGCGGGGACGTCGATGGGAATCTCGTTGTCATGCGCCGGCTCGCGGCGAGTGCCCGGGATGGGGGTTCGGCGCTGATCGTGTTCCCGGAGGAGTCCATGTTTTCGGTAGGCCGGGTGGAGGTGGACTTCGCCGCCGCCGTGGACGCCCAGTGGACGTCGTTTGTGCAGGGTCTGTCGCTGATCGCCAGCCAGGTGGGCATCGCCGTCATTGCAGGCGGTTATGAGTCCAGCGGTGAGCAGCGCCCGTTCAACACCCTGATCGCCATCGACGACGACGGCAGAATCCTTGAGACCTACCGGAAGCTGCACCTCTACGATGCCTTCTCCTATCAGGAATCGCAGCGGATCAAACCGGGCGACGGCGGCCTGAAGGTCGTGCCGATCGGCGGCCTGCGGATAGGGATCATGACCTGTTACGACCTGCGTTTTCCGGAAATGGCGCGCGCCCTAGCGGTGCAGGGGGCCGATCTGATCTGTGTGGCGGCCGCCTGGTTCAAGGGCGAACACAAGATCGATCATTGGCAGACTCTGCTCAGGGCCCGCGCTATCGAGAATACCTGCTGGGTGGCCGCCGCCGGAACCTCCAGCGGGCACTGCATCGGCCATTCGGTCATAGTGGATCCGATGGGCGTCCCGCAGGATTTCCTCAAGGACGAGGAGGAAGGGATCGCCACCGCAGCGGTCACCCGGAAGCGCATCGACGAGGTCCGGGAGTTCCTGCCGGTGCTGGCGAACCGCCGGTTGACGAGCAGCTACGAGGTTGTTCCCAACATTACGGCTCCCGGAGGCGTGGACCATTGACGGGCCCGTGGCCGGTGGCTAGTCTCAGGAAGATGGGAGGATTCGATGGACGATAATCAGATTGCGGAGGGTCTGGCGCCGCTGGTACCCATTGGCCTGGAGGACATTCCGCTCGACGGCGAGTGGCTCGAACCTCCCTTCAACAATGACGAATCCGGCCGCGCCGTCGTCTTCAATGACGGGGATTTCCAGTTTGTGGCCGTGGACCGCAGCACCGGGGCGGTCTACTGCGTCTGTGAGGACGATGAAAGTCTGATGGCTTCCTCGCTGGCCCAGTTGGTGGAAATTGCCACCCTGTGGGGCGCCATTGACAGGGATTCGGTTGGCCCGGAAGACGACGACGCCGATTTCGCCCGGGTGGCGGTCGATTTTGAGACCCGGCTGAAAAAAGTTGATCCCGCGGCGGCCCGGCCCAATGAGTTCTGGTCGCTGTATGCGGAGGAACTCAGCAACAGCAGCTGATCAGCGGCGCGTGACCTGCACAGTGTTAGGCGGTGAGTTGGTCAGGCGGTGAGTTGGTCAGGCGGTGAGCTGGTCAGGCGGTGAGCTGCCGTTTCGCGGAGATGACTCCGGTGTCGAAGCCGGCCAGCCCGAGTCCGCCATGGAAACGGGCGTGCTCGATCTTGATGCAGCGGTCCATCACTACCTGCAGCCCGGCCGCCGCGGCATTTCGGGCCACTTCCTCGTGCCAGGACCCCAGTTGCAGCCACAGCGTCCGGGCCCCTACTGCGGCAACTTCCTCCAGCACGGCGGGCAGATCGTCGTGCCGGCGGAAGACATCCACCAGATCCGGGCTCTCGGGGAGGTCGGCCAGCGAAGCATAGGCCGGCTGGCCGAGGATCTCCTTGACCACCGGGTTGACGAAGTAGACCTTGTACCGGCTGGAGGACTGCAGGTAGCTGGCCACGAAATAGGAGGCCCGGGAGGGCTTGTCCGAGGCCCCGACAATGGCAATGGAGGTGGTGTTGCGCAGAATAGTCAACCGCTCCGGCGCCGACGGTCCTGCCCAGGTCCAGGCGTTTTCTTCGGTGCTCGGGCGGTCGGTGGCCGGGACCGACGGGGGACGGCTCATGGGTGTGCTCCGATCGTTGCGGTCTGGACAGGCCCGGCCACCTCGTCCGGCGGAGCGGTGCGCGACGCGGCCAGCGCCTGGTCCAGATCCCACAGAATGTCCTCCAGGTCTTCGAGCCCCACGGAGATCCGGACCAGGTCCTCTGGTACCCCGGCGGCAGCCAGCTTTTCGGCCGAAAGCTGCTGGTGCGTCGTCGAGCCCGGATGGATGACGAGCGTGCGTGAGTCGCCGACGTTGGCCAGGTGGCTGGCCAGCTGCAGCGCCTCAATGAAGCGCTTCCCGGCTTCCCGGCCGCCCTTAACACCGAACGAGAAGACGGAGCCGGCGCCCTGCGGCAGGTATTTGCGGGCCCTTTCGTAGTGCGGGTGCGACGGCAGACCGGCGTAACTGACGTAGCTCACCCGCCCGTCCGCCTCCAGCCATGCTGCCACTTTCCGGGCGTTGGCCAGATGCTCGTCCATGCGCTGCGGCAAAGTCTCCACCCCCTGCAGCAACTGGAATGCCGACTGCGGGGAGAGTGCGGGCCCGATGTCGCGCAACTGCTCGGAGCGCAGTTTGGTCAGGAACCCGTACTCGCCGAAGTTCCCCCACCAGGACACATTGCCGTAGGACTCCACCGGTTCGGTCATCTGCGGGAAGTTGCCGTTGCCCCAGTTGAACCGCCCGCTTTCGATGACGACGCCGCCAAGGGTGGTGCCGTGGCCGCCGAGGAACTTGGTGGCCGAATGGATCACGATGTCCGCGCCGTGCTCGAAGGGCCGGATCAGGTACGGAGTGCTCAGCGTGGCATCGACGATCAGCGGAATGCCGGCGTCGTGCGCCACCTTGGCCAGCCCCGCAAGGTCGGCCACCTCACCGGAGGGATTGGCGACAATCTCGGTGTAGACGGCCTTCGTGTTAGGCCGGACGGCGGCGGCGTAGTCCGCGGCGTCGGTCCCCGGGACAAAGGTGGTGTCCACGCCGAAGCGGCGCAGTGTCACGTCCAGCGCGGTGATGGTGCCACCGTACAGCTGGGACGACGCGACTATGTGGTCACCCGACCCGGTCAGCGCGGCGAAGGTGATGAATTCGGCCGCCATCCCGGAGGACGTGGCCACGGCGCCGATGCCACCTTCGAGGGACGCTATCCGCTCCTCGAAGGCTGCCACCGTCGGGTTGCCGATGCGGGAGTAAATATTGCCGTATTTCTGCAGCGCAAAGAGGTTTGCGGCGTCGTCGGTGTCCTTAAAGACGAAGGAGGTGGTCTGATAGATGGGCACGGCACGGGCGCCGTGCGTGGCGTCCGGTGTCCCGCCGGCGTGCAGGGCACGCGTTCGGAACCCGAATTTCCGCTCGCTCATCGGATCAGCGCCCTTTCCGCGGTCGGCGAGGCATCCGCTGCCTTGAATTCGACGCCGTTCCTGGCCGCCAGCTCGGCTTCCAGAGAGCGGACGATCGGCATGACGTCGCGGCCGAACGACTGCACTTCCTCCTGGAAGTGCAGGTAGCAGGTCAGCAGCAGGTTCACGCCGATTTTCTTGTATTCAACGATGCGTTCGGCAATCTGCTCCGGCGTCCCGATCAGACCTGTTTTAAAGCCGTCGTTGTACTGGATCAGATCCTCGTAGCTCGAATCCGCCCACATGCCCTTGCCGTCGGCGGTGGCCGCCCCAGCTTCCTGAACGGAGGCCTTGAAACCCTCGACGGCGGGCCGGTGGGCCTTGGCCACGATCTCCCGGAGGGTTTCTTTGGCTTCCTTTTCGGTATCCCGGGCAATTACAAATCCGTTCAGCCCGAAGCGCGGGGTGCGTCCGGCCGGGACGGCCGCGGCCCGCACCCCGGCGATGTTTTCCGTGAACCCCGCCAGGTCCTTGCCGTTGGAGAAATACCAGTCGGCGACCCGCCCGGCAGTGGCCTGCGCAGCGGTGGAGTTACCGCCGAAGAAGATCTCCGGGTGTGCCCGGCCGGGGATGTCCAGCGGAGCGGGACTGAGGGTGACGTTGTTGATGTCGTAGTACTTTCCGGCTTGCGCGAACTCCTTCTCGGTCCACAGGCCGCGGAGAATACGGATGAATTCCTCCGTCCGGACGTAGCGCTCGTCGTGTTCAAGCCACGGCAGGCCGAAGTTCACGAACTCGTCCTTAAGCCAACCGGAGACGATATTGACTGCCGCCCGGCCGTTGGAGAGATGGTCGGCCGTGATGATGAATTTTGCCAGCACACCGGGCTGCCACATGCCCGGATGGACCGCCGCTATGACCTTGAGCCGCTCGGTGGCTCCGAGCAGCGCCAGCGAGAAGCTGGTTGCTTCATGCTGTTTATCGGCGCCGTAGGACGCGGCGTAACGGGCTTGGGTTAGCGCGTATTCGAAGCCGGCATTCTCCGCGATCCGGGCCAGTTTCTTGTTGTAGTCGAAATCCCAGCCGGTGCGCTGCTCGACGGTGGAGACCACCAGGCCGCCGGAGACGTTAGGGACCCAATAGGCGAATTTAAGAGGAGTCGACAGGTCAATTGCAGTCACGATAGGTCCTTCCATCGGTCCTGGCGGTAGCACCCTCGCGGCTTCGGACTCCATGGATTCGCAAGCTCATCCTGGGGCCCTCGTCCTCTGCCCGGGCGCGGGTAGCACAGGCCAGGGTTGCTGCGGCATCAATGAGCCAGATCTCTCAGCCGCTCGGGATGGTCACCTTCCACTATCCTTGTCCGATGGCGGCGGGCCAAGATTGTTGCGCCGCGTTGCGTTTGGCCTGTGGGCCAGTGCCAGCCGGATTCCGGCGATGGCGGATTCATTCTGCAGGGACGTGGTGTCGCCCAGGGCTGTCTCCTCGAAGAGTTGGGTGAGCAACCGTCGCATGATTTTGCCGGAGCGGGTCTTGGGAACACCCGGAACAACGACGACGGCGGCGGCAGCGTGGCCGGTCCAGCCGGATCGGGGAATAGATTGGACTGCGCCGGGACGCCGTCCGGGAACCAGCCCATCAGCGAGCGGTGCACCAGTGCACGTCCTTGTCCCGTTGCACCGGATCCGGGTTCAAAGGCCTCCGGAACATGGACGTCGGGCGCTGCCCCGACGGCATCATGCCACCAGATGTCTCGGCCCTCGGTCCACTCGACGGTGTCCAGCCGGTCCGCGGGGGTGGTCCGGCTACCACCGGCACATGCTCAATCGCATTGTCACCAGCCACCGCGGAATCCACGTTGGCCTTCACCGGCACGGCCTGGCCCCGCCGGAACTGGCCGTCCGTGGTGACCAGGAGTTTAGCGCCGGTGTCCTCGACCCGGAATCTCAGCGCCGCTGCGGAGAAGCCTCCGAAAACCAGGGAATGCACCGCACCGATCCGGGTGCAGGCCAAGGTGATGACGATGGTTTCCACGATCACGTGTAGGTAAATAACCACCCGGTCGCCCCTGCCGATACCGTCAGCGCGGTGGTGCGTTGGTCGGGGCGGCCCGTCAGCGGATGGACGTCGCTGCCACCTGGGCTTGTCGGGACCACTAGTTGCCGCTGGGCGACGGTCTTGGGATGCTAGTTACATGTCTTCCCTCCCCGCGACGTTCGCCGAGGACGTCATCGATCAGCCAGCACGGGCCCAGTTCGAGGTGTTCCTCGACGAGCACCGAAATGCGCTCAATGGCTGTCTGAATGGGATGACCGAGGAGCAGGTGCGCCAATCGTTGGTGCCCTCCCGTACGACGCTGCTGGGTTTGGTGAAGCACGCGACCTTCGTCGAGAAGGTCTGGTTCGACGAAGCCGTTACGTGCCGGTCGCGCGTCGAGATCGGCATCCCCGCGACGCCAGATGAGTCGTTCATCCTCGATGACGACGACACCATTGCCACCATTCAACGGGCACACCGCGAGGCATGCGAGTCATCACGCCGCGCGTCATCATCCTTGGGGCTGGACGACATGGTCCACGGCAACCGGCGCGGGCCGCTCCCGCTGCGCTGGGTGTATCTTCACATGCTGCGCGAGCTCGCTCAGCACTGCGGGCACGCAGACATCCTGCGCGAGCAGCTAATCAGTGAGTAGCGCGTGGCGTCCGCTCGTGCTGCGGACAGCGCGCGTAACAGTCACACACCGCCCAAGCGCTTCCGCCCAGCAGTTGCACCCAGCAGTTGCGCCCAGGCGGGATTGCACGCTCGGCGTCACCGGGACGCGAGTAGGCTCGGGCTATGGTGAAAGTCAATGATCAGCACGTCATTGCCACGTTGCTGAGCACCCCGGCCAGGTGGGCCGTCGTCGGCCTCTCCAACAACCCGCGACGCGCGGCCCTCGGCGTGTCCGGATTCCTGCAGCAGCAGCTCGGGATGGACATCATTCCGGTGTCCCTGAAGGGCGAGGATGTGCACGGCGCCACCGGCTACAAGTTGCTCGCCGACGTGCCAGGGCACGTCGATGTGGTGGATTGCTTCGTCAATTCGCAGCGGGTCGGCGCGGTGGTGGACCAAGCCATTGCCATTGGTGCCGGGGCGGTGTGGCTGCAGCTTGGCGTTATTGATCACGGCGCGGCGGAGCGAGCTGCCGCGGCCGGCCTCAACATCGTGATGGACCGCTGTCCGGCCGTCGAGGCGCCACGGTTAGGGCTGGGCCGCTGACCTCGGATCCCCACAGTGCACGTCCTGCCATGTTGAGACTTTCGGCCCGGCCCGCTGGCCCGGAACCGCCGGCCCGGACCCGCAGGCCCGCCTACGGGTAGGATGTATTCTGCACGTCCTGCGGGCAGCGACCGGGGCCTATCCCGTGGCGGCCAGGCAATCCAGGTCTGCAAGTGTGCAGTCCATGTCTCCGCAGTCCATTCATGTGCAATTTGTATTGTCGTCTCGCAGCAAGGAAAGCAGTGGCCCGTCATCTCGGCTTCCTCCGGCACCCGGCCCGCTGGATAGGGATCGCGCTCACCCTTCTCGTGCTCTCCGTTCTGGTCCTGACGGGCGTTTGGGGTGCCGGCGATGCGGGGCCGACGTCGCCGGACGGCCGGTCTGCTACGGTAATCGCCTCCGCGACGGCTCCCGTGCCAACAACGATGGCGGCGGATGCTGCAACAGCGCAGTCGACACCAACCGCGTCCGCTGCCGTTCCCACGGCGGCACCGGAGACAAGCGCGGCCTCTGTCACGCCGTCGTCGTCCCCGGCAGCTGCGGAGCCGCCCTTGGTCCCGGACTACATTCTTCCACCGGTCACCGACGGCATGGTGCCGGTGCTGACCAAGGTCCCGACCGAGCAGAAGGTGGTTTTTCTGACCATCGACGATGGCGCCACCAAGACGCCGGCGGAACTCCAGATCCTGAAGGCCAATGGGATCAAGGCGTCGCTGTTCCTGTCCCGGACGTTCGTCAATGACAACCCGGGCTTCTTCAAGGACTTTGTGGCGGACGGCAGTCTTGTTGAGGACCACACGGTCAGCCACCAGCTGAACTTCATCCACTTGTCCTATGAGCAGCAGAAGGCGGAGATCTGCCAGATGGCCGACTTCGCAGCGGCGAATTACGGCCGCCGCCCGGTCTTCTTCCGACCGCCCGGCGGTCCCTACACCAATGTCACCCGCAAGGCGGCCGCGGACTGTGGGATGAAAGCCATCATCGACTGGGAAGCTAAGGCCAATGCCGGCGGCATGGATTATCAGTACGGCAGCGCGCTGCGGCCCGGGGAGATAGTACTGATGCACTTCCGGCCCGAGTTTGCCGCGGACATGCAGGCCTTCCTGACGGCGCAAAAGGCGGCCGGGCTCAAAGTGGTCCTGCTCGAGGATTATCTGCAGACCGGCTGAGTGCATGCCTGGGGCACGGCTAAAGACCGCGCCGACGGCGGTGCACGAGGTTCCGGACCGCAGGCCGCCGGTATAGGCTCCAGCTGTGGATAGACAACAGCTCCGGCGGCTTTGCTTGGCTCTGCCCGGGACCCTGGAGGACTTCCCGTTCGGGCCGGAATCGTCTGTGTTCAAGGTACGGGCGCCTGTCAGTGGAAGTTTCCGGCACGAATCCAAGATCTTTGCGTTGAGTAATCTGAGCGCCGCTCCGCTCTCCGTGAGCCTGAAGTGCGAGCCTGAACTGGCGCGGCAGCTGCGGGCCGCGCACCCGGAAATCACGGGAGCCTACCACCTCAATAAGAACCACTGGAATGGTGTTATCTGCGATGCGGGACTGGAAGACACGATGATTGCGGACATGATTGAGGACTCCTACGATCTGGTGGTGGCAACGCTGACGAAGGCCCAGCGAGAGGCCCTCGGCTGGCGCCGGATCATTGAATCCGGAACAGCCGAATGAGGCATCCAGGGCAGGGAGAACTGACCTATCCCCAGCGCGGGCTGACGCGCCTCCTCGCGTTAGGGCAGGGCTCGCGGGACCCGGCGCAGGACCCGGTGGCGCAGGAGGACCCGGTGGCGCAGGACCCGGTGGCGCAGCACCCGGTGGACGCCGCCGAGCAGAGAATCAGGGAATCCCGCTGGCCGGCAGGATATACACGGGTGGAGAAGAGCATCACCGTCGGGTACGGAGCGGCAGTATACCTGCGGCTGGCGGAGGCAGTCCTGGGCTGGGACATTCAGCTTGGTGCGGGGCTCACGCTGCGGGGCCCCGAGCGGGCCGTCCCCGGGGCAAGGGTGATCAGCGGCTTCGGTATCGGAGACTTGAGGTTGCCGGTTCCGTGCGAAGTCGTTTGGGCGCAGGAGCCGACCGCCGTCGAATCGGAAGACGGCAGGAACTTCCGGCCGCAGCTGGCCGGCTTCGGCTACGGGACTCTGCCGGGTCACCCGGCGAGCGGGGAGGAGGCCTTCGTCGTGCGGCTCGACGAGGACGGGAGTGTCCGGTTTGATGTGCTTGCGTTCAGCAGGCCAGCGGATCTGATTTTCCGTCTTGCCGCTCCTGTCGCGGCCGTTTCCCAGCGGCTGGTCACCCGGCGATATCTGCAGGCGGCCCGGCACATCGCCTCCGCGCTGCCCCGGGGCTAGAAACAACCGCAGAACCGGATAAACCGGACCCACGGCGCAAGGGTAGTCACGTAAATCGAGCCGACGGCGCAAAGGGCGTCACGCTGTCGTCCTACCTCATTGGACGCCCTACCGTCCATCATCCACTGTGCTGCAGGTGTACGATCCCGGCCGGAAAGGGACACCTGCCGCACAGTCGATGGCAGGTTAGTCGAAGTAGCGCGGGAGCGTTCCCTCATGGGCTTCCCGGAGCTCGTGCAGGGACAGTTCAAACTGCCCCTGCACCTCAAGTGAACCGGACTGCGCGTCCACAATGCCGATCCGGATGGCCGGGAAGGCGCGTGCGGTGCACATGTCAGTGAATCGGATTTCCTCCGACCGCGGTACGGCGACGACGGCGCGCGCCTGGGATTCGGAGAACAGCAGGGTAAAAGCATCCACGCCGTCGCGTTGGCAGACCTCATCCAGACCTACGCGTGCGCCCACATTGAAACGCAGCGAGGACTCCACCAGCACCGCCGCGAGACCGCCCTCGGACAGGTCATGGGCGGAATCGACCATGCCGTCGCGGGAAGCGTTGATCAGGATCTCGCCGAGCTGGCGCTCGAGCGACAGATCGGCTTTGGGCGGCTGACCGCCCAGGTGACCGCGCAGGTTGGCCCACTCGGAACCGTCCAACTCGTCCGCCGTGGTGCCCAGCAGGTAGATTGCCTGGCCGTCCTCAACCCAGCCCGACGGCGTGCGGCGGGCGACGTCGTCGAACACGCCAAGCACGCCGACCACGGGAGTCGGGTGGATCGCAATGCCGCCGGTCTGGTTGTACAGCGACACGTTGCCGCCGGTAACCGGAACGCCGAGCTCCCTGCACCCGTCGGAAAGGCCGCGGACGGACTCGGCGAACTGCCACATGACCTCGGGGTCCTCCGGCGAGCCGAAGTTCAGGCAGTCCGTGACCGCGAGCGGACGGGCGCCGGACGTGGCGACATTGCGGTAGGACTCCGCCAGCGCCAACCGCGCGCCCTCATACGGGTTCAGGTACGAGTAGCGGCCGTTGGCGTCCGTGGAAATGGACACCCCCAGCCCGGTTGACTCGTCAACGCGGACCACGCCGGCGTCGTCGGGCATCGCCAGGGCCGTGTTGCCCTGCACATAGCGGTCGTACTGGTCGGTGACCCAGTCCTTTGAACACATGTTCGGGGACGCCATGAGTTCGACGACGGCGGCTGCCAGGGCGGCGCCGTCGGCCGGCCGTCGGGCAGCGGCAGGGGAGGCGGTAAACGAATCCGCCTGGACGCCGTCGAGCCATTGCGGGCGGTGATATGGGCGGTCATACACGGGGCCCTCGTGGGCCACCGTGCGAGGATCCACGTCCACGATCGTCTCGCCGTCCCAGTCGATGATGAGCCGGCCGGTGTCCGTGACCTCGCCCAGCCAGGAGTGTTCCACGGCCCACTTGTCCATGATCGCTTCAAATGCCGCGACGTTCTCCGGCGTGACCACTGCCATCATGCGTTCCTGCGACTCGGACATCAGGATTTCACCCGGCGTCAGGCTCGGGTCGCGGAGCAGCACCTTCGTCAGCTCGACGTGCATGCCGCCGTCGCCGTTGGAGGCCAGTTCCGACGTGGCGCAGGAAATGCCGGCAGCCCCGAGGTCCTGGATGCCTTCCACCACGGAAGCCTTGAACAGTTCCAGACAGCATTCAATGAGCACCTTCTCCGCAAACGGATCGCCCACCTGCACCGCGGGGCGCTTGGACGGTTTGCTGGAATCGAAGGATTCGCTGGCCAGCACCGATGCGCCGCCGATGCCGTCTCCACCGGTGCGGGCGCCGAAGAGCACCACCTTGTTGCCGACTCCGGAGGCATTAGCCAGCCGGATGTCCTCGTGCCGCATCACACCCACGGCCAGCGCATTCACCAGCGGGTTACCCTGATACACGGCGTCAAAAACCACCTCGCCGCCGATGTTCGGCAGGCCAAGGCAGTTACCGTATCCGCCGATACCGGAGACGATGCCGTGCACCAGGCGGGCCGTATCCGGGTGGTCGATGGCGCCGAAACGCAGCGGATCCATCACCGCAACCGGGCGCGCGCCCATGGAAATAATGTCGCGGACAATGCCGCCCACGCCTGTTGCCGCACCCTGGTAGGGCTCCACGAAAGAGGGATGGTTGTGCGATTCGACCTTAAAGGTCACCGCCCAGCCGTCGCCGATGTCCACCACGCCGGCGTTCTCACCGATGCCCACCAGGAGATGTTCCTTCATCTCATCGGTGACCTTGTCGCCAAACTGGCGCAGGTGGTTTTTGGAGGACTTGTAGGAGCAGTGCTCACTCCACATCACCGAGTACATGGCCAGCTCCGCCGCGGTGGGACGGCGGCCCAGAATCTTCACGACCTCGTTGTATTCGTTTTCCTTCAGGCCCAGCTCGGCCCACGGGAGCGGCGTGTCCGGCGTGCCGGCCGCGTGTTCCACCGAGTCAATGTTGAACTTCCTGGTCTCCACGGTTTGGCGCTCCCCGCTCATTTTGTGCCTCCAACAAGCTTATTAAGCACCGAGGTGAAAAAACCCAGACCATCCGTGCCGGTGCTGCGGCCGCCGGCGGATTCCGGGCCGTAACCGGCCTCAACCGCGTGCTCCGGGTGCGGCATCAGTCCGACGACGTTTCCGGCGGCATTGCTGATGCCGGCTATGTCGCGGCGCGAACCATTCGGGTTCATGCCGACGTAACGGAACACCACCCGGCCCTCCGCTTCGAGCGCATCCAACGTCTTTTCGTCCGCGATGTACTGGCCGTCCTGGTTCTTCAGCGGGACGGTGATCTCCTGGCCGGCCGCATATTCGGACGTCCACCACGTGGTGTTGTTCTCCACCCGGAGCGTCTGGTCGCGGCAGATGAACTTCAGATGATCGTTCTTGAGCATGGAGCCGGGGAGCAGATGCGACTCGGTGAGGATCTGGAAGCCATTGCAGATGCCCAGCACCGGAAGCAGGCTTGCCGCCTTGTCCGAGTCCGCGGCCCGGGCGATCTCCTGCATCAACGGTGCAAAGCGCGAGATCGCGCCGGCCCGCAGGTAGTCACCGTAGGAGAAGCCTCCCGGGATGATCACGGCGTCCACGCCGCGCAAGGCGTCCGGGCCGGTGTCAGCGTGCCAGAGTTCGACGGCGGTCCCGCCGGCAATGCGCACGGCGCGGGCAGCGTCGCGGTCATCGAGAGAACCGGGAAAAGTGACGACGCCGATCCTGGCCCCGGCAAGAGGGGATACGGCAGCCTCGGCCAAGGCCGTGTCAAGCAAGGCAGAGCCAATGAGAGGAGTTTCGGTCATGGTCAGTCCGCCACAACTTCGACGTTGACCACGTCTTCGATGACCGGGTTGGAGAGCATCCTCTCGGCCGCTTCGCGGGCCTGCTGCAGAATCTCAGGCGTCACCTCACCGTCGACGGTCAGTTCAAAGCGCTTGCCCTGCCGCACGGAACTAAAACCGGTGAAGCCCAGCCGGGGAAGCGCCCCGACGATGGCCTTCCCCTGCGGGTCGAGGATCTCGGGTTTGGGCATGACATCGACAACGATCCTGGGCATCCGTCGAACTCCTGATGTTAAAGAGGTGGCCGCGGAAGGTGCCGTCTCACGCTGTGGTGCCGGGTCTCCCCGCCGGTGAAGATAGCGCTCCGCGAGCTTGCCTGTCCATTCTACCGGGAGGTGCGCGGATGACTGAACTGGACCGCCGTCGTCGTACGGACATCATCGGTTCCTTGCCATGACCGGCCCTCCGCGGCAGGATGCACTCATGTGGATCGGCTGGATTGAGTTCGACATTCTGCTCGGCGAGACGTATTCGCTCAAGCAAAAACGCTCCGTGCTGCGTCCGCTTGTCAACGAGCTGCGACGCCGCTTCGAGCTTTCGGCAGCTGAGACCGGCTGCCAGGACCTGCTGCGCCGGGCACAGATCGGCATTGCCATGGTGACCGGAGACCGGGCACACCTGGTGGAGGTGCTCGATGCCGCGGAGCGGCTTGTCGCCGCACATCCGGAAATGGAGCTTCTCAGCGCGCGGCGGCGGCTCGCCAACGGCGCCGATGACTGAAACATTTCCCGACTTCTTGAAAAGTGAGCACCGCCACAATATGGTTGTAGGACGTTCTATGTAATACGTCCAGCCGCCACGCCACGAGAGGTATCCCGATGAAGCAACCATTCAGTGCCACACCCCTGAGAAGAACAGGCCGATGGCGGTGGGCCGGGAAGGCGGCTGCGGCCGGCATTGCTGCTGCGGCCGTGCTGGCTTCCGTGGCCGTCCCGGCCAGCGCGGCACTGGACCCCTTTCCGGCGAACGGCACGACACCGACATCTCCACCGGGCAGCTACACCGAGCAGGTGCTGGCCAGCAACGGCGACAATGCCATCGATCCGGTCTTGGGCCGGTATTACCGCATTGTCGGGATGGCCGATCTGGGAAACGGCGTTCTGCTCGCCGCCTACGACGGACGGCCCGACGGCGCTGACGCCCCGTCCGCCAACTCGATCGTGCAGCGGCGCAGCACCGATAACGGTGTGACCTGGGGCGCTCCGACCTACATCGCCCGCGGACAGGCAAGTTCCGGCGGGTCGCAGCGGTACGGCTTCAGCGACCCTAGCTATGTGGTGGACAAGACGACCGGCGCCGTCTTTAACTTCCACGTGTACTCCAAGAATCAAGGTTTCGGCGGCAGTGTTATCGGCAACGATGATGCAAATCTGAACGTGATCAGCAGCGAGGTCTCGGTCTCGACCGATGGCGGTTTGAGCTGGTCAACGGACCCGGCCAATCAGCCTGCCCTGCCGACGCCGTCGAGCTATTTAGCGGGCTCCAAATACGCTGACTTCGCCGGACCGTTGATTACGAACGTGGTCAAGCCCAACGGCACGACTGTAGCCGGCGTCAATAACGTCGGTGGCGTTGTCAGCATGTTCGCCAGCTCGGGCGAGGGCATCCAACTTAAATACGGGGCCCACGCGGGACGGCTAATCCAGCAGTTTGCCGGAAAAATTATCCAGCCCAGCGGCAGCAGCACCATCCAGGCCTACAGTGTCTATTCCGACGACCATGGCAGGACCTGGCAGATGGGCGCGCCAACCGGAACCGCGATGGACGAAAACAAGTCAGTCGAGCTCTCCAACGGTAACGTCATGCTGAACTCGCGGGACAATGCCGGCGGACACGGGCGCAAAACGGCTATCTCGACCGACGGCGGCGTCACCTACGGTGCGGTCACCAATAACGCGTCGCTGATTGACCCGACCAACAACGCGGGCCTTACGCGGATGTACCCCGGGGCTGCCTCGGGCTCGGCGGATGCGAAGAAGCTGTTGTTTTCCAACGCCGCCAGTACATCCAGCCGCAGCAACGGCACCGTCCGGTATTCCTGTGACGATGGCGCCAGCTGGAGCAGCGCACGCCAGTTCAAGTCCGGTGCCATGTCGTATTCCACCATCACAGCCCTGAGTGACGGGACCTTCGGCGTGTTGTATGAGGGCGACAACAACACCATCACGTTCGGCAAATTCGACGAGGCGTGGCTTGCCCCGCTGTGCGCCAGCGTCACGGCAGCTCCCGCTTCGGTGCCGAACGGCGGGACCACGGAGCTTAATTTCACGGTGACAAACAAGGATTCCCAGCCGCTCCAAGCCAGTACGTTATCGCTGCTGGACGCCGTGGACTGGGCATCCGAGCCGGTCCAGGTTCCCGCTGTCCCGGGCGGTACGACGGTGACGATCCAGCTGCCGGTGACGTCGCCGTCGTACCTGAAAGCCGGTAACCGGACGCTGACCGGCGTGCTCGACACCGGAACCGGCAAAATCCAGACGGCGGCGATCGTGACCATCACCGGCGGTGCCACCGCCAACGTCACGGGAGCCTACGTATACGGTCAGCGCAATGACGCCGGGCGTGACCTGGCAACGAGCCCCTACGGGACAGGCGATGCCGTCCCCTACCAATTCAAGGTTTACAGCGCCGGGAACATCACGGAATCAGTTCGGCCGATTTCCGGGAACTTCTTTCCGTTTATTCCGGCCGACGGCGCCGGAAACTGCCGTTTCGGTGCCCTCGCCGTGGGCGCCTCCTACCTGTGCTCAACCCCCAAGCACACGGTGACGGCGGCCGAAGCCGCCCAGGGTTACTTCGTGCCGACGTCAAGCTGGGTCACCGGCGTGGACAACAACTCGGTGGACCATACCTTCGCCGTCACCGGAGACGAAGTAGACCTGCTGGTCCGTAACCCGGCGCTGTCCGGCACCGTCAGCGCCCAATGGACAGCGGGGACGCCGGGCTGGCCCTACGCCGTAGCCGGGGACACCATCAACTACAGCTACACGGCGTCCAACACCGGCAACGTGGCCCTGAGCAACCTGGCCGCCGGTGGAATCAGCTTCTCCCAGTCCGCTCTTGGGGTCGGAGAATCCGCCACCGCCGCGAGCAGCTACACGTTGACGGCTGCGGACATTGCCGCCGGGCACGTAGCCGGAGTTTCGATCGCCGTGACTGCCGGGAATGGGGCCAAGCCGGCGGCACTGCAGCTGACGGGACAGCCGACCGACCTGAAGGTGCAGCCCGCGAAGCCCGACTTCAGCCCCGCGTTGTCCGTGCAGAAGCTGGAGGGAGCTCCGCCGGTTGATCTGGGACTGGGGACGGACAAATACCATACGGGTCAGACGGTGACGGTGCACAACGCTGAGTTCGGCCAGTGGTACTACGTCTACCTGAACAAGCGCAGCACGCCGATCGGCTGGTACTTTCCGAACCAGCAGAACAGCTTCGAGTTTGTGCTGCCGGCCGATGCCAAGAACGGCATGGACGACCTTGTCGTGCTGGATTCGGCAGGACGTCAGCTCTCCTTCGGAGCCCTGCAGGTGACGCCTTCCGGCAGCAAATAGACGCAGTTAGCGCCCGGCACACGGGCAGCGAGGGCCGCCGTCGGCATAACCCCGACGACGGCCCTCGCGGCAGCTTAAGGCAACGGCGCGGCCTAAGGCAGCGGCGCGGGCCAAGGCAGGGGCGCGAGCCTAAAGCAGCGGCGCGAGCGCGTCCAGCAGCCTTGTCCGCAGCTGCGCGGAGCGGGTGCTGAAATGCCGCTGCTGGGCGACGTACTCAGATTTTCCCGCCGGGGTTTCGATGGCGATCGGCGGGTAGCCCCAGTCGGAAAGGTCATAGGGCGAGGCCTTCATGTCCATGGCGCGGATCTGCCACGATAATTCGAAGCAGTCCATGAGCAGCTCGCTGGAGAGCCCCGGCACAAGTTTGTAGGCCCACTTGTAGAGATCCATGTTCGCGTGCAGGCAGCCCGGCTGCTCGAGGTCGCGCTGGTTCGCCCGTGTTGGAGACAGCTCATTCAGCGGTACGGCCTGCGGAGTGTAAAAACGGTAAGCGTCAAAATGGGAACAACGGATCCGGCTTCCCTCCACAACCTCATCCGTGCCGGCGGAACCCAGCCGCAAGGTAAGGTATTCGTGCCTTACCTGGTTGGCCTCCTGCCGGTAAACCATCGCCCATTCGTGCAGACCGAAGCATCCGAACTGGGCCGGGCGTGTGGCGGTGCGGGCCAAAATAATCCGGGCGAAGTCGATGGCTTCGCGCCGGTCGGCCCGGAAGGCTTCGCCGTCGAAGGTGATGCCCAAGCGGCCTAGGGGCAACCCCGCGGCCCGGCATTCTTCGTCGTTGGCCTGGCGGTAGTGCTTCCAGTCCAACCGGCACATGGCCTCCTGCCCTGTTAATATGACGCCGGCACCGGGATGCCAGCGCCTGAGCTGGCCTGGTTTGTGCGAGTAGTAGGTGAACAGAAAGTCCTCAACCGGATGTTTGAGCCCAGCCGACCGCCGTTTCAGATACGGATCCGCATACTGCGCCACGCGAAGCTCGTGGGCCTCCTGCCGCGGCAGCCACCGGGACGGATCCAGCACAAGCGGGGGAAGCTGGTCGCAGGTCATCACCCTCCCATTGTCCCAGCCCAATGCGTCCTGCGGTGTCCGGCCCGTGCGGTCCGAATTAACCGGCCCCGGGTGCCGCTCGTGCGGGTCCGGATTTACCGGCCCTGCGTCGCGGCAATCGGTCTGGTCATTGTCACGTGCAGCGCTTCGATGTCCGTCGCGCTCAGCCCCAGTTTCTCCGCCATGGTCCCCGGTACCGTAAGGGCCTTCGCCCGCAGCGCCCGCCCAACGTCCGTCAACTCGATGGCCAAGGCGCGTTCATCGTCACGGGAACGGCTGCGGCTGATGAATCCGGCGGATTCCAGCCGCTTCAGCAGCGGTGACAATGTGGCTGGCTCCAGCAGCAAAGCGGCGCTGATGTCTTTGACCGTCCGCGGGTTCCGTTCCCACAGGGCGAGCATCACCAGATACTGCGGATGCGTCAGTCCGAGCGGTGCCAGCACCGGTTTGTAGGCACTCACCACACTTCGCGAGGCCACGCTGAGCGCGAAGCAGAGCTGCCTTTCGAGCAACAGGCTGTCCACGCTTGACTCCATGGCGCTCCTACCCAGATCCGTGAGCGGACCGGCTGCTGTTTCATTAGTGCACTAATAGTCAGCCCACTATTGATCAGGAATGGCCGTTGCAGGGATGAGGGACGACATGCAGGACGATAGCTTCGTAGCGAAGTTCATGAGGACAACGGGCAAACTCCGGGCAATTTTTGGCCCCGCCAACAGCAGCTCGCTCGATCACGAGATGACCGAGGACAATAAACGGCTCCTGGCACAGCAGCAAGTCGACGCCCTGCAGTGGGAAACCGCGCGGCGCCCCGACGGCAGCACCTATTTGGTTCCCAGGGATGGGAACGGTCAGTCACTACGCTGATCCGGCTGGACGGGTCCGTCAACGCGCGCGGTTCCATTTCCGGCCATGAAGCGTAAAATTGGCGCATAGGAGCATCACTCGGGCGTATTTAGAAGGGGGGTGTTGGCCGTGGCAGAGAAGCAGCCATTCGTTGGCCGTTTTATGCGGTTCACCGATCATCTGCAGCGCGTTTTCGGACCGGCGGATCATCTGGATAGTGATACGCCGGTGGTTCATCGGCATGATCAATTCGAGAAGGCCTCCGAAGATGATCTGGCCCAGTTCGAGGTTGAGACAGACTCCGAAGGCCATCATTATGCGGTGCGCAAGCCGCACGAAGGGTAGCACGGCGAAGTTCGTCCCAGCGTAAAGGCAGGGCAAAAATGGCGGGGCGGCAAGGCGGACGGCGTAAGCCGCCCGCCTTGTTGTCAGATCGAAAGCCGCCCATCCGGTAGGCGGGGCTTAACCTGCCCACCTTGTTCGAGGGGCGCAATCCGCCGACCGAGTCAGCGGCCGGTGCCGCCGTACACGGTCACTTCATCGTCGCCGTCGAGGTCAAAGGCTTGGTGCACAGCACGGACGGCCGTGTCCAGCAGATCCGCCCGGGTAACCACGGAAATGCGGATCTCCGATGTGGAAATCAAGTCAATGTTGACGCCAGCGTCGGACAGCGCCTTGAAGAACCGGTAGGAAACGCCCGGGTTGGACCGCATGCCCGCGCCGATCAGCGACAGCTTGCCGATCTCGTCGTCGTAAATCAGAGAATCAAAGCCGACCGACTCCTGGGCGGCACGCAGGGCATCAAGTGCCTCGGCGCCTTCCACCATCGGGAGGGTGAAGGAAATGTCCGTCCGCCCCGTTCCCCTTGTGGAAATGTTCTGCACAATCATGTCGATATTGGAATGTGCGCCGGCAATGATCCCGAAGATTTCCGCCGCCTTGCCCGGAATGTCCGGGACGCCGACAACCGTGACTTTGCCTTCGGACCGGTCGTGCGCGACGCCGGAGATGATTGGCTGCTCCAAGGCAACTCCCTCTGAGAACTTGATTTTGTCGTCGGGGCTGGGCAGGACCCAGGTCCCCTCATGGTCGCTGAACGAGGATCGCACATGGATCGGCAGGCCGAAACGGCGGGCATATTCAACGCACCGCAGGTGCAGAATCTTCGCTCCGGAGGCTGCCATTTCCAGCATTTCCTCGCTGGAGATTCTGTCGATTTTTCTGGCGCTGGCAACCACCCGCGGGTCCGCTGTGTAAACGCCGTCGACATCCGTATAAATTTCGCAGACATCCGCATCCAACGCCGCCGCCAAGGCAACCGCTGTCGTGTCGGAACCGCCGCGTCCCATGGTGGTGATTTCGTGTGTCTGCCGGCTCATTCCTTGAAAACCGGCCACAATCGCGACATTGCCTTTGTCCAGAGCCGTGCGCACCCGGTGCGGATCGACGTCGATGATCCGGGCCTTGCCATGGATACCATCCGTGATCATGCCAGCCTGGCTGCCCGTAAAGGACTGCGCCACGCCGCCATGGTCATGGATCGCCATGGCCAGCAGCGCCATTGAGATGCGCTCGCCGGCGGTCATCAGCATGTCCAGCTCGCGGGCCGGGGGGCGTCCGGCGACCTGGGACGCCAAGTCCAAAAGTTCGTCGGTGGTGTCGCCCATCGCGGAGACGACGACGACGACCTCGTTGCCGGCGCGCTGAGTCTCCACCACGCGCCGGGCAACCCTCTTGATCCCGGCGGCGTCGGCCACAGAGGATCCACCATATTTCTGAACAATTAAGCTCATGCGTGCCTACTCATCGGCTAACCACTGACAATCTCCTGGTTGATTCTTAGAGGCCATGCGACATCTGCGGCGCGTCAGGCGGGTGGGTCTAGTTTATCGCTCATACTTCGATGAACTGAATTTGTGGCGGCAGTAAGACACGGCGACGGTCTATGCCATGCTGTTCTCGGTTCACGGAAGCGTTTTACCGGGAGGAAAGCAGCATGCCAGCTTGGCGCGTCAGGGATTTTCATTCGTCCGACATGGATGCCGTACTGCGTCTGTGGGAGCGGTCGCGGACGGCCGGCGTCGAGCCTGTCTACGCGCTGTCGGAGGTCCTTGCCTCCTGTGAAAAGGACCATGCCGTGATCGCCGTTCAGGGCGAAGTAGTGGTCGGCGCCGCGGTTGCGCGGGCCGCCCATGATCAGGGTTGGATAGTTTTCTTTGCGATCGACGACGATTCCAGAGACCAGGGGATCGGCAGCGGACTGGTGGCGGCCATCGAAAGCCGCATGGCGCCGCGGGGGTTGACGAAGCTGTCGACGCTGATGCCGGAAACCGAAGGCCGGGTGGATGCGCTGCTGCATGCCGGTTTCCAGGATAAGAAGCATCTTCGCTACTTTGAGCGGGAAATTCCGGTGCAGCGCCAGGAAATGGGACTGCTGAGTGAGCTGGGCGGCCGGTTGTTGCCGCGGCACTTGTGGAACGCCGTCGGCGGCATGCAGAAGGAGAAGGAACTGCTGGAGCGCCGGCTGGTGCTGCCGCTGGCTTCTCCGGATCTCGCAGATCAGTACGGCGTCGTGCCACCCCGGGCGGTGGTGTTATTCGGCCCTCCCGGAACGGGGAAAACTACATTTGCAAAAGCGATCGCCTCCCGCTTGGAGTGGCCGTTTGTGGAGGTCTTCCCATCCCGGCTGGCCTCGGATCCGAAGGGTCTGGCCGGGGCGTTGAGGGAAACATTCCTCGAGATCTCCGAACTGGAGCATGCCGTCGTCTTCATCGACGAAGTCGAGGAGATCGCGGCCCAGCGTCAGGGGGAGCCACCGTCGCCGCTGCAGGGAGTCACGAACGAACTGCTCAAAATCATCCCAGCGTTCCGGGACCAGCCCGGGCGGCTGCTGGTCTGCGCGACCAACTTCATCCGCGCCCTCGACTCGGCGTTCCTGCGCCACGGCCGCTTCGACTACGTCATTCCGATCGGACTGCCCGACGAAGCCGCCCGGTACGCCATCTGGCAGCGATACGTCCCCCAGGACGTGGCTGACGACGTTGATTTGGACCTGCTCGTCGGCGGGACCGACGGCTTTTCCCCGGCAGACATCGAGTTTGCTGCCCGGAAGGCATCGCAGCGGGCGCTGGAACGGGCGGTCTACGGACAACCAAGCGGTGCCGCTGGTGCAGCTCATGGCGCGGGCGTCTCGGACGGCGCTGATGGCGCGGCAGAAGCCACTGACGACGACGGGACTCAGGTTAGCGCCAAGGCGGGACCGTCGACTGCGGAATATCTGGAAGCCATTGCAGCAAACCCGTGCGACCGTCTCGGCCGAGGTGGCTCAGGAATTCCGAGAGGATATCGAACGGATCAGCCGGCTCTAGGCTGTGGAGACGCGAACCGCCTAACTTGTTGTTTCCCTCAGCCGATGGCGCTGCGACGGCCCTCGAAAGCCCGGCCGAGCGTGACCTCGTCCGCGTACTCGAGGTCGCCACCGACCGGGAGCCCGGACGCCAGCCGGGTAATGCGAATACCGATGGATTTGAGCATCCGGGCCAGATATGTTGCGGTCGCCTCGCCTTCCAGATTGGGGTCCGTGGCGATAATGACTTCTTCGATCTGATTGTCGTTGAGCCGCGTCAGCAGCTCGCGAATGCGCAGCTGCTCCGGCCCGATTCCGGCAATCGGATTGATGGCGCCGCCGAGCACGTGGTAACGGCCCCTGAAGGAACGAGTGCGCTCGACCGCGACCACATCCTTGGACTCCTCGACAACGCAGATCACTGTAGGATCCCGCCTCGAATCACGGCAGATATTGCACGTGTCCTGCTCCGTGACGTTGCCGCAGATGGAGCAGAACTTCACTCGTTCCTTCACCGTCACGAGAGCCGTCACGAGCCGCTTGATGTCGTCCTGATCGGCTTCGAGGATATGGAAGGCGAGCCGTTGCGCGGACTTCGGCCCAATCCCGGGCAGGCGTCCCAGCTCATCAATGAGCTCCTGAACTGCTCCCTCGTACACCGTTGCCTCGTTCTGTCGTTGTCACTGCTGTTAGCTGCACTGCTGTTAGTTTCACTGCTGTCGGGTCACTGCTGTTAAAGTCATTGCGGGTTATGTCACCGCTGTTGTGACCACCGCCGCCAAGCGGTGCAAGATCGCGCTGGAAAGCTGCTTCACGAGCACTGTCACGCACAGGCGGCGTGCTGGCCTAGGAGCCTCCGATGCTTCTTTCTTCAACCAACCGTCCACCGAGGATGCGCTCCACCGCAGCCCGGCCCACCAGGCCCGAACTCTCGATCGTTTCATCATCCGCGCTCGGAATGTCCTCGACGTATGGCAAGTCTACTTTGCGCTTAGGCGCTGCGATGCGCCCAGCTTGGGCCTCGGGACTGTTTTTTAGCCGCTCGTAAAGACTCATCTTCGGCTTAACCGCGACGGCGTCGGGCGCAATGCCGTTGCTGGTCTGAGTAGTCACGACACCGGTATGCGCGCCGGCGAAACCAGTGAACCCGGAAACTCCGACCGAAGCCGAAGCCGAAGACCCGGGGGGCGGCGATGGCGTGGGCGAAGCCGCGGGGACTTGAGCAGGGGCCCGCGATGTCGTCGGCGAAGACCCGGGTGCCGACGAAGGCGCCCGCGATGAAGCGGCCGAGGATTCCCGTGCCGGGGAAGGTACGGTCGCTGATCCCACTCCGGGCGCCGCCGTAGCCCAGTCGGGCGCGTCCGCTAATGTGCCCCAGCCCGGTTCCGCAGGCTGAGCGGGCCGCGGACCAGCGGCCGCAGTGCTCTGCTGCCCCGGAATCCCGGGCGAACCCTCGCCGCGCCGTCGGGCAGCGGGGGAAGAGGCGCGCTCCTGCGACCGACGGTTCGAGTTCTGCAGCCCTGCCAGGCGGTCCTGCTCGTGGCGTCGTGGAGCGGTGGCAGAAGCGTCCGCCAGGTCTGCTGGAGGGTAATCCCATTCCGGGGCTGGTTCATCGTCCGGGAACGGGGGCTCTTCCAGCTCATACCCCCATGACGAAAGGGCAGTATTGGGCTTCGGGGCTGGTCCCGGAGCCGTGACTTCCGCGGGGGCTTCCGCGGGAATAGTCCCGTTCCCCTGGCCGTCGGCGGTGCCTTCAGCAGGAATGGTCCCCGTCCGCTGGCCGTCCCCGGGGGCTGCGGAAGAAATGGTCCCGTTCCCCCGGCCTGCTGCGGGCGATCCAGCGGAAGGAGCCATATCGTGCGGCCGGGAGGCCGCGGACGCTGAAGGACGGACCGTCCGCGCGGACGGCGCTGAACTCCGGGGTCCGTCGCTCAGTGAAGTGAGGCCGCCGCCCTGCCCGTTTGAGGACGTTGGAACCGGTGCGGACCAGACGGATGAGGACGACGGCGGGTTTCCATCAGGCTGAATGGGCTGTGGATTAGCTTGGACCCCGTCGGAAACAGGGGAACCGAGCCCGCCGGCTTCCGCAAGGCCGCCGATTCCGGCCGATTCCGTGGGATGAGACTGATGCTGGGTTGCCGGAGCCGGAGCCGGAGCCTGGGACGCCGGAGCCTGGGACGCCGGAGACTGAGGCTGTGGTGCAGCTCCGTGGCGGTCCCCGAACGTTTTCTCCGACACCGGTTCCGTCGCCGTTACCGGACCTTGAGCAGGCCGGGGAGAACCGGCCGGGAATTCCCGGCTAGTAGATGCTTTTGGGTCTGGTTCAGAGCTCGAACCAGCGGCGGAAAATTCTTCCGCGACAGCGTTGATCCGGCAGTTCATGCCCAACGTTTTGTTGATGGCCGCTCGAAGGTTGTCCGAATGGTCTCCTCGGCTGAAGGCGCCGGCAAGCCCCGCGGTTCTGAATGCCAGCTGCAGCGTCTCACCATCAAAGCTTTGCGGCGTGGCATTCGGTGCGACCAGGGCCCAGCTGCTGCGCTTGACCGTAGTCAGATTATCCAGAATTTCAGGCCAAGCGCGGCGGAGTACTTCGACACCGGTCGCACCTGACGCAGGAGCGCCTGGGGGTGCAACAGTTCCGGAAGCCGGTGCGTCCGCGCCAACCGAAGCCGCGACAGAAACCGAATCCTGCGTCCGAGACGTTTCCGGAGGTTGGGGGCCGGGGGATTCTGACGTGTGAACCCCTTGGAAGTCGTCTTGGGACTGGCGGGACCCGGCTTGGCTACCCTCTACCTGTGCCTTGTTCCCCTGTCCAGCATCGCGTCCGGACGCATCCTTCTGAACGGGTGCGGGATTAACGCGTCTCGAGTCTGTGGCATTGCGTTCCGTTGCCGTCGCCGGTGCCGTTGCGTCGTCAACTGGCCAGTCGTCGGTGCTGACGCGCGGGCGGCTAAGCTGATTGCCGCCGTCGTTCATGGAACCGGCTGGCCGACCGGCCACCGTGGGCTGTTCAACAGCCGAAGCAGCTTCCGCGCCGCCGTAGCTGAGCCGGCGCTCAATCCTGTCCAAGCGTGCCGCCATGCCGCGCTCCGACTGATCGGCGCCCGGCAATAGCAGCCGCGCGCTGAGCAGTTCCAGATGCAGTCGTGGCGACGTGGCCCCGGTCATTTCCGTCAGCGCAGTGTTGGTGACATCTGCCGCGCGGGACAACTCGGCGGCACCAAGCTGGGTGGACTGCGTCTGCATCCGGGCGATCTGATCGTCCGGCATACCTCGCAGGATCGCATGCGCGCTCTCCGGCATGGCCCGCACAATGATCAGGTCGCGGAAACGCTCAAGCAGATCCTCGACAAACCGCCGCGGATCGTGACCGGTCTGAATGACGCGGTCCACGGCTTTGAAAACCGTCGCGGCATCCGAGGCAGCCAGGGCATCGACTACATCGTCCAAAAGAGAGGCATGCGTGTAGCCGAGCAGCGAAACCGCCAGTTCGTAGTCCAGGCCGGCCGGACCGGCGCCGGCCATCAGCTGATCCAGCACCGACAGCGAATCGCGGACGGAGCCGCCGCCGGCCCTGATCACCAGGGAAAGTACTCCCGGTGCAACGGGGACATTTTCCTGCCGGCATAGCAGGCCAAGATACTCCATCAAGGGCTCGGGCGGGACCAGACGGAAGGGATAATGGTGGGTGCGGGACCGGATGGTGCCGATGACCTTATCCGGCTCCGTTGTCGCGAAGATGAACTTAATATGCTCCGGCGGCTCTTCGACGATCTTCAGAAGTGCGTTGAAACCGGCCGAAGTGACCATGTGCGCCTCGTCGATTATGAAGATCTTGTAGCGGTCCCGGACGGGCGCGAAGGTTGCTCGTTCACGCAGATCACGGGCGTCGTCGACGCCGCCATGACTTGCCGCATCAATCTCGATCACATCGAGTGATCCCGGGCCTCCGCGCGCCAGCTCGATGCAGCTGTCGCACTTGCCGCAGGGGATAGCGGCTGGCCCCGCGGCACAATTCAGACAGCGCGCCAGAATGCGTGCCGAAGTCGTCTTGCCGCAGCCGCGGGGTCCGGAGAAGAGGTAGGCGTGATTGACGCGGTTTTTCTGCAACGCGGCCATCAGCGGCTCGGTGACATGCTCTTGTCCGATAACGTCCGCGAACGAATCGGGACGGTATCGACGGTATAGAGCGGTAGGAGCGGTCACAGGTGAAACCCTATCTGGTGCAACTGACATTCCGCAGGCAACGTCGGAGACCTGTGGAACCCTTAACGTAAAGACCCCTCATGCACCCGCCAGAGCCCGTTTACCCTTGCTACCTTCCGGTCCTGGGGGAGTTCAACAGGGTGACGCCACATGAGGGGCCGGGAATCAGCTTACCCGAAGTTTCGCGCCGGGATTTAACCTTCGGTTGGGCGGGCCTGTCGGTCGTGCTTGCCGAGACCAGATGGTTTATCCCGGCAGGCTCGGACGCGGGCGCATCCGATGGTCGTGCTTGGTTATCCGGTGTCTTTGGGGTGGGTGGTATAGGTCTGGCCGGAGGGTGCTTTCCAGGTGAGGGTGCCGTTGCCGGTTTGGGTGACTTTCCAGCCCATTTTGTGTTTAAGCCGGTGGTGCCGTTTACAGAGACATGCGAGGTTCTCTATCTCGGATGGTCCTTGTGGCCAGGGGAGGGTGTGGTCGGTGTCGGTGAAGCGGGCTTGGCGGGTGCAGCCGGGGAAGCGGCAGGTCCCGTCCCTGATTTGCAACCATTTACGGGTTTTCTGCGGGATTTTGTAGGGGTTTCGGTCTTGTTTGGCGGGAATTTTGGTGACGGGGTCGGTGAGCATCCGGTACCAGACCGGTTGGTCCTTGGCGAGGTCGAGGGCCGTTTCGATTGGCATGGGCCCGTAGCCATCGAGTTCGGCTGCCTCGTCGGTGATGCCGAGCAGGGAGAACAGCGGGATCATGATCATGATCTGCGCCTTAATCTTCGGCGCTTTACCGTGACCCTGCCCCGGCCCACAGGCCCCTGCCCCGCGGGTGCCGCCCCCACCTGTGCGGCCCTCACCTGTGCGGCCCCCACCTGTGCCGTCCTCGCTGCTGCCGTCGTTGGTGCCGTGGGGGCAGTGGGTGCCGAGGAGGTATCCGGCGGTGAGGTCCGCGCGCAGTTGGGTCAGGGTGCGGGGTTCGGCCGGTCCCTGGGCTTTCGTCGCCGCTTCGGTGATGGTGTTGTACGCGGCGAGGGCCGTTTCGGCCGGCAGGTACGCTTCGAGGTAGGCCACGCCGTCCTGCGCCGGTCGGAAGTTCAGGGATCTGTCCTGCGCGGCCTTGGTTTTGCGGGTGATGAACGCCTCGGGGTGCAGGGTCTCGCGCAGCCGCCGGGCCCGGGAGGACAGCTGCGGGTTGTTCTGCTCCGCGGCGCGTTTCAGTACGGCGCTTTCGTATCGGGGCAGGCAAATGGCGGGGATGCCCTCGCTCTGGTGGAGGATGGTGCGCACGCGTTGGTAGTCCAGGTCCCCGACGGTGAAGGCGTTCAGGGTTGCAGGGAAGTTCTCGACGAGGGTGCAGGATTCGTTGAGGAGGAATCCGGCGGTCCGTTCGGCCAGGTGCAGGGCGCAGCCTATTTCGCTGACCGCGGTGGCGTGGGCCAGGGACTGGCCTCCGATGGTGCTGCGGACCGGTTCTGGCATTTCATCCAGGACGGTCTGCTGGATCCGGGCAGCCAGCCGGGCCTTAAGCGCGCCGGCGTACGCTTCGAGCCGGCCGGCGTCGGCGAGGGCGGTCACCGCGCCGGCGGTATCCAGGTCATCGGGGATGACGGTCGTGAGGTCCCGGGCGAGATACGCCATCGGGTGCGCATTGACCAGACGCGGGAACAACGTATCCATCAGCAACGCCGTGGCTGCTGCCGCGCCGGCATCCGGCATCCCTGGTGCGCCCGTGGCATCCGGTGCTCCCTGTTCGCCCGTGGCTTCCGGGGTTTCCGGCGCGCCCGTGGCTTCCGCGGTCCCCGGGGTTTGAGCCCGGGGTTTCTGCTGGCCTTCCATGAAACCAAGTCAACCAGAGGGGTCCGACATTTTAGAGCCCAGTCGCAGCCACCCCTGCGACCGCGCCAACCTTGCGGCCACTCCGCTGTGTCAACCGCTGCCGTCGATCTTCCTGAGTATTACGACTGGCTGTCCGGCAACGTGTCCTTTGGAACGGAGCCGCGATTAGGCACAATGCGAAACAAACAGGTACTCTGGAACCTGCTCATTGCGAGCAAACACTGGAGGATTCGCCTAGCGGCCTATGGCGCACGCCTGGAACGCGTGTTGGGTTAACGCCCTCGGGGGTTCAAATCCCCCATCCTCCGCCAGTGTAAAGCCCCGTTGTTTTGCCTCTACGCAGATTGGCGGGGCTTTCTCGTTGCCCGAAGGGGCCGGCGTCTTCCCGGCGCCGAGGACCGGCTCCGCGTTCCCGCGGCACCGTTTCCACAGTCCGTCAGCAACCCACGCCCAGCGGGTTTTGGTGGCAATCATCGGCATAGGTCTTCGTCACGGACCGCCAAACGCTGACCGGCAACGGAGCGGAAGTGAACGTCCCTTGCCCGGGAATTGCCAGCGGCGCTCCGCCATTTACCGAGTAGGTGCCGCGGAAATGAGTTGCGACGGTGACCGCGAAATCGCCCGTTATTGTGTAGATGTGGCTGGTGGGAGTCTTCTCGCCCCACCGGTCTTGCGGCAACTGTGCACCGGAGTTTGGGGTGGGGCCAAGGGAGATGCCATCCCCGTAGTCCCAGGCGTAGGAGAGCGGTCTGGCCTTTATATGGACTTTCTGACCCAGCAGGTTGATGTCGAATGCCTGCTCGACCGCGTCGGCATAGAGATTGGTCTCCGCGCCGCGCAAGGTATTGGGCCCCGGCTGGCTGGCCACTGTCGCGGGTACGACTGGGGAGTTCTGAAATTCGTGTTCGATGCTAGCGGCTATCTCGGCGAGGATGTCCCGGGGCTTTTCGGAGTACACGCATGTGGGGCCCATCAGGAAGTCCCAGACCGGGGAAGGGCTGGTTTTGAGGGCCCTATACCAGTTGACGAGCTGCCCGTTGGGTGCCTCGGTGCAACGGCTAGCGGCGTTTGCTAGACACACTGTCAGGAATTCATCGCCGCCGGTTTGGCAGACAAGCTTAAAGTCATATTGGTACGGGTCATTGGGAAGAGCTGCGGGGTAGATCCCCCAGAAGCCTCCGTCCGGCGTAAGCGTCCAGACCTGAGTGCCGATGCCCGATCCATCCCAGTTATTCTTGATCCGATCCAGCTCATCTGCAAACGTAGAATTTGTAATGACGCTGGTAACTACGAACGCGAGTAGTAATGGGCATAGGAGCAAGCGGCTTCGATTTCGATTCCATGCCCGAATCATGGGCGAGGCCCACCCAAGTGCTCCACTGTAAGGGCAACCCAGACTTCGTTCTGCCGCGCCGCGACTAATATGTCCGCGATTGCCGGCGCAGCGCTTGTTGCCTCGTTGAGGGTCCCATCGCCATTGTAGTAATCGAGGGCCGTTTGTTTGACAAACGACGTAGCTTGGTATGTTCCGGACGGAGTCAGGACAAAAGTGCTCTGAATGTCGAGGACCACCATCTTGCCACCCACGAGCCAGCGGCCTCCCTCATGCCATCCCGTCGCGACTTCTTTAGCGTTGGCACAAGTTGTGCAGCTCGGATCCGTGATAGCGTCGATTGGCGTTGTATCCCCGGTTTCGTAGGCGTAGGACAGCGTTTCGTACCAGTACCGGGCAAAGGCTTCGATTCCGGCCTTCGAAAACTCGTCAGCTAAGGGCGGTTTCACCGGCAGCGGGACATTTTGAGCCGGCCCACTGGCATCTGCGGGCTTGTACACTGCGGCCGATGCCGTCGGGCTGATTACAGGGCTCGCCGCGGCACTCGTGCTTGCCGCCGGCGGAGCCGTGCCGGTAGTAGTAGGCGTCGCTTTGGGAGACCCGGCGCAACCGGTCAGGACAAAAGTGAATGCTATGCCGGCCAGCATGGCTGCGACGCGGACTTTTCTGCTGCGTTCGGAGAATGTGAGCATCGAATTCCCAACCGAGTCGGTGATGTGCCAATGCCTAAGGTTGGTTAAAGGTAGCGCAGATCGCAGTCGGGCGTCCAAGGTTTTCCACAGGCAGTCGGGTCCGCCGTCAGCTGGGTCACAGGCAGCCGGTCCACCGGCAGTCGGGGATACAAGGAGGGGCGATCTTGAGGGGCTTCGTCATTGGGCCCGCTGAGAGGCCGCTCCCGACATGCTCGCTCAGCGCTCGAGCAGACCCAGGCGCTGCAGCCGGCTCCGGGCGGCGAGCTCGCTCGGCCCCACGCGGCTCAGGGCCAGATGCACGATGCCGAGCACCGCCTTCGTAGCGGTGGCCACGGGTAATGGGATCCGGCCGAGGCGTGCCTTCTGCAGCCCGAGCATGTCCCGGTATTTCGGCTCCAGGGTTGCCACTGCGGCGGCGAACAGTACGCGGTAGCCCGGCATCAGCGTCGGATGCAGCGGCGGTCTGCGGAGGAACGCCACCACCTCGGCCACCCGCGCGTCGAACTTGAGATCGCCGTCGTCGTACCATTTGTCCAGCATGCGGCGCATTTCTGCCTCGCTGGTGGGTGCATCGTTGACGCCCATCAGCGTTCCGGCACGGACCCACTCACGGACATAGGCGTCGGGGCCGCCGGGGATGGCACGGCCCCAAACTCTATGCGTGCTGAGGAAGGCATCGGTGAATGCGATGTGGATCCAGCGCAGCAGTTCGGGGTCATTGGCGGAATAGCCGCGCTCCACGCCATGGCCGTCGATGAAGCGGCCGTTGACCCGTTCGTGAATCCGAAGCACCCTGTCTGAGGCGGACTTCGCGTCGTGGGTGGAACCGTAGGTGACTGTGAAGATCCATTGAATCGTCCGCGCCAAGCGGCCCAGCGGATCTTCCCTGAAGTCCGAATGGTCGTACACACCGGCCAATGCCCCGGGGTGCAGTGCCTGCATGAGCAGTGCCCGGATCCCCGCCACGATCGTTGCCATGGAGCCGTGGACGGCCCAGGTCGCGGAGCCCGGCTGAAAGTAGCCGGCGTCCTCCCCTTCGGCGAGTTTCGGCACCCATGCCGGGACGGCGTCGGGAGATCCGGTGAGTGCCCTTTTGAGCTCGACGCGCCACGTCTTCAGGAAGTTGGCCATGTAACAGTGTCTCTCACTCCGACCGCCAGGCCCGCAGGCCGGCCTCCAGCGATGCCTGGTGAACGCTGTCCCAATCCGGCCGGTTGCACTTCATTCCGGCCAGTTCCAGGGTTGCCAGCCCGTGGACGGTTCCCCAAATGCTCATCGCAACGGTTTCCGGGTCGTCCGGCCGCAGTTCGCCCGAATTCTGGCCCAGCACTATGGTGTCCACCAGCGGCAGGATGCTCTGCTGGGTGGAGGCCTGCGACTGGGGGGACTGGATGTAGGCCTCTAAGGCTCCGCTGAACATCAGTGTAAACAGTGCAGGATGGTCGAGCGCCCACCGGCGGTAAGCCCTCCCGAGGGCGCTCAGACGGACGACGGCGGACGGTCCGGCGCCGTCTGCAGCGCTGGCCTGCGCGGCGCCAAAGTCCGCAAACCCCTGAACGACGACCGCCTCCAACAGTTGGGATTTCCCGCCGAAGAGCGAATACACGGCGGTGGTGGACGTCCCCGCGACGGATGCCAGCTGCCGCAGTGAGAAGGCTTCGGCGCCCTGCGACGCGAGCAACTCGGCGGCAGCAGCGAGCAGTTTCAGACGGAGTTCATGGTCATGGATTTTGGGTCTTGCCATCTCCGAATTATTGCATAACATTGTTTCATAACATTGTTACGCTATGCGAACCGATGATAACCATAGGCACGAGGAAACGAAAAATCATGGCAAGCGAAATATTCCCTGGCAGGTATACCGTTCCGGCCGACGGCGGGGAGGTGACGGTGTTTGGGCGCACCACGGTGATCGTGTCGTACTGGCGGAGCCCGGAGCAGTTGCGCTCGTTCGCCGCCGATCCGCAGTCACCACACGCGGGACCCTGGCGGGCCTTCATGAAGGACCTCAGCGGCAGCGGCGACGTTGGCATCTGGCATGAAACGTACCGCGTTGCGGCAAAGGCCCGTGAGTGCATATACGGAGATATGCCGCTTGTCGGTCTCGCCAAGGCGACAACGCGTGTGCGCGTCAGTCCGGGATCGAGCACGGCGAAGCAGCGTTTGGGTGACGGGTCTGGACCGCGCACGACGACGGCGCAAACGTAGCCGTCGTCGTCGTCCGGCTCAGGGTAGGGGGAGAAGCTCGTCCAACGTGCTGACGAGCTTGGCCCTGGCTGGCTCAGCCAGGGAGGCAGTATCCGCGCACCAGCGGACCCATCCGCGGAGGAAAGCCGGCAGTTCTTGTCGCTGTGCCTGCGATAATGTGACCTCGCGGCGCAGATACCAGCTCACGAAGGTGTCCAGCTTCAGGGGCCCGACCCGCATGAAGCTGGAGTAGTCGTAGCTGATGCTGTAATTCGTCCAGTGGTTGGCCAAGGCAAGCCACGCTTCGGGATTCGTTGCTGCTGCGCCGGACTGGGTCCCGTCAGATGAGTTGATGAAGCGTTGGATAACTGCACCACCGGCCTGTGCCAGCGCACCCCGTGCAGTCGCTTCGAGGTCGGCGAGATGTGTCCGGAGCTTTTCACCGGCGACGGGGTCCAGTGCAAGGTCGGCCTTGAGTGCGCTGTTCACTGCTGGGGCCGCCGGATTACCTGCTGGGTCTCGTGTCTGATCTCCCGCAGTGCCTGCTGGCTGATCTCCTGTCTGGTTTCCTGCCTGTTCGCCCGCGAGGGCGGCCCAGGTGGCTTCGTCGTCGTCCCACAGGTCTGGATCGGTGTCTTCGAGTGCGTTCTCGAGTATCGTCATGACGAGTTGGCGCGCCTGCCAGTAATGAGGATCGTCGGAAGCCTCCGGAACCGAATCCGTTGTCTCCATGGCATCGAGCATGAGTCCGCCCGCGTCATCGACGGGTATTTCCGCGAATTCCCAGAGGCCCGGTTCCGCGGAGACGACGGCCTGCAGATCCAGGGCCGTGGCCTGCGGAGCGGCTGTGACGCCGCCCCCGGTTGCCGCATCGCCATACGCCTCGCGCGCTGTGTGCAGCAATATTCCGTACTCGAAATCAGCGGCGCGGAGGGTGAGCAGGAAGCTGCTCTGCTCATCGAAAACATCCTTTAGCTCGACTGCCGAAACCAGCTCCGGGGTCAGCAGCGCACTGTCCAGTTCTCTTTCATGGCCTATCTCGATGGAGAGGTGAACGCCCACGGAGAGCAGCTCCCGGGTGGTCTCCGTGGCGCCCTGTAGTAGGGCCAGCGTCAGCAGCATGGTGCCGCTCCCGGGGAGTTTCAGCCGGCCGGCGGTGGACATAAGTTTCTCCAGTTGCCGCGGATCCAATCCAGCCGCATGGTCCGGCCCGATCAGATCGTCGTGCAGGGCGGAGGCCAGCAACCACGGGTCCAGTACGTCATAGGTTTCCGGGCCGGCGCTGAAGGAATTGAAGATCGGGGCATAGCGCCGCACCAGGGCGGACAGCGGACTATTCGAGGCCTTGGACTTGTTCTTCTTCGCCGGCTTCCGGCGGCGGCTCACGGGACTCATGGACTCATCCTGCCACGCCGGTCTTTAGCCGGCCACGCCGGAATTCCACTGCCACGCCAGTCTTCAGCCGAACACGCCGGTCTTTAACCGACCACAGTATCCAGCCACTTAGCTAAGAATGCCGCACCGGCGTCGTCGTGAATCACGTCTGGACTCAGACCCAGATCCGCAGCCGTCAGGATCTGGTAGGGCTTTTCCGGGACACCGTCAGCGGGACGGACGTCGACATGCTTGACCTCATGGTTGTTGTGGTGCAGCCAGTCAGCCATCGCATAATCCGTGCGCGAGTCGCCCACGGTCCGCCACGCTTGCGGGACGATGTGCTCACGGGCCAACAGCTCGACGGCGCGGCTGGCACCCAAGTCCTTGCCGAGTCGGACGGATTCAATATCCGTGGAAATGATGGTCGGATCCACCCGGAACGCAGGTCTCGGGTAGTCCATTGTCCGGCCTGTTTCAAGTGCGGACGTCCCCGGCAGGTCCAGGTCGTACCGGTCCTTCTCTGCCCCGTCCGTCTCCGGCTGGTCCATCCCGTGCCGGTCCAGCCGCACTCCACCGAGCCCGTGCCGGGCCATCAGCTCCAGCGCCTGCGCATCGAAGCGCGCCTGCTCCGTCTTGTAGTCCGAGTTGGTGACGTCCAGGCGCTGTTCCACCGACACCATGGCGTGCTTGGTCTCGTCAAAAAACATGTGCGCGGCGTAACCTTCCGCAACAAGTGGGCGGATGTCATCGGCGTACGCCTTCGGCACCGCCAACGAGCCGTCCACGTGCAATGGTCCAACGCTGTCGGCCGTGTAACTGAACCATACCGCGCCCTTCTCGCAGATCGCGTGAACCAACGTTCCGGGCGCATTCCCTCGGCGATCATTGGCGCCATCACCTGTTCCCTGATGAACGTATCGGAGCGGCCGGTATTGAAGATGACAGGGACGCCGGCATGCGCGAGCCGCAGCAGATCCTTGATGATGCGTGGCCGGACATCGCGGGTTACCGGACTGGCGATCGGACCGTCGACGTCGAGCAGCAGGGCCAGGGGGACAGCAGCGGAAACCATGAGTTCATAGTTGCAGTCCACCCGCCCGCTTGACCAGCCGGGCGACAACCATTGGCAGGCCCTCCACGACGCATTGGCCCGTCGAGTTCCCATGCCCGATGCTTTTCTCTAGGCTGGACAAGTGATCTTCAAAGCCGTTGGCGACGGACGCCCGTACCCGGAGCATGACTACGTCTCGCCCAAGGACTGGGCCGCGGTCGCCCCCCGGCAGGTCCGTTTGGACGAGCTGGTCACCACGAAAACCACTCTGGACCTTGAGGCGCTGCTGGCTGAGGACTCGACGTTTTTCGGGGATCTGTTCCCGCATGTAGTGCAGTGGCGGAATACTTTGTACCTGGAAGACGGTCTGCACCGGGCAGTCCGGACGGCGTTGCATCAGCGGACAATTCTCCATGCCCGCGTGCTGGTAATTGATGACTGATGATCCGCCTGCGCCGGATATTCCGGCCCGGCCCGCTCTCACGCCGACGTCCGGGCTGCCCCCGCGGCACGGGCGACAGTCCAGACACGGGCTGCCGTACATAACAGGGCCGTCGACTAAAGCGGCGTTGACCGAAACAGGGCCGTCGTCCAGGGCGGCCCCGTCATCCAAAACAGGTCCGTCCTCATCCAGGACGGCTGCGCCGTCGAAGGAACTGGAACGAAAGCGCGCCAGCGAGACGCGGAAGTCTGCGAAACTAGAGCGCCACGAGGACAAGCGGGCGCTTCGGGCACACCGGCGTGAACTGCGGCGGTCCAAGGATATCGCTGTATTTCACGGCCACCATGTGGTCAGCGGACCCGATCTGCAGCGGGTGTTTACGCCGGTGGAGGATGCCGACAACGCCGTGCAGTTCCGCCACCGGCTGGTGCACGGCGTGATCCTGACTCTCCTGTCAGCTGTGGTGATTGCCGGGGTTATTTTCGCGGTGTTGCTCTGGCGCGGCGCTATCACCCTCCCTTCCGGACAGGCCAGTGCGCCGGCGGTGCGGTGCTGTCCGGCTGCCACGTTCGACTATCCCGCGAACAAAGATATGCATGTCAATGTCTACAACAGCACGCGGCGTGAGGGGCTGGCTGCGTCCGTGGCGGCGGAGCTGAAAGGCCGCGGTTTTCAGGTGGATACTATAGCCAACAAAGTCACCAACTATACCGGCTCGGCAGTGATTGTTTCCGGTGCCGCCGGCCAGTCCGCAGCCTTTAATCTACAGCGGAATCTGGCCGGCACGGATTACGTCCAGGACGACCGCACGGATGCCAGCGTCGACGTCTATCTGACCGGAGGCTTTACCGTTCTCGTGGACGCGGGAATTGTGGACCAGACGCCGGGGCTGCTCTCCTGCCCGCACCTGAGCCCTAGTGCAACGCCGACCGCCGGTATTTCTTCAACCGCAACGACGACGACGGCGCCATGACCCGCGGGCGGTTGGCTTAGCCCTGGCGGTCCGCCCGGCCTGAAACCAGGCCCGGCGCCGGGCCTGAAGCAGGGGCTGCTGCCGGAACTGCCGCCGGGAACCGCCTGACAGGACGTCCTTCGCCATCGAACCGGATTCCGACGCCGGCCTGGATAAATCTGACGGTTCCGGCAATGTGGGCGTCAAGCCGCGTCGCGCCGGGCTGATCCGCGCCCGGCAGATCCGCGCCCGACTGATCTGCGCCTGACTGATCCATTCCGCGGGACGCGCTCGCCGTGAGGGAGCCGTGGATCAGCGGGGCCAGGCTGTCGACGTCGGCCGGCGGAAGATAGCCCTGCTCCCTGCCGTCGCGCAGAATGTCCTGCAGCAGAGCGTTGAGTTCCCCCACGTGGACACCGAGTTTGGCAAAGGACTCGGGCGAGAGGACCGAACGCATGGCGGGTCCCGGTGGCAGATGGCGTCGGGCCAAATCCTGGATCTGCACCTGGATGTACAGGGCCAGCCGGTCCACCGGGTTGTCCAGCAGCGTCAACTCGGTCTTCAGGTCGGTGACGAAGCGCTCCGTTTCATCGAGCGCGTAGGCAACCAGGAGCTGCTCCAGATCAGTAAAATAGTTATAGACGGCGGTCCGGCCGACGTCGGCCTGCCGGGCGACGTCGGTCATGGTGAGCCCGGGCAGGCCGTGCGTGAAGAGCAGCGTGCCGAAGGCATCCAGGATCTTGCGCTGGGTCTGTTCGCGCTGCTCCGCGTTGGTCGGGGCGGCTATTCGAGGCATACAGACACTTTACCGCGAAGCGTCAGTAAAAGTCGCGATGCCCTCACAGACCAGGCGCAGCGTACCCCCACTTGTCGTGGCCAATTGCCAGGGCCGTAAGGCAGCCGATTCGCGCTCAGTCCTGATTGCTGAAGGCGGAGTCGAAAGACTGGCCGGAGGGGGAGAAGTTGAACTTTTTCAGGGCCGCCAGGGCCTCGGGGGCGCCCTCGAGCCGGTCCATCGCCGCGTCTTCCCATTCAATGGAGATGGGTCCGTCGTAGCCGATGGCGGTCAGCGCCCGGAAGCTCGATTCCCACGGCACGTCCCCTCGCCCGGCGGAGACGAAGTCCCAGCCGCGGCGAGGATCCCCCCACGGCAGGTGCGAGCCGAGGACGGTGTTCCGCCCGGTCAGCCGCAGCTTCGTGTCTTTGCAGTCGACGTGGTAAATCCGGTCCTTGAAGTCCCAGATGAAGGAGACCGGATCGGTGCCCTGCCACATGAAATGGCTGGGGTCCCAGTTGATGCCGAAGGCTTCCCGGTGTCCGATGGCCTCTAACGTTCGGACCGTGGTCCAGTAGTCGTAGGCGATTTCGGAGGGGTGGACCTCGTGGGCGAAGCGGACGCCGCATTCATCAAAGACGTCCAGGATCGGGTTCCAGCGGTCGGCAAAGTCCTGGTAGCCGGCGTCGATCACGGATTCGGGAACCGGCGGGAACATGGCCACGTACTGCCAGATGGAAGAGCCGGTGAAGCCGACGACGGTCTTCACGCCGAGCTTCCTGGCCAGCCGTGCGGTGTCCTTCATGTCCTCGGCGGCACGCTGCCGCACGCCCTCGGGGTCGCCGTCGCCCCACACCCTGGTGCCTACGATTGCCTGATGCCGGAAGTCGATCGGGTTGTCACAGACCGCCTGACCCTTGAGGTGGTTGGAGATGGCCCAGACCTTGAGGTTGTACTTTTCCAGCACGGCCAGTTTGCCGGCAACGTAGTCGTCGTCGTCCCATCGGGAGGCATTCAGATGGTCCCCTGATACGGCGATTTCCAGACCGTCATAGCCCCAGCCGGAGGCGAGTCTGGCAACCTCCTCGAAGGGCAGATCGGCCCATTGACCGGTGAAAAGGGTATACGGACGGGTCATAGCTGGCTCCTTGGAATCGGCTGCTGGTCAGCGGTGGGCTAGCTGGATGAGGGAGTTGGCTGCTGCCGATTCCTCGATGGCAGCCAGCACGCGTTGGACGGCCAGTCCGTCTTCGAACGACGGCGACGGGTCCGTGCCGGCGCCGACGGCCAGCAGGAAGTCCATGATCTCGTGTGTGAAGCTGTTCTCCCAGCCAAGCACATGTCCGGGCGGCCACCAGGCATTGAGGTAAGGGTGCTCGGGTTCCGTGACGAGGATACGGCGGAACCCCTGTTCCGGGATGGGATCCGTACCGTCGAAGAAGGACAGCTCGTTGGGGTTCTCCAGATCGAACCGGAGGCTGCCTTTGCTGCCGAAGACCTCGATCTGCAGGGCATTTTTGCGGCCCAGGGCCATTCGGGAGACCTCGACGCTGGCCACCGCGCCGCCGGCGAGGGACAGCGTGGCCCAGGCGGCGTCGTCGACCGTTACCGGTTCCGGGCCGTGCGGACCGGGCCGTTCGCTGACAAAGGTGTGCAGCCGGCCGGAGACCTCGGTGACGGTATCGTCGAGCAGGAACTGCACCTGATCGATTGCGTGGCTGGCGATGTCACCGAGCGCCCCGGAACCGGCCGATTCCCTGCGCAGCCGCCAGGTCATGGGGGATTCGTCATCGGCCAGCCAATCCTGCAGATAGGCCGCGCGGACCTGGCGGACCACGCCCAGTTTTCTGCCGGCAATCAGGCTGCGGGCCAGTGCCAGCGCGGGAACGCGGCGGTAGGTAAACCCGACCATGGACCGGACGCCGCGGTCACGGGCATGCTGCGCCGCGGCAACCATGGACTCGGCCTCACTGAGCGAATTGGCCAGCGGCTTCTCCAACAGCACGTGCCTTCCAGCCGCCAGCGCTGCAACGGCAATCTCGGCATGCAGGGCCCCCGGCGCACAGATGTCCACGATGTCGATGTCATCGCGGGCTATTACTTGCCGCCAGTCGGTGGCTGATTCGGCCCAGCCGTAGCGTGCCGCCGCGGCCGCAACGGCATCCGCATCCCGGCCGACCAGCACTTTTTGCGTAAAAGCGGGCACGTCGAAGAAAGCACCCACGTTGCGCCAGGCGTTCGAATGCGCCTTACCCATGAAGGCGTAGCCGACTACGGCCACGCCCAGCGGGCGGCCCGTACCAGGCGAGCCTGCCCCGGGCGAGCCTGCCCCGGGCGAGCCTGCCCCGGGCGAGCCCGCACCGGGGGAGCCCGGACTGGACAAACCGCTCATGGTGGAGCTCATAGCGCTTCTTGGAGCGTATCGGCGGTGGGGTTCCAGTCCTCCGGCAGCGGCTGCGCGGCATTTGCGCTGCTCTGCAGGGAAACGAATTGACCGGTGTCGACGGACTCGGCGATGGAGACCATGGCATCGAGCACGTGATACGCAGCGGCTCCCTGCGCCCGGTGCGGGCGGCCTGCCCGGAGGGCGCGCGCCATTTCGAGGACACCGGAGCCACGGGTGCTGGTGGCGCCCACGGCGGGGATAGTCTCCGGCTCGTCCCGGCCGCGGCGGGTCAGGACGATGTCGCCGTCGAACATGTTGGGATCCGGGATGGCAATGGTCGCCTCGGTCCCGGTGATCTCCACGAAGCCGGCGCGCTTGAGGGGCGAGTCGAAGCTGAAGATGCTCTGTGATGACTCGCCGCCGGCAAACTGTGCAATCGCGCTGACATGGCTGGGGACCGTGACTGCGAATTCCTCGCCTGCCTTCGGGCCTGAGCCGATGATCCGGGTTTTGCGGGATGTGGACCCGAAGGCGGCCACCTTGGTGATGGCACCAAAGGTCTGCACCAACGCAGTGAGGTAGTACGGGCCGATGTCGAACAGCGGACCCGCACCTTCCTGGAAGAGGAACGCAGGGTTGGGATGCCAGGACTCGGGCCCGGGAGACTGCATGAGGGTCAGCGCCGTGAGCGGCGCGCCGATGTCCCCTCGGGCAATGATGCGCAGAGCGGTTTGCATCCCCGCGCCCAAGAAAGTGTCCGGCGCACAACCGAGACGCAGGCCTGCGGCATCAGCGGCCTTGAGCAGGCCCAGTCCGCTGTCCCGGTCCATCGAAAAGGGCTTCTCGCTCCAGACGTGCTTGCCGGCGTTGACTGCAGCCGTCGCCACCTCGACGTGGGCGGCGGGAATGGTCAGGTTGACGACGATCTCCACGTCCGGGTGGTCCAGCGCCGCCCGCACGCCTCCGGAGGCGCCGATGCCGAATTCCGCGGCGCGTTCAGCGGCGACCTGCTCCAACATGTCGGCCACGATGTGGACCTTCACGTCCGGAAAGCTGGTCAGGTTGGTCAGGTATTCCTTGCTGATGACCCCCGCGCCGATGACTGCGATGCCCACGGGACCCGTCCGTTCGGCCGTTGGGCGGCTGCTGCGCTGGTTCGGTTGCTGACCCATTTAGTTCCGTCCCGCCTTGAGGTAGCTGAAGCTCTCGGTCACGGCGTCGAAGATGTCGCCGTTGAAGTCATCAAGTTCGACGACGCCGACCTCCAGCCCGGGGACGGCCGCGATGACATCCCAGATGGGCACGCTGCCCTGTCCGAGGGCCACCTGGTCCTTATTTTCCTTGGTCAGCGGGCCATCCTTGAGATGAATCAGCTTGACCCTGTCCCCGAGCCGGCCGAGCAGCTCCACCGGGTCCTCGCCACCCACGGCGGCCCAGTAGGTATCCACTTCCAGTACCACCGAGGGGTCAAGATGATCCGCCAGGACCTCCAGCCCCGAGCGGCCATTGATCCGGGACTGCAATTCAAACTCGTGATTGTGGTAGCCCACTCGGATACCGTACCCGGCGCCCTTCGCGGCCGCGGCGTTCAAC
This sequence comes from Arthrobacter sp. A5, assembly GCF_051131705.1. Taxonomy (NCBI): domain Bacteria; kingdom Bacillati; phylum Actinomycetota; class Actinomycetes; order Micrococcales; family Micrococcaceae; genus Arthrobacter; species Arthrobacter sp. A5. The sequence continues at coordinate 370,834 of NZ_CP180316.1, forward strand.
GCCTTGGCCGTGGCGATGATGCCTTCTTCGCTTCTCCACCGGCTGGCGTCCACATGCGGATCAATCACGGTCGAAATGCCGAGCTGCTGCGCAGCGGAAAAAATCTGGTGCTGGTCTTCGCGCAGCAACGGTGCATGGCCGGAAGGCGCCGTGAGATTATTGGCCGTCAGTGCCGCCGCCAGCTGACCGGCAGTCGCCACAAAGTTGTAGGGCTCCACGGCGGTATAGCCGATCGCGGCCACCCGCTTGATGGTTCCCGGAAGATCCTTCTCCAGGGGGCCTCTGACGGTGTAAAGCTGAAGAGAGTAAGTCACGGGTTCTCCTGACAGGTATGAAGGGACTGTCTGCTCCAGGTCGATGCATCCTTGATCGACGCATCCCCAACTAAGGACATCATTCATCAATACATTTTGCATCGACGCGGGAGCGTCCTGATCAACGTAGGACGCCTTTTGCCGAACGTCAAGCAAAAGTGGAGAAATGGCCATCAGCAATTTGATTGTGACAGCGATAAGTGCGGCGTGCTATCAATTAGGCATGCTAATGCCACCTCTGACCGGCGCTTGGCCGGCTGTACCTGCGGGCTCAGGTACAAGCTTTTCACGCGCGGGAGATCTTTTTCAGCTGCTCCGCGACGGACATGCGCGCACCCGGGCGGAATTGGCGGAGATCACCGGGCTTGCCCGGTCCACGGTGGCCAGCAGAATAGACGCCCTCGCGGCCTCCGGGCTGATTGGCCCGGCAGGCGAGGCAGTCTCCTCCGGCGGCAGACCGCCGTCGCGCTTGGCTTTTCAGCCCACAGCCCGCGTGGTTCTTGCCGCGGACATCGGCGCAACCCACATGCTCGTGGCGCTAACAGATCTGGGCGGACGGGTGCTGTGCGAATCCCGTGCCTCCATTGAGATTTCGGCGGGTCCGCAGACGGTGCTCGATCTGGTCGTGGCAGACTGCGGAAAGCTCCTGGCACAGGCTGGACGGCAGGGACGGGAACTGGCAGGGATAGGGATCGGGCTGCCGGGGCCGGTGGAGCATTCCACCGGACGCCCGGCAAACCCGCCGATCATGCCCGGCTGGGATGGCTTCGACGTCCCAGGAAACGTGCAGCGGTCCTTTGCCACCGAGGTGCTGGTGGACAACGACGTGAATATTATGGCGCTCGGGGAGCGCGCGATGTATTGGCCGCATGCGCAGGATCTGTTGTTCGTCAAGGTGGCGACCGGAATCGGCGCCGGACTCATCAGCGGTGGACTTTTACAGCGCGGGTCCGACGGTACTGCGGGGGACATCGGGCACGTTCGCGTGCCGCGCGGGAATGACGTGTTATGTCGTTGCGGGAACTACGGTTGCCTGGAAGCGCTGGCTTCGGGCCCTGCCGTTGCGGCTGCCCTGACGGCCGGCGGTATTCCGGCGGCGACCGGCGAGGACGTGCTGGAGCTGGCGCACAGAGGGAGCCTTCCCGCCATTGCGGCCATGCGGCAGGCCGGGCGGGACGTCGGCGACGTGCTGGCGAGCTGTGTAAACCTCCTCAACCCCTCCATCATCGTCATCGGCGGAGGGCTGTTGACGGCCGGCGACTACCTTATGGCCGGCGTGCGCGAAATTGTCTACCAGCGGTCGCTGCCGTTGGCCACCGCCCGGCTGCGTATTGTCCAGTCCATGGCGGCCGACCAGGCGGGCGTCCTGGGGGCAAGCCGCATGGTAATTGACCATGTCCTTGCCCCCGCCAGCGTGGAAGCCCTGCTCCTGAGGCAGGCCTAGGGCGCCATCCCACCTCTCAGTCTTCCCTGCCGTCCTACCGCCCCAAAAGAATTTGCCGATCAATTACGGACTTTTGATTGACAGCCGGCAGAAGGCCCCCTAGTTTGGTGCCTAGGCCGGATCCCTGGCTTTACAGGCGCACATAGACAAGTAAGCCATACAGTGAAAATTCGTACCCTCGCCGCCACGGCGGCTATCGCCGCGCCGCACGCTGACTGCGTCCGCATGCGGCGGAAGCAACAAATCGGCCAGTTCTTCGGAGAGCTCCGGCGGTGGCGGAAGCATCACCTGCTGGGCCAGCAACCAGGGCACCACGGCCTGGACAACCCGATTGACGATGACGTGGTGGAGCTGACCTTTGCGGAGGATTTCGGCACTCTGGCCAAAGGCGGAGTGCTGCGTTTCAAAGCGGCGGGCAATGAGCATGCCCGGGCGTTCCTGCCGGTCCGGCCCACGGACGGAAACGTGGTGGCCATTGACGGACAGGGAAATCCGGCGGTGATCGTCAAGAACCACGGCGCGGGACCGTTTTGTGCACCTATCCGCTTGAGTATCTTGCTGACGACGACGGCCGCGAGTTCGTTGGTCTGCTGAGTCAGCATGCGGGGCCGACGACGGTCGGGCTGGGTTCGGCGGCGTTGCGGACGTTGAGCGGCACCGCCGTCGAGACTATCGACCTGGACCCCTACGGGGTCGCGGCGCAGCCATCCGGACCGCAGACTTCGCCGCTATCGTCCGTTTCGTAACCGTTTCCGCCGGGCTGATTCACCATCACCAGCGGATGGGCTTCTGCCCACACCTCGTTGAGCGCCTGGCCGAAAAGCTCCGCCGGCTGGGCGCCGGAGATACCGTATTTGCGGTCGATCACAAAGAACGGGACACCCGTGACCCCGAGACGGCGTGCCTCGTCGAAGTCGGCCCGCACGTCGTCGGCATACTTGTCGGTCTCCAACATCTGGGTGATCTCGCCCGTGGGGAGGCCGGCTGCGGTGCCGGTGTGGAGGAGGAAGTCGCGGCTGCCGATGTCCTCACCGTGCTCAAAGTGGGCCGACAGCAGCGCCTCTTTAACGTCGTCGCCCTTGCCATGCGCCGCAGCCAGGTGCAGTAACTGATGCGCCTTGAAGCTGTTCGCGACAACGGCCTTGTCAAAGTCGTAGCTCAGCCCTTCGGCGGCAGCCTGCTCCGTGACATGGCCGAACATCTGCCGCACATTATCCGGCGCCATACCCTTGCGCTCGCTCAGGTAGTCCAGTTCCGTGCCGTCGTAGTGCTCCGGAAGCGACGGATCCAGCTGGTAGCTGCGCCACTGCACCTCGACGTCGGCTTTGTGCTCGAAGGCGGCGAGGGCGGTCTCAAAACGGCGTTTCCCGATGTAACACCAAGGACACACGACGTCGGACCAGATTTCAATCTTCATAGTCAGGCAAACCCCGCCGCCGCCGGTGGTATTCCCCTTCCCTCCGTGTCGGGGGACTTCTCGTCCGTTGCATCGATGACGCAGTGCGCACCCATATTGTCGAGCAACACGGGCGCGAACTGCCTCATCGATGGCGGATTTTCGGTTGGCCTGCCGGGACCCGACCATCGGGTCTGCTGTGGCGAAGGCGTCCGGCAGGTCAACCAAATCTGTTGTTGGCGCCGGCTGGCCCTGTCAGCGGGCCCGACCTGCACCAGCACCGCGCTCAGGCGGCGACCTTATCCTTCTCCCATGCGGGCTCGGCATCCACGGCTTCGCACAGGAATCGGGCATAGGCCGGAACCGTCAGGAACTCCGGGAACTCATCGCCGAGGGCGACCTCCTCGAAAATCTCCCGGGCGTCGTCGAACCGGTCGCCGTCGAAGCGAGGCAGCTTGTCGAACTCTTCGTCCAGCAGTTCGCTGACCCAAGGCGCCGTCACGATTTCGCCGTCGTCAGTGATGGCCTGGACATGGATCCAATGCCAAATCTGCGAGCGGGCAATCTCCGCGGTGGCGGCGTCCTCCATCAGATTGTTCAGGGCGACCGCACCGTGGCCCCGCAGCCAGGACTCGATGTACTGGATGCCGACCCAGAGGTTGCTCCGGATGCCGGCCTCGGTGATCGACCCCTCGGTCCCGGCGATGTTCAGCAGCGCCCTGTCATCCGGGACAACGTCATCGCGGTGGCGGTCCAACTGGCTGCAGCGCCCGCCGAGTACGGCGTCAAAAACTTCCATGGCCACCGGCACCAGATCCGGGTGGGCCACCCAGGAACCGTCAAAGCCGTCGTTGGCTTCACGGTTCTTATCCGCACGCACCTTGTCCATGGCGATGGCGTTGGCCTCCGGGTCGCGGCGGTTCGGGACAAAGGCGGCCATGCCGCCAATCGCCATCGTGCCCCGGCGGTGGCAGGCGCGCACCAGTTGTTCGGTATAGGCGCGCATGAACGGTGCCGTCATGGTGATCTGGTTCCGGTCCGGGAGTACGAAACGCGGTCCCCGGGCGCGGAAGTTCTTGATCACGGAGAACAAGTAATCCCAACGGCCGGCGTTCAAGCCTGCTCCGTGGTCGCGCAACTCATAGAGAATTTCTTCCATCTCGAACGCTGCCGTGATGGTTTCAATCAATACCGTTGCACGGATGGTGCCCTGCGGGATACCGAGCAGGTCCTGGGCCAGGATAAAAATGTCATTCCACAGCCGGGCTTCCAGATGGTTCTCGATCTTCGGCAGGTAGAAGTACGGTCCCTTGCCCTGGGAAATCAGCCGGCGCGCATTGTGGAAGAAATACAGACCGAAATCCACGATCCCGCCGGCAATCGGTTCGCCGCCCACCAGCATATGCTTCTCCGGCAGGTGCCAGCCGCGGGGCCGGACCACGATGGTGGGCAGCGAGTCCTGTGGTCCCAGTGTGTAATCCTTGCCTTCCGGCGAGGTGAAATCGATCCGCCGTTCCAACGCATCCGTCAAGTTGAGCTGGCCCCGGATAACGTTGCCCCAGCTGGGCGTGGACGAATCCTCCATGTCGGCCAGCCAGACCTTTGCACCGGAATTCAGGGCGTTGATGGTCATTTTTCGGTCAACCGGGCCGGTGATTTCCACCCGTCGGTCTTCCAGGCCCGGGGCCGGGGGAGCAACGCGCCAATGCGGATCCTCGCGGATGGCGGAAGTCTCCGGCAAAAACCGCGGATCTGCACCGTTGGCGATCCGGGTGCGCCGTGTTTGCCGGGCCTTCAGCAGCTCCTCGCGCCGCCCAGCGGTGGCCCGGTTCAGGGCGGCAATGAAATCCAAAGCCTCCGGGGTGAGTACCTCGTCTTGGCGGTGGATGGGCTGCGCGGTCAAAGTGATGCCGTTGAAGGTGATTCCATTCAGACTGTTGGTCGAGTTCATGAGAGCTTCTCCTGTGGAGTTGATCGACTGTGCACTAGGTGTCCGAATGAGGGCCAGAGGGACATCTAGTGCACAGTCGATGAGGTGGCGGAGGGTGGACCGGTCCCTATCCCGGCGCGGGTGTCGCCCGGGCCAGGGCCCGCCCATCCCGTTAGTGGAACTGCTGTGTTTCGGTTGATCCGGCCAGGGCGAGGGTGCTGCCGGAGGGGTTCAGGGCCGTCGCTACCTGATCGAAGTAGCCGGTTCCAACTTCACGCTGGTGCTTGGTTGCGGTGTAGCCGCGGTCTTCGGACGCAAATTCGCGTTCCTGGAGTTCGACGTAGGCGCTCATGCCGTCGCGGGCGTAACCGTGGGCGAGATCGAACATCGAGTAGTTGAGGGCATGGAAGCCGGCAAGGGTGATGAACTGGAACGTAAAGCCCATGGCACCGAGTTCGCGCTGGAATTTGGCGATGGTGGCGTCGTCCAGATGCTTCTTCCAGTTGAACGACGGCGAGCAGTTGTACGCGAGCATCTGATCGGGGAACTCGGACTTGACCGACTCTGCAAATTTCCGGGCCAGGGCAAGATCCGGGGTGCCGGTCTCCATCCAGATGAGGTCGGAGTAGGGCGCGTAGGCCTTGGCCCTGGCGATGCACGGTTCAATTCCGTTGCGGACCTTGTAGAAGCCTTCTGCCGTACGCTCGCCCGTGATGAATTCCTGATCCCGCTCATCCACATCGGAGGTGATCAGGGTGGCCGCTTCCGCATCCGTCCTGGCAATGACCACCGTCGGGGTACCGGAGACATCCGCGGCGAGGCGGGCCGCGTTCAGCGTGCGGACGTGCTGCTGGGTGGGGATCAGCACCTTGCCGCCGAGGTGGCCGCACTTCTTTTCCGATGCGAGCTGATCTTCCCAGTGCACGCCCGAGGCGCCGGCCTGGATCATGGACTTCATCAGCTCGTAGGCGTTCAGCGGCCCGCCGAAACCGGCCTCGGCGTCGGCAATGATCGGGACCAGGTAGTCCTCGACGCTCTGGATGCCCTCGGCGAATTCGATCTGGTCCGCCCGCAGCAGTGCGTTATTGATCCGGCGGACCACCGTGGGAACCGAGTTAACCGGGTACAGCGACTGGTCCGGGTAGGTGTTGCCCGAGGTGTTGGCGTCCGCTGCGACCTGCCAGCCGGAGAGGTAGATAGCCTTGAGGCCGGCCTTGACCTGCTGTACGGCCTGGTTACCGGTCAGCGCGCCGAGTGCGTGGATGTAGCTGCCGTCCGCCCGTCCCGCCGACAGTTGATCCCAGAGTTTCTCGGCGCCGCGGCGGGCGAGCGTCTGCTCCTCCCGAACCCGGCCGCTGAGACGGACGACGTCGGCGGCCGTGTAGTCCCGGGTCACGCCTTCCCAGCGGGGGTTGGCTGCCCACTCGAGTTCGAGGGCGGCTGCAGTTTGTTCGTTGTTCTGCTCCGGCGTCATTGCGGATTCGTTTTCTGCGGTCATGGTCTCGCTCCTTTGCGGTAAATCCCGGGTGCTGCTGTCGATCTGGCGGTGGTCCGTCCCGGATGAACAAACTTGGTGATTAGTGCTGTTCCGGATCGGGATTCACGTTCCTTCTTCGTAAAAACAACTATTCCGGGGTTTTCAAGGACTTTCTAGTGTCAATCACTGGAAAGATTGCCACTTCTTCGCTTATGCTCAAGAAATGGACAATGCAGGTTGGAATCGAAGCACGACGAGCACCCGCAAGGACCCTGGCGCCGGGCAGGAAGGCGAACTCGACATCATTGCGCTGGGCCGGCGCGTGCGGCATTTGCGCAAAAAAAAGTCCATGACATTGGACGATCTCGGCGCGAAGGTGGGGACAGCGCCGTCGCAGCTTTCGCTGATTGAAAACGGCAAGCGCGAGCCCAAACTGACGTTGCTCCAGCATCTCGCCGGGGCGCTGGACGTGGGCATGGACCAGCTGCTCGGCGCGGAGCCGCCCAGCCGCCGGGCGGCCCTGGAAATCCAGTTGGAGCGGGCGCAGCGCGGGCCGTTGTACGAGTCGCTGGGATTGCCGAAAGTCCGCGTCAGTTCACGACTTTCCACAGAGGTTTTGGAATCCCTCGTGGGTCTGCAGCACGAGTTGGAGCGCCGCCTGGATGAACAGTCCGCGACACCGGAGGAGGCGCGCCGGGCCAACACCGAACTGAGGGCCGAGATGCGGGCGCAGAACAACTATTACCCCGATATTGAGCGGGAGGCGCAGAACCTGCTCCAGGCGGTGGGTCATGACCGCGGCCCACTGTCCCACCATGTCGCTGCGGACATCGCCGAGCACCTCGGATTCGGTCTGCATTATGTTGGTGACCTGCCCCATTCCACCCGGTCCGTGACGGATTTAAAGAATCACCGAATTTATCTCACCCAGGGCCAGCGTTCGGATCATGATCCGCGGTCTGTGCTGTTGCAGGCCGTGGGTCACTACGTGTTGGGTCATACGACTCCGGTCGACTATGCGGACTTCCTGCGTCAGCGCGTCTACACGAACTATTTTGCGGCGTCGCTGCTGATGCCCGAGCGCGCCACCGTGGAGTACCTCAAAGAGGCGAAGGCAGCCAAGGAGCTCGCCATCGAGGATATCCGCGACGCGTTTGCGGTCTCGTATGAAACGGCCGCGCACCGCTTCACCAACCTGGCCACGGAGCATCTGGGCATCACCTGCCACTTTCAAAAGGTTCATGAGAGCGGGATCATCCATAAGGCCTATGAGAACGACGGCGTGAACTTTCCCGCCGATCACACCGGCGCCATCGAGGGGCAGGCGGTGTGCCGGTTCTGGACATCACGGGCAGTGTTCGATATCCCGGACAAGTTCCGCGCGTTCAATCAATACACGGATACGGCCGTCGGAACCTACTGGTGCACGGCCCGCACGGAGCGGCATTCGTCGGGGGAATATTCGCTGAGCATTGGCGTGCCGTATGCGCATGTGAAATGGTTCCGCGGCCGCGATACGACGGAGCGCTCGAAGTCCGGCTGCCCGGACGCGTCGTGCTGCCGGCGCCCGCCGGCCGGCTTGTCCGCGCAATGGGCCGGCAATGCGTGGCCCAGCACGCGCGCCAATTCGCACCTGCTCGCGGCCATGCCACAGGGCGCATTCCCTGGGGTGGACGAGACCGAGGTCTACCGGTTCCTGCAGGCGCACTCCACCCCTTAGCTGAGCGTCATGCCGGCGTTTTGGACAGATGCCGGTGAAATTTCCAAGGCCTCCGTCCATATCAGCGGCAGTCCAGCCAGAGCCAGCCTCGGAGGCATTCACGACTAAGGCGTGGCAGGATTGATTCCGATCCGGGTGCAGACGGATCCAGTGCTAATACAGCGCCGCGGACGGTACCGAACCGTCGAGGCAGCCAACCACTATTCCAGATTGAGATTTGTCATGCCATCACCGGAACAAAAGACACTGCAAAATTCCCCGGCCGAGTCAGCCGCGCATCGCGCTGCCCGGCACAAGCCAGCCGCCACCGCCGCCTGCTTCGCCTCGATCGGCAGCCCCTACTTCGGCATCATGATGGCCTTCATGGCGGTCATCGTCATCCTGTCCAACATCGGCGGCGCCAAGGGAGTCCAATTCGGGCCAATAACCACGGACGGCGGTTTCTTCCTCTTCCCGTTCGCCTACATCCTCGGTGATGTGATCAGCGAGGTGTACGGATTCAAAGTCGCGCGCCGGGCCATTCTGACCACTTTTGCGCTCTCCGTCTTCGCCTCGCTGACCTACTGGATCATCATCATCCTGCCGGGGTTCACGGACGAATTCGGCCAGACGAAGCAGACGGCACTGGAGGGCGCGTTGGGACCGGTGCCGCAGATTGTGCTGGCCAGCCTTCTGTGATTCGTGGCCGGACAGACCATCAACTCCCTGGTGATGGTCCGGCTGAAGGCCCGCCAGGGTGAACGCCGGCTGTGGGTGCGGCTGATGGGTTCCAGCGGAGTGGGCGAATTCGTGGACACGCTGATTTTCTGTTCCATCGCGGCGCCCATTATCGGCATCACCGGGTTCGGGATGTTTGCCAACTATGTTCTGGTCGGATTCGTTTATAAAACGCTCGTCGAGTACCTCTTCGTGCCGCTGACCACCGTCGTCATCAAATGGATCAAGAAGCGCGAGCCGACGTATGGAATTTCCGGCGCACGCCCGGACGGGAGCGTTTTAGAGGACGGATCCGCCGCGGTGCCGGGCGGAAGTTTCTAACGGACGCCGCCCTGCCAGAGGGCGTCGAAGGGTGCGTGCGAGGACACCCGGGCCTTGATCCCTGCCGTAACAAATTCCTTGGCGGTCCTTGCCGCGTCCAACGTCGCCGCACCCTTGGCCAGCTCCGCCGCGACCGCGGCTGCCAGCGAGCAGCCGGCGCCGCTGACGGCCGCTTCGCCGACCTTGGCTGAGCTGAGCACCTCCAGGGTCCCTCCGTCGTAATAAACGTCGACGGCGTCGGGTCCGTACAGCCGGACGCCGCCCTTGGCCAGCACCACGGCTCCGCTGATCGCATAGATGCGCTGCGCCGCTTCCTTGAGGTCCTCAACGTCGTCGATCGCTTCCATGCCCGAGAGGGACAGGGCTTCGAAATGGTTGGGTGTGACAAAGGTGGCCAGCGGAAGGATCTGGTTCTTCAGCGCCGCGTCCGTAGCCAGCGCAGCTCCCGGCTCCTGACCCTTGCAGATCAGCACCGGATCAAGCACCAGATTCTTCGACGGGCGCGCCTGTAGGGCCTGCGCAACGGTCCCGATAGTGGCGGGCGTGCCGAGCATGCCGATTTTCACGGTATCCAGGTCATCCGGACCGTAGGCGGCGAAGGAGGCCTCCAGCTGATCCGCGATCACCTCGGCATCCAAGGGCATGAACCGGTGATTCCAGTTGTCCTTCGGATTAAACGACACGATGCAGGTCAGCGCCGCGATACCGAATACGCCCAACTGCTGAAACGTCTTCAAATCGGCCTGCGCCCCCGCGCCTCCGGTGGCTTCCGAGCCGGCAATGGTCAGGGCGATGGACGGTCGGTGCAGGGCCGCTGGGGCAGAGCTGTGTGAGGACATCCTCCATCTTGGACCGGCATACCGGCTCCGTCCAAGCCGACAGGACGCCTGTCAGCGGACGGCGTAGTAATCCGCCAGCGTCCGGGCCTTGAATTCGAAGAAGCTGCCGTCCTCGATGCCCAGCCGGGCGTCGTCGACCATTTTGACCACGAAGCGCTCATTATGGATGGACACCAGCGTCGCCGAGACCATCTCCTTGGCCTTAAACAGGTGGTGGATGTAGGCGCGGCTGTAGTTGGCGCAGGCGTAGCAGTCGCAGCCGTCCACGAGCGGCCCGAAGTCCCGTTTGAAGCGTGCATTGGAGAGGTTGCGGCGTCCACGCGGCGTGTAGAAAGCGGAGGTGCGGGCAACCCGGGTGGGGGAGACGCAGTCGAAGGTGTCCGCACCGTTTTCAATGGCGGTGAAGATGTCATCCGGTTCCGAAATGCCCAGCAGGTGCCGCGGCTTGTCCTCCGGAAGTTCCTCGTTGCACCAGCGCACAATAGTGCCCAGGTTTTCCTTCTCCAGCGCCCCGCCAATGCCGAAGCCGTCAAAGTTCATGCCGCCAAGATCGCGCGAGGCCTTCCGGCGCAGATCCTCATACTGGGCACCCTGGATGACGCCAAACAGGGCCTGGTACGGCTTGTCCTCCCGCTCGGCGGTCAGCCGGAAATGTTCGTCAACGCAGCGCTCGGCCCAGAGCCGGGTCCGCTCCAGCGACATCTCCTGGTAGCCGCGGGAGTTCATCAGCGTGGTGAGTTCGTCAAAAGCAAACATGACGTCCGCACCCAACTGGTGCTGCACGCGCATGCTCACCTCCGGGGTGAAGCGGTGCCGGTCGCCGTTCAAATGCGACTTGAACCAGACGCCGTCGTCGTCAATATGTGCCAGCCGCTCCTTGCCCGCCGCGACCCTATCGTCCGAACCGCTGTCCGCACCGGACCCGCCGGCCTGCGCGGTGTCCATGGTGATGACTTTCTTGAAGCCCGAGCCCAGCGACATCACCTGGAACCCGCCGCTGTCCGTGAAGCTGGGGCCGGCCCAGTTCATGAACCTGCCCAAGCCGCCGGCCTCGTCCACCAGATCGGACCCCGGCTGCAGATACAAATGGTAGGCGTTCGCCAGCAGCGCCTGCGCGCCGAGCTCCTGCATCGACTCGGGCAGCACGGCTTTCACGGTGGCCTTCGTGCCCACGGCGATGAACGCCGGGGTCTTGATTTCGCCGTGCGGCGTCACCATGGTGCCGGTGCGGCCGTGAAAGCGGCCCCCGTTGGCGCCGGTCTGCCCCGCCGTGGGGCTGCAGGAATCGCTCAGGCGCTGGTCGATGGTAAAGGAGAACTGGGACTGCTTAGCGGAGGAAGGCACCTCCCCATTTTGCCAGCATCGCCGACACACGCCCGTCGCCGGAAAATTCCTGCCCCGCAGGGGTGGCGGCGCGCCGGAAGATAAGTACGCTGGGTATGTCAGAACGCATTGGACTCCCTCAGCTGCACCCCTCATCCAGGAGACGTTCATGTACAACACGGAACTTCCGCAGGATATCCCGACCCGGGGGCCGGCGAAACCCGTCCCTTACCTGATCAGCGGGGTGTTGCTGATCATCGCCATCGTCTTCCCGCTGATCGTGCCGATGTATGCCCGGGCCACGCCCCGGGTAGGCGGTCTGCCGTTTTTTTACTGGTACCAAATGCTCTGGGTTCCCATTGATGCGGTGCTGATCGGCATTTGCTACGCCCTGACGAGCAGGGAGGACCGTCGGCGCCGGGAAGTTCTGAAGCGGCCAGCTGCCGGTAGTGCGGGCGGCGGTACAACCGACGGCGGCGCAGTCCGATGAGCGAGTTGACCGGTTTGGCGACCGGCTTCCTGCCCGGGGCTCTGCCCGCAACCCTGGCTGCTCCTCTGTCCTCTCCTGTGTCCGCTCCACTCTCCGCGCCCGCGGTCCTGGCGGCGGGCGCGGTGAAACCGGTCGACGGCGTGGCGCTGACCGTCGTCGTCGTACTTTTTGTGCTGGTCGGCGTGCTTGGTTTTTATGCGGCCCGCTGGCGCGGCGGGGGCAAGGAGGGGCTGCATACCCTCGATGAGTGGGGTCTGGGTGGCCGGAAATTCGGCTCCTGGATCACCTGGTTCCTGCTCGGCGGGGACCTTTATACGGCCTACACCTTTGTCGCGGTACCCGCCGCCATGTGGGCCACCGGAGCGGTCAGCGGATTCTTTGCCGTGCCGTACACTGTGGTGCTGTATCCGATCGTGTTCCTGCTGATGAGCCGGCTCTGGTCCGTCTCGCACCGGCACGGTTTTGTCACCACCGCCGACTTTGTGGGCGGACGGTACGGCAGCAGGACGCTCACGCTGGCCATCGCCGTGACCGGCATCGTGGCCACTATGCCGTACATCGCGCTGCAGCTGGTCGGCATCAAGTCGGTGCTAACGGTGCTCGGGGTGGGCAGCGGTGCGAACTGGTTCCTCAATGACCTGCCGCTAATTGTGGCGTTTGTGGTGCTGGCCGCCTACACCTACACCTCCGGTCTGCGCGCTCCGGCGATGATCGCCGTCGTCAAGGATGTGCTGATTTACCTTGCCGTGCTGGTGGCCATCATCTACCTGCCGGGTAAGTTCGGCGGCTGGGGGCACATCTTCGGTGCGGCGGAAACCAAACTGGGCGCCGTGAGCGCTGCCACCGGCAAGCCTGTGGGATCGGTGATTCCGGGCGCCTCCAGTTTTTCCGCCTACTGGACGCTGGCCCTCGGCTCGGCCCTGGCGTTGTTCATGTACCCGCATTCGGTCACCGGAGTGCTGGCCTCCAAGAGCCGCAACACCATCCGCAAGAACGCCGCGCTGCTCCCGCTGTACTCACTCATGCTGGGATTCCTGGCGCTGCTGGGATACGTCGCCATCGCCGCTGGCACCAAGCCGACGGAGCTCAACGGCAGCATTAACCCCCAGCTGGTGGTCCCGCAGCTGTTCCTGGACAACTTCCCGTCCTGGTTCGCCGGGATCGCTCTGGGGGCCATCGCCGTTGGAGCGCTCGTGCCCGCGGCGATCATGTCCATCGCGGCGGCTAACCTGTTCACCCGCAATATATACCGGGAGGTTTTCAGGCCGCAAGCCACCGCCCGGCAGGAGGCGAAGGTCTCCAAGCTCGTCTCGCTGGTGGTGAAGTTCGGGGCCCTGATCTTCGTGATCGCGATGGATCAGTCCGCGGCGATCAATATGCAGCTCCTTGGCGGAATCTGGATTCTGCAGACCTTCCCCGCCATCGTGGCCGGTCTCTACACGCGCTGGTTCCACCGATGGGCGCTTTTTACCGGCTGGGCTGCGGGCATTATCTACGGCACTGTGGCCGCCTACGGCGTGGTCAATCCGGTGACGAAGGCGCACTTCGGCGGCTCCATCGCGTCGATTCCGGGGACAAACGTTCAGGTCTACATCGCCATCGTGGCCTTTGCAGTGAACATTATTGTGGCGGTGGTGCTGACCCTGGTCCTGCGGGCGCTGAAGGTTGCGGAGGGGCGGGACCTTACCCGCGCCTCGGATTACGGTGCGGATGAAGACGATCCCAAGGTGCAGAAGGTGGCGCGCGAACTGCCCAAGGAACCGATCGCCTGAGACTCTCCCTCTCCACGTCGACCTCTCCGTCGCACTCCCCGTCACCCCCAAGGGGGTGAGCCCCTCAGCCCTCGGGGAAGTTCTGCTCCATGAAAGCGTCCCACTGTTCGGAAATTTCCTCGAGGGCGGCGGCGCCGAGGTCGTAAGTGGAAGCGATGACCTGCGCCCCTTTTGCCGGCCGGATCCCGGCGAGCGGTGCCTGTTCCGCGAGCACGAGGAGGCCGTCGCCGCGTTCGGCGTAGCCGTGTACGGTAAGCCCCAGCTGCGTTTCTGAGCGGTACCAGACCTTGCCTTGGAGCTCGGCTCCGGTGCTCAGCGTCAGCTCATAGTCCTCCCCGGATTCGGGCAGCCAGCCGGTATCGATGCCCAGCGCTTCCCAGAGGGAGCGGGACGAGGCGGTCATGCCGTCGGCGAAAATCGTGCGACGGGTGCCGTGCGGGTGCCGCTCAAGCGCAAAACGGAGCTGCTGGATGAAGATCGCCCAGCCTGCGGTGATGTCGCTGTCGTAGGCGGCCCATTGCCCGGTGGCCTTGCCGCGGGTCATGGTCAGAACGGTGCCATCTGCCATCGGCGTGAGCGTGAAGACGTCGCCCATCTCCAAATGTAGCGTCAGATGATCGGTGCTCTCACTGACCTTGGCATAGTAGATCTCCGCAATCTCATCCGACAGGCTATCCGACTCCCAGCCGTGCCACTGGGCGATTCGGGCCGGCTCCCGGAGCATCCGCCAGACCTGCTCGGCGTCGGCGTTGATGTGCACTGAAAGCTCGTTATTGCCCATGGCCCGAATCTACCCGAGGCGGCGCCCGGCGGCTAGGGTTCCGGCGGCGGCGGCCGTGCCTGGCTGTCCGAGGGCAGGGACGCGTATGCGCGCCTTTCCGGCAATACCGGCTCAGCCGGAGTGCTCGGAGCGGCTGGTGCGGGTTCGGATCTCGGTCAGTTCGTTGTTGATCCGGCGCAGCAGCTCTGCGTCGTCGTGCGTCCGGGAGCCGCCGTGGGCCAGCAGATGCAGCAACGTGTTCAGGCGCAGCTCACGCCACTGCGGCTCCTGATCGCGTTCACCGTTGGCGATGCTGCGGTTGATTTCCTTGTCGTACAGATTCGGCTCATCGAGGCTGCGCTGCCGCACGGTGGCGTTGATTTTCGCCCGGAACGCATCCAGCTCCGCCCGGTCCGGTGCCCGCAGCGCCTCGGCCAGCTGTTCGGCGCGGTGCGCGTCGCCGTTGCTGCGTGCAAGGTAATAACTCACCGCCAGGCAGTGCTCGATCGGATTCCAGCGCCCTGGGTTGGCGTCGTAGGGCAGATCCACAATAAGGCCGGCGACGGCGACGGCGTTGCTGTCGTCCTGCAGCTCGACAAACAGCACCTGGACCAGATCGCGGACAACCTGCAGATTCGCCCCGGACTTGTAGTTGAGACCCTTGGCCAGCCTCCCGGCCAGCCGCTGGACCGTCTCGTGCCCGCCGTGGGCGGCAGCGGCGGCAGCAACGACGGCCTCCGGAGTTCCGGCATCCGCGGGGATCTTCGGTGCGGCTTCCGGCGCGGGTCGCCCGGCCCCGGGCCGCGACGTGCCGTCGTTGCCGGAGACCACTGCGGTTCCCACGCGCTGACGCGGTGCTGTGCCAGCGGGGCCGGAACGCGGTGCTGTGCCAGCGGAGCCGGAACGCGGCCCTGTGCCGCCGGTCCGGGCGCCGGGAGAGACATGCGGGGCCGGCGGTCCGGCCAATCGGATCGTGGACGCGGCCGAAACCCGGATCGTTTTTCCGCCGCCGCAGCCGAGGATGGCGACGGCCGCCTGGCCGTAGTCGTCCTGCTCCCAGCTGACGGAGAGGATTTTGGTGCTGGACCCATCCGGGGCTGCCACCAGATGACCCGGTCGTACCAGGGAGACGGGAACCGTCTTCGAGTCCTCCCCGGCACCGGTCTCCCCGGTGCCGGGCGCTGCGGAATCCGTCATGTTATGGCCCTCAAATCGTTGCACGTGGTTATCCCAGTATAGGAAAGCGGTGCGTGGTTAAGACCGCCAGCCCGGACTGGCGCGTTCGTCAGCCGCAGAAGCCGGCGATGGTTGTTCGTCAGCCGCAGACGCCGGCGAAGGCCAGAGCCTGACGCACCAGATCGCCGCGTCCGCCTGCGAATTCGCTTTGCACCATCGGGCTCAGTGCCTCCTGCGGGGTCATCCAGCTCAGTTCCAGGGCGTCCTGCCGCGGATTGCATTCGCCTGTCACTGGGATGACGTACACCAGCGCGACGGCGTGCTGGCGCTCGTCGGTGAATCCCGTCTGGGAAGGAGCCGGGAAGTACTCGGCGACGGTGCATGGGACGGGACTGATGGGCAACTGGGGCAGCGCGAAGGTGCCCAAATCCTTCTCAAGATGCCGCAGCAGCGCCGCGCGGATGGTTTCGCGGTACTGCACGCGGCCGGAAACCAGCGTACGTACCATGGCGCCGTCGTCGTTCGCCTGCAATAGCAGCCCCACCTCGTTCACGTAGCCCAGCGGGTCCAGCCGGACCGGCACCGCCTCCACGTAGACCATCGGCAGCCGGTTGCGGGCTTCGAAGAGGTCATCCTCGGAAAGCCAGCCTGGATAAGGGTCTGGTGTTCGTACGCTCATCCTTCTGTTCTACCCCATCCACAGCGATCGGCGACGCACTTCGCGCCCATGGTCGCGGCCGGACTGGGCGCGTAGTGCGACATCGATGGCGAGAGGGGGTGTTGGGTGAGGGGTGGCGGGGGAATGGGTGGCGCGTTAGGGTGTGCGCATGGTTGCAGAACTGCCCGAACTACTCCTGCCCGATGCCGCAGCCTGGCGCCGATGGCTGGCGGAAAACCACAGCACCAGCCCCGGCATCCGGCTGGTGCTGCATAAGAAGGGTAGTACCGTAACCGCGCTGACCTACGCGGCGGCGCTCGACGAGGCCCTCTGCTTCGGCTGGATCGACGGCGTAATCGGGCGCCGGGACGAGGGCAGCTATCTGACCCGGTTCACTCCGCGGCGCCGCGGTAGCGTCTGGTCCCAGAACAATGTGCTCAACGTTGCCCGGCTGCAGGCCGACGGCCGAATGCACACTGCAGGGGAGGCCGCTGTGGCCGCGGCGAGGGCGGATGGGTGTTGGGAAAGAGCCTATGCGGGTCAGGGATCGGCGGAGGTTCAGGCGGATCTGGCCGCGGCCATTGCCGCGGAGCCGCAGGCGCAGGCCATGTTCGAGGTGCTGACGGCCAGCAACCGGTATGCCCTGATCTATCGTGTGAACGCGGTGAAATCGGAGGCTGCGCGAACCAGGAAAATCAACGGACTTGTGCAGATGCTGGCACGCGGGGAAACTCCGTTTCCGCAGAAGAGGATGCCGAACTAGTGCCGGTGCCGGTGCCGGTGCTTGCGCTGATGCCGGTGCCTGGGCAGTTACCGGAACGCTCCCACCCGGAGTTCCGCATTGGGGCACGAGCAAGGCCGATCAGTCGAACGGAAATGCCACTCCCTCGCCCACAACGCGCAGGCTCAGCCGCACACCGGGTCGGGCCAGCATGGCGTTCCAATGCCGGATGCTGATGATCTCTCCGCCCTTGGGTTGATGCGGATCACCGGAGGGCGCGAGCGGTTCCAGCTGCAGCCGGACAGTGGTTTCGGGCCCAAAGTAATCCGTGTCCACCACGGTTCCGTGGATCGGCCCATCCTCGGCAATGCGGATCTGTTCCGGCCGCAGCATCAGCAGCACGCGGCCCTGGGACGGTGGGCGGCGGACCGGTATTCCGCCCAGCGAACAGGTGGCCAGTGAGCCTTCCATCCAGGCCTCCAAAATGACGGCGTCGCCAAGGAATTCCGCGGTGGCCCGGTCCGCCGGCCGAGTGTAGACCACAAACGGATTACCGATCTGCGCCAGCGCGCCGTTCCGCATCACGGCTACCTGGTCCGCGAAGGAGAGCGCCTCCGCCTGGTCGTGCGTGACCAGGATGGTCGTGACCCCGGCCGCGGAGAGTGTCTGGGCCACGGCGCGCCGGGTTGCCACCCGCAGGCCGGCATCCAGGGCGGAAAACGGTTCATCGAGCAGCATCAGTTCGGGCTCCCGGGCCAGTGCGCGGGCGAGGGCGACGCGCTGCTGCTGGCCGCCGGAGAGCTGATACGGACGGCGCTTGGCGTAGGACGGGTCCATCGAAACCATTTCCAGCAGGTGCGCGACGCGGTCCGCCGCGCCCTTCCCCCGGGATGCCAGGCCGAACGCCACATTCTGTCCCACCGTCAGGTGCGGGAACAATGCACCGTCCTGCGCCACGTAGCCAACGTTGCGCCGGTGCGCGGGCACCCAGTCCGCCGGTCCGGCCACGACCTGCCCGTCGAGCGAAACAGTGCCCGCATCCGGAGCCTCAAAACCCGCGATCAAGCGCAGGAGCGTCGTCTTGCCCGACCCGGAAGGTCCCACGATCGCCGTCGTCCGTCCCTTCGCGACGGCCAAATCCACACCCTTGAGGACCTCCGTGCTGCCGAACGTCTTGCGGACCCCCTCAACCAGCAGATGGTTATCCGTGGTGGCGGCTACCGGCGGGGACGTCCGCCGGGCCCGCGGACCACGAGGGTGACGCGGCCGCTGCTGAGTCTGGTGCGGTTCAGTCACTGTCCGGCTGCTTTCTTGGATTGCGAGAAGAGGAGATAGGTCATCGGGGCCGACAGCAGGATCATCAGCATCGCATAGGGGGCCGCTCCCGTATAGTCGATCTCGCTGCTGAGGGTCCAGAATTCGGTGGCGAGCGTCGTTGTCCCGTTCGGTGCCAACAGCAGGGTGGCGGTCAACTCGTTCACAATGCCCAGAAAGACCAGAGCGGCGCCGCCCGCCGCGGCCGGGGCACTGAGCCGCAGCGTCACCTTCAGGAAGGCGGTAAGCGGTGTCTTGCCCAGAGCCCGGGCGGCCTCGTCCAGCTCCCTGGGTGCCTGCGCCAGCCCGGCGCGCAGATTGACCAGGGCGCGCGGCATGAACAGCAGCACGTAGCCGCCGACCAGTACGGCGGAGGTCTGATAGATGACGGGAAGCCCGTGCACCGTTATGGTCACAAACGCCAGCGCGACGACGATGCCTGGCATGGAGCTGCTGATGTAGTTCACTGCCTCCAGGGTTTTGCTCAGCCAACCCGGGTGCCGGACGGCGAGATAGGCCAACGGGAACGCGAGCACCGTGGTGAGCAGGGCCCCGGCCACACCGTAACCGAGCGTCTGCAGCAGCGAGGTCAGCAACTCCGGGCGCACCCAGATCCCGGCGCCCCCGGCGATCAGCCAACGGCCCACGTGAAAAAGTGGCACGCCGAGGGCCAGCGCGGTGAGGCCGAGCAGGCCCAGCTGTGCGGGGAACCTGTACCGTCCTAACTCCAGTCGGGTGGGTGCGGCCTGCGCGCCGGAGCCAATTCGCGCATACCTCGCGTTGCCACGGGTTCGGGACTCCGCGAGCAGCAGCAACAGACAAAAAAAGACCAGCACGCTGGCGAGCATATTGGCCGCGGCGCCGTTGAATGTGGATTGGTACTGCTCGTAAATGGCTGTGGTAAAGGTGTCGAAGCGGATCATCGCAAACGCGCCGTATTCGGCCAGCAGATGCAGGGCCACCAGCAGCGCGCCGCCAGCGACCGCAAGCCGCAGCTGCGGCAGCACGACGCGTGCGAACACCCGCCAGGATCCCAGGCCCAGGGAGGCGCCGGACTGCTCCAGTGCCGGGTCCATCCGGCTCAGCGTGGCGGCGACCGGAATATAGACCAGTGGGAAATAGGAGAGCGTGGAGATCAGCACGCCACCGAAGATCCCACTCAGCGACGGCACCGCGCTGACCCAGGCATAGCTGTTGACGAAGGCCGGAATGGCCAGCGGGGCCGCCAGCAGGAGCGACCAGGCCTTGTGCCCGCGCAGGGATGTGCGCTCCACCAGCCAGGCGCCGCCGACACCGAGGACCACGCACAGCGGCACGGCGATGACCACCAGGGCAATGGTATTCATCAGCAGCGCGGCCACCCGCGGACGGAAGACCAGGGTGGAAATAGTATCCCAGCCCGCGCCGATGGTCATGTCCACCACATAGCCCAGCGGCAGCAGCGCAAATGCCGCTATCAGAACGCAGATCAGCACCACGGCTGGCGGGGGGCTGGAGCTGTTGCCCCTGCCCCCCGCCGGTCCGGGTACCTTGGCCGGATCCGCTGTCAGCGGCGCCGCCGTCGTTTTTTCCACAGGTTCTAGAGTAGCCCTGCACTGGTCATGAGCTCGTTGACCTTCTGTGAGTTCAACTTGGCAGGATCGATCTTGGGAGCGTCAAGGTCCGCGAGCGGGGTGAGCTTGTCATTGGCGGGAACATCGCTGGCCACGGGGTATTCGAACGACGTGCCCGTCTGCAGGACCGTCTGGCCCCCCTTGCCGGTAATGAACTTCAGGAACTGCTGGGCCTGTGTCTGGTGCTTGCTGGACGCCAGGACACCGCCGCCGGAGATGCTGACAAATGCGCCCGGGTCCTGGTTCTTGAAGTATTCCAGGGACACGTTGTTGCTGTTCTCACCGGTCTTGGCCTGATCGCCGAAGTAGTAGTAGTGGTAGATGATCGCCCCTTCCACCTCTCCGGCGTTGACCGCCTTCATGGCCGTGCTGTTGCCCTTGTAGGCCTTGGAGTTTTCCTTCATGGACTTCAGCCAGCTCAGTGTGGCGTCCTCGCCCTTGAGCTCCAGCATGGCGGAGACAATGGCCTGGAAATCCGCGCCCGAGGGGGAGGCTGCCCAGCGGCCCTTCCAGGCGGAATCGGCCAGATCCATGATGGACTTGGGCAGCTGGTCCGCGGAGAGTTTGGTCTTGTTGTAGGCGAAGACCGTGCTGCGGGCGGCAATGCCGGTCCACTTGTTGGTGGAGGGGCGGAACTGCTCAGGAACCTGCGCCACGGTGTCCTTGTCGATGTCCGCGAACAGGCCCGCGTTTTCCACCTGCGTCATGGCAGGGGAGTTCTCGGTCAGGAACACGTCCGCCGGCGAGTTTTTGCCCTCCTGGGTCAGCTGGGCGGCCAGCTCGGAGTCGTCGCCGCTGCGAAGCGTGACCTTGATGCCGGTTTCCTTGGTGAACGCGTCGGCCCAGGACTTGGTCAGCGTCTCGTGCTGGGCGTTGTAGACGGTGATCCCGTCGGCGCCTCCACTGCTTCCGGAACCGGTGGAACTGCCGCTCCCGCAGGCAGACAGCGTCAGCAGGGCAACGGTGACGGCGGCGATGCCGGCCGCAGATTTGGATGCTATCTTAAGGCGGAACTTCACGTCAGGAGGGCCTTTCCATAGTGGATCAGGGAAGTGGAGGGGGGAAGGTCGGTCACCCGGCTTCCTCAACCGACTTTAGGTGAGCCAATCCTAACTATCCAAGCAAAAGTCTTCCTTTGTGATCAGGATCACGTTAAATACAGCACATTTCCGTTGCGGAATTCTTATTTCATTGCGGTGGTGCCCATTTCAACGACGACTATGTGAAATCCGGAGTCACCTGCACCTCGGGTTAAGCTGCGCTCTCCAACTTCAGTAGCGACGCCGCCGTCTTCGCAGTCAACCATTTCTTCATAACCCATTCAGCGGGACGATGGCGGCGGTCTCTCAGGGCTGCGGCCCCGGGTCACATAGGTGACTTCACCACCGAAGGCGGCACGATTGACCGCACCGGAAAATTTATCTCGCCTGCGACACGGACCACTCAGCGTTCTTGCCGCGATGTACGCCAAGTTAGCCAACTACGCCAACAAAGTTGCCAGCGAGCGGTCTGCTGAGCTGGAAGGCGGATTCGAACGTCATCCACGCCTGGAGCTGGGTGGACAATTCCACCGGCTGCCCGGCCCGATAGCTTACTTCCGCCGGAAGACCGATATCGCTGCTGAAAGCAGGCTTTGGATCGGTTCGCCTTCCCTCCCAGAGTTCGTCGGCCGTGTCCAGGACCAGGTCTGCAGCCAGCCGTCGGGTTCGTTCGGGCAGGGCCGAATGCCGGGCTGCGAAACCCAGGTACCGGACGAGAATTCCGGTGAACAGGCCACCGTCGCCTCCGCCGTGCAGCCGTAGCGGGCTTCGGGTGCCGCTCTCGTTCTCCAGTACCTCGTGTTCCACTGTTTTCGCGGTCAGCTGACGGGCGACGGCGTCAATCAAGTCGGCAGCATGCGCCAGGTTGCGCTCGCCGCCAAGCTCCAGCATCGCGGCGAGCACGGGACCCTGGTTGTAGCTGTAGATGGTTCGTTCGATTTCCGGTCCGGCCGCCTGCGGGTGGACTCCGTCCAGGTAGAGGCCCTGGCCCGGGTCGTACAGCGTGTCCCGGAGCCAATCGACCAGGCTTTGTGCGCGATCGGGCTGGCCGTTGCGGGCGAAATAGAGGGCAGAGGGGCCGCTGGCCGGTGTGTTTTTGTAGTCGCGTTTCCGGGACCAGAAGATGCCCCCGCCCAGATCATTGGTGTGGGCTCGGGCCAGCTGGGTACCCAGCACCCTGCCGGCTCGTCGGCCGCAGCGCATGCCGTCGGTGCCCCGGGCGCCGGGATTGTGGGAGCGTGAATTGACGATGCTGAACATGGCGTCCATGCGACCTGCCGCCAACGCCAGCCACGCCATGTCGTCGTAATAGTTGTTGGTCAGGCGCAGGAAATTCCGCAGGCGAATGGTCCGCAGCAGCCGCCGGGCCTGCAGGAACGGATCTGCTCGATCCGTCGGTCGGCCCGCGGCACGGAACGCCCCACGCGTTGCCCGGCCGGTACGTGCCGACTGTTCCGTGCTCTGCCGCCAGGCCGAATCCACCAGGGCATCCAGATAATGCGCCTGCCACCAGTAATTCCATTCGGCCCACGGCGAGAAGTTGCGACGGGTCGGGCAGTGGGAATGGGCCAGCCACGTGCCCGGCAGCCCGAGAAGCCGATGTCCAAATCCGGTGTTAATCGCGTCCGCGGCCACCTGGGCCCGCAATGACCACTGCGCCGCATCGGTTCTCATGGCCGTAACATTACCGTGGCATTCGGAGCGTGCTGGTGGTCCCAACCGAAACCAGTCGGCACCTCGTGATTCCCCGGGAACCCGACGCGCCCGTGCTCGCGCTGGAGAAGTTGTTCGCACAGACGGGAACCACTCCGGCCGACATCGGCACGTTTGATTGGCTGGTCCCGCAGCAGGTGCCGGTCTCGGCCTGGTCCTAAATGCCGACTTCGTGCTTGCCTCGCCCACGGCATCGTTTCTGAGCGTCGATGCAGGAATTGGGCTGACCCCGGACTGCGGTGTTTCGTTTCTATTGCCCCAGATGATCGGCCCGGCGCCGGGCCGCGGAAATGTGGCTAAGTGGCAGGGTGGCGCCCGGCAGCTGGGAGCGCGGCTCGCCAGCGGGGCGACTCCGATATTGGGTCCGACGAAGCGTTTACTGGTCAACAGCAGGCAGACGGCCTAGCGGGTGGGGCCCCAGCGCCGGGTTCCCGCCCACGGGCATTTCAGTTAGGCTTCATTAACAGTTTCAGTACGGACCATCGCAACCTCGACGTGGAGGAATTATGGACATCAGCAATGCCGTCGCATTAATTACCGGAGGAGCCTCCGGCCTGGGCGCCGCAACGGCCAGACGCCTGCATGGGCTTGGCGCCGCCGTCGTGCTGGTTGATCTGCCGCAGTCTGCCGGTGCGGATCTGGCCGCAGAACTGGGCGACCGGGCGGTTTTTGTGGCCGCTGACGTCAGCAACGAGGAGCAGGTGCAGGCCGCCGTGGACGCCGCGACCCGCTTGGGCCCGCTGCGTGTGCTGGTGAACTGCGCGGGCGTCGCGACGCCGGGCAAGGTGCTGGGGCGCGATGGCGTGCTGCCGCTGGAGAACTTCAGCAGGGTCATCCAAATTAATCTGATCGGCACCTTTAATGTGCTGCGGCTGGGCGCGCAGGCGATGGCGGCCACAGATCCGCTGGAGGGCGGATTCGGTACGTCCGAGCGCGGCGTCATCATCAATACCGCGTCCGTCGCGGCCTTTGACGGGCAGATCGGCCAGCCCGCCTACGCAGCATCCAAGGGCGCAGTGGCAGCGATGACGCTCCCGGTGGCGCGGGAGCTGGCGCGCTCGCTGATCCGGGTGGTGACCATCGCGCCGGGAATTTTCGAAACACCCATGATGGCGGGGCTGCCGCAGGCGGCTCAGGATTCGCTGGGAGCTGCGGTTCCGCACCCGTCCCGGCTCGGGAAGCCGGCCGAATATGCGGCCTTGGTGGAGCATATTGTGGCGAACGAAATGCTGAACGGCGAGACGATCCGGCTGGACGGCGCGATCCGGATGCAGCCCAAATAATGGGGAGTCCGCACGACGATCTGCCCCCGGCGGATTTCTACGATTTTGAGGCTCTGCTCTCTGGCGCGGAGCGGGCCAAGCTGGCGCAGCTGCGGGAGTTCCTGGCCGCAGAGGTGGCGCCCTATGCTACTGATTGGTGGAATGCCGCGGAATTCCCGGCCCATATTCTGCCCAAGCTGGCCGGGCTGGGTCTGAGCTCACCTGCACAGCAGGGGTACAGTCACCTTTTTGCCGGTTTCGTGGTGGCGGAAATGACCCGGGTGGATACCTCGCTGGCCACGTTCTTCCTGGTCCACCATGACTTGTTCGTTCAGTCGTTGCAGGAGTTCGGCTCGGACGAGCAGAAATCGCGGCTGCTGGCGGATGCGATGGCACTGCGGATTACCGGCGCTTTTGCCCTCACCGAGCCGGATCATGGCAGTGACGTGGCGGGTGGAATGACGACGACGGCAACCCGGTTCCGCGGGACCGGCGGCGCCGCGGACAGCTGGGTCGTCAACGGGTCCAAACGCTGGATCGGCAATGGGACGTTCTGCGACTACATGCTGCTCTGGGCCAAGGACACCGACACCGGTCAGATCCGCGGTTTCATTCTCGATGCTCAGTTGCCCGGCGTGACGCGGACCAGGATTGAGCACAAGATTGCGCTGCGGACGGTGCAGAATGCCCATATTCTGCTCGAAAACGTGACAATTGCGGAGGCGGATCGGTTTGCGGGGATCGATGCGTTCGCCGATACCAATCAGCTGCTCCTGGGTTCCCGGGTGATGGTGGCGTGGCAGGCGGTAGGGCAGCAGTTGGCCGCGTTCGACGTCGCCCGCGCGTACGCTGTCGAACGCGAACAGTTTGGGCGACCGCTGGCGCGCTTCCAACTGATCCAGCAGCAGCTGGTCCAAATGCTGGGAAATGCGACGGCGAGCCTGGCCATGATGGTGCGGATTGCTGGGCTTCGCGATGCGGCCGATGCGGGCGGAAGTGCCGGTGCGCGGATGGGGCAGGTCGCGCTGGCGAAGGCCTTCACCACGGCCAGGATGCGTGAAACGGTGGCGATGGGCCGATCGCTGCTGGGCGGCAACGGAATTGTCACCGACTACCGAATGGCCAAGATTTTTGCCGACGCCGAGGCGATCTACACCTACGAGGGCTCGCACGAAATCAACACGCTGATCACCGGCCGGGCGATCACGGGCGTTTCCGCGATCGTCTGAGCCGGTGGGGGCCGCGGGAGCGCAGTGGGCCGGTTCAGCGCGTCTGCATTTTCGCGGCGGCGGAAGCCAGCTTAGGCGGGTGGGGTCTTTTCACCGGCTTCGATGGAGGTGTCAAGGATGTTTCCGCGGACCGGCATCGGACAGGTGCCGAAGGCCGTGAAGGCGCTGGGGTAGTTGACCGCACGGTTGAAGTCCAGCAGCACGCTTCCGTCCGCTGCGGGGACCGGGATGGTGAGCTTGCGCCAGCCGGCCGTGCTGCTGCCGTTGGTGGAGTCATGGAATGTAACTTCCAGCGCGCCGTCGCCGCCATCTTCCGTCAGAAGACGGTGCGTCCGGCCGTTCAGGTCAAAGGTCACCTCACCCGTCACGGCGGCGGTGGCGGTGACCTGGGGATTGGCGGTGTTACGGGGAACCGGCCGCGCCACCGGGTACGGCTCGAATCTGCCGGGGAGCACTAGGTCTGGCCGGTAAGCGAAGGCGGGAACGCCGTCGAACGCCCGCAGCGTGGGCGACTGTGAATCCCTGGTCCGGACCGCATAGCGGCCGCCGCGCCGCGCCAACTCGGCCACGATACTGCCCGACCGCACCCACAGCAGGGATTCCTCATCCGCCAGAGCTGCGGTCGGTGTGCCCGCGACCGGCGTGCCCGGGCCGAGCAGGGTCAGGCGGTCGCCGGGCTCCGCAGTCAAAACGGCCCCATCGGCCTCGGCGCTCCACAGACCAGGCAGCAACTCCAGCGGGGCCGGGCGGGCAGGAAGCCACTGCAGCGACGTCAGGCTCAACCAGCCGTGGTCGGCCGAAAACGAGGTGTCGCGGTTGTCCCGGAAGCGGTTCCACTTCTGGAATTCGGCGCTGGCGGAGGGTTCGTTGCTGGACACAGAATTCCTTTACCGGCTGCGGATACATGCTTCGTCCCGCGGCCTCGCGGCCGCATGCTTTAACTCTAGACCCGGCGGACAAGGGCAAGGGGACCCGGTTGCCCTGGTGGGAAGGGAAGGTCCCGGCCTGCATGCCGTCCTCGCTTTTTGAATTTGCCGGTTTTTGACCGCAACCATCCGCTGGTGCGGCCCAGCCGTCCTAGTGCGGGCAGTGTCTCATCGAGGGTGAGGGAGGCGGGACGGTCTTCGGTAGGCTGAGAGCTATGCCCTCTTTCCGCGCGATTCTCAAGATCTCCGGTCTCCGCCCGGGCAGTGCCCCGGATTCCGTGATGTCCACCGCCGTCGAAGCGCTGGGTTCCATTCACCTGGTGGAGGCCAACCAGTTGGATATTGTTGGCGGGGTGCCGCAGATCAGCCTGCGCTTTACGGTGGAGGCGGGCCAGTACGACGACGAGAACCGTCAGGCCCGCAATGCCGGGATGAGCGTGCGGCATGCCGTGGAATCCGTCGCGGTGACCGGACCGCTCCGGGTCACCCGCCGGATCAGGGGAAAGTGGATTCCAGTTCCCTGACGCCACCGGCCGGAAGGCCCCGATCACGGCGGCCAGGACGGCTACCGGCCGGAAACATCTCCGGGATCGGGATCGGCTGCACCGTGTGAAGCCGCACGGCGTCGTCGGAGTCCGATGACGGCGGCCATCAGGACCCCGACGCCGATGCCAACTCCGACGCCGATCAGCGAGTTCGCCCAAAACGGCAGGCTGGTATTGCGGCCGGTGAGGTAGCCCAGGCCGACCATCCAGCAGGCCCAGACCACGGAGCCGAGAGCGCTCGCGCGCAGAACGCGGACTGTGGGGACATTGGCAATCCCGGCCGCGGCCATGGTGGCCGTGCGCCCGGCGGGGATGAAACGGCCGGCCACCATCGCGGCTGCGGTGGAGGAGCGGCCGCCCCTGGCTGCGGCCCTGCGGATGCCTTTATGCACCGATCGGCCCCAGCGGAAGCGGTCCAACACATGGGTCAGCCGGCGCTTAAAAAGGCCGTAGACCACCAAATCTCCCAGCATCGAGCCGGTCACCGCCGCCGCCAGCGCCAGCGGCAGGATCACCTGGCCGTTGGCTGAGAGCGATCCGGAGGTCACCACCATGACCTCAGAGGGGATGGGCGGAACAGCAGCGTCAAGTGCCACCGCCGCGGCCATGATCGGATAGAGCGCGAAGGCCCAGTCGCCTGCACTCAAGAGGTCCACCGATTCAATCTAACCGCTGCGCGCACGCAGTGGTAGTGGTCGACTGCGGCGGCGTGGTGCCAGCGGCGGTCCGGGTGGTCCGGTGCTCGCGGTTAGCCGTCCGGGTGGAACCGGTGGTCCGGGTCGGCGGTCAGTGGCAGACTGGCCGCATGAGGATCAGCATCGTGGAAGGAGACATCACCGGCCGGGCCGTGGATGCGGTGGTCAATGCCGCGAATTCGGCGCTGCTGGGCGGCGGTGGGGTGGATGGAGCCATCCACCGTGCCGCGGGCCCTGAGCTGCTCGCCGCCTGCCGGGAGCTTCGACGGACGATGCTTCCCGACGGATTGCCGGTAGGGGCTGCCGTGGCAACCAAGGGGTTCAGGCTGCCGGCACAGTGGGTGATTCATACGGTGGGGCCGAATCTGCACGCGGGGCAGGACGATCCCGCGCTGCTGACCTCCTGCTTCACCGAGAGTTTAAGGCTGGCGGCTCGTCTGCGGGCGCGGTCGCTGGCTTTTCCCGCCGTTAGCGCCGGAATCTATGGCTGGCCCGCCGGGCAGGTGGCGGCGCTGGCCTTCGACGCCGTCCGGCAGCATCAACGCCAAGAACCGGAGGACAGCATTGAACTCGTCGAGTTCGTCCTGTTCAGCCGCGCAACAGCGGATGTGTTCCGTACGGTCTATGCTGGCGGGAACGCGCTGAGCTGACGGCCGCTGCGGTATTCGACCTGACGCCCGCTGAGCGGATCGGTGAAGGCGATACTGCGCGCCAGCAACTGCAGCGGTTTAGCGTAATCATCGGCAGCCTTAGGCAGCAGGGTGGGATAAAACGGATCGTTCAGGATGCCAAGACCCAGGGCCGCCATATGGACGCGCAGCTGGTGCGTTTTGCCGGTGTGCGGCTCAAGACCGTATCTACCCAGTGTGCCGCCGCCGTCGTCGGACGTCTGCAGCAGCTCGACGTGGGTCTGCGCGTTCGCATCGCCCTCGACCTCCTGGGCCAGCAGATAGGTGCGGGACTTGATCATCCGGGAGTTGACCACCCGGGGCAGGTCCAGCTCCGGGCGCACCGCAGCCACGGCCTCATAGCGCTTGCGCACCGTGCGTTTTTCAAAGAGCTGCTGGTATTTCCCCCGGGTGTCCGGGTTGGCCGCAAAAAGCAGGACGCCGGCGGTCATCCGGTCCAGCCGGTGGATCGGCACCAGCTCCGGCAGATCCAGTAGGTTGCGCAGCCGGACCAGCGCTGATTCGGCGACGTAACCTCCGCCGGGGGTGGTCGGCAAAAAATGCGGCTTGTCCACCACCACCAGATCGCTGTCCTGGTGCAGCACCTCCAGCTCCACGGGCAGCCGCACCTCCGGCGGCACCTCGCGGTAGTACCAAATGAACGTGTGTTCGGCCAGCGGGGTGTCCGGGGTGACGACGGTTCCGCTCAGGGCACGCACCTCGCCGCGCTCGAACCGGTTCATGATGCCAATGGAATCCACGTGTCCGAACCGCTCCAGCACGTACTCCATCGCCGTGGCCCAGGGTCCGTCCTGGGGCAGGCGGAGGCGGGTCGCGTTCACGCCATTGCGCACCGGAAGCGGGGATTTCATCACGCTTTAATCCTACCGGCGCCAACTGGGTCGCATTTATGGCACTCAAACGCTCGAATGGGTGCCGCAAGTGCGACCTAGTTGGGTTGGGCGGGGTGGGTTGGGTGTGGACGGAAATCTTGCGGTGGGGGTGACGATTTTTGGGGCCGGCCCGCTCAGGGACCTTAGGGCGGGGGCTGGCAGCGGGGGCAGTAGTAGATGTCGCGGGCCCGTTGCGCCGGAAACTGCGGATCCGGGAGAGTGCTGTGCCTGATCAGGGTGCCGCAGCGCTTGCACGGCCGGGACTCCCGCCCATAGACCCAGACGGCTGCATCACCCCGGGCGGGACCGCCCGTGGTGCTGCGCGAGGAGCGGTTCTTGTTGGCCTCGAGCAGCCGCTTGGACTGCTCGATCAGCTTGGGCAGGGCGGCGACCTCGCTGATCGGGAGGGCAGGGTGTACGCCGGCCAAAAAACAGAGCTCGCAGCGGAAGACGTTGCCGATCCCGGCAAGATTCCGCTGGTCCAGCAGCGCCAGCCCGACGGCGCGCCGGGGCTCGGCTGAGATCCGGTGAAGTGCCTCCGCGGCGTCCCAATCCGGACCGAGCAGGTCAGGGCCCAGATAGCCGAAGGCGTCCAGTTCGCGGTCCTGCGGCAGAACCTCCAGCAGTCCGAGCGAAAATCCGACGGCGGTCACGTCTACGGTGCCAAGGATGCAACGGGCGGTGAAAGCGGGGCGGCGCCACTTCGGCGCCGGTCCGACCGGGTAAATATGCCAGCTCCCTTCCATCTTCAGATGCGAGTGGATCAGCTGGCCGGCTACCCGGATGAGCAGGTGTTTGCCGCGTGAATCAACGCCGTCAACGATGGAGCCGGTGAAGTCCACCGTGGCGAATGCCGGCACGCGGATGTCGCAGCGTGTGAGGACTTTACCGGCGAGCGCCTGATCCAGCTGCCGGGCCTGCCGCCAGACGGTATCGCCCTCAGGCACGGATCCGCAGTCCGCGTGGAGTGGTGTAGGCGCCGGCTTCCACCAAGGCTCCAGCCAGTAGGGTGTCCAGGATCCCCCGTCCGTTCACCTTTTCGATGGCCAGCTTGTCGACGGACCCGCGTTTAACCACTGCTGCGAGGGCGTGTCCGGCCAGGCTCAGGGCATCGGGGTCGTCGGTGAAGGCGAGCATCGTCTTGCCGCCGCGCTCCACATACAGCACCAGTTCGCCGTCGACCATGACCACCAAGGCGCCGGCCTTGCGGCCCGGCCGGTGACCCACGTCCAGCGCCGGCCAGGCCAGCGCGGCACCGTACGGATTAGCCGGATCCGTTGCCGCCAGCGCAAGTGCCACCGGTGCGGGCTGGCGCAGTGCGGCGTCTTCGGAAAACGTGCGCAGCCGGTCGACCGTTGATGGCACGGCGAACTGCGCCGCCCCGAGATGCTCAATGAAGTAGCCACGCCGGGTGCGTCCGGATTCCTCCAGCCGGGCCAGGACCTTGTACATCAGGGCGAAGCCGCCGGGTATGTTCTCATTCATCACCGAACCGCGGGTGACGATGCCGTACCTGTCCATCAGCAGCTCCGCCATGGCATGAGCGGCGACCGTGGTGTCCGCTTCTTTGTCCGGCAGCACGTTCCACCGTCCCGCCGCCAGTGGCGGGGCACCCCGGGCAATCGTCCCCGGGCCGGAAGACGACCCCCCGGCGCGCCCGAGCCGCCCGTACCGCCCCGCTGAGCGCAGCCGCGGGGCGGTGGGACGCTGCCGGTGGGTGGTATGGCCGCCCGCGAGCAGCGCCCGGACGGGTGCAAAGGTGTCGTTGCTGATCCGGCCGGCCCAGACGAGTTCCCACAGCGCGGTCAGCACCTCACTGTCGGCGACCGCGGGAGCCGGTCCTGTTCGCGTTCCGCTGCCGTTCACCGCGTGGGCGGTGTCCCCGTTCCCGGCCGCTTCGCGCAGCTGGTGGAAGAAGTAGGATCCGCCGCCGGCAAGGTGGGCGAGCAACCGCCGCTGCAGATCGCTGGGTTCGAACCCCGCCTGCGGATTTAGCGTCAGCGGCACGGATTCGGCCAGATGCAGACTGATCCAGCCGTCATTTCCCGGCAGTGAGCCCGCGCCGGACCATAGGAGTTCCCCGGTGGCGGTGAGCTCGTCGAGCATGGCGGGGACGTAGTTGCCCACCCGACCGGCGAGCACCAAAGTTTCCCATGCAGAGGCCGGGACCGGTACCCCGGACAGTTGGTCCACGGCGGTCAGGACACCGTCCAGCCCCCGGAGCTCCGCGGGTTGGGACGCCCGGTTGGAACCGGCGGGAGTACGAACGTGCTGCCAGGCAGGGAGGAAGCGCGCATACGTGGCGGGATCCACCGGCTCGACCTCGGCGCGAAGGGCTGCCAGGGAGCGGCGACGCAGCCTGCGCAGCACCTCGACATCGCACCATTCCGAAAGGGCCGGCGCCGATGTGGTACCGGTTCCACCCGCAGGGGCCATCGCACCCGCAGGGTCCGTCACGCCCGCAGGGTCCGTCGCGTCCGCAGGGGTCCCAGCCTGGGTGGGTAAGGCGCGGGTGGGACGGAACTCTCCCTCGGCCACGCGTCCGTCCACAGCGAGTCTGGCCAGGCCGGCGCGGACGACGGCGACGCCCAGGCCCAGCCGGACGGCGGCTTCCGCTGCGGTAAAGGGCCCGTGGGTGCGGGCGTCGCGGCCCAGCAGATCCCCGAGCGGATCCGCGACGGGTTCAATAAAGGCCAGCGGGACACCCATGGGAAGCGGAATGCCCAGGGCATCGCGAAGTCTCGCGGAGTCCTCGATAGCGGCGTACCGCTCGGCGCCGGCCATCTTGATTTTGAGCGCGCGGTTGGACGTCACTAAGGCGGTCAGGTGCCGCTGGACCGGGGTCGCCTGATCGGGCAGCGCGGGAGCGGGTTCAGGTTCCAGCCGCGCCGAGACCTCGTCCTCGCTCAACGGGCCCAGGATACGCAGCAGATCCGCCACGCCCTCCATCCCTTTGGCTCTCCGGTCCGGGGCCAGCCGCTGGAGTTCCGCCTCAGTCTGCTCGATGACCTTTGGGTCCAGCAGCTCGCGCAGTTCAGCCCGGCCCAACAGCTCATTGAGCAGCGTGGGGTCCAGCGATAACGCGGCGGCGCGGCGCTCGGCCAGCGGCGAATCGCCCTCATAGAGGAAGGAAGCCACATAGCCAAAGAGCAGGGAGCGGGAGAACGGTGAGGGCTGCTGGGTAGTGATCTCCACAACCCGCAGTTCGCGCCGTTCGATTCCGGCCGCAATTTCCTTCAACGCGGGCAGATCATAAACGTCCTGGAGGCATTCGCGCACGGTTTCCAGCACGATCGGGAAGGTGGGATATTTCCGGGCCACGTCGAGCAGTTGGGCTGAGCGCTGTCGCTGCTGCCACAGCGGGGATCGTTTGCCCGGATTCTGCCGCGGCAGCAGCAGCGCGCGGGCGGCACATTCGCGGAACCGGGACGCGAACAGCGCAGAACCGCCCACTTCGGCGGTGACGATATTGTCCAGCTCATCGGCATCGAAGAGGAAAAGATCGGCGCCGGGCGGCTCGTCGTCCATCATCGGCACCCGCAGCACAATGCCGTCGTCGGAAGCCATCGCGGATCCGTCCAAACCATACCGGGCATGCAGCCGGGCCCCCACGGCCAGCGCCCACGGTGCATGCACGGGCATTCCATACGGGCTGTGCAGGACAACCCGCCAGTCGCCGAGTTCGTCGTGGAAGCGCTCCACCAGCAGGGTGGTGTCATTGGGGACGACGTCGGTGGCCTGCTTTTGCTCCGCGAGGTAGCTGAGCAGGTTGCCGGCTGCCCAGTCGTCCAGGCCCGTTGCACGGCACCTTTGCATCGCCGCAGCCGGATCCGCTCCGGACAGTTCGCGCATGAAGGCGCCCAATGCGCGGCCCAGTTCCACCGGTCGGCCCAGCGAATCACCCTTCCAGAACGGCAGCTTTCCCGGCTGCCCGTATGCCGGAGAGACCAGTACGCGGTCATGGGTGATGTCTTCGATGCGCCAGCTGGTGGCGCCTAAGGCAAAGACGTCGCCGACCCGGGACTCGTAGACCATCTCCTCGTCGAGTTCGCCAACCCGCCGGCCGCCCTTGGCTTTTGCACCCGGAGCGGCCTCCTGCTCGGAGCCGACGATGTATACGCCGAACAGCCCGCGGTCCGGAATGGTACCGCCGGATGTCACCGCCAGCCGCTGGGCTCCGGGGCGCCCCGTAAGGGTGCCTCCGGTCCGGTCCCAGATGATGCGGGGGCGGAGTTCAGCAAATTCATCGGAGGGGTAGCGGCCTGCCAGCAGATCAAGGGTCGCATCGAAGGCAGACCTCGGCAGCGTGGCAAACGGCGCCGACCGCCGGACCGTATCGAACCATTCCTCGACATCGATACTGCCCAGCGCCGTCGCCGCGACGGTCTGCTGGGCCAGAATATCCAGCGGATTCGCCGGAATATACAAGGACTCGATCCGGCCCGCCAGCATCCGCTCCACTGTGACGGCGGAGTGCACAAGATCTGCGCGGTGTTTCGGGAAAAGTATGCCCTGCGAGACCTCGCCCACCTGGTGCCCTGCCCGGCCCACCCGCTGCAACCCACTCGCCACCGAGGGCGGAGATTCCACCTGGATCACCAGATCCACAGCGCCCATATCGATGCCAAGTTCCAAACTGGAGGTGGCCACCACACAGCGCAGCCGGCCGGACTTGAGATCATCTTCGATCAAGGCCCGCTGGTCCTTGGAGACAGAGCCGTGATGGGCCTTGGCCAGGATCGGCTCCGCCCCGCTGGTCGCACCCGCCTGCGCCATCAGCTGTGCGGGCGGTGACAGCCCCGGCGTCCGGGCCGAGTGTTCCGGGGTCCGGGCCGCCTGCTCCTCCGCAGCCCGCGTCGGGCCCTGCCCGTCCGCGGCAGCCAATCCGTCCAGCAGCAGGCGCCCCGCGTAGATCTCGTTCAGCCGCGCCGTCAGCCGTTCCGCCAGCCGCCGGGAATTGGCAAAGACAATCGTGGACTTGTTCGCCAGCACGTGATCCACGATCTTTTCCTCCACATGCGGCCAGATCGAGGTATTCGGCACCGGTCCCGGGGCCATGCCCGGGTCCTGCCCGGCGTCCATTCCCACCTGGGCAGGCAGCGACGTCATATCCTCCACCGGCACCGTGACGGACAGATTCCAATTCTTGGCCGTCACCGGCGCCACGATTTTCACCGGGGCCGAGCCCGCCAGGAACCGGGCCACGGTTTCCCTCGGCTCCACGGTGGCGGACAGGCCGATCCGCTGCGCCGGCCGGTCCAGCAGGGCGTCGAGCCGCTCCAGCGAGAGCGCCAAGTGCGCCCCGCGCTTGGTCCCTGCGACGGCGTGCACCTCATCGAGGATGACCGTTTCCACCTGGGCCAGCGTGGCACGGGCCTTGGACGTGAGCATCAGAAACAGCGATTCGGGGGTTGTGATGAGAATGTCCGGTGGATGGCTCAACAGCGTGCGCCGCTCGGACGCCGTCGTATCTCCGGACCGTACGCCGACGGAAATGTGCGGCGCCGGCAACTCAAGGCGCTTCGCCGTTTGGGTAATGCCGATCAGCGGCGCGCGCAGGTTCCGCTCCACGTCCACACCGAGCGCCTTCAGCGGCGAGATATACAGCACGCGGGTGCCCGCCGGACCCTGTGGATCGCGTTCGACGGCGATCAGCCGGTCGAGCGCCCATAGGAAGGCAGCGAGCGTTTTGCCGGAGCCGGTAGGGGCGATGACCAGTGAATGTGATCCGGCGGCGATGGACCGCCAAGCGCCCGTCTGGGCTGGCGTGGGCGCGGGGAAAGCACCCAGGAACCACTCCCTGGTTGCCGCCGTGAACTGATCCATCGTTGGCTCCGCGGCACGTTCCGACGTGGACCGTTCCGTGGTGTTCATCCGAGGACTCATTTGCTTCCCGCCACGGCTCCATCATCTCTCACGGCCCCGACATTTTCCTCCCCGGGTGCGCCTGCACGCCGCGGGGCTCATCGGGCTGTACTCTGACGGTATAAGTGGCAATGCTGCCTTGGCCGTTCCCTGTGCTCACTCCGAGGCCTCATCAGCGGCAGAGCAAACAAGTCGGAGATGGAGGGGGCCGTGGGTTCGCGGCATATGGGGAACAACTGGTTCCCCATGGCAGGCATGGCCGCGCTCTTTTTGGGCGGAGCAGCCATGGCCCTGATGGCCAATTCTGACAAGGGTGCCGTGCCGTCCTATTACCTCATCGCCGCATTCCTGTACGCCGGCGCCACCGCGTTGTGGTTCCTGCGGAATCCGCCCGTCCTGCGGGCCGAGCTGAAACCCTACCTGTACACGGCGGGGGGCATGGTGCTGGGCGTCCTGCTGGGCGGGACCACCGGGATCCTGCATGGCTGCCTGGCGTGGCTGGCGCTGGGCGGCGGAGTCCTGGCCTATGGCGTGCTGGAGCGGACGCGCGTGATTGTCACCGCCGGCGCCGGCGCCTGTGTGGCCGCGCTGCTGGGCATGGTGATCACGGCCCCGGTGTGGGGCGGTGCGCTGCAGACCCTGACCTCCGCGGGGTTCGTGCTGGCCGCGTACCGGCTGCACGTGATGAAGCATGGGAGGCGCCCGGAGACGCAGGCAGTGGACTTGGATTCGCTGATCCGTTTCTAGCCGGTGACCACGGGGACGTTCCGGAGCGCCCGCTCCCGGAACGGAGGCCGGGCCTCGAGGGCTCCGAGGCGTCAGGAGCTCTGAAAGGCTCCGATTGTCATCAGCACTGTGGCCGTGTCGGTGCATGCCGTGAGCGGGTGGGCAATGTACAGCGCATCGGTGGCGCTCGGCGGGTAAATCCGCAGGCCATCCGCGGGCGCCTGCGTGCAGCCCTGGTAGTTCCCGGCCTGCGTGTAATGCAGGACGGCGGCGGCACGGGACCCGGGGGCCATCGTGATCGGGCCGGCGGAGGGAAGTTCAGCGTTGCGGTTGGCCGGCGCGCCGAGCTGGGTGCCATTGCCGCCGCCGACCAGGGAAACGCCGGGATAGCCGTCCAGGATGCAGGTCGCGGCAGAGGCGTTCTGCAGGATCAGTTTCATATAGATGCTGCCGGCCGCCCCGCCGCCGGTGTCATCAACGGAGCCCTGCAGCATGGCCGCCGTGCACAGAGCCGGGCCAGCAACGGCGGTGCTGCTGGGAGAGGGAACGATCGATGGTTCGGTGCTGGGGGAGGGAATAGTCGACGGCGGAGCGCTGACGGACGGGCTGTCGGCGGTGCTGCTGGCGCCGCTGGTGCTGCTCGACGCGGACGACGACGGCGTGCCGGCGCCGGTCGACGACGGTCCCGCCGGCGCCGTCGACCCTCCACAGCCAGCCAGACCCGCGACCGCGGCCGCCGCTGTTAGAACTGTCAGTGCCTTCGCATGTCCCCGAGTCATCATTGAACCAGACTTGCCGGATCGGTTGCCGGAGTCAATCTCCGCCGCAGGTACCGGCCGACTATTTCCCCGATCGTGACCTTTCACGGCGGCGGCGGGGCGGGACCGGCGCTCCATTGCAGCAGCGCCGGGCCCAATCTGCCACGGAGTGCGGCGGTTAGCTGGCGTCGTGCTTCCCGCCGCGGCTGCGTGCCAGCGCAACTCCACCCATGCCCAGACCCAGGACGCCCGCTACCAACCCGATCCAGCCGGGCGTCTGGCTGCCGCCGTCGGACATCGGCTCAACCGCGGACGCGGGAGTCGCCGTCGCCGTTCCGCTGGCCTCGGCCGTCGTCACCGCAACCATCGGAGCCGCGGCCTTGAGCGATTCGGGGTCCTGGCCGGCCGCAGCCACATCCGCCCAGTTCGTCTCGCCCGTTTCGCAGTTCTGCAGGGTCGGGAAGTACAGCGTCTTTCCGGCGGTGTCCGGCAGCTGCAGGGAGAGCACTAGGGCGTCCCGCTGATGCGCATCCAACGGTGTCGTGGCGGTGTAAATGACCTGACTGGTGCGCTCGGTGACGGAGCTGCCGTTGGAGAGCTTCTGCGGCGTCGCGAGCTTTTCGGTCGTCTTGCTGATCGTCCAGTTCGGGTTCACCGTGGGCGTGGCGTCGTTGATTTCCTGCGGGAGATTGATGGTGATCTTGTCCGTGGGGGAGCCGTTGCAGCCGTGCCCGATGCTGAACGTCAGCAGGGAATACGACCCGGCGGCGGTGCTGTCCGGGGTGATTTCCACGTGCGCGGAGGCCGCGGCCAGGCCGATGGTCATCAGGCCGACGGTGGCTCCGGCAACGAGGGTGGTTTTCAGTGCGCGGTACTTGGTTTTGTTGGAGCGGTAGTTCATGACGGGGCCTTTCGACGGGCATGCGTGAACGGCATGCCGCAGTTCGGTGGGTAAGGGACACCCCGCCGGATCCGCCGGAAGGGTGCTAAGTGAGCGGGACCGCGGCCGCCGGCGGCCCGCGTCGGCTGTCCGCGCGCAGATTGCGGCGCGGCTGCGGGCGCACCGGCACGTCGGGCGTCAGAACACGGACCAACGGCGCGACGGCGGCGCCGGAGCGGGCGGCCGGCCGCACGAGCGGGCGGAGCCAGCCAGCGAGCAGCCAGAGGGCGTCTTCGCCCTTGGTCAGCACGACGGCGCAGGCGAGCGTGGCGCCGATGTGGGCGAGCGTCATGGCCAAGGCCGCGGTTGGGGCTGCCGGGCCGGCCGCCATGTCGGGCATTGCCGCCGCAACGGGGACCGGGCCGGCGGCCGAGGACACGAGGTGATGGTGCATGGCCGGATCGGTGAAACCGGCCATACCGGGGGCCGACAGCAGATCAAAAGCACCGTGCAGCAGCAGCTGGCTGGCGCCGAGCAGAGTGGCCATCAGGGGCAGCGGAATGCGGAAGCCGGTGGCTGTCACGGATGCGAGCCCGGTCAGCGCCGTGAGCGCCGCCAGGATGAGCGGTGCCGGCAGGCTCCCGCCGGCCAGCGTGTGCGCACCCGCCGCGAGCGACAGTATGGTTACGCCGATGGCTCCGGAGCGCAGCCACCGGAACGGCGCGGAAACGACGGTCATGGCTCTCCTTCGGCTCCCGGCGGGCAACTTCCATCACTTATCCGGCCGGCGGCCGGATACGCAGCCAAGTTTACCTACTATTCGCGACCGCGCCGCGGCGGGATTGCCCGTCCGGTCAGAGGACACTGGACGGGTGACAATTATCAGATCAATCGTCCTTTTCGCGCTCGCCGCCCTGGCCGAAATCGGCGGGGCATGGCTGATCTGGCAGGCCGTCCGGGAAGGTAAAGCCTGGTGGTGGGCCGGGCTGGGCGTGATTGCCCTGGGGCTGTA
This sequence comes from Arthrobacter sp. A5, assembly GCF_051131705.1. NCBI lineage: Bacteria > Bacillati > Actinomycetota > Actinomycetes > Micrococcales > Micrococcaceae > Arthrobacter > Arthrobacter sp. A5. The sequence continues at coordinate 409,031 of NZ_CP180316.1, forward strand.
CGGCTTCGTCGCCACGCTCCAGCCCGACGCGAATTTCGGTCGTATTCTCGCCGCCTACGGGGGAGTCTTCGTCGCCGGTTCCCTGTTCTGGGCGATGGCGCTGGACGGATTCCGGCCGGACCGCTGGGACCTGCTCGGCGCGTCCGTCTGCCTGATCGGGGTCGCGGTGATCATGTTCGCGCCGCGCCACGGCTGAAAAGCCGACAGTTGCGGCCGCTAGGTCCCGTCTACGGCGCGATGCTGGCGGCGAAATCTCCTTGGTCCTGACCGCTCCTGTCACGATCTCGGCGGCGATCACCTCAGGAGCCACGCCGTCGTCGGACTTTTCCAGCGACACGTCCTTTCGCCGTCGTCGGACTTTTGCCCATCACCGGTCACCGACCCGTACGCCATTCGCCCATCACCGCCGTCTTCCGCACTCTCTTCAGTCATTGCCCCGAGCTACTCCTCCACCTCCCCGCGGATCCAGCTGATATACCTCTGCAGAGACCAGTCAACAATGGGGCGGGAGCCGGATCCGACGGCACGGAAGGCGCTGTAGATCCGATCGAACGGAAGCGGCATGACGGTATCGAGAATTTTGCGCACGGCACGTTCGGGAAGGGGGATGTTGTTGACGTAGCTGCGCATGACGTTCACCGAAGCACGATCGGCGCCGATGCCGATGGTATCTCCAGTCAGGATAGCGCCCTGTCCGGTGGCGCCGTCCCGCCAATGGACGATGCTGCTGCCGGCAAAATGCCCGCCGCACTGGATCATCCGGACGCCGGGGAGGAGCTCAAGGGCCGTATCCCACAGTTGGATGACCGGGTCCGGGCGTCTGATCCACGTTTTGTCCGCGGCGGCTACGTATACCGGGACGCTTCCGAAGGCGTGGCTCCACTGAATCGAGGAACCGGTCAGATGCGGGTGGCTGGCGGTGATGACGGCGATACCGCCGAGCGTACGGATGGCCGCAATTCCGGCGTCGTCGATGAAGCCAGGCGGCTCCCAGAGCAGGTTCCCGTGTGCGGTGCGCAGGAGCAGACCGCGCTGGCCGATGCCGAATTCGGGGACGCACTCCACCGCGTACAGATCTGGTTCGAGTTCTCGCACAGTTATTTGGTGGCCGGCAGCGGCGAGTTCCTCCCGCGTGGTCCAGCGCTGGCCGCTCGCAGGCACATACTGCCGCTCGTCCGTGCAGATCTCACAGAGTTGGGGCGGGACTGGGGTGCAGGGGTGCTCGATGGCGCACGTGGCGCATGTCCAGATGGTCATTGTTTCTCCTTGCCCGCCGTGTGCTTGGAGCATCCCCATTAGAGATGCTCCAGTTTCCTTTGAGACCGTGTTTACGATTGTGAGATCCGCCGATAAGGATCGAGTAGGTGTCTGCAGAGAAGGACTACCAGCGGACTCACGCTAGCGACCGCCCTCATGCCGGTCTCGTCGAGCCATGGGTCTTCGGTAAATACCCAGACCGATCATCCGGTCTCTCACGTTTAGTCTCTGTGGTTTTCCAAGGTACTCATAAATTCGAGTCAAGAACAGCCATTCGTCGGACTCGTCGCCGAGAGGCTGCTTCATGGTAGCCAGCACCGCCAGGGCCATATTCACGAGGTCGAAAACGCGGTCAGCTCCTATCGCAGCCTCGACGTCATCCTCTTCGATGTTTTCTGCACCGAGGCGAATACGCAGATCGACGGCCTGCGTTGCCCTCATCGGATCCCACATCTCTGCCACCCGCGTGCCCACTAACAGGGGTGTGGGGAGCGTTCTGCTGGGACATAGCGGTGCTCCCTGAGCGGCTGGGTTTCGCGGTGTTCACTTCCTTCCCGGCTTTTGCCGGTGACGGATCCGGTAGGCCCATCACCGTATGTCCTGATCGGAGTCGTAGCGCCGTTAGGGCGCGAGTGGTCGGGACCGCGCAGCCGGGAAGTAAACAATCGGTGCGGTGGTCGCAGAACCCACGGCAGATTGGTCATGGCGCAATAGACTGCCCAATGATGGGCGAGGAGGGCATTCACGCCACCGTCATTCCGGCTCCGGTGACAGAATCGACCGCGACTTGGATCCAAGCCGGGAGCAGTGCCAGAAATTACTCCAGATGCGCTTCATGGGGTTCCTTTTCTGGTGGTAATTAGAGCAGTAGGACGACTCCTTCGCGGCGGAGCACATGACCGTGGAATCCCGTCGATCCGGGCCTCCGCCCCAGAAACGTGGTGCGTTTTCGCGTGTGGTAGTCCCCATGGTGCCTTGACCGGAAACGAAAGTCCTGTCGGCTGTCGGCAGCCCCCACAGTCGAATGGTAAATTGAGCGCGTCAGTATCCGGATCATTCGGGGGTTTAACTGAATATGCGTAGGAAGCGACTGCTGGCACCTCTCACGCGGACCCTCGCGGTTCAGTGTGGCGCCGATGGGATCCGCACCTCCATGCTCCGGCACCGCCCTCAACAACCAGTTTGGTGCCGACGCATGGGAGGAATACCTCAGGATCATCGAGGAATCAGAGCCTCGCATTGAAGCCCTCGGGGTCACCGACTACTACAGCATTGATGACTACGAGACAGTCGTTGATCACAAGCAAGCTGGCCGGCTGCCTGACGTTGGACTCATCTTCCCGAATGTCGAACTTCGGTTGCACGCTAAGCCGACGCCGCGTGGTAACGATGGGTACCTCGGTTCGATGAGCCTGTATGGCTAAACATAAATATCCGACTGCGGCCGAGGAGGCCTCGTACGGGTGATTCGAGGTGCAGACGACTACCACCGTCTCAGACGGGCAGGGAGGGCCCGAATTGGGCTGGGCGTAGGGTGGAAGTTAGACGAAAGGAACACTTCATGAAGAAAATCCTCATGGTACTGACCAGCGTTTCCGAGATCGGCGATACCGGAGAGAAGACCGGCTACAACGTGGCCGAAGCTGCACATCCCTGGAAGGTCTTCAGGGATTCCGGGCATTTCGTCGACTTTGCGTCCATCCAGGGCGGCCAGCCCCCGCGCGACGAGGTGGACTCAGAAGATCCCATCCAGGTCGCCTTCACGGAGGACGAGACCACGCGCGCCGGTCTCTACAACACTGCCCGCGTCGACGTCGTTGATCCCGACCAGTACGACGCCGTCTTCCTCGTGGGCGGCCACGGCACCATGTGGGACTTCCCGGACAGCGAAGGCTTGCAGAATCTGGTGGCCAGCGTCTACAACGCCGGCGGCTTGGTGGGCGCGGTCTGCCACGGACCGGCCGGCCTGCTGAAAGTGGAATTGGAGAACGGGCTTCGCCTCGTCGAGGGCCGGAAGGTGGCCGCCTTCACCAACGACGAGGAGGTTGCCACAGGGAAGGACAAGGTGATCCCGTTCTTTTTGGCAGACCGACTTGAGGAACAGGGCGCCACCCACGTCTCCGCTGATGTCTTTGAGGAGAAAGTCGTGGTTGACGACCGCCTGGTGACCGGCCAGAACCCGGCCTCAGCCGCCGGCGTGGCCAAGGAGATGGAGAAGCTCTTCGCAGAGGTCATCCACCAGGAAAAAGCCGAGGAACAGCACGAGACGGAGGCTCTGCGCGCCGAGAAGGACGCCGAAAAAAACGCAAAGAAGAAGGCAGCGGCAGAAGCGGAGCACTAACACCAACAGCGGACTGAAACTGACGGCCGCCCCGACAACGGGGCGGCCGTCAGTCGGCGTACGTGCGCCGGCAACCACACTGTCCAACGCATCGCCGACCTGCTTCAGGTTCCGCGCTCCACGATCTACGGCCACCTCAACAAATCAAGCATCGGACGACGGCCCACGCTTACTGGGGTCCGGCCAAAACAGCATCTATTATGGCGGCGCACAACCTGGTCATCACCTAGCCCAGAGCCTTGAATTAGCCCAGTCGTGAGGTACGCCTACGTGGCTTACGGGCACGAGTTTCACCGAGGGGTAGCTTGCAAGCACCGCAGACAGGACGCGTGACCGTCCCGACTCAATGCGTGTCGCGCATGTGTTGGATCAGAGTCAGCGGGCCAAATGTTCGAGCCATCTGGCTTGTACGTTCGCTGAAGTCTGCGGCAGACACATGGGCACACCCGGTCGAAATCGGCGAATGGTGGGACCGGCCCGCGATTCCGTTCCATGTCGTGCTTGCTGGAGGACGGGACGTGATTGAGGTAGCCGTTCGCCTTTGGTCGAACGCCGGCTTGATACCGGTGCTCTTCGGGCAGATGTGATTGACGGCTAGAAAATTCGAATCGACCAGGTCCCGGCACACATCGTGCACCGGGCGCGCGCAGCCATCGCGTCATGATTTGGACGATTGGATCCCCTGAACACTCCGCTCGTCGAGATCAGTCAGGTGTGCGTCGATCTCGCCCGCTAGTTTTCGGATTGCGCCCGCGATCATTCCAGAGGAGCAGGGTGCATAGCCGCAAGGAACAAGTTTCCATCGGGGGTTGGCGACAGCATCCATCTCGTCAAAAGGTCGACGAATCGGGTCAGGTGGTTCACGACACGGGCGGCAGCCGCGTCGGGGTCCTGCCCCGTGTAGGCACGTACGGCGTCGTCGACTGTGCTCCGGGCGCCAAGGCTCGCAGCGATGTCCTGAAGCCCGAGATGAACCAGCCCGTTACGGAGTTTTGACTGCCCCAGAACCCACACCGACTCAGGGTCGTCCAGGAATGCCATCATTTCAGCGGATTGAGAGGGCCGGCCACCATCATTTCGCATAATTTCGAGGGCTGTCAGGGACTGGAAGAGGGCGACGAATCGATGCTGGCGAGCGGCGGCTTCACACCACGCACACAGTGATCGGGACACGCTCAGCACCGCGGACGAGGAAGCGCTCTGGACGGTCAGGAGGGCTGCTGCTAGACCTAAAAGGCGGGACGGGTCCGTGCTGATGCAACTCAATGCCGGAGTCATTCAGAAGAGCAGCAGCGACGTTACCGACACCAATGCTAAGTCTCCCTATGGCGGGACCGACGGTTGAAAGGTCGCCGACCTGCTCAGGCGCGAGCCCCGTCAGATAGTGCGCGCTGACAAGGCTCGTGTACGGGCTACCTTCAAGGATGACAACCGACAGGTCGTCGCGGAGAAAATCGAAGAGTCGGCCTCGCCGGTTAGGCGGGAAGAAAGCGCCGTGGTTCGCCCGGAGAAGCTCGTCGAAATGAGTGACGACTTTCTGCAGGTTTCGCTTGGTGTCGGCAAAGAACTTGCCGCTCATTCGAGCGGCCTTCGCAGTGCCAGCGTCCCAGTTTGCCTCCAGGCGCCAGCCAAGGGTCTTTTCGAAGGGGAGCTGCGCCTCGTAGGCAGCCATGGCTCCGTACTGGACAAGGGCGACCTCCGCGGCGGCCGCGGAAGACGGAAGGCCGATCAACGAGGTAGCTATGTAGTGCATGTCGGCCCGTGCGATGTCGAGGGCGATGACCTCAATCGGGTCGAGATCCGTTGCAGCCGTGCGCCTATCCTTTCGCATAACCAGGGGCTCGGCCGCCTCGGTGACCGAGTCGATCGCGGACTGCGCATTGCTCCCGGGGGTACTGAGCGCAGGGCATCGCGAGAATTTCGTTACCGCTGCGTTACTGAGGGGCCAATTTCGGGACAAAGCAAAACCCCCACTTCCCTTTGTTCATAAGGGAGGCAGGGGCCTTGCCGCTTGGCGGTGACGGTGGGATTTGAACCCACGTTAGGCTCTCACCTAAACAACATTTCGAGTGTTGCACCTTCGGCCGCTCGGACACGTCACCAACGCAGTTACTTTACCGGACGGACGGCCTGCTTCCCAAAAGCGCCGCTGTCCAGGGCCGAGTTCGCGCCGGTCGAGGGTCGCAGGCGGGCGGGGAACGGCTCGGGCGCAACAACTTACGGAAGGCGCCGGCCGGCGAAAAAGTCCTGCAGCAGGGCCGCACACTCGCCATCCCGGACGCCGGGGAACACCTCCACCCAGTGATTGAGCCGTCGTTCGCGCAGAATATCGAAAACGGATCCGGCCGCACCGGCTTTCTCGTCCCAGGCCCCGAAGACCACTCGGGGGAGCCTGGCCAGCACAATGGCTCCTGCACACATGGCGCAAGGTTCCAGCGTGACCGCGAGCGTGCAGCCGTCCAGCCGCCACGAGCCCAGCGCCCGCGCCGCCGCGCGGATCGCGACCATCTCAGCGTGCGCCGTCGGATCTTCCAAGGCAACGCGCTCGTTGCAGCCAGCGCCCAGGACCGACCCGTCGGGACCCAGGACGACGGCGCCGATCGGCACGTCCGCGGTGGCTGCGGCCAGCTCTGCCTGTTCCAGCGCCAGACCCATCCATTCGCGGTGCTGAGCACGGTCTCGGCCGCCGCCGGGTGCGGGAGCTGCGGGGAACTTCGCTGTTGGGGTCACGGCTCAATGGTAACTTTTACCTATGCGCGTACTTGTTGCGGACCACCCGCTCGTTGCCCACAAACTCACCGTTCTCCGGGACAAGAACACCACTTCTCCGATTTTCCGGCTGCTGACCGAAGAGCTGGTCACGCTGCTGGCCTACGAGGCAACGCGTGATGTCCGGGTTGAGCCGGTCAACATCGAAACCCCGGTGACGACGACGGTCGGCACCGGGCTGCGCAAGCCCACGCCGCTGGTAGTCCCGATTCTGCGCGCCGGCCTGGGCATGCTGGAGGGGATGACGCGGTTGCTCCCCACTGCGGAGGTCGGCTTTCTGGGAATGGCCCGCAATGAGGAGACGCTGGAGGCGATCACCTACGCCGAGCGTTTGCCGGATGACCTGACCGGGCGCCAGGTCTATGTGCTGGATCCCATGCTGGCAACCGGGGGTACCCTGCGCGAGGCAATCAAGTTCTTGTTTGCCCGGGGCGCGGATGACATCACCTGCATCTGCCTGCTGGCGGCCCCGGAGGGCCTGGCAAAGCTGCGCGAGGAGCTCGAAGGCAGGAACGTCACGATCGTGCTCGCCTCGATTGACGAAAAACTGAACGAGAATTCCTATATCGTGCCAGGTCTAGGCGACGCGGGCGACCGGCTCTACGGCGTGGTGGGCTGACCGCAGCTCCTGAGGGGGCGGGTGGTCGAGGGCCGCTTAGTACCAGTTCATGGCCGTTTCGTGCTGCCAGGCACCGCACGGTGAGCCGTAGCGGTTCTGAATGTAATCGAGTCCCCACTGGATCTGCGTCTGGTAGTTGTTCTTCCAGTCCGCTCCGGTGCTGTCCATTTTCTCGGCGGGAAGCGACTGGGCTATTCCGTAGGCCAGGCTGGACGGGTTTTCCGCGGTTGTCGTCCAGTCGGATTCCTGGGTCCACAGCGGCACCAGGCAGGTCATCTGATCCTGGCCCCAGCCGAAGGAGGCCAGCACACTGGCGGCGTAGGCACGCGCACCGGCCGGATCGTTGACGGCGCCGCCGTTCGCGCCGAGCACCTGGACGCCCGAGGCAGCGCCGCTGACGTTGGGCGTCGCGGCGGGCGCGGCGCTGGATTTCACGTCCGTGCGGGTGAATGCCATTGGTACATTGCCTGGCGCAGAGACGGGTGCATCGGCTGTGGGCGCAACAGTCGCGGATCCGTCGTGGCTCAGGGCCGCATTGGACGCGCCCATCCCCACGAGCAGGAAGCCGGCGACAGCGATGGCGGTCATTCGCTGGCCCACGGGACCTGGCTTCGGGGCCGCTTCCCATAGCTGCCGGACTGCTGACTTTCGACGGGTCGGTGTGACGCGGCGTCGGCCGTGCTGAATGTTTTCGGACATGCTGCAAACCTCTCTCGACGCCTGCGAGGTGAGCTGTCGGGTTCGGATGAGAGCATCCGGCCGTCCGATCTGCGCGGCAAGGAGCGGCACGGACCGGATGGCTTAGCCCCAAGGGCTTCCTGCGGAAGCCCGGATGTGGGTCCCCCGTCTCTGCCGTTTCTCGAACGGAACGTGGGCGGGGGCAGAGCTCGGCGATCCGGCCACGGACACCAGGGAGCAATGATTTGCTGATTTTGGCGCCTCCATCACAATACCGGACTCGCCGCCGAGTGTCACATTTTGATAACGGACAGCTTTTGTGTAATCTGCTGCGCAATCTTTTTGGGGACAGGCCAAGCTCAGGATTTACTTAGCAAGGGTAATGACTTACGGTAACTATGTAGCTTGAAATGCACCTAATGAGCGGGCTGATGACTGTGGCAGCGACCAAGCCGACGACGAAGGCAAGAACCGCACGTGAAAAGGATCCGGACGACGGCTCCGCGCCGGACGCGGGCCCACTGGCGGTGGATCTGCGCATCGCAGTCATGCGCACCTCGCGGCGGCTGCGCACGGAGGCCAGCGGCGAGGCTGTCTCGCCGGGCCAATACTCGGTCCTCGCAGCCATCCATCATGCTCCGATGACCCTGCGTCAGCTCGCCGACTGGGAGCATATTCAGGCGCCGTCGATGACCAGGATTGTCAACGCGCTGGAAATGGCCGGTCTGGTCACGCGCCGCGAACACCCCACGGACGGGCGGCAGGTCCTAGTGAATATCACGGACGCTGGGACGGGTGTGCTGGCGGACGCGCGCAGTCACCGTACCGCGTGGCTTGCCGAGCGACTGGCCGCGATGGAACCCCAGGAGCGCGCAGTGCTCCGCGAGGCCGCCCGAATCCTGCAGGGAATGAGCGCCAGATGAAGGACATGTTCCGGGCCCTGAAGGTCTACAACTACCGGTTATGGGTCGGCGGGGCACTGGTCTCCAATATCGGAACCTGGATGCAGCGGGTCGCCCAGGACTGGCTGGTCCTGACGATCCTGACCAATAATTCCGGCACTGCCGTGGGTATCACTACCGGGCTGCAGTTTCTGCCCATCATTTTCATTGGGCCCTACGCGGGGCTGCTGGGAGACCGCGTGTCCAAGCGCAGGATCCTGCTCTGCACGCAGACGGCGATGGCCATCTGCGCGCTTACGCTGGGTCTGCTGGTCGTGACGAACACGGTCCAGCTGTGGCAGGTTTTCACGCTGGCACTGCTGCTTGGCGTGGCCAGCGCGATCGACGCGCCGTCCCGGCAGGCGTTTGTCTCGGAGGTGGTGGAACAGAGAGACGTTCCCAACGCCGTCGCCCTGAACAGCGCGTCCTTTAACCTGGCACGACTGGCCGGTCCCGGCGTCGCCGGTCTGTTGATCGCGTGGTTCGGCACCGGGACCGCATTCCTGCTCAACGCCGCAAGCTTCATTGCCGTGCTGATCTCGCTGCTGCGGATGCGCACGGAGGAGCTGCATCCATCGGAGCGGGCGCCGCGCGGCAAGGGCCAGATCCGGGAGGGCCTGGGCTACATCCGCCAGCGCCCCGATCTGATGATGATCATGGTGCTGGTCGGCGTGGTCGGGACGTTCGGCATGAACTTCCAGATCACCAATGCGCTGATGGCCACGAGCGTGTTTCACCTTGGCCCGGGGGAGTACGGCCTGCTGGGCTCCGTGATGGCGCTGGGCACGCTGGCCGCTGCCCTGCTGGCCGCCCGCCGGCAGGGCACCCGGATGCGCTACGTGATCGGCGGCGTCCTCGCGTTTGCCTTGTTCGCGGGGATTGCGGCGCTGATGCCCAGCTACTGGCTGTACGCCGTGGCGCTGATACCGGTGGGACTCGCGTCCCTGACGTTCATGAATGCCTGCAATACCAGCATCCAGCTTTCCACCGATTCGGTCATGCGCGGACGGGTGCTGGCGGTGTATATGGTGGTGCTGCAGGGCGGAACTCCGATCGGGGCGCCGCTGATCGGCTGGATCGGAACCGTGTTCGGGGCCCGCTGGTCCGTGGGGATCGGGGCAGTGGTGGCCGTGGTGGCGGGTGCGTGGGCCCTGATCCTGCTCAACCGGCGCAACGACGTCCGGTTGCGGGACCAGATGCACCGCGTCACGCAGTTCAGTTTCCGGCGTCCGCTCCGTAGCTGACGGGCGACGACGGTGGGGCGGCGCCGCGGTTGGCGGCACGGCGGCAGGCGTGCCGCGGTTGACGGTGCCCGCCGCCGTCGTCAGTGCTGCCGCAGCCGTCAGTGCCTGCCGTCGCCGTCGGCTCTATGCGATGACCAGCGCGGCGGGCAGCCGGATGGCGAACGTGGTGCGCCCGGGTCTGCTGGTGAGCTCGATTCGGCCCCCGTGCGCATTGGCAATCGCCTGCACGATGGCCAGCCCCAGACCCGTGGTGCCCGTAGCGCCGGAACGGGCGGAGTCGGCGCGGGCAAAGCGGTCAAAGACCTGCTCCTGGAATTCCTCTGGGATGCCGGGGCCGTTGTCGGTGACGGTCAGTACGATGGAACCATCCGTTGCCCGGTGGACGGCGGTGAAGACCGTGGTGCCGGCGTCCGTGTGCTTGTAGGCATTCGTGAGCAGGTTGATGAGCAGCTGGCGGAGCTGGTTTTCGTCGCCGCGGATGCGCAGCGGCTCACTTGCCACGTCCATCTTCCATAGATGATCCTGGGCAATGACGCGGATGTCGCTGACGCTCTCCACTATCACCTCGGTCAGGTCCAGCTCCTTGAGGTCCAGGGCGCGGCCCTCATTAAACCGGGCCAGCAGCAGCAGGTCCTCTACCAGGGTTCCCATCCGTTTGGACTGGGACTCCACCCGGTCCAAAGAATTCCGGCCGTCCGGGCTCAGCGTCTCGGTCATCCGGAGCAGCTCCGTGTAGCCGCGGATGGCCGTGAGCGGGGTGCGCAGCTCGTGGCTTGCATCGGCGACAAACCGGCGCACCTTTGTTTCGCTTTTCTGCCGGGCCTGCAGGGCGCTGAAGACGTTGTCCAGCATCTTGTTCAGGGCATGCCCGACGTTGCCGACCTCGGTCTCGGGATTTGCCGCCTTGGCCGGCACCCGCACCGCCAGGGCGACCTCCCCGGCGTCCAGCGGCAGCCCTGCCACCCGGGTGGCAACAGCGGAAAGTTCCTCAAGCGGCTCGAGGGTGCGGCGGATGATGAAGGTTCCGGCAAGCCCGAGGGCCAGCAGGCCGCCCAGGGAGATCAGCACAATGGCGAGCACCAGAGATGCCAGGGTGGCGTTGTTGGGCGCCAGCGGAAGGCCGGTCACGATGATGTCCCCGTCCGGCATGGAGGCGGCCACCAGACGGTAGTCGCCGTTGGAGAGGGTCCGGTCCACCGGGGGAGCTTCGGCCGGAATTCCGAGGAGCGTGGCCGCGTCTCCGGCGGTGATTCCGGGCATAGTCTGATCCCTGGACAGCAGGCCGGCGCTTGTCACCGCACCGGCGGAGATACGCGCGTTGAGGGTGCCGATGCCGGTGCCGCGGGCGTTCAGCGGATTCGGATGGTCACCGGCGGATCCCTGCGGGGGTGGGCCGGCGCTGAAGGTCGTGGCCCGGTGTGACGCCTCGGCCAGGGTGTCGTCCAACTGATGGGTCAGAGAAGCCTGGACGGCAGCATAGCTGACCAGACCCACTACGAAACAAATGGCGGTCAGCAGCGCCATCGTGGCGAGCACAAGCTTGGTCCGAAGATGCCAGGATCCTAACCGGGACCAACGCTGTCGGGGGCGGCCCCATCGCCCGGGCCTGTGCAAAATGACGGAAGCGGGCAGGCTCACGGAGCGGCCGGTTTCAGCACATAACCAGCACCCCGCACGGTGTGGATCATGGGCGGACGGTCGGCGTCGATCTTTTTGCGCAGGTAGGAGATATAGAGTTCCACGATGTTGGCCTGGCCACCGAAATCGTAGTTCCAGACCCGGTCAAGAATCTGTGACTTGCTGAGCACCCGGCGAGTGTTTTCCATCAGGTAGCGGAGTAGTTCATACTGCGTCGCCGTGAGCGCGATCAGCGCCCCGCCGCGGATCACCTCCCGAGTGTCCTGGTTCAGGGTCAGATCCCCCACTACCAGCTCGGCGGCGTCCTCTGCCGTCACGCCGGAGCGCTGGACGATGCGGTGCAGCCGGAGCAGGACTTCTTCCATGCTGAACGGTTTGGTGACATAGTCATCGCCGCCGGCGGCCAGCCCGGTGACACGGTCTTCCACGGTATCCTTCGCGGTCAGGAAGAGCGCCGGCACACCGGGTGCAAAGGTGCGGATCTTGCCAAGGAGTTCGACGCCGTCGACCCCGGGAAGCATGACGTCCAGCACCAGCACCTCGGGTCGGAATTCACGCGCGGTTTTGATGGCTTGATTTCCATCGTGGGCCACCACAACGTCCCACCCGGCCATCCGCAGTCCCATCCGCATCAGGTCGGCCAGGCTCGCTTCGTCGTCCACGACGAGAGCGCGGATCGGCGAGCCGTCCTGATGCGTGAGACGGGGGAGATGTTCTGTGAAAGAGCGCGAAGATGCCATGGCTATAACTCTCTGGCAATGGGGTTTGCCGGCGCTGGGCGCCGGCTATGTTTTAGCTGTGAACCCCAGACTAGCCACCCGTGCGCCCGGGTAGCAGTCAGACGGGACTTTCGTCGTCGGCTCTCGATGCAGTTAAACGGCCGAAAACTATGCAGGAGCGGGTCCGTTGCATGGCGGGGCACTGGTGACATTGCCTTCAGCGTCCGGGCCTGGTCACCGATAATGCTCCGGCCTGCTCGGTTCAACGAAGAATCGAATGATTTTCAGGCCTCTCAGCCGGAAACTCAGCCGGTTCTTCGGATAACAGCTGAATAAGCGACAATCTGAACCGCCTGTGACCTTGGACACATTGAGGTTATCCATCTCATTATGCGGACACTTTGGCGCAATGTTACTTGCGTGTTCGCTTTGTTACGTAGCACACTCTGATTGTGAACATCCACTCAATGGCATCTGCAGCCGCAGCGACCCTCCCCGGTGAAACCACTGGAAGGATCATGTGCTGTTGTCGAATGCAGGCCTGACCCGCTACCCCTGAGTTCAGGCATTATCGGCCCATCTGGCCTGCCCCTGATGGGCATTTCACCGGCTTATCGGCCGGGTGAGGAAAAGCATTCGCGCCGCGACGTCGGCCATTCACATTGAGGTAATCCCATGTCAGTAGCTTCCGGATACGTCCACATCTCCGTCCGCAATGCAGGCAAGCCGGCCGCAGTAAATGCCGTCAACAATCCCAACAGTTTCCGCGCTCCGTTCGCCGCGCGGGCCGGCTATCTCGCGGCCGTTCCTCCGCACGGCTTCGGCCATGAGCAGGAAACCCGACCGGCCGGATTCGGCCAGAACCGACCCGCCGCCCACAGTGCCGATGCACCCCTGACAGCTCCCACCCCCGTCATCTCCGGTGTAGAAAGTGCCCGCGCCTCGGCGGCGGACAACGTGGCCCGTGGGTTCGTCGTGTATGTCGGCGTGGATGAGGAAACCGCTGCCGCCGCAGGAACGTCTCTGGCCAAGCTGGCACAGGATATTCGGGCACATGTCCAGTCGCTGGTGCCGCAGGCACAGAGTTATGCCGCCGTGGCGATAGCTCCCGCAGACACTCCCGGCACGGCTCTCGAAGTGGTCCGCTCGACGTTCGGTGATCCGACGGTTCTTGCCCGCCAGCGTCAGGAGGCAGCCCGGCTGCGCACCGTACAGGAATCGCGCCCGTCCGGCGTGCTGATCGATCTGGCACGTCGTGAGGTGCACCTGGACGGCGAGACCTTGAACCTGACGTTCAAGGAATTCGAGCTGCTGAACTATCTTGTCGAGCACGGCACGCGTACGGTTGGCCGCGACGAGCTGCTGGACGGACTGTGGGGCAATGCGGACGAGGTGCCGAACGAGCGGACCATCGACGTCCACATCCGCCGGCTCCGGTCCAAGCTGGGCCGACTGGCGAACACGGTGCGCACGGTCCGTGGTGAGGGCTACCGTTTCTACGAGCATCCCGAAGTCGTGGTGTGGGCCGCGCCGGAGTACTCCATCTGATGGTGCCGCCGCCGGCGAACGGACACCGCGCATCTGATGGTGCCGCCCGCCGACGAACTGGCACTGCGGCGGGTCCGAAACCTGCCACCAGCGAAACCTGTCACTAGACTCAGTGCATGAGTGATCACCACGTGAAGCGGCTGGTTTTGATGCGACATTCGAAAGCCGCGTATCCGCTGGGTGTCGCCGACCACGACCGGCCGCTGGCGCAGCGCGGGCATGCGGATGCCGTGGTGGCGGGCAAATGGCTGGTTGACAATGGCGTCATTCCGGATTTCATCCTCTGTTCCAGCGCCCTCCGGGCCCGGCAAAGCTGTACCTGGGTCTGCCAGCAGCTCGGGGAGAAGGCTCCGACCCCAAAACTTGAGGACCGGCTTTATGCGGCTTCGGCTGCCGAGATGCTGACGGTGATCAATCATCTGCCGGAAACGGTGCGGACGCTGCTGGTCATCAGCCACCTGCCGGGTCTGCAGGACCTTGGGCTGCGGCTGGCCTCCAGGGATTCGGCCGAGGACGCCTACACTAATCTGGCCATGAGCTATCCCACAAGCGCCTTGGCGGTCTTTGAGCATGCTGGATCCTGGGCCGAACTGGACGGCCAGGACGCCCAGGCTGTCAGTTTCGCCGTCCCCCGGGCGGTCTGACTCCACTGCGTCCCTGAATGCCGGATCAGTCTGTCCGAGCTAACGGAGGTAGCCGCGGATGACGGTCATGACCGTAGCCAGGGCCTGTTCGCGGGAACGTTCCGGATGGAAAACCAAGCGGTCCAGCCCGACGACGAACGTCGCGCCGAATATTGCGCCAGCGACGCTTGCCGGGGGAATGCCGGTATCGACGGCATGCTCCCGGGACACCCGCTCCACGGCGGTGCCGAGGACGCTGACCAGCCGCTCGCGCAGCAGCGTCAGCGTCTCATGCCATTCGCCCGGCGTGCGCCACATCTCGCCGACCAGCAACTGCGCGAATGAGGGATATTCGGCGAAGAAATCCAGTATGGCCCCGAGCATTTCCTGCAAGTCATCCACGGCATCATTAGCCCCGGCCGCAGCCCCAGCCCCAGCTGGGCCGTGCTTTCCGCCCAAGTTCCGAACAACGAGGCGGGATTCAAGCATCCCGACGCCGTGTTCGAGCAGTTGCCCGATCATCTCCGATTTGCTGCCGAAGTTGTAATAGACCGTCCCCTTGGACACACCCGCCGCCGCGGCGATCTCATCCACGGTGACATTGGCCGGTCCACGTTCGCCGATCAGCAGCATGGACGCATCAAAGAGCTTTTGCCTCGTGGCATTGGTCCGTCCCGGCCGCCGGGTTTCCGCGGCGCGGGCTGGGACGGCCCTCATACCGCGATCTCCGGCTGCAGGGTCTTCAATGTCCAGAACTTATGTTTCCGCACGGCGATGACCGAGAGCAGCAGACCAAACAGCGTGTAGCCGATCAGGCCGAGAACGATCGCGCCCAGGGGTGCCAGATCGGCGCCGTAAATAAGGTGCCGCATGCCTTCGACCACGTGCCCCATCGGCATGATCTGATGCACCACGTGCAACGGTCCCGGGGTTGTTTGCCAGGGGAAGGTGCCGCCCGAGCTCACCAGTTGGAGCACCAGCAGGACCAGGACCACAAATTTACCGACGCTGCCCAAGAGCGCCACCACACCCTGGATGATGGCGGTGAAGGCCATCGAGGCCAGCAGCAGCAGGCCCAGGGTCAGGAGCGGGTGCGTGGGGTCGAGGCCCAGCCCGAAATAGACCACAAGATACATCGCAACGGCCTGCAGGGTGGAGACGACGAAGAACGGCAGCCAACCGCCCACCGCTATCTTCCACGAGGGTGCGTTGGAGGCAAGAGCGCGCTGGGTGATCGGCCGCATCGCCTGCACCAGCATAAACGCCCCAATCCACAGTGCCAGGACCAGGAAGAACGGAGCCAGCCCGGAACCGTAATTGGCCGCCTGCGCCTGCGAGAGCGAGTTCACCGCGATCGGGTCCGAGATGACGTTGGCGGCGTTGGCCTTCTGGGCATCGTTGGGATTGGGTACCCGGCCGGCTCCCTGTGCCAGAGAATCCGCGAGCGTCGTGGCCCCGTCGGACAGCTTCTTCGCGCCGTCGTCAAGCCCTGCCGCGCCCTCGTCGAGCGTTTTCGCTCCCGCCGCGAGCTGGTTGGCGCCATCGAACGCGGTCTGCTGGTTGGCGGCCAGGGTCGCCGTGCCGGAGGCCAGCTGCCGCGCTCCGCCGTTGGCCTCGGAGATGGCGGCGGTGAGAGTCGGAGCAGCCGCGGCCAATTTCGCGGCCCCACCGGAAACGGCCTGCGAGCCGTCCGCAAGCTTCTGCACGTCCGCGGCGTCGATGTGGAGTTTGGTCCGGGCATCCGTCAGGGCCGGGCTTGCCGGCAGCGCCTGCAGCTGGTCGAGGACCTTTTGCTCCTGCGCGGCGGACATGGTCCCATTCTGCACCAGCGGATCGAGGGCCGGCTTCGCCTTGTCGTTGAGGAGGCCCTGTGCGGCGGAGTCCAGCTGATTCAGAGAGCCGACGGCGCTTTGCACCTTGGTGTTCAGCGCCGCGTTTCCCGCCGCGACCTGGGCTGCCCCGGAGGAGAGGGTCTGGCTGTCCGCGGGCAGCGAGGCGGTTTGGGACTGCAGCTGGCCCAGGCCGTTGCTCAGCTGGGCGGCTCCGTTATTGAGCTGATTCGCTCCAGCCACCAATTGGGTCTGGCCGTTCAGCAGCGTGTCCGCGCCGGTGCTGAGCGCCCCCGTCCCGGTGTGCAGTTGTGCCGCACCGTCCCGAAAACTTGCCGCTCCCGACGCGAGCTGGCCGGCGCCGTCGGCCGCTTCACTATCTGCGTGTGAATGGTGCCGTACCCGGTGAGCAGCGCGTCCGCCGTCGTCTGTCCCACCTCCTTGGCCAGAGATTCGTGGACCTGCGTGGTCACCTTGTCCACGATGGACGTGAGCAGGTAATTGTTGGCGTCATTGGTGGTGACGCTCAGGATGGCCTGGCGGGCGGAGTCAAAGTTCTCCGGCGAAGCGAGGCTGGCGGAGAAGTCGCTGGGGATTTTCAGGGCAAAGGCGTACTCGCCGGACGCCACGCCGTCGTCCGCCTGCTCGGCCGAGGCGACCTTCACCCAGTCAAACTTTTTCCCGACCGTCAGCGTCCGGGCCACCTGGTCGCCCACATGGAGCTGCCGGCCATCCTTCGTGGTGGCCCCCTGGTCCTCGACGACGACGGCGGCCTTCAGCTGGTCAAGGTTGCCGTAGGGATCCCAATTGGCGTAGAGGTAGACGGCGCCGTACAGCAGCGGGACCATGATCAGGGCCAGAATGGTCAGCTTGGGCAGCAGACCGCCGGTCATGCGCTTGAGCTCCGAGAGAGCAAGGCGGAGGACGGTCATAGGGTTTCCTGCGATTCGTCGTTGTGAGCGGGTTTCGCCGCGGCTGGCTGGGCCTGTGGAACCTGTGCGGAAATTTCTTCGGTAGCCGGTTCAGGAGCCGGCTCAACGGCCGGTTCGGTGGGGGCTGCTTCGGGAGCCGGCGCGGGGACGGCGGGGATATCTCCCACCTGCGCAGTCGCGCCGTCCCAGTCCAGCGGGAAGTTTGCGACGACGGCGATCACCGTTAGGCGGTGCCCGCCGTCGTGCCTGCCGGTGCCGGCAGCCAGCCGCTGCAGGAAAGGCAGCCAGTCCTGCGCGTCATCGCTGTGCCGGTCGGGTGAATCCACCACCAGCACGTCGACATCCGGGTTTGCCAGCGCCAGATCCGTCAGTAACCGCAGCCGCGGCTCCGGCGCGAGCTCGTCCGTCCATTTGCCGGCGATCTCCGAGTGCCCGTGCTTGACCAGCCAGGCCTTGGGGCGGGTACGGTCACGGAATTTGCGCGGGATCAGGGCCAGATCCTCGGCCGCGAGATCCTTCACACTCAGATGCTGCTCGGGCTCGTTGACCCCGGGGGCGTCGATTAATGCACTGTGCCGGCGCAGATGGGTGATGTCTGCCTCGCGTCCCCAGTGCACCGTCCCGGAGGTCGGCTTCATCCGCCCGGTCAGGGTCAGGGCCAGCGCGGTTCGCCTCTGGCGGCCGTCACCCTGGACCAGCAGCACGGCGCCGCGCGGCGCTTCCAGACTGGTGGCCGGCAAGAGGTCCTGATGGCGCCCCGCAACGTGGAGCTCCGAAGCCGACAGCACAGCATGACCTTCCGATGGGTTTATGAACGGATAAACCATATCAGTACTGACTGGTCAGTTCAACTAGAGGGTCAGCGCATTCATGAGCCCGGCGTCCGGACGGAGTGGTCGGCTCGATGGGTTAGAGCCCGCATTTCTCCAGCAGCCGCAGCCAGACCTCGCTGACCGTCGGGTAGGAGGGCACGGCGTGCCACAAGCGTTCCAGCGGAACCTGCCCGACGACGGCGATGGTGGCCGAGTGCAGCAGCTCGGCGACGTCGGGGCCGGCAAACGTCGCACCGAGTATGGTCCTGCTGTCGTCATCGATCACCAGTTGCGCCCAGCCCTGGTAATCGTCCGCGTAGAGCGATGACCCTGCCACGGCGATCGGCAGCGAGACCTCGGAAACATTCTTTCCGGCGTCGCGCGCCTGCTCCACGCTTAGGCCCACCGAGGCAATTTCCGGGTCGGTGAAGATGACGTTCGGCACGGCATGGTCGTCGGCGGTCTGCGCGTAGCGGCTCCACGGCGCCGGGTCGCCGCTGAGTTTCCCGGCCGCCCGGGCCACGATGGCGGCTCCAGTGGCACGGGCCTCGTATTTTCCCTGATGAGTCAGCAGCACCTTGCCGGCCGCATCCCCGACGGCGTAGAGCCAGTCGTTGTCGGCTACCCTTCCGGTCGTGTCGGTATCGAGTTTTTTCGGTTCCAGTCCGATGCTCTCCAGGCCCAGGCCCTCCAGCGCCGGGTGCCGGCCGGTGGAAACCAGCAGCTCATCGGAGGTGACGGTCCCGCCGCCGTCGGACAGGATCAGTTCCACCTGGCCGTCGGCATTGCGCCGGACGCTGTCCGCGGAGGTGTGTAGACGCAGATCCACGCCGTCCGCCCGGAGCCCGGCCTTGACCAGCTCCCGGGCCTCCGCCGGGTACATGGCCAGCAGATTCCCGCGGGCCACCAGAGTCACGCTGGAACCGAGCCGGGCAAAGGCCTGGGCCAGTTCCGTGCCCGACACGCCCCCGCCGAAGACGGTCAGCCGACCCGGGATATTCTGCGCGGAGGTGGCCTGGCGGGTGCCCCAATAGTCGATGTCGTCCAGCCCGGGCAGCGGGGGAGCGGTCGGTACGGACCCGGTGGCCAGCACGACCGCGTGCCGGGCGCGCAAAAGGTGCCTGCCGCCGTCGTTCCCGGCAACTTCAACGGTCCGCGCGCCGGTGAGCCACGCGTGTCCGCGGATCAGCTCAATGCCGGCGCCTTTTACCCAGTCGACCTGGCTGTCGTCCTGCCAGTGCGAGGTGAACTCGTCACGCCGCTTGAGGACGGCGGCGGCGTCCAGCGTCTGCGTCGCAGCCTCCCGCGAACCGGCCACGGACTGGGCGGCCAGCAGTGCAGTCCCGGGTCGCAGCAGCGCCTTCGACGGCATGCACGCCCAGTAGGAGCACTCCCCGCCGACCAGTTCAGCCTCGATCAGCACCGCGGTGAGGCCGCCCTGCACCACGCGTTCCGCTGCGTTTTCGCCCGCCGCGCCGGCACCGATAATGACAACATCAACCGTTCGTGGCTCGCTCATGGTCCGAGCCTACGTCGGCTGGGCATTTGGTGCACGGCCAAGGCGCGGCCAAGGCGCGGCCAGGGCATTACCCACGCAAGCGCAGATGCGATGCGAGCACCTGCCGTGCAATCGATGCCAGGCCCACGGATCAGGCGTCCAGGGCGTCCTTAAACCAGCCCGTGATGGAGGCCGGGTGCGTGATGGCGGTGCCGACGACGACGGCGAACGCGCCCGCGTCCAGTGCCTGGCGGGCCTGCGCCGGGGTATGGATACGGCCTTCGGCGATCAGCGGCAGGCCCAAGTCCGCAGCGACGATTTCCGCCAGCAGGTCCAGGTCCGGCCCCTGTGTCTTTTCGCGCTCACCCGAATAGCCTGCCAACGTGGTGCCGATCAGATCCGCGCCGGCTGCCACGGCCGCCTCGGCGTCGGCCAGCGATCCGCAATCGGCCATGACCAGCGCATTGGATCCGGTGTGGATGCCCGCGATGGTCGCGGCCAGATCCAGACCGTCCGGTCGGGGGCGGCGGGTGCCGTCGATGGCCACGATGTGCGCACCAGCGTTCGCGCAGGCCAGCGCATGCTGGAGGGTGGGTGTGATGAAAACGCCGCTGTGGCCGTCCTTCCACAGCCCGATCACGGGAACCTCGACGGCGGCGCGGGTGAACTGGATGTCCGCAATGCCTTGCACGCGAACGGCCGCGGCACCGCCGATCACGGCGGAGGCCGCAACCTGGCCGGTGGTCCGCGGATCGCGCATCGGCTCGCCGGGATAGGCCTGGGCTGAGACAATCAGCTGTCCCTTGAGCGCGTCCAGGTCGGTCAGTTTCAGGGTCACTTTAACTCCTCGTAGTGATGGCACGGCGTTACGAATGCTGTGTTCAATGAATGCTGTGCTGAAACGAATGCCGTGGTGATTTTTTGGCTTACAAAACCAGGGTCGCTGCGCCCACGATGGCCGCGGTGTTGCCCAGCGTAGCGCGGACAATCCGCAGCCCGGCCAGCGGAGGCATCAGCTCCTCGGCCGCCGCGGCGGTCATTTCGTCCCACCAGAGAGCCCCAGCGTCGGCCAATCCGCCGGAGACCACCACCACCTCGGGGTCCAGTACATTGCCCAGCCCGCCGACGGCCTGGCCCGCTGCACGCGCCGACGTTTGAACTGACGCTAGTGCCACCGGATCCCCGGCGCTGGCGCGGGCAAAGACCTGCCGGGTGTCGACTGCGCGGGAATCCCCGCCGTTGCGCAGATAAAGGGCATGCAGGGCCGGACCGGAAGCAATGGCCTCGACGTGCCCGCGGTGCCCACAGGAGCAGTCCAACGGGCTGCCGTCCGCGGCCACGGCATAACTGGAGGCGAAGTGGCCTACATGTCCACCAACAAAGCGGTGCCCCAGTAGCGGACGGCCGGCCACGACAAATGAACCGCCGACCCCGGTGCCGAAGGCCATCATCAGAGTGCTGGACGAACCGGCCCCGGCGCCGAGCCAGTCTTCTCCGATGGCGTGCGCATGGACGTCGTTGATGACTTTCACGGCACCCCCAGGCAGGCCGAGGCGGGCGCTGAGCCCGTCGGCTATCCGTGTGCCCGCCCAGCCCAGAATGGCGTCTGTCGCGGAGATGACGGCTCCGCGATCCGCGTCGATGACGCCGGCGGAGCCCATTCCGACGGCGGAAATTTCGAGGCCGACGGCGGCGGCCTCGTTCCGAAGACCTGACACCAGGGCGGCGGTGGCGTCCAGAATCGCCTCCCCGCCGTCCCGGTTCAGCGTCGGCATCTGCTTCTGGAACAGGACCTTTCCGGCAGCATCAACAACTCCGGCAGCCGTCTTCGTCCCACCCAAATCCACACCAATTGCGTACCGCATGAAAAACCTTCTCAAAAAAACAAGGAGCCGTGGGCCGTGCGGAGGAAGCTGTCTGAAAGCCGCCTTCGGCGCCGACAAGATCACATCAGATCGGACAAGATCAGATCAGATCAGATCAGACCGGTGCGCTCCAGAATAACCTTGACCGCAGCGGTCTCAGCGTCATCCAGCGCCAGCATCGGCGCACTCATGACATTGGTTTTAATGACACCCATCAGCACCAGTGCCGTCTTGAAAGCACCCAAGCCGGCGGCGTTCCCGGACAGCCGTCCGGGCCTGGGCGTGTAGACAATTTCGAAAACATCGGCCAGACGGTTCTGCTCGGCGGCCGCCTTGGTCCAGTCGCCGGCGACGGCGGCCTCGTACAGGTTCTTGTATCCACGGGGATCCACGTTTCCCAGGCCCGGGACGACGCCCTGTGCCCCACCCAGCAGAGCGCCGTCGACGACGACCTCATGACCGGTGAAGATGTCGAAGTTGGGGATGTCCTTGGCGGCCAGCAGCAGCTGACGGAACGAGACATCGTCGCCGGAGGAGTCCTTGACGCCGGCAATGACACCCTCGGCGCCCAGCTGGACCAGCAGATCGGTGGGCAGCTTGAAGTGTGTGCGCACTGGAACGTCATACGCGAAAATCGGAGTGTCAACGGCGGCGTGGATGCTGCGGAAGTGCGTGGCGTTTTCCTGCGCGTTGCTGACCGCGTAGTACTGCGAGGTGATCACGAGCGCATCGGCGCCGAGCGCGACGACCCGCTTGGCCTCCTCAATCACGCGGTTCGTGGTCTGCTCACAGGCGCCGACCACCAGCGGGACTTGGCCGGCATTGACGCCGGCAATGGTCGTCAGCACGGTATCGCGCTCGCTGTTGGTCATATGGCTGACTTCGCCGGAGGAGCCGAGCACGAACAGTCCATCCACACCGCCGTCGAGCAGGTGCTTGACGACGTTCTCCAGCGAGGGAACGTCGATCGCGCCCTCAAGGGTGCGCGGGGTGACGACGGGCGGGATGACGCCCTGGAAACGGGTAGCGACGCGGGTCACAATATTCTCCAAATTAGTTGATGGTAATAGCTGAAAAACGGTGGGGCACGGCTAGATGTGCAGCAGCGACGGCGCTGCGCCGAGCAGCTTCTTCGTGTAGTCGTCGCGGGGGTTCCCGAAGACCTGTCCGGCGGGGCCTTCTTCAACGATCTGGCCGAAGTACATAACGCAGATCCGGTCGGAAACGTAGCGCACGGTCTGGATGTCGTGGCTGATGAACACCATGCCCAGATTCAGTTCCTTCTTCAGATCGGACAGCAGGTTCAGTACCTGAGCCCGGACCGAAACATCCAGGGCCGACGTCGGCTCATCCGCCACGATCAGGTCCGGTCCCAAGGCCAGGGCGCGGGCGATGGCCACACGCTGGCGCTGGCCGCCGGACACCTGGGACGGCGTGACCTCCGCCGCCGACTGCGGCAGACCCACCAGGGACAGCAGCTCCCGGACCTTCGCGGCTCGGGACGCGGCGTTGCCGATCCCGTGGATCACCAGCGGATCGGTCAGGATGTCCTGGATGGTCATCCGCGGATTCAACGCCGTCGACGGATCCTGGAAAACCACCGAGACGGACCGGCCGAATTCCTTCCGCATCCGCGCGTTGCGTTTGATGGCCGGCTGGCCGTGGAACAAAACTTCGCCGGAGGTGGGGGTCTGCAGGCCAACGAGGACGCTTGCCAGCGTGGACTTTCCACAACCCGACTCACCCACGATGCCCACGGTTTCGCCGCGGCTGACGGTGAAGTTCACACCGTTGACGGCCTTGACGTAGTTGGGCTTGAACAGTCCGCCTGAACGGGTCCGGTGGTGAACATGCAGGTCCTTCAGCTCAATGACCGGTGCGGTGTCCTGCGCGGTCTTGCTGCTCATCGATACCGTGCTCATTTTGCGCCCTTCCTGGCGGTCCTCGCCCCGGCTAGCGCCGGTGCGTCTTCTTTCCGGTGGCTGGCCCAAAAATGGTCTGAATCAACGCCGTTGGTCTCCACCTTCACGAAGGCCAGCTGCTGGGCAGGATCGGCATCCGGGCGCAGCGACCGGCCAGCAAAGCGGTCCCCGGTGGAGAAATCGCGCGGGGACGGCACGGTGCCCGGGATCTGGTGCAGACGCACCGCATCGGCCTCGATTGAGAGCACCGCACCCAACAGACCGCGGGTGTACTCATGCATCGGATTCTGCAGCAGCTCGGACGCCTGCGCGGACTCAACCACCTGACCGGCGTACATCACGGTGACCCGGTGTGCCAGCGACGCCACGAGGGCCAGGTCGTGGCTGACGAAGACCATCGCGAAGCCGAGCTGTTCACGCAGCTCGTTGAGCAGATCCACCACCTGCTTCTGCACGGTGACGTCCAGCGCCGTCGTCGGTTCATCCGCGACCACAATGCGCGGTGAGCGCGAGAGCGCCATGGCAATGAGCACGCGCTGGCGCTGGCCGCCGGAGAGCTCGTGCGGGTAGCTCTTGAGCGTGCGCTCCGGATCCAGCTTGACCAGCTCCAGCAGTTCCCTGGGAGTCTTGCGGCCGTTCCGCTTGGTCAGCTGGTTCATCTGATCCTTGATCAGCATGGAAGGGTTCAGGGAGCTCAGCGCGTCCTGGTAGACCATTGCGATCTGCTCGCCGCGGAGTCCTTCGTAGGCTTTCGCATCGCTCTTCCCCGCAGCTGAATCCAGCAGCTCTTTGCCATCGAACGTGATGGATCCGGTGATCCTGGCCGTCTTGGGCAGCAGGCCCATGACTGCCAGGGAGGTGATGGATTTACCGCAGCCGGATTCTCCGACCAGGCCCATCGTTTCGCCTTCGCGGACGGTGAAGCTGACATTGTCTACGATCGCGGTTTCGCCGAATCGCGCCGGGAAGCGGATGGACAGGTTCTTGACCTCGAGCACAGCGCGTGTGGTCTGACCGACCTGGGGGAGACGGTCCGTGCGCTGCTCTTCGATGCCGCGCAACAGTGTGAGCTCGTGATCGAGCAGGGCAAAGGGATCGGCCTTCGCCACCTCCGGGTTGCTGAGCACGTCCGCCAGCTCGGAATCCGTGACGATTTCCGCACCGGGCCCGCGCAGCTCGAACCGGTCCAGTTCATGACCTTCGACGACGGACGGCTGGGCGGGTGAGGTGGCGACCTCGGTGTCCAGACCCTTGCGCGCAACGGCGGCGGCCGAGCCGTCGTCGTCGTTCACCTTCGGCGCCTTGCGCAGCCTTGGATTAACCATTGCATCGGTCAGACCCTCGGCCAGCACGTTCAGCGCCAGCACGGTCAGCAGGATGGTCAAACCGGCAAAGGTGGTGGCCCACCACCCCCCGGAGAGGACCAGGTTGCGGCCATAGGAGATCACGTTGCCCCACGAGGGCGCGGGGTCCTGGATGCCGGCACCGATGAATGAAAGTGAGGCCTCGAGGATGATCGCGTCGGCCACCATCACCGTGGCGAACACCAGGACGGGGGCGGCCGTGTTGCGCACAATGTGCTTGAGCAGAATGTAGGTGCGCCCCGCGCCAATCACACGCTCGGCGCGGACATAGTCTTCGCCGTACTGCGCCAGCACGTTGGCACGGACCACGCGGGCAATCTGCGGGGTGTAAATGATGGCGATCGCGACAATGATGACCGGAACCGAGTTGCCGAAGGACGCCAGCAGGACGGCGGCCAGCGCGATGCCGGGGAATGCCATCAGCACGTCCATGATGCGCATGATGAGTTCGCTGATGGCCTTGGACGTCGTGGCCGCCAGAGAGCCCAGCGTGGCGCCCAGGATGATGGCCAGGATCACCGAGCCGAGGCCGATCTCCAGCGAAGACTGGGCGCCGTAGAGCAGGCGCGAGAAGACGTCGCGGCCCAGCCTGTCGGTGCCGAACCAGTTGTCCGCGCTGGGCGCTTGGGCTGGAATGCCGGTGGCGAGGGGATCCTGCGGGGCAATGGCCGGGGCAAAAATGGCCATCAGGATGATGAAGATCAGGAAGAGCAGGGCAATTTTGGAGGAGAGGGCCAGAGCCTTGAACCGCAGCCCGGGAGCGCTCAACCGTTCGGCAAGTTTGCTGCGCATGGCTTAGACCGTCCTGATTCGGGGGTTGATGAGCAGGTAGAGCAGGTCGACAAGAATGTTCACCAGCACGAAGGTCACCGAAATGACGAGCACGACGCCCTGCACCAGATTGGTGTCCTTGTTGGTGATGCCGTTAAGGATCTGCTGGCCCATGCCGGGCAGGGAGAAGATCATTTCAATAACGACGGCGCCGCCCAGCAGGTACCCGACGCGCAGACCCAGCACGGTTATCGGGGTGACGAGCGCGTTGCGGAGGACATTCTTGGAGACGACTTCGCGGTACGGGACGCCGTTTCCGATGGCGGTCCGGACGTAGTCACGGTCCAGCTCTTCCACCATCGAGGTGCGGACCACGCGGATCAGTGATGCCGACACAGGGACGCCAAGGGCGAGGGCGGGGAGCGCCATGGAGCGGATCCAGCCGCTGAAACCTTCGGCCGGGTCGGCCAGGCCGCCGGAGGGGAATATCGAGTTGGTGCCGAGGGCGAACCATTGGATCAGCAGGATGCCGAGCCAGAACGAGGGGGTGGCGATCGCGGCGATGGAGAATACGCGGATGAGCTGGTCCACCCAGGTATCACGGTAGAGCGCGGCCAGTACGCCGAAGGCCAGCGCCAGCACGATCGCAATGAGCACGCCGAGGAAGGTCAGCTGGAGCGTGAGCGGGAAGGCCTGGGTGATGACCTCCGTGATGTTTTTCTGCGGAGGCAGGGTCTTGCCGAAGTCTCCGGTGATCAGATTTCCCAGATACCTGAAGTACTGCAGGAACATCGGATCGTTGAGGCCGTTTTCCACCCGGTACTGCTGCAGGGCTTCAGGAGTTGCACCTTCGCCGAGGGCTGCCACGGCGCGGTCGCCTGGGGCAAACTGCAGCACCACGAAGACCAGCAGGGTGACACCCAGGATCATCAGCGGAAGTGCTGCGAGCCGGCGTCCCAGCAGTCGCAATAACATTACCAATTTGTTTCTCCGGTTTTTATTGGTTTATCCGCAGTGGGTGCTGCGTCGTGGATTGAGACGTTCTGAGACCAGAGGGGCCATAGCCCGGGGGCCACAGCCCCTCTGGTCTGTGCTCTGCAGGTGGAAGCTAAGCCGTCCGGCCGACGCCGATAAAGCTCAGGCCCGTGGTCGGGAGCGGCGCGAAGCCCGAGAGCTTCTTGCTGTCCCAGGCGGTGGGGAGCTTGCGGTGGAAGATCGGGTAGAGCGGGGCTTCGTCGGCAACGATGTCGATGATTTCCTTGTACAGCTTCTTGGCGGCGTCCCCGGTGGCCTGCGTGGCCTGGTTCATCTTGGTCTGAACCGTGGCGTATGCGGGCTGGTCGGCCCAGCCGAAGCGGTTCTTGGCCCAGACATCGCCCCGGTAGAACCAGCTCAGCAGGATATCCGCGTCATTGCCGAAGACGGACGGGTCGCCGGGGGCGGCGACGACGTCGTACTTCAGACCGCCAACCTTGTCGGGTGCATACACGGCCGAGGAGGCCAGCGCTTCCAGGGTTGTGCTGACGCCGATGGCATCCCAGTTCTTCTTGATCAGCGGGCTGACGTCCTTGACCCAGGCGGTGTCCGTGGTGGTGAGCGTCAGGGACAGATTGCTGACCCCGGCATCGGAGAGCATCTTCTTTGCCTTGTCCGCATCGAAGCCGTAGACCGTGGCGGCCTTCTGGTAATCGGGGTGCGTGGGCTGGAAGTAGGATGTGGCCGCCGTTGCGTTCCCCAGCAGCGCCGTCTTGATGATGGCGTCCTTGTCCAACGCGTAATGCAGCGCCTGGCGGACTTCCTTCTTGTTGTACGGAGCCTTGGAGCAGTTGAACATCAGGAACAGCAGCCCGAAGGACTGCACGGACTCGACCTGGACCTTGGACTTCAGGCCGTCGACGTCCAGATACGGGACGTCTTCGATGGCCTGCACCCGGCCGGACTGGACGGCGGTCACACGGGCGGATGCATCGGAGAGCAGGAACCAGGTCATGCCCTTGGCCAGCGCCGGCTTCGGACCGTTGTAGGCGTCGTTGCGCTCAAAGACGATCTTGTCGTCCTTGGCGGCGGAGACGAACTTGTAGGGCCCGGTGCCGATGGGCTTGGCGTCGAAGGCCTTCTGGTCTGCGGAAGCGAGCGCCTTCGGGACCACCTTCACCACGGAGATGCGCGGGCCAAAGCCGGCGAACGGACTGGACAGCTTGAACTCAACGGTCTTGGCATCGACTGCCGTGACGGACTGGATGAAGGGAATGAACTGCGCGAAGAGGGCCTTGTTGGCCGGGTCCAGGACCCGGGTGAAGGAGTACACAACGTCTTCGGTGGTGACGGGCGTGCCGTCATGGAACAGCGCGCCATCGCGCAGCGTCACCTGGTAGGTGGTGTCGTCAATCTTCTTCGGGTCTGCGGCGGCCAGTGCGTTATACGGTTCCCGGGTGGCGGGGTGGAGCTCAACGAGGCCCTCGAAGATGTGCAGGTTTGCAGCCAGCGGAGTCGCTCCCGAGGAGGACATTGGGTCGAATCCGGTGGACAGTGAGTACGAGATGCCGGCCTCGATCGTCAGGTCCTTGTTAACCGCCGGGGTATTGGCGGCCGCGGACGTCGTCGTTGTCGACGAGCTGCCACACGCGGCCAGCGTGCCGGCGAACGCTGTTGCGGTGCCGAGGACGCCTGCCAGCTTTAGGAAGTTGCGACGCGACGCATCCTTTACCAAAGGCAGGTTCTCAAAAGTGCTACTCATATGGGCTCACCGTTTCGAAAGTTAGATATCGGACGTAGGACGTCCGATGCTTATAGTAAAACTGTAAGAGAGGTCACAGCCTCAGGTCAAGCGGATGGCAGGTCACAAGTTTATTACGGTGCGTGCCCAGGTGCCCGGGCACCGCATTGTCCCTGCTCTTCGGGCTGCTCCCTGAGGGCCCGTTTCATCCCGACATCGGACATCCGATATCATATGTTGCAGATCACTTGATTCGTGGCGCCAGCGGCGGTCATCTATCTTCGCACCATTTCCTAAGGAGTCAGATTGGCGACATCGGCAGTCGTACCGCAGGCACGATTCAGCGCGCAGACACGCTTGCGCGCCCTGCAGGCGGACATAATGGAGCTTATTTTGGACCGGGAGCTGGAGGCCGGCGATCCGCTGCCGACCGAAAGTGAACTCTCCTTGGCGCTGGGCGTAGGCCGCAATACGCTGCGAGAGTCACTGAAGGTGCTGCAGGCCCTGGGCGTGCTGGAAATCCGCCATGGCTTTGGCATGTTTGTCGCGCCCAGCAACTTCGAGGCGCTGGCAGACGGTCTGACTTTCCGTGGCCGGCTCTCGTTGCGGCACGAGGGACTCGAGGCACTGCAGCTTGTGGATGTCCGCCAGGCCCTGGAATCCGGGCTGATCGGAAGCTCCATTGACGTGATGACCGCGGAGCAGCTTGCCCGCATCGAAGCAGCCGTAGCACGGATGGAGCAGCTCGCGGCGCGGGGGGAGAGCTTCACCGAAGCCGATGCGCAATTCCACTCGCTGCTTTTTGAGCCGCTGGCCAATGACCTGCTCACCAGCCTGATGGACGTTTTCTGGAAGGTATACCGGAAGATCCATGTTGAAATCGGCGCTGAGACGGGCGATCTCACCGCCATAGCTGCCGTGCACCGGAGTATTTACAATGCCGTGGCGCTGAAGGACAAGACACTGTCCTCGGAACTGCTGAACCGTCACTTTGACGGGATCCGGCACCGAATTGCCGAGGTTGTCGCGGTCTGACGGCTGCGGTGGACGTTGGCAGCTTTTGGGCCCATTAAAAAGAGCCCCTGACCAGCGTTTCCGCGGGTCAGGGACTCTTTTTTTGGTGCGCGCGAAGGGATTCGAACCCCCAACCTTCTGATCCGTAGTCAGATGCTCTATCCGTTGAGCTACGCACGCATTCTTCAAACCGGCCCTCAAGCCGTATGCAACTTTAGCGTGAACACGGCCCAGTCACAAACCGGCGACGTCGTGTTTCCTCTTACTAGACCGGTCTACGTGATTCGTCTCACACAAATAATTTCCGTTCCGAGGAGAAATCCCCGGAATGTAGGGATATTTTCTCACGTCGGGGAAAGGAGATCCTACCTCCGGTCCCGGGAATAGCCGTGGTCGAGCCCCTAGCATTTATCACACACCGCCGACCCCGATGAAGGGAAAAGTCATGAGCGTTACGCCACTGCAGCAGTCTGTCGATCAGGCTCCGACTACGAATCAGCGCCTGCTTGATTGGGTGGCAGAGGTTGCCGCGCTCACCCAGCCGGATAAAATCCATTGGGTGGACGGCTCGGCGGGAGAATACGTACGCCTCACGGATGAAATGGTCGAGGCGGGCACCCTTGTCCGGCTGAATCCGGAGAAGTTCCCGAATTCGTTTGCCGGCTTCTCCGACCCCAAAGACGTGGCCCGGGTTGAAGAACAGACCTACATTTGTTCCAAAAACGAGCACGACGCCGGTTTCACCAACAATTGGATGGAACCGGAGCAGATGAAGGAGAAGCTGCGCGGCCTCTTCGCCGGCTCGATGCACGGGCGGACGATGTACGTCATTCCGTTCGTAATGGGGCACTTGGAAGCCGATGACCCCAAGTTCGGCGTGGAGATTACGGACAGCGCCTATGTAGTGGCCTCGATGCGGATCATGGCGCGCATCGGAACTCCCGTGCTCCGTAAACTGGAGGAACTGGACGCTTTCTTCGTACCGGCGCTGCACACCGTGGGAGCACCACTGCTCGATGGCCAGCCGGATGTCGCCTGGCCATGCAATGAGGAGAAGTGGATTGTGCACTTCCCGGAAGAGCGCGCCATCTGGTCTTATGGCTCCGGTTACGGCGGAAATGCCCTGCTGGGTAAAAAGTGCTATGCCCTGCGGATCGCCTCCGTGATGGCCCGCGACGAAGGTTGGCTGGCCGAGCACATGCTGATCCTTAAGCTGACTTCCCCGGAGCAAAAGACCTACTACATCACGGCGGCTTTCCCATCCGCATGCGGCAAGACGAACCTGGCGCTGCTGGATCCCACCATCAAGGGCTGGAAGGTGGAGACGCTGGGGGATGACATCACCTGGCTGCGCTTTGGTAAGGCCGGCCAGCTGCGCGCGGTTAATCCCGAGGATGGACTCTTCGGCGTCGCACCGGGCACGGGTTGGAGCACCAACCCCAATGCGATGCGGGCCATTGCCAAGGGCAATTCCATCTTCACGAACGTTGCACTCACGGACGACGGCGGCGTCTGGTGGGAGGGCATGACCGAGGAGACTCCGGCGCACCTGACCGACTGGCGCGGGGATTCCTGGACTCCGGATTCCGGCACTACCGCCGCGCATCCGAACTCGCGTTTCTGTACGCCGATCCATCAGGTCGACATGCTGGCACCGGAATACGATGAGCCCAACGGGGTGCCGATCTCCGCAATTCTGTTCGGCGGCCGACGCAAGACCACCATTCCGCTCGTCACGCAGGCCCGCGACTGGACTAATGGCATTTTTATGGGTTCTACGTTGTCCTCGGAAACGACGGCGGCCGCCGCCGGCCAGGTGGGCGTGGTGCGGCGGGATCCGATGGCCATGCTGCCGTTCATTGGCTACGACGCCGGCGACTACCTCAAGCACTGGCTGGAACTGAGCAAGACGGGAAACCAGGACAAGCTGCCGCAGATTTTCCTGGTCAACTGGTTCCGGCGGAAGGCAGACGGTTCCTTCGCATGGCCAGGCTTCGGGGACAATGCCCGAGTGCTGAAATGGGCCATCGAACGCCTCGAAGGGACGGCCGAAGCGGTGGAAACCCCCATCGGCTTTGTCCCCGCCCCTGGTTCCCTGGATGTGAGCGGTCTGGATCTGAGCGCCGAAGATGTGGCCGCGGCCGTCCGGGTAGACCCGGCGGAGTGGGCCACCGAGGCCGAGAGCATCCAGCAGTGGTACAGCCGGTTCGGCGATTCCCTCCCGGACGAGTTGGCTGCGGAGCTGGAAGGCCTGAAGTCCCGACTGGGCTGACATTCCCGTGGTGAAACCGACCCGCCGATTGGATTCGGCGGGTCGGTTTTTCTGTTCCGGATACTGTTGATGGGTGCGAATAAACGCTTTTTCGGATTTGTGCCTGCGCGTCGTCATGCTGTTGGCGGCCCCTGAGTGCACCTCCCCGCAGGTCACCTCCCCGCAGGGTAGCGCCGTGAAGGGAAGTGCCCTGCTGACCTCACAGCAGATTGCCGACAGTGTCGGCATCCCCTACAACCACGTCAGCAAGGCGGTGATCCGGCTTCGCGAACTGGGTCTGGTGGACGTCACCCGTGGACGAGGTGGGGGCGCCGTCATCAGCAGCCGCGGCCGGAGCGCGACCGTGGGCTGGCTGCTGCGGAGGCTGGATGTCCGGCCCGACGTGGCTGATTGCCACACCGCGAGCGGGGACTGTCCGCTGAGCGACGGCTGCGGACTCCGCGGTGCCCTTGCGCGCGCCCGGGAGGCCTTCTATGCCGAGCTCGACGACGTCGTCATCGCGTCCCTCGCGGAGAACCGCCAAAGCGACCGCGTCTTTGTGGCCTTGGACACAGTGTTTCGTTCCTGACCCTCAATTCCGGGGTATCTCTGCGATCGGCAAAACTTTTTTCTACGAATCGTAGAAAACGTCCGAAATGTAGCATTTCCAATGCTAGTTTGGTCTTGTCGGTAATCACCAGTACCAAGGAGAAACCAATGCTTTCGGATCAGGCCCGTCCCATCGTAGAAGCCACCATGCCGCTGGTAGCGGAACGTCTGCCCAGGATCACTCCAAACTTTTACGCCAGGATGTTTGCGGCTCATCCGGAACTCCTCGACGGTCTGTTCAGCCGCTCCAACCAGGCCAGCGGCATACAGCAGCAGGCGCTCGCGGGCAGCATCGTCGCTTTCGCCTCGCATCTGGTGGCCCATCCGGATTCCGTCCCGGAGACCGTCCTCTCCCGCATCGCCCACAAACATGCGTCCCTGGGCATCGTGGAGGAGCAGTACCCGATCGTTTACAAGTACCTCTTTGAGGCCATCGCCGAGGAACTGTCCGACGTGATCACCGACGAGATCGCCGGAGCGTGGAGCGAGGTCTACTGGCTGATGGCGCACGCGCTGATCAAGATCGAAAAGGGGCTGTACGCTCAGGCCGCCAATGACAAGCCCTTTTGCCCGTGGGTTCTGGTCAGCAAGGAGGTCGCCGGCATCGGCTCCATGACGTTCACCTTCGAGCCGGCCGACGATACACCCGTCAGCCCCTCCCGGCCGGGCCAGTTCATCACCATCAAGGTGCCCATGCCCGACGGTATCCACCAGGTCCGGCAGTACTCCCTGCACTCCGATACGCACGCGGCGCGGCGCGTTTTCACCACCAAGATCGACGTGGACGGTGAAGTGTCGCCGGTGCTGCACAACACCGTCAAGGTCGGGGACGTGCTGGAGCTTTCCAACCCCTACGGCGACGTCACCCTCGGCGCCGGCGACCACCCGCTGGTGCTGGCTTCGGCCGGAATCGGCTGCACGCCCACGGCGTCAATTCTGCGTTCGCTGGTGGACAGCGGCTCCGACCGCGATGTGCTGGTGCTGCACGCGGACCAGGGGCTGGAGAACTGGGCACTGCAGAAGCAGATGAGCGCGGATGTGGAGAAGCTGGACTCGGCGGAGCTACAGCTCTGGCTCGAGCGTCCGGAGGAAGGATACAACAAGGGGTTCATGACCCTGGAGGGACTGGATATTCCGCAGGATGCCTCCGTTTACCTGTGCGGACCATTGCCGTTCATGAAGAGCATCCGCTCGCAGGCACTGGCCACGGGCATCCCCGCCGAGCGCATCCACTACGAGGTCTTCGGCCCCGATCTCTGGCTCGCTACCGCCTGACCCCGCCAGTTGACGGGGCCTGTCCCGGCCCCGGACCCCGTGGCTGATAACGACCTTGTTATGGATGATGCAGTCGGCGCCCATGTTTTTGAACAACATGGGCGCCGACTGCGTCATCGATTAAAGGGGAGAAGTGCTAGATCCAGATCTGCGGCTCTTCCGCTTCCCAGACCGGCTCGCTGAAGTTCCATCCGGGTGTCCGCGTGTAGGCCTGTACCGCGGCAACGCAGACGCCGCTGCGGTGCTCGGTCACCACATGGATTGCATCGGTACCCTCGTCCGGCAGATGGATATCACAGACGACGGCGGCGGCCCGGTGCACGTCCTTCTGCTGGCGCAGCACCTCATACAGGTCCGCGATCATCGCGTCGGCAGCCAACCCGCCGTCGGCTTCGGGACTGGCGGCTTCCGGACCGTCGGCGTGCGGCCCGCTCTCCGCGCCGGCAGGGGAGACGGTCAGCATGCGGATCCCGTCGTCGTCGCCCACGGCCAGCGCAACCGGCAGGAACGCGCCGTGTGCCTCAAGCTGCTCTTGGGCGATGCCGAGAGCGGTCCCCAGCAGTTTGTTCAGGTCGTCCCTGTCGGCGTCGTCGGGCGGCGTTTGGTCGGGTGCAGTTTGGTCGGGCAGCGCTTGGTCGAGCCCCGCCATAAGGGTTGCCCCCTGTACGCCGTCAGCATCTTCCGCGGTCATTACTGGCGCACCAAGGCCAGAACGTCGTCGCGCGTGGAGATCATGGTCGCAGCATCGATGGCCTCGGCATTGAGCCGCAGGTACGGTTCGGTGTTGGAGGCCCGCAGATTAAACCACCACTCTCCGTTGTCCGCCGTGAAGGTCAGCCCGTCCAGCTCGTCCAGTGTCACGCCGTCGCGCTCATAGGCGGCGCGGACGCGGGCCACCGCGGCGGGAATGTCGGCCAGTCTGGAGTTGATTTCCCCGGAGGAGACGTAAGGTTCATATTCGCGTCCGAGCTCGGAGAGCGGACCGTCCTGCTCGCCGAGGGCGGCCAGCACGTGCATGGCGGCCAGCATGCCGGTGTCGGCGTTAAAGAAGTCGCGGAAGTAATAGTGCGCGGAGTGCTCGCCGCCAAAAACCGCGGCTTCCTGCGCCATGACGGCCTTGATGAAGGAGTGCCCCACCCTGGTGCGGACCGGACGGCCACCGTCGGCCGTGACGAGTTCCGGAACGGCGCGGGAGGTGATCAGGTTGTGAATGATGACCGGTGTCAGTTCGGGAGCGCGGGTGGCGGACCCGGCCTTGGCGCGGGCGATCTCGCGGCGGGCCACCAGTGCAGTCACGGCGGACGGCGAAACGGGGGTGCCCTTTTCGTCGATCACAAAGCAGCGGTCGGCGTCGCCGTCGAACGCCAGACCAATGTTCGCGCCGTGGGCGACGACGGCGGCCTGCAGGTCGCGCAGGTTGGCCGGCTCCAGCGGGTTGGCCGGGTGATTGGGGAAGGACCCGTCCAGCTCGAAGTACAGCGGGACGATTTCAAACGGCAGCGCGGGGAGCAACTGGCTACCGAGCACGGCTGGGGTGGTCATGCCGGCCATTCCGTTACCGGCGTCGACGACGATCTTCAGCGGCCGGGATCCGCTCAAATCAACGAGGCTCCGCAGATATTCCGCGTATTCCCGGAGAACATCCTGCTCGCTGATGCTGCCGGTGGAACCGGCGCCTGGGATGCCCTCGGCAAGATATTTTTCACTCAGATGCTGGATCTCCACCAGCCCGGTTTCGGAGGAAACCGGGATGGCGCCCGCTTTGGCCATTTTGATTCCGTTGTATTCAGCGGGATTGTGGCTGGCCGTGAACATTGCACCGGCGGCCTGGAGCGAACCGCAGGCGAAGTACAGCTCATCCGTGGAGATCAGGTTCAGCAGCTTCACGTCGGCGCCGCGGGTTGTGGCGCCCCGGGCGAACGCGGCGCAGAACTCGGGGGAGGAGGGGCGCATATCGCCGCCCACCAGCACCGTCTGCCCGCCGAGTTCCAGAACATCCACGAAGGCGGCGCCGACCGCCTCGACGATATCCGCCGTGATAGTTTCGCCGACAATCCCGCGCACGTCGTAGGCCTTGAAGGAGCTGGAAAGGTCGATTCGGGTGTTTTCTACGCTAGTCACGTGCCTAGCGTAACGCGAGCGGACCTGCAAAGTGCGGAGCGCTTGCCGGGGTGGAGCGCTGAGCAGACTTATCCACACCGTCCGGCAGGCAAGGGCATCGTGTCAGGGCAGGCTGGAATACTGAGGGGATGATGCAGCAAAGCCTTCGACCCCAGACACACGATTCCGGCCGGTCCACCCGCGAACAGGCCCTGGCCGTCCTCTGCAAACTTGTTGGTTCTCCGGGCGCCCAATTCCACGACGGGCAGTTTGAAGCCATTGAGGCGCTGGTCGACGCTGGCCGGCGGGCATTGGTAGTCCAGCGCACCGGCTGGGGAAAGTCGGCAGTCTACTTCGTCGCGTCGTTGCTGCTGCGGGCCCGCGGCGCCGGTCCGACGCTCATCGTGTCTCCTCTGCTGGCGCTGATGCGGGACCAGGTGGCGGCTGCCGAGCGGGCCGGGGTTCGCGCCATGGCCATTAACTCTGCCAATGCGACCGAGTGGGATCTGGTGCGCGAAGCGCTTGCGGCGGACGAGGTGGATGTGCTGCTGGTGTCGCCGGAGCGGCTTACAAACCCTTCGTTCCGCGAGAACCAGCTGCCGGAGCTGGTCCGCCGGACCGGTCTGCTGGTGATTGATGAGGCGCACTGCATTTCCGACTGGGGGCATGATTTCCGGCCCGATTACCGGCGGATCGCGGACCTGATCGCCAGGCTGCCGGAAGACGTGCCCGTACTCGCCACCACGGCGACAGCCAACTCGCGCGTCGTCGCGGATATCGAGGAACAGCTGGGAACGGACGTCTTCACCATCCGCGGCGGACTGGCCCGCGAATCGCTGCGGCTGGGGGTTCTCCGGTTGCCGGATTCACGCGACCGGCTCGGCTGGCTGCTCACACATCTGGACGAACTGCCGGGCAGCGGCATCATCTATACGCTCACCGTCTCCGCCGCCGAGGATACCGCCAGGATGCTTGCGGAGGCGGGGCATGAGGTTCTTCCCTACACCGGGCGGACGGATCCGATGGACCGTGAATCGGCCGAACAAAAGCTCAAGGAAAACCTTGTGAAGGCCCTGGTGGCGACCAGCGCGCTGGGGATGGGCTTCGACAAGCCGGATCTGGGTTTCGTGCTCCATTTGGGTGCTCCTTCCTCGCCCGTGGCCTACTACCAGCAGGTTGGGCGCGCCGGGCGCGGGTCCGCCAACGCGGATGTCCTCTTGCTTCCGGGCACGGAGGACAAGGACATCTGGCAGTACTTTGCGACGGCATCGATGCCCTCGGAGCAGAAGGCTGCCGCGGTGCTCGAAGCGCTCGCGGAGGCCGGTCGGCCCGTCTCCACGGTGGCCTTGGAAGCCCGGGTGGATCTGCGCCGGACTCCCCTGGAGCTGCTGCTGAAGGTGCTGGCCGTCGACGGCGCCGTGGAGCGCGCGGCAGGCGGCTGGCAGTCCACGGGGCAGGCCTGGGTATACGACGGGGAGCGTTACCAGCGGATTGCCGCTGCGCGCGTGAACGAGCAGGATTCGATGGTCGTTTACGAGCAGACTGCCGGTTGCCGGATGGAGTACCTCGCCGCTGCGCTCGATGATGACACCGCTGCGCCGTGCGGGCGCTGCGACAACTGCACGGACCGGTGGTTTTCGGACGCGGTGGACAGCTCTGCGGCGTCAAAAGCGGGCGAGACCCTCCGCCGTGCCGGCGTGATAGTCGAGCCACGCTTGCAGTGGCCCAGCGGAATGGACCGACTCGGCGTCCCGGTCAAGGGGAAACTCAAGCCGGAGGAGTTGAACGGAACCGGGCGGGCCCTCTCGCGGCTGACGGACCTGGGCTGGGGCGGGGCGCTGCGCACGCTCTTTGCCGCGGGGGCCGAGGATGCGGAAGTCGATCCGGCCCTGCTGCAGGCCTGCGTCGGGGTCCTCCGGGACTGGGGCCAGTCCGGCTGGAGCGGTGAGGGCAGGCCGGCGGCAATAGTCGCGGTTCCGTCCCGCACGAAGCCACGCGTGGTGCGGTCCCTGGCGGAGGGGATTTCCTCTGTGGGGCATCTTCCGCTGCTGGGGGAGTTGAGTTTGCTGCACGGCGGCCCCACCGGACAACGCGGCGGAAACAGTGCCTACCGTTTGGCCGGTGTCTGGGACCAGTTCGGCGTGGGCGCGGAGCTTGCACAGGCGCTGGAACCATTTGCCGGTCAGCCTGTCCTGCTCATCGATGACCTGGTGGACAGCCGCTGGACGCTCACCGTGGCGGGCCGGGCACTGCGCCAGGCCGGTGCCGGCGCGGTGCTACCGCTGGTGCTGGCGCAGGCAGGCTAAAGGCAGCAGCTATTCGCTGCCTCCGCAGGGATCACGCCATTCCAAGTGGGTATTTTCGTTGGTTCGTCGGGGGTTATGCTGCGGTCCCTCTTCGTGTTTGCTGGCGGTTGCTGGAGGGCCTGGATGATATCGGGCTGACGCTGCGCCACGAAGCGGACATCACGGGACATCACCGCGTTCGAAGCGACGCGGCCGGCCTTCAGACCGACGACTCTGCCCGTGCGGACGTAGCCGGCGCCTGCTCCGGAGGTTCCTTGCCGGGATGGGGCAGATGCCCGGTTCAGCCGCACCCCCCAATTACCCGGCAATACCTTCCGGTAGAAGTCCATGTAACCAATGCGGTCCTGATCGTGCGGACCTCCTGCTGGAGTTCCGGTGCGGGCAACCCGAGCGTGTGCAGGTGAGCGCGGCTGAGCGATTTGCCGGGCGACCCGGAGAGTCCGTCGGCGAAGTCCAGCACCCGCTGCACCCGTCTGATGTGGCTGGCGCACGGCAGCAGCAGCATGGTAATTTCCATCTGCTCCCTGCGGACAGGACAGGATTTCAGTTCTCCCGGCAGGGGGCGCCTTGAAAGTATTTGGTCCAGGGCGGCAACACCCTCCCAAAAGGGAAGCGCCACTACCAGATCGCCACTGCCAGATCCCGGGCCGTCCGCCCGCGACGGCACCGGTTTCGGACCGGGCCCCCGCTGCGGCACCCCGGTCGTCGCGACGGCACCAGCTGCGGACGAAGGCACCCCACCGACCCACCCGCCTGGATCCAAACCCCCGACGAACTAACGCAAATGCCCACTAGGTGCGTGGGTCAGTAGTCCGTCCTAGTTTTAAAACGCCGGCGAATTATTTAAAACGCCGGCGGATTAGCCGGGCTGCCGGATGTGGGGCTGGGAGAATTGGGGTATGGATGCCGGTTCCCAGGATGGTTTGTTCGCCGAGTCGCTCGTGGGGCCCCTCGTGCCTCCGGCCGTTGATGAGCCGATGGATGCCAACGGCGGGGCCAGGAAGCGGTTCCGGGGGTTTGAACCCGAGGCGGTGATGCTGGTCCCGCCGTCACTGGATGAGTGGCTGCCGCAAAACCATCTGGCCCGGTTCATTGCCGAAATGGTGGACACGGAGCTGGACCTGGCCCGCTTCTACAAGTCCTATGCGAAGGCCAAGGGCCAGCCGCCGTATGATCCGCGCCTGATGCTGCGCATCGTCCTGTACGGATATTGTGTCGGGGTCCGCTCCTCGCGGGAGTTGGAGCGGGCATGTACGGATGTGGTCGCGTTCCGGTGGCTGGCCGCGCAGCAGGCCCCTGATTTCCGCTCGATCGCCCGTTTCCGCGAACGCCACCTCGCGGCCCTGGCGAACGTGTTCCTCCAGGCCCTGGAACTGTGCCGGGCCGCGGGTATGGTCTCCCTGGGCAGGGTGGCCCTGGACGGGACGAAGGTGCGGGCCAACGCGTCCCGGCACAAGGCCATGAGCTATGCCCGGTTGAGCGCGAAGCAGAAGGTCCTGGCCGATGAGATCAGCGACCTGATGGAAGAGGCGAAGACCGTCGACGCGGCCGAGGACGCCCGCTTCGGGCCGGGCACTCGCGGGGACGAACTCCCCGCGGAGCTGGCGAACAGGCGGGCCCGGGCCGCGGCGATGGCCACGGCCCGTGCCTCACTGGAGGAAGAAGCCGCTGCCAAGGCCCGCCAGCTCGCGGAAGAGAAGGCCCGGTCCCGCGGCGATGATGACGAGGACATCACCGCTGCCGGCGACACTGCCGCTGCGAAGGCCGAGCCGAAGCCCACGGCGCAACGGAACTTCACGGACCCGGACGCGCGGATCATGAAAACCGCGGATGGTTCATACCATTACTGCTACAACGGCCAGGCCGTCGTGGATGCTGACCACCAGGTAATTGTTGCCACCAGATTGAACAACGTGGCCGTGGATGTGCAGCAGCTGGCCCCCATGATCGAACACACGGCTGTCTCTGTAGGTGCAATGCCCACGACGTGGAGTGCCGACGCCGGGTATTGCTCGGCAGCCAACCTCGAGCACGTCAAAGACGTTGAAACGGCTCATTCAACCGAGTTCTTCATCTCCACCCGACGCATGAAACACGGTACGCCGATTCCCGAGTCGCCCCGGGGCAGGATCCCGGCCAACGCGAGCCTGGCAGAACGGATGGGACGGAAACTCAAAACCAAGAAGGGCAAGAAAATTTATGCCCGGCGCAAAGCGATCGTTGAACCGGTCTTCGGCCAGATCAAGACCCGGCAGGGCAAAAACGTGCTCCTGCGCGGCATGGAGAAGGCAGCGCGTGAGTGGGAGTTGCTGGCAGGGTGCCACAACCTAATGAAGCTCTTCAGCCACCGCACCCGGGCGGCCTCCCTGGCGCGGATGTAGAACGGGGGCCGGCAACGGGGCAGCCCCGGGACGCCAACGGCGGCTCTTCACACCTCGCTGAACGATCCCTCGGGGCGGGGGCGCCTCCTTCAAAGGAAATTATTACCGGCATCAGGATTCATCGGCTGCCACGCCGCCGAACATCAAACGGCTAAAACCACTACCGACCCATGCACCTAGTATGTGTGCCGGGGAATGAACCGTGTGTGCCGGGGGATGAATGCAGTCAGCACAACAGCCAGAACGGCGGCGGCAATGCCAATCACAAACGTCAGCTGAAATGCAGCGTGGGAGGGGAGTGAAGCGCTGCCCTGCGACACCGTCATACTGGCGAGCACCACGCTCATCACAGCGGCCGACGTCGACGTGCCGACCGAGCGCATCAGGGTATTCAGCCCGTTCGCGGACGCTGTTTCGCCGACCGGCACGGCCCCCATGATCAGGGCCGGCATCGAGGCATAGGCCAGACCGATGCCCGCACTGATGATCATTGCGGCCACCATGATCTGCCAGACTCCGCCACTGAGCAGCAGCGCAAAACAGTACCCGGCAGCGATGACGAACGCGCCGATCATCAGCGTGATACGCGGGCCGCGGCGGGCCGAAATGCGTGCCGAAACGGGGGAGAGCAGCATCATGATGATTCCGCCCGGCGCCAGCGTCAGCCCGGCATGAACCATGTCCAGACCCAAGCCGTAGCCGGTGGCT
This sequence comes from Arthrobacter sp. A5, assembly GCF_051131705.1. Classification (NCBI taxonomy): domain Bacteria; kingdom Bacillati; phylum Actinomycetota; class Actinomycetes; order Micrococcales; family Micrococcaceae; genus Arthrobacter; species Arthrobacter sp. A5. The sequence goes on from NZ_CP180316.1 coordinate 449,761, forward strand.
TTCGGAGACATCAGCAGCTGCGGCAAAGTAAGGGACATTCCGTACATGGCGAACCCGACCATGACCGAGGCCAGATTGGTGAAGAGCACCTGCCGGCGGGCGGAGACCCGCAGATCCACCAGCGGAGCCTCGGTCCGCAATTCGATGAAACCCCATGCCACCAGGATGACGGCGGCGGCGGCGAACATGCCAAGGGTTGTTGCCGATTCCCAGCCCCAGTCATTGCCCTTGCTGACGGCGAGCAACAGGGCAACCAGACCCAGGCTCAGGCCGAGCGCGCCAATGAAATCGAAGCGTGCCTTGGTGTGGACGGGAGATTCGGGAACGACGGCGATGACGGCAAGGGCGCTGAGCAGGCCCAGGGCCGCGGATATCCAGAAGAGGAGCTGCCAGCTGCCGCCCTGGGCAATCACGGCGGCCAATGGTAGACCGATCGCCCCGCCGACACCGAGGGTTGCGCTGACAATAGCCATGGCCGATCCCACCCGCTCGGGCGGGAGTTCATCGCGCAGAATGCTGATCCCCAGCGGAATGGCACCCATGGCGGCACCCTGCAGGACCCGGCCGGTCAGGACCAGCGGGAAGGATGCCGAGAGCGCACAGATAAGCGAGCCGATGATCAGCGACAGCATGCTGATCAGCAGCATCCGCCGTTTGCCGAGCATATCGCCCAGCCGGCCACTGACCGGGGTGACCACCGCGCCTGCGAGCAGTGTTGCGGTGATGGCCCAGGAGGCGTTCGAAGCCGAGGTGTTCAACAGTGTGGGCAGCTGTGGGATCAGCGGCACGATGAGGGTCTGCATCAGGGCGACGACGATGCCGCAGAAACACAAAGCGGAAATGATGACCCCGGCGTTGCGCGGCTTTGTTGCCGAGACGGGGGAGGGGGCTGTTGCCAGCTGGGTCATGGGGGTCCTCAAGAATTGCAGTTCAAAATTGTTCAATGTGTAGTATACATTTAATATGCATAATACATAGTCATGTGGGATACGGTGCGCGGAGCGGCCGCCAGGCCATTCCAGGGCATTCTTCAGAATCTGCTGCTGGTGCGCGCCCGGCGGGGGAACCGCGCCCTAGACTGAGGACCGACCGGCAGATTCGGGCGCACTACAACTTTCGTGGAATCTGCGGATGCGGACCGGAGGGGACGAATGCGCGCGAAGAGGGAAATGTTCGAGATAATGGAGCGGGAGCTGACACTGCTGTCCCGGCACTATCTGCACGTGCAAAGCGGTGACCAGACATTGGAGCGGTCCGCGTATGTGCTGCTGGGACGTTTGGAGATCAGCGACCCGATGACCCTCAAGGAACTGGCGGGGGCCTTTGCCCTGGACGTTTCCACCATCAACCGGCAAATCGCGTCGCTGCAGCGGCACGGGTTGGTGGAACGGACGTCGGATCCTGACGGCGGAATGGCCCGCAGATTCAGACCGACGCCGGCCGGGCTGGAAAAGCTGGCGCGGGACCGCGAACTTAATGCCGATGGCGTCAAGCGCGTGGTGGGCGGCTGGAGTGTCGAGGACATGGGCCGCCTGACGGAGCTGCTGACCCGGTTCAACCGGGAAATTGAAGCACTGGAGGGCCGGCCGTGGCCGCGCTGACCCCGCTGCCCCCGGACCAGTAGGAGGATATATCCGGGCACCGGATGTATTTGCCTTTACTGCGCCGGTATGCCGTAGTGGTCTAGCGCGGCAGGACGACAGACCCTAGGGTGTGACCATGGCTGACGGACCGTTTGTGCCGGGATTCGATGGACCGGCGTCGGATGCAATGCTGAAACTAGGTCGGTTCTTCACGAAATGGGACCAGACCGATGATGGACGGGCCGTCTTCCGTGAAGGCGGCAGGAAAGGCGATGTCTTCTACCGGGACAGGTGGAGCCACGATAAGGTGGTCCGGTCCACCCACGGGGTGAACTGCACCGGGTCCTGCTCCTGGAAGGTCTACGTCAAGGACGGAATCATCACCTGGGAGTCGCAGCAGACGGATTATCCGTCCGTCGGGGCGGACTCTCCCGAGTACGAGCCACGGGGCTGTCCGCGCGGGGCGGCGTTCTCCTGGTACACGTATTCGCCCACCCGGGTCCGGTTCCCGTATGCCCGCGGCGTGCTGGTGGAAATGTACCGCGAGGCCAAGGGCAGGCTGAAGGATCCGGTGCTGGCCTGGGCGGACGTGGTCACCGACCCGGTACGACGGCGGCGCTACCAGCAGGCGCGCGGTAAGGGTGGGCTGGTGCGGCTCTCCTGGCAGGAGGCCATCGAAATGGCGGCCGCCGCGCACATCCACACGATCAAGACGTACGGGCCGGACCGTTGCTCGGGTTTTTCCCCGATTCCGGCGATGTCCATGGTCTCGCACGCCGTCGGCAACCGGTTCATTCAGCTGATCGGCGGGGTGATGACCTCCTTCTACGACTGGTACGCGGATCTTCCCGTGGCCAGTCCGCAGGTGTTCGGTGACCAGACCGATGTCCCGGAATCCGGTGACTGGTGGGACTCCACCTACCTGATGATGTGGGGCTCCAACGTTCCGGTGACCCGTACACCGGACGCGCACTGGATGACGGAGGTGCGCTACCGCGGGACCAAGGTGGTCTCCGTCAGCCCCGACTATGCGGACAATACCAAGTTCGCGGACGAGTGGCTGCCCGCGCAGGCCGGAACGGACGCAGCCCTGGCCATGGCGATGGGCCACGTCATGCTCAAGGAATTCTTCGTCGACCGCGATGTTCCGTACTTCTCCGAGTACGTGAGGAAGTACACGGACCTGCCGTTCCTGGTGCGGATTGAGGAGCACGACGACGGCGGGCTGGTTCCGACGAAGTTCCTCACTGCCGCTGACCTCCCGGCGGAGGCCGGCGCGGAGGATCCGGCCTTCCGCACGGTGCTCTTTGACAAGCTGACCCGGCGCTCTGTGGTGCCCAACGGATCGATGGGGTTCCGCTACAACGAGTCCGGCAAGGGCAAATGGAACCTGGACTTGGCGGGCGTCGATCCGGCGCTGTCACTGCTGGAAGTCTCCGGCGAGAGCGCCGAAATCCTGCTGCCCTGTTTCGAAGACCCGGCCGGGGCCGGCAGTGTGCTGCGCCGCGGCGTGCCGGTCATACGAGTGGACGGGCACCTCGTCACCACGGTGTTCGATCTCATGCTGGCCCAGTACGGCGTCGGCCGGCCGGGGCTGCCCGGCGACTGGGCCGCCGACTACGACGACTCAAGCACCCCGTACACCCCGGCCTGGCAGGAGGAAATCACCAGCGTCCCGGCGCAGGCCTGCATCCGCGTGGCGCGGGAATTCGCCCGCAACGCCGAGCAGTCAAAGGGCCGCTCGATGATCATCATGGGCGCCGGGATCTGTCAATGGTTCCACGGCGATGCCACCTACCGGGCGGTGCTGGCGCTGGTCATGCTCACCGGCTGTATGGGCCGCAACGGAGGCGGCTGGGCGCACTATGTGGGGCAGGAAAAGACCCGTCCGGCGACCGGCTGGGTTTCAATAGCCAATGCCCTGGACTGGGCCCGGCCGCCGCGGACCATGATCGGCACCGGCTACTGGTACATGCACACGGATCAATGGCGCCAGGACGGCTATTCGGCGGACGCGCTGAAATCCCCGCTTTCGTCGGGGAGCCTGGACGGCATGCACACAGCGGACACCATCGCCCAGTCCGCAAGGCTCGGGTGGATGCCGTTTTACCCGCAGTTCAGCAGGAACCCGCTGGACATCGCGGACGAAGCGGAAGCCGCCGTCGCGGCCGGCACCGCGAAGGATACGCCGTCGTATATCGCGGATGCGCTCAAGAACCGGACGCTGACGCCCGCCATCGAGGACGTGGACGCGCCGGAAAACTGGCCGCGGACCCTGGTGCTGTGGCGATCGAATCTGTTCGGATCCTCGGCCAAGGGCAATGAGTACTTCCTCCGTAACCTGCTCGGAACCCACAACAATGTGATGGGCGAAGACCATGCCGAAGGGCTCAAGCCGCGGGACGTGAAATGGCATGAGCAGGCGCCGGAGGGCAAGCTCGACCTGCTGGTATCCGCCGATTTCCGGATGACCTCCACCACGCTGCTCTCCGATATCGTCTTCCCCGCGGCCACCTGGTATGAGAAGCACGACCTCTCATCCACCGATATGCACCCGTTTGTGCACGCCTTCACTCCCGCGATCGATCCGCCGTGGGAAACCAAGACGGACTTCGAGACCTTCCACCTGCTGGCGGAAGAATTTTCCCGGCAGGCCAAGACCCACTTGGGCACCCGGCGCGATCTGGTCAGCGTGCCCGTCCAGCACGACACTCCGGGCCAGATCGCCCAGCCCGGCGGGGTCGTCCGGGACTGGCGGGAGCCCGGCGTCCCGGCGGTTCCGGGAAAGAACATGCCCGTCTTTTCCGTCGTCGAGCGGGACTATACGGCCATCGCCGACAAGCTTGCCGCCGTCGGCCCGCTGGCCGACAAGCTGGGCTTCACCGTCAAGAACGTCAATTACAAGCTTGCGGGCGCCCTGGACCGGCTCAGCCACGCCAACGGCGTGATGCTCGGCGGCGCGGCCAACGGACGTCCGGCGATAGACACGGACGCGAAGATGGCCGAAGCCATCCTCGCGTTCTCCGGGACCACCAACGGTTCCCTCGCGGTGCAGGGCTTCAAGGACCTGGAAATCCGCACCGGCCGCAAGCTGGCCGATCTGGCGGAGGGATCCGAGGAGAAATTCATCACCTTCGCCCAGACCCAGGCGGGCCCCGTGCCGGTGATCACCTCCCCGGAATGGTCCGGATCGGAGTCCGGCGGCCGGCGCTATTCCCCCTTCACCATCAATGTGGAGCGGCTCAAGCCCTGGCACACCCTCACCGGGAGGATGCATTTCTTCCTCGACCACGACTGGATCCGCGATGTCGGGGAGGCGCTGCCCATCTACCGGCCGCCGCTGGACATGCAACGGCTCTTCGGCGAACCGAAGCTGGGGCCGAACGGGACGAAGGAGGTGGTGGTGCGCTACCTGACCCCGCACTCGAAGTGGTCCATCCACTCCGAATACCAGGACAACCTGCTGATGCTCTCACTCTCCCGCGGCGGACCCACCGTCTGGATGAGCCCGGCGGATGCGGCTTCCATCGAGGCCAAGGACAACGACTGGGTCGAATGCGTTAATATCAACGGTGTCTACGTGGCGCGGGCCGTGGTCAGCCACCGCATGCCGGAGGGCGTGGTCTACGTCTACCACGCCCAGGAGCGCACCATCGATGTGCCCAAGTCTGAGGCGACCGGGCGGCGCGGCGGCATCCACAACTCGCTGACCCGGCTGTTGATCAAGCCTTCGCACCTGATCGGCGGCTACGCCCAGCTGACCTACGCGTTCAACTACCTTGGCCCCACCGGAAACCAGCGCGACAACGTTTCCACCATCCGCCGGCGTTCCCAGGAGGTGCAGTACTGATGCGTGTAATGGCTCAAATGGGCATGGTCATGAACCTGGATAAATGCATCGGCTGCCACACCTGTTCGGTCACCTGCAAACAGGCCTGGACCAACCGGGCCGGCACCGAATATGTCTGGTTCAACAATGTGGAAACGCGGCCCGGGCAGGGGTATCCGCGCCGGTATGAGGATTAGGAAAAATGGCAGGGCGGCTGGTCGCTGAACAAGCGCGGGAAACTGGTCCTCAAGGCCGGCGGACGGGTCAAGAAGATGCTCGGACTCTTCGCCAGCCCGGTCCAGCCCGAGCTCAAGGATTACTACGAACCCTGGACCTACGACTACAAGACCCTGATCGATGCGCCCTTGGGCGACGATTTTCCGGTGGCCCGGCCAAAGTCACTGATCACCGGCAAGGATACGAAAATCAGCTGGTCCGCCAACTGGGACGATGACCTGGGCGGCGCCCCCGAAATGGGGCACCTGGATCCGATCGTCGAAAAGGTCCGCCGTGAATCCGAAGCCAAGATCCAACTTGAATTCGAAAAGACCTTCATGTTCTACCTGCCGCGGATCTGTGAGCACTGCCTGAATCCCTCCTGCATGGCGTCCTGCCCCTCCGGCGCCATCTACAAGCGGGTGGAAGACGGCATCGTCCTGGTGGACCAGGACAAGTGCCGCGGCTGGCGCCAATGCGTCACGGGGTGCCCGTACAAGAAAATGTATTTCAACCACAAGACCGGCAAGGCCGAAAAATGCACCTTCTGCTATCCCCGGATCGAGGTTGGACTGCCGACCGTTTGTTCTGAAACCTGCGTCGGTCGGCTGCGTTACCTTGGGCTCTTCCTGTACGACGCCGACAAGGTCACCGCGGCTGCGTCAGTGACCGACCCGCAGGAACTGTACGACGCGCAGATGGACGTGCTGCTTGATCCGCACGACCCGGCGGTGATGGCTGAGGCGCGGGCGCAGGGCATCCAGGAGGACTGGATCGACGCGGCGCAGCGCTCGCCGGTTTATGCGCTAACCAAGGTCTACAAGGTGGCGCTGCCCTTGCACCCCGAATACCGGACGATGCCGATGGTTTGGTACGTCCCGCCGCTGTCCCCTGTGGTGGACCTGCTCAAGGAACAGGGCCACGACGCCGAGGACCATGGAAACCTTTTTGGCGCCATCGATGCCCTGCGGATTCCGGTCGAGTACCTGGCGGAGCTGTTCACCGCCGGCGATGCGGACAGGGTCACCGACGTCCTGAAAAAGCTCGCTGCCATGCGCTCCTATATGCGGGGTATCAGCCTGGGCAATGATCCGGATGATTCCATCCCTTCCGCGGTGGGCATGGAAGGCCAGGAAATGTATGAAATGTACCGTCTCATGGCCATCGCCAAATACGAGGAACGCTATGTCATCCCCAAGGCCCACGTGGAACAGGCCCATGATCTGGAGGAAATGGGCTGTTCCCTGGACTTCGACGGCGGTCCGGGCATGCAGGATACGCCGTTCGGCGAGGCCAGCGGCAAACCCACGCCGGTGGCGGTGGAAACGTTCCATGCGCTGCGCGACCGGCAGACCTCCGATTCCGTCGCCGGCGAAGAGTCCCTGCGGGGCAGGGTCAACCTGCTCAATTGGGACGGCAACGGGACGCCCCGCGGGCTCTTCCCGGACAAGCGGGACGAGCCGCAGATGAGCGCGGATTCCCCCGCCCACAGCGGGGGCCGTGCCGGTCCCAGCCCCGACGCCGGCGGACCCAGCGCCTCGGCTTCCGGGGCGTCGGGAAACCCCGCGGACAATGACCCCGATGCCATCGCCCGGGAGGAGCCATGAGGAAGAGGGACAAATCGGCCAGTAACAAGGCGGGCGACAAAACGGCCGCGTCAGCGGGTGGGAGGACAGCCCGTGACAGGGCGGTTTATCTGGCGGCATCCTGGTGTCTTTCCTACCCGGACCAAGAGGTGCTGGAACGGCTGCCGCTGATCCGGTCCGTGCTCAAGCGGCATCCGGGCGCAGGCGAGGACTTCGAGCCGGTTCTGGCGCACCTGAGCTCCGGTACGCCGATGGATGTCCAGGCCCGCTATGTTAAGGAATTCGACCTCGGCAAGCGCCACGCCCTGCACCTGTCCTACTGGACCGACGGTGACACGCGCCGGCGGGGCGAGGTCCTGGGCGCCTTCAAACAGGTCTACCGGCGCAGCGACTTCCTAGTGGACACCCATGGCGAACTGCCGGACTACCTCCCGATGGTGCTGGAGTTCGCCGCCCGCGTGGATGTGGACGCCGGCCGGGATCTGCTGATCCAGTACCGGCCCAGCCTGGAAATGCTCCGGCTCGGTCTGCTCGATGACAAGCTGCCCCATACCCGGATCCTGCAGGCCATCTGTGACACCCTGCCCGGAAAATCCCCCGCCGATCAACAGGCCGTCATGAAGATGGCCGGCTACGGCCCACCCACCGAATCGGTTGGCCTGGAGCCCTACGATCCGCGGCTGCTCCCGCTGAAAGGGACCTGACATGGACATCCTGCTCTGGGGCGTGCTGCCCTACGTCATGATGGTCGTGCTGGTTGGCGGCTTGATCTGGCGGTACAGGTACGACCAGTTCGGCTGGACCACCCGGTCCTCCCAGCTGTACGAATCAAGGCTGCTGCGCATTGGCTCGCCCGTCTTCCATTTCGGCCTGCTCGCCGTCATCGCCGGTCATTTCTTTGGGCTGGTCATCCCGCTGTCGTGGACGCGGGCTGTAGGGATGAGCCAGGAGTTCTACCATTTCAATGCCCTCGTGGTGGGCGGGATCGCCGGTGTCGGCACGCTGGGCGGCATCCTCCTGCTCATCTACCGCCGTCGAACGACCGGGCCGGTATTTATGGCCACAACAAAGAACGACAAGAGCATGTATATAGTCCTCACCGCGGCCATTATCTTCGGGCTATGGACCACACTGGCCAGCGTGTTTCTTGGCGGAGAGGGGCATAATTATCGCGAGACCGTCGCGCCCTGGTTCCGGTCCCTTTTCGTTTTCCAGCCGGATGTCACGGCCATGGCCAGCGCTCCGTTCTCCTTCCATCTGCATACGCTGGTGGGGATGCTCCTTTTCACGATCTGGCCGTTCACCCGCCTCGTGCATGCCTTCACGGCCCCGCTGCACTACCTGTTCCGCCCGTACATCGTTTACCGCTCACGGGACAAAGGCCGGACCTCCAGCGCGCCGGTGCGCCGAGGCTGGTCCGCAGTCGGCACCAGGGACCGCGATACACGTCATCGCTGATTCACAAAGCATCGCTGATTCACAAAGCGAACTTGGGCCTGCAGAGCACCACTATGCCGGTCCCGAGCCCATCGGACGCACTTATGGACGCCACAGCGCGAGAACCAGCCCAAGACAGCAGAACCCCCGGCGGGCTTTCGCCTGCCGGGGGTCCTGCTGTAACTGACTTGGCGGAGACGGGGGGATTTGAACCCCCGGTGGAGTTGTGCCCCACACTTCATTAGCAGTGAAGCCCATTCGGCCGCTCTGGCACGTCTCCAGCGCTGACCCCGGTAGAAGCCCGGAGCCAGCCTACCTAGGTTACCTAAAAGAGCGGCTGCAAAGCAAAACGTCCACCGGGCGCATCCGGCACATGGACCAGGCGGGCCGGATTCTGAGGGACCGCGGTGCGCTTCGTAGGGTGGCACCCATTATGGACCCGGCGGACTGCGTCCTGCGCCGCGGCGAGCGTCGGTTAAGCTCGAATCATGGTTGATGCGAGCAGGCTCCGGGTGGTGATTGTGGGAGCGGGTCCGCGTGGAACGTCAGTGCTGGAGCGTCTGCTCGCCCGCTGCGCCCTAAGTCCCGGAGGGCAACCCGGCCTGGACATCGACCTGATCGATCCCTATCCGGCGGGACCCGGACATGTCTGGCGGACGGACCAGTCGCCGCTGTACCTGATGAATACGCCGTCGTTTTTTCCCACCCTGATCCCGGATCAGGCAATGAGTGCTGTGCCGCTGACCGGAGGCAGCTTTGACGACTGGCGCCGCCAGCAGCGGAGCCTCCCGGACTCTGACCTGACTGCCGCCGAAACAGCGGAACTGGCCGCGCTCGAAGCCGACGGCTTCCCCAGCCGTGCCCTCTACGGACGGTATCTGCGCCGTACCTTCGCCGCGCTGCTGGAGCACGCCCCGTCGGGCACCACCATCCGGGTCCACGCCACCAGTGCCACACGCGTCCGCGCCGCTGTTCGCCCGGTCGTCTCCGCCGGGGCGCTCCCCGGTGCCCCGGAACAGACGGCGGCCGGACAGTTCGTCGTCGAACTCGCCGATGGAGGCGCCCTCGCGGCCGACCACGTGGTTCTGGCATTGGGGCATCTGCCCGCGCGGCTGAACCCGCATCAACAGCAGCTGGCGGCCAGTGCCCGGAAGCTTGGACTGCGCTATTGGCCCCCAGCCGTTCCCAACGACGTGGACTGGGATGAAGTGCCGGGCGGCGAACCGGTGCTTGTCCGCGGCATGGGACTGAATTTCTTCGACGTCGTCGGTCAGCTGACGCAGGGTAGGGGAGGCCGCTTTGAAGCCACCGGGGAGCAGCCCGGTGAAGTCCTGAATTACCTTCCGTCCGGCCGGGAACCGCTGATCCTGGCCGCGTCCCGCCGTGGCGCGCCCTACCGTGCCAAGGCCGCGCTGACCACCTACTACCCGCAGGGCGTCGGCCTGCGCTTTTTCACAGAAGAGGCCGTTTCCGCACTGACCGCCGCCGGTATCCAGCCCGGATTCGACCAGGACCTGTGGCCGCTGCTGCACCGCGACGCGCTGTGGGCCTACTACTGCACGCTGGCGCGCAGCGACGACGGGGCTGCCCTCCGATCCGGTTTCCTGGCTGAGCTGGACACATTGCTCTCCCATTCGACGGCGGCGGGCAGCGGTTGGGAGGGCGATGTCGACGCACTGGTGGCCCGGTCCGTGCCGGCCGCGTTTCGGCTGGATCTGCCGGGCCTGGCGCGTCCCTTCGCCGGGCGCTCCTTCGCCTCGCACGCCGAGTTCGACGACGCCGTGGAGACCTATCTGCAAGCTGACGCGCGCGGTTCCGCCGCCGGCGAGACGGATCCGGTCAAGATGGCCATCGGCGTATTGAATGCGGGACGGGCGGTGATTAAAGCCCTCGTCGCCGACGGCGGCATCACCGGCGAGTCCTGGCTGGGCGGCCTGCGCGGCTGGTTCGAGGCCTTCGTGGAAGGCCTTGCCAGCGGGCCGCCGGCCCTGCGCATGGAGCAGCTGGCCGCGCTGGCGCGTGCCGGCGTCGTCCGCTTTGTCGGCCCCGACCCGGTGTTTGGCGTCGATCCTGAGGATGGAACGTTCACGGCCATCTCGCCCTGGGTCAAGGCTGAACCGCTGCGGGCGCGGTCTCTGGTCGAGGCTCTGGCGCCTGCGAACCTCGTGCTCATGAACCGTTCCCCCCTGCTGGAGGGCCTGCTGGCCGACGGTCTGGTGCGTCCGCGGATCATGATTGCGGCCGACGGCGAACCCGTGGTTACCAGCGGTTTGGAGGTGACGGCCCCACCGTATCGGCCGATCGGGGCCAGCGGAGGCCGCACCGAAGGACTGTACGTGCTGGGACTCCAGCTGTCTTCCGTGCAGTGGGGCACCGCCATCGCAGCGGAATCCCGGGGAAAATACCGCAGCGGTTACCGCACCCTCCAGGATGCGGATCTGATCGCGGCGGACATTTTGGCCTCCTGAGCCGGGGCATGGGCCTGTGGCCGGCCTGGCATCGGCTTGGCGGTGGGCAAGGTACCGACTTGGCCCTTGCCCTGACACCAGCCCTCGGTCCGTTTTCGGATGGCATCAAGAAACAGGCCGACCGGCTTAATCCTCGGATTGTGCCAACCGGCCTGTGATCCGTGCGTACGCTGCACTTTGCGGAAGGTGCGAGATTCGAACTCGCGGTACGGGGTTACCGCACACTGGTTTTCAAGACCAGCTCCATCGGCCGCTCGGACAACCTTCCTTAGCTAGTAGTCTTCCATATCGGGAGCTGTGCCACGAAATGGCCGGGTCGGTCAGCGCCGGCGTCCGTTACGCCGCCGGCGTGTGCCTGTGTTCGACCAGGGCCCCCGTTGCGTTCGGGTGGTCGACAGGCGGCCCGAGGCCCCCGGGCGGGAAACCGGGAAACCAGGAAACCGGCAACAGGGAAATAAGTTAGCCCCGCTCAAGAGGTTATCCCCAACTCGAAATAAGTACTATTATTCTCCTCCGTCAGCGCGTATTATAGTACACATGTATTGGGTATCTGCTTAGCTGAAGTCAGTCCGTAAATGCGGAACTGACCAGATTTTTCAGTGGTTTCGGTCCGGTATTCACGGCCTGCTGGAGCAGACGGTAGAAGAGCAGCCCGCGGCTGGCTGATGTCCTGCGGTTGAACCGGAACGTGAACTCGTCCAGGTAGTAGGCCAGCTGCGCCTTGGAGATGCCTTGGTGCAGGGTTCCATCGATCCAGCGTTTGAGCTGGGAGGCAGCCATATGCACCGCCGGCATGTTCACGTGTGCCGGTATGTCTGAGCCGAGCTGCGTGAAGTGTTCGTGTTCGTAGCCAAGCTTGGCGAAGCGCCTCAGCTGCGTGGCCCCGTCCGTGCGGATGGTCGAGCCGGGAGCGACAACCCGTTGTCCGAATTTCACCAGCGCGAGTCTTCTGTCGGCGGGCCCGGGCTCGAGGCGAATGCGTCCGATTCTGTTGTGGTCCAGGTGCTCGGCGGCGACCAGGACGGAGATCTTGTCAGGACCGAGGCCGGGCTTCCCGCGGGCAACGCCGCCGATGAAGCACTCGTCCACCTCTACCGTCCCCGAGAGCACCTCCCTGTCGGGCCGGACCATGGCCCGGCGGAGCTTGTGCATCCAGGCCCACGCCGTCTCATAGGAGCTCAGCCCCAGAACACGCTGCAGACCGAGGGCAGAGACCCCGTTCTTCTGCGAGGTGACAAACCAGACGGCGGCAAACCAGGTCCGCATCGGAGTGCGGGTGCGGTCAAAAATGGTCCCGGCTGTCACCGATGTCCGCCGTGAGCATCCCCGACACATCCATAGCCCAGCACCCGTACGCCAGTACTCGCCGGCGCCGCATTTAGGGCAGAGGAATCCATCTGGCCAGCGCAGCTTTGCCAGGTACTCCAGACACGCATCATCGGTACCGAACCAGTCCTGAAACTGTCCAAATGTATTGGGGTAGTCCACGCCTGCGCACGGCATCTGCGGCGGTATATCGGTCATACGTCAGCCTACTTCAGCTAAGCAGATACCCAATACACATGTTCGATACCTTGAGTTCCGGTTCCGCAGGGTCCGCACACAACGCGGCCGGCACACCCCCGGCTTCGACCCTCGGTGCTGCCCACTCGGGCGCCCGGGCTGCCGCCGGTCCGGCCGCAGGCGCCGGGGTTGCTCGCTCGGGCGCCAGAGCCGCCTCGGGCACCGGTCCTGTTGCTGCCGGTCCTGTTGCTGCTGGTCCTGTTGTTGCTGGTCGGGTTGGGATGATTGCGGGGTGGATCACTGTTTTGGCGGGGATGGATCCCGAGGACGGGGATGACGGGGAGCGGATCGGGTTGCTGCGGGTGATGGAGGACCTCAAATCCGCTGCCTGCGCGGGGCAGGCCCGTACCGCTGCCGCGTTCGACGCGTCCCAGCGCCGCGCGCAGGCCGGGGCGGGTATCCCGGCCGCGGAGCTGGGCAAGGGCATCGGGGGGCAGATCGCGTTGGCGCGGCGGGAATCCCCGCAGCAGGGAAACCGGCTGCTGGGCCTGGCCCGGATCCTCGTGACCGAGATGCCGCACACCCTCACGGCCCTGAGCAGCGGGCTGCTCAATGAGTGGCGGGCGGTACTGCTGGCCCGGGAGACCGCGTGCCTGAGCGCCGATGACCGGCGCACCGTTGATGCCGGGCTCGCCGCCGACACCGGGGCGCTGGCGGGGATGGGGAACAACAAGCTCGTCAACGAGGCCAAACGGGCCGCGTACGCCCTTGACCCGCAGTCCGTCACCGCGCGGAACGCGAAGGCCGAAAACGACCGGCACGTCAGCTGCCGGCCCGCGCCGGACACCATGACGTACCTGACCGGGCTGCTCCCCGTCGCTCAGGGCGTGGCCGTGTACGCGGCACTGGCGAGGGAAGCGGATTCCCTGCGCGCGTCCGGAGACGGACGCGGACGCGGGCAGATCATGGCCGACACCCTCGTCCACCGCGTCACCGGTACCCCCGGCGGGATCACCGGCGTTGAGATCCAACTCGTCATGACAGACCGGACCCTCTTCCAGGGCGACAGCGAACCGGCCTACCTCCCCGGCTACGGCATCGTCCCCGCGCAATGGGCCCGGAACCTCACCCGCCGCACCCACACCAACAGACCCACCAACAGACCCACCAAACCCGGTGGATCCGCCGGCAGCTCCGGCGGGGAGATGCCGGACGCGGCGATGCCGGATGAACCGGGGATCCGGGTGTCGCTGCGCAGACTGTTCACCGCCCCGGGGACCGGGCAGCTCGTCGGCATGGACGCGAGGTCCAGGTTCTTCCCGCCGGGACTGCAGCGCCTCATCCGGACCAGGGACCAGACCTGCCGGACCCCCTACTGCGACGCGCCGATCCGGCACGCGGACCACATCATGCCACACAACCGCAAAGGCGCCACCAGCGAAATCAACGGGGAGGGAACATGCGAACGCTGCAACCTCGCCAAGGAAGCGCCCGGCTGGTCCTCCATCCCACGACCCGGACCCCGCCATACCGTCCAAATCACCACCCCCACCGGACACACCTACCAATCCACCGCACCCGCCCTACCCGGCACCAGTATGTCGGTGCCCGGGAACCCCGGAAGCAGCGGCACGGGATATGGGACGGGCTCTCTCCGGACCGTTGCGGGCCCTGCTCTCAGGAATACTCCGGGCTTCCGTCACCACAACTACGGTGTCTCTGCTGTCAGGAATACGCCGGGCTTTCGGTACCATAACCACGGTCACGCAGCGGGGCTGCGGATCAGGGTACCTCGCAGGCGAGCTGATACCGGGCACTTGGCGATGACGGAAGGGGCGCGGGCAGTTCGTAAGGAACCTCCTAACATGGGGAACATGGGACTCGGCGGCACCGGCGGGCCACGATTGGTACGAAGCCGGCACACCTAATCGGCGCATTAGACCCGGCTGACGACGGCGTCCTTCCAGCCATCGAATTCGGAACGCCACAGCGGCTGGTGTCGTTCCGGCAGCCGCCGCTCGGTTGTAGGGTGCCGAAGCCCCTGCATCCGAACGCAACCTGGCGCGACTCGAATCGGTCAATTGGGCGGGACAGGCAGCGGGGCGTGGAAGGATAGGTCAGTGCAAAAATAGCACCCAGTAAGACGGCGCAGAGTAAGACAGCGCAGCGCAGAACGCAGCAGGACCGTGCGGCGTCGGAGAGTGGAGGATGGAATGAAGGCAATAGGTATCAAGGCCCCGGGCGGACCGGAAATGCTCGAATTGCGCGAGGTCCCGGCGCCCGTTCCCGGTCCCGGAGAAGTGCTGATTGACGTTGTTGCCGCCGGCATTAACCGTGCGGACGTTCAGCAGCGGCGGGGGTTCTATCCGCCGCCGCCGGGCTCTTCTGACATCCTGGGGCTGGAGGTGTCCGGCCGGATTGCGGGCTTTGGGACCAACGTTGCCAGGGCATTCTCGAAGGGGGACAAAGTGGTGGCGCTGCTCGCAGGTGGCGGTTATGCGCAGCAGGTGGTCGCGCCCGCGGAACAGGTTTTGCGCATCCCCGATGGCGTGGATGTGGTCACCGCGGCGGCCCTGCCCGAGGTCGCGGCCACGGTGTACTCGAATCTGTTCATGACCGCGCAACTTCAGCCCGGTGAAACGGTGCTGATTCATGGCGGAACCGGAGGCATCGGCGTCATGGCCGTTCAGCTGGCGAAGGCTTTGGGCGCGACGGTCGCCGCCACCAGCGGCAGTGCGGAAAAGACCAGTACCCTCACGGCATTTCTGGGAGTGGACATCGCCATTAATTATCGTGAGCAGGATTTCGTCGCGGTGTTGCGCGAGCGCACGGGTGGGCACGGCGCGGACGTAATTCTAGACGTGGTGGGCGCGAAGTATCTGCAGCGCAACGTGGATGCGCTGGCTACGTACGGTCGGCTGGTCGTCATCGGTATGCAGGGCGGGACGACGGCGGAACTCAACTTGGGCCAGTTGGTGTCCAAACGCGCGGCGATCATTGGTACCACTCTGCGGGCGCGTCCGACGGAAGAAAAGGGCGCGATTATGAGCGCCGTCCGGGAACATGTGTGGCCGTTGATCAGCAGCGGCAAAATCAAGACTCTGGTGGACAAGACTTTTCCGATGGCGGAGGCGGCCCAGGCACACGCCTATTTTGATTCCGGCGAACACATGGGCAAGGTTTTGTTGATCGCCTGATCGCCTGATCGCCTGATCGCCTGATCGCCTGATCGCCTGATCGCCTGATCGCCTGATCGCCTGATCGCCTGATCGCCTGATCGCCTGCGCGATGATTCCTTACCGGCGGAGGACCGTTCGCCGCAAAAGTGGCGTTGCTCAGCGCATAATCCGTGACACGCGGCGCCCCGTACGCTGATGTGGCCGCGCCCCCATTGTTAGGACCGGAGTGCACGTCGATCCGGCCACGCTGGCGCAGACCGCATCCCATGTCGGCGAGAAGAGTATCGTCTCGCGCACCGGAGGAGCGCCCACGCTCGCCGTCGGGCTGGCCCACATCATGCACCAGGTGGTCGGTGGTACGGCCCTCATGAGCTTCTGGTACCACTTCGCCATTATGTTCGAGACGCTGTTCATTCTGACCGTCGTGGACGCGGGCACCCGGGTGGCGCGCTTCATGCTGCAGGATTCGATCGGTAGCTTTGTGCCGCGGTTCAAGGACACCTCATGGCGGCTCGGGTCCTGGGTCCGCACGGCCGTCATGGTGGGCGGCTGGGGGGGATTCTCATCATGGGCGTGACGGATCCCTTAGGTGGCATTAACACGCTGTTCCCGCTGTTCGGCATTGCCAATCAGCTGCTGGCCGCCATCGCACTCGCTGTCTGTCTGGCCATCGTTGCAAAACGCGGCAGCTTCGGGTATTTATGGATCGTTGCGCTGCCGCTTGCCTTCGTTTCCGTGGCGACGATCGTGGCGTCTTTCCAGAAGATCTTCTCCACGGTTCCCGCGGTCGGCTACTGGGCGCAGCATCAGGCATTTCAGAACGCGCTGGATGCGGGAAAGACGTCTTTCGGGACGGCCAAGTCGGTCGCTGCGATGGAGGCCGTGGTCCGCAATAGCTTCGTGCAGGGCACGCTATCGATCATCTTCGTGGTGCTGTCGATCATCGTGATTGCCGCCTCGCTGTTGATCACCTGGCGTGCCTTCCGCACCGGTGGCGATGGATACAGTCTCCCGAGCACCGAGGACAAGGCTGTTCCCGCGCGGATCTTCGCGCCGGCCGGCTTCCTCCCGACCAAGGCCGAGAAGCATGTGCTGGGGCAGTGGAAGAACTACGACGGCGCCAAGGCCGGCAGCGCGGCCGATTCCGGCAGCGCAATAGGGGTCGGCGGCGCGGCTTCTGCCGACGAACCAGCGGGCCGCTGAGCGTGGGCGCAGGGCCGCAAGGAAACCTAGGTCTGGATCTTGGCTACAGGCACGGCACCCTTGACGACGACGGCGGCGCCCTCGCTCAAAGTCTTATGTTTGGGTCACGGCTAACCCCGCTCAAGGACATCCGTCCTAACCTTGACGTCATTCCCGGAGGGGCAGAGCTTGACCAGGCAGCGGCCGGCCTCATCGCGCAGGGCAGCAAAGATGGCAGCAAGGCAAAGTTGGCACTTGCTCGGTCGCTCGCACCGATCGCCGCCGACTACGACATCATCTTCATCGACTGCCCGCCCGGCAACGAACCCCTGCAGGTCGCGGCCCTGGGGGCAGCCTCCTACGTGGTGGTACCAACCAAGACGGATAAGGCTGGCCGCGAAGGACTCATCGGAGTCGCTAAACGCCTGGACACAGTCATTGACGTCAACCCAAACCTCGACCTGCTCGGTGTGATCATCACGGCCACATCCTCTACCGCCACCAACGTTCACCGGATGACGCGGGAAGCCATCGCCGAAACCTTTGGCACAGATGCCGTCCTCTTCACCGGAATGGTGCGTCACGCGGAAGCTCCGGCTCAGGCAGCCCGCGATAGGGGGGTGCTGGTCCACGAACTCGAAGAACAAGTCAAGGGTGCCGCTAAATGGTACGAAGTGCTGAAGGGAACAGCCGAAGCCGGGCAGAGCCAACCGCGGTCGGCCGCCAATGTCGCTGAAGACCTCTACCAGATCGCCCATGAACTCGTTGCCCGCTTGGAAGCAGCCGAGGAAAGGAATGCATCATGACTGAAAGCAACCGCAAGCCGATCGGTGTACCGCCCCGCCGGCAAACTGGCAACCTCTCCGTACAGAACCTGGTGAAGGCCAACAGAAGCCCCGGAACAAACGAAGGAAACACGAACGCAGTCTCTCCGACGTCGGCTCCTGGCCCGTTGCCTGATACTGTGTCGAAGCAGGTCACGTTTTACATGGCCACGAATGACTTAAAGCGCGCCAAGGCGGCCTACACCGGAACCAGCGGCCAGGAGATGGATCGGAGCTGGTCCGACTTCGTATCCCGTGCTGTCCTCATGGAAGTGGAACGGCGTGAAGGCCTCTACAACGCAGGAGGCCGGTTCCAGGGCGGGACACGGAACCTGGCTCCAGGCCGAAAGATTCAGCTTTGACCACAATGCAGTCTTTGACAGTAATGCTGTCAAAGTAGGGGGAGTAACGGCAGGGGACCGCCCGGCTAAATACGGGTGGCTTGTGAAAAAGTGAAATATCCAACGCTAAGGTTTCACACGCTGGACCCGGACGACTTCACCGACGCACAAGCCATCGCAGCGATAGTCCGCATCACCCGCGGCAACTTCCGTCTAGTTGACAGACTCTTCACCCAAATGACCTGAACACCATCCCCGACGACGTCGTCGAAGCTGCCCTATCAACCCTAGTCATCGGCATCACACAGAAGCACCAAACCAAGCTGCGATTAACCGCCATTCTCAGTTAACAGTCACAGTCCGTGATGTCCGTGCGTGTCGCAGGATTGGCCCGTCGAGTCGTATCGATTCGCAAGGCGGGCATACTAAGCCTTGGTCCACCGAAGTTCTTTGGGGTTGCCGGTGGTTTAAACACGAAATGCCCGTCTTTTAGCGGAAAATGGAGCTTGTCTAGAGTTCATGTCCAGCAAAAAGAGGAGCATCTCGCAGATGCAAGTTTCCCACACTCCGGCGGCCGTGTCAGTTTCGGAAAGGACAAAAGGCGGACTCTCTCGATAGCGTTGGCCGCACACGAAGATCGAATGTGCGCATTTATGTAACGGTGTGCGCTCGAACCCAGCGACTCCGGGATGATTGCGAGGTCGTCTGGCTGCACGTCGAATTCCTCGGGTGGGCTTAGTTGATGAACTCTCATACCCAGTCCATCGCACTCGTCCGCCAATGCGTTCACGGTGTAGGTCGCAGACGGACGCGACCACGTTCCTGGCGTGAGCCGGTTGACGAATCCCTGCCTTTCAATAATAGTTAGGTATGTGCCTAAGTATTACGACGAGCTCGACGCCGTGCTCCGCGCTCTCGCGGATCCGACGCGCCGGGCCGTCGTGGAACGGTTGGCGAAGTCCCCAGCCGTCGTGTCCGAACTCGCGGCACCGTTCTCGATGGCGTTGCCGTCGCTCATGCAGCACCTGCGCGTCCTCGAGAACGCGGGACTGGTCACGTCGCAGAAGCACGGACGCGTCCGCACCGTGAGCCTGCGACCGGGCGCCCTCGACGTCCTGCACCTGTGGCTGGGCGAACAACGAACCCCCGCAGAACGCCAAGCCGACCGGCTCGGCATCCACCTGACCCGCACCACCACGAAGGAAATCTGACATGACCCGCGTTCGCATCGACCTGTTCATCTCGCTGGACGGCTACACCTCGACGACCGACCACGCCCCCGAAAATCCGATGGGTGAGGACTGGGGGCGCCTCACGGCGGCCTACGCCGCGACCCGCACGTTCCACGAGCGCGTCTTCGGCGACACCAGCGGCACCGGAACGACCGGCATCGACGACTCCTACGCGGCCGCGTTCTTCGAGGGCGTCGGCGCCGAGATCATGGGCGCGACCATGTTCGGCCTGCACTCGTTTCCCGACGATCCGGACTGGAAGGGCTGGTGGGGTGACCAGCCGCCGTTCGGCACCCCGGTCTATGTCCTCACCCACACCGCACCGCGTCCGTCGATCCCGATGGAGGGCGGAACGACGTTCCACTTCCGCAGCGCCGCAATCGAGGACGTGCTCGCGGAGGCGACCGAGGCTGCCGGCGGCCTGGACGTGCGCGTCGGCGGTGGGCACAGCACCGCGCGCGACTTCCTGCGCGCCGGCCTGGTCGACCACTTGCACCTCATGGTCGCCCCGATCCTCCTCGGCCGGGGCAATCGACTGTGGGACGACCTGCGCGGCCTCGAACTCACCCACCAGGTGACGACGGAAGTGGCCGAGAGTGGCACGACCCACGTCACCTTCACGCGATAGGACGCACTCATGACGACCGAACGCCGACTGGCCCGCGCCGGGTTCACCCTGACCCGCGATTACCCCGTTCCTCTCGAGCGCGTCTGGGACGCGTTCGCCGAAGAGGACCAGAAGCTGGGCTGGTACGGCGCCGGCGACACCATTGAGCCCGGTGAGTGGGCGTTCGACTTCCGCGTCGGCGGACGCGACGTCGCCGAGGGGACGTTTCACGACGGTCCGGTCTCGCGGTACGAGGCCACGTACACCGACATCGTCGAGCACGTCCGCATCGTCACGACGTACGACATGTGGCTCGACGGGGTCCACATGTCGACGTCCGTGGCGTCGTTAGAGTTCGAGCCGATCAACGAGGGCACCCGGTTCACGCACGTCGAGCACGGCGTCTTCTTCGACCAGTTCTGGGCCGACGGGCCAGGCCGCGAGGAAGGCAGCCGGGGCCTCCTCGAGGCTCTGGGCAACTACCTCGCGTGACGCACCTCCCGCGATTGGGCGGTGGCTGAGCAACCAGTTCGGGCCGATACCCGATTCTGAACTGTGCAGCGTGACTGCGCTCCCGCTTCTGAACTGCGATGCTCTCGGTCGGGCCATGGCCGAGAATGGTCGTCGTGGCGAATGAAACAGGAGACTTCGAGCTGACCCTCGATGAGTTGCGTGGTGTTGCCCGATACGCCGCAGAAAGTGCGCAAGAAGTCCTGCCGCTCTTTGAGGACGCCAACCCCGAAGATCCTCGGCCGCGGGACGCTGTTGAAGCTGCATGGACCTTCGCGAACGGCGCAGCGCGAACGAATTTGCAACGGCTCACTGCGTTGGACGCGCACCGAGCGGCGAAGGATGCGACCACCGACGCTGCTCGATTCGCTGGACGCGCCGCTGGCGACGCTGCGGCCGCCGCCCTACTTGCACCCCTCGCGAAGGCACCCAAGTCGGTCACATATTGCGTGCTACCGCGAACGCCGCCGACGCTGCCGAACTGATCGCAGGCGACGCCCCCGCTGCAGGCGACGCAGTGATCGAGCGGGCCCGCCGCCGTGCAACGCCTCTCCTCATGGACGTCCTTGGCCGCTACCCGCTCGCGCCTACCGGAGCGTGTGGTCGTGGGACGCGCCGTCCTTGGCTGAAGACTGAGCGCTTCCTGAATTCGGTTCCGGCTGCGGCGTCAGCGGGAGAAATTCGGTGAGCCGCTCGACAAGGCTCTCCGCAGCGCTTGGTGTGAAAACGGATACCGGTCTTCACCAGTAGCAATTCAGTTGTCGCGATTTCTGCGACAGGTTACAAAACAGACTCCCCCTTGTCGTGCCCCGCTTGCTAGTCGCGTGTCCCATCGCGCTCGCTTCGCCGGGCGAGGCGTTGTAGTTGCCCTGTGTGCACGTTGCCCACCCATTCCCAACCGGGCTTGGCCGACGGGCCGACCCGCGGGTCGCTGGGATCCAGGCCGTCACGCAAGGCGTGCAGGTACGCCCGATCTTGGTCGATCAGTGCGCGTACCTGATCAGCTCCGCCAACGGACCCGTGGCCCGGGACAACGACATCCACGTCGCCCGCCACGCCCTCGAGCAACCGCAGCGCGGTGAGGTAGTCCTCGATCGGGTCAGCAGTGCCGTTCAGGTCGAGCATCGGAATCAGGACATCGGAAAGCATGTCCCCGGCGACGAGAACACCGCGTTCCTCGATCAACAGCGCCGCATGGCCCGGGGCATGCGCTTGATGCTCGATGATCCGGACTCGAGGGCCATCCCACGGAATCTGCGCCGTCCCGGCGGGCAGGCCGGTGATGAGGCCGAGCAGGTCCAGCGGTACCAGTTCGGGGATGCCGGCGGCCTTTGCGACTGCATCCACCCCTCCCGACAGCCGATCTTCGGCAGTCGCCGCGCAAACCGCGGTGCTGTAACGGGGCGCCGCGCCGAGAGCGGAGTGCCAGAGCAGGTGATCCCAATGCGGATGCGTCGAGAAGCCTGCCACAACGGTCTGGCCCAAATCCGACAGGTCGTTCGCGAGGCACGCCAATTCGTCGCCGTGAATCCCCGGGTCGATAAGCAACACGCCATCCCTGCCCCGCACGACAACGGTGTTGCTCTGACAGAACTCGCTCTCATGGACGAGCACACCCTCGGTAATCTGCGTCAGCATTAGCTGGCCTCACTTTCATCTCGGATCGCGTAGCGGTGCATTGTGACACCCTGATCGAAGGATCGCTGCTCGAGCAGATCGAGCTCGATCGGCATGTCGTAGTCGTCGAACAACGGCCTGCCGAAGCCAAGGATCGCGGGATGAGTGAAGAGCAGCAACTCGTCGAGCAGCCCCGCCCGGAGCAGCTGCGTGGCGAGCGCCGCGCCGCCAACCCCGATCATGCCGTCGGTCTCGGCCCGAAGCGCCGCGAGCTGCTCGATCGCGTCTTCTCCCCCGATGATCCGGGTGTTGTGGTCAGCGCTGCTGCGGGTTCGGGAGACGAGCACCTTGGGCATATCGGTCCAGATCTCACCGTATTCACGCAGGAAGTCCGGCAGCGACGCATCCGTGCGCGCACGTGGCCAGTACTCCTCCATCGTCTCGTACATGACCCGACCCTGGACATCCAGGACGAACTCCCGCGCCCGCGCGTTGAACTCGCGGTGCAGTTCCTCGCCAATGCGCAACCACTCCCCCGCGCCGTTGTCGCCCGGAACCTGCTCGATCCGCAGGTCGAGGGAGACGTTCATCCAATATACGAAGTGGCCCATCATCTCCTCTTCCAAGAGTGATTGCGTTCTGCAACTACTATACTGAGAACGAAATACCTGTCAAGGAGGAATCGTGGAACCACGGTCAGGATGCCCGATCAACGCCGCCGTCGAGGTGCTCGGAGATCGCTGGGCGCTCCTTGTACTGCGCGACGTCATCTTCGGCGACCGCCGCTACTTCCGGGCGCTGCTCACCGGGTCGATCGAGGGCATCGCTTCGAACATCCTCGCCGACCGCCTCGTGCGGCTCGTCGACGCAGGGATCCTCACCCGCGGCACAGCCGCCCGGGGGCAGCGCGCTCGCTACAGTCTCACGGAAGCTGGCATCCAGACTCTCCCCGTCATCTACGCCCTCGGAAATTGGGGCCTCGACTGGCGCCCCGGCACCGACGAGCTCCGGAGCCGACAGCAGTTCATGTGCGATGAGGGTCCGGCGTTCATCGAGGAACTCATGGACGAACTCCGCGCCCTCCACCTCGGCGCCCTACCGAAGCCGCACGACGGCTCAAGCCCGCTCGAGCGCCTCGACGCCGCCTACGCCGCGGCATCCGACCCGACATCACCGTGACCGGCCCCCGCCGTAACGCACTTCACCAGTAGTAATCCAACTATTCGCATTTTCTGCGACAGGTTACAAATCGGGTAGCTCCCCACAGGGCCACAGCTGCTCGCAACGAACAGCCGCCGAACCGCTGTGGACCTTGTTCATCGGTAGAATCAACTCCACTTGCAATCGGAACAGAATCAGTTTGCGTCAGCCCACACAACCCGTCTCGAGCAACCCCTCAAGACGGGCGTAGCTCGTCTCCATCCCATTGGTCATGCCCGTTGCCAGGACAGCGTCACGCTGCTCCGCGTTCGCGTACGTGATGACGAGTGAGAGCAGCGTGCCTCCGTCGACCGGCGTGAGTGTGAGTTCGTTGATCGTTGCCGGGAAGTCCATGCCGATCATCGCTTCCGTCGTAACCGCGCGGTATGGCTCCTCCGATTCGAGGAGCTCACCAGTGAAACCGAAACGATCGCCGCCTCCGTCGCTCTCCCACTCGTACCGGTAGCTGTTGCCGACCTGTGCGGCGATCTCGCACACGGGCATCGTCCATCCATCCGGTCCGAGCAGCCACCGCTTCATGAGGTCGGCATCGGTATGCGCGCGCCACACCTGCCTGACGGTCCCGCGGATGACGCGAGCCACGCGCACTTGAGTGTCGCCTAAGACTTTGGCCTCAACAGCGCGGTCTGAGGAGAAGGCAGCGAGGTCGGCGAGCACTGTGTCGATTTGTCCCATCGCTTCGCGCGTGCCATCGAGCATCCCCATCTCGATGAGTTGTTCGAGGTCTTTTACCGAGTCGAAGTACGAAGTCGTAGTTAGACGCGAACCGCTTTTGGTCGCTTCGAATGCAAATGTCATGCGGGTGGTGGGCAGCTCAGTGTTCGGCTCGCCCTTCTCGTTCGCGAATGAGTCAGCAACCTCGAACGACTCGGGCGCGTTCAGTGAGGTCCACTCCCAGCATCCGTAATGCACGTCGCCTTCAGGACCCGTCATCCGGTAGACGCTGCGGCCGCCGTTCGAAGCGTCGTGTCGGAGAAAGGTCGCTGGGTAGGTTGGCGGTCCCCAGAAACGCTCGATCTGACGGGGGTCTGTGTACGCGTCCCACAGCCGGCGTACCGGCGCGGCGAAGTCAGCGACGATCGTGAGGGTGAGTTGGTCGAGGTCTTTGTCGACAGAGGTGACGGGCATAGCGGGCCTTCCTAGTTGGGAGTGGTTTCGTCATGGGCGAGCAGTGCGTCGATGCGGTCGATTCTTGAACGCCAAATTTGCTCGAACTGGTCGAGGAAGCGCTGGGCTTGGCGGATGCATTCGAGATCGCCCCGTACCATCCGCTCGCGCCCGCGCGGTTGTTTCTTCACTAGCCCGACCCCCTCAAGCACTGCGACATGCTTCTGGATAGCCGCGAACGACATGTCGTACGCATTGGCGAGTTGTGACACCGACACCTCGGCGACGAGCGTTCGTCGCACGATGTCACGCCGTGTCGCGTCGGCGAGAGCGCGGAAGATGCGGTTCACGTCTTCGTCAGTGAGTTCTTGTACAACCATTTGGTTGTACTTTATATCCGAAACATCGCGTGCGCAAGCGTTTCGTCGAGGATGCGTCTCCGTTCACGAAGGTGGCGACGTGTTGAGCTACGCCGTCGCGGGGATTCGCGGGCGCCACTTCAGGGGCTGTGCGGCCTCTGCGCGGCGCGGCAGGCTGGCGGAAAGCGCGCTGGCATCTGCTCGCTCAGCCGGAGTGGGACGGCGTGTCGCTGAACAGGAAGCGTGTGCGCCGGCTCTGGCGCGAGGAGGGCCTGGTTTGTAAACCCAAGGCGAGGAAGAAGCGCCGGACCGGGCCCGGCGCCGGGGAACAGAAGCGGCTGACAGCGCAGTAACCGATGCACGTGGTTAGCTTCGACTTCCAGTCCGATGTGCCCTCCTGCGGGCGTCACATCAGGTTTTTCTTTCGTCATCGACGAATACACCCGCACCGCTGGCCATCATCCCGCGCCGGTCGTTCAAAGCCGCCGATGTCGTCGCTGTCCTAGAGAACATCATCGCCGAGACCGGCAGCGTCCCGACTTACGTCCGGTGCGACAACGGGCCCGAATTCACCGCTTCCGCACTGGTCGACTGGTGCAACACCGTCGGCGTCGACACCGCCTTCATCGACCCGGGATCACCGTGGCAGAACGGCTTCATAGAATCGTTCAACGCCCAGTTCAGAAGGGAACAACTCGCGGGAGAAATCATGGACACCATGGCCGAAGCGAAGTATTTGGCCAAGGAAGGGAAAGCTATCTACAATCATGAACGGCCCCACGGGTCCCCGGACGGCATGACGCCGAACCGATACTGGGAAAACTGGACGGCCAAAATCCATTAGCTATCGCATAGACGCCGGACTGCTAACGGGGGCCAAACCATTCGGATTCGAGCCTCCGGAGTCTCGCCAGTACGAGCTGCCGGTCCTGCCATTCCATTTTCTCGAAGCAATTCAGGTCTCTGGCTTCAGGTGCGTATTTCAGTGCGTGGTGCTCATGCGTTACCCTCTGTTCCCTGCCAGGACGAAACAACCACCACGGCCTTTTCGGCAGGTTAAAGTTAAGATTCGGCCTGTTCCAAGGCCAGTGGGGATCGTAGTTCTAACTCACTGTTCGCTCTTTCGTTCATCCGGAAACCAACCGGGGGGAGCTTTTCTCGGTTCGAGGTGCTCCGGGTCACGATGTTCCTTCATCTCACAGTTGTAGAACGGTCCCTGTGGATCCAGAAGGACCCGCATGTGGTGGTCTGCGTGATCACGCCACCAGACACTCATGCCGGTAGCAGGATCAAGGCGCAGATGCTCCCAGGACCGCCACATGGCCGCAACACGTGAGACCGCTTCGGGATGGAAATACCACTGGATGCACCATCTGGCTGACTTCCCGGTGACGCTGCGGACGTATGTTGGTAGCAGCCGCTCTTGAAGGAACTCTTCGGCCGTGCCGTAGACGAGCGCCGGCGCCTTCTCGGTCTTTTCGTGCTCGCTTGTGCCGGGACTGGGGGCGGGAGCGTCCGTGTCGAATAATCCGAAATCATCTGCCATGAGTGACTGCTTCCTTTACTCCGTGACCCAGGGATTAGCGATCGGTGCGGCAGAAACGGGGGCGGCCTCTTCTTCCGGCCGTGGGCTGTACTTCTTGATGGAGGCCTGCACGGCGTCCTTGTGGGGGCCGGTGTACCAGGGCATTGTCCGGACGAGGGTGGCCGGTGCGCCTGAGGCGAGGACGACCGCACGTCCGCGGTCGAGTTCGGCGAGGTTGGAGACGTCGAAGATGCGTTCCTTCCCTTCCTGCCGGGAGCGGCTGGAGCCTGATTTGCCGGAGGAGATGGAGACGTTGGTGTAGCTGTAGTCCCTGATCAGGTCCGAGAGTGCGCGGAGGAATTCTTCTTCGGCGACGCCGCCGCCGTAGACCTTGACGTTGGCGGCGGACCAGATTTTCCGCATGTTCGCCCCCCACACTTCGACGCACTGGGACCAGGACTGCAGGATGCCCATGACGATCAGGCCCTTGGAGCCGTAGTGGCTGAACTGGTCCGGCAGGGCAGCGCAGCGGACGACGTTGGCTAGCTCGTCCAGGGCGAAAAGTGCGGGCTTGGGCAGGCGGCCGCCGTTGCGCTCGGCTCGTTCTTCCATGGCCTCGGCGATGGCCAGAAGCTCCTGGCAGGTGGCGCGAGGAGATTCGCCGCCTACTGCAAGGGAGTTCTCGGCGAGGATGCACCCGTCCATTCCGGCAGCACCCGGGCCCTGCGGAGCCGCCACGGGCCGTGAGAGTATGAAGCCATGAGTGATGACGCTGGTACTCCAGTCGAGGGACAGACCGTTGGCAGCGGCCCGGAAGCAAGCGGTGCCAACGCAAGTGGCCCCCGCGCAAGTGCGCACCCCACAAGTGGTGACCGCGGCGGCGGGGTTGAGGTGAGTGGTGACCGCAGCGGTGGGGTTGAGGTGAGTGGTGACCAGAGCGCCGCGGTCGAGGTGAGCGGTGACCGCAGCGGCGGGGTTGAGGTGAGCGGGGGTGCCCGTACCGGGGATGCTGGCGTGGGCAGGGCTCCAGAGAACGGCGTTGGCGTAGTACAGCCCGCGCAGCCCGGGGACCTCGTGGATGAACCGGCCAAGGTCATGCGGATCGGCACCATGATCCGGCAGCTCCTGGAAGAGGTCAAAAGCGCGCCGTTGGACGAGGCGGCCCGCAGCCGTCTGGCGCAGATCCACGAGCGCTCCATCAACGAGCTGGAGGACGGGCTCGCCCCCGAACTGGTGGACGAACTGCACCGGATCACCCTTCCCTTTTCAGAGGACACGACGCCCTCCGATGCGGAACTGCGGATTGCCCAGGCCCAGCTGGTCGGCTGGCTGGAAGGGCTGTTCCACGGCATTCAGGCGGCGCTCGCAGCGCAGCAAATGGCCAATCAGCACACGGCGGCACAACTTCAGCTGCGCCAGCTTCCGCCCGGGACTGTCCTGGCACCGGGCGTCATCGTCGGCGAAAACGGCGAACCGCAACGGGCACCGGCGGGAACGCGGCAGGCCAACGGCCCCACCCGCGACGAGCCCGGCCACGGTCCCGGCCAGTATCTTTGACCGCGGTCCCGCCGGTGGCACTATTTGCGGCGGCCCGGCAGGGGCGCAAGGACGACGCCGAACTTGGCAAAGGTGTGTGGCGGCGCGCCCACGACCGCTTCCGGCGCGGCTTGGACCGGTTCCACCAGATGCTCGAAGGCGTTGAGGACGAGGATCACTACAACGCGCTGGTCCCGCTCGCCAACGGACTTGCGGGGCTGCTGCCTCAGGTCCGCGCGGTGTGCGTGGCCGCCCAGCGGCGGGCACCCAGCGCCGGCCTGGACATTCCGGCCAGCGAGGGTGCCTACCTGAACGAGGTGCATCGCGAACTCTCCCGCGCCGGGAACGCCCTCGCCACCGCGGCCGAAGCCGTCGCGCTGGTGCGCCTTAACGCAGGTCCGCTGGCCGCCGTCGAACGCCGTGCGCAAACTGTGCACCGACATGTAGCCGAAGCTGCCCGCCTGCTCGGGCGCTGATCGAACCCGCCTGCTCGAGCGCTGATTGAACCGGTGGCGAGCGGCGTCCCAACCTTCATGAGGGATCAGAAAAGCCCCGCACGTGTGGGTGCGGGGCTTGAACTGAGCCTCCTAACAGAATCGAACTGTTGACCTTTTCATTACGAGTGAAACGCTCTACCAACTGAGCTAAGGAGGCCTGCAGCCGCTGGAACCTAACAGCGGACGCAAGAAACAACTCTAATGGAGCCCACGGTCCTGGTCAAAATCAAGTCAAAATCAGAGTTAAGACAGGGACGGAGCGGCAGTCGAGGTCAGCAGCTCGTCTTATCTGCGGGGACTTTCCCCTCCACGAAGTAGGCGTCCACGGTGGTGCTGATGCAGGCATTGGAGCGTCCGTACGCGGTGTGCCCGTCGCCGTCCCAGCTCACCAGCACGCCCGAGGAGAGCTGGTCCCGCAACGACACCGCCCACGTGAACGGCGTAGCCGGGTCACGCGTGGTCCCGATGACCAGGATGGGACCGGCGCCGTCGGCAGTGATCCTGGCCGGCTTGCTGACCGCGGGATAGGGCCAGTCCTTGCAGGTCAGGCCCGAATACCCAAGCATTTTTCCGAACGTCGGTGAGGCCTTCTCCAAGGCCGCCGCGTCGGCGCGCATGGCCGCAACGTCGGTGATCATCGGGTAGTCAAGGCAGTTGATGGCACTGAAGGCGAAGGTGGTGTTGGAGGTGTAGTGCCCGCTGGCATCCCGGTCCGCGGAGTAGTCCGCCAGCGTCAGGATAGGATCGGAATCACCTTGGAAAGCTGCGCTCAGGGCGGATTTCAGCAGCTCCCAGAGGTCGGTGGAATACATGGCGAATGCCAGGGCGTTGTTGAACTCGCCCGAGGTGACGACGCGACCGTCCTTGGTTTTCTGCGGATTATCCACGTAGGTGGCATTCAGGTCCCGGATCTGCTGGACTGCCTGCTCCGGAGTGCCGCTGACCGGGCACTTGGAGTCTTTTAGGCATTGGGTGGCCCAGGAATGGATGGCCTGCTCGAATCCGGTCGCCTGACCCATGGAAATGTCTTCAATGCTCAGCGAGGGGTCCAAAGCTCCATCGAGGGAGAACTTTCCGACGTTCTGCGGGAACATCCCGGCGTAGGTTGCCCCCAGCTTGGTCCCGTAGGAGAAGCCCATGTAATTGAGCTTCTTGTCATTGAGCACCGCCCGCATGATGTCCATGTCCTTGGCAGCGCTGTCCGTGTCAATGTAGGGCAGCACCGTGCTGCTGTTTTTCACACACTGGGCAATATCGGATTTGGTTTCAGTCTCGTAGCCGGCCAGCCCGGCGTCGGTATCCAGATCAAAGGATTCCTGGCGTTCCTGGTCCCGGGCCGCGTCATCGGTGCAGGTCACCGGATCCGAGCGCTGTACACCGCGTGGATCGAAGCCGACGATGTCGTAGGCTCCGCGTAGCTTCGGCGAAAAGTAGCTCTTGCCGCCGTCGCGCACCATGTTGTAGCCGGACGCACCGGGACCACCCGGATTGACCAGCATCGAACCCTGCTTTTGCGCTGTCGCTGCCATCCGGATGAGTGCCAGATCGATGGACTTACCCTGTGGGGCGGAATAGTCCAGCGGCACCTTCACCGTGGTGCATTGGAAGGTTTTTTCGCAGCTGTTCCAGGTCACGGACTGGGTGTAGTACATCTGGAGCTCCACCGGGGTGCCGGCAATCATCTCCGGGGCGGCGCTGGAAACCCTCGGGGCGGTGTCCATGGCGGGTGCAGGCACGCTGCATGAAGAGAGGAGCAGGGCGCCTGCAACAGCGCCGGCCATCATGCCGAAGGGGCAGCGGCGCGGACGGTGCCGTGACGACGGGACAGCTTTCATGCAGTTCTCCTCATGGTGGTGCTACAACAAGCTCAACGGTGGTGCTACAGCAGGCTCACGGCCATGGCCTCGACGGCCAGCAGCGGAGCAACATTGGTGGTGGTGATCCGGCGCCGGACGCTGTTGATGGCGTCCATCCGTCCGAGCGTGATTTCGGGGGTCCCGCTGGCGGCGAATGCCTGCAGCTGGGGGCGTAGGGAGACATTGACCAGGTCGACCTCGGCGGCTTCCGTGCCGGCCAGCTGCAGCAGCAGGGTATCCCGGTAGAAGGACAGCAGATCCGTTAAAGCCCGGTCCAGCGTGTCCGTGATGGAGCGCTTCGATCGGCGTTTCTGGTCTTCTTCCAATGCCTTAACCTGGGACCGCATCGACGCCGGCAAGGCGCCCTTCTCCGGCGCTCCGAGGGAAACCAGCAGCGATTCCTTCTCCGCGGTGTCCCGTTCATCGTTGGAGGAATTAGCCTCCGCTGTCGCCAGCTCCACCAGCGATCCCGCGGCCCGTACCGCAGTCGTCACGTCCGTCAGCGTCAGCGGCAGGCGGACAATCGCGTCGCGGCGGCTGCGCGCCCCTTCGTCCCGGGCCAGGCGCCGTGCGATCCCTACATGGCTTTGCGCCGCACGGGCCGCATGTTCCGCCTGACGCGGGTCGACGCCGTCGCGCCTCACCAGCAGCGCGGCCACGTCCGCCACCGGCGGTACGCGCAGACCGACGGTCCGGCAACGCGAGCGGATGGTGACCAGCACGTCGGCCGGGCTCGGGGCGCACAAAATCCAGATGGTGCGCGGCGGCGGCTCCTCGATCGCCTTCAGCAGCACATTCGTTGTTCTCTCGATCATCCGGTCGGCGTCGCCGACAATGATCACGCGCCAGCGGGCCGACGACGGCCGGTCCTGTGCCTTGGTGACCAATTCGCGGGCGTCGGCAATGGCAATGGTCGTTTTCTCGGTGGCCACGAAGGTGACGTCCGCGTGGGTGCCGGTCATGACGGTGTGGCAGGCGTGGCACTCGCCGCAGCCGCGCTCGCTCAGCTCCACGCGCTCGCAGACCAGGGCGGCAGCGAAGGCCCTGGCCGCGTTGGACCGGCCGGAACCGGGAGGCCCGGTGATCAGCCAGGCGTGCATGGGGGAAGGTGACTGTGCGGCGCGCCGAAGCTGCTCGACGACGGGCTCTTGCCCCTGCAGATCGTCCCAGACGCTCACGGCAACAGCGCCCGCACACGCGCCTGAATCCGCGTGGCCAGCTCGTCGATGGGAGCCCGGGCACCGAGGACCAGATACTGTTCTGGAGCGGCCGCCGCAAGATCCAGAAAAACGCGGCGGATGTTCCGGTGGAAATCGTCGGGTTCGGATTCGAGCCGGTCCTCGGCAGCGGCGGCGGCCGTGCGCCGGTCCCGGCCGTCGGCGGGCGCGACGTCCAGCAGCACCGTCAGATCCGGCCACAGTCCGTTCGTGGCCCACTCATTCAGATCACGGACACGGCGCTCTCCCAGTGCCCGGCCGCCGCCCTGGTACGCAACCGAGGAATCCACATACCTGTCGCTGATGACCAGCTCGCCCCGGGCCAGGGCGGGCCGGATGACCTGCGTCGCGTGCGCAGCCCGTGCGGCAGCAAAAATGAGGGTTTCGCAGCGGGCATCAATCTCGCCCTGGCCGTGCTCCAGCACCAGCGTCCGAAGCTTTTCACCCACCGGAGTGCCGCCCGGCTCACGGGTGCACAGTACCGTGTGGCCAAGCTGTTGCAGGGCACCGGCCAGCAGCGCGGCTTGAGTGGACTTGCCGGCGCCGTCGCCGCCTTCAAAGACGATGAACAGTCCCGGGCGGTTGACGCTGGGCGCGGCTGCAGGACCCGGGTTTTCGGGCCTGGCGTCGGGCGCGCGTTGGGAAGTCACACCGATAAGCCTACCGACAATACCTGACAGCCCCGGAAGTGCGTCCGGAGCCCGGTGGCCGGCGGGCAGTGGCACGCCGTGTTACGCCCGCTGAACTGGGCACACTAATCTTGACTCATGAGACTGGAATCCCCTTCACACACCTCGCACGCGGCCGATCTGGCGCCGGACACCGTCGTCGTCGCGGCGGGACGCCCCGAGCGCGGGCACGACGCACCGGTGAACCCGCCGATCGTGTTGTCCTCCACCTATGTGGGCACCGGCCAAGTGGTGGACGGGGACCGCGCGTACGGGCGATATTCCAACCCCACCTGGGACCCGTTGGAGGAGGCGCTGTCCGAGCTGGAGGGGGCCTCGCTGCCCGGGCTCATTTTCGGGTCCGGACTGGCCGCGGCGTCCGCCGCCTTGTCCCTGGTCCCCGCCGGCGGCGTGCTGGTGATGCCGAAGCATTCGTACCAGGGTGCGCTCGTGATGGCCTCGGAGCTGGAGGCCCGCGGACTGTTGACGCTGCGGACGGTGGATATTGCAGACACCGAGGCGGTGATCGCGGCCATCAATGGGGACGACGGCGGCGCGGCCGGAGGTGCGTCGGTTCCGGCCAGTATGCTGTGGCTGGAAAGTCCCACCAATCCGATGCTCGAGGTCGCCGATCTGCGCGCACTGTCGGTGGCCGCATCGGCCGCGGGCGCCGTCGTCGTCACCGACAACACGTTCTCCACGCCGTTGGTGCAGAAACCGCTGGAACTTGGCAGCGACGTCGTCCTGCATTCGGTCACAAAATATCTGGCCGGGCATTCGGACGTGGTGCTGGGCGCGCTCGTGACCTCCAATGCCCAGCTCCGGGCCGAGCTGCTGCACCACCGCTCCATCCATGGCGCCATTGCGGGCCCGTTCGAGGCTTGGCTGGCGCTGCGCGGTTTGCGCACGCTGGCCCTTCGGGTGGAGCGCTCGCAGGCGACGGCGGCGGAACTGGCGCAGCGGCTGCTGAACCATCCGCAGATCGACGCGGTGCGTTTCCCTGGGCTGAAACAGGATCCCGGGCACCGGCGCGCCAAGGCCCAGATGCGGGGGTTTGGGTCGATCCTGGCGGTTGAAGTGCGCGGTGGGGCGGCGGCGGCCGATGCCGTGGTGCAGGCGCTGCGGCTGTGGACACCAGCCACCTCACTGGGCGGTGTTGAGTCCTTGATTGAGCGTCGGCGCCGGCATGAAAATGAGCCGGCGTCCGTGCCGGAAAACCTGTTGCGGCTCAGCGTGGGCATTGAGAATGCGGAGGATCTGTGGGCGGATCTGCTGCAGGCGCTGGCAGTATCCGCAACGCGCTAGGCTAATGACGTGGCAATTGTAATTCTGATCATCGCCGACTCACTGATGCGGCTGCTGGGGCTGGTGCCCTTGGCTCTGTCGCTGTGGGCGCTGGGTGGCTGCCTGCGCACCAAGCCGTCGGATTTTCAGCGCGTGGACAAGCGGACCAAGAGTTTCTGGACCGCGATCACGGTGGCGGCCTCGGTGGTCAGTGCGCTCTATGTGCTGGAGCCGGGTCTGGGCTTCTTCCTGCTCTTGGATCTGGCAGCGGCAACGGGTGCCGGCGTCTACTTGGCCGATGTGCGGCCCGCTTTGATGGACGTCCGCCGCGGCGGGAACCGTAACAAGGGCACCTACGGCTCCTGGTGAGTGGCCGTGGCCGTGATTCCCCGGTCGAGCGGGTGTGACCGGGACCCGTGTCGAGACGGCGGACCAGCCCACCGTCAGTCGTCGGCGTTAGGGCGAGACGGCGGACCAGCCCACCGTCAGTTCCCCCAGCCGCCAGCGTGCCGGCCCGTCCTGCACCGGCCATCCGGCCGCGCGGAGTCCGCGGCAGCTGGCGATCCAGCGCTGGCGCGCACCGAAGGAGGCCAGCGGCGCCGCCTCCCACCACGCATGGTCCAGTGCCTGCAGGAAGGTGTGGACCTTTTCACCGGGAACGTTGTGGTGGATCAGGGCTTTGGGTAGGCGTTCCGCCACGTCCGAGGGCGCTGAAAA
This sequence comes from Arthrobacter sp. A5, assembly GCF_051131705.1. Taxonomy (NCBI): domain Bacteria; kingdom Bacillati; phylum Actinomycetota; class Actinomycetes; order Micrococcales; family Micrococcaceae; genus Arthrobacter; species Arthrobacter sp. A5. The sequence goes on from NZ_CP180316.1 coordinate 483,862, forward strand.
CGCGCCAAATTTCAAGGATAGTGTCAGCGACACGGGGCCCGAGCGCTCCAGCGCTACCCAGGTACTGCGCCGGCCGATCTCGTCACAGGTGCCATCCGCAAAAATTCCGTTCGCGGACAGCCTGGCGCACACCGTCGCCCAGATTGCCGGCACGTCCGCCTCATCGTACTGGCGCAGCACGTTGAATGCGCGGACCATGACGGGGTTTCCTGCCACCGGGATCTCAAAGCCGCCGGGATGGAAGCTCAGCCCGTCGTGCTCCAAGGATTTGGCCGACCGAACCCGTGCAGGCTCAATTTCGATCCCCGCAACATGCACACGCGGGTTGACCGCTGCGAGCCGGTGCTGCAGTTCAACGGCCGTAGTGGGGCTTGCCCCGTACCCCAGGTCGACCACCAGCGGCCGGTCATCGGGGTCAACTGTTCGCAGCCGCCATGCCTGCGGTACGGCGAGCCAGCGATCCACGCGGCGCAGGCGGTTGGGATTGGTGGTGCCGCGGGTGACGTTGCCAAAGGGCTTGACGCCTCCGGCCCCACCATTCGCTGTACTGACCCTGACCGCTCGTTGCACCACGGTCCAAGCCTACCGATGCCCAGACCCCTCAACCGATGACGCACGTCGCGCCTATATCTGCGCCGGGGATGGGCGCGACGTGCGACATCGATGGAGGGGCAGGGGGCGGGCCGGTCCTCGGATAGGATTCTTGCATGACCTCTTACAAGCTGATCCTGCTGCGCCATGGGCACAGCGAATGGAATGCCAAGAACCTGTTTACCGGCTGGGTGGACGTTGACCTGAATGATCAGGGGCGCGCGGAGGCGGTCCGCGGCGGTGAGCTGCTGGTTGAGCATGAGCTGCTCCCGGACATTCTGTACACGTCCCGCCAGAAGCGAGCCATCAACACCGCGAATTTGGCGCTGGCCGCAGCCGACCGCGGCTGGATCGATGTGAAGCGCAGCTGGCGGCTCAATGAGCGCCACTATGGTGCGCTGCAGGGCAAGGACAAGGCCCAGACGCTGGCCGAATACGGCGAGGAGCAGTTCATGACGTGGCGCCGGTCCTACGACACGGCGCCGCCGCCCCTGTCGGATGACAGTCAGTTTTCCCAGGTGGGGGACCCGCGTTACGCGGACCTGGGCAACTCGATTCCGCGCACCGAGTGCCTCAAGGACGTGCTGGAGCGGATGCTTCCGTACTGGGAGTCGGACATTTCGGCCGACCTGAGGGCCGGCAGGACGGTGCTGGTGACGGCCCACGGCAACTCGCTTCGCGCGCTGGTCAAGCACCTGGACGGCATCTCCGACCAGGACATAGCGGGGCTGAACATTCCCACCGGCATTCCGCTGGTCTACGAGCTGGACGAGAACTTCAAGCCATTAACGCCGGGCGGCACGTACTTGGACCCGGCCGCCGCGGCGGAAGCCATCAAGGCCGTGGCAAACCAAGGCAAAAAGTAGCCTCTCCCACTCACCGGTGGTGAAGGAGCAGTACGACGGCGGTCCGGTCACCTTTGGTGGGTGACCGGACCGCCGTCGTACTGCTTCAGTGCCGGCCGTGCTGGATCCGCGCGCTGTATCCGACGGCGCGACGCGACGCGCCCTCGGGCCCTGACGTGCTGGTGGATCCGATGCCGGCTACGCGACGAAATCCTCCGGCTGCCACTGTCCGGTCACCAGGTAAGCCACCTTGCGGGCCACCGAAACGCCATGATCGCTGAAGCGCTCGAAATAGCGGCTGGCCAGGGCCACATCCACTGTCATTGCCGGGGTCTCCTGCCAGCCTGGGACCGCAATTGCCTTGAAGACGCTTCGGTGCAGGTCGCTGACGCCTGTTTTTGCCGCCTGGATTTCGGTCACCAGCGCCAGGTCGCGGGTGTCCAGCAGTTCGGTCACCTGCCGGGAGATCTTCAGGTCAAGACGGGCCAGCTCCGCGAATGTCGGCCTCAAGGACTCTGGAATCACGGTCGCCGGATAGCGCAGCCGGGCCAGCTGTGCCACGTGCCGGGCCAGATCACCCATCCGCTCCAGCGATGCACTCATCCGCAGCGAGCCCACGATCATGCGCAGATCACTGGCCACCGGGCCCTGCAGGGCCAGCACGTCGATGGCGCGCTCGTCCAGACCATTCTGCAGAAAATCGATCCGGGCATCGGCGGCGATGACGTCCTGGGCCAGCTCGATGTCCGCGCCCTGGAACGCCCGGGTTGCCTTTTCGACAGCCTCGGTGACCAGCTGGGAAATCTCGATGAGTTCCGCGCCGATCTGTTGAAGCTCCGCCTGAAAAATCTTACGCACTGAGCGTCCTTTCGCGGGGAACGGCCTGATCGCCGCGCCGCCATTACCGGTACCGATGGCCACAGCCCTGCTGCCATAGCGCTACGTGCCAGTTTTCCAGCATGTGATGAACGGACGAGCACCGGGAGGTGAACGTTAGCTGAACGCAGCTGCCGGCACCGCTAATGGGCGGATTCCGCCCTGGACATGCGCCTAAGCTTATTCCGTGGACCCCATGCTGATCGGCGTAGCTGCAGGAATCATCGGCCTTGTGCTCGGTGTCTTCGGCATGATCGCGTTTAACCTTAGCGAACGTCAGCGCCGGGAGACGGTCGACGTTGAAGAGCCCAGCCTGCCCGAGGGTGCGGCGGAAGTGCTCTCCGTCGTCGGGCGCGCCTTTGTGGTGGTGGACGGGATCGACGGAGTCGTCCGTGCCAGCCCGGGGGCCTACGCTTTCGGCCTGGTGCGCGGCCACACCGTGGTGCATCGCGAGCTGCTGCAGATGACAGCACGGGTCCGGCGCGACGGCGTGATCGAGGAGGCGGCGTTGGAGCTTCCGCGCGGGCCGCTGGGGCAGGGAACCATTGTGGTCCAGGCGCGTGTGGCGCCGTTGGGCGAAGAGTACATTCTGCTGCTGGCCGACGACCGTACGGAAATCACCCGGACCGAGGCCGTGCGGAATGACTTCGTGGCCAACGTGTCGCATGAGTTGAAAACACCCGTCGGGGCGATTTCGCTGTTGGCCGAGGCGCTGGAGGCATCGGCGGGGGATGAAGAGGCCGTCCGGCGGTTTGCCAAGCGGACGCATAAGGAGGCCGCGCGGCTGGCGGCTTTGGTCCAGGACATCATTGAACTCTCCCGGCTGCAGGGCACGGATGTGGTACAGCTTGGTCACGCCGTTGATGTCAACAGCGTGATTGCCGAGGCCGTGGACCGGTCCAAGCTGACGGCCGAGGACAGGAATATCGGCTTCGTGGTGGGCGGCCACGCGGACCGGCTTGTCTACGGCGACCAGGATCTCCTGGTGACGGCGTTCCGGAACCTGATTGACAACGCCGTCCGCTACTCGCCGGAAAACACCATGATCGGGATCGGGCTGGGCTCCGTGGACGGCTTGGTCAGCATCTCGATTACGGACCAGGGCGACGGCATCAGCGTGGAGGATCAGGAACGCGTCTTTGAACGCTTTTACCGTGCCGATGCCGCGCGCTCCCGGCACACCGGCGGCACCGGCCTGGGTCTGAGCATCGTTAAGCACGTTGTTTCCAACCATGGCGGTGAAGTGACGGTGTGGTCTCAGCCCGGACACGGCTCCACCTTTACCGTCCGGCTGCCGGAAATGGAAGACAGCCGGGGCGCCGCGGGGTCCGGCAGCGTCAGCACATCCGGTACTGCCGGGTCCGGTACTGTCGCGTCCGGTACTGTCGCGTCCGGTACTGCCGGGGTTAGCACTGTCGGATCCACAACTGGGGACGCCCGCATCCAAAAGAGCCAAGGAGCGACTGCGTGAGCAGAATTTTGATTGTCGAAGACGAGGAATCCTTTTCCGATCCGTTGTCCTACCTGCTCGGCAAGGAAGGGTTCGAGGTCGCCGTTGTGGATAATGGCCTCGATGCCGTCACGGAGTTCGATCGCGCGGGAGCGGATCTGGTGCTGTTGGACCTCCAGCTGCCAGGACTCTCCGGTACGGAGGTGTGCAAAGCCCTGCGGCAGCGCTCCAGCGTTCCCGTGATTATGCTGACCGCCAAGGATTCGGAAATCGATAAGGTCGTGGGGCTCGAACTGGGGGCGGACGATTATGTCACCAAGCCCTACTCTTCCCGGGAACTGGTAGCCCGGATCCGCGCCGTTCTCCGCCGACGGGGGGAACCGGAGGAGCTCATCGCCGCTACCGTGCAGGCAGGTCCGGTGCGGATGGACGTGGAGCGCCACGTGGTCAGCGTGCGCGGAGAGCAGGTGCTGCTGCCGCTGAAGGAGTTTGAACTTCTGGAAATGCTGCTGCGTAACTCCGGCCGGGTGCTCACGCGTGGTCAACTGATCGACAGGGTCTGGGGATCGGACTACGTCGGGGACACCAAGACGTTGGATGTCCATGTGAAACGGCTGCGCAGCAAGATCGAGCCGGACTCGTCGGTGCCGCGCTTCCTGGTGACGGTCCGCGGCCTGGGCTATAAATTCGAGCCCTGAGCACGATCTTCAGGTCTCAACGTTGGCGTCGTGACCCAACTAGGTAGTTTGGGTCAGGCGATTTTACTGCGGGCGTCAGCTGCTGGGCGTGGGGGAGGAGGTGTCTGCCGGGCTGGGCGTGGGGGAGGAGGTGTCTGCCGGGCTGGGCGTGGGGGACGCTGTCGGAATGTACTGCTGGTATTCCTTGAGGGTGCCGTCCAGGACGGGGACGGTCAGCTCGGCGGTCTTCGGCTCGGCGCTGCCATCCTGGGACAGGGTGAGGGTCTCGTTGGCGCCCGGCATTGCACTGACGCTGCGCAAGATGGACGCGTCGGTGGTTTCGTTCAGATAATAGGGCTCATTTGCCTTGACGGAAATCCGGGTCTGCGAGCCGCCCGAGCCGCTGATGGTCAGCGTGATGCCGGTGTCGGAGGTGTTGAAGACGGCTCCGATGATGCGCCCGGGCTTGTCCTTGCCGCTTGAGACAACCAAAATGTTGCGCAGCTCCAGTTTGCCCAAATCCGTCCGGACGCCGTCGGACGCTGAGTAGATCTGGCCGGTGCTTTGCGGGTTGATATAGCTGCAGCCGGAGACCGCGAGCGCACCTACTCCGATGAGTGCGATCAGGCTAATACGCTGTGCACGATTGACTACCCGATTGCTCGCGGCGATTCTCACGTCTAGAACTCCTTATAAAAAGGCCAACAGTATTCCGTGCCAGCTTATCGGGAAACCGGCGTAAATCACGCTTCGTTGCCCGCGGGGAGCTGGCGGCAATCTTCGCCCGGCCCCGGCTCACTTGCCCACCTGCACTGAAATGCGTTTTCGTCAATACCCTACGAGATGCAGATTTAGTACGCTGAACTGGGCATTAGCTGGCGCTGACCTGCGAAAACGCAAATGAGAGGACCCTAAATCGTGCTAAACTGGGACCCGGGAAAGGGAGAATCCACATGCTTTTTGAGGTCGGCGAGACAGTAGTTTACCCCCACCACGGCGCAGCGAAGATCGAGGAGATCAAGATGCGCACCATTAGGGGCGAAGAGAAGATGTATCTCAAGCTCAAAGTGGCGCAGGGTGATCTAACCATTGAAGTACCGGCAGAAAACGTAGACCTGGTCGGCGTGCGGGACGTCGTCGGCAAGGAAGGCCTGGAACAGGTTTTTGATGTTCTGCGTGCCGAGTTTACCGAAGAACCGACCAACTGGTCACGACGGTATAAGGCCAACCTTGAGAAACTTGCCTCCGGTGATGTGATTAAGGTGGCGGAGGTCGTTCGTGACCTCTGGCGTCGCGACCATGATCGTGGCCTGTCCGCGGGGGAGAAGCGCATGCTGGCCAAAGCCCGCCAGATTCTGATTTCGGAGCTGGCTCTGGCTGAAAAAACAGATGAGGACAAGGCCGCAACCGTACTGGACGAGGTCCTGGCTTCCTAAGGAAGCCCGCGGCAGTCCCGCAATCCCCAAGCACCACGACGGTGCCCGCAAAACCCCGACACCGCCCCGGTGCCGGGGTTTTTCGTTCCTGTCCTATCCAGACACTGTCCTACCCAGACTTGTCCTACCCAACCGCTCGGCGGATACGGCTCCCGTGCGCGCTCACCGTAGCGACCACTTTCGGCCGGTCGGCAAGGATGTCCAGCGCGGCGCCGCTACGCTTGAGCCATGGATGCAGAAGGTGGCGCGATGATCGCCGTTATTGTCGTGGCGGCCGGATCCGGGGAGCGGCTGGGTTACGGAATGGCCAAGGCGAAGGTCCCGCTCGGCGGTGAACCGATGCTGTCGCACACGCTCCGCGGAGTGCTGGCCTCCGGTGTGGCCGGGCAGATTTGTGTGGCGGTTCCGCGCGGCGACGCCGAACTGCGCGGCCTCTGCGAGGCCCTGGGCGCGGTCACCACCGACGGGCCGGTGGTGACCGTGGTCGACGGCGGCGCAACGAGGGCTGCTTCGGTCCGGGCGGCGCTGGTTGCCGTGCAGCCCGGGGTGACGGCCGTGCTGATTCAGGATGCTGCCCGCCCGCTGACTCCCGCCGAGGTCTACCATCGGGTGGCCGGTGCCCTCGCCGCCGGCGCGCTGGCGGTCATTCCGGCGCTCGCGGTGACGGATACGGTCAAATCCGTGGAACCCGCACAATCGAGGGGGGCGGGTATCGCGGCGGAAGTGGTCCGTGCCACCCCGGACCGCGCCCAGCTGCGCTCAGTCCAGACTCCGCAAGGGTTCGACCTGCCCACGCTGCGCCGCGCCTATGAGAGCGCTGCGGGGCTCACCGCCGAACAAGCCGCGGCCGTGACGGATGACGCGATGCTGGTGGAAGCGGCAGGGGTGGACGTCTACGTGGTGAAGGGTTCGGCAAGCAGCCTTAAGATCACCGGTCCCTGGGATCTGCTGCTGGCCGAAGCCCTGCTGGCGGGCCCGCTGGCTCCGCGATGGGTGGAGGGGTAGCCATGGAGGATTTTCCGTTGCTCCCCAGAACGGGGATCGGCATGGACGTCCATTCCTACGCGCTCGACGGCGGACCCTCACCCCTGTGGTTGGCCGGCCTGTTCTGGGACGGCGAACGCGGCCTGGTCGGCCATTCCGACGGCGACCCGGTGGCGCACGCCGCCGCGGATGCGTTGTTCTCGGCCGCCGGACTCGGAGACCTGGGCAGCCACTTCGGAACCAGCCGGCCCGAATTCAAAGGTGCCAGCGGGGTGACCCTGCTGGCCGAGGCTGCCCGCATCGTCCGGGCTGCCGGTTTTGAGATCGGCAATATTGCGGTCCAGCTCATCGGCAACCGGCCTACGTTCGCTCCGCGCCGCGAAGAGGCGCAGCGCGTCCTCAGCGAGGCGGCCGGGGCCGCGGTCAGCGTCTCCGCGACCACCAGTGACGGACTTGGCTTCACGGGACGCGGCGAGGGAATCGCCGCCATCGCCACCGCACTGGTGTGTGGCACCCACCCAAGCCGACCAGGACGGGACCGGTCCGGGATCGGCGCCAATCCGATAGCCTAGAGCGGTGACCCTGCGCTTTTATGATTCCGCCGCCGCCGAAGTCCGCGATTTTGTACCGCTCGCCGAGGGAGCCGCGTCGCTCTACTATTGCGGGGCCACGGTGCAGGGTGAACCGCACATCGGGCATCTGCGTTCCGCTCTGGCCTTTGACCAGCTGACCCGCTGGCTTCGCTACCGCGGCCTGCGTGTCACTGTGGTCCGCAATGTGACGGACATAGATGACAAGATCCTGGCCAAGAGTGCCGAATCGGGCGAGGAATGGTGGGCTCTCGCCTACCGCTTCGAGCAGGCCTTCGAAGACGCCTACGACGCCCTCGGCATTTCGAAGCCGACGTACGAGCCGCGCGCGACAGGCCATATTCCGGAAATGCACGCGTTGATCCAGCAGTTGATCGAGCGCGGGCATGCCTATCCGGCAGCGGACGATTCGGGTGATGTCTACTTCGACGTCAGGTCCTGGGATAAATACGGCTCGCTGACCCATCAGCGCCTGGATGACATGCAGGCCGCGCCGGATCTAGACCCGGAGTTCAGTGGCCGGAAGAGGGATCCGCGCGACTTCGCGCTGTGGAAGGGGCAGAAAGAGGGAGAACCGACGACGGCGGCTTGGTCCAGTCCGTGGGGCGCGGGCCGGCCCGGTTGGCACCTGGAGTGCTCAGCAATGGTGGGAAAATACCTCGGCGATTCCTTCGACATCCACGGAGGCGGCCTCGACCTGCGCTTCCCACATCATGAAAATGAGATGGCACAGTCCCAGGCTGCAGGGAAGGGTTTCGCCAACTTCTGGCTGCACAACGGCATGGTGACATATCAGGGCGAGAAGATGAGTAAATCCGTCGGGAACACCGTTGGTCCGGCCGAGCTGCTGAGCCAAGCGAAGCCGCTGGTGGTGCGCTACTACCTGGGCCAGGCAAATTACCGTTCGGTGCTGGATTACCGGCCGGAATCGCTGACCGAAGCCGGGGCCGCGGTCGAACGCATCGAGAGCTTTATGGTAAATGCCGCGAAAGCGCTGGGATCCGGCGGAGAACCCGCACCCGGTTCTGCCCCGTTGGCCTTCGAGGCGGCCATGGACGATGACCTGAACGTACCGGCCGCCCTGGCCGTACTGCACGAAACGGTGCGCCGCGGCAACAGCGCCATCGCTGCCCTGGGGGGGAGTACGACCGCCGCAGACGCCGCCGATGGAAATCCGGCCGGAGGCGGGCCCGCTGATGCGGCGGAGGTCCTGCGGACGGCGCACCGCGAAGTATTCGTCATGACCAGCGCCCTTGGCCTGAATCCGCTGGACCCGCACTGGAAGGACGACGGCGGCGATCCCGCTGGGCGGGCTGCTCTTGAATCGCTCGTGGCCGTGCAGCTGGACGCGCGCCAGGCGGCCAGGGCCGCGAAGGATTGGGTTGCATCCGATGCGATCCGGGACGCGCTGGCACTGGCCGGCATCGAAATTGCGGATTCAGCGGACGGCGCCCGCTGGTCGGTGAAGAATAACTAGACCCTTCACTCGACCCGCAGCGGCAAGGGTTCTGGCTGCGGTCTTGGTACGCCCGGGCAGGGGTCCGGCAGCCGTCCGGCAGGGGGTCCGGAAACGACGTCGTCAGGGCGGGCGGGGCCGCTTCCGGCGTGCAGAGGCCGATTTGGGATGGATCGGTAAACTGGTAGCCGGTGGATGTGTTGTGGTCCGCTACAGGTAAGATTTCCGGAGCCTCTAACGTGGCTCCACCAACCGTTAGGGTTTTACGATGGCAAATTCTTCCCGCGCAGGTGCCATGCGCAAGCTCAAAAAGGGTCCCACCATCGGAACGGGCGGGCATGGCCGGAAATCCTTGGAGGGCAAGGGCCCCACACCCAAGGCGGAAGAGCGGCCCTATCACAAGGCCTACAAGTCCAGGCAGCTTGCAGAGAGGTCCGCGGCCAAGCACGGAGCCGAAAGCCCGGCATCGCGCGGACGGGCCGGCCGCAACGGACCAAAGGGCCGCGCCACCGAGGAAATGGTCACCGGGCGGAACTCCGTGGTCGAGGCACTCCGCGCCGGTATCCCGGCGAAGGCGCTCTACGTCGCGGCTCGCATCGAGATGGATGAACGCGTGCGGGAGTCGCTCAAGCTGGCCGCGGACCGCGGCATCCCGCTGATGGAGGCGCACAAGCCTGAACTTGACCGGATGACCGAGGACGCCGTGCACCAGGGTCTGGTGCTGCAGATCCCGCCGTACGAATACCAGGACGCGATGGATCTGGCCCAGGACACCATGACCAAGTGGAAAAAGGGGTACATCAGCAATGCACCCCTTTTCGTCGCCCTGGACGGTATTACCGACCCGCGCAACCTCGGCGCCATTATCCGCAGTGTCTCCGCCTTCAGCGGACACGCGGTCATTGTCCCGGAGCGCCGCAGCGTCGGTGTCACGGCCTCGGCCTGGAAGACCAGTGCCGGCGCGGCCGTCCGCGTCCCCGTCGCCAAGGCGCCTAACCTGAACCGCGCGTTGGCCGCGTTTAAGCAGATGGGCATTTTTGTGCTGGGTCTCGACGGCGACGGCGACGTGTCGCTGCCCGCGCTGACCCTGGCCAGCGAGCCGATCTGCATCGTGGTGGGCTCCGAGGGCAAGGGGCTCTCCCGCCTGGTCCGGGAGAACTGCGATCAGATCGTGTCCGTCCCGATCGATTCCGCGATGGAGTCGTTGAACGCCTCGATGGCCGTGGGCATCAGCCTCTATGAAATCTCCAGGCAACGCTCCGTCTCAAGCTGACGGAGCCCTTAGCCGAATCAGACGTGACCGCAACAGAGATGACGGGGACAGTGGTGCTGGCCGAGCCTTCCTTCGGTGCGGCTTTGTCGCGTCCGTTTCCGCTTGGAGTCAGTGCCGCGCCACTGCCGGGTGCCGGGGTGGACGACCGGCAGGACCGGGTCAACGTCGCCGTTTATGCCCCGGGATTGACCGATGCCGCGCTCTATTTCCAGGCGCCCGGTATGCCGTGGCGCGCAGTGCTGCTGCCCGATTGCAGCGACGGCGTGCACCACGGTCTGGTGACCGGGATGCCGGCCGGAAGCCGCTATGGCTTCTGGGCGGGCCGGCGTCCGGGTGAGCCGGACCGGCAGAGTCCTGACCCGGAAACCGATCAGCTGCTGCTGGACCCGTACGGCCGGTTCATCTCGGAACGCACCCACGGGGACTATGCGCTGTACAACTCGGTCCGGATGCAGAGCGGCTTTGATTGGGGAAATGACGCCCCGCCGCGCACGCCCTGGCGCAACAGTGTGATCTACGAAGCCCATCTGCAGGGCCAGACCATGCTGCACCCGCAGATCCCCGCGGAAATCCGGGGAAGCTACGCGGGTATGGCACATCCAGTCATGATTGGTTACCTGAGCGCGCTCGGCATCACCGCCGTCGAGCTTTTGCCCATCCACTTTCACTTGGATGAGCCGCACCTGCAGACACTGGGATTGCGTAACTACTGGGGCTATAACACCCTGGGTTACTTTGCGCCGCAGGTTTCGTACGCCAGTGCCGCGGCGCAGGCATCCGGTCCGCAGGCGGTGCAGGACGAGCTCAAGGGCATGATCAAAGCGCTGCACGCCGCCGGCATCGAGGTCATTCTGGATGTGGTGTACAACCACACCGCGGAGGGGCCGGCGGATCGGCCGCAGCTGTGCTGGCGTGGCCTGGCCGAGCGCGCGTACTACCGGCATGGGGACGACGGTTACATCGACACCACCGGCTGCGGGAATACTCTGGACTTCAGTGAAATGCGCGTAGTTCAGATGACGCTGGATTCGCTGCGGTACTGGGTGGAGGAATTCCATGTGGACGGATTCCGCTTCGATCTGGCCGTCTCGCTGGCACGCAACGCAGCCAATGAATTCCGTTCACTGCACCCATTCCTGATCGCTGCCGCCACGGATCAGGTGCTGGCCGGAGCCAAGCTGATCGCCGAGCCGTGGGATCTGGGCCCGGACGGCTGGCAGACCGGGCGCTTTCCGGCCGGCTGGGCGGACTGGAACGACCACTTCCGGGACGAAGTGCGCGAGTTCTGGCTGCGCGACCAGGCCGCGCTGGCCGCCGGAGAAACCGGCGGGACCCTGTCCCGATTGGCCGACGGCCTGGCGGGTTCAGCCGGGCTCTTCGCGGGGTCGGGACGCAGCCAGCTTGCCTCCATCAACTTCGTCACCGCCCATGACGGCTTCACACTGACCGATTTGGTCTCCTACGACCGCAAGCACAACGAAGCCAACGGTGAGGACAACCGGGACGGCCCGGACCATAACCGGAGCTGGAACCACGGCGTGGAGGGCCCCACGGTGAACCCGGACATTCTGGCCGCCCGCGCCCGGACGCGCCACAATATCATGGCCACGCTGCTGCTGTCCCTCGGGGTGCCGATGTTCACCGCCGGCGATGAACTGGCGCGCAGTCAGGGCGGCAACAACAACGTCTACTGCCAGGACAACGAGACCGCTTGGCTGGACTGGACGATGGGTGACGCGGCGCGGGAGATGCTGACCGCCACCAAACGACTGATCCGGGTACGCCGGGATTTCCTGGCGGACCAGCCCAGCAGCTACCCGGCCCGCGGTGAGAGCTCAAACCTGCGCTGGTATGGCGCGGACGGGACACCGATGACGCCGGACCGGTGGCGGGATCCGGGCAACCGGGTGCTGCAGATGCTGATGAGTTCGGCGGGTGGCCTGCTGGACGGGCTGGTGGTCTTCAACGCCTCGCGCCTGGAGAGGGTCATTACGTTGCCGGCGCTGTCCGATGCGGACGGTGCTCCACGGATGTTCGACCTGCGGCTGACCACCGCCGAGGACCATAAGCTGCGGCAGGGCGAGCGGACACCGGCAGGCGGAACCTCCCGGGTGGAAGCCAACTCGATCAGCGTTTACCGCGCCTGACGAACTACCGCTCCTGGCGAACTACCGCTCCTGGCGGACAGCCCTCCCGGATCTGAGGTGAGCACCTCAGATCCGGAAAGTGCTCAGGCGTTGATGATCAGACCCAGCTCGGCCTTGTTCGCCAGCGCAGCGTGGTTCGGCAGCACCCGCACGGTGTAGCCGAAGCTGCCTGAACGGTCGATGACAATATCGCCGCTGAACAGATACCGTCCCTGCCCCAGATCTTCGGACCTGTCCAGCACAGCCATCGTCGTTTCGCTGAGCTCGTCACTGTCCAACGCACGGCCGTAGGCCGTTTCCACACTGACATCCCGGGGTGTGAGCGAATCCAGTGCCACGTAGGCCTGCACCGTAATGGTGTCGCCGATCTGTGGCTCGTCCGTTACGCCGAGGGAGTCGACATGCTCGACGACCAGCCGCGGCCAGGCGGCCCGGACCCGGCCCGTCCAGGCGGCCAGTTCCTTGGCTTGGACATACCCATCGGCGCGTGCGGCCCGGCCGGAGAGGGCCGCGGGTTCATACAGCCGGGTCACGTAATCCTGCACCATTCGCTCGGCCGAGACCGCCGGCCCGAGCTTCGAGAGCGTGTGCTTGATCATCGAAATCCAGTGTGTCGGAAGCGTCTCCCGGGCCGCCTTGGAGGGCCCGGCGGCTCCGGCCCCGCTGGAGACGATCGAGCCATAGAACCGTGGCGCCACCTGATTCTCCAGCAGTTCATACAGAGCCGCCGCTTCAATGTCGTCCCGTTCCTCAAAGGAGGCACCGTTGTTGGCGGTCGGGATCGCCCAACCGTTTTCGCCGTCGTACAGTTCGTCCCACCAGCCGTCCATGACGGAAAGGTTCAGCGACCCGTTGATGGCAGCCTTCATACCCGAGGTTCCGCAGGCTTCCAGCGGACGCAGCGGATTGTTCAGCCAGACGTCGCACCCCGGGAACAGGGTGCGGGCCATGGCGATGTCATAGTTGGGCAGGAAGACGATCCGGTGCCTGACCGTGGGATCATCGGTGAAAGTGACCAGATCCTGAATCATTTTTTTACCCGCGTCGTCCGCCGGGTGGGACTTCCCGGCGATGACCAGCTGAATGGGGTGGTCCACATTGAGCAGCAGGGCCCTCAGCCGGGCGGGATCGCGAAGCATCAGCGTCAGCCGCTTGTAGGTCGGCACGCGCCGGGCGAAACCGATCGTCAGCACATCCGGATCCAGCACGCTGTTCGTCCAGGCCAGTTCCGCGTCCGCTGCCCCGCGTTTCTTCCAGGAGGAACGCAGCCGGCGGCGCACGTCCTGCACCAATGCACCGCGCAGCGTGCGCCGCATGGACCACACATCCGCGTCTGAGACGTCGTACACCTTGGCCCAGTCGGGCCCGTCCAGAACCTGGGCGCCAAAGCGTTCCGCGGCCAGGGCGCTGAGCTTCGGGTCCACCCAGGTGGGTACGTGCACACCATTGGTCACCGAGGTGATGGGAACCTCACTGTGATCGAAACCCGGCCACAGCCCGGCGAACATTTCGCGCGAAACCACGCCGTGCAGCTTTGCCACCCCGTTGGCCCGCTGGGCCAGCCGCAGACCCATGACGGCCATGTTGAACAACGTGCCGTCGCCGTCGTCGTAGGTCTCCGCGCCGAGCGCCAGGACCTTGTCCAGCGGCACATTCGGCGCCAGGCCGGCGTCGAAGAAGTGCCGGATCTGGCTGGCCGGGAAGCGGTCGATTCCCGCCGGGACGGGAGTGTGCGTGGTGAAGACGGTGGACGCCCGGCCCGCGGTGAGGGCCTCTTCCCAGCTCAACGGCGCCGCCGTCACTGCCGGGTCCATCAGCTCGCGGATCCGCTCAATGCCCAGGAAACCGGCATGGCCTTCGTTGGTGTGGAAAACCTCCGGAGTCGGCCCGCCGGTCAGGCGGGCATAGATGCGCAGCGCCTTGACTCCGCCCATGCCCAGCAGGAGTTCCTGCTGCAGCCGGTGGTCTCCGCCGCCGCCGTACAGCCGGTCGGTGATGGTGCGTGCGGCGTCGTCGTTCCCCGGCACGTTGGAATCGAGCAGCAGCAGCGGCACGCGGCCCACATCGGCGCGCCAGATATAGGCGAGCAGCTGGCGCCCTTCGGGCAGCGGCAACACCACATGCGCCGGCGTGCCGTCCGGTTCGCGCAGCAGCGTCAGCGGCAGATTGTCCGGGTCCAGCACCGGGTAGGTTTCCTGCTGCCACCCGTCACGGGACAGCGACTGCTTGAAATAGCCGGCCTGGTACAGCAGCCCGACGCCGATCAGCGGCACACCGAGGTCCGACGCGGCTTTGAGGTGGTCCCCGGCCAGAATGCCCAGTCCGCCGGAATACTGCGGAAGGGCCTCGGCAATGCCGAACTCGGGCGAAAAGTAGGCGATGCAGGTTGGGGCGGATTCGCCGAGCCCCTGATACCAGCGCGGCTTGGTCAGGTAACGCTTGAGGTCATCGTTGGCGCGTTGCACTCGGGCGACGACGGCGGGGTCCGCCGCGAGCTGCTGCAGTTCCTCGCGGCCCACGGAGCCCAGGAAGGTCGCGGGATCGTGTTTGCTCTCTTCCCAGATTCTCGGATTCATGGTGGCAAATAGTTCACGGGTGGGCGAATGCCAGGACCATCTCAGATTGGTGGCCAGTGCGGCCAGCGGGGAGATCGGTTCCGGCAGCACGGTACGGACGGTGAATCTACGGATTGCCTTCATTTTCGACACCTTAGCGCACAAGCCGCGGCATCCGTTAGCCGCCGGAATCCACCGGATGAAACCCGGCTTAACATGGTCGCGGATACCGGAAACATGGAGTCGAAAACGGCCGATCTTAGCAATCCGGTGCCTTTCTCGCTAACGTCTATCCTGTGACTACTTCCAAGGCGTTGTCCGCAGAAGACGAATCAGGCAGCAGCAGGGGCGCGGGCTCTCCCGCCGCCGGGCCGGCCCCGACGGGCATCCGGGAGGGGCTGCGGTTTGGCAGATTCCCGATTACCGAAATTTCCCCGGTCATCGACGGCGGCTTGTTCCCCGCGAAGGCCGTCCCCGGCGCGGATCTGGAGATCGGGGCCACCGTTTTCCGTGAGGGGCACGACCTGCTGGGCGTCAGCGCCGTCCTGCTGGACCCGGACGGCAGCGAAAGCCAGCGCACTCGGCTCGCCCCGGTCGGAAAGGGATCGGACGGCTGGACCGGCCGGCTTACACCTGCGGACACCGGACGTTGGTCCTTTCTGATCGAGGCCTGGTCCGACCTTTACGGCACCTGGCGGCACAACGCCGAGGTAAAGATCGCCGCGGATGTGGACGTCAATCTGATGCTCGCAGAGGGAGCAGCACTGCTGACCAAAGCCGCGGTCGACGACGGCCGGCCGGCTGCCGACGCGAAAACGTTCCGCGCCGCCGCAGGCCAGCTCGCCGACGCCACGTTGAGCGTGCCGGCCCGGCTGGGTGCCGGCGTTCACGCCGCCGTGCTGGCCGCCGTCGAACGTCTGCCGATCCGGGATCTGGTGACCAGCAGCGCCGCGTACCCGATCCAGGTGGAACGTGACGCGGCCGGCCGTGGATCCTGGTACGAATTTTTCCCGCGTTCCGAAGGTGCCGTGCGCGACCCGGCCTCGGGGGAGTGGACCAGTGGCACCTTCCGGACCGCCGCCGCACGGCTGGAGGCGGTGGCGGGGATGGGCTTCGACGTCATCTACCTGCCGCCGATCCACCCGATCGGCAAGATCAACCGCAAGGGCCGGAACAACACCCTGGTCGCCGGACCGGCGGATCCCGGATCGCCGTGGGCGATCGGCTCCGACGAGGGCGGCCACGATGCGATCCATCCGGATCTGGGCGGCTTCGCGGACTTCGATGCATTTGTCGGCCGCGCCGCGCAGCTCGGCCTGGAAGTCGCCCTTGACCTTGCCCTGCAGTGTGCGCCGGACCATCCCTGGGCCTCGGACCATCCGGAATGGTTCACCACCCGCATCGACGGATCCATCGCCTTCGCCGAAAACCCGCCGAAAAAGTACCAGGATATCTATCCGCTGAATTTCGATAACGATCCTGAGGGTCTGTCCAGGGAGATTCTGCGGATCGTGGAACTCTGGATCGGTCACGGGGTAAAGATTTTCCGCGTCGATAATCCGCACACCAAGCCGGTGTGGTTTTGGGAGTGGCTGATCGCCGCCGTCAATTCCCGGCACCCGGAAGTGGTGTTCCTGGCGGAGGCATTTACGCGGCCCGCGATGATGCACGCACTGGGCCGGGCCGGGTTCCAGCAGTCCTACAGCTACTTCACCTGGCGGAACACGCGGTTGGAGGTGGAGGAGTATCTGCAGCAGATCAGCCATCAGACCGCGGCGTTTTTCCGGCCGAATTTCTTCGTCAACACGCCGGACATTCTGACCGAATATCTGCAGTACGGCGGCCCCGCGGCCTTCAAAATCCGAGCGGTGCTCGCCGCCATGGGCAGCCCGCTATGGGGGATGTACGCAGGCTATGAATTGTTCGAACACGTTGCCCGGCCCGGCGCCGAGGAGTACATCGACAATGAAAAGTTTGAATACAAACAGCGTGATTTTGCCGCGGCGGAGTCCGCGGGCCGGTCACTGGCACCGTTCATCACCCGGCTGAACCGGATCCGCCGGGACCACCCCGCGCTGCTGGACCTGCAGAACCTCACCGTTCAGTCGACGTCGGACGTCGCGACAGTGGCGTTCAGCAAACACAAGACCATCCACAGGCCGGATGGCAGCACCGTGAAGGATACGATTATCGTCGTTGCCAACCTCGATCCGCACAGCGCGCGGGAAGGCGCCGTCTACCTCGACCTGGCGGCTCTGGAACTGGACATCTTCAACCCGGACGGGACTTTTGTCGTGGATGAACTGATCAGCGGCGAGACCTGGAACTGGGGCAGTGAAAATTATTTCCGCCTTGACGCCCACCGAGAACCTGCCCATATTCTGCATGTAAGGCGGCAACGATGACCTTTGCAGCGCCCAACATCTCCAACCAGTTCAATTTGAACGCCCCCGGTCTCAAACACGATCCGTACTGGTACCGGAAAGCCGTCTTCTACGAGGTGCTGGTGCGTGGTTTCGCCGATGCCAACGGGGACGGCTCCGGCGATTTTTCCGGGCTGATCGAGCGACTGGACTATCTGCAGTGGCTCGGCATCGACTGCCTTTGGCTGCCGCCGTTCTTTGACTCGCCCCTGCGCGACGGCGGCTACGACATCCGCGATTACTACTCGGTGCTGGACGAGTTCGGCACGATCGGCGACTTCAAACGGCTGGTCGCCGAGGCGCACGCGCGCGGCGTCCGGGTGATCATCGATCTGCCGGTGAACCACACCTCGGACCAGCACCATTGGTTCCAGTCCTCCCGCGAAGACCCGGAAGGCCCCCATGGGGACTTCTACATGTGGAGTGATACCGACGAGAAGTATCAGGACGCGCGCATCATCTTCGTGGACACCGAGGAATCCAACTGGACGTTTGACCCGGTCCGCCGGCAGTTCTTCTGGCACCGGTTCTTCAGCCATCAGCCGGATCTGAACTTCGAGAACCCCAAGGTTATTGAGGCCATTTTCGACGTGGTGAGGTTCTGGCTGGACCAGGGCATCGACGGCTTCCGGGCGGACGCGATCCCGTACCTCTTCGCCGAGGAGGGGACCAACTGCGAAAACCTTGAGCCCACCCACGAATTCCTGCGCCAGCTCCGGGCCATGGTGGATGAAAACTACCCTGGCCGCGTCATCATTGCGGAGGCCAACCAGCCGCCGGATGAAGTGGTGGAGTACTTCGGCACGACGGAAGCGCCGGAATGCCACATGGCCTTCCACTTTCCGATCATGCCCCGGCTGTACTACGCGCTACGGGACCAGAAGGCCGCGCCGATCATCCAGACCATGATCGATACCCCTGCCATTCCCGCCGGCGCCCAGTGGGGCACCTTCCTGCGCAACCATGACGAGCTGACGCTGGAAATGGTGACCGCCGAGGAACGCGAGGCCATGCTGGGCTGGTACGCACCGGATTCGCGGATGCGCGCTAACATCGGCATCCGCCGCCGGCTGGCACCGCTGCTGGACAATTCCCGGGCAGAGATCGAGATGATCAATGCGCTGTTGCTGTCCCTGCCCGGCAGCCCATTCCTGTATTACGGCGACGAGATCGGCATGGGGGACAATATCTGGCTGACCGACCGCGATGCCGTGCGCACACCCATGCAATGGACCCCGGACCGGAACGCCGGGTTCTCCAATGCGGACCCGGGGAAGCTGTACCTGCCGGTGATCCAGTCGCTGGTGTATCACCACAACCACGTCAACGTGGAGGCACAGACGTCCCATGCCAGCTCGCTGCTGCACTGGAGCCGGCAGATCCTGGCCGTCCGCCGCGCCCACGCGGCCTTTGGACTGGGCGGCTACCAGAATGTTGAAGCCACCTCCGAATCGGTGCTCGCGTTCCTGCGGGACATCCCCGAGGGCAACCCGGAGGGCGAGCGGGCGGAAACGCTGCTCTGCGTGTTCAACCTCTCCCAGCACCCGACCGCGACCCAGCTTCGGATGCCGGCGCTGGCCGGCCGCGGTTTGCGGGATGTGTTTGGCGGAACCGTCTTCCCTCCCGTCGGCGAAGACGGCCTGCTGACCCTGACGCTGGGCAGCTTTGACTTCTTCTGGCTCAGGTTGCGGTCCGCGTCCTCCAACCCGATGTCGCCGCAGACCCAGGCGATGCCCATCATTCCGATGCCGGGCAGGGATCTCTGATGGCCGGACTGACGGCGGCGGTCCCGGATATCCTGGCCGGCTGGCTGCCCGGACAGCGCTGGTATCCGGCCAAGGGCAGCAGCGTTAGGCTGCGCTCCGCCGGGGGATTCCGACTGGGAGACCCTCATCTTGACACCGAAGCCGTAGGTCTCGAGGTGCACTACATAGCGGTCGACGACGGCACCCGGGTTCAGGTGCTGCAGGTTCCGCTAAGCTTCCGGGCAGCGCCGCTGGCCGGCGCCGAAACGGCGCTGGTGGCGGAAACCGACGATCCGCAACTGGGGCACCGCTGGATCTATGACGCCCCGCACGACCCGGATTTCATCTCGGCGTGGCTGGACTTGCTGAGTGGACATTCCGCTGTCACCGAGGGAACGGCGACGGCCTTCAGCAGCCCCACGTTCCGGGACTCCCGCGACGCTGGCTCCCGTGATGGGGGCGCTGCCTGCAGGGCCCGAGTGCTCAGCGGCGAGCAATCGAACACCTCCGTTGTGGTGCAGAACGGTGACAAGCCCGTCATCATCAAGTTTTTCCGCGTGCTGGGCGCCGGCGTGAACCCGGATGTGGAGGTCGGTGCTGCGCTCACGGCGGCCGGTTGCGTCGACGTTCCGGCGCTGCACGGCTGGGCCACCGGCACCTGGGCTGGAGAGGACGGCCCAGCGGAGGGGAATCTTGCCGTCATGCACGAGTTTATCCGCGGCAGCCAGGACGTCTGGGGCTTGGCACTGGCGGCCGCACGCGCGGATGAGGGCTTCGCCGCGCAGGCACATGCCATCGGCGCGGCAACCGCGAACGTGCACCGCACCCTGCTGGACAGCATGGGCGGACAGCAGCTGGCGGCAGGCGAGCGCGAAGAATTCATCGAAGGAATTGTCACCCGGATCCGCTGGGCATGGTCGCATGCCGGGGACTTGGTGGGACCTTACGAGGATCAGCTCGACGCCGTGATTTCGCGGCTGCGCGAGGTGCGCCATCTGCCGGCCCTGCAGCGCATCCACGGAGACCTGCATCTGGGCCAGCTGCTCCATGCCGCCGACAGCGGCGGGGAACGCTGGCTGATTCTGGACTTTGAGGGCGAACCGCTGCGCCCGGTGGCGGAGCGCAACCGACCGGACCTGCCGCTGCGCGACGTCGTCGGCATGCTGCGTTCCTTTGACTATGCCGCCGCAACCGCCGCGGACCAGGGGGCCGCCGCAACCGCCGCGGACCAGGGGGCCGGCGCAACCGGGGAGGACCCGGCAACCGTGGCGGACCCGGCAACCGATGCCCGCGCCAGTCGGCTGGGACAGTGGGCCCGGGCCGTCTCCACAGCCTTTGTCGCCGGTTACCAGAGCGTCAATCAGGGCGCCGTCGAGACGGACTCGGCACTCTTCCGGGCCCTGTGGCTGGATAAAGCCCTGTACGAAGTTGTTTACGAGCACCGGAACAGACCGTCCTGGACGCAAGTACCGGTCCGCGCCGTGCGCGAGACATTGGATTCAATGGGAAGCGGGAACGCAATGGGCAATGGAATTCCGAATCGAAACGATCAGGCAGATCCGGCGGGCATCCCCCCGGCCGTCCCGCCGGCGCCGGATGCGGGTGGGGCCGCGTCAGGCCGAGCCCCCATGGCCGTGGACACGAACGTGCTGGCGCGGCTCTCCGACGGCACCTTCTACGCCCCGCACTCCGTCCTCGGCGCCCACCTCGACGCCAACGGCCTCGTCACCATCCGAACGCTGCGGCACCTGGCCGAGTCCGCCGTCGTCGTCACCGCGACGGGCAGATTCCCGATGACACATGAGTACGGGGGCATCTGGACCGCGGTGCTGGATCCGGAGGAACCCGGGCATGTCCCGGATTACCGGCTGGAGGTCGGCTACTACGGTGGGAAGACCACCACCGTCGACGATCCATACCGCTATCTGCCGACCGTGGGCGAGATGGACCTGCACCTGATCGGGGAAGGGCGCCACGAGACACTGTGGACCGCATTGGGCGCCCACGTCCAGCGTTACCACTCGGACCTGGGCGACGTCGGCGGCGTCAGCTTCGCCGTCTGGGCCCCGAACGCCCAGGCCGTCCGGGTCAAGGGCGACTTCAACAACTGGGACGGCCGGCAGCACGCCATGCGCAGTCTTGGTTCCTCCGGCATCTGGGAACTCTTCATCCCGGACGTTATAGCAGGGGCGTGCTACAAGTTCGAGATCCTGGGCAGGCACGGGGACTGGAGCGAAAAGGCGGATCCGATGGCGTTCGGCACCGAGGTGCCGCCGCTGACCGCTTCGCGGGTGGTCGAATCCGGCTACCAGTTCAAGGATGATGACTGGATGGCCGCCCGTGCCGACCGGGATGCGCACAATCTGCCGATGAGCGTCTATGAGGTCCACCTCGGTTCATGGCGGCTGGGCCTGGGGTACCGTGAGCTGGCCACTGAACTGGTCGAGTATGTGCGCTGGATGGGATTCAGCCATGTGGAACTGATGCCCGTCGCGGAGCATCCGTTCGGGGGATCCTGGGGCTATCAGGTCACGTCCTACTATGCACCGACCTCTAGGTTCGGGCACCCGGATGAGTTCCGATTCCTGGTGGACTCACTGCATCAGGCCGGGATCGGCGTCATCATGGACTGGGTTCCGGCTCATTTCCCGAAGGACGCCTGGGCGCTGGCCCGGTTCGACGGGGAACCGCTCTACGAGCACTCCAATCCGCAGCTTGGAGAACATCCTGACTGGGGCACGCTGATTTTCGATTTCGGCCGCAGTGAGGTCCGGAATTTTTTGGTGGCCAACGCCCTGTATTGGTTCGAGGAATTCCACATTGACGGGTTGCGGGTGGATGCGGTCGCATCCATGCTCTACCTCGATTACTCGCGTGAAGCGGGGGAATGGAGCCCCAATAAATTTGGTGGCCGGGAGAACCTCGAAGCGATATCGCTCCTCCAGGAGGTCAACGCGACAGCGTATAAGCGCTACCCCGGCATAGTAATGATTGCGGAGGAATCCACCGCGTTCCCGGGCGTCACTGCGCCCACGAGCGGAGGGGGTCTTGGTTTCGGCTTGAAATGGAATATGGGCTGGATGCACGACTCGCTGGCCTATATCGCGGAGGATCCAATCAACCGCGGCTGGCACCACAACGAGGCGACGTTCTCCCTGGTCTATGCCTTCACGGAAAACTTCCTGCTGCCGATCAGCCACGATGAGGTTGTCCACGGCAAGGCGTCGATGCTCAGAAAGATGCCGGGGGACAGATGGCAACAGCTGGCGAATCTGCGCGCCTATCTGGCGTACCAGTGGGCACACCCCGGTAAGCAGCTGATCTTCATGGGCACCGAATTCGGTCAGGAAACCGAATGGAGCGAGCAGTACGGCCTTGATTGGTGGCTGGCGGAGACGCCTGCGCACCACGGCCTGCAGCTGCTGGTCCGCAGGCTCAACGAGCAGTACCGCACGACGCCGGCTCTGTACGCCCGGGATAACGAGGCCGAGGGATTCGAATGGATCAACGGCAACGACGCCCAGCGCAATGTTCTCTCGTTCATTCGCTGGGACCGTGAGGGGCACCCGCTGGTTTGCCTGGTGAACTTCGCCGGCACGCCGCACGAGAAATTCCAGGTCGGGATGCCGGCGGCCGGCACATGGATCGAGGTACTCAATACCGACGATGAGGAATTCGGCGGGTCCGGTGTCGGCAACGGCGGAACCGTGCTCGCCGTGGATGAAGGATTTGACGGCCAACCGGCCTCCGCGATTGTGACCCTGCCTCCGCTTGGGGTGCTGTATTTGACGCAGGATCAGCAGTAAGCCGATCCTGCGCTGGGCCGGGCGCTGGGCCGGCCGCCGGGGCTGGTGACGGGCACGGCGTCCGGCCCAGCGCAGGGACCTGCGTTGCGGGCTGCGCCGGGGCGGCCGGGGGCTCGTAGTGTTCCTTGGCTTTGTCTTCCGGCCTCCACGGTGCTAGTGTTGGTAACCCCGCTGGGTGAAGGTTGCAGTCGGTGGTCACCTGTATGGATTGGGCTTTATTGCTTGTTCGCGGTCTCAAAGACGGCGATCTTCCACACGCAGTGAACCGCCGAGTTGACACTGGTTCCGGATGCGGGTAAGTTTGAAAAGTTGCTCCGGTGCGGCGCGGTTGATGTGAATTGGCTGGCGGGTCCGGGTGCGTCTGTTGTTTGAGAACTCAATAGTGTGCCAAGTTTTGTTGATACCGGTATTTATTTATTGGTTGAGACTGTTGCCTGCTGCCGTGTTTGTGGTGGTGGGTGGCTTTTTTGGCTGGTTTCGAATTTAGTGCTGTCATGTCATCCTTTTTCCGGGTGTTGTGGTGGTGTCTGTTTTTACATCAACGGAGAGTTTGATCCTGGCTCAGGATGAACGCTGGCGGCGTGCTTAACACATGCAAGTCGAACGATGATCTCCAGCTTGCTGGGGGGATTAGTGGCGAACGGGTGAGTAACACGTGAGTAACCTGCCCTTAACTCTGGGATAAGCCTTGGAAACGGGGTCTAATACCGGATATTCACTTCTTCACCGCATGGTGGGTGGTGGAAAGATTTATTGGTTTTGGATGGACTCGCGGCCTATCAGCTTGTTGGTGAGGTAATGGCTTACCAAGGCGACGACGGGTAGCCGGCCTGAGAGGGTGACCGGCCACACTGGGACTGAGACACGGCCCAGACTCCTACGGGAGGCAGCAGTGGGGAATATTGCACAATGGGCGCAAGCCTGATGCAGCGACGCCGCGTGAGGGATGAATGCCTTCGGGTTGTAAACCTCTTTCAGTAGGGAAGAAGCGTAAGTGACGGTACCTGCAGAAGAAGCGCCGGCTAACTACGTGCCAGCAGCCGCGGTAATACGTAGGGCGCAAGCGTTATCCGGAATTATTGGGCGTAAAGAGCTCGTAGGCGGTTTGTCGCGTCTGCCGTGAAAGTCCGGGGCTCAACTCCGGATCTGCGGTGGGTACGGGCAGACTAGAGTGCAGTAGGGGAGACTGGAATTCCTGGTGTAGCGGTGAAATGCGCAGATATCAGGAGGAACACCGATGGCGAAGGCAGGTCTCTGGGCTGTAACTGACGCTGAGGAGCGAAAGCATGGGGAGCGAACAGGATTAGATACCCTGGTAGTCCATGCCGTAAACGTTGGGCACTAGGTGTGGGGGACATTCCACGTTTTCCGCGCCGTAGCTAACGCATTAAGTGCCCCGCCTGGGGAGTACGGCCGCAAGGCTAAAACTCAAAGGAATTGACGGGGGCCCGCACAAGCGGCGGAGCATGCGGATTAATTCGATGCAACGCGAAGAACCTTACCAAGGCTTGACATGAACCGGAAACGGCCAGAGATGGTCGCCCCGCTTGCGGTCGGTTTACAGGTGGTGCATGGTTGTCGTCAGCTCGTGTCGTGAGATGTTGGGTTAAGTCCCGCAACGAGCGCAACCCTCGTTCCATGTTGCCAGCGGGTTATGCCGGGGACTCATGGGAGACTGCCGGGGTCAACTCGGAGGAAGGTGGGGACGACGTCAAATCATCATGCCCCTTATGTCTTGGGCTTCACGCATGCTACAATGGCCGGTACAAAGGGTTGCGATACTGTGAGGTGGAGCTAATCCCAAAAAGCCGGTCTCAGTTCGGATTGGGGTCTGCAACTCGACCCCATGAAGTCGGAGTCGCTAGTAATCGCAGATCAGCAACGCTGCGGTGAATACGTTCCCGGGCCTTGTACACACCGCCCGTCAAGTCACGAAAGTTGGTAACACCCGAAGCCGGTGGCCTAACCCTTTTGGGGGGGAGCCGTCGAAGGTGGGACCGGCGATTGGGACTAAGTCGTAACAAGGTAGCCGTACCGGAAGGTGCGGCTGGATCACCTCCTTTCTAAGGAGCGCCTCAGATTCGTTTGCCCCGGCCCTGGTGGTTGGTGGTGGGGGTCTGCAGGAGGCCCGTTGCGCGGACGCAGGTTCCGCGGTGGGTGCTCATGGGTGGAATATTGACAGGACAGGTGCCTGTGGGGTGCCGGCCGGTGTTTGAGTACGGCCCGTGTGTTGTGTTCTCCTTTGGGGGGCGTGGCGGCGGGTGTGGAAAGGATGGTTTTGCGGTTGGTGGTTCCGTGGGTTTCGTTTGGCACACTGTTGGGTCCTGAGGCAACAGGGTTCCGTGGTCTTTTTTGCCTGCTGGTGTGGGTGGAGGGGGTTGCGGGGGTTTGGTGTTTCTGGTGTTCCCGGGCATGGCTGGTTTCCGCGCGTTGGTGTGGTGGCTGGTGTGTGATGGGGTTGTTGTTTGAGAACTACATAGTGGACGCGAGCATCTTAAGAAGCAATTTCTTTGAGAATGTTTGAACCTGGATCTGTTGCATCGTTTCGTGCCTTTCGGGGTGTGGGGTGGTGTGGTGGTTTCATGGTTCTCTCGATGTGTTTTGTTTTGTGATCTTTTGTGGTCAAGTTTTTAAGGGCGCACGGTGAATGCCTTGGCATTAGGAGCCGAAGAAGGACGTAGGAATCTGCGATAAGCCTCGGGGAGTTGATAACCGAACCCTGATCCGAGGATGTCCGAATGGGGAAACCCCGCCACGCGCTCTTTGGGGTGACGTGGTGACCTGCAGCTGAACACATAGGCTGTGTGGGGGGAACGTGGGGAAGTGAAACATCTCAGTACCCACAGGAAGAGAAAACAACAGTGATTCCGTCAGTAGTGGCGAGCGAACGCGGATCAGGCTAAACCGTGTCATGTGTGATAGCCGGCGGGCGTTGCATGGCCGGGGTTGTGGGACTTTCCGTTCCAGCTCTGCCGGGCTGGGGAGGTGAGAGTGTAGGCATAGGTGAACGGTCTTGAAAGGCCGGCCGTAGAGGGTGTGAGCCCCGTAACCGAAATGTTTCTGACACCGCCTGGAGAGTATCCCAAGTAGTACGGGGCCCGAGAAATCCCGTGCGAATCTGTCAGGACCACCTGATAAGCCTAAATACTACCTAATGACCGATAGCGGACAAGTACCGTGAGGGAAAGGTGAAAAGTACCCCGGGAGGGGAGTGAAACAGTACCTGAAACCGTGTGCCTACAAACCGTCGGAGCGAGTCTGATTCTTGTGACGGCGTGCCTTTTGAAGAATGAGCCTGCGAGTTAGTGTTACGTCGCGAGGTTAACCCGTGTGGGGAAGCCGTAGCGAAAGCGAGTCTGAATAGGGCGAGTGTAGTGGCGTGATCTAGACCCGAAGCGAAGTGATCTACCCATGGCCAGGTTGAAGCGACTGTAAGACGTCGTGGAGGACCGAACCCACTTCAGTTGAAAATGGAGGGGATGAGCTGTGGGTAGGGGTGAAAGGCCAATCAAACTTCGTGATAGCTGGTTCTCCCCGAAATGCATTTAGGTGCAGCGTTGCGTGTTTCTTGCCGGAGGTAGAGCGACTGGATGGCTAATGGGCCCTACAAGGTTACTGACGTCAGCCAAACTCCGAATGCCGGTAAGTCAGAGCGCAGCAGTGAGACCGTGGGGGATAAGCTTCATGGTCGAGAGGGAAACAGCCCAGACCACCAACTAAGGCCCCTAAGCGTGTGCTAAGTGGGAAAGGATGTGGGATTGCGAAGACAACCAGGAGGTTGGCTTAGAAGCAGCCATCCTTAAAAGAGTGCGTAATAGCTCACTGGTCAAGTGATTCCGCGCCGACAATGTAGCGGGGCTCAAGTACACCGCCGAAGTTGTGGATTTCGGATAGTAGACAAGCCTTCGTGGTTCAGTCGTCCGGAGTGGTAGGGGAGCGTCGTGTGGGCGGTGAAGCCGCGGTGTAAACCAGTGGTGGAGCCTACACGAGTGAGAATGCAGGCATGAGTAGCGAATGACGGGTGAGAAACCCGTCCGCCGGATGATCAAGGGTTCCAGGGTCAAGCTAATCTGCCCTGGGTAAGTCGGGACCTAAGGCGAGGCCGACAGGCGTAGTCGATGGACAACGGGTTGATATTCCCGTACCGGTGAAAAACCGCCAATGCTGATCGGGTGATACTAACCGCCGGATGCATGACCGTCCGCCCTTGTGGCGGGTCCGGTTTTTTGCGGACCGCGGGACCTGATCCCGGGAGGTAAGCGTATTAACAGGTGTGACGCAGGAAGGTAGCCAAGCCGGGCGATGGTTGTCCCGGTCTAAGGATGTAGGGCGGGTCATAGGTAAATCCGTGGCCCTGGTTTTGATACCGGGTCTGAGATCTGACGGGACCCCCGTGAGGGGGAATTTGGTGATCCTATGCTGCCGAGAAAAGCATCGACGCGAGGTTTTAACCGCCCGTACCCCAAACCGACACAGGTGATCAGGTAGAGAATACTAAGGCGATCGAGAGAATTATGGTTAAGGAACTCGGCAAAATGCCCCCGTAACTTCGGGAGAAGGGGGGCCCCAACCTTGATGACCACGTGCTGGTCGGAGGGGATCGGGGCCGCAGAGACCAGGGGGAAGCGACTGTTTACTAAAAACACAGGTCCGTGCGAAGTCGCAAGACGATGTATACGGACTGACTCCTGCCCGGTGCTGGAAGGTTAAGAGGACCGGTTAGCCCTTGCGGGCGAAGCTGAGAATTTAAGCCCCAGTAAACGGCGGTGGTAACTATAACCATCCTAAGGTAGCGAAATTCCTTGTCGGGTAAGTTCCGACCTGCACGAATGGAGTAACGACTTCCCCGCTGTCTCAACCATAAACTCGGCGAAATTGCAGTACGAGTAAAGATGCTCGTTACGCGCAGCAGGACGGAAAGACCCCGAGACCTTTACTATAGTTTGGTATTGGTGTTCGGAGTGGCTTGTGTAGGATAGGTGGGAGACTGTGAAGCCGTGACGCCAGTTACGGTGGAGTCATCGTTGAAATACCACTCTGGTCACTTTGGACATCTAACTTCGGCCCGTAATCCGGGTCAGGGACAGTGCCTGATGGGTAGTTTAACTGGGGCGGTTGCCTCCTAAAGAGTAACGGAGGCGCCCAAAGGTTCCCTCAGCCTGGTTGGCAATCAGGTGTCGAGTGTAAGTGCACAAGGGAGCTTGACTGTGAGAGAGACATCTCGAGCAGGGACGAAAGTCGGGACTAGTGATCCGGCGGCACATTGTGGAATGGCCGTCGCTCAACGGATAAAAGGTACCTCGGGGATAACAGGCTGATCTTGCCCAAGAGTCCATATCGACGGCATGGTTTGGCACCTCGATGTCGGCTCGTCGCATCCTGGGGCTGGAGTAGGTCCCAAGGGTTGGGCTGTTCGCCCATTAAAGCGGTACGCGAGCTGGGTTTAGAACGTCGTGAGACAGTTCGGTCCCTATCCGCTGCGCGCGCAGGAAATTTGAGAAGGGCTGTCCTTAGTACGAGAGGACCGGGACGGACGAACCTCTGGTGTGTCAGTTGTACTGCCAAGTGCATCGCTGATTAGCTA
The DNA here is from genome assembly GCF_051131705.1 of Arthrobacter sp. A5. Taxonomy (NCBI): domain Bacteria; kingdom Bacillati; phylum Actinomycetota; class Actinomycetes; order Micrococcales; family Micrococcaceae; genus Arthrobacter; species Arthrobacter sp. A5. The sequence continues at coordinate 512,300 of NZ_CP180316.1, forward strand.
CGTTCGGATGGGATAACCGCTGAAAGCATCTAAGCGGGAAGCCCGCTTCGAGATGAGATTTCCATGCACCTTTGTGTGTGAGAGGCCCCCAGCCAGACCACTGGGTTGATAGGCCGGACGTGGAAGCGGGGACTAAAGACCCGTGAAGCTGACCGGTACTAATAGGCCGATGACTTACACCACACCCCTGACCGGTGAAGCGACTTCAAACGCTGCACCACCACGGTCAGGGAAAAAGATCTGCTGCTTGCGTCCACTATGTGGTTCCCAACCAACAACCCCCACCCCCTGTCACACGACAGGGGAACGGGTTGTCCTGGTTGCACCCTCAACCACCCCATGCCCAACACCACATGGATAACTACACACAGTTGAATAACTACATACAGTTGAATAACTACATACAGTGAAGTTGTAACCCACAAATTTCCCCCAGCACCCACCCAAAAACCCGGTGGTGCCGGTGCGGACAAAGAGTTACGGCGGTCATAGCGTGGGGGAAACGCCCGGTCCCATTCCGAACCCGGAAGCTAAGACCCACAGCGCCGATGGTACTGCACTCGAGAGGGTGTGGGAGAGTAGGACACCGCCGGACACCATTTAGAAAACAAAATGGTTTGAGCCCCGCACACCGTGCGGGGCTCAAACCATTTAACACCCCCCAACACCCCAACGCCCGCCACCGCGGCACCGACCGACTTCATTCGGATCACGTGCCGGCGCCGCTGCCGGGTTAGAGTCGATTCATGCCGGATATCCTCACCAAGCTGCCGCAGTTCCTGACGGAGCTGGGGGGCGTGCTTGCAGCTAACTGCCTTTCAACCGGCGCCGCGGTCCTGCGGGCCTATGCCACGGATCAGGGGCCGGTGACCAGCTACCAGGAACCGGCAGCGGTGATCTGGGCCGAATCGGTGACGGATGTTCAGGCCGTGGTCAAGCTCGCGTCGGCATACGGCGTCGCCGTCGTATGCCGCGGCGCGGGAACCGGTGTTTCCGGCGGCGCACATGCCAGCGACGGCTGCGTCGTGTTGAGCCTGGAGCGGATGAACCGGATCCTGGAGCTGAATGCCGCCGACGAGGTGGCCGTCGTGGAGCCGGGTGTCATTAATGCGGATCTGAATGCCGCCGCGGCCGACTATGGGCTGATGTTCGCGCCGGATCCCGCGAGCTACCGGCTATCCACCGTCGGCGGCAATATCGCCACGAACGCAGGCGGTCTGCGTTGCGCCAAATATGGCGTGACGCGGGACTCCGTGCTGGCATTGGATGTGGTGCTGGCCGATGGGTCGCTGATCAGTACGGGGCACCGGACGTTCAAGGGTGTCGCCGGTTACGATCTGACGGGGCTGTTCGTCGGTTCCGAAGGAACTCTAGGAGTCCTGGTCGCCGCGACAGTCAGACTGAAGTACCTGCCGCTGGAGGTCCGCACTCTTGCGGTGTTTTTCCAGGATTTTCAAACGGCCGCAGCCGGTGTCCTGGCGGTAGGACGGGCGCGGATCCAGCCGTCCATTATGGAGCTCCTGGACGGTGCGTCGTTGCTTGAGCTGGACACCAGACTGGGCTCGGATCTGGTCAGCCGGGGGAATGCGTTGCTGCTGATCCAGACGGACGGCCTGGCAGCCCAGCTGGAGGCCGAGCTGATCACCGCCGCGCTGTCGGACCTCGGCGGTGAGTTGAGCAACGCCGGGCCGGAGGAAGCCTTACGGCTGATGGACCTGCGCCGAAGCAGCCGAGGCATGGAGGGGGATGTGGAAAGCAGTGTTGGAGAAGATGTCGCCGTGCCGCGGTCCCAGCTGGTGCACTACATCTTCGAGCTGGAACGGATGGCGGCCCACCACGAGGTGGGTTTGCGTGTGGTGGCTCATGCAGGCGACGGGAACCTGCATCCCACCTTCTGGGTGCCGGGGACAGATCCGCAGAGCACCGGCGCCCTTGCCGCCGCTCTGAACGAATCAATCGACGTCGCACTTGCCATGGGTGGGACCATCACCGGCGAGCACGGGGTGGGGCAGTACAAACTGCGCTGGCTGCCGCTGGAGCAGCATGCCGAGGTGCTTCAGCTGCAGCGGAAAATACGCAACGTCTTTGACCCGCTGGGGATTTTCAATCCGGGCAAGGCAATGCCCGCCTGACCGGAACTTGCAATCAGCCCCAAGCAGGGGAATGATGCCTGTGGACCCTTTCTGGCTCTGGACGGAGCCCTCACCGATTTCGGAGAGACGAATTTGCGGATTTTACTGGGCGCCATGGCGGCCAAGAGCGTGGCCCTCGTGGCCGTCCTCTTCCTGATGCTGAGCGTCGTGCTGCTCGTGGCCAGCGGCGCCCATGGTGAAACGTCTGGGCCGTCTTGTCCGCTGCATGCCTTGAAGCTTGTTTGCGGCCAGTTTGGGGAGGTCCCGCCCTCCGCTGGGGCGGGGGAGACGTCTGCCGCGGGCGGCCTGGAGAACGCGCGAGCGGAAGCGGAAAGGCTGGCAGCGGAAATGGCGGCTGCCGACAAGCTGGCCGCAGAGCAGGCGGCGGCCAAGGCACAAGGGAACGAAAAACAAGGTGCGCCCGAAGCGCCCGTAGGGCCTGTTGCCCCCGCGATCGCGCCCGTTGCCCCGGCGGCTCCACCCACTTCGGAAGCTGCCACTGCTGAAGCAAGTGTAGAGCCAGTAACGGTCCCAACGCCGATTAGCGAGAGCGCGTGGCCAACTTATACGGCGACGACATCGGCATCGCAGTCGTCCAGCCCGACGGCGTCTGTCCTGCCGGACACGGCGACGTCCACTGCGGACTTAAATACGGTGCGCGCGGGATCAAGTGGTCCGAACCTGTGGACGATTCTGCTGATCCTGGCAGCGGCCGTCGTCGTGGCTGGCGGCACTCTGGCCATCTATATGCTCAACCGCGCCAACGCCGGGCGGCACTGACGACTCCGCACTGACGACCCTGCGCTGGCTACTCTGCAGAGGCGACCCTGAACTGAACACTCCCGGCACCGGCGTGCCCGAACGGACGGTTCGGTGCAGGCAGAAACTAGCCTGATCCTTCACCGAGCGAGCCGCCTTCAAGGATTTTCATGGTGGCGGTATCGGCCGTCAGCATGATGGCGGCCTCGTCGCGGCGGTGCCGCAGTACAGTATCGAGGTACGACTGCACGGCCTCCGCGAGCGGGACGTTGCGGTCTTCCTGCTCGGACATGTACCAGCGGTGCTCCAGCACCTCATGGACCACTTCGGCGGGTTCAAGCTTCCCGCCAAGCTCCCGCGGAATGGAGCGGACAATGGGTTCGAAAACGTGGCTCACCCAGGAGTGCGCGCTGATTTCCTCGTCCTGCCCCGGGTAACTGTCGGCCCGGTAGGTATCCATGTCGTTGAGCAGCCGCCGTGCCTGGTTCTCCTGGGCATCAATCCCGGTCAACCGCAGCATCCGGCGCTGGTGGTGCCCGGCGTCAACCACCTTGGGCTGCAGCTGGATGGTGGCTCCGTCCGGAGTGGTCTTGATGGCGTACTCGCCGACGTCGAAGCCCAATTCATTGAGCCGGCGGATGCGCGCGCCCACGCGCCAGCGCTCACCCAGTTCGAATGACTCCTTTTCCGTCAGCTCGCCCCACAGCCGGCGGTAACTGTCCATGATGAGTTCACTGGTGGCGACGGGATCCACCTTCTCCTCAATCAGCCCGCCCTCCAGGAGATCCATGAGTTCGCCGGCGATGTTCACCCGGGCAATCTCCAGATCGTACTCGCGCTGGCCGGTGGAGAGATCCGGGTACAGTTCGCCGGTCTCGGCGTCCACCAAATAGGCTGCAAAGGCTCCGGCATCGCGGCGGAAAAGTGTGTTGGACAGCGAGACGTCCCCCCAGTAAAAGCCGATCAGGTGCAGCCGGACCAGCAGCAGCGCCTGAGCATCTATCAAGCGGGTGAGGGTGTCCCGGCGCAGCATCTGGGAGAACAGCGCGCGGTAGGGCAGGGAGAACTTCAGGTGGCGGGTGACCAGCACGGGATCCAGGGGTGCACCGTGCGCTGTGGTCCGGCCGCTGATGACGGCGACGGGCTGGACGCAGGGAACGTCCAGGCGCTGCAGTTTGCGGAGCATGTGGTACTCGTGCCGGGCCACGTGCTCGCTGGTTTCCTTGATGGCAATGATGGACCCACTGAGGTGGGCAAAACGGACCACGTGCCGGGAAATCCCCCGCGGAAGCGCCGCCAGGCTTTCTTCGGGCCAGTCTTCGAGGGCAATGTGCCAGGGAAGATCCAGCAGTTCCGGATCCGCGGTGGCGGCGGTGATGTTCAGCGAGCCCATCACGGCCGCCGGCGGGGTCACTGCACGCGGCAGCTTCCCCCTCTGCTCGAAATCTGTGGGCTCGTCCGTCCACTTGGCACCGGCTGATTCCGTCATGGGTCAATTCTTCCTTAACCTTCGGTTAAACGTTGTGGTCCCGGGTTCCCTGGTCGCCACGCGGCGCGGGGCGCCTTGGTCGACCACCGGGAATCCGGGACCACAAGTTCAGCCGGTCCCCGGGAAGCCGGGACCAGGGAATACGGTCAGCTAGTCTCCGAGCCGCAGACCGGACGAGCTGTCAAACAGGTGTACGTGACCCTGCTGCGGGCGGACGTGGATGGTGTCCCCCTTCAACGGTGGGCGGCGGCCGTCCACTCGGGCCACCATGTCATGATCCTTGCCGTCCAAGGTGGTGTGTCCGTAGATATACGCGTCGGCGCCGAGTTCCTCGACGACATCGACCTCCACCGGCAGTCCTTCGCCTTCGGGTGCCGTTTCCAGATCCTCCGGGCGCACGCCCAAGGTGACGGTGTTGCCCGCGGCAGCCTCCAGCACGTCCCGCGGCACCGGGTAAACAATCCCGCCGAACTTCACGCCGCCGTCGACTACGGGCAGTTCCAGCAGGTTCATGGCGGGAGAGCCGATGAAACCGGCCACAAAAACGTTCAGGGGCTTGTCGTAAAGGTTGCGCGGAGTGTCGACCTGCATCAGCAGCCCGTCCTTGAGCACAGCCACGCGGTCGCCCATTGTCATGGCTTCAACCTGGTCGTGCGTGACGTACACGGTGGTAACGCCAAGCCGGCGGGTCAGCGAGGCGATCTGGGTGCGGGTCTGCACGCGGAGCTTGGCATCGAGGTTGGAGAGCGGTTCGTCCATCAAGAAGACCTGCGGATTACGCACGATGGCGCGGCCCATGGCGACACGCTGGCGCTGACCGCCGGAAAGAGCCTTGGGCTTCCGGTCCAGATATGCCTCGAGATCCAGCAGCCGGGCGGCTTCCTGCACCCGCTTGGCGCGTTCCTCCTTGGGAATACCGGCAATCTTCAGGGCAAAGCCCATGTTGTCGGCCACCGACATGTGCGGATAGAGCGCGTAATTCTGGAAAACCATGGCGATGTCGCGGTCCTTTGGGGGAACATCGGTGACGTCGCGGTCGCCGATCAGAATCCGGCCGGAGTTAACGTCCTCGAGGCCTGCCAGCATGCGCAGCGAGGTCGACTTACCGCAACCGGAGGGTCCTACGAGGACGAGGAATTCGCCATCGGCAATTTCAATGTTGAGCCTGTCAACAGCGGGCTTCTCGGTGCCCGGGTACAAACGCGTAGCGTTGTCGAAAGTAACTGTAGCCACAGTCTTCAATCCCTTCATCGGCAGGTACGTGCCGAACGATCCGTAGTGAATGGTTTGTTTTATTCAGTTATGCGGCGCCGCTTCCCGAAGGAAACCGCAAAGTTGTGCGGTGCGTCACAGCATCATTATGGCACACATAACGATGTGGGATTTTCACTGCGCGGAATTGATAGTCCTCCATAGACCCTGCACGGTTTTGTATGGCGCTGCTTTACTGCGTGACTTTCACTGTGCGGATTTGTTGAGATACGTGGTTCGCCGCGAAAGTACCAGCTCCAGCAGAGGTGTAACCGCCTCCGGTGAGCCGATCCGGAACCGCGCGGCGGTCTCCCCGGCACCGACCTTGACGCCGACGTCGTCGAGCTCCAGCGCCCGGAAGCCGTGCTCGTCGGTAACATCATCACCCGCGAAGAGCACGGCCGTGGGGTGCGCGGCGCCGCGCAGAACCCGCAGACCGTCGCCCTTGTCCGCCTTCAGCACCGAAACTTCGAGCACCCGCTTGCCCTCGCTGACGTAGACCCCGGGCAGCGCATCCAAAGCTTGGTGTGCCTGCGCGACGGCGGACGCGGCCACCAGTTGCTCGGCCAGGCGGGTGTGCAGCACCACACCGGCCGGCTTCATTTCGAGCAGCGTCCCCGCATGCCGGCCGGCGATGTCCTGCAGAATTGTGCTCGTCCGCGCGAGCAGCTCAGCGCCGGCGCGGCTCAACGTCAGCGGCTCCGCGTCCGGCCCCAGCCAGACCTCCGCGCCGTGGCTGCCAATCAGCAGGCTCTCCCGTGGCGGAGTGGCAACCACCCGCAGACTGGCAAGGGCGCGCCCGGAGATGAGCGCCGTCGTCGTACTTGGCAGTTTCGCGATGGCGGCGAACGCCGACGCGGTGGCCGGGAGCGGCCGTGCGTCGCCGGCGAGCGGGACCAGCGGGGACATGGTGCCGTCAAAATCCATCGCCACCAGCAGCCGGGGGGTACGGCACAGACCGTCGACGGCGGCCGTCAGCTCTGTGGGCAGACTGGTCAGGCCGGTGGGCACGCCGGTCAGTCCGGCGGGTTTTCCCGGGGGCCGCTCAGCGGTCATCGCGGACGGCTTTTTCGTCCAGCGCGATCAGGAAGTCCTGCGACCAGCGCTCCACGTCATGGTCCAGGACCTGCCGGCGCATGGCCCGCATCCGCCGGCTGGAGGCGGCCGGGCTGAGGTTTATGGCGGCCATAATGGTCTCTTTCAGTCCATCAATGTCATGCGGGTTGACCAGCAGCGCCTGCCGCAGCTGGTCCGCGGCCCCGGTGAATTCGCTGAGCACCAGCGCACCGGTGTTGTTGATCCTGGCCGCAACGTATTCCTTGGCCACGAGATTCATGCCATCGCGCAGGGCGGTGACCAGCATAACGTCGGCTGCGAGGTACAGGGCCACCATCTCCTCCACCGGATAACTGTGGTGCAGATACCTCACCGCGGTGTTCTGGATGGTGTCGAACTGGCCGTTGATCCGGCCCACCGTGCCCTCGACCTCTTCGCGCAGCAGCCGGTAGCTCTCCACCCGCTCACGGCTGGGGCTGGCGACCTGGATCATCGACGCGTCCTCGACCTTGACGTTGCCCTCGTTGAGCAGTTCGCCGTAGGCCTTTAGCCGGTGCGAGATGCCCTTGGTGTAGTCGAGCCGGTCCACCCCGAGCAGGATGGTCTTGGGATTGCCTAGATCGCTGCGGATCTGCCGGGACCGCTCGACCACGTCCGGGCGCTGGGCCAGCTTCTGGATCTGGTCCACGTCGATGGAGATGGGGAACGCCTCGGCCCGCGCGATGTGGCTGATTCCGCCGTCGGGATTTCGGACATGCACCTGCTGCTGTTTCACGCTCGCCCCCAGGAAACGCCTGGCCGAGCGCAGGAAATTGGCCGTGTCATTGGGCCGCTGGAAACCGATCAGATCCGCCCCGAGCAGACCGTCGATAATGGCCCGGCGCCAGGGCAGCTGAGCGAAGATCTCCGGCGGGGGAAACGGGATATGGTTGAAGAACCCGATCCGCAGATCCGGCCTGCTCTGCCGCAGGTACCGCGGCACCAGCTGCAGCTGATAGTCCTGCACCCAGACGGTGGCGCCTTTCGCCGCGGAGCGGGCTGCCGCATCGGCAAACCGGTGATTGATCCTGCGGTAGACGTCCCACCAGGTCCGGTGGAACTCCGGCGGCGCAATGACGTCGTGATAGAGCGGCCAGAGCGTCGAATTTGAGAAGCCCTCGTAATAAAGCTCAACCTCATCATTGCTGAGCGTCACCGGGATCAGGCGCATGCCGTCGTTGTCGAAGGCCTCCACCTCCTCATCCGGCGCACCGTGCCAACCCACCCAGGCGCCGTCGGCCTTGTTCATCACCGGGGCAAGAGCGGTGACCAGTCCGCCGGGGGAGCGCCGCCAGCCGCCTTCGCCTTCGGACGCCGGGACCCTGTCCACCGGCAGCCGGTTGGACACGACGATGAAGTCGTAGTCTCCCTTGGGGGCGTCGCCCATCGGCTTGCGCTCGTGAATGATCTGGCTCGGACGTGTCTGAGGATCTGACAACAGTGTCTCCCGCGTTCGTTTGGTGCTTAGCTGCCAGCTTATAGGCACCGGAATCATCCGTCCCGCTGGCACGTTATCCGGAGCGTGAGAGAAGCTCCCGGGTTCTTCCCCTAAAATGGGGAAGTTGCCGCCGCGTGGCAAGCTGCCGCGCCCATTGACACGAGGAACTATGACCCCCCAGAACGAGCCACGGCTGAGCAAGACCGAACGAACTGCACAAGCGCGTGAACAGGCCCGCCGGATCCGCGAAGCCCACGCGAAGAAGGAGAAACGCAACGGCTGGCTGATCCGCGGCGGCGTGCTGCTTGCCGCCGTCGTCGTTGTTGTTATTGTCGCTTTGCTGATCGTTCAGGGGACCAAAAAGCCGGAGGCCATCGCGGACAGCGGTCCGGTTCCGGCCAACGCCAATACTTACGGCGGCGTGGTGCAGGACCAGAACGGCGTGGTGAAGAACGCTTCCCCGGGCGAGGTTAATAAGGCAACCCTGCCGGCGGCGCCAACGGCAGCTGCGGCCAGCGCCGCTGCCACCGATCTGGCCTCCATCGGCATCGCGCCCAGCGCCGACGGCAAGCCCGTTCAAATTGTGGCCTACATCGACTTCATCTGCCCGGCCTGCAACCAGTTTGAGACCAAATTCGGACCCCAGCTCAAGCAATGGCAGGACAGCGGGAAGGCGACCATCGAGTACCGGGCCGCCGGGATTTTGGACCAGTTCTCCACGACCAACTACTCCTCCCGCTCCGCCGCGGCGGCTGCCTGCGTGGTCGATACGTCACCGGATAAATTCGCCGACTACTTCACCCAGCTCTTCGCCCAGCAGCCGGCGGAAAACAGCGCCGGGCTGAGCAACGATCAGCTCAAGAAGATAGCCAAGGACGTCGGAGCCGCGGACATCAGCGGCTGCGTGGACAACAAAACCTACCGCCCGTTCGTCCAGTACAGCACGGCGACCGCGCATGCCCACGGCGTCAACGGCACACCGACGGTCTTTGTGGACGGCAAGCAGTACACCGATACGACCGTTGCGTTCGACGCGTTCGCGCAGCCGATCATCGACGCGAAGAAGTAGCCTCGGGTCCGGGCCGGCTAGCCCGGACAGTCCGGACTGCTCCGGGCAGGGAGCTCTTTCCTGCCCGGAGCAGCGGTTCCTGGGTCCTGGAGCGCGTTGGGAATTTAGCGTTGCGCGCGCCCCTGGGCTAGTCTTATTTAGCTGGCTTTCGGGCCGGCCGGCTGGCAGTTGGTCAGCACGCCTCCTTAGCTCAGTTGGCCAGAGCACCTGTCTTGTAAACAGGGGGTCGCCGGTTCGAATCCGGCAGGAGGCTCCAGAAAGCCCGGAATCGTTGGGTCTTTGGTAGTTGGAATGGCCCCAATATGGGGCCAATCCAACTTAGGTCTCCACAAACTCTCCACATTGGGCCTCCATATTCATCAGTTTTCATCCTTCTTAGGGGTCGGCGGAGGCTCTTCCTTCGGGCTGAAGGCATCCACGACGGCCCTGGTGTCTAGGGCCTCCTGATACTCCTCAATGTAGTGCTGTTGGGTCATGGAGACCTTTGAATGTCCGGCCTGGTAAGCGGCCGCCTCGACTCCCATTGCCCTTGCGATCAGAGCGGCGTTGGCCTTTCTGAAAGTCTTCAGAGTCACCCAGCCATAGCCGATGGAGTTTGCGACCTTTCGCCACGTCTTGCCGACGTTGTTTGCATCGCACCCAGTGCCAGCCCACGGGGTCCGGCATATGCCGGAACGATCTTGCCGCCACCAACGGTGCCCCAAGATCTTCCGCGCAACGTTTAACGGCGTCGCGCTTGATATTCAAGCAACGCACGAAGCGGTGATCATCATGAGTCCTTGCACCAGCGAAGCTTTTGAAACACCTGATACCACAGTGGATCAGTTCCTCACCCGTCGGCCCGATCACGACATTCCTGTCGACCAGCTGATGAGGGCTGTCGAGGGCGTTCGGCCCTATGTGAAGATTCATCTGGGCAAGTTTGGGTTTTGTGACGGTGTGGACGTAGGTGCCTCCTGTGCCTTCAATCCGCGCACGTTGAGTCAATAAACTAGGAGCAGTCCGAGAGTCAAGCGTTTCGCTGTCAATCGAAGCCTAAATCGCGTGAAGGGGGTGCCCCCAGCGCACCACCAAGCCTGTCATGGAAATGGGTCGCCGTCGCCCCGGCAATGAGCGCTGTGACTCGTGCCTTAATGTCGTTGCGGAACAGACGCATCCGCCCCATGCCATCGATGCGACGCTGGGACGGCTCGTCGGTGGCACAGGGCGGCAAACGCCGTACTGTCGAAGGTACGCCGCCCATCTCGTGGGTCAATCCCCGGCACGCCGGGGCGAAGCGCGACAGGTAGCGGAGGCCCGGACAAATCACATCAGCGCAGATCAGCACCATCAGACCGATGCTCAGGTGCATGCGGGGCGGCCAGGGGCGTACCGCGACCGGCCGGCGCACTCGCCGCCGATGAACAAGTCCCGCCAGCCCGGGCAGCCTCCGCGCCCGTCATGATGCGCTCTGTACTGGTATGACCTCGTGGAAACTCCGGCGGCGCAGGAAAACCGGATCCACCCGGATAACGTTCTGTGGGCCCTGATGCAGTGGGGTGCGACCGTCGGTGGGGTATCGCTTATTCCCCGGCTTGCCTGATGTTGGAATGAATGGATTTTTCAACCTCTGGAAGTTTTCGACTCGGGGGAGTGGCGGGCGCCCGGCGGGTATACACCTGAGTTGACAACCAAACCCTGGTCGGGCCCATCGACAGCTTCGCCCGGATGGATGAGCGGAACGTTGAGGCTGATGGCGTTGTGCAGGGCCAATCCGGCGGCCCCAACGGCATCCTCGGACTCGGTCCATGACTTGACAGTGATGTCCAGCGGAAGCAGGAACTTCAGCACCGTTTCATCCAGGCCGCGGCGGAATCCGTCGTCCAGGTATTCCCAGAGTGACATGGTTTGACCGCTCACGATGATCGTGCCGATACCAAGCAGGTTGACGACGCCGCCCACGGCGCGGCCCACGCGGTGGCCAGTCTCGGCCAGGAAGTCCAGGACGGCCGGATCGCCGACTTGCGACGCCGTCAGCACGCCGGACAGTGATCTGGGGCCGCCGGTCGCCGTTGCTGTCCTTATAACTTCGTTCAGTCCTGCGTAGACCTGCAGACAGCCGTAGTTTCCGCATACGCACAGGGGTCCGTCTGGGTCGATCGACATGTGCCCAAACTCTGTGGAGGAACCGGTGGAGCCATAAAAGACCTTGCGGTGGTTGACGATTCCCAGGCCGACGCCGAATCCCAGGCCCAGCAGCAGGAAGTCATCCTTGTTGCGGCCGAGCCCAAAACTCACTTCGCGGGTGGAGAGCGCAAAGAGGTCGTTGGAGACAAAAACGGGCTTGTTGAGGGACCGTTCCAGCTGGGCGCCAAGCTTGAAGTCGCGCCAGTTCAAGGTGGCGGAAATCCGTACCGTGGAAAGTGCCTGGTCCACCGCGCCCGAGACGGAAATTCCAATCGCCACCACGCGCTCTGGATGCTCCATGGAACTTTGCTGTTCAATGACCATAGCCTTGAACTGGCCCAAGGGATTGGATGACGGATCGAATGACGTGGTCCGTGCGTCGGTGATGGTTCCGTCAATGAGCATGGACACAATCGTGACGTTGGTGGGCGTCACGCTCATGCCGATGATGACAGCAGATTCAGCCACCAATTCGACTGGGACCCTAGGACGGCCGGCACCGGCCCGCGCATCGGCAGGCAGCTCACGCACGTAGCCATCACTCATGAGACGGCGTACCTGTGCGGTGACGGTCGCCGGTCCCAAGTTGAGCTTCTTGGCGATTTCGCTGCGGCTTAGCTTCCCCAGCTGCCCCAGCAGGCCAAGGATTTCCGCGCGGCTCACAGCGTCACGGGTGGGGCTCATGTGTGGGCGGATGCCTGCTGTGGAAATAATTACCCCTCCTCCTTGACTGTGGGTCCAACTGTGATTACGCTAACACCACACCAATAATTCGGCGCCGAATTAATTATGCACCCGAGACCGCTGAACGCCTAAAGCCACTGAAGGATTGTCATGAAACTAGCAACGAAGCTCGCCGCCATAGCCGTTGGAAGCGCCCTTGCACTCGGGGCCAGCGCGTGCAGCCCCTCCTCGTCGGGATCGGCCGGTGGCGGGGAGGCTGCCGGTAATGTCACGCTCGACTGGTCATTCTGGTCACAGGGCGATGAAGGCAACAAGACGTGGGAGGACCTCGCGTCGCAGGTGACGGCGAAGTACCCGAACATCAAGGTCAACCTGACCACGGCCCCCTTCTCCGACTACTTCACCAAGCTCCAGTCCCAGCTGGCATCGGGCACGGCGCCGTGCATTGTGAGCATGCAGAGTCTCCGCCTGCCGGCTTTTGCCAAGGCCATGACCCCGCTCGACGGCGAGCTGGCCAAGGCGGCCGGGTTCACCGCAAGTGAATGGGACGCAGGGGCGTTGAAGGCCCTGCAAAGCGGCGACAAGCAGTACGCCCTGCCCTATGGCCTCTCCACCATGGTCATGTACTACAACAAGGATGCCTTCAAGGCGGCCGGCGTCGCCGAGCCAAAAGACGGCTGGACCACCGACGACTTCGTCGCCGCCGCGCAAAAGATCACCAAGGCAACGAACAAGCCCGCCTTCGGCCAAAGTTTTTCCGACCTCCACATGTCCGCCCAGCTCCTGGCCTACAACGGAGCCAAGCCGGTTTCCTCCGAGGGAAAACTGCAGATGACGGACAAGACTTTTGAGGATTCCTTCGCTTGGTACTCCAGTCTGGCCACCGACAAAAAGATCAGTAGCGTCCCTGCCAGCTCCTCCGACGTCCCCTGGGGCGAGCAACAGTTCGTTGCAGGCAACGTAGCCATGGCCGTTGACGGCTCCTGGAACCTGAAGAGCAATGTCACCGACGCCGCCGGCTTCAACGTAGGCGTCGTTGCCCTGCCGCAGGGACCCAACGGCGGCGGCACCTTCTCCGCCAACTCCGGGTTCGGCATCTCCTCCACCTGCAAGAACAAGACCGAGGCGGCCAAGGCCATCGGCGTCCTGACAGACGCGCAGTCACAAATGGCGTCCGCCGCGTCGGGCAACATCCCTGCCCGCACCGCCGCCCTCCCGGCGTTCATCGACGCCCTGAAAAAGGACATCGACCCCAAGAACCCTGGGTACTCCGAACAGGTGGCCCAGGTGACCAAAGACTCCTCAGCGATGGCAGTTCCGTTCATCAGCACCAACAACTGGGATGCGGTCACCAAGCTGATGGCCCAGCAGTTCCAGCAGGCCTACACGGGAAAGAGTTCGCCCGCCGATGCGCTGAACAACGTTCAGCAAAGCGGAGCCAAGTAAGTCCATCTCCTTCCGCACCGGGCCGCAGCAGAAAGGCACCACCTTGACGGCAATAAGCAACAAAACCGTGCAGCGAAGGATCCCCGATCCGGCTGCCCCGATTAAGCGGAAGAAGAAGTCCGATTCTCGCGCGGCGCTGGGGTTCCTCACCCCCAGCGCCGTGGGGATGACAGTGTTCATCCTCTTCCCGACCATCCTGGCGGTCGCCACCAGCTTCTTCAACTGGCCGACCTTTGGCGACATCTCTTTCGCAGGGCTGGGGAACTACCGTAATTTGTTCGCCCCCGGCAGCCAATTCCCGGCCGCCCTGGTGAACACACTCGTCTTTACGCTTCTGGTAGTGCCCATCAACCTCGTCCTGACCCTGTCCACCGCCTTTTGGGTTTCCACCAGCCGGTTTAGCCGCCTGTACCGGGTCCTGTTTTTCCTTCCGGTCGTCACTCCCACGGTTGCAACCGCCGTGATCTGGAAACTGATCTACCAGCCCAATGGCCTGGTGGACTCGACCATGCAGAGCCTGTTCGGGATCCACCTGCCCAACCTCCTGGGTGACAGCAGCACGGCCCTGCTGGCCGTCGTCGTCGTAATCATTTGGCAAGGCTTTGGCTACAACATGCTCATCTTCTCCGCCGCCATCGACCAACTGCCCCAGGACATCCTTGACGCGTCCAAGCTCGACGGCGCCCACGGCCTGACACAACTTCTGCGCATCAAACTGCCGCTCCTGACACCCGCCATCTTCTTTGCCTCCACGGTCACCATGATTTCGGCCTTCCAAATGTTCTCCGAACCATTCGTTATGACCGCCGGAGGGCCCGGAACATCCACCGTCACCGTCGTGATGAACGTCTACCAAACCGCTTTCCAGGGCGGCGAGCTCGGCGCCGCCGCCGCACCCGCCATCATCCTCTTTGTCCTGATCCTCGTCGTCACGATGATCCAGTGGCTGGGACAAAAGAAATGGGTACATTATGACCAGTAGTCAGCTCCAGTCCCCATCCCGCCGACAGTCCGCACAGGCCGTCCAAGCAGCGGTCCGCAGGAACAAGCCGCAGTTCCGGCCGCTGAAAGTGGCCAGTGAAGTGGTGCTTGGCGTGGTGGTCCTCGCCTTCCTTTTTCCCATCATTTTCACGTTCTTCTCAGCATTGAAGCCCAACGGGGAGATCTTCTCCCAGCCGCCGTCCTTGATCGGCTCGGAATTACGGTGGCAGAACTTCGTGGAAGTCTTCAACTACACGCCGTTTTTGCGGTTCATCGTCAACGGCCTGATTATCTCCATTTCCGGAACCATCATTGTTGTGGCGGTGTCATCGCTGGCGGCCTATAGTTTCGGCATCCTCAAGTGGCGGGGGAGGGACAAGTACATGCTCCTGTACCTGGCCACCATGATGATTCCCCAGGAGGTCCTGGTCATCCCCATGTTCCTGCTGATGCAAAAGTTTGGCTGGATCAACTCATGGCAGGCGCTGATTTTGCCATGGGCCTTCGGCGCCTTCGGGGCGTTCCTGCTGCGACAGTTCTTCATCAACATCCCCTACGAGCTGGTGGAGGCCTCCCGCATGGACGGCTGCAGCCAGTGGGGGACGTTTACCCGGATCATCCTGCCCCTGGCCAAGCCGTCGCTGGCCGTCCTGGGCGTGTGGACGTTCATTACCTTCTGGAACAGTTTCCTGTGGCCGTTGATCGTGGTCAACGATGTCAACCAACTGGGCAACGTCTCCCTGGGCCTGCAGACATTCTTCGGCGAACACGGAAGCTCCTGGAACCTGGTGATGGCGGCCTCCGTGATTGCCATTCTGCCCACGCTCATCATGGTTATCGCTCTCCAAAAGCACTTGGTCAAGGGCATTGCCACCGTCGGCCTCGCCGGTCGCTAACCGCCCTCCTCCTACACGAAGGCAGTAATGATTAATTTTGAAGATCGTGTTGGTCCCGACTTTGGCGCTAACGCGCCAAACTACCCGGAGTGGGAATTTCCGCAATGGCTTGAGGACGCAAAATTTGGCATCTTTGTGCACTGGGGCCTGTACTCCGTGCCGGCCTGGGCCGAGACGGGCCATGCGTCGATGCCGGTGGAGGATGCCTACCGCGACCACCAGTACGCCGAGTGGTACGGCAACACCGTCCGACTGGACGGCAGCAGTGCCCAGAAATACCAGCGGTCCACCTTTGGTGCCGGCAGCAGCTACGAAGACTTGGCCGATGTGTGGAAAGCAGAGTCGTTCGACGCCGCTGGCTGCATTGACCTCTTCCGCCGCGCCGGAGCCAAATACGTGGTGCCCACCACCAAGCACCACGACGGGTTTTGCCTGTGGAACACGGACACGACACCCTTCAACAGTGCCGTGCGCGGCCCCAAGCGTGACCTGGTCGAGGAATTCGCCACGGCGTCGCGGGGCGCCGGGCTGAGATTTGGCTGCTACTTTTCCGGCGCCCTGGACTGGCACGTCAGCGACTTCCCGGCCATCAACTCTGATCCCGACATCTTCAGGCTGCGCCGCAAGGACGAACATTTTGCCCGTTATTCGTACGGGCAGGTGCACGAGCTGGTGGAGCGGTTCGCGCCCGACATCCTGTGGAACGACATTGAATGGCCGGATGCCGGCAAGTCCAACGCCGAGTTCGGCGTGGCGGCCCTGTTCGATGAATACCGGGCGGCCGTGCCGGACGGAATAGTCAACGACCGCTGGGGCGTCCCCTCCCACGGCTACCTAACTCGCGAGTACAGCGACATTGGCGGCCTGAGCGGCCAGCACTGGGAAAGCTGCCGCGGACTGGGCCGCTCGTTTGGCTTCAATCAACAAGAAACCGACGCCGATGTCCTCAGCGTGCCGGAGCTGGTCCACCACCTGGTCTCCGTTGTCTCACGCAACGGCAACTTCCTGCTCAACATTGGCCTGGCCGCTGACGGAACCGTACCCGAACGCTACCGCCAACGACTGCTTGGCCTGGGCCAATGGTTGAGCATCAATGGCGAAGCCATTTACGGCACCCGGCCCTGGCAGGGGACCATGGCGCCGGAACAACAGGCGCACTATGCAGTGACGGTCGGGGCCGGCGCCAGCTACCTGTCGGTCCTCACCCCCGGAGCCGAGCTTCCCTCGGCGCCGCTGGACACCTCCGGTGGCGTATGGCTGGGTGCGGCGGAGAACGGCACCGGCGGCGTCCGAGTGCCGGCAGCCCTGGCCGCCGAGCCCGTCGCGGTGCTGCGCATTCCGCACCCGGCTTCCGGAGAAACACCGGCATGAGTGAATCATGGATTGGGGTGGACATCGGCGGCACCAAAATTGCTGCAGGGATAGTTAATGGGCAGGGGGCGGTGCTGGCGCGTTCGCAGCGCCCCACCCCCCACGGTGAAGTGGCCATTGCCGACGCCGTGGCCGCACTGGTCCTTCAGCTTTCGCCCAACGTCGCCGGGACACTCGTGGGAATTGCGGTCCCAGGCTACGTCTCGATCGACCACAGGACCGTGTCCTACGCGGCCAACCTGGATCTTGACAACACGAAGTTGGCGGACCTGATCGAGGCCAGGCTCGACGTTGCGTGCCTGGTCATCAACGACGCAAACGCCGCGTTGTGGGCCGAGCACAAGTTCGGTGCGGCTCAGACCGTGCAGGACGCAGCCATGGTGACGGTGGGAACCGGGATCGGCGGCGGCCTGTTGGTGAACGGCAAATTGGTGGTCGGAGCGCACGGCTGGGCCGGGGAAATCGGCCACATGGTGGTCGAGCCGGGCGGTCGCCCGTGCGGCTGCGGCAGCCGCGGCTGCCTGGACAGGTATGCCAGCGGCAGCGCCTTGGCCACTGAGGCCCGGACCAGCGAAGACTTTGCCGTTATCGCCCACTGGCTCGGGTTTGGCCTGAGCCAGGTCTCCATGCTGTTGGATCCGGACCTCATTGTGCTCGGAGGGGGAGTCAGCTCGGCCGGTGCCGCCTTGGCCGAACCCACCCGGGAACGACTGGCCGAACTGCTGGCCGAGCACGGGCGCCACGCCACACCTCAGGTTGTCCCCGCCCAGCTGGGGCCCGATGCAGGGTTCATTGGGGCTGCCGCCTACGCCGCGGACCACGTCGGCAAACGCGGGATGGACGGCATCGGCGTCGGCGCCAGCGCCAGCTAGCAATGCAAACCACCAGACTTTTCGATTGGAGAACACAATGATGAAACCCAACGTTGTAATTGTCCTGGCGGACGACCTAGGCTGGGGTGACCTGTCGTGTTACGGGGCCACGCGAATCCACACGCCGAACCTTGACGCCCTGGCTGCACGAGGCGTCCGCTTCACCGATTCACATGCGTCGTCCGCCGTCTGCACGCCGAGCCGGTACAGC
Organism: Arthrobacter sp. A5; assembly: GCF_051131705.1. Lineage (NCBI taxonomy): Bacteria > Bacillati > Actinomycetota > Actinomycetes > Micrococcales > Micrococcaceae > Arthrobacter > Arthrobacter sp. A5. The sequence continues at coordinate 530,160 of NZ_CP180316.1, forward strand.
CTTCTCACGGGGTCCTACCCGTGGCGGAGCCCGCTGAAGAGCGGGGTGCTGGGCGGCCTTGACCCGGCCATCATAGCGGTCGATGCGCCCACACTGCCGCGGGACTTCCACGACGCAGGCTACCGCACCGGGGCGTTTGGAAAGTGGCACCTGGGCCTGGGCTGGACCGACCTGGACGGCTCCACCCGGGATGCCTTCAGCCCCGGCTTCGCCGCCGAAATGCAAGGTCACGGTCGGGACATTGACTACAACGTCCCGTTCCGGGGCGGGCCCACCGCGCTTGGCTTTGAAACGTACTTTGGCATTGCCGGGTCCCTGGACATGCCACCGTACTGCTTCCTCGACCAGGACAGGGCAGTCGGGGTGCCGCTGGAGGAAAAGACGCGGCTGGTCACCTCCCAGCGCCCCGGCCTGCAAAGTCCGGGCTGGCAGGACGACGCCGTCGACACCACCGTGGTTGCGCGGGCCGCGGATTGGATCCGCGCCCAGCGCGGCGGCGGGGAACCGTTCTTCGCCTACGTGGCCACGGCCGCCCCGCACCGGCCCTGCGTGCCCCCGGAATTTGTCCGTGGGACCACCGAGGCCGGGCCCCGTGGCGACGGGGTTGCGCTGGTCGACTGGATGGTCGGGGAGCTGGTCGGCGCCCTGGGCGAGGGCCTTGAGAACACTGTCTTTGTGTTCACCTCGGACAACGGGGCGCCCACCATGTTCCCGGGCGATGGCGACGTCGTGGTCCACCGCCCCAACGGGCACTGGCGGGGTCAAAAAGCGGACGCCTGGGAGGCCGGCCACCGCGTGCCGCTCATTGTGGCAGGCCCCGGCATTGCCGCGAACAAGGTGTGCGATGAACTGGTCAGCCTGATGGACATCCGGGCCACGCTGGCCGAACACACTGCAGAGCCTGCCGGAGTCCGCGGCGGCGCCGAAGCTGTTTGGAGGGTCGGCGACGGGACGTCCTTTGCGCCCCTGCTGCGCCGCGAATCGGCCGACGCCGGCGTTGCCCGGGTGCTGGGCCACCAGGCATATGACGGCACCTTGGTGTTGCGCAGCGGTTCCGGGAAGGCCATCTTTGGAACCGGGTCGGGCGGCTTTTCCGAACCGGTCGGCAAGCCCGACGACACCGGGAACGGGCCCGGACAGTTCTTTGACCTGGCCGATGACCCGACGGAGACGACAAACCTATGGCCCAACAGGGCAGGCCAGGCGCTGGACATGATTGAAACATTTGAACGCACCACTGGATTCATTCGAGGAACACGATGACTGAACAAACCACCACCCCACCCCCCGACCCGTCCGAGGTGTGGTGCCCGCCGCTGGCACCGGTGGTCGAGGGCGGGCTGGCCCGGCCGCGCATCGGCATTGCCGGCATTTCCATTGAATCCAGCACGTTCTCCCCGCACATCAGCGGCGCGGAGGCGTTCACGGTGCGCCGCGGCGTGGACCTCCTGGCCTGCTACCCGTTCCTGGATGAAGGACGCGAACTGCGCTCCGCAGCTGAGTGGGTGCCGCTCATGCACGCCCGGTCCCTGCCGGGAGGCGCCGTGGACCCGGAGCTGTACGTCGCGTTCCGCGACGAGATCATTGATCAGATCCGCAACGCCGGACCCCTGGACGCCTTGTTCTTCGACATCCATGGCGCCATGAGCGTGGTAGGCATGCAGGACGCCGAAGGCGACCTTGCCCGCCACGTGCGCCAGGCCCTCGGCGACGCCGCCCTGGTCTCCGCCTCGATGGACCTGCACGGCAACGTCTCCTTCGAGTTGCTGGAAAACGTGGACCTGATCACCTGCTACCGCATGGCCCCGCACGAGGACGCCATGAACACGAAGGAGCGGGCCGTTTTCAATCTGTTGGGCAGGCTGCGCGCCGCGACGGGGGCGGATGTTTACAAACGCCGCCCGTCGAAGGCCTGGTTGCCGGTTCCCGTGCTGCTGCCCGGTGAAAAGACGAGCACCCGGATTGAACCTGCCAAGGGCATTTACGAGGAAATTCCGGCAGTCACCGAGCTCGACGGCGTCCTCGACGCGGCCATTTGGGTTGGCTATGCCTGGGCGGACGAGCCCCGGTGCCAGGCCTACGTCGTCGTGACCGGCGACGACGTAATGGTGATCCGAAGAGAAGCCGAGCGGCTGGGGCGCCTGTACTGGGACGCGCGACGCGACTTTGCCTTTGTCGCCGAAACGGCCACGCTGGAGGAGGGGATCGCGGTGGCGATCGCCCAGGACGCCCCGCGCCCGTACTTCCTCTCCGACACCGGCGACAACCCGACTGCCGGCGGTGCGGGGGACGTAACGTGGACGCTGGCGCAGCTGCTGGCCAGCGAACCCCTTGCCGCCGCCGATGTGCGGCTGGTACACGCCTCCATCTTTGACGCCGAGGCCGTGGAACAGGCCGTCGCCGCAGGGGTCGGGGGCGCCGTGGACATGGAGGCCGGGGCCCGTATAGACCACAACGCGCACGGCCCGGTCCGGCTGCACGGCACCGTCTACTCCATCACCGACGGTGACCCCGTGGCCGGCATGCAGGCCGTCGTCAAGGTGGGCAATGTATTTGCGATCCTGACCGAGCGGCGCAAGCCATTCCACCACATCAGCGACTTCACCTGTTTAGGACTGGACCCGGCTGGGTTTGACGTGATTGTGGTGAAGATCGGCTACCTGGAGCCGGAACTCTTTGATGCGGCCGCCGGCTGGAAGCTGGCGCTGACGCCAGGAGGCGTTGACCAGGACCTGTTGCGCCTGGATCACTCGCACCTGGCCGACGGCGTATTCCCGTTCTCGGAGGACGGCGGCGCACCGGCGCTGACCGCCACCGTGCACCGCCGGTGACCGCGCCTGCTGAAGCGGCCCGGCCGCCCCTGGATGGCTGGGCCGGGCTGGAAATTGCGGTCCAGGACGCCGCCGGGGCACGCGCCGCCGCTGCCGGGGGCGCGTCCCGGGTGGAACTGTGTACGGCATTGCGGATGGGCGGGCTGACGCCCTCGGACGGAATCGTGGAGGCCGTGCTGGCCGCAACAGGCGGGGCGGCCGGATTCGTGCAGGCCCTGGTGCGCTCCCGCGGCGGCGGATACGTGTACGACGCCGATGAGGTGGACACCATGTGCCGCGAAATCCGGCACCTGAAGGCTGCCGGCGCCCACGGCGTGGTGGTGGGGGCACTGACCGCTGAACGGACGATTGACCTACCAGCACTGGAACAATGGGTCGAGGCCGCAGACGGACTGCCCGTGACATTCCACCGGGCCCTTGATGCCTGCGCCGACCCCGTGGGGCAGCTGGCGCGGCTCCCCGGAAGCGGAGTCAGCCGCGTCCTGACCTCGGGCGGCGCGGTGCGCAGCATTGACGGCCTGGCCGTGCTCGACGCCATGGTGCGGCAACGGCCGGCCGGCGTCGAGATCATGGCCGGCGGCGGCGTCCGCATCCAGGATATCGGCGCACTGGTCCGGGTTGGCGTGGACGCCGTGCATCTTTCGGCCCGGGTTCCCTTCGTGGACCAGCATCCGGCCGGTCCCGGCGGCGGGGCGCAGGAACTGGACTCCACGAGCGTTGAGTTGGTCGGCCGAGCCCGCCGGGCCCTCGAGGCACGATGACTGACCCAGCCGGCGGCCGGGGCCGCCCGCGAGGGCCTCGGAGCCTACCGGCCCTGACTGGATCCCGGCAGGCCCCGGGTCACCGGTGGCGCGTGTGGGCCTACTGTCCAGCGGGGCGCAGACGGAGGGCCTGCATGCCGCCATCGACCGCGATGGACGTACCGGTAGTGGAACCGGAGAGCGGGCTGGCCAGGTAGGCGACGGCGCCGGCCACCTCATCAGCGCTGACCAGGCGCCCGTGCGGTTGGCGGGCGTTCAGGGCCGCACGCTCCGCCACGGGGTCCTGGGCGGCGTCCATGAGCCGCCCAATCCACGGGGTGTCCGCGGTGCCCGGATTCACGCAGTTGACGCGAACCCCCTCACGGAGGTGGTCTGCGGCCATGGCCTGGGTCAGGGAGAGCACTGCGCCCTTCGTGGCGGAGTACAGTGCACGCTGGGGAAGTCCGGCAGTGGCCGCGATCGAGCAGGTGTTCACGATGGCTGCCGCCGGGGACTTGCGCAGGTGCGGCAGGGCTGCGCGGGCCACGCGGACCATGCCCACCACGTTGATGTCCCACACCCGGTGCCACTCAGCGTCGTCGTTGGACTCCACGGTGCCTTGGGCGCCGATGCCGGCGTTGTTGATTACGATGTCCACGCCGCCGAATGCTGCCACGGCGCCGTCGACGGCCGCTGTGACGGAGGCGTCGTCGGAGACGTCGCAAGAAAAGCCGAGCTGGCCCTCCGGAAGATTGCCGGGGGCCAGGTCCAGGACGGCCACGGACGCGCCCATGCTCTGCAGTTTCGCAGCGATCGCGGCGCCGATGCCGGAGGCGCCACCGGTGACAATGGCGGTGAGGTTTGACATTTCCTGGCTCATTTAAGCCTCCCGGGCAGTTTTGGCGGTTTGGGCAACATCGCTTCCGGCGGCGCGTGGGGCGGCGCGGAAGAATTCTTGGCGCTGGCGGCCTAGTCCGGCGATTTCCATTTCCACCACGTCGCCGTCCTGCAGATACGGGAAACGGCCGGAGAGGGCGACACCTTCGGGGGTGCCGGTGAGGACCACGTCGCCGGGTTCGAGGACCATGTATTGGCTCAGGTGGTGGATGACGGTGGGGATGTCGAAGATCAGGTCCGCGGTGTTGGAGTCCTGGCGCGGTTCGCCGTTGACCCAGCTCCTGAGCTGGAGGTTGTTGGCGTCCGCCTCGGCAGCGGGCACCAGCCACGGGCCCAGGGGCGTGGACTTGGGGAGTGATTTGCCCTTGGTCCATTGGCCGGCGGCGCCCGGAATCTGGTATGCCCGCTCCGAGAGGTCGTTGGCCACCAGGTAGCCGGCCACGGCGTCTGCGGCTTCTTCAACGCTGGCCAGGTAGCTGGCCTTGCTTCCAATGACCACGCCGAGCTCGACCTCCCAGTCATACTTGGCGGACAGCGGCGGGATGGGGGCGGCATCAAAGGGACCGGTGACGGTGTTGTTCGGCTTGAGGAACACCACCGGAATGGTCGGCGGCTGAGCCCCGGACTCCGCGGCATGCGCGGCGTAGTTCATGCCGATGCAAATTACGTTGTTGGGCCGGGCCACCGGGGAACCGATCCGCAGGGCGGCTGCACCCTCCAGCAGCGGGAGTTCGCCGCGCTTGACGGCTTTGCACAGCCTTGCGATGCCGCCACCGGACAGGAACCCGCCATCGATGTCGGTCGTGACGGGACGGGCATCATGGGTGCGCTCCTCGCCGTCGGCTCCGGCGGCGATAATAACGGGGATTTCCAACCCCGGCTCGCCAAGACGTGCAATCTTCATGGGGATCTTTCCTCTCCTTTCGCCGCCGCAGCGGCTAACTGGGTATGCGCAAGGGCCGCAAGCAGCACCTTAACATCTGAGCTTTGTAGATACTTTACTCATGTGTGCGCACATTTTTAGCATCCGCTCCCATATTGACACGTGAAACATCGGATGTTTATCTTGTTTTAGCTTTTGCGTTTCCAGTACACACTTTCTTAGGAGCAGCCCAGTGAGCACAGTCATCGCCGTGGAAACCAGCGACGTCCGGTTTCCCACGTCGCGGGAGTTGGACGGCTCCGACGCCATGAACCCCGACCCGGACTACTCCGCGGCGTACCTGCGGCTTGTCACTGACAGTACGGACGGCCACGAGGGCCACGGCTTTGTCTTTACCATTGGCCGTGGCAACGATGTGGAAACGGCCGCCATTTCTGCACTGGCCCCGTACCTGCTGGGCCGCAACGTTGAGGAGTTGCTGGCCAACATGGGCACAACGTACCTGGCGTTCATCAACGACTCGCAGCTGCGCTGGCTCGGCCCGGAAAAGGGCGTCATGCACATGGCCATTGGCGCCGTCACCAACGCACTCTGGGACCTGAAGGCCAAACGCGCCGGCCTGCCGCTGTGGCAGCTGCTGGCACAGATGAGCCCGGAGGAACTCGTCGAGCTTGTGGACTTCCGCTACCTCAGCGACGCCCTGACCCGGGACGAGGCCCTGGAGATCCTGTGCGCAGCCGAGCCGGGACGGGCGGAGCGCACGGCCGCACTGCTGGCCGAAGGCTACCCCGGATACACCACAACCCCGGGCTGGCTGGGTTACTCTGATGAGAAACTGACCCGCCTGGTCCGCGAAGCGGTGACCGACGGATTCAAGCAAGTCAAGCTCAAGGTCGGAGCCGACCTGGCGGACGACGTGCGGCGGCTGCGGACGGCGAGGGCCGTCGTCGGGCCCGACTTCAAGATTGCCGTGGACGCAAACCAGCGCTGGGACGTGCCCCAGGCCATTGAATGGATCAGCCACCTCGCCCCGTTCGACATCGCCTGGGTTGAAGAGCCCACCAGCCCCGACGACATCCTGGGTCACGCCGCCATTGCCCGCGGAATCGCACCCATCCCCGTCGCCACCGGCGAGCACGTCCAAAACCGTGTTGTCTTCAAGCAGATGCTGCAGGCGCAATCACTGCAGGTCATGCAGATTGATGCTGCCCGCGTTGGCGGCGTCAACGAAAATATTGCCAACCTGCTCCTAGCCGCCAAGTTCGGCGTCCGCGTCTGCCCTCATGCCGGCGGGGTGGGACTATGCGAGGCCGTCCAGCACTTGTCGATGTTTGACTATGTGGCGGTGTCAGGCCACAAGGAAGACAGGATGATTGAATTTGTGGACCACGTGCACGAACACTTCATCACCCCGATCAACGTCCATGACGGCTGCTACTGGCCGCCGTCCGCCCCGGGGGCCGGCAGCGAAATGCATGCGGAGTCCATTGCCGAGTTCAGCTTCCCGCACGGCGGCTTCTGGCGTGAAGACGCCCAAAGCCAGGCCGCGCTGCAACAATGATCGCCGTATACTGCCGGTGTGGCCTGCCCCTGAACATTTCCCCCCCCAATGAAAGCGACCCCGCATGACCGAGAAAATCGCCCTGCACACACGGCTCAAGCCTGACAAGGAGGCCGAATACGACGCCATCCATGCGGTCATCAGCCCCGAGCTGGATGCGGCCCTGCGCGCTGCCGGCGTCACCGGTTGGAACATCTGGCGCAGCGGAAGGGACCTCTTTCACGTCGTTGAGGTGGCCGACTACCAGACCATGCGCAAAGAACTGGCCACAAACCCGGTCAACATCGCATGGCAGGCAGTCATGGCGGAGCTTTTGGAGGTTGAAGATGACTACTCCGGGGACGACATGGGACTGACAAAGGTGTGGGAACTGCCATGAGCGTGCCCGAACTGGGCAGGCTGGGATTCGGTGCTGCCGGCATCGGGAACCTTTACCGCGCCATGGACGACGCCGTTGCTGCCGCCACCGTGGGTGCCGGCTGGGACGCGGGCATCAGGTATTTTGACACCGCCCCCCACTATGGGCTGGGCTTGTCGGAGCGCCGCCTGGGCGCCGTCCTGTCCACCAAGCCACGGGATGAATTTGTCATCTCCACCAAGGTGGGCCGCATCCTGGAACCGGCAGCCAACCCGGCCGGGGCCCGCGACGGCGAGGGATTTGACGTGCCTGCGGACACCACCCGCCGCTGGGACCCGTCCGAGGCCGGCATCCGGCGCAGCATTGAGCACTCCCTGGAACGGCTGAGGCTGGACCGCATCGACATCGCCTACCTGCACGACCCCGACGTCTACGACCTCTCCGCCGGGATCAGCCAGGCACTGCCGGCATTGGAGAAACTGCGCGACGAGGGTCTCATCGCCGCCATCGGGGTCGGTGCCAATTCCGCGGAAACCCTCGCGGCCTGCATCCGCGGGGCCGACCTTGACTTGGTCATGCTGGCAGGCCGGTACACCCTCCTGGAACAGCCAGCAACGGAGGACTTACTGCCGCTTTGCATTGAACGCGGCGTGGGGGTTGTCAACGTCGGCGTCTACAACTCCGGCCTGCTTGCCCGCACGGTAGTGCCCGACGACGCCCACTACAACTACGCCCCCGCCCCGGCCCACATTCTTCACAAGGCCCGGGCCCTGGCCGCGTGTTGCGCCGACTTTGGCGTGGAACTTCCGGCTGCAGCCCTGCAATTCGGACTCAGCCACCCGGCCGTGCGTAATGTTGTGGTCGGTGCCACCGAGCCGGCACAAATCAGGCAGACAGCGCAACGCATGGAAGCAGACCTGCCGGCGGAACTATGGACCGAAATGGTCAGCCGCGGACTCCTCACGGAGGACCTGGTTCATGGCTGAGGCAGCCTTCGCCAGTACGGGCAGGCAGGGCGCCGCCACCAGGCCGGCCGCCGCTATGGCGGGCTGGGCGCGGGGGCACGGCGACGGCGTCGAACGCCTGGACGCGCACCTCCACCTGTGGACGCTGGGGGAGGGACGGTACCCCTGGCTGGGGCCGCAGCACGGTCACCTATACCGAACGTATCCGGTGCAGGAGGCGCGTGAAACGCTGGCTGCGGCGGGTGTCCGGCGCGCCATTTTGGTGCAGGCGGACGACACCGCCGCGGACACGGAAGCCATGCTGCTAAATGCCGCCCGCCATGACTGGATTGCCGGGGTGGTCGGCTGGCTACCGTTGGAGGATGCCGCTGCCGCCGCGGCCCTGCTGGAAAAGTGGCTGGTGCACCCCAAGTTTTGCGGTGTGCGAACCCTCGTCCATGACGACCCTCGGCCCGACGTGCTGGCACTGCCTGCGGTGCGTGAATCCTTGAGTCTGCTGGCTGCGGCCGGGATCCCCTTTGAGGTGCCGGATGCGTTCCCCCGGCATCTTGGCCAGGTTGCCGCGTTGGCCGCCGATCTGCCGGGGCTGACGGTGGTGGTGGACCACTTGGGCAAGCCGCCGCGGGCCGGGACCGATGAAGAGTTTGCGCTGTGGGAGCTGCAGCTGCGTGCCGCGGCCGCGCTGCCCAATACTGTGGCAAAGCTGTCCGGCCTGCACTGCCCCGGCGCCGACTTGTCCGCCGCCGCGCTGGAACGGGCGTGGACCGTGGCGCTGGAAGCCTTCGGGCCAAGCAGACTCATGTACGGCGGGGACTGGCCGGTCAGCCTACTGGGCCTGCCTTATGCGAACACCCTGGAAGTGGTGGGGCAACTCATTGAGTCGCTCAGCCTGGGCGAGGCCTCCGCCATCTGGCACCGGACGGCTGAAGCAACATACGCGCCATATGTTTAGGCTGCGCTCGTGTGTTCCTGTTGCCTGTGTTCGCCATGCTGGAGGGGTGCGGCGCCGACCAGCACCGGACGGCCATCCGCAGGTTCGGCCAGCACGCCGGTCCTGCGGATGCCTGGGGACCCGACCGGCGCAGGACCGGCATTGTTAACTTCGCCTCGGTTTACAAGGCGTGGCGCAACCAGTGCTCAATGCCGCAGATGTGGACGGTGAGGAGGGCCTTGGCCAGTTCGCCGTCACTGCGTTCCAGGGCCTCGATGATGGCGGCGTGCTCGGAAAGCGTCCGGTCCACGGCGTTTTCCTGTGTCAGTCCGCGCCAGATGCGCGCGCGCACCGTGCCGGTGGAGAGGGCCTCCAACACGCTGGTCAGGTAAGAATTGTTGGCCGCAGTGGCAATGAGGCTGTGGAACACCAGGTCGTGCTCCACGAGTGACTCCACGCCGTTATCCTCGCTGATGCCCTCCATGGTGGCGCGCATGGCGGTGATTTGTTCGGGTGTGATCCTGCCGGCGGCCATGGCTGCGGCGGCCGGTTCTAGAATGCGCCGTACTTCAAAGATGTCTAGGATGGATTTGTCCTGGTGCAGGTCCACGATAAACGTCATGGCTTTGGTGAGCAGCTTGGGCTCCAGGCTGGTGACGTAGGTGCCGTCCCCGCGGCGCACGTCCAGCACCCGGATGATTTCCAGGGCCTTGACGGCTTCGCGCAGCGAGCTGCGGGACAGGCCCAGCTTTTCGCTCAGCTCCATTTCCGGGGGCAGCCGGTCTCCGGCGCGCAGTTCCCCGGAGATAATCATGTCCTTGATTTTGGTGATTGCTTCGTCGGTAACGGCCATATCTTAATTATATTGGTCGGATGTTTGGAATGGCTCGTGGACAGGGGCGGCCCCAGATTTTGTGGCGGCGTTTTTATGGCGTTCAATGCCGTTCGAGCTTCGACTGCGACGGCTGTGAAAACAAGTTCCCGCGTGAGCCGCTGTGGAGAAGGGCAGGCCGTGCGCTGAGCCTCCTACTTTGCTATCTTGCTGGCTCCAACCCGGCTGCCATGCCTGAATACGAAGAACCTGAAAGGGCGGATACCCCTTTTGTGAGGCAGTGCCCGTTGTATCTCGCGGCCTTCCACGGCGCAGGATTTGGGCAGCGCGGACACGTCAGAGTGGCGTTGGTCCTGGGGGACGTGTGGATACCGGACGGCCCCGCTGGCAAACGACGTTAAACTATCGGAGCGCCGGAGGGCTTTCTGCTCGGATCGGACCGCCATGGACGATCCGCAGTTATAGATGGCTGGTGTTGAAGTCCGATTGGAGAGTGCTGAACAAGAATTTGGATCGATTGCAGGCTGTTTCGGCGTCCGGGGCGCCTCCCCAACTTTGTCCGGTTTTGCCGTGGTGACAGTGTCACCATATTTTTCTCCGGACTGGCCTGGATTGCGTAACGGGTGAAATCGGCAGAAGACGTTGACGAATTGGGGGAGTAAGGTTGGGCCGCTTATGGCCTTCAGCGGCTCTGACCTGCGGGAATTCGCCGCAAGTCAGAACCCCTTTTTGGTGCCGGGGCGGGAATTGAAACCATGACCAAGAGACCTCCAATTCGTCCAACGTCCTGTGTCCGTTACTACGGCGAAACGGTGCCGACAGGAGTAGCCCTGGTCACCGGAATATCTGAGACCGTTTGAACGAATCGTTTGATGCGTTGGGCGGCATCAGATCCGAACACGGCCTCGGGCGGTCCCTGTTGGCCCACGGCACCATCCTCCATGAATACCACCCAATCGGCTACGTCCCTGGCTAGTTTCATCTCGTGGGTGACGAACCCAAAGGAGAAATATAGTGTCTTGGCATAATCCCTTGCCGATTGAAACGACGTTGGAACCATGGCATGACCTGATGGATCTTCGGGGAGTCGATCCGCTCTTTCGACCAGAGCTCGAGCTCAAAGAGAATGTTGCGCGCAGGACGGACGCTCGCTCTTTGTCCTGAGCCGTGGGGATGCGGACGACGGTGAAATTCCTGGAGTTGCTCGAGCCGGCCGTGAAGAACTTTCGTGTCGGGGACCCGTCGGATCCGACCATGGACATGGGCCCGCTCATTTCTGCCGGACAGCGCGAGACGGTGTCGTCCTTCGTGTACGACGGCGGCGTGCAGATGGGCGCCGACGTCGCCTTCCAAGGCATAGCTCCCCAAGGCAGCGGCTTCTGGTTCCCACCCACGGTGCTCATACCCGCAGACCCATCTGCCCGGTCCCTGCACGAAGAAATTTTCGGTCCCGTCGTCACCGTCGTGCCTTTTGAGGACGAAGCTGACGCCGTGAGCATCGCCAACGACTCCGACTTCGGGCTGTCCGGCTCGATCTGGACCTCGGATGTGGGGCGCGCGCTGCGCGTCTCACGCGGCGTCGAGGCCGGGAACCTGTCCGTTAATTCGCATTCCTCCGTCCGATACTCCACCCCTTTTGGCGGCTACAAGCAATCCGGACTCGGCCGGGAACTGGGACCGGATGCCCTCGACGCGTTCAGCGAAGTTAAGAACGTCTTCATCTCAACCCGCTAACCCATTTCACTGCGAACAACCCACCAGCAGTCCCTCACGCCCCAAGGAGCACCCCCCATGAGTGAAAACAACGAAGCACCCTACAACGGCTTGGTCAGCAACCGGCTGCAGAACCGCAGCGTGGTGATAACTGGAGGCGCCTCGGGCATCGGCCTGGCCACGGCCAAACGCCTGGCACACGAGGGCGCCAACGTGGTCATCGCGGACATCTGCGATGATGACACAGGGAAGGCAGCCGCCGACTCCGTTGACGGCTCCGGCCGACGACGCCTCGATCCTAGACACCGGCATCGAGGCCTGGCGCAAAGTACAGGAAGTCAACCTCACCAGCGTCTTCTACTGCTGCAAGCATGTCATCCCCTACATGCAGGAACAGGGGAAGGGCTCGATCATCAACACTGCCTCCTTCGTTGCCGTCATGGGCGCCGCCACCTCGCAGATCTCATACTCCGCTTCCAAAGGCGGCGTGCTCTCGATGAGTCGCGAGCTCGGCGTCGAATTCGCCCGGCAGGGCATCCGCGTCAACGCGCTGTGCCCGGGACCGGTCAATACGCCCCTGCTCCTAGAGCTCTTTGCCAAGGATCCTGAGCGCGCCGCCAGACGCCTGGTCCATGTGCCGCTGGGACGTTTCGCCGAACCCGAGGAGCTGGCCGCTGCCGTGGCCTTCCTGGCCTCTGACGATTCGTCGTTCATCACTGCCAGCCAGTTCCTCGTTGATGGCGGCATTGCCGGAGCTTACGTCACCCCGCTGTAACGTCAGGGAACTGAGCGAAGGCTCAACGCCTGGCCTGATTGCCGCCGTCGTCCTTGAGGTCGGCGGCGGCACCTCCGTTATCCGGCAGGGTACCGCCACGCTGAGAACAAACCCAAGCGACGATCGTCTTCCCAGCCGCGACTGGGCCAGTCGTGGGCAGACCCGGAGCGAATGGATGACGCGTATGAGGATGAATCCACAGGATCCCCTTAAAACGGGGAAAGGATCCACGTAACGTCAGTCTAAAGCAGGGGCGTGCAGGTTTGGGCTTCCCGGAAATCGGGGACATGACGTCGTGCAACGCCCGTGAAGGCGTCCGAGCTCTTATTGACCGGCGTTCTCAACATGGAAACCGGGACAGCTGGCTACGGCCACTGCTCAACTATGGGCACTACGGGCAAAGATATTGACGGACGATCTGATCGTCATGCCGCTCAGACGCTCCAAGCAGTTGGACATGGTCAAATGTGCGGCAGGGTACGCGAGCCGGCCCCGATGTCACGATGAGATCTGATTCTGATTCTGGTGCGGTCTAGCCACGGGCAACGCCCATATCGTCATGCCCCGAGCAACGCGTCGCTGACCGTCCTTGGCGCCATGGACGCACTGCTGGAGGCGGGCGTTCCGGACGGCTTGGTCAGCATCCTCCCCGGCGAAGGCGACTTCGGCGAAAAGCTCGTCTCACACCCTGGCATCGACGCCATCGGCTTTATATGGAATATGCCTAGATTCCGTGGAATTTGAAGACAAATCGAGCAATGGATAGTCGATGAAATATGCCCTCCCATGAGGCGAGGTTAGGGGCTCCGATTCTGAGATTCTCCATGGTGTCTCCGCATGTGGCTTTGGGTGCTGATAGTTGTTGCGTTCATTCTTGGTGGATTGCGCGGAATACTACGTGACTGCTTATGGCGCCCTGGTCATAGGAGTGACTTTGGAGGAGTCTTTTGGGCTGGTTGAGGGCGCCGCTGTTGCGTCGGCGGAGTATTCGGTGGCGGCCAGGTCTCGTGCTGGATGGATCTGGCCGTTGGGCTCTGACCGCCAGCCAGGAACTACACCACTCCACGGGACGTAACCGGCGGGAATCAAATCACGTCAAAGAATCCAGCGCATCCAAGGGACTTGAACATGCCGATAATCTATTGCCGCTAGTCTCGTTCTTTCATGTCTGGCCTTTAGGCCATCCCCATGCCGCCAATTTCTGGCCCGCGGGTGTGAGGCGGTTGGTATGCCGTCTGCCGGCTGGTGGCCCAGTCGGAGAGGATACCTTCGCAGACGAGTCGGTCTGTGAGTTGAGCCAGGCGGTAGTCGGGGTCTGCTTCAAGGGCGCGTTGGAAGCATTGGTGGGCTTTGCTGCCGTGGCCTTCCCACCACTGGATGACGCCCAGGCCGGTCAGCACGGGTACGGCGTCTGTACCGTCGGTACGCATGTAGAGCTGGAACAGTACCTCGGAGGCGCGGTCGACGCGTTGCCAGTGGGGGATTTGTTTGGTTTGACCCAGGAGTAGGTCGCGCCTACTGTCGTCGATGCCGGGGATGTCGGCGATGAGCCTGTCGCGGACCGTGATGAGTTTGAGGTCTGCGATGAGTTCGGCGGCCTCGTCGTCGGAAGGTTCGCCACCGCCGTCGAGCATCTTGTTCCACAGTTTCCTGGCTCGGGTGATGGCGGCCCGCGGATGCATGACTTCGATACTGAAACAGTGCCGCAGGACTTCGGTGCTGAGGTCCGGGCGGCCCATGACGGGGATGCGGAAACCCGGTGATGTCTCGATGCTGGATCCGCGAAAGACGAGTTCTGCGTTGAGTTCGCTGGACAGGATCCCGTCCAGCGGATGGCTGGTCGCCGCACCGGTGCCCAATGGGAGCGCCGACTACCTGACCGTGTGCAGACGGTGGGCGCCGTCAGTGCCCCTGGAGAAGTCGTTCTGCTTGTTTGACGAGGGCACGGTCGCGCGGGTCGCTTGCTGCGAGCGAGATTTTGGCTGTCTGCCGACGGGTTAGGAAGAATGCAACCGACTCGCCATAAACCCTCCAGAATCAGCGACAATCACCGCTTACATAGTACCTGTCATCGTTGCAATACGCCACCTAGAACACAGGGCAATACGAGGAATTGGCAGGTCACAGGGCGCCCCTGCACCTACACAGGGGATCGCCGGTTCGAATCCGGCAGGAGGCTCCACTCTTGGATCATTGTGTTTTAGGGGAGTTCATCGGGCGTCGGGCCGATTGTCGTTGGGACGTCGAGGCCGAAAAGGCCACAAAAGGCCACACCAGCTGGAGCGAGTCTAGAATCTTTGCCACCCTGTCGAGTTCGTCGTCGTACAGGTGGGAGTACAGATCGGCCGTGACGGTGATGGAACTATGCCCCATCATCGCCTGGAATGTCTTGAGGTCCGCGCCGGAGGCCCTGGCTAGACTGGCGTAGGTGTGGCGGAGGTCGTGGATCCGTAAGGTGGGCGTGCCTAGGCCCGCGGCAGCGGCCTTGAAGCCGGAGCGTTTGGGCGGTGCCCCGCCCCGCCTGCCGCACGGCCGTCGTCGCAGCTGTGATCCACGGGTCGTGAGGTAACCGGCGGGGTTCCTTGTCCTTGGCCACTCTGGTGGACAGCGTGGCCTGCTGGCGCAGTTTCACGACGGCAGTGGCGGACGGCGCATGTCCGTGCGACTGTTCCTATGCCTGGATGAGCCGTGACAATTTCGTGGCGCGGATTTCTTTCACGACCGCCCGGCTGCCGGAAGCCCGGGCACTGCGCCCACGCTTGCCTGCAGTTGGTAACAGCAGGCCGCTTTAGTGTTCGCTGGCGGCGTCGGCTGCCTGTAGAGGGTTCCTAAATCCAGCGTGACCCAGGCACCGTCGGTGGCGCGCTGTACGCGATTGGCGATCACCACGTGGGTGTGGAGCTGGGGGTCGCGGGCCCGGGACTCCCAATGGTCGACGCCGCCATGGCACCCTCGTCCCAACGGAGCGTGCATGTCGGGGTGCTCGGCGGAGGTGAAGACTGCGCCGGCGTCGCCCTCGGCGACGAGAGAGAGGCTCGCGGTTGATCCCGGGCAGACCTGAGCCGATCCACCGGCCTTGCGGTGTGCCCGGCTTCATGTAGTAGTCCGCGGCCATGGCCGGCGTGAGCGCGATGTCATCGCGCATGGTGGTTTTTAACAGGTACTTGACACCGCTGTGCGCGGTCACGCGGGCGATGGAGACAGTCATCGGGATCGCGCGGGGATCTTCGTGTTCCAGCCCCGGCGGCGGTAGATCTCCGCGGTGGGCGGATCCAGAGGGATACCGGGCCGATCGGTCAGCTGCAGCAGCCGGAGCGCAAGCTGCATGAGGTCCTGCACATCCGTCCGCCGGGTGCCCAGAAATCTGGCGCCTTCGAGGCGCAGCTCGATGCTTTCCGCCTTTGTCTCGGCGCGGTCACCGCACAGGTCCACGTTGATGGTGGCCAGACGCTGGAGCTGCGATCGCAGGTCATCGATCGTGCGGTCACGCTGCAGGATTGCGGTATGGAACTCCTCCACGGCGGCTGCGTTCTGGACTTCAAGGCTGCGCTGGTATTGTTGTTCGGCCGCCAGCAGCCTGGCCTGGCCGTCCGACCGCTCGACGGCGACCAACGTCCGGGCCGCTGCCCGGAAACCAGTTCGGCGCTTTTCCAAGCGACGGCGCTCGCGGCACTGGCGGGAGCACGCGATGGAACAGTTCATCTGGGTGGGCCGCCGGGGTTCAAAGGGGCTCTGGCATTCCCGGCAATTCTGCGGAGACATGACCATTCATGCCGCACGGGCCGGTCGCCAGCATGACTGCCCGTGGGGCCAAAGCCCGCGGGCCTTGGATGCCAGATGTGTGAAGCGACTGAATAGTCGATTTTTGTGATGCGCGGGGAGATGGGGCAGTGAGGATGGCTACTTCGCTGAGCGGTGAGGCAAGGACAATTGCCAAAGGTTTTGAAGGGGCAGATTTGGTTGGCAGGATACGGCCAACAGGCATCGCTGTGGCAGTGGACGGCATCGGACGCCTGATGCCGCCCGTCCAGAACCTGGCGCGCTTGCGGCCCTCACCGACTCGCCGTGCCGCTTTCGATCGACGGGTCGGCCCGACAGTGCAGTGGGACGTCTTCCTTCCATTTGTTGAGCCGTTGCTCCCATCCCGTGGCCCGTCATACGGGCCTTGCAACCCCACCGTCGCACGTGCTCGGATCGACACCAGGCTCGCGGGCTTTGGCTTTCCCAAATGGTCGAAAACCATGAGGAACCGGTCCCGGGACGGAACTGCCGGTGTCCAGAAACGTGAAAGGTCAGCCCGTCAGCTACGGCGCGCACGTCCTGGGCCGGGAGGATTCATCACTTGAATGAGCCGCGGTCGTTGCAACTCCCGAAGACTGGGAGTTGCAAAGACCGCTAGAACTCAAGAGTTCCTCGACGGTCAGATCCACCTTTTCAGGCGGCCCAGCTCAGGTGTCATTTGAGCGTGTATTTGACCAGGGCCTGCTTTTCGATCAGTTCCCAGTCAAGGTCGACGCCCAATCCGGGCTTGTCCGATGCCCGAACCAGTCCGTTGGCATCGATGCGGATCGGGTCCAGCGCGGCGTACTCCATCGGTTCCAGTGGCATGGCCTGCTCGAAGTAGCGGCAATTGGGGAACGCTAGCATCAGATGCAGGTTGGCGGCTTGGGAGAGGGTATAGCCCCACGACTGCAATTCGACATTCATCGAATATGCCCGGGCGGCGGACATGATGCGTTGGGTTCCGGTGATGCCACCGGCGAGGGTTGCATCGACACGGGCGTGGTCCCAGCTGCCCATGGACATGCCCGTCTGTACCAGACCCAGCGTCACGAGCTCGTTTCCGGCCGGGATGATTTCAATGTCCAGCTTGCTGCGCAGCCAGCGATAGCCTTCCAGATCGCCGTCGGGCAAGGGCGCCTCGAACCAGGTGTACCCGAGCTCCTCCAGCCGCCGGCCGACACGCAGCGCGTCCTGCCGGTTGTAGCGCCCTTCAACATCGAGCATCCAGGCAACATCCAGACCACCGAATTTTTCCGCGACGGCGTTGACCAGCTTGAGGTCCTCATCCGGGTAGCACCAGGTGTGGAACTTGATCGCCTGGTAGCCCTGGTCCAGATACTGGGCGACCATGTCCAGGTATTCCTCGATGGTGTCGAAGAAGGGGGTGCTCGCATAGGCGGGGATTTCATCCCGGTGCCCTCCCAGTAGCTGGTACAGCGGCACATCGAACGTTTTGCCGGCCAAGTCCCATAAGGCGATGTCCAGCGGCGCCAGGGAAAATGGCAGCATGGAAGCACACCTGTTGGACATCAGCCCGTGGAGGCGTTCCCGGTTGAGCGCGTTCTGACCGATGAGGGCGCTTCCAACATGTTCAATGGCCTTGCCCAGGGCCGTGTCCACGCCGCCTTCGGTCCACGAGATGGCACCGCCGACGCCGAACGCATCGCCGGCATTTATTCGCACCACGGTATTGGTGATCTGCAGCTCGTCGTAGTGGGCCGAGGTCCGATACCTGGCCTCGGGGTTTGTCAGGACGAATACGTCGACGGAGTCGATCGTAAGATTTTTCATTGTCAGGCTCCTAACGTCATTTCGACGCGATATTTGGAAATTAGTTCTTCATCCAGTTCGATGCCCAGACCGGGCGCGTCCCGCACCATGACCTTGCCGTTTTCCAGGGTGATGGGATTTGTGACCAGGTCCAGGGACAGCGGGCTGGTGCTTTGGGAGAACTCGATCAGCTCCCCGCCCGGGATGCTGGCCAGAAACTGCACCGTGGCGGCCATGAGAATGCCGGTGCTGAATCCGTGTGGGACAAGTTCTGTGCTGTAGCGCGTGGCGACGTCGTGGATTTTTCGGATCTCACTGATGCCCCCGCAACGGGTGATGTCGGGCTGGATGATGTCAGGTCGTGTCTCGCGGATGAATTCGGAAAATTCTGCCACTGTCGAGAGTCCTTCGCCGCCGGATATCCGGGTCCCTGAGGTTTCCGCCAAACGCCGCAGCCCCTGATGGTCGTCGCTGGGGAGGGGCTCCTCGATCCAGTTCAGCCCGAATTGGGCCATCCGCTCGCACTGGGTTTTGGCGTAGCGGTAATTTTTCCACTGGTACACCAAGTCAATTGCAAGGTCTACATCGTCTCCTGCCGTTTCCCGGACAACACGCATGACCTCATGGTCGTGGTCCGGGTCGGCACCGAACAGGCCTCCGCCCAGCTTCAGGCTGGTGACCCCGGATTGGAGGAGCCCTTCGACGAGCTTCGCGTTGTCCCCGGGGCTGTCTTTGGGAATGAACGTGCCGTAGGCGGCAATCCCGTCACGGACCTTGCCGCCCAGAAGCGTATGGATCGGCACCCCGTAGTGCTGCGAAGCGATGTCCCACAGGGCTATGTCGATGGCACTGATGGCATGTATGGCAGCCCCGCGCCGACCCATGTAGGAGGATTCGTCGTACATCTTCCGCCACAAGCGGTCAATGTCCAGGGGGTTTTCCCCCAGCAGGACTTCACGCAGCCCGCGACTTGTGGAATGGGAGGAGGGTGTCTCAACTAAAGCTTTGAGTACGGCCGGGGCACTGTCGGATTCCCCAATTCCGATCAGGCCGGTGTCGGTGTGCACTTTCACCAGGAAGGCGTCCTCGCCCCACTCGCACGGTTCACCGAACGATGGAACGCGCAGCCAGATCGCTTCGACGTCGATAATCTTCATGGTCAACGAGTTTCCTCCGCAGCTTTGGGTTCTGCTGCCTCATCCAGCTTCACCGGGCGAAGGAGGCCAGTTTTCATGTCGATGCGGCCCGAATCCTGCCTGAGCCATCGGATGAGACCCCAGATTTGAACCACCAGTAGGAAGAGGAACGGTATGGCCGTCAAGGTCAGGCCCGTTTTCAGCGTACCCAGGTCGGCGTTGATCGCCAGCATGGCCATCGGAACGGCAGCCAACATGACAACCCAGAACAGGCGGAGGCTGCGGGCGGGGTCGGTCCCGTGCGGCAGGTTCCGGGTGCTGACCGCGGCAACGGTGAACGAGGTGGCGTCCATGTGCGAGGCCAGGAAGACCAGCATGATCAGGAAATACACAATGGAGAAGAATCCCCCGAAGGGCAAGGTGTTCAGCAGCTCGGCGACCGCCGTGTCGCCGCCCTTGCCTGCCAAGACCTGTGGGGCGTTGACGGTCCCATGATTCATCTGGTGGATGGCATAGCTGGAGAGAATGCCGAAGAAGAACATGGTTCCTGCGCAGCCACCCACCATCAGGCCAAAGACGGTCTGCCGGATGGTGCGTCCCTTGGAGACCCGGGTAATGAAGATGGCAACGCCGGGGAGGTAGGAAATCCAGTAGAGCCAGTAGAAAACTGTCCAGTCGCGGCTGAAGGAGCCGCCCCCGTTCGGGTCGGTGAATAGGCTCATGTGGAGGAAGTTCTGAGCTTCCAGTCCGGCAGCGTTCACGACATTGTCCATGATGAACTCGGACGGGCCAATCAGGAACACCACCGCGGCAAAGACGAAAGCGGCCATGATTGCGGTTTTGGCCAGTTTCTGCAATCCCTTGTCGATGCCAACGAAGGAGCTCAGTCCGTACACCACGGTGGACACGGTGAGGATGAGGGCTTTTAGCCAGAAGGCGTTCTCAATGCCCAGTAGCCCGGCGACCCCGGCGGAGACGGTGTTGACCGTCACGGTGACGGTCAGGATCAGTCCGCCAAAGGTGCCAAAAAGGAACAGCAGGTCAATGATGCGCCCGCCGATGCCGTCGGCCTTCACCTTTTTCGTCACTGCCTCGATGTTGCCGGAGTAGCTAAGGCGCTTGCCCTTTCGAACGTGGAAGTAGTAAGCCATCGAGATGCCGGCGACCACGTACATGGCCCACGGGATGGGACCCCAATGGAAGAAGGTGTAGGACATACTCACGTCCAGGGCTTCCCGGGATTCCGGTTGAATATTGAGTCCGGGCGTTTGGTAGTAGTAGGCCCATTCCATGAAGGCCCAATACATGGTGGCCGATCCGAGGCCCGCGGAAATGAACATGAATAGCCAGCTGGATGTCGAATAGGCAGGCTTGCCTTCGCCAAGTTTGATTCGCCCGAACCTGGAGACCGCCAGGAGTACCGCCAGCAGGAAGCAGCCCAGGCCGAGCACCTGTACTGGTGCGCCGAAGATGCGGGTCGATCCATCGAACAGGGAGCTTGCGGAGGACTGTGCTTGGCTGGGCCACAGCAGCAGGGCCGTCACGACTATTCCGACGACGATGATGGCCCCGATGACGAGGACCTTATCCACTTTCGGTCTGGGTTTTTGGTACGTCTTGGGCGCCTCGCTGGCGGCCTTGGTTTCAATCACATTGTCTCCTTCGGCAGTGCATTGATATCTGCGTGTGGTTATGCCTGGACGAATTCGTCAAGTACGCCCAGATGGGGTTCGTTAGTCTCGATGATGTGGGACTTGATCGCGGCGACACTGGCGTTGACGTCTCCGGTCCGGAAGATGTCAACCAGTCGTCTGTGGTCCTCAAGGAACTCCGGCAGCGCGCCGGTGCGCCCGGTTTGCAGTGCGAAGTGCATCCTGATCCGTGGATGAATGGAATCCCAGATGCTTCGCGCAGAGTCCGTCGGAGAGGCGTCCACGATGATGGCGTGGAAAAGCATGTCGGCCTCGTTGAAGGCTTCGATGTCCTTATTGGAGATCGCTCGTTCCATTTCGGCCAGGACACTCCCAAAGTCTTCATACGTGTCGGCGTCAAAGAGTGCCAGCCCTTCCTTGAGGGCAAACTGCTCGATCTGGATACGGATCGGCAACAGCAGTCCCTCGACTTCAGTGCGCGAAATCGAAGCGACCTCGGACCCCTTATAGGGTGTGGACACGATGAGCCCCTGGAGCTCAAGGACCAGCATGGTCTCCCGCACCACGGCGCGGCTGACCCCGTACTCGTCGGCGAGATTCTGCTCGGTGATGCGGGAGTGCGACGGAAGATCTCCCGCCAGAATCTTGCGCCGAAGCTCCGTCGCAAGGCGGTCCTTCATCGAGATTCTCTCCAACTTGCCCATAGCCCGCACCCTTCGCTTACTACTGTCGATTGTCGACAATCTTACAATAGTGACTTTTCCTACATTTGGGTAGAGGTCGGCGTCATTCTTACGCTATGAATTTTCGATCGATCCCGCCATGGACCGGCCCTCGATCACAACGCAGGTGAAATACCCCTACGCCTACGGGCCACCAAAGGCAACTACAGCGCCAGACGTGCAACGGCAGATTTCAAGGTCAGGAATCAACAGCGGGGGCGGGCGAGATCTCCCGCCCAACGTCTGCTGGCGGTAACATCGTGGGAAGGATTCCCTAACTCGGCGCTTCCGTGATGCGCTATCGGCGCCAGCCTCGCATGGATGCGCTGTGTAAAGCGGCTCCTGGAAGGGCCACATTTCACGGGCCCCCATCAGTTTCTGACCGTCGGCACCGGCCCATCATCCAGACGGGCCATATCGGGCGCCGGCTTGGCCTTCTTCACTTCCTGGTCAATAGCGGCAGCCTTTCGTGGCAACTTTCTTGCGGTGCTTTCCGGTGGAGAGATCACCGACGGGGACACATGGTCCGAGGCCAACCGTGCTCGCGACGCGTCGACGGATATCCTCATGTGAACCCCATGCCCTCAATTCCGGGCCCGCGCATGTACGGGACCTGGTAGGCGGTCTGCCTTGGTGTACAGGTGCAGGAGGACTCTTTCGCCGCGTTCGACCCGGCTCCACCGCGGCGGCGGCGGCGTCGTCCGGCATGCCGGGGCCGTCCAGGCCGCCTTCCACAGCTGCCGGGGCTCCGCGATGGCTGTGGCAGGTTGCATGCGTTCGATGAGCGAGCAGTTGAGGGCCACCTGCGTTGAGGCATCGGTGTGGGCCACCGCGGGTAGATGGCTCCTGAGGCATGGCAGCGTCTGGGTGTCCGGCTTGTTCAGAATCGGGAAGGTGCGTAATGGCAACGACGCTTGAAGTGCCTTCGTCAGGTCGGCATCCCTATGGCCAGCGACGGCGCGGTCAACGACTTCAGCAGGTCGTTCGCTGATCAAAATCATGTCCGGGTCTTGCCCGCCCGCTTGCCGGCGGAGCGTCGTGGCCGCCTGACAGCGCGTCCGCGGATGCTAATCGGCGTCGCCAGCACGATTCACCATCGCCTACTGGAAACGCAAGTGGCCGCCTAACCATCCTCCATGAGACAGAGTATGGGCGGCCTCGTTGATCACTACGTCTATGGGATCTACGCCTAGCTGACGGCCCGCTTCAGCAACTCCACCAGTCGCTTCTGATCGGCCGCGGTCAGCTTGGTCACGGCAAAAGAGCTCGGCCAGAAATTGCCTTCGTCGAGATTGGCATCGGGCTGAAAGCCGATGGTGGCGTACCGGACCTTGAACTTGGCGGCGCATTGGAAGAACACCACCACCTTGCCATCAGTGTTGATGTACGCCGGCATGCCGTACCACGTCTTTGCCCCCAAAGTAGTGTGCCTCTTGACCAGCTGGTGCAGAGTCTGAGCCAACTCCTTGTCCGTGCCGGTCTTCTCGGCGATTGCAGCGAGGCACGCTGCCTCCAGATCGGCGCCCACCTTTGCGGCCTTCGCTTCGGCCGCAGCCGCGCGCATTGCAGCCTTTTCCTCCTTGCTGAAGGTGGTGCTCATGGTCTGTTTCTTTCAATGGTCCGCTCTACGGCACCCGCTATAGGCGGAACCAGAGGCGCATGCTTTTGATTTTGCCCGGCTTGGATAACATCCGTACGTTGCGACCGTGTAACCCGTCGAGGTGCCGTATGCCTGGTCCACCAGCTTCGGGTGTCCATGAGTCTGCGGCCGTGGAGCCCCCGTGGTCAGCCGTCGCAGTCGACAATCATGCGGCCGCTGTTGCCGCCGGAAAGGAGCGACGCGAAAGCCTCCGGGATGCGGCCAAAGCCATCAATTACGGTGTGGACACTGCGGATTTTCCCGGCGCGCAACCACCGGGTGGCGTCGGACTCGAAGTCCTCGCGCAGGTCCTCGTTCGATGTCACGTCGAAGCCGCGCATGGTCAGCTGCCGGTAGATCATCCGCATGTAGTTCGCCGGGCCGCGGCGCTCGCCACCCCTCCCGTACTGGGACGCGGCGCCACAGATCACGACGCGCCCGCCAAAGCGGAGCACCTCCAGAGCGGCTTCCAGCTGTTCTCCGCCAACGTTGTCATAGAACAGGTCGATCCCGTCCGGGGCCGCTGCGCGCAGCAGGTCCAGGGCCGCGCCGTCGTGGTGGTTGAAGGCGGCGTCAGCGCCCAATTCGCCCAGCAACCGCACCTTCTGAGCCGAACCGGCGCTGCCAACCACGGTGGCGCCGACGGCCTTGGCGAACTGTAGGGCGCAGCTGCCCACACCGCCGGCCGCCCCAGAAACGTAGACGGTGTCCGCCGCTCGCACACCGCCAAAGCGCATCAGGCCGGTGTACGCGGTGAAGCCGACATGTCCAAGCACCGTCAGATGGGCCTCCAGCGGGACGTCCGCTTCGAGTGTGGGGATGCGGTGCAGCTCTTCGACAGCGGCTACTCCAACACTGCGCCACGGCGATTTTCGGACGGCGAGGTCGCCTTGGCGGAACAGATCGCTGCGGGAGTCAAGAACCTCCACGACGCCGTCGCTCGCCGGCACGTCGCCCGGACGAATGCCCGGGCCGTAGGCCGTGTCCGGGCCGCCGATCCGGTTGGCCAGCCCGGCGTTCAGGCCCAGCCGACGCAGGCGCACCAGCACCTGGCCGGGGCCAAGCTCCGGGACATCCGCCGTTTCGATCCTGAAATTCCGGGCCTCGACGGCCCCGTCCGGGTAGCTGGCCAGCTGCACTTCGTGAGAATCCATGGAGCCAGCCTAGGCCTCCCGGGAATCCCTGGGTACCGCTGCAGCCAGTAGACGGGGTGTTCACGCCGTCGTGCGGCTGGAATCTGGCGGTACGGCAGAGGGGCGCCGTCGTCGTTGATCCAGGGCAAGGAACGGGAAGAGCAGTACCGACAGCATCCCCGCGCCGATCAGGGCGGTCGCAATTCCCGAAGGGAGGAGTCCGCTGCTCCTGCCGATGGCGGTCACGGCAACGATGATGGGCAGACCCGTCGAACTGAATAAGACGGTTGCGCGCCGGTCCGACCAGGTAGCGCCTACGGATGCTGCCAGCAGGTTCGGCAGGCCGCGCACAAGCAGGAACAGGATGAGGAATATGGGCACCAAGGCAAGAATAAACGGATCGGCCAGGAGCGCGACAAGGTTAAACGAGATACCGGTATTGATGAAAAAGACCGGTACCAGGAACCCGAAGGCGACAGCTGCAAGCTTGATTTCGACAACTTCCGCGTCGTTCCGGCTGGCGCCTGCCATCAGAACGCGCCAGAGAATGCCTGCCGCAAACGCCCCCAAGAGCATGTCCAGACCAAATATGAGACTCAGGGCGACCAGGATGGCGATGATGAGGAGAACGAGGCGGACGGCGAACTGGCCACTGGTGTGCAGGGTCGCCGTCATCAGCCGGTGAACGCTTTGATGCTTTCCTCGCCCAGTCAGCCAGATGGAAAGTCCGACGATGAGGACAAATACCACCAGCAGGATGGCGGATGGTCCCAGGTTCCGGCCACTCAGAAACAGCGAGATTGCCAGCAGCGGTCCGAATTCGCCGACCGTGCCGATGGCCGTAATTGCCCGTCCGAAAGGTGACTTGGTTTCCCCTGCGTCGCGAAGTATTGGCAGAAGCGTTCCGAGGGCCGTTGACGAGAGCGCGATCCCGACCAGGACTCCGGCCTCGGGTGTGGGTGTCAGCAGCACGCCGGCGGCAACTCCCGCGCCAAGGGAGATCAGCCAGGCCAGCGCGGCCCGATTGACAGGGCGTCCCTTGATCGCGGCAAAATCAATCTCGTTCCCGGCCATGAAGAACAACATGGCAAGTCCAAGCTCGGAGAGCGTCTTGACGAACGCCGTCGGCTGCACCCAGCCGAGCACGCTTGGGCCGATGACGATACCCAAAACGATCTCGAATACGACGAGAGGCACCTTTGCAACTCGACCGGTCAGCGAGGCCAAGAGCGGCGCAGCCCCGGCGATCAGCGAGATAAGGACGATGCTCGTCGATAGATCGTTCACGTCAGCATTCCTTCATCTCAACCCGTCGGGGTGATGCGGGCCGCTGACGGGAGGCAACCGGTTAATACCGTCATCGTAGTCGCCACAACGTAACCCGGTGGTGGATACTCTGCTGCACAGCCGGCCTCCGGGTCTGCCACGGTCGCGACTACCGCGGCCGGCATTGTGACCCGCTGGCGGGGAACCTTCAGCCAGGGAACCTTCAGCCGGGGCAGTTGGCCCTGGTGGTGCTTGCCATCGGTGCGGGGTACCTGTTCATCTCGCATGTCAACGACGGCGGGTTCTGCATAGTCGGCGACGGCGGCCGCTAGCGTCTGCTGTGACGCGAATCCAGGGCGCGGCGTAAGTTTTCCGCGGCTTCGAGCACGAGGGCATCTTCCCTGTTGGCCACCACGACGGTCCTGCTTTGAGTGGGCAGCGACACCTCGTAATGGCCGGACGGGGACAGCTTCCTAATCAGCTTCGGTTGCATTTCCTCAGCTTTTGGAGTTGCCACTAGCCCCACCTTCTTCATGTGCTGTCTTTTCATTATCGCCCGTGGCCGCAGTCCCGTCCACTGGTGCGGCCAGCAGTGCGGCGGTGACGCCGTCGGCGATGTCACGGAGAAGATCCGCATCTTCATCACGGCAGAGGTCGCTGATCCCCAATCGTGCCAGTACGATAAGGCCGGTCCGCTGCCGGACCCGATCGTCCGTGCAAATAGCTGCGTCGATGGCCCACTGCAGGCGCTGCCAGAACTGATCCCGTCTGTCGGCGCGTGTGCGCTCGACGAGGGTCACCAGGCCGATGGTCCCTGCGATGAAGGCGCCGACCAATATGGCCAAGGGCGCGGCGGCAGAGATGTACTGCAGCCAGCCGGGGATTTCGGTAGCCGTTCGCATCGGATCAGCATAGTCCCGCGGGGGGATCCAAGGGGACGTCCGCGCCCGCTCAGCGGACGGCTGCCGCGACTGCTTCGACGACGTAATCGATCAGTTGTTCGCGGATCAGGGTCTAATCCGATATTTTGGTCTGCCGGTAGGGGTGTGCGGGGAACACGCCCAGGATCCGCAACTCGGTGCTGAAAAAGGTGAGCTCCGCCAAAGCCTGTTTCAGGGCGCGGTCCTCGGGATGGCCCTCCACATCCACCATGAACATGGTGGCGGAAAATTCACCATCCACCATGTAGCTCTCCAACCGGGTCATGTTCACACCATTGGTCGCGAAACCGCCGAGCGCTTTGTACAGGGACGCGGCGATGTTCCGGACCCGAAAGACGAAACTGGTGACCAGCGGCCCGCTACCAGCCTCCGGGTAACTCTGTGGGGGAGAGAGCACCACGAATCGGGTGGTGTTGTGGTGCTCGTCTTCCACATCCTTGGCCAGAGTATCCAGCCCGTACATGCCGGCGGCCAGCGGCGGAGCCAGCGAAACCTTACTCGGATCGTTCCAGTCGCGTACCTCGCGGGCGGACCCGGCTGTGTCCCCGGCAACGACCGGTTTGAGGCCGTGAGCGCGGATGAAGCGGCGGCATTGGGCCAGGGCGTGGACATGACTGTGGACTTCTTGTGCCTGGTCAATGGTGGCACCGGGTATACCCAGCAGATCAAAGCGGATTCGCAGAAAGTGCTCGCCGACAATCTGCAGACTAGTGTCCGGGAGCAGCAGGTGAATGTCCGCTACCCGCCCCGCCACCGAGTTGTCGATCGGAATCATGGCCAGTTGTGCCTCACCGTACGTGACCAGGGCGAAGGCGTCCTCGAAGGTGGAACACGGCAGGGCCTCCCAGCCCGGGTAGGCCTCGAGGCAGGCAATGTGCGAGTTCGCTCCGGGCTCGCCCTGGTAGGCAATGGAACCGATCACGGTAGGTTCTGCTGGAGACGTCATGATTCCATGCTAGTTAATGCCGGGCAGGCTCCCTAAAAGGGCGTCCGTTCAGTAGCGGGACGCCTCAACTGTCCAACTGCACATAGGCCGCATTCGGAACTGCCGTTACAGTAAAACCCGGCTGTGACACAGCCCACGCTTTTCGATACCAGTGGGCCGTACGTAGTGGCCCGCGGGACGTCGAAGAACAGAGTCGAAGAACAGAATGGATATCAGCAGTGACTGCAGACCCACAACTTTCCAAAACGCTCAAACCGCGGCATCTGTCCATGATCGCCATCGCCGGCGTGATCGGTGCAGGGCTGTTCGTCGGCTCCGGTGTCGCAATCCAGCAGGCGGGTCCGGGCATCCTCATTGCCTATGCCGCCGCGGGTTTAGTGGTCATTCTAGTGATGCGCATGCTGGGGGAGATGGCCGCTGCCAATCCGGAAACGGGGTCGTTCTCCACCTACGCGGACAAAGCGCTGGGACGATGGGCGGGCTTTAGTATCGGCTGGTTGTACGCGTGGTTTTGGATCATTGTTCTTGGCGTGGAAGCTACGGCCGGAGCCGCGATCATGCACCGCTGGGTGCCTGGAGTGGACCAGTGGATCTGGGCGCTGATCCTGATGGTGCTGCTGACGCTGACCAACGTCGCATCGGTAAAATCCTTCGGCGAATTTGAATTCTGGTTCGCTTCCATCAAGGTCGCGGCAATCACCATCTTCCTGCTGCTCGGCGTGGCGGCAATCCTGGGCTGGTTGCCCGGCGTCGCAGCACCCGGCATGAGTAACCTCACCGGCAACGGGGGCTTCCTGCCCAATGGTGGCGGAGCCGTGTTGGCGGGGATCCTGGTGGTCGTGTTTTCCTTCTTCGGCGCGGAAATTGCCACCATAGCCGCCGGCGAGTCCGCCAACCCCGTGGATGCAGTCAAAAAGGCGGTTAAATCTACGGTCTGGCGCATTCTGATCTTCTACATCGGCTCGATTGCCATCGTGGTTACCCTGCTGCCTTGGAACGACGCGTCGGTGGCCAAGAGCCCTTACGTCGCCGTAATCGAGCTGTACGGAATCCCCGGCGCAGGCGTGATAATGGACGTCGTCGTGCTGACGTCTGTGCTTTCCTGCCTGAACTCGGGCCTGTACACAGCTAGTCGCATGATCTTTTCGCTCTCCAGCCGGGGCGATGCCCCGAATGCGCTGAAAAAGATCTCCCGGCGCGGCGTACCGGCGGCAGCGGTGCTGGCTTCCACCGTCGTCGGCTTCATCACCGTCGGCCTGAATTACCTTGCCCCGGACACGGTCTTTCTGTTCCTGGTCAACACCTCGGGCGCGATCGCCCTGTTCGTCTGGCTGGTCATTTCGCTGTCCCAGCTGATCCTGCGCCGCAGGATGGGTGCTGCCGCGAGGGACCTGCAACTAAAAATGTGGGCCTTCCCATACCTGACCTGGCTCGCTATCGGCAGCATCGTGGCCTTGCTCATCGGCATGATCGTCCTGCCGGACACCCGCGAGGCGCTGCTGCTTTCGGCCGGACTGGCGGCCGTCGTCGTCGCCCTCGGTCTGTACCGCTACCGTGGCGGCGGTGGACGCGCAGCCGCAGCGTCGGCGGCCGCCCGGTCCGCCGACGTTGAAACGCATCCGGCACCGGAAGGAAGCCCGGACCAGAAACCGGTCATCGTCGTAAAATAGGCCGTTGCCCGCCCGATCACGGATGGGGTTGGGTGTGGTCAGCGGCGCGCGTACTGCGTAGCGTAGGACGCAAGGACATATGTCCTGCCGGGTCGAAGGGAGGAGTCAGCGATGGATGGTCAGCAGATACATCAACGGATTCAGGAACTGGTGCAGCAGGAGCAAGGCCTACGCGACGTGGCCCCTTCCGAGGGGGAGTCGAAATCCCGCAGCGAGGAGCTCCGGCGCCTCGAAGTCCAGCTGGATCAGTGCTGGGACCTGCTCCGGCAGCGGCGCGCCAAGCTTGACGCGGGTCAGAATCCAGATGAGGCCGCCGTGCGTCCCGCTGATGAGGTGGAGGGTTACCGACAGTAGCCCTCCAGCGTGAAGACGGGGCGGTGCAGCGAAGACGGGGCGGACCAGCGAAGACGGGGCGGACCAGCGAAGACGGGGCGGACCAGCGAAGACGCTGTTGCGCAACATCGTTATCGCAGGTCTGCCCCGTCATCAGCGGCCAGCGGCTCGGTCAGCGTCCCTAGCTGGCCGTTATCTCGGTGATTTTGCCGCGGGCCATCCGGAATTTGCGGTCCGTCTTCCCGGTCAGGGCCTGGTCGTGGGTGACCACCAGAATGGTCGTGTTTTTCTCATGTGAGAGCGAGCGCAGCAGTTCGATGATGAGTTCGCCCGTTTCATCATCGAGGTTTCCCGCCGGCTCGTCCGCCAGGATCAGTTTGGGCCTGTTCGCCAAGGCCCGCGCAATCGAAACGCGCTGCTGCTGACCGCCGGAAAGCCTGTTTGCCTTCCGGTCGTGCATATCCTCTGTCAGTTCCACCTGGTTGAGCAGCTCGGCAGCACGCACGTTGCGTTCGGCCCGGGAAACACCGGCGAATTCCATCGGCAGCATGACGTTTTCCTTCGCCGAGAGGTTCGGGATCAGGTTGTACTGCTGGAAGACGAAACCAATATCGTCTCGGCGGTAGGCCGTCAGCTTGGCGTCGGGCAGCTTGCTGATGTTGACCTCATCCACCAGCACATCGCCGGATGTGGCCTTGTCCAGCGCCCCCAGCAGGGACAGCAGCGTGCTCTTGCCGCTGCCGCTCTTGCCCAGAATGGCGGCAAAGGTGCCCTGCCCGACGGAGAAGGTCACTCCATTGACCGGTTTGATGGTGTGGTCGCCCGATTTGAAGGCCTTAACGACGTCTTTTACTTCCAGCATGGCTTACTCTCCTCGCAGAACTTCGATGGGACGGATCTTGGCTGTCAGCAGCGCCGGGATCAGCGCGCCGAGGGCTGCAATGACCAGGATGCCGACGACGCCGAGGACCAGGGTCTGCCAGCCAACGGAGGTACTGACGGTGCCGATCAGCTGACTCGCTCCGGCAAAGGCACCCCGACCGCTGCCCTGAAATCGCGTGCCTCCGCCGACTGCCTGTCCGGCCGCCTGCCCGCGGCACCAAGGGCCGCCCGGCGACCCGAGCCTGCCGCCGTCGTCGTAGTCGTGTTGCTGGAGACCAGCGCGCCGACGATCGAATTGCTGCTGAAGGACGCGATGACCGCGCCGGCCACGGAGCCCATGACCACCAGCACCAGTGCCTCGATGACGAACTGCACTCCGATGCTGCGATTGGAGGCGCCGATGGCCTTCAGCACGCCGATCTCCCGGCGGCGTTCGCGCACCACCATGATCATGATCAGCAACACGATCAGACCGGCGGTGCCGAGGGCGGCGATGAAGCCGATCAGGGAGATATTCTGCACGCTGCCGAGCGAGCCGATGGCGGAATCCAGATTGGCGGAGCCGGCGGTGACGTCCACGCGGGTGCTGCCCAGCGCCGACGCCAGCGCTGTTTTGGTGGCGTCCACGTTGTCGATGCTGTCCACAACCACGCTCATGGTGCTGATTTCGCCGGTTTGGCCGGTCAGCGTCTGTGCGGCCACGAGCGGCAGATAGATCGCGTTGTTGTCGAAGGCGGTGCCGGCGTCGAAGATTCCGGCCACCGTCATGGTGCGGTCGTTGACGGTGAACGTGGAGCCGACGGTCAGGGAGTTCTTGGCGGCCAGCGTGCTGCCGACGAGCGCCTGGGCGGAGGTCCCGGCGAAATCGCTCAGCGCGGCCCCGCTGACGATGTTGATGGCCGCACCGGCGGCGTTGACCGATCCGTTGATGCCGCGGTGGCCTCGATCGGGCTGCTGAAGCCGGCCCTGGCGGCGGTGTTGCCGGCCCCGGTCCCGCCGCTGGCTCCGGAGGTGGCGGTAGCGGACGAGTTGCTGGCGGCGCTGCCGCTCGCCCGGTTACCCAAGGTGCCGGGGTCGACGGCGGACACCAGGCTGGTGGTGCCGTCGGCGGCCCTTCCTCCCGGGCCGCCGGACTGCCCGCCCCCCTGTGCAGTGGCGGATGCCGCGGCGGTGCCGGAGCTGCTCAACCGGAGCGTGAGCGCCCCGGTGACCGAGCCGACATGCGCCACGGACTGGGCGGTGCTGACATCGGCAGTGGTCAACGGCTCGCCGCCGCCCTGCCCGCCGCGCGATCCGGCCGGGTTCACCGTCAGGTTGTTGCCGACGGACGCCTTCAGTGAGGTGATCCTGGCCGCCACGGCCTGATTGGCCACCAGTATGGACAGGGCCAGCCCGATGGCGACGGCCAGAATAACGACGACGGCGCCGCTGCGGACCCTATTGCGGAAGGCATAGCCCACACTACGGGCTAGAACACTCATAATTGCTCCAGAGATTGCCGGCGCCCTGGCGGCGCTCGTTGTCCTTCATGCTTCAGCGCGTAACCGTGGAAGTGCTTTCCCGATGCTGTGGCCGGGCTGTGAGCCGTGGACCTCCCCGCAAATTCCGGCACTCTGCTTTGTGCTCCTCCCGACGTGGGCAACGCCTCAGGAAGGGCACAGCCACTGGCCGTTAGACTTGATGCAGACGTCCATCAGCCAACCTTGATGCAGCCGTCTGCCGCCAAATCTCCCGCCAAACCACGCTGCATACAATGCCGCCAATCAATTGAGGGTCTCTTGCCAGAATTCACTGCCCGGTTCGCCTCCCCAGCGGAGATTGCGGGCTGGGATGCACATGTCACCGCGAATCCTAATGGTGGCAACCTCCTGCAGTCGGAGGCCTTCGCGGAGGTTAAGAGCGACTACGGCTGGAAGCCGTTGTACCTGGTGTACGAATCCTCCGATTACCGCAGCTACAACCTGGTGCTGGAAAAGTCATTCCCCGTGCTCGGCAGGCTCTGGTATCTGATCAAGGGGCCAGACGCCGCGGAGGTGGCGGACATTCGCGCCATGATGACGGCCACGGTGGGACTCATTAAGCGGGCCCGGCTGAACGTCTTTGCGGTGAAGATCGAGCCGGACATCGTGGACGGTGCCCGGGCCCGTGCCGTTCTTGCGGGCGCCGGGCTGGTCAAGACTTTCAATCTGCAGCCCAATGACAGTACCGCGATTCTGGATATTTCACCGGAGGAAAACCAGCTGCTGCGCAATCTGCATTCGCGCGGCCGCAACGCGGTCCGACGGGCGTTGCGCGAGGGCGTCGAGGTGCGTCAGGTGGAGCCGACGGAGCAGAACCTGACGTCCATGTATGCGCTGATGGCGGGCACCATTGCCGAAAAGGGGAGTACCCAGATCCGGGACTACGGCTATTACCGCCGGTTCTGGAACGGGTTCATCAGCCGGGGGCAGGGCCGGCTCTACTTTGTTTACGAGGACAACCGTCCGTCGGTTGGCGCCTTCGTGATCAACTACGGAGACAAGGGCACCTATAAGGACGGCGGATCGCTGCAGAAGCGCTCGCAGTATGGGGATTCGCACCTGGTGCAATGGGTTGCCATCAATGCCATAAAGGAACTTGGCGTCACCGAGTACGATTTCTGTGGCACGCCGCCGGCAGACCGGTTGAAGGACCCATCGCATCCGCATCACGGGCTGGGAATGTTTAAGACCAGCTTCACGAAAACGGTCACCGACTTTGTGGGCTGTTACGATCTGCCGGTCAGGCCCTTGACCTATAAGGCATGGACCGTGGCCGGTGAGCGGCTCTTCCGGCAACTGTATACGCGTCGGACAGGAAAGCAGTTTTACTGAGCAACAGCAACAGCAACAGCAACAGCAACAGCAACAGCAACAGCAACAGCAACAGCAACAGCAACAGCAGTAACAGCAACGCCAGCAGCAGCAGCAACGACGGCGGCCGGCAGGCTTCAGCCGGTGGGAAGGGCCAGATGAGCGACAAGTCACAGGACAGGAACCGCTCGGTGCCACATCCCGGAATGATTCCCGTGGTGCCGGCAGTGAAGCAGAATTACGCGGCACGGAGTGTGCTGCGTAAGCTCGTGCAGGGCGAAGCACCACCGACGGCCCCGATGAGTATCGTGGAACGCCTTGCCGGCAGCCCCTATGCGAATCCGATGATCCAGGTGGGCGGGGTGGATGCCTCGGCCCGCAAGACCATCGATTTCGCGCTGCATCTGGCCGAAACGATGTTCCGCTACGGGGCCGGGGCCCTGGAGGTGGAGACCAGCATCATCGCGGTCACCGCTGCGCTTGGGCTGCGCAATATCGAGGTCGACATCACGAACCAGTCGGTCATCATCAACTACGCCAAGAAGGATGCCACGCCCATCACCCTGCTGCGCGTGGTGCGGTCGTGGACCAATAACTATGCCGGCCTGGCACTGGTGCATGAGCTGGTGACCGACATTGTGTCCGGCGGGGTGGGCCGCGACGAGTCGTATCGCCGGCTGGACGTCATCCTCAGGAGCCCGAGGCCCTTCCCGCGCTGGATGGTGACCCTGGCGGAGGCCGGATTTGCCGGCATCGTCGTGGCAGTGATCGGTGGCGCCGCCTTCGGCGCGCTAGTCGCGTTGCTCAGCTCGCTGCTGGTGGGGCTGCTGGCCCGTACCCTGGGCAAATGGCGGGTGCCGGACTTCTTCATCACGGGGGCCAGCTCCTTTGTGGTGACCGCGATAGCCTTGGCATGTTCCCTGCTGAACGTTCCCCTGACCCCTGCCACGGTCGTGGCCGGCGGTATTCTGCTGCTGCTGCCCTCCGGCCGGCTCGTCTCCGCCGTCCAGGATGCCATCAATGGCTTCCCCGTGACAGCCGCGGGACGTTTCCTGTCCGCGTTCCTGACCTTTGGTGCGATCGTCTCCGGTATTGCCGGGGCACTGGTCTGCGGATCGCTTTTCGGCTCCGGGGACCTGAACGTGACGCAGCCGCTGTCCGGCGGTCTGCCCTTATGGATCGCCCTGCCGCTGGTGCTGCTGGCCTCCGTGGCCATCGGCATTGCCGAGCAGACCAAGATTAAGCTGCTGCTGCCCACCGGCCTGATCGGGCTGATGGGGTACTGCGTCCTGCTGGTCGCCACGGCGGCCGGGCTCGGCGACAGATTCGCGCCCGCAGTGGCCGCCGTTGCCGTGGGAATGGCGGCTCGTTTCGTGGCGCTGCGGATGGGGGCGCCGCAGCTGGTTGTCGCCGTGCCGTCCGTCATTTTCCTGCTGGTGGGGTTGTCCATCTTCCGCGCCATGTTCGTCATGA
The DNA here is from genome assembly GCF_051131705.1 of Arthrobacter sp. A5. NCBI lineage: Bacteria > Bacillati > Actinomycetota > Actinomycetes > Micrococcales > Micrococcaceae > Arthrobacter > Arthrobacter sp. A5. The sequence continues at coordinate 564,823 of NZ_CP180316.1, forward strand.
CCATCACTCCAGCCGCCTCGGTGGAAGGCGCGGTGGGACTGTTTAATGCTCTGATCATCATCATGGCCGTTGCCGCCGGCGTGGTGCTCGGCGATAATCTGGCACGTCCACTGACCCGGGGGCAGGGGAGCAACGAGAAGCGGCGCAACCGGCGCCGTTAGCGCTCCTGCATGAATTTTCCCCGCCCGCTCCGGTCGGCGAGGCCAACATGCCTGCAACGTGGACGCTATTTGAGGAACTTGGACGTCCGCCGGTCCGCGAGGATCTTTCCGCCGGTCTGGCAGGTCGGACAATACTGCAGCGACGTGTCAGCGAAGGAGACCTCCCGGACCTCGTCGCCGCAGACGGGGCAGGCCTGTCCCGTTCTTCCATGGACCCGCATGCTGGCCCGTTTCGTGTCCTTCAATGCGCTGGCCGGCTTGCCTTCGGCTGACTTAACGGCCGCTCCGAGCACGTTCCCGATGGCGTCGTACAACGCCCTGACGGCCGGCTCGTCCAAGGATCGGGCGATGGCGAAGGGCGACAGCCGCGCGGCATGCAGTATCTCGTCGCTGTAGGCGTTTCCGATTCCGGCGATCACCCGCTGATTGCGCAGCAAACCCTTGAGCTGGCCGGAGCCTGCGGCCAGGATGCCGGCCAGTTCCGGAACGCCGAAGTCCGCGCTGAGCGGATCCGGTCCGAGGGCGGCGATGCCGGGAACATCGGACGGGCTGCGGACGACGTAAACCGCCAGGCTCTTCCTGGTCCCGGCCTCGGTCAGATCCAGGCTCCGCACGGCGGAATCCTGGTCGAAGGTCAGTCGTGCAGCGATCGGTCCTTTGCCCGGGTGCAGCACAGCGTTCGACGGCGTTTCGGAGTACCGTACCCAGCCCGCCTTTGCCAGGTGGAAGATCAGGTGGAGTGGCCCGGGGGTCCAGTCCGCGTGAGCCTCAGTATCCGCGGCAGTGGAAGCGTGAGCCTCAGTTTCCGCGACCGCGGCACCATAAGCCTCGGTATCCGCGGCGGCGACCGCGGCACCATAAGCCTCGGTATCCGCGGCGGCGGCCGCGGCACCGTGGAGGTCGGGGGATCCGAGCGCGGTGAGGGACATATCGACGAACTTTCCGTGCCGTGTCACGGCGGCGAGCCGCAGCCCCTGCAGGTCTGCGTAGGACGGATCGGCCGTCTTCAGCGCCGCGGAGGACAGAACCTGCATCCGCGTCAGCGTTGCCCCCAACAGATTTGTCTGCAGAAAGCCGATCAGACCGGCAACCTCCGGAAGTTCTGGCATACAGCCATTGTGCCCCAACGCCAGGGATCCGCGCAGTATGGAAATTCCCACGGCCCGAGGCGTCCCTCGGCACACTCCAGAAGAGTGCTCAGCAGCGTTCAGAAGGGTGGTCAGATTTTTCCGATCGGCAGTTTCTTCTCGGCTTGGAAACCGTCCTCGTTGCGCCCCCGGGCCCAATAGCCGGAAAGCGAGACCTGGGACCTCTCCAGGCCCTGTCCGGCGAAGAAGATCTTCCGGAGTGCTTTCATATATTCGCGCTCGCCGTGGGCAAAGACATCCACTGTTCCCTCGCGCCACGTGGCCGCCGCCACCGCGTCTGTCAGCAGGGCGCTGGTGCCGGCGGGTTCACCCTCGCGGAGCAGCCAGACCAATTCCATTCCACGCGGGGCGGCAATTTCCTGGATGTCCGCTTCGGCGTCGACCTCCAGAAAAGCGTGGCCAACGGCACCTTCGGGCAGCGCTTCCATCGCCGCGGCGATGGCGGGTAGTGCGGCCTCGTCGCCGGCATACAGGTACCAGTCGGCGTCCGGGTTTGGGGTATAGCCGCCGCCCGGTCCGGAGACGATCAGTCGGTCACCCGGTTGGGCCGCCGCGGCCCACGGGCCGGCCAGACCCTCGTCTCCGTGCACCACAAAGTCGATGGCCAGTTCCTGCGCCACCGGGTTCACCCAGCGGACCGTGTAGGTGCGGGTGGACGGCCATTGTTCGCGCGGAAGCGTGTCCCGGAGGGCGAAAACGTCAACTGGTTCCGGATAGTCGACGCCGGGCTGAAGAAAGTGGAGCTTGACGTACATATCGGTGGAATTGTTCGGGGTGAAGTCCGAGAAGCCCGCACCTCCTGCGATAACGCGCACCATATGGTCACCGAGCCAGTGCGTCCGCAGCACGGTCAGGGTGGCCTGCGGACGGTGCTTTACGGCGGGGGCAATTGTCATGTCAGGGCTCCTGGGATCGGCGTGGACAACCTCCAGACCGGGCTTTTGCCAGCTGGGTGAGGGCGCCCTTACGAGCCTATAGCGAGGGAAGGGCCCAGTCGACCGGGGACCCGCCCTGGGCCTGCAGCAGTTCGTTGGTGCGGCTGAACGGCCGCGATCCGAAGAATCCGCGGGAAGCGGACAACGGGCTGGGGTGCGCGGAGACGACGGCGGCGGTTCCGCCCAGCAGCGGCCGGAGTTTGAGTGCATCCTTGCCCCAAAGGACGGCGACCAGCGGCGTGTCCCGGGCTGCCAGGGAGCTGATGGCGGCATCCGTGACGAACTCCCAGCCCTTCCCGCGGTGCGAGCCGGTGGCTCCCGGCGCCACGGAAAGAACCCTGTTCAGCAGCATCACACCCCGGTCCGCCCACGGGCTCAGATCACCGTGCTGCACCGGCGGAATGCCAAGATCCGACTGAAGCTCCTTATAAATGTTGGCCAGACTACGCGGCAGCGGGCGGGTGCGCCGGTCCGTGCAGAACGCCAGCCCGACGGAGTGCCCCGGGGTGGGGTAGGGATCCTGACCGGCGATCAGCACCCTGACGTCGGCCAGGGGACGTTCGAAGGCGCGCAAAACGTGCCGGGGACGGGGCAGAAACCCGGGTCCGTCGTCGTACTCCCGCCGCAGAAAGCGGCCCATCCGGCGCAGCTGCTCCTCGACCGGCTGCAGGGCCGCGGCCCAGTCCGGAGCCATGGCCGCCAGCGGCTCATCCGCTAAGCGCGCGAGCGCGTCCTCATCGTCAGCCTGCCAGCGGCCTGTCCCGGGGGGATCGGATGCGGGGGGATCGAAAAGTGCATCGGAATCAGTCACGCACCCTATTCTGGCCGACCCGGAGCGCATGTGCATCGTCCGCTCGGCGGCACGCACAGGGGACCGCCCAGCTGGCACGCCAACGGCCTGGCGGGTGACCGGCAGGGGGAAGCGGCCGGCGGGCAGGCCGAAAGGCCACCAAATGACAACAGTGTGATTCGCACTTATCATGGAGGGACTTGACTTTGCCGGAATTTGGAATGGAGTGTGCCGTGGCTGAACCTGCACCGATGCCCGGGACTCCGGTGGATGCCGGCCCCGGGGGGGAGCAGGCCGCGAGGGCCGTCAGCGCACGCGACGCGCAGATGCTTGCGCTGGAACGGCAGTGGTGGAAGTACGCCGGGGCCAAGGAGCAGGCCATCCGTGAGCTCTTTGACATGTCCGCGACGCACTATTATCAGATCCTCAATGCCCTGATCGACACAGAGGACGCTTTGGCCCATGATCCAATGCTGGTCAAGAGACTGCGTAGACTACGTACGTCGCGTCAGAGGGCCAGGACGGCCCGCCGGCTGGGAAACTGACGCGAAGCCACGTGCAATAAACACAAGGACGCAGTAGCCACATGAGCAAACACCCGCGGGATGAGTTCGACAAAGTCCCCGAACATTCGTCGCGCCGCGGGGTCCACCGCGATTCCATTGATGCACCGAGGGCCGCGCTTGCACCGCTGATTGTTTTCGGTGTGGTGGCCTTGATCATCGGTGCCGCAGCGTTCTTTGTGCTGCCGAAGTTCGGCTTCGGCTCCGTGTCCGATACCTCCGGATCGCCGTCGGCTACGCCAACGTCGACGCCTGCATCCTCCAGTCCCGAACCCTCCGGCGCCCCTTCGTCGAGCGCGCCTGCCACCCCGACCTCCAGGGTGGCGGCGCCGCCGTCGTCCGCGCCGGCTGCAGCACCTCAGGCCACTGCAGTGGACAGGACAACGCCGATCAGTGTGCTCAATGCCTCAGGCGTCGTGGGACTCGCCGCGAAGTACGGTGACATGGTGACCGGCGCCGGGTGGTCGGTCAGCCAGATGGCCAACTGGGCTGGTGCGGCCCAGCCCAGCTCGGTCATTTTTTACCAGGGCGCCGAGCAGAAAGCCACTGCCGAGGCGGTCGGGGCATTGCTGGGGATCACCCGATTGACCGAGACCGCGGACCTGCAGATTCCGCTGGCTGTTGTGCTGGGGCCGGGAGCTCAGTGACGCCTGCGCCATCGGCGACTCTCGTCCCGCGTGACTCCGTCCCGCGTGGCTCCGCTCAGCGTCGCTGGCCCACGCGTTGTGCCGGCCCGGGGCAGCAGACGAGCAGGGCCGGGCACGCCGGCGTGCGGTGCGGTTCCCTCGCTATCTCGCTTGCCGCCGTCGTGCTGGTTGCCACAGCTTGCTCCGGCACGTCCGGCAACGCCCGGACCGCCGACGTGGAGCCCAGCGGCGACGGCGTACTCAGGGTCGGTCTGCTGCTGGACAGCCCGGGCACCCAGGGCTTCATCAACGATTCCGAGCAGGCGGCTGCACGGCTTGCCGTAAGCCAGATCAATGCCAGCGGCGGATTCAAGGGCAAACCGGTGGCGCTGCTGCCGGTCACGCCGGGAACCGATACCCGGGCCCAGTCGGAGCACATGGTGGCGGCCGGCGCCGACGTGGTGATCGGACCGACCGATTCGTCCAACGCGGTGGCCGCCATCGACGTGCTGAGCAAGGCCAAGGTTACGCTCATCTCGCCGGCGAACACGGCGCCCGAACTTAGCAGCATCGGCAGCGGGGGGTACTACTTCAGGACCCAGGCTTCGTCCACCCTGCAGGCACAGGTGCTGGCCAAACGGGCTGCCGGCATCGGTGCCAGGGTTGCCGTGCTGCACGAGAGCGGAAGCTACGGGACGGACGTCTCCCATGCCGTCTCCGATGCGCTGAAGGCATCATCACATTCCGTTGCGGCCGATGCGGAGGCCAAGCCGGGCACGGAAGCGGATGCCGTGAAGACGATCAAGGATGCGTCGCCCGACGCGGTCATCCTGGTGGCCCGGGGTGACGGGCAGGCCATGCTGGCCGAGCTGGCGAATGCCGGCATTGCGGGGTCCAAGCTGGTGCTCAGCGACGGCGCCACGGGAATTTACGGCACCGCTCTGGCCTCGACCGCGCTGCAGGGTGCCACCGGTCTGCTGCCGGGAATCTTCCCGACGGCGGAATTCCAGCAGCAGCTGTTGAGTGTCTCGCCGGCGCTGAAGGACATGACGTTCGCCGGCGAAACGTACGACGCCGTGATGCTGGCCGCGCTGGCCGCAACGGCGGCTAACGACGACGCGGGGGCCTCCATCGCGGCCAAGCTGCTGTCCGTCTCCGGAGGCAGGGTAGCCGGCGAGGCCGCGGGGGTGCCCTGCACCGGGTATCCGGACTGTTCGCAGCTGCTGATGCAAAAGAAACACATTGACTACGACGGCATCTCCGGTGCCATCAACTTCAACGAGAACGGTGATATCACGGCGGCAAATTACGTTGTCTACAGCTTTGGTGCGGACAATAAACCCGTGATGAGCGGGACGGAAAAGGCGACTGCGCCGTAATCAGCGGCTGCCGGGGCGACGCCGGGGCCGCAGGGTTCCGTGCCGGCGGGGTCTCCTTGGGCCCGCTAGTTTCGTCGGGCCGCACGGGCCGCCAGCGGGCCGATCGGGCTCTGCGCCAGATTGGACAACAGCTGCTGCGGGCCTTCAAAAACAGCCACGGCGCCGGCGTCCTTCAGCTCGGCCTCGCTGGTGCCGCCGCAGGTGACGCCGATGCACGGGATCGACAGTTTTGCGGCGGCCTGGACATCCCACACGGAATCCCCGACGAACACCACGTTTTCCGCCTCAAGGTGCCCGGCCCGCAACGCCGCGGCCAGGATATCCGGGGCGGGTTTGCTCTCCTGTGCGTCGGCGGAGCTCGTGGCGGCATCAATGCTGGCGTCGGCATCCAGCGCCGCTCTTAGGACAGTGAGGTCGTCCCGTTTGGCTGACGTCGCCAGCACAACGGCGAGCTGTGCATCCGCGCATTGGACCAACAGGTCCTTGGCCCCGGCGAAGGGCCGCAGGGACGGCCAGCGGGTGGAGAAGATAGCCCCGTGGGCGGCTTCCAGCGCAGCGTCGTTATCCTGGTCCCGGTCTGCACCGAGCAGATGCCCGATGAGCTTGTCTCCGCCCATTCCGACCGCCCGGTGAATGGACGCCATGGGCACATCCAGCCCGTACCGCCGGAACGCCTCCCACCACGCGATCGTATGCAGGTAGCTGGAGTCGATCAGGGTTCCGTCGACGTCGAAGAGGACGCCGAGCTTCTTTTCACCGTGCACAGTCATGATGCCTCCCATGGGTTTCCGGACGCCGCAAGGTGCTCCGGCGCCCTGTGTTAACGCTACGCCGTCGTCTACGCTGCGCCGTCGCTGACCAGCGCCAGCACCGCCTTCCCGTACGCTTCCGCGGGATCCGGGTCCTGGTAGAGCCTGAGCGCACTCTGCCGCTGAACCTCCACGACGAACCCGATCTGGCCGCTGTTGAGGGCTTCCCGCCGCAGCGCCCTGAAGGTGCCCCCCAGCAGGTCCCGGAGCTGATTCTCGTGCGGGAGCCAGAGCGATTCCTCCAGTGAGACGGAGTCCAGCGCCCATTCAGTGGTCCCGTTCATCCCCAGTACGGTCCCGGTGGGGTAGGCGTGGGCTTCGATCGTCATATCGCTGACCACGAAAACCTCATTTGCCTCGAGCACGTCGGGACTGTCGATCAGCCGTTCGATGCAGAACGTGTCGCCGGCGACCGGTATCCAGCGCAGGCCGGCCCTGCGCAGGGCACCGGCAAGTTCCGTGGAGATCACTTTCCGGCCCGCGTCCGGCGCGGCTGCAGCTTGGGGGAACCTGCCACCCCGTCGCCGTAGCCCATGCCCTGGATCACAGCCACCATGGCGTCCACGGAGCTGATTTTCGGATCCCAACCCAACGCCCGGATCCTGTCCGTGTTCATAACCGGTGACTGCGCGGCCATGTCCACCCATCCCGGATCGGAACGCTGCAGCCGAAGCCACCAGGTCACCGCGGCCAGCGCACGAAGCACCACCAGCGGCAAGGTAATGATCCGGCGGGTCCCGAGAATCCACCCCAACAGCTCGGGGGTGATCACCGGTTCCGCCGCGACATTGAACGCGCCGGGCGCACGCTCGGCGATGACCCGCCAATAGGCGTCCGCTACGTCGTCCGCGTGTACAGCCTGGAACGTCAGCTCGCGGGGCAGCGGCAGCAACGGCGTCGTGATTTTGTAGCCAAGGTACTTGGGCACCAGGGGACCGAGGAATAGGCGCCCGACCTCACTTCCGGCGTCGCGCTGGAAAATCAGGGAGGGCCGCAGGCGGCTGACTACCACCTCCGGATGCTGGGCCTCGAACGCGTCCAGCAGGCGCTCGTTGGCCGCCTTGTGCCGGCTGTAATGCGAGGTGTGAATGCCTCCGGTGGGCCACGCTTCATCCGAGCGCCGGATCTTGGCCCCCGGACTATAGGCGCCGACGGACGAGGCATATACGACGTGCCGGGCCTTGGCACTGGCCGCGGCAAGCAGCACATTTTCCAGCCCGGTGACATTGGTGGCGAACATGGTCGGCTCGTCATGGTTGGGCTGAATGGCCCAGGCAAGATTGACGACGACGTCGGCCCCGTCAAGTACTGCGGCCAGACGCGGCGCCGCCCCGGGTGCCCCTATGTCCACGCTGTGCCAGCGCACATCGGCGTACGGCTCCGCGTCGGGATCGGGGAGATGGCGGGCAATTCCCAGCACGGATTCGACTCCCGGGGCCTGGTGAAGACGCCGCAGCAGCGCTGTTCCTACGTTCCCGGTGGCTCCGATGACAGCAACCCGCATCCGGCTCTCCTTAAACTTGATGGTAAGCACCCTCTGTGGCAAGCAAAGCTGGTGACAGGCAAACTTGGTGGCAGTAAGCCTACTGATAGTAAGCAAGCCTATTGTCGGCCGGTGCGGGGAGCAAGGGTACGGGGAGCAAGGGCGCGGTGGCCCTTTCCGGCCTAGGATGTTGCCTAAGTACAAGTATCGGAACCAGCAACGCGGAACGTCCGGTCCCGGCCCCAGCAACGAGGCCGCAACGCTGGATCCGCGGTCACAGACAGGAGAGTCGGACCATGAGCACCGAATCCAGCGAACCGTCACGAGGCGTTCCATCCGGGGTCGGCCCCCGGGCACAGGAAACGGACGAGCCCGAGGGGCCTTTGAGCCGGAGCCGTTCCGGCACGGACCCCGGCCGTTCCGGCACGGAAATACCCCGTGGAACAGGTGTGACACGCGCTGCGGCTGTCTGGGTCGCCGTGGCCATTTCGCTGGCCGTGCTGGTTTTGCTGATTATCTTTTTCATCCAGAATCAGGATCAGGTCAGGGTTTACTTCCTTGGCTTGGAGGGATCGCTGGCCTTGGGGATAGCGCTGTTTATAGCGGCCGTCGGGGGCGGGATCCTGGTGGCCCTGGCCGGAGGGGCGCGGATCATTCAGTTGCGCATTCAGGGACATAGAAGGAGGAAACTGGGGAACTCTTAGCCGGCGCGGCTGCGGCCGGCGGCTCCGGCCGCGGCAGGATTCTGCGCACAGATCCAGCCGCGGGTCCTGGCTACGGCTCCGTCCGCGGTTGCGGGCATGGTTCCGGTTTCTGGCTGGCGGTCGCGCAGCGTCAATCCCGCAGGGGCAGTCCCGCAGTGTTAATCCCGCAGCGGGATCCCCTTGGCATCATGTCTGAAGTTTTCGGATCCGGTCAGGATGAGAATTCCCTCAATAATGCCCCAGATCCAACTGACCCAGGAGAGGGTACCAATAGACAGCACAGTAATCAGCAACTGGGCCACCGCCTTGCCCGTGAAGCCAAGGTAAAAATTGTGGACGCCGAACGAGCCAAGGAAGATGCCGAGCAGTCCGGCCGCAATTTTGGATTTCTGTTCCACGCCGGGCTGGCCGTATACCTGCTGACCGTATACCTGCTGACCGTACGGCGACTGACCGGGCGACTGACCGGGCGACTGACCGTAGGGCTGCTGATTATATGACTGCTGATACGGCTGCTGCCCAAGCTGCTGGCCATAGGGTTGCTGCCCCGCGGGCGGCTGGGGATACGGCTGCTGACCGTACTGCTCCGGCTCGGCAGCGGGGGCTTCGTCCGGCCTGGGGTAGGGAACCTTGCCCGGAGGGGCTTGGCCGTATCCGCTGCCCCCTGTCTCCGGAGGCTGGTAGGGGGAGTCGGGAGACTGGTATCCGGGAAGTGACTCGGAGGGCATGTTCTCGCGGGGCAGATCGGGGTCGGCCGGATTTCCCTGCTGCGGATTTTCGCTCATGCTGACTCCTGATGCTGTTGCGGGGGACAAACGCGTAAGGGAATGTATTCTTCATTAACGCTATGCCATGACCATGCGGGGCGCCAGAGAATGAGGCGACGCTGGCGGTGCAATTTCCCCGGCGCGGAGTTCGCCGGCAGCGCAAGAAATCCGATCCGCTTGCACTCTCCACGGGTGAGTGCTAATTATTGAGTTAGCACTCTCCGGTGCCGACTGCTAAAAACTCGAGGTGCCGGAGCGAGTGATGCAGTAACCAGTGTGGTGAGAGCCTGCCGGCCGGCGTATAGAGATCGCCGCGTCCACGGCTCGTCCGTCGCGGGCACCGCAGCCTGGTCCTGAGTCCGAAAATGACTGTCCCGAAAGGACTGAAGCCTACATGGCCAAGATCATTGCATTCGATGAAGAGGCACGCCGCGGTCTGGAGCGGGGATTGAATATCCTCGCCGACGCCGTCAAGGTCACCCTCGGCCCGCGCGGCCGCAACGTTGTGCTCGAAAAGAAGTGGGGCGCTCCGACGATCACCAACGATGGTGTTTCCATCGCCAAGGAGATCGAGCTGGACGATCCTTACGAAAAGATCGGCGCCGAGCTGGTCAAGGAAGTTGCCAAGAAGACCGACGACGTCGCCGGTGACGGTACGACGACGGCGACCGTTCTGGCACAGGCCCTGGTCAAGGAAGGCCTGCGGAACGTCGCGGCCGGAGCCGACCCACTGAGCCTCAAGCGCGGCATCGAGAAGGCTGTCGAAGCCGTTATCGCCGAGCTGCTCGCCTCCGCCAAAGAAATCGAGACCAAGGAAGAGATCGCCGCAACCGCGTCCATCTCCGCCGGCGATCCCGAAATCGGCGCCCTGATCGCTGAGGCGCTGGACAAGGTCGGCAAGGAAGGTGTTATCACCGTCGAGGAGTCCAACACCTTCGGGCTGGAGCTTGAGCTCACCGAGGGCATGCGCTTCGACAAGGGCTACATCTCCGCGTACTTCGTCACCGACGCAGAGCGCCAGGAAACGGTCCTCGAAGACCCGTACATCCTGATCGCCAACTCCAAGATCGCCAACGTGAAGGATCTCGTTGCCGTTCTGGAAAAGGTCATGCAGTCGTCCAAACCGCTGCTGATCATCGCCGAGGACATCGAGGGCGAGGCCCTGGCCACGCTGATCGTGAACAAGATCCGCGGCACCTTCAAGTCCGTTGCCGTCAAGGCACCCGGCTTCGGCGACCGCCGCAAGGCTCAGCTGGCGGACATCGCCATTCTGACCGGCGGACAGGTCATTGCCGAAGAGGTCGGCCTCAAGCTGGAGAACACCACCCTTGAGCTGCTGGGCAGCGCACGCAAGGTTGTTGTCACCAAGGACGAGACCACCATCGTTGAGGGCGCCGGCGACGCCGAGGCCATCGCAGGCCGGGTTGCCCAGATCCGCGCCGAGATCGAAAACTCCGATTCGGACTACGACCGCGAGAAGCTGCAGGAGCGCCTGGCCAAGCTGGCCGGCGGCGTTGCGGTCATCAAGGCCGGAGCCGCAACCGAGGTTGAGCTCAAGGAGCGCAAGCACCGCATCGAGGATGCAGTGCGTAACGCCAAGGCCGCTGTGGAAGAAGGCATCGTCCCCGGCGGTGGCGTCGCTCTGATTCAGGCCGGGGTCAAGGCATTTGCCAACCTCAGCCTGACCGGTGATGAAGCTACCGGCGCGAACATCGTCCGCGTTGCCATCGACGCACCGCTGAAGCAGATCGCGTTCAACGCAGGCATGGAGCCCGGCGTCGTCGTCGACAAGGTCCGCGGCCTGCCGGTCGGCCACGGCCTTAACGCCGCAACCGGCGTCTACGAGGACCTGCTCGCCGCCGGAGTCAACGACCCGGTAAAGGTGACTCGATCCGCTCTGCAGAACGCGGCCTCCATCGCCGGTCTGTTCCTGACCACCGAAGCCGTTGTGGCCGACAAGCCGCAGAAGTCAGCTCCGGCCGGCCCGGGTGCAGAGGACATGGGGGGCATGGGCGGCTTCTAAGCCACTCTGCTCTCCAAGCGCCTAGGCGCTCCTGCCACCTTAGTTTTTGGCAGGGGCGCCTTTGGTGTCTTAACGGTGGCTTGGATCTGAAAGTATGGATGCATGACGATTGTTGCTGCCGCGGACGGATCTGCCCTTGGAAACCCAGGACCCGCCGGCTGGGCTTGGTACGTGGACGATTCCCGGTGGCGGGCCGGCGGATGGCCACACGGCACCAACAATCAGGGCGAGCTGATGGCGGTGCTTGATCTCTTCCGGTCCACCGAGCACGTGCCGGACGAGCACCTGCGGATCCTCTGCGACAGCCAATACGTCATCAACTGCATCACCAAATGGATGGCCGGCTGGAAGCGCAAGGGATGGCGCAAGGCCGATGGTAAACCGGTGCTCAACGTTGACCTGCTGAAGGATATCGACGCCGCCATCGCCGGACGGGACTACAGTTTCGAATGGGTCAAGGGTCATGCCGGACATGACCTGAATGAGGCGGCAGACGTGCGCGCCCGCGCCGTGGCCATCGCATTCCAATCCGGCGGGGCTGTTCCGGCAGGCCCGGGTTATCCGGGATCCGCAGCCGCCGCTGCGGAGCTCGGGGCAACCGGAGCGGACGCCGTGTCCGGGCGGCGGGCCGTGGCGCACGAGGACCCCGACCTCTTTTCCAGCCTGCTGGAGGGGGATTTTGAACCCCTGACCTCGTCCGTCCGGGACCAAATTATTACCCTGGAGCAGGAACTGCTGCGTCCGGACGTGCGCCGGGACTCCAGCCGCGTGGCGGTGCTGCTACACCCCGATTTTGAGGAGTTCGGAGTTTCCGGCCGGATGTGGACCCGGGATGCGATGCTCGGCGCCATGGGTGCGGACATTGGGCCGGATCCGGACATGGAGGTGCTGGACGTGGCTCTGCTGGATGAGGCGACGGCCCTGATGACCTACCGGACGACCGGCCGCGAGGGTTCCGCGCTGCGCAGTTCACTGTGGCGGCAGACCGGTGGCCAGTGGCGGCTGCGCTTCCACCAGGGAACGCCCGAGGCATAGGACCGACCACAGGTCGGCTGACGGGTCAGCCGGCGAAGAGCCGGGTGTTGGCGTCTTCGGCCTGCGCGTACTGGGTTGCCGCGCTGGCCAGTGCACGGCTGATGCTCTCCAGCGATGCTTCAACGCGGAGTTGGGTGCTGCGCCAATCGGTGATCAGGGATTGGAAATTCGTGGCCGCGGCACCTGTCCAGCTGGACTGCAGATCCAACAGGTTGCGCTGCATGGCATCCACCTCCGCACGGATCTGATCGATGGAGCCCTTGACCGCCTGGCTCTTAAGCGCAAGATCGTCGCTGTTGACATGGAACACGGCCATGTGAGTGCCTCCTGGACTGGGGATGTAACCGGATCCCTCGAGGCTAGCGGCCGACGCCGTGCGGGCCCAGCGGCTGCCGACACTCAGTGCATAACACACTGGGTCAGGCGTCGGTGGAGGAGAAGCTGCTGTTGCCGTCAGACCCGTCGCCGCCGTGCCGGTGGTCGAATGAGCCGTGCCGGTGGTTGAATGAGTCCTGCCGGCGGTCCAATGAGTCCTCCGGGCCGGCGTCGTCCACGGCATCGTCGGGAGCCTGGAAGGGCAGCGAGATGACCAGCGTTGCTCCGCCATTCGGGGTTTGTTCCATCCTGACCGTGCCCTCATGCGCGGCGACCAGGGCCGAGACTATGGCCAGCCCCAGGCCGCTGCCGCCGGTGTCTCTGTTGCGTGAGGAATCGGCGCGGTAGAAACGCTCGAAGATCCGCGGCGCCTCCTCCTCGGAAATGCCCGGTCCATGGTCGCGGACCTGCAGCACGGAGCGTTTGTCACCGCCTGTGCCGGTGACTCCCACCGCGATTTCCACCGGGCTGCCGTCGGGGGTGTAGCGCATGCAGTTGCCCATCAGATTGGCCACGACCTGACGCAGCTTCGCTTCGTCGCCGCTCACCGGCGCACTGACAGTCGGACCGTCGTCGAGCCCCACCACGGTAATCACACGGTCCGGCGCGGCCGCTCGCGCATCGATTACGGCGTCGTGCCCGAGCAGCAGCAGATCCACCGGCTTGCGCTGCACCGGGCGCTGTTCGTCGATCCGGGCCAGCATCAGCAGGTCTTCCACCAGCTCACCCATCCGCTTGGCTTCGCTCTCGATCCGACCCATCGCCGTGGTCACATCGTCGGAGCTCTGCAGCGCGCCCTGCCGGTACAGCTCGGAGAAACCGCGGATGGTCACCAAAGGAGTGCGCAGCTCGTGCGAGGCATCCGCGACAAACCGGCGCATCCGCCGTTCCGACGCCGTCCGGGCGGCGAAGGCGGATTCGATGTGTGCCAACATGGCATTGAGCGAGCCGGACAACCGACCCACCTCGGTCGCTGGGTTTTCAATTTCCACCCGGCGGGAAAGATCGCCGGCAGCGATGGCCGCGGCGGTCTTTTCCACCCGCGACAGCGGCACGAACGATCTGGAGACCGTCCACCTGGCAATCACGGTTCCCAGCGCCACGGCCAGCAACGAGACTCCGGCAATCACCGTCGCCAGCCGTTCCATGGTGTTGTTGAGATCCGTGTAGGGAAGGCCGACGACGACGTACCCGGCAAAGCTGGTCGAGGCACCGCTGCTGCTCTGACCCCTGATATTGGCGGGGGAGACAATGATGACGCGCCACGGATCATTGCCCGCGGTCCCGGGAACGGTGAAGGGCCGGTCCGCCAGCCCGGTGGCCTGCGGCAGCGAGTAGGAATCCAGTACGGGGGTGTCCCGGCCCTGGCGATTCTGGGCGAATATGGTCCCATCCGGGTAAGAGAACCGAACGTAGTACTCGAAGCCGAATGGCGAGTCGCCTTTGGCGTCGGCCGGGGTGATGCCGGTTTGCGCGATGGACTTCTGGAAGGTCGTCAGCTGGTTGTCCATCTGATCCTGCAGGAACGCACGGAGCAGCACATATGTCGCGCCGCCGAGAGCAAGCATGGACACCAACAGCAGGGCGCTGATGATGGCCACCAGCTGTGTGCGCAGCGAGGCGTTCTTCCAGGTCCGGATCACTGTGCGGCTCCGTTAGCGCTTTTCGACCGTCCGCAGCACGTAGCCCACGCCGCGCTTGGTCTGAATCAGCGCCGGGGACTGGGGATCGGTGTCCACCTTGCGACGCAGATAGGAAATATAGGACTCCACAATGGAGGCATCGCCGTTGAAATCGTATTCCCATACGTGGTCCAGGATCTGCGCCTTGGAAAGGACCCTGTTTGGGTTCAGCATCAGGTAGCGCAGCAGCTTGAATTCGGTGGGGGAGAGCTCGATGGTGCGGCCGCCGCGGCGGACCTCATGGGCGTCGTCGTCGAGCTCCAGATCATCGACCCGTATCACGGCGTCGTCGTCTTCCATCGGCTGCGTGCGCCGGAGCACGGCGCGGATCCGGGCCACCACCTCGTCCAGGCTGAAGGGCTTCGTGACGTAGTCATCCCCGCCCACCGTGAGGCCGGTGACCTTGTCCTCCGTATCGTCACGGGCGGTGAGGAACAGGACAGGAAAATGCCTTCCCGCGGCGCGCAGCCGTCGGGTCACGGTGAAACCGTCCATATCCGGCAGCATCACATCCAGCACCGCAAGGTCCGGATTGTGTTCCTCGGCAGCGGCGAGCGCTTCGCGGCCGTTGCCGGCGGCGAATACCTCAAAACCGGCGAAGCGCAGCGAAGTGGAAAGTAGCTCGCGGATATTGGGCTCGTCATCGACGACAAGGAGCTTCGCTTCTGGTCCATTCTTTTTCACCATTTCAGTCTCCGATGGTTGGCTGGGAATTGGCTGGACGTACGTTGTGAGGGCACTGTCAGCTTATCGCCAGCCGGCATCCGGGGGGGGGGGGGGGGGGGGGGCGGGGCATCCGGGGGGTGTCCCTATGTTTTTGTCAAGCCGCTTTCGGGATTTTTTCTTCGTAGATGCTCATGTCTCTGAGCATGGCGAAGAGCATGTCGCAGCGGCGCCGGGCCAGGGCGATCAGGGCCTGGTTGTGGCGTTTCCCTTGGGCGCGTTTTCGGTCGTAGTAGTCCCGTGAGGTGGGGTCCTTGAGGGCGGCGAACGCGGACAGGAAGAGAGCGCGCTTGAGGATCTTGTTGCCCTTCCTGGAGGGGTGGTCTCCCCGGATGGACGTCCCTGATCGCCAGGTCACCGGCGCCAGTCCGGAATAGGAGGCCAGATGCCCGGCGGTGGCGAAGTGTTTACCGACGACTTCGGTGAGGATCCTGGCTTCGGTCCTGATCCCGACCGCCGGTATCGAGCTCAGGACGAGGTGAAGAGGGTGGGCCTCCACTAGCGCCTCGACCCGGGTATGGACTTCGCCACGGGCTTTACGCAGCCCGGCGAGCATGCCTGCCAGTTGGGGCAGCACGATGTCGGCTCCGGCGGTGCCGGCGACGACCACGGTTTGCTCGCCGAGGGCGGTAAAGATATCGGCTGCCCAGTGTTTGCCTGCCCGCGGGGCGAACTTGGCCAGGTACGTGGCCACCCGTGCCTGGCCGGCGGTCTTCAGTGCGGTGGGGGTCGGATATTTCACCAGCATCTCCGCCATTGCCGGGTGGTCCAGGTGTGCGCCGATTACCCGTTCGAGGGCCGGGTGGATCTGGGTCAGAAGCCCGCGGATACGGTTTGATGTAGCGGTGGCCTGCTGGGCCAGGTCGTCGTCGAAGCCGCACAGCATCGACAGCTCCGCAGCCTGCTCGTCGGCTACGACGATGGAGCGCAGGGTGTGCGGCATGGTCCGGGCTGCCTCGGCGATGATGTACGCGTCCCGGGCATCGGTTTTAGCCTCGCCGGGGTGTAGGTCCGCGATCCGGCGCATCGCCAACCCGGGCAGGTAACCGACCAGGATTCCGGCGGCCCGGGCCGTCGCCACCGGCAGCGCACCAATGGTGGCGGGCTGGTCCACGACCAGCAGTAGCGTGCCGTTTTTGGCCAGTGTGTCGATGATCGCCCGCAGCTTCGCTTCGTCCTGAGGCAAAGCCTTATCGAGCAGCTTCTTCCCGGATTTATCCAGCGCCACCGCGTGGTGATTGCTCTTGCCGACATCGACTCCGATGAAGACATCGATACTCTCGTAATCCTTAATCAACCTCAAAACCTCCTGCATCCGAGACCTGTAAAACAGCGCTGGTCTGTCCTGCGGTGACAAGAGTCGGCATCCACGTTACGGCTGACCTGCCACGATAAAAACTGCCGCTGGTCCGGTCCCTATTAGCGATCCCCTGACACCTATCGGATCCCGGTGACATCACCCCCCGGATCATTGAAGACTGGGGGCATAAATCATGCCGGGAACCAACAGGCCAGCAACCCAATTCTTACTCAATTAGGGGCTACTAAAAGGTAACGGGGTGCCAGGCGGCGTCGAGGGGACTGTTGCATTCCGTAGAGCGCCGCGCCATCGGCATGCCGTCCGGCGTCAGCGGTCAGCGGAGGCTCGGAATCCGGGGAGAAGTCCCGGAGGGTTGCCATGTCGTCAAAGCCTGCGACGGCGACGCTCCGGTTGCGGATACAGCGAGAGCGGCCACGGGGAAGGCGGCCATGTACCCGCCATCGGGCTGGAGCACGGCGTGCGCCTGGTACTTGAGCCGCTACATCCGACGTACGCGGCAGATCGCGCGGTCGCCTCCACACTCGCGCAGGCACTTGACCTCGCCGCAGCGCACCCGGCCGCCGCCGTCGGCGTCGTCGTCGACACCTTTCACCTCTGGTGGGACCCGTATCTGCGGGAGCAGATCGTGCGCGCCGGTGCACAGGGCCGGATTGCCTCCTATCAAGTCAGCGATTTCAACCAGGAAATCTGGGACAGTCCGTTCTGTGAGGTCCTTGCGGTCGTGAAAGAGCGTTAAGCACGGCTGATGGTTTGTTAGACGTCCGTTTATAGCAGTACAGTCGGCCGCCGAATGCACCAATCATGGCCGTCGCTTCACCGGTTACAGTGAAGGTTCCGTTGCCGGGAATCCGGGCCAGCACGTCGGGGCCGGTCACCCGCGCAGGTCGGACAGCGAGTGGAATAGATTCACCTGTGCGGACGATCGTGGTGTGCCGCGAGCTCGCCGTGGCGTGGTTCAGGCTGGTTTTGTTCACCAGCGTTCTGTTCAGTTGGTTTCGTAACGGCTCGGACGGACATCAGGTCCAGATTAGGCAGGGCGTGTCCCAGCCGGTGTTCGGCTTCACGGATGATTTCTTCGGCCGCTGTCACTGGCATGTCACTGACCTCCAGGCTGGCGTTGCCCTGGAGCCGGTGTCCGATCCAGCGCAGCTGCAGTGCCTGGACGGAGTGCACGCCGGCGGTGCCGGTCAGAGCCGACTCCGCGCGGTCAAGTAACTCCGGTTCGATTCCATCCATCAGCCGTCGGCCGATGCTCCGCACCGTACCCCAGAGCAAAACGATGATCGCCGCGGCAATCAGCAAGCCGACGATGGGGTCGGCGAGGGGGAAGCCCAACCATACGCCGATGACGCCCGCGACGACGGCCAGCGAGGTGAAGCCGTCGATTCGGGCGTGCACGCCGTCCGCGACCAAGGCTGCCGAACCGATCTTCTGACCGATCTTGATCCGGTAGATGGCAACGGCCTCGTTCCCAGCGAAACCAACCAGCCCTGCAGCGGCAACCCACCCCAGGTTATTCAAGACTTGAGGATGGATCAGTCGGTCGATGGACTGCCAGCCTGCAATAATGGCCGACAGTGCGACGACGGCCACGATGAACAATCCCGCCAGATCCTCGGCTCGACCGAAGCCGTAGGTGTAGCGCCGGGTCGCTGCCCGGCGGGCAAGGATGAACGCAATCCAGAGAGGGACCGCCGTCAGGGCGTCGGAGAAATTGTGGATGGTATCCGCCAGCAGCGCTACGGAGCCGCTGATCAGGACCACTAGGAATTGCAGGATGGTGGTGCCGAGTAGCATGAACAAACTAATCTTCACCGCTCGGACGCCCTGTTCGCTGGCCTCCAGTGCATCATCGATGGAATCCGCGGCGTCGTGGCTGTGCGGAACGAACAATCCGTAAAAAAACCCTTTGATTCCAGCGGGGTGCCCATGGGGATGACCATGGTCATGACCATTTTCGTGGCCGTGGCCGTGGCCGTGGCCGTGGGAGTCTTCGTGGCTGTGCTCGTGCTGGTCAGGATGCGTATGGTCGTGGTCGGTGTGGTGGTTGCTCATGACGCGTCCATGCTTTCGACGTGATGGTGGCGGGGGGTTCCCCCGAGGGAGTGCTCCGCTTGGAAGATGGCGTCGGTGACAAGCTTGCGAGCATGCTCGTTCTCCAGGCGGTAGAACACCCTCGTGCCGTCCTGTCGGGTGGTAACAAGGCGTCCAAGGCGCATTTTCGCCAGGTGCTGGGACACGGCTGCCGGAGATTTTCCAACCATCTCGGCCAACTGGTTGACGGGCATTTCACCGTCCCGCAGCGCCAGAACTATCCGTACCCGCGTGGCGTCGGCGAGCATTGCGAACACTTCGACCGCCAGTTCGACGTATTGGCTGTCCGGTTCCCGGCCGCATATCCTCTTATCTGCATCCATACGTAGATTCTTGCACAGAAATGCGCCGCTGCCGGCCGAGCCTTGACCAGCATACCCTACCGGGGTATTGTATTAGCGTCAATTGCCAGCTGTGCATACCGCCTTCGCTTAAGCCCATTGCCTTGGGTTCTTCAGGGCGCAAGCGTGACCGGTAAGATGGCTGGCAACCCAGCGAATAAGGAAGGATTCATGAGCAGCACAGTCTCACTGCCCGGCATCCGATCCATCCTGCGCTGGGGACGCTTGCTCATCGTCGTGCTCGGTATAACCGGGGGAATCCTGGGCATGCACGTGATCAGCGGAACGCCTGCTATGTCAATGGCTCCAGCAGCCATGACAACCTCGGCAGCGACGGCTAATGCCGTTACGTCCGCCCTTTCACCGGTATCCTTT
Source organism: Arthrobacter sp. A5 (assembly GCF_051131705.1). Classification (NCBI taxonomy): domain Bacteria; kingdom Bacillati; phylum Actinomycetota; class Actinomycetes; order Micrococcales; family Micrococcaceae; genus Arthrobacter; species Arthrobacter sp. A5. The sequence goes on from NZ_CP180316.1 coordinate 584,157, forward strand.
TCGGCACCAACCCCTTCGACTCCTATAGGGGTGGCTTCGTCGGAAATTTCGGTTTCCGGTCCGCACGCGCCGGTTGAACAAGTTCCTGTCATCTGTAGCTGTTCAGCTGGCTGCCCCGGGTCGATGGCCATGGATGCCTGCATGCCCACCTTCGGTCCGGCGGGCATGATTGTCCCGGCGCCGCAGACGGTTACCCACCTGTATGGCGATTTTGCGTTTGGGCGAACGCCAGTATTTACCGCGGTCGAGCGGATCCCCGATGGACCTTCACTAAGCCAGCTCTCCGTTAGCCGAACGTAAACCGATGACTTGGCCGCCGCTATGCGGACGGCCTTCATCGACGCGCACTGATACCGTGCGCCGGCTATCGAGTGAGACTCTAGTTTTTAGTGAAGGACTCTACCAATGAAGAAGTTTCTGGCCATTTCGTCCACGGCCGTTGCCGCGGCCATCGCCCTTGCCGGCTGCTCTGCCGGCACCGACGGCGGCAGCATGCCGGGCATGGATCACGGCGGCAGCTCTCCGGGCTCTACCAGCACGAGCGCGGGGGCGTCCGCGATGATGGCCGGCGCCGAGCGCAACTCTGCCGACACCACCTTCGCCCAGATGATGACTCCGCACCACTTGCAGGCCGTGGACATGAGCAATTTGCTGCTGGCCAAGCAGGGCATCGACCCGCGGGTCAGTGCCTTGGCAACCAAAATCAAGGCGGCGCAAGCCCCGGAGATCGAAAAGATGACGGGGTGGCTTGCTGCCTGGAAGGAACCGGCGGCCATGTCGGGAATGTCCGGCACGTCGGGAATGACCGGCACGATGAGCGATGAAGAGATGAAAAAGCTCGACGCGGCGCAGGGCGCGGAGGCCGCGAAGCTGTACCTTTCGCAGATGGTCACCCATCACGAAGGGGCAGTGGAGATGGCTAAGACCGAGGTGATCGACGGCAAGAACGCTGACGCAGTTGCGCTGGCGAAGTCCATCGTCTCCACCCAGGAATCCGAGATCAAGGAAATGCAGGATCTGCTGACGACCCTCTGAGTCAGGGCACGCCGTCACGGCCAGTGGCGCCCGGGGATCCGGGTCGCCACTGGGACACCTTCTTTCCTTCCTTGGAGCCCGCTGTGAACACACCTACCTTCCTTCCCCGCGACCAGCGATTGGCTGCCCCCGCGGTGCTGGCCACCGCCGCCCTGCTGCTTGCGGGTTGCTCTGCCGGATCAACGGCAGCTGATCCGGCGCCAACTTCCCAAAGTCCCGCTGCCCATATTCACGCCATCGCCGTGGGCCCGGCTTCGTCGGAAGTCTTGCTGGCCACCCACGATGGGCTGTATGACGCGAGCAAAAAACAGCCGGTCAAGATCAGCGACACCATTGACCTGATGGGGTTCACGGCTACGGCGGATCCCGCCGTATTCTATGCCTCGGGCCACCCGGGCGCGGGATCGGCTTTGCCGGACCCCGTCGGACTCATCAAATCCGAAGACTCGGGTAAAACCTGGAATCCCGTCTCCCGGCAGGGTCAATCGGACTTCCACGCCCTGACTTCCACCAAGTCAGGCCTGGTGGCCTTCGACGGGACCCTGCAGACCAGCGCCGACGGCGTCAACTGGACTCCGTCGCCGTCGTCCTTCGCTCCCGCAGCGCTGGCCGGCAGCCCCGCCAGCACCGTTGTCCTGGCCACCACGGAACAGGGCCTACAACGTTCCACCGACGGCGGAAAAACGTGGCAGCCGAATCCCGGGGCTCCGATTATGCAGTACGCGGCCTTTGCAACTGCTAAGGACAAAGCAACGACGGAGGCCGTGGGGGTCGCGCCGGACGGCACGGTGTACGCTTCCGCCGACGCCGGTCTGAGCTGGGTCCAAACCGGCCAAATCAGCGGCCAGGTGCAGGCGGTCACAGCAGTTGAGGGAGAAACGGGGAAGCCGCGGATCTGGGCCGCCACGAGTACCGGTGTTCAGGTCTCTAAGGATGGCGGAACGACTTTCAGCCCAGCGGATTCCAGCTAGCTCGATGAATATCGGAGAGTTCTTCGCCAACTCGGTCAGCTCCGGAGCACTACAGATCGCCATGCCGCTGGCAATGATCGCAGGCATTGTGTCATTCATGTCCCCATGCATTTTGCCTCTCGTTCCGGGCTATCTGGGATATGTTTCCGGGCTCACCGATCCAAGCCAACCAAAGAACAGACGCCGTGTCCTCGCCGGAGTCGCCCTGTTCGTTCTGGGTTTTGGAGCGGTCTTCACGCTCTACGGTGCGGCCTTCGGGACGGTCGGGTCGTGGCTCACCCGGTGGCAGGACCCGCTCATCCGGGTCCTCGGCGTCGTCGTGATCGTCATGGGCTTGGTGCTGATGGGTAAATTTTCCTGGTTCCAGCAGACCCGTAAACTCGCACTCACTCGCCGCACCGGCTTGGCGGGGGCACCGCTTCTCGGCATTGTTTTCGGCCTTGGCTGGACACCGTGCATGGGTCCTACCCTCAGCGCTGTCCTGACTCTCAGCGTGACCTCCGGGAACGCTTGGCGCGGTGCGTTGCTGGCCTTCGTTTATTGCCTGGGGCTGGGCATTCCGTTCGCCCTCGTCGCGATGGGGCTCGGCTGGGTCACGCGGATCCTCGGCTACGTCCGCAGGCACATTCGCGCAGTTAATATCGCCGGCGCATCTATGCTCATTGCCCTCGGCCTGCTCATGGTGAGCGGCCTCTGGATGCAGTGGATCTACCAATTGCAGGGCCTCTCGGGGACCTTCGTCACCCCGGTCTGAAATTCCCCAATCATCATCATTAGTAAGGAATGGTTATCATGACCACTCAGGTCAACCGCCGCAGCTTCATTGGACTCTCCGTCGCAGCCACCGCGGCTGCAGCGCTCGCCGCGTGCACGGGCAATACAGCTCCCACCCAGACAACCGGCGCGGACGCACACCGGATCATGCCCGACAATCCGTTGATCGCCGAGTACGAGTCGCGCCGCACATCCACGGGTAAGACCGTGAGTGCACAGCTGACACCGGCGGCGCTCAGTACCAGTCTGGACGGCAAAGAGATCACGACCTGGGGCTACAACGGAGCCCTAGTGGCACCACTGATCCGTGCGACCGTCGGAGACCTGCTGGAAGCAAAAGTCGCCAACGGGCTCACGGACGGCACGACGGTGCACTGGCACGGCGTGGCTCTGCGGAACAACGACGACGGCGTCCAGAACGTCACGCAGCAACCCGTCGCCCCCGGTGCCGACTTCACCTATAACTTCAGGCTGCCCCATCCGGGGACCTACTGGTACCACTCGCACGTGGAAATGCAGCGGGCCCGGGCGCTCTACGGCGCCCTGATCATCGAAGACCCCAAGGAGCCGCTGCAGTACAGCAGGGACTGGGTCATTGTGCTTGATGACTGGCTCGACGGCGTCACAGGCACGCCCGATGAGGTGCTGCAGGAGCTGTCCAAGGGCATGAGTATGGCCGGGATGTCCGGGATGTCCGGGGGGACGAGCACATCCGGGATGACCGGGGGCATGGGGCAGGGCGGGATGGATATGGGACACATGCTGATGGGGGCCCGCAGCGACTTCTTGGGAGGGGATGCCGGAGACGTGAAGTTTCCCTTCCACCTCTTCAACGGCAGGCCGCCTTCCCAGCCCGAAACGCTGACAGCCAAGCCCGGAGAGGTCATCCGGCTGCGCATCATCAACGCCGCCGGGGACACCGCCTACCGCGTTGGTATCCCCGGGCAGAAACTCACACTCACGCATGCCGACGGGTTCCCCGTCGCGCACCGGGACGTGGACGCCGTCGTGCTGGGCATGGGGGAGCGGATCGACGCACTCCTGACAGTCCGGGACGGAATCACTCCTGTCCTGGCTCTGGCCGAGGGCAAGGGCCAGCTGACATACGGACTCGTTGCCACCGGCATCGGGACGCCGCCCGCGGCAGCGGACTTGCCCGCTCAACTTGACGGCGTCGTCGTCGACGGTGGTCAGCTCAAGGCCGACCCATCCGTGACCCTGCCGACAAAAACACCGGACCGGGTCCACGAGCTGCATCTGACCGGCGGGATGGGCAAATACGACTGGGGAATCAACGGGAAACGCTTCGATATGGCTAAGCCGTTCGAGAGCACCTTCGACCTGAAAATCGGAGAGCGCGTCCAGGTGAAGTTCATCAACGACACGATGATGTGGCATCCCATGCACCTCCACGGCCATACATTCCAGGTGGGCGATGACGGTGCACGCAAGGACACCGTCATCGTCAGGCCCAAGCAGACCGTTACCGTCCAGTTCGACGCGGACAACCCGGGCCAATGGCTCACCCACTGCCACAATGCCTTCCATGCCGTACGCGGCATGATGGGCGTCTTCTCCTACACCACCTAAGACAGGCCGACCATGAACCCAGCGGCAGCTTCTGAGCTGTTTTCCCCTCACCCACCATCGATGCCTTCCAGCTCGGCCCCCTGACGATTCGGTTCTATGCGCTGTGCATCCTCGCAGGGCGGCCTGGGTATCTGGGGAGCCGTGGCCCTGGGACTGCTCGGAGCGTACCTTGGCTGCCGCCGGCATAACGTGCCCTTTACTGCACTGATTGACTCGGCCGCCCCTGGCTTGCTGATCGCCCAAGGGCTGGGCAGGTGGGGCAACTGGTTCAACAACGAACTCTATGGCGACCCGACGGCGCTGCCCTGGAAATTGCAGATCCATCAGATGGATTTTTCCACCGGCCGGGCGGCCACGGACGCGGCCGGGGCTCCCGTGGTGCTTGGCTACTTCCAGCCAACGTTCCTCTATGAGTCCCTTTGGTGTCTTGCGGCTGCTTCGTTGCTGATGTTTCTGGATAGGAGATACCGGCTTGGCGCGGGATCAGTATTTGCTCTTTATGTGGTCTTCTACACATCCGGAGGGTTCATCTTCGAATTACTCCGTTCCGACTACGCCAACACCATCCTTGGGCTGCGCGTCAATACCTGGGTTTCCGGTTTACTCCTGCTGGCCGGTCTCGCCGGCTTCCTGCTTTTACGTCGAAGGGACCGCTCAACAGCCCAGCTCGACAGTCCGGACACTGAACCGATTGCGGACACCGTTACATCGGCGGATGGAACTACCAAATGAGCAACGAGGAAAAGACAACAGGCGCCGGGTGCTTATCGGAGGGGCACTATCGGGCTGGGCCTTGCGTCCCGCAATGGGATCCGACGATGGCGGCAACGGCTACGCAGACTGTCGCCATGGCGGGCCTACGCACGCTACCTCTGTGGAGGGCAGCCTCGAAGTCGTCATGCTTTGGTGCTGCTGCGGCTGGACGACTTATAGCCGAATGCGGGCCGGGGCGCTTCGGATGCCGAGCGCTGGGCCAAAAATTCCTGCGCCATGTTTTGTCGCGTTGATCGAGGTAGTCGTCAATGAGGTCATAATCGTCTTTTTCGTCGGCACCGGTGAGCCCGTCGACGCGATCCAATCGACCGGACTCCGGGGCTGAGCCTTGAGTCGCTGCGCGCGCGGATATGGATCGTTCCATGGGCTTCACGCTATCCGGCGTGCCCTAAGCGGAGGCTGAGAGAGCCTTGGCGCCGGGTGGCCTAGCGCTCACGCTCACGCCGGCAACCGAGGTCAGCGGCACCTGGCCGGCTTAGCCGAGCGCAAAACGCATGGCTATCAGCGGACGGCTTTGCCGCCGTCGCCCGCTGGTCTCTCCCGACTTGGCCTAAGGAACAACGCCGTAGCGTTGCATGAGCCAGTCGAGGTTATTCGCTAGTCCGGCGCGCCAGGCCTGCCAGGTATGGGAACCGGGCACGGTTTGGAGCGTGACATTCATACCCGTTGCCTTCGCCGCGGCATAGACCTGCTCGCCTTGGGGCTTGTAGAAGCTGTCCGCGGCGCCGACGGTGATGAGGCCGGCGGTGTCGGGGAAGTTGCCCGTTTTGAGCACGTCCAACGGATTTTGCCGGGCAAATGCGGCGGCGTCGCCGTTGAAGTAGCCGTTGATCAGGGCCTGCTGTCCGGCGGGGATGGTGGGCGCGTTCTCACCGGAGATGTCGATGAAGGTGGGAAAGACGGCCGGGAAGTTCACGGCGAGTTGCAGGGCGCAGGTCCCGCCGTAGGAGAAGCCGGCGACGGCCCAGTTCCGGGCCGATCCGTGGCCGGCGTCGAGGGTGCTTTTAATCCAGCCGGGCACATCGGCGGCGAGGTACGTCGCGGCTTTGCCATGGCTGGTGTCCATGCACAGCGTGGGCTCGGCTACGCTGCCCTGGTTGGCGTCGGGCATGACAATAATCGGGGCCAGACCCTTGTGCGCGGCGGCGTAGGCGTCCATCAGCTCCGGCAGCTGTCCACCGGCAATCCAGTCCATGGAACCGCCGGGCACGCCGTGCAGGAGAACGAGTACGGGCACGACGGCGCGCGGGCTGGCGAGATAGGCCGGGGGCAGCCACACGAATCCTCCGCCCGGTTTGACCCCTGACACGGTTCCCGGAATCGTCGTTTGGGCGACTGTGCCATGGGTGGGCATGTCCGGCGGCGGGTTCCAGGAGGCTTCGGTTGTCAGCGCGGTTGGGGTGACGACCGGTCCTGGCGCTGGTGCCGCCGGGGTGGTGGGCAGGGCCTGGATCTGCACCCCGGTTCCGGTCAGCGTCCCCAGTGTGGGGTAGTTGCCGTAGTAGGCGTTGACGTTCACTGCTGCGGCCAACAGGACCAAGGGTACGGCCACGGCGGTGGCCAGCCGGGCGGGGATCCGTCGCCCACGCAGGAACCGCGGGGCGGCCAGGGCCAGTGCGAGCAGGGACAGGCCGATGGGGACGTAAAGCTGCAGCGGCTGCGGGGCGCCCCAGACATTCCAGACCCGTTCGGTGACAAACCACACCGCGGCGGTGACGGTCAGCGCCGCGGCCACGGCGAGGGGCACGGTGATTAGTACGTACCGTTTGCCGACCAGCAGCAGCCACAGCAGCGCGGCGACGCCCAACGTCGTAAAAACCGCCCAAACCGGTCCGCTGATCAGGGCGAGCTTTGACAGATCGCTCATCGACGTGTCCTTTGCGATACCAGGTGGAGGACGTCCCCGAGGGAAGCGTCCGGGACGTAGGCTTTGGCGATGGCCTGGCCGATCGCCGGCAGGGCGGCCGGATCGGGGTAACACATATACAAGGGTACGTAGCGTGGATGGAACTTTGACTTGAAGGCAAACAGGGACCGGAATCCGTACACCGGTTCCAGCGTGCGGCCCAGCCAGTCCAGCACCCGTTCCAGGGACCCCGGCGGCGGTCTCTCGCCGACCCCGCCGACCCCGTCGGCCGCATCGCGTCCGGCGCCTGCACCGGTTACGACTCCGGAATCCGTGTCCTGGCTGGCGGAGACGGATTTTGCCAGCGGTGCACCGGAAAGGCTCACTGTAGTGTAGCCCTCGGCTTGGAAGTCCAGGGCGGCTTGGGCGATGAGGACTTCGATGCTGTTTTTGAAGCCGGTGGACCGCCGGCGCATGAAGTCCAAGGTCCAGCCGGTGATTGCCCCGTTGATGTAGGCGGGCAACCAGGACGCGACGGCGTGCACGGTCCGGTCACCGTCGATGACGAGCAGGCATCTGACTTCGTCGTCGTTGAGTTCCTCGAGGCCGCCAAGAGTGAACCCCATTTCGGGAAGTTTTTTGTCTGCGACCCATTCTTCGGAAATGCTTCTGATCTGGTCCACGATCGCCAGCGGCGCCGTCGGGTAGCGGATCCATTCGGTGTGGACGCCCTCGCGCGCGGCCTTGTTCAGGGCGGTACGAATGTCCTGAAATTTTTTCCCGGTGAATACCAACGCACCCAGATCCAATACTGTTTCCTCGGCGATCTGCACGCTCTGCCATGATTGAGCCGCCGCGGCATCGCGGTGAGCCGAGGTGACGGAGTACAGGCACGGGGTCCAGCCCATCGCCGCGCAATGCTCGGAAAACTCGCGCAGGATCCGCTGGCGCTCCGGGGCCGCACTGATCGGGTCGCCCGTGGTCAGGGCGATACCGGCCAGCACACGGTAGGGCACATACCCGGTTCCGTCGGCGGAGAACCAGTATGAGTTGCCCGGCCACAAACCCATCCAGCCGATGGCGCCGCCGTCGTTCGCTTTCAGCAGGACGCGGGCACGTTCCCGGCCGGTCTGCGCGCCGTGGTCGCTTCGGAGGCGAAAGGAGGCGAGCAGCTGGGCCGACGCGACTGCCCAGAACAGGACGCCGGTCCATTCGTAGAGCACGTCGGCCGCTGGTCCGTTGGGCAGGAAATCCGGGAACAGCTGCAGCGTCACTCCGACGGGGGCCAGCCGTTGCGGGAAATCGCTGATCAGCCGCCCAGGATCGGACGCCGGGCTGAACTGTCCGGCCACGATCAGCCCGCCTCCGAGATAGACTGCCGCGGCACCAGCCGCGGTGAGCGCAACCTTCCCTGCCAAAGCCCGGTACTGCTTTGCGGGCGCGACGAGGGGAAACAGCCGTCGCGTCATCAGCAGGAGGACGACGACGGCGGCCGGCTCCAGGACCGGGATTACCAGATCAGCTATAAAGGGCGCGCTCCCGGCGGCCTGCGTGGCTTCGCCCACATCACGGCCGTGGCGCAGGGAGGTGAAGGAGACGACGGCGAGCCCCATCAGCCCAAGCTGCAGCAGCAGCGTACCCCACCAGGCAAACCGGCGGCCCAGCCGGAGCCCGTAACAAAACACCAGCAGCAGCAGTGAGGGCACACATGCCATGATGACTGATCCAATCCCGGAGCGAAGCTGGAGCTGGGCCACGGCGCACTCGCGGGCAGTCGCAGCGGTTTGGCATATCGCCCGGATGGCCGTCGGATCGGTGTCCTGTACTCCGGTGAAAAGTTCCCCCAGCACGGCGAAGGGGCCGTTCGCGTTGGCGGATACGGCTGCCAGCGGGGGACCAGCAGCCGCTGCGGCGCAGATCAGCGCGATTAGGATCCTGCTCTCCCGGATCGACGCGGACGGCACGGCCCGCGCGTGCGGGGTGCGGTAGCGGAGCCTGCCCGCGAGATAACCGGCTACTGCTGCGGCGAGCAGCATAATGGTGACCATGGCACCGTTGAAAAGGACCATGGTGCTGAGCAGGATGAATCCGCTCAGCCGCCAGCGCCGCCGCCACATGGTGTCCAGGGATGCGGTCGATGCCATGGCGGCCCCGACCACGGCCAGGGACGGGCCGCCGAATCCGGCCGTGGCCAAGACGGAGGCCCAGTCCGGGAAAGCGAATGCAACGACACCGGCCATGGCGAAGCCGCCGAGGACTCCGACGAGGTGGCCGGACACCATAGCCACCGCGTAGTGTGCCGTGCCCAACTGCCGTTCGGCGAATATTCCCAGCCCGAGCAACGCTGCAGTTGTCCAGAGGTAGGTGCTCAAGTCCGGAGCCCACAGTAGAGACAGCACCACAGACCAGGGATGGGAACCGGTGGTGGAAGGATTGGCCAGCACCGCATCGGCGAGGTGACCGTGCGGTCCGCGGACGATGCTTGTGGTCCCCAGCGCTACCGCCCACATCATGACCAGCAAAGCGAATGTCAGCGGGGCGTGGCGGATCCCATCCGCGGCCATGTCCCCGATCCACTGCCAGACGCGCCGCGCGGCAGCAAGGCGCGGGTGCATGGTCTGTAGCACGGTCTGTCCTCCCCCTAAATCGCGATAAATCGCGGAACATCTGTCATGTCGGCTGCGGCTATCACAACTATGCGGGACAGCCTCTCGGACGCTACCACCGTTCTCGCCGCCGGCTTCGTCACGCCGCAATGATGCGGTACCGAACCCTCCCTTTCGAGTCTCCGCCATGGTTCCTAAGGGAAGGCTGAGACACCGGGAACGAGCAGGACGGTCGAGCGGCGCGTTCAAACCGGCGAGGCCGATTTTAAGGGAGGGGGCTGACCAGCAGAAATGCCAGAACCGGATTCGCGGATAGACCAAAACACACTGAAACTATGCTCAGGATAACCGCGGACCGGGCACTCCACGGGACGGGAACAGCGTCTGGGTCGACCGGACCGCCCTCGTCCGGTTCCGCGTCACCTGCCGCCTCGGGTTCGGCCGCGCCTCGGTCCACCCGTTCGATGGCCTTCCCCGAAGGCGACGATTGGAAGAGCCGGTAGATCCAGCGCAGATAGTAAAAGACGCTGGCCACGGAGTTGATCAATGCGAGCACCACCAGCCAGCCGAATCCCGCGTCGAGCGCGGCGGTGAAGGCAGTGAGTTTGCCGACGAAGACGGCGGTGGGAGGCGTGCCGATCAGCCCGAACAGACAGAAGATTAGGCTCAGCGCCAGCCATCGGTGCCGGCGGAAAAAGCCGCGGTAATCGTCCAAGGTCCGTAGCGTGGTGAACGCACAGACGACGGCGAAGGCACCGAGATTGGTGACGGTGTAGCCGAGCAGGTAGAACAGCAGGCTGGGCAGGGCAAGCTCGGAATGCCCGACGGCGGCAGTCACCATCAGCAGATATCCGACCTGGCTGATGGTGGAGTAGGAGAGCAGGCGCAGCACGCGGGCCTGAAAAAACGCGGCCAGGTTTCCGAGTGTCATGGTCAGGGCCGCCAGCAACGCCAGTATCAGCGGCCACGCCGTCGGCACTCCAGTCAGTGAACTGAGCCGGAAGAGTGCCACGAGAGCGCCGATCTTGGGAATCGTGGAGATGAACGCGGCGGCCGGCCCCGTGGTGCCGTCGATGGCGTCCGGTACCCAGAAATGCGCCGGTACGGCGCCGGCTTTGAACAGCAGCCCGGCGGCAACGGCCAGCAGCCCGACGGCGGCGGCTCCCGCGGGTGCACCGGGCAAGGTGCGGGTCAGGCCGGCATAGGTGGTGCTCCCGCCGACGCCGAACAGCACCGTGATCCCCACCAGCAGCAGCACGCCGAACAGTGCGCCCATCAGGTAGTACTTGAGCATGGCCTCGGTGCCGGCGGAGTCCTTGGCGAATCCCACCAGGGCGTAGAGCGGAATGCTGGCGAGCAGATAGCCGGCTCCCAGCACCAGCAGGTCGCTGGCGCCGGCCAGGACCAGCGTCCCGAGGGCCCCAAGCAGCAGCAGAACGTAAAACTCCGATTCCCTTTTGTGACCGCCGAACCGTCCGCCGGCCAGCACCAGGATGACGGCGGTACCGGCCAGTACCGCTAGGCGGGTCGTGCTCAGGGACGTGTCAATGGTGAAAGTAGCCGCCGCGGTCACTTCCGCGGGCCGGGATGTTCGGGCCACAGACAGGATCAGTGCCGCTCCAACGGCCGCCAGCGCGATCCAGCGGGACAGATGCTGCCGGCGCCTCGGGAGCCAGCTGCCCAGTAGCAGGATGACAACGGCGGCCAGCGCCACGATGATCTCTGGCGCCAGGGCTGCGAGACTGATGGCGTCCCCCGCCGGCATTCCATTCACGGGGCAGCCGCAGCGACGAGGGCGATCAGCGCGTGCGCCGCGGGCTCGATCAGATCCAGCAGGAATCGCGGCAAAACCCCGACGACGATGGCCAGCACCAGCAGGGGAGCGACCGAGAGCAGCTCGCGCGGGCGCAGATCACCCGGCGTTCCAGCACTCAATAATCCAGCACTCGGCGCGCCAGACTCCAACTGCTCCGCCGTTGGCTGCCGCACCGGTCCGAGGAACATCTGCGCCAGCATCCGCAGCAGCAGGGCCGCGGTGATCAGGATGCCCAGCAGGGCCAGCGCAGTGGGAACGGGTGCGGCTTCCAGGCTGCCCGTGAAGATCTGGAACTCCGCGATGAACCCGGAGAGGCCGGGCAGGCCCAGGGAGCCGAAGACGGCGACGGCGGTGAGTCCGGCAAACCGGGGGGCGCCGCCGGCGAGGCCTCCGTAGGCGGACATCTCGTAGGTGTGACCGCGTTCAAAGAGCGCCCCTGCCAGCAGGAACAGTGCCCCGGTCAGAAGTCCGTGGCTGAGCATTTGGGTCACTGCGCCCGTGACGGCAAGGCTGGCGGCGTGGGGATTGCTTCCCGCGGCGAGACCCGCAGCTCCGAGGCCCAAAATGATGTAACCCATGTGATTCACCGAGGTATAGGCCACCATCCGCTTGAAGTTGGTCTGCGCCATGGCTACCAGCGCGCCGTAGAGCACGGAGACCAGACCGACGATGACGAAGCCCATGGCGTAGCTGCGCCACGGACCGGGCAGGATGGGCATGGCGATCCGGACGAAGCCGAAAGTCCCCATTTTGAGCAGCACCCCGGCCAGGATCACCGAGCCCGGCGCCGGGGCGTCCGTGTGCGCCGGCGGCAGCCAAGTATGGAATGGCACGGTGGGGGTCTTGACGGCCAGTCCGATGCTGATGGCCAGCAGTGCCAGGCCACCCAGCACCGGATCATTCTTCAGTGGATCCTGCCGGATGAGCTCGACGATGTCGAAAGTGTGCGGATCGCTGGCCAGGTACAGCACGATGAAACCCAGCAGCAGGGCCAGTGAGCCGATGAAGGTGTAGAGGAAGAACTGCAGCGCCGAACGGACGGCACTCCCGTGACCCCAGACCGCAATAATGAAGTACATGCCGACGATTGACAGGTCGAAGAAGATGAAGAACAGGATCAGGTCCAGGGAGACGAACAGCCCCAGGGACACGGTCTGCAGGAACAAGAACAGCGCGGCATGCGCCCGGGGACGGTGCTCCTGGCGCACCGAATAGATGGCGCAGACGAGGAAAAGCAAAGCTGTCAGGGCGACCAGCGGGAGGGAAAGCCCGTCCACGCCCACGTGATATCCCGACCCCAAGGTGGGCATCCAGGCGAAATTCGTCTCATAGCCGATCGCGCCCGTCCCGGCACCGGCCTGGACCCCGGCACTCCCACCGCTCCTGCCGCCGCCTGCCGCGTAATCGATCCACAGCGCTCCTACTAAACCGAGGTCGACGGCGGCTGTCGCGATCCAGATCCAGCCCACCAGCCGCCGTCGTGCTTCAGGGACCAACAACAGGGCGGCTCCGACCACGACCGGAAGAAACACGATGAAGGAGAGCACCGGCAGTTCAGGAAACACGGTCACCTCCGAAAACGCGGTCACCTCGGAAAACGCGGTCACCTCGGAATACACGGTCACCTCATGACGACGAATAGGACGGCAAGGACGGTCATTACAATCAGCGCCTGGGCGTAATACTGGTAAATTAGGCCGGTCTGCGGACGGCGGGCGGAGCGCGCCAGCTGCCGCACTACTGAGGTGAGGCCGCCGACGGCGCCGCTGAGCCGGCGCTCCAGCCGCAGGTCAGTGAGCGTGGCGGCTTTCAAGACAAGCACCGCCGCCGCGTCGACGCTGCGGGCCAGCATCCGGTCGTCGAACCGGGCCAGCGAAACCGCGAGCGCCATGGTCGGGCGGGAGATGAGCACGGTCGCGGCGTGTTCCAGGCCGAGCCAGTCACCCGACAGGCCCGTCACCCCCGCCGCCGGCACACCCAACAGCGTGCCCTCGCCGGCCAGCCGCCGGGTTTGCTGGCAATAAATCCATACGGTGACGGCGAGGGCCACAAGTCCCGAGACTGCCAGTTCCCACGGCGCCGGGCCGCCGATTTTCGGCAGTCCGAGGAACTCCTGCCACCATTTCCCGATGGACGGCACACCGAAAAGACCAAGTAGCACCGCTGCTGCGGCGAGGACGGGCATCGGCAGCAGCACGGCGGTGGGGAGGGCACGGCGGCGTTTTCCGGGCGCTGGTTGCGGCTTTGCCCAGACCACGGCCAGCGCCTTAGCCGCGTAGGCTGCGCTCACGGCGGCGGCGGCAAGCCCGACGACGTAGAGCGCGGGGGATTGCCGCAGAACGCCGGCGAGGACCGCGTCTTTGGCGGTCCAGATGGATAGCGGCGGCAGGCCGCCCAGCGCGAGGACACCCATGGTGAAGGTGATTCCAGCGGTCCGGTACCCGCCTAGAGAGCCGTGCGTACCTCCCCGTGCGACGCCGCGAAGTTCCAGCAGATCCTTGGTTCCCAGGTAACTCAGCCAGGCTCCCGCCACCAGGAAAAGCAGGGATTTGACCGCTGCATGGGCCACGAACTGGGCGCCGCCGCCGACGACGCTTCCGGCGCCGGCGGCGAGCACGATGAAGCCGATCTGCGAACAGGTGGAGGCGGCCAGCAGCTGTTTGAGGTCTCGCTGCGCGAAGGCGACGGCGCCCAGCAGCAGCGCGGTCAACGCACCGATCCAGGCCACCGCGGCGCCCAACCATCCGGTGGCGGCCATCCCGGGTTCGATCCGCAGCAGCAGATACCCGCCGGCGGCAACCATGGTGGCCGAATGCAGCAGAGCTGAAACGGGGGAGGGTCCGGCCATGGCGTGCGAGAGCCAGAAACTAAAGGGCAGCTGTGCGGACTTCCCCAGGGCGGCCAGGGCCAATCCGGCCAGAGCCACATCCCGCCAGCCGCTCGGCATCCCGGCGAGGGCATCCAGGCGCAGCCCTGCGGCGCCACCGGCCAGGGCTGCACCCGCGGCCAGATACATCCCCAGATCCGCCGTCCGCGTGGTGATGAACGCCAGGGTTGCGGATTTGACCCGTCCCGCGTCCGGCCACCAGTATCCGATCAGCGCATAGGAGACGGCCCCCATCACCTCCCAGGAGCCGAGCAGCGTCAAAGTCTCCGTCGACGTGACCGTGATCAGCATGGCGGCAACGAAAAGCAGCATGAGACCGAAAAACCGTGCCCTCGCCTCCTGCCGCCCGATGTCAGCGCTGGAGAAGACGACGACGGCCAGAAAGATCGCGGACACCGTCATCACTGCCAGCGCGGCAAGCCCGTCCACGGCCAGCCCGGCCGGGATGCCTTCCAACGCGGGTACTTCGACGGCGGGGCGCAGCACCGTCGCCGCGACAGCCAGGCCCAGCAGCGCCACGGCCACCGCAACGGCCAGCGGTGCAGCGGCGGCGTTGGCCCGGCGGCCGGACAGCAGCAGGATTCCTCCGGCCAGCGCCGGAAGAAGAATCAGCAGCCACAGGACCATACCCGTTATCCCGCCAAATCCGAGGCGGAATCAGCCATGTCCACATCGCGGGCGCGGAAAATGGCGGTGGTGATGGCAAAGCCCATCGCCATCTCCACCGCCATCACGCTGATCGCCAGCAGGACCAGGACCTGCCCGTCCGGGCGTGCGTCCGTGGTGAAAAACCAGAAAGCGGCGGCGGCCACGATGATGCCGTTGATGGCCAGCTCCAGGCCCATCAGGATCATCACGATGGACTGCTGGCTCAGCAACCCGTAGAGCCCCACCGCAAAGAGCGCCGCCGCCAGCAGCAGGAACAGCTGGAGCATCATTTCCCCAATCCTCCCCGCACCGGATCATCGGGAGTTCGACGCCGCAGGTTATCGCCGAACCTGTCATAACGGCCGCGATGCGTGGAGAGCACGACGACGGCGATCATCGTCGCGAACAGTGCCAGACCGATGACGATCATCACCAGCATGTGCGGACCCATCAAGTCCATCCCGAGCGCGAGCGTAGGGTCCGACGTCGCCCGACCGCCGGACGGCCACGGGGTGAGGAGGGCGCCGGCCGCGAGCAAGACGAAGACGACGGCGGCAATGACCAGTGACATGCGGTTGTTATGGACCATTTTCATCGGCATGAGTCCGGCGGGGTTCATCATGTACATGACCATGAAGACGGCCATGATCATCATTTCCATCACCATCATCAGTATCACTAGCGCCCCGAGGTAAGACAGGCCCAGCAGCAGGATGGGGATTGCCGCGACCACGAAGGACGCCAGCAGAGCGAGCGTCGCGCGCGCCATCGAGTCCACCCGGAACACCGCGATGCCCGCCGCCACCGCACCGACGGCGCAGATGAGGAAAATTACGGTCTGCATCACTGCCTCCTCAGATCCATCCGACAAGCACAAAAATCGATACTGCCAGCGCCTGGAGAATCGTCAGCGGCAACAGCACCAGCCAGCTGATCTCGGTGAAACGCTCCATCCGCACCGCCGGCACCCGGCGGCCGATCCAGACCAGGACTGCCAGAACGGCTACCGTCTTGAACAGGACCCAGGGCCAGGCTGGCAGCAGCGGGCCCGCACCGCCGCCCAGGAACAGCGGAACGGCCATGGCGGCGCCGGCCGTCAGCAGCAGGTACCTCCCGGCGAGGAGCAGTAACCTGTCGATTCCGGAGATTCCTGCTGCAGCTCCGCCGGCGATTTCCCTGCCCACCGGCTGATTGAACGGGCCGAAGAAGGCGAACGCCAGCAAGGAGAGCAGGAAAACCAGGAACGCGGCAGGCATATACACCACGAACCACAGGTGCCCGGGCTGTTCCTGCACGGCGGCAATGTCGCTGACCCGCAGGGAGCCGGCGCCCACGGCCGCCGTGATCAGCGCGAACATATGCGGGAGTTCGTACGCTAACCCTTGTGCCAGGAAACGATTGGCTCCCACTAGGCCCCAGATGGAATTGGATCCCCATCCCACCATCCATACCGCGGCCCAGGCCAGCACTTCCATCGCATTGAACCAAACCACGCCAACCGACAGATCACTGATGGCGTGCTGTCCCAGCGGGATCACCAGGACGGCCAGCAGCGCCGCCAGCGGCAGCAGCCCGGTGCCGATCCTGGCGAGCAGGGCGTCCGCGCCGGGGGTGATGCTGCGTTGACGGATGAGCAGCCGGGCGGTCTCCCGGCCAGGCCCCGCCAGCGCGGCCACCGGCGAGGTTCCGCTTTCGCGGGCGCTCAGGAACGCTGACCAGGCTGCAGCAGCGTAGGCCAGGACCCCCAGGAAAACGAAGCCGAGGATGATGTTCCACAGCAGCGCGCTAATCATTCGACTGCCCATGAGACTGCACAGGTGTCTGTCCGGACGGCACCTCAGGGGACAGCGGAGGGGACTGCTCCAGCCCCGCTGCCTGTGCCTGCAGCGCTTCGATGTCGGGATCCAGAGAGGCGACAATCAGACGAACCGCCGCCAGTTCCTGACCCGCGAGCAATTGAGGCAAGGCGGTCAACGCCACCCGGGCGGTCGCAGCGCGGCTGGCCAAGAGTGACCCGGGGTCCGGAACGGACGTGGACTGACCGGGGTCCGGGGCCCTGCCCAGAGCCAAGACCTCGTCCCCGGCAGCTCCGGATGCGGGATCGAGCACAATGGAAATGTCGTCCATCCAGCGCAGCACCCTTGCTGTGACGTCGCCGCACAAGCACGACGACACGCCGTTATCCAGGTGCCCGAGACCCGCTATTGACCAGCGCAGCAACCGCGAACGCCGCACTGTGCGCAGCCAGCGCCGACATTGGGGATAAAGCGTGTGCCGCCTGGCAGCATAGTCGGCTCGGGCGGCATCCGTCACGGCAGTGCCGGTCGAAGCAGTGTCAGTCGAAGAAGAATCTGTCACGGCGGCTTCGAGCAGTCCATCGCGCAACCGCCGTCCCGTGCGGGCAGCGGATTGCCAACCGGCCACGCTCAAGAACCGCTGCAGCGAATCCGCGGCCGCGGCCGCGCTGACGAGTTCGAGGTGTCCGGTCTGCTCCGACTGCGCGGCCCCACCGAGCAGGTCCGCCCAGAAGGAGGAGATCGCCCGGCCATCCGTGCCGCCGGCCAGCACGGAGATCTCCGCACATTGGGCAACGTCACCTTGCAGGACCAGCCGGACCACCAGCCCTGCTGGCCAATCCGGTAGTGCGGGTCCTAGCACCAGATGGAGCTGATCGAGTTTTAACCCGTCGCGGTCAGCCCCGCGGTCCGCCATGGGCAGACCTCCCGGCAGTTCCATGTCCATATCCATACCGGACATGTTTGATTCTGAGCCGGCTATATCCATGCCGGACATGTCCGAGTCCGAGCCAGTATCCGACGTTGCCGTCTCGCTGTCTGCGTGTCCGCTCATGGCCGGGCCGCCGCCGTCGTCCTTGTTCATCGGCTCGGCAGCCATCGGAGCGACATCGGACCGGTCGGCTTCGAGCCGACGAAACCCCTCCAGATCCCGGAGCGCCGCGGCGGCCGCGTCCAAGCAGTCGGAGGCGGCTTGCGCGGCAGAGATCACTATCCTGGTCCGGGGTGCTGGCAGCTGCTCCCAAACCCGCCCGGCCGCCTTGTTGAATTCCGGGCCGCCCTGGCCGCACAGCACGAGCATGTCCGCGTCCGCGGGGCTCAGCGCCTCGGACCAGCCGCGCTCGCGGACCAATTTTTCGACGGCCAGCCGCACCGACGTGGAACCGGGCGTAGTCATCAGGAAGGGGTGCGGCACGCCGAGGGCGAGCAGCCGGGCGATCAGCTCCACCGGAAGGCTCCTTCCCGCCATGCATACACAACGGCGGCGAACAGCACGGCGAGAAAAGTGAACATTTCCACGACCGCGCCAGCTCCCATTCGGCCGACCACCAGCACCCATGGATACATGAAAACCATCTCCATATCGAAGGCCAGGAAGAGCACCGCCACCGTGTACCAGCGCACGTGGTACCGCGATACCGCATGCTCGCTCGGCGTCATGCCGGACAGGAACGGCTCGCGGACCAGAGGTTTGCTGACCACCCGCACGGATGCCGAAATGGCACAGGCCGCCAGGATGACTGCCACGGCTATGGCCAGAGCCATCAGAGCCAGTCCGAATTCCACGTCGTCATCGCCTCCTGAAGATCGGCTGCCGGGTCCGGGTGCTGCTCAGACTAGTCTTATTTCCCGAACCGCCGCAGCCGCAGCGAGTTCGTGACCACCAATACCGAGCTGGCAGCCATCGCCGCGCCGGCAATCATCGGATTCAGCAGCCCCAGCGCGGCGACCGGGATGCCGACGGCGTTGTAGAAAAATGCCCAGAAGAGGTTTGTCTTGATGGTGCCGAGGGTTTTGCGGGACAGCTCGATGGCCTGCGCCACTTGCGCGAGATCATTACCCATCACCGTCAGGTCCGCGGCCTGGATCGCAACATCCGTGCCGGATCCCATCGCGATCCCCAGATCGGCTTGCGCAAGCGCTGCTGCGTCATTGACTCCGTCCCCGGCCATCGCCACCGTGGCGCCTTCGGCCTGGAGGCGCTTGACGGCGTCGACCTTCCCTTCCGGCAGCACCCGGGCATAGACATCCTCCGGCGCGATGCCGACGGCGGCGGCCACCTGCGCGGCGGCGGCGGCGTTGTCTCCGGTGAGCAGGATAGGCCGCAAGCCCAGCGTCTTGAGCCGGGCAATGGCGGCCGCTGATCCGTCCTTGATGGTATCCGCAAGGCTGATGATGCCCTCCGGGGTTCCGTCCACGGCGACCCAGATGGCGGTGGCGCCCGACTGCTCCTCATTTAGCAGCGTGTCCTGCTGGGCAGGAGTGGTCGCGATCCCATTTTCGCCAAGCCAACCTGCCCGCCCGGCCACCACGATGTGCCCGTCAACCGCGCCACGGACGCCACCGCCGGGAGCCGACTCGAACCCGGTCACCGCAGCGAGGCCTGCTGCCGCTCCCGGCGCGGCTGACGGTCCTCCCGCGGCTGCGGCCGCGATGGCGCGGGCGATCGGATGCTCGCTGGCGGCTTCGACAGATCCCGCCAGATGCAGCACCTCGGCTTCCCCGCGCTGACCCAGCGCGATGGTGCGGGTGACGGCGAGTTTGCCGTGGGTAACGGTGCCGGTCTTATCCAACAGGATGGTATCGACCGTGCGAGTGTCTTCCAGAACCTGCGGTCCCTTGATCAGAATACCCAGCTGCGCGCCGCGACCGGTCCCCGTGAGCAGGCCGACCGGCGTGGCCAGTCCGAGGGCGCAGGGACAGGCGATGACCAGGACGGCGACGGCGGCGGTGAAGGCGCTCTGGATGTCGCCGCTGAGCAGCAGCCACAGGACAAACGTCAGGATGGCGAGGCCGAGCACGATCGGTACGAAGACGGCGCTGATCCGGTCCGCCAACCGGGCGATCGGTGCCTTGCCGGACTGGGCCTGACTGACCAGACGTCCCATTTGGGCCAGCGTCGTTTCGCTGCCCACGCGGGTGGCCTTGACCAGCAGCCGTCCGGACGTATTAATCGTGGCGCCGGTGACCGTGTCATCCACGTCCACGTCGACCGGCATCGATTCGCCGGTGATCAGGGAGGCGTCGACGGCGGAACGGCCCTCGACGACGATGCCATCAGTGGCAATCTTTTCACCTGGCCGAACTACGAAGATGTCCTCTGCCATGAGCTCTCCGGCCGGAACCTTGACCTCGGCGCCCTCGCGAATCACCGTGGCATCTTTAGCACCCAGACTCAGCAGGGCCTTGAGCGCGTCGCCGGCCTTCGCCTTGGCCTTCGCCTCCAGATAGCGGCCCAGCAACAGGAAGGTGACCACGATGGAGGCCACCTCAAAATACAGTTCAGCGTGGGAGCCCATTTCGGGTTGGGCAGTCAGCGCCGGGTCGGCGGCGAGTGTGACGGCCGAAAACAAATACGCGGCCGTCACACCGAGGGAGACCAAGGTATCCATGGTGGAAGCAAGGTGGCGCGCATTGACGGCGGCTGCGCGGTGGAACGGCCAGGCCGACCAGGTCACCACGGGCAAGGCGAGTACGCCGACCACCCACCCCCAGTTGGCGAACTGCAGAGGGGGAAACATGGAAATCAGGAAGACCGGCACGCTCAGCCCTGCGGCCAGGAGCAGCCGTGGCCGCAGCTGCTCCGCAGCGGTGCGCGCAGGGGTCCCGGCACCTGTTTCCGGTGATCGACCAAGGCCTGTTTTCGGTGACCGACTAAGCCCGCCAGCGGCCGAAACCGGTGACCGACCAAGTGCGCCCGCGGCCGCGTGGACATCCGAAGTTGCGCCGCCGTCGTCCGTCGCGCTCGCCCTATGCGGTACGCCCTTGAGCGTGGCCTTGTACCCAGTCGCATTCACCGTGTCGACAATCTGCTGATCGGTCAAACCGTCCGGGACGGTGACCCGCGCCGATTCAAGCGGTAGATTCACAGCCGCCGTTACGCCGTCGAGCTTCCCCAGCTTGCGTTCCACACGGCCGACACAGGAAGCGCAAGTCATGCCCTCGATGTCGAGTTCAATGATCCGCGTCAGCGGTTGGTGAAGCAGGTTTTCGGTACTCACAGGGCATCCTTCGGCAGTGGTGGCAAGTGCGCGACTGGGTGAAGCAGTTGGTTACGCCTCGTTGGCGACGACCAGGTACCCGGCCTCGGCGACAGCTTCGCTGATTTCTTGCGGTGAAATGGTCAAATGAGACGTCACGGTGGCGGTGGAAATCCCGCCTGCCGTCAGATCAACGCTGACGTCTTCGACGCCCTTGAGGGACTTGAGTTCTTCGGTGACCGCCGAGACGCAGTGCCCGCAGGTCATGCCGGAAATGCTGACGGTGGTGGTGATGGCGTTCATGATGGTTCCTTCTTGCCGGTATTCATCGGTGTTACTGGTAGCGCTAGCGCAAAAGGCGGCCGATCGCGTCGGTGGCTTCCTTGACCTTTGCCTGGACAATCTCCGGGTCCCCGGCTTTGTCCGATTCGGCGGCCGCGCCCACGACGCAATGAGCTATGTGGTCTTCGATCAAACCAAGGCTCAATGCGTGAAGCGCTTTATTAATTGCCGCCACCTGAGTGAGGATGTCGATGCAATATTTGTCCTCATCCACCATGCGGGCGATTCCGCGGACCTGCCCTTCAATCCGCTTTAGCCGGCGCAGGTACGCATCCTTGTCGGTGGTGTAGCCGTGGTCGAGGTGTTGGTCGACCGTCTCGCTCGTGGTGGTGTCGCTCATGATGGTTCCTTCCCTGAACTCTGCTTCGAGAATATACCCCCAGAGGGTATATGTCGAGAGGGTGCGTCGAGGGGCCACATGTCTTAGGGTTTTATCTCAGACGCCCATGCGTTCTAAGCGAAAGGAGGCTTTGCCGTGATGTCCGTTGTTCGGCGCTTCTCTCGCTGCCCGAGCCCATGGCTTAGCTGGGCGAGAAGCGCCTCCACTCTCTTGTGAAGGACGCTTTCCTATGTTTCGATCTTCGAACAGTGCCGACCTCGACACCATTTTGACTTTTGCTAATGCCGAGCCCGTGGGGTGGACTGATGCCGGGCGGTACCGGCGCGAACTGGCTACGAATAACTACCGCGATCATTGGACTTGGATCGCAGAGGCCAGCGGATACCCAATGGCTCGGGCGATTTGGTGGGCACCTTCCGGAGCAGACCATCCTGTTGCACTTGATTGTCTGCTGGTAAAGCCTTCCGTCAATCAACCCGAGGAGCTCGCTGCAGGCCTGCTCAAAGCGGGACATGAAGCCTTCAAGGCAGCGGGGGCGACGACGTTGCCTGACTATACAATCGACGTTGCCGTTGGGTGGCACGAGGATCCGAGGGCGATGGAAGCCGTAGCGTGGCGCCGCCGCGCCGCTGAATGCGCCGGGCTGGAGAGTTTTATTGAGCGGGTGAATTTCGAATGGACTCCCGGGACAGTCCTGCCTGTTCCCGTACACGATTTGGACTACAGGACAGGAACTGACCAGGAGTTTAAGACCGCCTTTGCCCGCGCAGCCGAAGGTAGTCTGGATGCCCAGACCAAGAACAATCTGGCCATCATGGGACCGCACGGACAAGCGCAGGACGATCTGGAATTCTATCTCTCCCTGCCGGGCGAGAGGGCGGCCTGGCGACTGGCGTTTGTACCATCCGGGACTCCCATCGGGTTCATCATCCCGACACGCACCGCCTACGATGCGAGCGTGAGCTACGTCGGGGTCTATCCGGACCAGCGCGGCCACGGATACATCCATGAGCTGCTGGGCGAAATTACCCGTGTGCATGCAGCTTCGGGTGTCCCACGGATTGTAGGGACTACGGATTTGGACAATGCACCGATGCTGGCTGCGTTCGAGCGGGCGGGCTATTGCATTATCAAGCGGCGCTTGGTGCTGACCGCTTAAGATACTGCTGGCCGGTCCGTAGGGCTGGATGGCGACGGCGGCGATCATTCCCGTTTATGCAGTCTCCTCCGTCGCCGCTTGGCTTCGGAAGACTGGGCGGCGATCCGATATCTGGGTCTGTTCCGGGCGCTGATTTAGCGTGGCCGGCGTTGCTTGACCACTGAAAGCGGATGGTTGCCGTCGTTAGGAGAGATGACTCTTGCTTCCATACGGAAACCTGCCGAGAATACAGTCATGACCAGTCGACTTGCCACGATAGCCATTGATGCCCAAGACCTACGGAAGGTCGCCGACTTTTGGTGCGCTGTGCTGGGCTGGAAGAGCACGGACGAAGATCCGGGCGGCATCAGCATCGCGCCCATGGACGGAAGTGGGCCAACAATCGATGTCCTTCAAGTTCCTGAGGGCAAGGGCGGGAAAAACCGCCTGCACTTTGACCTTCGCGCGGACGGTACGACGACGTCCGAGGAGCTGGACAGGCTGCTTGCGCTGGGAGCCAGCCGGGCCGACGTCGGCCAGGGCCCGGATGTGAGTTGGGTGGTGCTGGCAGATCCAGAAGGAAATGAATTCTGTTTATTGTCCCGCACCGTTCAGGACCTTAAGCTTCGCTAATTGCGGGCTGGTTCCCGCGCCGTGACGGCTACCGCCGCCGTCGACAATGTCCAAATTGGCAGGTGAGCTCTGCCGTAACGACCCGGCGAAAAGTGCCCTTCAGACGGCGCCAACATGCGACTGCCGGACACAGCACCCGGAATGCTAGTACGGCACCTCGAAGATTTGCCGGCGCAGCTCCTCGGAAGCAGCCGCGGGCCTGACCAGCCGTTTCAGAAAGGCAGTATCCACGGTTTCCAAGCACCAGTGAAGCAGCAGCGAGCGCATCCGTTCCAGCACGTCGTCGAACCTTCCTTCGACGGCGAGGTTCCGTCGTTCCCCGGGGTCAGCCTCGAGGTCGAAAAGCTGTTCACGCCATTTGCCCCAGTTATATACGGCGTATTTGTAACGGCCGTGGATCACTGCCCGGCCCGTCGTCGCAGGTTCGCTGCCGCCGTCGAACTTGGTTTCGATGAACACGGGGCGGGCGTCAGGGGCCAGCACGCTCGACCCGTCCAGACCAGGGGGAGCGGCTATGCCTGCCGCCTCGCACAGGGTGGGCAGCAGACCCAGCACCGCGGCGACCGGGGTATCGATGCGTCCGGCTGGCCGGTCAGGAACGCGCAGCAGGAACGGGACTCGGATACACTCCTCGAAGAGGGCCGATTTTTGGTTCCAGCCGTGCGAGGAGTCCCCGTCGCCGTGGTCGCTAATGAAGACGACGATGGTGTTCCCGGGCTCAGAATCCACGGCACTGAGCAGAGTGTTGATCCGTTCGTCTACCCTGGACACCAGTTGTGCATATACATCACGGTAGCGGCGCCAATCCTCGGCTGTGTATGCTGTCGTGCCATACTTGGCGGCAGCCGCGGCGTATTCCTCCTGCGGCGCCTGCGCGGCGAACGGGGCGCGGGGGAAGTTTTCCGGCAGCGGAGGGCAATCATCCAACGGCGACGCCGCAACATCACCGTAGGGGAGTGGCTGAAGCCGAGCGTGCTCGCAGATGGTGTGCGGATCGTCAAAGGAAGCGACCAATAGAAACGGCTTCGAGGACCGGCGCGTTGCCAGCCACTGCGTGCAGGATCTGACCAGTCCTTCGTCACCGAAATCGTGGATGGGCGCGAAGCCGTCGGAGGCTTGCGCGCTGGCTTGGCGTGCGTGCCATTTCCCGGCGTAGGCACAATCGAAGCCGTGTTCGGCGAACCAGTGCCCCAGGCTGTGTGGGCCACGGCCGGGCTCGTCCTCGTTCCGGTCTGCGTCTGAGAGGAATTCGCGCCCGTTGCCGTCGATCCCCAGCCGGTGCGGGTACTTTGCCGTCAGCATGGAACTACGGGCGGGGACGCAGAGCGGAAAGCTGGTGTAGGCACGGGTGTACCTGGTGGAGTCGGCGCCGAGGCGGTCCAGCGCGGGGGTGGAAAAGTGTTCATGTTCTCCCGCCTCCTTGCCGAGCACGTGCGCTGCGAACTGATCGGCCATGATCAGCAGGATGTTGGGCAGGTCCTCAGGCATTGGCCAGCTCCTTTAATGCACTAAGGCCCATCCAATCGTCCCCGGCGGTTTGCAGTTCAGCAACCAATCGGGCAGCCCACAAACTGTTCACATCTGGGTCCAGTACCGGGACCAGTTCATAGGGATCCTTGCGCAGGTCATAGCACTCGGTTACCAGCCCATCGCCCGCGGACAGCCGGGCAATGAACTTGTTGGTGCTGGTCCGCAGGCCGCGGATGTCCTGGTCGGTGGGATGCAACGGATAACAGTAATAGGTTGCCGCGGCCTCCGTGTCCGGTTCCGCCGCACCCAGCAGCACCGGGGCCAGATTAGTGCCGCGCATTTGCACGGGTTTGGAATCTGCAAAACCGGTCAGGCCCAGCAGCGTGGGCGCGATGTCCAGCGAACAGAACAGTGCCGGCTGCTGGCCGGGAGCAATATGCCCCGGCCAGCGGATGAGGCAGGGCAACCGCATGGACTCCTCATAAGGGACGTTCTTGTACAGCAGGTTGTGGCTGCCCATCTGCTGGCCGTGGTCTGAGGTGAAGACCACTATGGTGTCTCGGGCCAGATCCAGTTCCGCCAACGCATCCAGCAGCCTGCCCACCTGTTCGTCGATGGCCGTCACTGCTGCGTAATACAGCGGGGCAATGGCGGCAGCCTCCCGGCCAATGGAGGAGGCGAGGTCCACGTTGGGCCGGTTCAGCAGCTGTCCGGCCGGCAGGGCCGCATAGTCCGTGGCGTAGCCGGGCGGCAGTTCATCGAACGGCTGGTGCGGTGGATTGAAGGAAACGGCCAGGGCGAAGGGGGCCGCCCCGGCCCTGGCCCCGGCCAGGAATTCCAGCGCCACGTCCGTTTCGTGCGCAGCGGACCACCGGTTGATGTTGGTCCGCCGCTCCCGCGGCGCGTTCCCCACCCAGTAATGCGGGGTCAGGTGCTGGTCATTGCAGCCGTACGAATGCCAGAACTCGAAGCCAAAGCGGTGGCTGGGCGGCGAGTAGGCGTCCCAGTACCTGCCGTCCTCCAGCGGACCCCGGCCATGAATGGCGTCCGCGGCCGTCGGCGCCGCAAGGTGCCACTTGCCGATATACCCCGTGCGGTAGCCGCCGTCCCGCAGCACCTGCGCCCAGCTGGGCGCCCCGGGGCGCAGCCCCACCTCGGGGGCGGTCCCGGAATTAACGTTCAGCGGAACGTGGTTTTCGTGCGGCGGCTGTCCGGTCACCAGCATGGCCCGGTGTGGGCTGCAGACGGGGTAGTTGCTGACCGCGTTGGTCAGCACGGCGGACTGTGCCGCGAGCGCATCCAGGGCTGGTGTCCGCACGGGATCCCCGTCCGGTTCCAGGCACATGGCCCGGAACTGGTCGGAGATAATAAACAGCACGCTGGGCCGACGGAGGCCAGGAGATGCCGTTCCCCGCCAGCCCAGCGTCACTTGCCCATCCCCAGGGTCAGGCCCTCGGTGAGGCGCCGGCCCAGCCAAATGTAGATAATCAGCATCGGCAGGACCACAATGCACAGTCCCGCAAAGAGACCACCCCAGTCTGCCCCGGAGTAGGTTTGCTGCTGCACGAAAGAGATCAGCGCTACCGGCAGGGTGTACTTTTCGGTGGACTGGATCAGAGTCAGGGCCAGCAAAGTCTCGTTCCAATGCGAAATCACCTCCAGCACAAACGCGGTGAGGATGCCGCCCTTGGCCAGCGGCAACGTGATCCGCACAAACGTCCGCAGTGCCGAAGCACCATCCAGCGCGGCCGCCTCCTCCATTTCCAGCGGCAGCGAACGGAAAAAGGCCGTCAGCAGGAACACGGTGAACGGCATCGAGACGCCTATGTACACCAGGTTCAATCCGATCAGGCTGTCCGTCAGGTACACCTGGTTCAGCATCACGAACAGCGGAATCAGGATCACCTGCGCCGGGATGCCAAGACCCAGAATGAAGTACATGGTCAGCCCCTGCGTGAAGCGTCCCGCCACCCGGCTGAGGTAGTAAGCTGCGGGAGCTGCCAGCGCCACGGTAAGCAGGGACGACACCCCTGTGGTGATGACGCTGTTGAAGGTGGCGGTGGCGAAGTCGCCCACCGTCCAGGCGCGGACGAAGTTATCCGGTGCCAGTGACGTTGGCAGTCCCCACGGATCGCTGAGAATGGAGCGGGTGTCCCGGAAGGCCTGCATCAGCATCCACAACAGCATCACAATGCTCAGGGCCACGATCAGCCAGAGCACCACTATGCCGACGGTTCGCAGCGGACTGCGGTCCGCGCGCAGGGCAGGGCTGCTGGCGGTGCCGCTGGCACTTTTCCGCGGGCGCTTCGGTGGTCCCGATTCTCCGGTGGCCGCAGTCTTGGCACTGCGGCGCATTGTTGTACGGGAGGCGGGTTTGTTCAGAGTAGACATGGCTGCTCCTAAAATTCGACGGCGTCGCGGCGCATTGCGCGGCGCAGCACCACTACCAGGACGGAAACCAGGGCCAGTGAAATCACTGCCGATGCCGTCGCAGCCCCGTAGGACGGCGTTGACTGGCCGGAAAATGCGGTGACGTACGTGTACACGGCCGTGGTCCAGCTTTGGGTGGGCGGAATGCCCGCTCCGCTGCTGCCGCCAAAGACCCAGATGATTTCAAAGATCTTCACCGAGGAGATGGTCCACAGCACCGCACACGTACCAAACACATCCCAGGTCAACGGCAGGATCACGTAGCGCAGACGCTGGAAGGCGGTTGCGCCGGCCAGTGCGCAGTCCTCGTAGTAGTAAGGCGGAATCCGGTCCACGCCTGCCATCAGGATGGTGGTGTAGTAACCGGTGGTGGTGGCCACCAGCGTCACCATGATCAGCGGGAAGATGTTCTCCTGCGCCAGCCATGCCGGCGGTTCCTGGACGCCCAGGGGTCCCAGCAGCGTGTTGACAATTCCGCCGGGGTTGAAGATAAACCCGGCCAGCACGCCGAAGACGAGGGCGTTGATCAGGTGCGGAAAGAAGATCACCGAGCGCACCACCTTGCGGCCCACCATGTCCCGCAGCACCAGCGACATGGCGAAGGCCAGCACAAAGATGGCAATACCCACCACAAACAGCAGCAGCAACGTATTGCCGAAGGACTTCAGGAAGAGCGGGTCCTTGAAGACCCGGACGTAGTTATCCCCACCCACAAATTCCATCGGGCCCGAACCTGACCAGCTGTGGAAGCTGATCCACACGGCTCCGAGGGACGGAACCACAAACAAAATGGTGTAGAGGATGAACGCCGGACCGACGAACGGGATGAGCAGCTTCTTGCGTTGACGATCAATGCTGCTGCCGGCTTCGCGTCGGGCGGCCTTGGCCGGCTTGGCACCGTCCGCCAACAGGACTGTATCCACTGCGGCGTTGGCATCCACCGCCGACATCAGCCGTTGTCCTTCCAGTACTGGATCTGTGCATCCTTCATCTGCTTGACGAAGTCGTCCGCGGAGGTTTTGCCCAGGAAGAGCTGGTCATCCTTAGGCCAGAAGACCTTCTCCACGTAGCCGGGGTAGGTCACGCCGTCGTTCTGCAGGTAGACGGAAGGGGCGGTGTCCAAGGCCTTCTTCACGGAAGCCATCTCAGGGGAGATGGCAGCATCGGCACGAATAGGAAGCACCTTGGCATCGGTGCCGTACGCATCCTGGTACTGCTTGCCCAGGAGGAACGTGGCAAGCTGCTGCGCCTTGTTCTGGTTCTTGGCTTTGGCCGGCACTGCGAACCCTACGAAGTCGGCCCGCTGTGAGGTGGGCTTGCCATCGATGGTGGGGACGGGGAAGGAGGCGTACTGGAAGCCGGGGCTGGCGTAGGTGGCGGTTTCGGTGGGTGTCCAGGAGCCGTTTAGCATCAGTGCGGCCTTGCCGCTGGCCCACAACTGTTGCTGCGCCGGCCACTTGCTGGCGGCATAGCCGTTGATCAGGTACCCGCCGTTGACAATTTTCTCCACCCGCTTGGCTGCGGCCAGCACGGCGGGGCTGTCCCAGCCGGCACCGGATTTGTCCGAGGCCAGCTTGTAGAAGGAGCCGGGCCCCTCGGTGCGGATCAGCGCGGTGGTAAACCACAGCGAGTTGTAGCCGGCAATGTCCCCGTCGGCCGCCAGCGGAGTCTCACCGTTGGCCTTGAGTTTGTCCAGTACGGAAGTGAAGTCATCCCATGTCTTGGGTGCGCTTGCGGCCAGCTCCGGATGGGCTGCTGCGTTGAACCAGATCCCGTCGGAGCTCAGGCTGTACGGCAGCATCCACGGCTTGCCGTCCTTGTCTTTAATGTTGGACGTGGCCAGATATTTGGCTGGAATGAGCTCGGCAACCTTTTTGCCGTCCACGGTGGTGTCGTAAGCCTTGGTGAGCGGGGCGGCCTGGCCGGTGTTTCCCAGTACGGGCGCCAGCTTGGCGTAGGGGCCGTCGACCAGGTCCGGAACGTTGTTGGTGTTCAGGGCGGGCACCAGTTTTTCAGTGTTGGACCGGCCCTGCCACTGCACCTTGACCTCGGTGCCGGTCTGGGCAGTGAAGTCCGCGACGGCCTTGGCAATGACCTTCTGCTGTGGTTCACCTTCCTTCCACATGGACCAGTAGGTCAGCGAACCGCCGGTGGTGGAATCTGCGCCTGCGCCTGCAGTGCCTGCTCCGCCTCCGCAGGCGGAGAGCGCCAGCACCGCGCCGGCGAGTATGGCCATGGGCCGGATGTAGCGGGCTGCTGCGCCCATACAAATCACCTCTTGATCTTTTAGAGCCGCGGCATACGGCCCAGTGAGACGACTATCACAGCTGTAAAAGATAGGATTCAATGAGTACTCAAGAAAGACTACTTAGTCACGGAGCTGCCCCGCTCCTCTGTCGCACTAACCTTTGGTGCTCAAACGGGGACAGGAGGATAGGAATCGCCAGATGTTCCGCAGGTACTCCTTTATTACTCTCTTAATCTCCGGTCACAATGATCCGGACAGGCCGAGCGGCAGAACTAGTGGACGGGGGAGGACCTGATGGCAGCACGTGCATCCGGGCGGGTCCGGGATGCCGACTCTCGGGACCTGAAGTTCCAGCACCTGGCCGATGAGCTGCGGCGCGGGATCTTGGCCGGCAGCTGGTCAGTGGGCACTAAGCTGCCCACTGAGGCGCAGCTTGCGGAGGAGACCGGATTGTCTTTGACCACTGTGCGCCGCGCCTTTGAGGAACTTGTTCAGCAGGAACTGGTCGTGCGGCGCCAGGGTGCGGGGAGCTTCGTGGCCGAGCGCCGCGCCTCCCGGCAGCGCGCCCGGTACACCGTGGGAGTGTTGCTGCCGGACACGCGGCTGTACTACCCGCGGGTGCTGCAGGGCATCGAATCGGCGCTGTCCGCCGCCGGGGTGGGACTGCAGCTGTCCACCTACAATTACGAAGCGGCGCGCGAGGACGGCTGCATTGAATTCCTCATTGATGCTGGCGTGGACGGGCTGATCCTGGTGCCCACGCTGATCGGCATTGAAGATCCGCACGCCCGGGTGGCGCATCTGATGGGCCTGGAGGTGCCTGTGGTGTTGCTGGAACGCAGCTTAACCGACCTAGGCCCGGCGGACCGTACGGAGCATGTGTGCTCTGACCATCAGGGCGGAGCGTACGACGGCGTGACGCACCTGCACCGGCTCGGTCATCCTAGTGTGGCCTTGCTGACCCGCAGCTCCAATCCGACAGAAGCCGCCGTCGTCGCCGGTTATCTGCGCGCGGCCCAGGATCTTGGCTTTGCGCCTCTGCACATCAGCGCCAGCAAATCCGAGTGGGAGAACGGCGCGGCCGGAGACCTGCTAAAGCAGCTGCAGGCCACGGGGACCGCAGCAGCGCTGGTCTTTGGAGACCGCGAAGCCACGCTGCTGGAGTCCGCGGCACGTCGGGCTGGGCTGCGGGTGCCGGAGGACCTTGCCCTGGTTTCCTACGACGACGAGCTGGCCGACCTGGCCGAGGTTCCGCTGACGGCTATTGCGCCGCCGAAGCACCGCGTAGGCCGGCTGGCTGCCGAGGTGCTGCTGCGCAGGCTGACCGAGGGCGCGGAATGCCCTCTGCACCAGATCCGGCTGCGCCCACGAATTGTCATCAGGGAATCCTGCGGGGCGCATCTGGCGGCCGTGGGCGCCCATGCCGAACTGGCGATAACAGAAGGAAAATCATGCGCATAGGAATCATCGGGGCCGGAGCCGTGGCCTCTTTTCACGCGGTGGCAGCGGCCCGGATAGCCGGAATGGAGCTGACGGCGGTCTGCGATCTGCTTCCCGGAACCGCATCCGCCGTGGCGGATCCGTACGGGGCGGCGGTCTTCACCAATTACCGCGCCCTGCTGGACAGCGGCCTGGTGGATGCGGTGATAGTCAATACCCCGCATGGCCTGCACAAGGACATGGTGCTGGCCGCCGCGGCGGCCAGTGTGGACGTTCTGGTGGAAAAACCGATGGCGATTAGGTTGGCGGACTGTGACGACATGGCTGCAGCCTGCACAGCTGCCGGAGTCAAGCTGGTGGTGGGCCAGATCCAGCATTTCCTGCCGGAAAAGATTGCCGTTGAACGCGCTTTGGCCACCGGAGAGCTAGGTGCGGTGCAGATGGTGCACGATTTTCGTAGCACCGATTACCGGCCGGGCCACCGGTCCGACTGGTTCTTCGACCGGCCGATGTCTGGTGGCGGGGCGTTCATCAACATTGGCGGGCACTGCCTGGACCGCAGCCTCTGGTTTGGCGGGGCGCCCGCGGCCGCCGTCCGGGCCACGACTGTGAACCGGTTCGGCGCCCCGGTGGAGACGGACGGAACCATGGAGCTGAGCCTGACCAACGAGGTGGCGGTGTCCATTTCGATAGTGTCAGATATGCCGCGGAACGTCGATGAGCTGACGGTGGTGTGCGAACGCGCGGTGATCACGGCGGACCCGCGCAGGGGCACGTATCTGCGCCGGGATGGAGAGACTACCATTCTGCATGAGTCAGGGCCTGAGGATATTCAGGCCGGGTTTACGCTGCAACTGCAGGACTTTGCCAATGTGGTGGCAGGCGGAACGCCGGCTGTCAGCTTGGCCCACGCCCGGCACATTGTGGAAGTGGTGCTGGCTGCCTACGAATCGGCGGCGGACGGCGGCCCCGTGGCCCTGGCCGGCTCGCCCGCAGTCATGCCGGCCGCAGCCTCGGCGCTGACTGATTAACTTGCCGCGGGCGGGAAGCGAAGCATACGTCATGGATTCATATTCCCCGCTGGACACCGGACAATCCGCTTTCACCGGATGGACTAGGACGCACTGGGAAGCCGTGGCGGATTCCCTGCTCACCGCGGCCCGGCGCTTTTCCTCCCCTCGGCACGCCAAGGTGGGTTTTCCCTCTGCCGGACCTTCGGGTAGCGCGGCGCAGGAAGCGACGGACCAGCTCGAAGGGTTTGCGCGCACGTTCTTGCTGGCAGCGCTGCGCCTGGCGGGTAACCAGGGTGACCAGCCCGGCGGCCGCACTGCCGGACCCCGCAGTGCGGGGGGCTACGCCGTCGGAATTGTTGACTGGTACAGTCTGGCGCTGGACGCCGGAACCGCTCCCGACTCCGACGAGCGCTGGCCGGCACTAATGGATCACGGGCAGCCTACCGTCGAGGCGACGGCCATCGTCCTGGGGCTCCATTTCAGCCGGCCGTGGCTCTGGAACGCACTGCCGCAGCGGGTGCGGGACAACATCGCGACCTGGCTTGGCGGCAGCCGCGGATCCTACGGTGCTGATAACAACCACGTTATGTTCTCGGCAACCATCCAGGCATTCCTGGCGGCCACCGGATACCCGCACAATGCCTTCGAGATTGAGGCGGCACTGGCCCGGATCGAGGACTGGTACGTGGGCGACGGCTGGTATTCGGACGGAGCCGGGCGCCGGTTTGACCACTACAACGCATGGACCTTCCAGCTCTATCCGTTCGTCATTTTGGATCTGCTCCGGGGCAATCTGCACAGTGCAAGCGAGAGCGAAGGCAGGCGCCGGCTATACCGGTCCCGGTTGGCTGACTTTGTCCAGGGCTATCAGCACCTCTTCGGGGCCGATGGCAGCCCGCTGCTGCAGGGGCGCTCGCTGACCTATAGATGGGGCGTGGTTGCGCCGTTTTGGATGGCGCAACTGGAGGGGATCACCACGGTGTCTCCGGGGCGTACCCGCAGGCTGGCCAGCGGCGTGCTGCGTCATTTCCTGGACCGCGGTGCGGCGGCCGACGGTGTGTTGAGCTTGGGCTGGCATGGCAGCCACGCCAGCATTTTGCAGTCGTACAACGCCCCTGGCTCACCGCACTGGGCCAGCAAGGGGTTCCTGGGTTTGCTGTTGCCGGCGGACCATCCTGCGTGGACGGCGGCGGAGGAACCGCTGCCGGTGGAAATGGGCAACACCTCCGTGGTGCTGGCCGGCCCGCGGTGGCATGTCTGCGGTTCCATGGCGGACGGAGTGGTGCGGGCGCTGAACTTTGGCTCCGACGGGCATCCACAGCGCGACGACGGCTTGTACCGGCGGCTCGCCTATTCCACAGCCACCGTGCCGGTGCTTGAGCCCGGACTTGACGGCGGGCTGCTGCGGGATAACGATATTTACCTCAAGGCGGGCAACGGTACCAGCAGGCACCGCGGCCTGCGTGGGGGCGTGGCGCGGTATGACGGCGGCTCCAGCACGTTCGCCCTCGATGCTGGCGGGCGAGACGTGGTAGCTAACTATGCCACCACAGTGCTGGACGAGGACGCCGACCGGCAGCGGCCCGGTTCCCGGAGCGAGGGCGTCCGCATCGAAGTGCGGATAGCCAGGCTCACGGGTGTTATCGGGTGCGAACCCGTGCTTTCCGGCTATGCCATTTCCTCGGACATGCCAGTGGAGACGGCGGTTTGGGCGGAACGGCCTGCCATGAACGAAGCCGCCGCAAGCCCGGCGGCGGCCCGTGTCACCGGCTGGCGGCGAACGGCGCCCGGCGGCCTCCCCGCCCGACTGGCTTCCGCCGTCGCCCTTTATCGCACAGACTTGACCGACGCCGCTCCCGAGCGCACCGTGCACCGTGCGGTGGCAGTGCACGGGCAATGCAGGGCCGGCTCCGGCACCGCGTTAGGGGAGCACAGCGCGCTGCCACAGCTGGAATTTGGCCCGCTGCCCGCCAATACCGTGCACATTGCCTGGCTGGTTTGCCTGGGTGCGGAAGCCGATACGCTGGCGCGGACCGCGGTGGACCTCGCGTTGTGCTGGACAGACGATGGCGCGCAGCTGCAGTGGCGTGGAACTTCGCGAGTGCTGCCGTGGCAACGGGAGACGCCGTGGGCCGCTGATGCGCTGAACCAGGACGTCTTCCGCTGGCACTGATGTCATCGATGCCGGCTGAGCCAAGTGGGCAATGACACCGTGTAGGGGGTCTGTCGAATAACTATTGTCCAGTCGAACAGCCTCAGGGATTCAGCTGCAGCTCCACGGATTGACCAGCCAGGCCCGCCGTCGGAATGACCAGCGTAAGCGTGCCGTTGGAGTTGCGGGTCAGCGTCACCTCAGTCGCCGACTTGACCTGCCGGAACCTGGTGCCGCTGATGGTTAGCGTGACGTTCTCCGCAGTCTGGGTGGGATCGGAAACGGCCATCTTGAGCACGTCCGGGGTCTCCCAAGCCAGCACGGAGGCCGGGCCGGCGGCCGTTATGTTCCCCACCGTGGCGGCCGACCAGAAGTTCACTGCCGTAGTATTCCTGAACTTGATGCCCTGCGCTGCGGCATCATTGCGCAATATGCTGCCCACGCTCTGCCGCGATGCCGCTGCGGTTTCGACTGCAGTGGCCCCGGGCAGCAGGACATAGGCGTAGCTGGCGCCGCGGGGATTGGTTCCGTGGTCTTTGTACAGCGTGACGTAGTTGCGGGTTAGCTGCTGCGCCGTGCCATTTGCGTTGATGTCCTTCCAGCTGCCCGAGCGGCTCTCCCGCAGGACCTGGACCGGCGCCTCGTCCAGGAAGAGGTAGCCACCAACACCTTCCAGATGGGCCCACTTTGCTCCCGCGTGGGTTTCCGCAGTACCCGCCACGGTGCCGGCGGGTTTGCCGTCAATGTGCAGCGCGTTGGTGCCCGTGGCGCCAAGGTTGCGGTGCTCCATGATGGATTCCACCTTGGCGGAACTGCCGGTGGAAATGTCAGAGCCCAGAGCCACAATGAATTCATGGCTGAAGAACCAGGATTTTCGCGCACTCAACCCGGTGCCGCCGGGGGCGATCATGTGCTGTCCCACGGCGCCGTACCCGGCTCCGGTCACGCCGCCGGTCCACTCGTTCTGCGGCGTCTTGGCACCCCACTCTCCCTCCACTTTCGGCGGGAGCACGGTGGCATCCACGGTGGTACCGGGCAGCCGCTTGGGGTTGGCGGTGGGCCAGAACGCGTCGTCGAACTCTCCTCCCTCCGGTCCGTAGACATAGGTCATGCCGTCGCCTGTGTGGTAGCCGGTGTTGTTCTCGCGGTTGCCGCACTCATACCAGGTCATCCGGCGGCTGGACAGGCCCAATGCGGATGCCCAGCCATTGCCGCGGTGCACGGCCCGGTCCATCGCCGGGAAAAATGTGTGCCCCACCGGTTCCGGCGCCGCCGGTACTTTGGACCCGAGCAGTTGCTTGACCAGGGCCGTGCGCGCAATGCTGGCCCCTGCGAGCGGGGAGCTGTAGGTGTTGCGCTGGATCCAGCCCAGGCAGATGGACTGCCAACGAGCCGCCGTGGTGGGATCCACCGCGCGCGCCAGCCAGAGGATTGCCTCGATGGTGACGGTGCCGTCGTCGTGGCCGCCCTCGGTCTGGCGTGAAATGGCCCGTCCGCGTACGGCGTCCATCATCTGGCCGTTATAGACCAGCGGGGCGAAGGATGCTTCCACCCGGTCGAAGAGGATCTGCCGGCTCGGGTCGGTCACCGCATAGGTTGACCCGCCCAGCAGGGAGAACAGCTTCGCCAGCCCGCCCAGCAATACCACGCCGTAGGTGCCGGTGTAGGCGATGGTGGAGTGTTGAATGAATGAGCCGTCCCGGAAGAAGCCATTGCCGCTGGTGACGAACTGCCAGACCGGCACCAGCGCGGCGATGGCTGCGGCGAGCCTGACCGTGTCCCCGCCCACGATGGAACGGATAATGATGCCCTGGCAGATGTCCACCCGGTTCGCGCCCTCGGAGAGAACCTTGCCCCGACTGTCCGGAAACTGCATCGTGGGGTCCGGAATGAAGTGGTCGACGGCGGCGCAGTAGTCCGCGATCTCAGCGTCGGTCAGGTGGTCGCGGACTATCGACATGGCGTCGGTGAGGGACTTGGGCGTGCCGATCTCCCAGGACCACCAGTTGCCGAACTCGGCCTGGCCGGCGTTGTAGACCAGACGGTGGCTGTCCCGCAGCCCGTCCAGAATGTTCTGCAGCAAGGCAGTATCATCCTTGAACCCCGAACCCGGGGTGGCCCAGGCCGTCGCCATCTGTGCCAGCCGCTTGTAGACGGTGACTATTTGCGCGTCCACAGTAAAGCTAGTGTCGCTGAAGACCTGGGTGCGCGTACCCGCGCCGGGCACCAGCAGGGAAACGGAGGCCTGCACGGCCTTGTCCAACCCGGCAATGGCCGTGGTGAAGTCGGCGTCGCCGGCGACTATCTCCGTGCGCCCGGTCAGCTGGTCAACCCACCGCTGCCGAAGGGCTTCCAAGTCAGCGGGGGATGCCGTGGCCGCAGCATTGGCCATCGGCGTGAATACCGCACCGATCGCGGCTGCCAGGGAGAGCGCGCCGGCTCCCTTGAGTAATGATCGTCGTGAAAGTTGGCTGTCCATGGAGAGTCCCATCGTCGTTGCCGGGTCTTTTGGGGGTCGGAGCTGAAGGTCGCCCGCCTGTGATGCAGTTAACCTAACGCGGTTCAGATGCGAGGAATAAAGACCTAATCCGCATTTGGCCCGTCACAGACTGCCCGCCGTCGTCGTGCCTCAGGTAATGAACCGTTCCACAGCGGTAACGGGCCGGATCCGCTCGCTTTCCGGAATGTCTCCGGCGAAGGCGAGCCATTGGGCGAATTTGTCCCCGCGAGCGATTAATTGCCGGTACATATTGCGGCGCAGCGAACGGACATTGTCCCGGTAGGCCGGGACGTTGATGACGTTGTTCAGCTCATCCGGGTCCGCGTGCAGATCATAGAACTCGTCGAGCCCCTCCGGGTTTGCGATGTACTTGAAATCGCGATCACGGAGCATCCGCTGGGCGTACGGGAAGTGGTGTCCATGGAATTCGCACAGGATGTCCTGTCGCCAACCGGCCGGAGTGGTCCCCGCGGCGAGGGGGAGCAGGCTTGAACCACGGATACCGCTGACATCGCCGCCGGCGATGTCGATGAAGGTAGCAGTGAAGTCGATCAGCGAGACGAAGTCGTCATTATGCCTTCCGGCTTCACCGGGCACGGCCACAATGGCAGGAATACGATAAATGTCCTCATACATGGCGGGGCCTTTGTCGTTGAGCCGGTGCGCGCCGGTGAACTCGCCGTGATCGGCCGTGAACATGACGGCGGTGGAGTCTGTGAGCCCGAGTTCATCGAGCACCGCCAAAATTCTGCCGATCTGGTGGTCGATCATCGCCACGTAACCCCAATAGACCGCCGTGATCTTTTTCCATTGCTCCACACTGAAACAATCCGTCGACCAGTAGTCTGCGTAAGTCTGCTGAACCAGGGGTTTGCCGTTGAAGGTCTCCGCGAAAGAACCGGGGAGCTCGACGGCGGACGGGTCAACTAAGTCGTACCACTGGCGTGGAATGAGGTATGGCAGGTGCGGTCCAAAGATATGGCAGGACAGGAAAAACGGCTCGGCAGGGTACCCGCCGGCAGGGTCCACGCCTGGAGTCTGCGTGCCGGAACGGCCGACGGCGAACTCCCGGAGCTTGGCGATGGTCTGATCCGCCAGATAGGCCTCAAACGTTGCCTCCGTCGGCTGGTCCGTTACCCCCGCGATTAAGTGGCCTTGGCTGCCATCGGCACGAGTGGTGTAGATCGGGTCTGAGATATGGAACTGAGGGAAGCCGTTGACGGCAAGCCAGCGCGTGTAGCCCGGGTCATCGAAGACATTCAGCGCTCCGGGCAGGTGCACACCCTCGAAGCCGTAGAACTCAGGGCCGCGGTGCCGCCCCACGTGCCATTTCCCGACATGCCCCAGCCGGTACCCCTGCTCGGCCAGGGCCGCGGAGAACGTGGGGCTGCCGTCGGGCAGTTCTTCGCGGTGGCCGGAATTCCATTCGTAATTGGCCAGCAACCCATGTTCGAAGGGCTGCAGACCGGTCAGCAGGCTGGCGCGGGCGGGAGTGCAGATGGCAGTGGGGGTGTAGGCGCGGTCGAACGTTGTTCCACGTGCAGCCAGAGCGTCGAGGTGGGGCGTGTGGCCGGTGGTATTTCCGTAACAGCCAAGGGTATCGGTCCGTTGCTGATCCGTCATCAAAAAAAGAATGTTGCGTGGTTTCCCGGGCGTCTGGCCGGCGGTGAGAGGTGTGTTCTGCATGGGTCGGCTTAGCCCTTCGGTGCTGCGACGTAGGCGTCCGCGGTGTAGAAGGACTTGGGATCCTTGACTTCGGGGATCTTACCGTCGGTCTTGAACTGTTCCTCGAGGGCCCTGAACCACTTGTCGACCGTGCCATTTTTGGTCAGGTCCTCAAGCTCCGCTGAGGTGAAGAGCTTGGCGACGCCGGCTTGGGCCTTCATGTCTTCGGGTTTGAGCTTGAGGAAGGCAGCCGTCGCCGTGATGGTCTTGTCCTGGTTCTCATGCCGGTAATCATTGGCGGCCTTGATCACGGATAGAAAGCTCTGCGCCAGATCCGCATCCTTGGCTGCCCGTCCGCTCTGTGCAACGAACGTGCTGGGGAAGGTGAATTCGTCGATGAAATCTTCGTTTTTGACGAGTTCCTTCAGATCCGGTTTGCGCTGTTTAAGGGTGTCAATCAGCGGATACCAGATGGCGGCGCCATCGATCTGGCCGGCGGCGAAAGCGGAAACAACGGTGCTGGGATCCATCGAAACAATGTCGAAGTCGGACTTACTCAGTCCTGCCTTTTTCAGCGCCAATCCCAGCAGCTGGTCTCCGGATGTACCGGCCGGAACGCCGACCTTCCTGCCTTTGAGATCCTGCAGAGAATTGAAACCGCTCTGCGCAATTACCCTGTCCGCGTTGGAAACAGAGTTAACTGCCCAGATCTCCGCCTTGCCGGATGCCGGCAGCCAGAGCGCACCGGAACCGATGTAGGCGACATCGACGTTGCCTGTGCCCAGCGCCTGGATGGACAGCGGCCCATTCGTAAACGGAATGTACGCCGGCTTCAAGCCGTTCTTCTCCCAGAGCTTTTCCTGATCAGCGACGGCCATCAGGCCGGCTCCGTTGTAGTCCGCGATGTAGCCGACCTTGATCTCACTCACGGAGCGCTTGCCGGCGGCATCAGGGGTGGAATCGGCCTTGGAGCAGCCTGCCAGCGCTGCGGTTGCGGCGGCGCCGAACGCCAGCTGCCCGAATGAACGGCGGGAAAGGTTCGCTCTCATGAGGTACTCCTTGTTGCGGTGGTCAGGGTGAATTGCTGTGCTGGTTATTCGTCGGCGCCTCTGGCGGAACGAAACTATTCGTCGGCGCCTCTGGCGCCAGGCTGGTGGTAGACGGCTTCCCAGACTTTGGCGCGCAGCTGCGCGAATTCGGGGGAAAGCCGCAGTTCCTCGGTGCGGGGATACGGCAGGTCCACGGTAACGGTCTGATAGATCCGTCCTGGCCTGGCCGCCATAATGATGACGCGGGAGGCCAGGAAGACTGCCTCGTCGACGTCGTGGGTGACGAACATGACCGTTCGGCGTTCCTTCAGCCAGGTATCCATGAGCTGCTCCTGCATGTGGACCCTGGTAAGCGCATCCAATGCGCCAAAGGGTTCATCCATCAGCAGGATCTCCGGATTGACAGCGTAGGCGCGGGCGATGGCGCATCGCTGCTTCATGCCGCCGGAAAGCTCTTTGGGCAGCGCCTGCGCGAAGTCGCTCAGCCCCACCAGCTCTAGATAATGGTCAACAATGGTTCGCCGTTGCGCTGCCGGTACCTTCTTCAGCTCGAGCCCGAACTCGACATTCTTTCGCACGGTCAGCCACGGGAAGAGGGCATACTGCTGGAAAATCACGCCGGTGCGCGGGCTGGGTCCCTCCACCCGGCGCCGGTCAACGAGAACCTCACCACCGGTGGGGTCCAGGAGCCCGGCGGCGACGTTGAGCAGGGTGGATTTACCGCAGCCGGAAGGGCCAACCACGGTGACGAACTCGCCGTCGGCGATGTCCAGACTCACCCCGCCAAGGGCAGTGAAGGTTTCCTTACCGAGTTCAAAATCGTGCCTCACGTCAGCGAATCGGATCATGGACAGATCTTCCCCGGTCTGTGGGCTGGTGGGTGCTGCTGTTGCGGACATGAGGATCCTTTCCTGCCGGCTAGCGGCGTTCCTGCCAGCGGGTGAGACGTGCTTCAGCCAGCAGCAGTATGCGGTCCATGATCAGCCCGAGCACTCCAATGCTGATCAGGCTGACGAAAATAGTCGGCAGGTCATAAAACAACTGCGCTTGCTGCATGCGGTAGCCCAGGCCGTTGGGTGCCGCTATCAATTCCGCGGCGACGAGGGTGGCCCAGGCAGCGCCCAGCCCAATGCGCATGCCGACCAGAATGAAGGGTGAGGAGGCCGGGACCACCACGCGCAGGAAAACCGTGAGACTGCCGGCGCCCAGGACCCGCGCGGCGTTGATCAGCGTTTTCTCAACTCCGACGACCCCTTGGAACGTGGAGATGACGCAGGAGAGGAAGGCTGCCAGGAAGATAACGAAGATCTTGGGGACCTCGCCTATTCCCATCGTCACGATGGCCAGCGGAATGATGGCCAGCGGCGGAACCGTGCGGAAGAACTGGATGTACGGTTCGACGATGCCGCGCGCAATGCTGTACCAGCCCATCAGGAAGCCCACCGGGATCGCCAGCAGGCTGCCGAGCAGGAAGCCGGTCAGGACCCGGGCCAGACTGGCACCCACGTCATCAGCCAGGGTTCCGTTGCGAGCCAGTTCGATCCCCTGAGCCAGCACTTGGGCGGGTCCGGGGAGTCCTTGGATACCAATCGCCGATACCAGAGCCCATAGGCCGATTCCAGCCGCAACGGACACCACATTCAGCGCCAACATGCTCTTCTTTGTCAGCTTGATGGCTGGTTTCTTCCGTTTCCCAACGGCTGGCGTTCCTGCTCGCTCAATTGTCGGTGCTGGGGTTCGTTGACTGACCATGGAACAAATTTAGGGGGAAATGTGACTTACGTCAACATGATTTACATAAATAGGGTTGACGTTAGTATCAAAAGATGACTTCGATTTCACCAGACGCCGGCACCAGCCCCGCTGAGCGCCTCATGCTGGAGTTCCTCTTCACCCACGGGCCTGCCACGCGCAGCGAGCTCCAACAGCAACTGGGTGTTTCCCGTACCACGCTGTCCCAAATAGTTGGGAAGCTATTGGGAAACGGGGTCCTGGAAACCAGCGGGAAGGCGGAGTACGGGACGGGGCGCAACGGCCGCCCCACCCAGCGGTTGTCCATTAAGGCCGATCTCGGAGCGGCTGTGGGCATCGAACTGGGGCGATCCCGGACCAGTGTGACAGTGGTCGCTCTTGACGGTAGGCCGGTGGATCAATTTTCCGTGACAGTATCCAGCGACGCATCCCTGGGAGAGCGGCTCTCCACCGCCGTGGAGTTCTTGGCAGACCTGCTGCAGCAGGGCAGGCTAAACCGGGCGGCTGTGCTGGGCGTCGGCGTCGGCATTGCGACCCGTCATGACAGTGCCCAGACCGAACGTCCCGATGCCGCTGTCCAAGCTGATCCCGAGGGTCTTTCACTGGAGCCCTTACGGGTCCTCTTCCGGTCACCGGTCATCTGGGACAACAACATCCGAATGGCAGCCGTTACCGAGCTGGCCGCTGAGGGGGAGCAGGCAACAACCGGAACTTTGTTGTATGTCATGCTCTCGGCAGGGATCAGCAGTGGGATTCTGCTGGACGG
The DNA here is from genome assembly GCF_051131705.1 of Arthrobacter sp. A5. Taxonomy (NCBI): domain Bacteria; kingdom Bacillati; phylum Actinomycetota; class Actinomycetes; order Micrococcales; family Micrococcaceae; genus Arthrobacter; species Arthrobacter sp. A5. Next base: position 626,037 of record NZ_CP180316.1, read on the forward strand.
TCGGATCTATCGGGGAACTTTCGGAGCTGCCGGCGAACTAGGGCACATCTGCGTCGATCCGGCAGGGCCGCAGTGCTGGTGCGGGGCCATCGGGTGCCTTGAAAGCGTATTGGGTACCGGTGCCGTTTTGCGCGCTGCGTGCGAAGCCGGGCTCGGCACGGCGTCGATAGCCGCACTCAGTAGCGCCATCGGCGCGCAGGACGCCACGGCCGTCCGGCTGGCGACGCAACTCGGCGGCGTGCTGGGCCAAGCACTGGCAGCCGCGGCCATGCTGCTGGATCCACAGAGCATCGTTCTGACCGGTGACCTGGTCCAGCTGGGAGAACCATTCCTCGCCGCAGCCGCGGCGCAGTTGCATTCGCGTAGGGCAGCGGTCGGATTGCCCGCGTGCGAAATCCGCGTCACCTCATATTCCGAACACGCCGGCAGTCTCGGCGCCGCGCAAGCGGCCATCCGTCGTTGGGGAACAGAGCACATCGCCCGTCAAAATCGGTCCGCCCCCAGCTGATCAGCATTCACCGTGCAGCCACTCGCGCGGCCGTGTCAGGGCAGGGTCTGGACCGGTTCCACTGCCGCGGTCCGGAAGCCGCAGTTCCCGCTGGCGGAGTCCGGCGTATTGGAACTGCGGGCGGCCAACCGGTATCGGTTGCAGTAGGACTCGTGGCACAGGTACGAGCCGCCGCGCATCACTCGTCCGCGTCCGATCGTTGGTCCCTGTGGGTTTGCGATGGTTCCCGCCGTAGCGCAGGTCCTGTAGTACTTGGGCAGGAACCAGTCGTGGCACCATTCCCAGACATTGCCGCTGGTTTGGTACAGCCCGAAACCGTTCGGGGAGTAGCTGTAGACCGGAGCGGTGGTGAGGTATCCGTCGTCGAGAGTGTTTTCCGTGGGGAACGTGCCCTGCCAGATATTGCAGTGGTGCTCCGGCTGTCCTTCAGGTCCGGTCGGGACCAGGTCGTCGCCCCACGGATACCGGCTTCCGGGGCTGCCGCCGCGCGCAGCGTATTCCCATTCCGCCTCGGTCGGCAGCCGGCGCCCGGCCCAGGCGCAGTAGGCCAGCGCGTCATTATGGGACACCTGGGTCACCGGATGGTCCGGGATGTCCTGCCACCTGGAGCCTTGGCCCGCGGGATGCGCCCAGTCTGCGCCGCGGACGTTGAGCCACCAGGGTGTGCCCGCGGCCGGACCGAGGATGTCCACCCGCGGCGCCTGGACAGCCAGGTGGAAAACCGCTGAACTGCCGAAGAGCTCCGATTCCGTGCGGAAATCTGTCGAGGAAACGAACCGGGCAAACTCTGCATTGGTCACCGTGGCGGCGGCGATACTGAAGGCGGTCAGGCGAACCCGATGGACCGGCGTTTCACCGTCGCCGCCGTAGCCCTCGTCGAACGGATCGCCCATCGCAAACTGGCCACCTGGCAGATGCACATCGTCCCGGGCTCCGGTTTCGGCAGGCGTGCCGCACGGGGTCGGGGCGCGGCCGGCCGAGGTGAAAGATGCGGTGTCGCTGGACTCGACGGTGTCGCCGGGCTCGACGGCGGAGCGGGCGGCTGCAGCACCGTCCCGCGCGGGGCTACAGCAACTGGTCACGGCTTTCTCCTTCCGGTGATTCCGCGGTGCGGACAGGGGCGTGTCCCAAGTTAATCATGCCCTGCAAGCCGGGCTCCACCCGGCGTGGTAAATGTCCGAACACGGGCCGATCGGGGCCGCTAAACGACACTTATTTCGCACTCGATGGGCGCTTGTCACCGGCCGTCCCGTCCCAGTTAGGCGCGGTGAATGCGGCGAGGGGATCGGCTCCCAGGGGTTGGAATTGACCGGCGCCGACAACGGGCAGGGCGGCGCCGTCGAAGGCTGCACTGGCATGCTTGCTGAACCAGCGCGCCAGTTCCGCGCGCAGGTCGGCGAGAGTGTCCCCGGCGCTTGCCTCGTGAATGAGGTTGCTGCGTTCCTGCGGGTCCACCCCCAGGTGGTACAGCTCGTGCGGGCCATGCGGATACCTGTGTACGTACTTCCACGTTGCCGTGCGGATCATTCGGACCGGGCCGTATTCGTCATAGACGACGACGGCGCGGGCCGGTGCTGTGCGGCTCACCTCGGCCCGGACAGGCCCGGCCTCGTGGGCAATCAACCCGGCGAATGACTGTCCCGGCCCATCCTCGAACCCCGACTTATCCAGTCCCGCCAGTTCCAGGATGGTGGCCGCTACGTCGTAGGCGGAGAGCAACTCCGGGCGAACACTGCCGGCCGCAATATGGCCAGGCCACGTGAAGATGGCAGGGACCTTGACGGAGGAGTCAAACATGTTCTGCGGGAACGTCCCGTTGCCCTTGCCCCAGATGCCATGGTGGCCACAATTGAAACCGTTGTCGGAGGAAAAGATGACCAGCGTGTTCTCCGTCTGCCCCAGGGTCTCCAACCGCTCCAGCAGGGCGCCAATGCCCGCATCCATGGCGCTGACGGCCGCAAAATAACCCACCAGGGCGGCGCGGACGTCCGCTTCGCCACCGATCGGAATGCCGTCAACGGTGGGCTGCCAGGGGTGCGCCGGTTCCTGCGGACAGCTCTCGAAGGCGCAGTCGTCGTACAGGGCCTCGAACTCGCGCGGATGCTGACCCTTCCATGGCTTGTGCGGCGCCGTGTAATTTACGGCCAGGAAAAACGGGTCCGGTCCGGGGGCCGCGCCGTCAAGAAATGCCAGCGCGTCACCGGTGATGACGTCAGTGAGGTAATCGGTCACCGTCTCCCGGCTGCCGTCACGGTACATCGTCGCTTGCCGGTACGGGCTTCCACCGCCCTCTAACCCGTACCAATGCACAAAACCTCGCCGGGATGCGTCATTGGCGCCCAGATGCCACTTGCCGGAGAGCCCCAACTGATAGCCGCCCTCGGCCAGCACATCGGTGAACAACGGCTGCCCCGCCAGATAGTCCGGCGCGTTGGCACCGACCTCGACGCCGGTCAAATAGTCGTGGACTCCGTGCCGCGAGGGGATTTGGCCTGTCATCAGGCTGGCACGTGCCGGCGAGCAGACCGGGGATACGCAGAAGAAGTTTTCCAGCCGGGTCCCGCGCGCGGCGAGCCCGTCCAGGACAGGTGTCTGGATCTCGTCGTTACCGGCACAGCCCAACGCCCACGGGCCCTGATCGTCGCTGAGGACAAAGAGAATGTTTGGACGGACGCGCTCTGACGCGGCAGATTGATTGCTGACCATGGGTCCTTCATCAAGTGGGCGAAATGGGTAGCCGGCGCACGGAATGATCCGTTCCGACGATACAGGCATATCACGCCGTCGGGAGAGAATTTAAGAAGTAGCGCACGAGTCCACCCTCGGTAAGACTGGAACCGTGGCTGTGGGGCGGTTTGCGCCTGAGGCAAAGACCGGAAGGAGTTACATGCGGTTGGCATTTTCCACTTTGGGTGCGCCTGACGCTTCCGTAATGCAATTGATCCAGTGGGCACGGCGGTTTGGGGCCCGTGGGCTCGAACTACGGGTGGACGACGGCGGCATCACACCTTTGGGGCTGACCGCAGCCGGGCGCGTGGAGCTTCGGCAGGCACTTGAGGATGCCGGGGTTGAGGTGCTGGCCCTGGCGAGCTACGTCAAGATCTGCGCGCCGGGACCGGACCACGAGGTGCTGGCCGGCCTGCGTGCGAACCTGCAGCTTGCTGCCGATTTAGGAGCGCGGGGGATGCGGGTTTTCCCCGGGGCAGGCGTAGATCCCTTGACGACGGCTGATATGTCAGAGTTCGACGCGGCAGGTGCCCGGCGGCTGTCGGCGGTGCTGGGCGAGGCCGGGCATCTGGGAGTCCGGCTGCTGCTGGAAACGCACGATTCGCATCCACGGGGAGCGGATGTCGCGCGCATTTTGGCGCTGGTGGATGACCCGGGCGCGGTTTTGGCCGCAGTTGCGGCCGACGCGGAACCGGGCCCGTCCGGCGTGGGCATCATCTGGGACGTGCTGCACCCCTGGCGTTACGGCGAGACCCCGCGGGAGACGGCGCGGCATGTGGCCCCATACTATGCCTACAGCCAGTTCAAGGACGGGCAAATAGGCTCCGCGCCGACGGACGTCACCCTCCGACTGCCGGGCGAGGGCGACGTGCCGCTGCGGGAAATGGCGCGGCTGGCCACAGCGCTGAGCGCTGCGCAGGGCAAGGACGATCCGTGGTTCTCGCTGGAATGGGAGAAGGCCTGGCACCCGGAGCTGCCTGACCTTCCGGAAGCCCTCGCAGCCCTGCAGCAGGTACTGGCAGCGGACTAGATCGCGGAATCAAAGCCACAAGACTCAACGGGCTGGGCTGCCCAATCGATTATGGTTTGCGGGCGAAGATCTCCACCGGGGCTAGGACGCCGGCCCGGAACGCTGCGAGCAGATTGGCCATCCGCGGCGGCCCATCGGGGCCCAGGACCAGCAGCGGGCCGAGCGGCGACGGACCCTTTTCCGCCGTCCGCGCCTGTCCGCGCTCCATGAAAGCGATGCCAAAATCGCGGCGGTTCCGCTCCGAGTCGACCGCAAAGCCGGCCGCTTCCATCCCCTCGGAGTATTCCAACGGTGTCCCGACGAAGGAGTCTGCCGGCACCGTGGACTATGGCAGCGGGAAGGTGGGTTCGTCGTCGCTCATCCGCATCACGTCGTAGACGGCGAAGACGCCACCGGGCTTGAGGACTCGGAATACCTCAGCGAACAGCGCAGCTTTATCGTCGATGTTCATCCCGACATGCAGCATGGTGGGGACGTCAAACTCGTCGTCGCCAAACGGCAGCGCCAGCGCGCTGCCCTGGCTGAAGGTAACCTGCCCGCTTAGCCCGGTCAGCTCGGTCAGCGACCGGGCAACCTGGACGAATTCCGGGGTCAGATCGACGCCATGGACCGTTACCCCGAAGCGATGGGCGAAATGCCGGGCCGTGCCGCCGATGCCGCTGCCCACGTCCAGCACGCGGGAACCGCTGTGGATGCCGGCGCTGCTTGCAAGGTCCTCGGTGGCTTTGATGCCGCCGATGTGGAACTCATCCGCGCCGGCGAGGTCCTCCTGGTGCAGGTGGTCCGGGTCGCGGCCCTCGGCCTGCACGGCCTCGAGTAGCCGCTCCTGAAGATCCCCGCGCGAGTAGTGCCTGACCACATTGGCTTCCGTATCCACGATGATCTCCCTGCCCCCGAGCCCGTTCTTCACGCTGAACAACTTCATGCCGAAAACTGCACGCTGAACAACTGAAATATTGAGCCGATCATACGCTCGATTGTGCCGGGCTGCGTGCCACGTCAACACGCAGCCCTATCCGGTCGTGGCGATGTCCTTCGCATCCAGAATCCGGTAGGCATAGCCCTGCTCCGCCAGGAAGCGCTGGCGCTTGGCCGCAAAGTCCTGATCCAGGGTGTCACGTGCCACCAGGGTGTAGAACCGCGCTGACCGCCCGTCCGCCTTGGGCCGAAGCAGCCGACCAAGCCGCTGCGCCTCCTCTTGCCGGGAGCCGAAGGAGCCGGAGACCTGAATTGCTACGGACGCCTCCGGCAGGTCGATGGAAAAATTCGCCACCTTGGAGACCACCAAGGTATGGATGATCCCGTTCCGAAACTCGCCGAAGAGCCGCTGCCGTTCCTTAACACTTGTCTCGCCCTTGATGACGGGGGCATCAAGGTGTTGGGCAATTTCATCGAGTTGATCGATGTACTGCCCGATCACCAGCAGCTGCTCACCCTGATGGGACTTGACCAGCCGCTCCACCACAGCGGTCTTGGTCTCGCTGGTGGCGCAGAGCCGGTATTTGTCCGCATCGTCGGCCATGGCGTAGGCCATCCGTTCGTCACGCGGCAGATCCACCCGGACCTCCACGCAGTCCGCCGGCGCGATGTAGCCTTGCGCCTCGATGTCCTTCCATGGGGCGTCGTAGCGTTTAGGCCCAATCAACGAGAAAACCTCGCCTTCCCGGCCATCCTCCCGGACCAGCGTCGCTGTTAGCCCGAGCCGTCGTCGTGCCTGCAGATCCGCCGTCATCCGGAAGATCGGCGCGGGCAACAGGTGCACCTCGTCGTAGATGATCAGACCCCAGTTATTGGCATCCAACAGCTCCAGATGCGGATACAGCCCGCCGCGCCGCATGGTCAGGACCTGATAGGTGGCAATGGTGACCGGCCGGACCTCCTTGACGGCACCGGAGTATTCACCAATCTCGGACTCCGTCAACGTGGTGCGCTTGAGCAGCTCGTCCTTCCATTGCCTGGCGGAGACGGTGTTGGTGACCAGGATCAACGTGGTGGTCTGGCTGACGGCCATCGCGGCGGCGCCGACCAGCGTTTTGCCCGCGCCGCAGGGGAGCACGACGACGCCGGAACCGCCGGCCCAGAAATTCTCCACCGCGAGTTGCTGGTACGGACGCAGTTTCCAGCCCTCCTCCAGCAGCGCCACAGGATGCGGCGTGCCGTCGACATAGCCGGCGAGGTCCTCTGCGGGCCAGCCGATTTTCAGCAGCAGCTGCTTGAGCGCGCCGCGCGCGGAGGCGTGCACGACGACGGTCATCGGGTCAATGCGCGGGCCCAGCAGCGGCTCGATCTTCTTGGCCCGGATCACTTCCTCCATCACCGGGTAGTCGTCCGTGCGCAGGACCAGTCCGTGCACGGGATCCTTTTCCAGCCGGAGCCGGCCGTACCGGGACATGGTTTCCGCGACGTCGATCAGCAGCGCGTGCGGCACCGGGAACCGCGAGTACTTGAGCAACGTGTCAAGGACCTGCTCCGCGTCCAGCCCGGCGGCGCGGGCGTTCCACAGCCCAAGCGGCGTGAGCCGGTAGCTGTGCATATGCTCGGGGGCCCGTTCCAGCTCGGCAAACGCGGCAATCGCGTGCCGGGCCTCGGTGGCCTGGGGATGATCCACCTCCAGCAGGATGGTTTTGTCACTCTGGACGATCAGCGGGCCGTCGGTCATCTATCCCTCGCTTCGGTGTCAGTTAGCGCGACTTCGGTGGCAGCCAGCGCGTCGGTCCGATCGCCGGTCGGCGCCCCTGGTTCGGCCAGCTCCACGTCCATCACGCGGTGGATGGAAACCACCCGCTCAATCTCGCGGCCTGGGTCATAGACGCGGACCCGGCCGCCGCTGACCGACAGCGGTACCAGCACCTGCTGATCATGATTGCCGTTGCTGTCCACAATCGAGATATTGACGGACTTCTTCAGCCTGATGGCCTGGCGCAGGGTCTCGAGACCCAATTGCGGCCCCGTCTCCGGGCCGGCCGGAACCCACGACGGTTTGCTCCGCAGCGCGGAGAGCTGGGCGGCAATATCTTCTTCGGCCGGCTCCCGCGCGGAGGTCCTGCCCGGCTGGACCACCGCTGGACCGGACTGAGGCACCTTCACCGGGCCGCCGCCGTCGGACTCCAGGACGGCCGGCGCCATCCCCAGCTCACGCAGCGCCGCGGCGACCTCGCGTGCACCGGACTTGGCGGTCAACACCGTGGGGGCCAGCGCCACCAGCCCCAAATGCTTGAGCACCGGGATCTGCAGCAGCTCCTGGAGCATCATCTCATCCTCACTCTGCAGATAGCTGAAGGCGGTTCCGACGCGGAGCCGGCCATGGCGCGCGGCGGTATCCTCCACAAGGTAGCGCAGCGGCTGCGGAATATCCGTCGCCGAGTGCCGGGCCAGAAAATCGAGGATCCCCTCGGCGTCCTGCCCGGCATCCAGGGCGCGCCGGAGGGACGCGGCGCTGAACCGGAAGATGGTGGCCGGACCCTGGCCCTCCGCCGCCGCGAGCAGGTTCAGTTCTGCAGTCAGTTCGGGGGACAAGTAACCGGGTGCGACGGCGGTCAGATCGGCCTGCAGCAGCACATGGGCCAGCGGTCGTGGCAGCGCCGCGTGCAGCGCGGCGAGTGCCTCCTCGGGCTTACCGGAGGCGACGGCGGAGCCCATCACGGTGAGCGAGCCGGATCCCGTCAGCCCGAGCAGCTCGGCTTCGTGCAGAAACCCCGGCAGCAGGCGCGGGAGCCGCCGTGCCAGCCGCGGCTGCCGCCACTGGAAGCGCGCCAGGATGGCGGCGCCGTCGAGCACGGGCACCATGCCCGGCGCACTCGCGGCTGACGGTGATGTGCCCGTGTCACCCGCATCCGTGCTTGCCGCAGCCGCTTCGTCGCTGAGCTCGAGCATGATGGCGAGTGTTTGCTTCCTCAACACGGGTGCATCGGGCCGATATGCCTCCGCCCCCAGTGCGTTGATGAGCCCCGTCCCCGCGGTCTTGGAGCCGGTGCCGGATCCTGCCGAACCGGAAGCGTTGCCGGAAGTGTTGCCGCCGCCCGAGCCGTCCCGGGAGGATGGCTGACCTACCAGGGCGGGCGCCCGGTCCGCCTTGAGCCAGGACGTGGCAAGCCAGAGCCATTGCTGCTCCCGGGGCAGTTGCTGCCAATGCGTCTGCGCCACACGCCAGCGGGACGTATCCACGTCCAGTACCAGCAAAGAGGCCAGCGCGGCCAGCTCCAGCAGCAGTGTCGTCATTTCCGTATCGATGCGCAACGCGTCGGCCAGCCGACGGACCTCACGCACGCCGACGCCCCCGGCGCGCAGCGTTGCCAGTGGCGTGTTCTGGACCTGCGCCAGCAGCTCGGTCTCCAGCCGCAGCACCTCGGCAATGGATCCCAGCGCGGCATTGCTCACCAGCGAGGAGCTGGTGGCTCTTAATTGCGGTGCCGGGGGTGCCACGCTGAAATCGCGGACAATGACGCGGCCGCGAAGCACCATCGCCACGTCGGAGGGCAACTCCACGTGCTCGTTGTCCAGCGGAACCAGCAGCCCGCGCGCCAGCAGCCAATCCACCGGCGAGGCGTCGTTGATCCCGGGGCCGGCTATCCGCTGAGCGTTGGGGATGGCGCCCATGGCACCGGCGCTGAACCGGTCCAACATGCCCTGCGTATTCTCCGGGGCGCCGGACAGCAGCCGCTCCAGCGTCCCCGGGGTGTCAACCCAGGCATGCATCGCCAGTGCCGCTTCCATCGGCGTTGAAGCATCCTTCACCCCCGCTCCGGACTGCTGCAGCGCCTTCAGGGTCTGCAGCAGCCGCACCCCGACCGACGGTTGGGTGCGGACCAGCTCCACGTATCTCCGGCCCAGTCCCGCCGGGTGCAGGCCGATGACGTCCTTGAGACTGCTGACCGGCAGGTATGCCCGCGATTTGACTGGCTGTCCGGACTGGGCCGGATCACGGTACAGCAAGGCCCGGGCGTGCAGGTCTCTGAGGATGGCGTCGAGGGTTGACACCGTGCTGCCGGCCATCAACGGCTTGAGCATCGATGCCGTGGCGCTGAGTCCCAAATCCTCGTTGGTGGTCAGATGCAGCACCTCGAGCACCTGGCTCTGCGGCTGATTGAGCTTGTCCAGGGCCCGGGCGACACTGACTCTGGCGCAGGCTCGGGCCGCGAGGGCGGCAAAATCGGGAACGGCCGGGGAGATCAGGTCCGGGCGTGCATCGAAGAGCATGCGCAAAGCATTGTCACTTCGCGCCGCCAGTTCCGCCGTCAAAATCCGAATAGAGGACATCGCTCTAACGGTACCGTGGGCAGCCTAATCTGAACACGTGACGGTGTCCCTGATAGCGGGCCGCAGCCGCGCCCGAAAGGGGCGATTTTCCGCAGTCCAACGGGCCGTGGCAGTCGCCCTTTGGGCAGGCCGGTCAGAGCCGACGGCGGCGGGCGATGGCGCGCAACACGCCGATCCCCATCAGGACGAATGCCAGCGGCAACCCAATCATGGCGATCCAGTCCAACGCGCTCCAGGGCCTACCGCCGGCGACCTTGACCAGCAGTACGCTCGCCAGCGACGCCACACAGACAACGGCGAGTACCGCAGCAGCTACATTGAAGACCAGCCCGCTGCGGCCGGAGTCAGGCATGGCACGGCCGTTCTCAGTCATGCCGTTAACGCTAACAGCGGACACCTTGGCGGCAAAGCCGCGGCGCCGGGGACGACACGCTAACCTAGAGGGAGCAGACCAACACGCCCAACGCCGTCGCGCCCAATTGGAGGCTTTCCTTTGAGGTTTACGTGCAGCCGCGGGGGACCCGAGCAAGACGATGAACGAGGTAAACGAAGTGCCAACCGGGAAAGTCAAGTGGTATGACAACGAAAAGGGCTTCGGCTTCCTGACCACCGATGACGGCAAGGAAGTGTTCCTGCACGCCAATGCGCTGCCGGACGGTGTTTCCGAGGTCAAGGTGGGCATGCGGATGGAATTCGGGGTCGCCGACGGGCGCAAGGGTGCCCAGGCGATGGCCGCGCGGATTCTCGACAAGGCGCCGTCGGTCGCGAAGGCCAAGCGGATGCCGCCCATGGAACTGGCGCCGATTGTGCAGGATCTGGTGAGCATGCTGGAGAAATCCGTCGGGGGTCTGACCAACGGCAAATACCCGGACGGCGACGCCGGCAGGATTGCGGCTGCGCTGCGCAAGGTCGCCGAAAACTTCGACGCGTGATGGCCGATTCCTTAACTCCCGCAGCGGTGCCCGCCGGGTCCACCGGATCCACGGTGCCCGCCGGATCCACGGTGCCCGCCGGATCCACGGTGCCCGCCGGATCCACGGTGCCCGCCGTGCCCGCCGGGTCCACGGTGCCCGCCCAGCCCGGTGCGGGAAAGCGGCCGAAGGGCCGGCCCGGCGTGCCGCTGTGGCGCACCGGGAAGCCCGACGCCGTGCTGGCGGCCGCCGTCGACGTTGCCAGACAGGGCGTGCTGGGGATCGCTGACGAACGGCAGATCGGCGCGCACCTCGGAGTCCGCAGCGAGGGCGAGCGCGTCGCAACGCACCTTTTTGAGTGCAGGATGAGCGGGTACGTGGGCTGGCAGTGGTTTGCCGTGCTGGCGCGGGTGTCCCGGTCCAAAACCGCGACGGTTAATGAGGTGGGGCTGCTGCCATCAGAAAACTCGGTGCTCGCGCCGGACTGGGTGCCGTGGGCGGACCGGGTCCGGCCGGGGGATGACGAGGAGGCGGCAGAGCTGGCTGGCCTCCTCCTGCCGGAGACGTCCGGTGCGCCCGAGAACGGTCTGCCCGAGAACGCAGCCGCGTTGGCCACGGCGCTGCTGGAACAGGAAGAGGCACTGGGGCAGGATGCTGCCGACGCCGAGGCAGACACCCACAACTGACCCGTTACATTTATCGATTGACCCCTTCATCCGGGACGCAGTTGAGGCGCATGTTTCGCCAAAACATGCGCCTCAACTGCGTTGTCGATTCGGTGACTGGGGCTAGAGGTTCCCGATGACGTAGTCGATGCACTTGGTCAGCGCGGTCACGTCGTCGGGCTCGATCGCGACGAACGTGGCCACCCGGAGCTGATTGCGGCCGAGCTTGCGGTACGGCTCGACGTCGACAATTCCGTTGGAGCGTAGGATTTTGGCCACCGCCGCCGCGTCCACGGAATCATCAAAGTCGATGGTGACGATGACGTTGGAACGGTCAGCCGGGTCGCTCACGTAGGGGGTGGCGACCGGGGACTGCTCGGCCCAGGCGTACAGGCGGCCGGCCGAGTCGGCAGTGCGGGCGGACGCGAAGTCCAGGCCGCCACTGGCGTTGAGCCACTTGATCTGCTCATTGAGTGTCACCAGCGTGGACAGCGCCGGGGTGTTGTACGTCTGGTTCAATCGGGAGTTATCGACCGCTGTCTGCAGGTTCAGGAAGTCCGGAATCCAGCGGCCGCCGGCTTGGATCTTTGCTGCGCGCTCCAGCGCGGCCGGAGAGAACAGACCAAGCCACAGGCCGCCGTCGGACGCAAAATTCTTCTGCGGCGCAAAGTAGTACACATCGGCCTGGGCGATGTCGACGTCGAGGCCGCCGGCCGCCGACGTGGCGTCAATGACCATCAGAGCGCCCTCGTCGGCCCCGGAAACGCGCTGCACCGGCGCGGCCACGCCGGTGGAGGTCTCATTCTGCGGCCAGGCATAAACGTCCACGCCGGCCTCGGCTTGGGCCGCCGGCCGGGTACCGGGCCCGGACGTGATAATGGAAGAGGCGTCCAGGAAAGGAGCCTTGTTGGTGGCCCCGGCGAATTTGGAACCGAACTCGCCGAAGCTCAGGTGCTGGGCCTTCCGCTCCACCAGGCCGAAGGCGGCAATGTCCCAGAACGCCGTGGACCCGCCGACGCCGAGGATCACCTCGTACCCGTCCGGTGCCCTGAAGAACCGGCTCAGCCCGGCGCGTACTTCGCCAACCAGGTTTTTCACCGGCGCCTGACGGTGTGATGTGCCCAGCAGGTTGTGCCCGGCGCCAGCCAGCGCCGCCACTTGCTCCGGCCGTACCTTCGAAGGTCCGGCGCCAAAGCGTCCGTCCAGGGGCAGCAGCGGTGCCGGGATGGTCAGGGCAGTGGATTGGCTCACGGGTAGCTCCAAGAGGATTGAACGGCGGGGCGTTATTGGTTGGTCATAATTCTGCCGTGGCGTGGCACCTCAGCGTTAACCGGTCCGTGTCGCACGACGTAAAGTTCAGCCTCGCTGTGGTCCGGCGGCTTCAGTGGAATAATTTTCCGCCATCTGACAAGCAAGCTAACCTAGAGCAGAGAGTGCAAGGGCCGGCACGAAAAAGTCGCAGGTTCCGTTGCTGGCCCGCATCATGAAAATCGTGCGCGCAGGTTTCCTATCGAAGCGCCAGGAAGGTGTTGACTTGTCCGACTTGATCGACACGACAGAAATGTATTTGAGAACCATCCTGGAGCTGCAAGAGGAAAACATCGTGGCGCTGCGGGCTCGGATTGCCGAGCGCCTGCACCACTCGGGGCCTACTGTCTCGCAGACCATCGGCCGGATGGAGCGCGACGGCCTGGTGGTCGTTTCCGGGGACCGGCATCTGGAGCTGACCGAGACGGGCCGGCATAAGGCAACCCTGGTGATGCGCAAGCACCGCTTGGCGGAGCGGCTGCTCTCCGACGTGATCGGATTGGATTGGGCTTACGTCCACGACGAGGCCTGCCGCTGGGAACACGTCATGAGCGAGCGGGTGGAGAAACGGATCTACGAGCTGCTGGGCCATCCGGAGGAGTCGCCCTACGGTAACCCCATTCCGGGCCTTGAGGCTTTGGGCGGACGCTCGTCGAAGGCTTTCACCGACGGGGTCATCAATCTGTTGGACGCCATGCCGCTGTACACCGCATCGTCAAGGGTGGAGATCTGCCGGCTGTCCGAGCGGATTCAAGTGGATCCGGAATTGCTGACCCAGCTCGACGAGGGCGGATTGCGCCCGGGCGCGCGGATTTCGCTGGCCCTGGTGGGCGACTACATCTCCGTGCGGGTGCCCGATATCGACGGCGCATTGGAGCTTCCGCCCGAGGTTGCTGCCCATGTGTTTGTCTCCGTGAGCTGATTACGCTCTGCGCGGAACCCGGTCGCGCGTTTGTCGCCTGTACTGTAGCACCTAGCAGCCACCACCAAACCTAGTGAAGGTGGGACGACGGATGAGTTGTCCATAGGAATTATAACGAATCCGTTACGGGGAAAAGTTTCTACCGTATAGTAGCTACCTGGCGCTGATACCAAAGCGTTACCTTTCCGTCGCCGAACCTTGCCAGCGGAACATAGGAAAAACCGCATGGCAAGGGCGGGGGACCCACTCAACGGCAGCTGAAGACACGCTGCCTTGGGGTGAAGTCCGTCCGGGCATGAGACGGCTGAGGCGGCCATTCCATTCGGATACGACGGGGCCGTGCCGTGCCCTCCGGGCCGAGCTGCAGATCATTCCCCAGACTCGAATCCGACAGCTGACTCCGCAGGCGTACGAGAGAGGCTCAACCTTGTCCACGATTCACCGGCATGGCCGCAGACGCGGGTTTCCTGTGGCTCCCGCGTCACCCGCTGCCCCAATCTGCCGACGCAACACCATCCACCGCGAACGGCGGAGCAATCGCCGGCACCCCTCGGTGCGGGGGCTGTTCCGTGGGGCCGTTTCCGCCGGGATTAGCCAGACAGCGGGCATGGCATTGGCGGCGACCGGCCTGGCACTGGCCGTGACCATGCCGACGACGGCGGCGACTCTGTCCGTCGGTGCAGCCGGGCGTGCAGCGGCCGAAGATGCCGTCATTACGGCGGATCCGGGCGTGCCGATGGCATTTGATCGTCCCCAGGTGAGCAGCCGGCCCGACGCGGACGGCAAGCTGCATCAGACTCTCGCCGTGTCCGCCGCCGAGGTCACTGCTGCCGCAGCCAAAGGTGTCCTGAGTGCGCCGCTGGATACCCTACAGCAGACCTCGGGCTTCGGTAGCCGCATCAACCCGTTGACCGGAGAGATGGGGGAGGTCCATACCGGCCAAGACTACGGTGTGGCTTGCGGCAGTGCCGTTCATGGTGCGGCCGGCGGCACCGTGACCTTCGCTGGGTGGCATCCCTACGGCGGCGGAAACCGTATTGTGATCGATCACGGCAACGGCCTGTCGACCACGTACAACCACCTCTCACAGATCGGCGTGACCGTCGGCCAGACGCTGGAGCGCGGGGCACGGATCTCTCTCAGCGGCACCACTGGCTCCTCGACGGGCTGCCATCTGCACTTCGAGGTAGTGGTCAACGGCACCCTTGTTGACCCCCTCGGCTGGCTCTGACGCCAGCACTTTTTCACAGCGCCATCCACAGCTCACCGTGACCAGAATGTGACATTGCGTTGAATCTGTTGTAGCGTCTTACTCGCGCCAAGTTGTACAGAAGTTGGCGCCCATGAGTGGATTGCCTAGCTCTGCCACCGCTCACGGTCCGTTCGCAACAATCGTCTGGCAGGGGCGGGGGAACCAATAACGGACTTCGTCAGAAGTCCTTGGGGTGAAGCCGCGAAGCGTTCATCGGAAGAAATTCCGCAGAATGTGGAGCGGCCGGGTGACTCCCATCCGAATCCGACAGCTTACCTCGCAGGCATTGGGAGAGGCTTCAGCCGTGTCATCAGTCAATACCCTTGGTCGCCATAGAGTGGCCACGGTCAGTAAAAACCCGCTTTCGGCCATTTCGAAGGCCGTATCCTCCAATGCGGGGACCGTGGGCCGGCAGGCAGCGGTCATCGCCGCGGCTTCGGGCCTGATCCTAAGCATCGGACTTCCGGCGCAGGCGTCAGAAACCGGTCGCGTCACCACCGATGCGTCCGCAGCCGTTCAGGTTGCTCCGCTGTCGATCACGGCACCGGCCACCGCCGCGGTGTCCTTCGACCGTCCCGCCGTCAGCTCCACGCCGGCTCCTGTAGTCGCCGCAGCAGCACCGATCGCCGCAGCAGCACCGATCGCCGCAGCAGCACCGATCGCTGCAGTTGCACCGCTCGCCGAAGCAGCCGACCAGGTGACTGCTGCTCAGAACACCGCAGCCGAAGCCGTCGCAAAGACCGAGGCCGTTGCCGCTCCTGTCGTGGGCAGTGGGCATGCGGGCGTCGCAGCGGCCGCCTATGCAGGAATCGGACATCCCTATGTCTGGGGCGGCACCAGCACCTCGGGCTGGGACTGTTCAGGATTTGTGCAGTGGGCATACGCCCAAGCAGGAATTTCCGTTCCGCGGACCAACCAGTGGAGCGGAATGGTTCAGACATCCAACCCGCAGCCCGGCGATCTGGTTGTACAGAACGGCGGAGTCCACGTCGGCATCTACGTGGGTAACGGCATGGTCATCAGTGCGCTGAACCCGAGCGTCGGCACAGTACTGCTGCCGGCCACCGCTACCGGAACCTCCGTCTTCTACACCCTTCCGTAACCGCCAGCACATTCCAAACGGGCCGATGGCCCGCGAAAAAAATCCGCCGAGGCCCTTGCCCGGAAGCTGCCCCTTCAGCTTGAAGACATTGAAAGTGAGTACCACATGACCTCTCGTGCACCTATTGCACGGCACCGCGCCGTGGTGTCAAAGACCAAATCGATTTCAGTTATTGCAAAAGCCGTAACTTCGAATGCGGGCGGCGTAGGCCGCCAGGCCGCAGTCATTGCAGCCGCATCCGGTCTGGTCCTGACTAGCGGTATCGCCGCCAACGCCGCTGAGCCCTCGATGACGCGGGTGTCCGACGCATCCTCGACCCTTAACGTCAAAGCGGCAGCGCTGCAGGCCATTACCGCCGACGCGACTGCCGCGGTGTCGTTCGTCAAGCCGACTGTGACGTCGATCCCGGCCCCGCCGCCTGCGCCGGTAGCTCCCGTTGAGGCGCAGGCCGACCAGATCGCACCGGTCGTCCAGGAAGCCGTCGCGAACACGAACAACGCTGCCCCTGCAGCGGCTGCCCCTGCAGCGGCTGCCCCTGCAGCGGCTGCCCCTGTAGTGGCTGCTCCGGCCGCAGCCCCTGCTCCCGCCGCAGCCCCTGCTCCCGCCGCAGCCCCTGCTCCGGCCGCAGCCCCTGCTGCGGCCGCAGCCCCTGCTGCCGCCAGCGGAGTCGGCGCCACTATCGCCGCAGCCGCCTACTCGCAGCTCGGAGTCCACCAGGACTGCACCGCACTCGCCAGCAACGCCCTTGCCGCCGCGGGCATCTTCTACCACGGCTGGCCGGCCGGCTACATGTCCCTGGGACGTACGGTCTCCGCCGCTGAAGCCCAGCCTGGCGATCTGATCTACTACGACAACGCAGGCGCCGGTGTGCCCCACATCGCCGTCTATGTCGGCAATGGCCAGGCAATCCACGGCGGATTCAACGGTGGTAACACTGAGCTGTTCACCGCGTACCTGGGTTCCGGCCCGGTCTTCATTGCGATCGGCCACTAGCATAATCTGCGTCAACGGCTGAAGCAGCTTTCACAAGGTCCCCGCGGATTGCGGGGACCTTTTGCTGCTTAAACGCGTGCAGCGTCGGGTTAGGCGAGGACGCAGGAACGAGAGTTAAGCGCCGCCAGCGCCGGGACGGACGACGGTGGCAGCGCCCGGTTGGTGACTGCGGCAATGCCTGGTTGGTGACTGAGGCAGTCCATCACCGGATTGGGCGAATCGGGCATCGAGTGTTTAGTCTTATCCTGACGATCCACGGTTCGGGCACGCGGAGGGCAGCCGGCTCTCCGGCAACGGTCCCGGAACTTGCCGGAAGAAGCTTGTGCATGCGCACTCTCATTCTGAATGCTGGATATGAGCCCCTGGCAGTTGTGACTTTCCGCCGGGCGCTGGTCCTTGTCCTCACCGGGAAGGCGAGCGTCATCGCCGAAACCGACGACCCCGTGGTGGGCCCGAGCGGGATTCTGGGTAGGCCGTCCGTGATCCTGCTGACGCGATATGTGCGGCTTCCGTATAACCGTCCGGCCCCCGTTACCCGGCGCGGCGTGCTGCGCCGCGATGATCACCGGTGCGCCTATTGCGGCAAGACCGCGAGCACAGTGGACCACGTCGAACCCCGGTCCAGGGGCGGGATCGACAGCTGGGAGAACCTGGTGGCGTGCTGCCTGCGCTGCAACGGACTCAAGGGGGACCACACACCCGCGCAGATGGGGTGGAAACTGCATACCACCCCGCAGCCTCCGCGCAGCGGTTTTTGGCAGATCAAGGAGCTGGATAAGCCGGTGCCGGAGTGGGTACCGTTCCTTCGGCAGGAGTCGGCGGCGTAAGCTGTACCCATACGCCGAGGTTAGGACGCCATGATGATGCAGCCGGTCACGTTTGTGGAGATTCACAGTCCCGATATGGCTGCGACACGTACCTTTATGCAGGCCACCTTTGGCTGGGACCCGCAGCCCTTCGGCACGCCGGAGTATCTGATGACGGAGCACGGTAGCGCGTCCGGCGTTGACACCGGACTGATGGCTTCCCAAGACGGCGATCCGCACGCCACGCCTGTCATCGCCGTTCCCGATCTGGAGGCCGCAATGGCCGCTGTTGTCAGCAACGGGGGCGCCATTGTGTATCCGCGCTTCAACAAAGGTGCGGCTGGTGGCGCCTGTTACGTTGTGGACCCCGCTGGTGTCCTGATCGGCCTGCACGAGATGCAGCCGGCTGCCGCCGAAAGCGCGGACGACGGCGGTAGTGAGGAACGTCTGGGCTTTGCCTGAGTTGGCCGGTTCAGCCCGGTTCGCCATTGTCGGGGCGATAATCCTCGCCGGCGGGCGGTCATCGCGTCTGGGCGGAATCGCGAAAGCGGCGCTGCTGATCGGCGGAGTGAGCCTGCTTTCCGGTACTGTCGATGCCGCACGAGGAGCACTGCACGCCGGCGAACGCAGCCAGGTCCGTCGACCTTCCATCGTCGTGGTCGGTCCGGTGCAGCAGCTGCTGAGTCTGCTGGGACCGTCGGGAGCCGGCGGCGAATCCTCGCCGGAGGCCTCCGTTCCATCGACCATACCGGCGCCGGAGGTGTTGCTGGTCCGTGAGGACCCGCCATATTCGGGGCCCGCTGCTGCAATGGCAGCCGGCTTGGCCCTGCTCACGGGCACTGCCACGGGCACTGCCACTGCCGGCGCCGCACCCGATACGGGTGCCGGTGGCGAATGCGTTTTGGTGCTCGCCTGCGACATGCCCCACGTCTCCACAGTCGTCTCCTCGTTGCTTCGCCGGCTCGAAACCGCAGCAGCGGAGCACCTACCACAGGGTGTGGAGGGCTGGCTGGCTTCAGATCAAGGACGTGATCAGCCGTTGGCCGCGGTTTACCGGATGGCGCCGCTCCTTCGTGCCGTTGAACTGGCACGAGCGTCCGGCTCGCTAAAGAATGCCTCGGTGTTCCGCCTGATTGCTAGTCTGGACTTGGTTCGTGTGGACGTTCCTGCCGGCAGCACTGCGGACGTTGACAGTTGGGGTGATGCGGCGGCTCTGGGAATTGACGGCATTCCGGGGCTCAGCCCACCCGATGCCGCCGACGATGAGTGACGCCGGCTTTAACACGCATGAGCCAGAATCGTAACCAAAGCCTGTCGCAGCCAGCGATCCAGACCGATATGCACGGAGGAACAGTCATGAAGAGCCAGGAAGAAGTGCTGGAGGATTGGGTCCACACGCTGCTGCAGGCCTTTGAGATTGCCGACCTGACGATTGATACCAATGCCGTCCTCAAGGTTGCCGGCGAGGCCGCGCACGCTGTGGTGCGCCCGGCCGCTCCACTGACGACGTTTATCGCCGGACTCGCAGCCGGGCTGGCTGCCGGTTCAGGTCAGGCAGCCGAAGCTGCAGCCATGCGGGCGGCGCTGGAACTGGCCGGGAATTTAGCGGTTGCCGAAGCCGGCGGGGAGGATTAGTGGGCCGCGCCAACCCGGCGCCGGCCCTCATGGCGGCGGAACCGTCGGGTGCTGCGGCAGCAGCCGGGAACTTCGGTGACGGACCCGTCGCACAAGATCCCACCGACGGTGCCCCAGACGGTCGCGCGGGCGTTGAGTCTGCCGTCGGCCCGGCCACCGAGCCGGCACCCGCGATGCGTTTGCCGCACAGCTGGGAGGAGGCAAGGGCGCGGGCCTACGACTGCGCCGCACCGTTGCCCGCGCACCCGGTCCCGCTCCAGCAGGGAATCGGACGGATCCTGGCCCGGGACATCCTCGCGCTGCAGGACATGCCGCACTATGCGTCGTCGGCCATGGACGGTTGGGCCGTCACCGGCAGTCCGCCGTGGATCCTGGCCGAGCCCGGCCGACGGCTGGCCCCGGGTCAGGCCAGCCCGGTGGTCACGGGTGGCCTCATCCCTGTCGGCGCCAAAGCCGTGTTGCGCAGCGAATCAGGCCAACTGAGCACAGACGACGACGGGCTGCCGGTGCTGGTGCTCAGCGAAAGGGCCAGGCCGGGAGAGCCCAAGGGCGGCCAGCACATCCGTAGGCAGGCCGAGGAAGCTGCCGTCGGCGACAGGCTCGTGCTGGCCGGCCAGACCCTCAACCCGGCTCATATCGCGCTTGCAGCATTGGCCGGACTCGATGAGGTCCACGTGCTCGGCCGGCCCGCGGTGAAACTCGTTTTTACCGGCGATGAGGTGATTCCCGCCGGCTTGCCGGAGCCTGGACAGGTCCGGGATACCTTTTCGCCCCAGCTGGCGGCGGTGGTCCGCATGTTGGGCGCGTCGGTGGTGGCCCAGCAGCGCGCTGCCGACAGTCTGGCAGCCATGCTAGACGCACTCGAAGACCCCGCGGACAACCCGGCCGATGTTGTGATCACAACCGGTGCGACCGGCCGGTCCAGCGCTGATTTCCTGCGGGCGGCCATCGCGCACCTGGGTGGGACGATGATCGTTGATGGCATCGCCATGCGCCCTGGACATCCGACTTTACTCGCAGAGTTCCCGGACGGACGCCTGTTGGTGGGCCTGCCCGGAAATCCGCTGGCGGCCATGATGGGACTGTTGACCGTCGCCGCGCCGCTGCTCGCGGGACTGGGCAGCTGCGACCGCCCGGGAACCGGGGAAGTCTTCTGCGGTATCCCGATTCCTGAGAGCCCGGGCCGCACCCGGTTGTTGCCCTATCGGCTGGTTTACGGACTCGCATCGCCGGCAAAATTTGCCGATTCCGGCATGCTGCGCGGCCTGGCCGCCGCGGACGGAGTGATGCTTGTGCCGCCGCACGGGGCCAAAATGGGTGAAGCCCTGAGTACGATTCCGCTGCCCTGGTGAAGCCAAGGGCCCCGGCGCCGTTCAGGACCGGCACGGTTGCCTGTTGTCGGGCTGATTGGCTGAAGCCCGACTCCGAGCGTAGGCCTGACTGAGCATAAAGCAGCCTCAGTTCACAAAGCAGCCACGGCCACAAATCCGACACAATACAAAAACTTTGAGCACCGCAGGAGGACGCATGGGACGGCTTACACAACGGGTCAGGATGGCCAAGGTCAGGCTGACTGCCGCCAGCCACAGTGTTGCCGCGGGCGACAGTGTTTCCGCCAGCCACAGTGCTGCTGCGGGCCGCGATGGTGTTGCTGCGCCGGCGGCGACGGTGCACCAGATCGAGGACACGTTGGCCGTCGAAGAGCCGCTGGAAATCCGACTGGGGGACGATCCTTTCAGCGTGACCATGCGGACGCCCGGTGATGACTTTGACCTGGTTGCCGGCTTCCTGGTCTCCGAGGGTGTCATCTGGGAGCCCGGGCAACTGGTGTCGCTGCGCTTTTGCGCAGGCGAAGATGAAAACGGCCGGCAGACCTTCAACGTGGTGCAGGCGCAGCTTCGTCCCGATGTCGCGCTGCCGGATACCGGACTGCAGCGCCATGTCTACACCACCAGCTCCTGCGGAATCTGCGGGACCGCCTCCATCGAGGCCGTCCGGAAGTCCTCCCACTTTGCGTCGGCTGCGGCGGTGCAGGGATTTCCTCTGCTGACCATGGAGGTGCTGGCGTCGCTCCCGGACAGGCTGCGGCGGCAGCAGAAGCTGTTCGAGCGGACCGGGGGCGTGCATGCCGCCGGCCTGTTCGACAGCACCGGCGAACTGCTGTGCCTGCGCGAAGATGTGGGGCGGCACAATGCCGTGGACAAAGTGGTGGGCTGGGCGCTGCGGGAGGGCCGGCTGCCGTTGCGCTCGACGGTGCTCCAGGTATCCGGGAGGGCGTCCTTCGAGCTTGTACAGAAAGCTGCCCTCGCCGGCGTCCCTGTCCTCGCGGCGGTGAGCGCGCCGTCGTCGTTGGCCGTTGAACTGGCCGAAAGCTCGGGACTGACTCTTGTCGGCTTCAGCCGCGGCGGCAGCCTGAATGTGTACGCCCATCCGGAGCGGGTCCTCGTTTCCTGATTGCTGCGTTGTCCATCGGTGGCTCCCTTACTAGGGTGGACAGCACGGCGAACGGTCCGAGTCTTCACATCTATGAGGAGTGCCCAGTGCATGATGACCGTCTGCTGACCGAGGCCCGGCTGAACCGCTTTGTCGCCGATCGCCTGCTACCGGCGGTTTACGCCCGTGCCCTGCCGCTGACTGTCACCGGCTGGAATGTACCCGATGAGCCCGTGTCCTTTGCCGAAGCGGTGGATCAGGACTATGTTCCCGTCGTCGGCGGGGAGCCGTGGGGTGCTCCATGGTCCACCAAATGGCTCCGCATCAGTGGAACCGTGCCAGCGGGCTGGGGCGCGGAAGGCCGGACCCTGGAAGCCGTCGTCGATCTGGGTTTCACCATCGAAATTCCGGGCTTCCAATGCGAAGGAATTGCCTGGCGCCTGGACGGGACCATCGCCAAGGCCATCTCGCCGCGTAATCAGCACGTCTCGGTGGATCTGCTTGGCTCCGGGGATGGTATCGAGTTTCTGGTGGAGGCCGCTGCCAACCCGGATGTGGCCCGGGGCTTCGTCTTTGCTCCTACGCCGCTGGGTGACAAGGCCACAGCGGGCGCGCTGCCGCAGTACCGGCTGGGCCCGATTGTGCTGGCCGAGCGGGACCTGCAGGTCTGGGAACTGTGCCAGGACGTCGGCTCGCTGAACGGGCTGATGCACGTTTTGCCGGTGGATCTGCCCCGCCGGTCCGAGATTCTCCGGGCGTTGGAAACGATGATGGACGTGATGGATCCGACCGACGTGTCCGGCACCGCAGTGGCCGGCCGGGCCGCGCTGGCCGAGGTGCTCAGCCGCCCCGCATACGCATCCGCGCATAACGTCGTCGCCACCGGGCATGCGCACATCGATTCGGCCTGGTTGTGGCCGGTGCGGGAGACCATCCGCAAATGCGCCCGCACCTTCGCCAATGTACTGGCCCTCATGAACGACCACCCGGACTTTGTCTTCTCCTGTTCCTCGGCGCAGCAGCTGGCCTGGATGAAGGAGTTTTATCCGGATTTGTTCGTGCGGATCAAGGCCAAGGTCGCCACCGGACAATTTGTGCCGGTCGGAGGTATGTGGGTCGAAGCCGATACCAACATGCCCGGTGGCGAGGCGATGGCCCGGCAATTCGTGGAGGGGAAGAGTTTTTTTCGGCGTGAATTCGGCGTCGAGTGCAGGGAAACCTGGCTGCCGGATTCCTTTGGCTACTCCGGCGCATTGCCGCAGATTGCCCGGGCCGCCGGCATGGAATGGTTCCTCACGCAGAAGATTTCGTGGAATCAGGTCAACAGGATGCCGCACCATACGTTTCTCTGGGAGGGGATCGACGGCAGCCGGATCTTCACGCACTTCCCGCCGGTTGACACCTACAGCTCGGAGCTCAGCGCGGCCGAATTGGCCCACGCCCAGCGCAACTACCGGGAACATGGCCGTGGCACGCTCTCCTTGGTGCCCTTCGGCTACGGCGACGGCGGCGGTGGGCCGACCCGGGAAATGATCGCCGCTGCCTACCGCGCCGCCGACTTGGAAGGATCCCCCACGGTATCCATCGGATCGCCGGCCCAGTTCTTCGCGCAGGCCGCAGCGGAGTATCCGGATCCGCCGGTCTGGCTGGGGGAAATGTACCTGGAACTGCACCGCGGAACGTACACCAGCCAGGCCAACACCAAGCTGGGTAACCGCCGCAGCGAACACCTGCTCCGCGAGGCGGAGCTGTGGGCGGCGACTGCCGCCGTCCGACTTGGAATGGAGTACCCGGCCGGACAGCTCAAGCGCCTCTGGCAGCTGGTGCTGTTGCAGCAGTTTCACGACATCCTGCCCGGCAGCTCCATCGCCTGGGTGCACCGGGATGCGGAGCGCAATTACGACGCGATCGCCGGTGAACTGTACCCGCTGATCCGGGAAACGGTGCAGGCCCTGGCCGGAGCCGGCGACGAACCGCTTCTGGTCAACGCCGCCCCGCATGAGCGCGCCGGCGTCCCGGCCCTGGGCATTGGACCAATGGTACTGCCGGATGAACCGGTGCGGATCACCGAAGCGGACGGCGGCTATGTGCTGGCTAATGGCATCATCCGCGCGGCCATAGACGCCAATGGCCTGCTGACGTCGCTGCTGGATTATGCCACCGGCCGGGAGGCGATTGCGCCCGGAAGCTTCGGCAACCACCTGGAGCTGCATCGGGATACGCCCAATGCCTGGGACGCCTGGGACATCGACGAGTTCTACCGGCACAACGTCACCAGCTGCGCCGCGGCGAGGTCGGTGACGCTGGAGCGGATGGGGCGGGAGCCCGTCGTCGTGATCGAAAGGCTCGTGGGCAGTTCCCCCGTGACCCAGCGCATCCGGCTGGCCGCCGGCTCGCCGTCGCTCTCGATCCAGACGCTGGTGGACTGGCAGGAAAGTGAGAAGCTGCTCAAGCTCGGGTTTCCCTTCGACGTACGCGCCGACCGTTCCGCGGCGGAGACGCAGTTCGGCCACGTTTACCGGCCCACTCACACCAACACGTCGTGGGAAGCGGCGAAGTTCGAGATCTGCGCGCACCGCTGGATCCATGTGGCGGAGCCGGGCTACGGGGTGGCGGTGAGCAACAGCAACAGCTACGGCCATGACGTGACCCGCGCGGTCCGCTCTTCCGACCAGGGCACGACGACGACGGTGCGGCTTTCGCTGCTGCGCGCCCCCAGGAGCCCGGATCCCTTTACCGATCAGGGACCGCACGGGTTCTGGGTCACAGTCCGGCCCGGTGCCGCTATTGCGGACGCGGTGGAGGAGGGCTACCGGACAAATTTGGAAGCGTTGCACGTCCGTGGGGCCGCGCCGGTGCAGCCGCTATTCACGGTGTTCAACCCGGCCCTGGTGATCGAGGCGGTGAAGTTGGCCGAGGACGGGTCCGGGGACGTCGTCGTCCGGCTTTACGAGTCCCTCGGGCAACGCAGCACCGGGCTGGTCACCGCTCACTTCCCGGTCGGGAGCGTGGAGGTGACGGACCTGCTCGAGGAAGCGGTGGCGGCTCCGGCGGGCGTCGTGCCGGGCCCGGGCGGTGCCGAGCTGACGCTGCGCCCGTTCCAGCTGGTCACCCTCCGCTTCCGCCGCTGACCCAATCCTCCGCCCCCAACTCTCCGCACCCGTCCCAACTGAGTCGCACTTATTGCACTCAAAACCCGTTTTGGGTGCCATAAGTGCGACTCAGTTGGGATGGCTAGAATTCGTGCAGCAGACGCTGCACGAACTGCTGGGTTCGCTCCTGTTTGGGTTCCCGCAGAACCTCGGAGGCGGGGCCGCGTTCTACCACGACCCCGCCGTCCATAAAGATCACCTCGTCGGCCATCTGCCGGGCGAAACCCAGCTCGTGGGTGACGATCACCATGGTCCAGCCCTCCTCGGCCAGTTCCTTGATGACGCCCAGGACGTCCCCGACAAGTTCGGGGTCCAAGGCGGACGTTGGCTCGTCAAAGAGCAGCAGCTGCGGCTTGAGGGCCAGGGCACGCACTATTCCGACCCGCTGCTGCTGGCCGCCGGAGAGCTCAAAGGGGTAGGTGTCCTTCTTCTCCAGAAGCCCCACGCGGGCCAGCAGCCGCTCAGCCTCCTCGACGGCCTGAGCCCGGGGCCGCTTTTGAACTTTGATCGGCCCCTCGGTCACGTTCTGCAGGACGGTCATATGCGGAAAGAGGTTGTAATGCTGGAACACCATGGCGCTGCGGTCGCGCAGCGCGGCAATGTCTTTGCGGGAAACTCTGTCTTTGCGGGAAACCTTGTCTTTGCGGGAAACCTTGGCGCCAAAATCCAGCCGCAGTTGCCCGCTTCCGTTCCCGCTCAGCGCCACCGTGCCGCCGTCGGGCATTTCCAGCCCGTTGAGGCAACGGAGCACGGTGGTCTTGCCCGACCCCGAGGGTCCTATCAGCGCCACCACTTTGCCCTTGGGCACGTCCAGATCGATGCCCCGAAGGACCGCATTGGCGCCAAACGCCTTGGTCAGGCCCCTGACCTGCAGCACCGGCGCATTTTCAGTGGGCGACATAGCGTTCCAATCTCTTTTCGAGCAGCGACTGACCGCTGGAGAGCACCAGGCAGATCACCCAGTACACGGCGGCCGCTTCCAGATACAAGGCCATGAATTCCTGGCTGAAGGCGGCCACCTGCTGGGCCTGCCGGAACAGCTCCGTGACCAGGATCAGGGACGCCAGCGAGGTGTCCTTCACCAGCGAAATGAAGGTGTTGGACAACGGCGGGACGGAGACGCGGGCGGCCTGCGGCAAAATAATCCGCACCAGGGCCTGGCCGCGGGACATGCCGATGGTGTGTCCGGCCTCCCACTGGCCCTTGGGTACGGACAGGATCGCGGCCCGGATCACTTCCGCTGCATAACCGCCCACATTGAGCGAAAAAGCGATAATCGCACTCGGCCACGGATCCAGTTTGACGCCGATGGTCGGCAGGCCGTAGAAGATCACGAAGAGCTGCACCAGCAAAGGTGTGCCGCGGATCACCGAAACATAAAAGCGGGCGACAGCGGCAAGCACCACGTTCCTGCTCAGCCGCATGAGTGCCACGATCAGGGCAAGGATCAGACCCAGCACAAAGGAGGCAAGCGTGAGCGGGATGGTGCCTTTGATCGCGCCGCCGATGAGCGGGCCCAGCGAGCTCCACACCAAATCCCAATTGACACTCATGCATTAGCCTAACGTTGCCCAGGATTCGTCGGTGGTCCATTGCACCGGACCTACGGTCCGGTCACTCTGACCCGTGGTCTGAAAATTTTGTCCGGTTATTTGGAAACGTCGGCGCCAAAGTACTTATCTGAAATCCTGCCGAGCGTGCCGTCGGCCTGCAGATCGGACAGCGCCTTGTCCGTGGCCTTCACCAGCTCCGTGGAGCCCTTGCGGAACGCGAAGGCGTTCTTGGACTTGTCAGAGGTTTCGGCGGCAATCTTCAAACCCGCGTTCGGGTTGGTCTTGGCGTAATCCAAATACGTCAGCTTGTCATTCACGACGGCGTCAACGCGGCCCTGGCGCAGCAGGGCGATGGCTTGGGCCCAGCCTTCAACTGCCTGGACATTGGCACCGCTCTGCTGGGCCAGGGTGTAATAGTTGCTGGTCAGTGACTGCGCGGTGGTCTTGCCTTTCAGGCTGTCGAAGCTGGTAATGGAGCTATCGTCCGACTTGGTGACGATGACTCCGGGCGAGACGGTGTAGGGCGTGGAGAAATCGTACTTTGCGCTCCGCTCCGGATTGATGGAAATCTGGTTCGCGATCATGTCGAACCGGTTGGCATCCAGTCCGGCGAAAATTCCGTCGAACTGCGTTTCCTGGAAGGTTGCCTTCACTCCCAGTTTATCCGCAACCGCCTGGGCGATTTCGACGTCGTAGCCCGTCAGCTTGCCGGAACCGTCCGCATGAAAGGTGAAGGGTTTGTAGGTGCCCTCGGTGGCAATGATGAGTGCACCCTTGGACTGCACATCGCTCAGGGACGTGTCGGCGCCGCCCGGAGTGCCGGACGCGGAGTTGGGTCCCGACCCTGTCGAGCAACCCCCCAAAGCCAAGGCAATAGCGGCCAATCCGATCAGGGCAAAGCGGCGACGGTTCATGAGGATGTCCTTCTTTCATCGGGCTGGGCGGGAATCTGCCCGCGGACACAGGTTGCGACCTTAGCAGCGTCAACGCGTTTAGGGGGAGGTCTTATTTCCTCAGATGACGCCTCGTTGGCAAGAAACTGACGGCGACGACGGGCAGACCGGGATTGCGGGCCGCAGTCGGGAAGCCCAATAACGCGAGGGTCTCCTGGCGCGGGCGGGAATGAATCGTTACCCGTCAGCGCTCTAGAGGCCCTAGGCTTGATCCGCGGGTACGCCGCGAAGCAGGGCAAAAACCAAAGGATTCACCATGAGTATGGAAGGCGCAGCCTGGAGCTCGCTTTGGAGCTCGATGCGCTCGGATAAGAGCGGCAGAGGCATTTCGAAGGACACTCCGAGACGCACGCTCGCTTTTGCCAAGCCGTACAGCGGACGGCTGGCGGTGTTTGTCGTGCTGTCCGTGGCCTCGGCAATTCTCGCCGTCGCCACGCCACTATTTGCCGGTCGGGTGGTTGACGCCATCGTGGCGCGCGCCGACGTGCAGATTGTCATCAACCTCGCTCTGCTCATCGCGGCGGTCGCCGTCCTGGACGCCGGCTTTTCCCTGGTGATCCGGTGGATTTCCTCGAATCTGGGGGAGGGTGTGATCTTGGACCTGCGCACCGCAGTGTTCAATCACGTGCAAAAAATGCCCATCGCCTTCTTCACCCGCACCCGCACCGGTGCCTTGGTCAGCCGGCTCAACAATGACGTCATCGGCGCGCAGCAGGCCTTCAGCGGAACGCTCTCCGGCATCGTCAGCAACTCCGTGGCCCTGGTCCTGACACTGGTGGTCATGCTGGGTAAATCCTGGCAGGTCACCGTGCTGGCGCTGGTGCTGCTGCCGATCTTCCTGATCCCGGCGCGGCGCTTCGGCTCCCGGCTGGCCGGCATGCGCAAGGAAGCCGCGGACCTGAACGCGGATATGAGCACCCAGATGACGGAACGCTTCTCCGCTCCCGGCGCCACGTTGGTCAAGCTCTTCGGACGGCCCGCGGATGAATCCCGCGAATTCACCGAACGCGCCAGCCGGGTGCGCGACATCGGCGTTCGGACCGCCGTCATGCAGTTTGTTTTCTTCACCGCCCTGATGCTCGTGTCCTCCCTCGCGCTCGCCCTGGTGTACGGCCTGGGCGGCTACTACGCGATCCGCGGCCAGCTCGCCGCGGGCGACGTCGTTGTCCTGGCTTTGCTGTTGACCCGGCTTTATGCGCCGCTCACCGCGCTGGCCAACGCCAGGGTGGACATCATGAGCGCGCTGGTCAGCTTCGACCGCGTCTTCGAAATCCTGGACCTCAAACCGCTGATCACCGAAAAACCCGATGCGCGCGAGGTCCCCCGCGGGCCGGTGGCGGTGGAGTTCGACAATGTCCGCTTCGCCTACCCGTCCGCGGACAAAGTCTCACTCGCCTCGCTGGAAGCCGTTGCCGTGTTGGATACCCGCGGGGGTGACGAGGTCCTGCACGGCATCAGCTTCCGCGCCGATCCCGGGCAGACAATTGCCCTGGTAGGGTCCTCCGGTGCAGGCAAATCGACCATCGCGCAGCTGCTGTCGCGGCTTTACGACGTCGATTCCGGCGCGGTCCGGCTGGCCGGAATCGACGTCCGCGACGTGACCTTTGATACGCTGCGGCAGACGATCGGCATGGTGACGCAGGACGGGCATCTCTTCCACGAATCCATCCGCTCCAACCTCCGGCTGGCCAAGCCCGATGCCAGCGATGAGCAGATCTGGGAGGCGCTGCGCCGGGCCCGACTGCAGGCCATGATCTCATCCCTGCCCGACGGACTGGATACGGTCGTCGGGGAACGCGGCTACCGGCTGTCCGGTGGCGAGCGTCAGCGCCTGACGATTGCCAGACTGCTGCTGGTGCAACCCGCGGTGGTCATTCTGGATGAGGCGACGGCGGCTCTTGACTCCACGAACGAGGCCGCGGTTCAGGCCGCGCTCGGGGAAGCGCTGCAGGACCGGACGGCCATCGTCATTGCCCACCGGCTCTCCACCATCCGGGCCGCGGACGCGATTTTGGTCATCGAAGCCGGGCAGATTGTGGAACAGGGCACGCACGATGAGCTGCTCCGCGCCCGCGGCCGTTATGCGGAGCTGCACGACACGCAGTTTGCCCAGGCGGTGGCCGCCGTCGCCGATGCGGAGTCCGGCGTGTAGCCCGGACATCCGGAGTTTGCCTGTTCGTCAAGCCGCGTCCGGCCGCCGGTCGCTTTGGCCCGCAAGAGTTGCCCGGAGCAGAACACCGACGCGACGAGGGCACCATGACCAAGCCGAAGCTCAATCTCCTTCCCATGCTGGGCCACACCCGCGGCAAACGCAGCGCCGTGACCTGCGCACTCAAATGTGACAATGCCTGCGCGAAAGCCGTGTGCAACGAGTCGGACAATGGCTACTTCCGGGACATTGCTTCGGCCACCTTCAGCCGCCGTTCGGCGCTGGGCTTCGGCGGCGCCGGCATACTCAGCCTTGCCGCCGTCGCCTTGGCAGCCTGCGCGCCGCCGTCGGAAGCGGGCGCCGGAACCCGCGCGTCAAAGGGGACGGGCGCCAAGGGACTGGCCTTTGACGCCATCCAACCCGTGGATCTGACGGTGGATGCCTTCAACGTCCCGACCGGCTATTCCTGGTCGCCGATCATCCGGTGGGGGGACCCACTGTTCGCCGATTCGCCGGACTTCGACCTGGCGAACCAAAGCGCCGCCGCGCAGGCCCGGCAGTTCGGATACAACAATGATTATCTGGAGATACTGCGCTCGGGCAACGGCAAAAACGCCCTGCTGGTCTGCAACCACGAGTACGTCAACCCGGCGATCATGTTCCCGTCCGTGGCCAGTGACGCCGAGGCGCTTGAACGCCGCCGCATCGCCATGGCCGCCCACGGCATGGCCGTTGTTGAACTGGAGCGCGGAAACACCGGAAAGCCATGGAAATACATTCAGGGCGGCAAACGCAACCGCCGCATCACCGCCCACACCGCGTTTGAACTGACCGGACCGCTGGCTGGCTCCAGCTATGTGAAGACCACCGCGGATCCGGGAGGACACACCGTCCTGGGGACCGTCGGCAACTGCTCCGGTGGCAGCACGCCCTGGGGAACCATCCTCTCCGGTGAGGAAAACTTCAACGGCTACTTCCGGTGCGCTGCCACCAGCGCGGCGGAGAAGCGGTACGGATTTACGGACAAGGCGACGACGACCGGCTGGGAGACGCTGGAACCGCGGTGGGATGCCCGCACACCCGGGTATGAAAACGAAATCAACCGCTTTGGCTACATCGTCGAAATCGATCCCGACAATCCGGAGTCGACACCGGTCAAACATACCGCCCTGGGCCGGCTCAAGCACGAGGGCGCCAACGTCATTGTTGCCGGCAACGGCCACGTCGCAGCGTACATGGGCGACGACGAGAAATTCGACTACCTGTACAAGTTCGTCTCCCAGGACACCTACCGGAAGGATGATAAGCAGCACAATATGACGCTTCTGACCGCCGGGAACCTGTACGTGGCGCGGTTCACGGGCGACTCCCCGGCCACCGAGATCGACGGTACCGGGAAACTGCCGGCCGATGGCGCCTTCCACGGCTCCGGCGAATGGCTGCCGCTGGTCGTGGACGGCAAGAGCGCCATCGACGCCATGACACTCGAGGAAGTGCTGGTCCACACACGTCTCGCCGCGGACAAGGCCGGCGCCACCAAGATGGACAGGTGCGAGGACGTGCAGCCCCACCCCGTCACCGGCAGGGTCTACGTCGCGTGCACCAACAATTCGGACCGCGGAAAGCCAGGAAAAGCCGCTTCTGATGAGACAAATCCGCGCAGCCTGAACCGGGACGGCCACATTGTGGAAATCACCGAGACGGCGGATGACGCCACGGCAACCACGTTCAAATGGAGCCTGCTGATGGTATGCGGGGACCCGGCCAAGAACGAATCGGCCTACTTCGCCGGCTACCCCCAGGACAAGGTCTCGCCCATTTCCTGTCCCGACAACGTGGCCTTCGACGCGGCTGGCAACCTGTGGATCTCCACCGACGGTGCTCCCAGCGCCATCGGCTATAACGACGGACTGTTCAAGGTAATGCTGGAGGGAACGGAGCGCGGCCGCGTGCAGCAGTTCCTCTCCGTGCCGCGGGACGCGGAGACCTGCGGCCCCGTCGTGCACGACGACGAGGGGATGGTTTACGTTGCCGTCCAGCACCCGGGGGAGGAGGGGACATTCGAGGACCAGCACTCGTATTTCCCGGATTACGGGCTCTTCGCATTTGAGCATGGTTAGGGCGGCCTAAGAATTGGGATTTGTGGGATGTTCTCCGGCCTGCGCGGCGTGGCGTGAGGCGGAACGAGGTCAGGGTCTCCTTGAATTGGTAGCGACCAAGCTTCCAATCATAAAAGAGACCCTGACTTGTCTAATTCTATGTCCTGCCCGAATGGGCGCTGGTGCGAACGGGCAGACACGATGTTCGCCGTCGACGGCGTGCACGTCATCTCTGCCGCGAATGCTGCCAGCAGACTCCTCCTTCATGTCGAAACCGATCAGAACACCACCGGTTGCCCGGACTGCGGGGTTGTGGCGATCGGCCACGGCCGCCGTAAAGTCCGCCTGCACGACGCACCGTCGTTGGGGCGGCCGGTGTCCCTGGTCTGGGTTAAGCGGGTATGGCGGTGTCCGGACACCGGCTGCCCCAGAGGCACCTTCACCGAGGAACACGCCCTGGCCGGTCGTCGGGCGAAACTCACGACCCGGGCCGTGCACTGGGCCGTGGACGCACTGGAACGCTTCGATACCTCCGTCTCGGCCCTGGCACACCAGCTCGGCGTGGCGTGGCGGACCGTCTGGGACGGAATCGAAGCCGAAGCACTCCGGCGGCTCGCGGACAAGGTCCGGCTGACCGGGGTGGACGCCCTCGGCGTTGACGAGCATGTCTGGTCCCATACCGGCTTCCCCGGCACGGGCATGGTCACCGGGATCGTGGACCACACCCGCGATGAGAAGGGCCGTGTTAATGCCCGGCTGCTGGATCTTATGCCGGGACGGTCGGGGAAGGTCTACGCGGACTGGATCAAGGCCCAGGGCAAGGACTTCGCCGAGGGGATCAAGGTCGCAACACTGGATCCATTCCGTGGTTACGCCAACGCCGTCCGTGATGAGCTACCCGAAGCAATCACCGTCGTTGACGCATTCCACGTCGTAAAGCTTGGTGGTGCTGCTCTGGACGATGTCCGCCGCCGCGTCCAACAAAGCACCCTGGGACACCGCGGACGTAAAGGGGACCCGCTCTTTGGGATCCGCCGCACCCTGCAGATCGGTGCCGAACACCTCAACGACAAACAGGCCAAACGGCTGGAGGACAAACTCATCGCCGGAGATCCCGGCCATGAAGTCACGCTGGCCTGGCAGTGCTACCAGAAGCTCCGGGATGTATACCACTCCAACCCGGCCAGAGGCCGGGATCTGGTGACCGGGATACTCACTTCTTTCCCGTCCTGTCCGATCCCGGAGATCGCCAGACTCGGCAGGACCCTACGGCAATGGAAGAGCGCGATCCTCGCGTACTTCGAGACACACGGGGCCTCCAACGGACCGACCGAAGCGATCAACGGTGTTATCGAGACCACACGGCGGATCGCCCGCGGATTCCGGAACTTCGACCACTACAGACTCAGATGCCTACTCGCAGCCGGCGGCCATCGCCCATACCGGAAAAAAGCGGCAAACCATGCCTAAATGCGAAGAGCCGGATTACGTAGCCGCCGGCGCCGCCCCCACTGCCGGGCAGGTGCGGGCCCCGCGTCCTGCCGTGGTCCAGGTCTACCAGGCCTGAGACGCTGGGGCAGACAGCTGTTCCGCGAGCCGGAACAGCGAGGTGCTCAGCAGCAGATCCTTGGCGGGCCCCGAGACGTCCCATTCATAGTCAAGCCGCATGGACGAGACGGCCCGGTACGTGACGTTGTAGGTGTCCGGGTCGCATCCGTGCCCGGTGGTCCACCGGCCCGTGGACAGATTCAGGGTGTGAAAGAAGCGTTCATCGGGAAAGTACATGTCCAGGATGGCGGGCTCCGTGGTGGCGTGGAGCAGGTATTCGCGGGTGGCGGTCCCGGTATGCGTCGGCCAGCTGATGGTGCCGTGTTCGCGCTGCCGCAGGACTTTTGCGGTGCTTGTTTGGCTGGTTGGGCCGCCGTCGGCCGGCTCAAACAGAACGGTCCCTTGGAACCGTCCCCGCACCCCGGTGGAACGGTCCAGCAACGTGCGTTCAACCCGCCAGCTGCCGGCCAGATACGCGCGCAGATCGGTGACGGATACGGTTTCCACGTGCGCGAGGCGGGATTCGAACCCGCGACCTTCCCTTTAGGAGAGGGATGCTCTATCCTGCTGAGCTACTCACGCCCGCACCGGCATTTGGAACGCGTCCGCAAACCGGTGCGAAAACTACCTTACCGGTTCCGGGGCCATGTCTGCCGCCACGGCTAGGGTGAACCTGTAACCAATTTCGTTCCGACGTCCCCACCAAGTGTGGCACCAGGAATGGGCACACCAGGAATGAGCACGGCACGAATGAGCAGGGCACGAATGAGCAGGGCACGAATGAGAACGGCACGAATGAGCACGGCAGTATCGAGCGCGGCAGGAATGAGCAACCAGGAATGAGTTCAGCAGGGACGAGCCCGGCCCGGCTTCTGGCCGTGGTTTCAACGGCGCAGCTTGCCCGGACCCGCAGCATTGTCGGT
Organism: Arthrobacter sp. A5; assembly: GCF_051131705.1. NCBI lineage: Bacteria > Bacillati > Actinomycetota > Actinomycetes > Micrococcales > Micrococcaceae > Arthrobacter > Arthrobacter sp. A5. Next base: position 659,962 of record NZ_CP180316.1, read on the forward strand.
GCCTGGGCAAAAATCAGTATCCTGCAGTATTTTGTGGCGGAAGCCACGGTCATCGCGGCGTGGGCGGGTCCGCAGCCATACAGCCGCCGCTTCAACGTGATCAGTGACCTGGGGGCCGAGCATTGCGGAACATACAGCGGCCGAAACGTGTGTTCGCCGTTGCATCTGCTGATGGACGCGTCGTTTATTGCCCAGGGCCTGGCGATGATCGTCGGCGCTCTGCTGCTCAGTACCGTCCTGTTCCGGGTGGCCGGTAAACCTGGGCTGCCGCCCGCGCCCCAGCATCCGGGCTGGGCGGTGGCGATCCGCGTGCTCATCATATTGTCGGGGCTCGGGACCGTCGTGGTTGGGCTGGTTCCGGAGGATGTAATTTTCGGTCTGCACTACGCCGGTGCGGTCACGTACTTCGTCCCTGGCGGTCTGTCGCTCGTAGCGCTGTGGTGGAGCTGGCGGCGGCGGCGGATCGTCAGCGGGTTTCTGCTCCTATGCGGCGTGGTGTCATTGGTCTCCACCGTCGTCTTCGGGCTGGTTCCGGGCATCGAACGGGGGACTGTGGAGCGGCTGATGGCGTACCCCATCACGATCGGGCTCTCCACGGTGGGAGTGGTGGTGGGTCTGGGGTGCCGGCGGGCCCGGGCCGTCCTCAGGAAGCAGACAGCCGGGCGGCAGGCGGTCTAGCTGTATTACTACGGTCGCTGTCACCATGGCTGAACGGGATCGCTCCACCGAGGGCGGGGCTTGCCCGCGAAATGGGTCCCCGCCGCTCCCGAGGGCGGGGCTTGCCCGCGAAAACGGTGCTGGCCGGCACCGTTTTCGCGGGCAAGCCCCGTTCTCAGAGGTTGGTGGGGGTGATGTCGCCGGCGGCCGCTTTCGGTTTTTGCATTTTCCTGCGCCGGCCGATGAACAACGCCGCCACACAGGCCAGAAGGGACAGGATCAGCAGTACCCACGACGCAACCACCAGGAAGCTGGCCAAGGCGACCTGCCCGACGTCGAGCGTTCCGGCCGAGAGCATGCCATCGACGGCGAAATTTGCCCACAACTGCACGCTTGCAAAGAGCACCGGGGCCGCCCACAGGGCCCAGCGGACGGGTTTGCGCGCCACGTTCAATGCAATCATGATCATCGCGCTGAAACCGAAGACCAGCGGGAACAGCGTCCCGGCGGTTTTGTGCACGTACTGCAGCTGGCCGCGCGCATCGGCGCCCATCGACCCGCGCAGCTGCTGAATATAGGACGGATCGAAACCGCCCGCCAGCGAATCCGGCATGGCGTGACCGCTGGAGAGCTGCATCATCTGACCCAGCGTGAGCAGGTGGAAGTACCAGAACAAAAACAGGCTTGCAACGGTGCCGGCAATCAGAATGAGACTGGCATTTCCCGCGGCCTTGGCCGGTTGCCGGGAGGTGCTCGGATTGACGACCCCGGCGGCCCGGGTTGGAAGGGCTGCGTTTGTGCCGTGCTTGGCAGCACGCTGCGCGGGGGTTTTGGCCATAGGGTTATTATCCACCGCCGCCGCGGGAACCGTCGGCACCGTCCGGGGCGCTGCGAACCAGCGGCACGGTGGTCCCGGGTGCCTGGCTCGGTAGGCTGAGTACATGACGTCCGAATCTGCTTCCAGTGGTATCGATCCCGCGCTGTCGGATATGGCTCTGGCCGCGGCGCTGGTCCGCCGCGCCGGGCACCTGGCGCACAGTATGCGCTCGGGCGGTCTGCTGGGGGAGCAGAAGACCTCCGTGTCCGACGTCGTCACGGCCGCGGACCGCGCGGCGGAGAATTTCATCGTGGAGCAGCTGCGCCGCTGCCGTCCAGAGGACGGAATCCTGGGCGAGGAGGGCGCAGCCCACGCGGGGGTAAGTGGCCGGACCTGGGTGATCGACCCCGTGGATGGGACCTACAACTTTCTCAGCGGCTCCACCTATTGGTGTTCGGCGCTCGCCCTCAAACCCGGCGGCAGCGGTGGCGGCACGCACAGCGGTGGCGGTACGGGCAGCGACGGTACCGGACCGGATCCGGACGTTCTGTTGGGAGCGATTTACCAGCCGGAAGGGGACAAACTCTGGCTGGGCGGCGCGGAGCACCCGGCGACTTTGAACGGCCGGCCGACGTCGCCGCCGTCGAACTCGGCACTGGGCCGGCTGAGCGCGGGAACGTACATTCATCCGTCCTGGCTGGTTCAGCCGCAGGCGGCGATGCCCTGGCATGCCGCCGCCGTCCTGCCCGCCACCATCCGGATGCTCGGCTCCGGGTCCTGCGATCTGGGCCACGTCGCGGACGGGCAGCTGGGCTGCTGGTTCCAGCACAGCTGCCCGGAGTGGGACTGGCTGCCGGGGAAGGCGATCGTGCTGGCGGGCGGCGGCGCTACCGCCGTCGTCAGGGTGAACGGCCTGAATTGGTTCATTGCCGGAGGGACGACGGCGGTCCGGGAAGTGGCCGCTGCACTGCGTTCGGTCGCATTGGGCTGACGGAGCGGCGCCCATCTGACGGCCTACGACCGTTGGTCGACGGCCGTTGTCAGGGGCAGCGCCTAGACTTGGGGTCACCATGGATATGTTGTTTGACCCCCGCCCCACGCGCCACGCGTCCACCTCCCTTCCCGCGGTTCCGAGCGCCGAGGAACTTCTGGTTGGGCTCAATCCCGAGCAGGACCAGGCGGTCCGGCACGCCGGTTCTCCGCTGTTGATAGTCGCCGGCGCGGGGTCGGGCAAGACCCGGGTGCTCAGCCACCGGATTGCCTATCTGATCGCCACTGGCCGGGCTCATCCCGGCCAGATCCTGGCCATTACCTTTACCAATAAGGCCGCGGCCGAGATGCGCGAGCGGATCGGGTCGCTGGTTGGTGAGCGGGCCAAGAGCATGTGGATCTCCACCTTCCACTCGTCCTGCGTCCGTATTCTGCGCCGCGAGGCCGGCAACGTCGGGCTGAACTCCAACTTCTCGATTTACGATTCGGCGGATTCCCTGCGGCTGATCACGCTGGTGGCCAAGGGACTGGGCCTCGACCCGAAGCGGGTTGTGCCGAAGGCGATCCAGCACAAGATTTCGGCACTCAAAAACGAGCTCATCGATGACGATGAGTACTCGACCGAGGCCAATCACAACGATCCGTTTGAGCGGGCGGTCGCGGAGGTCTACAACGGCTACACCCAGCGCCTGCGGCAGGCCAACGCCATGGACTTTGACGATCTGATTGCGCAGACCGTGTACATCTTCCGCGCCTTTCCCGGCGTCGCGGACTACTACCGCCGCCGCTTCCGGCATGTGCTGGTCGACGAGTACCAGGACACCAACCACGCACAGTATGCCCTGGTCCGGGAGCTGACCATGCCCTTCGACGACGGCGTCCTTGCCCCGGCCCCGGCTGAACTGACAGTGGTCGGGGATTCGGATCAGTCGATTTACGCCTTCCGTGGCGCCGATATCCGCAACATTGTGGAATTCGCCAAGGACTATCCGGACGCGCAGACCATCAAACTGGAGCAGAACTACCGTTCCACCCAGACCATTCTCAGTGCCGCCAACGCGGTGATTTCGCGGAACCCGAACCGGCCGGACAAACGGCTCTGGACCGCGGAGGGCGACGGCGAGAAGATCATCGGCTACGTCGCGGAGAACGAGCACGAAGAAGCGCGCTTCATCGCCGAAGAGATTGACCGGCTGCAGGACGAATCGGAGCTGCGACCCGGCGACGTGGCCATCTTTTACCGCACCAACGCCCAGTCCCGGTCCATAGAGGAAATCCTGATGCGGGTGGGGCTGCCCTACAAGGTGGTGGGCGGCACCCGGTTTTACGAACGCAAGGAAATCAAGGACGCGCTGGCCTACCTGCGCGTGCTGGTCAATCCGGACGATGATATTAACCTGCGCCGGATTGTGAACGAGCCCAAGCGCGGCATCGGGGACCGGGCGGAAGGGGCCGTTGCCGCCCTGGCCCAACGGGACCGGACCTCCTTCATGGCGGCCCTGCGCCGCGCCGAGGAAGCGCCCGCGATGGCGACCAGAAGCGTGAACGCGGTGGCGGGATTTGTGAAGATGATGGACGATCTGGCCGTGGTTGCTTCTGGTTCCGGCGCGTCGGCGGCGCTGGAGGCAGTGCTGGAGCAGACGGGCTACCTGGCGGGGCTGCGTGCCAGCACCGACCCGCAGGACGAGTCCCGGGTGGAAAACCTGGCCGAGCTGGTCGCCGTTGTGCGCGAATATGAGCGGGACCATCCGGAGGGAACGCTGGGTGAATTCCTGGAGCAGGTCTCGCTGGTCGCGGATGCCGACCAGATCCCGGACGCTCCGGGGGGATCCGCGGCGGAGGCGGCCGCTGCCGTGGCGGAGGCCAAGCGCCTGGGCGTGGTCACGCTGATGACCCTGCATACCGCCAAGGGGCTGGAATTCCCCGTGGTGTTCCTGACCGGGATGGAACATGGGATTTTCCCGCATTCGCGTTCCGCCGCGGACCCCGGCGAGCTGGCCGAGGAACGGCGGTTGGCCTACGTCGGCCTGACGCGGGCGCGCAAACGTCTATACCTGACCCGGGCCGAGGTCCGCAGTCTCTGGGGGCAGAGCCAGTACAACCCGGCGAGCCAGTTCATCGGAGAAGTCCCGGCAGAACTGATCGATTGGAAACGCGAGGGCAATGTCAGGAGTCTGTCCGCGGGTGGCTCCTCGGATGGCTTCGGAGGAAACCGCTACGGTGGATCCTTCTGGGGTGCCGGCAGCATCGCGGGCGGCCGGGATTCCGGGCTGCTGCCGCCGAGTATCTCCGCGCGCAGCGCCGCTGGCAGGGTGCAGCCGCAAAAGGAAGTGGTCTCCGTCTCCGTGGGGGACAAGGTCAACCACACGAGCTTCGGCAACGGGACGGTCCTGTCGGTGGAAGGTTCGGGGGACAAGACCGTGGCCAAGGTGGCGTTCGACGTCGGTGAGAAGCGCCTGCTGCTGCGTTACGCGCCGCTGACCAAGGTTCAGTAGACGCGGTACCAAATACCGGCTGGAAGCGCAGTTGATCGGCCCGGCGGGAAATGTGTGCTTGGGCACTAAATGGGTACTCTGTAAGTGGCGGACTCTGCCCCTGGGCTACAGTTCCAGTGGGGTAGCAGGCCTGTTTTCCCTTGGTGGAAAATCAGAACCCGCGCTCCGCAGTCGCAAGATTGAAATGAACACTACTTCGAAGTAGAAGGACGCAACCTGTGGACCTGTTTGAATATCAGGCGCGCGATATGTTTGAGGCGCACGGTGTACCCGTGCTCGCCGGCATCGTGGCGCACACCCCGGAAGAGGCAAAGGCAGCAGCCGAGAAGATCGGCGGCGTCACCGTCGTCAAGGCCCAGGTAAAGGTCGGCGGCCGCGGAAAGGCCGGCGGCGTCAAGGTGGCGAAGACCGCCGATGAGGCGTTCGCTTACGCAACGGACATCCTGGGTATGGACATCAAAGGCCACACCGTCAATACCGTCATGATCGCCCAGGGCGCGGACATTGCCGAGGAATACTACTTCTCCGTCCTGCTGGACCGGGCCAACCGCAACTACCTTGCCATGTGCTCGGTGGAGGGCGGGATGGAGATCGAAGAGCTCGCCGTTGAGCGTCCCGATGCGCTGGCCAAGGTGGCTGTGGATCCGGCCGTCGGCATCGACCAGGCCAAGGCCAACGAGATCGTTGAGACCGCCGGATTCGCCCCCGAGCTGCGCGAAAGCGTTGCCGCGGCGATCATCAAGCTGTGGGACGTCTTCAAGTCCGAAGATGCCACCCTGGTGGAGGTCAACCCGCTGGTGCGGACCGGCGCCGGCGACATCGTGGCGCTGGATGGCAAGGTCTCCCTCGATGAGAACGCCGATTTCCGCCACCCGAAGCACGCGACTCTTGAGGACGCCGCCGCTGCTGATCCGCTCGAAGCCAAGGCGAAGGCTGCAGGCCTGAACTACGTCAAGCTCGACGGCGAGGTGGGCGTTATCGGCAACGGTGCAGGCCTGGTCATGTCCACCCTGGATGTTGTTGCCTACGCAGGCGAAAACCACGGCAACGTCAAGCCCGCGAACTTCCTGGACATCGGCGGCGGAGCTTCCGCTGAGGTCATGGCCGCCGGCCTGGACGTCATCCTTAATGACCCGCAGGTCAAGAGCGTTTTCGTGAACGTCTTCGGCGGCATCACCGCCTGCGACGCCGTGGCCAAGGGCATCGTCGGTGCACTGGCAGAGCTTGGCGCCAGCGCCAATAAGCCGCTGGTGGTCCGCCTGGACGGAAACAACGTTGAAGAAGGCCGGCGCATCCTGGCCGACGCCAATCATCCACTGGTGACCCTGGCCGCAACCATGGACGAGGGCGCCGACAAGGCCGCCGAACTCGCCAACGCCCGCTGACCGAGAGCCAGGAAGAGTAACCATGTCTATTTACCTGAACAAAGATTCCAAGGTCATCGTGCAGGGGATCACCGGCGGCGAAGGGACCAAGCACACCGCCCTGATGCTCAAGGCCGGCACCCAGGTCGTCGGTGGCGTCAACGCGCGCAAGGCCGGAACCGCCGTCGTCCACGGCGACGTTGAACTTCCCGTCTTCGGGTCCGTCGCGGAAGCGATCGAGAAGACGGCCGCAGACGTTTCGATTGTCTTCGTCCCGCCGGCGTTCACCAAGGACGCCGTTGTGGAAGCCATTGAAGCCGGCATCGGCCTCGTCGTCGTCATCACCGAGGGCGTTCCGGTCCAGGACTCCGCGGAGTTCTGGGCGCTGGCGCAGACCAAGGTTGACGCCGATGGTAAGCAGGTCACCCGCATCATCGGTCCGAACTGCCCCGGCATCATTACCCCGGGGGAGGCACTGGTGGGCATCACCCCGAACAACATCACGGGCAAGGGCCCGATCGGCCTGGTCTCCAAGTCCGGAACCCTGACCTACCAGATGATGTACGAACTGCGTGACCTGGGCTTCTCCACCGCGATCGGCATCGGCGGTGACCCGGTCATCGGCACCACCCACATCGATGCCCTGGCCGCGTTCGAGGCCGACCCGGAGACCAAGGCCATCGTGATGATCGGCGAAATCGGTGGCGACGCCGAGGAGCGCGCCGCCGAGTTCATCAAGGCCAACGTGACCAAGCCCGTCGTCGGCTATGTCGCCGGCTTCACGGCTCCGGAAGGCAAGACCATGGGCCACGCCGGGGCCATCGTCTCCGGCTCGGCAGGTACCGCGCAGGCCAAGAAGGAAGCTCTCGAAGCCGCCGGTGTGAAGGTCGGCAAGACGCCGTCCGAAACCGCCCATCAGTGTCTTAAGCCGGAGTGACCCGCACCGGGATTTCTACCGTGGACCTGAGCCGTGGGCGCAGAAACAAGTCTCTACTAAATTATGAGGATGCCCAGGGCGACGTCCACACTTTGATAATATGTCAGAACAAATTATCAAGGCAACTGAACATGCCGGTGGTTCGCATCGATGAAAATGAGGGCCGCAGTCCCCGAAGAACTGTCAGCCTTGAGCCGCGCCCTCCAGGACGCCATGCTGGGCGAATGCGGCATTCCCGAACGGAATTATTTTCATATTCTGACCGAACATGCGGCCGGAGAAATTGTGGCCCAGGATGCAGGTCTGGGATTTGAGCGCACCACCGGCGTGGTGATGATCCAGACCTTTACCCAATCGGGCGCTCACGGACAGCGAAGCAGTCCCTGTTTGCCGCCATCTCCACGCGGCTGTCCGCGCTGGGTATCGGTGGGCAGGACGTGTTCTTGGGCTATGTGGAAAACACTGCGGAGGACTGGTCCTTCGGTTATGGCCGGGCGCGGTACATGACCGGAGAGCTTGACGTGCCACGGCCCGCTGACGGCTGATCGCCCGTTTTTCGCCGTCCTTCCATCGTCCTGCCGCGCCGCCTGCCAGCCCGCAGCTTGTACATACGTCAGAACAAACTTTTGACAGGACATAAAATCTGATGCAAAGTGGTTCTTGTGCTCCCAATCACAAGGACGCGCAGCATCCTGACCACTCGTTTGAGGCAACGTTCTTCAGTGAAAGGTTCATCGATTCCCGTGACCCATGAATTGCTTACCATCGGCCGCATCAGCGTAGACATCTACCCGAATGACATCGGGGCGGACCTCGAAGACGTCACCTCGTTCGGCAAATACCTGGGCGGCTCGCCGTCCAATGTTGCCGTGGCCGCGGCACGCCACGGCCGCAGGGCCGCCGTCATCACCCGCACCGGCGACGATCCTTTCGGTGCTTATCTGCATCGTGAACTGCGCAAGTTCAAGGTGGACGACCAGTTCGTCTCCTCGGTGCCCGACCTGCTCACGCCGGTTACGTTCTGCGCCATCAAACCGCCGGATGACTTCCCACTGTACTTCTACGGCCGTCTTCCCAGCGCCCCCGACTGGCAGATCAAGGCCCATGAGCTGGACATCGCAGCGATCAGGGGAGCCCGCGTCTTCTGGTCCACGGTGACGGGCCTCAGCCAGGAACCCAGCCGGAGCGCCCATATCGCCGCCCACCAGGCACGCCCCCGCACCGGCTTAAGCGAAGGACAATTCACCATCCTCGACCTCGACTACCGGCCCATGTTCTGGGCCTCCGAACAGGAGGCCCGCGAACAGATTGCCAGGATCCTGCCCCAGGTGACCGTGGCCATCGGCAATGACAAGGAATGTGCCGTCGCCGTGGGGGAAGGCACGCCTGATGAGCAGGCGGACCGCCTGCTGGCAGCGGGGGTTGGGATCGCCGTCGTCAAGCTGGGTCCGGATGGGGTGATGGCGAAGACCGCCACCGAGCGGGTCGTGTCCGCACCCGTTCCCGTGGAAACGGTGAACGGCCTGGGGGCCGGCGATTCCTTTGGTGGCGCCTTCGTGCACGGTCTGCTGTCGGGCTGGCCGTTGGCCCAGGTGCTGGATTACGCCAATGCCTCCGGTGCCATCGTGGCGTCCCGGCTCTCCTGCGCGGACGCCATGCCCACGCCGGAGGAAGTTATTTCGCTGCTGGCCGAGCGCGGCCGGCTCGTTCCGGAAGGTGCCACGAAATGAGCACAACTGCAGTATCCGTCGGCGTCGCCAAGGACCCTCGCCGCTACGCCCACCTGACGACCATGCGGCTGGAAGACCCGGACGCCATTGCCCGCGCGGCCGCGGGGCGCCGTCGTCACCCCGGGCTCAAGGCCGGCGTGCAGAGCTTCATTGTTGCCGCCGACCACCCGGCCCGCGGCGCCCTGTCCGTCCGCGGCAGCAAGACCGCCATGGCGGATCGGCGGGAGCTGCTGGACCGCCTGCAGATTGCCCTGGCCAACCCGGCCGTAGACGGCATCCTGGCGTCCCCGGACATTATGGATGACCTGCTGCTCCTGGGTGCCCTTGAGGGGAAACTGGTTTTTGGCTCCATGAACCGCGGTGGCCTGGCCGGTCTGGTCAACGAGTTTAACGACCGTTTCACCGGGCACACCGCGGCGGCGCTGAAGGCGCTGGGCGCCGACGGAGGCAAGATGCTCACCCGCATCTGCCTGGACGACCCGGACTCGGTGGTGACGCTGGAGGCCACCGCCCGCGCCATTGATTCGCTGGCCGCGCAGAAGCTGATCGCCATGGTGGAGCCGTTCCTGTCCGTGCGCAAGAACGGCAAGGTCCGCAACGACCTGTCCACCGATGCCGTGATCAAGTCGGTCGCCATCGCCTCCGGGCTGGGCTCCACCAGCGCATACACCTGGATGAAACTGCCCGTCGTGGCAGATATGGAACGCGTGCTGGCCGCAACCACCATGCCGACCGTGCTGCTGGGCGGGGACCCGTCCGGCTCCGAGGACGAGGTTTTCGCCAGCTGGCGGGCCGCGCTGGCCTTGCCGGGCGTCCAGGGCCTGACGGTGGGACGCACGCTGCTGTATCCTCAGGGCGGCGATGTTGCCGGGGCCGTTGCCGCCGCCGCGTCGCTGTTGAACCGCACATCCGTGAGCATGCAGGAGTAAACGATGCCGACACCCACAACGCCGACCCGCACAATGACCGTGGCGCAGGCCGTGGTGGAATTCCTGGCCAACCAGTACACCGTGGACCGCATCGGCACCGAGGAATACCGCGGCCGGCTGATCCCTGGTACGTTCGGCATCTTCGGCCATGGGAACGTGGCCGGAGTGGGCCAGGCGCTTAGGCAATACCAGCAAAGTGACCCCGAACTGATGCCGTACTACCAGGGCCGGAACGAACAAGCCCAGGTGCACCAGTCCGTGGGCTATGCCCGGCACACCCGCCGCCGCGCCACCTTCGCCGTGAGCACCTCCATCGGGCCTGGCTCAACCAACCTGCTCACCGGTGCAGCCTTGGCCACCACGAACCGGCTGCCGGTGCTGCTGCTGCCCAGCGACACGTTTGCCACCCGAACCGCGGATCCGGTGCTCCAGCAGTTGGAACGCCCGGACGCCAACGATGTCACCGTCAACGACGCGTTCCGCCCGCTGTCCCGTTTCTTTGACCGGGTGTCCCGTCCGGAGCAGCTCTTCTCCGCCATGTTCGGTGGGCTGCGCGTGCTCACGGACCCGGCCGACACCGGGGCCGTGACGATCTCGCTGCCGCAGGATGTCCAGGCCGAGGCGTTCGAGGTGCCGGCGGAGTTCCTCGCCGAGCGTGAGTGGCGCATCCGCCGTCCCGAGCCGGAGGACGACGACATCCGCCGCGCCGCCGAGGCGATCCGTGCCGCCAGGAACCCGCTCATCATCGCGGGCGGCGGCGTGCTGTATGCCTACGCCGAAGGTGAGCTGGCCAGGTTCGCGGACGCCACCGGAATACCGGTCGGCAACACGCAGGCCGGCGTCGGCGTGCTGCCCTGGAACCACCCCCGCTCCCTGGGCGCCATCGGGTCAACAGGAACGACGGCGGCGAACGCCATCGCTGCCGACGCCGACCTGATCATTGGCATCGGCACGCGCTATGAAGACTTCACGACGGCGTCCCGTACCGCCTTCCAGAACCCTGACGTGCGCTTCATCAACATCAATGTCGCCCCGCTGGACGCGTATAAGCACGGCACATCGCTGCCGATCGTCGCGGACGCACGCAAGACGCTGGTGAAACTGAACCAGGCCTTGGGCAGTTACCGCGTGGGCGGCGACCTGGAAGCACGGGTTGCGGAGCAGAAGAAGCGCTGGGATGCCATTGTGGACGAAGCGTTCGACACCCGGAACACGGCGCTACCGTCGCAAAATGAGATCATTGGCGCCACGAACCGGGCCATGGAGGCCCAGGACGTGGTCATCTGCGCCGCCGGGTCACTGCCCGGTGACCTGCACAAGATGTGGCGGGTCCGGGACTCCTTCGGCTATCACGTGGAATATGCGTACTCCTGCATGGGCTACGAGATTCCGGGCGGGCTGGGGGTCAAGCGGGCCACACTGGCGGAGGCGGCCAACGGCGGTCCCCGGCGCGACGTTGTCGTCATGGTGGGGGACGGCTCCTACCTGATGATGCACACCGAACTGGTTAGCGCGGTGGCGGAAAGAATCAAGCTGATTGTGGTGCTGATCCAAAACCACGGGTACGCATCCATCGGAGCCCTGTCCGAACAGCTTGGCTCGCAGCGCTTCGGCACCCAGTACCGGACGCTGGATGCGGAACACCACACGTTCGACGACGGCGAAACACTGCCGGTCGACCTGGCCCTCAACGCCGAAAGCCTGGGCGTAAAGGTCATCAGGGTGGCCCAGGGTGAACACGTCATCGACGACCTCGAGGCGGCCGTCGCGCAGGCCAAGGCAGCACCGGAAGACGGCGGCCCGGTCCTGGTGTATGTCGAATCCGACCCACTCCTGGACGCACCCAGCTCCGAATCGTGGTGGGACGTGCCCGTCGCGCAGACTTCGACGCTGGAATCAACCCAACGAGCGTTCATCACCTACACCGACCACAAGAACCGCCAGCGCACGCTGCTCGGCTGAAACAAGGATGTTCCCTCATGACAAACACGATCAACCACTTCATCAACGGTGTCGAGTCCGCCGGCAGCGGCGACCGCACCCAGCCCGTCTACAACCCCGCCACGGGTGCCGTCTCCGCCGAGCTGCGGCTGGCCAATAAGGCCGACCTTGACAGCGCCGTGGGCATCGCCAAGGCGGCGGGGGAAGTGTGGGGGGACTACTCACTGGCCAAGCGCACCACCGTTTTGTTCAGGTTCCGTGAAATCGTTGCCGCCCACGTCGATGAGCTCGCCGAGCTGGTCACGGCCGAGCATGGCAAGGTGCTTTCCGACGCGAGGGGCGAGATTGGACGCGGACTGGAGGTCATTGAATTTGCGTGCGGCATCAACCAGCTGCTCAAGGGTGCCTACTCGGACCAGGCCTCCACCGGCATTGACGTCTTTTCCTTCCGTCAGCCGGTGGGCGTGGTTGCGGGCATCACGCCCTTTAACTTCCCCGTGATGGTGCCGTTGTGGATGTGCCCGATCGCCATTGCCACCGGTAATGCCTTCATCCTCAAGCCCTCCGAGCGCGACCCGTCCGCCAGCATGCTGCTGGCGAAGCTGTGGACGGAAGCCGGCCTGCCGAACGGAGTATTCCAGGTCCTGCACGGCGGCAAGGAGACCGTTGACGGGTTGCTGACGCACCCGGATGTGGATGCCATTTCCTTTGTGGGCTCCACCCCGATCGCCAAGTATGTGCACGAGACTGCTACGGCGCACGGCAAGCGCGTGCAGGCCCTGGGCGGGGCGAAGAACCACGCGATCATCCTGCCCGACGCCGACCTTGACAACGCCGCGGACCACCTGTCGGCCGCGGCGTACGGTTCCGCCGGCGAGCGCTGCATGGCGATCTCCGTGGCCGTGGCCGTGGGCGATGCCGCTGATGCGCTGATCGGCAAGGTCCGGGAACGCGCCGAGGCCATCAAGGTGGCCGAGGGCACAGATCCCGACGCCGACATGGGTCCGCTCATTACTGCTGCGTCCAAGGCGCGCCTGGTGAAGATTGTCGGCGAGGCAGCCGACGCCGGGGCTACGCTGGTTGTCGATGGCCGCGGGTTCACGGTGCCGGGCAAGGAAGAGGGCTTCTGGGTCGGCCCGACGCTCCTCGACGGCGTAGCCAGCGACATGACGGCCTACACCGAGGAGATCTTTGGCCCGGTTTTGGCCGTCATGCGGGTGGACACCGTCGAGGAAGGCATAGCGCTGATCAACGCCAACCCGTACGGAAACGGCACCGCCATCTTCACGTCCTCGGGATCGAACGCGCGGAAGTTTCAACGCGGCGTGCACGTGGGCATGATCGGCATCAACGTCCCGGTCCCCGTCCCCGTGGCGTACCACTCGTTCGGTGGCTGGAAGAACTCGCTGTTCGGTGACAAGCACATCTACGGTGAAGAGGGTGTTGCGTTCTACACCCGGGGCAAGGTTGTCACCTCCCGCTGGCCCGAGCCGTCCCACGAGTCCGGCGCATCCTACAACTTCCCGTCCAACTGACCCCCTCCCAACTAGGTAGCAGATAACGCACTCAAAAGGGCTCAGAAGTGCATTGTCTGCTACCTAGTTGGGAGCAACGCGAAGGATCTGATCTCCTCATGAGCGAGCGAGTAAACAAATTGATCATCGGCACCGCGCCGGACTCGTGGGGCGTCTGGTTTGCGGACGATCCGAAACAGATCCCGTGGGAGCGGTTCCTCGATGAAGTGGTCGAATCCGGCTACAAATGGATCGAGCTGGGCCCGTATGGGTACCTGCCCAGCGATCCGGTGCGTCTGGCCGAAGAGCTCAAGGCCCGGGGTCTTCAGGTCACTGCCGGCACCGCCTTCACCGCGTTCCACCGCGGCGCCGACCAGTGGGAAACCGCGTGGGAGCCCGCCCGCAGGGTGGCGGAACTGACCGCCGCCATGGGTGGCGGGAACATCGTCGTCATCCCCGCGATGTGGCGTGATGACGTCACGGGTGCGGCCGTGGAAAGCGGCGTGCTCTCGGACGCTGCCTGGCGGGACCTGTTTGCCGGCCACAACAAACTCGGCCAGGTGCTGCTAACGGACTTCGGCCTGAAGCAGCAGTTCCATTCCCATGCCGACTCCCATGTGGGGGCCCAGAGTGACATTGAGCACCTGCTGGCCGAAACGGATCCGGAACTGCTGAACCTGTGCCTGGACACCGGTCACGCCGAATACTGCCGGGCCAGCAGCCTGGAGTTGATCCGCAAATACCCGGAACGCATCGGCTACCTGCACCTGAAGCAGATCAACCCGGAGATCCTGTCCAAGGTCAATGCGGACAACATGACCTGGGCGGCGGCCAATCTGGCCGGCGTCATGAGCGAACCGCCCGGCGGTCTGCCGGACTTGCGCGCCGTGATCGACGCCGTTGAGGCGCTCGACAAGCCGATCTTTGGCATTGTGGAGCAGGACATGTACCCGGTGGCGTTTGATGTTCCGATGCCAATTGCCAAGCGCACCCGCGACTACCTGCTCAGCTGTGGCAGCCGCACCACTGTCAACTGATTTTACCGCCGGCGGCACCGCACGGCGCGGCACAGCACCTACTCACATGGAAGGAAAATGTCATGACTGAAACACTCCGCGTAGCCGTCATTGGGGCAGGACGCATGGGCGCAGACCACATCGCCCGCCTGCAGCACCGCATCACCGGGGCCGAGGTGGCCGCCGTCGTCGATGTGGACCTGCCCCGTGCCCAGGCCGCCATCAAGGACATTCCCGGTGCCGTCGCCCTGGCCAGCGCCGAGGAGGCTCTGAACTATGGCGACGTCAACGCCGTCCTGATCGCCACCCCCGGATTCCTGCACCAGGAGATCCTGTTCAAGGCGCTGGCGAAGGACATCCCGATCCTCTGCGAAAAGCCGCTGACCCCCGACGCAGAGAGCTCCTGGCAGGTTGTCCAGGCGGAGGCGAAGCTGGGCCGCAAGCGCATCCAGGTGGGGTTCATGCGCCGCTTTGACGCCGAGTATGCCGCCCTGGGTGGCATCATCCACACCCACGAACTGGGCGAGCTGCTGATGCTCCACCACCAGCACCGCAATCCCGCCACTCCGGCGGGCTTCACCAACGAGATGCTGATCAACGACTCGGTGGTCCACGAGTTCGACGCAATACGTTTCTTCACCGGCGAGGAAATCACCTCCGTGCAGGTCCGCCTGGGCAGGGCCACCTCCAACGCCCCGTCCGGTCAGCACGATCCCCAGCATGTGCTCATCGAAACGGAATCCGGCGTGCTGGCCGACGTGGAAATCTACGTCAACGCCAAATTCGGTTACCAAGTGGCCACGCAGGCCTCCTTCGAGGACGGCATTGTCAGCATTGGCAACGACGCGGGCCTGTACGTCCGCACCCAGGGACGCTGGGGCGGCACGATCACCCCCGGCTTCGAGGAGCGTTTTGGTGCCGCCTACGATGTCGAGGTCCAGGCCTGGGTGGACGCCGCACTGCGTGGCGAGATTGGGGGGCCATCAGCCTGGGATGGCTACGCCACGGCTGCCTGCTGCGAAGCCGGCGTCGAAGCGCAGAAGAACGGCGACAAGGTCGCCGTTTCCCTCAGGCCGAAGCCGGCCATCTACAACTAGAATTGGAGCGATAAGCGAATTAAAATTGCGAAAAAGGCCGAGGAATCCGAGGGGCGTTCTACCGCTCCATGGAGGTGCTGCTGCCCATCATGGAGCGTGAAGGCCTCGACCTGCTGATCGACCCGCATCCGGACGCCTTCGTTGAGGAGGGCCTGGCCGCGATCGGCGTCATCCGCGGGCTGAACTCGAGGAACGTGGGTCTTGCCTATGTGGCCTCGGCCGAACTCGTGGACGGCCGGCCCGCGCGTCCAGTCCACCGCGCCAGCGAAGCCATTTGGGTCACCGGCGCCCGGACGCTCGAGCGGCTGGGGGAACTCGGCGCCCGCCACGGCATTACGTTCTGCTTGGAGAACCTCAACACCGTCCTGGACCATCCCGGGATCCCGCTGGCCAGGGCCAAGGACACGCGCACGCTGGTCGAGGCGGCCGGGCACCCGAGCGTCAAGATGATGCTGGACCTTTACCACGCGCAGCTGGGGGAGGGGAATCTGATCGAGCTGGCGCGCTCGTGCCTGCCGTTGATCGGCGAAATCCAGGTGGCGGATGTTCCGGGCCGCTGTGAGCCCGGGCCCGGTGAAATCAACTATGCCGCCGTCGCCAGAGCGCTGACGGAGGCCGGGTACACCGGGACGGTCGGCGTGGAGGCCTGGGCCCAAGGGCGACAGCCACGTGGCTCTGGCGGCCTTCCGGGCGGCATTCACCCTGGCGGGACCCTAGCCTGTCACGCAAAACCAGCCTGCGCCGAAACCAGATCGGTGAGGCCGACTTCATGGCCCGCAACTTTGTAAAGGAACACGATGAAAGACGTAACTCTCGGCCTCGTCGGAGTTGGGCGCATCGGCGTCATGCACGCCAACAACGTTGCCGCCCTCAACGACGTGATGCATCCCCATGGGATCAACGTCAAGCTAAAGCTGACCGACGTGGCCCAGGAGCACGCCCGCAGCGTGGCCGCCGGACTTGGGGCGAAATTCCTGCCCTCCGTGGACGAGCTCATTGACGCCGGCGTGGACGGCCTGATCATCGCCACCGGCACCGGCACCCACCCGGACCTGATCAAGGCCGGTGTCGACGCCGGAATCCCGGTCTTCTGCGAGAAGCCCGTGGGGGTGAACGTGGCAGAGTCGCTGCCGGTGCTCGATTACATCAGCGAAAAGGGCGGCACCGTCCAGATCGGCCACCAGCGCCGCTTTGACGCCGGCTACCTGGAAGCCAAGCGTGCCTTCGACGCCGGCGAGCTGGGCTGGATCCATTCGCTGCGGGCCATTACCGGGGACATGACTCCGCCGCCGGTGGAATTCCTGGCCACGTCCGGCGGCCTGTTCCGCGACTGCTCCGTTCACGACTTCGACATCCTGCGCTGGCTGACCGGCCGGGAAATTGTGGAGGTCTACGCCAGGGGTTCCAACAACGGCGATCCGGCCATCGGTGAAGTCGGCGACGTGGACACGGCGCTCGCGGTTGTCACATTCGACGACGGCACCCTCGCGACAGTCGCGGCCACCCGCTACAACGGCGCCGGCCACGATGTCCGGCTGGAGATCCAGGGGTCCAAGGGCTCGCTGGTGGTCGGCCTCGATGAGAAGACGGCTTTGAAGTCCGCCGAGGCCGGCATCGCCTTCCCCGCCGGTTCCCCATACCTTACCTTTGCCGAACGCTTCGCGGCCGCCTACGTGTCCGAGCTGGCGGCGTTCGTTGAACTCATCCTCGGCCTGCGCCCGAACCCCTGCACGCCGCGAGATGCCGTGGCCGCCTCCAAGGTGGCCGACGCGGCCCAGGAATCCCTTGAGACCGGCGTCCCGGTCCGGGTCGCACTCTAGAACCGGACGGGACAGACCATGACTTCTGCGCTTGCCGGCCAGCTCGCTGCGGCACCCATCTCCTGGGGCGTCTGCGAGGCGGAAAACTGGGGATGCCAGCTCCCTCCGGAACGTGTCCTGCAGGACATGAAGGACCTGGGCATCAGTGCCACCGAGTTTGGACCCACGGGATTCCTCCCTGTCGAGCCGAAGCCACGTGCCGAAATGCTCCGGCGCTACGGACTCACCGCGATCGGCGGATTTTTCCCGTCGGTGCTGCATCAGGACGGCAACGACCCCCTGCCGGCGATCGAGCGTGAGCTTGCCGCCTTTGAGGCCGCCGGGGCCACGGTCCTGGTTCTCTCCGCGGACAGTGGTGCCGCCTCCTATGACGAGAAGCAGGAGATGACCGCGCAGCAGTGGAAAACCTTCGGCCGCAATCTGGACGAAGCGGTCCGCCGTGCCGCTGACCGCGGCATCACTGCGGTGCTGCACCCGCATGTCGGCACCATGGTGGAATCTGCAGCCGCCGTCGACCAGCTGCTCAACAGCACAGCCGCCAACATCTGCCTCGACACCGGGCACCTGCTGATCGGCGGGACGAACCCGTTGGATCTCGTCCGCCGCTTTGCCGCGCGGGTGGGTCATGCGCACCTGAAGGACGTCAAGGCGGACCTTGCCGGCCGGGTAGGCCGCGGCGAGCTGGGCTTCACCGACGGCGTGAAGGCGGGCATGTTCGTGCCGCTGGGCCAGGGTGACTGCGGGATCGCGGAGCTCGTCGCCGGGCTGCAGGCGGTAGATTACGCCGGCTGGTACGTCATGGAGCAGGATGTGATCCTGACCGCGGCGCCGGAGGGCCAGGGTCCGCTGCGCAGCATCCGCGAGTCCCGGGACTTCCTGCTCGGCCTGTAGCCAGCAAGGACCCAACTACGGACAACGGCGATACCTGCACCGCCGCCGTCGTCCTGCGCCGCCGTCGTCCTGCGCCGCCGCCGTCGTCCTGCGCCGCCGTCGTCCTGCGCCGCCGTCGTCCTGCGCCGCCGCCGTCGTCCTGCGCCGCTGGTCGAGCTATCGGGACCAGCGGGTTTCGACCGGCTCAGCCGCCGAACGGCAGCCGCGGATCGATCTCCGCGCGGTCCCAGGTCTGCCGGATCCAGCCATGGTGCGGGTCATCGCTGATCAGCCATTCGCGCACCGGGCCCGGGCCGGCCATCACGTTCAGATAGTAGAGGTCGTAGCCGGGTGCCGCCATGGCCGGCCCGTGCCAGCCGTAGGGCACCAGAATGGTGTCTCCGGTTCGGACCTCGGCGTTCACATCGATGGGGCGGTCGTCGGAGGCATAGACGCGCTGGTAGCCGATGGCATCTGCGTCCGCGGGTGCCGGGGAGCCGGCGGCGACCTGTGTTTCGAAGTAGTAGATTTCCTCAAGTGCGGTCTCGCCGTCCTTCTCCTCATCATGTTTGTGCGGAGGGTAGGAGGACCAATTGCCGGCCGGGGTCAGGACCTCGCACACGATGAAGCGGTCGGCTTCGAGCGCGGCCGGGGTACCAAAGTTGTGGACCTGGCGCGAGCAGTTGCCGGCCCCGCGGAGCTCCACCGGAATTTCCGCGGCGGTGACCAGACGGGTGGGGTAGGAACGGCGGGCAGGGGCGGTGACGACGGCCACGCGACCGCCGTCGGCCGAGCTGATTGTCAGGGCCTTCCCGATGCCGGAGTAGAGGACGTCCGACGGGCCGGTGAACACGCTGGCACGGCCGGCCAGCGGGTAGCCGATGCCGTCCACGGTGACGGTGAAGGCTCCGTTGAGTGGCACCACAATCCGTTCCTCGCCGACAGCCGGCATGGTCACGGGGGCGCCGGGTTCCAGCGTCGCCACGTTCAGCCCGGTGTGCGCCCAGCCCTCAATGTTTGCGGTGGAACCGCTGCTGCCCAGAGAGATGTCCCAATCGCCGTCACGGGCCGAGCCCAGGGGGTATACCCACTTAGTCATGAGAGGTGCTCCTTCGGTTGTCGTAGGCGGCCTTTCATTCATCTTATTGTCAGCACAAAGAAGCCACAATGATGAATGACGGGAAAGAGGCGGACGTCAGACACTTTGCGGCGGTGGCGCCGGAGTCCGGCGCGGGATCAATTCCGGCGCCGGCCTGTCGGTGGACGGGGGCTCGCCTGCAGGTCCGCGCGTGCGGCCGGCCGCTGTGTCAGGGGCCACTTTTCGAACCTAGCGAAATTTAGGTCCTATTGTCCAGACAAATAACAAGATTAGGCTGTTGGGGACCCTCAGCAGGGGGTGGAAAGCCACCAGTCAGCGCCGAAACTGGCTTAGCGCTGCACCAACGTCATTTCGAAACTGTACGAGTCTGCCCGATAAACGTGGTGGCCCGTTTCGACGCTACGGCCAGTATCATCCGTCGCGGTGCGCTCCATGGTGACCAGGGCGGATCCGACCGGCGTTTCGAGCAGCGGCGCTTGGTAGTCGTCGGCGACCATCGCACCGACGCGCTGTGTTGCCAGGCGAAAATTCACACCGCCTCGGCGGAGGATCTCGTAAAGGCCCTGTTCGCGAAGCCGGGGTTCGTCGATGGTCGTTATGTCGTCGCGGACCCAGTTCTCCATCAGGGCCAGCGGCTTTCCGTCTACCTTTCGCAGGCGTGTGAAATGGTAGACGCTGGCTCCGTCGGGAAGTTGGAGCGCCTCCTGGGTGGGACTGTCCGCAGTGATGTGGGCGAAGCTGAGGACATCCGTGGTTGGCGTGCTGCCGCGGCTTCTCAGGTCATCGAAAAGGCTGGACAGCTCCAGCGGGCGGCGGACCTGGCTGGCGACGACCTGGGTTCCGACGCCACGTTTGCGGACCAGCAGGCCGGAGCGGACCAGCTCGTCCATTGCCTTGCGCATAGTTGGCCGGGATAAATTGAGCTGCGCCGCCAAGTCGATTTCGTTGTCCAGTTTGCCTCCCGGAGCCAGTTGCCCGCTGTGGATGGCCGCCTCGATGCCCTGAACTATTTGGTGGTACAGCGGCACGGGGGAGGAGCGGTCGACGCTGAGGTTGAATTGCTTCGCCATGAGGCTCTTCCTTAATGCTCTACGCGCACTGCGGGTATGCAACCCGCCACCATCTGCCCGCGTCATGTTCGCTTGATAGGACATAGTACGTAGGCTCGATAATAGCATTTCCTCGAGCTGATACGGGTAATGCGCCATGTGGAGGCCCGGCGCCCCGGCGGAACGTAGTCACCCGTCGGGGGATAGCCCTGCCCCCGGCCGATCATCAACCCCACGACCCGGACCACAACACCGTCGAAACCACCACCCCCACCGGACACACCTACACCTCCACCGCACCGGCACTCCCCGGCACAAGCCATCCGGAAGCAGGCGGCCTGACGCCTTCGCGCTCAGCCCTCCGGAGTCATTCCGCCCAGGCGGCTGGTGATTTTCCGCGCAGCGTCGGCGCAGGCTTCACCAAGCGTGCTGAGCAGGTCCGAGGAAACGCGGAACCTCGGGGCGGGTATCAGCACCGCCGCGACGACATTCCCGCGGTGGTCGTACACGGGGGCCGCCACACTGGCCTCGTCCAGTGACGTTTCCCCGTAATTGGTGGCGTAGCCGCGTACGGATGCGTCTTTGAGCCGGACCAGGTAGGCCTCAAGCCCGGCGTCGTCCATTCCCGGGAAGGTAATGCTGCCGCTGGTGAGCAGGGTGTGCGCTCGCTCGGCGGGTTCGGAGGCGAGGAACACCTGTATCGAGGAGCTCATGGCATCGTGATAACGGGTACCTAGGGGCGTGGTGTGTTTGACCTGGTGGCGGCTGGCAATTTGTTCCACACACATGGATTCATTGTTATCCCATACCATCAGCGCGCTGGTCTCGCCTGTACGTTCCGTCAATTCCCGCAGCACTGGATAGGCGACGCGGCGTTCCTCGAGATCCGCGAGCAGCGGACCGGCGAGGGCGATCAGACCCAGTCCCAGCGTGTAGCGCCGAGTGTCCGAATCCCGTTGAACCAGATTCTCCGCCTCCAAGGTCGCCAGCATGCGGGAGACGGTGCTCTTGTGTAACCCTATCCGTGCCGCAATCTCCGTCACACCCAAGAGCGGCTCGTCCAGCGAAAAACAGCGCAGCACGGCAATGGCATTGACGATGACGGAAGTTCCGCGGGCTTCGCCGCGGGCGGAATCGTCGCTTGAAGCCGTAGCCATGGGTGCCCTCTTGCATTCTCAGTGGAATTAGTGGAATTAGTGGAATTGTCGGAATACGGTGCCACTAGTGTGTGGCACCGTATTCCGCAGCGCCTGAACCGACTGCTTGCCCAGGCACTATGAGACTAAGCTTAGGACCTTAGACTCCCACGATATTGTGCTCGGGGCCGAACGGGAACTTGGTGATGTTCTCCGCTCCGTCCTCGCCCACAACCAGAATGTCGTGCTCACGGTAACCGCCGGCACCGGGCTGGCCGTCCAACACGGTAATCATGGGCTCCATGGAAACCACCATGCCCGGTTCCAGAACGGTGTCGATGTCCTCGCGCAGTTCCAGTCCGGCTTCCCGCCCGTAGTAGTGGCTGAGGACACCGAAGGAATGTCCATAGCCGAAGGTCCTATTGGCCAGCAGGCCGCGGTCTACGTAGATCTCGTTCAGCTCAGCGGCAATGTCCTTGCAGACGGCGCCGGGCTTGATCAGTTCCAAGCCCCGCTTGTGCACCTCCACGTTGACATTCCACAGCTCCAGGGAGCGGGCGTCGGGCTCGCCAAGGAACAGGGTGCGCTCCAGGGCCGTGTAGTAGCCGCTCGTCATGGGGAAGCAGTTCAACGACAGGATGTCGTGTTCCTGGAGCTTGCGCGTGGTGGCCCAGTTGTGGGCACCGTCCGTGTTGATCCCGGACTGGAACCAAACCCAGGTGTCGCGGATCTCGGAGTTGGGGAAGGTGCGGGCGATCTCGTGCACCATGGCCTCGGTGCCGATCAGCGCCACCTCATATTCGGTGATGCCGGCAGTGATGGCGTTGCGGATGGCCTCGCCGCCCAGGTCGCCGATGCGGGCGCCGTGCTTGATGACCGCGATTTCCTCGGCTGACTTGATCATGCGCTGGCGCATGGCCGCCTGCGCCACGTCCACCAGGGTGGCGCCGGCAAATGCGGCCTGGATCTTGTTGCGGTTATCCAGGGGCAGGGTGTCGTCCTCGACACCCAGGCGGCGGACGTTGACGCCCCGGGTGCGCAGGGACTCCTGGATGGCGAAGATGTAGTTGTCGCGGCGCCAGTCCGTGTAGACAATGTTCTCGCCGTACCCACGGCGCCACGGCATCCCGGCGTCGATGTTCGCGGTGACTGTGACCGTGTCGGTGGGAGTGACCACCATGGCGTAGGAACGGCCAAAGTAGGTGAACAGGAAGTCGGAGTAGTACTTGATGCTGTGGAAGCTGGTCAGGACGACGGCGTCCAGGTCCTTCGCGGCCATGATCTCCCGCAGGCCGGCAATGCGGCGCTCGAGTTCGGCGTCGGAAAAGGTCAGCTGGACCTTCTCGCCGTTGTGCAGCACCTTCAGGCGCTCCAGCTCGGCTATTGACGTGACGTTCTCGGGAATGGTGGTGCTCATGGTGTCTCCTTGTTGATATTGCGTTGGTAAATTGAGGGAAAGTTTGGGGTGGGCCTGGGCTGTTAGTGCATCAACGGTGCCTTCGAGGTCTCCTTGGCAAGCGACACGGCGATCAGGGATACGACGGCGGCCGCCATCAGGTACCAGCCTGGTGCCAGGTTGGAGCCGCTGAGCTTGATGAGCAGTGTCGAGGCGAACAGTGCGGTGCCGCCAAAGAGTGCGTTGGTGAGGTTGAAACTCACGGCGAATCCGCTGTAGCGGATCTTTGTGGGGAACAGTTCGGCCAGGAAGCTGGGCAGCGTTCCGTCATTGAGGGTCAGCATCGCGCCCAGCAGGATCTGGACCAAGATGATGACCAGGAAGTTCCCGGTGCCCAAGAGCAAGAACATCGGAACGGTCAGCACCACGAAGAGGATCGAGGCGGTGATCAGGACCCGTTTCCGGCCGAACCGGTCCGAGGCCAGCCCGGTCAGGAAGATGAAGCCAATGTAGGCGGCCAGGGCGACCGTGGTGGCCAGGAACGACCCGGAGGAATCCAGGCCGACGACCTCACTGAGGTAGGTGGGCATGTAGCTGAGAACCACATAGAAGCCGACTGCGTTCAGGACCACTGCACCGATGGCGATCAGGAGCGGACGCCAGTGCTTGCGGAACAAGTCCGTGACGGGGGCCTTGATCGCCTCGTCTTCCTTTTCCAGGGCCAGGAATGCCGGGGTGTCCTCGAGCTTGACACGGATGTAGCGGCCGATCAGACCCATCGGGGCGGCAAGCAGGAACGGAAGGCGCCAGCCCCAGGAGTCCATTTGGTCCGGGGACAGGGAGACGGAAAGCAGCAACGCGATCAAGGAGCCAAGCAGCAGCCCGGTGGCCGTGCTGGCGGGCACCACAGCTGCGTAGAGTCCGCGCCGGTTCGCCGGGGCGTACTCCACCAGGAACGCCGAGGCGCCGGCGTATTCACCGGCGGCCGAGAACCCCTGGACAACGCGCACGAGCAGCAGCAGGATCGGTGCCCAGATGCCAATGATGTTGTAATCGGGGATCAGCGCGATCGCGAAGGTCGCCCCGGACATGATCAAAATCGACAAGGACAAGGCGTTCTTGCGCCCCACCCGGTCGCCGATGTGCCCCCAAATGAACCCCCCGATGGGGCGGACAAAGAAGGAGATGGCGAACAAGCCGAACGTCAGCAGCAGTGCGGTCTGCTTGTCCGCCTCCGGAAAGAAGGCGTGCGCTATGGTGACGGCCAGGTATCCGTAGACGGCGTAGTCGAACCATTCGACGAAGTTGCCGATGAAGCTGGCGCCAATGACCCGCCGCAGGGTGCTCTTGGAAACGCCGGTTCCGTCGTTGGGGCCTTGCTGGCCGCTGAGGGTTGTCGTCTTGGGGGACAGCGAAGCGAGCCCGGCATTGGGTTCGGTGCCCGGCAAACCGGCGGGCAATGCTACTTCGGGTGTTTCATTAGTCATAAGAATCCACCAAAGGGTTTGGGGTTGCAATCATTGCAACGTCGTTGCACCAGCGTACGGCGTGATCCGGATCACGGTCAAGGGCTTTTCGCAGTGATTACAAGAAAACTTTGTCCCCGCCGACGATGCCGCGTCCCGGCGCGAAAAAAATCGGTTCGCTCCGGGAATTGCCGTCACCCCAACCGTGTTGCCCCTGCTGCGCCGGTTCTACGCAACTGGAGACCGCTGCCGTGCCTACCGGAGAACGGCGTCGTTCAGCAAGAGACGGTCCTGGCCGGGCTGCGGTCCCGGATGCACCAGACGCCGATGCCGGTAGATGTCGGCACACACGCTTTGGGCATGGCGTGCAATCTCCTCCAGAGGAGCCACCCACATGCCTTCCAGGCTCTTGACCCGGACGATGAGCTCCTCCAGCGCCGTCAGCCTGGACGGCCGGCCGGAAATGAACGGATGATTCGTCAGCACAAAGCAGCCTGCACCGGCGTGTGCGCTCTGGGCCTCCAGCAACCACATTTCGGTCGCCTTGCGGGGGGATTCGATGACGCCGCTACCGGTCCAACCCGGATAGTAACCGTACTGTTCCCAGTCGTCGAGGGCCCAGTCCACCGGAATTTCAATGAGCGAGCCCGCGTCCATCCCTTCGCCGGCAAACGAGTACGGTGCATCCCCGTCCAACAGGCTGGAGTCGTACAGGAAGCCGCGCTCATGCAGGAGTTTGGTGGTCTGCCAGTTGTATTCCCACCAGGGTGCCCGATAACCGACCGGCCGGACGCCGGCCACCTTGTCCAGTGCCTCCAGCCCCCGGTCCAGCATGTCAGCCTCCTCCGCGGCAGACATGTCCGTGGTCTTTTCGTGCAGATACCCATGGTGGCCGATCTCGTGCCCTTCATCGACAATCCTGCGGACCATGTCCGGATACAGCTCGGCGGTAAAGCCGGGGACGAAAAACGTGGCGGATACCTCCTGCCTGTTGAGCATCGCCAAGAGCTTTGGCATGGCGACCAACGGGCCGTAGCTTTGGTGGGACATAAGGGACATACGGTTCACGAAGCCCGCGTCGTGGGCTATCGCGCCGGATTCCGCGTCGACGTCAAAGGTGAAGGACGCCGCTGCGCGCTTGCCTTTGGGCCATTCAAAGCTGGGTAGTGACATTTTGGTTCTCCTCGGCGATGATGTCGGTGTGGTGCAGGTCCTCCGCGTTGCCGTTGCGCTCCAGCACATCGGCGTCGGTCAGCGGGGCCCGGATGCCCAATGGAATGCCCGCTGCCAGCCGGGAGCGGAAGCGCGGGTAGCCCAACGCGAAGTAGAGGACTGCCGAGGTGACGGTGCCCGCGAGCCAGGAAAAGTCCATGCCGCCCAGCGCCGTGGCGATCGGGCCCTGCAGTGCGGGAATGGCGCCATACATGCACATCCAGGTCATGATGATGCCGGCGAAGAAGGCAATGAAGGCCGCCGGGTTGAATGCCTTCAGATGGGTCTTTTCGGGCGGCAGGAACAGATAGCCGAAGTTCTTGTGGCGCCGTTCAAAGATGAAGTAATGCACGGCCATGATGCCGCCCCAGGTGGCGACCCAGGCGACGATGGCGATCAGCCACGTATCCAACAATTCGCCGAAGTTGCGGGCGAACATGAAGCCGATGACTGCCACCATGGACAGCACCCCCACGAGAATGGACAGCTTCTTTCGGGATACCTTGATGTCCAATGCCTGGACGGCCACGCTGAATGTGTACATATTGATGATGTTCGTGGCAATCGGGCCGTGGATCACCAGCAGGATCACCGGGATGGCAAAGGTGCCGAAGTTCTGTACGATCAACGCGCCCGGATCGGCGCTGCCGTTTTTCGTCGCCAGGCTGGCCCCGAGAATACCGAGCCACACCACGGGCAGGAACTGGCCCAGTACGCTGACGGTAAAGAGTTTCCGCGGACGGATTTTCTTGCTGACGAAGCGCGAATAGTCCGGAGCGTAGGTGAACCAGCCGATACCCCAGCCGATGCCGATGGCTGTCATGACGCCCGACATGGCCGCAATCCGCGGTGCCCCCGTGAGAATTTCCCCGGGGGGTCCCTGATAGCCCCAGTCGATGTTCAAATGGGTCCACGCGAGGATGGACATGGCGACCAGCACCACGATGGTGGGCGGCATGGTCCATCGTTCAAATTTGGCGATGGCGTGGTAACCCCGGTAGCAGATGATCACCTGGATGCTCATGATCACGGCGGCCGTGCTGGTCCGCCACCCGAAATTGGCGGCGGCGGGGTCCACCCAGCCGATCAGACCGAACAAGGCCATGACCAGGTCAAGGATGATCCAGGTGTTGACGGCTGCCCAGCCGACGGCCACAAGCGCTTGGATGGCCGCGGGGAGATAGGCGCCGCGGCGCCCGAAGGCGCCACGGGAAAGCAGCATCCCGGTGGCACCGGTCCGCTGGCCCAGAATGACAAAAAAGCCGAAGCCCAGCATGCCGATGAGGTTTCCGGCAATGAGCACGATCAGGGTGTCGGAGAGCCCGAGGCCCAACTGGATCCCCAAGGCGCCGAGGATCCAGTTGATCGGGGCAACATTGGCGCCGGCCCAGATCCAGAACTGCCCGGACAGCTTCGTTGTCCGCGCCGATTCGGGCACGGGTTGGAGGATATCTTCTACTTCCTGAGTGACGCTTTCCGATTTCGTCGCCGATCTTTGTTTCACAGGTTTTCTCTTTCCGCCGCTGAGTAAAGGAGCCTGCGAGAAGCCTATGTGTGATTGGCACCACATGGTATGGTGCAACTGTCCATGATCAGCGGCGGTTGACATGACACACTGTCCATCGGTTCTGCGTGAAGGTCGGCTTTTTTGCATCCCGGGGTGCCGGATCGTTGTGTCCGGGCGCCCCCGGATTGTTGTGCCGGATCGTTAAGAAGGGGACAGCATGGTGATTCCACTGGCCGAGGTGCTGGAGAGCGATCTTGTCCGGCAGGGCCGGCCACGGGTCCGTGCCGGCCGGGCGATGGTCGCGGTGAACTCCATTCGTTGGGTCCACTCCAGCGAGGTGCTGCAGATCGCTCCGCTCCTGCGCGGTGAGGAGCTTCTGCTGACGGGAGGATCAGCGCTTTTGGGGCTTAAGCCGGCGGCGCAGCAGGATTATATACGGCGGCTGGCAGAGCGGCATGTCAGTGCCTTGATCATTGAGACAGCGGGATTGAGCCGTCCGCTGTCGCCGGAACTGATTCAGGCCGCCGATGAATCAGCCCTGCCGCTCATCGAGTTTCAATCAGTTGTCCCGTTCGTGGACATTGCCGAAGACATTAACCGGCGGATCGTGTCCCGGCAGATTGCGGTCCTGCAAAGCGCGGACCTTATTGGTCAGCGGTTGATGGCAGGGCTGGCCTCGGGTGCCACCCTGTCTGCGCTTTTGGAGCTCCTGGCGGAATCGCTGAAAACGCACGTGGCGCTGATCGATCTGCGGGGGGCAGTGCTGGAAACGGCGGGCGAACCGGCGCAACATGCCGACCCTATCGAGGTGGATATCTTCATCGGGGGCATTGTGACGGCGAAACTGGCCGTCCAGCGACGGGCCGGAACCGACGCCTCCGTGCTCCGCACCATCGGGGAGCGGCTCAGCGGAACGTTCGCGCTGGCGTTGTCCCAGCGGCACCAGCCCACGCTGTCCCAGATCGCCGATACAACGTTGATGCGTGCCGTAGTTGACGGCTCCGGGCCGGCGCAGGTGAAGGAGTATTGCAGGATAGCCGGATTTCCCACCGACCAGCCCGTGCTGATGATGGAGTTCCGGCGGATCGGATTGGCCAATATCCAGGGGGCCGCGGAACGGGCGGTGCGACGGTGTTGCCCCGGTGTGCGGACGTATCAGGATGCCGGCAACGTCTACGCCCTGATCCCGTTGGGCACCACAGGAACCCGGCAACGGCGGGTCAGCATTCTGGTGGCGCTGGAGCAGGAGCTGGCCGAAGCCGCGGTCACCGGGGTCATGGGTCCAACGGTCGTAGACGCCACCTTGGCGCATTGGTCGCTGAGCGAGGCCAAACTGGCGCACTCGCTGGGACCGGCGTCTAAGGTTGGCAATAATCTGTGGGACAGCGAAAACTTTGTGGTGGAACGGCTGGCGGGTGCGCTGCCGGCGCTGACCGTGGGGCGCCTGACTCAGGAATTGGTCGGAGAACTACTGGAGTACGATAAGCGCCGGGGCACCAGCCTGCTGGAAACGCTCGACCAATGGTTGGTGGCCGGGTGCAATACGGCGGTCGCGGCCCGCATGCTGTTCCTGGAGCGCCAGTCCATGCACAATCGGCTGACCCGGATTTTCGAGTTGTTGGGCGGTGATCCGCGCGGCACGGGCAAGATGGCCGGATTGCATCTGGCCGTCCGGCTGGCGACGACCCTGCCACACCACGTCCACGCGTCCAGGCTGCGCTGATTTACCCGCACCACGAAGTTTCACACCGCAAATTGTTGCACCATGTGCCGACGTGCAATGAACAAGGAGAAGATGACGACCGATCCCGCATTTGAGGCAGCCGTGGCGGCTGCCCGGAAAAGCCTGCGCGAAGGTGGCATTCCGATCGGGGCGGCATTGGCCCGCGACGGGCAAGTCGTCGCATCCGGTCACAATGAGCGGGTGCAGCGCGGCGACCCGATCGCGCATGGGGAAATGTCAGCCCTGCGGGCCGCGGGGCGGCAGAAAACGTACCGTGATACGGTGCTGTACTCCACTCTCGCACCGTGCGCCATGTGCACCGGCACCGTGCTGCAGTTCAAGATTCCACGCGTGGTCGTGAGGGAGGCCCGGACGTTTCCTGGGGAGTTCGAGCTGCTGCGGTCCCGCGGGGTGGAAGTTGTGGTCCTGGACGATGAGCGCTGCATCGACATGATGCGCAGCTTCCAACGCGACCATCCGGAGCTTTGGGCCGAGGATATCGGCGAGTAGGCCCGGCGGTGCCTGGTCATTTCAACCAGCCGTCCACGACGCTGCCGTGCGCATCAACCCACTTCTTGGCTGCGGCGTCGGGTTTCATGCCCCCTTGAATATCCTTGGCCACGGAGTTCTGGTCCTCGTTGGTCCAGGTGAAGGCCGTGGCCAGTTTCGCCGCCGGCGAGCCGCTGTCGGCGAGCTTCTTGGAGATGATCTTGTTCAGCTTGTACTGCGGGTAGTCGCACGCGACCTTTTCCGGGTCGGCGTCACAACCTGGAGTCCAGGCCGGGAGTTCGACCTTGACCAATGGAACTTCCGAAAGGAACCACTGGGGGTCGTAGAAATAGCCCAGCAGCGGCGTCTTGTTCGCTTCCGCCGTCCGGAACGACTGGATGAGCGCAGCTTCGGAGCCGGAGAAGACCACCTTGTAGTTCAGGTCGAGGTTCTTCACCAGCGCTTCGTCGTTGGTCACGAAGGCCGGGTCGCCGTCAAGCACCTGCCCCTTGCCCCCGGACTCGGACGTTTTGAACAGGTCCGCGTACTTGTTCAGGTTTTTGCCGTCCGTGATATCGGGATACTTTGCCGCCATCCACGGCGGTACGTACCAGCCGATGTGGCCCACGTTGCCGGTGGGACCGGCATCGACGGCGACCTTCTGATCGGTGATGTACTGTTTCGCCAGATCGTCATGGCCCCAGTTTTCGATGATGACGTCCACCTGGCCGGAGGCGAATCCCTGCCAGGAGATCTGCTCGTTCAGGTTCTTTTCCACCACCGTGCAGCCGAGCTTGTTGGTGGCCACGTAGTTGTACACCGCCGCATCGGCGGTGTAGCCGACCCAGGCGTTCAAGGCGACGTTGACCGTCCCGCAGTCGGTTTTGGCCGCGGCGCCGGGCGCCGCCTGGTTCACGGCTGCGGCTCCGCAGCCGGTGAGCAGCATGAGCGCTCCGACGGTCGTGGCGGCGGCGGGGAGACTGCGTTTGAGGAGCCCTGCGGTTCTGGACATTATTCTCTCTCTTTACGGTGGGGGCGGTACTGCCGGAATGCCATCGGTGGAACTGGGGTCGGAATGCCGGGGTCGGAATGCTGGGGTCAGGTCCTTTGGGCACCCGGCTTCCTGCCGGGGGTCGAGGCGGCGGCTTGGGTGATGCGGTCCAGCAGGATACCGAGGAAGACGATGGCCAGGCCCGCCGCCAGGCCCTTCCCGAAGACCGAGCTCTGGACGAAGCCCGCGACCACGTCATAGCCCAGACCGCCGGCGCCGACCAGGGCGCCAATGACCACCATCGCCAGGACATACATCAGACCCTGGTTGGCGGCCAGCGCAAGCGTTTTCCGGGCCATCGGGAGCTGGACCTTGCTGATGACCTGCCACGGGGTGGAGCCGCTGGAAACGGCCGCCTCCACCACCGTGGGCGAAATGGCGGCGATGCCGTCCGCGGTGATCTTGATGGCCACCGGAGCGGCGTAAATGATGGCGGCCACGATGGCGGTGAAGCGGGTGGCCCCGAACAATCCGAGGAAGGGAACAAGATAGACAAATGCCGGCATGGTCTGGCCGGCGTCGAGCATCGGCCGCATGGCCGCATCTATCCGGCGAGACCGTCCCATCGCCACGCCGAAGACCACGCCCAGCAGCATCACAATCACGGTCGCCAGCAGGGTGCTGGCGAGCGTGACCATGGCATCGTTCCATAGGCCCAGGGAGACGATCACGGCCAGGCAAAAGGTGGTCACCGCTGCCAGCTTCCAGCCGCCAATGGCGTAGGCGGCAATGGCAATCACGACCACCAGGAGATAAAACGGCGTCTCGGTCAACAGCGATTGGAACGGGTTCAGGATGCCAACCGTCACCGACTCGCGAAAGGAGTGGGTCAGGAAGTACAGATTCGTCTGCAGCCAGCCGCTGGCGGCGGTGACGCCGTCGCTGATGGCCGCCCCCACGTTCAGGCGCGCAGGGAAGACGGCTGCCCACAGTACGGTGCGGGAAACCTGCACGATCCCGAGGGTCAGCAGCAGCGTGCCTGCGAGGACGATGTACCGGGCCCGCCCGGAGAG
The DNA here is from genome assembly GCF_051131705.1 of Arthrobacter sp. A5. Classification (NCBI taxonomy): domain Bacteria; kingdom Bacillati; phylum Actinomycetota; class Actinomycetes; order Micrococcales; family Micrococcaceae; genus Arthrobacter; species Arthrobacter sp. A5. The sequence continues at coordinate 691,280 of NZ_CP180316.1, forward strand.
CCTTCTGGCCCGTCGGGCACTTGGCTCGGCCCGTTGGCTGGCCGCCGTGGTGACGCGGTCCAGTACGATGGCCATCAGGACGATGGCCAGCCCGGCGTTGACGGCAGTGCCCACGTCCAGGGACTGCAGGGCGACGACGACGACCTGACCCAGTCCCGGGGCGGCGATCAGGGCCGCGATGGTCACCATGGACAATGCGGCCATCGTGCTTTGGTTGATGCCCATCACAATAGTCCGGCGTGCCATCGGCAGCTGCACGGTGTGCAGCCGCTGCCAGCCGGTGGTGCCCAGCGAATCGGAGGCCTCCTTGGTGTTCTCGGGGATGCTGCGGATGCCGTGGGACGAAAGCCGGATGACCGGCGGAGCAGCATAGATCACGGTGGCGATGACCGCGGACGCGGGGCCGATCAGAAAGATCAGCGCCAGCGGGGCCAGGTACACAAACGTGGGCATCGTCTGCATGAAGTCCAGCACCGGCGTGAGGACCTTCTGCACCCGGTTGCTGGTCCCGGCCAGCACACCCAATGGAATGCCGACGATCAGTGTCAACAGCACGGCCGTGAGCACCAGGGCAAAGGTATAGGCCGCATCGACGAACAGTCCCTGGATTCCGAAGAACGTGAAGACGACGGCGGTCAGCAGCGCAACCCTGACGTTGCCGACGGCGAACGCGATCCAGGTCAGCACGGCGACGGTGCCCAGCCAACCCAGGACGGGGATGACTTCGCCGGTGGGGCTGGCCGCAAAGAGGGCCATGAAGAAGCCGGCGACCAGCCCGACGGCGCTGCGCAGGGGCGTGAGGATGTACATGAAGACGGGATTGCCGTCGCGGTTCTCCGCGATCCAGCCGTTGAACCGGTTAAGGCTCCGGTGCAGGTCCGTCAGCTCCGAGGCCGGCAGAGCCAGTGTGCCGGTTCCCCGCAGCAACAGGAAGCCGAGCAGCCACAGGACAGCGGCCGCCAGCAGCAGCCAAGTCCGGCGGCTGACCCGGCGGGCGCCCAGCGAGCCGCGGTCGGGCCGGGTGGCTGCGGCCGGGCGGTCCCGCAGTAGCGTAGCCATCAGACGACTGCTTCTTTGCTGGCTGCTTTTTTACCGGGTACTTCCTTATTGGGGACAGCCTCATTGTCGCGGCTGCCCGGGGCGGGGAAGGCAGCGCCGTGGTTGCCGGAAGTAGGGTTGCCGGAAGCCCGGCCGTCGGACGTATGGCTGCCGGAGCCGTGGATAACCGACAGGATGGAGTCGCGGTCTATCTGGCCCAGGATAGTTCCGTCGCCGTTGGACACCAGCACCGGAGAGATCGTGCTCATCACCACGGGAATGGCATCCCTGATCAACGTCCCCGCGGCCAGTACGGGACCATCATGGGCCGTGCTGGCCGCTACGGTTTTGGTGATCCATTTGAGCGTTAGGACGTCGGCCCGCGGTACCTCGGAGACGAAGTCAGCGATGTAGCTGTCTGCCGGGGAACCCACCAGTTCGTCACCGGAGCCCACCTGGACCATCTCGCCGTCGCGCATTATCAGGATCCGGTCACCGAGCTTGAGCGCCTCGGACAGGTCGTGGGTGACGAAGACCATGGTCTTTCCCATCTCCTTGTGCAACCGGATCACCTCGGCCTGCATATCGCGGCGGATCAGCGGATCCAAGGCGGAAAACGGTTCGTCAAAGAGGATGGTGTCCGGGTCTCCGGCCAAGGCCCGTCCCAGTCCGACGCGCTGCTGCATACCGCCGGAGAGCTGGTCGGGATAGTGCTGCTCGTAGCCGGTGAGCCCCACGAGGTCAATGATCTCCTGGGACTTGCTGTACCGCTCGTTTTTGGCCGTACCCCGGATCTGCAGGCCATAGGAGACGTTGTCCAGGACCGTGCGGTGCGGGAGCAGGCCGAAATGCTGGAACACCATGGAGATCTTGCGCCGGCGCAGCTCGCGCAGCTCCGAGGTGCCGGCCTGAAGCACATCCCTGCCGTCCACCAGTACCTGCCCCGATGTTGGTTCGATCAACCGGGTGAGGCAGCGGATCAGCGTTGACTTCCCCGACCCGGAAAGCCCCATCACCACGAACACCTCGCCCTTGGCGACGTCGAAATTCATGTTCCGCACGGCCGTCACGCAGCCGGTGCTTTCGAGCAGCTCGGCGGAGCTTTGTCCGGACAGCCCGGCATCACCGGGAACCTTTTCACCTCCGGAACCGAAGACTTTCCAGAGATTGCGGACCGAAATAACGGGGCTGTTCATCGCTGTTCTCCTGCCGTCGATGGGTCGAACCAATTGCCGGGACCCGGGTCGATGTTTTGCCAGATGTGCTTTGTTTCGCGGTACTCCGCGAGGCCGGCCACGCCCAGTTCCCGTCCGTTCCCCGATTGGCCGAAACCGCCCCACTCCGCCTGCGGAACGTAGGGGTGATAATCGTTGATCCACACCGTCCCGTGCCGCAGGGCGTTTGCCACCCGTTGGCCGCGGGCGCCATCCCGCGTCCAGACCGCGCCCGCGAGCCCGTAGATGGTGTCATTGGCCAGGCGGATGGCCTGCTGTTCGGTGCTGAAGGTCTCCACCGTCAGTACCGGGCCAAAGGACTCCTCCTGCACCACGCGCATGGTGCTGTGGCAGCCATCGAGAATGGTCGGCGGGTAGTAGCTTCCGCCGATCAGGCCCGGGTCGTCCGGAATGAATCCGCCGCAGAGCAAGCGGGCGCCTTCGGCCAGGCCGTCCTGAACATAGGAGTGCACCTTGGCCCGATGCGCGGTGGAAATCAGCGGACCGGTCTGGGCGTTGTCATCAAACGGCCCACCGAGCCGGATCAGCCGTGCCCGCCGGGTAACCTCGGCTACAAAATCGGCGTGGATCGACTCTTCGATGATGAGCCGCGCACCCGCGGAGCAGACCTGGCCCGAATGCAGGAAAACGGCCGTCAGCGCGTAGTCGACGGCGGCCTCCAGATCGGCGTCGGCGAACACGACGTTCGGGTTCTTGCCGCCGAGCTCGAGCGCCACGCGCTTCACCGTGGCGGCCGCGGCCGCCATCAGGAGTTTGCCCGTTGCCAGGCCGCCGGTGAATGAGATCATGTCCACCCGAGGATCGGTGCCCAGTACGGCGCCGACCACCGGTCCGGAGCCGGTCACCAGATTGGCCACACCGGCAGGAACTCCTGCCTCAGCAAGTGTCTCCATCAGCAGGATAGCGGTCGACGGCGTCAGCTCACTGGGTTTGAGCACGAACGTGTTCCCTGCCAGCAGGGCCGGTGCCACCTTCCAGGAGGTCTGCAGCAGCGGGTAGTTCCAGGGCGTGATCAGGCCGCAGACGCCGATGGGCGCATGGACAATCCTGCTGATGGCCCCAGGCTGGCCCGTGTCGATCACGCGGCCGGCGTCCGTGCCGGCGATGCCACCGTAGTACCGGAAGCAGGAAATGACATCGTCGATGTCGAATTCGGCTTCGGCATACCGCTTTCCGGTATCCAAGGCCTCCGCCCTGGCATAGGCAGACTTGTCGCGCTCGAGCAGATCCGCCGTACGCGCCAGGATCCGTCCGCGTTCCTTTTCGGGTGTCGCCGGCCAGCCGCCGTCGTCAAAGCTGTGCCGTGCACTGGCGATGGCTGCTTCGGCGTCGGCCGTGCTGCCCTCGGCCACGGTGGCGACTGGGGTGCCATCCGCGGGGCAGCTGATGAGCCGAACTCCGCCGCCAACGGATGGCAGCCACGCTCCGCCGGCATAGACGCCGCGGGCCAGCTGGACCCCGAGGTCCACGGACTGCGCCGCACTCATGATTTCGTCCCGCCGAGGGTGGCAGCCGTTTCCGCCGGTGCCGACTCCGCCGATGCTGTTTCCGCCGATGCTGTTTCCGCCGGTGCGGGTCCGGGCCCGGGGTGGCGGTAGAAATCTGCGGCCTGGGCCGGCAGCGGAGTCTTCTCAAGGATCAGGTCGGCCGCCTTCTCGGCGAGCATCATGACGGGTGCATAGATATTGCCGTTGGTCACATATGGCATCGCGGACGCATCGACCACCCGCAGGCCACCGGTGCCGTGCACCCGCATGGTCAGCGGATCCACGACCGCCATCGGGTCGGATGCCGGTCCCATTTTGGCGGTGCAGGAGGGGTGCAGGGCGGTCTCGGCGTCCCGCGCCACCCACTGAAGGATCTCGTCGTCGGTCTGCACCTTCGGTCCGGGGGAGAGCTCGCCGCCGTCAAACGCTCCCATTGCGGCCTGGCCCAGAATGTCCCGGGAAATGCGCACGGCCTCAACCCACTCGCGCCTGTCCTGGGCGGTGGAGAGGTAGTTGAACTTTAATGACGGGTGGCGGCGCGGATCCGCGGATTGGATTTTCACGCTGCCGCGGGAATCGGAATACATCGGTCCGATGTGCACCTGGTAGCCGTGTTTGGCGGCGGCTTTCTGCCCGTCGTAGCGCACCGCGACGGGCAGGAAGTGGAACATCAGGTTCGGGTAGGTGACGTCCTCGTTGGAGCGGACAAAACCGCCGCCCTCAAAGTGGTTGGTAGCGGCCGGTCCGGTGCGGCCCAGCAGCCACTGCAGACCAATGAACGGGTAGCGCCACAGGCTCAGACTCGGCTGCTGGGACACGGGCTGGGTACAGGCATGCTGGATGTAGACCTCTAAATGGTCCTGCAGGTTTTCGCCCACGCCGGGCAGGTCCGCCACGGACGCGATGCCCAGGCGCCGTAGGTGCGCAGCATCGCCCACGCCGGAAAGCTGCAGCAGCGCCGGCGTGTTGATGGCACCGCCGCACAGGATGATTTCCGCGCCGTGCACGGTGTGCCGCCGCCCGTTCCTGCGGTAGCTGACCGACGTGGCAACCGTGCCGGTGAAGTTGATTTTTGTGACGAAGGCGCGGGTGAGCACGCTGAGGTTGTCTCGGGTGCGGTTCGGGCGAAGATAGGCCCGCGATGCGGAGAGCCGCTGTCCTTTGTGCACATTGCGGTCAAAGGGGCCGAACCCTTCCTGCCGGTAGCCGTTGACATCATTGGTCCGGGGGTAGCCGGCCTGCCGGGCTGCTTGGAAGAAGGCCTGGAACAGCGGGTTCCGGGCCGGCCCGCGTTCGAGCACCAGTGGCCCGTCGTGTCCGCGCAGCTCGTCGTCCCCGGCCGCCGCCAGGGCGTTCTCCATCTTCTTGAAATAGGGCAGGCAGTGCGCGTAATTCCAGCTCTCCATCCCGGGATCCGCGGCCCAGCGCTCGTAGTCCAAAGGATTGCCGCGCTGGAAGATCATGCCGTTGATCGAGCTTGACCCGCCCAGCACCTTCCCCCGCGCATGGGCGACCCTCCGGCCGGCCATGCGCGGTTCCGGGTCTGATTGGTAGCGCCAGTCATAGAACCGGTTTCCGCTGGGGAAGGTAAGCGCCGCCGGCATTTGGATGAACAGGTCCCAGGGGTAGTCACTGCGACCGGCCTCCAGGACCAGGACCGTTCGGGTGCCATCGGCGCTGAGCCGGTCGGCCAGCACCGAACCGGCGCTGCCGCCGCCGACAATCACATAGTCATAGCTCACACCGTCATGCTTCACAGCGTTGTCTTTAACACTGTCGTAGCTCTTGTCCGTCATGATGCGGGTCTCCTCGTACGGGGTGGAAATAATCGGGCCGGATGTGGTGATGTGCGGAACCGGTTGCTCGGTTGCTCGGTTGCTCGGTGGCCGTGTCAGCCGCGGAGGCGTTCCATGCCCGGGTCCACCAGTGGTTCGGCGGTGACCGTAGCCCGGATCCGGCGGCCGAAGTATTCGATCTCGACCGCGTCCCCGACGGCGGTCGCAGCGGGCAGCCACGCATAGGCAATCGGTTTGCCGATGGAGTAGCCGTAGGCGGCACTGGTGACATACCCGACTGGTTCGCCGTGGACATACACCGGTTCCTTGCCCAGCACGATCGACGTGCCGTCGTCGACGGTCAGGCAGCGCAGCTCCTGGGCTGCGGGTTTTTCGCGGCGGCGCGCCAGTGCCGCCGCGCCGACAAAATCGACGGCCTTGCCGCCGTCGTCCTCTCCGGTTTTGGCTTTGCTGACGGAGAAGCCAAGACCGGACTGGTACGGGTCGTGCTCGGGAGTGACGTCGGTGCCCCAGAGCCGGTAGCCCTTTTCCAGCCGCAGGCTGTTGAAGGCTCCGCGGCCGGCCGCGATGATGCCATGCTCCTGCCCCGCTTCGAAGAGCACGTCCCAGAGCCGGAGCCCGTTTTCCGCCGTCGTGTACAGCTCCCAGCCCAGCTCGCCAACGTAGGAGAGCCGCATCGCGGTCACCGGGACGCCGCCGATGCGCACGTGTTTGGTGCGGAAGTAACGCAGCGCGTCGTTGCTGAAGTCGTCCGTGCTGACCTTCGACATCACCGCCCGCGCCAGCGGCCCCCACAGCCCGATACAGCAGGTGGAGCCGGTGCTGTCCCGGACCTGGACCCACTGGGCCACGTCCGCGGCGGTCTGTTTCCGGGCCTCGGTGCTGAAATAGTCGAGGTCGATGTTGCCGTTTACGCCGACTTGGAAGGTGTCCTCGTCGAGCCGGGCGATCGTGATGTCGCTGCGGATGCCGCCGTCGCCGGCCAGCAGCAGGCAGTAGGTCACAGCTCCCGGTTTCTTGGCGATCTGGCCGGTGCTCAGCCGCTGCAGCAGCGCCAGCGCCCCGGGCCCCGAAATGACCAGGCGTTTAAGCGGGGTCATATCGTAAAGGGCGACGGCGGTGCGCGTCTTCCACGCTTCGGCGGCGGAAATGGGGGAGGAGAATTGGGCGGCCCATGGCTCGCGCTCGGGCGGCTGCCATTCGACCGGCAGCTCGGCGAGCAGACCGCGGTTGGCCTCGAACCAGTGCGGACGCTCCCAGCCGGCGGATTCCAGGCAGAAGGCCCCGAGTTCCTTCTGCCGGACGTTGAACGGGCTCACCCTCAATTCCCGGGGGGAGACCCGGGGCTGCAACGGGTGCAGGATGTCGTAGATCTCCACGAAGTTCTGCTGCGAGGTTTCACTGACGTAGCTTTCGGCCGTCTGCACCTCCTCGAAGCGCGAGACCTCGCATTCGTGCAGCGGGGTACGGGATTGGCCTTCGACCAGCAGTTCCGCCACGGCCCGTGCCACACCTGCCGAATGGGTGACCCAGACGGCCTCGGCCAGGTAGAAGCCCTCCACCTGCGCGCAGGCTCCCACCAGCGGGCCGCCGTCGGGAGTGAACGAGAAGATGCCGTTGAAGCCGTCGGCGATCGCCCCCCCCTGCAGGGCCGGCAGCAGCGCCTGGCTGTCCTCCCAGGACGGCAGGAAATCCGTTTCGGTGAAGTCCAGCCGCGAGGGCATGTGGTGTTCATTCATCTCGGCCGGGGCGACGCGCGGGAGCTGGTCCAGATCCGCTGGCATGGGACGGTGGGCGTAGGAACCGATGCCGATCCGGTCGCCGTGTTCGCGGTAATAGAGGTCCTTGTCCTGATACCGCAGGATCGGCAGCTGTGCGCCGGGCAGCTCGTTCCTGCCCGCCAGCGCCGGCAGCGACGTCGTCCTCACGTATTGGTGGGCCAGCGGCAGCAGCGGCACGGCCATGCCGACCATGGCCCCGATCTTCGGTCCCCAAAAGCCGGCGCAGGACACGACGATGTCGGCGGGAATCACCGCATCCGGGGTGCGGACGCCGGTGACCTTGCCGCCGCGTTGCTCAATGGCAAGGACGGGTGTTGAACCGACGAAGGTGACCCCCGCGGCGGTGGCCCGCTCGATCAGCAGGCGGACGGCCCGCGCCGCGGAGGCCAGCCCGTCGGTGGGCACATAGAGCCCGCCCAGGACCTGGTCCCGGCCAAGGAGCGGATAGTGTTTTTCGCATTCGTCAGCATCGATGACCCGCGCCTCGATGCCCCAGGAGGTCGCATAGCCAAGTTTGCGGTGCAGCTCGGCCAGCCTGGCCTCGGTGGTCGCCAGCTCAAGACCGCCCACCTGGTTGAAGCAGCTCATACCGTCAGCGCGCAGCGAGAGCAGCTTCTCCACCGTGTAGCCGGCAAACGCGCTCATGGTCTTGGACGCAGTTGTCTGGAAGACCAGTCCCGGTGCATGCGAGCTGGAGCCGCCCGCGAGGTGCAGGGGACCCTGTTCGACGACGGTTGTATTGGTCCAGCCGCGGCTGGCCAGCTCATCGGCCAGGTTCGCTCCGACAATGCCGGCGCCGATAATCACGACGCGGGGTGATGTGGTCATTGAATAATCTCCAAGGGGCTTAGGCTGCGCAAGGGCAGGAGTGGTTGCGGGGCAAGCGGGGCGGCGCGGGAGGGGTTGAGGGGCGGCCGGCTCTGACCGGCTAGCGGAAGACGACGGTGCGGGTTTTGTTGAGCAGCACGCGGTGCGAGGTGTGCCATTCCACCGCGCGGGAAAGTGCCAGGGCTTCGGCGTCGCGGCCGACGGCAACCATCGATTCCGGATCCAGGCAGTGGTCCACCCGGATGACTTCCTGCTCGATGATCGGGCCCTCGTCAAGGTCCGCGGTGACATAGTGCGCGGTTGCGCCTACCAGCTTCACCCCGCGTTCGTAGGCCTGATGGTACGGTTTGGCCCCCTTGAATCCCGGCAGGAATGAGTGGTGGATGTTGATCGCCCGGCCCGCCAGCTCCCCGCAGAGCTGGTCCGAGAGGACCTGCATGTAACGCGCCAGAACCACCAGATCGATCCGGTAATCCGCAATGACTTCCAGCAGCCGGTGCTCTGCGGCGGACTTCGTCTGTGCCATCACGGGAATATGGATGAAGGGCAGGCCTGCGGCCTCGGCCATCGGGCGGAGATCCTCATGGTTGGAAACGACCGCCACAATGTCCGCACTCAGGCAGCCGGAGCGCCAGCGGTAGATAAGGTCATTGAGGCAGTGCCCGAATTTGGAGACCATGACCAGCAGCCGCTCCCTGCGCCCGTCGCTGATCTGGTACGTCATGGAGAACTTTTCCGCGGTCGGTGCGAAGCGTTGGGTGAGATCTGACGCGGTCAGGGCCGACGCCGTCATCCCCAAGGCGGTCATCCCCGGGTCGGCCTTGTCCCCCTGCAGCGCCTCATAACGGAAGGCTGTGCGCAGGAACAGGGTGCCGGAGACATGGTCATCCAGCTGCTGGTGTTCGACGATGTCGAAACCACCCTCGGCCAGGAAACTCGTCACGGCATGCACGATGCCCGGCCGCTCCGGGCAGCTCAGGGTCAGGACGTGGATCGGGGAGCCAACGGCTGCCCCGGACTCTGCCGGTGCTTCCTGCATCAGGACCTGCGCTCTAGTCATGATCAACTCCCAAAATACGTTCTCGACATACGTTCCGGACGGGCAAAGCGTTGCTGGCGGGCGGGGGCAGGGGTATCAGCCGTGGCCGTGGAGGCTCAATCCCGGCGGCAGGTTTGGCACCTCACCGGACTCTGCGACCATGATGTTCCCGTCAATCACCGACACGGTATGAACACGGACAGGCAACTTGGCCGGAGGAGCGTCTGCGGTACCGGTACGCAGATTGAAGCGGGACGCGTGCAGCGGACACTCGACCTCGCAGCCTTCCACCCAGCCGTCGGCCAAGGAAGCATCCTGATGCGTGCACGTGTCATCGATGGCAAAAAGTTCTCCATCCTCCGTGTGGAAGACGGCAATGGGCGGGGTCGTCTCCAGTCGCACGGCATCGCCGGGGGCAAGAGCGCTGAGTGGACATGCTGTATGCATGGGCGAACCTCTGTTTCCTATGGAATTCTTTGAGCTATCCGTGCAAACCACACCCTGCAGGTCATCTCGCCAGGGTCGACCGTTTCGCATTCTGCAACTTAACTCGCATTACGGAACATCGTGATTCATCTCACACCGCTTGTCAAGGGGGTCAGGCCATTCGGATGGACCCCTTGACAACGCATATTCCAACACCCATTCTGTTTCACATGACGATGTTGGTTGCGCAGCGCGCAATATCGGACGTCTCCAGACATTTTCTTCCCTGAGCCACGTTTTCTTCCCTAAGGAGGGACGGCACATGACCACTATCGCTGTTGTGGGAGCCTCGCTGGCGGGCATCTCCGCTGCACGGGCCCTCAGTGCGCAGGGATACCGCGGCCGCCTCGTGATCATCGGGGACGAAGGCCGGCGGCCCTATGACCGGCCGCCGCTGTCCAAGAACTTTCTCGCCGGACGGATCACTGCCGCGGACCTGGCGCTGGAATCGGACGATGAGCAGCTGGAAGCCGAATGGCTGCTTGGTGTCGCGGCAACCGGGCTGGACACGCGGCGACGCGTAATCTCCTGCAGTGACGGCCGCACAGTCGCCTATGACTCGGCCATTATTGCCACCGGCTCACGGGCACGGGTGCTGCCGGCTGCCGCGGGATTCGGGAATGTCCACACCCTGCGGACCCTTGAGGATGCGCAGCGTCTGAAGGAGCAGCTTGTCCCGGGCCGCCGCCTCGTGGTGGTCGGTGCCGGGTTCGTCGGAGCCGAGGTCGCTGCGACGGCCAGAGGCATCGGGATGGACGTCACCTTGATCGGGTCCGGGTCGTTCCCCCTCAGCGGTCCGCTCGGCATGCAAATGGGCGCCCTGATCGGCCGGCTGCACGAGGACAACGGTGTCAAACTGATCAGCAGCGCCCGGGTTGCGTCCTTTGTTTGTGAAGACGCGACGGCCGGGAACGGCAGGACGGCCAGCGCCGTCCGGCTGGCCGACGGACGCACGGTGCCGGCCGACGTCGTCGTGCTCGGCTTGGGCTCGGTGCCGAATACCGATTGGCTCACAGGTTCCGGGTTGGATCTAACTGACGGGATCCGGTGCGATGCGGCCGGCTGGACCGGTGTCCGCGGCGTCTTTGCCGTGGGCGACTGCGCCGCCTGGTTTGACGACCGATCGGGAGCTTACGAGCGGGACGAACATTGGACCGGAGCCATGGAGCGGGCCGGCCGCGCCGTGGCTGCACTGCTGGCGGATGCCGCCGCGGCTCATGATGCACCGACCGATACTGGGCCTGGCGCGCTGGATCTGCCGTACTTCTGGTCCGACCAATACGGTGCGAGGCTCCAGTTCGCCGGCAGCGCGAGCGACGCCGACAGCGTGGAAATTGAAGCCGGCGACCCTGCCGAACATAATTTCCTGGCTGTCTATTACCGTGCCGGGGAAGCGGTCGCCATTTTGGGCATGAATCAGCCCCGACTATTCACCAGATGGCGTAAGGCCCTCACCGGTGATACCCCGAATAAACGCGTGCCGCCCGGTAGGGAAACCGGAGCGACGTCGCTGAGCCCGGTCTGCTAGCCGTCCGCCACTGCTGTTGCCCTCCCGCCACCGCTTTTGTCCACCACCGCTGTTGAGGAGTAAAAGAATGACCTCCGAAGTAATTTCTCCGTCCCTGATCCCCACACTACCGGGACACACCTACGTGGACGAGGACATCTTCCGCGCGGAGCAGGAACAGATCTTTGAGAAGATGTGGTTTTGCGCCGTGCTGTCCGCTGACCTGGCCAAACCGGGATCCTACAAGACGGTGCAGGTCGGCCGCGAAAGCGTGCTCATCAACCGCACGCGCAAGGGCGAGGTGCGTGCATTTTTCAACATCTGCCGGCACCGCGGCGTGAAGCTGTGCATGGAGGAAGCAGGTGTTGCAGGCCGGTCCTTCCAATGCCCGTACCACGCCTGGACGTACGACTTCGAGGGCAAGCTCATTGCCGCGCCGAACCTGACAAAGATGCCGGACATTGACCGCCAGGAGTACGGGCTGGCGAAGATCGCGGTGCGGGAATTCATGGGCTACGTCTGGGTCTGCCTGGCGGACGAACCGCCGTCCTTCGAGCATGACGTCATGGGCGCCATCGAGGAACGCCTCGGTGATTTGAAAGCGATCGAGGGGTACGACATTGCCCACCTGAGCCTGGGCCGGCGCATTCGTTATGACGTAAAGGCCAACTGGAAGCTCATCATAGAGAACTTCATGGAGTGCTACCACTGTGCCACCATCCACCCCGAGCTGACCGAAGTCCTGCCCGAGTTTGCCGACGGACTCGCGGCGCAGTACTTTGTGGGGCACGGCGCGGAGTTCGGTGAAGACATCAAGGGCTTTACCGTGGACGGTTCCGAAGGCCTGGAGCGGATTACCGGGATCGACGACGACCAGGACCGCCGCTATTACGCCATCACGATCAAGCCTACGGTTTTTGTTAACCTGGTGCCGGATCATGTCATCATCCACCGAATGTTCCCGTTGGCTGCCGATCACACAATTGTCGAGTGTGACTGGCTGTACCTGCCCAGCGTGGTGGAAAGCGGCCAAGACCTCACCGCTTCCGTCGAGCTGTTCGACCGCGTCAACCGGCAGGATTTTGACGCCTGCGAGCGCTGCCAGCCGTCCATGGGATCGCGCATCTATGCCAAGGGCGGTGTTCTGGTGCCGAGCGAACATCACATCGCTGCTTTCCACGACTGGGTCACCAGCAGGATCAGCGGCGAGGATGTCCCATCTTCTCGCTGATCAACTGTCCGGTCTCCTTGAGCTCAGCAAGGAGGCCGGGGGCTTTTTTGGGGTCAAACCGGAACGCAGGTCCGGAGATGCTCACGGCGGCGATGGCGATGCCGCGGTGGTCCCGCACCGGCACGGCGACGGCGTTCAGTCCGATCTCCAGCTCGGAATAAGAGGTCGCGTACCCGTCCGCAGCAGCCGCTATGAGCTGCTTTTCCAAGGCCGGACGGGACGTGACGGTACTGGCCGTCAGGGCAGGGAGCCCGGTTTCCTTCAGGATGCGTCCACGTTCGGCGGTGTCCAGGCAGGCCAGCAGCATCTTGCCGCTGGAGGTCGCGTGCACCGGCGTCAGGCTGCCCACCCAGTCGGACGTGGCCAGCGTCGACGGGCCCATGGCCTGATCGACATTGACGGCAAAATTCGAGCGCAGCACGGCCAGATTAACGGTTTCCTGGAATTTTTCGGCCAGCGCGCGCAGGAAGGGGCGGGCCTCGGCGCCTACGTTCAGCCGCCCGGGGATGGAACTGGCCAGGCGCAGGATGCCGAAGCCCAGCTGGTATTTGCCGCGTTCGTGGTCCTGCTGGGCCATGTCCCGCGCGTCCAGGGCGCTCAGGAGACGGGAGGCCGTCGATTTGTGGACCCCCATTTCTTCCGCGATTTCACTGACGCCGGCGCCGCCGGTGCGTGCCAGGATTTCCAGTACGGTGATGGCCCGGTCCACTGACTGCACCCCGCCCCGGGAGGAACCATCCAAATCGGTCACGGCTTCGGGTACTGCAGCGGGGGATCTGTCGACAACCATAGGATCATGCTCCCAGACTTGGCGCCGGGATGACACGCGTCGGTCAGGATGTTGAGATTGCATGGTTTTCTCCCATGGTGGAATGCCTGTTCCGGCGGTGGCATTCGATGCCACCGGGTGCCCGGGAAATGCGCTGCCCGTATACGGTTGGGCGGGGTTTAGCCGGTAATCGGATGCGGCCGCCGGAACTGGTGGTTCCGGCGGCCGCAGGGTGAGAGGTGCCGCTGCCTGGCGCTACGGGGTGGTGGTCTCGTCGAACTTCGGCAGGTTGTTCAGGTATGCAATGACATTGGAGAGCGGCTCGACGTCGCCGAACTTGGAGTCGATGTCGAACAGGTTCCAGGCCACGGTACCGGCGACGCGGTCGCCGACGGCTTCGCGGACGACGATCGGGCGGAACCCCTCGGCGATGGCATCCTCGACGGTGTGGCGGACACACCCGGCGGCGGTGACGCCGGTGACGATGATGGTGTCGATCCGGTTGGCGGTCAGGAATTGCTGCAGGTTGGTGCCGGGGAAGGCGCTGGCACGCTTCTTGGTGATGACCAGCTCGCCCGGTTCCGGGGCGATGCGGCTGTCAATCTTGACTGCCTCAGATCCTTCTTCCAGCAGCTCCAGCGGAATCTTGTTGACCCACAGGCCCATGTCGGAGGGCTTGGAGCGGTCCACGATGTCATAGGCGGTGGTGGTGTAGATGACCGGAATGCCCTTGGCGCGGGCGGCCTCGTTGAGGTCCTGGCAGGCCGGGATGATGGTGTCCATGTTCTCGCAGCTGAACGCATGGCCCTCGCGGGTCCAGGCGTTGGCCATGTCGATGTGCACGATGGCGGGACGATTACCGTACCCGACGCGACGCTTGAAGCCAAGCTCATGGTACTGCTCGGTGCCTGCGGCGAAGGCCTTGGCGAGCAGTTCGTTCAGCTGGGCGTTAAGGTCCTGGCTCATGGGGTGACTCCTTTGAATCGGATTTGTATGACGGGGGACTAACCTGCAAAAGCAGAAGCTGAGAGTGAGTTACATCTCTTGGCTGTTGCTGTATTACAAATATAGTTGCTGAGTCAGCAACAGACAAGAGGTTTGCGGTTAAATGTTTTTGGGCCCGAGCTGCGGAAGGCTGCGGCCCGCATATCGCGGACCGCAGCCATCGTGGTCGGGTTGGCGTCGGTGGATCTAGTCGCTGCGCACCTGGCGCGGATCCACGTTGCGGGCCCCCAGCAGCAGTATTCCGGCGGCCAGAATGGGCAGGCACCCCCAGTAGAAGGCAGCCGCCGTCCACGACAGTCCGTTGGTCAGGGACACGGTAATGAGCAGACCGGCAAAGATGGCGCCGACCTGCCCGGCGGCGTTGATGATGGAGCCTCCGGTGGCGCGGGTATGCACCGGAAAGCTCTCGCCGTTGAAGAACAGCAGGGCCGAGAACGGGCCGATCAGGAAGAAAAGACCCGCGCTGTAGAGCGTGATGATCAACGCGAAACCCCCGTTGGGCGCCAGCAGCATCGCGCTGAAGGACACGGACGAGAGAATCCAGCCGATGGAAATGGCGTTGCGCCTACCCAGCCGGTCGCCCAGCCAGCCGTGGAAGAGATACCCGGCGAAGGCGGTTGCGTTGGAGATGATTAAAATCCCCAAGGCACTGTCGAACGCTAGGTTCTTGCCGCTGGCCGCGGTCAGCACCGACGTTCCGAGGATCGCGAACGCCAGCACGCCAAACCAGCTAAGCATGAAGGCGAAGCCGATCACCAGTGTTGACCGCAGCGACTCACCTTTAAAGGCCGAGGCCAGCGGGCTGGCCTTGTCTGAAAGGTCCACGCCGACACTGTGGGCGAGCGCCAGTGCCTCCTCGGTCCGTCCTGCGGCCAACAATTTCTCTGCGCCAGCGCGGGCGGTGAACTGCGGGCTCTCCTTCAGCCACCTGCCGGCAATCACGATAAAGATGGCGGGCACCGCCGCGACAATGAAGCATAGCGCCCACCCGCCGATCGGAAACAGGACATAAATCGAGCCGGCCGCCAGCACGGAGCCAACAGGCCAGCCGGACTGCACGAGCGAGTAGATAAAGCCGCGCCGGCGCGCCTTGGCCGGATCGGAATACACATGAGCGAACATTTCGCTCAGATAGGCCGCATTGATGGCCTGCTCCGCGTAGCCCAAGCCGGCCACGGAACGGACCACAATGAGCAGCACAAGGCCGACGCCGGCCACCAGTCCGATGACCAGTCCCGCGACCGCCGTCAGAATGGACGCGACCGCGGCTCCGACCACGGCAATGAGGATGCCCTTTCGCCGACCGATCTTGTCCACGAGCGGACCGACGGCGAACGCCACGAGGGCAGTGCCGGCCGTCACCCAGGTGTTGATTTCCGTGGACTGGGAGGCAGCCCAGCCCAAATCGTGGGCAAGTTTGGGCAAGAGGTTGCCGAAGAGGACGAAGTCATAGACGGCGAAAGTCCAGGCAAAGAAGCAGATCCAGGTTGCGATGCGCACATCCCTGGTGGTGACGGGGGTTGGAGCGGATACTACCGAGTTGACGGTGGTTCCGATGGGTGTTTCCATTGACTTTCCTTATCTACTGGGGTCAGGTCCGAGGCGTGCGAAGCGGAACCTGACCGGTGGAGGGTAAAACGAAGGCGGCCGCGGGCCGGATGCTGCTGCATCCGCCCCACGGCCGCCGGGTTTCCGACCGATCCCGCTTAGACGATGACCGCTGCAGCGGTACGCAGCTCTGCCGTACGCAGCTGTGCGGTGCGCCGATCGTCAACCGTCATGGCCGTGACGTTGATGGCGACACCGTAGTCCCTTTCCGCGAGTTCCACGGTGGTGAACTCGTCCAGAACATCGGAGAGCACCTTCTGCGGATCGCGTTTGAGCGGATCGCCGTACCCGCCGGAGCTGGGGACGGTGATCTGCAGCGAGTCCCCGGCCTTGAGGTGGCGGGCCGTGACCTTGGACGGCCAGTTTTCCTCGCCGTCGCGGTTGACGTTCTTCACCAGTGAACCGTTGAGTCCCGGGTAACCGCCGAAGATGCCCCACGGTTCATCGGATTCGTGGCGCTCGCCCTCGCAGGTGACCACGGTGTCCGTCAGGAAGGTGTTTTCCCGCACGATTCCTATCCCGCCGCGGAATTCTCCCGGCGCGGCGGCCTCGCTGCGCAGCTCGTAGCGGTCGGTGCGCATCGGGAACCGCCATTCCAGTTCCTCGATCGGGTTGTTGCGCGTATTGGCGATCAGGTTGTCCACCGAGTCGAGCCCGTCGCTGTCCGGTCGTCCACCGTAGGAGCCCTCGTTGACCTCCAGGTAAACCCAGTACTCCTTGGCTGCTTCGCTCCAGCCCGAGTAGGAAAGGAAGTGGATGTGGGCGGAGTTACCCGCGGTGATCTTCTCCGGCAGGACCGGTGAAAGCGCCCGCAGCGCAAGATCCACGACGCGCTGGACCTGCGCGAAACGGGCAATGCAGGCTGCCGGATAGTTCGGGTTGAAGATCGTCCCCTTGGGCGCGATCACCTTGATGGGCTTGAGCATCCCCTCGTTCTGCGGAACGAAGACCGAGTGCGACACCTCATCCAGGAAAATCATCCGGGTGATGAACGCAAAGGCGGAAACCGTGGTGCCTTCGAACGGACAGTTATAGCCCGTCTCCACCTGCGGGCTCGAACCCGTCAGATCATAGGTGATCTGATCGCCCTCGATGATGACCTTGACCTGGATCGGCAGCTTCTTGCCGTAGTTCTTGCCGTCATCGTCCAGGTAGCCGACCTCGGTCTCGTAGACTCCGTCCGGCACCTTGGCGATCTCGGCCCGCAGCATCGCCTCGGAGTAGTTGATCCACTGCTCACCGGCCCGCTTGACCGCTTCCTTCCCATACCGGTTGGTGACATCCAGGAATCGGCTGGTGGCCAGCTCACAGGCGGCGATCATGGCTTCCAGATCACCGGCATTGTGGGTTGGCGTACGGGTGTTCGCAAGAATGTGCTTGAGCAGCGCTTCCTGACGGACGCCCTTTTCGGCGATTTTGACGGCCCGGAAAATCTGCCCCTCGGCCTTGTTGTCCACCAGGTCCACGGCCAGGCCCGGGTAGGCACCGCCGATGTCCAGCAGCTGGCCGGAGGCCCCGGCAAAACCAATCCGTTCGCCCTCAAAGAAGATCGGCATCACGATCGCCACATCGGGGGAGTGCGTGGCCCCCAGATATGGATCATTGTGCAGGATGATGTCACCTTCGTGGATGTCATCGCCCAGCACGCTCATCACGCCGCGGACAATTTTGGGCATCGCACCCATAAACATCGGTGTCGAGTCGGACTCGGCCAGCACATGGCCGTCGGCATCGAAGATGCCCGCACCCAGGTCCTCCGACTCGCGGATGATGGAGGAATAGGACATCCGGAACAGCACCGAAGCCATCTCCTTGGCCATCGAATTAAAGGCACCCCCGATGACGCGCATCAGAATCGGCGTGGCCAGTTCGCTGCCGGCGCCCTCCTGGTCTTTCTTCGGGCAGGCGATGACAATGTTGCCGTGGTTGTCGATGGTGGCGCTGAACGCCGGCGGCACCACGACCGTGGAGTCATATTGCTCGATCACACACGGGCCATCCAGGCGCTGGCCCGCGCCGAGCAGTTCCCGGTCGTAGAACGGCGTAGAAAAGAATCCGGGCTTCCCGGCGGCGTCAAAGACGACATCCTGGGTGTCCAGCAGCGCCCGGTCGAGCCCGCCGGAGGCCCGGCCCAGGATCGGGGCGGGCAGCTCGTCCATGATCCCGATGCCCTCAACACGGATGTTGACGATTTCCACCCGGCCGGTGGCGAAACGGTGTCCGTATTCGGTCTCGTGCGCCTGATGGAAGCGCTCCACCAGCTCCTCGAGCCAGGCCTCTGTGATGTCCCCCTCGGGGACTTCGAAGCGGACCTCGTAACCCTGGCCCTCATAGCGGCCGTCCGCCAGCCGGCGCAGCACCCGGCGGTCCGCCGGGATCCCATCGGCGGTCAATTGCGTGACGGCGTCGAGGGACAGAGAAGCGTACCGGGATTCAAGTCCTGCCCTATCCACATCCGGCAGGGTGTACCGGGCGGTGGCAACGTATTCGTACTTCTGATCCGTGGCGACCAGGCCCGTGGCGGCGATAATGCCGGGATGCGCGGGGATCAGGACGGTGGGAATGTCCAGCTCGGCCGCGATTTCACAGGCGAACAGGGCTCCGGCCCCGCCACCTCCGACCAGGGTGAAGTCCCGGGGGTCGTAGCCCCGGCGGACGGAGTTGAGCTCAATGGCCTGGCTCATGCCGAATTTCTGGATCTGCAGGGCGCCCAGCGCCGCTTCCTCCACGGTCATGCCCAGCTGGTCCGCCACCGTGGACATCGCGGTCCGGGCCAGATCCACGTTCATCTGCATTTCGCCACCGGCAAGGTTGCGCTTGGCGCGCAGCCGGCCCAACACCACCTGCGCGTCGGTTGACGTGGGCTTCGTACCGCCATGGCCGTAGCAGGCCGGACCAGGCCGGGCGCCCGCGGAAGCGGGGCCGACCCGGAAGATGCCGCCGTCGTCGACGAAGGCAATCGAACCGCCGCCGGCGCCGATGGTGTCGATATCCACCATGGGGACCATCGCCTGATAATCACCGACCTTGGTGTCCAACAGATGACGCATCCGCAGTTCGCCGCCGGGTGCAACGCCGATGTCCGCCGAGGTGCCGCCGATATCCAGCGTCACGACATTGTCGAAGCCGGCCTGCTTGCCCGCCCAGATACCTCCAATAAGGCCGCCCACGGGACCGGACATCAGCAGGTTGACCGGACGCTCACCGGCAACGTCGATTGGGGTCATACCGCCGGAGGACTGCATCAGCAGTACGTCACGGGTGTAGCCCAGCTCCTTGACCTGGGCGGAAAGCCTGGCCAGGTAGCGGGAGACCTTCGGCCCCACGTAGGCGTTCAGCGCCGTGGTGGAGAACCGTTCAAATTCACGGTAAAGCGGGACAACCTCGCTGGAGATGGAGAGGAACGCCTCGGGAAATTCGTTCTGAATGATTTGTTTGATCCGCTGTTCATGCATCGGGTTCAGGTAAGAGTGCAGCAGACACACCGCGATCGACTCGACGCCGGCATCGCGCAGCTCGCGCACCCGGACGCGCACCTCGTCCTCGTCCAAGGGGACCAGGATCCCGCCATCTGGAACCGTGATCCGCTCCTTCACGGTGAGACGGTGGCGACGCTTCACCAGCGGAGAGCTCTGCCAGGGCAGTTCCTGCTGCAGGGAAAAGTTGAAGGGTTTCTTGTGCCGGGCGATGTGCAGGATGTCACGGAAACCCTCCGTGGTAATCATGCCCACCTCCGCGCCGGTGTGCGTCAGGGCAATATTCGTCGCCACCGTTGTGCCGTGGACCAACTCGTCCACCTGGGACAGTTCGATGCCGGCCTTGGCTGTCAGCAGGGTTAGGCCATGCAGGACGGCCCGCGACGGGTCGTCGGGCGTTGACGGGACCTTTTCAATGACCACCCGGCCTGTTTCGTCATCCGACAGATAGAAATCCGTGAATGTACCGCCAACGTCTACTCCGATGCGCTTCATATTGTTGCCTTTCAGGTTCTGAATGAGAACTGTCTGCTGTGGAACGGTCTGCTCCGGAACTGGCTGGAGTTGCTCTCTGGGGGGGGTGCTGTCATCGGGAGGATCACGCGTGTCACTTGTGCAGTGGCGGTGGGACCCGGCGACCAAAAAGTGATGTAATTCACAGTACGTTGCTGTAAGTTCAATATAGTTGCTATCTAAGCAACGCCACAAGGGGTATTCGAAGATATTTTCCGGCCGTCCCGTTCTATGATGGGGAATCACGGTGATTTCACCGCGGACCGGCCGCCGGGTGCGGGTGTACGTGAGGATGGAACGATGGCAGGAAGGCCACGGCAGAGCGATGAGCTGCCTCAAGGGGCTGCCGCTTCTCTGCTTAACGGGCTGGGCGTGCTCGAGGCGTTTTCCATCGAGAAGCCGGTGCTCGGGGTAACGGAAATAGCGCAGAAAGTGAACCTGCACAAAAGTACCGTCTCCCGAATCCTGACGGGGCTGGCCACCGCAGGATATGTGGAGCGCGATGAGGAAACGGGGCGATTTCGTCTGGGGCTGGGATTGATCGGGCTCTCCGGGCCGCTGCTGGCCGAACTCGATGTCCGTCGGGCCGCGCACGCCGAGCTTGAAAGGCTGACCGAACTGACCGGGGAAACGAGTGCGCTGGCCGTCTGGAACGGCACCGAGGCCGTGGTGGTGGAACAGATTCCCAGCCCGCACCAGGTCAAGCACACCGCGCCCATCGGAACACGATACAACCTGTATGAAAGTTCCTCGGTGCGGACTTTCCTGGCAGAACTGCCGTTTGCGACCGCGCAGGGGATGCTGGATCAGGGGCTGATTACCCATTCGCTGGAATCCGGGCTCGGTAGCGACTACCTGCAGCATCTGACAGAGGTGAAAAAGCAGGGCTACGCCGTCAATGACGGGTATACCACCTTCGAAGAAGTCGGCATTTCGGCGGTGGTCCGCGACTATCGGGGCGTCGTGGTTGGCTGCATCACGACCTCGGCACCACGATCCCGAACGGGACAGGAGCGGATTTCCCTGCTGGCGGGCCTTGTCCTGGCTGCCGCCCGGACCGTCTCCACCCGTCTGGGCGGCAGGCTGGCGGGCTGACCGCGCGGGTGGGTTCCCGCCCGGCGGGGCTTACAGCACGCTGCGGATGGTCTTTTCAAAACTGGCCACGTGCTCCAGTGCCAGTTCGGCGGCCAAGGTGGCGTCGCCGTCGGCTATCGCTTCCAGCAGCCGGACGTGTTCGGTGATGTGGCCGCTGACCGAGGGCACCTTATCCAGCACCAGGCACCAGATGCGGGTGGCCAGATTGTCGTATCTGATCAGGGCGTCCTCCAGATGCGGGTTGGCGGCTGCCTTGTAGATCAGCCGGTGCACGGTGAGGTCATAGCCCATCAGCTCACGTTGGTCGGTGGGGCGGGTATCCAGCGTGCCGATGGTCCGCGCCACGGCGCGCAGCTCCTCGCGCAGGTCCGGGGTCGCCCGCAGCGCGGCCCGCTGGGCTGCGAGGGGCTCGAGCAGCTGCCGGATCTCCGAGACGTCAGCGAGTTCGGTGATATCCACGACGGTGGCAAACGTGCCGCGACGAGGGTACGAGACCACCAGGTGGTCGATTTCCAGTTTTTTCAGCGCCTCGCGGACCGGCGTGCGCCCCACCCTCAGTTCGCCGGCCAGCTGCGCGTCATTGAGCGGCTCGCCCGGCCTGATCTCCAGCATGATGAGTTTGTCCCGGATCCTCCGGTAAGCGGATTCCGCCAAGGAGAGTTCTTCGGCTTCGGCTGGCGGCATTTCCGGTAAGGCGTTCACGTACGCTCCTGACTGGGTCGGCCGCAGCCCCCTTGACTATCTGTGAGATCGATCATAGCATTCAACCAGCACTGATATATCAGTAGATGCAAATCTAATATTTCACCGCATGGCTTTATTTCAAAGGAGAAACCGATGGCAGACCTGCTCACCGATCCATTGTCCGAAGTCGACGCCGAAGTCGACCGGGCCATTTCCCTCGAGCTGCTCCGCCAGCAGTCCACTCTGGAGATGATCGCATCCGAAAACTTCGCTCCGGCGGCAGTCATGGCCGCGCAGGGATCGGTCCTGACGAACAAATACGCCGAAGGGTATCCCGGCAAGCGCTACTACGGCGGCTGCGAGCACGTGGACGTCATCGAGCAGCTGGCCATTGACCGGGTCAAGGCCCTCTTTGGTGCGGAAGCGGCAAATGTCCAGCCGCATTCCGGCGCGCAGGCCAACGCGGCGGCAATGGCTGCTCTGCTGTCTCCGGGGGACACCATCATGGGCCTGGATCTGGCCCATGGCGGCCACCTCACCCATGGGATGCGGCTCAATTTCTCCGGAAAACTCTACAACGTGGTTCCGTACCATGTGCGCAAGACGGACCTGCTGGTGGACATGGTGGAGGTGGAGGCGCTGGCGCTCGAGCACCGTCCGCAGCTGATTGTGGCTGGCTGGTCCGCCTACTCCCGCCAGCTGGATTTTGCCGAATTCCGCCGGATTGCCGATCTGGTGGGCGCCTACCTGATGGTGGACATGGCACATTTCGCCGGACTGGTGGCCGCGGGCCTGCACCCGAATCCGGTACCCTACGCTGACGTAGTCACGACGACGACGCACAAAACCTTGGGCGGCCCCCGCGGCGGCGTGATCCTCAGCAAGCAGACACTGGCCAAGAAGATCAACAGCGCCGTCTTCCCCGGTCAGCAGGGCGGACCGCTGGAGCATGTGATTGCTGCCAAGGCGGTGGCCTTCAAGCTCGCCGCAGGTGCGGAATTTGCGGACCGCCAACGGCGTACGCTGGAGGGCGCCGGGATTCTGGCCGAGCGTTTACTGGCCGAGGACGTCGCGGCCGCCGGGATCTCGGTGGTCACCGGTGGCACGGATGTCCATTTGGTCCTGGTGGATCTGCGGCACTCCGAGCTGGACGGGCAGCAGGGTGAAGACCGTCTGCATCGGATCGGCATCACGGTTAACCGCAATGCCGTCCCCTTCGACCCGCGGCCGCCGATGATTTCCTCCGGGCTGCGGATCGGCACCCCTGCACTGGCAACCCGCGGGTTCGGCGCTGCAGACTTCACCGAGGTGGCGGACATCATTGCCGCGGCGCTGCTCCCCGAATTCGGTGCCGACGACGAAGCCGCCCTAAGTGCCCGCGTTGCCGCACTGGCTGCCCGGCACCCGCTTTACCCCCATCTGGAGAACGGCGGCGGCTCATCCGCCGTAGCATCCACAGCAGATCTGATCGGAGCCGGAGCATGATAACTGAACATCTCCCCGAACACCCGGACTTCCTCTGGCGCAACCCGGACCCCAAAAAGTCCTATGACGCCGTCATCGTCGGCGGCGGTGGCCATGGCTTGGCCACCGCGTACTTTCTGGCCAAAAACCACGGCATGACGAATATCGCCGTGCTGGAAAAGGGCTGGCTGGCCGGCGGGAACATGGCCCGCAACACCACGATCATCCGGTCGAATTATCTGTGGGATGAAAGCGCGGCGATCTACGAGCACTCGCTGAAACTGTGGGAAATCCTGCCCGAGGAACTGGAGTACGACTTCCTCTTCAGCCAGCGCGGCGTAATGAACCTGGCCCACACCCTCGGTGACGTCCGCGAAAGCATTCGCCGGGTCGGAGCGAACAAACTCAACGGCGTCGACGCGGAATGGCTGGATCCGCAGCAGGTCAAGGAGCTGTGTCCGATCCTGAACATCAGCGACAACATCCGCTACCCGGTGATGGGGGCGACCTACCAGCCGCGGGCCGGCATCGCCAAGCATGACCATGTGGCCTGGGCATTTGCCCGCAAGTGCGACGAAATGGGGGTCGATATCATCCAGAACTGCGAGGTTACCGGCTTCCTCAAGGATGGCAACAAGGTGGTCGGCGTGAAGACCAACCGCGGCACGATCAACACCGAAAAAGTCGGGCTGTGCGCGGCCGGACACAGCTCGGTGCTGGCGGAAATGGCGGGCTTCCGGCTGCCGATCCAATCGCACCCTCTGCAGGCGCTGGTCTCCGAACTTCATGAGCAGGTCCATCCCACGGTGGTCATGTCCAACCATGTCCATGTCTATGTTTCCCAGGCGCATAAGGGGGAGCTGGTGATGGGTGCCGGGGTGGATTCCTACAACGGTTACGGCCAGCGCGGTTCCTTCCACGTGATCGAGGAACAGATGGCTGCCGCCGTCGAGCTGTTCCCGATCTTTGCCCGTGCCCACGTACTGCGCACCTGGGGCGGCATCGTCGACACCACCTTGGATGCCTCGCCCATTGTCGGTCTTTCCCCGGTGGAGAACATGTATGTGAACTGCGGCTGGGGAACCGGCGGGTTCAAGGGGACCCCCGGGGCCGGGTTGACCTTCGCCCACACCATTGCCACCGGCGCGCCGCACCCCCTGAACGCGCCGTTCTCGCTGGAGCGTTTCGAGACCGGCGCCCTGATCGACGAGCACGGCGCCGCTGCCGTGGCTCACTAGACGAAGCAAGGAGCACACCCCATGTTGCTGTTTTCATGCCCCAACTGCGGCCCGCGGGACGAAACCGAGTTCCATTACGGCGGCCAGGCCCACGTGCCCTATCCGAAAGACACGGACGCGATGACGGATAAGGAATGGGCCGAGTTCCTGTTCTACCGCGACAACACCAGAGGCGACTTCGCCGAACGCTGGGTCCACAGCACCGGCTGCCGGCAATGGTTCAACATGCTGCGGGACACCGTCAGCTACGAGGTTAAGGCCGTTTACCCGATGGGCTCCACCAGCCCCACTCCCGGTGGCCAGTCGCCGGCCGGCCAGTTTCCAGCCAGCACAGTACAAACCCAGCAGAAAGGAGCGCAGTCATGACCCCGCAGACCTCCCGAATCGGCCACGGTGGCCGGATCGACCGCAGCATCACTTGGCGCTTTACCGTTGACGGTGCCGAGTTCACCGGCCATCCCGGGGATACCCTCGCTTCCGCGCTGTTGGCCAACGGGCACATTGCGGCCGGCAATTCACTGTATGAGGACCGGCCCCGCGGCATCATGTCCGCCGGAGTGGAGGAGGCCAACGCGATGGTCAAGGTCATCGGGCGCTTCCCCGGTCATGCGGATGAATCAATGCTGCCGGCAACGGCGGTGTCCTTGGTGGACGGCCTCACCGCGGAATACCTGCAGGGCCGGGGCCAGCTGGATCCAGCCGAGGACAAGGCCCTCTATGACAAGAAATACGTGCACACCGATGTGCTCGTCGTCGGCGGTGGTCCCGCCGGGCTGGCCGCGGCAGGCGCGGCCGTGCGGACCGGGGCGCGGGTGATCCTGATCGACGACCAGCCCGAGCTGGGCGGAAGTCTGCTGTCCGGCCGCGCCGAGACGGTGCAGGGCACACCGGCGCTGAACTGGGTCCAGGACGTCGAGTCGGAGTTGATCTCCGGCGAAGAATGCACGGTGCTCAACCGTACGACGGCGTTCGGTTCCTACGACAGCAACTACGTCCTGGCGGTACAGAACCGCACGGACCACCTCGGTAGCCCCGCGGCCGACGGCGTGTCGCGGCAGCGCATCTGGCACATCAGGGCCCGCCAGGTGATTCTGGCCGCAGGCGCCCATGAGCGGCCGCTGGTCTTTGAAAACAACGACCGCCCGGGCATCATGCTGGCCTCCGCCGTGCGCAGCTATCTGAACCGCTACGCCGTCGCGGCCGGCTCACAGGTAGTGGTTTCCACCACCAATGATTCCGCCTACGATCTGGTAGCCGACCTGCGCGCGGCAGGAGTCACGGTGGCCGCCGTCGTGGACGCACGGCCGGAGCCTTCGGAACGGGCCACCGCCGCGGCCGGCCCAGCCGGTAAGGCGGATGTGCGGATCATCAGCTCGGCGGCGGTGGTTAATACGGAGAGCGACGGCGCCGGCCGGCTGAGCAGCGTCACGGTCAGCGCAATCGACGCGGACGGCAACCCCGTCGGGGACACCGAGGAGATCAGCTGCGACCTGCTGGCGGTCTCCGGCGGATGGTCGCCGCTGGTGCACCTGCACAGCCAGCGGCAGGGCAAGCTGCGGTGGGACGATGACCTGGTCGGATTCGTGCCCTCCTCCGTGGTCCGGGACCAACAGGTAATCGGCTCCGGACGCGGCAGTTACGCCCTTTCGGATTGCGTCGCGGAGGGAATCTCCGCCGGTTCGGTCGCCGCCGTCGCCGCCGGGTTTGCCACCGCAGCCGCCGTGGACGCCGCAACGACGGCTGCCGCCCGGCCGGCACAACCGGCCGTTGCCCAGGGTCCCACCCGCGCGCTCTGGCTGGTCGGCGGACTCGAAGGGACGCCGTCGGACTGGCACCATCATTTTGTCGACCTCCAGCGGGACCAGACCGTCGCGGACGTGCTGCGCTCCACCGGTGCAGGGATGCGCAGTGTTGAACACATCAAGCGCTACACCTCCATCAGCACCGCCAACGATCAGGGCAAGACCTCCGGGGTCAACGCCATCGGCGTCATCGCCGCGGCCCTGGGGCAGGGCAGCGGTGCCGGTGCCGGGATCGGGGAGATCGGCACCACCACGTACCGTGCGCCGTTTACGCCCGTGGCCTTCGCCGCGTTGGCCGGCCGGGAACGCGGAGAACTCTTCGACCCGGCCCGGGTGACGTCGATCCAGCCCTGGCATGTCGCGCACGGCGCGGAGTTTGAGGATGTCGGCCAGTGGAAACGCCCGTGGTACTACCCGCAGGCCGGGGAGGACATGGACGCGGCCGTGCTGCGCGAATGTGCGGCCACCCGCAATTCCGTGGGTTACATGGACGCCACCACGCTGGGCAAGATCGAGATCCGCGGCAAGGACGCCGGCGAGTTCCTGAACCGCATTTACACCAACGCGTTCAAGAAACTCAAGCCCGGCTTGGCCCGGTACGGCGTGATGTGCATGGCGGACGGCATGATTTTCGACGACGGCGTGACCCTGCGCCTGGACGAGGACCGCTACTTCATGACCACCACAACCGGCGGCGCGGCGAAGGTGCTCGACTGGCTGGAGGAATGGCTGCAGACCGAGTGGCCCGAGCTGGACGTGTATTGCACCTCGGTGACGGAGCAGTGGACCACCATCGCCGTCGTCGGGCCTAAATCCCGCGCGGTGCTGGCCAAGCTGGCCCCGGAGCTGGACCTGGGCAGTGCCGACAATTCCGAGGCCTTCCCGTTCATGACCTTCCGTGAAACCACGTTGGCTTCCGGGGTGCAGGCACGGGTCTGCCGGATTTCCTTCTCCGGGGAGCTGGCGTACGAGATCAATGTCCCCGCCTGGTACGGGTTGAGCACCTGGGAAGCGGTCACCGCGGCCGGTGCGGAGTTCAATATCACCCCGTACGGCACCGAAACAATGCACGTGCTGCGCGCCGAAAAGGGTTACCCGATTGTCGGCCAGGACACCGACGGCACCGTCACGCCGCAGGACGCCGGGATGGACTGGGTGGTGTCCAAGGTCAAGGACTTCGTGGGCAAACGCTCCTACTCCCGGGCCGGAGCGAACCGGACTGACCGTAAGCACCTGGTCAGTGTGCTGCCCGTGGACGGTTCCATCCGGCTTCCGGAAGGCACCCAGCTGGTGGAATCGGGTGTCTCGGTCAACCCGGCCTACGGGCCCGTTCCGATGCAGGGTTTCGTCACGTCCAGTTACCACAGTGCGGCGTTGGGCAGGTCGTTTGGCCTGGCGCTGATCAAAAACGGGCGCAATCGGATCGGCGAGCGCATGGTCGCCGCCATGGGCGATGAGCTGGTGGATGTAGTTGTTGGAGAAACCGTACTTTTTGATGCCGAAGGGAAGCGCCGAGATGGCTGAAACAGCAGAAATGGCAAACGCACGACTCCAGGGGCTGCGCCGCAGCCCGGCCGTCCACCTGTGGGAGAAATTTGAGCAGGAATCGGTGGCCGGCAGCCTGGGCGTGACCTTGCGGGAGATCCCGTTTTTGACCATGGTGGGTGTGCGTGTCGATCCTGCGTCGGAGACCGGAGCGCGGATCGCCGAGGTGGTCGGCGGCCTGCCGGAGCGCTGCGGGGAGGTCGGCGGCCCGCTGGCCGAGGGCGAAGCGACCGGCACGCTGTGGCTGGGGCCTGAGGAGTTCCTCGTGGTGGGCCCGGCACACGGTAAAGGTCCGGACCTGCTAGGGCGGCTGCTCGAGGCGCTGGCCGGTGGCGCAGGCCAGGTGGTTGACCTTTCGGCCAACCGGACGACCTTTGAGCTGGCCGGCCACAGCGCCCTAGCGGTGCTGGAGAAGAGCTGCGCGCTGGACCTGCACCCACGCGCTTTCACCGTAGGGACGGCGCTGGGCACCGAAATCGGCAGCATCCCGGTGGTGCTGTGGAAACTGGAGGCGGAGCGCTTCCGGATCTTCCCGCGGGCCTCCTTTGCCGATTTCGTTGGCCGTTGGCTGTTGGACGGCATGCGCGAGTTCGCCTCCGTCGAGGTGCGCTGATGGCACTGAGCGTGCTGGACCTGTTTTCCATTGGCATCGGTCCGTCCTCCTCCCATACGGTCGGCCCGATGCGGGCTGCCAGGCGGTTTGTTGACGGCCTGGCTGCCGGTGGCGAGCTGACGCGGACGGTGCGCGTCCAGGCGGAACTTTTCGGTTCCCTGGGCGCCACCGGCCGCGGCCACGGTTCCGATAAGGCCGTGGTGCTGGGGCTGCAGGGGCAGGACCCCGAAACCGTTGATACCGCGACGGCCGATGACCAGGTGGCCGCTGCGGCATTGGACGCGCGGCTGCTGCTGGCCGGCACTCATCCGGTGGACTTCAATTTTGACAAGGACGTGGTGCTGCACCGGCGCAAATCGCTGCCGGCTCACCCCAATGGGATGACCTTCCGTGCCACGGATCACGAAGGCGAGGTGCTGCGCGAGCGGACGTATTACTCCGTGGGCGGCGGGTTCGTAGTGGACGAGGAAGCGGCCGGGGCGGACCGTATTGTCCCGGACAGCACGGTGCTGCCCTACCCCTTCACCACAGGAGCCCAACTGCTGGAACAATGTGCCCGCAATAAGATGTCCATCAGCGACGTGATGCTGGCGAACGAGCTCACCTGGCGCACCGAGGCCGAACTGCGCGCGGAGCTGCTGCAGATCTGGGCGGTCATGCGCGAATGCGTGGACAACGGCTGTGCCAGCGAAGGAATTCTCCCCGGCGGGTTGAAGGTGACCCGTCGGGCGCCGGGGCTGTTCCACACCCTGCAGGCACCGGAGAATGCCGAGGATCCGCTGCGGGCGATGGAATGGGTCAACCTCTTTGCCTTGGCAGTCAACGAGGAAAACGCCGCGGGAGGCCGGATTGTCACCGCGCCTACGAACGGTGCCGCGGGCATCATCCCGGCAGTCCTGCACTATTACATGAAGTTTGTTCCCGGGGCCAGCGACGACGGCGTGGTGCGGTTCCTGCTGACGGCCGCCGCCGTCGGAATCCTGTTCAAGATCAATGCCTCCATCTCCGGGGCCGAGGTGGGCTGCCAAGGCGAGGTGGGTTCGGCCTGCTCGATGGCGGCCGGTGCATTGTGTGAACTGCTCGGCGGGACTCCGGATCAGGCGGAGAACGCCGCCGAGATCGGCATTGAACATAATCTCGGTCTGACCTGCGACCCGGTGGGCGGCCTGGTGCAGATACCGTGCATCGAGCGGAACGCCATTGCCAGTGTAAAGGCCATCAACGCCGCCCGGCTGGCGCTGCACGGCGACGGCAGCCAGAAGGTGTCGCTGGACAAGGCGATTAAGACCATGCGTGAGACCGGCGCAGACATGATGACGAAATACAAGGAAACCTCGCGGGGCGGCCTGGCCGTGAACGTGATCGAGTGTTAGGCGACGATATGACCAGTGCTGACCGGCATCTCGTTGAACATGTGCTCACCCTCGATTGCGCCGAGGCGCCCGGCATCGTCCATGCCGTTTCCGGTTTCCTGCTGGAGAATGGCTGCGATATTCTGGACAACCATCAGTTCGGCGAGCGCAGCCAGGGGCACTTCTTTATGCGCGTTCATTTCATCTCCGAGGGCGACGCCAGCACCCTAGGGCTCCTGCGCGAGGCTTTTGCGCCACTGGCCCGTCAGTGGGACATGAACTGGCAACTGCGCGAGCACGGAGCCAAGCGCAAGGTGCTGATCATGGTGTCGAAATTCGGGCATTGCCTCAATGATCTGCTCTTCCGTGCGCGCAGCGGCGAGCTGCCGGTGGACATTGTCGCGGTCGTTTCCAACCATACCGACCATCAGGGACTGGTGGAGTGGCACGGCATCCCGTTCCATCATGTCTCGGTGACGGCACAGACCAAACCGGCGGCGGAGGCCCGGCTGCTGGAGCTCATCGATACGCACGAGGCCGAACTGGTGGTTCTGGCCCGCTACATGCAGGTGCTCAGCGATTCGTTGACCCGCCAGCTCGATGGCCGCGCGATCAACATTCATCACTCCTTCCTGCCCAGTTTCAAGGGGGCCAAACCCTATCACCAGGCCTATGCGCGCGGGGTGAAAACCGTGGGCGCGACGGCGCACTATGTCAACAGCGAGCTCGATGAAGGGCCGATCATCGCCCAGCAGGTGGTCGAAGTGGACCATACCTACGGGCCGGCGGATCTGGTGGCCGCCGGGCGCGACACCGAATGCAAGGCGCTGAGCAATGCCGTCAAGTGGCACTGCGAGGGACGCGTCATCCTGCAGGGCAACCGGACGGTGGTGCTGCGCTGACCGGTCAACTACCTAACCGATGACGCTGCCGAAGAGCAGACCGAGCAGATAGGTGGCCGTGGCTGCACCCATGCCGATGCCGAGCTGGCGCAGGGCGCGGCTGGGCGGTGACGTTCCGGAGAGCAGCCCGACGACGGCGCCGGTGGCCATCAGTACGAGCCCCACCAGGACGCAGGCCAGGATCAGGGCCGGAACTCCTGTCATGCCGAAAAGGAACGGCAGGACGGGCACGATGGCTCCGGAGGCGAAGAAACAAAAGCTCGAGGTGGCCGCGCCCCAGGCCGTCCCGATGGTTTCGTGCGCGTCTTCGCCCGGCGTCGATTCCGGCTGCAAGGAAAGGCTCGGGTCGCAGTCGCAGGTGAAGCGGCCCATGCGTTCGGCAACGCGATGCTCGGCTGCCTCCCGCGACATGCCGCGCGCAAGGTAGACCAGGAGCAGCTCGTTGTGTTCAATGTCCAGCGACGACGCCGCCGAGAGGGTGATCTGAGTCGGACGCGAGGCGCTGAGCAATTCCCGTTGGGACCGGACGGAGACAAATTCTCCGGCGCCCATGGACAGCGCCCCTGCGAGCAGCCCGGCCACCCCGCTGAGCAGCACCACATGGCTGCCGACCCCCGATGCCGCCATGCCCATGACCAGGGACAGGTTGCTGACCAGCCCGTCGTTGGCGCCGAAGACCGCGGCGCGGAAGGTGCCCGAGAGCCGGTTGCGTCCGCGGGTGGCCAAACCCCGGACAACTTCCTCATGGATCTGTTCATCGGCAGCCATGCTTGCCGTGGCATCCGCGTCCGAGGCATAGGGGGACCGGGATTCAGCGCGTTGGGCCAGGGCCAATACAAAGACCGAACCGAAGCGGCGGGCCAGCAGCCCCACCAAACGGTTGCGTCTGGACGGACGGCGCGCGGACCCGGCCTTGTCGCCAAGGAGACCCAGCCAGTGCTTCACGTGCCTGCCCTCGGCCTCGGCCAGGGCCAGGAGAATCTCCCGCTCCTCGCCATGCCGCCGTCGGGCCAGATCACGGTAGACGGCTGCCTCGGCGCGTTCGTCCGCTAAGTATTGGCGCCAGCGTTTGAAGTCCCTGGCGGTGGGGGTGCGTTCCGGCACGGTGAATCTCTCCTTGGGTCACCCCACTTTAGCGAAAACTGAGGGTGATATCCGGCCGGTTTCCCTGTCCCGAAAGATTAGGCTGGCCTCAAAGCCGCGTATGCCCGGACGGCCAACGCGGCCGCCGCCGCGACTTGTTTTCCCGATAGTATCTGCGGCGAAACCTTTGTTGTCTCGTAAGCTAAAGTGTGATTATCGTTACAGCCGCTTCCAACCATGGTGGCCGGATAGACCACGGTGGCCGGACAAACGACGGTCGCCAGACAAACTACCCTTTGTTGACCGCAGACACGACTCCGCATGGAAGGTGGGTAATGAAAGCACTGCCGGTAGAGCCCAGCGCCATTCCCGTGGCTATCGGGTCACGGATCCGCGCCGCCCGCCAGGGCCAGCGGCTGACCATCGAACACGTAGCTCACGCGACCGGGCTGACCAAGGGATTCCTCAGCCGGGTGGAGCGGGACCTGACCTCTCCCAGTGTTGCCTCACTGGTGACGCTGTGTCAGGTCCTGTCCGTCTCGATCGGTGATCTGTTCGCCGTTCCGGAGACGCACCTGGTCCGGCGCGACGAGGGCCCGCGGATCTCGCTTGGCGGTGAAGGAATCGTGGAGCGTTTGCTGACGGCGCGCTCCGAACGGAGGGTGCAGGTCCTGCAGACGGAGATCGAACCGCATGGCCGCGGCGAGTCCGAGCTGTACGCCGTCGACTGCGATGTGGACGTGCTGCACATAGTCCGCGGCAGGCTCACCCTGATCATGACCAACGCCAGCTATGACCTCGAAGCCGGGGACACCTTGTCCTTTCCAGGCCGCGAGCCGCACAGCTGGATCAACCACACCGGGCTGCCGGTAACCGCCCTCTTCATCCTCGTCCCGGCCGCCTCCGGCAAGTGACCCAACCAGGTCGCAATTGCGGCACTCAAAACGTCCTTTGAGTGCCGCAAGTGCGACCTAGTTGGGCGCGCCGGGGCACGGGGGGTCAGCCCACGTGGACCCAGGGCCGTTTGGTCAGGTCGGGTTCGGCCTCGCGCAGGACCTCCAGGGTGACCGGGAGAAAAACGGCGCCCAGCAGCGCAACCAGGACCAGGGTAATCACCACGTTCTGACCGTGCAGGAAGCCGGGCGCGAAGGGGTTCTCGATCAGGTGTGCGGTGGCATCTGCCGCGGAAAGGGTGATCGTGATCATGAATCCGTCGCGGCAAACCCGAGCAGCGCGAGCACAAAAATCTTTCCCCACCAGCGTGGCAGCGAATGCTCCAGCATCGCGATCGACCCCTCGCCGCGTGGGCTTTCCTGGGCCAGGCACATGACCCGCCACCATGGCGCCGGTAGGCGCCGCCTGGGCTGGGAGGCGTGCCCCGCCGACGACGGCCGACACGGCAGGCGGGATGGAAAGGCCCAAAAAATTGTCTACGAGAGAACATTTGGTTCACATAAGACAACCTGCGTTGTAGCATGGTGGCAACGTCAGCGTCGGATTACTTGAAGATTTCGAAGGTGAGGCCCCCATGAAAGAACTGCGCATTGAAGCCAATGGCAACATTGGCCCGATCGATTCCGCCCGCATTCCGCGGTATGCCGGAGCGGCCACGTACGCTCGGCTTCCTCGACTGGACCAGGTCGCGGCGGCTGACGTCGCCGTCGTGGGGGTTCCTTTTGACGCGGGCGTGTCCTACCGTCCCGGGGCGCGCTTCGGAGCCAATCATGTGCGGGAAGCGTCCAGGCTGCTGCGGCCGTACAACCCCGCCATGGACGTCTCCCCGTTCGAAAACATCCAGGTGGCCGACGCCGGGGACATGGCGGTGAACCCATTCAATATTCATGAGGCCATCGAAACCATCCAGCAGAACGCCCTGGACCTGACGGCCGACGGGGCCAAGCTGCTGACGCTCGGCGGTGACCACACGATCGCGCTGCCGCTGCTGCGCGCCGCCGCCGAACGCGCCGGCGAACCGGTGGCCCTGCTGCACTTCGATGCGCACCTTGATACCTGGGACTCCTACTTCGGGGCGGAATACACCCACGGCACGCCCTTCCGCCGCGCCGTCGAGGAAGGCCTGCTCGATACCGAGGCAATGAGCCATATCGGGACACGTGGCCCGCTGTACGGCAAAAAGGATCTCGACGACGACCACCGGTTCGGCTTCGGCATTGTCACCAGCGCCGACGTTTACTACCAGGGTGTGCTGGAAACCGTGGCCAAGATCCGGGAGCGCATCGGCAAACGGCCGCTGTACATCTCCGTTGACATCGACGTGCTGGATCCCGCCCACGCTCCGGGCACCGGGACGCCCGAGGCCGGCGGCATCAGCAGCCGGGAGCTGCTGGAGATCATCCGCGGCTTCCGTGGCATGAACCTGATCGGCGCGGACATTGTGGAAGTGGCCCCGGCCTATGATCACGCGGAAATCACCGGCATCGCCGCCAGTCACGTAGCCTTCGAGCTGGTGACCCTGATGGCGGACCATGCCGTGCCCGGGGACCGCTTCGGAGCGCCGGGCGGATATGCCGCCCAGGCCCTCGGCCAACGGTCCCGCCGGCCGGCGGGATTCTTCGCCTCCCCGCCGGACGGGACGGACGAGACGGCAGAGAGCGCCGAAACCGTGAAGAGTGCCGGGACCGCGGGGGCAGTCAAATGATCGACGTCGATCCGGCCGCCACCAGTCAGGAAAAGAGTGCCGATATCCGTAACGGCGGGGACCTCGTCGTCGAAACGCTCAGTGCACTCGGGGCCGGCACGGTCTTCGGCATTCCCGGTCAGCATGCGCTGGGATTGTTCGATGCGCTGAGCCGGTCGTCGCTGCATTTCGTCTCGTCCCGGGTGGAAAACAATGCCGCATTTGCCGCCGACGGCTATTCGCGGGCAACCGGTGAGGTTGGCGTGCTGTTCCTCTCCACCGGTCCTGGCGCGCTGACCGCGCTGGCCGGTCTGCAGGAGGCTAATGCCACCGGCGTGCCCATGATCGTCATCGCGAGCCAGATCCCGCTGGAGGGACTGGGCGCCCGGCGCAAAGGGATGCTGCACCAACTCGACGATCAGAAGGCCTCGGCCGCGAACGTCACCAAGAGCCAGCGGTTGATCCAGCACGCCTCCGGCATTCCCTCCGCCATCCAGGATGCCTGGACCGAGGCGGTGTCTTCGCCGCAGGGGCCGGTGTGGATTGAAATCCCGCAGAATGTGCTGCTGGATCCGATCTTCGTGCCGGCCGTCGAGGACGCTCTCGCCGAGCCGTTCGACAACCCGCCCCGAGTGGAGCTGGTCCGCGAAGCCGTCAGCTGGCTCTCCGCCGCCGAGCGCCCGGCCATCGTGGCCGGCGGCGGCGTGCGCCGCGGGAACGCCACGGCCCAACTGCTCTCCATTGCCGAAAAGCTCAACGCGCCCGTGGTCTGCACCCCCGGCGGCAACGGCGCGTTCCCCTGGCGCCATGGGCTATCGCTGCAGTCCTGGGTGGAGGACCGCTACGTCACCGAGGTCCTGGAAGACGCGGACGTCCTGGTGGTCATCGGATCGTCCCTGGGTGAGGTGTCCAGTAACTACTTCACAATGGAGCCGCGCGGGCGCATCATCCAGATCGACGCCGAGCCACGGGTGCTGGAATCCAACCGGCCCGCGCTGGGCATCAGGGCGGATGCCGGTCAGGCCCTGAAGGCTTTGGATGAAGCCCTCACCGAGGCGCAGGGTGAACGCGCCGACTGGCACGGGCAGTCTCCCCAGTCGCTGGTCGAGGAGACGCTCGCGAAGGTGCAGGCGAGGCTTGACGAGCAGGATCTGCGGCTGGAACGGAAGTTCATGGCGGATATTCGTTCCGCCGTCCCGGCTGGAATGCAGACCTTCTGGGATATGACCATTGCCGCCTATTGGGGCTGGAGCTGTTGGGACGCCCGCAGCGGGCAGTTCCATTCCGCCCAAGGTGCGGGCGGGTTGGGCTATGGTTTCCCGGCAGCGATCGGCGGCTCGCTCGGCCTGCAGTTCCACGCGCGTCCGGACCGGGTGCTCGCGGTCTCCGGCGACGGTTCGGCGATGTATTCCATTGCGGAACTTGCCACCGCCCGTCAGCATAACGCCCCTGTCACGTGGCTGATTGTCGACGACGGCGGCTACGGCATCTTGCGTGAATACATGGTCGACGCCTTCGGTAAGGCCACCCACACCGAGCTTGCCGGTCCGGACTTCGTCAAGCTCGCCGAATCGTTCGGCGTGCCGGCCCAGCGGGTGGCGCCGGAGGATGTCGGGGACGCGCTGCGGGCGGGCTTTACCGCCGAAGGACCCAACGTCGTCGTTGTCAACACGCTCCTGAAAATGTTTGGCCCCACTCACCTCGGAATTTAGCGGACATCATGCGGATCGACGAACGTGTGCTCCGCGTGGCCGAGCTGGGACCGCTGAGTCCGTTGCCACCGGTGGAGGCGCTGCCGGGTCCTCCATACAAGGTTGGCGCGGACATTCCGGCAGAACTTGTCACCGGCGCGGCCTACGGCGGTGTGCCGAACATGTACCCATACCTGAGCCAGGACGGGTACAGCCGGACCACCGCGGAACATAAGGTACGCGCCGTCGTGCTGGAAAACACCCGGCTGCGGGCCGTATTCCTGCCGTCGCTGGGCGGCCGGCTCTGGGAACTATATGACAAGGTCCAGGACAAGGCGCTGGTCCATACTCAACAGAGCGTCCAGTTCGCCAATCTCGCGCTGCGCAATGCCTGGTTTGCCGGTGGGATCGAATTCAATATCGGCACCCGCGGGCACTCGCCCACCACCTGCAGCCCGCTGCATGCCGCCCTGGTGCATACACCGGAGGGCATGGATGTGCTGCGGATGTGGGAGTTCGACCGGCTCAGGGAGGTGGTTTTCCAGCTTGATGCCTGGTTGCCGGAAGACTCGGCCGTGCTGTTCGTGGCGGTGCGGATCCGCAACCCCAATCCGCACGAGGTGCCGATGTACTGGTGGAGCAATGCCGCGGTCCCGCAGCGGCAGAGGACCAGAGTCATCGCCCCGGCGGCCCGGGCCTTCAAGGCGGACTATCGCGGCGGAATTAGGACCGTCAGACCGCAGGAACACGAGGGCACGGACGCCACGTGGCCGGTGCGGAACCGGCGGGCGGCGGACTTCTTTTTCGATCTCGCTCCGCAGCAGCGGCCCTGGATCGTCAGCGCGGACGACGACGGCGACGGGCTCGCGATGCTGTCCAGCGCTGCGCTGCGCGGCCGGAAACTCTTTGTCTGGGGCGAGAGCCCGGGCGGACACCGCTGGCAGGACTGGTTGTCGCCGGGCGGGGGCCGGTATGCCGAAATCCAGGCCGGCCTGGCGCAGACGCAGTTTGAGCATCTGGCCATGCCTGCGGGAGCCAGCTGGCAGTGGGTGGAGGCCTATGGGAACCCCCGGCTGGCTGCCGGTCCGGCGCACAGCACGGACTGGGCCGAAGCGGTCCAGCATGCCCAGGGCCGGGTAGATCAGCTGGTTAGCAGCGCGGCACTGGGGCAGGCGCTCGCGGACGCCCGCCGCTGGGCCGACCTCTCGCCGGCGCAGCCGGTACTGACCGGCAGTGGCTGGGGAGCGTTGGAAGCGCAGCGCCGGAACGGTGGACAGCCGGTCCCCGAGGGCGCACTGGGGGACGGACCGGCGGAGCAGTCGGGGACGGAGGCAGGGTACGGATGGGCGGAGCCGGTTGTCGGACCGGAGACGGCGTGGGAGATAAAGCTGGGGACCGTGCCGGAGACTGCTCAGGGGACCGGACAAACGGCTTCGGTTTCGGCCCCGGGTGCTGAACATGAAGCCGGGCCCGGGGGCCGGCGGCTGCCATGGATCGACGATTCCGGAACGCCCTTCCCGCCAACCAGCATGGACGAGGAGCAACGACCCTGGCGCGAACTGCTGGAAACCGGCAGCTTCTTCGGCGCGGAGAGCTTTGTCGCCGGCCCCGACTGGGAAGCGCGGCTCAGAGGCGTTCTCTCGGCTGGCCCGCCGGCTGCCCCGCCAGCCACCCCGGCGGCCACCCCGGCCGCTGCCGGGTTGCCTCCTCTGTCAGGTGGCGGAGAGGCAGATCCGGCGGCGCGGAAGGCGGCCTTCCAGCTGGCCAGCATGCTGCATGCCCGGCAGGACCATGCCGCGGCGCGTCCGCTATACGTGCAGGCGATCACCGGATCGGCGGCCGGGCAGCAGCCGCCAGACGCGGCTCCCGCCGCGCCTGCTCCCGGTCTTGATCCCGCAACCCTGGCCCTGGCCCACCGTGGCCTGGGGCTGGCGCTCGTGGCGCTGGGGGATGCGGCTGCAGGGCTCGAGCAGCTGCGCATGGCCTGCGCGGCCAGCAGGGCAAGCAGGCCGCTGCTGGCCGAAGCGATGTCGGTCCATCTGCACCACGGCATGCCCGTCGATGCCCTTGAACTCGTGCGGAACGCCCCACCGGAGCTCACAGGAAACGCGCGGATTGGATTTCTCACCGCCCTTGCCCACGCCCGCGCGGGGAATCCAGCGAAGGCGGCCGCCCTGCTGCGGGCAGGCCTGGAGGTCCCCGATCTGCGGGAGGGGGAGAATTCCATCACCGAGCTCTGGCTGGAGGTTTGCCCCAACGAGCCGGTGCCGGCCCGCTACCAGTTCTCCATGGGCTAAGGCCGCTACCTAGTTGGGATGAGGGAACGGCTGGAATGGGCGGGGCGGCACCTTGGGGTCGGATCCGAGGAAGCCGATCAGCCGGGATTCCAGCATGGATGCGTCCTTAAGCTCGCATTCCCACACCACCAGCACCTGCCAGCCCTGAGCTCTCAAGGAAATCAGCTGGCGGGCGTCGCGTTCCACCGTCCGGCGGCGCTTGTCCGCCCAAAATTCGGCGTTGTTCTGCGGCGCATGCTGGCCGGCGGCGCAACTGTGCGTGTGCCAGAAACAACCGTTGACGAAAATGACCTTGCGGCGTCCGGCAAACACCAGATCCGGACGTCCCGGCAGCCGCTCGGACCGATAACGGCCGTGCAGCCGGTAGCGGAACCCGGCCCCGTGCAGCATCCGGCGCACCAGCAGTTCAGGTTTGGTGTCTTTACCCCTGATTCGGGACATATTCGCGCTGCGCTGCGCGGGACTGATGCGTTCGGCCACGATAATCGTCACCGGCTCTTGGGAGTATTACGGCTGGCATGTTGCACCTTTCGACGCTACAACAATGCCGGCACTGCCGCTGCCGCTGACGCCAGCATCTTTGCCGCTGGTGACCGCCGGCATCGGTTCGGGTACTGCGTCGTGCCTCGGGGCAGGAATAAGACGCGGGCAGCACCGGTTGAGCAAGGTAGATGCAAACGCATAGGTTTGCCGCTACCAAAGGAACAGCGCAATGCAACGTAGGATCGTCGTCATCTCGGCCGGTTTATCGGTGCCGTCATCGAGCCGGATGCTCTCCGATCAGCTGGCGCGGGGCACGTTGGCCCAGTTGGCGGACCGCGGCATCGCGGCGGAGACCGTCGTCGTCGAACTTCGTGACCTCGCCGTCGACATCGCACATAACCTAGTTGCCGGGTTCGCGCCGGCCCCGTTGGCCGCGGCGATAGCCCGGGTGACCGATGCCGACGCGCTGATCGCGGTCACACCGGTGTTCAGCGCTTCCTACAGCGGGTTGTTTAAATCGTTCTTCGATCTGCTGGATCCGAAGTCTCTGGAAGCAATGCCGGTCATCATCGGCGCCACCGGCGGCAGCACGCGTCATTCGTTGGTGCTGGATTTCGCCGTGCGCCCGCTTTTCAACTACTTCCGGGCGCGGACCGTGCCTACTGGGGTCTTCGCGGCTCCGGAAGACTGGGGATCAGGCGACTCGACGGTGGGTGGTTTGGACCTCCGCGTGGCCCAGGCGGCCGGCGAGCTGGCCGGCATGATCGTTCCGGTAGCCGCCGGCCTCACGGAGCAGGGGCGGCAGGACAAACGGGCCCGGCATGAAGCGGAGCTGACCCGGTCGCTGCCGTTCGAGCGGCTCCTGGCGCAGATTTCCCCACGGTAGTGGCCGCCGTCGGGCCTAGGTGCGTGGGTCAGTAGTCCGTCCTAGTTTTAAAACGCCGGCGAATTGTTTAAAACGCCGGCGGATTAGCCGGGCTGCCGGATGTGGGGCTGGGAGAATTGGGGTATGGATGCCGGTTCCCAGGATGGTTTGTTCGCCGAGTCGCTCGTGGGGCCCCTCGTGCCTCCGGCCGTTGATGAGCCGATGGATGCCAACGGCGGGGCCAGGAAGCGGTTCCGGGGGTTTGAACCCGAGGCGGTGATGCTGGTCCCGCCGTCACTGGATGAGTGGCTGCCGCAAAACCATCTGGCCCGGTTCATTGCCGAAATGGTGGACACGGAGCTGGACCTGGCCCGCTTCTACAAGTCCTATGCGAAGGCCAAGGGCCAGCCGCCGTATGATCCGCGCCTGATGCTGCGCATCGTCCTGTACGGATATTGTGTCGGGGTCCGCTCCTCGCGGGAGTTGGAGCGGGCATGTACGGATGTGGTCGCGTTCCGGTGGCTGGCCGCGCAGCAGGCCCCTGATTTCCGCTCGATCGCCCGTTTCCGCGAACGCCACCTCGCGGCCCTGGCGAACGTGTTCCTCCAGGCCCTGGAACTGTGCCGGGCCGCGGGTATGGTCTCCCTGGGCAGGGTGGCCCTGGACGGGACGAAGGTGCGGGCCAACGCGTCCCGGCACAAGGCCATGAGCTATGCCCGGTTGAGCGCGAAGCAGAAGGTCCTGGCCGATGAGATCAGCGACCTGATGGAAGAGGCGAAGACCGTCGACGCGGCCGAGGACGCCCGCTTCGGGCCGGGCACTCGCGGGGACGAACTCCCCGCGGAGCTGGCGAACAGGCGGGCCCGGGCCGCGGCGATGGCCACGGCCCGTGCCTCACTGGAGGAAGAAGCCGCTGCCAAGGCCCGCCAGCTCGCGGAAGAGAAGGCCCGGTCCCGCGGCGATGATGACGAGGACATCACCGCTGCCGGCGACACTGCCGCTGCGAAGGCCGAGCCGAAGCCCACGGCGCAACGGAACTTCACGGACCCGGACGCGCGGATCATGAAAACCGCGGATGGTTCATACCATTACTGCTACAACGGCCAGGCCGTCGTGGATGCTGACCACCAGGTAATTGTTGCCACCAGATTGAACAACGTGGCCGTGGATGTGCAGCAGCTGGCCCCCATGATCGAACACACGGCTGTCTCTGTAGGTGCAATGCCCACGACGTGGAGTGCCGACGCCGGGTATTGCTCGGCAGCCAACCTCGAGCACGTCAAAGACGTTGAAACGGCTCATTCAACCGAGTTCTTCATCTCCACCCGACGCATGAAACACGGTACGCCGATTCCCGAGTCGCCCCGGGGCAGGATCCCGGCCAACGCGAGCCTGGCAGAACGGATGGGACGGAAACTCAAAACCAAGAAGGGCAAGAAAATTTATGCCCGGCGCAAAGCGATCGTTGAACCGGTCTTCGGCCAGATCAAGACCCGGCAGGGCAAAAACGTGCTCCTGCGCGGCATGGAGAAGGCAGCGCGTGAGTGGGAGTTGCTGGCAGGGTGCCACAACCTAATGAAGCTCTTCAGCCACCGCACCCGGGCGGCCTCCCTGGCGCGGATGTAGAACGGGGGCCGGCAACGGGGCAGCCCCGGGACGCCAACGGCGGCTCTTCACACCTCGCTGAACGATCCCTCGGGGCGGGGGCGCCTCCTTCAAAGGAAATTATTACCGGCATCAGGATTCATCGGCTGCCACGCCGCCGAACATCAAACGGCTAAAACCACTACCGACCCATGCACCTAGAAGTACCTGGTCTTGACCGGAGGGACCGACGGCGGCGGGGCCAAGACGTCCTGCAGGACACGCAGCGCACTCTGATAGGTGTCCGGATGGATTTCCGGGCTGGCATGACCGGTGCTGGCGATGTCGTAGCGGAAGAAGGTGTTGTTCGGCAGCAGTCGCCGCCAGCCCCCCATCGCGCTGGCGGCGTTCACAATGAAGTCAGTGGGGTCATAGAGCAGGCCAATGCCGGTTAAGGGAGAAACACCGCCGTCGAACTGCGCGGGGAACGCCTTCAGGAACGTCGCCTGGGAGGTGTTGAGAATTAGGCTGTTCTGACCGTCGTCGAAGGATGACTGCACGCCTGACTGCGCCGCCGTGTACATGTCCTGGCCGTTCGGGTTGCTCAGGCCGCTCCAGAAACCCCAGCCAAGCCGGCCCACAATGCCCAGATAGGGCACCACTGCGCCGGCAAGGGAGATGTACTTCTTGCCGGGGTCCCTCACATCCTCCACGCTGCTCGGGCTGGAACCAAAAACAATGAGCTTGACGTGCAGCCCGTTCTGTTCGAGCAACGGCGCCAGAACGACGGCGACCATCCCGCCGAAGCTGTCGCCGTACAAGTACACCGTGCTGATTTTGCGCACATAGGCGTCCCTGATGATCGCGATAAAGAGCTGCGCCACGTCAATGCCGCGGTTGGAATAACCAATGTAGGACGCCTCTGCGCGCTCGTTCATGGCTGGCTGCACCGCCGCCAGTTTGCGTCCGGCCGTGCTGTTGGAGACCTCAAAACCTCCCAGCAGGTACCACGTGGCACCGGGAAATCGGCCGGCGGCGTTGCTGTTCGCGGTGTTCTGCGGCGTGATGACTTTAAAGGACAGATTGTCGGTGATGAGGTAGTTTGCGGCGATGTTGCTGCGGAACGCCGTGACGGCCGCCGCGCCTCCGAGGGCCAGCAGGAGAAGACGGCGGGAGATATCGGCAGGCTGGTGCGGCGTTGTGCCGTCTGTCTTCGCCGGGTTCCGGGTCTGTTTTGCCGCGTTCTTTGCCATGAGGATCTCCTTGATTCTGCCACAGCGCTGACGCCCCGGTAACGGTCCAGAACGACGGCGCGGACGACGGCCGGACGACGGCGCGGACGACGGCGCACGACGGCAGTGGACTTGAAACGGCGATATCGCTGAGCGGTGGTGGCTCGGTCCCGGAACGTTTAAGTGATGCATCCCTCACCGAATAAGTGACGCAGCTCTCGTCCACGTGACCCATTTGCCGCCTCCCGACGGCCTGCTGAGGGCTCGGAGGCCGGCCTGGTGGACACTCAATGTGTGCAGGATCTGCTGGCGTCGAGGCCGCCCGATGTGTATACTTATGTTAGTTGTTGTTGTGTTGCGCATTTTGTAGTTCAAGCGGCGGCCTCGAGGGATTCTCGAGAGGTTGCTGTTTTTTTCGAAGAAGTGGCAAAGAACAAGTAACCAGGGGGCCCGAAAGTCGGGCGGATACTCCATCTTCTAAAGGAAATAAATAAAATGGCAACAGGTACCGTCAAATGGTTCAACTCCGAAAAAGGCTTTGGCTTCATCTCTCCTGATGATGGCAGCCAGGATGTTTTCGCTCACTACTCCGCCATCAACTCCGGTGGATACCGCTCCCTCGAAGAAAACCAGAAGGTTTCCTTTGAAGTAGAGCAGGGCCCGAAGGGCCCGCAGGCTACCAATATTCAGTCTGTCTAGTATTGCTTGCCGTTCATTATGAACGGCACTCGCCGGGAACGGCAACCGAAGCAGGGCGGGAATCTCCCGACCTGCTTCTGTTTAACCCCCGGCATTGACCCGTCACAGGAAGCCACGGATGTATTTCGACCGCGCGTTCCAGCACCTCTCCACTGGACGGGGCCGAGGGCCAGGAGTCAGGCGATGGTGCTGAGCTGACGCTCCGTGGCATCCTGCGGGGCCGGGCCCGCAACGCCGGCCCGGCGTCGTGACATCCTGCGGTCGATGGCGCTGGCGGCGTTCGAAATGACGATATTCATGCCGATGTAGACGATGGTAATGATCAGGTAGGTCTGCACCAGATGCCCGGTGGAAGCCACCAGAACCTTGCCCGATTGCTGCAGCTCACCATAGGAGACCACATAACCTAGCGTGGTGTCCTTCAGCAGGATCACCACCTGTGCAATCAGGGCCGGAAGCACAATCCGCACGGACTGCGGAAAAACCACCAGTCGGAATGCCTGCGCGGGGGTGAGCCCGACGGCGATGGCCGCCTCGGTCTGGCCCTTGGGCAGCGCTAGGATACCGGCCCGGAAAACCTCGGCAATCGTCGCCCCGGAGCACAGGCCGATCGGAATGACGAGCTTCCAAAAGACATCCGGGTTTATCCCATAGGGCGGCAGCGCTGAGACAAAGATGTAAATGATCAGCAGCAGCGGCACCGAGCGCAGCAGTTCAATCACCGCCGTGCACGGCCAGCGCACCAGCTTCGCGTCGGCAAGCCTCCCCAACGCCAGGAACAGGCCCAGCGGCAGCGCGATGGCGCCGGCCCCCAGTGCGGCGAGCGCGGTGTTGCCAAAGGCCTTGAGCAGGTACCGCCAGGTGCTGGACTGTTTGAACTCCGCCCACTTGGACGGCGCGAGTTGGCCGCTCTGATAAAACTGGGCATAGGCCAGAATCAGCAGGCCCAGTGTGACGAGAATGCTGACAATGGTCAGGATCATGACGCGGCGCCGGGCCTTGGGGCCGACGGCGTCGAAAAGGACCTGCTGGGTGCTCACCGCAGCACTCGCAGCCTTGTTTCAAGCCTGGCGCCGACGGCACCGGCCCCCAGTGCAATGGTGGCATAAATGACGGCGGCCACGAGGAACGTCACCAGCCCCAGTGCCTCCTTGTTATTGATGAAGCTGACCTGTGCGGTCAGATCCATCACGCCCACGACGCCGGCGAGTGAGGAGGAGAGCAGGATCCCGATGAACAAGGTGACGATGGGCTGCACCATCGCACGGGTGGCCT
The DNA here is from genome assembly GCF_051131705.1 of Arthrobacter sp. A5. Lineage (NCBI taxonomy): Bacteria > Bacillati > Actinomycetota > Actinomycetes > Micrococcales > Micrococcaceae > Arthrobacter > Arthrobacter sp. A5. Next base: position 735,621 of record NZ_CP180316.1, read on the forward strand.
GCGGGAAGACGATCTCCCGGAGCACGCCGAAGAAGCCCAGCCCGATCGCCCGGCCGGCCTCCACCTGACCGGACGGAATGGCGTTGATGCCGGTTCGGAACACCTCGCAGGCGAAGGACGCGCCGACCAGGATCATGGCAATCATCACCGACGGCAGGTAGTCGATGGTGATGCCGATTTCAGGGAGCCCGTAGACCACCAGGATCAACAGGGAAACCAGCGGAACATTACGGAAAATCTCCACGAAGATCAGCCCGACGGCGCGCAGGTACGCCACTGGGCTGATTCGGAATGTTGCCAGGACAACGCCCAGAATCATGGAACCTATGAAGCCGACGACGGTGAACTGGGCCGTGACCCACAGCCCCTCGCCGAAGGTTCCCAGATATTTCGTGAGCAGGATGTCCATAGTGTGGAGCTAGCCGACGGTAGGCGCGGTGGGCGGGGTTGCGGTGCCGGTTTGCGCCCCGATGGTCGCCTTCCAGAGTTTGAGCCAGGTTCCGTCCGCGATGATGTTTTTCAGCCAGTCATTGACGAACGCCTTGGCGTCGGTACCTTTGGGGAGACCGATGCCGTAATTGTCCTTCGGGCCGAAGGGATCGCCGACGATCTTCACGTCTTTGTTGGCCACCAAGGCATTCAACAGCAGGGACTGGTCGATGACATAGGCATCCGCCCTGCCCTGCTGCACGGCGGCCAGACATTGGGCGTTGTCAGGCAGCGGCAGCACCGTGGCGTTCGGAGCCTGGCTGGCCAGCAGCGTCACGCCGGTCGACGCGGCCTGTGTGGTCACCGTCTTACCGGCGAGATCGGCCACACCCTTGATATCGGTGTTGGTTGATTTGACCAGGATTCCCGCCTGCGAGGAGTAATAGGGGCCGGCAAAGTCCACCCGGGCGGCGCGCTTGTCCGTGATCGAATAGGTGGCGATGATGGTGTCCACAGATTTGTTCACCAGCAGATCCTCGCGGGTGTCAACCGTGACCTGATCCAGCTTTGTCTTGGACTCGCCGATGATGTATTTGGCCAGCAGTTGGGAAAGCCCAGCATCGAAGCCAACCGCCTTGCCGGTGCTGGGGTTCAGCAGACTGAACAGCTGGGACGTCTCCGTGCCGCCCACGTGCAGGACACCGTTTTTCTTGATCTGGCTGGCCCACTCGTTGGCCGCGACGGTTGCGTCGTCCGCCTTTGCGCCGGCGCTAATGACGTCGTCGTAGCTTGCGCCGCCCGAGCTGCTGGCGGCAGGAGTCCCGGGTGCCTCCGGGCTGCAGGCCACCAGGCCCACGGCAAGCAGGCCCACTATGGCGGCAGCGGCGGCTCCCACCCCTTTGTTTTTCCGCAATTTCATGTCACGGCTCCTTTGCCAGCGATTTTTCCACCCGGTACGGCTAATGAGGACAGCTTAGTCATGGCGGCCGGAACCCACTAAGCAGTTGTACGTTAAAGTTGCGGGAGTTTAATAAGCAGCACGACCATAAGGCACTGCCTGCTATCCGGCCCGTCACCGGCGTTGCCGACGGGCAGTATGCACCGCCACGTGGCACGATGGTAGACGATGAGACTGACAACGGGCAGGGGAAGCCAACAGGGAATTCCAATGCCGTTGTGGCTGCAGGGCGCGTTCGAGTCCGCTCAGGCGGCCGTAATCTCCGCTCTGTTGGTGCTGCTTCCGCTGGCCGGAGTGTGGTGGGCGGACGGTTTCCAGAACAAGTCCTTCGCCGGCCTGGCGAGGCTCGGCGGCCAGATCTGGCTCGTGATGCACGCGGTCCCTTTGAACCTGACTTTTAACAACGGCCCCAGTTCCGCCTCGGTGCAGAACGGGACGCTCAGCCTGGTCCCGCTGGGCCTGGCGGTGATTCCCTTTCTGCTCTCCTGGCGTGCGGGACGGCGGCTGGCCCGGGCCTCCTACACGGACCAGCTCTGGCAGGCGGTGCTCGGAGCGCTGCTGGCATATGCCGCTGCCGGTATGGGGACGGCGTTTATCTGTGAAACCGCCGAAGTCAGGGCCAGTCTTCCGTTGGGCACCTTGATCCCGCTGATCCCCGTTGGTCTGGGCCTGATCATCGGGGCGCGGCGCGAAGCAGGCACGTGGGGACGGCTGATCGGGGTTGACGCGGCGGACTGGATCGCCGCAACCAGTCAGCACTCACGCTGGGCGGGATCCTACGCCTGGGCAGCCGTCCGTGCCGGTTTTGTGGCGCTGCTGGGCGCGCTGGCGCTGTCAGCATTGCTGCTGGTGGTTGACATTGTCTGGCATTGGTCCGACATTGTGGCCGTCTACGAGGGGCTGAAAACGGGCGTGGTGGGTGGCATCGCGTTGACTATTATTCAGCTCAGCTTCCTGCCGAACCTAGTGATCTGGACCTTGGCCTGGGCCTCGGGCGCGGGCTTCGCTCTGGGCGTTGGTTCCTCCGTCTCCCCGCTGGGAACCGTTGTGGCCCCGGTGCCCGCCATTCCCGTGCTGGGCGCGCTTCCGGTAGGGGAGTTCTCCTGGGGGGTGGTGGCGATGGTGATCAACGTACTGGCGGGAGCCCTCGCGGGTTGGTGGTTCTTGCGTGCGGGGGAAAATCACTTCGATGAGTGGCTCGCCATCAAGGTCAAGACCCGCTGGTTCACCGCGACCGTCTCAACGCTGGCGCTGGGAGCGGTGATCGGCGCCTCGGCCGGGATTTTCGCAGGCGTTCTGGCCCTGCTGGCGCACGGATCGTCCGGTCTCGGCCGCCTGACGGATATCGGACCCGACTTTGCCACCACGGCAGTCTGGGTGGCGGTGGAAGTGGCCGTCGGCGTCGTCGTTGGTTATGCGGCAGGGCCGTGGCTGGAGCGCGAACCGAAAGATGCAGCGCACGTGTCCGGCGGCGAGTCGGGCTGATCTTCTGGTTCCCCTGGATCTGTCACCTAAGGTTGTCCCATGCGCATAGTCGTCCTCGTCTCCGGCACCGGTTCCAACCTGCAGGCTGTCATTGACGCGGTCCGGGACGGGCAACTGCCGGTGGAGATCACCGCGGTGGGGGCGGACAGGCCGGGCACCTTCGGCATTGAGCGCTCGGCCGCGGCGGGGTTGGAGACGTTCGTGGTCAACTTCAAGGATTTTGCCACCCGGGCGGAGTGGGACGAGGCGCTGCTGGCCGCGGTGACCGCATATTCGCCCGACTATGTGGTCTCGTCCGGGTTTATGCGGATCGTGGCACCGGGCTTTATCAATGCATTCCCCAAGCGGTATGTGAACACTCATCCGGCCCTGCTGCCCGCCTTCCCCGGCGCTCACGGGGTGCGGGATGCGCTGGTCTACGGGGTCAAGGTCACCGGGTGCACGGTGCATTTCGCCGACGCCGGCGTGGACACGGGGCCTATCATCGCGCAGACCGCGGTGGCCGTGGAACCCGGTGATACCGAAGAGACGCTGCATGAGCGGATCAAGATGGCGGAACGGGAGCTGTTAATCAAGGTGCTGGCGGACCTCGCCACCCGTCCCAGTTGGGATTAAGCGAGGCGGTGGCGTTTTGTTCCGGGCGACGACGATCATCAGGAACTCCCAACGTCAGGGCGAAAATCACCAGCGCCAACGCGGACAACGGCCCGGTCACCGCGAGAATCCATTTTCGCCCGACGCGTTCCACCAGCAGCGCCGCGGCGGCGACGCCCAAGCCAACGCCGGTCATCCCGGCGGTGGCCATGGAGGGCTTCGGCCCGCCGAAGCCCTCCCTCACCAGAATGGATGCCGGCAGTCATGCGGGCCGTTCGTCGCCGGTGGCACCAATGGCCGAGCGCAGCTGCCCGCGGTGCTCGCGCAGCAACTCCAGCGCCTGCTCCGGCGGCAGGCCCGTCAGCAGCAGCAGAATCGCCGCTTTCACGGAACCGTCGACGGCGGCCAGCGCGCCGGCCGCCTCGGGGGCGGCCGCTCCTGTCGCTTGCATGACAGTTCGTTCGGACCGCGCACGCAGCTTGGCGTTTGTTGCCTTCAGATCCACCATGAGGCTTCCATACGTCTTCCCCAGCCGGATCATGGTGAGGGTGCTGATCATGTTCAGGACCAGTTTCTGCGCGGTGCCGGCTTTCAGCCGGGTGGACCCGGTGACGAATTCGGGGCCGACTTCGATCTCAATAGCAATCCCGGCCGCGGCACCCAACGGCGAGTCTGCGTTGCAGGAGAGCCCGACAGTCAGGGCGCCGGTCTCCCGGGCAGCAGCGAGTGCGCCCAGCACATAAGGTGTCCGGCCGGAGGCGGAGATGCCGACGACTGCGTCTGCGGCGGTGACGCTCAGGTGACGCATATCCGCGGCGCCGGCCTCGTCGTCGTCCTCGGCATTTTCGACCGCCTGCCGGAGCGCCTGCTCACCGCCGGCCACGACGCCCACCACCTGGGACGGATCCGTTCCGAATGTGGGCGGGCATTCGCTGGCGTCAAGCACGCCGAGGCGGCCCGAGGTACCGGCGCCCACGTAGATCAGTCTCCCGCCGCGCGCCATCCGTTCGGCAACGGCATCGATGGTGCGGGCGATGCTGACGCCCGCGCCGGCAATGGCCGCGGGCACCTTGCTGTCCTCGGCGTTCATGGCCTGCACCAGTGCCAGCGTGCCCATCGTGTCCAGGGCGGAGAGTTCGGGGTTAGCGGCCTCGGTGGTCAGCCCGGTCAGCTCGGTACGGAGGGCGGCACTGGGGTCGGTCATAGCGTTCTTCCTGTCCGGTCTTCCGCCGTGAGCAGCCGGGCCACCGCGCGGGCACTGACACGGGACGAGCCGAAGCAGTTGATGATGGGCATCGGCGGAGCGACCGGGAGAGGCGTCGCGAGGCCGGCGTTAATGGCGATGGCGTCCGGAACTACGTCGATCAGTTCCGCCAGCCCAGCGGCCTGGCCCCGATCCAGCAGGGCGTCAAGGACCACCACGCAGGGCCGCGGGGATGGGCTGTCCAGCCCTGGCGGAACCTGTACGGCTTCCTTGTCGGCCACCAGCTCCTGCAGTGACAGTGTCCGCACCGTCAGGCGCTCGGCCAGCGCTGCGGCAAAGAAGTTTTCGGTGGCGCCGGCCGCCATATTGTGCGCGGTGCGAAGATCGACGACGTCGACGGCGGATACCCCGGATGGTAGACGCGGCATCGCCACGGCAGCGGTGCCGCCGCTGCCCGAGACCGTGCAGGCCCGCGCCGCGACGGCCACCCAGTCAGGTTCCTGCGCCGGGTCCGCCGGATGGTCCGCGGCCGGCACGCGCGCCGCACCGGACGCAAACGCCGCAACCCGTGCGGCCGCGCGCTCCAGCACTGAGATGGGCAGTGTGCCGTCGGCAACGGCGGCCAGCAGCGCGTCTCTGACCTGCAGATAGTCGTCCTCGCCGGCGCCCCCTTGACCAGTCCCGTCGGTGCCTCCCCCGGAGCTGTACGGATTGGACGGGTTGCCCGCGCAAAGCAGATCCGCCCCGGCCAGCAGGGACTGGACGGCGCCCTGGCCCATGCCAACCGTGGCCTGCACCGCCGCCATGTCCAGTGCATCGGTGATCAGCAGCCCGTCGAAACCCAGTCCGCGGAGCAGGGCGCCAGCGGCCGGATTCAGTGTGGCCGGTGCCTCGCCCAGATCGGGAATCGCAATGTGTGCGGTCATCATCGCCGCTGCACCCGCCGCCGCCGCAGCCCGGAACGGCGGCAGATGGACCCGCTTGACGTCGTCGAGGGTCATATCCAGGCGTGGCAGAGACAGGTGCGAATCGCCGCTGGTGTCCCCGTGACCGGGGAAATGTTTGGCACAGGCCCCGACGCCGGTGGACGCAATGCCGCGGACCATGGCGCCGGTGTGCCGGCTGACAAGGTCCGTGCCGGAGCCGAAGGAGCGGACGCCAATGACCGGATTGAGCGGGTTGGTATTCACATCCGCCACCGGGCCGATCACCAGGTTGATGCCGGCCGCGCGGCAGAGCGTCCCGATGGCCCGGCCGGCCGCCTCGGTGAGTGTGACGTCGTCGAGGGCTCCGAGCACCGCCGCGCCGGGAATGTCGGAGCCGGCGCGGAACTGCAGTCGGGTGACGTTGCCACCCTCTTCGTCGGCCCCGGTGACGGCCAACGGATTGGCGGCCCGGATCGCCGCCGAGAGCTCCGCCGGCTGGCCGGGCATGTCGGGAAGGAGGTTGTGGCTAAAATACACCACCCCGGCCAAGCCGTCAGACAATGCCTCCGCGAGCCAGGAGGGCACCGATGTGCCAATGAATCCGGGCCAGATCACTCCGTTGACCAGACGCCGAAGGGACTGGGCATCTGTCGTGGCGGGCGCGGTCGACTCGGTCATACTGCAAGGGTACAGATGGCGGTGGCCTAAACTTGGAGGTATCCCCTTCCCGGACGCCGCGCAGCGTCAGTCGACACGTACTGGAGAAGAATCCGTGAGCACCCTTGACCCTGCACAACTTGACCGGGTACCTATCCGCCGGGCCCTGATCTCGGTTTACGACAAGACCGGGCTGGAGGAACTTGCGGCCGGGCTGCATGCCGCAGGCGTCAGCATCGTTTCCACCGGTTCGACGGCCGCCCGGATCGCCGCCGTGGATATTCCGGTGCAGGGGGTTGAAGAGGTCACCGGCTCGCCCGAGATGCTCGATGGCCGGGTCAAGACGCTGCATCCGCGCATTCACGCCGGCATCCTGGCGGACCGGAGGCTGCCAGACCATGTGCAGCAGCTCGCGGATCTGGAGATCGACACGTTCGATCTCGTCGTCGTCAACCTTTACCCGTTCGCCGAGACCGTCGCTTCGGGTGCGGCCAATGACGACGTCGTCGAGCAGATTGACATCGGTGGCCCGTCGATGGTGCGTGCCGCCGCTAAGAACCACGCCTCGGTCGCCGTCGTCGTGGATCCGAAGAGCTACGCCGACGTCATCGCGGCTGCGCAGCAGGGCGGCTTTGATCTGGCAAGCCGCCGGCGGCTTGCGTCGCTGGCCTTCGCGCATACCGCCGCCTACGACAATGCGGTGGCCGCGTGGACCGCTCAAGAGCTTAACGACGACGGCGAACACTGGCCCGCGTACGCAGGTGTCGCCTTGGAGCGCTCCGAGGTGCTGCGCTACGGCGAAAACCCGCACCAGGCCGCCGCGCTCTATGTCGACCGAGCCGCCACGCCGGGCATTGCCCAGGCGGACCAGCTGCACGGTAAGCCGATGAGCTACAACAACTACGTGGACGCGGACGCGGCGCTGCGGACGGCCTTTGAATTCGATGGTCCGGCCGTCGCCGTGGTTAAGCATGCCAACCCCTGCGGCGTTGCCGTGGCGCCCGCCGATGCTGACGACCCGGTGGCCCAGGCGCACGCCAAGGCCCACGCCTGCGACCCGAGCTCGGCCTACGGCGGCGTGATCGCCTCCAACCGTCCGGTCACGTATGACATGGCGGCCGGCCTGAAGGGCGTCTTCACTGAGGTCATCATTGCGCCGTCGTTCGAGCCGGACGCGCTGGAGCGCCTGCAGAAGCGTGCGGACATCCGCCTGCTGACGCTGCCGGAGGGCTACGCCCGCGCCGCGGTGGAATTTCGGCAGGTCTCCGGCGGCATGTTGATCCAGTCCACGGACCGGATGGATGCCGCGGGGGACAATCCGCAGAGCTGGACACTGGTTTCGGGTGAACCGGCAGACGACGCCACCATGGCCGACCTGGCGTTCGCCTGGAAGGCGCTGCGCGGGGTCAAGTCCAACGGGATTCTGCTCGCCAATGACGGCGCCTCGGTCGGCGTGGGCATGGGGCAGGTTAATCGGGTGGATTCCTGCAGGCTGGCGGTGGAACGCGCCAATACGCTGGCCCCGGACAAGGACGGTACCGCCATTGAGCGGGCCCGCGGGGCGGTGGCTGCCTCGGATGCGTTCTTCCCGTTCGCCGATGGCCTGCAGATTCTGCTCGAGGCCGGCGTACGCGCCGTCGTCCAGCCCGGCGGTTCCGTGCGCGATGAGGAAGTCATCGCCGCGGCCCAGGCGGCCGGCGTCACAATGTACCTGACCGGATCACGCCACTTCTTCCACTGACCCCGCATCGACGTCACACTTCTCGCCCGTGCCGGCGGACAACAGGGGCGCGAAGTGCGATATCGACGGCAGGGGTGCCTGATGGGCGGCAACCAGGCCTCCTCAGGTAGGTTGGATATAAAAGAAATGACACCAGATTTCCGTAGACGTTCACAGGAGATGCCTCGCTAATGGCCAAGATTATCTATACCCACACCGACGAAGCGCCGATGCTGGCCACCTATTCGTTCTTGCCGATTGTCGAGGCGTTCGCCTCCACCGCCGGTGTGGAAGTGGAGACCCGCGACATCTCACTGTCGGGCCGTATCATCGCCGTTTTCGGCGACTACCTCACCGAGGAACAAAGGATCGGCGATACCTTGGCGGAGCTGGGTGAACTTGCCAGGAAACCCGAAGCGAACATCATCAAGCTGCCGAACATCAGCGCTTCCGTCCCGCAGTTGAAGGCTGCCGTCGCCGAGCTTCAGGGCCAGGGCTACGACCTCCCGGACTATCCCGACGATCCCTCCACCGATGAGGAAAAGGTTGTCCGGGCCCGTTACGACAAGATCAAGGGTTCCGCTGTCAACCCGGTCCTGCGTGAAGGCAACTCCGACCGCCGGGCGCCGCTGTCGGTGAAGAATTACGCGCGCAAGAACCCGCACACCATGGGAGCCTGGTCTTCAGAGTCGAAGACCAACGTCGCCCATATGGTTGCCGATGACTTCCGCTCCAATGAGAAGTCCGTGGTGATCGGCGCCAATGGAACCATTAAGATCCTGTTCATCGCCGAAGACGGCACCAGCACCGTACTAAAGGACTCCTTCCGGGTCCTTGCCGGCGAGGTTGTCGACGGTACCGTCCTGCGGGTGGCCGCCCTCGATGAGTTCTTGGCAGCGCAGATTGCCCGGGCCAAGGACGAGGGTGTGCTGTTCTCCGCACACCTGAAGGCCACCATGATGAAGGTTTCCGATCCGATCATCTTCGGCCACATCGTCAGGGCCTTCCTGCCGGATCTGTTTGCAGGCTACGGTGCTCAGCTGGCCAAGGCGGGCCTCAGCGCGAACAACGGTCTGGCCTCCATCCTCAACGGACTCGATGCGCTTCCCGCCGACATCCGTGAAGGTGCCCAGGCTGCCATCAAGCAGGGCCTGGACGACGGGCCCGCACTGGCCATGGTGGATTCGGATAAGGGGATCACCAACCTGCATGTTCCTTCGGATATCATCGTGGACGCGTCGATGCCGGCGATGATCCGCACCTCCGGCAAGATGTGGGGCCCGGACGGCAAAGCCGCGGATACCCTGGCAGTGATTCCGGACAGCTGCTACGCAGGCGTTTACCAGGTCGTGATCGATGACTGCCGCGCGAACGGCGCGTTCGATCCGACCACCATGGGCACCGTCCCGAATGTTGGCCTGATGGCCCAGGCTGCCGAGGAATACGGAAGCCATGACAAGACCTTCGAGATCCAGGCTGCAGGCACCGTACAGATCGTCGACGGCTCCGGGACCGTGCTGATCGAACACCAGGTTTCGGCCGGCGACGTTTGGCGGGCCTGCCAGACCAAGGACCTGCCGATCCGTGACTGGGTCAAGCTGGCCGTCACCCGTGCCCGTGCCTCTCTGACTCCCGCCGTCTTCTGGCTGGACGAAGGCCGCGCCCACGATGCCAACCTGATCACCAAGGTCAGGGAATACCTGAAGGATCACGACACCGAGGGCCTGCGGATCGAGATCATGACGCCGGAGGACGCCACCGCCTTCACGCTGGAGCGTATCCGCAGGGGCGAGGACACCATCTCCGTCTCCGGCAATGTGCTGCGGGATTACCTCACAGACCTGTTCCCGATCCTTGAGCTGGGCACCAGCGCCAAGATGCTCTCCATCGTTCCCCTGATCAACGGCGGCGGACTCTTCGAGACCGGTGCCGGCGGATCCGCTCCGAAGCACGTTCAGCAGCTGCTGCAGGAAAACCACCTGCGCTGGGATAGCCTGGGTGAATTCCTTGCGCTGGCCGTCAGCTTCGAACATCTGGCCACCTCGACCGGCAACACGCGTGCCCAGATTCTGGCGGACACGCTGGACCGCGCCACCGGAACTTTTTTGCTCGAGAATAAGTCCCCGAGCCGCAGAGTCGGGGAGCTGGACAACCGCGGAAGCCACTTCTACCTGGCGCGGTACTGGGCTCAGGAACTGGCAAAGCAGACCGAGGACGCCGAGCTGGCCGCCCCTTTCTCCGCCGTTGCCGAGGCGCTGACCTCCAACGAGACAACCATTGTCGGGCAGCTGCTGTCCGTGCAGGGCCCCCCGGTTGACCTCGGCGGCTACTACCGCCCCGATGTGGCGAAGGTTGCCGCCGTCATGCGTCCGTCGGCGAAGCTCAACGAAATTCTGGCCACGCTCAGCGTTTAGCTACCGGCCGGTAGCTAAACGCCGCCGCGGTACATCCACTGCCCGCTCGCCCGCATGGGAGAGTGGGCAGTCCTGTCGCATATTCGTCTTTCGGCCGTTACCTGATCTTAATTTCTTCCGAGTGTGTCCGACACAACATTTCGTTGTAGTCTCAGGACATAATCAACGAATGAGCGCAGGCAATGAGGCCTTTGCTCGGATGTGGCCCGAAAGGCAAATCTATGTACCGCAAGAAACTTGTCTCGACACTGGCCGTGGCAGCCACGCTGGGGATGCTGCTGTCATCGTGCGCGAACCAGGCAGGAACCGGCACCTCCTCCGACACCGGTGCGTCCGGCAGCAAGGTGAACGTCCCGGCACTGACCAAAATTGACACTCCGCCGAATGCTGTCCTGCCCAAGGGTGACGGCAAGGCCACCTGCCCGGCCACCACGACGCTGGCCTACGCGGGTGCGGAGACCGGCCCCAACGCCCAGCTGGGTATTAACATTTTCAACGGCGTTCAGCTGGCCATCAACGAGCATAACGCCGCGAACGCCGGCTGCCAGGTGCAGTTCAAGAAATTTGACACCGAGGGGGATCCGAGCAAGGCCACCGGCCCGGTGACCCAGGTGACCACCGAGGCCAGCATCATCGGTGTCATCGGTCTGCCGTTCTCCGGCGAGTCCAAGGCAACCGGCAACATTTTCGAGCAGTCGAAACTGGTGCACATCACTCCGGCCGCAACGAACCCGGGCCTGACCACCAACGGCTGGACGACCTTCTTTCGCGGCCTGGGCAACGACGCCGTACAGGGACCGGCAGCCGCAAAATTCATGACCGGGAAACTGGCAGCCAAGAAGGTCTACGTCGTTCAGGATGACTCCGACTACGGCATCGGCCTGGGCAAGACGACCTCCGATGGGCTCGGAAGCGCGCTGGCCGGAACCGACAAGGTCACGACCGGGCAGAAGGACTTTTCCGCGGTAATCTCCAAGATCATCAATGCCAAGGCCGATGCGGTGTTCTACTCCGGCTACTATGCCGAGGGCGCGCCCTTTGACCAGCAGCTGGTCGGCAAGGGTTTCACCGGAACCTTCGTCGGTCCCGACGGCCTCAAGGATGATCAGTTCATCAAGCAGGCCGGAGATTCCTCCAACAACGCCTACTTCACCTGCCCGTGTATTCCGGGTGAACTGATTCCCTCCTTTGAGAGCGCGTACAAGTCCCTGAACAACGCGGAGCCGGGAACGTACTCCATTGAAGGTTACGACGCCGCGACGGTGCTCCTGTCCGGCATCGACGCCGGCAAGCAGTCCCGCGCGGATCTGCTCTCCTGGGTCAAGTCCTACGACAAGGACGGTCTGAGCAAGCACTACAAGTGGGACGACAAGGGCGAACTGCAGGCCCCGACGGTCTACGGATACAAAGTGGAAAACGGCAAGATTGTGCCAGTTGGCGCGATCGGCGAGTAACTAGCGGAACAAGGACAATGCTGCGGGGCCGGTAGGCGAGGTCCCGCAGCATTGTCTTGGACGCACGAAAAACCGAAAGCTACCGATTGTCCGCCCGGATCACTGCCGATCTGTTTCCCGGACTCAACCAGGATGTGCCAATGCTCACTTCACTACTGACGTCCATGCCGATGGACAATGACTGGATCAGCTTCGATGTTGCGTCCTTGGGCGAGAACTTCTGGAGCGCCACCTTTGACGGACTGACCTTTGGGTCCATCTACGCGCTCGTGGCCTTGGGTTACACCCTGGTCTATGGTGTGTTGAACCTGATTAACTTTGCCCACTCAGAAGTCTTCATCATGGGCTGCTACGCGGTTTTCTTTACACTCAACGGTTTGGGATTCGGCCCCAACGTTCCGCACCTGTCGCTGGCGTCCATTGTGCTGAACCTCGTGCTGGCCCTGGTGATCGCCATGATCGCCTCTGCCCTCACGGCGTTCCTGGTGGAGCGCGTCGCCTATAAGCCGCTGCGGAAGCGCAATGCACCACGGCTGGTCTTCCTGATCACGGCCATCGGCGTCTCCTTCACCATTCAATACACCATCTATGCCATCCGTGGTCCCAGCCCCGAGGCTGCCGTGACCATGTTCAAACCGACGCCCATCTTCGACGTATTCGGTACCATCATTGATTCCCAGCAACTGGTCATTGTCATTGCGGCCGTCATCATGATGGTTCTCACCGAGCGGTTCATCAGCAAATCCCGCACCGGGCGCGGGATCCGCGCGGTGGCGCAGGATCCCGATACTGCCACCCTCATGGGTGTGAACAAGGAACGCATCATCATTATCACCTTCGTGATCGGCGGTATCCTTGCCGGGGCGGCGGCGCTCTTCTACGTCATGAAGATTCCATCCGGTGTCCAGTACAACGGTGGGTTTGTCTTGGGCATCAAGGCCTTCGCTGCCGCAGTATTGGGCGGCATCGGCAACGTCCGCGGCGCACTGCTCGGTGGCCTGCTGTTGGGCCTCATTGGTAACTATGGCCAGATACTGCTCGGCAATTCGCAGTGGACCGACGTCGTCGCCTTCATGGTGCTGGTGCTGGTACTGCTGGTGCGGCCCGAGGGCATCCTAGGCACCTCCCTTGGAAGGAGCAAAGCATGAGCATGACAGATGGCCCCACCCCGCTGCCGTCCGCAAAAGCGGCGCAGTCTGCTGACGACCGCGAGGCCCTGACCACCGCTCCCGGCGCCAGTATTGCCGGCCGCAAAGGGAAGAAGCCCGGTTCGCTCGGTCAGCGTTGGAATGCGCTCAGCCGTCAGCAGCAGTGGGCATTCCTGCTGATCGTGGTGGTGCTGGCCTACCTGCTGCCGGTTATCAACCCGCCTATCCTGACCACCGAACCGGGCAATAACTTTGGCTTGGCCTGCTTCAATATGGCCCGTTTCGCCCTGATCGCCATCGGTCTGAACGTGGTGATCGGCTACGCCGGCCTGCTGGACCTCGGTTATGTCGCGTTCTTCGCCGTGGGCGCCTACGTCTCTGCGATGCTGACCAGCCCTGATTCGGCGTTTTTGAAAATCCCGTACCTGTGGACCATCCCGGTGGCCATGGCCGTGACCATGTTCTTCGGCGTGCTGCTGGGAATACCTACCCTGCGGCTCCGCGGTGACTATCTGGCGATCGTGACGCTGGGCTTTGGCGAAATCGTGCGGATTTTGGCCACCATCATCCCCGCAATGAAGGGACAGGTCGGCTTCCAGTCCGTGGGGCACCCGCCGGGCACTGCGGCCGACGGGACTCCGATATTCACCAACTCCAACGGCATTCCCTGGTATTGGCTGATCCTGACCATCATCATTATTGTGCTGCTGCTGGTGGGTAACCTGGAGCGCAGCCGCGTCGGCCGGGCCTGGGTCGCTATCCGGGAGGACGAGGACGCCGCCGAGATCATGGGCGTTCCGACCTTCAAATACAAGGTCTGGGCTTTCGCGATCGGCGCCTCGGTCGGTGGACTCTCCGGCGCGTTGGCCGCGGGGCAGGTTGGGTTTATCAGCAATCAGCGCTTTGACGTGTACACCTCCATCCTCTTCGTCGCCGCCGTCGTTCTCGGTGGCGCCGGCAATAAGGTGGGCGCGATTGTCGGCGGCGCACTGGTCAGCTACATTCCGGATCGTTTCACCGCCATTGCCGAGTACAAATACCTGATCTTCGGTATTGCCCTTGTGCTGATCATGATTTTCCGCTCTCAAGGGCTCTTTCCGGCCCGGCAGCGGCTGCTGTCGTATGGCCGTGACGCCTATAAGTGGGCGGTCAAGAAGGACGACGGCGGCGCGAGCGCGAAGCGAACGGCTGGTACGGCGCAGGAGAAGGGAGCACAGGCATGAGCGGGGATCACAACGAGGACCTTCCTCGGCACACGGCGGACTGGCCGGTGGGGGAGCCCGTCGGCACCGACGGTGGACACCCGGAGCGGCACCCGGTCGAGCATCGGGCCGGGCGCCGCGCTGCCGATGCGGAGACTGCAGTTGCGCAGCCCGCCGGAATCAATGAACAAGCCCTGGCCGAGCAGGGAATCGATCTGGACGTCGCCGAAATTGTAGCGCCGGAGCGGGAAATCGGCGTCAAGATCGGTGACAGTCTGGTCCAGGTGCAGAATCTGACCGTGAAGTTCGGTGGCCTGATGGCGCTGGACAATGTTTCGTTTGACATCAAGCGCGGCGAGATCCTGGGCTTGATCGGTCCCAATGGTGCCGGCAAGACCACCTGCTTCAATGCGATGACCGGTGTGTACAAGCCCAGCAGTGGCAAGGTGCTGCTGGAGGGGCAGTCCATCGGGGGCCAGAAGCAGCACAAGATCACCCGGATGGGACTGGCCCGCACCTTCCAGAACATCCGGCTGTTTGGCGAGATGACGGCGCTGGAGAACGTCGTCGTCGGCCTTGACGCCCGGCATAAGACCAGCGTGGGGCGGGCCCTGTTGCGGCTGCCGACTCATGTCCGCGAGGAGAAGTCGGCCATCGAACGCGGCATGGCACTGCTGGACTTCGTCGGGATCGCCGAGCATGCGCATTTCCTGTCCCGGCACCTGCCGTACGGACACCAGCGCCGGCTCGAGATTGCCCGCGCGCTCGCTACGGACCCCAAGGTGCTGTGCCTGGATGAGCCCGCGGCAGGCTTCAACCCGGCGGAGAAGGAAGAGCTGATGACGCTCATCCGCACCATCCGCAACGACGGCTACACCGTGCTGCTGATCGAGCACGACATGAAACTGGTGATGGGGGTGACGGACCGGATTGTGGTGTTGGAGTTCGGCAAGAAGATTGCCGACGGCCGCCCCCGCGAGATCCGTGAAGATCCCCTCGTGATTTCGGCATACCTAGGAGAGCCCGAAGATGACGTTGCTTGAGCTGGACAATGTAAGCGTCCACTATGGCCGGATCCAGGCGATTAAGGACATGTCCTTCACCGTCGAGGAGGGGGAGATCGTCTCGCTGATCGGCGCCAACGGTGCCGGCAAGACGACGACGATGAAGACCATTTCCGGGCTGCTGAACCCCTCGGCCGGATCCATCAAATTCGCCGGGCAGGACATCACCAAGATGAAGGCCCACATCCGCGTGGTGCAGGGCATCTCGCAGGCTCCCGAAGGACGCGGGGTGTTCCCCGGCATGACCGTGTTGGAGAACCTGGACATGGGGGCGTTCGGGCGCAAGGACCGAAGCGGCATGGCGGCGGACATTGCCCGCGTTTTTGCCCTCTTTCCGAGGCTGGAGGAACGCCAGAAGCAGCTCGGCGGGACCATGTCCGGCGGCGAGCAGCAGATGCTGGCGATCGGGCGCGCGCTCATGTCCAACCCCAAGCTGCTGCTCCTGGATGAGCCTTCCATGGGGCTGGCGCCGCAGTTCATCCGGCAGATCTTCAAGATCATCACGGAGATCAACAGCCAAGGCACCACGGTGCTGCTGGTGGAGCAGAACGCCAACCAGGCCTTGGCGCGCGCACATCGGGCCTTTGTCTTGGAGACCGGCGAAATCACGCACAGCGGGACGGGCAAGGAACTGCTCTCCAATCCCGCGATCAAGGAGGCGTACCTGGGCGTCGGCTAGCGCTGGCGTCAGCCCATTGAGCCTTCGCGTTAAACTTTCCCCAGTTTTCGTGGCAGTTTAACAGGCACCGGCGGAGCAGTGGCGCCACTGGCGGCGCAGCTTTGGCGCCACTGGCGGCGCAGCTTTGGCGCCACTGGAGGGAGGGTATTCTTCGGCGTGACGGTTGGCGCGCTGGCTGGCCTGATCCCTGCCCTGGTGGCGGTCCGCGTCAAGGTGATCGACGCGATCCGTTTCTAATGTGGACGCGATCCGCTTCAGATTCGCCCGTCAGTACTCGTCGGAAGTTGCGCCATTGTGGGAACGGGGTTATCCGGCGCTCATCCTATCCGCCGGATAGGTGATGCCCAGCTGGCCGCGGATGCCGTCAAAGAGCGCCATGATGGCCAATGAATCATCCAGCGGCATGGTGGGGCTTTCGGTGAGCCCCTGCTGGATGCAGCGCGTGACTTCGCGCAACTGGTAGGTGTAGCCGCGGCCGGGAAACTCGAAATTCTCCACCCGGGCGGTGCGGGAGCCAACGTGAACGGCGAGTGAGGTCGGATTATTAATCGACCCTGAGGTCCGGATGAAGCCCTCGGAACCGGCGACGACGGCGGACCGCGGACCGAATGCGGTGAGGGAGGAGATGAGCTGGGCATGCGCTCCGGAGGAGTATCCGAGGGTGATCACGTTCTGGCTGTCCACGCCCCAATCCGTGAGGGTGCCGGCCGCGGTAACGGACTGCGGGGCACCCAGCGTCCCCCAAGCCCAGAGCAGGGGGTAAACACTCAGATCGAGCAGCGCCCCACCACCGGCCGCCGGGTCCCAGATGCGGGCCGCGCGGTCCAGCGGGGCCACGAAACTCAGATCCGCCTGGACCCATTGCACGTCCCCGATCTCCCGCGAGGCGGCGATCTCGAAGGCCCGCTGCATTCCTGGGACAAAGCGCGCCCAGACGGCCTCCATCAGGAAGAGCCCGCGCTCCCGGGCCAGTCCGATCAGCTCCGCCGCTTCGCGGGCATTGATGGTCAGGGCTTTTTCGCACAGGACGTGTTTGCCGGCTTCCAGGGCAGCCTTCGCCACGGCATGGTGCTGGGCGTGCGGGGTGGCTATGTAGACCACATCAACCTCGGGATCCGCGACCAGCTGCTGGTACCCCGGCATATTCCCGGCAGACGCGCTCCCGACTGTTCCGCCGTCGTCGTGCTGGCCCCCGTCGTCGTAATAGTGGCGCGCAAAGCCGAAGCGGGCCGCAAAGTCTGCGGCGTTGTGCCGGCTGCGGGAGCTGACGGCCTGCAGCACGGCATCTTCCAACAATGCGAGATCGGTGGTCATGGTCCGGGCAATGTTCCCGGTGGCCACCACACCCCAGCGCAACGGTTTCCCGGTGGCTTTGATGGGATCCGGTGAAGCGGAGGTATACCAGTGCGGCCTGGCGATGTAACGGTTCGGAGTCGTCATCCTGCCATCATGCCAGAGACGCATCGCAGGTTGGAGGGGCAAAGCACAATGGTCCCCGTCCCGGAAAACCGGGACGGGGACCATTCAGCGGCCCGCTGGAGCTGTTTGCCCTGCTGGAGCCTCTTGGTCAGCCGGAACTACTTGGTCAGCGGGGCCAAAACCTTGTCATTGGCATACGCCTCAGCCGCGTTGGCCTTGGTGACGATGACGGGCTTGAGGTAGAAGGTGGGGACCTTCTTGGTTCCATTGTCAGCTTCCGCGTTGGTCGGCGGGGTCTTGCCCGCCTGCAGATCCTTGACCATCCCGATGGCCTGGGTCACCAGAGCGCTGGTGTCCTTGTTGATGGTCGAGTACTGCTCGCCGGCCATGATTGATTTGACGGACTCCACCTCGGAATCTTGGCCGGTGACGATCGGCAGCGGCTTGCCTGCGGCCTTCACCGACGTAAGGATGGCGCGGGCGAGCGTGTCGTTGGGGGAGAGCACACCGTCCAGGGCGGCCGAGGTGTAGCTTCCGGCCAGCAGAGTATCCATACGCTTCTGGGCATTCTCTGCCTTCCAGCCCTGGGTGACGGCCTGTTCAAAGGATTTCTGTCCGGAGACGACCTTCAGCGTGCCATCGTCGATCTTCGGCTGCAGGACGTTCATCGCGCCGTCAAAGAAGACCTTGGCATTGGCGTCATCGGGAGAGCCTGCAAAGAGCTCGATGTTGTACGGTCCGGAGGGCTTCTTGGCCTTCATTCCGTCCAGCAGCGCCTGACCCTGCAGCTGCCCAACCTTGTAGTTGTCATAGGCCACGTAGTAGTCCACGTTCTCCGTGTTCAGCAGGAGCCGGTCATAGGCGATGATGGTGGCACCGGCATCCTTTGCCTGCTTGAGCTGGGTGCCCAGCTGGGCACCGTCGATCGCGCCGACGATGATGACCTTGGCGCCCTTGGTGACCATGGAGCTAATCTGGTTCTGCTGATCGGACACGCCGCCGTTGGCGAACTGAACGTCGCCCTTGAACCCGGCGGTCTTGAGGCCGTTGTTGAACAGACTCTCGGCCAAAACCCAGTTCTCCGAGGTCTTCTGCGGCAGCGCAACGCCGATTTCGGCATCCTTGGCGAAGCCGGCCGCAGCGGAGCTGCCGTTGGCAGAGGAACCGGTGTCCGCGCGGCCACAACCGGTCAGCGCGAGGGCGGACGCCGCGGCAAGGACCGCTATGGTCTTCACCGATTTGTTGAGTTTCAACATGGTTTTCGCTTTCTTTGGTGGGATACATGCCTTGCTGGGAAAAATGTGCTGACGGTGCTTCGTTAGACGCCGGCCGTGCTGGAAATGACTTCTTTCGTTTCGGTCGTCTCGGCTTGAGCCCTATTGCCGAAGTTCCTCATCAACAGCCCGATGAGGGATTTTTTGCCCTGCTTTTTGTTGTAGACGTCGAAGGCGACGGCGGCCAGCAGCACCAGGCCCTTGATAATCTGAGTGATGTCCGCTCCGGCGCCCAGGAGCTGGAGGCCGTTGTTCAGGACTGCCATCACCAGACCGCCGATGACGGAACCAACGACGGTCCCAACGCCACCGGTGACCGCGGCACCGCCGATGAAGACCGCGGCGATCGCATCGAGTTCCCAGCCGACGCCGTCGAACGGACCCGACGCATTGGAGCGCCCGACGAAGATCATTCCGGCGAGCCCGGCGAGGACGGCCATATTCATCATGACCAGGAAATCCACCCTTTTGCTTTGCACACCGGAGAGCGCGGCAGCATGACGGTTACCACCGACGGCATAGATGTGCCGGCCGGTGATGGTCCGCGACGAAATAAACCCGTAGATCAGCACCAGGACACCGAGAATGATGCCCGGGATGGGGAAGGAAGTGCCGGGACGACCGGTGGCGAAAAGGTAGGTGGCGTAGACGACGGCTGCCGATAGAAGCACGAGTTTGATGATGGATACCCATAGCGGGGACACCTCGGCGCCAATGGACTCGGCGTTCTTCCGGGTATGGACCTCGCCCCAAATGATCGCAGCGACGGCGATCAATCCAATCAGCACTGTGAGGTTGTTATAACCGGTGTTGGGTCCGATCTCGGGGAGGTAGCCGGCGCCAATGTACTGGAAATCCTTGGGCACAGGGACGGTATTGGATTTGCCGACGAACTGGTTGGCGCCACGGAAAAGCAACATTCCCGCCAAGGTCACAATGAAGGCCGGGATGCCGACGTAGGCGACCCAAAAACCCTGCCACGCGCCGATGATCGCGCCCAAAATCAGGCCGATCAGGATGCCCATATACCAGGGCAGGTGCCAGTCACGCATGGTGATCGCGACGACGATGCCCACGAACGCGGCGATGGAACCGACCGACAGGTCAATGTGGCCTGCGATGATCACCAGGACCATGCCGATGGCGAGGATGAGGATGTAGGCATTGCCATTGAAGAGGTTGATGACATTGTCAGGTGTCAGGGTGAGACCGCCGGTGAATACCTGAAAGAAGACAATCAGGAATAACAGAGCGAAGATCATCCCGAACTGGCGGGTGTTGCCGCCGAAGAGCTGTTTTATGGCATTCATGATGTGGATCCTGTTTCTTCCGTGGTTCAGGCGGATTTCTTGGCCGCGGTCATAAGTTTCATCAGGGATTCCTGGCTGGCAGCTTCTTTGCTGACGACGCCGGTGATGGCGCCCTCGAAGATGGTGTAGATCCGGTCGGAAATGCCCAAGAGTTCCGGAAGTTCCGAGGAAATCACGATTACTCCCTTGCCCTGATTGGCGAGCTGCTGAATGATGCCGTAGATCTCGTACTTGGCGCCGACGTCGATGCCACGGGTCGGCTCATCCAGGATCAGCAGATCGGGGTCGGTGAACATCCACTTGGCCAACACCACTTTCTGCTGGTTGCCGCCGGAGAGCTTGGAGACGCCTTCATCCACGCTGGGAGCCTTGGTACGCAGCTGTTTGCGGTATGACTCGGCAACGGCGTATTCCCTGTTCTCATCCACCACGGAATACGTGGAGACCTTCTGCAGCGCCGCCGACACGGTTGTTTCCTTGATGTCGTCCAGCAGATTAAGGCCTAGGGTCTTACGGTCCTCGGTGACGTAGCCGATGCCGTGCCGGATGGCCTGTGGAACGGTGCGCAGACTGATCTCCTTGCCGTCCTTGATGATCTGACCGGAGACAAAGTTTCCATAGGAGCGGCCAAAGACGGACCGTGCCAGCTCTGTGCGCCCGGCACCCATCAGTCCGGCGAAGCCGACGATTTCTCCGCGGCGGACGTTAAAGCTGGAGTTCTTGCACACCAACCTGTCGGGGACCTGAGGGTGCCGCACGGTCCAGTTCTTGACCTCGAAGAAAACCTCACCGATCTTCGGTGTGTGGTCCGGGAAGCGCGATTCAAGTGTCCGCCCCACCATGCCCTTGATGATGCGGTCCTCATCGACGCCGTCGGCCTTCACATCAAGCGTTTCGATGGTCTTGCCGTCGCGGATGATGGTGATGGAATCCGCCACCTGTTCGATCTCATTGAGCTTGTGCGAGATCATGATGGAGCTGATGCCCTTGCTCTTGAGCCCACGGATCAGGTCCAGGAGATGCTGGGAATCGGATTCGTTGAGGGCGGCGGTTGGCTCGTCCAGGATCAGCAGTTTGACGGATTTGTTCAACGCCTTAGCGATCTCCACCAGCTGCTGCTTGCCCACACCGATCTCCTTGACGGGGGTGTCCGGGTCATCCCGCAGGCCCACGCGGGCCAGCAGATCGATGGACCGGCGCCGAGCCTGGTTCCAGTCGATGGCGCCAAACTTTGTCGGTTCATTGCCTAAGAAGTTGTTTTCGAGGATAGAGAGTTCGGGGATCAGAGCCAGTTCCTGATGGATGATCACGATTCCTGCGGCTTCGCTGGCTCGGATATCCTTAAATTCGCAGACCTGTCCCTGGTAGAAGATCTCCCCGCTGTAGCTGCCGTACGGGTAGACGCCGGACAGTACCTTCATCAACGTTGATTTTCCGGCGCCGTTCTCACCGCAGATGGCGTGGATCTCATCAGCCCGCACGCTGATGGAGACGTCGGCGAGCGCCTTCACACCAGGGAACTCTTTGGTGATTGAGCGCATCTCCAGGACTACCGGTCTGCTGGACACCATGATCTTCTCCGCCTCCAAAGCGACTTCTTTGTCGTACACGTTGGTCAAAACCGGCCGCTGCAGCGCTGCGGCCACGGTCCTGTTCCTGCATGGGCCGGAAACTGCGGGCAGCTGCATGCCTGAAGAAAAGTAAACTCGGTCACAGTACTTGTCGTCAAGCCTTTAACGCAAAAACCCGAGGATAGCCCATTTTAGGGGCGGCGGATCCGCTGATGCTGGAAGACCAAGGACGCGGCGCCCAAAGCTTCCGCCCGGTCGCCAAGGGAGGACATGGCCAAGGTTGTGCTCTCGCCGACCACGGGTACGGCATGGCGCAGCAGGCCGCGCCGGATCGGATCCAGCAGCAGGTCATCGAGGCCGGCCAGCGGGCCGCCCACCACAATGACTTCGGGATTTATCAGGTTGGCTACGTTGCCGATGGCCCGCCCGACGGCGAGTCCGGCGTCGTCAATGACCCGAAGCGTCGCGGAATCCTTCGCCAGTGCGCGCCGCACGATGTCTCCTACGGTCAAGGGTTCCACCGCGCCGCGGCTAAGGAGTTCGATCATGGTGGCCGTTGACGCCACCGTTTCCAGACAGCCGCGGTTGCCGCAACGGCAGATCGGTCCATGTTCGTTGATGGTGGCATGACCGATCTCACCGGTCACGCCGACATTCCCGTAGTACGGCGCCCCGTTGAGGATGAGACCGGCGCCGATTCCGCTGCCGATTTTGAGGAACATCAGATTGCTGACCGACCTGTGCGGGCCCCAGGTGACCTCCGCCAAGGCGCCAAGGTTCGCGTCATTGTCCGCGTAAACAGGAAGCTCCAGAGTCTTTTCCAAGCGTTCAAGGATGTTAATTCCAACCCACTCGGGCAAAATGGCGCCTTGCACGACGGTGCCGCTCCGCCGGTCGATCGGCCCCGGAATGCCGGCGCCGGCACCAACGATCAGGCTCCGCGGTATGTTGGCCTCAGCGAGCAGCAGATTCAGCAGGTCCGCGGCCGCCGCGATGCTCTCGCTGGCGTGGTGTCCCAGCGGCAGCGGGAGCGCCCTTTCCGCGACGACCTGATAGCCGAGGTTGGCCAGCACGACGCGGACGTGGCTGCGGCCAAAGTCAATGCCGACGGCGACAGCACCGTTGCCGTTAATGGTGACGGAGAGGGCGCGGCGGCCGGAGCTGGTGGTGGGGGCGGTTGAAACGAGGCCCTTGGCCGCCATGCTCTTGACGATGTTGGAGACGGTGGCCGTGGAGAGACCGGTGGAACGCGATATCTCCGCTTGGGTCGACGGGCCGGCGCCGAGCAGGGCGTCAATGATGCGCTGGCGGTTCAGCAGACGCAGCGCAGGCTGCGACCCCGGATTGCGGGAGCGCCTCTTCGTCGGGGTGGTCGTGCGGTCTTCTTCGGCCATAAGTAGTACAGTGCATCAATCGACCCTTGTAGTCAAGAATTGAAGGCAACACTTCGCGCCTCCTCCCCAACTGAGTAGCAGTTATCGCACTCAAACCGCGTTTTGAGTGCCGCAACTGCTACTCAGTTGGGGCGGCGTGAATCTCCTTGTGGGCTTTCCCCAGCTCAACGTAGTGGCTCGCGTTCTCCCGGACGCCGTCGAACTCCTCCTGCGTCAGTTCCCGGCGTACCTTCGCCGGCACGCCTGCTACGAGCGAGCGCGCCGGAATCACTGCGCCCTCCAGGACGACGGCGCCGCCGGCCACCAGGGAACCGGCGCCGATCACCGCGCCGTTCATGATGGTGGCCCCCATGCCGATCAGGCAGTCGTCCTCCACCGTGCAACCGTGCACCACTGCACCGTGACCGATGCTCACGCCGTTGCCCACCGTCGTCGGAAATCCGGGATCCGAGTGCAGCACGACGTTGTCCTGCAGATTAGTGCCCGAGCCGACCCGGATGGCGGACGTATCGGCCCGTACCACCACGCCGTAGAAGGCGCTGGAGTCGGCACCCAATTCCAAGTCGCCGATCAGGGTGGCCGAGGGGGCGACGAAGGCGGAGGCGGCAACAGCGGGTGTCTTGCCACCAAATGTAATAAGCGAAGTCATGGCATCGATGCTACCCGCTACCGGACGTTCACCCCTGTGCTAACATCCGGACCATCGCGCCGAGGATCTTTCGCCCCAGATGCCATCCAGGTGGGATGATCTGCCCCGCTCGGGGGACAGTCGGATGGTTATTCTGGAATCCGGACATCCGAAACGGAGACATCGCAAAAAGAGAGGTTGGCCGCATGCTGCTCGCGGTTCTTCAGGGCCGGGCCCAGACCCTGGAAATCGGGGCCAATCTGGCCGCCATCGATGTGGCGGCCGCCCGGGCTGCCACGCGTGGGGCTACGGTGCTGCTCACGCCCGAGCTATTCCCTGTCGGTTACGCGCCTCTGACGGTCCGGGCGGAGCTGGATCCGGCCACACTGCCGCGATTGGCCAGCCGGCTGGCCGCCATTGCCGTGCGCCATGGCATTGCACTGGTCTACAGCCTGCCCTCGGTCCGCGAGAACGGGGACTGGAACATTTCGGCCACCCTGCTGGACCGGTCAGGTGCGGAACTACTCACCTACGCCAAGGTCCATCTCTTCGGCCCCGAGGAGCGCCAAGCCTTTGCGCCCGCGGACCAGCCGCCCGCTGTCGTCGACTTCGCCGGCCTCCGGACCTCGGTGCTGATCTGCTATGACGTTGAGTTTCCCGAGCCGGTGCGCGCAGCAGCCAGTCGCGGCGCCGAGCTGCTGCTGGTCCCGACCGCGTTGGGGCACGGGTATGCCAGCGTGCCCCAGGTGCTGCTGCGGGCCCGTGCACTGGAGAGCCAACTGGCCATCGGCTACGCGAACCACTGCGGCACGGAGGGCGGGACACGCTTTGGCGGCGGGAGCATCATCACCGGGCCCGACGGCGGGGTGTTGGCGCAGGCGGGCAGCGGCGAGGAATTGCTTTTTGCGCAGATAAACCGGGCAGAAATCCACTCCGCCCGAGCGGATGTACCTTATCTGAGCGACCGCCGGCCGGACCTATACGGGCGCTGGGAGGGCCGGTAGCCCGGGGCCACGAGGCATCAGGCCCGAGAGCCGCCGAGACGGTCACGGTAACGAATCCGCGTACTGCAGGCCGATCCACAGCTCCGCCCGAGTCTGCGCGTCGTTAATGTCGTATTGCAGCAGCTCGGCCAGCACACCGATCTGCCGTCGGACGCTATTGCGGTGCAGGCCGAGCGCTTTGGCCGCACCGTCCCAGCTGCCGTTTTCACCCAACCAAGCCCGTAGGATGCCAAGCAGCGTCTCCCGCCGCTCAGGATCCAGCCCTAGCAGTGGGGCAAAGAGCCGTCCGGCCAGCATGCTGCCGGCTTCCGGCCCCAGCAGCCCGGTGACCGACCAAGTCACCGCGTCCACCCGCAGGTTCTGCTGCGTGCTCTGGACCCGGGAGCGCAACGAGGTGGCACGCTTGTATGCAGCCGGCAGGTCGTTGAGCTCAGTGGGATCCCCCACGACGACGCGCCAGCCCAACTTGTCCACCTCGGCCAGCAGGGCGTCGTCGACCCTCAGCCGGGTGATCGCTGCGAAGCCGTAGTCGGTGATTTCCACCAACTTGGTTTCGAAGAGCCGACGCCACTGCAGCAGTTCGCGCACCGGGCTGTCAATGCTGCCTCGCTGCGCGTGATCCAGTGCGTCCACGTTCACTCCCTGGACGACGCGCATCGGAGCCGTGCGGGTGGACGTCAGGCTTTGCGCCAGCAGGTCCTTGGCCGCTGTAACCTGCCGGCCGCTGCCGCCGGTCATTGTCTCCGGGTGCAGCAGTAGCGCCACGGCCAGCTGGCTGGGCGCCAGTGACCCGCTGGTGCGTTGGCGGATGAGCAGCTCCAACAGTCCGACGGCAGTGGAGACCACATTGTTTTGCGCCGGGGTGAGCCGCTCGTCGGAGCCGATCACCAGCGCGCCCAGGGTGGCGTCACGGGAGCTGCGCAGCGGGTGGCCGACGACGTACCGGGAGCCGGCGGCGGCGAAGGACTCCAGCTCCAGCCGGGGGCCGGAGCCGGACAGTAGCCGGTCCAGCATGGATGCCAGCGAGGCGGAGTCCAGCGGTGATTTGCCGGCTCGTGCGCGGATCCGGCCGTCCCCGCCGACCAGCACCGCCCAGCAGGGAAAACGCTGGACCAGGGCACGGAGCAGCTCGTGCTCCGGCCGCGGGGAGAGCACCCCTCGCATCAGCACCCGGTTGGCTTCGGCGAGCTGGCGGAAGACCTTGGCGCCTTCGGATTCGAGTAGCTGGGCGAACTGCAGCCCGATGGCGGCAAAGGGCACCGACGCCGGCACCTGGATCAGGGTCAGGTTCCGACGCCGGCAGGAATCGATCAGCGTCTGCGGCACGGCGTCGTGGTACGGCGTGAGCCCGAAGCCCAGCGCGCACACCTTCGCTTCCACGAGCCGAACCACGTAGGCGTCCACCAGCTCCGGCCGGCCGCCCTCGCCCACGAACGGCAGACCGGCCGTGAGGATGAATTCGCCGTCCATCAGGTACGGTGTCGGGTTCTCCAGCTCGCTGGGCTCCACCCACCGTAGGGTGGCGTCCCGACCCTCGCGTCCCTGGTTCGCATCATGGAGCACGACGAGGTCATCGGGCAGTTCGCGACGGAACTGCGCAAGGGTAACGAGCCGAAACTGGGAATCCAGCTTCTCAGAAAGCAGCGGCATGCTCTGCTCCCGGCCCGCCAGCGCCGAGCCGTCCCGAGACCAGATGCTCCGGTAGGGTGGAATTTAGTGCAATACATCTCATAAATGACCATCGTAGGGCATTATGCACAAGCTCGAGAGCTGGGTCACGGTCCTATTCTGGATCAGGGGAAACCACCAACAACGCACGACAAGGAAGTCAATGGTGCCTGTGCCCAGCCAACTGAAACAGCAGACCTCGCCCGCCAGCGGGCCGACATCTACCCGGACCGGCCGCCAAGGCCGAGACCGAGGGCGCGGCGGTGCCCGTCCGGCAGTCGGACTCGGCAGCCAGCTGCTCCGCCGCAAGCCGCTGGGCCAGATGGTCCACGAAGCCGGCAGCGGCTCGAATGGTCCCAAGCTGATTCGCAGCTTTGGCGTGCTGCAGCTGACCATGATCAGTGTCGGCGCCACGCTCGGCACCGGCATCCTGGTAATCCTTGGCGACTCGGTGCCGCTGGCCGGCCCGGCGATTTGGATTTCTTTCGTCATCGCCGGCCTGGCCGCACTGTTCTCCGCCGTCGCCTACGCGGAAATGGCCGGACTCGTGCCGGTGTCAGGGTCCAGCTACTCGTACACCTACGCCACGCTGGGGGAGGGGATGGCCTGGATCTGCGGCTGGTGCCTGGTGCTCGAATACGCCGTCTCCGTGGCCGCCGTCGCCGTGGGTGCCGGACAATACGTCAACGAGACGGTCTCCACCTTCGGCCTGAGCATGCCGGACGCCATCTCACAGCCGCCGGGCTCCGGAGGGGTGCTCAATGTGCCAGCCATGGTGATTGTCCTGCTGGCCATGGCCCTGCTGGTGCGCGGCGCCAAGGAAAGCGCCTGGATCAACACCGCCATCGTAATCATCAAGATCGTCATCCTGCTCTTCTTCTGTGTGATCGCGTTCAGCGCGTTCAACTCCGGCCACTTCGCACCGCTGATGCCGATGGGCGCCGCCGGCGTTTCGGCCGCCGCCTCCCGGGTTTTCTTCTCCTACATCGGTTTCGATGCCGCCTCCACCGCCGGTGAAGAGGCACGCAACCCGCAACGGGACCTGCCGCGCGCCATTATGCTCTCCATGGTCATCGTCACCACGCTCTATGTGCTGGTGGCCGTCGCCGCCGTCGGCGCCCGCGAATGGACTTGGTTCGAGGGAACCCAGGCCGCACTGGTGCAGATCCTGCAGGAAATCACGCACCAGCCGTGGATCTCCGTCGTCTTCTCCGTCGGTGCCGTGCTGGCCATCGTCAGCATCGTGCTGACGGTACTGTACGGACAGACCCGGATCCTGATGTCGATGTCCCGGGACGGACTGGTGCCGGAGGTTTTCGGCCGGATTTCCGCCCGCACCGGCACCCCGGTGGCCGGCACGCTGATCGTGGGCATCGTAGTCGCCCTCACCGCCGGCCTGATCCCGCTGGGCGCGCTGGCGGATGCCACCAGCATCGGCACCCTGTTCGCCTTCGCGCTGGTCAACTTGGCCGTGATCTACCTGCGCAGTAAGCGTCCGGAGCTTAAACGCAGCTACCGCGTCCCGCTCTATCCGCTGACACCCATCCTGGGCTCGCTGATGTGCGTCTACCTAATGATCAACCTAGGTGGCATCACTTGGCTGGTCTTCGCTGGCTGGATGCTGGTGGGGTTCGCGGCCTACTTCGGCTACGGCCGCCGGCATTCCAAGGTGGCACAGCTGAACACCGAAGAGTACCGTGTGCTTGCCACCAGCTCGTTCGACGACGAACCCGTGAAAGTTGGGCAGCCATGACGATCGCCACCGATCCGCAGCAGCCGCCGGCACCGGGCACGGCGCCGATCACGATGCTCAACCCGGATTTCCCCTTCAGCTACGACCTGTACCTGGCGCACCCGGCCGGGCTGGGCTCGGTTCCGGCGGAGCTCTATGGCACCGAGGTAGCCGTGGTAGGGGCGGGCCTGTCCGGGCTGGTGACCGCGTATGAGCTGATGAAGTTGGGCCTGCGACCGGTGCTGTATGAGGCGGATCAGCTCGGCGGCCGGCTGCGCACGGCCAGCTTCCCGGCGGCCCCCGACGTGGTCGCGGATTTGGGCGGGATGCGCTTCCCCGCCTCCGGCCGGGCCTTCTACCACTACGTGGACAAGCTGGGACTGGCGACGACGGCGTTCCCGAATCCGCTCGCGGAGGTTACCTCCAGCACGGTCATCGAACTGGCCGGCACCTCGCATTACGCGCGAACCAGTGCGGACCTGCCGCCGTTCTTCCACGAGGTGGCCGAGGCCTGGCGCGCCGCAGTGAACGATGGCGCCCAATTCGCCCAAATGCAGCAGGCCATCCGTGCCCGCGACACCGGCCGGATCAAGTCACTGTGGAACGCGCTGCTGCCGGAACTGGACGAGGAGACCTTCTACGGCTTCATCGCGCAGAGCAAGTCCTTCAAGGACGCGGGCTTCGCGCACCGCGAGGCCTTCGGCCAGGTCGGCTTCGGCACCGGCGGCTGGGACACCGACTTCCCGAACTCCATCCTGGAGATCCTGCGCGTGGTCTATACGGACGCCGACGACGGCCACCGCTCCCTGGTGGGCGGGGCGCAACGCCTGCCCGAGGCGCTCTGGCACCACTCGCCCTCGGACATTTCGCCGTCGGAGATGAAGCACTGGCCCGCAGGAACCTCGCTGGCGTCGCTGCACAACGGCTCCCCGCACGGGGCGGTGGCGAAGATTTCCCGCGCCCCGGACGGCAACATTCGCGTCCAGGAACGCTGGGGCCGCACGGCCCGTTACCCGGCCGTGGTGACCACCTGCCAGTCGTGGCTGCTCTCCACCCGGATCCACACCGAGGAAGGGCTCTTCGCGCCCGAAATGTGGACCGCGATCGAGCGCTCGCACTACATGCAGTCCTCGAAGACCTTTGTCATGGTGGACCGGCCGTTCTGGAAGGACGTCGATCCGGACACCGGCCGTGAGGTGCTGTCCATGACCCTGACGGACCGGCTGAACCGCGCCACCTACCTGCTGGACAACGGCCCGGGCAAGCCCGCCGTCATCCTGCTCTCGTACACCTGGAACGACGACGCGCTGAAGTGGCTGGCGCTGAGCTCCGAGGAACGGGTGGAGCTGATGCTGCATTCGCTCAAGCAGATCTACCCCACGGTGGACATCGCCTCGCATATTGTCGGCCAGCCGATCACCGTGTCCTGGGAGGCGGACCCAAACTTTATGGGTGCTTTCAAGGCGAACCTCCCGGGGCACTACCGCTACCAGCAGCGGCTCTTCACGCACTTCAAGCAGGACACTCTGCCGCCGGAGCGGAGCGGGATCTTCCTGGCCGGAGATGACGTGTCCTTTACGGCCGGCTGGGCCGAGGGTGCGGTCACAACCGGGCTGAATGCCGTCTGGGGCGTGGTGCGGCATCTGGGCGGCAGCTCGGCGCCCGGCAACCCCGGCCCGGGGGACCTGCTGGACGAGCTGGGCCCGGTGCCGCTGGACTGAGGCGGGGCAGCGATCAGTTGAAGACGACGGTACGGTTTCCATCCAGCAGCACGCGGTGCTCGGCATGCCACTGGACCGCCTTAGCCAGCGTGCGGCCTTCCACATCGCGGCCCATCGCCACGAACTCCTTGGTGGAGTGGGCGTGATCGACGCGGATGACCTCCTGCTCGATGATGGGGCCCTCGTCCAATTCGCCCGTGACGTAGTGGGCGGTGGCGCCAATAATCTTCACACCGCGGGCATGGGCCTGGTGGTAGGGGCGGGCTCCCTTGAACGCGGGCAGGAAGGAATGATGAATGTTGATGGCCTTGCCGGCCAGCTCGGTGCACAGCTCATCGGAAATGACCTGCATGTAGCGCGCCAGCACCACGAGCTCCACGTTGTGCTCGGCGACCAGTGCCCGCAGCGCGTTCTCGGCGTCGGACTTCGTTTCGGCCGTCACGGGAATGTAATGGAACGGGATGCCGTAAAACCTGGCCAGCTCCGCCAGCTCACGGTGGTTGGAGACGATGGCCGGGATTTCAATGGGCAGGGTGCCCGAACGCTGCAGAAACAGCAGGTCGTTGAGGCAGTGGGCGGCCTTGGACGCCAGGATCAACGTACGGACCGGAGCGCCTGCGGGGTGCAGCTCCCAACTCAGGGAAAACTCGGCAGCAACGGACTCCAGCTGGCTGCGCAACCGGGGATAGGAGGTGCCGGTTTCCACCGCCACACGCATGAAAAAGGTGCCCGTGACCGGATTCCCGTATTGCTGGGAGTCCGTTATGTTGCATCCGGCGGCCAGCAGCGAACCGGACACAGCATGCACGATTCCCGGCCGGTCCGCGCAGGACAACGTCAGGATGAAGCCGGGCTTTGCGGCGATTGCTGTCTCGGTCACCCGATTAAGGGTACCTGCGGTCGCGCCGCAGACCGGCGGTTGGGGCCGGCACGCCCGTAATAAAGGACGCCTGTAATACAATTAGCGGTGTTGTGACTGGCGTTAGGTGGGGCACCACCGGGGAGCAGCGGTGTGCAAGACCACGGATCGTACGCCTGGGCCGAGGGTCGCGTTTTGCTTGTTGAACCTCGGCAACTGCGTTCCGCCGCCTCGGCTGCGGGCGCCGTCCGTCAACCGGTAGCCTGACCTGTAGCAGTTTCCTCACGCCCACCCAGGAGTCTTCGTGTCTACTCAATCCGCCCAGTCAGTGACCAATCTCCCGCTCGCCGAGCTGGATCCCGAGATCGCCGCCGTCCTCAAGGACGAACTCGGCCGCCAGCGAGGCACCCTCGAAATGATCGCCTCGGAAAATTTCGCGCCGCGGGCGGTGCTCGAAGCCCAAGGCTCCGTGCTGACCAATAAATACGCCGAGGGTTACCCGGGGCGCCGGTACTACGGCGGCTGCGAATATGTCGATGTCGCGGAAAACCTGGCGATCGAGCGGGTTAAGACGCTGTTCGGAGCGGAGTACGCGAATGTGCAGCCGCACTCGGGCGCCCAGGCCAATGCCGCCGCACTCGCGGCGATGATCACACCCGGGGACAAGATCCTGGGTCTGTCGCTGGCCCACGGCGGCCATCTGACCCACGGCATGAAACTGAACTTCTCGGGCAAGCTCTACAAGGTTGCCGCCTACCAGGTCGAACAGGATACTTTCCGGGTCGACATGGACAAGCTGCGAGAGCAGGCCATTGCCGAAAAACCGCAGGTCATCATCGCCGGCTGGTCCGCCTACCCGCGGCACCTTGACTTCGCGGCCTTCCGTTCCATCGCCGACGAGGTCGGGGCGCTGCTCTGGACAGACATGGCCCACTTTGCCGGTCTGGTCGCCGCAGGACTGCACCCGTCCCCGGTCCCGCACTCCGACGTCGTGACCTCCACCGTGCACAAGACGCTGGCCGGCCCGCGCTCGGGCGTCATCCTGGCTAAGCAGGAGTGGGCCAAGAAGATCAACTCCGCCGTTTTCCCCGGTCAGCAGGGCGGACCGCTAATGCACGTCATCGCCGCCAAGGCCGTGGCCTTTAAAATCGCAGGGGGAGCGGAGTTCAAGGAACGCCAGGAGCGCGTGCTGGAAGGTGCCAAGATCATCGCGGACCGGCTCAGCGAGGCCGACGTGGCGAAGTCCGGCGTCTCGGTGTTGACCGGAGGCACGGACGTTCACCTGGTGCTGGTGGATCTGCGCAATTCCGAGCTGGACGGCCAGCAGGCCGAGGATCTGCTGCACGGCGTGGGAATAACCGTCAACCGCAACGCCGTACCGTTTGATCCCCGTCCGCCCATGGTGACGTCCGGGCTGCGGATCGGCACCCCGGCCCTGGCTACCCGGGGCTTTGGTGCGGCCGAGTTTACCGAGGTGGCTGACATCATTGCGACCGCGCTGAAGAACGGCCCGGCCGGTGATCTCGAGTCCCTGCGCGCTCGGGTGGAGAAGCTGACCGACGATTTGCCGCTGTACCCCGGCCAAGAGGAATGGTGATCCCGTGACCAACAGCATGAGTCCCACGCGCGCGAAGACTCCCTTCGGCACGCCGGTAGCGGCGCAGGTTCTGGACGGAAGGGCGACGGCGGCGGCCGTGAAAAGTGAGCTGGCCGTCCGTGTCGAGGCGCTCAAGAGGCGTGGTATCACGCCCGGTCTCGGCACGGTCCTGGTCGGCGAAGATCCCGGCAGCCAGTGGTACGTGCTGGGTAAGCATCGTGACTGCGCCGAGATCGGGGTCAACTCGGTACGCCGGGATCTGCCGGCGGACATCAGCCAGCAGGAGCTGGAAGCCGTGCTGGATGAGCTGAACGCGGATCCGAACACCACCGGCTACATCGTCCAGCTCCCGCTGCCGGACCACATCGACACCAATGCCATTTTGGAGCGCGTTGACCCGGCGAAAGACGCCGATGGCCTGCACCCGACCAATTTGGGCCGGCTGGTGCTCAACGTCAGTTCCCCGGTGAACGCGCCGCTGCCTTGCACGCCGCACGGCATCGTGGAGCTGCTGCTGCGGCACAAGATTGCGCTGAACGGCAAGAAGGTGCTGGTGATCGGCCGCGGCGTCACCGTGGGACGCCCGTTGGGCCTGTTGCTGACCCGGCGCTCGATCAACGCGACGGTGCTGCTGGCGCACACCGGCACCCTTGACCTTCCGGAACTGCTGGCGATGGCCGACGTGGTGGTAGCCGCGGTGGGGATGCCGGCAATGATCCAGGCCGCCGAGCTCAAGGAAGGCGCGATCGTGCTGGACGTGGGTGTGAGCCGGGTGGTGGACGAGGAAACGGGCAAGTCCAAGATTGTCGGCGATGTCGACCCCGACGTAGCCGACGTCGCCAGCTGGCTCTCTCCCAACCCGGGCGGTGTGGGGCCGATGACGCGTGCCATGCTGCTGGCAAATGTGGTGGAGGCGGCCGAGCGGCAGGCAGGCATCATCGCGGACTGACCCGCTGGCAATGTGAGGTGCCCACAAGGGGGCGGTTCACGCCCCATGGCCCACTACGGGCACCTCAGGTTTCCGCCGGTGGTGGAACGTCCTGCCATCGGCGGTGGCTTTTGACATACTGAAGGCATGTATTCTCTCGGCAAAGACGGTGGCAGAAGCCCGCAGCGGCCCGGCCGATGGACCGGAACCGGGACCATTGTGCTGGCCCTGGTTTTCCTGGTGGCGCTGGTCTTCGCGGCCAACAGCAATGATGTGCTTGGCTGGTTCATCGCCGCCGTTGCCCTGGGCTGGCTGGCCCTCTCCACCTTTGTCTACATCGGAGTGCACAAGGCCGCCCGCTTCGGCGCCGAGCAGGTCCGCCGGGCCCAAAGCACCCTGGCCGGGGTCAACGGAGCCGGCGGTCCGCCGGCTCCGGCGGGAAAGAAAGCGCGCGGGACCGCCCTGATCGACGACGGTTCTGCCGGCATCCGCGATTTGAAGCTGGACCACAGCTTCAAAATTATCCAGGTGCAGGCCGGCCTAATCGAGGAACAGCTGGGCCGGGGAACCGGCGCCGATTCCGCGGCCATGATGCGCGCGCTGGAAACGATTTCGATCACCGCCCATAACGGTCGTGGCATGGTCAGCAACAGCGGCGGATCCGACGACGGCGGCCCGGTCAGCGGCGTCGTTCTCGACTAAGGCGGGCGGCCGGGAGCGCGGACACAGGCCGCGGTTTGCGCGATGCGCTGAAACGGTAAAGTGGAACGGGTGAGCATGTCAACGAATACAGCAACGGCACCAGGGCAGTTGGCCACGGGGCAGTTAGTCACCGCACGGCAGTTATCCGCCACAGAGCCCCTGACGGCAACCATGACAGAGCTGGTGCCTGCGGCGGCAGACGTCCCCGGAACGGCGCCCAAGAACGGCCTGCGGATCGCCTCCGTCAATGTCAACGGGATTCGGGCCGCCTATAAGCGCGGCATGGCCCAGTGGCTGGCCGCGCGGGACGTGGACATCCTGGCCCTGCAGGAAGTCCGTGCGCCGGACGCAGTGGTGCAGGACCTGCTCGGCGACGAATGGCACATTCTGCATGCCGAGGCCGAGGCGAAGGGCCGCGCCGGCGTTGCGATCGCCTCCCGCCGGGACCGGATCCAACCGGTGGAAACCCGGGTGGGGATCGGTGATGATTACTTCGCCGCCGCCGGCCGCTGGGTGGAGGCCGATTACCGGGTCACCGACGCCGACGGGCAGACCAGAAAGCTCACCGTTGTCAGCGCCTATGTGCATTCCGGGGAGGTGGATACACCCAAGCAGGTCGACAAGTACCGCTTCCTTGACGTTATGGCTACGCGCCTGCCGCAACTGGAACGGGAGAGCGACCATGCCCTGGTGGTGGGAGACCTCAACGTCGGTCACACCACCTTGGACATCAAAAACTGGAAGGGCAACGTCAAGCGGGCCGGTTTTCTGCCGGCAGAGCGCGCCTACTTCGACAGGTTCTTCGGCGACGAATTCGGCTGGGCCGACGTGCACCGCCGGCTCGCCGGTGAGGTTGAGGGCCCCTACACCTGGTGGTCGTGGCGTGGGCAGGCCTTCGACAATGACACGGGCTGGCGCATTGACTACCACATGGCCACCTCCGCACTGGCAGCGGCGGCCGGCGCCGCCGTCGTCGACCGCGCGCCGTCCTGGGACACGCGCTTCTCCGACCACGCGCCGCTGGTGGTCGATTACCGGCTCGGCGTCCAGC
The DNA here is from genome assembly GCF_051131705.1 of Arthrobacter sp. A5. NCBI lineage: Bacteria > Bacillati > Actinomycetota > Actinomycetes > Micrococcales > Micrococcaceae > Arthrobacter > Arthrobacter sp. A5. The sequence continues at coordinate 770,413 of NZ_CP180316.1, forward strand.
CCTAGGCACCCACCTATCCCGCTATCGAGATTTGAGAGTTCAGAATTGATGACTGCAGCACGCCAGCGCATCCTCTCCGGAGCAAAGCCCACCGCCGATTCCCTGCATCTGGGGAACTACATCGGCGCCGTGCGCAACTGGGTGCAGATGCAGTCGGAGTACGACGCGGTCTTCTTCATTCCCGACCTGCATGCGGTGACTGTTGATTTCGAGCCGGACATGCTGGCCAGGCGGACCCGCACGGTTGCCGCGCAGTACATCGCGGCCGGAATCGACCCGGAGAAGTGCATCTTCTTTGTCCAGTCGCAGGTGCCCGAACACGCCGAGCTGGCCTGGGCGCTGAACTGCATTACCGGCTACGGTGAGGCCGCACGGATGACGCAGTTCAAGGACAAGACGCAGAAGGGCGGTTCCGAGGCCGCCACGCTGGGACTGTTTGCGTACCCGACCCTGATGGCAGCGGACATTCTGCTCTACCAAACGGATCTGGTGCCGGTGGGCGAAGACCAGCGTCAGCATCTGGAACTGACCCGGAACCTGGCCCAGCGCTTCAACGCCAGGTTCGGCGAAACCTTCACCGTGCCCGATGCGAAGATCCTCAAGGAATCAGCCAAGATCTATGACCTGCAGAATCCGGTGGCCAAGATGTCCAAAACCGGGGAATCCGCCAGCGGGTCGATCCAGCTGCTGGAGGATCCGAGGATTGCCGCCAAACGGATTAAAACCGCGGTGACGGATGACGGCACCGAGGTCCGCTTTGATATTGAAACCAAGCCCGGTGTCTCCAACCTGCTGACCATTTATTCCACCCTCACGGGGCAGCAGATCCCCGAACTGGAGCGGCTCTACGAGGGCAAAATGTACGGGCATCTGAAAGCGGACCTGGCCGACGTGATGGTCGACTTCATCACTCCGCTGCGGGACCGGACGAACGAACTGATGTCCGATCCGGCGGAGCTGGACCGGCTGCTGGCCGGCGGTGCGCGGCGGGCCCGGGAAATTGCGTCGGTGACGCTGCGCCAGGTGTACGACAAAATGGGCTTCCTCCCGTTGCAGGGTGGCCGCTAGCACCATGGCCAAGTCAGCCGATCAGCGTGCATCAACGAGGGCCGCCGGCAGCGGCGAGCTCCTGAACGCGCACGCCGACGGCCGGCTAAAGGCCGGCGCGGATCCTGACCCCCGCTGTGTGGGGATCATCGTGGCGCTGCCCGAACCGTTGGCCACGGAAATCACAAACTTCAGGCGCACCTTCGGCGATCGGCTGGGGGCCGTCATCCCGGCACACATCACCTTGGTGACCACCACGCCCGCCGAGGACTGGGAGGAAACCGTCGGACACGTGCGCGAAGTGGCGCGGGAGCAGCGTCCCTTTACGGTGGCCGTCAGCGGGACCGCTTCATTCCGCCCCGTGTCACCGGTGGTCTATCTGCAGATTCAGGAAGGGTTTGAGGAGTGCGTCCGGCTGCACGAAAAACTCCAGAGCGGGCCGCTGGCACGGGACCTGGCCTTTAACTTTCATCCGCACATCACCGTGGCCCACGACATCGGCGCCGCGGGTCTGGACGAGGCCGCGGGAACGCTGGAGGACTTTGCGGCCACCTTCCCGGTAACCGGGATGGGGCTTTACGAGCATGATAGTTCTGGTGTGTGGCTACTAAAGGAAGAGCTGAACTTTGGCGGAACGTCTGAAAAACAAAGCACCCGACGATGCGAAGCCGCTGCCGACCGAGCTGGCAAAACTCAGGCTTGAGGTAATTCGCAAGCAGACCGCCTATGGGCGCGCCAAGCGGGAGGGTGCCGGCCGGCTCGGCGTCTTCATCGCCTGGCTGAACTCTCAGCTGGCCCGAGCCAACACGTTGCGCCCGCTGCGCACGATGGCACAGTACAACATGAGGCGCGGCCCCGTGATGGCCGCCGGCATCGGCTTCACCATGTTCTTTTCCATCACCGGTCTGCTCACCACCGGGTTTTCGATCGCCGCGCTGGTCCTGAGATCCGACAAGGTTCTGCTGGACGCGTTGGTTGCCAGCGTCGCGACGAGCGCACCCGGACTGTTGAAGGTCGACGGCGGCGATGGTCTGGTCGATCCGCAGTCCCTGCTGAATCCCGCCGGGCTCGGGTGGACGGCAATCATCGCCGCCGTCGTCACCATCTTCACCGCGCTGAATTGGATCGCGTCGCTGCGCATCGGCATGCGGGGCGTGGCGGGGGCCCCCGCGCCGACAGTAAATCCCGTGATGATGAAGCTTAAAGACGCCGGGACGCTGCTGCTGCTGGGCGTTGCGCTGGTGCTCACCGCCGGGGTGACGGTGATCTTCGGCGGTGCGCTGGACGCCATCACCACCGCCCTCAAACTCGACCCGGCAGTGGCGAATCCCGCAGGTTTCGGACTCGGGGTCTTGGTGGCCGTCGCGCTGAACTGGCTCACCGCGACCATCTTGTTCAGGCTGGCAGCGGGGCTGAAACCGGACCGCGGAATTTTCCTGCAGTCCACCCTGCTGGCGGGCGTGGGTGCCACTGTTCTCCAGCTGCTCAGCGGGCTCCTGCTGGCCAGGGCGGGAGCAAACCCGCTGCTGGCCCCTTTCGCGGTCATTATCGGTCTGTTGATCTGGTTCAACTTCGTCAGCCAGGTTTTCCTGATTGCGGCCGCGTGGTCCGCCGTCGGGCAGGCCGACATTAATGCGGCTGTTGTCCCAGCGGATCAGCGGGGCCGGGCGCGATCCCTGCGGCGTGCCTGAGGAGCCCTCCGGATAAACGACTTAGCAGTAGATGTCCGATACGGGGCCGAAACGGACACCTGCTGCTGAGTCGATGGGGGTGGGGGCGCCGGTCTGCCGCGGAGGACTGGACCCGGCGGCTCAGACCGGGCCGTCAACCATTCAAGGAACCGGTGACGGAAACCCGGGGCGTGTAGAACCTCCAGACGCTGACAACTGGCGGCGTCGCCGCCGTCGCCCTTTCACTGAAAATCATCGCGGATGCGGAGGAACGATGGTCGGAGGCGCTGGGCTCCGAGCGCTACCGGGCGCTGCGCCGCTCCTTGTTTGAGATTGGCTCCGCGGTGACGACGAACCATCCCTGAAGTAAAATACGGCCAATTGCGCCGGGTCCCGGCGGACCGGGCCGCAGCAACTCCGCACCAGCCCCGAACTACGGGTCCGTGTGCGCGATTCTGCGACGTGCGCCGTGCCAAGGCACCCGCGTTGGGGACCGGCGCGGACGCGCCTGTACCCTGCGGCGGGCCTGAAGAGCCCTCCGGATAAACGACTGAGCAGCAGATGTCCGATACGGGGCTGTAACGGACATCTACTGCTCAGTCGATGGAGTTGGATCCCCACGGGGCCTGCGGGGTCTTAGACCCGGCGGCTGAGGATGGCCTGTTTGACCTCGGAGATCGCCTGCGTGACCTGGATGCCGCGCGGGCACGCCTCGGTGCAGTTGAAGGTGGTGCGGCAGCGCCACACGCCTTCCTTGTCGTTGAGGATCTCCAGGCGCATGTCGCCGGCGTCGTCGCGGGAGTCGAAGATGAAGCGGTGCGCATTCACAATCGCGGCCGGCCCAAAGTACTGGCCGTCCGTCCAGAACACCGGACACGAGGAGGTGCACGCCGCACAGAGGATGCACTTGGTGGTGTCGTCAAAGCGGGCGCGCTCCTCGGCGGACTGCAGGCGTTCCCTGGTGGGCTCGTGGCCCTTGTTGATCAGGAACGGCATGATCTCGCGGTAGGACTGGAAGAACGGTTCCATGTCCACGATCAGGTCCTTCTCCACCGGCAGGCCCTTGATGGCCTCCACCGTGATCGGCTTCTTCGTGTCCAGGTCCTTCAGCAGCGTCTTGCAGGCCAGCCGGTTGCGTCCGTTGATGCGCATCGCATCGGACCCGCAGACACCGTGAGCGCAGGAACGGCGGAAGGACAGCGAACCGTCGTGCTCCCACTTAATCTTGTGCAGGGCGTCTAGCACGCGGTCCGTGCCGTACATGGTCAGCTCGTAGTCTTCCCAGCTGAAGTCCTCGGAAATTTCCGGGTTGTACCGGCGAACGCGCAAGGTGATGTTGAAGGTGGGGATTTCGCCGCCGCCGCCAACGTGGGCGGGCAGTTCGATTTTCGAAGCCGGCTCTGGGGCCGTTTCGGCAGTTTCAATGGGGCTCATTAGTACTTCCTCACCATCGGCTCGTAGCGCGTAAAGACAACCGGCTTGGTTCCCAGACGGATGCCGGCCGTGTGTTCCTTATTGGCGGTCTCCTGGACCTTATAGGCCATGGAATGCTTCATGAAGTTCTCGTCGTCGCGCTCCGGGAAGTCCTCACGGAAGTGGCCGCCGCGGGATTCCTCGCGGTGCAGCGCGGCGACGGTCATGACCTTGGCCAGTTCCAGCAGGAAGCCCAGCTCCACGGCTTCGAGCAGATCAAGGTTGAACCTTCTGCCCTTGTCCTGGACGGTGATGCGCTGGTAGCGCTCCTCCATCGAAGAAATGTCGGTGAGCACCTGGTTGAGGGTCTCCGCCGTGCGGAATACCTGCATGTTTGTGTCCATGGTGTCCTGCAGATCCTTGCGGATCAGCGCGACCTTTTCGCCGCCGTCGGACGTCCGGACATGGTTGAGCAGCTCAACCGTGTAGGCCTCGGGATCGTCCGGGAGGTCCACATAATCGGCGGTTTGGGCATACTCGGCTGCCGCAATGCCCGCACGCTTGCCGAAGACATTGATGTCCAGCAGCGAGTTGGTGCCCAGCCGGTTGGAACCATGCACGGAGACGCACGCGACCTCGCCGGCGGCGTAGAGGCCCGGAATGATCGTGTCGTTGTCCTGCAGGACCTCGGCCTGGACGTTGGTCGGGATGCCGCCCATGGCGTAGTGCGCCGTCGGGAAGACCGGAACCGGTTCCGTGTAGGGCTCCACACCAAGGTAGGTGCGGGCAAATTCCGTGATGTCCGGGAGCTTGGCGTCGATGTGCGCCGGCTCGAGGTGGGTCAGGTCCAGGAGGACATAATCCTTGTTCGGACCACAACCGCGGCCCTCGCGGACCTCATTGGCCATGGAGCGGGCCACAATGTCGCGCGGGGCAAGGTCTTTGATGGTCGGGGCGTAGCGTTCCATGAAGCGCTCGCCCTCGGAGTTGCGCAGGATCGCGCCCTCGCCGCGGGCCGCCTCGGAAAGCAGGATGCCCAACCCGGCCAGGCCTGTCGGATGGAACTGGAAGAATTCCATATCCTCCAACGGGATGCCGCGGCGGAAGGCGATGCCCATGCCGTCACCGGTCAGCGTGTGCGCATTGGAGGTGGTCTTGAAGACCTTGCCGGCGCCGCCGGTGGCGAAGATGACGGACTTGGCCTGGAAGATGTGGAGTTCGCCGGAAGCCAGGTCATAGGAGACGACGCCGGCAACGCGCTTGTGGATCCTGGTGACGCCGTCGACGGTGACTTCCTCATCGACCATGAGCATGTCCAGGACGTAGTACTCGTTGTAGAACTCCACGTTGTGCTTGACGCAGTTCTGGTAGAGCGTCTGCAGGATCATGTGGCCGGTGCGGTCCGCGGCGTAGCAGGCGCGCCGGACGGGCGCCTTGCCATGATCACGGGTGTGGCCGCCGAAGCGGCGCTGGTCAATCCGGCCCTCGGGGGTGCGGTTAAACGGCAGGCCCATCTTTTCCAGGTCCAGCACCGCATCGATGGCCTCCTTGGCCATGATCTCCGCGGCGTCCTGATCCACCAGGTAATCGCCGCCCTTGATCGTGTCGAAGGTGTGCCATTCCCAGTTATCTTCCTCCACGTTCGCCAGCGCGGCGCACATGCCGCCCTGGGCCGCCCCGGTGTGCGAGCGGGTGGGGTAGAGCTTGGTCAGTACAGCGGTGCGTGCGCGCTGGCCGGATTCGATGGCGGCACGCATGCCCGCGCCACCGGCCCCGACGATAACGACGTCGTACTTATGGACCTGCATACTGGATGCTCTTTCTCTCAAACTGCGGTTAAAGCGTGTGTGTGCTTCCTGATGGCCGCGGCGAAGCGGCTGGTGCGGAGCGCTGTTCTTGCTGCCGCTGCTGTTAGCGGGCGGTGCAGAAGGACGGCAGGTCGGTCACGGCGCCGGCCGGGCACGGATCAAAGGTGAAGATGACCAGCGTGCCGAGGACGATGATGACCACCGTTGCGACGTAAAGCACGGTCTTGAGCGCCATCCGCGTTCCATTGCGCTCGGCGTAGTCGTTGATGATGGTCCGCACACCGTTGGTGCCATGTAGCATGGCGAGCCAGAGCATGAGCAGATCCCAGATCTGCCAGAACGGGCTGGCCCATTTGCCGGCCACGAAGCCGAAGTCGATGGCGTGGACGCCGTCGCCGACCATCAGGTTCACAAACAGGTGACCGAAGATCAAAACCACCAGCACCACGCCGGAGAGCCGCATGAAGAGCCACGCGACCATCTCGAAGCTGCCTTTGCCGCCTTTGCTGCGGTTGTACTTCACATCGATCTTGCCGCTGCGCGGGGCGTCGATTATAGGTGTTGCCATGATTAGTTCCCCCCGAAAACGATGGAAAGCTGGCGGATCAGGAACGGCACCATCGCCACGACCCACAGGATCAGAACGGCCCAGAGGAGCTGAGCCTGGTACTTGTTGCCCTTTTTCCAGAAGTCAATGGCAATGATCCGTAGCCCATTGAACGCGTGGAAAACGATGGCGGCGACCAGACCGGCCTCGCCCAGACCCATGATCGGGTTCTTATACGTGCCGATGACGGCGTTATACGCTTCCGGGGACACGCGCACCAACGAAGTGTCCAGGACGTGCACCAACAGAAAAAAGAAAATCACAACACCCGTAATACGGTGTCCCACCCAGGACCACATGCCTTCTCGGCCGCGGTACAGAGTGCCAGCTGGTTTTGTCGGCACGCAATAATCCTCTCTGCATCACAGCGGCGCTAGCGTGGTTCCACGCGGGGTTACGCTCGTTGCGAGAGCACTCGTAGCTCAGGCCTAAATGTAGGCTTCGCTTACAGCTTATTCAAATTAGGCGCTCCTTGCTCTATCGCCTTGGTCACAGGCGTTACGCATTGGTCCCGCAGGGGCGTTCCGGCGCCGAAACGTGCCCGGACTTGGCCGGACGTCGCATAAACGTGCCCGGACGTGGCCGACGTGGCCGACGTGCCCGGACGGGGCCGCGCAGGCCGTTGTGGGCTGTCCACTAGACTGACGGGTGATGAATACTGAATCTTTAGGCACACCGGCCGCACGGTCCGCGGAAGAGTGGTCCGCGCAAAACCGGTCAGTGCAGACACTGGACAGATTTTATGCGGTCATCCCGGCCGGCGGCGTCGGGACCAGGCTATGGCCGCTGTCCCGGGCCGCCGCGCCGAAATTCCTTCATGACCTGACGAATTCGGGCAGCACGCTGCTGCGCGCCACCTACGACAGACTGGCGCCGCTGGCCGGGGATCGTGTGGTAGTGGTAACAGGCACTGCCCACCGGGAGGCCGTCTGCCGGCAGCTGCCCGAGATCAAGGACGCGGACTTCGTGCTGGAAAGCGAGCCTAAGGACTCGGCGGCCGCCATCGGACTGGCCGCCGCCATCCTCTACCGGCGGGACCCTGACATCATCATGGGCTCATTCGCCGCCGATCAGGTGATCAGCCCGGACGGCGTCTTCCAGGACGCCGTCCGTGAGGCGATCTTCACCGCCGCGACGGGCAAGATCGTCACCATCGGCATCAAACCCACGCACCCCTCCACAGGGTTCGGTTACATCCGCACCGGTGAAGCACTGGACATCGCCGGTGCGCCCAGCGCCCATGCCGTCGTCGAATTTGTGGAAAAGCCGAGCAAGGCGGTGGCCGAGGAGTACCTGGCCAGCGGCGACTACAACTGGAACGCCGGCATGTTTGTGGCTCCGGTGGCGCTGATGCTCAAGCACCTGGAACAGAATCAGCCGGAACTGTACAGCGGCCTGACCGAGATCGCCAACGCATGGGATACGGACCAGCAGCAGGAAGTCACGGCCCGGATCTGGCCCACCCTGCCGAAAACGGCCATTGACTATGCCGTGGCCGAACCTGCGGCCGACGCCGGCGATGTCGCCGTGATTCCGGGAACGTTCAGCTGGGACGACGTCGGAGACTTTGCCGCCATCGGCCGGCTCAACAGCGCCAAAGAGGTCGACGACGTCACGGTCGTCGGCGAGGGGGCCCGCGTTTTCACCGAGGGAGCCTCCGGCGTCGTGGTCACGGACACCAAGCGCGTTATTGCGCTGATCGGCATCAAGGACGTCGTTATTGTGGACACCCCTGATGCACTGCTCGTGACGACGACGGCGCACGCACAGCAGGTGAAAAGCGCCGTGGACCATCTCAAGGCCAGCGGCGACACTGACGTTCTATAGCCGGACCGGGTTCACCGGCGGGTTGGGGCGCGGCCGTAACTCTGGGCCGTGAATGACCTTGATGCGGTCCGGGGTCGCTAGAGTTTCTGTGTGCGCAATTACTCATTAGAGACCGAACCGACAGCTCTGATAAACCCCTGGCTGGAACCGAGAATCGCCGAGATGCTGGCGTTCAGACGGGATCTTCACGCACATCCGGAGCTTTCGCGGCAGGAATTCCGCACCACTGACAGATTGATGGCACGGCTCATCGCCGCGGGTCTGGCACCGCGGCGCCTGTCGGGCACCGGGCTCTTTGTTGACGTCGGCGACGGCCCGATCGCCACCGCCCTGCGCGGTGACATTGATGCGCTGCCGGTCATGGAGGAAACCGGCCTGTCGTTTGCCTCCCGGAACCACGGTGTCACCCATGCCTGTGGGCATGACATCCATACCACCACAATGCTGGGAATCGCCTTGGTGTTGACGGACATGCACGCGCAGCGGCCGCTGGGGGCCACGATACGGATCATTTTCCAGCCCGCCGAGGAGATTATGCCCGGCGGCTCGTTGGACTGCATTGCCCAGGGCGCGTTGGAGGGCGTGCCGCGGATCATGGCCCTGCACTGCGACCCGCGGATCGAGTTGGGACACATCGGTACGCGCATCGGCTCGATCACCAGCGCGTCGGACACCATCAAGATAGAACTCTCCGGCCGGGGCGGACACACCTCCCGTCCGCACCTGACCGAGGATCTGGTCTTCGCACTGGCCGAGATCGCCATCAACGTCCCGGCCGTTCTCTCCCGCCGGGTGGATGTGCGCAGCGGCGTGTCCGTGGTTTGGGGCCAGATCGGTGCCGGATCCGCGCCAAACGCCATTCCGGGCACCGGCTTCATGGCCGGCACCATGCGCTGCCTGGACCGCGAGGCCTGGCACGCGGCCGGTGAGCTGCTGGACGAAGTGGTGCAGCAGGTCGCCGCGCCGTACGGCGTGGATGTCCTGTTGGAGCATACCCGGGGCGTTCCGCCGGTGGTGAATTCGGAACATGAAACTGCGCTGATCGAGGCCGCGGCCCGCGCCGAACTGGGCGAGAACGCCGTCGTTCTGGCGCCGCAGTCAATGGGCGGGGAGGACTTCGCCTGGTTCCTGCAGGACACACCGGGAGCCTTGATGCGGCTGGGGACGCACGTGCCCGGCGGGGAACAGTACGATCTGCACCGCGGCGATTACATTGTGGATGAGCGTGCGCTGGGTCTGGGGATCAGGGTGCTCGGGGCAGCCGCCCTGCGGGCCATCCGCGACCTCACTTAACCCCGCGCGCTCCCTGCCTCATCCCTGGGGGAGGAGGCGGGTGCCTGGGATAAGCGGGGACGTGGATGGCGAAGGGCAGGCGTCCATCCGATAGGTTGTGCACAATGGAATTGTGTACTACGTTTGAGGTATGGATGAGCGCGACGTTCTCAAGCGGCAGGTCTGTTTCGCGCTGTACTCGGCCTCCAGGGCTGCCACTGCGCTCTACCGGCCAATGCTCAGCGAGCTGGGGCTGACGTATCCGCAGTATCTGGTGCTGCTCCTGCTCTGGGAGCGGGATGGCGCGTCGGTGCGCGAGCTGGGGGAGGAGCTCGCGCTGGATTCCGGTACACTGTCCCCGCTGCTCAAGCGGCTGGAGGCCGCCGGGCTGGTGCGACGTCAGCGTAGCGCCGACGACGAGCGGCGGGTTCAGGTGCACCTGACGGACGACGGCGCCGCCTTGCGCGAGCGGGCAGCTGCGGTTCCGCAGCAGCTGGCAGAGGCAGCGGGCCTCGGCCCCGGCGAGCTGGATCAATTGCGGGGCACACTATCCCGGCTGACCGCTGCCCTGCACGCTGCGGCAAGCTAAAAACCACCACCACCACCACCGCCACCAAGGACGGCCATGAAAATTCTTTACACCGGACAAGCCCATGCCACCGGCGATGGACGCAACGGCCAGGCCCGCAGCTCCGACGGCAAGCTTGAGGTGAGACTGGCAGCGCCGGTGGAACTGGGCGGAGACGGCAACGGAACCAATCCGGAACAGCTGTTCGCTGCCGGCTATGCCGCTTGCTTCCACTCCGCTCTGTGGCTGGCAGCGCGGCGCCACAAGGCGGATGTCTCCGGTTCCACGGTGACCGCCAACGTCGATTTCGGCGCAGTCGGCGAGGGTGCCTAGGGGATCGCCGTGCGGATGGAGATCGGTTTGCCACGGTTGAAGCCATCCGCCGCCCGGGAACTGGCCGAGGCGGCCCATCTGATCTGCCCATACTCCAATGCCACCCGCGGCAATATCAGCGTCGAACTGAGCATCCTGGCCCCGCCGGCCATTAGTGCCTGCAGCAGCATCAGAACCGTTACCCAACCCGCAATGGAGGCATCCGCATGAGCAATGAATCGCACAACCACGACACTCCCGCCGTCGATGAATCGGCACTTCCCCGCACCACCTGCGAGGTGCAGCTCGCGTCCCGTCCGCAGGGGGAGCCCGTGCCGGAGAACTTCCGGCTCACGGAATCGGACATTCCCGCTTTGGCGGACGGTCAGATCCTGGTCCGCAATACGGCCATGAGCGTGGATCCGTACATGCGGGGCCGCATGAACGATGTAAAGTCCTACAGCCCACCGTTTGCCCTGAATGCGCCGCTCGACGGCGGCGCGGTGGGCGAGGTGATTGCTTCGCGCAGCGCCGCACACAAAGTGGGGGACGTCGTTGTCCACGCACTGGGCTGGCGTGACTACGCGGTGTTGGCCGAGGGGGAGGCCCGGACCGTGGACAGCACGCTGTCGCGGCCGACGGCGTTCCTCGGCGCCCTCGGCATGACCGGGCTCACCGCCTATGCCGGCCTGACCGAGGTGGCGGCCTTCAAGCCCGGAGATACCGTCTTTGTCTCCGCCGCCGCCGGCGCGGTGGGATCCCTGGTGGGGCAGATCGCTAAAAACCTCGGCGCGGCACGCGTGATCGGCAGCGCGGGCTCGTCGGAAAAGGTGGCACGGCTGCTGGAGCTGGGCTTCGACGCGGCCTTCAACTACCACGACGGACCGGTCAAGGATCAGCTCAAGGCTGCCCTGCAACGGACGGGCGCCGCAACGCCCGGCGCCTCGGATGCGGCCGGAATCGACGTCTACTTCGACAATGTGGGCGGCGAACACCTTGAGGCCGCCATCTCCGTGTTGAACCGGTTCGGCCGGGTTGCCATGTGCGGGGCGATCTCGCAGTACAACAGCACAGCGCCGGTCAGTGGTCCACGGAATCTAGCGCTGGCGATCGGCAAGCAGCTGACACTGCGGGGGTTCATCGTGGGCAGTTACCAGTACCTGGCGGAGGAATTCGCCGGGAAAATGGCGCGATGGCTTGGCGACGGTGCGGTCCGCTTCGATGAGACCTTCGTGCACGGCCTGGAAAACGCGCCGCAGGCCTTCATCGATCTGCTCCGCGGTGCCAACACCGGGAAAATGGTCGTGACGCTGGACTGACAGGCCGAGGTTGCCCCGCGGGATGGAGGACCGACCATCAAAGAGGGGCGCCCCCGCGAAGACGATGCGGCCCAGCACCGCTGTCGCGAGCGAGCCCCGTCTTCACGCGGCCAGTCCTTCGCGTGCACGGGCTATCGCTGCTTGAATCCGCGTCCGCAGCTCGCCCGGGCGCCCCAGATCGGACCATTCGATCCGGATGAATCTCCAACCTAACTCCATCAATGCCTTTTCGCGCCGTCGTTCCTCAAAAATAACCTGGCCAGTCGGGGCGAAATCGAAGTATTTCGATTTCCCGTCAAATTCCAGGATGAGTTTGAGTGCCGGCCACGCGAAATCCGCCCGATAGCTGATGCTCCCCGCCTGTATAACGACCTGAACATCCGGCTGTTCGATGTTGAATGCGCGAAGGATCAGCCGCGTCCGAGTCTCGCCAGCAGACTCGGACCGTGCATCGAGTGCCTCAACCACTTGGCGGGCGCGTCGTATACCGCGGCTGCCCGGCATTGATGCGACCAGGGACTGTATCCCTTGCAGGCTCGCACCTTTGCGCAGGGCATGGTCCCCGATGATTACGGCGCGCTGAAACTCGCCGATTCTGGCACAATCGACGACGGTTCGCTCGAGCGAAGTCACCCAGATCGGCCCCTCGCCGCGGATACTGACCACGACAGTTTCCCGGAGCTCCAAGCGGCAGTGATGTCCCGTCACATCAGGGCCGGCACTGTTCTGCGACAGCGCAGAGGCGGAATTGATGTGAATACTGCTGCCGCAGTCCCAAATCCAGCATCCGTGAAGACGCGCAGCGCTGAAGTGGCTGTACGTACATGCGCCGCCGCTGGTGTAGAAATGGGCTTGCAGACCAAACATGTCCCGCTCCCAAACGGCGGCTGGAAACCATAAACTCATCTGAATGTATGCCCCGCGCCTGAGCCGATGCACGAAACCATATGCAACCCCAGCGGCCAACAACCGGTCCCCCACACCGGCCGATGCCAACTGCGCAGTCGAGGCGACAGGCCCACCAGGAGGCCACCGCACCTCCAGCGTTTTCCGAAGCCTGTTCTTGTCCATGTCAGTAAGATAGTGCTCACAGCCGGTTGGACAGGAACGGCACCGATCCGCTGTGCAGGACGACGCCACACTCCAGAAGTGTGGAGGAGTGGACGGGATGCTGGCCGCACCTCCTCTGCCGGACAGACACCGGTCATCCTCGGGCATTCTCGAAGGAGGGGCGTCCCCGCGACAACGCAGCTGCGCCGCCCCTCCTTCGCGGGGCCGCCCCTCCTTCGCTGCGCCGCCCCTCCTTCGCGGGGCCGCCCCTCCTTCGCGGCGCCGCCCCGTTTTGGCGAGGGCGGACAGGTAACGACTTTCCAACGATGAGGCATCGGCGGCGTCGAAAGGTGCAGGTGGGCTGAATCACCCATTAGGGTATTATCATCATCGCGCCATAGCGCAGCGCTTCGAAGATATCAGTGACAACAGAATTTGAGTCCCGGTGTTACGCACCGTGACCAACGGACACTCATTGAACCGCTGCTGTTCGCTGCGCTCAATCTCTGTTGGAGGAACTTTGAATCACCCACTGCACAGCGCCCTGTCCTTGCCCGGTGCCCTGAAACGCAGCGCCACCGTTGGAACCATCACCTTGGGTGCAACCGCGCTCCTGCTCACCGGCTGCGGCGCTGCACCGGCGCCGTCGGGTGGTGGCACGGCGGGGGCCAGCGACTATCTCGGCTGCATCGTCTCCGACGCCGGCGGATTCGACGACCAGTCCTTCAACCAGTCCTCCTACGAGGGCCTGAAGAAGACGCAAACGGACCTCGGCATCAAGATCAAGCAGGCGGAGTCCACCACGAAGGCGGACTTCGAGCCGAACCTGAACCAGATGGCCAACGCCGGCTGCAACCTGACCTTCACCGTGGGCTTCCTGCTCGCGGACGCCACCAAGAAGGTGGCCACGTCCGACGCCTCGGCGCACTTCGCGATCATTGATGACAACTCGATTAACCTGCCGAACGTCAAGCCGGTGGTCTACGACACCGCCCAGGCTGCGTTCCTGGCCGGCTATGCCTCCGCCGCGCAGACCAAGACCGGCAAGGTGGGCACCTTCGGTGGCATCAACATCCCCACCGTGACAATCTTCATGGATGGATTCGCCGACGGCGTCAAGTACTACAACGAGAAAAAGGGCAAGTCCGTCCAGCTGCTGGGCTGGGACAAGAACACTCAGCAGGGTGTCTTCACGAACACCTTCGACGTGGTCCAGGAGGGCACCAAGGCCACCAACAACCTGCTCAACGACGGGGCGGACATCATCATGCCCGTGGCAGGCCCGCTGGGCAAGGGCGCCGGCGATGCCATTTTGGCGGCGAACACCGCCGGCAAAGACGCCAAGCTGGTCTGGGTTGACTCGGACGGCTACCTGACGGCCCCGGCCTTCAAAGCCGTGCTGCTGACCTCCGTCATGAAGAAGATGGGCGAAGCGGTGGAGAACATTGTCAAGGACGACAAGGACGGCAAGTTCGATCCGACGCCGTATGTCGGGACGTTGGAGAACGACGGCGTCGCGCTGGCTCCGTTCCATGACCTGGACTCAAGTGTCACTGCGGACACCAAGAGCGAACTCGATGCGATCAGGAAGGACATCATCTCCGGCACGCTGAAGATCGAGTCCCCGGCCAGCCCGAAGAAGTAGGCAGGAAAAATGTCCGCGGATCCGCCCCGCCGCAGCGGCGGGGCGGTCGCCAGGTCCTTGTCGTGAAAAGTGTGCCGGCCTCCGACACAAACCTAAGAATGGTTGCAGCCTTGAAACTCGAACTCAAGGGCATCACCAAGAGCTTTGGCTCGTTGGTGGCCAACGACCGCATCGATCTCGTGGTGGAACCCGGCGAGATCCATTGCCTGCTCGGCGAAAACGGTGCCGGCAAGTCGACGCTGATGAATGTCCTCTACGGACTCTATGAACCGACTTCGGGCGAAATCCTGGTGGATGGGCAAGCCGTCAAGTTCTCCGGTCCCGGTGATGCCATGGCGGCCGGGATCGGCATGGTCCATCAGCACTTCATGCTGGTTCCCGTCTTCACCGTCGCGGAAAACGTTGCCCTGGGCCGCGAGTCCACTGGCCTTGGGGGCGTTCTGGATCTGGAGCAGACGCGGAGGAAGATCCGGGAGATCTCCGCCAAATTCGGTTTCAATGTGGATCCGGACACCGTGATCGAGGAGCTGCCCGTCGGGGTTCAGCAGCGAGTCGAGATCATCAAGGCCCTGGTCCGTGATGCCCGCATCCTGATTCTGGATGAACCGACTGCGGTGCTCACCCCGCAGGAGACCGACGAGCTGATGGACATCATGCGCCAGCTGACGGCGGGCGGCACCTCGATCGTTTTCATCTCGCACAAACTCCGCGAGGTCAAGGCGATTTCGGACCGCATCACCGTGATCCGGCGCGGCAAGGTGGTCGGCACTGCGGACCCGTCGGCCTCCACCACGGACCTGGCCTCCATGATGGTGGGGCGGTCGGTCAACCTGAGCCTCGACAAGGCCCCGGCGCGGCCGGGGGAGGAGGTCTTCCGGATCCGAAATCTCACGGTGATGTCCGACGACGGAACGCGGCTGGTGGACGACGTGTCCTTCGCCGTCGCCACCGGCGAGATCCTCACCGTCGCCGGTGTGCAGGGAAACGGCCAAACGGAACTGACGGAGGCCGTGCTCGGCCTGCACAGGCACGTCAGGGGCTCCATTACCCTCGACGGCCATGAACTGGTGGGCCGTTCGGTCCGGCAGGTGCTCGACGCCGGCGTTGGATTCGTGCCCGAGGACCGCAGGATTGACGGCTTGGTCGGCGCCTTCAGCATTGCCGAGAACCTGGTGCTGGATCTCTACGGCAAGAAGGAGTTCTCCCGCGGCTCCATGATGAACCGGACGGCGATCGCCGAACACGCTGCCCGCAAGATCGAAGAATTTGATGTCCGCACACCCTCTGCGCAGGCGCCCGCCGATACGCTCTCGGGCGGAAACCAGCAAAAAGTGGTGCTGGCGCGCGAGCTGTCCCGGCCGCTGAAGCTGTTTATCGCCTCCCAGCCCACCCGCGGGGTGGATGTGGGCTCGATCGAGTTTTTACACAAGCGCATTGTGGCCGAAAGGGATCAGGGAACGCCGGTGATCATCG
The DNA here is from genome assembly GCF_051131705.1 of Arthrobacter sp. A5. Classification (NCBI taxonomy): domain Bacteria; kingdom Bacillati; phylum Actinomycetota; class Actinomycetes; order Micrococcales; family Micrococcaceae; genus Arthrobacter; species Arthrobacter sp. A5. The sequence continues at coordinate 786,424 of NZ_CP180316.1, forward strand.
TATCCACCGAGCTCGATGAGGTGCTTGAGCTCGCGGACCGCATTGCCGTACTCTTTGCGGGCAGGCTGATGGGCATCGTGCCCGGCAAGTCATCGCGTGATCTGCTGGGTCTGATGATGGCCGGGCTCTCGGCGGACGAAGCCCGGGCCCAGCTCAGCGCCACCACGACATTAAAAGGAGAGCCGTCTTGACTGATCCGCGGACCGAACCGGCCCCTGAGGACAGCCTCTCGGCGGCCCCGGCCGGCAGCCCTGGCGGGGCGGACCTGACCGGGGCCGCGGCCTCGATGAAACTGCCGCGGACAGGCCCAGGCAAGGACGAGCGCGGCAAGGACCTGATCCGCGAAATCATGACCGGCAGCGGACTTGTCTCGGTGCTCGCCGTCGTCGTCGCCCTGCTCATCGGCGCTGTCCTGATCGCGGTCACGGACGCACGCGTCGCCGCCGCAGCCGGGTACTTTTTCGCCCAGCCCGGCGACACCTTTGCCGCCATGTGGGCCGCCGTGTCGGAGGCCTACGGCTCGCTGTTCCGCGGCGCCACCTATGACCCGACCGCGCGGACCTGGCTGGGGCAGCTGGGAATCTTCGAAACGCTCACCTTCGCCACGCCGCTCATCCTGGCAGGGCTCTCGGTGACCATTGCCTTCCGCGCCGGGCTGTTCAACATCGGCGCGCAGGGGCAGATCATCCTGGGCGCCATCTTTGCCGGCGCACTCGGTTTCGGCATGCAGCTCCCGCCGGGCATCCATCTGCTGGTCGTCATCGTCGGCGGGGCTGTCGGCGGCGCCATCTGGGGTGGTATCGCCGGTCTATTGAAGGCGCGCACCGGGGCGCATGAGGTGATCGTGACCATTATGCTCAACTACATTGCTGTCAATCTGGTGCTGTACCTGCTGAAGAATCAGCTCAAGGACCCGGCCAGCTCCAACCCGGTCAGCCCCGCGATGCCGGGCTCTGCGGTCTTCCCACTGCTGCTGGGGCCCAACTTCCGGCTGAATGCCGGATTCATCCTGGCGGTGCTCGCGGTGATTGCTATGGCCTGGCTGTTGAACCGCTCGACCCTGGGCTTCGAGTTCAGGGCCATCGGGGCGAACCCGAATGCCGCCCGGACAGCCGGGATGGTGGTCTCCCGCGGCTACATTGTGGTCATGCTGATCTCCGGCGCGCTGTCCGGACTGGCCGGCGTGTCCCAGATCTCCGGCACGGAGCGGTCGCTGGACGCGGATGTGGCAGGCAATATCGGTTTCGACGCCATCACCGTGGCCCTCTTGGGCCGGTCGACCCCTTGGGGCACCTTTTTTGCCGCGCTGCTCTTCGGCGCTTTCAAAGCCGGCGGTACCTCCATGGCGGTCAACGCGGACGTTTCCATCGACATCGTGCTGGTGGTCCAGTCCCTGATCGTGCTGTTCATCGCAGCGCCGCCATTGATCCGCGCGATCTTCCGGGTCAAGTCGCCGACCATCAACCCGCCGACCATCAAGCCGCCGACCATCTCCGCGCAGGCCACCCGAGGAGCTGCAGTATGAGCACAGCGATGAGCACAGCGACCAGCACAGTCCGGGACCAGCTTGCCGTCCGGAGCTGGAAAGTACCGATCGCTTTCGGGTTCATGGCGGCGTTCGCCGTCGTCGTCTTCGCGGTCTTCGGACCCGATGGCCAGGCAACCTTCCGGCTCTCGCAGGACTCGGATGCCTGGCAGCTGCCGGACCTGGTGCTGCCCGCCAAGATTTCCGGCATCATCGCCGCACTGGGCTGTGTGGTCCTGGCGGCGATGTCCTATCTGCAGACCAGGACGGTGGGCAGAACGTCGCGGGCGGTGACATCCTCCTTCACGGTGCTGTTCGTGGCCGGTTTCCTGATCTGGATCATCGGCGGCACTAAGACGCAGAACATCACGTTGGTGGGGCTGTTCACCGGGGCCATGCTCATTGTCACCCCGTTGGTGTTCGGCTCGCTCTCGGGAGTGCTGTGCGAACGCTCCGGCGTGGTCAACATCGCCATTGAGGGCCAGCTGCTCGCGGGGGCCTTTACCGCGGCGCTGGTCGGTTCCATCACCGGAAATGCCATCGCCGGACTGCTCGCGGCTGCCGTCGCCGGGGTGCTGGTGGGGTTTATGCTGGCGGCGTTCAGCATCAAATACCTGGTCAACCAGATCATCGTTGGGGTGGTGCTGAACGTGCTGGTGGCCGGCCTGACCGGATTCCTTTTCGAGAAGATCATGAAGATCAAGGTGGGCGGTGCCACCATCTACAACCAGCCGCCGCACCTGCCCAACCTGCCGGTCCCGCTACTGAGTGAAATCCCGATCATCGGGCCGACGTTTTTCCGCCAGTCCATCCTGGGCTACCTGATGCTGGTACTCGTGGCGGGGATCTGGTTTGCGCTGTTCCACACTCGCTGGGGGCTGCGCATCCGTGCCGTGGGAGAGCACCCGCAGGCGGCGGACACCATGGGCATCAATGTCAACCGCACCCGGTTTTTGAACGTGCTCGCCGGCGGAGCGGTGGCCGGCGTTGGCGGCGCGTACTTCACGCTGGTGGCTGTCAGCAGCTTCAGCAAGGACATGACCGGCGGCCTCGGGTTCATCGCCCTGGCGGCCTTGATCTTCGGGCGCTGGAATCCGATCGGCGCCTTTCTTGCGGCCATGCTGTTCGGCGTGGCCGGAAACCTGAAGAGCATCCTGCAGCTGGCGGTCACCCCGGTGGACGGGCAGTTCCTGGCGATGCTGCCGTACGCGCTGACCATCTTGGCCGTGGCGGGGCTGGTGGGCAAGTCGCGCGCGCCGGCCGCCAGCGGCGTCCCCTATGTGAAGGGCTAGGGAGATGGCAGATCCCGTCGATTGGGCCGCGCTGGCCGGCGCAGCCAGGGAAGCGATGTTGCGCGCTTATGCGCCGTATTCGAAGTTTCCTGTCGGCGCAGCGGGGCTGACCGACGATGGCCGGATCATCAGCGGCTGCAATGTGGAGAATGCGAGCTATGGCCTCACACTCTGCGCCGAATGCACCCTGATCGGAAATCTCCAGCTGTCCGGCGGCGGACTGCTGGCAGCTTTCTACTGTGTGGACTCGCAGGGGGCCGTACTGATGCCGTGCGGTCGCTGCCGGCAGCTGCTGTATGAATTCCGCGCGCCCGGAATGCAGCTCATGACCACCCGGGGCATCAAAACAATGGACGAAGTGCTGCCCGATGCGTTCGGGCCCCAACATCTGGAGGAAACCCCGTGACCGAGACCTTCGACGCCGTCGACATTATCCGCACCAAGCGGGACCGCGGCACGCTGACGCGCGGGCAAATCGACTGGACCATTGACGCTTACACGCGCGGCACCATAGCCGAGGAACAAATGGCCGCGCTGAACATGGCCATCTTGCTCAATGGCATGGGGCGGGAGGAAATCTCGGCGTGGACCGCGGCCATGATTGCCTCCGGAGAACGGCTGGACTTCTCCGGCCTGCGCGGTCCGGCCGGGGCACCCAAGGCCACCAGCGACAAGCACTCCACCGGGGGCGTAGGGGATAAGATCACGCTTCCGCTGGCGGCGCTGGTCGCGGTGTTCGGTGTGGCCGTCCCGCAGCTCTCCGGCCGGGGGCTCGGTCACACTGGGGGTACCCTGGACAAGCTGGAATCCATTCCGGGCTGGCGGGCCGAACTCAGCAATGACGACATGATGCGCCAGCTCAGCGAGGTGGGGGCCGTGATCTGCGCCGCCGGTGCCGGGCTGGCACCGGCCGATAAGAAGCTCTACGCGCTCCGTGATGTCACCGGCACGGTGGAATCGATACCGCTGATCGCTTCCTCGATCATGAGCAAGAAAATTGCCGAAGGCACCGGCTCCCTGGTGCTGGATGTGAAGGTCGGTTCGGGGGCCTTTATGAAGACCGAGGGGATGGCCCGCGAGCTGGCCGAGACCATGGTGGCCCTGGGCCAGGACGCCGGGGTCAGTACCGTGGCGCTGCTGACAAATATGGACACGCCACTGGGGCTGACCGCCGGGAACGCGATCGAGGTTCAGGAGTCCCTCGAGGTGCTCGCCGGCGGTGGCCCGGAAGACGTCGTCGAACTGACCGTCCGGCTGGCCGAAGAAATGCTGGCCGGCGCCGGCGTGCACGGCGCCGATCCCGCGGCGGCGCTCAAGGACGGCCGGGCAATGGACGTCTGGAACAGGATGATTTCGGCCCAGGGCGGTGACCCGCAGGCACAGCTCCCGGCGGCCAGGGAATCGGACGTGATCTACGCTCCGGCGGACGGGGTCCTGGTGCGGCTGGACGCCTTGGCCGTCGGCGTCGCAGCCTGGCGCCTGGGTGCCGGGCGTGCGCGCAAAGAGGACGCTGTCCAAGCTGGAGCCGGCGTGCGGATGCACGCCAAACCCGGTGCACTGGTCCGGGCCGGGGAGCCACTCATGACGCTGCTGACGGACACTCCAGAGAAGTTCGCGCGGGCCCGGGAAGCGCTCGCGGAGGCGGTGCTGATCGCTCCGGAAGGCTCGCGGCCGGCGGCCAAGCTCATCCTTGGTCGCATCGGCTAGGAATGCGGCCGGCAGGCTCATCCCCAGGGTGGAGCAGGGGCGCGAAATGTAGGCCGAAGGATTGATGGCGCGGGTGCCCGTGGCGTGGGAAACTATTAGTATCCCACCCCCGGAGAGGAATCGTCCCCAGTGGACCTGCTGAATGCCTTACCCCACCTAATGGGCGAGCTGAACCGTTTGATTGAGCACTCGGCAAACCAATGGTGGATTGTGCCGTTGGTGATGCTCTTTTGCCTGATCGATGGATTCTTTCTGTTCCTCCCCAGCGAAACAGCCATTGTGGCCCTCGCCGCGATTTCCTCCAGGCTGGGGGAGCCGAACATCTGGCTGCTGCTGGCCGGCGGCGCCATCGGCGCCATCGTGGGAGATAACATTGCTTATTTCCTGGGGCGCAAGCTCGGCGTCACCCGATTCCGCTGGATGCGCAGGCCGCGGACGGCGAAGGCGTTTGAGTGGGCGCGCAAGGAACTGGACAAGCGCGGAGCCATCCTGATTTTCACCGCCCGGTATATTCCGGTGGGCCGGATTGCCGTCAACTTCACCGCCGGCGCAACGCGCTTCCCCTGGAAGAAGTTCTTCTGGCTGGACTTCGCCGCGGCCCTGACCTGGTCCGGATATTCGGTGGGCATCGGTAGCTTTGCCGGACGATGGGTGCATCACAACCCGCTGCTTGGCGTGGGCATCGCCATCGTGTTTGCCATCCTCATGGGTTTCATCGTTGATAACGCGATGAAGTTCTTCCACCGATGGCTCGGCAAACGGGCGAAATCCAGCCCCGCAGCGGGTCAGTCAGCAGGAAGTCAGCCAGCCGCGGACCAACCCGACCGGGCGGAGGCGGAACGGGCGACGACGGCGACCCGAGTGCCGCCGTCGGCGATCCGAGTGCCGCCGTCGGCCGATCCGCTGCCGGCCGAGACTCCCGCGGCGGACGGCGTGCGAACCGACAGCGCCAGGGATCAGGGCGTTAGAGTTGAACGGTGACTGAATCCGCGCAAGACGCCATGACCGCATCCGAGAAGGCTTTGGACCTGCAGAGCCTGCCGAAGGTTTCCCTGCACGATCATTTGGACGGAGGTCTCCGCCCCGCCACCATCATCGAACTGGCAGCCGCTGCCGGGCATAAGCTGCCCTCCACGGACCCGGTGGCCTTGGCCCAGTGGTTCCGCGAGTCGGCTGATTCAGGCTCGCTGGTCCGCTACCTGGAAACCTTCGACCACACCATCGCAGTAATGCAGACGCGGGACGGCCTGATCCGGGTTGCCCGGGAGTTCGTTGAAGATCTGGCGGACGACGGCGTCGTCTACGGCGAAGTGCGCTGGGCACCCGAGCAGCACCTGACGGCCGGCCTGACTCTGGATGAAACGGTTGAAGCCGTGCAGGAAGGTCTGGAAGCCGGGGTGGCCTCGGTGGAGGAATCAGGACGGCATATCCAGGTGGGGCAGCTGATCACGGCCATGCGGCACGCGGACCGCGGCCAGGAAATCGCCGAGCTGGCCGTCCGGCACCGGAACTCCGGGGCCGTGGGCTTTGACATCGCCGGGGCGGAGGAGGGCTTCCTTCCCTCGCGCTTCAAGGACGCCTTTACCTACCTGGCCGAGCACAATTTTCCGGCGACCGTGCATGCCGGTGAAGCAGCCGGACTGGAGAGCATCCAGGACGCGCTGGTGCACGGCCGTGCCCAGCGGCTGGGGCATGGCGTACGCATCGCCGAGGACATCGAGGTGGAGTACGTCGCGGCGGAGGACGCCGAGGAAGCCGGCGCGGACTCCCGCACGGCCGGCGGGGATTTCGACGGTGCCGATGATGAGGACACGGTTGGCATCGTGACCATGGGGGAGCTTGCCGCCTGGGTGCGGGACCGCGGTATTGCGCTGGAAATCTGCCCGTCCTCGAACCTGCAGACGGGGGCCATCGCCGGATTCGGCGGCAGCATCGCGGACCATCCACTGGACCTGCTGTACCAGACCGGCTTCCGGGTGACCATCAACACGGACAACCGGCTGATGAGCGGGGTCACGCTGACCGATGAGTTCGAGCTGCTGGTGGACATCTTCGACTATGACCTGGATGATCTGCTGGCCCTGTCCTTGAACGCGGCGGAGGCGGCCTTCCTGCCGTTGGAGGACCGTGAGGCGCTGGCCGATCACCTCATTGAGGCCTATACCGGCGGACGCTGACATGCCTCCCCCAGCCGACCCGGCAACGGCGCTGCTGCGCCTAATTGAGGTGATTGATCAGCTGCGGACGCACTGCCCCTGGATGCGGGCGCTGACGCATGAATCGCTGGTGCAGTACCTCATTGAGGAGTCATACGAGCTCGTCGAGGCAATCGAGACCGGATCCGGCGACGAGATCAAGGGCGAAGTCGGCGACATCCTGCTGCAGGTGGTGCTGCACGCCCGGCTGGCGCAGGAAGTAGGTGGCTTTGATATTGCGGACGTCGCGCAGGCCCTGGCAGAGAAACTGATCCGCCGTAGTCCGCACGTCTTCCAGTCGGACGGATCGCTGCAGGACACCTTCCCCTCGGACATCGCCACGATCGAAACTACCTGGCATCGGATCAAGGCCGGGGAGAATCAGGCTGGGGAATCCAAGACAGGCGAATCCAAGCCGGGCGAAGCCAAGGCAGGGGAATTCACGGCTGGGGAGAAATCAGTCAGCGGCGGCACAGAGTCCCCGTTTCACGGCATCCCCAGAGCCTTGCCAGCGCTGGCCTTGGCGCAGAAATCGCTGGACCGCGCCGCCCGCGCGCGCTCCGCGGCTGGCGCGGGGTTGCTTGACCCCGCCGGTGCCGGCGTCGCCGCTTCCGGCCCGCGGACGGAGGACGAACTTGGGGACGTGCTGTTCGCCGTCGTCCGCTCCGCGCGCGCGGCCGGACTGGACGCCGAGCGTGCCCTGCGCTCGGCCGTCCGCCGCTTCCAGACCTCCGAAATCAGCCCCGGCTAAGCGACTGCCCGGCAGCTGTGATGGACCCGCTTTCGGGCCGCGGCTGCCGGGCAGTTGTTTGTGCTGTTCATTCGGACTGTGCAGGAGATCCGGGGCTCGGGGACGGCTGATCGGGAGCTGGTGCTCGGGAGGCTGCCTTGTCCTGTGGACAAGTGGCCCGAGGGCAGGTCAGTCAGAGAGCAGCTTGTAGATGGTGCGGCGCGCTACGTCGAGGGCTGCCGTGGCGCTCCGCTGCTGCTCCTCGGTGCCGTCGGCGCCGATCTGCCGTACGGCCCCCATGAGTTTGCCGCTACTCAGACGCAGTTCCTGGCCGACGCCCGCTTCCTCGCTGACCTCTTGCCAGACCGCGGCCATTTCCTCGTGATGACCGGCCACATAGTCCCTGCCTTGCCCCGTGAGCTCAAACTCGGTCCGGCGGCCTTCGCCGACCGGGCTGATGAGCTCCTCGGCCTGCAGCGCCGCGAGGGCCGGATAGATGGATCCGGGGCTGGGACGCCAAGCTCCATCCGTGTGGACGACGATGGCCTTGATGAGGCCATAGCCGTTGTAGCTAGCCTGGCTGAGCAGGGACAGGATGGCACTGCGGACATTGCCCTTGCGGGCCCGGCCGCCCGGCCCGAATCCCCGGCCGAATCCGGGGAGCCCCGGACCGCCGAAGCCCGGGAACCCCGGGGCGCCGAAACCCGGGAACCCCGGACCTCCGAAACCGGGACCCCCGCGGCCACCACCGCGGTGGCCCCGGTCGCCTGGACCCCGGTCGCCTGGACCCCAGCCGCCGGGACCCCAGCCGCGTCCGGACTCTCCCGAGGGGTCGCTGCACGATTCTGACGCCGGATCCGGCGGGGAGCCCTGGGCGTTCGACGGGCCGTGGTCGTGCTGGCCACGTCCGTGTGGTGGGCCGCCGAAGGATTGCCGTTCCGCGCCTTCCGGGCCGGCCGGATTTCTGTCGTTGGGGAAAGCTTCGTTGCTGTTCATGATGAGTACTTTCGTTTTAAGAGGGGAGGTACGCCGGGGGATTCCTCCCGGCTTGCTCTGTCTGTCTGCTTGCTCTGTCTGTCGGCTTGCTCTGTCTGGCGCGGCCGGTTGGACGGCCGGGATGCACCCAGTGGCCCCGGGCGGCGGACACGCTCACGCCGTTGTCCCCCGGGATTGCGGGTGTTCTTCAAGAAACTTCGCGATAGGTCAACGATATATCGCTATAAATGGACAGTCAAGACTTTTTTCGACTCTTTCGCGGTATCCGATCCCGGATTCCGCGCGGCGACCACACGTCCCCAACCGTGCTCCCGAGCCCGGGTGTCGGCTGGACGTGGGTCCGGCCCGCCGGCAACGCGCTAGGCTAGGTGGGACAGCGAGGTCGACTTCCATCCGCCAGTTACCCAAGACTCTGGACAACACATCTTAGGAGCCATCCATGGCCATTATTGATGCCATTCATGCACGCGAAATTCTGGATTCCCGAGGCAACCCGACGGTTGAGGTAGAGGTGGGGCTCGACGACGGATCGGTAGGGCGCGCGGCCGTCCCGTCCGGCGCGTCCACCGGCGCCTTCGAGGCAGCGGAACGCCGTGACAATGAGAAGGGCCGCTACCAGGGCAAAGGCGTCCGGCAGGCCGTCGACGCGGTCATCGACACCATCGCGCCGGCGCTTATCGGCTTCGATGCTACGGACCAGCGCCTGATTGACCAGACCATGCTGGAGCTGGACGGCACCCCGAACAAGTCAAACCTGGGCGCCAACGCCATCTTGGGTGTTTCGCTGGCCGTCGCCAGTGCCGCCGCGGATTCCTCAGACCTGCCGCTGTACCGCTACCTGGGCGGCCCTAATGCCCATGTGCTGCCCGTGCCGCTGATGAACATTCTCAACGGCGGGTCGCACGCGGATTCCGATGTCGACATCCAGGAATTCATGGTGGTCCCGCTCGGCGCGGCAACATTCTCCGAGGGCCTGCGCTGGGGAGTGGAGGTCTACCACAACCTCAAGTCCGTGCTGCAGGAGAAGGGGCTCTCTACCGGGCTGGGAGATGAGGGCGGCTTCGCGCCCAACCTGCCGTCCAACCGTGCCGCGCTTGATCTAATCCTGGAGGCCATCAAGAAGGCTGGTTACACCCCCGGCAAGGACGTGGCACTGGCACTGGATGTCGCGTCCTCGGAGTTCTTTAAGGACGGCACCTACCAGTTCGAGGGCAAGTCCCTGACGGCTGCGGACATGAGCGCCTACTACGAGGAACTGGTTCGTGACTATCCGCTGGTTTCCATTGAGGACCCACTGGACGAGGACGATTGGGACGGGTGGAAGACCCTCACCGACGCCATCGGCGACAGGGTCCAGATCGTGGGCGACGATCTTTTCGTCACCAACCCGGAGCGGCTGCAGCGCGGAATCGACGCGAAGACGGCCAATTCCCTGTTGGTCAAGGTGAACCAGATCGGCACGCTGACGGAGACCCTCGACGCCGTGTCGCTGGCTCAGCGCGCCGGATACACCACGATTACCTCGCACCGCTCCGGTGAGACCGAGGACACCAGCATCGCGGATATCTGTGTTGCCACGAATGCCGGTCAGATCAAGACAGGTGCGCCCGCGCGTTCCGAGCGGGTGGCCAAATACAATCAGCTGCTGCGCATTGAAGAAGAGCTCGACGACGCCGCGCGTTACGCCGGCTCGGCCGCCTTCCCGCGTTTCACGGCCAAGTAAGGCCCCGCGACTGGCTAAGGTTAACTCCAAGCCTTAGCCGGTCCCGCCGCGGCCTTCACTCGTGAAACCGCGCGCCCCGGCCGCCGGGCGTGAATTGGCCGGGAGCCCGGCCGCAGCTACTGCCGAATTTCAGGAGAATCATGGCCACCCGTCGTCCCAAAGTCCCCCGCGCACAGGCACCCGCCGGTGCGCGCGGCGGGAGCGCTGGAGACGGACGCCCCGGCGAGCTGCCCAACGGCACGCCCCGGGCCGCTTCGTCGGACAGTTCACCGGCGTCCGGTTCATCGGCAGGCGGCGCATCGGTGATCGGCTCGTCGGTGGCGGCCAGCCCGACGCCTTCGGGCAAGAAGTCGTGGGGCAGGAAGCCGTGGGGACGCAACCGCGGACCGGGCAGATCGTCGGACAGTAAACCCGCAGTCGCAAAGCGGGCCGGTTCCGCAGCCGGCGCGGCGCCGAGGCCGGTTCCGGCCCGTGCCTTCTCCGGGCGCCTGCTGGCCCTCGCCGTCGTCCTGCTGACCATCACCGTACTGCTCGCGCCCTCCGTACACACGTATCTGCAGCAGCGGGCGCAGATTACCGCGTTGAGCCAGGACATCGCAGCCAAAACGCAGCAGCAGTCGGACCTGAAAAGCGAGCTGTCCCGCTGGAGCGACCCGGCGTACATCAAGCAGCAGGCCCGGGACCGGGTTAACATGGTGATGCCCGGAGAAACCGGCTACTGGGTGTACGGAGCCGATGGAATAAGCGCGCAGCCGGAGAAGAGCATGGATTCGAAGTCCCAGGCTGCTCCGAACGGAAACCTGCCGTGGGTCGACGGGCTCTGGGAATCGATCAAGCGGTCCGCCATCGGCTAGCATTCCGCACCCCTGACACTGTTGGACCGATCAGCACCGCCACTGCCACAGCCCCGCTGCCACGGACCACCAAGCCCAATTTTCCAGGAAGGACGTCGGTGACCACACCAGCCCCCACATCCGCATCCGATTCGGGACGTGTCCCCACGGCTGAGGATCTGAACACCCTCAGCCGCCAGCTTAACCGCCCCGTCCGCGACGTCGTCGAAATACCGGCCCGCTGTGTCTGCGGTAACCCACTGGTGGCCGCCACCGCTCCACGGCTCAGTAATGGAATCCCCTTTCCGACGACGTATTATCTGACCCACCCCGTGATTACGGCCGCCGTCTCGCGGCTTGAGGCCGCAGGCCTGATGAACCGGATGAGCGAGCGGCTTCTGGCCGAGCCCGGACTGGCGGCAGCCTACCGCGGCGCGCATGAGGCTTATCTGCAGGCTCGGGCGGAAATCGGCGCACGGGCCGGTACCGGTCCCGTCCCCGAGATCGACGGCATCTCGGCCGGCGGCATGCCCACCCGGGTGAAGTGCCTGCATGTCCTGGTGGGCCATGCCTTGGCTGCCGGCCCCGGCGTCAACCCGTTGGGCGATGAGACTATCGAGGGGATAGTCGAATGGTGGACTCGGGACCGCTGCTACTGCGTCGGTGCCTGGGACACGGAGAGTCCCGTTCCGGCCCGGGACCTGAGCCGGCATGTCAAACACATGCACCAGACACCGTAATGTCCCCGCCCCCGGACGAACACGGGCTAACGCGGGCCTCTCCGGCCAATGAACCGCGCCGAAGGTCCGCGCCGAAGGTCCGCGCCAAAGATCCGCGCCAAAGAAAGGTCTCCCATGCGTGTAGCCGCCATTGATTGCGGAACGAATTCGATCCGCCTGTTAATTGCCGATAACGACAACGGCGTCCTTACGGATGTGCACCGTGAAATGCGGGTGGTCCGGCTGGGACAGGGAGTGGATGCGACCTGCAGGCTGATGGAGGAGGCGCTGGCGCGGACCTTCGCCGCCACGGAGGACTATGCGGAGCTGATCAAAACCCATGGGGCACAGCGCGTGCGGTTCGTGGCCACCTCAGCGACCCGGGACGCGCAGAACCGGCAGGTCTTCATCGACGGAATCCGCGCCCGACTCGGAGTTGAACCGGAAGTGGTGAGCGGGGACGAGGAAGCGGCCCTGTCGTTCGCAGGTGCGGCCAGCGTGCTGCCCGGCCTGGGCCTGCCGCTGGCGCTCGTGGTGGATCTTGGTGGCGGAAGCACTGAATTTGTGGCCGGAAACACCGCGGGTGTCCAGGCCGGAATCAGCACAAATATGGGCTGCGTGCGCTTCACCGAGCGGTACCTGCTCAGTGATCCGCCGACGGCTGCCGAGATCACCGCGGCAGAGGCCGAAATCGAGGACAATATCTCCGCCGTGCTGGCCACCGTACCGCTGGCGGAGGTTGACAGCCTGATCGGCGTGGCCGGGTCGGTGACCACCATCACGGCGCAGGCTCTGAACCTGCCCGGTTACGACCGCGGGCAGATCCACGGTGCCGTTCTGCCGGCAGCCCAGATCATCCGGGCCTGCACGGATCTGCTCGGGATGACGCGTGCACAGCGTCAGGCACTGCCGTTTATGCATCCGGGCAGGGTGGATGTCATTGGTGCCGGTGCGCTGATCTGGCGGACGGTGGTCGCCAGGCTCGGTGTCCTCACCGCGGGGCGGGTCGACTCGGTTACGGCGAGTGAACACGATATTCTGGACGGCATAGCGTTGGGGATCTCCCGGCAGGACTAGGCTCTGCCAGCTGCCACCGGTGGCCATGGCTGAAGAGGTCAACACCGATGTGGTCGGCACCGACGAGGATGACGAGAAATAGATGCAGCTACCAACGATGCTGCGGCCCGCAGCCGCGGTCTTGCTCACGCTTGCCGTCTTCGCGGGAATGTCAATGGCGGGACTCGCCACAGCGTCGCCGGCAAGCGCCGACGACATCCGCAACCGCGAATACTGGCTCGACACGTACGGCATCACCAAGGCCTGGGATGTCTCCAAGGACGCTGGTGTTAAGGTTGCCGTCATCGACAGCGGTATTGACGGCACCCACCCGGATCTCAACGGTGCATTGGTCGGCGGCACCGATGTCTCCGGTTCCGGCGGCGCCGATGGCCAGAAGGGGATCGGCGCTGAGCCGGTGCATGGCACGCTGGTGGCCACCCTGTTGGCGGGTCGTGGACATGCGGCGTCCGGTTCGGCGTCGGCCGGTCCCGACGGGAGGCCCATCCCGACTCAAGTAGGACCCGGGGACGACGGCGTCATCGGGGTGGCTCCCGAGGCCCAACTGCTGACGGTTTCCGCCTGGCTGGGCAGCACCAACCCATCCGGGAAAAGCGTCGAGGAACAGATACCCGCTGCCGTGCGCTGGGCAGTGGATAACGGCGCCAAGGTGATCAACATGTCCTTGGGCAGCACCTCGACGGCCTGGCCGCAGAGCTGGGACGATGCATTTCTTTATGCCCAGCAAAAGGACGTGGTGATCGTTGCGGCCGCGGGCAACCGGAAGACCGGCAGCGCACAGGTCGGGGCGCCGGCCACCATCCCGGGCGTCCTGGCTGTGGCCGGCCTGGACCATGACGGTACGGCCAGCCAGGATTCCTCCTCCCAAGGCATCACCATCGGGGTCTCCGCGCCGGCGGAGAAGCTGGTGGGCGGTCTGCCCGGCGGCGGGTACGCGGACTGGAGCGGTAAGTCGGGGGCGGCACCGATCGTGGCTGGCGTCGCGGCGCTGATCCGGTCCGAGTTTCCGGACATGTCGGCGGCCCAGGTGATCAACCGGATCGTGACGACTGCCAAGGGGAAAGGCGAGCCGATCCCCAATGCGCTGTACGGTTACGGCTTGCTCGACGCCGAGGCCGCTGTGACGGCGGATGTTCCGGTCGTGAGCGAAAATCCGTTGGGAAGCATCGCCGACTGGATTCGGGTTCATCGGCGCACCGAGGCTATCCCTGCGCATACCCCGCCCGGCAGCCCGGCCGCGACATCCGCGCCTGCCCCGGCCCTGCCTGTTCCGACGGTTCCGGTGGCGCTCGCGCCGTCGGAGCTGGACGGTGCACTGCCCGGCACCGTGGTGATCGGCTTCTTGGCATTGTTCCTGGCCATCCTGGCGGGCGGGACCATTCACCTGCTCGTAGCCCGCCGAGGGCAGGACGCCGCCGACCAATCTGCCGACCTTCCCGCTGACCGGTACGGCAGCCGCCCATCGCGCCCAGCCGTGGCCCCAGGGAGCCGGAAACCCGTGGATTCTCCCGCTAAGAGCGAACCCGGAAACCGTTAGTGAATGTTTTCACAAAGTCTTGTACCATGGAGGCATGGCTCCTACACCCCAGTTCCTGGATCGTCCGCGCGTTCTCATAGTCGGCGGCGGCTACGTCGGCCTCTACGTGGCACTGCGTCTGCAGAAGAAGATCGCCAATGCCGGTGGCATCGTCACCGTGGTTGATCCGCTGCCCTACATGACGTATCAGCCCTTCCTTCCGGAGGTCGCTGCCGGCACTATCGAGGCCCGCCACGCCGTGGTCTCGCACCGCAAGCACCTGCGGCAGACCGAGCTCATCCAGGGCTCCGTCACCAGCATCGACCATGAAAACCGCACCGCCGTGGTAGCCCCGGTGGACGGCGGAGAGCACTTTGAACTCCCGTACTTCGACGTCGTCGTGGCAGCCGGTTCCATCACCCGGACCTTCCCGATCAACGGCCTGGCGGAAAACGGGATCGGCATGAAGACCATCGAAGAGGCCGTTGCGGTGCGCAATCAGGTGCTGGACCGCATTGAAGCGGCGTCGACCGAGACGGATCCGGCCAAGCGCAAGCGCGCCTTGACGTTCGTCGTCGTCGGCGGCGGTTTTGCCGGCATCGAAACCATCACCGAACTCGAGGACATGGCCCGCACCGCGGCGAAGCAGAACCCTCGGCTGAACGTCGCAGAACTTCGATTCGTGCTGGTCGAGGCGATGGGGCGGATCATGCCCGAGGTCACGCAACCGCAGTCGGAATGGGTCATTGAGCACCTGCGCAGCCGCAACATCGAGGTTCTGCTCAATACCTCCCTGGCCAGCGCCGTGGACAACCACATGAGCCTGATCAACATGCCGGACAAGACCGTCGCGCAGGAATTTGATGCGGACACGCTGATCTGGACCGCCGGAGTGCAGGCCAACCCGATGGTCCGTTCCACCGACTTCCCGATCGATCCGCGCGGACGTGTCCAGGTTGGCGCTGATCTGCGGGTCACCGGTGAATTCGGCGCGATCCAGAACGCCTGGGCGGCCGGCGACGTCGCCGCCGTTCCGGATCTGACCGGCGGCGGAGTAGCGGGCATCTGCGTCCCGAACGCCCAGCACGCACTCCGCCAGGCAAAGCGTCTGGCCAGCAACCTGTGGGCCTCACGCTTTAACAAGCCGTTGACGGACTACAAGCACAAGAGCCTTGGTGCCGTCGCCGGCTTCGGCGAATGGAAGGGCGTCGCCAACATCATGGGCGTCGGACTCAAGGGCTGGCCGGCCTGGCTGGCACACCGCGGCTACCACGGCCTGGCGATGCCGACGTTCGAGCGTAAATGGCGCGTCATTTCGGACTGGTTCATCAGCCTGTTCACCGGCCGCGACACCACCGCGCTGCTGGACCTGGACCGTCCCCGCGCGGCCTTCCGCGCCGCAGCGGGCCCCGCGCCGAAGCCGGCTGCCAAGCCGGCCGACGCGCCGACTTCCGCTTCGGCTCCGGCCGCGAAAAACGAGGTCCCGGTCGGGGCCGAGTAACGCTGGCAGATTTTGGTGCCCGACGGCGCCCGTCCCGGTTTCCGCCGGCGGGCGCCGTTCGCGTTTCGTGAG
Organism: Arthrobacter sp. A5; assembly: GCF_051131705.1. Taxonomy (NCBI): domain Bacteria; kingdom Bacillati; phylum Actinomycetota; class Actinomycetes; order Micrococcales; family Micrococcaceae; genus Arthrobacter; species Arthrobacter sp. A5. The sequence goes on from NZ_CP180316.1 coordinate 802,310, forward strand.
CGTGTTTTCCCTCCTGTACAGCGGATCGAGTACGCTGGACGCCGGGCCCCAATAGCCCAATCGGCAGAGGCAGCAGACTTAAAATCTGCACAGTCAGGGTTCGAGTCCCTGTTGGGGCACAAAGAAAGAGGCTCTTGACCCGCGGCTATGCAGAGCAGGGGCCCTCTTTTTTGGGACTTCAATTTGCGAGCTAACAGGCCATTATTCCGCTGCTCGACGCAGGTGGTGGCCACCGCCGGGGAGCGGTCGCTGATCTCCTCCAAATCGACCCGGCCACGATAGACGTCGGATTGGCCATTGAACTCCGGGCCGCCCAGCAGTCTCTCATTGTCGACGCCCAAAGCTCTGGCTACGATTTGTGCCTATTGTTCAGGGTTTCCCAATCATATTATTTGGTCCGGCTCCCGGCCTGGCAATCGGCCGACCCGCGTGGAATCCTGTGAGCAAAGGAACGCGATCGACCGGCGAATCGAAGTCCCGGGCGCAGGCATGGCCGGAACTATTTCCCCCGGCGATTCGTCAAACTTGTTAGGCTTAGGTTTGATAACCTGCCCCCGAGTGGAGGACACCGCATCATGGCTGTCAGCGGAAACCCCGTATTTGCCAACAACAAGAATTTCAATCCCAAGCCGGCGTTCCAAGGCCAGCTGCAGAACCAGGGATACCAGGGCGCCGATTACGCGACCAAAGATGCCGGGCTGAATCCGCAGCAGCTGCAGGACCTGTACAACGCCCCATCGGCCGGTCCCGTACAGACAGGCCGAATGACGCTCGACGACGTCATCATCAAGACCGTGGGCATGCTTGCTCTGGTGCTGGCCGGGGCAGCCGTGGGCTGGATGTTCCCGGTGCTGACCATCCCCGGCATGATTGTCGGCTTGGTGCTCGGTCTGGTGAACTCGTTCAAGCGTGAACCGTCACCGGCGCTGATGATGCTCTACGCGGCTGCGGAGGGCGTGTTCCTGGGCGGCATCTCCGGTTTCCTTGAGGGAATGTTCCCGGGCATCGTGGTGCAGGCCGTGCTGGGCACACTGTCCGTTTTCGCCGTGACGCTGCTGCTGTTCAAGAGCGGCAAGGTCCGGGCGACTCCGAAGATGACGAAGATCTTCATGATAGCCATCGGCGGCTACCTGGTGTTCTCGCTGTTGAACTTCGGCCTAATGATCTTCAACGTCACCGATAGCCCCTGGGGTATCCGGAGCATGCACATCCCGGGGACCAGCATCCCGTTCGGGCTGGTGCTCGGCCTGCTGGCCATCGGCCTGGCGGCCTTCTCGCTGGTGATGGACTTCACCTCCATCCAGGGCGGCGTGCGGAACGGGGTTCCGGCCCAGTACTCCTGGACCGCCGCGTTCGGGCTGACCGTGACGTTGGTCTGGCTGTATGTGGAGATCCTGCGCTTACTCGCCATCATGCGAAATAATTAGCCGCCGCACGCAGCTGAGACTCAGCGAGGTCCAGGCCGCTGGGGCCACCGATCCCACGGTGGGGAATATCCCGCGGAGCAGCCCGGCCAGCAGTGGGGCAGCGATCCCGGGCGGCAGCAGCCACCAGCCCCTCCGCAGCCTCCCACCCGTTAATTCAACCGCTCCAAGACGAGTGCCATGCCCTGCCCGCCACCCACACACAGGGTGGCCAAGCCCAAGGTGCCGCCCGTCGTCGCCAGGCCGTTCAGCAGTGTGGTGACCATTCGCACGCCGGTCATGCCGAAGGGGTGGCCGAGTGCGATGGCCCCGCCGAAGGCGTTGAGCTTGGCCGGGTCGATGCCCAGTTCGCGCCGGCTGGCTATCACCTGCACGGCAAAGGCTTCGTTCAGCTCCACCAGGTCGATGTCGTTGATGCCTAGACCGGCCAGGTTCAGGGCGCGGCGGGTGGCCTCGATCGGGCCCAGACCCATGATCTCCGGCGAGAGAGCGCTGACTCCCGTGGACACGATGCGCGCCATTGGCGTGAGCCCCAGTTCGCGGGCCCGGAGGTCGCTCATGACGACGGCAGCAGCGGCGCCGTCGTTCAATGGGCAGGCGTTGCCCGCGGTGACCGTGCCATCGGGCCGGAAGGCCGGTTGTAGTGAGGCGACGGATTCCATCGTGACGCCAGCGCGGGGGGAGTCGTCCCGATCGATCACGACGCCGTCGCGCCGGGTGTACGGTGTGATCTCGCGGGCGTAAAAACCACTGGCCACGGCGGACTCGGCTCGGTTCTGGCTCTGCACACCCCACTGATCCTGCTCATGCCGGCCTATGCGCAGCGAGGTGGCCACGTTCTCCGCTGTCTGGCCCATGGCGAGATAAATGTCCGGCAGCTCACCGTCCAACCTCGGGTCGGTCCACGTTGTGTTGGCTGCTGCCATCGCAGCTGCGCGGCGGGCGGCGTCGTCGAACCTTGTATTGTGGTTGCCCCTATCCGTCTCTCCTGCGCCTCTCCAATCGCGGTAACGGGAGACGGATTCGACGCCTGCCGCGACAAAGGCGTGCCCCTCACCGGCACGGATGGCGTGGAAGGCCATCCGCAGAGTCTGGATGCTGGAGGCGCAGAAGCGGTTAATGGTGGCTGCCGGAACGGTGTCCAGGCCGGCCAGCACACTCACCACGCGGGCCATGTTGGAGCCAGCTTCCCCGCTGGGCTCGGCACACCCCAGGTAGAGGTCATCGAGCGTGGCCGGATCCAGCTCCGGAACCTTGGTCAGGGCGGCCCCGACCATGGCAGCGGCCAGGTCATCCGGGCGCTCGTCCTTGAGGGAGCCCTTAAACGCCCGGCCGATGGGGCCGCGGGCAACGGAGACAATAACCGCTTCTGGAGCGGACGCAGGCGTGGATGCAGACATGACTCCATTGTGGACGTGATTACCGTCTCACTCAAACGCCTGACCTTCCTCAAACGCCCGATCTCAAACGCTGTCGTACTCAAACACCGCCTCACGCAAGCGCTGTCTTCCTAGGCGCTGGGGGCATCAGGCGATGCGCCGGGCTCCGGCGGCCGGGGTGACGGTGAAGACGTCCGGTGGCCGGAAACCGGCCGAGTGAAAGGCTGCCAGGATCTGCTGCCGTATGGTCTGCTCCGCTGGCGCCGGGATCAGCGCGATGGCGGAACCGCCGAAACCGCCACCGGTCATCCGCGCGCCGAGGGCCCCGTTGGCGAGGGCCGTCTGCACTGCAAGATCGAGTTCCGGGCACGAAATTTCAAAGTCATCCCGCATGGATGCGTGGCTTGCGGTCAGCAGCGCGCCGATCGCGGCCGGCCCCTCCTCGACGAGCACCTTGACGGTCGCCAGCACGCGGTCATTTTCGGTGACGATGTGGCGGACCCGCCGGTAGGTTTCATCGTCCAGCAGCCCGGCGGCCTCCCGCAGATCGGCCGCGCCCAGGTCCCGCAGCGCCGGCACGCCCAACACCTCGGCGCCGAGTTCACAGGATGCGCGGCGCGATGCGTAGCCGCCGGTCGCGTGCGTGTGGCTGACTCTGGTGTCCACCACCAGGAGCACCAGCTGGGCACCGGCCAGATCCAGCGGAACGGACTCGGCACGCCGGCTGCGGCAGTCGAGGAAAACGGCATGGCCCTCGGTGCCCAGCAGGGACGCGGATTGGTCCAGAATGCCCGTCGGCGCTCCCACCACCTCGTTTTCGGCGCGTTGTCCGACCGGGACCAGTTCCTCGCGGGTCAGCCCGGCTCCCGTGAGCTCGTTGAGCGCCAGCGCCACCGCGCACTCGATCGCCGCGGAAGAGGAAAGCCCGGCGCCGGTGGGCACGGAGGAGTCCAGGAAGAGATCGAATCCGGGTACGGTAACGCCCTGCTGGCCAAGCACCCAGGCCACGCCCAGCGGGTAGGCCGTCCAGCCGTGCATGTTCGACGGCGCCAGCCGCTCCAGATCGACGGTCACCAGACCCTCGTCGCCGTAGCTGGAGATCAGCCGGGCGGTGCGATCCGTCCGGCGGCGCACCGCGGCCCTGGCTGTGGGGCCGATGGCGAAGGGCAGCACGAAACCTTCGTTGTAATCGGTATGCTCGCCGATCAGATTCACCCTGCCCGGCGCGGCCCACACGCCGTCGGGTGCGTGGCCGAACGCTGCCATGAACCGGGCGGTGAGCTCGTCGCGGGCAAAGGGACTGCTCATGTTAGTGGACCTTCCGCTTCAGGCGTGCGTGCGGGGAGTCCTGCCGGCCGCCGGCGTTCCGAAGCGCGGAAGCGATCTGTTCCGGGGTGCTGTCATTGATGAAGGCACCCATGGCAGCTTCCGAACCGGCAAGGAACTTCAGCTTATCCGCCGCACGGCGGGGGGAAGTCAGCTGCAGGTGCAGGTAGCTTGCGGGCCGGAAGAAGTCGTCCACTGGTGCCTGGTGCCAGCCGGATATATAAGGTGTGGGTGTGTCGTACAGATTGTCAAGCCGCGCCAGCAGGTCCAGGTACATCCAGGTCAGCTCGTCACGTTCCACACCGGTCAGCGCCGCAATGTCCGGTACCTGCCGGTGCGGGGTGAGGTGGACTTCGAGCGGCCATTTGGCGGCGAACGGCACGTAGGCGCTGAAATGCGTGCCCTCCAGGATCATCCGTTCCCCGGACTGCCGCTCGGAACCGAGGATGGACCCGGTAAGGGTCTCCCGGCCGCCGGCAGCGTCGTAGAACCGCCGGGCTGCCTCCGCCATCACGGCTGCCCGCGGGGTGATGTAGGGGTAGGCATAGATCTGGCCGTGGGGGTGGTGCAGGGTGACGCCGATTTCCTGACCGCGGTTCTCGAAGGGGAAGACCTGCCTGATCCCGGGCAGAGTGCTGAGTGCGGCAGTGCGCTGCGCCCAGGCATCAATGACCGTTCGGGCCCGGGTCTCGGTCAGCGCCGCGAAGGATCCGGTGTGCTCCGGAGTGAAGGCAACGACTTCGCAGCGCCCAAAGGCGCTGCCGCTGGTGCCCCAGCTGGGATTTTGCGGTGCGGCTCCCAGTGCAGGTCCGAGCGACGGGAAGCGGTTCTCAAAGACGACGACGTCGTAGTCGGGCGCGGGGATTTCGGAGAGGTTTCCCGCGTTGTTGCTGGGGCACAACGGACACTGGTCAGCAGGTGGAAGGTACGTACGGCTCTGGCGGTGGGCCGCGACGGCCACCCAGTCACCGGTGAGCGCGTCAAAGCGGATATCACCGGTGTCAGCGTCCGAGCGCGGCAACAGTGGACGCAGGTCCCGCTCGAGGTGCGCCCGGACGGCGTCGCCGTCATCGAAATAGATGAGCTCGCGGCCGTCAGCCAGCGTGGTGGTTGTGGCCGTTGTCATAGTGCGCTCCAGTCAGAAGAAGCTCGTGAAGGGGGGATGACGGCGAGGCGAAGGGTCCGGACCAGGGGCCGGAAGATCGCCGCCGTGGCGGCGCTGACGCCGTCGTCCGTGATCAGTGTGTCCACGTCGCTCAGCTCGGCCACCGAGGCCAGGCTGCGGACGTTGAATTTGCTGTGATCGGCGAGCACCACCAGGCGCTCGGCCGACGCGGTGAAGGCGCTGTTGGTCTGTGCCTCGACCAAATTGGGGCTGGTCAAGCCGCGCCGCGCGTCAATGCCATGGACGCCCATGAAACAGATGTCGGCATTCAGGCAGCGGATCGCTGCGCTGGCCACCGGACCGACCAGCGCTTCGGACGGTGTGCGCTCGCCGCCAGTGATGATGACCTTGCTCCCATCAGCCGGCTGCAGCTGATACAGGGCCTCCGCGGCCTTCAGTGAGTTGGTAATGACGGTCAGCCCTTCCACCCGGTTCAGGAGGGTGGCCAGCCGGTAGGTGGTCGTCCCGCCCGTCAGCGCCAAGGTCATCCCCGGCTTGACAAGTGCGAGCGCCTCCTGGGCAATGGCTTCCTTGGCCTCCGGCCGGAGGTCCGAATTGCTGGCAAAACCGGGTTCGACGGCGCTCAGCCTCGTCAGGCGCGTGGCACCGCCGTGGATCTTGCGCAGCATCCCCTTGCCGTCAAGAGCCTCGATATCGCGGCGCACGGTCATCTCACTGACACCCAGTGCCGCCGCCAGGTCCGTAACCCGGACGGCTTCATACCGCTGCAGCTCTTTGAGGATGCGTGACTGTCTTTCCGGTGCAAGCATCACGGGCTCCCTCCACTGTTGATCCGCTCCACTGTTGATCCGGCGGTAAAGTCACTGTAGCAACATCCATCAAATTCGAATACTTTCAAACAAAATATAACAGCTCTACTCGGCTGAAGCTAGGATACCGTGGTCAAATGACGGATCCGCTCTCCTCGCCGACGCAGCCCACGCCAGCGCAGCCCACGCCAGCGCAGCCCTCTTCCGGCCAGCCCTCAGCTGGACAACATTCACCGCCCGGCTGTGCCACCGGCACCCAGTACACCTTGACCCGGGGCGACGCGACCGCCGTCGTCGTCTCGCTTGCCGCCGGACTGCGGCTGTTTTCCAGGGCCGGGACGGCTCTGACCGAAAGTTACCCGGACGACCGTACTCCGCCGGGTGGCGCGGGTATCACGCTGGCACCGTGGGCCAACAGGATAGACGGCGGTCGGTGGAACCTCAACGGGGCGGCCCAGCAGCTGGACATCACCGAGGTGCCGCTGAACAACGCCATCCACGGACTGCTGCGGAACACGGGCTATGCGCTGGTGGCACGATCGCCGCATCATGTGCTGCTGGAGGCAGACATCTACCCGCAGCACGGCTACCCTTTCCTGCTGACGCATCAGGTCCGCTACTCGATCTCGGCGGAGCTTGACCTGTGCGTCAGCCAGACCCTGCGCAATGGCTCGGCGGCCAGGGCGCCCTTTGTGCTCGGCGCCCATCCCTACCTGCGGATCGGGGAGGTGCCCACCGAAGAGCTGACCATTCGAATCTCCGCAGCGACCCGTCTGCTCACCGATGAGCGGATGATCCCGAGGGGAGCCGAAGCCGTCTCCGGGCCGGCCGATCTGCGTTACGGCGGCGTCGTGGGGGAGCTCGATCTCGATGTCTCCTACACGGATCTGGTGTTCGACGGCGGCAAAGCGCGACAAACGCTGAGCGCGCCGGACGGGCGCTCGGTCTCGCTCTGGCAGGAGCCCATGTGCCCCTATGTGCAGCTGTTCGTCACCGACCGCGTACCCGGGCGACGCCGGGCCGTGGCCCTTGAGCCGATGACCGGGCCGGGGGATGCCTTCAATTCAGGGCAGGGGTTGGGCTGGCTCGAGCCCGGGGAAGCGTTCACCATGCGGTGGGGAATCAGCGCCGATCTGGGCTGAACAACGGTTTGGACCGGGCCGGCGCTGGACACGGTTTCGGTATTCCTCGGCGGTGGGGAATTATTAACCCATGTCGCCACCGACCAAGAGCAATGATCCGTCCAGCAGTCCTGTTGACCAGGATGTGCCCTACGGGGTGCGCATCGCGGCCGCCTGGGCTTGGCGCCTGGGCCTGATCCTGCTGGTGAGCGGAGCTATCCTGTGGCTCCTCAGTTTCATTACACTGCTGGTCATTCCCATTATGGTGGCGGCGCTGCTGGCGGCGCTGATAAGTCCGATTGTCGCATTCCTGCGCAGGCACCGGTTACCCAAGGGCCTCGCCGTCGCCGTCACGGTGGTCGGAGCCATCGTGGTGATTACCGGTGCGCTGACGCTGGTGGGACGGCAAATGGTTGCCGGATTCTCCGCTTTGCGCGGCCAAGCCGGTGAAGGCATCAAACAAGTCCAGCAATGGCTCTCCAGCGGGCCGCTCCAGGTCTCTGCTGCGGACATGGACAAGTACATCGGCGAGGGGCTGAACGCGCTGCAGAACAACAGCAGCAGCATCCTCAGCGGCGCCCTTTCCGTCGGGAGTTCGGCGGGGCATTTCGCTGCCGGGCTGCTGCTGGCGCTTTTCGTCCTGGTCTTCTTCCTGCTCGAGGGCGAACGCATCTGGTTGTTCCTGGTGACGTTGTTGCCACAACGCGCACGACAGGCCACCGATGGAGCCGGCCGCCGCGGCTGGGGCTCCATGGTCAGCTACGTGCGGATCCAGGTCCTGGTTGCACTGATTGATGCCGTGGGCATCGGTGCCGGAGCGGCCATCATCGGTGTGCCGCTGGCGCTGCCATTGGGTGTCCTGGTCCTGTTCGGCTCGTTTATTCCGGTGATCGGCGCCCTGGTCACCGGCATTGTGGCCGTCCTGCTGGCGCTGGTGGCCAACGGCTGGGTCAATGCCCTGATCATGCTGGGCATTGTGCTGCTGGTCCAGCAGGCGGAGAGCCATTTGCTGCAGCCGCTTGTCATGGGCAAGGCCGTTTCGCTGCATCCGGTCGCGGTGATCCTGACCGTGGCCGCCGGCGCCGGGCTGGCGGGCATACCCGGGGCGCTCTTCGCGGTGCCGCTGCTGGCCGTATGCAATTCCGCCGTCCGCTATATTGCTGTCCGCGGCTGGGAACACGAATCGGGACCGCCCGGCAGCGGAAACCCGGGGGCACTCACCGACACCGGCAGCGGGCCCCCGATGCCCACAGCCCTTCGGGATATCCGCGGCGTGCGCGCCCGCCGCCGCGGCGCTGCCACCCGAGCCCAGTCAACGGACGAGACCCCTTCCAGCACGAGAGAGAACAATCAGTGAACGCACTCAGCGACCTTCCCGTCACCCTGGCCGACATCGAGGACGCGCAGCGTTTAGTGGCGGATATTATTGCTCTCACTCCCATTGAAAGTTCGCGCGCGCTGGGCCGGCAGACCGGTTCCGAGGTCTTCTTTAAGTGTGAAAACCTCCAACGGGCCGGTTCTTTCAAGGTGCGTGGGGCCTACGTGCGGATGGCTAAACTGACCGCCGCGGAAAAGGCTCGGGGCGTGGTGGCGGCATCGGCCGGAAACCATGCCCAAGGTGTTGCCGTGGCGGCGAAGGCGCTTGGGATCAAGGCGCGGATCTATATGCCGCTCGGAGTTGCGCTGCCCAAGCTGGCGGCCACCCGCGGGCACGGCGCCGAGGTGGTGCTGCACGGCCACAACGTGGACGAATCGCTGGCCGAGGCTCAGCGTTACGCGGATGAAACCGGAGCTGTGTTCGTCCACCCGTTCGACAACGTCGACGTTGTTGCCGGGCAGGGGACCATCGGTCTGGAAATCCTGGAACAGATCCCCAACGTGGACACCGTGATCATGGGGGTCGGCGGCGGGGGACTGCTGGCAGGCGTCGCCGTCGCCATTAAATCCAAGGCGCAGGAGCTGGGACGGGACATCCGGATCATCGGGGTTCAGGCGGAGAACGCGGCGGCGTATCCGCCGTCGCTGGCTGCGGACGCCCTGGTGCCGCTGAAAAAGGTATCCACCATGGCGGACGGAATTGCCGTAGGCCGGCCGGGGCAGCTGCCATTCTCGATCATCCGTGAGCTGGTCGACGACGTGGTCACCGTCAGCGAAGACGCGCTGGCGAGGGCCCTGATCTTCCTGCTGGAACGCTCCAAAATGGTGGTGGAACCGGCCGGCGCCGTGGGTGTGGCCGCGCTGATGGAGGGCAAGATTGAGAATCCGGGCACCACCGCGGTGATTCTCACGGGCGGCAATATCGATCCTATGCTGATGCTCAAGGTGATCCAGCGGGGTCTTGCCGCGGCTGGCCGGTTCATGACCGTCCGGATGATGCTCGATGACCGCCCGGGGTCGCTGGCCACCATTTCGCGGATCATTGCCGAGAACGACGCCAACGTAACCGGCGTCGACCACACCCGCGTGGGTGGATCCATCAGCATGGGTGACGTCTCCATCACGGTCAATCTGGAGACCAAGGGCCATGTGCACTGTGAACAGGTTCTCACGGCGCTGCGCACCGAAGGGTTTCAGCCCATCGTCGTCCACTGACGCCGCCGCACCTCGACGCCGTCCGCCGCCGAAGACACCGTCCGCCGCCGAACACGCGACGAGCGGGAAGGTATGCCACCTGAAGGGCCGCTCCAAGGGCATACCTCCCCGCTCGACGGCGGAACCACCAGACCGCCGGGAAATCAGCCCGTGAAAGGCTTGGCGGAGATGACCTCCACCTGAATTTCCCTGCCGTTGGGGGCCGTGTAGCTGAGCGAGTCGCCGGCTATATGTCCCTGGATGGCGGCTCCCAGCGGCGACCGCTCGCTGAAGACGTCCAGGTCGGTATCCCCGGCCACCTCGCGGCTGCCCAACAGGAACGTGGTCTTGTCGCCGGCAATCTTCGCCACCACCAGCATGCCCGGCTCCACAATGCCGTCGTCGGCCGGAGCCTCGCCCACATGGGCGTCGCGGAGCAGCTCGGTCAGCTGGCGGATGCGGGCCTCGATCTTGCCCTGCTCTTCCTTGGCCGCGTGGTAACCGCCGTTTTCCTTGAGGTCGCCCTCCGAGCGGGCCTGCTCGATCTTCTTGACCACTTCAACACGGCCGGGACCGGACAGTTCCGTAAGCTCAGCCTGAAGGCGATTAAAGGCTTCCTGGGTGAGCCAGGCTGCGGGTGCGCTGTTAGGGGTAGACACAGGGTTCTCCTTGGGTACTGAGAAGCAAAAGACCCCGCTGACGGACGCCACCGGAAGTGCCGAGGGACACCACGGTAGCCGTTCAAGCGGGGCAAGGTATGCATCCAGTGTAGGCAACAAGCGCGATAATCCCAAGATACCGACGGCGGTACTGCGCTTTGCGCCGCCCATTCCACCCTAATGCCTACCCGATGTGCACCCCGACGGCTACCCCCACTGGTTACTTTGCGGTGACGATCCAGCAGCTGTCCACCACGCCGGACACGGCGGGCGACTCGGTCCGTACGGAAGCGCGCTGCGCGGTCGTCCGTCCTTGGTCTGTGCCCGAGTCCGCAGCGTTGGGGCCGACCGTAACGACGTCCCAACCAACGATGGCGAAGCTGGAGCCGAGCGCCTTCACGGCACACTGCGCCGTGTCGCCGGAGTTCTTGACCACCTGGAAATCCACCTGGGTCATCGTGCCGTCCTGTACGGAGAATCCGATGTCTTTGCTGGTCACCGGCGCCTCGCCGCGGCCCAAGGCCAGCCAGGAGACAAAGACCAGTGCCAGGACGGCGACAACGGTCGTGAGGAGTATTTTCTGCCGCCGCGGCACCACGCGCTTGGGCGTGCCATAACGAGTGGCTACGCTGGTAGCTGCCGATGAATCAGAAACGCTCACTGGGTCCACACGGTTTCTTCTGTGCTGGATGAATCCAGCGCGGTGATCAGGGTTACGGACACGGTGGTCCGGGCCGTTTCAGTTTATCGTTCTTATGGAGAGTCTTTATGCACGCGTTCCCAGGTGGGCGTTCACGGACACGGCGTTTGCGGGCACGGCGTTTCGGCGGCGCTTGTCCAGCTGGACAGTTCACCAGGGGCTCGCTGCGAGTTCCGCTTAGATGAGTTCCGATCACCCGGAGGTATTTCAATGACCGCAGTGGATGAGCGCCCCGGCGCAGGCCTGCGTCTGCTGGCAGTACATGCGCACCCGGACGACGAGGCGAGCAAGGGCGCCGCGATGATGGCCAGCTATGTGGCCCAGGGCGTTGACGTGGTGGTGGCCACCTGCACTGGGGGTGAGCGCGGCGGCATCCAGAACCCCGCAATGGCACAGGACCCACACTCCGCTCGGGACATGGCAGGCGCCCGCCGGATCGAAATGGCCGCGGCCGCCGCGGCGCTGGGCATCCGGCACCAGTGGCTGGGATTTGTCGATTCCGGGCTGCCGGAGGGGGAGCCGCTGCCGGAACTGCCGTTCGGTTGCTTTGCCCGCCAGCCGTTGGAACGGGCTGCGGCCCCGCTGGTGCGGCTGATCCGCCGATTCAGACCGCAGGTGGTGATCAGCTACGACGAAAACGGCGGATACCCGCACCCGGACCACATCATGGCACACCGGGTGACCGTGGAAGCGTTCCACGCCGCAGCCGACCCGGACCGCTACCCGGGCACCGGAGCTCCCTGGCAGCCCGCCAAGCTGTATTACGACCTCGCGTTCAACCCGGCGCGTTTCCGGGCGCTGCATTTTGCCCTGGAAGAGGCAGGGATCCAGTCGCCCTACGCTGAGCGGATCGCGGCCTGGATGGAAGCGGATGCGGAGGGGCACAAGCCGCCGGTGGGGCGGCATCCGGCCACCAGTCAGGTGGACTGCGGCGACTTCTTCGAAGCCCGTGAATCTGCTCTGCGCGCGCACGCCACGCAGGTGGATCCGGAGGGTTTCTTCTTCGCCGTCTCGGCGGATATGCAACGAAAAATCTGGCCTTGGGAGGATTATTCGCTGATCGAGAGCCGGGTGGACACTTCCCTGCCGGAGCACGACCTGTTTGCTGGCCTACGATAGATAGGGGCACGGCGGTGACATGCCGGCCGCCGGAAGAGCGCCATGGGGACCAGAGAAAGTTTGACTTTGCCTAATTTGATTTTGCTGCTGGCCACCACGCCGCCCAGCGATTCCCCGACCATCCGGCCGGGGCTGGATCCGGATCAGGTCAGCCCGGGTTTCCTCGGGTTCCTCTTCACCTTCGGCGTGGTGGGCATCATGTTTTTCCTCATCCGGGACATGGTCAAGCGGATCCGTCGGGTCCGCTACCGCGCCCAGGTCGAGGAAGATGCCCTCGCTGCGGAGGGCGACGGTGGTCAAGGTGACAAAGATCCGGGGGCAGGCGGACTGTTGCGGGCGGACGACGGCGGCGGGCGGCCCGGGCGGCCCGCCTCGGGTCAGAAGTACGCGGGCGGCAAGCACGGCCCCGATGGGGACTTCCTGGGATCCGGGAAACAGGACGATGGACCGGCTGATGGACCCCACGAGCGGAGCTGACCCGAGCGGGTCCAATGCGCTGGCGGCTGAGCCGTCCGCGTACCTGCGCCAGCATGCCGGTAATCCGGTGCACTGGCAGCCCTTCGGCGACGCGGCGTTTGCGCAGTCCCGGGACAGGGATGTTCCCGTGTTTCTCTCCATCGGCTACGCGGCCTGTCATTGGTGCCACGTTATGGCCCACGAATCATTCGAGGACGACGTCAGCGCGGAGTACCTGAACGCGCATTTTGTGCCGGTGAAGGTGGACCGTGAAGAACGTCCTGACGTGGACGCGGTCTACATGGCCGCGACCCAGGCGATCAGCGGCGAGGGCGGCTGGCCGATGAGCGTCTTCCTGACACCTGACGGGCTTGCCTTCCATGCCGGCACGTACTTCGGTCCGCGGCCCGTCGCAGGCCGGCCATCCTTCCGCCAGGTCCTTGAGGCAGTGACCGAGGCCTGGCAGCAGCGCCGCGGTGATGTCGAGCACAGCGCCGCGCAGCTGGCAGCGGGGCTGGCCCACAGTCCGCTGAACCACATCGCGGGCCTCGGCCTGCCCGCAGAACCGCCCGGGGCGGACATCCTGACCGCGGCGGTGCGAGCGCTGGCTGCCTCCGAGGACCGCGCCGCGGGTGGCTTCGGCACCGCCCCCAAGTTCCCGCCGTCGTCGGTCCTGGAATTTTTGCTCCGTCACGCCGCCGCTGGCGGTCCCGCCGCCGCCGAAGCACGGTCGATGGCATCCCGGACGTTGACGGCGATGTCCGGTTCGGCGCTGTTCGACCAGCTGGCCGGCGGCTTTGCGCGGTATTCGGTGACCGCCGACTGGTCCCTGCCGCACTTCGAGAAAATGCTCTACGATAATGCCGCGCTGCTGCGGGTCTGTGCGCACTGGCTCCGGCTGCCCGACGGGTCGGACTTCCCCCGCGCCGATGCCGAGCGCGTGGTCCGGATGACGGCCGGCTGGCTGCTGGCCGCGCTGCGGGTGGACGGCGGCGGGTTTGCCTCCTCCCTGGACGCCGATACCGTGATCGACGGCGTGCACCGGGAGGGCGCGACCTATCTGTGGACGGCTGAGCAACTCAGTGCCGGGGCCGCGGCAGCCGGATATCCGGACGACGGGCCGCGGCTCACGCGGATGATGAATGTCACCGGCCGCGTCCGGGCGGCCGGGAATTCGGCGGGTCGGGACCGCGCACCGGACGGATCCCCGCTGCACCCCGGATCCCCGCTGCACCCCGCTGGCCCGCTGGCCCCGGCGGACCGCCGGATCTGGGAACGGGTAAGCCCCGAACTGCTGCGGCAGCGCTCCGGACGGGTCCAGCCGCAGCGCGACGACAAGGTGGTGGCGGGCTGGAACGGGCTGGCCATCGCGGCACTTGCGGATGCCGGGTTGTTGCTGGACGAACCCACCTATCTGCAGGCTGCGGCGGCCGCCGCGGACTACTTGGAGACGGTGCACTGGGACGGTGCGGTATTGATCCGCGTCTCCCACGCCGCTGCAGCGCGGGGCATCGGCGGACTGCTGGAGGATTATGCGTTCTGCGCCGACGGGCTGCTGGCGCTCTACGCGGCCAGCGGAAACGAACGCTGGTACGTCCTGGCGGAAAAGCTGCTGCTGGCGGCCGAGCGGCGCTTTGTCCGGGACGGCGCGGTGGCGGATTCCGCGACGGAATCGGAGCAGGTTTTTAATGCCGCCGGACGGGTGTCCTCGGCGGATCCGTTCGATAACGCCACCCCCAGCGGGACGTCAGCTTTCGCCGCTGCCCTGCTCAGCTATGCCGGCTACAGCGGATCCACCGGGCACCGCGCCCTGGCGGAAGGCCTGCTGGGATGGCTGCCGACGGTGGCGGTCAAGGCCCCACGGGCAGCGGGCTGCGCGTTGGCCACCGCGCAGGCTATGCTGGCCGGCCCGCTGGAAGTCGCCGTCGTCGGCCCGGACACGCCGGCCCGGGCGCAGTTGCTGCGCGTGGCGGCACTGGACCCTTCGCCGGGACTGATCATCGCCGTTGGGAGCGGCACCAGCGGTGGCAGCGGCGAAGCGACTTCGGTACCGCTGCTGTCCGGACGGGGGAGCGGGGGGTCGGCGCTGGCCTACGTCTGCCGGATGATGGTGTGCCTGCAACCCGTGGCAACGGCCGACGAGCTGCGCCGGGCCCTGAACCCGTAGTCTGCAGAGCGCGTAGTCTGCAGAGCGCCCTCGAACCGCCGCCGGTGGCATCCCACAGCAGCCGGCAGCCGGCAGCGATCAGCTGTCAGCGCAGGACGGCGATCATGATGGCCACAAACTGGGCAGCAAATCCCACCACAGTGAAGGCATGGAAAAGTTCGTGGAAGCCGAAATGCTGCGGGCTGAAGTTGGGTTTTTTGATGCCATACACCACCGCCCCGGCGATGTAGAACGCTCCACCCAGACAAATCAGCACGCTTGCCGGGACATTGGCGGCGAAGAAATCCGGCATGAAAAAGACCGCCGCCATCCCCAACACCACATAAATCGGCACATAGAGCCAGCGCGGCGCACCCACCCACAGCACCCGAAAGAGCACTCCGGCGATGGCCCCGGTCCAGATCACCCACAGCAGCAAGGTGGCCTTCGACTCCGGCAGCAGCAGTGCCGAGAGCGGAGTGTACGAGCCGGCGATCACCAGCATGATGTTGGTGTGGTCCAGTCGTTTTAACACGGCCTTGGTGCTCGGCTGCCAGTTCCCGCGGTGATATAGCGCACTCGTGCCAAAAAGAAGGATTCCGGTAATGGCGTACACGGCGGAGGTGATTCTGGCCAGCGGCGACGTGGCGATGCTGGCCAGCACTATGCCGGCCATAATGGCCACCGGTGTCGCGCCGGCGTGGATCCAGCCCCGCCAGCTGGGTTTGATCTCCATGGCATCCGCCAGCTTCTCCGCGGCGGCACCGAGCGGACCGTACCCGCCGTCCGGCGCCCCGTTTGCCAACCCACCACCAGCCGACCCGTCCGACCCGGCCGCAGCGCCGGCGCGGTGCGCCGGCTGGGTCGGAAAACGTGCGGATTGCTGCGGATTCCCGGAGGCCGGGGAGGGAGAAGACGCCGTGCCATTCATATCCGGATTCTAACTGAGCATGCCGTCTCCCCGCGCGGGCAGTCCCTGTGCGGCGCCCGGATGCCGGGCCCGGGCAGGGCCGCCGCGGTGCCCACAGGGCCGCACCGCGGGGTAACGTAGGGGGTGCATATCAGCGCGGCCGCTAGGGCCCAGCAGTGGAAGCCAGGTGACAATCTTTGCAGCCGTACTTGTCGCCCAGGAGGCTGCCCGGACTGGTTTACGACTTCTACGAGCGCCGGCTGACCCGGGCGCTGAAACTGGACAGGATCCCCAACCACATCGGCGTCATGGTCGATGGAAACCGGCGCTGGGCCAGGCAATTCAACGCACCTACCCGCCAGGGACACCAGGCCGGGGCGGATAAGATCCTCGAGTTCCTCGGCTGGTGCCAGGAACTGGGCGTCAAGGTGGTGACGCTGTACATGCTCTCGACGGACAACATGAGCCGTTCGCCCGATGAGCTCGATGAGCTGATGGGCATCATTGCGAACACCCTGGACATTCTGGATGCGGACAGCAAGATCAGCGTCCACGCGATGGGAGCGCCGGAACTGCTGCCGGATTACCTCTCGGACCGGCTGTCCACGCTCGCTGCCCGGCGTCCCGAGCAGGAGGGCATTCACGTCAACGTGGCCATCGGCTACGGTGGCCGGCGCGAGATCGTGGACGCCGTGCGTGAGCTGCTGCACGACGCCGTGGCCAAGGGCCATGACATCGGCAAGCTCGCCGACGAACTCGACGTGGACGACATCTCCAAGTACCTTTACACCCGCGGCCAGCCCGATCCGGATCTGGTGATCCGCACTTCCGGTGAACAGCGGCTTTCCGGTTTCCTGATGTGGCAGAGCGCGTACAGCGAGTTTTATTTCTGTGAGGCGCTGTGGCCGGCCTTCCGGAAGATTGATTTCCTGCGCGCACTGCGGGACTACGCCGGCCGGCAGCGCCGCTTCGGCGCCTGAACGGATCGAAAAAATCCGATGCACCGGCACCACCGGACGGAAATAGTCCTCGCCGTCGGGCTTTCGGCGGTCGCCGGTTTTGTTGACGCCATCGGCTTTATACATTTGGGTGGCTACTTTGTTTCCTTTATGAGCGGCAACTCCACCCGGGCCGGTGCCCTTCTGGCCGACGGATCTTGGCTGGGTGTAGCCCTGGCGATGGGTCTGGTGGCAGCATTTTTGACAGGTGTCATTGCCGGTTCGCTGCTGCGCCGGACGGTACCGGTGCACAAGCGCATCGTGGTTCTGCTGTGCATCGCAGCGATGCTGGCAGCCGCGGCCGTGTTGTTCGATGCTGGCTTCTGGGTGTCCCTGGTTCCTCCGATGATGGCGTTTGCCATGGGCGCGGAGAACGTCGTCTTTGAACGTGACGGGGAGGTGAGCATCGGACTGACCTATATGACCGGAACGTTGGTGAAGATGGGGCAGCGGATTGCGGGGGCGCTGGCTGGTGGCGAAAGGCTCGGTTGGCTGCGGTACTTTCTGCTGTGGTTTGCACTGACCTGCGGCTCCATTATGGGCGGTCTGGCCTACCATGCGCTAAGCCTGGACGCGCTGTGGTTGGCGGTTGCCGGAATACTGACCGCAACGTTGATATCTCGCAGGGTTCCGGTTCACGAGTAACGGCATTCCGGGCTGTCCACAGCGGACGGCAGTCGTTCACCCGCTGTTCATCGACACACCGCGTGGCCGGAACGCGCAAAATCCAGAATTAGGCGTAGTTTAGGTGCTATCGGAGGGCCCAATGCCTGACGATCGGGAGGCCGGCTATGAAGCGCGTTTTTGCGCGGAATACATCGCGGGGCCGCGTGCGGCCTACCGGGCCGCCCGCCTCACCCCTAGTAAATCCGGGTGCGTGCGCCCGGGACTGGAGTCGATGTGGCTATTTCTGAACGAGCCCAGGTTGAACAGACGACGGCGGAGCACAGCTTTGTGGTGGACACTTCGGTGCTGCTTTCCGACCCGCACGCGATACTCCGCTTTGCCGAGCATGAAGTCATCCTGCCCATCGTGGTCATCAGCGAATTGGAAAAGAAACGCCACGACCCCGAACTGGGGTATTTTGCCCGCAAGGCGCTGCGGCTGCTCGATGAGCTGCGGATAAAGCACGGCGGCCTGGATCAGGTGATCCCACTCGGGGAAGAGGGCGGATCATTGCGGGTGGAACTGAACCACATTTCCTCCGACGTTTTGCCGGCCGGATTCCGCAATGGGGACAATGACAGCCGAATCCTGGCCGTGGCCAAAAACCTGGCCAATGAGGGCCGCAACGTGACCGTGGTGTCCAAGGACCTGCCGATGCGGGTGAAAGCCTCGGCGATGGGGCTGCAGGCGGACGAATACCGCAACGAACTGGTCAAGGATTCGGGCTGGACCGGGGTGGCCGAACTGGACGTCCGCGATGACGAGGTCGGCGCGTTGTACAACCATGAGCCGGTGTTCATCCCCGCGGCCGCGGAAATGCCTGCCAATACGGGGCTGGTGCTGCTCTCGAACCGCGGCTCGGCACTGGGCCGGGTCGGTGCGGACAAACAGGTCCGGTTGGTCAAGGGTGACAGGGACGTCTTTGGGCTGCACGGCCGCTCGGCGGAGCAGCGGTTGGCCATCGACCTGCTGATGGATCCGGAGGTCGGCATTGTTTCGCTCGGCGGCCGGGCCGGGACCGGGAAGTCGGCGCTGGCCCTGTGCGCGGGACTTGAGGCTGTGCTGGAACGCCGCGAGCACCGCAAGGTGTTGGTGTTCCGCCCACTGTACGCCGTCGGCGGTCAGGAGCTCGGCTACCTGCCCGGATCGGAGAGCGAGAAGATGAACCCCTGGGCGCAGGCGGTCTTCGACACCCTCGGCGCGCTGGTTTCACAGGAGGTGGTCGAAGAGGTGATGGACCGCGGCATGCTCGAGGTGCTGCCGCTGACGCACATCCGCGGACGGTCCCTGCACGACTCTTTCGTGATCGTGGATGAGGCCCAGTCGCTGGAGAAGAACGTGCTGCTGACGGTGATGAGCAGAATTGGGCAGAACTCCAAAATCGTGCTGACGCATGATGTCGCCCAACGCGACAACCTCCGGGTGGGACGTTATGACGGGATTGCCGCCGTCGTCGAGATCCTCAAGGGCCATCCGCTGTTCGGTCATGTCACGCTGACCCGGTCTGAGCGATCACCGATCGCCGCACTCGTCACGGAACTGCTCGAAGGCACGGACATCTGACCCGCCGAGTGGGGACATCTGCCCTGTGGACGGGAGCTTTCGGGGGCAGATGTACCCACTGGCCTGTAAGCGTGTGGTGTTTTTTGGGGCAGCGTGTAGTGTTTTTGGGGCAAGGGGCGCAGAGGTTTTGGGGCGGGCGGCAGGACTGTTCAGGCGCTTGGCCCGACGTCCCAGCTGATGTGACTGCGGACATCGGTGAGCCCCATGCTGACCTCCACGAAGAGATCGTCCAGCATGTACTCGTCCACGCCCAGAATTTTCAGCCAGTGCCCGGCCCCCGTGGTGGGACCATCCAACGACTGACTGGCGACGCAGACTCCGGTGCCGGCGTCGATGCGAACCGCGGTTCGTCCGGGATACAGCAACGGATGCTCCGCCACCACCGGCCGGTACGACGGGTTCGGCGTCAGGATGCTCTCCAGCGCCGGCCGGCCCTCATGATCCACGAGGGCAATGGGACCCGGTTCGGTCACGTTGGCAAAGGGGAAATCCAGCGGAACCGGGGCATCGCCGGCGAGCTCCACCGGGTCCAGCAGTGCGGGGAACCGGCCGTCGCCGAACCGGGGCTCACCGTAGGCGGCTTCCGGACGGCGGCGGACCAGGCCGCCGTCGTCGTACACCGGTGTGACCAGATGGGCCGGCAACAGCCAAGGCTTCCGGCGGCCGCTGATGAACAGGCCGTCCTTGGAATCGTTGATCCCCGTGGTGCTGTGCAGCAGCGTGCCATCCGGGGTCTCCACGCGAAGTGCATGCGGACGGCGGAGCCAGCAGTTGACCGTCGCATCGGGTTCCTGGACGGCACCGGTTTCGTCCGTGCTGCCCGGGCCTTCTGCGCCGTCTGCGGCGTCTTGGCTGGCTGATTCGTCTGAATTGGCTGGGGCACCTGGCTCACCTGGCTCGGCTGGGTCGCCCGCGGCGTCCATGGCGTCGAAGGCCCCGGGCGCCTGCCGGAAACGCAGTTCAAAGCGCAGGCTCTGCCATTTCCACGGTGATGACCTGCACAAGTCTCTGAATTGCTCCACGGGCCCAGTCATATCCACAGTTTACTCAGTCATGTCCACAGCTTTCCCGGGTCTGGGCGCGCAGGGCACCGTCCAGTAATATCCAGCTATGATCACACGCCTGACCGGGCTTTGGACGGACCATCCAGTGGCGGCCTGGTTGGTGCTGCTGGCCTGCGCCGGACTGGTGTTGGCGGCCGTGCGGCTGACCGTGATTGACATCCGCAGTCACCGGCTGCCGGACCGGATTGTCTTTCCGTCCTTCGGGGCGGCAATGGTGCTTCTGCTGGCGGCTGGTTTTGCCGCCGGCGATTTCCGTACCGCGGTCCGGACGCTGCTTGGGGCGATGGTGCTGGGGGCCTTTTATCTACTGCTGCGGCTGATTTACCCTGCCGGAATGGGACTGGGAGACGTAAAACTGGCTGCCCTGCTGGGACTGTATCTGGGCTACCTCGGCTGGCCGCAGGTGCTGTTCGGCACGATGACGGGGTTCCTGCTTGGAGGCCTGTGCGGCATCGTGCTGATCGTCACGCGGCTGGGTGGCCCGAAGACGCAGATACCCTTTGGTCCGTTTATGCTGGCAGGCGCCCTCGCCGTCATGCTTGTCCCCGCCGGTTAAGGTGGGGTATGCCTACCCCCGGATTCATTTTGGCCCTGCGAGAAAAGATTGGCCATGATCTGCTGTGGCTGCCCGGTGTGACGGTGGCGGCGTTCGACGACGGCGGCAGGGTGCTGCTGGGCCAGCGCGCCGACACGGCGCAGTGGACTCTGATCACCGGGATCCTGGACCCGGGTGAGGAACCCGCGGTGGGCGGTGCCCGTGAGGTGCTGGAGGAGACCGGCGTTGTGGTGCTGATCGAGAGTCTGGTCGCGGTGCACAGCCAGCCTCCCGTGGAATTCGTCAACAAGGACCGCTGCCAGTTCATGAATCTGGTGTTCCGGGCCCGTGCGGTGTCCGGTGCAGCACGGGTGAATGACGACGAGTCGACGGCGGTCGGCTGGTTCGGCCTCGATGAACTGCCGCCGCTGGGGGAGGCACATCTGCAGCGGCTGCAGTGGGCCCTCGATTTCGCCGGTGAGACGTACTTCTCGCGCTAACGGTTCGCGGCCTCCTTAAGCCCGTGTCCGCCGTCGTCCATCAAGTCCGTTGGACCTCCGGTCAGCACCATGACCAGCGCCGTCATTAGTGAAGCGCGGTCGCTGGTGCGGCAAATTCCTGCCGCGGATACGGCTACTGCGGCGGCCGCGTCATGGACAGCACATCCAGGGAGGTGTCCAGCTGTTCTTCCGTCAGTTCCCCGCGCTCCACGAAGCCCAGGGCCACGACCGCCTCGCGGATGGTCAGCCCTTCCTTTATGGCGTGCTTGGCAATCTTGGCGGCGCTTTCGTATCCGATGAACTTGTTCAGCGGGGTGACGATGGATGGGGAAGCCTCGGCCAGGAAGCGGGCGCGCTCCACATTCGCCTCAATGCCGTCGATCATCTTGTCCGCCATGACGCGGGTGGAATTGGCCAGCAGCCGGATGGACTCCAGCAGGTTCGCGGCAATCACGGGGATACCCACATTAAGTTCGAAGGCGCCGTTGGTTCCCGACCAGGCCACCGTGGCGTCGTTGCCGACCACCTGAGCGCAGACCTGCAATACCGCCTCGCAGATGACAGGATTGACCTTGCCGGGCATGATCGAGGAGCCGGGCTGCAGGTCAGGCAGCGAGATTTCGCCGAGCCCGGTGTTGGGGCCGGATCCCAGCCAGCGCAGGTCGTTGCTGATCTTGCTCAGTGACACGGCGATGGTGCGCAGCTGGCCGGACATCTCCACCAGG
Source organism: Arthrobacter sp. A5 (assembly GCF_051131705.1). Classification (NCBI taxonomy): domain Bacteria; kingdom Bacillati; phylum Actinomycetota; class Actinomycetes; order Micrococcales; family Micrococcaceae; genus Arthrobacter; species Arthrobacter sp. A5. The sequence continues at coordinate 824,107 of NZ_CP180316.1, forward strand.
CCGTCGCGGTTCGCCTGCGCCTCGAAATGGTCGCGCGCCTCGGTCAGCGGCAGGCCGGTGTCCTGGGCCAGCAGTTCGATGACGCGTTCGGAGAAGCCCTTGGGGGTGTTGATACCGGTGCCCACCGCGGTGCCGCCCAGCGGGACCTCGGCGACGCGCGGGAGCGAAGCGTTGATGCGTTCGACGCCGTAGCGGACCTGTGCGGCGTAACCACCGAACTCCTGCCCCAAGGTCACGGGGGTGGCGTCCATCAGATGGGTGCGGCCGGACTTAACCACGGTGGCGAATTCCTCCGACTTGCGCTGCAGCGACGCGGCCAGGTGCTTGAGGGCCGGAATCAGGTCCTTCGTCAAAGCCGAAGCCGCTGCCACATGTACTGAAGTCGGGAAGACATCATTGGAGGACTGTGACGCATTCACATGGTCATTCGGATGAACGGCCTTGTCGCTGCCGGCCTCCTGGAGCACCCGGTTGGCCAGGGAAGCGATGACCTCGTTGGCATTCATGTTCGATGACGTGCCGGAGCCGGTCTGGAAGATGTCAATCGGGAAATCGCCGTCGTACTTCCCGGCGATGACGTCTTCGGCCCCTGCTTCGATCGCCCTGGCAAGCTCGCCGTCGAGCACACCCAATTCTGCGTTTGCGGTGGCGGCAGCCTTCTTTACGCGGGCCAGCGCCTGAATGTGTGCGCGCTCCAAGGTGGTCCCCGAAATGGGGAAGTTCTCAACGGCACGCTGCGTCTGGGCGCCGTACAGGGCATTGGCCGGAACCCGGACCTCGCCCATCGTGTCGTGTTCGATGCGGAACTGCTGATCGGATTCTTGGACGGGGGTCTCCGGTGTCTGCGTCATGACACCAAGAATAACGCCACCTGTAGGCAGGCCCGAAACCGGGCCATTTGCCGCTGCGGAACCGTCCCGATCCGCAGCGGCAAATGGCTCCGGTGTCTCCTGTCGTCCGCCTGTCGCGTGCCTACCACGTCCCGAAATCACAACGTCCCGAAATCACAACGTCCCGAAATCACAACGTCCCGAAATTCGAGACCAGGTCAGCGCGGCCCTCCTGCAGCCGGTATGCAAGCCCCACGACGGCGGTCCGCTGCTCCTCCACGGCCGAAGCGATGATCGGGGAGTTCTCCACCAGGCGCTGGGCCGTCTGTTTGACGTGCTCAACCACCATGTCGTTGACATCGTGCTTGTCCCGGCGAAGCGAGGTGAGTACGGAGGGGGTGATTCGTTCCACCAGGTCCCGGATAAAGCCGACCGGCATGTCCCCGGTCTCAACCGCTCCCTTGGTGGCCGTCACGGCGCCACAACTGTCATGGCCCAGAATCACGATGAGCGGCACATGAAGATAGGCAATGCTGTACTCCAGCGAGCCGAGGACTGTGTTATCAATCACATGACCTGCTGTACGGACCACAAAGGCGTCGCCCAATCCCAAGTCGAAGATGATCTCCGCCGCCAGCCGGGAATCGGAACAGCCGAAAATTACCGCAAACGGATTCTGCGAGTTCACCAGAGTGGCCCGGTGGGAGGCATCCTGATTCGGGTGCGAGGATGAACCGTCAACAAAGCGCTGATTACCCTCGCTGAGCTTCTTCCACGCCTGCGCCGGTGTCAGGTCGGCGGAGGGAGCGTGCACCGCACCGTCCTCGGGGCCGCTCACTTGGCGCTCCCTGCGGCCGGAGCAGACGCGCTGCCGCTGGCCTGCTGCGCGTCGATGGAGGCGGTCGCGGCGGCTGCCAATATATCAAATTCCGCCAATGTGGCGCTTCCACTGAGGACCAACGTAGTTCCTTTGTAGTTGAGGATCAGGCTCTTATTTGACCCAGGCTTGTCCCGCAGTTCCCAGTCCTGCGGGCCGACCCTGCGGTCACCGGTCACGGGCGCGTTGTCGGTGGCTTGGGCCACCCAGGTCGGGTTGGCGTTCGCGCTCTGCTTCAGTGAGATGAACTGCTGGGCCGCCGACACATAACCGACCTCCCAGAAGGCCACCTCGGTTGGGCCTGCAGAGTTCCAGCGCGCGTAATTGGCGCTCCAGCCTTCGGGTAGCACCGCAGCCGCCGGGGCAAAGCCGGCGGCGTCCTTGGCTTGCCCGGCAACCACCGGAACATCCACCCCGGGCCGGTAGGCGGAAGCGTTCTGATGAGGGTTAAGGAGGATGATGGGCAGGACGACGGCGACCGTGACCAGCAGCGCCAGGATCATGCCCATAACCGATGCATTGGCGCGCTTCGCGGCGGAGGCCGGGATGACGGGCCTGACCACGGCGGGCGGCACCGCGGGCGTCGCGGCGGGGACTCGATCCGGTCCCGCCGAGGGGGGATTGGGCCCCGATGAATCCGTGTCGTGTGTTTGAGTCACCCTTCTATAATCGCCTATCCGTGCCGGGATCACACCTTCTGGATGACTCGCGGGATGACTCGCTATGAATTCCGGCTTCGATCCGATGGGCGGACCGGGCAGCAGGCCAACTATGATGAAGGCGGAGGGCGACCGGCGGAGCCGCCGCGCTTCCCACGTACTGAAGACCGCCAGCAGAACTCAAGGATGAGGTTACTCGTGTCCGAAAACAATGACGAAGCCCAGTATTCGACCCTTTCCCCGGCCTTGGCTGTAGGAGATGACGAGCCGGACCGGAACCTTGCTCTGGAATTGGTCCGGGTCACCGAAGCGGCCGCAATTGCCGGTGGTCACTGGGTCGGTTTCGGGGACAAGAACAAGGCCGACGGCGCCGCCGTCGACGCCATGCGTTCGCTGCTCTCTACCGTCCATTTCAACGGGATTGTGGTGATCGGCGAGGGTGAAAAGGACGAAGCGCCGATGTTGTATAACGGCGAGCAGGTCGGTGACGGATCCGGCCCCGAATGCGATGTTGCCGTGGATCCCATCGACGGCACCCGGCTGTGCGCATTGGGCATCAACAATGCACTGGCGGTGCTGGCCGTGGCCGAGCGCGGCACCATGTTCGACCCCTCCGCGGTGTTCTACATGGAGAAACTCGTCACCGGGCCGGAAGCGGCGGAAGTGGTTGATCTCCGGCTGCCGGTCAAGGAAAACCTGAGACTGATTGCCAAAGCCAAAGGTGTCAAGGTCAACGCCCTGACGGTGATGGTGCTGGACCGGGACCGTCACCGGCCGCTGGTGCAGGAAATCCGCGATTCGGGTGCCCGCACCAAGATGATCATGGACGGCGACGTGGCCGGTGCCATAGCAGCGGCCCGCTCCGGTACAGGCGTCGACGCGCTGATGGGCATCGGCGGTACCCCGGAGGGTATCGTCGCAGCCTGCGCCATCAAGACCCTGGGCGGCGTCATCCAGGGACGACTGTGGCCAACCAGCGACGAAGAGAAGCAGAAGGCCATCGATGCCGGCCATGACCTGGACCGGGTGCTGTCCACGCATGATCTGGTCAGCAGCGACAACTGTTACTTCGCGGCCACGGGGATTACCGATGGGGACCTGCTCCGCGGAGTGCGCTACGACAAGAATAAGGTCCTGACGCAGTCGATTGTGATGCGTTCCAAGTCCGGTACCATCCGCTTCGTCGACGGCGAGCACCAGTCGCACAAATGGGAGTCCTACGCCCGCATGGCTTAAGGCCCCACTCCAAGGTCGCCTCCGGCCGCGCGGCGGCCGGAGGCATGGTCTGCGGATTAACCACGGATTGACGACGACGGCGCTCCGTCCCGGTTTTCGATTAGGGCCGCCTGCGGCCGGAGACATGAAGTCGGTCACCCCTCCCGGAATGGACGTCCTTCGTTTGGCCCGCTCCGGGTCCGGACCTGCTTCGCCCGCTCCGGGTCCGGACCTGCTTCGCCCGCTCCGGGTCCGGACCTGCTCATGCCGGAGGAATGCTGCCCCTATCCGTCATGAGGCTCCCAAAGCGAGCCGGATGGGCTGCCATCGGGTCGTATATTTGGCTCCTCTGGAAGGCATTCTGTCCTGCGGAGCCGCCGGCATGTCCTTACAGACGAACTCGGCGGGGGCCTCGGAGGGCTCCATCCTGCCACTACAGGACAACAGTGTTATTCGTACAAGGAAACTCCCAGATACTACTATTTACTCCCGACAAGGCGTATTATAGTATACATGTTCGATACCTTGAGTTCCGGTTCCGCGGGGTCCGCACACAACGCGGCCGGCACACCCCCGGCTTCGACCCTCGGCACTGCCCACTCGGGCGCCCGGGCTGCCGCCGGTCCGGCCGCAGGCCCCGTCACTGCCGGCCCCGTCACTGCCGGCCCCGTCACTGCCGGCCCCGTCACTGCCGGCCCCGTCACTGCCGGCCCCGTCACTGCCGGCCCTGTTGCTGCCGGCCCTGTTGTTGCTGGTCGGGTTGGGATGATTGCGGGGTGGATCACTGTTTTGGCGGGGATGGATCCCGAGGACGGGGATGACGGGGAGCGGATCGGGTTGCTGCGGGTGATGGAGGACCTCAAATCCGCTGCCTGCGCGGGGCAGGCCCGTACCGCTGCCGCGTTCGACGCGTCCCAGCGCCGCGCGCAGGCCGGGGCGGGTATCCCGGCCGCGGAGCTGGGCAAGGGCATCGGGGGGCAGATCGCGTTGGCGCGGCGGGAATCCCCGCAGCAGGGAAACCGGCTGCTGGGCCTGGCCCGGATCCTCGTGACCGAGATGCCGCACACCCTCACGGCCCTGAGCAGCGGGCTGCTCAATGAGTGGCGGGCGGTACTGCTGGCCCGGGAGACCGCGTGCCTGAGCGCCGATGACCGGCGCACCGTTGATGCCGGGCTCGCCGCCGACACCGGGGCGCTGGCGGGGATGGGGAACAACAAGCTCGTCAACGAGGCCAAACGGGCCGCGTACGCCCTTGACCCGCAGTCCGTCACCGCGCGGAACGCGAAGGCCGAAAACGACCGGCACGTCAGCTGCCGGCCCGCGCCGGACACCATGACGTACCTGACCGGGCTGCTCCCCGTCGCTCAGGGCGTGGCCGTGTACGCGGCACTGGCGAGGGAAGCGGATTCCCTGCGCGCGTCCGGAGACGGACGCGGACGCGGGCAGATCATGGCCGACACCCTCGTCCACCGCGTCACCGGTACCCCCGGCGGGATCACCGGCGTTGAGATCCAACTCGTCATGACAGACCGGACCCTCTTCCAGGGCGACAGCGAACCGGCCTACCTCCCCGGCTACGGCATCGTCCCCGCGCAATGGGCCCGGAACCTCACCCGCCGCACCCACACCAACAGACCCACCAACAGACCCACCAAACCCGGTGGATCCGCCGGCAGCTCCGGCGGGGAGATGCCGGACGCGGCGATGCCGGATGAACCGGGGATCCGGGTGTCGCTGCGCAGACTGTTCACCGCCCCGGGGACCGGGCAGCTCGTCGGCATGGACGCGAGGTCCAGGTTCTTCCCGCCGGGACTGCAGCGCCTCATCCGGACCAGGGACCAGACCTGCCGGACCCCCTACTGCGACGCGCCGATCCGGCACGCGGACCACATCATGCCACACAACCGCAAAGGCGCCACCAGCGAAATCAACGGGGAGGGAACATGCGAACGCTGCAACCTCGCCAAGGAAGCGCCCGGCTGGTCCTCCATCCCACGACCCGGACCCCGCCATACCGTCCAAATCACCACCCCCACCGGACACACCTACCAATCCACCGCACCCGCCCTACCCGGCACCACACCAGCACCTGCTGGGACTGGAACAGGTAGAACGGGCGCAAGCAAGCCTGGTTCGTCCGGTACAAAATCCGGCGACGCAAAGCCAGTTCGTCGAGGAACCAGCAGAATGGACCTCCGCACGCTCGGGCACAAGTCACCGATTTGTCACCGTCGTGGGCCAGCTCATCGTCAGCGGCAACATCGCCACCACTGGGGCCGCGCATTAGCGCATCAAAGGCACCTGACGGAATGAGGAAACCAATCCGCAGCCCGCGGCACGTTCTATGCGCTGGCGGAAGGTGACGCGGGCGACGTGGGACTCTGCCGCGGCTCCGAAAACCCGCCGTACCGCCTTCCATCGATCACAGGGTCTCCCGGGAGCCGGATAGGGTTGACTGTATGACCTTGAGCATTGAGCAGTGCACAGACCGGGCCGAGTGGGATGCGGCCATTAACGCCGCGTTGGGCCACCCGATGCAGTTATGGGGCTGGGGGCAGACGAAGGCGGCACATAATTGGACCGTGGACCGGGTCCTCGTCAAAGACACGGCGGGTGTCCTCGTCGGCTCTGCGCAACTGCTTTTCCGAAGGCTGCCGTTTCCGTTCCGATCGCTTGCCTATATAGCCCGCGGACCGCAGGCTGCGGCGGGTTGCAGTGCTGATGTCCTCGACGCCGTCGCCGATTACGTGAAGTCGATGCATCGCTCGGTGGTGCTGAGCATTGAACCTGACTGGGAGCTGGACTCACCTCCTGCTAAGGCGCTTTCCGCCGAAGGCTGGCGGCGATCCCCGAACACGATACTGATCGGTCGGACGCTGATCCTGGACCTGCAGCGCTCCGAAGACGAGCTGCTCGCGGCAATGACGAAAAAGACGCGCCAATACATCCGCAAATCGGGCCGAGAGGCGTTGAGCTACCGCCGAGTGAGCCGGGAGGAACTGCCGGGGTGCCTGGCCGTGTACCGGATGACCGCAGAGCGCGCTGGCTTCGGCATCCACGCGGACGGCTACTACCTGGATATTTTCGACAATCTGGGGGAGCACTCGCCGGTTTTCGCCGCTTTCGACGGCGACGAAGTGGTGGCTTTCCTTTGGCTCGCCACCAGCGCCGGCACGGCCTTTGAGCTCTACGGCGGAATGAACGATGCCGGGCAGAACCTCCGGGCCAATTTCACGCTGAAGTGGACCGCCATCACAGCCATGAAAGAGCGTGGCGTCCGTCGATACGACTTCAACGGGCTGCTCAATGACGGTGTATCGCAGTTCAAATTCGGGTTTGCTGATCATGAAGACATGCTGGCCGGAACTTGGGATATGCCGCTTTCACGGCTGTATCCGGTTTATGCCAGGGCGCTGCCTCTCGCCCGCACATCGGTCCGCAAGACGCTGGCTCTGGTCGCTGCCGCGCCGACCGCGCTGGCAGGCCTGCGGAAAAGGGCTGCTAGGAACAACCGGCCACAGTGACCGCATAAAGGACGGCGGTCAGGCGGGCGCCGCTGACCGGATGCGCGACGACCGGATTCTCACGGGCCGGCACGAAGACGCTGGCTCCGCGCTCCAGCAGCATGTCTCCGCGCGGTGAATCCATCAGCGCCGAGCCTTCGACGGCGATGACGAGCATCGGTCCGTTCTGCGCCAGCGGCACCGGGGACCCGCCGGGTTCGAGGACGGCCCGCTGCAGCTGGAATTCCCCGAACGGAGGAGCCCAGATTTCCTGGCCCAGCTCGGTGATGTCGGCCTGGCTCATCGGCACCGGAATCGCCCGGAACTCCACCGTCTTCATCACCTCCGGAACGTCCACATGCTTGCGGGTGAGGCCGCCGCGGAGCACATTGTCCGAGCACGCCATCACCTCCACACCAAGCCCGCACAGATAGACATGGACGGTCCCGGCGGGCACGTAGATCGCTTCACCCGGCTTGAGCGAGACGGGGTTGAGTAACAGCGAGAGCAGCACGCCGGGATCGCCCGGATAGGTACCGTTCAGGCTGACCACCGTAGAAAGTTCCCGTTGGTGCGGCGTCATCGGGGCGCCCGAACGGAGCACGGTGACGACGGCGGCAGCGGCTGCGGAAACGTCGCTGCCGCCGGTGATAAGACGATGGAAGGCCGCCCGGAGTGCCGCCGGCTCGTCTGTCCCGGATAGATCCGAGATGACATTAAGCAGCACCGGCGGAAACGTCGCCGCGGCCAGATCGAAGACGGCGGCGAGGTGTTCAAAGACCGCCCGGGATGCCACAGCGGAGCGGAAGCCGCAGAGCGCCTCGAAATCCGTCAGGGCGAGTATCAGCTCCGTTTTGTGATTGTCATCCTTGTAGTTCCTGTCGGCCGCATCGCGGGGGACACCAGCGGTCTCCTCGCGGGCAAAGCCCTCCTGTGCCTGTCGCAGCGTCGGGTGGACCTGCAACGACAGCGGCTCCGCGGCCGCGAGAATCTTGGCCAGGAACGGCAATTGGTCACCGAAGGTGCTCCGGCAGGGGGAGCCGAGCATGCCGTCCGGATCGGCCGAGATGAGCGCATCCAGCGGCCCGATACCGCCGTCCGGCGAGGTGGCCAGCGACGGCGAGTCCCGATGCGCACTCAGCCACAGCTCGGCTTCCGGACCACCGGAGGGCGTGCGGCCGAGCAGCGTTGCAATTGCGGTCGGCGAGCCCCAAGCGTATGGGCGCAGCACGTTTGTCAAAGTGTACATTTACTCTCCTTGAGCTCGTAGTTATCCGGGCGTGCAGCTGCCGTTATTGGCCAGCAGCGATTCCAGCGTCGCATCGTCGCCCTGCTCGGCGAGCTGCTGCAGGTATTGCTCGGATACCTGCGGCGTCTGTGCGGCCGGCGATTCGGCGGCAGATGCCGCGGCCGCCCGTGTGGCCGGCGCCGATGCCCCCGGCGCCGGGGCCGCGGGTGCGGCACCGGCGTCCGGTGCCGTGGTGACGGCGGCGGAGCTGTTGCCGGCGATCAGGGCCTTGACCCGGGCATGGATCACGTCGAAGTCCGGAGTGGTGGAAAAATTGATGTCGAAATCGGGGGGCCCGATGGTCAACCGGTTGAGGGGGTGCTTCTTGGACTTCAACGCCAGATCAACGAAGCTGCCCAATTGGGCGGCCGGTATATCCGATTCCATCACCTGGGTTCCGGCGTTGAGAATGGACTCGAACTTGGCCAGTACCGTCGCAGGATCCATTTGTTTGAGCAGCGCCTGCTGGATACATTGTTGGCGCTCACTGCGGGAGTATTCAAGCACCCACTGACGTGAACGAGCGTACCACAGTGCCTGCTCGCCGTTGAGGGTCTGTTCGCCGGGGGCGATCCAGCCCTCCGGCGGCGCATGGCTGTAGCCCGCATCATCGAGGGCAGCACCCGTGATGGGCACCCAGCCTGCGGCATTGATCTTGACCCCGCCCAGGGCGTCAATCAGTTTGGAAAAGCCGGACATGTCAATGAGCAGATAGCCCTGGATCTTCAGGCCGAGGGTGCCGCTGGCGGCATCCATCATGGCCGCGGCGCCCGGATCGGCCCTGCCCGGGTAAAGGTTTGCGTATTTTTCTGTGACCTCCGTGTAGAGGAAGTTGATAATGCAGTTGTCCCCGCAGTTATAACCGTCCGGGTACACAGCGTGCATCGGGGAATCCGCCGGGAACTGCGCGTTCTGCAGGTTGCGCGGAATGCTGATGGTCACGGACTGTCCACTGGTGGCGTCTACGCTGACGACGATGATGCTGTCCGGGCGGCGTCCAACCCGGTCCGCACCGGCGTCCCCGCCCATCAGCAGGAAGTTGTACCGGCCATTGACCGGTGCCATATCGGGACCGGCAGAAAAGATGCTGGTGATGGCATTCCGGCTGGCATTGATCAGGTACGCGGCATAACCGACGGAACCCGAGGTCAACACCATGAGCAGCACCAGCACCGCGCTGACAATGCCGCGCATGCCGGGAGCCAGCAGCGCGGGCCGGATGATCCGCAGCGTGTTCAGGAACAGGAAGGCCCAGCCCAGGGCGAGCGCTACCAGCGCGATGACCAGCAGCAGTGAGCTGATGGGGTTGGTGGCCACGCTGAAGAGAATGGCTCGGTTCAGCAGGGCAACCACTGCGGCCAGCATGATCGCGATCCAAACACCAAAGGTGATGCGCAACGCCAGCCGCCCAAGTTTCCGGTTGCCGGCAACAAGCTGTGCACTGCCGGGCAGCACCAGCGTCAACAACAGGAGCATGAAGGCGCGCTTGGTGCGCACCGGTGCCGGCGACCCGTGTGGGTAACGCACCGGGTTCGTCAGCACCGGCGGTTTTCGGGAAACCCGGCTGACATTCGGGCTGCTGATACTCATGGCGGCGGCCTAATCCACTGCGCCGCGCCGCGGAGCGCCCACCAGCCCGGGGAAAACCTGCGCGGCCTTTTCCCGCAGCGAGAGTCCTTTCGCATTCGCCGTGCGGTTGAGCCCCGCGGCAAACTCGGCCAGTTCGCCCTGCAGCCGGATCGCCGTTCCATCCGTGCCACAGGAGAGCATCCGGACCGCCAGCAGTCCGGCGTTGCGTGCTCCGCCGATGGAGACAGTTGCCACCGGAACTCCGGCCGGCATCTGCACGATCGACAGCAGCGAATCCAGTCCGTCCAGCGTCTTCAATGGCACCGGAACGCCGACGACGGGCAGTGTCGTCACGGAGGCCAGCATCCCGGGCAGATGGGCCGCGCCGCCGGCACCGGCGATGATGACGCGGAGGCCGCGGTCCCGCGCGGACTGTCCATAGGACATCATTTCGACGGGCATCCGGTGTGCTGAGACAACGTCAGCCTCGAAGGGAATATCGAATTCGGATAAGGCCTCGGCCGCGGCTTCCATCACGGGCCAGTCCGAGTCCGAACCCATGACGATACCAACGATGGGCACAGCCGCAGCGGAATAGGAATCGGAAGGGCTTGCCGTGTGGTCCAGGTGCTGGCTCATCGGAGCCCCTTCTGTGTGGAATCGGAAGTCTGTGTGGATTCGGAGGTCTGTGTGGGACCCGAAGCCGCGCCGTCCCGGATGATGGTAGCGACCGTCGCCGCCTGGGCCCGGACGGCGGCTACACTTTCGCCGGGGCGGGAGACGACATTCACATGTCCGAGTTTGCGTCCCCGCCGCACGCTCTTGCCGTAACTGTGCACCTTCACGGCTGGACCTGCGGCCAGCGCGGCCGGATACGCGCCGAACAGATCCGTATTAGCGCCGCCAAGGAAGTTCTTCATGACGACTACGTCGCCCAGAATGCCGGTGGCTCCCAGCGGCAGATTCAACACGGCACGCAGGTGCTGCTCGAACTGGCTGGTGACGGAACCGTCCATGGTCCAGTGCCCGGAGTTGTGCGGCCGCATGGCCAGTTCGTTGATCAGGAAACCCTGGCCCTGGCCGGGAGTTTCAAAAAGCTCCACCGCCATCACTCCCGTCACGCCAAGTTCAGTGGCGATCCGCAGCGCGGTTTCCTCTGCGGCGTCCTCCACCACTGGCTGAAGATCCGGCGCGGGCGCGATCACCTCGTCGCAGACGCCGTCCACCTGCACGGACTGCACGACCGGCCACGCCCTCGCCTCCCCGTCCGGTGTGCGGGCCACCAGTGCGGCGAGTTCGCGGCTGAAATCGACCTTCGCTTCCACCAGCAAGGGGCTCATGGCGGTGAACCAGTCCGCGGCGGTGGCGGCAGCACCGGCGTCGTCGAGCACCTTCACGCCCTTACCGTCGTAGCCGCCGCGCGGCATTTTGAGCACCACTGGCCAGCCATGCAGGTCCCCGAATGCAACCACGTCCGGCACCGACGCGACGGCGGACCACCGCGGGTTCGGCAGACCCAGCCGTTCGATTGCGGCGCGCATGACGAGTTTGTCCTGGGCATGGATGAGCGCCTCGGGCCGGGGCTGAACGTTCACGCCCTCAGCTATGAGGGTGCGAAGGTGTCCGGAGGGGACATGTTCATGGTCAAAGGTCAGCACGTCCACGTCCGCGGCAAAGCGGCGCAGCACGTCCAGATCACCGTAGTCGCCGACCGGCGCGTGGGCGACGGCGGCGACGGCGCACACATCCGGCCCTTCGGCCAGAACATGGAGTTCAAAACCGAGGGCGACGGCGGCCGGAGCCATCATGCGGGCCAGTTGGCCGCCACCAACAACACCGATTACAGGAAAAGTCACAGTCCACAGACTACCGAACCGGCCCCGGAAAACCGGGTTCGGCATGCCCAGAAGGGCAATTATCAGGAAATTGGGAGCTACGATCAAGGCTTTTCCCGTAGAATCCTACGTTGGCTGTTATTTTGGCCGGTCCGCCTGCACGCGCTGCCGCAGGGGGTCGGGAGGTGCGCCGGCAGGGCGGGCTGCCCCGACAGGACCGGCAATTCCGTTCTTATTGAGTGCAGCGATCCTGGAGGATCATGTTTGAGTTGGTAGTAACACGCGCTAAGGGACTTTTTGGGTTGTTCTGGCGCGAAGTTGCGAAGTTTGGTGCCGTCGGCGGCATAGCGTTCGTCATTGACACGGGCATCTTTCTCTGGCTGCTGCATGGCCCGATGTCGGACCACCCGACGCGGGCCAAAATTGTCTCCGCCATTGTCGCCACCGTTTTTTCCTGGGTCGCCAACAGGTACTGGACCTTCCGGCACCGCCGCCGTGCCAACATCCTCCGGGAGATCGTGCTTTTCGCCGTGATGAACGGGATCGGCATTGCCATCGCCGGCGCATGCGTTTACGTCTCACACTGGATGCTCGGGTTCACCACTCCGTTTGCGGACTTCGTTGCCGGCAGTGTGATCGGCCTGGTGCTGGGAACCATCTTTCGGTTCTTTGCGTACCGGTTCTGGGTCTTCACCGAGGAACTGGACGCGGACCCCGAGTTTGCCAACGACCATGAGCTGGTGGCGCCAGTGCAGCAGGATCCCACTGCCCGCAACTGAGCGCGGGTGACGGTCCTGGGCCCCGGGGCAGATACCGAGTGTGTCAAGGCGCGGCTGAGCCTTATGGGTCAGCGGCCGGAGGTGACCCGCTCAGATGCGAGCAGCCGGTCTTCGATCTGGACGGACGGATGCACCAGCAGTACCGAACCGCCCGCGGCCCAAATGCCCAGTGCTGTGCGCACGGTGGGTTCCAACCCTGCGTCCGCGCGCAGGAGCACCCGCTCCGGCTGCCCGAATGGAACCGCGTAGCCGTCCATCAGGGTGCCGAAAGTGACGGGAGCCGTGTTCAAGGAAGGGTCCGGCGCGGCTGCAGAACCACCGGTAACGGTGCCGTCGCCGTTATTGTTTCCCTGGACGGCACGGTGTACGACGGCGGTGTCCGTCATGGCCGGCTGGTCAAAGGGCATAAAAACGTCCCCGTGTGCGCGCACCTCGGCAGCATAGTCGATGACACCGCCCGGCAGGTCTCCATGCCAGCGCATGTCCAACGCTCCCAGCGCCACGGCGACGACCAGGGACCCGTCCATGCTGGTGGCCGGAAGCCCGGGATCGGCGGTAACCACGACATCGGTAGTCGTTTCATCAGTGTCCGTGCCGTCGGCTGCCGCGGCAGCCGGCGCCGGTGCCCCGGACCCGGCGGTGAAGACCACCGTGGCCCCTGCCTGCCAGGCTGCCAGCAGCCAGCAGAGCGAGCGCCAGTGCGCCGGCATGTCCACGCCGACCGTGCTGCCGGGTCCGGCGTCCAGCTCGTCCACGGCAAAGTTCGCAGTCTTGGCCACCCAGTTGTCCAGCACCCTTCCGGAAAGTTCCACCCTTTCGCCGTCGGGCCCGTACCAGGTCAGCCGGGGCGCGGTGGCATCGACACTTCGGAGAGTGGCCATGAGATCGGATATGGTGAACATTTTTCCCGGCATGTACTCATCCTGCCATCAGGAGCCGCCAGCACGGAGTGCCGGCGGCCAGTGAGTGCCGAAAGCCAATGAGTGCCGAAAGCCTGCAATCCGGTCTGCGTCGATGTGATATTGCCCACTTTCCCGGCCGGCGCGTATCCGGCGGCTCGGCATGAAAAGCGTGTACTTTCGCGGGCATCATCGCGGCGGCGATTAAAGCAATCCGCCACGCCCGGGATAGCCCATCCGGATGTCGGGCGTGGCGCGGCGCGTCCGACGGGCCGTTTGTGGATAGGATCGCCTCCCGCTTGACGCACCCTGTCTTACAACGGTGTAATTAGAACCACGCCACGTCGTTGCCGGCGGTTGCAACGAACCGGAAGCCGGGCCAACGGCCAATTCTTTTACCGCAGCGGACACACAGGAGGACGACCATGGGACAAGCGGAACGCAGTGCAGCTTCACCGGCACAACGCTCGACGGCTGGTTCTATAGCGGCGACCGTCCTGGGCGGCCAGTCCGCCGTGCAGGGGCAGGCTGCGGAGCAGTATCGCTCGCTTGGTGTCCCCAGCGACTGGTACGTCGATCCGGCGGATCCGCTGGCTGCCGAGCGGTACCACCAGAGTGCCCGGGAGTCCCTCGAGGATCAGGCGACGGCGTTCCTGGCCGATCACGAAGCGCAGGAGTTGGGTGACGATCTGGCCGAGGATCCGACGGACCCGCCCCTGGAGCTGCTCGTCAAGCCGGTGCAGGGACTTCCCCAGCCGGTGTGGATCGGGCTTCCCTCCAGAAGTGATGACTTCAGCGACGAGGGTGAACTCGGCTGGCAGACCGACGCGCTGTGTGCGCAGACTGACCCGGAAGCGTTCTTCCCCGAAAAGGGCGGCTCGACCAGAGACGCCAAAAAAGTCTGCGGCGCGTGCAACGTCCGCGCCCAGTGCCTGGAATATGCGCTGTCCAATGACGAACGGTTTGGCATTTGGGGTGGACTGTCCGAGCGTGAACGTCGCCGGCTACGGAAGCGAGCGGTCTAATTTCTGCTGCAGTAAGAGTCACCGCCATCGTTATTGCCCACGATGGTGAAAAATATCTCCCCAGAACATTGGCGGCGGTTGCCGCCCAGACCCGGCCGGCCGACACCGTGATCGGAGCCGATACCGGGTCCCGGGATGGCTCGCTGGACCTCCTTGAGGACGCCCTCGGCAAGGGAAAGGTCATCACCCACGCTTCGCACCGGGGAGGATTCGGTTCCGCCGTCCGGGCCGCGGCAGACCAGCTAGCCCCGCTTCCCGAGGCCGGTCCCATTCCGGACTCCGAATGGCTCTGGCTGCTGCACGATGACGCTGCACCCGCCCCGGATGCGCTGGCCGAACTGCTGCACGCGGTTGAACGGGCACCGTCGGTGACCGTGGCCGGGTGTAAACAGCTGGACTGGGCCGAACCGCGCAAATTGGTGGATGTCGGTTTGTCCGCCAGCCGCGGGGCCGAGCGCATTACCTTGATTGACCGCGATGAGCATGACCAGGGGCAGCACGACGGCCGCAGCGATGTGTTTGCCGTCAACTCCGCTGGCATGCTTCTGCGCCGCGACGTCTGGGAGGAGCTGGACGGTTTTGATCCGGCGCTGCCGGGCACCGGGGACGACATCGATTTCTGCTGGCGAAACCGGCTGGCCGGCCACCGCGTCGTCGTGGTTCCGCAGGCCAGGGTCTTCCACGTCGCCCACCCACGCCGCGGTTTGGCTACTCCTAAGGCCGCCCGTAAGGCGCAAATCCACCTGCGCCTCAAGCATGCCGCTTGGTGGCAGGTCCCGTTCTTGGCCCTTGGTGCGTTGTTCGGCGGCGTGTTCCGCCTGCTGACCGGGATCGTAGTGAAGGAGCCCGGCTATGGTGCCGGGCAGTTCATGGCTACCTGCGCCGCACTGGCCCGCCCCCTGACGGTGCGGCGCAGCCGGGTCATGGCCGCGACGACCCGGGTTCTTCCACGATCGGTGATGCGCGGACTCCAAGCCAGCGGCCGGGAGATCCGTTCACATCGACGCTCGCTGCTTGATTTGTTCGGCGAGCCCGTCGCGTGGACCGACCCGGACGACGCATCCTCCCAGCTGGTTCCGAGCGGGGACGCTGCCGACGATTTTGCCGCCATCAGCACGGCCACCCGGCTGCCGGCCGCCGCGGGAGCCATTGCCGCCACCGTACTACTGCTCGCCGTCGGCCTGGTTTGTTTGTTCCCTCTGATCGGCTCCGGCGCCGTTGCCGGCGGTGCCCTTCTGCCGCTTTCGACCGGCCTCGGCGGGATCTGGCACAACGCCTCCACCTGGTGGATTGCCGTGGGGGCCGGTCTGCCCGGACACGGGGATCCCTTTGGCTACGTGCTCTGGCTGCTGGCGGTAGTCGGATTCGGGAATGGCTCTGCCGCCGTTGCATGGCTCCTCATTCTGGCGCTGCCGCTGGCCGGGCTGGGCGCCTGGTTCGCCACCGGTGCCCTGACGCGGCACCGCTGGCCCCGTTTCACCGCAGCTCTCATCTGGGCCTCGGCACCGGCCCTTCAGGTTGCCATCGGCCAGGGGCGTCTGGGCGCGCTGCTGGCACATGTACTGATGCCCTGGGTCCTGCTGGGCCTGATCCGCGCCGCTGGCGCAGCCGCGGGACGCCCCGGACCGGCGGCAGCCGGGCAGGTGACGCCCCAGCCGGTTCATTCCCGCCGTTCCGCAGGACGCACCTCGCGGACTGTGACTGTTCCGGTCGGCCGACCCGGGACCGGACGGGTTCCGTCCTGGACGGCGGCCGCCGCAGCCGGTCTTGGCCTAGCTGTCATCACGGCCTCCGCGCCGTCACTCCTGGTGGCCGCCGTCGTCGGCCTCGGTCTTGCCATGGTGCTGCTGGGCCGGCGCGGCCGCACTCTCTGGTGGGCGCTGCTCCCGAGCGCGGCCATGTTCGTGCCCTTCATCATTTCCACGCTGGACCAGCCACGGGCCATCCTCGCGGATCCGGGGGTCCCGCTGTCCTATGTCAATGCGCCGCTGTGGGAACAAATACTCGGCCAGCCGGTACAGATCGGGACCGGCGCCGGCATCAACGCCCTGCCCTGGTTCACCGCCGGCGGCTTCCCCTGGGCACTGGCAGCGATGCTGCTGGTGGGCGCGCCGGTGGTGCTGTTGGCCGTTGCCGCCCTGCTGCTGCGCACCCTTCATGCCGGCATGGTCCGGGCGCTGTGGGGCGTTGCGGTGCTGGGGCTGATCAGCGGCTATCTCAGCGGCGGCATCGCGGTCGCCCTCGGCGGCACCTTCCTGGTCACGCCTTTCAGCGGTCCCAGTGTCTCCGTCGGAGCGTTTGCCCTCTTGGGCGCGGCGGTGCTCGGCCTGGACGCGCTGCTGCAGCGTGCACATCAGGGGGCCGGCACGGTGACACGCCGTTACCGTGTCACCGCGGTGCTGGTATCGGTGCTGCTGGTGCTTTGCCCCGCGGCCAGCCTCACACTGTGGGTGGCGCAGAATCTTGTCCACAGCAACGATCAGGCAGCGGATAGGTCCCTGGCGCTGGAGGCCGGACCGCAAAGTGATATTACGTCCAAGCCGGCGCCGCTTGCCGCAGCGTATGGTGTCCCCCCGCTGATCCGTCCCAGTGCCGCGCGGACCCTGCCGGCTACCGCGGCGGACCGCGGGAACGGCACCGAGCGCGCCCGGACCCTGGTGTTGAGCATCAATGCCGACGCCAGCGTCAGCGCGGCCCTGATGCGGGGCGCCGGAACCACTTTGGATTCGCTCTCAACGATTGCGTCCGCCCGGGACATCACCGGCTCGCCCGGCTCGGAGACCGTGCGCGGGGATGACGCAGCCACAGCGTCCGTCCGGAAGGCAGTCGCGACCATCGTGGCCGGGACGGGTGTTGATCCGCGGCCGGAGCTGACCGAGCTGGGCGTGGGGTTCGTCGTCCTGCAACACGGCGACACCGCCGCGGAACTGTTGGCCAGTCAGATTGAAGCCGTTCCGGGACTGGCGACGGTTGGCCCGACCGACGTCGGATGGCTCTGGCGGGTGACACCTGGTGCCATCGCCGGGCAGACACCCGAGGTTGGTTCGCGGGTGCGGATCATTGATGCCGCCGGCGCTACCGTTGCCTATCTGGGTTCCGAAGTTGTGGATGTACATGCGCGGATCGAGGCCGGCGACGCGGGCCGCCGGCTGGTGCTCGCGGAGCGGGCGGATTCCGGCTGGACCGCCCGGCTGAATGGGGAGAACCTGACGGCGACGGGCTCCGGCTGGTCGCAGGCCTTCACGCTACCGTCCTCCGGCGGCCAGCTTGAGGTCCGCTATGAAAAGCCGTGGTTCACCCTGTGGAACCTCGTGCAGATCATTGTGCTCGGGCTGACGTTGCTGATGGCCATACCGATGCCGGCCCGACGGCGACGCGTAGCCGCGCCCGGCGCCGGCCCTGGTCCTGGACGGGTGCCGGACGTCGGCGCGAAAGCGCCCGATCCGGGCGCCGCTCTCGGGGCCAGCTTGGAAGCAGCACCCGGACACGACGCAGCGATACATAAGGTAGGAACCCGTGGTTGAGGAACCCAAGGCGGCCGGGAAACCTGCGGCGAAGACGGCCGCGAAACCTGCAGTGCAGACGGCGCGGAAGGACCCGAAAGGGCTCGGGTCCGGGCGGCGCCGGCGCGGCGCCGTGCTGTCCGTTCTCGCCGGCTGCGGCATCGCCGTCGTAGCCGGAGCCGTCGTCGCGGCGGGATCGGTCACCCCGCAGATCTCTGCTGCAGCCACCGTGAAACCCCCGGTTGCCGCGCTGCCGGCGGGCCAAAGCGTGACGAATTGTCCGGGGCCGGCTCTTCTGCTGGACGGCTCGACAGGCGGGACGGATCCGCAGTTTTCCGCGGCGTCCAGCAGTTCCAGCTCGGCGGTGACCGCGATGGTGCTGAGCTCCGCCTGGGGCATCCTGCCCCACAGCATCCTGGCTCCGTTGCCGGGAGGCACGCCGCTGGCAACCCTGGCCAGCGCGCCGGACGCCGGTTCTGCCAGCACCGGCAGCACCCCCAGCACCGTCGCCAGCCCCAGCACCGGGGCAGCCGGGGACCAGCGCAAGGCGGTCGTGCTTGGAAATCAGGCGGTCAGTGATGCCTCGGTCCTGCGGGCGGACCCCGTGGACGCCCAACGTGCCGCCGTCGGCGCGGTGATGTCCTACTCCGCCGCGGACGGTGATCTGGCGGGTCTGGCCGTGGCCGGCTGCCAGCAGCCGTCCAACGATCTGTGGCTTGCGGGCGCCAGCACGACCGTGGGACGCACGGCAGTTCTGAACATCTCGAATTCGTCACAGACTGCGGCCACCGTGAATCTTGACCTGTACGGCGATGATGGCCCGCTGCAGGCCCCGGGGGCCAAGGGCCTGCTGGTGCCACCGGGAACCAACAGGGCCGTGGTCCTGGCTGGGCTTGCATCTGGACAGAGTGGCCTTTCGGTCCATCTCAAGAGCACGGGCGGTCCCGTGGCGGCGACCGTCCAGCAGTCCGTTCTGCGCGGCCTTACCGCCGGCGGAGTGGACGTCATTGCGCCCGCGAACGTGCCGGCAGCGCGGCAGGTGATCACCGGCGTCGCGGTCCAGGATCCGGCATTAGCGGCATCGCTGGCCGCACAATCCGGTTACGCGGACGCCGCCGCTGCGCTGCAGGTCACCGTCCCGGGAACGGCCGACGCGCTGGTCCAGGTCAAGGTCTACGGCTCCGGCGGGCAGCAGCCGCTGCCCAATGGTGGTGTTTTCACGGTCAAGGCCGGGGCCGTATCGGAGCTGGCGCTGACCGGGCTGCCTGCGGGAACCTACACCCTCGACGTCGGTTCGGACATTTCCTTCACCGCCACGGCACGTGTGGTGAGCGGTCTCAAGACCGGAGACGCCGTCGACTTCGGCTATTCGGCAGCCGGGGCCAAGCTGGGGGACGGCCAGCTCATCACGGTTCCGCAGGGCCCGGTCTCGGCCCTGTCCTTTGGCGTTCCAGCGGGCCGCGCCAAGGTGTCCCTGACGCCGGTCACCGCGGCGGGCAAACTACTGGCGGTCAAGACCGTCGACGTCGCCGGTGGAACGACTGTTACTGTTGACCCGGCACAGCTGGCCGGTGAAGCGGTGGCAGGTTTCATCCTCTCCGCCACGGGAGATGCTGTCTACGGCGCGCAGGTGCTGGGCAGCAAAGACAAGGCAGCCGTTTCGGTGCTGGGCGTGCCCCGCGGGGTCTCCGGGCCGCAGGACCTCAAGGTGGTTCTGGGGTACTGATCCAGACAGCCACTTTTGCAGACAGCCACTTTTGCAGACAGCGGGGGGAGGCGGTTGAGCCGGTTGAAGCGCCGGCGCTAGTAGCGCCGGAACCGGCGGTAGGCAGGGTCGACGGCATCTGGGGAAAGGTTGAGCAGCCCGGCAACCTGCTCGATGACCACTTCATGGACGATTTCCCGCAGCTCGTCCTGGTTATCGGCCAGCTGTTCGACGGGCCGGCGGTAGATCGTGATCACGGCGGGAGTGTCCGCGGCGGCGGGCCGGAAGAACGCCATCGGCACTCTTTCGCCCGTGCCCGTCAGACTCTCGAGGGAACCTGGAATATCCTCGACGGCGAATTCGACCGCGTCGAGCGCGTCCCCCCAGAGCTCGCTGAGCCGTTCCGCCGAGTCCATCAGCAGCTCGTTGAATTTTTCCGCCCGGGTCAGCGACCCCGGAAGGGCCGGCAGCATCAACTCGCCGCGCAGGCCGCGATCATGGCGGTTCCTGCGGCGCGCTTGGAATGCACGCCCGCGGGGGGTGGGTTCGCTGCCCGGGGCTGCAGGGGAAATGACCGTACCATCGGACATGACCGCATCGAAAACTACGGTGAAGCCGGCGCCGCTGGACTCGAACTGCATACAACGACTTTAGGCCTCCGAGCAGACTTTAACCGAAAACGGCGGCCTCTTTCCGGTCCCCTTGAAGGCCGCCGTACCCTGAGCCGGCCGGTCGGGATGTGCCGGTTTGAAGGCGCTGTTCCCTATTCATGGCCACCTGTCTGGCCAATCGCCGTCGTCGACTCGTCAGCGCGTCTGAGCGCGAACGTTATTAAAGGCGGGTAATCTTGTACACCGTGGGTACCATGCGCATGTGTTCAAGATCCGGCTGCCGAGAATCGGCAATCGCCACACTGACGTACGTATATGCCGATTCCACGGCCGTCCTTGGACCGCTGGCGACATTTGCGGAGCCGCACAGTTACGATTTGTGTTCCCTGCACGCGGGCCGGCTCAGTGTTCCGCGTGGCTGGGAGGTTCTGCGGCTGGCCATGCCGTCGACACCTGCCGGGCCGGGCCCCGACGACCTGCTGGCACTCGTCGACGCCGTGCGGGAGGCGGCCTGCGTCCCCGACGAGGATACCGCGCCGTTGGCGCAGCGCGGCACAAAATCGGCCCTCGAACCGCCGGTGGGCACGGCCGCCGGCCAGTCGGCGCGTCGCAGTCATTTACGCATTCTGCGCGACTGAGGGCCCGGTACTAGGCTTGAACAACTACGGGACGCAACAAGGGCGGATTGTCCGGCTTACTGGTGTTTGCCGGTTTACCTGTTGCCCTGTCTGCCTACTTTACCTAGTTTGAGGGAGCGAGCCCATGCCGCATGTCAGAGATGAACTCCTGGCAGTTCTTCGATGTCCCGTGACCAGATCCTCCCTGCGGCAGGACGGTGAAGAGCTGGTCAGCACGGTTCCCGGACCGGACTCCCATCCGCTGCGCTACCGCATCGAGGACGGAATTGTGCTGTTGCTGTCCCCGGAGCAGCTTTCCGATGCAGTGGCGGCCGGGTCGGACCAGCATGACGCCGGCGCCACGGACGCACCTTCCGATGCCACAACCTTCGCTGCCGCCACCTCACCTGACGCCACCTCTCCTGACGCCACCCCTCCGATGTCCAGTAAGGAACCCCGCAGATGACTCCCGAGCCCAACACCTGCGAAAGCTTCGACTACAAGATTGCCGACGTCACGTTGGCGGAGGCCGGACGCCACCAGATCCGGCTCGCCGAGCATGAAATGCCCGGGCTGATGTCGCTGCGGACGGAGTTCGGCTCCACGCAGCCGCTGCGGGGCGCGCGGATCGCCGGTTCGTTGCACATGACCGTGCAGACCGCCGTTCTGATCGAGACGCTGGTGGCGCTCGGTGCTCAGGTACGCTGGGCCTCCTGCAACATCTTCTCCACCCAGGACGAGGCCGCCGCCGCCGTCGTCGTGGGGCACGGCACCGAGGCTGACCCGAAGGGTGTCCCCGTTTTCGCCTGGAAGGGTGAAACGCTGGAGGAATACTGGTGGACCGCGCTGCAGATCCTCAGCTGGCCCGGGGCGGATGCCGATCCCGAGCTTGGCCCGAACATGATTCTGGACGACGGCGGAGACGCCACCATGCTGCTGCACAAGGGTGTTGAATTCGAGGCCGTCGGTGCGGTCCCGGCCGGCACCGACGCCGATCCGGAGGAATACCGGATATTTCTCGATGTACTGCGGGAAACGCTGTCCCAGAACGGACAAAAGTGGACCCGCGTGGCCGCCGGAATCAAGGGCGTCACCGAGGAAACCACCACCGGGGTCATGCGGCTCTACCAGCTCGCCGAGCAGGGCAAACTGCTCTTTCCCGCCATTAATGTCAATGACTCGGTCACCAAGAGCAAGTTCGACAATAAATACGGGATCCGGCACTCGCTGCCGGACGGACTGAACCGGGCCACGGACGTTCTCATGGGCGGGAAGGTCGCCGTCGTCTGCGGTTATGGCGACGTCGGCAAGGGCGCCGCCGAAGCACTTCGCGGACAGGGCTCCCGGGTGATCGTGACCGAGATCGATCCGATCTGCGCGCTGCAGGCGGCCATGGACGGTTACCAGGTCGCGAAGCTGGAATCCGTGCTTAGCGAGGGACACATTTTCATCACCACCACCGGCAACAAAGACGTGATTATGGCCGAGCATATGGCCAGGATGCGGAACAAGGCGATCGTCGGCAACATCGGACACTTCGATAATGAGATCGACATGGCCGGGCTGGCGCGGGTTCCCGGCATCCGGAAAGTCGAGATCAAGCCCCAGGTGCACGAATGGATTTTCGCTCCGGACGGCAGCGCAGACGACGGCGGCGGCACGGAGCCGCGCTCCATCATTGTGCTCTCCGAGGGCCGTCTGCTGAACCTGGGCAACGCCACCGGCCATCCGTCCTTCGTGATGAGCAACTCATTTGCCAACCAGACCATCGCGCAGATCGAAATCTTCAGCAGACACGGGCAGACGGATGCCGAGGGCAAGCCCGAATACGAAAACCAGGTCTACGTGCTGCCGAAGATTCTCGACGAAAAGGTGGCCCGGCTGCACCTGGACGCGCTGGATGTCGAGCTGACCGAGCTGTCCAAGACGCAGGCGGAGTACCTCGGACTGGACGTTGCCGGCCCCTACAAATCGGAGCAGTACCGCTACTAAACGTCAATCGACTGAGCCGCAGATGCTCTGTTGGGGCCCGACGGAGGCACCTATTGCTCAGCAGATGGGCCCTGCGGGGAGGAGGCGGCATGGACGCAGTGGATTTAGTGGATTCCGTCGGGTGGACGCGCAGCAGCGCGCTGACTTGGAGCAGGCTGGCGCCCAACCCGGGCCCCATGACGCTGGACGGTACCAACAGCTACATCATTTCAGCGCCCGGTTTCGCCGGTGTGGTGGTCGTGGATCCGGGGCCGGTGGACGAGCCGCATCTGCGCGCGCTCGCCGGCCGCGGAATGGTGGAACTGGTGCTGATAACCCATTGGCACCGGGACCATACAGCCGGCAGCCGCAGGTTCCGAGACCTAACCGGGGCGCCGGTCCGGGCCCTGGCCGCGGCGTACTGCCTGGGCGGCCAGCCGTTGCAGCCGGGGGAGCGGATAACGGCCGCCGGCGTCCGCATCGAGGTCATCGCCACGCCCGGGCACACGGCCGATTCCGTATGTTTCTGGTTGCCTGACGACGGCCCGACCGGCTCGGTGCTGACCGGCGACACCATTCTGGGCCGCGGCAGCACCGTGATCGATTACCCGGACGGCCGGCTGGGGGCCTATCTGCGCTCGCTTGAAACCCTGGAACGGATGGGCCCAGCGCGGTTGCTTCCGGCGCATGGCCCGGTATTGCCGGATCTGGCTGCCGCGTCCGGCGCCTATCTGGCGCACCGGAACGAGCGCCTCGTCCAGGTCCGCGCCGCGCTGGAGCAGCTGGGGCCGCAGGCTTCGGCGGCCGGCGTCGCCGCCGTGGTCTATGCCGACACGCCCGTCGAGGTCCGGGCCGCCGCGGAATTGTCCGTTGCAGCCCAGCTTGAATTTCTGCGTGGCGGGAGCACCGCCGTCCGCGGTGCTCGGGCCGATGACGTAAAATAGAACGGCAGCCGCTATGGCTGCCGTGCGCGGGCATAGTTAATGGCCCCGTATTTTCGTTGGGTTTGGGGGAGAGCAGTGCAGGATTCGCAGATGCGCAAGAGCCACGGCAAGGGCTGGAAAATCGGACTGATTGCCCTCGTTTGCCTTGGCGTCGTCGGCGGCGGAATTGGCGCTGCCACCGCTCCCACCTGGGCCGGGTCTTCGATCGCATCTGAGTCGCAGAGTCCCGCGCGCACCACAGAGGGCCTCGCGGCTCCGGTCGTGCAGGCTATGGAGCTTGGCGTGACTCCCACGGACGGTGCCGCGCAGGTTAACCCTGCTGCGCCCGTCGTCGTCAAGGCAACCTACGGAACGATTAAATCGGTCGCGCTGACCGAGGCCAAGTCCGGCACGGCCGTTGAGGGGGCCACCAGCGCGGACGGATCGACCTGGACCGCAGGTGGTGCGCTGAAGTTTGACACCGCCTATCAGTACGAGTACACCGTGGTGGACGGAGCCGGCCGGGAAACACACCAGGCGCAGACCTTTACGACGGTGCCAGCCTCGCACGAAGCCGACGCCGCCGTGTATCCGCAGAACGGCCAGAAGGTCGGCGTCGGGCAGCCCCTACAGATCACCTTCAGCGAGCCGGTGATCAACAAGGAAGCCGTCGAGAAGGCGCTTAAAATTACGACGACGGCGGGTCAGGTCGGCGCGTTCCACTGGTACAGCGACACGATGGTCCGCTACCGGCCCGAAGGCTTCTGGACCGCGAACAGCACCATCACCATGGAGATGCAGCTGTTCGGCGTGGATCTGGGCAAAGGCCAGATTGGTAACTTCAACAAGACGGTCACCGTCCGGATCGGCGACAAGAAGGTCATGGTTGCGGATTCGGCCAACCACGTTGCCGATGTCTATGTCAACGACCAGCCGTCCCAGCACTTCCTGGTGACCATGGGCGACGAGCGTTTCCCCTCGGCCTCGGGCTACCTGGTGCTGATGGACCGGCAGCGGACCGCGCACTTCGTGGCCGCCAGCATTGGGCTCAAGCCCGGTGATCCGGCCAACTACGGCGAACTTGACGTCAATTACGCCACCCGGCTGACCCCCAGCGGCGAGTTCATTCATCAGGCCACGGATTCGGCAGTGGCCTACATTGGCCAGTTGAACCTCTCGCACGGCTGCATCGGCATGGACGAGGCAGGCGCCTCCTGGGTCTTCAACAACATGGGGGTGGGCGACCTGGTCCAGGTCATCAACAGCGTCAGCGAGTCGGCTGCGCCGACGGACGGCTACGGCGACTGGAACATCCCCTGGGCGCAGTACGCCTCCCGCTAAACCGCGCACTCCTTCCCGCTTCTGCCTGCCCCTCCCGGACCCCTCTCCGTCATCGCGGCGTTCCCTCGACCGGAGCGGATCCTAGTTGTCCTGATCGAAGGGCAGGGTGTAGAGCCGGCGGGCGGTTTCGTCGGCGCGTTCCCGCTGGGCGGTCATGCGGCGCAGCTCGCGGTTCCGGCGTTCGGACGTCACCGCAGCCAGATACGCATCCGGAGCCGTCCCGGGCGGCGGCGGCGGAGAGACATAGGCGGCGGCCTCCGTCGCCAGAGCCGCCGCCAGCTGCGCCCGGGACTCCGGTGTCATTTTCGCCCACTGCGTCAGGAACGCGGAGATCCGTCGGCCCAGCGGGTCCGGCATTCGCCCGATATCGGCCAGTCCGGCCCAGGGCTGCAGCTGCGGCGGCGTGGTCACGATCAAGGGCGGGGCCGCGGCCACCCGCTCACGCATCGAGTAGGTTCCGGCCAGCATGTCGCCGAGCCGCTTGGAGCGGGAATTGAACAGGGACACCAGAAACGCTACGGACCCGAGCATCATGTACAGCTCGAACACACCCAGCAGGCCCCGGATCAGGGCCTGCCGGAAACGGATGGAGCCGCCGTCGTCACGCACTATGCGCAGCCCCATCACCAGCTTGCCGAGCGACTTTCCCCGGGTCAATGTTTCCACACCGATCGGCAGCGCCACGAAGACAAAAACCACGGTGCCCAGCACCAGCGCGCTGGCCGCGGCCGGATCAATGTCGCCCAATCCGGAAAGCAGCAGCAGCCCCAGCCCGACCAGCAGGACAACCGCGACGGCAAAATCGATCAGCGCGCCCACCCCACGGGCGGCAAAAGAGGCGGCCCGGAGCTCCAGAACCACTGCCTCACCGGTGATGATTGAGCTGATGGTCGCGCTCCTTCCACACCGGTCCAAAGGCGCACGGGCGCGCTTCCTCGCCGTGCGTTGTCCAGTCTAGCCATTCCCGGATGGGTGGGCGGAGCAACCATGAGGAGTACGACGGCGGCGGGCAGGTTAGTGTGGGATGGTGGACTTGGATGCGTTTACCGCGGTACATCGTGCGCAGTGGGACAGGCTGAACGAATTGGGCCGACGGCGCAGGCTCACCGGCGAGCAGGCGGATGAACTGCTGCGGCTGTACCAAAGCACGTCCACGCACCTGTCGATGATCCGCTCGGCGGCGCCCGAAAGCGCCCTTTCCGCCTCCCTGTCCACTCGGCTGGCCCGGGCCAGAACGCGCTTCACCGGTGCCCGCTCGAATTTCGCGGAAGATCTGGCGCGCTTCTTCGTCCTGGCCCTGCCAGCCGCCTTCTACCGGATCCGCTGGCTGACCCTTGGCGTCGGCGCCGTATTCGTGGCCATCGCGGTGCTGTATGGGATATGGGCGGCTGGAAACCCGCAGGTTTTGTCCGCCCTGGGCAACGATGCCCGGCTGCGCCAGCTGGTGGATCACGGCTTTGTCGACTACTACTCGGAGAATCCGGGAGCCTCGTTTGCCGGACAGGTCTGGACCAACAACGCGTGGATCGCGGCGCAGGCCGTGGCACTGGGCATCACGGGCGTGTACGTTCCGTTCCTGCTCCACCAAAACGCGATGGGCGTCGGACTCACCGGCGGGGTGATGTTCGGGTATGGCCGCGGCGACGTGTTTTTCAGCTATATCCTGCCGCACGGTCTGATGGAGCTGACGGCGGTCTTCGTGGCCTGCGCGGCGGGTCTGCGGATCTTCTGGTCCTGGATTTCCCCGGGACCGCGCCCCCGTCTGGTGGCCTTGGCGCAGGAGGGGCGGTCGCTGATTACCGTGGCGATCGGCCTGCTGATCGTGCTCTTTGTCTCGGGGCTGGTGGAGGCCTTTGTGACTCCCAGTCAGCTTCCCGTCTGGGCCAAAATATCCCTCGGCGCACTGGTGCTGGCCGGGTACTGGGCCTACGTGCTGATTTTGGGGGGCCGGGCCGTGCTGACGGGGGAGCTCGGTGACTTGGACGGCACCGACGCGGGAGACAGCCTCGCCACAGCCTGACGCCGGGGAATTCCGCCTGGCCGCACGCCGCTGGCTGCCGCACGCCGCTGGCTGCCGCACGCCGCTGGCTGTCGGGCTTCCCACTGCTGCCGCAGCAGCACCCGGCAAGCGCAGGGCCGGATATGCGGCCCGACTTCGGCTGCGTTGCGGGGTGGCGGCCTCGCCCTGAGACGGACGGCAGGTACGCTGAAAATGTGAGTGAGAACAAGAAGCCAGTTTCAGCCCACCCCGCGGACGATAACGCCGGATCCGAGTCTCGGCTGCCCGCGACCCCCGATGAGAGCATCGGCGAGCTGTCGTCCGAAACGCCGGAGGACGATGAGCCGGCATTCGCCTGGATGACGCCGGCTGCCGGACATTCCGCAGCCGCCCAGGCGGGCACTGTCCGGCCGGGTGCTGGGCCATCGTCCGGAGCACGGACCGCTGCCGCACCCGTGCCCCGGCACGGCCCTTCCGTAGACGCCCCCAGTGTAGACGGGTCCGCCGTAGACGCCCCCAGTACAGACGTGTCCGCCGTAGACGCCCCGAGTGCAGACGGCTCCGCTGTCTTCCATGAGCCCCTTCCCACCAGCATGCTGCAGATCCGGCCGCCGCAGGAGGACGTGGACCGGCGCGCCGCGCAGCGCGAGGAGGCCGCCAAGGTCCAGCCAGTGTTGCCGCGCGTACTGCAGGTGGTGCTTGCCGTCTGTTACCCCGTGGTGCTCCTGGTGCTTGCCATCCGGCTGATCACCACCCCACTGTTTCTTTGGGTGGAATACCACCGCCCCGGATTTCCCGCCGATACCTTCGGTTTCAGTACCGACGACCGGATGACTTACGGATCCTATGTGGTGGATTATCTGCTCAATTTTGCCGGTCCACGCTTTCTGGCAGACCTGGTCAAACCGGACGGCGGGAAGCTGTTTGCCGTCGGCGAGGTCAGCCACATGGAGGACGTGAAATCGGTCATCACCGTGGCGTTCATCGCCGGCGCGGTGCTCGCCGTCGTCATGATTGTCGCCATCGTGTACCTGATGCGCCGCAGCACGGGTGGGGTCCGCCGCGGTCTGTTCGCCGGTTCCATTGTCACGCTGGTGCTGGTGATCGGCCTGGGCGTTCTGGCCTTCGCGGGCTGGGAAGCGTTCTTCACGGACTTCCACCAAATATTCTTCAAGAACGGGACCTGGACGTTCTATCTCGACGATTCCCTGATCAGACTGTTCCCGGAGCAGTTCTGGACCGATTCCGGTCTCCTGATCGGCGTCGTCGTCCTCTTGGTTTCGACGCTGACGCTCGCCTTCACCTGGCCGACCAAACAGCGCCGCAATCTGAGCAAACGGGCAAGGAATCCGCGGCAGGGCCGGCGGACGGCAGCCGAAATATAGCAGCTGCCGTCCGAGCAGTTGCGCGGGCTAAATCCAGCTGGGCAGCCACATCCGGTTCCGCCATTGCCCATACGGGATCATCTGGTCGGTCCAGATCGGGTAGAAGTAGGCGCTGACCACCACCGTCAGGACCAGGAAAATCCCCACCAGCAGGGCGCCCTGCAGCCGCCGCCACCGGGCATCGGTGGATTTGCCCAGCACCAGGCCCAGCACAAAGACCAGGGCCAGGATCAGGTACGGCTCATAGGCGATCGCGTAGAAGAAAAAGATGGTGCGGTTCGGGTACAGCAGCCACGGCAGGTAGCCTGCAGCCAGGGCAGCCAGGATAGCACCGGCGCGCCAGTCGCGGCGTGTAATCCAGTAGACCAGCAGGAACGCCGCGGCCAGGGCCGCCGACCACCAAATCACCGGATTTCCGACGGAGGAAACGACGGCTGCACAGCTGTCCGCCATGCAGCCCTTTTCACCGTGCTTTGGATAGTCGGTGTAAAACGAGGTGGGGCGGCCCATCACGAGCCAGGACCAGGCATTGGCTTTGTATGGGTGGTCCGATTCCAGCCCGGTGTGGAAGTTGTAGGCGGTGAAATGGTAGTGCCACAGGGAACGCAGCGGATCGGGGATCCAGCCCCAGCCGCTGCCGGTATCGGTGGCGGCCCAGTTGCGGTCCCAGGAGTCCGCGGCCAGGAACCAGCCGGTCCAGGACACCAGATACGTCGCGGCTGCCACCGGGACGACGGAGACGAACGCGAAGATCCCATCCTTGAGTATTCCGCCCGCGATCCAGTGGCGGACGCCGGCTATGCGGCGGGCGCTGAGGTCCCAGAAAACGGTGAGCAGGCCGAAGGCCACCAGGAAGAACACCCCGGACCACTTGGTCCCGATGCACAGGCCCAGCGCGATGCCGGCAGCCAGCCGCCACCAGCGGATGCCCAGCCATGGCCCGTGGACCAGATCCTTCCCGAACGGAATGCCGCCCCGGGCTGCCGCCAGCGCGGCCAGCCGTTCGGCGAGCCGGTTCCGGCCGTCGTCGCGGTCCAACAGCAGGGCGCCAAAGGCCACCAGCGCCCAAAACATCACAAAATTATCCAGCAGGGAAGTGCGGGACTGCACAATCGCATGCCCGTCGACGGCGAAGAGCAGCCCGGCCATGGCGCCGATGATGCTGGAACGGAACATTTTTTGCGCGATCAGTGCCAGCAGGAAGATGGAGACTGTTCCCACCGCGGCGGCGGAAAAGCGCCAGCCGAAGGTGCTGGAAGGGCCGAAGAGCCACATGCCGAAGGCGATCATCCATTTGCCGACGGGCGGATGGACCACGTACTCGGGCGTGCCGAGGATGGAGCTGAAGTCGCCCGCATTGAAGTGTTCGTTGGCCTTTTCAGCCCAGTTGCGTTCGTAGCCGCTCTGCAGCAGGGAATAGGCGTCTTTGACGTAGTAGGTCTCGTCGAAGACCAGGGAATGCGGTTCCCCCAGTCGGACAAAGCGCAGAATTCCGCCGATCGTGGCCATCAGAGCCGGTGCCAGCCAGAACCACAGGCGCAGTGACAGCGGTGTCTCGAGCCAGCGCCACCGCGAACCCAACAGCCGGTCGCGCAGGGCAGCGACGGTGAACGTGGTCTTCGGATCGCTGAGCCAGCGCTGCTTCGCACCGGGTGCCGGAGGCGGCGGCACCGGCGGGGGCGCTGCGGGATCGGTAACGTTCAGGCTCACCCTGCCAATGCTACCTTTGGCTCCCCACCGGTCCGACCCGCGCGACGTGCTCATCGGAACCGTCGGTGCGCGTTTGACGGAGCCGGGTATCAGCCGGTGCGGCGAACACTAGGCTGGAAGCATGGACACAGAGCAACCGGCCGCAGCAGCCACCGCACCGACCACCGGACGGATGGCTGGCGAGGGCTACATCGTGCTGGCGGCGACCCCGATCGGCAATATGGGTGATGCCTCCGCGCGTCTGATGGAATGGCTGGGCTCGGCCGATCTTATCGCCGCAGAGGACACCCGAAGACTCCATCGACTGGTGCAGGCGCTGGGTGTCACCGTGACCGGGCGCGTGATCAGTTACCACGAGCACAACGAGCAAAGTAGGACGGCGGATCTGCTGGCTCAGGTCCGGGAGGGCCGCACATTGCTGATGGTGACGGACGCCGGGATGCCCGCCGTTTCCGATCCCGGTTTCCGGCTGGTGGAAGCGGCCGTTGCCGCCGGGATCCGGGTCACGGCCGCCCCCGGACCGTCGGCGGTGCTGACGGCACTGGCGCTGTCCGGACTCCCCACCGACAGGTTCTGTTTTGAGGGTTTCCTGCCCCGCAAGAGCGGTGAACGGGCTGGCCGGCTGGCAGAGCTGCGCCTGGAACGGCGCACCATGGTGTTTTTCGAGGCGCCGCACCGTCTGGAGCCGATGCTCCGTGCGCTCCAGGAGGCCTTTGGACCGAACCGCCGGGCTGCGGTGGCCCGCGAGCTGACGAAGACCTATGAGGAGGTGCTGCGCGGACCTTTGCGTGAGCTTCTCGAATGGGCCGAAACGTCCGAGGTCCGGGGCGAGATCGCCGTCGTCGTTGCCGGCGCGGCGGAGTCGGCTCCGAGCCGTCCCGAGGACCACGTAGCAGCCGTCAACGAGCTGATCGGTCAGGGGATCCGGCTCAAAGAGGCGGTGGCCGCGGTCGCGGAGGAGGTCCATGTGAGCAAGCGCGAGCTGTACAGCGCGGTGCTGGCCGCGCGCTGAGCGGCGCCGGCAACGCGGGCTGCAATCCACGGAGGTAGCTGTCCGACGGTAGTTGTGCAGCTGCACAACGGAATACCGTCAGGGTGGTGCTCACATGCGTAGACATCCCCAGCGGCCGGGAACTACCGTGGGCAGCAGAAGTATTTCTTATCTGACATATTTCCTCTCTGACATAGGAGTCCGTATGAGCGCGAGCACCCAGACCATCACCGCCGACCGTGAGAGCGAACTGCTCGCCGGCATTCCTGCGGAACTGCTGATCGGAGGGTCATGGCGGCCGGCCACGGGCGGCAGGACCTTTGGCGTGGAAGATCCGGCGACGGGGAAAACGCTGGTTTCCATCGCCGACGCCGGCCCGCAGGACGGCGTCGCGGCGCTGGACGCCGCCGTTGCCGCCCAGGACGGCTGGGCGGCCACCGCCCCGCGGGAACGCGGCGAAATCCTGCGCCGAGCCTTCGAAATGGTCACGGCGCGCGCCGACGATTTCGCCCTGCTGATGACTCTCGAAATGGGTAAGCCGCTCGCCGAAGCCCGCGGTGAGGTCGCCTACGGAGCAGAGTTTCTCCGCTGGTTCTCCGAGGAAGCCGTCCGCGCCTTTGGCCGCTATTCGATCTCGCCGGACGGCAAGTCCAGGCTGCTGGTGAACAAGAAGCCGGTCGGGCCGTGCCTGTTGATCACACCATGGAATTTCCCGCTCGCCATGGCCACCCGCAAGATCGCCCCGGCCGTCGCCGCCGGCTGCACCATGGTACTGAAGCCCGCCGCGCTCACCCCGTTGACCTCGCTCCTTTTTGCCGAGGTGATGCAGGAGGCCGGGTTGCCGGACGGCGTGCTCAATGTTCTCACCACCACCTCCGCGTCGGCCGTGACGGGTCCGCTGATCAAGGATTCCCGGCTGCGCAAAATGTCCTTCACCGGTTCCACCGAGGTGGGGCGCAGGCTGTTGGCGGATGCCTCCACCAACGTGTTGCGCACCTCCATGGAGCTGGGCGGCAACGCGCCATTCGTGGTCTTCGAGGATGCCGACCTGGATGCAGCCGTCACCGGCGCCATGGCTGCGAAACTGCGGAACATGGGCGAGGCCTGCACCGCCGCGAACCGCTTCATTGTGCACGAATCCGTGGCCGCGGAATTCGCGGAAAAATTTGCCGCGAAAATGTCCGCCATGAGCACCGGCCGCGGCACCGAAGAAGCCACCCAGGTAGGGCCGCTGATCGATGCCAAGAGCCGCGACAAGGTCCATTCGCTGGTCACGGACGCGCTCGCCGACGGCGCGACGGCGCTCACGGGTGGAGCGGCCGTGGATGGCCCCGGCTATTTCTACCAGCCCACCGTCCTGACCGGTGTCGAGCCCGGATCCCGCATTCTCGACGAGGAGATCTTCGGGCCAGTGGCACCGATCGTGACCTTCAAGAACGAGGCCGAAGCCGTCGCTCTGGCCAATGACACCGAATTCGGGCTGGTGGCCTATGTCTTCACAAGGGATCTGAACCGCGGGCTGCGGATGGGCGAACGGCTGGAAACCGGCATGCTCGGGCTTAACGCCGGGGTCATCTCCAATGCAGCCGCACCATTCGGCGGAGTCAAGCAGTCCGGTCTGGGCCGCGAAGGCGGGCTGGAAGGAATCGAGGAATACCTGTACACCCAGTACATCGGCATCGCGGACCCATACGCATCCTAGGACGTAGCACCGCGGTCCGCTTGGGAAGGGGGCGGCGGGCGCTTCCGGCTGGACCGCTCTGGCCCGCCGCGCCAGCGCCGCAGGGTCGACGGCGGCAACAGCTCGGCGCGAAGCCGACGGCCGGCAGGTGCCTTCGCGCGCAGCAGCCGATGCGCCACTGTCAGTGCGCTCCTGAGCCCGCTCCGCACCGCGGCCTCATCCGCGTCCGCCTCCGGATCGCTGCGGTCCACGAATGGCTCTTCCTCCGGTGAACCGTAGGCACGGTGCTCGTAGGCGGAGAGCAATACCTGCACCGGTCCGGCGGCGGTTGTGTTGCCTGCCGTGCCGGCGGCGGCTCTGACGGCCCCGGCGCCGCCTCCAATCCCGCCCCCGGCGCCACCGCGCAGCGGCCCCTGCAGCAGACGGGCGGCGAAGGTCCGGGGCGTATCGCTGGCCATCGGCTGCAGTCCATAGTCAAACGCGAGGTCCGTCAGCTCCGCCCAGGCTGCGGATTCTGGCGCCCGGGCTGCCCCCGAACCGGGGCGGGTGGTCCGCCGGCGGCGCCGGCGCAAATTGATGCGGGTTAGACCGGGCGCGGCCAGCAGCAGAACAACGGCGGGCGTCAGCACGAACCACAGCGGTTGGACCGTGCCACCCGCCTGTCCTCCGGTGGCGTGCGGGGAAACCGGCGCGGGCGATGCCACCGCGGAAGGTGAAGCGGTATTGGCCGCGTTGTCTCCTGGCCGCAGCTCATTATCGGGGCTGTTGGCCGCGCCCCCGGAGACGCCAAGCTGCATCGCGTAGGCGGGGACTTGGCCTCGACTGGGAGTAGGTTCGAAGGGAACCCATCCGAGGCCGGCGAAGTACAGTTCAGGCCAGGCGTGGGCACTATGTCCATCCACCTGGTACTCCGTGAGTTGCTCGCCGTTTATCAGCACGGTCCGACCGGTGAGCTGCCCTGGTGCGTAGCCCACCGCAATCCTGCTGGGGATCCCGACCTCCCGCGCCATCACCGCCATGGCGGCCGAATAGTGCACACAATAGCCGCTCTTGACGTCGAGGAACGTGGCCAGAACGTCCATGCCGCTGCCGTCGTAACCATTGGTCACAGGGGTCTGTTCGGAATAGCTGAACTGCGGGCCGCGCAGATAATTCTGGATCGACAGTGCCCTGTCAAAGTAGGTGGAGGCACCCGCTGTGACGTCCAGGGCCCGCTGCCGGATGATGCCGGGCGTGTCGGTCGGCAACGACATGAACACCGGGTCCAGTGTGCTGGGCGGTTTTTGGACCACTTGGGACAGCGCGCCCTTGGTGAGCGCCGGCATGACGCTCCGGACGATGTACTGCTGGTTCAAGGATGTCGAGTTGATGCCTTGGATGGCCAGCGTCTCCGGATCCCAACCCCAGCGCCCGGAAAGCCCCGTGATGTTCACCGGCGCATACGGCACCGGCAGCCACGGGCCGCTGAAGTCCGTGGACTCGATCACCGTGGTGGTCGTGACGGTAGGAACACCGGAAGCGCGGGACGAATCACCGGTGATGTTGTTGGCGTCCAGTTGGCGCATCGTGTTCCGGCTCGTGGGCTCCCAGGAATTGCCGCTGAAATCCTCCAGCGTCGTGGTCCGCAGATAGGGTGCGGAGGTCGCGTCCGTTGCATAGATCATCATCCCCTGGCCGCCGGACTGGCGCAGATCGTTACCCAGCGACAGCATTGGATTCAGCCCGGAGACCTTGCCGAAGGCGTTCAGCCGGGTTCCCTGCGGGAACGTCCCGGAGTTGAAGCCGGGGATCAGTAGTGCCGCGAGCACGGTGACGACGACGGCGGCGACGGCGACGCTGACGGCCCGCCGGAGCTGTCCGGTTGACCGTCTGGCGCTCTGATCCAGGTCGGCAGCCGGTGCGTACCATTGGCTCAGTCCCAGAATCAGCAGGTAACCGGCCGCTCCGCCGAGAAAACCCAACGGACCAAGGCTGTCGGGTTTGATGAGGGCTGGAATGAGCATGATGGCGAAGATGCCGAGCCCGCTGCTGGCCGGCATGGCCAGACCCACGGCCAGCGAATCTGTCAGCAGGGCCGCGAGGCCGATGCCGGCGCAGACAATGAAAACGATGCCCGCGTTGGGGTACACCGGCGCCGCCCCCGTGATGATGGTGTCCGAGGCCTGGCTGATCAACGGTTGGAGGGCC
The DNA here is from genome assembly GCF_051131705.1 of Arthrobacter sp. A5. Classification (NCBI taxonomy): domain Bacteria; kingdom Bacillati; phylum Actinomycetota; class Actinomycetes; order Micrococcales; family Micrococcaceae; genus Arthrobacter; species Arthrobacter sp. A5. Next base: position 859,210 of record NZ_CP180316.1, read on the forward strand.
TCGAAGCTCTCTTTGCCCGGGATAAATCCCAACAGGGCGGAGGAATTAAGGAACAGCAGCGTCAGCACCATGACCAAGGCCGCCAGACCCAGCATTTGGGCGGCTGCCGGTGGAAGGCGGAAGGCACGGGCGCCAGCGGTCACCAGCAGAACCGCGGCCACAGTCAAGATCACAAGGGTCAACCAGCTCCAGCCCCGCAGCACTCCGTTCAGACCCAGTGAAGTGCCGATAACGGCAACGAAGATGGCTCCGGCCATAGACCACGGCGCCACTCCGGCGGCGGGACGGGAAGAGCGCCGTGTCCCGGCCGCGCCATTGCCCGGGTCCGAAACCAGCCCGGGGCCCTGCGTACGGGTGCTCATGGCCGGCTCCCCCCGGAACCGTTGTGGAAGCGGAATCTTCCGTGGCTGACTGGGACGCCGCTGACTGGGACGCCGCTGACTGGGACGCCGCTGACTGGGACGCCGCTGACTGGGACGCCGCTGACTGGGACGCCGCGGCCTGGGACGCCGCGGCGTGGACCGGCGTGGGCGGGGCCCAGACTGCCACCCCGGACGGGCCCGTTGGCGGCGCCGGATAACTCCGGCTCGTCGAAACATGCCCACGCGGAGGCCAGCGGGGTGCCACTGCCGACGGCGACAGCCCGCCAGCCGCCGGTCCGCAGGATCTCCAGCAGCTCGCCGGCTTCCAGCGGCTGCCCGGTGCAGACAATTGCGAATGCGCTGGCACTGTACTCGGCCGCCGGAGCCAGCGCGGCCGCTTCGCCGTAGGAGAGCCCACCCAGTAAAGCGATCAGCGGACCGTGCTGGCGGCGCAGGGACAACTTGTCCAGCAGCGGCTCGGCCCAGGCCTCCGGCCCCGCGGCGGACGGCGGGGCGCCCCCGCGCCGCCCCGCCGGCGTCGTCAGTTCAAGGGCGGCCAGCGATGCGGCCACGGACGCCAGCCCGGCGCCGCCCTCATAGCTGTCTTCCCAGGGCTGCGGAGCCGATCCCGAGGTGTGGAATCCCGGCTGACCGCCGAGATCAAGAATCTGCAGGTCAAAGCTGCGTTCAATCAGGTGCGCGGCAACGGACATGGCTGCCACCACCGTCCACTCGAAGGTTTCGCTGCTGATCAGATCGGCATGGCTGCCGTCCGGGGCGCCGGAACCGAAGGCACCGCCCGGGGCGTGACCGGCGTTCCGGTAAGCACTCAGCCGGCTGTCCAGCAGCACGGTGGCCTCCGGAGTGGTGACGGATTCTTCCTGGCGGACCATGAGCTCCCCATGGCGAGCGGTCGCGGGCCAGTGCACGCGGCGCATTGGATCACCGTGGCGGTATTGGCGGGTCATCACGTCATCGTCGCTGGGATTGGCACGCTGCCGGGTGGCGGTCATTCCGTCATCGCCGCGGGCACCTGTGAGGGAAGTGGCGGGAAGTTCGACGGCGGCGGGCGTGACGGTGAGCAGTTCCGTGACGCCCAATTCCCGGCGGTGCCCGCTCAGGCCAAAGGGATCGGTGAATTCCGCCGTCACCGGGCCGATCCGGAACTGTCCGCGGCGGGACGGGCGGAGCCGATATTCGTAACGGCTCACCCCGCCGTAGGTGCGGTAACGGGCCGGGTACGTGAACGATGGAGGATCGCCGAAGCGTGGCGGAAGCTGCTCAGACATGCGGATCCGCCCGCTGCCGAATCCACCCCCGGTGATCGCCAGATGTGCCGTCGTCGTCGTCCCCGTTTCCACCGACGCGGGCGAAAACTCCCGATGGACCACGAATTCGGGCCGGAGCAGCTTTATGCCCAGCGCCGCCAAAAGCGGGAGCACCAGCAGGAAAATGCCCAGGGTCAGCAGATCGCGCCGGCCCAGGATCTGCGCGAGCAGCATGGCAAAGAGCCCGGCCCCCACAAGACCCCAGCCGCGGAGAAGGAGCAGCCTGTACGGAAACCAGCCGAAGCCCATGGCATCCTCCCGCTACCGGCCGGCGCCGGTACTGCCAGGGCCAAGGCGTCCGGTTCCGCTTGGCCGCCGCCCTGCCCAATCGGCCTCGGAGCCAACCGGCAACACGTCCAAAATGGCGGCGATGACGCCGGACGCGGTCTGACCCGCACTCGCGGACCGGCGCTCCAGAATGACCCGATGCGCCAGGACCGCATCAGCCATGGTCACCACATCGTCGGGAATGACAAAGGTGCGCTGTTGCAGCGCGGCGTGCGCCTTCGCTGCGCGCAGCAGTTGGAGCAGAGCCCGCGGGCTCGCCCCCAGCCTCAGCTGCTGGCTCTCCCGCGTCGCGCGGCCGAGCGCCACGATGTACTCCTTAACGGGGGCCGAAACATAGACGACGTCGACGGCGCCCATCATCGAGGCGACGTCCTGCACGGTGGCGACAGCGCTGACCGCCTCGAGCGGCGAGACGGACTGATGGGTCTGGAGCATATCGATCTCCGAAGCCCGGTCCGGGTAGCCCATCGAAATGCGGGCCATGAAACGGTCCCGCTGCGCCTCCGGCAGGGGGTACGTGCCCTCCATCTCGATCGGATTCTGCGTGGCGACCACCATAAACGGCTCCGGCAGCCGGTGCGAGGTGCCGTCCGTCGTAACGCGGTGCTCTTCCATGCTTTCCAGCAGCGCCGACTGGGTTTTCGCAGAGGCGCGGTTGATCTCGTCGCCGATCACGATATTGGCGAAAACGGCGCCCGGGCGGAACTCGAACTTCCGCGTCGACTGGTTGTAGATGGACACCCCGGTGATATCGGAGGGCAGCAGGTCAGGGGTGAACTGGATGCGGCTGACCGAACAGTCGATGGTCCGGGCCAGAGTTTTGGCCAGCAGGGTCTTGCCCACCCCTGGCACGTCCTCCACCAGCAGATGCCCGCGGGCCAGCAGCACGGTCAGGGCCAGCTCCGCGGCCCGGGCCTTGCCGTCCATGACCGTGTTGATGGTGGCCAGTATCCGTTGGCTTGTCTGCTGGAATTGCGCCGGATCCATGGCACTGCCCTCGCCGGGCGCTGCGGCCGCGCTGGGTCCGTCGGCCGCGCTGAGACCCCCGGCCGCTGTGGTCGCGCCCGGTGCAATGGCGTTGCCGAGCGCACCGGGCCGGGCGGTTCCGTTGTCCCCGGCTGCCGGGCGCGGCAATGACTGCCCTGCGATGGTGCGGTTCTGTTGGTCCATCATCGACCTTTCGCGCGTCGCCGACCTCCCGTTACCTTCGCAGCCGCAGCCGCGCAGTGTCCGTCCGAGGTCGGTCGTGAGACCTAGGTTACTAGTTCAACACCGTTATGTCCGTTCCGGTTCCCGGCGGCCGGTGCACGACGTCCCAGGTCGATGGCTAGGTGCGCCGCTAGGTAAAGTTGGGCACATGAGCAGCACAGAGATTCCCGTGCAGTACCGCGCTGGATCGCGGCCGGACGACGACGGCGCCCGGCGGCCGTCGTCGTCTGACCGCGGGACGCGCAGCAGTAAGGAGGACGACGGACGGCGCCGGAAGCTTGACTACCCCGGTGCCCCTGAGCCGTTGCCGGTTCCCGTGATCGACAATCACACCCATCTGGATATGCGTGACGGTCTGGTCCAGGTCTCCGTGGCCGCGGCGCTGGACGCGGCCGAAGCGGTGGGCGTGAAGGGCGCGGTACAGGTCGGCTGCGATCTGGAATCGTCCCGCTTTACCGTAGCGGCCCTGGAGCTGGACCGCAGACTGCTGGGCGCCGTCGCTCTCCATCCCAACGACGCTCCGGAGTTGGCTGCGCGGGGCGCGCTGGAGGGCGCGCTCGCGGAGATTGAACGGCTCGCAGCGCACCCCCGGGTGCGGGCCATCGGCGAAACCGGCTTGGACTACTTCCGAACCGCGGAATCCGGCCTGGCGGACCAGCGGTACTCATTCCGCCGGCACATTGACCTGGCCAAGCGCCTGGGGCTGGCGCTGCAGATCCATGACCGGGACGCCCACGCTGATGTGGTGGCGACCCTGCAGGCGGAGGGCGCACCGGAAAGGGTGGTGCTGCACTGTTTCTCCGGCGACGCCGACCTGGCCCGGATCTGCAATGCCAACGGCTGGTACATGTCTTTTGCCGGCACCGTGACGTTTAAAAATGCGCATGACATCAGGGCCGCGCTAGCCGTGGCGGACCCGCAGCTGGTCCTGGTCGAGACCGACGCGCCATTCCTGACCCCGCACCCGCACCGCGGGCGGCCCAACGCCAGCTACATGGTGCCCTACACGGTCCGCTCGATGGCGGAACTGCTGGCTAAAGACCTTGGTCTGCTCGGTGCGGAGCTGGCCGCCAACACCGAAGCGGTCTATGGCTCCTGGGGCTGACCGCGGCCCCCGAATCCGACCACCGTCCGTCCGTGACACCCTCCCGGTAGCCTTTGACACCGGGCCGTCAACTTTTTGTCAAACGGTTGTCATGCGGTCTTGTTCGGGCCGAAAGTGGGCTGTGCACCTTGGCGTTAATGTCACGATTGGGTTACGCTGGGGAACTATTAGCCGGGGTCGGGGAAGGCCATCGGGTAAGTTCACTTCAGTTTCGTGCACCGTTCCGCGGTGCACGGATGCCGTTTGCCGGCCGTCATGCAGCGCATGGACACCGTCGCATGGGCACGTCTAAAACCAGGAAGTGCGGCAGTGCCCAGGCCTGCCGTGCGGATGCCTCGCGGCCGCCGCACGGAAGGAATGAGCGCTATTCCCCGTGCCCGGATCCTTGAGTAGTGACGGGTTCCTGTGGCAAATTTCTTCAAAACGGCCGGCGGCAAGCCAAGTCTGGCGAAAATCGGTGGACAGGCGTTGGTGCTCTTGGCCCTCGTGCTGGGTCTTGTGGCCTTCGTCGGCAACAACAAGACCATCACCGTCAATGTGGACGGGCAGGCCAGCTCCGTGCAGACGTTCGGCGGTTCTGTCAGCCAGGTGCTGCAGCACGCCAACATAGAGGTTAAATCCGCTGACAATGTCAGCCCGGCACTGGACACGGCGGTGGACGACGGCACCGTCATCAACGTGAACACGTCCAAGCAGATCAAGGTCAACCTGGACGGCTCCGGCACGACGGTCCAGACCACATCCGCCAAGGTCGGCGACCTGATCAACCAGCTCGGCGTGACGGCCAACGCGATGGTTTCCGCCCCCAAGGACATGAAACTTGCCAGCACGGATGTCATTGACATCGTGACGCCGAAGACGGTGACGATCCTCGCCGACGGCAAGAGCGTGGAACAGACGACGACGGCAGCCACCGTGGCCGAAGTCCTGGCTTCCGCGGGAGTAACCCCCGCAGCTGCGGACCTGGTGTCCCAGCCCAAAGACTCACCCGTAGTGAACAACATGGTGATCAAGGTGTCCCGTGTCGTCAGCGGGACCAGCACCACGGTCGCCTCCGACGTAGCCTTCACCACCGAGACCACTGTCGATCCGAACCTCTTCAAGGATGAGCAGAAGACAACCCTGGCCGGCACCGTGGGCAAACTGGAGAAGACCTACGCCCTGACCACCATCGACGGCCGCGAAGTGAACCGGGCCGAATCGGGCGAGACCGTCACGGTTCAGCCCGTCGCCGAGCAGGTCACCGTGGGCAGCAAGGATCATCCGGTGGCCGTTGCGCCTGCCGCGCCTGCGGCTGCGGCACCCGCCGCTGCGGCACCCGCGGCTGCGGCACCCGCGGCTGCGGCACCCGCCGCTGCGGCCGCACCGCCGGTGATGAACGCCGCGATGTGGGACAAGATCGCTCAGTGTGAATCCGGCGGCAACTGGGCCATCAACACCGGCAACGGCTACTACGGCGGCCTGCAGTTCGACAACTCCTCCTGGCTGGCCAATGGCGGCGGGCAGTACGCCCCCCGCGCCGACCTGGCCACCCGCGAGCAGCAGATTGCCGTCGCCAACACCTATTACGCCAAGGCAGGTCTCTCCCCATGGGGCTGCGCAGGGGCGGCACGCTAGGGAAGCCCGACCGCACCTGAGCCCAGTTGGCTCAGGTGGCCGGGGGCTCAGATGGCACAGTGACTAAGATGGCACAGTGACAGAGCCAGCTTCCCGCCCCGAGAGTGCCCTCCCCGTTCGACCCCTGCTGGGAGCGGCGGATATCCGCCGGCTGGCAGATGAGATCGGCATCCGACCGACCAAAACGCTGGGCCAGAACTTCGTTATTGACGGTAATACCATCCGCCGTATCGTGGCCACAGCCCGGATCGACCCGGCGGAAACCGTCCTCGAAGTCGGTCCCGGACTGGGCTCGCTGACCCTGGGACTGTTGGATGCAGCGGCCCGGGTGGTCGCCGTGGAAATCGATCCTGTGCTGGCCGCCAAACTGCCGGACACGATCGCCGCCTTCCGTCCCGATCTGGTAGCCAATCTCGACGTGGTGCTCTCCGATGCGATGCGTGTCACCGAGCTCCCCGTCCAGCCGGCATCCCTGGTCGCGAACCTGCCCTACAACGTGGCCGTCCCGGTGGTGCTGAACCTGCTGGAACGCTTCCCATCGCTGCAGCATGGTCTGGTGATGGTCCAGGACGAGGTGGCGGACAGGCTTGCGGCCGGACCCGGCTCGAAGACCTACGGCATCCCGTCCGTCAAGGCCGCCTGGTATTCCCGGATGCGCAAGGCAGGCGTAATCGGGATGAACGTCTTTTGGCCCGCGCCCAAGATTTCCTCCGGCCTGGTGGCCTTCACCCGGCACCAGCCGCCTGTCACGCGGGCCAGCCGGGAAGAGGTATTTGCCGTCATTGATGCCGCCTTCGCGCAGCGCCGCAAGACCCTCCGGGCCGCACTGGCGGGGTGGGCCGGGGGAGCCGCGGAAGCCGAGCGGTGCCTGACCGTTGCCGGCGTCGACCCCCGGGCCCGCGGAGAGGTCATCGATATTGCGGCATATGCGAGGATTGCGGAAGCGAAAATTCCCCTGATCGTCTGAACCGTCGCGGGCCGACGCCCCGGGCAGAGGGCACCCCGGGCAGAGGGCACCACTAACAAAAATGACGGCGGTCCCCGAAAATGATGCGGGACGCGCCCGTCATATGGCGGGACCGCCGTCATTTTTGAATCGGGAGGGAGCGGTCCGCCCCCGACGGTGGCAGCGGAGACCGTATCGCCGGGGCCGGGCGTGGAGCCCGGTGACGGGTCCCGGTAACTCGGCAGAACCCTGCGGACAGGGCTCGCGGCAGTTGGCCCCGGCCACGCCGTACCCTAAGTTGGAGGCTATGAGCTCAGTGCACAGGTTTCCGGTCGGCCGGACCGTCCGGGTCAGGGCGCCGGGAAAGATCAACGTCTTCTTCCGGGCTGGCCCGCTGCGGCCTGATGGCTACCACTCGGTGGCCAGTCTGTACCTGGCGGTCTCCTTGTATGAGGAGGTCGCCGCGACCAGCGTCCCCGCCAAGCTGATGCGGGCCGCGGACTCTGCCAGCACCGGCTCCACCACCGGCCGCACCACCGGCTCCACCACCGGTCGCACTGGCCCCGCCTTCACCGACGGACCCACGCCCGGCACCATCGCCGGCCCCGACGGACCCACCTCCACCACGGGACCCGTTGCGGACGCCACGGCCCCGGCAGCGGTCACCGTCCGGCTTAGGGGTAATCCGGGTCAGGCCGAGGGTGCACTGGCGGTTCCCTTGGACGAGAGGAACCTCGCCGTCCGGGCGGCGCGGCTGATGTCCGACGTCAGCGAGGGCGCCGGACCGGTCCTGCTGGAAATCACTAAACGAGTGCCTGTCTCCGGTGGGATGGGCGGTGGATCCGCCGACGCCGCGGCCACACTGCTGGCATGCGAGGCGCTCTGGGACAGCGGTCTCTCCCGCGAGGAGCTTTCCCACCTGGCCGCCGAACTCGGCGCCGACGTGCCCTTCGGGCTGCTCGGCGGTGCCGCCGTCGGGCTCGGTGTGGGGGATGAGCTCACCCCGGCACTGGCGCCGTCGCAGCTGCACTGGGTGCTGGTCCAGGCCAACTTCGGGCTGCCCACCCCCGAGGTGTTCCGGCAGCTGGACCGCATGCGCGAGGACGACGACGCCGAACCGTCGGTGCCCGGGCAGGTGGATCCGGCCGTGCTCGCGGCCCTGCGCGCCGGGGACGCTAGGGCTCTCGCCGCCGTGCTCGTCAACGATCTGCAGCGCGCCGCCGTCGCACTGGCGCCGCAGCTCGCGGACGTGATCGCAGCAGGGAAGAAACACGGTGCGCTGGCTTCCCTCGTGTCCGGTTCCGGACCCACCATCGCGATGCTGGCAGCCGATGAGGCCGACGCCCGGGTACTGGCGGACCGGCTGGCGAACGACGGGCACAACGCGCTTCCGGTACACGGTCCGGTGCACGGGGCGAAAATCATCTCAGACGTCATCCGCTGAGCCTCCTGGGCGCCGTTCCAAGGCATGCGGAGCCGGCCCGGGGCCGCGGGGTAGAATGGCTGGCCTTGAATCTTATTGAAAGTAGTTGATCCGTGGCACATCTTCTCGGCGGCGAAAGCCTCACCGTCCAGTTCGCGACCCGTACCGTGCTGGACGGCGTTACCCTAGGCCTGGAGGAAGGGGACAGGATCGGCATCGTGGGCCGGAACGGTGACGGCAAATCCACCCTGATGCGCCTGCTGGCCCAACGCCAGACCCCGGACGAAGGCCGGGTCACGCTGCGCGGAAACGTCCAGGTCGGGTACTTGGACCAGTCCGACGTGCTCGACGCGGACCTGACGGTCGGGGAGGCGATTGTCGGGGACGCGGCGGATCACGAATGGGCCGCCAACCCGAAGATCCGCGAAGTCATGGGCGGATTGGTCGGCGAGGTCGACTGGCATGCCAACGTGCATGCGCTCTCCGGCGGCCAGAAGCGTCGCGTGGCGCTCGCCAAGCTGCTGATTGGCGATGACGACGTGATCATGCTTGATGAACCCACCAACCACCTGGATGTGGAGGGCGTCGCCTGGCTGGCCCGCCACCTGAAGACCCGCTGGCGCGCGAACGAGGGCGCGTTCGTCGTCGTCACCCATGACCGCTGGTTCCTGGACGAGGTCTGTACCAGGACCTGGGAGGTCCACGACGGCATTGTTGACCCGTTCGACGGAGGTTACGCGGCGTATGTGCTGGCGCGCGCCGAGCGCGACCGCTCCGCCTCGGTGATGGAAAGCAAACGGGTGCAGCTGGTCAAGAAGGAGTTGGCCTGGCTGCGCCGCGGTGCTCCGGCCCGGACGGCGAAGCCGAAGTTCCGGATCGAGGCGGCCAACGAGCTGATTTCCGATGTGCCCGAGCCTCGTGATTCGGTCTCGCTGAGCAAAATGGCGACTGCCCGGCTGGGTAAGGACGTGCTGGATCTGGAGGACGTCACCCTTTCCTATGCAACGGACGACGACGGCGGCGCGCCGTTGCTGGACAACATCACCTTGCGCTTGGCGCCGGGTGAGAGGCTGGGCCTCGTCGGGGTCAACGGCTCCGGGAAGACGACCCTGCTGAAGCTGCTCAACGGACAGGTACCGCCGACCAAGGGCCGTCTTAAGCGCGGTAAAACGGTCCAGACGGCCGTCCTCACCCAGGAGGTCACTGAGCTTGACGACGTCCTGGACATGCGGGTCATCGAGGTCATCGAACGGGAAAAACGCTCCTTCGCCGTCGGCGGCAAGGACATGACCGCTGGCCAACTCGTGGAGCAGCTCGGCTTCACCAAGGATAAGCAGTGGACCCGCGTGAGCGAGCTTTCCGGCGGCGAGCGGCGCCGGCTGCAGTTGCTGCGCCTGCTGGTGGGGGAGCCGAACGTACTGATGCTCGACGAACCGACCAATGATCTGGATACCGATACGCTCGCCGCCGTGGAGGACGTGCTGGACGGCTGGCCGGGCACGCTCGTGGTGGTCTCGCACGACCGTTACCTGCTGGAGCGCGTCACGGACCGGCAGATGGCACTGCTGGGCGATGGCAAAATCCGCGACCTGCCGGGCGGAGTGGACCAGTACCTTCAGCTGCGCGAGGCCGCACTCGCCGGGAAAGCCGCGACATCGGGCCCGGCAGCTGCTGGACAGGACTCAGTGGCGCCGGCCAAGACCGGGCCGAGCGAAGCGGAGAAACGCGAAGCCCGCAAGGGGCTGGGCCGGATCGAACGCCAGCTGGGCAAGCTCACCGCGCAGGAGGAGAAGCTCAACGGGCAGATGGAAGCCAACGTGGGTAACCACGAGCTGCTGACCGGACTGAACCGCAAGCTGCAGGGCCTCGCGGCCGATAGGGAAGCCCTTGAGGAGGAATGGATGCAGGCCTCCGACACTCTCGCCTAGCCGGTCGCCAATCCATTCGCCAGGGGTGGCGGATGGATCTGCGCACCGCTAGGTCACTAGTGTAGCGTGTCGTTGTTTCCTTTGGGTCTGATTGTTTGTCAGACTTGATCCATGGTTTATCTGGCAAAGGCACTTCAGTTGCGCGACGGGGACCGGGGCGCCCTGGAAGCGTTGACTCGTGGGAATTCTTCCACTGCGACGTTGGCGTTGCGGGCGCGCACGGTTTTGTTGGCTGCTGACGGGATGCCGAATGTCCAGATTGAGAAGATCACCGGGTTTTCGGCGCCCACGGTTTTGAAGTGGCGCAACCGCTATGCCGAGGGCGGGATCGAGGCCCTGTCCGATGTCCAGCGCCCGGGCCGGGAGCGGGAGATCGACGAACTCGCCCTGATTGCCGACACCCTGACCAATGACGGGAACCCGCCGGCGGAGCTGGGGATCTCGCACTGGTCCGCGCGCATCATGGCCGAACGCCACGGAATCTCTTTTTCGTCCGTGGCCCGAATCTGGCGCCGTTGGAAGATCCAGCCGCATCGGATCGAGACGTTTAAATTCTCCACCGACCCGGCCCTGGAGTCCAAGCTCCGGGACGTGGTGGGCCTGTACATGTCCCCGCCGGAAAACGCGGTGGTGGTGAGCATTGATGAGAAGACCCAAATCCAGGCACTGTCCCGCACCGGCCCGGACCAGCCGCTGTCCCCGACCCACCCGCTGCAGCAGACGCACGACTACAAGCGCAACGGCACCACCACCTTGTTCGCCGCCTTGGAGGTTCTCACCGGCAAACTCAGCGCGAACGCCTTCTACCCAAAGCACACCAACATCGAGTTCGTCGATTTCCTGGGCCGGGTCGCCCACGCCCACCCCGGGGTTGAGCTGCATGTCATCTGCGACAACTATGCGACCCATAAGCACCAGAACGTGAAGGACTGGCTGGCCGAAAACCCGCGCGTGAGCCTGCATTTCACCCCGACCAGCTGTTCCTGGCTGAACATGGTGGAGATCTTCTTCGGGATCATCACCCGCCAGTGCCTCAAACGCGGAGCATTCAGCTCCGTGAAAGAGCTGGAGGAAACCATGGAACGCTACATCGAGAACTACAACCAGGACGCCAAACCATTCACCTGGACCAAGTCAGCGGAGTATCTCCTGGGCAAGATGAAACGCAAACAAACCATTAACACGGAACACTAGTGCCCGCTCAGAACTCGGTAACGCGGCCTGCCGAAGGGACGTTCTCTGCCGGGGTTTCCCAGCGTGCACTGATGGCCGCCGTCCGGGCCCGTCCAGTAATCGGATCCGGGGCAGTATTGCGCTCTGGACGCCGGAACTGATGCTCGAATGGGCCGCTCGTGCGCTCGAGGCGATAAAGCCTGCGCGCTGATACCTCTGCCCGGAACGCGGGAAAGTACACCCGTCACGCCGGGGGCAAGTCGGCGCAATTTGCTTCGGTCCTAGGATGAATCACCATCCCGAGTCGCGGGCACGGTCACCGGCGTGGCAAACTAGATACTCGTGCGGCCGCCCGCATTGCTTCCCGACGCCTACGGCTGACTGGAGCAGCGGAATCAGCGGCGCCGGCATGGTCCGCCCTGGTGTAATGGCAGCACCCCAGCCTTTGGAGCTGTGGAGTATAGGTTCGAATCCTATGGGCGGAACAGACAATACCCGCGTTCGCTCGGCGGTTTCGGTGAAGTGCGCCGCTTGGCAGCGGAATCCGCGGCGTCGGGTGACCGAGGGCGGCTTCCCGGGAAGGTAACATTGCGTTAACCCTTTGCTCAGTTTGACGACGGATCCAGTCCGGGTAGGAGTGCCACTTAGTGAGCCCCCGAAATACCAGTGAAGGCGCGGTTGGGGACGCGTCGGCATTCGAAGCAGCCGTTTCCCCGCCCACCCAACGGGCGGTAGAACCGCAAACGCAGCCGGCGGTAGAACCGGAAACGCAGCTGGCGGTAGAACCGCAAACGCAGCCGGCGGTAGAACCGGAAAAGCAGCCGGCCGCGGTGATCATCCTCGCCGCCGGTGCCGGTACCCGGATGAAGTCCCGGAAACCGAAGATTCTGCACGAAATCGGCGGGATTTCGCTGATCGGGCACGCCCTGGCCGCGGCCCGGGCGCTCCGCCCCAAGGTCCTTGCCGCCGTCGTCCGTCATGAACGCGACCTCGTCGCCGAACATATCTCGGCACTGTATCCGGAAGCGCTGATTGTCGACCAGGACCACGTCCCGGGCACCGGACGGGCGGTTCAGTCGGCGTTGGAGGCACTGCCGGAAGGCCTCGAGGGCACCGTTGTGGTGACGTATGGCGATGTGCCGTTGCTCACAACTGCCCTGTTGGCGGAGCTCGTCGACGTGCACAGCACGGACCGGAATGCGGTGACGGTGCTGACCGCGTTGCTTGACGACGCCAGCGGCTACGGCCGGATTCTGCGCGCCGGCGACGGTACGGTGCTGGGGATCCGCGAGCACAAGGACGCCGGCGCCGCGGAACGGGACATCCGGGAAATCAACTCGGGCATTTACGCCTTCGACGCCGCCGTGCTCCGTGCCGCGCTCGGGCAGGTCACCGCGGACAACTCGCAAGGTGAGATGTATCTGACGGATGTTCTCTCGATTGCCAGGAACGACGGCGGCAGGGTCGCCGCCGTTGTGACCGGGGACCGCTGGCAGGTCGAGGGCGCCAACGACCGCGTCCAGCTGGCCGCGCTAGGCGCCGAACACAACCGGCGAACAGTGCAGGCCTGGATGCGTGCGGGCGTGACGGTCATCGACCCGGCCACGACCTGGATCGACTCGACGGTGCTTCTCGAAGAGGACGTCACGATCCTGCCCGGCACCCAACTGCACGGCTCCTGCACGGTGGCCCGGGACGCCGTCGTCGGGCCCGACAGCACGTTAACGGATGTGCAGATCGGGGAGGGCGCCGAGGTGACGCGCACGCATGGCAGCGGCGCCAGGATCGGCGCGCACGCACACGTGGGCCCGTTCACGTACCTGCGGCCGGGCACAGTCTTGGGCGCGGACGGCAAGATCGGCGCCTTCTACGAAACCAAAAACGTCACCATCGGCCGCGGCTCCAAACTCTCGCACCTCGGCTACGCCGGGGACGCCGAGATCGGCGAAGACACGAACATCGGCTGCGGCAACATCACCGCGAACTACGACGGCGAACACAAGCACCGCACGGTGATCGGCTCGGGCGTCCGCACCGGCTCCAACACCGTCTTCGTCGCCCCGGTCAGTGTCGGAAACGGCGCCTACAGCGGGGCCGGCACGGTGATCCGCAGGGACGTGCCGGCCGGGGCCCTGGCCATCAACGTCTCCCCGCAGCGCAACATGGAAGGCTGGACGCTGGCCAAGCGCGCCGGTTCCGACTCCGTCCGGCACACGGGCTCCGTCTCCGCGCGCCGTGCGGACCCTGATTCCTCCAGCATCCAGGCACCGACAGAAGAGGGCACACAAGTATGAGCGGAATTACGGCACATGGCGAGAAGAAACTGGTCCTTGCCGCCGGCCGGGCGCATCCGGAACTGGCACAGGAGATCGCCAAAGAGCTGGGCACCGAGCTGCTGCCCATCGATGCCTATGATTTTGCCAACGGCGAGATCTATGTCCGCTCCGCGGAAAGCGTCCGCGGCACCGATGTGTTTGTCCTGCAGGCGCACCCGGCCCCGCTGAACAACTGGCTGATGGAACAGCTGATCATGGTTGATTCGCTTAAGCGTGCCTCCGCCAAACGCCTCACGGTGGTGTCGCCGTTCTACCCGTATGCCCGCCAGGATAAGAAAGGCCGGGGACGTGAGCCGATTTCCGCCCGGCTGGTGGCGGACCTGTACAAGACCGCCGGCGCCGACCGCATCATGAGCGTTGACCTGCACACCAGCCAGATCCAGGGCTTTTTTGATGGTCCGGTGGACCATCTCATGGCCATCCCGCTGCTGGCCGACTACATCCGCACCCGCGTCGGCGGGGATAACGTCACGGTGGTTTCCCCGGACACCGGGCGCGTCCGCGTTGCCGAGCAGTGGGCGGAGCGCCTCGGCGGTGCGCCGCTGGCGTTCGTGCACAAGAGCCGCGACCTGACGGTCCCCAACCAGGCGATGTCCAAAACGGTGGTAGGCCAGATACAGGGACGGACCTGTGTGCTGATCGACGACATGATCGACACCGGTGGAACCATTTCCGGCGCGGTCCAGGTGCTCAAGAATGCCGGTGCCAAGGATGTCATCATCGCGGCGACGCACGGCGTGTTCTCAGGGCCGGCGGCAAAGCGGCTGTCGGAGAGCGGCGCCCGCGAGGTGGTAGTGACCAACACGCTGCCGATCCCTGCCGAGAAGCGCTTCCCGCAGCTGACGGTACTCTCCATCGCGCCGCTGATCGCGCGGGCCATCCGCGAAGTGTTCGAGGATGGGTCGGTCACCTCACTGTTCGACGGTCAGGTCTAACACCCGGATCTGAGGTGCGCTGGTGCGGCCAGCGGGCTGGTAGGATTGTCCCGATACCTTGGCGAGGGATCGGTGCCGCAGCGGCACCGATCCGTTATCGACTGGGTCTGAAACTCCTTCGCGTTTGGCGTGTCGGCTTGGTTTAGGCCTCAGTTCCGGCCCTCGGTTTCCTGCCGGGGCCCCGCTGATCAACGAAAAACGAAATGAAGGAGTCACTCATGGCTGAGAAAGCTGTCAAGAAGGACGAGCAGAAGCTTGCCGCCGTCGTCCGCACCGAATTCGGCAAGGGTTCCGCCCGCCGTGCGCGCCGTGCCAACCAGATCCCGGCGGTTATTTACGGCCATGGTGCTGCGCCGATCCACATTGCCCTCCCGGAACGCCAGACCACCCGCGCTGTCCGCGGTGCCAACGCCCTGCTGACCCTGGACATCCAGGGCGACGTGCACTTGGCCCTGGTCAAGGACATCCAGCGCGACCCGCTGCTGCAGATCATCGAGCACATCGACCTGCTGACAGTCCGCAAGGGCGAAAAGGTCATCGTTGACGTTCCCGTCGTCCTGATCGGTGAAGTCGCCCCGGGCGCCGTCACCAACCAGGAGGAAGTCACCATCTCCCTGGAGGCGGAAGCCACCAACCTGCCCAAGCACGTCGAGGTTGACATTGCCGGTCGCGAAGTCGGTGCGCACATCTACGCCGCCGACCTCGTCTTGCCTGCCGGCTCCGTCCTGCTGGCCGATCCGGAACTGCTGATCGTGAATATCTCCGAGCCGGAAGAGCAGGATCTGGGCGAAGAGACTGAGGCTCCCGCCGCGGATGCTCCTGCTGCCGAGTAATAACCCGGCCGGTAGATCCACATGAGTAATACCTGGCTTGTAGTCGGGCTCGGGAATCCCGGGCCCGGCTACAGCCGTAACCGGCACAATATCGGCTATCTTGTCGTGGAGGAACTGGCCCGGCGGACGGGTTCCGGATTCCGCACCCACAAGGCACGCGCATTGGTGGCCGAGGGCAGGCTCGGCATCGGCAGTCCGAAACTGGTATTGGCCAAATCCTTGACGTTCATGAATCTCTCCGGTGGACCGGCCGCCGCGCTGGCAAAGTTCTTTGACTTGGACGCAGAACATGTCATCGCCGTCCACGACGAAATTGACATTCCCTTTGACACGATCAAACTAAAGATCGGCGGAGGCGAGGGCGGCCACAACGGGTTGCGCGACATGTCCAAAGCCTTGGGTACGAAAGACTACTACCGCGTGCGGGTGGGCGTTGGGCGGCCGCCGGGCCGCGCGGACGCCGCAACCCATGTCCTGAAGGACTTCTCCTCAACTGAGGCCAAGGACCTTCCATTCCTGATCCACGATGCCGCAGATGCCGCCGAGCTTCTGATTTCCGCCGGTCTGCTGGAGGCGCAGCAGAAGTTCCACGGAGCCGTACGCGAAGCTTGACGCAGCCAAACGTAAAATCATCTATTCGCTAGGCAAAAAATTGTCTTCGTAGTTGACAAAGTTGTCACGTTTCGTGATAAGTTGTTTAGTTTCGCCGAGTTAGCCGCATTCTATGGTTACTGGTGGTCCGCCGGGGTAGTGTTCGAACAAGCGCGGTGTCGTGGCGGTCCCGTGGGGTTCTTTAGCAGTGGGGGGATATTTGAATGAGGTTGCGGGCAGAAATTTCCGTGTCCGGGGATCGGGGAGCAACGGGTTTACTCCCGGGACGTCCGGACGCCATCGAACATGTCAGGACTATATGGTCCGCAGGCGATGAACGCGCCAGGGCGGTGGGGTCAGCGCGCGATGCCGAGATTGCCGCGCTGCGCCAATTCCTGGCGGACCCCGACATTCTGGGAGTACTTGTCACGGGCGAGGCAGGCGTGGGGAAGTCGGCGTTCGCTCGTGCTTGTCTGGGCCAGTCCACCAATAACCACCCCGTGTACTTCCGCGGCGAGCAATCCACGAAGAATATTCCGTATGGATATTTGGGCTTCATGCTGGCGCGGGTTCCGCCGAAGGCCTTGGACGACCCGATGTGCGTCATTCAAGGAATCGCAGCAGCCATCCGCGAGGATGCCGGGGGCAAGCCCGTTTACCTGGTCCTCGACAACGTTCAGTTCATGGACGAGATGAGCACAGCCGTCATTCTTCATCTCGTGGCCTCGGGAACCGTTCGCCTCATAGTTTTGGCCACCGACGCCAGCCTGGTCCCGCCGGACCTGCTCTATTTCCTGGATACCGGCCAACTTGTCCAACTCGATCTTGACCCTTTCACGCTCCAGCAGACCAAGACGATTCTGCACGGAACTCTGGGCCACTACGTCGGTTCCGGTGCGGCTGCGGTGCTGTATTCGCTGTCGCGGGGTAATTCGCGCGTCCTGTCTGCGCTCACCTCGGAACAACAGCGCACCGGAAATCTGGTGCTGCGCGGAGAAACCTGGGTGCTGAAGGAAATGCCCACCTTTGGTGGCAATGTGGAGGACCTTTTCAAGGCAACGTGGGCCCGCGCCGATGAAGCAACCCGAGAGGTTATTGAAGTCCTGGCGTTGGCGCGCCGGCTGCCGCTCGATGTTGCCATGGATATGTTTGGCGCCGCCGAGCTTTCCTGGATGGAGGATGACGGGCTGATCAACATCGAGGGCGCGACGCAGCAATGGGTCGCGCTGCGGGACCATTATGTTGCTGACATTGTCCGCAGATGGGTCCCGGCCGCCCGGAGCCGCGAGTTACACGCCAGGATTGTCCGTGAGCTCAAACCAGACATGTCCGCGATGAATGTGGATGACCTTCTGGCCCATGCGGCGTGGACGCAGGACTGCGGAGCTGCCCTGGAGCCGGACACGGCATTGGCCGCGGCCCGGCTGGCCGTCCAGCTTTACAACCCACAGTTTGCCTTACGCACAGCCGCAAATATCCCTCGGCTGGATCCCCTGTGGGTGGCGGGCCAGGAAGTCAAAGCCGCCGGCCACCTGCTGCTCTCCGACGCGAATTCGGCCGTGCGCGAGCTCCGGGATGTTTCAAGCTGGCAATTGGATGCGTTGCGCCCCGCGGAATACGTGAGCTACATTGTCGCACTCTGTGATGCGCTGATGCCGGGGAGCGGGGGCACGGTCGAGGTCTTGGCAGTCCTGCAGGCGGCCAAGGCAAGAATGGCGGCTTGGCGGACGGGGGCCGATGCCCGGCTGCTGGAGGAGTTGGAACGGGGCGCCCATCGGCTGGAAATGGTGGAATTCGAGGTGGCGGTCTTCCTCGGCGACTATGCCGACATTGCTGCAAGGCTCGAAGAGATCTACCGCTCGGACTCAACGGATTTGGAGTACCGGCTTTCCGCGGGCAGCCTGCTCGCGGAGGCCTGGGCCCTCACCGGGCGGGAACTTGACGCTATTGCCCTGATCGGAGAAGTCTCTTCACTGATCGGGACACTCGATTGCCCGCCGTTTCGTCGCGACCGGCTCGGCCGGCGCGAATTCCTGTGCCGGTTCTTTTTGGGCCGATGGGAGGAATGCGTGCGTATGCTTGCCGGGGTCATGTCCGGGCCCGCCGCGAAGCTGCAATATCGGGGCGGTCAGGCAGAACTGTTTAAGGGACTGGCGTGGGCGTACGCAGGCCGCGCTAACGAGGCGCTGGAACCGCTGCTGGGCGCTGTGGCGCAATTGGAACTCAGGTCCGGGAACGATCATCTATACCTCGCGTACGCGGCGACGGCATATGCCTACGCCCAGCTCGGCGACAGGCCGAGCGTGCTGAAGTATCTCGCCCGTATGGGCACTTGCACGGGACCGTACTCCTGGCTGGCGCGCTCGCTTGCCGAAAACTGTGCCCTGATGGCCAGGCTCTGGACCGGAGATCCGAATGCCGCGGCCACGCTGATCAGGAGTGCCCAAGTGGATATAGCCCGGGGGCTCGTCGTGTCTGCAGGTATTGCCCTGATGGGAGCCTCGGTTGCCGGCAGCGAGGAAGTGGAGCGGCTGATCGAAGAGACCGCAAACCGCCGGCAGGGAACGCTGGCCGACATCGGAACGCTCTTCGTGGCCGGTAACCGCGCGAAGGACCCCCGGCCCTTCCTTAAGGCCGCGGACCTGGCCCAAAGCCTCCGGCTGGATTCGGCGGAGGCAAAATTCACGGCGCACGCAGTGGAGCTTGCTCGTCAGCGCGGCGACCGGGCCACGGTCAGGGCCGCCCAGCACCGCTTGGACACCATCAAGGCCATCTTGCCCATGCGTCCGGTTGTCCACACCGACGGTTCGCTCGCGCTGACGGGTCGGGAACGCGAGATCGGGCTGCTGGCTGGCGGGGGAGCATCCAATAAGGACATTGCGCTGGCCCTGGACGTCTCCATCCGTACCGTTGAGGGACACCTTTATCAGATCTTTGCCAAACTGAATGTCAAGACGAGGGGCGAACTGGTTGGGCGCCTGTAACCGTATCGGGCGCAGCACGGCAAACCGTTGTGACAGGAATCCCGGATGATCGGCACCAAGGAGCTTGGCGGGAGGACGCTCATTGGCAGGGAACATATTATTGAGGGCGCGATCAATGCCATCCGGTCACCAGGCATGGGCGGCGTCTTTTTTATCGGCGATTCCGGTTTTGGAAAGTCGGTGACCAGCCGCAGGGTGGCAGAGCTGCTGCAGCAGGAAATGTCCGTTATGAACGTCCATGCCAGCTCATCGCTGGCCAAGGTTCCATTCGGCGTCCTGGCACCATTTTTGACTGATCTGCAGATCGAAGAAGGCAATTCGCCGGTGACCATTCTGCGGGCAATGTGGACGCGGCTGGAACAATCCCACCACCTCAAGTCACACCCCCTGTTGCTCGTTGTCGATGACGCCGACCACCTCGATGAAGGGAGCGCCACGGTCATTGCTGAGCTGGCCACTGCCGGCTGGGCCAAGGTCCTGATCACCTCGCGGCAACAGCCGGGGCCGCCGCAGGACTTGGCCAGACTTTGGTACGACGGAATCGCCGAGCGGTTTGAACTGCCGCCGCTGAGCCGGGACCAGGTCAACCAGATGTGCCAGACGGTTCTCGGGGACGTTGTGGCGGCGAGCAGCAGCGATATTCTGTGGCGGAGTTCGCAGGGAAACCCGATGTTGGTGCAGGTTCTTCTCGACGAGTCCCGCGAATCGGGCAGCCTGATGCTCCAGCGCGGTGTTTGGCTTTTTGCAGGCGATCTGCCACGCGGCAGCGCGCTCAAGGACGTCATGCGACGCCGTTTTCTGCGCCTTTCCGACGCCGAGCGCGAGGCCCTGCAGCTGGTCGCGTTGGCTGAGCCCGTAGACCAGCAGGCAGTGGTGGCCATCAGTGGCGCGGCGGCGGTCGCAGCTCTGGTGGAGCACCAGCTCATCACCATCACGGGGGATGCTGTCCGTGTCCTGCGGCTTTGGCATCCACTCTACGGGGAAGCCATCCGCACCCTGGTGTCGGTGCCGCGAAGCCTGGTTCTCCGAGCACAATTACTCACCGAGCTCGCAGAGGAACCTGAGGATACGGAAGGCTTGCTGCGGCGGGTCAGTTGGGCACTCGATTGCGGTCTGGCGGTTCCAGATCGGTTGCTGATCCGGGCGGCTACCCTCGCCAGTCAGCTTTTCGACAATGATCTGGCCCAGCGGGCGGCCGCACAGGTGACAGGGCCGGGATATCAGCTGCGGGCACAGGTCATTATGGCCAGGGCGCACTATAACCGGGGCGATTACAGCGCGGCCGCCGCCTTGCTGGAGCCGGGCTTTGCGACGGGATCCACCTTGGAGGATCTGGTCGATGGAAGCCTGCTGTGGGGCAGCACCCGTTCCGCATTGCAGCACCCGGCGGAGGAATTCCTGCGGGATGCTCAACGGCTGCGGGCCGCGGGGAAAAGGGTCGCGGCGGCCAACCAGGATGAGTCGGTGCTGATTCTGCGGGAGATCGAGGACCACAGCGCCCTGCACGAACTAATGGCGCTGTCCGCCGCGGGAGACTTCAGCGCCCTCGGAGACAAGCTTCAGGTATTGGAGCACCATTCGCAGGCGCACCTGCGGACGACGGAAACCAAGGTTTTCATCCTGGTTATGCGCGCGGAGTGGCTGTGCGCCCGCGGACTGCCCCTCCAGGCACGCGTCAAGCTGGAGCAGGCCAGCGGCCTCTTCCAAGGCGGGTCTGAACAGGTCTTTTTCTTCGCTGAATTCATTTCCCTGCGGCTGGTTCTGTGCCTGCTCGACGCCGGCGACTGGAAAGGCGTGGACGCGGCCCTGGAACGGTTTGTCGTGGACTCCGGCCGTGGGCTGATCCCCTTCGGGGGCGGATTCTACGTTGCCCGGTGCTTTCTCCTGCTTCGGCAGCAGCGGTACGCCCAGGCCCTGGACGTGGTGCTGGCAGGGGTGGAAGCCGTCCGCAACAACGATCCCCAGCAGCTCTTCCAGCTGTGCGTAGCGATGGCATTCTTTGCTTCCGCTGCACTGGGGCAGGTAGCTGCCGCCCGTCAGCTGCTGGCCGAATTCGAGGTGGCCGGACACGGCGGTCCAAAGTTGACGCGCTGGTACGCGGACGCCTTTATGGCGGCAGGCAAGGAATATTGCGCCAAGGACGGAACCGGGCTTGACGAGCTTCATGACGTGGCCGATCTGCTCTCCGATGACGCAACCAAGGCGGTGGAGCTGCAGGCGCTCTTCCTGTGCATCAGCCTTAATGACAGATCCCGGCTGCCGCGCTTCCTTTCGGTCGCAGCGGACTGCGAAGGTCCCTGGGCCGCCGCGCTGCTGGCATATGGGGAGGCACTTGACGACGGCGGCGCTGCAGCTTTCATCCGTGCGGCAGAAACGCTGCGCGCCGTAGCGCTGACGCCTTTGGCCGCGGAATGTTTTGGCGTGGCGGCCCGCCTGTCAAAACGGGATGGAGACATCCGGAACGCCGCCTGGGCGGAGGCAGGGCGGAACGGCTGCTCCAATGAACTGGGGCAGCCGCTGGCTCAGTCTCCGGAAGCCTTGAACATCCAAAAAATCCTGACGCCCCGGGAACGGGCCATTACCTCACTGGCGCTCGAGGGGCTGACGGATCGGCAAATAGCCGATCACCTGCACTCGTCCGTGCGTACCGTCGAGGGCCATCTGTACCGCAGCTATGCCAAGCTCGGCATTGCCGGGCGCCAGGAGCTGGGCTTCGTGGTCGGGCTGACGTCGCCAAACGCCCTTCACTGACCAGACCCCTTCCCTGTTGGACGCCCTGCACGGGCGTGACCTTCGCCGTGCCCTTCGCTGTCCGGTCCCGTTCGCGGTCCGGTCCGGTCCCGTAACGCGCCGTTCAATGTCGCTGCGCTGCCTGTACTCAAAGGGTTGTCATCACGCCATGGCGGCCCGGATGATGACCGCTACCGTCTGCCTGCTCCGTTGCGCCGTGACTACTTGGTCCCTAAAAGCAGGCATCCTACAGAGTACTGAGTACACCTGTTCCGGGCCGCCTGTGAAAATACTGGGAAATGGAGTACTTTCTACTCGTGCCATGGAGGCGGGACTTTCGTAAGTTTGGTTTAGCAGCACCCCCAACTGGATATGAAGGTCTCAAACATGTTGCACTCAGGTATTGCCGGCGCGGGCAAATCCATTTCACAGGATTCCGTATTTAGGATTATCCGGCAGAAGATCGAAAACTCCTCCTACTGTCGGCAACTGCTCGTCGACGACATCGTGACGGTTCTGACCGGCAGCACCAGGTGCGGGGTTATTCTCGTCGGGGAGTACGGCGCCGGTAAGACGTTTCTGACCAGAAAAGCAGCCGCGCAGTTGGGCGAGAACGCTTACATAGTGCAGGTGCGAGGCAGCTCGATGGCCTCCGAAATGCCGTACGGGGCGTTCAGCTCACTGCTTAACGATCTTGACGAAGACGTGGTGGGAAACCCATTGGCTGTCCTGCGGGGACTCACCAAGCTGCTGCGGACCAGGGCCCATGGGCGCGACATCATCCTGTGTGTCGATAACGCGCAGTACCTTGACGAGCTGACGGCCCTGGTCGTCAGTCAGCTGACCGCCAACGGAACCGTGCATTTGTTGGCCGCCTGCGAGGACCTGGCCACGGCTCCCGGCGGCATCGTCGGGCTGTGGAAGGATGGTCTGGTGCGCAGGGTGGAAGTACAGCCCTTCAGTGAATACGAAATGGCGCAGTGGCTGGTCGCCGCACTCGATGCCAAGGTCTCCCGAGCCCTGTCCGAGGCGCTGTGGGAAGCAAGCGGAGGAAATCCGCGTTTCGCGGAAGTCATCCTGCCGGAACAGATAGCCTCCAAAACGGTCGTGCAGCAGGATGGCATCTGGGTCCTCACCGGTAAGCCGTTCGAATACAGCACCACGGTCGCGGACACCGTGATGACTTCGCTTAACTCGCTTTCACAGCAGGAATGTCTGGTCATGGACGTTCTGGCGCTTTCCGGCGGCCTGACTCTCGACCGGCTGCTGGGCGTCTGTGATCCATTGGCCATCAACTCACTTGAGCAGCGCGGATATCTGGACATCACCCGGGGCGAGCCGTCCCGGGTCAGACTCTCCAACCGGCTGATCGTCCACATCCTCCGCAGCCAGGTGGCGATCGGAAGAAGCAGGGACCTCCATCACACGGTGGCCGCGATACTGGTCAAGACGGTTGTGACAGAGTCCGAAGAATTGTCCATGGCAGCGTGGGCTTTGAGTTGCGGCCTGGCCCTTGCCCCAGAGTTGGCGTTGCGCGCGGCCCGGCTGGCCAATTGCTCCGGCAACCCGGAAACCGCGCTGAACTTTGTTGCCGTCCTGCGGGACCCGGCGCAGCGGTTGGAGGCGGTCGCGGAGGAGGCCCGCGCGCTGATGGCATTGGGCGAGATTGAATCGGCCCGTTCCGTCCTGTTCAGCCAGGGCCTGCTCTCGGATCACATGCCGCTGGCGCAGTGGGTGGAGATTCAGCTCATGCGTTCCAGGCTTGTCAGGTCTTCGGAAACACAACAACCGGATCCGCAGGCAATCCTCGATGCGGTGGGGGCGCGGCTGAACCGGTGCAGCGGGAGTGAGGGATTGGACCCGGACAAGCTGGCGAATTTTAAGGAGGAGCTGATCCTGGCGCGGGCAGAACTGGGGATTTATGGCGGCCGCTACGTCGAATTTGCGGCGGAATTGGCCAGAATCCACGCGTCAGGGCGCAGCAGGGACCAAAGACGTCATGCGGGAAGCCTGCTGTGCGAAATTCAGACCCTTACCGGGCGCCAGACGGAAGCGGTCAAGCTGGCTCATGAGGTGGGCGCGCGGTCTGCCGGGTATGACGTCCTGCCGTCGCGCTGGGAGGTTGCGGACTCGGCCATACTACTGGCCATCCTGACCGGAACGGCTGCCCCGGTCCGGGCAGTTCCCGACGTTGCTATGTACTCCTGCACCTTTACGGGTGCCCGTGCGGCGGCGTTTGGCGAACTTGGAGACGGGCTGCTTTTCGCCTACCGCGGCCGCACGCAGGAGGCCCTGGAGCATCTGCTGCCGGCAGCCAGCCAGCTCCGGCAGCTGGATCCGGACGGGACTTCGGCGCTTGCGAGTGCCGCGGCAGCGTATGCCTACGCCTTGCAAGGAGACAATGACCGGGCATTGGAGTGCCTGAACAGCGGCAAACCACCGAGAGGCCGGACGTCGCGGATGCTGGCGAGCGGGTGTGCGTATTTCCAAATACTGGCCTCGGCGGAGCTGGCCTCCAAAGAAAAGGCCATCGTGAGGCTGTTCAGCCTTGCCGATCAGGAGCGCCGGTGCCAGGCATCGTCCGCCGAACTGCTGTTCGTCAATGCGGCCGTTCGTCTTGGCAGCACCACCGGTGCACAGCGGCTGGTCGATGTGGCATCGGGCATCCACGGACCGTTTGCGCAGCAATGTCAGGACTACGGCACTGGACTGCTGAGCATGGACGCCGGCGTACTGACCGCCGTGGCGGAAGCCGCCTCGGGCAGCGGGGACGACCTGTTCGCCCGTGACGCCGCCCGCGCCGCGCTGAAATTTGCCGCCGATGCCGCGGACCGCAACATGATGAGGGTGGCCCAGCAGTTCATCCGCGGGAGTCTGGAGAAGCTCGGTGGCGTCAAGCGGTCCAGCGAGGACGGGGAGGCTTTGACCGCGCGGGAGCAGGAGGTCGCGGCCTGGGCTGCGGCGGGAGTCAGCAACCGGGCCATCGCGGCCAAAATGCACATTTCTGTGCGCACCGTGGAAGGCCACTTGTATCAGATTTACGGCAAGCTCCAGGTCACGTCAAGGGCTGAACTCAAAGACACCTTCGCCTGACAGGGGCAGACCGTGAGCCCTGGCCGCAGGAGCACGGCACGCGTGGAAGAATCCGCAACCTGAGCCCTGTTCCCGTCGATATCACATTTGGCGCCCATGTCCCTCGGGGACATGGGCGCCAAGTGCGTCATCAATGCGGAGGTAACGAGGGGGCGACGGCGTCAGCGGGCTACGGTGAGCCTGGCACCGTCGAGCCTGCTATCGGCGACTGCGGGGCATGGCTCCTGCATTGATCGCTCAGGTGTCGAGCGCTCCGGTATTGCACGCGCGGCCAGTGCGTCCACGATCTGCTCCGCGGCCTCCTGGACGCCCGTGCACCAGGTATCGATGACGACGTCCGCATCCTCGGGTATTTCGTACGGTGAATCGATTCCGGTGAAGTCGGGCAGGTTGCCGGCCCGCGCCCGGGCGTACAGGCCCTTACGGTCCCGTTGTTCACATACCTGCAGCGGAGTGGAGACGTGCACCAGCAGGAACGTCCCTGCACCCGCAGCCATGGCGCGGACCTCCTGACGGGTGGCATCAAACGGGGCGATCGGCGCACAGACGGCGATCCCCCCGGACCGGGCGATGAGTGAGGCAACCCAGCCAACGCGCCGGATATTGATCTCCCTGTCTTCTTTGCTGAACCCCAGCCCGGAGGACAGGAGCCGGCGGACATCGTCTCCGTCCAGCAACGTCACGGGCCGCCTGTCGCTGTGCTGCAGGTGGCCGGCCAGCGCGCGTGCGATGGTCGATTTCCCCGAACCGGAGAGCCCGGTCAGGAAGACCACGGCACCCATGCCAGGGACACCAGCTTGCTGCGCCGGGACGCGGTCCGGCGTTTCCGCCAGTTCCGTGAAGTCCAGCAGCACGTCCGCGCCCAGATTCGCCAGAACATGCCCGCGCAGGAGACGGTCGTGCCGGTCCATCGCATCCACGGAGGTAGGCATAATCACCAGTCCGACCGAGGAATCCGGAAGCTGGGCAGCACATTGTTCAAGCGTGGTCATCAGACCCGTTACCGTGTAGCGGCCATGTGGCTGGGGTCCACAAACGGCGACGAACCAAATGTCCGCCTCTTCCCTCCTCGCTGTTGCAGCCGTCATGGCCATCTGCGCCGCCCGCGGTTGACCAGAAAAGGCGGCGAGAAGTGTCCTGCGCCCCGCCGGTTTTGGCAGCGGCCGGGTCAGCCGCAATCCTCTGGCCGGCGGGTGCTCGGCCGGGCGTAAGGGGACCAGCTCGCCGGCGAGGTTCATTACCGTGGTGGACAGGTGGGTGGAGTCGCTGATAATGAGCCGGGCCAAGGGTGTTCCATCCGGATCGGAGAGGACTAGCGCTCCGTGGATCCTTGCCGTTTCGCCCAGCCCGACGGGCACCGCCAAGGTGAAGTTGTCAGGCCAGGAAGGTGGCGCCTGTCCCGGCAGGCAATAGCCATGCGCCGGCGCGAATAACCCACCGAGCAGGAGCTCCAACTCGTCTAGTGCGGGTCCATCCAGGGCATGAACAGGTGTTGGGTCGGGACTGGTCCAGCTGGTCAATTTGATCTCCCGGTTTGTAAGGCATGGTCTGCGTTGACGGCCGCGCTGCGGCGTTGGCGGCTCTCGGTGACCGCCAGTGCCGGCAGACCGTTGAATCTGCGGATATACATCCACAGCACCGGTGCCACCATGAGGGCGGCGCCTAGAATAATTGCGGTCGGGACATTGCCCAATCCCAGCATTTTCAGTGCGGAGGCGAGCAGGACAAAGGCCAAGGCGCGCCGCACGAATCCGCCGGAGAGCCGGCTGGACAGTTGCGCTCCCAGATAGACGCCCGGGATGCTCCCCAGAACCAAGGGCAGGGTGAGGGCCAGATCCAGGTCACCAAAGACGGAGTGGCTCAACGCGGCAGCGGCCACCAGAGGTACGGCCTGGACCAGGTCCGTGCCCACCAGCTGGCTGGCCTTAAGCCCGGGATAAATCATCATCAGCCCAATGATGATGATGGAGCCCGAGCCTACCGACGTCATTCCGACGACGAGGCCGCCAATGGCGCCAAGCAGCACCGTCGGCAACGGCCGGGCCAGCACCGAAGGGCGGTCCTGGGGTGGCGTAGACCCCTGTCCGTTCCGACTGCGGGCCCGTTCCACCAGCCGCAGGAAAGAGCGCACCACCAGCAGCACGGCGGCCAGCAGCAGCGCGACGCCAAGGGCCAGTTTGACCCCTTCCTGGACCGCTTCACCGGGACCGAGCGCCTTGAGTACCAGCACCCCGCAAAACGCAGCGGGCACCGAGCCCAGAGCCAGCCATTTGACCAGGTCAAGATTGACCGTCTTACGGCGCAAATGGACAACGGAACCGATCGGCTTCATGACGGCGCTTGCCACCAGGTCGCTGGATACGGCGGCCAACGGAGGAACGCCGAAGATCAGCACCAGGACGGGAGTCATCAACGCCCCGCCGCCCATGCCGGTCAAGCCGACCACTATAGCCACGCCAAAGGCTGCGAATACCACCATTAAGTCCATAAGTGGAGATTTTGCCATTGCTCCGCGCGCGTGCACATGGGTAGTGATATGCGGTGGAGGAGTAGTCCGTCACGGCACCAAGTAGTCTCCTGCTCCAGCGGGGAGCGATACAAAGTACCCCAGCGCAAGACCACGTAGGCCCGGCTGAGAAGACGCGTAGGCGCTACTCGTGTGCGGGGCGATCGACGCCCATAGCGTTGAGGTATTCACTCAATCAACTACCGGGTACGAAGCAGGTCTCGAATTATGTGCTTACCTTCAACCTTCATCATGCTTGTCCCTTCAGCTGCACCGCAGCTCCGCCCGCACACCAATCTGCGGGCCCCCCATTCGGGGCCGATGGCGGTGGAGTCTTCTGAGACCAAGACTTCCCCCCAGCCGTCGTCGGCCTCCCCTTTTAGCAGCACCGGCTCCCGGCGCACCGCATGAGTCCCCTGGAGGACTCGGGTGCATTCGGCCTTGGGCTTGATCTCGCGGCGCCGGCACGCTACTACCCCGCCAGCCGGTCGGTGCGGTCCCGGGCAGGAGCCGCCACCGTCCGTTCGGGTGAGCAGTGGGCCACAAGGTATCACTTGCGGCTGTGCATCAGTGACGCCACGGTACTGACCACCGTTGCCATCGGAGCGCAGATTGGCCGATTCGGGTTCGGAAACCCGGACGTCAGCGTGGGCCAGTTCGGAATCGGATACGGATTCCTCTCCTTGGGGATAGCAGCGGCCTGGATGCTGGCGCTGGGCATTTACGGCAGCCGGGACGCACGTGTGGTGGGGATCGGTTCGGACGAATACAAGCGGGTCATCAGCGCTACGACCACACTGCTTGGTCTGCTGGCCATCACGTTCCTGGTTTTTAAGATTGACATTGCCAGAGGCTACTTCGCCCTGGCCGTCCCGCTGGGCGTGGGCGGGCTGATAGCTTCGCGCTGGGCGCTGCGGAACTGGCTGATGCGGCAACGCGCCTTCGGCCACTATCTTTCCCGCGTCATAGTGTTGGGCCGCCACAAGGACGTCCGCTACGTCATCAACCAGATTCAGAAGAAATCCGGGGCCGCCTATCATGTCGTGGGCGCGGCCCTGCCCGGCAGTGACCCGCGGCTGAGCGTCGTCGTCGGCCCCACCGCCGTACCCGTCGTGTCCACCATTGACTCGGTGGTGGACGCCGTCCGCCGTTTCGAAGCGGACGCCGTCATCGTGGCCGGCCCGCTGAAGGGCGGCAGTGATTACATCCAGAAACTGGGCTGGCGGCTCGAAGAATCCAGAACCGAACTTGTCCTGGCCACCGGACTGACCAACGTGGCCGGACCCCGTATCCACTCCCGCCCGGTGGAGGGACTGCCGCTAATGCACGTGGAACTTCCGCAGTACGCGGGGGCAAAACATGTGGTCAAGCGCCTGCTGGATGTTGTTCTCTCCGGCTGCGCCTTGCTGGTTCTCGCTCCGCTTTTTCTGGTCCTCGCCGTGCTGATCCGCCTTGACAGTCCGGGACCGGTGCTTTTCCGCCAGGAACGGATCGGCCGGGCCGGGGAGAAGTTCGTGATGTTCAAATTCCGATCCATGGTCGTGACGGCGGAGGAGGAACTGGCCGGGCTGCTCGGGCGCAATGAGGGCGCCGGACTCCTCTTCAAGATGAAGGACGACCCGCGCGTGACGACCACCGGCGAATGGCTGCGAAGGTATTCGCTGGACGAACTTCCCCAGCTCTGGAACGTACTGCGCGGGGACATGAGCTTGGTCGGCCCCAGGCCACCTCTGCAGCGCGAGGTTGACGGATACAAGGATCGGGTCCACCGCCGCCTGTACATCAAACCGGGCCTAACGGGTATGTGGCAGATCAACGGCCGCTCCGCTCTGAACTGGCAGGACAGCGTCCGTCTGGACCTGTATTACGTCGAAAACTGGTCTCTCACCGGCGATCTCATTATTCTCTGGCGCACCGCAAGGATGCTCAAGAATCCTGTTGGCGCCTACTAACCGCAGCACCGAAAACCAGGGGGGAACATGTTATTACTCAAGCGGGACACCGTTCGCAGCGCAAAATTGTCCGACGACGATCTGGCCTGTGAGCTTGCAGAAGGTGCGGGAAAGGCACTCCTCGCGCTGCAGCGCCGGGAGCCGCACGACGGTAAGACACCACTGGGAGTGGTGGGTGACAAGCGCTCGCAGGAATATCTGAGAAAAGCGCTCCAGCAGGCGCGGCCCGGGGACATGGTGCTCTCGGAGGAAGCAACAGACAACCCGGCGAGGCTGAACGCCGACCGGGTGTGGATCATCGACCCGTTGGACGGAACGCGGGAATTCTCCGAAGGACGGGGGGACTGGGCCGTCCATGTGGCGCTCTGGTCAGCGGGCGAGCTGGTCACCGGGGCGGTGGCATTGCCGCGACTGGACATGGTCTGCAGCTCCGCGCGGCAAGGCCAGGTGTCCGCACCGCATGCGCCGTTGCGGATGGCGGTTTCACGCAGCCGTGCGCCCGAACTCGCGGCCCAGGTGGCCGGACAAATCGGCGCCCAGCTGATTCCGATGGGATCGGCAGGATACAAGGTCTGCGCAGTGGCGAGCGGCGAAGTGGATATTTACCTGCACGACGGCGGCCAGTACGAATGGGATTCGGCGGCGCCTGTCGCGGTGGCCCGGGGTGCCGGACTGCATGCCAGCCGGATCGACGGGTCGCCATTGCGCTACAACCAACCAAATCCCTATTTACCCGATCTGCTGGTGTGCAGACCGGAACTGAGCGGGGCGCTGCTTCGGCTCATCGACGAGACCAGGCTGACCAGTAGCCGGTCGAAAGGAAACGCAGGTGAGTGACGTGATGGAGAGCCCCAGGCGGATTTTGTCGCAGCTCGAGGTATTGGAATCAGAAGCGATCTATATTATCCGGGAAGTTGTTGCCGAAATTGAGCGGCCGGCCCTGATGTTCTCCGGCGGCAAGGACTCCCTGGTCATGCTGCACCTGGCCAGGAAGGCGTTCGCCCCGGCGGCCGTGCCAATGGCCATCCTGCACGTGGACACTGGACATAATTTCCCGGAGGTGCTGGATTTCCGCGACAAGATCGTAGCGCAGTATTCGCTGAACCTGGTGGTGGGGTCCGTCCAGGATGCCATTGACCGGGGGACGGTCAAGGAAGAGCCCAACGGAACCCGCAACCGTACGCAGACGCCGGTGCTGCTGGAAACGGCGGAAAAGTACGGATTCAATGCACTGTTGGGCGGGGCGCGCCGGGATGAGGAAAAGGCGCGGGCCAAGGAACGCATATTCTCTTTCCGGGACGAGTTCGGCCAGTGGGATCCAAAAAAACAACGGCCGGAACTGTGGAATCTGTTCAACGCACGAGTGCATGTGGGGGAGAGCATCCGCGTCTTTCCGCTGTCCAATTGGACCGAGCTGGACATCTGGGAGTACATCGCGGCAGAGGGCGTCGAGGTGCCGTCCATCTATTACGCCCACGAACGCGAGGTGTTCGAACGCAATGGCATGTTGTTCGCCGCCAACGAATTCTGTCGGCCGATGGCCGCGGAGCCGACCTTCATGGAGTCGGTCCGATACCGCACCGTCGGCGACGCCACGCTGACGGCAGCCGTCCGCTCCCAGGCGGACACCGTTGAGAAAGTCCTTGACGAAGTTGCCTCCACCCGCATCACCGAACGCGGCGCAACCCGCGGAGACGACCGGGTCAGCGAAGCAGCGATGGAAGACCGAAAGAAAGAAGGCTACTTCTAATGGATCTGCTCAGATTTGCGACAGCGGGGTCGGTCGACGACGGCAAGAGCACCCTTATCGGTCGTCTGCTCTATGATTCCAAATCCATATTCACAGATCAGCTTGAGGGCGTGGAGCGTGCCAGCCGCGAGATGGGGTCCGAATACACGGAACTGTCGCTGCTCACCGATGGGCTCCGGGCCGAACGGGAGCAGGGCATCACCATCGATGTTGCCTACAGATATTTCGCCACGCCCGCACGCAAGTTCATCATCGCCGACACCCCGGGCCACATCCAATACACGCGCAACATGGTGACGGGTGCGTCCACCGCAGATCTGGCCATCGTGCTGGTTGACGCCCGCAAGGGACTGGTGGAGCAAAGCCGCCGCCATGCCTTCCTGGTCTCACTGCTGCAGGTCCCGCACCTCGTGCTGGCCGTCAACAAAATGGATCTGGTGGGGTACTCCCGGGAAGTATATGAGAACATCCGGCGGGAATTCACCGAATTTGCGGCCAAGCTGCAGATAGCAGATCTGACGGTTATTCCGGTATCTGCGCTGCACGGCGACAACGTCGTGGACCGCTCGGAGAACATGCCCTGGTATGAGGGCGCCTCGCTGCTCAATCACCTGGAAAACGTGTACATCGCCAGTGACCGGAACCTGGTGGACGGGCGCTTTCCCGTCCAGCATGTGATCCGGCCGCATTCCAGCCAATTTCATGATTACCGCGGATACGCCGGGAAAATCGCCGGCGGAGTGATGCGCACGGGAGACGAAGTCATCGTCCTGCCCAGCGGGCTGCCGAGCCGGATCAGCTCCATTGAAACCGCTGATGGCCCGGTGGACGAGGCGTTTGCGCCGATGTCCGTCACGGTCCGGTTGGAAGACGACATTGACATTTCCCGCGGCGACATGATCTGCCGCCCGAATAACCAACCCAGAATCACCCAGGACATCGACGCGATGGTGGCTTGGATGAGTGATGAACCCATGCGGCCCGGTCAAAAACTTGCCCTCAAACACACCACCCGCAACACCCGGGCCCTGGTGAAATCGGTCCAGTACGAGCTTGATGTGAATACGCTGCACCGCAACGAATCCTGTGCGGAGCTCAAGCTCAATTCCATCGGGCGGGTACGGCTTCGCACCACGACACCATTGCTGACCGATGAGTACCGGCGCAACCGTGAAACGGGCGGTTTCGTCCTGATCGACGAACACACCAACAACACCGTCGGTGCCGGCATGATCGTGCACGCCTAGGGGACACTCCCTAAGTTTGTACACGCTCGAATTTGGCACCATATCGAAGCAGGGGGCAGCACCATGGTGAAAGCAATATCCACATCCCGCGTCATTCTCGGCGGCGCGGAAGTGGACCTGATGTCCTTTGACGCCGCCGTGGACATGGTGTCCGACCGGGCTGCTGTTCCGGGCCCTCTGCCGATGGCGGTCGTCTCCGTCAATCTGGACCACATCAAGCACTTCGGTGCCGGCGGCACGCTCAACCTGGGAACCGGAGACCGAGGGACCCGCGCCAGTGCCGTACCGGCCGACCAGCCGGCGGTCCAGTGGCTCAGTCTCCTGGACGGCGCGCCGCTGGTCGCGCAGGCCAAACGGATGACGGGGCAGAACTGGCCCCGACTGGCCGGCAGCGACCTCATCGAACCGCTGCTGGATCGGGCGGCCACGCGGGGCCTTCGGGTTGGATTTCTGGGCGGGACCGAGGAAACCCATGAACTCCTCAAAGGCAAACTCGCGGCTATCCGCCCCGATTTGGTGGTCGCCGGATGGTGGGCGCCTGCCCGTTCCGAGCTCTCCGATCCGCAGGCCTGTCGGCGTTTCGCCGAGGAGATTTCGCACGCGGGGGTGGACATCCTGGTGGTCGGATTAGGAAAGCCGCGGCAGGAAGTGTGGATCAGCCAGTACGGGGCCCTGACAGGCGCCCGCGTCCTGCTGGCCTTCGGCGCCGCGGTTGATTTTCTCGCCGGTCGTGTGGCGCGGGCCCCCCAATGGGTCAGCGGCCACGGTCTCGAGTGGGTCTGGCGGCTGGTGCACGAACCCCGCAGGCTGGCCCGTCGCTACCTGGCCGACGGACCGCCCGCTTACGGCCGGCTTCGGCTGAACAGCTCAATCCCCGCTCCGTAACAGCGCCGCCGAAGTTTGGTCCCGGCCACGGAGTCAGCCACCCGCAACACAAGGCCGCCGATCCGGCAGGAGAAAAAAATGCAGAAAATGCAAGGCACGGAACGGATTATCACAGGCGCCGGCGGAACACCGCTGGATTGCCTGGTGGAACAGCTGTGGTCCACACCCGTCCGGACCGGGCAGGCGCGCGTCGTCGTCGATGCGGCGCCGAACAGCCAATGGGCGGATGCGGAGACGTATTGGGTCCTGCCGTCGCCCGCGAAGGCACGCCTGCTGATACCGCGCCGCAATCCCCGGGTCACAGCGGCAGCACTGAGGAGCTATCGCGCGCTGCGGCCACCGAAGGTCCGGTGGGCACGGAACGCCTTGGGCCTGGTCGCCAGAGCGGGGCTGCCGCCGGCGTTGCACACGCTTTCCGTTCAAAGGCCCGTGGTGGCCGGATCACCACGGGCAGAAGCTTGCCTGCCGTTGGAGGAAATCACCTCCTGCCTGGAACTGGGTCCGCTGTCCGCGGCCATAGGGATCCGGCTTGGCGACAACCGCAAGCCGACGTTGCAGCTTTTCGACGGCGACGGCCGGCCGGCCGGTTACGCGAAGCTGGCGTGGAATGAGACAAGCCGCGAGTACATCCAGACGGAGGAAGCCGCCCTGACAGCGTTGGCGACCGCTTCCGGCCCGACCCGAGTTCCCCGACTTCTGGGTACCGGAAAGTGGGACGGATTTCCGTACCTGATCACCGAACCGCTGCCGGAGAACGTCAGAGCGGTCCGCGGAAACGTCGGCCGACCTACGCCGGCGGAGATGTTTGCGCTCACCCCGGTGGAGCGCATTGGGACCGTATCGTCGACCGGTCACTTCCGCGCGCTGAGTCAACGCCTGAGAGCTCTTCCCGACGGTGCGGAGCAGGCGCTGCGGGCAGCGGCCGCACAGACCGAGCGTATGGTTCTGGCCAGGGACGCCGCCCTTCCCATCACCCGCCGCTGGCACGGCGACCTGGTGCCGTGGAATGCCGCACGCGAACCCGGGGGACAATTGTGGTGCTGGGACTGGGAATCGGCGGAGCCGGATGCCATCGCGGGACTCGACGCTCTGCATTGGGCGATCAGTGTCCGCAGGGAAGCAGGAACCGGCACGGTGGCAGGAAACCTGGCGCGTTCGCTCGAGGATTCGGAGCTGTACCTGCGGGCCGCCGGCGTACCGAAGTCGGCGGAGGGCGATCTCGCCGCCGTGTACGCGCTGGTGGTGACCGAGCGTGCCTGGACGCTTGCCGTGCACAATGGCGGCTGGCCCTCCTCCTGGATCTCGCAGCAGGACCTGATGGACGTTCTTGCTGCGGCGCGGACGCTCATGCGCTGACCCGATTACCTGCACGGCAGGCAGTGCAACGCTGGCGTCAGCCCGTTGTGCTGGCAGCGCTGCCTTGCGCTGCTGACGCTGCCTTGCGCTGCCTTGCGCTGCCTTGCGCTTCGTCCGTCGCGGTGCATGGGGGACCGTCAGGGTACCGAATTGTAGACGTCAGTGCCGAACCGGTGTTGTCCAAAAGCTCCTGCATAACCGAGGTAGGGGAGCGAGAAAATGTCTTCTATGCTGGCCAGCAGGCCGTAGTGGTTATAGACCGTGTCCGAGGTGGTGCCACCCTTGATGTGCGGTGAGAGCACCAGCGCGCCCACCAGGCCGCCGCCGATGCCGCCGGGCACGGTGGCGACCGGCGTCGAACTGGCCGTGCAGCAGGTATAGGCATCCGGATCCACGATGTCCTTTTCATCGGATTCGTCAAAGGTTATGACCAGGACACCGTCCTGTCGGAACGCGGGGGAGTCGGTGATCCGGGGAACCCACTGTTTGAGCCAGGTGTCAATGGCCTGGAGACCGCCGGCGCGGCCATCCACGCACGGTTTGTCGTGGCCGTCGCTGCACAGGTTCGGCGTGATATAGGACAGGTTGGGGGTTGTCGCGGCGGAGGCCAGATCGCCGGTCAGTGCATCGAGATCAACAACGTTGGCGGCACATTGCGGTGATCCCGTGATCCCGGCGAAATAGACGAAAGGGTTATGGCGGGCGGCATATTGGTCCCCCACCACGGCCTTCTTCGTGTCGTCCGCCGCACCCAGCTCGGGGTGCCGGCAGGGGGTTTTCATATCCTCCATGTACCCCTTCCAGGTCTTCCCAGCTGAGGTCAGCTGGTCGGCCACGGTGGGAACGGCTGCGGGGTAGACGCATCCGGTGCCGACCCATTGACCGGGCGGCACGGTGCCGGTGTCGGCGAATTTGGAATATACGGCGCAGTCCTTGAGCGTTCGGGTGTTGGGGGCCTGGCCCGAAATCTGCGCGATGTAATTAGGCAACGAACTGTGGGCGATCGAATAGTAGGACGACAGCAGCACGCCCTGGCTGCGGAGTGTTTGGGAAAGATATGGGGCGCCGGAATCCGATCCCCAGACCCGGCTGTAGCCCTTGTTCTCCAGATTGATCACAAAGACGTGGTTAATCCCGCTGGACGGAGCCGGTGGGGTTACCGATGCCGCGGGAGCTGAACCTACCCGGCCGGCCGCCAGCGGAACAAGAGCCAGCAGCACGAGGACAATTGCCGCCGACAGTGCGATCCGGAAGGACAGCATCGAACTGCCCGGATTTCCAGCCACTGTCTGTTCCGCGCTTCTATCGCTCATCGGTGCAGCCCCCATCTGTGTTCCCCATGCGGATCAACGCTGGCACCTCAGCGCCGGGCAGAAACCGCATCCCGGCCCGGGACCTCCAGCGTTGCGGGGTGTGATGTCTCGTGGGTATCAGTGATGGTCCTGCCACGCTGCAGCAGGACGACGCCGAGCAGGACGGCACCTACCTCGTCCAGTTGCGCCGCTCCGGCGGCCAGGTCATCCGCGCGGCTGCGCAGCCGTTCCGCGACCATCACGCCTGCCCCCGCCAGCCTTCCGGCGGCCAGCCGGCTGGCGTATGGAGCATCGGCCGGCAGCGCCAGGATAATGACCGTTCCCGGCTTGCGGCCCGCCGTCCGACGGCGCACAACTCCCGTCACCAAATCATCGGCTCCGTCATGGGTCCCCGTCCGGTCCGGCCTGGTGACCTTCAGATGCGGGATCCGCAGCGACCCCAGAATCTCGGCTTCTTCGTCCGAGTCGGTGGTGTCAGGGACCAACTGGAGCCCATCGCGCAGCAGCGTCATGTACATTTCCGATGTCCCCATGACAACGAGTTCGACGTCGGCCCCGGTCTGCGCCATGACGACGGCAAGATTCGGGGCAACGTCCGAGAGCCCTCCCTGGGTGGTATCAATGACGGTGAGGGCCTCCAGACTTGTCCCGGCGGACGCAAGCATCCGCTCACGGATCATCCGGAACTCGTTCACGTCATCGCCGCGTGCCGGGATAGTGCCCCTGGATCCGTCCAATTCCGCGAGTACGGGACCTGCACCGACCAAGCCGACGTCATAGCCGTCCAAAATCCTCCGGTTGAAGGCGTTCCGGATGAAGGCAAGAATGACACCCAGCACCAGGCCGACCAGCAGACCGGATGCCAGGAACGTTGATGTCTGCGGCTGGACCGAGACAGGATTTTCCGCCGCCGGGGTCAGAACCGAGCCGCCCGTCGTGTCGATGGCAGTGAGCTGGTTGATTTGATACTCCACGCTGGAGATACGCCCGCTAAGGGCCGACCGATCCGCCAATGCCGTCGCGCCCATCACCGCGTTCAGCGAGGTCAACTGTTGTTGGAGCTGGTTGATCATCTTCGTCTTGCGGGCGTCCGCCTCGCTCTGCCTGTACAGCAAATAAGAATTGGCGAGCGCATCCGCACCGGCCCGCGCGCGTTCAGCCGAGGAGGACGTATAAGAGATCCGCACGGTCGTGGCGTTAAGACCAGCGGTCACGCTCACGCCGTCGCGCAAAGCGGCAGCATCGTCACCGCCCTGGAGCGTCTGGGCAGCATTATGCGCTACGACGTAGGAACTGGCCAGCTGATCTTCGGTCGCGGCATCAAGCAATCCGGACGCCGGGCGGGAGGGGTTGAACGGATCGGAAACAATCACGTTAACATTCACCAGCGTCGAAGCCATGACTCTGCTGGGTACCAGGTAGAGGAATGCAACGACTGCCAGTACGCCCAACAGCGCCATGGCAACAATGATCTTCCATTGCCTTTTCAAAACTACAACATAGTGGCCGATACCCACCGAAGGTTTCTCATTCATGCCATCCTCATTCTGCCGCTGACCGAAGTCAGGAATTTCCCCAGCTAAAACTCATTTCCAGCTTTCAGAGCTGTACTGCTACGAGACTATGGCCCAGATCTCCGAGGAAGGTCCTCGTGACGCAAAAAGTGGCCGTGTTGTAATCTGTCGTCCTGACCTTTGCGCAATTGTTCAGATCCCGTGCCCGCGTCGCTGCAGGGAATCCAAGACACGTTTGTCCGAAACAACCCCCGTCGCTACGGCCAACGCCAGAACCGCTCTGGGCTCGCGCCAGTTGGCGCGTATTGAGCGTCCCGCCCATCGCAGGGCCGCGCGCCGTTGTCCCAGCGCCGCATGACCAAAGGCAAGCTGACCATACACCCTGCCGGCACCAACGCCGTTCGTGCGAATGTCCTGGTGATGATCGAGCATCCACATATGGGCGACGTTCTTTACCTCCCATTGCTGGTAAAAGTACGAGGAACCGCCCCATTGGACGCGGATGAGCGGCTGGTCGACGTTCACAATGGCCCCGTGGCGGGTGGCCCGCAGGAGCAGATCCCAGTCCTCGCACATGCTGTTCGGAATCGTCTCGTCGACCATGCCAATTCCGATCAAAGCCTCACGATCGGCCAAAAAAGACGAGGAATGGACCATGGACATCCTGGATCGGAGCAGGTCCTCGTGCCGAATGGCTTTTGAACCGGCCAGACGGACCGCCGTATGAGCACCGTAATCGACCACCATTGCCGTGGAGGCGAATGCAGCCCCCGGCACCTGCAGCAGGGCGATGGTCTGCAGCCGCAGCTTGCCCGGAAACCAACTGTCGTCGTCGTCGCAAAAGGCTACCAATTGCGTGACCGAACTGACAATGCCCGTGTTGCGTGCACCCGCCAGACCCGGGGTCCTGGAGTTTTCCTGCACCCGGACCTCCCGGAACGGATCCTGCCGCACTAGACCGAAATCCAATGCGCAGCGGTCATGGACCACGTGTACGGTGATGGGGCCAGGATAGTCCTGGGTCAGGATCGAATCCAGCGCCCGGCGCATGAGCTCGGGGCGGTTATGCGTCACCAGAACCACGCCGACATGCGGCAATTGCGGCCCAGATACGCCGGCGGGAATGTCGGTCTCCGACGGGCTGTGCCCCCCGGCATCAGCGTTGCTGCTCACGATTCCCCCTTCCATCAAGATGATATTGGGGCGAGCCTAGCAGCGAAATAGTTTTCTGCCTCCGGGTAGCGGATGGGCCTGGCCGCGTAGCGGATCGGCCCGTCCGGGTAGCGGAAACGCCGTGCCGGGGCGCCCGGTAGGACATGGAGCGGCCTTTAGCCCAGGATGTGGGTACAATGCGAACAATGGAACCCGGGCTGTGCTTTGCTCACCGGGCTGGTCTCGTTACCTTGAGGATACAGATGGCTGTTCAGCCGCGGGCCAAAGCCCGGCCCCATGCTCATCGTTATGCTCCGGCGCCTACCGGCCGGAACGACGGCGGCGAACGCCGTGCCCGACGGCTCCGGACTGAGCACCTGCCCGGCTGGCCCGTTCTGGTCGCCTTCGCCGGTTTTCCGTTGTGGTGGCTCCTGGGCCTGGGCGACTTGGCATGGCCGGTCTTCGCCGCGGTCATGGTGTATGGTCTGGCGCGGTTCTCAAAGGTGAAAGCCCCACGCGGGCTCGGCGTCTGGCTGCTGTTTATGCTGTGGATGCTCTGCTCCCTGATCCAGATCGATGAGCCAATCCGGATTGTCGGCTTTTTTTACCGTTATGGGCTGTACTTGGCCGCCACGATCGTGTTTGTCTACGTCTATAATGCACGCCACTCACTCAGCGAACGCAAGATATTCGGCGTTCTGACGATATTCTGGCTGGCGGTGGTGGTCGGCGGTTATGCGGGACTTGCGTTCCCGGTCTTTGAACTCAAGACACCGCTGGCGTATGTGTTTCCGCAGGTGCTGCTGGACAATTCCTATGTCCATGACATGGCTTTCAGACGGCTGACCCAGTTCAACCCCGACCCGAACGCCTACGTCATTGCTGCTCCAAGACCCAGCGCCCCGTTCCTGTACGCGAACGGCTGGGGGAACGTGTACTCGCTGCTGACGCCCGTGGTCATCGCTTACGCATCAATGGTCCGGCGGGAGCGGAAATTCTGGCTGCTGGTCCTGGCCCTGCCGATATCCTTCGTTCCCGCCTTCCTGACGTTGAACCGAGGCATGTTCCTCGGTCTTGGAGTGGCGCTGGTGTATATCGGCATCCGGGCCGCTCTGCAAGGCCATGGCAAGATCATTATGGCCATTATCGGCATTACTGCCATTGCGGGCATCGCTGTCAACGTCCTTCCCGTTCAGGAACGTCTGGATCAACGCACGGCCAAGGTCGAAAGCATCGTTGACCGTGGAAATCTGTATGTCGAAACTTTTGACAGGACGCTGGAATCGCCCGTGTTCGGGTATGGTGCCCCGCGGCCTTCCGAACGGGCGGGACAGCCCTCAGTAGGGACCCAGGGGCAGATTTGGATGGTGATGTTTTCCCATGGGTTCGTCGGTCTGGGTCTGTTCCTGGGCTGGCTGGTGATGTTGTTTCTTAAGACAATGCGCCGCACGGACGTGGTCGGCCTGGTCTGCAACACCATCATCCTTGTGTCCCTGGTCGAGGTGTTCTATTACGGCATTCTCGGCGCTGGGCTGGTGATAGTGATGGTTGCCGGTGCCTTGGCCCTGCGGAACGATCCGGCCGGTCAGGCGGCGGCGCAGTTTCCTGCCCGGGTTAAGCCAGAACGCGCACCATGGGGCAGGCCCGTCGTCCCGGGCAGGCGCGCAGCACCGGGCAGGTACCCCCGAAACGGAAACACGTAGAGCAGGCCATAAGTCGGGTACGCTTACCGGCCGGTTCTGCTTCTCATCCCTTGGTGCCGGACATACTCTTACCTCATTCTGCAGTTTTGCAGCGTGACGGTCTTGGAGTGAACATATCGATTGGGCGCTCCGCAATACTTCTGAGGGGTCCCTGTGTCGAGGGTTCATATCGTTTCCAGAGTTCTCGGTTTGTTGGTTACAGCTGCTGTGGCTTTTTCCGCTCTGGTGGCGATTGCCGCCCCCGCATCCGCAGCATCCGCCGTCCGCGACGGCTCAGCTGCTGCATCGGCCGCCGCGTCCTGCTGGGAGATCAAACAGGACAATGCTTCGGCGCAGGACGGGACCTACTGGCTGCTGACACCGGCCATGAACGCGCCGGGCCAGTTTTACTGTGACATGACCACCGATGGCGGCGGCTGGGTGCTGGTCGGTAAGGGCCGCGAAGGCTGGACAGAGGCCAACCGGGGGACCGGCTCGCAGACCGCGCTGCGGACCGCGGGCCTGAGCCCCATGTCCGGCGCCACCAGCCAGCTTCCGGCGAC
The DNA here is from genome assembly GCF_051131705.1 of Arthrobacter sp. A5. Taxonomy (NCBI): domain Bacteria; kingdom Bacillati; phylum Actinomycetota; class Actinomycetes; order Micrococcales; family Micrococcaceae; genus Arthrobacter; species Arthrobacter sp. A5. Next base: position 900,011 of record NZ_CP180316.1, read on the forward strand.
CGCCATCGACGGCCTGCTCAACAACGGCCGGGTTGATGCGCTGTCGGACGGCATCCGGCTCAAGAGGGCCACCAACGCCGATGGCTCCGCCTGGCAGGAATCCAGGTTCAACACCAATAAGGGTGACCGCTGGGTATGGACCTTCGGGGCCGAGCATCAGGTCGCGTGGTATTCCTTTGACGGCGTCCGCGGCGGCGGCGGCCTGACCTCCAACTTCGGCCCTGACAACGCCTATCGGCAGATCAATGCCTCCGAGCTCAGCGCACAGGGGTACAGAATCGGTTTCGCCTACGGCAGTGCCGTTACGGGGACCAGCAGCAGCACCAGCTATCTGTGGTCGGCCACGGACGGCTTGGGCAATGCGATGCCCTACACCGAAATGTACCTGCGGCCACAGATCCGTTCCCTGGACGCAGGCTTCACCCGGATCGCGGACGGCGGAACCGCGGTCAAGACCAACACCGCCGTCGCGAACTCGCTGGCCCTCGACAGCCCGTGGGGCGTCTCCGGTCCCAAGACCCCCACCAAGGAAGGCGATGTAGAGGTTCAGGCCTTCGCGCAAAGCGGCAATGTGATGTATGTGGGAGGTAACTTCACGTCGGTGCAGCGCAGTGCCACCGCCACCGGGGCAGACAAAGTGTCCCAGTCATTCCTGGCAGCCTTCGACGTGAACACGGGGGAGCTCATGCGCGGCTTCACGCCGGTGCTCAACGCGCCGGTTCAGGCGCTTGCGGCGCTGCCCAATGGAAATATAGTGGCCGCCGGTATCTTCACCCAGGCCAACGGCGCGCCCGCTTCCGCAATTGTGGCGCTGAATCCGGCCACGGGGGCAACAGTGGGCAACTGGGCCCTGAAGGTGGAAAACCGGACGACCAACGGTGTACTGCGCGTCAGTTCCCTCTCCATCAACGGCAACTGGCTCTACCTGGGCGGGGCCTTCACCCACCTTTCGGGCGGTACCAATCCGAACTCACCCGTCTATGCCAAAGGCGCCGCGCGGGTCGCAGTGGCGGATGGTACGCCGGGGACCGGGTGGAACCCCGACTTCAATGGCACCGTGGTGGCGATAGACGCCGCCGACGACGGCAGCAGGCTGTATGCGGCAGGCTATTTCACCACCTCGGCCACCGCACCGGCCCTCAAAGCCGCCGCCGTGCAGTCTGCTACCGGCGCGCCCCTGGCCACGCCCGCGTGGACGCCCACTTTCAGCAACAGCAACAATTATCAGCAGACCATCGGCCAGGTGGGGGACCGGGTCTGGCTCGGCGGCTCCGAGCACAGCTTCTTCAGTTACTCGACCAGCAGTTTCGACCTCCTCTCCGGCAACATCGGCAAAAACCACGGCGATTTCCAGGCCATGTCCGTTAGCCGGACAGGTGTGATCTATGCCGGCTCGCATGGCCATGACTGGGTCTACTCCAATGCCTTCAGCTGGCCGAACGTAGGAACCGGCTGGACGGAAGCGGACTCTTTTGAGTGGATAGGAGCCTGGGACGCCGCAACCGGCAACCTCATTCCAGGTTTTACTCCCAGCATGAAATTCCGGTTGGGGCAGGGCGTCTGGGCCACCACGGTGGACAGCAACGGCACCATGTGGACCGGTGGCGACATGACCACGGTGGCCACCTCCACCTCCGCGGGTCGCTGGGCGGGGGGCTTTGCCCGGTTCCCGCAGCTTGACGCGGTGGCGCCTACGACGCCGTCGAACGTGGTTCCTTCCGCCGATGGACCCACCACCGTCAAACTCGCCTGGGGGCCATCCAGCGACAGCAGCGGCACCGTCTCCTACCAGATCCTGCGCAACGACAGGGTGGTTGCGACCACCTACGCCACCAGCGCGGTGCTCCCCAAGGGCGGCGAAAACCGCTACTTCGTCCGCGCGGTGGACGCGGCCGGGAATCTCTCCGCCAGCTCGCCGGTCATCACGGCCAGCGGGGCGAATCTGCCACCCACGGCGGCGTTCACCTCCAAGGTCACCGGCCTCACGGCAACGTTTGACGCTGCCGGCTCCACCGACGATGGCACCATCGCCAGCTACGCGTGGGACTTTGGTGACGGCACCACCGGTTCCGGGGCCACGGCCTCGCATCCCTATGCCGCGGCCGGGACCTACGCCGCGCGGTTGGTCGTGACGGACAACGGCGGCGAAAAAGCGGCCGTGACGCATGACGTCAGCATGGTCCAGCCGGCCCCCACGGACGGCTACGGCGCGGCTGTCTACGGTGACAGCCCAACCTTTTACTACCGTCTTGGTGAATCAACGGGCTCCACGGCCAATGACGCCGGCGTCTCGGCCAGCCCCGGAACCTATTCCGGCACGGTGACCCAAGGTGTCGCCGGCGCGCTGCCCGGCGTAGCGGATACCGCGGCCACCTTCGACGGCAGCTCCGGCCTGGTCAGCAGCCGCAAGAGCTATGACAACCCGTCCACCTATTCGCTGGAGCTGTGGTTCAACACCACCACCACCCGCGGCGGAAAGCTGATCGGCTTCGGGGATCAGGCCACCGGGCAGTCCAACAACTACGACCGGCATGTGTACATGCAGGACGACGGCAAACTGGTCTTCGGCACCTGGACCGGCACCGGCAACGTCATCACCACACCCAGCGCCTACAATGACGGCAAATGGCATCACATGGTCGCCACGCAGTCCGCGGCGGGCATGGTACTGTATGTGGACGGCGTCCAGACGGGAACCAATCCGCAGACAGGAGCGCAGGCCTACACCGGTTACTGGCGGATCGGCGGGGACACCACCTGGGGCTCCTCCAGTCCCTACTTTGCCGGCAGCATTGACGAGGCAGCGGTTTACCCGACAGCGCTCAGCGCGGCCACGGTCGGCCGGCACTTCCACCTGGGCGGCGGCAACGCGGCCCCGACGCCGGCCTTCACCTCGACCGTCAACGGCCTCGATGCGGCGCTGGACGCCACCGGATCCACGGATGACGGCACCATTGCCGGCTATGCCTGGGACTTCGGCGACGGCTCCAATGGAACAGGTGCCACGACCGCGCACACCTACGCAGCAACCGGAACGTACCAGGTCAAGCTGACGCTGACCGACGACGGCGGCGCAACGGCAAGTCTGACACGTCCGGTGACGATTGCCCCACCGGCCCCGGCGGACGCATACGGCGCGGCGGTCTTCGGGGACGCCCCAACGCTGTACTACCGGCTGGGCGAAACCACCGGAAGCACGGCCGCGGACTCAGGCCCGATGGGCTACCCGGGCGCCTACTCCGGCGGCGTCACCCAGGGCGCTGCCGGCGCCCTGGCCGGCACCACCAACACCGCGGCGTCCTTCGACGGCAACAACGGCCTGGTGGCCAGCGGGCAGAGCTACAACAACCCGAAGAGCTACTCCATGGAGGTCTGGTTCAACACCAGCACCACGCGGGGCGGCAAGCTGATCGGTTTCGGCAACCAGGCAACGGGGCTGTCCAATAACTACGACCGGCATATCTACATGCAGGACGACGGACGGCTGGTCTTCGGTACCTATACCGGCAGCACCAACGTCATCACCACGTCCTCCGCCTACAATGACGGAAAGTGGCACCAGGCGGTGGCCGCCCAGTCGGATCAGGGCATGGTGCTCTACGTGGACGGAGTCCAGGCAGGGACCAATCCACAGACCGGTGCGCAGGACTACACCGGATACTGGCGCATCGGCGGGGACAACACCTGGGGATCCTCCAGTGCCTATTTTGCCGGCACTCTTGATGAGGCGGCCGTTTACCCGGCGGCCCTGACATCCGGACAGGTGGCGAAGCACTACCAGCTGGGGACCTCGGCCCCGGCGGCGAACCAGCCACCGGTCGCATCGTTCACGGCAAGCGTGGCGGATCTCAACGTGGCGCTGGACGGCTCCGGTTCCACCGACGCCGACGGGAGCGTGGCGTCCTACGCGTGGGACTTTGGCGACGGCGGTACTGCTGCCGGCGCAACGGCCACGCACAGCTACGCCGCGGCCGGCACCTACACGGTGACGCTGACGGTAACGGATAATGCGGGCGCCACCGGCGTGAAGACGGGCCCGGTGACGGTGGCAGCACCGGCACCGGCCAACCAAGCACCGGTGGCGGCCTTTACCTCCACGGCAATGGACCTGACGCTCACCGTGGATGGCTCCGGTTCCGCGGATCCGGACGGGACCGTGGCCGCTTACGCCTGGGACTTCGGCGACGGCGGCAGGGCCGCAGGGGCCAAAGCCACGCATGCCTACGCGGCCGCGGGAACATTCACCGTGACGCTGACGGTCACCGATGACAAGGGTGCCACGGGCGTGAAAACCGCCCCCGTGACGGTCACCGCGCCATCCAGTGGGCCGGTGGATGTGGTGCTGGTACCGGCCAAATCCAGCTGGGCCTGGCGGTACGAGACAACGGCTCCGGCCGCCGCGTGGAAGAGCCCGGGCTTTGACTCATCATCCTGGAAAACCGGCTCCGGAGTGCTCGGATTCGGTACGGCGGGGCTGGCAACCAACGTCGACGTCGCCGGTCCGACCAGCGGGCGGCCGCTGGCGGCCTATTTCCTCCGCCAGTTCACCGTTGACTCCGCCGCCAAGGTGCAGAAGCTGCGCCTGAGCACGGTGGCCGACGACGGCGTGGTGGTGTACGTCAACGGGACCGAGGTGGGGCGCAGCAACATGCCGGCGGGAGCGGTGACCTTCAACAGCTACGCGGCCTCGGCGCCGAACACCACCGTAGCCAATGCCAATCCGGTGGTCGTTGACGTCCCGGTTTCACTTTTGACCGACGGCGTCAATACCATCGCCGTGGAAACGCATGTTAACTACCGCGCCACCAAGGACCTGAGCTTTGACCTGAGCGCCACCGCCACGGTGGGGGACGCCCCGGGTCCGGTGGAGAACCAGGCCCCGGTGGCCAAGTTCACCACAACCGTGAAGGGACTGGGTATTACCGCGGACGGGTCGACGTCCACCGACCCCGACGGCACCATTGCCGCCTATGCCTGGAACTTCGGTGATCAGGGTTCGGCCACCGGTGCTACCGCGCAGCACACGTACGCGGCGGCCGGCACCTACACGGTGTCCCTGACCGTGACGGACAATAAGGGCGCCACCTCGGTGACCACGGCACCGGTGACGGTGGCAACGCCGACCGGTCCGGTAGATATTGTGGTGGTCCCGGCCAAGTCATCGTGGAGCTGGCGCTACAGTGCGGGGGCTCCCGACGCAGCCTGGAAGAACCGGGGATTTGATGCCTCCGCCTGGCCGGTAGGCGCTGGAACTTTGGGCTTCGGGTCAGCGGGACTGGGCACCAATATCGACGTGGCCGGGGCGCCCAGCACACGTCCGCTGGCAGCGTACTTCGTCGGCCAATTCAACGTCGATTCGGCCGCGCAGCTTGCCAAACTGACGCTGAAGACCGCAGCCGACGACGGCGTCGTCGTGTACGTCAACGGAACCGAGGTGGGCCGCAACAACATGCCCGCCGGGCCGGCGACCTTCGGCACGTATGCCGTGACCGCCATCCGCTCCGCCACGGCGGCAGCGAATCCGCTCACGATCAGCGTCCCGACGTCGCTGCTGGTGGACGGGATCAACACCATAGCGGTGGAGACGCACGTGAACTACCGCGCCACCCCCGATATGGGTTTTGACCTGAGCGCGGTGGCAACCACCAAATAGCCGGTACCGGAGCTCCGGAGGGTGCTTGAGGGTGGTGCGTGAGGGCGGGAGCGTCGGCGGAAAAGCCGGCCGCTCGCGCCGCCACTTCCGGAGCAGGTAGTGTCCGGTTTTTAACGCGTAGCGGCACCCTAAAGACGGGTAACGGACACGGCGGAATGCTCTTTTCAGCGGCTCCCTCGGGGACGTAGTCTTCATTCGTCGGCGATGTCCACTGGGGGATGTCATGGGGGGCTTTGGCAGACAAACGCCGGGTCTCCAGGTACCCGTCCACGGACGGAACCGGCGCTAATTTTCATCAGGGAGCAAGCCATGTCCGTCGATCGCATTGTCACAAAAGTCATTAGTTCGTTGACAACGGCCGTCGTGGTGCTCGCCGCGCTGGCTGCCGTCTCGCCCCCCGCCGCTGCCGCGCCGGCGCTGCGGGACGGCTCGGCGGCAGCCGGGGCGGCGGCGTCGTGCTGGGAGATCAAGGCGAACAACGCAGCGGCGCCGGACGGCACGTACTGGCTGCTGACGCCTGCCATGGATGCGCCGGCGCAGTTCTATTGCGATATGACCACCGACGGCGGCGGCTGGGTGCTGATCGGCAAGGGCCGGGAGGGGTGGAGCGGACACTACGAGGGCACCGGGACGCAAAGCGCCCTGCGTACCGCGGGACTGAGCCCGATGTCGGGCCTGACGAGCCAGTACTCATCGAAGATCATAGACAGGCTCCTGAACGGCGGCCGCCCCGACGCACTGGCGGACGGCATCCGGCTGAAGCGGGCCATGAACGCCGGCGGGACGCAATGGCAGGAGTCTCGTTTCAATACGGACAAAGAGGACCGCTGGGTGTGGACCTTTGGAGCCGAGCATAAGGTGGCGTGGTATTCGTTCGACGGCGCCCGAGGAACGGGCGGTCTGACGTCCAGTTTCGGTCCGGACGACGCGTACAAGAGGATCAACACCAATACGTCCGAGGCCAAGGACCAGGGCTACACCATCGGTTTTTCGTTTGGGAAGAGCGTCACGGGCACGAGCAGCAGCACCAGCTATTTGTGGTCCGCGACGGATGGTCTTGGCAGCGCCCGGCCGTACACGGAGGTGTATTTGCGCCCGCAGCTGCGCTCCGTGGACGCCGGCTTTGTCCGCATCGGCGACACGGGAACAGCTCCCAAGACCAACACTCCGGTGGCGGCCTCGCTCGCGGCTGACAGCCCCTGGGGGCTGGCGGGCCCGAAGGCCCCTACCCGCGAAGGTGACGTGGAGGCACAGGCCTTCGTGCAAAGCGGCAACGTGATGTACGTCGGCGGCAACTTCACCACGGTGCAGCGCAGCGCCACCGCCACCGGAACCGACAACGTCACGCAGCCGTTCCTGGCAGCCTTCGACGTCGGAACCGGTGAACTTCTCCGCGGATTCACCCCGCAGCTCAACGGCTCGGTCATGGCCCTGGCGGCCCTGCCCAATGGAAACATCGTTGCGGCCGGCATGTTCAGCACCGCCAACGGAGCGCCGGCCACGGCGATAGTTGCCCTCAACCCGGCCACAGGTGCCACGGTGAGCAGCTGGCCCCTGAAAATGGAGAATCGGCTCACCGGCGCTGTGCTGCGCGTGAGTGCGTTGTCCGTCAGCGGCGGCTGGTTGTATCTCGGCGGCGCTTTCACCCATCTGTCGGGCGGCAGCAAACCGGACTCGACCGTATACGCCAGGGGCGCGGCACGGGTGGCATTGGCGGACGGAACTCCCGACGGCGGCTGGAACCCCGATTTCAACGGCACGGTGGTGGCGATAGATGCCGCCGACGACGGCAGTCGGCTCTATGCGGCCGGGTACTTCTCCACCTCCGGCACCGCGGCGGCCTACCGGGCAGCGGCCGTGCAATCCGCGCCTAAAGCCCCCTTGGCCACCCCAGCGTGGAGCCCGGTGTGGAGTTCAACGAACAACTACCAGCAGACCATTGGGCAGGCCGGGGACCGTGTCTGGGTTGGCGGTTCGGAGCACAGCCTTTTCAGCTATTCGACCGCCTCATTTGACCGGCTTTCCGGCAATATCGGTAAGGCCAACGGCGACTTCCAATCGATGAGCACCAGCGCCACGGGCGTCCTGTACGCCGGATCCCACGGCCACGACTGGAACTATTCAAACGCCTTCACCTGGTCCAATGTGGGAACGGGGTGGACGGAAGCGGATTCGTTCGAATGGGTCGGAGCGTGGGACACCGCCAGCGGCAACATCATTCCGGCGTTCAACCCGAGCATGAAGTTCCGGTTGGGCCAAGGCATCTGGGCCTCCGTGGTGGACAGCAAGGGTACCCTGTGGGCGGGCGGCGACATGACCACCGTCGCGACCCGGACGGCGGCCGGCCGGTGGTCCGGCGGCTTTGCCCGTTTCCCGCAGCTTGACGCGGTGGCGCCTACGACGCCGTCGAACGTGGTTCCTTCCGCCGATGGACCCACCTCCGTTAAACTCGCCTGGGGGGCATCCAGCGACAGCAGCGGCACCGTCTCCTACCAGATCCTGCGCAACGACAGGGTGGTTGCGACCACCTACGCCACCAGCGCGGTGCTCCCCAAGGGCGGCGAAAACCGCTACTTCGTCCGCGCGGTGGACGCGGCCGGGAATCTCTCCGCCAGCTCGCCGGTCATCACGGCCAGCGGGGCGAATGCGCCTCCGGTGGCGTCCTTCACCACCGCTGCCACCGGGCTGACCGGGACATTTGACGCGTCCGCATCCACGGACGACGGTACCATTGCCGACTACGCCTGGGACTTCGGGGACGGCGCCACGGGCTCGGGGGTCACTGCCGTGCACACTTACGCCACACCCGGAACCTACACGGTCCGGCTGAGCCTGACGGATAACGGCGGCGAGAAGTCCAGCACCACCCGGTCCGCTGTCCTCACGCGGGCGGCGCCCGCGGACGCGTACGGGGCCGCCGTGTATGCGGACAGCCCGGCATTCTATTACCGTATGGGTGAAGCATCGGGACTGGTGGCGCAGGATTCCAGCGCCGCCGGTCTGCCGGGGGACTACTCGGGGGGCGTGGTGCTGGGGGCACCGGGCGCGCTCTACGGCGTGACCGATACGGCGGGACGGTTCAACGGAAGCTCTGCCGTGGCGGTCAGCCGGCAGAGTTACGTCAACCCCACCACCTACTCGCTGGAGGTTTGGTTCAACACGACCACCACCCGTGGCGGAAAACTGATCGGCTTTGGCGACAAGGCCACCGGACTGTCCAGCAGCTACGACCGTCATGTCTACATGCAAAATGACGGAAAGCTGGTTTTCGGAACCTATACGACCGCCAAAAATATCATCACGTCGGCGCTTCCCTACAACGACGGGAAGTGGCATTCCGCCACGGCCGTGCAGTCCGCCGCCGGAATGGTTCTGTACGTGGATGGCGTCCAGGTGGGAACGAACGCGCAGGCGGGGGCGCAGTCCTACACCGGCTTCTGGCGGATCGGCGGAGACAGCACCTGGGGATCCACCAGCCCCTATTTTGCCGGAACACTCGATGAGGCGGCCGTCTACCAGGTTCCGTTGACGGCGGCCCAAGTAGCCCGGCATTACCAGCTGGGCTCGGCCGGACCCACCGCCAACCAGCCGCCGGTGGCGGCCTTCACCGCCACCGCCAAGGATCTGGGCATGGCCGTGGACGGATCCGGTTCCACGGACCCGGACGGGGCAGTGGCTACCTGGGCCTGGAATTTTGGCGACGGCGGCACAGCGCAAGGTGCCACGGCGACGCACACCTATGCGGCGGCCGGCAGTTATCCGGTCACGCTGACTGTCACGGACGATCAGGGCAGTACGGCCACGAAAACAACTCCGGTGACCGTCACGACTCCGCCCCCGCCGGTCAACCAGGCACCGGTGGCCGCGTTCACGGCCACGGCGAAGGATATGGGCGTTACGGTTGACGGATCCGGTTCCGCGGATCCGGACGGGACCGTGACGGCCTGGGCCTGGAACTTTGGCGACGGCGGAACTGCCGCGGGTGTCTCCGCGGCCCATGCCTACGCGGCGGCCGGCACGTACAACGTGACGCTCACGGTGACGGACGACAAGGGCGCCACCGGGGTGAAGACGGTTCCGGTGACCGCGACGGCAGCGCCGGATACCGTGGTGGTCGCCGCCAAATCGACCTGGGCTTGGCGGTACGACGCGGTGGCCCCTGTGGCGACCTGGAAGAACCCCGGCTTTGACGCCTCCACCTGGAAATCGGGTAACGCGGTCCTTGGCTTTGGTTCGACCGGACTGGGGACCAACATAGACGTTGTCAACACTCCCACAGGGCGTCCCCTGGCGGCCTATTTCCTGCGCCAGTTCACTGTCAATTCGGCCGCCAGCGTGCTGAAGCTGAGGCTGAGCACTGTGGCCGACGACGGTGTGGTCGTGTACGTGAACGGAACCGAAGTGGGACGCAACAATATGCCTGCCGGGACCATTGGCTTCGGCACCTACGCGCTGACCGCCGTGGGAACCCCGGCGGCCAATCTGAATCCGGTGACCATAGACGTGCCCGTGTCACTGCTGGTCAACGGGACGAATACGATCGCGGTGGAGACGCACGTGAACTACCGGGCCACCAAGGACCTCAGCTTTGACCTGACGGCGGCTGCGTCCCTTGGCTGAGCCGGCCCGTGCTGACCCGGTACGGGCCGGGTCAGCACGTCGGGTCGTCGGGGAAGCTGACCCTGCTGACCAGCCACTTTCCATCGTCAGAACGGTTCAGGGTCAGGATATTCAGCGAGCGGTCCTTGTCCGTTCCCGTGCGGACAGCGTCTCCGGCCGCCGTAAGAATGTTGACCTTGGAGGAGTCAATGCAGACATTCAGGGTCAGCTGCGGCGGAGCGGCCGCGGGATCATAGGCCACCACGTTGGTCGATACCACGGTGGGCTGGCCTTCCTGATGCCAGCCGTTCTTGGCGAACTCCGCCGTGTCGGCCTGCAGGGAACCCAACGCGGAACCCGTGGCCAGTGCGGCGAGTTCTGCGTCCGACGGCTGCGTTTGGGCCGCCATGATTGCTGCCGAGCCGCTGACGAAGGCGTCCATGTCCTGCACCGCCGCTTGCTGATCGGCCGGCGGAATGGCGATGCCGGGGGCAGCACTGACGGGGGCGGCAGCCGCGCCGGTTGGAGCCGTGCCGGCCGGAGCCGATGGGTCAGGGGAAGCTCCGGCCGGGCTGGGTACGGCAGTGCCGGTTCCACCGGCAGCCGCGGTCCCCGTATTGGATGTGGTCTGGGCGCCGTCCGGCCCGCGGCCCAGCTGCACGGCCACCACCACGGCGACCAGCACGACCAACAGCGCTGCGATTGTCAGTATGGTCCAAAAGCGCTTACGGTTACCGGCTGGTTGATCCGTCACGGACATGAACTGTCTCCTTCAATTCCGCCCGTTTCCGTGGCGGCACCGGATCTGCTAGAGGTAATGGCAATGATCCAGTATCGTACACGGTGGGTGCCGGTGACGACACACCGTACTCACCCGCGGGCATGACAGGCGCGGGCACTACAGGGGGAACGATGAGCGATCAGGTGATCCAGCAGGGCGGTACCGTGAAGCACGATCACGCGGACGAGGCGAGGCAGGCCGCCCGCGGGGGGCTCGTCAGCATGGTTGGCGCGGGCACCAGCGCGGTCATGGGATTTGTCCTGACTCTGGTGCTGGCCCGGTCGTTCGGCACGGCCGGCTCCGGTGTGGTCCTGCAGGCAATCGCGGTGTTCTCCATTGCATTGGGTATCGCCAGGACAGGCATGGATACGGCCGGTATCTGGATCCTCCCCCGGCTGGCGTTGTCGGATGTTTCCAAAATCCGGGGCGCCGTCACGGCGCTGCTCGTTCCAACCGCCGGCGTGGGGATCGTCATGGCCCTGCTGCTGGTGGGTGTCCTGCCGCAGCTTGGTCTCTCCGGGGAGGGGAACGAGGGGGAGGTCCTTACCGCGCTTTCCGATGTGACCTGGTTCCTGCCGTTCGCCGCCATCATGATGGTGGCCTTGACCGCGACACGCGGACTGGGGAATGTGGTGCCGTATACGGTGGTCGGTGCGATCGCCTTGCCGATGTCCAGACCGGTGGCCGTTCTTCTGGTTGTCGCCGTCGGTGGCCCTGCCGTGTGGGCGGCGCTGGCGTGGGCGATGCCGTTGCCGCTGGCCATGATCGCCGCACTCTGGGCACTGTGGATGCGGCTGCGCAGGCACGAGCGGCGCGGCGGGGTCAAGGGCAGCTGGCTGCCGGACCGCGGAGTTTTCACCCGGATCTGGAAATTCGCCCTGCCCCGATGGTTCTCCTCGGGTATCGAACAATCCATCGTGTGGTTCGACGTCATCCTGGTGGGTGCCATTGCCGGGGCAGGCGTGGCGGGCGTTTACGGCGCCGCCAGCAGGTTCGTCAGTGCCGGCCTGATCATCTCCACGGCGATGCGGATGGTCATTTCACCACGGTTCAGCGCCCTGCTCAGCGAAAACAAGACACGGGCAGTCCAGGAGCTCTACTCAACAACGGTGACCTGGATCGTCCTCCTGGGAGCCCCGATCTACGGCCTATTCATGTTCTTCGCGCCCACAGCCTTGGGGTGGCTGGGGAAAGGCTTTCAATCCGGCGCCCTGGCGCTGATTATCCTCTGCGTTGGCGCCATTACATCCCTGTTGGCAGGCAATGTCGACTCCGTGCTGATGATGAGCGGGCGCAGCGGCTGGATGGCCGCCAACAAGTCCGTGGTCCTGGCGATCAACATTGTAGGAAACGTCGTGCTGGTGCCGGTCTGGGGCATCGTCGGAGCGGCTGCAACGTGGGCCTTCAGCCTGCTGCTGGACGCGGCCATGGCCTCCATCGAGACGCGGATATTCATTGGGATCCGCTTCGATGCCAAACGCGTGTTTTACGCACTGTTTGTCGCCGCCGTCTGTGTGGTCCCCGCCAGCGTGCTGGCCATAGTTCTCCTTGGCAACACCACCGTCTCCTGCCTTGTCGCCGGGGTGATGACCGTCATGCTGCTTGTACTGTGGTGCTCGATCGACAGAAAGAGGCTGCGGATGAACGACCTGGCATTGCTGTCCCGCCGCGGTAAGACGACGACGGCCAACGCCACCGCCGTCGTCTGAGACACCCGTTTCAGGACACCCGTTTTTTCAGGACACCGTTTGCAACACTTGATTCTAAACCAGGCACCAACCCGGAGGGCATTATGACAACCCTGTCGCAGCTTAAGGATTCATCACCGCGATGGTTGAAGGACGCATCGGACACGCTGACGCGTGCCTACGCGCTGCGGACGGCCGGCTCGCGGCTCGTGCCGGACTTCCTGATCGTGGGAACCAAACGTGGCGGCACCACATCAATGTTCAATTATCTTTTGATGCATCCCGGTGTGCTCGGCCTGTTTCCACAGCTGCGCGGACGCAAGAGCACCGACTATTTCTTTAAAGAGCGCGGACGGGGCGATCATTGGTACCGGTCGCATTTTCATACCGGGATGTACCGTAAAATGGTCGAGCGACGGCTGGGGTACGGCCCGGTCAGCGGAGAGGCTTCCCCCTATTATCTGTGGGACCCCCGGGTTGCACCGCAGGTCCAGCAGCTCTGCAGCGGCGTCAAGGCGATTGCGCTGCTGCGGGATCCGGTGGAGCGCGCCTGGTCCCATTATCAGGAGCGGGTGCATAACGGCGTGGAGCCGCTGAGCTTTGAAGCCGCCCTGGCCGCGGAGGACAACCGGCTGGCCGGTGAAGAAGAGAAAATGCTGGCCGACCCGGACTATTACAGTTCGGCGCACGACTTCTACGCCTACCGGGGCAGGGGAGTTTACCTGCCTCAGCTGCAGAACTGGCGCGCATCATTCCCAGCGGAGCAGATGCTCGTTCTGCGCAGCGAAGATATGTATCTTGACGTCCAGGGGACCTTTGACAAAGTAACCGATTACCTCGAGATTCCCCGGTTTGCCCTGCCCAACACCAAAACCTTCAACGCCATCACGCAGTCAAAAATCCCGGAGGGTATCCGACGGGAGCTGGGCGCCTTTTATGCTCCGCACAACGCGGAGCTGGCGGAATACCTCGGACGGTCCCCACTCTGGGCTTGAGGGCAGGGGATCTGAAGGCAGTGCGTCTGAAGGCAGTGCGTCTGAAGGCAGTGCGTCTCAAGGCAGTGCGTCTCAAGGCAGCGGACCGCCGGGCAACGGATCCCCAGGCGTCTGGCTGAACGCGGCAAGTGATGGGGGGACCGAAGCAGGTAACCGCCGCGCGGAAACGGGGGGTCCCGCCGGCGATATTCGCTTTCCCGCGGCGCGCGCGTCACTTACCGTTGAAGAAACTCTGCCGCTGGGCCAGAGGTCCGGCCCGGATCGGGGGAACGCATATTCCGTGGATCCGCGTAATTTGCGAGGGGTTTCTCTGTGTTCAGGGCGCGTGTCTTTACCGGAATCGTCGGATGGCTGGCCACGGCCTCACTCGTGCTGGCCGGCGGTGTGGCTACAGCTCCGTCCGCCCTCGCTGCCGCCCCGTCGGGCGTGGCGGCAGCGCCGTCCACTCGGGCTGCCGCTCTGACTGCCGCCCCGTCCGTCGTGCCGGCGGCCGCGGTGGTACGTGACGGTTCGGCGGCGGCGGTTGCGGCGTCGTCGTGCTGGGAAATCAAGACCGACAAGCCGTCGGCTGCTGACGGAACCTACTGGTTGCTGACGCCCGCCATGGCAGCCCCGGACCAGTTCTACTGCGACATGACCACCGACGGCGGGGGCTGGGTTCTGGTGGGTAAAGGCCGCGAGGGCTGGACCGACCACAATGAGGGGACCGGATCGCCCGCGGCGTTGCGGACCGCCGGCCTGAGCCCGATGTCCAGGACCACGGCCCAGTACCCTGCACAGATCATCGACTCGCTGCTGAACAACGGCCGGGTCGACGCCCTGAGCGACGGAATCCGGCTCAAGAGGGCCATGAACGCGGCCGGTACGCAGTGGCAGGAATCCCGGTTCAATACCGACAAGGGCGACAGATGGGTGTGGACCTTTGGCGCGGCGCACAAGGTGGCGTGGTTCTCCTTCACCGGCGTGCGCGGCAGCGGGGGGCTGACGTCCGATTTCGGCCCGGACAATGCCTACCGGCACATCAACACGTCCGCGTCGGAGGCGCAGAGCGACACGGCCGGGTTCGCCTACGGAACCGGCGTCGCCGGAACGAACAGCGGCTCGACGTATGTGTGGTCCGCCAGCAACGGGACCGGTTCGGCCCGACCGTACACGGAAATGTTCCTCCGCCCGCAGCTGCGGTCCACGGATCCGGGGTTTACCCGCATTCCGGACACCGGTACGGCGGCAAAAACCAACATTCCGGTGGCCAGCTCAACTGCCCTGGACAGCCCGTGGGGAGTGGCCGGCCCCAAGGCGAGCAGCCGGGAGGGCGATATTGAGGTTCAGGCCTTCGTGCAAAGCGGTAACCGGATGTACGTGGGCGGCAATTTCAGTTCCGTCCAGCGCGCGGCGAACTCAGCCGGCACGGACAGGGTGCCCCAGGCGTTCCTGGCCGCCTTTGACGTAGCAACCGGCGAGCTGATCCGAGGCTTTACGCCTGTACTCAATGGTTCCGTGATGGATCTGACCGCGCTGCCGAACGGAAACATCGTGGCGGCCGGCACCTTCTCATGGGCCAATGGAGCCGCCGCCACGGCGATCGTTGCCTTGGACCCGGTGACCGGGGCAACGGTGCCCAACTGGTCAGTCAAACCCGTGAACCGGATGTCCTCCGGCACATTGTCCGTCGGCGCGCTGTCCGTCCGCGGCAATTGGTTGTATCTGGGCGGCGCTTTCACGCATATGTCCGGGGGCAGCAGGCCCGGTCAAACGGTGTATCTGAAGAATGCCGCGCGGGTATCGATAGCGGACGGAACGCCCGACACCGGCTGGAACCCGGAGTTCAACGGCACGGTCATGGCCGTTGACACAGCCGAAGACGGCAGCAGACTCTACGCCGCCGGTTACTTCTCCAGCTCCGGAACGGCCCCGGCCAATCACGCGGCCGCCGTGCGGTCATCGGCGGGCGCACCCCTGGCCACGCCCAGCTGGAAACCCGTCTGGAGCGACAAGGCCGGCAGCGACTACCAGAACGCCATTGCAGAGGTCGGTGGCCGCATCTGGGTGGGCGGCGGCCAGCACTCCCTGTTTACCTACTCGCCTGCCACCTTTGCGCGGCTCTCCGGGTTCATCGGGGTGGACCACGGGGACTTCCAGACCATCAGCACCGGCAAGGCGGGAATGGTGTACGCGGGGTCGCATGGAAACCAGTGGTTGTACTCCAATGCCTTCAACTGCCAGCTTGGGCTCACTTGTGCCAATCTGGGCACCGACTGGACCGAAGCGGATTCATTTGGCTGGATCGGCGCCTGGGATGCCGTCAGCGGCGACGTGGTGCCGTCGTTTACTCCCCGGATGACCTCGCGGCTGGGCCGCGGCGTCTGGGCGTCAACCGTGGACAGCAATGGTGCCCTGTGGGCCGGTGGTGACCTGAGCCTTGTAGCGACCTCAAGTTCAGAGCGGAAATGGGCCGGCGGGCTGGCCCGCTTTCCGCAGACGGATGCCACAGCGCCCAGCACCCCGTCGCGGGTGATTGCCTCGGCCGATACCACGGCGTCGGTCACCCTTGGCTGGGCGGCCGCAACGGACGGCAGCTCAAGTGTGTCCTATCAGATTCTCCGAGATGACAGGGTGGTGGCCACCACATCCGCACTGACCGCCATGGTGCCTAAGAGCGGAGAGAACCGCTTCTTCGTCCGCGCCGTTGACGCCGCGGGCAACCTCTCGTCCAGCGCCCCCGTGCTGCAGGCACAGGGCGACGGCGCCCCGCCCGCTCCGCCGAACGCGTCGCCTACCGCCGGGTTCAGCTGGGCTGGCGCCGGGTTGGTTGTGCAGTTCAACGCGGCCGGGTCGGCGGATCCGGACGGGACGATTGCGGGGTATGCCTGGGACTTCGGTGACGGCGCTGCGGGATCCGGGCTGTCCCCAAGCCATGCCTATGCGGCACAAGGTTCGTATCAGGTGCGCCTCACCGTCACCGATGACCAGGGCGCCACCGGCACGGCGGCCAAGGCCGTGGCGGTGACCTCCACCGGTCCTGCCCCGGAACCGCAACCTGTGGACACCGCCGTCGTACCCGCCAGATCCTCCTGGAACTGGCGGTTCGAGCGGGAGGCGCCGCCCGCCGCGTGGAAGGACAACGGCTTTGACGCCACGGCTTGGAAGTCGGGGTCGGGGCCGCTCGGGTTCGGCGGCAGCGGACCCGGCACCAATATCGACGTCACCGGGTCGGCCGGTACGCGCCCGCTAACGGCATACTTTGTCCGGCAGTTCAACGTCAGCGACCCGGCCAAAGTCGTCAAGCTGAAGGTGAGCACCGTGGCCAACGACGGCGTCGTGGTCTACGTCAACGGCACGGAAGTGGGCCGGCGCAATATGCCCGCCGGGCCGGTGAGCATCAACACCTACGCGTCAAGCTCCGTTCGAACATCGACGGCGGACGCCGCACCTGTGGTCTTTGACGTGCCGGTGTCGTTGCTGGTCGGCGGCACCAACGTGATAGCCGCCGAGACGCACCTCAATTACCACGCAACGGCAGACCTGGGGTTTGACCTCTCGGCCACGCTCACCTCCCGCTGAGGCTCCGGTTCCGGGCCCGGCGCAACCGTCGGGCCCGCAGCCGGTGCCCGCAGATGTGTGCGCATACCGCTCCCAGGGCGGCGCCCAGGGAGTTCACCAGGATGTCGGTGACACTGGCAACGCGTGCGCTGAGGAACAGCAGCTGGCCGAGTTCGATGCAGCACGAGGCGCATATGCCGATGAGGATGGCCAGCCACCAACGGCGGCGGGGGAGAATCAGCGCGACGAGCAGGCCTAACGGGAAAAAGAGCGCGACGTTGGCCGACTTCTCGACGAACCCGTAGTCGACCCAGGCCGGTACCCCATGTCGGTTCAGGTACCGCAGGAATGCCTCGAGCGTTCCATCCACGGGGCGGTCCACGGGGGTGGGCCAGAAAGCGATCAGGGCGAGGAGAACCAGATAGACGGCCAGGACGCAGAGGGCCTTCCTGCGCGCGGTCACGGGGCCGGAACCCCGACAGGGTCGGCCGGCGTGGCTCCGGCGGGCGCGGCGACTGGCATGGGAGACCCTTCCGGTGGGGCGGCTGGCGTGAAACACGATCAGCCCGAAACAGGAGCAGAACGTGAAGTCATCAAATCACATCCACCTGTGCCCCCGGCCAAACCCGTCGGTGTGCCCGGAAGGTGCGACAATTAGGAATCATTAACATGCCCTATTCGACGAGGAGCTACTCTCTTGGCCCTGGTTTCCGCCGCCGGTACGCAGCAGCACGACACACAGCAGCACGACGCGTCCGCGCTGGATGACGTTGAGGTGCGCCGGATCCGCAACGATTTCCCCATCCTGAGCCAGCAGATCAGCGGCAAGCCGCTGATCTACCTGGACTCAGGCGCCACGTCGCAGAACCCGCTCAGCGTGCTGGAAGCGGAGCAGGAATTCTATGAACAGCGCAACGCCGCGGTCCACCGGGGCGCGCACCAACTGGCCGTGGCCGCCACGGACGCCTTTGAGCACGCCCGCGCCACCGTGGCAGGGTTTGTCGGCGCGAAGGACAACGAACTCGTGTGGACGGCCAACGCCACCGCCGGGCTGAACCTGCTGGCGTATTCGTTCTCGAATGCCAGCCGCTCCGGCGCAGGCAACCAACCCTCCCAGGCGCAGCGGTTTGCGTTGGCGCCCGGCGACGAGGTGCTGGTGACCGAGATGGAGCACCACGCGAATCTGATTCCGTGGCAGGAGCTGTGCCGGCGCACCGGCGCCACGCTTAAGTTCATTCCGGTCGACGACGACGGCGCGCTGCGGCTTGAGGAGGCGGAGCGGCTGATCACCGGCCGGACCAGGATTCTGGCCTTCACCCATGTCTCCAATGTTCTCGGCGTCATCACCCCGGTGCGGGAGCTCACCGCACTGGCGCACAACGCCGGCGCGCTGGTGGTGCTCGATGCCTGCCAAAGCGCCCCGCACCTGCCCCTGGATCTGAAGACGCTGGACGTGGACTTCGCCGTCTTCTCCGGGCATAAAATGCTCGGTCCCACGGGGATCGGCGCGCTGTACGGGCGGGCGGAGCTGCTCGACGCCATGCCTCCATTCCTGACCGGCGGGTCCATGATCACCACGGTCACCATGTCCGAAGCCCGGTACCTGCCCGCCCCCCAGCGGTTTGAGGCCGGCACCCAGCCCATTTCCCAGGCGGTGGCTCTGGCCGCCGCGGTGAACTATCTGCGCGAAACCGGCATGGACCGGATCCACCGGTGGGAGACGGAACTTGGCCAGCGCCTGGTTGCCGGGCTCGATGCGATTGACGGCGTCCGGGTGCTGGGTCCGAAGCCCGGGCGGGAACGCACCGGGCTTGCGGCCTTTGACGTGCAAGGCGTGCACGCGCACGACGTCGGCCAGTTCCTGGATGACCGCGGCATCGCCGTCCGCGTTGGTCACCACTGCGCGCAACCGCTGCACCGCCGGCTCGGGCTGACGGCCACCACCCGGGCCAGCACGTATCTGTACAACACCACCGACGAGGTGGATCAGCTGCTGGACGCCGCAGGCCGGATCCGCGGCTATTTCGGCGTCACCACGAGGGGAGCCGGCGTATGAGCGACTTGGATGCGCTGTATCAGCAGACCATTCTGGACCATGCCAGGGCGCGCAGCGGGGGAGATCTGCCGGAAAGCCAGACGGCTGCCGCCCCCGGTCTCCCGGGCACCGGGCAATCCCACCAGCTGAACCCGGTCTGCGGGGATGAGATCACCCTGCGCGTGGAGGTCGACGGCGGTAAGGTCACCGCAGTGCGCTGGAACGGGGCCGGCTGCGCCATCTCGATGGCCTCCGCCTCGGTGCTCAGCGAGTTGGCCGAGGGGCTGGTCCCGAAGGAACTGCAGGGGCTCATCGAGAACTTCCGCGAGCTGATGCGTTCCCGCGGCCGGATGGAGGCCGACGAAGAGGTCCTCGGCGACGCCGCGGCTTTGTCCGGCGTTTCCAAATACCCCGCGCGGGTCAAATGCGCCATGCTCTCCTGGGTAGCGGCCGAGGACGCGCTCCAGCAAGCGGTAACGACCCGCTGACCGGCACACCGGGGTTCAGGACAGCTTCTCGTCGAGTGGTCTGCTACTTGTCTTTCTACTCGCTTTTCCTCACTCCTACTTGGAAACCGGTAATTTCCCCGTCGTGGTGATCGTATCCGTGATAGTTGCTACTTGGGGGTAGCTGAGCGTTCGGGAGTCGCCCTCTTCCCCGGCCGGTCGGCAGGGGGATCAGCCCGCATCTGAGGGGTCATCTTGACTGGAACTACACATCGTCTGTTAGCAGCTTCTGCCACCGCCGCTCTTGTGGGCGGCGGTCTCTTTTTGACCGGTTCCCCCGCTGGCAGCTCCGTCTGCCAGCGCCTGCACGACTGCCCAAGCTGGCTTCACCACGGCGCTGACCAACGCCGGCGTGAAATCGGAACGCACGGCCCAGCTGGCCACAGCCTTACAGACGGTGCTTGACGCGCAGAAAGCGGGCGTGGCTGTGGTTGCCGCTGCCTTCGCGAACACCCCTCCGGCGGGGGCTGCATGGGAGGCTGCCAAGGCGGACCTGGTCAAGGCATCGGCGGATCTGCTGACTGCCCAGGCGGCGGCCGCGGCAGCGCAGCCGGCGCTCGGCGCGGCGCAGGCTGACTTGGCCATAGCACTCACCGCCCAGACGAAAGCGGCGGCCGCGGCTGCGAACGCCGGTGCCGAGCTGGCAGCGGCGGACGCTGCAGCCAAATCTGCCGCCGTCGCCGTCGTCGAGGCGCAGGCCGCCTTCGACGCCCTGCCGGCCGATCCCGCTGCCCCCAAGGACGCCGCGGCGCAGAAGCTCGCGCTCGCCGTCGCGGCCAGCGTGGCCGCTCAGAACAACCTGACGACGGCGCAAGGGAATGCCCAGGTGGCCGCTGCGGCGCTGGAGGCCGCCGACGCCGACGTCGCGAAGGCGCGGCTGCCGCTGGATCCCGCAACGTCCGGAACTCCTGCGGCTGTGGCTGTGACGGCTGCGCTCAATCTGCAAACGGCGCAGAAGGCCGAGGCCGCGGCTGCCGCGGCCGCAGTCACGACCGAATCTGCGTACGTGGCTGCAGAAAATGCGGCTGGGATTGCGGCAGCAGTAGCTGCTGTGCAGCAGGCGATGGCCGCCGTCGACGCCTTGAATGCTGATATGGGGGACTTGAGGATCGACACGGCGGAACTGCACCGGGCGTTCGAGGCCTCCATCGCTGCCTGCTCCGGCGGGGCAACCGGGACGGTCGTGACACCGAGGGTCGCCGGTGCGGGTACAGGGACCACCGTCGTCGCAGGGAAGGAAAGAGCCGCTGCACCCGTCGCGACGAACAAGGGCATGAATGTGCAGACCGCTGCCCGTGCGTCCGCGGACGAACCGGCTAACATCTTTGCTCTGGGCGGTCTGCTCGCTGCAGGCCTCGGAGTTCCGGTCCTGGTGGCCGTCAGGATGCGCCGCAAGTCACGAAACGATAGCTAATCTCTCCATGGCCTCAGGGGCGCCGGCTGGATCATTGCAGCAGGCTCCCCTGAGGCACCTACTACGTTTGCCACGGCATCATTAAGGACCATCACGTTCATGCCTGAAGAGGAAGCGCACGCTGCGGAACGGCCCGCGCAACTGAGTGCACGCCGCAAGCGGCGCCGGCTGGCCGTCGTTGTGCTGTTAATACTCGTAACCCTGCTTGGCGCCCTTTTTCTTCCCCAGCTTTCCGCGGATGTCGCCGCCACCGCGCCTTCCACGGCGTTTTCAACGGCTCCCGTTCCTCTCACACAGCCGGTTCCGGCAAGGCCCGCGAATCCTTCGCCGGCGGCAGCACCGGCGGCGGCAGCACCGGCGGCGCCAGGGCCGGCTGCCGCCGCGCCGGAGCGACTGTTCTACCCCAGCGTCGGGATCGATCTGAGCGTCCTGCCGCTCACACCCACGGACGCCGAAACCAATGGTCAGGAGCTGGATCCACCGCTGACCGAAAATGCGTACTGGTTGACCTCCTACGGGATGCCGGGCACCGGTTCAGCGAACACCACGTACATCGTGGGACATAGCTGGGAGGGCAGGGACGCTCCGTTCAACCACCTCAGCGCCCAGGCGAAGGTCGGCGATGTCTTTACGGTCGTTATGGCCACCGGTTCGTTGGCCTATCGTGTTGACTCTGTCAGCACCCATGACAAGGACACCCTCAAGGACAGCGACATCTGGAACATCGTGCCGAACCGGCTGATCCTGGTGAGCTGTTACACGGAAGATCTCTGGGGTAAGAACGTGATTATCAGCGCAAGCCTTGCCGGCTGATCCCGCAGCCTAACGGCTCGGCACCGCCGCGAACGCTGCCGCGGACGCTGCCGCGGACGTGGCCGGGGACGTGGCCCGGGTGCCGGTGCGTAATTCGCGCTCCGTGGCATGACAGAATGGTGCGATGGTTCAGGGCAGCAGGAGCGCGTGTCGCACCAGCTTGGTACACCGATTTCGGATGAACGTCGTTGGCGTGGTTGTTGTGTTGAGTATCGCGGCCTTCTGCTCCGGCTGCAGCGCAAGAAGCGACGTGGTCCAGACAAAAGCGCTCCCTTCTGCCGCTTCGCCGTCAGCTGCTTTTGCGCCTACCGTCACCACCGGCGCGGTCTCCCTTCCTGACACGGTAGGCCCGAACACACCCTCCACAAGTCCGGAAGCCGACGCTGTTTCTGCGATGCAACTCTCGGTGGAGAAGGCACTGACCAAGTTGTCCGAAGTCTCCCCGCAGCCGGACCGCGGACAGGTGGAAGCCGCTCTTGCGCAGGCAGGCACCGCGCCGGAGATGACGGAGGTGTCGGATAGCCGGACACCGACGGGTCTCAAAGCGGACGGGGTTGAAGCGGGTGTGCTCAGCGGTACGCAATGCGTCATGGCGAAAATCCGTGACGGTCAAGTCTCTGTCGCCGTCCTGCCGGTGCTTTCCAGCGGTAAGTGCTTCATCGGCGGCGACCGTTAGTCTTTAATGAGCTGTCCCTTCAGCTGCTGCCTTTTATCCAGGAGAGTCCATGCCCCAGATGCTTCGATCACGGAGCGCTGTTACTGGCAGGAGCCACAAGTCCCCTCCCCGCCGTGCCCGTACGTCGGCTGTGCAGGTCGTCGGCGAACTGCTGCTGACCTTTGGCGTTATAGCGCTGCTTTTTGTCGGTTGGGAGTTGTGGTGGACAAATCTAACGGCAGGAGCGGTCCAGAGCGCGGCAGTTCAACAGTTTGCCCGCGAGGCTCCGGTACCAACCCCTGCCAATCCCCCCGGCGCCCCCCTGCCGTCGGCCTCCCAACCCCACGGAACCGCACCGGTACTGGAGGCACCGGACCATGGGAAGACATTCGGCATCATTTACATTCCGCGGTTCGGCGATACCTATAGCCGTCCCTTGGCCGAGGGCACCAGCATTGACGTACTGGACACCCTGGGTTTGGGGCACTATGCGAGTACCGCCATGCCAGGGGAGGTCGGAAATTTTGCCGTCGCGGGGCATCGGCAGACCCACGGCGCTGTCCTGGACAACATCCACACACTGGCCCCTGGAGACAAGATCTACATCCAAACCAAGGATGCCTTTTACACCTATGCGTTCCGCAATGAACAAATAGTTTTGCCGTCCCGGATGGACGTGTTGCTGCCGGTGCCAACCCAGCCCGGAGTCCAGCCAAAAGAGAGCTTGCTGACCATGACGAGTTGCAATCCAAGATTCGGCTCACAGGAGCGGATAATCGCCTACTCCGTGCTGGAATCATGGCGGCCGGTATCCGCAGGGGCTCCAGCTGCCATCGCTGGGCAAGTGGCGGCTCTGGCGGGGAGGGGCTGACTGTGTACGCGTGGATTTTTTCTCACCTGCCCGGGCCCTTCTGGCTGCGGGTCTTCAGCTCGGTCCTGCTGCTCGTGGGAGTCTTGGCCCTATTGCTCCAGATCGTCTTTCCTTGGTTATCCGATGCCAGCCATCTGACGGACTCGACAATCGGCAACGGGGCAGGAACAGGACCCGCCCCGTAGACGTAGAAGTGCCCGGAGCCTATGGCTCCGGGCACTTCTGCTGATGCTAAATGCTATGCGTCCACGGCGGTGCGGTTGCGGCGGCGGGAAACGACCACGGTGCTGACGCCTGCGGCTAGCGCTCCGGCACCGGCCAATGACCAGATCAGCACGCCGCTGTCTACGCCGGTGTAGGCCAGGCCGGTTCCGTTAGCGGCACCGGCTACGGCGGCGGCATCAGCTGACGTGCCAGTCACGTCGGCTGCGGTCCCGGCAGCAGCGACAACCTTGACGACCTGGCTGACCGTGACACCCGACGTCCGGCCCCTTGCGGTCAGCGTGTAGGTGCCGGTCTGCTCCAGCGGGACGTTGGCGGAGAAGCTGCCATCCGCTGCAGCAGTCGCGGTCAGCGAAACCGGAGCGGCCTTGATGATCATCGGAACGGACATCGACATGCCGCCGACGGAGCCAATGGCGCCACCGGCAACCGGGCTGGACATGGTGACCGTGATGTCGACGATTTCACCGGGAGTGAAGCCGGAGCCGCTGAAAACTACGGCCTGTCCTGGTGCTACGGTGCCCGCGGAGACCGTGGCACCGGGTGCGGAGGGATATTCGTCCGGCGCTGCCTGCGCGGCCATGGCGCCCGCAGAAAGAGTCAGGATGCCAGCAAGAGTTACTGCTGCAAGGGTTTTTTTCATAGCGATTCCCCGGTTCTAAAAGTGAAGTTATCGCTGGTGCCCCCAGTGAGACCGCGACCTATAACGACACTATCAGGTGAACATGGTACTTTTTTGCACTTGTCACGTTCTGTCACGTTCTGTTACCAAAATTTCACCAGTGAGCCATGTTGCGGAGGTGATGATTCGGAACTCGGCCGCGTCAACGGCACTCGGAGGCCATTTCCTCGGGCAGCACTACGTCGGAACGTTTCTCGATGGTAGGCGTCACCTCCAGCTCAGCCTGGCCCGTCTGCACCACCTTGGAGAAGTCGATCTCGATGGTCTTGGACTCACCCGGCGCCAGCTGCACCCGGATCACGCCAACCGGGCGCTCGGCATGCGTGAACGAGCCAAGTCCTGCGGTTTGGCCGTCGACTCTGGCACCTTGGGCCCGGGCCTGCGCCGGCCCATAGGCGACCACATTGGTAGCCACGCTGCCCCGCTCGACTCCGAAGACGGCGTCGCCCGTCACATACGCCGGGAGTGACTTCGCCGCATCCAGCGGGGCCGTATTGGTCATCTTCACCCGTGCGGTGTATTGCGCATAGCCGCTGGCAGAGCAGCGCTGCACTAATTGGACGGTGCGCTTGACGTAGTAATCCATCTTGGCGCCGGTGCCGTCATTAAAGTAGACGCCGAAGCCAGCGGCCGGAACACTCGGCCCGGAAATGGAACCGCTGATCGTCCGGGGGGACAGGGCCTTTTGTTCGTCCGGTTTCGCCGACCAGAGCAGAATCCGATGATCAGCTACACCCGTTCCCAGTGCCTGGACCAGATGTTCGCCGGAGGTCTTCCCCGCCGAGATAGCGTCAAAGACCCTTGTTGCCACCTCGGCAAAGTAGACGTCCTGCAGCTGTGGTTCCCGGACGTTGGCATAGACATCGGAGAGCAGCGTCTTCACCAGATTGTCCGCGGTGAGCTTCGCTGGCAGCCCGCTGCTGCCAAGCCCTTCCGGCATTCCAACGGTCATATCAATGGGCCCGGTGGCCTTCAACACGAGGGACAAGGCCACCGGGTCGAGGGAAATTACTCCGTCCACGGGCTCGGAAGAATGCCGCTGCTCCCACATGGCTTTGGCCGTAGCGGCTGCCGTGGGGAAATCGGGCGTCATGTTGACATCCTGCATAAAGGTGCCGATTCGACCGGTGTAGATGGTTTCCTGGCTCGGATCCACGCCGACTGGCGGGCTGAATGAGCCCAGGGCAGTTGCGGAATCCTGCGCCGTGAGCTGTATTTTGCCGTTTTCCACATGGATCAGCGCCAGCGCACCCGGGATTCCTCCGCTGGCCCGGATTTCCGCGTTGTTCTGGATCAGCAGCAGGTAATTGCGCGGTCCATCGGTTCCCATCATGGGAGGGATCAGCTGGGCGGCGTCGGATGCCACGGACAGCGTGCCGCGAACTTCGTTCAGCTGGTTCCTGGCGCCGTTCAAAGGGGCAGCAATCTGGGGGAGCAGACGGCTGGTATCGATGCCGGCCAGCCTGCTGTAGGAGAGCTGGACCGTATTCGCGGCGGAGACCACACTGGGAGTTGCCCGTATAAGCGGGTCCATGCTGACAGCGCCGGCCACCGGCGTCAGTGCCTTCCAGTCCAGGGACTCAAAGGCGCCGACCATGGGGACGGCGGCCAACCGGACCACATCATCGGCTGTAGTGGCGACCTCGGACGCTGCCGAAAAATTAGCCCCCAGCAACGGCAGTCCGCTGGCCAGCTTCCACAGTGGGTCAGCGCCGGCTTTCTTGGCCACGGCCGTGTGCGCGCCCAGTGATGCTACCGTTACCGCCGCCCCGGGCCCGTCATTGGCCAGCAGCTGGGCCTTCAGTTCCGGCAGCTGCGCGGCGGTGGCCTGCAGATTATCCTTGATTTGGCCGGCGCGGAATCCGAGCCAGGCCGCCGCGCCGCCCAGTATCACGACAAGGACGACGGCGGCAAGACCTGCCTGCAGCAGCCTCTTGCGCCGCCGTCGCCGGCCAGCGGGCTGCCGCGTTCTACGCCGGCGGGGGGCATCATCGGACGGCTCCGGTTGAGCGCCCGGCTTCGCGAAATCCGTCACTCCTAGGGCCTGCCCATTCCACGGTAAGTCCAACCCGCAGCGCGCCATTTCTGCGGATCCAGCGCGTTGCGGCCGTCCAGGATTCTGGCGTTGCGCACCAGCTGGATGGTCGCAAAGGGGTCCAGATCCCGATGCTGCCGCCATTCGGTCAGGAGCAGCACCGCATCCGCGTTGCGCAGGGCCTCCTCAATATCCAGCTCGTAATTGAGCTCCGGAAACCGCCGTGCCGCGTTTGCCAACGCCTGCGGATCCGTCACCGTGACCACGGCACCCTGCAGCTGCAGCTGGGCGGCAATGCTCAACGCGGGGGAGTCGCGGACATCATCGCTGTCCGGCTTGAATGCCGCTCCCAGGACGGTAATCCGCTGCCCCAGCAGGCTCCCGCCACACATTTCGCGGGTCAGCTCCACCACCCTGGTGCGGCGTCTCATATTAATGGTGTCCACCTCACGCAGGAACGTCAGCGCCTGATCCGCGCCCAGTTCCCCTGCACGGGCCATAAAGGACCTGATGTCCTTGGGCAGGCAGCCGCCGCCAAACCCGATCCCGGCGTGCAGAAACTTCCGACCAATCCGCTCATCCATGCCGATGGCGTCGGCCAGTAGCGTGACGTCAGCACCCGCGGCGTCACAAACTTCAGCCATCGCATTGATGAAGGAAATCTTGGTTGCCAGGAACGAATTCGCTGCTGCCTTGACCAACTCAGCGGTGGCGTAATCGGTCACCAAGCGCGGTGTTCCCATGCCACGTGGAGTGGCATAGACCTCGTCCAGCACTCCGGCCGCAGCGTGGTCCTCGGAGCCGCCGGGCACGCCGTAGACAAAGCGATCTGGGCTCAGCGTGTCCTGCACCGCATGGCCTTCGCGCAGAAACTCCGGGTTCCAGGCCAGATGGGCGCCGGGCTGGGCGTCCCGAATCAATTCGGCCAGGCGGCCGGCCGTCCCCACCGGAACGGTGGATTTGCCCACCACCAGATCGCCGTCAGCCAGATAGGGGAGCAGGCCCAGCGCGGCGGCGTCCACGTAACGCAGATCCGCCGCGTTCTCGCCTTTCTTCTGCGGTGTCCCCACGCAGATGAAGTGCACGGCACTACCCTCGGCGGCGGCCATATCGGTGGTGAAGGTCAGCCGGCCGGTGGCCTGGACCTCACCAAGCAGCTCCTCCAACCCGGGTTCAAAGAAGGGTGCCCGCGCCGTGGACAGCTCGGCAATCTTCTGCTCATCCACATCGATGCCCACCACATCGTGACCCAGCTTGGCCATACAGGCGGCGTGGACGGCACCGAGATATCCGCAACCGATAACTGAGACGCGCATGAGTAAGGCCTTTCAGGGCTGACGTGGAAAACACTAGGTTTTGGGGGATCGAGGGCTGGAGCCCGAGGATTCAGACAGCGCCGGTGCTGGCAAATACGGCCTTGAAGGTCTTGAAGAGAATGACCAAATCAGACATCAGGGACCAATTCTCCACATAGTACAGGTCGAGCCGGATGCTCTCTTCCCAACTGAGATTGGACCGCCCGCTCACTTGCCAAAGGCCGCTCATACCGGGCTGAACGTAGAGCCGGCGGCGGGCATCATCATCATAGAGGGCTACTTCGCCATCGCGTTGGGGCCGCGGTCCCACCAGACTCATGCTGCCTGTAAGCACATTGAACAGCTGGGGCAGTTCATCGAGTGAGTACTTGCGCAGGATGCGACCAACCGGGGTTATCCGTGGATCATTCTCGATCTTAAATAGAGGCTTGTCCGCTGAGCCTTGCGCCAGGAGGAGACCACTGAGCTGAAGGTCCGCCCCCGTGACCATGGACCGGAATTTGACCATGTTGAAGGTAGTGGCGCGAAGGCCTACCCGCTCCTGGGTATAGAAAACCGGCCCCGGACTCGACATTTTGGTCAGCACAGCCAGTACGGCCAAGACCGGTGCGGCCAGGAGCAAAAGCGACCCGGCTCCTGCAATGTCGAAGGCGCGTTTGGCAACCTTTTTCCCGCCGGTCAGTTTTGGGGTGGAGACATGTATCAGGGGCAGTCCGGCCACTGGTTGTGTATGGATCCGGGGGCCGGCAACATCGGTGAGGGCTGGCGCCAGAATCATGGAGACGTTCAGAGCCGCAAGCTCCCAGCCCAACCGCCTCAAATCCAGGGGCCTTAGATTGACGCCAGCCGAGATAGC
Source organism: Arthrobacter sp. A5 (assembly GCF_051131705.1). Classification (NCBI taxonomy): domain Bacteria; kingdom Bacillati; phylum Actinomycetota; class Actinomycetes; order Micrococcales; family Micrococcaceae; genus Arthrobacter; species Arthrobacter sp. A5. Next base: position 928,672 of record NZ_CP180316.1, read on the forward strand.
GACGGCATCGACGCCCGTAAACCTGATTGCGGTGATTATGGAGGCTACCGTCGGATCGTAACCAGCCACGGGGATGTCGAACCCGTCAGGCAGGTCCGCGGGAGCCGAGGCGCCCGGCAGATATACCGCAACCGGAGAATACCCAGCCGAAGGCCTGCTGCTTAGCGAACGGGCCAAATGTTCGGCCGCGTATGGACTGCCGACTACCATGACCCTCGAACTGCTGGCACCGCGACCTCGTTCTAAGGTTAGGTGCTGGCGGATCAACCACCGGGAAAGGAGGAGGCCGCCGAGTCCGGCGGGTAGGGCAAGGCCTACAAATCCACGTGCGGTATCAACCTTGAACGTGTAGGAAAGAACGGCAATAAGGCCGAAAAGCCAGAGGGACGCTGACGCGATCCTTTTGTATTCGTCCGTACCGGAACCAAGGATCGTTGAGTTGCGGCTGCCCCATGCACCAAGCATCACCCACCACACCACTGCAAGCACAATGGCGAATACAGCGTAGGCAACCGAGGTCTCTTCGGTGGCAAATTGATCCCCGACGCCAAAGCGGATCAGGAATGCACCCAAGGTGGCCCACAGGACGATGCACGCATCTACAATCGTTAGACGCCATGCGTACTTGCGGCGCCACTCTAAGTTTTCCCCCAACTGATAGCCCTTCTTCTGCCTACGCAGGTTTAACTGTTCGATTCGGCGCTGGATAAGATGCCGTTGCCGTGTACTGCTAGTTCCGAAGTAAGGCTAGATTCTTGCGACACCAAGTCACGGTGGATTCCATACCATCACGCAGACCAACCTGTGAAGTCCACTTGCAGTTCTAATGTCGCCAACGTCCTACAGCTTATGTGGCGTACCAACCGGTTTCGAAACGTCCCATATACTAGCGCCTTTGAAGCCCACCGCGTCCCCAACGATGGAAGCCAGCTATCGAATTGCAGTATCCGCACCGGTTCCGACCTTATCCTGTTCTGGCCCGTCCTAGTGCTCTAAGAGATGGGGGCAGGCCTTGGCCATGTCGTCAACATGAAGGAACTCACGCCGTGGGTTGCCTGTTCCCCAGTTAGTCACGACAGGTGATCCAAAAGCTACTGCCGCATCATACCGTCGGATTATCCAGGGGTTTCATGAGTGTGGCGGTTTTGGGGTGTGTTTAAGTGACAATGGTCTTTCTGAGCTTGGGGAATAATGGGCTGCAGCAACAAAAGTACGCCATGGCAAGCGAGAACTGTTTCTGCGCCTCGTCCCTCAGCTTGATCGCGGCGAGTGCGCGCTCTAACCGATTCCGGTACGGTTACCCTGATCTGTGGCGTCGTGGCCGGATACTACACAACGAAGGCGGGCAGGTGGTGACACTGCTCCATTATTATGTGGCAAATAATCGGTCCTATATGGCCTGTAGGATTGGCGCATCATCGGTATTATATGGGAGATTTCATGGTACTTTCTACGCCCACACTTCGGCCTGAATTGGGTCAGCCAGCTGGAACTAGGGCGTCTTCGTTCCGCCCTGACATACAAGGCCTTCGTGCTCTTGCCGTTGTGGCCGTGATTGCCGACCACCTTTTCGGTTACCCTCTAGGCGGTTTCGTCGGCGTAGACGTGTTCTTTGTAATCTCTGGTTTCATTATCACAGGGCTTTTGCTCAGAGAACATAATAAGAACGGTCGTATTTCCTTTTCGGATTTCTACCGCCGTCGTGTTCGGCGAATCATGCCGATAGCTCTGGTAGTGCTGACGGTTACCACAGCCGCCTCGTGGTATCTATTCGCGGGCGGGCGAGCGCGATCGATCCTCTGGGACGGGATAGCGTCTTCTCTTTTCGCCGCCAACTGGCGATTCGCAGCCACCGGCACCGACTATATGCAAGCTGACGGCCCCGTGTCACCTCTTCAGCACTACTGGTCGTTGTCAGTGGAAGAACAGTTCTACCTCATTTGGCCGTTGATGCTCGTTGTGATTCTTGGCTTCTTGGCAAGCCGCTTTTCATGGTCGGAAACCACGGCCAGACGAGTTCTTGGTGTTGTTCTCATTGCGGTAATCGCCGCATCACTAGCCTTCGCATACGGGGAAACGTTCAACGCGCCCACGGTGGCCTACTTCTCGACATTATCGCGGGCCTGGGAGCTCGGAATCGGCGCCCTCGTCGCTGTGCTGCTTCCGCTGCTGGCGAGGATCCCGGCCGTTATTCGGCTAGTATCTCAGTGGGCGGGCCTACTCGGCATCATCGCTTCACTATTCGTCGTTACTCCGGCCACGGCATTCCCCGCACCAGGAGCGCTACTGCCCGTCATTGCTACAGCAATGGTAATCGCCGGAGGCGTTGGCGGCCAGCGCTACATGTCGCCCCTAACGAATCCAGTGTCCCGATACATCGGGGATATCTCTTACTCCCTGTACTTGTGGCACTTCCCCGTGAACGTTCTAGGTGCTGTCATCGCGCCCTCCATGGGTATCATGGGACATCTCGTGGTGATCGGCATTATCCTGATGCTTTCAGTTGCCTCTTACCACTTTGTTGAAGATCCGCTACGACATTCTCAATGGCTTGAACTGCCTGGTCGGAAGCGGCATGAAAAAGCGCCGTTCCAATTGACTGTGAAGACTCAGATCATGGGAATTGCCCTGTTAGCTGTCGCTTCGATTGGACTCTCAGCGGTTGCGCTCGTGAAGTCGACACCCACGAACGAGGGCACTTTGGTGGCCGGTGTAGCTCCCGTCACGCCGAGCGCAGGGGCGACCGGCGCGCCAGCTACCCCGGAGGGTGCCCACCAAGCTAAGATCACGACCGCCTTGCAGGCAAGTGTGTGGCCGGCCCTCCAGCCCACAATAGATGACCTGGGCTCAAAAGGTTTCGACAAGAATGACTCCGAAGGGTGCTCCCCCGCAACGCCTCGAGGAAAAGACTGCTCCATGGCATCGCTTGATCCCGAGAAGCTCGCAGTCGTAGTTGGCGACTCCATGGGCGCAGCATGGTTGCCGACAATAAAAGCGGCGCTGGAACCCGAAGGATGGACTGTTGAGTCTATGACGTATGTGGGGTGCCCGTTCTTGGATGCAGATACGGTAGCGGCAGACGCTAGCATCACACATGCATGCCCAGGCCACAAGGCGCTTGTTTCCGCAGCCATCAAGGAAGTCAAACCAGCCCTCGTCATTGTCAGCAATCTCTATAATCTAACTTTGGCGTCAGGCGTTACAGGCGATGCTGCCGTTTCTGAGTGGGAGCAGGCAGCCATCACGGCGCGGGGGGACTGGCTTGAGGGAGCTGGCAGGGTGGTGACACTTGCGCCACCACCCGCTGGGAAGGACCCTAAGGCTTGTGTTACGCGTTTCTCGACACCTCATGATTGCACTTCTCAGGTCACATCAACCTGGAAATCCTTTGCAGAAGTGGACCAGCGCGTATCGAAGCTTGTGGGTGACAACTACCTCGACAAACGGTCGTGGTTCTGTTCCGCGGATCAGAAATGCCCAGTGTTCATTGATGGGACCATCGTTCGGCGCGACGCCACGCATATCACTAACGAATACGCGACCAAACTCGCGCCGTTGCTAAAGGCCGAACTCACTCCGATTCTTAGGTAAACAGATTCATACACCCTCTTGGGTTCCCAACGCCTGGCCTTCGTGCCGGTGAAGGCGATCATTTGGGTCCAGGCGATGATCTCGGAGGCGAGCATGACCAGATGACACCAGAGCTCGTTGCCGGCGAAGGCTTGCAACGGCAGGTTCGTCAGCCCGGTGTCCTTGGCGTTACGGATCCGGTCTTCACAACGTGCCCGCAACAGATGGCGGACCTCCAAGGCGGCCAGCTGGCCCTTTTCCTGATTCGTCGCGATCGCCGTGTACCGGTGCCCGTCAAGGTCGGTGATCCGCAACTGCGCGTCGACATGCGGGACCTCCTTGCGGACAATGACCCGCATCCCGGCCGGCCAGGAGGAGAGGTCCAGCATGCCGGTGATGTCCGCTTGACAGGCACCATCGCGTTCAAAGGCGTCACTGTCATACGCCTTGCTCCACCCCTTCTTCGGGACCAATGGGAGCACGTCGGCCACGGCGCCGTGGATCGGGAACCCGACAGAGTAGGAGAAGTTGCGGTGCTTGGCGGTGAGCCAGTCCAGGAAGCCATGCGTGCCACCGGCCGAATCCGTTCTGATCATGACCTTCCGCCCAGACCGGTACCCCTTCGGAAGTTGCGTGAGGAAATCCTTGACGACCGGGATATGGTCCGTCACGGTGTTGGGCCGGCATTGCCAGACCCCAGCAAGGCCACCAAGGGTTCCCCGGTCCCCAGCAGGCCGTGGTCAAGGAAGGAACACAACGGATGGAAGCCGAAGCCCTTCTTCCACGTCGGGCAGGCGGATTCCTTCTCCGAGTGCGAATTCAGCAACGACGCGTCCAGGTCGATGACCAGCGAGTTCTCCACGGTGACTCCGTGCAGCGGCGAGTCCTTCCCGGCTTGCGCCCAGACACGCGCACGCCCCGCGGCAGGGGCTTTGTTGATCGCTGCCAGCGCCTTGGCAGGCTGCACCGTTGAAAGAACCTTGAAGAGCCGGCTGATCGTGGGATCCGAGGCCACCGGCCCGTACACTTCCGGCTGGTTCCGTAGGCGATACACATCGGAAACGGCGTCCCCGCCCATTGGAAGAGGCGAGTCACTCCCGCCAATGGCCTCCTACCATCATCACCCTCAAGGGGCGGTGGTGAGCGGCTCCCAGTTTCTTCGGTGGGAACCGCTGGTTTGGGCGCCGTGCGGGTGTGGTTGTCGTGCTGGCGAGTCTTGTTTTCGACTGCAGCGCTAGGCTAATATTCGCGGGTTGGTTACCAAATGACGATTGTTCGGCTAGGGCTTGTCATTGTCTAGGATCGAGCGTTAACGGCACGGGCCGTATGCTCACAGTCGTGTCTCGAGCTGGCCCCAAAGTGCTGCCACGGCACAACGACTGCAGCCCGGAGGGCACGTTCTTTACTCCGCGTTTTCATGTGTTCCTCTAGCCGATGGTCGCTGAAAGGCCCCAGAGTGGGGCTGTGTGGTGGGGGAGTTAACCGGAATTATTTTGACTGTGCCAGAATACGCGGGAGCTACCGATAGTCTTGGAATATGGATCTCACACGTGCCGTCGCCGGATATCGCAAACTTGCTCGCCTATCTCGTGGAGCCGTCATGACGCTGGTTATACGGGTGGGTGGCGGGACCGTAGGAAACGGATTAGAAGTTGAGCCTGCCACTACCCTCCGATGGGGCGGTCCCTATCGGTCAGACTCGTTATATACCGCTTCTTGAACGAGAATAGAGGCTGAAGGCAGGAGGGAAACTACGCCATGACTATCGGAACATCAGCAGGAACCAGCCACCCCGAGCTGGGAGAACCAACCAACCAGGACGCAGGGGAACCGCACGAGGGTCCTCGGAGCAATCGGCAGGCACGCAGGACCTTTAGTGCCGCGTTCAAACGCGCGATCGTCCAGGAATACGACACGGCACCGAACGGGTCCAAAGGTGCGGTCCTGCGCCGCGAACGGCTCTACGACTCACACATCCAGGAATGGCGGGCCGCTATCGAAGCCGGCACGCTGGAGAAACCAGCAGCGGGGGCACGTAGGGGACGGCCGAAGAACACCGCCGAGCAGATCCAGATCGTCCAGCTGACCAAGGAACTGACCGCCGAACGCACCGCACATGATAAGACTCGAGGCCAGTTGGCTTCATCGGATGCGGCTCTGGAGACCTTGGGAAAAGGGGTCGCGTTCTTGGAAGCTCTCTCATCCAAGAACGCGTCATCACCGGCACCGACTACCAGTCATGGCAAGCAAAAACCGTAACGGAACTCACCGGGCATATCGGGTTAGTGAAAGCCTGCAAACTGGTAGGTCGGCCCCGGGCTACCCATCACCGCCAAGCCAACCCGAAACCGCGGATGCACGGTCCGTGGCCCAAGGCACAGCACCCGGCTGAGCTCTCAGCGGCCGAACGTGCCGGGGTCCTGGAGGTACTCAACCGGGAGGACTACGCGAACCTCTCACCGACCCAGGTCTACGTCCGCGAGCTGGACGAGGGGCGGTATTGGTGTTCTCAGCGCACGATGTATCGCGTGTTGGCGGAGGCGAAAATTGGCGGGGAGCGCAGGCGGCAGGCCACCCATCCGCCAAAGAAGATTCCCGAGTTGGTGGCCACGGAACCCAACGGCGTGTGGTCGTGGGATATAACGAAGATGAGGGGTCCGGCCAAGGGAATCTGGTACCACGCTTACGTGGTGCTCGATATTTTCTCCCGCTACGTGGTCGGTTGGCGCATCGAACGTATCGAGGACGGTCAGCTCGCTGCCGATCTCGTGCAGGAGATCGTTGCGGATACCGGTGGGCATCCACCGGGGTACCTGCATGCCGATGGCGGGGCGGCGATGACGTCCAAGGCCTTGGCCTCGATGCTGGTGGACATGGACATCACCCGGTCGCATTCCAGGCCTCATACAAGTAACGATAATCCGTTCTCCGAGGCCCAGTTCAAGACCATGAAATACACCTCTGACTACCCTGAACGCTTCGCTTCAGTGAATGAGGCCAGGGCCTGGATGGAAGGATTTATCGCCTACTACAACCATGAGCACCGGCACTCGGGAATTGGTTATCACACTCCGGCCAGCGTGCATTACGGCACCGCGGGTGCCGTGCGTGAACAACGCCAAGTCACCCTGGACCGCGCTTACGGCGCGCATCCTGAACGGTTTGCCCGCCGGCCTGCCGCGCCACCGTTGCCGGTCAAGGCGGCGATCAACGACCCAGCGAAACGCGCCGAGTTATCGGTTCATTAACTACTACGACCATGTCTCATTTGACTTGACAAATTCCGCCACCCTCGCCAGGGAGATCCGGACCAACACCGGCTACGCCCGCGCCACCGAGGAAGCCCACGCCCTGGCACGGCAGGTGCTCACCGGCAGCGGCGACATCGACACCACCACCCCCGGGTACCTCATCATTCGCCTGGACCCACTCCCCACCGCACGGGCCACCGCAGCAATCAGAGAACTCTGCCAGCACCTCACCACCACCCAAATCCGCTACCCAGGCACCGGGCTCATCCTGCGCTACGAAATCAAAAACCCCTGAACCCACACTGAATACCTCACCGTCAGGAGCCCTGGTGCCCCCATCCGGTAAATGATCTCACCGGCGCCCATGTCTGTATTGGTGGTGAGGATGTGGATCTGCCGTGTGTCCCCGCCCCGGGCGGGTACGATCCGGGTGATTTGCCGCATCCGAAACACTTCCCCGGTCTTGCTCAGGAGCAGGTCAACGAGGGTGTCGGCCGCAGACCACGACGATGATTGGCCGTGCTCGTCCGTATGGGTGACGCTGGTGAAGAGGTTCTCCGTGATGTCCTCGGTGGCGCCTTTGCGCCACGTCAACACATCAAAGCCCTTCCCGGCCATGTGTTGGAACAGTGCCGGGGACCAGCCGCCCCGGTCAAAACCAACGAGCACGTCTCGGTCGTCCCCTATGATCGTGCGCAGGGAGGGTAAGAGGCGGCGTAGTTCCCCGGTCAGCGCGGCACCGGGGGCGGCCATGACGACGAACACCGGGGACCCCTGCGAATCAGAGACCCAGGTCTCCTCCGTCGCCGGGACGGGGAACTTCAACCGGGTCGAGTGGACCTTGGCGATTTTCTTCGTGCCCTGGTAGGCGCGCACATGCCCGTCAACATATAACACCGCCGCCAAATCCTCACCGCCGTCCTCCCCACCACCGTTGTTGTTCAGGTGGTGGGTGGCCAGGGCCGTGATCAGCTCCCCGGCCCGGCCCGTTTCGGCGAGCAAACCGATTTTACGGCGGATGGTTTTCACTTCCGGGGCACGGTCCATACCCAGGACGCGCCCCAGGGCTACGGGATCGAACCGGGTCGCCCCTCGGCCCTGGATTCCCCGGCCAAGGCACGCAACACGGCGTCAAGACACATGGTCTCCAACCCGTAAAACCCGTCAGGGAACGCCGTGAATACGTCTTTCGCGCACGCTAGCAGCCCCGTGGTTTCCAGGGCGGGCAGGGCAAGGAACAACCCCGCGAACGGCACGCGGGCGGCCGGCGCGAACACCGGGACCGCGCACCCCGGCATCCCCGCCCGGGCGGCCGCCCGCTCCCGGGCCCGATCCACCGGACCCGGCAACACAGGCAGCCCGGTCTGCACCGGCAATTCGCGCTGGGGCGGTGTGGTCGCCTCCGCCGTGGTCCTGGCCGGCGTGGCTGCTGTTTCCGCAGCGGGTTCCGGCGCGGTTTCACTGGCCGGTTCCATGGCCAGTGCCCGGCGGACGCTGAATTCCGAGACGCCCACGGCCGTGCCGACGGACCGCAAGGACATACCAGTCTCCCGCAGGGAATGGATCCGGCTAATGAGCGACTCAGTCAACCGGGTGGGCCCCTTCGGGCCGCGTTTCTCCGGTGCCAGGGCCACCACGCCGCCGACGGCCAGCTGCTGACCCCACTGCCACAACGTCCCCGGAGAGACCTTGAACGCCTCGGCCACCTCGGCCACCGAAGCGGCCCGGATCTCGGCCAGCTTCACCGCCGTGAACCGGCGCGTCGCCACGTCCCCGGCATCCCAGGCGTAGGAGAGCTGACCATGAATGAACACCCGGCCGCCGGCGTCATCCTCCACCAAAAACACCGCCGATCCGACCGCTACCAGGCCAGGACCAGAACCAGAGACCATCGGAAGGGGCAGGGGCGGTTGCGCAGTCATTATGGCCATCATCCCACCCCTCCAAAAACGATTGATCTTCTTCTGTTTATTATATCGCTAATCGGGCAGAGTTAAAAGCCCAGCCACCAAAAAACGGCTCTTCAGAATTGAGAGTGTAGTCGGGGCTGCCGCGTGAGGAGTCCGCGGCGGGAGGTTGTTTCGGTTGAGGTGAGGGCCTTGGGAGAGAATCAGATTATCTAGATCTTGATTCCTCTACCGCAAGGCCCTCGTGTTCCACGCTACCTTCCATAGCCCTGACCTGACCACATTCTGCCGCCTCGATGAGCTCGGACTCGAGGCCACGGGACAGTACCTGAGCGGTGATCGGGCCGTCCTGGCCTGCCGTGTTGTTGATCCGGATGACTGGTGCCGGAACTGCGGGAGCCAAGGCATCCCTCGTGACACGGTGACTCGTCGGCTGGGCCATGAACCCTTCGGTTGGCGCCCGACCACACTGCTGCTGAGAGTGCGCAGGTACAAATGCTCTGGGTGCGGGCAGGTGTGGCGGCAAGACACCCCAAGGCCGCCGAACCACGGGCGAAACTCTCCCGCCGCGGACTGCGCTGGGCATTAGAAGGAATCGTGTGCCAACACCTGACGGTCGCCCGCGTTGCCGAAGGCCTGGACGTGACCTGGAATACCGCGAACAAGGCCGTCCTAACCGAAGGCAAGCGTGTGTTGATTGATGACCCGCACCGCTTCGACGCGGTCAAGGTCATTGGTGTTGATGAGCATGTTTGGCGACACACCCGCCGCGGAGACAAGTACGTCACCGTCATCATTGACCTCACCCCGATCCGTGATGGCACAGGCCCTTCCCGCCTGCTGGACATGGTCGAAGGCCGCTCAAAACAGGTCTTCGCCACCTGGCTAAAAGCACGCCCGGTAGCGTGGCGGGACGGGATCGAGGTCGTGGCCATGGACGGGTTCTCCGGGTTCAAGAGCGCAGTGGCCGAAGAGCTCCCCGACGCTGTTCCGGTGATGGATCCCTTCCATGTCATCCGCCTAGCTGGGGAGGCTTTGGATAGCTGCCGCCGACGCGTTCAGCAGCAGACATGCGGTCATCGCGGGCGGGCCGGCGACCCGCTGTATTCGGCTAGGCTGACGCTTCATACCGGGGCGGATCTGCTCACCGACAAGCAACGTCAACGCCTTGAAACCCTGTTCTCTACAGATACGCATATAGAAGTTGAAGCGAGCTGGGGCATCTACCAACGCATGGTTGCCGCCTACCGGGAACCAGACCGGCCCAAAGGGCGGGAGTTGATGCAAGCCGTGATCGACTCCGTCAGCACCGGAGTTCCCAGCGCACTCATCGAGCTCACAACACTCGGGCGAACCCTCAAACGTCGGGCAAAAGATGTGCTGGCATACTTCGATCGACCAGGGACCTCCAACGGTCCAACTGAAGCCATCAATGGCCGGCTCGAACACCTTCGCGGTTCCGCTCTCGGCTTCCGCAACCTCACCAACTACGTCGCAAGATCACTGCTGGAATCCGGCGGATTCAGACCGAAGCTACACTCTCAATTCTGAAGAGCCCAAAAAACCCCGGAAACCCAATGAAACCCACACACCCACCCCAGGCCATATCCAGAGCCCTGGGGCTCGCGTTGGCCAGGTGGGCAGACAAGACGGTGATGGGACCTCTTGGTCGGGCTCTTATCAAGTCATCTCGGGCTGGCCAACGTGTTTGGTGCAGGCCATCGAGTGGCGGACGGATCAAACGAAAGACAACGCCGGAGGTTGTCAGCCAAGTGGCGAGTCATGCCCGCCAATGGCCTATTACCATCATCACCGTCAGGAGCCCCGGGACCGGCGGACGGATCTGGAGAAGGACGACCTCGAGGGGCGTTAGTCCGGAGGGGAGTCACGCCAACCCACCGACCTCATACCATCATCACATTCAAGAGGCCCGAGTCGTGATTTTAAATTCTCCAAATCATGCGCAGGGCCAAGGGCACCAAAAATCAGATGGCACTCTTGAGTGCCAAGGGTTGATTTTTCTGAACTTCACTCATTGCTGAAAGGCTTCTACCAGCATGGCTTGTCGCCAGTATATAAATGACCGGAACAGCTATCAGGTTGTGTCCATCCAAAGCAACTGGATTCCAAAACGCTTCGGTTATCCCCATAACCGCAAGAAACATAATATAGGCCGTCCCGAACGCAGGGTATTCATTACTAACAAGGGACGTCTTGAGTGCGCAGTTAAAAAGCGCAAACAGCGCTACTACTGCAAGCGCTCCGCCTCCGAACAGCAGGAGTAGATATTGACTGTGTGGGAAAAGTGGGGGAAGCAAGCCCACAGACTGAAGGAAAGACCATCGATCCATTCCTAGTCCCATCACCCAGTCAGGGCCGAGTGCCAGTAAACCTCGTATCCAAATTCCTCCCCTATTACTGAACGATTCCGGTTCGGCGCTTACAAGAAAATAGAATCCGCTGGCAAATATCGACACGAGTAATAGACGAAAAAATCGCAGGCTGATTATGAGACGCCGAGACTGCCGCTGCTCATCTACAATTAGATACGACGAGGAACGAGAATTGTTGGTGATAGAAATAAGGCCCCAGGACAAAAGCGCGACCAAAAAAGCGAGTTGTGAAGTCCTTGATTCAGTCGCATACAAGACCAAACTCATTAAAGCGATTCCAGAGTAGCTACGTCCCGACTTCCAACAGAAAAAAATGGATAAGATGCCAATAACAGCAAACAAAGCCGCCGTATTCTCGGACTCAAATGGGCCACTGTATAATCCTCCAAAAGGACCGCATTTAAATTTATCGCAGGCTCTCCAAACTCCAGGCATTAAAAGGGAGGGTAGAATCACCAGACTAATCGCCAATACTGATACACGACAAAGGTCAGTTAATGTGAGTCGCACCAAGCTCAGCATCAAAGTAAGTGCTATTAAGGAAATAGTAGGTAGCAGCCGGGCCATCAAAAGACTCGCTAGACCTTGTTCGTTCATTAAAGCATTGACGAAAAAGAGAAGAAATGAAATCAGTGCGGGAAGTAGTGCGGTCCGGCGTAGACGAGAGGAAACCCGAGAAAGGAACGATCGTAGCGTTAAAGCAGACGAAAATAGAACGAGTAACAAAAGAAGTATAAATTGAGTTATTCGAGTTTGAGGAATCAGGGCTGTTTCGTAGAGCAGGCCGCCAAAAGTAAACACGAACATTCCAATAAAGCCGAGCCAATCACGGGCGATGACAGCGGTCCGGTAAATCGAACGAAGTTGGGATATTACGGATAAGATAGCAAGGACGGTAATCAAATCTAATATGGGTGTCATCGGCATCTCAACTCAGTGAATTGTCCCATGATCGTCCTCCAATAATTTCGTCCATTGCTTCTGGATCTTAGTGGGCCCAAAATCTACGCCCCTTCGTTCCGCTGCGACGACAAAGTCTTCATCGCTAATACGAGTATTTGACTTGGTTTGTATCATCTCTGCAATTAATTCCGGCTCCGGTAAGCAAAGCCAGCCCGGGGCGTAATAAGGAATCATCTTTTTGGAAGTCCGAGTAAGAACCGAAAGAACGGGTACCCCAAGGTTTGCAGCTTCTGTGTAAACGAGGCCAAACGTCTCAGCAACTGAGCAGTGGACTAGCATTGATGCTCGTTCTAGAGTAGCGCGGATCATTGGCGGTGGTAAGAAGCCTGTAAATGTCGTTCTTTTGTCTACCTCAAGATCGACCGCAAGTGAACGAAGGCGCTCTAAGCTGGGCCCAGTACCAATGATGGTCAATCTATAGGCCGGGTCTAGCAGCGCAAGCGCACGTATCGCGAGGTGTTGAGATTTCACAGAAGTCAACGAACCCACACAAACCAGGCTGTGAGGATCTGGGACTCGCCGTTCACAAGTCTGAGCAACGATGTGCGGAGTTGGTGTTTCAACGACATTTGGAATGACTAGGACTTTACGAATTCCTCGGTACTTGGCCATATCATCGCCGACGGCGGCGCTTACAGCGATTATGCTACTGGCCCGCCGATAAAGGATGCGAGACAGGTATGAGAGTAACCTGATCGACCTCGAACTGCGAAGTTTCTCAGACATAAGTGTGTGTTCCCAGACGATAGTGGGCTCCACTCTCCGTGGCGCCAGGATTAACCAGGGAATGGCCGCCCATACGCCAGCGAGGATAACCGTACCCAGATCCTGGCGACAGACAATCGGGAGTAGTCGGATTACGCTCAAAGTCCTGCGCACACCACGAAGAGGCGTACCCAGAACTTCGACTCCATGATAGAGACAAGTGTCTTCCTCCGATCCTCCTAGGACGATCACGTTGACATCGTAAGTTGTACTCAGTGCCTTTATGAGGCATAGCGTAACTTTTTCCAACCCGAGAACCGGAGAAAGGTGGGAGACCACGAAGGTTATTCGGCGACGGGGAGCTGGAGACGTCATTTTCCTTTACCCCATCTAGGCAAGCAGCACAGAGAAGACAACACCACAGGACACGTATCACTTAATAACACTGAGGAGCCTCTGGATCGTTCGTCTGGGCAGGATACCTGACAAACCGATAATAAGTGGCCCAAGGCTAGGGATCGTCCTAGTTCCGAATATACGACCAACAACTTCCAATACTCCTCGAGCATCCCGTCCTTGCAGAGCATAGCGTAGCGTTTGGGCTGTCAGAAAGTCCGAGTAGGGGCGACCGCCTTCGGTGCACAGGGTGGCCTCAGCCCATTTCAATGAGCTTGACCAATCGCTTCCGGCAGACAGCGATCCCGCTGATCCAACAAATATATTGACTAACTGTTCATCAGTTTGCAAAAAATAGGTTGACGGTTCGTGTCCGGCCCTAATCAGCCAGTCCCAGTCTTGATGACGATTCAGATCCTCGTTCCAAGGAATCTGAGTACATAGGGTGCGCTTAGCGAGAATAGTGGAAGTGAAAAAAGAAGCTCTTCTGGCGCCAGGACGCCGTCGTGAGAATAGATAGGATGCAAGGTTCTGGTTTTGCGCGATCAGCACGGCAGGAATGCCGGTAGTGATGCGCCGTCTTGACGTATCAGCGAACATTTGGACGATTCTCGAACCAATTACTGGATTTCCGGCCGGGCGATCATGGTTTCGCAGAAGATCAAATTGACACTTCAACTTCTCCGGCATCCATTCATCATCATCATCCAGAAATGCGATCCATTCCCCTCTCGCATTTCGCACGCCTAGGTTGCGGGCATATCCACCGCGCATTCCACCGCCCGTGAAAAGCAAGCTAGTAGCCCCCTCAGCGAGATCACGAACCCCATCATGAACGGAGTCAACGGCCAAGTCGAATACAACAATAATTTCCATATGACCCGCGTAATTCTGGCGTAGGACACTTGTTATGGCCCTACGTAGCTCCGGCCTTCCCGTGGAAGGTATTATAATTGAAACATCAACAATACCATCTAACATATGACTCTCCTGTCGGACGTGACCTTTAGTGAAAACAAAAAACCGCGCCTACTTAGTAGTTGTAGAAGCCTACGAGCATTCCGGCCCACCGGTTTTGCTCCCATAGCATTCTAAATCAGCCGTTCAATATAAGCGGCAAGAAATATCTCAGTCTGCATGCCATTACCCATGAAAACTGAGAGCTTTTTCGAGTACGTGCAAAAGTTCGAACACGTACAAAAGTAGGCGGCTGTATGAACCAATAATATTAGAATTATATTCAGTAACCTAGGGGCCGCGCGTAAGGCCTAAGGAACTGATGATATTAGAATGGGCTCGGAGTTCCGTTTGCGACGAACATATAACAGCACGTATATCCACAACAAAAGTGCCAAGAGAACTTCGCATAACAAGGTAGAAAACACTGCGCCCCAGATGCCAATTATAGGAATGAGTAGGAAGTTCAATGTGGTGTTAATAACGGCGATGACTCCTTGCATACTTGTCCTGTACGCCTGGTGACCGCTGCCGGTCAAGGCATCCGCTGCAAGGAAAGAGATCCCTCGCAACAATAGGAGGGGCGCTAGAGCTCTGACGATCTCAACCGCGTGGACGTAGTCCTCGCCCAATATTATTGGCGCCAGCGGTGCTGCAAAAAAAGCTCCCAGAGATGCCACGGCACCGTAAGTGAGCACAAATGGAAGAATTTTGTACGTGACTCCTATGGCCGACCGGAGCCCCTTCTCGCCCTCTCGAAAATAGTGTGGGTAGGCCGCGGCCGCGAAAGACCTTATTGGAACATATGCCACGTCAATAATTCTGTACGCGGCCGAATAGTAACCCGCGCTCGCGACCGATCCAATCTTGGCAAGCATAATTTTATCTATGTCGTTATACATATTTTGTGACGCAAGGGCAATGGAATAAAGCAGCCCCTCTTTCGCGTCCTTCCGACTTAAACTTAACCCACGTTTAGAAGAGCCGAGTTTCACGGTGGTGCGGACAGTGACAACGATAGCTAGGGGGGCTGTCGCAAGAAGAAATAGACACGACCAAACATCTAAGGAAGTGCTACCCAATACCAACCACAAGATCATGGCCGCTAGGAGGCGAAAGAGATTAGTCATAGATGGTAGAACAACGAGCGCCTTGCTCCTTCCGAGTGCCTGCCATAAGCTCCCGTTGACTTCGATTAACTTCAAACCGACTAAATCGGCGATACAAATTTCGAAAAGTGCAATCCGAGATACCCCAGGAGGTGTTACGAAGCCGCCAAATAGAGCCAAAAGGATCGATAGAACTATCCCTCCAATAATTGTGTAAAAGACTGCTCTCTTCCATGCGGACCTTGCTGTAGATGGCTCCCGGGAGACCATTTTCACCATTAAGGTATTTGTACCGATACTGCTGAATGGTGCGATGAGGGCGGCGAGGGCCAGCGCCGCTGCGAACGTACCGTATCCACCTGCCCCGAGCATTCGGGCGAGAACTATAAAGTATGCAGTTTGCAATACGAGGCGAGAAAATTGTCCTGCTAGGAGGGCAGGAACATTTTTTCGCAAGGACATGCCGCTTATTGACATAGTGACTCCCTCCTGTCTATCAATGAGCTATCTCTCCGACCATAGGCAGGCCTGTGATGCCCGGCTATGTTAGACGAGTGACTAGTCGGTGCTTTAGGCAGGCCATGCAATACTTCGGAACTTATGGAGTCGATGAGAGATGGTTGGCTGCTATTTTTTGTACCGTGCCATTGTCACCATCAGCGAGCTAGCCGACATCCGCTGTGGCTTCTCGCCTCTTGAACCCATAGGTTCAAGCTCCCCCTCATGTAGCGGATCCAGTAGGAGATAGTTGGTTCTCGTGGCTGTAATAGCTGTACGCGTATGCGTCGGGGCCTTTGCTCGGGAGCCTGTTCAGGACGACGCCGATGACGTTCGCGTCCACCATGTTGAGGGCTGCCAGCGACTTCTGAAGGTCGGCTTGTTTGACCTTCTGGCTGCCGATAACGACGATGACGCCGCCGACGTGTTGCGAGAGAACCGCTGCGTCGGTGACGGGCAGCAGAGGGGGAGCATCGATTACGACGGCATCGAAGGAGTTCTCAAGTTTGCGAACGAGCTGAAGCATTTCATCGGAACCGAGGAGTTCGCTTGGATTGGGAGGTATCTGTCCTGAAGTTAACACGTACAGTTCGTCTTCGCCCCACGGCTGCAGCAGATCTGTCAATTCTGCGCTGCCGACAAGTGCTGTGGTCAAGCCTGCGTTGCTTTCAAGACCTAGGTATTCGCCCACCATCGGACGGCGAAGGTCGGCATCGACCAGTACGACCGTTTGGCCGGCTTGCGCCAGTGCTATGGCCAGGTTGGCAGCCGTGGTGCTCTTGCCTTCTCCTGGCAGCGATGAGGTGACGAGCACGGCACCCGTTTTTTGACTAATGTTGGCAAATTGCATGTTGGTACGTAGCTGGCGGAATGACTCTGCGCGTGGGCTTTGATTGGCAACCTGAGTTATCAGCGGTTTTTTGACGGCGTCCTGATCAAAGGCAATGCCGCCAAGGATGGGAGCGTCTGTTACGCGGCGGAGATCTGACTCACCGCGGATGCGGTTATCAAGAGTGGTCCGCAGAACCGCCGCTCCTAGGCCCAGCGCGAGTCCGACCAACAACCCGAGGGCCAGATTCAGTTTTGTGTTAGGGCTCGAAGGCGCCGCCGGAGCTGAGGCCGGAGTGATAATCGACAGCTTGACTGGAGACTGGGAACTGGTGTCAGGCCGTTCGAGGGTATCCACTGCTTTGATGAGACTGCTGCTGACCGCCTGGGCGATGGCTGCCGCCTGGACGGGGGAACCGTCAGCGACGGAGATGGTGATGAGGACGGTGTTCAAGTCAGTGGTTGCCTTGATTTTACCGGCCAGCTGAGAGGCCGTCATGTCCAGGCCTAAGCTGTCGATCGCTGGCTGCAGAACAACGGGAGTCGCTACAGTCTTAACGTAGGACTGCACCCGCGCCTGGCTGAACGTATTGCCCTGCTGGAGCTCCTGCACCGTTCCGGAGTTCTGGATGGCCACAAAAAGCTGCGTTTCCGCAGTGTAGGTGGGTTTGACTAGGTAGGACGCCGCGGCCCCGGCCAACAGTCCCACGAGCGTGATGCTAAGTATCAGGATCCAGCTACGGCGGACAATGCCTAGGTAGTCTTTTAATTCCACAGGTATAGGCCTTTCTGAGACAGCAGTAAAAGTCGCTGCGGTACACAGCCCCCGTACATCATACGGTTAAGATCGGGGGCCGGGAGCAAGGCGCGGCGTCGTCGAAGGCGCAGTGTCGCTTAGGCGGAAGCCGCGTCGGGGGAACAGTCGGAAGCATTCGCCGCGGATCCGCTGCGTAAGGCTACGCGGAAGAATCGGCTTCCCCTGACCGGGGTCGCTGAGCGTGCTGCAGATCTCCAACTGAAGGTGCCTGCCGCGGCAGTTGCCTTGCTGCGCTGACGCGGCCCTTTAGCACTCAGCCGTACTGCTGCTCCCATTCGATCAGCGTCCGGACGGCCGGGGTGAGTTCGCGCATCATCTGCTGATAGACGTGATCATCACGGCGGTAAGGATCGACGACGTCGTCCTCTTTAGGATCCACGGCGTGCCGGGTACGTGCCCGCAGCGCGCGGGTCAGCGCTGACCGCCAACGAGCCGCGGGGTCCGCGGGAGCAGCCCCGGACTCGCCGGGGACCCCCGGGAGGATCCTGGCGAGTTCGCGCAAGGTAAAGGTCTTCTTCAGCAGGGCCGGACTCAACGTAACGATGCGGCTGCGGTGTTCCCTGCTCAGGGCCAGGACCAAATCCTGACCCTGCAGGATCTCCGCCGTGAGCTGCCGGGAGACGAAACCCTCCGCGGAGGCACCAAAAACCTGCACATAGCCCTCGATCTGCGGATCCATGGCGGAGCCCACCAGCGCTCCGGTCCCGGCACTGCGGACGGAAAAGCTTCCAGGGGAGGCGGCGTCGAGTCCGTGCTGCAGGAGACGTTCAGTCATGGGGGAGCGGCAGATGTTGCCGGTGCAGACGGCAAGGATGCGGAATGGAGCCTGGGAGGTCATGCGTCCAACCGTACCGCGGGCGGCACAGCGGTTAGTGTTGCGGCTTATGGGGGCGCCGACGGATAGATGAACGAATGGGGGGACGGCACTTTGTGCTGTTCTTGAGGATTTCTTGTCAAGGTCTTGAGGCTTCGCCGGTCTTGCGGAAAGGTTGCGTTTTTCTTCCGCGGATCTTCCGGATTTGCGGGGCTTGTTCTTATGGCTCCCGCTGGATAGTTGTACTCATCAGCGGGAAGGCCTGCTGAGCAAGACTTTCAAACCAAGGGGTTTCACCATGAACAAGATGGCCAAAGGCGCAATCGCAACCGGTGTCGGCGTAGTTCTGCTGGTTGGCGGTGGCGGCACGCTCGCTACCTGGAACCAGGCACAGAACGCCTCGATGGGTTCGGTTGTTTCCGGTGACCTGAACCTTGAGGTTAACAGCGCAACCAACATCGGCAAATGGACGAACTCCGCCGGCACGGTTGTTGACGTCAAGGCTTACAAAGTGGTTCCCGGGGATACGCTGACCTACACGCAGGACCTGAAGGTGACCCTGACCGGAGACGAGATGACCGCCAAGCTTGCCGTGACCGGTACGGGAGCCAACACCAGCTTTCTGGACAAGAACGTCGTGGTGGCTCCCACCACCATCAAGGATGGCGTGAAAACCATTGCTGCGGACGACGCTCTGACGCCTTCGGTCAACGGTCACGTGGTAACCGCCTCCACTACCTTCACGTTCAAGACCAGCACGGACGCCCGCGACAGCGCCGGCGCGAAGGCGTACGACTTCAACGGCGTGGGCTATAAGCTGGTGCAGCAGGCACCGCCTGCCGCCAACGCCTCCTAGCACGACCGGCCAGCAGGGCCGCCGACCGGATCTGAAGAAGTGAAACCCCGGCGGTGTGCTCGCGCAATGCCGGCACACCGCCACCCCTTCCGGAGAGTTTATGCATACCCCACGAGCACTGAAGGCGGCCGGCTTGGTCCTCGCCGCCGTCGTGCTCGGCCTTTTGACGGTGCAGGGAACCTACGCTTTGTGGAACGCAGCGGTGAACTCCAATGCCGGAACGGTGCAGGCAGCGGATTTCCGCGTCAGCCTCAACGATACCCAAACGAATACGACCATGGATATGACGCTGGCCAACGGTACTCCGGACGGGAGGCCAGCGACTATCGCCCTGAGCACGACGCCCATCGGTGTGGTAATCCCGGGGCAGTCCGTCTACGCGGGGGTGCAGCTGGGCAATGTCACCAATGCGGGTGGAGACTTTACGATCAAAGCCAGTGCGGGCGCACCGGGTAAAACCGATACCGCGGGAAGCGGCGTCGCAGCCCTTCTGAGCGTGAAGGCCGTTGCCGCCTCCACCTTGGCGCAGTGCCAGAGTGCCGCCCTGTACGCCAACGCGCCGGCCACAGCCTCTGTGAGCATTGCCAAAAACGCGAGCGCCGTTCTTTGCTTCCAGGTCACCCTGGCCGTCAATGCGCCCGGAAGCCTGCAGGGTAAGAGCGCCAGCATTTCCATTCCGCTCACCGTCGACCAGCTCTGAGAAGGAACGCCATGTTCAAGACCCACCGGGCCGTTGCGGTCGCCGCTGTTCCTGACGGCAGCGCTGTTCCTGCCGGCAGCGCAGCTCCTGACCGCAGTTCCGGCCCTCGTCGCGGCGAAGTGGTCCGAAGCCCCGCTGGAAAAGCGGTGCGGTTCGTTGGCCGCTCGATTGCTCTGGTCGTCCTGGTCGTGGCAGCCCTTGCGGCACTGGTGCTGATCCTTATTCCGCTGGTCACCGGTTCCCAGACCTTCACGGTGCTGACCAATTCCATGGCTCCGAAGTATGCGCCCGGGACGTTCATGGTGGTGAAGCCTACGCCCTTCGCGGACTTGCGGGTCGGGGACATCATTACATACCAAATCGAATCAGGTAAGCCCGCGGTGATCAGCCACCGGATCGTATCCGTCAGTTCCACGCAAAATGGCGAGCGGGTCTTCACCACCAAGGGCGACAATAATTCCCTGGAGGACGAAGCCCCGGTCCATGAGGTTCAGGTGCGCGGAAAGCTGCTTTACGCCGTGCCCTATGTAGGTTTCGTGGCAAATGCGGCCGGCCAGGTGAACCGCGGCGCGCTGGTGCCGATAGGCGGGATGGCGCTGATTGCGTTCGGTGTCTTCACCACCATCCGCGGGGCGGTAACCAAAAAACGCACCCGGGCTGCAGCATGAGCCAAGAGGATCTGACGACGACGACGACGACGACGGCGACGACGGGGGCGGCGGCAGCGACGACGACGACGTTCGTCCAGCGCCGCCGTCGTCGTGCCGTCCTTCGTGTGCACGGTGCTGCATCCGCGCTGGCCCTGGCGGTGGTGACCGTGTCCTTGGTGGTTCTGCCCACGGCACCGGCCCGGGCAGCAGAGAACAACCTGCTGCTGAGCATCGACGGCAAACACTACGCCGAACAGGCGATCGGACCAATCTTTTCCGGACTTGGTGGATACGTCCCCGGCGCGTCACGCACCGCCGGCATCTGGGTCCTCAATAACAGCGCTGACGCCACCACGCTATCCATTGCCGCAGTGAGCGGGGCTGGAGATGCTGATCTGGCACGGAATCTGGGCCTGCAGGTGCAATCCGGCTCGTTGAAATCGGCCGACATGGCGCTCGCCGCTGCCGGCGGGTGTACCGAGGTCATGTCCGGCTGGAGTCTGCAGCCCGGGCAGGCCATGCACCTGGAATTGGTGTTGGATCTGCGGCTGGGGGCATCGAATGAAACGCGCTCGCAAAGGGCCAATTTTGACGTGGTCTTTCTGCTGCAGGACATCACCCCCAGCGTGCAGGCGCTGAACGCCTGCGCTGCCGCTGGCGCCGGAACCACTGTCCCCGGCCTAGGTGCACCGGGCGGTGCTGGCGCAGGGATAGTTCCAGGCACAAGCATGAAAGTGGGCAGCCGAGTCCCCGCGGGGGTCGGCGCGGCGGCAGCAGGCGCAGCCACCGCAGGCGTGGACGCCCGCGGTGAGCCCCAAGACGTTTCCCCGCACCAAGAATTTGCCGGGACTACGTTCGAACCCGTTGGTTTGCAAAGCAATGTGGTGGTCAATAACCCCTTTTGGGCCGTTTTTGTAGTGCTGGCTACGCCGGCTTTTTTGCTGACTAGCGCTGTACGGAGACGGAGAAGGAACGCATGAGCGACCAAATGCCAGGCCCGGACTGGCCAGGTCAACCGCCGGCAGCCTGCGGCTGGACGGCAAGGATGCGGGCCCTGCCTGGCTTCACAGCCGCGGCGGTGGCGTTCGCCCTGGTGGTCTTCATGGGAGCCGGCGCAGCCATTGCGGTCGCGATGTGGCAGCAAAGCGCTACCGCGACGATTGCTGTGACAGTAGCCGCCGTTCCGACGACCCCCACACCCACGCCAACCCCGGCAGCGCCAGCCAGCGGGCGTGTGGTTATTGCTCCGGCTCTGGCCACCCGGCCGGCAACTATCGTGCCAGATACCGTGAGCTGCGCATCCGTCCGTCCCCAAGCAGAGTTGGCCGGCGCCACGGCGGCGGATATCAGATTCTCGTGGCCGGCCTCCGCCAACGCCACCGTTTATCGTGTGAGCGTGACGTATATTGGTGCCGGATACTCCTACGCCACCACGCAGAACGTGAGTTCGAGTCAGGCGGTTTTCACTCTGGACCGCACACTGGCTTCCTACGGCAGATACAGCGTACGGATTCAGCCGATGAATGGGACGACGGCTGGGGACGCATCCTACAGAACATATCAATACGCCCCGGGGCAATCCGATAATTGTTACTACTTGGACCCAGCAGGGCGCTCGCCGCTGCCGACCCCCACCATCGGACCTTATTCCGTAGCCCAGGGAACTACGGAATCAGCCGTAACGTTCACTTGGACCAAGTCCACTGGAGCCACCAGTTATGTGCTGACCCTGACGTCGAAGTCCTGGACGTACGGAACCGAGGTGACGGTGGACGGTCTAAGCGCCACGCTCACGTTCCCGTGGACGGATTCCGACGCCAAGGCCGCCTATTTTGCCGATTACACCCTGCGGATTCAGCCGATGCAGGGGACTCTGGCGGGGGATCCTGTGTACCGGACGTTCCAGTACTACCGGTGGGGTCAGGGAATGTATTCAAGTTGAGGCCGTCGTGAGGAAATCTTGCGGAAAGGTTGAGGAGTTCTTCCGGGGATCTTCCGGATTTTACGGGTTCGTTCTTGAGGTCCCTGCCGGATGGTTGTCTCTATCAGCGGGAAGGCCTGCTGATGAGGATCAGGAACCAAGGGGCTTCACGATGAACAAGATGGTCAAAGGCGCAATAGCCACCGGCGCGGGCGTGCTTCTCATGGTGGGTGGTGGCGGAACTCTCGCCACCTGGAACCAGGCGCAGAACGCCTCGATGGGCTCTGTTGTCTCCGGCGACTTGAACCTGGAAGTCAACACGGCCACGGACAAGGGCCACTGGACCAATGCGTCCGGAACTACCGTTGATCCCGCAGTTTACAAAGTGGTTCCCGGCGATGTCCTGACCTATACGCAGGACCTGAAGGTCACGCTGACGGGCGACTTGATGAAAGCCAAACTCAGCGTCACGAACGCGGGCGCCAACGCAGGCTTCACCCCAGCCAGTGTCGATGTGTCGGCAACCGCGCTCAAAGACGCGACCGCACTCAAGCCGATTACCTCGGGCGATGTCCTGACCCCGTTGGTTAACGGACACGTAGTGACGGCCTCGACTACCTTCACGTTCAAAACGTCCACCACGAATCGTGACAGCGTCAATCAGACTTATAACTTCGGCCCGGTTGGCTACAAGCTGGAGCAGCAGGCTCCGGTATCGGCGAACGCACAGTAACCTCGTTCCAGACCACCACCGTTTAACCCGGAACACGTACCAACCGTTATACTACGATGCGGTGTGCTTACGCATAGCTCTTGCCGGTCTCAAATGAATTGCCGGGATTAAAAGAATCGTGGGGGTAGGGGATGAACGGTCCTCGGGTAGCTGTTATCATCGAGGACGATCAGGATATCCGTGAACTGATTGAAGTGGTCCTGAATCAATCCGGATTTGAGGTCCATGCCGTGGATCGGGGTGCCGCGGGGGTGAAAGCAGTTCGTGAGTATTCGCCGACGATCATCACTCTCGACCTAGGTCTGCCCGATATCGATGGATTTGAGGTGGCGCGTCAAATCCGGCTGTTCAGCGACAGCTATATCATTATGCTGACGGCCCGGGCAGAGGAGCTGGACACGCTGATGGGGCTGGAGTCCGGGGCCGACGATTATCTGACCAAACCCTTCCGGCCCCGCGAACTGCGAGCCCGCGTCAGCGCCATGCTCCGCCGCCCGCGGCAGGGGGGTGAGACATCATCTGCCGTCGACAGCCGGCCGGCCAAGACCCTGCCTGACAGCGCTAACGGTGCAGATGCCCTCGCTCCAGGGGACACCGACGTGGCGGCTCCCGACAGGGCCGGAGACAAAACCGACGCCGCCGATAGGGATTCAGGCAACCTGCTCCACCACGGACTGCTGCTGAACGGGTCAACCCGATCGGCCGAAGTGGACGGAGCCGAACTGGAGCTGACTCGCACCGAATTCGATCTTTTGCACGCGCTGATGGAAAGCGGCAAGATGGTGCGCACGAAGGCGGACCTGGTGCGCCGGCTCCGTGACGATGACTACGATACGGGTGGGTACATCAGCGACGCGGACGAACGCACCATAGAAGTGCACATGGGCAACCTTCGCCGCAAGCTGGGAGACGATCCCAAGGCGCCGCGATGGGTGAAAACTATCCGGGGTGTGGGTTACCGCTTGGCGCCCTAGGCTAAGTGGCCAGCGTGCCGAGGGTCGGTGTCAGACCAGGCACGCAGGGTGGCGGTGGCGTTTCCAACGGAAGCGTGACCGTGAAGACGGCTCCTGCTGCCGGACGGCTGGTCAGAGAGATAGTACCGCGGTGGGCCTCGACGATGCTCCGGCTGATGGCCAGCCCCAGTCCAACGCCCGGAATCGCGGCCTTGCGGACGGAATCTGCACGGAAGAACTTCGCGAAA
The DNA here is from genome assembly GCF_051131705.1 of Arthrobacter sp. A5. Classification (NCBI taxonomy): domain Bacteria; kingdom Bacillati; phylum Actinomycetota; class Actinomycetes; order Micrococcales; family Micrococcaceae; genus Arthrobacter; species Arthrobacter sp. A5. The sequence continues at coordinate 952,941 of NZ_CP180316.1, forward strand.
ACCTCGCGCTGATCCGCCTCCGAGATGCCCATGCCGGCATCGTCGACCTGGAATGCAACGTTCCCACCGGCGGTCCAGGCGCGCACGGTAATGGTGCCGCCGTCCGGGGAATACTTGATTGCATTGGACAGCAGGTTATCGAGCACTTGCCCCATCCGCTGCGGATCGATGAAAACATGGAGCCGCTCGGGCAGATCCGCCGCCAGCTCGACTCCGGCTTCCGCGGCCCGCGGCCGCGCGGAATCCAGGCTGACAAGGATGACGCCGACCAGGTCACTGCTTTCCTGCTTGACGCTGATTTGAGCTGCCGCTGTTGAGAGCAGATCCGAAACCAGCTGCAGAAGCCGCTCCGAGTTCCGCACGGCCGTCTGGAGGGAAGCTGCGGCTCCCTCTGGCAGCGCCGCCTCGTCCTCCAGGACCAGATCGAGATATCCCAGGATCGAGGTCAACGGGGTACGCAGCTCGTGCGAGACGTTGGCAACGAAATCGTCCTTCGTGGCCAGGGCTGTGACCAGATCCGTCACGTCATTGAAGGCCACGACGTGGCCTACCAGAGCGCCGTCGTCGTCCCTGATGGCACGCGCAGAGGTGGTCAGGGCGCGCTGCTGCTTTCCTACGCCCACCCAAATGAGATGATCCGAGAAGGACTCTCCGAGAATAGCGCGCCGCATCGGGCGCAGGTCCGCTGGCATCGGAGTGACACGATCGGCACCGAAAATGAGCAGTTCCGCTTCGATGGGGTCTTCGACCCCTTCCGGCGTGGCGCGCCGGTGGTAGGCACGCTGCGGGGTATTGGTCAGGAATTTGTGGCCATCCTTGTCCACGGCCAAGACGCCCATCTCGACGGTGTTAAGGACGGTGTCCAGGAGTTTCCCTCGCCGGTTGCTGTCCCGCAGCGTCTGCTGCAACCTCCGGTCGTTCTCTTCGAACGCCCGCTGTTGGGTCGTGGTACTGAGGTCCACGACAGAGGCGGCGATACTGACGCAGGTCAGAACTACCGGGATGAGGAAGGGCACGGCCAGGGCACCGGCCGTAACCGGACGTCCGGAGGTAAAAACCGGGTACCAGACGATCAGCAGCGGAACGAGGAAGCTGATGATCCGGGCCGCTCGCGGGGCTATACCCGACCAGGCCAACCAGAAGACCGGGAAGATGGCGAGCAGACTGACATTTATCGCAGCATTGCTGGTGTTGCTGTGCAGAAGCCCGACCGCGACGAAGTCCGCCAGCGGGATCACCCAGTATGTGCCCTTCGGGGATCGCTCCCATGGAACGAGCAGGCAGACCGCCGTCAGGACGGCCAGTAGAACCAGCCCGCAGAGAAAACCCGGCTTAGCAAAATCTTCCGGATGGACGACGGCGACGACGGCGGCAACGATTGCGGTGCAGAAAACCAGTGGCGATTGGCTCAGGAAAAGTCTCTCGGACAGCCGCAATTCATGGAATTGTCTGCGCAGGCTCAGGGTGGCGATGGCCCGCGGTAGTACCGTGAACATAGAAACCCGTTCCTGCTATGTTGATAAGTTCCGGTTAGTTGATAAGTTCCGGTTAATAGAATAACGGCGGCGCCGGGACTGATCGACCAGTGGTCGCAGGCTCTGCCCACTCTGTCGATGTACGCAGTGGGATGGTGAAGCCAATCGTGGTGCCCACGCCTGGCTCGCTGCGCAGATGCATGGTGCCGCCGTGGTTTTCGACGATCGTCTTGGTGATCAGCAGCCCCAAGCCGACGCCGGGAATGGCCCGGTTCAGCGCCGGTCCGGCCCGGAAGAACCTGCTGAATGCCGCAGATTGCTCGACGGTGTCCATGCCCATGCCATGGTCCTGAACTTCGCAGATCACCGAATCGTTCTCGGTATGTGCACGGACGATAACGGTGCCACCGTCGGGCGAGTACTTAATGGCGTTGGAGATGAGATTATCCAGCACCTGGCCGATCCGTCCGACATCGAGCGTGGCGTACAGCGGCTCCCGAACGTTGTTGACCAGGATTACGCCGTTCTCGGCGGCAGGCGGCCCGGCCGAATCGAGGCTGTCCTCGATGATGTCCGCCAGATTTGTCAGACGCGGTTTAATCGCCATGGTCCGTGACGCTGTGGAGAGCAGGTCGGTAACCAGTGTCAGCAGGCGCTCCGCATTACGTTCGGCCACCTTCAGATACTGGACGATTTCCTTGGTCAGACTGCTGGGGTCATCCAGCGCCAAGCTCAGATAACCCAGGATGGACGTCAACGGAGTACGCAGCTCATGAGAGATGTTGGAAACGAAGTCGTCCTTGGCCGTGAGCGCCGCTACCAGCTCCGTCACGTCATAAAACGCCACCACTGAACCTGCCGCACGCTCGTCGACACCGTGGATGGGACGGGCCGTGACGGAAAGTGCGCGGGATTCCTTGCCCTGTCCCACCCAGATGAGGACCTGGGAGAAGGTCTCCCCCTGGACGGCCCGGGCCACCGGGCGTTCGGGCGGCGTCAGGGGGGTTCGACGATCCGCAGCGAAGATCAGCAGATCCTTTTCGGCCGGGTCCGTTTCACCGGAGGGAGCGGCCAGCTGATGGAACAGACGCTGCTTGCGGTTCATCAGCACGTCGTGTCCGTCCGCGTCCACGGCCACCAAGCCAACGCTGACCGTGTTGACGATGGCATCAAGAAGGCGCTCCCGGTCGCGGCTGGCCGTCAGGGCCTGCCGCAGCGCCGAGTCCTTTTCCTCCAGCTGCTCCCGTTGGGCGTCCATGCTGGTGGTCATCACCGCAACGGTAATGGCGAAAGCCAGCATCATCAGCGGCAGAATCATCGGACGGCTCAGCTGGTCAGCGGTGGTGGGACCGGGGGCGAGAAAGATCGGAATCCAGACCATCAGCAGCGTCGCGAGCGTGCCGCCGATGACAGCCGCCCTGCGGGCAACGCCGGAGGCAGCGAGCCAGAAGACCGGAAACAGCGCCAGCAGACCCACGCCCGACAGGGAATTCATACTGCCCTCACGGGAGAATCCCAACGCAACAAAGTCCAGGCAGGGAATGACGAGGAAGCTGGGGTGGGGCAGGCGGCCCCATGGGATGAGCAGGCAGGCAAGCAGCAGCACGACCTGCCCCCATAGACCGATCTGGAAGAGCGAATTCTCCAGTGCGTCGGGGCGGAACACCGCCGCAAGACCCCCAACGAGTGCCATGGTGATGGTCAGCGGGAGCTGCGTGAGCACTACGCGGACACGCAGGCTTTGCTGGTAGAAGTAGCGGGTAATCAGCGCATTGGGTCCGGTTTTACTCACGAACTTCACTCACAACGGGTCCTTTTCCACACTGATCCGACACACACCCGACCCTTTCGGCACAGCATTTCAAAAAGTCAACGCACCACAACATCGGCGCAGCTCAATCATAAAGCACCACAACCGCGCTCTAACGGAGAAGATATGAGCGTTACGCCGGCATAAGTTGAAAGCGATATCAGGCGAGCGCCATGTCGCGGCGCAGGCGGCGTCCGGGACGGCTTCGCGGGTGGCGCCGTTTCCGGTATTGCCAGTGAAGGAAAATTGTTGCGGTAATCTTGCGGATTTCCTGACCGTCTTCGTGGCATGCGCTTGAGGTTTGACAGGCAATATGGTTCTTGTTGGCGGACTCACCACGACTGTTCCCCTTCGCCAACCTCCCGGACTGGAAAGATCACCATGACTGCAACGCGAAAGTCCGTTTCTCCACGGCACCGGGTGGTGGAGACCATAAATGCTTGAAGGGACCGATGCTCATGCAGTTCAACCCGTCTTCGAATTGTCGAGCGTGGCAAGTCTCTGTGAGGAAACGCAGAACGACGACGCAGTGCAACGTTTCATTTCAACGTTCCTGGTTCTGCTGCCTGGCCGCGTCAGCCGGATCCTCCATGCCCTTCGCGCACAGGACTCCGCGATGGCCATGGAAGCCGTATTAAGCCTCAAGATCACATCCGCGATGATCGGCGCGCTTCGCATGGAGCAGCTCTGCCGTTGTATCGAAACAGCGTTGGTTTGCGGAGATTACGCTGCGGCGGAAGGTGCCGGTGCTGGTATGGCGGGGAACACTCCTGCGCTGGCTTTCGCCCTGGACGCTCCGCTGCCTGGGCGTGCAATAGTCATGTCAGCATAGGCTGTCCCCTACCAATCAGCCGCTACAGAAGGAGCCCGGTGAGGGTGCGTCCAATTGCCGTCGTGATCGAGGATGAAGCGGACATCCGCGAACTGATCTCCCTCATCCTGGCCCAAGCAGGTTTTGAGGTCCACACTGCCGCAACCGGGATCGAGGGCCTCGCCGCCGTGCGTACCTGCCAACCCTCGGTGATCACAGCGGACGTCGGTCTGCCGGATAGCGACGGGCTTGAAGTGACACGGCAGATACGTCAGTTCAGCAACGCCTATATCGTGCTCCTCACGGCGAGGTCGGAAGCCATCGACATGCTGCGCGGTCAGGAATCGGGCGCCGATGACTACCTGACGAAGCCTTTCCGTCCACATGATCTGCTCGATCGGATTGCCGTCGCCAGGCACCGGAAGGCATAGGCGCGGCCTGAGCCGGGCACGTAGACCACTAAGCGGGTCAAACCCCCAGCGGCAGCCGCAGGACCGCCGTCGTGCCTTCTCCCGGCGCGCTGAGCAACCGAATGGAACCGCCGTGGCGGTCCACGATGGATTTGACCACGTTGAGCCCTAGACCAAAGCCCTTGGCCTCGGAATCGCGGACGGTGGGTGCGCGGAAGAACTGTGTGAACACATGCTCCTGATCCTCTGCGGCGATGCCGATTCCCTGATCTTCGATCTCGATGACTGCCTGACCAGCGGCTTCGTCCGGATAGCAGCGGACGGTGGTGGTCGTTCCCGGGCGGCTGTATTTGACGGCATTGGAGAACAGATTGTCCAGCACTTGGCAGATGCGCTCCGGATCGACCAGTGCCACGAGCGGACCGCTGGTTTCATTGATGATGCCGATTGACCGGGCCTGCGCGACGCGGGAAATGGACTCGACGGCGTTGTTCAGGACGGCAGTGAGATCCATCCGGACCGGAGCGATGCTCAGGGTGGACTCCGCCGAGGACATCAGATCCTGCACACGGGTCCGGAGCCTGTTGGCGTTGCGCTCGATGATGTCCAGTTCCGGCCCGGGATCGACATCCGATTCCTCCAGCCGTTCGCGCAGCAGATCCGTGTAGCCCAGGATGGAGGTCAGCGGGGTCCGCAGCTCATGGGATACGGAGGCGACGAACCCGGTCTGTGCCGCGGTGGCCTCCATCAAAGCGGTCACGTTGGCGAAGGCGACGACGAACCCCGCGGTCCCCGCATCGGCGTTCCGGACCGGACGCGATGTCGCATAATAGGCGAGCCGGCGGCCTTGTTCCTCGGTCCAAAAGAGGTAGTTGCTGTAGACCTCGCCGCGGTTGGCCCTGGCGATTGGGCGGCGCTCCGGCGGTATCGGGGTCAGCCTGTCCGATTCGAACATGACTTTCGTTCCCTCGCCCATCGCCTCCCATTCCACCCGTGGTGCGCCGCGCTGCTGTGCCAGCTGTGCTGCCTGCAGTTCCTCTGCAAGCCCGGCGTTGTTGGTCAGCACCGTGTTGCCTTCGGCGTCCACGGCTACGACGCCGACCTCCACGGCGTCGAGGATGGACTGCAGCAGATGGCGCTGTTCGCCGGTGCGTGCAAGGGCAGCCATCAACCGGGAGGTCGCGGCGCGTAGCCCCCGGGTCTGGGCTTCGAGCCGGCCGGTAATCACGCTGACGGTCAGGCCGACGCCGCCCACCACCACCGGGAGAAGCACCAGACAGGCCCACTGCTGCGAGGTGACCGGCGATCCGGCCAGCAGAAGCGGAACAACGACGATGGCGGCGGTGCCAGCTGTGCCCACCGCAACGCCACGGTACCTATCCGACGTCGCCAACCAGATGGCAGGAAAAACAGCCATCAGGCCGAGCACATCCAGCACCGATTGGGACCCTGCCCGGGCCAGTCCAATGGCCAGCAGTCCCAGCATCGGCAGCAGCAGTGGAGCGTTCCGTGGGAGCCGCTTCCAGGGCAGCAGGGCAGCCAGGACCATGGCGGCGAAGAGCACGAGGTAGCCGGTGGCAAAAAAGGGATCGTCAAAGAGCTGGGGATAGAAGGTGCCGAAGACTGCACCGGTCAGTATCATCGGGACGGCCAGTGGCAGCAGGCGGATCAGCGAGGAATACCGTCCACGGCCGCCCACCAGCAACATAGCCAGCGGCACATCCACCTCTGACATAGGGACCATGGAGCTCATGCCTGCAACCTTTGAGAGAACGGTGGGTGGACAGGCGGAACGGCCGGCTCCCGGCTCCTGCCTTGGGTCACACTTTCTTGAGTCACACTTTATCGAAAACGTCCGGGACGCCGTCGCCGTCCTGATCCGCAGCCTCCAGCAGCGCGATGGTGCGGTAGTGCCGGTTCCGGATGCGCAGTACGACGGCGGCGAGCAGCGCCGAGACCAGCGAACCGATCAGAATCGCCACCTTGGCATGGTCGTTGTGGGCGGAGTCCACACCGAAGCTCAGCTCGCTGATCAGCAGCGAGACAGTGAACCCGACGCCGGCCAGCAGCGCCAGGCCGGCCACATCGATCCAGGCCAGGCCGTCGTCGAGCTCTGCCTTGGTGGTTTTGGTGACGATTAAGGTAGCGCCGAAAACCCCCAGTGCTTTCCCTGCAACCAGCGCCACCACGATGCCGACAGCCACCGGGTCGGTAACGGCAGACTTCAGTCCATCCGCGCCTCCGATCGCGACGCCGGCGGAGAAAAAAGCGAACACGGGCACAGCTATCCCCGCGGACAGAGGACGGATCCGGTGTTCAAAGTGTTCCGCCAACCCGGGGCCGGCCTCGGGACCGCCGTTTTTGCGTGAGCGCAGCACCGGCACGGCGAACCCGAGCAGAACGCCGGCCACCGTGGCGTGGATGCCGGAGGCATGAATCAGGACCCAGACCGCCAGCGCCAGCGGCACCAGCAGGTACCAGCTGCGGATACGTTTCTGCACCAGATAGGTGAAGGCAGCGAGGGGGACCAGCGCGAAGGCCAGCATCTCAAGGTGGAGCTCTCCGGGGTAGAACACGGCGATGATGGCGATCGCCATCAGATCGTCCACCACGGCCAGGGTCAGCAGGAAGGTGCGCAAGGCCGCCGGAAGGTGGGTGCTGATGACCGCCAGTACGGCCAGCGCGAAGGCGATGTCCGTGGCGGTGGGGATGGCCCAGCCGCGGAGCGCCTCCGGTCCGGCGGTGAGGTTGACCACGGTGTAGAGCACCGCGGGAAGGGCCACCCCGCCGGCGGCGGCGGCAACCGGTACGGCGGCACGGCTTGGGTTCCGCAGGTCCCCGGCCACAAATTCGCGCTTGAGCTCCAGCCCGGCAACGAAGAAGAAGATGGCCAGCAGGCCGTCCGCCGCCCAGTTCCCCAGTGGCAGGTTCAGATGCAGGAAATCCACGCCAACGACGGTGTCGCGGAGAGCGAAGTAGCTGTGCGAGGCGGCGGAGTTCGCCCAGACGAGGGCGGACACCGTGGCGATGAGCAGCAGCGCTCCGCCAACGGTCTCCTTTCGCAGGATGGCGGTGATCCGCAGTTGTTCGGGGTAGCTGGACCGGCTGAAAATGCGGGCCGCGGGACGTTTCCGGCGGGAATGGGCGGGAGGAATGGATGCTGACATCAGCGGTTTCTCACAATCGGAGGGAGGGTACGGCAAATCGATTGCCGACCAGACTTCCCGGCGCACCTGGTTCCATGCTACCGGAGACCGAAGTGAGGCTGCGGAGACCGAAGTGAGATGGCGGGAGACGAAGCAGGACTGCGGGGACGACCGTACGGTGGGCGCGCCCCGGACTAACCTACCGGAAGGTAATGCTGAGCACACGCAAGCACCCATTTCCGGGGAAAAATGGCCCACGGCGGAGACAGAGCCGGCCAATGTCAGGGACGTCCAACGCCATGTGCTCCTGATTCACCCGAACGCTGCTGTGCGGCGGACGGTGGCGTCGGAACCTATGCTGGCCGGGCTGACGGCTGTGCCGAGACTGACTGGGGGAGGGGTGATAGCGGACTCGGTGCTGGGGCGCGGAACCACCATACCCGTCCGCCTGCCGTCGCCTCCCCCAACTAGGTCGCAGCAGGTGCACTCAAAACGAGATTTGGGTGCACCTGCTGCGACCTAGTGTAGTGTCTCAGTTTTGTTTTGTGGCTTGGAGGGCTACGCGTCCGCGGCGGACTTTTTCGATGATGGAGTCGGCGGTCGCTGTCCAAATCAGCGGCGTGGGGTTCTCGTTGTTGACGCGGATGTAGGCTTCGATTTTCTCGATTAAATCCGGCACCGAGTGGAAGACCCCGCGGCGCAGTGCCCTCTCCGTGAGGTCCCTGAACCAGCGCTCCACCAGGTTCAGCCAGGAGGAGGAGGTTGGGGTGAAATGCAGGTGAAACCGCGGGTTCTTCTCCAGCCACGCTTTCACGTTCGAATGCTTATGGGTCGCATAGTTGTCCACTATGAGGTGGATTTGAAGGCCCTTGGGGACCTCCTTCTCGATGGTTTTTAGAAACCCCAGGAATTCATCGTGCCGGTGCTTGGGCACGCAGGATCCCAGGACCTTTCCCGTGGCGACCTCCAAGGCCGCGAAGAGCGTGGTGGTTCCGTTGCGCTTGTAGTCATGCGTTACGGTCTCGGCCCGACCCCTGACCATCGGCAGGGACGGTTGGGAACGGTCAAGAGCCTGGATCGAGGTCTTCTCATCCATGCAGAAAACCATCGCGTTCTCCGGCGGATTCAGGTACAGCCCGCACACATCAATGAGCTTCTCGTCAAAGTTCGGATCGGTGGAGAGCTTGAACGTCTTGATCAGGTGCGGCTTCAGCCCACGTGCCGCCCAAATCCGCTGCACCTGCGCCGGAGACACACCGACACGTGCCGCCATGGACCGCACCGACCAATGCGTCGCACCCTCCGGTTTGGAAAACCGCGTCAATTCAACGATTTCGGCGATCTTCGACTCCGGGATCGCCGGCTTGCGCCCCCGCCCCTCCTTGACCTTGCCGAACTCCTTCAGCCCTTCCCCTACGAACCGGGCACGCCAAGCCCGCACCGTCGCCGGGCTTACACCCACCACCCGGGAGATCCACTCGTTAGCCAGGCCCTCGGCAGCCATCAGGAGAACCTGCGCCCGCTGCACCTCGCGATGTGAAGCAAGCCGAGACTTGGACAGGGCCTCCAAGACCTGGTGCTGGGCGTCGGTGAGGGTCAATGCGGGAGCTGGATTCGACATGTTCCCAGCTTAATCCACAAGTCATAAACTATTTTGGAGACACACCACTAGTTGGGACGGGTAGCGGGGGTCAGCTGACCAGCGCGCGGATACCGATCACGGCCGTGGCCAGGCCCAGCACCATGGACGTGGAGACGAGCATCAGGTGCACCGTCAAAAAGCGCGTGGCCTTGCCCGCTTCATCGCGCGCCTTCGGATCTTTGAGAACGCGGCGCATGAACTGCGGCCAGACGATCAAAGACCAGAGACCGGCAAGGATCAGCACAATGGACAGGGGTATGGGGAGTTGCACGAGGGGGTTCTCCAAAATCCGGGGGACGGGATGGTCTTAGGCGGGGTGGTTTTCCAGCCAGCTCCGCGCATGGGTGGACTGCAGGTTCAGGGCCTTGCCGATCATTGGTTCGGCGGCTTCGGCAATTTTGGTGCCGAGGAAAGGCATGGTCGAGGTGACGGTCCCTTCCAGGTCCACGCGGCTGCCTGCGCCTTCTGTTACCAGACGTTCGACGGCGGTGACCGTCAGGGGTGCGCCGGAAACGGTCAGCGTGAGGTCAACCGTGCGGGAGCCGTCGGCTTCCGGGACCGACCAATCCTCAAGCTGGGTGACGGTAATGGACGCGCCGACAAATTTTTTGGCCAGATCCGGCAGCCGATTTGTGGGCAGGGTCCGGACGGTTTTCGTACTGAACGCGGAATCCAACGCGCCGTTCCGCTCAAAGGACACCAATTTCCCGCCCACTGATTCACTGCTGCTGCGGATGAAATCCTCGTCCGTGAAGACTTCCGTGACCCGGTGGACCGGGTGGGGCAGGTTGGTCGTTGCGCGGAGCGCCATGTTTCCTCCGGGATGGCTGAGCGGTGGTTGGGCAGATTTCAGGATACAGGCCGGGCGGCTGCGCCCTCCGACGCGTAAGCTTGAGGCGTCCCCGGGGTTCTTTACGAACGTCGGGCTGTTGTGTTGTGCCTGCCGAGGAGAAACATCCATGAGCCTGAACGGTCTGCGAACTGCCCTTGTCGACGATCCCGCCTTCGCGCGGGTCCGTCAATATGCGGCCAGGCCGCACGCCGACCGCAGCCAGGATCTCCAGTTCGGCGCGCCGTCGGGTCTGCGCGCCGCGCTGCTGGCTGAGGTGGCCGAGGGGCTGGCGGACGTCCCCGGGCCGGAGGGACGACCCGGCGTTGTGCTGGCGGTGACCGCGACCGGACGCGAAACCGAGGATGTCGCGGCGGCGCTGCGTGCGTTTCTGCCCGCGGACGCGGTGGCGGAATTTCCCAGTTGGGAAACGCTGCCGCACGAGCGTCTTTCGCCGCGCTCGGACACGGTGGGCCGCAGATTGGCTGTGCTGCGCCGGCTCAGCCACCCGCAGCCAGGTGAAAACCTGCAAGTTGTGGTGGCTCCGGTCCGGGCCGTAGTGCAGCCGCTGGTGGCAGGGCTCGGCGACCTGTTACCGGTCACGGTGTCGGTGGGTGATGAGGTCTCCTTCACGGATCTGATTACGCGCCTTGCCGGTGCCGCCTATGCCCGGGTGGACATGGTCACTCACCGAGGTGAGTTTGCGGTCCGGGGCGGCATTCTGGACGTTTTCCCGCCCACCGAGGACCATCCGATTCGGGTGGAATTCTTTGGGGATGAGGTGGAGCAGATGCGTTGGTTCGCCGTGGCGGACCAGCGCTCACTCGCAGCGGAGGGCATAGTGCACCCGACGACGCTATACGCGCCGCCGTGTCGGGAAATCCTGATCACACCCTCGGTGATGTCCCGGGCCGCACTCCTCAAGGACAAGATGCCCGCTGCCGCGGCCATGCTGGAAAAGATTGCCGGCGGCATTGCCGTGGAAGGGATGGAGTCCCTGGCTCCGGCACTGGTGGATGGCATGGTGCCGCTGACGTCGCTGTTCCCGGCCGGGTCCGTGGCCGTGGTAGTGGAGCCGGAGAAGGTCAGGGCGCGCGCTCACGATCTGGAATCCACGAACGAGGAGTTCCTGGAGGCTGCCTGGTCCACGGCGTCCGAGGGGGGTGTTGCTCCGCTGGACCTCGGCTCGCAAGAAGGATTGGATCTGGCGGCGGCAAGTTTCAAATCCCTTGCCCAAACCCGGGCCAGTGCGCTCGCCGCCGGCGTGAGCTGGTGGTCCATCACCTCTTTCAGCACGGATGAGGATCTGCTGCCGGACATCGATGTGCTGAACCTGCCGGCCCGCGAACCGCGCGGATACCAGGGGGACGTGGCAGAGATGATGGAGTTCATCGGCTCCAGGGTCCGCGATCAGTGGCGTGTGGTGGTGGCGACGGGCGGCCCGGGACCGGCTCAGCGGCTGGCCGAATTGTTCCACGACGCCAACATCCCCGCGGCCCGGGTGGACAGTCTGGACCGGCCGCCGCAGGCAGGCATTATCGAGATCACTACTGCCGCCGTCGGGCGCGGTTTTGTCTTTGACGGATTGAAGCTGGGGCTGCTGACCGAGGCAGACCTGCTGGGGAAGAACTCGGTCAGTTCGACCCGCGACATGCGCAAGCTGCCGTCCAAGCGCCGCAATGCTGTGGATCCGCTGCAGCTGCGCGCGGGTGATTTTGTTGTCCATGAGCAGCACGGTGTGGGCAAATTCGTGGAGCTGATCCAGCGGAAGGTCTCGACCAGTGCCAGCGGGGGCGCGGGGCTGCGGGAGTACCTGGTGCTCGAATACGCGCCGTCCAAGCGCGGTGCACCGGGGGACAGGCTCTTCGTGCCGACCGATCAGCTGGACCAGATCACTGCCTATGTTGGCGGCGATGCCCCCGCGCTGAGCAAGATGGGTGGCTCGGACTGGGCCAGCACCAAGAACAAGGCGCGCAAGGCCGTCAAGGAGATCGCCGGCGAGCTGATCCGGCTGTATTCGGCCCGGATGGCGACCCGGGGGCATGCCTTCGGTCCGGACACGCCCTGGCAGCGCGAGCTGGAGGAGGCGTTTCCCTACGTGGAGACCCCGGACCAGCTGACCACAATCAACGAGGTCAAGGCGGACATGGAGAAGGAAGTCCCGATGGACCGGCTGGTCTCCGGCGACGTGGGCTATGGGAAGACCGAGATCGCGGTTCGCGCGGCGTTCAAGGCCGTGCAGGACGGCAAGCAGGTGGCGATGCTGGTGCCGACGACGCTGCTGGCACAGCAGCACCTGGAGACTTTTGGCGAGCGGTTTTCCGGCTTTCCGGTGCGGATTAAGCCGCTGTCCCGGTTCCAGACGGCGAAGGAATCCAAGGAAACCGTCGAAGGTCTGCGCAGCGGAGCCGTGGACGTGGTGATCGGCACGCATCGGCTGCTCTCCAAGGAGGTCCAGTTCAAGGATCTGGGGCTGGTGATTGTTGATGAGGAACAGCGCTTCGGGGTGGAGCACAAGGAAGAGCTCAAGAAGATGCGCACCAATGTGGATGTGCTGGCGATGAGCGCGACGCCGATTCCCCGCACGTTGGAGATGTCGCTGACCGGAATCCGGGAGACCTCCACGCTGGCCACGCCGCCCGAGGAACGGCATCCGGTGCTGACCTATGTGGGGCCATATACGGACAAGCAGGCCTCAGCGGCGATACGGCGCGAGCTGATGCGCGAGGGACAGGTGTTCTTTGTGCATAACCGGGTGTCTTCGATAGATCGGACCGCCGCGCATATCCGTGAGCTGGTGCCGGAGGCGCGGGTGGCGGTGGCCCACGGGCAGATGAGCGAGTCCCGGCTGGAGCAGATCATTGTCGATTTTTGGGAGAAGCGCTTCGACGTGCTGGTCTGCACCACGATCATTGAGACCGGGTTGGATATCTCCAACGCCAACACGCTGATTGTGGACCGGGCGGATAACTTCGGCCTCTCGCAGCTGCATCAGCTGCGCGGTCGGGTGGGACGCGGACGCGAACGCGCGTACGCCTACTTCCTGTACCCGTTCGACAAGCCGCTGGGCGAGGTGGCGCTGGAGCGGCTCAAGGCCGTGGCGGCGCACAACGAGCTCGGTGCCGGGATGCAGCTGGCCCTCAAGGACCTGGAAATCCGCGGTGCCGGTAACCTGCTGGGCGGGGAGCAGTCCGGGCATATTCAGGGTGTGGGCTTTGACCTGTACATCCGGCTGGTGGGCGAGGCCGTGGCGGACTACCGCGGCGAGTCCGAGGAACGTCCGGCGGAAATGAAGATTGAGCTGCCGGTCAACGCGCACCTGCCGCACGATTACGTGCCGGGGGAGCGGCTGCGGCTGGAGGCCTACCGCAAGCTGGCAGCGGCGGCGACGGAGGAGGCCATCCAGGAAGTACTGGCCGAACTGACCGACCGGTACGGGGAGCCGCCGGCAGCGGCACTGAACCTGATCGCCGTCGCCCGATTCCGCGTCGCGGCGCGCGCTGCGGGGTTGACCGACGTGGCGCTGCAGGGCAATTTCATCAAATTTGCGCCCGCGCAACTGCCCGAGTCCAAGCTGATGCGGCTGCAGCGGATGTACCCGGGATCGATAATGAAGAATGCGCTGGACGCCGTGCTGATTCCCAAGCCGAAAACCGCGCGGATCGGCGGTCGGGACCTGGCCGACGCCGAGGTGCTGGCCTGGGCGCAGGGTGTGCTGGAGGCGATCTTCACGGAATAGTGGCGTCGGTTTCTCCCTCATCGGGCCGGCAATGCATTGCCCGATAGCAACCCGCCGGCCGCATCACTACTGAAGCGCGGGCGACCCGAGCGGACCGGGACCGGCGCTGCGGTTGGTGGTGGCGCCGTCGTCGTTCTGCCGGACGTCGCGGTTCTGCCGGACGGCTACTGGTTGGGCCGGACGGCTACTGGTTGGCACCCGAGTCGGATTTATTCAGCCAGGTCAGGGGGATGACCAATGCCACGAAACACAGCCCCAGCGCGATTGCCATGGGCAGGGCGTTCTCCAACGACAGAAAGGACATTGCGAAGATGCCGCCGAGGAAGAGCACGAAGAAGATGGCGAAGAGAATAACGCTCTGAACGAGACTGTTCTCACGCTCTTGCGCACGGTTGGACATAGTTCCTCCTGGCCCCCTAGGGGGTGTAATTGGGCGCCGACTGCACCGGCTAACGGTTCTGCCTAAAAGCTTAGTACGATCCCGCGGGATGCCCGTCATCGGTCACTGGATCCGCTGCCGTGCCGCCCGCACCGGCAGCGCCATGGCTCAGGTCGTAGGCTTCTTCACGGACAATGGCGACGCCGGCGCTGGCGCCGATTCGGGTTGCGCCCGCGTTGATCATGGCGCGTGCGTCGGCAAGCGTACGGATCCCGCCGGAGGCCTTGACCCCCGGCCCCGGCCCAACGGTGGCACGCATCAGAGCCACGTCCGCGACGGTGGCGCCGCCTCCGTTGAAACCGGTTGACGTCTTGACATAGTCCGCCGCGGCTTCGACGGCGGCGCGGCAGGCCACCACCTTCGCCTCGTCGGTGAGGAGGGACGTTTCAATAATGACTTTCAGGATCGACTCGCCGGCATGCACCTCTTCGGCGACGGCGGAGATGTCCTCCACCAGGGCGCCCTTGTCCAACGCCCGCGCCGAGGCGATATTGATGACCATGTCGATTTCATCGGCACCGTCCAGGACGGCGCCGCGGGCCTCGAACCTCTTGACATCGGTCGGCGTGGCACCAAGCGGGAACCCAATCACCGAACAGGTGAGCACACCGGTGCCCTTGAGCGCGTTGTGCACGGTCTTGACCCAGATCGGGTTCACGCAGACGGACTTGAACCTGTGTGTGACAGCCTCCGCGCAGATTTTGAGCACATCCGCCTCGCTGGCCTCCGGCTTCAGCAGCGTGTGGTCGATGTACCTGGCCAGTTCCGAGGTGGGGGCGCTGGCCGGTGTGCCGGGGAGAGAGGTCATGGTGCGGCCTTCCTGTAGGAGTTCGTTAGCTCAATGCTCCCACGGCGGACCGACAGTTCCGGCTCAGCTGACCAGCAGGACGCCGGTCAGGGACGTGGTCGCCGCAAGCACAGTGGAAGCGGCCGCGAGGACGAACGGTTTGAACCCCACGGCCCGGAGTGATTTAAGGTGCACGCCGGTTCCAAGAGCGAACATGGCAGCCGCCAGCAGCGAGGTTTGGCCCGCGCCGGCAATAGTCAGCACCGCGGACGGAACAAGTCCGGTGGATCGGATCAGCATCATCACGATGAAGCCCAGGACGAAGAGCGGCATGATCGGAGGGCGGCGCGAGGTGCTGTCCGTCTGGCTCATGGACCGGCGGCGGCGCATGCTGACCACGGCCATAACCGGCGCCAGCATGAGAATGCGTGCCAGCTTGACGATCACCGCCACACCGAGTGCGGCGCCGCCGATCGCTCCACCCGCCGCCACCACCTGCGCCACTTCGTGGATGGAACCACCGGCCCACATGCCGCCTTGTTGATCGGAAAGGCCCAGGAATCCGGCGGCGAAGGGAATAA
The DNA here is from genome assembly GCF_051131705.1 of Arthrobacter sp. A5. Taxonomy (NCBI): domain Bacteria; kingdom Bacillati; phylum Actinomycetota; class Actinomycetes; order Micrococcales; family Micrococcaceae; genus Arthrobacter; species Arthrobacter sp. A5. The sequence goes on from NZ_CP180316.1 coordinate 968,610, forward strand.
ACGGGATCATCAGCGTTCCGAAAATCACCACCAGGGCAATGGCTGTCACCACCTCCTGCTCATCCTCGGTTTCGATCACCCCATCCACCGCCGCCACGGCCGCCGCACCGCAGATGGAAAATCCGCAGGCAATCAGCAGGCGCTGCGTGGGGCTGATGCCCATCCATTTGCCGAGCAGCAGGGTACCCAAAATGCCGATGCCGACAATACCGACGACCACCAGGATCATTCCTGCACCGAGCCCGAGGATGTCCCCGAGCAAGAGCTGCAGGCCCAACAGGACGACGCCGGCCCGCAGGAGAGTTCTGGCAGCAAACCTGAATCCCGGGTCCAGTACGGCCGGTAACCGGACCACATTCCGCAGCACCGCGCCCAGAACGATGGCGATCAGCAGCAGGCTCACGGTCGGGACGAACCGGCCGATTCCCATCGCGGCCAGCACGGCGGCCGCGCAGACGCCTAGGCCAGGTGCCACAGCGCGGAACCAGCGGTAGCCGGCGCCCGTGAAGGTAGTCCGGCGGGAAACCGAATCTGCACGGGGATCGGTAACCGCACCCGAAGGCTGATCGGAAACCTGGCCTCGTAGTGGATCCGAAGGCGGATCGGAAACCTTGCCTCGTAGTGGATCCGAAGGCAGCGGATCCGAAAGCGAAGTGTCAAAGGTCGCGGGGGTGGTTGTTGTTTCTGTCGTATCCATATCTTCGATGCTGCCAGCGCCCGGGCCGACCCGGTAGCCGCCAATGACGCATGGAAATATATCATTTTGATATGAGCATGAACTGGCCCGATCTTGCCGTCCTTGAACTTCTGGTGGCGGTTTCCGAATGCGGCAGCCTGAGCTCGGCGGCGCGCGCCGTGGGTATGGCGCAGCCGAACGCGAGCCGGTCGCTGGCCCGGCTGGAGCGCTCGCTGGGCGTGATTCTGATCGATCGGCGCCCCGGCGGATCGCGGCTAACGGTTGAAGGCGCCGTCGTTGTTAATTGGGCGCGGCCGGCGCTGGACAGCGCACGCGAGCTGATGTCCGCGGCGGAGGCGCTGCAGACGCAACGCCTCTCCCGGCTGAAGGTAGCGGCAAGTATGACCGTTGCCGAATACCTGATGCCGGGCTGGCTGGCCACACTCAAGCGCTCTGATCCCGACCTCAGCGTGACCTTGTCCGTCCAGAACTCGAGCCGGGTATTCGAGCTGATTGCCCAGGGAGCGGCGGACGTGGGATTCGTGGAGTCGCCGCGTCTGGCCACCGGACTGCATCGGTTGATCGTGGCCACAGACCGCTTGGTGGTCGTGGTGGCACCGGATCATCCTTGGGCGTCCGCACGGAATGGAGTGACGCCTCAGGAGTTGGCCTCTACCGCCTTGGTGGTGCGCGAACCCGGGTCCGGCACGCGGAATACGCTCGATCGCGCGCTGAAGGCCTATGGGCCGGTTCCGCCCACCCTGGAGCTGAGCAGCAACGCGGCCGTACGGCTCAGTGTTGCTGCCGGCGCCGGCGCGGCCGTGCTCAGCATCTTCGCCGTCCGCCCATGGCTCGAGAGCGGCGCACTGGTGGAAGTGCCGGTACCGGGGTTGTCCCTGGAACGGCGGATGCACGCCGTATGGAAGGGACCCCGGATGCTGGAAGGACCGGCCGGAGACCTGGTGACAGCGGCCGCCCGCCGGGAACGCGGCGGGCGTAAGCCGGGAGCGCCGAAATGACGCCCATCCCGCAAAATGACGCGCGAGGCGCACGTCATTTTGCGGGATGGGCGTCATTTTCTCTTGGCGCTTACGTTTTTGGCGTTCGACGTAGCCCAGCATCACTGAGAATTCTCTCCAGTCGGGCCAGATCCATCATTTCGGCCCAGTTCCACCGGGCGAACCCCATGCCCAAAGCGCGAATCTTATTCTCCCGGTCCTTCTCAGCCAGGACGCGTTCCTCGACGGAACTACCGCTCGCCCAGTCTGAACGCGTGTACTTCGCCCGTCCGTCAAACTCGCCCACCACCCGTTCCCTGGGCCAGTAGAAGTCCGTTCGCGCTGTGACGCCGCCGCGGATGGAGAACGCGTGCTGCAGTTCCGGCGCACGGAAACCGAGGATGTGAATGTTCGCCCGACTCATTGATTCCCCGGCCGATTCCGACAAGTCCGAACTGAACTCCAGGACCGCCGTTGCCCGCTCGATCTTGGCCCGGCTGGGGAGCTCCAACGCGGCTGCCCGGAGCTCATCGAGGCTCACCGGTGGGCCCAGCGGCGTATCGCGCTTCCAATCAACGATCAGCGCTCGGCGTTCTGGCCCCGCCACTGAATCGGCCCACGGGGCAGGGGCGACGCGGATCCTGCGGCAGGAATCCGCGACTGCAACTGCTTGGGCGAAAGGCAACCGCGCCATCAGTTCAACCGCTGTCCGTGCCTTATCCGTGGTGCGGAACTCGCCAAGCTCGGTCAACCGAGCGTCCATGGACCCGAAGTGACGTTTAACGCCGGCAAGGGACCGCCCGCCCTGCTGGAATGACGTCAGCACATGGAGGTCCTTCGGGCAGCCCAGGAGAGCCAGGCCCCAGAGCAGCCCGGACGTCTGCAGGGAAAACGTCGGTGCTACCGCCACAGTGCGGTTGAAGGCCTCGGCTCGCAGGCCATAGCGCTGCCAGGTATCGGCGCCTTTCCAAGTCCCGCCGTCCACATACACTCCGCGCCGGACGCGGACCAGTTGCCCGGCCTTGGCGCGACGCGCGAGGTTCCTCGGATCCTGCCCGACGGCGGCTACCTCGGAGCAAAAGATCAATCCGTGATAATCCATCTTTCCAGCATGGATTTCGCCGCTGCCCAAGGGAACAGCACCCTGAGAGAATGTGGATAACCCCGCCCGGAATCCTTGCCGCACCCGAAACGGACGTCCTGATGTGGACGCCGAGATTTATGACGCCCATCCCGCAAAATGACGCGGGGCGCGCACGTCATTTTGCGGGATGGGCGTCATTTTTGGAATCAGGGCGCCAAGATTCCGCGCAGGTCCGCGAGTGTGGAGTCCAGGGCCGAACGTGCCCGGCGCCGCGCTTCGGGGAGATCCGCTGCCGCGTCCACCGCGATGATGACCTCCAGATAACACTTGAGCTTGGGTTCGGTCCCGCTGGGCCGAATGATCACGCGTCTGCCGTCAGCCGTCAGGAAGAGCAGACCGTCCGTGGGCGGCAGCGCGTCGGAGCCCTGAGCCAGATCAATTAAGTGTTCGACGGCGGATCCGCCCAGTTGTGGCGGCGGCTCCCGGCGGAGCGCCGTCATCATCGTTGCCAGCTGCGCCAGATCCGGAACCCGGAGGCTGAGCTGGTCGCCCGCATGCAGGCCGTGCTCCAGTGCAAGGTCATCGAGCGTGTCGAAGATTGTCCGGCCCCGTGCTTTCTCCTCCGCCCCAAGTTCCGCGATGAGGAGCGCCGCGGAGATGCCATCCTTGTCCCGGACCAGTTTCGGCGCGATGCAGTATCCCAGTGCTTCTTCATAACCGTAGACAAGGCCCGGTACCCGGGAGATCCATTTGAAACCCGTCAGCGTTTCTGTGTGGGCAAGACCATGGGAGGCGGAAATCCTGGCCAGCAGCCGGGAGGAAACGATGGAGTTGGCGAAGACGGGCGTGGCGAAGTCCGCGCCGACGTTCGCGTCGACGCCAGCGGTGACCGGCCAGCCCCCATCCCCCGAGTCGTCGGCCCCCGAGCCGCCTGCCCGCGTTCCGCCGTCGTCGGCCTGATTTGAGACGGAATGCCCGGCGGAAAGACGCGCCGCGATATGGGCCCCGAGCAGGGCTCCCACTTCGTCACCGCGCAGCATCCGCCAGGACCCGGTGGCGGGATCCAATGCGGCAACGGCGGCACGGTCCGCATCCGGATCGTTCGCCAGTACGATGTCCGCGCCGCACTCCCGCGCCAGTTCCAAGGCCAGATCCAGTGCACCGGGCTCCTCCGGGTTCGGGAAGGCCACGGTGAGGAAATCCGGATCCGGCAACGCCTGGGCGGCCACCACGGATACATCCTCAAAGCCGGCACCGTTCAGGACCTCGACGGCGGTTACGCCCCCGACGCCGTGCATCGGGGTGTAAACAATCTTCAGATCCCGGGCGGGAAACGCCTTGGAATCGGCGAGGGAGCGCACCTCGCCCTGGTACCCGGTGGTGAAGCCGGCGTCGACAACGGTCCAGCCCGAGTCCGCGAGTTCGATGCTTGCCAACGGGCCGATCGCGGCAATTTCAGCGGCGATCAGCTCGTCGAAGGGTGCAACGATCTGCGCACCCTGACCGGCGTCCGTCACGGTGCGTCCGCCCAGGTACACCTTGTAGCCGTTGTCTTGGGCGGGATTGTGGCTGGCCGTGACCATGACGCCGCCGTCGCAGTCCAGCGCCCGGACTGCGTAAGCCAGCAAGGGTGTGGGCAGGGCGCACGGCAGCAGGAAGGTTTCAATGCCGGCCGCGGTGAAGATGGCGGCGGTTTCGGTCGCAAAAATATCGGAGTTGTGCCGTGCATCGAAGCCGACGACGGCGCGGGGGGTATAGGGCGGCGTGCGGTCCGTCGTGGCGTGGATCGTTGTGGTTGCAGGGGTTGCAGGGGTTGCAGGGGTTGCAGGGGTTGCAGGGGTTGCAGGGGTTGCAGTGGTTACAGGGGTTGCAGGGGTTGCAGGGGTTGCAGGGGTTGCAGGGGTTGCAGGGGTTGCAGTGGTTACAGGGGTTGCAGGGGTTGCAGTGGTGGGCGGGGTTGCAGTGGTGGGCGGGGTTGCAGGGGTTGCAGGGACTGTGCTTCTGGTCAGGGTGCTGTCGGTGGTGGTGCTGTCCTGGCCCTTGGAGGCAGCAGCCGGATCCGTGGATGCCCGTTTCAGCAGAAACGCAGCAAGCCCCGCCGCTCCACGGCGGACGACGACGCGGTTCATTCGGTTGGGTCCGGGCCCCATGGCGGCCCGCAGGCCGGCGGTGCCGAACTGCAGATTGCCGCTGAAGCTGTCGGCGAGTTCCTGCTGCGCGGCTTCCTGGCGGGCGGCTTCCGCGTCGGCGCCCCCTGCCTGGGCGCCCCCTGCGTCGGCACCCCCGGCATCGGTGCCCCCGGCGTCGGCGCCGCCGGCACAGACCATCAGTGCCCTCAGCTGCGCGGCGGTCACCGGATCCGGGTCCTGATCCGCCCACGCCCGGGCGGCGTGCAGCAGCGGCTGGAGTTCGGTGTCCGGAAGCGTCATGGATCCAACCTATCGTGGCCCGGGGAACGGCTCAGCCCGTAAGCGGGTATACGGCGGAAGCTGCGCGGACTAGGGTGTGAACCTTGCGCAGGAGGGCGTCCTGCGCGGGCTGGCACCGGGAGGTGCGCAGAACGGTCCGCCGGCGTACGGGGGCACGGCGGAAGCCGCGCTACAGCCGGGCGATGATGTCCGCCAGCAGCCGGGAGATCCGCGGCCCGGCGGCGTGGCCCGCTGCCAGCACTTCCTGATGGTCGAGGGGGACCGGGCTGATCCCGGCCGCGAGGTTGGTGACGAGCGAAATCCCGAAGACCTCCATCCCCGCGTGCCGGGCGGCGATCGCCTCCAGAGCGGTGGACATTCCCACCAGATCCGCCCCGATCCGCTTGGCGTACTGGACCTCTGCAGGGGTCTCGTAATGCGGACCGGCGAATTGCGCGTAGACACCTTCATCCAGCTTCGGGTCCACTTCGCGAGCCAGTGCACGCAGCCGGGCGGAATAGAGATCGGTGAGGTCCACGAAGGTGGCGCCTTCCAGCGGGGACGCGGCCGTGAGGTTGATGTGGTCGCTGATCAGCACGGGAGTGCCCGGGTCCCAGGCCTCGTTGAGACCGCCGCAGCCGTTGGTCAGCACCAGGGTGGCGGCCCCGGCGGCAGCGGCGGTCCGGACGCCGTGCACCACGGCACGCACGCCCTTGCCCTCGTAAAAGTGGGTGCGCGCACCCAGCACCAGGGCACGTTTGCCGGTCGGTGTCAGGATGGAGCGGACGGTCCCCACATGGCCTGCCACCGCAGGCGCGGAGAAGCCCGGGATGTCCGTCGCGTTGAGGGTGGCGGTGGTTTCGCCGATCAATCCGGCGGCCTCGCCCCAGCCGGAGCCGAGCACCAAAGCGATGTCGTGCGTGGCAACCCCGGTATGCTCCGAAATGTAGTCCGCCGCCGCCCGCGCCAGCTCGAAGGGATCCGTGCCGGTCGGGACCGCAGCGAACGGCTCTGCCGCAGCAGCGCCGGGAGCCGCCGTCGTCGGCCTTAATGCGTCAGCGTCGCGGGCATCGGCGGCGGGTTCAGGGGCAGCGGGGGATTCAAATGTGTGCATTAGAATAACCTACCGGCTTGGTGAGGATGGCCGCGATAGGCGAGAATGAACTACTGTGACCAGCCAACATAATCTTTTTTCCACCCAGTCCGCTCCGAGCATCGCGATTCTGGGCGGCGGCCCCGGCGGGTACGAGGCCGCGATCGTTGCCGCCTCCCTGGGCGCGCAGGTGACCATCGTGGAGCGGGCCGGCCTCGGCGGCTCCGCGGTGCTGACCGACGTCGTCCCATCCAAGACGCTGATCGCGACGGCGGACACGATGACCCGGATGACCGACGCGGCCGCGCTGGGCGTGCGCTTCGACGTCGATGACGAGGGCGATTACGTGCCGCTGATGCGCGCTGACCTCAAGGCGGTCAACGAGCGCGTGCTGCGCCTGGCCGGCGAACAATCCGCGGACATCCACGCTGGCCTGGAGCGGGTCGGCGTGCGGATTATTCCGGGCACCGGCAGGATACTGGACAACAATACGATCGAAGCGACAACCGGCGAGGGGGCTGACGCCAGCACCGAAACGATCAAGGCGGACGCGATTCTGGTCTCCGTCGGGGCGCACCCGCGCGAACTGCCCACGGCCAAGCCGGACGGCGAGCGGATCCTTAACTGGACACAGCTGTACCACCTGCAGGAGGTACCGCCGGAGCTGATCGTGGTGGGATCCGGGGTGACAGGGGCGGAATTTGCTTCCGCCTACAATGGGCTGGGCTCCAAGGTCACACTGATTTCCAGCCGCGACCAGGTGCTGCCGGGGGAGGACTCGGATGCCGCGCAGGTGCTGGAAAATGTTTTCGAGCGCCGCGGGATGACCGTGCTCTCCCGCTCCAGAGCCGCCGCCGTCGACCGGACCGAGGACGGCGTCGTCGTGACCCTCGGCGACGGCCGGAAGGTGACCGGCAGCCACTGCCTGGTCTGCGTCGGCTCTATCCCCAATACCGCGGGAATCGGGCTCGAAGAGGCCGGCGTTGCCCTCACCGAGGGCGGCCATATTAAGGTCGACGGCGTCTCCCGGACGACGGCGTCCAACGTTTACGCGGCGGGCGACTGCACGGGAGTGTTCGCCCTGGCCTCGGTGGCGGCCATGCAGGGCCGGATCGCCGTGGCGCATCTGCTCGGTGACGGCGTACGGCCGCTGAAACTGCTGCAGGTTTCCTCCAATATCTTCACCTCGCCGGAAATTGCTTCAGTGGGGGTGTCCGAGGCGGATCTGGCCTCCGGTAAGTACCAGGGCGACGTGGTTAAGCTGTCGCTGCGCACCAACGCCCGCGCCAAGATGCGTAATTTCAAGGACGGGTTCGTCAAGATCATTGCGCGCAAGGGCTCCGGCACCGTGATTGGCGGCGTCGTGGTGGGTCCCGGCGCCTCCGAATTGATCTTCCCGATCGCGCTCGCCGTGACGCAGAAGCTGCACGTGGACGACGTGGCCAGCACGTTCACCGTCTACCCGTCGCTCAGCGGGTCGATTTCCGAGGCTGCGCGGCGCCTGCACGTCCATATGTAGCGCCTCACGGCGTTTGAGCACGAGACATACCGCTGTTTTCAGCCGGATGCCGTGGATATGGATGAGTGCCATGGGAATTCCCGTGGCACCCATCCATATCCACGGCACACAATCGACGGCCCAGAACACCGCCGACTCCGCCCAGATGACACCGCAGACTCCCTGCGAGATACGGCCGTGAGCCTCGGGGCAGATGAAGGCGGGTTCCCTTCCGGTCAGATCGTCTCGTCTTCCGGCGAATGCACCGGCCCCTGGGCCGCGACTTCGCGGGAGGCGGCACGAAGCTTTTCCGCCGCGGCTTTCTCCTGGCCGAGATTCTGCTCAAAGATAGAGACCAGCTCGGTCCTGCCTTCCGCCAGCGCTGCGGCAATCAGCGTCTCGTACACCGCGATCTCATAGTGTTCGGTCTCCAGCGCGCCGGCCAGGATTACCTGGTCCGCCAGTTGCGGAATGGTTTTCCGCAGGGTGGTCTTTCCCTCCTTGGCAAGTCCCGCAGTGGTTGGCGACGGGGAATCATCAATATCTTCGCCGAGGAGCTCAAAGGCGCGTTGCAGGTTGGCGAGTTGCTGGCGGGTTTCTGCGGTGTGTTCCTCCAGCAGTTCCTTGAGTTCCACCCGCTGCGCCCTGCTGGTCAGGTCCTCGAGCATCTGCAGCGAGTCCTGCTCCATGCTGAGAGCCGAGCCCAGCTTGAAAATGAACAATTCGTGGGCGGTGGTCAGTTTCTCAAACATCTTTTGAGCCTTCTGACACGGCCTGGCTGACCGCATTGGGGCCGTTGAACTCCCGGTCCGGTATATTGCGCAGGGCTTCAAGGACGGGCTCGTCTGCACCGGAGTCCTCGGCCTTGCTGACTAGTTTGGCGCGGCTCGCCGGGTAGTCAATGCCGCCGAGGAACTTCTGGATCTGAATCGGGTTGGGTGAATTGGACATGATATTTGCCTTTCAGAGGTGTTCGGCTGCATGGGTGCTGTCCCGTATTGGGATGTCTGAAGAGGGCTTGCCTGGAGAAGATCCATCGGGAGGGAAGACCACGTCGAAGGCTTCCACCCGCCGTTCCGGGACAGTGGTCGGGGATTCCAGATGCACGGCACCGGATGGCAGCATCGCCGCGCCGCCGCATACATCCATGACTTTCCACTGCGCCGCCACGTCTTCGGCTGAATGGTCCAGGGGCAGTAGCGGCCAGAATTCAAAGCCTCCACAGGCCACCAGCGCCAGGCGGTCAAAGAGCACACAGCCACCAACCCACGCGATCCTGTAGGCAAGCCACTGATCCGGACCAAGCTTTAGGGAGGCGGCCATGTGGGCGGGGTTGGCAGCATTATGCAGGGGCCATCGCCGGAAGGACGGTTCCGCGCGGCGGATCCGCTCCGGGTGCACCCGACCCTCCCATGGTTCAAAAGCGGTCTGCTCATCGGGCCGGATGTCCGCCAGGTGGCTCAGGCCCTGAACCGCCATGCCGACGAAACCGCAGCCCAGATCCTGCAGCGCCTCATTCATACGGTTCATGGAGTTGGGTTCAAGCCAAACGTCGTTGTCCAGAAAGAGTTCGCGGCGTGCCACGGCCAGACCCAGCAGGTACTGGCGGTGTTCTGCCATGCCGCGGCGCGGCCGGTGCCTGCTGGTTCGCACCGCGCGGCCCTGGGCCCGCAGGACGCGGATCATGGCGGCAACAGCGGGGTGCCCCCAGTCCACCGTCGCGTCGCTTTGGTCGCTGATGATCACAGAAAAGTCCGGCTCGTCCTGGGCAGCCAAGCCGGCCAAGACCACGGCCAACTCGGCGGGCCGGCCCCGGGTGGGGATCAAGACCTCAATTTCCGGGTCCGGATTATCCTGCGGCAGTGCCCACTGCGCGGCGGTCCGTCTGGTCATACCGGCTCACGCTTCCTCTTCCTCCTCCGGATCTGCGGTCAGGCCAATGGCTTGCTGAACCTCGGCGCCGTCTGTGCTGTCCGGGAACGGCTCGGATTCGCGGCCCTCTTCGACATGGGCCGCCCGATGACCCTTCGTCATGCTCTGGGCTTCCTGCTTCATCTCGTCGTCGAGCCTGGCGCCGTGTTTGCTGCTGCCTCGTTCGGCCATGGCGGATTCCTCCTCATCATGCTCAGCCGGGGCCCCGGAGTTTCGAACAAGCCCCGACCTGAAACCCGTGGGCAAAGCGGTCCTTCAACGCTAACACTAAGTATGCTTGTTAAGGCGCTGCGGACTGGAATTTAACAGCGCTGATGAAGGCTAAACAGCAACTTCCGGCCGTGAAGAATCGTGATGCGCAAGGAGAATGTGATGGAACGGAATGAAGCGGGACAAGATGCGGACCGGGTGCACGGGCAGGCGCCCGCGGAAGGTGAGGAAGGGGACGACCAAGACACGGATGACCGCCGGCATTCACAGATTGCGGCGGAAGGGGAGGACGACGATGTTGACGGCGGCCCGACCACGACGACGTCCACGGGCGACGACGCCAAGCAGTAGTGACGGGAAGCCAAGCCTTGGCGATGGGAAGCCGGCGGGCGACGGCGCGGAGCCGCGACGACGACGCCAAGCCTTAGCGACGGGACGCCAAGACGCGGCACGGGTCAGACGCGGAGCCGGTAGCCGCGCTTGAGAACAGTTTCGATCATGGCGGCGTCCGGGAGAGCGGCCCGCAGCCGGCTGACCGTCATGTCCAACGCGTGCTCGGCACCACGCTGATCCAACAGTCTGACCAGAGTGTCACGGGGGAGCACTGAACCGCCGGCCTCCAGCAGGGCACGAACAAGGAGCAGCGGAGCGGGCGCCAGCTCCACCGGCATACCGTTGACGCGCAGCGCACGCCCGCGCAATTCCAGCTGGCCGGCCTGGGTCTGCAGCGTCCGGACACCGGTCCGTTCCAAATGCTCGCAGACCAGACGGATCAGGGCGCCCATCCGGAACCGCTCCGGAATGAGCGCAGTGATGCCGGCGTCCAGCAGGGGTTTGGCAGTGACGGGCCCAACGGCGGCGGCTACCACCGAGGTCTTGAAACTGTCGATGAGCGCATGGTACCTGCCCATTTCATGTGCTGTGCTCCAGAGGGCGTCCACGGCCGGGGCGCTGGTGAAGGTGACAACATCCAATTCCTGCTGGCAGACCGCGTCGATGAGTTTGGGCAGCAGGTCCTCGCCTTCCGGCCGGACCCAGCGGTAGGGCGTAACCGTCAGCACGGTGGCCCCGGCAGCGCGCAGCCGGTCGAGCTGCTTCACATCGGTGTAGCCGTGCAGCTGCACGGCTATGGTCTTCCCGGCCAGTGGGGGCCCGCCGTCTCTGACCCCCTCGGCGTACACCAGATCGACCAGGGTGGCCGTGGTTTCGTCGCTGCTGATGCCGACGTCATTAAGGCCGGCCGCGCGTACGGCTCCCCGGGCCTTGGGGCCGCGGACGAAAATCCGGCAGTTCCCCAGGGTGCCGAGCAGCTCTTCCCCGATGCCCGAGGCGTCCGCGGCCTCGCACCAGCGCCGCATGCCGTAGGCGGTGGTCACGATCAGGATATCCGGCCGGGCGGCGATGATGGCCAGGGTGTCCTCGGCCAGCGGCAGGTCTTCCTCCACTGGTGCGATTTTCAGGGCCGGGGCGTACAAAACGTCGGCGCCGCGCCGCTCCAGCGCCTCGATCAGGTCCCGGGACCGCCGGTGCGAGGTCACGCCGACGCGGAATCCGGTCAACGCCAGTTCCGCGGCGCCCGCCGAGTGATCTACGTCGGGCGCTGCTGAAGCGGTCGGTCCAGGATCGGTCAGTGTTGGGTCGGTCAGTGTTGGCCCCAGCATTGACCCTGCTGTTGACCCGACCGGGCTTGATTCGGCGGCTGCCGGATCGTCGTGTTTGGACAATTGCATCTCCCTCATGACCGCAGCATGGCGGCCGTTAAATCGGCGATTTCGCTCTGCACGCCGGCGGCCCGCCCCACGGCAACCACCTCACCGATCACCACCACGGCCGGGTTGCTGCACTTGGATGCTGCACTGACAATGTTACTCAAATCTGAGATGGTGGTGCGCTGGTGCGGGCTGAAACCGCGTTCGACGACGGCGACTGGCATGTCCCGGCGCAGGCCCGCCTGGAGCAGACCGTTCGTGAGCTGCGGCAGCGTGCCGATGCCCATCAGCACCACGATGGTCCCGCCCAGTCCCGCCAGGTGTTCCAGTTCGGGGTCGGTCAGCGGTGCGTGGCCGGAGACGACGGTGAAGAGGTGGCTGACCGTGCGGTGCGTGACCGGGATACCGGCGGCGCCGGGGACGGAGATGGCGCTGCTGACACCGGGCACCACGGTGACGGGGATGCCGGCCTCCGCGCAGGCCGCGACTTCCTCTCCGCCGCGGCCGAAGACGTACGGATCGCCGCCCTTGAGCCGGACCACGCGGTTGCCCATCCGGGCGCTCGCGATCATCTGCGCCTGGATGTCGGTCTGGCTGACGGGGTGGTGGCCGGGCGTTTTGCCGACATCGATGAGCTGCGCGCCGGGGGCCAGCTGGTCCAGGTCGGCGACCGGTCCCAGCCGGTCGTAAAAGACCACGTCGGCCTCGCGCAGGGCGCCGCGGCCGCGCACCGTGAGCAGATCGGCCGGCCCGGGTCCGCCACCCACCAAGGCGATGTGGCGGCCGGGACTGGCGGCCTGCTCACGGACCAGCAGGACGCTGTGCAGCCGGCAGGCTTGCACCAAAGGAGCCCAGCCGGGATCGCCGTCGTCCACGGCCACGACGAGAAGCACCTCGTCCAAGACCGAGGTGCGGAAATTCGCCGGGCAGTCGACGGTGCGCACGTCCGCGGCAGCCGCTCGGTAGCGCCGCACGGCACGCCGCGCTGCGACGGCGGAACCGGTGATCAGCACGGATTGTCCAGTGAGATCGGCGTCCAGGTCCATGTCAGGCTCCGTCCGGGGAGGTTGCGAAGCCGCCGGGGCGGATGCCGATGCTGGTGGCGATCAGCACGCTCTGCTTCTCGGCCGGCGTGGCGGGCCGGATCTGGCCGCGCTCGGGGACGAAGGCGATGGAGTCATCGGCGGTGGTGGGGGCATTGACGAAGGAGCGGAAGCGGCGCAGCCGATCCGGGTCCGCCAGTGTGGCGGCCCATTCATCCTCGTAGTTACCCACATGCCGTTCCATCGCGGTTTCCAGATCTGCGGCGATGCCCAGCGAATCGTTGATCACCACGTCGACCACATGGGCGAGGCCGCCGTCGAGCTCTTCCTGCCAGCGTGCCGTGCGCTGCAGCCGGTCCGCGACGCGGATGTAGTACATCAGGTAGCGGTCGATGTAACTGATCAAGGTGGCGTCATCGAGGTCCTTGGCGAGCAGCTGCGCATGCGCGGGCTGTGCGCCGCCGTTGCCGCCGACATAAAGGTTCCAGCCGTCCGCCGTGGCGATCACGCCGACGTCCTTGCCGCGCGCCTCCGCGCACTCGCGGGCACAACCGGAGACGCCCATCTTGAGTTTGTGCGGGCTGCGCAGCCCGCGGTAACGCAGCTCCAGGTTGATCGCCATGGACACCGCGTCCTGCACACCGAAGCGGCACCAGGTAGACCCGACGCAGGACTTCACCGTGCGCAGGGACTTGCCGTAGGCCTGGCCGGATTCGAAGCCGGCCTCCACCAGGATCTTCCAGATATCCGGCAGCTGCTCCAGCCGGGCACCGAAGAGATCGATCCGCTGGCCGCCGGTGATCTTGGTGTAGAGACCGTAATCCTGTGCCACCTGGGCGATCACGCCGAGTTTCTCGGGCGTGATTTCACCGCCGGGGATGCGCGGGACCACCGAGTAGGTGCCGTCCTTTTGCATATTCGCCAGCGCCCGGTCATTGGTGTCCTGCAGCGCACCGCGGCCGTCGTCGAGCACGTAGGCGCTGTGCTGGCTGGCCAGGATGGAGGCCACCGTGGGCTTGCAGATGTCGCAGCCGGCGCTGCCGGCGGCCGGCTCGACCGTGCCGAAGCGGGCCAGGATCTGCTCGAAAGAGGTCAGCTCCAGGGCGCGCACGGCCTCGAACAGCCCCGCCCGGGACATGCCAAAGTGCTCGCAGAGCGCTTTGGAGACGGCGACGCCGGACTTGGTCAACTCGCTCTCCAGCAGCTTCTTCAACAGCGGTACACAGGAACCGCACTGGGTGCCGGCCCGGGTGCAGGCCTTCAAACCCGGCACGTCCTGGACGGGTCCGTTTCCCTCGCAGCAGCCGGTCGCGTGCACGGCGTCCCGGATGGTGCCGGCCGGGACGTTGTTGCACGAGCAAAGGATCGCATCGTCGGGCAACTCCGTTTCCGGGGCATCGCCGCCGGCGGCGGAAAGATACGCTCCGGGCTCGGCGGGAAGGGCGCGGCCCAGCAGCGGGCGCAGGCTGGTGTACGGGGTGGCATCGCCGACGAAGATGCCGCCCAGCAGCGTCTTGGCATCATCGGTGGTGACGATCTTCTGGTAGATGCCGCGCGCGGGGTCGGCGTAGACGATTTCCAGGCTGCTTTCGGTGCGGCCAAAGGCGTCGCCGAAGCTGGCGACGTCGACGCCGGAAAGCTTGAGCTTTGTTGCGGTGTCGAAGCCTGGGAAAGTTGCGGCGCCGCCGTGCAGTCGGTTCGCGACGATCTCGGCCATCGTAGTGGCCGGGGCCACCAGGCCCAGGCACATGCCGCCGAAGTTCGCGACCTCCCCGATCGCCCAGACGTTGGACACCGTGGTGGCACAATCCTCTCCGATCACCACGCCGCCGCGCGGGCCCAGCTCGAAGCCCTGGCCGGCGGGGAAACCGGCCCGGCCGGGATCGCCGCCGGCGCTGTCGTCCCGGAACAGCTCATCCCGGGGCTTGACGCCGATCGCCACCACCACCAGATCAGCCTCGATGACGCGGTCATCGGCCATCTGCACACCCGTGACGGTGCCAGCGGGATCGGTCCGGATACTGGCGGGGAAGACGCCGCCATGCACGGACAGGCCCTTTGCGGCGATCAGCCGGCCCAGCGCCTGGCCGGCACCCTCATCGAGCTGGGTGTTCATCAACCAGGGCGCGCCGTTAATGACCGAGGAGCGGACGCCGAGCTGTTGCAGGCCGGCGGCCGCCTCCAGGCCCAGCAGCCCACCGCCGATCACCGTGGCATTGACCTGTCGCCCCAGGGCCTGCGCCAGCCGGCGCACCTCCTGACTAAGGAACCAGACGTCATCGAGCGTGCGGTATACGTGGCTGAATTCCTCCCCCGGGATGGGCAGCCGGGCGGCATCCGAACCGGTGGCGATCACCAGCTCGTCATAGGGGTAGCTATACGCGGCGGCCGCGGCGGCATCAGCCGGGGCATCCGCGGCGGCCGGCCCGGCTGCGGGAGCGGCGCGGGTGTGGACGATGCGGTTGGCCGTATCGATCCGGACGGCACGCTCACCGCCGCGCAACCGAAGGGCCGGGTGCTCCCACATGGCGACCTTCCCCAGGGTGAGGTCGGCGCCGTCGTCCGTCAGGGCCTTGCTCAACGCCACCCGGTCGTAGGGCAGGTGCACCTCTTCGGCGAGTACCGTGATGTCCCAGCCGTCCAGGCAGCGCGCATGCATGGCGTCGGCGAAGCGGTGCGCCGCGGGACCGCCTCCGGCCACCACGATCCGTCGCGGCGTCTTAGCGGGTGACGAGTCTGCGGTCATGGCGTAGCCCTTCCAACGGTCTGCAGGTGGACCCCGCATCGTGTCATTCCAGCCTAGGACGGGTCAGTTTCCCTTCCGTTTCCCCATTGTTTCGCGAACTTAACTTCCGCATCACGGGACCGTTTCGATGCCGGTGACGTCTGTTTTACCTGTCGGATACATGCCCGGCCGGTGCCGGAAACAGGGGACAGCCAGCATGGAGAAACCGATGGCAGGAACGAGCATGACAAGTATGAGGAGCCCCCGATGTCCATAGCCGTAATTGAAGCCGTTGCAAAAACCGGTTCCGGGGGCCAGCCCGCCAGTTATGCGGGGCGCCGCATCGATGCGGATCCGGTCAAAGACCCGGATTTGGTCAAAGACCCCGATTTAGTCAAAGACCCTGTCTGGTACCGGGTCTGTCCGCTGAGCGACCTGGACGAATCCTGGGGCGAAGCCGCACTGGTGGACGGAAGCCACGTGGCGCTGTTCCGCACCGGCGGCAGCCAGGTCTTCGCCGTCGCCCATGAAGATCCGGCGACGGCGGCGCACGTGATGGCCCGCGGTATTGTCGGCTCGCGTGGGACCCGGCCAACCATCGCCTCACCCCTGCATAAAGAGGTCTACGATCTGCGGACGGGCGAGTGCTTCGGCATCCCAACGCTGCGGCTGGCCACCTACAGCACCCGGCTGGTGAACGGTTTCGTGGAGATTAGGGTCTAGCCTGCGGTGTGGCTGCCTACACGGGCGTTAGGCGGGGGCCGGCTGGAAATGCTGCTCGATGAGTCGACGGACGTCCGAATGGCAGCCGCCGCAGCCGGTGCCGGCCCGTGTGCTTCCGGAAACGTCGGCCAGGGTGCCGCAACCGCCCAGCACGGCGGCCTCGATGCTGGCCCGGCTGACTCCGGCGCATCGGCAGACGGTTGCCTCGGGATCGGACACGCCGGAGGAATCGGCCAGCAATTGTTCCGGGCCATCCAACCGCAGCAGGCTGGAGCGATCTGCCGGGAGTTCGGAACCGCGTTCAAAGAGCAGCACCAGCTCTGCTGCTGTGCGGGGCATGCCCACACAAACCAGTCCGGTCAGCACGCCGCCGCGGGTGCTCATCTTCACATAGCGGCCGTGTTCCGGATCGGCCCATTGGGCCACCTGCAGGCGGGGCCGACCGGGGGCGGTTCCCGCTTCCATCAGTTCGTCGTCCCAAGGATCCGCCGAAGTCTGGCCGGCGGTTGCGACCTCAACGCCGCGGGCTTTGAGCAGCATGACGGCCGCCCCTTCGGCCGGCAGCGGCACGCGGGTAACGGCTGATCCGCCGGCAGCTGCGGTGGTGGCGGATCCGGAGGGCATACCGGCCTGTCCGGTCAGATCCAGCAAGTGCGCGGCCAGCCATTCGGCCTGACGCCAGCCGGGGCCGATCAGGCCGGAGGGCCCGAGTGCGTTGCGGCAGCAGGCACAATCGGGATCCGTGCAGCGGACCTCGGCACAATCGCCGATGGCGAAGACATGCCCGTCGTGGTGGGCCTGCAGGTTGTGATCGACCAGGATGCCGGTGCCGGTCGGCAGTCCGGATCCCGCGGCGAGCTCGATCCGTGGCCGGACACCGCAGGAGAGCAGCAGCAGGTCGCCATCGATGGCCGAGCCGTCGTCCAGCAGCAGCGCAGCGAAAGCGCCCCTGCCGGCGTCGCCCTCAACAGGGCTCCCGGCGGCTTCCCTAACAGAGCGGCTGGGGCCGTCAGCGGGGGAGCGGGTGGTTTCGATCCCGGTCGAGCGGGCATTTGGGGCAAGCCGGATTCCCCGCCGCCGCAGCTGAGCGGCCAGGACGAAGCCGCCGCCGCGGTCAATGTTCCGTCCCAGCGGATGCGGTCCGTGATGGACCACGGTGACTTCTGCGCCTTCATCGGCCGCGGCGAGGGCGGCCTCGAGGCCCATAATGCCGGCGCCCAGCACAACGACGCGGCGGCGCCCGGTCACACCACCGGCCGCGAGCCCGTCGCGAACACCAGTCTGTCATAGCGCGCCGTAGCGCCGTCGTCGAGCAGCACGTGCTGCCGGGCCCGGTCGACCCGGACCGCCTTGACGCCCAGCCGCAGCTCCACACCCAGGCGCCGCAGAACCGTGGGATCGGCCACGGTGATGGCTTCCTGGGTTGTCCGGTTGACGCCCAGCTCCGCCACCAGCACGCGGTTGTAGGCCGGGTCCGGCTCTTCCCCGATGACCAGCATGCGCACGGCGTTGCTGCGGACCGCGGGCAGCAGTTCGTCGATCAGCCGGGAGGCGACCGGCCCGAAACCGACGACGACGATTCGTTCCGGTCCAGGGGCCGAGGTCCCGGCCGGGGCGGCGCCTGCGGTTTCGTCGCGGAGATTTCCGAGGCTCATCGGGACACCCTGCCGTTGCGTGCAGCCGTTCCCGCCGGTGCGGGCACGACGGCCTTGACCGGCATGGCCTTGACCGGCATGGCCTTGACCAGCACTGCCTCGACCAGCACTGCCTCGACCAGCACGGCGCTGGTTTTGAACTCCGGCATGCCGGAAATCGGGTCGGTGGCGGCTTTGGTGAGCAGGTTAGCGCTCTGCAGGCCGGGAAAATGGAACGGCAGGAAGACGGTGTCCGGCCGGATCCCGGTGCTGATCCGGGCCCTGCAGTACACCTCGCCGCGGCTGTTGGACACCCGTACCGGTTCGCCGTCGGCGATGCCGCGGGCGGCGGCGGTTTGCGGATGGATCACCAGCCGGGCCTCCGGTGCGGCGGCGGCAAGATCGGGGACACGCCTTGTCTGGGCACCGGATTGGTAATGCTCCAGTAGTCGGCCGGTGGCCAGAGCCAGCGAACGGCCCGCAAAGAGGACATCGCGCGCCGTGCCGTGTACCGGGTGGAGACCCGGGCGCGGTGCGTTCCGGCTGTCGTCCCGCATATTGGTCGTGCTGCCAGCCGTGATGTCGAAGGTGTCACTGCCGACCCCCGCGCGTGGCGCGACGGGCACCAAAACCGCGCGACCGTCGTCGTGCGCAAAACGCTCCAGGAACAGCCGGGGCGTACCCGCGCCGCCGGCCGGGAAGGGCCAGTACGCTTCCCCGCCGGCGGAGGCCAGCCGAAGCTCCTCGAAAACGGTCCGCGGGTCCGCGCTGAAGGTCGACGGTGCAGCGAGCGCCTCGGCCAGCCGGGCCATGATCCACAATTCGGTGCGGACCCCCGGCGGCGGGGTCACTGCGGCGCGGCGGCGCAGCACGCGTCCCTCAAGATTGGTCATCGTCCCTTCCTCCTCCGCCCACTGCGTCACCGGTAGGATCAGATCCGCCTCGGCAGCCGTCTCAGAGACGAAGAAATCACAGACGACCAGGAAATCCAGCCGACGCAGTCCGGCGATGACGGCGGACGCGTCCGGGGCGGAGACTGCCACATTGGCGCCGTGCACGAACAGGCAGCGCACGCCGCCGGGCTGGCCCAAGTTCATGAGGAGTTCGACGGCGGGCAGGCCGGGCCCGGGAATGAGGGCCTCGTCGACGCCCCAGACCCCGGCGACGTGCTTCCGGGCGGCCGGATCGGTGATTTTGCGGTAGCCCGGGAGCTGGTCGGCCTTTTGGCCGTGCTCGCGGCCGCCCTGCCCGTTGCCTTGTCCGGTGAGTGTTCCGTAGCCGCTCCGGGGGCTGCCGGGCAGCCCCAGCAGCAGGCTCAGATTGATGGCAGCCGTGGCCGTGTCCGTTCCGTCCACATGCTGCTCCACGCCGCGCCCGGTCAGAATGTAGCAGCCTGCTCCGGCAGCCCCCGCCGCGAGCAGCCGTGCCGTTTTCCGCAGCGTGGCTGCGGGGACGCCAGTCACGGACTGCACACGTTCGGGCCACCAGCCGGCGACGCTACGGGAAATTTCCTCGAAGCCGCTGGTGCGGGCATTGATGAAGGCGTGGTCCGCCAGGCCCTCATGGATGACGATGTGGGTCAGCCCCAGCAGCAGCGTGAGGTCCGTCGCGGGGACCGGCTGGAGGTGGATGCCGGCGCCGTCCGCGGTGAACGCCGCGGTGGCAGATCGGCGCGGGTCCACGACGATTAGGCCCCCGGCGTCGCGGGCCCCCTGCAGGTGCGCCATGAATGGGGGCATGGTGTCTGCCACATTGGAGCCGAGCAGCATGATGGTGGCGGCTGCGTCCAGATCCGCGACAGGGAACGGCAGGCCGCGGTCCAGTCCGAATGATCGGTTACCCGCGGCGGCGGCGGAGGACATGCAGAACCGGCCGTTGTAATCGATCCGGGAGGTTCCCAGGGCCAAGCGGGCGAATTTGCCGAGCTGGTACGCCTTTTCATTGGTCAGCCCGCCTCCGCCGAACACGGCCACGCCGTCGGGCCCGTGCAGCCTGCGCGTGCTGCGGACGGCATCCGCAATACGGCTCAGCGCCTCGTCCCAGCTGACCGGCCGGTGCGCTCCGTCCGCGCCGCGCAGCAGTGGTTCGGTGACCCGCCCCGGATGCTGCAGCAGTGTGGTTGAGGTCCAGCCCTTGCGGCACAGGCCGCCGCGATTGGTGGGGAATTCGCGTCCGGCAACGTCGGGGAGTGACTCCGCGGCTGCCGTTTCAACGGCCGCGCCCGGCGTCAGCGTCATGGCACACTGCAAAGCACAGTAGGGGCAGTGCGTGTCCGTACTGCGCAGCAGATCGCCTGTTCTCCCCATCAGGCACCGGCCAAAACGGCGCGCGAGGACCGCCGCAGATAGCAGAACCAGGTGACAGCCATCAGCAGCAGGTAGCCGGCAACGAAACCATAGAATGCGGACTCGTAACCGCCCGAAGCGGTACGCGAAGCATTGAGCACCTGCGGGACCAGGAATCCGCCATAGGCGCCGATGGCGGAAATGATGCCCAGCGCGGCGGAAGCCTTCCGCGCGGAACTTACCTCGGCGCCGTCGTCCGTCCCATGGCCCTGGCGACGGTCCCGGGAACGGAGGGCAAAGACCACGGGAATCATACGGTACGTTGATCCGTTCCCGGCCCCGGCAGCGGCGAAGAGCAGCAGGAACAGGCCCAGGAAGATGCCGAAATAGTGCAAGGGAAGGGTCCAGACCTGGACCAGTGTGATGACGGCCAAGGCGGCGAAGCAGACCATCGTGATGCGGGCGCCGCCCCAGCGGTCAGCCAGCCGGCCACCGTAGGGCCGGACCAGGGAGCCGACCAGGGCGCCCAGGAAGGCCAGCGAAATGGTCGCCGCACCCAGTGTGAACCCTGTGGAGGGACCGAACGTGTCGGCCAGCAGCTTGGGGAACACGCCGGAGAAGCCGATAAATGAGCCGAAGGTGCCGATGTACAGCAACGCCAGTACCCACAGGTGCGGTTCCCGCAGGCAGGCCAGCGAGCCGGCAATGTCGGACGTGGCACTGGAGATATTGTTCATGAACTTCCATGCACCGAACGCCGCGAGCAGGATCAGCGGAATCCAGATCAGGCCGGCCAGCGGGAGGCTGCCGGCGGCACCGGCGGCTGCGGCGCCGGCGGTGACCACCACCGGCACCGCCAGTTGGGCGACGGCGGCCCCCAGGTTCCCGCCGGCAGCGTTGAGCCCCAGCGCCCAGCCTTTTTCCCGGACAGGGAAGAAATACGTAATGTTCGCCATCGAACTGGCAAAGTTCCCGCCGCCAAGCCCCGCCAGGGCCGCGACGCCGAGCATCACGGCGAACGGTGTCCGCGGATCGGCAACGCACCATGCCAGTCCGGTGGCGGGCAGCAGCAGCAATAGAGCGGAAACGACCGTCCAGTTGCGGCCACCGAACCGGGCCACCATAAATGTGTAGGGGATCCGCAGGGTGGCGCCGACCAGGGACGGCATGGAGATCAGCCAGAACAGCTCGGAGGAGCTGAAGCGGAAGCCGGCGGCGGGCAGAAAGATGACGACGATCGACCACAGCTGCCAGATCACAAAGCCAAGGAACTCGCATCCGATGGACCAGTTCAGGTTCCGTCGGGCAATATCACGGCCGGGGCCGGCCCATTGGGCGGAGTTCTCCGGACTCCAATTGTCGATCCAGCGGCCGGGGCGTGAGACGAGGGCGGGAAAGGCAGCCATTGGGGTAGCCGCCGTAGGATGGTCAACGCGGTCAACAGTCACAAGGGCCTCCACTATCGGTGCTTTCCGGTACGCCTCCAAGTTACTGAGGGTGCGTTTCCGGCACGGACGCCGGGCCTAAACGGGCTGTGACATCCACCTATCCGCCGTTGCGTTCCCCCGGTGAGGCACGCTCCGGCGCCGCCGAAGAAGCTCGCATGCTGAGACGTTTGTCCACTGAACGGACGGTCAGTCCTAGGATTGTTCATCTGATCCTCACCCAACGTCGGGCGGCCTTCGGGCGTGTCCGGCCTGCATGAAAGCCGGTCCTATGTGTACCGCCAAGACGGCAAGTGGTCTTACCTTCGGGCCCATGGGTGCGCTGCTGCCGGAGTTGTTTCCGACCAATGTCCGGTACACCGGCTCGGCCGTCAGCTACAACTTGTCCAGTGTCCTGGGCGCAGCGGTGGCGCCGTTCATTGCCGTTGCCCTTTGGCAAGCCGCGCACGGCAGCACGTTCCTGGCGGGCGTCTACCTCAGTGCGATGGCCGTGCTCCGCGGCGCGAAAATGACGGCGATCCCGCAAAATGACTAGGTCCTAGTAACGTCATTTTGCGGGATCGCCGTCATTTTGGGTCATTGTCCCGGGTCAGTCCTCGATGGTGGCCAGTACGGCGCCGGCGGAGACGGTATCTCCGGGGAGGGCGGCCAGCCCGGTGACGGTGCCGGCGCGGTGCGCGGTGAGCGGCTGTTCCATCTTCATCGCCTCCAGGACCACCATCAGATCTCCTTCGGAGACCACGTCACCGTCCGCAACGGCCACCTTGACGATGGTGCCCTGCATCGGTGAGGTCAGCGAATTTCCGTTGGCGGCCGGGGCAGCGGAGCTGCGGCGGGCGGACTTCTTCTTCGACTTGCCGTTGGCACCCGATGACCCGGCACCAGAGGACCGGGAGCTGCCCACCAGGGATGCGGGGAGCACGACCTCAAGGCGCTTCCCGCCGACCTCGACGGTGACCCGCTGGCGGTTGCCGCCGTCGTCGTCCGTTCCCGTGCCGGCAGCTGACCTTGTGCCCGCGGAACCGCCAGGGATGAACGCGGGAATGGTGTTGTTGAATTCGGTTTCGATCCAGCGCGTGTGCACGGTGAACGGCGAACCGTCCGACGGCGCGAAGGCCGGGTCCGCGACGACGGCACGATGGAACGGGAGCACGGTAGGCATGCCCGTGATGTGCATCTCGGCCAGCGCGCGGCCGGCACGCTGCAGGGCCTGCTCCCGGCTGGCGCCGGTGATGATCAGCTTGGCCAGCAGCGAATCGAAGTTGCCGCCGATCACCTCGCCGGCCTCGATGCCCGAATCGACGCGCACGCCGGGGCCGGTGGGAAGCTTCATCGTCTCAACCCGGCCGGGCGCGGGCATGAAATTGCGGCCGGGATCCTCGCCGTTGATGCGGAATTCGAAGGCGTGGCCGCGGATTTCCGGATCCGGGTAGCCGAGGTCCTCGCCGCGGGCCAGCCGGAATTGCTCGCGGACCAGGTCAATACCGGACACCTCCTCGGATACCGGGTGCTCCACCTGCAGGCGCGTGTTGACCTCCAGGAACGAGATGGTGCCGTCGGTGCCGACCAGGAATTCGCACGTGCCGGCGCCCTGATACCGCGCTTCCTTGAGGATGGCCTTGGATGCCTCGTACAGACGAGCGTTCTGGTCCTTGCTCAGGAAGGGCGCGGGCGCCTCCTCGACCAGTTTTTGGTTGCGGCGCTGCAGTGAGCAGTCACGGGTGGAAATGACGACGACGTTGCCCGCGGCGTCCGCGAGGCACTGGGTTTCGACGTGGCGGGGGGAGTCCAGGAACCGTTCCACGAAGCATTCGCCGCGCCCGAATGCCGCGATGGCCTCCCGGACGGCGGAGTCATAGGCCTCCGGGATTTCCCCGCGGTCCCGTACCACCTTGATGCCGCGGCCACCGCCCCCATAGGCGGCCTTGATGGCCAGCGGTAGGCCGAACTCGTCAGCAAAATCGAGCACTTCCTGGGCCGAACCGATGGGATCCTTCGTCCCCGGGACCAGCGGTGCGCCAACCTTTTCCGCAATGTGCCGCGCCTGCACCTTGTCCCCCAAGGCCGCGATGGCTTCCGGTGACGGGCCGATCCAGATGAGACCGGCGTCGATCACCTTGCGGGCAAAATTGGCGTTCTCGGCGAGGAAGCCGTAGCCGGGATGGATGGCGTCCGCCCCGGAGCGGGCCGCAGCGTCGAGAATCTTCTCGATGACCAGGTAGGACTCCGCGCCCGTGCTGCCGCCCAATGCGTAGGCCTCATCCGCGAGCCGTACATGCAGGGCCTCGCGATCCGGTTCTGCATACACGGCGACGGAGGCGATTCCTTCGTCGCGGGCAGCGCGGACGATGCGGACGGCGATCTCGCCGCGGTTGGCGACCAATACTTTGGTCATGACCTTGGTACCTGGACCGATAGCGTTGGGGGGTGGTGAAATGCTCACACAGGACTCCTTCTATTCTCTTGGGAGCCTAGCGCGGTTTTGAGGTTTTCGCCCAAGCACCATGCCGTTTCTGCGCTCGAGTGGCGTGTTGTTTGTAGGTATCCTACAATGTGGCCGTCGCTCGGGCGTCAAGCCAAGGCACCAGGGGGTGCGGGGCTGAACCTGCCTTGACCAAGGAGCAGAATTAACTACTTGCTGCCGTCAGTGACCCTGGCCCGCTTGCCCTGGCAGTTCCCGGCACCAGCCGAAGCTGTCCCGAAGCAGGCGGTTCCACCGGTTGGCAGGCAGATCTGGGTGGAGCAGGGCGATGCCCAGACAGTATTTACTCATGCTCACCGGCCGGATTCCCATGGCGGCCAGCGCCTGATCCGCCACACCGAAGCCATCCATCGTTTTGGTTTCCACCACCACCAGGTCGGGAGCCCGTACCGTCCGGTCCAGGTTGCCGAAAACCAGATCCACGTCGCAGGTCAGCCGCTCCCGGGTCAGCGGGTTTACCAGGGTTCCCCGGGTGTAGTCGGTGCTCAGCGACGGTTCAAGGATGGGCAGCGTCTGCCCGTAGTCGGCCTCGAGTTGCGCGGCCAAAAATTCCTCCGCCGCTTCCGTCAGTCCGGAACTGTCCTGCATCCGATAGGGCATCCGGTGCTTGACGGTTTCGCCCCGGTGACCTTTGAATTTCACTTCGAACATGCACAGACCGCTGTTCACATAAGTTCGGGTGCGCACCTTGAAGCGCCGGCGTCGTCCCTGCCGATGAGCCCGAAATTGCTCCAGCTCCGGGGTGTCAAAATACACCGATTCGTATTCGAACACCCGTCGCGTGCCGATCTCCAGGGCCCGGAAATCCTGACCGAGCGAGGCCGCCAGTCGGGCGAGCTCGTCGGGGGCGAGCAGGAACTTGCGGTCCACCCGGGTCTGCAGAGCCGCCTCGCTCATCACCTCGTTCAAAAGGATCGGGTCGCGCTCTGCCGTCACCGCGGCCAGAACAAGGAGCGACCTGGAACTGTCGGGCTGCACCGTCCGGTCGGGCTGTGCCG
Organism: Arthrobacter sp. A5; assembly: GCF_051131705.1. Classification (NCBI taxonomy): domain Bacteria; kingdom Bacillati; phylum Actinomycetota; class Actinomycetes; order Micrococcales; family Micrococcaceae; genus Arthrobacter; species Arthrobacter sp. A5. The sequence continues at coordinate 993,553 of NZ_CP180316.1, forward strand.
TCAGGTCGGGCTGCACCGTCAGGTCGGGCTGTGCCGTCAGGTCGGGCTGTGCCGTCGTGGCGGCCTGCCCGATTGGGTAGGCCTCCACCGCGGTGACGGTCGGGGAACCGAGATCGGCCGTCACTGCCGGATCCTGTCCGGCTCCAGAAGAAGTTGGGTGGACAGCGGACGCGGACCGGCGGCCAGATCGACGGCGCAGGACGGGGCTGACCTGAACCGGACGTCCACCACCGTGAGGTCACGGACGGTGTCCAGCTCGAGCACCACGGTGCGAAGGATTTTGGCGTTCAGCAGCCTCCCGAGGGCAGCGTGCAGCTGCTGTTCCACCGGATACGCCGCATCCAACGTCACTGTCTGGCGCCGGGTGTTGGCAGCGAACCGGGGATGATCGGCGAAGAACATGATCATCACCAGAGCGAACGATACCGACGGTGAGAACCAGAAGGGATCCGGATGCAGTCCGTTGATCAGCCCGATCGCGAGCGACATGAAGTAGTACGCGACCTCTTCCTGGGTGAGCGTGTCCGAGCGGAGCCGGATGATGGACAGGATACCGAACAGCCCCAAGCCCAATCCAAGTCCGGCATCGTTGCCGGAGAGCAGCATGGTCACCGCCATGATGCCCACATTCAAGGACACATACGCCAGGACCAGGTCGCGGCGGAAATGGCGGCGGAAGTAGACAGCGAAAACCAAAACACTGATGGCTGCAATGTCAGCAGCGGCGGCAATCCATAGATTGAGCATCGTTTCTCCCCTAAATCACTCTGACAGTCTCAGTGCCGGGTGCGGAGCGGCAGAGCCAAAGATAAGAGGACTATAAACCACTCCGGGCCGATAGCCCATGCGTAGACTGTGACGACTCGTTCCGCGCCTCGCCTGCGGTGTGGCGGCGTTATCGCCAGAGTTCGGTGATGCCGACGCCGGCGCTGGCGAGCAGGCTTCGCAGCGTGGACACAGACAGCCCGACGACGGCGTGCGGGTCACCGTCGATGCGGGTGATAAAAGCGCCGCCCAGGCTGTCGATGGTGAAGGAGCCAGCCACCTGCAGTGGCTCTCCGGTGGCGATATAGGCGTCCATTTCCTTCTCCGTCATCGCCGCGAAGTGAACCTCAGCGGAGGCGACCGCCCCGATCGTGGCGCCCGAGCCTCCGCCGGCAGCGGTCTCCCTGTTGTCCACCAACCAGTGGCCGGTGTGCAGGACGCCCGAATTGCCGCTCATGAGCGTCAGCCGCTCGCGCGCAACGTGGGCCTCGTATGGCTTTCCGTACGCCTGACCGTCGAGTTCGAAGACCGAATCGCAGCCGAGCACCAGCGCGCCCGCGGCCTCCGGGAGAGCCGCGACGGCCTCCGCCTTGGCCCGGGCCAGGAGCAGGGCCGTGTCGTGCGGATCGGTGATGCCGTAGCGGGCCGTCACCGCGTCCTCATCGACATCCGAAATCAGCACCTCGTGGGTGATGCCGGCTTCACGGAGAAGCTTGGTGCGGGCGGGGGACGCGGAGGCCAGAATGAGGCGAAGTTCAGTCACGCGTTCAAGCGTAGCCGCAGGTCGGCACCGGCATGCTGCGCGGGGCCGCTGCTCAGGGTGTTGGCGGAGCGGCTGCTGCTAAGTAGGCTCAGTGCTGACGGACGCCGGCTGGATATCGCACGGGTACGTCAATTTTTACCTTGTTGAGGGCGAGGGCGGGGTGACCATTGTTGACTCCGGGCTGCCCCCGATGTGGACCATGCTCCCGAAGTCCTTGGCCTTGCTGGGCTATGACCGCCGCGGGAGCCCTTCGGATCAAGGGTGTCCGGGAGCTGAGCCTCTGCGGCTTCCCGGTCATGGCGAACCGTGGACCCGGGGCGTCGAGGAGGCCGTGGACATTGCGCGCGGAAACGGCGCGGCTTGACGGCGGACGACGGCGGCAGGTGCGCGGCCTGACGACGGCGCCGGGTCAGGGTGTCGGCTCGAAACCTTCAACGAGCCGGGAGCGGATCAGGAACCGTACGCCTTCGGGCGCCTCGACCGAGAAGCCGCTGCCCCGGCCCTTGACGACGTCAACGGTCAGATGGGTATGGCACCAGTAGTTGAACTGCTCCTTGGACATCCAGAAGTCCAACGGCTTGGCTCCGGCCGGCTGGGCCAGCTCGAAGCGTCCGAGCAGAACATCCGAGTCTCCGGTGATGAATTCCCCCGCCGGGAAGCACATCGGGGAGGAGCCGTCACAGCAGCCGCCGGACTGGTGGAACATCAGGGGGCCGTGCTGGTCCCACAGCTTGAGCAGCAGCTCCACGGCCACCGGGGAGAGAGCCACGCGCGAGGATTGCTCGCCCGGGTATGGTCACCGCTGAGTCAAGCGGGGCTGTTGTCATGGAACGCATCCTGTTGGTTTTATTCCTGCAGTACCAAGGGCGCCGGGACCCTGCGCGGCGGCGGGATCAGCCGCTGCGCAGGTCCAGCACCGCTTAGAAGAAGCCGAGCTTGTTTTCCGAGTAGCTCACCAGCAGATTCTTGGTCTGCTGGTAGTGGTCCAGCATCATGGCGTGGTTTTCGCGCCCGATACCGGAGGACTTGTACCCGCCGAAGGCTGCACCCGCCGGATACGCGTGATAATTATTCACCCAGACGCGTCCGGCCTGGATTTCCCGGCCGGCACGGTACGCGACATTGCCGTTGCGGGACCAGACGCCGGCGCCGAGGCCATACAGCGTGTCGTTGGCGATGTGAAGCGCGTCTGCGTAGTCGCTGAACCGCGTCACCGCGAGCACCGGACCGAAAATCTCCTCCCGGAAGATCCGCATGTTGTTGGTGCCCTCGAAGATGGTCGGCTGGACATAGTAGCCTTCCGCCAGATCGCCGTCGAGCTCTGCCCGTGCACCGCCGGTGAGCAGCGTGGCGCCCTCTTGCTTGCCGATGTCCAGATAGGAGAGGATTTTCTCCAGCTGGTCATTGGAAGCCTGGGCGCCGAGCTGGGTGTTCGTGTCCAGCGGATTGCCCTGGATGATTTTCTCCGTCCGGGCAATCGCGTCCGCCATGAAGGAGTCGTACATGGACCCCTGGATCAGCGCCCGGGACGGACAGGTGCAGACCTCGCCCTGGTTGAAGGCGAAGAGTGTGAAGCCCTCCAGTGCCTTGTCATAGAAGGCGTCGTTGGCGTCCGCGACATCGGCAAAGAAGATATTCGGGCTCTTGCCGCCGAGCTCCAGCGTGACCGGAATCAAATTCTGGCTGGCATACTGACTGATCAGCCGCCCGGTGGTGGTTTCGCCGGTGAAGGCGATTTTACGGATCCGCGGGCTGGAGGCCAGCGGCTTGCCGGCCTCGACGCCGAACCCGTTGACAACATTCAGGACGCCGGCGGGCAGCAGGTCGTCGATCAGCTCCATCAGCACCAGAATCGAGGTCGGCGTCTGTTCCGCCGGTTTAAGCACGACGGCGTTGCCCGCGGCCAGCGCCGGGGCCAGCTTCCAGACGGCCATCAGGATCGGGAAGTTCCACGGGATGATCTGCCCGACCACGCCGAGCGGCTCATGATAATGGTAGGCGGTGGTGTCGTCATCGAGCTGCGACAGCCGGCCCTCCTGCGCCCGGACCGCGCTGGCAAAGTAGCGGAAGTGATCCGCGGCCAGCGGAATATCGGCGGCCAGGCATTCGCGGATCGGTTTGCCGTTGTCCCAGGTTTCGGCGACGGCGAGCAGTTCCAGGTTCTCGTCGATGCGGTCCGCGATCCTGTTCAGCACGGCGGCCCGTTCTGCCACCGGGGTTTTGCCCCAGGACGGAGCGATCTTGTGGGCCGCGTCGAGGGCCAATTCGATGTCCTCCGCGGTGCCGCGGGCCACCTCGCAGAAGGCCTTGCCGGTGACGGGGGAGATGTTCTCGAAGTACTGGCCCTTCACGGGGCCACCCACTCGCCGCCGATCCAGTTCTCGTACCGGTCCTTGAAGGTCACCTTGGCATCGGGCTGTCCGGGCTGGGCGTAAACGGTCATTGTTTGTGCTCCATCGTACGATCGTGCGGACGTCGTCGTCCTTGCTGCGTCGTCCTTGTGTTGCACAGCGTAGGCCTGGGAAGGTTGCATTCACGTTGCACGGGCGGCTGCGGCTGCTCCATCCCGGTCTGCGGTGAAGGCGCGGCTGAAGCGCCGGTCAACCGGACGCGGCCTGCAGCCGTTCCAGCTGGTCGACGATGCCGGCGCGCCGAGGTGAGCGCGCCGGCAACAGGCGCAGAGCGGTGAGCCAGGCGTCGTCGTCCTCCCGTGCCTCCGGAAGCTGAAGGTAGGCCAGCAGAACCTCCACGCCGGCATGGCTGAGCACGGCTTCGCGCAGCAGACCGGAGACGCGGTGCCGCAGCTCGACGACGGCCGGCGCCTCGGAAGACGGAAGGACCTGGCCGCGGTAGACACGAAGGGCAAGGCGATGCGCACCGCGGTTCAGATATTCGAGCACCTGCTGGGCATCAACCACCAGCTCCGTCGGCGACCGGTAGGGCCGCGATTCCGGGACCATGCCTTGTCCGTGCGCGAGCAGCAGCCGCCGCAGCCGCACCAGCTCGGCGCGGACCGTGGTCACGGGCGTACCCTGCGGGTAAACCATGGCGCCAGCTCGTCCGCGGGAAGACCGGCCGGGTTCAGGGCCAGGACCGTAAGGATTTCCGTGTGCCGTTCACTGAGCTTGACCGGGCGCCCGTTGAGGTTGAGCACACATTGGTCCCGGCCGAGGATGTGGAGGCTGTCGCGGCCGGCGTCCGGCCCGGCCCTCGCGGGCCTGCGGGCCTGCCGTCCGGATTCCACGGTCCCTCCTTGCAGGCGTTGGATCCGCAGCTCGGCCTGGGCGGCCGCCACCGTGGCGTTCACGAGCGAGAGCGTGTGCCGGGCAACGGCCTCGCTGCCGCCGGTGACATCAACGATGCCCAGCACGGACCCGGAGTCCGGATCATGCAGCGGCACCGCCGTGCAGCTCCACTGATGAACGCCGAAATTGAAGTGCTCCGCACCGGCAATTTGGATGCTCTTGTCCGTGGCCAGCGCGGCGCCGGGAGCACTGGTGCCGACGGCGGCCTCGGACCAGTCCGCCCCTTCGACGAAGTTGATCCGGGTCGCCTTGGCCCGTGAATCCTGGTCGCCTTGCACCCACAGCAACCTGCCGTGCTGGTCACCGATGGCGACCAGCAGCCCGGTGTCGTGGCTTGGCTGGACGAGGAGTTGGGCGATGACGGGCAAAACAGCGGCCATCGGATGGCCACCTCGGTAGATTTCGAATTCTTCATCGTCCCAGAGAAGCGGCGGTCGGGCAGCCGCTGGTGCTTGAAGGTACCGCAGCGATCGCTCCCAGGATGCGCGCACCTCTGGCCGCAGCCCATCGGCCCGCAGCGAGCCACCCAGAAGGCCGCCGGGAAGATTCTCGTGCGCGGCGAACGCACCGGGCTCAATGGCAGCCCATGTGAACGGGCGGCTGTGTGATTCCATCTGCGGCTTCAGGACTCTGCCGGCGGAGTCCGAGGTTCGCCCCGGTAGGTGCCAAAGGTCCAGTGGTTTCCCTCGGTGTCACTGGCCGAGAAATCCAGGCTGCCGTAGTCCGTTTGTGCCGGTTCCGTCACCGCCAGGCCGCCGTGGTCCAGCACCCGCCGATGCAGGGAAGGGATATCCGAGCACACCACATAGGCGGCAAAGGTGCCCGGTTCCAGGGTGAAGGGGCCCGCCGGCTTATAGCTGCCCAGCATGATGCCCCCGCCCTCGGGCCAGTCCAGCTGGGCGTGGGCCACGGCCTCCCCGTCCATATAGACGGCCGTTCGGAGGAAACCGAAGCAGTCCACGAGGTAATCGATCAGGGCGACGGCGTCGCGGGCCTGCAGGGCCGGCCAGACATTCGGGGCGGGGACGGCTGCAGGGGTGGTTGCGGACGGATTCGCGCCCGCCTGAGTTTCGGACATGTCCTCAGTATCCGCCGTCGGTGTCCGCCTGGCTAGGACTCGCCCATCCTCGGACACCGAATCCAGTGTGGTGATCTGCCCCTCCACGGAGGATTTTAGCGGCGGGTCTCCACGCTCGCCCCAGCGGGCGGGTGGGTGTGGAGAGGACGGCTCAGGAAGTGGTGTCCACCAACTCGCCGGGCGCCCCCTCGGCCGCCCCATCGGCGGCGTCGCCCGGGTGTGTCCCGTCGGTGCGGACCGTGGATTTCTCCAGCTTGGCGCCCTCAACATCCACGTCCGGCAGAATCCTGTCCAGCCAGCGCGGGATCCACCAGGCGCTCTTGTCCAGCAGGTGCATGGCCGCCGGGATGATGGTCATCCGGACCACGAAGGCATCCAGCAGCACACCGAAGGCCATCGCGAAGCCCAGCGGCCGGACCATGGTCAGATGGCTGAAGATGAAACCGGCGAAGACGCTGGTCATGATGATGGCGGCGGCCACCACCACCCGGGCGGCGTGGCTGAAGCCGGTCCGCACCGCCTGCTTGGCGCTCTGACCGTGGACGTACGCCTCACGCATGCCGGAGACAATGAACACCTGATAATCCATCGCCAGGCCGAAGAGCACGCCAATCAGAATGATGGGCAGGAAGCTGAGCACCGCCCCCGGGTTGGGAACGTCGAAGATGGCACTGAGCCAGCCCCACTGATACACCGCCACCACGCCTCCGAACGCCGCCGCGAGGGACAGCAGGAAGCCGGCGGTGGCCAGGATCGGCACCAGGATGGAGCGGAAGACCAGCAGCAGCAGCACCAGCGAGAGGCCGACGACGACGACCAGGTACAGCGGAAGGGCGTCACCGAGCTTGTTGGAGACGTCCACGTTGGCAGCCGTCTGTCCGGTCAGCCCGATGGTGACACCTGTATCTTTGCTGATCTGAGCGCCCTTGGCCCGCAGATCGGCGACAACCTGGACGGTGCTGGCGCTGGCCGGCCCCTCGGTGGGGACGATCTGGAACACCGCGGTCCGGCGGTTCTCGCTGAGGGCAGCCGGTACCGCCGCAACGACATTGGGGACCGAGCGCAGTTCGTCGGCCACCTTCAGCTCCAGTGCCTGGGCGTCGGTGGCATTCAGCCCTGCAGGCAGCGAGCCAACGACGATGATGGGCCCGTTAACGCCCTCGCCGAAGTTCTTCCCGGTCAGCTGGTAGGCCTGATAGGCGCTGGAATCCACGGGCTCCGAGCCGCCATCCGGCAGGGCCAGCCGCAGGCCCGCTGCCGGGAGGGCGACAATGCCGAGCGCGACGACGGCCGTGACGAGGGTGAGCACGGGGTGCCGGGTAACGAACCCGCCCCAGCCCTTGCCGCTCTTGGCCGTGTCCGCAGTGGCGTCGTCCGCCGCGACGTGTCTTCCATGCTGCGCCGTGGCTTTGGCCCAGGCACGTTTGGAAATCAGTTTGGTCCCGATCAGGCCCAGCAGTGCCGGGGTAAGGGTCAAGGCCACAATGACCGCAACGGCGACGGTGGCCGCGGCTGCGACGCCCATCACGCCCAGGAACGGCAGCCCGGAGACGGTCAGGGCGGAGAGTGCAATGACCACCGTCAGTCCGGCAAACAGCACGGCGTTACCCGAGGTGCCGGTGGCCTTGGCCACGGACTCCTCAAGAGCCATTCCAGTCAGCAGTTGTTGCCGGTGCCGGTTGACGATAAACAGCGAATAATCGATTCCGACGGCCAAGCCGAGCATCAGCGCGAGGATGGGCGAGATGGAGGACATCTCGACCACGCCGCTGAGGGCAAAGCCGCCGCCCACCCCGACGGCGACTCCGATAATGGCCATGATGAGCGGCAGCCCAGCGGCGACCATGGTGCCCAGCATGAGGATCAGCACGGCAGCGGCCACGGCGATGCCAATGACTTCGGCGGTGCCGAAGATTTCCGAAACGTCCTGGGTGATTTCCTTGCTCGGATACACCCGCACGCCGGATGCCGCGGCCTGCTGCACGGCTGCCTGGAGTTGGGTGCGGACCTCGGGGCTGACGCCGTCGATCGAACCGGTGAACTGGATCTGGGCGATCGCGGCCTGCCCGTTGGCGGAGACGAAACGGATGGCCTGCGAGGCCGTGGCCTGCTGCTTGCCCAGATCGAGGGTGGCGCGCTGGCGCGCAACTTCGGCCACGCCGTCGTCGTACGTTTTTTTGTTCTGGTCGTAGCTGGCCTGCCCCGCTGCCAGCTGCTGCCGGCCCAGGTTGATCCGGGCCTGCGCAGCGGCCAGTTGGGACTGCTGGGCGGCGGTGCTGGCGCTGCCCGATGCTGCTGCGGCAGCCTTCTGTTGGTCCAGCTGCCGCTGGCCCGCGTCCAGGTTCTGCGCCGATGACGTCAGCTGGGCCGCGGCGGCGTCAAGCTGCGGTTTGCCGGCATCGAGCTTGGCTTGGGCATCGGTGAGCTTCGCTTCGCCGTCGGCAATCTGGCCGGCGGCGCCGTCGAGGGTGGCCTGCGTGCTGAAGGGATCCGTGACGCCGCGGATGTCCTGGACCGTCGCGGCCTTTTTCAGGGCGACGCTGATGGCGTCCTTCTGCGCCTGCGTGAAGGGAGTTCCGCCGGCACTGGCGAAGACAACGCTGCCGCTGCCGCCGGAGGACTGGGGCAGATCGGCCTTGAGCTTGTCGGCCACCTGTTGGGTTTCGGTGCCGGGGATCTTGAAGCTGTTGGACGTCTGGCCGTGGAAAAGCAGTGCGGAACCGCCCACCAGCACCACAATAAGTGCCCATGCGGATATCACCCACCAGTGGCGTCGGGCAGAGAATTTGCCGAGGCGGTAGAGCAGCAAGGCCATGATGGTTCCGTTTCTTGATGGGTGGATGTTCAGCTGCGGTGGATGTTGCCTGCACTGAAGCAGAAGTCAGCTGTGGAAGCCGGTCCGCAGGTGGCCGATGGCGCTGACGAGAAGCTCCCGAAGCTGTGCGAGCGAGGCGGGGCTGATGTCCTCACCGTGACGTCGGAACCAAACCTCGACCGCCGCGCGACCGCAGGCAATCACCGACTGGACGAGGGCGTGCAGGTAGAGCTCGCCATTGGCATCCAGGGGGGTGGAGCCTGGCGCGGCACCCGCGGCCGCGTCGAGTCCGCCGAGGCGGCTCCCGATTGCGGTGATGATTTTGCTGCTGCAGTTATCCCAGGCCTCGAGTTGGAAGCGGGAGAGTTGCGCGTCGCCCTGGGTGAGCGCGAAGGTTTCGGCCAGAGTGGCCAGATCCTTGGGTTCGACGGCGGTCAGCGCATGTTGCGCGGATTCCAGCAATGCCTCGTCCCGCGGACGCAGGAGGAGCTGCTCGATGACGGTGCCCAGATATTTCTGCGTGAAGCTGGCGATGGCCGCTTCCGGGCTGGAGAAGTAATTGAAGAAAGTGCGACGCGAAACACCTGCCGCATTGGCGACGTCATCGGCGGTGAAGCCGTTCATGCCTTTGGCCCGCAGCAGCTTCAGCGCGGCCGTCGCTATGGCCTCCCGGGTGGCGGCCTTGTTCAACTCGCGCCGGGACGGGATGGCGGCTTCCTCTACGATTGTCACGGTTCCACGATAAAGGCAAAGGTGCACTCGGTGCAAGTTATGCAGTGAGTGCAAGGAGTGTGGGTTTCAGTACTTGGCGCCACAGGGTTGTTTGAGGTGTGGGGCAGTCACAGCGGTCGTTGATAACAAATGGAGATGTATCTCCTAGCATTGGCCTATGCAGCAGCTGATTAGCCGAGTTGAGGAGTCTCTGGCAGCGGCGGTCAAGGAACATGCCCCGTGGGATCGTCGCTACGGCTCCCGGCTACGCCTCGGGCCTCGTGTCGTCGGAACGTGACGAGCGGTGATCATCTACATCGACACCTGCGCGAGATTTGCCGAATTGAGAATGCTTCTAGAACCTCTCCGTTTAGTCGAGGCAGAACTTAGTCGAGGCAGAACTCGTTTCCCTCCGGATCGTGCATCGTGATGAAACCGGACTCCATCGTCGCCTTGTCGGGCTCGACCCGATAGGCGCGAATCGCACCGAGCGCCTCCAATCGATTGGCCTCGGTTTCGAGGACGTTCATCCGATCGTCACCCTCGAGGCCGGGCGCCACACGTACATCGAGGTGAAGCCGATTCTTGACGACCTTGCCCTCAGGCACGCGTTGGAAGAAGACGCGCGCATGTGGGCCCTCGATGGGGAGGATCGCTGAACGTGAGTTCCACTGGTCGCGCGGCACGCCAAACGCTTCGAGGGCCGCATCCCACGAGTTGAATCCGTCGGGCGGCGGTTGCACCCGGTAGCCGAGCAACTCGGCCCAGAAGGCCGCCAGCCCAGCGGGGTCGGCGCAGTCGAACGTGATTTGCACTTCTTTCGTCATGGACTGATTCTCGCAAGACGACCAATCGACCACAAGCATGGTCCTATGGACGACGACGAACTGAAGGCAGCCCACTTCGACGCTGGACCGCGTGGTGGGGGACTCGATATACAGCGGTGCGCTTCCCTGCTTGGAACCGGGCCGGCGGCCCGTTCAAGGACGGCCTAAACCAGGCGAGGAAGTACGTCGCCTCCTCCAGCCCCGACGCCGACCTGCCCTGGCCGAACTCCACGCTCCTCAGCGGCGACGTCCCCGCTGAAGTAGCTGCACTGCGTGGGACGGAGCTACTGATAGAACGAGCGGTCAGGGACAAGCCGAACAACTGAGCTGCTACGCACGCCGACGGGACGCTTCGCCGACGGCAGCCTTCGTCGGATGTGAACGCCGGCCCCAAATATAAGAGCCCGTCACATCGGCTGGGCGGCTGATGCAGCGGGCTCTTACGGTGTGCTTGCGGCGGAACTACACGCGGGACAGTTCCTTGTCGCGGGCATCCGCGGCCTCTGCCGCACCGGCGACGTTCGCCGCATCCTCTGCGGGCGTGTCGTCGGCGAACGGGTCGCCGTTCCGCGGAGCGTTGTACAGGGCCAGATCGAGGATTCCCTGGCGCTTGGCCACGATGGTCGGAACCAGAGCCTGGCCGGCAACATTGACAGCGGTGCGCCCCATGTCCATGATGGGGTCGATGGCCAAAAGCAGCCCGACGCCGGCAAGCGGCAGGCCGAGGGTGGAGAGCGTCAATGTCAGCATGACGACGGCGCCGGTGGTCCCGGCCGTTGCGGCGGAGCCGAGGACGGAGACCAGCACGATCAGCAGGTACTGGCTCAGCTCAAGATGGATGCCGAAGAACTGCGCCACGAAGATGGCGGCGACTGCCGGGTAGATGGCCGCACAGCCGTCCATCTTGGTGGTCGCACCCAGCGGGACGGCGAAGGACGCGTAGCCGCGGGGGACGCCGAGGCTGCGCTCGGTGACGCGCTGCGTGAGCGGAAGGGTGCCAATCGAAGACCGGGAGACGAAACCGAGCTGAACCGCGGGCCAGACGCCGGAGAAGTACGCCTTGATGGACAACCCGTGGCTGCGGATCAGGATCGGGTAGACCACGAACAGCACCAGCACGAGCCCGGCGTAGATGGCCACGGTGAATTTCCCCAGCGAACCGATGGTGTCCCAGCCGTAGGTCGAGACGGCGTGGCCGATCAGGCCGACAGTGCCGATCGGGGCCACCCGGATGACCCACCAGAGCAGCTTCTGGATCACGGCGAGGGCGGAAGCGTTGAGTTTCAGGAACGGGTCCGCAGCCTTGCCGACCTTCAAGGCGGCGATGCCGACGACGATGGCAATCACCAGGATTTGCAGCACGTTAAAGCTGATGGAGGTGGTGACGGTCCCAGACTGTGCCACCGTCGAATTTGCGCCCAAACCCAGGAAGTTCTTGGGGAACAAGCCCGTCAAGAAGGACCACCAGTCTCCGGTTTTGCCGGTGTAGCTGGTGGGGGCGGTCTTGTCGGTGCCGGCGCCCGGCTGAAACAGCAGACCCAGGCCGATGCCGATGCTCACAGCGATCAGCGCGGTGACGGCGAACCAGAGCAGCGTGTTCCACGCGAGTTTCGCCGCATTGGCGACTTGGCTCAGATTCGCGATGGAGCTGACGACGGCGGTAAAAATGAGCGGGACGACGGCGGCCTGCAGCAGCGAGACATAGCTGCTGCCAATGGTGGTCAGTGCCGTGCCCAGCCCATTCGGGACGGCCTGAGGACCCGTACCCAAGGATTTGGCGATCAGGCCCAGTGCCAGGCCGATGATGAGCGCGGCGATGATCTGGACGCCAAAGGATGCAGCCCACTTAGGCAGCTTACGGCCGGGCTTGTGGACGGTGGGGTTCTGGGCGGTTGAAGTCACTCCCATACGCTATGACCGAGCCGATAGCATATTCCAGTCCATGTTGCGAATTATGACGACCGTGATTTATTCCCGAGGCCGCCAGATCGGCGCCATCCGGCGCATTTTTGGGTATTCCTCGATCTGCTGTGAAGAACCTCACCCCAGAAGGGCAGCCTTAAGCGAGTCCAGACCGACGGAGCCAAGATTGAGCGCCTGAGTGTGGAAGGCCTTAAGATCAAAATCCGCACCCTCCCGCAGCCGGCACTCGTCGCGTATCTGTTCCCATATCCGCTGTCCGATCTTGTATGACGGCGCCTGCCCGGGCCAGCCCAGATACCGGTTGAACTCGAAGTCCAGCTGACCGGCACTGATGTCCAGATTCTGCTGCAGGAATGCAAGCCCCGTCTCAGACGTCCAGGTTCCCTGCCCCCAGGCCGGCGGGATCTGCAGCTCCAGATGAACCCCGATGTCGAAGACCACGCGCGCGGCTCTCATCCGCTGACCATCCAGCATGCCCATCCTGTCGCCCGGATCGGAGAGATAACCCAGTTGGTCCATCAGCCGCTCGGCGTAGAGTGCCCAGCCCTCGCCGTGTCCGGAGACCCAGCAGGCGTTGCGCCGCCATGTATTCAGCAGCCCGCTTTGGTACGTGGTGGTGGCCACCTGCAGATGGTGCCCCGGCACGCCCTCATGATAAACCGTCGTTGTCTCCGCCCAAGTGGTAAAGGAAGCCTCGCCAGCCGGAACCGACCACCACATCCGGCCCGGGCGGGAGAAATCCTCACTGGGACCGGTGTAGTAAATGCCGCCCTCCTGGGTCGGTGCGATTCTGCATTCGAGCGTGCGCATGATGTGTGGAATGTCGAAGTGCACGCCGGCCAGCTCCGCCACCGCCTTGTCCGCAAGCTCCTGCATCCAGTCCCGCAGCGCCGCGGTTCCCTGCAGCTGGCGCGCCGGATCCGCATTCAGGACCTCCTTGGCCTCCGCAATGCCGGCACCGGGATTAATCTGTTCGGCCACCTGCTGCTGCTCGGCGATGATCCGTTCCAGCTCCTCGACGCCCCAGGCATACGTTTCTTCAAGGTCGACTGCGGAACCCAGGAAAGCGCGCGAGGCCAGTTCGTAGCGCTCACGGCCGACGGCGTCCTTCGCCGGTGCCGCGGTCAGCAGCTCGCCACGAAGGAAATCGGTGAGTGATTGATAGGCCCGGCGCGCTGACTGCGCGCCGTCGGCCAACCGGCTGGCGGTATCCGCCGGAAGCACGCTCCCGGTTTCGGCGCCGCCGTCGGCCGCTTCAGGCCGGTCGAGCCGTGCATTGGCCGCCAGGGTGACGAAAAATCCGTCCTCGGCAGCATGCCGTTCGGCCTGTTCAATCACGTTCTCCACCTGCCGGCGGGCAGCGACGAGACCGCACCCGGCACCGGCCCGCAGGGACTCGATGTAGCCGTCCATCGCTGCCGGAACGTTGGCCAGCCGACCGGCAATGTGTTCCCACTGCTCCACCGTGGCCGTGGGCATCAGATCGAAAATGGCACGGATGTTCTGGGCCGGGCAGGCGATGTTATTCAGGTCCGCCAGATTCCAGCCGGTGGCATGCAGCTCCAGCTCCAGTCCGAGCCGCTCGCGCATCGCATGCAGCGTGGTCGCGTCCACGCCGTCCTCCGGCTCCAGGGCGGCCAGATGGTCCAGCGTCTGCCTAGCCGCGGCAGCCATGGCATCGTGCCCGGCCGGGGAATAGTCGCGGTACTCGGTTTCGTGGCCGGGGAGCCCCAGCTCCGTGGCGAAACCGGGATCCAGCTCCAGCAGCCGGTTCGTGTAGGCATCGGCTACGGCGTCGATGACGGTGGGCGTGCGGGTCGGTTTCAGCGCGTCGTTAGTCACCCGGACGAGCCTACCGCCAGAGTTTTTCCATAGGAAGGACAGCTTCGCCAGTACGATGGCCACCATTCGCGGAGGGGTGCCACAGCGACACCATCCATGGTAGACCGGAGTCATGAAACTGGTACGAGGTATGCTTTGCGGCGCCGCAGCAGGAGCCGCCGGCACCACCGCCCTGAACGCCGTCACCTATCTGGACATGGTCCTGCGCGGTCGACCGACCAGCGATACTCCCGAAAAGACGGTGGAAAAGGTCGCTGAGGTTGCCCACCTGAAAATTCCCGGCAGCGGCGAAGAACGGAAGAACCGAGTGGCCGGGCTGGGACCGATGACAGGGCTGGCGGCGGGGATCGGTGTGGGCGCCATCTTTGGGTGTGCACGTTCCGCTGGTCTGCATCCGGGGCCGGCAACCAGCGCCCTGCTGGCCGCTGCGGCCGCGATGGCCGGCGCGGACGGGCCGATGAGTGCGCTGGGCATCACCGACCCGAAATCCTGGTCCGTTGTGGACTGGATGAGTGACATCATCCCGCACCTTGCCTACGGAGCCGTGACTGCCGCGCTGCTCCGCGAACTGCTGCCCGCACGCAGGGCCTGACGCGCCGCCCCGGAGTTCGGTTCGGTAGCTCCAGCGGCCAGGCCACAGTCCTTCCGCAAACCTGCATGCACTGATTGCAGTGCATGCACTGCAATCAGTGCATGCAGGATCACGCTGCGGATGGCCGCCAGCCGTTATGCCCGGCTGCGGCGCCATGCTCCAGGCCCTGGCTTCGGGGCGAGGTTCAGCGCCGCGCGGCGCACCCAATGACGTTGCGCGGGGCGTACGGGGGCGTCGTCTTCGGCCGGCTGTAGAGAGAACACGACGGCGGCCAGTGCGGCCAGTTCCTCGGCCGACGGCGTGCCCCTGAGGATCTGCAGGACCGGGGTCTCGGCGGGCTTGACCCGCGGTTGGGGTTCGGCCACCGGGGTGGGTTCGGCAGAGAGGCCGCCACGCGGCCGTGACCGGCCTTGGTCGACCATCGGCTCGGTGGCCGGTTGGGAGGTGTCGGTACTCATAGCGGAATGTTTCCGTGTTTTTTTGCCGGCAGGCTGGCCCGCTTGTCCCGCAGCGCGCGCAGGCCCCGCACCAGGGCGATCCGGGTGTCCGACGGCGCAATGACGGCGTCGACGTAACCCAGCTGGGCGGCCTGATAGGGGTTGAGCAGCTCCTCTTCATACTGGCGGACGACGTCCTGGCGCTTCTGCTCAACATCTCCGCCGGCCTCGCCGACGGCGGCCAGCTCGCGGCGGTACAGGATATTCACCGCTCCCTGGGCTCCCATCACGCCGATTTGGGCGGTGGGCCACGCCAGGTTCAGGTCCGCGCCGAGCTTCTTGGAACCCATCACGATGTACGCTCCGCCATAGGCTTTGCGGGTAATGACGGTCAGCTTCGGAACGGTCGCCTCGGCGTAGGCATAGAGCAGTTTGGCCCCGCGGCGGATGATGCCCTGGAACTCCTGGTCCTTCCCGGGCAGGAAACCGGGCACGTCCACGAGGGTGATGATCGGGATGTTGAACGCGTCGCAGTGCCGGACGAAGCGGGCGCCCTTCTCCGAGGCGTTAATGTCCAGCGTGCCCGCGAACTGCATGGGTTGGTTGGCCACTATGCCGACGGTGTGTCCCTCAACGCGGCCGTAGCCGATGATGATGTTCGGCGCGTACAGGGCCTGCATTTCCAAGAAATGACCGTCGTCGACGATCTGTTCAATCACCGCGCACATGTCGTAGGGGTGATTGGCGGAGTCCGGAACCAGAGCATCCAAGGCCAGATCGCCGTCGTCGACCTCCAATTCCTGCTCGTGTTCCGTGACGGGACCCTCGGCCAGGTTGTTGGATGGCAGGAAATCCAGCAGCTCGCGGACAAACTCGACGGCGTCGGCCTCATCCGTGGCGAGGTAGGTGGAGGTCCCCGTGGTGGCGTTGTGCTGGCGGGCGCCGCCGAGGGTCTCCATGTCCACGTCCTCGCCGGTGACGGTTTTGATCACGTCGGGGCCGGTGATGAACATGTGGCTGGTTTTGTCCACCATGATGACGTAATCGGTCAGCGCGGGGGAGTACGCGGCGCCGCCGGCGGAGGGACCCATGATCAGTGAAATCTGCGGGACCACTCCTGAGGCATGGACGTTGTTGCGGAAGATGTCGGCGAACATGGCCAGCGAGGCGACGCCCTCTTGAATGCGGGCGCCGCCGCCGTCCAGGATGCCGACGACGGGGCAGCCGTTGCGGAGGGCGAATTCCTGGACCTTGACGATTTTTTCGCCATTTACCTGGCTGAGCGAGCCCCCGTAAACGGTGAAGTCCTGGCTGTAGACCGCGATGGGCCGGCCGTCCACGGTTCCGTATCCGGATACCAGGCCGTCGCCCAAGGGTTTCTTCTTCTCCATGCCGAAGGCCGTGGACCGGTGTATTGCCAGGGCATCGAACTCGGTGAAGGAGCCCGGATCGATCAACATGTCGATGCGCTCGCGGGCGGTGTGCTTGCCCCGGGCGTGCTGCTTTTCGACGGCGGCAGGGCCGGAAGGCTGCTCGGCCGCCGTCAGCCGGTCACGGAAATCCGCGATCTTGCCTGCGGTTGTCGTCAGATCATGGCTCATATGCTCTCCGGCTCGGTTGGCTGTTCAGGTTCTTAGGTCAGGTGCTGCAGTCAGTAAGTTTTCGGTCCGGCCCGCACGCACGGCCAGCGGCGCGTTAACCAGCGGCGCGTTAAGTAGGAAACAAACAAAGCAGGGAACGTCCTCCCCAGTCTAATGAGGGATCGGCTGGCTATCTGTGTAGCAAACCTACAATTTCACCGCGATTCACTATCGCGGTTCAGTGCGGCCGGGGCCATGTTACTGATCAGTAATACAACTATTGATCGGGGATTAGCCTGGGTCCATGAGCACTTTATCCAGTTCAGGCGGTACGTCCTCATGCCGAGGTGACGCATTCTGCAGGGGACGCCGGGACGCCGGGGCGGACGCCGCCGGGGCCCAGGCCGCTGGGTCGTACCATGTCGGCAACGGCCGGTCGCAAGGTGAGGGAACGAGGAAAGTTCATACGGCTCCTAATGGTCCGGCCGCTGATGTTGCGCGTGCAGTTTACGCGTCGGTTTTAAGGAGAAAGATGAATTCCTTGGCATCCGCTGCCGGTGGCTGTCCGTCCGCATTCTGGACAGCTACCGTCGCCAGCCCTGCGGCCGCAGGACGGCGCCATCCGTCGCCGTCGACTCTTCGACAAGCCCGAACTGCTTCACGGGCGTGGCGAGAGGATAAGGAGGGGGACCAGCGCGGAGCCCCCTTCGGCCAGATGCACGCGGATGCTGCGGAGAGCCCGAAGTGCGGTGTCATCGTCGGGCAGGAGTGTGGAGGTTGGGCCGGCCAGGAAGATGGATCGGTAGCGCCGTGGCCGCGGTGAAGCGCGCATATGGTTCGGCGCTCTGGCTGGTCGACGTGAGAGGCGCGTAGAGCTCCGTGACCAGGCCGGTATCGAAGTCGGGTGGATCGATCGTCACATTCTACGGAGTACAGCCGGCCGCCATCACCGTAGCCAGATAAGGTGCCGTGACGCTGGCCTTGATGGTGAGCAGTTCCGGCGGGGTGGCGGCGGCAATGACTTGGCCGCCCTTGTCCCCGCCGCCCGGGCCGAGCTCTATTACCCAATCCGACGCCGCGACAACGTCCATGTTGTGTTCCACGGTGATGACCGTATTACCTGCGGCTGTGAGCCTTCCAAATACGGCGATGAGATCGCGGACATTTGCCGGGTGCAGACCGCCGGTGGGTTCATCTAGGACAAAAATGGTGCCGGTTTTCCCCGGCCGCTGAAGCTCAGTGGCAAGTTTGACGCGCTGTGCTTCGCCGCCGGAAAGCTCGGTGGCAGGCTGCCCCAGGCGCAGATAGGCCAGCCCCACGTCGGACAGTGCGTTAAGCGACCGGGCCACGGAGGGCGAATCGGAAAAGAATTCCTGGGCCTGGGTCACTGTCATGTCCAACACCTCGGCGATGTTCGCGCCGCGGTACGTGACTTCAAGGGTTTTGGGGTTGTACCGCGAGCCGTGGCACGTAGGGCAGGGGGAGTAATCGTCCGGCATGAATATCAGTTCCACGCTGATGAATCCTTCGCCACGGCAGGTAGGGCAGCGTCCGGCGTCGACGTTAAAGGAGAATCGGCTGGCAGTGAAGCCTCTGGCGGCCGCTTCCGCTGCGCCTGCGAAGAGGTGCCGGACGCCGTCGAACAGGCCGGTGTAGGTGGCGGGATTGGAACGCGGCGAACGGCCGATAGGTTTCTGGTCGATGGAAATGACACGTTCCGGCGCCACCGCAGCCGCCCCGGCAGACGCTGAGCCAGCAGCGCCGGCAGGATCAGCGCCCCGCCCATCCGGCCCGCCGTCCCCACCGGGGGATTCACCCTGCTGGGATTCAACAGAGTTGATCAGCTCGGTCAGCAGGGAGGTCTTGCCGGAGCCGGACACGCCCGTGATGGCTGTCATCACGCCCAGCGGTATCCGGACCGTGATGTCCTGCAGGTTATTGCGGGCCAAGGGCCCGAAGGTCCGCCAGGACGACGGCTCCCGGACGGTGTGAGCGGGGGTGCCCCCGGACGGAAACATGAACGCCGCCGTCGCCGATTCATGTACCCGCTCCAGACCTTCCGGTGGTCCGCTGTAAAGGATCGTGCCGCCCGCGCTTCCGGCCTGCGGGCCGACGTCGACAATCCAGTCTGCGCGCCGCGCTATCTGAAGGTCGTGCTCCACGGCGAACAATGAGTTTCCGGCGCCGATGAGGTCGCGCAGCGAGGCATAGAGGGCGGTGGCATCCGCCGGGTGGAGGCCGGAAGACGGCTCGTCCAGCACGTAGAGGACACCGAAGAGTCCGGAACGCAGCGCACCGGCGAGCCTGATCCGCTGCAGTTCCCCGGGCGAAAGGTCCACGCTGGAGCGGCTCATCGACAAGTAGCCCAGACCGAGCCGGATGATGGCCTCGACCCGGCTGCTGAGATCTTTGACCAGGGACCGGGCGGCGGAGGCAGCGGGCGCACCATGCCTGTCCGGGCCGAGGGCCTGTGCCGTTAAGCCGACGTTCAGTACCTCGTTCAGGCTGGACAGCGGCATCGCCGCCAGCTCCGAAATGTCGAACCCGCCAAAGGTCACTGCCAGAGCCTGCGGATGCAGCCGTTTGCCGTGGCAGGTGGGGCACGGGCCGGTGATCATAAACGGCTCCAGCCGGGCGCGCTGGGACGCGGCTTCGGTCTTGGCGTACGTGCGCAACAAATACTTTTCCGCGGACTGCCAGGTCCCGTTGTAGGGCCGCTTATTGCCGCCTTCACGGGCGTGGACCACGACCGTTGGCTCCTCGTCGCCGAACAGGATCTGCCGGCGGTCCTTGGCTGGAAGCCTGCACCACGGAACGTGGATGTCGTAGCCGAGTTCATCAGCGATTCTGCGGTAGTTCACGCCCTGCCAGCCTCTGTTCGCCCAGACCGCGATGGCGCCGTCGTCGATCGACAGGGACGGATCCGGGACCAATAGCTGCTCCGTGGTGCTCCGGGCAACGCCCCCTCCGTGGCAGGTGGGGCAGGCGCCGGCAACGGTATTGGGCGAAAAGGCGGCCGCCGGCAGGTGCTCGGCGCCCTCAGGATAGGTCCCGGCGCGGCTGAACAGCAGCCGGAGCACGTCCGACGTTGAGCTGATGGTGCCTAATGAGGAACGCGAACTGGTTGCCCCGCGGGCTTGCTTGAGCGCGACGGCGGGCGGCAGGCCGTCCAATAAAGCCACCTCAGGGACACCGGCCTGATCGATCAGGCGCCGCGCATAAGGGGCAACGGACTCGAAATAACGCCGCTGCGCCTCGGCGAAAATAGTTCCAAAGGCCAGCGAAGATTTGCCTGAGCCGGAGACGCCGGTGAAGACGACGAACGAGTCGCGCGGGATATCCACGTCCACGCTGCGCAGATTGTGCTCGTTGGCACCGCGGACCCGGACCCAGCCCGAGGACCCGGCGGGAAGGTCAGCGCGGATCGCCGCGGGGGGCGCCTCGGGGGCCGCAATGTGGACCGCCTCGAGGGCCACAGTCCGGACCGCCGCGGGGGGCGCCTCGGGGGCCGTTCTCCGGATCGCCGCAGCGACGGGGACGGCGGGGACAGCTGTTTGGTTGGGATGCGCCATGGTTCCACCGTAACAACCGACACTGACAGGTCACCTGTCGGTGCTGCCAGGTGACCTGTGGTTTTTGTTATTGCCTGCAGGCTAGTGCCTGCAGGGCGGTGCCTGCAGCCGGTGCCTTGCAGGCCGGTGCCTGCAGGGAGTGTCAGGAGGCCGGATAGGATCGGAGGTATGACTCCGGAGCCCGTTCCCCTAGACCTGAACCGGCTGCGTCGTGCGCTGATACCGCCTGACGGGCGCTACAGCCGGATGGATCTGGCCGCTTCAACTGGTTCCACGAACGCGGATCTGGTGGCGGCCGCGGCAGTGGCGAGCGGGTCCCCTGAAGCGGAACGGTGGCCTGACCTGAGCGCGCTGGCGGCTGAGGAGCAGCTTGCCGGGAGGGGGCGGCTGGACCGGACGTGGGTGTCCCCGCCGGGGAGCTCGATGATTGTCAGTGTGCTGCTCCGACCGGAAAATGCCGGCAAGCCGTTGCCGTTTACGGCGTATTCGTGGCTGTCTCTGCTTGCCGCGATTGCGCTGATCGAGTCTGTGGGAGACGTTGCCGGCGTCCGGGCCCAGCTGAAGTGGCCCAACGACGTTCTGGTCAACGGAAGGAAGGTGGCTGGGATTCTGGCGCAGCTGGCGTCGCCGAAAATGACGGCCGCGCAGACGGCCGTTTCGTCGTCGGCGGCCGGCCCCGTCGTCACTGCCGGTCCAATTGTTATTGTGGGGACAGGCGTCAACGTGTCGCAGAGCCCGGATGAACTTCCGGTGGAGACCGCAACCTCGCTGGCCATCGAGGGTGCGTTGACGCTGGACCGGAACTTCCTGCTGCCCGCCTACCTGGATCGTTTTGCTGCGCTCTACCTCGCTTTTTGTGCCGTGGACGGGGACGCTCGACGTCCGTTGGACGGAGGAGAGAGTCTGCTGCAGCGGGCGACGGCGGCAATGGTCACCTTGGGAACGCAGGTGCGCGCGGATCTCCCTGGCAATAAGAGCATTTTTGGACTGGCCGTGGGTCTGGATATGACCGGTTCGCTGCTGCTGACCGATGCTTCGGGGACCACGCACACCGTTTCGGCCGGCGACGTGGTCCATTTGCGCCGCCACGTTGCCGGCAGCCCAGGTGGTTCTGGCGCGGCATGTGGTTCGGCCGCGGCAAGTGGTCCCCGTGAGGCAAATCATTCCCGTAGGGCTCGCGGTTCCGGCGCTTCCAGCCGCTATGCGTAGCCGGCTTGCTCCGGGGGAACAGGTCATTGTGCAGAGCCGGCCCCAAGCGCGTGCATTAACCGGCCCCGCCGTGGTCTTCATCCTGATTCCGGCGGTCGTCGGGTTTGCTCTGGCGTGGCTGCGGCGCGGCGGATTGGAGCGGTTGTCCAGCCAGACGGCGGCCTGGCAGCAACCGCTGACGAGTGCCGTCGTCGTCCTCGGCATTGCCGGTCTTGTTCTGTACCCGACGCGCATTTTTCTGCGCTGGGCCGGCACTCGATACACGCTGACCAGCCGCCGGATCATCGTGCGGCGCGGCTGGCTGCGGCAGTCACGTCAGGACATTCCCCTCGGCGCGGTCCGTAATCTGGGCACGCGGCAATCCTGGCTGCAACGGATATTGCGCTCCGGGAATATAACCTTGGACATGGGGTACGAGGGGTCGGCATCCGTCAAGGACGTGCCGGAGGTGGCCCGGTTCCGTGATTTTGCGCTGGACGCGATCAACGAATTGCCGCACACGGCGCTGACCGGCCCCGAAGGTGATTGGAATTATCCGCAGGATGCTTGATCGAGATGGGTGGGAGGAACTGGACCATGGAAGACGCTAATGGAGTGCCGGAAACTTCCGGATCCCGGGCGGCGGTAGCGTTGATTCCTGTGTCCAAATGGGGTACCGAGCCGGCAGGATCCGCTTTCGCCGGACATGTCGGGGAAACCGGGCAGGGACCCGGGCCAGAGCCGGAAGTGCATCCGGAAACCGCTCCGGAACAGGAAACCGCTCCTGAACAGGAAGCCGCTCCGGCGGGCGAAGCCGAGCGGCTGCGGGAAACCGGCCCGGAAGCGGAGTCTGCTCCCGGTTCCGGGAGTTCGCCGGCTGGGGAACCCGCTGCGGATAGGAGTCCCGTTTCGGGAGCCGTTCCGGAAGCCGTTCCCGAATCCGTTCCGGAAGCGGCCCCTGAAGCCGGGGCACCCGAGGCAACGGACACGGCCGGCGGTGCTGACCTTGGCCCCGAACGAAGCGCGTTGCAGGCTTTGGAGGCCCGTCTGCTTGGCGGAGAGCGCAAGTTCCGCCGCCGGGAGGTGGCCCACGGCGCGGGCGTTTCGCTGTTGTCGGCGCGGAAGCTTTGGCGCGCCATGGGTTTCCCGAACCTGGGCGACGACGACGTCGCTTTCAGCGAGCGGGACCAGGATGCGTTGACCACGGTTATTGATGTGGTGCGGTCCGGGCTGCTCACCGAGGATGCAGCCATTTCGGTCACGCGGGCTGTCGGCCAGATGACGGACCGGATGGTGGTCTGGCAGATCGAGGCTCTGGTGGAGGACATCGCTGAAGAGCGCGGTGTCAGCGATGCCGAGGCGCGGCGCACATTGGTGTCCGAGTTACCGGATCTGATTGACCCGATGGAAAAAATGCTCCTCTATTCTTGGCGCCGTCAACTCAACGCCGGCGTACAGCGCCTTGCCGTGCGGGCGCAGGCCGGTCTGGATTCGAGCGCCGAAGGCCGGCACGGGACCGAGGACGACGCGCCGCTGCCGTTGGCCCGCGCCGTCGGCTTCGCTGATCTGGTCAGCTACACGAGCCTGTCCCGCCGGATGAACGAGAAGACGCTGGCCAAGCTGGTGCAGCGCTTTGAGAACAAGTGCGCGGAAATCATTTCCGTGGGCGGTGGCCGCCTGGTCAAGACCATCGGCGACGAAGTACTTTTCAATTGTGAGACCCCGGTGGCGGGGGCGGAGATCTCGCTCGCCTTGGCTGAGGCCATGGCGGCTGACGATTTCCTGCCGGAGGCCCGTGTCTCGATGGTCTGGGGCCGGGTGCTCTCCCGGCTGGGGGACATCTACGGGCCAACGGTGAATCTGGCTGCGCGGTTGACGGCCCTGGCGGAGCCGGGCACGGTGCTGATCGACTCGAGCACGGCTGCGGCGCTGAATGCGGACGACCGTTTTGTGTTGATTCCCCAGGAGGTCCAGCAGGTCCGCGGCTTCGGGGCGATCCACCCGGTGGTGCTGGCGCGCGGGCGCGGCGAGGGACTTGTCGTCGACTGACGGACGCCTGGGCGCCGGACCACGACTGACGGACGCCCGACTGACGAATGCCCGACTGACGAATGCCCGACTGACGAAAGCCCGGCGTCCGGGGACCGGCAGGTGCCACCGGATATCTTCGCTGTGGCAGCGCAACCAGCCTCTATGACAGCCGCACCGTGGATCTGGGCGGTCCGACCCTGATGGCCGGCATGGCCGCCGGTTACGATGGGGAAATGATTGATCAGCTCCCAGCCGTGGCAGATCCGTCCTGTTCTATGTCCACAACACCTCTGACATTGCGCAGGAATGGCGGCCGCGGTTTCTTGAGAGGACGCGCATGAACGCTCATCAGGGCAGTCTTTCCCCTATGCCGTCGGATCCCGCGCCGACCATCCGGCTCAGCTGCGGATACGGCACGGACCGGGGGCTCCGGCGGGAGCTGAACGAGGATTCCCTTCTCGCGGCCGACCCGGTCTTTGCGGTGGCAGACGGCATGGGCGGCCACGAAGCGGGAGAGGTGGCAAGCCGGGAATGCGTTAGCGCGCTGAGACAATGCGCCGCGCTGGCAGCCGGTTCGCGGGATGCGACGGCGGCAGATCTCCAACTGGCCTTGCAGCAGGCCGACGCCCGCATCCGTGAGCTGACGAATTCGCGGGCCGGGACCACCGTCTCCGGTGTGGTGCTGGTGGAGGAGCGCGGCGTTCCGTACTGGCTGGTTTTCAATGTCGGGGACTCGCGGACATATCGGCTCAGCCAGGGCAAATTTGAACAGGTGACTGTGGACCATTCGGAGGTCCAGGAAATGGTGGACGCAGGGTTCATCACTCCTGCTGAGGCGCTGGTCCATCCACGCCGTAATGTTGTCACCCGTGCCGTGGGAACGGGAGACGATGCGCAGGCCGATTACTGGCTGGTCCCCGTCGAAGAGGGCGACCGTTACATGGTCTGCTCCGACGGACTGAACGCAGAACTGACTGATAACCAGATCCACCGGATACTGAGCACCACGGCAGGTCCCCAGGATGCTGTTGATTCACTGGTTCAGTCCGCTCTGCGCTCCGGCGGCCGGGACAACGTCACTGTGATCATCGTCGATGCAAGGGCTGTCCTCAATACCGCTGCCCAGTGACGGTGGTGCCCGAACGCCCCAAACGTCCGGTTCCTGATCCACGGTGACGCATTTCGCGCCCAAATATTCATATCGACATCGAGTACCACGACGGTCCTGGACGTGTGCACGTTTACCCTCTGACCCCGAGTCCGTAAGGGCGCGCCACCCGGGAGAAGAGCAAGGGCACGTTAGAGGAGCTGATCGAGTACATCAACAGGATCTTTGACGGCTCCGGGCTCGACCCGTCAACAGCTCATGTAGATCATGCCGAGGACCTGCGCCAGATTGCAGTCGCCGATATTTGGGCGCATTTCTCGGCCAGAGAGTCCCATCACTCCCGACAGATTGCCGAGTCGTTCGGCTCTGATCCCGCACGCTACGACCGGACGCGGTCCCGCTACCCGCAAGCCATGGTGGAGCGGATCGTCGCCGCCAGTCCCGGGCGCGATGTGCTCGACGTCGGCATTGGACCGGTGTGTCCGCCCGAACCTTCCAGACGGCGGGCTGCCGGGTGCTCGGCGTGGACGTCGATGTGAGGATGGCCGGGTTCGG
The DNA here is from genome assembly GCF_051131705.1 of Arthrobacter sp. A5. Classification (NCBI taxonomy): domain Bacteria; kingdom Bacillati; phylum Actinomycetota; class Actinomycetes; order Micrococcales; family Micrococcaceae; genus Arthrobacter; species Arthrobacter sp. A5. Next base: position 1,018,645 of record NZ_CP180316.1, read on the forward strand.
CCGCCGCAGCGCGATGGTCGGCTGGCCGTGTTCTGGAACGTGTTCCAGCCTCCGTCCAACCTCGTGGAAGCCTTCGCACGCGGTCTACCGCCGGGTGCTGCCCGGCTCGCCGTTCTCCCGCGGGACATCCGGCGGCCTCGGCCGAAGGACTGGCCGAATCTCCACTCTGCGCCTGTGTCTGTGCCATAGGGCAAGATAGAACAGTGAGTAAAGCCAAGGATATTGTCGATGCCATTCCCGGGTCCGCCGGGCGCGTCATTCCGTCCGAGTCGCTGCGCGAGGACTACGAGGCGCTGGCCGATAAGGTGCGCTCGTACCGTTTTGCGTATTACAACGACGACGCGCCGCTGGTTTCGGACGCGGAGTTCGACGCGCTGTACAGGCGACTCGAGGAAATCGAAGCGCTCCATCCTGAGTTGATCAGCAATGACTCGCCCACCCAGGAGGTGGGGGGCGACGTGTCCGCAGCCTTCGCCGCCGTCGAACATCTGGCCCGGATGTACAGTCTGGAAGACGTCTTTTCGGTGGAGGAGCTGCAGGCGTGGCTGCGGCGCGCGGAAGGATCCGTGGCCAAACTGGGTGCGCAGGCGCCGCTGAAATGGCTGACCGAGCTGAAGATCGACGGGCTGGCCGTGAACCTGTTGTACCGGGACGGGAAACTGGTCCGTGCAGCGACGCGCGGGGACGGCACCACGGGTGAGGATATTACCCACAATGTGGCAACGATCAAGGACATTCCCCAGCGGCTCAAGGGCCAGAAGCTGCCGGCGGAGGTGGAGATCCGCGGTGAGGTTTTTATTGCCTCGAAGAATTTCACTGCGCTAAACGAGACGATGGTGGCCGCGGGGAAGGCGCCGTTTGCCAACCCGCGCAACGCCGCCGCAGGCTCCCTGCGGCAGAAGGATCCGGCGGAAACAGCGAAGCGTCCGCTGAGCATGTACGTGCACGGGATCGGCGCCCGGTCCGGGCTGGACGCGGCGAGCCAGTCTGAGAGCTACGAGCTGCTGAAGTCCTGGGGGCTGCCCACCAGCCCGTATTTCAAGGTGCTGGACAGCGAGGACGAGGTGCTGGAGTTCATTACGCACTTCGGTGAGCACCGCCATGACCTGGTGCACGAAATCGACGGCATTGTGGTCAAGGTGGATGACTTTGCCACGCAGCGCGCGCTGGGCTACACCTCGCGGGTGCCGCGCTGGTCGGTGGCCTACAAGTATCCGCCGGAAGAGGTCAATACCAAGCTGCTGGACATCGCCGTCAACGTTGGCCGTACGGGACGCGTCACACCCTACGGGGTGATGGAGCCCGTGCTGGTGGCGGGTTCGACGGTCACGATGGCAACGCTGCACAATCAGGACGTGGTCCAGGCCAAGGGTGTGCTAATCGGGGACACGGTGGTGCTGCGCAAGGCGGGGGACGTGATCCCGGAAATTGTCGGTCCCGTCGTCGCGCTCCGTGACGGTTCGGAACGTGCTTTTGTGATGCCCAGCCATTGCCCGTCCTGCGGCACGGCGCTGGCCCCGGCCAAGGATGGCGACGTCGACCTGCGCTGTCCCAACGCGAAATCCTGCCCGGCGCAGCTGACTCAGCGCGTGGCGCACTTGGCAGGCCGCGGCGCCTTCGATATCGAGGCGCTCGGAGATGAAGCGGCGCTGGCGCTGACCCGCCCGGCCGCACCGGACACCCCGCCGCTGACCACCGAGGCAGACATTTTCAACCTCACAGCCCAGGACCTGTCCGAGGTGATGGTCCGACGGGAGAAGAAAGCGAAGGGGGTGCCGACCGGCGAAAGCGAGCTGGTGCCCTACTTCTATACCAAGGCGACGGCGAAGAAACCGTCGGTCCCGGCGGCAAACACGGAGAAGCTGTTCCGCGAATTGGAGAAGGCGAAAAGCCAGCCGCTCTGGCGGGTATTGGTGGCACTGTCCATCCGGCACGTGGGGCCGCGGGCCGCGCGCGCGCTCGCCACGGCGTTCGGCTCCATGGATGCCATCCGTGCGGCCTCGGTGCCGGAGCTGGCGCAGGTGGACGGCGTCGGGCCTGTTATTGCCGAGGCACTAACGGAGTGGTTCACCGTGGACTGGCAGCGGGAGATCGTGGACAGCTGGGCCGCTTCCGGGGTGCGGATGGCGGACGAGGTGGACGAGACCATGCCGCGCACCCTGGCCGGTCTGACCATTGTGGTCACCGGGTCGCTGCCGAACTTCAGCCGGGACGAGGCGAAAGAGGCCATCATTACCCGGGGCGGGACGGCTTCCGGTTCCGTTTCGAAGAACACCAGCTACGTGGTGGCGGGGGAGAACGCGGGCACCAAGCTGGACAAGGCCGAACAACTGGGCCTGACGGTGCTGGATGAGGATGGATTTGTGAAGCTACTGACGGAGGGAACTATATGAGCGCGGAACTGCTCGAAGAACTGTTGGCGGTGGCGCGGGACGCCGCCGCCGCTGGGGCCGCTGTGCTGGCTGGCCGGGACCCGTCTGCCTTTGCCGCCACGGCTAAAACCTCGGACGCGGACTGGGTCACCGCCTTTGATCTGGCGGCGGAACGCGCGGTGCGAAGCGCCATCTCGGCCGCGCGCCCGCATGACACCATAACCGGGGAGGAATTGGCGCCGGCCGTTTCCGCCAGCGCCTCCGGCTATCGCTGGTCCGTGGATCCACTCGACGGCACCATGAATTTCATCCGCAATATCGCCTACTACTGCACCTCGGTGGCCGTAACAGGGCCCGACGGCGGCTGGCTGGCCGGCGTCGTCGCCGCACCAGCGTTGGGCCGGACCTACTATGCGAGCCGCGGCGGAGGCGCGTGGCTGTCGGATCGAGGCCCGGACGGGGTTGCGCGGGTGCGCCGGCTGGACGGACCGCTGGCGGCGCGGAACGGAAATCTACTCGCCACCTCACTGACCTACGACCGGACGATCCAAAGCCGGCTCGCATCGGAGCTGGCCGGGAGGATGCAGGGGTTCAATGACTTCCGGCGGCTCGGATCCGCCGCTCTGGAGCTGTGCGCCGTCGCCGACGGCGGGCTGGACGCTTACCTGGAATACGGACTTTTCGAGCACGATTTTGCCGCCGGAGCGTTGATTGCAGAAGAGGCAGGCGCCTGGGTGCGGCGACCGCAGCTGAGCTCTGCCCTGAACGGTCTTCCGTCCTCGAGCGAGACGCTGTCCGCGTGGACGGCGGCGTCGGTTCCGGTGCTGGCCGGAACCTACACCCCGCCGGAATAGCCGGGGACAATGAGCCGCACCGCCACCCAACTAGTGGTGTGTCTCCAAAATAGTTTATGACTTGTGGATTAAGCTGGGAACATGTCGAATCCAGCTCCCGCATTGACCCTCACCGACGCCCAGCACGAGGTCTTGGAGGCCCTGTCCAAGTCTCGGCTTGCTTCACATCGCGAGGTGCAGCGGGCGCAGGTTCTCCTGATGGCTGCCGAGGGCCTGGCTAACGAGTGGATCTCCCGGGTGGTGGGTGTAAGCCCGGCGACGGTGCGGGCTTGGCGTGCCCGGTTCGTAGGGGAAGGGCTGAAGGAGTTCGGCAAGGTCAAGGAGGGGCGGGGGCGCAAGCCGGCGATCCCGGAGTCGAAGATCGCCGAAATCGTTGAATTGACGCGGTTTTCCAAACCGGAGGGTGCGACGCATTGGTCGGTGCGGTCCATGGCGGCACGTGTCGGTGTGTCTCCGGCGCAGGTGCAGCGGATTTGGGCGGCACGTGGGCTGAAGCCGCACCTGATCAAGACGTTCAAGCTCTCCACCGATCCGAACTTTGACGAGAAGCTCATTGATGTGTGCGGGCTGTACCTGAATCCGCCGGAGAACGCGATGGTTTTCTGCATGGATGAGAAGACCTCGATCCAGGCTCTTGACCGTTCCCAACCGTCCCTGCCGATGGTCAGGGGTCGGGCCGAGACCGTAACGCATGACTACAAGCGCAACGGAACCACCACGCTCTTCGCGGCCTTGGAGGTCGCCACGGGAAAGGTCCTGGGATCCTGCGTGCCCAAGCACCGGCACGATGAATTCCTGGGGTTTCTAAAAACCATCGAGAAGGAGGTCCCCAAGGGCCTTCAAATCCACCTCATAGTGGACAACTATGCGACCCATAAGCATTCGAACGTGAAAGCGTGGCTGGAGAAGAACCCGCGGTTTCACCTGCATTTCACCCCAACCTCCTCCTCCTGGCTGAACCTGGTGGAGCGCTGGTTCAGGGACCTCACGGAGAGGGCACTGCGCCGCGGGGTCTTCCACTCGGTGCCGGATTTAATCGAGAAAATCGAAGCCTACATCCGCGTCAACAACGAGAACCCCACGCCGCTGATTTGGACAGCGACCGCCGACTCCATCATCGAAAAAGTCCGCCGCGGACGCGTAGCCCTCCAAGCCACAAAACAAAACTGAGACACTACACTAGGTAGCAGCAGATGCGCTCAAAACGCGTTTTGACTGCACCTGCTGCTACCTAGTTGGGAGTACGGGACCCGTTGAGGTCTCGTTCTGCCCTGTAGGTCTGCTGGGGGCGTAGTCTCGTGACATGACCGCAGAACAGCTGCTGCAGAGGATCTGGCAGGGCCTTGGCGGCGCCGCGGACGGCGACGACGGGGTCCTGTTCCATGGCAGCAGGACGTTGCCGTCCGCCTTCGCGGTCACGGATCTGGCGGCAGCCTCGGTGGCAGCTGCGGGGGCGGCGGTGGCCGGGCTCGTTGAAACGTTCGGCGTGCCGCGGCCGCAGGTCCGGGTGGATCGGGGACTGGCCTCGCTGTGGTTCGGCCAGTCCTTCCGTCCGGTGGGGTGGGAACTTCCGTCGGCCTGGGATTCCTTGGCCGGGGATTATCGGACCCTGGACGGCTGGATCAGGCTGCACACCAACGCACCGCACCACCGCGCTGCGGCGCTTTCGGTGCTTGGCATGGCCGCCCCGCCGGAACCTTCGGGAGCGCGGGCCGTTCCGGAGCCGGCTCACCCGGGAGCCGGACCGTCACGCGCAACGGTCGCCGCCGCCGTCGAACATTGGCGGGCTGCGGACCTGGAGCACGCGGTGCTGGCAGCCGGTGGCTGTGCGGCGCAAATGCGCAGCGTCGCGGATTGGGCGATGCATCCGCAGGGCGCCGCGGTGATAGCGGAGCCGCTGATCCACTGGGACCGGCTGGGACGGGCTGCACTGCGGGACGCGGGCACGCCGGAAAGGCCGCTGGACGGCGTCAAGGTGCTGGATCTGACCCGGGTGCTGGCCGGGCCGGTGACGACCAGGTTCCTGGCTGGATATGGAGCGCAGGTGCTCCGGATCGACCCGTTGGACTGGTTCGAACCGGCGCTGGAACCGGAAATGACGGTGGGAAAGAACTGCGCGCGGCTGGATCTGAAGAAGCCCGACGGTCTGCTGCGGTTCAAGACACTCCTGGCTGAGGCCGACATCCTCGTGCACGGGTACCGGCCAGGCGCCCTGAATCGACTGGGGTTGGGGCCCTCGGTGCTGGCAACGGACTACCCGGGTCTTGTCACTGCCGCCCTGGATGCCTATGGCTGGACCGGACCGTGGGCCGGCCGCCGCGGCTTCGATTCGCTGGTGCAGATGAGCTGCGGGATTGCCGACGCCGGCATGCGCAACTACGGTTCGCCGGCTCCGCGGCCCTTGCCAGTCCAGGCTTTGGACCACGCCACCGGCTATCTGCTGGCGGCCGCCACCGTGCTGGCTTGGACCCGGCGGCGAGGCGGGGAGGTGACCGCCGTCCGTGCGTCGCTGGCCCGCACCGCCGTCGAACTTGTTGGCACTTCCGAAGGAATCGGTGCAGTCGGGCTGATGGGGACCGGACCTTCAGACGTCCCGTCCGCCGCAGACCAGGCGGCCGCGCCGGAGCAGACCGTTTGGGGAGCGGGACTGCGGCTGCCGATGCCGATGGAGGTTGCCGGTGTTCCGGTCCGCTGGGATGTTCCGGCCCGCGGTTATGGATCCGCGCCGCCCCGGTGGTAGCGCAGAACCACCGGGACCCGGCGTCGGCAGCGCGGTGGTAGGGCAGAATAGATAGGCGGCATCCGCCGCGGCTTTCGTCCCGCCTCGATAGGAACACCACGCAGCCCATGAGCGCCACGATCACCGTGCGGCCCGCAGCACCCACCGATTATACCGAAATAGCCCGCATCACTCGGGATTCCTACCTGGCAGCGGGGTATTTTGACGACGCTGAGCATCCGTACATGCGGCAGATCCAGCAGGTTTCAGATCGGGCCGCATTTGCGCCGATCTGGGTGGCAGAGCGCGACGGCGTAATTGCCGGGTCGGTCACGCTGGCGCGGGCCGGGGACAAATTCGCGGACATAGCCCGCCAGGACGAGCTGGAATTCCGCATGCTGGTGGTGGATCCCGCCGTCCAGCGCGGCGGGATCGGCCGCGCGCTGGTGCAGGCGATCGTGGCCCATGCCAGGGAACTCGACGGTGTCAGCGCCGTCAGCCTGACCACCGGACGGGACTGGCACAGCGCTCACGCCCTGTACGAATCCACCGGGTTCCGCCGCGTGCCCGAACGCGACTGGCTGGTTCCTGAAACGAAGATCAAACTGCTGGTGTACCGCCTGGAGCTGTAGTGCCGGCTGCGAAACGGTCGGCCAACCGCTTCAGTGCGGCGCCGGCCTGACGACGCACATCCATGTCGGAGTCCATTAACAGTGCTTTGATGGCTCCGGAATGCCCTTCCCCGCCCACCTGGGCCAGCGCGCGGGCACCGGCGGCCCGGACCCGGGGCACGTCGTCGGCCAGCAGTGCCTGGAGTTCTTCGGTAAACGGGAGCCCCCGCAAGGCCGTGACCTTGGCGCACATTTCCCGTACCCGCCACGCCTGATTGCCCAGCCCGGCCCGGATCGGGGCAGCGGCGGACTCATCCCACAGGTACATAAAGACGCGCGCGCCCCACAGCTCCGGCCAGTAGAGCGCCGGGGCGCCGTTGATGATGCCGTTGGCATGCGCCCCGCCGGCGAAGAGCAGGAATTCCTTCGTCTCGTCCTCGCCGGCAAGCAGCGCGAGCGCGCGCTTGACCACGTTGCCTTGTCCGTAGAGGTCGACGGCGGCGCCGATGCGGTCTGCGGGTGAGGCGTCAAGGGGTACTGGCGTTTCGTGGGTAGGCATACCCACTAATCTACGCGGTTTGAGAATCGGGCGGCTCTTCACCGCAGCCGCTATGCCTGGTAGCCGGAGCCCTGCTGAACCGCAACCGGTCCGTCGAAGCGCCGTCCCTGCGGATTCGACGGCATGAGCGTCATGACCAAAAGGGCGATTGCCCCCAGGAAGGGGACGAGCCCGAGGAGGATGAACCACGCGCTGAAGTTTCCGTCATGCAGGCGCCGGGACAGCAGGGCCAGTCCCGGAATGATCGTGGCAACTCCCCAGAGTCCAATGATGGCCGCGGCAACGCCGAATCCCGGACCGGGAACGGACGTACCATCGGCGGCGACAGTTGCTCCGGCGCCGCCGGCGGCCGCGCCGATGATCTCGAGTACCAGGACGACGACGGCCGAAACCAGAGCCCACCACCAGTACTCGCTTCGGCTGGCGCGGCCCGAGAATACGACGTACTTTTTCCAAAAACGCTTCACCGCATCCGGGAGCGACGCTCCGTACAACGGTGCCCACAATGGTGCGGTCTTTTCGGACGAGTACGACTGCTGCGGTAACGCCATGTTCTACCCCTAATTTATGTACGTTGGTTATGCACGCTGCTTTGTGCCGGTAATGATTATCTTGTCAATGCTGAATCCATTTTGCCAATGTGAAGCTGATTTGATTTCGACCCGTTGTTTGACACAGCAATTCACACACCCTTTTGCCGCCGGGTATTTATAGAGCGCCGTCAAGACCAATCCGGGGACGGCCGCTGCGGAGAATGTCCCGTTTCGAGTCAAAGATGCCTTCGCCGGTAAAACCCGGTGACGGTTCCCTCTTCGACGCTGCAGAGTCCCAGCCCTAAATGGCCCGCTGCCGCACAGTAGACTGGACGGGAAACAACAACTTCTGCAGGGGAGATCCATGGCTGCGATCAATCGTGACGACGTGGCGCATCTGGCGCAACTGGCTCACATCGAGATGAGTGCTGACGAACTGGACCGGATGGCTGGCGAATTGGCCGTCATCGTCGATTCGGTGAAATCCGTCAGCGAGGTGGCGGGAGCAGATGTTCCCGCAACGTCGCACCCGATTCCGCTCACGAATGTGCTCCGTGAGGACGTCGTCGGCCACGTGCTGACCGCCGAGGAAGCGCTCGCCGGCGCCCCGGACGCACGCGGCGGCCGTTTCCGCGTACCCGCGATTCTGGAGGAGGACTAATGACGGAACTGATTAAGCACTCGGCGGCCACCTTGGCCGCCATGCTGGCGGCCAAGGACGTCTCCGCCGTCGAAGTGACGCAGGCGCACCTGGACCGGATTGCCGCCGTCGACGGCGATGCTGACCGCGGCGTGCACGCCTTCCTGCACGTCAACACCGATGAGGCGCTCGCGGTCGCCGCCGACGTGGACGGCCGCCGGGCCAGGGGCGGCGCAGACGCCGAGGATCTGCACGAAATGGCCGGTGTGCCAATCGCGGTCAAGGACCTGATCGTAACCGTCGGGCAGCCGACGACGGCCGGGTCCCGGATTTTGCAGGGCTGGCACAGCCCCTACGACGCGACGGTGGTCAAGAAGCTGCGCACCGCACGGATGCCGATTTTGGGCAAGACCAATCTGGATGAGTTCGCGATGGGCTCCTCCACAGAGCATTCGGCGTACGGACCCACCCGCAACCCCTGGGACCTGGACCGCATTCCCGGCGGTTCCGGCGGCGGCTCAGCGGCCGCCGTCGCCGCTTTTGAAGCTCCGCTGGCACTCGGGACGGATACCGGAGGTTCCATCCGCCAGCCCGGTGCGGTCACCGGGACGGTGGGCGTGAAACCGACCTACGGCGGCGTGTCGCGTTATGGGGCCATAGCGATGGCGTCATCGCTGGATCAGATCGGTCCGGTTTCCCGGACGGTGCTGGATGCCGCGCTGCTGCACGAACTGATCGGCGGCCACGACCCGCACGACTCCACCTCGCTGACGGACCCGTCCACCGGCCTGGTGGCGGCCGCGCGGACCGGCAATGTGCAGGGCCTGCGGATCGGTGTGGTCAAGGAACTTGGCGGCGAGGGCTACCAAGCCGGCGTGCTGGCGCGGTTCAACGAGTCGCTGGACCTGCTCCGCGACGCCGGCGCGGAAATCGTCGAGGTGTCCTGCCCCAACTTCGTCTACGCGCTCGGTGCCTATTACCTGATCATGCCGTCCGAGGTGTCCTCCAATCTGGCGAAGTTCGACGGCGTCCGGTTCGGCTTGCGCACGCTGCCCAAGGAAGGGCCCATGACGATCGAACGCGTGATGGCGTCCACCCGCGCCGCCGGTTTCGGTGACGAGGTCAAGCGTCGGATTATTCTGGGTACCTACGCGCTCAGCGCTGGCTACTACGACGCGTACTACGGCTCCGCGCAGAAGGTCCGCACCCTGATTCAGCGCGATTTTGACGCGGCCTTTACGCAGGCCGACGTGCTAATTTCCCCGACGTCCCCCACCACCGCCTTCAGATTGGGTGAGAAACTGGACGATCCGCTGGCCATGTACCTCAACGACGTGGCAACCATCCCCGCCAACATGGCCGGTGTTCCGGGACTGTCCATTCCTGGCGGACTGGCCGACGAGGACGGGCTGCCGGTGGGGATCCAGCTGCTGGCCCCGGCCCGCGAGGATGCCCGGCTCTACCGCGTGGGTGCCGTGCTCGAAGGGCTGCTGGAAGAACGCTGGGGCGGCCCGATCCTGAATATGGCGCCCGAGCTGGTCGCGACACAGACCATGGAGGCAAAATAATGACCGACGCAACCCTGAGCTTTGACGTCGCGATGGAGAAGTTTGACCCGGTCCTGGGCTTTGAGGTCCACGTTGAACTGAACACCGCCACCAAAATGTTCTCCTCCGCCCCTAACGTCTTCGGTGATGAGCCGAACACCAACGTCAACGAGGTGGATCTGGGCCTGCCCGGCGTCCTGCCCGTGGTCAACAGGAAGGCCGTGGAGTCCTCGATCAAGATCGGCCTGGCACTGAACTGCAAGATCGCCGAATCCTGCACCTTCGCCCGCAAGCACTACTTCTACCCTGACACTCCGAAGAACTTCCAGACCTCCCAGTACGATGACCCGATTGCGTACGACGGGCACCTGGACGTGGAGCTCTCCGACGGCAGCATCTTCCGCGTGGAGATTGAGCGGGCGCACATGGAGGAGGACGCCGGCAAGCTCACCCACATGGGCGGGGCCACCGGACGCATTCAGGGCGCCGATTTCTCGTTGGTGGATTACAACCGTGCCGGCGTTCCGCTGGTGGAAATTGTCACCAAGCCTATCGAAGGTGCCGGGTCCCGGGCGCCGGAACTTGCCAAGGCCTATGTGGCCGCGGTGCGGGAGATCGTGAAGAACCTCGGCGTGTCGGATGCGAAGATGGAGCGCGGCAACGTCCGCTGCGACGCCAACGTGTCGCTGCGACCGTACGGTCAGGAAAAGTTCGGTACCCGGTCCGAGACGAAGAACGTGAATTCGCTGCGTGCGGTGGAAAACGCCGTCCGTTTCGAAATCCAGCGCCACGCGGCCGTCCTGGATTCCGGCAACACCATTGTGCAGGAGACCCGGCACTGGCACGAGGACACCAAGTCCACCACCTCCGGGCGGCCCAAATCGGACGCGGATGACTACCGCTACTTTCCGGAGCCGGATCTGCTGCCGATCCTGGCCACACCTGAATGGGTGGAGTCCCTGCGGGCCGAACTGCCCGAACCGCCCGCGGAGCGCCGCAAGCGCCTGCAGGCGGACTGGGGCTACACGGATTTGGAATTCCGCGATGTGGTCAATGCCGGCGTCATGGATGAAATCGAGGAAACCGTCGCCGCCGGTGCCTCCGCCGCCGTCGCCCGCAAATGGTGGATGGGGGAGATCGCGCGCCGTGCCAAGCTGGCCGACGTCGATCCGGTGGCGCTCGGCGTGACGCCGGCCGTCGTCGTCGAACTTGACGCCCTGATCCGCTCCGGCGCGATCAATGACAAGCTGGCCCGCGAGGTCCTGGACGGTGTGCTGGCCGGCGAGGGAACGCCCGCGGATGTGGTTCAGACGCGCGGTTTGGCCGTGGTGTCCGACGACGGCGCGCTGCAGAGTGCCATCGACACGGCTCTGGCCGCGCAGCCGGAGGTGGCTGACAAGATCCGCGCCGGCAAAATCCAAGCCGTGGGCGCCATTGTCGGCGGCGTCATGAAGGTCACCAAGGGGCAGGCCGACGCGGGGCGGGTTCGCGAATTGATCCTCAAAACCCTCGGCGTCGAAGCCTAGCCCAACTAAGTAGCAGTTATCGCACTCAAAACGCGATTTGGATGCGATAACTGCTACCTGGTTGAGATTAGGGTGGAGCGATGGCCCCCGAATCCCTGAATTGGAAGATCCGCGCCCGCGTGCAGTCCGAGGGGGACGCGCACGTGATGGAGGATACCTGCGGGTTTGCCGGCCCGGCCGCCTGGGTGATCGACGGTGCCACCTCCCTGCTGGAACCGCTCGGCCTGCCCGGAGCCTCCGATCCCTCCTGGCTGGCGCAGACGCTCTCCGTTGCCTTGGCCGAGGTGGTGGCGGAATCCGAGCCAGCGGCCCCGATGTCGGAGTCCGGCGTCCGGGCTCTGTTGGCGGCGGCGCTGCAAAAGGTCGACGACGGCGGCCGGCGGTCAGTGGGGGAGGAACGCGTGCGCTTTCCCAGCGCCGCCGTTTCCGTAGCCCATTTGAACGACGGCGGCGTGGAAGTGCTCAGCCTGGCCGACTGCCACGTGGCGGTACGGCTGGCCGGGGGCGGTATAGAGCACGTCTTCAGCGAGCTGGCTGATTCCCGCATCCACGCTGCCGTGCCGACTACCGGCCCGGATCCGGTCGGCGTCCGGGCGCGGCAGATCGCGGACCGGGAACGACGCAACACCGCGGACGGGCTCTGGGTGGCACGCCGCGAGCCGGCGGCGGCTGACCACGCGTACGTCGTCCAGCTGCCCCGGCCCGAACTGATGGTGATGGCCTCGGACGGCGCCTGGCGCGCCGTCGATCTTGGCCTGATGAGCGATGCCGGAGAATTCCTGGAGGCCGTCTCGACGCCCGTCGGTGCGCTGGAACTGATGCACCGGCTCCGCGCCCATCAGCGGGCCATCGGCGAGGTGGCCGACGACGCGACGGTGCTCGTCGTCGAACCGGCGGACCAGGACCAGGACGCCACCCGGGTCCAACTGCCCCGCAGATAAGAGCCGGCAAAGCGCGGTTTTCGTGCGTTATCTGCGGGGCAGATGGGCTTCGGCGCCTGCCAACCGTTCGCGCGTGTGCCGGAGGATGGAGGTCACGGCCTTCCCCGCGACCAGCCGCCCGTCCTCGATGAAGCCCTCCTCCCGGCCGGTCAGGTCCCGGATCAGCCGGGACTTCCACAATGCCAGCAGCTCGGCGTGCGCCGAATCATCCGCCAGATTGTCCAGCTCACCGGGATCCGCATCCAGATCGAACAGCTCTTCGGTGCCCCAGCCCGAGGCCCACAGGTACTTCACATGACCATCGGTGACCCACTGCAGGGACTGTCCGAAATAGACATGCTCGCCGTGCAGCCAGTCCCGGACCGGAACACCGGCTTCGCCGTGCAGCAACGGAACCAGGGATATGCCGTCGCACTCCGGCGGGACCGGGATGCCGGCAAGATCCAGCAGTGTGGGCATCACGTCCCGCAACTCCACCACCTGGTCGACGACGATCTGCCGGGCCGCCTTCGCGTCGGACGGCGCGGGGGCAAGGATGAACGGAATCCGGGCCGAGCCCTCATAGCCGACGGCCTTGCGGTAGAAGTCGTGGTCGCCCATCATCTCGCCATGATCGCTGGTAAATGCGATGACAGTGTCGTCGGCGAGCCCAAAGTCGGACAGAGCCTCCTGCAGCCTCATGATCTGAAGGTCGACGTGGGCCATGAGCCCGTAGTAGCCGGCCCTCGCGCGGTGCGTCACAGCCTCGGACAGGGTGCCGAACGCGGCCTGGTGCAGCCCGTCGGTCCGGACGGCATCGAAATGGTGCTCCCAATTGCCCAACCGGCGTCGGAATGCGGGCAGGTCCAGATACTGTTCGAAGGCCCACGCCGGCGGATCGTAGGGCGGGTGCGGCCGATGGAAGGACAGGTACAGGAAGAATGGCCTGGTCGGATCCCGGCGGTACAGCCAGTCAACAGCCTGGCTGCCGGCCCAGCTGGTCGGGTGCAAGCGCTCGGCCTTGTCCCAGGGACGGGCCACCGTGGAATTGCAATTGACCCCGTGGTCGAAGTATTCCTCCTCCGGGTCCACGCCCGGCTGCCGGCGCAGCCAGGGGACGTAGTCGTCGAAGAACCTGAAATTGAGCCGGTGCTGCTGACGGGCGAAGTGCAGGAAACCATCGTGCAGGATGATGTCATCGAAGCCGATTCGACTCCGCTCCGGGAAGACATGCATCTTGCCGATCGCCTGGGTCTGGTAGCCCGCCTTGCGGAACTCGCCCTGGAGCGTCACCGGGTGCGCAACGTCGAAGGGAACTCCCTCCTGGTAGCCGACCCGTCCGTGCCGTTCCTGCGACTGGCCGGTGAAGAGGGCAACGCGGGCCGGCACGCAGGTGGGTGTGGCGGAATACGCGTGCTCAAACCGCGAGCCCTTGCGGGCCAGTTCGTCCAGGTGCGGGGTTTGGAGGTAGGGGTGGCCGGCGCCGGAAAGGCAGTCGCCGCGCCATTCGTCGGCGCAGATCAGGATGACATTGGGCCGCGTCATGGGGAATGGCCACCTTTCCTTCGTTCGGTTTGTCCAGTTTTGTCCGGCCACACACGTTCAGCCACCACGGGACATCGGCCACCGCGCCGAGGATGTCCTGCGGATCAGCGCGGACCGTGAGATGGAAAACGGCGGTCGTGCCGTAGATTTCCGACTCGGTCCGGTATCCGGTCGACTCGACAAAGGCCGCGAACTGGGCATTGCTGACCGCGGCGGAGTCGATCCGGAAGGACTCCAGACTGACCTGGTGGACGGCGTTTCACCGTCGCCGGCGTAACCCTCCCCGAACGGATCCCCCATCGCGAAGGTGTCGCCCGGAATCCTGACGTCCTGATGGACGAGGGCGGTCGGCGGCCTTCCGCTGCCGGCCCCGCCGCGTTGGCTCTCCGGGCCGGCGGCGACATGGCCGGCCACCACGGGAGGCTCGTCGCGGCCCTGCGGGCTGCAGCACTGCGCCATGGATCCTCCGTTCGGCTGGTGGCGGTGGCGGGGAGCGGATCGATGAATTCCGCCGTCTTCCGCTTTATGGTAGCCCGGCCATGGCCCGATGTCGCCGTCAACGTGACGAAAGATGCTTGTTACATCTGTATTCGATCAGTTTCTTGCATATTTGGAATTCATCCTCTAGGTTTGTTAAACGGTTAACGAGGTGCAGGTCACATCATGTATCCCTCGCCGCAGCCCAAAGGTAAGAGGAGAGACCATGAGCTCGACAACGAGTGAGGTGCCGCCGGCGCCGGCGCCCGAACGCGCCGCGGCTTCGACCGGACCGGGTAAATTCCGGGGCGGGAAGAAGAAAGCGTCGGCGGTGGCTGGACAGAGTTTCGCCGGACAAAGTTTCAGGGTGCGGTGGAAGCGCGACCGGCAGATGCTGTTGATGATGGTGCCGGGTGTGCTCTTCCTGTTGCTCTTCTTCTACATCCCTATTCTTGGCAATGTCATTGCCTTTCAGGACTACCAGCCATTCCTGGGCATCGGAGACAGCGACTGGGTCGGTTTTCAGAACTTCGTGGATCTCTATTTCAACCCGGACTTCTGGGTGGCGCTGCGAAACACCCTGGTGCTGGCGCTCTGGCAGCTGGTGCTTTTCTTCCCGGTCCCGCTGGGATTGGCGCTGGTTGTGGATTCACTCATGAGCTCCAGGATCCGCCGGTGGTTCCAGAGCATTGTCTACCTGCCGCACTTCCTTTCCTGGGTCCTGGTTATTGCGCTGTTCCAGCAAGTGCTGGGCGGGGCGGGGCTGGTCAATAACGAGCTGCGGCACCTGGGACTGGATGCTCTTCCCTTCATGACTAACCCGGATACGTTCCCGCTGCTGGCCACGGTGCAGCTGGTGTGGAAGGACGCCGGCTGGGCGATGATCATTTTCCTTGCCTCGCTGGCTAGCATAGATGGGTCCCTCTATGAGGCCGCGGCCGCGGATGGGGCCGGGCGCTGGCGCCGGATGTGGCACATCACGCTGCCCGGCCTGCGGTCCATCATCATCCTGCTGCTCATCCTGCGCATTGGGGACATCCTCAGCGTCGGCTTTGAACAGTTCCTGCTCCAGCACGACGCGGTGGGTCCGGGGGCCTCGGAAGTGCTGGATACCTTCACGTACTTTGCCGGCGTGGTGGGCGGCGGCTGGAGCATCGGCGCCGCGGCCGGCCTCGCCAAGGGCATCGTTGGCGCAGTCCTGATTTTCGCGGCCAATAAGGTGGCGCACAGGTTGGGCGAACCCGGAATCTTTTCGAAAAAGGCGGGCTGATTCCGGGCCTGCGCCGGGAATCCAGCCACCCAAGGAGGCATCTCATGGCAACAGACACAATGGTCCGGAAGTCATCCGGCAGGCAGTCCAAGGGGCTGACTTTCAATCCCACACGTCCGGCCTGGAAGGAACCGGTCTCGCCGCTCTACCAGGCCATCAAGGCCGTCGTTCTGGGACTCATCACGCTTTCCATCGTGCTGCCGATCCTGCTGGTGGTTTCAACATCCCTGGCGGATGACCAACAGCTGGTGGCCGCGGGCGGCTACGTGCTGTGGCCCACGCACCCGACGCTGCAGGCCTACCAGGCCATCTTCAGCGGACAGTTCATGTTCCGGGCGCTGGGGGTGAGCGCCGTCGTGACGGCGGTCGGGACCGTGCTGGCCCTGTTCGTCACGATCACCATGGCGTACGCCACCAGCCGTCCGGTGCTCTTCGGCCGGCCCGTGCTGCTGATGGTGCTCTTTACGCTGCTGTTCGCCCCCGGCCTGATTCCGATGTTCCTGATGGTCAAGCAACTGGGCCTGCTGGACACCTTGTGGTCCCTGATCCTGCCGGGCATCTTCGGAGCCTTCAACTTTGTGGTGATGCGATCCTTCTTCATGAACATTCCGCAGGAGCTCATCGAGGCGGCCCGGATCGACGGTGCCAGCGACGTCAAAATTCTGTGGAAAATCGTGCTGCCGCTCTCCAAGGCCGTGGTCGCCGTCGTCGGCCTGTTCTATGCCGTCGGATTCTGGAACGCCTTCTTCAACGCAATGCTCTACATCAACGACCAGACCAAGTTCCCCGTCCAGCTGGTGCTGCGCAACTACGTGGTGCAAGGCGGCGGTCTGGCCGACCAGCTGGGGATCGCCTCCACACCGCCGCCGCAGTCCATGCAGATGGCCATCGTCGTCGTGGCGCTGCTGCCCATTCTGCTCGTCTACCCATTCCTGCAGAAGCACTTCAACAAGGGCGTCATTACCGGCGCCATCAAGGGATAAACCGAAAGGACATGCGATGACTCGCACTTCCAAAGACGCCGGCGTCAGCCGGCGCAACTTCCTGGGCCTCGCGGGGCTTTCCGTCACAGCCGTGGCCGTGGGCGGATCGCTGGCCGGCTGCGGCGGTACCGGCTCCGGTGCCATCGGCGGCGGCGCGGCATCCGCCGGCGTCAAGCTGCCCACCTACAAGGAATTCACCGGGATTACACCGGATTTCGCGGGCAACGCCAAGGGGTTGCAGGCTGGTTTCCTGACGATGCCCAGCCCGGTGCAGACGGTGAAGACGCCTCCGCTCAAGGGCACGGTCACGGGCCTGACGGAAACCTTCGAGACCATGTCCCCCGCGATGGCGGACAACAAGTTCTGGCAGCGGCTCAACGCCAAACTCGGCGGCACACTGGACCTGCAGATCGCCGAGGACGTCGGAGATGGGTACCCGGCCAAGTTCGCCACCATCCTGGCCAGCGACACACTGCCGGACATGATGTGGGTACCGCCGAACCAGGGTATCCCGAACATCGGCCCGATGCTGGAAGCCAAATTCCAGGACCTGACCAAGTACCTCTCGGGCGACGCCGTGCTGGAGTACCCCAACCTGGCCGCACTGAAACCGGACTCCTGGAAGACCGCCGTCGTCAACGGCAAGATCTGGGGCGCGCCGATCCCCAGCACCCCTTTCGGACAGGTGCTGGCCGGAAATAAGACCACCTGGGCACAGGTGGGCGGCCTGACCGCGAGCAGCGCGGATGAGTTCTTCCAGAAGGCGAAGGAGCTGACCCGGCCCAACGAGGGCAAGTACGCGCTGGAGCCGGCCTACATCAACATGCTGCACATGATCACCGAATGGCTCGGTGCCCCGAACGGCTGGGCGGTCAACAAGGACCGCACCCTCACCAACCGCTATGAAACGCCGCAGTATGAGGCGGGCCTGGAGTATGCGGCCAAACTGTTTGCCGCCGGCTGCTTCTACCCGGACGTCAATGCCACGGACATTTCCAACCGGATTGTCAACGGCACCGTCGCCGCCCAGGTGATCGTGGGACCCCACAACATCGCCCGCTACCGCAATCTGGACAAGGATGCCCAGACGGAGATCCTGATTCCCTTCGGTTTCGATGGAAAGATCAGGCCCACCTATGACATGGGCTACGGAACCGTCGGCTTCACGGCTTTCAAGAAGACCGATGAGGGCAAGATCCGCGAGCTGCTGGCGCTGATGAACTACCTGTCCGCGCCGTTCGGCAGCGCCGAATACCTGCAGAAGAACTACGGCGAAGCCGGCCAGGACTACACGACGGACGGCGGCGGCAACCCGGTCATGACCGAATCCGGGCTGAAGGACATCCCCGGCGTAGCCAGCGCCCTGAACATCATGTCCAGCCCGGAGAACGTGGTGTTCAACCCGGCATTCCCGGATGACACCAAGTACATCTATGAGCAGGAAAAGAAGCTGCTGGACTTCGCCTGGCGCAATCCGACCAACGGCTCGTACTCGGACACCAACGCCAAGGTGGGGGCGAAGATCAACAAGATCATCACGGATAAGACCATCGACATCATCACCGGCCGCGCCAAGGTCTCCGACTTCAAGGATGCGGTGAAGCGCTGGAAGGACGGCGGCGGAGACAAGATCCGCGAGGAGTACCAGAAGGCGCTGCCCGCGGACGTGCCGGTGTTCGGCGCGTAGCGTGATCCGCCGCGTTCGGCGGCACCGCCGCGGTGGCTGGTCCTCAGGGCCCGCCGCCGCGGCTACAGTAACCATCAGGTAGGACTTCAGCAGTGATTGGGGCATCGGAATGCGGGCTACTATCCGGAGTGTGGCAGGGGAAGCGGGAGTCTCGACGGCGACCGTCTCGTATGTACTCTCGGGGCGCCGCGGCGCCAAGGGACAGGCCGGGGTTTCCCCCGCCACGGTCCAGCGTGTCAGGGACGCGGCTGACCGGCTGGGTTACCAGCCGAATTCCGCGGCCCGGGCCATCCGGACCGGCCGGACGAATACGGTGCTGCTGTCCCTGACAATGCTCTCCGACCCATGGTCGCTGGAGGTCATCGAGGCCGTCCAACGCCTCGCCGCTCCGCTGGGCATCACGCCGATGATCCTGGCCGACGCGGACTGGGCCCAGGTACTGCGGAACCACGACGCGGACGCCGTCTTCATCGACGCCGTGCCGCCGGAGAGCCGGGACAGCCTGGGCAGGCTCGCGGAACGGGGCACCCGGCTGGTGGTATTCGACGAGACGCTGGCGCCGGAGGGCTTCGATGTGATCCGTTCCGTCGCCGGGCCCGGCTGCGTCCTGGCGATGGAGCACCTGCTCAAAAAGCACCGCAAGGTGGGCTGCCTGACCTCCGGCCGGAGCGCAGCGCCGGGACCTCCGTCGCGCTACCTGGCCTATGTCCAGGCCTTGGCCGGTGCCGGTCTGGAGCTGCGCGAGGACTACCTGGAGACCTTCGATGTCACCCCCGCCAGCGCCTACGCCGCCGCGGTGCGGATGCTCTCCGGCCCGGAGCGGCCCACCGCAATCTATGCCACCACGGACTATGCGGCGATGAGCGCGGTCAACGCCGCGCAGCGGCTGGGCCTGGCGGTGGGCCGGGACATTGACATCATCGGCGTGGGCAACACCGGGGAGGGGGGACGGATGACTCCCTCGCTGAGCTCGGTGGGACCCATTGATTTCTTCGACAGGGTGGCGCGGCTGCTGCTGGACCGGGCCACCGGCGCGGAGCGGGAAGTGGCCGTACTGGACTTCCCGTGGCAGCTGTTCGCCCGCGAATCCGCGCCGGCATAGCGGCAGGTGCAGCAGCAGGTTCAGCCGCTTCAGCAGCAGGTACAGTCAGCAGATTTAGTCAGATTCAGGTAAGAGGAATGCAAAACACAATGGACACAGTTGATATGAAGATTGGTGTTGTCGGATTCGGGCTGCGGGCGGGACTGTGGAAGCACGCGCACAAACCGGGCCAGGGCTCCGAGGTCACCGTTGTCTGCGACACCAGTAAGCGCGGCCGTGCCGACGCGGCGGCGAAGATTCCGACGGCGAAGGTCACCGATGACCTGGATGTGCTGCTGGCCAGCGGCTTGGATGCGGTCCTGGTCCTGACCCCGGACAACCAGCATGCCGTGGTGGCCGTTGAGACGCTCAGGGCCGGTATCCCGACGTTCTGCGAAAAACCGCTGGATGTCACCCTGGAGGCCGCGGACCTGGTCCTGCAGACGGCCTTTGAGACCGGGACCCGGCTCTACATCGGCCACAACATGCGGCACATGCCGGTCGTGGCGCAGATGCGCCAGCTGATCCTCGACGGCACCATTGGCGAGGTTAAGGCCATCTGGTGCCGG
Source organism: Arthrobacter sp. A5 (assembly GCF_051131705.1). Classification (NCBI taxonomy): domain Bacteria; kingdom Bacillati; phylum Actinomycetota; class Actinomycetes; order Micrococcales; family Micrococcaceae; genus Arthrobacter; species Arthrobacter sp. A5. The sequence continues at coordinate 1,038,538 of NZ_CP180316.1, forward strand.
CATTTCGTGGGCAATGGCGGGGACTACTACTTCAAGGACTGGCACGCCGAGCGGGCCAACACCAAGGGCCTGCTGCTGCAAAAGGGCGCCCATGATATCGATGTGATCCATTGGCTGGCCAATGGGTACACCAAGCGGGTGTCCGCGGTGGGTGATCTTGCGGTGTACGGCGACGTAGCGAGCAGACGGGACAACTCTGACCGGCGCATGGGCGATTGGTTCAGCCTGGACAACTGGCCACCCACCGAGCAGACGGACCTGAACCCGGTCATCGACGTGGAGGACATCTCGATGATGCAGATGGTCCTGGATAACGGGGTGCTGGCGTCCTACCAGCAGTGCCATTTCACCCCCGATTACTGGCGGAACTACACGGTGATCGGCACCAGAGGCCGGATTGAGAACTTCGGCGACGGCCCGGGCGACGTCATCCACGTCTGGACGACCCGGACCCAGGACGGCTTCAGCGAGCCGGATGCAAAGGTGGAGATCCTCGACGGCGACGGCGGCCATGGCGGGGCGGATCCGAAGCTGATCGCCGAGTTCCTGGACTTCGCCCGCCACGGAGGCATGACTCAGACCAGCCCGGTAGCGGCCCGCCAGGCCGTGGCGGCCGGCGTGCTCGCCACCGAATCGCTGCGTACCGACGGCTCCGCGCGCACGGTGCCGGAACTGGCTCCCGAGCTGCTGGAGTACTTCAACGCCGGCCAGCCCGCACGTACGACGGCCCTGTAACCATGACGCACGCTCACCTTCAGCCGGGCGTTCCCGGGACAACCCTCGCCGCCGCCTCCGCCCCCGAACCAGCACTCACCATCCGCGAGGGCGCGCTGTTCCGCAATGGCAGGGAGCACCGGATCCTGGCCGGGGCCATCCACTACTTCCGGGTCCATCCGGCGCAGTGGGAGGACCGCATAGCCCGGCTGGCGGCGATGGGCGCCAACACTCTTGACACCTATATCGCCTGGAACTTCCACCAGCCCAAGCCCGGTGAGGCTCCAGACTTTTCCGGTTGGCGCGACGTGGCACATTTCATCCAGCTGGCGGAGCAGGCAGGTCTGGACGTGATCGTGCGCCCGGGTCCGTATATCTGTGCCGAATGGGACAACGGCGGATTCCCATCTTGGGTTACTGCCATCCCCGGTGTGGGGCTGCGCAGCTCGGACCCCGCCTTCACCTCGGTGGTGGGGAAGTGGTTTGATCAGCTCCTGCCCCAGCTGGCGCCGCTGCAGGCGGGCCACGGCGGCCCCATCGTCGCCGTGCAGGTGGAGAACGAATACGGCAGCTATGGCGACGACCGGGACTACCTGCGATGGAACCGGCAGGCCCTGCAGGAGCGCGGCATCACCGAGATCCTTTTCACGGCCGACGGCGGCACGGATTACTTCCTGGATGGCGGCGTCCTGCCGGATACCTGGGCCACGGCGACACTGGGCAGCCGTGGCGCTGAGGCCATTGAAACCTGGAAACGCCGACGCCCGGGCGAGCCGTTTTTCAATGTGGAATTCTGGAACGGCTGGTTCGACCACTGGAAGGAGCACCACCATACGCGGGACGCGGCCGAGGCCGCTTCCGAGGTGCGCCAGATGCTGGAGCGGGACGGCTCCGTCTGCCTCTACATGGCCCACGGCGGAACCAATTTCGGGCTGACCTCCGGCTGCAACCATGACACGATCCTGCAGCCCACCGTCACCAGCTACGACTCGGACGCGCCGATCGCGGAGGACGGTACCCTGACGGATAAATTCCATGCCATGCGTGCCGAGTTCCATGCCGCGGCCGGCAAGGAACTGCCGCCGCTCCCCGCTGGCCTGACGACTCCGACGGCGACAGTGGCGCCGCAGACGCTGGCCGTGCGCCCCGGCGTCGGGCTTCTGGATTTTGCGCGCTCGGGCCAGCCGGTGCGCAGCGTCCGGCCGCTCAGCTTCGAACAGCTCGGGCTTGACCGCGGGCTTGTCCTGTACAGCGCCACGGCCGTGCTGCCGGATGCGGAGACCACCATCGGCATCCGGGATCTGCATGACCGGGCCTACCTCTGGGTTGACGGCGCCTTCGCCGGGGTGCTCGATGATGCCACCGCGGCCGACGGCGTCCGTGTCACGGGTGCGGGGAGACCGGTAAGCCTGGAGATCCTGGTCGAGAACCAGGGCCGCATCAATTACGGTCCGCTGCTGGGACAGGGCAAGGGCATCCTGGGCGGCGTCATGGTCGGACGGCGCTATGTCTTCCACTGGGAGCAGCGCCTCGTGCCGCTGGAGGAATTGGACGAAAGTCAATTGGGTGTGCTCTCCTCCACCGGACCCGCTGCCGAAGGTCACGCGATTGCCGGCGCGGGATTCGCCGCTGCAGAGTTCGACCTCACAAAAGCCGCCGACGCCTACCTGGCGCTGCCCGGATTCGGCAAGGGCTTCGCCTGGGTCAACGGCTTCCTGCTTGGCCGGTACTGGGAGATCGGACCCCAGATAACGCTGTACATCCCGGCCCCGCTGCTGCGCCCCGGACGTAACCGGATCACCATTCTCGAGCTGGAACACCTCGGGACCGAGCTGGAACTGCGCGACCAACCAGAGTTGGGATCTGACCCGTCCGGGGCGGAGGCGCTTCCCTCCCTGAGCTGACCAGGGCGCGGGCAGTTGGGCTCCTGACTAGTTCAGCTGACCAGCTCGGCCATGGCAGCCTGGAGAGCATCGCAGACCAGCAGGACCGAGCGGCGCTTCAGGCTCTCGGGCCGGGCCAGGATGTCGATCCGGCGGCGGGTACTGATGCCCTGCAGCGGCCGCAGAACGATGCCCGGTTTCAGCGCGGGGCTGGCGGTATAGCGTGGCAGCAGGCCGATGACGCTGCCGGTCGAGACGATTGCCGCCACAGTGGAGTAGTCGTTGATCCGGTGCACGACGTTCACGGGTTTACTCGCCACGGCGCCGACGGCGGAGAGCACGTCCGCGGGCGAGTAGCCGCCGCGGCTGGTCACCCAAGCCGCGTCGACGACGTCGAGCGGGGTCAGTGCGTCCAGCGCCGCCAGCGGATGCCGGACGGACATCGCGACGTCCAGCGGCTCGTGCGCCAGCGGCAGCACCGTCACCTTCCCCTCCGGCCACGGCGGACTGTGGTCCAGGCGGTGCGCCAGCACCAGATCGTAGCGTGCCGTCAGGGAGGGGAAGTCCTGCTGTGCCACGTCCTCATCGGAGAGCCGGACGCTCGGCGAATCCGCGCCGGCCAGGATCCGCAGCAGCGGGGCAAACAGTGCCTGGCCAGCGCTGTGGAAGCCGCTGACGGTGACAATGCCGTTCCTGGTTTCACGATAACCGCCAATGGCCGCCCGCGCGTCGGCCATCGCGCTGACCACCGTTGCACCGGCATCCGCCAGTACCTGCCCGGCCTCGGTGAGGACCAGGTTGCGGCCCTCCTTACGCGTAAGCGGGGCATCCACGTTTTTCTGCAGCATGGCCAATTGCTGGGAGACGGCGGACGGCGTCACCGACAACGTTTCCGCCACGGCCTTGACGCTGCCCAGCTCACCCAGTTCCCGCAACATTTCCAGTTGGTGTAATTCCATGGAAGCCACACTAAAGCATTAGGATGACTTAATCGTCGCGTCAGATAATAGAGGTTGTGCTAATGCGTTCAGCCCGCTGTAATGAAGGAAGAGAACACCCACACACAATGGGACACGATGACTGCAATGGCGACACGATGACGGCCAAGGGGAAACCATGAAAGCACTGTACAAATCCGGAGCCCATGCGGGCTTCGAGCTCGTGGACCGGCCGGAGCCCGAGGCCGGCCCGGACGACGTAGAGATCCGTGTCATGACGACCGGCATCTGCGGCACGGACCTGCACATCGAGTCCTGGGATGCCTGGGCCGCGCAGAACATCAACGCACCGCTGATCCCCGGGCACGAGTTCTACGGTGAGGTCGTGGCGATCGGAGCGCAGGTGCGGGACGTGAAGATCGGTGACCGTGTCTCCGGCGAAGGCCATATTGTCTGCGGAATCTGCCGCAACTGCCGTGCGGGGCGCCGTCAGATGTGCATCAATACCGTGTCCGTCGGCGTGCAGCGGGACGGGGCCTTTGCCGAATATGTGGTGATACCGGAAACCAATGTGTGGGTACACCACGACACATCCGTCACCCCTGAGCTCGGTGCGATCTTCGATCCGTTCGGCAACGCCGTGCACACCGCCCTGAGCTTCCCGCTCGTCGGCGAGGACGTGTTGATCACCGGTGCCGGACCCATCGGACTGATGGCAATCGCCGTCGCCCGTCATGCCGGCGCACGGAAGATCGCCATCACGGATGTCTCGGAGCCCCGGCTGGAACTCGCCCGCACGATGGGCGTTGACCTGGCCGTCGACGTTTCCAGCACGCGGGTGAAGGATGCTCAGCGCGAGCTCGGCATGCGGGAGGGCTTCGACATCGGTCTTGAAATGTCCGGACACCCCACGGCGCTGCCGGAAATGATCGACAATATGAACCACGGTGGCCGGATCGCGATGCTGGGTCTGCCCAGCCAGTCCATCGATATTAATTGGGGCAAGGTGGTGACCCACATGCTGACGCTTAAGGGCATCTACGGCCGGGAGATGTTTGAGACCTGGTACGCCATGAGCGCCATGCTCTCCTCAAATCCGTTGCTGCACCGGCATATTTCGGCCGTGGTGACGGACTCGCTGCCGGCCGCCCGGTGGGAAGAGGGATTCGCGGCCGCTCGATCGGGCGCGGGCGGCAAAGTTGTGCTGGACTGGACCGGATTCTAAGGAGCAAGGCTGTATGTACACCGCAATGAAAGACCAACTGGCTGCCGAATTGGACGAAATCCGGGCGGCCGGCCTCTTCAAGACCGAGCGCCGGATCTCGTCGGCCCAGTCCAACCACATTCAGGCCGGTCCGTTGCACGGCGACGCCCGGCCGGTGTTGAACTTCTGCGCCAATAACTACCTTGGCCTGGCGGACCACCCGGACATTATCACCGCGGCCAAGACCGCCATGGATGAACGCGGATTCGGCATGGCTTCGGTCCGGTTCATCTGCGGCACGCAGGATCTGCACTTGGAGCTGGAATCACGGGTCTCGGACTTCCTGGGTACCGAGGACACCATCCTGTTCTCGTCCTGCTTCGATGCGAACGGCGGCGTATTCGAGTCGCTTTTCGGCCCGGACGACGCCGTGATCTCCGATGCACTGAACCACGCCTCCATCATCGACGGCATCCGGCTGTGTAAGGCCAAGCGCTACCGCTATGCCAATCAGGACATGGCCGAGCTGGAGTCGGCGCTGGTGGAAGCGTCCGGGCTCAACGGCACCGGCGCGCGCCGGACGGTCATCGTCACCGACGGGGTTTTTTCCATGGATGGTTTCCTCGCGCCGCTGGCGGCCATCTGCGATCTGGCGGACAAGTACGGTGCGCTGGTCATGGTCGATGATTCCCATGCCGTCGGTTTCATGGGCGCCACCGGTGCCGGCACACCTGAGCACGCGGGGGTGTCGGACCGGGTGGATATCTACACCGGGACCTTCGGCAAGGCCCTCGGCGGAGCGTCCGGCGGCTATGTTTCCGGCAGGGCCGAAATCGTGGCCATGCTCCGGCAGAAGGCGCGTCCCTACCTGTTCTCCAACTCTATGGCGCCGGGCATCGTCGCGGCTACGCTCAAGGCCCTCGAACTGGTGGAAACCTCCGGGGAGCTGCGCAGCACACTGTTCGACAACGCCGGGCACTTCCGTCGACGGATGACCGAGGAGGGCTTCGAGTTGCTGCCCGGGGAGCATGCGATCGTGCCGGTGATGTTCGGTGATGCCGTTCTTGCGGCGGCTATGGCGGATGAGATGCTCGGCCACGGCGTCTTCGTCACTGCGTTCAGCTTCCCGGTGGTGCCGCGCGGCGCGGCCCGGATCCGGGTCCAGCTCTCGGCGGCGCACAGCGCGGACGACGTCGAAACCTGCGTAGCTGCCTTCGTCGAGGCCCGCGCTGGGTTGACACCCGGGCGATAGGCTGAGGGCCGATCGGGAAAGATCCAGCAGAGCTGTAGGACGACGGCGGAAGGCCGGGAAATGAACACTGACGTACTGATTGTGGGCGGCGGGATAGCCGGGCTCTCGCTGGCATGCAGACTGGCCCCACATGCCGCCGTCGTACTCGTGGAGGCGGAGGGAACGCTGGCCTACCACACGTCCTCGCGCTCGGCCCGGCAGATGCAGCCCAGCTACGGACCGGCCGCGATCCGGGAACTCACCGCCCGGAGCATTGAGGCAGTCCGGGGAATTTCCGCCGAGCTGGGGCAGCCGATTCTGCAGCCGCGGCCGTTGATCTTCATCGGCACCGAGGCAGACGTCACCGCCAGCACCGCGGCCAACGCTCACCTGTGCCCGCTCGGCCACGCGGAGACGCTGCTGCTGAGCCCGGATCTGCGCCCGGACGCTTTCGCCGCGGCATGTCTGGACGACTCGGCCATGGAAGTCGATGTGCCGGCGCTGCTGGAATACTACCGGTCCGGGGCCGTGGCGGCGGGAGCGGCCATCATGACGGGACTTCCGGTACACACAATGCAGCGGACCTCGGGCGGCTGGATAGCCGGTGCCGGTGAGGAGGCGATTGTAGCTGCCGTGGTGGTGAACGCCGCGGGAGCCTGGGCCGATCCACTGGCGGTGCTAGCCGGCGTCGGGATCCAATGCCTTCGCCCGCACCGTCGCACGGCGGCGATTGTGCGGACGGAGCAGCCGGTCAACCCTGCCGGCCCGATGGTGGCCGCCGTGGATAACAGCTTCTACTACCGTCCGGACGGTAGCGCGCTGCTGATCTCACCCTGCGAGTCCATCCCCAGCATCGCCGAAGACGCCCGGGCGGTTGAGGGGGACGTGCGCCGGCTGATAGTGCGGCTCAACGCCGTGACGTCATTGGGCATCGCCGGGCTGGAGCGGAGCTGGACGGGGCTGCGCACCTCAGGTTCCGACGGGCTCCCCGTGGTCGGTTTTGACGCGGAGTCGCCCGGATTCTTCTGGCTCGCGGGCCAGGGCGGGTACGGCGTTCAGACCTCGGCAGCGATTGCCGAACTGGCGGCGGGCCTGATCCTTTCGCCCGCTGAACCACCAAACTCGTTGTCGTTGGAGCTGGCTGCCGACCGGCCCTAAGGCCGCGCCCTGCCTCCCCGCATCCGATCTGAAGTGCTCATATCGCGGCAGCTCTGGCGGAATGGCCGCAAAATGGGCACCTCAGCTTCAGCTGGTGGCGCCCGAAACGAGTATGCCCAGCCCCAGTGCACCGATGATGGAGTTGCTGACGCGCTCCAACCACAGATTCACCTTGGGCTTGCGCAGCAGTCCCATCGCTTTGGCCGCGGCGAAGGCCACCGCGCACAGATAAGCGCCCCCGATACCGGCCTCAATGGAGCCCAGCACCAGCGCCGTGAGCAGGGAATTTCCGCCGTGCGGAATGAACTGGGGTACCACCGCGAGGTAAAACAGCCCTACCTTAGGATTTAGCAGCGTGGAGAGGGCGCCGGCGCCGAACCCTGCCAGACGACCCGTCCGGCCGGAGCCCCGCTGCGGCGGCATGACGTCGTCAGTGCTGGCTGCAACGACCCGCGCGCGCTCGCGCCGGCCGCGCAGAAAAGCGGATACACCCAGATACAGCAGGTACAGGCCGCCGGCAATCTTCAACCAGCGGAAGAGCTCGGCCGACTGTTCCAGCACGGCCGCAAGTCCAACGCCGACCAGCAGAGCCCAGATAATGCCGGCCACCGAGCATCCGGCAGCGGTGGCCAGTCCTGCGCTGACCCGCTTCAGCGCGGTCCGCAGCACCAAGAAGGTATCCGGTCCGGGCGTCAGTGACAACAGCAGGCACAGCCCGGCAAAGGCAAGAAGGGAAGCGATGGTCATGCTCCCATCTTCCTCGCGAATTGCCCACCGGGCCGCGCCGCTCCGGCGCCGGACCGAACGCGGGGCAAAGCGTCCGGTACCTTGAGCGCCGGTGCCGGACCGAACACGGGCAAGGCTTCCGGCAGCAGACTGCGCCGGTGCCGGACCGAACACGGGCAAGGCTTCCGGCAGCAGACTGCGCCGGCGCCGGACCAAGTGTCCGGTATCCCGGATCCGGACGCGGACGCAGCCACCCCGGCGGTTCAGGTAGCCCCGTAGGGTTGAGTCATGAGCCTTGTGATCACCAATATCGGCGAGCTGATGACCCAGGACCCGCGGGCCGGAGCGGACGAGGGCGTGCTCCGGGACGCCGCCGTCGTCATCGAGGGGGAGCGGATCAGCTGGCTGGGCCCCGCCGCGTCTGCGCCGGCCGCGGATCTCTCCTTCGACGCCGAAGGCCGCGCTCTGCTGCCGGGTTGGGTGGATTCGCATACGCACCTGATCTTCGCCGGCGACAGGACCGCGGAGTTTGAGGCGCGGATGGCCGGGAAAAGCTACAGCGCAGGCGGGATTGCGGTGACCACGGGAGCCACGCGCAGCACCCCGGACTTCGATCTGACCCGGCTGGCGATGGGGCGGGTGGCCGAGGCGGTCGCGCAGGGGACCACGTACCTCGAAACGAAGACCGGATACGGACTTGATGTGGAGAACGAGGCCCGCAGCGCGCGGATCGCTTCCACCGTGGTGGACGAGGTGACCTATCTGGGCGCCCATCTGGTTCCCGCCGGGACGGATCCGGACGAGTACACCGGACTGGTGTGCGGTCCGATGCTCGACGCCGTCAGGCCGTACGTCCGCTGGGCGGATGTTTTTTGCGAGCGCGGCGCCTTCACGGAGGAACAATCCCGGCGCGTGCTCCAGGCCTGCCGTGCAGCCGGGCTGGGACTGCGCGTGCACGGCAACCAATTGGGGCCCGGCGCCGGGGTTCGGTTGGCGGTGGAGTTCGGCGCGGCCAGCGTGGACCATGTGAACTACCTTGACGACGACGACGTGGCGGCGCTCGCCGGCAGCTGGTCCGACTGGGACGGGCAGGGCGGGCAGGGACGCCGCGGCACCGTTGCCACTGCCCTGCCGGCGTGTGATCTATCCACCCGCCAGCCGCTGGCACCGGCCCGCCTACTCCTGGACGCCGGCGTGCAGTTGGCGCTGGCGTCCAACTGCAACCCGGGCACTTCCTACACCAGTTCGATGGCGTTCTGCGTCACGACGGCGGTGCTGCAGATGGGATTGAGCGTGCACGAAGCGGTGCGGGCCGCCACCTACGGTGGTGCCCTGGCATTGGGCCGGGAGAGTGGCTCCGATACCGATGGCAGCCGGGCCGTGGGATCCATTGCCGTCGGCCACCGGGCGGACCTGCACCTGCTGAACGCCCCCTCGGCGACCCATTTGGCCTATCGCCCGGGTATCCCGCTGACCGCGGCTGTCTGGCGGGCCGGAGTCCGGCAAGCGTAAGCCTTCCGCCCGGGCGGGCCCACCGCGGCTGTCTGGCGGACCGGAGTCAGGCAAGCGAAAGCCCTCCGTCCGGGCGGGTCCTCGCGAGCTCTGCCCGGCGGACGCGGGGCCGGCGCCGTCAACCACCGGGGCGGCCATTGCCCCGCGCTGTGCCCCGTCGTAACGTTGACCATGCCATGACCTGGTCAGTCGATGCCACCGGATATGAATTCGCACGGCAGGTCCTCCAGCGGGGCATTGCCGGCGTGTACCTTGTGGCATTTTTCTCCGCGGTGGCCCAGTTCCGCCCGCTGCTGGGCGAGCACGGGCTGCTGCCGGCGCCGAGGTACCTGGCCCGGGTTGCTGGCGGCGGTGTGCCGACCATCTTCCGGTGGCACTATTCGGACCGGTTCCTGCTCCTGGTGGCGTGGGCAGGCGCCGCGCTCGCTGCCGTGACCGTGGCCGGATTGCCGCAGCTGGGTCCGCCATGGCTGCCGTTCGTCGTGTTCGCGCTGCTGTGGACCGGTTACCTCTCCATAGTGAATATCGGGCAGGTGTTTTACGGCTTCGGCTGGGAGAGCCTGCTGCTGGAGGCGGGTTTTCTGGCCGCGTTCCTGGGGTCCAACGAGACGGCGCCGCCGGTGGCGGTCATCTGGCTGGTGCGCTGGCTGGTGTTCCGGCTGGAGTTCGGCGCCGGGCTGATTAAGATCCGCGGCGACAGCTGCTGGCGGGACCTGACGGCGCTGTATTACCACCACGAAACGCAGCCGATGCCGAACCCGGCCAGCTGGTTCTTCCATCACCTGCCCAAGCCGCTGCACAAGGTGGAAGTTGCCGGGAACCACTTTGCCCAGCTGATAGTGCCGTTCTTCCTGTTCGCCCCGCAGCCCGTGGCCAGCGTGGCGGCCGGCATCATTATCGTGACCCAGCTCTGGCTGGTTATATCGGGAAATTTTGCCTGGTTGAACGTGCTGACCATTGTGCTGGCGTTTTCCGCCCTCGGGGACGGCGCCGCGCACGCCGTCCTGGCGACAGTTCCGGCCGGCGTTCCGGACCGGGCGGCGACGCCATTGTGGTTTACCGCCGTGGTCCTGGTGATGACGGCCGGAATGCTGTTCCTGAGCTACTGGCCGGCACGCAATCTGCTTTCCCGCCGGCAGCTGATGAACGCCAGCTTCAACCGTTGGCACCTCTGCAACGCCTACGGAGCCTTCGGAAGCATCACGCGTCGCCGTTACGAGGTGGTGGTCGAGGGGACCGACGACGACGATCCCGGCACGGGTGCGCGCTGGCGGGAGTACGAATTCAAGGGAAAACCCGGGGATCCGGCCCGGATGCCACGCCAGTTCGCCCCGTACCATCTGCGGTTGGACTGGATGATGTGGTTCCTGGCCCTCGGCTCACCGGGGTTCAGCTGGTTCGTTCCCCTGCTGCAGCGCCTGCTGGCGGCGGACCGGCCGACCCTGCGCTTACTGCGCGTGGATCCCTTTGCCGGAGCCCGACCGCGTTGGGTCCGCGCCCGCTTGTTCCGTTACCGGTACTCAACACCCGTGGAACGCCGGGCCAGCGGCCTGTGGTGGATCCGTGAACCGGCCGGTGAATACGTCCCCCCGCTCCGTCAGGGCCAGGACTGACCCGAACCGGTAGGGATGTGGATCGAAAATGATCAAACCTAGCGGTAAGACGTCACATTCAATCATCGGGTGCTATGCTGGGGCAAAGAATCGGTCTTCGTGGGCCGTATATTACCGACCTGATGCAAAGAGATTGGCTGACAATGACCGACGCAGCTGCAACCGCCACCGGCGGCGCGTACATGGATGAAGAGTTGACGAGCCAGCCGGAGGTTTGGGCCCGCGCCATCGAGCAGGCCACCGCGGATGGGAAGGCCGGGAATCTGCTGCCGCGCGACGGCGAGCGGGTTGCGGTCATCGGTTGCGGTACGTCCTGGTTTATGGCGCAAAGCTACGCCGTGGCCCGCGAATCCGCGGGCAAGGGTGTCACCGATCCCTTTGCCGCGTCGGAGGCGTTCCTGGGGTCCGCCCGCGGCTACGACACCGTCGTGGCCATCACGCGCTCGGGGACCACGTCCGAGGTGCTGGAAATCCTGACGCAGCTCAAGGGCACGGTGCGGACCGTCGCGCTGGTGGGGGATCTGGGCTCGCCGATCATGACTCTGGCCGACGCCGTCGTCGAACTTCCCTATGCTGACGAAAAGTCGGTGGTGCAGACACGTTTTGCCACCACCGCCCTTGCCTACCTGCTGACCAGCGTCGGTATGGATCTGAGCCGCGCCGTTGAAGAAGCCAAGACAGCCGTCAGCGCACCGGTGGAACAGGAACTGATCGACGCCGAACAGTTCACCTTTCTGGGGCGCGGCTGGACCGTCGGACTGGCGCATGAGGCGGGGCTGAAGATGCGTGAAGCAGTGCAGGGCTGGACCGAGAGCTATCCGGCGATGGAATACCGGCACGGGCCCATCGCGATCGCGGCGCCCAACCGCGTGACCTGGCTGTTTGGTGCGCAGCCGGAGGGGCTGGATGCGGATATGGCCAGGACCGGTGCCCTGTATATCCATACGGACAGGCACCCGCTGGCCGAGCTGGCCCGCGTGCACCGGGTGACGCTGGAGCGCGCGCGTGCCCGCGGCCTGGATCCGGATTCGCCGCGCAACCTCACGCGTTCGGTGATTCTGGACGACGCCATTTTCGATGCGGCGTCCGGCCCCACGTCCGGTCCCACGGCCGACGCCTGACCCGGCCCGCTGCCCCGGAGAGCGCACCCATGAGTCATGCCCAGCCGGCCGTCCTGGCCTTCGACGTTGGCGGCACAGATATGAAGGCCGGTATTGTGGCCGGCGGAGTTTCGGCTGGTAACGCCGTGGTCCGGGACCTGCAGCGCCTGCCCACGCCGCACTGCGAAGGCACCGCCCGGGCCGGTGCCGGGCGCGGCGACGCCATTGTGGAACGGATCGCCGGGCTGACGGAGACCTACCGGCGCAGTCACCCGGATATTGCGCTGGCCGCGGTGGGCGTAACGGTTCCCGGGCTGGTGGATGAGGCGGCCGGCGTCGGCCTGTTTTCGGCAAACCTGGGCTGGCGGGATTACCCGTTTGTCGCACGGCTCGAGGCCCGGCTGGGGCTCCCCGTCGCCTTCGGGCACGACGTCGGCATGGCCGGCGAAGCGGAATTCCGGATCGGCGCGGCGCGGGGCCGGTCCGACGTGGTCGTGCTGGTGATCGGGACCGGCATCGCAGGAGCGGTATTCAGCGATGGCCGCCGGCTGACCGGCGGCGGCCTAGCCGGGGAGCTCGGCCATGCCATGGTCCCGGGCGCGGACGGTGCCCTGCGGATTCTGGAGTCGGTGGGCTCCGCCGGTGCCGTGGCCCGCCGGTACACCGAAGCCGGCGGGGCGTCCGTCCGTGGGGCGCGCGAGGTGCTGGAGCGGGCGGGCCTAGGCGACGCCCTCGCCGCCGGGATCTGGGCCGACGCCGTGGCCGCGCTGGCCTTCAGTGTGGCACAGTGCGTCTCCATTCTCGGGACCGAAACGGTGGTACTGGGCGGCGGGCTGGCCGAGGCCGGAGATGCATTGTTCGTGCCGCTGGACAGGGATGTGGATAAACTGCTGACCTTTCACCGCCGCCCGCGGCTGGTGCATGCCGAACTGGGACAAAATGCCGGACTGATAGGGTCCGCGCTCAAGGCGCGCGACCTGCTCGCCGCGGCGCAGGGATCCTCAAGACCGGTCCGGCAACGACAGGTCCTACCGTGACGGGCGTGACGGGCACCGGGAAAACCGGCAGGGGGGAGAACGGCGCCGCAATGACCGGCGTTGTCGTCACCGTCACGCCGAACCCCGCCCTGGACATTACCTATACGGTCGCCGGGGTTCGACCGGGCGGATCGCACCGGGTACCCGCACCGCTGACGCGGGCCGGTGGGAAGGGCGTTAATGTTTCCCGGGTGGCGCACCAGCTGGGCTGCCCGACGCTGGTCATCTCCACGGCGGGCGGCGGCACCGGTGCGGAATTCGCCGCCGACCTCCGCAACAGCGGGATCCCGAACCGGCTCATCCCGGTGACAGCGCAGACCCGCCGGACCATCGCACTGGTGGATACCGGGGCGGACCTGACCAGCATCTTCAACGAAGAGGGCCCGGCGCTGAGCGCCTCGGAGTGGCAGCGTCTGGTTGCCGCCGTCGTTGAAAGCCTTGCTACGGCCGGCGTGCTGGTCGGCTCGGGCAGCCTGCCGGAGAATGCGCCGGCGGATTTTTATCCGGCTCTGGTCGAACTGGCCCACCGGGCTGGCGTGCCGGCGATCATCGACACCTCCGGCGCCGGCATACTGGCCGCGGCGAAGGCAGGCGCAGATCTGCTCAAGCCGAACAATGACGAGCTGACCGAGGCGATGGGGGAGCGGGATCTGGTCACGGCCGCGCGTAGCCTGCTTGAAATGGGTGCCCGGAGGGTGCTGGTCAGCGCCGGCGCCGAGGGCATGCTGGCCTTTGACGCCGGAACCCCCGGACGGTACCTTTGCGCCCGGCTGCCGGAGCCGCTGCGCGGAAATCCCACCGGGGCCGGCGACGCCGCGGTCAGTGCGGCCGCCGTCGCCCTGGCAGCGGGAATCACCGACCTGGAGGAGATTCTGCGCCGCGCAACCGCCTGGAGCGCGGCCGCGGTCTTGATGCCCGCGGCCGGCGAAATATCCCCGCGCCATCAGGAGCTGGCCGGCCAGCTCATCATCAGGCGGCACTGACTTTTTCAGCCACTCCCGAGCCACGCAACGATCGAAGGAAGACATGGCACTGAGCCCCACACGCGAACTGATGGCTGCCGCCGCGGCAACCGGCTCCGGGCAGGGGGCCTTCAACATCATCCACCTGGAGACGGTCGAGGGCCTGCTGGCCGGAGCGGAATCCGCCGGCCTGCCTCTGATCCTGCAGATTTCCGAAAACTGCGCCCGGTACCACGGCGGCCTGGAACCGCTGGCGCTGGCCACCCTGGCCGCGGCGCGGCGGTCATCCGTTCCCGTGTCGGTCCATCTGGACCATGCCGAGGACGAGCAGCTGGCCTATCAGGCGGTCGATCTGGGTTTCGGATCCATTATGTACGACGGCGCCCGGTTTGAGTATGCGGACAATGTGGCCGTGACCCGCCGGGTCACGGAGTACGCGCACGCACGCGGCGTGTACGTTGAGGCGGAACTGGGGAAGGTCGGCGGCAAGGACGGCGCGCATGCGCCCGGCGTGCTCACCGACCCAAAGGAAGCCGTCGCCTTCGTGACCGCCACCAAGGTTGACGCGCTCGCCGTCGCCGTCGGCTCTTCTCATGCCATGACCGAGCGCAGTGCGGCCCTGGACCTGGCGCGGATCGGTGCGCTTAAGGCGGCACTGAATGTGCCGTTGGTGCTGCACGGTTCCTCCGGCGTCCCGGATGATGCCATCGTGGCGGCGATCGCGGCCGGAATGACGAAAATCAACGTCTCGACGCACCTGAACGGGTTCTTCACCCGGGCCGTGCGGGAATACCTTAACCTGAACCCCGCCGTCGTCGACTCGCGGAAGTACCTCAAAGCCGGCCGGGACGCCCTCGTTCCGGAGGTGGCACGCCTGCTGAGTCTGTTCTCGACTGTGCACGCGCAAGGAGAAAAATGAATCGTACCGAACGGCTGAATGCCATCCTGGACCTGCTGGCAGGATCCGGCCAGATCGAGGTGGATGACATCGTTTCCGGGCTAGGGGTTTCCCCGGCCACGGCACGGCGGGATCTGGACTCCCTCGCCAACGGGCGGCTGCTCAGCCGGACCCGCGGCGGCGCCGTCCAGGGCGCCGTCGCCTATGACCTGCCGGGCAGGTATAACCGTGACGATCACGGCCTGCAAAAGCTGCAGATAGCCCGCGCGGCCAGCGCATTGATCCCTAAGGGTGCCGTGATCGGACTGTGCGGCGGCACGACGAGCACCGCGCTGGCGCAGGTGCTGTCCACGCGAGCCGATCTGATGGAAGCCTCGAACCGGCCCACGCTGACGGTGGTCACCAATGCCATCAACATCGCCGCGCAGCTGGCGGTCCGGCCGAATTTTAAGATTATGGTCACCGGCGGGATCGTCAACCCGCGCTCCTACGAGCTGGTCGGACCGTACACGGACATCATCTTGCAGAAGGTCGCGCTGGATTTCGCGTTTATCGGCGTGAACGGCATAGATCCGCAAGTCGGTCCCACGGTCAGCGACGAGGGGGAGGCAACGGTGAACGCCCTGATGGCCCGGCGCGCTTCCGAGGCCTATATGCTGGCGGACTCGTCCAAGATCGGTCAGCGATCGTTTGCCACCATGGAGGGATACCCTTTCCATAAGCTGATCACCGATGCCGGAATCACGGCCGAGCAGCTGGCGGCCTTTGGGCACAATGACATGGACGTGATCGTGGCGCCGGACGACTGATCGCGGGGCGTTCGCGGCTGGCCGCGGGGCGTTCGCGGCTCAGCACCCGTATTGGGCATTGGCACGTGGGGTGTCGCGGCTGCGTATGTCCCTTTCGAATGCCGACCGGAAGACGTTGTCGATCCGATCCTCAGGAAATGCGGGCAAGATAGGGACCATGAGCAATTCCGTCCCGGGCCGATCAGAGACCGGTGCCCCCAAGACCGGTACATGGGGAACCCGTCCGCACGCCAGGCTCCGCGTTGAGGTCTGCATTGTGCTGGGACTCTCGCTGGGGCAGTCGGCGGTTTACGCCGTCGTCCAGCTTTTGGACAAGCTGAGCCGGGCGCCGCTCGCGCAGGGCACCTCCACCCTTAATGCGGCCCAGAGCAGCCGCCAATACTTCGACCTGGTGTACCAGCTGCTGGGTATTCTCTTTGCCCTGGTCCCGGTGGCGCTGGTGCTGTATCTGCTCTGGCAGCCCGGCCGGTCCGCCTTCGCCAGACTGGGCTTCACGCTGCAGCGTCCCGGCCGGGATTTTCTCTGCGGCCTGGGGCTGGCTGCCCTGATCGGGATTCCGTCGCTGGCGCTCTACGCGGCCGGACGGGCCTTGGGTATCACCACGGAGATCATCCCCAGCGCGCTGAACACGTACTGGTGGACCGTCCCGGTGCTGGTCCTCTCCGCGGTCCGGCACGCCATCGTCGAGGAGGTCATCGTCGTCGGCTACCTATTGGAACGCTTCGGCCGGTTCGGCTGGTCGGCGACGGCAGCAGTGCTGGCCAGTTCGCTGCTGCGCGGCAGCTACCACCTCTACCAAGGCTTCGGCCCATTTGCCGGAAATTTCCTGATGGGACTCGTATTTTGTTGGGTCTATCGGCGCTTTGGCCGGCTCACGCCGCTGGTGATTGCCCATGCCCTGCTGGACATCGCCGCTTTTGTAGGGGGCCCGGCGCTCGGGTTTGGCTGAGGTGTGTGCTGAAACCGGGGCGTCCCCGTCAGGCCGAAGGACTTTCGCGCCGACAAAGGGGCCACCCCGTCGGGCCGAAGGACTTTCGCGCCGACAAAGGGGCCAACCCGCGAAAACGGTGCTGCGCAACTACGTCCTCGCGGGGCGGCCCCGTCGTCGGCGTATTGACCAGACGGGGCTGGGCCTACCTGGGTACGCGGCTAAATCGTGACAAACCCATTCGCGGTCTCGAAGGTCACGCTCATAATGCCTGGAGTCCCACGCGGAGCGATCCATTCCACCGCAACGTCGTCCAGCGGCTTTTCCACCGGTTCGCCGAGCCATTCGGTCACGCGGTCGGCGCTGCCGGCAATGGTCAGCTTCGAGAGCCTGACGTTGGTCGGGCTGGCCTGCGACGGGTGCAGGGTGGGATCGCCCTCCCACTTGAGCATGTATGGAACCTGCGGGTCCGAAATGAGTCCCTTGATGCCGATTTGCTTCCAGATCAGTTCCTGGCCGTCCGGGAACTTCCGGTTGCCGGGAACGGCGCTGCGACCCAGACGTTCCTCAAAGGGGGAAAGATCGTCTACGGCGACGCACCATCCCATCCAGCCACCGCCGGCCGCGGAGCGGGCGCGGACGGCCTGCCCGAACGGAGCCTTGTCCGACGCCGGATGCTCCAGCACCTCCACGACCTCCAGATAGTGGTGATCCATGAGCGGGAAAATGATATTGCGGGTACCGAAGCGGGGATGTACACCGCCACGGACGCGCTCGATTCCCAGAGCAGTTGAAATGCGGGCGGCGGTGGCGGCCAAACCATCTGATTCACAGGCGTAAGAAACATGATCCATGCGCATGCTGCTCATCCTTACACTTTGCGAGTGACCTCTCGAGTTAGGTCCGGCTTACCAACATGGGACGACCCGCAGGGGCTATCTCCCGACCCTCTTCCCCTCGACCCTCTTCCCCTCGGCCCACTTTCCCTCGGCCCAATTTCCAACCCCGCACCCTCTCCCACCCCGCACCCTCTCCCACCCCGCCCACTCTCCCAACTGGAGAGTGGGCGTCATATTGGCGTCATCTTGTTGCCAGCATCCGCCCGGGTCCGCCAGACTTGATTCAGGTCATGAGTGTCAGCGACAAGCCCCGGCTCGCTGGCCGGCAACCCTCCACCGCGGTGGGGTGCCCCGGGTGAGGACCAGGCCTTAGCCAAACGGCTAAGCGCAAGCGCGGGTCACACGACCATCTTGGCTCAGCTCAGCGGGCATCACCCCAGGCTGTGCCTACTGATGAACCCGGTGTCCCCAGTATGAGGAGCCACACATGAGCAATGCATGGTCATTTGAAACACGCCAGATCCATGCAGGCCAGGAACCCGATGCCACCACCGGCGCCCGCGCTCTGCCGATTTATCAGACCACGTCCTTCGTTTTCCCCAGCACCGAAAGCGCGGCGAACCGGTTCGCACTGACCGAGCTGTCCCCGATCTACACCCGCATCGGCAACCCGACCCAAGATGCCGTGGAGCAGCGGATTGCGAGTCTGGAAGGCGGACTGGGTGCACTGCTGCTCTCATCCGGACAGGCTGCATCCACTTTTTCGGTGCTCAACATCGCGGAGGCCGGCGACCACATAGTTTCCAGCCCGAGCCTGTACGGGGGAACCTTCAATCTCTTTGCGCATACGCTGAAGAAGTTTGGCATCGAGGTCACCTTCGTGGCGGATCCGGACAATCTTCAGCAGTGGCGCGACGCCGTTCGGCCCAACACGAAGCTGTTTTTCGGCGAGGTCGTTTCCAATCCGCGCCAGGATGTGCTGGACATCGAGGGTGTCAGCACGGCCGCGCACGAGGCAGGCGTGCCGCTGATCGTGGACAACACGCTCTCCACCCCGTATCTGATCCGGCCGCTCGAGTGGGGCGCCGACGTCGTCGTTCATTCCGCCACGAAATATCTGGGCGGGCACGGCACCGCCATTGCCGGCGTGATTGTCGACGGCGGCAAGTTCGACTACACGAAGGAGCCGGAGAAGTTTCCCGGCTTCAATACCCCGGACCCGAGCTACAATGGCCTGGTCTACGGCCGCGATCTGGGCGAAAACGGTGCGCTGGGGGCGAATCTCTCCTACATTCTCAAGGCGCGCGTGCAACTGCTGCGCGACCTGGGTTCGGCGGTTACACCGTTCAACTCCTTCCTCATTGCGCAGGGTCTGGAAACGCTGAGCCTGCGCGTGGAGCGGCACGTGGAAAACGCTCTTAAGGTTGCCACCTGGCTGGAATCGAACGAGTTCGTGGAGTCCGTTGCCTACGCCGGTCTGCCCTCGAGCCCGTGGTACGAGCGCGGACGCAAGTACGGACCCAGGGGCACCGGTGCCGTCATCGCGTTCAATATCAAGGGCGGTCTCGAGGCAGGCAAGCGCTTTGTTGACGGTCTGGAATTACACTCCCACGTTGCCAATCTGGGCGACGTGCGCTCCCTCGTGATCCACCCGGCCTCCACCACCCACGCGCAGCTTTCGCCGGAACAGCAGCTGGCCGCCGGCGTGGCTCCCGGTCTGGTGCGGCTGTCGGTGGGACTGGAAAACATCGTCGATATCCTCGCGGATCTGGAGGCCGGTTTCCGGGCGGCCAAGACAGCGTGAGCGGCCCGGGAACGACGGCGGTCCCCGGACCGGGCGCGGCGGGCTCCTTAGCGGTGTGCCCGCCACCAGGACCGGCATCGGCGGGACTGGCATCGACCGGTGAGGTGCCGGCCGGCATGGCGTCGGCCGGAGCACCGACCGATTTGCCGACCGGAACATCGCCGCTCGCCACGGCCGACGGCGAAGTAAAGTATGCGCGGATCGGCGACCTTGATCTGGAGGCCGGCGGACGGCTGCCGGACGTCACTGTCGCGTATGAGACGTGGGGGACGCTGAACGCCGAAGCCTCCAACGCGGTGCTGATCGCGCATGCACTCACCGGCAGCACCCACGTCTCCCGCGGTGGTTCCGCGGAGGACGGCTGGTGGGAGGGTCTGGTCGGTCCGGGCCGGGTCATCGACACGGACCGGTATTTCGTTGTGTCGCCCAATATGCTGGGCGGCTGCTACGGCAGTACCGGACCGTCCAGCATCGCCCCGGACGGACGCCCCTGGGGGTCCAGATTCCCGTTCGTGACGATCCGGGATTCCGTCCAGGCCGAGGCTCGGCTGGCCGATCAGCTGGACATTGGCTCCTGGTATGCGGTGATCGGCGGGTCGATGGGTGGAGCACGTGCACTGGAGTGGGCTGTCACGCTGCCCGCACGGGTACGCCGCTGCGCCGTCGTCGCCGCCTGCGCGGCCAGTACCGCAGAGCAGATCGCCTTCGCCCAGGCCCAGGTGCTCGCAATCCGGCTGGATCCGGACTTTGCCGGCGGGGATTATTACGACGGGGCAGCGCCGGTGGCCGGACTCGGACTGGCGCGGCGGATTGCCCATATTACCTACCGGTCCGAGCCGGAGATGTCGGCGCGGTTCGGCCGGAGCGCACAGCCCGGGGAGGCTCCGGTGAGCCAAGGCAGGATCCGCAATATTGCCGGGTCTTCCGCCGGGGAAAGGTATCAGGTGGAAAGCTACCTGGACCACCAGGCGCATAAACTGGCCCGGCGATTCGATGCCAACAGCTACATCGTCATCACCGAGGCGTTGATGAGCCACGATGTGTGCCGCGGGCGCGGTCCCCTGCGGCAGGCACTGGAGCAGGCCGCGGACGTCGAATTCCTGATTGCCGCTGTGGCCTCGGACCGGTTGTATTTCCCCGCACAGTCGGATGAATTGGCGGCGGCGCTGCCCGGAGAAGTAGGCGTGGACGCCATCGAGTCGGAGATCGGGCACGACGGTTTCCTCACCGAGACCGAAGCCGTCGGAGTGCTCCTACGGCGGAGGTTCTTCGGTAACCCTGCCTCGATTGGGGAGCAGCGCCCTTTTTAGGTCTGTAACAGGCACCTGCTCGGTTAAAGGTGGTCAAACCTTGACGGTCGATGTACCTACGCTCCGGCCCCGGGCGGCATCCCGGGGCCGAAGACCGGGCCCGCCGTCGGACGCTTGGCACTGATGCCGTCGCCGGAGGACTGATGGCGCACTCGGCGCAGCACCCACGGCACAAAGAACTCGCGCGCCCAGACAAGGTCCTCCGACCGGGCCGTACGCCAGTTCCGCACCGTAAGCGGCTTGGGGAACTTCGGCTCCAGGGTATGCGGAACGTTGAGTGCCTCGAGCGCCATCAACGCAACGGTGTGGTGGCCCAGCGGGGAGAAGTGCAGCCTGTCACCGGCCCACATCTGCGGATCCTTCAGCTGCCGCAACGACCACATGTCCGCGATGATGGCGTCGTGACGGGCGGCGATGGTGCGCAGGTTTTCGTTGTAGATCGCCACGCGGCCCCGGACCAGGCCCAGCACCGGGGTATCGCGGATATCGGGACCGTTGAAGAGCAGCACCGTGGCGCCGGACGTCGTCATCCGTTCCACAGCGCCGTCCAGGGACTCGGCCAACGCGTCCGGGTCCGAGCCGGGACGGATGAGGTCATTGCCGCCGGCCGAGATCGAGATCAGTCTGGGCTTGAGTTCCAGCGCCGGCTCCAGCTGCTCGTCCAGGATCTGCTGCAGGAGGCGGCCGCGGATGGCCAGGTTCGCGTAGGCAAAGTCCTCGTGGCCCCGGCTCAGCTCCTCGGCCAAACGGTCGGCCCAGCCGCGATGTCCGCCGGGGCTGGATGGTTTGGCGTCCCCGATCCCTTCGGTGAACGAATCACCCATGGCCACATAGCGGTTCCACGGATGCAGCCTGCCCGGCAGCTGTTCGGAATGGGTGCGGGCGTCCTGCTCAGTCATTTGGCGGCGCTTTCGATGGGAATCACCGCTCCATCCTGCCCATGTCCGGCATGGTTACGCCACCGCAGTCCATTTTCACGGTCAGCGTCGTACGGCTTTTTTGGCGCCAGGACGACGACGGTTGCGGCTCGGTTGCGCCGGCCGGCGCCCCGCCGGTCAACGCGCTGTCGGGGCCCGGTTTCCCATCCCTCGGCGGTTCTGATTGACTGCCCGGATGGATAAACAAGCAGTACTTGCGGCCTTCAACGAGCAGATCCGCCGGCGTCCGGAACCGGCCTCCGGGGACGGAGTCATCGAGACGGACGGCCACGTGGTCCGGCAGATGGGCACCGGGTGGTCCGGGGTGGCCTGGAGCGATCTGAATGCCGTCGGCGCCGACCAGGCCATCGCCGCGCAGGTCGAACGGTTCGCCCAGGCGGGCAGGTTGGCGGGGTCGGCTCGTCCCTGGGAGTGGAAGCACTACTCCTATGACCTGCCCGCCGATCTGCCCGACAGGCTGCTGGCAGCGGGGTTGGCTCCGGGGCCCGCGGAGGCGCTGATGGTGGCCGAAATCCTGGATGATCTAAACCTCAACGTCCCGCCGCCGCCGGGCGTGCAGCTGATGCCGGTGCTGGACCGGGACGGCGTTGACTCGCTCGTGGCGGTGCACGACGAGGTGTTCGGCGGGGACCACTCCGCCATAGGCCAGGCGCTGCTCGCTGGCATCGGGCACCAGCCGCCGACCACCGCCGCCGTTGTGGCCATGGCCGATGGGATCCCGGTCTCAGCAGGCCGGGTTGAGTTCCACCCGGGAACCGAATTCGCCAGCCTGTGGGGTGGAGGCACACTGGCCCCATGGCGCGGGCGGGGCGTGTTCTGCTCGCTGGTGGCGCACCGTGCGGCAATTGCGTCCGCCCGGGGTTTCCGGTATCTCCAGGTGGACGCTTCGGCGGACAGCCGGCCCATCCTGCGGCGTCTGGGATTCGTCGAACTGGCCACCACCACACCGTTCACGCACCCGGGCACAGCGGTCTGACGGCTCAGCGTCCGCGGCCGGGTCTGAACGATGGGCCGGTACGGTGGAGGAATGACCGCCGAGGATCCGCCCGAAGACCTCCAGTCCCTTCCGGTCGCCGAGTTCGCGTTCCCCGGCCCGCTCCGCGACAAGCTGGTCGCCGCGGTCCTTGACGGAAGCAAGACCAGCACCACTGGACTTGTCGCCGACTACGAAGCCTGCGGCGACCCGATTCCCCGCGTCGGGGACCGGTCGGTGGTGATCGACTCGGAGGGCCGCAACGTGGCCATCCTGGAAGTCACCGGGATCGTAATCTGTCCGTTGGATCAGGTCGATCTGCAGCACGCACTGGACGAGGGGGAGGGACACGCATCCGTTCTCGACTGGCGCAAAGACCATGAGGAGTACTGGCACAGCCCTGCGATGCGCGAAGCCTTGAAAGATCCGGGCTTCACCGTCAATGAGGAAACACTGGTGGTCCTGGAAAGGTTCCGCGTGGTCAGCGTCCTGAAGGCCGGGCGTGGAAAGATGGACGGATGATTGAAGCGACAAACACCGCGGCCCCTTCCGTCGTCTGGTCCAAGGCCGAACAGGCCCGCCCCGGGACGCCCTTACTCGTGATGCTGCACGGCTACGGCGCCGACGAGGCTGACCTGTTCAGCCTGGCCCAGCTGCTGCCGGACGAGTTCACCGTTGCGTCCGTGCGCGGGCCGGAGCGTGCCGGTCCCGGGTACTCCTGGTTTCCATTGCGCTCGGATGTCTCCTATGCGGTGCAGACAGTGAAGACGACGACGGCGGCCGTCACGGCTTGGCTCGACGGCGTCCGCGGGCAGCACAGCAGCGTCACCCTGCTCGGCTTTTCGCAGGGAATGTGCATGGCCACCTCGCTGGCGCGGCACCGTCCGCACGACTATGCCGCCGTCGTCGGCCTTTCCGGTTTTGTTATTGACGCCGGGACGGAAGGGGAGGGCTTCTTCCACGACGCGGAACTGGCCGCGGCCCAACTGCCGGTGTTTTGGGGCCGTGACCAGGCCGATCCGGTGATTCCGGTCGAAGCCGTGGACTTCACCGCCGCCTGGTTGCGCGCGCATTCGAAGCTGACCAAAGTCCTCTATACCGGAATCTGGCACGGCATCAACGACCAGGAAATGGCGCACGTCAAGGAGTTCCTCGGACTGACCGTGCTCAAGGCCTGATGGTGCGGCGTGCTCAAGGCCTGATGGTGCGGCGTGCTCAAGCCCTCACCGTGGCCCCGGCGGCGTGCGGTGAGATCAGGGCGCGGTTATCCGCACGGTTTGGCCATTGACGGTAACGGTATCGCCGACGTGCAGCTGGCGTCCGCGGCGCTCCTCGATCTCGCCGTTGACCTGCACCAGCCCGTTTTTGATGAGCTCGGCGGCCTCCACCCCGTCCTCAACCAGGCTGGCCAGCTTCAGCAGCTGTCCCAAGCGGATCATGTCGTCGCGGATGGAAATGTCGGTAGTGTCCCGGTTGCTCATACAAGCAATAATGCCTGACGGCGGGCCGGTCCATGTACCCGCCGGACCTGTGCAGGTATCGCCGTCTGCAACAGCGGGCCGGTCCATGTACCGCCGGACCGGTGCAGGTATCGCGGCAGCGCAGGCGGGTGGCCGGTGTGCCTGCACTCCGAGGAGATCACTCATCCGGGCTCCGCAGCTTGAGCGGGAGCCGCAGCTTGAGCAGGAGCCGCAGCCCGTCCGGGCGCCGGCGCTGCCCGGTAAGCTAGGGTTTAAAGTTCTCCGGCGCACTGTCCGCCGCATCCCGGACCACGGAAATCCCCGTCGGCACCGGCCATGATCTCCACCGCGGGATACTTACCCTCGGCTCAGGCGGACCGCACCCAGCGGCCCCGCGACGCTCCTAGAAAGGGACAACGCCACAATGGCCAATAAATCCTCGCTCGACCCGATTATTTCCCTGGCCAAGCGCCGTGGATTCGTTTTTCAGGCCGGTGAGATTTACGGCGGTTCGCGGTCGGCCTGGGACTACGGACCCCTCGGTGTGGAACTGAAGGAGAACATCAAGCGGCAGTGGTGGCAGTCGATGGTCCGCGGCCGCGACGACGTCGTCGGTCTTGATTCTTCGGTGATCCTGCCGCGCCAGGTCTGGGAAGCCTCCGGTCACGTGGAGGTCTTTTCCGACCCACTGGTCGAATCCCTGCACACGCACAAACGCTACCGCGCCGACCACCTGCTGGAAGCGTACGAGGAGAAGCACGGCCACCCGCCGGTCAATGGACTGGCAGATATCAAGGACCCGGAGACCGGACAGCCCGGTTCCTGGACCGAACCGCAGAACTTCTCCGGCCTGCTCAAGACCTTCCTGGGTCCGGTGGATAACGAGGAGGGCATGCATTACCTGCGCCCGGAGACCGCTCAGGGAATTTTTGTGAACTTCAACAACGTCCTGACCACCTCGCGCAAAAAGCCGCCGTTCGGCATCGCCCAGATCGGCAAATCCTTCCGCAACGAGATCACACCGGGAAACTTCATTTTCCGCACCCGTGAATTTGAGCAGATGGAAATGGAATTCTTTGTCGAGCCCGGCACCGACGAGCAATGGCAGGAATACTGGATGGAAACCCGGATGAAGTGGTACACGGATCTGGGCATCCGGGCGGAGAATCTGCGCTTCTTTGACCACCCCGAAGACAAGCTCAGCCATTACTCCAAGCGCACCGCGGACATCGAATACCGCTTTGGATTCCAAGGCTCCGAATGGGGCGAGCTGGAGGGTGTCGCGAACCGCACGGACTTTGACCTGTCCACGCACTCCAAGGCCTCCGGAACGGACCTGAGCTACTTCAACCAGGCCACGAACGAGCGGTTCACCCCCTACGTGATCGAGCCCGCTGCAGGCCTGACCCGCTCGCTGATGGCGTTTCTGGTGGATGCCTACACCGAGGATGAGGCCCCGAACGCCAAGGGCGGGGTGGACAAGCGCACCGTGCTCAAGTTGGATCCGCGGCTTTCCCCGATCAAGGCGGCCGTGCTGCCGCTGAGCCGCAACGAGGACCTCTCCCCGAAGGCCCGCGAGCTCGCGGCCGCCCTGCGGAAGAACTGGAACATTGATTTCGACGACGCCGGCGCAATCGGGCGCCGCTACCGCCGTCAGGACGAGGTGGGCACGCCGTTCTGCATCACGGTGGACTTCGACACGCTGGAGGACAACGCGGTCACCATTCGGGAACGCGACACGATGGCGCAGGAACGCGTTCCGCTGGACAAGGTGGAGGGCTACCTTGCCGTGCGCCTGATCGGCGCCTAGGGATATCTCATGAGCGAACTCACTTACCGCGCCTGGCGCGACGGCGACGATCTGGCCCTGAACGAGCTCTGGGGCGACCCGGAAACGTATCAAGGCGGCCAGTTCCGCGGCGCGCTGGCGGAGAATTCCGACGCCGGTCCTTGGCGGCGCTGCATAGTCGCCGAGGATCAGGGGATTCCGGTGGCGGCCGGCGTAATTTATGAGACCAGTCTGCATGCGCAAAGGCTCTGGGCCTACCTCGAAGTCGCCAAGGATCACCGCCGCGCCGGTGTGGGTGCCACCTTGCTGACCATGCTCCGCCGGGAAGGCGAACAGGCGCCCTCGGGGGTGCGTGCGCTGCGGACCAAGGTGGAGCCGGGAACGCCGGGTGCCGCTTTTACCCGGACCGCCGGGATGCGGCAGCTACAGCGCAGCAGGATTGTCCGGGTGCAGCCGGGCGCCCTACGGCTTCCGGTCTTCGGGGACGGCAGCGAGGCCGCGGCCAGCGCCCGGATCCAGGATCTGGCCACCGGTTCGGTGGAGCTGACGGACGTCGTGGGCCGTTACTACGCATCCGCCCACGAGTGGGACCCCACCGGCGTACTCTCGCCAGGCACGGTGCAGAAGCTGTTCCTGGACGATCTCTCCGGCGCCCACGGGGCCATCGTGCTGCGCGGGACGCCGGAGAGCGCTTTCGGCGGTGCGGTGGCGACGGGCAAAAAGAGCCGCATCCAGGCCTTCGCGGTCAGCTACACGCAGGGTGCGACGGACGAGCCGACGGATGTTTTCCTGGGTCATGAGCCGTCGCTGCCGCCGGAACAGGCCGCCGCGGCGGTCCGGGACCTGCTGGCGCTGATTTCGCATCAGTACCCGGTGGTGCTGGAACTGGACGATTCCATGGCAGCCCTGTCCGCCGTCGTCGGGCCCCTGCTTGACGCCGGCAGCGCACGCGTCCTCGGTGCCGAAACGCTCGTCGTAGGCGACTAAGCCACCGCTCCCGTCGGCCACCGGAACAATGACGGCAATCCCGCCAAATGAAGTGGTAACTTTGCCATCATTTGGCGGGAACGCCGTCAGTAAAGGACGGCGGCTGGTCGGGGGCGGGCGACGGCGGCTGGTTGGGGGTGGGCGAGCAGTGCAGTGTAGAGGGCAATGATGACGGCGAAGCCGCCGCCCCCACCGATGCTGGTGAAGAAATGGGCCAGATGCTCGGAGATTGACAACCCGCCGGTCCCTTGGACCTCGGTCAGAATGGCTGCCATCGCCGCGTACAGCGGGAACTGGACCAGTATGCCCGCTGTAGCGGGGACGGCCTTCGTCACGGCCTGCAGGAAGCCCAGCGTCAGCAGGCCTGCAAGGACGGGCAGGATGCTGCTGTATTCCAGCCATTCGCGCGGCCGGCTGCGTGGGGCGGATTCCTCCGGCTGGTCCTTCAGGTCCACGCCCAGATCCTGTGCCGTGCGGATGGCGGCGCCGGTCGGAGCGGAGAAATGCGCACTGACCGTGGTGAGCAGAATGAGAATGGCGAGCGTCAGCAGGGACTGCCAGGTGAAGATGGTAGTGCCGAAATCCAGCACGCAGGTGATTTTCAGCAGCGCCGGCGGAATGGATGCCTTGGTTGCCTGCAGCTGCGCGGCCGAGGGCGAGAGGCCCAGGGCCCATACCGCGCCAGCCTGACGATGAGCGGCGCGACCGTTCCCTTACCCATGGAGCATAACCAGACGGGTCCGCAGATCATGTCAGCGCCGTCGCGGGTGGCGACAGGCCTCAAAGGTGGGTGTCCCAATCGGTTTGGATCGGTCCATCGATGTCGCACTTCGCGCCGATGTTTTCCAGCCGGGCAGGTGCCAGTTGCGTCCTCGATGAGGGGGCGGGCAGGATTTGCGGGACTTTGAGAGAATTGCTGTGTGACTGTTACCGATCTGCCCGCCAGCTCCACCAGACTTGAGCTGCCACCGCTGAAGCTGGGCAACATAACCGTGCCCACCCCCGTCGTGCTTGCACCGATGGCAGGCATCACCAATACCGCGTTCCGCCGGCTCTGTCGGGAATACGGCGGCGGTCTCTACGTTTCCGAAATGGTCACCTCACGTGCGCTGGTCGAGCGTACGCCGGAATCGCTGCGCATCATCAAGCACGACGACGACGAAAAGGTCAGGTCGGTGCAGCTCTACGGCGTGGACCCGGCCACTGTCGGCAAGGCCGTCCGGATGCTGGTCGAGGAAGACCGCGCCGACCATATTGACCTGAACTTCGGCTGCCCGGTGGCAAAGGTGACCCGCAAGGGCGGGGGAGCTGCGCTGCCTTGGAAGACGGCCCTCTTTACCGCCATTGTGCGCACCGCCGTCCGTGAGGCCGGCAGGGGAAACATCCCGCTGACCATCAAGATGCGCAAGGGCATCGACGACGATCACCTGACCTATCTGGAAGCCGGCAGGATCGCGCGCGACAGTGGCGTCGCCGCCGTCGCCCTGCACGGACGCACCGCTTCCCAGTTCTATTCCGGCCAGGCCGACTGGTCCGCCATCGCCCGCCTGCGCGAGTCGCTGCCGGACATTCCGGTGCTCGGCAATGGCGATATCTGGAGTGCCGAGGACGCGATCCGAATGGTCCGTGAGACCGGCGTCGACGGCGTCGTCATCGGGCGCGGCTGCCAGGGTCGCCCGTGGCTGTTCGGCGACTTGATGGCCGCCTTTGAGGGCAGCGAAAGCCGGCACAAGCCCGGCCTCGCCGAGGTTTCGGACAGCGTCTATCGGCACGCCCAGCTCCTGATCGACACCTTCGGGGACGAGGACAAGGCGCTGCGGGACATCCGCAAGCACATGGCCTGGTATTTCAAGGGATACGTCGTCGGCGGCGAACTCCGCGCCAAGCTCTCCACCGTCCCCACGCTTGAGGTACTGCGCTCGCTGCTGGACCAACTTGACCGGGACGCAGCCTATCCCGGGCCGGATGCTGAAGGGCCACGCGGCCGCGCCGGTACGCCCAAACGGACGGCGCTGCCCGATGGCTGGCTGAATGAACGCGCGCTCAGCCCGGCGCAGCAGGCCGTCATCGGTGCGGCGGAACTGGACGTGTCCGGTGGCTGAGGCCAACTCGCCGAACGGGCAGGGCCAGTACGGGCAGGGCCAGTACGGGCAGGGCGCCGTCCCCGGCGCCTACACGGAGCAGGACGCCGAACGCTGGGTCCGGGAAGCGCCCAAGAGCAACTACCGCACCCCCTTCGAACGGGACCGCGCGCGGGTGCTGCACTCCTCTGCGCTGCGCCGGCTGGGAGCTAAAACCCAGGTCGTCGCCCCTGACACGGACGACTTTGTCCGAACCCGGCTTACCCACAGCCTCGAAGTGGCGCAGGTGGGCCGCGACCTGGGCCGGGCCCTGGGCTGTGACCCGGACGTGGTGGACACGGCCTGCCTCTCCCACGATCTGGGCCACCCGCCGTTCGGCCACAACGGCGAATCCGCGCTCAACGACATTGCCCACGCCATCGGCGGCTTTGAAGGCAACGCGCAGACCCTGCGGCTGCTGACCCGGCTGGAACCCAAGGTCCTCGACGCCAACGGCCGCCCCGCCGGCCTGAACCTGAGCAGGGCCAGCCTGGACGCAGCCTGCAAATACCCCTGGGCCGCGCCCGACGCCCCCGCCATCCACGGGCAGCGGACCAGCAAATTCGGCGCCTACCAGGATGACCTACCGGTGTTCGGCTGGCTCAGGGCCGGAGCTCCGCGGGCGCATGCGTGCATTGAAGCCCAGGTGATGGACCTGGCGGACGACATTTCTTACTCGGTGCACGACGTCGAGGACGCCATCGTGGCTGGCCATTTCCAGCTCAAATGGCTGGACAATACGGACCAGCGCAGCCGCGTGATCGGGTACACCCAGCAGTGGTACCTGCCGCACAGCGAACCGGCCGCAATCGACGAGGCGCTGCGCCGGCTGGAGGCCACCCCGGTGTGGGTGCGGCACGCCGATGGCAGCCGGGCCTCGATGGCTGCGTTGAAAAATATGACCAGCCAGCTGATCGGCCGGTTCTGCCAGAGCGCGCTGGAGGCCACCCGCGGTCTCTACGGCCCGCAACCGCAGACCCGCTACGCAGCGGACGTCATTGTGCCGGAAGAAACCGTGACAGAAATCGCCGTCATGAAGGGCCTGGCCACCACCTTCGTGATGACCACCGACCACCGCCAGCCCATTTACCAGCGCCAGCAGGACGTGCTCCACGAACTCGTCGCCGTGCTCAGCGCCAGCGGTGCGCAGCATCTGGAGACGATGTTTGCCGCGGACTGGCGGGAGGCGCCCGACGACGGCGCACGGCTGCGCGTGGTGGTGGATCAGGTGGCGTCGCTGACTGACGTGTCCGCGCTGGCCCTGCATGAGCGGCTGGTGGGCGTGCGCCGAACCCTGCTGTGATTTCCTGTGCTGAACTCCCGGAGCGTTAAGCACAGGGCCGACGGCGGCACACAGTAACGTCCGCGCGGTCCCGTAAACTTGGCCCATGGCCGGGCTGATCAAACGCGAAGATATTGACGAGGTCCGCTCACGCACGGATATCAAAGAGGTGGTCGACGGTTACGTCACGCTCAAGAGCGCGGGAATAGGTTCCTTTAAGGGTCTTTGTCCGTTCCACGATGAGCGCAGCCCGTCCTTCCACATCCGACCGCAGATGGGGTACTTCCACTGTTTCGGCTGTCAGGAGAGCGGCGACGTGATTGCCTTCCTGCAGAAAATGGACCACAGCAGTTTCAGTGAAACGGTGGAGAAGCTGGCGGCCAGGATTGGCTTTGAGCTGCATTATGAGGACGGCGGCTCGGGTCCGCGCCGCGAGGAAGTGGGCCGGCGGCAACGGCTGCTGGATGCGCACAAGATTGCCGGCGAGTACTTCCGCGAACAGCTGCTCACCCCGGCGGGATCCACCGGCCGCAGGTTCTTGGCCGAACGCGGCTTTGAACGCTCCGCCGCGGACCACTTCGGCGTGGGATTCGCCCCGCAGGGGTGGGATTCCCTGCTCAAACATCTCCGTGGCCGTGCGTTCACCGAAGAAGAGCTCAGACTCACCGGAATGTTCTCCGGCGGCGCGTCCGCATCCGGCCAGGACCGAATCTACGACCGCTTCCGTGGCCGGCTCATCTGGCCTATCCGCGACATCGCCGGGGACACCATCGGCTTCGGCGCGCGACGGCTCTTCGATGAGGACCAGGGACCCAAATACCTGAACACGCCGGAAACCGTGCTCTACAAAAAATCCAACGTGCTCTACGGCATCGATCTGGCCAAACGGAACATCGCCAGGAAACGCCAGCTCGTCGTCGTCGAAGGTTACACGGACGTCATGGCCTGCCATCTGGCCGGCGTGGACACCGCCGTGGCCACCTGCGGCACGGCCTTCGGCGCGGACCACATCAAGGTTGCCCGCCGGCTGCTCTCCGACGACGGCAGCGGCGGCGAGGTGGTGTTCACCTTCGACGGCGACTCGGCCGGCCAGAAGGCGGCGCTGAAGGCCTTCGACGAGGACCAGCGCTTCGTCGCCCAGACCTACGTCGCCGTCGAGCCCTCCGGCGCGGATCCCTGTGAACTCCGCCAGCGCAAGGGCGACGACGCTGTGCACTCGCTGATCCGCTCCCGGCGGCCGCTCTTCGAGTTCGCGATCCGCTCCACGCTCGCAAAATTCGATCTCAGCACCGTGGAGGGCCGGGTCCAGGGACTGCGCGCCTCCGCCCCGGTAGTCGCCGCCATCAGGGACGGCTCCACCCGGACCGGGTACAGCCAGGAGCTGGCCGGCTGGCTCGGCATTGCCGATCCGAACGAGGTCCTGCGCGCGGTCAACACCGCGCTCAAACGCGGCCCCACCCCGACGCGGACCGCGGCACCGGGAACACCCACCCAGGCACGCACCGAACCGGCCGCGCCGACGTATGGGCGCCCGGATCCGAAAGACCCGGTGGTCCGGATGGAGCGCGAAGCACTGGAGGTTGCCCTGCAGCAGCCCGGACTGCTCAGCACCGACGACTGGGCACGTTTTTCCGAGGCCGAATTTGCCGTCCCCGCCTACCGCGCGGTGCATCAGGCCGTTCGCGCGGTCGGGGATGCGGGAACCGCCCCGGCGCAGTGGCTGGAGCAGGTGCGGGAGGAACTTCCCGAACCACTTCGCCCGCTTGTCGCCGAGCTTGCCGTCACACCCCTGCCGGCGACCAACGCGGACACCCTGCGCAACTACTGCCTGGACATTATGCGGCGGCTCTTCGAAATGCAGATCACCCGGCTCAAGGCAGAAAAGATGGGCGCCCTGCAGCGGATGGACCCGGGCGCGGACCCGACCGCCTCCCAGCAGCTGCAGCGGGAACTGATGGAGCTGGAAATCCGCAGGCGCAACCTTCGAGGCGACTGACAAGCCCCGCCAGGAGGGCCCCGTAGACCCTCGGCCGCCGACGATTTCGCGCTACGGTAAACCTTTGTTATTCTTGAACCTGCTTCATTCCCCTGTAGCTCAATTGGCAGAGCATTCGACTGTTAATCGAAGGGTTGCTGGTTCAAGTCCAGCCGGGGGAGCGGCACGAAGAGGCCCTGATCAGCGGAAACGCCTGTCGGGGCTTCTTTTCTTTTGTCGCGATTTGTCGCCCCGGCGGGGCCTGCCGAAGGTGGAGCCCGGCTGGCCACTCTGCCCTCGTCCCGGCCAGCCTGGTTCACTGAGGGCGTAGCTTTTGCCGGATTAGCACGGCGCTAAGTGCGGTTGTCTATAGGTAACCAGCATCCCCAGGAGGTGCACCGTGAACACGACTCCCAATACCCATACAGCTCGTTCCCCCGATGATGAGGACCCGCTCGACAGCTATTCGCGGACCGTCATCCAGGTCGCGGGAATTGTGACCGGGCAGGTGGCGGCCATTGAGGTGACGGGCGGCGGGCGCGGTGGGCAGGTCCGGATCGGCGCCGGCTCGGCTGTTGTGTTCACCGCGGACGGCTACATGCTGACGAACGCGCATGTCGTCGCCGGGGCCCGTGCCGGGCAGGCTGTGTTTGCCGACGGCACCGCCACCGAGGTCGACATTGTGGGATCGGACGCGTTGTCCGATCTGGCCGTCATCCGCGGTTGGACGGCGACGCCGGCGCCCGCCACGCTCGGCGATGCCGAAACACTTCGCGTCGGCCAGCTGGTCATTGCCGTCGGCAACCCGCTGGGCCTGGCGGGCTCCGTTTCGGCCGGCGTCGTCAGCGGTCTGGGGCGTTCAATCCCCACCTGGGCCGGGCCGAACCGACGGGTGATCGAGGACGTCATTCAAACGGACGCTGCCCTCAACCCGGGCAGTTCCGGCGGCGCACTGGCAGATACCCGCGGCCGCATCGTCGGGATCAACACGGCGGTGGCTGGGGCCGGCCTTGGGCTGGCTGTGCCCATAAACGCCACCACCCGCCGGATTATTTCCGCGCTGCTGACCGACGGACGGGTCCGACGTGCCTACCTCGGCCTGGTCAGCACGCCGGTTTCGTTGAACGCGGGCCTGGTCTTGCGAACCGGGCAGCGGCAGGGGCTGCGCGTCGTCGAGGTCATTCCCGGGTCCCCTGCCGACCAGGCCGGACTCAAGGGCGGCGATCTGGTGCTGAGCGCCGGCCGGCGCCCTGTCGCCAGCGCTGAGAGCCTGCAGAAACTGCTCTTCTCCGACGCCATCGGCGTCCCGCTGCCCATTACCGTGCTGCGCTCCGGTGCAGCGGTCGACGTCTTCGCCGTTCCGCGCGAAATGGTGGACACCCACTGAATGCCGATATCACGCCAGGTTTGTGGGAGCAGAAGATTACGACGACGGCGACCGCAGGCTGGTTGCCGGCCCCTTCCGCCGCCGACGGAAGGGACCGGCGCTCATCGCCGCAGCGGCCGGGGCGAAGCGGATCACCGCTTTGGGGAAGAGGACGCTGCGGCTGCGCACGCGGAAAATGAACCCGGCAGAGAAAGGGCGTTCACTGGGCCGGAGAACGGAGGCTGCAGAATGAAATCAGACGAAGCTCATCTCCGCCTGCAAAAAGCGCTCCGCCTCGGCCACTGCGGCCAGAAACGCCTCCTGCTCGGTGGGGGACTGTCGAGGCTCCCGCGGATGCCATTCATGGGGCGATGAATGCACGCGCTCGAATCCGGTCTCAGGCGGGGCATAGAAAATCCCAAAGCGCTGCACCGGCCACTCCGGGGAAGTCTCCGGAGCCACGAGCATGGCGGCACCGAGCGCGGGGTTAAACCACTGTGCAATCGGCCGCCGCCGGTCTTCAACAAATAGTCCGCCTGCATACAAGGCCGCTGATTCCTGACCGGAGTGTGCGCACAAGCGATCCCACCACATGGTCAACAATCCGTTATCACACCGCTGCCACGTGGCTGGAAGGGGTTCGGGATCCTGCCTCTTAGGCATGTAAAGATTTTATCCCGGCGCGGCTGCTTAGAACAGGGGACCGCCCTATTTGCGCCCGGGATTGATCCGGTACATTGCCGCGCCCAGAACTACGGCACCGATCAGCGCGGGAATCAGCCTATTTCCGAAATAGCCGCCCAAAATGAGGCCTAGCACGGCGCCAAGCAGGATGCCGACGAACAGGCCGCGGCCGTTTCGGGACGGAGCCGAATTGGTCATGACGACAGCTTACCAATCAAGGACGACGGCGATGCTGCCGCGGCTGGCGGAGCGATCAGCTGTGGCAGAGGCCCCCATGAAACCCCCAGACGCCACCACTTCCCTGCTAGCACGTACCCTGCCGACACAGTCGATAGGGGGACCACCAAGCCAGAGGCCCTTTGAGGGCCGAGAGAGGGTCGGGGCAACGCTGGCAGCCGGGATAACCGACGGGCATCCCTGAAAGATGAAGCATCTGCAGGAGGGAAATTTAGAATATATCTTCGATCTAACTATGGTAATCTTTTGCTGTTGCGAATATACTAGTAGTATGGCCGGCGGACAGAGTTTCGAATCGCTCCTCGAGGAATACCTCGGGAGGCCCGAACACGCCCGCCGCGGCCTCGTCCAAGGCACTCTGACTGCGGGGTCCGCGGTCCCTTTTCTCCCGGAACTGATCTGGGGCCCGAGCCGTCCGGTCACCGACGAGGACCTCCGGCACTCCCTGGTGAACAGCGCCGCCCTGAACATCCCCGCCGCGGATAACCCCGCGGCGGATAACCCCGCGGCGGATAACCCCGCGGCGGATAACCCCGCGGCGGATAACCGAGTTGTCAATGACGGTGCGATCGACGACCCGGCCGCCGACGTGCCGGACCCCGACGTGCAGCCCACGGACCTGCAACCACTTACGGACACTGACCTGCCGGCCGCCGGCCTGCCGGACCCCGACGTGCAGCCCACGGACCTGCAACCACTTACCGACACTGACCTGCCGGCCGCTGGCCTGCGGGACACCGACGTGCCGGACCCGGGCCTGCAACCCGCGGACCTGCAGCCACCGGCGGACAGTGGCCTGCCGGACCCCGGCCTGCCGGACCCGGGCCTGCAGCCGGCGGACGTGGAACCGGCGGATGTACAGCCACCGGTGCTGCCAGAGAGTGATCTGGCGTCCCCGGATGTGCGCCCCGCTGACCTGCAGGTTGAGTCCGTCTGCCGGGCCCTGTTGGCGGGCCTGGTCCGCGAAGAGGACCCCGACAGGCTGGACCCGCTGCGGACCGCCGAGGCTCTGCTGCTCACCGACCCCGCCGGCGGTGATGCCGACCAGAAGCTCGACTACGCCGCCGCAGCCGGGAAAATGGTGTCCTGGGCCCAGGCCATCCAGACCCGGGCCGTCGCCGCGTTCGCCGCAGAACGGCCCCCGCTGCCGGCCGAAACACCACGGCGCTTCACCGTGCCGGCCCGGTCCGAATGGATCAGCGAACGCTCCCGGTACGCGGCAGCGGAAATCGGTGCCGCCCTGCACATCGGCCGCTACAGCGCCCAGCGCCTCCTGGACAACAGCGACTACCTCACCAGCATGCTCCCTGCCACCCTCGCCCAGCACGAGCAGGGCCTCCTGGACCGGGCCCGCGTCCACGCCGTCCTCTCCGGACTCGGCACCACCCCGGCCGAACTCTGGGGCCCGGTCGAAGACGCGATCACCGCCCTCGCACCCTCCCTGACACCCAAAGCCCTGGAACGGCATGCCCGCGAAACGGCGGAGAAACTCGACCCCGAACCCCTCGCCGCCCGGCACGAACGCGCCCGCACCCACCGCGACGTCTGGTTCTTCGCCCAACCCGACGGAATGGCCGAAATCGGTGCACTCCTCCCCGCCGTGGACGCCCGGCGCTTCTACGAAACCATCGACGCCTGGGCCCACCACGCCCAACACGAAGGCGAACCCTCCACCGGCACCACCCCCGGCGGGAAACCCTCCCGCGCGATCAACGAATACCGCGCCGACGTCATGGTCGACCTCTTCAACAACGCC
Organism: Arthrobacter sp. A5; assembly: GCF_051131705.1. Classification (NCBI taxonomy): domain Bacteria; kingdom Bacillati; phylum Actinomycetota; class Actinomycetes; order Micrococcales; family Micrococcaceae; genus Arthrobacter; species Arthrobacter sp. A5. Next base: position 1,074,771 of record NZ_CP180316.1, read on the forward strand.
CTGGACCCCGACCACACCGACCCCGACGACACCGGCACCAGCGACGACACCGACACCAGCGACACCGACCCCGACGACACCGACACCAGCGACTGCACCGACGATACCGACACCGGGAACGCCGGGAAGACCGCCCGTGGCCGCCGGGGCCGGAAGGCCCCCCGCTACGCACCCGCCCAGATCGCCGTCACCGTCCCCGTCCTGACCCTGATGGGACTGGACGAACGCCCCGGCAACCTCAACGGCTACGGCCCCATCCCCGCCGACCAGGCCCGCGAACTCGCCGGCCAGGCAACCTCCTGGCTCAGGATCCTCACCCACCCCGAAAACGGCACCATCCTCTCCATCGGCCGGACAGCCTACGAACCCGCGGCAGACCTGCGCCGCTGGATCATCAACCGGGACAAAACCTGCCGCGGCATCGGCTGCGACAAACCCGCAAGACTCTGCGACATCGACCACACCATCCCCTACCACCGGCAGACCTACGCCCCCGACGGCACACCCCTGCCCCTGGGCGAAACCAGCGACACCAACCTCGGCCCCCTATGCACAGCCGATCACCACCTCAAAGACGACCCCGGCACCGGCTGGACCGTCACCCAACCAACCCCCGGCGTCTTCATCCACACCTCACCCACCGGACGCGTCTACCCCAACAACCCCGAACCACCACCACCCTTCTGACCTGAAGGTGGAGCTGTACGTTCTGAATCGGCCGGAGCGGCTAGCGCGAGGCAGCGCGGACGTGGGCGCCAATCAAAACGGAACACCGGTTTTCGGTGGAGTAGTACCTGACGCAGCGGAATATGGCCCGTTCGGCTTCTTGATGCTCCCGGTGTCGTCCTCGAATGGCCAATGCGGTCCCGGATCGGGGCGCGTATTGATCAACGGCTGGCAGCTGGGTCCGGGTTCCCTCACGACTGTCCTGGAGCCGTCAGGTCCATCAGTGTGGGTCGGCCGTCAGGCCCATCGGTGAGGTTCATCTATAGGGGAGGTACGGTCCGCGGTCTAATGACAATCCATAGGGACAGCACCAACAGCGCGATGCAGGCCGCCATAACTGCCCCCATTGGGGTTGCGCTGCCCACGCCGACCAGTCCGACCAGAGGGGAGACGAGTCCGGCGAAGCCGAAGGTGGAAGCGCCCAGCAGCGACGCTGCAGTGCCGGCTTGGGCGCCGTGTTTGGAGAGTCCCAGGACCTGGATGCAGGGGAAGGCAAAGCCCGTGGCCATGATGTAGAACCACAGCGGCAGCATGACGCCCCACAGGCCCAGCTGCAGCTGATCGAAGATGACAATCAGGGCAGCCATCAGCAGTTGGACCGCGCTGGCGGCGGCGATGACCCATTGCGGTCCGAGCCGACGCAGCAAACGCGCGGAGACCTGCACACCGGTAACGATGCCTAACGAGTTAATTCCGAAGAGGAGTCCGTACTCCTGCGGGGAAAATTTGTAGACCGTCTGGAAGAGGAATGGAGATGCGGAAAGGTAGGTGAACAGGCCCGCGAAATTCAGTCCGCCGACCAGCAGCGTGCCCACGAAGATCCGGTCGGCGAAAAGGATGCGGTAGCGCTGCCGCATCGTGGCACCGGAGCGGCGCCGTTGTTGAGCCGGCAGTGTTTCGACGATGAAGAAGGAGGCCGCGAGCAGCACAATAAATCCGTATGCGGTCAGGAACCAAAAAATGCCCGGCCACGCCACGAGGCCCAGGAGCTGGGAACCGATCACCGGCGCCAGTATGGGAGCCATACCGTTCACCAGGGCAAGCCGTGACAGCATGCGGACCAACGGGTAGCCGCTGAACAGGTCCCGGACCATCGCCATCGCGACGACACCGCCGCCAGCCGCTCCGACGCCCTGAAGCACGCGGAAAACCCCCAGCATAGTGATGTCCGTGGACAACGCAGCCCCCACTGATGCAAGCACATGAACAGCAGTGGCCAGGATGAGTGGCATCCGGCGCCCGAACTTGTCGCTGAAGGGACCGACCACCAGCTGGCCTAGTGCAAATCCCAGGGTGGTCGCTGTCAGTGTGAGCTGGATAGCCGCGGCGCTGGCATTGAGGTCATGTTCGAGAATCGGGAATGCCGGCAGGTAGAGATCCACGGTGAACGGACCCAGCGCCGTGAGCATGCCAAGAATCAGAACGTAGACCAGTTTTTGCCGGCGGGAGAGAGCGTCCCCCGGATGGACGTGCGAGCTCAAGAATCTTCCTCTGATGGTTACGAGCCGTGGCGTGCCCCACGTCAGTCAGTATGCTGGTAGTTTCAGTGGACATCCGGCGGAATTCCCGACAGCAGAAGGCCAAGTCTTTATCCTAAAGCCTGGACCAGCAGAGGAGAGAGCATGAGTTCCGAACAGCACGGCGCAACACCAAAACGGGGAAAGATTATCGGTGTGACCATAGCGGCGGCTCTGGGCGGGCTGTTGTTCGGGTTCGACACGGCGGTGATTAACGGTGCCAACGAGGCCATCCGGGCGGAATTTGCCTTGGACCCCGCGGTGCTAGGTTTTGTCGTGGCGGTTACGCTACTCGGGTGTGCCGCCGGTGCCTGGTTCGCGGGCCAGTTGGCGGATCTCTGGGGCCGCAAAAAAGTGATGGTGCTGGCCGCGGTCCTCTTCATTGCCAGCTCGCTTGGCGCAGGCCTCTCCTTCGCCGCCTGGGATCTGATGATCTGGCGTTTCATCGGCGGTCTGGCAATCGGAACCGCGTCAGTGATTGCCCCGGCATATATTGCTGAAGTGGCGCCGGCGCGAATGCGTGGGGCGCTGGGATCCTTGCAGCAGCTCGCCATCACCTCGGGTATTTTTCTGGCACTGCTCTCGGATGCCTTTCTGGCCGATTCTGCCGGTGGCGCCTTGGGCCAGTTCTGGCTGGGTCTGTCGGCCTGGCGCTGGATGCTGCTGGTGGGCGTTCTGCCGGCAGCGGTTTATGGCGCACTGTCCCTCGGCATTCCCGAATCCCCGCAATATCTGATCCGTGTCGGCAGAGTCGATGAGGCACGCAAAGTCATCGCCAGCGTGGTTGGCTCCCGGGATCCCGATGCCCGCATTGAGGAAATCCGCGACAGTTTTGAGCGCGAGGAAAAAACCAGCTTCCGGGAACTGCGCGGACCAAAACTGGGACTGCAACCGGTCCTGTGGGTCGGCATGGCGGTTGCGGCGCTGCAGCAACTGGTTGGCATCAATGCGATCTTCTACTACTCGAACACCTTGTGGCAATCGGTCGGTTTCAGCGAAAAGGACTCATTTACGACGTCGGTCATTACCGCGGTTATTAACGTCGCCTTGACCTTTGTGGCCATCTTTTTCGTAGATAAGGTGGGCCGCACCAGGCTCCTGCTGGCCGGTTCCGCCGGTATGTTCCTCGGCCTTCTCGCGGCGGCCGTGTCATTCTCGCAGGCCACCGGCAGCGGAAACAATGTCTCCCTTCCCGCACCTTGGGGCGCGGTCGCCTTGGTCGGTGCCAACATTTTCGTGATCTTTTTCGCGGCTACGTGGGGACCGGTGATGTGGGTGGTTCTGGGCGAGATCTTCCCGAACCGCATCCGGACCCTGGCCCTTGGGCTGACCGCGATGGTCAACTGGATCTTCAACTTCGTCGTCACCTTGTTGTTCCCGATCCTCAGCGCCGCCGTCGGACTGGGCTTTGTGTACGGCGGCTTTGCCGTCTTCGCCGCGTTGTCCTTCTGGTTCGTGAAGACCAAGATGCCCGAGGTCACTGGTCGGGAGCTTGAGGATAAGAACAAACTCCTCAAGGCATGATGGGCGGCCAAACGGGTTCGTCCGCGGGCCGGTCGGCAGCCGCGTGGTGGCTGCCCTCGGCGCCGTCCGGCAGCGGCTCGGCGAGGCCCAGCTCGATGGTAATTTTGAGACGTAAGAGTGCCGGGGAGCTCGGCGCATCGCGCGCGTGCGGTCCGTATGCGTTCGCAGGTTCCAATGATGGAGGCGGTTCCGATGAGTAGTGCTCGACACGCTAAGGCCGGCCCCCTGGAGGTCCACTCCGCGGGCAGCGGGTCCACCTTGATGGGCGCGCTCAAGATGGCGTCCCGGCTGGTGCCCAAGCAGCTGAACGATGAGATTTCCCTGGCGAAGGCGGAGCTCAAACGCAAAGGCATAGCTCTGGGCATCGCTTCCGCATTCTTCGCCGTGGCCCTGATCTTCCTGGCGCTTCTGGTGGTGGCGCTTGTTGTGGCGGCCATTATGGGGCTGGCCACGATCATGCCGGCTTGGCTGGCTGCCTTGCTGGTCGGCGCGTTCTTCTTGATAGTCCTCCTGATCGCCGGTCTGATCGGCGCGCTCAGGCTCAAGAAGGCGTTGCCTCTGAAGCCGGAGCAGGCCATCACCGGTCTCCGCTACGACGTCGGAGTTGTCAAAGAAGGCGCTAAGTTCAATACTTCCACCTTGGTGGCAAAGCCGCTGACCAAGGCCGAGGCCAAGGCCAAGAAGGCCGAGAAGACTGCGAAGTCCAAGCGCGCCAAGGCGGAGAAGGAAGCAAAGGCAGCCTTGAACGGCCCCGCCCCGACCGAACACGAGCTTAGCCAGCGGACGGCGGCGCGGCGCGAGCATCTGCTCGGGCTGCGGGCAACGATCATGGCCCATGCGGATGTCCGGAAGGACGCCCGGACGTTGATTCACAAAGCCAAGATTACGGCCGACGACGCCGCCAGGGATGCGCGCCGCGGGCTCGCCGATCTGTCCGGGTCGGCAGCCGCCCAGACGGCCAGGGACCGCTGGGTTCCGGTCGGCGTCTTCTTGGTGTCCGTAACGATCCTGCTGATATTCCTGCGAAAATTGATCCGGAAGTAATGACGGTCCGCTGCCGGATGCGAAGCACTCGCCACGTAAGAGGATAACGGCAGCGGAATGAGCGTGAGACGGAGGAGGGTGACGGCGTGAGACTGATCGGAGCGGGAACCCGGCGCGGTGAAACCCTGACGGATCATGAGGTGATCCTCACCGTCCCCAATGTGCTCACGGTGCTGCGTTTTCTCGGTGTGCCACTTTTCATGTGGCTCGTCCTCGCCGAACAGCAGTACGGCTTCGGCGTGTTGGTGCTGGCCATCATGGGCGGCACCGATTGGGTGGATGGCTATGTGGCACGCCGTTTTGATCAGATGTCCCGGCTGGGGAGAGTGCTTGATCCCATCGCCGACCGGCTGGCGCTGACCGCCGTGGCAATCACCCTGGTGATCGCCGGCCTCGCCCCTTGGTGGCTGCTGGCCGCACTGGTGGTTCCGGACGCCGTCCTGCTGACCATGTGCATCGTGTTCTTCCGCTGGCATCCGGATCTGCCGGTCAGCATCCTGGGAAAAGTCCGGATCGCCGCGCTTCTGCTGGGCACTCCGCTGCTCCTGCTGGCGAAGGCGGTGGGCTCGGAGCCGAATGCGCTCCAGATTCTCGCCTGGATCTTCCTGACGATAGGAATAGTGGGTCACCTGATCGCGGCCAACAGCTACTTTTGGGCTATTTTGCGCAAACACCGCCAGCTCCGCAGCGCGGGACGGATACCCGATGGTTCGCTGCCGAACGAACCACTGTCCCCTGGCCCCCGGGCCGGAGACGGTGCCCCGTGATGTGGCTCGCTGTGACCTGCGCCGTAGCCGGCGCGTTTTTTCTGGCCTTCGGCGCCCAGCGCCAGGGCAGTGCAGTTCAGGCCAACACCGGCGGTCTGGCTCTGGGCGGGAACGGATTTCTTCGACTGCTGCGCAATCCGCGCTGGGTGCTGGGACTGCTGCTGTTGACCGCCGGCATGGCTCTTAACGTGGTGGCTCTGACCCTGGGAACCCTGACCGTGATTCAGCCGATCGGGGCGATTGCCCTTGTCATCACAACGATCGTCAATGCCAAGGATCAGAACATCAGGCTCAACCGTGCCACCGTCGTAACGATCTCGTTATGCGTCACGGGAAGTGCACTGTTCGTGCTGCTCGCCGTCAATGTGGTGCGCGAAAACACGCATGTCACGGTGGCGGAGGAGCTGACGGTCGTCCTGCTGCTGGCCGTCGTCGTCGGGCTTCTGGGCACCTGCATGGTGCTCTTCAAGCACCGGCTGAAGGCATTTTTCTACATCCTCGGGGCGGGGGCCCTGTTCGGTTTCGTCGCGGTGCTGACCAGGATCATTTCAAAGCAGCTCTTCGATCCGAACGGTCTTTTTCTGCTGAACGTGCAGTGGTATTCCATTATTGCCATTGCCGCCGCCGGCGGGCTGGGCTCCTGGTTCGTGCAAAGCGCCTATGCCAGCGGACCGCCTGATCTGGTGATTGCCGGACTGACGGTGATCGACCCCATTGTGGGTATCGCGATTGGCATCACCATTCTGGGCGAGCTCCGCCCCGACGTGCCCGCAGTGATTGCCATTGGCATGGCCGGAGCCGCATTGCTTGCTATCGTGGGAGTTGTAGCGCTGTCCCGACACCATCCCGATGTGGTCAAACAGAGAGACGCATCCCGAAAGGACCATAAAAAGGGCTCGAAAAAAACCGCGAAGCGGTAGCCCGGTGTGGGGGAGTCCAGTCGTCAGCGTCAAAACACGTCGGCCGGGAATCCCGGCGCGCGCGGACCCGGTGGGAACCGGGCGCGTGAGAAGCCACCAGGAGTAATTTCAGTGACATCCGTACAGAGCACCGAACCGCACCACCGGGCCGCGGCCCAGCACGCACCGGAGGCCCGCACGGAACCCGAAGTTCAGCCGAAGCGCCTGACCGTCCTGATCGCTGCAGACACCTACGCTCCCCAGGTCAACGGCGCGGCAATGTTCACCTACCGTCTGGCCAAGGGGATGACCGCGCGCAGCCACGACGTCCACGTCCTCGCGTGCCGCGCGGACAAGGGGAAAAGCTTCACCGAGTTCCGCGGGGAGGCTTCGGTGCACCGGCTCCGTGCCCATTCGGTGCCGACGCATGAGTATTTCCGCGTCTGCCTGCCCTGGGAAATCAAGAAGGACATCAGCCTGCTTTTTGACCGGATCGAACCGGACGTGGTGCACGTCCAGAGCCACTATATGATCGGCGAGCAGGTTGTGTACGAGGCCCAGCGCCGCGGTATCCGGATCATCGCGACGAATCATTTCATGCCGGAAAACCTGAATCCTTTCCTGCCGTTTCCGCAGTGGCTCAAGAACATTATCGGGCGCGTGTCATGGAAGGACATGGGCAAGGTCATGGGCCGGGCGGACGTGATCACTACTCCCACGCCGCTGGCCGCTAAGGCCATGCACCGGCACGCGTTCCTGCCACGGGTGCTCCCGCTCTCCAACGGAATCGATTCGGCAGTCTATGAGCTCCAGCCCGGCGAGGACATTGAACGGCACCAACATCCCACGGTGCTCTTTGCCGGGCGTTTGGCGGAAGAAAAGCACGTTGACGTCCTGCTTGACGCGGTTGCCAAGACGCCGGCAGAACTCAACGTCCACGTGGAAATTGTCGGCGGTGGGGAGGTCAAAGCCGCGCTCAAGGCTCAGGCGCAACGCCTGGGGCTGAAGGACCGCGTCAAGTTTTTCGGTCTCGCCAGCGATGCGGACCTGCGCAAGGCGTACATTCAAGCGGATCTCTTTTGCATGCCGGGCACCGCAGAGCTGCAGTCACTGGTCACACTGGAGGCCATGAGCGCCTCCACCCCCGTGGTTTTGGCCAATGCCATGGCACTGCCGCACCTGGTGCGGGAGGGCAGCAACGGATACCTGTTCACACCTGGGGACAGCAGCGACCTGGCGCAGAAAATCGCCACCATTCTGCAGCTTCCCGCAGAAGACCGCGCGGCCATGGGTGAGGCCAGCCACGAGATGGTGGAAAAGCATGGCCTGGCCAAGACGCTGGACACCTTCGAAGACCTGTACCGCGGCGGCCGGTACGAGGACTATGCGGTCTAGGGTCTGGGGTCTGGGGTCTGGGGTCTGGGGTCTGGGGTCTGGCGTTTGGGGTTTGGGGTTTGGGGTCTGGCGTCTAGGTGCATGGGTCGGTAGTGGTTTTAGCCGTTTGATGTTCGGCGGCGTGGCAGCCGATGAATCCTGATGCCGGTAATAATTTCCTTTGAAGGAGGCGCCCCCGCCCCGAGGGATCGTTCAGCGAGGTGTGAAGAGCCGCCGTTGGCGTCCCGGGGCTGCCCCGTTGCCGGCCCCCGTTCTACATCCGCGCCAGGGAGGCCGCCCGGGTGCGGTGGCTGAAGAGCTTCATTAGGTTGTGGCACCCTGCCAGCAACTCCCACTCACGCGCTGCCTTCTCCATGCCGCGCAGGAGCACGTTTTTGCCCTGCCGGGTCTTGATCTGGCCGAAGACCGGTTCAACGATCGCTTTGCGCCGGGCATAAATTTTCTTGCCCTTCTTGGTTTTGAGTTTCCGTCCCATCCGTTCTGCCAGGCTCGCGTTGGCCGGGATCCTGCCCCGGGGCGACTCGGGAATCGGCGTACCGTGTTTCATGCGTCGGGTGGAGATGAAGAACTCGGTTGAATGAGCCGTTTCAACGTCTTTGACGTGCTCGAGGTTGGCTGCCGAGCAATACCCGGCGTCGGCACTCCACGTCGTGGGCATTGCACCTACAGAGACAGCCGTGTGTTCGATCATGGGGGCCAGCTGCTGCACATCCACGGCCACGTTGTTCAATCTGGTGGCAACAATTACCTGGTGGTCAGCATCCACGACGGCCTGGCCGTTGTAGCAGTAATGGTATGAACCATCCGCGGTTTTCATGATCCGCGCGTCCGGGTCCGTGAAGTTCCGTTGCGCCGTGGGCTTCGGCTCGGCCTTCGCAGCGGCAGTGTCGCCGGCAGCGGTGATGTCCTCGTCATCATCGCCGCGGGACCGGGCCTTCTCTTCCGCGAGCTGGCGGGCCTTGGCAGCGGCTTCTTCCTCCAGTGAGGCACGGGCCGTGGCCATCGCCGCGGCCCGGGCCCGCCTGTTCGCCAGCTCCGCGGGGAGTTCGTCCCCGCGAGTGCCCGGCCCGAAGCGGGCGTCCTCGGCCGCGTCGACGGTCTTCGCCTCTTCCATCAGGTCGCTGATCTCATCGGCCAGGACCTTCTGCTTCGCGCTCAACCGGGCATAGCTCATGGCCTTGTGCCGGGACGCGTTGGCCCGCACCTTCGTCCCGTCCAGGGCCACCCTGCCCAGGGAGACCATACCCGCGGCCCGGCACAGTTCCAGGGCCTGGAGGAACACGTTCGCCAGGGCCGCGAGGTGGCGTTCGCGGAAACGGGCGATCGAGCGGAAATCAGGGGCCTGCTGCGCGGCCAGCCACCGGAACGCGACCACATCCGTACATGCCCGCTCCAACTCCCGCGAGGAGCGGACCCCGACACAATATCCGTACAGGACGATGCGCAGCATCAGGCGCGGATCATACGGCGGCTGGCCCTTGGCCTTCGCATAGGACTTGTAGAAGCGGGCCAGGTCCAGCTCCGTGTCCACCATTTCGGCAATGAACCGGGCCAGATGGTTTTGCGGCAGCCACTCATCCAGTGACGGCGGGACCAGCATCACCGCCTCGGGTTCAAACCCCCGGAACCGCTTCCTGGCCCCGCCGTTGGCATCCATCGGCTCATCAACGGCCGGAGGCACGAGGGGCCCCACGAGCGACTCGGCGAACAAACCATCCTGGGAACCGGCATCCATACCCCAATTCTCCCAGCCCCACATCCGGCAGCCCGGCTAATCCGCCGGCGTTTTAAATAATTCGCCGGCGTTTTAAAACTAGGACGGACTACTGACCCACGCACCTAGGGTCTGGCGTCTAGGGCTGGATTCTGGAATCCGGGGTTTGAATTCTGGGATCTGTGGCCGGGAGCTCGGTCCGAAACCACAAGACGCTGCAGCCGATCGGCAATTCCTGCTTCACTGACGGCCCGACGGGTAAATGCGCGGAAGCTGGCTTCAGACCTATTAGGATGGCTAGGACGGCCGTTTCGGTGCGTGCGCATGGGGCTATAGCTCAGCTGGTTAGAGCGCGGGACTCATAATCCTAAGGTCCTCGGTTCAAGTCCGAGTAGCCCTACAGACAAGATTGAAGGTCCGGCAAGATGAAGGTGCGGTCCCTGCGGGGGCCGGACCTTCATCTGTTCAGTCGTTGCCGGGCCGGCCTTTAGCGCGTCGGCGGGGTGGCGGGATGGCCCGGGTAGGGCCGGGTAGGGCTGGGCCGGACCCTGGCCATAGGGCGGCGGATAGACGCCTTCCTCCGGTGGCAGATTTCCGCCAGCGAGCCGCACCAGCACGGCGGTGTTCTGCGCCGTTTTGATGCTGGCCAACAGGGATTCCAACCCGATGCGGACGAAGACGAGGTACAACAATCCGACTATCGGTCCGAGAATCAGCAGGACGAATACCCCTAAAAGTCCATTCTGGTTGAACGCCGCGATGACGAAGATCATATAGCTTAGGCCAATTCCGACCATCGCAAGAATGTAGACGATTTTTGCGACCGTCGGTGCGATGTACCTGTCGAAGCTCAGGTCAAAAAGACTCTTCATTAGATTCCCCAATAATGATAGGTGCGTCAAGGACCAGCGGGACCCCTGTAACTGCCATCCAGCGCAAATAACGCTTACTGCCATCCGGCAAATACTTTCCACAGCATACTGTGCAGCGGCTCACGGTCAGAATGTGAACTTTCGGAGGAACCGTGGAGATAAATCCGCGGCTGTGAATCGCCGCGCGGCTGGCCAAAAGTCCCGGCGTAGCTGGCCAGGGGACAGAGGGTGGGCCTCAGATCTTTCGTCGTCCGCTGCAGCCCCGTTGGAAGTCTTTGCCGCCGGAGGATAACTGCGGTATGTTACTCATGAGTAACTAATCCGGATCCTGTTTCGGGCAACCTCTCAGATCAGCAGGATCACGAGCGAAGGAACGCCGATGTCCAAGGCCATTGACCTCAATAATCTCCCTTACGCCGATGGCGATTTCTATTCTTTTGAACACCTCCTAAGCGATGCGGAACGTGCGCGGCTACAGGAGGTCCGGGATTTTCTGACCAAGGAGGTCCGGCCGATTGCTGTCGATTGCTGGAACCGCGCCGATTTCCCGATGGAGATTATCCCGAAGCTGGCGGAGCTGGACGTGGTCAGCCCGGTCCGTCGCCAGGGATATTCCAACGTTTTTGCCGGGATGGTGCATGCAGAGTTCACGCGGGCGGATGCCTCCATCGCCACGTTCATGGGTGTCCATGATGGTCTGTTTACTGGTTCCGTTGAGGAGCTGGCGTCCGAGGAGCAGAAGGCTGCTTGGCTGCCGGATATCTACTCTCTGAAGAAGATCGGTGCCTTCGGGCTGACCGAGCCGCTGGGGGGTTCGGATGTTGCCGGCGGAACCCGGACGACCGCCCAGCGTGACGGTGACAACTGGATTCTGAATGGCGCCAAGCGGTGGATCGGCAATGCCACTTTCTCCGACTGGGTGTTGATCTTCGCCCGGGACGTGGCCGATAACCAGGTGAAGGGCTTCCTGCTGGACACCAGGACCGAGGGCTATGCCGCGACGAAGATTGAAAACAAGATTTCGCTGCGCACCGTGCAGAACGCGGATATCACGCTGACCAATGTGGTGGTTCCAGATGAGTTCAAACTGGCCGGGGCCAACAGCTTCCGCGATACCAACAAGGTGCTGAAGGTGACGCGTCTTGGCGTGGCCTGGCAGGCCGTGGGGCAGCAGCTTGCTGCCTTCGATGTGGCTCGCCGGTACGCGGTGGAGCGTCAGCAGTTTGGCCGCCCGCTAGCGTCCTTCCAGCTGGTACAGGATCAGCTGGTACAGATCCTGGGCAACGCGGTCAGCTCGATGGGCATGATGGTCCGGCTGGCGCAGCTTGAGGACGAGGGCGTGGCCAAGGACGAGCAGTCGACGCTGGCCAAGGCCTTCACGACGGCGCGGATGCGCGAGAGCGTCGCTTTGGGCCGCAGCATTCTGGGCGGCAATGGCATCGTCACGGACTATGAAATGGCAAAGATCTTTGCCGACGCCGAGGCGATTTACTCCTACGAGGGCACCCACGAAGTCAATACCCTGGTGACCGGCCGGGCCATCACGGGAATCTCCGCGATCGTCTGAGGCGCCAGAACGGCACCCTACGATGCATCAAGCGGAAGCAGGATTGATGGCCTCCGGTCGGTGACGAACTGCAGCGGGTCAATATAGTCGGCGCCGCGGCGCACACCCCAGTGCAGACAGTCCGCGGGTGCGCAGTGCCGACTGGCCGCGACCGTGCCGATAGCCTCGTCCGCCGCGACGGCAGTGCCGGCGCTTAGCCCGGACTCCACCGGTTCAAAGCTGCTCCGGAGTCCGTCCGGGTGGGTGATCGTCAGGACGGGGCGGTCGACTACCCAGCCGGCGAAGGTAACGATGCCGCCGGCCGGGGCAACGACGATGGAACCCGGAGGCGCCGCAAGATCAACCCCGCGGTGCCCGGACAGCCACGGCTGTGCCGGCGGGTCAAAGGAGCGGATGACCGCCGGGCGCGGCGTCAGCGGCCACTTCCAGCCAGCTTTTACGGCGGCAGTTCTGCGCGATCCGGTGCGGGCGGGGAGCTCAAGTGCCCCTGTCCCGGCGGCGGTGGGGATCGGAAGTGTCCCTGTCCCGGCGGCGTAGGAGATCGGAAGTTTCCCTGTCCCGGCGGCGTTGGCAGACCGAAATGCCCCGGCCAAGGCGGGGGGCTGAAATGCCCCGGTGGCGGGGTGATGAAGTGCTCCGGTGCGGGTGGCGGACTGAAACGCTCCGGTAGGGGGATGAAATTGGAATGCTGTGGGGACCGGAGGCTGGAATCCTTTGTTGGAAGGAAAACGAAACTTCTCGGACGGACCCTCAGCGAGGTCCGCCGGGACAGCAGCGAGCGGCACTGTTGCGGTTTCTTGGGATACGGAGGACTCCGCGGACACCGAGAGTCCCATCGGGCTGTTCAGGCCCACGGTGCTGTGCGGGCTGGCGGGGGCAGCGGCGCAGCCGCTCACAGACAGGAGGAAGGTTAGTTGCAGCGAAAGGGTGCCCAGCACCAGCAGACGCGGTCCGGCAGGTCGCCGTCGTCGTTGTTTCATGCGTCCAGCCTGTCGCCGGAATGGGTGCCGAACTAGCCCCAGCGGTCGGAAGGGGACCGAGATGCTCGAATCTCGCCCTGTGCAGGAGTAGTGTTCCGGGCGCGGCCCGGGAGAGCGTCCCGGCTGTAGTACGATAAAAGGAGCAGTTTGCTGTGTGCAGACTGACTACGCGTGCCCAAACCGCTAGGTCCCGTCAGTGACTGATATTGGTCTCTGATGCATGGAACAAGCGGATTACGCCTCTTTCGGTCCGAGGATGAGTGAAAACGAATCTCGGTTATGAGGTGTTCTGGGCGCCAGGAGCAAGCCCCAGCAGAATTGTCTGCCGGGGTACGAGGCTAATAACCGTCAAATATAGAAGGAGCGCCGGCATGCCCGTCGTAACCATGCGCCAGCTGCTTGACAGCGGCGTCCACTTTGGACATCAGACCCGTCGTTGGAACCCGAAGATGAAGCGTTTCATCTTCACGGAGCGCAACGGCATCTACATCATCGATCTGCAGCAGTCGCTGTCCTACATCGACCGTGCCTATGAGTTTGTGAAGGCCACGGTTGCACACGGCGGCACCGTTCTGTTCGTGGGTACCAAGAAGCAGGCGCAGGAAGCCATTGCCGATCAGGCCACCAGGGTTGGCCAGCCGTACGTGAACCAGCGCTGGTTGGGCGGTATGCTCACCAACTTCCAGACCGTCGCCAAGCGTATCCAGCGCATGAAGGAACTCGAAGAGATCGACTTCGACGACGTCGCTTCCTCCGGCCACACCAAGAAGGAGCTGCTGCTCCTGCGCCGCGAGCTGACCAAGCTGCAGACCAACCTCGGCGGTATCCGCAACCTGACGAAGGCCCCCTCCGTCGTCTGGATTGTCGACACGAAGAAGGAACACCTCGCCATTGACGAGGCCAAGAAGCTGAACATCCCGGTTGTCGCCATCCTGGACACCAACTGCGATCCGGACGAGGTCGACTTCCCGATTCCGGGTAACGACGACGCTATCCGCTCTGTCAATCTACTGACCCGCGTGGTGGCCGACGCTATTGCTGAAGGCCTGATGGCGCGCAACAACAAGGCATCGGGCAACACCGAAGCGCCGGCAGAGCCGATGGCCGAGTGGGAGCGCGAGCTGCTCGTCGGCGCCGAAGGCGAAGCCAAGGCGGCAGTTGTTGAAGAGACCGTTGCTGCAGAGGCGGCACCTGAGGCCGAAAAGGCAGCCGAGGCCCCGGCCGCGGAAGCACCGGCAGCTGAGGCCCCGGCAGCTGAAGCCGCCGACGTCATCTCCGAAGACAAGACCGAAGACAAGTAACTCCTAAGTGCTGCCGGGATGCCTTCTGGTATTCCGGCAGTGCTGTGCCCGCCCCGTGCGGGTCCCTCAACAATTGGCAAAAGACCGACAAGAAACAGGAGTGCACTATGGCGAATTACACCGCCGCTGATATCAAGGCTCTGCGTGAGCGCACTGGCGCTGGCATGATGGACGTCAAGAAGGCGCTCGACGAAGCCAACGGCGACGCCGAGAAGGCGATGGAGCTCATCCGCATCAAGGGTCTCAAGGGTGCCACCAAGCGTGAAGGCCGTTCCACCGCTGAGGGTCTTGTGGCCGCTGCGGTCGACGGCGGCGTTGGCGTCATGGTTGAAATTAACTGTGAAACCGACTTCGTGGCCAAGGCCGGCCCGTTCATTGAGTTCTCCAAGAAGGTACTTGCCGCCGCCGTTGACTCCGGTGCCTCAGACATTGATGCCCTGCTGGCCCACAACGTGGACGGCAAGCCGCTCTCGGAGCTGGTCATCGAGGCCGGCGCGCTGCTGGGCGAAAAGGTCGCTGTCCGCCGCGTTGCCCGGGTTGAGGGCAAGACGGTTGATGCATACCTGCACAAGACCTCCAAGGACCTCCCGGCCCAGGTCGGCGTGCTGTTCGCTGTTGATGGTCAAGGGGACTCCGTCCAGGAGGCCGCTCACGACATCGCGGTGCACATCGCCGCCTACTCGCCCACCTATCTGACCCGCGACGAGGTTCCGGCGGATCTGGTCGAAAGCGAGCGCCGGATTGCGGACGAGACTGCCCGCGCTGAGGGCAAGCCCGAAGCGGCCATGAGCAAGATCGTTGAAGGCCGCCTCACGGGCTTCTTCAAGGAGAGTGTTCTGGTCGATCAGGCATTTGCCAAGGACGCCAAGAAGAGCGTCGCACAGGTCCTCGAAGAAGCAGGCGTCAAGGCCACGGCCTTCGCACGCTTCCGTGTTGGTGCGTAACGCAGCGGTACAACGGGGAACCGGTAATGCTTGAGGGGGCGGTCACTGCGGTGGCCGCCCCCTTGGCATGCCACCGACTATCATCAGATACACGGCAACCGCGCCAACGGAAGGCGATATGAGCATCGACAATCTAATCAGCACGGATGGCATTGCTACTGTCCCGGCAGAGGCGCTGCAGCCCTGCGAGGAGCACGGCCAGCCGCGCCGCCGGGTGCTGCTCAAGCTCTCCGGCGAGGTCTTCGGCGGCGGCAAGCTCGGCGTGGACCCAGACACCGTCAGGGGCATTGCCGAGCAGATCGCCAGCACCAACGGCACCGTCGAGGTGGCCATCGTCGTCGGCGGCGGAAACTTTTTCCGCGGTGCCGAACTGGCGCAAAGCGGAATGGACCGTTCCCGCGCGGACTACATGGGCATGCTTGGAACGGTGATGAACTGCCTGGCGCTGCAGGATTTCCTGGAGCAGGCCGGCGTCGAGACACGAGTGCAGAGCGCCATCAGCATGGGTCAGGTGGCCGAGGCTTACATTCCGCGCCGTGCCATCCGGCACCTGGAGAAGGGCCGCGTCGTCATCTTTGGCGCCGGTGCCGGCCTGCCGTATTTTTCCACGGACACCGTCGCTGCCCAGCGGGCGCTGGAGGTCCATGCCGATGTGGTGCTGATGGCGAAAAACGGAGTCGACGGCGTCTACACGGCGGATCCGAAGAAGGACCCGACGGCGCACAAGCTGGATAAACTCACCTACGACGAGGCGATGCAGCGTGATATCCGGGTTATGGACCAGACGGCGCTCAGCCTGTGCAAGGACAACAACGTGACCATGCTCGTCTTCGGCATGGAGGGTGAAGGCAACGTTGCCCGCGCCATTCTGGGCGAAGAGCTGGGAACATTAGTCACACCCTGACCAGGGCCTAGCGTCTGGCACCCGACCGGTGTGCCTCCACGCTAGGATGAAGTCAGGATATCAGCGGGTGGGGCAGCGGGGCCGGGAAATCAGCGGTCGCGTCCTACGCGTAATAGGGGCACCAATTTCCGAGGGAGAGATCGTGATCGAAGAAACCTTGCTAGAGGCCGAAGAAAAGATGGATAAGGCCGTTGAGGTGGCGAAAGAGGATTTCGCCTCGATCCGCACCGGCCGCGCGAATCCCGGTCTATTTGCCAAGGTCATGGTGGAGTATTACGGCTCACCGACGCCGCTGCAGCAGCTGGCGTCGTTTGCAGTGCCGGAGGCCCGGACGTTGCTGATCACTCCCTTCGACAAGACCTCCCTAAACGATATCGAGCGTGCGCTGAGCAATTCCGAGGTCGGAGCGAACCCGTCCAATGACGGCAATGTTATCCGCATTGTCATGCCGGAGCTGACGCAGGAACGACGCCGGGAGTATGTCAAAATCGTTCGGGGCAAGGGCGAGGACGCGAAGGTGTCGATCCGCAACATCCGCCGTAAGGCGAAGGAAGGGCTGGACCGGATCGTCAAGGATGGCGACGCGGGCGAGGACGAGGGCTCACGGGCTGAAAAAGAGCTGGACGGCCTGACGAAGGCGCACACGGACAATATCGACGAACTGCTCAAGCGAAAAGAAGCGGAACTCCTCGAGGTCTAATGAGCGATTTACCGCCCCCGGCGGCTGGCTCCGGCCCGGCCGGATCTCCCGGCCCAGGGGCTGCCGGCCCCGCGCCGAATCATCCCTCCCGCCGCTCACTGCGCGACGGCGGCCGGCCGCGGGGTCAGCAGTCGTCCCGCAGGCAGTCTGCCGCTGTGCCCCCCGTTCCGACTGCTCCCCAGCAGATCCGGCCGCTGCCGCCGGAAGCGTCGGCGCGGCGAGTGCCGAAGACGTTGGCCGGGACCGGGCCACCAGCTCCGTCTCCTGTTGCGGATTCGGCGGACTCCACCGCAATCGTCATACCCGTTCCTGAGGTGGCCGGTAAGTCCGCCGGGCGCACACCGTCGGCCGGGAGGGATCTGCCGGCGGCCATCGGCGTCGGTCTGACCATGCTCGTCGTCGTGCTCGGCGGCATACTGATCTACCCCCTCGCGTTTGTCGTCATCGTGACGGCCTTTGCCGGCTTCGGCATCTGGGAGTTCAGCCGGGCACTGCTCCAGCGCGGGATCGCTGTTCCCATGGTGCCGGTGCTGATCGGAACTGCTGCCATGCCGGCGTCGGCCTATATTTCCGGCGCGGAGGGCCTGCTTTTTGCCTTGGTGGCCAGCACCGCCGCAGTGCTCGTCTGGCGCTGTCTGGATCCGGCCGCAGGAGCGGTTCAAAGTATTTTTGCCGGCGTCTTCGCACTGATGTGGATCCCATTCTTCATCAGTTTCGTCTTTTTGCTGCTGCGCGGCGAAGGAGTGGCGACGACGGGGGTCACCTGGGATCTGTTGGAACCCGGACGGGGGGCGGTACAGGTTGCCCTCATGCTCATGCTGGTGGTTGCCAACGATACCTTCGGTTACCTGGTCGGCGTGTTATTCGGCAAACATCCGATGGCGCCGAAGATCAGCCCGAAAAAATCCTGGGAGGGTTTTGCCGGTTCTGTTGCCGGTGCCATCCTGATAGCCGTGCCGGCCACGATCTTCCTGCTGAACGGGCCCTGGTGGGTCGGGCTGGTTCTCGCCGTCACAATGGTGGCAGCCGCGACGGCCGGTGACCTGGCTGAATCCATGGTCAAGCGCGAGCTGGGCGTCAAGGACATGAGCAGCATACTGCCCGGGCACGGCGGAGTGATGGACCGGCTGGATTCGATCCTCTTCGGGGCGCCGGTGGCATTTATCATCTTCACCGTGCTTGGCCGGTTCGCCGCGTAGCGCAGCAGGATAGCGCAGCGTCGCGGGTTCGGCGCCTTAGGCTACGGAGACTGTGTCCTGGCCGTCCGCCGGGTTGTTCCCGGATAGAATATTGTCCAGCAAGCCGCGCCAGCGGCCCGACCGGAAGCCGCCGGCGAAGACGCCGACCAGCTCCAGCAAGGAACGACTGTGACCGTGGACAAACAACAGCGGACAAACACTCCTTTTGCGCGCGTAGGCCGCAACGAATTCGGTTACAGCATTAAGCAGGTGGACCATTTTCTTACCCGCGCCCACGCCTTCTACACCGCTGAGGACAGCGGGCAGAAGACTGTGACCAGCCACGACGTTCGGACCGTTTCCTTTGATCCCGCCAAAGGGGGCTACCAGGCCCTGGCCGTCGATGCAGCACTGGACCGGCTGGAGGATGTCTTCGCCCAGCGCGAGCGGGATCAGCTGGTGAGCGGCCAGGGTGAGGAAGCCTGGCTGCTGCAGATCGGCAGGATCTCGTCCGTGCTCCGCGCCCGGCTGCACCGCGGCGACGGGGAACGGTTCCGCCGGCCCAAACGCAGGGTGCGAAGCTACTGTGTTGAGGAAGTCGACGGGCTTTGCCGCGAGCTGTTGGCCTACTTCGAAGAGAATAAGCCGATGAGCGTCGACATCGTCCGGCGCGCGGTATTCGCCCCGGCCGTGGGTGCCGAGGGTTATGAGGAAAGCCAAGTGGATGCGTTCCTGGACCGCGTTGTCGAACTGATGGCATCCATCGATTAGTGGCCAGCGGCCTTTCCGCGGCGTGCAGCCTGGTCATGATCCGCGTGAGCGCTCCGGGGCGCCGGTTCCTGGTCCGGAGCGAGACCAAGACCATCACCACAAAGGCCGTCGGCACCGTCCAGGCCGCCGGTTGGGCCAGGAGTTCCTGCGCGAATCCGGTGCTGGCCAGTGATGAGCTGAACAATATTGCGCCCCCGCACCTCTGGTGGCCTTCGTGATCGGCGCCCCGGTGCTGCTGGGCTTCATCTCCGCGGTGGCCTTCGCCAGCATCCTGGCTGTGGTTGCCGGCCTGACCATCACGGCGGCGGCAGCGTCTGCGCACAATATCTACATCTACGCGAAATCTACGCGAACGTCATTGCCAAGGGTAAGGTCAATCCGCAGACGGAGGTCAAGGTGCCGCGCCGCACCGTCGTGGTAATCGGTATTGTCACCATCGGCGGCGGTATTCTGGCCAACGGCCAGAATGTGGCATTCCTCGTGGCGCTGGCCTTCGCAGTCGCTGCAAGCGCCAATCTGCCGACGATCCTGTACTCGTTGTTCTGGAAGCGCTTCACCACCCGGGGCGCGCTGTGGAGCATGTACGGCGGCCTGGCTGTGGCAATCATCCTGATAGCCTTCTCGCCCGTGGTTTCCGGCAACGCCAAGGCCATGATCCCCGGTGCCGACTTTGACTGGTTTCCGCTCGCCAACCCCGGACTCGTCTCGATCCCGGTCGCCTTCCTGCTGGGCTGGCTCGGTACGGTGCTGGACAAGAAGCAGGAAGACCCGCCATGCAGGCGGAAATGGAGGTCCGTTCGCTGACCGGCGTTGGGGCCGAAAAGGCGACCTCGCACTGACCATGGGTGAGCGCTGATCGTGAGGTGAGCGCTACCCATGGAGTGGGCGCTGCTCATGACGTGAGCAGTGATAATAAGGTCAGCGATACCCGGTTGACGAACCCCGGTTGACGAACCGAGTGAAATACAGAGAGACAGAGCAGGGCCCCGCGCCGATGGTGCGGTGTGCTGCTCTGTCTCGGCTGGTGCCGGCCCTTTTTCGTGCCGTCTTTTGTTCGGGCCGGCTTTCGTTCGTGCAAGTCTTCGTCGGGTAGGTTCTCGTCGGTGCCGGTGCTCGTCGGGTAGGTGCTCGTCGGTTCCGGACTTCGTGGTGCGCCTCTCGGTGCGGTGCTTGTCGGTGCGGTGCACTGGTCGGTGCAGGCGCCGTTCAGTGCGGTGCGTTTCAGTGGTGGTGTGCGGCCGGGTCGTGGAGCGTGGGCGCCGTGCCGCCGTGGCCGCCGTGCGGGACCGCGTGCAGTCCAGCCGTCGTGGCGGCGAGCCCTGGCGTGGCAACCGCAGCGACCAGCATCGAGGCGGCAAACATGGCGGCCAGCAGCCGACCCGCAGGCGGGGCAGCCGCCGGAACCGCCGCCGTCGTCCCCTTAACTGAGGATTCAGCAACCATTGACCCCGCGCCTGTTGATCCCGCGACTGTTGACCCACGATCGGTATCCTGCGCGGATTTACCGGTGCGGTGCAGCCAACCGAGGCAGCCGAGCATGGCCAGTTCCAGGATGAAGGCGCACGCGGCACTGAGGTCAAAGCTGCGGTTGGCCATGGGCAGCTGCCATAGGCCGTAAATGATGCCCAGCAGCTGGACCGCCACCGCGATGGGGAGGATTCTGGTGGTCAGGACGGGCCATGCCGCCACCCCGCGGCGCAGGGACCGGATGGCCCACAGGAGCAGGCATACGCCCCAGGCCGCCACGATCACGGCGCCGGCAAGCTCAGCCGGAACGGCCACCGTAGTGACCGGCCCTGTCGTGCCAGGAGCGCCCGTTGGGTTGCCTCCCAGTGCGGCCGCAAGCAGGTTGGAACTGAGTCCGAACGTCAACGCCGCGGCCCCGAAGGCGGCGAATCCCGTGAAGAGGCGCACGGTTTCCGGAAGCAGGGCCGCGGTGGCGGGCACGGACCCGTTGCGGGTCCGGCCCGCCCGGAAACGTACCCGACCGCCGGTGACGGTGGACATCGGTTACGCCGTGCGACCGGCGCCGACGGAACGCCGTGAAACCGTTTTGTCCTGGGAGAGACCGACGCCCAGCAGCAGGACGGCGCTGGCCAGGTGCAGCACATTGTCCGCCCCGTTGAGTGCAATGATGTTCAGCGAGCTGCCGAGCAGGAACAGACCCAAGATGCCGACCAGCAGATACACGGCGCCGACGGTGGTATTGACGGATTTGGCTGCCGGGACCGACTTGAGTCCGGCGATCAGCAGGGCAGCCCCGATGGCCAGGTGGATGATGTTGTGCAGCGGATTGACCGCGAAGACAATGACATTGCTGCCCTCGGTGGCGAAAAAGCCGATGCCGGCGGTGACGAAGAATCCGAGGATGCCGACCAGAAGGTAGACGGCACCGAAGATCGTTGCAATCAGCCTGTTGGGTGAAGTGCGCATGATAAAAGCCTTCCGTAGCGCGGGGGCGCCGCAGTGCGGTTCCCGGGGTGTCCACAGTTCCGGGCGGAACGTGCAGCCTTAGTTCGCGGCACGGAAGGTAAAGGATGGGCGGATGCCGAAGAAATCTCCGGGCGGACCCTGCCGGGCGGAAAGTTACCCGCCGGTCCGGGGTCCGCGCTGTAGCAGGGGGTCGAGCCGGAACGGGATCAGCTCGCCCATGGCCAGCGAAGTGTCCGTGCGTTCGACGCCGTCGGAGGCCTGGATCTTGCCGTTGATCCGGAAGAGGTCCTCGGCATCGGTGCAGACCACACGGACCAGGAGATCGGCCGCACCGGTGAGCCCGAAGGCCTCGAGGACCTCGGGGATCTGGGCCAATGCCTGGGTGATGGCGCCGAGCTTCTGCTGCTGGACATGGATCGAGATGAAGGCCAGCAGCGGGTAGCCGAGCGCGGCCGGGTTGATCCGCCGTTCGAAGGACAGAAAGACGTTCCTGGTTTCCAGCGCCGCCATCCTGGCCTGCACCGTATTGCGGGACAGCCCAAGCGTTTGCGCCAGTGCCACCACGGTGCGGCGGGGATCTTCGGCCAGCGCCATCAGGAGCCGCGTGTCGGTGCCGTCCAAGGGTTGCATAGTGCGCAACGTTAGCACGGTGAAAGGTTGCAAAATAGTGCATTCTGCTCAATTTTGCTCCTCCCGGTTGTGCCACCCTGCTCCTGTGAGTAGGGTCACAAGACATACGGGCAAGGGAGCCCGTGGACAGTCGAACGGTCACAAACCGGGGCTGGGACGGACCATGGACCAAAAATTCGAGGCCGGCCGAGACAATGTGTAAAGGTTGCGTGGAACTATGGTGAAGGACGAGACAGCCCCTACCCGGGGCTTTCAGCAGCCGGAGATGATCCAGCTCATTACGCCGGACGGAACGCGCGTCGGCCACCCGGAATTTGACCGTTGGCTGCAGGATATTGATGACGAACGGCTGTGCGCCCTCTACGAGGACATGGTGGTCATCCGCCGGATCGATACCGAAGCCACGCATCTTCAGCGGCAGGGGGAGCTGGCGCTCTGGCCGCCGCTGCTGGGCCAGGAAGCATCGCAGATTGGCTCCGCACGTGCCCTGCGGACCGACGATTTCGTCTTTTCCAGCTATCGGGAAAACGGCGTGGCCTATTGCCGGGGCGTGGACCTGACGGACCTGCTCCGCGTCTGGCGCGGCAATGTCTCCTCGGGCTGGGATCCGTTCAGCATCAATATGGCCACGCCGCAGATCATCATCGGCGCGCAGACGCTGCACGCCACCGGCTATGCCCTGGGGATCCAGAACGACGGCGCCGATTCTGCCGCCATCACCTACTTCGGCGACGGGGCAGTGAGCCAGGGTGACGTCAATGAGGCGCTCGTTTTTGCCGCCAGCTTCCAGGTGCCGGTGATCTTCTTCTGCCAGAACAACCACTGGGCCATTTCCGAACCCGTTGGCCTGCAGTCGCACATTCCGATCGCGGACCGGGCCCCCGGCTTCGGCATCCCGGCCCTGCGCGTGGATGGGAACGACGTGCTCGCCGTGCTGGCCGCGACCCGGATTGCCCTGGACCGTGCCCGGACCGGCGGCGGACCCACCTTCATCGAAGCGGTCACCTACCGGATGGGGCCGCACACGACGGCGGATGATCCGACCCGCTATCGGGACGCCAATGAGCTGGAGGACTGGGCCGCCAAGGACCCGATCTCCCGGGTCGAAGCACTGCTGGCCAAGGACGGTCTGCTTACCCCGAAGCTGCAGGACGCCGTGGCCGCCAAGGCCGACGCCGTCGCCAAAGAAATGCGTGCGGGCTGCATCGGGCTGCCGGAACCGGCTCCGCTGGACGTTTTTGACAATGTGTACAGCACGCACAATTCCTGGCTGGACCGCCAGCGTGACCATTATTCCCGCTATCTGGCAACGCTTGCCGGTGCCGAAGGAGGCAACTGATGTCGAGCATGACATTTAGCCGGGCCATTAACGCGGGCCTGCGCAAGGCGATGGAGGATGATCCAAAGGTCCTGCTGATGGGCGAGGACATCGGCAAGCTCGGCGGTGTTTTCCGCATCACCGACGGACTGCAGAAGGACTTCGGCCCGCAGCGCGTTCTGGACACCCCGCTTGCCGAGGCCGCCATTCTGGGCACCGCCGTCGGGCTGGCCTACCGGGGCTACCGGCCGGTGTGTGAAATTCAGTTTGACGGCTTCATCTACCCCGCCTTTGACCAGATCGTCGCCCAGGTGGCCAAGCTGCACTACCGCACGCAGGGCAAGGTCAAAATGCCCATCACCATCCGCGTTCCGTTTGGCGGCGGCATCGGCTCTCCGGAGCATCATTCCGAATCGCCGGAGGCCTACTTCACCCACACATCGGGGCTGCGCGTGATCAGCGTGTCCAACCCGCAGGACGCGTACACCATGATCCGGCAGGCCGTTGCCAGCGATGACCCGGTGCTTTACTTTGAACCCAAGCGCCGTTACCACACCAAGGGCGAGGTGGATGAGACCCAGGAACTCCGGGACGCGCTGCCGATGGAAAGCGCGCGGGTGGTCGTCGCCGGGACGGACGTCACGCTCGTTGCCTACGGGCCACTGGTGCAGACCGCCCGTGATGCCGCCGTGGCCGCCGCGGATGAGGGGATTTCCGTGGAGGTCATTGACCTGCGCTCGCTGGCACCGATAGATTTTGCCCCGTTGGAGGCCTCCGTGCGCAGGACCGGACGGCTGGTCATCACGCACGAGGCGGCGCAGTCCGGCGGGCTTGGCGCGGAGTTGGCAGCCAGTCTCACGGAACGCTGTTTTTCCTATCTGGAAACGGCGCCGGTCCGGGTGACGGGCTTCGATGTGCCGTACCCACCGTCCAAACTCGAAAAATATCATCTGCCCGATCTGGACCGGATACTGGACGGCGTGGACCGTGCACTGGGCCGTCCAAACTCCCTAAGCGGGCTGGAAGGGTGAGGATGATTAAGGAATTCAGACTCCCGGATCTGGGCGAAGGCCTGACCGAATCCGAAATCGTGGCGTGGAAGGTCGCGGTGGGGGACACGGTCACGCTGAACCAGGTGATCGCCGAGGTCGAGACCGCTAAGGCCGTGGTGGAGCTGCCCTCGCCCTATGCCGGCGTGATCGCGAAGCTGCATGAGCAGCCCGGCACCGTGGTGGAGGTCGGGTCACCGATCGTTTCCTTTGAACTGCCCGGGGCCGACGACGGCGGCAGTGACGGTGCCGCCGTTGGCGCCGGCAGTTCTTCGCTCGCCGACCAGACGGGGAACGATGGTTTTCCGGGTGCCAACCAAGCTGGGAGAGGCACTTCTTCGATGCTCGGCCACGGGACGGACCGGCGCGTGGAGACTGCTGACGCCAAGCGCGTCCCCACCCTCGTCGGGTACGGCGCCGAACTGGAAACGAACGGCCACCCGGCCCGCCGCCGCCGTCGTCTTCCCGCTGCTGCGGTTGCCGCCGCGGTAGGTCAGGCAGATGTCCCGGCTCAGCGCGAAATTGAGCGGCCCCGCTCAACCCCTCCGGTCAGGAAACTGGCCAAAGATTTGGGCGTTTCATTGGCAGCGATCACTGGGACGGGACCGAACGGGCTGATTGTCCGCGAGGATGTGCTCGCTGCGGTGTCCGACGGCCTCGAATCCACGCCGTTGGCAGTACAGGAAGACACCGCACGGCGAGATACTGTACAGGCAGATACCGCCCGCGAGATCCGCACTCCGATCAAGGGCGTCCGCAAACATACGGCGGCTGCCATGGTGGCCAGCGCGTTCACCGCCCCGCACGTGAGCGAATTCCTCACCGTCGACGTCACGCCCACCATGGACCTGCTCGCCAAGCTCAAGGGCAGCAGGGGGTTCGTGGGCTACAAACTCACTCCGCTGACACTGGTGGCGAAGGCGCTGTGCATTGCCGCCGGGCGCCAGCCGTCGGTGAATTCACGCTGGGATGAGGCCAATGGCGAGATCATTACGATGAATTATCTGAACTTGGGCATTGCCGCCGCGACTCCGCGTGGACTCATGGTGCCCAATATCAAGGATGCGCAGGCCATGAACCTGATGCAGCTTTCCGCCGCACTGACCGAGTTGACAGATACGGCGCGGGCCGGAAAAACCACTCCGGCGGCGCTGAGCGGGGGCACCATTTCCATCACGAACATCGGAGTGTTCGGTATTGACGCGGGGACGCCCATCCTCAATCCGGGCGAGGCTGCCATCCTGGCCATGGGAGCTGTGCGCCGGCAGCCGTGGGAGTACAACGGTGAAGTCGCCCTGCGTCAGGTGATGACGCTGAGCCTGTCCTTTGATCACCGGCTGGTGGACGGCGAGCAGGGTTCGCGGTTCCTCGCCGACATCGGCACTATCCTGGCCGAACCGGGCATGGTCCTCACGATGATCTGATCCTTGCGCCGAGAGTGGAGATGTGCCCCTTGAAATGTGGTCTTGTTTTGTGGGGCAGATCTCCCACCCATCTTCGGTATCGTGGCGGGTCGGAGAAGAGCAACATGATTGTCGGCGTGCGTGGCGTCCGCCCGTCTCCTGCTCCCGCAGCTGCTGGCTGCATCCGGGCCGTTAGGCGAGGAGGCCGGCGCGGGCCATGCGTTCGAGGACGGGGCGCGCGGTCCGGGCGGCGATTTTCCGGCCGTGGCTCCGGGCGCTGTGCGGGGTGGAGTTGATCAGCCCGAAGGTGGCCTGGACCTTGAGCCGGCGGCTGGCGGGGTCCGTGCCGGGCTCGAGCCGGCCGAGTACTGCGACCCACAGGTCAATGTAGCCTCGCTGGAGTTTGCGCACGGACGCCAGATCCGGGGGTGCGAGATTGTCCAGATCACGGTCCTGGACGCGGATCACATCCGGGTTGGACAGCGCAAAGTCCACGTGGAATTCAATCAGCGTGCGCAGTGCTGCCGCGTCGTCCGCCGCGGCGGCCACCACCGAGGTGCCGCCATCGAACAGGTCCGCGCTGACCCCCACCAGCAGGGCTCCAAGGACGGCCTGCTTGCTGGTGAAATGGCGGTAAACTGCCGGTCCACTGACGCCGGCCGCCGAACCGAGGTCCTCGATGGAGACCCGGTTGAAGCCGTGCTGGGAAAAAAGGCCGGCGGCGGCAGTCAACAGGGCCTGCCGCCTGTCCGCCTTGGCCAGGCTGCGCAGCGTAGCCTGGCCGCCCTGCGCGGGCCGGCCGCCCTGCGCGGCGTGGCCGCGCCCCGCGGGCTCGCTTGCGTTGCTCATCATTCCTTCCATAGTGGACATCACAGATAAGACAGACTAGCCTAAACTCAGTTAACAGTCACTAACCAAAATGCGATGCCGGCTGATGCGAGGAAGCGGGAAGTTGTCGATGGAGACGATTGAAAGCCGGGTGGACCCGGGCAGCGCGCCGTACGCCGGGAATAAGGCTGCGCAGCTTGCATTGGCGGTGGAGCTGCGCGAGCGGTTGGCGGCAACCGCGTTGGGTGGCCCGGAGCGTTCACGGGTCCGCCACGTGGCCCGCGGAAAGCTGCTCCCGCGGGACCGCGTCGACCAGCTGCTCGATGAGGGCAGCCCGTTCCTGGAAATTGCCCCGCTGGCCGCCAACGGCATGTACGGCAACGATTCGCCCGGCGCCGGGGTGATTGTCGGCATCGGCCTGGTGCACGGCCGGCAGGTGCTGGTCATCTCCAACGACGCCACCGTTAAGGGTGGAACGTATTACCCAATGACGGTCAAGAAGCATCTGCGGGCGCAGGAGATCGCGCTGGAGAACCGGCTGCCGTGCATTTACCTGGTGGATTCCGGCGGCGCATTCCTGCCCAAGCAGGACGAGGTCTTCCCGGACAAGGAGCACTTCGGACGGATCTTCTTCAACCAGGCACAGCTTTCCGCGGCCAAAATTCCGCAGATCGCCTCCGTGATGGGCTCCTGCACCGCCGGCGGCGCCTACGTCCCGGCGATGAGCGACGAGACGGTCATCGTGCGCAACCAGGGCACCATCTTTCTGGGTGGCCCCCCGCTGGTAAAGGCCGCCATCGGGGAGATTGTCACGGCCGAGGAGCTCGGCGGTGGGGACGTGCACTCCAAAATTTCCGGCGTCACCGACCATCTGGCCGAAAATGACCAGCATGCGCTGCAGATCGTCCGCGACATTGTCGCCACTCTGCCCCGACCGGCGGCTCCGGCCTGGGATATGGAAACCAGCATCGAGCCGGAAGCCGACCCGGCGAACCTGTACGGTGCGGTACCCACTGACCTCAACACCCCCTATGATGCGCACGAAATCATCGCGCGGATCGTGGACGGCAGCCGTTTCCACGAATTCAAAAAGAACTACGGCACCACGCTGGTCACCGGCTTTGCCCGCCTGCACGGCCACCCGGTGGGCATCATCGCCAACAACGGTGTGCTCTTCAGCGAATCCGCCCTCAAGGGTGCGCACTTCATCGAACTGTGCGACCAGCGCGGGATTCCTTTGATCTTCCTGCAGAACCTCTCCGGTTTCATGGTCGGCAAGGACTATGAGCAGGGCGGCATCGCCAAGAACGGCGCCAAGATGGTCACCGCCGTCGCCACAGCCCGCGTACCCAAGCTGACCGTCGTCGTCGGCGGCTCATTCGGTGCCGGCAATTACTCGATGTGCGGACGCGCCTACGGCCCGCGCTTCCTCTGGATGTGGCCGGCCAGCCGGATCTCCGTGATGGGCGGCAACCAGGCCGCCTCGGTGCTGGCCACCGTCAAGCGCGAGCAGATCGAGGGCCGCGGCGGGCAATGGTCCGCGGCCGAGGAGGAATCGTTCAAGGCCCCGATCAAGGCACAGTACGAGGATCAGGGCAGCCCCTACTATTCCACCGCCCGGCTGTGGGACGACGGCGTTATTGACCCTGCTGACACGCGGACCGTGCTGGGTCTCGCCCTCGATGTCTGTGCCCAAGCGCCGCTGCCGGACACCTCCTTCGGCCTCTTCAGGATGTGACCCGATGACACTTTTCGTCCCTCCGAATACATCCTCGCCCGCCGCTGCGACATTCAGTACTGTGCTGGTGGCCAACCGCGGCGAGATCGCCTGCCGCATCTTTGCCACCCTGCGCCGGATGGGGATCCGTTCCGTGGCCGTGTACAGCGATGCCGACGCCGACGCCCGGCACGTGCGGTTGGCTGACGAGGCCGTGCGGATCGGGCCGGCCGCGGCGCAGCTCAGCTACCTGAATACGGACGCCATCCTGGCCGCGGTCAGAGCCACCGGGGCCCAGGCCGTGCATCCCGGTTACGGCTTCCTGTCCGAGAACGAGGGATTTGCCCGCGCACTCGCGGACGCCGGTGTGGCATTCATCGGACCCGGCGTGCACGCGCTGAACATGATGGGCGACAAGATCCGTTCGAAAAACCATGTGATGGCGCACGGTGTTCCGGTGGTGCCCGGCATCGCCGAGCCCGGGCTGACCAACGATCAACTGGTCGCGGCGGCCGACGGCGTCGGCTACCCGTTGCTGATCAAGCCCTCCGCCGGGGGAGGCGGCAAGGGAATGCACGTGGTGGAGCGCCCCGAAGACCTGGTGGCGACACTTGTCACCGCGCGTCGGGTTGCGGCGTCCGCCTTCGGCGACGACACGCTCTTTATGGAGCGGCTGGTGGCAGCCCCGCGGCATATCGAGGTCCAGGTCCTGGCGGACAACCACGGCAACGTGATCCATCTGGGCGAGCGCGAATGCTCGCTGCAGCGCCGGCACCAGAAGGTCATCGAGGAAGCACCGTCGTCCCTGCTGGAGTCATTGAACGACGGCGGCGCCACCCGCGCGCGGATCGGCGAAGCCGCCTGCAAGGCTGCCCGCAGCGTCGGCTACAGCGGTGCGGGCACGGTGGAGTTCCTGGTCTCGGACACGGCGCCGGATGAATTCTTTTTTATGGAAATGAATACCCGGCTGCAGGTGGAGCACCCGGTCACCGAGATGGTCACCGGGCTGGATCTGGTGCAGTGGCAGATCCGCATTGCCGCCGGGCAGCCGCTGACCCTCCGGCAGGACGACGTGGCGCTCACCGGGCACGCCGTCGAGGCGCGGGTCTACGCGGAGAATCCGGCGCGGGGTTTCCTGCCCACCAGCGGGAGGGTGCTGGCGCTGGCGGAGCCGACGGGAGACGGCGTGCGGGTGGATTCGTCGCTGCTGCCGGGGCTGGGGATCGGTTCGGATTACGACCCGATGCTGGCCAAGGTGATCGCCTGGGGCGCCGACAGGGGACAGGCGCTGGCGCGGCTGGACCGGGCGCTCGCGGACACCACCGTGCTCGGGCTCGGCACGAACATCGAGTACCTGCGGCTGCTCGTTGCCGATGCGGATGTGCTGGCCGGGCGGCTGGACACCACCATGATCGAGCGCAAGTTGCCGGGGCTGACGTTCCGGCAGGCGGATGACGCCCTGCTGGCCGCGGCCGCCCTGTACCTGTTTGCCTCGGGTGTCTACCCCGGGACGCTGGATGATGGAAGGAACGACGACGGCACGCCCGGCACCGGTCCGTGGCACTCCCGTGATGGCTGGGGAACGGGCGACTGCGGCGCCCCCGCCACCGGTCCGTGGCACTCCCGTGATGGCTGGCGGCTGGGACGGCACCGGCCACTGCGGTATGAGTTTGCGCTCGGTGCCACTGAATCCGTGACCGTCCAGCTGGCCGGCGTGGTCCGATCCGGCGACGGTGTGCGCGGCGATGTGGCCGTTGCTGACGGTGCGCCGGTGCTTGCCACCTACCGGCACGACGCTGGAGCCGCCGGCCGGATCGACGCTGGAGCCGCCGGCCGGATCGAGTACGACGGATTCTCCCGCGGCATCCACGTGGCGCGCGACGGCGCATCCGTCTGGATCGGCGAGTCCGGATTCGCCTGCGAACTGCGGCTGCGCAGCCGAGAAGAGCAGCTTGCAGCGGTTCTCGCGGGGATCGCCCGCGAGGAGGGCGCAGCGGATCCGCAGGTCCGCTCGCCCATGCCGGGCACCGTCGTCGCCGTCAATGTCGGCAACGGCGACGCCGTCGAACCAGGTCAGACGCTGCTGGCCGTCGAGGCCATGAAGATGGAACACCAGCTGGTGGCATCGGTGGCCGGCACCGTCCACATCAGCGTCAGGCCAGGGGACCTGGTGAAGGCCGATCAGGTGGTGGCCACAATCCACACCGTCCCTGCCGCCGTGGCCGCCGCAGAGAGCCGGCACCCAGCAGATCCCGTAGAGACCCCCACAGCGACAACTCCCACAGCGACAACTCCCACAGCAGCAGATCCAGAAGGAGCTCCCAGCAATGCCTGATTTTGAACTCAGCGAGGACTACCAGGACCTCAGCGATGCCGTGCGCGACTTCGCCGACAACGTGGTCGCTCCGGTGTCGGCCAAGCACGACGAGGAGCACAGCTTCCCGTACGAGATTGTCTCGCAGATGGCGGACATGGGACTGTTCGGGCTGCCATTTCCCGAGGAATACGGTGGGCAGGGCGGAGATTACTTCGCGCTGGCGCTGGCGCTGGAGCAGCTGGGACGCGTCGACCAATCCGTTGCCATCACACTGGAAGCGGGCGTTTCGCTCGGCGCCATGCCGGTTCACCGGTTCGGCACCGAGGAGCAAAAGAGCCAGTGGCTGCCGCTGTTGGCCTCGGGCAAGGCGCTCGCCGGGTTCGGACTGACTGAACCTGAGGCCGGATCCGATGCAGGCGGCACCAAAACCCATGCGCATCTGGAGGATGGGCAGTGGGTCATCAACGGCAACAAGGAATTCATCACCAACTCCGGGACGGACATCACCAAACTGGTCACCGTCACCGCCGTCACCGGGACATCCGAGCGCGCTGACGGGTCGGTTAAGAAGGAGATCTCCACTATTCTGGTCCCCACCGATACGCCAGGGTTCAAGGCGGAGAAGGCCTACAACAAGGTGGGCTGGAACGCCTCGGACACCCATCCGCTCACGCTCCAGGACGTCCGCGTTCCCGGGGCCAACCTGCTGGGAGTGCAGGGCCGGGGCTTCGCGAACTTCCTCAGCATTTTGGACGAGGGGCGGATCGCCATCGCCGCCCTGGCCACAGGTGCCGCGCAGGGCTGTGTGGACGAATCCGTCCGCTACGCCAAGGACCGCCATGCCTTCGGCCACAATATCGGCAAGTACCAGGGCATCTCGTTCAAAATCGCCCGGATGCAGGCCCGGGCGCACACCGCGCGGCTGGCCTACTATGATGCCGCCGCGCGGATGCTGGCCGGGAAGCCGTTCAAGGTGCAGGCAGCCATCGCCAAAATGGTCGCCGGCGAGGCCGCAATGGACAACGCCAGGGACGCGACCCAGGTGTTCGGCGGCTACGGGTTCATCAATGAATTCACGGTGTCCCGGCATTACCGCGACTCGAAGATTCTCGAGGTCGGGGAAGGCACCACCGAGGTCCAGCTCATGCTGATCGCCCGGGATCTGGGCCTCTAGGCCACCGGTGGAACAGGACGCCGGTCATATGGACGGATGCCGTGGGAATTTCCACGGCATCCGTCCATATCCAAGGCATCCTGTCAGGATGCACGGCACGGAGGGCGCAAGCCAAGCCCTATGATCGAAACAACCCAGACGAAACTGCGCAGAAAGGGATCAACGATGATCAACAAAGTTGTCCGCACCGCGGCAGAGGCCGTCGCCGACATTCCCGACGGTGCCTCGCTGGCCGTCGGTGGGTTCGGCCTGTGCGGGATTCCCGTGGCCTTAATCGCTGCCCTGCACGATCAGGGCACCAAAGAGCTCGAGACCATCAGCAACAATTGCGGCGTGGATGACTGGGGGTTGGGCATCCTGCTCTCGGACGGCAGGATCCGCCGCACCACGTCCTCCTACGTCGGGGAAAACAAAGAGTTCGCCCGGCAATTCCTGGCCGGCGAACTGGAGGTCGAGCTCACACCGCAGGGAACCTTGGCCGAGAAGCTGCGCGCGGGCGGCGCCGGCATTCCGGCCTTTTACACCACCGCAGGTGTCGGCACGCAGGTCAGCGAGGGTGGCCTGCCGAGGAAGTACGACGGCGGCGGCAACGTTGCGATTGCCTCGGAACCTAAGGAGGTGCGCACATTCGGCGGCGCAGACTATGTCCTGGAGGAGTCGGTCAATCCGGACTTTGCCCTGGTGCATGCGCAGCGCGGGGACCGGCACGGGAACCTGATCTTCCACGCCACCGCGATGAATTTCAACCCGCTCTGCGCGATGGCCGGCAAGATCACGATTGCGGAGGTCGAGGAGCTGGTGGAGCCGGGCGAGCTCGATCCGGAACATATTCACGTCCCCGGGATCTTCGTCCAACGCGTGGTGCATGTTCCGGTCGGGGCACCGCACAGCGAGAAACGCGTTGAAAAGCGCACCGTCGCCGCCCCCGTCGTCGAGCCTGATCCGCTGACTGCGCCCGCCGTCCTGGTCGACCCGCCCCCGAGGGTCGACGACGCTCGGCCACGGGCGGCCTCCGTCGAGCACCGGGACACGGCCCCCGTCGTGCACCGGGACGCCGCGACCGCAATGAAGGAAGCCTGACATGGCACTCACACGCAACGAACTCGCGGCCCGCGTGGCCAAGGAACTGAAGAACGGCCAGTACGTCAACCTCGGCATTGGCATGCCGACGCTGATTCCCAATTACATTCCCGCCGGCGTCGAAGTTGTCCTGCATTCCGAAAACGGGATTCTGGGCACCGGACCGTACCCTACCGAGGAGAACGTCGATCCGGATCTGATCAACGCCGGGAAGGAGACCGTCACCGTGAATAAGGGCGCGGCGTTCTTCGATTCCGCGGTGTCCTTCGGTATGGTCCGTGGCGGCCACGTGGATGTGGCGGTCCTCGGCGCCATGGAAGTGGCCGAGAACGGCGACCTGGCCAACTGGATGATCCCGGGCAAAATGGTGAAGGGCATGGGCGGCGCGATGGATCTGGTCTTCGGTGCCAAACGGCTGATCATCATGATGGAGCACGTGGACCGCACCGGCAAACCGAAAATCCTCAAGCACTGCACCCTCCCGCTGACCGGCAAGGGCTGCGTGGACCGCATCATCACCGATTTGGCCGTGATCGACGTGACGGCGGACGGGCTGGTGCTGCGCGAGGTTGCGCCCGGGGTCACCGTCGATGAGGTCCATGCGGCCACTGGCGCGGAGCTTCTGGTGGAGATGCACGATGTGGACCTCGTATGAGTGTGCAGCCACAGGCCGAGCAGGGGAGCGGGACCAGGGTGATCGAGCAGCGCGGACTGTACTTCGATGAGCTGGAATCCGGTGTGATCTATGCACACAAGCCCGGCCGGACGGTGACCGAAGCGGACAATGTCCTGTTTACCAGCATGACCATGAACACGCAGGCTCTGCATCTGGACGCTGCCTGGAGTTCCACCCAGCCGTTCGGGCAGCGGCTGGTGAATTCGATGTTCACGCTGGCGACCGTCGTCGGCCAGTCCGTGTCGCAGCTGACGCAGGGAACGATCATCGCGCAGCTGGGCCTCACCGATGTGAAATTCCCGCACCCGATGTTCCACGGCGACACCCTCTATACCGAGACCGTGATCACCGGCAAACGGCTTTCGGCCTCCCGTCCCGGGCAGGGAATTGTCACCATGGCCCACACCGGCCGGAACCAGAACGGGGTTGTGGTGGCAACCCTGGAACGAAGCTGCCTGATGTGGACCAAAGAAGGGCATGCCGCGGGGGCCATCTCCACACGGCCGCAGGCTGCCTTGGCCGATGACCGGAACGCAGCTCCGGTGGGGCGCCCGGGCGAGCACGTGACGACCCAGGAGCCCACATCATGACGTTTAGCATGGGCCCGGCCCTGCTCTTCTGCCCCGCGGATCGTCCGGAACGATATGCCAAGGCCGCGGACCGGGCGGATGCGGTGATCCTGGATCTCGAGGACGCCGTAGCACCCAAGGACAAGGCAGCCGCGCGCGGGCACCTGACCGGCACTCCGCAGGATCCGGGCCGGACCATCGTGCGCATCAACCCGCTCGGCACCGCAGACGCGGACGCGGACCTGGCGGCGCTGCAACAGACGCAGTACCGGACCATCATGGTGGCCAAAGCCGAAGACGCCTCGGCGCTGTCCGAACTGGACGGTTTTGACGTCGTCGCGCTTTGTGAAACCGCCCGCGGCGTGCTGGAAGCTGCGCGGATCGCGACGGCTCCCAACGTCGTGGCGCTGATGTGGGGCGCGGAGGACTTGGTTGCCTCCCTCGGCGGCAGCTCCAGCCGGACGGACGACGGCGGCTACCGCGCCGTGGCCGCGCACGCCCGGTCGAGTGTCCTGCTGGCGGCCGGCGCCTTCGGCAAAACCGCGATTGATGCCGTCCACGTGAACATTCCGGATCTGGACGGCCTGGCCGCGGAGGCACGAGACGCCGTCGCCTCCGGCTTTGGCGCTACGGCCTGCATCCATCCCGGTCAGGTCGCCGTCATCCGCGATGCCTATACGCCGGCGCCGGAGGAGGTGGCCCTGGCTCGGGAGCTCCTTGCAGCCGCTGCCGCGTCGGGATCGGGTGTCTTCGCGTACAAGGGCAAAATGATCGACGGCCCCATCCTCAAACACGCGCGCCAGACCCTGCGGCGCGCCGAATTGACGTAACTCTCTTCCGTGACTCCGTCTTCAAAAGTAGTCTACATCCGCGCGCTGACGACACATTCAAGCCCCAGGCCCGGCAAAGCCCGGTCCGCTGTCAGAAACGTCATCCCGTTGGCAGCAGCCTGGGCTAAAAGCAAACGGTCGAACGGATCATGGCCTATGAGGTCCGGAAACCCGGTGATGGCCCGTGCATCCGCTGCCGCAATCTCGAGCTCTTCCATGCCTGAAGGGTCCTGCGACTTCGAGGCACTTCACCTGGGACTGAATTGGGGGAACGTTCACATACTGCGGCCACAACTTTCTGGAGATTCAAGAGTATTACCAAAAACATTAAGAGTAAGATTATTTCATGAGGATTACATCCAAGGGCCAAGTGACGATACCGCAGGCGCTTCGGAACGAATTTGGTCTGTTGCCCGAGACCGACGTTGAGTTCGTCGCCGATGGTGATGGTGTCCGGATTGTCAAAGCGAAAGCGCGGAAACCGGACCGGGCAGACCGGGCCATGGAATTGCTGAGGGGCAGCGCCAAGACCAGAATGACCACGGACGAGATCATGGCGTTGACGCGCGGTGAGTAGCAGCTGGCCCGCAGCCCGTAGGTTTCTGGTCGATTCAAACGTTCTGCTTGATGTCGCGCTGCAGGACGCGGACTGGAGCAGCTGGTCAGAGGATGCGATGGCAGAGCCGCTGAGGACAGGCACAGTCGCCATCAATCCGCTGATTTATGCCGAAGTCTCCGTCGGGTACAAGCGGATCGAGAGCCTTGATGCGGCCTTGCCGGAAGAACTTTTTGCCCGCCTCCCTATTCCGTACCAAGCGGGATTCCTGGCAGGGAAGGCGTTCGCGCAATATCGTTCGCGTGGCGGCTTGAAGCGGGCTCCCTTGCCCGACTTCTATATTGGTGCTCACGCAGCAGTTTCGGGTCTGACGCTCATCACCCGGGACAGCAGACGATATCGTGCGTATTTCCCCACGGTGGAACTCATCTGTCCGCCGACTGAAAACCACACGTGATGCGCGGCTGCAATTGCTGGATCTATTTCACGAACCAGACAGCCGGCACCTACCGGAACCTCCAGGGAGCAGAAGCGTGGCGAAAAAGTCCAAGGACCCAAGCGCACACCTAAGGCGGGCTCGCAGCAGCCGAAGCGCAAGCCGCAGGTGAAGCCGGTATCGTCATCTGCGGCCCGGATACCGGCTGCTGTCCCGTGGATTCCGCCGGCGCCCCGGATAACGGTGCACCTGCCGGAGCTGACGGACGCCGAAGAGTCGTCCGGCTTCGCCGCGGTTCCGCTGATCCAGTGGACCACGGACCCGATGACCTGGCTCGGCGACGGCAGGCCTGTGACCGGAACGGGCGTGCTGCGGCTGAGGGACATCGCGGCGGCGGCCGAGAGCATCGGGGTGGCTGTGAGGCGGAGCCTGCTTACATCCGGCTCACCGTCCTCGTGAAAATGGTGGGTCTTGCGGCGGACGTACAAACTTGATGCGCGGGATATATCGCGGTTGCTGCTTGAACTTTCCTCCGCGGAAGAAATCCCGGTGGAGTCCCCTGTGCTGGTCCGCAAGGCAGCGCGGCCGGCGGCAGCGGGGCAGGATTTGCCGATTCGCTCATTGCACTCCGCGGGGTGGAAGCCGGCCGTGCCTACACGCCACCTTTGACCAACAGGCGGCCGACGTGGACGGCATGAAGTTACTCCCCTAAGTCCGCCCCTTTTAAGGGAGCGCCGCCGCGTTATACGATGGCCGCCGCGGCAGTACGGGCGCTGGGTGCCCGCGGCAGTACGGGCGCTGCGGCTTGTAGTGTCAGCCCCTGCTGGGATACTGGAAAGATGCAGAATCATCGGGAACCACACGGCACCGCAACGCGGCAGATTATTCTTCTGGGCTCGACGGGTTCCATCGGCACGCAGGCATTGGACGTCATTGACGCTGCCCGGCAGGACGACGGGAGCCCGCGCTTTGAGGTTCTGGCGCTCAGCGCGGGCGGGACAAATCAGGAACTGCTGGCGCGGCAGGCCGTGCGTTTCCGGCCGGAAGCGGTGGGGATCGCCGCCGGGAATGCCAGCGGCTTTAAAGAGATGCTCGACGGCGTCGCCGATGCGGCAGGGGTGCGCTGCTATCATCCTCAGATCCTTGTTGGCGCCGACGCCTCGACCAGGATTGCCGGCTGGAAGGACACCTCGGGCCGGCGGGAAGCCGGCGGCCGCGCCGCCGGTACCGGACAGGCGCAGGGCGGCGCCGTCGTCGTGCTTAATGGCATCACCGGTTCGATCGGGCTGGCGCCGACGTTGGCGGCGCTCAAATCCGGTGCGCTGCTGGCCCTGGCCAACAAGGAATCGCTGATCGTGGGCGGCCAGCTGGTCAAGGACGCAGCCGGACCCGGGCAGCTGGTGCCGGTGGATTCGGAACACTCCGCGCTGGCGCAGTGCCTGCGGTCGGGCAGTGCCGCGGAGGTGGACCGGCTGATCCTCACTGCCTCGGGCGGTCCGTTCCGTGGTATGGGACGGGAACAGCTGGCCCAGGTCACGCCGGCTCAGGCGCTCAAGCATCCGACCTGGGCGATGGGTCCGATGGTGACCACCAACTCGGCCACGCTGGTGAACAAGGGTCTTGAACTGATTGAGGCGCATCTGCTTTTTGACATCCCGCTGAACCGGATCGACGTCGTCGTGCATCCGCAGTCAGTGGTGCACTCGATGGTGCAGTTCACGGACGGTTCCACGATCGCGCAATGCTCGCCGCCGGATATGCGGCTGCCGATCGCGCTGGGGCTGGGCTGGCCGGACCGGGTCCCGGGGGCGGCGAAGTCCTGCGACTGGACCAAGGCGGCCAGTTGGACGTTTGAACCATTGGATGCGGCGGCGTTCCCGGCCGTTGACCTCGCCAAGGACGCCGCGCAGAGGGCCAGCACGTTCCCCGCCGTTTACAACGCCGCGAATGAGGAAGCCGTGCATGCCTTCCATGCCGGACGGATCGGTTTCCTCAATATTGTCGACACTATTGAGGAGGTCCTCAGCGAGCATTCAGCGCATTCGCAGCTCACGCTCGAATCCGTGCTGGATGCTGAGCAGTGGGCACGGACCCGCAGCATCGAGCGTTTAGCTCTCATCAGCCGATAGGCGAGCCGGAAAGATTATTGTGACAGTTTTGCTCTTCATCCTGGGCGTCATCTTCGTGGCCGTGGGCGTTGCCGTGTCCATTGCGCTGCACGAAGTGGGACACCTTGTGCCCGCCAAGCTCTTCAAAGTCCGCGTCACTAAATACATGATCGGCTTCGGACCCACGCTGTGGTCCAAGAAGAAGGGCGAGACGGAATACGGGTTTAAGGCCATTCCGGCAGGGGGCTATGTGGCCATGATCGGCATGTACCCGCCAAATCCCGGCGACGGCAGCGTCCGGCCCTCCAGCACCGGAATGTTCCAGACGCTTGCCACCGAGGCCCGCAGCATTGCTCATGAGGACGTAGGCCCCGGCGACGAAAACCGGATGTTCTATAAGCTGCCGGTCTGGAAAAAGATCGTCATCATGCTTGGCGGACCATTTATGAACCTGCTGATCGGTGTGGTGCTGACAGCTGTGCTGCTGATGGGCTTCGGTACTCCGCAGGCGACGACGACGCTGGCCGACGTCAACGCCTGTCAGGTGGCGTATGGGAAGCCGGCGCCGACCGATCTGAGCACGTGCGACAAGACGCCCGCCGCGGCTGCCGGACTGAAACCCGGTGACGTGATCACCTCCTTCGACGGCAGGACGGTGACCGGTTGGTCCGACATGACGTCGTGGATCCGGGCATCTGCCGGCAGGGATGTCCCGATTACAGTGCTGCGCGACGGCGGGGAGCTCACGCTGACCATCACTCCGGTGCTGACCGCGCGGCCGGTGACGGACGCCAGCGGCGCCGTCGTGCTCGACGACAAGGGCCAGGCCGTGACCCAGCAGGTCGGGTTCATCGGCGTGGGACCCACCTCAGAGATGGTGGCCCAGCCGCCCAGCGCGGTGCTTCCCTCGGTGGGGGACAGCATGGTCAAGATCTCCGGCGTGGTGCTGAATCTGCCACAGCGCCTGGTGGGCGTGGCGAAGGCGGCCTTCAGCAGTGAGCCGCGCGATCCGAACGGACCCATTTCGATGGTGGGCGTGGGCCGGGTGGCCGGTGAGGTGGCGGCGATGGAGCAGGTTCCGTTGAGCGCACGGATTGCCACGCTGGTCGGTTTGCTTGCCGGGGTGAACCTGGCCTTGTGTGTGTTCAACCTGATTCCGTTGCTGCCGCTCGACGGCGGCCACGTGGCCGGTGCGCTGTACGAGGCGGCCCGCCGGCGGGTGGCGAAGCTTTTCGGGCGGAGGGATCCCGGCGCCTTCGACATCGCGAAACTCCTGCCGCTGACCTATGTGGTGGCGTCGCTGCTGCTGGTGATGGGCGCACTGCTCATGTATGCCGATATCGTCAAGCCGATTAATATCTTCGGTTGATCTTGGACCCGTCGATTTACCGTGTCGGCCGCCGCGTGTGGAGCGAGCCCGCTCGACCCGTGCTAACGGATCACCCGGAGCTCAACCGGGTCTTCCCATTCCGGCCCGCTCAGGATCCTTGACCACATGGTTTGCTTGTCGCTGACGGACAACGTAGCCAAGCATTCCTCTGATAGAAGGCCGGCGTAGCATTCCTCTGATAGAAGGCCGGCGTAGGTCTGCTTCCAGCATGCCACATGGATTTCACCAACTGCTGAGCATCCCGGGCGTCTGCCGGGCGGACTCCACTATTCAGATTCATCAGCCTGCCAAACCTCGGCTTCCCGCGCTCAATCGACAGCAGGGGTGGCCCATGGCTGAGTTCCAAGGCAGTTGGTGGGTTACGGGGCCGGCTGGCGGGTCCCTTGGCCCCGGGGAGCACAGGTTGATGTTCACCTATCAGCCATTAAAGATTGATTTGTTAAAATCATCTGCATATGATTGATTTATGTTTGTCTTGACGATGGACCAGCGTGCCAGCCGACGAGGCCCCGATTTGGTTCCCGGTTTGCTGGAGATGCTTCGGGACATCCCCGCCAAGCTGGCGTTCGAGCGCTCGGTGGGTGACGAGGTACAGGGCGTGTTGACGGATCCCGGCTCAATTATTGAGGTAGTCATGCGCGCGCTCCGCACCGGGCAGTGGTACATCGGGATTGGCGTGGGACCCGTGGACTTGCCGTTGCCCCCCAGCCCACGGGAGGCCAGTGGACCGGCGTTCGTGGCCGCGCGCGCCGCGGTGGAGCGGGCCAAGAAAACCGGGGAGCGCGTACCTTTGTCCGTGCAATGGAGCGGAGGCGGAGCCGCGTCGCATAAATCAGGTTCCTCCGAGCCCGGTCTCGACTCGGCCGACGCTGTCCAGGCCGGATTCCGCCGCGCCGATCCGCAGCAGTTGGCGGCCTCGGCCGAAGCTGTCCTGGTCCTGACCGGCCGGCTTGTCAGAGGGCGGACGGAAGCCGAATGGCGCATTCTCGATCTGCTTCAGCCCGGAGTGCGGGGCGGTCAGGCCGCCGTCGCGGAACGGCTCGGAATCAGCCCGCAGGCCGTCAGCAAAGCGGTGTTGCGCTCCGGCTGGCAGGAAGAGCATGCGGGTCGGGCGGCGGCCGCCGTGCTGCTGAACCTTGTCTCCGATACTCTCTGACACCGTCCTGCCTTCCGGACTTCGGTAATCCTGACTTCCGGCGTTACGGACTTCCGGCATTCCTGACTTCCGGCATTCCTGTCAGGGGCTGACGTTAGGCTGTAGACGACCGGGACGGGATGCCGGTCAGCGAACCTTTTACCGAAAGAGCGGGTATCGGAATGCAGGCGCTATGGATCGTGCTGACCGTTCTGACCGCGGTCGGCCTCGGATGGCCGGTCACCACCGGAATGCTCCGGCTGGCACAGGAAGCGGATGCCCAGGAGCGGCGTGCCCGGGCCGCGGACGGCCAAGAAGCCGACGGCACCCAGACCGAGCACCACGAAGCAGATGCCCCCGGAGACGAGGGTCTAGCCGATGCACCGGCCGGTGGCGATCCCCGTCCCCCTGCCGCGCGGGAAGACCGGCTCTCCGTCGACCGCCCTCCGCCGGGCGTGCTGCGCGGAGGCCTCGTGATCGGGCTGCTGGAGCGGGCTGCTGTCGTCATTGCCATCCTCGCCGAACAACCGGTGGCCATTGCCTACATTGTCGCCATCAAAGGACTCGGCCGTTTTCCGGAGCTTAAACAGAGCCCGGCCGCCAGTGAACGGTTCATCATAGGCACGCTCAGCTCCATGCTGTGGGCCGCTGCGGTGGCGACACTGGCCAAATGGCTCCTGCTGGGCGGCTGATCGGCGGTTGATTCATGCCGCCCCGGCCGGCCCGGTGCGGTGTTTCAATGGCAGCGGTGCTCAAGTCGGCGGCGTGGGCGGATAAGCTGGCTTCATGAGCGCTTTTGCAGTGGAATATGTTTACAGCCCCGAATCGGCGGACGTGCGTGACAAGCACCGGCCGGCCCATCGTGCCTGGTTGGCCTCGCTGGTGGAAGACGGGCGGGTGCTGGCAACAGGCCCCTTCGTCGACGGCACCGGTGCGTTGCTGATCTTCAAGACCGACACTGAGGACGCGCTAAATCGCCTGCTGACCGATGACCCGTTCAATATTGCCGGCGGAATCGCTGGGCTGAAGGTCACCGAATGGAACCCCATGATGGGTTTGTTGAGCACCAGCTTGTAGTTACCTGGATCCCGTGCTGCGGTCGGGCCACGAAGCCTACAATTGAACTGAACCGCCGCCGTCAAGCCCGGGCGGCACCGGGTTCATATCGAACCAATAGGTTCACGTAGAACCACAAGGAGTACATTTTGACCTCGGTCAGCCTCGGAATGCCGGAAGCACCACCACCCGTCCTTGCCCCCCGGCGTAAGACGCGGCAGATCAGGGTCGGTTCAGTCGGCGTTGGCTCGGATTCGCCCATCAGCGTGCAGTCGATGACCACGACCCCCACTACGGACATCAACGCCACTCTCCAGCAAATCGCCGAGCTGACGGCGTCCGGCTGTGACATTGTCCGGGTCGCCTGCCCCTCCGCCGATGACGCCGGGGCGCTGCCGATCATCGCCAGGAAGTCCCAGATTCCGGTCATCGCGGACATCCACTTTCAACCGAAGTACGTTTTCGCCGCCATCGATGCCGGCTGCGCCGCGGTGCGCGTGAATCCAGGAAACATCCGCAAGTTCGATGACCAGATCAAGGAGATTGCCCAGGCCGCCAAGGACCATGGCACCTCCATCCGGATCGGCGTCAACGCCGGATCCCTCGATCCGCGCCTGATGGAGAAGTACGGGAAGGCCACACCCGAGGCACTGGTCGAATCAGCCGTCTGGGAAGCATCGTTGTTCGAGGAGCATGACTTCCACGATTTTAAGATCTCCGTCAAGCACAATGATCCGGTGATTATGGTGCGGGCTTACGAGCTGCTGGCCGAGCGCGGCGATTGGCCGCTGCATCTGGGTGTAACGGAGGCCGGCCCCGCCTTCCAGGGC
The DNA here is from genome assembly GCF_051131705.1 of Arthrobacter sp. A5. Lineage (NCBI taxonomy): Bacteria > Bacillati > Actinomycetota > Actinomycetes > Micrococcales > Micrococcaceae > Arthrobacter > Arthrobacter sp. A5. Next base: position 1,117,109 of record NZ_CP180316.1, read on the forward strand.
ACCATCAAGTCCGCCACCGCCTTCGGTGCGCTGCTCGCCAAGGGAATCGGCGATACCATCCGCGTTTCCCTGTCCGCCCCGCCAGTGGAGGAAATCAAGGTAGGCAACCAGATCCTGCAGTCGCTCAATCTGCGCCCCCGCAAACTCGAAATCGTCTCCTGCCCGTCCTGCGGCCGTGCCCAGGTGGACGTCTACACTCTGGCCGAGCAGGTAACCGCCGGGCTCGAAGGGATGGAGATTCCACTGCGCGTTGCTGTCATGGGGTGTGTGGTCAATGGGCCCGGCGAGGCCCGTGAGGCGGACCTGGGGGTAGCTTCCGGAAACGGCAAGGGCCAGATTTTTGTGAAGGGGAAAGTCATTAAAACTGTTCCCGAGGACCAGATTGTTGAGACACTCATTGAAGAGGCGATGAAGATCGCAGAACAGATGGGGGACACCGATGGCGAAGATGCTGTCAAGGGTGGTCCCGTGGTTAGCGTCTCGTAACGGCGGATCTCCTGCCGGTGCGGTGCGGGCCCTGGTCCATCAGGACACGGACGCGCTCGGCAGACTGGTTGGGCTTGACCCGGTGGCCAATGTTTTTATGGCGTCCCAGCTGGAGACGGCGGGGAGCGCCGTCCCGGCGGGGCTTGGTACCGTGGTGCTCGGTTATTTTGAGGACGACGGCGCACTCACGGGCGCCTGCTGGATCGGTGCCAACGTGGTCCCTGTCCAGGCGACGGCGGTGCAGGCCCGGTTCTTCGGCCAGTGGCTGGCTTCCTCGCAACGGAATATTGCCTCGATTTTTGGCCCCGCCGAAGCCGTGCTGGGGATCTATGCCGAGTTGAAGTCCGCGGGCGCGAAGGCCGCGGAAATCAGAGCTGATCAGCCGCTCCTGGTCATGGCAGCCGAACCGGGACTGGCTGGTGAACCCGGGCTGGTGCCCAGCCGCGAAGAAGATTTCGCAGCGATCCTGCCCGCGGCTGCCGCCATGTTTGAAGAGGAGGTGGGGTATTCGCCGTTTCTGGGCGGCGAGGAGCACTACCGCCGCCGCATCGCGGCACTGATCCGGCAGGGGTACTCCCTCAGCCATCTCAACGGCAACGGCGAAGTCATCTTTAAAGCCGATCTCGGCGCGGTTTCCTCAGCAGCCACCCAGATCCAGGGGGTGTGGCTTAATCCCGAGTACCGCGGCCGTGGCCTCAGCGCCGGCTACATGGCCGCCGTCGTCCGGCTGGCTCAGTGCCACGCACCGCTGGCCACCCTCTACGTTAACGATTACAACGTCCGCGCCCGCGCCACTTACGAACGGGTGGGCTTCCGGCAGGTGGGGACGTTCGCGACCGTATTGTTTTAGATTGTTCCAGGCAGCACAAGGGCGGAACATCTGCAGGAGGAGGACCAATGGCAGCAGCCGAGGTTGGCGGGGCGTTCGACGGGGACACCGGGGACCAATTCCGCTCGCTGAAATCCCTGCGGGTTGTTGTCGACGGCACTGTCGCGGAGGTGCAGTTAGTCGGTCCCGGCAGGGGTAATGCGATGGGCCCGGACTTCTGGGATGAGCTGCCCTTGGTGTTCGGCGCGTTGAGTGCGGACCGGCGGGTTCGTGCTGTCTTGCTCTATGGCGCCGGCGGAAACTTCAGTTATGGTCTGGACCTGATCACCATGGAACCGGTCTTCGCCGCGCTCATGCACGGAAACGGGAGAAATGCCGACCAGCGTGCGGAATTCCGCCGGACAATCGGAAGGCTGCAGCAGGCCGTGGCATCGGTGCAGAATTGCGTCAAGCCGGTGATTGCCGCGGTGGATGGCTGGTGCATCGGCGGGGGCGTGGATGTTGCGGCGGCCGCGGATATTAGAATCGCCTCGCCGGCAGCGACATTTAGTGTCCGCGAGGTCAGGATGGCAATCGTGGCAGATCTGGGGTCTCTGCAACGGCTTCCACGGCTCATCGGCGAAGCAGCCACGCGGCACCTGGCCCTTACCGGCGAAGACATAGACGCGGCCCGCGCCTTGTCCCTGGGGCTCGGCACGGAGCTGGCGCAGGACGTGCTGGGACGGGGGCGCGAGTTGGCGGCGGCCGTTGCAGCCAACCCACCACTGGCTGTGCAGGGCGTGAAGGAAGTCCTCAATTTCGGCCACGGCCGGGAAGTGCAAGCCGGATTGGACTACGTGGCTGCCTGGAACTGCGCCTTTTTGCCCAGTGAGGACCTTGCCGAAGCCATGCGTGACTTTGACGAGCAACGGCGGCACCGCGTCCGGGAGGGCGCAAGTGACAACCCCGACTAGTCCGCGGGGAGCGGGAAGAACTCCGCACGGCTTTTCCCGGATGGTGAATTTCTGCGACGCGGTGGTGGCGATTGCCATCACCTTGCTGATCCTGCCGCTGGTCGACGCTGCCAGCAACATCGGAACGTTGAGCGTCGGCGAGCTCTTTGCACAAAACGCCTTTCTGTTGTTCGTCTTTGTACTCAGTTTCGCCGTGATCGGAAACTTTTGGCTCGTGCACCACCGGCTGTATGAACAGGTGATTGACTACAACGTCCCGTTGCTGTGGGCGAATCTGCTCTGGCTGCTGACCATCGTGTTCCTGCCGTTTCCCACCGAGCTGCTGGGCTCGGGCGATCGGCGTGACCTGGCCACGTACGCGGTGTATATCGGAACCTTGGTCCTCACCAGCGCAGCCATCTTGCTGCAGCAGGTCATTGTGGTCCGGTCTGCGGACCTGCATGCACCCGGCAATCAGCGGCCCCCGTCGTTGCGGCCCTACGTGATCACCACGATCCTGCTGATTCTGGCTTTTGCCGTCGCGGTGACAATCCGGGGAATCGGTTTGTGGTCGCTGCTGCTGCTGGCTGTGGGCCGACCGCTTGAACGTCTCCTGCAGGAACTTCAGCGGCCACACTAGCGGTTGACCGGCGGCTGGTCCCCGCTCAATGGCTGCCGTAGTCTTTATGCAACTAGTTGCCTTAAGGAGTTGCATCCGTGACGAACTATCCTCATTTGATGAAGCCGCTGGATCTGGGTTTCATGACCTTGCCGAACCGGGTGCTAATGGGCTCCATGCACGTGGGCCTGGAGGAGCTGCCCCACGGCTTTGAACGGATGGCGGCGTTTTATGCCGAGCGGGCCCGCGGGGGCGTCGCCTTGATGGTCACCGGCGGCATTTCCCCGAATGAGCAGGGCCGGCCTGCTGCGGGCGGGGCGAAGCTGAACACCGAGGCCGAGGCGGAGCAGCACCGGCTTGTCACCGAGGCAGTGCACGCCAATGGCGGCCGGATCGCGCTGCAACTGCTGCATTTCGGGCGATATTCGACGCAGCCGGAACCGGTGGCGCCGAGCGCTGTGCAGGCGCCGATCAGCCCGCTGGTTCCGCGTCCACTTTCCTCCCAGGAGGTGGAGCAGACCATCGAGGACTTCGTGAACGCCGCAGCACTGGCCCAGCAGGCCGGCTATGACGGCGTGGAAATCATGGGTTCAGAAGGCTACCTGATCAATGAGTTCATCGTCTCGCGCACCAACGAACGCCACGACGCCTGGGGAGGTCCGTACGACAACCGGATTCGTTTCCCGCTGAAAATTGTGCGCCGCACCCGCGAACGGGTGGGCCCGGATTTCATCATCATTTACCGGCTGTCCATGCTGGACCTGGTGGAGGGCGGGTCCACGCTCGCGGAGGTGACCACACTCGCGCAGGCGATAGAGGCGGCGGGTGCCACCATGATCAATACCGGAATCGGCTGGCATGAGGCGCGCATCCCCACGGTGGCCACGTCGGTGCCCCGGGCCGGTTTTGCCTGGGTGACCAAAAAGCTGATGGGCTCGGTGTCCATCCCGCTGGTCACCACGAATCGGATCAATACGCCGGAGGTGGCCGAGGAGCTTCTGGCCAACGGATTCGCGGACATGGTGTCGATGGCAAGGCCGCTGCTGGCTGATCCGGCCTTTGTCCTGAAGGCCTCCCGCGGGGCCGCGGATGAAATCAATACCTGTATTGCCTGCAACCAGGCCTGCCTGGATCACACCTTTGTTGGCAAGACCAGCTCCTGCCTGGTCAACCCCCGCGCGTGCCACGAGACAGAGATCGTTGTCACCCCGGCGCCGTCGGCTAAGCGGATCGCCGTTGTCGGCGCCGGTCCCGCAGGTCTGAGCTTTGCGGTAACGGCGGCAGGGCGCGGGCATGCGGTGACGCTGTTTGAGGCGGATGCCCAGCTGGGCGGCCAGTTCAACATTGCCAAGCGGATTCCCGGCAAGGAGGAGTTTTATGAAACCATCCGCTACTTCGGCCGCCAGCTCCAGCTGCTCGGGGTGGAGGTCCGGTTGAACACGCGAGTCGGGGCCGTCGAGCTGGCAGCGGGCGGCTTCGATGAGATCGTTTTGGCCACCGGGGTCACACCGCGAATGCCTCAGATCGAGGGGCTGGACCATCCCAGTGTGTTGACCTATCCGGAAGTGGTCCGGGACGGGAAGGTGGTCGGGGCCAGGGTCGCAATTCTCGGCGCTGGCGGCATCGGCTTCGATGTGGCGGAGTACATTACGGCCGACGGCGAGAGCGCCACCTTGGTCCCGGAGAAGTTTTACCGCGAATGGGGCATCGATCCGGACTACGCCGATCGTGGCGGGATCCGGCCGGCCCAGCGCCCATCGACAGCCCGCGAGGTCTACCTGCTGCAGCGCAAGGCCGGCAAAATCGGTGCAGGGCTCGGCAAAACGACCGGCTGGATCCACCGGACCGAGCTGAAGGCCAGGCGCGTGACGATGATTCCCGGCGTGACGTATCACCGGATTGACGACGACGGACTGCACCTGAGCATCGACGGCGCCATGCAGGTTCTCGCCGTGGATACGGTGATTGTGTGCACCGGGCAGGATCCGCGCCGGGAACTGCAGGTGGAGTTGGCAGAACTAGCGGCACTCTCCGCGCAGGGAGGACCGGCAGGGCAGGCCGGAAGCCGTGCTTCGGTGCACCTGATCGGCGGGGCCGATGTTGCGGCGGAACTCGACGCCAAACGTGCGATCAGCCAGGGTACCCGGCTGGCGGCCGTCCTCTAACCATGTCGCTTCCGCATGCAATTCTCACGTCCCTGCTGGAAAGACCCGGCTCAGGGGCCGAGCTGGCACGGCGCTTCGACAAGTCGATTGGCTACTTCTGGCAGGCCACCCATCAGCAGATCTATCGCGAGCTGGCGCGGCTGGAGGAGCGTGGTCTGATCCGGTCCGCTGCGCGTGAAGCGACCAGGGGGCGAAAACGCGATTACGCGGTCCTCCCGGCTGGAGCGGCGGAGCTTCAGCGCTGGACCGGGCTGCAGCAGGATCCGCAGCCTGTCCGGGACGCCCTGCTGGTAAGGCTTCGGGCGGCGGCCGTATTGCAGGCAGGAATGACGCACGATGGAACCGTGCGGGATGGAAGCCTGCGCGCGGAACTGGCACGGCACCGGGGGCTGCATCAACAACAGCTGTCCCTTTATCAGGCGGTAGAAGCCCATGATTTTACGAAGTTTCCACCGCATCGGGAGTCCACAGCCGCCCCGGACGAACGCAGCTGCGGACCAGGCGTGGGGCCCAGCGGTGGACTTAGCGTCGGACCTGATAGTGGACCCGACGCGGCCCTGCAACGCGCGGTCCTGCAGGCTGGCATCAGCTTCGAGACGGCCTGGCTCAGCTGGGCAGATGACACCCTGAACGCCCTGCGCCCTTCCCCCGACTTCTGAGGTGCCCGCGATGGGGCCGTTTTGGTCGTCTACGCCCATTGCGGGCACCTTAGTCAGTTGACGTCCGCGGATGAATTGTCCGCGCCAGCGTCGGCGCGGCATGATCACGGCGTGGTCCTCATACGCCTGAGCACGACTATTGACGCCGACCTCCTGGAAGCCGACCTCCTGGAAGGTGCTCGGCGAGCGATGTCCGGGGCACCGAAGCTGCCCTCATCGACGCGCCTCTCGTTGCGTTGCTCGTTCGCCACCGCGACGACGAGGTGGACGCGGCTACGCCGCCTACGATGAGCAGCCGCTCGATGAGCCGAATGAGCGGGGCGATTTGTCGTCGTTCCGACAAGCCGCCGTCCGCATGCGCCGTTCCCCGACAACGAACGTGAGCTACGGCAGGGGAGCGGTGAGGTAGCGCTGGACGGTAGGACCCAACAGGGCGACGACTTCGTCATGATCCGCGGTGGCCAGCGGTTCCAACTTCAGGAAGTAGCGGCTGATCATCAGGCCGATCAGCTGACTCGCCACGAGGGATCCGCGCAACCGATGCGCAGCGGCATCGCCGGGCAAATCGGCCAACAGCAGTGCGACAATTCGTTTGATCAGGACTTCGCGCAGCAGGGCGGCCCGGGATGAGGAGCTCACGGCTCCGCGCATCAGCGCAATCAAGGCAGGTTGCGCGGGTGAGTCCCAGAGGCCAAGGACAGCGTGCAGAAGGGCTTCCCCGCGGACTTCCGGCGCGGTGTGAGCGACGCCGGCCAGGACCGTGCGCGGATCTGCGGGGAGTTCAATGCAGGCGGCAAAGAGTCCATCCTTGTCCTGAAAATAGTGATGCACCATCGCGGAATCGACCCCGGCATCACGGGCGATTCCGCGCAGGCTGGTCGCATCGTATCCGAGCTCGGCGAACAGCTTCCGGGCGCTGGAAAGGATCACTGCGCGCGTGTTTTCGGTGCCGCTCCGCCGCCCCCGCCGTGGCAGGCCGGCGCTCATGGCGTCTGTCTACGCAGCGTCGGTGATGCCAGCAAAAGCACCGCCAGGACGAACCCGATCATCACCAGCACATCCGCCCACATGGCCGCCGTGGACGTGGAGTGCCCTGCGATTTCCTGCAGCGCGTCCACGGAATAACTCAACGGGAGCACATTCGAAACGGCCTCCAACACGCTGTTCATTTGATCCCGCGCCACGAACAGTCCGCAGAGCAGAATCTGGGGAATGACCACCACCGGCATGAATTGAACGGCCTGGAATTCCGTCCTGGCAAACGCCGAGCAGAGCAACCCCAGGGCCACGCCGAGCACGGAGTTCAGCACGGCCACCAGGACGACCAGACCGGGATTGCCCTTGATGTCCAGACCAAACACCCAATAGGCGACGGCGGTGGCCACCAGAGATTGCAGCGCCGCCATCATGGAGAACGCCAGTGCGTAGCCGAAAAGCAGGTCCGCCTTGTGGATAGGCGTCGTCAGCAGGCTTTCCAGAGTGCCCGACGTGCGCTCGCGCAGCATAGTGATGGAGGTCACCAGGAACATCACCACGAAGGGGAAAATGGCCAGCATCATCAACCCCACCCGGTCGAAGGTGCGCGGGATGCCGGGCGGCAGTGTTTCGTTTTCGAACAAGTAATAGACAAACGTCAACAGCACGGCGGGAACCACCAGAATCAGGGCGATGCTGCGCGGGTCACCGCGGAGCTGACGGAGCACGCGGGCAGCGGTGGCGCCCATCATCCGCGGGTTCATGCCGCGCCGCCCTGGGCTGCGATGTCCGCCCGGATCAGATGCAGGAAAGCCAGTTCAAGATCATCCGATGCGCCACGGGAGCGCAGTTCGTCCGGTGTGAGCTGGGCCAGCAGCCTGCCGTCACGCAACAGCAGTAAGGTGTCGCAGTGGCTTGCTTCCTCCATGGCATGGCTGGAAATGATCAGTGTGGTGCCGCCCGCGGCGAGCCGGGCGAAACGCTCCCAAAGCTCTGCCCGCAGCACCGGATCCAGCCCAACGGTCGGTTCATCCAGAATCAGCAGCCGGGGCGTGGAGACCAGTGCACACGCCAGCGAAACCCGGCTGAACTGTCCGCCGGACAGGTCCGCCGTCCGGCCTCGTGCGAGGTCGGTCAACCCGACGGCGTCGATCGCCTCCCTCACTTGGGCGCGGTTGCGGCGGTGCATGGCGCCGAAGTAGCGGACATTGTCCTCGACGCTGAGATCACGGTAGACACTTGGCGCCTGGGTCACGTAGCCGACGTCACGCCGCAGCTCCGGGTCGCCGGCGTCCTTGTCCATCACCCGTACTGTTCCCGACGTGATGCGCTGGACGCCGACGATGGCCCGCATCAGCGTGGTTTTCCCGCTGCCCGAGGGGCCCAGCAGCCCGGTGATGCGGCCGGAGGGGATGGTGAAGTTGAGCCCGGCCAGGACGGTGGCTTTCGCCCGCCGCACAGACAACCCGCGGACTTCCACGCCGGGGACCGATGGCGCCGACGGGGCATTGTCATGGGGGAGGGCAAGGTGGGACATGGCGGCCTCCAAAAGGCATTCCGGGCTAATTCATCAGGCGATGAATTAAAGCTAGGCCTGCGGAACGCGTCTGTCCAGCATCCTGATCAATCCGGTACACCTCTGCGGCGGCCGTTCATCGTGGACGGCGGCGTCAAAGTGCCTCACGGTGCCCCGGACGGTAGATTAGTACAGGCCTTTGTAACTTTGTCAGGCCCCAACTGCTCAAGAAACGGAATCCCCCGTGGTCCTTCGCCTTTCTACCCTGTTCCTTCGCACGTTGCGCGAGGACCCCGCCGAAGCCGAGGTGGCCAGCCACAAGCTGCTCCTGCGTGCCGGCTACATCCGCCGTGCGGCCCCCGGCATCTACACGTGGCTGCCGCTTGGTCTGCGCGTGCTGCGCAAGGTGGAGGAGATCATCCGCGAGGAAATGGCGTCCATCGGCGCGCAGGAGGTGCATTTCCCGGCGTTGCTGCCCAAGGAGCCCTATGAGGTCACCAATCGGTGGACCGAATATGGTGACGGCATTTTCCGGCTGAAAGACCGTAAGGGTGCCGATTACCTGCTGGCGCCTACGCATGAAGAAATGTTCACTCTGCTGGTCAAGGATCTGTACAGCTCCTACAAGGATCTGCCGCTGAGCATTTACCAGATCCAGAACAAGTACCGCGATGAGGCGCGTCCGCGGGCGGGTCTGCTGCGCGGGCGGGAGTTCATCATGAAGGATTCGTATTCCTTCGACATTGACGACGACGGCCTGGAAGCAAGCTATCAGGCCCACCGGAGTGCCTATCTGCGGATCTTCGAACGGCTAGGCCTGGACATTGTTCCGGTCGCGGCCACAGCCGGTGCCATGGGCGGGTCCAAGAGCGAAGAGTTCCTGCATCCGACCGCGATCGGTGAGGATACCTTTGTGCGTTCGGCCGGCGGCTACGCGGCCAACGTTGAAGCGGTTACCACCGTTGCTCCGAGGGACATCGATTTCAGCGGCGCCCCTGCCGCCGTGGTGCGCGATACACCGCAGACGCCCACCATCGCGACCTTGGTGGACGCTGCCAATGCCATTGCCCCGCGCAATTCCGGACCATGGACCGCGGCGGACACGCTGAAAAACGTCGTGCTGGCCGTCGACCTGCCCACCGGAGAACGGCAGCTCGTCGTCGTCGGCCTGCCCGGTGACCGGGCGGTGGACCTGAAGCGCATCGAGGCCAACATCGGGGTATACCTTCCCACCGCGGGCGAGATCGGCGTCGAGGCCGCCGGCGAAGAAGATCTCAAAAAACATGCCCTGCTGGTCAAGGGCTACATCGGGCCGGGACTGAGCCTGGACGCTGCGGTGCTGGGCGCCGAAGGGACCACCAAACTGCTGTACCTGGTGGACCCCCGCGTCGCCGCGGGAACGTCCTGGATCACCGGTGCCAATGAGGCCGGAAAGCACGTGTTCGGGTTGGTGGCCGGCCGGGACTTCGGTTGGGATGGCACCATCGAGGCGGTGGAGGTACGCGCGGGCGACGAGGCTCCAGATGGCTCCGGGCCGTTGGAGGCTGCGCGTGGGATAGAGATGGGGCATATTTTCCAATTGGGCCGGAAATACGCGCAGGCGCTGGACCTGAGGGTGTTGGACCGCAACGGCAAGCTCGCCGTGGTCACGATGGGATCATATGGCGTGGGCGTGACGCGTGCCGTGGCAGCGCTGGCCGAATCGAACCACGATGACAAGGGCCTCGTCTGGCCGAGGTCGGTCGCGCCGGCGGACGTCCACGTGGTGGCCGTCGGGCGGGGAGAGGAAATCTTTGCCGCCGCGCAGACCTTGGCCGAAGAGCTGGAAGCAGCGGGGCTGGAAGTCATCTACGATGATCGTCCGAAGGTCTCGCCGGGCGTGAAGTTCGGCGATGCCGAGCTGATCGGCGTCCCCACGATTCTGGCTGTGGGCCGCGGACTGGTGGACGGCGTCGTCGAAATTAAAAACCGCGCTACAGGTGTGGCGGACAACGTAGCCGTCGGTGCGGCGGTCCAGTATGTGCTTGACGCGGCGCGGCGTTGATCTCTGGATTTGAGAACATCCAGCTGACCACGATCATTCTGGTGGTCGTGGCAGGCTTCGCCGCCGGCTGGGTTGACGCCGTCGTCGGGGGCGGCGGCCTGATCCAGCTTCCCGTCATGCTGATGATTCCGGGGATAACCCCCGTGCAGGCGCTGGCGACGAACAAAATGGGCTCCATCTTCGGGACCACCACCAGCGCTGTCACGTATTACCGGCGGGTGGGCCCGGACCTCAAGACGGCCATCCCGATGGCGGTGGTGGCCTTGGGCGGGAGCTTCGGCGGGGCGGTGCTGGCCGCCAACCTGCCGCAGTCCGTGTTCAAACCCATCATCGTAGCGGCGCTGATTGCGGTGGCCATCTTCACCGCGCTTAAGCCGAATGTGGGTGAGCTGACCGCGCTGAGGCATACCGGTCATCGGCACTATGTACTCGCGGGCGTCATTGGCGCCGTGATCGGTTTTTACGACGGACTAATTGGCCCCGGCACCGGTTCATTCCTGATCATCGCCCTGGTGACCCTGATGGGCTATGCGTTTTTGGAGGCCAGCGCGAAGGCCAAGATCGTCAACATGGCCACCAACGCCGGAGCCCTGCTGTTCTTCCTCCCGCATGGTTCGCTGTTGTGGGGCGTGGGCCTGCTGCTGGGAGCGGCAAACATGGCCGGCGGCTATTTGGGGGCCAGGACAGCGGTGAAGCAGGGCAGCGGCTTCATCCGGGTTGTCTTCCTGGTCGTGGTGGGTGCCTTGATTATTAAGCTGGGCTATGACGTATGGAATGAAAACCTTGCCCATAACGGCTAGGACCACCTGTCGGAACCGGTCTACAGGGTCTTGAGCTCATGCGCGGCAGGCAGCCCGGCGAGCGTTTTTCCGGCCAGCGTGCTGGCCACCCAGAGGGAGCGCACCGCGTCTCCCTGGTGGGCGCCTCCGGAAAAATACCACAGCGCGTTGTCCACCTCGCGCGCAATGGTCCATTGTCGGGCGACTTCGTAGTCCAGCCCGGCGGCCTCACACAGATCCGCGCAGCGTTCGCGCAGCGCCGCCTGCGGATCTGCCCGGGAAAGGTCCGGAATCCGGTTCCACAGGCACGGTGCCACCGCGAATTCGGCCTCACCCACGGTGGGCTGCGGATCGATGGCGGCATAGCTTTCATCCGAAGGCCGGCCGAGGATGTTCATGAAGTGCAGATCGGAATGCACCAGAACGTCGCGCGATGACCGCCTGCCCACTGCCCCCCGTGTCTGGCAGACCTCCAGAGCGGCCTCCAGCAGCCAGCGCTCAAAAGGACGGCCCAGTTCGTCCCAGTCGGCCGGGAGATCGTCGCTCCAGCGTTCGGCCGTATCTGCGATGTGGGGGAGCTCGGGCCAGCCGGGCTGGGCGTCCTGAGGCACGGAAAGCAGCCGGACAATGCCGCCCCAGACCTCAATGGCTGGATCGATGTTAACGCCCTGCAGGGAACGTCCGGCGTCCAGTCGCTCCAGGACCATGGCACAGTCCGCGGGATCGTCTTCCAGCAACCGCACGGCCCCGTGTCCGCTCCAAAGCCGCAGCGCCAGCGGCTCCAGCCGGGTCTCCTCGGAAGGATACGCAACCTTCAGAACTGCCCTTGTCCCGTCCCCGGCCCTGACCGGGACCACGATGCCGGTTCCGCCGTTCCAGGGTTCCCGTCCCGCGGGCAGGTCCACTACGAGATTCCAGCGCTGCAAGGAGTTTTCAATCAGTACGGGGACGCTGGCCAGCCACGCACGCCGGGCGCTGCTGTTGCGGTAACGCCTTTGCAGGTCGGCGGGGATCGGTACGACGGCGGCCACAATCCATAGCCTACTGCCGCACGGCCGTTCTGTGGCCGCTGGCGGCGGGAAGGATTAGCCGACGACCCCGCTGGCGCCGAGCAGATTCCCGATCAGGTAGGTTGCTGCCAGAGCCAAGGCACCGCCGACGACGACACGCACCGCAGCGCGCGGGCGCGAGCCGCCGCCGATGTTGGCGCCAAGCCAACCGGTCGCCCCCAGGGCAACAAGCACGGCTACGAAGGTGACAGGCACCCGCCAGGCCTCCGGCGGCAGCAGTATGGCGAGCATCGGGAGGATGGCGCCGATGGTGAATGATACTCCGGAGGCCAGGGCTGCATGCCACGGGCTGACGACGTCTTCCGCGTTGATGTTCAGCTCGACGGACAGATGCGCCGCCAGCGCGTCGTGGGCCGTTAGTTCCTCAGCAACCTGTTGGGCTGTGCCGGCGCTGAGGCCCTTGGCCTGATACATGGAGGCGAGCTCGGCGAGCTCCTCCTCGGGTTCCTCCGCCAGCTCCCGGCGTTCCTTCGCGATCAGGTCGCGTTGGCTGTCACTTTGGCTGCTGACGGAAACATATTCCCCCAGCGCCATGGATATGGCACCGCCCACCAGTCCGGCCATGCCCGCGATCAGGATCGGCCCCGTACTGGTCGTGACACCGGCGACTCCGACGACGATGGCGGCCACGGAAACGATGCCGTCGTTGGCGCCGAGCACCCCCGCGCGCAGCCAATTCAGCCGCTGGGCAACGTCTCCTCGATGCGGTTCATTGTTGTGTACGGAGAGTTCCGGCGCTTCGCTCATTCCATCAGCAAACCACGTGAGTCCCGGTACCGCCAGCAAGGAAAGGGTGCCCTGACGACATATCCGGAGCTCCATGCACGGGGGGGCCAATGCGGACCTCCGGAAGGTGCGGCAGATCGGCCGGCACCGGTGTGACTCTCGCGGAGCTGCCGTGGCGATCCGTTGTTACCCGTGATATCCGTGGTTTTCCGTTGGTCACCCCACGCCGGCGGCCGAGGGTGCTGCCGAGCCTGGGGCGCCCGTGCCCGTGCTGCCGTCGTCGGCGGGAAGGTCAAGCCCGGGCAGGGGCCGGTCGGGCGCTGCCCAGAGCAACCGGTGCTGCGCCGTGTCAATCAGGCCAGTGATGGCCACGGACCGGATAGCGGCAGGAGGGCTCGTGTCAGTCGGGCCGCTGAGCGCAATGAGTTCCCCGTAGAGAAGTCCGAGCTGATCCTCCAACCCCGCCAGGGCGGCGGCCGGCTGGGCGGTGAACCCAGGAGCCAGAGCATACCCGGGCTCCACCGCAGGCACCGCAAGACACTTGGCAGCGAGCAGATCCTGCAAAGCGCGCAGCGACGCCTCGTGCGCGGACAGAATCCTGACGGCCAAGCTGGACGCCGGATCCGTCAGCCGGGTGGCGGCAACCTGGTAGGCATAGATGGCCTTCTGCTCCGCGGTCGTGGCCGCCAAAAGCGCCTGTCCGTCATTGATCCCGGCGGCGGGGGACCGCTGACCCGCGCATGGAACGGACGAGGCGGCGGCCAGGCCTGACGTCGCGGAGCCGCCGGATGGGGAGCCGGACGCACCATTGGATGCAACGTCGGACGCACCGTTGGTTCCGGCGGCGGAGCCGGGAGAAACGGTGCCGGAGCCGGGAGAAACGCTGCCGGAAGCGAGGTACGGGGAATTCGGTACCGGCAGCGCGGCGGCAGCGGCTAAGGCCCGGGCCTGCATCAGGGTGGCGGCCCCGCCGGACGCCAGCACCCGGGCCACGGTCCCGTCTGCCGTCCCGGCGGCGGTTAGGGACGTGGTGCTGTTCGCTGCCAGGCCGTCGATCAGTTCTCCGATGCCTGCCGGTTCCGTTGCCCGGGCCGCGGAGCCGGAAGCAGATGCCGCACCCTCGGTCGGTATGCCGGACCCGGGAACGGACAGCGCAGTCATGTAGCCATGCAGCATCGTGTCGGCGGCTTGGAGCTGCGCGGCAATGGCGGGCGCGGGTGCCGCAGCCTGCAGAGCGGCCACCGAACCCGCGAGAACGCTGGCACTGGACAGGGCATCCTGTCGGGCGAGCTCGGTAGCGGATGGCCCGGCAGGTTCCGGCTCCCTCATGCTGGCAACTACAGTTCCCAGACTTAGGACCAGGGCGGCGGCCACCAGGAGAAGCAGCAGCCGGCGAACGACACCGGCCCCCGCGCGCACGGTACCGCGCCCTCGGCCGCTTCCGGACGGGCTCAAGCCGTGTTCTGACCCCGACGCCGCTTGCCGGCTTTGGGCGTCGATTCCGGTGCCTGCGTGCGCGGCACCGGTGGGGCCTGGAGTCCCGGGCACCGCCGCGGGCTCGGGTACCGGGTGAGGTGCGGGCTCCGGCTCTCCGGCTGCTTTGGCCGCAGGGTCCGCTCCGGGCTCCGGCTCTCCGGCTGCTTTGGCCGCAAGGTCCGCTCCGGGCTCCGGCGAGGTTGTCGTTTCATGATCCGGCCCGGATGATACAACGGCAGCCGGGGTGATGTTGGTCTCCGCGGCGGCTGTCCCACGGACGTATGCCGCCGGATCCGGCACAGACCGAGGCGTCGTATCGGTCCCTGCCGCGCTGCCGGCTTCCACATCGGCTGCGATAAAAAAACCTGCCGGAGGGGTGGCAGGCGTGGGCGCCCAATGGGGTTCCGTGCGGCGGATACTACGCGCGGTTCCGGACAAATTGGTGCCTCGCCGGCGGTCGCCGTCGTCGCTGGCGGAGCAGGAGTCATTCACAATGACTGATGATCTCACGCCGCTTGCTCAGCGCGCACACAACGCGCTCGAACGCCCGCTGGAAGGGCGTGCAACGGCCGGTGCCGGTTCACCCGATCGGCTCGAAACTCGGTAGGATATGGGCTACAACATCATCTAACGGGAGGCGGCAAACTCATGACCCAGCCGGATCGGCCCACCGCTCATAGTGCGCCTCACGACACAACTCTTGCCACGGCTACGGAAGCCAAGCGGTTATTTGGCCTGCTGAACCCCGCCGTTAAGGCTCACCGACTCTACCTTGAAGACGTCAGCGTCCACCTGGCCGGCGCCCACCGTACCGTCAGCGTCGTCGTCGACCTTGAACAGGACCTCAGCGGCGGCGTTGGTCTGGATATCATTGCGGAGATTTCCCGTGAGCTCTCCGATGTGCTGGACGCGGACCCCCACGACGACGGCCGCCCGTTCGATCTGGAAGTCTCGTCGCCCGGTGTGAGCCGTCCGTTGACGGAGCCCCGGCACTGGCGCCGCGCTCGTGGTCGGATGGTCAGGATCAACGTGGTGCAGGGGGAGAACCTGACAGGACGGCTGCTGGCGGTCGACGATGACGGCGTCACGATCCGCCCTGAGCTGCCGGTTAAGAAGGGCATGAAACCCAAGCAGGGTGAACCCGAACGCATCAGTTTTGGCCGAATTCGCCGCGGCACGGTTGAAGTTGAATTCAGTCACGCGGATGAAGCTGTGTCCGAGGATGCCGGGCTGAACGAGAATTTTGATCCGGCCGCAGGCGCGGTCGACGGAGAGGATAGCTGACATGGATATCGATATGAGCGCGCTGAGGTTGTTGGAGCGTGAGCGCGAGATCCCTCTGGATCTGCTGATCCCGACGATCGAACAGGCACTGCTGGTGGCTTATCATAAATCGCCAGGAGCGGTGGCAACGGCCAGGGCGGAGCTGGATCGCAAGAACGGGCATGTAACGATTTGGGCCGCAGAGCTTGACGAAGATGGCGCCGCGATCGGCGAGTTCGACGACACGCCCGCCGGATTTGGCCGGATCGCGGCCAGTACGGCACGCCAGATCATCCTGCAGCGGCTTCGCGATGTTGAGGATGACAACGTCCTGGGCGAATTCCGCGGCAAGGAAGGCGAACTCGTTTCCGGGCAGATCCAGCAGGGACACAACCCGAAGATGATTCAGGTGAACCTGGGCTCGGTGGAGGCTTTGCTGCCTCCCACGGAGCAGGTCCCCGGCGAGCAGTACAAACACGGGAACCGCGTCCGGGCATACGTCATCGATGTGCACCGCGGGCTCAAAGGTCCCTCGATCACACTCTCCCGCTCGCATCCGGGCCTGGTCCGGAAACTGTTCGAACTGGAAGTGCCGGAAATTGCGGACCAGTCCGTGGAGATCGTCGCGCTGGCCAGGGAGGCCGGGCACCGCACCAAGATCGCGGTCATGGCGCACCAGCCGGGCATCAACGCCAAGGGAGCATGCATAGGCGAGATGGGGTCCCGCGTGCGCGCCGTGATGACCGAGCTCAACGACGAGAAGATCGACATCGTTGATTTCAGTGACGATCCCGCCACTTTCATTGCCCACTCGCTGTCTCCATCAAAGGTGATTTCCGTTACGATCACCGATGCGGATGCCCGGTCCGCACGCGTAGTCGTCCCCGATTACCAGCTGTCGCTGGCCATCGGCAAGGAAGGGCAGAACGCCCGCTTGGCTGCCAAGCTGACCGGCTGGCGGATCGACATCATCTCGGATGCGGCGGTTGCCGCAGCTGGTTAATTCTCCCGTGATGCGGACTGTGGTCACATTGACGCCGTTCTCCGTCAGTGAGCTGGAAATTCCGGCGTCGCGGACGGTAAACGTCGTCATAAATGGCACCTCAGGCTCCGGCAGCGTTTAGGCACGCCGTTCCCGACGCGCTAGAATGTAATAGACCGGGTCCAGCGACCGTCGACTCCCACCTGAGGCAACAGAAGTGTTTGAAGCGGAAACAGTGTTTCAAGCGCCTGCGGTACCGTTGCGCACCTGTGTGGGTTGCCGTCGTCGTGATGCCCAGTCACGGTTATTGCGGATGGTGCGTGGAATGACTGCCGACGGTGTGATTAGTGCGGTAGCCGATCCTCACCATCGTCTATCCGGTCGGGGTGCCTGGTTGCACCCCACCCGGGAATGCCTTGAGCTGGCTCTCAAACGACGTGCCATCGGCCGCGCCCTGCCGGGTGTCGCCGACAACTCGTCCGTCCTAGGCCATATCGCAGGACTGACCGGAGGGTAGCACTATGACCGAACTGAACAAATGTCCAACCTGGAAGCGGGTCAGAAAACTGATGGAAACCCGATGAGTACCCAGCGATGAGTGCCCAACGATGAGCGTTTTTTTATGCTCTGAAACCGTACGTTCCGGCATGGAGCGTCGAATTAAGAATTAAAGGCTCGTACCTGTCCGGTGCGGGCCGAGACAGGAGAAATGTGGCCAAGGCCCGCGTACACGAGCTTGCAAAAGAGCTCGGCATTACCTCGAAGGAAGCTGTCACCAAGCTTCAGGAACTGGGCGAGTTTGTTCGCTCTGCCTCCTCCACCATCGAGGCGCCCGTCGTGAAGAAGCTTCGCGACGCATTCCCCGCTGCACCTTCCGGTGCCGGGGCTTCCAACGGCTCCTCAACTGCCCCGGCCGCTGCTCCGGCTCCGGCCGCTCAGGCAACTCCGGTTCCGGCAGCCGCTCCGGCTCCTTCCGCTAGGACAACGCCGGCTCCGGCCGCCCCCGCGTCCTCAGCTCCGGCTCCGGCAGCTCCCGTGGCTCCGGCTCCGGCAGCAGCACCTTCAGCTCCTGCGGCTACGGCTCCCGTAGCCCAGACGGCTCCGGCGGCTACCGCTCCCGTAGCTCAGACCGCTCCGGCGGCTACCGCTCCCGTAGCTCAGGCCGCTCCGGCGGTTACCGCTCCTGCGGCTCCGGCTCCCGTAGCTCAGAGGGCTCCGGCAGCAGCGGCTGCAGCATCGTCCACTGCGGCCAAGCCGGGAGCACGCCCGGCTCCTGCACCGGCCCCGTCGCGTCCTGCGACGGCAGGGCGCCCCGGCGGCCCGCGTCCAGGCAACAACCCGTTCGCGCCGTCGCAGGGCATGCCCCGATCCGGTTCACGTCCCGACCGTGGTGAGGGCGAGCGGAGCGCGCGTCCCGGCGCCGCCGGCCCCCGTCCGGGAAACAATCCTTTTGCTCCGTCCCAGGGCATGCCGCGTACGGGCGGACCCCGCTCCGCTGAGGCTGGAACAGGCGGCGCTCATGCAGGGACAAGGCCCCCAGCCGGCGCAGGCGGACCCCGTCCCGCGGCTGGCGCTGGCGGACCTCGTCCGGGGGCACCGCGTCCTGGCGGTTCGGGCCCCGGCGGCGCGCGCCCCACTCCGGGCATGATGCCTAACCGCACCGAGCGTCCGGCAGCACCGGGCCGCGGCAACGATCGCCCCGGCGGAGCCGGCCGTGGACGTCCGGGTGCACCGGGAACTGGTGCGCCGGGTGCCGGAGGCGGCACCGGAGCACCGGCCGGCGGTGGTTTCGGCAAGGGCGGCCGTGGACGCGGCGGGACCCAGGGCGCCTTCGGTAAGGGAGGCGCCGGACGCGGCAAGCAGCGCAAGTCGAAGCGGGCGAAGCGGCAGGAACTGGAGCAGATGAGTGCTCCGTCGCTGGGTGGCGTGAGCGTACCCCGCGGCGACGGCAACACGATTGTTCGTCTGCGCCGAGGCTCCTCGATTACGGACTTCGCCGACAAGATCGAGGCGAACCCGGCAGCGCTGGTGACGGTACTCTTCCACCTCGGTGAGATGGCTACCGCGACCCAGTCGCTCGACGAGGACACCTTTGCCCTGCTCGGCACCGAGTTGGGCTACAAGCTCCAGGTCGTATCGCCGGAGGACGAGGAGCGCGAGCTGCTCAGCAACTTCGACATCGACTTCGAGGCCGAACTTGAGGCCGAGGGTGACGAGGACCTCGAGGTGCGGCCGCCGGTCGTCACCGTCATGGGCCACGTCGACCATGGTAAGACGCGTCTGTTGGATGCCATCCGCAACTCGGACGTTGTGGCCGATGAGCACGGTGGCATCACCCAGCACATCGGTGCCTACCAGATTGAGCACGAGCACGAGGGCACCGATCGCCGTATCACGTTCATTGATACTCCGGGCCACGAAGCGTTCACCGCTATGCGTGCCCGTGGTGCCAAGGTCACCGATATCGCTATCCTGGTGGTCGCAGCCGACGACGGCGTCATGCCGCAGACGGTCGAAGCGCTCAATCACGCCCAGGCAGCAAACGTGCCGATCGTCGTCGCGGTTAACAAGATCGATAAGGAAGGCGCCAACCCGGAGAAAATCCGTGGGCAGCTGACCGAATACGGTCTGGTTCCTGAGGAATATGGCGGCGACACCATGTTCGTCGACGTCTCGGCCCGCCAGAACCTGAACATCAACGAGCTGCTCGAAGCGGTCCTGCTGACGGCGGATGCGGCTTTGGACATGCGTGCCAATCCGAACAAGGACGCCCGCGGTATCGCGATCGAAGCGAACCTGGACAAGGGCCGGGGTGCCGTAGCCACGGTGCTGGTCCAGTCCGGAACGCTGCACGTCGGCGATACGATCGTGGCCGGTACGGCGCACGGCCGTGTGCGGGCCATGTTCGATGAGGACGGCGGAATCATCACGGAGGCGGGCCCGTCGCGCCCGGTACAGGTACTGGGGCTGTCCAATGTTCCGCGTGCAGGTGACACGTTCTTCGTTACCGGGGATGAGCGTACGGCTCGTCAGATCGCCGAGAAGCGTGAAGCGGCCGACCGCAACGCTGCCCTGGCCAAGCGCCGCAAGCGCATCAGCCTTGAAGACTTCGATCAGGCAGTCGCCGCGGGCAAGGTTGACACGCTCAACCTCATCCTCAAGGGTGACGTGTCCGGTGCCGTTGAGGCGCTGGAGGATTCGCTGCTCAAGATTGACGTCGGTGAGGGTGTCCAGCTGCGGGTTATCCACCGCGGCGTTGGTGCCATCACGCAGAACGACGTCAACCTGGCCACCGTGGACAATGCGATCATCATCGGCTTCAACGTCAAACCGGCAGAGCGTGTTGCCGATCTTGCGGACCGTGAAGGCGTTGACATGCGCTTCTACTCGGTCATCTATGGCGCGATCGATGACATTGAGCTGGCGCTGAAGGGCATGCTCAAGCCGGAGTACGAGGAAGTCCAGCTTGGTACGGCGGAGATCCGCGAGATCTTCCGTTCGTCCAAGTTCGGAAACATCGCCGGTTCCATCGTTCGCTCCGGTACCATCCGTCGGAACTCCAAGGCACGAGTGCTGCGCGC
This sequence comes from Arthrobacter sp. A5, assembly GCF_051131705.1. Lineage (NCBI taxonomy): Bacteria > Bacillati > Actinomycetota > Actinomycetes > Micrococcales > Micrococcaceae > Arthrobacter > Arthrobacter sp. A5. The sequence continues at coordinate 1,137,211 of NZ_CP180316.1, forward strand.
CGGCAAGGTTATTGGGGAAAACCTCACCGTCGATTCGCTCAAGCGTTTCAAGGACGACGCGACCGAGGTCCGGGATGGTTTCGAGTGCGGTATCGGACTCGGGTCATTCAACGACCTGCAGGCCGAGGACATCATCGAGACGTTCGAGATGCGCGAGAAGCCGCGCGCCTAACACCGACATCTGAGGTGCGCAAAATGGGGCCGCAAAGCCAAATCACCCCCATTTTGCGCACTTCACCTTATTGAGGAGTAGTTTTATGGCCGATTCGGCACGCGCTGCTAAGTTGGCGCAACGGATAAAGGTTATTGTCGCCGAGGGGCTGCGCAAGCGGGTCAAGGATCCCCGGGTCCAGGGCATCACGGTGACCGATGCCCGGGTGACCAATGACCTTCAGCATGCGACGGTCTACTACACGGTGCTCGGCGACGAAACCGCGCAGACCGATGCGAAGGTGGGGCTGGAAAAGGCCCGCGGCGTGCTTCGGCAGGAAGTGGGCCGGAACGTTACGGTCCGGCTGACTCCCACGCTGGAATTTGTGGCGGACGAAATTCCGGTTAACGCCAGCCACCTGGAGGATCTGCTTCGGACGGCCAAGGCACGCGATGCTGAAGTCGCCGCGATCGCCCAGGGTGCTGCCTTCGCCGGGGACGCGGATCCTTACAAGAAGGATGACGAATCCGATTTGGACCAGCGGGACGACGACGAGGAATAAACCCGGCGCAGGCCCCGCCCGCACCGCCCGACAGGGTGCGTGCCGGCGGGCTTCCGCGTTAAAAGCACGACTGCCGCTTTGAAATAGGACCCGTGGGGATGCTGAGGGCTCACAGCAGAGTATCAGCGTACGTGCCGGTGAACTGCAGATCCCGGTCCATATTATTGAATATGGAACCTATCCAGGATGAGGACGAAGCCAGCCGCGGCGTCGACCGAAGGACCTGGGTGCGGGGAGCTCTCAGCCGCCGCGGGTTCCTGATCGGCGCCGGGCTGGCCGGGGCGGGAGCGGTTGCTGCTGCCACCTATGCCAGCCACGATGCGATCTCCGGCGCTTTGACTCGTACCGCCGCGCATCCAGGCGCATCGGCGGGTCCCAGCCCGTCGGCGTCGTCCAGCTCTGTTGCCGCAGCGCCGCCCGCGCTGCCGGACCGGACCTTCGTCAGCACACACCTGACCACCCCGCGGGTCACAAGCTGGGCCACTTCGCCGACCGCCGCCGGGCTGATTTTTGTCGGTCCGATGGGTCACGGCTCCAATGGTCTGATTTTGGACAGCCATGCCGAACCTGTGTGGATGGAGTCGACCGGCGCCGGCGTGACCGACCTGCGGGTTCAAACGTTCGAGGGCCAGCCGGTGCTGACGTATTGGACCGGGACCGGAATCGGCGGACATGGGCAGGGCACCGGCACCATTCTGGACACAAGCTACACGATGGTCGCCCAAGTCAATGCCGGCAACGGGTTGAAAGCGGACCTGCACGAATTCAGCCTCACCGCGGCCGGCACCGCGCTGATGATGTCGTACCCGACGGTTCCCCATGATCTGCGGCCCGTCGGCGGTCCGACCAAAGGGTTCATCTACGACTGCCATGTCCAGGAAATCAACGTCAGATCCGGCGAGATGCTTTTCGACTGGAGCGCCGCCGACCATATCGATATTGCGGATACCTACAAGTTGCCGGCGGACGACAACGCCAGCGCCGATGGTTCCACCGAAGCCAAGGCGTTCGATCCGTTCCATCTCAATTCTGTCGATGACGCAGGCGATGCCTTGCTCGTCTCCTCACGGCACACGCACACGCTCTATCTGCTCAACCGCGCGGACGGGGCCATCCGTTGGCGGTTGGGCGGGAAGCTCAGCGACTTCACGGTGGCCTCGGACGCAGCATTCGCCCGGCAGCACGACGCCCGGCACCGGTCCGGCACCCTGATTAGCCTTTTCGACAACCACTATTCCGCCGGGAATACCGGCGCCTCGCGTGGGTGGCTGCTCAGCGTCGACGAAGCGGCGCGGACGGTGTCACTGCAACAGGAGTTCAGCCATGCCGGCCATCGTGGCAATTCGCAGGGAAATGTCCAGATTCTCGACGACGGGCATGTCCTCGTTGGTTGGGGATCGGACCCCGCCGCCACCGAATTCACCCCGGATGGCAGGGCATTGTTCGAAACCACTGGCTTGGGCAATGCGTCCTACCGGACCTACCGCTGCCCCTGGACAGCAAGCCCGACCACGCTTCCCGAGGCCGCTGTTCTAACCGGCAACGGCTCCACGATGCAGGTCTACGCCAGCTGGAACGGTGCCACGGAAACCGCGGCGTGGCGGTTTATGACCGGGGCCAGCGAGGAATCGCTTACCGAGGCGGGGACCGTGCCGCGCCGCGGATTTGAAACGTCCGCGGCGGTGGCAGTGGCGGCCAAGGTCGCGGTTCAGGCGCTGCACCTGGACGGTTCGGTGTTGGCCACCTCGAACGTGCTGACCGTCCAGCACTGACCGTCCAGCACAGGCGCCAGCTGCCTCGGGCAGGACTTCCCAGGGGCTCCACATATACTGGAGAGCGTGCATTCTGGACTGATCATCGTGGATAAACCGCCCGGCTTCACCAGCCACGACGTCGTCGCCCGGCTGCGGCGCCTGACCGGAACCCGCAAGGTCGGCCATGCCGGTACCCTGGATCCGATGGCCACCGGCGTGCTGGTTGTCGGTATCAACAAGGCCACCCGTCTGCTGACGTACATCGTCGGGACCGGCAAAACCTACGAGGCCACGATTCGGCTTGGCCGCAGCACCGTGACGGACGACGCCGAGGGCGAGGTCACCGCCACAAGGACGACGGCGGCGCTCACCGATGCGGCTATCCGCGCCTCGGTCGGGGCACTGACCGGGGAAATTTCGCAGGTTCCCAGCAGCGTCAGCGCCATCAAGGTCAATGGCGAGCGCGCCTATGCCCGGGTCCGCTCCGGCGAAGAAGTGATCCTGGCCTCCCGTCCGGTTACGGTCCACAGCTTTGAAATCCACGGCATCCGCAGGGTCCCAGCAGCGCCAGTTGCCGGGGCCAGAGACGGCGTGGAGTTGACCGATCTTGACGTCACGGTAGAGTGCTCGTCGGGAACCTACATCCGGGCGCTGGCCCGGGATCTTGGCGCCGGGTTGGGGGTCGGCGGGCACCTTACCGCGCTGCGCCGCACCCGCGTGGGACCCTATTCCGTCGACCAGGCCAGGACCCTGGAACAGCTCGAGGACGCTGTGCAGTCAGGGGGCGAGGTGCAGATCCTTGACCTGGCCGGGGCCGCCCGGGCACTGATGCCGGTGCGCGAACTGACCGACGAGGAAGCATCCGAGCTCTCCTTCGGCCGGCGGATTGTGTGCAGCGGGGACGGCCCCCACACCTCGGAGAAGCCCGCCGCCGCGTTTGGGCCGGACGGCGCTCTGGTGGCCCTGCTGGCGGACGCCGGAAGCTATGCCAGGCCCGTCCTCGTTTTCAGCCCTGATCTGGGAGCCTAAGGCGTGACAGTGGACGGCTGGTTTATTGCTTCGCTCGTGGTCGGGCTCATCTCCTCGTTAATTTGTGTGGTGGCCGCGTTGCTGAAGAAGGGGCCCAACGATGTAACGCTGCTGTCCGTGGTGGCGGTTGAACTGTTTCTGCTGAGCTATCTGGTGGCCTCAATCGTCAGGACCGCCACCGGCGTGCAGCCAGCCGGGGCGGCATGGGAATTCTGGGCCTACCTGATTACGGCCATTTCCTTGCCGGTCGCGGGATTCTATTGGGCCATTCTGGACCGCGCCTTTTGGAGTAATTACGTGCTGGCGGCGGTGGGACTGACCATCGTGGTGATGATGGCCCGAATGGCGCAGATTTGGTACGGCATGGCAACACTAGCGGTAGGGACATAGCTATGACCATTAACAGCACTCCGGCGGCCAGGACGCAGGACAGCAAGTCAACCGGTGCGGGCCGGCTCCTGATCGCCGTCTACGGTATTTTCGCACTTGCCGCCAGCGCACGTGCCGGCTTCCAGATCGCGAGCAAGTTCTCCGAAGCGCCGGTGGCCTACCTGCTCTCCGCCTTTGCCGGCCTGGTCTACATTGCTGCCACCGTTTCGCTGGCCAAAAAGGGGGCATTCTGGTTCCGTGCGGCCGCGGTGGCGGTCGGTGTGGAACTGCTCGGGGTGCTGGTCGTGGGAGCACTGAGTCTCTTTGATGCCCGGGTGTTCCCACAGGAGACCGTCTGGAGCCTGTTCGGCCGCGGCTACGGATTTGTTCCGCTGTTGTTGCCCATTCTGGGCCTGATCTGGCTGTACCGTCACCGGGCACCGGCGCAAACCGCATGAGTGCGGGCGTTCCCGAGCTTGACGACGGCGTCGTACGGCTGCGCGCGTTCCGGACCGCCGATGCCGGCGACTATGCGGCACTGAACCGGGATGCGGACAATGTCCGCTGGGCCAATTCGGATCCGGAAATGACCACTGCGCAGGCCTTGGCCGCGATCACCGGAATCATCCCGGAGAATTGGGCCAGTGGCCATACCCTGCGTTTCGCCGTTGCCGAGAGCAGCGGCGCGTTCGCCGGGACAACGGCGCTGCATAATGTGCGTGACGGCAGCGCCGCACTGGGCATCAAGCTCGCCCCGTCGGCTCGAGGCAGGGGCCTGGCGCTGTACGCGGTCCGGCTGATCACCGGCTACGCCTTCGACACACTGGGCCTGGACGTCCTGCACTGGCACGCCGGCGTCGGCAACATGGCGAGCAGACGTCTGGCCGAGCGCGCTGGATTCACGCTGGAAGGCACCGTTCGGGGGTATGGCAGCGCCGGCGGCCAGCCTGCGGACGGGTGGATTTTCACGCTGACGGCGCAGGACCACGGTTCCGGGCGGGGCCGTCTTCCGGAATTTCCGGCCCCGGCAGCGGTCGTGCCGGTACTCACCGACGCCTTTGTGACACTGCGGTCGCTCCGGAGCTCGGATAAGGAGCAGCTTGTCGCGAATTGCCGGGATCCGGAGGCGATCCGCTGGACTACGGTGCCCTTGGACTATGGTCCGGCCGATGCACTGACCTTTATCCACGATGTTGTACCGCGGGGCTGGGCCAGCGGGGAGACGCACACCTTCGCGGTTACCGACACGGGCATGGACAAACTGCTGGGCACCATCGACCTGCACGGCTTCCGGCCAGGTACGGCCGAGCTCGGCATCAACATGGCTTCGCAGGCTCGGGGCAGCGGGGCGGCCGAGGGGGCAGCGCGGCTGTTGATCGACTACGCCTTCACCGGTCTGAATCTCCAGTACCTCTACTGGCGCGCGCTGGTGCCGAACTGGGCGAGCCGCAAACTGGCCTGGAAACTGGGGTTCCAGCTGGAAGCGCAGCTGCGCGGCTTCACCGACGACCGTGGAACACCCGCAGACGCCTGGATCCTCACCCTGGCCGCCGCGGATCAGCGGCACCCGAGGACTCCGTGGGACGGTGCGGCGGCGCCGTAGCCGCGGGCCTGCCGGTCAACCACCGCGCCGAGTGCCCGTGCGGGGGCGGCACGCGCCCTCTGCGGTGGCGGCACGCGCCCCCCGTCATTGGCGGCATGCGCCCACCGCGGCACTGGTGCCGGACCTGCGGCGTCGATGGTCCGGGCAGCGGGCGCCCGGGCGGGACCGGCCCCGCATGCGGGTAACCTTAGAGAGGTTTTCGGCCCCCAAGCGGGTCGGTCAGTAACGACGCCGGGCGCCCGCGCGCGGCAAAAGGACGAGGGTGATGGTGCACTTCTGGAACGGTCTTCACGAGGTTCCCGTTGGATACGGACCATCGGTGGTGACGCTGGGGAACTTCGACGGGGTGCATCGCGGGCACCAGCATGTGCTCTCCGCGTTGGTGGCCACCGCGCACGACCGTGGGGCCAAGGCCTTGGCGATTACCTTTGATCCGCATCCAGCGAAGGTGCACCGCCCGGACACTGCTCCGGAGCAGCTGATGGGGCTGGCCGACCGGCTGACGACAATGGCCGCCTGCGGCTTGGACGCGGTCCTGGTAATGCCGTATACACTGGCGCTCGCCGCGCAGACTCCGGAGGAATTCGTCCGGTCGGTGTTTGTCGACACGCTCGGTGCCGCCGCTGTGGTAATCGGCCACGATGTGCGCTTCGGCCGGGGCAATTCCGGGGACCTTGGTACCATGCAGGAGCTGGGCAAGGACCTGGGTTTCGACGTCGTCGTGGTGAGCGAGTTCGGATCGGACCGGCGCTGCTCCTCGACGTGGGTGCGCGAGGCGCTGGCCAGGGGCGACGTGGACACCGCCGCAGAGGTGCTGGGGCGTACGCACCATATGCGCGGTGAGGTGGTCCACGGCGCGGCACGCGGCCGCGCCTTGGGCTTTCCGACGGCGAACCTCTCTGACGACGCCGTCGGCTACATTCCGGCCGACGGCGTGTACGCAGGCTGGCTGACGGACGCGGACGGAGTGCGCCGGCCGGCAGCGATCTCGATCGGCTCGAATCCCACCTTTGTGGGTGTGAGCCGGCAGGTCGAAGCCTATGTGATCGACCGGCCGAACGAACCGGTGGAGGCGTTTGACCTCTACGGCCAGGTCGTCGTCGTTGAGTTTGTGACCAGGCTCCGAGGCATGGTCGCGTACACCGGTCCCGCGGCGCTGGTGGACCAAATGCACCTGGATGTGGACCAGGCCCGTCAGATTCTGGCCTGAAGGCCGGCAGATTCTGGTCTGCAGGTCGGAAGAACTGCGGCTTGTCGCACGCCACTTCGACAGAGTCAACCCGCGCAGAGTAAACTGGAAAGGTTGAATCCGGCTGCAGTCCGTGGCGGCTGGATTCCGTCCTGATCGGGCGGCTTCGCTTACCGCAACGTAGCGAGTCCGATCCGCCTCAGGCAGTACCCGGCAGCGCAGTGCTGCACCGGGCATCACGGCACAATCCAAGGAGTAACCGTGGCATTAGAAGCCGCTGTAAAGCAAGAAATCATGAAGGCTTACGCCACCAGCGAGGGCGACACCGGCTCGCCGGAGGTCCAGGTTGCGATGCTCTCCAAGCGCATCCTCGATCTGACCGAGCACCTTAAGGCGCACAAGCATGATCACCACACGCGTCGTGGTCTGATGGGCCTGGTCGGCCGCCGTCGTCGTTTGCTGACGTACCTGCATGACACCGACATTACGCGCTACCGTACGCTGATCGAGCGTCTCGGCCTGCGCCGCTAGCAGCACCGTGAGGCGGCCCTTCCAGTCCGGAAGGGCCGCCTCCGCGGTATTATACCGGCAATATCGCCGGTACTGACCCGGCAATTAGTCAGTAATTCGAGAACTAACTTAATCAGGAGCCAACCGGCGTCGCGCATTCGCGGTCCTCGGTAGTGATCTCCGGGAACAGACGGCCTATTGACGGCAGGCGCCCGTGGATCTCGATCGAAGACCGGGTGTTGTACAGGTCCCACAGCTAAAGACGGGTGGGCTTGGGGATGATGTTGGTTGCCTCCTGCCGCACACGCAAAGAAACGGAGGTGACTCTCTATGGAGGGTCCCGAAATTAAGTACTCAGAGGCCGTTATTGACAACGGCCGCTATGGCAAGCGCGTTATCCGCTTCGAGACCGGACGGCTGGCCCAGCAGGCCGCCGGTGCCGCGATGGTCTACATCGACGAGGACACGGCACTGCTGTCGGCGACGACTGCCGGCAAGCACCCGCGCGAAGGCTTCGACTTCTTCCCGCTGACGGTCGACGTCGAGGAACGCATGTACGCCGCCGGCCGCATCCCGGGCAGCTTCTTCCGCCGTGAAGGCCGCCCCTCGACGGAGGCGATCCTGGCCTGCCGCCTGATGGACCGCCCGCTGCGCCCGGCCTTCGTGAAGGGCCTGCGCAACGAGGTCCAGATCGTGGTCACCGTGCTGGCGATCAACCCCGACGTGCTGTACGACGTCGTCGCCATTAACGCCTCCTCAATGTCCACGCAGCTCTCCGGGCTGCCCTTCTCGGGCCCGATCGGCGGCGTCCGCGTTGCTCTGGTCAACAATGAGCAGGGCTCTCAGTGGATTGCCTTCCCGAAGCACTCGGAGCTGGAAAACGCCGTGTTCAACATGGTGGTTGCCGGTAAGGTCACCGCCGACGGCGACGTCGCGATCATGATGGTCGAGGCCGAAGCCACGGACAACTCCTGGAAGCTGATCAAGGAAGAGGGAGCCACTGCGCCGACCGAGGACATCGTTTCGGAGGGTCTGGAAGCGGCGAAGCCGTTCATCAAGGCACTTTGTGAAGCGCAGGCCGACCTGGCGGCACGCGCCGCCAAGCCGACCGCCGAATTCCCGGTTTTCCTGGACTACCAGGACGACGTGTTTGCAGCGGTCGAGACCGCCGCGGCCGCGAAGCTGACCGAGGTGTTCCAGATTGCGGACAAGCAGGACCGCGACAACGCCTCGGATGCACTCAAGGACCAGGTTGTCAGCTCCCTCGCCGGACAGTTTGAGGGACGCGAAAAGGAGCTCTCCGCTGCTTTCCGTTCCGTCACCAAGCAGGTTGTCCGCCAGCGCATCCTCAAGGACCAGATCCGCATCGACGGCCGCGGCCTGACCGACATCCGCCAGCTCACCGCCGAGGTCGAGGTTCTGCCGCGTGTGCACGGTTCGGCGATCTTCGAGCGCGGCGAAACGCAGATCCTGGGCGTCACCACCTTGAACATGCTCAAGATGGAACAGCAGATCGACTCGCTGTCTCCGGTCACGCGCAAGCGCTACATGCACAACTACAACTTCCCGCCGTACTCCACCGGTGAGACGGGCCGCGTCGGTTCCCCGAAGCGCCGCGAAATCGGTCACGGTGCCCTCGCCGAGCGGGCCCTGATTCCGGTGTTGCCCTCGCGCGAGGAATTCCCGTACGCGATCCGCCAGGTCTCCGAAGCCCTCAGCTCCAACGGCTCCACCTCGATGGGTTCGGTCTGCGCCTCCACGCTGTCCCTGCTCAACGCCGGTGTGCCGCTGAAGGCGCCGGTTGCCGGCATCGCCATGGGCCTGGTGTCCGACCAGGTTGACGGACAGACCCGCTACGCGGCGATGACCGACATTCTGGGTGCCGAAGATGCTTTCGGCGACATGGACTTCAAGGTTGCCGGAACGAGTGAGTTCGTCACCGCGATCCAGCTGGACACCAAGCTGGACGGTATTCCGGCATCGGTGCTCAGCGCGGCCCTGAAGCAGGCCCGCGAAGCACGCCTGCACATCCTCGGCGTGCTGAACGCGGCCATCGATGTTCCGGACGAGCTCTCCGAGTTCGCGCCCCGCGTCATCGCGGTCAAGATCCCGGTTGACAAGATCGGCGAGGTCATTGGGCCGAAGGGCAAGATGATCAACCAGATCCAGGAGGACACCGGCGCCGACATCTCCATCGAGGATGACGGCACCGTCTACATCGGCGCGACCAACGGCCCCTCCGCCGATGCCGCACGTTCTGCGATCAATGCCATCGCGAACCCGCAGATCCCGGAAATCGGCGAGCGTTACCTGGGGACCGTCGTAAAGACGACGACCTTCGGTGCATTCATTTCCCTGACACCGGGCAAGGACGGCCTGCTGCACATCTCCGAGCTGCGCCAGCTCGCGGGCGGCAAGCGCGTGGATAACGTCGATGACGTCGTCAGCGTCGGCCAGAAGATCCAGGTGGAAATCACCAAGATCGATGACCGCGGAAAGCTCTCCCTCTCGCCCGTCGTGGCCGAGGACGCTTCCGTCACGGCAGAAAGCGTTGCTGAGTAGTTCATGGCCTACACCCTATTGCCGCTGACGTCGGCTGCCGGCACCGCCGGGCAGGATTCCGCAGTGATCTCGGGCGAGACGGGCGGCGCCGTCGTGCGCCGTTCCGTCCTGCCGGGGGGAGTGCGGGTTCTGACCGAATCCATGCCCGCCCAGCGGAGCGCGACAATAGGGTTTTGGGTCGGTGTTGGCTCTCGGGATGAAGCCGAGGGCCAACACGGCTCGACCCACTTCCTTGAACACCTGCTGTTCAAGGGCACCCGGCGCCGCACGGCGCTGGAAATTGCCTCGGCGTTTGACGAGGTGGGCGGAGAGTCCAACGCCGCGACCGCCAAGGAAAGCACCTGTTACTACGCGAGGGTTCTTGATTCGAATCTGCCGATGGCCATCGACGTCATCGCGGACATGATCACGGGCGCGGTCCTCGATCCCGCCGAGCTCGAGCAGGAACGCGACGTTATCCTTGAGGAAATCGCCATGGACAGCGATGATCCGACCGACGTTGCGCACGAGAACTTTGTTGCCGCGGTGCTCGGAGGCCATGCCCTCGGCCGTCCGATCGGCGGCACCCCGGACGCGATCCGCGCCGTTTCCCGCGAGTCCGTCTGGGCGCATTACCAGCGCTACTACCGTCCCGATGAGCTGGTCATTACCGCCGCGGGCGGGCTGGATCATGACGAGGTCTGCGGTCAGGTGCTGACGGCACTGCGCGCGGCCGGTTGGGAGATGGACGACGACGCCGCCCCCACTCCGCGCCGGTCCAGCGAGCCGGTGGTCATTTCCGGGACCGCCGGTCTGCACGTGATCAAGCGCCAGGTCGAACAGGCCAATATCATTCTCGGCTGCCCGAGCATCGTCGCCAACGACGAGCGCCGGTTTGAGATGAGCGTCCTCAACGCCGTGCTGGGCGGCGGAATGTCGTCCCGGCTGTTTCAGGAAATCCGCGAAAAGCGCGGCCTCGTCTACTCCACGTACTCTTTCGCCTCCGGCTACGCCGACGCAGGATACTTCGGCATGTACGCCGGCTGTGCCCCGCAGAAGGTCGGCCAGGTGATCGGGCTGCTGACCACTGAATTGGAAAAACTTGCCGCTGACGGGATCACCGACGACGAACTGACCAAGGCCATCGGGCAGCTCTCCGGCGGTATTGTTCTCGCGCTGGAGGACACCGGCTCGCGGATGTCCCGGCTGGGCCGCTCGGAGCTGGTCTCCGGGGAATTCCTGGACATCGACGAGACGCTCTCCCGCGTTGGCATGGTGACGGCGGAGCAAGTCCGGACGCTGGCGCGCGAACTCGCCGCCGCGCCCCGCACCATCACCGTCGTCGGCCCCTTCGAAGAATCCGAGACCTTCGGCCTCTGACCGCGCGTTCGCGAGGGCTCCCTTGGTCGGCCACCGGCGCCGGTGAAAGCGGCGCAGAGTTAGCCCGTCACGGTGCGCAGGGTTGCATCGTGCGCAGCCCAAGCCGCCAGCGGTGCGCAGAACCGTTTGCCGAAAAGCGGTTAGCCGCCGGCGAAGGGCGGCAGAACATCTACGACGTCCTCCGGGTCCAGGTCGGCGGCGAGGTCCCGGAGCACGACCTCATTACGCAGAAAACTGCACCGCTTCAGCAGTTCACCCAAGGGCGGCGTATGCTCCGATGCCGAAACCGGATGCAGCGCGGTGAGCTGTTCCCGTAAATCATTGATGCTGATCGGCCCGGCGTGCAGAAGCGTCTCTTCGTTCATACCGGTGGCGGCCTGGGCCGCCGCAAAATAGCGGATCAGCATCTATCCGCCGATCGCGCTCATGCTGCGGTCCGGCTGCACAAAACCGGCCGCGCCAAGGCCCACGTGGTCCATGCCGTGCGCCTTCGGCTTGGCCCACATGGCTTCTTTCCAGCGGACCGCGATGGCGTCGTCGTCGGCCGCCGTCTCACCGGCGCGCAGCAGGTCCAGCAGATCCACCTCGACGCGCGAGAACAGGCAGCTCATCACCTTGCCCTCCGCCGTGATCCGGGTCCGCTTGCAGTCCGAGCAGAAGGGCTCCGTGACCGAGGCGATGATGCCGACCGTGCCCAGCAGCTCCGCGGAGCCGTGCCGGCGCACCTCAAAGCGCTCAGCCGGCGCGCCGTCACGCTCGCGCGGGTCCGGGGAAAGATCGAATTCCGCGGAGAGCAGCTGCCGGATTTCCGCGGCCGTGATCATGTTCGCCCGGGTCCAGCCGTGGTCCGCGTCCAGGGGCATCTGTTCGATGAAGCGCAGTTCATAGCCACCTGCCAGCGCCCATCCCAGCAGTTCCGCGGCGCCCTGGTCGTTGATGCCGCGCATCAGCACGGCATTGATCTTGATGGACCCTAACCCGGCCGCGGCGGCAGCCTCCACGCCGGCCAGCACCTGATCCAGGAAGGGCCGGCGGGTCAGCTGGGCAAAGGTCTCCGGATGCAGCGAATCCAGCGAAATGTTGATCCTGGTCAGCCCGGCGTCCTTGAGGGCCTGCGCCTTCTTCGCCAGACCCACACCATTGGTGGTCAGGGAGATCGGCAGCTGGGGATGGGCCTGGCGTAGCCCGGCGATGATGGCCACCAGGTCCGCCCGGACGAGCGGTTCGCCACCGGTCAGCCGCAGTTCACGGACACCGAGCCGGTCCACCCCGATGCGCACTATCCGCAGGATCTCCTCCGCGGTCATGACCTGGTTCTTGGACAGCCAGGCCAGGCCCTCGGCGGGCATGCAGTAGCTGCAGCGCAGGTTGCATTTGTCGGTCAGGGAAAGGCGCATGTCAGTCGCCCGGCGTCCGTACCTGTCAAACAGTCCGCCCTGACCGAGCGGCTTTCCGGTGGGGTCCGCAGCCTCGGCAGTAGCCGTGACCGGGGGCATACCCAAAAGCACGGGTTCTTGCGTCGCGTGGACATGGTCAACACTCATACCCCAACGCTACGCCACCCGGACCGTGCGGGCACCACCTCGGGGCTGGATTGCCTGACGCGTGGGCAGGATTCCGTGGCTGGGCGGGTTCATCGTTGGTTGTCGAAAAGGTGAGGCAGCCGTCGTCGTGCTGGTCAGCTGGCCGTGTACCGTGATCATTGTGGAGCCGACGAAGATCCGCGTGGTCCGGCTTCTTCCGCAGCACCGACCGCCGCCTGCCGCGCGGCCTGCCGACTGCGATACCACTTGGTTCCGGCAATGACGACGACGGCGGCAACCAGTCCCAGCCTCGCCACGAGTTGCCCATAGGGCTGGGCCCCGGTGAAATACATCATCGCCAGCACCGGGGGAATGGTGAGGAATTCATAGCGCCGGCTCAGCACGACGAAGGGCAGGAGCACAAGCGCATACCAGGGGTAGCTGGGGCTGGCGATCAGGAGCGTGCCGCCGATCATCAGCACCTGCTTGTCCCACGGCCGTTCCGGATCCACCCGGCGCCAGACGTACACGGCCAGCGCCGCCAGCAGCAGAACGCCGGCCGGCACGGCCCAACTCTGCGGCAGCACCAGCCGCAGCAGCGTGAAGCGCGGACTGTCCTTGCTCCGGTAGCCCTCCTCGGTCAGGTAACCCGGCAGGAAGCCGATCACGGCCCAGCCGTTGGCCAGCAGATACGGCAGGTAGAGCACGGTGAACGAGGCCATCGCCGCCAGCACAAAGCGCAGCGGCCGCCGGTACAGCAGCGCCGGTGCAGCGATCGCGGGGATCAGCTTGGCGGCCACCGCGGCACCGAAGGCCGCACCGGAAGCCAGCGCCCTGCCGCGCACCAACAGCAGCACTGCGGCCGTAACCAGCGCGGCCCCGAGGACGTCCACGTGCGCGTTGTTGATGGCCTCGAAGAGCACCAGCGGAGACCAGGCCCACCAGACCGCCTGGTGCAAGGGCCGGCCGGTGCGGCGCAGGAAGCGCAGCAGCAGGACGGTCACGGCGAGGCTGAGGGCGAAGCCCGCCAGCTGGAACGCCAGCAGGCCTGCCCCGGCGCCCGGAAGCAGCCGGACGGCCAGGAAATAGATCTCCGCCAAGGCTGGGTAGATGGTGGGCACATGCGGCCGGTTGATCGCTGTGCACAGCGGCGTGCCGCCGGGAACGGCCGTGGTGGCCTCCGTTCCGCTGGGGAACAGCTTTGCCGTACAACTGCCGTCAGCGGCCGCCGGCTGGAACAGCCACCCCGGCCGCAGCCGTTGCAGCGCCTCATCGGCGGGAACGTAACGGTACGGGGAAACGCCCACCGTCTGGACAATCCCGTCCCAGGCATACCGGGCCGCGTCGTTGCTCGTGGCCGGAGCTGCGGATATGGCCGCACCGCCCAGCAGCAGAGATCCGAGGACGACGACGGCGGCCGCACGGCGGGCGGGAATCCGGCGGACCGCCACCGCGGTGGGAACAAAGACGGCCCACGCTGCCAGGGTGCCGACCGGAGAAACCCATTCCGCCCCGGCGTCCTGGGTTACGGTCCAGAAGATGACGGCGGCCAGCCCGAAGAGCAGGGCCAGCGGGAGCAGCCACTGATGCAGCGCCGAGTTGCCGCCACCCGGTCCATCCGGTGTTTCGCTCACATACCGATCCTGCACCGTCACGACCGTCATTGGGAGCCGGAACGGCCCACCGTTCGGATTTCGTAAGGTCTGGACGGGGTGCCGGAGGCGCCAGAAGCTACCCGACATCCGCAATCACGCTGCGGATGTCGGCCAGGATGCGTGCACCTGCGGCGCCCCCCCATGGTCACGGAGATGTTCCCATGAGACGCCGCCCTGACCATGGAACACCGCTCTCTGGACTACGCCGGAACCTTGAGCAGGAAAAGGCGGCGCTCGAAAAGATCAAGCCCTCTCAACCCACGGGGGAAGCCGTCGCCGTTTCGGCGAGGTGTTTCGCTTGTGTTGCTGGCGTTCGGCGATCACGACACCGGCGGTGGTCGCGGCGGCAAGGCCCAGGAGGAACCCCAGCAAATTCAGCGTGTAGGGCAGGGTCAACGCGGTGGGCGTTCCGGTGCGGGGCGCCGTATAGATCAGTGGCATTACAACGAGCAGGACGACCCCGCCGATGACGAGGGCCAGACGGATCAGGTACCTTCCGGCCCGTGAGAGTTTCCGGGCAAGAAATACCGTGAGGGCTCCCATGATGAGCAGAGCCGGTACGAATAGACCGTCATGAAGGATCACGCTGCCGGCCAGCCACACTATGATCCCCACGATCTGGCCCGGCGGCACCTTCGTCGCAATCCCGTAGATGCCCCAGGCCAGGGGCAGGAGGCCAAGGACTATGAGGAGGATCCGGGACTTTCTCAAATCGGTCATCCCTACCGTACCTCCAGGCTGGATAGCCACTTTGTCTGCAGCACACCGGGTCGGTTGGGGGCGATCAGGCGTGCCGGGTAGCCGTGTTCAAGGTCCAGGGGCTGACCATTGACGTCCAGGGCGATGAGGGTCAGCTCATCCCACGCGTACTCGCGCGGTACCTGGGCCCCGGTGTAGGCGCCCTCGGTTTCCAGGGAACGGACCTCGGCCGCTTGCCGGGGATCGGCCCCCACCATGGCCAGAAGCTCCCGGACGCGGACACCGCCCCAGCGCGCGTTTTGGCTCCAACCCTCAACACAGGCGATCGGCAGAACCACCTCGGTTTGCGGCATCGCACGGAGCTCGGCCAGGGTGAACATGCGCGTGAGGTCCTTATTGATGACCTTCAGGGCCCATGCGGGGTCCGTGGCGGGTGCGTGGATCTTCGCCTCCGCGGCCGTCCGGTTCACCGGCAGTGCGGCGGGGCCTTCCCCCGGGCGGCGCGGCGCGAACAGATCGACGGGGCCCAGGGCAGGTATCGCCTGCCCGATGGTGGTCACGGTCAGAACCGCCGCCGCGGCGACAATCGCGCCCACGAAGCCGCGGCGCGAGGTTAGCACTTCGTGCTCGACGGCCGTGGCGGGACGGGAGGCCCGCCAGTGTGCGTGGATCAGGGGCAGTTTCACCCCGATATGGATGACCAGCGACCCAACGATAATCCAGGCCAACCAGAAGTGCACCTCGCGGAAACTGAACGGCCACGGATACCATTTATAAACGTTAAGCAGACCCATTCCGAGTTCGAGCACGGAACTGGCGACGAAGAGAGCAATCGATGCCCTCTCGACCGCGCTCCTGACCCCGGTGATCACCGGCCAGCTGAAGAGCTTCGGATAGACCGTCCACAACTTGGCCAGCAGGAGCGGAATGCAGGCAACACCGGTGACCACATGCGTGCCCTGGCTGAGACGGTAGAGCCAGGTCGGTCTGGCCAGCACCGGTTGCCACGGTAACGGGTCCTGCAGGAAGTGGGAGTACAACCCGGTGAAAAAGCAGGTCACAAAGGCTACTCCGAGTAACCGGCCCACCACCACGGCCGTCCGCGGGGAATGCAGCGTTGAAGTGAAACTGCCCTGCAGCCACCCGAAGATCTTCCGCAGCAGCCAACCAAGGAACCTTCGCATACGTCCATTTCATCAGCGCGGCGCCGGGCGGGGAAGGAGGTAATCCTTACGATATGCGTACCAAACCGACCCGAAGGGGCGCGTCGGGGAATATTGTCGGACGGTGCCGGTGGACGCCCTTTATTGATCCTTGGCAGCCCCCGGGCAAGTCCATAGTCTTCGGCGCCCGACACCCGGGCATCTGGGTAGGCTTGACAGTGCAGACTCGCCGCCGCAGTCTGGAGCGAAGGGACCGGCGCCGGACGTGAGAAAGAATTGGAGCCTGGGATGTCATGGCGTGCCACTCCGTGGCCGCGGCACCATGTGATCCGGACAGCCGGCTGAATAAAGATTCTCCCACCCGAACAGATTATGGAGCCGTTCATGAACGATCCAGTAGCCGTGATTGTTTTTGATGTCAATGAAACCCTCTCGGACATGTCACCCATGGGGGACCGGTTCGCTCAGACCGGAGCCCCGGCGTTGCTGGCCAAAGTGTGGTTCGCAGCACTCCTGCGGGACGGTTTCGCCCTGGCTGCCGCCGGCGGCGGTGAAAAGTTCGCCGTGATAGGCGCCGAATCACTGCGCGTAACACTGACGGGCCTGCCGTTGAACTGCACCATCGACGAAGCCGTCGACCACATCATGGAAGGCTTCGCAGCCCTGACCCTTCATCCGGACGCAGCAGGAGGGGTCCGCGCCCTTAAGGCCGCCGGATTCCGGTTGACTACCCTCACCAACGGTTCGACCCGTGTGGCAGAAAAGCTGCTCAGCGACGCCGGCATCCTGGGTGACTTCGAAAAGCTGCTCTCCGTCGAGGACGGCCCCGGCTGGAAACCGCTCCGTGGCGCTTACGACTACGCCGCACAAAGCTGCGGGTTGGAAACGGCCCGCATGCTGCTCACCGCCGTCCACCCCTGGGACATCCATGGCGCCGCGCATGCCGGCATGCGCACAGCATGGATCAACCGTACCG
Source organism: Arthrobacter sp. A5 (assembly GCF_051131705.1). Taxonomy (NCBI): domain Bacteria; kingdom Bacillati; phylum Actinomycetota; class Actinomycetes; order Micrococcales; family Micrococcaceae; genus Arthrobacter; species Arthrobacter sp. A5. The sequence goes on from NZ_CP180316.1 coordinate 1,154,315, forward strand.
GCACCCCCTACCCCGCATATTTCACACCACCCGACTTCACCATCAGCACCCTTGACGAACTCGCCCCACTCCTGACCGCCGGCCCATGAGGCCGGCGGTGTGCCCGAATGGGTCGGCGCCCTTGGCCCACCACCACGCCGGTACGGGCCATACTCCTCCACGCCCCGGTCTGCTGCGCCTGGCACCGTTCCAGGGGACCGGACGTGCTCTGACTTTCCGTAAAACCAGTCAACCAGAGGGATAGATCATTATTGCCTAAGACCGAACAGGGACTCCGATACGCGCTAATTCCGGCGGACAAGCCGGCAGAAGACACGCTGCTGGAATCCGCCGGTGCTCACAATCCTCCAGCCGGCTGCAGCGGCGTGGACAGCCAATGCGCCGGCGCCGACACGGGACCATGGAAACGCTTCGCTGACGTGGCCCGAAGCATCCTCCAGCACCGCCTGGTAGGCCAGATCCAGTTCAGCACGCGGATCCACCTCGACGAGGATGCTGCCTTGCGCGTCCAGCAGCTGCGCCAGCCTGGCGAGCAGGGCGGCGGCATTGCCGCCGATGCCGATGTTCCCGTCCAGCAGCAGGGCCGATCCCCACCGGCCTTCCTGCGGCAGTGGGTCAAAAATGGAGCTGTTGAGCGCCACGGCACCGCGGGCGCGGGCGTGCACTACCGCAATCTCACAGGTATCTACGCCCACGGCTTCTAGATCCAAACCGGCAGCCGCAATGAGCATCCGGCCGGGACCGCAGCCCACGTCCAGGACCGGCCCGCGGGCGCCGTGCAGCAGGGCGCATTCGGCGGCGCCCGCGGGAGCGCACCAATCCCGAAGCTGGAACCGCCGGGGAACGGCTCCCATAGTGACCTCCACCGGCATGGTGCCCTCCACCGGCCGGAGAACCAGGATTCCGGCACCTTGGCGGAGCCCTCGCGCATACGGTTCCTCGCGGCCTTGGCCAAAAAGCCGGCGCGGAGGTTTGACGGTGGTCCGGGCTGCCTGCGTGCTCATATGGAATCCTCCAGCGGATCAAGGGAGCGGGTCAGGCCCCGGACGTCGTCCGCGAACGGAATACCCGGGCATTCCTGCGGGACCTTGAGGGCCGCACGGACGGCGTCAACGTCGGTCAGCACCGGAACCAGGCCGGCGCTGATCCCGGCATGATGCAGCCGCGCCAGCTGATGAGCTCCGGTGGTCGGCGTGGACATCGGCACGCAGCGGACCAGGTGTCCGTCCGGTTGGTGCAGCGCCAGAGCCCGGAAGCCACCGTCGTGCGCCGGACCGAGCCAGGAACTGAACCGACCCTCCGGGCCGGACCAGTCCTCCAGCCCCTTGTCCCCCGACGACGGGGTCCCGTCCATCACCAGCAATCTGCTGCTGGCGGCGCTTGGCACGACGACGACGGCGGCCCTTCTTCGCTGGGAGCCGTCCGGCGTGCGGACGCGGGCCAGCTGTGCGGACATGTCTCGGGCCGCGGCACCGCACGGGGATGCGGGGACTTCATTGATCAAGGGCTTTTCCTTCACCCTTTGACGGTAGGAGCATGGCCGCCGTTCCGGCCCGGCGAAATCCTTACGGAACGGGGACAAATGCGCATCCGGGCCCCTGCACCGCTGCCGAAGGGGCGGGGCGAACCTATGCTGGGAGGGTGAACAGTCCGAAGTTTTCCGCCGGACCCGCCGGGGTGCGCAACCGCCGCATTCTTGTGGGCGGGGACGCGCCGGGTACGGAGGGCGACCGGATCATGGGCCTGGAAATGGGTGCGGACGACTACATTGCAACAGTCAGCCAAGGAGATCCATCATGAGCATCCGCACCAGATCCGGGCTAACCGGACACGGCGGGCTGCCGGGAGATGCGGGCGGACCGGGCGACGGCGGTGGCCGCGGAACCCCGGGCGGCCCCTCCGGCACTGGGGGTTTGGGAGACACCGGCCGGACGGGCCGCACCGAGCGGCGGCGGCTGACGCGGTGGGCCGGGGCCTGCGGCCTGGTCGCCGGGGCCCTGGGCGTGGCCGCCGGCGAGCTGACCGCCGCGGCCGTCAGCCCGTCCCTCTCGCCGATCACCGCCGTCGGTGGGGTGGCGATCGATGCGATGCCGCCTGGGGTGAAGGACTGGGCCATTTCGCTGTTCGGCACCTCGGACAAGCTCGCGTTCCTGCTGGCCATGTGCCTGGTCATCGCGGCGCTGGCCGTGCTGGGCGGCATCGTTGAGCTCCGCCGCAAGTTCACCGGCCTGGCCGGCTTCGCCTTTTTTGGCATCATCGGCGTCGTTGCCGTGCTCACCCGCGCGCAGAGCACGACGGCGGCCATCGCACCGCCGCTGGTCGCGGCGGGGCTGGCGGTCGTCTTCCTCACGGCCTTCCGGAACCGGCTGCTGGAATGGATGCCGCGCGATGCGCTGCCGGGTTCGACAGCCGCCGCCGGTCCATCGGCCCCAGGGCGGCGCAAGTTCCTCACGTCGATAGGCGTCGGCGCGGCCGTGGCCGTGGTCGCCGGCTTCGCCGCCACAGTGGTGCGCTCTACCGCGATCGGCATAGCCCAGGCGCGGGCCAATCTCGTACTTCCAGGGCCCGTTACGGCCGTGCCACCGCTTCCCGCCGGTGCGGCGCTGGCGCTTCCCGGCATTGCCCCCTTGGTGACACCCAACGCCGACTTTTACCGGATCGACACCGCGCTGGTCGTCCCCTCCGTGAACCCGGACAGCTGGACGCTGACGGTCAACGGCATGGTCGACCACGAGGTGGAAATCGATTTGAAGACACTGCTGGCGAAGCCGCTGATGGAGAATTACACCACTCTCGCCTGCGTGTCCAACGAGGTTGGCGGCGACTTGGTGGGGAATGCGAAATGGCTGGGCTGGCCGGTGCGTGAGCTGCTGGCGCTGGCCGGCGTTCAGCCCGGCGCGGACATGGTCCTCTCGCGCAGCACGGACGGTTTCACGGCCGGCACGCCGCTGGAGGCCATGACGGATGCGCGTAACGCGGTCATCGCCGTCGGCATGAATGGCCAGCCGCTGCCGCAGGAACATGGTTTTCCAGCGCGGCTGGTCGTGCCGGGGCTGTATGGTTTTGTTTCCGCCACCAAGTGGGTCACCAGTCTGACGGTCACGAGGTTTTCGGACGAGAAAGGCTATTGGTCCACGCGCGGCTGGTCGGATCACGGACCCATTAAAACGGAGTCCAGGATCGACACTCCGCGCGATGGCACTTCGCTGAAGACGGACACGGTGGCCGTCGGTGGTGTCGCGTGGGCCCCCCAGAAGGGCATTTCGAAGGTTCAGGTTCGCGTTGATCAGGGGGAGTGGCAGGACGCGGTGCTGGGCGGTGGCATTTCGAAGGACACGTGGGTGCAGTGGACGATCCGGCTTAGTCCGGGTGCCGGCCAGCATGAGCTGCAGGTCAGGGCATTCGACGGCGCCGGCCAGCCGCAGACCGATCAGGTGGCCCAGGTGGTGCCGGACGGGGCCACCGGTTATCACACAATCACCGTGCACACGAGCTGATCGGCCCGGCACCCGCGGGCTGACCGGCCCTAATGTGCCTTGACCGGGAAAACCTTGGCCGGGAATACACGGACAGCGGCAGACTTGACCACGAAATATGCGACGCTCCCGGCGGTGAGATCAAGCTCCGCGGCGGCGGACAAGGTCACGTCGGCCGCGAGGCCGCCAGCCCGGATCCGGATCTGATCCCCATGTGGTTCCAGATCGCTGATGCTGACCTCAAAGGCGTTGCGCGGGCTGCCGTGGACAGGGTCGCGGAACACCGAGACGTCGGACGGGCGGAAGACGGCGACGCCCGCCTCGCCAAGGACTGCGGCACCGTCGGGCGGCCCGGTGATGCTCATCCCGGAAGCGGTGATGATCCCGTGGCCGGTGACGGTTCCGGTGACCTGATTCAACCCGGCCAGGCCGGCGGCAAAGCGGCTCTGCGGCCGTTCCAGGACACGCCTTGTTGGCCCTTCCTCGACGATTTTTCCGCCCTCGAGCACAACGACCCGATCCGCCAGCACGAGGGCATCCACCACGTCATGGGTGACAATAATGGAGCGCCGGCCAGCGAGTACGCGTTTGAGCAACTTGCGCAGCAACGGCGCCACCGCGATGTCCAGTGCGGCCATCGGCTCGTCCAGAAGTAAGAGGTCCGGCTCCGCTGCGAGGGCGCGGGCGAGGGCGATCCGCTGCGCCTGGCCTCCGGAAAGCTCGCCCGGACGCCGGGACGCCAGCTCCAGAGCTTCCACCTCGACCAGCCAATGCCGTGCAGTCTGCCGGGCGTCGGCCCTGCCGGCCCCTGCCGACCGGGGGCCGAAGGCCACATTTTCAAGCACGCTCAGATGCGGGAAAAGCAGCGGCTCCTGCGCCAGCAGGGCGATTTTCCGGTCGTATGGCGGAACCCATTGCGCTGCCGTGCGCTGGAACGGCGTGGATGGCCCTGCTGCTCCGGCGCTCCGGCCCGCTGCGCCACCACCATGGGGCCTGCCGTCGTCGGCCACGGTTCTGCCGTAGTCGAACAGTACCCGCCCGTCCAGTTCGGCGCGTCCGGAACTGGGCCGGAGCAGGCCCGCGATGACGGCGAGCAGGGTGGATTTACCGGAACCATTGGGGCCCAGGACGGCAACTGTTTCGCCGTCGTCCACGCGCAGGGAAACCTCGAGCGCTCTTGCGGCCACACCGGCCGTGATGGTGAATGTCACGGCTTCATCATGGCCGCGGGCAGACGCGGCGCGGTGCGGCGGAAGGAGATGCCGACCACCGCGACGGCGATGAACACCAGCACCAGCGACAGGGCAACGGCCGTATCGGGATCGGTTTCGCGCTGCAGATAGATCTCCAGCGGAAGGGTGCGGGTGACGCCCTCCAGGCTTCCGGCAAAGGTCAGAGTTGCCCCGAATTCACCGAGACTGCGCGCGAACGACAGCACGGCCCCGGAGACCAGGCCCGGCAGGACCAAGGGGAGTGTGATGCGGCGTAGGACGATCCCCGGTTTGGCTCCCAGCGTCGCCGCGGCGGCTTCATACCGGTGCCCCGCCGTGCGGAGTGAGCCTTCGAGGCTCACGACCAGGAACGGCAGGGCGACAAAAGTCTGCGCCAGGACGACCGCCGTCGTCGAAAAAGCAATCTGTATTCCCAGCACGCTCAGGGACGAACCGATCAGTCCGCGCCGGCCGAACGTGTACAGCAGCGCAATTCCTCCCACCACCGGAGGGAGCACCAGCGGCAGCAGCACCAGCGAACGCAGGAGCCGCTGTCCCGGAAACCGGCTGCGGGCCAGCACCAGCGCCAACGGAACGCCCAGCAGGGCGCACAGTACTGTGCTGGCCGCGGACGTGCGCAGGCTCAGGCCGAGCGCCGCCAGCGAAGGCTCTGACGTCACCAGCGGGATGAACTGCGCCCAGTTGACCCGCGCCGTCATCGCCGCCAGCGGCAGCAGAATAAAGAGCGTGCCGACGGCGGCGACGAGCCAGACCGAGAGCGGAACCGCCGAGTATCCGCCGTCGTAGCCGGCCCGCGCGTGGGGACGGCACCGTCGGGTCCTCGCCCTGTGCCCGGTCAGGGCTTTCCAAAGCCGGCGTCGGCCAGGACTTTCTGCCCCGCCGCACCGGTCACCATGTCAATAAAGGTCTTGGCCAGCTGCCCGTGTATGCTGCCGGCAACGGTGGCGATGGGATAGGTGTTGACGGCGGTGCCGGACTCCGGAAAGCCGATCGCGGTGACTTTTCCGCCGGCCCCCTTCACATCGGTGACGTAAACCAGACCGGCATCGGCCTCCCCGGAGCTCACTTTTCCGAGTACATCCGTGACGGCGGATTCCTCGCTGACCGGCTTCAGGGTGGTGCCCGTTGCCTGTTCGATTTTCGCCGCCGCAGCGCCGCAGGGCACCTGCGGCGCGCAAACGACAACTTTGACGCCGGGGCGGGCCAGATCTGCGAAGCCGGCGATGGACGCGGGGTTCGACGGTGGGACCGCGATGGTCAGGGCATTGCTGGCAAAGTCCAATGAAGCGCCCTCCAGCAGGGAGGCATCGGACAGCCGGGCCATGTTCGTGGTGTCCGCGGAAGCAAAGACATCCGCCGGCGCGCCCTCGGTGATCTGCGTGACCAGATCGGAGGAGCCCGCGAAACTCAGCTGGATTATGGTTCCCGGGTGGTCCTTTTCAAATGTGTTTGCCAGGTCGGTGAACGTCGCCTTCAGCGAAGCGGCGGCAAACACCGTCAGGGTGCCTGAGAGAGTTTCCGTGTCTGCGGTGCCGGCGGCGGGTGAATCCGAGCGGTTACCCGCAGCTGCGGACCCGCAGGCGGCGAGGCCCAGGCAGAGCAGACCGGTGCAGAGCAGTCCGGTCATAACCCTCGCGCAGCCCCGGAGTCGGGGCGGTTGTTTCACAGGGCGGCCTTGCGCTGCGGGGTTTCGACGATCACGTTGGTAGCCTTGACGACGGCGGTCGCCACCGATCCAGGTTCCAACCCCAGCTCCCTGACCGCTTCGCTGCTCATCAGCGAGACCATCCGGTGCGGTCCGCACTGCAGCTCAACCTGGGCCATGACGGTGTCGGTCACAACGTGTATCACCAGCCCCACGAATCTGTTCCTCGCCGAGCTGCTCACCTGCGCCGGATCGTCGGGCAGGACCGACTGCTTCCGGGCCAGCCCGGCCAACTCCAGTCCGTCCACCACGGCCAGCCCGGAATCATCTTTGGCCCCGGAGAGCGTGCCGTTTTCAATCCACCGCCGCACGGTATCATCACTGACGCTCAGAAACCGTGCGGCGTCGGCGATCCGTATTTGCGTCATGACTGCCACGTTATTCCCTCAGAAGCGGATCTGCAACGAGGGGCCATCGCTGGCTTATCGCTGATGCCAGATCAGAGCCGCTGGCTCTGGGCTGCATGGCAGCGCCTTGACCGCGGCCTCGCTGCTTCTGACGGTCGAACCGGCTCTCCTAACGGTCAGCTCAGATTGCCGGGGTTGCGGATTGCAGGGATGGCGGATTGCCGGCAGGAGTAGAATCCAGCCATCACCTTGGACGCGCTGAAAGGAACAGCTATGACGATAGTCTCGGAGGACACCCTGATGTTGCTCGAACGTGCGGTGCTGCAGACCGGCCGCATTGTCTCCGGCGTGGAATCAGGCCAGACATCGCTGCCCACGCCGTGCGGCAACTGGGACGTGGGCCGCCTGCTGCAGCACGTGGTGGGGCAGGATCTGCACAATTTCACCGTTGCGGCCCGCGGGGAAACGCCCGACTGGGCGGAACCGCCGCAGGCTCTGGGGAATGCCTGGTCGGTTGATTACCAGGAGCGCGCACAGCGGCTGCTGAGCACCTGGCGTGAGGCCGACCGGGACGCCGAGGTTGCCGGGCCGGGCGGCCGCCTAGCCCCTTTGATTGACCGCGCTGACCAGCAGATCACCGAATTGAGTGTGCACGCGTGGGATCTTGCCCGGGCTACTGGCCAGGGCAGCCATCTGGATCCGGAGGTGGCCGCGTACGCCCTGGCCTGGGGGCAGCGGATGCTGCAGCCGGCCTTTCGCGGTGCGGACAAGGCCTTCGGCCCGGAGGTTTCGGTGCCCGATGGAGCTCCCGTCCAGGACCGGCTGGCTGGATGGTTCGGACGTGATCCAGCCTGGCAGCCGCCGGCCGCCCGGTAGATCAGATGCAGCCCTGAAACGGTGGCAGCCCTGACACTGCTGAAGCTGCGGATCTGATGAGGCAGCGGATCTGAGGTAGCAGCGGATCTGAGGTAGTAGTGAAACTGAGGCAGGTATGAAATGGAGGCAGCAATGAAACCGGCGTCAAGACACATCTCAACCGCCATCGAACGCCCGGCCGCGGAGGTTTACGCCTACGCCTCGGACCCGATCCACCTGCCGCAGTGGGCCGCCGGGCTCACCGGAAGTCCGGTGGAACGGGTGGACGATCACTGGTTAGCGGATTCACCGATGGGGCAGGTCCGCATCAATTTCACCGGGCAAAATCCCTACGGTGTGCTCGACCACGAGGTCACCCTTCCGTCCGGGGAGACCATTTACAATCCGATGCGCGTGATCGCGGACGGGGGAACGTGTGAGGTGGTCTTCACCATCCGCCGGAGGCCGGGAATGAGCGAGGAGGACTTTGCCCGTGATGTCGAGGCCGTGGCGGCGGATCTTGCCGGGCTCAAACGGGTTGCCGAAACCGGCTATTAGCCGCAACTCAAACGGCTGCGACTTAAACGGCTGCTTTGTCCCGTCCCCGACGGCCCGAACCATGGCAGGGGCGGACGGCAGCCCACATGGGCAAGACCGTTGCGCGCCGAACCACTATGTCTGGCATCATGCCAATGAGGAAGTCATCAGCGGAAGGAATGCCATGCGCAGAACTGTTGCCGAGCATCAGCAGGCGGTGCGTACCCTGTTGGGTGCCGCCTGGGCCGGAAAGTTCGACGACGGCGGGAGGGTGCCACTGATCGAGGCGCTGGGACGTGTGGCGGCCCAGCACGTGGATGCGGGGATCGATTTGCCGCCGTTCGCCAACTCGCAGATGGATGGGTTTGCCGTCAATGCTGCCGATCTCGCCGCGCGGGCCCGGCTGAAGATTGCCGCGGCCATTCCCGCCGGCTCCGTTCCTGCCGCCCTGCAGCGTGGCTTTGCCGCGCCGATCATGACCGGCGCCATGCTACCCGACGGTGCCGACGCCGTCGTCCCGGTGGAACGCGCCGACCCCCCGGTTTTTCCCGCCCCGCCCGTGTCCGCCCCGCCCGTGTCCGCCACGGCCGGCCCGCCGCCCCATCCCACCTCGTCTGGGCCGCGCCCCTATTCCACTACGACCAGCCCGCCGGCCCAGTCCATGGTCACCCTGCCGGCCACCGAAACCGGCACGTTTGTCCGTCATGCCGGCAGCGACATCCGCCGCGGCGGGCGGGTCATCACTGCAGGAACCAGGCTGACCGCCCGCCATCTCGGCGTGGCCGCGGGCTTGGGGCTGACCGAACTGGCAGTGCGGCGCAGGCCCCGCGTGCTGCTGGCGGCCACCGGCGATGAGGTGGTGCTGCCAGGCAGTGTGGGCCGCGGCGGCGGGCTGCCGGCGGGGAAGATCTTCGATGCCAATTCGATGCTGCTGCACGCCTGTCTGCTCGAAGCCGGAGCCGAAGTGGTGACCGCGGGGCTGGTCCCCGATGATCCCCAAACCCTGCTGCGGATCCTCCGCGGACATGTGGCCGGCGGACGGATCGATGCCATCGTGACCACCGGCGGCATCAGTGCCGGCGCCTACGAAGTGGTCAAGCAGGCGCTCAGCGGGGAGGATATTGATTTCCTCTCCGTCGCCATGCAGCCGGGCGGACCGCAGGCGCTGGGCACCTTTGACGGTGTCCCATTTCTGGGTTTTCCCGGGAACCCGGTCAGCGGCGTCGTGTCCTTTGAAATGTTCCTCCGGCCCGCGTTGACGGAGCTCACCGGTTCCCCGCAGCCGCGGCCCAGGGTCACCGCGGTGTTGACCGAGGCGTTGACTTCGCCCGCAGGCAAGCACCAGATCCGTCGGGCGGTCTTTGAACCCGCCGGCGCACCCGCCGGAGCCACCGTGCGGCCGGAGGGGGGACCGTCGTCGCACCTGATCGGCGCGCTCGCGGACTCCAACGCGCTGATCCAGGTCCCGGCGGACGTCACGGCACTCGCCGTGGGCGCAGAAGTGGAAGTATGGCTGTTATGAGTAATCCGCAGATTCCGTCCGTGGCCACGCAGGACGCCGTACTGACCCACCTGCGCGCGGACGGCAGCGCGCAGATGGTGGACGTCTCCGCCAAAGACGAGACCACACGGCAGGCCACCGCGCAGGCCGTGGTGACGACGACGGCGCAGGTCATGGCGCTGCTTGGTGCCGGCGATCTGCCCAAGGGCGACGCGCTGGCCGTGGCCCGCGTGGCCGGAATTATGGCAGCGAAAAAAACGCCGGAGTTGATTCCGCTCTGCCATCCGCTGCCGATCAGTAAGGTCACGGTGGACTTCGTGCTCGCCGCCACCAGCGTGACCGTGCACGCGATGGTCAAGACGCGCTCCGTGACAGGAGTGGAAATGGAGGCGCTGACCGCAGCCGGTGTTGCCGCGTTGAGTGTTTACGACATGATCAAGGCGGTGGACAAGCACGCCGTCATTACGGATATCAAGGTACTTGCGAAAAGCGGGGGCAAGAGCGGGGACTGGACGCTGTGAACGGCGGCCCCCGGCGGACGGCCGGGATCGTCATTGCCTCCACCCGCGCGGCGTCTGGAATCTATCCGGACACCAGCGCACCGGTGATCAGCGGCTGGTTGGCGGAGCAGGGGTTTGAGGTGTTCCAAACGCACGTTGTGCCGGACGGCGAGGATGTCCATGATGCGCTGCAGAGCCTGCTCAACCGGCACCCTGCGGTCATTATCACCAGTGGCGGCACCGGACTGAGCACCGATGATCTGACCCCGGAAATGACGCATCCGCTGTTGGAACGCGAAATTCCCGGGATCATGGAGGCTATCCGTGCGGCCGGGGGGGCGAAAACGCCGACGGCGGCGCTGAGCCGGGGTTACGCTGGAGTGAGCGGGCGGACGTTTGTACTGAATCTGCCCGGCTCCGCCGGTGGCATCCGGGACGGGCTGGCGGTGCTGGCGCCGCTGCTCAGGCATATTTGCGATCAGCTGGAGGGCAGCCATGAGCATTGAGATTCTCGCCGCACAGCTCAGCGCTGAGCCCATTTTCGTTGACGTGGCCGTTGCCGCGGTGGAGGCGCCGGGCTGCGGAGCCGTGGTCAGCTTCAGCGGCGTGGTGCGCAATCACGACGGCGGCAAGGACGTACTGGAACTGGGCTACTCGGCGCATCCCAGCGCCGAACGCGTGCTTGCCGAGGTGGTGGACGGCGTCCTGCGGGCGCATGGGTCCGAGCTCGACGCTGGCGGGTCCAACATCCGGATCTGGGCAGCGCACCGGATTGGGCCGTTGCGGATCGGCGATGCCGCGCTGGTCTGCGCCGTCGCCACCGCGCACCGGCAGTTGGCCTTTAGCATCTGCGCCGCACTGGTGGATCGGATTAAGGATGAGGTGCCGATCTGGAAGGAGCAGTTCTTCGCGGACGGTTCGGTGGAATGGGTAGGTGCAGGATCCTCAGCCGCGCCCCGGTAAACTTGGCAGCATGAATGAACAGGCGACTGGGCGCAGAACCCACAGCGACGAGCCGGCCGCGGGAACGGTGCGGGTGGCCGTGCTGGGGGCCTGCGGCCGGATGGGCCGCGAGGCTGTCATGGCGGTGACGGACGCGCCGGACCTGGAACTGGTTGCCTCGTTGGGCCGCAATGATCCGCTCGATTCGCTGGTGTCCGCCGGGGCGCAGATCATCATCGATCTGAGCGTTCCGGACGCCACCGAGACGAACGTCAGGTTCGCCGTCGAACACGGCATGCACGCCGTCGTCGGAACCACAGGCTGGACGGATGAAAAGCTGGGCGCGCTGCGCCCGCTGCTGGCCGAACACCCGCAGATCGGAGTGCTGATCGCGCCGAACTTCGCCGTCGGTTCCGTGCTGGCGAGCAGCTTTGCGGCCAGGGCGGCCAAGTATTTTGACTCGGTGGAAATCATCGAGCTGCACCATCCACGCAAGGTCGACGCACCGTCCGGGACGGCCGTCCGCACGGCGCAGCTGATCGCCGCCGCCCGGGCCGAGGCCGGGGTGGCGCCGGCACCGGACGCGACGCAGACCCAGCTCGACGGCGCGCGCGGAGCCAGCGTGGAGGGTATCCCGGTGCACAGCGTGCGGCTGGCGGGCCTCACGGCGCACCAGGAGGTGCTCCTTGGACGCTTCGGTGAGCAGCTGACCATCAGGCATGATTCGTTCAATCAGGCCTCGTTCATGCCGGGCGTGCTGATCGGCGTCCGGACGGTGGCATCTCGTCCGGGGCTTACGGTCGGACTCGACGGCTATCTGAATCTGGAGGCCTAAACGTGTCGAAAACCAAAATCTGGGTGGGCCTGATTTGCCTGCTGCTGGTCTTTTACCTGGTGGTGACGGTTCAGCGGGCCTTCCTGCTGCTGGCAGACCCGGACCTGACCTCCAAGGGCCTCGGTGCGGCGTACCTGGTGTTGCCCGTTGTGGGAGCCTGGGCCCTGATCCGTGAGCTGATGTTTGGGTCGCGGATGGAGCGGATGGCCAAAATTCTGGAGTCCGAGGGCGGACTTCCGGTGGACGAGCTGCCGCGGACCCCGGGCGGACGCATCGTCCGGGCGGCGGCCGACACTGAGTTTGAAAAGTACCGCCTCGAAGCGGAAGCGGCTCCGGGCGACTGGCGTTCCTGGTTCCGGCTGTCCTGCGCATATGATGCGTCCGGAGACAGGACACGCGCGCGGAAGACAATGCGGGACGCCATCAGCATATTCCGCAGCGCCGCGGCCTGACCCCGGCCCCGCGGCCTGACCCCGGCCCGCGGCCCGGCCAACAGACCTCCGGTCCGGACCCTCCCGCCACACCCCAGCCCCGTCCCTCCCGCCGCACACTCTGAGGCCGCAAGGGCTGAGGCGGGAAGGTAACGGGGAAGGGGCTGCCCTACCGGGCCTTGGCACGGATGGGATCACGTCCGGAGCGGCTCCTGCCCGCGGCCAGCGCGGCTGCCGCGTGGGCCGTGAGTTCCAGCGGCCCGCGCCATTGCAGCAGGGCAAAGACAGTACCGGTCAGCAGCACTGCCACGGCCTGCGCGCCGAACAGCTGCTCCGTGGTCCATCCGGGCGGCCGGCCAGTGGTGGGCCACAGCTCCAGCAGCCGGCTGAGCGTCAAGACATGGGCACAGTACAACGTCAAGGTCATGGCCCCGGCGCCGGACAGCGGCAGCAGGATGCGCGGGTGAAGTCGCGTCAGCAGCAGGCAGAGCCCGACGACGGCGGCCGCCACGGCGCTGGTCTGGATCAGATCCAGTGTGGTGCCGGAGTGCGGGGCTGCCGTGGCCAGCCACCACCAGGAACCGCTCTGGTCCACCCAGGCAAGATCCACCTGCAACAGGCTGCGCAACGGCCCGCGCGCAGCCGCGGGGGTCTGCAGCAGGGCGTCCAGACCGCCCAGATAGTCAAGGAAAAAAGAACCAATGTTCCGGGCCGCGAAGGCGACCAGGGCGCCGGCAGCTAGGTGCGTGGGTCAGTAGTCCGTCCTAGTTTTAAAACGCCGGTGAATTATTTAAAACGCCGGCGGATTAGCCGGGCTGCCGGATGTGGGGCTGGGAGAATTGGGGTATGGATGCCGGTTCCCAGGATGGTTTGTTCGCCGAGTCGCTCGTGGGGCCCCTCGTGCCTCCGGCCGTTGATGAGCCGATGGATGCCAACGGCGGGGCCAGGAAGCGGTTCCGGGGGTTTGAACCCGAGGCGGTGATGCTGGTCCCGCCGTCACTGGATGAGTGGCTGCCGCAAAACCATCTGGCCCGGTTCATTGCCGAAATGGTGGACACGGAGCTGGACCTGGCCCGCTTCTACAAGTCCTATGCGAAGGCCAAGGGCCAGCCGCCGTATGATCCGCGCCTGATGCTGCGCATCGTCCTGTACGGATATTGTGTCGGGGTCCGCTCCTCGCGGGAGTTGGAGCGGGCATGTACGGATGTGGTCGCGTTCCGGTGGCTGGCCGCGCAGCAGGCCCCTGATTTCCGCTCGATCGCCCGTTTCCGCGAACGCCACCTCGCGGCCCTGGCGAACGTGTTCCTCCAGGCCCTGGAACTGTGCCGGGCCGCGGGTATGGTCTCCCTGGGCAGGGTGGCCCTGGACGGGACGAAGGTGCGGGCCAACGCGTCCCGGCACAAGGCCATGAGCTATGCCCGGTTGAGCGCGAAGCAGAAGGTCCTGGCCGATGAGATCAGCGACCTGATGGAAGAGGCGAAGACCGTCGACGCGGCCGAGGACGCCCGCTTCGGGCCGGGCACTCGCGGGGACGAACTCCCCGCGGAGCTGGCGAACAGGCGGGCCCGGGCCGCGGCGATGGCCACGGCCCGTGCCTCACTGGAGGAAGAAGCCGCTGCCAAGGCCCGCCAGCTCGCGGAAGAGAAGGCCCGGTCCCGCGGCGATGATGACGAGGACATCACCGCTGCCGGCGACACTGCCGCTGCGAAGGCCGAGCCGAAGCCCACGGCGCAACGGAACTTCACGGACCCGGACGCGCGGATCATGAAAACCGCGGATGGTTCATACCATTACTGCTACAACGGCCAGGCCGTCGTGGATGCTGACCACCAGGTAATTGTTGCCACCAGATTGAACAACGTGGCCGTGGATGTGCAGCAGCTGGCCCCCATGATCGAACACACGGCTGTCTCTGTAGGTGCAATGCCCACGACGTGGAGTGCCGACGCCGGGTATTGCTCGGCAGCCAACCTCGAGCACGTCAAAGACGTTGAAACGGCTCATTCAACCGAGTTCTTCATCTCCACCCGACGCATGAAACACGGTACGCCGATTCCCGAGTCGCCCCGGGGCAGGATCCCGGCCAACGCGAGCCTGGCAGAACGGATGGGACGGAAACTCAAAACCAAGAAGGGCAAGAAAATTTATGCCCGGCGCAAAGCGATCGTTGAACCGGTCTTCGGCCAGATCAAGACCCGGCAGGGCAAAAACGTGCTCCTGCGCGGCATGGAGAAGGCAGCGCGTGAGTGGGAGTTGCTGGCAGGGTGCCACAACCTAATGAAGCTCTTCAGCCACCGCACCCGGGCGGCCTCCCTGGCGCGGATGTAGAACGGGGGCCGGCAACGGGGCAGCCCCGGGACGCCAACGGCGGCTCTTCACACCTCGCTGAACGATCCCTCGGGGCGGGGGCGCCTCCTTCAAAGGAAATTATTACCGGCATCAGGATTCATCGGCTGCCACGCCGCCGAACATCAAACGGCTAAAACCACTACCGACCCATGCACCTAGGAGGGCCAGTTGGACGCCTGCGCGGTGCAGCGCCAGCCGGCCCAGGACCAGCCCCACCAGAAGATAGCTGATCCATTGAAGCACCGGGTAGTACCCGGTGACGAAAATATCGGCGAGCAGGAGCCCGGGCTGCTGCAGCGAATCCCAGCTGGCGCTGCCGCCAGCCAGCCGGCCGAGCCCGTGCGGCGCCAGATGCTCTGCCAGCAGCGGGCGCAGCAGATAACCGGCAACGGGGGAGAGGAGAATCCAGCCACCTGCCCACGCGGCCAACGCGGGCAGCCGCAGGCCCAAAAACGGCAGGATGCACAGGAACAGCGCGGCATACTGCACCAGAATGACGGCAACGTTGACGTGCACCATCCCGAGCGTCAGGCCGGCGGCGAGCAACACCAGCGCCCGGGCGCTCACGGAGCGCTGACCGGCACGAAGAGTCCTGCCCTGACGCGGTGTTTGCTTTCCGGTGGAAAGCGCCAGTCCGATCCCCGCCAGCACGGCAAAGAGCGCGGCCGCCCGCCCGGAAACGAGCAGCCCCACCGGGGTTGGCTCAGCGCCGGCACCCATCAGCGGGAGGATATGCGTGGCCACCATACCCAGCAGGGCAATTCCTCTGGCGGCGTCGATCCCGGGAAGCCGCTGGGCAAGTGCTGGCATCCTCTGATCGTCTCACCTCCGGCCGAAAAGCGGTGACTGCGGTACGTCTATTTATCTGACTAAAGCAGGTAACATTTCCGGGGGGTTGGGCGGGCGTTCCACCCGTCAGATCTCGGACCTCCTCAACACATTGGCGCCGGGCCAACGCAGGGAGGTCGTCGCTGCCATCGCTGAAGTGGATGGAAAACGTGCGGGCTGCATCTTTTGTGTGCGGGAAAATGCCGCAACGGCGAAACTCCGCATCCTGCTCGTTGACCCGGAAACCAGAGGCCTGGGCGTCGGCCGGGACCTTACCGGCCAATTTTGGTCACTTCCACTGAAACGGCAATGAGCAGGACCAACGCCTAATTTTCATACTGGTCCAGGCCGGTGGCGGCCCAGCTCACTGTGAAAGGCATCGAGCGGAGGGCAGGGTCCGCGGGGAGGGCCCACCGGCAGTTCGGCCGAGTTAATCCGGGCCACCGCCAGCGCCCTCCGGGCTGTCGACCCCGCGGTCAGCGCCAACGCGGTCACCGGCCAGGCCCGGGCGGTCGAGAGCCTCCAGCAGGGCCGGCAGCAGCGCCTTCGCCGAGCGCCGGTAGCCCAGGTTGGAGGGATGGAAACGGTCTTCGGCAAACATCTCTTGCGGCCGGGCCAAGAACCTCGGCCGGACCACTCGTCCGAGCAATACCGGACGTCCGCCTGCGGCCGATACTCCCTTGGCCTGGGCCGCCGCCAACCGGCGCGAGGCGCGTCCGCCGAAACTGCGCAGCGGCTGCGGTATCGCCGGGAGCGTGCCCAAATCGGGGCAGGTTCCGACGACGACCTCCGCCCCCATCGCGCGCAGCCGGTGCACCGTGTCCTTAAACGGGTTGCCGAGTTTTTTGCGGTAGGTCTTATCCGCCATCGGCGCGACATCGCCCAGCGGGCTTCCCATGGTGCGGCGGGCGATCAGGCCCTCTACCCGGGACAGGAAGGCGACGGCAGCCACCGAAACCGCCGCCCCCGCGGCGCCCAGCACGGTGACCGTGGCAAACCGCCGGAACTGCTCGGCCGCCCGTCCGGCGTCCCGGAGCCGGCTGTTCGTCAGGGAGTTCGCTGCCTTTGCCTGCAGCGATCGATGCCGTGCAACGAGTCCCGGAGTCTGGTCCACGGTCTCAGTGTAGGCTTACAGACCGGTTTGCGCCGTCGTCGTCACAAATAGCCCGCCGCGGACCCCTGTGGAGGGACCGTTGCTCCAAACCGTGCGCAAGCGGGTAACGTTTTAGCCATGGCTGAGTCTGACATGCACAAATATCCCTTCGGCACGCTGGTAACCGCGATGGTTACCCCCTTTACCGCGGACGGCGACGTGGACTTCGATCAAACCGCAAAACTGGCCAATAGGCTGGTCGACGACGGGTGTGACGGACTGGTGGTGACCGGGACAACCGGCGAGACGTCTACGTTGACGGATGAGGAAAACCTCGGCATGTTCGAGATCGTCGTGGGCGCCGTCGGCGGCCGTGCCAAGGTGATCGCCGGGACCGGCACCAACGATACGCGTCACTCGATCAGCCTTTCCCAGCGTGCGGCCGCGTTGGGGGTGGACGGTCTTCTGCTGGTCACGCCCTATTACAACAAGCCCAGTCAGGCCGGAATTCAGGCGCATTTCGAGGCCGTGGCGGACTCGACGGACCTTCCGGTGATGCTGTACGACATTCCCGGCCGCAGCGGCGTCCCCATTGCCACGGAAACCCTGATCCGGCTGGCGGACCACCCGCGGATCCTCGCGCTCAAGGACGCCAAGGCCGATTTTTCCGCCGCCACCCGGGTCCTGGCCAACACGGATCTTCACGTTTACTCGGGCGACGACGGACTGACCCTGCCGTGGATGGCCGCCGGCGCCGTCGGACTGGTCAGCGTCTCCGCACACGTTGCCACGAAAAAGTTCCGTGCCCTGGTCGACGCCGCGCTTGCCGGCGATTTCGCCACGGCCCGCGCCGTGCATTTTGAGCTGGATCCGGTGATCCGTGCCGTGATGACCCATGTCCAGGGTGCCGTCTCGACCAAGCAGATTCTTAAGTGGCAGGGTGTCCTGTCCAGTTCGGTGGTCCGACTTCCCCTGGTGGAGCCCGGCCAGGCAGAGATCGACGCCATCAAGGCCGACCTCGCGGAAGCTGGAATGGACTTCTGACATTGACTCCAACGGCATCGAGTTCTGCGGCATCGGCTCAAACAGCATTTCCTGGGCTGAGGACGCCGCCGGACCTTCCTGCCGCTACGCTGCGGATTGTGCCGCTGGGCGGGTTGGGGGAGATCGGCCGCAATATGGCCGTCTTCGAAATCGCCGGAAAACTGCTCATCGTCGACTGCGGCGTGCTGTTCCCGGAGGAGACCCAGCCGGGCGTGGATCTGATTCTGCCGGACTTCTCCTACATCGAGAACAGGCTCGAAGACGTCGTCGCCATTGTCCTGACGCACGGGCACGAGGATCACATCGGTGCGGTCCCGTACTTGCTGCGGCTGCGCGAGGACATTCCCGTCGTTGGGTCCCAGCTCACGCTGGCGCTGATCGAGGCAAAACTGCAGGAACACCGGATCAAGCCGTACACACTGACAGTTGCCGAGGGCGGCGTTGAGCGTTTCGGTCCCTTCGAGTGTGAATTCGTTGCTGTGAATCACTCCATTCCGGATGCACTTGCCGTTTTTATCCGCACCGCGGGTGGGAATGTGCTGCATACCGGAGATTTCAAGATGGACCAACTGCCGCTGGATGGCCGAATCACCGATCTGCGCCACTTTGCCCGACTCGGCGAAGAGGGCATCGACCTGTTGATGTCCGACTCCACCAACGCTGACGTTCCCGGTTTCACAACCGGGGAGCTGGAGATCGGGCCCACCCTGGACCGGTTGTTCGGCCAGGCCCAAAAGCGCATCATCGTGGCCAGCTTCTCCTCCCATGTGCACCGCGTCCAGCAGGTCCTCGATGCTGCCGTGTTGCACGGGCGCAAGGTAGCCTTCGTAGGCCGCTCGATGGTCCGCAACATGGCGATCGCCGCGAAACTGGACTATCTCCACGTTCCCGAGAACGTCGTCGTCGATCTGAAGAACATCGGCAACCTGCCGGACAATAAGGTGGTGCTGATGTCCACCGGGTCCCAGGGTGAGCCGATGGCGGCCCTGTCCCGGATGGCCAGCGGCGACCATAAGATCGTTGTCGGGAAGGGCGACACGGTGATCCTGGCCTCCTCGCTGATTCCTGGAAACGAGAACGCAGTCTTCCGCGTGATCAACGGTCTGCTCAAGCTCGGTGCCGAGGTAATCCATAAGGGCACCGCTAAGGTCCACGTATCCGGCCACGCGGCCGCCGGCGAGCTGCTCTACTGCTACAACATCCTGCGGCCACGGAACGTCATGCCGGTGCACGGGGAAACCCGGCATCTCATCGCCAACGGCAAGCTGGCCGAGGCAACGGGTGTCCCGGCCGGGAATATCCTGCTGGCCGACGACGGCACCGTGTTGGATCTGCGCGGCGGCGAGGCCAAGATCGTCGGGCAGGTGGAGTGCGGCTTCGTCTACGTTGACGGGTCCAGCGTCGGCGAGGTCACCGACGCCGATCTGAAGGACCGCCGGATACTGGGCGAGGAGGGCTTCATCTCGATCGTTGTGGTGGTCAACCGCACCACCGGCAAGATTGTCTCGGGGCCGGAGATCCATGCCCGCGGTGTAGCGGAGGACGATTCCGTCTTCGATGAGATTAAGCCGCGGATCGAGCAGGGCCTGGAAGAGGCTGTGACGGCCAGCAAGGACCACACTACCTATCAGCTCCAGCAGGTGATGCGCCGGATCGTCGGTTCCTGGGTCAACCGCCGGCTCCGCCGCAAGCCGATGATCATCCCGGTGGTTCTCGAGGCGTAGGAGCCCAAGTCCACAAATGCCAGTGATCCCCACTTATGGGGCGGGAATTTCGGCCTCGTGAGCGGGGATCGCTGGCGTTTGTGCGTTCCGGCCCCTTCGCGGCATGGAAGGCACCGGTCCCGGGCCCCGCGAAATCCCCGGAATTCAGGTTTTTCACAGGTAATATGGCCGATATGGCGACACGTACTACTCCCGCCCGCCCATCCGCCGGTCGCACGGGCGGTACCGCCGGGCGATCCCCGAAGACGGCAGCACGGCCCGCTTCGTCGCGCGCCAAACAGCCGGAGCCCGAATCGATAGCACGGCCGGTCTGGCCGGTACGGATGATCGCCGCGTGCTGGCAGGGAGTGGGGCATCTGCTCGGCGGCATAATGCGGCGGATGGGGCACGACCTGAGTTCGCTCCCGGCGGAGGAACGCCGCGACGGCAGCGGACTGTTTTTCGTGCTGCTGGCGGTTTTCATCGCCACCTTTGAGTGGTGGGGACTCACCGGGGGCTTCGTGGACGGGGTGCATGGCGTTCTGGGCGGCACCTTCGGCTGGTTCGCCGTCGTCCTGCCGCCGATGCTGCTGATCTTTGCGGTCCGCGTCTTCCGTACGCCCGCCGATGTGCGCGGCAACAACCGGGTGGCCATCGGCTTCAGCCTGCTGACCCTGGCCGGCACCTCCCTGGCGCATGTGGCCGCGGGCATGCCACAGCTCAATGGCGGGTTCGAGCCGTTGCAGGAGGCCGGCGGCATGCTGGGATTTCTGGCCGGCGGTTTGATAGCGGGCCTGAACCTCTGGCTGGCTGTGGCCTTCTGGTCCGTCATGGCGTTTATCAGCGTGCTGATCCTCACCGCCACGCCGTTCCGGTCCGTCCCGTCGCGGCTGCGGTCACTGTACGAGGCCCTGATGGGACAGTACCCGGACGAGTCAGGCGAGGGCGATGGTCATGACCAGAGCTATCTCTACGAACGGGACGCCCACGAGTCCGGTGTGAAGGCCGAGGCCCCGGCCCGTCGGAAGAAGGGCAAGGGGCTGTTCGGCCGCAAGCGGGACCATGAGCACGACGCCCTCCTGGATGGCTACGTCGGCGATGAGGCCTTCGAACGCGCACTCGTGGATGCCGATGTGGAATCCTCGGACGGTGCCGCGGCCGCCGCCCGGCCCGTGCCTTCGGCACAGTCCGTTCCTGCGGTGGCGCCCGGCGTCCGGCGGCCCACTCAGGCCGAAATCGCGGCCGACAAAATCAAGGCCCGGCAGGGACTTCCCACGAACACCGACACCGCTCCTGCCACGGAGGCAATTTCCGTCGTACCGGCAGCCGCGTCCGCTGTTCCGACGGTTCCGGTCCTCTCCCGCGTTCCGCAGCAGCAACCGCCGATTCCGCAGCGGACGGAACAGCTCTCGTTGGCCGGTGACGTGACCTACACGCTGCCCGCCGCTGAACTACTGGCTCCCGGCACCCCGCCGAAGGAACGCTCCGAAGCCAATGACGCCGTCGTCGCCGCTTTGACGGATACCCTGACCCAGTTCAACGTCGACGCACAGGTGACCGGGTTCTCCCGTGGACCGACCGTGACGCGCTATGAAATCGAGCTCGGCTCCGGCACCAAGGTGGAGCGGGTCACCCAGCTCTCCAAGAACATTTCCTACGCCGTTGCCAGCGCCGACGTGCGCATCCTCTCGCCCATCCCCGGGAAGTCCGCCATTGGCATCGAGATTCCCAATACGGACCGTGAGACGGTGTCGCTGGGGGACGTGCTGCGCAGCCAGAATGCGCGCCGCAACGACCACCCGATGGTGATGGGAGTGGGTAAGGATGTGGAGGGCGGATTCGTGGTGGCGAACCTGGCCAAAATGCCGCACCTGCTGGTGGCTGGGGCGACCGGAGCCGGTAAGTCCTCGTTTGTGAACTCGATGATCACGTCCATCCTGATGCGCGCCACTCCGGATGAGGTGCGGATGGTGATGGTGGACCCCAAGCGGGTGGAACTGACCGCGTATGAGGGCGTCCCGCACCTGATCACGCCGATCATCACCAACCCGAAGAAGGCGGCCGAGGCGCTGCAGTGGGTGGTCCGCGAAATGGACACCCGCTACGACGACCTCTCCAACTACGGCTTCAAGCACATCGACGACTTCAACAAGGCCGTCCGGGCCGGAAAGGTGCACCCGCCGGTCGATTCCAAGCGCGTGGTCAAGGCGTATCCATACCTGCTGGTGATTGTGGATGAGCTCGCGGATCTGATGATGGTGGCGCCGCGCGATGTTGAAGACTCGATTGTGCGCATCACCCAGCTGGCCCGCGCCGCCGGCATCCACCTCGTGCTGGCCACCCAGCGCCCGTCAGTGGATGTGGTCACCGGCCTGATCAAGGCCAACGTGCCGTCCAGGATGGCGTTTGCCACGTCCTCGGTGACGGACTCCCGGGTTGTGCTCGACCAGCCGGGCGCGGAGAAGCTGATCGGCCAAGGAGACGCGCTATTCCTGCCGATGGGCGCCTCCAAGGCAATCCGCGTGCAGGGTGCCTGGGTGACCGAATCCGAGATCCACCAGGTGGTGGAGCACGTGAAGGGCCAGCTGACCGCGGTCTACCGCGAGGATGTTGCCGTGGAGGCACCGAAGAAGCAGATCGATGACGATATCGGCGACGATCTTGACGTGCTGCTGCAGGCCACCGAGCTGGTGGTGACCACGCAGTTCGGCTCGACCTCGATGCTCCAGCGCAAGCTCCGCGTCGGCTTCGCCAAGGCCGGCCGGCTGATGGACCTGCTGGAATCCAGGGGAGTGGTGGGCCCGTCCGAGGGTTCCAAGGCCCGCGACGTGCTGGTGAAGCCGGATGATCTGGCGGCCACCCTCGCGGCCCTGCGCGGGGATGACGGGCCGGTGCAGGCTCCGGTCAGCGCAGGCACCGCGGCGCTGGCGGACAACGCGAATGCGAACCACGGCTACGGCGCTGACCTGGTGGCCGATGATCTGGCCGCCCGCACGCAGGCCGTGGAGTATTACGACGGTGCGGACGTTCCCGGAGAAGACGACGACGGCGGCACGGACGCCTGGTCACTGACAGGCCGCTGAGCTGGTCAGTGACTTCTCGTGGCCCCCGGCGGGTAGCCTTGGTCTGTGAACGAATCGACCGTGCCTGCTGCGCAGCTTTGGAACTTACCCAACGTCCTGACGATGTTACGCATTGTTCTGGTGCCGTTTTTTATCTGGTTCATGATTGCCGACCACAGCACGGAGGATATCTGGCGCTGGGCTGCCGTGCTGGCGTTCGCCGTCGCGATTTACACGGACAAGCTGGACGGCGACATCGCCCGCAAGCGGGGTCAGGTCACGAATTTCGGCAAGATCGCCGATCCGATTGCGGACAAGCTGCTGATCGGCTCGGCGCTGATCATTTTGTCCGCCCTCAACGAACTCCCCTGGTGGATCACCATCCTGATGCTGGTGCGTGAAGTCGGTATCACCGCGCTGCGGTTCGTGGTGATCCGCTATGGCGTCATTCCGGCTTCCCGCGGCGGCAAGCTCAAGACGGTGCTGCAGACCGCGGCCATTTTCCTGTATCTGCTGCCGCTGGGTGGCATCGCGCCGTGGTTGGGCACGGCCGCTCTCATTTTCATGCTCCTTGCGCTGGCGGTCACTCTCGTCACCGGCGCCGATTATATTGTTCAGGCCGTTCGGTTACGGACGGCAGCGAAGGCAGGACACCCGTGATTATTTTGGATCTTCCCCGGATCGTGGCCGACGCCACGGCAACCGGATTGACGGTTGCGACGGCAGAATCGCTGACCGGGGGTATGGTCGCCGCCGCGCTTGTCGAGGTTCCGGGCGCTTCCGCGATGCTGCAGGGCGGCATCATCGCTTACCAGAATGTGCTTAAGAGCTCCATTCTCGGCGTCAACGCGGAACTGCTGGAGAGCACCGGGGCGGTGGATCCGGAAGTCGCACGCGAGATGGCACTGGGCGCCTGCCGGGTCGCCGGGGCCAGGGTCGGGGTTTCCACGACCGGGGTGGCTGGGCCGGAGCCGCACGGCGGAAAGTCAGTGGGCAGTGTTTATATTGGGATAGCACTCGACGGTGTGGCCCAGGCCTACGAGTATCATTTCGCTGGCATACGATCGGCCGTCCGCCAGCAGGCGTGCGACGAGGCCCTCTCCTTGTTGCAGCAGGTGGTGTCGCAGGTCCGGGAACAAAATCCGTGACCGGATAGTTAGTGATATTGAAGGCGGGCGGGGTGGTTCGGTCCTAGGATAGGATGATCAGCCCGTCGACGGCGGCCCGGGAACCCCGGGAGCCGGTACCGAACAAAGAGGGAGTAAGGCGATACAGATGGTGAAGCAACCCGTATCCGTAAACGGCGTAGTGCGCTGGCGTGATGTGGGTTTGGCAGCGGCTAAGCACGAGCAGAAGGAGCGCAAAATGGTGGTTTTACGCCATGAAATTGGTGACGTTTTGCGCGACGTTCGTCAGCGCCAGGGCCGTACCCTCCGCGAAGTCTCACATAACGCCCGTGTCTCGCTGGGCTATCTCAGCGAAGTTGAACGGGGTCAGAAGGAAGCCTCCTCGGAGCTGCTGTCCTCGATCTGTTCGGCTCTCGACGTTCCGCTTTCCCTGATGCTCCGGGAGGTCAGCGACAGGCTGGCCGTCGCAGAGGGCGTCTCGGTGCCGGATACCGTCCCGCAGGAGTTCTCGGCACGCTATGGCCGGGATCTGGGCGAGGAAATCTCCGACGAACTGAGCAAGGACCTCTTGTCTAACGCTTTCTAGGTCTCTACGCCGGGATCTTTCGCGGTCGGGGCCTGTCACCGCTGGTGGCGGGCCTCATCTGCGTCCGCCATCGGATGGCCTCGGAGACCAGTTGCGCGCCTGTCCCGTCCGACCCGGGCCGCGCAGGTAGGCTGGCAGGGCAGGCTAATGGGTGCCCTAAATTCCGGTTCGGCACACGAGCGGCCCGATCATTGGTGCGGGGGCGACCGTTAGCGGGGGGTCTCCGATTCCTTGGGCCCGCGCAGGTGAAGGTCCCGTGCATAGTCCTCATTGAGCTTAGCCATCAGGGTGGCCAAATCGAGCAGTTCCGGTCGTGACCAGTGCTGCAGGCGCCCGCGAAAGGCTTCCTTTCGGGCCGCGTGCACCGTGCGCATTTGTTCGGCACCCTTGTCGGTCAGCAAAATCAATTGGGCCCGTCCGTCCAGCGGGTCCGCTTCCTTGCGGACGAGGCCGACCGATTCCAAAAAGGCGACCTGGCGGCTGACCGACGGCTTGCCGACCCCGATGCATGAGGCGAGCTCTGTCAGACGCATGGCACCGTCACGGATCAGAATGGTGAGCAGACCGTAGGCTGCAGGTTCCAGTTCCGGATGGACGCTGCGGGAAAGATTGAGCGACATCGCCCGGGCGCGCCGCCATAGCAGGCTGAGTTGAAGCTCGACGGCGTCAACGGCGTCTTCTCCCGCTGAATCCGACGCGGGAAGTCCCGGGGCGTATTCATCCTGCGTGCTTCCGGGAGGGTCGGCGCGGGTAGAACCGCTACCGCTGGAACCGATGCGGCCGTCTGGGGCTTGGGCAGTCATTTCTTCATTCTAGGGCCCCCTGTCCGTGAGAGACTCTAGAGGTGCGGATAAGTGATTTTTGGCGGTTGATGGACGATGAATTCGGTGCAGGCTACTCCCGGGTCCTGGCCCGCGACCTCATGCTGGCCGCGGCTGGCGGCCGCAGCGCCCAGCAGGCCCTGCAGGCCGGAATCGAGCCGCGCGCGGTCTGGCTTGCCGTCTGCGATATGCAGGACGTTCCCATTGAGCGACGCCTGGGCAGGGACGTTCCCGTGAAATGACCCCGGCGTGCCTCTTCGAATATCCGTTCGGGTGCCGATACGATGGTATGTGAAGAGATAGTAAAGGCAGTCAACGTCCTGATGGCTGATTTTCGCGACCTTGTCCACACCCCGGGGCTTCATCCTGAAAATATCGGTGGGCTGGACTAGCGTCGTAGATGTCGGTGGGCTGGACCAGCACGACTGCACCGGCACATTGTTTGTTCCGGCCCTAACTTAATACCGGAAACCCGTTGTCGCCCGCTCGTAGCGGGCGTGGCCCGCAGACCGGAGATGGCAAGACCAGAAATGGCACAGATGAAAGACCGAGGTGAATCATGGCAGCTCCCGCAGACCGTGAAAAAGCACTGCAAGCAGCCCTTGCCCAGATCGATAAGCAGTTTGGCAAAGGCTCGATCATGCGCCTGGGAGACGAAGTCCGCGTTCCGATCGAGACCATCCCGACCGGTTCCATCGCCTTGGATGTAGCCCTCGGCATCGGCGGCCTTCCCCGTGGCCGCGTGGTGGAGATCTACGGTCCTGAATCTTCGGGTAAGACGACGGTGGCCCTTCATGCTGTGGCGAATGCACAGAAGCTCGGCGGGATCGCCGCGTTCATTGACGCCGAACATGCTTTGGACCCGGACTATGCAGCGAAGCTGGGTGTCGACGTCGATGCGCTGCTCGTGTCGCAGCCGGACACCGGCGAGCAGGCCCTTGAAATCATGGACATGCTGATCGGCTCCGGGTCGCTGGACATTGTGGTTATCGACTCCGTGGCTGCGCTGGTTCCGCGGGCCGAAATCGAAGGTGACATGGGTGATAGCCACGTGGGACTGCAGGCGCGCCTGATGAGCCAGGCCCTGCGCAAGATCACGGGCCGGCTCAGCCAGACCAAGACCACGGCCATCTTCATCAACCAGTTGCGTGAAAAAATCGGCGTGTTCTTTGGCAGCCCGGAGACGACCACCGGTGGCAAGGCGCTGAAATTCTACGCCTCGATCCGCATCGACGTCCGCCGGATCCAGACGTTGAAGGAAGGATCCGACGCGGTCGGCAACCGCACGAAGGCCAAGATCGTCAAGAACAAGATGGCTCCGCCATTCAAGATTGCGGAATTCGACATTATCTACGGCCAAGGCATTTCCCGCGAGGGAGGCATCATCGACATGGGCGTGGAACACGGCATCATCAAGAAGTCCGGGTCGTGGTTCACCTATGATGGCGATCAGTTAGGTCAGGGCATGGAAAACTCGCGCCGGTTCCTGCGGGACAACCCGGAGCTGACCGAGGAACTTGAGCGTCTGATCAAGGAGAAGCTCGGGGTGGGGGTCAAGCCCGCGGCCGCCGAGGAGACGGAACCCAAACTCAAGGCCGTGGACGGATTCTAGGCAGGTTGGCCGAATGAGCGGTGAACGACCGGCACCGGAACTGGATCCGTACGCGGACCCTGCCGCCGTGGCACGCGCCATCGTGCTGCGGCAGCTGACGGGTTCGGCCAAAAGCAGATTACAGCTGGCCAAAAAACTCGCGGAACGCAACATACCGGAAGATGTCGCCGATGCCGTGCTGGACCGATTTGAAGAGGTCCGGCTGGTGGATGACGCCGAATTTGCGCGGATGTGGGTCCGCAGCCGGGCGCAGACCCGATCGCTGGCGCGTGGCGCTCTTAAGCGTGAGCTCTCGGAAAAGGGCATTTCCGATAAGCGGGCCGCCGAGGCTTTGGAACAAATCACCGATGACGATGAGAGCCAGGCGGACGTGGCGCTCGTGCGCCGGAAACTTCGCGCCGGTCTGGCGGTTTCGGGCCGCACCGAGCGGGATAAATATACCCGCCGCCTCGTCAGTATGTTGGCGCGTAAGGGTTATCCGCCGTCCGTGGCCTTCCGAATAGTCGATGCCGAGATGAGCGCTTTTCTGCGGCAGTTAAGGGACTGAACCGGGCTCCCCGTAGGTGGCGCGACTCCAGAACACCGCGGCACCGGATATGCTGGCGACTTATGGACACGTTCGGAACTAGGTTTAAAGTCTTGGGTACCGCCGCGGTGTTGGCCTGTACCTTGGTGCTGCCCGCCGCGCTGGCGGGCCCGGTAAGCGCCGACGATTCGGCACCTCCGAGCGGTTTCCCGAGCTGGCAGGACGTCCAGACGGCGAAACAGGACGAAGCCTCCAAGAGTGCCGAGGTCGGCAGGATCAACTCCCTGCTTGACGGACTACAGACGGAGGCAGATCAGCTGGGCAATGCGGCGGTCGAGGCCGGAGGGCACTTTGCAGTAGCTAAATCAGACCTGGACTCGGCCAGCGCCAAGGTGGATCTGCTCGCCGCGCAGGCGCAGAAGGCCGATGCACTGGTGGCGCAGTACAAGAAAGAGGCCGGAGCACTGGTCGCGCAGAGCTACAAGTCAGGCGGTTCGAGCATTGGTTTGTTCGCCTCGTTGGACGCGCTCGGATCCAAGGACGGTCTGCAGCGCCTGGACGTGCTGGGAATCGTGACCGATCGGGCCACGACCATGTACAACAAGTCCACCGCCGCACAGGGTACGGCCAAGGCGCTGGCAGATCAGGAGCAGGTCGCCCGGGCCGAGCGGGCGCGCCTCGCCGGGGACGCCGAACAAAAGTTGAACGCAGCCGTCGGCGCGCAGACAGCGGTGGAGACCCAGGTGGCCCGGCAGAAGCAGCAAAGCGGCGTATTGGTTGCACAGCTGGCCTCGTTGAAGGATTCCACCGTTGCCACGGAAGACCAGTACCGTCAGGGCCAGACTGCCCTGGCCGCTTACGCGGCAGCCCAGGAGGCCAAGCGGCTGGCCGCCGTGGAGCAGGCCGCGGCCCAGCAGGCTGCCCAGCAGGCTGGGGCGAACTCCGGGGCAGCGGTCTCCGCCGCCGCTCCTGCGGTCCCTGCGCCCGTCAGCACCGATTACGGCAGCGGCTACATCCCCGTCAGCGTGCTGCTGCCGAATATTCCCGGGAATGGCGTTAACGACCCGGCAGGAGCCCAGGCCTATGCCTCCAGCCGGCTGGGAGCATACGGCTGGGGCCAGGACCAGCTCACCTGCCTGGTGCAGCTGTGGATCCGCGAGTCCAGTTGGCAGACCAACGCCACGAACAGGTCCAGCGGAGCCTATGGGATTGCGCAGGCGCTGCTGCCCAGCAAATACGCCGAGTCCGGCAGCGACTGGTTGACCAATTACCGGACCCAGATCAATTGGGGGCTCGGGTACATCCGGGACAGGTACGGTTCGCCTTGTGGAGCGTGGGCCCATGAGGTGGCCCAGAACTGGTACTGATCGGTCCGCTGTGCCGTGGGCCGGTTAACGTCCCGCGGGATGCAGGTCTTAAGCTGGAGGGGTGAGTCTGACCATTTCCGGCGTTGAACCCTCCGCCACAGCACCAGCATCAGCCCCTCGTTCGGACGGCGGACACGGGGAGCCTCAGCGCACTTACCAGGTGCGGACTTTCGGCTGCCAGATGAACGTCCACGACTCCGAGCGGATGGCGGGCCTGCTGGAAGCCACTGGTCTGGTCCAGGCCGAGGGCGGACCCGCCGACGGCCATTTCGAAAACTACGCCGACGTCGTCGTCTTTAACACCTGCGCTGTGCGTGAGAATGCGGACAACAAGCTCTACGGAAGCCTGGGCATGCTGGCGCCGGTCAAGAAGGCGCACCCGGGAATGCAGATCGCCGTGGGGGGCTGCCTGGCGCAAAAGGATCGGGATACGATACTCCGGCGCGCCCCGTGGGTAGACGTCGTCTTCGGCACGCACAATGTCGGTTCGCTGCCCGCGCTGTTACAGCGGGCGCGGCACAATCAGGACGCCCAACTGGAAATCCTGGAATCCTTGGAAGTATTCCCCTCCACCTTGCCCGCGAAGCGTGATTCGGTCTATTCCGGCTGGGTCTCCATCTCAGTCGGCTGCAACAACACCTGCACGTTCTGCATAGTCCCGGCCCTGCGCGGCAAGGAACGGGACCGCCGCCCAGGGGAGATTCTGGCCGAAATTCAGGCATTGGTGGACGACGGCGCCATTGAGGTCACCTTGCTGGGCCAGAACGTGAACTCCTATGGCGTCGAATTCGGTGACCGGCAGGCCTTCAGTAAACTGCTGCGGGCATGCGGCAGTATCAATGGCCTGGAGCGGGTCCGTTTCACCAGTCCGCACCCTGCTGCGTTCACCGACGACGTCATCGACGCGATGGCGGAGACCCCCAATGTCATGCCGCAACTGCACATGCCGCTGCAGTCGGGTTCAGATAAGGTCCTCAAGGACATGCGCCGCTCCTATCGGTCCACGAAATTCCTGGACATACTCGACAAGGTCCGTGAGCGGATGCCGGACGCGGCGATTTCTACCGATATCATTGTCGGTTTCCCAGGCGAGACAGAGGAGGATTTCCAGGCCACACTCGATGTGGTGGAGAAGTCCCGATTCGCCACGGCCTTCACCTTCCAATACTCCAAACGTCCCGGCACCCCGGCCGCGGACCTGCCAGGCCAGCTGCCTAAGGCTGTAGTTCAGGAACGTTTTGAGCGCCTCACCGCGCTGCAGGACAGGATCGCCGCGGAGGAAAATGCGCGTCAAATCGGACGTACCGTGGAAGTCATGGTGACCGCGCAGTCGGGGCGTAAAGCCGCGGAGACCCGACGGCTCTCCGGTCGGGCCCAGGATCAGCGGCTGGTCCACTTCAGCGTCCCGGAAGGTGCCGGTACGCCACGCCCCGGCGATCTGGTCACGGTGACCATCACGTCGGCGGCGGCCTTTCACCTTGTGGCAGACCCCACCGACAGGGCACACGGCTACAGCGTGCGCCGCTCCAGCGCCGGTGACGCCTGGGACCGCTCACAGGCCGACTCGTGCGGTGCGCCCTCTGATGCCCCGAAAACCGTCGGCGGTGCGCGGAAGGCCGTTTCCCTCGGCATGCCCGCACTGCCGGTCCGCTGACAATGCCAGCGCCCGGTGCTCCGTCAGCGCTGCTCGCTTGCGTTGCTCCGCCGGCGCTGCCAACGCCCGGTGCTCCGCCAGCGCTGCTTGCTCGAGGAGGTCGACCAATGCCGCCCGGCGTTGAGTGGAGACCAGCCGCCCGCATTGCCGGCCATCGGCATCCGCGGTGACGGCAGTGACGAAGCGAGGAACCGCGGCGGATGCTTCCCGGGCCCTTCCCCAGCGGGCCGAGGAGCCCCCGGCTCCCGCCCCGGTCGTCGCCGTCGTCGGCCCTACCGGGTCGGGTAAATCGGAGCTGGCAGTGGCACTCGCGCTGGCGCTGGACGGCGAGATTATCAATGCGGACGCGATGCAGTTATACCGCGGCATGGACATTGGCACGGCCAAAATGCCCCCCGCCGAGCGGCGGGGGGTGCCGCATCATCTGCTGGATATTCTGCAGGTCCGGGACGAGGCCAACGTGGCGGATTTTCAGCGCCTGGCCCGTGACGCCATCGCGGATATCCGCCGACGCGACAGGGTCCCTGTCCTGGTGGGTGGCTCCGGGCTGTATGTCCGCGCCGCACTTGACGTGCTGGAGTTCCCCGGTATCGACGCCGATATCAGGCGCAGGCTCGAGGCCGAGCTGTCCGAGCAGGGATTTGGTGCGCTGCTGGAGCGGCTGCGGGCGGTGGATCCGGTCTCGGCCGAGCGGATCGGCGATGGCCGGCGGGTGGTCCGGGCGCTGGAGGTCCATGAGCTCACCGGGCGGCCCTTCAGTTCCTACATGCCTCAGCGGGAGTATTTCCAACCGGCCGTTCAGATCGGTCTGGCCGTGGATCGTCCCGCCCTGCACCGCAGGCTTGAGGAGCGCGTGGCCGGCATGGTGGCCGCGGGTTTGGCCGCAGAGGTAGCGGCGCTGGACCGCGAGGGGCTCCGCCAGGGGAAGACCGCTTCCCACGCTTTGGGTTACCAGCAGTTCCTGCAGGTGCTCGACGGCGAATCAACGGTGGCGCAGGCCAGCGGGCAGACAGTGGTGGCTACCCGGCAGTTTGCCCGCCGGCAGATTACCTGGTTCCGCGCTGATCCGCGGATCCACTGGTTCGACTGGGACCGGCCGGATCTGCTGAACGCAGTACTGGGTTGCCTTGCGGCCGTTCCCGAGCTCCTGACGTAGGGTTAAGAAATGACGACTGAACCGATGGCCACCGGCGCATCGGCCGGCCTCGCCGGCCTCACTTTCGCCAAGGGTCATGGCACCGGCAACGACTTTATTCTTCTCGCGGATCCCGAGGGCGCCCGCGACATTGCCGACGCCGACGTCGTCGCGCTTTGCGACCGGCACCGCGGGCTTGGGGCCGACGGTTTAATCCGGGCGCTGCGCTCCCGGGAGCTTCCGGAGGGGCGGGCCGTGCTGGCGGACGCCCCTGATGCCGAATGGTTTATGGACTATCGCAACGCGGACGGCTCAATCTCCGAAATGTGCGGCAACGGTGTCCGTGTTTTCGTGCAGTTCCTGCTCTCCAGGGAGCTGATTTGCCTGCCCATTGGCGCGACCCTGACGATCGGCACCCGGGCCGGCAGCAGGAAGGTGCTGCGCACGGATGGCGGTTATGCCGTTGATATGGGGCCGTGGGAATTCATCCACCGTGGATCCGCGGAGGAGCGCGGCATGGATTCGCTGGTGACCGCCGGGGGCTTGGACGTGGCACGACCCGCGCTCTCGGTGAGCATGGGCAATCCGCACACTGTCGTCGCTCTGGCCCACGTGGGGGACCTGGCGGCCACGGATCTGTCCCGGGCACCGGAGGTTGATCCAGCACCGGCGGACGGAACGAATGTGGAATTTGCCGTGCCGGCGGACCCGCTGGTCGTCGATGGCCTGGGCATGATCACCATGCGGGTGCACGAGCGGGGTGTGGGGGAGACCCTGTCCTGCGGAACGGGTGCCTGCGCCGCGGCGGCAGCAACCCGGTTTTGGGCTGGAAAGACCGCGCCCGACGTCTGGCGCGTCAGTGTGCCCGGCGGTGACCTTGGCGTGCGGTTCCTTCCTGCGGCCGACGGCAGCGAACATGTGGAGTTGAGCGGACCGGCCGTTATTGTTGCAACAGGTGTGCTGGCCTAGCGCCCGTCGCCTGTTTCCCGTGGTCTGGTGCTTCTCGGCGCTCAGGATGGGGTTTCGGCGCGGACAACCTGCAGGATCCGAAAGGTTTTAGAGGTGCTGAAGCGGGAGACGCCCAGGCCAAGTGCGGGAAATTTGGCGCAGAGATCGGTGCTAAGCCAGCGCTGAAGCGAGTCCGCACCAAGATTTTTCTGCACCACCAGATACGCGGCACCTCCGGGAGCAAGCCGCGGCAGCCACATGCGCAGCAGCGAATGCAGCTCGTCCTTGCCCACCCTGATGGGGGGATTGGACCAGATGGTTTGGAACGTGACCGCCGGATCCACCTCCTCCGGCAGGCTCGCGGTGACATTGTTCAGCCCCAGCGATGTAGCGTTTTCGTTGGTCAGGGCGATGCAGCGTTCATTGACGTCCACCGCATAGACCCGGGCTGCCGGCGAGCGCAGGGCCAGGGTCAGGGCCACCGGTCCCCAGCCGGAGCCGATGTCGAGAAGATTTCCGCTCTCTGCGGGCGCTGGTGCATTTTGCAGGAGAATCGTCGTCCCCTTGTCCACGCCGTCCGGGCTGAAGATGCCCGCCGTCGTGCTCAGATGCCGTTGTTCACCGGCCAGAATCACCTGAAGTGACCGCCGTTTTTCCGGTCCTGCCGGCTGCGCGCTGAAGTAATGATCCGAGCCCATAGTCCGTCACGTTAGTGTGCCGGTGGCCGAAACGGAATCTGCAGGCGTCCGCTTCCGCCGCCCGCATAATTCCGCCGCCACGACCGGGACCACTGCTAGCATGGACGCATGTACATTCTGTGATCGGCCCGTCCCGCAGTGGCCCGTCCCGCAGTGGCCCGTCCCGCAGTGGCCCGTCCCGCAGTGGCCCGTCCCGCAGTGGCCCGTCCCGCAGTGGCCCGTCCCGCAGTGGCCCGTCCCGCAGTGGCCCGTCCCGCAGTGGCCCGTTCAGAGGCGATTCCGGCAGGGCCCATTCCAAGAGCGGTAGTCCAGCGGCGGTTCATGCCAGCGCCAGGCCATGAACTGGCTGCAGCCCGCTTCGCCGCCGGCACGTTGAGTAAAATCCGTGCGAACCGATCACCTAAGGATGTTTAATGGCCCAGGAATTCCCAGGTATACCAACGCCCGGCCAAACGCCGGAAGGCCCTGCGGCCGGCTCCAATGCCCGCGGACCGGACTACGATGTTAAGCACGACCTTCTAAAGGAGACTATGACCAACCCGAATCCAGCCCCCGGCGCCGATGAAGCAGGAACATCCGACGAGGGTCAGGACATGACCGCGGCCGATATCCAGGCCGTCATTGACCGGATTCTGGCCAAGGACGCCGGGGTGGCCGAGCATGCGGCGCGTTCCGGTTCCAGGACCTCCGACGGCGCCGCAAAGGCCCGCGGGTTGAGCACCAACCTGGGAAAGGCACAGGCGATATCCGCTCTTGACGGCGGGCACGGCAGCTACGACGGCGACCAGGAGGATCTGCAGGATCGCCGCGCACTGCGCCGGGTGGCAGGTCTGTCCACCGAGCTTGAGGACGTCACCGAGGTCGAGTACCGCCAGCTGCGGCTGGAGCGCGTGGTGCTGGCCGGTCTGTGGACCGAAGGCACGCTCGCGGACGCGGAGAATTCGCTGCGTGAGTTGGCGGCGTTGGCGGAAACCGCAGGATCAGAGGTGCTGGATGGGATCGTTCAGCGCCGGCTCAAACCGGACCCGGGCACGTTCCTTGGTTCCGGCAAGGCCTTGGAGCTTAAGGACATCGTGGCCGCAACCGGCGCCGACACCGTCGTGGTGGACGGCGAGTTGGCTCCGTCACAGCGCCGTAGCCTTGAAGACATCGTACTGGTCAAGGTGATCGACCGGACGGCCCTGATTTTGGACATCTTTGCCCAGCACGCCAAATCCCGTGAGGGCAAGGCCCAAGTGGAGCTGGCCCAAATGGAGTACCTGTTGCCTCGGCTTCGCGGCTGGGGTGACTCCATGTCCCGGCAGGCCGGTGGACGCATCGGAGCGGCCGGCGGAGGCATAGGTTCCCGGGGGCCCGGTGAGACGAAGATCGAACTGGACCGGCGCCGGATCAGGACTCGGATGGCCAAACTGCGCCGTGAAATCGGTGCAATGAAACCCGCGCGGGACACTAAACGTTCCAACCGCCGTCGTAATGCCGTCCCGTCCGTCGCCATTGCCGGGTACACGAACGCCGGTAAGTCCTCGCTGCTGAACAGGCTCACCGACGCCGGCGTGCTGGTGGAAAACGCGCTCTTTGCCACGCTGGACCCCACCGTCCGCAAGGCCGAAACCGCCGACGGGCTCGGCTTTACGCTGGCGGACACCGTCGGCTTTGTCCGCTCGCTGCCCACCCAGCTGGTGGAGGCCTTCCGGTCCACTTTGGAAGAGGTGGCGGATGCGGACCTGATCCTGCACATTGTGGACGTCTCGCATCCGGATCCGGAGGGTCAGATCGCCGCCGTCCGCCACGTTTTCAGCGAGGTGGACGCCCGCAAGGTCCCGGAGATCATTGTCCTGAACAAGGCCGACGCCGCCGACCCTTACGTGATCGAGCGGCTCCGCCAGCGCGAACCACGCAACGTGGTGGTGTCGGCCCGCACGGGGCAGGGCATTGACGAACTGCTCGCGGCCATCAGCGAAGCAATTCCGCGCCCAGGCGTGGAGCTGGAGCTGCTGATTCCGTACGACCGGGGGGACCTGATCAGCAAGCTGCATGAATCCGATGCCGAGATCCTTACGCTGGACCATGGCGAGTCCGGAACGCACGCCAGCGTGAAGGTGCGCGAGGGGCTGGCCGCAGAGCTGGAGCCATTTATCCTCCATGGCTGAGGCAGCGGCACGGAACGTAAAAACGGCCGCGGGGGAGCAGTTTGCCCTGGAGCTGCTCGATGCCGCGGTGGACGCCATGGGCGGCCAGCAGCGTGACGGTCAGCACGAAATGGTCCGCCGCGTGGTCGCCTCCATCGACACCGGTGATCATTTGCTGGTCCAGGCCGGCACAGGGACCGGAAAATCTTTGGCCTATCTGATCCCGCTGATTGCGCATGCGCTCGAGAGCGATAAGCCTTCCCTGGTCTCCACCGCAACGCTTGCATTGCAGGCGCAGATTGTCGGCCGTGACCTTCCGCGGCTGTTGGAATCGATTTCCGCAATGCTGCCGCGGCCGGTGAAGGTGGCGCTGGTGAAGGGGCGGAGCAATTACGTCTGCAAGCATAAGCTGCAGGGCGGGTTCCCGTCGGAGGAGCCCTCCGAGGGCCAGTTGTTCGCGCTCGGCGAGGACACCAGCGTCATTCACCCCGTCGGCGCCTCTTCCGGGTCCTCCAGCCAGTTGGGCCGTGAGGTGGTCCGGCTCCGGGACTGGGCGGAGGACACCGAAACGGGAGACCGCGACGAACTCACGCCGGGGGTCAGCGATCGGGCCTGGCGCCAGGTTTCGGTGACGTCGATGGAGTGTCTTGGGGCGCAGAAGTGCCCACTGGCGCTCGAATGCTTCAGCGAACTGGCGAAGGTACGTGGCGCGGAGGCGGACCTCGTCGTGACGAATCATGCGATGCTGGCGATCAGCGCGTTTGAGGGCCTCGCGGTCCTGCCCGAGTATGACGTCGTCGTGGTGGATGAGGCGCATGAACTTCAGGACCGGGTTACCGGTGCTGTCAGCGGTCAGCTCTCTGTGCAGATGATTCACGTTGCCGCCTCCAGCGCGCGGAAGAATACGGGCATCTCGATGGAGACACTCAATTCCGCGGCCGGGTATCTGGAGGCGGCCCTTGGCGGACTCCCGTCCGGGCTGCTGCCCTCGGGCCTGAACGAGCAGCAGCTCACCGCCATTGATCAGGTGCGCGATGCCTGCCGGACGGCGTTGTCGGATTCCAAGGGGGACGCCGGCAATGCCGACGGCGGACGCCAGATGGCGCGCTCACGCCTGACGTTGATTCTGGAACTGGCCGAGAGGCTGCTGGTGGCGCGCGAGGCCGGCGAGGTGGTCTGGTTGTCCCGACCGGGCGGATTCACCCCGCAGCAAGGCTACTCCGTGCCGGATGAGTCGGCTCCGGCTCTGATCAACATCGCACCGCTGAGCGTGGCCGGCCGGCTCCGGGAGGGGCTCTTCGCGGATCATACGGTTGTGCTGACCTCGGCTACCCTCGCGGTCGGCGCGGCATTTGAACCGGCGGCCGGCGGGTTGGGACTGCTGGGTCCCGGGGCGCCCAGCTGGACCGGGGCGGACGTAGGCTCGCCGTTCGACTACGCCAAGCAGGGGATGCTGTATGTGGCCGCCCATTTGGCGAAGCCGGAGCGCGGCACCTCGGCGGAGCAGCTTGATGAACTCGAAGCACTGATCCGGGCTTCGGGCGGCGGGGCGCTGTGCCTCTTTTCCTCCCGCCGGGCCGCAGAGGACGCCGCGGAAGCGCTCCGGTCCCGGCTGGAGGTGGTTGTGCTCTGTCAGGGGGAGTCATCGATGGCCGCCCTTGTCAAGCAGTTCGAGGCTGAACCGGACACCTGTTTGTTCGGCACCATGTCCCTGTGGCAGGGCGTTGATGTGCAGGGTGCGTCCTGCCGGCTCGTGGTGATAGACCGGATCCCCTTTCCGCGCCCGGATGACCCGCTGATGACCGCACGCTCGCGCGCCGTTGCCAAGGCCGGCGGGAACGGTTTCATGTCGATATCGGCGACTCACGCGGCGGTCCGGCTTGCGCAGGGCGCGGGCCGGCTGATCCGCTCGTCCTCGGACAAGGGCGTGGTGGCAGTACTGGACTCACGGCTGGCCACGGCCCGTTACGGTGGCTTTCTGCGTGCGGCCCTCCCACCATTCTGGCCCACGACGGACCGTGCGCTGGTGATGAGCGCCCTGCAGCGGCTGGCCGAAGCAGGCAAACCCGAGGCCTGACCGGCGGCAGACCGCCCGCCTAGATGGCGCGCAGCACCGAAACAATTTTGCCCATGATGGTGGCATTGTCGCCCACTATCGGTTCATAACGGGTGTTCTGCGGCAGCAACCAGGTGTGCCCATCCCGCTGACGGAACGTCTTGACGGTTGCTTCGTCATCGAGGAGGGCCGCCACGATGTCGCCGTTGATGGCGTCCTGCTGCCGGCGCACTACGACCCAGTCGCCGTCACAGATCGCGGCGTCGATCATGGAGTCGCCGGTCACCTTGAGCATAAAGAGCTCTCCATGACCTACGAGCTGGCGTGGGAGTGGCATGACGTCCTCGACTACCTGATCAGCCAGGATGGGTCCGCCGGCGGCGATCCGTCCGACTAGAGGCACCATGGCGGTGTCTGAGGCGCTGCTCAGCTCTGCCATGTTCAGACCACTGGCGCTGCGCAGCTTTGCCGGGGATGGCACGCCCTCGATTTCCACGACCCCGTCGTCCAGGGTGAGCGGGATGAGCACTTCCATGGCGCGGGGGCGCTTCGCGTCCCGACGCAGATAGCCCAGTTTTTCCAACTGGGAGAGCTGATGAGTGACGCTGGACAGGCTTGCGAGCCCGACGACGTCGCCGATCTCACGCATGGACGGCGGGTAGCCCTTGTCACTGATGGAGCGCTGGATACACTCAAGGATCTTTTTTTGCCGCACCGTCAGGCCCTTAAAGCCGGCCCGGCTGGCACGGTTCCCGCTATGGAGGATGAATTCCGGACCTGCCATGACGTGCCGTCCCTTCTTGAAACTGCAACCGGCCCGGCGCCGACAAGCGCCCGGCGGATCCGCTCCGCCCGTCATCCGTATGCTACGGCTTGGTCGGAG
Source organism: Arthrobacter sp. A5 (assembly GCF_051131705.1). Lineage (NCBI taxonomy): Bacteria > Bacillati > Actinomycetota > Actinomycetes > Micrococcales > Micrococcaceae > Arthrobacter > Arthrobacter sp. A5. The sequence continues at coordinate 1,192,297 of NZ_CP180316.1, forward strand.
CTGACCACCCCCCAACGCCCCCAGCCAAAATGTCGGTGGGTTCTGGTGGACTCGTCGTGTGGCCGGATCCTGCTTCTAATCTAGGGCAGTTTCCGGTTGATTTCAAACATATGTTCTACCGGGTCTTGGCATGCATCGTTAGTGAGTGCTACAACTGGAGAACACAGTTTCGAATACATGTTCTAGCTGGACCAGTGGTAGTTGAACCCTGCGCCGCCTACAGGCGCTACAAGTGCACTGCCGGGTCAGGACAACTGGACCTCGTAGCGTGAAAGGTGAAGAAAATGAACGCCACATCGACCTTTAATCTCGAAGCCCGGCCCGCCTCCGTGAGCCGGCGGCCGGCTTCCAAGGGCTGGCAGCCCGCATCCAAGATCCAGCTCCGACTGACTCGCCGCGGGCGTCTGGTCCTGATGGGTATTCCACTGATGCTGTCCGCTATCGCTGTGCTGTTGCTGGCCGGGTTCATTACGTCGCCGGCCCAAGCCTCCACCGGTGCAAATTCGCCGGGGGTCCACGCTTCCAAGGTCACCGTCATGGCGGGCCAGACTCTTTGGAGCATCGCCTCGGCAAGCGATCCGTCACGGGATCCGCGGGACGTTGTGGCGGACATCCTGGAGCTGAACAGTCTCACCACTTCAGTCGTCCAGCCGGGGCAGCAGGTCTACGTTCCGCTGCTGAACTGATGGCGAAGGCTGCCTTGAAGCACAGCAGTGAGGCCCACCAGCGTCGCCAACCATTGGGGCCGGTGAGCCTCTAAGAGCTGACTGATGAGGTGGTTATGTCAGCTTTAATTCCCGGCCCGGTTCGACCGTGGCGGCCGGGGAGCTTAAACTGGAACCGTGAATCAGACTGAGCGTCTCGACCGGCTGCCCCTGCGGAACGATCTGCGCGGGCTGCACCCGTATGGTGCACCTCAGCTGGACGTCCCCATCCTGCTCAACGTCAATGAAAATACCCACGGCGTCCCCGATGATGCGCGCGAGGCCATCCTCAAGGCGGTCGACAACGTGCTGGTCGGCCTCAACCGCTACCCGGACCGGGAATTCACCGAACTGCGACGGGCTTTGGCTGCATATTTGGGGCACGGCCTAGCGGCTGAGAACGTCTGGGCAGCCAACGGGTCCAACGAGGTGCTGCAACAGATCCTGCAGGCGTTCGGCGGACCGGGACGCAGAGCCCTGGGCTTCCCTCCCACCTACTCAATGTATCCGTTGCTCGCCAACGGCACCGGAACTGAGTACGTCACCGGGCGCCGCACGGAGGATTTCGGCCTGAGCGCCGCGTCAGCCGCCGAACAGGTACGCGAACTGGCACCCAACATTGTCTTCCTCTGTTCACCAAATAATCCGACTGGCACGGCGCTCAAGGCCGAAGTTGTTGAAGAGGTCTACGAGGCGGGCAAGGCATCGCAAGCCATTATCATCGTCGATGAGGCATACGCGGAATTCGCCCATGACGGAACACCCAGCGCCATGGCTTTACTGCCGGGGCGTGAGCGCCTCGTGGTCTCCCGCACCATGAGTAAGGCCTTCGCCCTGGCCGGCGCCCGGTTGGGCTATCTCGCCGCCGCCCCTGAGATCGCCGACGCATTGCGGCTGGTCCGGCTGCCTTACCACCTCTCCGCCATTACACAAGCCACGGCCGTGGCGGCGCTGCGGAACTCCGATTCCCTGCTGGCCAACGTTGAGGACATCAAGATCCAGCGCGACCGGATCGTGGCCGGACTATCCGCGTTCGGGCTCAAGCCGGCGCCGTCGGATTCCAATTTTGTTTTCTTTGGCGGCATGGAGGATCCGCATGCCATCTGGCAGGGACTGCTGGAGGCGGGCGTCTTGATCAGAGACGTCGGCATTCCCGGTCATCTGCGCGTCACCGCCGGCACGGAAACGGAAACATCGGCTTTCCTCGATCGGCTGGCCGTGGTGTTGGGCCGTTGAGTGGCCCGCGAACGACGGGTTCGATGGCTGTTGGCCGACCGGCATTCGGGGATCCGTCCGTATTCTCCTAGAATTAGGGGACGCGACCAATGCTTTGGCACCGGTGCTGCATAATCCGGACGCGTTCCGGCGCCGCACTGCAGAGGCCAGCACCATCCACAATCCAGGAACGAAGGACCGCCCGCAATGAGCGAGAACACATCCACTTCCGGCGCCCCACGCACGGCGCGGCTGGAACGGAGCACCAGCGAGTCGTCCGTACTGGTAGAGGTTGACCTGGACGGGACAGGGGTGTCCAGCATCGCTACCTCCGTCCCCTTTTACGATCACATGCTGACAGCGCTGTCGAAACATTCGCTGATCGACCTGACCGTCAAGGCCAGCGGAGATACCCACATTGACGTGCACCATACCGTGGAAGACGTGGCCATCACCCTGGGTGAAGTCCTGCGCCAGGCCCTGGGCAACAAGGCCGGCATCCGGCGGTTTGGCGAAGCCACCGTTCCACTGGACGAGGCACTTGCCAACGCCGTCGTCGATGTTTCCGGCCGCCCCTACCTGGTTCACAGCGGCGAGCCGGCCGGACAGGAATATCACCTTATTGGCGGCCACTTCACCGGTTCGCTGACGCGCCATGTCTTTGAAGCCATGACATTCCACGCACGGATATGCCTGCACATGACGGTCCTCGCCGGGCGGGATCCGCACCACATTGTGGAGGCACAGTTCAAAGCCTTCGCCCGCGCCCTGCGCAGTGCCATCGAACCCGATCCGCGCGTCGTCGGCATTCCTTCCACCAAGGGCAGCCTGTGACGGCGGAGCAGCTTTCGCCGGACAGCGCCGCTGACGCCCCGTCGGCGGACGGCGGCGGTTCCGCGGCGGGTCCGACGGTGACGGTGCTGGACTATGGCTCGGGGAACGTACGTTCCGCCGTCCGGGCCCTTGAGCGCGCCGGCGCCGTGGTGACGCTCAGCGCCAAGGCCGACGACGTGCTCGGCGCCGACGGCCTGGTCGTCCCGGGTGTCGGGGCCTTCGCTACGGTGATGAAGGAGCTCAAGGGCGTCGACGGTCTGCGGATGATCGGCCGGAGAGTCGCCGGCGGCCGTCCGGTGCTGGCCATTTGCGTTGGACTGCAGATCCTCTTCGATGGCGGTGTCGAGCACGGCAACAGCGAACCGGGGATGGCCGAGTGGCCCGGCACGGTGGAACTGCTCCCGGCTCCGGTGGTGCCGCACATGGGCTGGAACACCGTTGACGTGCCGGAGGGGTCGAAGCTTTTCGAGGGCGTCGAGCATGACCGTTTTTATTTTGTGCATTCCTACGGTGTGCAGACATGGGACTTTGATGTGGCCCACGCGCGCATCAAACCTCCCCTGGTCACCTGGTCTGAGCACGGAGCCCGCTTTATTGCCGCGGTGGAGAACGGGCCGCTGTGCGCCACCCAGTTCCATCCGGAAAAATCCGGGGACGCCGGGGCACGGCTGCTGCGTAACTGGGTCCACTCGCTGCGGAAGGCGGCGGCCTGAATGTGGTCGGTTGTCCTGATGGGCCTCGCCGGGCTGCTGGTCGGCGGTGCTATTGCCTATTACCAGCAGAAGAAGCCGCGCTGGATCCCGTTTTCCTTTGCCCTGCTGGCCGTCATGTCGCTGCTGGCCGCTTACCTGCTGACGCTGCCGGCCTCCAAATAATTCCATCCGGCGGTCCGCTGAACGCGCGGGCCGCTGCCCTGCTTATTCCACGCACCTAGACCGATGAGGACCCGATGACCAGCGCTGAGACAACCCTTCTGGAACTGCTTCCCGCCGTAGATGTCGCCGACGGCCAGGCCGTGCGCCTGGTGCAGGGTGAGGCCGGCAGCGAAACGAGTTACGGATCCCCTCTCGATGCCGCGCTGGCTTGGCAGAATGACGGTGCCGAGTGGGTGCATCTGGTGGATCTGGACGCCGCGTTCGGTCGGGGCTCCAATCTTGAACTGCTGCGCGAGGTAGTGCAGGCCCTGAACGTCAAGGTGGAGCTTTCCGGCGGTATCCGCGACGATGCGTCCTTGGAGGGCGCCCTCGAGCTGGGTGCGGCCCGGGTGAATCTGGGCACCGCAGCGCTGGAGGACCCGTTGTGGACGGCCCGGGCCATTGAACGTTTCGGTGACAAGATCGCCGTCGGCCTTGACGTTCGTGGCACCACGCTCGCAGCTCGCGGCTGGACGAAGGAGGGCGGGGACCTTTGGGAGGTGCTGGCCCGCCTGGAGGATGCAGGATGTGCCCGGTATGTCGTCACCGATGTGACTAAGGACGGAACTCTGCGGGGTCCGAACGTAGAGCTGCTCCGCGAGGTTCTTTCGCGCACTGGAAAGCCGGTGGTGGCATCCGGCGGCATTTCCAGTCTGGCGGATCTGCAGGAACTGCGCACGCTGGTTCCGCTGGGGCTCGAGGGGGCAATCGTGGGCAAGGCGCTGTACGCCGGAGCCTTTACGCTTCCCCAGGCCCTGGATATCGCCGGCCGGCGCTAGCCGCAATGTCTGAGCCGGTGCAGCGCTCGCTTCCGGGGCACATTGCCGCGGCGTTGGCGGCAGCCGGCGGTGCCGCCGATTCGGCCGACCAGCCGTGGCAGGGGCGGACGCTGGGTGCGGAGCGGAAGTATCACAATTTTGAGGACGACGACGGCGCCACCGACGCGGGCTACGCGGCGGCACTGGCTGCGCTGAGCGCCAGGACGGGGGATGAAGCCGCGGTCGTCCACAGCCTGGCTTCGGCCCGGGTCTTCGTGCCCATCCTGGCTCAGGTGGCACGGGCGCACGTTGTGTCGAATGGCTTGGCCTCGGACAAGGAGTCCGATATGGCACTGGTGACACTGACGGCGCCGGACGGGCGTCGGGCGCTGCCGGTGTTCACCTCCACCGAGAATTTGACCCGCTGGAACCCTCAGGCGCGGCCCGTCGCCGTGTATGCCCCGCGGGCGGCGCTCTCCGCCGTGGCCGAAGAAGCGCAGCTGATGGTGGTGGATCCGGCGGCGCCGCAGACGTTCGTGCTGCGGCGCCCTGCAGTGTGGGCGCTGGCCCGTCAGCAGCGCTGGCTGCCCAGCTACGCCGACCCGCAGATAGCCAGCGCACTGGCCGGATCCATGGCAGCGCTGGGGCATCCGGCCCTTTTGGGAATCCGGGCGGAACCCGGCGCTGGGATCGTTTCCGCCGACCATGAGGGGAACACCTCTCCCGGTGGTGGCGCGGGGCCGGAATTACGGGTTCAATTGACTCTGGCACCCGGCCTTGATCAGGATGCGCTGAACGCCCTGATCGGGGAACTGGAGCTGTTATGGTCGCGAAATGAATACTTCGCGGAGTCTGTTGATTCGGTGGAGGTCCGCCTGCAGGCCGCCGCGTCAACGGACAGACCGGCGCGTTGAAGCGGCACGGTGTTGAAGCGGCACGGTGTTGAAGCGGCACGGTGTTGAAGCGGCACGGTGTTGAAGCGGCACGGTGTTGAAGCGGCACGGTGTTGAAGCGGCACGGTGTTGAAGCGGCACGGTGTTGAAGCGGCACGGTGTTGAAGCGGCACGGTGCTGATCCGGCGCTCAACGTGCAGGAACGACGAGAAGGAACACGTCAGTGAACTTTGCCGGCTACCGGGAACTGCTTTCCATAGCGCCTGTACGCCGGCTCCTGCTGGTCGCCATGCTAGCGCGTATTCCGCACGCCGCCGCGGGGGTGCTGGTGACACTGCACGTGGTGGAAACTTTGAACCTCGGCTATGGCGCCGCCGGCGGCGTGGCCGCGGCGGTCACTATCGGCATCGCGCTGGGCGCTCCCTGGCGCGGACGGCGCGTGGATCTGGTGGGTCTGCGCCGGGCGTTGGTTCCCTCCGTCATCTCGGAAGTCGTGGTGTGGTCGGTGGCGCCCTTCCTCGGCTATGAATTGCTGTTGGTGGCCGCCGTCATCGGTGGCCTGTTTTCGGTGCCGATCTTCTCCGTGGTCCGACAAGCGCTGGGTGTCATGGTGGCGCCGGCGCAGCGGCGCACGGCCTATGCGCTGGATTCGGTCGGGGCGGAACTGACATTTATGGTGGGCCCGGCACTCGGTGTTCTGCTCTCGACCACCCTGCATTCGGTGGCCGGCCTGATCCTTATCGGCGCGGCCTCTGCAGTGGCGGGTCTGTTCCTGATGTGGTTCAATCCACCCACCCGTACCGGGCAGCGCGGCAGCTATCAGCAGGATGTCAATGACGAATTGGCCTCGATGGAAGAGTTGTCTCCGGCCGAGGCCGCCGGCAGCCAGTCCTTCGCCGGCGCCAACGTGCTGGGCAGGCTCTGGGGACGCACCAAGGGGAGCCTGGTCTGGCTGAACGTCGCCGTGATCGCGGTCCTCGGCGCCTCCCTGGGCGCGGGACTGGTGCTCTCCGGAACGGATGTGGGGATCGTGGCGGTACTGCGCAATTCGGATCAGATCGGATCCATGGGCATCGTGTTGGTGTTCTGGTGCGCGGCTTCGGTGGTCGGCGGTCTGATCTACGGCGCGCTGAGCCGGCCGGTCAACCCGCTCTGGATGCTGGCGGCCATGGCTTTGCTGACAATCCCGATGGGCTTCGCCACCGATGCCTGGAGCCTGGCGCTGCTGTCCATTGCCCCCGGACTGCTGTGCGCGCCGGTGCTCACCTCCAGCGCGGAGCGGATCGCAGAACTTGTGGCGGAACAGCGCCGCGGCGAGGCCATGGGCTGGTACGGTTCATCGCTGACACTGGGAAGCGCAATCGGCGCCCCGTTCGGCGGTATGATGATCGACATCGTTGGCCCCTGGGGAGGGTTCACTACGGTGGGCATCCTGGCCGCGGCACTGGCCCTGGCAGGGCTAGTGGCCCAGGCGTTCAGACGACGCTCCCTCAGCAGGCCGGCCCTCACATAGCGGCACCATTGTTGATCACTTGCCCCCGCGGCATCTCCCACGAGGTGAGTTGGGAGACCGGCCGATCCCAACGGAGTCTTCAGGGGCAGATCTCGACACTCACCGCGGGGTGTCAGTTGACCGCGCCGGTGAACTTCTCGCCGGGACCCTTGCCCGGTGCGTCGGGAAACTCGGATGCCTCGCGGAAGGCCAGCTGCAGGGAGCGCAGCCCGTCACGCAATGGACCAGCGTGCTGGCTGCCGATCTCCGGGGCGGCGGCGGTAATGAAGCCGGCCAGAGCGGTAATGAGCTTGCGGGCCTCATCCAGGTCCTTGAGATCGTCGGCGTCGGCACCATCCGCCAGCCCGCATTTCACCGCGGCCGCGCTCATCAGGTGCACTGCCGCCGTCGTAATCACCTCAACGGCAGGAACTTCGGCAATATCGCGCAACTGCGTGCCGGCACCTTCCCCTTCGGGCGCCTGCCGGGCTGCCCCGGCCGCTTCCGGTGCCTGGCCAAAACTGTGGCGGGTCTGCTCTACGGGTGAATTGTTCTCTGGCGTACTCATGCTGGTAAGCTTGTCACAGACCGACTGAATGTCGCTATTTTCTTGGCGTCCAGACCGGATGCACCGATGGTTGTTCCGCAGCCCCCCGGTGCAGGTCCGGACAGGGAACGTGCATTCAGCCAGCAAGCGGAGTTCTTTCCCACCCGTCGACCCGGTACAGGTTTCCCCAGCGTTTGGGCAACCCCGGAGTTACCGGGTACAGGTCGGCCAGGCGCTCCTGACAAGGGGCTGACGGTGGATATCCCTTCGGGGGATCTGCGGCCGCCGACCATGAGGCCTCTGATTGCGCCAGCAGTCGGGGGCCTTCTCCTATTTCTGGTGTTCGCACGATTTTCGAAAACAACAGGAGTGACACATTAGCGAGCCACGAATCAACGATCGAATCCGCGTCCCCGAGGTGCGGTTGGTAGGACCGGCAGGTGAACAGGTCGGCATCGTTCGCATTGAAGACGCGCTGCGCCTTGCGGCTGAGTCGGACCTGGATCTTGTTGAGGTAGCACCGGCGGCGAAGCCTCCGGTGTGCAAACTGATGGACTTCGGCAAGTACAAATACGAGGCCGCCGTCAAGGCCCGTGAAGCGCGGAAAAACCAGACCAATACTGTTCTGAAGGAAATCCGTTTCCGCCTCAAGATCGATAAGCATGACTACGAAACCAAAACCGGGCACGCACTGCGGTTCCTGGGAGCCGGCGACAAGGTCAAGGCCATGATCCAGTTCCGCGGCCGCGAGCAGCAGCGCCCGGAGATGGGTATCCGCTTGCTCCAGCGTTTCGCTGAAGACGTCGGCGAGGTCGGCGCGATTGAATCCAGCCCCCGCATTGACGGCCGCAACATGGTGATGGTGATCGGCCCGTTGAAGAACAAGGCCGAGGCCAAGGCCGAGGCACGCCGTGCCGCGCAGCGTGCCGATTCGAAGGCGCACAACGAGGCGGTTGCTTCCGGCCAGGAACGTGTTGATGTGGACCGGGACAGCCATGTACCGATGACGCAGAGCCTTGCGGATCTGCTGCCCGATGGACTGCACCTGAACGAAGACCGGACTCCGGCCGTGCCGGCAGAAGGGCCGGGTGTGGCGACTGGGGCCGCAGCAACAGCGGACACCGCCCCGCAGGAAGTCCCGGCGCCGGTGGCGGCCTCGGCCGCCGAGGAAAAGCCGGTAACACCGCCCGCGTCGGCTGTGCAGCCGGCAACGGCGTCCGCGGCTCCGGCTGCAGCACCAGCGACGAGGCCCGCAGCGGCTTCCCGACTGGCGTCGGCACGGCCCACAACGTCGGCACGGCCCACAACGTCGGGAGGGACCACAGCGGCGGCACGGCCGACGACGGTGGCCGCCAAGCCGACGGTGGCCGCCAAGCCGACGGTGGCCGCCCAGCCGGCGGAAGCCGCCAAGCCGGTGTCGGCGAAGCCGGTCCCGGCGCCCAAGCCGGTTCCGATGCCGAAGCCGGTCGCGAAGCCCGCGCCGATCAAACCTGCCGCGAAGCCTGCATCGCGCCCGGCAACCGGTATCAAGCCCGCCGCCCGGACCGGTTCCGCCGCGTTCACGGCCGGTAAGGAAAGTAAGGAAACATCAGACTCAGCCGAGTAGGGCAGCTGCCCCGTCCGGCCGTGAATTACCCCCCCCAGTGACCTGACCGGTTGCTGCAAAGAGAACCACAGGCAGCGCCGGTGGATACGTAAGGAGATCGGTTTCCATGCCGAAAATGAAGACCCATAGCGGGGCCAAAAAGCGTTTCAAGCTCACCGGAAGCGGTAAGCTCAAGCGCCAGCAGGCCAATCGCCGTCACTACCTGGAGCACAAGCCGTCATCGCTCAAGCGCCGCCTGGCCGGCGACCGGATTGTTGCCCCGGCAGATGCCCGCAACATCCGCAAGATGCTGGGTATCTGACCCATAGTCAATCGGCTGCCTGTCCACACGGGACGGCGGTATCGCAATAAGCCTTCTCAGGCACGTTTGGCTTGGGATGAAGAACTTTAAGGAGTACGCACGTGGCACGTGTGAAGCGGGCGGTCAACGCCCATAAGAAGCGTCGGGTTATTCTTGAGCGCGCCAAAGGTTACCGCGGACAGCGTTCACGCCTGTACCGCAAGGCCAAAGAGCAGCTGCTGCACTCATTTGTGTACAGCTACGGTGACCGCCGCAAGCGCAAGGGTGACTTCCGTCGGCTCTGGATCCAGCGCATCAACGCTGCATCCCGCGCCAACGGCCTCACCTACAACCGCCTGATCCAAGGACTGAAGGCCGCCGAGATCGAGGTTGACCGCCGCATGCTGGCCGACCTGGCCGTCAACGACGCCGCGGCGTTCGCGGGCCTGGTCCAGCTGGCCAAGGCGGCGCTCCCGGCCGACACCTCAGCACCGGCTGCCCGGTAGCAGCAAGAGAACGTCAGGACTTTTTAGGCCTCAAGGAAGACTGCTACAGTCCTAGAATGACTGAATCCGGGCGTCCGCCAGCAGATGCAATGACCAATCCCCGAGCAGATCGGGTACGGGACGTTGCCAAGCTGGCTGGACGCCCGGTTCGTTTTAAGCGCGGACAGTTCCTTGCCGAAGGGCCTCAGGCCGTCCGTGAAGCGCTCAGGGCGCACCGGGACGCGCTGGCAGCGGGTGGAAGCGAACTGGTAACCGACGTGTATGCCAGCCTCGAATGCCTCAAGAAGAACGCAGATTTGCTGGAACTCGCCGAGGACCCGGCCTGCCGGTTGCATGTGCGCGTGGCCAGCGAACTGGTGCTGGAAGCCATGACCGACACGGTGACGCCACAGGGGATTCTGGCCGTCTGCAACTTTGTGGATGTGCCCCTGGAGCAGGTGATTGCGGGGAAACCGCGTCTGATTGCGGTGCTGTGCCAGGTGCGTGACCCCGGCAACGCTGGAACTCTGCTGCGTGCGGCGGACGCCGCTGGCGCCGACGCCGTCGTTTTCACGGCCTCGAGCGTAGATATCTACAACCCCAAGGCGGTCCGCTCCACCGTGGGATCGTTGTTTCATCTGCCGGTGGTCACCGGCGCCGGCGTCGGCGACGTGGTGGGAAAATGCAAGGCGGCCGGGATGATGGTTCTGGCCGCTGACGGCTACGGTCACTTGAACCTCGATGATCTTCAGGATGAAAGTGCCGCACGCGGCTTCGACCAGGAGGTCCCGGAGTCGGAGTGTGAGCTTGAGACGCCCACCGTGTGGCTGTTCGGCAACGAAGCGCAGGGACTTTCCGACGACGAGCTGATGCAGGCCGATCATCGCGTGGCCGTGCCGGTCTATGGGTCAGCCGAGAGCCTGAACCTCGCGACCGCTGCGACCGTGTGCCTGTACGCCAGCGCACGGGCCCAGCGTCGGGGCGGGGAACAGTAGGCCGCAACGATCACGGCGCGCTTGGCATACTCCGGCAGGCAACAGGAAGGGCCGGCACAAGGGCGCCGGCCCTTCCCGTTGTCACTGGCTGAATTGCCAGCTGTAAATTCAGGCGTTGCTTTTGTTCCGGCCAGTGATGGCACCGTAAACGCCAGCGACGACAAGACCGCCGATAATGGCGAAGATCCATGTACCGATATGGAACAAACCGTTCATGGAGTCACCGCCAAAGACCAGACTGGAGATCCAGCCGCCGACGATGGCTCCGACGACGCCCAGAATCAGACTCGTGCCCCAGCCGCCGCCGACACGCCCCGGCATGACAGCCTTGACAATGGCACCAACGATGAGACCCAGGATAATCCAACTAATGAAACCCATGACTCCTCCTTCTGATGAACTTACATCTGAGAGACTAGCACCCGGGGGGCTGGACACAAAGCAGACTGATCACTTTCCTTTGGGCGTGTTGGGCGTTTCCCCATGCGACCGGTAGTGTTTTCCCGGGAGTATTAGTCTTGGCGGGATTAGATCCCGCGGGCGCGCGTTTATTGGATAGCAATTCAAAGGAGTGGCATTGTGTCCAGCAGTGGAGGAAGCAAGGCAATCGTTGCCGCGTTCGCAGCGAATATATCGATCGCGATACTTAAGTTCGTCGCCTTTCTGCTGACGGCGTCGTCGTCAATGTTGGCCGAATCGATTCACTCACTGGCCGACTCCGGAAATCAACTGTTGCTGTTGCTGGGAGGTAAGAGGGCCCAGCGGCAGGCCAGTCCGGAACACCCCTTCGGGTACGGCCGGGAGCGGTATATTTACGCGTTTATAGTCTCCATTGTGCTTTTCAGTGTCGGCGGTCTGTTTGCCCTCTTTGAGGCCTATGAGAAATTTCACGATCCGCACGGAATCGATGCGAATTGGGCCTGGGTCCCGCTGGTGGTACTGGTTGGTTCTATTATCCTGGAGGGGTTTTCGTTCCGCACCGCCGTAAAGGAATCCAACGGTACGCGGGGCGGGAAAAGCTGGGTGCAGTTTATCCGCACGGCAAAGGCCCCCGAACTGCCTGTCGTCTTGCTGGAAGACTCGGCGGCACTGGTTGGTCTCGTTTTTGCCCTTTTTGGCGTATCCATGACGCTGGTGACCGGTGACGGGCGGTGGGATGCGGCAGGAACGGCGCTGATCGGCCTCCTTTTGGTGGCCGTCGCCGTCGTGCTGGCCATCGAGACCAAGTCGCTGCTGCTGGGCGAATCGGCCACCGTGGCGGATGTGCGGGCGATCGAGGCCGCCCTGGTGGGCCCCGGGGTGAGCCGCATTATTCATCTGAAGACCATGCACCTTGGTCCGGAGGAACTGCTGGTGGGCGCAAAGATCGCCGTTTCGGCTGCCGATTCGGCTGCGGGAATCGCGGCCGCCATCGACGCGGCGGAACAGCGAATCCGTGCGGCCGTCCCAATCGCCAAAATTATCTATCTGGAGCCGGATATCTATTCGGCAGCCAAGGCAGCCCCGGTCGATTCCGGTAGCTGAGGTGCTCGCCGTGCCTGCTGCCGACGGCGGTCCACCAGCCCGCTGACCAGCGCGATGCCGACGCCGACAGCCGCCAGGTACCCTCCCACCAGCGCCGGGGCGGTATAACCCCAGCCCCAGGTGATGACCACACCGCCGAGGAACGCGCCCAGCGCATTGGCCACGTTCAGCGCTGCATGGTTCAGCGAGGACGCCAGCGACGGTGCATCGGGTGAGACATCCAGCAACCGGGTCTGCAGTGCGGGCACCAGCATGGAGCCTGCCGCGCCGACGACGTAGATCATCACGAGCGCGGCCCACGGAATGTGGACGGTCAGGCTGAAGACCAGCAGCATCAGGGCGATGAACACCATGACGGCATAAATGCTGCCCATCACCGACCTGTCCGCAATCCTCCCGCCGATGATGTTGCCCGTCACCATTCCGAGGCCGTACAGGGCCACCACAACGGGCAGGAAATCAGCCGGGAAACCAGCGACCTCGGTCATGGTCGGCGCGATGTAGGAATACACGGCGAAGAAGCCGCCAAAGCCAACGATGCCGATCAGCAGCGCCAGCCAGACCTGAAGCCGTTTAAGCGCGCCCAGCTCGGTGCGGATACTCGCACCCTTCGCGGTCTTCTGCGCCGGTACAAAGCGGAGGACGCAGGCCAACGTAGTAAGGCCGATCAGGGCCACCAGCACGAACATCAGCCGCCAGCCGAACTGTTGCCCGATGAGCGTGGCCAGCGGAACCCCCACGACGTTGGCAACCGAGAGCCCGAGCATGACCATTGAGATCGCGTGTCCGCGTTTTGTCGGTGCCACCAATGAGGCGGCGATCACCGCTGCCACCCCAAAATAAGCGCCGTGCGGCAGCCCGGCAACGAAGCGGCTGACCAGCAGGGTCCCGTAGTCCGGGGCAAAGAAAGACGAAAGGTTGCCCAGGGTGAAAAGCACCATCAGCCCCAGCACCAGCTTCCGGCGCTGCAGACGGGCGCCGACGGCGGCCAGCAGCGGCGCGCCGACCACCACGCCGAGCGCGTAGCTGGAGATCAGATGACCAGCCTCGGGAATGCCGACGCGTACACCGTCGGCAATATTGGGCAGCAGCCCCATCATCGCGAACTCGGTGGTACCGATGCCGAATCCGCCGACGGCGAGGGAAAAGATGGCCAGCGTGATCTGGCGGGGGGACAGTTGAGTCGAGGTCGTCGTCATTCGTCTCTCGATAGTTCGGGGTGGGAGCGCTGGTCTACTGGGATCGAGGACCGCGCTGTGCGCTTCCATCCTAATTGGCCCTAAACTGGTGGCCGTGACTTTACTGAGGCAGATCGTCGGCGGCGCGATCGTGGATTCGCTGCGGAACCCGCGGCTGCTGCTGGCGGCCCGGCGCACGGCCCCGCCAGCCTACGCCGGAATGTGGGAATTCCCCGGCGGCAAGGTGGAGCCGGGGGAGGGGCACGAGGATGCCCTGCACCGCGAGCTTCGTGAAGAGCTCGGTGTTGCGGTGCGGCTGGGTCCGGAGCTCACGGGCCCGACGGCGACCGGCTGGCCGCTGAGTGAACAGGCGGCGATGCGAGTCTGGCTCGCCGAGCTGAGCTCGGGCACGCCGATACCGTTGGAGGATCATGACGAACTGCGGTGGGTGCCCTTGGATCAGAATGCCGGGCTGTTGGAGCTGGCATGGATTCCGGCGGATCTGGCGATCGTGTGCGCCCTGCTGGCCGTCGTCGTCGGGCCCTAGCCATGCCGGTTCCAGATTGACCGTTTTGATCCCCTTTCTATAGGCGGGCCGGCCCGTATCCGGTCCTGCGCACATTCCGCCCCGGGCGGCGGAGAACTGTGCCAGACTGGAGCTTCACCGCAGACACCCAGGAGGATTAGATGACAACATCTGGCGAGCACAACGAGGACGAGCCTGCCGCTGACGCGAAGGCCGGTGCCAGCGATGACATGAAGAAGAAGTTCCGCGAGGCGCTGGACCGCAAAAACAGCCAGCACCATGCCACAGTCGAGGCCTCCACCGGTGCCAGGATAAGCCACGAGCATGGATCCGCCTCGCAGAAGCGTGAGTTCCGCCGCAAGAGCGGATAGCCGCCGGGAGCCGGACGGTACCCGGATAGGGACGTTCGGCCCGAGGGACATCCGCAGGTGACGAAACCACTCATCGCTGCGTGGGAGGACCGGCAATTCGCCCGGGCCGCCCGGGAGCTGCACAGCACCACGTTTCTGGCCATGTCCGGTAAGCCAGCACCGGCGCGCGCACAATGGAGAACATGCATGCGTTCGAACAGGACGGCCGGCAGTTCACGCGGTACAAACTTTCGAACGGCTGGAGCGGCTCGACGCGAGATTGGCCGGCCTGAATCTGATCATTACGTCCGCAGCGGACCTATTGGTCCGGCTTTAGCGAAGGCCGGCGACGACGGCCGCAGTCGCCTCCGCGATCGCCCGCTCCTCATCCATCGGGACGACAAGCACCGCAACCGCGGAATCGGCTGTGCTGATGATCCGTGGCTCACTGCTGCGGGCACGGTTGGCATCTGCGTCCAGACGGATGCCGAGCACCTGCAGCCGGTCCACCACCAGCTGCCGGAACTGCCAGGAATTTTCCCCGATCCCGGCGGTAAAGACGATCGCACGGGCCCCACCGACGGCCACATGGTAGCCGCCGACGTATTTGGCGAGCCGGTAGGACGCCACAGCCAGCGCTGTCCGCGCAGCCTCCGCGCCGCCGTCGGCCGCCTCCACCACGGAACGCATGTCATTGTTTCCCGCCAGTCCCGTCAGCCCGGAATTCCTGTTCAGTAGTTCGTCGAGCCCGTCCGCGTCCATGCCTTGGCGCAGCAGGAAGATCAGGACCGACGGATCGATGTCCCCGGACCGCGTGCCCATCACCAGCCCCGCCAGCGGTGTGAAGCCCATGGACGTATCGATGCTGGTGCCGCCCCGGACCGCGGTGACCGAGGCGCCGTTTCCGAGATGGGCGATGACCGCGTTGAAGTCCTCCGGGGCAATGTTAAGCAGCCTGGCCGCCCGGACCGACACGTAGCCCAGTGAGGTGCCGTGAAAACCGTAGCGTCGGATGCCGTAGCGGCTGTACAGCTCATCCGGCACGGCGTACCGCCAGGCATGCTCGGGCAGGGTGCGGTGGAAAGCAGTGTCAAAGACGGCCACCTGCGGCAGCTGTGGCCAAATCCCGGTAATGGCACGGATTCCGAGCACATTGGCGGGGTTATGCAGCGGGGCGAGCGGATTCAATCGCTCAATGGAGCGGGTGATCTCGTTGTTGATCAGCACCGGTCCGCTGAAGCGTTCGCCGCCGTGCACCACGCGGTGCCCGACGGCGTCGAGCTTGTTGCCGCCGAGCACCTCGGAGACCGCCGCGCCGATCCGGTCCAATGCCTCGGCATGGTCCTTGACCGCATCGGGGCCCGGGGTGGAGTCGCCAATCCGGTCGATCAGGCCCTCGGCCACGATTCTGGCGCCGCCGTCGACGGACGGTATGCCGCCCGGGACTGCCTGATCAGCATCGACCCCCGCGCCGTCCACCATCCCCCCGCGTGGCCGGGCACCGGGGTCGGGGACCTCACGGATCTGGTATTTGATCGAGGATGAGCCGGAATTCAGGACCAGGATGAGCATGTCAGCCCGCCTGTCTTTGGGTGGGTTCCTGAACGGTGTGGGCCGGCTCAGTGCGGGTGTGCGCCGTGTCCTGGGCCGTGTGTGCCTGAACGACGGTAATGGCGACGGTATTGACGATGTCTTCCACGGTGCAGCCGCGGGACAGGTCATTGACGGGCTTGTTCAGCCCCTGCAGAATGGGCCCGACGGCGACGGCGCCGGCGGATTGCTGCACCGCCTTGTACGTATTGTTTCCCGTGTTCAGGTCAGGGAAGATGAACACCGTCGCCTGCCCGGCCACCGTCGAGCCCGGCATTTTTGAAGCCGCGATGGAAACGTTGACGGCGGCGTCGTACTGGATAGGTCCCTCCACCGGGAGGTCCGGGCGACGGCCGCGGACGAGCTCCGTGGCGCGGCGGACGCTTTCGACTGCGCCCCCGGCGCCGGATTCGCCGGTTGAGTAGGAGAGCATCGCGATCCGGGGCTGCACGCCGAACTGCGCCGCCGTGCCGGCCGAGGTAATGGCGATGTCCGCCAGCTGCTCCTCGTTCGGCTCCGGGTTCACCGCGCAGTCGCCGTAGACCAGCACCCGGTCCGCCAACAGCATCAGGAAGACAGAAGAGACGATCCGCACCCCCGCACGGGTCTTGACGAACTCCAAGGCTGGGCGGATCGTGTTGGCCGTGGTGTGCGCAGCGCCGGAGACCATGCCGTCGGCCTTGCCAAGCTGCACCATCATGGTGCCAAAGTATGAGCCATCCAGCATAGTGTCCCGCGCCGCAGCCAGCTCCACGTTTTTGTGCGCCCTGAGCCGCGCGTATTCAACGGCGAACTGTTCCCGCAGCGGGCTGTGCGCAGGGTCAACGATCGTTATGCCGGTCAGATCGATTCCCCGGGATACGGCGAGTTCGCGGATCTGTGCCGCCGGCCCCAGCAGCGTCAGGTCGCAGACATCGCGGCGGCGCAGGATCTCGGCCGCGTGCAGCACGCGCACGTCCGAGCTTTCGGGCAGCACAATATGCCGCCGCTGGGAACGGGCCCTCTCGATTAGGTCGTGCAGGAACCGCAGCGGCGTCATCCGCGCCGGACGCGGCAAGGAGAGCCGCTCCAGCAGTTCGGACTCATCCACCGCCTTAGCCCACGCGCCCAGCGCAGCGGCCGCCTTCCGCCGTTCCCCGGTGGCGATCTCGCCGCGGACCCTGCCGACCCGTTGAGCCGTCCGATAGGTGTCGTCCGGAACCGTGAAAACCGGAAACGGAGCCTGTGCCAGCAACGGCCGGATGTGTTCGTCCGGTGCCAGCCCGCCGGTGAGGACAAGGGCCGAGGGAACGGCCAGCCCGGGGGAGAGCGCGGATGCCAGCGTGGCGACGACGATGTCCGCCCGGTCACCCGGGGTGATCACCAGGTCGCCGTCGAGCAGGACATGCAGAAAATTAGCCACGCTCATCGCAGCGACCTTAATGCCGTTGACGTCGCGTTCCAGATTGTCGGTCCCGGCAACCTGGATAGCCGCAAGCGTGCTCACGACGGCGGCGACGGTAGGTCGGGAGAGTTCCTCCAGTTCCGGGATTGCATAGACCGGGCGGTGTGATTTTCCCGGGCGGACGGCGGAGATGATGTCCGAAACGGCACTGCCGTCCGCCCGGTTGACCATCATGGCCAGCAGCGAACACCCCGCGGCGTCGAGCTCCCGCCGGGCCACATCGACGGCATCGGCAGCCTGCGCCGGTGCCAGATCACGGGCGCTCACCACGGCTACAACCAGGCAGCCTAGGTTGTTCGCAAGCCGGGCATTCAAGTCAAACTCGACGGCGGCGTCCTGTCCGATCAGATCCGTGCCCTCGACGATAATGACATCGCAGTGCCGGGCCAATTCGGAATAGATCGCAACGCAGGCAGAGTCGATCTCCTCGCGCTTTCCAGCCACCAACAGCCCCCGGGCCTGGGTGTCGGTCAGCCCTCCGCGGCACCGAAACGCGTCGAGCCTGAAACTGCGGCGCATCAGCGAAACCATCGGATCCTGATTCGGGTCGGCGGCCTGCACAATTGGCCGGAAAAACCCGATTCTGTCCGCGTGCCGGTGCAGCATATCCGCCAGCCCCAGCGTGATCAGAGACTTTCCCGATCCCGGGGATGTGGCGCTGACGTAGATTCCATGGCTCATAGGTTCTCCTGCATCGCTCACTTCACACGGCTGCTCAGCACGATGGGCTGCCGGTTCCTACGCTACCGGTAGCGCGGCCCTGCCGTCTGTGGATAGGTGGACGGCCCCCGGTGGACGGCCCCCGGGGAAGTGCGGCGCTTTGAGAATGGCGCCGGCCGTTAGAACAAACCGGCATGCTTCAGAACAGCGTGGGCTCCGCTGCTGCCGGGGAATCCTTCCGCCCGAACCGCACAGTCTTATCTTCCGGTAGACTGCCGGCCGGATAGCGTGACTCCTCGGTCCGGGCGTCGTGGATGAAACCATCTGTACCGGTAAAGCCGTGACGGGCCTTGAAATAGTTGATCCTGCCCGCCAGCCACTGCCGATAGTCTTTCTGTGCGTAGGGGCCGGTTGAATAGAGCCGGCGGTACCGTCCCACCAGCGCAGGGTGTTCCCTGGCCAGCCACTGCATGAACCACTCCCGTGTTCCGGGGCGCAGATACAACGCCCCGGCGCTGACCCCCGTGGCGCCCGCCGTGGCCAGTGCGCCGAACAGCGCGTCCAGGGCCTGAGCTGAATCGGTAAGCCACGGGATGATCGGCATCGCCATCACGCCGCATGGCAGCCCGGCCTCGCGCAGTCTGCTGATCAGGGCCAGCCGTGCCCGCGGGGACGGCGTGCCAGGCTCCAGCGTGTGTGCCAATGCCTCATCCGTGAGGGCCAGCGAAATCCCCATCCCGATAGAGACCTGCTGCCCCGCAGCCTTGAGCAAAGGGATGTCGCGTCCCAGCAAGGTGCCCTTGGTGAGGATGGAAAACGGCGTCCCGGAATCGGTCAGTGCGTTGATGATTTCGGGCATCAGTTTGTACCTGCCCTCGGCGCGCTGGTATGGATCCGTGTTGGTGCCCAGCGCTACATGCTGGCGGCACCAGGTGGATTTTGCCAGTTCCTTGCGCAATATCTCACCGGCGTTGATTTTCACGACCACTTGACTGTCAAAATCCATACCCGCATCAAAGTCAAGATAGGTATGGCTTTTCCGCGCGAAACAATACACACACGCGTGCGAGCATCCACGGTAGGGGTTCACCGTCCAGCTGAACGGCATTTTGGAGCCGGCGGCAACTTTGTTGAGCACGGATTTGGATACCACTTCGTGGAAGGTAATGCCGGCAAAATCCGGAGTGGATACGGTCCGGACCAGGCCCGCCAACGGCAGCAATGCCGGGACGGCCGCTGCCTTTTCCGGTGCCAACTCCTGGGTTTCCCAACGCATGCCTCCAGTCGAACATACTTTCGACCCAAGTGCAAGGGTCGTCCCGCTGCTCTGTGCCCGGAGCGCCGCGGGGGTGCTGCCCTCCCGGGGGCTGGACAGCTAGGTTAGCGTGAGAACATGCAGCGACGCGGTTCCTACCCGGCGTCGCCGTCGCCCCGTCGAGCAAAGGAGCCCGCGATGTCCAATCTGGCCACCATTTTGACCAAGTCCGCACAGTCCAATCCAGCAGGTATTGCGGTCAAGATGGACGACGTCGAGATCAGCTATGCGGCGATGGACGCGTTGAGCAGGAAGGTAGCCGGCCTGCTTCAGGACCGCGGTCTGGCACCGGGCGACAGAGTTGCGTTGATCAGCCCGAACCTGCCGCTGATGCCCTCGATCTACTACGGCATTTTGCGGTTCGGCGCCATCGTGGTCCCGTTGAATCCGCTGCTGAAGTCCAGGGAGGTTCAGTACCATCTGACCGATTCCGGAGCCAAGATCGCCTTCGCCTGGGACGGCGTCCTCGGTGAGGTGGGCCCCGGGGCGGAGGCTGCCGGGGCGGACGTGATTTTGATCAATGCCGACCTGATGGGCCTTCTGGGAGCGGTCGAATCCGTGGATGAAACGGCCGCAGCGGCACCTGATGACACCGCCGTCATCCTTTACACCTCCGGCACCACGGGCCGGCCAAAGGGAGCCGAGCTCACGCACGAGAACCTGCGCAGCAACGCCGAATGTTCCACCGGCCTGTTCGGCGCGCAGATCAACGACGTGATATTCGGCGGCCTGCCGTTCTTCCACGTCTTCGGCCAGACCTGCGCACTGAACTCAGCGGTCATGACCGGCTGCATGGTGACCATCCTGCCAAAATTCGATCCTGTCAAGGCCCTGGAAATCATCCAACGGGACAAGGTCACCATCTTCGAGGGCGTTCCCACCATGTACATCGCGTTGCTGCGCGCCCGCGCAGCCGAGGGCAACCGGGACAGGTTTGACGTCTCCAGCCTGCGCGTGGCAGCGTCCGGCGGATCCGCGCTTCCGTTGGAGGTGCTGCACGAATTTGAGCGGACCTTCGCCGCCACGTTGCTGGAGGGCTACGGCCTTTCCGAGACGTCGCCGGTGGTGTGCTTCAACCAGCTGGACGGGATCCGGAAGCCCGGTTCGATCGGCACGGCGGTCCGCGGAGCCCAGCTGCGGGTGGTCGACGAGGACGGACACGACGTCGATGCCGGGACCGTGGGAGAACTCGCCGTCGCCGGCGCTTACGTCATGAAGGGCTATTGGAACAACCCGGAGGCCACCGCGGCCGCCATCCCGGACGGTTGGTTCCGCACCGGAGATCTGGCCCGGATGGACGAGGACAAGGTGTTCTACATCGTGGACCGGAAGAAGGACATGATCTTGCGCGGCGGGTACAACGTCTACCCCCGTGAGGTCGAGGAGGTGCTGTACGAACATCCCGCGGTGGCGGAGGCCGCCGTCGTCGGGCGCCCCGATGACGTCCACGGTGAGGAGATCATCGCCGTCGTCGCTCTGAAGGAGAACGCAGAGGGGGCCGAGGATCCGGAACACCTGGCGGCTCAGATCCAAGATTTCGTCAAGGACAGGATCGCGGCCTACAAATACCCGCGGAAAGTCCTCATTGTGGATGCCCTGCCGAAGGGCCCGACCGGCAAGATCCTAAAACGCGAAATCAAGGCCTGAGCCCGCGGCGGATCACCGCGAGGTGAAGCCCGGTTCGGTGAGGTTCTGCACCCGCAGCGGCCTGCCGCGCAGGGCCACTTCAGCGAATTGCCAGAGTATGGCGCCGGTGGGAGCGTGTACCACCATGTCGTGCCGCAGCGGCAGCTGCAGCAGGCTGCCGCTGCCTCGGACAGATTTCCAACGTGGCACGCCCGGGGCGGTCAGGGCGGCCAACGGCAGGGGGTGCAGCGAGGCTACCTCCGCAGGGCTCCGGCGCGGCCGCTGAGGACCCTCCAGCACGACAACGACGGGAGTGATGACAATGCCCCGGCTGGCGTAGAAATCATCCAGCAGGCCGACCACGTGGGCCGCCGCAGCATTCAATCCGGTTTCCTCGGCCAGTTCGCGCAGACCCGTTTCGACGATGTCCTCTCCCGGGTCCATCCGTCCGCCGGGCAGCGCCCACTGGCCGGCGTTCGAGCCACGCGGTACGCGTTTAATCATCAGAAAATGCGGTGCGCCGGAGATCTCGTAGATGGCGATGGTGACGGCTGCCCGGGGAACATCCGGCTGATTCGTGACCGCATTACGGGTCCAACCGCTGAGCCTGGCGCGGAGCGAGGCGCGGAGCTCTTCGAAAGCGCTCTCTGCCGGCTTGTCAGTGATCACGGCCGTTCAGACGGGGCTCGGAGTCAGTGCCAGTTCTTTGTCCACGATGGACACCAGCATGCTCCGCATGACATCGACGCTCATGCCCGGGGCTCCGGTAAGGATTTTGATGGCGGCCCCGTCCGTGGCGGAGGTCAGCAGCCGGGCGAAAACCACCGGATCCACGTCGCGGAAAATGCCCTGGCGTTGACCCCGCCGGACGATGCTGACAACGGCATCCATCCAGCGAGCATAAAAGTCGTTGTGCACCGGTCTCAGGTCAAGGTTCAGGCATGTTTCAGACCAGAATTGAAGCCAGATCGACCATTCGTTGCGGATCTGCACGCCCGATGGAAGCTGCATTTCGATCAGGGCGAGCAGGCGCTTACGGGCGTTGGCTATCTGGCGGAGGATGCTCCCTTGCCGTTCGAAGGCCTGGTCAACGCAATAGCGCAACGCTTCGCGCAGCACATCATCCTTGCCTGGAAAGTAATAGTGGATGGTACCCGTGCTGGTGCCGCATATCCGTGCAACGTCCTGGACCCGGACGTGATGATACCCGCGTTCGGCTATCAGCTGCCACGCGGCTTCCAGGATGGCCGTGCGCCGGTCCTGACTTCCACGGGATTCAGGGGCTTCGTTCATCGCGGTTCCTTCGGTGTTCATCGTCAGTCTTCATCGTCCGTCTTCAAATTCAGCGTTCGTCTCCAGTGTTCATCTTCTGCGATCACGGAGGTTCGGTGAGCGCGAAGAGCAAAACCGGGTTCCTAAACTATAGCGTTCTCGTCTGATTGACGCATCAGTCAGAACTTGAAGGATTTTTCCCGTTTGCTATCCGCGTGCTGCTTATGGTCGTTGTTTCATCTGACACCAATTATGACCCCCCCAATCCCGCTTGACTGGGTGAATTTCTGGACAACCAGCGTTTCGTGCTTGACAGGGTGTGACGTCAGGCACAAAGCTAGGGTCATGACCGACGCGTCAGTCAGACGCTTTAGTTTCCGGAATTCTTCCTTCACCGCCGCAGGAGGCGCAGCCAATGACCGTCCACCGTCGTCCCAGGAGTCTTCGAACACTAACCGCCATGGCTCTGGCGGCCTCGCTGATGGGGCTTGCCGGCTGTTCCTCGGCTGGCACCCCCGCTGCGGATGCCGGTGCAGCATCCAGCCCGAGGGCCGGGGGCACCCTTCGAGTGGGGATAGTCGGAGGATCGGCGAAGGACAGCCTGGATGCGCACTCGCCTGTTACGCACCCGGACGAGGCACGGGCCATTCAGCTGTATGACACACTCGCCAGTTACGACGTCGACCACAAAATCCAGATGTCGCTGGCCGACAAGATCACGCCGTCGGCCGATGCGAAGACCTGGACCGTCCACCTGCGCGATGGCCTGAAATTCAGTAACGGGAAGCCGATTACGGCCGACGACGTCATCTTCACCTTCCAGCGCATCACGGATCCCAAGAATCCCATGGCGGGCGCAACGGCCCTGTCCGGGCTGGAGCGGGACGCCATGAAGGCACCCGACCCGCAGACCATCGTCTTTCCCTTCGCCACCGCGTTCGCGACCTTTCCCGACATTGTGACGCAATACAACGCCGGCATCGTTCCGGTCGGATACGACCCAAAGAATCCGGTCAGTTCCGGCCCGTTCATGACCGAAAGTTTTACGCCGGGCCAGCAGAGCACGTTCGTGAAGAACCCGCATTACTGGCGTGCCGGGCAGCCCTATCTGGACAAGGTCACCATCATCGACTTCCCCGACGACACGGCCCGGGTCAACGCACTGCTTGGCGGCCAGGTGGACGCCATTGACCAGCTGCCGCTGGGCCAAGTCAACGTCGTCAAGGCCAACCCGCAGCTAAAGGTGCTGGAATCGGCCACCGGTTCCTGGCTGCCCTTCACGATGCGCGTGGACCAGGCGCCCTTCAATGATCCGAAGGTCCGCGAGGCGTTCCGGCTCATCGTAGACCGCCAGCAGATGGTCGAGCAGGTCCTGGGCGGCCACGGCACCGTCGGCAACGACATGTACGCACCCTTCGACGCGTGCTTCCCCCAGGACGTGCCGCAGCGCAATCAGGACATCGCCAAGGCTAAAGAGCTGCTGGCCGAGGCCGGTAAATCCAACCTCAGCGTCGACCTGGTGACTTCCGCCGCCGCTGCCGGACTTGTCGAGGCGGCACAGGTCTTCGCCCAGCAGGCCAAGGCGGCCGGTGTAACCATCAACGTCAAAAAGGTCGATCCCGGCGAATTTTACGGCGACCAGTACCTGAAGTGGACTTTCTCCCAGGACTTCTGGTTTACCCGGGACTACCTGCCCCAGACCGCAGCCTCCGGCTTCAGCACCTCCCCCTACAACGAGACACACTGGGATGATAAGCAGTGGACCGACCTGGTCAACCAGGCCAACGCCACGACGGACCAGGCCACCCGCTGCGGGCTCATCCAGAAAGCCGAGCAGATTGAGTTCGACCGCGGCGGCTACATCATCTGGGGCTTCCCGAACAGCGTCGACGCCTATTCCTCGACCGTCAGCGGGTTCACCCCGGACAAGAGCGGCATTCCGCTGACGTCCTTCACCTTCCGCAACGTCTGGTTGAATAAGTGACGCTTTCAAAAATGGTGGCCCAGACCAAAACGACGGCCGAGACAGCTTCGTCCGGCCGGCCAACAACGGAAAACCGGAAACGAATCGGGGGGATGCGACGGCTGCTGCTGCGGCGGTCCATGTTCGGCCTGTTCACTCTGTGGGTCGTTTCCCTTGTCGTCTTCCTCGCCACACAGGCACTTCCGGGGGACGCGGCCCAGGCCATCCTGGGCCGGGAGGCGACCCCGGAGCGGCTGGCCGCACTGCGGGCACAACTCCACCTCGGCGGCTCCCTTCCCGAGCAGTACATCAGCTGGCTGGGACACCTGGTCACCTTCGATCTGGGCAATTCGCTGGCGGGCGGCAAGCCGGTGGTCCAGGTTATAGCGCCGATGCTCCTCAATTCAAGCGTGCTGATGCTTGGCTCTGCCGTCATCGCCATTCCGCTGGCCATCGTCATCGGAACCTGGAGCGCGCTGAAGAAGGACACCGTGGTGGACCATGTAACCGGCGTTGTCACCCTGGTCCTGGCCTCCCTGCCGGAATTCGTGGTCGGAGTGCTGCTGGTACTGCTGCTGGCCACTGGCTTCCTGCACCTTTTCCCGGCGGTCTTCGTCCTCATTCCAGGAGAGCAGGTCTGGAGCAACCCGGCGCAGCTGGTGCTGCCGGTGCTGACCCTGGTCCTCGCCGTATCCCCCTACATCATCCGGATCATGCGCGCCACCATGCTGGAGGTCCTGGAGAGCCAGTACGTTCAGCAGGCACGGCTGAAGGGCCTGCCGGAGCGGACCGTGATCTGGCGACACGCTATCCCCAACGCCATCGGCCCGGTCGCCCAGGTTGTTGCCCTGCAGCTGGCGTGGCTGATCGGCGGCGTGGTGATCGTGGAATATCTCTTCCGTTTCCCGGGTATCGGCTTCCAGCTGATCGACGCCGTAACCAACCGGGACCTGCCGGTGGTCCAGATCCTGGTTATGGCCATCGCCCTCTTCTACGTCGTCGTCAATCTCCTCGCCGACGTCGTGACGCTGGCTGCCAACCCGAAAGTAAGGACGGCCCAATGAGCAACGGCACGGCCACTGAGGCCATCACCAAAACCGGTGCCGCGGCCAAGGTCCAACGCAAACCGGGGCTGTTGCGTCGGTCCCTGAAGTCCAGGCGCACGGTCATCGGCCTGGCCCTGACCATCCTCGTCCTCGCGCTGGCGTTCCTGGGACCCTACATGGCGCCACATTCACCCACCGAGTTCGTTGCCGCACCATTCTCCCCGGCCGGCACCG
Source organism: Arthrobacter sp. A5 (assembly GCF_051131705.1). Classification (NCBI taxonomy): domain Bacteria; kingdom Bacillati; phylum Actinomycetota; class Actinomycetes; order Micrococcales; family Micrococcaceae; genus Arthrobacter; species Arthrobacter sp. A5. The sequence continues at coordinate 1,217,748 of NZ_CP180316.1, forward strand.
GAGGGCCTTTCGGGACCGACAACCTTGGCCGGGATGTGCTGTCCCGGTTCCTGGCCGGCGGCCAGACATTGATGATTCTGGCCGTGGTGGCCACCGCCCTGGGCGTCGGGCTCGGCGCCCTGGTGGGTGTGCTCGCGGCGTACCGCCGCGGCTGGCTGGACGAAGCACTGATGCGCACCGGCGATGTGGCCCTGGCGTTTCCACAGATCGTGCTTGCCCTGCTCTTCCTGTCCATCATCGGCCCGCAGCTGTGGCTGCTGGTGCTCATGGTCGGACTCGGCCACCTGCCGCGCGTGGCAAGGGTCGTGCGCGGGGCGGCACTGTCCGTCGTCGAACGCGATTTCGTCAAGGCCGCGGAATCAGTGGGGATCCCGCGCTGGCGGATCATGGTCGGGGAGATTGTGCCCAACATCAGCAGCACCCTGGCGGTGGAATTCGGCCTGCGGCTGACCTACTCGATCGGGCTGGTGGCCGGGCTGAGCTTCCTGGGTCTGGGCCTGCAGCCGCCCACGCCGGACTGGGGCCTGATGATCAATGAAAACCGTATAGCGCTGACCATCTCGCCGTGGTCGGTGGCGCTGCCCGTCATCGCCATCGCCCTGCTGACCGTCGGCACCAACCTGGTGACGGACGGCCTGGCGAAAGCCGCCATCGGCAGCGACCAAGGAGTCAAAGAATGAGCACCAGCACACCCACCCTGACGGTGGAGGACCTGAAAATCATCGGCGTCCCGTCGATGGCGGCCATCATCGATGAGCTGTACGTGGAGGTCCGTCCCGGTGAGATCCTCGGCGTCGTCGGCGAGTCAGGCTCCGGAAAGACCACCCTGGGGCTGGCGCTGCTGAATTACTGCAAGGAGGGGACCAGGGTCGACGGCGGCTCCGTCACCGTGGGGGAGAAGGACCTGGCGGGCCTGAACTGGCGCCAGGTGCGCGAACTGCGCGGGCGCACTGTTGCCTACATTCCGCAGTCGCCGGCGTCCGCCCTCAACCCGGCGCTGCGCATCCGCACCCAGCTCACCGAATGCCTGGCCGGAAGCTCCGCGGCTGGGCTGGCCCGGGTGCGGGAGGTGCTGCGGGAAGTGGCGCTTCCGGACGACGATGCGTTCCTGGCCCGCTATCCGCACCAGCTCTCAGGCGGTCAGCAGCAGCGCATAGCCATCGCGATGGCCTTCACCGCCCGGCCGGCGCTGATAGTGATGGACGAGCCCACCACGGGACTGGACGTCAGCACCCAGGAGCATGTGCTGGAAACGGTCCGCTCGATGTGCAGGACGTACGACTGCGCCGCCGTATACATCAGCCACGACATGGCCGTGGTTGCCGAGCTGGCGGACCGGATAGCCGTGATGTATTCGGGCCGGATCGTTGAGATCGGGAGCACCGCGGACGTACTGGCCAGCCCCGCGCATCCCTACACCGCGCGGCTGCTGCTGGCCGTGCCGGACCTGGAAGCCAAGCGGCCGATGGTCGGCATTCCCGGTAACGCACCCTCGCCCCTGGCCCGGCCGGCGGGCTGCGCCTTCGCGCCCAGATGTCCGCTCGCCGATGACGGCTGCACGGTGGCTCCGCCCGGCGTCACCGACGTGGGGGAGCGCCACAGCGTGCGCTGCTTCAAAGCGGATGAGGCTCTGCCGCCGATCCACGTGCAGCACTCCCGGGCCCGTTCAGCCCGGGACGGCGCGGCGCGGCCCGTCGTGCAGATCAGCGGACTGAAGGCAGGCTACGGGGACAACACAGTGCTGGCGAACATCGATTTGTCCGTCTATGCCGGGGATTGCGTGGCGCTCCTCGGTGAATCCGGTTCCGGCAAGACCACGTTGAGCCGCTGCATCGCCGGCCTGCATCACAATTTCACCGGCGGGCTGCTGCTGGACGGTGTGCCGTTGGCGGCCAGCAGCTTTAAGCGGACGAAGGAGGAACGCCGCCGGATCCAGTACATCTTCCAGAACCCGTACGAGTCCCTTAATCCGCGACGCACCGTGGAGGAACTGATCCTGCAGCCGGTGACCGCCGTGCGCGGCAGGGTCAGGAATTCACGCGAGATTGTCGCCACTGCCCTGGAACGGGCGTCGCTGCGTCCGGACCACGCACAGCGCTACCCCGACCAGCTCAGCGGCGGCGAACGCCAGCGCGTGGCCATTGCCAGGGCCCTGGCGACCGAGCCGGACGTCCTCGTCTGTGACGAGATCACCTCGGCGCTGGACGTTTCGGTGCAGTCCTCACTGGTGGACCTGCTGCGGAGGCTCCAGGCGGACATGGGTCTGACACTGCTGTTCATTACGCACAACCTCGCTCTGGTGCGCAACATTGCCCAACAGGTGGCCGTGCTGGAACAAGGGCGGATCGTGGAATTCGGCGACGTCGCCCAGGTCTTTGCAGATCCGCAGCATGACTACACACGCGCGCTGATGCGGGCTACACCGAACTTCCAGCTCCCCGGACGGCTGTATACAGCGCCGGGGGAGCCGCAGGCCGAGACCGATGCCTCCGGCCGCGGCCTCCGGGTGCGGGCACTGTGAACGGCGCGGTCAGCATGCCGGCAGTGGAACCGGCAGCAGGACTGGCAGTGGAACCGGGAGGAGGACCGGCAGCAGAACCGGCGCTGCGGCCCAGCTTCCATCCCGAGGCGCTCACGGGCAGGATCGCGCTGCTCACCGGCGGCGGTACCGGAATCGGACGGGCCACGGCTCTTTCGATGGCACGCACCGGAGCCAAAGTGGTGTTGGCGGGACGGCGCGAGGCGCTGCTGAAGGAAACTGCGGAGCTGGTCCGCCAGGCTGGCGGTGAGGCCCGGATAGTGGCCGGCGACATCCGGGAACCGGAGCAGGTGACGGAGCTGGTCGATCAGGCGCTGGCCGCGTTCGGCCGGATCGACATTCTGGTCAACAACGCCGGCGGGCAGTTCCAGGCCCCCGCCGAGGAGATCAGCGTGAACGGCTGGCGGGCCGTCCACCGGCTGTCCGTGGAGGCAGTCTGGAACGTCACCCGGGAGGTGGCCACGCGCAGCATGATTCCGAACCGGAGCGGTCTGGTGGTTTTCATGGCCTTCTCGCCGCGCCGGGGCATTCCCGGCATGGTGCACGCGACCGCGGCCCGCGCCGCCGTCGAAAATCTGGCGTCCGGGCTGGCTCTGGAATGGAGCCGCTACGGCATCCGCTCCGTGGCAGTGGCTCCGGGCAGCATCGTCAGCGAAGGCCTTGACCAATATGCTGCCGAGGCGCGGCGCGAGTGGGAACAAGGTGTCCCGCTCGGCCGGCTTGGCCAGCCGGAGGACGTCGCGGACGTCATTACCTTCCTGGCCACCGACGCCGCACGCTATATCACCGGTACCACCATAACCATTGACGGCGGGGCCGATGCCTGGGGGACCGGGCGCCCCGTCCCAGCAAAGGAGCTCTGATGACGATTACCCTGGACGCAACCAGCCGGTCCGGCCCTGCCGCCGGCAGTCTGGCTGCTCTCTTTTCGCCCAACGCCGTTGCCATCATCGGAGCCAGTGACGACACGCGCAAGTACGGCAACTGGATTGCGGTTCAGGCGCTGAAGGGCGACAGACCCGTCCATCTGGTAAACCGCACCCGGGCGACCGTCCTGGGTAGAGCTGCGGTGCGCAGCGCTGTCTCAGTCGGCAGTCCGATTGACCTGGCCGTCATCGCCGTCCCGGCTGCCGGCTTTGAGGAAGCCGTTGACGACGCGCTCGCCGCCGGAGCCCGTGCCATCGTGGGCATCAGCGCGGGACTCGGTGAGGCCGGGGAGGAAGGCCGCCGGCTGGAGGAGCGGATTACGGCGAAGGTGCGGGCGGCCGGAGCCCGGATGCTGGGGCCCAACTGCCTCGGCGTGCTGGACCATGGCAGCGGACTGACCCTGGCCTCCAATGAATTCCCGGTGGGCAGCATCGGGGTGATTTCGCAGAGCGGCAATATGGCGCTGGAACTGGCCACGTTACTGGTGGACCATGGCCTGGGTGTCTCACGCTTCGCCAGCCTCGGAAATCAGGCGGACCTGGACGCCGCGGATCTGATCGAAGCCTACGCCGGGCATGAGGGGACGGCCGCGATAGCGGTCTACTGCGAGGATTTCCATGACGGGCGGCGCTTCGCCCGGGCGGCTGAGCGGGCCGCGGAGGCCGGTAAACCGGTGGTGCTGCTGACCGTAGGGGCCACCGATGCTTCGGTCCGAAATGCCAAGTCCCACACCGGCGCCATGGTGTCCTCCGGCATCGTGGTGGACGCGGCCTGCCGGGCCGCAGGCATTGAACAGGTTTCATCTCCGGCGCAGATGGCCCACCTGCTGCAGGCACTGGTGCGCAGCCGGGTGCCCCGCGGCAGCCGGACGGCCGTGTTCGCCGACGGCGGCGGCCAAGCCTCGGTGGCCAGTGACTGCGCCGCGGCGCAGGGCCTGGAAGTTGCCGAGTTTCCCGCGGAGCTGCAGGCGGCGGTGGCCGCCGAGCTGCCCGCAACGGCGGCCGTGAGCAACCCGGTGGATGTTGCCGGTGGCGGCGAGCAGGACATCATGTGTTTCCCCCGCGTGCTGGAGCAATTGACGGCGAGCCCGGCTGTGGATGCCACCCTGATGAGCGGCTATTTTGGCGGCTACGGCAGCTACGGCCCGGAACTTGCGGCCAGGGAGATCGAGGCCGCGCGTGCCATGGCCGCTTCGACGGCGGCCTGCGGCGGCACCGTGGTGGTGCAGACGATGAACTGGCAGTCGGCCGGTGCCGACGCGCTGCGGGAAGGCGGGGTTCCCGTTTACCGCGGCATTGAGGAAGCCGCTTGGGTGCTGGGCCGGCTGGCACGGCGTCAGGCGGAGCCGGCTACCGGGATTCCGCTGCTGCCGGCCGCAGCAACACCGGTGCGGGACACCGGCTACTACCCGTCGCGGGCACTGCTCGCCGGCGCGGGAATTCCTTTTATTCCGGCCGCCGAGGTGTCCACCGAGGAGGAGCTGCTCGGCGCTGCGGCCGGATTGAGCTACCCCCTGGTGCTCAAGGCTTTGGGCGATGACCACAAGTCCGACCGCGGCGGCGTCATCCTCAATATAGCGGACGAGCCCGGACTCCTGACCGCGTGGCGTGACGTCACGGCACGGCTCGCGCCGCCGGCGTGCTCCGTTGAACAAATGGCTGATCTGTCCGGCGCCGTCGAACTGCTGGTCGGCATCCGCCGCGACCCACGCTTCGGCCCGATCGTGCTGGTCGGCTTGGGAGGGGTGTTCGCGGAAATCCTGCGCGATGTCCGGTGCGCGCTCGGCCCGGTATCAGTGCCACAGGCCCGGGACCTGCTGCTCTCGCTGCGCGGGGCGGCCCTGCTGACCGGCGCCCGCGGCCGGGCCCCGGTGGATCTGGACGCCGCGGCCGACGTCGTCGCCCGGCTTTCGGAGCTGGCCGCCGCGCACCCGGAGATCGCCGAAATCGAGTGCAATCCCGTTGCCGCGATGCCCGGCGGCGCCCTGGCCTTGGACGCACGCATCGTCCTCGGCTGATTCCACCCGGACACCCCCTCCGGCAGCACGCCGGCCATTTATTCCCATTAGTACCCACCCTCAGAGAAAGCGGACCCATGGACTTCCAGATGACCCCACGCCAGATCGAGCTGAAGCAGCGCGCCGCCGCGTGGACCAACGAAATGATGCAGTATGAACTCGACTGCGAAATGAATAACGGGCTCTCCGATGACCAGCACGCCAAGGTCAAGCAGCTGATCCTCAATCACGGACTGGCCGCCATCAACATGCCCGAGGAATGGGGCGGGGCCGGGCTGAACGTACTGGAGCACGCGATAGTTTCCGAAGAGGTCGGCAAGCTGACCGGGGCGCTCTGGGACACCATGTGGCGCCCGGCCAACGCTTTGAAGGCCTGCACCCCGGCGCAGCGCGAGGAATACCTGATCCCGGAAATCCGCGGTGAACGGCGCGACGCCGTGGCGATTACCGAACCCGAGGCGGGTTCGGATCCACAGAACATCCGAACCACCGCTGTCAAGGACGGGGATTCGTACCTGATCAACGGGGAAAAGCTGTTCGTGACCATCGGAGATGTGGCTGACTTCATTCTGCTGCTGGCCAGCGTGGACGGTGCTCCGACGATGTTCCTGGTCGACAAGAACCTGCCCGGCGTCTCGGTCAAGAGGGTGCCCCGCTACACCCACACCTTCGTCTATGAGCACCCCGAATTCATCTTTGAGGACGTGCGCGTTGGTGCGGACAAGATCCTCGGCGCGATAGGCCAAGGCTATGAGCTGACCCGGGACTGGTTTGTGGAGGAGCGCCTGATGATCGCGGCCCGTACCATCGGAGCCGCGGAGCGGGCCACCCTGCTGGCCGCGGAGTGGGCCAAGGAGCGCGTACAGTTCGGCAAGCCGATCATCGATTTCCAGCTGATCCAGAACATGCTGGCCAAGAACACCGTGGACATCATGACCAACCGGGTGCTGACGTACCAGGTGGCATGGGAGGCGGACCAGGGCATGGACCGCAAGCTGCTCAACGCCAAGGCCGCCGTCATCAAGCTCGGGGCCTCGGAAGCATCCAATCGCTGCGTGGACAATGCCCTGCAGATCTTCGGCGGACGCGGCTACATGCGGGAAAATCCGGTCGAACGGCTGTGGCGGGAATTGCGTGTGGACCGGATCTGGGAGGGCACCTCGGAGATCCAGACCATCATTATCGGCAACGAAATCAACAAGCGCGGAGCCGAGGGCCTGCTCAGGTACGCTGGAGCCGTGCCGCAGTGACCCAGCCGCACCCCACCGAGCTGTACGGCGAGGAGCCGGCGGAGCCGCTGGTCCAGGTGCAGGACCACGGCAAAGTGGTGGTCCTGCAGCTGAACCGACCGGCCAAAATGAATGCCCTCTCCACCGCCTTGGAGCAGGCGCTGTTGGACCTGCTGCGGACACCGGCTGTCGCCTCCGCCGGGGCCATCGTGTTCACCGGTTCCGCGCGGGCCTTCTCCGCCGGAGCCGATACGTCGGAGCTGCCGGACATGACGCCGGAGCGGATCGCGGCTTATTACCGGGGCAGCGGCTCGCTGTATGACGTCGTCTCCCGGCTGCCGCAGGCCACCGTCGCCGCAGTGTCCGGCTACTGTCTGGGCGCCGGGTTCGAGCTGGCGCTGGCCTGCGACGTCCGGATTGCCGACGAATCGGCCCGGTTCGGCCTGCCTGAGGTGGGGCTGGGCATCCTGCCCAGCTCCGGTGGCCTGACCCGGCTGGTCCGTGCCGTTGGTCCGGCCATCACGAGGGAAATCATTCTCTTCGGTGAACGGTTCCCGGCCGCAGAGGCACACCGGCTCGGATTGGTCCGTGAGGTTGTCCCGGCCGGCGAGGCCCTTGCCGTGGCTTTGGAACGCGCGGCCTTCCTGGCCGGGCAGCCCGCCATGGCCCTGGCCTGGACCAAGGCCGCCATCGACGCCGCCGTCGAATCCTCCGCCGCATCATCGCTGCTCATAGAGCAACTGGCCTATGCCGCGCTTAACCGCGTCGACGGCGAGTGCTGCTGAGGCGCAGGGTGGAAAGCGAATGTCGGGGCGCAGGAGCGGCCGCGGCTTTTACGAGTACGAATGAGAGGAACGGCATGGAGATTCTGCAGGAAGAGGTCGCACCCGCCGTGCTGCAGCAGGGCTTTGATCCGCTTGGCCCGACCGTGCGCAGCACCGTCGTTGGCTCCGGCCGTACCGTCAATTTCATCGATGAGGGACGGCCAGACTGGCAGCCCTTGCTTTTTCTAGGCGGAGCGGGAACCACCGTACGGGCGTTCCGGCTGATGGAGTTCGCTCGGTCATTCCGGGAGCAGCTGCGGATTCGGATCATTTCCGTAGAGCGCAACGGGCTCGGACAAACGCCCTTCGATCCCGCCGTCGGCTTCGTCGAATATGGGGCGGACGTCTGGTCGCTGTTGGATTCGCTGGACATCGGGCCGGTCTCTGTCGTCGCCATTTCCGGTGGCGGCCCCTACGCTGCCTGGTTTGCAGCCGAATGGCCGGAACGGGTGAGATCGCTCCATCTGGCCTGTGCCTACGCGGAGAATGGCGATGCCGGGGCGGTACCCTTCAACGCAGAGAAGATCGCGGAGGATCCGGCGGATTGGTGGCGTTTTCCTGCGAACAGCCCGGTTCACCGAGTTCCAGGTTTCGATGACTCGGTGATTGAAGAAGCAACCCGAGGAGTCTTCGCCCGGGGCAGGGATGTGTCTCCGCAAGGTCTGAGCCAGGCCTTTGAGCTGTGCGGGAACACGCCGCTGCCTGATCTGAGCCGCGTGGACGCGCCCGTTTTTACCTACTGGGGCAGCGCGGATCCGGCAGTTCCATTGGCCCAGCTGGAGCGCTGGCGGGCGGCGCTTCCCAACGTCGTGAAGAATCGGATCTATCAGCATGAGGGACATGACGTGCAGTATCGGCACTGGGACCAGATCCTGGCCGATGTGGCATTTCTCGGCGCCCGGGTGGTCGTCAGCGTGTCCGGCAAAACGCTGTTGGCTGCACCGGAACACGCCGCGGACATGCTGGCAGCAGGCGGAGAGGTTGGGTTGGCAGCGTGGGCGCAGACGGGACCACCGCCGCTCAGATAAGTTCCCAGCTCACCGTGACGGCTGCCTCGACGGTCGACTCCCCAGCCTCCAGCGGAATTGCCTCCGTGTTCAGTGCGCGCGCCATAACGGGCACAGGGGACGGCCCGACGGCGGCCGGTTCACCTTCGGTGATGATGAGCACTAGGCCGATGGCGCGGCCGGCCAGGGCGGCAAAATGTTCCGCCTTCGATGCGGCATCAGCCCAGGCCAGTTCTCGCGCCCGCGCCGCGGCCTGCGCGGAATCGGACACGGATGGCTGCAGGCCGTTCAGGCGCACGTCATTGCCGCCGGCTTCCACCGTGGCCACGATGACGTCCTGGGCACTTTGGTCTCGGGCGTTTGTCCGGTAGTCGAGCCGTACCGCGAAGGAGCTGCTGACCAGGTAACCGCTGACAACGTTCCCTGCGCCCTCCTGCCAGTTCGTTTCGGCGCGGACATTCAGCGCGCTGCTGGTGGTATCGTCCGCCGCAACGCCCAACGACTGCAGCCGCCGCAGGATGGCCTGCACAGCGGTCGCCGCACCGGCGTAGGCAGCCGGCACCGTGTCCCGCCGGGTTTCGATGCCGATGCTGATTGTCAGCTTGTCGGGAACCTGGCTGCAGGCCCCGCGTCCGGTCACGGTCACCTGTGGAGCGCCGTCGTCCGCAGGTACGGGCGGGGACTGCTGTTGGTTCGGGATCATCGGACTACCTCGGTTTCTGTGCCGCGGAAACGGTCGATGGTGGGGTGGCGCTGGTAGCCTCCGGCGTCCAGCCCAGCCTGGCGTTCAAACGGGTTGCGGCTGCCCGGCTCCCCAGTGCGGCAGAGCGACCAGAGGGCGCCGAGACCGTAAAGCGGGAGGAAGGGCAGACCGAGGCAGCAGGCATATTGGGTGCAGTGCCGCGCCTCGTGTCCCAGCAGCCGAGGCTGGGCGTCAATGAAGCAGCGGTTAGCGCGATAGAACACCACGTTGCCGACGGTAAACGCGCCCGCGGTCGGCAAGAGGGGCCGGTAACCGGTGGCGAAGACCAAGCCGTCGGGTCCGGGCTGCAGCTGTGCCCGCGTGAGCCGGGCCAGCAATATGCCCAGCGGCGTAGACAAGTTAAGCAGGTTCACCGCCATCCGCAGCCGCTGCCAGCCGGTCATGGTTGCAGTCCGCCCATTATAGTTACAGTCCACCCATCATGGTTACATCGTAGCCGGGTCGCGGATCTGTCCGTAGCTGGTGCTCCCGGCCGCGATTCGGCTCCGCCCCGGTTCAAGGCTCCGCTCCGGGTTCAACTAGACTGGGCGGGGCGGGAAACCGACCCGCCACCCTGTCCTGACGAGCTTAGGTAACAACAGTAGATGTCTGACAAAACCGAGAAATCCGCCCCAGCAGCAGACGCCGCGGTACCCGAAACGGTACCGGCATTGGTCCCGGAAGCGGTACCGGAGGCGGTCCTTGGCGCGCAGGCCGCACCCGACCCGACCGACGAAGCGTCCATAACTGCCGCCGTCGGGCAGGCGGTTGCCGCCTTCGCCGCCGCCGCCACGCTGGACGGGCTCAAGGCCGCGCGGCTGGCGCACACGGGGGAAAAGTCCCCGCTGAGCCTGGCCAACCGCGGCATCGGCTCGCTGGCCAAGGAGCAGAAGGCAGCGGCCGGCAAGCTGATGGGCGCGTCGCGCGGCCAGGTCAATAAGGCGCTCGCGGCCCGGACCGCCGAGCTGGAGGCCGAAGACGCCGCGCGGATCCTGGTCGAGGAAACCGTCGACGTCACGGCGGCAGCGCGCCGCCGTCGTGCCGGCGCACGGCACCCGCTTTCCACGCTGCAGGAGCGCGTGAGCGACATCTTTGTGGGCATGGGCTGGGAAATCGCGGAAGGGCCGGAGCTGGAGAGCGAGTGGTTCAACTTTGACGCGCTGAACTTCAAGCCGGACCACCCGGCGCGCGAAATGCAGGACACCTTATTCGTGGAGCCTCCGGAGGCTCATCTGGTGCTGCGCACACACACCTCCCCGGTGCAGGTGCGGTCCATGCTGGAACGGGAGCTGCCCATTTACGTGTTGTGCCCGGGTAAAGTGTTCCGCACCGACGAGCTCGATGCGACGCACACCCCGGTGTTCCACCAGTTCGAGGGCCTGGCGATCGACAAGGACCTTTCCATGGCGGATCTGGTGGGCACACTGGAGCATTTCACCCGCCAGCTCTTCGGCGATGAGGCGAAGGTCCGGCTGCGTCCAAACTTCTTTCCGTTCACCGAACCGTCCGCGGAACTGGACATCTGGCATCCCGGTGCCAAGGGCGGCCCGCGTTGGATTGAATGGGGCGGCTGCGGGATGGTCAATCCGAACGTGCTCCGCGCGGCCGGTATTGATCCACAGACTTATTCAGGTTTTGCCTTTGGCATGGGCATTGAACGTGCCCTGATGTTCCGCAATGAGGTCGGCGATATGCGGGACATGATCGAGGGCGATGTACGTTTCAGCGAGCACTTCGGGATGGAGATCTAGGCATGAGAATCCCACTTTCCTGGCTGCGCGGGTTTGCGCAGGTACCGGCGGACGCGACTGCCGAAGATGTGATGGCCGAACTGGTCAAAGTCGGTTTTGAGGAAGAGGGTGTGCACCGCCCGGGCGATGAAATCAGCGGCCCGATTGTCGTCGGCCAGGTGCTCTCGCTCGAGGCGGAGCCGCAGACCAACGGCAAGACCATCAACTGGTGCGAGGTCCGCGTTGTCCCCGAAGGCCTGACCCAGACCCTGACAGGCGACGGCGTTGATCCGTCGGGCGTGCAGGGCATCGTCTGCGGCGCCCACAACTTCGAGGTTGGGGACAAGGTGGTGGTCACCCTCCCCGGCGCCGTGCTGCCCGGAGACTTCAGAATCGCGCCCCGGACAACCTATGGGCACGTCTCTGCCGGCATGATTGCCTCGGTGCGTGAGCTGGGCATCGGCGAGGACCACGACGGTATCCTGGTGCTGAGCACTCTGGGCCTGGACCCCGAGATCGGCACGGACGCCCTCGAACTGCTCGGCCTCCATGACGAGGCCGCCGAAATCAACGTGACGCCGGACCGCGGCTATGTGCTCAGCATCCGCGGCGTGGCCCGTGAATTCGCGCACGCCACCGGCACCGCCTTCCTCGATCCGGCGGCACAGATATCTGTCACACGTTCCAGCGGCGCCGGTTATCCGGTGCGGCTCGAGGATGCGGCCCCCATCTACGGCAAGCCCGGCTGCGACCGTTTTGTAGCACGGACGGTCCACGGAATTAACCCGACCGCGCCAACACCGGCCTGGATGTCCGCCCGTCTGCGCCTGGCGGGCATGCGGTCCATCTCGCTGCCGGTCGACATTTCAAACTATGTGATGTTTGAACTAGGCCAACCGACCCATTGCTACGACGCCGACAAACTGGCCGACGGCATCGTGGTTCGGCGCGCAACCCCGGGGGAGACTCTGCGGACCCTCGACGGCAAGGTGCGCACCCTCGACCCGGAGGACCTGCTCATTACTGACGGTGCGGGCCCGATCGGCATCGCCGGTCTCATGGGCGGTGCCTCCACCGAGTGTTCCGACGCCACCGTCAACGTCCTGGTCGAGGCCGCCCACTTCGACGAGGTGAGCGTCGCGCGCTCCCGCCGCCGTCACAAACTGCCATCCGAGGCGTCCAAGCGCTTCGAACGCGGCGTCGACTGGCAGATGGCCGACAAGGCCGCGCAGCGTGTCATCGATCTGCTCGTGGAACTGGCCGGCGGCACCGAGGACACCACCGTGACCGACGTCGGCACCGAGCCCGCGGCGGTCACGATCACGCTGCCGTCCGGCTTTGCCTCCGCCCTGATCGGCATCGACTTCACCGATGGCCAGATCGTCACGGCGCTCACCGATGTGGGCGGCACGGTGGAAAAGATCGACGGCGGCTACCGGGTCACCGCCCCTAGCTGGCGCCACGACCTGGAAACGCCGGAAGACCTGACCGAGGAAATAGCGCGGCTGGTCGGCTACGACAAGATTCCCGCCACGCTCCCGGTGGCCCCGCCAGGCCGCGGCCTCTCGCGCCCACAGCAGCTCCGCCGTCGTGCACTGCAGGCTTTGGCCGACGCCGGCCTGACCGAAGTCCTGGCCTACCCTTTCATTTCCAAGGAAGACAACGACACGTTCGGTGTGGCCGACGCCGGGGCTGAGCGTTCCGCCATCAAGCTGGCAAACCCGTTGAGCGAGGAAAACGGCTACCTGCGGACCTCGATCCTGCCGGGGCTGATCGAGGTGGCCAAGCGCAACCATTCCCGCGGCTTCCGCGACGTGGCCCTGTTTGAGGCCGGGTTGGTGTTCCTCCCGGACGGAACGCAGGGCACCGAAAGCATTCCGCCGCTGGGCCTGTTGCCTTCCGAGGACGTGTTGGCCGCGCTCTATGATGGGGTGCCGGAGCAGCCGCTGCACATCGGCGCCGTACTGACGGGCAAGGATTCCCCGCTGGCCGCGGGTCACTCCGGGCGGGCCTGGGACTATGCCGACGCCCTGGATTTTGTTCGCCTCATCGGCGCTGTCCTCGGCGTCGAGGTGGTGATCAGCCAGGGTTTGCACCAGGCGTTCCACCCCGGGCGCACCGCGGTGCTGACACTGCGCAGCGGGGATGTTGTCGGCTACGCCGGTGAGCTCCATCCGAAGCTGTTGGCGGAGCTGGATATGCCTGCCCGCTCGGTGGCGCTGGAACTGGACGCCGACCAGCTGTTCGAGGCCGCGCCGGACGTCATTGTGGCCAAGCACATCTCCACCTTTCCGATCGCCACCCAGGATGTTGCCCTCGTGGTTCCGGCCCGGATTCCGGCCGAAGACGTGCTGGCGGCACTGCGCGAGGGGGCCGGGGAACTGCTCGAAGATGTAGCGCTGTTCGATGACTACCGCGGAACCGGGATCGGCGAGGACCGGAAGTCCTTGGCCTTCGGGCTGCGGTTCCGGGCCGATGACAGGACGCTGACAGCGGACGAAGCCACCGCGGCCCGGGAAGCGGCCGTTGCGGTTGCCGCCGAACGGTTCGGAGCAGTCCTGAGGGGCTAGCGCCGCGCCCTTTTCCCCATCGGTGTAGCTCTTCGCGCCCATGTTTTACTGCTGGGACCTGGGTGCGAAGTGCTACACCCATCGGGATCGATGGGCGCAAGGTGACGGAGACTAAGGCACGAGCAGAACTTTGCCGGTGGTTTTGCGGGCCTGCAGATCGGTGTGTGCCTGTGCTGCCTCGGCCAGCGGATAGCGTGCACCGATCCGCACCTCCAGTTTCCCGGTGGCGGCGGCCGTGAAAACCTCCTGGGACCGCCAGCGGCGTTCCTGCGGATTCTGCAGGAAGTCTCCCAGCTTCGGCCGGGTGATGCTCAGTGAGCCGCCCGCGTTAAGCCGCTGCAGATCAAACGGCGGCACCGGACCGGACGCGGCTCCGTAGAGCACCAGCGTGCCGCGCAGCCGCAGCGCTTTAAGCGAGCCGTCAAACGTATTCTTTCCGACGCCGTCGTACACGACATCAACACCGGTTCCGTCGGTGATTGCGCGCACCCGCTCGGGAAAGCCGTCATAGCGCAACACCTCGTCCGCCCCGGCCCCGCGTGCCAGCGCTTCCTTTTCGTCGGTGGAGACGGTGCTGATCACCCGTGCGCCGCGGTCCTTGAGCAGCTGAATGAGCAGCAGCCCGACGCCGCCGGCACCGGCATGGGTCAGCACCGTCTGCCCTGGCTCCACATGGTAGGAGGAGTTGATCAGGTAATGCGCCGTCATGCCCTGCAGCGGCAGTGCGGCAGCTACGTCGTCGGACACTCCATCGGGAACCTGAAGCGCCTTCGCGGCTTCGACGACGGTGAACTCGGCATAGGTTGACCGGCCCTCCGCGGTGGCGACGCGTTGCCCGACGGCGAAGTCCTCCACGCCGTCCCCTACCGCGACGATGCTGCCCGCAGCTTCAGAACCTGGGGTATACGGCAGATCAATGGCGTAGTGGCCGCTGCGCTGGTATGTCTCGATGAAATTCACCCCGCTGGCGGCCACCTTGATCAGCAGTTCACCGGGTCCGGCCAGCGGCATCGGGACGTCGGCTGCCCGCAGGACATCGGGACCACCGGTCTCCGTGACGACAATCGCTTTCATGTTCTCGCTCATGAGATGGCTCCATTTGCTCAGCTGGATATGCGGATGGGTCTCATCTCCATGCTAGGACCTGCCGCAAACCTCCCGTCCCAACTGGGTCGCATTTATGGCACTCAAATCGTCTTTTGGGTGCCATATCTGCGACTCAGTTGGAGGAGGTGCCGCGAAATATGCATAATTATCGGTGGCTATGAATAAATCTGCTGTATGCTGGGTCCATGACGATCTCTGTAGCGGTGTCGGGAGCCAGCGGTTATGCCGGGGGAGAGGTGCTGCGCCTGTTGGCGGGCCATCCGGAGGTGACGATCGGCGCCATCACAGCGCACAGCAACGCCGGCGCGCGTCTGGGCGAACTCCAGCCGCACCTGCATTCTCTCGCGGACCGGCTGCTGGAGGAGACCACTGTCGACAACCTGGCAGGCCACGATGTGGTGTTCCTGGCCCTGCCGCATGGTGCGTCTGCGGAGATCGCCCGCCAGCTGCCTGCGGACACCCTGGTGATTGACGCCGGCGCCGACCATCGGCTCGAGGATCCGGCGGCCTGGGAGAAGTTTTACGGCTCCGCCCACGCCGGCACCTGGCCGTACGGGCTGCCCGAACTGCCCGGGCACCGGGAAAGGCTGCGGAATGCCCGGCGGATCGCCGTCCCGGGCTGTTACCCGACCAGCGCGCTGCTGGCGCTGGCCCCCGGTTTCGCGGCAGGCGCCCTGATGCCCGACGACGTCGTCATCGTTTCGGCGTCCGGAACCTCGGGTGCCGGCAAGACCGCTAAGGTCAACCTCATCGGCTCCGAGGTCATGGGCTCGATGAGCCCCTACGGCGTGGGCGGCGGCCACCGGCACACGCCGGAGATCGAACAGGGCCTCTCCGCCGCCGCCGGAACTGCCGTCACCGTGTCCTTTACACCCACGCTGGCGCCGATGAGCCGCGGGATCCTGGCCACGGCCACGGCCAAGGTCGTCCCGCGGATGCGCGCCAGCATCGGTCAAGGCAGCATCGGTCAAGGCAGCGCCGGTCAAGGCAGCGCCGGTCAAGGCAGCATCGGAGGAACCGGTGCCGAAGAAGACAGCGCATATAAAGCCGGCGCAGGCAACGCTGCCGAAGCGGAACTGCGGCAGATCTGGCTGGATGCCTACGAGGACGAGCCGTTTGTCCACGTTCTGCCGCCCGGTCAATGGCCCTCCACCAAGTCCGTCCAAGGGTCCAACCACGTGGCGCTGCAGATTGCCTTCGACGCGCATGCCGGCCGCGTGATTGTCTGCTGCGCCATCGACAATCTGACCAAGGGCACCGCCGGCGGCGCGGTGCAGTCCATGAACATTGCCCTCGGCCTGGACGAAACGACAGGCCTGACCTTCCAAGGAGTAGCACCATGAGCGTGACAACCGCCGCAGGATTCCGGGCCGCCGGTGTGACAGCCGGGCTGAAGGTCTCCGGAAGGTCCGATCTTGCCCTGGTGGTCAACGACGGGCCGCTAAAGCACGCCGCCGCCGTTTTCACGTCCAATCGGGTGGCCGCAGCCCCCGTGCACTGGTCGCGTCAGGTGCTCGGCGACGGTCGGGTGGATGCGGTGTTGCTCAATTCCGGCGGCGCCAATGCCTGCACGGGCCCGCAGGGCTTCCAGAATACGCACACAACGGCGGAGAAAGTGGCGGACCTGCTGGGCCTGTCCGCCGCTGATGTGGCGGTCTGTTCCACGGGTCTGATCGGCGAGCAGCTGCCGATGGACAAGCTCCTGCCCGGCATCGAAGCCGCTTCGGCGGCATTGAAGGACGACGGCGGCCCGGCGGCGGCCGAGGCGATCATGACCACCGACACGGTGGCCAAGGAGGCTGTCTTTGCCGGGGCCGGCTATTCGATCGGCGGCATGGCCAAGGGCGCAGGCATGCTCGCCCCCGGGCTGGCGACCATGCTGGTGGTGATCAGCACCGACGCCGTCGTCGAACCGAACGGGCTGGACGCGGCCCTGCGCGACGCGGTCCGGGTGAGTTTCAACCGCGCCGATTCGGACGGCTGCATGTCCACCAATGACACGGTGCTGCTGCTGGCCTCCGGCGCGTCCGGGGTTTATCCGGAGATGGCCGAATTCACCGCCGGGCTGACCGGACTGTGCAGGCAGCTGGCCCGTGCGCTGATCGGCGACGCCGAGGGTGCCAGCCACGACATTGCCATTACGGCGATCAACGCCGCCACCGAGCACGATGCCGAACTCGCCGCGCGTGCCGTGGCACGCTCCAACCTGTTCAAAACGGCGATCTTCGGCAACGACCCGAACTGGGGACGCGTACTGTCCGCCGTCGGCACCACGGATGCGGTCTTCGAACCCGATCAGCTCAATGTCGCGATCAACGGCGTGCAGGTCTGCCGCAACGGGATGATCGGGGAGTCCCGGGACCTGGTGGACCTGACGCCGCGGGAAGTGAACGTGGAAATCGATCTGCAGGCCGGAAAGGCCACCGCCACCATCCTGACCAATGACCTCACGCATGAGTATGTTGAAGAAAACAGCGCTTACTCCTCCTGACCCGCGCCGCAGCCACCGGTCCAACCCGTAGAGACCGCATCCGGTTCGGCCACCGAAATTTGACCCACCGAAACATAAGGATCCGTTCATGACATCGGTCGCAGCAGCCCAGGATAAGGCAGCCACCCTGATCGAAGCGCTGCCTTGGATCCAGCGCTTCGCCGGCACCGTCGTCGTCGTTAAATACGGCGGAAACGCCATGATCAACGACGAGCTGCGCCGGGCGTTCGCCGAGGACATCGTCTTCCTGCACCACGTGGGCATCAAGCCGGTGGTGGTGCACGGCGGCGGCCCGCAGATCAACGCGATGCTGGGCCGGCTGGGCATTGAATCGGAGTTCAAGGGCGGGCTGCGAGTCACCACGCCGGAGGCCATGGACGTGGTCCGGATGGTGCTCACGGGACAAGTGGGGCGCGAGCTGGTGGGGCTCATCAACGCCCACGGGCCCTATGCCGTGGGATTGTCCGGGGAGGACGGTGCGCTGCTGCAAGCCGAGCGCACCGGGACCACGGTCGACGGCGAGCACGTCGACCTGGGCCAGGTGGGCGAGGTGGTGGGTGTGAACCCGGGGTCCATCCTGAACCTGCTCGATGCCGGCCGGATCCCGGTCATTTCCACCGTGGCACCGGAGCTCGGGCATGCGGAATCGGTGCTCAACGTCAACGCTGATACCGCCGCGGCCGCGCTGGCGGTGGCGCTGCAGGCCTCCAGGCTGGTGATTCTGACCGATGTGGAAGGCCTTTACGCCCGCTGGCCGGACAAATCGTCGCTGATCTCCGCGATTGGCGCCACCGAGCTGCGCAATCTGCTGCCCGGTCTGGAATCGGGCATGATCCCGAAGATGACCGCCTGCCTGAAGGCGGTCGACGGCGGCGTGCAGCGTGCCGCCGTGGTGGACGGCAGGAGCGCGCATTCCATGCTGCTGGAGCTCATCACGACCGCCGGTAACGGCACCCAGGTTTTTCCGGACGAAGGGGAACCATCATGACAGACGATGCACACGCCACACGCGATGCCGGCACGGCAGGCCCCGGCATGGCAGGCCCCGGCATGGCAAGCCCCGGCATGGCAGGCCCAGTCGGGACAGGCGCCGGCGGGGACGCCTGGCTCGCGCGGTATTCGCACTCCCTGATGGGCGTCTTCGGCACTCCTCAGCGGGTCCTGGTGCGCGGTAACGGGGCGGTGGTTTGGGACGTGGACGGCAATGAATATCTGGACCTGCTGGGCGGCATCGCCGTCAATGCGCTTGGTCACGCCCACCCGTTCGTGACGTCCGTGGTGGCCAGCCAGCTGGCCACACTGGGGCACGTCTCCAACTTCTTCACCAGCCCAACGCAGATCGCCCTGGCCGAGAAGCTGCTCGGGCTCTGCGGTGCACCGGAGGGGTCCAAGGTGTTCTTTGCCAACTCCGGGACGGAGGCCAACGAGGCGGCCTTCAAGCTGGCGCGCGCCCATGGAAAGGCCCATAGTCAGCCGGGGGGTCCCGCACGGAGCGTGATTATTGCCCTCGAAGGGGCCTTCCACGGCCGGACCATGGGTGCACTTGCCATGACCGCCAAGTATGCATACCGCGAACCCTTTGAGCCGATGCCGGCCGGGGTGCTGCACATTCCCTTCAACGACATTGCCGCCCTACGCGACGCCGTCGACGAAACCGTGGCCGCGGTCATCCTCGAACCCATCCAGGGGGAGGCGGGTGTGCGCCCGCTCTCGGCCGAATATCTGCAGGCCGCGCGGGAACTCACCCGCGCCGCTGGAGCCCTGCTGATCCTGGATGAGGTCCAGACCGGCATCGGCCGTACCGGTGAGTGGTTCGCGGGGATCCCGGGAGCTGCCGGGAATGACGGCGGGCCGGGCGCCGACGCGGTGGACCTGCCGGACGCCGTCACCCTGGCCAAGGGCCTGGGCGGGGGGTTCCCGATTGGGGCGCTGATCACCATCGGCACCGGGCCCTCGGAGCTGCTTTCCGCCGGCCAACATGGCACCACGTTCGGCGGCAATCCCGTCGCCACCGCCGCCGCGCTCGCCACCTTGCATGTGATCGAGTCCAGTGATGTGCTCGGCAATGTCCGCCGGGTGGGGGCTGCGCTCGCGGCTGGCCTGGCCGCCATCGAGGGTGTCACCGAGGTCCGGGCGCATGGCCTGCTGATTGGCTTCGATCTCGGACGCCCGATGGCGGCGGAGGTGGTTCGGTTGGCCCTGGACGCCGGCTTCATCATCAACGCGCCCCGCCCCGCGACCATCCGGCTGGCGCCGCCGCTCATTCTGACCGATTCCCAGGTCCGGCGGTTCCTGACCGCGCTGCCCGCCATTCTCGCCGCCGCGGCACGCAGCATCAGCAGCACCGGCATCAGCACTAAGGGAGAACCATCATGACACGCCATTTTCTCGTCGACACGGATCTGTCGCCGGCCGAACAGGGCGAGGTCCTGGCCCTGGCCGCCGCGCTGAAAAAGGAACCCTATTCCCGCAGCACCTTCGCCGGCTCGGGCGCGGGGCGCAAAACCGTCGCCGTGATCTTTGACAAGACCTCCACGCGCACCCGGGTTTCCTTCGCCAC
The DNA here is from genome assembly GCF_051131705.1 of Arthrobacter sp. A5. Lineage (NCBI taxonomy): Bacteria > Bacillati > Actinomycetota > Actinomycetes > Micrococcales > Micrococcaceae > Arthrobacter > Arthrobacter sp. A5. Next base: position 1,237,491 of record NZ_CP180316.1, read on the forward strand.
CGGCATTGCGGATCTCGGCGGGGTGCCGCTGATCATCGGCGCGGGGGATTCGCAGCTGGGACACAAGGAATCCATCGCCGACACCGCCAAGGTCCTCGAACGGATGGTTGCCGGCATCGTCTGGCGCACTTATGCGCAGTCCGGGCTGGAGGAAATGGCAGCCAATTCCTCGGTGCCGGTGATCAATGCGCTGTCCGATGAGTACCATCCGTGCCAGCTGCTGGCGGATCTGCTCACGATCCAGGAGCACAAAGGAGCACTGCGCGGCCTGACCCTAACCTACCTGGGGGATGCGGCCAACAACATGGCCAATTCCTACCTGCTGGCTTGCGTCACCGCGGGCATGCACGTGCGCATTGCCGGCCCGGAAGGGTACCTGCCCGATTCCGCCGTCGTCGCGGCAGCGGAGGCCCGGGCCGCGGAGACCGGCGGCTCGGTGCTGGTCACCACGGATGCCGCGGCGGCCTGCGCCGGCGCCGACGTGCTGGCCACGGACACTTGGGTTTCGATGGGGCAGGAAGACCAGAAAGCCGCGCGGCAGGAGCTGTTCAAGGACTACGCGCTCGACGACGACGCGCTCGCCAAGGCGGCGCCCGACGCAGTCGTCCTGCACTGCCTGCCCGCGTACCGCGGCTACGAAATCTCCGCCAATGCCATCGACGGGCCGCAGTCCGTGGTCTGGGACGAGGCCGAGAACCGGCTGCACGCGCAGAAGGCGCTGATGGTCTGGCTCGTGGAACAGTCCGCGCGTCAGGACAATGACGCTCCGGTCACCGGGGCGGAGAAGGCCGCAGCCGGCGGGGCGCCGGCCTGATGAGCGCCGCCCCCGCCGGTCCCGCTGCCGGGATGCCGGCCACTAAAACCGCCAGACGGGGCCGCATCGTTGCCCTGCTGACGAGCCGACCCGTGCGGTCACAGGCGGAGCTCGCGGCACTGCTGGCCGATGACGGACTCGTCGTGGGACAGGCAACGCTGTCGCGGGATCTTGTGGAGCTCGGGGCCGTCCGGGTCCGGGGTGAAGGCGGCACCCTGGTGTATGCACTGCCGCGGGAAGGCGGCGACCGAACCCCGCATTCGGCCGTTTCGCAGGAGCTGCTGGACGCTCGGCTGACCAGGCTGTGCGCCGAACTTCTCGTCACGGCCGAGGCGTCGGCGAACATTGTGGTGCTGCGGACCCCACCGGGGGCGGCGAATTTTCTGGCCCTGGCGATCGATCATTCGGTGATGCCCACCGTACTGGGCAGCATCGCCGGCGACGACACGGTAATGCTGATCACCCGTGACCCGCAGGGCGGGGCCGACGTTGCCGGGCGTTTCCTGCAGTTCGCGGCCGAGCCATCGGCGAACTGGTAGCCCGCCAGCGCCGGAGCCTTTAACGTAGTTTCAAGATGAATGACACCCAATTGAGGAGCATGTAGTGACTGACCGCATTGTTTTGGCCTACTCCGGTGGCCTGGATACTTCCGTTGCCATCGGCTGGATCGGCGAAGCCACCGGTGCCGAGGTGATCGCCGTCGCCGTTGACGTCGGGCAGGGCGGTGAATCGCTGGAGACCATCCGCCAGCGCGCCCTCGGCTGTGGCGCCGTTGAGGCCTACGTCGCCGACGCACGCGAGGAATTTGCCGACGATTACTGCGTCCCGACGTTGAAGGCCAACGGCTTGTACCAGGGGCACTACCCGCTGGTGTCTGCCATTTCGCGTCCCGTCATCGTCAAGCACCTGGTCAAGGCCGCCCGTGAATTCGGTGCCACCACCGTGGCCCATGGCTGCACGGGCAAGGGCAATGACCAGGTCCGCTTCGAGGTGGGTATCCAGACCCTGGGCCCGGACCTCAAATGCATCGCGCCCGTCCGCGACCTGGCCCTGACCCGCGACAAGGCGATCGCGTTCGCCGAGGACAAGGGCCTGCCGATCGAGACGACCAAGAAGAACCCGTATTCGATCGATCAGAACGTCTGGGGCCGGGCCGTGGAAACCGGCTACCTGGAAGACATCTGGAACGGTCCCACCAAGGATATTTATGACTACACGGCCACGCCGGAATTCCCGCCGGCACCGGACGAGGTCATCATTTCCTTCGAGCGCGGTGTGCCCGTGGCGGTCGACGGCGTCAAGCTCTCCGCACTGGCGGTCATCCAGGAACTGAACCGCCGCGCCGGTGCGCAGGGCGTGGGCCGGATCGACGTCGTCGAAGACCGGCTGGTGGGCATCAAGAGCCGCGAAATCTACGAAGCCCCCGGCGCCATGGCGCTGATCACCGCGCACAAGCACCTGGAGGACATCACCGTCGAGCGCGAGCAGGCCCGTTTCAAGGCCACCGTGGGCCAGCGCTGGAGCGAACTTGTCTATGACGGCCAGTGGTTTTCCCCGCTGAAGCGTTCCCTGGACACTTTCATCGAGGACACCCAGCGGTACGTCACCGGGGACATCCGAATGACCCTGCATGGCGGCGCGGCTGTGGTGGATGGACGCCGTTCCGGGACCTCGCTGTACGACTTCAACCTCGCGACCTACGACACCGGGGACACCTTCGATCAGTCCCAGGCCAAGGGCTTCATCGAGCTCTGGGGCATGTCCTCCAAGGTCGCGTCCTCCCGCGACCAGCGCGTGGCCGGGCAGTAGCGGTGGTTGACCCGAACCCGTCGGCCGGACAGAGCGAGGGTGGGGAGCGCTCGGGGACCAACACGGGTGCGCTCTGGGGTGCCCGGTTCGCCGGCGCACCGGCGGACGCCCTGGCGGCGCTGAGCAAGTCCACGCACTTTGACTGGCGGCTGGCACTGTACGACATTGCCGGCTCCAAGGCACACGCCCGCGTGCTGCACCAGGCCGGACTGCTCGACGGCGGCGAGCTGGCCGGCATGCTCGACGCACTGTCCGAGCTGGGCGCGGACGTGGAATCCGGGGCCTACACGGCGGCGGAGTCCGACGAGGATGTCCACGGTTCGCTGGAACGCGGACTGATTGCACGCGCAGGGGTCCAGCTGGGCGGCAAACTCCGTGCCGGTCGCTCGCGCAATGACCAGATTGCCACGCTGGGCCGGATGTACCTGCGCGACCATGCGCGGATCGTCGCCGGAGGCGTGCTTTCCGTGGTGGATGCCCTAGTCGGCCAGGCGAAGGCGCACCATGGCGTGGCCATGCCCGGCCGCACCCACCTGCAGCACGCCCAGCCGGTGCTGCTGGGCCATCACCTGCTGGCCCATGCCTGGGCCTTGCTGCGTGACGTCCAGCGACTGCAGGACTGGGACAAGCGCGCGGCAGTGTCGCCCTATGGATCAGGTGCGCTGGCGGGTTCATCGTTGGGCCTGGATCCCAATGCCGTGGCTGCGGAACTGGGCTTTGATTCTGCCACCTGGAATTCGATCGACGGCACCGCCTCCCGCGATGTCTTCGCCGAATTCTCCTGGATTGCCGCCATGATCGGGGTGGATTTGTCCCGGATCAGCGAGGAGGTCATCCTCTGGGCCACCAAGGAATTCTCCTTCGTCGCCCTCGACGATTCCTATTCAACCGGCTCCTCGATCATGCCGCAGAAGAAGAATCCGGACGTCGCCGAGCTGGCCCGGGGCAAGGCCGGCCGGCTGATCGGTGATCTGACCGGGCTGCTCGCCACGCTCAAGGGCCTGCCGCTGGCCTACAACCGGGACCTGCAGGAGGATAAGGAACCGGTCTTCGACGCGGCGGATACCCTCGAACTGCTGCTGCCGGCCGTCTCCGGCATGATCGCCACCCTGGTGTTCAACACCGAGCGGATGCAGTCCTTGGCTCCGCAGGGGTTCGCCCTGGCCACTGACATCGCGGAATGGCTAGTCCGCCAGGGCGTGCCGTTCCGGGAAGCTCACGAGCTGTCCGGGTCGGCGGTCAAACTGGCGGAGGCCCGCGGTGTCGAGCTGTGGGATCTGACTGACGGGGAGTACGCCGGGATTTCGGCGCAGCTCACTCCCGAGGTGCGCACCGTCCTGAGCACGGAAGGGTCGCTGAACAGCCGCAGCGCGCAAGGCGGCACGGCGCCGTCGGCCGTCCTTGCCCAGCTCGATGCCCTCCAGCTCCAGCTCGCTCAGGCGCGTACCTTCCTACACCGATGAACGTTTGGCGGTGGTGGTTGCGGTTTGCTGGCGGGCGCCCCCGTTACCCCACCGACCGGCGCTGGGTTGTCTCCGCTAGGCTGTCTCCATGACTGAGCCTTCCTCCACCGAACCGTTCACGAGACGGCCTTCCAGCGCCAGGATTTCGACTGACGAATTGCTGGCCGATCTCGACGCCGCTGCAGAGATCCTGCTGGCCCAAACCACCGCGCTGACGGAGAACGAGATCCACGCTCCCTCCGCGCTCCCGGGCTGGACCCGCGGCCACGTGCTGGCCCATTTGAGGGGGGTCGCCAATGCCGTGGCGCGCCAGTGCGAATATGCCGCCCAAGGTGAAAGTATCGAATTCTACGACGGCGGGTTTGAGGGCAGAACACGCTCGATCGAGGTCGCTGCGGGCAACACGGCCGCGGAACACCTCGCCGCGCTGCAGGGCGCGCTGAACCGGGTCCTGACGGATCTGCGCGGTCTCGATGAGGCGGGCTGGCAGCTGCCGATCACCTACCGAAACGGCGTTGTTTATGACGGCGGGCTGGCTCTCTGGCGGGAGCTGGTGATCCACCTGTCCGATTTGGAGGTGGGTCGGGGCCCGGAAACCTGGTCGGGCGAATTCTGCAGCCACCTATTCGGCTTCCTCCAGCCCCGGGTTCCTGCGGGCCTGCGGCTGAAACTTCAGCCGCTCGGGCTGCCCGCGCTGACGCTGGAAAACAAAGACAGCGGCGGAAGCTCCGTGTCGGTCAGCGGGATGTTGACGGATCTCGCCGCGTGGCTCGCCGGCCGGACACCGAGTCTGGGCAGCCTGCGCGCCGAAGCCGCGGCAGACGCCGTCGACCTCCCAGAACTGCTCCCATGGCCGTCCGGCGTCGCGCCCAAATAGCCGCCCGCAACGTCACCGACTTTGTCCTCCAATCCGGCCCACCGATCGATCCGCGGGGGCGGTCAACGTCACCCGGCGCAGTAGATGCCGCGCCGCCTGACGGCCGATCAGGCCACGGCTTCGCGGGCCAGCAGGCGTCCCTTTATCTGCAGCCCCCAGCGGAAGCCGCCCAACGTCCCGTCGGTCCGGACCACCCGGTGGCAAGGCACAAAGAGTGCCGCGGCGTTGAAGGCGCAGGCGCTTGCCGCGGCCCGCACCGCGGCGGGGTTTCCCGCCAGCAGCGCGTATTCGGTATACGTGACGGGTTTCCCGGGGGAGACCGTGCGCAGCACATCCCAGGCGTGGGCCCGGAATGGCCCGGATTTCTGCAGCACCGTGATATCCATGATGTCCTCGGGCCGTCCGTCGTAATAGGCGGCGACGGCGTCGGAGATGGACCCGAGCGACCGCACGGCGGTGTAGCCGGCGGGGCGCAGCGTCGGATGGATCTGGCCCGTGAGCTCGTCCAGCTCGGCGGTCCAACCGGAGGCCAGCACGGCCCCGTCGGCGGAAATGACAGTGAAGGGTCCGTCCGGCGTATTCATGGTCAGGGTCTCGGCGATCATTGCGATGCTTTCTCATGGGATGTGGTTTGTGGAGCTATGGTGGCCGCCGCTGCTTTGGAGGAGGCGGCGCGCCACAGATGCATGGTGGCGTAGGAGCGCCACGGACTGAACCGGGCGGCATAGTGGGTGAGGGACAGTGCGCCGGTCCAGGAGCTGGCCGCGCCCCTCCCCTCAGACCGGTGAGTGCCCTCGGGTCTTTCGTTGAGCCTGGCGAAGCCGTTGCGGACTGCCGCGTCGCTGGTCAGAAAAACGTCCGGCGCCCCGAGCACCCGCATCGCAACGTATCCGACCGTCCACGGACCGATTCCCGGCAACGGCAGCAGCTTCGCGGTCAGCGCCGAAAGGTCATCTTCGATGCCGAGAACGAGCTCACCGCTGGCGAGCAATCCGGCGACGGCGCAGACCGATTCGATCCGTCTGCGCGGCCCACGCAGAATTCCAGGTCCGTGTTCGGCAATTAGCGCCGGCGTCGGGAAATGCCGTACCAACGTGCCCGACGGCGTCCGGCTGGGAAGTCCGACGGCGGCCAGTTGGTTGAGCGCGGTGCGCGCGGCCGCCACGGTGATCTGCTGGCCGATCATGGCCCGGATGAGAATTTCGCCGGCATCCAAAGCACCCGGCAGACGAATGCCGGGAACCAGCGTGACACGGCGTGCCATGGCGGGGTCCGCGCTCAGCACGGCATCGATGCCGACGGGGTCCGCATCGAGGTCGAAGAGCCGGCGCACCCGGCTGAGCAGGGCCGGAAGGTCACGCAGATCCTCCAACCGGGCGGTGAGCTCCAGCGCGGCTCCCGTCCAGCGCAGCTCAAAACAACCGTGCCCGCACGGGAGAGCTAAGGCGCGTGCGTACCGGTTGGCGACCCCTCCCTCCACACCTGCCACGGCGCGGGCAGCCAGGAAGGCGAAGATTCCCGGATCGAAGGGCTTCCGGAAAGGCAGCGTCAACGATAGCTCAGCCGGCGTGCCCCGTGGCGATCCGGCAACTTCGGAATCCCCGGCTGCCCCTAGGCCGGAAGGTGAGGTGGCGCCGGCCAAGGTGCTGGCAGCCAACGTCCCAGCAGCCCGGGTCCTGCCAGCCCGAGATCCGGCAGCCGAGACCGCGGAATGCGAGTGCTGATGCCGGCGTTGGCCTCGTGTGCGCAATGCGGTTGGAGTCATGGAAAATACCTCGGCCACGGTTTCATTAAACTGACGGATGCTGTTGAATCCCGCGGCGAATGCGATATCGGCTGACTTGATGTTCGTTGCGGTCAGAAGGGTGCGGGCGGTCTGAGCGCGGCTGGCCCGTGCCAGAGCCAGTGGACCGGCACCCAGTTCGGCGGTCACGATCCTGTTGAGCTGGCGGCTGGAATAGCCAAGCCGGGCGGAAAGTTCCGTCACGCCGCCGCGGTCCATGACGCCGTCGGCGATTAACCGCATGGCGCGGGCGGCGACGTCGGAACGGACGTTCCAATCCGGACTACCGGGAACTGCTTCCGGCAGGCACCGTTTGCAGGCGCGGTACCCGGCGTCGTGGGCCGCGGCCGACGTTTGGAAGAAAGAAACGTTGGCGGGCTTCGGGGTCCTGGCGGGGCACGACGGGCGGCAATAGATGCCGGTGGTGCGCACCGCGGTGAAGAACTGCCCGTCGAAGCGGGCGTCCTTGGATTCAATCACCCGGTACCGTTGCGAAAAGTCCATGACTCCATGTTCGCAGGCGTTGGCGGGGTCTGCTAGCGGAAATCAGACATGGCGATGGTGCGTCTTATGCGGGGCGCCTTCCTGTGGTTACAGGCCCACGCCGCCGGCCACAGTCATCCCCTGGGACGTGAATTCACCGGTCAGCATCGGCATGGCCCTGCCAATAGCTGCCTTGGCTGCGGCCAGCTGCAGGGAATTGTGGTGCTGCTCCTTGGTGTCCCACACTTCGCTCACCCAGATCACGTCCTCGTCGCTATCGGAGAGCCCGACGACGTATGCCTGGCAGCCTGCAGCGCGCAAACCGTCGGTGCCGTTGAGCAGAATGCCGACGACTTCATTCCGGCGCCCGGGCTTGGTCCTCATTGAGCCGATATAACCAAATGCCATGGCGACTCCCTTGTGCTGATGTTTCCTTGGATAGTCGGCATCCTACCCGGGTATGGGCCGCCGGATTCGAATCGTGCCGTCGAGCAGGCGACTGCTACGGTTTTGCCATGGCTGCCGAATCCGATCTGCTGGAACTGCTCCAGCAGCCCTCCGTCGTTGTCGCGCCCCGCCTGCTCGGCGCCGTCGTCCGGCATCGCAGCGCCGATGGCACGGTAGCTGTGCGCCTGACAGAGGTGGAGGCGTACATGGGACCCGCCGACTCCGCCGCGCCGGATCCCGGCTCGCACAGCTACCGCGGGAAAACGCCGCGCAACACCACTATGTTCGGCCCGGCCGGACACTTTTACGTCTATTTCACCTACGGCATGCATTACTGCGCCAACCTCGTCTGCTCCCCGGCGGGCACATCCTCGGGTTGCCTGCTGCGGGCGGGGGAAGTGGTGGAAGGCATCGGCATTGCCCGTGCCCGCCGACCTGCTGCCCGCAGGGACAAAGAGCTGGCGCAGGGCCCGGCCCGGCTGGCAACGGCATTGGCCATGGGCAGGGAACACAACGGGGCCTGGGCGCTGGGCGGGGATTTCAGCGTGGAACTGGCTTCGGCGCTGGCACCGGATGACATTCTCACCGGTCCACGCGTCGGATTGGGCGGACCTGGGGGATCGGCCAGTTACCCGTGGCGGTACTGGATTGCCGCAGACCCGACCGTTTCCCGCTACAAGCCCGCTGTAGTGCGAAAACGTCCCGCTGTTTCCTAGTTGCACGGTCTTCCTAGTTGCACGGTCGCCCTAGTTGTACGGTCTCCCAGCTCGACCAACGACGTCCGACCATACGGTGCTCGTTCAAGGCCGGCCACATTTTTCGGTGTTCGGTGTTCGGTGTTCGGCCACAGCCGGTCACGCTGCTCAGTGGCCGGCTGTGGCCACCCGCTGCCGCGCGGTGACCCCGACCAACGTCACCAAGCACCGCCAAAAGGCCACCTCCAACCCAAAATATACCATTTATTTTCTAGTTTATCATGCTAGACTAGAACACATGTTCGATGATGGTGGAACGGGTGACAGAAGCAGCGAAACGAATCACGCTTCGCCGGTACCATCCGCCTCGACCGCTGCCGCTACGGAAGATAACGCCCTCCGGGTGAATGAGGCGGTGATCCGGGGCTGGATCACCACTCTGGCTGGAATCAATCCAGAGGACTCTGATGACGCGGAACGGATCGGGCTGCTGCGGGCGAAAGAAGAACTGAAATCAGCTCTCTGTGCCTCGCAGGCCCGGGACGCGGCGGCGTTTGATGCCTCCCAGCGCCGAGCCCAGGAAAACGCCGGGATCGCTGCGGAGAAACTGGGGAAGAACATCGGGGACCAGATAGCCTTGGCCCGCCGCCAGTCCCCGCACAAGGGGAATCAGCTCCTGGGAATGGCGAAGGTACTCGTGGCGGAGATGCCGCACACCCTCACCGCCCTGGCCACCGGAAAATTGAACGAGTACCGGGCCACCCTCATAGTGCAGGAGACCGCATTCCTCAGCCTCGATGACCGCCGTGCCGTGGACACCGAACTCGCCCACGACACGGGTGCGATGGACGGCATGGGTGACGGACAGATCAGCGCAGCAACCAAACGGGTCGCGTACCGGCTTGATCGCACGCCGCCATGGCCCGGAACGCGAAAGCCGAGATAGACCGGCACGTCAGTTGCCGGCCGGCCCCGGACACCATGGTCAACCTCACCGCCCTCCTCCCCGTCGCCCAAGGCGTCTCCGCCTACGCCGCCCTGTCCCGGGAAGCCGATTCCCTCCGCGCCGCCGGCGACCACCGAGGCAGGGGACAAATCATGGCCGACACCCTCGTCCAGCACATCACCGGCACCCCCGGCGGAATCACGGGGGTGGAGATCCAGCTCGTCGTGACTGACCGCACCCTGCTCCAAGGAGACAGCGAACCGGCCCACCTCACCGGCTATGGAACGGTCCCCGCACAATGGGCCCGAGACCTCATCCGGCACGGGGAAACCGGGGCACACGCCGCCACGGCGAACCCCGGGGCGGGGCCAAGCGCTGGTGCTGGTACTGGTGCCGGTATCGCCACGGCGATGGGAGATCCGGCGTTCCGGGTCTGGATCCGCCGGCTCTACACCGCTCCCGGTGCCGGGCAACTCGTCGGGATGGACTCCAAAGGCAGGCTCTTCCCACCCGGACTACGAAGATTCATCATCGCCAGGGATCAGACCTGCCGGACCCCTTGGTGCGATGCACCCATCAGACACATAGATCACGTCATCCCGTACCGGGATAGACACAAAGGCGAGGGCGGAGGTCAGACCAGCGGACTTAACGGACAGGAATTGTGTCAACACTGCAATCTTCGGAAAGAAACGCCCGGCTGGTCCTCCACACCCCGCCCCGAGCCACCATCAGGAGCCAGGAAAACAAAACCGAGAGCCGCATCCCACCGATCCCCTCGTGGCACCCGGCACACCGTGCAAACCAGCACACCCCTCGGCAATATCTACACCTCCACCGCCCCAGCGCTCCCCGGGACGGATCGTTCGGAGCTAGGGCGTCTCCTGTTGGAACGGCGAAAAAGGATGTTTCGTGTACGACGTGCTGGACAGTACCGCCCGTCTGATCAGCACTGAGCGCTCGGCGGGACCCATGACCGAGGTTACCGGTGATGCGGGTACCGTGGAGACGTGACTTCTGCTGCTTCCGATTTCCCCGCCCCGTGAGCAACTCCGGGCATCGCCCCGCGCTCGACACCACCCCGCGAAAGCGTGGAAGCGATCATCTCCCGGCTGACCAAGACGGTGCCGGATTATCCGGAGCGGGGGATTTCCTTCAAGGATCTGACCCCGGTCTTTGCCGACGGACTGGCGCTGCATGCGGTGGTCGGCGCTCTGGTTGAACCCTTCGCCGGCCGGTTCGACGCCGTCGCCGGGATTGAGGCCCGCGGGTTCCTGCTCGCGGCCGCGGCCGCCTATGCCACCGGGACCGGCGTGATCACGGTGCGCAAGGCCGGCAAGCTGCCTCGCGAGGTCTACCGGGAGGATTATTCCCTGGAGTACGGCCGCGCTGCATTGGAACTCCATAAAGGGGACGTCCCTGCGGGCAGCCGCGTGCTGATCCTGGACGACGTGCTGGCCACCGGCGGAACCCTTTCCGCGGCGGCTCGGCTCTTTGAGCGGGCAAACGTGCACGTGGCCGGTTTCGGCGTCGTGCTTGAACTCGGTGAACTACGCGGCCGCGCGGCGTTGGCCGGTCACCGGGTGCGCTCGCTGATGCGCCTCTAAGGAGGCCGCAGCCAGCAGCGGCTATCCGCTGTTCAGCGTCCGCGTCACGTCCAATATGATCCGGCAACCGGTTCTATGACGTGCTTCATATGCGTTCAGGGAAATACCGGTAGAATGGACGGTCTGCCTTTTGCGAAAGGGATCGCCGCAATGCTTGATGCTGAACTCGCCCATGAGCGGGAGTACGTAGCGGGGCTTTACGCCCGCTTGGATGAGCTCCGACAGGAGAAACTACAACAGCTGGAGCAGGTCCGGCGTACCACGGCCATGGGAACGCACCAGATGCGCTCGGAGCGGGACGCCTTTGCTTCGCTCTATGAGAACCGCCTGGCGCAGCTGAATGCCGTGGATGACAAGCTCGCATTCGGCCGGCTTGATCTGGACTCCGGGGAAACGCGGTACATCGGCCGCATCGGCCTGTCCACCGACGATCTCCGCCAACTGATGGTGGACTGGCGGGCGCCCGAGGCCGGCACCTTTTACCAGGCCACCGCCTTTGAGCGCCAGGGGGTGCGCCGACGTCGGCACCTGATCCTGAACGGCCGCAATGTCAAGGCCATCGAAGACGATGTGTTGGATCAGGAAATGCTTCATGAGGGCGCCTCGCTGCAGGGGGAGGGTGCGCTGCTGGCGGCGCTCAATTCCAAGCGGACCGGGCGGATGTCGGACATAGTCGGCACTATCCAGGCCGAGCAGGACAGGATTATCCGCGCTCCGCTTTCCGGCGCCCTCGTGGTGCAGGGCGGCCCGGGCACGGGGAAGACAGCGGTTGCGCTGCACCGCGCCGCCTATTTGCTCTACACGCACCGGGACCGGCTCAAGTCCGCTGGCGTCCTGCTGGTGGGACCGTCGTCGTCGTTCATGAAATACATCGAGCGCGTCCTGCCGTCCCTGGGCGAAACGGGCGTCGTCATGGCCAGTGTCGGGCGGCTGATGCCCGGCATCGCGGCCACCGCCGTGGAAGACCCCGAAGCCGCGGAGATCAAGGGCCGCATCCTGATGGCGGAGGTGATCCGCAATGCCGTGGCGAACCGGCAGCGAATTCCAGCCGAAGACCGCAAGCTCGACGTCGAAGGTACTACGCTGCTGCTGACGCAGCGACAGGTCCGGCGCGCCAGGGACAAGGCCCGGGCCACCGGGAAGCCGCACAACGAAGCCCGACTGACGTTCGTGCGGATTCTGCTGCGCGAGCTGACCGAACAGCTGACCGAGCACATTGAATCCTCCGGGTTCGGCAATACCGCGGACCGGGCATATCTCGCGGAGGATGTCCGGCAGGCCCGGGACGTGCGCATCGCGCTGAACCTGGCCTGGATGCCGATGACGCCGCAGAAGCTGGTGGCCGAGCTGTTCAGTAAGCCGGCCATCCTGGACGCAGCGGCGCCGATGCTCAGCGTCCAGGAGCGTGACGCGCTCCTGCGCGGGGCCGACGCGCTCTGGACCGAGGCGGACGTTCCCCTGCTGGATGAGGCAGCCGAGCTGCTCGGCGAGCAGGATGCCACCGGCGGTCGTCACCAGGCCGCCAAGGAGGCCGAGCGGCGCCGGGACATTGCCAATGCCGAGCGTGCCATCGACAACATGACCCAGGCCATGGCGGATTCGGGCGTGGACGGCATCCTCACGGCGGAGGATCTGGCGGACCATAACGCGGTCCAGGACAGCCGGCTGACTCCGGCGGAACGGGCACTGACGGACCGGACCTGGGCGTTCGGCCATATCGTGGTCGATGAGGCGCAGGAGCTGTCGGCCATGCAGTGGCGGCTGTTGGTGCGCCGCTGCCCGGTCAAATCCTTCACCATTGTCGGTGACATCGCGCAGACCAGTTCCGCCTCCGGCGCCGGTTCCTGGCAGCAGGCTCTCGCGCCGTTTATGGGGGACCGCTGGCAGTTGGAGGAGCTCACGGTGAACTACCGGACGCCGCTGCAGATCGCCGAAGCCGCTGTGCGGATGGCCAACGCGGCCGGCCAGCAGGTCTCCGCACCCAAGGCCGTGCGGGAGGGGCTCTGGGATCCGGTGATCGACCGTGTCCCGGTCGGTAAGGTGCTGGACACGCTGGTGGAGGTGCTGCCGGCGGAAATGGCGGCGATCGACGGCGGGCTGCTGGCCGTCATCACGGCGCGCAGCCAGGTGAAAGCAACAGCGGAGGCGCTCAGGGCCGTCTACGGGCGACGGATCGGGCACGGCGCCGGTTCCATTGAGCAGGACATCGTGGTGATGGACCCGCATGAGGCCAAGGGGCTGGAGTTCGACGGCGTCGTGATCGTTGAGCCCGCGGCGCTGCTTGCCGGCAATGCCGGCAGGGTCGGCGACCTTTACGTCTCGATGACCCGTCCCACCCAGCGGCTGCGGTTGATCACGTCGTCGGAGCTTCCGGCCGGGATTGAGGGCTAACTGCTGCCGGTCTGTCCGGAGTTCTGACGTGCCGTCCGAACAGATCGCTCTTCAGCCTCCCGTGGCCGACAGGCACCCTGCCATTCAGGTCCGCGGTGCGCGGGGAAACAATCTGAAGAAAGTCTCCCTTGGACATTCCCAAACGGCTGACCGGGCGGCGCCTCGACCACCGCGCCCGGCTGCAGGACCGGGGACCGAGGCCCGGGAGTCTTCCGGATCCGGATGCCGTCCCGCGCACGCGATCCTGAGCCGGCTGGCCGACATGGGCTCGGCTGCCTGAGCCTGGGCCAGCCATTGACCATTCTGTCCGGCGCGGTGCGGCAGCGGCTCAACCTGGCCATTGAGCATTATCAGGCCGTCCTGGCCCACGTTGACTGCAATATCGACCTCGGCCACGGTGCCCGGGACCGATGGCGGCCGGATTGTCTTTACCGCACCAGCTGACCTGCTGGATCACGCAGACACTCTGACCGCCCGTCATCCGCGCAGTTACTTCGGCACCCCGTCCAGGAACCGGCGATAGCGGTGTCAGTGGCGGCCGCCTCCGCGCCGCCGTCGGGCAATAGGCGCGGCATCCGCCGTCGTGCTGGTAATTTTGAACTGTGTCAGAACAAACAGCAACCGCAGCCCAGCGCAACGATCCCACTTTTGCCAACATTTGGCAGGAGCTCAAGTGGCGCGGCCTGGTTCAGGTCTCCACAGACGAGGCGGAGCTGGAGACGCTGCTCGCCGGCGATCCGATCACGTATTACTGCGGCTTCGACCCGACCGCCCCCAGCCTCCATCTGGGCAACTTGGTGCAGCTGCTCACCATGCGTCGGCTGCAGCTGGCCGGACACAGGCCGCTGGGACTGGTAGGGGGTTCCACCGGACTCGTGGGGGACCCGCGGCCGACGGCGGAACGGACCATGAACACCAAGGAGACGGTGGCCGAATGGGTCGGCTCCCTGCAAGCGCAGGTGCAGCGCTTCCTCAGCTTCGAGGGAGATAACCCCGCCAGAATGGTGAACAACCTGGACTGGACGGCGCCGCTGAGCGCGATCGATTTTCTGCGCGACATCGGTAAGTACTACCGCGTGGGCACCATGATCAAAAAAGACATCGTGGCCTCGCGGCTCGACTCAGACGAGGGCATCAGCTACGCCGAATTCAGCTACCAGATCCTGCAGGGCCTGGATTTCCTGGAGCTCTACCGCAGTTACGGCTGCGTTCTGCAGCAGGGCGGCTCGGACCAGTGGGGCAACCTGACCAGCGGGACGGACCTGATCCGCAAGGTGGAGGGCAAGGGTGCCCACGCCATCGGTACACCGCTGATCACCAATTCCGACGGCACGAAGTTCGGCAAGAGTGAGGGCAACGCCATCTGGCTCGACGCCGGTATGTGCAGCCCCTACGAGATGTACCAGTTCTGGCTGAACACGGCCGACGCCGACGTCGTGGCGCGGCTGAAGGTCTTTACCTTCCTGGACAGGAATGAGATCGAGGAACTCGCCGGCGCAGTTGCCGAGCGCCCGCACCTTCGGGAGGCCCAGCGGAAGCTGGCCTACGACGTCACCTCCTTGGTGCATGGGACCGAGGCGACCGAAAAGGTCATTGCGGCGTCGGCCGCGCTCTTTGGGCAAGGGGAACTTGCCGGCCTGGATGCGGCCACCCTTGCGGCGGCCACGAAAGAACTGCCGCGAGGCTCCGTGAACGGGGAAGGGCTGGGCATCATTAATCTGCTGGTGGCTTCGGGGCTGTCTGCCAGCAATTCCGCGGCCCGGCGGATAGTGTCCGAAGGCGGCGCCTACGTGAACAACACCAAAATCACGGACCCGGACGCGGTGATTGCCGAGACTGAACTGCTGCATGGCAGCTACCTGCTGCTGCGGCGCGGGAAGCGGAACCTGGCGATGGTCCAGGTCCGCACGCCCTGACGACGACGACGACGACGGCTGCGGCGACGCCGGCGACGGCGACGGCGACGGTCAGGCGGTCCGGGACGCTGACATGGCTGATTTGCGCGTTCCCTACAGTGCGTGTAATGTCTTCTAAGTCGCCCGCTGAGGAGCGCAGTCAACCGTTTGAAAGATGACCGGTTCACTCGCTGGAGCGAAGACCAAACCCCCAAAAAAATTAGTTGCGATTCCGTGCGTGCTCTATGAGCAGAGGCCGGATGCGCTTCAATTCATGACGGGGAGTTTGAGAAGCCTGGGTCGAATGCGATTGAATAAGCGGATTTGACAAGGGAAAAGAAAATGAAATAAGCTTTAGATATTGCAGCGGTGAAATACGGTTCTACTAATAAATTGATTGTATCAATTTGGAACCTAAAGTATTCGTATGTATCTGTTGTTTGAGAACTCAATAGTGTGCCAAGTTTTGTTGATACCGGTATTTATTTATTGGTTGAGACTGTTGCCTGCTGCCGTGTTTGTGGTGGTGGGTGGCTTTTTTGGCTGGTTTCGAATTTAGTGCTGTCATGTCATCCTTTTTCCGGGTGTTGTGGTGGTGTCTGTTTTTACATCAACGGAGAGTTTGATCCTGGCTCAGGATGAACGCTGGCGGCGTGCTTAACACATGCAAGTCGAACGATGATCTCCAGCTTGCTGGGGGGATTAGTGGCGAACGGGTGAGTAACACGTGAGTAACCTGCCCTTAACTCTGGGATAAGCCTTGGAAACGGGGTCTAATACCGGATATTCACTTCTTCACCGCATGGTGGGTGGTGGAAAGATTTATTGGTTTTGGATGGACTCGCGGCCTATCAGCTTGTTGGTGAGGTAATGGCTTACCAAGGCGACGACGGGTAGCCGGCCTGAGAGGGTGACCGGCCACACTGGGACTGAGACACGGCCCAGACTCCTACGGGAGGCAGCAGTGGGGAATATTGCACAATGGGCGCAAGCCTGATGCAGCGACGCCGCGTGAGGGATGAATGCCTTCGGGTTGTAAACCTCTTTCAGTAGGGAAGAAGCGTAAGTGACGGTACCTGCAGAAGAAGCGCCGGCTAACTACGTGCCAGCAGCCGCGGTAATACGTAGGGCGCAAGCGTTATCCGGAATTATTGGGCGTAAAGAGCTCGTAGGCGGTTTGTCGCGTCTGCCGTGAAAGTCCGGGGCTCAACTCCGGATCTGCGGTGGGTACGGGCAGACTAGAGTGCAGTAGGGGAGACTGGAATTCCTGGTGTAGCGGTGAAATGCGCAGATATCAGGAGGAACACCGATGGCGAAGGCAGGTCTCTGGGCTGTAACTGACGCTGAGGAGCGAAAGCATGGGGAGCGAACAGGATTAGATACCCTGGTAGTCCATGCCGTAAACGTTGGGCACTAGGTGTGGGGGACATTCCACGTTTTCCGCGCCGTAGCTAACGCATTAAGTGCCCCGCCTGGGGAGTACGGCCGCAAGGCTAAAACTCAAAGGAATTGACGGGGGCCCGCACAAGCGGCGGAGCATGCGGATTAATTCGATGCAACGCGAAGAACCTTACCAAGGCTTGACATGAACCGGAAACGGCCAGAGATGGTCGCCCCGCTTGCGGTCGGTTTACAGGTGGTGCATGGTTGTCGTCAGCTCGTGTCGTGAGATGTTGGGTTAAGTCCCGCAACGAGCGCAACCCTCGTTCCATGTTGCCAGCGGGTTATGCCGGGGACTCATGGGAGACTGCCGGGGTCAACTCGGAGGAAGGTGGGGACGACGTCAAATCATCATGCCCCTTATGTCTTGGGCTTCACGCATGCTACAATGGCCGGTACAAAGGGTTGCGATACTGTGAGGTGGAGCTAATCCCAAAAAGCCGGTCTCAGTTCGGATTGGGGTCTGCAACTCGACCCCATGAAGTCGGAGTCGCTAGTAATCGCAGATCAGCAACGCTGCGGTGAATACGTTCCCGGGCCTTGTACACACCGCCCGTCAAGTCACGAAAGTTGGTAACACCCGAAGCCGGTGGCCTAACCCTTTTGGGGGGGAGCCGTCGAAGGTGGGACCGGCGATTGGGACTAAGTCGTAACAAGGTAGCCGTACCGGAAGGTGCGGCTGGATCACCTCCTTTCTAAGGAGCGCCTCAGATTCGTTTGCCCCGGCCCTGGTGGTTGGTGGTGGGGGTCTGCAGGAGGCCCGTTGCGCGGACGCAGGTTCCGCGGTGGGTGCTCATGGGTGGAATATTGACAGGACAGGTGCCTGTGGGGTGCCGGCCGGTGTTTGAGTACGGCCCGTGTGTTGTGTTCTCCTTTGGGGGGCGTGGCGGCGGGTGTGGAAAGGATGGTTTTGCGGTTGGTGGTTCCGTGGGTTTCGTTTGGCACACTGTTGGGTCCTGAGGCAACAGGGTTCCGTGGTCTTTTTTGCCTGCTGGTGTGGGTGGAGGGGGTTGCGGGGGTTTGGTGTTTCTGGTGTTCCCGGGCATGGCTGGTTTCCGCGCGTTGGTGTGGTGGCTGGTGTGTGATGGGGTTGTTGTTTGAGAACTACATAGTGGACGCGAGCATCTTAAGAAGCAATTTCTTTGAGAATGTTTGAACCTGGATCTGTTGCATCGTTTCGTGCCTTTCGGGGTGTGGGGTGGTGTGGTGGTTTCATGGTTCTCTCGATGTGTTTTGTTTTGTGATCTTTTGTGGTCAAGTTTTTAAGGGCGCACGGTGAATGCCTTGGCATTAGGAGCCGAAGAAGGACGTAGGAATCTGCGATAAGCCTCGGGGAGTTGATAACCGAACCCTGATCCGAGGATGTCCGAATGGGGAAACCCCGCCACGCGCTCTTTGGGGTGACGTGGTGACCTGCAGCTGAACACATAGGCTGTGTGGGGGGAACGTGGGGAAGTGAAACATCTCAGTACCCACAGGAAGAGAAAACAACAGTGATTCCGTCAGTAGTGGCGAGCGAACGCGGATCAGGCTAAACCGTGTCATGTGTGATAGCCGGCGGGCGTTGCATGGCCGGGGTTGTGGGACTTTCCGTTCCAGCTCTGCCGGGCTGGGGAGGTGAGAGTGTAGGCATAGGTGAACGGTCTTGAAAGGCCGGCCGTAGAGGGTGTGAGCCCCGTAACCGAAATGTTTCTGACACCGCCTGGAGAGTATCCCAAGTAGTACGGGGCCCGAGAAATCCCGTGCGAATCTGTCAGGACCACCTGATAAGCCTAAATACTACCTAATGACCGATAGCGGACAAGTACCGTGAGGGAAAGGTGAAAAGTACCCCGGGAGGGGAGTGAAACAGTACCTGAAACCGTGTGCCTACAAACCGTCGGAGCGAGTCTGATTCTTGTGACGGCGTGCCTTTTGAAGAATGAGCCTGCGAGTTAGTGTTACGTCGCGAGGTTAACCCGTGTGGGGAAGCCGTAGCGAAAGCGAGTCTGAATAGGGCGAGTGTAGTGGCGTGATCTAGACCCGAAGCGAAGTGATCTACCCATGGCCAGGTTGAAGCGACTGTAAGACGTCGTGGAGGACCGAACCCACTTCAGTTGAAAATGGAGGGGATGAGCTGTGGGTAGGGGTGAAAGGCCAATCAAACTTCGTGATAGCTGGTTCTCCCCGAAATGCATTTAGGTGCAGCGTTGCGTGTTTCTTGCCGGAGGTAGAGCGACTGGATGGCTAATGGGCCCTACAAGGTTACTGACGTCAGCCAAACTCCGAATGCCGGTAAGTCAGAGCGCAGCAGTGAGACCGTGGGGGATAAGCTTCATGGTCGAGAGGGAAACAGCCCAGACCACCAACTAAGGCCCCTAAGCGTGTGCTAAGTGGGAAAGGATGTGGGATTGCGAAGACAACCAGGAGGTTGGCTTAGAAGCAGCCATCCTTAAAAGAGTGCGTAATAGCTCACTGGTCAAGTGATTCCGCGCCGACAATGTAGCGGGGCTCAAGTACACCGCCGAAGTTGTGGATTTCGGATAGTAGACAAGCCTTCGTGGTTCAGTCGTCCGGAGTGGTAGGGGAGCGTCGTGTGGGCGGTGAAGCCGCGGTGTAAACCAGTGGTGGAGCCTACACGAGTGAGAATGCAGGCATGAGTAGCGAATGACGGGTGAGAAACCCGTCCGCCGGATGATCAAGGGTTCCAGGGTCAAGCTAATCTGCCCTGGGTAAGTCGGGACCTAAGGCGAGGCCGACAGGCGTAGTCGATGGACAACGGGTTGATATTCCCGTACCGGTGAAAAACCGCCAATGCTGATCGGGTGATACTAACCGCCGGATGCATGACCGTCCGCCCTTGTGGCGGGTCCGGTTTTTTGCGGACCGCGGGACCTGATCCCGGGAGGTAAGCGTATTAACAGGTGTGACGCAGGAAGGTAGCCAAGCCGGGCGATGGTTGTCCCGGTCTAAGGATGTAGGGCGGGTCATAGGTAAATCCGTGGCCCTGGTTTTGATACCGGGTCTGAGATCTGACGGGACCCCCGTGAGGGGGAATTTGGTGATCCTATGCTGCCGAGAAAAGCATCGACGCGAGGTTTTAACCGCCCGTACCCCAAACCGACACAGGTGATCAGGTAGAGAATACTAAGGCGATCGAGAGAATTATGGTTAAGGAACTCGGCAAAATGCCCCCGTAACTTCGGGAGAAGGGGGGCCCCAACCTTGATGACCACGTGCTGGTCGGAGGGGATCGGGGCCGCAGAGACCAGGGGGAAGCGACTGTTTACTAAAAACACAGGTCCGTGCGAAGTCGCAAGACGATGTATACGGACTGACTCCTGCCCGGTGCTGGAAGGTTAAGAGGACCGGTTAGCCCTTGCGGGCGAAGCTGAGAATTTAAGCCCCAGTAAACGGCGGTGGTAACTATAACCATCCTAAGGTAGCGAAATTCCTTGTCGGGTAAGTTCCGACCTGCACGAATGGAGTAACGACTTCCCCGCTGTCTCAACCATAAACTCGGCGAAATTGCAGTACGAGTAAAGATGCTCGTTACGCGCAGCAGGACGGAAAGACCCCGAGACCTTTACTATAGTTTGGTATTGGTGTTCGGAGTGGCTTGTGTAGGATAGGTGGGAGACTGTGAAGCCGTGACGCCAGTTACGGTGGAGTCATCGTTGAAATACCACTCTGGTCACTTTGGACATCTAACTTCGGCCCGTAATCCGGGTCAGGGACAGTGCCTGATGGGTAGTTTAACTGGGGCGGTTGCCTCCTAAAGAGTAACGGAGGCGCCCAAAGGTTCCCTCAGCCTGGTTGGCAATCAGGTGTCGAGTGTAAGTGCACAAGGGAGCTTGACTGTGAGAGAGACATCTCGAGCAGGGACGAAAGTCGGGACTAGTGATCCGGCGGCACATTGTGGAATGGCCGTCGCTCAACGGATAAAAGGTACCTCGGGGATAACAGGCTGATCTTGCCCAAGAGTCCATATCGACGGCATGGTTTGGCACCTCGATGTCGGCTCGTCGCATCCTGGGGCTGGAGTAGGTCCCAAGGGTTGGGCTGTTCGCCCATTAAAGCGGTACGCGAGCTGGGTTTAGAACGTCGTGAGACAGTTCGGTCCCTATCCGCTGCGCGCGCAGGAAATTTGAGAAGGGCTGTCCTTAGTACGAGAGGACCGGGACGGACGAACCTCTGGTGTGTCAGTTGTACTGCCAAGTGCATCGCTGATTAGCTACGTTCGGATGGGATAACCGCTGAAAGCATCTAAGCGGGAAGCCCGCTTCGAGATGAGATTTCCATGCACCTTTGTGTGTGAGAGGCCCCCAGCCAGACCACTGGGTTGATAGGCCGGACGTGGAAGCGGGGACTAAAGACCCGTGAAGCTGACCGGTACTAATAGGCCGATGACTTACACCACACCCCTGACCGGTGAAGCGACTTCAAACGCTGCACCACCACGGTCAGGGAAAAAGATCTGCTGCTTGCGTCCACTATGTGGTTCCCAACCAACAACCCCCACCCCCTGTCACACGACAGGGGAACGGGTTGGTCCTGGTTGCACCCTCAACCACCCCATGCCCAACACCACATGGATAACTACACACAGTTGAATAACTACATACAGTTGAATAACTACATACAGTGAATAACTACATACAGTGAATAACTACATAAAGTGAAGTTGTAACCCACAAATTTCCCCCAGCACCCACCCAAAAACCCGGTGGTGCCGGTGCGGACAAAGAGTTACGGCGGTCATAGCGTGGGGGAAACGCCCGGTCCCATTCCGAACCCGGAAGCTAAGACCCACAGCGCCGATGGTACTGCACTCGAGAGGGTGTGGGAGAGTAGGACACCGCCGGACACCATTTAGAAAACAAAAAGGCTAGAGCCCCGCACACCGTGCGGGGCTCAAACCATTTAACACCCCCCCAAAATTCGCCGGCCCCACCCCCGCCGCCCGCGGGAGCCTGTCCAGTAGCGGCACCGTCCACACCCCCACCGCGGCACCGACCGATCGGCCGGCCGCCCGCGAATGAACACAGTACCCCTAACGGACCAGGACGCGTTGAGTAGGCTTAAGTCATGTCAGAGCTCTTTTCCCATGCTGCCCCCGAACCTTCGCAGGAACCGGCTTCGCTTCAGACCATAACCGCTGAGGTGACCGTTCCGTCCGGTGTACACGACGCCTTCGAGGGGTTCACGGACAATGTGCACCTGTGGTGGCCCATGGAGGACTACAGTGAATTCGGCGTCGATTCCTATCTGGGTTTCGAGGACGGCGACTTAGTGGAGGAGCCGGCCAAAGGAGAGAAATGTCTCTGGGCGCGTATCAACTCCTGGATATCGCCGTCGTCGTTTCTGCTGTCGTGGCTACTGGGCGGGGATCCGCTCAACCCCGACCACGTAGCCGTTTCTTTCCGTCCTCACGGAGATGGCGGCACGCGGGTGCTTCTTGTCCACGAGCGTTGGGCGCCGCGGTCGGGAGCCCAACCTGGCGGCGATGTGTTCCGCGAATGGCCGCAGGTCCTGGACCGCTACGCACGGTTCATGGGCGGCTCGCAGGACGTCGACTAGAATGATTCTAGGGTCACCGTGCCCAGAGAATTTTTTTGTAATTTTTGTAGATCAATAGTGAAGAGCGGCTGTTACTGTGCCAGTTGGTCAGCTCGTGAGCATAGGAGTCCGACATGGCTGAATATAACGGCGGTAACCGCGGTGACAAGCCACATAACGACAAGTCGCCCGGCAGCCGGCCCGGCGACGGGAACCGCGGAGGAAATTCCGGAGGCCGTCCCAGTCAAGGTCGCGACGGCGGTCGGGGCACCGGCGGTCCCTTCAGGGGGACCAGTAACTCGGGCGGCGAGCCCCGCGGATTCCGTGCCCGGGATGACCGGCCTTTCGCTGACCGTCCGGCCCGCGAGGGTGAGCGGAAGCCTTACGGGGATCGTGCTCCGCGCAGCGACCGGCCTTTTACTGACCGTCCGGCCCGCGAGGGTGAGCGGAAGCCTTACGGGGATCGTGCTCCGCGCAGCGACCGGCCTTTTACTGACCGTCCGGCCCGCGAGGGTGAGCGGAAGCCTTACGGGGATCGTGCTCCGCGCAGCGACCGGCCTTTTACTGACCGTCCGGCCCGCGAGGGTGAGCGGAAGCCTTACGGGGATCGTGCTCCGCGCAGCGACCGGCCTTTTACTGACCGTCCGGCCCGCGAGGGTGAGCGGAAGCCTTACGGGGATCGTGCTCCGCGCAGCGACCGGCCTTTTACTGACCGTCCGGCCCGCGAGGGTGAGCGGAAGCCTTACGGGGATCGTGCTCCGCGCAGCGACCGGCCTTTCACTGACCGTCCGGCCCGCGAGGGTGAGCGGAAGCCTTACGGGGATCGTGCTCCGCGCAGCGACCGGCCTTTCACTGACCGTCCGGCCCGCGAGGGTGAGCGGAAGCCTTACGGGGATCGTGCTCCGCGCAGCGACCGGCCCGCGAACAACCGTCCCTACAACGACCGCGCCGCGCCGCGCAAGGAATGGCAGCCCCGCGGTGACGGAGCCGCTCGAGGCGACCACGGTTCACGCGAGGACCGTCCGGCCGCTACTCACAACGCACGCGATCTGCGCAGCGCCAACCGCCCCGACCGGGAGCGGTCCCCGCAGATAGATGACGATGTGACGGGCACCGAGCTGGACAAGGTGACGCGGGCGCAGCTGCGTACCCTGGAGGAAAATAGCGCCGAATGGGTCTCCCGACACCTGGTGATGGCGGGCAGGCTGATGGACGTCGACCCCGAGCTGTCCTTCCAGCATGCCCTGGCAGCAAGCCGCCGTGGTGGTCGCTTGGCTGCCGTCCGCGAGGCCGTCGGCCTGACTGCCTATGCGGCCGGCCACTACGGTGAAGCCCTGCGAGAGTTCCGTACCTACCGCAGGATCAGCGGGTCCAATGAGCATCTTCCCGTGATGGCCGACTGTGAACGCGGGATGGGCCGTCCGGACCGGGCCTTGGACCTGATCCGTTCCGAGGACGCAGAGACTCTGGACACCGCCGGCAGGGTTGAGCTGGCGATCGTGGCTTCCGGTGCGCGGGCCGATCTGGGGGAGCGGGAGGCAGCCGTGGCCGCCCTGGAAATCGCGCAGCTGGACAGGAACCGGGCATTCTCTTTTAGTCCCCGGCTTTTCCGTGCCTACTCGGACGCGCTGGAGGCCGCTGGCCGCAGCACCGAGGCCGCCACCTGGCGCCGGCAGGCTGTCAAGGCGGAGTCGGCCCTGGGTATCGGCGAGGACGCGGATCCATTCATCGTTGACCTCGCTGAAGAAGAGGAGGATGAGGGTAAGCCAAAGAAGAGGCAGGACACGTCCATGTTCAACGCCGACGGCGAAGCGATCGTTCGGAAGCCGACGGCGCCCGTGAAGCGTGCGTCCGCTCCGCTCGTTGAAGCGGTTTCTGCCGACGAGGCCGCAACCTCCACGGTCGACGCTGCAGCAGTGGACAACATCGATGACGCCGAATCGGATTATTTCGATTCCGACGACGCCGAGTCGGATGAGTTTAGCGCGGACCCGGACGAGGCGCAGGACGGCAGTGGGCACGACGTCGCGGAGGACAGTGACAGCAGCACTGGCAGTAGCACTGACAACGGCGCAGCGCTGGAAGACACCGAGGACAACAGGTCCGCGGCCGAAGGCGGTGCCCGGCATGACTGAGCAGGCACTGGTCACCGCCTTCGATTCGGTGTTGTCCGATCTGGACGGAGTCGTTTATACCGGGCCACACGCGATTCCGGGCGCCGTCGAGGCGCTGCAGCGGCTGGCCGGCTTCGGTGTCGACCTGGCATACGTGACCAACAATGCGTCCCGTACGCCGGCTGACGTCGCCGCGCATCTGCGCGGGCTCGGTGCGCCTGCCGAGGACCATCAGGTGGTCAGTTCTGCGCAGGCGGGCGCCCGGTTGCTGGCCGATAAGTTCCCGGCCGGTTCCAAGGTGCTGATCACCGGCAGCGACGCACTGGCCCGCGAAGTGGAGCTGGTGGGGATGGTGCCCGTCCGCTCGGCGGACGACGGCGCCGCCGTCGTGATTCAGGGCTTTGAACCGACGCTGAGCTGGAAAGAGTTGGCCGAAGCCGCCTATGCCATTGAAAATGGTGCAGCGTGGGTGGCCACCAACACCGATATGACCATCCCGCAGGCCCGTGGAATTGCGCCCGGGAACGGTGCGTTGGTGGCGGCCGTCCGGGCGGCCACGGGGAAGGAACCGCTGGTGGCGGGCAAGCCGGAAGCGGTGCTGTTCCATGCTGCCGCCGAACGGCTCGGATCGTCGCGGCCGCTGGTGGTCGGCGATCGGCTGGATACGGACATCCTGGGTGGCAACAACGCGAAAATGGCAACCGCCGTCGTGCTGACGGGTGTGGACACCACCGAGACAGTGCTGGCTGCCCGGACAGCCGAGCGACCGCGCTTTCTGCTGCGCACCCTGGCTGAGCTCTTCGAACCGTACCCGGACGTGACGGGCAGCAATGGAATCTTCAGCTGCGGCAAATCCACGGCGTCCGTGGCCGACGGTACCGTCAGCGTCTCCGGTGACAAGGACGACGTCGACAGCTGGCGCTGCGCCTGCGCTGCGTGGTGGGATGCCGTACCCGACGCGGCCGTAGCCCGGGCCCCCGAGCTGCGCTGGCACGGCGGGTCACTAGAATAAAACCATGGCAGATCGGCATCCCGACGTGAATTCGCATGACCTGGGTGCGGCCGAAGCGGCGGCGCCCGCGTCGGTTGCAGCATTCCTTGCCGCGCCTTCGGGCATCGGTTCGGGGCCCGCGCGGCCGGAGCTGATCTGGCCGGAGGTCATTCCGACGACGTCGGACACCGCCGTGGACGCGGTCATGGCAGGGCTGCCAGATCTGCACCGGATGCCGACGGTCGATCACGCCGCGCGGTACAGCGCCCTGCACGATGATTTGAAACGGGAGCTGGACGCGGAGCCCGCCGGCACCACGGCCGCCGGCGCCGGGGCATAGCGGTGGCACGCCTGGATCAGGAGCTGGTGCGGCGCACGCTGGCGCGGTCACGGACCCATGCTGCGGCTTTAATCGCCGCGGGCCAGGTCAGTTCCGGCGGCACGGTGTTGGTGAAGGCGGCCCGGCAGATTGATCCCGACCGGGAGCTGGCGGTGGCCGGCAGCGGCCGCCCAGATTACGTCTCCAGGGCCGGCCATAAGCTTGCCGGTGCGCTGGATGCCTTCCCGGACATCGTGGTGGCCGGCAAACGATGCCTGGATGCGGGAGCATCCACGGGCGGGTTCACGGATGTGCTGCTGCGCCGTGCAGCATCCCGGGTGGTCGCCGTGGACGTGGGGCACGGCCAGCTCGCGCCGGCACTCCGGGCGGATCGGCGGGTGGAGGTGCACGAGGGGCTGAATATCCGTTACCTGCAGGAATCCGATATCGGCGGTGCCGTGGAACTGACGGTCTGCGATCTGTCCTTCATCTCGCTCACCCTGGTGATGGTTCCGCTTGCCCTGGCCACCCAACCGGGCGCGGACCTGCTGCTGATGGTGAAGCCGCAGTTCGAGGTGGGTCGGGAGCGTCTGAGTCGGACCGGAGTGGTGGGCTCCGAACACGAACGGTGCCGGGCCGTCAGCCAGGTCGCCGCGGCCGCGGTGGCGGCCGGACTTGAACTGCGCGGTTTGGCGGTCAGCCCGTTGCCCGGGCAGGATGGCAATGTGGAATATTTCCTGTGGGTTGTCCGCACGCAGGCCTGCGCAATGCCTAAGATCGAGGAGCAGCAGGCGAGCGTACAGCGGCTGCTGGCGGCAATTTGGGCCCCAACGACGAACAGCTGACCGGAAAGCGGAGCCACATGAGCAGGCGAGTGTTGATCCTGGCCCATACCGGGCGCGAGGAAGCGATGGCAGCTGCTCTGGAGGTATGCCTCCAGCTGCAGGCCTCCGGGCTGATCCCGGTGATGTCACGGAACGAACTCGCGGATATGTCCGCGCATCTGGGCTTTACCGGTGTGCCGATGGAAATCCTGGATGTTGACGTCACCCTGGCGGCCATTGAGCTGGTTATGGTCCTCGGCGGGGACGGCACCATTCTCCGTGCCGCCGAAGAGGTCCGCGGTCTGGACGTGCCGCTGCTGGGCGTTAACCTTGGACACGTGGGCTTTCTGGCCGAGAGCGAACGGGCGGACCTGGCGCAGACCGTGGACTGGGTGGTCCGCCGCGACTACACCGTTGAGGAACGGATGACCATTGATGTGACGGTGTGGGCGCAGGGCCGGAAAATCCTGCAGACCTGGGCGCTCAATGAAGTGGCCATCGAAAAAGGAAACCGTGAGCGGATGATCGAGGTGGTGACCGAGGTGGATGGCCGTCCGCTGAGTTCCTTCGGCTGCGACGGCATCGTGATGGCCACCCCGACCGGATCGACGGCGTACGCATTTTCCGCCGGCGGCCCGGTGGTCTGGCCGGAGGTGGAGGCCCTGCTGATGGTTCCCATCAGCGCGCACGCGCTGTTCGCCAAACCGCTGGTGGTTTCGCCCAAGTCACAGCTGGCGGTGGAGGTGCTCACCCGCACCGAAGCACACGGAGTGATGTGGTGCGATGGCCGGCGGACCGTTGACCTGCCGCCTGGATCGCGTATCGAAGTCACCAAATCGGACCATCCGGTGCGGCTGGCACGCACGCATCAGACACCCTTTTCTGCTCGCCTGGTGCGCAAGTTTGAGCTGCCCATTGAAGGCTGGCGCGGGCGCGCCGGCGAGGAAGCTGCCGCGCGGACGTCGCAGATTCCAATTGTCCGCAGCCCCAAACCCATGGCACCCGTGGCGGTGCCACCAGCCCGCAAAGCCCCTTCAGCCACCGACCAGGCCTGGCCCGCCCCGTCCGGCCGAAGGGCCCCCAACACGCCATGATCGAAGAAATCCGAATCAGGGATCTGGGCGTTATTGCCGAAGCAACGCTCACCTTGGGCCCCGGTCTGAGTGTCGTCAGCGGTGAAACCGGTGCCGGCAAGACCATGGTGGTCACCGCCGTCGGGCTGCTCCTGGGTGCCCGTTCAGACGCCGGAGCGGTGCGGACCGGTGCCAAGTCCGCCTCCGCCGAGGCGTCCGTCCGGCTGCCAAGCGGACACCGGGCCCTGGCACGGGCGCTGGAGGCCGGCGGCGAGATTGACGAGTTCGACGGCGGCGAGTTCGACGGCGGCGGCGGACCGTTCGCCGGGCTGTTGCTGGCGCGCACCGTCGGCGCAGACGGCCGCAGCCGGGCCCACGTCGGCGGCCGGTCCGCGCCTGTTGGAGTGCTCGCCGGGCTCGGTGAGCAGCTGGTGGCGGTGCACGGCCAGTCGGATCAGATCCGGCTCAAGAGCAGCACCGCCCAGCGCGAGGCATTGGACCGGTTTGCCGGGGATTTCCAGCAGACTTTTGCCGCCGGACTGGAGCAGTACCGGGCGCTGTACAGGCGCTGGCAGCACGCACAAACGGACCTGGATGAACTGCGGCACAATGGCCGGGAACGGCTCCAGGAGGCCGAGGCGCTTCGACAGGCCCTGACGGAGATCGATCAGGTGGATCCGCAGGTTGGCGAGGATGACGCGCTTAAGGCGGAATCCATTAAATTATCAAATCTCGAGGAGCTGCGGCTGGCCTCGCAACAGGCCCGTGAAGCGTTGAGCTCGGAGGACTTCGGCGTTGACGCCGACGCAACCACCCTTGTTGATACTGCCAAACGGCTGCTCGAAAACGTCGCCGACCATGACGAGGAACTCGGCTCCGCAGCCGCCCGCCTTACGGAGGCGGGGATCGTGCTGGCCGACATTGCACGCGACCTTGCCGGTTACTCGACGTCTCTGGATTCGGATGGGCCCGGGCGCCTTGCCGAGGTGGAAGACCGCCGGGGTGCCCTCGCCGTGCTGGTGCGCAAATACGCGCCGTCGGTGGACGAGGTGCTGTCCTGGGCCCAGGCTTCGAGGGTCCGGTTGGACGAGCTGCAGGACGATTCGGGCCGCATCGAAGCCCTGGAGGCGGAGGTGGCGGCCGCGGCGGCGCAGCTCGCGGTGCTCTCCGCCCGGCTCACCACGTCCCGGACCAAGGCCGGCACCGAACTGTCCCGCCGGGTCAGTGCGGAACTGACGGCCCTTGCCATGCCCGATGCGAAACTCGTGATCGACATCTCCACTGCTTCCGCACCGGGCATCAATGGCGCGGATGAGATCGTCTTTTTGCTGCAGCCCCATGCCGGAGCGGCGCCCCGGGCGCTGGGCAAGGGTGCCTCCGGCGGTGAGCTCTCCCGCGTGATGTTGGCCATTGAAGTGGTGCTTGCGGCCGTGGATCCGGTCCCCACCTTCGTCTTTGACGAGGTGGATGCCGGCGTGGGCGGAAAGGCTGCGGTGGAGATCGGTCGCCGGCTGGCCATGCTGGCCAGGCATGTGCAGGTGCTGGTCGTCACCCATCTGCCCCAGGTGGCCGCGTTCGCGGACCAGCATATCCGTGTCACCAAGACCTCCGGGGGCGGGTTCACTTCCAGCGACGTGACCCTGCTCGACGACGGCGGACGGGTTCGGGAGCTGGCGCGCATGCTGGCCGGCCAGGAGGACTCCGCGACGGCCCAGGCACATGCCCGGGAGCTCCTCGATGAGGCGCGCAGCGGCCGGTGAGGGCGTCAGGTGACCGTGTCAGGTGCGCAACGGCACAACCGCAGACGGACAATATGGACCAGTCCGACCCGCCCCCGACGCAAAGGTGCTAGGCTCGAATTCCGTGGTGCATCGATCAAATTCCCGGTTCAGTGGTCAGTCCAAGACGACCAAACATATCTTCGTCACCGGCGGCGTGGCGTCTTCTTTGGGGAAGGGACTGTCGGCCTCAAGCCTCGGTCATCTGTTGAGGGCGCGCGGGCTTTCCGTCGCGATGCAGAAGCTGGATCCCTACCTCAACGTCGATCCGGGCACAATGAATCCCTTCCAGCACGGCGAGGTATTCGTCACCGATGACGGTGCCGAGACGGATCTGGACATCGGCCATTACGAGCGGTTCCTCGACGAAAGCCTCGAAGGCTCCGCGAACGTGACCACCGGGCAGATCTACTCGACCGTCATCGCCAGGGAGCGCCGCGGCGAATACCTCGGTGACACGGTCCAGGTCATCCCGCACATCACCGACGAGATCAAACGCCGGATGCGCCTGGCTGCGGAGGCCAAGACCCCGCCGGACGTCATCATCACGGAGATCGGCGGGACGGTCGGCGACATCGAATCCCAGCCGTTCCTCGAATCAGCGCGCCAGGTCCGCCAGGACGTTGGCCGGAACAATGTTTTTTTCCTGCACGTCTCGCTGGTGCCGTACATCGGGCCGTCCCAGGAATTGAAGACCAAACCCACCCAACATTCCGTGGCCGCGCTGCGGTCCCTGGGCATCCAGCCGGACGCGATCATCCTGCGCTCGGACCGTGAACTGCCCGATTCCATGCGGGAGAAGATCGGCCGCGCCTGCGATGTTGACGTCGACGCCGTCATCGGCTGCCCGGATGCCCCCAGCATCTACGACATCCCCAAGACCCTCCACGCGCAGGGTCTGGATTCCTACATCGTCCGTGCACTGGACCTGCCGTTCAAAGACGTTGACTGGACCAAGTGGGACACCCTGCTGGAAGCGGTCCACAACCCCGCGCACGATGTCGAGGTCGCCTTGGTCGGAAAGTACATCGACCTCCCGGATGCCTACCTGTCCGTCACCGAGGCCCTGCGTGCCGGCGGCTTTGCGAACCAGACCCGGGTGAAAATCCGCTGGGTGCCCTCGGATGAATGCGCCACCGAAGCGGGAGCGGCGAGGGCCCTCGACGGCGTCGACGCCGTCTGTGTGCCGGGCGGCTTTGGTATCCGCGGGCTTGAAGGCAAGCTAGGGGCGCTCACCTTTGCCCGCGAAAAGCAGCTTCCCACCCTGGGCTTGTGCCTTGGCCTGCAGTGCATGGTGATCGAATACGCCCGCAATGTCGTCGGGCTGGACGGTGCGTCGTCCAGCGAATTCGAACCGGATTCCAAATATCCGGTCATTGCCACGATGGAAGAGCAGCTGGACATCGTGGACGGCAAGGGCGATCTGGGTGGAACCATGCGTCTGGGTCTCTACGAAGCGAAGCTGGATGACGGTTCAGTCATCGCGGAAACCTACGGCAAGACCACCGTCAGCGAGCGCCACCGCCACCGCTACGAGGTGAACAACAAATACCGGGAGCAGATTGCCGCCAAGGGGCTTGTGTTCTCCGGTACATCGCCTGACGGGAAGCTGGTGGAGTTTGTTGAATTGCCCCGCGACGTCCATCCCTACTACGTGGCCACCCAGGCGCACCCGGAACTGAGTTCACGTCCCACCCGCCCGCATCCGCTGTTCGCGGGACTGGTGGCGGCCGCACTGGAGCGCCAGCGGTCCACCCGGCTGCTCGAGGTCTGAGCCGTGATGGTGAGCCCGGACGGGGCACTGGCAGGGACCCGGGACAATGGTGAGAAACTCGCAGATCTGCTCAGCCCCCGCTCCCTGGTGTCTTCGGAGACGGTGTACCGGGGCCGGATCTGGGATGTGGTCAGCGATACCTTCATTCTGACCGACGGCGCAGTTGCCGACGGCGCAGAACCCGACGTCGGCAAGCCGCTGACGCGGGATTACATCACCCATCCGGGGGCGGTTGCCGTGCTGGTGATGAATGCCGCCGGGCAGGTGCTAATGATCAGCCAGTACCGGCACCCGGTGGGGATGACGCTGTGGGAGATTCCGGCCGGCCTGCTCGACGTCGACGGCGAAGACCCCGTCGCGACTGCGGCACGGGAGCTGGCCGAGGAAGCGGACCTGATGGCGTCGCAGTGGCTGGTGCTGGCCGATGTCTTCAACTCGCCAGGCTCGTCCAGCGAGGCCATCCGGATCTATCTGGCCCGGGGCTTGTCCGAGGTCCCCACCAACCAGCGCCACACACGCACCGAGGAGGAAGCCGAAATTGCCTTCGCCTGGGTTGAGTTGGAGGAGGCCGTTGCGGCCGTGCTGGACGGATCGCTCCATAACCCGTCCGCCGTCGTCGGTATTCTGGCCGCCGCAGCAGCGCGGGCTGACGGCTTTGCGTCTCTGCGTCCCGCCGGTGTGCCGTGGCCGGCGCACCCGGGCCAGCGGGGATAGTGAATCCCTCGGCGGCCAGCCGGCCCCCTGGCAGTTCCCGTTCCACCTCAGTGCATGACGAAAAGACCGGGGCCGGAAGCACCTCTGTGGGTCTGAACCGGGCCGTGATCGAATACCTGCAGCATGTGGGGGTGGAGCGTGGGCTGGCAGCCAACACGATGAGCGCGTACCGGCGCGATCTGGACCGGTATCAGCAGTTCCTCGCGGTAGCCGGAGTGCAGGCACCGGCGGACATTACCCGGCATCACGTAACCGGTTTCGCCCAGGCCATCGCGGACGGATCGGACGGATCCACGCCATTGGGGGTCCGGTCCGCTGCGCGTACCATCGTCGCCGTCCGCGGGCTGCACAAATTCTGGGCGCTGGAAGGCATGACGACGACGGATCCCGCCGCCGATGTGCACCCGCCGATGGCCGGACGACGGCTGCCGAAGGCGATCAGCGTGGATGAGGTCACCCGATTGCTGGAGGCCGTCGGCGCGGACACCGCCACAGGGCTGCGCGACCGCGCCCTGCTCGAATTCCTCTACTCCACCGGGGCCCGGATCAGCGAGGCGGTGGGACTGGATGTGGACGATGTAGCGGTCGAAACCAGCGCATCGCCGGACAGCCGCGGGACCGGCGGTCCCGCCGTCGTCCGGCTCTTCGGAAAGGGTTCCAAGGAACGCGTGGTGCCGCTGGGCTCCTATGGAGCGCGGGCGGTGCAGGCTTACCTCGTCCGCGGCCGGCCACCGCTGGCGGCGAAGGGCAAGGGCAACCCCGCCCTGTTCCTCAACGCCAGGGGCGGCCGCATCAGCAGGCAAAGCGCCTGGACCATTTTGAAGGCGGCCGCCGGGAAAGCGGAGATCGGCGCGGACGTCTCTCCGCACACGCTGCGGCATTCCTTCGCCACGCACCTGCTGGAAGGGGGCGCCGACGTGCGGGTTGTCCAAGAGCTGTTGGGTCACGCCTCCGTGACCACGACGCAGGTCTACACGCTGGTCACCGCGGAAACGCTGCGTGAGGTCTATGCCGCTGCGCATCCGCGCGCCCTGGGCTGAGGCCGCCGGGTCCGGGCGCGGGGATGCGCGCTCCGGACGTAGGCTGGGATCATGACTGCTGCCGAGGTAACACTGTGTTTCCTGCTCCGTGATACGCATGGGCGACAGGAAGTACTGCTGGGGTTGAAAAAAACCGGGTTCGGCACCGGCAAGATCGTCGGCATTGGTGGCCATCTGGAGGCGGGGGAAAGCGCTGCACGAGCGGTCTGCCGTGAGGTGGCAGAAGAAGTTCATGTCCGGGTGGAAGAATCCGATCTGCTGTCGGCCGGGACGGTGGATTTTGTCTTCCCGTCGCAGCCGGAGTGGGACATGTGCACTACGGTGTTCCTCGCCACCCGATGGCAGGGTGAGCCGGCGGAAAGCTCGGAAATAGCACCCCAATGGCATCCTGTGCGGAACCTGCCGCATGAGCTGATGTGGGCCGACGCCAGCCGGTGGCTACCGCCCATGCTCGCCGGGGAGCGGCTCGCGGTTCGGGTCGTCCTTCACACCGACAACGAAACCGTGGCCGAATATGTATCCCAGTCGATGGTCTGACCCCCGCCGCGCCGCAACCGAACTATGACGGCGATCCCTCGTCTATGACGTGGGGCGCAGCGTCATCGGCGGGGATCGCCGTCATAAGTGAGCGGCGCCCAATCATCAGCCGGTTTTGGCCACCGTCAGCAGCACGGATCCCGCTTCCATGGCACGCAGGGAGTGCCGGGCCTGGGGGACAATCAGCAGATCACCCGGTGAGCCCTCCCACGAGGTGTCGCCGGAGGAGAGCACCACGCGGCCGCTGAGGACATAGACGGTGGCTTCGCCAGGGTTTTCATGCTCGTCGAGCTGCTGTCCGGCAGCCAACGCGATCACCGTTTGGCGCAGCACGTGTTCATGGCCGCCGTACACCGTCTTCGCACTGCGCCCGTTGGTGGACGATTGGGCCTTGCTCAGCAGCTCTCGGTCCAGGGCCTTCAGCGATGATTTTTCCATGCGGCGCTCCATCTCTTCCAGTACCGTGTCTTCCCGGCCCGTGCGGTTGATTCAGACTGTGTGGTTGATTCAGACTGTGTGGTTGATTCAGACCGCGTGGGTCCGGACTATGGGAGCCGGCAGCCCCGCGGTCCAGACCCTATGGCACTTGGCGTTCGTCGACGCCGTCGTACAGGCTGAGTGGGCGGATCAGCGAGTTGGCTTCCAGCTGTTCCATGATGTGCGCGGTCCAACCGGTAATACGGCTGGCCACGAACAGCGGGGTGAACATCTGAGTGTCAAAACCCATCAGGTGGTAGGTGGGTCCAGCGGGGTAATCCAGATTCGGCTTGATGTTTTTGGCCTGGGTCATGGCGGATTCCAGACCTTTGTACAGTTCGCCCAGGTCGGGGCGGTTGTAGTGGGCGACCATCTTGTCCATGGCGGCCTTCATGGTGGGAACGCGGGAGTCCCCGTTCTTGTAGACCCGGTGGCCGAAGCCCATGATCTTCTTCTTGTCCGCCAGCGCGTCGTCCAGCCAGGTCTTCACCGATCGGGCCACGTCATCACCGTCGGCGGCTCTGATGATCTCCTCGAACGTGTGCATCACGGCCTCGTTGGCGCCGCCGTGCAGCGGGCCCTTCAGCGCACCGATGGCCCCGGTGACGGCAGAATGCAGGTCCGCCAGCGTGGAGGTGATGACCCGGGCGGTGAAGGTGGAGGCGTTGAAGGAGTGTTCCGCATACAGGATCATCGAGACGTTGAAGGCGTCCACCACCTCCGGCGCCGCTTCCTCGCCGAACGTCATATACAGGAAGTTGGCGCTGTAGCTCAGATCGTCCCGCGCCGGGACGGCCTCAAGACCGCGTCGGCGGCGTTGGTCATAGGCGACGACGGCGGGCATCGCGGCGAAGAGGTCCAGGGACTTCTTCAGGTTGGCTTCCTTCGAGGAGTCCTCCGACAGTGGGTGGTTGGCTCCCATGACGCTGGCCGCTGTCCGGCAGATGTCCATTGGATGGGCGCTGACCGGCAGCAGGTCGACGGCCGCCTTGACGTTGTCCGCCAGGGCACGGTCCGCGCGCTCCCTCGATTCGAAGTCAGCCAGCTCGTCCGCGGTCGGCAGTTCACCGTTCCACAGCAGATAGGCCACCTGCTCAAAGCTGCATTTGGCGGCCAACTGCTGCACCGGGTAGCCGCGGTAGAGCAGCGAGTTGGTGTCCGCATTGACCTGGGAAATCCTGGTCGTGTCAACGACGACGCCGGCCAGGCCCTTGTGGATTTTCGTGGCTTCAGGTGTTTGTGTCATGACGCTCCTTAATGCTTGCCGGGGACCTGGAAGTTGAAGACGGAGGTGTCGAAATGATTGTAGGACTCATAATCCACCAATTCGTACAAACGTGCACGCGTGAGCATGGCCTCCACAGCGGATTGCTGCGTACCATCGGTCTTGATGGCGTCCAGCGTCCGTTCCGCCGCGCCCATGGCGCTGCGCAGCAGAGTCACCGGGTAGATGATCATGTTGACGCCCACGGCGGCCAACTGCTCCGAAGTGAACAGCTCACTCTTGCCGAACTCCGTCATGTTCGCCAGGATGGGCACGTCCACCGCGTCCCGGATGGCGGCGAACTCGGAGAGGTCCTGCATGGCTTCGGGGAAAATGGCGTCCGCCCCGGCCTCCACCAGGGCTTTGGCCCGGTCCTGGGCAGCCCGCAGCCCGTCCGCGGCGCGGACGTCCGTCCGGGCCATGATCAGAAAGTTCGAGTCGCGGCGGGCGTCCGCCGCGGCCCGGATCCGCTTGGTGGCCGTCTCCAGATCGACGACGTTTTTGCCGTCCAGGTGGCCGCAGCGCTTGGGATTGAACTGATCCTCGATGTGGCAGCCGGCCAGGCCTGCGTTTTCGAGCTCTTGGACGCTTCGGGCCACGTTCATCGGCTCGCCGAATCCGGTGTCGGCGTCGACCATGCAGGGAAGGTCCGTCATCCGGGCGATCTGTCCCGCGCGGACGGCGACCTCGGTGAGGGTGGTCAGTCCGATATCCGGCAGGCCCAGATCATTGGCGAGGACGGCACCGGAAATGTAGACGCCGTCGAAGCCCTTTTCCTGGATCAGCCGCGCGGAGAGCGGGTTAAATGCTCCGGGGTACTGCTGCAGAGTGCCGGAGGCCAGCCCGGCCCGGAACGCCACGCGCTTCTGCTCGGGTGTGGTGGAGGAATACAGCATTAGAAGAGTCCCTTCCGTGCGTTCGCCAGGTTGACGACACCGGCCGCGGCCTGGATGTTCAGGCCGTCCAGTTCACCGGCACCCAGTTCCGGCAGCCGCTGGACGGTGTCCAGGAAACGGCTGATTTCGTCCTCGTCCACGAGCCGTTGGCCGCTGTCCCCGGCGGCCAGCGTCCGGAGTTTGTTGATGTACTGTTCCCGGGCAAACGGCCGTGCGCCCAGCGGATGGGCGTCGGCGACGGCGATCTGGTCCGTGATGGTGCGGCCGTCCGTGAGGGTGATTTCCACCCGGCCGCCGAACGCCTTTTCCTGCGGATCCAAGGAGTGGTAGCGGCGGGTCCATTCCGCATCTTCCTGAGTGCTGACCTTGTGCCAAAGTTCCACCGTGTCCGGCCGCCCGGCGCGCTCGGGCGCATAGGAGTCCACGTGGTGCCAGTCGCCGTCCTGGAGAGCGACAGTGAAGATGTACGGGATGGAGTGGTCAAGGGTCTCGCGGGAAGCGGTCGGGTCGTATTTTTGCGGGTCGTTGGCGCCCGAGCCGATCACGAAGTGGGTGTGGTGGCTGGTGTGGATCACAATTTTTTGCACAAGGCTGGGGACGTTCGCCGGGTCCACCAGTTCGGGGTGCTCACGATGGAGCTTGCGGGCCAGGTCAATCCACGCCTGCGCCTGGTATTCGGCGGAATGCTCCTTGGTGTAGGTGTCCAGAATTGCCCGCTTTGCCTCGCCATCGGCCGGCAGTGGAACCTCGTAGGAGGCGTCCGGTCCGTCCAGCAGCCAGGCGATGACGCCGTCTTCGCCCTCATAGATCGGCGTGGGGGAGGTCTGCCCGCGCATCGCGCGGTCCACCGCCTCGACGGCCATCTTGCCGGCAAATGCCGGTGCGTGGGCCTTCCACGTGGAAATCTCGCCCTTGCGCGACTGGCGCGTCGCCGTCGTCGTGTGCAGTGCCTGGCCCACCGCCTGGAAGATCGTTTCAGCGTCCAGACCCAGCAGCGTGCCGATGCCCGCGGCCGCGGACGGCCCGAGGTGGGCCACATGATCGATCTTATGTTTGTGCAGGCAAATGGCCTTGACCAGGTCCACCTGGATCTCATATCCGGTGGCAATGCCGCGGATCAGGTCCGCGCCGGTGCTCCCCACGTGCTGACCCACCGCAAGGATGGGCGGGATGTTATCGCCCGGGTGGGAGTATTCGGCGGCCAGGAAGGTGTCGTGATAGTCCAGCTCTCGAACGGCCACGCCGTTGGCCCAGGCCGCCCACTCGGGGGAGACCCGGTCCGGAATACCGTAGATGCACGAACCCTTGCCGCTTGCGCTCGGGCCATGGGTCAGGGCCTGTGCCCGGGCCGCGACAATGGGACCACGGTTCAAGGAAGCGATGGCGACCGAGGCGTTGTCAATGATGCGGTTAATCACCATGTCGGTGACCTCCGCCGTGACGGCGACCGGGTCGGCCGCCACCTTGGCAATCTTGTACGCGAGCTGGTCCTCCCGGGGCAGGTTTTCCTCGCTCTTGTAAACACGGACGTGATGGATGAGCACCATGGTTTCCTCTCGGGTTTGCCGTATGCCGGCCGACTGGTGGTTGTTAATTGGTGTTGGTGGAAAGCAGATGGTCCAGGCTGTTGTCCAGATGGACGGTGGTGGCGGCACTGGCGACCGCGGCGTTTCCCCTGGCGATCGCATGCGCAATGGTCGCGTGCTCCCGGGCGGCTTCCAGCAGCCGGCCCGGATTGTCCTGGGAAAGGCGACGGACCCGGACCAGGTGCACGCGGAGGCTCTTGAGCGCCTGGGCCAGGTAGCTGTTGCCGATCGCGGCGTCGATCGCGGCATCGAGGCGCCCGACCAACTCGTAGTAGGCGGCGCGGGACGGATCCGCATTGGTCAGCAACCCGGGCGCGCCGCTGAGTTCCCGGTGCAACTGCCGGAACACCTCGCGGTCGCCGCGCACGGAAGCGAGTTCGACGGCACGGCACTCCAGCGTTGCCCGGAGCTCGAACAGCTCGCGCACGTGGTCCATGGAAATATCGGTGACCACCACGCCCCGGCCGCGTTGCGCCGCGGTCAAGCCTTCCGCGGTGAGCCTGGCCAGAGCCTCGCGCAGGGGTGTGCGGGAAACGCCCAGCCGCTCGGACTGCTCGACCTCTGCCAGGACGGATCCGGGCGGGAGCCGCCATTCGACGATGTCGCCGCGTAGTGCGGCGTAGGCCCGGTCGCTGGCCCGCATGCTGCCTCCTTGCTTGGTTCTGCTCCGCTGCCTGCCCGGCTTGCCTGTTCGGCCGCCCTGCTCGGCTCGCCCTTTGGGTCAGCCACTGCTTGGCTGCGGATTGAGCTTCTGTGATCAAGTGTATACAAAGACTGGTGCAAAGTGGCAACATCCCGGGGTAGCTTCCAAACAGTTGCCATGGTTGTATACATAACTCTTGTTTTGCGCCACTCGGTGCGGCTAGTATGACTGACATCACAGCACCGTGAATGGGAGAATTGACATGGCTGCAGAGAATTACCGGGCCGTTTATCAGCGCAGTCTGCGCGATCCGGAGAGGTTCTGGCTGGAGGCCGCCCAGGCCGTGGACTGGTATACCGAGCCGTCGCGCGCGCTGGACGCCGCCGCTGCGCCCATCACCAAATGGTTTCCGGACGCGCAGCTGAATACTTCGTTTAATGCCTTGGACCGCCATCTGCTGGCCGGTCGCGGTGAACAGGACGCGCTGATCTACGATTCGGCCATGCTGGGCATCCAACGGCGCTATAGTTACGCGGAACTGACGGATCTGGTGGCGCGTTTTGCCTCCGTGCTGCGCTCGCAGGGGGTCGGCAAAGGCGACCGCGTTGTCATTTACATGCCGATGATCCCGGAAGCGGTGATAGCCATGCTCGCCACCGCCCGCCTGGGCGCGGTGCATTCCGTGGTGTTTGGTGGATTCGCCGCGGCCGAGCTGGCGGCGCGCATCGCGGACGCTCAGCCTTCCGCCGTCGTGACCGCATCCGGAGGGCTGGAACCGAACCGTAAAATTGAGTACCTGCCGGCCGTGGCCGAGGCCCTGCGGCTGGCGGACGCCGCCGGCACGCCGGTGATCGTCAAGGCACGGGACGGCTTCGAGGCCGCCGCGGGAGACCCCGGGACGGACTACGGGACCTGGCTCGACTGGGACGTTGAAGTGCGCGGCGCGGGGCGCACGGATCCGGTGCCCGTGGCTGCCTCGGATCCGCTGTATATCCTCTACACCTCGGGAACCACAGGTGCGCCCAAGGGAGTGGTTCGGGACAACGGCGGGCACGCGACGGCGTTGATGTGGACCATGACCAATCTGTACAACATCCATCCCGGCGACGTGATGTGGACCGCCTCGGATGTGGGCTGGGTGGTCGGTCACTCCTACATCGTCTACGGACCACTGCTCGCCGGTGCCACCACCGTGCTTTATGAGGGGAAACCTGTCGGAACCCCCGACGCCGGTGCCTTCTGGCGCGTGGTCAGCGACCACCGGGTCCGGGTGCTCTTCACAGCGCCCACCGCCCTGCGGGCCATCCGCAAGGTGGATCCGGACGCCGCCGAGCTGGCCACCTACGACATGTCCTCCCTGACGATGCTTTTTGCGGCGGGGGAGCGGCTGGATCCGGATACCTATCACTGGGCCGAACGGGTGCTCAACGTTCCGGTGGTGGATCACTGGTGGCAGACCGAGACGGGCTGGGCTATCTGCGGCAATCCGCGCGGGCTCGAACCGCTGCCGATCAAGGCCGGGTCGCCGTCGTTCCCAATGCCGGGCTTTGATCTGCGCATCGTCGACGGCCTGGGGGATCCGGTACCGCCAGGTACGGAGGGGAATATTGTGCTCGGCCTGCCGCTGCCGCCCGGCACCCTGATGACGTTGTGGGGCAGCGACGAACGCTACGTCTCCTCCTATTTGCGCGCTTTCCCCGGGTACTACACCACGGGTGATTCCGGTTACGTGGATGACGACGGATACGTCTTCGTGATGGGCCGCACCGATGACGTGATCAACGTGGCCGGCCACCGGCTCTCCACCGGCGCCATTGAACAGGTTCTGGCGCGGCACCCCGCGGTGGCCGAATGCGCCGTGATCGGGCTGGCCGACGTCCTTAAAGGCCAGCGCGCCAGCGCTTACGTGGTGTTGAAATCCGGCGTCGAGATGGACCAGGAGCAGCTGGTGAAGGAGCTGATCGCGCTGGTCCGCCGCCAAATCGGTCCCGTCGCGGATTTCAAACAGGCCGTGGTGGTTGAATCCCTGCCCAAGACACGGTCGGGGAAGATTCTGCGCAAGACAATGCGCCAGATCGCGGACGGTGACGAGTATGCGGTCCCATCGACGATCGAGGATGCCAGCGTCCTTGACGCACTGTTGCCCATTCTGCGTCCGGCGGAACTGCCCTGATCCGACCAGACCTGGACTTGTCCGCCCTCGGCCCGGTAACCGAACCGGCCGGAATAAATATCACGCGGCCCGGTAAACGAACGTGGCCGGCCCGACGGAGTAAGCGCCGGGACGGCCGGGCGGAATTTGTCAAATCAAATGAGACATAGTCTTTGTTTTTAATGAACTGAGGGCTCGGCCCGTTTCGCTGGGTCGTTGATCGCCGCTTTGAGGGGCAGCGGGGGTGCGATTGGGCGGCGGGCGAAGCGTTCGGGATGCGCGTTGTGCGCCCGGTCCAGGGTGGCTTGGCGTTGTTCACGCACGGCTTCGGCGGTGCCGTAATGGACGCTGGCCGGGGTGTGGTATCCGATCCCGGAGTGACGGTGCTCGTGGTTGTAGTAGGTGATGAAACCTTCCATCCAGGTTCTGGCCTCGTTGACGGACGCGAAGCGATCCGGGTAGTCAGAGACATATTTCATGGTCTTAAATTGGGCCTCCGAAAATGGGTTGTCATTGCTTGTGTGGGGTCTGGAATGCGACCGGGTGATGTCCATGTCCACCAGCATCGAAGCCAGGGCTTTGGAGGTCATCGCGGCCCCACCATCGGCGTGCAGATACCCGGGCGGGTGCCCGGTCTGCGCAACGATCTCCTGGACGAGGTCAGCGGCAAGCTGACCGTCTTCGATACGTTCGATCCGCCAACCGACCACGTAGCGGGAGAAGATATCGAGCACCACGTAGGCGTGGTACCAGATGCCCTTGGCCGGGCCACGCATTTTGGTGATGTCCCACGACCACACGTCGTTCGGCTCGGTGGCGATCAGCTCGGGAATCGCCCGAGGTGGATGGGTGGCCTGTCGGCGCCGTTCCCCGCCCATCTTGGCCTCCGCCAAGACGCGGTACATGCTCCGCTGCGAGCACCAATACCTCCCCTCGTCCAGCTCACGGACGTAGACCTGGGTCGGTGAAAGGTTCGCGTAGTCCTGCCGGTTGAGTACCGTCAGGATCTGGGCACGCTCCGCCGCCGAGAGCTCCGCCGGGTGCTGGGCCTTGGGCCAAGGCCCATGCATCCGCGGTTGGGGGTTGGCCTGCCGGTGATGGGTGGCCCGGGACCGGCCCACCAGCTTGCAGGCCTTCACCACCCCGAGATGCGAGCTGAGCTCCGCTACGGTCTCTGCTTGCCACGACTGGTATCCGATGCCGGTGATAACGCGTTCTTCGACGAGAGAGCTTCCAAGAACGCGACTCCTTTTCCCAAGGTATCCAAGGCGGCATCCGAAGAAGCCAGCTGGTCGCGAGTCTTCTCGTGCGAGGCCCGCTCCGCGACCAGTTCCTTGGTCAGCTGGTCGATCTGGACCTGCTCGGATGTTTTCTTCGGCCGTCCCCGACGGGCTGCCGGCTTGTCGAGGGTGCCCGCTTCGAACGCGGCCCGCCATTCCTGGATATGGGAGTCATAGAGCCTTTCGCGACGCAGCACCGCACCCTTGGATCCCATCAGTGCCGCATCGTATTCCCGAACGATCGCTCGTTTGAACTCGGCGCTAAAGGTCCTGCGTGCCGACCGGTTGGCCCGGGGGCCCTGCTCCGGGGACCCCGGGGCCTGACTGATTGATTCCTCCGGTACGGGCCGGCCGGTTCCTGCTGGTGTAGTGGTGCTCGTGGTCGTAGTCATGGTCAAACTTCCCTCCTGCCTTCAGCCCCTATTCTCGTTCAAGAAGCGGTCTCTAACGAGTCTGGCTGATAGGGGGGTTGGGCCCAATATGAGAGCCATTGGGCTGGATGCCATGTTGGACATTGAGTTCCCCGTCATCACTGGCTGGGACGTCGCCGGAGTGGTGGAATCGGCCGGTCCGGACGCACCGGAGTTTAAGCCAGGCGATAAGGTGATTGCCTACGGCTCGGCGGCCGTTCAGCTCGCCGCTGACCGGGGTGCACGGGTGATTGCGACGGAAGCGGAGCAGCACGGCGGGGCCTGGATATGGGTGCGTCCTTCCGGGGAAGACCTGCAGGCGCTCGCAGACCTCGCCCACGCGGGCAAACTCACCGTCGAGGTTGCGAAGACCTTCCCGCTGGAGCAGACGGCGGACGCTTACCGGCTCAGCATGGAGGGCCACCCGCGCGGAAAAATCATAGTCTACGTCAGCTAGCCAGTCAGTTAGCCCCGCCAGAGATATTCATTTTCCGGCCTGCCCGGAGTCCCATAGCGTGCGGTCCGGCGCACGGTCTGCTGGTCCGCCAGGTACTCCAGGTAGCGCCGCGCGGTGACGCGCGAGATCCCCAGCCGATCCATGACCTCGGACGCCGAGATAGGGCCGGCATGAGATTTGAGCAGGACGACGACGGCGGTCAGCGTGCTTTCGGACAGCCGTTTGGGCAGTGGTGCCGCGGTGGGCGCGCGCAGACTGGCCAATGCCAGATCGACGTCGTTTTGCGAGGCACGCGCGGTGGGGGAAGCCAGCTGCTGCCGGAAGTCGCGGTAGTTGGCGAGCTTTTCCGCGAACATCGCGTAGGTGAAGGGCTTGATCAGGTACTGCACTACACCGCTGGAAATGGCTGCCCGGACCACCTTCAGGTCCCGCACGGCGGTGATGGCGATGATATCCACCGCAAGACCGCCGGACCGGATGCGCCGGGCGATGTCGAGCCCGTGCAGGTCCGGAAGATTCATATCCAGCAAAATCAGATCGATCGGTTGACCGGCTTCGGCGGCCTGCTGCAGAGCACGCAGCGCGGACTGCCCGTCAGCGGCAGTGCCGGCGAGCGAAAAACCGCCGATCCGCTGCAGATAGACGGCGTGCGCATCGGCGGCAATCGGTTCATCCTCGACCACGAGGACTCGGATCGGCGGAGGTTCAGTGTTCACGGCTGCTCCCTGGCATCTGGTTGTCCGGCGGGCTGTTCGGTGCCGGGACCGGTGCCGGGACCGGTGCCGGATCCGGTGCCGGATTCCGTACCGGTAGTATCCGCGGGCAGAAGGACGGTGAAAACGGCCCCGCTGTTTCCTGCTGCAGGTGATCCTTCCACCTGCGGCCCGTTCCCGCGCGGCCCGATAATCAGCCGGCCGCCCAGCCGTTGGACGGTCTGGCGGACCAGCGCCAGCCCGATCCCGCGGCCTGCTCCGC
Organism: Arthrobacter sp. A5; assembly: GCF_051131705.1. Classification (NCBI taxonomy): domain Bacteria; kingdom Bacillati; phylum Actinomycetota; class Actinomycetes; order Micrococcales; family Micrococcaceae; genus Arthrobacter; species Arthrobacter sp. A5. Next base: position 1,280,983 of record NZ_CP180316.1, read on the forward strand.
CCGAATGCTTCGTGCTGAAACCTTTGGCGAGAACGCTGGCGGCCTGTGCCGCATCCAAGCCAGGCCCGCTGTCGGAGACTTCCAGCTCCAGCCCGTCCGCGGTCGGACCAAGGTGTAGAGCCACCCATCGTGGTTCGGCGCCGTCGGCCGCGGCATCCATGGCATTGTCCAGCAGGTTCCCCAGAATCGTGACTGCGTCGTGCGCGCGGAGGCCGGAGAACTGTGTCCGTGTTTCGGTGCTGATCCGCAGCTCGATCCCGCGCTCGCTGGCCTGTGCGATCTTGCCCATGAGCAGCGCGCTGAGCACCGGCTCATCCGCCGCATTCAGAACCTCGTCGGCGAGCCGCTGGCTTAACTGCAGGTCGGCGGTGGCGAACTCCAGTGCCTGACCCGTGCGGCCCAGCTCCAGCAGGGACACCAGCGTGTGGATCCGGTTGGAATGTTCGTGGGTCTGGGCGCGGAGGGCGTCCGTCAGCGTCTGCGTCGACCGGAGCTCGTCGCCCAGCTCCGCCATGACGGTATGGTCCTGCACCGTGGCGACCGTCCCGATGCCCACCGCGCCGGAACCCTGGTCGGCCCGTCTGACCCGGCTGGTCCGCAGGCCCCGGTTGGTTCGCGTGCCCCGGCTGGCCCGCATGCCTGGGTTGGTCCGCCTTATCGGCAGGGGCTCAGCGTCGGATCCCGGGGAGCGCGCCGGCTCCTGGCTGACCACCAGCAGGCGGTCGGAGGTCAGGTGCAGTTCATCCCTGGCGGTGCGCCCGCTGCGCAGCAACTCCTCCAGCGAGGGCGGCAGATCCAGATCCGCCAGCTTCGGTGCCGGTCCGTTCTCCGAGGGGACCGGGATACCCAGCAGCATTGCCGCCTGATCGTTGTACATCACCAGTTCGCCGTTGCGGTCCGTCAGCACCAGCCCGTCGCGGACCGAATGCAGGACGGACTCGTAGTAGACAAACAGCTGCCCCAACCGCTCCGGCCCCCAACCGAGCGTGACCTTGCGCAGGTAGCGCCCCAGCAGCCAGGCGGCCAGCGAACCACCCAGCAGCAGCACCAGGGCAATACCGACGACGGCGGGCAGTGAGCTGGTGAACGCGATCTCGACATTTGTCACGGTCACGCCGGCGGCGACGAGGGCCCGGACATTTCCGGCCCCATCCTTCACCGGGACAATGGCACGCACCGAGGGGCCAAGCGTTCCGGCTGTCACCTCCGTATAAGCGTGCCCGGCCAGCGCCTGATCAACCGAGCCGATGTAAAGGCGGCCGATTTCCGCAGGATCTGGGTGCGTCCAACGGGTACGGTCCGGCGCCATAATCGTCACGAAGTCCGCTTTCGCCTCCGCCATCACCTTTACCGCGTAGGGCTGCAGTTCCCCGGACGGATCCGAGGAGGCCGCTGCGGTCAGGACCAGCGGGTTGTCCGCCACGGTGGCCGCAATGGACATCATCCGATCCTCGGCCTGGCGGTAGGCCTGGTCCCGCGCGTCGACGAAACCCGCTGTCGTGACGAACACGGTCAGTGCCAGTACAAACAGCACATTGACGGCAAACAGCCGGCGCGCAATGCTCCAGTCGTGGATATAGACCACCGGCTCCTTCATCTGTGTTGAATTCTTCTGTGCCCGAAATCATATCTGCCTGAAATGCTGCGTGCCTGAAATGCTGCGTGCCCACAACCGAGGGGACGGGTTGGGTGGGACCAATATGAACGCAAGGGTGATTGCTGTCACACCGAAAGGCATGCTGGTCATTGTGCGGTAAAGAAGCCGCGCTCACCAAGACTAACTAAAGGAGTGCGCGATGACCTCTCAGCCGAGTAAATCAGCTGCACCTGCGGTCCGCCGCAAAGGGCTGGATAAAACGCATTGGCTGTACATCGCCGTCATCGTCGCCGTCATTCTTGGCGTCGTCGTCGGACTGGGGTTTCCCGGTAAGGACGGCTTCGCCGCCCAGCTTAAACCGCTGGGCGACGGATTCATCGCCTTGATCAAGATGATGATCGCGCCGATTATTTTCTGCACAATTGTGCTGGGCATCGGTTCCATTGCCAAGGCGGCGACGGTAGGCAAGGTCGGCGGCCTGGCATTGGGCTATTTTATGGTCATGTCCACCTTCGCTTTGGCCATCGGGCTGGTGGTGGGCAACATTGTCCACCCCGGGGCGGGCCTGCACCTGCAGGACGCGGTCTACAAGGCCCCGGCGGAGAGCGCGAGCAGCACCGAATTCCTGCTCGGCATCATCCCCACCTCGCTGCTGTCCTCGCTGACCGGGAACAACATCCTGCAGACACTCCTGGTGGCACTGCTGGCGGGGTTCGCGTTGCAGAAAATGGGTAAAGCCGGCCAGCCCATCCTCAAGGGGATCGGCCACATCCAGAAGCTGGTCTTCCGGATCCTGATCATGGTCATGTGGCTGGCCCCGGTGGGGGCCTTCGGCGCCATTGCCGCCGTCGTCGGCCTGACCGGTTGGCAGGCCGTCCTGAGCCTGCTGTCCCTGATGGGCGCGTTCTACCTGACCTGCGCCATCTTCATCGTGGTGATCCTTGGCAGCATCCTTAAGCTGGCCACCGGCGTCAACATCTTCAAGCTGATGCGTTACCTGGGCCGGGAATACCTGCTCATTGTCTCCACCTCATCCTCGGAGGTGGCTCTGCCGCGGCTGATCGCCAAGATGGAGCACCTGGGCGTTTCCAAGCCGGTGGTGGGCATCACCGTACCCACCGGCTACTCTTTCAATCTCGACGGCACCGCGATCTACCTGACCATGTCGGCGCTGTTCATTGCCTCGGCCATGGGCACTCCGCTTGACCTCGGTTCGCAGATCGGGCTGCTGGTCTTTATGATCATCGCCTCCAAGGGCGCCGCTGGTGTCAGTGGTGCCGGGCTGGCCACGCTGGCCGGCGGGCTCGCCTCGCACCGGCCGGACCTGGTCGGCGGTGTCTCGTTCATCGTCGGTATCGACCGGTTCATGTCCGAGGCCCGAGCGCTGACCAACTTCACCGGCAACGCCGTCGCCACCGTGCTGATGGGCACCTGGGTGAAGGAAATCGACCGGGAACGGGTGGACCGGGTGCTGGATCGGCTCGAGCCCTTTGATGAGGCCACCATGTTGGCCGACGACGGCGGCTCCCACGGGTACGACGGCGGCGCGGACCACGGGCGCGACGGCGGCGCGGACCACGGGGCCTTGACGACCATGGATGGGCAAATCCGGGACGCCGCGGGTACCGGATGGGAAAAGACCCGCGCCTGATCCTCCATCCCTGACATCGACGACATTGCCGACCATCGATGACGCACTTGGGGCACATGTTGTTCGCCTCGACGACATGGGCGCCGAGTGTGTCATCGATCGCGGGAACGGGACTTCCCCACGGGAGTTTCGTAGTGCGCGACCACCGTTCGGCGGCCGGCCCCGTTTTCCTCGTTGTAGTCGATTGTGCTGACCGAAACGCCGTACAGTGTGGATAATTCGCGGGCGTTGAGCAGTGCTTCCGCCGTACCGGTCCGCACCGTGTTCTTGTCCATAAGCACCACCGAGTCGGCCAGGAAGAGGGCATGATCCGGATCATGGCTGCTCAGCAGCAGCGCCATGCCGTCGGCGACCAGGGCGCTTAGGAGCCTTAGCACCTGTATCTGGTTCTTCAGATCGAGCCCGGTCGAGGGCTCATCCAGCACCAAGGTGGGGGAACCTGCGGCGATGGCCCGGGCGATCAATACCAACTGTTGTTCGCCCCCGCTCAATGTTGGGAAGAGCCGTTCGGCCAGGACACCGATCCCTACGCGTTCCATCGCCTCGTGCGCCGCCCGCGTGTCGGCCGTTCCCGGTGAGCGGAACACGCGGATTTGCCGGGCCCGTCCCATCAGCACCATGTCCAGGGCCCGGTAGGCGAAGGCGCTGCCGTGGGCCTGCGGGACATACCCCACGGTGTCATCCCGAAGGACAGTGCCTTCACTGGGTGCCAGGAGTCCGGCGGCGCAGCGTGCCAGCGTTGTCTTTCCGCTCCCATTGGGCCCGAGAATTGCCGTCGCGGATCCGGCGGACACCCGGAAACTCACGTTCCGGAAGACCCAGTCCCGGCCACCGGCGCCGGAACCGGAGCGGGCACGGCCCCGTCCCCCATAGGAGAAGCCCGCGTCGTCCAGTTCAAGCACTGTCCCAGATCCTGTCCCGGTTGTGCCGCAGCAGCACGAAGAAGACGGGGGCGCCGATCAGCGCCGTCAGCACGCCCAGCGGAATTTCGCCGCCGGTGATGGTGCGGGCGACGGTATCAACGGCGATGATGTAGGAGCCGCCGAGCAGAAAGGAGACGGGCAGCAGCACCCTGTGATCCGGCCCCACCCACATTCTGGCCAGATGTGGAATCACCAGCCCCACCCAGCTGATGACGCCGCTGACGGCCACCGCGCCGGCCACGATCAGGGCCACCGAGATCAGCACCACCCACCTCAGCGTGCGTGGCCGAAGCCCCAGTGCGGCAGCGTCCTCATCGCCCAGGGAGAGTACGTTTATTCGCCACCGAAGGGCGAGCAGCGCCGAGGTGCCGGCAAGGATTGGTACGACGGCGATCAGCACCTTGGCATAGCTGGCGGTAGCAACGCTGCCCAGCAGCCAGAAGACGATCGCGGGCAGCGTGCTGAACGGGTCGGCGAGGTAGGTTATGAGCGAGACAAGTGCGGAAAAGAATGATCCCACCACCACGCCGCCGAGGACGATCAGCAGCATCGGCGTCCCGCCCCGTCCGGAAGTGATCAGGAACAACAGCCCCAGCGCCACCAGGCCGAAGAGAAAAGAGCCGCTGACCAGCATGATGGCGCCGGCGCCGACGAGCAGCGCGATGGCTCCGCCGAAAGAAGCGCCAGCCGATACCCCGATGATTTCCGGGCTCACCAAGGGATTGCGGAAGATGGCCTGCAGCGCCGCGCCGCCGATTGCGAGACCGCCGCCGACCAGCAGCGCCAGCATGACCCGGGGGAGGCGTACCAGCAGCACCACACTTGCCTCGGAACTGGTCGCGGAGCTGTCCAACGGCAGCACATGGGAGAGGAGTGCCTGCACCACGTGCCAGAACGGGACGGTGTAACGGCCCATGGCCAAGGCCAGTAAAGCAACGCCGAGCAACAGGACGGCGGTGCCCGTCACCGGGCCGAAGGCTTTCGGAGAGCGGAAACGTCGGGGGTTCCCTAGCCCCACCCGCCGGTGCTCCCGGACCTCATGCGCCATTGAACTGCCGGTAGTTGGCTGACTGACCGTTCACCGACGTCCACAGCATAGTGTCGATGTCCGCAGAGCTTGGCTCACGGCCGTAGAGGAGCTTGTAGTCGTCCATGATCGTGCTGCGCAGTGGAGAGACCGTCTGATCCGGGAAAGCGATGTCCGCCAGCCAGCGCCACATCAGCGGCGATTCCTGCCCGGGAGGGTCCCAGCGGTAACCGCCCAGGGGGACTTTGTAGACGCGTCGATCGCGCACCGCTGAGACGTCCTTCCAAACCGGGTCCGAGGTGATGTCAGCGGGCAAGGCGTCGTCGAAATTGCCCAGCAGGAGGACCTCCGGGTCCCACGCCAGGACCTGTTCTACGTCCACCCCGACCATGCCGGAACCCTTGGTACCCTGGTCGCCGGACGCGGGATTCGTTCCGCCCACCAGCTTGATATAGAAGTCGTTGTAGCTGGCATTTCCCGCCACCTTGAGGCCGCCGGTAAACCGATTGAAGTAGAGGATGCTCGGTCCCTTTCGGGAACGGCTGGCGGTCAGCGCCATGATATTCGTCCGCGTCCGGTCGCTGCGGGCCTTGATCTGCGCGGCGCGGTCCGGTTTGCCCAGCATCGCGGCAAACATCGCAGTCCAGGCATCCACGTCCTCCTGCTTGCCCGTATTGGTCAGACCCAGGACCTTCAGCCCCGCGTTTTCGAGCGGTTCCGTGAACTGCGAATCGCTCCACTGCACCACGACGTCCGGATTCAGCGCCCGGATGCTCTCCACGTTGGGGGTGAAGTCATTGGCGGCGACGTCGTGTGGGATCTTCAGGGCGTCGGGGAACAGCTTGCCCATAATGCCGTCCCGCATGGCGAGCCAGGAGGCGTTGTGCATGGCGGCCAGATGGTCTGCGCTTTGGTCGACGGCGACGAGCAGCGAGGCGGCGGGCATGGGAATCGTCACGACCAGGGTGACAGGTTTGTCGAAGGTCAGCGTCTTACCGCGCTGGTCAGTTACAACGATCGGCTGCTGGGCGCTGACGGCGGCGCGCGGCGTGACGGCAGGTTCCGTTTTTGGTTGCCCGCAGGAGGCGAGGGCCGCCGCACCGCCGGCGACCAAAATGGTGGACAGAGCCGAGCGACGGCTCATGTCAGGGCTGCTCACGGGCTGGCCTCCTTACGGTAAAGATCAGCAAAGTATGCATTTTTTCAATTGCTCACAGCATCCGCCCGAACGACAGGGCTGTCAATGACAGCGTCGGCCTGCCGGTGTCCTGTCCCAGTGGCTTCGGGCAGCCAGTGCAGCGAACGTCCGGCGCCGGGAATTAATGCCGGGACGTCACCTGCTGCGAGGGATCAAATCCTGGTCCTTGTAGCCGGCGGTGGGTGGTGCTAGCGTCAAAATTACCTTTTGCTGAACGAGGCCGAATCATGGTTATTAACGGTGCCCAGTTGTTTGTCCGTTACGCCTATCCGCCCAATTCCCGGGGCAGCTGCGGCCCGGAAGACAGCGACGCACTGCTGCATTACGGTCAATCCGGGGTGACGGACCGCGGACTCAAGGAGCTGGCAAAAGGCTTCGCCGGCGCATGGCCGTATCTTGAGCTGATTGCCGGGGCCACCAAAATCGCCGATCCGCTCGATTACCGGGTGGTGGAGGCCTATTGGGTGGGCAACAGACTGCTGGACACCGTCGGCGTGACGAATATCGGCAACTCGATGGAGGACCGCTTCCGCGCGCGGACGGGAATGCAGTTCCCGCATCTGGTCGAGGGAGTACTCGCCGGCGGGGTTCCGCACCACAGCTTCCATGTCTTCGAGATATATCCGTGGCTCGGGCTGCTCCGCGACGACCGCAGATACCCGACGGCGCTGAATGTGCTGGACCAGTGCCGCATCCGCTGGGGTGAAGTGCTGGCCGTGACCGCGGATGAGGCTGTGGTGCGCTCGCAGCCCCTGGTCTGGGACGGAGCGGTGTTAAGTCTTGGCCCGGCAATCGTGGAGACGGCCAAGCACGCCGTCGCGGGGGCAGGCTTTGTGGCCGATCTTGCCGTGGGTGACGCGGTATCGCTGCATTGGGATTGGGTGTGCGACCGTCTCACACCCCTGCAGCTGCAGCGGCTGCAGCACTTTACAACCAGGCACTTGAAGATAGCCAACGTCGGCGTCGAACACCGCGGCACTGCCGTAGCGCTGGAACGCTAACGCCCCATCGCGGAGCGCCCGGTTCTAGCCAGCGGTCGCGTCTTCATCCACGCCGGAACCCATGAGCTTCAGGCCGCCCATCGCCTGCTCGGCTCCGGCCGCATCTACACGTTCCAAGGCGAATCCCATGTGGATAATCACCCACGTCCCCGCTTCCAGGGGCCCCTCGTCCAGCAGACCAATGTTGATCTTTCGCCGTACACCGGCAACGTCCACCAGCGCCAGTTGGTCGCCATAGCCGGCCAGCAGTTCAATCACCTGGCCAGGGATTCCCAAGCACATGATCCGTTTCTCCTTACCGCTGGAATACGTTCAGTGATTTCATTGATGAGCTGCCGAATCTCACCCAGCGCGTCGGGTATGGCGGCTTCCACCGATTCGGATAAGCCGATTCCTTCAGCCAGGTCACCGGGCACGCATCCCACGACGAACGTCAGAGGAAAGTCGCCGCCCAGGGATTTCATCCTGCCCAGCACGGCCGCCGGGTCCATGCCATGCGGGTCTAAGGCCGGTGGCCCGCTGCGGCCATGATCCGTGCTGTAATCGCCGTGAAGATCCTCGGGCCGGACCTGCAGAACGCGGATGGCTCCGGGCTTCGCCGGCACCCGGCGGGAGCCCCCTGTTCCGTTTCCGCTGTAGCCTGTCAGCGGCGGGACGGCATCGACCAGGATCAGGGCGTCCACGCCATCCAACAGGTCATAGGCCAGATGCATTCCGCGGATGCCGTAGTCCACCGCGCGGACGCCCGGACTCGCCATGCCGGTATCTGCGCCCATCCGGCGCACAACCTCCGGGCCGAACCCGTCATCACGCTGGAACATGTTGCCTACTCCGGCCACGAGAATGCAGGCAGGGGCAATCGCACCGTCACCTGCGGGCACGGGTACAGAGTCACCCGCCATCACACGGTCACCCGCCGGCCCGGCGCTGCTGACTCCCGGGCCGACGGCATCGACGCCGCTCACATCCGGCTGATTTTCACGTAGCGGACAATGTCCGGGATCGAACGCACCATCACCGCGATTCCTGTCAGGGCTGTCAGTGCCAACAACACAGCGGACATTTTTCCAAGGCTTCTCATGTCAGGTTCCCTTTCCGTCATTCATCGCGGGTACCGGATCGAGAGGCTCCAGCTCGTCCGGCGAGAAATAGAGGTATCTTCCGTACCACTCCTGCAGTTCCGCGGCCGGATCCGCTTCAATCACGACGGCGACATGCGTGCCGCCGTCGACGTCAAAATGAACGCCGGTCACGCGCGCCGTCTGTCCGGCAGAGAACAGGTCCTGCGCGTCGGCCCGGCGGTTGGGCCGGACCACAACGCGACTGCCCCTGGCGACGGCCACCCCGTTAATGACGACGGCGTCGGCTTCCGGTCTGACGCTGGAATCGGCCGCCGGGTCCCACCACGGGGGGCCCGCCAGAGGATCGTCGGTCAGCACCGGGAAGGCAGCGGCAAGGTCAGTACCATCCCGGGGGGCGCCAAGGAGTCCGGCGCCGCTTCCGGGACCGGCACCAAGCTCTTCTTCCGCATGGGGACTGCGCAGGATGCCGTGCAGAGCCTGCAGTTGAACATCGGTCATCGCCTCGCAGCGGTCGATGATGGCCGCAGCCCGCGGATCCGTTGCCCTGGCTTCGGCCTTTTCATCCTCGGTGAGCGTCAGTACGCGCAGCGTAAGGATCTCGTCGATTTCGGTTGAATCGTAGAGCGCCACCGAGCTTTCCGGAGCCACGGCGGGATGGTCATAAAGAATGATGGGGGAGATCAGCAGGACGTCGCTTTGCCCCTCGGGGCCGGCCAGGACAGGCCAGCCGCGGTGCTGCGAGCAGGACGCCGCCGCGGCCCGCGCGTCCTCCGGCGGGTCCAGCAGCGAAATGAAGTCTGCATCGTGCAGGCTCAGCAGCAGGTGCGTTCCGATGAAGGACAGAGCGATTGCTTCCGGCTTTTTTACTGTCCGGCCCCCTGCCGTGTTTTCAGCACTCACCCGAAGACGCAGCAAGCCAGCGGTTGAGGATTCTCCGCCGCCGGTTCCTTCACCGCCGCCGGTACCGCCGAGTGCGGTACCGCCTACTGCGGTCGTGCCGAGCCCGACCTCGCACTGAAGCGGCAGCCGTCGGCGTACCAGTCGTCCTGCCACCGCACCGGCCGCATCCTGGAGCGTCTCCACTTCTTCGGCACCGGAAATCTGAACCGGCACAGTCAATCCGCCGGCCAGTTGATCGAGCGCGAACGGACCCAGCATCATCTCCTGTTCGGTCGCCTCGTCCCACGTCAGCCAGCGGGCCGCACCGATGCTGAGCTCCGACACCGGCGTGAACGTCCCGTCGTCGAACTTTTCGCACGTCCGGGACTGCAACTGTAGGAAGCGCAGATGCACCTCCAACCGGGCGTGCCGGCCGGCACGCAGCAGGGCATCCGCGAACATGGTTGATTCTTCGCCTGCCCCGGCGGCGGCCGCGCCGGGAGGGCCCAGGATGCCGAACTGCCAGCGTGACTGGTTTTTCTGTGAGGAGGCACGGTAGGGATAGAGGAGGTACCCCTCGTAAAGGACTGCGTCCGCGATGGCCCTGGCCAGGCTAAGACTTGGATTCATCATCGGACCGAATCACCGGCCGCCGCCAATAGCCCTTCAACAGCGGCTTCCCACGTGGTAAGCCCGAGGCTTGATTTGTAATGCGCCAGCGCTTTAAGTACATCCCGGTCAAGCCGGATCCAGCCGCTGTTGGGAAAATGTTGGTCCATCAGTTCAGTCCAGGTAGAGACCGGCAGTTGGAACGACGCCTCGCGGTCCCATGGGACCTGTTCGACGCCGAACCCCGTGACTCCCTTGGTGAAGATCGTTCCCGAGAACAGCAGTTCCACGGGGATGGTGCGCTCGCGGAGCGCATGCAGGTACTTCGCCGCCGCGACCTCGAAGTCGAACGTACATGGAAGTGCCAGATCCACCTCGGCCTGTCCGGTGAAACCCTGCACCATGGTGCTGCACTGCATCCAAAGGAAGGGCTTCAGCGTCGAAGGCCAGCGCACGCGGGTTCCGAAAAGATCCAGCAGACCGGCTTCCTCCTCCGGGGTGTAGCCCCTGCGCTGCGGCTGAATCCGCACCTGGCAGCGCAGCGCTATAGCATGGATTGCCGCCCCGGTGGATTCGGTCAGGAACAGCCGGGCGGTCAACTGGGGGGAGGCGGCATAGCGTTCCGGGATAATGTCCAGAACACTGAAGCCAAGGTCCGTCATGGCCGGGGCCCGCTTCCGGCGTGGACCGATCCGGAGAAAGTGCCGGGATAAGGTCTGCTGCGGTTGTTCACACGCTCAAAGAACGCGGTGAGCTGGGCACGCGCGTCTTGGCCGCCGTCGAAGCCCCGCCAGACCTTGCGCAGTTGGCCGACCAGTTCATAGCAGGCATCAATCGGCACGAGATGGCAATCGGCCTTCAGGCGCTCCGGTCCGGGAGCACGGATCAGCAAAGCCTCCGTGTCCGGCACGGCAACGGCAACGGCAGGGTTGCTGGCCAGCACCGGGTCCCAGGCCCCCAGCGGCAACTCTGACTCGGTGGCACCGGCGGGGCCAGGATAAAATGCAACGGTCCGCCCCATCCGGGAATTGGTGAAGAAGAATGCCAAGCCAACGGGAATCTCAAGTTCATCCCACCCGCCGCTTCCCAGTTCAAAGCCGGGGAAGGAAAGGTAACGCTCGGGCACCGAACGGTAACGCAGGTGCGCCGTCGCATCGGTGAAGAGCAGGTAGCACGGGCGGCAAGTGCACATCAGTGCGCGGCTGTCCACGTCCACCACGTGCTGGTGTTTTTCCGCAAGAGGCTCGGCGCACATCTCACAGCGCTCGCCAGCGGTGGCGGCTGGACGACTGACAGCGATGCGCCGGAGCATGGCAACCGGCCCTGCAGCTGCGATGCTGCCTGTTCCGGTGTTCACGAAGCCGTCCTGGCAGGGATGGCCACGGAGGTAACGCCGCCGCGAACGAGCAGCGGTAGGGGATCCAGATGCATTGCCTTGTCTTCCAGACAGGCACCGGCCATCCGGACATCAAAATGGGCCCGGCAGGTGGGGCAGCGCAGCAGCCCGCCGCCGGTGGGGGCTGCAAGGGCGCGCTGCAACGACGCCCCGGCCATGGACTTCGTGCACCGTGGGCAGTAGTCCAAGTAAGCGAAAATATCCTCGCCGATCCGGCAGGCCAGCACCTGGGCTCCACCGATCAGGAAGCCGGCCACCTCGCCGGCCTGCAGTCCGGCAAGCTCCGCCGCCGCCTCCCATGAACCACCTGCTGGACCCGGAACGGACCGTCCGGCCTGTAGATCCTTTTCTGCCTGTTGATCCAGGCGCATCCGCAGCGCATTCACCGGAATGACCGCAGGGGACTGGGCGGACTCCTCCTCCGCCACCTGGATCGATGTCACTTCGGGGGCCGCCGTTTCAATGGCATCCTCGACAGCAAGCTTGAGTGTCACGGACGAGGACGGGCAGCCGTGGCAGCTCCCCAGCAGGCGGAGGCTCACCACCCCGTCCGCGCTGATGCCCAGCAGCTCCACGTCGCCCCCATGGGATCCAAGGTACGGCCGGACACTATCCAGCGCCGCGGCGACTCTGGTTGGCAAGTCCTGTGGATGCAGACCGTGGACCAGCAGCAGACCTGAGATCAGCTCGTCTTTGATCAGGGCCTCCAGTGTGCCGTCCGTTTCGCCTCCCCGGGCCGAAATGACGTCCAGCACGCGTTCCAGCCCGGCGCCGTAGAGATCCGTAACTTGCCGGACCAGTTCCTCGGCGCGCTCGCGGGCCACCGAACCACCGGAGGACAGGGCGTCCAACAGCGTTCCGATCCGTTCGCCAGAGTTCCGCAGCTGGTCCCCGCCGGACCGGGCCGCAGGCACCGGCGCCGCGGCCCACGGTGCGGCGGCCGCAGGAGCTACGGCTTCACTTGGCTCCAGCAAACCGTTCTGCGCGTTCATGGCAAGTCATTCCCCGGTGAGGGACTGCGTGGGGGAGTGCAGCATATCCAAGGATTTACCCTCGCCCAAATACATGTGCACGCCGCAGGGCAGGCAAGGGTCGAAGCTACGGACCGTGCGCATGATGTCGATCCCCTTGAAATTCTCCCGATCGTTTTCTTCAAAGATGGGCTGACCCTGCACCGCGTCTTCATAGGGCCCCGGGGTTCCGGAGGCATCACGCGGACTGGCGTTCCACGGTGTCGGCGGATAAGGATGGTAATTGGCGATCTTTCCGTCGCGGATCACCATGTGGTGCGAAAGAACGCCGCGGACCGCTTCGGTGAAGCCGCAGCTGACAGCCTCGTCCGGGACCTCAAACGATTCCCACGTCTTGGTCCGCCCGGCACGGACTTCCTCGAGCGCCTTTTCTGCGAAATGCAGGGCAGCTGCCGCGGCATACGCCTGGAAATAGGTGCGGGCCCGGTTGCGCTCGAGTGTGTTGCTCCATTGCGGGATCTTCCATTCGAGGGACACGGGTCCCTTGAGCGCCGTTTTCGGCAGGTTGATCTCCACGCTGTGTCCGGTGGATTTGATGTAGCCGATATCGACCAGCCCCGCCAGCGCCGTTGACCAGAGCCGTGCGAGCGGGCCACCACCGGTATCCAGCGCCAGATTGCCTTGCCCGTCGAACCAGCGCGGCGACATCACCCAGCTGTACTTGTCCTCCAGATCCCGCTTTTGCGGGAGCGGGTTGGTGTGCTGGTTCCACGGATGACGCCGGTCCACCGGGTTGCCCAGCGGATCATTCTTGACGAACATTTCCTGGTCATTCCAGTCCTCATAGTAGGAGGAGCCAAGCATGATCCGGATGCCGAGGTTGATCCGCACGAGATCCGTGGTGACCAGTTTTCCGTCGACGACGACGCCCGGGGTGACGAACATCTTCCGGCCCCAGTCTGTCATGTCCTTGTAGGCGAAGTTGCAGAATTCCGGGTCCTGGAAGGAGCCCCAACACCCCAGCAGCGTCCGCCGCAGCCCGACCTGCTCATAGCCGGGAAGCGCGTCGTAGAAGAAATTGAAGAGGTCGTCGTGCATGGGTACGACCTTCTTCATGAATTCCACGTAGCGCATCAACCGGGTGATGTAGTCCGTCATCAGCTGGATCGTGGCGACGGTGCCGACTCCGCCCGGATAGAGCGTGGAGGGGTGTACGTGGCGACCCTCCATGAGGCAGAACATTTCCCGGGTGAGCCTGCTGACCTGCAGCGCCTCGCGGTAAAACTCGCCGGTAAATGGATTCAGCGAGCGCATGATGTCCGCGATGGTCCGATAGCCGTGTTCGCCTTCATGCGGGGCGCGGGTGTTTTCCGCCTTGGCCAGCACACCCGGGTTGGTTTCGGAGACCATTTTTTCGCAGTAGTCCACGCCGACCAGGTTCTCCTGGAAGATATTATGATCGAACATGTACTCCGCGGCTTCGCCCAAATTGACGATCCATTCGCCAAGATGTGGGGGCTTTACCCCATAGGCCATGTTTTGCGCGTAGCAGGAGCACGTGGCGTGATTGTCCCCGCAGATCCCGCAGATCCGGCTGGTGATGAAGTGCGCGTCCCGCGGATCCTTGCCGCGCATAAAGATCGAGTAGCCGCGGAAGATCGATGAGGTGCTGTGGCACTCCACGACTTCCTTGTTTTTGAAATCGATTTTGGTATAAATGCCAAGGCTGCCCACGATCCGCGTGATGGGGTCCCAAGCCATCTCCACCAGTGAGTCGTCTGCGGTGCTGCCCTGTGCGGGTAATGGAATCGTGGAGGTCATTGCCTCTGCCTCTTTCTCATGCCGTTCTTACCAGGTACGGGTGGCGCCTGTAAGCAGTTCGCGGCCGGTCCTGCGCCAGCGTGGTTCCTTATCAAGGGTGTTCATGGTGATGTGCCGCAGAGTCCGGACGGCAGCGCCGTACGGCCGCACGGCGTTGGTTGAGAGAATGCCGCCAGGAGGCTCGTCCATGAACGGCATGAACTTATCCGGGAAACCTGGCATGGTGCAGCCTATGCAGATGCCGCCGACGTTCGGACACCCCCCAATTCCATTCATCCAGCCGCGTTTGGGAACATTGCATTTAACCACCGGGCCCCAACAGCCCAGCTTCACAATGCACTTCGGGGAGCCGTATTCGGTGGCAAAATCACCCTGCTCGTAGTACCCCGCCCGGTCACACCCCTCGTGCACGGTCCGGCCGAATAGCCACGTCGGCCGCAGCGCGTCGTCCAAGGGGATCATCGGTGCCTGTCCGGTCGCCTGATAGAGCAGATAGGTGATGGTTTCGGAGAGATTGTCCGGCTGGATCGGGCATCCCGGAACACAGACAATCGGTATCCCGGCCTTGGATTTCCAGTCGTAACCGAGGTAATCGGGAACGCCCATCGCGCCGGTGGGGTTACCTGCCATGGCATGGATCCCGCCGTAGGCAGCGCACGTACCGGCGGCAATAATCGCAGTTGCCTTCGGCGCGAGGCGGTCCAGCCACTCGCTTGTCGTGATGGGTTGTCCGGTTTCCAGATCATTTCCGAATCCGGACCAGTATCCGCCCACGTCGTGCAGTTTCTCGTTGGGAATGGAACCCTCTACAACGAGGACAAAAGGCTCCAATTCCCCTCGGTCCGCCTTGCGGAACCACTCAAGGAAGTCATCAGCGCCCTCCTGCGGGCCGCATTCGAAATCAATGAGCGGCCAGTGCATGGCAATCTTCGGCAGGCCGGGCAGGGCACCGAGAGCGATTTCCTCCACGCTGGGCTGCGTTGCCGCGGTCAGTGCCACCGAGTCGCCATCGCAGCTGAGCCCTGCATTGATCCACAAAACATGTATAAGCGCTTCTTCGGCCTTAATCGAAGCTTCTGTAGGCATCGTTGCCTCCTTTGAGAGTCCTGCTCATCCGAGCCGGGCCCATTATGCGTATGTCTGCACCTCAGACACGGACGCCATCCGGTAGAGTAGCGGCGCCCGCGCGCACCGCCGGAGCATTAGCATTTTTCATCAGCCAGTCGTACCAACCGTCCAGGCCTACGCCCGTCGTGGCGGAAACGGAGAGCATCTCGACGCGTGGATTCAGTTGCCGTGCCTGGCGGAGGCATTGATCCACGTCGAATTCAACATAAGGCAGTAGATCCGACTTATTGATAATCACGAGATCTGCTGCCATAAACATGTGCGGATACTTTTGCGGCTTATCATCACCCTCCGTGACGGAAATAATTACTACTTTGGCTGTTTCGCCGAGATCAAAAAGCGCCGGACAGACCAAATTTCCGACATTTTCAATGAAGAGCGTTGATCCCTGCTCCGGATTCAACGCGTCGAGCCCCCGTCGGAGCATATCGGCGTCCAGATGGCAGCCGGCTCCGGTGTTAATCTGAACGGCCGGACGCCCGGCGGTGCGGATGCGGTCGGCGTCCAGCGACGTCTCCTGGTCGCCTTCGATGACGGCGATGTTAAGCCTGCTTCCCAGTTCTTCAATGGTGCGCACCAGCAGGGTTGTCTTGCCCGCTCCGGGGGAACTCATCACATTGAATGCCTGGATGCCGCGTCCCTCCAGCCAGCCCCGGTTCCGCGCCGCCAGCAGATCGTTCTTGGCGAGCAGGCTTTGCTCCAGCGCGATCGTGGCCACCGGAGCATGGCTGTGCGCCTGCCCACTCTCGTGCACGTGATCGTGGCCACCATCGTGCGCGTGGTCGTGCGGATGCTGCCGGCCGCCGTCGTGCAGATGCTGGTGATCGAGAACCGGTTCCGGGGACGCACCGCTGCCGTCCCCGGTTGACACCCGGACTCCGACGTCGTCGCTGCAACCGCAGGTAGCGCACATTTTTACCCCACTTCCACGGAAGCAAGCATCAGCTCGCGGCCGCCCGTAATTTCAACGTCGGCGCTGCCACAGGTGCACAGCGGGATCGTATCCGGGAGAATGAAACTCTGCCGGCACGTGTGACAGGTGGCCCGGCCCGCTGGCTCATCGATTCGCAGATCCGCCCCGGCCAGCGGGGTTCCCTCGGCCAGCAGCTGGAAGCAGAACCGCAGGGCATCCGGCAGAACTCCGCTGAGCCGCCCGATTCGCAGGTTCACGCCGGTGACAGTGCGATCGCCGGTGCAGTCGAGCACCGCGTCAACCAGGCTTTGGGTAATGGAGAGTTCGTGCATGGGCTTTGCCACCTCGTGACAACAATGTAGGCTCATGGGCCGTTAACCGCAATAGGTTCCGAACCGCAATAGGTTCCGGCGGCCTGTGCAGCGCACTCTGATCCGGCGGTCTGTGCAGTGCACTCGGGTGTGCTACGGAGCACACCCGAGTGCGGTACGGAAGGGTGCGCCGTCAGGAGTCGACGTCGGGCGGGGTTGGACGCCGCAGCGCTGCGGTCCACTTATCTTCGATCCGACCGAACTTCCAAGTGCCGACGGCGATGATCCAGGCCAGCACAAAAATCGCCACGATGGCGTAGCCGACGTTGTTCAGATCCAGCCCCCCGATAGCCGCCAGCGGTCCGGAGTGGATCCCGGTTCTGTCGACCAGAATGGAGATGAGCTCGATCGACCCGATAATCAGCGCTACGGCAACGGAAAGCCCGGTGATGACGAGGTTGTAGTAGATCTTGCGGACGGGTTTCGAGAACGCCCAACCATAGGCAAAGTTCATGAAGCACCCGTCCAGCGCATCCAAGAGGCTCATTCCGGCAGCGAAGAGAACCGGCAGGGTCAGAATGGCGTACCAGGGCAGCGAAAGCGCTGCCGCACCGCCGGCCAGCACCAGCAGGGAAACTTCCGTGGCCGTATCGAAACCCAGACCGAACAACAGACCGACGACGTACATTTGCCAGGGCCGGGTGACGAGCCGGTTCACGCCGCCGAACAGCCGGTTCATTAGGCCTCGATTGTTGAGCTGGTGTTCCAGCGCCGGCTCATCGAACTGGCCCTGCCGCATACGGCGGAAGATTTTCACGATGCCCAGCAGGATCACCAGGTTGATGATCCCGATGATGTAAAGAAAGATCCCGGAGACACCGGTCCCGATGAGTCCAAGCACCGTGTGCAGGGTAGAGGAATCGGCGTCCACCTGACCGGCCAAGGTATGCATGCCCAGAGCCAGCAGGAAGCACAGTCCGAAGACTATGCTCGAATGGCCCAGGGAAAACCAGAACCCCACGGAAAGTGGCCTCTTCCCGTCGTTCATCAGCTTGCGCGTGGTGTTGTCAATGGCGGCAATATGATCAGCGTCGAAGGCATGCCGCAGGCCCAAGGTATAAGCGGTGACCCCCAGCCCCAGCCCGAAAACCCCCGCCTGACCCGTCTGTCGATGTGCCGGTTCCACAATGCCGGCCAGCACCCCCCAACCCACCAGGTGCAGGAGTGCCACGAACCCCGCCATCGAGGCGATCGAACCCCACTCTCGGAGGGTCAGGGCCCTCCGGATGCGGCTGATCCGGGACCCTGCGGCTCGTTCAAGGGTGCTCATCTGCTCGTTTTCATGGTGCGTTGTCTCCCCACGCCCGTCGGCCAGATGTTCACGGCCGTGCCGGTGATGGTCGGGTGGCGAACGCGAGCCGCAGGTAGGGCAGGTACTCACGCCCGATGACGGCGGTTAGCAGCCGACCGTCAAGGTCGGCGGCCAATCCGAGCACGTGGGGATCCGAGTCGACCCGCAGGCCCACGACATCCGCACCACCGACGGAAACCGGATAGCCGTGCTCAATACTGTCCTCGGACGCCGGATCGATGAGTTCGCCGGGAAACCCGCCGTGGACGCGTACGTCACGGTACGTGTTTCTCACGATGTAGTTGATGTGTTCGACCAACGCCAGCTCCGGAGTGTGCCGGGTGTATCCGTCATGCCCCTGGACTTCGCTGATGTGAGTCGTGCGCACTGCATCCCACAGCAGCGGGTAACACATCCTGGCACGCCACCGGCTGATCCACTCCGGCAGCGGCCACGGCGGCTCCGCGTCGAGGGCTGCCCGCATCTCCTCAGTAAGGTCCACGAGGTTGGCGGGATCGTCGCGATCGGACGGGTTACGCCACAACGTATATGACAGCGTTGCTGCTTCCATCACCGGTTGATGATCCTGCGTTTGAGATGATATGCCGGCGCTCGCTTCCTCGACTGAGTCCTGGGCGGCGAGCGTCAGCAACGGCACGGCAAAACCAGCGGCAATTTCATCCGGTGTCGGCGGCTCCGGAGCATCGGACGGACGCCGGCTGCGATCGAGGAACATGTAGCAACTCTGCTCCTGCCATCGTTCAAGATGCAATGCTCAGTGCCGACAACCTGGTGACGTCAGCCTGTTTCCCCGGGACGGGGAGGACACCCCTGTCCCAGCTACAGCCCCGTGATATGGCTTTGAGGCGGGGCTCAGATATTCCTGCAGCGCAACCCGCACGATTTCGCTCGGCTTGCGCCGCTCCTCTGCGGAGCGGGCGAGGAGTTGGGCGTCAAGTTCTTTCGGAAGCCTGATGGACCGCGAGGGGGGGTGCCTTCCTTGCTTATCGACGGTTTGCCGACAGCGCGTTTTACCGCGGCAGAAGACCCAAGAGCGGCTTCCAACAGGGCCAGCCCTGCCCCGTCACCGCGGGTCTTGGATATTCGCGCGTCGGGTCCGATCTCGGCTGTTTCAGCCCAAGTAACAACGGCGTGGTACCGGGCCTGATTTTCCGTACCTGCCCCTCGTCGCCCCTGCCATTTTGGGTGTTCATTCGCCCGTTCCCCTTTCAGCTATGTCAATGATCTTTCGCGGGGCCTCCAAGACGTGGAAGATGAGAATGTCAGCCGGCGGGCAGATGGTGGCCATCACTTCAAGCGTCATGCGCCGGTCACGGTCGGGCCCATAACCAGATCTGGGCGGACAACCGCTTCAAGACGTGGTTAATCGAACTGCTCAATCCTGCATACAATATTTGTTTCGGTGGATTTGGTCGCTGGATCGCTAGCGAACCCTAATTACCCCGCCCGGGCTGATTTTCTTCAGTGGGTGCAGCGCCGATTCGAGGCCGATTCGAGAACGTCGGCGCGGGCCTGGCCGAACAGGATGTCGGACCGGGTGGGGATCCGGCCCCGGTAGCGGATCTCTCCAGCCGGTGTCAGTGCCCCGGGGATAGAGTGAAACGCGAACACCCGAGCGGCATCGAGGGAAGGAGTTTTCACATGAGCACGCAGCAAGCCCATCAACAACCTGCAGGCAAGGAGGGATCCCGCGCGCTGGTCTACGCGGTCAGTATCATTGCGGCCTTGGGTGGCCTGCTCTTCGGCTACGACACCGGTGTCATTTCCGGGGCGCTGCTGTTCATCGGCGACGAATTCCACCTGGATCCACTCTCCGAGGGCGTCGTGGTGAGCTCGCTGCTGATCGGCGCCATGGCAGGCGCCATCGCCTGCGGGCCGCTGGCGGACAAAATCGGTCGGCGTTTATCCATCACCGGGGCAGCAACGATCTTCGCCATCGGCGCCGTCGTAGCGGCGCTTGCTCCGAGCGTGGGAACGCTCATCACCGCGCGCGTCATCCTCGGCATCGCCGTAGGTGCGGCCTCCGTCCTGGTGCCGCTGTTCATTGCCGAGGCCGCACCACCGGCCACGCGCGGCAAGCTGGTCTCCTTCAACCAGCTGATGATCACCATCGGCATCCTGGTTGCCTACCTGACGAATGCGGCCTTCGCGTACGACGGCGGCTGGCGCTGGATGTTCGGACTGGCACTGATTCCGTCGGCCGCGTTAGGCATCGGGATGCTGTTCCTGCCGGAAACGCCGCGCTGGCTCGTGGAAAAAGGTCGAATAGAGGAGGCCAAGGCGGTTTTGCTGAGGCTGCGCGGACCCCGTATTGCGGCCGTGGAGCTGGCGGATATCCAGCAGACCAAATCCGCGGAACAGCACAAGTCCACGCTGCGTGACCTGGCCAAACCCTGGGTGCGCCCGGCGCTCATCGCCGGGATCGGGGTATCAGTAATCGGCCAGGCCAGCGGCATCAACACCGTCATTTATTATGCCCCCACCATCTTTAATGCCACCGGGTTGGGGCCCGCGGCGGCCATTCTGGCGACCGCCGGAGTGGGAGCCGTTAACGTGGTGATGACGCTGGTGGGCATGTCGCTGGTGGACAGGGTGGGCCGTCGGCTGCTGCTGATGATTGGATTTGCGATCATGACGGTGAGCCTGCTGGTTTTGGGGCTAGTCCTGCTGCCGAATCCGCTGCCGGCCTCCGCGGGCTGGATCGCCATCATCTGTGTGGCCGTCTACATCGCCGCTTTCGCGGTGAGCGTCGGGGTCGTCGTCTTTGTCCTGCCATCGGAGCTGTACCCGCTGAGCATCCGAGGCTCGGCGATGAGCGCCACCTTGCTGTGCAACTGGGGGATGAACTTTGTCGTTTCGCTGACGTTCCTTTCCCTGTTCAACGGCTTGGGGAAGTCGCCGGTGTTCTGGCTGTACGCGGTGGTCTGTGCGCTGGGCTGGCTCTTCGCCGTCAAGCTAGTGCCCGAAACGAAGGGCCGCAGCCTGGAGGAAATCGAGAGCTGGCTGCGCAGCAAGGAAAACACGGCGTCCTAGGAAACACAGGTCCTAGGAAACACAGCGTTTTAGGAAAACACGGCGTCCTAACGAGCACCAAAAACCCCAAACTAACCAGGATTTGTGGCTCCAATAAGCGCTCATTGGAGCCACAAATGCTGACCAGTTGGGGCGGTGGACGTGGCTCAGTTCCCGCCGGGCGCCTGGGCGTCGGCGAGGGTGTCCTTGTCCGACTGCAGCTCCTGCTGGAAGAGCGCATAGCGGGCCTTATGGCCGGGCCGGCGGCGGACCAGGGCCCAGGCGATTCCGAGCAGGGCAAACCAGATCGGCGTCACCAGCAGCGCCTGCAGCGTGTCCTGCTTCTGCGTCAGCGCCCAGAGCAGGAAGACGAAGAACGCCAGCACCACGTAGCACATGGCCACACCGCCCGGCATCTTGAATTTCGACGCCGCGTGCAGCTGCGGGCGCCGTTTGCGGTAGACGAGGTAGCTGACCAGGATGATGGTCCAGACGAACATGAAGAGCAGCGCGGAGATGGTGGTGACCACGGTGAAGGCCTCAATGATCGACGACCCTGCGTAGAGCAGCACGACGGCGGCGAGCAGGAACATGCAGGAGAAGAACAGGGCGTTGGCCGGCACGTGGTTGCGGGTGAGTTTACCGAACTTCCGCGGCGCGTTGCCTTCCTGCGCCAGCCCGAAGACCATCCGCGAGGTGGAGTAAATGCCGGAGTTCGCCGACGACGCGGCGCTGGTCAGCACCACGAAGTTGATCATCCCGGCGGCGATCAGCAGCCCTGCCAGGCTGAACATCGTTACGAAGGGGCTCTTGTCGGCGGTGATTTCGCGCCACGGGGTCACCGAAATGATGACGATCAGGGCCACCACGTAAAAGAGCATCACGCGGACGGGGATGGAGTTGATGGCCTTGGGCAGGTTCTTTTCTGGATCCTTGGCCTCCGCCGCGGTGGTACCGACGAGTTCAATGCCCACGAAGGCGAAGACGGCGATCTGAAAACCGGCCACGAAGCCCATCGGCCCGGTCGGGAAGAGGCCGCCGTCGTTGTACAGATTGGCGAAACTTGCCTGCGCGCCGTTGGGTGCATGGAAGGCGGTGAAGACCATGACCAGGCCGACGATGATGAGCGTGACGATGGCGACGATTTTGACCAGGGCAAACCAGAATTCGGTCTCCCCGAAGGCCTTGACCGTCGGCAGGTTCAGTCCCAGCAGCACCGCGATGGCGGCCAGCGCCGGAATCCACAGCGGGAGTCCGGACCACCAGAAGCGGACGTAGCCGGAGATGGCGATGATGTCCGCAATCCCGGTGACGATCCAGCAGAACCAGTAGGTCCAGCCCGTGAAGAATCCGGCCCAGGGTCCGAGCAGGTCCGCGGCGAAGTCGCTGAAGGATTTGTATTTGAGGTTGGAGAGCAGCAGTTCCCCCATCGCCCGCATGACAAAGAAGAGCATGAAGCCGATGATCATGTACACGAAAATGACCGAGGGGCCGGCGAGGCTGATCGTCTTGCCCGAGCCCATGAACAGGCCGGTGCCGATGGCGCCGCCAATGGCTATCAGCTGGATGTGCCGGTTGGACAAGGAGCGGGTCAGGTGCGGTCCTTCCGCGGCCCGGTCAGGGGTGCGGACCGGCGGTTGAACCGTCGTTCTTTCAGACATGAAACTTCTCTCAAGAGATGGATAAGGCGCGCGAAAAGTCGGGGGTCGGGTGCTTGCCCGGAGTGGATGGTGCCGCTTTGGCCGCGGCTGCCTGGGTTTCAGTGTGTTGTCTGTCACGAGGTAATGTCAAACGCGCACGGCTTTGGCCGGACGCGCCAACAGGGGTAAGCTGGTGAGCCGAATCACCTATAATTTCACAGCCTCTGAACCGCGGCGGGAGAGTCCTGCCGGTGCAACACCGTGCAGGCGCCGTAGGAGCAAATCCTCCCCAGGAATCTCTCAGGCCCCTGTACCGCTGCGGCAAGGCAACTCTGGAAAGTAGTCAGGCGAAAGCCCGGACTCACCGACGGTGCAAGCGGACTCGTGTCCGCGGAAACTCTCAGGTCCAATACAGAGCGGGGAGGAACCCGGCCCCTCCGGCATCTTTGCGATGTCGGCCAAACTTGGAGTTCCTCATGACGGTTCAGTCTTCCAGCCCTCGCCCATCGCTTCCGGTGCAGCCTTCGCGCACCAGTTTCGCCGACCGGCACATCGGCGCACGCCGCCAGTCCGACGTCGACACCATGCTCAAAGCCATCGGCTACGACAGCATCGACGGACTCGTGGACACGGCTCTTCCGGCGAGCATCCGCCAGCCCGCCCCGCTGCTTCTGCAGCCGGCGCTGACCGAGGCCGAGGCCCTCGTCGCGCTCCGCAAGCTCGCCGAAAAAAACAAGACCGCGGTGCAGATGATCGGCCAGGGCTACTACGACACGTTCACCCCGCCCGTGATCCGGCGCAATATCCTCGAAGACCCCGCTTGGTACACCGCGTACACGCCGTACCAGCCGGAAATTTCGCAGGGCCGGCTGGAAGCGCTGCTGAATTTCCAGACGATGGTTGCGGACCTCACCGCGCTCCCGGTGGCCAATGCCTCGCTGCTCGATGAGGCCACGGCGGTCGCCGAGGCCGTCCTGCTGATGCGCCGGGCCAACAAGGCCCCGGGCGCCGGTCAGGGCAAGACCGTGCTGGACGCGGATCTGCTGCCGCAGACGCTGGCCATTGTGCGCGGCCGCGCCGAAGCTCTTGGTTTCGAGGTTGAAGTAGCGGATCTGTCCGCCGGCCTGCCCGAGGGGACCATCAACGGCATCGTGCTGCAGCAGCCCGGCGTCTCCGGCCGCGTCTTCGACCACGCTCCGGTGATCGCGAGGGCGAAGGAACGCGGCGCCATGGTGACGGTCGCCGCGGACCTGCTGGCCCTGACCCTGATCGTTGCACCGGGGGAGCAGGGTGCCGATATCGCTGTCGGCTCCGCCCAGCGCTTTGGCGTGCCGCTGTTTTACGGCGGACCGCATGCGGCCTACATGGCGGTGCGCCACGGGCTGGAGCGTTCGTTGCCCGGCCGGCTCGTCGGTGTATCCAAGGACGACGCCGGTCTGCCGGCCTACCGCTTGGCCCTTCAGACGCGCGAGCAGCACATCCGCCGCGAAAAGGCCACCTCCAACATCTGCACGGCGCAGGCCCTGCTGGCCATCGTGGCGAGCATGTACGCGGTCTACCATGGCCCGGACGGGCTGAAGGCGATCGCCGAACAGACCCACGGACACGCCCGCGCGCTGGCCGCCGCCCTGACGGGCGCCGGTCTCGAACTGGCCAGCGCGTCGTTCTTCGATACGCTCACGGTCCGTGTCCCGGGCAGGGCCGCGCAGATCATCGCCGCGGCCGAGGCCAAGGGCATCAACCTGCGCCGCGTCGACGCGGACCAGGTCGGCATTTCGGCGGATGAAACCACGACGGCCGAAACCATCACCGCGGTCGCCGCGGTGTTCGGCGCCGCACCGGCCGACGCCGGAGCCACCGGAACCGGCGGACCCGGCGGCGGCACCGGAACCGGAGGAGCCACCGCAACCGACGGCGGCACCGGAGGCACCCGTTTCGAGCTGCCCGCCGCCGTCGTCCGTACCTCCGGCTACCTGACCCACTCGGTCTTCCACAGCCACCGTTCCGAAACCCAGCTGCTGCGCTACATGCGCCGTCTCAGCGACCGGGACCTGGCCCTTGACCGCACCATGATCCCGCTGGGCTCGTGCACCATGAAGCTCAACGCCACGGTGGAAATGGAATCCATTTCCTGGCCGGAATTCGCCTCGATCCATCCGTTCGCGCCGGATTCGCAGACCGAGGGCTGGCGGGAACTGATCGGCGATCTGGAGCAGTCGCTGGCGGAAATCACCGGCTATGACCAGGTCTCCATCCAGCCGAACGCCGGCTCACAGGGCGAGCTCGCAGGCCTACTCGCCATCCGCGGCTACCACCTGTCCCGCGGCGACGAGCAGCGCACCATCTGCCTGATCCCCGCTTCCGCGCACGGCACCAACGCCGCCTCCGCGGTGCTGGCCGGGATGAAGGTTGTGGTGGTGGCCACCGCGGCCGACGGCAGCATCGACCACGCGGACCTGCAGGCCAAGATCGAGTCCAGCGGCGACAAGCTGGCCGCGATCATGATCACCTATCCGTCCACGCACGGGGTGTACGACGACGACGTCCGGCTGGTCTGCGATTCCGTCCACGCAGCGGGCGGCCAGGTCTACATCGACGGCGCCAACCTCAATGCGCTGGTCGGGCTGGCCAAGCCCGGCCTGTTCGGCGGCGATGTTTCGCACCTGAACCTGCACAAGACCTTCTGCATCCCGCACGGCGGCGGCGGCCCCGGCGTCGGACCGGTCGCGGCCAAGGCACATCTGGCGCCGTTCATGCCCGGCGATGCGGTGGCCGCGGCCAGCGCCGGCGGGACGGAATCGGCCGCTGCCGGCGTGCCGATTTCGGCCTCGCGCTTCGGTTCCGCGGGCGTCCTCCCGATTTCCTGGGCCTACGTGAAGCTGATGGGCGGGGAAGGCCTGACCGAGGCCACCAAGTCCGCGCTGCTGGCGGCCAACTATGTGGCGACCCGGCTGAACGAGCATTTCCCCATTCTCTACACCGGCAGCGGCGGCCTGGTCGCCCACGAATGCATCCTGGACCTGCGCGAACTGACCGCACGGACCGGTGTCAGCGCGGAGGATGTGGCGAAACGACTGATCGACTACGGTTTCCACGCACCCACGCTGTCATTCCCCGTGGCCGGGACGCTGATGGTGGAACCGACCGAGTCGGAGGACCTGGGCGAGATGGACAGATTCATTGATGCGATGATCGCCGTGAAGGGTGAGATCGACCAGGTGGCAAACGGCGACTTCAGCGCCGAAGAAAGCCCGCTGCGACGGGCTCCGCACACCGCAGCTGCCGTCGTCACCAGCAGTTGGGACCGGCCCTACAGCCGCGAGCAGGCGGCGTTCCCGCTGTCCTCGCTCCGGACCGACAAGTACTTCCCGCCGGTGGGCCGGATCGACGGTGCCAACGGCGACCGTAACCTCATCTGCTCCTGCCCACCCCCCGAAGCCTTCGAGGACAGCTCCGCCGACTCCGCCAGCTGACCCAGCGTCCATTAACTCAGCGCCATCCACAGAATCAGCGCCATCCACAGAACGGTGACGATCATGACAACAACCACGAAATCCCAGTACACGGCCCTGTATGCGGAGCATGAGAAGCTGGGCGCCTCCTTTACCGACTTCGGCGGCTGGCAGATGCCGCTGAAGTACAGCAGCGAACTTGCCGAGCACCACGCGGTTCGCCGCACGGCGGGTCTCTTTGACCTGTCCCACATGGGTGAGGTCTGGGTGAGCGGCCCGGATGCGGGTGCGTTCCTGGACTTCGCACTGGTGGGAAAACTCTCCG
Source organism: Arthrobacter sp. A5 (assembly GCF_051131705.1). Lineage (NCBI taxonomy): Bacteria > Bacillati > Actinomycetota > Actinomycetes > Micrococcales > Micrococcaceae > Arthrobacter > Arthrobacter sp. A5. The sequence continues at coordinate 1,307,291 of NZ_CP180316.1, forward strand.
CCGTCGTGGATGGCAAGGCCAAGTATTCGCTGATCTGCAACGACGAGGGCGGCATCATTGATGATCTGATCAGCTACCGCCGCTCCGATGAAAAGTATCTGGTAGTGCCCAATGCCGGCAATGCCCCGGTGGTGGCAGAGGCGCTGGCACAGCGGGCCGCGGGATTCGACGTCGTCGTCGATGACCAGTCCGCCGCCACCTCGTTGATTGCCATCCAGGGTCCGGACGCCGAGGCGATCCTGCTGGCGCTGGTCCCGGCAGCGGATGCCGAGGCGGTGCGCAGCCTTAAGTACTACGCCAGCACCGGCATTACTGTTCAGGCCGGCGACCAGGACATGGACGTTCTGCTGGCCCGCACCGGTTACACCGGCGAAGACGGTTTCGAGCTCTACATCCCTAACGCGCAGGCAGCCGCGCTGTGGACCGCACTGTTGGCGGCCGGCGGGGAGAAGCTGGTTCCGGCGGGGCTGGCCTGCCGCGACTCGCTCCGGCTGGAGGCGGGCATGCCGCTCTACGGCAACGAGCTGAGCCTGGATATTGATCCGTTCTCCGCCGGTTTGGGGCCCATTGTCGCGCTGTCCAAGCCCGGTGACTTCGTCGGACGCAGCGCCTTGGAAGGCAAAAAGGCCAGCGGCGCCGGCACGACCACGGGCCGCAGGCTGGTGGGTCTGCAGGGAACGGGCCGGCGCGCCGGCCGCTCACACTATCCGGTCACGCTGGACGGCAACGTGATCGGCGAGGTGACGTCCGGTGCGCCCAGCCCGACACTCGGTTACCCGGTAGCGCTGGCCTATGTTGACGTCGAACATACCGAACGGGGCTCCGAAGTGAGCGTGGATCTGCGCGGCAGGCCGGAACCGTTCACGATTGTCGAACTGCCCTTTTACAAGCGCGTCAAATAGCCGCCCCCTGGTCAAATAGCGTCCCACTGGTCGAATAGCCTCCCTCTGGTCGGGGCTATCGAGACCCCACAACTCTCCCGAGAGAAGAGATCATGAGCAAGGTTGTTCCCGAACTGCAGTACTCCGCCGAACACGAATGGGTGGGGCGGGACGGATCCGGTCCCGCCACCGTCGGCGTGACCGCCGTGGCGACGGAGGCCCTGGGTGATATCGTCTATGTTGACCTTCCAGAGGTGGGCGCCATCATTACTGCCGGCGAGAGCTGCGGTGAAATTGAGTCCACCAAATCCGTCTCCGACCTGTATGCCCCGGTCAGCGGCGAGATCACGGAAATCAACAGCACCGTCGCCGCGGATCCCGCCCGGATCAACAGCGACCCGTACGGCGTCGGCTGGCTTTTCAAGGTAAGCGTCAGTGCGGACGGGCCCCTGTTGAGCGCCGAGGATTACGCCGCGGCCAATGGAGGCGAGATGTGAGCGCGGGGACGGTGCGCAGCGCCTCGCTGCTGGACGGCGACATCGGTGCGGTGGACCCGGAAGTGGCGGCAAAGATCGACGACGAACTGAGTCGCCAGCGCGACGGCCTGGAAATGATCGCATCCGAAAACCTCACGGCCGTGGCGGTCATGCAGGCCCAGGGCTCGGTCCTGACCAATAAGTACGCCGAGGGTTATCCGGGGAAGCGGTACTACGGCGGCTGCGAACACGTTGACGCCATCGAGCAGTTGGCCATCGAGCGGCTCAAGGCACTGTTCGGCGCCGCCTATGCGAATGTCCAACCGCACTCCGGCGCCCAGGCAAACGCCTCGGTGATGCATGCGCTGATCAGGCCCGGAGACACCATCATGGGGCTGAACCTGGCCCACGGCGGGCACCTCACGCACGGTATGCGGATCAACTTCTCCGGGCGGCTCTACAACGTCATTCCGTACCAGGTGCGCGAAGACGACCATCGCGTGGACATGGCGGAGGTCGAAAGGCTGGCCAGGGAACACCGGCCGAAGCTGATTGTGGCCGGTTGGTCCGCCTATGCCCGGCAGCTGGACTTTGCGGCATTCCGCAGGATCGCGGACGAGGTGGGGGCCTATCTGATGGTGGATATGGCGCATTTAGCCGGTCTCGTGGCAGCCGGGCTGCATCCGAGCCCGGTGCCGCACGCCCACATCACCACTTCCACGACGCACGAGACCCTGGCCGGTCCACGCGGTGGCTTCATCCTGACCAATGACGCGGATCTCGCCAAAAAGATCAACTCCGCTGTGTTCCCCGGTCAGCAGGGCGGCCCGTTGGAACACGTCATCGCCGGGAAGGCCGCCGCCTTCAAAATCGCGGCGTCACCGGAGTTCAAGGAACCACAGGAACGGGTGCTGGCCGGAGCGAAAATTCTTGCGGACCGGCTCACCCGCCCGGATGTTGCGGCCGCTGGAATCTCGGTGATTTCCGGTGGCACAGACGTACACTTGGTGCTGGTGGATCTGCGCGATTACGACCTCAACGGGCAGCAGGCAGAGGACCGCCTGGCGGCAATTGACATTACCGTGAACCGGAACGCTGTCCCGTTCGATCCGCGGCCGCCAATGGTCACCTCCGGGCTCCGGATCGGGACGCCGGCCTTGGCGACCCGCGGATTTGGCGAGACAGCCTTCGTCGAGGTCTCGGACATCATCGCCGAGGCGCTGCTCGCCGGACCAGGGGATGATCTGGCGCCCTTGGCGGCCCGGGTGCACGCACTGGCGGCTGCACACCCCCTGTATCCAACTCTTGCGGAACTGGCATAGCCGGTTCGGACAGTCATCCACGTTTGTACACCCTAGTTCCGGAAATGGACCAGTCATGGCAGTAGGAGTCTTCGACCTCTTCTCGGTCGGCATCGGGCCTTCCAGTTCGCATACGGTTGGCCCGATGCGGGCGGCCGCCGTTTTCGCCGCCGAACTTAAATTCCGTGGCATTTTGCATGACGTGGCGGGGCTGCGGGTGGATCTGTACGGCTCGCTCGCGGCCACGGGCAAGGGGCACGGCACCATGACGGCCGTGCTGCTCGGGTTGGAAGGGCGGGAGCCGGAGCTGATCCTGCCGGAGGAAGTCCAGGACCGGCTGGCGTTCTTTGCGGACCGCGGCGAGCTGGAGCTCGGCGGCGCCAGGACCATCAGCTATCGGGTGGAGGACATGATCCTGCATCCGCTGACAGTGCTGGCGCGGCATACCAATGGGATGAAGTTCCAGGTCACGGACTCATCCGGTGACGTCCTGCAGGAGGCGACGTTCTTCTCCGTCGGCGGCGGTTTCATTGTCCGCGAGGGCGAGGAGGAATCGGCAGCGACGGAGCTGGAAACCTCCAAGGAGCAGTTGCCGTACCCGTTCCGCACTGCCGTCGGTCTGCTGGGGCACTGCGCCGCGTCGGGGCTGGATATCAGCTCCGTCATGCTGGCCAACGAAATGGTCAGCCGCTCCGTGGCCGAAGTCCGGAGCGGTCTGCTGCACATCCGCGACGTCATGGAAGATTCGAAGAATTCCAGCCTGCAGCGCACCGGCCTGCTCCCCGGCGGTCTCAAGGTCCGCCGTCGTGCGCCGGACTGGCATGCCCGGCTGCGGCTCGAAGACACAGATCGGGATCCTCAGTACTGGCAGGAGTGGGTGAATCTGGTGGCACTGGCCGTGAACGAGGAAAACGCCTCCGGTGGCCGCGTGGTCACCGCACCCACCAACGGCGCCGCCGGCATCATTCCGGCGGTCATGTTTTATGCCACCCACTACACGAAGGGCATGCGCGACGCAGCGCCGGAAGCCAAGGACGACGTCGTCGTCCGGTTCCTGCTCACCGCCGGCGCCATCGGAGTCCTTTACAAGGAACAAGCCTCGATCTCAGGTGCCGAAGTCGGTTGTCAGGGCGAAGTCGGATCGGCTTCCTCCATGGCCGCCGGTGCCCTGGCCGAGGTCATGGGCGGGACGCCCGAGCAGGTGGAGAACGCGGCGGAAATCGCCATGGAGCACAACCTCGGTCTCACCTGTGATCCAATCGGCGGACTGGTGCAGGTGCCGTGCATCGAACGCAATGCCATTGCGGCCGCGAAAGCCATTAATGCCGCAAAGATGGCATTGTGGGGCGACGGTCAGCACCGCGTCTCCTTGGACGAGGTCATTGTGACCATGCGCGAAACGGGCAAGGACATGAATACGAAGTATAAGGAGACGGCCATGGGGGGCTTGGCGGTGAACGTCGTCGAGTGCTAAACAGGTCGTGCGGTTGACCGATCCTGTCGGGACCCGGATTGTTCCGTTGGTCGGACTTGTCGGGAACACGGTGACCTCGGCGGTCTCGACCGATGATTTGGGTGGGTTGGGCTGCTGATTTCGGGGGCTGGACCGGTGCTCCCGGCGTGTGCGCAGGTGGCCCAGAGTTTAGAGATTGCTTTTTGCCCCGGAGCGACTTCGTTCCCGGCCGGAGATGCCCGCACCGTGGCACTTACGGAGCCGGGGAGCTTCGCTGCTGCCCTGCGTCCGGGGCCGCCGCGGCTGGGCCCGGCGCCTGAGGGCCGGACGACGTCGGCACGTCCGGGGCGGCGGTCGGCTCCGGGGCGGGGGCTGGATGGGGACCGGGGGCTGGATCGGAGCCGGGGGTCGCCGTGGGGGCGGGGGTCGGATCCGGGGCGGGGGTCGGATCCGGGGCGGGGCTCGCCGTGGGGGCGGGGGTCGGATCCGGGGCGGGGGTCGGTTCCGGGGCTGGGGCTGGTTCCGGGGCGGCGGTCACCTCCGGGCCGCTCGGCACAAGCGACGCTGATATCGGCACCAAATAGGTGAATTCGGCGCTGCCCTCGATGGTAGTTCCACCTGGACCCACGGCTCGAACAGTTGCGGGGCCGGAATGCGCCGCTGGCGCCGTGAACACGAACCTGTTTTCCGACACCTTCCGGAACTGGACGGCTATCCCGTCCACGAGGACCGCGGAAAGCTCCACGAAGTGGCCTATCAACCGTATCTTGGTGCCTGCTTGGGCGTCCGCCGCGGGGTCGACTCGGGTCAGCTGGGGCGGGCATGCCGTTCCTGACCCCGCGGCGGGCAGCACCGGGCTGTTCGGGTGCGCCACGTGGTAGGCCAACAGATTGGAGACAACCGAGTAGGCGGTCGCCTCCAAGCACGCGGTCGGCGCGGGCGGCTGTGCCTCCCGGAAGCTGGCCACCGCCTGCGCCCAAGCAGACGAAACGTCCGCGGCAGAGGCCCGCGGATCGACGGCGGTGCAGATCGACTGGGCTGCACGCGCCAGCGCATCATTGGGGGCCATTTCGTCGCACCTGTGCGCTTCCATGAGGGCGTACCAGCCATCAGGCGGCGCATCCGCCGGATCCGCAGGACCCGGCGGAACCCACGCCAGGGCATTGCCTGCAGCCGGTGGCGCTCCGGCTTCCGGTGGGCCGGTGGGATTTACGACGGCGCCCGGATCGGTTCTCCCTGAGGGGGCCGATGCGCTCGGGCCAGTGGCGGACTCCTGCGCTGGTGGACTTGCCGGAGGTGGTGACTGCGGCGCAGACGGGGCGCAGGCGGTCACGAGCGCCAGCCCTATGGCAGCGCAGCCGGCGACCGCTGCCATCCTGGCATGACGGGGACTCCAGACGCGGTTCACAGCGGTCTCCCCTCCCCGCCATCCCTCTGCTGCCGATGCGGAATGCACAGCCGAGGGAAAATCCCGGAAACTTCCGGTTCAGCGTCGCGGCGGCTGGGATTGTCAACGGTTGAGACCGCTGATTCCCGGGCGACGCGACCGGACACGTACATTGTGCGCGTGCAGGGCAACGATGGCAATAGGTAACGATGGCAATAGGTAGGGGGACGAATAGAATGCCAGGCGCGCCGTGGGCCTTCGCAACAGGCGCAGCGGTCCGTGCGTTCGGACGTCCCGGTGGTCCGGGACGGCGCCGGCGGGGGCCGTCCACTGCCCGTGACCAGTTACTTCTCGGGAAAAGCAGGGGTGCCGGGGTCGGGTGAAAGCGTGCGGTGATAGAACCATTCGATGTGTTCGCGCAGCCGGACCTCGGCGGCATCCGGGTCGTGGTCGCTGATCGCGTCCAGTATGCCATGGTGCTGGTGGCGCAAGGTCACGGCGATCTCCTCCCAATCGACGACCTTGTCCACCGCCTCATTAACATAGCCACGGATGGATTGGCTCAGCGAGACCATGATGGTTTCAATCACCGCGTTGCCCGCCAGCGAGGCGACGGCAACGTGGAACTGTGCATCCAAGACGTGGAAGATCTCCTGATCGAGACCCGGGTCATCCATGGCGGCGAGCAACCCCCGCACGCCGTCCAATTCGGCGCCGTCGCGCTCCTGTTGGGCCGCAGCCCGGCCAACCCAGGTTTCCAGCAGGATACGGGTTTCCACAATGTCCCGGACCGGTAGATGGCGTGTGGCTACATGGTATCTGAACGCGGACGAAAGGCCGGCGGCGGGATTGGACACCACAATGGCACCCGAATTGGGGCCGGATCCGGATGATGTGCGCACCACGCCCATGGCATCGAGAATGCGCACGGCTTCGCGCACAGAGGCCCTGGAAATACCGTATGTCTGCGCCAGTGCGCGCTCACCGGGCAGCTGGTCACCGGGTTTAATGGCACCGGAGCGAAGGTCCGTTTCTATATTGCTGAGCACAATCTCGTACGTTCGCCGCGTTGCCGCCACAGTACCCTCCTTGGACGACTGGAAATCCTTTCTATCCTGCCATGCGTAGGCGCCCAGTGAAGAAGCGGTCCCGGAGCCGCTGTCCGAATCACCGGCAACATGGCGGCGCTCCAGTCACCGAGAGCCGCCAGCAGGTGGACGTGACGTGCAGCACGGGGCTACTATGGTCTGACCACACGTCATCCGCGTCCCGGCATACCTTGCCCCGGAAGGATTCCATGAAGATCGCGCTCTTCGCCACCTGCATTGTGGACGCTATGTTCCCGCGTACCGCGAAGGCCACGGTGACGGTTTTGGAACGCTTGGGACACCAGGTTGTTTTCCCGGCCGGTCAAGCCTGCTGCGGCCAGATGCACATCAACAGCGGCTACTTCGACGACGCCCTGCCGGTGGTCGCAAACCATGTCGCCGCGTTCAGCCACGGGGACTACGACGTCGCCGTTGCGCCTTCTGCTTCCTGTGTTGCATCGGTGAAGCATCAGCAGCCGATGATTGCCCGGCACTGCGGTGACGCTGCGCTGGAAAACGGGGCCAACGCCGTCGGCGCTAAGACCTACGAACTCTCCCAGCTTCTGGTGGACGTCCTGGGCATCACCGACGCCGCGGGCCAGCTTGGTTCATACTTCCCGCATACGGTGGCGTACCACCCCAGCTGCCACGGCATGCGTTTGCTCCGACTGGGTGACCGGCAGCTGGATCTGCTGCGGACGGTCGGCGGGATCGATCTGCGCAACCTTGCAGAACCGGATCAGTGCTGCGGATTCGGGGGCACCTTTGCGATGAAGAACGCGGATGTCTCGAGTGCGATGCTCGAGGATAAGGTGGCCTCTATTGAAGCCTCCGGCGCAGAACTGTGCACGGGCGGCGATGCCTCCTGCCTGCTGCACATCGGCGGCGGCCTCTCCCGCAAAGAAAGCGGTGCCGCAACCATGCACTTTGCCGAGATACTTGCCAGCACGGTGGAAGCGCCCGTCTCCGTGTCCGGCGAGGTCGAACTGCTGACCGGACGGGGACGCTCATGAGCCAGATCAATGTGGGTATGCCGAAGATCGCCAGTTACGGCAGCGGTAACCTGTTCGCGACCGAGCCCTTCCCGCACGCCGCGCACCGCGAACTTGCCAACACCCAGCTGCGCGCCAATCTGGGCCATGCCACCAGGACCATCCGGGAGAAGCGTCTAGGCGTGGTTTCCGAGCTTCCCGATTGGGAGGAACTGCGCGAAGCCGGCAGTGTGCTCAAACAGCAGGTCATGGCCGATCTTCCCCGGCTGTTGGTGCAGCTCGAGGAAAATGTCACCAAGCGCGGGGGTACGGTTCACTGGGCCCGCGACGCACAGGAAGCCAATAAGATTGTCACCGGTCTTATTCGGGCCGAGGGCGCCACCGAGGTGGTCAAGGTCAAATCCATGGCCACGCAGGAAATCGGTCTCAATGAGTACCTGGAAGAGCGGGGAATCGCGGCCTACGAGACGGACCTGGCCGAACTCATCGTTCAGTTGGGCCATGACAAACCGAGCCATATTCTGGTGCCCGCCATCCACAAAAACAGGACCGAGATCCGGGACATCTTCCTGGCCGGAATGGCCGGGGTGGATCCGGAGCTGACCGATGATCCCCGGCAGCTGGCGATGGCTGCCCGTACGCACCTGCGGCGGAAATTCCTAACCGCGAAGGTTGCCGTCTCCGGGGCAAACTTCGCGATCGCCGATTCCGGCACCCTGGCGGTGGTGGAGTCGGAAGGAAACGGCCGGATGTGCCTGACGCTGCCGGAAACGCTGATCACAGTGATGGGCATTGAGAAGCTGCTGCCCACTTTCTTGGACCTCGAGGTGTTCATGGCACTGCTGCCGCGTTCCTCCACCGGTGAACGGATGAATCCCTACACTTCGCTGTGGACGGGCGTCACCGAGGGGGACGGGCCGCAGAACTTCCACCTGGTGCTGCTGGATAACGGCCGCACCGCTGCGCTTGCCGACGAAATGGGCCGTTCCGCGCTGCACTGTATTCGCTGCAGCGCGTGCATGAACGTCTGCCCGGTCTACGAGCGCACCGGCGGCCATGCCTATGGCTCCACCTATCCCGGTCCCATCGGAGCCATTCTTTCCCCGCTGATGACAGGGATCGAGGCCGAGGAAAACAACTCCTTGCCGTACGCCTCCTCGTTGTGCGGGGCGTGCTTTGATGCGTGTCCGGTGAAGATCAATATCCCGGAGATCTTGGTCCACCTGCGCGGTAAGGAGGTGGCCGCCGAGCATGCCAAGCGTAAACTGCCCAGCCAGATGGACGTGGGGATGACAGTGGCTAAGGTTGCGCTCTCCTCCGGCCGCAACCTGGCACTGGCGGAGAAGGGACTGCCGCTGGGCAAGCTGGCGGCCGGGCCGGATCGGTTGATCAAGCGGCTGCCCGGCCTTGCCGGCGGCTGGACGCAAAGCAGGGATATTCCCGCGCCGCCGGCGCAGTCGTTCCGTGACTGGTGGAAAAAAGAACATGTACCCACGGCTGACACGGCGGCCGGAACGGGAGAGAACGCATGAGCGCACGGGAAGAAATTCTGGACCGGATCCACGCCGCACTGTCCGATCAGCCAGCGGTTCCGCCGGTTCCCCGTGATTACCGGCGTACGTCCGGGCTGGACGCTCAAGCGCTGGTGGCGCTGCTGGTGGACCGTCTGGTGGATTACAAGGCTAACGTCTTCGTGGAGGAGTCCGACGGCGTCAGCGGCCGGATCGGCGGGCTGCTGGCTGGCGCCGGCCAGTTTGTGATCCCGCCAGGCCTGCCCGCAGCGTGGCTGGCCTTTGACACCGAACCGGCCCGCGCCGTCGTCGACAGCCTCGAGAGTCCCCTCTCCATCGCCAGGCTGGACGCGATGGACGCCGTGCTGACATCGAGCGCCGTCTCGGTGGCCGAGACCGGAACGATCGTGCTGGACGGCTCCGCTGATCAGGGCCGGCGGGCCATTTCGCTGGTGCCGGACCACCACGTTTGTGTGGTGCCGGTGGAGAGTATTGCCGGGATTCTGCCGGAGGCACTCAAACGCCTTGACGGCACCCGTCCGCTGACCCTGATCAGCGGCCCCAGTGCCACCAGCGACATTGAACTGGAGCGTGTCGAGGGAGTGCACGGCCCGCGGCGGCTGGACGTCATTATTGCCGTATAGCTCCGCCGGCCAGCTGACTCCCGCGTGGCCGGCAGGGCGCCCTGCTGACCACACGGTGCCTCACTTGTTGTTCGCCCTGGGCGCCGCGATGCCCGGATCGATTTGGTACGGCCCGCCGCCGACGGCCGGACATCGAAGTCAAAGATCCACGTCGGAATCTAGACCGTAGAACATGAGTTCGGAACATCCACGACGCCGGAGAGCCGCCCTTGGGTCGGAGCGGCGCCGAGCATGAGATAGACCTGCTCCGTGCTGTAGCCGAACTTTGTCAGGTGCCAGGGGGCGTGCAGGCACGCCCTCTGGTACGACAGATGGGAGTCGAGAGAGTCCGAGTCCTTCGAGAGGTTCTCAATATCCTGGTTGCTGCCGTTCTCCCGGGGGAGAGCGGTGTGCGCTCATACGGTCTGCAGGATTCCTGGTGCCTCGGCAGCTTCCCGGGTCCGCACCGCATTGCGGCCCAGGAACAGGGCGGCGGCGAGGGCAATCACCGCAAGGACCGCAAGCAGGACAGCCAGGGCGGCATTGGTTTCGTATTTCCCGACCAACAGGAAGAAGGCCGGAATGGTAGCGGTCGGCTGGCTGATGAGGATCGTGAACCAGCCGGTGGCATGCGTCAGGGATTTTTTCCCGAGGCCCAGCAGCAGGAAGAACATGAACCAGAGAATAGCCCAGACAAACCAGATGACTCCGAAAACAGGATCGTTGATTATGGTGAACTGTAGAATACCGATGACGACGGCGCAGGCCGCCACGAAGAGCGAGAACCAGCCGAGGCCTTCTCCGGTAATCCCGGTGAACTGAAGAATGCCGACGTAGAGGTACGTGAAGCCAAACAGATAGAGGCCGGCGGCTGCGAAGATTGCCGGCAGATTGTTATCGGCCTGCAGGATGATGACAGTCGGGAAAAGCACCTGCATGCCGCCGACAAAGAAATTCAGTATACCAGCCGATTTTCCGGGTACAAGTCCGATGAGCATGAGACCGTTAACAAAGAGCACGGCCCCTACATACAGCAAACCCACACTGCTCATGAGCGCTCCATTGCTAAACAGACGATGACACGTGGTGACCGGCCGAATCTGGTTTGGAAAGGACGAATCGATCGATTGCCCACCCTGCCAGTTAAGCGGCTATTCGGTTCGCAATTCAAATGACACTAACCCAGCCTATTTTATATGTCAATCGAATGTTTTCTTGGCCTGGACCCGGGGGCGTAAATCCCGTGAATTCAGCTCATTTGCTCGAGTCTGTCCGCGTGCGGCACAAAGCGTACTGACATGGCCTTGTATCCAGGCGTGTTTGATTCGCGTGCCACGAGCTCCCGGTGCATCAGCGCGTTGGCCTCCGGGAAATAAGCGGCTGCGCAGCCCCGCGGCGTTGGGTAAACCACTAAGCGGAATTTGTTGGCCCGGCGTTCTGCACCCTGAAAGGTGCTGATAACGTCCACCATGTCGCGGTCCCGGAATCCCATCGCATCCGCGTCATCCTGGTGGAGCAGAATGACGCGCCGGCCGTTGGAGATCCCGCGGTAGCGGTCATCCTGGCCGTAAAACGTCGTGTTGTACTGGTCATGGCTGCGGACGGTCTGCAGAATCAGGTGACCCGCCGGCGGCGTGAGATATTCGAGCGGGCTGACCGTAAACCGTGCCCGGCCAATGTCCGTGGCAAAGCTGCGGGTATCACGGGGTGGATTTGGCAGAATGAAGCCGTTCTTGGTCCGCAGCCGGCGGTTGAAGTCCTCGAAGCCGGGCAGGACCCGGGAGATGTGATCGCGGATGACGTCATAATCTTCCGCCATGCCCTTCCAATCGACGCGATGATCGTCGCCAAGGGTGGCGCTGGCCATCCGCGCGACGATGACCGGCTCTGCGAGCAGGTGGTCAGAGACAGGAGCGAGCCGGCCCTGGGTGGAGCGGACCACCGACATGGAGTCCTCAACAGACAGGATTTGACGCCCGCCGGCATGCTTATCATCGGTATCGGTCCGGCCCAAGGTCGGCAGAATCAACGAGGTCATGCCGTGCGAGACGTGCGAACGGTTCGGTTTGGTGGAGATATGGACCGTCAGGCCCACCCGTTGCATCGCCGCTTCGAGGAGGTCCGTGTCCGAGCAGGCCAAGGCAAAATTGCCGCCCATCGAGATAAAGACGTCGACCTCGTTGTTCTCGAAGGCCGTGACGGTGTCCACCGAGTCCAGACCGTGGGCGCGCGGGGAAGTGATCCCGAATTCCCGGTCCAATGCCGCCAGCATCCATTCATGGGGTTTCTCCCAGATGCCCATCGTGCGGTCGCCTTGGACATTGGAATGCCCGCGGACGGGACAAGCGCCTGCTCCCGGTTTGCCGAAGTTCCCCTGGAGCAGCAGAAGATTAATGATTTCCTTGAGCGTGTTCACCGAATGGGGCTGTTGGGTCAGGCCCAAGGCCCAGCAGATGATGGTGCCCTTGGATTGGACCATCATCTTGGCGACGTTGGCAATCTCCAGCCGGGACAGCCCCGTCGCCTGCTCCGTTTCGGCCCAGTCGACGGACTTCCGCGCGGCCCGGTAGGCCTCAATCCCATCCGTATTGGCGGCGACGAAGTCGTGGTCGACGACGGAGCCAGGAACGCGCTCTTCCTCTTCGAGCAGCAGGTGGCCGAGCGCCTGGAACAGCGCCAGATCCGCTCCGACTTTGATCTGCAGAAACTCGTCGGCCAGCGCGGTACCGTCGCCGAGAAGTCCGGACGGCGTCTGTGGATCTTTGAAATTGAACAATCCTGCCTCGGGCAACGGGTTGACGGCAACAATCCTGCCGCCGTTGTCCTTGCATTCCTTCAGCGCCGACAACATCCGCGGATGGTTGGTTCCGGGATTCTGCCCGATGACGAAGATCAGCTCGGCCCGATGGATGTCCTCAAGGGACACCGTCCCCTTGCCGATGCCGATGGTGGGGTTCAGCGCCGAGCCGGAAGACTCGTGGCACATGTTGGAACAATCCGGAAGATTATTGGTGCCCAGGGAGCGGGCGAACAGTTGATACATGAACGCCGTCTCGTTGGCGGTGCGGCCGGACGTGTAAAAAACGGTTCGCTCGGGCGTGGAGGCCCTGATGTGCTCGCCGATGAGTTCAAAGGCCTCGCTCCAGGGAATCGGCTGATAATGCGTCCCCCCGGGCCGGATGACCATCGGATGGGTGATCCGGCCCTGATTGCCCAGCCAGTATTCGGTCCGGGTTGCCAGCTCTGCAACGGAGTGTTCGGCCCAGAATTTGGGCGTCACAGTGCGGAGAGTACTTTCCTCGGCCACGGCTTTGGCACCATTTTCACAGAATTCGGCTGTTTTCCGGTGGCCCTGTGATTCCGGCCAGGCACAGCCCGGGCAGTCGGTGCCGTTCCGCTGGTTCAGCCGCAGCAGCGACCGCGCTGTCCGGGTCACGCCTGCCTGGGAAATTCCGCGGTCAAGGGCCACGCCGACCGCAGTGAGTCCGGCGGCGCTTTTCTTCGGCTTCTTGACGGTCAGATGGTTTTCGTTGATGTCCTCGACGGGCGCTCCACGTGTCATCCACCCATAGTGCCGTTATTCCCGCGGCAAAGCGAAACGGCGCGTTGCATGACGCCGGACACACGTCTTCAAGCGGTCCGCCCGACCCTTCGGCTGGTCCGTCCGACCCGCGTCAGCGGGCGGCGGGGACCGCAGGCATGCCGAATATGCCGCCGTCGCCCTTCTTTTTGGGCTTGCGCACCCGGGTACCCCAGGCATAGGCAATCAGGGTCAGGGCGAGCTGGATCGGGAACGCCAGCGGCGGAACGCCACCGGAAATCAGACAGATCAGCACCGGCAGCAGCGTGATCAGCGTCAGATCGGGACCGATCAGGAAGCTGCGGATGGCACCGGTCGGAACAGGTCCCATTGCCGTAGCAACGGCGGGCATGTTCCAGTCCGGGGTGGGCCGGAATGCGGCCCGCAGCGTGGCGCCGCCCAAGCCCGGACCGGCGAGCACGGCCAGAATGATCAGCGGCCAGGAACCCACTCCCAGCACGAACAGCAGCACGAAGCACAGAATCGCCCACACCGTCATGCCCGCCGCCGGAAGCACAAAATGCACCCGCCGGACGGTCTTGGCCGGGAGCGGCATCAGGGCATCCACACTGGGATTCCCGGCTGCAAACCGCGCCACCGAGCCCAGTCCGGTGACCGCAAAATGTGCACAGAAATACAGCACCACGGCAATCAGCGTGGCATTGCCCAGGAACTGCACCGAGGCAAGACTTGCGGGTATGGCCGCCAGCACCGCCACGCGCACCAGGGTCGAGGGCTGGCGCAGCAGCGCCAGCCCGGTCACCAGCAGCGGCCAGAGCTGGCCCGCGGCCACGAGCAATGGCCAGCTGGTCGGCAGGTACTGCAGCCAGGACATGTCCACGCGGGTGTTTTCGGCGTTATTGAACAGTGCGGTGGCTACCAGGGAAAGGGGCGCGACGACGGTGACCGCGCCGGCCAGCGGGCGCAGCCAGCGCTCCCCGCCGGTGATCTGCACCCAGCCGGCAATCCCGTATAACAGCAGTGCCAGAGCCGCGCCGCACAGTGTGGCTAATGCGACGGGACCGGGGGCGTTATCCGCGCCGATGCCCAGCGACAGGGGGACGACGACGGCGACCGACCCGGTGACGGGCCAGATCATGGACCGGAAGAAGCCCGGCTCAATAAAACCACGCCGGCGGACCGGGAGACCGAGCCACCAGAAGGTCTGCGGCACGGTCATGGCGATCGGGCCGATGTTCATCTGGACACTGAGCAGCGCCGCGGCCAGGGTGAGCATGAGCGTGGCAGAGGCCTGCAGCGGCTCCAGGCTGGCAAAGCCGGGAGCAAGGGCGGATGCAGTCCATACCGGTTCCGAGCCCAGGCCCAGCGAATGCCGCAGCCCAACGATGATGGCCCCGGACATGACCACGAGCACGACGGCGCCGAAGACATAGGTGTAGATCTCCGAAATCAGCTCTCCGATGCCGCCTTCTGAGCGTGCCAGCCCGACCTTAAAGGTGTAGCGGCGGATCTCCTTGGCGCTCAGCGCCGCCGGCGCAGACACAGGCGGAGGCGGAGGCCCGGAGGCTTCTGGCGATTGCGGTGCCACGGTCATGATGTCTGCTCAGTGCGCATGCGGGTTCTCGGAGGAGATGGCCAGTGCCGCCTGTGCCGGCGTCATCTTCTTCACCTCGTCGTCGACAAAAATGGCGCGGGTGGCGACGGCGCTCAGAAATGCCGGGTCGTGGGTGACCAGCAGCAGGCCCTGGCCGCCATCGACCTGGTCACGCAACCGCGCGGCCAGCCGGGCGCGCATGCCGGTATCCAGCCGCTGCTCGGGCTCGTCCAGGACCAACAGTGACCGGGGCCGGACGAAGGCCGCTGCGAGGAGCATTCTGCGCCGCTGGCCGGAGGAGAGATTGTGCGGCGGAGCCGCGCGTTCCTCGCTGAGGCCGAAAAAGTCCAGTTCCGCGTCGATCAGTGCCTCGACCGCGGTGGAGCCATGCCCCGCAGCGACGATGGCCAGATGCTCCTCGACGGTCAGTGCGGGGAAGAAGGCATCGTCGTCGAAGACCATCGCCACCTCGCGGCGGAAGTCCAGCCGGCGGTCGTCCGCCTCCTGACCGCGGATGTGGGTTTTGCCGCTGATCGCTCCCAATTGTCCGACGACGGTTTTGAGTACCGTCGATTTGCCGGCGCCGTTTGGGCCCACCAGGGCGATGGCTTCGGCTTCACGCAGGGTGAAGGCGATCTCGCCGCAGACCGGCTTAGTGCCATATCCAACACGTAATCGCTCCGCACGGACGAGTTCCGGGCGCGGCGGGGTGGGGGAACCCGCGGCGGGGACCTTGGCGGGTTTATGCGGCTTGCTCATGTCATTGAAAGTATAGGCGAGCCGGACGAGAGGTCCCGTTGGGCGGCCCCGACGTCCCTGCAGGGGCCAAAAACCTAGCATTCACGCTCAGCTTGAGGGTCAAGGCTCAAAATCGGCGGCAGCCAAATGTGCCAAACTCAGTCTGCCACGGGCGGTAACCTAGTTAGCAGGACCGGTGGGCCCCCGATACGAGAGAAAGCGTGGACTAATACGTGAGCAACGAACAGGGTTCAACAACTCTGGCGGGCACAGAACCGGATGGCACAAGGTCAGAGGGCGCAGAACTGGAGCACGCGGACGTGGACTTTGACGACGTCGTAATGGGTCCCACAGGACGGCCGCTGACCCAATTTCCGGAGCCCCCCGTGCTGACCTCGCACGGACCTGCACGTGTCATCGCCATGGTTAATCAGAAGGGCGGCGTCGGCAAGACCACGTCCACCATCAATCTGGGCGCGGCACTGGCCGAGGCCGGCCGTAAGGTACTGGTGGTGGACTTCGATCCGCAGGGCGCTCTTTCCGCTGGTCTGGGCACGAATCCGCATGAGCTCGATCTCACGGTCTACAACGTACTGATGGACCGCAAGGTCGATATCCGCGACGCGATCCGGCACACCGAAATCGAAAACATCGATCTGCTGCCGGCCAATATTGACCTCTCCGCAGCAGAAGTGCAGCTGGTCAACGAGGTGGCCCGCGAGCAGGTGCTGGACCGCGCCCTGAAAAAGGTCGAAGATGACTACGACGTCATCCTGATCGACTGCCAGCCCTCCTTAGGACTGCTCACGGTCAATGCCCTCACCGCCGCTCATGGGGTGATTATTCCCCTCATTTGCGAGTTCTTTGCCCTGCGTGCGGTGGCACTCTTGGTGGAGACCATCGAGAAGGTGCAGGACCGGCTCAACCCGCGTCTGCAGGTGGATGGCGTGCTGGCGACTATGTATGACGCGCGCACACTGCACAGCCGCGAGGTCATCTCGCGGCTGGTGGAGGCGTTCGGTGACAAGGTCTTCGAAACTGTCATCAAGCGCACCATCAAATTCGCGGACGCAACGGTTGCTGCCGAACCGATCACCACCTACGCAGGAAACCATCAGGGTGCGGATTCCTACCGCCGGCTGGCCAAAGAGCTCGTGTCCCGTGGTGGCTCGCCCTGACTCAGCAGCAGACCAGTCCTGCTGAGGGCAGTCGTGCGCCGGCAGGATTCGAAGTCCGGCTGGAGAATTTCACGGGTCCTTTCGACCTGTTGTTGGGGCTGATTTCCAAGCACGAAATGGACATCACAGAGATAGCCTTGGCTCGTGTTACGGACGAATTCATCGCCTACATCCGTCGGCCGCAGGAGTTAGGCAAGGAATGGGCGCTCGACGAAGCCAGCGAATTTCTGGTTCTGGCCGCCACCTTGCTCGATCTCAAGGCCGCCCGACTGCTGCCGGCCGGTGAGGTGGAGAACGACGACGACATAGCCTTGCTGGAGGCGCGCGATTTGCTCTTTGCCAGACTGCTGCAGTACAAGGCATTCAAGGAAATCGCGGCCATCATGGGTGGCTGGCTGGACCGTGAGGCCGATCGGTTTCCACGGCTGGTGGGATTGGAACCGCAGTTCGCTTCGCTGCTGCCGGAACTACTCTGGCGGCACTCGCCGGAGAAGTTCGCCGCGTTGGCGCGCAAGGCGCTGGCCCCTCGGGAAGCCGCGCCCACGGAGGTTGGCCTGAGCCATCTGCACGCGCCGGCCGTCAGCGTACTGGAACAGGCGCAGATCATGCGGGCCATGCTGGCCGCCGGTACTGCCCTGTCCTTTCGCGTCCTGATCGCCGATGCGGAGACCACGATGGTGGTCGTGGCCCGGTTTCTGGCCCTGCTGGAGATGTTCCGCGACGCCGCAGTGACGTTCGAGCAGGCGAGCCCGCTCGGTGAGCTGCAGGTGCGCTGGACGGGAGTGTCCCGAGACTGGCGCAGCAATAATTTGTCCGCGGAGTATGCCGGCGTGCTATCCGAAATGTCCGTGCCGGAGGAAGCCATCCAGTGATTGAACAGCAGAATTCCCGTGATCCGGGGGACGGCGCCGACATGCCGGGAACGGACGTTCATGATCTCCCCGGTGGGGCCGGAGCGGCTCTGGAGGCCATCCTGATGGTCACCGATGAGCCGGTCTCTGAATCACAGCTGGCCGCTGCCGTCGGGCTGGGCGTTGAGGAGGTGGGCGGCCTGCTCATCGGTCTGCAGCGTCATTATGACGGCTATACTGGTAGGGGCGATGGTGCCGGCGTCGGCATTTCCGGGTCGGTTGCAGGGAAACCTGTGGTGGATTCTCCAGAGTTTGCGGCAGGGCAAACCCGGGTGACGCCGCGTGGTTTCGAACTACGCAGGGTCGCGTGCGGCTGGCGCATCTATTCACGCAGCGACTTTGCTCACATAGTTTCCCGCTTCGTGCTGGACGGACAGTCAGCCAGGCTCACGCAGGCTGCGCTGGAGGCCTTGGCCGTCATCGCTTACCGACAGCCGGTGTCGCGTGCGCGGGTTTCCGCTATCCGTGGAGTCAACGTTGATTCTGTGGTGCGCACGCTTGCCCAACGTGGTTTGATCGAGGAAACGGGGACCGATGCTGAATCGGGTGCTCTGCTTTACCGGACCACGCACTATTTTTTGGAACGACTGGGGATCGCCAGTGCGGACGAGCTTCCGCAGCTGGCCCCGCATTTGCCCGGACTGGAAAACCTCCAGGATTTTGACGATTCATCCTATTGACCAGCTAT
This sequence comes from Arthrobacter sp. A5, assembly GCF_051131705.1. NCBI lineage: Bacteria > Bacillati > Actinomycetota > Actinomycetes > Micrococcales > Micrococcaceae > Arthrobacter > Arthrobacter sp. A5. The sequence continues at coordinate 1,325,653 of NZ_CP180316.1, forward strand.
TCGATTTTTATAAGGACACGTAATGACACCGTCGCACCGCTCAGATGATTCCGGGCGTAGCCGTTCCGGTCAGGACCGGATCAAGCCCCGCACCGGGGGGTCGGGCAGCGGCGCCGCCGGTTCCGGTGCACCGCGCGCGGGCGAGCGCCGGACCAGCACACCCTGGTCCGATGGCCGGCGTTCGGGTGCGCCGTTCTCGCGGGATGCCCGTTCGGATGACCGGCGTTCCGATGCCCCGCGTTCGGGTGCGCCGTTCTCGCGGGATGCCCGTTCGGATGACCGGCGTTCCGATGCCCCGCGTTCGGGTGCGCCGTTCTCGCGGGATGCCCGCTCGGATGACCGGCGTTCCGATGCCCCGCGTTCCGATGCCCCGCGTTCGGGTGCGCCGTTCTCGCGGGATGCCCGCTCGGATGACCGGCGTTCCGATGCCCCGCGTTCGGGTGCGCCGTTCTCGCGGGATGCCCGCTCGGATGACCGGCGTTCCGATGCCCCGCGTTCGGGTGCACCGCGTTCGGATGCCCCATACTCACGTGCCCCCGGATCCGGTGCGCCCCGGGTCGGCAACGGGACTGGCAGGCCTTCGAAGTTCGGCGCCGCCCGCAAAACGGCAGCCAAGGGTGCCGCAAAAACGGGTGCAGCCAGGTCCGGCGCACCGAAAGGACCGCGCGCCTTCGGCGGCGAACGCTTCGGCAGCAATCTTGGCCCGGTCAAGAACCGCCCGACCGAGCAGAACCGCCGCCCAAAGAACCAGGGCCCCTACGTTGACATGCATGATCCCGAGGGAATCCGTCTGCAGAAGGTCATGGCGTCCGCCGGCGTCGCCTCCCGTCGTGTCTGCGAGGACATGATCGAGGAAGGCCGCGTCGAGGTCGACGGTCAGATCATCACCGAGGTCGGCCTGCGCGTTGATCCCAAAAAGGTGGCGATAACGGTCGACGGGATCCGCCTGCAGCTCGATGAATCGCAGGTCTACATGGTTTTCAACAAGCCCAAAGGTGTGGTCTCCACCATGGACGACCCCGAGGGGCGCCCATGCATCAGCGACTACCTGAAGAACCGCCATGGTAATGAGCGTCTATTCCACGTCGGACGTCTTGACACGGCCACCGAGGGTCTGCTGCTGCTGACCAACGACGGCGAGCTGGCCAACCGTCTGTCGCACCCCAAGTATGAGGTTCCCAAGACCTACATGGCGCAGGTCCGAGGGCCGATGGGCCAGGGCGTTGGCGCGCAGATGCGTGAAGGCATCGAGCTGGAGGACGGCGTGGCCAGCGTTGATTCCTTCCGCCTGGTCGACTCCACGCCGGGACACATTCTGGTGGAGGTTGTGCTGCACTCCGGCAAGAACCGCATCGTGCGCCGCCTCTTCGACGCAGTCGGCTACCCCGTGGAGCGCCTGGTGCGCGTCCAGGTTGGTCCGATCCGCATGAATGACCAGCGCCAGGGCAGCATCCGTGTCCTGGGCCGGCAGGAAGTGGGACACCTGCTCGCGTCTGTCGGGCTCTAACCCGATGAATCCATCGCATCTGAACGGCCCCGTGCTTGTTATCGGCACCGGGTTGCTCGGCGCCAGCATCGGGCTCGGTTTATGCGCCCGGGGCATCGACGTCGTCCTGCAGGACACGTCGCCCTCAGCGCAGGCCGTTGCGGTGGACATCGGGGCCGGCCGTGCGCCAAAAGCCGGCGAACAGCTTGCTCCTGAGTTGGTCGTGGTGGCCGCTCCGCCGGACGTCACGGCTGCCGTGGTGGCTGCCGCGCTGGGAAACTACCCGCAGGCGGCCGTCATCGATATAGCCAGTGTCAAGGCCGGTATTCTGGCCGAACTGCGGGAGCTGCCGGGAGTCACGGAGGCTGACCTGAGCCGATATGTGGGCACGCACCCGATGGCCGGCAGCGAGCGTTCCGGCCCGGTGGCGGCCCGGGGCGAGCTGTTCACCAGCACGCCCTGGGTGCTCTGCCCCTCCGAGCTGAGCTGTGCCGCGGCCGTCAAGACCGCGCACTCGCTGGCAATTGACCTGGGATCCGTCGTCTTCCGGTTCACACCCGACGAACACGACGAGGCCGTCGCGCTGGTCTCACACCTGCCGCAGATCATGGCCTCGCTGGTCGCGTCCCGGCTGCAGGACAGTCCGGCACATGCCCTGTCGCTGTCCGGGAACGGCCTGCGCGATGTTACCAGGATCGCGGCCAGCAATCCCGCCATGTGGGTGCAGATCCTCGGGGCTAATGCCGCTAAACTGGTCGACGTCATGCACGGTGTCCGCGATGACCTGAACCGCCTGATTGCAACGCTGGAGGCTCCCACGGCCCCGGGTGCGCGGCTGGATATTGCGCAGCTGATCAGCGAGGGGAACGCCGGGCAGGCGCGCATCCCGGGTAAGCACGGCGGGCCCGCGTTGGCCTACGCGTGGCTGACGGTGCTCGTGGATGACAAGCCCGGCCAGATTGCCCGGCTGTTGACGGAAATCGGCGACATCGGGGTCAACCTCGAAGATCTACGGCTGGATCATTCGGCCGGTAGGGAAGTGGGAATGGTGGAATTGTCTGTCATGCCGGACAAACGGGTGGCACTGGTGGAAGAACTGACAAACCGCGGTTGGAAGGTCATATTGTGACGGAAACCCAAAGTGCCTCCGCTGCGGCTACCGGCCGTCTGTTAGGGCTCCGCCAGGGAAAGTCTCTGGTGGTTGCCATCGACGGTCCTTCAGGGTCCGGGAAATCAAGCGTGAGCCGGGAGGTGGCCCGTCGGCTGGGGCTGGCCTATCTGGACACCGGTGCCATGTACCGGTCGCTGACCTGGCAGTGTCTGGACACCGGGGTGGCCCTTGATGATGCCGTCGCCGTCGAGGCGGCCGCCCGCGCCCTTGAGCTGGAACAAAGCACCAATCCGGACCATGAATTTGTCAAGGTTGGCGGCCGGGAGGTTGCCGCACTGATCCGTGAACCGCGCATCTCCGCCGCCGTCAGCGCGGTAGCGACCACACTGGGTGCCCGCACGGAACTGGTCCGCCGGCAGCGTGAGGCGATTGTCCGTGCGGCCAAGAGAATGGTGGTGGAGGGTCGGGACATCACCACCGTCGTGGCGCCGACAGCCGAGGTCCGGCTGCTGCTGACCGCCAGTGAAGAGGCCAGGATGGCGCGCCGAGGCATTCAGCTCGGCGGAACCCAGACGACGGCGCAGCTCACCCGCCAGGTGCTGGCAAGGGATGCCAAGGATTCCACCGTGGTGGAATTCCACCGGGCCGCCGACGGCGTGGTGACAGTGGATTCCTCGGATTTGGACTTCGAGCAGACCGTTGACGCCGTCCTTCGGGTGGTCGTCGACGCGGTGGAGGGCAAACATTTCCAGGGCGGCCATTTAGAGGGCGGCCATTTCGGGAGCACAGCCCGCAATGCCTAAGCCGATGCCGGGACCTGCGCCCTCGCGCTGAACCCGGGTTCCGCCGTCGTCCTCGCCGTAGTGCTGGGACACGGTTCCCCGGCACCAGGACCAAACCCCGCGTCCATCTGGACGGTTTCAGGTGCTTTTCGACGGCCCGGTGCAGACCAGCCGCGAACGGGGTGTGTCCCGGCGTGTTTCAATGGACAGAGCGGCCGAGCACCTACGCCTCCGGCCCTCCGCGCACGTCCAGGCCGCAATCGCCGCCACAGGGCAGGAATTACCTGCCGAAGATGACCTTACAAATCAGCATGAAGGAAAGCAACCATGAGCGACTCTCAGTCCACCGGCCGAACCGATGCAGGTGACTTTGGCCACGGTGACGAAGAATATACGCCCTCCGGCACCGACCGGGTTGCTGAGCACCTGGCTGCCCTGAATGATGAGGACGCCGAGGTCCGTGCCGCGTCGCTGCGCGCCGGCTTGTCGGATTACGAGCTCGACGACGAGGATGCCGCGCTGCTGGACGGCACCTTCGAGGACGCCGACGACGACGGCCTGGTCCGTCAGGATCCGGTGCTCGCCATTGTAGGGCGCCCGAACGTGGGCAAATCGACCCTGGTGAACCGTATCCTGGGCCGCCGGGAGGCCGTGGTGGAGGACACCCCCGGCGTCACCCGGGACCGTGTGTCCTACGCGGCGAACTGGAACGGGCGCAAATTCACCCTGGTGGACACCGGCGGCTGGGAGCACGACGCCCGCGGAATCCACGCCCGCGTTGCCGACCAGGCCGAGGTCGCCGTCGAGATGGCCGATGCCGTGCTGCTCGTGGTGGATTCCACCGTGGGCATCACTGCCACCGATGAGGCCGTGGTCAAGATGCTGCGTCGGTCCAAAAAGCCGGTCATCCTGATCGGCAACAAGGTAGACGATATTGTGCAGGAATCCGATGCCGCCACCCTGTGGGGCCTTGGACTGGGCCAGCCCTGGCCGGTGTCCGCGGTCCATGGCCGTGGCGTGGCCGACATGCTGGACCGCGTGATGGAAGTACTGCCGGAGTTCTCCGCCGTCGAAGGCCTGGAACGCTCCGGCGGCCCACGGCGCGTTGCCCTGATCGGGCGCCCGAACGTGGGCAAGTCCTCGCTGCTGAACAAGCTGGCCGGCAGTGAGCGTGTGGTGGTGGATCCGATGGCCGGCACCACCCGCGACCCGGTGGACGAGTTCATCGAACTGGGGGACCGCACCTGGCGCTTCGTGGACACCGCCGGCATCCGCCGCCGGGTGCACATGGCGCAGGGCGCGGATTTCTACGCCTCGCTGCGCACCCAATCCGCACTGGAGAAGGCTGAGGTCGCCGTCGTCCTGCTGGCCGTCGACGAGGTCCTCAGCGAACAGGACGTGCGCATACTCCAACTGGCAGTGGAGTCCGGCCGGGCGCTGGTGCTGGCCTTCAACAAGTGGGACCTGCTGGACGACGAGCGCCGCCGCTACCTGGAGCGCGAAATCGAGCAGGACCTGGCCCACGTGGACTGGGCCCCCCGGGTCAATATCTCCGCCAAAACCGGCTGGCACAAGGACCGCTTGGTGCCGGCGCTGGACCTGGCGCTGGAGAACTGGGACCGGCGCATCCCCACCGGCCGCCTGAACGCGTTCCTGGGCGAGCTCGTGGCCGCACACCCGCACCCCGTGCGCGGCGGTAAGCAGCCCCGTATCCTCTTCGGCACGCAGGCCTCCAGCCGGCCGCCGAAGTTCGTCCTCTTCACCACCGGGTTCCTGGATCCCGGCTACCGCCGCTTCATTACCCGCCGGCTGCGCGAAACCTTCGGCTTCGAGGGCACCCCGATTGAGGTCAGCATGCGGGTGCGCGAGAAGCGCGGAAAGACTGCCCGGAAGTAGCGGACGCTTCGGGTACGACGACGGCGCACGGCAGGTGGCGTCGTCGTCGTGCCGTCCTGGGCGTGCCAATCCGCGCAGCGTTCCGCGCACAGCCTGAGGTCTGCTGGTCGGCGCGGCACGGTTTTTACGGTAAGCTTTTTGAGGTGGTTCGCCCGGCCGTATTTTGGCCGGATCAGAACTTTCGGGCTGTAGCGCAGCTTGGTAGCGCACTTGACTGGGGGTCAAGGGGTCGCAGGTTCAAATCCTGTCAGCCCGACGTAAAAGCCCTGGTGAGAGCATGTTTCTCACCAGGGCTTTGTCATGTCCGGCGGAGGCGAGGTTCCGACCGCCGGGGTGGAGGTAGGTGCGGTTGGTCTCCACGGAGGATTGCTGCGGGACCGCCCGCGAGCAGGATGCCCAGGCCGGCGGCCGCATCCCATCGTCCAATCGTGCTCCTCGCAAGCGTGGTGTCACGCGGCGGCTATGTGACATCATAATTGCTTGACGTGACACCATGACGGTGCAATACTGGTGTCATGCAACTGGATCAGTACGTCGCAGAGCTTCAGCACCACCTGGCCGTCGCAGCCGAGAGCGGCGGCGACGAGGTCCGCGCGGTCGCCGAGCGCCTGAGTGCGCCACTCGACTCGGCGACCCGGCTGGTGCTGCTCGAAGCCCTCTCGGCGGCCGCGGGGGAGATAACCCGCGAACTATCGCCCGGGTTGGTGGACGTGCGCCTGCGCGGCCGCGACCCCGAGTTCGTCGTGAGCCTGCCCGCCGAGGCGTCCTACGCCGACCCGCAGGCAACGCGCGGCAGCGTGTCCTACGACGCGGACGGCGCGAGCACAACCCGCACCACACTTCGGCTCCCGGACGCCCTCAAGGTCCGGGTCGAGGACGCGGCCGCCGCTGACGGGCTCTCCGTGAACTCCTGGCTGGTGCGTGCCATCGCATCGGCTTTGGAACCCAAGAGCCGCCGCTCGACCCAACGAGGGTCAGGCTCCGTTGACCATTTCGCTGGCTGGGTGCGTTAGTCCGCCCCGCCCACTGACCGGCCCCGCAACCGCGAGGCCGCCCGACAACGCCCTTCGAAAGGCAGGCTACAGCATGCCCGAATACCAGACTAACGGTCCCATCGACCTCGCCATCGACGTCCCCGTCGGGCGCATCGAGGTCACCGCCAGCGAGCGCACGGACGTCGAGGTGCGTGTCGATCCGAGCAATCCGAGCAAGAAGGCCGACGTGCGTGCCGCCGCGGAGACCGTCGTCGAATACCGGGACGGCCGGGTCACCATCGCCGTGCCGCACCGGTACGGCCCGCTCATCGGTAGCGGCAAAGAGTCGGTGGATGTCACCGTCGACCTGCCGAGCGGCTCACGGCTGACCGCCGACACCAGTTTCGGCCGGATCCGCACCCACGGGCCACTTGGTGCGACGCGGATCAAGTCCTCGGCCGGCGACGTGAGCATCGAGCGTGCCGAACAGCTGCAGGTGCACGCCAGCAGCGGTGAGGTGGCAGTCGGCCACGTCGACGGCGACTTGGAGCTCACCTCAGGCAACGGCCCGACTCGCGTCGACTACGTGGGTGGGACCGCCGCGCTCAAGGCTTCCAACGGCGACATCCACGTCGGTGTGGCAGGAGGGGCGCTGACCGCGAAGCTCGCGAACGGTTCGATCAGCATCGGCGAGGCCCTCGACTCGGTGACCGCCCGCAGTTCCTACGGCAAGATCCGCATCGACGAGGTGTCCTCCGGCGCCATCGCGCTTGACGCGTCCTATGGGGAGGTGCTCGTCGCTATCCGCCGCGGCGTCGCCGCCTGGCTCGACATCCAGTCCAAGAACGGCGTGGTGTGCAACGACATGAACGCCGGCGAGGGCCCCGCGGGTAGCGAGAGCAGCGTCGAAGTGCGGGTGCGCACCAGCTACGGGGACATCACGGTCCAGCCCGCCATCGCACAGTAGACCCGCGCAACGTCACACACCCAGGGAGGCCACGGCCGACGCCCGGCAGTCGGAACCAACACACCCATCCACCGGACGGAAGGAACTACCAATGACCATCGTCAGCCCAGCGATCGAACTGCGCGGTTTGTGCAAGTCGTTCGGCGACAAAGTGGTGCTCGACGGCGTCGACCTCACCGTCGCGCGCGGCACAGTGTCGGCTCTCCTTGGACCGAACGGCGCCGGCAAGACCACCGCCGTCAACATCCTTACGACTCTTGTGCGGCCCGGCGGCGGCGGCGCAACCGTCGATGGACATGATGTGGTGCGGAACCCGGACGGCGTGCGTGCCGGGATCGGCCTCACCGGCCAGTTCTCGGCGGTCGACAAGCTGCTGACCGGCGAGGAGAACCTGAGGCTCATGGCGCGGCTGCGTCACCTGCCGGCCAAGCGGGTGAAGGCCCGCGTGGCCGAGCTGCTCGAGCAGTTCGACCTGGTCGAGGCGGCCCGCAAGCCGCTCGCCACGTACTCGGGTGGCATGGCGCGCCGGCTGGACCTGGCGATGACCCTTGTCGACACCCCGAGGATCATCTTCCTCGATGAGCCGACCACCGGACTCGACCCGCGCAGCCGCCACACCATGTGGGACATCGTGCGCGAGCTGGTTGCGCAGGGCACCACGGTGCTGCTCACCACGCAGTACCTTGACGAAGCCGACGAGCTCGCCGACCGGATCGCAGTGCTGGACGGCGGGAAGATCGTCGCCGAGGGCACCCCCGACGAGCTGAAGCGGCTCGTGCCGGGCGGCCACATCCGCCTGCAGTTCGCGGACGCGCAGGCCCTGAACTCGGCTGCGGCCCTGTTCGCCGAGGCTGCCCGCAAGGATGCGGCGCTCAGCCTCGAGGTACCGAACCGCGACGGGGTGCGTAGCCTGCGGAGCGCCCTCGACCGACTCGACGGCGCGGGCATCGAGGTCGCCGACCTCAGCATCCACACCCCCGACCTGGACGACGTGTTCTTCGCGCTCACCGCCCGGGTCGAGCACACCCGGACAGAAGGGATCCCCTCATGACCACCGCAACAACCCAACCCCAGCGCGGGCACGTCCTGTCGGACTCGTTGACGATGACGAGCCGGAACCTGCTGCATATGATCCGCTATCCGGGTCTGACAGTCTTCGTCGTGGTGTTACCGGTGGTGTTCCTGCTTTTGTTCGTGTATGTGTTCGGCGGCACTATTGGGGCCGGGCTCCCGGGTGGGGCCGTCGACGCACGCGAGGCGTATGCCGCCTATGTGCTTCCCGGCATCCTGCTCATGACGGTCGCCGGGAGCGCGGGAGGCACCGCCACGACGGTCTCGATGGACATGACGGAGGGCATCGTCGCGCGATTCCGCACGATGGCGTTCTCTCGGGCGGCAGTGCTGACCGGGCACGTGCTCGGGAACACCCTCCAGGCGCTCATCGCCGTCGTGGTCGTGTTCGGCGTCGGCCTGCTGATCGGCGTCCGGCCCACCGCCGGGCCGCTGCAGTGGCTTGCGGCCGCCGGACTGATGGCACTGGTCGCATTCGCGATCACGTGGCTCGCGGTCGCGATGGGGATGGCGGCGAAGTCGGTGGAGACCGCCAGCAACCAGCCGCTCATACTCACCTTCCTCCCCTTTCTGGGGAGCGGCTTCGTGCCGACCGAATCGATGCCGGCGTGGCTGCATGGGTTCGCGCAGTACCAGCCGTTCACCCCGTGGATCGAGACCGTGCGGGGATTGCTGACCGGCAGCGACATGGGCGCGAACCCGCTGCTCGCGATCGGTTGGATCGTGCTGCTGTCGGTCGTCGGCTACGCCTGGTCGATGGTGCTCTACAACCAGAAGTCGGTGCGCTGATCCGATGGCACGCTCGTCGTGAAGGCCCAGGGCGCACTGACGTTCGGATCGGCCGAGCGGCGAGCCTCGAGGTGATCTTCGCCCCGGCCTCGCCCGCCGACCTGCTCAATATGTTCGCATCCTTCGATGTCTCGGAGGCCGAAGCCGCCGCGGACCGCACGCCTCCAGACGTGAAATGAGGTTCGTTGCTCGGCGCAGCAGCCATGACGACGTCCGATTCCGGTGGCTGGCGCAGAGAGTCCGAAGGAGGGCGGCGGTTTATGGATACTCTCCCACTACCCGAAAGCCCTGCGACCGCAACATCGACATGGCAGCCAACGTCCGGTCTGATTTGCCTATACTTTCTGCGGCGGCTTGTAATGCTGGCCGCCGCCCGAAAGACTGGACGAAAGCACGTCCCACCCGCGAAAGGCACCAGATGAGCAATATTCCAGCAGACCTCTCCTACACCGCCGAGCACGAGTGGATTACCGCCCCGGACGCGAACGGCGTGGTCCGGGTGGGCATCACCGATTTTGCCCAGGACGCGCTGGGCGATGTTGTCTATGTGCAGATGCCCGAAGCCGGGAGTAACGTCGCCGCGGCCGCCGTCGTCGGTGAGGTCGAGTCGACCAAGAGCGTCAGCGATATTTACGCACCGCTCGCCGGGGAAGTTTCCGCCCGCAATGAGGCCCTGGACGGCGAGCCTGCGCTGATTAACTCCGACCCGTACGGCGACGGTTGGCTGCTGGAGATTAAGCTCGACGACGTCTCGTCCGTGGACACGCTGCTCAGTGCCGGTGAGTACGAACAACAGGTAGGCTAGTGGGAAGGGCGGCGCTTGCTTGCGTAGGCGCGCCGCTGATGGCGACATTCACTACAGTTTTTTGTTACGCGCCGGCCGTACGATTGTGCGGGCCGCGGGCTAGCGACATGAGGAGGAGTACCGATGGTTGACAACTCAAGCAACGCCGTGTCCAGTGGTCAGGCGGAGTTTGCGGATCAGCCGGGTGCTTCCGAGACGACGTCGATCCAACTGTCTCCGCTCAGCAGGGAGCCAACGGTTGAGCATAAGCTGGCCTCGGAAGAGCGGGTGGCGGTGGAGGCTCTGCCGGCCGGCTCCGCACTGCTGATTGCGCACAGCGGACCCAACCGCGGCGCCCGGTTCCTGCTCGATGCCGACATGACGACTGCGGGCCGGCATCCGGCCGCCGACGTATTTTTGGATGACGTCACCGTGTCCCGGCGGCATGTCCAGTTCCGCCGGCTGCGCGGCGGATTCGAGGTCGTCGATTCCGGCAGCCTCAACGGGACATATGTCAATGGAGACCGGGTTGACTCGGTCCGGCTGCGCAGCGGGGATGAAGTCCAGATCGGCAAGTTTCGGCTCACGTACTACTACAGCCCCGCCGCTCCCGCCCAGACTCAGCCCTGAGGGCCGGCATGGGCAGCATGAATCAGCCGGCGCGCAGGACCCTGACGGATGCCCGTACGCACTCGGGACGGTCCCGACCACCCGTCATTTTCAATATTGGCGAGGTGCTGGCTCAGCTGAGCGAGGACTTTCCGTCGGTGACCGCCTCCAAGATCCGCTTCTATGAAGAGAAGGGGCTGATCGCCCCGCAGCGGACGCCGGCAGGATACCGGCAGTTCCGGGAAGCCGACGTCGAGCGGCTGCGTTTTGTTCTGGCCCTGCAGCGCGATCATTATCTTCCACTGAAGGTGATCCGCGACTATCTGGACGCGATTGACCGCGGCGAAGGGCCCGAAAATCTGCCCCCGGGCGTGTCCATCGCGCCGCGGATGGTATCTGATGAATTTGCCGTCGAGCTCAAGAGCCGGGCGCGCAGGCTCAGCCCGGAGCAGCTGCGCGCCGAGTCGGGGGCCAGTGGTGAGCTGGTGGCCTCGCTCGTGAGCTTTGGCCTGATCGCCGCCGTTGACGGCCATTTTGATGACCACGCCCTGCGCGTGGCGAAGGCCTGCACCGCGCTCTCATCGCACGGGCTGGAGCCGCGGCACCTGCGCCCATTCCAGGCCGCCGCCGAACGCGAGTTCGGGCTGGTGGAGCGGGCGGTCGCGCCGCTGAGCTCGCGCCGTGACGGTGCCTCGCAGGCCCGGGCCGCGGAGACGGCCCGTGAAATCAGCGAACTGTGTCTGAGTCTGCACAGTGCGCTGGTCCAGGATCGGATTTCCCGGATGGACCGCTGATGTATTCCCGGACCCCGACGCTGCGCGAAGGATGACTGACCGGACATGATTGAGCTGGAGATCGTCGGTGTGCGGGTGGAGATGCCTTCCAACCAGCCATTGGTGCTGCTCAAAGAGGTGGCGGGGGATCGCCACCTGCCGATCTGGATCGGCACGGCGGAGGCCACGGCCATCGCGCTTGCTCAGCAGGGTGTTGTCCCGCCCCGTCCCCTGACCCATGACCTGCTCTGCAGCATCGTGAAGGCGCTGGGGCGCTCCGTTGCCAGCGTTACGCTGACGGCCGTTGAGGACGGCGTTTTCTACGCCCAGCTGATGTTCGACGACGGCACAGCGGTTGGTTCCCGGGCCTCGGATGCGCTGGCGGTCGCGTTGCGCGCGGACTGCACCATCTGGTGTGCTCCGGCGGTGATGGAGGACGCCGGGGTGCGGATAACCGATCACGATGAAGAAGAACCCGACGCCATCACCTCCCCGGAAGCCGAGGAGCGGGAGCTTCGCCGGTTCCGTGAATTCCTTAACGGCGTGGAACCGGAGGACTTCGAGAAATGAGGTGCGCGAAAGAGGTGATCGCGTCCGGGTAAGGTTAAAGCTGAACCTGAAAGTTCCGACACGCCGGAAAATTAGTTCCCGCGTCTTTGACCAAAGGCCGTGGCGGCTCTAACGTCGGTATATGAGTTCCCATTGCCAGTGGGAGTTCGGGCGGTCAGACTGTTCGGGTATGCACTTCAGCTCTGCACCACCGATCATGCGATACCGATACCAGCACTCTTGAGGCAAGTTCAGGCTTGAGCTTGAGGCACATTTTCAGCTCTAGGCACTTTCTGCAGAAGCCGCCACGCGACTTCTCCTAGGGAACGACGACAAGGAGGGTCCACGTGAGTCCGAAAGGCGACGCCGGCGAGCTAAGACACGCACCCGTCCCGGGCGAGGCCATACCGGCCGGAGCACAGGGGCTGCTGTTTACCGAGGATCTGCCCGTCCTGGACGAAGATGCCGGTTACCGCGGACCCATCGCCTGCAAGGCTGCCGGCATCACCTACCGTCAGCTGGACTACTGGGCGCGGACGGGGCTGGTGGAACCCGCTGTGCGCGGTGCGGCCGGATCAGGGTCCCAGCGCCTCTACGGCTTTCGTGACATCCTGGTCCTCAAAGTTGTTAAGCGTCTGCTCGACACGGGAGTTTCGCTGCAGCAGATCCGCACGGCCGTGGAACATCTGCGCGAACGGGGTGTGGAAGACCTGGCACAGATCACCCTGATGAGCGACGGCGCATCGGTCTACGAGTGCACGTCCGCGGACGAGGTCATCGATCTGGTACAGGGTGGTCAGGGTGTCTTCGGCATCGCCGTCGGCCGGGTCTGGCGCGAGGTGGAGGGAAGCCTCGCCGCGCTGCCCAGCGAACACGCCGCAGTGCAGTCCTTCCCCGACGACGAACTCAGCAAGCGCCGGGACGCCCGCAAGATCTCCTAGCCTGACCGGCACCCGCCTTGATCCCCTGTAAGTTTTGAGGTTGCGGCTGGGGACCGGTGGTGGCTGTCCGGGGGCGGTGGAAGCCTAGCGGTGGATGCGGTTCCGGACGGAGCCTTTCGCCAGCAGCCCGCTGAGCAGTTGGTCAAAGAGTTCCGAGGCGTTTTTCGCCGATTCTCCGGGCCACTGATGAATTGGATGCGTGGCCCCCTGAATCTGCTGCCAGTTGGCTTGCTCCGGGATGGTGGGGGACAGCAGGAGCGGGCCGAACATCGTCTTCAATTCTGCCAGGCGGTAGCTGTGTTCGGTGGATCCGCTGCGCACCCGGTTGGCGACAATTCCGGCAGCGGACAGACCAGGTGCGAACTCGGCGCGGAACAATTCGAGGGCGCGAAGGGTGCGCTGGGTGCCGGCCACGGAGAAGAGTGCCGGCTCAGCCACCAGCATGACCCGGTTACTGGCGGTCCACGCCATCCTGGTCAGGCCATTGAGCGAGGGCGGGCAGTCGATCAGCACCAGCCGGTATGTGCGGGTGCTGCGCGGGGTCGAATTGGTGGAATTGTTCAGCAGCGTGTGGAGCCGGCGCAGATCCCTGCGCCCCAGGTCAGGCCGGTCGTAAACGCCGGCGAAGGCCGAACCTATCGCCACGTCCAACACGGGTGCGGCGCCGCCGTCGGAGGTGGCGTTTTTGACCCACCCGCTGGGGAGCACATTGGCGGCAAGCGCCGCCTTACGGGCGTTCTTGAGCATGTGCCCGATATCCTGCTGGCCGTCGGCGCAGACAGCCAAGCCGGTGCTGGCGTCCGCATGCGGGTCGAGGTCGATCACCAGGGTCGGAACGCCGGCCGCCAGCGCTGCCGAGGCCAGCCCCAGGGTGACGGACGTCTTGCCGACGCCTCCTTTGAGACTGCTGATGCTCACTACCTGCACGGCTTGAACCAATACCTTTTCGTCGCCTACTCGTATGCGTGCTGCTGCCGTGTCCGCGCCGTGCCCGGGGGTAACCCGAGGCATGGAGTCAGAAACATGCTATATGCGGACCGTTCGCGGCTTGCGGCCCCATCGAAAAACGACACCAATAGCACACGTAACCCGGCGGGTGGACCGCTGCCTGACAACACCGTACCGACGCCATTCAGCGACCGGCACATGGGGGTCTTCTACGGAACCCCACCTTCATCATATGTTGAACGCCCTCGGCTTCCGGTCTTTGGATGAGCTGGACGGGCGGCGCTGCCCGATCCCCACCAGTGTGCGGACGGAAGCGACGCGGTCTCTCCGTGACGGCCGATGAGGCTCGCCATGCGGCGGATCTACGTGCCCGCGCACGAGCGTGCAACGCTGCACAAGACCTTCTGTATCCGCAGGTCCGCCGTGCTCCTGTATTTCGTGCTCTTGTACTACATTGGTACGACGCAGATTTGTTACGACGCATTGTTACGCCGGCCGGTTGTGACCTATGGCACCTCGACTTGTCCTGAGCTCGTTCGCTCTTAGAGACTGACAGCACGCAGACCCGCCACCTTCCTCCGACCCAGTTCCCCAGGAGCATCATGTTTTCAAAGATTCTGGTAGCCAACCGCGGCGAAATTGCCATCCGAGCCTTCCGTGCGAGCTACGAGCTGGGCGCCAAGACGGTGGCCGTCTTTCCATATGAAGACCGCAACTCCATCCACCGGCAGAAGGCCGACGAGGCGTATCTGATCGGAACGGAGGGGCATCCGGTCCGTGCCTACCTGGACGTCGAAGAAGTGATCCGGGTGGCCAAGGAGGCCGGCGCGGATGCAATCTACCCGGGCTACGGCTTCCTCTCGGAGAACCCGGGGCTGGCCGCGGCGGCCAAGGAAGCCGGGATCACCTTTGTGGGGCCGCCGGCCGACGTTCTGGAACTGGCCGGGCACAAGGTCCACGCGCTTGACGCAGCCCGCGACGCCGGTATTCCGGTGCTCAAGTCCAGTCAGCCGTCGGCGGATCTGGATGAGCTGATTGCCGCCGCCGACGAAGTCGGTTTCCCTATTTTCGCCAAGGCTGTGGCCGGCGGCGGTGGTCGCGGCATGCGCCGGGTGGACAAGCGGGAGGATCTGCCGGAGGCACTTCGGGCGGCCATGCGTGAGGCGGATGCCGCTTTCGGTGATGACACCATGTTCTTGGAACAGGCAGTGCTGCGTCCGCGCCACATCGAGGTGCAGATTCTGGCCGATGCCGCGGGCAACGTCATGCACCTGTTCGAGCGGGACTGTTCCATCCAGCGCCGGCACCAGAAAGTGGTGGAAATTGCGCCCGCTCCTAACCTTGACGAGAATATCCGGCAGGCGCTGTACCGCGATGCCGTGAAGTTTGCGAAGGCCTTGGGGTATGTTAATGCCGGAACCGTGGAGTTCCTGGTGGACACCGTGGGCGAACGGGCCGGTCAGCACTTCTTCATTGAGATGAACCCGCGGATTCAGGTCGAGCACACCGTGACCGAGGAAATCACCGATGTCGACCTGGTCCAGGCGCAGCTGCGGATCGCCGCGGGGGAGACCCTTTCGGAGCTTGGCCTGAGCCAGGACTCGGTGTCGATCAAGGGCGCTGCGCTGCAGTGCCGCATCACCACAGAGGATCCGTCCAACGGGTTCCGGCCCGACGTCGGAAAGATCTCCGCGTACCGTTCCGCCGGGGGCGCCGGTGTACGGCTCGACGGCGGCACCGTGTACGCGGGTGCCGAGATCAGTCCGCACTTTGATTCCATGCTGGTGAAGCTGACCTGCCGCGGCCGGGACTACCCCAGTGCCGTGGCCCGTGCCCGCCGGGCGCTGGCGGAATTCCGCATCCGTGGCGTCTCCACCAATATCTCTTTCCTGCAGGCGGTGCTGGACGATTCGGACTTCATCGCCGGCAACGTTGCGACCTCCTTCATCGATGAGCGACCGGAGCTGCTCAAGGCGCGGGTCTCCGCGGACCGGGGCACCAAACTGCTGACCTGGCTGGCCGATGTCACCGTGAACAAGCCGCATGGCGAGCTGAAGGTGCATGTGGATCCGGCCGGGAAGCTGCCGCCCGTGGATGACCAGGACCTCAAGCCAGGGTCGCGCCAGCGGCTCCAGGAACTCGGTCCGGAAGGCTTCGCGGCGGCGCTGCGGGCGCAGACGGCCGTGGCCGTTACGGATACCACATTCCGGGATGCGCACCAGTCGCTGCTGGCCACCCGGGTCCGGACCCGCGATCTCGTTGCGGTCGGCCCGGCCGTCTCCGCGCTCACCCCAGAGCTGCTGTCCGTGGAGGCATGGGGCGGGGCAACCTACGACGTTTCTCTGCGCTTCCTGGGAGAGGACCCCTGGGAGCGTCTGACCGCACTGCGCGCGGCGCTGCCGAACATCTGCCTGCAGATGCTGCTGCGCGGACGCAACACCGTCGGCTATACGCCGTACCCGGAAGAAGTGACAGAGGCGTTCGTCGGCCAGGCAACCGCGGCGGGGATTGATATTTTCCGTATCTTCGACGCGCTCAACGACGTCGACCAGATGGCCCCGGCCATCACGGCCGTCCGCGCCACCGGAACAGCGGTCGCGGAAGTGGCGCTGTGCTACACAGGGGACATGCTGGATCCGGCAGAGAAGCTTTACACGCTGGATTACTACCTTGCCCTGGCCCGGCGGATCGTCGATGCCGGTGCGCACATTCTGGCCATCAAGGACATGGCCGGGCTGCTGCGGCCGGCCGCGGCGGCGAAACTCGTCGCCGCCCTGCGGGCCGAATTTGACCTCCCGGTGCACCTGCACACCCACGACACCACCGGTGGCCAGATGGCCACCCTGGTGGCCGCGGTCGACGCCGGCGTGGACGCTGTGGATGTTGCATCCGCCGCCCTGGCCGGAACCACCAGCCAGCCCCCGGCCTCGGCGCTGGTGGCGGCGTTGGCGCACACCGAACGCGACACCGGTATTTCGCTGCCGAACATTTGCGCGCTGGAGCCCTATTGGGAAGCAGTGCGGCGGGTTTATGCTCCGTTTGAATCCGGTCTGGCCGGGCCCACCGGGCGCGTGTACCAGCATGAAATTCCCGGCGGACAGCTCTCTAATCTGCGCCAGCAGGCCATGGCGCTGGGCTTAGGGGAGCGCTTCGAGGAAATCGAGGATATGTACACCGCCGCGGACCGGATCCTGGGCCATCTGGTCAAGGTAACTCCGTCCTCGAAGGTCGTCGGGGATCTGGCCCTGCATCTGGTCGGCATCAAGGCGGACCCGCAGGACTTCGAGGCGAACCCGCAGAACTACGATGTGCCCGATTCGGTCATCGGCTTCCTCTCCGGTGAGCTGGGCAACCCGCCCGGCGGCTGGCCGGAACCGTTCCGGAGCAAGGCGCTGCAGGGCCGCGACGTCAAAATCCGCGACGCCGAGATCAGCGCCGACGACAGCGCGGCCCTGGTGGGGGAACCCGCCACCGCGCGGGCCACCCTCAACCGGCTGCTCTTCGAAGGCCCCACTCGGGACTATCTGAAGGTCAAGGAGACCTACGGGGACGTGTCCGTGCTGGATACTAGGGATTACCTGTACGGTCTGCAGCGCGGGCAGGAACACATCATCGCGCTGGAGAAGGGTGTCCGGCTGATCGCCTCGCTGGAAGCCGTTTCCGAGGTGGATGAGAAGGGCATGCGCACCGTGATGTGCACGCTGAACGGCCAGTCACGCCCGGTGGTCATCCGCGACCGCAGCGTGGTCAGCGACGTCAAGGCCGCGGAAAAGGCAGATGAGTCCGTCCCGGGTCAGATTGCCGCACCGTTTGCCGGTGCGGTCACGGTCACGGTTGCCGTTGGCGACGCCGTCCAGGCCGGGGACACCATCGCGACCATCGAGGCGATGAAAATGGAAGCGTCCATCACCACCGCCGTCGCGGGCAGGATTTCACGGGTGGCGGTCGCCGCCATCGAGCAGGTTCAGGGCGGCGATCTGCTGGTGGTCGTGGAGGAATAGCGGGTACGCGGCCTCCCGGCCCGGTCTGCGCTAAAATAGGGCTGATCGGTGGGGCCGTGGCTGCATGAGGCAGCCGCGGCTCCCTTGCAGCGGGCGGGAGTTATGACGCAGGACGAGAACAATCCGGTGAACGGACGGTCCGGACGCGAAGCGAAGGACGAGGCCGCAGGCGCGAAGACCGACGGCGGCCAGACGGCCCGTGTGGTCGGCGCTGGTGTCAGAGGTGATGCCATTTCCGCCGCGTCGGGCGGCGAGCGTGTCGAAAACGGCGGTGTCGGGAATGTGGACGACGAAAATGTGGACGGCAGCGACGACGACGGCGCTGCCGTTGCGCTGGTCAGCTCAGATGCCGTAACCGATCCCGGTTCCGCCGGGACGGTGACGTCCATGACGCCCGTGATTCCGCTGCAATCCAATGATCCCGCGACGTCGCCGCCCCGGCCAGGATCCACAGCCGCCGAGGTGCTGACCACCGCGGTACCTTCGGCGGCGGACCCAAGCCGGGAACCGCTGTATGCCGCGGCAGCCGGCGGGGAACCGACCGGCTCCATTCCGGCCGTTCCGGAATCAGCACGTGCGTCCCGCAGTGCCCAAGCCGGCAGTGCCCAAGCCGGCAGTGGCAAGAACCTCAGGGACAATGTCGGCAGTGATCGGCACCGCCGCGATCAGCCCCGCAGCGCGCGGCGGGGCCGTGAAGACGGCCCGGAGCCGGCAGCGGCGCTGACCGCGGATCGGCTGCTCAATCCGGCGGCGGCCCCGCCCGCCGGCGGATGGCGGCTGTGGCTGTACAAGCTCACTTTCGGGTCCCTCCACGTGGGAGATTCGGACAAGGTGCGCGTCCAGCGTGCCCGCGAACACCGCATCTCGGCACGGTTGGGGCACCACACCCGCTACGTACCGGTGCTTTCACGCAAAGGCGGCGTGGGTAAGACCACGGTGACCACGCTGCTGGGGATGGCGTTGGCCGAGCTGCGGGAGGATCGGGTCATCGCGATGGACGCAAATCCGGACCGCGGAACGCTCTCGGACAGATCGCCCGGGCGTGCGGACTTTACCGCACGCCAACTGGTCCAGGACCGGTTCAGCGTCAATACCTTTTCGCAGCTGTCCACTTATGTGGCACGCGACGGATCCCGCCTCGACGTGCTGGCCTCGGATACCGATCCGGCCGTAGCCCAGGCGTTCGACGATTCGGACTACCGGGCCGTCACAGACATTCTCGGGCGTTACTATTCGATTGTGCTGACGGATTCGGGAACCGGAATGGTGCATTCGGTGATGAAGGGGACGCTGGAGAAGGCCGACGCCGTTGTGCTGGTTTCCGGCGGCAGCGTCGACGAGGCGCGGCTTGCCTCGGAGACGCTCTCCTGGCTGGAAGCCCACGGCCGGCATGATCTGGTGGCCAAGGCAATCGTGGTGATCAACATGTCCTCAGGGGACAGCACCCAGGTCAACATCGGCGAGATTGAGGACCATTTCCGGTCCCGCGTCAGTCACGTACTACGGATCCCGTATGACCGGCACCTGGCCGAGGGCTCCCGTGTCCGGCTCGACGAGCTGCGTCCGGCCACCCGTGCGGCGGCCATGGAACTTGCCGCTCTGGTGGTCGACGAGCTGCAGGCGGGCTGAATGATGACACATTACGATCTTGCGATCCTCGGTTCCGGGTCCGGCAACTCCCTGCCGGGTCCGCAATGGGCGAATAAGAAAATTGCCGTGATCGACGGCGGAACGTTCGGTGGGACCTGTCTGAACGTTGGCTGCATTCCGACCAAAATGTTCGTTTATCCCGCAGATCTCGCGGCCGGAACGCGCGAGGCAGCCCGCCTGGGCGTTCGGGCGGAAGTCACCGCCGTGCACTGGCGTGCCATCCGGGACAGGATCTTTGGCCGCATTGATGCGATTTCAGCCGGCGGGATGGAATACCGCGCACATGGGGAACCGAATATCACCCTCTATCCGGAGCATGCCGAATTCACCGGACCGAAGGCCCTGCGCACTGCCGGCGGCACGGTGATCACGGCGGAACAGATCGTCGTGGCAGCCGGCTCCCGGCCGGTCATCCCGGACTTTCCGGGGAACCACCTGCTCCAGGTGCATACTTCGGACACGATCATGAGGGTTGATGAACTGCCCGCCAGGGTCCTGATCGTCGGTGGCGGGTTCATCGCAGCGGAGTTCGGCCATATCTTCGCTTCACTGGGCTCCGAGGTGGTCATGCTGACCCGATCCCCCGGGTTGCTCAAGAGTCAGGACGCCGAAATTTCGCGGCGTTTCGAGGAGCAGGTCAGAGGCCGCTGGGATATCCGGCACGGCTATCAGGTGGCGTCCGTCCGGGCAGTGCCGGACCGGCCAGGACGCGTCCTCGCGGAGTTGGCACCGGTGGCAGGAGTGGCCGACGCGCCGGCCTCCGTGGAAGTGGATCTGGTGCTGCTCGCCACCGGCCGCAGGCCCAACACCGATGGCCTCAATGCGACCGCGGCGGGATTCGATCTGACCGCCGACGGCCGGCTCCGGGTAGATAAGTATCAGCGTGTGCTCTCGGGAGGGAAGCCCATTAGCGGCGTGTGGTCGCTGGGGGATGTCAGCAGCGACTTCCAGCTCAAGCATGTGGCAAACCATGAGGCCCGTACGGTGGCACACAATCTGCTGCACCCCGGGCAGCTGCGCGCCAGCGACCACAGATTTGTCCCGGAGGCCGTCTTTACGCGGCCCCAGATCGCCAAGGTGGGGATGACCGAGGAGCAGGCTCTGGCCCATGCCGCCCGCCACGGCCTGGAGATCGTCACGGCCGTGCAGGATTACGGTTCGACGGCCTACGGCTGGGCCATGGAGGACACCACCGGCATCGTGAAGCTCGTCGCGGAGAAAGACAGTGGACTGCTGCTCGGCGCACACATCATGGGCCACGAGGCGTCAATGCTGATCCAGCCCCTCATTCAGGCCATGAGCTTCGGTCTGGATGTCCGCACCATGGCGCGTGGCCAGTACTGGATCCATCCAGCCCTAACCGAGGTCGTGGAAAACGCCCTGCTGTCCTTGAAAGTCGGCTCGAAGCACTGACCTGCTGGCATCCGGGTGCTGCGAGGTTCCGGCCGCAACACCCGTCCTATCGGTCAGCCGGTTTCTTCGCCGAGTAAATATCGGCGACGACATCATCGAAATCCTTCAGCACCTGGCTGCGCTTGATCTTCAGCGACGGCGTGAGGTGTCCGGAAGCCTCGGTGAAATCGGTGGGCACGATGCGGAAGGCCTTGATGGATTCGGCCGCCGAGACGGACGCGTTGGCCTTGTCGATTGCCTTCTGAACGGCATTCCGGATGGTGTCCTGTCCGATCGCCTCGCTCAGGCTGATGCCCGCGGGCAGGCCGTGGTTTTCGGCCCATTTAGGCAGCGCCTCTTCATCCAGGGTCACGAGAGCGGAAATGAAGGGCCGCTGATCTCCGAGCACCACGCACTGGGAGATCAGCGCGTCGGCACGGATCTGATCCTCCAACAGCGCCGGAACAACGTTTTTGCCGCCGGCGGTGACAATGATTTCCTTCTTGCGCCCGGTGATGCGCAGGAAACCCTCGGCGTCGAGCTCGCCGATGTCCCCGGTGTGCAGCCAACCATCGGCAAACGCTTCGGTGGTGAGGTCATCGCGGTGCCAGTAACCGCGCATCACGCTGACGCCCTTGGCGAGAATTTCGCCGTCGTCGGCAATTTTGACCGCATTGCCGGGCAGCGGGGCCCCAACGGTGCCGATTCTGATCATCGCGGGCCGGTTCACCGTCACCGGCGCGGTGGTTTCCGTCAGTCCGTATCCTTCGAGGATCTGCAACCCGATGCCCTGGAAGAAGTGGCCGAGCCGCTCGCCCAGCGGCCCACCGCCGGACACCGCATGTTTGACCTGCCCACCCATGGCTGCCCGAAGTTTTCGGTAGACCAGCTTATCGAAGATCGCATGCTTGGCCTTGAGCAGGAACGGGACCGAACCACCCTGCCGGGCGCGCGAGTATGCGATGGCAACCTCCGCGGCCTTAGTGAAAATTTTGCCCTTACCCTCGGACTCGGCCTTGAGCGCGGCCGAGTTGTAGATTTTTTCAAATACCCGTGGAACGGCCAAAATGAAACTCGGCTGGAAGCTCTGCAGATCCGAGAGCAGGTGCTTGATGTCCGGTGTGTGCGCCACCTTGGCGCCGGCTGCCACCGCGAGGACGGAGATAAAGCGGGCAAAGACATGGGCCAGCGGCAGGAACATAATGGTCTGCGCACCCTCGGGAACCACGTCGGAAAGCACACCCAGGGCATTGTCTGAGAGTTCAACGAAGTTGCCGTGCGTCAGCTCGCAGCCTTTGGGCCGGCCGGTGGTTCCGGAGGTGTAGATAATGGTGGCGAGGTCGTCCAGGCCGCGGGCGGTCCGCCGTTCCTCCAGCTCGGTATCCGAAACGGACTGCCCGGCAGTACGCAGTTCCTGCAGGCTGGCCGCCCCCAGCTGCCAGACGTGCGCCAGCGCGGTCAGGCCCTCCGCGGTGGCGGCCTGGCGGACCACATTTTCATGGTTGGCGGTTTCAGCAAAAACCGCGACGGCGCCGGAATCGCCGAGATTCCAGGCCACCTGACTGGGGGAGGAAGTCTCGTAGATCGGCACCGAAACGGCCCCGGCGAACCAGATGGCGAAGTCCACCAGTGACCATTCATAGCGCGTGCGGGCCATGATGCCCACTCGGTCCCCAAGGCGGATACCGGAGGCCATCAGACCTTTGGCCAGGGCGCCGACATCATCACGGAACTCCGTGGCGGGGATGTCCACCCAGTTCTTCTCCCCGTCCAGACGGGCGAACAGGGCGGGATTGGAGGCCTTGTTCGCCTGCCGCAGGACCAGATCCGTGGTGTTCGTGTTCCGGGGAACATTCACCACTGCCGCAACGGAAAATTGTCGCACTATAGCTCCTTCGATACCTGAGGACCACAGGGGTTTGCCATTACTCTATCCGGCACCATCGGCGGGGCGGCTCAGATGCTGTTACTAGTCAGTAACATTTTGGCTGCAGGCCCTACTTTCCCAAGCCGGCCCCCCGCCGGGGCCGCCCCCTCCGCCGAAAATCGAACCGTCCTGGTTTCTCATGAGTCATTACGCGGACGCTCCCTCGGAAAGCTGGAATGGTGAAGCCACTGCCCGGTCTTCCGCAGGTAATTCCTGCCCTGTGACGGCGATTCCCCCGGGCAACCTTTTCAATAAGTGGTCTGCCCCCTCGACGCTCGGATCGTTCCTGCGCGGGTTCACGTTCGGTCATGCATGTCAGCTCGACGCGGTCGCTTCCCGGTTCCCGGAGAATCTGGCGGCGATCACCCCGGACCAAGAGACCTTGCTCGAAACCCACCGCGTCCACCCGGTGTTCGCCACCAGCACCCTCGATACCATGCGCGCCGATAAACCGATCGCGCGAACCGATCGCGCCGAACCGATCGCGCGAGGGGCGCTTTCGGGGGTGGTCCTGCCGGTTGGGTGCGGCGGCGGGGACGTGAGAGCTGGCCGGGCAGGCCTGCGGGCCGGCCGGCGGATCCGAACGGCGACATGAGGCCCGTTCGGCCTCGGTAGAATGACAAGAATGGTCGACAATGATTCCCGCGGATCCGGCCGCCGGGCCGCTTCCGTGCTAACGGCCGCCTGGCACCGTCCGGGCTTGGGGAGCCGCCGGACGTACGAGCACAGGCCGGAGCGCGTTCCGCGGCGCCTGGGGCGCAGCGGGCTCGTGATAGGCATCGACATCGGTGGCACCAAGGTTGCGGCCGGCGTAGTGGACCCGCGTGGGGTGGTTCTGGACGAGCGGAGGCAGCTGACGCCGGGAAGCGACCCGCGCGCCGTCGAGGCGACGATTGTGGAACTGGTCCGCGAACTCTCTGCCGACCACCGTGTTGTCTCCGTCGGCATTGGAGCCGCCGGTTGGATGGATCTAAGTTCCAGCATGGTGCTTTTCAGCCCACACCTGGCGTGGCGGAACGAGCCACTGCGGGAAAACCTGGAGCGTATGCTGCGCCGCCGGGTGGTCCTCAGCAACGACGCCGATGCGGCCGGTTGGGCGGAATGGCGCTTCGGCGCCGGCCATGGGCAAAGCCGGCTGGTCTGCATCACGTTGGGCACGGGCATCGGCGGAGCCATGGTGATGGACTCGCGGTTGGAACGCGGGCGCTTCGGACTGGCCGGTGAATTCGGCCATCAGGTGATCATGCCGCAGGGACACCGCTGCGAGTGCGGTAACCGCGGGTGCTGGGAACAATACGCCTCCGGGAACGCACTGGGGCGGGAGGCCCGCGAACTGGCCAGGGCCAATTCGCCTGTGGCGCAGGAATTGCTTCGCCGGGTCGGCGGTGCCGTGGACACGATTACCGGGGCCGTCGTGACAGAGCTGGCGATGGCCGGGGATGCCGCGTGCCGTGAGTTGGTGGAGGAGGTCGGCGACTGGCTGGGCCTTGGGCTTTCTAATCTGGCGGCCGCCTTGGACCCGGGAATGTTCGTCATAGGGGGCGGACTCTGCGAGGCGGGGGAACTGCTCCTGGAACCGGCCCGCCGGGCTTTCGGCCGAAACCTCACCGGCCGCGGCTTCCGGCCCGCGGCGCAGATTTCACTGGCGGCCTTGGGTCCACGGGCGGGCATGATCGGCGCGGCGGACCTTTCCCGGATCAGCAGCGGATCCCGGTCCTAGTGGTGTGTCTCCAAAATAGTTTATGACTTGTGGATTAAGCTGGGAACATGTCGAATCCAGCTCCCGCATTGACCCTCACCGACGCCCAGCACCAGGTCTTGGAGGCCCTGTCCAAGTCTCGGCTTGCTTCACATCGCGAGGTGCAGCGGGCGCAGGTTCTCCTGATGGCTGCCGAGGGCCTGGCTAACGAGTGGATCTCCCGGGTGGTGGGTGTAAGCCCGGCGACGGTGCGGGCTTGGCGTGCCCGGTTCGTAGGGGAAGGGCTGAAGGAGTTCGGCAAGGTCAAGGAGGGGCGGGGGCGCAAGCCGGCGATCCCGGAGTCGAAGATCGCCGAAATCGTTGAATTGACGCGGTTTTCCAAACCGGAGGGTGCGACGCATTGGTCGGTGCGGTCCATGGCGGCACGTGTCGGTGTGTCTCCGGCGCAGGTGCAGCGGATTTGGGCGGCACGTGGGCTGAAGCCGCACCTGATCAAGACGTTCAAGCTCTCCACCGATCCGAACTTTGACGAGAAGCTCATTGATGTGTGCGGGCTGTACCTGAATCCGCCGGAGAACGCGATGGTTTTCTGCATGGATGAGAAGACCTCGATCCAGGCTCTTGACCGTTCCCAACCGTCCCTGCCGATGGTCAGGGGTCGGGCCGAGACCGTAACGCATGACTACAAGCGCAACGGAACCACCACGCTCTTCGCGGCCTTGGAGGTCGCCACGGGAAAGGTCCTGGGATCCTGCGTGCCCAAGCACCGGCACGATGAATTCCTGGGGTTTCTAAAAACCATCGAGAAGGAGGTCCCCAAGGGCCTTCAAATCCACCTCATAGTGGACAACTATGCGACCCATAAGCATTCGAACGTGAAAGCGTGGCTGGAGAAGAACCCGCGGTTTCACCTGCATTTCACCCCAACCTCCTCCTCCTGGCTGAACCTGGTGGAGCGCTGGTTCAGGGACCTCACGGAGAGGGCACTGCGCCGCGGGGTCTTCCACTCGGTGCCGGATTTAATCGAGAAAATCGAAGCCTACATCCGCGTCAACAACGAGAACCCCACGCCGCTGATTTGGACAGCGACCGCCGACTCCATCATCGAAAAAGTCCGCCGCGGACGCGTAGCCCTCCAAGCCACAAAACAAAACTGAGACACTACACTAGAAGCGCTCCCGGTCCTAGGTGCGTGGGTCAGTAGTCCGTCCTAGTTTTAAAACGCCGGCGAATTGTTTAAAACGCCGGCGGATTAGCCGGGCTGCCGGATGTGGGGCTGGGAGAATTGGGGTATGGATGCCGGTTCCCAGGATGGTTTGTTCGCCGAGTCGCTCGTGGGGCCCCTCGTGCCTCCGGCCGTTGATGAGCCGATGGATGCCAACGGCGGGGCCAGGAAGCGGTTCCGGGGGTTTGAACCCGAGGCGGTGATGCTGGTCCCGCCGTCACTGGATGAGTGGCTGCCGCAAAACCATCTGGCCCGGTTCATTGCCGAAATGGTGGACACGGAGCTGGACCTGGCCCGCTTCTACAAGTCCTATGCGAAGGCCAAGGGCCAGCCGCCGTATGATCCGCGCCTGATGCTGCGCATCGTCCTGTACGGATATTGTGTCGGGGTCCGCTCCTCGCGGGAGTTGGAGCGGGCATGTACGGATGTGGTCGCGTTCCGGTGGCTGGCCGCGCAGCAGGCCCCTGATTTCCGCTCGATCGCCCGTTTCCGCGAACGCCACCTCGCGGCCCTGGCGAACGTGTTCCTCCAGGCCCTGGAACTGTGCCGGGCCGCGGGTATGGTCTCCCTGGGCAGGGTGGCCCTGGACGGGACGAAGGTGCGGGCCAACGCGTCCCGGCACAAGGCCATGAGCTATGCCCGGTTGAGCGCGAAGCAGAAGGTCCTGGCCGATGAGATCAGCGACCTGATGGAAGAGGCGAAGACCGTCGACGCGGCCGAGGACGCCCGCTTCGGGCCGGGCACTCGCGGGGACGAACTCCCCGCGGAGCTGGCGAACAGGCGGGCCCGGGCCGCGGCGATGGCCACGGCCCGTGCCTCACTGGAGGAAGAAGCCGCTGCCAAGGCCCGCCAGCTCGCGGAAGAGAAGGCCCGGTCCCGCGGCGATGATGACGAGGACATCACCGCTGCCGGCGACACTGCCGCTGCGAAGGCCGAGCCGAAGCCCACGGCGCAACGGAACTTCACGGACCCGGACGCGCGGATCATGAAAACCGCGGATGGTTCATACCATTACTGCTACAACGGCCAGGCCGTCGTGGATGCTGACCACCAGGTAATTGTTGCCACCAGATTGAACAACGTGGCCGTGGATGTGCAGCAGCTGGCCCCCATGATCGAACACACGGCTGTCTCTGTAGGTGCAATGCCCACGACGTGGAGTGCCGACGCCGGGTATTGCTCGGCAGCCAACCTCGAGCACGTCAAAGACGTTGAAACGGCTCATTCAACCGAGTTCTTCATCTCCACCCGACGCATGAAACACGGTACGCCGATTCCCGAGTCGCCCCGGGGCAGGATCCCGGCCAACGCGAGCCTGGCAGAACGGATGGGACGGAAACTCAAAACCAAGAAGGGCAAGAAAATTTATGCCCGGCGCAAAGCGATCGTTGAACCGGTCTTCGGCCAGATCAAGACCCGGCAGGGCAAAAACGTGCTCCTGCGCGGCATGGAGAAGGCAGCGCGTGAGTGGGAGTTGCTGGCAGGGTGCCACAACCTAATGAAGCTCTTCAGCCACCGCACCCGGGCGGCCTCCCTGGCGCGGATGTAGAACGGGGGCCGGCAACGGGGCAGCCCCGGGACGCCAACGGCGGCTCTTCACACCTCGCTGAACGATCCCTCGGGGCGGGGGCGCCTCCTTCAAAGGAAATTATTACCGGCATCAGGATTCATCGGCTGCCACGCCGCCGAACATCAAACGGCTAAAACCACTACCGACCCATGCACCTAGAAGCGCTCCCGGTGCTCCGCTACCGGTCCGAGGGGCGACCGCGGCGCCTGCATGTCGGTGCCTACACGACGGCGCCGTCGTCGTCGTCGTCCTCCCGGTGGGACGGCAGCCGGAACATCAGGTAGCCGGCGGAGACGACGAAAACCGCGATCATCGCGATGATCGCCGTGACTGGTGCGTCGCGCCAGAACAAAGCGGCCAGCAGCACGGCAAGCGGGCCGCCCAGCGCACCCGTCCAGGCAAGCATCAGTGCGGGTTCGACGCTGGAAAGCGGCGGAGGCTCTGCCGGGACAAAACCCTCATCGTCGGGCCAGGGGTCGTCTCCCGCATAGTCGCGCGGGCCTCTCGGAGCTCCTTCGTTTGGATCCTTGGAGGGACCGTCGGCAGGGGTTCGGGAACCGGCATCCGTGCCCGGGCCGGAGTCACGAACGCCGGGCCTGCGCTCCCGACGGGACACGCCCAACGGGTCAAAGTCAGAGAAGGACGGGTAATCACGTTGTTCCGGGATTCCCGTGCCACCGTCTCCTGCGGCGGGCGATCCGCCGGATGAGTCGTCGGTCAGTCCTTCCGGCGAGTATCCCTGCGCGGACGGGCTTTCCAGCCGCGCCACGAGATCGCGCCAGACCGCATCGTCGTCGTCGTTCGCGCTGGGCCCGGACGGGTTTTGCTCTGGTTTATTGACCAACGGAATGCTCCCGGAAAAAGGCTGCGGACCCTTCGAAGATCTGCGCGGCGTCGTTGTCCATGGTCGCCACGTGATAGCTGTTCTCTAGTCGAACGACTTCGTAATTGGTGCTGCCGATCCGGTCACCGAGGATATCCATGCTGCTTTCCGGGACGACCCGGTCCACGGAGGAGCGGAAAACGATCGTGGGCGCCTGGACCTGCCCCAACCCGGCCACGGTGTCCTTGAAGAGGGCGGACAGCTGGTGGACCGCCGCCACCGGGGTCCGGGCATAGGCCCCCTCGTCCACGTCGGTCATTTTGATGTCATTACCGATGGCGGGGACACTTTTGACAATGTATTTCAGCAGGCCGGAGTATCTGGCGCGTTTGTCCGAAAATGTCAGTCCCGGATTAACGACGGCGACCCCGGCAACATGGTGGTGCTCCGCCACGCGCAGCGCCAGCGCACCACCCATGGACAGCCCGGCGGTAAAGACCACGTCGCAACGGTCCGTCAGGTCCAGATATGCCCTTTCAAAATCGCTGTACCACCGGGTCCAGGGGGTCTTAGCCAAGTCCTCCCAACTGGTGCCGTGCCCGGAAAGCAACGGCAGGCTGACAGCGAATCCCTGTCCGGCAAGGTAGTCGGCCCAGCCCTGCAGGCTCACCGGGGAACCGGTGAAGCCATGACTGAGAGCTACGCCCACCCGCGCCATGGCTCCGTGTCCCGGGCTAGTGAAAACCATTGCCGCAGACGGGAACAAGGAGATCAAAATCCCCGGCACCAAGTGTGATCGTCATAGGGCCATGGTGTCACTTTTCCAGCCTTTTCTCACTAGAGTAATGTTTTAGAAAAAGTGCCGGTCAGGACAGCAGCAACGGCTGCGCCCGTGCGCGAAGGCACCAGAAGGGAACCCCGCGTGTTCTATTGGGTGATGAAGCGGATATTCATCGGTCCGGTCCTGAAACTGGTGTTCCGGCCGTGGATCAAGGGTTTGGATAATATTCCGGCGGATGGGGCAGCCGTGCTGGCCAGCAATCATTTGTCGTTTTCAGACTCCATCTTCATGCCTTTGATGGTCCCTCGGCCGGTGGTCTTCTTGGCGAAATCAGAGTATTTCACCGGGAAGGGCATCAAGGGTAAGCTGACGGCCGCGTTTTTTCGTCTGACCAACCAGCTGCCGATGGACCGCTCAGGTGGCGCCGCGTCCGCTAACTCGCTGGAATCCGGGCGGCAGATCCTGCACAACGGCGGCCTGCTTGGCATTTATCCGGAGGGTACACGCAGTCCCGACGGCAAGCTGTACCGGGGCAAGGTCGGCGTCGCGAAACTGGTGCTCAGCGCCGGTGTTCCGGTCATCCCGGTGGCCATGATCGGAACGGACAAGGTGCAGCCGATAGGACGCAAAATTCCCAACATCCGGCGCATCGGCGTCATCTTCGGTGAACCGATGGATTTCACCCGCTACCAAGGCCTCGAAAACGACAGGTTTGTCCAACGATCCGTCACGGATGAAATCATGTACGAGCTCATGCGCCTGTCCGGTCAGGAATACGTGGACGCCTATGCCAGCACGGTGAAGGAAAAGCTTGCCGCTAGGAAGGCGGGGAAAGACGCGGTGGATTCCAAAGCTGCCGCTGCCGTCCGGCTGCGGGCAGCGGGAGACAACGCGGTGAAACCCGGGGCCGTGACGGTGATCGGTGGAAGTCCTCCAACGCCGGGCCTGGGCAAGGACCCGTCTGACAGGCTCCCGTCGGCGGAGAGGCCGGAGAAATCCGTGGCGGTTCCGCCGTCCGTCGCTGAAGCAATTCTTCGAGCCGAGGATGGAGACACCGGAGCCCGAGCGACCGCCGGCCACGATGCGGCTTCGTCCGTTCCGCCGAAGGACCGTGCCACCGGCGGGGGAGGAACCCCTCCTTTAAGCGGGCCCCCGGTGGGCTAAGCGGGTGTCCGGTCCGCTAAGCGGGGGTCCGGTCCGCTAAGCGGACGCCGCCCTTCGGGCGCGGTTTCCCGCGTCGGCATTCCCGGCCTCGCGATGCACCGTCAGGGTGCTACGCCGGTTTTGTGACGGCTGATTCCCCTTTCGTGACCGCCGGCCGTCGTCGTTCGCCCACAAAAGCAACTAGGCTTAATACGTGACCGATTTATCAACGCCCGCGCCGACTGTTCCGAACCATGGGGCTGCGGCCGCCGCTGCGGTGCCCGCAGCGACGGGCGGATCCGCCGTCTATCCCGGACTTGACACCTGGCGTCAGCTGCCGATTGCGCAGCAGCCCTCATGGTCGGATGCCTCGGTATACGAAGCGTCCGTAAAGGAGCTGTCGATGCTGCCGCCGCTGGTCTTCGCCGGCGAGGTGGACGATCTGCGCGACCGCTTGGCGCAGGCGGCCCAGGGAAAGGCATTTCTGCTGCAGGGCGGCGACTGTGCCGAGACCTTCGCCGCGGCAACGGCGGACAAGATCAGCGCCCGTGTGAAAACGATCCTGCAGATGGCGGTTGTGCTCACCTACGGGGCATCGCTCCCGGTGATCAAGATGGGACGCATGGCGGGCCAGTTCGCCAAGCCGCGATCCTCCAACGACGAAACCCGTGACGGCGTCACGCTGCCGGCCTTCCGCGGAGACATTGTGAACGGCTTCGAGTTCACACCGGAATCCCGCGCCCATGATGCATCGCGGATGCTCAAGGCCTACCACACCTCTGCTTCCACTTTGAACCTCATCCGGGCTTTCACCCAGGGCGGTTTCGCGGACCTGCGTCTGGTCCACCAGTGGAACAAGGGATTCACCGAGAACCCCGCCCATGCACGTTATGAGTCGCTGGCCAAGGACATTGACCGGGCCATCAAGTTCATGGCGTCCTGCGGAGCCGACTTCGAGGCGCTCAAACGCGTGGAGTTCTTTGCCAGCCACGAGGCCCTGCTGCTGGACTATGAGCGCGCCCTGACCCGGATCGACTCACGCACAGGCCTGCCATATGACACCTCCGCGCATTTCCTCTGGATTGGTGAACGCACCCGGGGGCTCGATGCCGCCCACGTGGATTTCCTCTCCCGCGTCCGCAACCCGATCGGCGTCAAACTTGGCCCCGGCACGTCCGGCGACGATGCGTTGCGCCTGATCGACAAGCTCGACCCTAACCGAGAGCCCGGGCGGCTGACCTTCATCACCCGCATGGGTGCGCGCAACATCCGGGAAAAACTGCCCCAACTGGTCCAGAAGGTGACCGATTCCGGGGCCCAGGTCCTCTGGGTGACGGACCCCATGCACGGCAATACAGTTACCTCGCCGAACGGTTACAAGACGCGTAACTTCGATGATGTCATCGATGAGGTCCGGGGCTTCTTCGAGGTGCACAAGTCCTTGGGAACATTCCCCGGTGGCCTGCACGTTGAAATGACTGGCGACGACGTTGCCGAGTGTCTGGGCGGCGCGGACCCGATCGATCAGGAGGCTTTCCTGGAAGGTTATGAATCGGTCTGCGACCCACGGCTGAACCACAAGCAGTCGCTGGAGATGGCGTTCCTGGTGGCCGGAGCGCTGTCCCACCGCTCATAGAAATCCGCCGCACCGGTCAGACCACGGTGAGCGTGATGACGGAGCCTTCGGGAACGTCCTTGTTCACCGGGCTCTGATCGCGCACCGTGCCGAAGAACCCGCCCAGGATGTTATTGACCTTGACCTCGAAGCCCAGCTGCTGGAGCCCATGGACGGCTTTGTCGACCTGCTTGCCGATGTAACTGGGCACGCTGACCATCTTGGGACCCTTGGACACGGTCAGCGTCACCGCGCTTCCCTTGGCCGCCGTTCCGCTGGCCGGGTTCTGTGACACCACCGAGCCCGCCGGGATCTGCTTGTCGAAAACGGTGTCCGGGGCAACCTGCGTGGTCAGTCCGAGGTCCGTGAGCGCCTTCTGGGCCGCCTCCTTGGACTGGCCGACGACGTTGGGTACCGGGACCGGCGTCGGCCCCTTGGAAACCACCAGGTTCACCAATGTCGCGCCGCGCTGCTGCGTCTTTGCAGCGGGATCCTGGCTCAGGACGATGCCGGCGGCCCGTTGTTCGTCATACTGTTCCGTAACCGTTCCAACGGCCAGTTTGGCGTTACGGAGGGCCGCCGTGGCCGCCTCCAATGTGTCGCCGGCCAGTGCGGGAACCGGATACAGCACCGGCCCTTTGGACACCAACAGAGTCACCGGGAGAAATCTCCGTTGCTGCCTCGCGGGCCCCGGATCGCTCGTCACCACCAGGCCCTGTTGTACGGTCTCATCGTTGACGTCCCTGCTGACGGAGCCGAAACCTTGTTCCCGCAGCAACGCCTGGGCCTGCGCCACGGTCCTGTTCTGCACATCGGGGATGGCGGCCAGGGCACCCGGACCCATGCCGAAGAACCAGCCGGCGCCGGCCCCCAACAGGGCCAGCACCAGCACCATGATCAGCCAGATCATGCCGCGGCGGCGTGGCCGGCCTCGGCGCAGCGTCTGCAGCGGGCGCTCGGCGGCGCGGATGCGGGCCTTCTCGGCCGTCCGTGCCGCCCGCTTGACGTCACGCCGGCGCGGCCCGGGGACCGGCGCGCTTCTTTCATCCGGCGGGTAGAGCTGCCCGGCGTAGGGGTGCGCCGCGGCATGGGGTTGAGCCGCGGCCGGTCCTGCCGGGGCGAGGCCGCCGGCCGGCATCACCGTCGTGTGGTTGACCCCAGTACCAATGAATTCGGTGGGCTGGGATCCGGTTTGGGACCGGCTCCCATCACCGGCCCCGACCGGCATCAGCGTCGTGTGATCGGCATTTGAGCTGGAACCGGTGGGCCGGTCGATCGCCTCGGTCCGGCCTTGTCCCATGGCCGCCGTCGGGAGCCGCGGTGCGGTGAAGTCCAGTTCCGCATCGCTGAGCGTCGTGCGGATATGGCGCAGATCCTCTAGCAGCGCGTAGCCGTCCGCGGGCCGTGCCTCCGGATCTTTCTCGGTGCAGCAGCGCACCAGCTCATCCAGATCCGGGGAGAGGCCGGGCAGCTCGGCGGAGGGCGGTGGAACCGGCGTGGTCAGGTGCTGCATGGCCACCCGGATCGGGAGTTCGCCGGTGAAGGGCTGATGGCCGGTGAGCAGCTCGTAAAGCATGATGCCTACGGAATAGATGTCGCTGCGGGCGTCGGCAGGTGCCCCGTCGACGAGCTCGGGGGAGAGGTATCCGACGGTGCCGATCAGCGTTCCGGTGTTTGTCGTCGTCGTCACCGCGCGGGCCAGCCCGAAATCTCCGACCTTGATCCGTCCGTCGTCGGCAATCAGGACGTTCTCGGGCTTGACATCGCGATGCACCAGCCCGGCCGCGTGTGCGGCCCCCAGTCCCTCGACGACGGTGTCCACGTATGCCAGTGCCAGCCGAGGCGGCAGAGCTCCGTGTTCGTGCAGCACATCGCGCAACGTATGGCCGGGGATGTATTCCATCACCAGATATGCCAGCGGACCGTCGTTGCCCTGGTCAAACATGCCGACGACGTGCGGGTGCGACAAGCGCGCCGCCGCCTTGGCTTCCCTTCCGAGCCGGTCGAGGAAGTTGCTGTCCGTGGCCAGATGCGGATGCAGCACCTTCAGGGCGACGTTGCGGTCCAACCGGAGATCCGTGGCCAGATAGACGGTGGACATGCCGCCGCGCGCAACCTTCGACAGGACGAGGTAGCGGCGATCGACGGTGCTGCCCACCAAGGGGTCAGCCGGAAGTTCTTGCACCCTTTGATCTTAGGCGGTCAAACGAAGAGGACCGGAAACAACACCCGTTCCGGCCCTCATCGTTATCCCCGCGCGGCGCGGGGGAATTCGCTTTAGCCGAACGTGGCCTGGTTTGCCTTCACCGACTCAACGTAGTTCCGGGTGTCCGGGTACATCCCGTACAGGGTGACCGAGTACTGACCCTGGTAGTACCCGGCGATGGCATTGTCCAGGGAGTCACTGGTGGAGACCAGCGCCCGAATGATCGCCACACCGGCAGTGACATTGTCCTGCGGATCCAGCAGGTTCAGGTGGCGTCCAACGAGCTCGGAGGCCCATTCCCCGGCCTGCGGAATGACCTGCATGGCGCCAATGGCATTGGCGGGGGAGACCGACTGATGGTTGAAGCCGGATTCCTGCAGGGCAAAGGCCAGCGCGAGTGAGGGATCTACGCCCATCTGGCTGGCGGTGTCGGCAACGATTTCCTGCATCTGGGCCCGGGACGGGACCGGAGCCGCCATCAGTGCGGCCTTATTGACGTTGGCCTGGGCCACCACGGCCTCGGGGTAGGTGTAGTGCAGGAAAGTGCTCGGCACGAGTTCCGTGGGCGCAGCACTGGAGGCCGCGGCGACCGTGCCGGGCAGTGCGATGCTCTGACCGGGGTGGATGATGCTGTTCACCGTGAGGTTGTTGGCGGAGGCCAGCGCCTGGACCGTGACACCGTTACCTGCCGCGATGGCGGTCAGCGTGTCTCCCACCTTGATCAGGTACTTCCCCGAACTGGACGGGGAAGCGGCCGCGGCGGGGGCGCCAAGCTTAATGCTCTGGCCGGGGCGGATGATCGAAGCGGCGTTGAGGCCGTTGAGGGACAGTACGTCGCTGACCCAGAGCGAGTGGGCAGCTGCGATGGCGCTGATGGTATCGCCGGCCTGAACGGTGTAGCTGTCGACGGCGGCGGTCGGCGTGGCTGCATGAGTCACGGTAGCCGGTGCGGCGGGGGCCGTGCCGGTCAGCGTGAGCTTTTGGCCGGGATGGATCAGCGAGGCCGCTCCCAATTGGTTCAAATCAAGCACTTGGCTGACGTCCAAGTCGAACCGGCCCGCGATGGCACTGACGGTATCACCGGGTAGCACCATGTAATCGGCCGGGGCGGCGGCCTTGGCCGGCGCGAAGCTGGCGGGGATGGCCGTAGCGACATTTCCCGCTGGCAAGTGGGCGTACCGCGCGGCTGTGATCGCCGACACGGAGGCCACGGAGCCCGTGCTCATGGCCGGAGCCGTACCCGGCGCAGCGGCTGCCGGCATTGCCAGAGCGAGGGATGAAAGCATGACCACAGGAAGGGCTGCAGTGGTAACCACGGCCAGCTTCCTTACTGATTTCTGGCCCGGTCGTGGCGCATGTGCGGGAGTCATGAAATTGTTCCTCAACGTTGATGGGGGAGGTGCCAGTGTTAATGAGGTGGCCTCCTGTTAACTTAGTTACAAAAGTGACTAATGTGAATTTACACGAGAATTCTTATAGCACAATCATTTCCAAAACCGGGGAGCGGGCTTGCAGGGAGTGTTGCGGCAGTGATATATGCCCGCCGGACCGGTGACCGGCAGGAATAGGATGGCGGTCCAGGGATGTGGCACGCTTATGGGGTGAACAATGTGGAGAAACTAGTCAGCGAATGGTTGCCCCTGCCCGATGTCAGTGAGCTGCTGGGCGTTTCGATCACCAAGGTCCACAGCCTGCTGGAGAGCCGGGCGCTGTTGGCAGTCCGGATCGGCGAACGCAAAATCCGATCCGTCCCCGCTGCATTCTTCGTGGACGGGAAGATTCTTGACAGTCTGAGGGGCACCTTGGTGGTACTCAGCGATGCAGCGTTCAGCGACGAAGAGGCCATTGCCTGGTTGTTCACCGAAGATGATTCCCTTCCGGGCCGCCCGGTCGATGCGCTGCGCGAGGGACGCAAGACGGAGATCCGCCGCCGCGCCCAGGCCCTCGGCTGGTAAACGCGGTCTCCGGCGGTTGCGCTCCGTGCGCACGGCGCCCTGGCGCCTTTGGCTCGCGGCAGCGCCGGCTTAGGACTTGCGCCGGACCGCTGCCGTAGCCAAGGCCCGCAGTGACACGACCGGTCCCGCGGGAATATCCAGGGCAGCCAGGGCCGTGTAGGCGATGTCGCTGTAGTTCTCGATCAGCGACTCGGCCGCGGCCAGCGCGCCGGAATCAATCATCACCGCCCGGATCTGTTCTATCTCGTCGTCGCTGAGTTCCTGCCTGCCCAACCGCTCGTCCACGAACTGCGCTTCTTCCTCCCCGGCAGCTGCCAGCGTGAGACCGACCAGGACCGTCCGTTTGCCTTCGCGTAGATCGTCCCCGGCCGGCTTGCCCGTTGTTCCGGGGTCGCCGAAGACGCCCAGCACATCATCACGGAGCTGGAATGCCTCGCCCAGCGGTAACGCGAAGGCTGAATAACCGGACAGCAGTTGCGAAGGCGCGCCCGCCAAGGCTCCGCCCAGCACCAGCGGATGCTCGGTGGAATACTTGGCACTTTTGTACCGGATGATGGACTGCGCGCGCTGCACGGCGGTTCCCGCCGGTTTATGCGGGCCGGAAACCTCCTCCAGAATATCCAGATACTGTCCGGCCATCACCTCGGCCCGCATCAGATTGAACACCTCGCGCGCCCGGGTGCCGGCCGCCGTCGGCGCTCCTATCGACGCGAAGACTTCCTCGCTGAAGGACAGGCACAGGTCCCCGGTCAGGATTGCCGCCGCGTGACCGAACCGTTCCCCGTCCAAGGACCAGCCGTGGCGCTGATGCAGTTGGCTGAACTGCCGATGTACGCTCGGCCCGCCGCGCCGCATGTCGGAACGGTCGATGATGTCGTCGTGGATCAGCGCGGCGGCCTGAAACAGCTCAAGGGCAGCTCCCGCCGTGACAATTTCGGCGCTAGCCTCACCGCCGCCGGCACCCCGCCAGCCCCAATAGCACATCAGGGCACGGAGGCGTTTTCCGCCGGTGACCAGATCACGGATGGAATCCAGCAAAATTACTGTGTCGGGGGAGATGGCGGTGAGCAACCCGCGTTTGGAATCCAGGAAACCGGCCAGTTCCCGGGCAACGCCGCTGATGAAGAGTTCCTGCTCGGCCGCCTGGCTCTCCAACTGCACGCTGTCCCGGCGCGCTTCGGTGCGGCTGCTGGCGTCGGCACTCACTTCAGCGACGCGGGGAGAACGTTGGCGCTCACGGTGAAGGTGAACCCGGAGCCGGATGGGACCACGGAGACCTGCACGGTTTCCGTCCCGTTGGCTCGGGTAAAGTCCTTGGCAGCCACCGAGCCGACGGCGTCACCGGCCAGCGCGGTAAAACCCTGATCCTGGAACGCTTTCGTGTAGAAGGCGATGACATCTGCGCTGGACGCGGTCGTGGACGCGGTCAGCGACGCCGTAGCGGCGGTATTGGTCTTAGTGAAGCTCGACGCCGTGGCCTTGGCCCCGGGCATAACCGGAAGCAAGCCGGCGGGAAACCCCTGGACGAGGGCACCGACCGTGGCCGTCGTGGTGGCGGTGGGTGAGGTGGAGCCGGATGCCGAGGAGGACGGCGTGGGGCTGGCTGACCCGCTCGGGCCGGCCGGCGTCGTGCTCCCGGCGCTGGCGGGCGAAGCGGGGCTGCTGCCCGATGCGGGCTGACTTGTGGCGCCGGATCCGGTGCCCGGGCTGGTGCAGCCGCTCAGGAGCAGCCCCGCGGCCAAGGCGGCGGCGGCCAGAGCAGGGGCCCGGTTCCCCCGGACGGCCGGCCGGTCCTTGGAGGCCGTATCTGCCCGTTTGTCGGCCTGACTCGGAAATGCGGGTCCGTTCAACATCACTGGTTTCCTTAAATGCGGAGGTGTCTGCAGCAGGTCATTCCAGTTTAGCCATGGCGCAGCAAACCGCGGCACGGGCTCCGGGAAGGACGTCCACACCGCCTGAGGGGCAGGCAGGGACAAAATGTCAGTTCCTGAACCTAAGATGGCAGGTGTGGAGGCAGATCAGGGCGGTGGCGGGAACCAGGACCACAGCAGTCACATTATGCATGTGGACATGGACGCGTTTTTCGTCTCGGTCGAGCTGCGGGATGCTCCCCGGCTGAGAGGGAAGCCCGTCATCGTGGGGCACCCGGAGGGGCGCTCGGTGGTGCTGTCCGCCTCCTATGAGGCGCGTGCCGTCGGGGTGCGCTCGGCCATGCCGATGTCCGCGGCCATCCGGATGTGTCCGGCGGCGGCCATTATCGAGCCGCGGCAGGCACTGTATCGGGAGGTCTCCGTCCGGATCATGGAAATCTTCGACTCGATTACGGATCTGGTGGAACCGCTCAGCGTCGACGAGGCCTTTCTCGACATCGCCGGTGCCATACGACGGCTCGGGCCACCGCTGGAGATCGGGGCGCTGATTCGACGGCGAGTCAGCGCGGAGCTCGGGATCACGGCCTCGGTAGGCATTGCGTCGACAAA
The DNA here is from genome assembly GCF_051131705.1 of Arthrobacter sp. A5. Taxonomy (NCBI): domain Bacteria; kingdom Bacillati; phylum Actinomycetota; class Actinomycetes; order Micrococcales; family Micrococcaceae; genus Arthrobacter; species Arthrobacter sp. A5. Next base: position 1,363,800 of record NZ_CP180316.1, read on the forward strand.
GTTCGTCGCAAAGATCGCCTCCACACGTTGCAAACCGGACGGGATGCTGCTGATCCCCGCCGCGGACACCGTGCGGTATCTGCATACGCTGCCGGTACAGGCCTTGTGGGGAGTTGGGGCCAAGACCGTGCAGGTCCTCGCCAGGCTGGGGGTGCACACCGTCGCAGACGTGGCGGCAACTCCGCTTTCGGTGCTGCGCCGCGTGCTCGGCGTCGGAGGGGAACAGGTTCACCGGCTCTCGCTGGGCATTGACCCGCGGCCGGTGACCCCCGTGCGGACGGAAAAGAGCATCGGAGCCGAAGAGACCTTCGCAGTCGATACGCCCGATGATGCCGTGCTCAAGCGCGGACTGCTGGCGTTGGCACACCGGACCGGGGCGCGGCTGCGGCAGTCCGGGCTGCTGGCGCGGACCGTGTCCTTGAAGATCAGATATGCGGATTTCTCCACGGTGACCCGGGCGCGCACGGTTCAGACGCCCGTCGACAGCGCGCAAATGCTCTATGCAACCGCCGTCCAGCTGCTTGAGTCGTTGGGACCGCGGCCCATGAGCGTGCGGTTGATCGGCCTCCGGGCCGAGCAGCTGGAAGTGGCCGGCCAAACCTTTCTGCAGCTGAGCCTGGACCGCCGCGATGACAACTGGCGCACGGCAGAGGCAGCGTTGGACGCCGTCACGGCCAAATTCGGGTCGCAGAAGATTGTGCCCGCCCGGCTGCTCGAACCGGGGCCGGACAGACCGTCGTCGAACCGCCTACCTCCACGCAACGGTCCCGGCTAGACTCGGGCCCCGCGCCTGTTCCCGCGCCTGTTCCCGCGCCGCAGGCAAGGGTTTCAGTTCTGTGAAATCAAGCCTATTCTTAAGGCACGGAGTTATCTAAGGACGGCTTCGCCGGAAGGTGTCCCGCGGCCGCGGGAACTAACCACCCGGCGCCGCTCGTTTGAAGAGTAGACGCCAACGGCAAGGACCTGAAGGAGGTCGAGATGCCCCTTTCGGAGCACGAGCAAAGGTTACTGGATCAGCTTGAGCAGCAGCTGCATGCGGAGGACCCTAAGTTTGCCCACACATTAGGGTCGGATCCCGCCAACTCATTTTCAACCAGACACGTGGTGATCGGCGTGCTGATAGCAATTGCCGGCATCCTGGTGCTGCTGGCGGGAGTGGCTTGGCAAATAATTCCCTTGGGCGTGGCTGGGTTTGTGGTCATGGGTGCCGGAGTCTACGTCGCCACGCTGCGGCGCGGGTCTCCCCGGACCGCCGATACGGGCTCTGCTGCCGGACAGACCAGGAAGCCCAGGAGTTCCTTCATGAGCAGCCTGGAAGAACGCTGGGATGAGCGCCGTCGCGGCCAATAGGCCGGAGGCTGCTCATAGGACGGGCAGCTGGTGTCGCGGCCGGAAGCTATGACTGCAGCCGGCCGCGTTGACCAGAGCTCCGGGGAAGAATACAGCTGAATACTGACTCACCCAATGAAAGACCCGCAGCCGCAGGTCTTTTTTTTTGTTTAACCTGACTGAGAGTAACCTGCCTTGTTCAGTCTTCGGTCAAGGCAAGGATGGGCTCAGGTCCATCCGCCAAACACCTTGCTGCGGGCCGCCGCCAGGCCTGCTGTCTCGACCGTAGACGTCGCCGGTTCGCTGCCAGGCCCTCCGATGCTCGAAGCCGTCGTTTCCCTCCACCTCCCACCACGTGGCGACATCGAGGGATGGTGCGGATTCCGGCCGTGAAACACCTCGACTACGGACGTGTTGGCGTTGACCGTGGGGGATTGTGGAGTAAAGTGGAGCTTGTAAGAGGGTAGTGGCAACGGGGGACTGCAGATCCCCGCTTCAACAAGGCGGTAGAGATGTTTCTCGGAACACACTCGCCGCGTCTTGATGAGAAAGGCAGGATATTTCTGCCGGCCAAATTCCGCGAGGAACTGGCCGACGGGCTTGTCCTGACGAGGGGCCAGGAGCGTTGTATTTACGTTTTCAGCCACAGTGAATTTGAAAGAGTCCACGAAAGAATGCGCCAGGCTCCACTTTCCTCCCGTCAGGCGCGCGATTACAGCAGGGTCTTCCTGTCGGGGGCCTCGGATGAAGTTCCGGACAAGCAGGGCCGGGTCACCATCCCGCCGGCATTGCGGACGTATGCCGGACTGGGCCGGGAACTGGCCGTTATCGGGGCTGGCGACCGGGCAGAAATCTGGGATGCCACGGCATGGGAAGAGTACCTGGGGGAGAAGGAGAACGCGTATTCCGAAACGGACGAAGAGATCATTCCCGGCGTCTTCTGAGCGGCGCTACCATCGGTCGATCACCGGCACGAAACACAGACACGGATTCTTGAACAAGACCTCCAGCCGCCCGGCACCAACTACCTGGCTCACCTTCCCCGGTGCCAGGCAGGGACAGCCCGGCGCGGATGGGGATCTGGCTTAAGAAGCCGTCTGCTGCACAGCAGGACGAGCACCGAAGAGGCAAGCACCGAATAGACGAGCACCGAATGCAGGACACCGGACGGGGAGAGGAAGGAGGCGGGATGGCGCACGACGACGAACCCACGCCGCCCACCTCCGCCCGCCACGTACCAGTTCTGAAAGACCGTTGCCTTGACCTGTTGGCCCCCGCTTTTGAACTGGCCATCGCCGCAGGAAAAACCCCGGTGGCAGTCGACGCCACCTTGGGCATGGGCGGCCACAGCGAGGCGATGCTGCAGCGGTTTCCTTCGTTGCACCTGATCGGCATCGACAGGGACACTGAGGCGCTGGCACTGGCCGGGGAACGGCTGGCTCCCTTCGCGGCGCGGACCGATCTGGTCCACGCCGTTTACGACGAAATCGCCAACGTCGCCGCCGATCTCGGCTTCCGGGAAGTTCACGGGGTGCTCATGGACCTCGGCGTTTCCTCACTCCAGCTCGATGAGCGGGAGCGTGGCTTTGCCTATTCCTACGATGCGCCGCTGGACATGCGCATGGACACCAGCCGGGGGCAAACGGCCGCGGACGTGGTGAACACCTACAGCGAAGAAGACCTGTTGCGGGTGATCCGGAAATGGGGCGAAGAGAAATTTGCCGGTCGGATAGCCAACCGAATCGTCTCTGCCCGAGAAACGAAGCCGTTCGTCAGTACGGGAGAACTGGTCGAACAAATCCGCCAGGTGGTGCCCGCGGGCGCTGCGAGGACGGGCGGCCATCCGGCCAAGCGGACCTTCCAGGCGCTGCGCATCGAAGTTAATGAGGAACTCGAGGTGCTCGAAGCGGCGGTCCCGGCAGCCGTCGGTTCGCTGGCCATGCACGGTCGTTGCGTGATCATGTCCTATCACTCGTTGGAAGACAAGATCGTCAAGTCCGTGTTCGCCGCCGGCTCCAAATCATCGGCGCCCGTTGGCTTCCCGGTGGAGCTGGAGGAGCACAAACCGGATCTGAAGATGCTGACGCGGGGCACCGAAGTTCCCACCGCAGCGGAAATTTCCGAAAATCCCCGGGCCGCGTCAGCGCGGCTGCGGGCAGTTGAACGAGTTCGAATCAGGAGAGCAATATGAGCGCATCGGCCCAGGGGAATTTCCAGTCGATCATGGGAAATACGGCCCGTGCACTCACCAGTTTTGCCCCGGACGCGCGGCCGGCGCGCCAAGGCCGATCTCCGCTCTCGCTGGTTGTCAGTACCCCACGTAAACGCCGGGCACCCTTCGTGGTTTTCTGTTTCCTCGCCTTAGTGGCAGCGTTGGCCACCGTGCTGGTGCTGAACATCTCCGTTTCCAGCGGACAGTACCAGCTCGTGGAGCTTCGCGCAGCGCAGCTGGAACTGCAGAAGACGAACCAGGATCTGACACAGCAGGTCCAAAATGCGCAGGCTCCGCAGAATCTGGTGGCCAAGGCCGCAGAATTGGGAATGGTTACCTCCTCGTCCACGGGGCAGATTAACCTGGATACCATGGCTGTCACGGGTAAGCCGGCGGCGGCTGTCGCCGGGGACAAACCCCTGACGGTGATCGCTCCGCCGGCGGTCACCGGCCAGCAGGAGGAGTCGAAGAAGACGGGGGCTGCCGCTGCGCCGGCTGCGTCCGAACCGGTTGCGCCTGGCGGCCCGTCGAAGGCGGGGACGGCGGCGGCGGGGACGGCGGCGCGCCAGGTGGCCGCGCCACCGGCGCAGGATCTTAACGGCGGCACCATACCGGCGCCCAAGCAGAAGAACGGCTAGGGCAAACGGACGGCGCAGCGGACCGGCAGCAGTGCTGCAAGGGCTAGGCAATAAGGATTGGCAAGTGGCACAAAACACCGGCAGCGACCGCAAAAATACTAGGGCCTCCGGCAGCACCACGCGGAACAGAATCCGGCTTCGGGTGGGGCTGGGATTGGTTCTGGCGCTGCTGCTGATCATTTCCGGAAAGCTGTTTCTGATTCAGGGCCTGGACACCGGATCGATGGCCGAGGCCGCCATCAATCAGCGCACCGTGGTCTCAAAGCTGCCCGCAACGCGGGGCGAAATCGTGGACGCCAACGGCAAGGTGATGGCACAGAGCATCGTCCGGTACAACATCACGGTCTCACCGAAAAACAGCACCGCCGCCGATACCTTCGTCCGCAAGAACTCCGGCACCGGCAACGTCGATACGGTCACCCGGGATGAGGGGATCAAAGAACTGGCGGATGCCCTGAGCCTGAAGGAAGCGGACGTCCGTAAGACGGTCACCGGCAATTCCGACTTCGCCTATGTGTCCAAGGGCGTCACTGCGGCGGTGGAGTCCAAGGTGATGGACCTGCAGCTTCCGGGCATTTATTCCGAGGCAACGAGCGAGCGGACCTATCCGCTCGGCGCTGTAGGCGGCAGCATTGTGGGTTTCCTGGGCTCCGACGGCACGCCGCTGGCCGGAATCGAGCAGACGCTGAACTCCAAGCTGCAGGGCGCAGACGGCAGCCGAAAGTACCAGCGCGGGGCCAACGGCATTGTCATTCCCACCGCGCCGGAGGAAAACCAGCCCGCCGTCGACGGCGAGACCGTGAAGCTGACGATCAACAGCGACCTGCAGTACTTCGCGCAGCAGGCTATTTCCGATCAGGTCAAGAAGTTCAGCGCCCAATGGGGCAACATCGTGGTGGTGCAGGCTAAGACCGGCAAAATTGTCGCGATGGCCGAGGACTCCACCGTGGATCCGAACAATCCGGGAGCCACCGACGCGGCCAACCGGGGTGCCCGCTCGGTCACGGCGGCGATAGAACCCGGATCCACCGAAAAGACGGTCACCGCCGCGGCCACCATCCAGGAAGGCAAGGTCAGCCCGCTGTCGCATGTGCTGGTGCCGCCGACCTACACGGTCAACGGGGAGAATTTCGCTGACGCCTTTACCCATGGGACGGAACAGCGCACCTTCGCCGGGATCATCGGGGATTCGATGAACACCGGGACCGTGATGGTCGGTGAGCGGCTGAGCAAACAGCAGCGCTATGACTACCTGCACAACTTCGGCATCGGTCAGGCCACCGGGATCCCGTTGCCGGGTGAAAACGCCGGGATCCTGGCGCAGCCGGACTCGTGGGACGGCCGGCAGGAATTCACGGTGCTCTTCGGTCAGGGTGTCTCGCAGACGCCGCTGCAGACCGCGATGATCTACCAGACGATCGCCAATAACGGCGTTCGGTTTAAGCCGCAGCTGGTGGAGTCCTATATTGATCCGGACGGCACGGAACACAAGGTGGATGGGTCCGCCGGCACCGAGGTTGTCAGCCCGCAGAGCGCGCAGCAGGTCAAAGACATCCTGGAAAGTGTTGTCACCGCCGCGGACGCCAAGGACGTTTCGGTGCCCGGCTACCGGGTGGGCGGCAAGACCGGTACCGCCGAGGCCGTCAGGGACGACGGTGCCGGCTTTGAAGGGTACACGGCTTCCTTTGTCGGCATGGCGCCGATGGAGGACCCGCAGTATGTTGTGCTGGTAACGGTCCAGCGCCCGCAGGGTGACATTTACGGTATTTCCCAGGCCCCCGTGTTCAACTCCGTGATGGGTCAGGTCCTGCACAGCAACAACGTGCCGCCGTCCACCACACACTCTGTGGCTCTGCCGCAGAAATACTGAAGGTTTCGGAGCCGGATAAATGAGCACACATGAACCGCTGCCAGGCAGCGCCGGGTCCTCCCTGCGGCCCGCCCGGGTGAAGCCGGTGCCGCTTGCGGCGCTGGCGGAGCTCATCGGTGCGCGCGCCCAGGACTTCGGCGGCCTTGCGGTGACCGGCGCCAGCGTGGACTCCCGCGCGACTGAACAGGCGGACCTGTATCTGGCTCTGCCCGGAGCCCAGAGGCACGGGGCTGAGTTTGCCGGCCAGGCGCTGGCTGCGGGTGCCACGGCAATTGTGACGGATGACGACGGCGAACGCCGGCTGCGCCTGCTGCCCGGTGGCCCGGGCGTGCCGGTGCTCGTGGTGCCGGAGCCGCGCGCGATCGTTGGAGCGGTGGCGGCGCTCATCTACGGCACAGCGGACCCCGATGCCGCGCCGATGCCGCTGTACGGCGTGACCGGCACCAACGGAAAGACCACCACCACGTATTTCATCAATTCGCTGCTGCAGGCGCTGGGGGGCAGCACCGGACTGATCGGCACCATCGAGATTCTGGCCGGATCCGCGGCGATCCCCAGTCGGCTCACGACGCCGGAATCGACGGATGTGCACGCTCTGCTCGCCCTGATGCGTGAGCGCGGGCTGGACGCGGCGTCGATGGAAGTGTCGTCCCATGCACTGTCCTTCCACCGGGTGGACGGGGTCGTCTTCGACGTCGCCGGTTTCACGAACCTGACACAGGACCATCTGGATCTGCACGGCACCATGGACGCGTATTTCGCCACGAAGGCCGAACTATTCAGTCCCGACCATGCCCGCGCCGCCGTTATTACCGTCGACGACACCTGGGGCCGGCGCTTGGCGGAATCCTGCCGGATACCTGTCACCACCCTCTCCACTGGCGAAGTTGGCGCTACTGGCGAAGTTGGCGCTACTGGCGAAGTTGGCGCTACAGGCGAAGTGGGTACTACAGGCGAGGTGGCCGAAGCGGGCGAAGCGGGCACGACGGCCGAGGTAGGCGCCACGATCGAGGGGGGCGCCACGGGCGTGGCAGCGGCAGCCCATGGGGCCGCCGCTCCCGCCGCGGGCCACCGGGCCGATCCGACGCACTGGCAGGTCACGGCTGTCCGTCCGCGCGGGCTCGGCAGCTCTTTCGTGCTGCGCAGGGCGGATGGACGCACGCTGAACGTCTCGACCGGGCTGCCCGGTCGGTTCAACGTCGCCAATGCCGCCCTGGCAACGTTGATGGTGCTGCAGTTTCTGGGCCAGACGGGGCCGGCGGCGCTTCAGCGGGTGCAAGCCGCCTTGGACAGCCACGATCCGTTCACGGTGCAGGTGCCGGGCCGGATGCAGCTGGTGGGAAAATCGCCCGCGGCCATCGTGGATTTCGCGCACAATCCGGACGCCCTTAAGCGCGCCCTGCTGGCCGTGCGTTCGTCCGAACCTGGCTCGCGCGTGATCGTGGTCTTTGGCGCCACGGGGCAGCGAGATGCCGGCAAGCGCCCGAAGATGGGTGAAGTGGTGGCCCAGCTCGCGGATGTTGTGATTATCACTGATGATGACCCGCACGATGAGGACGAGGCGTCCATCCGCCGGGATCTTCTGGCCGGCGCCCGCCAGGCAAATGCGGAGCGGTCGCTGGGACGGGAGATCCTGGAGGTTTTTCCCCGCGCTGACGCCATTTTTCGGGCCGTGGAACTGGCCCGTCCGCAGGACACAATCCTGGTGGCCGGACGTGGTCATGAGGTCTGGCAGGAGGTCAAGGGGATCAACCTTGCCCTTGATGACAGAGTCGAACTCCGCCACGCCCTCCGCCGCTTCGGATTCACTCCCGAGCCCGTTCCCGGGATAGAGTCCTAGATCGAGATGATTGAACTGACAGCGGCACAGCTGGCCGCGCTAACCCACGGCCGCCTTACGTCCACCGCAGACCCAAAGCAGATGATCGGCCTTGGCCACATCGTCACCGATTCGCGGGCGGCGTTCCCAGGGTCCTTGTACGTTGCCAAACCGGGCGAATCCGCCGACGGACACGACTTCATTCCCGCCGCCGTTGCGGCCGGCGCGGTTCTGATGCTGGCCGAGCGGGAGATCCTGGATTCGGCCGGGCGCAGCTATCCGGCGGTGATCGTCCCGGACGCCGTGCTGGCGCTGGGGGCGCTGGCGGCCGAGGCGGTGCGGCTGATCCGCGCGGCCGGGACGCTGACGGTTGTCGGCATCACAGGTTCGGCGGGGAAAACCACCACCAAGGATCTGCTGGCGGGCATTTTGTCCCGGCTCGGTCCTACCGTGGCCCCGCAGGGCTCCTACAACGGCGAGATAGGCGTTCCGTTGACGGTCTTCATGGCCGACGAATCCACCCGGTACCTGATCATCGAAATGGGTGCCACCGGCATCGGCCACATCAGGTATCTTGCCTCCCTGGTGAAGCCGGACATCGGCGTCGTGCTGGGCGTCGGCACCGCGCACGCGGGCGAATTCGGCTCGGTGGAAAACACGGCCAAGGCCAAGGGCGAGTTGGTGGAAGCGCTCTCTTCCGACGGAACCGCCGTGCTGAACCGCGATGACGTCCGAGTCAGCGGCATGGCTGGGCGCACACCGGCCCGGATCGTCTTTTTTGGAGCCGGCAGCCCGGATACGGCCGGCGGCCACCCAATGGTACGGGCCTCGGAGCCCACGACCAATGCGCAGGGCCATCCCGAATTCATCCTGCACTTCAATGACGGCGCCGCGGGAGGCGGTGGCACTAACGATGGTGCTGTTGGCGAAAGTGCTGATGACTGTGGTGCCGCTTACGAGGGCGATGCAGCCACGGACACCGCCGGAAGGCCGGTCACGAGCGGACTGCTCGGGCTGCACCAAGTCACCAATTTGTTGGCCGCGGCCGCTGCCGCACGCGTTGCGGGTGCTCCGGCGGATCTCATTGCCGAGGCGCTGAACGGACAGAAGGCACAAAGCCGCTGGCGGATGGAACGTACCGTCCGACCGGACGGCGTGACCGTCATCAACGATGCCTACAACGCCAATCCGGAGTCCATGCGGGCGGCGCTGCGCACCCTGGCCGAGCTGGGACGCGGCGACGGCGGCGCGGAACACCGCACCTGGGCCGTGCTCGGCGCCATGCTGGAACTTGGCGCGGACTCGATCCACGAACACGATGCGATCGGACGCGTAGCGGTCCGATTGAACATCTCCCGGCTGGTGGTGGTGGGACAAGCAGCCCGCGCCATGCACGTCGCGGCGGTGATGGAGGGCTCCTGGGGGGACGAATCCGTATTCGTTGAAGATGCCGACGCGGCCTACGCGCTGCTGCGCCGGGAATTGAGCCCGGGGGACATCGTGCTCTTCAAATCCTCCAATGGCGCCGGACTGCGGTTTCTGGGCGATCGGATAGCATTACCAACTGACGGCACCGAGGGCGAAGGGACACGGAACCAATGATCGGACTGCTCATGGGCGCCGGCCTGGGCCTGGCCCTGGCCATGGTGGGAACGCCGCTCTTCATCAAGCTGCTGGTGAATAAGGGATACGGCCAGTTCATCCGCGATGACGGACCTACCTCGCACCACACCAAACGGGGCACGCCCACCATGGGTGGCGCCGTCGTCGTCGGCTCGGTGGTGTTCGCCTACCTGGTCACGCACCTGGTGCTCTGGCTGCTTGACCCCCGTTCGGCTGGTCCGAGCGTGTCCGGCTGGCTCATGCTTTTCTTGATGGTCGGCATGGGGCTGGTGGGCTTCCTGGATGACTTCATCAAGATTTCCAAACAGCGCAGTCTGGGGCTCGATGCCAAAGCAAAACTCATTCTGCAGGCGGCCGTGGGCGTGACGTTCGCCGTGCTGGCACTGAACTTCCCCAATGATCTGGGGCTGACGCCCGCCACCACCAAAATCTCCTTTGCCCGTGACATTCCAGGCCTGGATCTGGCGTTCGCAGGTGCCGGCGTCGGGGTAATCCTGTTCATTATCTGGTCCAATCTGATTGTCACCGCGGCCACGAACGGGGTGAACCTCACCGACGGCCTCGATGGTCTGGCGGCCGGTGCCTCGGTGATGGTCTTCGGCGCCTACACGCTGATGGGGATCTGGCAGGGCAACCAGGGGTGCGGTTCGCCGCGGGCGGTCTCCAGCACCATCTGCTACAGCGTTCGGGATCCGCTGGACCTGGCACTGCTGTCGGTCATCATCTTCGGGGCGCTGATCGGCTTCCTGTGGTGGAACACATCACCGGCCAAAATCTTCATGGGGGACACCGGCTCGCTGGCCATCGGTGGGGCCATAGCCGGCTTCGCCATCCTCTCGCGGACCCAAATCCTGCTGGCCATCATCGGCGGCCTGTTCGTGCTGATCACGGTCTCCGTCATCATTCAGGTGGGCTACTTCAAGCTCAGCGGCGGCAAACGTGTGTTCAAGATGGCACCGCTGCAGCATCACTTCGAGCTCAAGGGCTGGGCCGAGGTCACCGTCGTGGTCCGTTTCTGGATCCTCTGCGGGCTGATGGTGGCCGTGGGCCTGGGCGCCTTTTATGCCGAATGGATTGTCCAATTGTGAGCCGGTCAATTAACCCCAGCGACGATGTCCCCAAGGCTGATTTCCCCAATGCTGATCCGGACCGCCTGGCCGCGCTGACCAGCTGGGACGCGGACTGGTCCGGACTGCGCGTGGTGGTCACCGGCATCACGAAGACCGGTTTTTCCGCGGCGGACACGCTCGCCGAACTGGGCGCGCGGGTCGTGGTGGTCGCGGCGTCCGACGACGGCGAAGCCCGCCGGAACGCCGATACCCTGCGGATCGTCGGGGTCGCCGATGTTCTGCTGGGCGAGGAGACGTCAACCCGCCTGCCGCAGGTGGACGGCGAGCAGGCTGAGCTCGTTGTCACCACGCCGGGAATGCGCCCGTCTCATCCGCTGCTGGTCGCCGCGGCGGCCGCCGGGATCCCCGTCTGGGGGGACATCGAGCTGGCGTGGCGGGTCCGTATCCGCGCCGGGCGGAAGACGGCCGACTGGATCACGATCACCGGCACCAATGGCAAAACCACCACCACCACGATGGTGGAGCTCATGCTCCAGGCCGGCGGACTGCGGGCCATCGCCGCAGGGAACATCGGCACGCCGATACTGGACACCGTCCGCGAACCGGAGGGCTATGACGTCCTGGCCGTGGAGCTCTCCACCTTTCAGCTGCACTGGATCCATACCGTCTCCCCGGCGGCCAGCGTCTGCCTGAACCTGGCTGAGGACCATGTGGACTGGCACGGATCCTTTGCGGCCTATGCGGCGGATAAGGCGAAAATCTACGCGAACACCCGGCTCGCTTGTGTCTACAACGCGGAGCAGGACGAGACGGAGCGGATGGTGGAAGCGGCCGACGTCGTCGAGGGCTGCCGCGCGATCGGCTTCACCACCGGTATACCCGCCATCAGCATGGTCGGCGTCGTCGACGGACTGCTGGTGGACCGCGCCTTCATCGCCGAACGCAAGCATTCCGCCGTCGAACTGGCCAAGGTCTCGGACATCGCGGAGCTGGTGCCGCGGCACCTGGTGGCCAACGCACTCGCCGCCGCCGCGCTGGTCCGCGCCTACGGTCTCGAACCGGGCGCCATCCGGGACGGCCTGCACAGGTACGAGAGCGGAGAGCACCGCATCCAGCCGGTGGCCAGCGTCAACGGCGTGCTCTGGGTCAACGACTCCAAGGCCACCAACGCGCACGCGGCGGCGGCGTCCCTGTCGGCGTTCGATTCGGTGATCTGGATTGCCGGTGGGCTCTCCAAAGGCGTTAACTACGACGAGCTGATCCGCAGGCATGGCCACCGTCTCAAAGCCGTGATCCTGATTGGGGCGGACACTAGCGCACTGAGCGGTTCGCTGCGGCGACACGCGCCGGATGTGCCCGTGATCGAGACACGAACGGGCCAGACTGGAAATGTACAGACTGGAAATGTACAGACTGGAAAGGTACAGACTGGAAAGGTACAGACTGGAAAGGTACAGACGGCAGGAGACACTCAGCCCCCGGACACACAACCAGGTCGGGGAGGGCCGCCGCTTTCCGGCGAGACCGTGATGGCCCGGGCGGTGGCCTCTGCCGCCTCAATAGCCCTGCGGGGCGATACGGTGCTGATGGCTCCGGCCTCGGCATCGATGGATCAGTTCGCTTCCTACGCCCAGCGCGGGGAGGCGTTTATCAGCGCCGTCCGCGGGCTCGTGGAAGGGCAGGCGAAGGCCGGCAAGGAGTTTTAATGGTCAGCACGCCCGCTCGGCCGGCCCCCAAGGGCCGGGCCGGAGTTACCCCGAAGGGCCCGGCCGCCGGCGCCGCGCCACATGAAAGGTCCGCCGGCGCCAAGGTGCACGGCAGATCCGCCGGCGCCAAGGCGCACGGCAGGCCCGCCGGGGCCAACCCGTACGATAGGTCGACCGGCGCCCGCAGGGCCGGTCCCATTGCCGCAGGAGGCGCCGCAGGCAGCCATCCGGTGAAATCGGTTTCCCGGATCAGTAGGTTTTTCCGGGAGTTCTGGCCCAGGATCGAAGGCAGCAACCGGCCCAGCAATGGTTCCAGCTACTACCTCATCTTGGGTGCCACGCTCGCGCTGACCTGCATCGGCCTGCTGATGGTGCTCTCGGCCTCCGCCGCGGAATCCATTTCGCAGAATGTGCCCGCCTATGACCTCTTCCTGAAAGAGAGCATGTACGCCGGCATCGGCGTGATAGCGATGCTCATATTGTCCCGGCTGAGCATCGGCCGTCTGAAGAAACTGGCATGGCCGGCCGTCGGGCTGTCCCTTGTGCTGCTGGCGTTGGTGTTTAGTCCGATCGGAAAAGCGGTCGGCGGTAACCGCAACTGGATTGAAATCGGCGGCTTCAGCGCCCAGCCATCTGAAGCGGCGAAGCTGGCTCTCTCGCTCTGGATGGCGGCCGTCCTCGCCCGCAAGGAACCATTGCTGACGCAGGGGAAGCACATGGCCATCCCCGTGATCCCCGTCGCCGGTCTCGCGATCGGTCTGGTCCTGCTCGGCCACGACCTTGGCACGGCCGTGATTATGATGGGGATCGTTGCTGCCGGGCTCTACTTTGCCGGTGCCCGTGCACGCGTCTTCGTTCCGGCGGCCGTCATTGGCGCAATCGCCGCGGTGGTGATGGCGCTGACCAGCGGCAACAGGATCTCCCGGCTCTCCGGCTGGCAGGGTAACTGCAGCGACGGTAATGACCTCTGCTTCCAGGCGCAAAACGGCATCTATGCCTTGGCCTCGGGTGGCTGGTGGGGTGTCGGGCTGGGCCAGAGCCGGCAGAAATGGAACTGGATCCCGGAGGCGCACAACGACTTTATCTTCGCCATTATCGGTGAGGAACTGGGCCTGCTGGGAACAATGGTGCTCGTTGTGCTGTACGGCATCATCGCACTGGCCATCTTCCGCGTTATCGTCCGCCACAACGACCCGTTCATCCGCATTGTGTGCGGCTGCATCATGACCTGGATCATCGGCCAGGCCTTCGTCAACATCGCCATGGTCACCGGGCTGCTTCCGGTAATCGGCGTCCCCCTTCCGCTGATCTCCTACGGCGGCACGGCGCTGACACTGGTGCTGGCGGCCATCGGCGTCGTCTTGTCTTTTGCCCGCACTCATCCGGAAAGAGAAAAAGCTCCATCATGACTATTCCCGCTCGTCCGTCCGGCCCCGGCCGCACATCAGGCCCGCTATCCGTGGTGCTGGCCGGCGGCGGCTCGGCGGGGCACATCAGCCCTCTGCTGGCCATCGCCGCTGCCCTCCGCGCGGCCGATCCGGCGATCCGGCTGCTGGCCGTGGGAACGGCGGACGGGATGGAAAACAGGTTGGTCCCGGCGGCCGGACTTGAGCTCACCGTCATCGATCGTGTCCCGCTGCCGCGGAAGCCGTCCGCTGAGCTGCTCAGGCTGCCCGGCCGGCTGCTACGGGCAGTGCGGCAGTCCGCGCAGATCCTGGAGCGGGCCAATGCCACGGTCCTGGTGGGGGTCGGCGGATACGTCTGCAGCCCCATGTACCTGGCCGCCCGCCGGCGCGGCATCCCGATCGTCATTCATGAGGCCAACAGCAAGGCAGGGCTGGCCAACCGGCTCGGGGCCCGTTTCACGGAGTTCGTCGGCACCGCGTTCGCGCAGACCAGAATTAGGCGCGGCCAGCTGGTGGGCATGCCCATGCGGACCCAAATCTCCGCACTCGACCGCAGTGCTGCCCGGCAGACGGCCAGGGAAGCATTGGGACTGGACCCGGCGCTGGCGACGCTGATCGTCACGGGCGGATCACTCGGGGCACAGCGGATCAATGAGACCGTCGCGCGGTCGCTGCCGGCGCTGCTCGCCGCCGGTGTTCAGGTGCTGCACATCACCGGGCGGGGCAAGAAAGTTATGGCCGCCGACGGTACCCAACTTGCGGGGGAGCGGTACCGGCAGGTGGAATACGTCGACGCGATGGAACAGGCCTATGCTGCTGCCGATCTGTTGCTCTGCCGCGCCGGATCCGGCACGGTGTCCGAAGTCGCCGCGGTGGGGTTGCCGGCGGTGTTCGTTCCGCTTCCGGTCGGCAACGGCGAGCAGGCGCTCAACGCTGCCCCGCTGGTTTCCGCCGGCGGGGCACTGCTGGTCCGGGATGCCGATTTCAATCCGGAGTGGCTGCAGCGGGAAATTCTGCCGCTGCTGGCGGACCAGCGGCGGCTCGAACATATGGGCTTGCAGGCCCGGCGGTTGGGCATCCGCGATGCGGACGACCGGATGGCAGAGATGGTTAAGAAGGCGGCAGGACGATGACGGCAGCCTCAGTCAACATAGGCAGCGGAACCGACAACAGCGACAGTGTCAGCAGTGTTGCCCCCGGCAGCGCGGGCAGCCCCGGCAGCGCCGGCAGCCCCGGGACCGCCGCGGACGATGCGCTCACGACGCTGGGCCGCGTCCACTTCATCGGCATCGGCGGTGCCGGGATGTCAGCCATCGCGCGGATCATGCTGGCCCGCGGCGTTACGGTCAGTGGCTCCGATGCGATCGCGTCCACCGCGCTGGCTGACTTAGCAGCCCTCGGTGCCCGGGTGCACGTCGGGCAGGACAGCGGTTCCATCGGTGCAGTTGACACGGTCGTCGTGTCGTCCGCGATCCGCGGGTCCAACCCGGAACTTGCCGCCGCCCGGGCCGCCGGACTCCGCGTGCTGCACCGCTCCGAAGCCCTGGCCGCCGTAATGCAGGGCCACACCGTGGTGGCGGTGGCCGGGACCCACGGCAAAACGACCACCACCGCGATGATTGCCGTGCTGTTGCGCGGAGTCGGTCTGGACCCATCGTTTGCCATCGGCGGTACCGTCCCGGCGCTGGGCGTCAATGCAGCACACGGCACATCGGGCATCTTTGTCGCCGAGGCGGACGAGTCGGACGGCTCCTTCCTGAACTACCGGCCGACGATCGCCGTCGTCACCAACGCCGAGCCGGACCACCTGGACCACTACGGCAGCGCCGAGGCGGTCCACCGTGCCTTTGCCGATTTTGCCGCGCTGCTGCCGCCGGACGGGCTGCTGATCGCCTGCTCGGACGACGACGGCTCCCGGACGCTGGCGGAGCAGGCACGGGCCGCCGGAACGCGGGTGCTGCTCTACGGTCACGGCGGGACGGCGGATCTGCGGATTTCCAAGGAGATGGTCAGCCGCGGTACCGGCACCCAAGGCACGGTCACGGTGCGCCGACAGGGGCAGCTGTTGGAGCTGCCGCTGGCCCTGCAGGTCCCCGGCGTCCATAACGTGCGCAATGCCGTGGCCGCCTTGGCCGTGGCGTTGGAACTCGGCGTGGATCCGGCGGTGGCGGTGGCCGCGCTGAGGACCTTCTCCGGTGCCGCCCGGCGCTTTGAAGCCAAAGGGGAAGCGGCAGGGGTCCGCGTGTTCGACGACTACGCCCATCACCCGACGGAGGTTGACGCTGCCCTGGCCGCGGCCCGGGCTGTGGCGGGTGAGCACCAAGTTCACGTGCTCTTCCAGCCCCACCTTTATTCCCGCACCCGGGAGTTCGCCGCCGCGTTCAGCCGTGCGCTCTCAAGCGCGGACACCGTGGCGGTGCTGGACATCTATCCAGCCCGCGAAGATCCCATTCCCGGCGTCAGCAGCGAATTGATCACCGTGGGTCTGGACCGGCCCGGGGGACATTTTCCGGACGCGCAGGCCGCCGTCGCCGTCCTCACGGCGGCCGCGGCACCCGGCGACATTATCCTCACCATCGGCGCCGGCGACGTGACCCGATACGGGGCCGCCCTGGTCGCTGCCCTCGACGGCAAAACGGCCCCCGGGCGCAGCGGCTTGCCGACCCAGAACGCGTCGGACAGGGCGGACGGCACGCATGACGGGTAAACGCAAGCCTCCGGTGATCCGCACAGACCCGGCTAAGCCGGGTTCCGGCTTTCGCACGCGTTCCGACGTGCGGTCCGCGGCGGCGGATGACGGTCCGGCGCCGCACTCCGGCAAAGTCACCGCGTCAAAGATCGACACCGCAAAAAACGCCGTCCCCGACGACGGTGCGCTGGATCACCATGCGGACTCCACCCTCGATGACGGGGGCATGGAACGCGGCACTCTGGCAGGCGTGGGCCGGGAAGGCGGCGCCCTGGCAGCCGCAGGCCGAGAAGTCGGTGCTTTTATCGCGCCTGCTTCAACTGCCGCGCCTGCTTCAACTGCCAGGGCGGGTTCCGCCAAGGTTTCCGTCCTCGCGCTGCACACGGCGCCGGGCGCGCCGGAGCCGCTCACTGCAAGACTGGACAGCCCAAGATCGAACGATGTGGAATCGGGTCCGCCAGCTGTAAAAGGTCCGTCGGCCACGGTCCTTGCCTTTCCGGCGCCGCCGCGGAGGCGCCGCCGGCGCAATCTCTGGATCGCCGTCGTCGGCATTGCCGTTGTCGTCACTGCCGTGCTTGCCATCGCGATGTTCTCTCCGCTGCTGGCGCTGAAGACCATCACGGTCGACGGCAACAAGCTGGCCACGACCGGGGTCATTCAGGCAGCGCTGGCGCCGCTGGAAGACAAGCCGCTGCCGCAGATCGACCAAGCCCAAGTGGAACATCTGCTGGCGCCGCTTCAACAGGTCCGTTCCGTGTCCGTGGAAGCGAGGCCGCCGTCGTCCCTGCTGGTGCATGTGCTGGAACGTGAGCCGGTCGCGCTGCTCAAAACGGACCAGCAGTACATCATGGTTGACCCCGACGGCATACAGTTGGGCGGGACGGCGGATCCTGCCGCCGTGGCGCTGCCGCTGATCGACGGCGGCACCGCGGTCATCGGCAAGGAAACCTTCAAGGCCATGACCGGGGTGCTGGCTGCACTGCCGCAGACTGTGCTCGCTAAACTGGAGCATGCATCGGCTGGCTCGCCGGACGCCGTCGAACTGACGCTCAACGATGGGAAGACGATAATCTGGGGCAACGCCAGCGAGAAGGAGCTCAAGGCGAAGGTCCTGGAAGCGCTGCTGAATGCCCCCGCTCCGACGGCGGCGGTAGGAAAGCCTGCCCCGGCGGCGGTACAGGTTTACGACGTCAGCACGCCGCGGCACCCGGTGACGAGATAATCTTCACCGATTTATCCGACACGCCCACGGCGGTAATTGCATGCTGAACCGATGCCCAATAGCGTCACAGACAAGAGTTACTTGACATAACTATAACCTTCAAGTTGAAGGTTAGGCTCCCAAGCTTCACCAGCAATCCAAGCTTCACCAGCAGTACAGGCTTCGATCAGCAGCACAGACTCAACCAGTGGAGCCCCCGGGCGTCACTACTACGCCCTACCGGGCACACGAATTTTCAAACAGCACACGAACAAGGGACACGTAACGTGGCAGCACCCCAGAATTACCTGGCCGTCATCAAGGTCGTCGGCATCGGCGGCGGTGGCGTCAACGCAATCAACCGGATGATCGACGTTGGACTGCGCGGCGTTGAATTCATCGCCGTCAACACGGATGCGCAAGCCCTGTTGATGTCCGACGCCGACGTCAAGCTTGACATCGGACGTGAACTGACCCGCGGCCTGGGCGCCGGCGCCAACCCCGATGTTGGACGCCAGGCCGCCGAGGATCACGCGGACGAGCTCGAAGAGGTGCTGCGCGGGGCTGACATGGTCTTCGTGACCGCCGGTGAAGGCGGCGGAACCGGTACCGGCGGAGCGCCCGTGGTGGCCCGCATTGCCCGCTCGCTCGGCGCCTTGACCATCGGCGTTGTCACCCGTCCGTTCACCTTCGAGGGGCGCCGCCGGGCGACCAGCGCCGAGAACGGCATTGACGCACTCCGCGACGAGGTCGATACGCTCATTGTCATCCCCAATGACAGGCTGTTGTCCATCAGCGACCGCAACGTCTCGGTGCTGGATGCGTTCCGCTCGGCGGATCAGGTACTGCTCTCCGGCGTCCAGGGCATCACCGATCTGATTACCACCCCTGGCCTGATCAACCTTGACTTTGCGGACGTCAAGTCCGTCATGCAGGGTGCGGGGTCCGCCTTGATGGGCATCGGGTCCGCCCGTGGTGAGGACCGTGCCGTTAAGGCCGCGGAGCTTGCCATCGCCTCGCCGCTGCTGGAAGCGTCGATCGACGGCGCCCACGGCGTGCTGCTGTCCATCCAGGGTGGTTCGGATCTCGGGTTGTTCGAAATCAATGAGGCCGCGCGGCTGGTGCAGGAAGTGGCGCACCCGGAAGCGAATATCATTTTCGGTGCCGTCATTGACGATGCCCTCGGGGACGAGGCCCGCGTGACAGTGATCGCCGCTGGCTTCGACAATGTCGATGTCACCTCGGCCAAGGCCGAGCCGGCTGTTCCTGTGCAGCTCGCTCCCGCCGTTCCGCTGGCGGCACCTGTCGGAGTCCCGGCATCGGTTCCCTCCGCCGGGACCAACCACTGGGGCCAGCAGTCCAGCAGTCACGTCCCAGCGGACGCCGGCTTCGATGTGGATCTGCCGGCCATCGTTGAGCCGGACCTCTCCGGACACCGGATGGATGACCTGGATGTTCCCGATTTCCTGAAGTAGTCCGGCCCCGAGGGCAGTTTCAATCGACGGAAGGTCAGGTGGCCGTGTTCTGGTGGCACCATGAAGTCAGTCCGGGAATCCGGGTGGGATTCACGGACACCGGTGCAGGTAACCTGGCCTTTCACGTTGGCGGAGACGCCGACGACGTGAGGCTGAACCGCGCTGGGCTGCAGCTCGAGTTGGGGCCGGGAGCAGGGCCGCTGAGGTTCATGAACCAGGTGCACGGCTGTGCGGTGGTGCAGGTGTCAGCGGTGGACGCGGGCCCGACGGCGGACGCCATGGTCTCCACCGACGCCTCGCTTGCCGTGCTGGTGGCCGACTGCGTCCCCGTGGTGCTGCTGGGGGAGTCGGCGGCGGGGAGGCCGGTGCTGGCGGTCTCGCATGCCGGCAGGCCCGGCGTAGCCTCGCAGGTGGTGCCGAAGACCGTGGAGGCCATGCGCAGCCGCGGTGCGGTGCGGATCCGTGCCTGGCTGGGACCGTCCGTCTGCGGAGCCTGCTATGAGGTGCCCGCCCGGCTGCGTGATGAAGTAGCGGCGGTTGAGCCTTCCACGTTCGCGACGACGAGTTGGGGAACGCCTGCCTTGGATCTGCCGGCCGGAGTATTGAGCCAACTGTCCGCTGCCGGTGTTGAAGTGGCTGGAATGGAATCAGTCGGAGCTGGAAGGGAAACACCCCGAGCCGGAGTGAAAATAGCCGGAGTTGAAGCTGCCGGAGGCAACACGCGTCGTCTTGGGGCGTGCACGATGGAACAGCCGGGCCTGTTCTCGCACCGCCGGGACGCGGCTCATAACCGCCCGCAGGGCCGATTTGCAGGAGTCATTTATGTCACCGAATGAGGGTGCGCGGGAGCCCGACGGGGATGACCGCCTGATTCAGCTGAGCGCAAATCTTGCCGCGGTGCGCCAGCGGATTGCCGACGCCGTCCGGCTGCGGCCGGCGGCCTGGGGCGAGCCGAAGCTGATCGTTGTCACGAAATTCCATCCTGCCTCCGATGTCCTCCTGCTGGCCGGGCTGGGCGTAAGGGACCTCGGCGAGAACCGGGACCAGGAAGCGGCCGGCAAATCGGCCAACGTAGCGCAGCACCGGGAATCCGCCTCGCTGCGGTGGCATTTCATCGGTCAGCTGCAGACCAACAAAGCGAAATCGGTGGCTGGTTATGCCCATGCCGTCCACTCCGTGGCCCGGCCCGGCCTCATCCGAGCCCTGAGCGCGGCCATGACCGCGGAGCAGCAGCGCAGCAACCGGGCGGACCTGCTCTGTTTCATCCAGCTGAACCTGGACCCCGCACTGTCAACACCGGCGGGAGTGGAGGGCTACGGGGCAGCAGGGTCGCGCGGAGGTGCCCTCCCGGCCCAGGCATTGGAGCTGGCGGAGCTGATCGAGGCCGCCCCCGGGCTGCGGCTGGCCGGCGTGATGGCGGTGGCCCCCTTAGGTGGTGACGCGGGCGAAGCCTTCGCGCGGCTCCAACAGACGTCGGCCGCCGTCGTCGACCGCTTCCCGCATGCCACCGCAATCTCGGCCGGAATGAGCCAGGACCTGGAACCTGCTCTTGCTGCCGGTGCGACACACCTGCGTGTCGGATCGGATGTCCTCGGTCCGCGCCCGGCGTTACGGTAGCGTCGGAGCAGTGGGAGACCAGCACGGCAGAGGAGTTGTCCTATGCCGGAGGACACCACAGAGACCAGCAGTCACAAGACCTATGAGGAGCAACCATGGCCGGCGCGCTGCGCAAGACAATGATCTATCTTGGGCTTGCCGATGGTGACGAGCACTACGAGGCTGAGCACCCTCAGTCTGGACACAAGAATGAGGATTATTCAGTGGACTATGACCGCGATGCCCCCAGCCGCGTGGAGGCCGTTCCCGTGCCGGTCGCGGCCAAGGTGACGGACGATGAGTACCGGGCGCCGGTGACTCCGATCAAGCGCGCCGCATCAAGCCGCGAGACGGTGTCCGGGCTGAGGCAGATCACCACCGTGCACCCGCGTTCCTACAATGACGCCAAAGTCATCGGCGAAAGCTTCCGCGATGGCATTCCCGTCATCATGAACGTTACGGATATGGGAGAGGCCGACGCCAAGCGGCTGGTCGACTTCTCAGCGGGTCTCGTTTTCGGCCTGCACGGCAGCATCGAGCGTGTGACCAACAAAGTCTTCCTGCTGTCCCCCTCCTACATTGAGGTTCTGGGCGACGACAAGAAGGCGTCTGACACGCAGGCGAGTTTCTTCAACCAGAGCTGATGATGAAAGGCCCGGCCAACCGCCCGGGCCTTTTCCATCCAAGGGCGGTATTGTTGAGTTCTCCTCCGACTGACTTCGTATAAGGATCGTGTCTCCCGGCGTGACAATAGTGTTCGCTTTGCTGTATCTGCTGCTGCTGCTGTTCTTTCTTGCCCTCATGGTCCGGCTGGTCTTCGACTGGGTGCAGATGTTCGCCCGTGACTGGCGGCCAAAATCACTGGCTTTGGTGGCCGCCTCCGGTGTCTACTCGGTGACTGACCCGCCGCTGAGGCTGCTCCGGCGGTTGATCCCGCCCCTGCAGCTCGGCAGCGTGTCGTTGGATCTGGGCTTTCTGCTCCTGCTGATCCTCGTGGGGATTGCAATGTCCATCACTCAGGCGTTCGCTTTATAGCGCCGCAATACCGCTCGCCGGGGGCATTAGCCGGCAAGGTTCGGCCGAGGTTAGTCCCCGGTCGAGAAAAGTTATACTGTAAATTCGACATACCCTGAACTGTGGATCTTCAGATCCGTATCAGGTACCGCAGTCCAGAGCGCTCCCGGGCGGTCTGGACTAACTTAAACCAACGAGGTGACTGGATGGCGCTCACGCCAGAAGATGTTGTCAACAAGCGGTTTCAGCCGACGAAATTCCGTGAAGGCTACGACCAGGACGAAGTCGACGACTTTCTTGACGAAATCGTGGTCGAGCTCCGTCGGCTGACCCAAGAGAACGAGGAGCTTCGCAAGAAGCTTTCGTCCCAGCCCGCAAACTCCGCTTCGGCCGCCTCCGTGCCGGCGCCGATTGTTGAAAAGGTACCGACCGGGGACGACAAGCACAGCGGCGCCAAGCCTGATGGTAGGGATTCCAAGGCCACCGGCGTCAAGGTCGCCGATTCCAAGGTCGCTGACTCCAAAAACACCGACTCCAAGGACGCCGAGGGCAAGGACGGCACTGCGTCCAAGACCGATGCTGCTTCCACGAGCGCCGTCCCGCTGACCGCGGCCAAGACAGCCGATTCTCCGCACGCTCCGGAACCGGCCCCCGCGGCAGCCAATGCCGCCGGCATTGATTCCGCGGCTGGAGTCCTGGCCATGGCACAGCGTCTGCATGATGAGTACGTCAATGCCGGCGTTGAGCAGCGCGACAAGATCATTGCCGAAGCCCAGGTGGAAGCCAGCACGCTGGTCAACGACGCCCAGGAAAAGAGCCGCAAGACTCTTGGCGCGCTGGAACAGCAGCGCTCCGTCCTCGAGCGCAAGGTTGAGCAGCTCCGCGGTTTCGAGCGGGACTACCGCGCCCGGCTGAAGACCTACATCGAGGGTCAGTTGCGCGATCTGGATGCGCGGGGATCCGTCGTCGCCGCGGATGCGGCGGACGGAAACTCGAACTCCTGACACACGTGATGGGAGCCGGTGGCTGGGGATATCCTCGGCCACCGGTTTTTGACGTTAAGGCCAGCGCAACCACTGCCTGATGCAACCACTGCCTGATACAACCACTGCGTGATACAACGAAAGCACTATGAGCGACGAACCAACCCGCGGCCCTGCCGCATCAGAATCATCCCGGCGCCGTCCCGTCCCTCCTGTTCCCGGGACTGGTCTTCGCGGACCCGGCCTTCCCGGACGGCGCCGCGTGTCCCTGCTGCTGACGCTTGCCGGATTTGCCGTGCTGGCGTATGTGCTGGACCAGCTGACCAAATGGTGGGTCTCCAGCACCATGACGGATGGCCAGATTACGCCGGTGCTCCCGCAGCTGCTGAGCTGGCATTACATCCGCAATTCCGGAGCGGCCTTCTCAATCGGTGAAAACGTCACCTGGCTGTTCACCATAGTGATGGCGGTGGTGGCGATCGGCATCGTGGTGCAGGCGCGTAAGCTGGGCTCCGTCTGGTGGTCGGTGGCCATGGGCATGCTGCTCGGTGGCGCGCTGGGAAATCTGACCGACCGGCTGTTCCGTGAACCGTCCTTTGGCATGGGACACGTGGTTGATTTCATTGCCCTGCCCAACTTCGCGATCTTCAATATCGCCGATTCCTCCGTTGTCGGCTCGGTGATACTGATCTGCATTCTGACGCTGAAAGGAATCCCGTTCGGCGGAAGAGCCGCCCCGGCGCAACCCGCCGAAGAGGGGCCGGCGGCAGCCGGAACAGAGGGAAAGGATGTCTGAGCAGGTGGAAGTGCCGGCCGACCTCGCCGGCGAACGGGTGGATTCGGCCCTGGCGCTCCTGCTGGGCATCTCGCGTTCCTCGGCGGCGCTGCTGTGTGCCGAAGGCAATGTCCTGTTCAACGGCACGGCGCTGGCCAAGGCGGACAAACTGCGCGCAGGTACCCGGCTTGACGTGACCATCCCGGTGCGGCGGGACCTGCTGGCCGTCGTCGTCGAGCCGGTGCAAGATCTGAAGATCCTGCTGGACGACGAGTCGTTTGTCGTGATCGAGAAGCCCGTCGGCGTCGCCGCGCACCCCTCGCCGGGCTGGGTCGGCCCGACGGTCGTCGGCGCGCTGGCCGCTGCCGGCTACCGTATCTCAACCTCCGGCGCCCCGGAGCGTGCCGGGATCGTGCATCGGCTGGACGTCGGCACGTCCGGGGTCATGGTGGTCGCCAAGACCGAACACGCCTATTCGCTGCTCAAGCGCGCCTTCAAGGAGCGGACCGTGGAGAAGGTCTACCACGCCGTGGTGCAGGGCCTGCCGGATCCGCTGCGCGGCACCATCGATGCGCCAACCGGTCGCCATCCCGGCCACGACTGGCGGTTCGCCGTGATCGAAGGCGGTCGCCCGTCCGTGACGCACTATGAGGTTCTGGAAGCCTTCGGCCGCGCCGCCCTGGTCGAGGTCCACCTGGAAACCGGCCGCACGCACCAGATCCGCGTCCATTTTTCCGCCCTGCACCACCCCTGCGCCGGGGATCTGACCTATGGCGCGGACCCGAAATTCGCGGCGGAGCTGGGGTTGACGCGGCAGTGGCTGCATGCGCGTCAGCTGGGCTTCAGCCATCCCCGCACCGGCGAATGGGTTGAGGTTGTCAGCGAGTATCCGGAGGATCTTTCCTACGCCCTGACGGCGCTCCAGTCGGGCCTGCCCTAGGTCTGTTGTTTTAGGTCTCGTGGGTTCCAGCACGGGCCGACGCACCAGGTATGGACGGAGCCCGCTGCTGCAGCGGCGGCGCTGGTCCGCAGCTGGTGCCGGGACGCCCAGCGCAGACCTGCGAGTCGACGGCGCGGGTTCCCCGCGGAGGAATGCCTCGTCCGCGGATGCGGGCTCCGGACAGCCTAGAATATACAGGTGGCTAGCTCCGATTCTTTTGTTCATCTTCACAATCACACCGAGTATTCAATGCTGGACGGGGCGGCGCGGCTGACGGATCTTTTCAGCCATGCCGACGAGCTGGGCATGAATGCGCTGGCCACGACCGACCATGGTTTCGTTTTCGGCGCCTTCGATTTCTGGTCCAAGGCCATGGCCGCAGGAATCAAACCGATTATCGGGGTTGAGGCCTACCTGACGCCCGGGACCGCCCGGCAGGACCGCACGCGTGTGCAGTGGGGCGGCGGCGGGCGCGACGACGTCTCCGGAGCAGGTGCCTACACGCACCTGACGATGTGGTCGGAGAGCACCGAGGGCATGCACAACCTCTTCCGGATGTCCTCGAAGGCCTCGCTGGAAGGGTATCTGTACAAGCCGCGGATGGACCGGGACCTGCTCCAGACCTACGGGAAGGGGCTGATCGCCAGCACCGGCTGCCCGTCCGGGGAGGTGCAGACCAAGCTTCGGCTCGGCATGTACAAGGAGGCCGTACAGGCGGCCTCCGATTTCAGGGATATTTTCGGCAAAGACAACTATTTCTGCGAGCTGATGGACCATGGTCTGGACATCGAACGCAACGTCTCCTCGGATCTGCATAAACTTGCCAAGGAACTCGGGCTTCCGCTGCTGGCCACCAATGACCTGCATTACACTCACCCGGAAGACGCGGCATCCCACGCCGCGCTGCTGTGTGTGCAGTCCGGTTCCACCATGGCCGATCCCAAGCGCTTCAAATTCGACGCCGATGAGTTTTACCTGAAGTCCCCGCAGGAAATGCGGCTGCTTTTCCGCGACTATCCCGAAGCCTGTGACAATACACTGCTGATAGCCGAGCGCTGCAGCGTGGATTTCAACACCAGCGCCAGCTTCATGCCCGTTTTCCCCGTCCCGGCGGGCGAGGACGAGAATTCCTGGTTCGTTAAAGAGGTGGAAACGGGGCTGCATTTCCGCTACCCGGCGGGCATTCCCGATGAGGTGCGCAAGCAGGCCGAATTCGAGGTCGGTGTCATCACGGCGATGGGTTTCCCGGGGTACTTCCTGGTGGTGGCCGACTTCATCAACTGGGCCAAAAACAACGGCATACGGGTCGGCCCGGGCCGCGGCTCCGGTGCGGGCTCCATGGTGGCCTACGCCATGCGCATCACGGATCTGGATCCGCTGCGGCACGGGCTGATCTTTGAGCGCTTCCTGAATCCGGAGCGCGTGTCCATGCCCGACTTTGACGTGGACTTTGACGATCGACGCCGGTCCGAGGTGATCCGCTACGTCACCGAAAAATACGGCGACGAACGCGTGGCGATGATCGTCACCTTCGGCACCATCAAGGCCAAGCAGGCGTTGAAGGACTCCTCCCGCGTGCAGGGCTATCCGTTTTCCACCGGTGAGCGCCTCACCAAGGCGATGCCGCCGGACGTAATGGGCAAGGGCATGCTCCTGACGGAAGTGCACAAAAAGGAGGCCAAGCGCTACTCGGAAGCGGAGGAGCTGCGTGAAATCCTCCGCACGGATCCGGACTCGCAGCGGGTCTTCGACATGGCGCTCGGACTCGAAGGTCTTAAGCGCCAGTGGGGCGTGCATGCCGCCGGTGTGATCATGTCATCGGATCCGCTGATCGACATCGTCCCGATCATGCGCCGGGAGCAGGACGGCCAGGTCATCACCCAGTTTGATTACCCCACCTGCGAGGGCCTGGGCCTGATCAAGATGGACTTTTTGGGTCTGCGTAACCTGACCATCATCACCGACGCCGTCGAAAACATTAAGTCCAATGCCGACGTCGACCTGGTGCTTGAGGAGCTGGAACTCGATGACGCGGAATCCTACGAGCTGTTGGCCCGCGGCGACACGCTCGGTGTTTTCCAGCTTGACGGCGGTCCGATGCGCGCGCTGCTCAAACAGATGCGCCCGGACAACTTTGAGGACATCTCCGCCGTTATCGCCCTCTACCGGCCGGGCCCAATGGGCGCCAATTCGCACACCAACTATGCGCTGCGCAAGACCGGTCTGCAGAATATCGACCCGATCCACAAGGAGCTTGAGGAGCCACTCGCCGAGATCCTTGGCGGCACGTACGGCCTGATCGTGTATCAGGAGCAGGTCATGGCCATCGCCCAGAAAGTCGCCGGCTTCACCCTGGGACAGGCGGACATCCTACGCCGCGCCATGGGTAAGAAGAAGAAATCCGAGCTGGACAAGCAGTATGCCGGCTTCGAGCAGGGCATGAAGGACAACGGCTACTCCGACGCGGCCATCAAGACGCTCTGGGACATTCTGCTGCCCTTCTCCGACTACGCCTTCAACAAGGCGCACTCCGCCGCCTACGGGATGATCTCCTACTGGACTGCGTTTCTGAAGGCACACTATCCGGCCGAATACATGGCTGCCCTGCTGACCAGCGTCGGCGACGACAAGGACAAGCTCGCCCTGTACCTCAATGAGTGCCGCAAAATGGGCATCACCGTGCTGCCCCCGGATGTGAACGAATCCAGCGTGAACTTCACCCCGGTGGGCCACGACATCCGGTTCGGCATGGCGGCGATCCGCAACGTCGGCGTCAACGCGGTGGAGGCCATGGTGTCCGCCCGCCAGGAGGCAGGGGATTTCACCTCCTTCAAGGACTACCTGCTGAAGGTTCCCGCCGTCGTCTGTAACAAGAGGACCATCGAATCACTGATCAAGGCCGGTGCCTTCGACTCGCTCGGACATCCGCGGCGCGCACTGGCGATGGTCCACGAAGAAGCAATCGATTCCGTGATCGTGCTCAAACGCAACGAGGCGGTGGGCCAGTTTGACCTGTTCGCCGGATTTGCGGAGGAGGAACCCGAGGCCAGCCTGGCCCTGGAGATCCCGGAACTGCCCGAATGGGAGAAAAAGGACAAGCTGGCTTTCGAACGGGACATGCTGGGTCTGTACGTTTCGGACCATCCGCTGCAGGGGCTCGAGGGCGTGCTCAGCCAGCACGCCGACCAGACGATCAGCACATTGATCGGCGAGGAAGGTCCGTCCGACGGCGCCATTGTCACCATCTCGGGCATGATCACCTCGTTGTCCCGACGCATCGCCAAGGCCAGCGGCAACGCCTATGCCCGGGCCGAGGTGGAGGACCTGGGTGCTTCCATCGAGGTGATGTTCTTTGGCCAGGTCTACGGTCCGATCGCCACGATTTTGGCTGAAGACCTGATAGTTGTCGTCAAGGGACGGCTGCAGAAGCGCGACGACGGCGCCATCGCGCTGAACGCCATGGAACTGACAGTCCCCGATCTCAGCGACGGTCATTCCGGGCCGGTGGTGATTTCCCTGCCGAGCTTCAAAGCCACCGAACACGTGGTGACCGCGCTGGGGGAGGTCCTCCAGACGCACCCGGGAACCACCGAGGTGCAGCTGCGGCTGGCCGGGTCACGCACCATCGAGGTCATGAAACTGGGTCTGCACCTTCGGGTGAATCCGACGCCGGCGCTGTTTGGCGACCTCAAGGTGCTGCTCGGGCCCACCTGCCTGGAGGTGTAGCGGCAGAGGTGTGGCGCCGGCACGTTGAAATCTGACCATGTTTCATTTCAGGGACCCGGCGTGTTGCGGCAACACGCCGTCGTCTTGCCCTATCCGGAGGCGACAAGCGGTCAAACTTCGGCGGCTGTTTCATTTGCTAGCGTAGAACCATGACTGAACCGCCCTCCACCGGTGCGCCGCAGTATCCGCCGGCCGTTTACGCACAGGCCGTCCCCGGCGACCTCACCAGCGCACCGCCCGCCTCGCTGCTGCGCTGGTTCAGCTGCACGGCGGCTGCCGGCATCGTTGTTGGCGTCCTATGGTGGCTGCTGGCGCCCGGAGGGGCGTTTTACGGCTCGGGGGAAGACCCCGCGAACTGGCTTCCCCGTGATCTGGTGCTGGGGACCCTCGGACTCGTGGCCGGCGTCGTCGTCGCGCTCTTCCTGCTGCCACAGCGCCGTAACCCCGGCTCGTATACCAAAGTGCTCGCCGCCGTGGTCGGCTCCGCTGCCGGATCAGTCATCGCCTGGCAGCTCGGCGATCTCGCCGGCCGGCTTTTCGGGCACGCACCGGCTCATCCCGCAAATTCGAGCATCGCATTCTCACTCCGGTCGCCGGGCGTACTGGCCCTCTGGCCTGCCATCTGTGCCCTGCTGGTGTTTGCTGTCACGCTGATCAGCCTGCTTCGCTCCGGTCCATCGCACGAACAATAGGGCGTCGGGGACGCCGCTCTCCGGCCGCGCCAGCCGGGCCCCGCACGAATAATAGGCCGTCCGGGCAGCTGTGCGCCCGCTGGTCCGGCCCGGTCACACTAAGTCCCGGACACCGGATCCGGGCAGGAACCGGTAAACTCGAACGGTGACCCCCAGCAAGATTCAGGATTCCAGCCCAGCCGCACCCGGAAGCGCCGCCGTCGTGGTGTTCCGCACCATCGATCTGCGCGGACGGACGTTGAGCCTGTCCGAGCTGCGAGGGTTAGTGCCCCGGGCCACTTCGGCTTCCGTTGCCGATGCCGAACACAAGGTCCGGCAAATTATCGATGACGTTCGGGACCGGGGGTATGCCGCCTTGGCCGAGCTGGCCCTGCGGTTCGACGGCGTCGCACAGCGGCACCCGCGGGTGCCGGCTGAGGCCCTGGCAACTGCACTGACGGAGCTGGACCCGCAGGTCCGCGCCGCGCTGGAGGAATCCATCGACCGGGCACGGACCGTTGCCACGGCCCAGCGCCCCGCCGACGTGGACGTGCAGCTCGCCGACGGCGCCACGGTGAGCCAGCACTGGATCCCGGTGGGGCGCGTGGGGCTGTACGTGCCGGGCGGCCTGGCCGTCTACCCATCGTCGGTAGTAATGAACGTTGTGCCCGCACAGGCCGCCGGGGTGGCGTCCATCGCGCTGGCATCGCCGCCGCAAAAGGGCTTCGGCGGGTTGCCGCACCCCACCATCCTGGCGGCGGCCGCGTTGCTGGGCATCGAGGAGGTCTACGCTATGGGCGGGGCCCAGGCCATCGCTGCATTTGCCTACGGCGTCGAGGCGGACATGGAGGAAGCCGGCATTGCCGAGGCGAACACTGTTGAAGCGGACGGAGCCGGCACCGACGGCCCCGGGCGCGCACCGTCGCTGCCGCCCGTCGACGTGATCACCGGGCCGGGTAACATTTTTGTGGCCACCGCCAAGCGGCTGGTGAAGGGCACCGTTGGCATTGATTCCGAGGCCGGCACCACGGAAATCGCCATCCTCGCCGATGCCGACGCCGACGCCGTTTTGGTGGCCGCCGACCTGATCAGCCAGGCCGAGCACGATCCACACGCCGCCTCCGTCCTGATCACCGATTCGGCTGCGCTCGCTGCCGCGGTGCAGACCGAGCTTAGTGTTCAAGCCGCGCAGACCCGGCACCGAGACCGCGTGGCACAGGCGCTGTCCGGCCCCCAGTCCGGTGTCGTGCTGGTGGATTCGCTGGAACAAGGCATCGCGGTCTGCGATGCCTATGCCGCCGAGCACCTGGAAATCATGACCGAGGACGCGCCAGCGGTGGCCGCCAGGATCCGCAATGCCGGGGCCATCTTCGTCGGCGACTACAGTCCGGTGAGCCTGGGCGATTACTGCGCCGGTTCCAACCACGTGCTGCCAACCGGGGGGACCGCCGCGTTCTCCTCGGGTCTGAATGTGACCACATTCCTGCGCGCCGTCCAAGTGATCAAGTATGACAAGGCGGCGCTGTCGCAGGTGGCCGCCCACATCGTCGCCCTCTCTGGCGCGGAAGACCTGCCTGCACACGGGGATGCGGTCCGGATCCGCTTCCGCAACAGCTGACCGCCTACCTCCTACAGCTGTCACCTGGGAAGGATCGCCCGGCTGCAGTGCGGCGGCTGATAATCGCCTGGGTTAAGTCACCGCCTACACAAGAAACACTACATATAGTAATCACGACGTTGTAATTCTGCCAGATGTAGTAGTAGACTGGTCCGGTAAGTCCGCTGACAGGAGGAGGGCCGGCGTGTATTGCCCATTTTGCCGTAACCCCGACTCCCGCGTGGTGGACAGCCGCATGGCCGACGACGGCTCGACCATCAAGCGGCGCCGACAGTGCCCGGAATGCGGCCGGCGGTTCAGCACCGTCGAAACCGCCAGCCTGTCAGTGATCAAACGCTCCGGAGTGGGCGAGCCCTTCAGCCGCAGTAAAATCATCACCGGCGTGCGGAAGGCCTGTCAGGGTCGTCCTGTCACCGATGATGATCTGGCCATGCTGGCCCAAGAGGTCGAAGAAACCATCCGCGCCAGCGGAGCAGCGGAGCTGGCGGCCAACGAGGTTGGGCTGGCCATTCTTGGTCCCCTGCAAAAGCTGGACCAGGTGGCCTACCTGCGGTTTGCCAGCGTCTATCAGGCCTTTGAATCCCTGGAGGACTTCGAAAGCGCCATCGGGCTGTTGCGCAGCGAGACCCCACACCTCGGGCCGACATCAGCTCCGCACGGTCGGGTCCCGGTGAAAGCCAGCGACAAGGCAGGGGAGCCAGGCGGCGGCTGAACAAGCCGCGGGACCATCAAGCTCCGGTGGTGGCCAGGGAGGGGAAGCCCGGGCCACCACCGGCACCAAGGCCACGATGGCAGCCGGCGCGAACGTCCACCCCAGCGGGCTCAGACACGTACCGGCTGGGGTACCTACTTGACGAGCTTGAAGTGCAGGGCGGCCTGCAGCGCACCGCCGACGATGCCGGCGTTGTTCTGCAGCTCGGCCGGGATGATCCTGGTTTCCAGGTCCAGCAGCGGCAGGTAATCTTCGCTGCGCTTGGAAATGCCGCCGCCGATGATGAACAGTTCGGGGGAGAAAATGAATTCCAGGTGGCTGAAGTAGCGCTGCAGCCGCTTGGCATAGTCGGGCCAGCTGAGATTTTCCCGCTCGCGGGCCGCGGCGGATGCCCGGGATTCGGCATCGGCCCCATCGATCTCAAGGTGTCCGAGCTCGGCGTTGGGGACCAGCTTGCCGTTGAAGATATATGCGGAGCCGATACCCGTTCCGAGCGTGATTACCAGAACTGTTCCCTTGACACCCTTACCGGCACCATACCGCGCCTCCGCCAGGCCGGCGGCATCGGCGTCGTTCATGACCTGAACGTCGCGGCCCAGTTCCTGCGTCAGCAGGGCGTCGACGTCGGTGCCCTTCCAGCTCTTGTCCACGTTGGCCGCGGACTTGGCCACCCCGTGCGCAATGATGGCCGGGAAGGTGACGCCCACCGGAGCATCCCTTTCCGGGGCGCCGTCGCGGGTCATCAGTTCGGCAACGATCTGGCCGACAACTTTTGCGACCGCCGCCGGGGTTGACGGCTGAGGAGTGTCAATGCGGAACCGGTCGCCGACCAGCTTGCCCTTTTCCAGGTTAACGACTCCGCCCTTAATACCGGTGCCGCCAATGTCAATCCCGATGACGTTGGAATGGGGCGAGGACTTTTTCGACATGCTGGCTCCGGGAGGGTCGGTGGGGGTTGATAAGGACAGACTGCAGGCGGCTGGCGATAATATACCGGTCAGGGCAGGGTGAGGACTTCGGCTCCCGATTCAGTGACCAGCAGGGTGTGTTCAAACTGTGCGGTGCGTTTGCGGTCACGTGTGACCACTGTCCAGTCATCGTCCCACATATCCCACTCAATGCTGCCGAGCGTCAGCATGGGTTCGATGGTAAACACCATGCCGGTCTCCATCCCAGTGCTGTAGGCCGGGGCCGCGTCATAATGCGGAATAATCAAACCGGTGTGGAACGCCTCACCCACTCCGTGCCCGGTGAAATCACGGACCACCCCGTAGCCGAACCGCTTCGCATAGGACTCGATGGTGCGGCCAATGACGTTGATTTCGCGCCCGGGTGCCACGGCGCGCGTGGCCCGCGCCAAGGATTCCCTGGTGCGCTCCACCAGCAGCCGGGATTCCTCGTCAACGTCGCCGCACAGGAAAGTGTAATTTGTGTCGCCATGCACACCATTGATGTAGGCGGTGATATCGATGTTGATGATGTCCCCGTCCTGCACCACGGTGCTGTCGGGGATGCCGTGGCAGATGACCTCATTCAGTGAGGAGCACAGCGACTTGGGGAAACCGCGGTAGCCCAGCGTGGAGGGGTAGGCCTTGTGGTCCAGGAGGAATTCGTGGCCCACTCGGTCCAGCCTGTCCGTCGTCACTCCTGGTTCAATGTACTTGCCGACCTCAACGATGGCCTGGGCCGCGATTCTGGAGGCGATGCGGATCTTTTCCACCGTTTCCACGGATTTGACCTCGGATCCGGTGAACTTGGCCGGCCCCGCCTTGCCCACATATTCCGGTCGCGGGATGGAAGACGGAACGGGCAGCACGGGGCTTACCTTTCCTTGCACAAGAGATCCGACGGGGGCGGTGGTGGCGTACGCAGGCATGGTCCTATCCTATAAGGAGTCGCCGGACCCCGGGTCTGCCGATCGCCCGAAGTCTTTGCTTAAAGCAGCTTTACTGTCAGGAAGGAGCAGCAATGCCGCAGTTCTGGTACAACGTCAACACCCACCAGGTCGAAGAGGACGCCATGTCCGATTACAAGCAGCTGATCGGCCCGTACAACAGCCGTGAAGACGCCGAAAAGGCGTTGGAGAAGGTCAAGGCCCGCAATGAGTCCTGGGAAGCGGGCGACGACGACTGACCGTTCCCGACGCGCGCATGGCGCGCTGAGCAGACTCACGGTGCCTGACAATCCAGAAGCAGCCTAGAAGGAGTGCTCGGGGCCTGGGAACGTTCCGGCCCGGACATCGTCCCCGTACGCCTTGGCGGCGCCGGAGAGCACGGTCCGCAGATCCGCGTACTGTTTCACGAATTTAGCGATGTGTCCGGTCCGCAGGCCGGCCATGTCCTGCCAGACGAGCACCTGGCCGGTGGTGGAATTCCCGGCGCCAATGCCTACCGTCGGCACCGCAACGGCGGCGTCGACAGCCGCCGCGACGTCGGAGGGAACCATTTCCATCAACACACAGAACGCGCCCGCCTCAGCCAATGCGACGGCGTCGTCTGTCAACGCCTGTCCGGCGCCGCCGCGGCCCTGCACACGGTACCCGCCCAGGGCGTGCTCGCTTTGCGGGGTGAAGCCGATGTGCGCCATGACGGGTATGCCGGCGGCAGTCATGGCCCGGACGGTGTCCGCGTAGTAGGCGCCGCCTTCCATCTTGACCGCGTGCACCAGTCCTTCCTTCATGAGCCGGACTGAAGAGTCGATGGCCTGCGCCGTAGATGATTCGTAACTTCCGAATGGCAGGTCGGCGACGATAAGGGCACGATGGGCGCCGGCACTGACTGCACGGGAGAAGACAATCATTTCGTCGAGGGTGATGGGCAGCGACGTCTCGTAGCCCAGGACGTTGTTCGCGGCCGAGTCACCGATCAGCAGCACCTCGATGCCTGCCTCGTCGAAAATCTGGGCGGTGTACTGGTCATACGCGGTCAGCATGGCGAATTTCGTGCCGTTGTTCTTTGCCGCTTGCAGGTGGTGGGTCCGTATGCGCTTGATGGGAGCGGACGGAGGCGTGGGCCCTGAGCCGTACGGGGCGGCGAGCTCGGCGGGCGTATTGGAATCAGGAGTGCTTACGGGGACCATGGATAGAGCTTAACGCCGGCGGTGACCGGCCATGACCTGCTGCAGACTTGGACCGGTAATGTGACGAGGACGGGCGGCACCTGAGTCGCCGGGTCGATTGATTGACGTCCGGAAGGCAGAATGTCACCGATGCGAGGGCAATGGTCAGTAAAGTGAGTATGGAGCTGCCGTCGATCACTGGCCGGCGGCCCGCACGCCGACCCCGGAACGGAACCTGCGGGTGCACCAAGGCATCCTTGGTACGCCACGACGGTTCGTCATCCGAGTCAGAAACGAGGGCATTTTGGATCGCCAGCAGGAATTTGTTCTTCGTACCATCGAAGAGCGTGACGTGCGCTTTGTGCGCATGTGGTTCACCGACGTCGTCGGCTCGCTTAAATCGGTGGCCTTGGCTCCAGCCGAGGTGGAGGGCGCGTTCGAAGAAGGTCTTGGTTTTGACGGTTCCGCGATCGAGGGCCTGGCCCGGGTATTCGAGTCCGATATGCTGGCGCAGCCGGATCCGTCGACGTTCCAGATCCTGCCGTGGCGTGGTGAGAAGGATCAGACATCGCGGATGTTCTGCGACATTCTCACCCCCGACGGCAAGCCGTCGGCGGCGGATCCGCGCAATGTGCTGAAGCGGACACTGGCGAAGGCCGCCGACATGGGGTTCACCTGCTACACGCATCCGGAGATCGAGTTTTACCTGCTGAAGTCCCAGGACCTCGGCCCGGACGGCATACCGGTTCCGGTGGATCAGGCGGGCTACTTTGACCACGTTCCCGGTGGCGTTGCCCAGGACTTCCGCCGCACCGCCGTGACCATGCTGGAAAATGTCGGCATTTCGGTGGAGTTCAGTCACCATGAAGGCGGACCGGGGCAGAACGAGATCGATCTGCGGTACGCGGACGCGCTGCAGACCGCGGATAATATCATGACGTTCCGGACCGTGATCAAAGAGGTCGCGCTCCAGCAGGGTACGTATGCCACGTTCATGCCGAAGCCTTTCTCGGATCATCCCGGCTCCGGAATGCACACGCATTTCTCCCTCTTCGAGGGGGATACCAATGCGTTTTATGAAGCGGGTGCTGAGTTCCAGCTTTCGCTGACGGCCCGGCAGTTCATCGCCGGGGTACTGCGTCACGCGCCGGAATTCACAGCGGTGACGAACCAGTTTGTGAACTCCTATAAGCGGCTCTGGGGCGGCGGGGAAGCACCCAGCTATCTGTCCTGGGGGCACAACAACCGTTCGGCGCTGGTGCGGGTGCCGCTGTACAAGCCCGGCAAGGGTCAGTCCGCCCGGATCGAGTACCGCGGTATCGATTCGGCGGCCAATCCGTACTTGGCGTATGCCGTGCTGCTCGGTGCCGGGCTGAAGGGTATCGAAGAGGGCTATGAACTGCCCGCCGCGGCCGAAGACGACATCGAATCGCTGACCGCCGCCGAGCGCCGGGCGATGGGGCATGATCCACTTCCGTCCAGCCTGCATGATGCGGTCCGTCAGATGGAGGATTCCGAGCTGATGGCGCACATTCTCGGCGAGCAGGTTTTTGAACACTTCCTGCGCAATAAGCGGGCCGAATGGCAGGAATACCGGCTCCAGGTCACCCGCTATGAGCTGCAGCGCTATCTGGGCATTCTCTAGCGTGCGCACGTGACGGGGTTCAACCAATGACAGGGACGCGCGGGTGAGGGGATGGCAACGGTGAGAAGCCTGCAGCACACGCTGATTGCCAACGGCTTCGCGGATCTTGACAAGAGCGAGCGGTTCCTGAACGCCCCGGAGCTGGCCGGCATCGGGGCGTCCGTGCTCTTTGAGGGGCTGGCCATGGCCGCGGATCCGGATCTGGCGTTGCAGTCGCTGGTCCGGCTGCTCAGTCACAATCCGGGGTTGAAGGAACTGATCGACGACGGCGTCCAGCGCAGCGAACCCTTGTTCCGCCTGCTCGGAGCCTCCGAGGCGCTGGCGGAATTCCTGATGCGCCATCCGGAGCACCTGGACGTGCTTTCCGTCGCTGTCGGCCCGGAGCCCAGGGCCAGGGACGGCGCCGGGCTGAGATCATCGCTGCTGCAGGCGGTCGGCGCGGATCCACAGGCCGATCCGCCCGTGGCGACCATGCACGGGACGCAGGCGTACATTGCCCTGCGGACCCGCTACCGTAGGCATCTGACGGAGTTAGCCATCCGTGACCTCTGCGCGGCCTCACCGCAGGATTTCCTGCCCGACGCCGGGGCGGAGCTGGCCGATCTGGCCGGTGCCGCGCTGGAAGCGGCGCTGGCGGTGTCCCGCCGCGAGCTGGCGTTCAAGGTGGCACCCGGCGACGTTGCCCGGGTCCGGCTGACCGTGATCGGGATGGGCAAATGCGGGGCACATGAACTGAACTACATTTCCGACGTCGATGTCATCTACGTGATCGACGCGCCGGGGATGGACGAAGCGCACGCAGCCGCGGTCGGGAACCAGCTGGCCGCGGGTATTTCGCACGCAATCAACGCCCCTGCCCGTGAGCCGGGCCTCTGGGAGGTGGATGCGAATCTGCGCCCAGAGGGCAAGGACGGGCCGCTGGTGCGGACGCTGGAATCACACCTGACCTACTACCGGCGCTGGGCCCAGACCTGGGAATTCCAGGCGCTGCTGAAGGCGCGCACCGTCGCCGGAGACGCGGAGCTGGGCCGCCGTTATGAAGATGCGGTGGCGCCGCTCATTTGGTCGTCCTCGGAGCGGGAAGGTTTCGTCGAGTCGGTCCAGAGCATGCGCCGCCGGGTGACGGACAACATCCCCCTACAGGACGGCGCGCGGCAGATCAAGCTCGGCAAGGGCGGCCTGCGCGATGTTGAATTCACCGTCCAACTGCTGCAGCTGGTGCATGCCAAGGCCGATCCGTCGCTGCGCTGCAGGGATACGACGACGGCGATCGCGGCGTTGTCCTCCGCCGGGTACATCGGGCGCACGGACGCGCGGGAATTTGACGCCGCCTACCGGTATCTGCGGGTGCTGGAGCACCGGATCCAGCTGGTTCGGCTGCGGCGCACCCACCTGATGCCGGCCACGGACAGCGGCTTGCGGGCACTGGCAAAGTCCTCGATCGGCCCGCTAAGCACGGCGCGCCCCACCGCGGATTCGCTGCTGGCGCAGTGGCAGAAGGTCAAACGCAGTGTCCGCGCCCTGCACGAGCGGATTTTCTACCGGCCGCTGCTGACGACGGCGGCACACCTGAGTGCCGATGACGTCCGGCTCACGTCCGAGGCGGCGCAGGGACGTCTGGCCGCGCTCGGCTACCGCGACACCAGCGGTGCCATGCGCCATATCGAGGCGTTGACCTCCGGCGTCAGCCGCCGCGCGGCCCTGCAGCGTCAGCTGCTTCCGGTGCTGCTGGATTGGCTGGCCGACGGCGTCGATCCCGATGCGGGTCTGCTCGCCTTCCGGCGGGTCAGCGAGGCGCTGGGTACCTCGCACTGGTACCTGGGCATGCTCCGCGACTCGCAGGCGGCAGCCGAGCGGCTCTGCCATGTTCTCTCCAGCTCCAGACTCATCACTGATCTGCTGGAGGTCTCGCCTGAATCCACCGCCTGGCTGGGCACGAACAACGAGCTGGTGCCGCTGAGTTTTGAGGCGCAGTGGCAGGAAATCCGCTCCAAGATGTCCCGCCATCCGGAGCCGAATGATGCCATCCGGCTGATCAGGCTGATCCGCCGACGCGAGGTGCTGCGGATCGCGATTGCCGACTGCT
The DNA here is from genome assembly GCF_051131705.1 of Arthrobacter sp. A5. Taxonomy (NCBI): domain Bacteria; kingdom Bacillati; phylum Actinomycetota; class Actinomycetes; order Micrococcales; family Micrococcaceae; genus Arthrobacter; species Arthrobacter sp. A5. The sequence goes on from NZ_CP180316.1 coordinate 1,401,661, forward strand.
CGGGCCTGTTAAAGCAGGACGACGTCGGCCTTGCCTTGGCGGATGCCGACCGGGCCGCCGTGCTGGGCGCACTGCACGTGGCCGAAGCCGAAGCGTACGCTGCGGCCGGACCCAAAACGAAGCTACTGGTGGTGGCGATGGGCCGGCAGGGCGGACGCGAAATCGGCTACGGCTCGGACGCGGACGTCCTCTACGTGCACCGCGCCCTCCCCGGTGTTCCCGGCGCCGAGGCGCAGCAGCAGGCCGAGGCTATGGTGTCCCGGCTCTCGGTGCTGCTGACGCAGCCCCTGAAGCCCGCCATTCCGGCCGAACGGGTGCTGACCATCGACGCGGACCTGCGCCCGGAGGGTAAAAAAGGGCCCATGGTCAGGTCGTTGGCTTCCTACCGTGAGTATTATCAGCGCTGGTCGCTGATCTGGGAGGCGCAGGCGCTGCTGCGGGCCACGCCGATGGCCGGCCCCGATGAGCTGGCCACCGATTTTACCGCCATGATCGATCCGGTCCGTTACCCCGCCACGCTGACGGAAGCCGATCTGCGCGAGATCCGCCGGGTCAAGGCCAGAGTCGAATCCGAGCGGCTGCCCCGCGGGGCGGACCCTGCCCGGCACCTGAAATTGGGCCGCGGCGGCCTGAGCGACGTCGAATGGCTGGTACAGCTGTGGCAGCTCCAGCACGCCCACAGTGAGCCGGCTCTGCGCACGACATCCACCCTTCTGGCGCTGGAGGCGGCCCGGGAACTGGGTCTGGTCACCGCGGAGGATGCCGGGCTGCTGGCCAACAGTTGGCGGCTGGCCAGCAGAATCCGCTCCGCCAATGTGATCTGGAGCGGCAGGTCTTCGGATCTGTTGCCCTCCTCGCGCCGTGACCTTGAGGCGGTGGCGCGCTGGTGCGGCTACGACGGCGGTCAAGCGGCCCAGCTCGAGGACGATTACCTTGGCCTGACCAGACGGTCCCGGGCGGTCTTCGAGCGGCTGTTTTACGGGTTTTAGCTGGATAACCGACCCAGCGCGCGGCGGACTTGAATCGGAGATAAAGCACGGAGGCGAGCCACCCTCGGGCGCGGCTAAGGCGCGCGAGTGGCGGCTGCCCTTACCCGCGGTGCGCGGCCGTGCCGATGACCCCGCCCCGCCGGGCTGCCTCCCTTTTCGCGCTGCCGGGGGATAACGGGTAGCGTCAACCCCGTACTTTGTCGGCTTTCGAAGCGGCCGGCCGGAACCTGTGAGGGGTTGTATTACATGCAGAGGCTATCGACAGCCCGACGGACCCAGCGCGGCAGCGTAGCCGCACTGGGTGTGTTGCTGACCATTTTGGCCATGTTTTTCGGGGCCTCTGGTGCCGCGGCGCTGTCTCCGGCGCCGCACGTGGCCGCCCAGCCGGCGGACCGCTCCGGTGCCGTCGCGCCCGCGCCGGTCGCGGCGCCGTCGGACGTAGCCGGTAAGACCTTTACCATCGGCACGGACACCACCTTCGCCCCGTTTGAGTTCCGGGACAGCAGCGGGGAACTGGTCGGCATCGACATGGATATCATCCGCGCCGTGGCCAAGAGCCAGGGCTTCACCGTTGAAGTGAAGTCGCTGGGATTCGCCGCGGCACTGCAGGCGCTGTCCTCCAAGCAGGTGGATGGGGTGATTGCGGCCATGTCCATCACGGACGAACGGAAAAAAGTCTACGACTTCTCCGATCCGTATTTCGATTCCGGCGTGCAGATGGCCGTCGCCAAGAGCAACACGGACATCAAGGGCTATGCGGACCTGAAGGGAAAGACGGTTACCGCGAAGACCGGCAGCGAAGGGGAGACCTTCGCTCAATCCATCGCGGGCAAGTACGGCTTCACGGTGAAGCCGCTCGACCAGTCAGCCACGATGTACGAATTGGTCAAATCCGGCAATGCGGCAGCCGTCTTTGACGACTACCCGGTGCTGGCCTACGGCGTCAGCCAGAATAACGGGCTGAAGACCGTGACCGAAAAAGAAGCTGGCGGCTCCTATGGATTCGCTGTCAACAAGGGGCAGAACGCGGAGCTGATGGCCGCCTTCAACAAGGGCCTGGCGGAGCTCAAGAGCAACGGCCAGTACCAGGCAATCCTGGACAAATACCTCAAGTCCCCCCAGGACACCGTCTCGGCGGACAGCAGCTTTTGGTCGCTGTTGGTCAGCAGCATGCCGGCGCTGCTCAAGGGCCTGCAGAACACCGTCGTCGTCACGTTGATCTCCTTCGCCTTCGCCATGCTGCTGGGGCTGCTTTTCGGTTTCCTGAAGGTCTCCCACAACATAGTGCTGCGCGGGATCGCCACCACCTTCGTGAACATTTTCCGCGGCACGCCGCTGCTGGTGCAGGCGTTCTTCTTCTACTTTGGCCTCCCGCAGATCATCGGGCAGCCGGTCAATATCTGGGTTGCGGGCGTGCTGACTTTGAGCCTGAACTCGGCCGCCTACGTCACCGAGATCGTCCGCGGCGGCATCCAGTCCGTGGATCCCGGCCAGCTGGAAGCCAGCCGCAGCCTGGGGCTCGGTTACGGCACCTCGATGCGCCGCGTCGTCGTGCCTCAGGCTTTCAAAATCATGACGCCGTCGCTGATCAACCAGCTGGTCATCCTGCTCAAGGACAGCTCGCTGTTGCTGGCCATTGGCTTCGCCGAGCTGCTCTACCAGGGCCAGCAGATCTACTCCAACAACTTCCGCATCAGCGAAACGCTGCTGATCGTGGCCGCTATGTACTTCATCGGGATCATGATCCTGACGAAGCTGTCCAACATCGTGGATAAGAGGTTCAACAAATGAGCGAGCTCGCGAGCAGTAAATCCGCCGGCAGGAGTGCCGTCAGTAAAATTGCCGTCAAGGGTCTGAAAAAGTCCTTCGGCGCCAACGAGGTCCTCAAGGGCATCGACGTTGAGGTCGCGGACGGGGAAGTGGTCTGCGTGATCGGGCCCTCCGGTTCGGGCAAATCAACCTTTCTGCGCTGTCTGAACAAGCTTGAGGACATCACCGCCGGCTCGGTGGTAGTGGACGGTATTGACCTGACCGCTCCGAAAGTGGATCTGAACAAGGTCCGCCAGCAGATCGGAATGGTGTTCCAGCACTTCAACCTCTTTCCACACATGACCGTGCTGGAAAACATCACGCTGGCTCCGGTGGAGCTGAAGAAGCAGACCAAGGTGCAGGCGCGGAAGACAGGCATGGACCTGCTCCGGCGCGTGGGTTTGGAAGGGAAGGCCGATGCCAGGCCGGCGTCACTCTCCGGCGGCCAAAAACAGCGCGTGGCCATTGCCCGCTCGCTGGCAATGAACCCCGGGATCATGCTCTTCGACGAGGCCACCAGCGCCCTGGACCCGGAAATGGTAGGGGAAGTGCTGCAGGTGATCCGGGACCTCGCCAAGGAAGGAATGACCATGGTGGTGGTGACGCACGAGATGGGGTTTGCCCGCGAGGTGGCGGACCGGGTCATTTTTATGGCCGACGGGCTGATCTGTGAGCAGGGCAGCCCGGCGGACATCTTCAGCCATGCGCAGCAGCCACGGCTGCAGGATTTCCTGGCCAAAGTCCTCTAACGGCAGATCCTGCTTCCACCGGTGACCGTGGAAATTGATTGAACATGGAACCGATTGAACTGAAGCATCGAAAACGAGGAATGAGGTGTGGATGGATATCCAGAATCTTCTTGAAGATATCGCCGGCGCCGTCCGCCCCGTGGCGGCCGCGGGAGCGGTGGCCGATTACATCCCCTCCCTGAGCTCCGTCAGCGCGGACCACTTCGGCATTTCCGTGGCCACCGCCGACGGCGAGCTCTACGGCGCGGGCGAATGGGACACCCCGTTTTCCATTCAGAGTATTTCCAAGGTCTTCAGCCTGGCGTTGGTGCTCGCCGGCGACGGCGACCGGATCTGGCAGCGCGTCTTCCGGGAACCCTCCGGGACGCCATTCAATTCGCTGGTTCAGCTGGAGTCCGAGGAGGGCATTCCGCGCAACCCGTTCATCAATGCGGGCGCTCTGGTGGTGACGGATCGGCTGATCACCGTCACCGGCGACGCCGGCGCCTCGGTCCGGGACCTGCTCCGCCGCGAGAGCGGGAACCTGGGCATTGCAGCCGATCCACTGGTGGCGGCCTCCGAGGCGAAGTTCGGGCACCGCAATGCCTCCCTGGCGCATCTGCTGGCCAGTTACGGAAACTTGGAAAACCCCGTGGACCTGGTGCTGGAGCAGTACTTCGACCAGTGCGCGCTGGAAATGAGCTGTCGGGATCTGGCCGTCGGCGGCAGGTTCCTCGGCCGCAACGGAGTGGCTGCGGACGGAACCCAGTTTCTCTCGCCGAGCCAGACCAAACGCATTAACGCCGTCATGCTCACCTGCGGCACGTACGACGCGGCGGGAGAATTCGCCTACCGTGTGGGGCTGCCGGGCAAAAGCGGCGTTGGTGGTGGCATCGTTGCGGTGGTACCGGGCCGGTGCACCATCTGCGTCTGGAGCCCGGGGCTGAGCAAATCCGGAAACTCGCTGGCCGGTGTCGAGGCCCTGGACGAGTTCACCACCCGAACCGGCTGGTCCATCTTCTAAGCCGCCGCCGGGCTGGTGAGTGCTGGGTTCTGACCGCTGGTCGAGCTTGTCAAGACCTCAAGACCGCGCCCCGTTACCTCGCTCGGGAGCCACCGTCGGCACCGGGTCACCACCGCTCAGGGAACCCGTCGTAAAGCCTGGAACCCGTCAACATCCTGTTGTCAACTTGGGTTGACCTTGAAACGTCGCGTCAACTATGGTTGACGCATGGAGGTGAACCGGTTGAAGACGATGGTTGGATCGATGGATGGCATGGGCCCCGCGGAGGCCCTGCACGCTGTTGCTGAACTACAGAAGGAAGTGGGGCGCACCGAGGCCGCGCTGGTGCGCAGGGCGCGTCAGGCGGGGCTTTCTTGGGAGGCGGTGGCAGCATGCCTGGGTGTCAGCAAGCAGGCGGTCCACAAGAAATACGGGAAGCAATAAGCCGGCAGGCACGTCGCCCGTCGATGCACGCGGACGGCCCCGCACGCGGACGGCCCCGCACGCGGACGGCCCCGCACGCGGACGGCCCCGCACTTAGGTGCGGGGCCGTCGCCGTCGTTCTTCATCGCTTGTCTCGTTCTCACTGATTGCGCGGCAGTTGTGCCTCAGCGGCGTGTACCGGACATCTGCTGCGCAGTCGATGAGGAGAGCGGGCTACACGCCGTAGTAGAGCTCGAACTAAACAGGCATGATTGGGTATGGTTGGCAGGGGTCATTTTCCGCGTGTTCTAGGGGTTTCACCTATAATATGGCATTGCCCGGAATGGGCCGTTTGCGGACTTCTTGCGGACTCGCTGCGGACTACGTGTCCATCCATCCGCTATTCCGGTTCCACCTCGTAACCTCTGTCACGTGATCCTCAGCCATGGTGAGGAAAGCACCGGTGACGGTTCGGTGCGTAAGGCTCCTTTTCGCGATCATTGCATCCGCTAGGTGCGTGGGTCAGTAGTCCGTCCTAGTTTTAAAACGCCGGCGAATTATTTAAAACGCCGGCGGATTAGCCGGGCTGCCGGATGTGGGGCTGGGAGAATTGGGGTATGGATGCCGGTTCCCAGGATGGTTTGTTCGCCGAGTCGCTCGTGGGGCCCCTCGTGCCTCCGGCCGTTGATGAGCCGATGGATGCCAACGGCGGGGCCAGGAAGCGGTTCCGGGGGTTTGAACCCGAGGCGGTGATGCTGGTCCCGCCGTCACTGGATGAGTGGCTGCCGCAAAACCATCTGGCCCGGTTCATTGCCGAAATGGTGGACACGGAGCTGGACCTGGCCCGCTTCTACAAGTCCTATGCGAAGGCCAAGGGCCAGCCGCCGTATGATCCGCGCCTGATGCTGCGCATCGTCCTGTACGGATATTGTGTCGGGGTCCGCTCCTCGCGGGAGTTGGAGCGGGCATGTACGGATGTGGTCGCGTTCCGGTGGCTGGCCGCGCAGCAGGCCCCTGATTTCCGCTCGATCGCCCGTTTCCGCGAACGCCACCTCGCGGCCCTGGCGAACGTGTTCCTCCAGGCCCTGGAACTGTGCCGGGCCGCGGGTATGGTCTCCCTGGGCAGGGTGGCCCTGGACGGGACGAAGGTGCGGGCCAACGCGTCCCGGCACAAGGCCATGAGCTATGCCCGGTTGAGCGCGAAGCAGAAGGTCCTGGCCGATGAGATCAGCGACCTGATGGAAGAGGCGAAGACCGTCGACGCGGCCGAGGACGCCCGCTTCGGGCCGGGCACTCGCGGGGACGAACTCCCCGCGGAGCTGGCGAACAGGCGGGCCCGGGCCGCGGCGATGGCCACGGCCCGTGCCTCACTGGAGGAAGAAGCCGCTGCCAAGGCCCGCCAGCTCGCGGAAGAGAAGGCCCGGTCCCGCGGCGATGATGACGAGGACATCACCGCTGCCGGCGACACTGCCGCTGCGAAGGCCGAGCCGAAGCCCACGGCGCAACGGAACTTCACGGACCCGGACGCGCGGATCATGAAAACCGCGGATGGTTCATACCATTACTGCTACAACGGCCAGGCCGTCGTGGATGCTGACCACCAGGTAATTGTTGCCACCAGATTGAACAACGTGGCCGTGGATGTGCAGCAGCTGGCCCCCATGATCGAACACACGGCTGTCTCTGTAGGTGCAATGCCCACGACGTGGAGTGCCGACGCCGGGTATTGCTCGGCAGCCAACCTCGAGCACGTCAAAGACGTTGAAACGGCTCATTCAACCGAGTTCTTCATCTCCACCCGACGCATGAAACACGGTACGCCGATTCCCGAGTCGCCCCGGGGCAGGATCCCGGCCAACGCGAGCCTGGCAGAACGGATGGGACGGAAACTCAAAACCAAGAAGGGCAAGAAAATTTATGCCCGGCGCAAAGCGATCGTTGAACCGGTCTTCGGCCAGATCAAGACCCGGCAGGGCAAAAACGTGCTCCTGCGCGGCATGGAGAAGGCAGCGCGTGAGTGGGAGTTGCTGGCAGGGTGCCACAACCTAATGAAGCTCTTCAGCCACCGCACCCGGGCGGCCTCCCTGGCGCGGATGTAGAACGGGGGCCGGCAACGGGGCAGCCCCGGGACGCCAACGGCGGCTCTTCACACCTCGCTGAACGATCCCTCGGGGCGGGGGCGCCTCCTTCAAAGGAAATTATTACCGGCATCAGGATTCATCGGCTGCCACGCCGCCGAACATCAAACGGCTAAAACCACTACCGACCCATGCACCTAGGCGCTTGGCGTGCTCAAGGGACTCAGCCCCGAATTGGACAGGGACTGACTGGCCAGGGGCGGGAGTGCCGTCCGTCGGAAAGATGAAGGTGATGTCGAAATTTTGCATGTGGCCAGCATAACCACACTCTGTTGACGCTCGATGCGGGCAAGCCTAAATGGCTCCTCGCCAAGCACCTCCAACAGATAGGCCGTCCATCACGCGGACACCAGGGGCTTTTCCTGTGCCCTCCCCGTCGACCCCAGGGGAGGGGAGGGTGGGGGCCCATACGCAGGCACTCCTCTTGGCTTAGTGCCTCTTCTATTCACCGTCTTTTTTCCACGCGGGGCTCTCTACGAAGTACGCCAAAATCCCCTACATTCCGGGGCTTGACGCGCCGCCCTCCACCTAAACGCTGAGCTACTAACCTCGGGGGGATATATCGCTTAGCCTAGGGGTGCTTCTGGCGTGTGTGTGGGAGGGGTGTCTTCCCTGGGGTCAGCCGGTGAAGTTGGTAGCAGTGTTGGGCTTGGTTATACGGGGCTTTGATGCGTCGGGCTCTCGGGCTGTGTCCCGTGCGCAGCGTTGGCATGTGACTGTTCCGGCGGCGTTCGCACTGGCGGTGTTGGGCAGTCCGCCGCGGTCGTAGTTGAGCGGGATTCCGCATGTGGGGCAGCAGATTTGTCCGCCGTTGTTCGCGGCGTTGATGGCGGCAATGATGCGGCGTCGGTCGTTGGTGCTCATGGCGTCAAGTCTCCTGTGTGTGATGGAAAGCAGTAAGGCCCCGCACCTGTGAAGATGCGGGGCCTCATGGTGTGCTGCCTGGTTACGCGGTGATGGTGATCTTCACGGCGGCCTTGGGCTGGGGGAATCCAAACCCGACGCGGAGGGATGCGCGGATGGCGACCCTGTCGGAGCTGAAGTAGGCCTCATTGCTGACGGCGAGCTGTACGTCTTCCCGCAGGACGGTGAGGGTCTGCACTGCGTCAAGTCCCCAGATGGTCTTTGCGGTGGCCTTGTCGCTGACGAACAGGGGGCGGCCAAGGATCTGGCGGGGGTTGTCCAGCAGTGCCTTGTTGGAGCTGCCCGTGTCCTTGAGCTTGGCAATGGCCAGGGCGTCGGAGGGGTGGACTACAAACGCGGTGAGGTTGAACCCGGCAATTTCAGCGGCGGAGATTGCTTCCGCGAACACGTCCAAGTTGGCGAGTGTGCCAGTTACCGCCGTGGTGTTGACTCCGAGGGAGCCGAGGCCCTTTTGTGCCGGGGCGGGTGCGCTGCCAAGCCATGCGGTGTTGATCTGCGTAACGATGGAGCGGGCGAGTCCGTCTCCGACCATTTTCTGTGCGTCCGTGCTGGAATCATCGGCGAGCTCGCGGGAAATGATGGTCAGGCCGGCAACCTTGCTAGGCGTGATGGTCAGCTCGTCCATGGTTGGATCGTCGGGGGTGATTTCGCCGCCTTCGACTACCCAAGCGGCGCCGGCGTCCTTCTTGACGATGGGGACATTGAAGGTGGCGTTACCGGTGGTGACGACGGTAGCGAGTGCCGGATCAAACGGGAGTGCCAGGGCAGCTACTGGCCCGGTGATCAGTGCGGAGTATTCGGGGGGCAGGATGCCGGATGCGGCAGCTTCAAGAAAAGACATTTGGTCCTCCAAGGGACGGGTATTTAGCGTGAGTGTGCTTTTTCCGGGAGGTCCAGCCCCTACCGGGTGCCCGTCCTGGGGCGTCTAGCAATAAGTGCGGCCCCTGGCCTGCAGTCTTACCACTAGGGCAATTCTACCAGTCCAGGGGCCGTTTGTTGAGCATTATGCTCAATTATTCCAGTGTGTTGCTTATTTGCGTTTTAGTGCGTCGCTCCAGGTTGGGCCATCGGTTCCGGTGTAGTGCCCGGTGCCGGATGCATGGACGGGGGACGGCCCGAAGTGAAGCCCGACGCGCTTGTGTACGTCTTGCACCGCGGTGGTGAGCTTGTCAGGATCCAGGGCGCCCGCTTCGTCAAACAAGTCAGCGGGGTTACAACCGGAAGTCCACAGGAGTTCTGCCCCGGCGCTGCTGCCATGTGGCATGTTGCCGGCGACGATCTGCTTTCGCAGCGTTTCCACGGATGCGGAAAGCTGGTCGCGCTCGGCCTCGGTGTCGCGGAGCTGTCTCCGGTACTTGGCGGCGTCCCTGCCTGCCTTGCCCTCTGGGGCCTCGGGAGCCTCTGGGGCCTCTGGGTGCTCTGCTGCCTCGGCGGGGGCCTGCGGGGTCGGTACGGGCGGCGTGACAGGTGTCTCGGGGGCCTCGGGCGTGGTGCTGGCGGTCTCGGTGTTGGCGTTGATGTTGGTTTTGGTGTTCATGTTCATATTCCTAGTCTGCGTAGATGTTGTTGTTGATCTGGGCTTGCTCGTGGAGTTCCTTGTAGCGCCTGTACTCGGCCTTGAACCATTTCAGGGAACGTCCGGTGTCTTTGCAACGGAGTTCCCACAGCTCGGCCCGTTCGTTGGCTTCCTTCGCGGCAGCCTGGGCCTTCACTCGGGCACGTTCCGCGGCCTTCCGTGCTGCGCGCTCCATGATGAGAGCATCCATGCCGCCGGCTGCAAGTGGTGTGCCGCTCATGCCGTGACCTCCTTGGCGAGGGTGTCCGGGTCCAGTCCGGCAACGATGCGGTGGTGGATGCCTGACACTCGATTTGTCACCGTAGTCATGGGGACAGGTGCCGTGGGGACTGGATCGGTAGGTGCCCGAAATTCCGCCTCGGTGGGGCTGTATCCGGCAATGGCGATGAACAGTTCAAGCTCTGTGTTTGTTGCTGCCCGGTCGAAGGTGGTCCTGGTGTGCCGGAATTTGTCAAATCAAATGAGACATAGTCTTTGTTTTTAATGAACTGAGGGCTCGGCCCGTTTCGCTGGGTCGTTGATCGCCGCTTTGAGGGGCAGCGGGGGTGCGATTGGGCGGCGGGCGAAGCGTTCGGGATGCGCGTTGTGCGCCCGGTCCAGGGTGGCTTGGCGTTGTTCACGCACGGCTTCGGCGGTGCCGTAATGGACGCTGGCCGGGGTGTGGTATCCGATCCCGGAGTGACGGTGCTCGTGGTTGTAGTAGGTGATGAAACCTTCCATCCAGGTTCTGGCCTCGTTGACGGACGCGAAGCGATCCGGGTAGTCAGAGACATATTTCATGGTCTTAAATTGGGCCTCCGAAAATGGGTTGTCATTGCTTGTGTGGGGTCTGGAATGCGACCGGGTGATGTCCATGTCCACCAGCATCGAAGCCAGGGCTTTGGAGGTCATCGCGGCCCCACCATCGGCGTGCAGATACCCGGGCGGGTGCCCGGTCTGCGCAACGATCTCCTGGACGAGGTCAGCGGCAAGCTGACCGTCTTCGATACGTTCGATCCGCCAACCGACCACGTAGCGGGAGAAGATATCGAGCACCACGTAGGCGTGGTACCAGATGCCCTTGGCCGGGCCACGCATTTTGGTGATGTCCCACGACCACACGTCGTTCGGCTCGGTGGCGATCAGCTCGGGAATCGCCCGAGGTGGATGGGTGGCCTGTCGGCGCCGTTCCCCGCCCATCTTGGCCTCCGCCAAGACGCGGTACATGCTCCGCTGCGAGCACCAATACCTCCCCTCGTCCAGCTCACGGACGTAGACCTGGGTCGGTGAAAGGTTCGCGTAGTCCTGCCGGTTGAGTACCGTCAGGATCTGGGCACGCTCCGCCGCCGAGAGCTCCGCCGGGTGCTGGGCCTTGGGCCAAGGCCCATGCATCCGCGGTTGGGGGTTGGCCTGCCGGTGATGGGTGGCCCGGGACCGGCCCACCAGCTTGCAGGCCTTCACCACCCCGAGATGCGAGCTGAGCTCCGCTACGGTCTCTGCTTGCCACGACTGGTATCCGATGCCGGTGATAACGCGTTCTTCGACGAGAGAGCTTCCAAGAACGCGACTCCTTTTCCCAAGGTATCCAAGGCGGCATCCGAAGAAGCCAGCTGGTCGCGAGTCTTCTCGTGCGAGGCCCGCTCCGCGACCAGTTCCTTGGTCAGCTGGTCGATCTGGACCTGCTCGGATGTTTTCTTCGGCCGTCCCCGACGGGCTGCCGGCTTGTCGAGGGTGCCCGCTTCGAACGCGGCCCGCCATTCCTGGATATGGGAGTCATAGAGCCTTTCGCGACGCAGCACCGCACCCTTGGATCCCATCAGTGCCGCATCGTATTCCCGAACGATCGCTCGTTTGAACTCGGCGCTAAAGGTCCTGCGTGCCGACCGGTTGGCCCGGGGGCCCTGCTCCGGGGACCCCGGGGCCTGACTGATTGATTCCTCCGGTACGGGCCGGCCGGTTCCTGCTGGTGTAGTGGTGCTCGTGGTCGTAGTCATGGTCAAACTTCCCTCCTGCCTTCAGCCCCTATTCTCGTTCAAGAAGCGGTCTCTAACGAGTCTGGCTGATAGGGGTGCAGCCGCTCAAAGTCGGCGTACTGGGTGGCGTCGTCAGCCTTGCCCAAGCTGCACGTGGCGTGGTCGTGGTCGAACACGAAGTTCCTAACCCACGGGCCGGAACATTCGGGGCAGATCCAAGGTGCTGTTATTGTCATGATTCTTCCTTTTCCATTTGTTCGGCCAGATCAACCAGCCGGTCTGCCAAGGTGATTGCCTCGGCAATTGTGTAGTGGGCGATGGTCACGCCGTGGTGGTGTATCCCGATGCCGGGTGTAGCGGCACCGTCCGAGGCCTTCCAGTCGTAGGGCTTGATGTGGACCTTGGGTCGGCGGCTCATGCTGTTTCTCCTTTTCCGCTTGTTTCCGGGGTCTTTGGTCGATGTGTGACGCTTGTGACGGATGTTTGCAAACTCTTCTATGTCTTTTATCGTGAAAGAGTTTGCAGAGAAGCGTCACAAGCGTCACCAACTCCCGTTTTCGTGCTGTTCGGACTCGTCGGCACGTAGTGCAATGCCAGCCCTTGACGCTCCGATGCGCGTCCTTTTGGCCTCGTAGCCCAGCCGGTCCAGTTCCTTGGCAAACGCCCGCTCGGTCAGTGCGTCGGCACCGTCAGCCGCGGACCATGTTGTCCATGCCCCGAAGATCTCACGGGTAGTGACGTGAACGTGAGGGCTCGTGACGCATTCGGATTGAATGAACCTTTTCAGCGCGTCGGATTCCGTTTGGTAGTCATCCGTTGCCTGGCGCACCGTGTCGGGCTCGTTCATGCCGCCGTTGTCCTCATAGTCGAACCAACCTTCGACGGCCCATGTCAGGATCGCGTCAGCGGACAGTTCGAGGCGCTCCGGCAACGTCTGGTCACGCATGGATTCGGACACAACGATGTCGAACGGAACAACGCGGATACGGCGCCACACTGCCGGATCGTTCCCCTTGACCCTCGGCAGGTGGTTGGTGACGTAGATCAGCTGGTGAGTAGGCAGCCACTTCACCGGCTCTTGGTACAGCCGCCGGGCGGTGAGCTCGTCGCCGCCGGTCAGCCGCTTCATGGTGGCGGCGTCAAGCTGCCGGCCCTCGTCGGTCTCCGAACCAACAACGAGACGGGCGCCTAGCAGGGTCATCATTTCCGGGCCACCGCCGCCGCGCTCGGATGCCATGAGTAGATCGGGGTTGATGATGGTTGCGTAGTCGCCCAGCGCGTTTGTAATGGCCCCGTAGGCGGTCCCCTTGCCGTTGGAACCGCTGCCGGTCAGGACGGGGAAAAGGTGCTCCCTAACGCGCCCGTATGCGCTCTGGCCTATGACTCGTTGCAGGTAGGCCCGTTCGTCATTGTCTGGCAGGACTGAGGCAAGAAAGCCGTCCCATGTGGTCCTGTCGGCGTTGGGGTCGAACGCTCCCCGCGTGACTCGTGTAATCCTGTCGGCGGGGTTGTGTTCCCGTAGCTGGCGGGTGCGCAGGTCAAGGGTGCCGTTAGCGCAGTTGAGTAAATAGGGGTCGGCGTCGAGGTCGATAATCGCGGCCCGCAGTGCCGGGAGTGCTGAGGCGAGATCCAGCACGCCGGCCACGCCAGCCGATGACTCACATTTGCGAACGTCTGTCCGCAGTTCCCTGTTATCGAGGGATTCAGTAAGTGCCTGGCGCAGGATATCCAAGACGGCATTCTTGGCAGCGTCCTTTTCATCCTCGGCCCATCGCTGCCCGTCCCAGATATGCCAGCCAATGCCGCGAACGTACATGAGCCGCGAGCCGTAGGCGGCAGCGAGGCGGTAGGCCATGCGTGCCTGTCCGCGATGCTGTTCGCCCTCGGCTGCAAGGTTAGCGGCCTGTAGGGCTGTCGGCAGGTCATCCGTGAAAGCTTCGGCGGCGAAGTAGTCGGGCGTCGTGGTCATACGCTCACCGTCCTATCGTCGGCGCGGCGGGCGGCCAGTACGTCTACCCATGCGGCGAGTTTGTGCCCGTAGTCCGGATATTCTTCAGCGAACCATGCACGATAAGCCGCTATGTCTGCCGCGTCGAAGTCCATTTAGTCCTCCGTGGTCGTGCTGGCGGCTTCTACGTCGTCGGCCATCTCGATGAGCGCCACGGCGAGCTTGCGGGCATCGGCGGGCGTCAGCTTGGCGTCTACCGCGCTCCACATCTCGATGGCGTGCTGGTTCGTCTTCGCGTTCCAGGTCGGCGTCAGAATCCATCCCCTGGCCACGCGCTCCGGGCCGGCAAAGCGGGCCTTGCGTGCCTCGGTTCCTTTGCGACCCTTCTCGCGGAGGTAGCCGGAAGGACGCTTGATAGTGGCAGGGGCCTGGGTGGTGAACGTAACTTCACCAAGACCGTGGTCCCACCACCTGTCGCCCAGCGCGCCATCGATCAATCCCCAAACTTCCATGGGGGTCAGGCCGAGCCCGTCGGCGAGGTCGCCGAGTTCGCGCACTGTCGTGGGGGTCTTGATAGGCTTGTTCATAGGAATCTCCATTTTGATAGGTGCTGATTTCTTGGCCGTGACGGACTTTGGCGAGGCGTCACGGTCTTTTACTGTCTGGATATTGAGGTGGGTCGGGGCTGAGAACGTCCGGTCCCCGTTGTCCCACTGAATGGCGATGAAGTCCGGGAAGTCGGCGGCGTGGTCATCCAGGACGGTCCCTTCCACGTCACGGGTTGCCCACCGAACGCGGGTGCCCGGCGTGAACTTCACTTGGACACCTCAGCGTCGAACGCGGCGTTTATCCAGTCGACAACGTCGGCCTCTCGGTACATGACCCGGCCTCCGAGCTTGGCGCACTTAGGGCCGCTGCTGTTGTGGCGCATCCATCGGAGCTGGGCCGGGGACTTGCGCAGCATCTCTGCCACCTCATCCAGCGTGAGTAGCTTCATGGCCTTTACGGTTTCCATCTTGTCTCCATTTGTTCTCACTGACAGCGCTTGTCGAAGTCAACAATTCAACGGTAAGTGTTGGCAGTGTTGCTGTCAAGCGCATACGATGTTCCTCATGCAACAAAATGAGTCCATCCCGGGTTCGGCCGAGGAAGAGTTCGGAGCAGCCGTAGCAATGATGCGGAAGCTGATGAAGTTGAGTCAGCGGGATTTTGCCGAACAGTTGACCACTAAAGGAATGCCCGTTGATGCCTCTGCGGTGTCGAGGATTGAAAAGGGCACGCGATCGGTACGCCTGATTGAAGCTTTGACCATTGCGGAAGTTCTAAATACAGATCTGGAATGGCTTGTCAGCGGATCTAAGACACCATCGCAGGAGTTACAGAGCATCCGGAGGGCCGCGAACAGAAACCTACAGCTCCTAGCGGAACCACTAGCTAGCGCGGCGTGGTCCATCGCGGAGACGAGAGCGCATTTGACAAAGCATCCTGAACTCTTGGCAAGTCTGACGGATGAGGATTTCGGCACTCCTTCTTCTCCGTCGGAATATGTGGATTGGATTGCACACAGAATCAGCCGCTGGCCCGTTGAAGATAACGAGTACGTTGACCTGAGTTCACAGGAAGAAGTTGACCAAATAGTTGATGTACTAGCTGCCTTTGCTAGGCGTCATGTTGGTCTTGATCGCGGACTGGATAATGACAATGGCGAGCATCAAGAAGAGGCCTGACGGCGCGTGGCGTGCCCGGTATCGGGACGCTGACGGCAAGGAACACTCTCAGCACTTCCAGCGGAAGATCGACGCTCAGAAGTGGCTTGACGGGGTTACCGCCAGTATCATGACCGGCGCCTATGTTGATCCGAAAATGGCACGGCTCACGGTCACTGAATGGTGTGAGTCCTGGCTGATCGGCTACGGCAGCAAACGGGCGTCATCGGTCCGTCAGGCCGGAGTGCATGTCAAGCACATTGTGGAGGCGTTCGGCTCCAAGCAGCTTGCCCAGGTCCGCCCGTCCGAGGTCAAGGCTTGGACGGTGAAACTCAAGGACTCAGGTTACGCGGATTCAACAATCTACGCGATCCATTCGCGGCTTGCTCAAATCATGGCCGATGCCGTGCATGACGGGATCATCCCCAAGTCACCATGCAGCCGGCGAACGTCTCCGGCGATGGGCAAACAGCGGCCCTACGTGGCCACTACGGCGCAGGTCTGGGCGTTGCATGACCGGATGCCCGAGAGCATGCGTGCCGCAGTCCTCCTGGGCGCGTTTGCCGGGCTGCGGATCGCAGAGGTTGCCGCGCTGCGGAACACCGACATTGACTTCATGCGGGGCGTCATCGCGCCGGCCATCCAATACCCGGCGGAGCCGCTGAAAACGGAAGTTTCGAAGACTCCTATCCCGATACCTCAGGAGTTGGCCCTCGAACTGTCCAGGAACGCGGCAAAGTGGGGGAGTGACACCATCGTGACCAGTGAGTTTGGCCGGTCGGTGTCCCCCCACTTCATCGAGGACGCATTCCGGGCTGTCAGGGTGGCCGTGGAGGGCTTGCCGGAGGGATTCCGCTTTCATGACCTGAGGCACTATTTCGCCTCGCTCCTGATCGCTTCCGGGCTTGATGTGAAGGTGGTGCAGAACAGGCTGCGCCACGCTTCAGCAAAAACGACGCTGGACACGTACAGCCATATGTGGCCGGACAAAGATGAGTCCGCACGCGCTGCCGTCGCTAGTGTCCTGGCAGCTCGTGCGGACTCCGTGCGGACTGAGGCCGCTACTTCCCTTTGATCTAGCTACACCCCGTAGTAGAGCTCGAACTCGTACGGGTTCGGGCGCAGGGACAGCGGGCGGATCTCGTATTCGTACTTGTACTCGATCCAGGTGTCGATCAGGTCCTGGGTAAAGACCCCGCCGGCCTGCAGGAACTCATTGTCATCGGCCAGGGCCTGCAGCGCTTCCTCCAGGGAACCCGGCGCCTTGGGAATGTCCTTGGCCTCCTCGGCGGGCAGCTCGTAGAGATCCTTGTCAATCGGCGCCGGGGGTTCAATTCGGTTCTTGATACCGTCCAGACCGGCCATGAGCTGAGCGGCGAAGGCCAGGTACGGGTTGGACGAGGCATCGGGGGCACGGAACTCCAGGCGCTTGGCCTTCGGGTTGGACCCGGTAATCGGAATGCGGATACCAGCGGAGCGGTTGCCCTGGGAGTAGACCATGTTCACCGGCGCCTCGAACCCCTTGACCAGGCGGCGATAGGAGTTGACCGTCGGGTTGGTGAAGGCCAGCACGGCGGAGGAGTGCTTGAGCAGGCCGCCAATGTACCAGCGCGCCAGGTCGGACAGACCCGCATAGCCCTTCTCATCGTAGAACAGCGGCTCGCCGCCGTTCCACAGTGACTGGTGGCAGTGCATGCCGGAGCCGTTGTCACCGAAGACCGGCTTGGGCATGAACGTCACGGACTTGTTCCACTGCCACGCGGTGTTCTTGATCACGTATTTGAACTTCTGCAGATCATCCGCGGCGTGGACCAGGGTGTTGAACTTGTAGTTGATCTCCGCCTGGCCGGCAGCGCCGACTTCATGGTGGGAGCGCTCCACTTCCAGATCAACATTGTCCAGCTCGATGCACATCGCATCGCGCAGATCTGCCTGGTGGTCAACCGGAGCCACCGGGAAGTAACCGCCCTTGACCGGAGTCTTGTAACCGAGGTTGCCGCCCTCTTCCTCGCGACCACTGTTCCAGTTGGCTTCGATCGAATCGATCTTGTAGAAGGACCCCTGCGGAGAGGACTCGAACTGCACGTTGTCGAAGACGAAGAATTCCGCCTCCGAACCGAAGAACGCGGTGTCGGCAATGCCGGTGGAGGCCAGGTAGGCCTCGGCCTTCTCGGCAACGCCGCGGGGATCCCGGTGGTACGGATCTCCGGTGCGCGGATTGACGATGGAGAAGTTCAGCGCCAGGGTCTTCTCGAGCCGGAAGGCATCAACGAATGCGGTGGTCACGTCCGGGATAAGCTGCATGTCCGACTCGGCAATGCCCTGGAAACCGCGGATGGAGGAACCATCGAAGAGTTGGCCGTGGACAAAGAAGTCCGCATCGACGCTTTTCGCGGGAACATTGAAGTGCTGCTGTACCCCTGGCAGATCGGTGAATCGGATATCGACGAACTTAACGTCTTCGTCCTTGATGTATTTGAGGACTTCGTCCGCGTTCTTGAACATCTATGCTCCTTACGCATAAGGGGTGTCCGGCCGCGAGCGGCCGAATAGTGCAACTGCAACTGTTACCAGACTAGGCACACGGGATTACCCGGGAGTGTCTGCATTGTTTCGGGGAGGTTACGGGATCGCCGTTTACCCCAAGTCTAACGGCGGCATACGGTCCGGCCCGCATCGGTGGCACGGGTACGCTTGAGACGTGGTGGATCGTAAAGACATCGGCTCCTGGCTCAGCGGCCCTGATACCTCTGGAATTTCCAAATACCCCGGGGAGCGGCTCGGCCTGCCGGAATCCGGCCCCGGCTCGATGGCCCGGGCCGGACGGCGGATCCTGGCGATCTGCATCGACTGGGGATTGTGCTACCTGATAGCGCACCTGCTGTTGAACGGAAACTCCACCGGAATCCTGGGCATTTTCATCCTGGAACAAATTCTGCTGGTGGGCACGTTGGGTTACAGCATTGGTCACCGGATTGCCGGCATTCACGTGACAAGGCTCGACGGCGGCCCGGCCGGCCCGCTGGCGGCTGTGGTCCGCACGCTGCTGCTGGCACTGGTGATCCCTGTGGCCATAGTGGACGCGGACCACCGGGGGCTCCACGACAAGGCGATGAACACCAAGCTCGTCCGCATGTAATGGAAGTTCACCGGAGTTGGCTTTTTCAGGCGTGCAACCATTCCGCATCAGGAACAAGCCCTGGCGTAAACATCGTGCAGCTGAAATCATCCTGCGGAGGCAAACGATCCGCGGCCGCAAAAATCGCGCCGCTGCAAACGATCCGCGGCCGCATAAATCGCGCCGCTGCAAACGATCCGCGGCCGCAATTTTTCCCCGTTCCGCGGTAACCGCAAAGAGGCGCCGCCCAGGATGAGCGGCGCCTCCTTACAGCTTGTCTGGCGATTTGTCCTCGGGGGACGATCACGTCTTGGCTGGAGATCCAACGCCATACCGCACCAGGCCTCCAACGTCAGGCCTATGACGGCAGGCCCCTAACACTCGGCCTTTGCCGGCACATCTCTAACACCCGGCCTCAGGACTCTGGACATAGGGCGTGACTGTCGCGATGGCTTCCGTGTGATTCCGGTGTTTTTGTTGAGTGGTCGGCTGTTAATTTTCCCTCAGACGCGATAGAATCTAAGCAAGATAATCGGCGGCTTCGGGAGGGGTGGATGATGGGCGTGATGACATCTCAACTGCCCCTTCCGATGGCCATGGACGCCGGTGCCGTCCCGATTGGTCTGGCGGTGTCGCTGGTCGAGGATGAGACGGGTGGCAGGGCTTTTGTTCATGGGGAACTCTCTTACGCCTGGGATGTCGGGGACACCGCGACGCGCCGGTTCACGGCGGCGAAACTGGCGGACATTAAGGCCGCGTCGGTGGCGGAGATTTCTGCCGCTTTCGGTGTGGATCCGGGCACGTTGTGGCGCTGGCGCCAGGTCCTGGCCATGGATGGGGTGTTGGGTCTGGCCCCGGAAAAGCCGGGCCCGAGGGGGCCCAGCCGGCTGACGGAATCCATGATGTCCGAGATCCGCGCCTTGCGCTCCACCGGCCTGCCACTGCGCGCAGTCGGTGCGAAAGTGGGTGTCTCCGAATTCACCGTCCGGCGGACATTGGCCATGGAAACCGCCGCACAGGAACCGGCCACTGCGCACCCGTCCCGGCAGGACCCGGAAGCCGGTCCCGTCATCACCGAACCGGCGGAAGGGCTGCCGGTTCTGCCGGCTGCGGCGGACCGGTCCGGGGAACGGGCCTGGGCCCGGACCGGGCTGCTGGAATGCGCGGCCCCGGTGTTCGCCCCGGCGGCCCGGGTGCCGTTGGCCGGGCTGTTCCTGGCCCTGCCCGCCCTGGTGAACACCGGATTGCTGGAGTGTGCGAAGGAGGTGTTCGGGGCGTTGCCGAACGGGTTTTACGGTCTGGACACCATCCTCACCGGGGCGGTGTTTCAGGCCCTGGCCGGGGAACCCCGGGCCGAGGGGATAACCCGGATCGACCCGGTCGCGATGGGACGGGTGCTGGGTCTGGACCGGGCGCCGGAAGTGAAAACCCTCCGCCGCAAAACCGCGGCCCTGGCCGGGACCGGCAGGGCCGGGGAACTGCTGACCGCGATGGCAACCAGACACCTGAACGGCAGCGGTGACGAGGAGGGCGGGGGTCTGGCCGCGGTGCTCTACGTTGACGGGCATGTCCGCGCCTATCAGGGCACGAGGAAGATCGGGAAGGTCCATTCCACGAGGTTGAAGTTCCCGGTCCCGGCGACCGAGGAGACCTGGGTCGCCGACGGACACGGGTCCCCGGTGCTGGTGGTCATGGCCGAACCCGGGGCCGCGCTGACCGGGGAACTGCGCCGGCTCCTGCCGACCCTGCGCACCATCATCGGCGATGACCGCCCGGTCCTGGTCGGTTTCGACCGGGGCGGCTGGTCCCCGGCCCTGTTCCAACACATGAGTTCAGCAGGTTTTGATGTGCTGACCTGGCGCAAGGGCACCACCGGGGACATCGACGACTCCCTCTTCAGCGAGGTCACGCACACCGACGAACACGGACAAACCCGGACCTGGGCCGCGGCCGACATCCGGGTCGAGGTGCCTGTCGGAACTACCGGGGAAGTGTTGTCGATGCGCCAGATCAGCCGCAAGGTCAAGGTCCCGGCAGGCGGGTTACGGCAGATCCACATCCTCACCACCGACACAGACCTCGCTACCGGGGAAGCGATTTACCGTATGGGTGCCAGGTGGCGGCAGGAGAACTACTTCCGCTACGCCAGGATCCGCTTCGCCCTGGATTCCCACGACGCCTACACCAGTACCGATGACGATCCGGAACGGTCGGTGCCGAACCCGGCCAAACGCAAGGCCTACCAGAACGTACTTACCGCCAAAACCCGGTACGGGAAGGCCCTCGCCGACACCGATGCCGCGTTGCTGGCGGCCCGGACCCCGGCGCCGGGAACGGCCACGGTCCTGATCACCAATGCCGGGCACAACGCGATCACCGCGGACCTTTTCACCGCCCAAACCGTCTTCGAGGAGGCGCAGGCGGTGCATAAGGAGATCCCGGCCCGGGTACCCCTTGGTGACATCGCCCCGGGCCAGCAGGTCCTGGACACCGAGACGAAACTGCTCACCCACGCGATCCGGATGGCCGCGTTCAACACCGCCACCACCCTGGCCAGGGAGATCCGCACCAACACCGGCTACGCCCGCGCCGACGACGAAGCCCACGCCCTGATCCGGCAGGCCCTCACGACCAGCGGCGACATCGACCCCGGCCGGGACGGCTACCTCACCATCCGCCTCGACCCCCTCCCCACCAAACGGCCCACGGCCGCGATCGCCGAACTCTGCGACCACCTCACCAGCACCGAAACCCGTTACCCAGGCACGGACCGGATCCTGCGATTCGAGACAAAAGAAACGCGAAACGTCGCTCAGCGAATAAAGCGCTAGGTCAGGAGTCCTGGGCCTTTGCCGGCACATCTCTAACACCCGGCCTTTGCCGGCACATCTCTAACACCCGGCCTTTGCCGGCACATCTCTAACACCACATCTCTAACACCCGGCCTTTGCCGGCACATCTCTAACACCACATCTCTAACACCCGGCCTTTGCCGGCACATCTCTAACACCACATCTCTAACAGCCGGCCTTTGACGGCACATCACTAACGCCAGGCCATTGACGGAACGTCTCTAACGGCCGCGGGCGGCCTTGCGGTCCGGACGCGCCTTGTACGGGTCGATGCCCTTCGGGATAGGCAGCTTGTTCCCCAGCGAGGAGATGCGCTTGCTGACCGCGCCGACCTCCACCTTGGTCAGCTCCGGCTTGAACTTCTGCAGCTTCTTGGTCAGCTTGCTCAGCTCAACCTGTCCTTCGCCGCGGCCCGTTTCAATGACATGAACGCTGACGTTGGGCAGGATCCGCTTCAGCCGCTTGCGCTCGGAATCGACCAGCGGGCGCACCCTGGCGGACGGGCCCTCCGTGATCAGTACGATGCCCGGCCGGCCGATGGCGCGGAAGACAGCGTCTTGGGTGCGCGGGTTGACCGCGACCGGCTGCTCTTCAACGATCCAGCCGCGCTTGAGCGTATTCAGGGCCGCGCCGGACGCTCCCGGTTTGCCTTCAATCTGGGCGAAAGCGGCGCGCTCGGCACGCCGAGAAAGCACCAGCAGCGCCCCCAGCAGACCGAGGGCGATGCCTAGGATCAGCCCGGTGATCCAGTTGCCGCTGAAGACGAAGATTCCCAGCACCAGACCCACAACAACGACGCCGAGGAAGACCAGCAGCATCAGCCACGGGACATTCGGGTCGTGGCGGCGGGTCATCTTGAAGATTTCCACCATCTGCTTGACGCGCCCCTGCTTCTTCGGGACGGCGGAGGCACCGTTCTTGGAGCGGCGTGAAAACAGCTTCCGCTTGGGTGCGTCGGGGCTGGTGGATGCGGAGCTGGTGGATTTGGCCATAGTGGAATTAATTCTATCGGTAATTGAAGCGGTTAATGAGCGGCCAGAAGCGTTGCCGCCTCTTGGCGGGTGGAGCCGGAGTCGGCAATGTGTGCCAGCTCCTCGGGAATCGTCAGGCCCTTCTTGCGCATCGCCGTGGCCCACAACCGTCCGGCACGGTATGACGAACGAACCAGCGGGCCAGCCATCACACCGAGGAAACCGATTTCTTCGGCTTCCTGCGCCAGTTCCACAAACTCCTGCGGCTTAACCCAACGGTCCACCGGATGGTGGCGTTCGCTAGGACGCAGATACTGGTTGATCGTGATCAGGTCACAGCCCGCCTCGTGCAGATCCCGCAATGCCAGCGATACTTCCTCGCGGGTTTCGCCCATCCCCAGGATCACGTTGGATTTGGTGACCATGCCCAAATCCCGGCCCTGGCTGATCACGTCGAGCGAGCGCTCATAGCGGAACGCGGGACGGATGCTCTTAAAGATGCGCGGGACGGTTTCCACATTGTGGGCAAAGACCTCAGGACGGGAGTCGCAGATCGCCGCAATGTGTTCACGTTTTCCGGAAAAATCCGGAATGAGGATTTCGACGCCGGTGCCCGGATTCAGCTCGTGGATTTTGCGGATGGTTTCGGCATAGAGCCAGACACCTTCGTCCGGCAGGTCATCGCGGGCCACTCCGGTTACCGTGGCATAACGCAGGTTCATCGCGCGCACGGAGCGGGCCACCTTGGTGGGTTCGAGACGGTCCAGCGGGGAAGGCTTGCCGGTATCAATCTGGCAGAAGTCGCAGCGGCGGGTGCACTGTGCCCCGCCGATCAGGAACGTCGCTTCCTTGTCTTCCCAGCACTCGAAGATGTTTGGGCAGCCCGCTTCCTCGCAGACAGTATGCAGCCCTTCTTTCTTCACCAGGTTCTTCAACCCGATATATTCCGGGCCCATCTTGACCTTGGCTTTGATCCATTCGGGTTTCCGCTCGACCGGGGTCTCGGAGTTGCGCTGCTCGATACGCAACATCTTGCGGCCTTCGGGTGCCAAGGTCACAGTAAAACTCCTTCTGCCGGCGCCGGTCCTGTGGGACTGCGTCCGATCGCTTCGTCGTGAACGTCCGGGGCAATGAGCGCCCCTTCGTACTTGCAAAATTCTTCAGTGATCCGGGCCACCAGATCGGTCGGCCCAACGTCCCGCCCGGTCTCTGCCAAGATGGAAGTGATACCGGCATCAGTGATGCCGCAGGCGATGATCATTGAGTAAGGTGCCAGATCATTGTTGCAGTTGATCGCAAAGCCATGCATTGTGACGCCCTCATGCACGCGGATCCCGATGGCCGCGATTTTGCGCGTCGGTCCTCGGTCGTCCGCCTCGATCCAGATGCCCGCGCGTCCGCCGACCCGGGTGACCGCAATGGCGTACTCGCGAAGGACGTTGATGATGATTTCCTCGAGAATACGAACGTACTCCCGGATGCCATGCGGATCCTTCAGTGCCACGATGGGGTAGCCCACCAGTTGACCGGGACCGTGCCAGGTCAGCTTGCCCCCGCGGTCCACGGCGATCACGGGCGTACCGTCAAAGGGCCGTTCGTGCTCCTCGGTCCGTTTTCCGGCCGTGTAGACGGCGGAATGTTCCAGCAGCAGGACCGTGCTGGGCGCCGTGGAGGCGACGACGTCGTCGTGCAGCTTGCGCTGCAGGTCCCACGCCTGCGTGTAATCGACAAATTCCGGAGCGAATCCGACCTCGCTGAACTCAAGAGTCATGAGGTCAAGGGTAGACCTGTTGGTCTCAGGCACTAAATCCGTCCAGCCGCAGATGACCTGTGCATAACTTCTGCACGATTCGGGATTTTGGTCTATCCCTGAGCTATGGACAATTTCGCTTCCGACGACAGTTCGGTAAGGCCGCCAGACGACGGTTTGGCTCTGTCGTTCGACGACGATCCGGACACCCGCCCGGTGCTTCCGGGCTACCATGCCGAGAGGCTGCTGGGAACCGGAGCCAGTGCGCAGGTATGGCTCGTACAACATGAGACAACGGGGAGGCTGCTGGCGGCCAAGTGTTTTCCGCCGGAGGAATCCCTGACCGGGGCCTCGGACGCGTCGTTGGCGCGGGAGTTGCGGATCCTGGCGAATTTCACACACGACCATTTACTGACGGTCCACTCCGCAGCCGGGCTCGGCGGCGCGTGGACCGGCGGGAGAGCCCTGCTGATGGAGTACGCGCCCGGTGGATCGCTGGCGGCCCTGGTCGCCGCGCGCGGCCCGCTCAGCATCGGCGAGTGCGTCACGGTCCTGACCCCACTGGCACAGGTGCTGGGTTATCTGCATTCCGAGGGGGTCGCACACCGGGACGTATCACCGGGCAATGTTCTCTTTACCGCACAGGGCAAACCGCTTCTCGCAGATTTTGGCGTGGCCAGGATGGTCGGGGATGCCGTGCAGTTCAGGACCGGCACTCAGGGCTTCACCGCTGACGCCGCTGCTTATTCCGGCGACGGCGGCGAGGCGGCGCTGGACCCGGCCGGTGACGTCTATGCTGCGGCCGCGGTGGGTTGGTTCGCCCTCACCGGACAGGTTCCCAGGGAAACCGAGTTCCGGCCGCCCCTATCGGCCTTAGTTCCGGGCGTGCCAGAAGAGCTCGCGGCGGCTCTTGAAGCCGGACTGCAGGAAGTCCCGATGCGGCGGCCGACGGCGCTTGAATTTGCACAGGCGGTGTACCGCAGCGCTCCCGCCGCCGTCATCGATCTGTCAGCCTCAGTCCATCCCAGCGTTTTGCCGGATTTGCTCACCCGGCGCCAGGTGCGGCGTCCGACCGTGCATTGGTACCGGCCTGGAAGCTGGACACGCCTGCGGCAGCTCTCCAGACCCGGTCACCCGGAGGGGCGGCGTCATGGATCAGCAGGTTTCCGCAGGCGAGGATGGCGCCGGGTGAGCGGCCGTGGCGGCCAGGCTGGATCGGGTCTGGCAGGAGGGGGCCCGGCTGGACGGGGCCCGGCTGGACGGAGTCTGGCCGGAGACGGCGTGGCTGGAGCGGGGAGCGTGTTCCCCGGGTCGAACGAACGCATTGGGGCGGCCGGAATGGGCATGGCTGCGCGCCTCGGCGACGGAACAGGAGCCGGAGGTCCTAGCCGCAGAGACTTCCGTCCTCGCCGCAGATACTTCCGTCGGGGCCATGGCGGCGTTCGCCGTCGGGACTGGAGCTCTGAGGAGGGACAGGCCCACGCCGGAGGCCGTGAGGAGGGACAGGCCCGAGCCAGGAGTCGTGAGGAGATACATCTTCGCGCCAGCGGCATGGTCCGGATGCTCCGCACTTTCGCCTCGGCCGTGGTTCTCCTCCTGGTGGTGAGCGCCGGCATGCTTATCTGGCGCCCGGATGTCGGCGGAACCGGTCGACTAGCGCCGGTGGAGGGCGCGGGCGGGCCGGAGCCTCCAGAGGATGCGCTGGCGACCCTGGCCGTGCCGGACACGATCCGCGCCAAGCTGGGCGCTGAGGACCCCGCGGAGGCCCTGGGCGCGCTGGCATGGCTGCGCTCATATGCATTTTCCTCCGGCCAAGCGGACCTATTGAAGCATGTGGATATCGCAGATTCACCCGCCATGGCTGCGGATGCGGCGGTCGCCGCCCTGCTGCAGAAGGACAAGCACAGGCTCACCGGTCTGGAAAGCCAGGTCCTCAGTTCCCACGAACTGGCCGACGATTTGCCCGATTCGGCACGCCTCAATGCGACCACCGTCACCAGCGGTTTCGCCGAGCAGGACCAGCAAGGAGTGGTGGTCCGCTCCCAGCCCGACGCGGCAACCCAAGAGCTGTTGTTCGTGCTGCAACGGGAGGAGCAAGGGCACTGGCGGATAGCCGAGGTTCACTTGCCGGCCAATTGACGGGGCGGACCGTGGGCTGATCTCTTTGCTGGGTACCGATCTGTCCGTAATGCCCCTGGGCATTACCATTCGTGCCGGTCACCGCGCCGGGCCGTCGGTGCCGGTCAATCGGTGCCGGCCACCCACTGCGCCACGGCGGACGCCGTCGGATGGATAAATCTGAAGCCGTGTTCCAGCAGCACCCCGGGTACCGCGCGGGTGCTGGTGAGCAGCATTTCGTCGGCTAGCCGGCCCAGCGCGGCAGCGAGAACGAACTCGGGGACGCGCAGGCGTGCGGGCTTTCCCAGCGCCTGCGCCAACGCGGCCACCAAGTCATCCACCTGCACCGGCTCCGGCGCGCACAGGTTGACAGGTCCATGGATGTCGTTATGCAGCAGGAATTCCATCGCGGCGACGTCGTCCGGCAATGAAATCCAGGGCCAGTACTGCCGGCCGCTGCCCAGCGGCCCTCCGACGCCGGCTTTCAATGGCAGCAGCAGTTTGCCGATCGCTCCGCCATACCGGGTGACGACGACGCCCGTTCGCATCACTACCGTGCGCACCCCATCCGGGGCAGCCAAGGCCGCATCTTCCCAGCGCCGGCAAATATCCGCCAGCAGGGAATCCGTGGCTGATGAACCCGTCTCGTCCACTGCGGCGGAGTCAACGTTCCCGTAATATCCCGTTCCGGACTGGCTGAGGAAGACCGGGGGCGGGTTGTCCGCCTGTTCCATGGCACGGACCAGTGTAGCGGTGGAACCGATTCGCGATTCATACAGCGTTTCTACGTAGCTCCGCGTCCATGGGCGGTCCGCCGGTCCCGCGCCGGAAAGGTTGACGACGGCGTCCATACTGTCCATCCGGTGCGGATCCAGTTCCCGGCCGGCCGGGTCCCATTGTACCTCAGCGGAACTGCGGGCGCGACGGCGGACCAGACTGGTCACCCGATGCCCCTGGGCGGTGAGATGCTGACTGACGGCCGAGCCGAGCAGTCCTGAGCCGCCGGATATGAGGATTCGCATAGAGCCATCACATCACAGCAGCCACCGGTGCGGAACACCCGCCGGATCCGAGTTATGACGCGCGGCGAACAAGTCTCGCGGGCGGTCTGTGGCCTCCCTGCGCCCGCGGGCGGTCTGTGGCCTCCCTGCGCCCGCGGGCGGTCTGTGGCCTCCCTGCGCCCGCGGGCTGAGTGGCTAAGATCGAACAATGACCTCTTCTAGCTACTTCCGTTATCCGCATCTGCACGGGGAACTGGTCACCTTCGTGGCCGAGGACGACGTCTGGGTGGCGCCGCTGGACGGCGGACGGGCGTGGCGCGTATCGTCGCTGCAGCTGCCGGCCAAAAATCCGCGGTTCACCCCCGACGGCGCCCGGTTGATCTGGACGGTCGTGCAGGACTCCGCGCCGGAGGTGGTCAGCTCATCCCTTGACGGCGGCGACTTCCGCCGGCTGACCTACTTCGGGCATCAGAGCACCAAGGTCAAGGGATTCACCGCCGCGGGCGACGTGGTGGTGACCAGCGCTTTTGACCAGGCGGAGAGCCGCCACACCTGGGCGTACGCGCTGAAAACGGATGGCTCGGCCCGGGCGCTGCTGCCTTACGGGCCGATTGAAGCCGTGTCGTTCGGTCGCGAAGTAGGTGACGAGAGGCCTGTCGTCGTCTCTTCGGTACTGTCACGCGAACCGGCCTGGTGGAAGCGGTACCGCGGTGGCACCGCCGGGAAACTGTGGATCGACGCGGACGGGTCCGGGGAATTCTCCCGCCTGGTTCCCGGTCTGAACGGCAATCTGACGGATCCGATGTGGATCGGTGACCGAATTGCATTCCTCTCCGACCATGAAGGCCACGGGAACGTCTATTCAGTCCGGCCGAACGGCACCGGCCTGCAGCGGCACACGGACCACGAAGGGTTCTACGTGCGGCACGCCGCCACGGATGGCGAGCGGATCATATTCGAGTCCGCCGGGGACCTGTTCCTGCTCTCCAGTCTTGATGCCGAACCGGTCCCGTTGGCCGTGACCTTGGGCTCGGCGTCGACGGGGCGCCGGCCCCGACCGTTGAATGTCAGCGAGCATCTCGGCGAAGTGGTGCCGGACCTGACCGGCCGCGCAAGCGCGGTGGAGGCCCATGGCACGGCGCATTGGTTGACGCACCGTGACGGACCGTCGCGCATCCTGGAGGCCACCCCGGGCGTACGGACCCGGCTGGTGCGGCCATTGGGCAACGACGAGGTGGTCTATGTTGCCGATCACGGCGGCGTCGAGGCCCTCTATATTAAGGATGTCCGGGCCGATGTTGCGGAAAGTTCCGCCGCCGCGCTACCCGGCAATGAAACCGCCGACGGCGGCAATGAAACCGCCGACGGCGGCAGTGCCGCCAGCTGGACCGAGGGCGTCGGGATTTTCGGCGACCCCCTGCAGGCCGCGAACAGCAGCCGATTGGACGCCATTGGCGGAACCGGCACCGATGCGACGGTCAATCTGGGGGCCAATGCGGACAGCGCGGTAGAGGACACCGGAGTCAAAGCTGCAACACCGGATTCATCGCGCCAGGATTCGCTGCCCCGGCCGGTTTCCGCCGCCGAGGTGGCCCAGGGCGGCGCGGTTTCCGTGCCGGTCCCCGCCTGGCCTGACGAGGAACCGGCTCGCCAGGACTCTCCGCCAGCCGGTGGAGCGGGGGACTCCGCCGTCGCCGTGACCCAGCCCAGCACCGCGGGATCGCGCAGGCTCAGGGATCCGGCGCCCGGCGCCCGTCGGATCGAATTCGACGGTCTGGTCCGCGTCAGCGAAGTAGCCGCCAGCCCGGACGGCAGGTTTGCCGCGGTGGGAACCGAACTTGGTCGGGTACTGCTGCTGGACGTCGCGGCAGGAACCCTGCGGGAAGTGGCAGCCACGGATGCGGGCGCCATCGGCGAGCTGGTTTTCAGCCCGGACTCGGCCTGGCTGCTATGGGTGGAACCCGTCGGTGCGGATACCGACCGTTCCAGGCTGCGGCTGGCCCCTGTGAAAGACCACTTGGTCGCCAGCGGCGCAGCCGCACATGACAGCGGAATCCTGGAGCTGACAGACGGCAGGTTCGCCGACCACGGCCCGGCGTTTACTCCCGACGGACGGTTTATCGCCTTCCTATCCCAGCGCAGCTTCGATCCGGTCTACGACACGCACGGATTCGATCTGAGCTTCCCGGCCTCCACCAAACCGTTCCTGCTCGCGCTCGCCGCCGGAACGCCGTCGCCCTTTGGCCCGTCTGTGGAAGGCACACCCGCGGAGCCGGAGACACTCAAGGCTGACGGGGGCGAGGACAAGCACAAGGGCCACGCCGTGCCGCTGGTGGTTGACGCGCAGGGGATCAGCGGACGGCTCGTTCCGGTCCCGGTTCCGCAGGGCAACTACGAGAAGCTCAGCGCCGCGGACGGCGCGCTGCTTTGGCTCGCCGGTGCGGCCGAGGGCGTTACCGGCGACGGCCGGGCCTCTACCAGCGATCAACCCGCGGCCCAGCGGCTGGACCGTTTCGACATCGCGACGCGTGAGGTCAGCACGCTCGTTCCCGCGTTGAGCGCGTACCGCATCACCGGGGACGGTAAGCGGATCGTGCTGGTCCACGATGGCAAGGTCCGCGTGGTTCCGACCGCGACGAAAGTCGAGGAAAGTTCCGCGGAGAGCATCACCGTCGATCTGAGCCGGATCCGGGTCCAGCTGGAGCCGCTCAAGGTCTGGGGACAGGCCTTCGACGAGGCCTGGCGGCTGCAGCGGGACTTCTACTGGACCGCTGACATGGCCGGAATCGACTGGCAGGACGTCTACGACCGGTATCGGCCACTCGTGGAAAAACTGGGATCTCACGACGATCTGGTCGATCTGCTCTGGGAGATGCATGGTGAATTGGGCACCTCCCACGCCTACGTCACGCCCAAGGTGGTCAAAGAAGCGGATTCCGGCCATCAGGGCCGGCTGGGCGCCGATCTCAAACGCACCGCCCGCGGCTGGGAAATTGAGCGGGTGCTTCCGGGCGAATCTTCGGATCCGCAAGCCCGCTCCCCGTTGAGTGCGCCCGGGGCGGGAGTCATTCCGGGCGACGTACTGCTGCGCATTGATGGGGTGGCGTTGCCGGAAAATGGTCCCGAAACGCTTCTGGTCGGAGCAGCCGAGAAGACCGTTGAACTCACGGTCCGTAATGGGCCCGGGCACGACGACCTTGCAGGCAAGGTGCGTCGGATCGCCGTCGTGCCGGTCAAGGATGAAGAGCGGTTGCGTTACCAGGACTGGGTGCTGGGAAACCGCCGCACCGTCCGCCAGGCATCCAAGGGACGGTTCGGTTACCTGCATGTTCCGGATATGCAAGCGCGGGGCTGGTCGCAGCTGCACCGGGATCTGGACACGGAAACGGCCCAGGACGGGTTGGTTGTGGACGTCCGGCGAAATCGCGGCGGCCATACCTCCCAACTCGTCGCGGAACTGATCGGACGGAAGATGACGGCGTGGTCGCAGGCGCGAGGTCGGCGCCCTGGGATTTATCCGGCGCAGGCGCCGAGGGGACCCGTGGTTCTCCTGACCGACGAATTTGCCGGCTCGGATGGAGACATCATCACCCAGGTGGCGAAACTGCGGGGCATCGGTCCCGTGGTCGGAATGCGCACATGGGGCGGTGTGGTGGGCATCGACGGCAAGTTCTCGCTTGCTGACGGCACGGGGGTAACCCAGCCGAGGTATGCGTTCTGGTTCAGTGGGGGAGTCGGGTGGCAGGTGGAAAACTACGGGGTAGATCCCGACATCGAAGTCCCATTCCCGCCGCACGCATACGGTGACGGTTCCGACCCACAGCTGGAATACGGTGTGGGCGTGCTCAAAAAGATGCTCGCCGAGATCCCTACCCAGACACCCCCGCCTCTGGCCGGATATCCCAGCCGTCAGCCCGGGAAGCTGCCGGCCCGGCCACCGGCGGAGTGACTCCTCCGTAGCTGTAGCCGTAGCCGTAAGAAACCAGTCGGCCGGGCAAAGGTGTCTAAAGGGCGCCGCGTCTGTGGAGCGGGGTCAGTCGCGGCTTGGACAGTGAAGGCCACGGTCAGTTGGGCCCGAGCAGTGAAGGCCACGGTCAGTTGAGGCACGGGCAGTGATGGCAAGGGACAGTGCTGGCAAGGGAAAGTGATGGCAAGGGACAGTGAAGGCCGCGGTTCCAAGGGGTGCCGCGGCCTTCGTGCTCCGGCGACCGAGCCCCGGAATTTATTGCTAGGCCTCCAGCGAGGCGGTGAGGGTGATGTTGACGCCAGCCAGCGCGGCGGAGACCGGGCAGCCCGACTTGGCGTTGTCCGCAATACGCTGGAAATCTTCCTCGCTGAGCCCCGGGACCTTCGCCTTGAGAGTCAGATGGCTGCCGGTAATTCCTTCTCCTGGCTGGAACGTCACATCAGCAGTGGTATGGACCTCGTCGGCCGTTTTCCCCTCCTCGCCCAGCATGTTGCTGAACGCCATGGAGAAGCAGGCCGAGTGTGCCGCGGCGATGAGCTCTTCAGGGCTGGTCTTGCCCTCCGCCTGCTCCGCGCGGGCCTTCCATGTGACGTCGTAGGTGCCGAGGCCGGACGTGTCGAGTGAGACCTGACCGGAGCCCGTAGGTAGGTCGCCGTTCCAGATGGTATGGGCTGTGCGTGTAGTCGCCATGCTAACTCCTATAATCGTGGATGCTGCCGGTGTTAGTAACGAAACACCAGCAACAACGGGGTATGTCCAAGCATCCTAACCATTCCACCCTATGCCGTGAGCCAGTTCTTCGCACAGGCCGCGCCCATTCGTGGCTATTAAAGGACGCCAACAGTCAGGATTGAGTCGGAGATTCGAATGGGACGAAACTATGGTGCTTACCAACCGCGACTCGAATGCCGCACAGGATATATCCGATATCCCAATTGTTGGGGCGGCGTCAGAAGGGTGGTGGTGGTTCGGGGTTGTTGGGGTAGACGCGTCCGGTGGGTGAGGTGTGGATGAAGACGCCGGGGGTTGGTTGGGTGACGGTCCAGCCGGTGCCGGGGTCGTCTTTGAGGTGGTGATCGGCTGTGCATAGGGGGCCGAGGTTGGTGTCGCTGGTTTCGCCCAGGGGCAGGGGTGTGCCGTCGGGGGCGTAGGTCTGCCGGTGGTAGGGGATGGTGTGGTCGATGTCGCAGAGTCTTGCGGGTTTGTCGCAGCCGATGCCGCGGCAGGTTTTGTCCCGGTTGATGATCCAGCGGCGCAGGTCTGCCGCGGGTTCGTAGGCTGTCCGGCCGATGGAGAGGATGGTGCCGTTTTCGGGGTGGGTGAGGATCCTGAGCCAGGAGGTTGCCTGGCCGGCGAGTTCGCGGGCCTGGTCGGCGGGGATGGGGCCGTAGCCGTTGAGGTTGCCGGGGCGTTCGTCCAGTCCCATCAGGGTCAGGACGGGGACGGTGACGGCGATCTGGGCGGGTGCGTAGCGGGGGGCCTTCCGGCCCCGGCGGCCACGGGCGGTCTTCCCGGCGTTCCCGGTGTTGGTGCCGGTCTTCCCGGCGTTCCCGGTGCCGGTCTTCCCGGCGTTCCCGGTGTCGGTATCGTCGGTGCAGTCGCTGGTGTCGGTGTCGTCGCTGGTGTCGGTGTCGTCGCTGGTGTCGGTGTCGGTGTCGTCGGGGTCCAGGGCGTTGTTGAAGAGGTCGACCATGACGTCGGCGCGGTATTCGTTGATCGCGCGGGAGGGTTTCCCGCCGGGGGTGGTGCCGGTGGAGGGTTCGCCTTCGTGTTGGGCGTGGTGGGCCCAGGCGTCGATGGTTTCGTAGAAGCGCCGGGCGTCCACGGCGGGGAGGAGTGCACCGATTTCGGCCATTCCGTCGGGTTGGGCGAAGAACCAGACGTCGCGGTGGGTGCGGGCGCGTTCGTGCCGGGCGGCGAGGGGTTCGGGGTCGAGTTTCTCCGCCGTTTCGCGGGCATGCCGTTCCAGGGCTTTGGGTGTCAGGGAGGGTGCGAGGGCGGTGATCGCGTCTTCGACCGGGCCCCAGAGTTCGGCCGGGGTGGTGCCGAGTCCGGAGAGGACGGCGTGGACGCGGGCCCGGTCCAGGAGGCCCTGCTCGTGCTGGGCGAGGGTGGCAGGGAGCATGCTGGTGAGGTAGTCGCTGTTGTCCAGGAGGCGCTGGGCGCTGTAGCGGCCGATGTGCAGGGCGGCACCGATTTCCGCTGCCGCGTACCGGGAGCGTTCGCTGATCCATTCGGACCGGGCCGGCACGGTGAAGCGCCGTGGTGTTTCGGCCGGCAGCGGGGGCCGTTCTGCGGCGAACGCGGCGACGGCCCGGGTCTGGATGGCCTGGGCCCAGGACACCATTTTCCCGGCTGCGGCGGCGTAGTCGAGCTTCTGGTCGGCATCACCGCCGGCGGGGTCGGTGAGCAGCAGGGCCTCGGCGGTCCGCAGCGGGTCCAGCCTGTCGGGGTCCTCTTCGCGGACCAGGCCCGCCAACAGGGCCCGGCAGACGGACTCGACCTGCAGGTCAGCGGGGCGCACATCCGGGGACGCCAGATCACTCTCTGGCAGCACCGGTGGCTGTACATCCGCCGGTTCCACGTCCGCCGGCTGCAGGCCCGGGTCCGGCAGGCCGGGGTCCGGCAGGCCGGGGTCCGGCAGGCCACTGTCCGCCGTGGGCTGCAGGTCCGTGGGCTGCACGTCGGGGTCCGGCACGTCGGGGTCCGGCACGTCGGCGGCCGGGTCGACGATCGCACCGTCATTGACAACTCGGTTATCCGCCGCGGGGTTATCCGCGGCGGGGATGTTCACCAGGGAGTGCCGGAGGTCCTCGTCGGTGACCGGACGGCTCGGGCCCCAGATCAGTTCCGGGAGAAAAGGGACCGCGGACCCCGCAGTCAGAGTGCCTTGGACGAGGCCGCGGCGGGCGTGTTCGGGCCTCCCGAGGTATTCCTCGAGGAGCGATTCGAAACTCTGTTCGCCAGCCATACTACCAGTATATTCCTAATCATGACAAATCGGTAGTCTTTTATCGAATATAGTTTCGATAAAGTGTTTAGAATATTTCGGCTGCGACCGGGCGTCACCACTGCCGCAACGTGGCCTGCTGGGAGCATCGCGCCGGTGGTGCTACGGTCTCGAGACATGCAAATCTGTAAGGGCGCCCTTCCCCTTGGGATGGACGCCCTTACGGTACAGCAAACTATTAGTTTAGAGTCCCAGATCAGCCTCGAAGCTGCCCTCTTCCAGTCGCGCCCGCAGGGTCTGCAGGAAGCGGCCCGCGTCGGCGCCGTCCACCAGGCGGTGGTCGTATGTCAAGGACAGGTACATCATTGAGCGGATGGCGATGGTGTCATCGCCATCCACGCCGGTGATGACGACGGGACGTTTGACAATGGCGCCGGTGCCCAGGATGCCGACCTGCGGCTGATTGATGATCGGCGTATCGAACAGCGCGCCAACGGAACCGATGTTGGTGATGCTGAAGGTTCCGCCCGAGAGCTCATCCGGGCCGATCTTGTTATTGCGTGTACGCGAGGCGACGTCGGCAATCTTGGCAGCGAGGCCGGCAAGATTGAGGTTGCCGGCATCGGCGATGACGGGGACCAGGAGGCCTTTGTCCGTATCCACAGCGATCGCCAGATGCTCGGCGTTGTGGTACGTGATTTCCTGCTTGTCCTCGTCATATGCGGCGTTCAGCTTCGGGTGCTGTTTTAGCGCTTCGGCGACAGCCTTGGCAATGAACGGCAGGAACGTGAGCTTGACGTCGTTCTGAGCCTGGAACGTGCCCTTTGCGGCGGTGCGCAGTTTGGCGATCTTGGTCATATCGACCTCATGCACCTGCGTCAGCTGGGTGGAAACATCCAGGGATTCGCGCATGCGCCGGGCGATGACCTGACGGATCCGTGGAGCCTTCTGGACCGTGCCGCGCAGTGATGAAACAGGCGCTCCGGACGCGCCCGCAGCAGCAGCCGGAGCGGACGGCGCCGAGGCAGCAGCAGGAGCCAGGCTGGGTGCGGGCGCGGCCTTTGCCTCGGCGGCGGCGGCGACGTCCTGCTTGCGGATGCGTCCCCCGACGCCGGTGCCGGTGACGGACGCCAAGTCGACGCCGTGCTGATTGGCCAGTTTGCGGACCAACGGGGTGACATAACCGGCTTCGCCGCCGTCGGCCGGTGCCTGTGCGGCCGCATTCTTCGGCGCGGAATCCTTCGGGGTGAAAACCGTCGGCGCCGAGGCCGGAGGTGCCGACGGTGCGGCAGAGGGAGCCTCGGCCTCCGGGGCGGGAGCCTCGTTACCGGCGCCCGTCTCGGGGCTGGAGGTATCGACAGGCTCGGACTGCTCTTTGGCCTCGGCAGGCTTGGCCTCGGCAGCCGGCTGGGCCTCCGGTGCGGGTTCGGCCGCAGGTGCGGCGGCGCCGGATCCGATGACGGCGAGCACGGAGCCGACTTCAGCGGTCTCATCCTCGTTGACGCGGATTTCCTGCAGCGTTCCTGCGACGGGGGAGGGAATTTCCGTGTCCACCTTGTCCGTGGAGACCTCGAGGAGGGGTTCATCCACCTCAACGGAGTCGCCGACGGCCTTGAGCCAGCGGGTCACGGTTCCCTCGGTCACGCTCTCACCCAAAGCGGGGAGAGTGACGTCGTGCGTCTCGCCGTCGTTGGAGGAGTCCGCACCCTTGGAAGGAGCCGGGCCGCCGGCAGGAGCCGCCTGAGCCGCGGAGGAGTCGGAACCGATGGGGGCATCTGTGGAGGGCACTGCTGCCTCGGCCTGTGAAACTTGCGCTTCCGGTGCTGCGGCTTTGGCCGCCTCGGGAGCCTCTTCGGTCGCAGCAGCGGAGTCGCCGCTGCCGATGCGTACCAGCGGGGCGCCCACCTCAGCCGTCTCGTCTTCGGCGACGAGGATCTCCTCGATCACACCGGCGATCGGAGAAGGGATCTCGGTGTCGACCTTGTCGGTGGAGACTTCGAGCAGGGGCTCGTCCACCTCTACCCGGTCACCAACCTGCTTGAGCCAGCGAGTGACGGTACCTTCGGTGACGCTTTCACCAAGGGCGGGTAAGTTCACGGATTCAGACATTTCGTCCCCGTTCTCCTTATTATCTGCAATGCGAATTGATATCGGTATTTCTACGCCTGAAATACCGCATGGAATACTGCTTTGAGCATAGTGCACCCGGTGCGGAACACCGGGTGCACTGATCAATTGTTACTAGCCGTGCAGCGGGTGGCCGGCCAGGGCCATGGCAGCCTCGCCCAGGGCTTCGTTCTGCGTGGGGTGCGCGTGGAGCAGCTGCGCAACATCCTCGGGGTAGGCTTCCCAATTCACGATGAGCTGAGCCTCGCCGATCTGCTCGCCCATGCGCGAACCGATCATGTGAACGCCGACGACGGGGCCGTCCTTTTCGCGGACGAACTTGACCAGGCCGCTGGTGCCCAGAATGGAGCTTTTGCCGTTTCCTGCCAGATTGTACTCGACGCTTTCGACCTTGTCGTCGCCGAACTTTGCCTTGGCGGCCTTTTCACTCAGGCCCACTGAGGCAATTTCGGGATCGCAGTAGGTGACCTTCGGGACGTTGATGTCCTCGACAATGACCGGGCTCTTACCGGCAATTTCCTCTGCCACGAAAATGCCCTGCTGAAATCCGCGGTGCGCCAACTGTACGCCGGGGACAATGTCGCCGACGGCGTAAATGTTGGCAACGCCGGTGTGCAGGCGTTCGTTGGTGATGACGAATCCGCGGTCCATCGTGATGCCGGCTTCTTCATAGCCCAGGTTCGCCGTGGACGGCCCGCGTCCGACGGCGACGAGCAGCAGATCCGCCTCGAACGTCTTGCCGTCGACCAGGGTCACCTTGACGCCGTCGTCGTTCTGCTCCACGCCCTGGAAGAACGTGCCGGTGCTGAACTTGATGCCGCGCTTTTTGAAGCTGCGCTCCAGCACCTTGATGATGGCGGCGTCCTCGTTCGGGACCAAGGACGGCAGGCCCTCAACGATGGTGACGTCCACGCCGAAGGACTTCCAGACGGAGGCAAACTCGACGCCGATGACGCCGCCGCCGAGCACGATGACGCTCTTGGGCAGGTAATCCATGGTCAGGGCGGTGTCGGAGGTAATGACCTTGCCGCCGATTTCCAGTCCCGGCAGGCTGCGGGAGTACGAGCCAGTGGCCAGAATGATGTTCTTACCGGTGTAGGCGGTTCTGTTCACAGTAACGGTTTTCTCCGCGGTGAGCCTGCCCTCGCCCTCGATGACGGTGATGCCCTTGCCCTTGATCAGGCCGGAGAGCCCCTTGAACTTGCCGGCAACGATGCCGTCCTTGTAAGCATTGACCGCGGTCATGTCAATGGAGTCAAGGGTGACATTGACGCCGTACTTCGCAGCATCGCGGGCATGATCGGCGAGTTCCGCAGAGTGCAGCAGCGCCTTGGTGGGGATACAACCGTTGTGCAGGCAGGTTCCGCCCAGCTTGCCTTTCTCGACAAGTCCAACAGTGAAGCCCAGCTGGACGGCACGGAGGGCTGCGGCATAGCCGCCGCTCCCAGCCCCGAGAACCAGGATGTCAAATTCTTGCGCAGCTGCCTGATCGGCCACTTAGACGCTCCCTCGCGTATCGGTTGACGCGCGTAGTCGCGCGTCCTGTTGTTCTTGTACTGACTTGGTGTGACGTATGCAGTGCCGGATTCCGGTGGGGTGCTGAATCCCTGATGCAGTGCTTTCAGCCTTCACCCTATCCTTCACAGCAACCATGCTCCACCCGCGAAGCCCCCGAATGATGCGGATGTGTTCAGTCTCACGCGGCAATGAGAGCAGCCTGTCATAGCCGGCGGCTATAGTGCGGCCGGCCATGACAGGCAATGTGAGACAGGGACAGGCTCAGGCGGTACGAACCAGGACGTCCTCGACGTAGGAGACCAGTGTGCGCACGGCGACACCAGTGGCCTGCTTGGGCGTGTAGCCGAATGCGGAGCCTTCGTTGAAGGCCGGCCCTGCGATGTCCAGGTGCGCCCACGGAATTTTGGAGCCGTCCTTGTTCTCTCCGACGAATTCGTTCAGGAACACCGCGGCGGTCATCATGCCACCCATTTTCTCGCCGATGTTGGCCAGATCGGCCACCGGTGAATCCAGCGTTGGGCGCAGTTCCTCGGGCAGCGGCATGGGCCAGAAAAGCTCTCCCGCGCGGTCCGCAGCGGCCTTCACCGCGGCGCTTACGCCGTCGTCGCCCATCACGGCGGAAACGCGCTTGCCCAAGGCAACCATCTGGGCGCCGGTAAGGGTGGCTACGTCCAGGATGGCGTCCGGCAGTTCGGCCGAAGCGGCAGCGAGGCCGTCGGCCATGACCAGCCGTCCCTCGGCGTCGGTGTTCAGGACCTCGACGGTTTTGCCTCCGAACATGGTCAGCACATCTGAGGGACGGGTGGCGGTGGCGGACGGCATGTTCTCCGCCAGACACAGCCACGCGGTCAGCCGGACCGGCAGGCCCAGTTCCGCGACGGCCAGCAGCGCGTTGAGGACAGCAGCAGCGCCAGCCATGTCGCACTTCATGGTCATCATGCTGCCGGCGGGCTTGAGTGAGATTCCGCCGCTGTCGAAGGTGATGCCCTTGCCCACCAAGGCCAGCTTGACCTTGGCGCGGGTCGGTGCGTATTCCACCTTCACCATGCGCGGCGGTCGCGAGGAGCCCTGTCCGACGCCCAGAATGCCGCCGTAGCCGTCGCGCTCCAGGCGCTTTTCATCCAGCACCGTGACCTTGACGGGCAGCCCCTTGGCCAGGTCCTTGGCCGCTTCCGCGAACGTCTCCGGGTACAAATGGCTCGGCGGTTCGTTGACCAGCGAGCGGGTGGCATTGACCGCCTTAGCGACGATGGCGGCCCGCTTCAGGGCCGGTGCCAGTGCGGGATCGTCCGCGGCGGGGGTGAAGATCGTAACGGAGCCGACGTTCGCCTTCGCGGCGGCTTCAGCGGTGCGCAGCCCGGAGTAGGTGTAGGCGCCCAGGGCGGCACCTTCGGCGACGGCGGCAGCCTGGCCGACCGTCGTCGTTGGCAATGCGACGGCGACGGACTCCACACCAGCCAACTGGCGGACGGCGGAGCCGGCGGCGCGGCGCAGCGCCTCTTCGCTGGTCTGGTTGCCGGTCAGCCTGCCGACACCGGTAAGCACCAGAACCTGGGCGCCCACCTCGGGGACGCCGGGCAACCGACGCACCTCGTCGGCGGCACCGGTGATGCCCAGGACCTGCAGGGAGGCGGCCAGTGCATTGGCTGCTTTGACGGGCAGCGGGTTGTCGAGCAGGACGGGACCGTCCGTGCCCTGTCCGACGCCGATCACGAGGGCCTGTGATTCGTCCTTTTTGAGGTCTTTGGCAATGGCCCGGAGCGTTACTTCATGATTTTTGAACACGAATATTGATCCTCGCTGGTTGTTGGTAGACACCTAAAGCGGCTCGTCTAATGATCGTAGTCTGAAGCCCCGCCACGGCGGCAAAGGAGGCAGCCCGCAGGGCGGCAAAGGAGGCAGCCCGCAGGGCGGCGGCGAAGGCGCTCTGGTGCGGTGGCCGGATATCGTGGTAATTGGCGGCTCCGGTTACTGTTGCAGAACGATCTGGCGCTGGGGCTGGAGGCATTCCCCGGCTGTGGCGGGGAGAAGCAGGGCGGGGAGAAGCAGGGCGGGGGACTGCGCCGGGGACGAGCCGTAGCCGGGAAATCGGCGGGCCTGGGAAATCCGTCGGGCCGCCCTCAGCGTTGGCAAAATACCGTTGGTGCAGGCCCACGTCATGGCATGAGAGGGACAGCGCCCAGATCCGGAATGATTCCGGGCATCCGCGGTGTTGTACTGGTAAAGCAGAAGCTTCAGAGCGCGGCAGTTTGAACGGCACGACAGTTCAGACGGGCAGCATTTTTGACGGCGCAGCAGTTGAGACAGAACCGCAGTAGTTTACAGACCGCAGTAATCAGCACCGGATCCCTGGTCCGTGGAGGAAGTTGTGAAAGATATCGAGTACACACCGTTTCTGGAGCCGTCGGATCTGTATGCCGTCAATGATGTTTTGCTGCAGCAGGAGGATTTGCGCGGTTTGAACATGGTGATGGGTTTTTCCGGATTCTCCGATGCCGGCCACGTGGTGTCGCAGATCACCGCCGAGCTGCTGGGACATCTGGACAGCGAGCCGGTGGCCTTCTTCGACATCGACCAGCTCATTGATTACCGTTCGCGCCGTCCGCGTATTACCTTCGCCCAGGACCGCCTGACCGACTACCAGCAGCCCCGTCTTGCCCTGTACCGGATGAAGGATGCGCTGGACCAGCCGTTTTTGTTGCTGACCGGGAATGAGCCCGATCTGCAGTGGGAACGCTTCAGCGGTGCGGTCCTGAAGCTGGTCAAACGCTTTGACGTTAATCTGGTGGCGTGGGTGCATTCCATCCCGATGCCTGTCCCGCACACGCGCCCGATCGGCGTCACCGTGCATGGCAACAGGCCGGAGCTGATCGAGGGAATCTCCACCTGGCAGGCCACCGTTGACCTGCCCTCCGCCGTCGGCCATCTGCTCGAATACCGGCTACAGGAGGCCGGGCGGAACGTGGCGGGGTACGCCATCCACGTCCCGCATTACTTGGCCGACGCCGAATACCCGCCCGCCGCCGTCGCCGGCCTGGAGCACCTGGGAGCGGTGGCATCCTTGATGCTGCCCAGCGAGCGGCTCCGGGAGGCCGGCCGTGATGTGGAGCGGCAGATTGCCGAACAGACGCAGGGCTCCGCGGAGGTCCAAGCAGTGGTGCACAATCTGGAACACCAGTTTGATGACCGGACCAAGGGCACCGCGCGCCGGTCCCTGCTGGCGGATGAGAACGATGAGCTTCCGGACGCAGACACGCTCGGGGCGGCAGTGGAGGCGTACCTGGCCAGTCAGGATCCGGAGAACGACGGCGGACCGGCCGCCCGCTGAAACGTGCCGGAATAGGATGGATGAGTGAAAGCCAGCGGTAGCGGAACCATCCATGGACAAGATTCGAGCAGCGGACCCCAGACCGGCAGCGGCAGCGGCCGCACGCCGGGGCAGAGCGGCGGCATCTCCAGTGGCAGGGCTTGGTTTGTCTGGGGCGTCGGTGTTTTTGCCTATCTGATTGCGATCACCGCGCGGACTTCCTTTGGCGTGGCCGGTTTGGAAGCCACCGCCCGATTTGAGGCAACCGCCTCCGCGCTGTCGGCCTTCACCGTGCTGCAGCTGCTGGTTTACGCGGCGCTACAGATACCGGTGGGTGTGCTGGTGGACCGCTTCGGGCCGCGGGCGATGATCGCTTCCGGAGCCGTGCTGATGTGCCTGGGGCAGCTGCAGCTCGCAGCGGCAACGTCCGTTTCCGCCGGCATCTTCGGCCGAGTGCTGGTGGGTGCCGGCGACGCCATGACCTTTATTGCCGTGCTCCGCCTGATCCCCGCCTGGTTTCCGGCCACCCGGGTTCCGCTGTTGACGCAGCTGACGGGGCAGCTGGGCCAGATGGGCCAGCTGATCAGTGTCATCCCGTTCGCGCTGGTACTGCATGCTTTCGGCTGGAGCCCGGCGTTTCTGGGTGCGGCGGGACTGTCCCTGCTGGCCTTCGTGCTCGCCGCCGCGCTGCTGCGCAATCAGCCGGCGGGAACGCCGAGCGGCAAGACCCAGCAGGGTCTGCGGGAAACGGCGACGGCGGTGAGCAAGGCCTGGAAACAGCCCGGAACCCGGCTGGGCATGTGGAGCCACTTCACCACGCAGTTTTCCGGCACTGTCTTCATCATGACGTGGGGCTACCCGTTCCTTGTCTCCGGCCAAGGGCTGGAGCCGGCGATGGTGACCGGCATTATGAGTCTGTTCGTCGTCGTGGGAATCATCTGCGGACCGCTGCTGGGAGGGTGGGTGGGCCGCCATCCGCTCCGCCGTTCCACCATGGTCCTGCTGATTTCCACCGCGATCGGCGTCGTTTGGCTGGCCACCCTGACATACCCGGGCAGGGCACCGCTGTGGCTTCTGCTGGTTCTGGTCCTGGTGCTTGCGCTGGGTGGACCGGCCTCGATGATCGGATTCGACTTTGCCCGCACTTATAATCCGTCACACCGGATGGGCACCGCCACCGGAATCGTCAACGTCGGCGGGTTCTGCGCCGCACTGCTGACGATGTATATCGTGGGACTGGTACTGGATCTGCTCAATAACAGCGGTTTCTCGAAGGGGGATCTGTACTCGTTGGATTCCTTCCGTATCGCTTTATCGGTGCAGTTCATCATGCTCGCAGTGGGTGCGTCCTACGTGCTGTCCTGCCGCCGGGCTGTCCGCCGCCAAATGGCGCTGGAAGGTGTCCGGGTCCCGCCGCTGTGGGTGGCAATGGGGGACAACCGGCGGCGCCGGCAGCAGTACCGTGCGGAGGTCCGCAGCGCCCGGGCCAATGCGCGCAGAATGGCGGGAGGTCGAACCGGGAATGGCGCGGCGGAGAAGCCTGGTGGGAAATCCGCCGGCAAGAACGGGGCCGGGCGGAACGGGGCCGGGCGGAACGGGGCCGGGCGGAACGGCTCCGCCGAGAACGGTACTGGGGAGGACGGTTCCGCCGGTTCGGATTAATCCTGCACAGGGCGTTGCGGCGCCGTCGGCTTGCACATCCTGTGCTTTTTGTCTGGCCGCCGCCGCCGGACGCCCCGACAGTGGTGTCATGACTACTGAACAGCGCCTGTCCATCAGCTCCGGCGAGGATATCCTCAGCTACATTCCGCATTCGCTGGGCTATTGGCCGGCCCGCAGTCTGGTCTGTCTTACGATGGCAGGCAAGACCATCGGCGCCACCTTGCGCGTTGACCTGCCGGATGTCCACGACGTCGGACTGCAGGACTTTGCCCACTACGTCTGCGCCGCTTTGGGAGCTGATGAGCACGCCGACGGTGTACTGCTGGCGGTATTCGGCAGGCGCGATTGGTTGGTACCGGGACGGATTCCCTACCGGCGCTTAATGGAGGTGCTCGAGTCGGCCTTGCGGAAAGCAGGCACACCGGTGAAGGAGAAATGGTTCCTGGGACCGGCGTATTGGCGCAACTACGTCTGTACGGACATCGACTGCTGCGGCTGGCCGGGCCGCCCGCTGGATGACATCGTCAGCAGCGCCCTGAATGCTGAGCTGATCTTCCGCGGCAGCGGCTATCTCGATCCGCAGGAACGCGCGGGCTCCGCGGTGGTCCCGCTCCCGGACGGGGCCGGGCTGGCTGTGCATCGGGCATTGCAGACCTCCACCGCGGTTCTGTCGGGCCGGCAGCTCGGGCAGGAGCAGTTCATGGCCACCTTGCAGGCTTGGGAGCTTGCCATCGCACGGTGGCCCGAGCCGCCCGCCGCGACGACCTCCGGTTACCTGTTGGCGTCGCTGGAAAGTGTGACGGTCCGGGATGCGGTACTGGTGCTGGCCAGCGTGGGGGCGCAGCTGGCCTTCGCCGGGGCATTGGGTTATGGGCTGCTGGCGGAATCCGAGCAGGACATAGTACGGCCCGTTCCCTGGGAGCCGACCACGCGGGAGTGGGTGGCGCTGCGCAGCAGTTTCAGCGCAGGCGACGACCTTCTCTGGCAGGACTTTGGCCGGGTGCTCATGGGCGAGGGCGCCAGCGATCCGGACTGGAATAGACTGGATAAGATGGACGAGCTGCTGACCCATCTGTCCCGGGCCGCTTCGGGGGAACCGCGGGCCGCGGTGCTGACCATGCTGGCCTGGGCGCAATGGTGCCGGGGGCGGGGTTCGGCTGCCGACGCCTATCTGCGGCTGGCGTTGAGGGACGCCGCCGGCTACCGGTTGGCGTTGCTGCTCGGTGAGCTGGTCAGCCGCGGCATCATCTGCAACTGGGCCCGCGACCGCAGGACCTCCTGGCACCCTCCTACAGACCGGTGAACGGGGAGGCGGGGTAAATATCGTGAGACAATGGGAGTCGAGACCCGGTTGGGTCCGTGATTCACCCTGTGACTCCCTGATGAACTTCTGTGGAAAACTCTGTGAGCCGATGGGAACAATGTCGGTTCGACGGTAGTTATACCTAGTGGCTCTGCAGGTTGTGATGAGGTGTGTAAGTCATCACGGACTTGACAGGGTCATAGTGGTGTTGCCCGCAGGTGACTCCACAGACCGCCGCAAGAAAGGTTTTCTGTGTCTGACACTGCCAAGAGCAATGACTCTGCTACTTCCGAGGTTGATGCCTCGGCAAACCCAGCTGCCGGCCCGAAGAAGGCCTCTGCTGCGAAAACCAGCACCGCCCGTACGGCTACTGCCACCATCGACCAGTCGGATGACGGCGGCGACGCCGCAGCGTCCCAGTCCCCGGCGCAGAAACGAGCGGCCACGATCGCCGCTAAGAAGGCCGCCGTCGAAGGCGGTGACGGCGCGGCTGGGAAGAGCGGCGGCCGTCAGGCCAAGACTGCCGGCGCTCCAGCCAAAGCTGCCCGGGGGCGGGCTCCGAAGGCATCCCAGGATCACGAAACCGAGGATGCCACAACAGTGGACGACGATGAGGCTGGGGTGAGCACAAACTCGGAGACCGTCGAAATTGTCCCGGAGACGACCGGCCGCGGTTTTGTCTACTCGGATGCCGATGACGATGACGCACCCGTCCAGCAGGTCATGTCCGCCGGTGCCACGGCTGACCCGGTGAAGGATTACCTCAAGCAGATCGGTAAAGTTGCGCTGCTGAATGCCGAGCAGGAGGTCGACCTTGCGCTGCGTATTGAGGCTGGGCTCTTCGCGGACGAGAAGCTGGCGGCGGACGACGGGAAGATCGATGACAAGCTCAAGCGCGAACTGCAGTGGGTAATCCACGACGGTAAACGCGCCAAGAACCACCTGCTGGAAGCCAACCTTCGCCTGGTTGTGTCGTTGGCCAAACGTTACACCGGCCGGGGCATGCTGTTCCTGG
The DNA here is from genome assembly GCF_051131705.1 of Arthrobacter sp. A5. Taxonomy (NCBI): domain Bacteria; kingdom Bacillati; phylum Actinomycetota; class Actinomycetes; order Micrococcales; family Micrococcaceae; genus Arthrobacter; species Arthrobacter sp. A5. Next base: position 1,446,516 of record NZ_CP180316.1, read on the forward strand.
ACCTGATCCAGGAAGGCAATCTGGGTCTGATCCGTGCGGTTGAGAAGTTCGATTACACCAAGGGCTTCAAGTTCTCCACCTACGCCACATGGTGGATCCGGCAGGCCATTACCCGCGCCATGGCGGATCAGGCGCGTACGATCCGTATCCCGGTGCATATGGTGGAGGTCATCAATAAGCTGGCCCGTGTACAGCGGCAGATGCTTCAGGATCTGGGCCGCGAACCAACCCCGGAAGAGCTGGCGATCGAGCTTGATATGACTCCGGAGAAGGTTGTCGAGGTGCAGAAGTACGGTCGGGAGCCGATTTCGCTCCACACGCCTCTCGGGGAAGACGGAGATTCCGAGTTCGGCGACCTGATCGAAGACTCCGAAGCGGTTGTTCCGGCCGACGCTGTCAGCTTCACGCTGCTGCAGGAGCAGCTGCATTCCGTCCTTGACACTTTGTCCGAGCGCGAAGCAGGCGTGGTGGCAATGCGCTTCGGGTTGACCGATGGCCAGCCTAAGACTTTAGACGAAATCGGCAAGGTATACGGCGTAACGCGGGAGCGGATCCGCCAGATTGAATCCAAGACGATGTCCAAGCTCCGGCACCCGTCGCGCTCTCAGGTTCTGCGGGACTACCTGGACTAAGCAGCCAGGCAGCCGCGTTTGGCTTCGGCTCGGGGCTGCCCGGTCCGGGGCCAAACGGTCCACGGTTAAACGAACTGGCGGACCGGGCCGAGACCCGGAACCAAGAAAGGGCCTCTCCGACGGAGGGGCCCTTTCTTGGTCTTTCGTTCTAATTCTGGTCGGTCTTATGCTCTTTTGCCGCTACCGACTGCCCGCCCGGGTTATCGGCTGGCGGGGCCGACCGCCTTCCACCGCCGCTCAGCGGTGTTCCGTTCCCGCTTAGTCCTCGACGAGAACGGACTCCTTCTGATGCAACCGGGCGGTCTCGTCCTGCCACTGGGCAGACAGCGGCTTCAGTGTGGGCTCCACGGCCCGGGCATGGTGACCGCAGAAAAGCAGTTCACCGCCGGAGGATTCCAGCACGACACGGACATATGCTTGAGCTCCGCAGCGGTCGCAGCGGTCCAGGGCGTTCAGTTCGCGGCTGGCTACAGCTGTTGTCATGATGGCCTCCTTAGTAGTTCTGTACATCTATACAACCACTATTCGTCGCGGAAGCATGGCAGGTTGGGTCGACTTTCGCTGACCGCGTAGCGGCAGCTAAACCGCGGGGCCATGTCGCCGCCGGGGACGGAAGCACCCGGAGACCGTATTGGCGAGGCACGAAACTCGGAGCGCGGCCCGGCGGCAAGCCTGTACCGCCCGGGCCGCGCCGGAAGATATCGTAGACAGTGGCCCTACTTCCGGGCCCCGGCACCGCATCCCCTGTCAGCCCCCAGTCATCAGCCCCATCTCTCATCAGCCCCACCAGCCATCAGCACCGTCCAAGGAGTCTGCCGAACGTGGTCCCACCAAATTCCGATTACACGGCCCGCCATCTCTCCGTGCTGGAGGGGCTGGAAGCTGTCCGTAAGCGGCCGGGAATGTACATCGGTTCCACGGACTCACGGGGTCTTATGCACTGCCTGTGGGAGATCATCGACAACTCCGTTGATGAGGCTCTGGCCGGTCATGGTCAAAGCATAAAGGTCATCCTGCACCCCGATAACTCCGTGGAGATCCATGATGACGGTCGAGGCATCCCGGTGGACCTGGAGCCCAAAACCGGCCTGACCGGTGTTGAGGTCGTCCTGACAAAGCTTCATGCCGGCGGGAAGTTCGGCGGCGGGTCCTACACCGCCTCCGGTGGCCTGCATGGCGTCGGCGCCAGCGTGGTGAACGCGCTCTCGGCCCGTCTTGACGTGCAGGTGGACCGCGGCGGCAAGACCTACCAGATGTGCTTTCGCCGTGGCGAGCCCGGACATTTCAAGGACAGCGGCCGGAGCCTAAGCCCCACTGCTGTCTTTGAGCCGTTCGTGGACGATTCAAGCCTGGACATCGTCGGCACCACCAAGCGTGGTGTCACCGGGACCCGGATCCGTTACTGGGCGGACCGGCAGATATTCACCCCCGACGCGAAGTTTTCCTACACGGAGCTGTCCGACCGTGCCCGCCAGACCTCCTTCCTGGTTCCGGGGCTGCGCATCTCCATCCGTGACGAGCGTCGGTTGCCAGGCACACCGGGGGAATCGGAGGTGCACGAAGAGGTATTTCAACACGACGGTGGCCTGTCCGAATTTGTGGACTACCTGGCCGCCGACCCGGCCGTGACGGATGTGTGGCGTATCCACGGCAGCAGCACCTTCCGGGAAACCGTTCCGGTGCTGGATTCGAACGGTCATCTGAAGAGCACCGAGGTCGAGCGGGACTGTGAGGTGGATATCGCGATGCGTTGGGGGATCGGGTATGACACCGCCATGCGCAGTTACGTAAATATCATCGCTACGCCCAAGGGCGGCCGTCATCAGGAAGGTTTCGAGCAGGCGCTGCTGAAGACCTTCCGCAAGGTCATCGAGTCCAACGCCCGGAAGCTCAAGGCGGGCAATGACAAGATTGAGAAGGACGACGTCCTGGCCGGGTTGACGGCGGTCCTGACCGTACGTCTGGCCGAGCCGCAGTTTGAGGGTCAGACCAAGGAGATCCTCGGTACACCGGCGGCGCGCACCATCGTCGCCAAGGTGGTCGAGCGGGAGCTGACGGCCAAGCTGAACTCGTCACAGCGCAATGAGAAGGCCCAGTCGGCCCAGCTGCTGGAAAAAGTGGTGTCGGAGATGAAATCCCGGATCTCCGCCCGGGTGCACAAGGAAACGCAGCGGCGCAAGAACGCGCTGGAAACCTCCTCGCTGCCGGCCAAGCTTGCGGATTGCCGGACAGATGAGGTTGAACGCAGCGAGTTGTTTATTGTCGAGGGGGACAGCGCCCTAGGTACGGCAAAGCTCGCGCGATCCTCGGATTTCCAGGCGTTGCTGCCGATCCGCGGCAAGATCCTCAATGTCCAGAAGGCCTCGGTGGGCGACATGCTTTCCAATGCTGAGTGCGCGGCCCTGATCCAGGTGGTGGGTGCGGGCTCGGGACGGAGCTTTGCCTTGGAAGCGGCCCGCTACGGCAAGGTGATTCTGATGACCGATGCCGACGTCGACGGTGCCCACATCCGGACCTTGCTGCTGACGCTGTTCTTCCGTTACATGAGACCCATGATCGATGCCGGTCGGGTGTTCGCGGCCGTCCCGCCGCTGCACCGGGTGGAGGTCATCAATCACGGCACGAAGCCGAACGAGATGATCTACACCTATTCCGAGCAGGAGCTGCACACGCTGCTGGCCTCGTTGGAGCAGACCGGAAAGCGGTACAAGGAACCGATTCAGCGTTACAAGGGTCTGGGCGAGATGGATGCAGGACAGCTGGCGGAAACCACGATGGACCCGAGGCACCGGACTCTGCGGCGGGTGACAGCGGCCAATGCGGAATTGGCGGAGAAAACCTTTGAACTGCTGATGGGGTCCGACGTTGCGCCGCGCAAGGACTTCATCATCGCCGGCAGCTCCTCGCTGGACCGCGAACGCATCGACGCTTAAAGCCCGAAGGCGGGTTCCACGGCTGCGACCCGTGAACGCGATTTGGTGAACGCGGTCCCGATATATAGGACCGGACGGATTTCGCCGTTTCGTGGTTCCGGCCGCCGGCCCGTGCGCCGTCCGCCCGTGCGCCGTCCGCCCGTGCGCCGTCCGCCCGTGCGCCGCCCGCCCGTGCGCCGTCCGCCCGTGCGCCGCCCGCCCGCAGCGGCATCCGCTGATTGCTGCTGCGTGCATTACGATTACACCGACTTGGAGGTATTGTGCGCATTGCACTCGCTCAAATCATCACTGGTCCCAGCTTGGAAGACAATCTGGATCTGCTGGCAGGCTATGCCCGCCAAGCGAAAGACGGGGGCGCGGACGTTGTCATCTTCCCGGAAGCAACCATGCGGGCGTTCGGGAATCCGCTGGCGGATATCGCGGAGCGGACCGACGGCCCATGGGCGTCACGTGTCCGCGGTGTGGCTGCCGAGTTGGATCTGGTCGTCGTGGTCGGGATGTTCACCCCCGGGGTGGAAGGCAAGGTCCGCAACACCTTGTTGGCGACCGGACCGGGCGTGGAGACCAGCTACGACAAAATCCATCTCTTTGACGCCTTCGGCTTTGCCGAGTCGGACACCGTGGAAGCCGGCACCGAACCGGTCACGTTCGTTGCAGGCGGAATCACCTTCGGCCTGGCCACCTGTTACGACATTCGCTTTCCGGCGCTGTTCACCGCTAATGCGGTCCACGGGGCGCAGGTTAACATCATCTGCGCGTCGTGGGGCGCCGGCCCCGGCAAGGCGGAGCAATGGGACTTTCTGGCCCGGGCCCGCGCGGCGGACACCACCACATTTGTCCTCGCCTGTGGGCAGGGCGACCCGGCCTCTGCAGGCATCTCCGTTAAAGGCACCGCGCCGACGGGAATAGGACGCAGCGCAGTCATCTCGCCGTTCGGTGCGATTATCAACCAGCTCGACGGACGACCGGGCCTACTGTTCGCGGAGCTGGACACGGCTCTTGTCGATGATGCCCGCCGTAAGCTTCCGGTGCCGTCAAACCGGCGGAACCTGGGCTGATCATCTCAGCCGAGCAGCCCCGGCACGATCAGCAGCGCCGTGGGAACCGCGAGCAGCAGGACGGAGCCGGCCAGCACCAGGAGCTGCGCGTTCCGGCTTAGTACCGGAGCCGGCTTCAGCAGCCGGCCCAGCCGTGCCGACGTCGTCTCCGGAGTATCGATGCGGTCTGCGCCACCGTTCACCAGCTCGCTGGCGGGCAGCAGGGCCGAGCCGCTGGCCACCAGAGCGATCGCCTTCACCAGGGTGGAGCGGTCCACTGATTCCAGTGCGACGTCGTCGGCCAACATCTCTATCAGCGAGTTGACCGAGCGCTGCGCCAGCCGTGACGTGGGCAGCCAAGGCAGTGCGTAACGCCAGGCTGCGAAGGCCCAAAGCAGCAGATGGTGGCGTTGGGCAAGATGGGCGTTTTCATGAATCAGGACCGCCCGCAGTTCGTCCGGCTCCAGCATGTTCATGAGTCCGTCGGAGAGCACCGTGACGGAACGGGATCCGCCGGGCAGGCAATATGCTACGGGTGCGTCGTGATTGATGACCACCGTTCCCGGCCTGCCGGTGGCCGGTGAGCTGAGCAGATCCAACAGCTCGCGGTGCCGACGGCGTTGTTTGCGGATCCGTGCGTAGGTCAACAGCAGGGTGAACAGCAGGTGGGCCAGCAGCAGGGCCGCGGCGCTGAGCGCGAAGGCATGCCAGAACTCGAGCCGCTCACCGGTGCTGCTGCCCAGCAGAATGCCGAGCAGATTCTTCAGCCCGGAGATCAGGTTTCCGCCCAGTGGCACGAGCCCAAACGCCAGCATTGCCCCGATCATGGACAACCCGCCAGCGAGGGCGATTGCCTGCCAGAGGACCATGGCGGTGAAGGGGGAGCGGGCGGTCCAACCGGCGCGGGCCAGCAACAGGGGAACCGGCCACGCCAGGATGACGGCAAGGAGTGCAAGGAACCAGGACGTCCAGAACATCAGCTGTATGCGTCCAACCGGTGTGCCTGGTGGCCCTAGCCCTGGCCGAGCAGTTTACGCAGCGTGGTGGCCTCGCCGTCGCTCACGGTTCCGATAAAGCGCGCCAAAACGGCCTCACGGTCCGGAGCGGATCCGAGGACCTCGAGCATCAGCTCGGCCGTGTGCTCGGCTCGGCTGGTGACCGAGCGGTACCGGTGCGGGCGGATGGATCTTTCGCGTTCCACCAGGCCCTTCTTTTCCAGCCGTGACAGTACGGTCAAAACGGTGGTGACCGCCAGTTCCCTGCTGTCGGTTCCGCCAGCGACGGCGGGCGGACGCTGGGAGAGCAGGTCCCGCAGGGCGTTCGCGGTAATCGCTTCCGGGTGTTCCCACAGCAGATCCATAACGGCTCGTTCGAGCTCCCCCAAAGTGGCCATCGTGATCCTTTTAAAGTGGGTGCGGCAGATGCCTTGGCTTAAATCTACAGGGTCCGGCCGAAATATTCTACAATTGGTAGAAATTGGTTTTCTACGTATCGTAGAAGAGTCATGTTCCCGTCCCTAAGGTGAATCGATGGAAGCCCTGGATATCGCACGGTGGCAGTTCGGAATAACCACCGTCTACCACTTCCTGATGGTCCCGCTGACCATTGGCCTTGGCCTGTTGGTGGCCTTGCTGCAGACGCTGTGGCAGCGGAGCGGCAAGGAAGAGTACCTTCGGATGACCAAATTTTGGGGCAAGCTCTTCCTGATCAACTTCATCATGGGTGTCGCCACCGGCTTGGTGCAGGAGTTCCAGTTCGGCATGGCCTGGAGCGAGTACAGCCGCTTCGTCGGCGACGTGTTCGGCGCCCCGCTGGCGATGGAGTCCCTGCTGGCTTTCTTTATCGAATCGACCTTCCTGGGACTGTGGATCTTCGGCTGGAAAAAACTCCCCGCCCGGATCCACCTGGCGTGCCTGTGGATTGCGGTGCTTGGTTCGGCGGTGTCGGCGTACTTCATCCTGGTGGCGAATTCATGGATGCAGCATCCGGTGGGTGTCGAAATGGTGGACGGACGTCCGCGGATGGTCGATGCCTGGGCCGTCTTCACCAACAACACCGCGCTGGTGGCATTCCCGCACACGCTCACCGGGGCCGTCGCTGTCGCCGGCGGGTTTCTGCTGGGTATTTCCTGGTATCACCTGTGGCGTCGCCGGCGCGACGGCGTCGACACCATCGATGCTGACGGCCGCGTGGTGGTGGGGGAGTCGGCCACCATCCCCGGCCGCGACCGGACCGACCACGCCGTCTGGATCCGCTCCCTGCGCATTGGCGCTGTGGTGGCCATGATTGCCTTCGCCGGCACCGCGATCACCGGCGACATGCAGGGCAAACTGATGTTTGAGCAGCAGCCGATGAAAATGGCCGCTGCTGAGGCCGCCTGCCACGACGGCACCAGTTTCTCTATTCTCTCGATCGGGGACCCGGGCAGCAAGAACTGCAGCGACGTCACTGCCGTGATTGAGGTGCCCGGAATTCTTTCCTTCCTGGCGCACAACGATTTCACCACCGACATCAAAGGTGTCAATACGCTGGTCCCCGAGTATCAGGCCAAATACGGCACCACACTGCCTGCCAATCCGATCTACGGTGATCGGGCCGGCCAGGAGATCCAGTACGTACCCGTCATGGCGGTCACATATTGGGGCTTTCGGATCATGATCGGCTTCGGAGGACTGGCGGCGCTGGCCGCCCTGGTGGGACTGGTACTGGTCCGCAAGGGCACCGTGCCGTCGTCACGATGGCTGATGCGGTTGGCCCTCTTCAGCATTCTGGCGCCGTTCGGGGCTAACGCGGCGGGCTGGATCTTCACGGAAATGGGCCGGCAGCCATTTGTCGTGGCACCCAACCCGCAGCTCAGCGGCATTGACCAGGTCTTCATGTTCACCGCCGCGGCCGTCTCGCCCGGCGTCTCCGCGGGGGAGCTGATCTTCTCGCTGGTGATGCTAGCGAGCGTCTACGCGGTGCTGCTGGTGGTGGAGGTGAGACTGCTCTTCCGCTACGTCCGGGGCGGTGTCGCCGCGGCGATGCCCGAGCTCGCGCACGCCGCGAAGGAGGGTCCCGTGAACCTGCGTAAGTCCGACGGCGCGTCGAAGTCCGACGATGCGTCGAAGTCCGACGACGACGAGGGCAGCGGTGCGGGCGGCTCCGGCGGCAGCCCGGGGGATTCCGATGATGTCCTCGCCTTCGCCTACTGAGATCCGCCACGCCGGCAGGGCCTGTCGTGCAGGGGTCGGCCCTGCGCGGGTCGACCCCCAAAGTTGCGGTCCGGCCGCCGCCCAGCGCATTGATTTTCCCCTAACGTTAAAGGACACCGTCATGGAGACCCTGCCGACTATCTGGTTTGTGCTGATTGCCGTGCTCTGGACCGGCTACCTCTTCCTGGAAGGCTTCGATCTGGGCGTCGGCATGCTGATGAAGCTCTTCGCCCGCAACAACACCGAACGCCGGGTGCTGCTGAACACCGTCGGGCCAGTCTGGGACGGCAATGAGGTCTGGCTGATCACCGCCGCCGGGGCCATGTTTGCGGCCTTCCCACTCTGGTATGCGTCGCTGTTTTCGGCCCTCTATATTCCACTGGTCTTTGTCCTGCTGGGGTTGATTTTCCGTGCTGTCGCCTTCGAGTACCGCGGCAAAATCGATTCCAGGCGCTGGCGCGACCGCTGGGACTGGGCCATTGCCCTGGGTTCCTTCGTCTCGGCATTCGGAATCGGGGCCGCCCTGGCCCTGACCACGACGGGTCTCCCGCTCGACGCCAACGGTGACCGCGTGGGCGGCCCGTTCGCCTGGTTCAGCTGGTACGCCGTGCTGGGCGGCTTCGCCGTCGTCGGCTTCTCGCTGGTGCACGCCGCAGCCTTCCTTGCCCTGAAAACGGACGGTGCGATCCGCGAACGCGCCCGGCGCCTGGTGACCCGCTGGCTCCCGGTGGGTCTGCTGCCGCTGGTCCTCTGGATGGTGCTGCTGACCTATCAGCACGGTAAGGGGATCAGCTGGCTGCTGGTCGCCGTGTCCGCGGTAGCCGCCTTCACCGCCTGGCGGATGGCCGGCCGAGGCCGGGAGGGCTGGAGTTTTCTGGGTCTGGGCGTGTTCCTGCTGGCCGGCAGTGCCGCGATCTTCGGATCCGTCTTCCCCACGGTTCTCCCCTCCACGCTCAACCAAGAGTGGGACCTGACCATCAGCAACGCCTCCTCCTCGCCGTACACCCTCGGGTTGATGAGCATTGTGGCCTGTGTGGGTGTGCCGCTGGTGTTGGCCTACCAGTGCTGGACCTACTGGGTTTTCCGCAAGCGCGTCAGCGCCAGCCAGTTGCCGCAGGCGCACGACGTGGTGCCTGCCGTGGGGACGGACTGAGATGGCTCTCGGCAACGGCCCGCGGCTGCCCGCCGGGGCCAGGCGCAGCCTGTATCTGCTCGGTCTGCTGATCGCGCTGAAGTCGCTGATCTGGCTGCTGCTGGCCCAGGCGGTGGTCACAGGGATAGTCAGCGTGATATCCGACCACGGCGGCCTGACGGCGGCTCTGTTGACCGGTGCCGTCGCCGCGCTGGCCCGGGCAGCCGTGGTTTGGGCCATCGCCGTTGTGGCCCGGCAGACGGCACTCGGCGCCAAGGAGGACCTTCGCCTGAAACTTGCCGGACGGATGGTCCTCGACGCCGGTAGTGGTGCCGGAGGACAGGGTGCCGGTGGTGGTGCCGGTGGACAGGGTGCCGGCACCGTGCTGGCCACCCGCGGACTGGACGCGCTGGATAACTATTACACCCAGTTTCTGCCGGCCGTGGTCGGCTGCGCCACGATGCCGCTGCTGATCGGTGCCCGGATTCTGCTGGCGGACTGGGTCAGCGCCCTGATTGTCGTCCTGACGGTGCCGCTGGTGCCGCTGTTCATGGTGCTGATCGGCATGCACACCCGCGAGCAGGTGGAACGGGCGGCGGATTCGCTGTCCCGGCTGTCCAATCACCTGCTGGAGCTGGCAAAGGGACTGCCCGTGTTGGTGGGCCTGGGCCGGGCGAAGGCGCAGACCGAGGCACTGCGGAGGGTCTCCGAGGACTACCGCCGGACCACCATGGGTACGTTGCGCGTGGCGTTCCTGTCCGCGCTGGCACTGGAACTGGTCGCCACCCTCTCGGTCGCCGTCGTCGCCGTTTTCATCGGCGTGCGGCTGGTGCAGGGCTCCATGGATCTGGAAACGGGCCTGTTGGTGCTCATCCTGGCGCCGGAGTGTTACCTGCCGCTGCGTGAGCTGGGCACTGCGCACCACGCCAGCGAGGACGGCCGGGAGGCGCTGGAGCGGGCGGAGAAAATCCTTGCCGCTCCGGTTGCGGTGCCCCTGACGGTTCGGGTGCCTGCGGCTCAGTTGCATTCCCCGCAGGCCGACGACGGCGCTCCGGACAACGGCGGCGCCGGGGATTACGGCGGCGCTGGGGATGACGGCGGCGGGCGGCCGCGGGCGGACCGGCACGCCCCGGAGGTCCGGCACGTCCCGGAGGTCCGGGTGTCCGGGCTGCGCGTCAGTTATCCGGATCGGAGCGGCGACGCGGTTTCCGGACTGAGTTTCACGGCCCCGGCTGGGCAGATCACCGCAATTTCCGGGCCAAGCGGCTGCGGAAAATCCACCCTGCTGCACGTACTGGCCGGCATCGTCGCCCCGCTTTCCGTGACTGAGACTGGGCTGCTTGGTCCGTCCGAGACTGCGCCGCAGGCCGCGACAGCCACCGTGGCAGAGGCTGACGCGGACGCCGGACCGGACGGCAGGACTGCGGCACCGGCGGTGCAGGTCAGCGGCCAGATCACGGGGGTAGATCCCGAACACCTGGCGTGGGTGCCGCAGCATCCAGCCACCGTTGAACAGACTGCCCGTGCCGAAGTGGAACTTTACGGTGCAGGCGTCGGAACGGCGCCTCGCGGAACGGCTGACGAGCTGCTGAACCGAGTGGGGCTTGGCTATGCCGCCGCGCGCCATCCGGCGGAGCTCAGCCCGGGAGAGCTGCGGCGCCTTGCACTTGCCCGTGCTCTGGCCCGCATCGAGGCCGGAGCAACCGTGCTGCTGCTGGACGAACCGACGGCCCATTTGGACGGTCTCACAGCCCGCAGCATCGAGCGGACCATTATCGCTCTCTGTGGAACTGTCACTATCATCCTCGTCGCGCACAATGAATCCACGCTCGCACTGGCGGATCATGTGGTCCGCCTCGATGCCGGCGGCATTCGGACGGCCGAAAGTTCCGATGCCGGCGGAGCCAGGGACGCGCGGAGCCTGCCGATCACTGTCTCCGGGGACGTTGACCCGAGCACGCTCATCGTCAAGGACGTTTTGGCCTCCGGCGGTGCGGCCGGTCCCTCTTCCAACGGTCTCCTCCCTTCTGCCGCACGAGCGCCCTGTACGTCTTCAGTCCGGGCGGACCGTCCTTCTTCCTCCCGGTCCGCCCGGTCCGGCCATTCCGCCCGGTCTGGCAAATCCGTCCCCACCGCACGGCTGTTCAGACTGCTGGTCGCCGTGCTGGAACCATGGCGCCCGCGGTTCCTGCTCGCCGTCGTCGCCGGTGCGGTGGCAACGCTCGCCGCCCTCGCGCTGACCGCTCTCTCCGGCTGGCTGATCGTGCGTGCCAGCCAGCAACCGGCCATCCTGTATCTGTTGGTCGCCATTGTGGGCGTCAGGTTCTTCGGTCTGCTCCGGGCGGTCTCGCGATACTGCGAGCGGCTCTGGCTGCACGACGCGGTCTTCGCTTCGCTCACCCGTTTGCGTGTGCACGTCTGGGAATCCCTGACGCTGCGGGTGCTCTCCCGGCGGTCCCTGCTGCGCGGTGACGGCGCGGTGGACCACTTGATCGGGGATTTCGACGCCGTGCGTGACTTGGCGCCGCGGGTGGTGCTCCCGCCGGCCGCCGGCCTGCTGGCCGCAGCGGCCGTGGTGACGACGACGGCGCTGCTGCTGCCTGCCGCCGCCCCGCTCCAGCTCGTGGTGCTCACAGGTGCTTTGCTGCTGGCTCCGGCCACCGCCCTGTGGGCCGACAATAGAGCAGGCATTGCCGAACACCGGCACCGCTCCGCCGTCATCCGCACCGTGAGCGTCCTGCTCGGCGCGGCCGCCGATTTACGCGTCAACCGCGCGGACGGGCCACTGCTGGAACGGCTCCGCCGGGATGATCGCGCCGCGACGACGGCAGTACAGAGGGCGGCCCGGGCACAAGGCACAGCGCAGGGCCTCTTGGTTCTGTTTTCTGCCCTGGGCGCTTTTGGCATTCTTGGCACAGGTGCAGGTCAGGTCGCGTCCGGGACGCTTCCCGTCGAGGCATTGGCCGCGCTGGTGCTGCTGAATCTCTCCCTGGTGGACGCCTTTGCCCCGGTCTGTGCCGCCGTCCAGCTCTGGCCCGCGCTGCGAACGGTGCTGGCACGCTTCAGTGATGACTTTGTGCCCGCGGGCGCAGGCGGGGAGAACGCCGGCTCCGGGCGCGTCCGCCCGGAGCCGCTTTCGGCGCTGCCTGCGGATTCACGGCAGAGTTCCGCAACGCCCGGTCTGAGGCTAAAGGGCGTCACGGCGCACTGGCCGGATTCGGCCGCGCCCGTTTTCAGCGGGCTCGATGCGACCGTGCGCAGCGGCGAATGGCTGACGGTGACGGGGGAGTCAGGGTCTGGGAAATCAACTCTGCTGGCCGTGATGCTCGACTTCCTGGCACCCCTCGAGGGAACCTGCACCTCGACGGGCCGGATCGCGTGGTGTCCGCAGCAGGGGCACCTCTTCGACTCCTCCCTCCGGGCGAACCTGCTGCTGGCGCGCCCGCGGTCAGACGCGCCTGTGGAGGCCGAGCTGGTTAAGGTGCTCAACGACGTCGGGCTCGGTCCGCTGCTTCGGGAGCTGCCGAACGGGCTGGACACCCGGCTCGGCCCGGAGGGCAGTCATCTCTCCGGTGGACAGCGCCAGCGGGCCGCGGTCGCACGAACCCTGCTCACCGGCGCCGATGTGCTCCTGCTGGACGAGCCCACGGCCCATCTTGACACCGAATCGGCGGCCTCGCTGCTGGCGGACCTGCGCCGGGCGCTACGGGACAAAGCGGTGGTGCTGGTCACCCACGACCTGGCGGCTCGCCATCCGGCGGACCTCACCCTGGAGCTCGGGGCGCCGAGAGTCTCCACGGGGAGTGCTCCCATGGATGTGCAGGCCACCCAGGCATCCGCCGAGTACCAAGCCGTTCTGAGCTGGCGATAGACAAGGTTGAGACCAAGAATTATGGCTCCTGCAACCAGCAGCAAAATAGCGAAAAGCATCGCGATGGCGGCCAGGGCTTTCGCCTTTTCCGGCTCTTCAGAATTGAGAGTGTAGTCGGGGTCTGAATCCGCCGGATTCCAGCAGCGATCTGGCGATGTAATTGGTGATGTTACGGAACCCGAGAGCGGAACCACGAAGGTGTTCAAGACGGCCATTTATCGCCTCAGTTGGGCCATTGGAAGTGCCAGGCCGCTCAAAGTAGGCGAGCACATCGACGGCTCGGCGTTTGAGCGTGCGGCCAAGGGTTCTGAGCTCGGTGAGCGCGCTGGGGACGCCGGCGCTGAGGGAGTCGATCACGGCTTGCATCATCTCCTGTCCGCGGGAGCGGTCCGGTTCCCGGTACGCGGCGATCATGCGTTGGTAGAGGCCCCAGCTCGCCTCGACTTCGACATGCGTATCGGTGGAGAACAAGGTTTCAAGGCGGTCGCGTTGCTTTTCGGTAAGCAGATCCGCCCCAGTATGCAGCGTCCGCCTAGCCGAATACAACGGGTCTCCGGCCCTTCCGCGGTGCCCGCGCGTCTGCTGCTGAACTCGCCGCCGGCACGAATCCAGCGCCTCCCCAGCCAAGCGGACCACATGAAATGGATCCATCACCGGAACGGCATCAGGGAGTTCCTCGGTGGCGGCACTCTTGAACCCGGAAAACCCGTCCATGGCGACCACTTCAACCCCGTCCCGCCACTGCTGTGGGCGTGCCTTCAGCCAAGTGACGAAGACTTGTTTGGAGCGGCCTTCGACCATGTCCAGGAGCCTCGATGGGCCGGTGCCGTCCCTGATCGGAGTCAGATCAATGATCACGGTGACGTACTTGTCCCCGCGGCGGGTGTGCCGCCAAACATGCTCGTCAACACCGATGACCTTCACACCGTCGAAGCGGTGTTGATCATCAATCAACACACGCCTGCCCTCGGCCAGGACAGCCTTGTTCGCGGTGTTCCAGGTCACGCCCAGGCCCTCGGCAACACGGGCGACCGTGAGGTGTTGGCATACGATCCCTTCCAGTGCCCAGCGCAGCCCGCGGCGGGAAAGTTTCGCCCGCTGCTCCGCGGCCATGGAGGTGTTCTGCCGCCACACGTGCCCGCACCCGGTGCAGCGGTAGCGGCGGATACTCACCAGCAGTGTGGTCGGGCGCCATCCGAAGGGTTCATGGCCCAGCCGACGAGTCACCGTGTCCCGTGGGACTCCCTGGCATCCGCACCGGGAACACCAGTCATCGGCCTCGGTGACGCGGCAGGCCAGGACGGCACGATCTGGGCGCAGGTACTGACCGGTCACCTCAAGTCCGAGCTCATCAAGGCGGCAGAATGTGGTCAGGTCAGGGCTGTGAAAGGTAGCGTGGAACACGAGGGCCTTGCGGTAGAGGAATCACGATCTAGATAATCTGATTCTCTCCCAAGGCCCTCACCTCAGCTGAAACAACTTGCCGACCCCAGGCTCCTCACACTGCAGCCCCGACTACACTCTCAATTCGGAAGAGCCCCTTTTCCCGCTGGGCGCATCATGCCCAAAGACCTCACGATAAAATTTAGGAAATACGCTATTGGGTTTCTTAGCACAATCCAGGTGAGGCCGAGGACCATAATACTATCGACTCACCCATGCTTATGGTTCTCCTAGAGTCGCGCTAAAGCGTTATGAAATATGCGGAGAACGGCCCCGGGAGCGACGGTTGCAATCAGCAGAATGGCGAAGGTCCAGCGTTGGTCTAGACCATCAGTGGGAGGAAGAGTCCAGGTGCCGACAACAAAAAAGACAATTCCCAAAAGCCACAGCCAGGCGACCTTTCCTACAGGTCCCTTGAAGTAGCTAATCGGTTCAGGATATGCCTTCGCGACTTGCATCGCCGCGGGAATGGTGCACAAGTTCGTACCAACTATGAGAAACACTATGGAGACTACCGCCATATCGGGATTACCACCTTAGTTTCGTCAGGACAGGTTCAAAGCGGCCGTCGTTGGCCACTAAGCGACCACTCACTCGCTAGAGCGGCGACTGTCGCTGCGGTCGCGTTGGATGCCGGTACTGGTGAGATGGTGGGATACCAGTTAGCCAGTTACGATCGGATGGGCTTCCGGCCCACGCACCGCTCAGCAGCCTGGGACTATTCCGCTCAGCCGTCGACGTCGTGCAGATGATGCACGATGTCGTGCATGAAATACCCGGAGAAGCTCCTGATCGTAAAAACCTTGCCGTCGCTGCGCCGTCCGGTCCGGGACCATTGGTCCTGCGAAACGGCGGCGAAAGACGCGGCGATTTCGGCGCCGGCCTCCAGCAGAGCGGCGCTCACGGCTGCCGGATCCGAACTGCCGTAATCCTCATCCAGGCAGGCTTGGTCCTGGTCCCAGTTGGCGAACTCCGGGTCGTCGCTCTCCAGCATCAGGTGCAGACGCTGGTCGAAAAGGCCGAAGACATCGCGGACGTGGCAGGCATATTCCAGTACCGACCAGGTGTGTCCATCCGGGCGCTCCGCCGCGTACTGCCGGCGCAACACGGCGTGCCAGCGGGGCAGCAGTTCGGGCAGCGCGCTGGCCGCCATCGCCGGGGTTGTGGTGGCGGCTTCGAAACCGCAGTCGGGACAGGGCCTGGTGAGTACCCAAGTCCAGTCCTTGCTATCCGGGGTGATGACCATGACAGTAGTTTAGGCATATGCCACGACGTCTGTGCGACGATCAGCGCTGCGTCAGTCCCCGGTGCCGGCCGCAGCGGATGTAGCCGCGTAGCTGGGACCGATCGCCTCGACCGCCTGGGACAGCATGATGCCTGAACCGTCGCGGCGACCGTGTTCGGCGGGTAGAGCCCTGGCAACGCCGGCCTCGGAACCGGCTCTGGCGGGACCGTGGCCCGCCCAGGCCAGCAGCAGCTGGTCCTCGCCCTTGAGGAAGCGGTGTGCCCGGACGCCGCAGGTGGCCCGGCCCTTGGCGGGGTACTCGGTGAACGCGGTCACCTTGGCGGAGCCCGGCACGGTGCCCGGCAGGGCATCGGAGGTGCCGGAGATGGTGACGACGACAGCGGCCGGATCGGGTGCGCCGTCGTCGGCCGTTTTGACGACGGTAAAGCTGATCACGGAATCCCCGGGCAAGAGCTTGATGCCGGCCATTCCGCCGGCGGTACGGCCCTGCGGGCGAACGCTGGAGCCGGGGAAGTGCAGCAGCTGCGCCTGCTCGGTGATGAAGACCAGCTCGTCGTCCTCACCGGCGGAGGCGGCGCCTACCACGCTGTCCTTGTCTTTGAGCGCGATGACATCCCAGTCATCGCGGTTCAGCGGGTAGTCCGGGGATACGCGTTTAACCACGCCCTGGGCGGTGCCGATGGCGATGATCTCGTTCAGCGCCGTGAACGCGACTAGGGTTTCGCCGCGTGTCAGCGTGAGGAATTCCTTGGCGGGGACGCCGCCGGCCAGGTTTGGCATGGCCGTTGTCGGCGGGAGCACCGGCATGTCCACCACCTGCAGCCGCAGCATCCGCCCGGCGGAGGTCAGCGCCGCAATCTCTGAACGGGCGCTGGTGCGCAGCACAGACCGGAAGACATCGTGTTTGTTGCGCGGCCCCCCATCATTGAGCGGTTCCTGATGGGACGTCCGGGCGATCTGGCCGGAGGCACTGAGGATCACCCAGCAGGGGTCGTCGGCGATTTCCAGCGCCAGTGGGGCGGCCTTTCCTTTGACGCCAACGCCGGCCCCGTCAGCCGCTGCGAGGGCTTTGGCAACGCCGGGGGCCACGGCCTCGGATTCCAGCAGGACCGTGCGCCGGGGGGTGGCGTATTTGTCGGAGATGGCGCCGAGCTCGTCGGAAACCAGGTCCCGCAGCCGCTGTTCGGAGGCCAGGATTGCTTCCAGCTCGGCGATTTCGCGGCGCAGCTCGTCCTGTTCCTTTTTCAACTCGATCCGCGAATACTTGGTCAATTGGCGCAGGCGCAGCTCCAGAATGTAGTTCGCCTGGATCTCGCTGAGATCGTAGATCGCCATCAGGCGCTCCCGCGCGGCGGCGACCTCATCGGAGGAGCGGATGATCTGAATGACCTCGTCAATGTCGACGATGGCAATCAGCAGGCCCTCCACCAGGTGCAGCCGGTCCTTCTTTTTCCCCAGCCGGTAGGACGTCCGGCGCCGGACCACCTGCAGCCGGTGCGCAACGTAGACCCGCAGCAGGTCCAGCAGCCCCAGGGTTTGCGGCTGCCCGTCGACCAAGGTGACGTTGTTGATCCCGAAGGAATCTTCCATCGGGGAGTAGCGATACAGCTGGGCGATCACGGCGTTCGGGTTGAAACCGTTCTTGATCTCGATCACCAGCCGCAGCCCGTGGTTGCGGTCCGTTAGGTCGTTAACGTCGCTGATGCCCTGCAGCTTCTTGGAGGTGACCGCGTCCTTGATCTTTTCAATCACCTTTTCCGGCCCCACCAGATACGGCAGCTCCGTCACCACCAGCCCGGTCCGGCGGGCGGAGAGCTGCTCGATCCCGATCTTGGCGCGGGTTTTGAAGGATCCCCGGCCGGTGGCATAGGCATCCCGAATGCCGTCCAGGCCCACGATCCGGCCGCCGTTGGGCAGATCGGGCCCGGGGATAAAGCCCATCATGTCCTCGAGGGTCGCATCCGGGTGCGCAATCAGATGCCGGGCCGCCGCGATGACCTCGCCGAGGTTGTGCGGGGCCATGTTGGTGGCCATGCCGACGGCGATGCCGCTGGCGCCGTTGACCAGGAGGTTGGGGAACGCCGCGGGGAGCACCTCCGGCTGCGTCAGCTGATTGTCGTAATTGGGGATGAAGTCGACGACGTCCTCGTCCAAGTTGTCCGTCAGCGCCAGCGCCGCGGCCGCCAACCGTGCCTCGGTGTAGCGCGGAGCGGCGGGGCCGTCATCGAGCGAGCCGAAGTTTCCGTGCCCGTCAATCAGCGGCAGCCGCAGGGAGAAGTCCTGCGCCATCCGCACCATGGCGTCGTAGATGGCGGTATCGCCGTGCGGGTGCAGCTTGCCCATCACCTCGCCGACCACGCGGGCGCTCTTGACATGGCCCCGGTCCGGCCGCAGGCCCATCTCGCTCATCATGTACAGGATGCGCCGCTGCACCGGCTTGAGCCCGTCCCGCGCATCGGGCAGGGCGCGCGAGTAAATCACCGAATAGGCGTACTCGAGAAAGGACCCTTCCATCTCACTGGAAACATCAATATCAATGATCTTCTCGGCGAAATCTTCTGCTGCGGGAGGTTGGCGCTTGGCCATGCGAAAAGGGGTTCCTAACTGCTGCGGGTGCTCGATGACCGGACGTGAAGTTATGGCACTCAGCCGTCAGGCACGGTTCAACTGGGTACAGTGAGTCTATGGTGGAACAGCCCGTTGAGCCCGAATATCCGGAACACTGGGAGGCCGATGTCGTGCTGCGCGACGGCGGCACTGCGCATCTGCGGCCCATGTCGGCCGCCGATGCGGACGCGTTGCAGGCCTTTCATCTGGCCCAATCGCAGAACTCGACCTACCTGCGCTTCTTCACCTACAAGGCCCGGCTCAGCGATCGGGAGCTGCGCCGCTTCACCGAACTTGACTACCGCGACAGGGTGGCCCTAGTGATCACCAGGCCCGGGGAGATCATCGGAATCGGCCGCTACGACCGGCTCGATGACCCCACCGAAGCGGAGGTTGCCTTCAATATTGCCGACCGTCATCAGGGCCGGGGGCTCGGCTCGATCCTGCTCGAACACCTCGCTGCCGCCGCGCGGGAAAACGGGATCCGCAGGTTCACCGCCGAGATCCTGCCGGAGAACCGGAAGATGCTCACGGTCTTTTCCGAGGCCGGATATGAGGTGCACCGGCATTTCGACGACGGCGTGATTTCGCTGGGCTTCGCCATCGATCCGACGGAAAAATCGCGCGCTGTGATGGAGTCGCGGGAACACCGTGCCGAGGCCCGCAGCGTGGCGGGTTTGCTGGCACCGCGCTCGGTGGCGGTGATCGGGGCAAGCCGGCAATGGGGGAGCATCGGCAACCAACTGCTGGAGCACATTGTGGAGGGGCGGTTCAACGGGCCGGTCTATGCGGTCAACCAGGAGGCATTGGAGCTCTCCGGGCTGATGACCTATGGCAGCATCGGGGCGGTTCCCGGGCCGGTGGATCTGGCCATCCTTGCCGTTCCCTACGCGGAGGTTCCAAAGGTGGTGGCCGAATGCGGCGACGCGGGGGTGAAGGGGCTGCTGGTCGCTACCGCCGGATTTGCCGACGACGGCGCCCGCGGGCTTGCGCGGCAGCGGGACCTGGTGCGGCGGGCCAGAGCGAGCGGTATGCGGGTGGTGGGTCCGGCCTCGCTGGGCGTGGCGAACACCCGGCCCGAAATTTCCCTGAATGCTTCGATGGCACCGGCCATGCCGCGACGCGGCGGCCTTGGCCTGTTCAGCCAGTCGGCGGCCATCGGCGTGTCGCTCTATGCCGCGTCCAGCCGCCGCCGGGTGGGGCTCTCGAGCATGCTTTCGGCCGGCAACCGGGCGGATGTTTCCGGCAATGACCTGATGCAGTACTGGGAAGACGACGAGCAGACCCGCGCCTGTGGACTGTACCTGGAATCTATCGGCAATCCGCGGAAGTTTTCCCGGATCTGCCGCCGGCTGGCCCGCAGCAAGCCCGTCATCGTGGCGAAATCGGATGTGATGGGGCTGCGCCTGCCGCCCGGACACGCGGTCCGGACCACGGCGGCGCCGGGCGGTGCGCTGGACGCGATGCTCCGGCAGGCGGGCGTGATCCGGGTCGAAACGATTGAGGAACTGCTGGACGTCGCGCAGATAGTGGACAGCCAACCGCTTCCCGGCGGGCCCGGCCTGGCCGTTTTCAGCAACTCGCTGGCGCTGGGCAAGGTGGTCGCGGATTCCGCGGTGGCGTACGGGCTCAATCCCGGACCCGTCTCTGCGGACCTGCGGCTGGACAGCGGGCAGTCCGTGGCGCTGCCGGAACTGCGGCGCCGGCTGCTCGGCGCGCTGCAGCAGGACACCGTGCACGCCGCCGTCGTGACGCTGCTGCCCGCGCGGGGGCTTACCGTCGAGGCGATTGCACAGGTGCTCTTCGACTGCTCCCGGGAGTCGGGTAAGCCCGTGGTCGCCGCGTTCACCGGAATTTTGGACCCATCGATTTATGTGGAGGGATTGATCGAACCCGGTCTCCCGTGCTACTCCAACCCGGCGGCCGCCGTCGCCGCCCTCGCCGCCGTCGTCCGTTATGCGCAGTGGCAACAGCGCGAACAGGTGGCCTTCGCCGAGCCCGCCGGAATCGATACCGATGCGGCGGCGGCGCGGCTGGACGATCTGCTGCACGGCGTCGATGGGGACGGGCTGGTCCGCCTCGATCAGCCCACCGCCGCGGAACTGCTGGCACATTATGGGATCACGGTGTTGGAGTCGGTGCCGTTCAGCACCGCTGACGAAGCGGTGGCCGGTGCGGATCGGCTCGGCTGGCCGGTGGCGCTGAAGACGATGGACGCCACCCTGCGGCACCGGTTGGATCTGGGCGGTGTCCGGCTCAATATTGAGGATGCGGCGTCGCTGCGGCGCAACATTTCGCAGATGACCAAGGTGCTTGAACCATTCGGTAGGTTCGCCATGGAAGTCCAAAGCATGGCCGCGGTGGGACAGTCGTGCACGCTGCGGGCGATCGAGGACCCGCTGCTGGGCCCGGTGGTTTCGTTCGGGCTGGCCGGCGACGCTGTTAATCTGCTGGGCGATTGGGCGCATCGGATCCCGCCGCTGACCAGCGCGGATGTGGCGGACTTGGTGCGCTCGCCGCAGGCGGCGCGCAAGCTCTTCGGTTACGAGGGGCTCCCCGCCGTCGATATTGCCGCGCTGGAGGATCTTGCGGCCAGACTTGCGGTACTTAAGGACGAGCATCCGGAAATCGCACTGGTGGAGTTTAATCCGGTGCTGGTCGGCCGGGACGGGTTGCGGATCCTGGCCGCGGATGTGCGGATCGGAAATCCCGCGCAGCGCACGGACAGCGCACGTCGGGCCATGATTTCCTGATCGGTTAGCTTGCGTGCTGCGGATCTGTGAAAATAGAGCTATGAATTCGTTCGGAACGACGGCACATCAGGGCACGCAGGGTCATAACCTCCAGGCCGCTCTGCAGCGGGCCGGCTTTTATCCGCTGCTGGTCTCGGACGTGGTGGAGGACGCTTTGGATGGCCGGGCATGCCTGTCCCATCTGGTGCATCTGGAAACCCATTTCGACCGGACCGAGGTGCATCGGCACATCACCGTGCTGGTGCTGACCGAGGACATGCTGGTGATCACCCATGTTGATGACCAGCAGCTCGACGACGAGGGCGAGCAGATGGTGGCGCAGGTCTCCACCGAATCCGTCCCCGTGAGCCAGATCAGATCCGTGGTGCTTAGCTACGTGTATTCGCAGCCGCAGAACTACAAGCCCTCCGACCCGGTCCGTGAACTCACGCTCTCGATCGCGTGGTCCGGCGGCCAGCGGGTCGATGTCGGCCCGGCGGCCTGCGGGGACCCGCAGTGCGAT
This sequence comes from Arthrobacter sp. A5, assembly GCF_051131705.1. Lineage (NCBI taxonomy): Bacteria > Bacillati > Actinomycetota > Actinomycetes > Micrococcales > Micrococcaceae > Arthrobacter > Arthrobacter sp. A5. The sequence continues at coordinate 1,467,866 of NZ_CP180316.1, forward strand.
GCGGATCACGGCTACACCGGCACCATCGCCCAGGAGGACATTGCGCTGCGGATCAGCGCGGAGGCGGACGGGCTGCAGGCCGTCCAGGATGCCAAATCCTTCGCGCGGGCGGTGCGGGCGGTCAATACCAGCAGCGCCGCCCCGACGGACACCGAGCCGCATTCGCTTGAGCGCGGCAGATTTCCGTCCCTGAGTCCGAAGTCCAGCCGTGGACATCACCGGCGCTAAGCGGTGACGTCGACCGCCGGGACAGCAGCGGCACCACCCCCCTACACGCAGGCTCCGCTGCCGCAGCCGCCCGGCTACGGGCGGAACACCATCGGCGAAGTGTTCACCAGCAGCGCGGCGGCACTTGGCGTGCCGGGGTTCGCCAATGCGCTCAATATTCCGCGTGCCCGGCGGATCTGCGTGGTGCTGGTCGACGGGCTGGGTAGGGCCCTGTTGACCCAGCGGGCCGCGCACGCGCCCTTCCTGCGGTCGGTCATGAGCGACGCCGCGGCGCACCACCAGCTGCCCACGCTCAACGCCTCCTTCCCCTCCACCACGGTGAGCTCGCTGACCAGCCTGGGGACCGGCGTCGTACCGGGTCAGCACGGGATGGTCGGGTACGACGTGCTGGACCCCGCGCAGGACAAGGTGGTCAATCTGCTGGGGAACTGGGATGCCGGCGTGGATCCGCTCGCCTGGCAGCCGCACCCGACCGTCTTCGAACGGCTTTGCGGCCAGGTGCCGGTGAGCACCGTCAGCCTGCCCAAGTTCGCCGATTCGCCGATGACCCGCGCGGCGCTGCGGGGCAGTGAATTTGTCGCCGCCGCTTCCCCACACGCCCGCACGGCGGCCGCGGCGGAACTGATGGCGGCAAATGAGAGCATGCTGATGTACTTTTACTGGAGCGCATTGGACAAGGCCGGCCACGGACACGGCTGTCAGTCCGAGGCGTGGGAACACCAGTTGGAGGAACTCGACGCCGCGATGAAGCGGCTGGCGGCCCAGCTTCCGGCGGACACGGTTCTGCTGCTCACGGCCGACCACGGCATGGTGGATGTCCCACCGCAGGCGCGGATCGATTATTCCGCGGAACCGGAACTGGTTGAGCAGGTTCGGCATACCGCGGGGGAGCCGCGAATGGTGCATCTGTACCTCGAACCGGATGCCGGGGAGGGCGCGCTCGAGCGGTTGGTGGCTGCCTGGCTGAAGCGTTACGGCAAGCAGGCGTGGGTCCTCACCCGCGAGCAGGCGGTCCAGGCGGGCTACTTCGGCCCGGTGCGGCCCGAGGTAAGCGGACGGATCGGCGATGTGCTGATCGCGGCAAGGGAACCCGTGGCGTTCTTTGACCTGCGGCGCGTCCGCAGCTCCGCCATGGACGTAGTGGGCCAGCATGGCTCCCTGACCAAGGCCGAACGTGAAGTGCCGTTGCTGCGCATCAGCATGCAGGGCAGGAGCGGGAGCCAGGGCAGGAAAGGCCGGCGTGGCTGAGCTGATCTTCTTTTCCGGCACCATGGACAGCTGGAATCAACCTTGGCACTGCAGATGGACTACAACCACCGCGCCCCCGGCCGCAGCGGGCTGCGATTCAGTAGTAACGACCGCGCCGGGGACTCGATGATCTCCAGCCGGCTGAGGCTGCACAGGGACGTCGTTGAGGTGATCCCGCAGACCGACCTGTGGGCGGAAAACGTCCGACGGCGCACGCTGGGGGAGAGGATCGGCTACCTGATCTGCGACGAGGTGCAGTTCTAAACGTCCGGGCAGGTCGAACAGTTGGCGCGCACGGTGGACGAGATGGACGTGGATGTGTTTGCCTTTGGCATCGCCACTGACTTCCGCACCAGGCTCTTTCCCGGCTCCCAACGATTGATTGAGCTCGCAGACCTGGTGCGGAGCCGGCCAAGGATAGGAGCCTAGCGGGCGTTCCTGCTGGTTGCACTCATCGCGGCGATGCTGCACCGCGCCGGCTAGTCGCCCTTCGTGCCGAACACGATTTCGTCCCAGCTCGGAACACTGGAGCGCTTGGGTTTCACAGCGGCCTTGCGGTCTGCGCGGTCTGGGGTGTCGGAGGACGACGTCGGTGCGGCCAGCGGTTGTGCCGGCAGGTCCCGGGCTGCCGGAGCGGAGCCGGCTGCTGCCGGAGGGGTTCTGGGTGCGGCCGACATCCTGATTTCGCCGGTCTGCGTGCTGACATTGTGCAACGCGATGCTGTCCGGAGCAGGCTCCGCGGGCCGCGGTGCCAGACTGAGGAGTGGGAAGGCGCGGGACCGGCTTTCCGGCCGGCGGGGGGCATCCGACCCGGTTGCCGAGCCACCATCCGCGGAATCCGCGCTGTCCGCGGCGGGCTCCGCCGCATCCGTTGGGGGGGCCAACTGACGCGGATGGGATGCCGGAACGCCGCTGGTGAGCAGCGCCGCCAAGGCATCGTCTTCGTCCTCGTCCACCCCGAGCCGCTGCCCACGCCGGGAGCGGAGCATATCCAGCAGACCGTCGGCGTCACTGTCGGCGTTGGAGGGATCGGCCGCTTCGCCGTCGTCGTCTGCGGTCTCGGACTGCAGCGCTGCCTGGGCCTCAAAATCAAAGGGCCTGTCGGCGACGGCGGTGAGCCGGCGGCCGGGGAGCGGGCTGTCAAGCGGCTCAAGTTCACTAAGCTGCTGCGCCCAGCGGTTGGCGTTGTGGATGGTCTTGCGGCCTGGGCTGAAGGTCCACTGGGCCGGTGCAGGCTCCCCGATGCTGGCGACCGCCCCCGCGCTGCCGGTTTCGGCATCAGCGGCGTTGGAAGCAGCGGCGTTGGCATCAGCGGCGTTGGAAGCGGCAGTGTTGGAAGCGGCAGTGTTGGAAGCGGCAGTGCTGGAAGCGGCAGTGTTGAAATCGGCGGTAACGGTCCAGGTCCCATCCGGGCGACGCCAGGCATCCCACTCGACGCTGGCAGGATCGATGCCGAACGCGGCCAGCCGGTAGGCCACCATCTCGTCAAGGGTAGCCGCATTGTCGCCAAAGGCGGAACGGTACCCGTCATGGGCCGGAACGGCCGCGGACACTTCGACGGCCCGGGCCTGACGGGCAATGAAGTCGCGCTCGGCCTGCACCGGTCCTTCGTACCGGCGGATGTGCGCGAGGTCCAGTCCGGAGGACTCGGCGATCGATTCCACGGTGGCGCCGGCACGGATCTGCATCTGGATGTCGCGCGGAGACAGGCGCGGCTTCGCCTCACCGGTGTCCCGGGGAGTCTGACGGATGGCCTTGGCGGAACGCGAGGCCGCTACGCGCAGCGCCTCGTCAATACGCAGACGGTATATGTCGCCACCGGCACCACTGAGAAGCAGATGTTCGCCGCCATCATGGACACCCACCAACCGCAAATCCTGCATAAGCCCTCCAGCCTCTCACTACATCATGGAAAACTTTGCCACTGAACGCACCCTTTTCCTACTACCGGTGCAGGCGTGGCGTGAAGACATCCGGATCATCGGCCGGTGGAACTGAGGACCGGCGGATCCGCCGTGGGAGAAATGCCGCCGTTGCGGGCACAAATCCAAGGTCCCTGGCGTTTGACCAGACGTGCATCCAAAGATGCCTGATTCGGGTGAGCCGAAAGCGGGTCGCCCGGCCCCTGGACCAGGATCCTCAATCCCGGATCCTTCAACACCCGCCGGTCCGGCAACGTCGGCGGTGCAGGGGAAAATCAGTAACCGAGCAACACCTACCGGAGCGTGAGATAAGAAATTATGGCGACTGACTACGATGCGCCTCGGACGTCCGACGATGAACTCCGTGCAGACTCTATTGACGAGCTGAAAAACCACCGCACCGATACGAAATCGGCCGTGGTGGACGAAGATGAGGCGGAAGCGGCCGAGGCCTTTGAACTGCCCGGAGCAGACCCCTCCGGCGAAGAGCTGCTGGTGACAGTGGTGCCGCCGCAGCCCGATGAATTCACCTGTTCATCCTGTTTCCTGGTCCGGCACCGGTCGCAGATTGCCCGGGAAAACAACGGAATGCTCTTCTGCCGGGACTGCGAAAGCTGAGTACCTGCCGTTCTGCCCGGCCGGCGACGGCGGAGGGCCCGACGTCTAGCCGGCGACGGCGGAGTGCCCGATGCCCGGCCGGCGGAGCTGTAGTAGCGGGACGTTCGTCCGCGGAGGGACGTTTAGGCCGGGGCGGTCAGGGCGGCGACAAGCTTTTCCGGGTGCCTCGTTGATGCCAGCCAGTACGGAGTGCGGTCCGCTTCGTCGGTTATGGCTATTTTGACCACGGGGCCGATCCAGCCGCGGATGCACAGGTATGCCAGTCCGTTCAGCTGCGTACCGCGCTGGGCGGTGGCGTCCTCGCCGCGGAAACCTTCGACGGTGCCAACGAAGCGGCGTTCGATGTTGGCGCGCCCCACCTGCACCGTATCCTCGGTCACCTCGATGCGCGGTGTTGAGGTTAGCAGGAGAATTGCCATGATCAGGAAAAGGGCGGCAGCGGCCAGATAACCGGCCAGCATGCTGATCGGAGCAAGGACCAGAATGCCGGCACCGGAGAGCCCGACGACGACAATCCAGATCCACGGGTTAGGCCAGAGCTTCTCGGAGTAGATGACGGCGGCGGCCGGCGCGGTGTTCATCGCGGAATTTTGGGACATAGCGACAGTTTTTCACCTTTCCCGGATGTTTTCATCTTGGCCGGCACGGTGCGCCGGCCGCGCACGGACCCGTGCCGTTGGTAACCGCTAGAGTGATCTGCTGTGAGCGAAGATAACTTTGAGGTAACTCCCGGGCCGGCCGCCGCACCCGCACCTGCGGGCGGCACCGGGGCGGCACGGCTCCAGGTGCAGCTGAAAATGCTTGATGCTGGGATCGAAGCACCCGGCTACGCCCATCCCGGTGATGCAGGTGCGGACCTGCGGACCCGGCTGGACCTCGTTATTGCACCCGGCGAACGGGTGCTGGTGCCCACCGGAGTAGCGGTCGCCCTGCCGGCGGGGTATGTGGCGCTGATCCACCCGCGTTCCGGGCTGGCCACAAAGCACGGACTGACCATCGTCAACGCTCCCGGCACGGTCGACGCCGGCTACCGCGGGGAAATTGCCGTGACTCTGCTCAATACCGACGCTTCCCACAGCATCAGCCTTTCCCGCGGAGATAGAATTGCACAGATGGTCATTCAGCGCGTGGAGCATGCAGTCTTTATCCCGGTTGTCGAACTGCCGGACTCCGTTCGTGGAACCGGGGGCTTCGGCTCCACCGGCGGATTCAGCTGAGGGCCGTCCACCGCCATTGCCGCCAGGGTCGCGGGACGTCCGGACGAAGACGTGGAATCGCCACGGGAATGAATATTGCGAACATAGTCAAAGGAGATACCTCACGATGGTTTTTGGGTTAGGCAAGAAAAACTCCAAAGGCCCGGGCCGGGCCGATGGGACGCAGGACGACGCGAACACCGTGGCCCCCGCGGAGGATCGGCACGTGAGCGTGAGTGACCCCTCCGACGTCGCCTATGATCGCGCGGTTCACGGACCCTTCGATGCGGATGAAATTTCCACCCGCGACGGTTACCTTGATCTCGGTGCCCTGCTCATCACCCCGTACGACGGACTCCAACTGCGTCTGGAAGTGGAAGAGCGGACCCAACGCGTCATTGCCGTGACGCTGGACCTGGCTGGTTCGAGCCTTCAGCTACAGGCCTTCGCGGCCCCGCGCTCGGAAGGCCTGTGGCCGGAAATCCGGGAGCAGATCGGCCTGTCCGTTGGCTCGCAAAGCGGCAGCATCGAGGAACTTGACGGTATGTTTGGCCCGGAACTCCTGGCCAAGCTGCCCGCCGTGGCGGCCGATGGCAGCCGCGGATTACGGGTGGCCCGTTTTATCGGCGTGGACGGCCCGCGGTGGTTTCTTCGCGGCGTGCTCGGCGGCGACGCGGCCCTGGACCGGGATGCGGCGGCGCCGCTGGAAACTCTCTTCCGCGCCGTCGTCGTCGTCCGCGGTGACAGCCCGCTTCCGCCGCGTGACCTGCTGGCCCTGCGGCTCCCCAAGGATGCTATAGCGGATGCCACCGGACATGTTCCCGCGGAACAGCCCGCGGAGGGCCAGGGCGGCGAGCCGTACCGACGCGGGCCGGAAATCACCCAAATTGGTTAGTTTCCGTGCCTGACCGTCAGCCCGTCGAAGTGCAGGAGGGGACGCCCGTCTGTGCCCTGCCCGCGCGCGGACGTGTCCGCTGCAGCGGTTTTGTCGACTCGGTGACGATCCTTCCACCCGGCCGGGCGCCGGAGTTTTCCGCCATCATCACCGACGTGGATAAATATCTGCTGCCTGTACCGGGCGGCGCCGTCAGGCCGGGCGTGACGGCGAACGGAAAACAGAACCACCGCATCCGGGTGATCTGGCTCGGACGACGGCGGGTGCCCGGCATTGCGCCGGGAACCCGGCTGCGGTTCGAGGGCATGGTCGCCCTGAGGGATGGTCTGCCGACGATGTTCAACCCGCGGTATGAAATTATCGGGAAACAGGAGATCTAGTTGAATAACCCCGAAGACCGTACCCGGCAGCCCCCGTCTCCGCAGCCGCCGTCTCAACCGCCGCCGTCTCAACCGCCGCCGTCTCAACCGCCGCCGTCTCAACAGCCCCCCTCTCAACCGCCGCCGGGTCAAGTGCCGGGATCCCGGCTGCCCGCGGCCCGGCCGGGCCTAGGGAGCGGCGCGGCACCCGATGCTCCGACGCTGGCTGGACTGGCGCGGGAGATGGCCACGAATTCTGGTCTGGAGCGCAAGGACAACGGGCAGATTGATCTGCTGAAAGCCGCGGGGGGTTGGCGCGGCATCGCCGAGAGCGTTTGCCCGGGGCTGGTGTTCGTGGTGCTGTTCACCATCACGGGTGCGTTGAATGTCTCGCTCATTGTCTCGCTGGCCGTCGCTGTCGTGTTCACCGTGGCGCGGCTCCTGAAGCGGGAGACGCTGACGCAGGCTCTCGCCGGCCTGGCGGGGGTGGTCATTTCGGTTTTCATCAGCCGCACCACCGGCGAGGCCAAGGATTATTACGTCCCCGGATTCTTCACCAACGCGGCCTACATGGCGGCGATGCTGATCTCGATCCTGGTGAGATGGCCCGTGATGGGGGTGATCTTCGGCTATGTGCGCAACGAGGGGCTGCGCTGGCGCCAAGACGCCGGACGGATGCGAGCCTACCGGGCCGCCACCTGGATGTTGATCGCCGTGATGGGGCTTCGGCTGGCCGTGCAGCTTCCGCTGTATCTCGCGGACCAGGTGGGTGCCCTGGGCGCCACCCGGCTGATCATGGGGTTGCCGCTGTACGCGCTCGGCCTGTGGTTGGCCTGGCTGATCAGCCGTCCGGTGGCCGCGGAAGACCCCGCTGCGGAACCCGCCAGCGGATCTTCTACTGCCGGGCCGGCTTCCGCGGGGACAACAACGCCCTGAGCTCGTCTTCGGCCGCGATGGTGGTCAGGAAGAACAGCTCATCGCCGCTGTCGATTACGTCGTCGATGCTCGGGGTGATCGGTGCTTCGTCGCGAAGAATGGCCACCAGGGTGGAATCCGCCGGCCACGTAATGGAACCGACTGTGCTGCCGATCACCGCCGCGTCCCCGGGCACGGTGAACTCCACCAGTGAGGAGACCCCGGACTGCAGCGTCAGCAGACGCACCAGATCGCCGATTTCCACCGCTTCCTCAACCAGGGCTGTCATTAGCCGCGGCGTATTCACCGCGACATCAACCCCCCAGGAATCGTCGAACATCCAGTCGTTTTTCGGGTTATTGACCCTACCGACCGTGCGTCCGACACCGAACTCCGTCTTGGCCAGCAGCGAGACCACCAGGTTGACCTTGTCGTCACCGGTTGCCGAGACCACGACGTCCGCCTCTTCGAGTCTGGCTTCCCTGAGCGTACTGATTTCGCAGGCGTCCCCGACCAGCCAGCGCGCACCGCGCAGGCCGCTGCGGCCGATCACCTCCGGTTTCGGATCGATCAGCAGAATCTCGTGCCCGTGCGAAAGCAGCTCCCGGGCGATCGAGGATCCTACGCTGCCGGATCCCACTATGACGACTTTCACTCGGACTCCTTGGCTGGGGCGCTGGCAAGAATGCGGCTGATCTCGGAATTTTCTGCCACCGGCAGCATCACATGAACGGTGTCGCCCTGCTGGTAACTGGTGTCCGCGCGGGGCAGCATGCCCTCGCCGAATCGGGTCAGATAGGCCACCTTGCAGCCGGCGGCCTTTTCGATGTCCAGCACATGTCGGCCGATCCAGCCCGCGTGCAGATTGACCTCGGTGAGGATCAGCCGGCCGGACGGCTCGCGGAAGTCCCCGCTGATGGTGGCCTCCGGCAGAATCCTTCGGAGCACCTGGTCCGCGCTCCAGCGCACGGCTGCGACGGTGGGAATGCCAAGACGCTGGTAGATCTCCGCGCGGCCCGGATCATAGATGCGGGCGACGACGTGCTCCACGTGGAAGGTCTCCCGTGCCACGCGTGTGGCCAGCACATTGGAATTATCACCACTGGAAACAGCGGCGAAGGCGTAAGCGTTTTCGATGTCCGCCTGCTTGAGTGTTTCCCGGTCAAAGCCGACGCCGGTGACCTTGCGGCCGGCAAAGCCCGTCCTTAACCGGCGGAAGGCACGGTCGTCCTGATCGATAATGGCCACCGAATGTCCGGCGTCCTCCAGCGTATGCGCCAACGTGGCGCCGACCCGGCCACAGCCCATGATCACGAAATGCGCCATTGGCCCTCCTCAAGGTGCTTGTTCCGTGACGTTCTTTGCCACGCGGATGGTGAACTCGTTCGTGGACATTATCCGCTGCCCGATACACGCTGACCAACTCGTGCCCACCGGCGCGGGTAACTTGTCAGTCCTGCCGGAGCCTTCGCGCTGGCCGTGCCGTAAAGTGGCGTTGATACTGACGCCAAGGCTGGTCCCTGCCTTGGCCGCATATGAGCCTCAAAGGTAGAACCGTGCTGACTTTTTTCAACGCATTTAAGCGGGTGCTGGTCGGTCGTCCCTTCCGGAACGACAGTCTTGCCCACACGCTCCTGCCGAAGCGGATCGCGCTGCCGGTTTATGCCTCTGACGCGCTCTCCTCCGTGGCCTATGCCCCGGACGAAATCCTGTTGACCCTGGCCCTGGCCGGCGCAGCGGCTGTCACCTTGGCGCCGTGGGTGGGCATTGCGGTGATGATAGTGCTGCTGACCGTCGTCGCGTCCTACCGGCAGAATGTGCATGCGTATCCCTCCGGCGGCGGGGACTATGAGATCGCCAATGTTAATCTCGGCAAGACCGCGGGCCTGACGGTCGCTTCCGCGCTGCTCGTGGACTACGTCCTGACCGTTGCGGTATCCATGTCTTCCGCAGCCAATTACCTGGCCACGGCGGTTCCCGGGATGCACGGGACCCAGGCCTTGGTGGCGACGATCGGAGTGGTGCTGCTGGCTCTGGTGAATCTGCGTGGAATCAAGGAAGCCGGCAGCGTTTTTGCCGTCCCCACCTATATCTTCATCTTCTGTATTCTCGGGATGACGGTGACGGGGCTGATCGAGGCGGTGACCGGAAACCTGGGACGGGCGCCGTCGGCCGCTTTCGATATTGTTCCGCAGTCGGATTTCGAAAACGGACTGGTGGGACTGGCCGGGGGATTCCTGCTGTTGCGGGCATTCTCGTCGGGCGCCGCTGCATTGACGGGTGTGGAGGCCATAAGCAACGGTGTGCCAAATTTTCAGAAGCCTAAGAGCAAGAATGCTGCTACCACGCTGTTGCTGCTGGGAGCGATCGCCGCCGCAATGATCGCCGGCATCCTGTACCTCGCTAGGACAACCGGAGTCCAGATGGCGCAGGATCCGGCGAGTGAATTCAGGCTCAATGGCCAGGCTCTGCCGGACGGTTACGTGCAGAACCCCGTCATCAGCCAGATCGCCGGCACGGTCTTTGGCACAGGTTCCATTCTGTTCTTCATCATTGTGGCCGCCACCGGCGTCATCCTGGTCTTTGCGTCCAATACCGCGTTCAATGGCTTTCCGGTGCTGGCCTCGATCCTGGCCCAGGACGGTTATCTGCCTCGGCAGCTGCGCACCCGCGGTGACAGGCTCGCGTTCAGCAACGGCGTCATCGCCCTGGCCGTGGGCGCGCTGGTGCTGATCATCGCCTTCGACGCCGACGTGACCAAACTTATTCAGCTCTACATCGTAGGAGTGTTCATCTCCTTCACCGCCAGCCAGATAGGCATGGTCCGGCACTGGACGAGACTGTTGCGCACGGTCAATGACAAAGTCTCACGAGTGCGGATGCTGAGGTCGAGGGTGATCAACGGCGTCGGCTTCCTGATGACGCTGACGGTGCTGATCATTGTGCTGATCACCAAATTTGAGCAGGGCGCGTGGATCGCACTGCTGGCCATGTTCTTCCTGTTCATGATCATGCTGAGCATACGGATGCACTACGAGAGAGTGGCCAAGGAGCTGGCCGTGGACGAGGATTCCTCGCCCCGGGCCCTGCCGTCTCGGGTGCACGCGGTGCTGTTGGTGTCGCATGTGCGCAAACCGGTGCTGCGGGCGCTGGCGTATGCGCGGGCGTCGCGTCCCTCCCGGCTCGACGCCATCACGGTGGATCTGGACCCGGTGGAGACCGAGCAGACGATCCAGGACTGGGAAAAGTTGGCCATTCCGGTACCGCTGACGGTGCTGGCCAGCCCATACCGTGAAACCATTACGCCAATCATGGACTACATCACCACCATGCGCCGGGATTCCCCGCGTGATCTGATCGTGGTGTACATCCCGGAATATGTGGTGGGTAAATGGTGGGAGCAGCTGGTGCATAACCAGACGGCGCTGCGGATCAAGACGCGGCTGCATTTCCAGCCGGGCGTGATGGTGGCCAGCGTGCCGTGGCAGCTGAAATCCTCCGAAGACTCACAGAAATTTCAGGACTTACACTGATGCCAGGAGCACGACCGGTGAATAATCTGCAGACGCTGACCCTCACCTTGGGTCCGGTGGCGCACGGGGGCCATTGCGTGGCCCGGCACGAGGGTCGGGTGATATTTGTCCGGCACGGCATTCCGGGCGAAGTGGTGCGGGTTGCGTTGACCGAGCACGACGACGACGCATCATTTTGGCGCGCGGATGTCACCGACGTGCTGGAAGCGTCCGCGGACCGGGTTCCGCACTTCTGGGCCGAAGCCGACGCCCTCAAGGCGGCGGCCGCCGGGCGGTTGCCCGTCGGCGGGGCCGAGTTCGGGCACATCAGCCGTGAACGTCAGCGCCGGCTCAAGGCGGACGTGTTGGCCGAGCAGCTGCGGCGGCTTGCTGGCATTGACCTCGGTATTGGAACGGGCGACCGAACCGGCGCGAGAGCTGGCGGCGGAACCGGCGGAACCGGTGGTGCAGACGGGGAGCGCGCCGCGCGCAGCGAAAGTTCCGGGTCGGCGCTGCTGACCGCGGGTGTCGAGGATGTTGATTCCGACAGGCCTGCCTCTGGCGGTGCTGACGCCCATGGTGCTGGCCTGGGCTGGCGGACGCGCGCCGGCTTTGCTGTGACAGGGACCACTGACAGCGGCTCTGCCGTGTCGGGCCCTGCGGTCGCTGGCTCTGCCGTCCCCGTGGCTCCCGGCCGGCTCGGCATGCACGCCCACCGCTCGGAGGCTGTCCTGCCGGTCCGTGAAATGCCGCTGGCCTCTGTGGACATCAATGCCCTGCGCCTGTGGGAAATCGATCTGTCAGGCATTGTCCGCATCGAGGTTTCGGCACCGGCCAATGGCTCGGCGCCGCTGGTGCTGTTGGCCACTGATCCGCAGCTCTCCGCCAAGGCCAGGGGACTGGCCCTGAAGCGCATCGCATCGCAGCTTCAGCACCATGCGCCGGGATCGCCGGGCACAGCGGGAACACAGGGAACACAGGGAACACAGGGAACAGGAGCGGGAGCAGCAGCGCGAGCTGCGGATGCGCCGGACTCCGTGGCTGGACCGGCAGCGGCCACCGGCTCGGCCGTCTCCGTCGCGGGCTGGGAACCGGGGAGCGGAGCCCTCACACCCGTCAACGGCCGAGGCTGGGTCTCGGAATCTGCTGCCGGGCATGAATTCCGCGTCAGCGGCGGCGGCTTCTGGCAGATCCACAGACGCGCGCCGGAGGTGCTTACCGGGGCGGCGATGGACTTCCTCACGGGCGAGGCAGACGGGGCCGGCAGCGCGGGGGGCCGCGGCGGAACGGACGGTGCGGACGCGTCAGGTAGGCCGGACGGGCGAGGTAAGACGGGGTATCTATTCCCCGGCGCCGCCGTGGCCGATCTGTACGCCGGCGCGGGGCTGTTTACCGCCTCATTGGCCGATGCAGTAGGGCCTTCCGGCTCGGTACTGTCCGTGGAAGGATCAGTAAGCACCAGCAAGGACGCCCGCAAAAACCTGCATGCGGCGGCCCACGTGGAGATCCAGCGCGACCGGGTGGAGCGGGTGCTGCAGGCGAGGCGTGGTCAGCCCAACAGCCGGTTTGACGCCGTCGTACTGGATCCGCCGCGGGCCGGAGCCGGTAAAACGGTGGTGCGCCAGCTGATCGCTTTGGCTCCCCGCGCCGTCGTCTACGTTTCTTGTGACCCGGCGTCATTCGCCCGGGATGTCGGCTACTTCCGGGCGGCCGGCTGGAACCTGTCGAAGCTGCGGGCCTTCGACCTGTACCCGCACACGCATCATCTGGAGACAGTTGCCCTGCTCACGCCGGGAGCCGGTTCTTGACGCCAGCGCCCGCGGCGAAGCCGGGTCCGTCGGCGAAGCCGGGTCCGTCGGCGAAGCCGGGGGCGTCGGCGAAGCCGGGGGCGACGAAATCCACCCCTCTCACGGCGGGCCCGTCGGCGCGCGCCGCTGCACATCTGGCCGCCCTGGCGCTGGCCCGCGGAGCACTGCGGCCGCTGAACGAGGCCGCGCTGGCGGAGCACGGGCTGGATGCCGCTCAGATCCAGGAGCGGACCGCCGCCGGGCTGACCAATGCCGTGCCGCACGAGGGCAGCAGGAGCATCTGGCAGATTCTGCGGGCGAACCTTTTCACCCTCTTTAACGGTGTGCTGGGCGCGTGCCTGGTGATCGTCCTACTGGTGGGGGACCCGCGCGACGCGCTCTTCGGTTTCATCGTCGTCGCCAACACAGCCATCGGTGTGGTCCAGGAATTCCGGGCCAAACGCACGCTGGACCGGCTGGCGGTCCTGCACGCGCCCAAGGCCCATGTGCTGCGGGCCGATACGGTGCTGGAGCTTAGCGTGGGTGCCGTGCTGCACGACGACGTGCTGGTGCTGCGGGCAGGGGATCAGGTCCCGGCCGATGCGCTCGTGCTCACTGCGGAGGGTCTTGACGTCGATGAATCCCTGCTCAGCGGGGAAGCGGATGCAGTCGTCAAGAACGCCGGGGACGAGGTCCTCTCCGGCTCGTCCGTCGTGGCCGGGTCCGGGACGGCGCGGGTGATCCGGGCCGGAGCGGAGTCCTATGCCAGCAAGCTGACGGCGGAGGCGAAGCGTTTTTCGCTGGTCAACTCGGAAATCCGCAACGCGATCAACCGCATTATTGTGTACATCAGCTGGGCGTTGATTCCGATTGTACTGCTGGTGATCAACGGCCAGATCCAGGCCCGCGGCGGCTGGGGCCCGGCGCTGGCCTCCGGAGAATGGAAAAGTGCGGTGGTCAGCGCGGTGGCCAGCATTGTGGCCATGATTCCGGAAGGGCTGGTGCTGCTGACGAGTATTTCCTTCGCGCTGGCGGCGGTGACGCTGGCCCGGCGGCAAGTGCTGGTGCAGGAACTGCCCGCGGTTGAGGGTCTGGCCCGCGTGGACATGGTTTGCCTGGACAAAACCGGAACGCTGACGGAGGGGCTGATCGTCCTCGAGGGCCGGCATTTGCTCGGCGATGCCCCGCCGCCGGGCTGGGAAGAGGCCCTCGGCTATTTCGGCTCGGATGACAACGCCAATGCCACCGCCGCCGCGCTGCGGCCCGAATTTGTCCGCACGCCCGCCGGATCGCCCGCGCGGGTGGTCCCGTTCAACAGCGTCCGCAAGTACAGTGCCGTGGGATTCGATGGTTCTCCCGGCGGTGTCAGCGCTGCCGGCGGTATCAGCGCTCCCGACGACGGGAGGCCGGTCGGTTCGGGCGCCGGCTGGTTCTTCGGCGCACCGGAGATGCTGTTGGACGCGCAGGCTCCTGGCCACGCGCAGGCGCTGGAGCACGCGGCGCAGCTCGCCGCCCAGGGTCTGCGCGCTCTGCTGCTGGCGCACACCCCGTCACCTTTCGCCGTCGAACAGGTCTCCGCGGGCGTGTTGCCGGGTACCCTCACCCCGGTGGCGCTGCTCACCTTTCGGGAGAAGATCCGCTCCGACGCTGCTGAAACGCTGTCCTACTTCCGCGAACAGGGCGTTGCGTTGCGCATTATCTCCGGCGATAATCCCCGCACCGTTGCGGCGGTGGCCCGTGCCGTGGGCTTTTCGGATGCGCAGCACGGGTACGACGCCCGCGGGCTTCCCGATGATGTGGCGGCCATGGGGGAGGTGCTGGAGCGCGAGCACGTGCTGGGACGGGTGTCCCCGGAACAGAAAAAATCCATTGTGCTGGCCCTGCAGGGGCGGGGGTATGTGGTCGCGATGACCGGCGACGGCGTCAATGACGCCCTGGCGCTCAAGAGCGCCGACATCGGCATCGCCATGGGTTCCGGTGCCGCCGCGACGAAGGCGGTGTCCCGGTTGGTGCTGCTGGATGGACAGTTTTCCCGGATGCCGTCGGTGGTGGCCGAAGGCCGGCGGGTGATTGCGAACGTCGAACGGGTCGCTAATCTGTTCCTCACCAAGACCGCCTACGCGGTGATCATTTCGCTGGTGATCGGACTGCTGCTGTGGCAGTACCCCTTCCTGCCCCGTCAGCTTTCCATCGTCAGTTCGCTCACGATCGGCATCCCGGCGTTCTTCCTGGCGCTGCTGCCCAATAAGCGCCGCTACCAACCAGGGTTCCTGCGGCGCTGCCTGATGTTTTCCGTCCCCGCGGGAGTGATCATCAGTGCGTGCATCCTGTCGGTGTACGGCTACTCACGCGCCTTCGCGGACCCGGCGCTTGATCCCGGGGCCCAGGTCCAGGCCGGCCAGACGGCGACAACGGTCACGGTCCTGCTGGTGGCCCTGTGGGTGCTCTCGGCACTGGCCCGGCCGTTCGATAAGTGGCGGGCGCTGCTGCTGGTGGCCCTGATCCTGGTGCTGGCCCTGATCCTTGCAGTTCCCTTCGGGCGGGCCGTCTTCGCCCTGCAGATTCCAGGCGGCCGGCTGCTGGCGGCTACGATGGGAGTAGTAGTACTGGGCTGCACGGCGATCGAATTCTTGTACCGGTTCCTGAAAAAACGGGGAGCCGTGTCCGAGCGCGAGTAAGGACCTCCTAACTAGCGGGTCAGGCGCCGCGTGGCAAAGATAAAAGCTGTGGCGAGAGGAGTCCAACGATGACGAATGTGGACAGTTTTGGTTCCAAAGGCGTACTAGACGTAGCCGGGACCGAATACGAGATTTTCCGGTTGAATTCGGTAGAAGGCGCACAACGCCTTCCGTACAGCCTTAAAATATTGCTGGAGAATTTGCTGCGCACCGAGGACGGTGCCAATATCACCGCGGACCACGTGCGCGCCCTCGCCGGCTGGAACCCGGACGCGCAGCCCGATACGGAGATTCAGTTCACGCCGGCCCGCGTGATCATGCAGGACTTCACCGGGGTTCCCTGCATCGTTGACCTGGCCACCATGCGCGAGGCCGTCAAGGAACTCGGTGGGGATCCCACCCGGGTCAACCCGCTCGCTCCGGCCGAAATGGTGATTGACCACTCGGTGCAGATCGATGTGTTTGGTTCCGCTGACGCCGTCGAACGCAATATGGACATCGAGTACCAGCGCAACGGTGAGCGTTACCAGTTCCTGCGCTGGGGCCAGACGGCTTTTGATGACTTCAAGGTTGTCCCCCCGGGCATGGGCATCGTCCACCAGGTCAACATCGAGTACCTGGCCCGCACCGTCATGACCCGCACGATGGAGGTCGACGGCGTAAAGACTTTGCGCGCCTACCCGGACACCTGCGTCGGCACGGACTCGCACACCACCATGGTCAACGGCCTGGGCGTGCTCGGTTGGGGCGTCGGCGGCATCGAGGCGGAGGCCGCCATGCTCGGCCAGTCCGTCTCCATGCTGATTCCCCGCGTCGTCGGGTTCAAGCTGACCGGTTTGATCCCCGCCGGTGCCACCGCGACCGATGTGGTGCTGACCATCACCGAGATGCTCCGTAACCACGGTGTGGTCGGAAAGTTTGTCGAATTCTACGGCGAAGGCGTTGCCGCGGTGCCGCTGGCCAACCGTGCCACGATTGGCAATATGAGCCCGGAATTCGGCTCCACTGCGGCAATGTTCCCGATTGATCAGGTCACCATGGACTACCTGCGCCTGACCGGTCGCAGTGACGATCAGCTGGCGCTGGTCGAGGCCTATGCCAAGGAACAAGGTCTGTGGCACGATCCGTCCATCGACATTAAGTTCTCCGAATACCTCGAATTGGACCTGTCCACGGTGGTTTCCTCCATTGCCGGACCAAAGCGCCCGCAGGACCGCATCGAACTGACCAACGCCAAGGACGAGTTCCGCAACGACATCCTGAACTACGTCGCCCACGAGGCCGACGCGGGGACGGTCGACGAGTCGCTGGAGGAGAGCTTCCCGGCCTCGGATCCGCCGTCGTTCACGCAGCCGGACACCAAGGTCACCGACACGGACCGCGAGCCGCCGAAGTACTCGGCGGCCCATGGCGCGGCCGGACGCGTCAGTGAACCGGTCCAGGTGCGGATGGCCGATGGCCGCGAATTCGAGCTCGACCACGGGGCCGTGAGCATCGCCTCCATCACCTCCTGCACCAACACCTCCAACCCATCGGTCATGCTGGCCGCCGCGGTGCTGGCCCGCAACGCCGTCAACAAGGGCCTGGCTTCGAAGCCGTGGGTGAAGACCTCGGTTGCTCCCGGGTCCAAGGTTGTCACCGACTACTACGAAAAGTCCGGCTTGATCCCGTACCTGGAAAAGCTCGGGTTCTACACCGTCGGCTACGGCTGTGCCACCTGCATCGGTAACTCCGGCCCGCTGGAGGAAGAAATCTCCGCAGCGATCGCCGAGCACGACCTGGCCGTCACGGCCGTCCTTTCCGGTAACCGCAACTTCGAAGGCCGCATCAATCCGGACGTGAAGATGAATTACCTGGCCTCGCCGCCGCTGGTGATCGCCTATGCCCTGGCCGGGTCGATGGACTTCGACTTCGACGAGGACCCGTTGGGCCAGGATGAGAACGGCAACGACGTCTTTCTGAAGGACATCTGGCCGAACCCGACGGAGGTCCAGCAGGTCATGGACGCGTCGATTGACAAGGACATGTTCACGAAGTCCTACGCCACGATCTTCGAGGGCGACGAGCGCTGGCAGTCCCTCGACACGCCCAAGGGTGACACCTTCGCCTGGGCGGAGGACTCCACCTATGTCCGCAAGCCCCCCTACTTCGAGGGCATGAAGGCCCAGCCGGACCCGGTCGAGGACATTGCCGGTGCACGCGTCCTGCTGATGTTGGGGGATTCCGTCACCACGGACCACATCTCCCCGGCCGGTTCCTTCAAGTCGGACACGCCGGCGGGCCAGTATCTGCTGGCCCATGGGGTGGAGCGGAAGGACTTCAACTCCTACGGTTCCCGCCGCGGAAACCACGAGGTCATGATCCGCGGAACGTTCGCCAACATCCGGATCAGGAACCAACTGCTCGCGGCCGAAAACAACGGCGCCGGCGTCGAGGGCGGTTTCACCCGCGACTTCAGCCAAGCCGATGCGCCGCAGGCCCGCGTGTACGATGCCTCGGTCAACTACCAGGCTGCCGGGATCCCGCTGGTGGTTCTGGCCGGCAAGGAATACGGCTCCGGTTCCTCACGCGACTGGGCCGCCAAGGGCACCGCGCTGCTGGGGGTCAGGGCGGTCGTCGCCGAGAGCTACGAGCGCATCCACCGCTCCAATCTAATCGGCATGGGGGTCCTGCCGCTGCAGTATCCGGCCGGCCAAAATGCCCAGTCGCTGAGATTGACCGGCACCGAGGTATTCTCCGTTTCAGGGGTCACCGCCCTGAACGAAGGCAGCACACCGAAGACGCTCAAGGTCACGGCCACGGCAGAAGACGGCACGGATACGTCCTTTGACGCCGTGCTGCGCATCGACACGCCAGGCGAAGCCGATTACTACCGTAACGGCGGCATCCTGCAGTACGTGCTGCGTCAGATCTCAGCCACGAACTGATCCTGCCCTATGCCGCGCCGATGAAGCTTGTCGGGCTGAATATGCGGGCCCCGGTCCGGACGGATTGCCGTCCGGACCGGGGCCCGCGCCGTGCGCGGGGGCATGACCGGCCGCATACAGGCGCTAGAATTAGTCGACAAATGGTCGATCCTAGGAGAGGACCTATGGGACTTTTAGAGACGATCCGGCACCCGGCTGACCTGAGCAAACTCAACGGCGCGCAAATGGATCAGTTGGCGGAGGAGATCCGCAGCTTCCTGATCACCAATGTGTCCGCAACCGGCGGCCACCTCGGGCCCAATCTCGGCGTCGTCGAACTGACGCTCGCCATCCACCGGGTATTCGATTCTCCACGGGACAGCATCGTTTTTGACACCGGGCACCAGTCCTATGTGCATAAGCTGGTCACCGGCCGGCAGGACTTCTCCACGCTCCGACAGCAAGGCGGGCTCTCCGGGTACCCGTCCCGAGCGGAATCGGTCCACGACATCGTGGAAAGCTCCCACGCGTCGTCCTCGCTCTCCTGGGCGGACGGCATCTCCCGTGCCCGCCAGCTCACCGGAGAAGGAGAGCGCTACGTCGTCGCCGTCGTCGGCGATGGCGCGCTGACCGGCGGAATGACCTGGGAAGCCCTGAACAACATTGCCGCGGACAAACGACGCCGCGTCGTCGTCGTCGTTAATGACAACGGCCGCTCCTACGCACCCACCGTCGGCGGCCTCGCCGACTATTTGGCCTCCATGCGCCCGGCCATCGACCATGTCCGCACACATCCCAAGTACGAGGACACCATGTCCTGGGCCAAGCAGAAGCTGCAAAGCGGAAACCTGGCCGGACAGTTCGTGTACAAGAGCCTGCACGCGGCGAAAACCGGCATCAAGGACTGGTGGGCGCCGCAGGGGCTGTTCGACAACCTGGGGCTCAAATACATCGGGCCCGTCAACGGACATGATGAAAAAGCCATGGAAGCGGCACTGACCGCGGCGAAGAACTTCGGCGGTCCCGTCATTGTCCACGCGATTACTGAAAAGGGCCACGGCTTCGCCCCGGCCCGGGCACACGAAGCGGATCAGTTCCATGCCGTCGGAGTCATTGATCCCGAAACGGGCGAGCCCGTCGGCGGGACCAGCGGCAGGTCCTGGACAGGCGTTTTCGCGGACGAAATCGCCGACATCGCCGATGAACGCCCGGACATCGTTGGCATCACCGGCGCCATGCTGATCCCCGTCGGCCTGCACAAGTTCGCCGAGCGGCATCCGGACCGGGTTTTCGACGTCGGCATCGCCGAACAGCATGCCCTCACCAGCGCCGCGGGCATGGCGTTCGGTGGCCTGCATCCCGTCGTCGCGATGTACGCCACGTTCCTGAACCGCGCCTTTGACCAGCTGCTGATGGACGTTGCGCTGCACAAAGCCGGCGTCACCGTTGTGCTGGACCGCGCCGGAGTGACCGGCCCGGACGGCGCCAGCCACCATGGCATGTGGGACCTGTCCATGCTGCAGATCGTCCCGGGACTGCACCTCGCCGCCCCCCGCGATGCCTCCCGGCTGCGGGAAGAACTGCGCGAAGCCGTGGCCGTTTCCGATGCCCCGACAGTCATCCGGTATTCCAAGGGTAATGTCGGCGCCGAGAGCGAGGCCATTGAAAGGCTCGACGACGGTGTGGACGTACTGGCGCGGCGCCCGGCCGGATCGACGGACAACGACGTGCTGATCGTCAGCGTCGGGGCGATGAGTGAAATGGCTTTGAACGTCTGCAACCGGCTCGGCGCGCAGGGAATCAGCTCCACGGTTATCGATCCCCGCTGGGTACTGCCGGTACCGCCCTCCGTCGTCTCGTTGGCGGCACAGCACCGCATCGTCGTCGTGATTGAAGACGGCGTCCGGGCTGGCGGCATTGGCTCGCGCATCCGCCAGGAACTGCGCGCGGCTGGCGTTGACACCGCACTGAACGAGGTGGGCCTGCCGGTCGAATTCCTCGATCACGGCAGCCGGTCGCAGGTGCTGGAGCGCGTCGGGCTGACCGCTCAGCGCGTGGCACAGGACGTCGTCGCCCAAGTGCTGGGCACCAAGGTTCCGTTTGCCCGTCCGATGCCCGGCCAGGAGGCCCCGCACACCGGGCAGCTTCCACAGCTGTGAGCCGGCCGGAAGGCATCGAACCCGGGGATCTGGTGGTGGCGCGGAACCGGAAATGGAATGCGAAGCCGCACTGGGTGGTGCCCGGCCGGTATTTGGGTGAGGACCAGTATGGCTGGTGGATTTTCCAGGGCAGCAACGAATTCATTTCCCGGCCCGGGGCCGCGCTCTATACCGCGTCCGACGCGGTCCTGCTCATTCCGCGCAGCGGCAGTTACGTGGCCACGTTCTTTGATGAACGGCATCCGGACGGCACCGAGCTGTATGTCGATCTTGCTGTGGACCCCGGCTGGAACCTGATCCGGCCGCACGTGTTTGAGTTCCATCTGATCGACATGGACCTCGACGTCATCCGGAGGCGGGCACACGGAGCGTTTGTCGATGACGAGGATGAATTTGCCGAACACCAGGTGGCCATGGGCTACCCGGCGGAGGTCATTACCGGAATACGGTCCGAATGCGACCGCATCCTTGCGGCCGTGACGGCGCGGCAGGGGCCGTTTGACGGCACGGACACCAAATGGTTTGAGAACGGGCGGGCATGAGCATTATCAGAATGTACAAGAAGACCGACGGCGGCGTGCTGGAATTCCGTGAAGCATGGCGCGACGCCGAGGATGGGGTCTTCGTGGTCAACGCAGGAGCCGTCGGGCATCAAAGCGCGACCAAGGAATCGCCCGCGGAGACGTCCGACGCCGGTGCGGCGCTGCTGGCAGCCTTCGAGACCCATGCGATCGAGGACGGGTTCCGGGTCATTCCGCTGGAGGAGCAGTACTGGGTCATCGCCCAGTTCGCCTTGAAGTCCGTGGAGGGGACGGAACGGGATCGGTATCTCGAGCGCAAGGCCACCAGCAGCATTACGTCATTCTTCGCCTGGCGGGGCATCGGCGTCGTCGACCGCAGCGAGTTCGGGGCAGGGAAGCTCAATATCTTCACGGTGGCTCCGGATGCTGCCAAAGCCGTCGCGGGCATCAAAATTTGCGCGCGCGAGTCCGATCTGGACGTCACCAAGCTGAGCATCGGAGTGGCCCCCTACGGTCACCTCGACGAGATCAGGGGCAAACACGGGCTGAAGAAGGGTGCCACCTTCACCCTGTAGCCGGTGCCTCGGACGATTTGCCGGCGATATGGGCGGATGCCGCGGAAATTTCCAGGGCATCCCTCCAGCTCACCGGCCTTTGGCGCTCCCCCGGAGACTCTGCGCTGTCAGGCTGCGCAGGTAGGCTGGACGAATGACTGAATATCGACAGCTTGGCACCTCCGGACTCACCGTTTCCGTCGTCGGCCTCGGCTGCAATAACCTGGGCCGCACCGGGACTGCGACCCAGACGCAGGAAGGGACCAACGCGGTGATCGGCGTCGCGATTGACGAGGGCATCACGCTCTTTGACGTGGCCGATACGTACGGCATGGCACCGGGCCTGAGCGAGGAAATGCTCGGTAAAGCCCTCGGCGGCAAGCGCGACGACGTCATTGTCGCCACGAAGTTTGGCATGGACATGAAGGGCGTCAACGGCGCGGATTGGGGGCGCCGCGGTTCACGCCGTTACATCGTCCGGGCGGCGGAAGCATCGCTGCGCCGGCTCGGGACGGACTGGATCGACCTCTACCAGTTCCACACGCCGGATCCGCTGACGCCCATTGACGAGACGCTGGCGGCGCTCGATGATCTGGTCACCTCAGGGAAAATCCGCTACATCGGGCATTCCAACCGCGCCGGCTGGCAGATCGCCGAGGCAGAGTTCACGGCCCGGGTCCGCGGCTGCACGCCGTTCATCTCCTCGCAGAATCACTACAATCTGCTGGACCGGCGCGCGGAGCTCGAGGTCACTCCGGCAGCGGAGGCATACGGCCTTGGGCTGCTGCCGTATTTCCCCCTCGCCAATGGGCTGCTCACCGGGAAGTACGGCAAGGGCAGTGCACCCGAAGGCAGTCGGCTCACCCATTCGCGCACCAACCTGCTGGAGCAGGCGGACTGGGAGCAGTTGAGCCGGTTTGGCACGTTCGCCGCGGCGCGGGAACTGACCGAGGTGCAGGTGGCGTTTTCCTGGCTTGCGGCGCAGCCCTCCATCAGCAGCGTCATCGCGGGTGCGACGAAGATCGAGCAGGTCCGGGCCAATGCGGCGGCGGTCTGCTGGACGCCGTCGGCCGATGACCTTGCGGAGCTGGACGTCATTTTCCCGCGCACGCCCACGGTAGCGCTGTTTTAGTGAACCGGATCCTGGCCGACATGGACACCGGCATCGACGACGCTGTGGCGCTGGTGTACCTGCTGTCCCAGCCGGGAGTGCAGGTGCAGGCGATCACCTGTACGGCGGGCAATGTCGGTGCCCGCCAGGTGGCCCTGAACAATCTTTCCCTGCTGGAACTCTGCGGCCGGGCCGGAATCGAGGTAGCGATCGGTGCTGAGGTGCCGCTGGAGATCCCGCTGGTCACCACCGAGGAGACCCACGGCCCGCAGGGCATCGGATACGCGGCCCTGCCGCAGCCGGCGCAGCATATTTCGCGGCGCCACGCCGTCGACGTTTGGGTGGATCATGTCAGGGCTCATCCGGGAGAGATCACCGGCCTGATCACCGGCCCGCTGACCAACTTCGCATTGGCGCTGCGGCGTGAACCGGAGCTCCCGCGTCTGCTCAAGGGGCTGGTGATCATGGGCGGCTGCTTCTACTACCAGGGCAACACCACGCCCACCGCCGAGTGGAACGTTTCGGTGGATCCGCACGCCGCCCGGGAGGTTTTCGAGGCCTACACGGGGCTGCCGGAGGACCGGCTGCCCATTGTCTGTGCGCTGGAAACCACGGAACGGATCGAAATGCGGCCGGAGCACCTGGCACGGCTGGCGGAGGTTGCGGGAGCACACCCGGAGCTGGTGCTGCCGGGGCAGCCGGAAGGTCAGCGCAGCAGCTCGGACAACCCGCTGGTGGCCTGCCTCTCGGACGCCATCCGTTTCTATATGGAGTTCCACCGGCTCTACGACCAGGGTTACATTGCGCACATGCACGACGCGTTTGCGGCCGCGGTGGCCGCGGAACGCACCCCGTATCGGACACGGCTGGCAACGGTCGACGTCGAAACCTCCTCGCCGCTGCTGGTGGGCACCACGGTTGCGGACTTCCGCGGTATCTGGGGTAAGGCGCCGAACGCCCGGATTGTGGTGGACAATGACCCGGAGCAGTGTTTTGGGGAGCTGATCGGGTCGGTCGGCGGGCTGGCCCGGGAACTCTACGGGCCGGCCACGCAGAACAATCACCGACCATGACCACCTGTCGGATCGCCCAGCCGTCAGCGGGGACGGAAGGCTGGGATGTTGGGGTCGCGGGCGAGCCCGAGCGGCTAGAATGGTTAACTGCGCCAAGGTGACATAGGCGGACCGTTTCCGTACTCTCAAGGATTCCTGATGTCCTCCTCCTCCTCATTGACCCTGCCCGCCTCTGGACAGGCGGCCGGCCGCAACCGCCGCCTGCTGGAAATCCTGGGCGGTGCGGCCATTGCCGCAACCTACATCTACTTAGTGCTGGCCCAGCCGACGGACATTACTAACGGCCTCTCCAGCGGCTCCACATTGCTGGCGTTGTCCGGCTTCCTGCTTGGCGCCGTGCTGCTGATTGCCGGCGTTCTCCCAACCGTTCCCACCTCGACGCTGGTGCTGATCCCTGTAGCCCTGGTGCTTAACATCGTCCTTGGCCAGTTCATCGGGAGCACGCTGGTGCCGTTCTACCTCGATTCCATCGGCACAGTGCTGATCGCGGTGCTCGCCGGTCCAGCGGCCGGCGCGGCAACGGGTGCGCTCAGCGGCATCGTCTGGTCCCTGTTCAACCCCACCGTCCTGCCGTTCGCGGCCGGTGCTGCGCTGATCGGATTCCTGGCCGGACTTGCGGCACGCTATGGCCTGTTCCGGCGGTTCTATCTTGCCCCGGTTGCCGGCTTCATCACCGGAATCTTTGCCGGCGTCTTCTCGGCGCCGATCGCGGCGTTCGTCTATGGGGGGACCTCCGGCATTGCGACGGGGGCCGTTGTGAGCGCCTTCCGGGCGATGGGGGACTCGCTCCTGAGCGCCATCACCAAGCAGGCGCTGCTGTCGGATCCGATGGATAAGGCGATCGTCTTCAGCGTCGTGGCGCTGCTGGTTTATGCCCTGCCACGCCGCACCACTTTGCAGTTCCCGTTCATTCGGCGCCACCGCGTGCTGGCGGCCCGGAAGCGTTCCTAGGTTCCTTGGCATCCGAACTGCGGGCCTCGGCCCGCCCGCTGAGCCCGCTGACACAGCTGACGGCCGCCGCGGTGATCGCTATTACGACGACGGCGGTCAACAGCTGGACGGTTTCCGCTGCGGTGCTGCTGGTGCTCGCCGTGCTGCCCGCCGTGCTGCCGCAGTTGCACGGGCTGGGCCGGCGGGTGCTGCCGGCGGCCGCGGTCATCATGATTCCCTTCTGGCTGTCCCTGCTGCTGACCCACGGATTGTTTTTCCACGAGGGCCGCACAGTCCTGTGGGAGTGGGGACCGGCCCGCATGACCTCGGAGGGACTGTTGTTCGCCGCGGACGTTGGGCTGCGGACAGCTGTGGCTGTGGTGGTTTTTTTGGCTTTTTCCTTCAGCGTCTGCCCCGCGGACCTGATGGCTCTGCTCACCCGCTACCGTGTGCCGCCGCAGTTGGGCTTCGTGCTTTGCTCCACCTTGACGATTGCCCCGTCCGTTATGTCCCGGGCCCACCGGATCGGCCAGGCCCAGGAGGCCCGCGGCCTGGTCGCCGGCGCCGGGCTGGGGGGACGGATCCGTGCCGTACGCCAGCAGGCGGTCCCGCTGGTACTGGCCCTGCTGCACGAGTCGGGTAGCCGGGCACACGCTCTGGAAGCCCGCGGCTTCGGCGGCCGCGGCGTGCGCACCAGTTACCGGGAGGTGCCTGACTCCGGCGCCCAGCGGGTGTTCCGCTGGGCCGCGCTGGTGTCGATGCTGCTGTTCCTGCTGCTCTGGTATGTGCCGGCGCTGCGGGCACAGGCGTTGCAGACGGTCGCGATGCCCGGACTGCTGCCCGGCGGGCTGCCCGGCGGGGGCTGGTAATGCGGCTCGTCATTGCGGACTTCCGCTATCCCGGTGAGGACAAACCTGCACTGCGCGGCATTGACCTCAGCATTGAACCCGGGAACTGCGTGCTGGTGGCCGGTGGTTCCGGTTCAGGGAAGTCCACCCTGGCGAGGATTCTGGCCGGCGTTCTGCCCGGCCGCAATGGAGGTACGCTGAACGCGCGATTCGAAGTGGCGGGGGAGAACCTGGTGTTTTCCGCTGCCACGGCGACGCCGGACGGTGTCAATCCTCGCATCAATCCGGCCGTGTGGAACCGCCAGCTGGCCTACGTCGGCCAGGACCCTGCGGCCCAGCTGTCCACCGTGGCGCAGACCGTGGCGGAGGAGATTGCCTTTGCACTGGAAAACGCCGGCATGGAACAAACGCTGATGGTGCGGCGCGTACACGACACGGCAGCCGCACTGGGGCTGGAGGGGCTGCTGCACCGCAGCCCCGCCGAACTCTCGGGCGGCGAGCTGCGGCGGGTCATTATTGCCGGAGCCGTAGCCCTTCACCCGGCGGTGCTGGTGCTGGATGAGCCCACCGCCGGACTGGATGCCGTCGCACGGCGCGCCGTGGAATCCTTGGTGGCATCCATGCTGGCCCGTGGCACGGGCATCGTCCTGCTGTCCCCGGAGACCGGCGGCATCGGGCGGCTGGCTGGCAGGATCGTGTTGCTCGACGGCGGCCGGCAGGTGGCAAACGGGCCCCGCTCCACGGTACTCGCCTCGGCCGAGGCCGTCCGACTGCCCGTGCTGGAAGACCCCTTGGACAGCCCGCCGGAAGACAGGGTAGCATCCGTGGCCGGTGTTGCAGACGCGGATACCGGTCTTGCAGACGCGGAAACCGGACATGTGGATACCGTTGCGGCGTCAGTCATCGGGTACCGGCCCGCAGTGGACGTCCGGGGCGTCGTCTTCAGCCATAACGGCGCGTCCCGCCCGCGCGCAGGCTGGTTCCGGCGCTTCCGCCGGGCCCGCCGTGTCGACGTTGGCACCCGGGCCGCGGCGGACACCGCCATGCTGGCACTGGATAATGTCGATCTGCGGATTCTTCCGGGCGAAGTGGTGGCCATTGCCGGCGCCAACGGTGCCGGGAAGTCGTCCCTGCTGCGCCATCTGAACGGACTGGCCAGGCCGCGGACGGGCAGCGTCCACATTCTGGGCGCTGACATCGCCCGCAGGCCCGTGGGTGAGGTGGCGGCCCAGGTGGGCTTTCTCTTCCAGGATCCGCATGACCAGCTGTTCGAGAGGTCCGTCGCCCGCGAGGTGGCCTTCGGACTGTCCGGGGCGGGGGTCGGTCACGCGGACGCAGACGCGGACGACGGCGGCGGGAACCGCATGGACGCAGCCAACGGGAAGCGCGCTGCCGATAGCGGTACCGTTCGGGACGTTCTCGAGCGTTGCGGTCTGAGCGGCGTGGCGCAGGAGCACCCCTACGAGCTGCCGGCCTCGGCGCAGCGGCTCGTGTCATTGGCAACTGTGCTGGCCCGAAGGCCCTCGGTGTTGGCCCTTGATGAGCCGACCGTAGCCATGGACCGCGACGGCCTGAGGCGCCTGGCCGACGCCATCAGAGCCGAAGCGGCAGGCGGGGCCGCCGTCGTCGTCGTGACGCACGACCTTGACTTCGCCTATCGGCACTGCGGGCGCTTGGTGCTGCTGGCCGCCGGTCGGATCGTCGATGACGGGCCGATCTCAGAGGTGTTGGACCGGCACTTCAGTACGGGTGAGGCCTTCGGAGTGGAGGCACCGGCGGCCTGGCTCCGCCGCCGAAACAGTCGGAGTTAGGCAAGCGGGGTTCGCGGGCATGCTCAGAAACGGACGTCGGCACGCCGGGTTAACGGACGGCGACGGCGGTGCCGCGGAAAGATAGGGGACCGCCGTCGTCGTACTTGTTCTACTCGGCCGGGACCTTGTCCACGAACTCCGTGGTGTAGGTCTTGGACAGGTCGATCGTGGAGCCCTTGTCCTTGACGTTCGTGGAGTACTGGTCAAGGATCTTCACGACGTTCTTGGCCCCGTCCGCGTCCATCTTGCCGTCCTTGTTGAACATGGTCTTGGTGTCATTGATGGACTCCTCGTACAAGCCCGAACCCGCGTTGGCATAATCCGACGGCATCGTGGCCGCGATCTTCTGGGCGCCAAAAGCGCGCAGGCAGCCGAAAAGGGCGTCCGGTTGCGGATCGGGGACGGGACCGCGCTGCATCATCCGCTCCGGGACGCGCAGAATGTCACCACCGTGCTCGGAAACCTGGTGGATAATGCCGTGCTGGGGGACGTGCTGGGGGACGGGACGGACCGTTGGGTGGAAGTTGAGCTGCTCAGCGATGACGCGGCCTCGCACGTGTTCGTGGCGGATTCCGGAAACGGGCTCCGGATACCGAATACCGGGCTGGCCTTTCGGGAGGGATATACGACGGCGCTGCCCGCGGGCAGCGTCCAGGGAACGGGCCACGGCGAGGGGCTGGGGCTGGCGTTGTCCCGGCAGATCGCGCGGCTGGGCGGCGGCGATGTCTGGGTGCTGTCCGCGGGGCACGACGGCGGCCCGGGCGTCGTTTTTGCGGCGCGGCTCGAGGACGCCTTGGAAGGAAACGCCTTGGAAAGGGCCGCTCTGGAACCGGAGGAAACTGCGGATGCCTGATGACCTGCGTGTGCTGATAGTTGATGATGATATCCATGTGGCGCGGCTTCATGTCGCGTAGGTCGAAGCCGCGCCCGGATTCACCGCGCTGGATCCCGTGGGTGGAGGCGAGGCAGCGGTCCGTGCGGTCCAGACGCACCGGCCCGATCTGGTGCTGATCGACGTATACCTTCCGGACCGGAACGGTCTGGATGTCCTGCGCGGGCTGGACGTCGACGCCTTCGTGCTGTCGGCGGCCGCCGATGCCGAGTCCGCACGCAAGGCGGTCCGCCGCGGAGCGATGGCTTATCTCATCAAACCCTTTGGCGCGGAGCTGCTCGCGGAGCGGCTGCGCGGCTACGCCCGCTACCGCCGCCTGCTGGCTACGGAGAACGCCCTGGATCAGGAGGCAGTGGAACGTGCCTTGCGGCAACTTCACCGAGGCGACGGCGCCGGACGGCCGAGGTCAGTCACCGAACGGGCGGTTCTGGAGGCGGTGACACGTTCGGCGCAGCCGGCGACGGCGGCGGAGGTCGCCGCGGCAGTGGGCATGTCCCCGCCCAACGGTACCTCTCGTCCCTGGGGGAGGAGAGGATGGTGGAGGTGGCCCTGCGCTACGGCAGCACAGGCCGTCCCGAGCACCAATACGCCCCGAGCACCAGTCCGCGCCGCTGGTCAGAGACGGTTGGCCCTGATCCGGGCTAGCGGTTCTGCGGCACGTAGGTGTTCTGCGGCCGACCCGTGGTGCCGTAAGTGAGCCGCAGTTCCACCAGGCCCTTGCGCTCCAGTTCACTGAGATACCGCTGCGCCGTCGGCCGGCTGATCCCGATTTCATCGGCGACGTCTGCGGCTCCCCTGGCGGCGGGGGCGGAGGCGACGGCGTCAAACACCTTCTGCATGGTCGGCGGCAGCCGTCGACCCGGGGCCGGACGCGGGGCGTCCGGGCGCCGGTGGAAAACGCTGTCAATGCCGGCCTGATCGACGACCGACGCGACGTCTGTCTCGCTCCGCCATTTCCGGTAGCTTTCCAGCTGGCTCTTGAGCTGTTCAAAGCCGAAGGGCTTGACCAGATAGTAGACCGCACCGCCGCGCATGGCCGAACGCACTGTCTGCAGGTCCCGCGCGGCGGTAATGATGATGATGTCGAGGGGCTCGCCAGCCGCCTGCAGAGAGCGCATCAGGGAAATGCCGTCCTCGTCGGGTAGATAGACGTCCAGCAGGAGCAGATCCGGTTTCAGCTGGGCAATGGCCTTCCGGGCCATCTGGGCATTGTGCGCCTCCCCGACGCATTCGAAGCCGTCGACTCGGTTGACCCGGGCGGCGTGGATATGGGCCACGCGGAAGTCGTCGTCGACCACCAGGGTGCGGATCATGTTTCATTTCCTTCCAGTGCGGCGGCTGCTGCTGCAACGGCTGTGGCTGTGGACGCGGCCGCGGGGGAGACCAGGGGGGTCTCCGGCAACCAGACCTCAAACTGGCCGCCGGGACCGGGGAAGACGTCCATGGTTCCTCCGGTACGCCGGACGATCCGGCTGACCAGGGCCAGCCCGATGCCGCGGCGCATGCCGGGACGGGCAGGTTTTGTGGTGAACCCGTCGGTCAGGACATTGGCAATCTCTGCCAGTGGAACGCCTGGGCCATTATCCTGGACGGAAATGAAAACACCCGAGGAGTCATCGAGCTGCACGGTAATGTTACGCGGCGCGGGCTGCTCGGACAGTGCGTCCACGGCATTGTCCAGCAGGTTGCCGACGATCGTCACCAGCGACTGGGTGTCCGCCGTCGGCGCGAACAGCCGCGAGTCGTCGGTGACCGTGATCTGCACGTCCTGTTCGGCGGCGACAGTCATTTTCGCCAGCAGCAGGGCCGCCAGTTCTGGCGGTTCAACCCGGGAGCGCAGTCCCTCTCCCGTCGAGTTGGAGGTGCTGGAGATTTTAGAAACGTAGCTGCGCGCCTGCTCCACGTCGCCCATCTCCAGCAGGCCGTCGACGACGTGCAGCCGGTTGGCGTATTCGTGTTCCTGCGCCCGGAGGGCCTGCATCAGACCCTGGACCGAGTGCAGGTCGCGGACCAGGGACTCCACCTCGGTCCGGTCGCGCAGCGTGACCACGGAGCCGATGCTGCGGCCGGCGAGTGAAACGGACATCCGGTTGACCATCAGCAGCGCGTCCTCAGTCAGCGCCACGGCGTCGGTGCCGCCGATTTCGCCCGTCAGGAGTGCGCGCAGCCGCCCGGCCGGAAGCAGGTCCTCAAGCCGCTTGCCCACCACATTGCCCTCGAGGTCCAGCAGCCGGCGGGCCTCGGAATTGATCACGGTGACCTTGCCGTCGTCGTCGAACCCCACCATGGCCTCCCGGATTCCGTGCAGCAGCGCCTCGCGCTCCTGCAGGAGCGAGGCAATGTCCGCCGGCTCCAGATCAAAGGTCACGCGTTTGATGCGCCGGGAGAGGAGCAGCGACCCCAGCGTGCTGATCAGCAGCACCAGGGCGGAATAGCCAACGATCAGCCAGATATCCTGGGCCAGCTCGGAGTTCTCCGTGGATTCCAGAATCCCTACCGAGACCTGGCCGATTACGCTGCCGTCGGGGGCCTTGACCGGAGCCTTGGCGTTCGCGGAAAGGCCCAGGCTCCCGGAATCGGTGCCCGTGTGCGTCTGGCCGTCCAACACCGCGACCGGTTCCTCGAGGGTCGCCCCGATCAGGGCCGGATTGGGATGCGAAAAGCGCACGCCAGCGCGGTCCGTGACCACCACGTAGGCCGGTTGCGCTTCGGCTTGGATTTTGCCGGCAATGGCCGCGATCTGGTGGCCCGGATCACCGGTCTGCAGGTCCGCCGCCACCTCCGGCATCTGCGCCACGGTGGTGGCAATCCCGAGCGCGCGCAACTCGTACTGGCGCTGCAGGGTCTGGTTGCTGATCTGGCTGTAGAGGAACGCACCCAACGCTACGGTCAGCAGCAGAATGCACAGGATCCACACCAGGATCTGCGAGGCCAGCGGCCGGGTGCGCCAGAGCCGGGCGATGTTATTCAACCCGGTACCCCGGGAGCGGACGATCAAATTGCACTAAACCACCAGTAATGCTGAAAAGACACGGAAACTCCGGAACTCTTTCTGCACGAAAGGCCCCTTTCTAAGCTATTGTTCCGTGTTAATGGTTTGTTTGTGTTTCATCTTGCCCAGGAGATACTCCGCTGACTTGGTCCAGGTGAATGGTTTGGCGTCCTGGTTGTAGTTCTCGATGTAGCGTTCCATGGTTTCCTCCAGCTCTTTCACGGAGCTGAATGCTCCGCGTTTGAGGCACTGGCGGGTGATGATCCCGAAGAAGATCTCCACCATGTTCAGCCAGGAACAGCTGGTCGGGGTGAAATGCAGGCTCACGCGCGGGTTTTCGGCCAGCCAGTCCTTCACGTTCTGGTGCTTATGGGTCGCATAGTTGTCGCAGATGACATGCAGCTCAACCCCGGGGTGGGCGTGGGCGACCCGGCTCAGGAAATCGACGAACTCGATGTTGGTGTGCTTTGGGTAGAAGGCGTTCGCGCTGAGTTTGCCGGTGAGAACCTCCAAGGCGGCGAACAAGGTGGTGGTGCCGTTGCGCTTGTAGTCGTGCGTCTGCTGCAGCGGGTGGGTCGGGACAGCGGCTGGTCCGGGCCGGTGCGGGACAGTGCCTGGATTTGGGTCTTCTCATCAATGCTCACCACCACCGCGTTTTCCGGCGGGGACATGTACAGGCCCACCACGTCCCGGAGCTTGGACTCCAGGGCCGGGTCGGTGGAGAATTTAAACGTCTCGATCCGATGCGGCTGGATCTTCCAACGGCGCCAGATTCGGGCCACGGACGAAAAAGAGATTCCGTGGCGTTCGGCCATGATGCGCGCGGACCAGTGCGAGATCCCCAGCTCCGCCGGCGGGTTCCCGTCATTGGTCAGGGTGTCGGCAATCAGGGCGAGTTCGTCGATCTCCCGCTCCCGGCCCGGGCGCTGGACATCGGACAGGGCCTCGATCCCGCCCTCGGCATAG
The DNA here is from genome assembly GCF_051131705.1 of Arthrobacter sp. A5. Lineage (NCBI taxonomy): Bacteria > Bacillati > Actinomycetota > Actinomycetes > Micrococcales > Micrococcaceae > Arthrobacter > Arthrobacter sp. A5. The sequence goes on from NZ_CP180316.1 coordinate 1,499,987, forward strand.
CGGTTGCGCCACTTCAAAACCGTGGGCGCCGAAAACCCGGTGATCTTCTCAATCTGGACATTCGGCATCCCGTCAGCAGCCAACAAAACCGTGCGCGCCCGCAACGCCAACGTCGCAGTGGAAGAATTCCCACGAGTCAACGCTTCCAGGGCGCCCCGGTCCCCGTCGCGCAACTGAAGTGCCTTTGCCAGATAAACCATGGATCAAGTCTGACAAACAATCAGACCCAAAGGAATCAACGACACGCTACACTATTCACAGCATATGTGATACACCTCACGGCAGCTAACGGCAACAACGAAGGGATTCGAGTGACGACCGTGTCAGAACCAGGAACTGTTCCACAAGCAAGAACCATGCCGGGATCACCAGCAACGGCGGCGTTGGCGCCGGCGATAGAAATGGTCGGGGTGGCCAAGCGCTTCCGAACCCCGGACGGGGCCGGCTATACGGCGCTGAAGAATCTGGACCTGCGCGTGGAGCGGGGCGAGTTTTGCGCCGTCGTCGGGCCAACAGGGTGTGGAAAGTCGACGACGTTGACCCTCGCCGCCGGGATGGAACGGGCATCGGCGGGAAGCGTGAAGGTCTTCGGCAAGGAGGTCACCGGCATTACCCCGAACGCTGGGTTTATGTTCCAGACGGATGCCATCCTGCCGTGGCAGTCGGTGCTGGATAATGTTGCCGCGGGCCCGCGCTACCGCGGGACCTCCAAGAACGTGGCCTACCGGGATGCGCGGGACTGGATCCGCCGGGTGGGTCTGGCCGGATTCGAGACCAACTACCCGCACCAGCTCTCCGGCGGCATGCGCAAACGCGTGGCGCTGGCGCAGAACCTGATCAACGAACCGGAACTGCTGCTGATGGATGAGCCGTTCAGCGCCCTGGACGTGCAGACGCGCTCCAAGATGAGCACCGAACTGCTGGGGCTGTGGGAACAGAACAGGCCCGCCGTCGTCTTCGTCACCCATGATCTGGAGGAAGCCATCGCGCTGGCCGACCGAGTGGTGGTCATGACCGCCGGACCGGGAGGAGAGATCAAGGCGAACTACCCGATTGACCTGCCCCGGCCGCGGGTGGTGCAGGAGATCCGCTTTGATGCCAAATTCACCGAAATCTACCAAAACATCTGGGAGGCGCTCCGCGAGGAAGTGGACATTGCCTACGCGCAGACCACCCGCAGCGCCCCACCAACCGGAGAGGAAGCATCATGAGCGCCGACATCGCCCAAGCGGGCCATCAGGGGATTCCGGGGCCCCCGGAATTCGAGGAATTTGGCGGCACCCGGAGGCCCTCCAGAGCCGCCCACAAGACCCGGGTGATCGGCAGCCAGCTGGCGATCGTCATCGTTCTGCTCGGCAGTTGGGAACTGCTGGTGCGGGCCAACATACTGGACCCGCTGTTGTATGGGCAGCCCAGCGGCGTGGTGAACCAGATGTATGTCTGGCTTACGGAGGGCACCGTGAACGGATCGCTGGGGGAGCAGATCATGATCACGCTGGAGGAGGCGCTGATCGGTTTCGCGATCGGCACCGTTTTGGGCATCGTTTGCGGCGTGGCCCTAGGCCGGGTCGCCTTCCTGTCGGAGGTGTTCGGCCCGTTCATCAAGGTAGTCAACGCCATCCCGCGCATTGTGCTGGGCGCATCGTTCGTGGTCATGTTCGGACTGGGACTGATGTCCAAGGTACTGCTGGTCATTGTGCTGGTGTTCTTCGCCGTCTTCTTCAACGCTTTCCAGGGGACCCGCGAAGTGGACAAGAACTTCATCGCCAATGCCGCCATCCTCGGTGCCAGCAAATGGCAGGTCACCCGCCAGGTGGTCATTCCCTCCGCCGTCACCTGGATCATCGCCAGCCTGCACGTGGCCTTTGGCTTCGCCCTGATCGGGGCCATTGTTGGGGAGTTCCTGGGATCCCAGGCCGGGCTGGGCAACCTGATCCGGCAGGCGCAGGGCAACCTGAACCAGAACGGCATCTGGACCGCCATGCTGATCATCGCCGTCGTCGCCCTGATCGCGGAATGGCTGATCACCAAGCTGGAGATGCGCCTGCTGCGCTGGCGTCCGCCGCAGCACAGCGCCGACGCGGATCTGGCCGCCTTCTGACCCCACTGCCCCGCGGGCGAACCCGCTCCGAGGCCCAAACCGGTTCCAAGAACCACCATCTCAACGAGGAGAAAAATGTCTCACAAGATCACGTCCGGCGCCTTCACGTCCGGCAGAAAATGGATGGCCGGCGCGGGCATGGCTGTTGCACTGGCGGCCACCATGACCGGATGCGCCAACACCGCCAGCACCTCGGGCCAAGCACCCCAGCAGGTCGGGGATACCGCAGGCCAGCAGGTGAAGATCATGGTGGGAGGTCTGAACAAGCAGATCTACCTGCCGTTCAAACTGGCCGACCAGCTGGGCTACTACAAGGACGCCGGGCTGAACATCCAGCTCACGGATGAGCCCGCCGGTGTGGACGCGGAGACGAACATGATCTCCGGACAGGTGGACGGGGTGGGCGGATTTTACGACCACAACCAGGTCCTGCAAGCCAAAGGCAAGTCCACCGAGGCCGTGGTAACGATGCTCCAGGTGCCCGGTGAGGTGGAACTGTGCCGGACCGACCTCAAGGACAAGATCAAGTCCGCCGCGGACTGGAAGGGACTTAACCTCGGAATTACCGATTTGGGCTCCTCCACCGATTATCTGACCCAGTACATCGGCCAGAAAAACGGCGTGGCACCGACCGAAACACACCGGATCGGCGTCCAGGCCGGGGCCACCCTGATTGCCGCGATCGACCACAAAAACATCGACTGCGCCATGACCACGGAGCCGACCGTGTCCCAGCTGGTCAACACCAACAAGGCCTTCATCCTCTACGACTCGCGGACCCTTGCCGGAGCGCAGGAAACCTTCGGCGGCGCCTACCCCGCCACGTCGCTGTACATGACCACGGCGTATGTGGATGCGCATAAGGACGTCGTCCAAAAGCTCGCCGACGCCTACGTCAAGACGCTCAAGTTCATCGCGGACCACACGGCGGCCGAGATCACCGACAAGGTGCCGGCGGACTACTACGCCGGCGTCGGCAAGGACGCATACATCAAGGCACTGGATGCGGAAAAGGGGATCTACAGCCCGACCGGGCTCATGCCGGCGGACGGACCGAAGATCGTCAACGACGTGCTTCAGACCAACCCCGATGTCAAGGGCAAGACCATTGACCTGGCCAAGACCTTCACGAATGAGTTTGTGCAGGCGGCCAAGTAGACCGGAGTCAGGTCTGACAATGTCCCTGCGATAGGTGTGGTGGCGGCCCCGTCGGTTGGCGGGGCCGCCACTGTCTTTTTCCGTCGGCGGCTGCAGGAAACGTTAGCCAGCCATCGTCTGATATGTGTCCTTACGGGGAACGGCCCGCGGGACGCACATAGTACGAATGCAGAACCGTTGTACATCTGCCTCGCATAACGCACGCTTGCAGCACGTCTACTACAGTCCCGCTCAGCGTCTCTGACGGGTGGCCAGCTTGGCTCGATCATCAGTCGTGCCCAAGCCAACCGTGAGCCGGTCTTTTTGTCACGCCGCGCTCGCCGAGTCGCGGCCGTCGTCGATGCCGACGACTGAGAACGGCTGATCGAACTGGCAGAAGACAAGATGGATATCCATGCAGCCGGGAAATCACGGGAAGAAATGCATGGCACCAAAACGGAGCCGACGCCGTAAATGACGAGTGGCGAGTACGCACAGACGACTACCGCATCATTCGCGAGATTCACGACAATCAGTTGACAGTTCTAGTCCTCAGAGTCGGACATCGTCGAGAGATCTACGAGTCCCACTAGCGGAAAGCCATCCGGGCGAGCTGCTGGGCGGTTCTCAGGCGCACGGCAGATTTGGCGGAGCAGCACCTATGCGTCGTACCTCTGCTCCACCGTGAAGACGGCGTGCGAGTGCTCGGCTCCGAGACGGTCGAGCAGAGCGAGAGCCGCGGGCGACTCTCCGCTGTTGCGCAGAACCATGAGGGCGTCCAGGTCGCGCCACGTCGGCTGAAGGCGCCAAAAGCCGCCCTGACCGCGAAGGAGCTCCGCGCGAACGAGGCCATCGGGCTTCTGACCCGTATACAACTGGCTGAACCCATCAAGCAGCTCCTGCTCGCGCCCTGCCTTAATCGTCGTGTCTATAGCTGTAACGACCGGTGTGCTCACGAGGAATCTCGTCTCCGTTTCGGAGTTGCAAAAAGGCTAGCTCCATACTACTCAACGAGTCCCGTAAGCGGTCCTCCACTGGACGAATCCCCGGCTGACCTGCGCTCTTGAAGATCGGGCCGTGAACCGTCCCGTAAGACCCGTTATGCCGTTTCGACATAACGGGTCTAGTGCGTATCCGGTTAGCTCAGGTGTAGTTTGGGATTATGGCACGTCCGGACTTTCCGCGGTCGATTCTGGAGTTCCAGGGGAGGTTCGGTGACGAGTCGTCCTGCTTGGAATATTTGTTTGCCTGCCGATGGCCGGAGGGCTTTGTTTGCCCACGATGTCAGGGGCGTAAGGGCTGGCCCCTTTCGACGCGGATTCTTTGGGAATGTGCTGGCTGCCATCGCCAAACCTCGCAAACGGCCGGGATGGCGCTGCACAAGACCCATCTGCCGCTCCAGTACTGGTTTTGGGCGGCTTATCTGATGACGACCAGAACGCTCGGAATCTCCGCGGTGCAGCTACAGCGCCAGCTCGGGCTCAGCCGCTACGAGAGCGCGTGGACGATGCTGCACAAGCTGCCCCGTGCCATGGTCAACCCCGAGCGCACCTTGCTGACGGGGGAGGTCGAGGTTGATGAATGCGAGGTCGGCGGGGTGGAAAAGGGCCGGAGCGGCGGAGGCAGCCGGATGGCCAAAGCAGCCCATGTTGTTGTTGCTGTTGAGGTCCGCGGCCAGGGCTCCGGGCGTATTCGTATGCAGGTCATCCCGGAGGCGTCAGGACCAACTTTGTATAACTTCGTCCATGACACCGTGGCACCTGGAGCGGTTGTCCATACGGACGGATGGGGTCCGTATGTCCTGCTCGCGAAGAAGGGTTACGACCATCGGCCGCGATCCCAAAGGGCAGCCAAACGCACCGGGGACACTGAACCTGTCATGCCGCGTGTTCACAGAGCCATCAGCAACTTCAAGTCCTGGCTGCGAGGCACCCATCGCGCCGTGAGTAATGAGCACCTGCAGGTCTATCCGGACGAGTTCGTCTTTCGTTACAACCGGCGGCGCTCACCCATGTCAGCCTTCCAAAGCCTGCTCGGGCTCGAGTCGCACCATGACCCCACGACCTTCTGGGAAATCGTGGCACAAGGGCCCGGCACCACACGCCGAACCTGAGCTAACCGGATACGCACTACGGGTCTTATGCCGAGTCATTGATTATGCCGAGTGGGGTCCGGCGGCCTGTGTTCTTGCTGGTCAGGAGCGGTTTTGGGTGAACTACTTGGCATAACCGTGGGCTTGGGTTGATGCTTCTTGGATTAGATTTCGTCGATTTCAGGAGGCCGCGATGGACAGCAAGCGGCGAGTGGTGACGGAGGGCATCTCAAAGCTCGCGGATGACGCAGTAGAGGGGGATGCTGGAGAGGGGTATTGCGCTACGTGCTTCTCGAGCGGGGGGTCAGCGAGGCGACGGTGGCCTGCTATGAGCCTAGGGCTCGAAGGTTCCTCTCGCCGGTGCGAGGGGCTCGCGGACCTCGGCTCGGATCGGTTGACGGCCGCCGATGTGACTGCCTTTTTCGTGCGTGAGTGCCCGCTGCGTGGTGCCGCCGAGGCGCAGATGCAGGTGGTTGTTGTGCGTTCGGTGCTTCGTACCTCCATCTTGCCGGGCTGATCACGGCGCCGCTTGAGTGGGCGGTACCCGGGGTGGCCGCTGTCCGGGATCGGTCGTTGCCGCGTGCCTTCGAACCAGGGGTGATTGATGCACTCTTGGCTGGCCGTGATCGACGGGGGACGGTTGGCCGGCGCAACTACGCGATCTTGCAGTTGCTGGCCAGGTTGGGGCTGCGCTCAAGTGAGGTTGCCCGGATCAGTTTGGACGATGTGAACTGGCGTGCTGGCGGGATCCTCGTTCATGGCAAGGGCGGACGGGAAGACTTCTTGCCGCTGGCCGCCGATGTCGGAGAGGCGTTAGCGGGCTACCAGCAGCGTCGGCCATCGGCGCCTGGTGGTTGTAGGACATTGTTCTTGAAGGTGATGCCGCCGCCAGGGACGATGTCCGGGTATGCGGTCACAGCGGTCGCGCAAGATGCTTGCTGGCACGTGGGGATCGAGCGGTTCGGTGCTCACCGGCTGCGGCACGCAGCGGCGAGCCGGATGCTCGCCGCTGGAGCGTCACTGGACGAGATCGGGCAGGTGCCGCGCCACCGGGAGCGGCGAACCAGTAACGCGCTATGACGCAACTCACTGAGAATCTGAAGTAGCCCCAGTGGTTGACTGCAACGTAGCATTGGCGTCGTGGCTCACAACACGGCGGTCGAGTTGGCGGGGTTGCGTCGAGGACTGATCGCTTTCTGCTATCAGATGCTGGGATCGCACTTTGATGCGGAGGATGCCGCGCAGGACGTATTGGAGCGTGCCTGGCGGGCCCGGGACTCATTCGATTCGGAGCGCGCCTCGTTGGCGACTTGGTGCTTTCGTATCGCGCGGAACGTCTGCATCGACCGGCTCCGTGAGACTCCGCGCCGTCCGCTGCCGCGCGATCTTCTAGATCCCGGACTGGAGATCGGTGCACCCCTTGTGCCCGCCTTTGACGTCCCGTGGCTCATGCCGGCGCCGACCGAGTGGTGCATTACGTCTGACGTCGAGAAATCCGCTGAACGGGCGCAAGACGTCAGGCTTGCGGTGACGGCGATGCTTCAGAGATTGCCACCACGACAGCGCGGCGTCCTGGTGCTTCGAGACGTGCTGGACTTCACTGCGGCGGAAACGAGCGCCGTGCTTGAGATGAGCGTGGCATCTGTCAACTCCGCGTTGCGGCGTGCACGCGACGCGATTCGGAAGGGAGCGCCCCGGCGGCAGCCGCTGGCGCAGGGTGCCGTGGAGCGGTATGCGCGCGCGATTGAGCGAGCGGATGCGGACGAGCTGGCGTTGCTTGTAGCCGAGGACGTCGTCTTCGAGATGCCGCCGGTGCCGAACTGGACGCGCGGACGGGAGCCCTTACGCGCCTTCATGGAGCATCTGTTCTCCCGGCGTGGGACGGGATGGAGCACACACACGATCTCCGCCAATGGACAGCACGGCATTCTGCTCTACCGGGCAACGCCGCAGGCGCTGGAGCCGCACACCCTGCAGCTGTTCGACGGTGATGGTTTCGGAGCTATCGGACACGTGCTCGTCTACCAAGATGCACGACTTTTCGCTCTCTTCGAGCATGAGTTCTCGACGCACCGATGAGTTTGCCTGCTCTCGCCCGCATGAATTGGTGAAGCATTCATCTCACGGAGGAGCAGACATCATGGGACGGTTGATCGTTGCCCAATTCATAACCCTCGACGGCGTGGTGGAGGATCCCGACGGAAGCGATGGCACCGCATGCGGCGGTTGGGCAATGCGGTACGGCCCACAGGGGGTGGCCGGCGACAAGTTCCGGCTCGGCCCGATCCTGAATCAAGGTCTCCTGCTCTTCGGCCGCAGAACGTGGGAACATTTCAGCGCGCTATGGCCTACACGCGACGACCCGTTCTCCCAGGCGATGAATGCCGCCGCCAAAGTAGTCGTCACCCACCACGAAGTCGATCCAGCGGGGTGGGCCAACTCGAGCCGGATCCCCGAGCCGTTGGCAACCTGGGTGGCCGGCACTGTGCAGACGCGTGACATCGTCGTGATTGGAAGCGGCTCGATTGTCGCACAGCTCGCCGCCGCCGACCTCGTCGACGAGTACCGGCTGCTCACCTTCCCCGTTGCGGTCGGAGCAGGTCGTCGACTTTACCCCAACGGCGTACAACTGTGCCTTACCGCCGCGGAGCGCGTCGGACCGGCGACCCTTGCCATCTATACAGCTGAGGATGAGGCGGTATTATGATCCACTTCCGAGTCAGGTACGCAACACCCGAGGATCCCATCGAGTTCGAGCAGCACTACCGCCGTGTGCATGAGCCGCCGGCCCAGTCATTGCGGCGACGGTGCATGCGGCCTATCGCACACCGGGGCGGCCCCGATGAAGACCGAGACGGCGGCTTCGAGCACGGCGGCTGGCAAGACGGGTACGATTCCGCAGAGGACGGGGAAATCGTCGGGGAGTGGGAGAGCAGGACCGAGGCGCTGCTGCTCGGCCGCAGGACGTACGAGATCTTCGCCGGCTCGTGGGGCGCGTGGGACGAGAACGCCGAGGGCCTGCAGGGGGAGCTGACCAGGAGGTACAACCGCATCCCCAAGTACGTTGCGTCGTCCACGCTGACCGAGTTCGGCTGGCAGAACACGCAGCTCCTCGGCCCCGACGTTCCGGTCGCCGTGGCGAAACTGCGTGCGGCGCCCGGCGGCGAGATCCGCGTGTGGGGCAGCTCCGAGCTGATCAAGACGCTGGCCGAGCACGACCTGGTCGACGAGTACCGGCTCGTCGTCTACCCGATCGTGCTGGGCACCGGCAAGAGGCTGTTCTCCGACGGGTTCCCGCTCTCGAGACTCGCCCTGGTCGATACCCGCGCCCTGTCCTCGGGAGTGGTGATCAACATCTACCGGCGCTCCGACGCCGGCTGAGCCGAGGGACATCGACAAGATCGGGATGGTAGAACGTCGGCACTGACCCCAGATAGACGTCTCGGTCCAGGAGCTTGGTGTAGACAGACCCGTGTCGGCGCCTAATCCGAAGTTACGTGGACCTTTCGCTCTGATTCCCGCGAGTTTCTTGGCGAAAGGTCCATTTTCGGCCAATAACTGTAGACAGAATATTCGGCATGTCGTTACCGGTGCTGACCACACACGGGTGTAGTTTGTTGGTATGAGTCAGCAGGAGAAGCCGGTTCACGTAGTCAGAGTGAGGAAGTCCCACACTGACAAGCACGGCCTGGAACGCGATTACCGTTCGGCTTATCTGCGCCGCAGCTTCCGGGAGGGCGGGAAGGTCCGCAACGAGACGGTGGCGAACCTCTCGGCCCTGCCCGACCACGTCGTAGACCTGATCGAGGCCGGACTCAAGGGCCAGCACCTGGTCCCGGCCGATGCCGCGGCCACGATCCTGCGCTCCCGCCCGCACGGGCACGTCGCCGCGGTCACCGCGCAGGCGAAGGCCCTCGGGTTGCCGGCCCTGCTCGGGCCCGCCTGCCCGCAGCGGGACCTGGCCCTGGCTTTGGTGATCGCCCGGGTCTGCCGGCCCGGCTCGAAACTGGCCACCACACGATGGTGGGCCGACACCACCCTGGCCGTGGACCTCGGCCTCACCGCAGCCGGCACCGACGAGGTCTACGCCGCGATGGACTGGCTCGAGACCCGGCAGGAGAGCATCGAAAAGGCCCTGGCCAAAAAACACCTGTCCCCGGGGGCGAACCCGGACCGGCTGGCCCTGTTCGACCTGTCCTCCTCCTGGGTCACCGGGCACCACTGCCCGCTGGCCGCACGGGGCTACTCCCGGGACGGGAAGAAGGGACTGCCGCAGATCGAATACGGCCTGCTCACCGACCCGGAAGGCCGTCCCGTCTCCGTCCGGGTCGTGCCGGGGAACACGGCGGACCCGACCGCTTTCGAGGCCCTCGCGAAGGACCTCAAAACCCGGTATGGACTCCAGGAGATGGTCATGGTCGGGGACCGCGGCATGATCACCAGTGCCCGCATCGAGGCGCTGAAGGAACTCGGCGGCCTCGGCTGGGTCACCGCGCTGCGGGCCCCGGCGATCCAGGCGCCGGCCGCCGACGACGGGCCCCTGCAGATGTCCCTGTTCGATGAAACGAACCTGGCCGAGATCAGCCACCCGGACTATCCCGGCGAACGGCTGATCGCCTGCCGCAACCCCGCCCTCGCGGCCGAACGCTCACGCAAACGCGGCGACCTGCTCGCCGCGACCGATCAGGAACTGGCCAAAATCACCGCCGCCACCGAAGCGGGCAGGCTCAAGGACGCCGGGCGCATCGGGATCCGCGCCGGGAAAGTCGTCGGGAAATACAACATGGAAAAGCACTACAAACTCGACATCACCGATACCTCCTTCACCTACGCCCGCAACGAGGAGAACATCGCCGCCGAGGCGGCCCTGGACGGGATCTACATCATCCGCACCACCATCCCCGACAAGCAGATGGACGCCGCCAAAGTCGTGGCAACGTATAAGTCCCTGGCCAACGTCGAACGTGACTTCCGCTCCATCAAGGCCATCGACCTGGCCCTGCGCCCGATCCACCACCACACCGAAACCCGGGTCCGGGCGCACGTGTTCATCTGCATGCTCGCCGCCTACCTCACCTGGCACCTCCGCAAAGCGTGGGCGCCGCTGACCTTCACCGACGAACACCGCCCCGAACCGGCCGACCCCGTCGCCCCCGCACAACGCTCCACCGCCGCGCAGACCAAAGCCAGCCGGCGGACCACCGCCGACGGGGCCCCTGCCTACAGTTTCCGGGCCCTGCTCGAACACCTCGCCACCCTGACCCGCAACGACATCCGTTACGGCACCGACACCACGATGCCCGCAGTCCCGACGCTCGCGGCGCCCACACCCATCCAGCGCCGTGCCTTCGAACTCATCGGCCAAACCCTCCCGCTGAACCTGAAGTAGACAGAAGGAAGAAACCCCAAAACCACGAAATCTCCGCTGGAAGTCAAGGACGGCGGGGATTTCCCACGTCACCACCCACGTAACTTCGGCCTAATCCATGAACTCCGGCGCATTCAACGCTGCCAAGACTCCATTGGCAGCGCAGCCCATTGTCGCCGGACACTCCCTTGCGAGCTTATCAATCCTCACGGCGGTCGCCCGCCGCACGACTGACATGAAAATGACCGCTACGGCGTCGATCTCCACCAGGGCGTCTGGTCGTGCCAGACTGGCCACCGTGATGACGCTGATAGCCGTGCGATGGCCACCCCACACCGACTGTGAGGCGACGAATCCTGTCAGCGCGTCGACCCCAGCGACAAGATAAATGGTGAGCTGACGACGTGTTCGGGACCTGTCCCCGCTGCGGCGAGCACTGTGAGCACGTTTCGCATGGCCTGCCCGGACTGCGCCTCGATCCCCTCAAGCACCAGCGAGGACTGTCAGGACGGGAGGTGTCGAGGAAGATGGGGTGGCAGTCGGTTGCTGCGCGTTGGCGAAGTCCGTCGGTAGGCCGTGGACAAAGTTCGGATGGCCCGTTCCGGTCCCCGTCGCGCGGTGGCACCTGTCACATCCGCCCGACGCCAAGGAAGGTTAAACGCCGGACCTGGTTGGGGTCCTCGTTGGCTCTTGTGATAGTGACGATGTTTCCCCTTCCTGGCCGGAAAGCCGCGCCTGGAAGGGGAAAGGACGTTATCGGCGGACCTGCCGCGTTGGTATCGGATTCCTCAGATGCTTGAAGAGGGCGACAAGCAGCGCGCCAACTGCAAGGCCCGCGGGAACCAGCAGGTGCGCCCCGGCAAGCAGCAGCAGGCCGGCGGTGAGCACCAAGGAAACGACCCCAAGCCACCAGCCGAGGGAGAACCGATCGAGCAGCCGCACTGCCGCAAGCATTCCGAAGGAATACACCGCGACCATCGAGCTGGTGTGGATCAGGATGAAAGGCAGCAGGTCGAGTTCAGTGAAAACCAGGGCCGCGAGGTAGACGCCGGTCAGGGCGGCCACGACTACCAGGCTCCGCCTTGGTGCTTGCCCCGGTTCCACGCCGGCTGCGAGCCAACGAGGCAGGTCGCCGTCGCGGCCGAGGGAGGCCCCGAGCTTGGCGAACGCCCCGACGTACGCGTTCAGCACCCCGAGCGCCACCACCGCGGCGATCACCGCGACGATAATCCGGCCCGTTTCCCCAGCCGTGCTCGCGACCAGGGCCAGTAGCGGCACAGGGCTGCTGTCGGCCTTTGCTCCCAACACCCCGACGGTCATCAACTGCAGCGCGAGATAGGCCCCGCCGACTACTGCTACGGCGATGCCGGTTGCCAGCGGGATGGTGCGATGCGGATTCCTGAACTCTCCGGCCAGGTGTGTCACGGCTTCCCAGCCCGCAAACGCCCAGACAAACAGGCTCACGGCGTTTCCCACTCCTGCCCAACCATGCGGTAGAAAAGGCTCGAAGTGAGCCGGATCCATCGCCCGCGAACAGACGGCCACCACGCCGACCACTATGGCCACGAGTGCTGCGGTGAGGCCCAATTGGACAGGTCCCGAAACTCGAAGGCCGTAGGCGTTTGAGAGGAATGGCGGAACCAGGAGCACCACGGTGAGGACGACGACTGCCCAGCGCGGACCACCGAAGATCGCCACCAGATATGAGGCGCCCAAAACGGCAACGACCGGGGCGCCGACGCACACGCCAAAGAAGAACCAGTAGCCGGCCATCCGAGCGGCCGTCTTGCCTAGCGCAAGCCGGACAAACGTTGCGACGCCGCCGGCATCCGGGAACCGGGCTGCGAGCGCGGCAAACGTGCCCGCCAACGGAACCGAGAGCAGCAGGACGGCGGCTACCGCGAGGATGGATGCCGGCCCTGCGGAGTCCGCAGCGAGCCCGGGCAGGACCAGGATTCCTGTGCCCAGCACGGCGGAGATGTAGAGGGCGGAACCTTGAAGGACCCCGACAGTGCCGGTCGGCTGGACAGCAGCGGTGGGTCCCACAGTGCCGGTGCCTCCGGCGACGCGGGGCGAGGGAATGCGGGTTGTAGTTGAGCGTAGCCGGGTCATGCCCTCCATGGTTCCAGTGGCAAGGACTTGACGTCCACACAATTTCTGCCAACCCAGGACCGCATTCAGCCAATTAAGACCACCACTCGTCGGCGCAACTTGTGGTGCGGGGGACCGTTTCGACCGTTAGCCTCCGAGCTCCGATTCGAAGAAGGACGTCACGACCAAGCCGTAGCCAACAACATAAAGAAGTTCTTCCTACTTGAGGTGTCGCGAATGTCCTTCTCCGAAGTCCTCTGCACGGACGGACCCGTGATCGCGTGTTCTGGGCGTCCAAGACAGAATGGAGCCCGGAGTCGGTTGCCTAACGTGCCGCAGGCGATGCTTGGTGGTGGCGGTATTGGCGGTCGGCTCGTGCGAGGGTGCCACAGTCAGGGTGGCACCATTTCTGGTGGGGCCGAAACTGGCGGTGCAGGAACCCAGATGCTCGACCTCAGTCCGATCAGTGAATAGGCCGATCACGACGGCGGCTAGGTGGCCGATCAGCGGGTTGGTGGTTGGCGTTGTGGGCCCGAGACGGATGCTCAGCGTGGGTGGGTCGGCGCGTCCGGGCGGTATACGTCTTGTAAGCGGATCGGCTAACGGGCGAGAGCAAGTGTGAACTCAACAGGTTTCTCGCTGGGCATTCAGCATCTCCGGCAAGGCTGCGCTGCGCAGCTACTGGACCCTGGCGTTACGGGGCAACCAGGATCTCCGGTTCGAGCTGATCGATGTCTACGCGGGAGTGGAAACGATCGTCGTGCATTATCGCAACCAGCACGGAGTCATGATCAAGGAGGTGATGACCTTCCGAAATGGGCTTGTCATCATCGGTCACGCCACCCACCTGAAGCTCCCGGCCTGGCGTTGAGACCGGTCATGCCACCGGCTGGCGGAACAGCGGTTCCAGTTCAACCTGGCAACCCGAGACGGCATAAGCCACGTCCGGTTGCTACGACCGTGAGAATGGGGTGCAACTAGGGTGGTCTACGGCACCGCGAATAAGAACGGTCACCGAAGCGCGGCGTGGCTCGCGAAACGGCGAGGGCTGCAGCGGGGAGAGCGCCTCCCGATCGGTGAGAACGCGCTCCGCAGTGCGTCATGACGACCTTCGCCGGGGTCACTGAGCTGACTAGCGATTCTGGTGTGTCCTGAGGGCGCGGTTGAATGTTGCGGTCAACGCGAGCACGCAGAGCCAACCGGCCAGGAGCTAGGTGAGGCCGTTTACACCGAGGGCGGCGCGGTCGGGCCACTACGGCCGCCGCGTAATTAGTGAATGAGCAGTGGCATGATCTCATGACGACGCGCGGAACGGACGTGCAGGCCCTCTGTTCGGGTTCAGGATTTCGCGTGTTCGGCGTCGGACGACAAGGATCGCGGCGAGACGGTTCACGCCGAACGAGAGCAGGATTAGGCCGGTGGCGTAGAGAAGGTTCGCTCCGAGCAGTTCCGCCAGGGTGAAGAACCCGATGCGGATCGCGATAAACACGCCCCAGAGGATGAGACCTATACCGGTGAGGCGGTATTGCAGATTGGCTCCGGCAGTGCGGAATCGGGTCACGAAACCCATCGCGGTCCCTGTGATGGAGACGAGAACGAGTTCACCGACAATCAACCAGTCGCCCAGTACCCACCGGAAACCTTCCCACAATTCGCTTACCAGGTAGACGATCCCCAAGCAGATGACGATCAATGGCAGCCGCATCATCCTGTGCAGTTGCGCGGAACGCCAAATGAACTGGCGGACGATCATGATCGCTATCCCCACCGTGATCGACACATCATCTAGTGTGCTGTTGATGGCTCTCCAGTCCCAACCCATACCCACTCCTATTCCATCACTAGTGATGTATCTAAAACTGTATCACTAGTGATTTAATATAGGTATGCGTGTTGCTGACCTACACCGCTTGGCTCGAGCTCTACGGGAGATTGCACTCTTAGCCACCGAGAACATCGGGTCCGACGCGGTCAATGCCGGGGAACTCGCGGTCATCGAGGACATCGCGCGCTATCCCGACAGCACCGTCAGTGACGTCACCAAGCGCACCGGTCTCGCACAGAGTCTCGTGTCACGCATCGTCCGCGTCATGAATGATGCAGGAGTGATAAGTATCCGTGCCGACTTGATCGATCGACGCAAGAACCGGCTCAACATCGAACCAGCCGCCAGACCTCTCATCCTCACCCGCGCGAACAACACAATCACCGACGCTCTCATCGCTCGAACCCCCCGACTCAGTCCTGAGGAGCGCGCAGCCCTTGAGCACCATTTGTCAAAGGCTGCGGCCCTTGTGAACAAGGGGTCGTCACCCGGCCCATCAGAATGACCCTCGCAGGTGCTCCGATCCTGAACACCAGGCCGGTTGCCAGCCAGTGCTTCGAGCGGGACTAAAGAGATGCTTCTTGTCGGATTACCTCTAGTGAGACAAAATCGAGCGTCTTGACGCTGCGTTGCGATGTGACCCGACGAGAAGACATCGGCGCTGCCACCGCGCAGACACCGGGACATCGTTCTTGCGGTTGGTCAATAGCTTAGGCCCCTCCAAGGAGTGCCGACGCCGGCAACGCTATTGCCTCTGCTGTGCACCGGTGGCAGGGTGGCGACATGACGATCGAAGTCCTTCCCGCAACGATGTTCGATGACGTGAGGGCGATGGTGGGACCAAAGCGGCCTGATGCAAATGTGTGCTGGTGTCTCAGCTATCGCATCCAGTCCAAGCAGAACAGTGCGCTGCGCGGTCCGGAGAGGGGAGCTCTCGTCAAGGAACTGGTCGGTCAAGATCCTCCCCCCGGAGTGCTGGCGTATGAAGGCGATGAGGTTGTGGGGTGGGCCGGCGTGCATCCGCGCGCCGACACCAGCTTCGCCCGAAACCGCAAGATCCCGCATGTGGACGACCTTGATGTATGGTCCGTCTGGTGCATCAGGGTCCGACCGGGGCACCGCGGTAAAGGCATATCGCACCACCTGTTGGCGGGCGCCGTTCAATTCGCTCTCGATCAGGGGGCACCGGCGATCGAGGGCTATCCGGTCGACAACCACGGCGAGAAGGTCGACCTCACCATGGCCTACGTGGGTACTCGTGCACTGTTCGAACGGGGCGGATTCACCCAGGCCGCTGTGACTGACTCGGTTCACATCGGATTCCCGCGCGTACTCATGCGGCGTGAGTTGTATTGAGTGGAACGGAGATAGCGCTTTGGCTCAAAGGCCAGGACCTGACAGTGGACGATGCCGTCCTGGTCGACCTCGATGGTGCGGCGGCCGCACATCGTTTTTCCACGTCCAAGAAATCGCTGAGGTCCTTCAGGTGCTGACACCAGAACCTGTCGTACGGGGAGAGCCAGGAGACGGCCTCGCGCAAGGGTCCAAGGGCCAACCGGTATCGGCGTTCGCGGCTATGGCTCCAGCGGGCTGGGGTCCATTCATTCAGAGGGTGTCGAGGATCTGTCGGCGGTCCGGACTGGTCAACGACGCTAATAGCGTGTCGACTGCGGTCGTGGACGACTCACATGCCAGTCGGCGGCGGTCCAGCCAGCACAATAGCCTTACCATCCGGGTCATCGAAAGTGGCGAAACACCCCCATACCGCATCTTGCAGTCCGTCTACGGTCACTCCGGCCTGCTTGAGCCCAATGATGTCTCCGTCGATGTCGCTAGTCTGCAGGACTAGGCCCTTGGTACTGCCGGGGGCATGGTAGGGAACCAGCTGACCAGTGTGATGCCGGTATGTGAACCGGCCGGATCCACCTAGAGCCACCGCTGATCGGAGCCCATCGGGTTATCCCGGATCACCTTCAAGCCGAAAGGCATCGACGTAGAACGCTTTCGCCCTCTCCTGGTCCGACACCGGCAGCGTCAGCACCTGAATCCTGTTGATGTTCATACCGTTAACAATATGTACCGACCCGAGTACGCCTGCCTCAGCGAGGAGCTGGTCGACCGGCCTTCTGCCGCCCGAAGGCACCCGCCTCAACGACAGCCTGCAGCCTATCCTGGTCCATGTCATCACCTTGACCCTCGCGAGGAATACGGTGGCGTTCCAATTTACGCTCGTGAGAAATACGGCGGCGTTCCTCCTCATGTTCGCGAGAAATACGGCGGCCTTCCAATTCTTCTCTGAGGCACTCCTCCCTAAAGTGCCAAAACTGCCAGAATGCATAATCGTTGTTCATCATGACTTGAGCTCTCCTTCAACGCTCGATCGCCGGCGCACGTCTGCCTGCGAGTTCTCAAACCGTTACATCCGTACGACGACCCAAACCCGTGAAAAGGACATCCTGACGGCGGATTCTCGGCTCCAACTCGTCCGGGAACTAGGGCGGGCGCCGGTGACGATGACGCACACAGTCGGTCTAGGGCCTCCAGGGCAATGCGCTATGACGGTAGAACACCGGTTTGAGTGCGGCGCAGGGTTCGATGCCGGTGCTGCCGATCACGTGGGCAAGTTGGACAACGTCGGCGGAGCTGGCTTCGACTCGGCGCCGCGCCGGTGTAGCTGTCCGTTGTTAATGCCCGCCGGCGTGGTTTTTCAACCAACTCGCTCAACCGGCTGTGTGCAACTTCAGCCGACCATCGGGATGTACAAGATGCATGGTGGTCCTTCTTTCGGTTCGTGTCCTGCTTGGGACACCGATCAGTGAATGTCCAATGAAATGCTGGAGTAACCCATGCTGTGCAGCGAGCCGGCGGTCAAGGGCTCCTCGAATCGAACGGCGCTCCCGCTGCGTCACGGCATGGTAGGCGCGGGGTGTGGAGAATCAGGAGGAGGGGCGCTGCGGCAAGAGCACTACGAAGGTTTCCATGCATCGATCATGCTCCGATTCAACGGCAATCAGCAGTGGCAGAGACGACCACTTTCACTAAATTTCTGCCATAATGGACATATGTTGCGCTCCGTTGCCGTGATTGCCCTCCCCGGTCTGTCCCCGTTCGAATTCGGAGTGGTTTGCGAGGTATTCGGCCTGGACCGTTCTGATCAAGGCACCGGCCTGCCCGCCTTCGACTTCAGGGTCTGCACTCCTTGCCCGGGACTGCTCCAAACGGACATCGGGTTCTCGATCCTGGTGGAGTACGGTCTCGATGCCGCTGACGATGCAGATTTGGTGATCATGGCGCCTTATCACAGCGGTGCGCCCGCGCCGCCGGCGGTAATCGACCTGCTGCGGCGTGCCGACTCCCGCGGAGCCCGCATTCTCTCGGTCTGCAGCGGCGCGTTCGCCCTGGCAGAAGCCGGCATTCTGGACGGACGACGTGCCACTACGCATTGGAAACATTCCCGCCAACTCGCGGCCGATTTTCCGCAAGTGACCGTTGATGAGAACGTTCTCTATGTGGAGGACGGAAACGTGATTACCAGTGCAGGGACCGCCGCCGGCATCGACGCCTGCCTGCACCTGATCAGGACCGAGTTCGGCGCCAAGGCCGCGTCCACCATCGCGCGCGGAATGGTGGTGCCACCGCACCGCGACGGCGGGCAGGCACAGTACATCGACCGGCCCGTCCCAGTGCAGCGCGGCGACACGATGGAGAAACTCCTGGTGTGGATGGCCGAACACCTGAATGCCGAGCTTCCGGTCAGCAGGCTCGCGTCCAGGATGCACATGTCCGAACGAACATTCGCACGGCGGTTCCGGGCCGAAACCGGTGCCACGCCTGGCGCCTGGGTGAATTCGCAGCGTCTGCTCAGGGCGCAGACCCTGCTTGAGGAAACAGACCTCACTATCGACGCCATCGCAAGCGCCGCCGGCTTCGGGCAGGCTGTCCTGCTGCGGCACCACTTCCACAAGAGTCTGGGGATCAGTCCCGCCGCATACCGGCGAACATTCCAAGGGCACAGGGAACCTACCGCGGCAGCAGTCTAAGCCTCGATGGCGGGGTGGCAGGGCATGGCAGCCGCGTGCTCACCAAATCAAGCGTCAACCGAGCGACACGGCCTTGGCCTAGGGTCAGAGCCTGCGAGCACGTGGTGAATGTGCCACACTCGTGCCCCAAGTTCGTGCTAAAGACTGACGTCGAAATTCACAACGCGGTCCTTGGAGTGCAGTGAAGGTATTTCCGTCTTGATCCAGAAGGCAACACCTACGCCTCCCGCGGGGTTTCACTCAGTCGAGAAGGATTCCCTGATCATGCAAACGTTTGAATACCCCGGCACCCCCGGAATCATCCAGCAACACTATTTCCCCAGCACAGAAGCACCATTCGTCGCGTAACACGCACTGTGACGGGCACTCTCATGAAAACCCCGGGCTAATGCTGTTCTCGCGCGCAAGGGGACGTCTGATGCTCGTTCAAGACATCATTGAGCTGTGCGTGTTCCCAGCAGCTCAGCCGTTGCGCCTGCTGTCTCTCTGCTGAAAGTGCAGCACATTCCGGCGGTCTGTGTGGTGAGCCCGATGCCGGATCGAATCAACTCATCCCGGATCGGTCAGCGAGTCGACTCGCGGGAGGCTGCCCCGGCCTGCGCGGCTGACGGTCGTGGTCGGTGGACTCTCCAGGCAGGCATCGGGTGGCTGCGCGCTTGGAGGGGGATGACTACGCATGAGCAGCGTGTGTGCCGATCGCGGTGGGACGTTGCGCCCGCGCGAGGGCGAGAGGTGATTCGCCGGCGTACCGACGTACTTCTCTTGAGAAATGGCTCTGGTCTGAGAGCCCGTGACGCGCGGCGAGCTCCGCGAGACTCCATCTCTCCAGTTCTGCGTGGATACGTTCGAACCTGATCACTTGTGCGACGCCCTTTGGCGAAATGCCGGTCACATCATCGAACCTCTTGCTGAGATGCCGCACACTCCAGCCTGAGCGTTGCGCGAGTGCTGCAATCCGTATTTGGCCGCCCGTGCGCTGCAGTTCCGCCCACGCCCACTCCGTTAAGGCATCAGCTGCCGGTCCGTACCCGGCGTGTTGGATGAGTTCGTCGATCACGATCGTGAAACGTTGGTGCCACCCCGGCGCACCGGCGAGCCGATCGGGCAGGTCGCGTTCCCAGCGCGGCACGAGGTCTGCCAGCGGCGTGACGTGCCCGGCGGTCTCCCGGCCCGGAACGCCCAGCAGGCGGTAGGCACCCAAAGGAGTCAGGTAGATCTGCACCGGTGCGTGGCGGTCGAAGAAAACTGTCCGCACCGGGCCGAGCATCAACCCGGCAAGAAAAGCACCATGAGCAATTTCCGTCCCCGCGACCGCGTGGAGTTCCCGGACGAGAAGCGGTGCTGTGAACGAAATCTCTAGCAGGAGAAGGCTGCCGGCAGGTTGCACCCGGTCGCGCCCTCTCGGAGGGGCGATCTCGTCGTAGCCCACGATCCCCGCGACGAGCCCGCGTAATCGGCGGGGCACAGGGTGCCTGACGATCGTCGGCCCGAACCCGCTCACAGTCTGCACTCCGTTCGATGCCAATTTTTTCAAGACCGAACGGCTTTCGTGATCATACCGTCGTAAGACAACGAGGAAAGGACGTCACTATGGGCACGTTGGTCATGATCGAGTTTCTGACGGTCGACGGGGTTATGCAAGGGCTTGGGTCTCCGCAGGAAGACACGGAAGGCGGGTTCACACACGGAGGCTTGGGCGCGCCCTATGCCCAGTGCATCCACCAGGTCACCGCCTCGTCGGGGCTCGGGAATACCTCGAGCTACCTGCTCGGACGCAAGACCTACCAGAAAATGGACGCGTTCTGGCCCCACCAGCCGGCCGAGAACCCCATCGCCGCCCATCGGAATGCTACTCCCAAGTACGTAGCGTCTCGGACCCTGACCGACGCAACATGGGCCGGGACGCGGATCCTCTCGTCCGGGGTCTCCGCCGCGGTGAGAGAACTCAAGACAACCGTCGAAGGGGACATCGCGGTACTGGGCAGCGGTGTATTCTGCCGGGAGCTGCTCGCCGAGGACCTGGTCGACGAAATCCGTCTTTTCATCCATCCATTACTTCTGGGAGCTGGCAAGCGCCTGTTCGGCGAGCTACCGGCACCGCGCCACCTCGCGCTGAGGTCAGTCGCACAGACAGACCTTGGGACCGTCGCCCTCGTTTACAGCGTACGGCCGTGAACGCGCATCATCCGCCGCAGGCCATGACACGGTCAGCTGCCCTCGAATCCGCTGATATCGGATCAAGCTTCATATCGGGCCGGATCCGGATGTGAGAAACAACGGCGGCTCAATAGCCGTCGCCGGGCTCGTCAATTTTCAGCACCGCGCCACCCGAAACTTCCGTAACCGGGACCATTACGGCTACGGATGCTCCTGGTCACCGGGTCCGAGTCATGTCAGCATCACTTTGCCCCACCACAGGTACCAAGAGCCGGGACGATACGGCGCACCTCGACGAGAATTCCCAAGGGCGGCTCATGCTGCCGTGGAACCGGCGCCCCGGGGCCGTTTCCGGCGAGGGACAGCAGGTGGAAGCGAAGCAGAAACCACGAGCCCTGCTACCGTGGAGCTGTCCGGCGTCGCTTGCCAGCGATACGGGACCACTCTGGAATGTTATTTAGCATTCCGGGCCTCCGGTTTTCGTCAATGGCAGCCCGGACGTTGCGTTGGCGCCATGAGGGTCCTTCGATGACGAGGGTGTGGGCGCCTTGGCGAGCCGGTCGATCGCGGACCGGGCGAGCAGGGTATTGCTGGTCATGGTCAGCCATTCATTTGGAAGTGGCATACGTTCGTCTCGGGACAACTGGCCTTTCACCTGCGAGGATGCGCTATCCACGGGTCAAGTAGGGGGAACACGAGGACCCGTCCGGGTCCCAAAGAAGCAGCGGTGAAGTCTCTGAAACGTTGTTCCTTTGCCGATGTCACGGGCCGGAGTGTGCATATCTCCTATGGCTTGGCGTCGCTTTGGGCTTCCCCGGATAGGGGCGGTTTACGAGTCAACGAAGCCGCCAATGTCCGCGCCTTGGCATTAAGGTAGCGCTGCTCGGGGACGTTCGACGTGCGCTGTGCGGCGTTTCGGTAATGCTCCTGCGCCGCCTGAACGTCCCCCACCATTTCAAACAGGTGCGCGCGCACGGCGTCGACCCGATGTAGCTCTGACAAACCGTATTGCGTCTCGACGCAATTAAGAGTCCGCAGGCCGGCTGCGGGACCGCTTGTCATCGCCAGTGCGACAATCCGGTTGAGGGCGACCGTTGGGCCAGGCGAGAGAACCATCAGCAGGTCGTACAGCTCGACGATCTCAGCCCAGTCTGTATCGTCGGCATGGGCGGCCTCGTCATGGACCGCGGCGATCGCGGCTTGAATCTGGTATGGACCTAGAGCCTTGTTCGACAGGCTCGCGCTGATCAAGGCGACTCCTTCGGCAATGGCAGCCGCATCCCACAGACTCCTGTCCTGTTCGGCAAGCGGAACAAGGGCACTCCCGTCCGGGCTGCGCCCTCCCTGACGAGCGTCGGTGAGGAGCATCAGCGCCAGCAGCCCGGTGACTTCACCGTCTTCCGGCAGAAGGGAGCGAAGCTGCCGCGCAAGACGGATCGCTTCGCTGGTCAGATCGATCCGGTAAACCTGATTCCCAGAACTGGCCGTGTGGCCTTCTGTGAAGATCAGATAAACGACATGCAGCACCACGGGGATTCTCTCGGACCGGGTTCCTGACGGAATCACGAATCGGGAACCGTTTGCGCGGATCCGTTGCTTCGCCCGGCTGATACGTTGCGCCATCGTCGCATCTGGAACCAGGAAGGCGCGTGCGATCTCTGCTGTAGTGAGTCCACCAACGGCGCGCAACGTGAGCGCTACTTGTGCCAAGGAGTTCAACGCGGGATGGCAGCAGAGGAATAGGAGGTCGAGCGTGTCATCCACCCCGGAGATCCCTCCTGCCCGGAGTGCTAACCCAGCCGAGACCGCCCTTTCCCGCCGGCGCCTTGAGCTGTCATTCCGCCAGATTTCGATGAGCCGACGAGACGCAACGGTGAGCAGCCATCCATAGGGGTTGTTCGGCATGCGACCCCTTGACCATTCCAGGGATGCGGCAAGGAGCGCCTCTTGTACGGCGTCTTCACAGGAATCGAAATCGCGATATCTACGAAGAAGCGTGCTCAACACTCTTGGCGCGGCTTCGCGCATTAGCTCGACCGTGAGCTGCTCCGACATCAGATGTCCAAGAACTTCAGATCTGCCACCGCGCGAACTTCGACTGCGCCATACGCGGCATCAGGGATCCGGGCAGCATATTCGATGGCTCGATCCATATTGACGCAGTCCACCAAGTAGAACCCAACGACCTGCTCCTTGACCTCGGAGTAAGGGCCGTCTGTAACGGAGAGCAGGCCGCCCCGCGTGGACACCGTCCGTGCCGTCGCCGGGTCGGCGAGACCCTCTGAGGTGATCAATTCACCAGCTTCATCAATATCGGCAGTAACGGACAAGTGGTCGCGACCGAACTGGACCTGCTGCGCTTCTGAGAGGGTCTCCCAGATCTGCCGGAACTCGGGGTTGCTGTGAATCAGGATGATGAATTTCATGGGAACTCCTTTAGCTTCTTCGAAAATGGTGTCACGTTTAAGTCGAAACTGGGCGGGTGGTTTCGACAACTGCGTAATAGGGCCGAACGAGCGGCTCCCGCAACCCTGCACAGAAGAAGGAAGAAGACCATGGTCGAAACAGTACGTTCTACCGACGGAACACCGATCGCCTGCGAACAGACGGGAACGGGCCCCGCTCTAGTTCTGACCGTGGGCGCCCTGTGCAGCCGGCGGTCCATCGATACTCTCGTTTCACAACTCCAGGACGGTTTCACCGTCTACAGCTACGACAGGCGCGGCCGCGGCGACAGCGGAAACACGGCACCATATTCTGTTGATCGCGAAGTTGAAGACCTCCATGCAGTCCTCGACGCCGCGGGCGGAACGGCATACCTCTATGGGCACTCGAGTGGCGGAATTCTCGCGCTGTATGCCGCCGAGGACACCCCCGGGTTCACAAAAGTTGCCGTGTATGAGCCTCCATTCTGCACCGAAGCAAAGCCCGGGTTCGCCGAACACCTCGACAAGCTTCTTGCAGAGGGACGGCGCGATGACGCCGTCGCTGACTGGATGCGCAACACGGGTGCCCCGTTCGACGAAGAGTGGAAGTACGCACCATTTTGGCCGACACTGATTGCCCTCGCCGATACGCTGCCTTACGATCTCGCCCTAACCCGGGATGCCACCGTCCCCGCTCAAAGGTTCGCTCACATCGCCGCCGACACCGTCGCGTTCTATGGCGGGGAAAGCCCGGCTTGGGCGCTAAAATCTGCGACCGCCGTCGCAACAGCAATTGCCGGTGCCCGCATCGAAGCAATACCTGGCCAGGGGCACCCGGTCGCGCATGAGGTCATAGTGCCGGTACTTGTCGATTTCTTCAAGCAGTAATCAACTCCAGCTGCCCGCCCGGGACCCCCCATCACGCCGGGGCGGCCTTCCCAGGGCGCCCGCATCAGATCCGATGAGAATGGTCAAAGTCGTGACTTCACTTTCGCCGCTGTTGTCCCGGACACCGACCAGTCACCGCTGGTGGAGTTTGGCTCTGTTGGGGACAGCCTTCCTGATGACAATCCTCGATGCCACGAGCATGCTGTCCGCCATCCCGTCAATCAAACTCGAACTCGGTTTGTCACCTCAGGCGACCCAATGGACAGTTACCGCGTACGCGATCGCATTCAGCGGTCCCCTTCTCGTGTTCGGCAGGGCCGCTGACCGTTGGGGAAGGCGGCGAATGCTGATCATCGGAATGGGCATTCGAATATTCGCCGCTCTGGCGTGTGGCGTGGCGACATCGTCAGAATTCCTCATCGCCGCCCGCGCGGTGCAGGGGATGTCGACCGCGATAATCGCTCCAGCCGCGCTGTCCATGGTTGTGAACCTGTTCCCGGAGGGACCCGAACGGAACAAAACCCTCGGGATCTGGGCTGGCCTCGGCGGTGCGCTCACCGACACGGTCGGATGGCACTGGGTGTTCTGGATCAATATCCCGGTTGGCTGCCTTGTCATTATTGCTGTCCCGCTCCTGCTCAAACCGAATCGCGAGCCGAAAAACGGTCATGCGTTCGGCCTCGCGAGCGGCGTGATATTGACCACCACCCTCGCACTACTGGTCTTCGTGATTACCGAAATCCCTACCACCGGGATTCTGAGCTGGTCCACAGGAGGACTGTGCCTGGTCGTTCTGGTTCTTGCCATCCTCCTCACGCGGATTGAACGCGCCGCCGCAGAGCCACTCATTCCGCACGGACTGCTGCGGTCCCGGATGATCATCGGAGGACCTCGGAGTCCTCATTGCCGGCATCGTAGTCGACGGCATGCTCATCACCCTGACCGCTTACGCGCAACTCTCGCTAAAATGGTCCGCGATCGAATTCGGTCTCGTCACAACCGTCATGACTGTCACCTCCATCGTCGGAGGAATGTGTGCACAAAGAATTGTGCGGCGCATCAGGCTGCGAAATCTCGCAGCCCTCGGCATGGGTTTACTCGCTGTCGCGTGCCTTAGCTTGGCCGCAATCTCGTCGACTGGACTGGACTGGCTACTTGTCCCCGCCCTTTTCGTCTTCGGGGCGGGATTGGGTGGAGCCATGGTTGGCTCGCAAATCTCCGCGCTGACCGGCGTGCTCGAAACGCAGTCGGGGGTCGCTTCAGGCCTTTTCGACACGTCCTTCTCGATTGGTTCCGCCCTTGGCGTCGCGATCTGCTCCAGCGTTGCAGTCGCCTCGGGAAATCTGACCCCCGCAAACCCAATGTCCGGGGCGGCATTGGCCTTCGCTGTTGCCGCCACCCTAGCCGCCTCTGGAATCCCCGTAAGCCTCACACTGTTGCGGGAACGGTCAAAACGAGCTTAATCAATCACAGTCCCGTGATGACTCGCAGAGGCCCGGGCAGAAATCTCGTTAACCAGGGAACGACGTGATCGAAAGCGTGGACACCAATTATGGTCTAGCCCCGGGCTTTTTGGAGAGTGTTTTAGACGATATGAGGTAGGGGGTGGTTCAGTTTCCTGCCCGTCCGGAGCGGCCATTTTCGCCGGGCGGTCCCGCAGCGCCGGCTTGATCCCGGTGCCTTGTCTTCTTGCCGGAGGCGGCGCGGCGAGGCCTTTGGCCCCGGCGGAGATGTCCTTTATCCGGAACGGGCAGGGACTGGGCCGGGGCCGATGAGGGGCCGGGGCCTTCTGTTTCACAGGTTTCGTGGGTTGCCAGTGAACAACCTCTTGGCGTCTCGGCCTTGGGAGAGTTGCATTGGTAGTGCCACATGTGAGCATTGGGAGGTCCCGGCTATGTTTGAGCATACGTTCATTGGGCTCGATGTTGACGCCGCATCCGTTGTTGGTTGTGCGCTGACTCCGGAAACTGGCGAGCTCGTGCAGATGAAGAAGGATTCGGACCCCGCGGTCGTGCTGGACTGGATCTGAGCTGCTGTGGAGTTTTCGGACAGTGGGCCCTCTTAAAATGGGGGTCTACTGAAAGTAGAGATCAGCATGACTGCAGCACGCCGGCGTTTCACCCAGGAGTTCAAAGACGAGTTGTGTCGTGAGGTGATCAACACGTCCAGACCCATCAGGGATGTTGCCACCGCTTACGGTGTCGGCCCCGAGACTCTGCGCAACTGGCTGAACAAATACCGTGAGGCCAACGGGGGCACCGAGACGGACCTGACGTTGCCGGAACGGGCTCGCTTGAAGGAGCTCGAGAGGGAAAATCAGGAGCTTCGAGCCGAGACTCTCTTCTTAAAAAAAGCGGCCGCTTACTTCGCGCGGGAGCAGCGGTAGTGAGCAAGTACGAATACATCGACTCCCAAAAAACTGAGCCCGCCAACCTGAATTCGGTCGTGAAGATGTGCCGCTGGTTAGGCGTCTCGACGTCCGGCTTCTACCACTGGCTGACGCGCCCGCAATCGGCGACTGCCACTCGCCGGAAGGCCCTGATAGCGCGGATCCAACACTATTTCGAGGAGTCTGAAGGCACCTACGGGTATCGTCGGATCCACGCCGACCTCGCCGCGGAGCAGACTGAATGTTCACCCGAACTTGTGCGGCAGCTCATGGGCCAGGAGGGCCTTGTGGCCTGCCAACCCCGGCCATTCCGGGTCACGACCGAGGCCGACGCCTTGGCTGCGGCCAACATGCCCGACCTCGTCAACCGTGACTTCACCGCCACTCGCCCCGGGGTGAAGTTTGTCGGCGACATCACCTACATCCACACCTGGCAAGGGTTCATCTACCTGGCCACCGTCATTGACTGCTACTCCAAGAAGGTCGTCGGCTGGTCCATCGCCGATCACATGCGCACCGAACTCGTCGCCGACGCCCTTAACAACGCCGCCGCAACGACCCTGATAGAGCCGGACGCGATCTGGCATTCCGACCGCGGCAGCGTGTATACCTCGGCCGGGTTTCGGGCCTTGGTGACCGGCTTGGGGATGCGCTCATCGATGGGCCGCACGGGCGTGTGTTGGGATAACAGTATGGCGGAATCCTTCTTCTCGATGCTCAAGAACGAGCGTGTCTACCGGACCGTTTACGCGACGAAATCACAAGCCCGCAGCGACGTGATCCGCTATATTGAGGGGTTTTACAATAGTCGGCGCCGACACTCCGCGCTCGATTACCGACGCCCTAATGAAGTCCACTATGGTTATCAACAGCCAGCCCTTGCAGCGTAGAAGAATCCACCAATTCCGCTGTCCGAATTCCTCGCGGCAGCTCAATCCGCCGTTTCGAACCGCCGGTGAAGGCGGTGTACCACTTGCCAGCCAAGCACAGCAGGCCAGGACTTGCTGAGGTTTGGGGATCGGGACGGTCGAGGACCATCTCGCCGATACAGGACACCATGGAATCAGTTTTCGGGCGTCAGCGGGTCGAGGCCGGGGCGCGGGCGCCCGGCGAGGGCGAGAACCAGGTCGGCGGCCGAGGCGTTGATCGGCTCGCCTTCGCCGAACCGCCAGTCCGGTCGCCCGCAGCAGCCGCCCAGACGGGGCAGTGCCGAAGTGGTTCGCGACGCCGTCCGTATGAGGGCGAGCACGATCTGAGTCGCCTCGTCGGTGGCGGTGCGTGACAGACCGATGGCGGTGGTTATGTCGAGGCCGTGGATGATGACGTGGCTGAGCGCACCCATCGCCCCACCCCCGGGTGGGGCCCAGACAGCCATAGTGTCGCTGCGCAGATCGGCCAGCAGCCGTGCGAAGGGCAAGTTCCCGTCGCGGCGGGCCACCGTCTCAGACAACACGTCGAAGTCGTTTCCGGCCGCGGCCAACTCCTGCATGAATGCCGGAGCGTCGTAGCGGGCCGCCATGGTCATGTGCGCGAGGATGTGGTCGGACGCCACCCGAACGGTTCGTGGCCCAGCCGACGGGTCACCGTATCCCGTGGGACACGTTGGCACCCGCACCGCGAACACCAGTCATCCGCTTCGGTGACGCGGCAGGCCAGGACGGCACGATCGGGGCGCAGATACTGCCCGGTCACCTCGAGCCCGAGCCCATCGAGGCGGCAGAATGTGGTCAGGTCAGGGCATTGAAAGGTAGCGTGGAACACGAGGGCCCTGCGGTAGAGGAATCACGATCTAGACAATCCGATTCTCTCCCAAGGTCCTCACCTCAGATGAAACAACTTGCCAACCCCAGGCTCCTCACACCGCGGCACTGACTACACTCTCAATCCGGAATAGCCCGTTTTTTGGCAATCGAGGACGGGGTGCGTTGAGAACGTGATGGTCAAGTTTTGCATCTTGGGCTTTGTCTTCGGCGCCGGTTCATGATGTGGCATGGTGTTTGATGGCGGCGAATATTCCGAATACCTTGGGGACATGGAAATTCGAGGCGGCGTTTGCGGGCGCGACGAGGAAAATTGTGGCAGCGCGTGGGCATGGTGACTGGTTGCCTTGATCAGCACCGGTGTTCCGCGCTGCCGCCGCTGGCGAGGGGTCCGGTATTGTCGGCGATGGCCGCCGTCGCCGTGCTGCTGACTCTGTTCAGCGCGGGTTACGGTTACCACCGGGACGAGTTGTATTTCCGGATGCTGGCCCCGGCCTGGGGCTATGTTGACCAACCCCCGCTGACGCCGCTGCTGGTGCACCTCTTCAGCACGTTCGTCGCCGATGAGGCGTGGGCGATCCGGATTCCGGCCACCATGGCTGCCACGGCCTGGGTCCTGATGCTCGCCCTGATCACACGCGAACTCGGCGGAGACCGGGGCGCGCAGGGACTGTGCGCCTGGGCGTATGCCTTCGCAGCGTTCCCCCTGCTGATGGGCCATGTCATGCTCACCTCCACCATCGACCTGCTGGTCTGGCCGGCCGTGACATTGTTGGTCATCCGGGCCCTGCTGCGTAGTCAGCCGCGCTGGTGGTACGCCGTCGGCGCAGTCATCGGCCTGAGCATGTACAACAAGCTGCTCATCGCGGCACTGCTGGCTGCCTTGGCGGTCGGGCTGCTTATCGCGGGCCCGCGGCGGGCCCTGCTGTCCAGACACGTGGCCGGAGCCGCAGTGATCGCCCTGATCATTGGCGCTCCCAACATCATCTACCAGGCACTGAATGGTTGGCCGCAGCTGAGCATGGGAGCGGCCCTGGCCCGCAAGAACGCAGGTGAGGTCCGGATCGAGATGTGGCCCTTCCTGCTGCTCCTGCTCGGTCCTCCCCTGGTCCCCATCTGGATAGCCGGACTGACAGCCCTTCTCCGACGCCCTCGGTGGCGCCCGGTGCGCTGCGTTGCCGTCGCCTTCCCGCTCGTCCTGGTCTTTACATTCGTTGCCGGCTCCCAGTTCTACTACCCGTTAGGCCTGCTGTCAGTCCTCTTCGCGGCCGGCTGCGTCCCGACGGCGCAATTCATCAGCCGGTCAGCGCGTTGGTGGCGGCCCGTCCTGACTATCGGCGTAGCCGTGAATGCCGCCATCTCCGCCGTGCTGGGGCTGCCCCTGCTGCCGCTTTCCATCCTCGGGTCCAGCCCGGTACCCTCCGTAAGCCAGGTCGCCGCGGACCAGGTCGGTTGGCCCACCTATGTCCAGCAGATCGCGGACGTCTACAAGGGACTGCCCGCGGCAACCGCGCGCCGCACCGTCATCATCACCAGCAACTACGGCGAAGCCGGGGCCATCGCCCGCTATGGGCCTGCGCTCGGACTCCCCCAGCCCTACAGCGGCCATAACCAGCTCTACTACAACGCAACGCCACCCGCAGACACCATGACCGCCGTCGTCATCGGAAGCCAAATCCGCTCAACCCGACAATACTTCCGCGCATGCATCACCACCGGAAAGCTGGCTAACGGACTAGGCGTCCACAACGAGGAACAAAACCAACCCATCACCCTCTGCTACGGACCGTTAGCCAGCTGGACAACGATCTGGTCCGCCTTCCAGCACTACGACTAGTAAGACCGGCCCTGACCGAACCCGCCCCTAGTTGCCGGGTAGGACCGGTTCGGCCAGGTAGACATTCCCGCCGGATTCGCGGAAGTCGGTGGACCTGGCTTCCATTCCGGCGATGGCTTCTTGTCCGGACACGCCTCAGAACTGGTCCTTGAGTTCCTGGGAGATGCGCATGGAGCAGAACTTCGGCCCGCACATGGACCAGAAGTGGGCGGTCTTGGCCGGTTCCGGGGCAGAGTCTCGTCATGGAAGGCCTCGCCGTGCCCGGGTCAGGGAGAGGGCCAACTGGTCTCATTTTCCGCTTTTCGTGTCACCGCTGTTCAGCAAAATGAAGGACAAGAAGAGAAACCAAACGTTGCGCGTCTGGTTTCTATGAACTACCGCTTTCTGTAACCAACGTTGCAGAAAGCGGGACGATCATGGAGTACGGAAGAATCGAGCGTGAGATCCACGTGGATGCCTCTCCTGATGGTGTCTTCGAGGTCCTCAGCAGCCCCGAGCACCTCAAGGAGTGGTGGCGGGACGAGGCGGAGATCGACGCTGCGGCCGGCGCCACGGGCCGCATCGTCTTTCATCGCGCCGCACCCGAGGAGGCGCTGGTCGTTACGATCATGGTTGTAGACGCCCAGCCGCCGCGCCGCTTTTCGTTCCGCTGGGTCTACGAGGCGCGAGCGGTGCCAGGGCCGAGCAACTCGTTGCTGGTGACCTTCGACCTTGAGCCGTCGGGGGAGGGGACCCGGGTGAGGATGACCGAGATCGGCTTCCGCGAGCGGGCTGGGAGGCTGTTGTTCTGGAGCAGGTCTACCAGGAGCACAGCGAGGGTTGGGACTACTTCATCCCCCCGCCTCGGTGAGTACGTCGCACGGCTGGTGTCGTCGTCATGACGGTCGCTGTGGACGACGACCTCTGGTCGGCGATCGGGGACCCCACGCGTCGTCGCATGCTCGACCTGCTCCTGGCCGATGGCGGGGGAACAGCCACGAGTCTCAGCGAGCACCTTCCGGTGACGCGTCAAGCGGTTGCGTCGCAAGCTCGACGTGCTCGACCGTGCCGGCCTGGTCCACGTCACACCCGCCGGTCGCGAGATGCGCTACCGGCTCGACGACACGCAGTTCGCCCGCGCGGTGGCCCAGCTGGCCGCGGTCAGGACGGCCTGGGATGCACGGCTGCGGCGGATCAAGCGGATCGCCGAGGCGATCCAGCGCACTCAAGACCAGACCTACCAAGACAAGACGAAGGAGTAGGACATGGTGGATATCCTCCACAAAACCGGCGCCAAGGAATCGTCTCCGGACAAGGTCTACGACGTATTGACCACACTCGATGGCCTGTCCGGCTGGTGGGCCAGCGACACGAAGGGATCTGTCGAGGTCGGCGGAGTGATCGAGTTTCGCTTCGAGCCCGATGGCTTCTAAGCGCAGGTCGTCGAGCTCAAACCGGCAGAGCGCGTCATCTGGCAGGTCGTCGACGGCCCGGCCGATCGGCACGACAGTGAACTGGGAGATCAAGCAGGAAGGTGAGTACATCATCGTCCTGTTCAGCCACGTTGGCTGGAGGAGCCGGCCGAGTTCATGCATCACTGCAGCACCAAGTGGGCCGTCCTCCTGATGAGCCTGAAGTCGCTTCTCGAGTCCGGCACCGGCAACCCGGAGCCGCGCGACGTCAAGATCAGCAATTGGCACTGACGTCGCTGCCACAGGGGTCCTCTGCAGGGACATGACCACAAATGCTGGCCGCCCGTGGTCAGTTTCTAATGGCCCTTGACACTGTTCTGAGCCCGCAGGTCGACTTTTCAACCTCAATCGTGGTAGGAAAGTGACACAAAATTGAGAACCGAAGGTGAAAGGCCGCAAATGTCACTGCAGGTCAGCCCAACAATCATTTGACCCGCACCAACACAGACATCGGCATAATTTTCAGAGCTGGCTCTGAACTGGCAGATGCGGTGAAGTGCTCCCGCGATGTAGAGAATATGGGACCGGTTCCGACCTTTGTATGATGGGTGCCGCACCGGGCGCCCCGACGTGAGGACACGACAGATGAAATACATGATCCTGATCTACGGCAATCTCGAGAGCTGGAACGCGATGGATGCTGACTCGTTCGGGGCACTGATGGCCGCGCACAGGGCGCTCCAGCAGGAGTTGAAGGCCTCGGGCGAATTAGTTGACACCAATGAGCTGCCGGTCGACAACGCCAAGATCGTGCGCACGAAGGGCGGCGTGTCCGAGGTGACTGACGGCCCGTTCGTAGAGATCAAGGAGATCGTCGCCGGGTACTACATCGTTGAGTGCCAGGGCATCGACCGGGCGACGCAGATCGCTGGCAACCTCGCCGAGGCCGAGTATGGACTCGTCGAGGTGCGCCAGATGACCTCGCAGCCCAGCCACTGAGATGGATGCCGACACGGAGGTGGAGCGCGTGCTCAAGCACGCCGCTCCCCACGTGCTCGCCGCTATCGTGCGGCGCAGCGGCGATTTCGAGACCTGCGAGGACGCGGTGCAGGAAGCGATGCTCGTCGCATACTCGAGGTGGCCGGCCCACGGCATCCCGCAGGACCCAACAGCCTGGTTGATCACGGTTGCGTACCGACGGCTGATCGACCAGGTGCGCACTGATCTCGCGCGGGTCCGCCGCGAGACGAAGGCGGCGGAACTCTCGTTGCATGATCTGGAGGCCGCAGATCCGGGGGTGAGTGCGGGCCAGGACGACACGCTCACCCTGCTCTTTCTCTGCTGCCACCCGTCTTTGACGCCGATCTCGCAGGTCGCGCTCACACTGCGTGCGGTCGGCGGTCTCACGACGGCGCAGATCGCGCGGGCGTTCCTGGCGAGCGAGGCGAGCATGGCCCAGCGCATCACGCGCGCGAAACAGAAGATCAGGCAGTCGGGCCAGCCGTTTCGGATGCCGCCCGCCGAGGAGCGTTGCGATCGGCTCCGCGCGGTCGAGCATGTGCTCTACCTTGTGTTCAATGAGGGGTACCTGGCGAGCTCCGGCCCGGAGTTGCAGCGGGGCGAACTCGCGACCGAAGGCATCCGTCTCGCTCGCCTGCTGGCCGCGCTGGTGCCCGACGACGGTGAGGCGGTGGGGCTCCTCGCACTGATGTTGCTCATCGACTCGCGACGCGCGGCCCGCACGTGCGCCGACGGCACCCTGATCGCGCTGGCCGAACAGGACAGGAAGCTCTGGGATCGGGCGTTCATCGACGAAGGCATTGATCTGATCACCGACAGCCTCGCACGCCTGCCGCTCGGCCCGTACCAGGTGCAGGCGGCCATTGCCGCACTGCACGCGGAGGCCCCCACCACCGCCGAGACCGACTGGGCCCAGATCCTCGCGCTCTACGAGGTACTCGAGGCTATCGCCCCCAACCCCATGGCCTCGCTCGCGCAGGCGGTCGCATTCGCGATGGTTCAGGGCCCCGATGCTGGCCTCGCCAAGCTCGCCCTGCTAGAGGACGACGACCGCCTCATCTCCAACCACCGGCTGCACGTGGTTCGTGCCCACCTAATCGAGCTGCTCGGCGACTACGAGATCGCCCGATCCGGCTATCTCACCGCCGCGGAGTTCACCGAGAGTGAGACGGAGAAGGCCTACCTGAAGGATCGCGCGGCGCGGCTGGGTGCGGAGGGGGGAACACCTTAGGGGAAACTTACTGGGAGGATCAGCGCACCGACCACCAGAACCGAGTACGTCTGAGCGCGCGACGCTCGGGCCCGAGTCCACCGTAGGAAGGTGACAAGAAACAACGGATTTTCGACTCGGCGTCTTGAGGCGAACCAGCAGCTCAGCGCATCACTTGATGACAAAGTACGCCGGAATCTACACGTATTCTCAAGTTCGTGTCAGTGGGCGGAAACGTGCCCACCAAAGCTGACTCAGGTTCTCAAATCCAACGGCACGATCCAGACCTGAAGTGTGTTGAATCAATTCGGTCTGAAGTGTTTCTGACTTCATAGGACCGAGGAGCCCCGTCTGCACCTGTCGGAATTTAAGGTAGTGGAGTCTGCGCTCTGATGGACGTGTGCGCATGTCAATGGCCAGTAGTTTCTGCCCGTGGGCGGCCAGCAAGAATGCCCGCTGGTGGCCACGGAAACTGCCCATGTATGGCCAACAGATCTGCCCACCAGGATTCTGGCGGCGTTGGCCATACGGGGAGTTTTTCATCGGTTAGCTCATCGGGGTGACTCCCTTCCCGGCGAGGGCCTGCGTGAGCCGGATGGAGTCCCTGGAGGTCTGACAGACGTGCGCGTGGTGCAGGAGCCGGTCAACGGTCGCCGTGGCGAGGGTCCTGTGCATGAGGGCGTCGAAGCCAACTGAAGTTCCCATACGTTCGCTGATGGCCGACGACCCAGCGCCCATGTAAATAAAGGGCGGCATCAACAAGCGGTAGAGGCCCTCTGCGGCGTCCGCGCCGACTTCCAGCAGCACCCAAGCTGCTAATGAAGAATGCCGGCGAGGAAGGCGCCGGGCAGCGCGCGTCTCGCACCCGAGTGTAGTGGGCCAGCGCGGCGGCAGTGCTCGGGTGCAGCGCAACCTCACGCTGCCGTGGTTCTTGCAGGGGTGCCCATATATAGGACACTGCTAGACATTGTCGTGACCAAGTTGGACCAGTTGGCCCGGTCCGTCCGGGACGCCCACGCAATTGCTGATGACCTTGTCGGTCGCGGGATCAAGCTCAGCATCGGTGGTTCGGTGCATGATCCGACGGATCCCATGGGAATGCTGCTGTTCAATGTTCGGGCGATGGTTGCGGAGTTCGTAGGAGACGTCATTCGGACGCGCCCAAGGGAGGGCATGAAGATCGCGAAGGCCAACGGGCGGCTGCGTGTAAGCAGCCAGAGCTACCATCAGTCAGGATTCCCATCCCGTGAAGTTGCATAGCGCTGACGAGCACGCCATGTATGAGCTGGCCGAATTGTTCTCAGTTGGCCGTTCAACCGTTTATCGGGCCGGCGAGCGGGTTCGGCAAAAGGGGGAAGCCCAGCAGTCTCCTAACAAGCGGTGCAGGCGTGTGGATATTCCGCGGAGTCGCCTTCGGTCAATGCCTTCGCCGCGATCCGCGCTCCGCTCGTGGAACTGCCCCCGTTCAGTGCCGCGTCGGCCGCTCGGGCAGACTTATTGGATCGGTGGTTTGCGCGTAGTACGGCGCCGCCGCCACCGTCATGCCGCCGTCGACCACGAGGATCTGCCCGGTGATGTAACGGGAATTCGGGGAGAGCAGGAATTCGATGGCATTGGCCATGTCCGCCGCGGTGCCAGGATGCCCTAGCGGGATTGTTGCGAGGACGGATTCCATCGGGGCCATGCCCGGCATGCTGTAGAAGTATTCCAGCGAGTCCGAATCGATCAGTCCTCCGTTGACGCCGTTGACGTTGATGCCGTAGCCGGCAAACTCCACGGCCATGTAGCGGACGAAGGATTCCACCGCTGCCTTGTAGGATCCGAGGGCAGCGTAGGTGGCGAATCCTCGGTGACTGCCGTAGCTGGTGACCGCGACGATGCGCCCACCACGGTCCATGAGTTTGACCGCCTCCTGCGCTCCGAGCACGAAAGGCCGGACGTTCATGGCGTAGGAACGGTCCAAGTGGTGGGTCTTGAGGTCCAGCAGTTTTTTGAACGCCGAGGCGGCGGCGTTGTTGATGAAGAAATCCAGCCGCCCGTACGCGGCGTCCACCTCATCGAAGAGCCGGATGATGTCGTCGGGATTTTCGACATCCGCCTGGACGGCGATGCCGTCCCCGCCGGCGGCCTTGGCTTCGGCTACGACGGCGTGGGCCAGGTCTGCGTTTTTCCGGTAGTTGATCACCACGCTGGCCCCTTCCGCGGCCAGCTGCAGGGCCAGCGCCCGGCCGATCCCGCGTGAAGACCCGGTGATCAGTGCCACCTTGCCGGCGTATTTGCCGGCTCCACCGCCGGCTGCATCGCCGGAAGCACCGGCTGCGCTGCCGGCGGTCACAGGGCTGCCCCCGTCAGGCCCGAATCAGCGTCGTGGGCTGCGCCCACCGAGGCGGCCGGGTCCGGTGCCGCCGGGTCCGGTGTGGCCGGGTCCGCTCCGTGGCCCGCACGGGAGAGGAGGTCCTTGGCGATCACGGCCTTCTGGATCTCATTGGTTCCCTCCTCAAAACGCTGCGCCCGTGCGTCCCGGTAGACACGCTCAATCGGTTGCGATTTCCAATAGCCAAGCCCGCCGTGAACCTGCAGTGCCTTGTCCGTCACCCGGGTGAGCATGTCGACGGCGGTCAGCTTGGCCATCGAGGACAGGGCAGGGGCGCGGTCGGAACTGGCTTCCCACTGGGCAGCCGCGTGCATGACGAGGGCCCGGGCGGCCTCGATGTCCGCAGCGTTTTCGGCGAGCAGAAACGCGATGGCCTGCCGCTGCGAAATCGGCTTCCCGAAGGTAACCCGATGCTGGGCATAGCCGACGGCGAGCTGCTGGGCACGCTCGGCCAGCCCGACGCAGCTCATGGCCACGGAAATCCGGCTCGGCGTGAGGAATCCGCCCAACGCAATCGTGAGGCCGTCGCCCTCGGCACCGAGGCGCTGGGACACCGGGACCGGGGTATCGCGGAACGTGAGCCGGGCGTGATCGGTGCCCCTTACGCCCATGGTGTTGGAGGTGTCCTGCACCGTGGCGCCGGCAGCGTCGCGGTCCACCAGCAGGGCCACGGTGCCTTCTGAGCCGCTGCTGCCGGCGATTCGGGCGAAGAGCAGCCAATAGTCACAGTTCACGCCGAACGTGATTAGATGCTTGGTCCCGGTGAGGTAGTAAAAGTCCCCGTCCCTGCGGACGGAGCAGCTGATGTCCGCCCCGGTTCCGTTATCGGGTTCGGTCAGGGTGAAGGCTACGGTGATGTCTCCGGCGACGGAGGGGACGATGAATTTTTCCCGCTGTTCGGCGCTGGCGTGCGGATTCATGGACCGCCACGTGCCGTTGACCACATGCACGATCATCCGGATGGAGGCGTGGGACCGGGAGAAGACCTCCATCAGTCCCATCCACTGTGTGAAGCTCAGTCCGCGTCCGCCCAGTTCCACGGGTGCCGCCAGGCCCAGGAAGCCCTTGCTCTTGAGCTCGGCGCGCAGGGCCGGTTCCACCGTCCCGCTGTCCTCGATTCTTCTGGCCCACGCCTCGCCGGGGCCCTCGACCCAGTCCGTGACCTCCGCCAGGAGACTGTCGTATAGTTCCTGCGGCACGGCGCTGCCGCGCCCGTCCAAGGTGGAAGCCTGCCGTACCGTCATTTTTCCCTGGCCCTTCTTTTCGTGTGCGTCTGCGGGACCAGATGCGCGGCGCGCTCGCGCAGCACGAATTTTTGGATCTTGCCCACTGGGTTGCGCGGGATCTCGTCTATTGGTTCGAGCCGCTCGGGCCAGTAGTGTTTGCTCACGCCGCTGTGCTGCAGGAACCGCTGGAGCCCGCTGAAGCTCAGCTCCGCTCCCGGTGCCAGCCGGACGAAGGCGCACGCACGCTCGCCCAGCCGGGCATCGGGCATGGCAACGATGGCCACATCGGCAATGGCCGGGTGGGTGTGCAGGAGTTGTTCGAGCTCTGCGACCGGAAGTTTCTCCCCGCCGCGGTTAATGATGTCCCGCACGCGGCCGGTGATGCGGAGGTAGCCCTCGTCATCGATGGTGGCCAGATCCCCGGTACGGTACCAGCCATCGGAGCTAAACGTCTCCGCGGCCAGCTCGGGCCGGTCCAGGTAGCCGTCGAAGACCGTGGGGCCGGTCAGTTCCAGATTCCCCTCCGCTTCCGGCGGCAGCCGCAGTCCGTCGTCGTCGACAATCCGCAGCTGCACCCCGGTCAGCGCCCTGCCATCGGTACCCCACGCCTTCGACGGCGGGTCCGCCGGTGAGGTAAGCGCGCCGAGCCCCGTCTCGGTGGTGCCAAAAGCCCCGCACACTGCCGTACCGAGCACGCGGGTGGCGCGTTCGGCCAGCGCCCGGGGCACGGCCGCGCCCGTCACCACGAAGACACGCAGGCGTTCCGGCCGGGTCCCGCCGTCTTCCACGGCCTGCAGTAAATCGGTCAAAAATGGCGTCGCGGCCTGCACAAAAGTTCCTTCCCAATCATGCAGAATGTCCAACGCCCGGGGAGCATCCCAGACGCTTTGCAGGATCTGCGGGACGCCCAGAGTGAACGACAGCCACATCCCGTAGAGGAAACCCGTCTGGTGGGCCAGCGGCGACGGGATATAGATGGAATCGGTGGCGTCCAGGCCCAGCTGGCGCGCTTCCATCAGGGCAGCCCGGGAAAGCCGCCGGTGCGTATGGATCACACCCTTGGGCCGGCCCGAGGTGCCCGAGGTCAGCAGCAGTTGGGCGGCGTCGTCCGGACCTGGCGCGCGCGCGTCCAGGGCTGCGCGGTCGACGACGGCGGACGCCCAGGCATGATGCCAGGGTGACCATTGCACCCGGGGATTGGTGTTGTTGGGCATCAGCCGCGGGACACCAGCCGTGCCGTGCACGACGAAGACGTGCTCGACGCGGATCCCGGCGGTGCCGGCAGTGGTGGCGGCGTCGGTAGCCTCATCCGCACTGCCGCCCGCGACGGGATCCGCTCCGGTGCCCGCACCGGTGCCGGGGCCGCTGCGGTCGAGCAGCCGGGCGATTTCGCTGGCATGCTGGCGGCCGCGGAAATTGTCTGCCACCAACAGCACTTTCGCCCCGGACTGCTGCAGCGCATAGGCGACTTCACGGTCGCCGAAGATTGGCATGATCGGTGCGATGACTGCCCCGATCCGCAGCGCCGCTGCGGAGATCACGACGAACTGGCGCCAGTTCGGCAGCTGGACCGCGATTCTGTCTCCGGCGGCTACACCCAGATTGAGGAAGACGGTCGCCGCGTGATCAACCTCGTTATCAAGGGCCGCCCAGCTCAGGTGCGACGTCGTATTCCACCGGGCATCCACCACGGCCAGGGCATGCGGTTTCTCCTCGGCCCAGCGCCGGATCCAGTCCGACGCCGTCATCGACTCGGCAGCGGCGCTCTCCTTCGCATCAGGTCCGGCGGGATGACGGAGCACGGACCCGCGTGCGGAGCCCTGCTCCACCTCCATATCCAGGCCGAGCGTCTGCATGGCGGCCAGGAATTTCGGGTAGGAGATCCGGTAGGCATTCGGGTAGGTCAGCGAGGATCTGCCGGCCGCGGCCGTTGCCGCGACGGCCAAGGACATCAGGACCCGGTGATCGTTGAAGGATGAAAGGTGGGCGCCATGCAGTCGTGGAACGCCGCGGACGCATAAATTGCTGCCGTCAAAGTTCAGGTCTGCGCCCATGCTGTTGAGCTGGAGCATGGCCACGACGCGGTCTGACTCCTTCAGCCGGACGTGCTCCACGTGCCGGAAGACGCTTTCGCCATCGGCCAGGGCCGCCATAACCGAGAGCACCGGCAGCATGTCCGGCACCGTCCGGCAGTCCACGTCCATCGGTCCCATCCGCCGGCCCTGGTGCCGCACCCGGACGCCGTCGGCCTGCCTGTCGTACTCCATCGGCAGCCCCATCGCGGCCACGATGTCCAGCAGCTCGGACTCCGGATGGTCGGTGCCGCTGGAGCTGGTTTGGCGTAAGCCGCGCAGCAGAATGTCCGACGGGTGCAGGGCCCCTACGGCCAGCCCGAAGGCGGCGGAGCCGATGTCCGGCGGCAGGACCAAATCCGTGGGCCGCGGCACCTGGTTGGGCGGGATGGTGTAACGCCTGCCGTCCGCGGACACATCGACCTGCAGGCCGAATTGGCGCATCATGCGCACGGTGAGCTCAATGTAGGTGCGTTCGTTAAGCGGCCCGTCGATGACCACTGTGCTCTCGTCCAGAGCGAACGGAGCGAGCAGGAGCAATCCCGAAACCCATTGCGAGAGCGTTCCGGAGATGTGCACTATGCCGCCGCTGGGACGGCGGGCTTTGACCCGGATCGGCGGGCAGTCAGTGGGGGAGCTGGCGTCTACGCCGAGCTGGCGCAGGGCGGCGAGTAACGGGCCGACGGGTCTGCGTTGGAAGTACTTTTGACCCGTGATGGTCACGTCGCGGTCTGCCAGTGAAGCCAGTCCCACCATAAAATACAAGGTGCTGCCCGAACTGCCGGCGGAGGCTGCGTCCGAGCGCGGGTGGTACGGGCCGCCGTGGACAATGAAGGTATCTCCGCTGATCTCGATTCGGATGCCGAGCGATCGCAGCAGCGAAACGGTATAGTCCACGTGACGGGCGTCGCTGAGCCCGGAAATATGGCTGACGCCGGGAGCCAGCGAGGCGAGGATCAGGGCCCGATGGGCATGATATTTCGAGTTCGGGACCTGGACGTCCCCACGGATAAGGCCGTCGGAACCAATGACGGATAATTGCACGATGCCAACCCGTTTCCACGATTTTTACGACGGAATGTAACGTCTCTAGTTCTGCTCTCCTGTGGTGAAACTAGTCTTCGACCCCTGTGTCAGGGCCGTTGGTAGTGAGCATACGTGATTTGGATCTCGGCGGGGCGGACGGGACGCTATCTTGCGGAAATTGTTGCCTGAGGCAGTTACAACGCAGGCAACTACAGCGTGGGCAGCTACAGCGTGACGGTGATCCAGTCACCGTCAATGGCGGCATGCAGCGGCACCAGGGGGCGCTGGGCCGGTCCGGTAATGACAGTCCCGTCCGCGGCCTGAAAGGACGATCCGTGACAGGGGCAGTCAAACTTTTTCCCGGCTGCCGCTACCGTACAGCCGGCGTGCGTGCAGACGGCGCTGTAGGCGAGGACCGACGTATCGTCCGGGCGGAACAGCACGATGTTCTTATCATTGGCTGTTGCACTGCCCGTGGTGCCGACGGCGATATCGGCCAAACGACCCACCCGGACGGGGGTTCCGCCGGCACTGGGAGTGGCCGACGGCATCTGCGCACCGGCCGGGGCGCCCTGCTGCGGAGAGCAGCCCGTCAGTGCCGCAATTGTGCCAGCGGCGGCACCTGCCGTCAGGAGGGAATGGTTCAGCAGGGTGCGGCGGTTTAGCGGAGCGCTCGAAGTCATGGATCCAGTCTGCCAGCTCTGACTGGGAAGTTTCCCACAGCCCAATCCCACCCGCCCGCCGGCCGTGGCCCCTGAGGTAGGGGCCGGCCCGCGGATTCGCCAGGGCTCAGGCAGCCAGCTCCGGGTGGAAGAGCCTGCCGTTGACGCGCTCGGACGCCCCCACCCGGTCCAGATACGGCGTGATGCCGCCCAGATGCATCGGCCAGCCGGCGCCGGTGATGACGCACAGGTCGATGT
This sequence comes from Arthrobacter sp. A5, assembly GCF_051131705.1. Taxonomy (NCBI): domain Bacteria; kingdom Bacillati; phylum Actinomycetota; class Actinomycetes; order Micrococcales; family Micrococcaceae; genus Arthrobacter; species Arthrobacter sp. A5. Next base: position 1,541,337 of record NZ_CP180316.1, read on the forward strand.
CCTCCGATCCGGCCACCACGCCCTCGGCGAGCATCCGGCCGATCTCGTCGGCCAAGGCATCCTGCGTGCGGATGAGCACTTCTTCGCTGGTGGAGGGAGTGTCGCCGAAGCTCAGCAGCGCCAGCGTCTCCTCGGACACAAACTGGCTGCCGTCGTCGTTCTTCTCCCACAGGCCCTTCTTGCCTGCATCGATCAACCGCTGTTGGTTCGCGGAGACGTGGAAGCGATCGCCAAAGGCTGCATGCAGGGATTCCTGCACATGCTGGCCCACGGGCACCCCCACCAGCGCGAGCAGGCCGAACGGGCTCATCGGCAGGCCCATCGGGCGCAGCGCATTGTCGGCGGTGACCGCATCGGTGCCCTCGTCGAAGACGGCAGTGATTTCGCCGAACATCCGGCCCAGAATGCGGTTGACCACGAAAGCGGCGGCGTCCTTGACCAGGACCGCCGTCTTCCGCAACGCCTTGGCCGTCTCGAAGGCGCTGGCCAGCACGGCGTCGTCTGTCTTCGGGGCGCGGACAATTTCCAGCAGCGGCATCACGGCTACCGGATTGAAGAAATGGAAGCCCACCAGCCGCTCGGGGTGCGCCAGGTCCTCGGCCATCGCGGTGACGGAGAGTGAAGAGGTGTTGGTGGCGAGGATGCAGGTTTCGGAAACCACGGCCTCCACCTCGGCGAAGACCTGCTTTTTGACTCTGAGTTCCTCAAAGACGGCTTCGATGACAAAGTCCACGTCCGCGAAGGCAGCCTTGGAGACGGAGCCGGAGACCAGCGCCTTGGTCCGGTTGGCGGCATCGGGGGAGATCCTGCCCTTGGCCAGCAGCTTGTCCACCTCCGTGTGCACGTAGCCCACGCCCTTGTCCACGCGGGCCTGATCGATGTCCGTCATGATCACCGGGACCTTGAGCTGCCGGGCGAAGAGCAGGGCTAGCTGGCTGGCCATCAGGCCGGCACCCACCACACCCACCTTGGTGACGGGGCGGGCCAGTTTTGCATCCGGTGCCCCGGCCGGACGCTTACCACGCTTCTGCACCAGGTCCAGGAAGGCATAGACGGTGGAGCGGAATTCGTCCGTGCCGATCAGGTCCGCGAGCGCGAGCTCTTCCTGGGCAAAGGACTCGGCCTTGGTGTAGTGCTTGCCCTCTTCCAGCAGGTTGATGACCCGTGCCGGAGCGGGGGCGGCGTTGGATGTCCTGTCTTCAACAAACTTACGGGCACCGGCGACGGCGGCATCCCAGGCCGCGCTGTTGGCTTCCGAGAGCGGTTCGGAGACCGCGTTGGGACGGTTCACCGTGACCTCGCCGGTGATGACCTTGGCGGCCCACGCGAGGGACTGTTCCACGAAGTCTGCCGGTTCGAAGAGGGCATCCGCAATGCCGAGTTTGAACGCGGCTGCGCCGCTGAGGGTGCGGTTGTTGCTCAGCGCGTTCTCGATCATCACCTTGACGGCGTTAGCCGGTCCGATCAGCCGGGGGAGCAGGTAGACCCCGCCCCAGCCGGGCACCAGGCCGAGGAACGCCTCCGGCAGTCCAATGGCGCCGGCACCGGTGGAAACGGTCCGGTAATTCGCGTTCAGGGCGATTTCCAGCCCGCCGCCGAGGGCGACGCCGTTGATGAAGACGAAGCTGGGGACCCCGATATCGTTCAGGGTGTTGTAGACGTCGTGGCCAAGGCTGGCCATTAAGACGCCGGACTCGCGGTCGTGCAGGCCTTTGACAGCGGAGAGGTCCGCACCGGCCACCAGGAAGTGCGGCTTGCCGGAGACGCCGACGCCGATGATTTCCCCCGCGGCTGCGCGGGCCCGCTGGGCCTCCAGCACACCCTTGAGCTCCACCAGCGTGTTGGGTCCAAGGGTGCTGGGCCGACGGTGGTCCAGGCCGTTGTCCAGCGTGATCAGGGCAAAGGTCCCGGCGCCGGGACGGCCATTGACCGCGGGGAGCTGAACGTCCTGCACATACGAGTGGGTGACCACTTCATCCGGAAAGAGCCCGGTAAGGGTGCTGTAGTCCTGCGCGCTCATGCTGCGTGCTCCTTTTCGTTGGCCGTGCCTGCTGCGTTGGCGGTGCCTGCTGCGCTGGCCGAGCCCGCTGCGCCCGCGACGTTCTGTGAAGTCGTGCCGTCCCAGTGCGGGTTTTCCCAGACTACGGTTCCTCCCATGCCCAGGCCGATGCACATGGTGGTGATGCCGTAGCGGACGCTGTGATCCTGCTCGAACTGGCTGGCCAACTGATTCATCAGGCGCACGCCCGAGGATGCCAGCGGATGCCCGACGGCGATAGCGCCGCCATAGCGGTTGACGCGCGGATCGTCGTCGGCGATGCCGAAGTGGTCCAAAAAGGACAACACCTGTACGGCGAACGCCTCGTTGATTTCGAAAAGCCCGATGTCCTCGATGCTCAGGCCGGCCATCTTCAATGCCTTTTCCGTCGCTGGGACGGGGCCGATGCCCATCACCTCCGGCTCGACGCCGGCAAAGGCGTAGGAGATCAGGCGCATTTTTACCTTCAGGCCCAGTTCCTCCGCAGCCTCGGCCGAGGCCAGCAGGGCTGCCGTGGCGCCGTCGTTCAAGCCCGCGGCATTGCCTGCCGTGACCCGGCCGTGGGCACGGAAGGGGGTGCGCAGGGACGCAAGGTCCTCCACCGTGGTGCCCGGACGCGGCGGCTCATCGACGGTGTTCAGTGCCCAGCCCTTTTCGGGCTTGAGCGTCGCGACGGGTACAAGGTCCGGCTGAATCAGGCCGTCCTGGTAGGCCTTGGCCAGCTTATTCTGGCTTCCGACGGCGAAGGCATCGGTGCGGTCCTTGGTGATGGCGGGGAAGCGGTCATGCAGATTCTCCGCAGTGTTGCCCATATTCAGTGCGGCCGGATCAACCAGGCGCTCGGACATGAACCGCGGATTGGGGTCGGCGCCCGAGCCCATGGGATGGTTTCCCATGTGTTCGACGCCGCCGGCGATGACGACGTCGTAGGCGCCGAAGCCGATGCCCGACGCCGTCGTCGTCACCGCGGTCATCGCGCCCGCACACATCCGGTCGATCGCGAAACCGGGGACGGACTTCGGCAGGCCCGCCAGCAGCGCGGCGGTGCGCCCGATGGTCAGGCCCTGATCGCCGGTCTGCGTGGTGGCGGCAATGGAAACTTCATCGACGCGTTCGGGTGGGAGCGAAGGATTGCGGCGCATCAGTTCCCGGATGCATTTGACCACCAAGTCGTCGGCCCGGGTGCCGGCGTAGATGCCCTTTTCGCCGGCCTTGCCGAAGGGTGTGCGGACGCCGTCGACGAAGACAACATCCCTTACTTGCCTGTTGTGGCTCACCTGTAACTCCTCATCGGGACATGGATGTAGGGTCCTGCATGCTGCCGGTGTGATGTTCGACGGCGTCACCGCCTATGTTACTAGACGGTAACTTAGCTGACAAGCGGAGCCGTTGAGCCTAATTGTATTGCCCTCCCGGGTGCGGCCAGGTGCGCGGGACTTTCGGTACGCGCAGTCGGCAAGTGGCTCGGCTGGCAGCTGGGCAAGCGGATCAATACGCGGATTCGGTGCCGTCGGCCACGAGCGCACAGCCTCAATGGGGGCTTGGGGGAGGATCGGTACAGGATTGAACGCTAAGGTATTTTGAGATGGAAGTATCGGGCTCCGTGGTCCGACCGTTGCCCATGAATGGTGGCAATTTCACAGTCCGGTTTGGCGGTTTTCGGGCATCCCGCAAGCCGCAATGGCTGCACCGCGGCACTGTTGGCTTCAGCCGGTCGGGCGAATGTAGTGGTAGACCGTTTCGCGACTGATGCCGAAATCGCGGGCCAGGACCGCTTTCGGCTCTCCGGCAGCGGCACGCCCCCAGCCAGTTCTGCCGCCTGCTCGGAGGACAGCGCCTTCTTGCGTCCCCGGTAAGCTCCCCGCTTTTTGGCCAGGACGGTCCCTTCCCACTGGCGTTCGCCGATGAGGGCCCGCTCGAACTCCGCGAACGCACCCACGACGGAGAGCATGAGGTTTGCCAGTGGTGAGCAGCAGCACTCGCCCTGGTCCTGGCCAGGCGCCGCACCCGAGCCGCCAAATAGACAATAACGCCGCAGGGCGCCGATCCGGGACATGTAAGTCTCCGGACCGGCCCCTGCGGTCACCGCACCCCAGGCGAGATTTTCAGGATGCTTTCCTGGTCGCGGTGGGCGGCTGGTTCGATGTGGAGGGTTGGGTCCCGGAGCTCCTGACGTCCGCAGGCGGGACCACTCCGGGCGGTGGTGGACTGTGCGCCACTCATTCGGTCCTGGTGGTTCCGGCCAGTCGTTGGATCAGGGTGAGGCCGGCGGGTGTGCCGGGCCAGTGGTGTTCCAGTGGTCCGTTGCCGGCTTTGCGGATAACGGAGCGCAGGACCAGGGCGGTGATGATGGCGTCGTCGGCGTATCCGATGACGGGCAGGAAATCGGGCACGAGGTCGATGGGCGAGGCGAGGTAGATCCGCAGCAGCACGAGCCGGACGCGGATTCCACGCGGCAGCGTCCGGTCGGCGGTGAGCCGGCGCAGCAGGGTGAGCAGGTCCGGCAGCAGCCGCAGGGCATCTCTCATGCCCACCGTAGCCGGATGTTTATGGGCGTAGAGGACCAGGAAGACCAGCCGGATTGCGTAGATCAGTACGATCCCGCCGATGACGGCGATGAGTGCGTCCCACCCGTTCATGCGGTGGTCTCGTCGCTGGTGTGGGTGAGGGCGTGGTGTGCTTCCCGTGCGGCGTAGTAGATGATCACGGCGCCGGCCAGCGGGTCCGCCCACCACCACCCGAAGAGGGCGTTCAGGACCAGGCCCGCCAGGACGGCACCGGCCAGGCACGCATCGATCAGGGTCACTTTCCCTTCTGCCGTGAGTACCGGGTTGCCCAGGGCTTGTCCGGTGCGGATTTTGCCCCAGGCCAGGGCGAGCTTGACCAGGAACGTCAGGCCCGTCCAGATGATGCCCAGCAGTGATACGCCCGGCCGGCCGCCGGTGGCGAAGACCACGATGAGCTGGATGATCAGGTAGACGACGAGGACGGCGAAACCGGCCCCGATCAGCCGCATCGCCCGGGCCTCCCGGTCCGCGTGGACGCCCTTGAGCTGCCACACCACCACGACGAGTGAGGCGAAGATCTCGATCAGTGAGTCCAGGCCGAAGCCGGCCAGGGCAGGGGAGCCGGCCTGGAGGGCGGCGGCGGCCAGGACCGCGAGTCCGATGACGTTCCAGCCGAGCGTGGCGTATTCCAGGCGCAGCCCGCGGCGCTGCAGCAGGCCGGTGCTCGTGATGGTGGCCGTGGGATCGGCACTGGTCATGAAGTGAGCCCGTTTCGTCAATGGGGGATGTGTTCCTGGTCGCGGTGCGCAGCCGGTTCGAGCTGGAAGGTGGAGTGTTCGACGGAAACGTCGAAATGCTCCGCCACGCATTTCTGCAGGTCCGCAAGGATTTCGGCGGCGTGTCCGTCCGTGAGGCATTCATCTTCGAGGGTGACGTGGCCGGTGATGACGGGGGTGCCGGAGCCTATGAGGCTGGCATGGAGGTCGTGGACATCAATCACGTGCGGCAGCGCCAGGATATGTTCCCGGACCGATGTCAGGTCCAGGCCCTTGGGCGTGCTTTCGAGCAGCACGTCGGCGGTGTCCTTGAGCAGGCGCAGGGTCCGGGGAATGATCAGCACACCGATCAGCACAGACACCAGGGCATCGGCGCGGGTCCACCCGGTTAGGGCAATCACGACGGCGGCAGCGATCACGGCGAGGGAGCCGAGGGCGTCGTTGAGGACTTCCAGGAACGCGGCCCTGAGGTTGAAGTTATGGTGCCGCCCCGAGGCCAGGATGATCAGCCCTACCGCGTTTCCGGCCAGTCCGATGATGCCGAAGACCAGCATCAGGGAAGAGCCGACCTCCGGGGGGGGGTGTCCCTATGTTTTTGTCAAGCCGCTTTTGGGGTTTTTTTCTTCGTAGATGCTCATGTCTCTGAGCATGGCGAAGAGCATGTCGCAGCGGCGCCGGGCCAGGGCGATCAGGGCCTGGTTGTGGCGTTTCCCTTGGGCGCGTTTTCGGTCGTAGTAGTCCCGTGAGGTGGGGTCCTTGAGGGCGGCGAACGCGGACAGGAAGAGAGCGCGCTTGAGGATCTTGTTGCCCTTCCTGGAGGGGTGGTCTCCCCGGATGGACGTCCCTGATCGCCAGGTCACCGGCGCCAGTCCGGAATAGGAGGCCAGATGCCCGGCGGTGGCGAAGTGTTTACCGACGACTTCGGTGAGGATCCTGGCTTCGGTCCTGATCCCGACCGCCGGTATCGAGCTCAGGACGAGGTGAAGAGGGTGGGCCTCCACGAGCGCCTCGACCCGGGTATGGACTTCGACACGGGCTTTACGCAGACCGGCGAGCATGCCTGCCAGTTGGGGCAGCACGATGCCGGCTCCGGCGGTGCCGGCGACGACCACGGTTTGCTCGCCGAGGGCGGTAAAGATATCGGCTGCCCAGTGTTTGCCTGCCCGCGGGGCGAACTTGGCCAGGTACGTGGCCACCCGTGCCTGGCCGGCGGTCTTCAGTGCGGTGGGGGTCGGATATTTCACCAGCAGCTCCGCCATTGCCGGGTGGTCCAGGTGTGCGCCGATCACCCGTTCGAGGGCCGGGTGGATCTGGGTCAGAAGCCCGCGGATACGGTTTGATGTAGCGGTGGTCTGCTGGGTCAGATCATCATCAAAACCGCACAGCATCGACAGCTCGGCGATCTGCTCATCGGCGACCTCGATCGAGCGCAGGGTGTGCGGCATCGTCCGGGCTGCCTCGGCGATGATGTACGCGTCCCGGGCATCGGTTTTAGCCTCGCCGGGGTGCAGATCCGCGATCCGGCGCATCGCCAACCCGGGCAGGTAACCGACCAGGATTCCGGCGGCCCGGGCCGTCGCCACCGGCAGCGCACCAATGGTGGCGGGCTGGTCCACGACCAGCAGTAGCGTGCCGTTTTTGGCCAGTGTGTCGATGATCGCCCGCAGCTTCGCTTCGTCCTGAGGCAAAGCCTTATCGAGCAGCTTCTTCCCGGATTTATCCAGCGCCACCGCGTGGTGATTGCTCTTGCCGACATCGACTCCGATGAAGACATCGATACTCTCGTAATCCTTAATCAACCTCAAAACCTCCCGCATCCGAGACCTGTAAAACAGCGCTGGTCTGTCCTGCGGCGACAAGAGTCGGCATCCACGTTACGGCTGACCTGCCACGATAAAAACTGCCGCTGGTCCGGTCCCTATTAGCGATCCCCTGACACCTATCGGATCCCGGTGACATCACCCCCCGGATCATTGAAGACTGGGGGCATAAATCATGCCGGGAACCAACAGGCCAGCAACCCAATTCTTACTCAATTAGGGGCTACTAAAAAGGTAACGGGGGGGGTCGATGAGCCGGCGGATGCCTTCGTAGATCACGAATCCGCCGACGATGAGCAGCAGGCCCGCCTGCAGTGCCGCGGCGAGGATCTCGGCGTGGGCGTAGCCCCAGGTCCTTTTCGCGGTGGCCGGGCTTCAGGGCAAGGGAGGCCGCGATCAGGGCGATCAGCAGCCCGGCCGCGTCGGTGAGCATATGCCCGGCGTCGGCCAGCAGCGCCAGGCTGCCGGTCATCACCGTGCCGATGACTTCGGCGGCCATCACCAGCAGGGTCACCGACAGGACAAGGATCAAACGGGTCTGGTTCTTCACCGGGTCCACGGCATGGGAATGCTCAGCGCTCACCGGGTGTACTTCCTGATCTGTAGGCAGGTCCGGTTTGATCATCCGTGTGGCAGGCTCCGTCGGGGCCGCAGCAGGAGTCCTGCACCGCCGCTTCCTCGGTGACGTCCCGCCAGGCGGGGGCGGCGCAGCAGCCATCTCCCCGGAAGGCGTCCAGACCTTCCTTGACCGCGAGGCCGGCGATGACCAAAGCGGCGACCGGGTCGGCCCAGGTCCACCCCCACAGGGTATTGACCAGGAGACCGAGGAAGACCACGCCGGAAAGGTACGTACACAGCAGGGTCTGCTTCGAATCCGCCACAGCACTCCGGGACCCCAGTTCCCTCCCGGTGCGCCGTTGTCCGTAGGAGAGCAGCGGCATGATCAGCAGGCTCAGCGCCGTCAGGCCGAGACCCACAGGGGAATCAACGGGCTCGTCGACGCCGAGGAACTTCAGCCCGGCGGTGACCACCAGATAGACGGCCAGCACGAAAAAAGAGAATGCCACGACCCGCAGGGCCGTTTTTTCCCGTTCTTCGGGGTCGCGGCCGGCGAACTGCCACGCGACGGCGGCGGCGGAGAGCACCTCCACGACCGAATCCAGGCCGAACCCGATCAGCGCGACCGAGGACGCCGCCGTCCCGGCGGCAATGGCGACGATCGCCTCGATGACGTTGTAGCTGATGGTCGCGGCCACGAACCAACGGATCCGCCGGTTCAGGACCCTGCGTCGGTCAACGGTGAGGACACTCATACGGCGCATTCCTCGATCGGGCAGGAACAGATCGGGTCGACCGTCAGGATCACCGCAAGCAGATCCTCGAGCGCGTGGGCGAGCTTCGTATCGGAGAGTTCGTAGCGGACCCGCCGCCCGACAGGTTCCGCGACCACGAGCCCGCAGTCCCGCAGACAGGCCAGGTGGTTCGAGAGTATCTGTCTGCTCACTCCGATCGAATTGGCGAGGTCCGCCGGAAAAGCGCCGCCGTCCTTGAGCACCATTAGGATCGAGGACCTGGTCGGATCAGCCAGAGCCTTGCCGAAACGGGCCAGGACTGCCGTGGACGAAAGGGTCTCCATGAAACCCAATAGTACAGAGAATCATGTATTCATAAAATCCTGTACGCTGCTGCGGTTTCGACAACACGGTGCCGACGCTGCAGGAAACCTTTCTCGGTTTCGCCGTCTCCCTGACCCTGGCGTGGGCCCTTGCCGTCGCCATCGACTTCTCACCGTGGCTTCGCCGAGCCCTGATGCCCCTGCTGGTGGCATCCCAGACCATACCCATCATCGCCATTGCCCCGCTGATGATCATCTGGTTCGGCTTCGGTCTGATGCCAAAGATCATGGTCATCGCCTTGGTCACGTTCTTTCCGGTGACCGTCGGCCTGATCGACGGCTTCAACCTCACCGATCGTGACGTGGGCAATCTGCTGCGCAGCATGGGCGCCAACCGGTGGAAGCAATTCGTCTATGTACGCCTTCCATCGGCTCTTCCTTCCTTCTTCACAGCCCTGCGGATCGGCATTGCCTACGCTGTTACGGGCGCCATTTTCGCCGAGTACATTGGCGCCCGGGAAGGGTTGGGTATCTACATGGTCACGATGAAAAACTCGTTCCGCACCGACGTCGTACTGGCAGCAGTCGCAGTCACCGCTTTCCTTAGTGTGGGCCTGTTCCTGCTGACCTACGCCGCCGAGCGGCTGATCATCCCCTGGCACTCCAAGGAACGCAGGAACCGCCATGTCTGAAACCACCGCTGCCGCACCCAGGGTCGAAGTACGTGCAATTACCAAATCCTTCGAGCTGGGCCACGGACAATCCCGTCCCGTCATCAACAAAGTCGATTTCTCCGCACAACAAGGAGAATTCCTTGCCATCATCGGTCCCAGCGGATGCGGAAAGAGCACCCTGTTCAACATCATGGCCGGCCTGGAAAAACCCCGCGACGGCGAAATCCTCATCGACGGGCGCCCCGTCACCGGGGAACGTGAACACTTCGCCTACATGCCGCAAAAAGACCTCCTCTTTCCTTGGCGCACTATCCTCCAGAACACCGCCCTGGGCCTGGAAGTCCGCGGCGGAAGAGCTCTCCGGAGGAATGCGGCAAAGGGCCGCACTGCTGCGCACGGTGGTCCAGGACCGTGACGTCCTATTACTGGATGAGCCCTTCGGTGCCCTCGATTCCCTCACCCGCACCGACATGCAGGCGTGGCTTCAAGATGTCTGGTCCCACAACTCCTGGACCGCGGTCCTGATCACCCACGACATCCGTGAAGCGATCTACCTGGCCGACCGGGTCGTCGTACTCAGCCCCCGGCCCGCCTCCGTGCGCCTAAACCTCCCCATCGACCTGCCCAGACCACGTCAGCTGTCGATGATGGCTTCGGCCCGGTTCGCCCACTACGAACTCCAACTCCTCGAAACCCTTCACCGCCCCGGCAACCCTGTCCCGGACGGTATTGGATGATCGGAACCGCCGCCATGCCGTGGTGGCTCTCTTACGGTGGGGCGCCAGCAGCCGGGCGGTCCAGCCCCAGATGACCGCGCAGCGTCGAGGCGGTGTAGCGGGTGCGGAAGAGTCCCCGGCGCTGGAGGACGGGGATGACGTCATCGACGAACTCGTCCAGGGAATCGGGCAGCAGCGGGGGCATCAGGTTGAACCCGTCAGCGCCCCCGGAGCGGAACCAGAGCTCCATCTGGTCAGCGATCTGCTCCGGCGTGCCGACCATGGTGCAGTGGCCCCCTCCTGCGGCCAGGCGCCCCAGCAACTGCCGCACGGTGGGACGTTCGGTTTCAATAATGCGCAATATGGTGGCATAACGGCCCTGCGGCCCAGTAAATTCTGCCGCCGGTGGCAGGGACGGCACGGGGGCGTCCAGCTCCCAGCCGGTACAGTCCTGCTGCACGAACGTGCCCAGCTGTGTCAGGGATTCTCCGGTGGGCAGCAGCGCATCCGTCCGGTCCTGTTTGGCCCGGGCTTCGGCCGCGGTGGAGCCCACATACGTCACCAATCCGGGCATGATCGCTACCTTCTGCGGATTACGCCCGGCAGCAGCGATCCGCTGTTTCATATCCGCATAGTAGGCCTGGGCGCTGGGAAGATCGTAGGCCACGGCGTAAATCCCTTCCGCGTACCGGGCGGCAAGATCCCGGCCGGCCCCGGAAGCACCGGCCTGGAACAGCACGGGGCGTCCCTGCGGGCCCCGGGGCACATTCAAGGGCCCCTCCACCCGGAAGTGGTCCCCCTCATGATGCAACGGCCGGACCAGGGCCGGATCGGCATAGAACCCGGCCCTGTCCCGAACCAGCGCATCATCAGCCCAAGAGTCCCACAACCCCAGCGCTACCTCAATGAACTCCGCAGCGCGGCCGTAGCGCTGCGCGTGGCCGGGCATCGCTTCCAGCCCGTGATTGCGGGCTTCAGCATCGAACATCGACGTGACCACGTTCGCCCCGATCCGCCCGGCACTGATGTGATCCAGGGAGGCGAGCATCCGGGCAGCATGAAAAGGGGAATAAAAGGTCGCCGAGACGGTGCTGATAAGCCCGATGTTTTCCGTTGCCCGGGCCATGGCCGCCAGCGCGGTCAACGGTTCCAGAAACCATCTCGGCCCGGCGCCGACGTCACCGGCGGACTGCCCGTCGGCGAAAAACACGGCATCGAACAAGCCGCGTTCGGCGCTTTGTGCGAGCCGCTCATAATAGCCGATCTCTCCGAGCTGCTCCAGCGGCGATCCGCGCCGCCGCCACGCAGCACCGTGGTGGCCGGCTCCCAGCAGGAAAGCGTTCAAATGCAGTTGCCGATTCCCGTTCATCGCCAGGGCGCCTAGTCCATGACCAGTCCGCCGTCGACCACCAGGTTCTGCCCGGTAACCGACCGCGCCCAAGGCGAGGCGAAAAACAAGATGGCATCGGCGAACTCGGCCGGGGTGGTGACCTTACCCAGGGGGGTCGAAGCGGCAATGTAGTCAAAGACCTCCTCCGGGGTTGCGGCGCTGGCATCAGTGGTGCGCAGCAGGCCGCCGGAGACCATGTTCACGGCAATATTGTGCTGCCCCAGATCCTTGGCCATGGTGCGCGTCAAGGACAGCAGGGCGGCCTTGGCCGCGGTGTAGTCGTGGTACGGGACCACCGGGTTCTGGAACAGATTGGTCCCAACGTTGATGATGCGCCCAAACCCGTGGCCGCGCATCCCCTCCAAAGCCTGCTGGGTCGTGGTCAAAGCACCCCGGACACTGCCGGCGAACTGTGCCTCGAACTCCGCCCATGAAATATCCCCGGCACCGGAGCGGGCATCCCCGTTAAACGAGAAATCGGCCAGCGCATTATTGACCACAGTGGTGACGGCGGAACCGAAATGGGACCTGGCCTGCTCCAGCAAAACCGACACCTGACCGGCGTCGGTGACGTCAGCCTGCAGAGCAACAGCGCGCTCGGGGCCATAACCGGCGGCCAGTTCCCCGGCGGCTTCGGCACTGCGGCGGTAATTGATGACCACCCGCGCCCCCCGGCCCGCGAACGCCTGCACAATACTGCTGCCCAGGCCCCGCCCGCCGCCGGTCACAAGAACAATTTGTTCTGCCAGTTCCATCAGTTTCTTCACCTTCGGATAAGGCGAAAGGATGCGATCCGGACGCCAGGACCGTGCGAACCGTTGCAGGACATCCCTTCGCTAGTGTCAACTAGATCAGGTTCAACGGGTGTCATCTCAGCCGGGCCAATAAAGCCGCCCGGCACCCCGTGTCACTGGGAGCGAGTATATACCCAGCCCGCGGCCAAACCAGCGCCCGCACCTGGCCGTGCGGCCGCCGTGCCCTGCCCGAACCGCTTCCCAAACGGCTCCCGTCCCGGACACCGCGGCGCGACCACCGGACCTCCCGTACCGCGGGCACCGGTACCCCCGTGGACCGGCCGGCCCTGCAAACCACCAAAACAGACACCTCCAATAACCGCATCAACATACAGCGCCCCTCAGAGGTGGGTAGCGTCGGAACCGTCAGAGCCCGGTACCCCCGCGGACGGCTCCGGGAGCGGGTGTTCAGCCGGAATGGGCACGGTTGGGTTCCATAACTGGTGAAAATGATGGATCGGACCTGCGCCTGAACCGACATGCAGTTCCCCGGCATGAAGCAGACTGTCCTGCAGCCACGCTTTGGTCACCGTCAAGGCCTCTGTCCAATCACCAAAGCGCGCCTGCAGGGTAGCCATGGCGGAGGACATGGAGCATCCCGTCCCATGCGTATTGGCCGTGTCCACCCGCGGGGTAGTGACCTCATAAACCTCCCGGTTACCGGTCAGCCGTCCGGCAGCATCCACCAGCGCATCCGGGCAGTCCGTACCCTCCAGATGGCCGCCCTTGACGAGGACGATGACGTTTCTGGCCGCAGAAAGCCGGCTCCCCTGCTCAAGAGCCTGCTCCCAGGTACGCGCCGTGGGTTCCCTGAGCAGGACACCGAGTTCTGGCAGATTCGGGGTGACCAGGTCCGCACGGTACAGCAACCGACCCAAAGCCTCCTCAGCTCCTGGATCCAGCAGCCGGTCGCCGCTGGTGGCGATCATCACCGGGTCCAACACCACAACCGGCGCCACGCTACGGCGAAGCCACGAATCAACCTCATCGATGATCCGGCACTGCCAAGCATCCCGATCTTGACGGCGTCGATCGTGACGTCGTCACTGACAGCGTCCAGCTGTTCATGAAGGAAAGGCGCCGGAGGCATATGTACCGAACGGACACCGTGAGTATTCTGGGCGACCAGTACCGTCACGACGGCCATACCGTATCCTCCGTGCGCGGCAATGCTCTTCAAATCTGCCTGGATTCCGGCGCCGGCGGTCGGGTCCGTGCCCGCAATGCTCAGAACACGGGGAACGAATGTCCCCATCGGACCACTCCTTCAAAACAGATTCAGCGACGCACCGTAAATCATCGGCCGCAAGCACTGAGGCATGTTTCTGTACCTCTTCAGCGATTGAACAGCCACCCTCAACCATCCCACGCTGCCGGCCCATGCGCGTTAACGGTGAAACGTCCGGTTGTAGAAGCCACACATATAGTCTCCCATCACAAAACCCCGATAAGCCTGGATGATGCAGCTTCGCGTAACTGTTCATCCCTCAGCTCAACCGGACACTCCGAACGTCGACCGGATCAGGATCCGGTGGCGGGATAGTGCCGCCGACTCGATCCTAAGCACCAGTTTTCCGCCCATTGGATTCCGGGTCAGCGAAGTCAACATAGCCATATGCCACGCTGATCTCCCGTGTATGCCCATGCTGCGTCGGCAGGCGCTGGGCATAGCCCTTCACTACCGAAGCGTCACCAACAGCCAAACCCTTATCGTTGAATCCTGTACCGATCTTCCCCAAGCCCCCAATGGTGCGGTTTCGCTCCAGATGGTCCTTCAGGCTGCCCCGGCCGCGTCGTGGGCGACGCGGCCGGGGACATCCGCCGCGAGGCTGGTGTGCGCAGCCGTTCCCACGCCAGTCTTGATCTTGGGTTCCTTGGGGGGCAACGGAGCCGGGTGCAGGAACGCCTCGGTCAGCACCGGGGCGGTCAGGGAAATCTGCCACGGACGTGCGCCCAGCTCGGAAAGCTGTTCGGAGACCGTTGTCGTGTTGATGAGGGCGGGCGGTCGCCAGCTGGCCCGGCGCAGATAATCAGGCGTCAGCAGATTCTCCACCGGAATATTAAGTTCATCGGAAAGATTCGCCAGCTGCGGACGCACGGTGGCAAGGCGGGCTGCAGCCTCCGGGTCCCGGTCCGCCCAGATGCGTGGGGGTGGAGGAGCGTTTGTCGGAAGCTGCAGCGGCGGTAGATCAGTGAGATCCCGGGCCGTAGCGATCGTTTTCAGCCACCGCGGGGCTTCCTTCTTCGCCGCCCGGCCATGGAACCCGGGAACCGCCAGCAGCTGCGGCACGGTGACGGGCATCGCCTTCGCCGCGGCCACCAGTGCAGAATCGGGGATTAGTCGGCCCGGGGCGACGTCGCGCTTTTGGGCCAGCTGATCACGCTCCTGCCACAGCTCACGGACGGCGGCCAGTTGACGGCGGTCACGAAGCTGATGAACCCCTGACGTGCGGCGCCAGGCCTCCGCCCGGGGCGCCGGAACTCCTGCGGCGAGGATTGCGGCGAATTCCTCCTCCGCGTAGCCGAGCTTTCCGTCGGCTTCGAGCAGTTCGACGAGTTCATCACGGAGCTCGGCCAGGACCTCCACGTCCAGGGCCGCGTAGCGCAGCCACGGTTCGGGCAGCGGCCGGGTTGACCAGTCGGCGGCAGAGTGCTCCTTGGCGAGGCCGAAGCCGAGCAGCTGTTCGATCACCGCGGCCAGGCCCACCCGCGGCAAACCGGCGATCCGGGCCGCCAGTTCGGTGTCAAAGAGTTTGTCCGGCCACATGCCCAGCTCCAACAGACAGGGCAGGTCCTGGCTGGCGGCGTGCAGGATCCATTCCACCCCCCGCAGCGCCTCGTCGACGATCCTCAGGTCGTTCAGCGGTTCCGGGTCGATGAGCCAGGTCCCGGCGCCCTCGCGGCGGATCTGAATCAGGAAGGCCCGCTGGCCGTAGCGGTAGCCGGAGGCCCGTTCGGCATCTACTCCGGCCGGACCAGATCCCGCGGCCAGGGCGGCCGCACAGCGCTGGAGTCCCTCCTGGCTGGAGATCACCAGCGGAACGCCGTCACGGGGGGCGTCCAGCTCAATCACGGCCGGGAGACCGGAGATTTCCTCGCTGAGCTCGCCGGCCGTCATCGTGGCCGCGTCCGCGGGAGAGGCAGCGGAGGAATCAGCCGCCTCCGGAATTGCTTCCCCGGTCTGCGGATTCTTTGCCGCCCGGGGAGTCCTGGCGCTGCGTTTTCTGGTGCGTTTTTCGGTATGAGGGGTGGTCATGATGATCCCAGTCTACTGAAGGCTGGCTCCGTGGCGGTCCGCATGTTCAGTTGCGCCGCTTGGCAGGTAGTGCCGTGACGCCTTCGGGCAGCGGCGGAAGGCCGGCGAAGGTGCAGATCATCTCGGACCAGGCCTGAAGATGGGAGCCGACATCGGCAGATGCGGGCGTCCACGAGGCCCGTAGCTCAATGTCGATCGAATCGGGTCGTCCGGAAAGGCTCCCGTAACTCTCCGAAAGGATTCTGGTTGCGGTGCCGCCCGCGGCCCGGTACGGCGCGTTGTGGTTCTCCAGCGCGTCCACCAGCCAGGTCCAGGCGACAGAGCACAGCATCGCGTCGTTGCCCATGTCCGGCTCGAGTTGCGCACGGATGTAGGTGACGATTCTAAAGGTCCCGTCCCAGAGTTCGGAACCCTGCGGATCGTGCAGCAGAATGAAACGCCCGGTGGCCAGTTCCGGGGCATCCTGTGCGGCGGCCATCAGGGCAGGTCCGTGCACTGCGCGTACGGACCCGCCCGTGCGGGCTGGTCCCGCGCCGGTCCCTTCCGCAGCTGTCAGGCCGGCACCGACCGCTGCGGCACCGATTGCTCCGGTGCCTTTCACCTCGGCGCCGAGGGCGACGGCGAAGGGTGCAAGCCGCGACGGCGCCGGAATCTCTTCCAGTCGCAGCTCGCTCCGACATTGTGCTTCCCGAAGGGTTTCCAAGGCCGTCAGGAATTCTGAGGGTACCTGTGCTATGGCGCTCACATTGGCAGGTTATGCCGCGCCGACGGCAATACACGGCAGGCGCGCCGATATCCCCGTCCCCTCCGTTGCCCCACGCTCCCGCCCCTCGCTCCCAACTGAGTAGCAGTAGGTGCACTCAAATCACTGATTTGAGTGCACCTACTGCTACTCAGTTGGGGAATGTCTACCAGTTGGGAGGGATGCCGCGTGGGGAAACGGGGCGCGGAGCGGGTGGGGGAGTGGGGGGTTGGGCGCGGGCGGGTTGGGGAATACGGGGTGGCGGGGAGGTCAGCCGAGTTCGCGGCGGATGGCCGCGAGGAATGCGTCCACGTCCGCCTCGGTGGTGTCGAAGCCGCACATCCAACGCACCTCGCGGGCCGCCTCGTCCCAGTCGTAGAAGCGGAAGGACTCCCGCAGCTTGTCCGCCGCGCCGGCAGGGAGCACGGCAAAGACGCCGTTGGACTCGGTGTCCTGGGTGGGGCGAACGGCGTCGATTCCCTCCACGCCGGTCCGCAGCCGGGTGGCCATCGCGTTGGCATGCCGGGCGGAGCGCAACCACAGATCCCCTTCGAGCAGGGCGAGGAACTGGGCCGAGATGAAGCGCATCTTGGACGCGAGCTGCATGTTCATCTTGCGCAAAAACAACAGGCCGGACGTCGCTTCGGGATTTAGCGCCACCACGGCTTCCCCGTACATCATGCCGTTTTTGGTCCCGCCGAAGGACAACACGTCCACGCCCGCATCGGAGGTGAACGCGCGCAGCGGCAGCTCCAGGTGGGCGGCCGCATTGGCCAGACGCGCGCCGTCCATGTGCAGTTTCATGCCGCGGGCGTGCACATGATTGGCAATCGCGCGGACCTCCGTCGGCGTGTAGCAGGTGCCCATCTCGGTGGTTTGAGTGATGGAAACCGCCAGCGGCTGGGCACGGTGCTCATCGCCCCATCCCCAAGCCTCGCGGTCTATCAACTCCGGCGTGAGTTTGCCGTCCGGCGCCGGGACGGCGAGCAGCTTCATGCCCCCCACGCGCTCCGGGGCGCCGTTCTCATCCATGTTGATATGAGCCGTCCGGGCGCAGACAACCGCACCCCAGCGCGGTAGTACCGACTGCAGGCCGAGCACGTTGGCACCGGTACCGTTGAACACCGGAAAGACCTCGACGCCGGGACCGAAGTGGCCGCGCATGACCTCCTGCAGCCGGGTGGTGTAAACGTCCTCACCGTAGGAGACCTGATGGCCCTCGTTGGCCGCGGCCAGTGCCTGCAGGACCTCCGGGTGCACGCCGGAGTAGTTGTCAGAGGCAAACCCCCGCACGGACGCATCATGCAGCCGGCCTCCCGACTGGGTGGGAGCCACCCGGCCGGTCGTGTCGGGCACAGGGTTCTCTGCCGCCGGGTTATCGGGCACTGCGTTCTCTCCCGTCGCGTTATCGGGCACTGCCTTTTCGGTCACTGCATGCTCGGTCACGGGTTCGGGTCCGCCTTTTCTAGAGGATCTTACGGCGGCCATTGAGGCCGGCCGCGGGGTGGGAAAACAGTGCCAGGAATTCCTGGGCCAGCAGGGAAACATCGGTGAAGCCGGGGAAGCTGCGCTGCGGCGCGGCGGCGCGCATGGCGTCGTCCACCAGAGCCTTGACCACCAGGACGACGGCGGCGCCCTGGCTTGCGTCGGTGGCGAATGCGTCCGCCACCGCCAGCGTCCAAGCCTCGGCCGCCGCCTTGATGGCGGCATAGTTGGCGTTACCCGCCGTCGGAGCGGTGACCGAGGTGCTGGAGACAATGGCCAGCCGGCCGACGGGTGAGGCGGCCAGATCCGGATAGAAGGCGCGGGTGGTGTTGCGCAGGGTGGTCAGCACGCTGCGGTGCAGGAAGTCCCAATCAGCGTCGCTTTGAGCGGCCAGGCCCTTGCCGCCGCGCCAGCCTCCCACCAGATGGACCAGGCCGTCCACCGGCCCGTGCTCGGCATGGATCCGCCCGGCCAGCGCCGCCACCTCGGACGCGTCCGCCAGGTCGCAGACCAAGCCGGTGGCCCCGGTCATTCCGGCGACGGCGGCGCTGATCCGGGAGGCATCCGAGCCGACCGAGAGCACTCGCATGCCCGCTCCGGTGAGGACCCGCGCGGCGGCAATGCCGGCGGGGCTGCTGCCCCCGGCGATCAGCACGGTGCGCTGCCGCCGGGGTTCTTCCAATCCGTTCACAGCTCCCAGCGTAGCCACTCAGGCGGCCGCGCGCTCGTCAGTTCCGGCCGCAGACGCGTCCTGGGTTTCTCCGGTGATGCCCGCGGTGGATTCGATCACGGAGCGCATTTTCTTTTCCAGCGCCTCATAGAACATGGAGAGCGGGAATTCATCGTCCAGCACCTGATCCGTTAGGCCCCGCGGGGCGCCGGCCAGCGGAAGCGCGTCGGGTCCCTTGGCCCAGACGGACCCGGGATTGGGCGTCACGGTGGCCGAGACCAGCTGGTAGGCGGCAAGCCAGTGTGCCTTCTTCGGCCGGTCGATGGAGCGCCAATACAGGTCCTCGATGGCCGTGCCCAGGGCAATAACGACGTCGGGCACTTCGTCCCAGTCGATGGAGAGTTTGGTGTCCGTCCAGTGCAGTACATGGTGCTGATGCAGCCAGGCGAACAGCAGCTGTCCGCCGAGCCCGTCGTAGTTGCGGACCCGGCTGCCGGTGATGGCAAAGCGGAAGATGCGGTCGAAGATCACGGCGTACTGCACGAGTTTGGCGTGCCGGCGCGCCTGGGGTGAGGCGTCGTCGTCGTGCTCCACCTTCACCGACTCGCGGAAGGCAGTCAGATCGCAGCGCAGCTCCTCCAGCGAATACAGGAAGAAGGGCATCCGCTGCTTGATCATGAACGGATCGAAGGGCAGCTCGCCGCGCATATGCGTGCGGTCGTGGATCAGGTCCCACATGACGAACGTTTCCTGGGCCAGCTGCTGGTCATCGAGCAGCGCCGCGGCGTCCGCCGGCAGCTCGAGCGAGGTGGTGGCGGCGGCAGCACGCAGCACGCGGCGGAACCGGGCTGCTTCGCGGTCGGCAAAAATGGCACCCCAGGTGAAGGTCGGAGTCTCGCGTACCGCGACGCTCTCCGGGAAAAGCACTGCGGAATTGCTGTCATAGCCGGCGGTGAAGTCCAGGAATCGGACCGGGACGAAGAGCTTGTTGGAGTACGCGCCGGATTCCAACTCGGCGACGAAGTCCGGCCAGACCACCTCGATCAGCACCGCTTCCACCAGCCGGCTGGTGCTGCCGTTCTGGGTGTACATCGGGAAGACCACCAGATGGCCCAGCCCGTTGACGCGCTCGGCGGCAGGAGAGAAGGCGAGCAGCGAATCCAGGAAGTCCGGGACGCCGAAGCCTGAGTCCCGCCAGTGGCCAAAGTCCTTCACGAGCAGCCGCAGATACGCAGAGTCGTGCGGGAAGTGCGGGGCCAGGGTCTCGATGGAGCGGCAGATGATGCCGACATGTTCCGCGGCGCCGGCATGATCGGCCGCTTCGGGAACTGAGCCGTCCTTGATCTGCAGCGGCTGCAGAGCGCTTGCTGCCGCCTTAAGCGCCAGCCAGTCGGCGCTGCCGGCAACGTCCGAGGCGCTCAACTGCGCCGCGCCGGGCTGAGCAGTAGTGGGCTGTCCGCCGGCCGGCTGTTCGGCGCTGAACGGCTTGCTGCTGAACTGCCCGCTGCTGAACTGCCCGCGGTTGAACTGTTCGCGGTTGAACTGTTCGCGGTTGACCTGTTCGGTGTTGAACTGTTCGGTGGGAAGGGGGGTCGTCTTGAGTGTCTCGGTCACGTTGCCGGTCCTTTCATGTCTGGCGCCCGGTCCGGGAAATGGCCGGCCCTGGCGACTGCCGGAATGTCCCGAGCGTATCAAGGCAACAGCAAGCCTTATCTCAAATAATCCCTCTCATTAGAAAGAGTTATGCTCATGGGAGCAAAAAGCGGCGCTGGCCCAGCGTTTGGAGTGCTGGACGCGCCGCTGCTGCCGGAGGGCCCGATCCCGGCGGGTCGGACCTCGGGCGATCGGACGCCGGAACCCCGACGGCCCGGCGCCGGCGGCCGGATCCGGATGGCCGTCGAAAACGCCGCCCGGTTAGGACGCCGGGACGAGCTTCAACGACACGGAATTAATGCAGAACCGCTGATCCGTCGGATTGCCAAGGCCCTCGCCCTCGAAGACATGCCCCAGGTGCGAGTCGCAGGTGGCGCAGCGGACTTCCACGCGGTCCATGCCCAGTGACCTGTCGTGAATGTAGCGGACGTTCCCCTCGGCCAAGGGAGCCCAGAAGGAAGGCCAGCCGCAGGAGGAATCAAACTTTTCCCCGCTGGTGAACAGTTCCGCCCCGCAGGCGCGGCACTGGTACACGCCCTGGGTGTGTGTGTCCCAGTATTCGCCGGTGAACGGCCGCTCGGTCCCTGACCGGCGCAGCACATCGAACTCCGCGGGTGTGAGTTCATCGCGCCACTGCTGATCGGTCTTTGCCGCTTGAGGTGACGCTGCTTCCGGCGTCACGGCTGGCACGGATTCGGGAGTCTTCTCAATATTGCTCATAATCGCTCCAACGTTTAAGAGTCGCCAATAAATCCCGAGCCCGCGTACAGGTGCAGCACCGGTAGGCCGAGCTTATGCTGCGCCTGACTGGCCCAGTCCCGGCGGAAGGTATCTGCGAGGGCATGCGGACGGGTCACGACGACGGCCTGCCGTGCCTGCGTTTCGTTGACTTTGGCCACCAGAGAGGCGACGGCGTTTCCCTCGGCTACGGCGCCGGTCACCTTGGTGCCGGCGTTCCGCAACGTGGTAAGGGAAATCTCCAGGGTGTGCGCGGCCTCGGCACGGACGGCCGCCTGATCGGGGGCCTTTTCCCGCAGTTCACGCAGGGCACCGGGCAGATCCAGCATAGTCAGCTGATCCACGACGTCGACGAGCAGGTTCCGTTTGGTGTCCGCGGGGACCAGTACCAGCAGCTCAACATCGTCGTCGTCTTCGTAGAGTCGGGTGATGTTTTCCGCGTCGATGTCGCCCAAGGGCTCCTCGGTCAGAATAATGATCGAATCAGTCATGGCCTAAGCGTATGCCAGCGGAGGGCTGCACCGGCATCCTTGGCCGGCTCCGATGACTTCGGCACCTTCCCGGTGCGCCGCTCGACGTTCTCCGCGGGGTTGGGAAGAATGGGACCATGCCAACTTCAGCGCCGCCAGTGCGGGCTCCCGGAGCCGAACGGTCCATGAGCAATTCCCGTGCCGCGTCCTCCGAGGGTGAACGGGATTCTTGGCTGAAATGGGCCGCCCTAGGCATCGGCGTTGGTGCCGGCGGGGCATCCTTGCTCGTCACGGCCACGGCCGCGTTGGCGGCCTACTTCGCCCGCCGGGTTGTCACGCCGGCGAGGGTCCGCGAGCAGGATCTGCCGATCCTGGCCGTGATCCGTGACGGCATGGACCTGCAGGTGGTGCTGCCGGTCACGGCGGAAACCACGGTGCAGGGCACCTACAGTCTGTTCTTCGACGGCGGTGCCGGCCACGCGGTCATTGGCGGCATCCGCTCCTACGTGCCGCGTGAAGGCACGGTGACCCGTGACGTGCTGCGGATGTCCGGATCGGATCTGGCGCACGCGGCCCGCGGCTGGTGGAGTTCGGCCGTCTTCGCCGGGCCCGAAGATGTGGGACTGACGGCGGAGGATGTCACCATCGACCTGCCCGTGGGCCCGTCCCCGGCATGGCTGTTTCGGGCGGAGCCGGCCCTGAGCACCTGGGCGATCATGGTGCATGGCCGCGGTGCCACCAGGAATGAAGGTCTGCGGGCGGTCCGGACCGCCCACGATCTGGGTCTGAACAGTCTGGTGGTGTCCTACCGCAATGACGGTGAGGCGCCGGCGGCGGGGGACGGCCGTTATGGGCTCGGCGCCACGGAATGGCCCGATGTCGAGGCCGCCATTGATTTCGCCGTTGCCCATGGTGCCAAGGACGTGGTGCTGTTCGGCTATTCGATGGGCGGAGCCATCTCGCTGCAGGTCGCCGATCACAGCAGGCAGCGGAACATCATTTTGGCGCTGGTTCTGGACGCACCCGTGATTAACTGGGTGGACGTGCTGGCTCATCAGGCTGAGCTGAACAAAATCCCCGCGGCCGCTGGCCGGTACGGGCAGCTGATGCTCAGCCATCCCCTGGGGCGCCGGCTCACCGGCTTGGCCACCCCGGTGGATCTGAAGAGCATGGACTGGGTCAGCCGGGCCGTGGAACTGCGCACGCCGACGCTGATTATCCACAGCGTTGATGACGACTTCGTGCCCTACGGGCCGTCGGCTGAACTGGCCACACGCAACCCCGAAATGGTGACGTTCGAGCCCTTCAGCCACGCTCTGCACACCAAGGAGTGGAACGTGGAACCGGAGCGCTGGGACGCACTGGTGGCCGCATGGCTCAAACCGCGGCTGGGCCGTTACGATTTGCCGCACGGGACGGAGCCGGCGGACTGAACGTATCCGACTAACCGGCGGACGGACGGCCCGCAGCGGCCACTTTGCGCTTGATCCGCCCTAACATGGCGGACATTCCGCGCATCCGCAGCGGCGTGATCGCACGGGTAAGCCCGAGCAGATCCGGCATGTCATCCGGGATCGCCAGAATGTCCGTGGCCGGCAGTCCGTCCAAACCTTCATGCAGGACGCCGGCAAAGCCGCGCGTGGTGGGCGCCTCCGGAGGTGCCTTGAAGAACAGCCGGATCACGTCGCCGTCGTCGTGCTTTTCCGTCTCCACCGTCAAAAACAGCGGTGTCTGACACTCCACCACCTGTTCGAGCAGCTCCGGGTGATCGGTCAGGCGCTCCGGAAGCGGCGGCAGCGAGCGGGAGAACTCCAGCAGCAGCTGGAGCCTCTCGGGCTCGTCCAGCGCCTGGAAATCGTCGACGATGTCGGCGAGGGCGGGCGGCAATACGGGTGTCGTAGTCATCATCACCAGCCTACTCAGAATTTCCCCGCGCGGTTACTGCGCACGGGTTGCATTGGACAATATAGAAAGGACGGTATACGTAGCGCGGCATGCAGAGGGCCCGACGGCGGTCAGCGCGCCGCCGGCAGGTCGCCGCGTTCGCTGCCCTTGGCAATGGGGACGCGGACCGCGTTGCCCCATTCGGTCCACGAGCCGTCATAGTTGCGGACGGTATCGAAGCCCAACAGGTATTTAAGCGCAAACCAGGTGTGGCTGGAACGCTCGCCGATCCGGCAGTATGCCACCACATCATCGCCGGGCTTCAGGCCAGCTTCGTCAAGGTACAGCGCTTCCAGCTCGTCCCGGCTGCGGTAGGTGCCGTCCTGCGCGGCCGCGCGTCCCCACGGAATCGACGCGGCGGTGGGGATATGGCCCCCGCGCATGGCGCCTTCCTGCGGGTAAGCGGGCATGTGCGTGCGTTGGCCGGAGTACTCCTCCGGAGACCGGACATCGATCAGCGGGTTGCCCAAATGGGCCAGTACGTCGTCCTTGAACGCCCGGATCGGGGCGTCGGAGCGTTCCACGACCGGGTATTTGGCCGGTTCGACTTTGGTGGACTTGGTGGTGACGTCGCGGCCTTCGGCGATCCACTTGTCGCGCCCGCCGTCCAGCAAACGGACATCCTCGTGGCCAAAAAGCGTGAAAACCCAGAGGGCGTAGGCGGCCCACCAGTTGGACTTGTCGCCGTAGATGACGACGGTGGAGTCCCGCGAGATGCCCTTGGCCGCGGCCAGCTGGGCGAACGCGGGCCCGTCAACGTAGTCGCGGGTCACTTCGTCGTTGAGATCCGTGTGCCAGTCGATTTTGACGGCGCCGGGGATGTGCCCCGTTTCGTAGAGCAGGACGTCTTCGTCGGACTCCACCAGCACCAGCGAACCATCGGCGGCGGCGCCGGCGGCCAGTGCGTCGGCTAGCCAGTGCGTGGAAACCAGCCGGTCGGGATGCGCGTAGGCTGCAAACTTCTTGTTCGTTTCTGCTGCAATCGGCATGGTGCCCCTAAATTCGTCGGATCGGCAATCGGAACGTCGGCGGGCACACGGGTGCGCGGCCGCCCTCCTGACCAGCTTATCCACGTACGACCGAAAAGGCCCCTGGCCCGTTAATCTGGCGCAATGTCGGCCGGCCGGGCGCCGCCGTCGGCAGTGTCTGCACACCCGCCGACATTCTGCCGGTCGCCCTTGGCGGTATTCTTGCAGGGCACCCCTGCATCCGCCGGCGGACCGCGTACTCCGCCGGTCCGCACAGACCACAACGAATGGACGCCGCCCCTTGGTCAAGCTTGAGCAACTCTCCGCCCGCATGCCGTCAGTGACGGTGGATGAGCTCCTCAAGGGTTTTTATCCGTCGCCGCGTTTCGGATCGGTCTCCTTCGCCAGCTACCGGCCGGACCCCGCGCAGCCGTCGCAAACCACCGCGGTACGGGCCATGGAGCAGTTCGCCGACTCCATCAAAACCCCGGAGCCCAAGGGACTGCGCAGGCTTTTCGCCCCGAAGAAGCCGGCCGTCCGGTCCGGCTTCTATCTGGACGGCGGGTTCGGCGTCGGCAAGACGCACCTGCTCGCCTCCCTATGGCACGCCTCTCCCGGTCCCAAGGCCTTCGGCACCTTCGTGGAATACACCAACCTGGTGGGGGCACTGTCCTTCCGCAAGACCGTGGAGGCACTGAGCAGCTACAAACTGGTGTGCATTGATGAGTTTGAACTCGACGACCCGGGGGACACGGTGCTGATGTCCCGACTGATGCGCGAGCTGGCGGACGCCGGCGTTAAGCTGGCTGCCACCTCCAACACGCTGCCCGGGTCCCTCGGCGAGGGCCGCTTTGCGGCCGTCGACTTCCAGCGGGAAATCCAGGTGCTCGCGGACCAGTTCGAGGTGGTCCGGATCGACGGCGAGGATTACCGGCATCGCGGGCTGCCGACGCCGCCGGCGCCGCTGTCCAACAGCGACCTGGATTCGGCGATGAAAGCGGAATTTGACGGCAAAACGGTTGCCGTGGATGACTTTGTGACGCTGGTAGATCACCTGGCCGCGGTCCATCCCAGCCGGTACCGTCAGCTGGTGGACGGGATCGACGGCGTTGTCTGGCGCGATGTGAAGACCATTACCGAGCAGTCCGTGGCGCTGCGCTTTGTGGTGCTGGCGGACCGGCTTTACGACCGCGACGTGCCGATCCTTGCCAGTGGGGTGCCCCTCGATTCATTGTTCAGCCCGGAGATGATGGCCGGCGGTTACCTGAAGAAGTATTACCGCGCGGTGTCCCGGCTGACGGCTCTGGCCCGCGAAGGCCAGGAGCAGGAAGTCAGTTAGGCAGCCGACGCCGGAAACTTCCGGCCGCCGGCGCCGCCCTGAAAGCCGCCGGATTGATGGCGTGTCCGCCGAAGGGCGCCCCCCGGCAGGGTTCCGATGCCGTGACCAGCATGGAGGAACGCCACGGCGTCGCGAAACCGAAGGATTCAGCACCGCAGCGCCTGAGCCAGTGCCACCGGAATCCGTCCGATCAGGGTTCCCAGCGCCGGGACCAGTCCGGTCAGAAGGATCAGCAGCCCGACGGCAAGGAAGGCGCCGACGGCGGCCGGCCAGCCGTCGTCGACCGTTCCGGTACTGACCAGCAGGGCAGCCCCGGGCGTGGACCGTGCAAACGTGACCGGCCGGCTGCGTCAGGAACCAACAAAACGCGCATGCTGAAGATCACCGTCAGGGCCAGCAGTCCGGAGGCCGGCGACGGCCTGGTCACCGTCTACTTCAGGGGTGGTGACGTCAGACAGGATCGGGCTTCCTAATGCTTGCGTTCGATGGTGCCTGGCTGTGCAGGCGTCCTTAAACGCCAAGACGCTGGCTCTGCCTCCCGGCAGGGCCAGCGCCCTTTGACTCAATTCTCAGGCGAAGGGAGTTTTAAGCGCGATGATCCTCGGCGCCGTCATCGGCTGCGGTGGCAGTCGTGCTGCCGCCCACTTTGCCGATAAAGCCTCCGGCAGCGTTCTGGACGCCGTCGATCTGGTCTTTGAACCTTTCACCGGTCTTACTGTCGATGAAGTTCGCGGCCTTTTCGATTCCGCCTCTGAGCGCTCCTTCGTTACCGTTAACCAGTCCTGCGGCCTTGCCCTTGATATCGTCAAATACTGACAACGGGCACCTCCCTTCACTCCTTGGAGCCATTTTGCTCCACTAAAACAATCCTAATCGCAGATTCTGACGCTGCCAAGGAGCAGCGGCCAAGGAGCTCTGGTCCTTGAACTCAATCCAGCGCTGGCAAGGGTGGCGGGAGTCCGTGCCCGGCCGGCCAGGAATCCGGGCAACAAAAAAGCAGCTTCCTGAAGAAGCTGCTGACTGTTTGGGTGGGCGATACTGGGATCGAACCAGTGACCTCTTCCGTGTCAGGGAAGCGCGCTACCGCTGCGCCAATCGCCCAGATGAACACCAGAATATCTGCTGAAATCTGCTATCTGCCGTCAAAGTGGAGGTGGGAACGGGATTCGAACCCGTGTACGCGGCTTTGCAGGCCGCTGCCTCGCCTCTCGGCCACCCCACCGTGTACCAGTCCGGAAACCAGCAACTCGACTAACTGATTCGAAATGCTCCGAACACTATCCGACAGTGTCCTGCGAGCGGATGACGAGATTCGAACTCGCGACCCTCACCTTGGCAAGGTGATGCTCTACCACTGAGCCACATCCGCATAAGGAACAACGTTGATTTCTCAATATCTGAGGTCTCTTTGTTTCCGTCCCGCTTCGTTCCCTCTGAAGCGTTCGTGGCATTCCTTGCTAGAAAAACTTTACAGAAGGTTCGCGGAATCGCCAAATTGAGGCACCGAAGGCTGCTTAGGACCGGGCCGCGCGCGGACGAGTGGCCCGGAAAGACGCGGAATTTTGGGATTACACCGCTGTAATTTACCGCTGTAATTTTCAGGCGCCGCACCACCTACGGACCAGTGCCACGGCCGAAGGCGGGGCTCACTCGCGAGGACGGTGCTGCGCAACAGCGTTATCACGGGGGAGCCCCTGCTTCCTTATCACGGGGGAGCCCCTGCTTCCTGGGCCGATGTGCGGCGTGATTATGAGCCAACGCCGGTATCCGTTAGGATTTTGAAGCAACGCAGTGCTTGAGCGGCCTTCCGGGTCGGCGGGCCATGCGGGCGATTGGCGCAGTGGTAGCGCGCTTCGTTCACACCGAAGAGGTCACTGGTTCGAACCCAGTATCGCCCACCAAAGCAAAGCCCCTCTGACCAGCACAAACGCCGGTCAGAGGGGCTTTTCCCTGTCCGGAAGGGCACTAAAGGAACCCGGCATATGCCACGGCGACTATGCACCCCGCCGGAATGCCCGCGAGGACTCGGGCCGTGGTGTGGTCGCCGAGTTTCACCCGGGACCAGCCGACCGCCGCCGGAATCAGCCGTGCGGGCAGGAAACCCGCGCCCAAGGTGAGCACCGAAGCGACGGCCGCGAACGTGACGACGGAGACGTGGACGGACAATTTCCAGAAGGTGTTCACCGCGCCGACAAGGACCATTCCGAAGATAACGCTCAGCAGGCCGACAATGCAGACGCGCGGGGCGCCGAGCAGGAGCAGGATGACCAGTCCCAGGACACCCGAGACCATGGCAGCCAAAAGTACTGGCAGCCGTTGCCGCCGGTTCCCGATGTGATGATCGGAGACCTTGCCCAGGCGGGTCGCGAGGAGAATGCCGGCAAAGGGTCCGACAGCGGTGAAGAGCGCTGCCAGCATGGCAAACCCGAAGCCGCGCCAACCATCGGACACCGCGCCGGTGGTCAGCAAAAACACGGACACCACAACTGTGGGAGAAAAGACTTCGGTAAGGACCCTGGCTAGTCGTTGCATCCGTCAAGCTTAGGGAATCCCGCCGCCACTGAGGACAACAGGCGCAGACCGGCGGCTACTCGGACTCCGTTCGCGGCATGCTGGAGCGGATCAGTTCCATGACGGTGGAATCCGCCAACGTGGTCACGTCCCCGATCTCGCGGTTCTCCGCCACGTCCTTCAGCAGCCGCCGCATGATCTTGCCCGAGCGGGTTTTCGGCAGCTCGGCCACCACCATGATCTGCCGCGGCCGGGCCATTTTCCCGATTTCCTTGGCCACGTGCGCACGGAGCTGCTGCACGATGTCCGTGCCGCCGTCGCCGGCTTCGCTGCGCAGGATGACAAAGGCGACGACGGCCTGCCCGGTCATGTCGTCGGTGGCACCAACGACGGCGGCTTCGGCCACCATCGGATGGGAGACCAGGGCGGATTCGATTTCGGTGGTGGAGAGCCGGTGGCCGGAGACGTTCATCACATCGTCCACCCGCCCCAATACCCAGATGTCGCCGTCGTCGTCCTTCTTGGCACCATCGCCGGCAAAGTACAGCCCGGGGAAACGGGACCAGTAGGTCTTCACGTACCGATCGTCGTCGCCCCAGATGGTGCGCAGCATGGCAGGCCACGGCCGGGTGAGCACCAGGTACCCGCCGGAGCCGTTTGGTACCGGCTGCCCCTCGTCATCCACCACGTCGACCTGGAAGCCCGGCAGCGCCTTCATGGCCGCCCCGGGCTTGCCGGCGGTGATTCCGGGCAGCGGGCTGACCACAATGCAGCCGGTCTCCGTCTGCCACCACGTGTCCACCACGGGCGTGCGGCCATGCCCGATCGTGTCGCGGTACCAGATGTAGGCGGCCGGATTGATCGGTTCGCCCACGGAACCGATCAGCCGCAGGCTGGCCAAGCTGTACCTGTCCGGGATCTGTGCTCCCCATTTCATGAAGGTCCGGATGGCGGTCGGGGCGCAGTACAGCAGCGAGACCTTGTATTTGTCGATGATTTCCCACCAGCGGCCCTGATGCGGGGTGTCCGGTGTGCCCTCGTACAGGACCGAGGTTGCGCCGTTGGCCAGCGGTCCGTAGACGATGTAGCTGTGCCCGGTGACCCAGCCAATATCCGCAGCCGTCCAGAAAACGTCCGTCTCCGCCTTGAGATCGAAGACCGCCCAGTGAGTGTACGCGGCGCCGGTCAGGTAGCCGCCGGTGGTGTGCAGGATGCCCTTGGGCTTTCCCGTGGTGCCGGAGGTGTACATGACGTAGAGCGGATGTTCGGCGTCGAAGGGCTCGGCGTCGTGGTGCGTGCTGGCCTGCTCCACCGAGTCGTGCCACCAGATGTCGCGCCCGTCCTGCCATGCGACGTCCTGGCCGGTGCGCCGGACCACCAGCACGCTGCGCACGTCGGGGCAGTCAAGCAGCGCTTCGTCGACGGCGGACTTCAGGCCCGCTGGCTGCCCGCGCCGGTAGCCGCCGTCGGCGGTAATCACAACGCGTGCGTCGCAGTCGTGGATGCGGGTGCGCAGGGCGTCCGCTGAAAATCCGCCGAAGACGACGGTGTGCGGCGCGCCGATCCGGGCACAGGCCAGCATCGCCACGACCGTCTCCGGGATCATCGGCATGTAGATGGCCACCCGGTCACCGGCTGTGACGCCGAGGTCGGTCAGGGTGTTCGCGGCCTGGCAGACCATGTCCGTCAGCTGCGCATAGGTAATGGTCCGGGTGTCCCCGCCTTCGCCCTCGAAGTAGTAGGCGACCTTGTCCCCGCGGCCGGCCTCGACATGCCGGTCCAGGCAGTTGTACGCGGCGTTGAGCTTGCCGCCGACAAACCATTTGGCAAACGGCGGGTTGGACCAGTCCAGTACGTTCGTCCATTCCTCCGCCCAGGCCAGGCGGCCGGCCTGGCGTTCCCAGAACGCCTGATAATCGGCGTCCGCTTGCGCGTACGCCTCGGCTGTGACGTTGGCCTGCGCAGTGAAGTCCGACGACGGCGGGAACCGCCGCTGCTCGTGCAGCAGGTTCGCGAGAGTCTCGGTCCTGGAAGAGGTGTTTCCCGGCGTTGCGTCGCCGCCCCGATTCGGGTTGACTTGGGCGTTTCCTGAGGCGTCGGGCATCGGAATCACCGGGTCCCTACCGGTATTACTGACCGCTTAAACGTGGAGTTTGTCACCACGGCCAGTGAGGCGTACCAGGCGAGGAGGGCCGTGACGATGCCGAGCCATCCGCCCACAACGGTCAGCGAGTCGGAGCCGGTGAAGGCGCCAATGGCCAGGGCGATGAAGGTCAGAGTCAGGAAAATGAAGACGGCGAAGACCGCTGTGCTGACCCGGGAAGCGGCGACGGACATATAGGCGGTGAAAATGGCCCAGGCCAATAGATACAGGCCAATGCCTTTGCCTGCATCCGCAGGCGGCAGCGCGGCGGCCCGGAACTGGACCAGGAACCAGAAGGAGAGCCAGAAGGCCCCGTACGAGCAAAACGCGGTTGCTCCGAAGGTATTCCGGTTCGCGAATTCCCAAATACCGGCCGCGAACTGGGCTGCCCCGCCATAAAACAGGGCCAGGCCCAGCACCACGGGCTCGTCGAGTTTAGGAATTATGCCGGCGTTGATCACGCTGAGCACAAAAGTGGTCAGTGCGAAGGCTCCTAGGCCCAGCGCGGCCGGATCGGCGAAGGGGAGGGTCGCAGCGGGCGCCCCTGCAGGCACTACCTGCGCAGGAGCAGCGTGGGAGGGGATGGGGCTGGGCTCGGTGCTCATGGCTTGTTTCTCATGACATGACTCCTCGTTCCACACCAGCGCCATCGCTGGCTACTGCCCCACAGGCTACGCCCGAAAAGGCAAGGGTACTGCCGAATACTCTGTGGTTAACATCACACCAAGGGCCGGGATCGTTTTGGCGGGTCTCTGTCGGTCGGCTGCCGGCTACCGGTGCCGGTGCACCTACCGGTGACTCTGCCGTCCGGGTTCGTGTCGGTGGCGGATGCAATAGTGGAAGCATGACTCAGCCAGCCTTAGCCCACGCCACCGAATTCGGCCGGATGTACGCCCGGTCCCTAGCGGAACCGCCCATCATGCCGTCCATCACTACGGTGATTTCCCAGCAGTCGGGGACGCTGGACGGTTGGTTCGGGTACATGGCTGCGAATTCACTGGCCCAGCATCCGGCCCTCCCGGGAGCGTTGACCAACCCCTCCCAACTGCGCGGGATGGTCAACGATGCTTCCAAGGCGGCGGAGAGATTTCGGGATGCGGCCGCAGCTCGGGGAGACCGTGTTCACTCATACTGCGAACAGGTGTCGCTGCGGGCGCTGGGCCGGGTGCATCGGATGCCGGAGGCGAGGGCCGCGCTTGCGGAGAATGGTGAGGAGAAGTTCGCCGCACGCTTTGATGAATGGTGGGACCTGTACAAGGTAGAACCTGTCGCGCCCGAAGTGACGGTCTGGAACCATTCCGTCGGCTACGCAGGGACGCTGGACCTGGTGGCGCGGATCGGCGGGAGGTTGTGTCTGATCGATTACAAAACCAAGGGAACGGACCGTAACGGCGGGGTGAAGCCGCTGGACGAGAAGGTGGTTATGCAACTGGTGGCAGGGATGAAGGCCGAAGAAGGCCTGGTCGACGCCGGTGCCGGGAGCTGGGAGCCATGGCTCTACGGTGAGGATCCCATCCTGCTGGGGGTGGCCATCGGGGAGACGGAGGTCCGTGCGCTGCGGGCCAACCCGGAGGTGCTCAAATATCATTGGTACAAGTTCGCAGCGCTGCGAACCGTGTGGAAAACGGCAGCGGACGCGCGGGCCGCCGGTGCGGCGCTGCTGCCGATTTCTCCGCCCCAGCCAGCTTTCGTCGCCCCGGCCGCGGCCCCCGCTACAACCGCTCCAGACGGGGCAGGCCGGAGTGTGCCGGCCAACTAGACTGGGGAGTGCAGCAACGCAATCCAATCATCCGTCATTCCGGCACCGAAGTGAGGCTCCTTCCGCATGGCCATCCTGAGTATCCGCATCATTGGCGACCCGGTGCTGCGGACCGTGGCGGATCCGGTCACTGAGTTCGGCCCGGAGCTGGCGAAGCTGGTGCAGGACATGATGGACACCATGGACGACGTCGGCGGTGCCGGGCTGGCGGCTCCCCAAGTGGGTGTGAGCAAACGCGTTTTCACCTACCGGATCGGTGCGGAACACGGCCATGTGATCAACCCGGTCCTGGAGAGCAGCATGGAGCTTCAGCCGGCGGGGCTGGAGGGATGTCTGTCCGTTCCGGGCCTGGGATTCCCTGCACCTCGGGCGCTGCGGACCACGGTAATCGGTGTGAACCTCCACGGCGATGCCATCGAGATCGAGGGCGAGGGTCTGCTGGCGCGCTGTTTCCAGCATGAATCCGACCACTTAAACGGGACTCTGTTTGTCGACCGGCTGGACGGCGAGGACCGTAAAATGGCCCTGCGCGCCATCCGCGACGCGAGCTATGAGCAGGTGGCGGAAAAGACGACGGCGAAACGTGCCCGCAGCGTGGGGTCAAGTTTTGGCGGCTCGGGTTTCGGTGCTGGCATCCCCGGTCGTTCCGTGGATGCAGGCACCTCCACCTCCACCTCCACCTCCGCCTCCTCCACCTCCACCTCCACCTCCGCCTCCTCCACCTCCGTTTTTAGCGCCGGCGAATGAGGGTCCTATTTGCCGGTACCCCCGCCGTCGCCATCCCTTCGCTGGAGGCCCTGCTGACTGCCGGGTTCGACGTCGTTGGGGTCCTGACTCGACCGGATGCCCCGATCGGACGCAAACGCGTGCTCACGCCGTCGCCTGTTGCACGACGGGCCGAGGAACTGGGCCTTCCGGTGATCCGGGCCGCGCGGATCGACGAGGCAGCCTCCGCCGCGATCGCCAGGCTGGCTCCGGACGTGGCCGCGATTGTGGCCTATGGTGCCTTGATTCCGGCCGCTGCGCTGCGGATCCCGGCGCTGGGCTGGGTCAACCTGCATTTCTCGCTGCTGCCCGCCTGGCGCGGGGCCGCGCCGGTACAGCACGCCATCCTGCATGGCGACGACGTAAGCGGTGCATCCACTTTCCAGCTGGAGGCGGGTCTGGACACCGGGCCGGTCTTCGGTACCCTGACGGAAACCATTAAGCCCGCAGACACCAGTTCCGAGCTGCTGGTACGGCTTTCGCGCAGCGGCGCTGTGCTGCTCGTCCAAACGCTCAGTGCCCTGAATTCCGGGCACGCCGGGGCACAACAGCAGCTCGGGGACGTCACATTGGCACCGAAACTGACCATCGACGACGGTCGAATCGACTGGGCGCAGCCGGCACTGGCCATCGGACGGCGCATCCGCGCCGTGACCGACGAGCCCGGCGGCTGGACCACACTGGAGGGCGCGCGGTTCAAAATCGGTCCGGTGGAGCTGTGCGTCGGAACGCATGATCTGGCGCCGGGCCGGGTTGCCTTCGGGCCAACATCGATCCAGGTCGGGACGGGGTCGCACGCAGTGAAGCTGGTCCGCGTGCAGCCGGCGGGCAAAAAAACCATGCAGGCAATCGACTGGGCGCGAGGCCTGACGAATAAGGAAGACGTGGTGTTTGAGTGACGAACGACAATGCGGGGCGTCCGCGCGGCGGCGGGCATGGAAGCCGGGAGAACGATGGCCGCGGGAGCCAGGGCGCAGGCCGGACCGGGAGCCAGGGCGCCGGCAGCCGGCGGAACGCGCAGGGGCGGGAACGCAACCGCAGCTCCACACCGTCTTTCACCGCCTCGACCCCGTCGGGACGAACGCGCAAGGCTGATCCCGCCCGCCTGGTGGCCTTCGAAGTCCTCCGTGCTGTGTCCGGCGAGGACGCCTACGCCAACCTGGTCCTCCCGTCCCGGATCCGGCACCACCGGCTGGACAAGCGCGACGCGGGTTTTGCCACCGAACTCAGTTACGGCGCCCTGCGCGGGCAGGGCACGTACGACGCGATCCTGGCGCGCTGCGTTGACCGGCCGCTGGAGCAGCTGGATCCGGCCGTGCTCGACGCCCTGCGGTTGGGGGTGCACCAGCTCCTCGCCATGCGGGTCCCGGCGCACGCCGCGCTGGACCAGACCGTGGGGCTGGCCCGGGCCGTCATCGGCGCCGGACCGTCCACGCTAATCAACGCGGTGCTCCGCCGGGTGTCCGCGAAGGACCTGGACGAGTGGATTGCGGCACTGACCGAGGGGGAGACCGAGTCGTCCGCGATCGCCGCGCTGACCTATTCGCACCCGGAATGGATTGTCCGGGCGCTGCGCCAGTCACTGGTGGCGCACGGTCGGGATGTCAGTGAAATCACCGCGCTGCTGGCGGCCGACAATGCCGCGCCCGTGGTGAACCTGGTGGCGCTGCCCGGGCTGGGGGACCTTTCCGAGGCCATGGAAGAGGGCTTTATCCCCGGTGGGCTGGCACCCGATTCGGCATTGTCTTCCGGCGGCGATCCGGGCCGGCTCTCCAGCGTCCGGGACGGCTCCAACCGCGTGCAGGATGTCGGTTCCCAGCTGGTGGCCCGCGCGCTGGCCGCCGCCGAGCTGCTCCCGGCGCCGCAGAAGGGCGCCCCGGATGCTGCTTCGGTCACCTTGACGGCAGAGGAAGCCGCGCCCGACGGCGAACGCTGGCTTGATCTGTGCGCCGGGCCGGGCGGCAAGGCCGCCCTGCTTGCCGCGCTGGCCCGGCAACGTGGCGCAACGCTGCTGGCAAACGAGCCGGCCCCGCACCGGGCCAAGCTGGTCAAGCAGGCGCTGGCCGCGGTGCCGCGGGAATTCTGGAGCGTAAGGATCGGTGACGGCCGCGACCTGGGGGAGCAGCGGCCGGAAGGCTTCGACCGGATTCTGGTGGACGCCCCGTGCACAGGGCTCGGTGCGCTGCGGCGCAGGCCTGAATCGCGCTGGCGCCGAAAACCTTCCGACGTCGGCGAGCTGGGACCGCTGCAGCGCGAACTGCTGGCTGCGGCGATCAAGGCAGTCCGCCCCGGCGGCGTCGTCGCCTATGCGACCTGTTCCCCGCACCCGGCCGAGACCAACGCCGTCGTTCTGGACGCCCTGCGCAAGCGTGACGACCTGCAACTGCTCGACGCCGGCGCCGTGCTGAACGCCGTCAGCCTGACCGGGAACCTGGACTCCGGGCACGAGAACACTGCTCAGCTGTGGCCGCATATCCATTCGACCGATGCCATGTTCCTGGCGCTGATCCGCAAAAAAGCTTGATTCGCACGAAAGGCACCTCATGACCGCTAACCGTTCCGTTGCGCGCTGCTGCATCAGTCCAAGCATTCTTTCCGCGGACTTTGTCAATCTTCAGGCCGAGCTGGACAGGATCGGCAACGCCGACGCCGTGCACGTGGATGTCATGGACAACCACTTTGTGCCCAACCTGACCCTCGGGCTGCCCGTGGTGCAGCGCATCCAGGAGATCAGCCCGGTGCCGCTGGACGCGCACCTGATGATCGCGGAGGTGGACCGCTGGGCGCCGGCCTATGCCGATGCCGGGCTGGCGTCGGTGACCTTCCACGTGGAGGCCTCCGACGCCCCGATCAAACTGGCGCGTGAATTGCGCGCGCGGGGCGCCAAGGCGGGAATGGCACTGCGTCCGGCGACGCCCGTGGAGCCGTATCTGGACATGCTGGAGGAGCTGGACGTGCTGCTCATCATGACCGTGGAGCCAGGATTTGGCGGGCAGTCGTTCCTGGATTTGACGTTGCCGAAAATCCGCCGGGCGCGGCAGGCAATTGAGGGTTCGGGAGTCAAAGTGGCCATCCAGGTGGACGGCGGCATCACCGAGGAAACAATCACCCGGGCCGCCGAGGCGGGGGCCACCATGTTCGTGGCAGGATCCGCCGTCTACGGCACCCCCGATCCCGCCAAAGCGATCGAGACGCTCAGGGCCAAAGGCCAGCTGGCCCTGGACCGAACACCGGGCTGAACACCGGGTTGGGTGCCCGCGATCAGGGAACGGTGCAGCACGTGACCGCGCAGCCGGGAAGCGTCATCCGGGGCAGCAATCGGCCTGGGCGGACCAGTTGTCCCGAGCATGGCGTTGTCAGTGTCATAATGAAGATGTAGTAAGTATTTACGTGCTCCGGGGTCGGTGTAAGTCCGAACCGGCGGTTATAGTCCGCGACCCGCACGCTTTCGGCTGGCAGCAGCAGGAAGTAAACGGTTGAACCGGTGGAATTCCGGTACCGACAGTTAAAGTCTGGATGGGAGAAGCACGAACAGTTTTGGCCTGCCATAGCTGCACCACCACCGGTGCAGCTCGCGCTTAGGTCTTCTGTCGTTACCCCCGGAGCCATCGTGGTTTCGGAAAGGCAGTAACGATGGACATCCTCCGGTGGCTCTTTGAAGCGAAACTGGATTTTCCGCGCGGCGGCTTCCTGCTGTGGCGCGAGGTGTTGGGCAATCTCTTCGGTCTTGCCAGCGCGCTGGGTGGAATGCGCCGCAAGGTCTGGGCCTGGCCCGTCGGCATCGTCGGTAATGCGCTGCTTTTCACCGTCTTCATGGGTTCCGTCTTCGGCTCGCCCGTCTACGCCAACCTGCTGGGCCAGGCCGGCCGGCAGCTGATGTTCATCGCCGTCTCCATTTTTGGCTGGTACCGCTGGAAGCAAAGCCAGCGCGACCCCAACGGAGCCGCCGTCGAACCCAAATGGGCATCCAGCAGAGTCCGGCTGGCATTGGTCATTGCCATGATCGGCGGCACGGCGGTGCTGACGCCGATCTTCAGCGCGTTGGGTTCCTACCCTCCCGTTTGGGCGGACGCCTGGATCTTCATGGGTTCCCTGCTGGCGACCTTCGGAATGGCCAAGGGCTGGGTCGAGTTCTGGCTGGTCTGGGTCGCGGTCGACGTTGTTGGCGTACCACTTCTGTTTGGTGCCGGCTACTACGCCTCCGCCTTCATGTACATCTTCTATGGAGCATTTACCCTCACCGGGTTCTTCATCTGGTGGCGGGTCCGCAACCGGAACGCCGAACGCGTCACGGTGGAAACGGCTTTTCCTGACCCGAAGGTGTCCCGATGAGCGATTCCCCCGATTCCAAGGTCAGCGGCGGCGCGGTCGACAGGGGTGCGGGCAACGGCTGGACGCAGTCGGAATCGCTGGCGA
Organism: Arthrobacter sp. A5; assembly: GCF_051131705.1. Taxonomy (NCBI): domain Bacteria; kingdom Bacillati; phylum Actinomycetota; class Actinomycetes; order Micrococcales; family Micrococcaceae; genus Arthrobacter; species Arthrobacter sp. A5. The sequence continues at coordinate 1,578,526 of NZ_CP180316.1, forward strand.
TGGACACCGCACTGGCCGCCGCTGCCCTGGGTGTTCGGGGTGCCAACCCGCTGGTGGGCGCGGTAGTGCTCGACGCCGCGGGCAAGATCCTCTCCGTGGGGCACCACCGCGGCGCCGGGACAGCCCATGCGGAGGTGGATGCGCTGGCGCGGGTTCCAGCGGAGCTGACCGGCAAACTGGCAGCTGCCACCATGGTCGTGACGCTGGAACCGTGTAACCACGTTGGTCGGACCGGGCCCTGCGCACAGGCCATTATCGATGCGGGAATAGGCCGGGTGAGCTACGCCGTCGACGATCCGCACCAGCCCGCGGCGGGGGGAGCGCGCCGGCTGCGCGAGGCGGGAGTTGACGTCCACGGCGGGCTGCGGGCGGATGAAGCCTTCGCGCTTAACCGCCGCTGGTTCGCCTCCGTCCGGGACAGCAGGCCGTTTATCACCCTCCATCTGGCTCAGACGCTGGATGGCCGGATCGCGGCCGCCGATGGGACCAGCCAGTGGATCACCTCGACCGCCGCGCGAGCCGACAACCATGGGATCCGCCGCCTGATCGATGCGATTCTGGTCGGCACCGAAACGATCCTGGTGGATAACCCGCGGCTGACGGCCCGCGAACCGGACGGATCGGAGTCTATGCGGCAGCCGCTGCGGGTCGTGATGGGGCTGCGGGACATCCCGGCGGATGCCGCTGTCCGCGGGACGAATGGGGTGCATGGCTCGGATGCCCCCGCCTGTGCCGCCCCCGCCCCCGCCCCCGCCTGTGCCGCCCCCGCCCCCGCCGGCACCTGTGCCGCCCCCGCCGGCGTCGGTGCCGGCCCCGCCGGCGTTGGTGTCGGCTCCGACGCCGACGTCGCATCTAATGCCGGTTACCTGCAGCTGCGCACCCGTGATCCGCTGGCCGCTGCCGGCACCTTGTTCGCCGGCAATGTCCGGCACCTCATGGTGGAAGGCGGGTCGCGGATCAGCGGCGCCTTTCTCGCTGCCGGGCTGGTGGATGAGCTCATTATCTACCTGGCACCCAACCTGCTGGGCTCCGGCGTCCCTGCGCTCGGGGATCTGGGCATCGGCACCCTGGCGGACGCCCAGCAGTGGGCCTGGGACCCGGCAGGCGGAGGTCCCGTCACCGTGCTGGGACCGGATCTGAAACTTCGACTAACACCCGCGGCACCATTTGCCGCCGGAACCACAGGAGGAAACTGAAATGTTCACCGGAATCATCGCTGAGCAGGGTCGCGTCGAGTCGCTGGTCCAGGCGCCTGACGGTGCCAGCGCCACCCTGGTCCTGAGCGCGGATTCATCCCTCGAGGGCCTCGGGCTGGGCGGTTCGATCGCGGTCAACGGGGTCTGTCTGACCGCAACGGCCATCGGCAGCGGGGAGATCAGTGTCGATGTAATGGGCGAGACGCTGGAGCGGACCACCACCGGACTGCTGGCGCCCGGGGACGGAGTCAATCTGGAACGCTGTGTGCCGGCGGGCGGCCGGCTTGACGGCCACGTTGTCCAAGGACATGTGGACGGCGTCGGCGAACTGCTCGAACGCGAAAACCTCGGCAACTGGGAGCGCCTGCGCTTTGCTGTTCCCGAGCCGCTGGCTCGGTACATCGCGGAAAAGGGTTCCATCGCCGTCGACGGCGTTTCCCTCACCGTGACGGCGGTCAGCGACGCTGCGCAGGCCAGCCCATGGTTCGAGGTTGGGCTGATCCCCACCACACTGACCGAAACGGGGCTGGGCGCCAAACGGCCGGGGTCCGCCGTCAATCTGGAGGTCGATGTGCTGGCGAAATACACCGCGCGGCTGCTCGCTTTTGCCCCGGTCACCGCGGAGCAGGGCAAATGACCGGGCAGGGCCAGGCCACTGCCCTGGACACGGTGCAGGATGCCGTCGCTGCCATCGCCGCGGGCAGGCCCGTGCTGGTGGTGGATGACGAGGACCGCGAGAACGAGGGTGACATCATTTTCGCCGCCCAGCACAGCACCCCTGCGCTGATGGGCTGGACCATCCGGCACAGCTCCGGCGTGATCTGCGTGCCGCTGGGCCACGACCGTGCGGACGCGCTGGCGCTCCCGCCGATGGTGGCGGTCAATCAGGACGCCAAAGGTACCGCCTATACGGTTTCCTGCGACGCCGCGGCGGGGATCACGACGGGCATCAGTGCCACCGACCGTTCGCGCACGGCTCGCGTGCTGTCCGACCCGGCCGCGGTCCCGGTCCAGTTGACCCGGCCCGGGCACATGTTTCCGCTGCGGGCGGTGGCCGGCGGTGTCCGGCAGCGTCCCGGGCATACGGAAGCCGCCGTCGAGCTGTGCCGTCTGGCCGGCTGCGAGCCCGTGGGGATCATTGCGGAGGTCGTGAACGACGACGGCGAAATGCTGCGGTTGGGCGGTCTGCGCACGTTCGCGGATGAACACGGTCTGCTGCTCATTTCCATCGAGGATCTGGTGACCTATCTGGGCCCACCGGCGGCCGATGCCCCCGCATCCCCGGGGGCGTCATGATGCCCGGTGCCGGGACCGGAATCGGACCGGAGTCCGGGACGGGAGCCGGACCGGAGTCCGGGACGGGAGCCGGACCGGAGTCCGGGACGGGAGCCGTGCCGGAGTCCGGGACGGGGGCCGTGCCGGAGCCCGGGACGGGGGCGCGCCCGGTGAGTGCGGGGCCGTTGGTTCAGCTGCCGACTGTCTTCGGCGAATTCCTGGCACAGGCGTGGATCGATGGCACCACGGGCGCCGAACATCTCACCGTCAGCGCTGCCGCGCCGGCCGCGACACCACAGGCGGCCTGGACACCGCAGCCGGACGGGACACCGCAATCCGCTGTCAGGGCCGGAGCGGCACCGCTGGTCCGGCTCCACTCGGAATGCCTGACCGGGGATGTTTTTGGCTCCTACCGCTGTGACTGCGGGGAGCAGCTGGCCTACGCGCTGCAGATGATCCATGCCGGCGGCGGGACGTTGATCTACCTGCGCGGCCACGAGGGCCGCGGGATCGGTCTGGCCAACAAGCTTCGTGCCTACGCACTGCAGGAAGCCGGCGCCGACACCGTCGAGGCGAATGAACAGCTAGGATTGCCGGTCGATTCGCGGGACTATGCGGCCGCGGCGGCGATTCTGGCGGAACTGGGGCTGCATCGCATCCGGCTGATGAGCAACAACCCGCTCAAACAGAGCCAGCTGGCCGCCCTCGGCATCGAGGTCACGGAAATGGTGCCCACCGAGGTTCCGTCCCGGGAGCAGAATGTCCGCTATCTGGAAACGAAGCGGGACCGCATGAACCACATCCTCATTCTGCCGGACCACGCGGGTGCAGCCAGCACCGGCACGGCAGCAAACACACCCACCATCACGGCAGCCAGCACGGCGGGACCAACATCGGCGAAGACCCCAACGACCACGCCGGCAACGAAAGGTAAACGACAATGAGCGGCCACGGAGCACCCACGATCGGGTTCAGCACGCAGGACAAAGAGAGGGCCTCTACATTGCGGCTTGCCATTGTGGCGGCCAGCTGGCATACGGAAGTCATGGACGGGCTGCTGGCGGGCGCGCTCCGGGCCGCGGCGGAGGCGGGCATCGACGCACCCACCGTGCTGCGTGTCCCCGGGAGCTTTGAACTGCCCGTCGCCGCCGCCCGGCTGGCAGCGGAGCATGACGCCGTCGTCGCCCTTGGTGTCGTGATCCGCGGCGGCACACCGCACTTTGACTACGTCTGTCAGGCCGCGACCCTTGGCCTGACAGACGTCAGTGTCCGCACGGGCGTCCCGATCGGCTTTGGCGTGCTCACCTGTGACAACGAGGAGCAGGCCCTGGCGCGCGCTGGTCTGCCCGGCTCCAGCGAGGATAAAGGACATGAGGCGACGACGGCGGCGTTAACCACGGCGCTGCTGTTTGCCGGACGCTGATGAGCGCGGCGGCCCGGTAGCGGAGCCGGCAAGGAATGCGGAGCGGTGACTTTGTTCATACTCCGGCGCCGAATCAGGGGCAGCCCGGCAAGACAAGTAGTCTAGAGGGTGTGAAGACTTTCGAAACGCTCTTTGTTGAGCTCAGCGACAAGGCGCTCCAGCGGCCGGCCGGCTCCCGCACCGTCACCGAACTCGAATCGGGTGTGCACGGCATCGGCAAGAAGGTTGTGGAAGAAGCTGCCGAGGTCTGGATGGCCGCCGAATACGAATCGGACAGTAATACTGCCCAGGAAATTTCCCAGCTGCTGTACCACCTGCAGGTGCTGATGATCGCCAAGGGTCTGACTCTGGACGACGTCTACAAGCATCTCTAGCCACCCGCCGCGCTCACGGGTTGCCGCCTCCGAACGACCGGAGCAGCCCATGCTGAGACAGCAGGCGCCGTGGCCGGACCGCCAGACCTCCCTGACCACCACACGTGCGCAGATCACGTGAACCAGATGCGAAAGATCTCTTGCCATGCTTAGAGTTGCCGTCCCCAATAAGGGCTCCCTGTCCGAAGCCGCCTCCGCCATGCTGGCCGAGGCCGGCTACCTGCAGCGCCGTGACCCGCGGGAGCTGGTCATGGTTGACCCGGAAAACGACGTCGAATTCTTCTTCCTGCGTCCCCGGGACATTGCCGTCTACGTAGGCGCCGGAACACTCGACGTCGGAATTACCGGGCGCGATCTGCTGCTGGACGCGGAGGTGGATGCGGAGGAGCTGCTGCCGCTTGGTTTCGCGGTTTCCACCTTTCGCTTCGCGGGACCGGCGGGACAGTTTTCCCAGCTGGCCCAGCTGCAGGGCAAGCGGTTGGCCACCAGCTACGATGCATTGCTGCGCCGCTACCTTTCCGGGGAGGGCATCGCCGCCACGGTGGTCCGGCTCGATGGTGCGGTCGAATCATCCGTACGGCTGGGCGTGGCCGATGCCATTGCCGACGTCGTGGAAACCGGAAGCACGCTCAAGGCTGCGGGGATGGAAGTGTTCGGCGATCCCATCATGAAGTCCGAGGCCCTGCTGATCGGACGCGCCGGCGTCCAGGCCCCGCCCGGGCTCGATGTCCTCATCCGCAGGCTGCAGGGCGTGCTGGTGGCCCGCCGCTACGTGCTGATGGACTATGACATCCGCAAGGATCTGGTGGAAACGTCAGCCGCGCTGACGCCGGGACTGGAATCCCCGACGATTTCCCCACTGCGTGATTCCGAATGGGTTGCGGTGCGTTCGATGGTGCCCAAGAAGGACACCAACCGGATCATGGACGAGCTGTACGAACTCGGTGCCAGAGCAATTCTGGTCAGCAGCATCCACGCTTGCCGAATCTGAGGTGCCTCTCGTGGGAGCTATTGGTGGGCGTTACTTGTGGGCGTTACTTGTGGGCGTTAAGGGCCAGTTTCATGAGCGTTAGGGATCAGTCATGAGTGTTGCAATCCGCGTTATCCCCTGTCTGGACGTCGATGCCGGACGCGTCGTCAAGGGCGTCAAATTTGAGGGCCTGCGCGATGCCGGCGATCCGGTGGAGCTGGCGCACCGTTACGACCGGGCCGGGGCCGACGAACTGACGTTCCTCGATGTGACCGCTTCCTCGGGCAACCGCGAGACGACCTATGACGTCGTCGCCCGGACTGCGGAGGAAGTCTTTATCCCGCTGACCGTGGGCGGGGGTGTCCGCGGCGTCGCCGAGGTGGACAAGCTGCTGCGCTTCGGTGCGGACAAAGCATCCATCAATACCGCGGCGGTTGCCCGGCCTGACGTCATCGATGAGATCACCCGGCAGTTTGGTTCGCAGGTGCTGGTGCTCTCGGTCGACGCCCGGCGCACCCGCGGAGCGTCGACGCCGTCGGGCTTTGAAGTGACCACCCATGGCGGCCGGCAGGGAACCGGCATCGATGCGGTGGCTTGGGCGCGGGAGGCGGCCGACCGCGGAGTCGGGGAAATTCTGCTCAATTCCATTGATGCCGACGGCACCAAGGAAGGCTTTGACCTGGAGCTGATCCGGCTGGTCCGGGCCGCGGTACGGGTCCCGATCATCGCTTCGGGCGGTGCCGGCAAACCGGAGCATTTCCCGCCGGCTGTCGCCGCAGGAGCGGACGCCGTGCTGGCGGCCTCGATTTTCCATTTCGGTCCCGACGACGCCATCGCCCAGGTAAAAACCGCCATCCGCGCCGCGGGGTACGAGGTCCGCTAGCCCCGCCGGCCCGCTGTTGCCTACCCAGTTGGGAGAGGCGGGGCGGGACGTGTGGGTTAGAGACCGACTTCGGCCGTCTGCAGCAGGGCGACGGCGTCGGGCTGTCCTTCGAAGGTGACCAAGGCATGCCCGGTCCGGCCGTGGGCGTGCATCAGCAGCTCACCGGGCTCGCCCAGGATCGCAACCGACACCGGAGCCCGCTTGGCCACGTGCCGCGGTCCGGACGGCCGTACCAGCACAATGCCCAGGTCCACACCGCGGTATAGGATGGCCGCGCGCTTGATCAGCTCGTCCCAAAGCGCATCCGAATATTCGTCATCCAGAGCGCGCGGGGCCCAGCGGTCTGTGGCCCGCCGGACGTCCTCGGTGTGGACGAAGTACTCGATCAGGTTGGAGCTTTCATCCAGGGCCTTGATCCTGAGCGGAGAGAGCGGAGGAGGTCCGGCGCGGAAATCAGCCACCAGTTTGGCGTACGCCTCCGGCGTGCCGGATTTCCCGGCAAGGGCAGCCGTCGCCTTGTCTGAGGCCTTGCTGAAGGCCTTAATCAGCAGTCCCAACCCCACCCTGGCGTTGCGTTCGCGCAGGTACAGGTGCGCGGCCAGGTCTTGGGTGCGCCAGCCGGCGCACAGTGTGGCGGCGTCGGGCCCGGCTGCGAGCAGGGTTTCGGCCAGGACTTCGCGGGAAGGATCTACAAAATGCATCACTTGTGAAATTAGCACGCAATCCCTCCCAGATGGACTTTGAACCGCCGGATTTCGTCATCGAATCGACGGCACCTGCCTCGTGACGCCAGCTTACGCCAGCGGCACTAGAATTGGGGTGATGTCTGAGCAGCCGAACCCCCCGTCCTCTTCCACCACTATTACCGGGTCAGCCCGGGAATCCGCCCTCCCCGCCCCTATCGCATCCCGGCTTAAGCGTGATCCGGCCGGCCTGGTGGCCGCTGTCATCCAGCAGTTCGACACCCGTGAGGTCCTGATGTTGGGCTGGATGGACGACGAGGCCCTGCACCGGACCCTGACGTCCGGTCGGGTGACGTTTTACTCCCGGTCCCGGCAGGAGTACTGGCGCAAGGGCGATACGTCCGGCCACCTGCAGCAGGTCAAGTCGGTCGCGCTCGACTGCGACGGCGACGCACTGCTGATCGCTGTGGACCAGGTCGGTGCGGCCTGCCACACCGGAACCCGGAGCTGCTTCGACGGCCGGGACCTGGGCGCCGTCACCGGCTGACCCGGCGGACGCGCACCGGTGTGCGCCAGCCGTCAAACGCTTCCGGTGTGCGGCAGCTCCGGCCAGCGCCTCTGAGCCGGCGTCAGGTCTTTTTTCAACGTCAACCCTACTCACGGAAAGTCAATGAACTCCATGCAGGATCTAGGCGTGATCAGCCCGACCCTTGACGAATTCCGCCTGCTGGCGCAGACGCGGCGGGTGATCCCGGTGCGGCTGAAGGTCCTGGCCGACGCCGAGACGCCCATCGGGCTGTACCGCAAGCTGGCGGACGGGGAGCCCGGCACCTTCCTGATGGAGTCGGCAGCCGCGGGCGGTGTCTGGTCGCGCTATTCGTTTATCGGCGTCCGCTCGCGCGCAACCTTGACGACGGACGACGGCGCCGCCTGCTGGCTGGGGGACGCTCCCGTGGGCGTCCCGCTGGCTGGCAACCCGGTGGAAGCCGTGCGGGCGACCATCGAGGAATTGCGCACCGAGCGGTTTGAGGGGCTGCCGCCGTTCACCTCCGGGCTGGTGGGGTTTGTGGGCTGGGAATCCGTCCGGCACTGGGAGAAACTGGTCTCGCCGCCGGACGATGACCTTCATCTGCCCGAGCTGGCCTTGAATCTGGTCGCGGACATGGCGGTGCACGACAACGCCGAGGGCACGGTGATGCTGATTGCGAATGCGATCAACTACGACGGCACCACCGACCGGGTGGACGAGGCCTGGCACGACGCCGTGGCCCGGGTGAACGTGTTGCTCCAGCGGATCAGCACCCCGGTGCTGCAGCCCGTCTCGGTGATGAACACGCAGGATGCGGTCCCGTTCGCGGACGGGGTCCAGCAGAGCTGGGCCGAGACGGACTACCTGGCCGCCATTGACCGCGGCAAGGAGGCCATCGTGGAGGGCGAGGTCTTCCAGGTGGTCATCTCGCGCCGCTTCGAGATGGCATGCGGCGCCTCCGCGCTGGATGTGTACCGGGTGCTGCGCAACACCAATCCGAGCCCGTATATGTACCTCTTCAGCTTCGAGGATGCCAAGGGCCGGGCCTTCTCCATCGTCGGCTCGTCGCCGGAATCACTGGTCACGGTGACCGGGGACGAGGTCATTACGCACCCGATCGCCGGTTCACGGCCGCGTGGCAGGACGGTCGAGGCGGACAAGGTTATGGCCGAAGAACTTCTGGCGGATGCCAAGGAGCGTGCCGAGCATCTGATGCTGGTGGATCTGGCCCGGAACGACATTTCCAAGGTCTGCGTGCCCGGCACCGTGGACGTCACGCAGTTCATGGAGGTGGAGAAATTCAGCCACATCATGCACCTGGTCTCCACCGTCGTCGGCCGTCTCGACCCGGAACGGACGGCCTACGACGTGCTGGCCGCGACCTTCCCGGCCGGAACGCTCTCCGGGGCGCCCAAGCCGCGGGCGCTGCGGTTGCTCGATGAACTGGAGCCGCACCGCCGCGGCATTTACGGCGGAGTGGTGGGGTACCTGGACTTCGCCGGCGACATGGACATGGCGATCGCCATCCGTTCCGCCCTGCTGCGTGACGGACGGGCGTATGTCCAATCCGGTGGCGGAATCGTGGCGGATTCGGACAATGCCACCGAGGCGCAGGAATCGGTGAACAAGGCCGCGGCGCCGCTGCGCGCAGTGCACGCCGCCTCCTCGCTGCAGACCATCGCCGCGGACTTCAGCCACGCCGCGTTCAACACCCCGCACGGACTCCGCTCATGAGTGAAACAGCTGGGAATAACCCCGTCCACTTCGGGCCCGAAAGCGGCATGCGGCCCAACCGTAGGCCGCCCAACCGCAAGCGGCCCGGAAACCAAGGCAGCGGGCGGTTCAGACGCAAGTCCACCCTGATTATGCTCGCAGTGGTCGGCGCGCTGGTGGTCTTTGGCAGCACGACGCAGACCTGGGTGCAGGTGAAACTTGGCGAAGGCGTGGTGCAGCAGGCAGACCTGAACGTTCCCGGCAGTAAGGCGGCGACGGCGGTGACCGCCTTGGCGCTTGTGGCCTTGGCAGGTGCACTGGCGGCATCCATCGCCGGGCGGATTTCCCGGGTGGTGGCCGCCATCATCATCTTCCTTGGTGCCGCCGGCATCGTGGTCTCCGCGCTCGCCGTCGTGCTCAACCCGCAGGCAGCGGCGGCCGGCCCGGTCGGCACGGCCACCGGCGTTACCGGCCAAAATTCCGACGTCACGACGACGGTGTTCCCGCTGATAGCCGTCGCGGCCGCCGTCGTTCTCGGTTTTGCCGCCGTGCTGATCGCCTGGCTGGGCCGGTCCTGGAACCAGCGGACCAAATACGACGCCGCCGCCGGCCGGGCAGCAGCGGGAACCGGAACCGGCGCAGCCGCAGCGAATGCCGCCGGCGGAACGGCACGTGGCCTGGAAACGTCTCACGGGACGGCAGGGGGCAGCCTGGAAACGGACGGCAGGACGGCTGCCGGCCCGGAGCATGCCGAGCCGCTGGATGACATCGACAGCTGGGATCAGCTCAGCCGCGGCGACGACCCCACATCCTGAGGTGACGCGGCGGCCGCGGCCTGGGAACCGGGCGGGGGAACTAATGGCAGAATGTAGGCAGTATCCATTTCGGGGAGATTCAGCGTGAGGGAGATTTAGCATGAGCAACAACAGCGCCAGCACGGGCGAGGCCGCCGCAGCGACGCAGGACGTGGATCATTCCATTGAAGTCGGCCACGGCAACAGCCCCGCAGCGTGGACCACGGTTGCCGTCATGCTGGTGGGCGCCGCCATCAGCTGTGTTGGCTTCGTCCTGGGCAAGGAAGCCACCGTGCTGTTCATTGTCGGCGTTGTGATCATGGTGCTCGGACTGGGCGTCGGATACGGCATGCGTGCTGCCGGCTATGGTGTCGGAGGCAGCAAGCTCAAGAACGACGGCCACTAGGCGTGAGCGTTCTCGACGACATCATCGCCGGAGTCCGGGAGGATCTCCAGGCGCGCCGGCAGATGGTCGGTCTGGGACGGCTGCAGGAGCTGATTGCGTCCCGGCCGCCGGCGCTGGACGCGTGGGCCGCACTGGGCGGAGACGATTCCCCGCGCGCCGCCCTGAAAATCATCGCCGAGGTCAAGCGCCGCAGCCCGTCCAAGGGGGCGCTGGCCGAGATTGCGGATCCGGCGTCCTTGGCGCGCAGCTATGCCGACGGTGGGGCCGCGGTGATCAGCGTGCTCACCGAACAGCGCCGGTTCGGTGGCTCGCTGGCGGATCTCGATGCGGTGCGTGCCGCCGTCAACATCCCACTGCTGCGCAAGGATTTCACCTGCGACCCGTACCAGATCTGGGAAGCGCGGGCGCACGGGGCGGATCTGATCCTGCTGATCGTCGCTGCCCTGACAGACGGTGAACTGAGCGAATTCCTGGCGCTGGGCCATGAGCTGGGCATGAACGTGCTGGTGGAAACCCATACCAGCGAGGAAGTCCGGCGCGCCGTGGCCGCCGGGGCGCGGATCATCGGCGTGAATGTCCGCAACCTCAAAACGCTGGACGTGGACCGCTCCGTGTTCGGCGCGCTGGCCGGGCTCATTCCGGCCGGCGCCATCATCGTGGCGGAATCGGGTGTCCGTAATACCGACGACGTCCGCCACTATGCGTCGCATGGGGCCAACGCCGTGCTGGTCGGCGAGGCGCTGGTCAGCGATGCCGCCCCGCGGGAACGGATCGGCGCGTTCGCCTCGGCCGGTGCCGCGGCCGTCAGCGCCGCGGGCCTGGCCAGCGCCGACGAGGCCGTCCGCTAGCCGGCCGGTACCCCCCACGCCCGGCCTCCTCGCACCTCCGGACCGATGACATTCACACGCACTTACTTTTAGAACAGGATGGTGGGAACGATGGCCACTACGCCGGCAGCTTCGGCCCAGGACGGGCCAGCCGATGCGTTTCTCAGCGGAGCCAAGGGAACGGGTCCCGGACACGAGAGCCTGCGCCATGCGCCCGGGCCTTACTTCGGCAGCTACGGCGGCCGCTGGATGCCCGAATCCCTGATCGCCGCCCTCGATGAGCTGGAAGACACCTTCGAGAAGGCCAAGATCGACCCCGATTTTCTGGCCCGGATCGCGGACCTGAACAAGAACTATTCCGGCCGGCCCTCGCTGCTGACCGAGGCGAAGCGCTTCGCCGCCCATGCCGGCGGGGCCCGGGTCTTCCTCAAGCGTGAAGACCTGAACCACACCGGCTCGCACAAGATCAACAATGTGATCGGGCAGGCGCTGTTGGCCCAGCGGATGGGCAAGACGCGGGTGATCGCGGAAACCGGCGCCGGCCAGCACGGCGTGGCCAGTGCGACGGCGGCGGCCCTGTTGGGGCTCGAATGCGTCGTCTACATGGGGGCGGAGGACTGCCGCCGGCAGGCGCTGAACGTGGCGAGGATGCGATTGCTCGGAGCCACCGTCGTCCCGGTGACCAACGGTTCCCAGACTTTGAAGGACGCCATCAACGATGCGCTCCGGGACTGGGTTGCCAACGTCGACACCACGCACTACCTGCTCGGCACGGCAGCCGGTGCGCACCCGTTCCCCGCCATGGTCCGGTTCTTCCACGAGGTGATCGGCGAGGAGGCCCGCGGGCAGATCCTGGAGCAGACCGGCCGGTTGCCCGACGCCGTCTGCGCCTGCATCGGCGGCGGCTCCAACGCGATCGGCATATTCCACGGCTTCCTCGACGACCCTAACGTGAAGATCTACGGCTTTGAGGCCGGCGGCGAGGGCGTTGAATCGGGACGCCACGCCGCCACCATTACCCTCGGCCGGCCCGGCGTGCTGCACGGCGCGCGCTCGTACCTGATGCAGGACGACGACGGTCAGACCATCGAATCGCACTCCATCTCCGCCGGCCTGGACTATCCGGGCGTGGGTCCCGAACATGCCTATCTCGCCGACATCGGCCGGGTCAGCTACGAACCGATCACCGACGCCGAGGCGATGGAGGCCTTCCGGCTGCTGTGCCGCACCGAGGGGATCATTCCCGCGATCGAATCCGCCCATGCCCTGGCTGGGGCCATGAAGGTCGGCCAGCGGCTGACGGCCGGCACAAATAATCCGGAGGAGACCATCATCGTGGTCAACCTGTCCGGGCGCGGGGACAAGGACGTGGAAACAGCTGCGGCCTGGTTCGACCTGCTGGATGCCTCCACCGCGGCGGAGGCCGCGGTGGAAGCGGTCAACCGGGCAACCGATGCCGGGCCCGACGCCGGATCGCCCCGTAATGACGCCGGCGAGGACGAAGCCCACGGATGGACTGGAGAATGAGCATGGACCTGAGGGCCGGAAGCAAGAGCGCCGCCGCCATTGACCGCGCCAGGGCACAGGGCCGCGCCGCGCTGATCTGCTACATCCCCGCAGGCTACCCGGACGTGCAGAGCACCATCGATGCCGGCATCGCGCTGGCACGCAACGGTGCGGACCTTATCGAAATCGGCATCCCGTACTCCGATCCGGTGATGGACGGTGCCGTGATCCAGGCGGCGACCACCGAGGCCATCGCCAACGGTTTCCGCGTTTCCAGTGTCTTTGACATCGTCGCGGCCATTACGGCGGCCACCGACGCGGCCGTGCTGGTGATGACCTACTGGAACCCCGTCCTGCGCCTGGGCGTGGACGAATTTGCCCGCCGGCTGGCCGAGGCCGGGGGAGCGGGACTGATTACGCCCGACCTCATACCGGACGAGGCCGCCGAGTGGCTGGCCGCCTCGGACAAGTACGGGCTGGACCGCGTCTTCCTGGTGGCACCGTCCTCCACACCCGAACGGCTGGCCCGCACCGTCGCGGCAAGCCGCGGCTTTGTCTACGCCGTCTCAATCATGGGCGTCACCGGCACCCGGACGGCCGTGAGCAGCAGCGCGGAGAAACTGGTGGCGAACACCCTCGCGGCGGGAGCGGACCGGGTCTGCGTCGGCCTGGGCGTGAGCACCGCGGACCAGGTCCGTGAAATCGCGGCCTATGCCGACGGCGTCATCGTCGGCACCGCACTGGTGGCCGCCCTGCGTGACGGCGGCGTTCCCGCCCTGGCTGACCTGACCAAAGAACTGAGTTCCGGGCTGCGGCCCGCCGGCACGGAAGCTGACTGACCCGATGAGAAATGCGTTTGAGACCGCTCTAACGGCGCTGCCGGCCAGCATTCCGGCCCCGGGGTGGTCCGGATTCGATATTCCGCTCCCGATGGGAACCCTCCGGATCCACGCCTACGCGCTGTGCATCCTGGTCGGCATCATCGCGGCGACGGTCCTGACGCACATCCGCTGGACCCGACGGCACGCGCCGGAAGGGTCCATTTGGGACATCGCCATCTGGGCCATCCCCTTCGGCATCATCGGCGGCCGGCTCTATCACGTCTTTTCCTCCCCGGACGCATACTTCGGCCCGCACTTCGACGGCACAGGAAACCTCTGGCTGATTCCGCAGATCTGGCTCGGCGGCCTCGGAATCTGGGGCGCCGTCGTCCTCGGTGTACTGGGTGCCTGGATCGGTTGCCGGCGCTCCGGGGTCAAGCTGACCGCGTTCGTCGACGCCGCGGCACCAGGCCTGCTGCTGGCGCAGGCACTGGGACGCTGGGGAAACTACTTCAACCAGGAACTCTTCGGCGGCCCCACCACGTTGCCCTGGGGGCTGCAGGTCGACCCGTCCAACGCTAACTTCCCGGCCGGATATGCCGCCGATACGCTGTTCCACCCGACATTTCTGTATGAGTCCATCTGGAACCTGGTCGGGGTGGCGCTCCTGCTCCTGCTGGACCGCCGCTTCCATTTCCGCCGCGGACGGCTGTTCTGGCTTTATGCGATGTACTACACCCTGGGCCGGGTCTGGATCGAGCTGCTGCGCATAGACGACGCGGAGCAGATCACTTTCTTCGGGATCACCACACGGCTGAATGTGTGGACCAGCATCCTGGTCTTCGTGGTATCCACGGTGATCTTCCTGGCCCTGACATTTGCCAAGGCCAAGCCGGATAATGACTCGGTGCTGCTCGCTGGCAGGAAACGCTCAAGGACCGGGGACGACGGCGGCGGAGCCGGTACCGAGGACGACGGCGGCGGGCCCGGTACCGAGGACGACGGCGGCGGGCCCGGTACCGAGGACGACGGCAGGTCCGGTACAGCGGACGACGACGCCGGGACCGGGGCCGCCGCTGGCAGGGCCGGTACCGACGGTGCCGCACCTGTCCAGAATGCGGACAACTTGTCCAGCAGCGGCGAAGAGACCCCAGCGCGTGATAATCTCGCGGGTACCGGTGGCGAGAAAGCCGCCGGTACCAAGGCGCCGGGACAGGGCGGATCATCCAGCTGGCCTGCCGGTACTAAGGGAAAGCGTTGACAGCACCGGGTTATCACCCGGAATGGTCCGTTCCCACGATGACGTGGGAACAACTGGCGCGGCTGATGGAATCAAGAGCATCCGCCGTCGCTCCAGTGGTGTCAGCTGACACTTGGTGTCCGTTAGAACATCTGTGACTGCTGTCATATAATTTCCACAAGTAAATCTGCGGGCGGTTCTGTGCCGTCCGTTGCTCAGGGCCAATGTTGTCCCCTCCGTACGCTCAATCAGGGGGAAGGACAGATCGCAATGATTCGTATCCCAAACGGAACCGATCCGGCAGCGGCAACCGAACCGGCGTCCGCGCCGCCGGCAGCTGTGCAGTCACCTTTCGGGCGTTTCGCCGCCATGCCGCCCGCTCAGGGCCTTTACCATCCGGAGCAGGAAAAGGACGCCTGCGGACTGGCAATCGTGGCCACGCTGCGCGGCGAACCGGGCCACGACATCGTGGACGCCGCCCTGACCGCCCTGCGCAACCTGGAACACCGTGGGGCCGTCGGGGCCGACGAAGGCACCGGCGACGGTGCGGGACTGCTGACGCAGATCCCGGACGAGTTCTTCCGCGCCGTCACCACCTTCACCCTCCCGCCCGCCGGACATTACGCCGTCGGCATCGCGTTTCTGCCGCCGGAAGCAGCCGAAGCCAGACTCGCCCGGAGCGGCCTCGAAGCGCTGGCTGCCGACGAGGGGCTGACCGTGCTCGGCTGGCGCGACGTGCCCATTGTGGAGGGTCTGGTCGGTTCCATGGCCAAGGCCTGCATGCCCCGGTTTGTCCAGCTTTTCCTGGCGCTGCCGGAGCATGCCGCCGCCCCGGCGGATCACCAAGAGCATAATTCCCCGAAGCCGAGTCACCATGAGCCGAGTCACCCGGAGCCCAGGCACCCGGACGACAGGACGCTGGACGCCAAGGCGTTCCGGCTGCGCAAGCGCGCGCAGAACAAATTCGGTGTATACTTCCCGTCGCTGTCCTCGCGCACCATTGTTTACAAGGGCATGCTGACCACCGCGCAGCTCGAGCCGTTTTACCCGGACCTCTCGGACAGCCGGTTTAAGACCAGGCTCGGGATTGTGCACTCGCGCTTTTCCACCAACACCTTCCCGTCCTGGCCGCTGGCGCAGCCGTTCCGCACAATCGCGCACAATGGCGAGATCAACACCGTCAAGGGCAACCGGAACTGGATGCGCGCGCGCCAGTCCACGCTGAGCCACCCGCTGCTGGGTGACAATCCCGAAGACCTGTTCCCGATCTGCACGCCGGGCGCGTCGGACTCGGCATCCTTCGACGAGGTCGCGGAGCTGCTTTGGCTGGCCGGGCGTCCCATCACTCAGGCCATCATGATGATGCTTCCGGAGGCCTGGGAAAACCACGCCACCATGGATCCCGCGCGCCGGGCTTTCTACGAATACCACTCGATGCTGATGGAGCCGTGGGACGGGCCGGCCGCAGTGTCCTTCACGGACGGAACCGTGGTCGGGGCCACGCTGGACCGCAACGGTCTGCGCCCGGGCCGGTACTGGATCACCGAGGACGGGTTGGTCATTTTTGCCTCCGAGGTGGGTGTGATCGACATCGAGCCCGCCAAGGTGGTCAAGAAGGGCCGCGTCTCACCCGGGAAAATGTTCCTGGTGGACACGGATGCCGGGCGCGTCATCTCTGATACGGAAATCAAGAGCGAACTCGCCGCCGCCAACCCGTGGGGTGACTGGGTGCGGGAGAACGTCATCAAGCTGGCGGACCTGCCGGAGCGTGAGCACGTGGTCCACACGCCTGCCTCGGTCAACCACCGCCAGCGCACCTTCGGCTACACGCAGGAGGAACTGCGCATCCTGATCGGCCCGATGGCCCGCACCGGCGCCGAACCGCTGGGCGCGATGGGGTCCGATACCCCGATCGCAGTGCTGTCCAAGCGGCCCCGGCTGCTCTTCGATTACTTTGTCCAGTCCTTTGCCCAGGTCACCAACCCGCCGCTGGACGCGATTCGCGAAGAGCTGGTCACCTCGCTGAATTCGACGATTGGTCCGCAGGGCAACCTGCTCTCGCTTGCCGAGGTGCGCCAGCCGCAGCTGGCCCTGCCGTTCCCGGTGATCAACAACGACGAGCTGGCCAAGATCGCCAATATTGAAAACGCCGCAGGGGACCGGGTGGCCGTGAAGGTCCGCGGTCTGTACAAGCCCGACGGCGGCGAGGCCGCGCTGCGTGCCCGGCTGGCGGAAATCTGTGAGCAGGTCTCCGGCGCGATCAACCGCGGCGTGCAGTACGTCGTGCTCTCGGACCGCGATTCCAGCGCGCAGTGGGCTCCCATCCCGTCGCTGCTGTTGCTCAGCGCGGTGCACCATCACCTGCTGCGCAGTGCCAACCGCACCAAAACCGCGCTGGTGGTGGAGGCCGGCGACGTCCGCGAGGTGCATCACGTGGCGGTCCTGGTCGGCTACGGCGCCGCCGCGGTGAACCCGTACCTGGCGATGGAAAGCGTCGAGGAGCTGATCCGCAACGGCGACATCACCGGGGTGAGCGCCGAGGCGGGCGTCTACAACCTGATCAAGGGTCTCGGCAAGGGCGTGCTGAAGATCATGTCAAAGATGGGCATCTCCACGGTGGCCTCCTACTGCGGGGCGCAGACCTTCGAGGCGCTCGGCGTATCCCAGGACCTCGTGGACGAGTTCTTCGCAGGCACAACCTCCCAGCTTGGCGGGATCGGGCTGGGTGTGATCGCCGCGGAGGTGGCCGCACGCCATGCCATGGCCTACCCGGCGGACGGCGTCGAAGACCCGCACCGCCCCCTGCTCAACGGCGGCGAATACCAGTGGCGCCGCGAGGGCGAGCCGCACCTGTTCAACCCCGACACCGTGTTCCGGCTGCAGCACGCCACCCGCGAACGCCGCTACGACATTTTCAAGCAGTACACCGTCGGCATCGACGACCAGTCCAAGAACCTGATGACCCTGCGCGGACTGCTGAAGTTCAAGGAAGGAGTGCGCCCGGCGGTCCCGATCGACGAGGTGGAATCCGTCGCCAGCATCGTCAAGCGCTTCTCCACCGGAGCGATGAGCTACGGCTCCATTTCGCAGGAGGCGCACGAGACGCTGGCCATCGCGATGAACCGGCTCGGCGCCAAGTCCAACACCGGCGAGGGCGGCGAGGACGTGGACCGGCTGCTGGATCCGGAACGCCGCTCGGCCATCAAGCAGGTTGCCTCGGGGCGCTTCGGCGTCACCAGCCTGTACCTGACCAACGCCACGGACATCCAGATCAAAATGGCGCAGGGAGCCAAGCCCGGTGAGGGCGGCCAGCTGATGGCGCAAAAGGTCTACCCGTGGGTGGCCAGCACCCGGCACTCCACGCCCGGCGTCGGGCTGATTTCGCCGCCGCCGCACCACGACATTTACTCGATCGAAGACCTGGCGCAGCTGATCTACGACTGCAAACGCGCCAACCCCGCCGCCCGCGTGCACGTCAAGCTGGTCTCCGAGATCGGGATCGGCACGGTGGCCGCCGGTGTGACCAAGGCCAAGGCCGACGTCGTCCTGGTTTCCGGGCATGACGGCGGCACGGGCGCCAGCCCGCTGAACTCGCTCAAGCACGCCGGGGTTCCGTGGGAACTGGGCCTGGCGGAGACGCAGCAGACGCTGATGCTCAATGGGCTGCGCGACCGCGTGGTGGTGCAGGTGGACGGCCAGCTCAAGACCGGCCGGGATGTGGTGATCGCGGCGCTGCTCGGTGCCGAGGAATACGGTTTCGCCACCGCCCCGCTGGTGGTCTCCGGCTGCGTCATGATGCGCGTCTGCCATCTGGATACCTGTCCGGTGGGCGTGGCCACGCAAAATCCCGAGCTGCGCCGCCGGTTCACCGGCAAGCCAGAATTTGTGGTCAACTTCTTCGAGTTCCTGGCCCAGGAGGTCCGCGAAATCCTCGCCGGACTGGGCTTCCGCAGCCTGCAGGAGGCGATCGGCCACGCCGACACGCTGAACGCCCAGGAAGCCATCAGCCACTGGAAGGCGTCGGGGCTGGACTTGGATCCGATCCTGGCGGGCATGGACTTCGACTCCGACGCGCCGCTGCGCAATCTGGTGCCGCAGAACCACGAACTGGACAAGCACTTTGACCAGCAGGTGATCACCATGAGCGCCGAGGCGCTCAGCGACCGGATCCCGGTGAAAATCTCCGTCAAGGTGGTCAACACGGACCGCTCCGTAGGCACCATGCTCGGTCATGAGGTGACGAAAAGATTCGGCATCGACGTGCTGGGCCAGGACACCATTGACGTCACATTGACCGGCCAGGCCGGCCAGTCGCTGGGCGCCTTCCTGCCCGCCGGCGTCACCCTGCGGCTCTTCGGCGACTCCAACGACTACGTCGGCAAGGGGCTTTCCGGTGGCCGGATCACGGTTCGACCGGACCGCACGAACGTCTTCCCCGCCGAGGACAACGTCATTGCCGGCAACGTGATCGGCTACGGCGCCACCAGCGGGGAAATGTTCCTGCGCGGCCAGGTCGGGGAGCGGTTCCTGGTGCGCAACTCCGGTGCCACCGCCGTCGTCGAAGGCGTGGGCGATCACGGCTGTGAATACATGACCGGCGGCCAGGCCCTGATCCTGGGACGGACCGGACGCAATTTTGGCGCCGGCATGTCCGGGGGGACGGCGTACGTGCTGGATCTGCAGCCGGCCAAGGTGAACAAACAAAGCCTGGACTCGGGGGAGCTGACGCTGCTTGAACTGGACGCCGAGGACCGCACCCTGGTCCATGCCCTGCTGGTGCGGCACCGCGAAGAAACGGATTCCGCCGTCGCGGCGCGGCTGCTGGAGGATTTTGCCGCCACCGCCGCCCGGATCACCAAGGTACTTCCGCGGGACTACGCCGCCGTACTGCAAACGCGCCTGGACGCCGCCAACGAGGGTCTTGACCCCGACGGGGACGCCGTCTGGCAGAGAATTCTGGAGGTTACCGGTGGCTGATCCACGGGGATTTTTGAAGGTCCGCGAACGCGTCACACAACCGCGCCGGCCGGTGCCGGTGCGCATCATGGACTGGAAGGAAGTCTATGAGGCACAGGAGAAGGGCGTGCTGCGCAGCCAGGCAGGCCGCTGCATGGACTGCGGCGTGCCGTTCTGCCATCAGGGCTGCCCGCTGGGCAACCTGATCCCGGAATGGAACGACCTGATCCGGCGGGACAAGGGCGAGGAGGCAGTCGAGCGGCTGCACGCGACCAACAACTTCCCGGAGTTCACCGGCCGGCTCTGCCCCGCGCCGTGCGAGTCCTCCTGCGTGCTGGGCATCAATCAGCCCGCCGTGACCATCAAGCAGGTCGAAGTATCGATCATCGAGCAGGCCTTTGACCACGACTGGGTCAAGCCGCTGCCGCCGGCACGGCTGACCGGCAAAACCGTGGCCGTGATCGGCTCCGGGCCGGCCGGGCTGGCCGCGGCACAGCAGCTGACCCGCGCCGGGCACACCGTGGCGGTCTACGAACGCGACGACCGGATCGGCGGCCTGCTGCGCTATGGCATCCCCGATTTCAAGATGGAAAAGCACTATCTGGACCGCCGGATCAAGCAGATGACGGGAGAGGGCACGCGCTTCCGTCCCGGCGTCGAGGTGGGCACTGACGTTTCCTGGGAGCAGCTGCGCCGCCGTTACGACGCCGTCGTCATCGCCACCGGCTCCACCGTGCCGCGGGACCTGGACATCCCGGGCCGGGAGCTGACCGGCGTGCACTTCGCGATGGACTACCTGGTCCAGGCAAACCGCGTGGTGGCCGGGGACGCCGTGGCGGACCAGATCGACGCCGTCGGCAAGCACGTGGTGATTCTGGGCGGCGGCGATACCGGCGCAGACTGCCTCGGGACCGCGCACCGCCAGCAGGCGGCCTCCGTCACCACCTTGGCCATCGGGCAGCAGCCTCCGCTGGAGCGCGCCGCGCACCAGCCCTGGCCCACCTTTCCCACCCTGTTCGAGGTGGCCGCCGCGCACGAGGAAGGCGGCGAGCGGACCTACCTTGCCTCCACGGTTGAATTTGTGGGCACGGACGGCGTGCTGACGGCCATCAAGATCGCGGAGACCGAGTTCGTCAACGGCCGCCGGGTACCCAAGGCCGGCACCGAGCGCGAAATTCCCGCCGACCTGGTCTTCCTCTCGCTCGGTTATACCGGTCCGGAACCGGCAGGCATCACCGAGCAGATCAAGGCCGAATTTGACCGCCGCGGCAACGTAGTCCGCGACGGGTACTACATGACCGGTACCGAGGGAGTCTTCGTCGCCGGCGACGCCGGACGCGGACAGTCCCTGATTGTCTGGGCGATCGCCGAAGGCAGATCCTGTGCGGCCGCGGTGGATCAGTTCCTGTGCGGCCAGACACTGCTCCCCGCGCCGGTCGCGCCGACCGACGTCGCGGTCAGCGTCCTGTAGCGGGGCCGGCGCCGCCGCCACGAGGTGGCTGCTGCAATGGGGGCGAATTCACCAACTGTTAATTTTGACAAGATTGTTAGCCGAAGAACTCCATTAGGGTAGGTACATGAGACGCGCGAAAATTGTTGCAACGTTCGGACCGGCGATCGCCAGTTATGAAAACACGCTGGCCGTGCTGGAGGCGGGGGTGGACGTGGCACGGATGAACATGAGCCACGGTGACTACGCCGTGCACGACACCACCTACGAGAACGTCCGCAAGGCCGCGGCCTCCCTCGGCAAACCGGTCGGCATCATGGCCGACCTGCAGGGCCCCAAGATCCGGCTCGGCCGCTTCGTGGACGGTCCGCACGCGCTGGCCGTTGGCGACGTTTTCACCATCACCACCGAGGACGTCCCGGGCACCAAGGACATGTGCTCCACCACGCTCAAGAGCCTGCCCGAGGACGTCAACGTGGGGGACATCCTCCTGATTGACGACGGCAAGGTTTCGCTGCGGGCCACCGCGGTCGACGACGTCAAGGTGGTCACCGAGGTGACCGTGCCCGGCGTCGTCTCCAATAACAAGGGCATCAACCTGCCCGGCGTGGCCGTCAACGTCCCCGCCCTGAGCGAGAAGGACGAGGACGACCTGCGCTGGGCACTGGCGCGCGGCGTGGATATCGTCGCCCTCTCTTTCGTGCGGGACGCCGCCGATATTGACCGCGTGCACGAGATCATGGACGAGGAAGGCCGGCGCGTCCCGGTCATCGCCAAGATCGAAAAGCCGCAGGCCGTCGAGCACCTGCCGGCCATCATCGACGCCTTCGACGCCATCATGGTGGCCCGTGGCGACCTCGGCGTGGAGCTCCCGCTCGAAGAGGTCCCGATTGTGCAAAAGCGCGCCATCGAGCTGGCCCGCCGCTGGGCCAAGCCGGTCATCGTGGCCACCCAGGTGCTCGAATCCATGATCGAAAGCCCGCGCCCCACCCGCGCCGAGGCCTCCGACTGTGCCAACGCCGTCCTGGACGGCGCGGACGCCGTCATGCTCTCCGGCGAAACCAGCGTCGGCAAGTTCCCCATCGAAACCGTCAAGGTGATGGCCCGGATCATTGAATCCACCGAGGTCCACGGACTGGAACGTGTCCCGCCACTGGGCACCCAGCCGAGGACCCGCGGCGGCGCCATCACCCGTGCAGCTGTCACCATCGCCGATCAGCTGGACGCGAAGTACATCTGTACCTTCACCCAGTCCGGCGACTCCGCGCGCCGGCTCTCGCGCCTGCGCCCCGTCAAGCCCGTCTTCGCGTTCACGCCGGTGGAGCATGTCTGGAACCAGCTGGCCATGACCTGGGGCATCCGGCCCATCCTGGTACCGATGGTGCACCATACGGACGAAATGACCGAACAGGTGGACAAGATCCTGCTGGAGAAAAAACTGGTCGACGACGGCGACCTGGTGGTCATCGCGGCCGGCTCCCCTCCCGGCCAGGCCGGTTCCACGAACTCGCTGAAGGTCCACAAGGTGGGCGACCTGGCTGACTTCAGCGCGACCGGAACCTCGAACCGGGAAAAGGTCGGCCCCTGGCCCACCCACTAAAGTTCCGGCAGCGCTGCTGTCCCAACCGGCAGCGCTGCTCTCCCAACTGAGTCGCACTTATGGCACCCAAACTACCGTTTGAGTGCCATAAGTGCGACTTAGTTGACCTGATTGATGATCGTCTCCGCGACCTCGCGCATGCCGAGCCGCCGGTCCATCGATGTCTTCTGGATCCAGCGGAACGCCTCCGGCTCTGAAAGCCCCATCTTCGTCGTCAGCAGACTCTTGGCTCGCTCCACCAGCTTCCGCGTCGCGAACTGCTCCTGCAGATCGCTGACCTCCGCCTCCAGCGCCTTGATCTCCTCATGGCGGGACAACGCGATCTCGATGGCAGGGATCAGATCCGCCGGCGTGAACGGCTTGACCACATACGCCATCGCGCCCGCGTCCCGCGCTCGCTCCACCAGCTCCCGCTGGCTGAACGCCGTCAACAGCACCACCGGGGCAATCCGGGCCTTCACAATCTTCTCCGCGGCCGTAATGCCGTCCATCACCGGCATCTTCACGTCCATCAGCACCAGATCCGGCCGCAGCTCCTCGGCCAACTGCACCGCCTTCTCACCGTTGTCCGCCTCGCCGACCACGTCGTAGCCCTCGCCGCGGAGAATCTCCATAATGTCCAGGCGGATCAGCGTTTCATCTTCGGCGACCACCACGCGGCGAGCCGGAACGGGCGTGGACGGAGTGGTCGGCGCGGGTTCCGTTTGTTCTAACACGAGGGCTCCTTGAAAGCGGTATTGTTGGGCAACGGGACTCCGGGGGCGTTCAACAGTCCACGCCTCGGGCTGGAGGTTGCGGTTCTAGGATTTAGCCTATCGGCATGTAGAGTAGTTTCTCGCATGGGTGAGGGTTTTTTGCTCTTTATCTCACGTTGAAGGCCCGAGTGGCGGAATGGCAGACGCGCTGCACTCAAAATGCAGTATCGAGAGGTGTGTGGGTTCGAGTCCCACCTCGGGCACCGTGTTACCGCAGGTCAGAGGCGCATTGACCGGCGTGGTGTTCCCAAAACCTTATAAAGTGTTCCCAAACGGCGTAGCATTAAGGCTATGGCCAGCATCGTAGTGCGCCCATCTCGAACCGGACCCAAGGCTTACCAAGTCCGGTGGAGAGACCCGGAGGTAGGGGCCCAGCAGAGCATCACCTTTGCTTCCGAGACGGAAGCAGTCACATTGAAGAAGCTCCTTGACGCCAACGGTCAGTCGTTCAAGGTTGCGCAAGACGCCATCCTCGACGCCCGGCGGAACGTTCCTTCCGTCGCCGAAGTCGTCCAGGAGCACATCGACTTGCTGGTACGGCCGTCTGTCGGCACCGTCCGGACGTATCAAACCATGCTGAACCTCCACATCGTTCCCACCCTTGGTTCTATTGCAGTAGACAGAGTCGACATCCGGCACCTGACCGCGTGGATTAAGTCCATGCAGAAAAAGGGTCGAAGTGCCAAGACGATCAAGAACGTGCATGCCCTTCTTTACTCGGCTATGGAAACGGCTATCGCGTTGAAGTACCGCAGCGACAATCCCTGCCGGCGGGTCCAGCTGCCCACGGGGGAGAAGCCCGAAGACGAGGCCAGATTCCTGACGCACCGCGAATTCGGACTGATCATGGACGGAATGAAGCAGGCATATAAAGTCTTCACCGAGTTCCTCGTCATGACAGGGACGCGCTTCGGGGAAGCGACAGCTGTCACCGTCACCGATGTGGACCTGTTGGCCAAGCCTGCGACGGTGCGGATCAACAAGGCATGGAAGCGCGGCGCTAACAGCGAGTTCTACCTTGGCGCAACAAAGACGGGGGCCGGCAAGCGGACCGTCGCACTGAACCCGCAGCTGGTGGAAAGATTGATTCCGCTGGTCGCGACTCGGGCAAGCACGGAGCTGCTGTTCCCTGCGCCTCGTGGCGGGCAGTTGCGGCACCGGGTGTTTTGGGCAATTTATTGGCTCCCCGCCGTAAATGCGGCGCAGGCGAAGGGGTTGGTGAAGGAGCCGCGCATCCACGATCTTCGGCATACCCATGCTTCGTGGCTTATCCAGGACGGCGTCTCGCTGTTCACGATTTCGCGGCGCCTTGGCCATGCTTCCACGTCGACAACGGAGCAAATCTACGGACACCTCATGCCGCAGGCACTTCAGGACGCAGCGGACGCGGTCGAGCGATCGTCGAGGGCCTGGCAGGAGTAGGGCGCTTCTCGCAGCTCGCCTATTTGAGCCTGCGTTCGGCTCGTGTGCCGATGACGCGGCGGGTGCCTGCATCGAGAGTCTGGGGTTTGACTTCACGGAGGTGGGCGATCTCCTCGAGATGCTCGTCAGTGAAAATGATCTTGCCCTTGCCCCAGGTGAGGTGGGGAAATTCGCAGTTCGCAGCTCCGGCCCGCAGCCAGGCTTCAGAGCAGCGGAGCAGTGCAGCGGCCTCATCGGGCTCGTAGAATTCGAGGCGCATGTTGCTACCGTCCGTTTTCCGCGACTTCACTCGATGACGAGGTGCTTGGTTCGGCATGCCCGGCGAGCCATGCATTGAAGTCGTCGCGGTCAATCCGGATCAGCTTTCCGAAGCGGTAAGCGGGTGGACCCATGTGTTTGGCTCGCCATTGGTAGAAGGTTTGTCGTGGAATCTGCAGTTGGTCGCAGACGTCTTGGGGGGACATCCACTGTTCCGCCTGGGTCGAGGCATGAGCGGCCGGGTTTTGACTGATCTTCATTGCAAGTCCCTTTCGGTGCGGACAGTGGCGAACTGTGGCCCGAGATTCTGTAATTAGAGCCTTGCACTGTTCATAGTGGTAAGTGCAGCAAGCGACGTAACCTCCCCGCACGCCTCTGGCTAGCTCTGAATCCGTCTGGGCGGCCGCAATACTCTCTTTCGGATCCGCGATCTAGCGTGTATCCGCCAGGCTGCCCGTCCGGCGAGGAACTTGCAGGTTGGTGGCTGAGGCACCCAGGGCCCGAGTTTGTATCGGTTTGGTCATGTCGGAAGAGCCTCGGGAAACGATGAACAGCCAAAAGACTGAAGCGTCCGAACATATCCGGCTGGTTCGCCATAGTCAGGAAGGAGGATGCCGTGACTGAGCATCCGCAAGCCAACGCATTCCATCAAGCCGCAGAGCTAATGAGAAACGAACGGTATTGGCATCGGAACGGTGATGAAGACGCGGAGTTTCTTCGTGCGCTGATGGATGTCCTGAAGGAGGTTTCGTACCATCTCGATGCCATCCAGGTCTTGGATCCCGCAGGGCTCTTCGCCTATGGCGCCGCCGCGGGGATCACCATGTATCCCGTCGCCGGCAAGGTAAACGCCGAACTGGTCCTGATGACGGCAGCCGACAATGCGCTGGAGCGGCTTATTGCGGCGGGAACAACCGCACGGAATACTGGGGTCAGTAAGGGCGCACCGGACTGAGGGACGGCTGGTGCCGGGATGTCCAGCACCGGGAGCGCGAAGTGGCAGGCGAGGAACGAGATGCTGATGTCACTCCGTCGGCCCAACTTATTCTCGCGCGCCGCCTGAACTTGCTGCTCGACGTCGTTATGGCGGAAAGGGGTAGTCCGCTAACATTCCCCGAGTTGCAAAAGGAACTGGCCGACCGCGGTGTAGGTCTTTCTCGGGCTCGCTGGTCATATATGAAAGATGGCACGGGGCGCCTGGTATCGGACCCCCAACTGTTGACGGCCATTAGTGACGTTTTTGACGTAGATCCGGCTTACTTGCTAGGGGACGACGAATCGGAGTTGCCGGAGCGTATCGATTCCCGCCTTGAGTTTGTAAGGTCATTACGGGCTGCGAGGGTGAAATCATTTGCCGCCCGAGCGTTGGGGGACGTATCGCCTGAAACCCTCAAGGCGATCACCGATTACCTCAACAAGGACATCAAACGGCGCTCAAGCGGCGAGCACCTGGCCGTTAATTTTTCAGAAGATTTCGATGATGGGCGGCCGTCCGCTCCCTAATACGGGCCTTGTTTGTCGAGTACCACGGCGCCCTTCGTTGCCTGTGAACAAGTTCGACGCCGACCCTCCGGACGACCACTCTCCGTCTGTCGGTAGCGTCCTGAGGCATGGGGTCATTCCACCCCAGGGCTGTCCACAAGCGGGCAGAACGCTCTTGACAATGTTTTAGACATGTCTAACACTGAAATGGTAACTTCATGCGGAGGCGCCCACGGGAACCACGAGGGCTCGCTTCACAGCTGGGAAATCCAGCGTGCTTTCGTCAACACACCTATCTGCGCGGACGTGAGCCATAGCGGTGGCGCCAGTCGCGACGCCGCTCGTCGATAGTCACCATACGCACGAAAACGGTGAAGATGATGGGCCTCAACTCCAGAGAATCAAGTACCGCCTTCCTCCACAGCAGCATCGACCCGTCGTTGGTACGCCCGCCGGAGTTCGACATTCCCATCGATCAGTTGATGATCGCCGTCGAAAGTGTTCGCCCGTACGTGCGCGCCAGACTGCTTCGCATTGGCCGCGTCGACGACCTCGACGATGTCATGCAGGAGGTCCGCGTTGCTGCGTGGGACGGACTGGTCAAGCGGCGCTATCGCCAATTGCCCGACGCTTCATTTGGGGGATGGGTTCAAGGAATAGCAGTCCACTTGTGCGCCGATCACGTCAGGCGGACTCTGGCTCATCCGTGGATGTCACTTACCGCTGACCCGGAGGTATCGAAGGCATCACCGGTCGACTTTGCAACCACGGAGAGCGTCGAGCAGATTGCCGAACGCGAATGGGTGGCCGAGGTCCTGACCGAAGTGCGCCAGCACGTCCCAGCCGAAACTTGGGAGAGGGCGGTCAAGTGCCTGACTACGCCCCGGCAACGGCATGAAGCACACACGCCCGAATGGGAAGAACGCAAGCGCTGGCATGCGGTTACCGTGGTCCGCCAAACAGCCATGACCGTGAAGGCAGCGCTGGAAGTCGATGCACAAACGCTCGACGATTTACCGACGATCATCGCGACGGCGGTGTGCTGCATACCAACGGTGCTCCTCCAAGTTGTTGCTGAACGTTTGGTCTTGACGGGCATTCGCGGCGCCGAGAGAACGGCGGGTATCGCCGCTTTATCGGCTGAGACCGGCGTCAGTAAAAAGTACCTTGAGGGCAGGATTGGTTACGCGCGCAACCTGTATCTCGCCGCACTCGACGTTCTCGAGCGTGCTGTAGCCGCGCGCCAACGTTCCGAGGCTGCCTTCAATGACGTCAACGACTTCACGCATGACGTTCGCGTAGTCATGTCGTAAACCGCCACAGCAACCATGAGCCCGGTGAAAGGGGTTCACCATGCATGCCATTGCGAAATTGATGCCCTACGTAGCCAGGCGCTGGCGGTTGTGGCTGTCGTTGCTGGTGACCGTGGTTCTGGTTGCTGCCATCGCGGTCGTCTTCGCCGCACGGATGCCCTCACCGGCTAAGTCCGCGCTGCCCGCCCCAACGGCAACCACGGCGAGCCCGAAGATGCCCGCAAGCGGGCCTTCCTTCGTCGCCGTCGTTCCGTCCCAAAAACCGGAACTCCCACTCGCAACTAACGAGCCAAACACGACGGATTACCGAATATTGGCTCAGGCCGCAGCGGAGGCGATCTATACGTGGGACGCCAGATCTTCGACGTATTCGGAAGTCTATGAACGGCTGCGTTCATGGTGGGACTTGCTGCCCGACGGGTCGAACCCATTGACAGCCATGGCTCATGAATTCCAGGTGACGGGAGTCACGCCGGCGTCGTTCGCATCCTTATCCGGCATGCACGCGTACCGGACGGCCTCGGTATCAACATCCTCCTGCGACGAACAACTCACCCAGGTGCAGCAACAGCCAGCACCATGGGCGGGCCTGCACGTGTGCACTTTCACGGTCAAAGTCGAGGAACACCAAACCGCTGGGAAAAATGCTTACACCGTACCAGTTAGCGTCATGGTCAACTGCCCGCCGGCGTCGACGGCGCCCGTTGACCGGTGTGCCATGGTGGCCTTTTACGCCTCGGCTGACAGAATCGTCTACTGATGGCTGTCCCGGCGCTCGTCCTGGCGGCCATCAAGCGCCGAGCACTGCTCCGGCTTACTGCCTACGTGGCCGGCGTCATGGTTCCGGTGCTTGCCGTGGTGATGTGCGGCGGGCTGGCGCTGGTGGCCTCCGCGGCACAAGGAAGTACGACGGCGTGCCTCACCACCGCGGCGAACACTGCGGCCCAACCCGGGACCGGTTCCGGGCTGTCGATCCCGACGACTTCTGGCCCACCCACTGTCCTCAGTACTGCCCAGGTGACGGTGGCGCGGGACAACATCGGTGTCGGCAAATCCCTAGGCATACCGGATGCGGGACTCGAGATCGCTATCATGATGTCGCTGCAGGAATCAGGCCTCCGAGTGCTTGCCAACTCCTCGATTCCAGAGTCTATTACCTATCGGCATGATGGGGTTGGGGCCGACCATGACTCGCTCGGCACAGCCCAGCAACGCCCATCGGCCGGATGGGGGAGCACGGCAGAGCTCATGAATCCCGTTTACGACGCCCAAGCGTTCTTCGGCGGCCCAAAGGGACCAAATCACGGCTCACCACCTGGACTGCTCGACACTCCCGGCTGGGAGACGATGTCCAAGAGCGGCGCAGCTCAAGCCGTTCAGGCGTCGGCCTTTCCCGAACTGTACGCGCAGTGGGAAGGCGAGGCGCATGCGATCGTGGCTGCGCTCAAGTCAGGCGCCGACGTGACGAGCTGCGACGTCGACAAAAGTGATGCCAGCCTTCCCTCTCTACCGGGCAACCTGAGCAAGCTGCGCCGGGACGTCATCCAATATGCACAAGAAGGAGTCGGCGGTACATATGTATGGGGCGGAACGGCATTCAAGGCGTGGGACTGTTCCGGCTATGTCCAGTGGGTCTACGGCCAAGTCGGCATCCAGCTCCCGCGAACGGAACAATGGCTCACAGGAACTCCGACTACAACGCCCCAGCCTGGCGACCTCGTGGTGCAAAATCCTGACGGGCCCAATCACTGGGGACACGTGGGGATCTACGCCGGCAACGGTCTGATGTTCAGCGCGCTCAACCCCGCGGTGGGAACGCTGCTGCATCCAGTAGCGTGGAACTCTGGTACGCAGTATTTTGTCCTGATCAAGAAAATATAGTCGACACATCGGACCCTGGTTGCGCGTCCTTGTTATATCTCGGGACCTGCCAGATCGTCGACGGTCCGTGGGCATCCCCGATGGATTGGCGAGACGACCTACCTTAGCGACGACGAAGGTATCTCCGCATTGGCGTCAGCAAACTCCCCATACAGGCCGGACGTGATTCTGTTGGTCCCGGGGTTGAGATATGCGATGAGAACCCGGAGTCGGTGGATAAGTTTGCGTAGCGGACTAGCAGCTCAGGCAACGGAAATGGTGTGCCTTATAAGGCCCGGCGGGATTCTACAGTTCACCGGACATCCTATGCGGGACGCTTCCGGCGGCAGGGCTTCCACTACCCACGTCAGCCGCGCGTTTGACCGGTGGAGGACCGGCTTACGGGACTTTGGCATGCCCTTATACGGGACACCCCTTGTGGGGGGGTGTTCCTATGTTTTGTCAAGCCGCTTTCGGGGTTTTTCTTCGTAGAGGCTCATGTCTCTGAGCATGGCGAAGAGCATGTCGCAGCGGCGCCGGGCCAGGGCGATCAGGGCCTGGTTGTGGCGTTTCCCTTGGGCGCGTTTTCGGTCGTCGTAGTCCCGTGAGGTGGGGTCCTTGAGGGCGGCGAACGCGGACAGGAAGAGAGCGCGAGGATCTTGTTGCCCTTTCTGGAGGGGTGGTCTCCGCGGATGGACGTCCCTGATCGCCAGGTCACCGGGGCCAGTCCGGAATAGGAGGCCAGATGCCCGGCGGTGGCGAAGTGTTTACCGACGACTTCGGTGAGGATCCTGGCTTCGGTCCTGATCCTGACCGCCGGTATCGAGCTCAGGACGAGGTGAAGAGGGTGGGCCTCCACGAGCGCCTCGACCCGGGTATGGACTTCGCCACGGGCCTTACGCAGACCGGCGAGCATGCCTGCCAGTTGGGGCAGCACGATGCCGGCTCCGGCGGTGCCGGCGACGACCACGGTTTGCTCGCCGAGGGCGGTAAAGATATCGGCTGCCCAGTGTTTGCCTGCCCGCGGGGCGAACTTGGCCAGGTACGTCGCCACCCGTGCCTGGCCGGCGGTCTTCAGGGCGGCGGGGGGTCGGATATTTCACCAGCAGCTCCGCCATGGCCGGGTGGTCCAGGTGTGCGCCGATTACCCGTTCGAGGGCCGGGTGGATCTGGGTCAGAAGCCCGCGGATACGGTTTGATGTAGCGGTGGCCTGCTGGGTCAGATCATCATCAAAACCGCACAGCATCGACAGCTCGGCGATCTGCTCATCGGCGATCTCGATCGAGCGCAGGGTGTGTGGCATCGTGCGGGCTGCCTCGGCGATGATGTAAGCGTCCCGGGCATCTTCTCCGAACTATGAAATTGCAGGGAAATCGGGCTCTCCTGACACATCCGTGGGTCATTTCCGTCCCGGGAGCACCGGTTTACGGCCACCCAGGCTGAGCATGGCCAGGCTGATCAGGGTCTCGGGGGACTTGAACCCGAACGCCACCCGGGTGATCAGCCTGATCTTCGTATTCATGGATTCAATCCGTCCGTTCGACAGCCCGTGTTCGATGGATGCCAGGATGCTGTCGCGGTGCTTGACGATGGCCTTTTGGAGTTTCACGAAGGAGGGGATCCTGGATCTCCTGGCCCAGGACACCCATCGGTCCAGGGCCACCACGGCTTCGGCATAAGGGAGCTTGAAGACCGTGCGCAGCCCTTCCTTCAAGTAGTAGGCCCGGCCCAGGACGGGGTCGGTCTGCACGATCCAGGACAGCTTCGCCTGCTGCTTTTCGGTGAGGTCCTCGGGGTTCTTCCAGAGTGCGTAGCGGCTGTTCTTCAGCTTGGTGGCCCGCTCACTGTCGGGCCTCTCCGGCGCGACCTTGGGTGGTCGTCCGCGGCCACGGGCCGGTTCGTTCTCCCGGGCCGCTTTCCGTGCCCGGTTCCAGGCGGTGCGCCGCTCTGCATCCAGGGCGTCGGTGGCCCACATGACGATGTGGAACGGGTCGGCCACGCGGACCGCTTGGGGGCAGCGCGCGGCCACGACGGTGGCGATCCACTCGGCCGCATCCGCGGATACATGCGTGATCTCGGTGCACCGTTCGTCCACCAGAGCGTCGAAGAACTTGCCCAGGGTGGCCTTGTCCCGTCCCGGCGAGGCCCAGATGAGCCGGCCCGAATCATGGTCCACGACCACGGTGAGGTACTTGTGTCCGCGCTTGTAAGAGATCTCGTCAATGCCAATGCGTGTCAGGTTCGCGAACGGGTCGAAGGTCGCGGCGGTGTCTTTCCAAACCCGATCGATGATCGAGCCCACGGTGCGCCAGGCGATGCGCATCAACTGGGTGACAGCGCTCTTGGAAGTCTGGGTGGCCAGCCAGGCGATCTGCTGGTCAAAGATCCTGTGTGGCCAGCCTGGTGCCGGGCCCACGGGACGGCGGCGACGGTGACCCCGTGCTCGGGGCAGCGCACCCGCGGTGATTCGGCGACCAGGTAGGTTTCGATGGTTCCCAGATCCAGGGTCCGCCATCTCCTGGGACCACCGCCGCGGTCGTATCGGCGGCACCGCCTGGAACAGATCCCGCACCGGTTGCGCATGGACTTCATGGGGCTCACCAAGGCGATGAAAACACCGGTGTCCTCCTCGAAATCCAGACCCCGGACAATCGTTTTTTCGACACCCAGCAGGGTGCACCATATGCTTGATTTCTGCACGCCGTTTTCCAACCTCGATTTTTGTACCTTTGACAGTCAAAAATCCTAGGTAGAAAGCGGCGTGTGGTCGTTAAGGCGCGCAGGTCACGCCCACGGATATGTCACAAGAGCCGGAAATCGTCCATATTACGGGCCGATTCGGGGGTCGGGTGGGTTGATGTTGGTGCGGCCGGCGGCTTGGGTGAAGGTGGGCATGCCGAGTTGGGTCGTGGTTCGGCGTTCGGTGATCTGGTCCATTTCGGCAAGTTTGGCCCGCGCCCCTGCGAGACTGACTTTGAGGCCTTCGGCTTCTCCGAGCCAGCGGTGGGACTCGGCTTCAGCGATGCGGTCGATGAGGTTGTCGCGGATCTGTGCGAGGCGGGGTCTGGCTGTGGGATCGGGCCGCAGCAGCGGGCAGCGCAGGCAGCTGTGCTCGTGGATGCAGGGCGTGTCGTAGGAGCGGCCGCAGTCGCCGACGGAAACCTTGCGGTGTTCGAAGTGGCCGATGAACTCGGCCCATTCCGCGTCGGTGGGGGTTCGGTATTCCTGGCTGGGGCGTAGCGCGCGGCGGCGGGCGATGAATTCACGGTGGCCGTTGATGACTTCTTCGGGGTAGACAGCCTTGTATCCCATGGTGGTGTTGATGTCGCGGTGTCCGGCGACGAGTTGGGCTATGTGCGGTGGCATGCCGTGCATGATCGCGTCGGTGATGAAGATCCGGCGGAAGTCGTGGAAGGTGTAGCGCATCGGGGTGCCGCCGCCGTCCTTGATGCCGAGTTCTTCCAGGGCGTGGTCGAGGTATTGGCGCAGGGCGCCTTCGGATACTGCCCGGTGGTCCAGTCGCCGCCGCCATTGAAACAACAGGGGCAGGGGCGGGTTGTAGACGCGTTCGTTTTTGTCGTAGGACACTACCGGCGGGACGTGGGGTTGCCCGGCGCGGATTCGGGAGACGATCTGGGAGAGCACGTCGGCGAGTTCTGGTGAGATGACCAGTATGCGTTCGGCGTCGGTTTTGGAAGGGGCGATCTGTAGCAGGGGAACCAGTTCCCCTGTGTCGGGGAGCCGGTATTGGATCAGGCTGTGGTGTGAGAGTTCGCCGAGTTCTTCGATGCGAATGCCCGTGTGGCGCAGCACCTCGACCATGGCCCAGGTCCAGAAACCGCGATGCTCTCCGAACGTCAGATCGCGGCGTGGTCCGCCGTCCGGGTCCTCGGCCCAGACCCGGCTGGTGGTTTCGGTTTTCATGGCCGTTCTGCGCAGTGTTTGGCCGGCAGCGGTAAAAAGTTCACCCGCGACGGTGCGTGTCCCGGCTGCCAGCAGGTCGCTGGTGAGTGCCCGTTCGGTCTGCACCCATGAGATCAGTGCCGGGAGCACCGGCAGCCGTTCGCGGGTGCGTTGGTCCGTGCGTGATTTGCGGGCCAACCGGTCTTTTTTGTGGGAGACATCCGTGGCGCTGACCGGGCAACGCACTGCCCACTCACCCCACCGTGCGGGGTCGTCATCGGCCCATTCGGCCAGGTCCAGGTAGAAGGCGCGCACGGCAGAAAAAACGCTGCGTCCATCCAGCCGTGCCGACGTCCTTTGGATCTGCTCCCCGTTGGCCGAGGTGCTGGTGCGGGCACGGGTCATGACCCGCTTTTTCCAAGACGCGGCGACCTCGCGGGAGAACTTCAGTGAATCGATCCCTGGCTGGTGGGCTTCGAGGTCGGCCCAGAACAATTTGCCCAACAGGTAGGCGGTGCGTTGCAATGACGAGAAGTCCATCGCCAGCTGGCGTTCCCGCAGGTAGTCCACGAGCACGTCCCGGACCGGCAGGCACTTGATCTTGTACCGGTCGATCAGCTGCTCGCAGGTGGATTGGCCGTTGCCGGAGAACATTTCAAGGGCGGCGGGGGCATCCTCGCCCAAGACACCGTGCTGGCGCAGCAGTTGATAGAACAGCGGGCTGCGGGCGTTGGTCTGGGTCCCGGTGCCGATACTGGTGACGGTCGCGAGCAGCTCAACGCAGTCTCCAACCCGCACCGCCGAGACCGGTCCTCCCTTGACGGCCATGATGACCGCGATCCGTGTCAGGGCCTGTTGCCTGGTTTGCGACTCCAGGTGCGCTTCGGTGCAGGCCCGGTTCAGGGCGGCGAACGCCGTGCTGTCGCGGGTGCGCGCCATCTCGGGGGCCAATGCCCGTCGCGCCGGGGCGAAACGCAACAGCCAGTTCAGGCCCGGACGGATCACATCGGCGCAGATCAGCACCATCAGGCCGATGCTCAGGTGGGGTGCGGGCTCCCCAGGGGCGTTCCGCGACCGGCCGACGGACTCGCCAACGAACAAGTCCCGCCAGTCGCCGGCAGCCTCCGCGCCGCTGGCCTGCCACCGTTGTTGCCAGTTCCCGCCGGGGAAACCGGCCAGCCAGCCCAGCACCGCCAACACTCCCGTGCGGCGGATCCGCTGGCTGTTCGGATTCTCCAAGCTGAACGGTGCCGCAAGCACGCGGGCCAGCACCGCGGAACTATCATCACAGGTCGAAGGCCACGAAGGATCAACCCCGCGCGCGGGGAACGCGGCCATCAGCTGCGCCCCGGTTTGCGCAACTGTGCGGCCCGCCGCCGCATCACTGGCCACCGGCGGAGCATGCAGTTGTCCGCTGCCCGTCATGGCTGGTTCCCTCCGAAGAGGATCTGCAGGCTTTCGGGCCGGTAACCGGGTGCAGGTGCAGGCACGGGGTCACGCAGGAGCTGCCGGGCATGAAAGGCAAGCACTCCGGCAATCACGTCCTCAGTCACGGGGTTCAAATAGCGCTGCGTGGTCGATAAAAATGCATGACCCAGGACCCATTGCACGTCGGTCAACGGCATCTTCGGATCCTGGGCCATCCGGTAGGCGGCCGTGTGGCGAAGGTCGTGCAGCGACCACGCCGTGCCCAGCGATGTATTCGCCCGATCGAACATCGCCCGTGCCGCATCATAGGTCAAGGCCCGGAACGGACGGCGCAACGTCCACCACAACGGTTCATCCCTGCCCGGCGGAACCAAGCCCGACACTTGTGCCTGATAGAGACGCAACCAGACGAACGCGTCCGGCGCGGCAGGCAATGGCTGCAACGCGCCGGTTCCCTTGCGCACCACGGTGACCAATTGCTGCCCGGGATCAACATCAGCCACCGTGGCCCCCAACAGCTCCGAAGCCCGGGCACCGGTCGAGACCCAGAACGCGACCAACGCCCGGTCCCGATGCGACCCCAGCTGGGCGAACAACCGATCGAACTGGTCATCCGGGATCGCCCGTGGAACCCGGGTCACGACCTTGGGCCGGTAGCGGCCGCGGCGCTGCCCGGCAGACGCATCCATCGGGTTGTGATGCGCCCCCGCCCGGCTGCCTCCACGGGCACGGGCCAGAGGAAACGGGTTGAGCATCGGCCCGGTGCCCGCTTCCAGGTGAAAGTCGTAGAAGCCACGCAACACACTCTCGCAATGCGCCACCGTTACCGCAGCATACCTGTCGCCGTCCGGGGCCTTGCCCGGCCCTGGATTCCCCCTATCCGACCCGGGCGTCGCGTCTGAACCCGGCCCTCCACCCTCGGGGTAACGCCAATGACGCCGAACCGGCTTGAGCGCCACCTGCAACCAACGGCAGAAATCACGCGCTTCGACCTGGGTTGCCTGATCCCACGCCATCCCAAGGGCCGCCAGGAATCGAAACCAGCGCAACAAGTCCATGCCATAGGACCGCAGTGTCGTCGCCGGCCGCCCGCAGGCCACCAGCTCGCAGAAGAACGCCGCCGCCGGTCCTATCGTCGCTCCGGCGCCATCAACCAGCCGATACGGTTCGAAGGGATTGCCGGTGGCCTTCAACGCACCCGAGGGCGGCACCACCAGCTCGGACAGTACCCGCGGCATGTTCTCTTCGTTGACCATGAGAACAGAACCTAGCCGATACCAGCCGGCGCCGCCTACGGTTCTCCGGCGTGGGCCCGGTTAGTTCGGTTAACACGTCGGTTTTAGCCTCGCCGGGGTGCAGGTCAGCGATGCGGCGCATCGCCAACCCGGGCAGGTAACCGACCAGGATTCCGGCGGCCCGGGCCGTCGCTACGGGCAGCGCACCAATGGTGGCGGGCTGGTCCACGACCAGCAGTAGCGTGCCGTTTTTGGCCAGTGTGTCGATGATCGCCCGCAGCTTCGCTTCGTCCTGAGGCAAAGCCTTATCGAGCAGTTTCTTCCCGGATTTATCCAGCGCCACCGCGTGGTGATTGCTCTTGCCGACATCGACTCCGATGAAGACATCGATACTCTCGTAATCCTTAATCAATCTCAAAACCTCCTGCATCCGAGACCTGTAAAATAGTGCTGGTCTATCGTGCGGTGACAAGAATCGGCATCTTTCGTTACGGCTGACCTGCCACGATAAAAACTGCGGCTTGTCCGGTCCCTATTAGCGATCCCCTGACACCTATGGGATCCCGGTGACATCACCCCCCCGGATCATTGAAGACTGGGGGCATAAATCATGCCGGGAACCAACAGGCCAGCAACCCCGATTCTTACTCATTTAAGGGCTACAAGAAAGGTAACGGGGCAGGGTTGCTGCTGGCGGTAGCCAGCGGCAGATGTCATGCTTGGGAGTCCGGTGATCGAGGGGAAAGTGACATGCGTTTCAGCAATCCGTGGGCAAAAAACCCGTGGCCACACGGCATGGCAATTACCGTCGAAAGCCGCCCCCTGGCGCTGAATTTACTGTTGTTCATCCGCCACGCCTGGGTGATTGCAGCCGATGCCGACATTCCCGAACTCCTGCCAGCGCCAGCTTCGGGAACATCCCAGGCTCCGGCCTCGGCCAGTCTCGCCGAGTGGGAGCGTCGTTGGCGAACGGCCTGGGAGCGGGCCTGGGCTTGGTATCAGATCGCTGATCCCTCCCAGCCGCAATACCCAACACAGGAAAGAATGCGCCAGATGCAGGAGACCATGCGGCAAGTCATGCGGCCTGACCAACCCCTCCACCCGCCAGTTCCGCCCCTGTGGACCGCGGAATACGATTGGGCCGGCATTGACCAAGACGCATTCAACGCATGGGACCAAAGCCTGGCCCCGAAAATTCTTGCGGATGCGGAACAGACTCATCCCTGCCTGGGAATCCGGGCTGGACACCATCATTGTGATCCCTTACGACGGGTACTTCGCCCAGCGTGTCACCCGTCGACGCCTCGCTGTGTCGCGCTCCACCAGAATCGATCCTGACAGCTACAGCCGGGCGTTGCAGCTCGATTGGGATGGCTGAGCGGCGCCAGCCGTGCAGAAGACTCCCGCGCAAGGGTGCGGCATGATCCGCTGGGGACCCTAGCAAGCGCAAGCGACCGCAGGACGTTCCAACGCGACACCAAGACCATCGACGACGGCAACTACGGCGGCAGCGATAGCTGGCAACTCGCCAACACCCGCACCACGGTCAGGTTGCTGCCCGGTCAGCGCATCGTGGCAGAAAAGGTGAACGAAGTGGTGATTAACGAGTCGCCACGACAGCGAGGCACAATGGGCAACATGAGAATCTTGGGGGAAATCACCTGCCAACTGTCCGACAACGGCGTCAAGTCCGGAATCCTATACTGCAACGAGCCTGAGGCCTACAGGCTAGCAGAATGGACGGCTGCAGGTTCGACCCTGACAGCGATCGCAACCATTGCACTCGTTGTGGCTGCTATCTGGGCTGGCCGAACCGCGCTAAATACACTGAAACAGCAGCAGAAAGACAGCTACGCCGCGTGGCGGCCATACCTAACCGTCCAGGTCCTCCCCAGTCTTGCAGGCGCCCCTAACTTTGACCTCGTCATCGAGAATGTCGGGGGCAGTCCCGCGCTAGGAATCGAGATTTCTAGCACCGACTTTCCCAACAAAATGGATAAAGTCTCAGAGAGCATTCGCGATCTCTTCAAAGTCGTGACTTTCCTAGGGCGGGGTGCCCGAACACGAAACTACTGGAGACTCGAAGTAGCGAAGGGATCAACGTGGAGTGATAACACAACGGATCCCGTCGGGATGCCCCAATCCGCTTCCTTGACCGTTCGCTATCACGACCTCGAAGGCAAGAAATTCGAGGATGAATTTGTTGTCGACACGAATATATACAAGTTAGCTCCCTTACCCGCCGACGGTCCTAACCCCATAGATTCACTGTCGGACGCCGAGAAGGACCTCCACCAAATGCTTGCCGTAATCGCTGTTGCGATAGGGGAGCACCGACGATGAATGCTACAGAAATATGGACAATGATAACTGCGATAGCCACCGTCGCTCTCGCCCTCTTCGCGGTACTGGCGTGGCATGCCTCGAGAAGAACTCTCGTACTAATGCGCAGTCAAGAAACCGTCACTAAAGAATCCGCACAAGCCCAAGTTGATGACCAAATATGGGGCCGACAAGTTGAGGCACTTTCAACTTACGCAGCAGTCCTTCGCCAATTGGCCCGCATGCCAGCACCGCTAATCGTTGATGGGGGATCAAGATTTCTCCCTCCGAACTACGAGCTAATTCAAGGACTGTCGAGCGTCGCAGACGTTGATCAAGCCATCACCACAGTGGCTACTGCCGGGCTGATCTGGCACCTTCAGCATGCGCGGTCGCCCTGTTCACCGACCGCACTGCAAATGTTCGAAAACGAAGTTATCCATGCCGCCAACGCATGTACTTATGGGGAAGCCCGCTGGGGGTTCGTACAGCTGGCTTCCATGTCACTTCTACAACGCGCCTCAGATTGGCAGCGGGAGCCTGCATCAAGACACAGCATTAATGTAAATGTCGAAAAATTGGTCGCCAACCTCGAAGCTGACCGACTCAACAAATACCAAAAAGCCAATTCGGAAGGCCAGGAGACAAATAATTTAGAGTGGCCCCCAAAATGAATCCTATGAGCTACGGCGCCGGGCATATCGAACCGCTGCGCCAGCTGAACATAGCAACAGCAACGCCTGGATGAACCCCAGCCCGGCAGTCAACCATCGACTCACAACAACGCCCCGTATCGAAAAGCAATAATGTTGAAAAACGATATCCTGCGACGAGGGTCCCGACCAGTGGTCCAGGGACTTCCGCTCCGAGAACAATCACTACATCAGGCTTCCCTCCCAATGGCGCCCAGCACTACCTCCGAAGCTGAAACCATGAAAAGCGTCCCGTATGCCGTTCCCTAGTGGAACACGACGATCAGTGTCACCGCCAAGGTGCTGAGCGGGGTTCGGTGGCCCGTGTGCCGACCGTCTTGCGGTCGCGACGGCTCCGCGTGTTTTGGCCGAGCAGACTGCCCGGGTGGAGCTAACGCGCCACGCGGTAGCGGTGGCACACGACTCCCGAGCTAAAGGTGCGGGTCTCGACGAGTTCAAGGTTCACTCGGTCCTCAGGGCTCCTGACCTAGCGCTTTAATTGGTGAGCGGCGTTTCGCGGTTTTTGGTTTCGTAGCGCAGGATTCGGTCGGTGCCGGGATAGCGGGTTTCCGTGGCAGTGAGATGGTCGCAGAGTTCGCCGATCGCGGCGGTGGCGCGGCGGGTGGGGAGTGGGTCGAGGCGGATGGTGAGGTAGCCGTCCTGGCTGGGGTCGATGTCTCCGCTGGAGGTGAGGGCCTGCCGGATCAGGGCGTGGGCTTCGTTGTCGGCGCGGGCGTACCCGGTGTTGGTGCGGATTTCCCGGGCCAGGGTGGTGGCGGTGTTGAACGCGGCCATCCGGATGGCGTGGCTGAGTAGTTTCGTCTCGGTCTCCAGGACCTGCTGGCCCGGGGCTATCTCACCGAGCGGGACTCTGGCGGGGACCTCCTTATGGGCTTCCTGCGCCTGATCCAGGGCGGTTTCGGCGGCGAACAGGTCCGCGGTGATCGCGTTGTGGAGGGCATTGGTGATCAGGACCGTGGACGTTCCCGGTGCCGGGGTCCGGGCTGCCAGTAACGCGGCGTCGGTGTCGGCGATGGTCTTTTCGTACCGGGTTTTAGCGGTCAGGACTTTTTGGTAGGCCCGGCGTTTGGCCGGGTTCGGCACCGACCGCTCCGGATCATCATCGGTACTGGCGTAGGCGTCGTGGGAATCCAGGGCAAAGCGCATCCTGGCGTAGCGGAAGTAGTTTTCCTGCCGCCACCTGGCCCCCATCCGGTAGATAACCTCCCCGGTAGCCATGCCGGTGGTGGTGAGGATGTGGATCTGCCGGGAGCCGCCGCCTGGGGTGTTGATCTGCCGGCTGATCTGGCGCATCGAAAAGACTTCCCCGGTGGTTCCAACGGGGAGCTCGACGTGGGTGTCCGCGGCATCCCAGGTCCGGGTTTGTCCGTGGTCGTCGGTGTGAGTGACTTCTGTGAAGAGGACGTCATTAATGTCGGCGGTGGTGCCCTTGCGCCAGGTCAACACATCAAAGTTGTTCTCTGCCATGTGCTGGAAGAGGGCCGGGGACCAGCCTCCCCGGTCGAAACCGACCAGCACCCTGCGTTCGTCGCCGATGATGGTGCGCAGGGTCGGCAGCAGCCGGCGCAGTTCCCCGGTCAGTGCGGCACCGGGTTCGGCCATGACCACCAGCACCGGTGCCCCGTTCGCGTTGGCGACCCATGTTTCCTCGGTCGCCGGGACCGGGAACTTCAACCGGGTGGAGTGGACCTTCCCGATCTTCCTGGTCCCCTGGTAGGCACGGACATGCCCGTCAACGTAGAGCACCGCCGCCAGGCCCGGCTCCCCGTCCTGCTCACGGCCGGCGTGGAGGTGTTTGGCTGCCATCGCGCTCAGCAGTTCCCCGGCCTTGCCGGTGCCGGCCAGGGCAGAAAGTTTGCGGCGCAGGGTTTTCACTTCCGGAGCCCGGTCCAGGCCCAGCACCCGGCCCATCGCTACCGGGTCGATCCGGGTGGCCCCTTCGGCCCGTGGTTCCCCGGCCAGGGCCTGGCATACGGCGCCGGTGAGGATGGTGTCCAGACCGTAAAACCCGTTCGGCAACGCCCCGAACACCTCCTTCGAACACTCCAGCAGCCCGGTGTTTTCCAGGGCGGGCAGGGCCAGGAACAGCCCTACCAAAGGCACCCGGGCCGCCGGGGCGAACACCGGGGCCGCGCACTCCAACAGCCTGGTCCGGGCCCAGGCCCGCTCCCCGGAACGGTCCGCCGGCGCCGGCAACACCGGCAGTTCCTTCGCCGGTTCCGCGGCGATGGCATCCGCGTCCGTGTCCTGCCGGACCGGGTGCGCAGTGGCCGGCCCGGCAGGTGCAGGGGTTTCCATCGCCAGTGCCCGGCGGACGGTGAATTCGGAGACTCCCACTTCCGCTCCGACGGCCCGCAGTGACAGGCCGGCGGAGCGCAGGGTACGGATCCGGGACTTCAGGGGATCCGTCAGCCGGCTGGGCCCCTTCGGACCCGGCTTTTCCGGGGCCAGGCCCAGCACCCCATCCGTCATCAGGGCCTGGCGCCAGCGCCACAACGTGCCCGGCTCCACCCCGAACACGGCAGCGATCTCTGCCACCGAAGCGGCTTTGATATCCGCCAGTTTCGCCGCCGCGAACCGCCGGGTCGCCGTATCCTCTCCATCCCAGGCGTAAGAGAGCTCCCCATGCACGAAAACCCGGCCACCATCGTTATCTTCAACCAGCGACACCGCCAGTCCAATCGGGACCGCACCAGCATCCATCGCGGCCGGAA
The DNA here is from genome assembly GCF_051131705.1 of Arthrobacter sp. A5. NCBI lineage: Bacteria > Bacillati > Actinomycetota > Actinomycetes > Micrococcales > Micrococcaceae > Arthrobacter > Arthrobacter sp. A5. Next base: position 1,620,578 of record NZ_CP180316.1, read on the forward strand.
GGGGCAGTTGAGCAGTCATCACGCCCATCATCCCACCCCTCCCGGAAACGCTAATTATCTTGTATAGATTCTATCGCAGTGAAGGGAAAATTAACAGGCAGACAAGCAACAAAACCCCGGAATCACACGGAAGCCCTACCGAGGGTCACGCCCTAGGTCCAGAGTCCTGGGTCCTCTCGCCGGGGAAAGAACGGAATGCCACCACCCAACAGCACCGGGTAGACCCTGACCCGTACTCGTCGACCAAACCCAACGCAGCCGCTTCGGAGGCGAGAGTCGCGCCGCCGATCGCGATGTTGCCCGCGGCCGATTCGGCTCGCAAGCGCTCGATTTCGTCCGCCCCGTCGCCGGAGGCTAGCCGGGCATTGCCCTGCACCGCCGACAACGTGGTGGAGAAAACCACCTTCGGGAGTGTCACCCAGGTCGCCGCGAAGTCATAGGTCGAGTAGTTCTGGTCGGCGGTCTCCCGGTACAGCATTGCCTCGTATAGCCGTCGTCCCAGCAGATGGACGGCTGCCTCGCGCACCTCGTCGGTGGCGAGGCGGAAGACATCCTCGTCGGGTTCCGCCCAGTCGAAGGCGCCGTCCGGCCCGACGACGTAGCCGTCCAGCGACACGGCCATCGAGTACGTCACACTGCGGATCAGAAGCCCTCCCTGCTAACGGTCCCATAGTACTGAGGAGCGACTCTGGCGGGTAGAGACAACGCAGGCTCCTCCTGCACCGTGCCCGCTGAGGGTTCACCATGCGGACACGAGATTAACGGTCGTCGGCTGCCCACTTCGTGCAGACGACTTTGGATATTCCGTGCAGTCGACTTCGAAAGACGACAGCCGAACATGATTCCCTAGAACTCGGGATCCTTGGGACTCCGCCGGAACAACCATGGCTTCGAGGCGGAAGCGGATGTTGATCGCATCGGATTCCACCTCGAGTCACTTCCTCATGTCGTTTAGCTCTCGACCAACCATGAACTCGTGAATCCTGCTCACAGACGTGGGAAGGCAATGATAGGAGTTCACGATGTTCTTCGCCGCGCCGGTGGATCCTGGAATCACACCGAACACAAGCTTTCCCTTCCTTGAGTCGCTGAAGGAGATCGGCGGCGGCATCCTGGTCGGTGCCTTCATCATCATCGCGATCGTGGCCATTCTGGGTGCCGCGATGCTTCTGGCCGGCAAGTTGAGTCAATCGTCGCGGTTGGCCTCGGGGGGCGGGATGATCCTGCTGTGGACAGGGCCTGTGGCGGCAATCCTCGGCGGCATCAACGGCTACATTTTATGGTCGCAAACCGCATTTCACCTCGGGTTCTAGGCAATCAAAAATGCTGCCGATGGTGGAGTGCCAGGCGGGCGGGTGGTGGCCGCCTGGCTGCGGCCTGCTCTCGCAGACTCAGGACGCTGCGACCCAAACCATCACGGACATGTTCGCCGGCGTTTTGGCGAGCATGGCCTCGTGGATGTGGTCGTTCATCTCAGGTGCGTTTGGCGTTTCGGACATCGGATCTTCGGACTGGACCATCGTCAGTGGCCTGATGAATTGGTGGATCGTCGTCATGATGACGCCGCTGGTTGTCGCGATGATCCTTCAGGTCCTCGGCGGCCTGGTGAGCCAACAGCCGCGACGGATCGGGCGCGCCTTGATCGCCGGAGCTATCGCCGTCCCGGTGGTGATCGGGGCGGTCAGCCTGATGCGGCAGCTCACCGATTTCACCGACTCTGCGTCGACCGCTGTGCTGGCCACCTTGGGCTCGGACCCTTTCGTCGTTTTCATGCGGCTCTTCGGATTTGAACGGGCTCCTGCCGGTTCGGCGCAACAGTGGAACCTGATCTCGCTGTCCACTCCGGGCACCAATGACGGTCCCGTCGGGTCAGTCATTACCACCGTGGTTGCCGTTGCGATCGTTTGGATACTTTCGTTCGTCCTGATGTGCTCGATGATCTTCCGGTCATTCGCACTCCTGGTGCTGGCGGCCACGGCGCCCGTTGCGATCATGCTGATGCCGTGGGAACGCACCAAGTCGTGGACGCGTCGCTGGTGCGAGACCGTCGTTGCCCTTCTGATTGCGAAGCCGTTGGCTGCCACCGTCCTGGCGGTTGCCGTCAAGCTCTTCGCCAACTCCACCTCGTTCGCCGGGTTGGCATCGGGTGCGGTGGGCATGTTGCTCGCCTGCGCCGCGCCGTTGATGGCGCTGCGTCTGGTGAGCTTTGCCGGCGGTGAGCTGGCCGCGGCCGCCCAAGTGGCTGGCGGCGGCCACATCCTGACGCGGAGCAGTGGAATCGCGGCGAGGCAGGTCGGCCGGCAGTTGGGCGGCAAGTTGACCTTGGCGAACCTTGGTTCGCGGAAGCCGGCTCTAGTCCAGTCGAGCCCGCAACCAAAGTTAGCGGCCCCCATCGTTGATCGCCCGCGAAATCCTCAGCAGAACTTGAAGCACGACGGCGGCCAGCTGGCTTCCAGTGACCCGCACCCGCCGCAGGGGTCGGGGAACAAGACGTACGGACAGCCGTACAACAAGCGCTCGGGGAGAGCTCATAGGGACCACGGCGCACCTTCAACGAGCGCACCTGCAACAAGTGCGCGAAGCAACACCACGGGATCGGATATCTCCTCACCGCCGGATTCGTCAATGCCGCAACCATCGGGGCATCAAATCAGTGGCGGCACGACGAACGGTCGGCAAACTCGGCCACAGGGGCAGCAACCGGCCCCCGCACCCCGGCATGCCCCAGCCCCGCCGACGCCGTCCTTGCCGCGTCCGACCACCATTGATCCGGAAAGGGACAAAGATGTCTAACAATACGCGCTCGCTGCAGTCGGTGAAGTTTCCCCGCTATGAGCGGCACGGCCTATTCATGGGCTTGCAGTGGTACCAGTTGATGCTGATTGGCGCTGGGGTGTTGGTAGCCAGCGTGGCCTCAGCAACAGGAGGACCGCCGACCCTGATCATTACGACACCCGTGTGGCTGGTACTGGTCCTGTTCGGCGGCGTGCAATACCAGAGGATTCCTTATCCTGTGTGGGCCTTCGCCGCAACGGTCTTCCTCTGGCGTCAACAGATCGGACAGACCAAGTTCCTGGCCAAACCCGAGCAACCCAGATCAGCGGGCCGGCTTGAGCTTCCGGGCGGCTTGGGGACGCTGGAGTTGCGGCAGACCGCTGAAGGTGCGGTTTTCGTCGTCGACCATCAGGGGCATGAAGCGGTGGCGATCCTGCGCTGCAGCACAACGTCGTTCGCGCTGCTGGACGATGATGACAAGGCCTACGCCGTGCAGGCATGGTCGCGGGTACAGACGGCGATGGCGCAACGCCCAGCCGTGGCCCGAATTACGGTGCAGGACTACACGGTCCCGTACCCGTCCACTGCCCTTCGTGAGTTCTACGATCGTGCGAAGGCGCCGGCGCGGATCGAGGAGGTGCGGTGGGGTGACAAGTCGTACCTGGACCTGATCGCTGCGGCCGGTTCCGCGATGAGCCATGAGTTGCTTGTCTGCCTGGTTATTGATACGTCGAAGGCGCGGCGGCGAATCCGGGACGCCGGCGGTAACTTCATCGGGCTGGAGCATGTGATTCGTTCGGAGGTCGAGGCGCTCAGCACCGGCTTGAAGACCCACGGCGTCACGGTGGAGGAGTGGCTGCCGGAGAACAAGGTGACAGCCGTGATGCGCGGGGCCTTTGATCCGCAGGCCGTGACCCGGCTGGCCGCAGCATTGCAGGGGAACCCATCCGAGACCATGAGGGTTAGTGCCGGGCCGATGGCAGTGGAGGAGCACTGGTCCTATCTGCGGACGGACTCGGGATTTCATCAGACGTTTTGGATCGCCGAATGGCCGCGGCAACAAGTGTTCCCGGGGTTCATGCACCCACTCGTGTACGTGGGTGACTTCCGGCACACGGTCACCGAGGTCGTCCGTGCCATCCCGACCGAGCAGGCGTTGAGGGACATCCGCTCCGCCCACGAGGCCCACGACACCCGGCGGCGCGTCAACGCACGCTTCGACAGGCCGCTGACCCGTGAGCAGCGCGCCGAGGAAGAGGAAGTCGCTCAGCGGGAGGAGGAAATTGTTGCCGGCCATGGCGACGTTCGCCCAGCTGCCTACGTCACTATCACTGCCGAGACGCTCGATGACCTGGCACGGTATCGGCAGGAACTGGAATCGGCGGCGGCCGGTGCGTTCGTCGAGCTGCGGTTACTGGCCGGGCAGCAGTGGCCCGCGTTCGTTGCGGGTGCGCTGCCGCTGGGGAGGGGATTGAAATGAGCAAGCACGCACAGCACGTCAGTTTCATTCCGTCGGGAGAGTCCCGCTTTGATCGGAAGGCACGACGTCGGCGTGAGAGCCCGCCGTCCGACTCACCGGGCGCGTCGCTGTTGGATCGGCTGATAAGAACCGATGCAGCCGGTTCAAGTTCACGCTCGAAGGGAGACTGGGGGAGCGGGGAAGCAGCGTCGCTGCGGGGCCCGCACCGGTTGCGGCCGGCGCCGCACCGGGCCTCGACCATGACGTTCGCGGCTGCTTATCCGTTCCTGACCGAATCAGGGTTGGGACATGAGGGGACGTATATCGGCACGGACGTGTTCGGCTCCGGCGCGTTCTCCTACGATCCGTGGATTCTTTACGACAAGGGCGTCATCAGCGGGCCCTCCATCGTGGTCATCGGCACCGTTGGGACCGGAAAGTCCATGTGCGGGAAATCGCTCGTTGCCCGATCGGTGACCTTGGGCCGGAAGGCGGCCGTGGCCTCGGATCCGAAAGGGGAGTGGGTGCCGGTCGCCGAAGCGCTGGGCGGGAAAGTCATCTCCGTGGGTCCGGGTAAGCCCGCCAGAGTGAACCCGCTCGATGCCGGGCCCAGGTCCAACTTGTTGTCCGATGACCAATGGCAGGCCGTGGTGCGGCAACGCCGCCGGCACCTGCTGGTGGCACTGGTGTCGTTGATGCGTCAGGGCCAAGCCATGAGCCCGGTGGAACACACCGCACTCGACATGGCCTTGACCGACGCGGTGGCCGCCAACAGCACACCCACGTTACCCATGGTGTTGGAGTACCTGCTCAACCCAACCCCGGCGACGGTGGCGCTGGTCGGACGCGACGGGGGAACCGGCGTCGGCCATTCCCTGCGGCGCACCGTTGCCGGTGATCTGGAGGGCATGTTTGACGCCCCATCCACAGTGGCGTTCGATGCGGACGCACCCATCATGGTCATGGACACCTCCGCCCTGATCGGGGCTTCCGAGCAGGCGCTCTCCCTGGCTGCGGCGTGCGGTGCGACATGGCTAGAAGCAGCAGTGACCAACCCCGACGGCGCCAAAAGGATCGTCGTCTACGACGAGGGCTGGCGAATGCTCGCAGACCCCTACATGCTGGCGAAAATGAGTGAACAATGGAGGCTGGCACGCACCTACGGAATCGCGAACCTGCTCATCATGCACAAAGTCGCAGACCTCAACGAGATCGGTGACGGCACCAGCGGATTGCGGCAGAAGGCGCTCGGTCTCCTCACCGAGGCCGACACCCGCATCATCTACCGGCAAAAACACGACGCGATGCGCCTGACCAAAGAAGCACTCGGACTGACCGAGGCCGAATGCGAGCACGTCGAGAACCTACCCAAAGGAATGGGTCTGTGGAAAGTCGGCAACAGGTCCTTCATCGTCGCCAACCGCATCACCACCGACGAGATGGCCGTCTTCGGCACGGACCAAGGGATGCTCTAATGCACCGCCGACTCGATGACGGCAACCCGCTGCTGAACGCCGCCTTAATCGCAGCAGCCATTTACCTGGGATTCTCGTTCATCGTTCAACTGGCCACCGCAACCGTCGTGCGGTGGGGATGCCAGTCCTCGGTTGCTTGGACCTTCAGCCCCACCGCCGGCATCGGACTATTCATCGGACGCATGAGCTGGATCATCGACACCCCCGCGGGATGCACCGTCGGAACCCGATCCGTGTGGTTCGTCATCGGTCCCGCGCTCGCAGTCCTGGCACTACTGGTGTTGGGTGGGTATTTCCTGTGGCGGAGCTGGCGTCAATCCGGGTCCTGGCTACGTCGGGACATCCTCAGTCGTGAGGGCGTTGCCCGGCGTGCGGAGATCGTCCGTGACTTCGGCGCCCGCTCCGTCGTCAAACACGGCCGGTTCACCCGCCCTGGACTCGAAAGACCACGGGTGGAAGAAGTCTCCTGGACAGTTGGCCGGTCCCGCGGCGTCACCGTGCACGTCTCCACGGAGGAATCCATGGTCATCCAGGGAGCGCCTAGATCGGGCAAGGGCTTGTATGTAATTATCAACGCCATTCTCGATGCACCGGGTGCTGTCGTAACGACGTCGACTAGGGCCGACAACTTGGTGGTGACGATGCGCGCCCGAGCCTCCGGCGGCAGGCCTGTCACCGTGTTCGATCCACAGGGCATGTCGGGATTGCCAACGACGCTACGATGGTCGCCCGTCCGGGGCTGCGAGGACCCCGACATGGCCACGCGGCGGGCCTTGGTGATCACCGCGGACACCGAATTCAAGGGCGAGAACGCTGCGTGGCAGAAACGATCAGTCATTGTGCTGCAATGCCTGCTCCATGCGGCAGCCCTCTCCGGCGACGGGGTGAGGGCGTTTCGGCGCTGGTCCTCCAGCCCGGTTCTGGCGAAAGAAGCGCTGGAAATTCTGGGGCGGCCGGAAGCGGCACTTGGCTGGCAGGCAGACTTGATGGGAATCATTGAAGATGACCCGCGCAACACCTCAAACTCGTGGATCGGGGTTACCGCCGCCGTCGCGCCTCTTTCATCTCCGAAAGTCTTGGCAGCACTTGACCCGCACGGTGAAGCCGAGCAATTCGATCCGAAAGCGTTTATCCGTCAACGCGGCACGCTTTACCTGATTGGCACAAAATCCGGGGCCGCCGCCGCAGGACCATACCTCTCGGCGCTGGTCGACGACATTGACTACGCAGCCCGCGAGATGGCTTTCGTTGCCCAAGGAGGACGGCTGGACCCACCGCTGTCGTTGATCCTGGACGAGATCGCGAACCTCTCACCCTGGCCGGGGCTTCCGGTTGCGCTCTCCGACGGCGGCGGCATCGGCATTTCCACAATGGTCGTGCTCCAATCCCTGTCCCAGGCACGCTCCGGCTGGTCCATCGATGAAGCGGCAACCATCTGGGACGCCGCCATCATCAAGATCATCTTTGGCGGCGGGTCGGATGAACGCGACCTGCGGGCCTTGGCCGGACTCATCGGTGAACGCAGCACCACCGTCAATACCCGATCATGGTCCGCTCAGGGGCGCCAAGACGGTGAACAGATCCGTGAAACCCCCGTTATCCCACTGCACGAGATCCGCAGGCTTCCAGTCGGCACGGCGATCATGCTGGGCAGGCGAACCCGTCCCATCCTGCTGGACCTGCGTGAGTGGCACAAACGCAAGGACGCCGCGCAACTCGGTGTGTCCAAGAACGAAACCGAACTCGAGCTTGCCGCCGGGCACCGGCAGCGCCAACAGGCCAGCAGGACTATCGCGCCGGCAGAGGAATAGGAAAACACCATGGATGAGGACGAGTCCTTCGAATACACCGTTGGTGGGGGAGCTGAAGACGAATTCGCCGCGATGCTGTTCGGATCGACCGAGGGCAAACGCTCCAACCGTGTCCCGATAACGTACCGCTGGCGCGACATGGACGCTCGCACGGCCGAGGCAGTGTGGAAACACCTTGGACTGTGGGTTCAGTGGCTCGTGGATACGTACCATCTGTCCACGTCTGTGGTGCCTGATTGCTGGTGGAGGCACAGCGATATGGTCGCCGAGCTATACGGGCTACAGCGAGCGGAGCAGGCCTCCTACACCGAGGACGACGGCGGCTTCGGGCCCGTCACGTTCCACGAACGACTGACATCCAGCATTGAGCGGATGCGTGAACACACCCGTACGGCAGGGTGCGTGGGTCTGCAGGCCCACCGGGAACCGTCGCGTCGAAACCTGCCGGCGGGCGGCCCCGGATCATCCGGCTGGGACCCTGAGTCAGGAGGCTAACCCGGGTTCATGCCGTTCCTGCTTCACAACACCATGAACAGGTAGCCGGGCGGAAAGCCCGGCACGTGGAGTTGTGGAGGTCGCGGCGATGGGCATCAACTCGTTGGGGTCCGGGGTTCCGGAGGCCTCTGGACCAGTGGACCGTCAACCGGCGCCGCCGCCGACCCATCCGGGGCCGGAAGAGCGGGTAGCTGCTTTGACGCAAGGCCTGGTGGACCTCCTGGACCAGGCCGTCAACGAACCATGGCGTTGGCAGAAACTCCTCGATAACTCGGCCACGCTATGGCGCTACTCCGGCGGCAACGCGGCCATGCTGATGGTTCAGATGGCGCAACGCGGCAAGGAACCGCCCACACTCGTCGCCGGCTACAGGGAATGGGAACGTCACGGCCGTTACGTGCTCAAGGGCGAACACGCGCTCTGGGTCATCGCACCACGGATGGCCCGAGCGGCGGCGGACGAAGACGTCGACCACCAGCACTCGCCCGGGCCAGCCGTTATGGAAGCAACCGTCGACCCGCACCGTGCACGTATCGTCGGCTGGCGAGGTCAGGCGGTTTTCGACGTCTCCCAAACCGAAGGGGAGCCGCTCATGGTTCCCCGCCAAGACACCGGACTCGCGCAGCCCATCGGAACGACGCACGAGGAATTGTGGGAGTCACTGGTAGCCGCCGCCGGCAACCGCGGGTTCTCAGTCGAGGTTTCCGACAGCCAACGGTCGTTGGCCAGCGGCTATACCAACTTTGGCGGCCATTTCATCAGCATCGGGACGTGGCTCGACCATGACGAACGCCTGGCAGTACTCACCCACGAACTCGGGCACGTCTTGCTCCACGGGCCTGACGATTCGCTCGGCCAGCTCTACGGTAGTAGCGTCGAGCACCGTGGACTGGCCGAAATCGAGGTCGAATCCGTTGCCTACACGGTGCTCAAGGCCCACGGTATTGACCACGGAGCCCAGTCGTCCAGCTACCTGGCGGGCTGGGCTGACGCTGTCCTCGTTGCCGAAGCGAATTCCATCCTGCAATCAGCAGCCGGCTGCAAGCTGCTATCCCGAACCGACATCGCCAAGTCAGTACTTGGAAGAGTGACATCGGCGTCCAAGTGCATCTTGGACGTTACGGCTCCCGCCGCATCTGGCGGCCGCCTTACTGCGATAAGCGTGGACACAAAGGTAATTTTGAATTCCCCGCCCCATATGGACGAACCTCAGGCTGCGTTCAGGCCGCAGACGGTCGGTCAGCTAGAAGGACCAGGATCCACGTTCCAATTGTAGGATCCGACTTCGGCCATATCGGCCCGGATGAGTCCCGTAAATGCACCGCGCCCCCTTGAAACACCACTTGTCGCCGCAGTACCAAGTGATTCTTTGAACGACGCCACGCTTGTGCCTGATTAAGTCACTAGCACTCGGCGGTGTCATACCCTCGAAGCAACACGTTGGTTGAATAGAGGAGCTGCTGGTGGGGCGTAGGCCGTTGTCGTTTTCGGATCGGGCGGACATCGCCGTGGGGATCCTGGCTGGGAGGACGGATCGGCAGATTGGGGCTGATCTTGGCCGGGATCATACGGTCATTTGGCGGGAGCGGCTGCGGAACTCGACGAGGACCCGTGGTTACCGTCCGGTGAGTGCTGACTGTGCTGCGGAGCGCCGGCGCAAGCGTCCACAGGAACGGAAAATTGAGACAGATCCGGTCCTGGCAGCACGGGTGAAGGTGGATCTGGCGAGGTCCAGGACGCCGCGGCAAATCGCCGGTCGTTTGCGTTTGGAAGCCACGGACGCCAGCGTTGAGATCATGACGAAATCACCTGACGCGCAGGGCCGGACCGTCTCGCACGAGGCCATCTACCGGTGGATCTATGCCCTGCCCAAGGGAGAGCTGGCGAAGTCGGGGATCCTGCTCCAATCCAAGCGCACACACCGCAAATCCCGCAAGCCGTTGGGCGAGCGGACGGGTGGGCGGATCATCGGCATGGTCAGCATCGATGCCCGGCCAGAAGAAGCCTCGGATCGCCGTGTTCCTGGATCGTGGGAGGGGGATTTGGTCGTCGGCCAGGGCGGTAGGAGCGCTGTCGCTACCCTGGTCGAGAGGCATAGGAGGTTCTTGATTATGCTGGGCTTGCCCGAGGGCAAGAAGGCCGCCGGCCTCGCCGATGTCCTCATTGATCGGGTCAACAACCTGCCGGCGCTGATGCGCGGTTCTCTGACCTGGGACCAAGGCACCGAGATGGCCCGCCATGCTCAACTGACCGTGGCAACGGACCTTCCCGTGTACTTCGCTCACCCGCACTCGCCGTGGGAGCGACCGTCCAATGAGAACACCAACGGACTGATCCGGGAGTACCTGCCCAAGGGCATCGAGCTCACCAGCCACCAACCCTATCTGGACGCCATCGCCGACGAGCTAAACGACCGTCCCCGCGCCGTACTGGGATTCCTCACACCACGAGAAGTCTTCACCAAACGACTCAACGACAATGTTGCTAAGACGGCTTGACACCGCCCTCCCTTGACGACGAGCTTGGATAAGAGGAGATTGAAATTATGAACGACCGAAGAGTCCCTGGAATTGACCGCCCTGATCAGGTTCCTTACCGATGCGTGGTGCCATCCTGCGACCAAACACGGAATGCTGCCGTCGGCAAGCCCCCTGAATGCCCGGTCCACCGAAGCACAATGACGCGTGCAGACTAGGTCCTGCCAATCATTCCAACTTTGCTACAAGTCGTCTACCTGCTTGAGTACCGTGCAGTACCCAGCTGCGCTTGTGATCGCCGCCGAGTAGCTCACGGCGGCAAGGGCCAGAAAACTAAGGGCTAGAAGTATCGTCTGCCAAATCTGGATGTTACTGCCAAGAAAAACTAGAATTGTGGCTCCGCTCAGGATTATAGCAACAAATACTAAGGTGCAGTACATCTCTAAACGGTCACGAAATTCGTCGTGTTGAATACGCAAATGTTGAGGCATCAACGACCATCTACCTAGGATGAAGCCTTCTAAGTCCCCATTAGTGTTAAGAAGATTGTCTTCCGTGGCCCGCAATTTGTTGCCGAGAGTAGTCGGCAGAAGTCTGGAAGGACGCGGGTAATAAGGAAGGTCGCCTTCGAGGTGGTCAAGCTTTGAGACCTGCCAAGGGTTGCAGTAGTCTTTCCACATAATTTTGTCCATGTCCGCAGTCTGTCTATCCGTAAGATGAAGGCTGAGCTTTTGGTCGCGAAATAGTTCCTCAATCGAACACACTATCGCAACAGAAATCCCCGCGGAAAGCATCCGCTCTCGCGCCGTCTTGAATGCTCGACGTTTATATTTCAAGATAGTTGTTTCACTTGATTTTTTCTTTCGCTCCTGACACTTCGTCATGAGTACTACGAAAAGATTTGCGAGCCAGCCTCTCCGCCAATATCCCTCGAGCATACGGATGGCGGAAAACGAGAATGCTTGTGTGATGACTGTCGCTATAACCAATAGCGGAAATACTAGAACTAAAAACTGAAACGGATCCTCTGCCAGTTCTGACACTGCCAAGGGAAGGTCAATCGAGTTAAGTGTGCGAAATTGAAATAAGACGGCTATTCCGGCCGTGAGCAGTGCGGCTGGCAACCAGGACGTCAGGCTCAGCTGATCCAATACCTTTGCAGCTAGGGCGGAAAGGCCGTCACTTGAGGCTGTCGGTTTAGTCTCTTCTTGCGCCACGGTCTTTTCTGACCTATGACCATCGGTCCAAGGCCTGCTTGTGGCTCTGGTCGAGCGTCGGCGTGCCCTCCGCTGTGAAGGTGATGTCATGATTCAGCTTGGAACAAAATCAAGGCATAGGCTCGAAGGCGCGCCGGGGCCATTCTTCTGAAAGGCTTTCGTATCCAGTTGATCAGTTTTCCCTGTTTGCCTTAGCCTCGAACTCGGCTTGACGGTGGATGTGTTGCCTGACGGCCGTGAACGGCGTCCTATGCCGCAATGGGTGAGGGGTGGACAACAGTGGTCCCGAGCAGTTCGGACCCGGTTTGCCTGGGCCAGCCTTGGGGATTTTTCCTGGCGCCGGTAGCGGTCCTGGCCGGGATGTGATTGAGAAGACGGCATTTCGTGTCAAAAACCGGAGCGCCCGACTCAAAGATCATCGGTGGTTCTCGTCCTCGGCATCCGATTCAACCGCTTTACCCATTCGCGAGGACCGCCCTATTTAGCTAACGTTCACCGTTGTCGAGGAGCCTCGTCCTGGCCTGTCAGGATCCGCACTTTATGATCCTGACCATGGCGAGAGGATTCTGTTCCTTGAGGAATGATTTACAAAGGTTGTCGACCGATCACGACATATTAGGCTCCTGAAGACGCCGCAAGAGCCGGACTAGTTTCACCGACACTGGTACGACGGTAAAGTAGCTCGAGCATGGTCGATTTTGAATGGCCGGATCCGAATAGCCGTCAGCAGTTATGCCGAGCTCTGGAGGTGCTCGACGCATCGAAAGTCAGGATTATCGGCTCTCTGGAGACATCCAAACGTTCGCCGTCTCCAGCAGTGACCTACTCCACGGCGGGCGCAACAGCTCGGCAGTCCGATTCGGCGATTCGGTACGTTGGCGGCCAAGGCCGTCCGATGTGTACCTGTGCAGGATCGGGAGTGATGAGTAGGACGGAGCCTGGCCAGTATGTACCGCCTTTGCCCTCGATCCACGCTGGCTGTTGGTACCCGAATTGGTCCCAGTTGATGGTGACCCAGGCGCCGGTAGGCTGCACTTCCTGGACACTGAGGACGGTGACTTCGGCCGTTGTACCGCCGGTTTGTCTGGCTACCTCGAGTTGTTGCCACTGAAGTCGTGCGTTTTCGTACCAATGCCGGGCTCGGCGGACCTTGATGGTCCAGCGAATTGCCAGCAACGCCAGCAGTACGAGAAATACGGAAGCAATGGTCGCCAGCCATGCGGGGGCTGGCCAGTTGGCCATAGTTGCGGGAACTAAATACGCCGCACACAAGCCCACTAAGATGCTCGCCACGAGGAGGGGCATCGAGATAATCGTTGGTTTGATCATTGGGTTCATGACCGCAGCGCTTCCTTTCGAGACCTAGCTTAGATCGCGGGGCCGACAGAGATAAGGGGTTGTCGCGCAATAGGTTCAGGAAGCGCCGTCTGGTCCGCCGGTGCATGATGCGCCGCACCCTCCGTCATCGACTGGATTCGGCATTCGAGGTCCGCTCGATGCTGCATCTGCTCCCATTCGTAGTGCGCAGGGATTGGACCGAGCGGCTCGATGTGGGCATCAACGCTCCATCGGTCACGGTACGCGGCGACTTCTGTAACGACGGTTGCCAAGCGGTCCACCGCGACTGTGGATCCGACTTTTACGTTTAGCGCATGGACCCAAGGAGGACGGGCAGTAAGAGCCTCTCGAGCCACGCGAACACGGCGCTGAACGGTGCGGGAGCGAACCTGATCGATCATGTCCCGCAAGTCTGCCCGGTCGCTGTGCAGCGACTCTTGAAGGACGCCCAGAGATTCATGGGATGCATTGCCGGCGACTTGGCGAAGTCGTGCGTGGATAACGGCCATCTGGTCCTCGGCGTCCCCGGGATGGCGCAGCGCGTTCTCCAGCACGCGCTCGGCAGCCAGCGGGTTGACGGCCACGGCTCGTCGCCACGCCGCCACTCCTGCACCCCAGGCGGGTGATTCTTGAAGGTGAGTGCCGCCGTCGGGCATCAGTTTTTCAACGACAGCGGTAAGGTGCTCGGCAGCGGCAAGCTGGGCAAGATAGTCATATTCCGCCGCGAGGCGCTGGAGCGTGTCGCCCTTGGCGAGTTGAGTCTGGCGGACTTCATGCGCCGTGCGTTCGGAGCCTTCGGAGGCCAGGACCTCGCCAAGAATTTGGAGCCAATTCTCTGCCGGCTGCGTAATTCGGGGTTCGTCAATAGCGGGGTCGGACTCGCACACGTATGCGGTGTTGCTGGTGCGGCCGCGGGTCATGCCGACGTAGAAGAGTTCGCGGGTGAGGCGGCCTTGTGTGAGGACGGTGTGACTGGTGTCCACGGTGATGCCCTGTGAGCGGTGGGCAGTTGTCGCGTAGCCCAGCTCTGCCGAGGTGAGTAGGTAGACCGGGTCCAACCTGATGTTGGCGCCGGTGTCCAGTCGCCGGGCAGCGACTTGATTGCCCCTCCGCGGTCGCTCCGTGATCTGGAGAAGGGTGCCGTTGCGCAGATAGTCGCCGTTGCTATCGGTCAGCTGGCGGTTGTTCTTGCGGGCAATGATCCTGTCGCCGCGCCCCGCAGTCAGTCCATCACTGAGGTCGACTGTATGTTCGGCATCGACGCGGCCTGACTCGACCAGATCAGCGTGTGCGCGTTCGTTGAGAGTGGTCACGGTGTCGTTGTCAGGGGCGATAAGGATGGATGACTTACCGGCATGTAGGTCACTGGCCCAGGCTTGGTAGGCGGCTTCGACCATAGCGGTGAAATCGCCGTGCGAGATACGACCGTGGGCCGTGTACTGGTCGATTGCTTCAATATTGCCGTCGCGGAGCATGAGCGAAGCATCGCCTTCCCACGCGTGCGTAAACCGGTGAATGCTCGTCAGCTCAATCGCTTTTCCCTCACGGTGCAGCCAGCCAAGGATACCGCCGGCGTCAATGGAATCGAGCTGGGCGGGGTCACCAACCAGCAGCAGTTTCGCGCCCGCGTCCCGCGCCTGGTGCACCAGCCCCGCGAGTTGGACGGTGGAGAGCATCGAGGCTTCATCCACGATGACGAGCTGGTGCATCGTGAACTGCCACAGCGCCTGTTGGAGCGACAGGCTGGCGAGGTACTTTGCGGTCAAGTCGCGTGGACTGTTCGGCGCCGTCTCCAAAGCGTGGAAACGATCGGCCCTATTGCTGGCACCTTGCCCAACACTCTCATAGAGCCACTTGGCCACGTTCTCTGCCACAATACCCAGCTCCCTAGACAGAACCTCAGCGCTCGCAGCAGCAGGCGCAAGCCCGACGACGCTTCCCTCACCGTGGCTGCATTCCCACGAGGCCCTAATGGCCGCCAAAGTGGTCGTCTTGCCGGACCCGGCCGGTCCGACGATTGCATCCAGGCGGTTGCCGCTGGTCAGCACGGTCTCCGCGGCGGCGCGTTGGTCTGCGGCAAGCCGATAGCTGGCGGTGTGCCGGTACGCGGAGAGCAGATCGGCGGCTTCGGCCGAACGGACGGCTGGACCGCCGTCGTCGTTCCTGGCATTCATGACGAACTCTTCATTGGCGAGCGTGTTGGAGTCCGTGTAAAGCCGAGTACCTGGGAAATCGAAGACGCTGCGACCGGCGTAGCCGAGGTCTTCGCTGGCATTTAGTGGCAGCCGGTAGCGGTCGTGGTTGAGCGGAACGGAATGGGATTCTGCCGCGGTGGTGACGGCGTCGATCAAGAAGCGGCGATCGGCGGGGGAGTAGCAACGGATGTCGGCGCAACCGCGCTCGGCCTCGGCAAGCAGATTCCAACGGTTCCAGGTAGCCCTCCTCTGCGCGACTCCTTCGCGCGTGAGTAACGCGGCGGCGTTGATCCAATCCGGCGAGAGGTCCGTTGCCCTGACAGGCCGCTGTATGGAACGGTGGATGGCGCCTTCGACGACGGCACTCGGGTTCTGCCCTTTGGCTTCCGCCCGCTGCCGCCATCTCGCGCGGAGCGCAGGCAAAGGTGTGGGGGATTCGTCCTTCGGTTTGCGTGTGGATAGGGTGGCTATCTGGCGGAGCTTGATGATCGTCGTGGCACTGGGCTGTCGGCGGTGCTCGCGGGTCCACTCCTGGCTGAGTCTCTCAGCTTCGGCGTCGATGAGCCGCGAACGGTTGGAGAACTCCTTGATGAGCTCCGAATCGATGCCGAAGAGCTCATGGCCGGGATTTCTCTGCGCCGTGGTTTGTGGACGGAACTCGGCGTCAGTACCCAGCTTGCGTTGCAGCTCGTCGAAAAGCAGGCCGTTGTAGTGTTCGCTGGCGGCAACGACGGCCTTGTACAGCATCCGGGAATCAAGAGTGGTCCATGCCCCGTCACTGAGGCGTTGGACACGGTTGGCTATGACTAGATGCGTATGGAGCTGGGGGTCGCCGGCCCGGGAGTCCCAATGGTCAAAGGCTGCGGCAATGGCTCCTTTTGTGCCGACGTGGGCGACGCCGTTGCGGCCGGTTCTCGTGTGGATAGCTTCCTGCTCCAGCCACGTGAGAGCGGTGGTGACGGCAGAGTGGTGTGCTCTCAGTATCTGCTCCTGAACGTCTTTGTTGGCGAGCGCCCAGAGCACGGAGACGGATTTGGGGACGCTAAATGTCAGGTCGAATCCTGAGACCGCATGGCGTTGCTTCTCCTCGCCGTTCTGGTAGGCGACGGTGATCCGGCCATGTGGCCGGCCCAGGATTACCTTGGTGTCTGGATGGGCAGCGTGTGTGAATAAGGCGTTGGCATCTGCGGACGTCACTGGGTCTTGCAGTTTTCGGTCAATGCCGGCCAGCCCGAGGCCGAGCCAGCGTCCTTGTGGGGTCCCGGCCTTGATGTAGTAACTGGTGACGTCGGCGACGGGTTTGATCAGGTCGTCCTGCATCGTGGTTTTCAGCAGGTATCTGAGACCGACGCCGGCGGTCAGCTTGGCAATCGAGACGGTCAAGGTTCGCTGACCAGACTATTTGTCCGCCATCCGCGACGCTGGAAAATCTCCTTGGTGGCCTTATCCAACGGGATGCCCAGCCGCGACGACAGCTGAAACAACCTGCCCGCGATCTGCATCAGCTCCTCGGAATCGGCATGCTGACCGTGGAGCAGACGTGCGTTGTCCAGCTGCAGCTCGGTGACCTGTGCCTTCAGCTCGGGGATTTCACTACATAGGTCGACGTTGACTGATGCCAGATCGCGGAGTCTCGTGTGGAGTTTCCCTAACTCCTGATCGTGCCGGTTGACTTCATGCTCGAGTTGGTCACGGGCGGTTTGCTGTGCTTCGACCAATTGACGCTGGAACTTTGTGACGGCGCCTTCTCGATTTATTCGATTCTCTATCGCGGCGACGGCAAACTGCGCGCGCAGTGACTGTGCCGCCTTTAGCTGGTGACGCTTACGCCACTCCCGATCTCGATGCCTATGCGAGCACTCCGGAGAGCAATACCGCTGGGTGGACCGCCTCGGTTCAAACGACTCTCCGCACTGGTTGCATATCTTCGTATTCATACCCGTTCATAGGGCTGGTGAAGCTCCACGGCATGACTGCCCGTCGGGATCTAACCAGACGGGCAGGACCTTGGATGCCAGACGTGTGAAATGGGCTGAGTTGGGCGGTCCTATAGGCGGCTCGATCAGGAATGTTGGCGAGTGACGGAAGTGTGTGAAATGGGCTGAGTTGGGCGGTCCTATAGGCGGCTCGATCAGGAATGTTGGCGAGTGACGGAAGTGTGTGCACGAACCGGGATCGGTGGGATTGCTGTTGCTGACGGCCAGCTGCCGTTACAGATGAGGTAAAGGTGGGCGGAAGAGCCGGGCGGGCGCGTCGCCTCCATCGCCTACTCGATCTTGCGACAAGACTGGGAAAACGGCATCATAACCGATTTCGAATGGGAAGACCTCAAGATCTAGAATTCCGTCCCGCTGAAGGTTTCCCGCCGGGACAGCGGTGCGTCCAAGCTTGGGCTTTGATGCGCTCTACGGTCCAACTGTCACTCTGCAAGAATACAACTAGCTTTTACTCGTTCCACGCATTCGCGCTGGAACATGATCCGGAAAATCTTCTTCCCCGATGCCTCCGATTCCATAGAACGAATCCAGGAAGCCTTGCGTCTGGACGACTAATTGCTCTCTGGACATTTTTGAAGAACTGCCTGACTGGGCTGACGCTGGATCAGCCGTGGGAAAGCCGATAGTGAACCCGTAGTTTCCATCAGCCGGCCCGTTCAGCCAAGCGAAGTTGTAGTTGACTGTCCCATTTGGCTCGTATCTCTCGCTGATGCGGAACAGTTCGTGATCAACGGAGACTTCGAAGGAGTCCATATGGCGAGCATAATCTCATTCACTGCAGCCGTCCGTTTACCGCACCCCGGTCGACGTCCAATGGCGAAACACGTTGCGCATGGCGGTTGGCTTGGACCGCCGGCTGATGTCCCGCTTTGGGTTCGGTAGAAGGACGCGACAGGCGCCGCGCGGTCACGATCGGTCGAAATGGGATGCTAGTTCTGTGGAATTGAATACAACCACAGCAAGCCCCGGCAGCCCCGGCACAGCACGCCCAGGACAACGAACGAAAGAGGAGTCACGATAAAAGGCAGGCGTGACCACACCCTCCGAGCAGATCTCGAAACGGGCCTGAACCGCTTTGGCGTTCACGGTTAGACCTATGACCCCACACAGGGACAGGCTTCGGTTACCCTCACTTCCGGCCAGCACCGTGGCCAATTCCACGGCGTCCAACGCCGGATGGTTCTAGAATCGAGGCATGTCTCCAGAAGTCCGGGAGAGCCTCCACCCGGAATGGGATCTGATGTACCGGAGAGGCCTCTCCTTCCGCCGAATCGCGGACCTGTGCGGTGCTCCGGGCAGTACCGTGCATCGCCACCTACAGCGACGGTCCATTCTCGACCCTGGCTTGCGGAACGACTACCTGGCCAATAAACCTATACAAGTGCGCGCCGAACTGAGCTGCCGCGAGGAATTCGGACAGCGGAATTGGTGGATTCTTCTACGCTGCAAGGGCTGGCTGTTGATAACCATAGTGGACTTCATTAGGGCGTCGGTAATCGAGCGCAGAGTGTCGGCGCCGACTATTGTAAAACCCCTCAATATAGCGGATCACGTCGCTGCGGGCTTGTGATTTCGTCGCGTAAACGGTCCGGTAGACACGCTCGTTCTTGAGCATCGAGAAGAAGGATTCCGCCATACTGTTATCCCAACACACGCCCGTGCGGCCCATCGATGAGCGCATCCCCAAGCCGGTCACCAAGGCCCGAAACCCGGCCGAGGTATACACGCTGCCGCGGTCGGAATGCCAGATCGCGTCCGGCTCTATCAGGGTCGTTGCGGCGGCGTTGTTAAGGGCGTCGGCGACGAGTTCGGTGCGCATGTGATCGGCGATGGACCAGCCGACGACCTTCTTGGAGTAGCAGTCAATGACGGTGGCCAGGTAGATGAACCCTTGCCAGGTGTGGATGTAGGTGATGTCGCCGACAAACTTCACCCCGGGGCGAGTGGCGGTGAAGTCACGGTTGACGAGGTCGGGCATGTTGGCCGCAGCCAAGGCGTCGGCCTCGGTCGTGACCCGGAATGGCCGGGGTTGGCAGGCCACAAGGCCCTCCTGGCCCATGAGCTGCCGCACAAGTTCGGGTGAACATTCAGTCTGCTCCGCGGCGAGGTCGGCGTGGATCCGACGATACCCGTAGGTGCCTTCAGACTCCTCGAAATAGTGTTGGATCCGCGCTATCAGGGCCTTCCGGCGAGTGGCAGTCGCCGATTGCGGGCGCGTCAGCCAGTGGTAGAAGCCGGACGTCGAGACGCCTAACCAGCGGCACATCTTCACGACCGAATTCAGGTTGGCGGGCTCAGTTTTTTGGGAGTCGATGTATTCGTACTTGCTCACTACCGCTGCTCCCGCGCGAAGTAAGCGGCCGCTTTTTTTAAGAAGAGAGTCTCGGCTCGAAGCTCCTGATTTTCCCTCTCGAGCTCCTTCAAGCGAGCCCGTTCCGGCAACGTCAGGTCCGTCTCGGTGCCCCCGTTGGCCTCACGGTATTTGTTCAGCCAGTTGCGCAGAGTCTCGGGGCCGACACCGTAAGCGGTGGCAACATCCCTGATGGGTCTGGACGTGTTGATCACCTCACGACACAACTCGTCTTTGAACTCCTGGGTGAAACGCCGGCGTGCTGCAGTCATGCTGATCTCTACTTTCAGTAGACCCCCATTTTAAGAGGGCCCACTGTCCGAAAACTCCACAGCAGCTCAAACCTTCCAAGGAATGGCTAAGACGACTCCAGCAGCTGCAGAGCTTCATGGCAGAAACCAGCAGGACACCCGTCACAACCGGCCACACAAAGATTGAAAGAGGCCTCGCCCACTGGTTGAGCAGGCAACGCGTGCAGGAGCGCCATTTACAGCTCACTGAGTCGCAGCAAAAAGCCTTGGATGATACAGGGGAGTGGAGAACCACCGTCCGGGAACTACAGGACACTGCCCGCTGGTACTACAGACTCGGCCAGACGCAACAGTTCCTCAAAGATCAGATCCGTTGGCCCCGCTACCACGGCTTCGACACTGAAGAAGAACGGGTTCTGGGTGTCTGGCTGCATGGTCAACGGCATAACAAACACCGGCGGCTGATATCCCCGGAACAGGGCCACCAGCTAGATAAAACGCTCCCCGGCTGGGACCAGCCACACCGCGGACCTGTCATCATAAGCCCATCGTAATTGGTATTCGTGCCCGTCAGTTTCGGCCGTCTCGTCCGTTGGACTGATCACCTTTGAATGAGGAAAGCTTTGGCTCTTTTCTTAGTGGCTTCGAGGGTAGACGACCCTTCACTATTTCGGCTAAACGGTGCGCCGCAGCCAGGGAGTCCTCGTGTTCCCAGATGCGGACTACGAGCCAGCCATGCTCAGCGAGGGCACGATTTGTCTCTTGATCCCGCGCAACGTTGCCAGAGATCTTGTCTGACCAAAAAATGGAACGCTGGACTGCGGGTCTGTAGTGCTCGGGGCAGCGGTGCCAGAAGCAACCGTCAACCATTACGGCAACCCTGGCCCTCAGGAAGGCGATGTCGGCGGTTCGCCGCAACTTGGGGACTGGCCGAAAATTGACCCTGTATCCTCCCAACCCAAGAGAACGCAGGGCCTTCCTGAGTGCGACTTCAGGTTTAGTGTCCCCGGCTCGGACCTTCGCCATACGGCTACTGACCAGCGGATCGATTTCGACGGGATTCTCTTCATTCACCCGGCGGTGCTCCTTCCACTCCCGTCATGGACATCTCTCTAACAAGCGTGCGCCTCTGCCTACAGCTTCGACAGCCGCCACCAACTCTCACGACCACGTGGTCGGCAAGGACCTAAGCGTTCGTTGCTGGCCTACCCGAACCACCTCGCAGCCCCCGGATGCCGAAATCCCGACTAACAAGGCCGTGAGGTGTACTGGAACCGAGAATCGACCATCGGCTCGATGGCCTGCCAGGGGACTCCAATGGTCAACAGCGTCGGTTGGAGGACCGACACCGGAAACTTGTCAGATCTAGACGTTATGCTGGAGATCCATCGTGCTTTGGGGAAAGTGGACTCCACTGCTACTGCCTAAGAAAGAAGTGGCTTGTGGATATTACACCCTCACCCCGGATATTGCGCATGCTCGGGGAAATCGAGTTCGCCGAGTGGCAGTGCATAGCGGAACTCATTGACAATGCCTTCGATGATTTCACCGAAATCCTCAAATCAGGCATGGCTTGGCCAGGCGGTTTCAGAGTGAGTGTGGCGCTCCCGGACGTTAGAGGCCGGCTGGAGGATGCGGAAGTCATGATTCAGGATTCTGGTCGCGGGATGAGCCGGGCAGCGCTCGAAAATGCCGTTCGTGCCGGCTGGTCGAGCAATGACCGTTGGGACAAATTGGGGCTCTTCGGCATGGGGTTCAACGTAAGCACCGCACGTCTCGGTGGCAGGACGCAGGTCCTCACGACCCAAGCTGGGGATCCGGAATGGACCGGTGTTGAAATCGATCTGGGAAGAATCAACCAGGATTTTCAGGCTAAGGATCTGAGCGAGGCCAAAACTGATCTGAGTGAACATGGAACCAAGATCATCATCGGACAGCTTAAAACGCGGCATGCTCAATGGCTCCAACGCAATGCAACCCAGCTCCGCGAAGTACTTGGCCGCACATACAGCTGGATTCTGGACTCGTCCCCCATCGAACTCTGGGTAGGAGGTGTACAGGTCCGTCCACGGCGTGCCTGCGTCTGGGGAGAAGACCGCTACGTTACCTATGGTTCCGGGAAAAACACCGAACAGATCCCCGCTGTCATCAAAATCGATCAACCGTACAGCGCCGCGGATGCGTGCGGTCAATGCGGAAATTGGCAAGAGATCGGCTACAACACGTGCCAGGAGTGCGCTTCTCCCATCCTGCAGACACGTGAACGGCGTATCCACGGCTGGCTCGGGATCCAACGTCATCTGGACAAACGTGAGTACGGCGTCGACTTCCTTCGTAACGGCCGGAAGATTCTCCAGTTCGATAAGAAAGTCTTCGACTGGACTGACCCCAATGATCCTGTCGCCGGAACCACCCCTGAGTACCCCGTGGAACTGGTGCATATGGGTGGCCGCATCGTCGGCGAGATCCATCTCGACCACGTTCCTGTCACCTACAGCAAGGACGCGTTCGAGTACAGCGACCGTAGCTGGCGGGGAGCGATGGACTTTCTAAGGGGACAAGGACCGCTGCTGCCCAAATCTGCGGAACGTCTCGGCTATCCAAGGAATACGAGTCCGCTCGCCCGGCTCGTGGAAGGTTACCGGCGGGTCGATGCGGGCAGGCGGAATCTCGTCCCCGGCGACGGCAAGGGCCCCATCCACAACCAGACGCGCGAATGGGCGCGGCACTTTTGGGCTGGCGTACCGGAGTATCAAACAGACGCGAAGTGGTGGGAAGCGGTAGAGAGCCACGAGAGTCGCAAGAACTCTGACAAGGTGGCCACCGCGACTGAAGGATCACCGGATCAAGCTGACGTGGATGCTGTATTGGCGGCCCTTGGGGGGATTACCACCGCCATGCCTGAGGCGCCGGAGGAAGCTGGGCGGGAGGCGGCGAAAGTTGCCCCGCCCAATGAAACGGTGCAGGAACGACTGGATCGCCTCGCCGTCGATTCCGTAAACATTCCTGAGCTCTCCCGCACGTTCGGCTTGCCCGAACTGGGATCATTGGACGTTGAAACCTTTGCCTCAAAGACGACTCCCTTGCTTGACGAACTGGGCAACCGCACACCGGTGTGGCTAAAACTCGGTGCTGGACGCGCAGCCAAGGCGTTTCTCGATCCCAAACACCCGCTTTTTGCGCGTTTTGGTGCTACCTATGCTGACGCATTGCTCATGGAGGTGGCTCCTCTGATGAAAGTCCGCGCGGAGACTACGCTGAGCCTCACCCAGATCATCGCTGAACTCCGCACGGCTTGTCTAATAGATACCGCGATCGACTTTGCCACTATCAAAGGCCAGGCGTACGACCTGGTCCTTGAGATCCGGATGCTGGTCTCAAAGCAGGTTGAGGGCGAACCCCAGCGCGCAGTTCAATATCTCACCCCCGACGAGCGCACCACGATCGAAAACGGCATAGTCAGCGAGGGTGGTCAATACACGTCTGACGTATGGAAGGACGGAACCTTCCTCCTGTACGCACCCCCGCTCTACCTCGTTAAGCTCCTGGAGTCATGGCCTGAAGCCTTCATGGATGGCAAGGTGTTCCGCGGGCCGTACTCTTCCCTGGCGTCACCCGCCACCCAGCGGTTGAGCGTGGCTAAGGTTGTTGGCTATCTCAACGATCTTGCCACCGTCCTGACCGCACAGACGACCCCTTCGGTGGCGCAGCTTCAGCGCATCCGATGGAGTTGCGACCTGCTCTCCAATGAACTTTCTGGATAATGACCAGCTTCCTTAGCGCCGAAGCGCTCCTGGCCCGGGGACCCGTTGGTTTGACCCTTGCGGTGGAGCGCGCGTTGTGGCATTTGGGGTTCTCGGATGTCCGAGTGATTGACGGTGCGAATGATCACGGAGCTGACATCCTTGCCGTACGGGATCGGGCGCAGTGGGTTGTGCAATGCAAATGGTCTAGTCGTGGGCCTGTCGACCGTACGGGCGTTGATGATATCGAACGCGCCCGGACACGATATGGCGCGGATCAGGCAGTTATCGCAACCAATACTAGCCTCAATAGGCCGGCTCTTGAGCGTCTTGCGGCCCTCGGGGGAGTCGGAATACGGACCTTCGTCTGGCACGGTGCGACCCTGAGCAAGATTTGGTCTGAAATGCCGGATCGGGTTCCTCAACGCTATGCGCTCCGCCCCTATCAGGAGAGCGCAGTCGAAGCCATCGAACGTGACCTGGTACGCGCGGGACGCGCGCTCTTAATTCTCGCAACCGGCTTGGGCAAGACAGTCGTAGGAGGCGAGGTGATCCGCCGCCACCTCGAGGTAGATCCCAGCGCCAGAGTTCTAATCGTTGCGCATATGAAGGAGCTAGTCGATCAACTGGAGAAGGCCATTTGGGGTCATCTGGACAAGAACACGCCCACTCAGGCTCTTCACAGTGATAGCAAGGCCCGCTCCTTGGACGGGGTAACCGTCGCCACCGTGGACTCCGCCCTTACGGCTGTTAAGTCTGGATACCGCCCCGGGCTGATCATGGTTGACGAGACACATCATATGGGTGAGGAGGGCATGTTTTCGGAGCTGTTGGACCTTTGCCCTGACTCACAACAGTTCGGTGTCACGGCAACGCCCTGGCGGGGCGACAAGTTCGACATTACGGACAGATTTGGTCCTTCATCCTACAGCTTAGGCATCGCCGAAGGCATGTCCCAGGGCTACCTG
This sequence comes from Arthrobacter sp. A5, assembly GCF_051131705.1. NCBI lineage: Bacteria > Bacillati > Actinomycetota > Actinomycetes > Micrococcales > Micrococcaceae > Arthrobacter > Arthrobacter sp. A5. The sequence goes on from NZ_CP180316.1 coordinate 1,645,129, forward strand.
GCAAAAATCGATTATCGGATGTATGTCGACAACCTCGACTGGGACTTCGTGAAATCCGCCAGTGAACACGGGTATTCGTTGCGCGAGCTGAACCGGGCGTTGTTCCTGCCTCAACGGGACGAACAGATAATTGATGAGCTGCGCATCGCATGGCATCAGACCAGGCAGCCGCGGGCGATCCTGTTCTGCCAGACGATCGACCATGCTGAGCGTATTGCCCAGCTGCTCAAGACGGCCGACCCGGCTTGGCAAAATGCGGCATACCTTCATAGCGGACTTCATCGACAAAAACGTCAAATCCTGCTGAACGCATTCCGGATGGGCCGCGTACCAATTATTACCTGCGTCGATGTGTTCAACGAGGGCGTCGATGTCCCGGATGTCAACCTAATAGGATTTCTGCGGGTGACCCACAGCCGCCGAATTTTCGTCCAACAGCTGGGGCGGGGACTACGCCTGCGTGAAGGCAAGGACTCCCTGCGGGTTCTGGACTTTGTCACGGATATCCGCCGTGTGGCCGCGACCTTGAATCTGAAGCGGTCACTGGAGACTTTAGAAACGGAGGAACTGGCCCTACCGAGTGCCTCTTCCGTAACTTTCAATGACACGCCTGCAGGATCTCTATTGAATTACTGGATAGAGGATGCCGCAAGCCTGGAGACCGCATCCGATGAGGTTCAGCTGAACTTCCCTTCGCCGATAGGGCTTGACTGAACGATGGCGGGATTGCTTCCGGAAAAGATCGAACTTGAGGTTGTGACCCACTTATTCGCTGACGCCGAGCGCCTGAAATGGACGCATATGAACCTGACGGAACGGTCGAGACAGTACAAGGAATGGTTGCTGGACCCGCGCATCGGGGGGACTCTTTGCCGATTCATGGCCAGCGAGGAAGCCCGCGTATGGATCAAAGACGGCCCCATGAAGGAGTTCGCGCGAGCCGTCCATGGCCAGGGGAAGTACGGGCACCTCATAGCCAGACGCGCACCGTCGCCAGAGCATATCGTTCGGAAGGCCCTCGGTGACGAATGGCAGGTGATCCCGGGAAGTCAGAAAATAAAACCGTTGAGGGTCACTGCATATGGTGATGACGAGGAGATCACCTTTGCATGGGGTCCCGTACGCGATTACAAGCATCTCGTCTGGGCTGCATTGTCATCACTTGCCGGAGGCGAGACCCGGAGCTGGGTCTTGTGCCTTACAGCCTCCTTCGTCAATCCCACCCCAAGGAACGTGCAAGCCCACAACATCCGGTTGGCCGAGCGCTGCGGACTGAAAGTAATCCATCTCTCACTGACGGAGGGGTAATGACCAGCGACGAAACTTCGCAGGAAAACGTCGACTTCGTCGGGGCGATATGGCATGGCCTGGACGCCCGTACTCGTAACATTCTGGAACTTCGGTTGCTGGGCTTCACGCTCGACGAAATAGGACAGGACCTGCTTGTCACGCGCGAACGCGTACGTCAGCTGGAAAAGAAGGGCCGGAACCTGCTGAAATCGGCAATTTCCCTGGTCCTTCCAACCCTCGCAGCCGAGCTGGACCGGTTGGCCGACGACGTCGGCGCCTTCAATATCAACAGTGTGCAAGATACGGCTGAAACCAAATGCTCACATGGCATTGCTGCCTTTTTGCAGTCCATGGGGTATCAGCACTGCCAAGTGTGGGGGCGACGATTTCCGGACTGGTGGGTGAAGGACCCCACTATCGTTCTCAGTTCACTCAGCGCGCTGATTGAGGATGCCCCGTTCAAGGGCGACGAGTTCGCTGACCGTTGCTCATCGGCGAAGGTTCCTGCGGGCTTTCCTATTGAAGATGCCCTGACGGCACCGGGATCCGGGATTCTTCAAGACAAAAGCGGCGGCTGGATCCGCCGCTCCAGCAAGAGCGCAGACTCAGCTTATCTCTGGTTATCGGAGCGGGTGGAGCCGGCCGAGGCAGAAGAAATCGCCGCCGAAATCGGCGCTGTATCCGCCAGGGCGCTGTCGGAAGTGATGCGCAGAAATGACGCCCGTTTCACGCAGATTAGGCCAGAGGGAACATGGGCCCTCCGAGAATGGAGCCATCTCAGTGGCACTACCTATAGAGACGCCACGGAAGCCGTGATCGACGTCCTTCAGGACTTGGGTCCGCTGACCCTGCCGCAACTAACGGCGGAGACAATCCGCCGCTATCCGGTCACCCCGTGGCGGGTAAACCAATGCATTTTCAGCTCAGACGTGGGGAAAACAGAAGACGGTACGTATGATCTCATCCGTCGCGGCGCTACGCCGATACTTTTGCAGGAGCCTGTCAAGCCGGAATATATGGCTGAGTCGGGTAATACGGTAGCAGTGAAACTTTCTGTCAACGCCGAGTTGTTGCGGGGCAGCGGAATCGGCGTCAACGTCTGGCTGACCTGGAAGTTGGGCCTTCATACTTATCCCTCTCATCTCGACTTCGATGGGGTTACCCCGGTCACCGTTCGCCGCCTCTCGGGCGGACCAAGTATCTCGAGCTTGCGGACTTTCGCGCAAGAATTCGGACTCCAAGAGGGATGCTCCCTATTCGTCATTTTCAACACCAACGTGATGGTTGTGGAGCTTCGCCACGGCTGCGCTGCCGGCTGTCCCAACGGTCTTCCTTAGCTCACCGGACTTCCAAGTCAACCCGCTAAGGCTGATCCCGCCACCGTCCCGGCATGCTCAAGGACGCCTCATCCGTCCTGTCGGACGGACGCCATTGCTTCAGGGGAGAATAAGTCCGTGGAAGATCATGATGACGCGTACCGAGGCGCTCCTGCGCTGGGAATCTTCCACTCGGTTCAGACGAGAGATGCTGTGGCTCAGACAAGGGATGGGTGGCCATATTTTGAGGCCAATCCGCGCGGAAACGATGCACGGGGTGAGCCGTTGTTTGAGATCAGGTTCGGGGACGGTGAGTGGATGCTCGTGGTGCAATCTGATCTGACACCCTTATGAAGGCAAAAGAGCACGGCAGCTTTCGGCTACGATATTCGAATGCGATCAGTTGAACTCTTTGCCGGCGCCGGTGGACTAGCTTTGGGATGCGAGCTGGCAGGGTTCAACTCTGTCAAGACCGTCGAATGGGACCGCTGGGCGTGCGACACCATGCGCGAGAACAAGGCGCATCAATACCCACTCGTAGCTGACTGGGACGTCGTTGAATCGGACGTCCGATTGGTCGACTGGTCCGGTGTTGACGAAATCGATTTGGTCGCCGGAGGACCGCCCTGCCAGCCTTTCAGCATGGGCGGGAAAGCACGGTCCGCCGACGACAAGCGGGATATGTTCCCTGCGGCAACGGAGGTCATTCGTGAGCTCAAGCCCCGTGCGTTCATACTCGAGAACGTTCGGGGCCTGACCCGATCGGCATTCAGCAACTACTTTTCCTACATTCAATTGCGTCTGGCTCATCCGCTCATGGTTGCCCGCGACGCAGAAACCTGGGCCGATCACTACGCGCGACTACAGGCTGAGCACACTTCCGGTCACAACGAGGATCTTGAATACCAACTGGTTCCTACACTGGTAAACGCCGCTGATTACGGAGTTCCCCAGCAGCGACACAGGGTGTTTCTTGTGGGATTCCGCTCAGATCAGGAAGCCGAGTGGTCCTTCCCTGCTCCCACGCACTCCTACGATGCTCTGCTCCATGATCAGTGGGTGACAGGCGCATATTGGGAACGACACAAGGTCCCTGTCAGTAAACGTCCACTGCTCACTGATCGCGAGAATCGGAGGGTGGAAGGGCTTAGGAAACTGACACAGAGTGAGTTGGGAGGCCGCCCGTGGCGAACGGTCCGTGACGCATTTGAAGATCTTCCGGAGCCGACGGTCAAGGGCTCAAGGGTCCATTTGAATCATTTGCTGCAACCTGGGGCGAAGGCCTATCCGGGCCACACCGGAAGTCCCTTGGACCTCCCAGCCAAGGCACTGAAAGCAGGAGGACACGGCGTTCCGGGAGGCGAGAACATGTTGCGCAGAGTTGACGGCACAGTCCGCTATTTCACAATCCGGGAAAGTGCCCGCCTGCAAACTTTCCCGGACCGCTACGAACTCCACGGCGCCTGGGGTGAAGCCATGCGCCAGCTCGGAAACGCGGTACCTGTAAAGCTTGCCCAGGTCGTTGCCGGAAGTGTCGCACAACATCTCGCGATGGCCGAGTTCCGCGCCAATATGCTGGCGCAGGACGCGCTGCAACCCGCCCTATGATCCCATTCAATCCACTGGATAAGAGAAACTTAGGGATAAGCGTTGCCAATGCCATGATGCTCATGGAGCCGGTACCGCTGGCAGCCGTACCAAATCAGCCCGGAGCCGGCATATATGCGATCTACTACGCCGGCGATTTTGAGCCGTACCAACTGCTATCGGATTTAAACTCCGGCCCCGAAGGCCCCCAGTACCCAATCTATGTCGGCAAGGCCATCCCGGAGGGTGGGCGGACAGGCCTCGGTCTGAGCGACGGCGTAGAAACCTTCACGTTGCGCAACAGACTTCGGAACCACCAGCGGAACGCTGTGGCAGCTGAGAACCTAAACGTGGATCACTTTAGCCTCCGTCTCCTGACTGTGGAGCCCATCTTCATTCCGTTGGGCGAGACGATGCTGATAACGCAAACAGGACCAGTCTGGAACACGGTTGTTCCAGGGTTTGGTTCAAATGCACCCGGCTCGGGCAGAGAGGGTGGCAAAAAATCCGCTTGGGATACCCTCCATCCAGGCCGCAGCCACAGCGCCAGCCTTCCCAGTCGCACTGAAACCCCGGCTCATATCGCGCAAGAAGTGCGTGAATATTTACGATCCCGCCATCAAGTCTAGGATCCCAGGAACCCGAGCCTAGTTAAAATCCGTGACGGTTTCCTGGCCCTAACGGCCGGACAAGCGAATACCGTACACCAGCGCGTAGCGGCTAGCTCCCATTCCGGCGGTCTGCAGCAAGAAACGCCGTAAACACAACAGGATCGAAACCGACGGAGCCTGCGACGGTGGGACCGGCCACCGCTGGCCGCGAAGCGAAACGCCACTGATCCTTGCCTCTGTCACGGCAGCGGGGGAACGTTCACGCATGATTGACAGGGCGTCATGGAACCCAGCATGGAGTCGAACTACATCCGCTACCAGAGCTTGTGAAAAGTGAAATATCCGAGGATCACTGATGGACATCGGGTATGCGGGTGACCGTTAACAGAGAATGGCGGGTTTTCCGCAGCTCAGTTTGGCGGTTTTCGCACCGTTGGCCTGGCTTCGCCGAGCGTCAGGAGTCGACTGTGATGCCGGCTTTCTGGCGCGCCCGTTCGACGGTGCGGTAAACAGTGGAACGGCCCACGGGGAACTCAAACGCGAACGCGCCAGCGACGCTGTCGTCGGCCAGATCCACCGCTACATGGGCTACGTACAGGAGGAGCTATTGGAACCGGGACAATCAGTCGAAGGCGTCATCATCGCCCGGGAAGATGACCTTCGCATCCGCCGCGCCCTGAGCATCACCACGCGGCTCCATTGTGGTGCCTGATGGGTCCGTGCGAGGAGGATCTCTGTGATGGGTTCATCGATCCCGGGGATATCGGCAATCAGCCGATCTCGGATGGCAGGGATTTGGAGGTCCGCGAGCAGCTCGCCGGTCTGTTGGTCCCGGGAATTGATCCTGTATCGAGGATCATGGCCCACAGGGTTCTGGCCCGCGATATGGCGACCTGGCCCTCCGTGGCTTCGAGAGTGCCCTTGAAATGCTCAACGGCGGCACCTGAGTTGGGATACGCGGTGGCCATCGGCAGGGTGATGGTATTTGTCGACTGCATGTCGACGCGGGAGTCGTCGCAGAAGGGGGATAGCGCTTCGACCAATGCCGCGTACGGCCGTGGTTTTCCCGTTGTCTAGGTAGCGTCGGTGAAGATGACGAGCGCTATCTCCCTTGCCGCTCTTGGAGCTGGCTCAAACATAGTGCCGTGCCGGCCGTCACCGGCCCTTGGTGTGGTTCGACAGAGGCGTGCATTTACTTGGAGTCAGGATGTCCACGGCGGGTGCTTTCCTTTGGAAAAGTATCGGAAATGAGCATCATGACCATCATTGGCATCGATCCGCACAAGGCTTCAATCACGGCGGTCGCCGTGGATCACAGTGGCAAGAACCTTGGAACGCGAAGATTCACTATGAGCAAGGGAACCGGGCCCGGTCTGGTGTAATGGTCATCGACTTTCGCTGACCCAACATTCGCTGTTGAGGGCGCCAAAGGCTTGGGCCACAGCATCTCCCAGTTCCTGGTCTCCCACGAACAGGTTGTCGTGGATGTCCCGGCAACGGTGTCTACTCCGGCAACCGAACGACTGATTTGTTGAGGACAGGCTTCTCTTGGCAGGCGTTGCGACGACATTAGGCCGTTGCGGCTGCTTCGTGCCAGGCGAACTTCTCGAACGGCGCGTCGACGGGCGTTTGTGCCAGGTGGTTGGTGTAGTTCGACATCACTTTCTGCGAGACGCCAAGGACGACTTCGAGGACCTGGCGCTTGGTGAAGCCAGCATCCAAAAAGGCCTGCACGGCGTCGTCGTCCACGTTTCCTCGCTCACGCACCATACCCAAAGTGAAGGTGCGCAGGGCCTCCAGGCGGGCGTTGGGCAATGGCGTTTCATTGCGCAGCGCTTCGGTGATTGCATCGTCCACCTTCATGGATTTTGCAATACCGGTGTGGGCCGGAACACAGTACGTGCAGGAGTGTTCGACGTTAACCGTCTGCCAGACGACAGTCAGTTCGTCCTTGTCGAAGCTCGAGTTAAGGAACAGCTGATGCACCAGCTGATAACCCTCGAGCAGGCCGGGCGCCTCGGCCATGGTCGCGTGCAGTCCCGGGATCCTCCCGTTCTGCTTCTTCGACTTGGCGAGCAGAGCCTTGCTCTCTTCGGGTGCTGTGTCTTCGTCGTGCCGTTGGAAATCAATCATGGGTGTCTCCATTTCAGTCTCGGCCGGCCATCGCCGGCCAGAGGTTGAGGGAATCTTCGAAGAGTGTCTGGTAAGTCGCCGGTCAGATGCTGTTGTGGTCTTTGACTGCACCTTCCAGCTCGCCCAGTCCCGGAGCAATCGCGGCATCGACCGCAAGCGGGTCGGTGACGTTAAGCTGCTGCAGACCTCGGCCTTCCTCGGGAGTGGCGTTGATTTCGTGATCGCCCGCTGCGAGCCCGGCCATCACGTCGGCCACGACGTCGGCCACTGGCCGGCGCGCCCAGTCGGCGTTTTGGGTGCTCATCATTGCCGTGTCCGTGGCGCCCGGGTAGACGGTCGCGACGTGCACGCCCGTGCCGTGCAGTTCGCGCCGCAGAGACTCCCCGAAGGACGCCAAGCCAGACTTCGTGGCCGCATACACCGCGTAGAACGGCATGCCCACCAGCGCGATCCCGCTGGAAATGTTCAGCACCAGACTTCCGGTGCCGGCTCCACTGCTGCGCAGTCGCGGAAGGAGGGACCTGGTCAGAAGCAACGGTGCTGTGAGGTTCAGATCGATCATCGAACGGACCTCCTCTTCACTGGACTGCTCCAGTCGGCCAGCCCGGACGTTGCCGGCGTTATTGACCAGCAAATCCACGGTGTCCCAGGATGCGACCGCCTCGACCACTCGGTCGACGGCATCCGGCGTCCTCAAGTCCTGCACCAGGAGTTCGGCACTGCCGCCGGCGGCCTGCACCAAATCCGCCGTCGTCTTCAATGTTTCTTCTTTGCGTCCGACGAGCAGCAGGTGACCGCCCTTGGCAGCGAACTCGAGGGCCAGCGCCTGGCCGATTCCCTGGCCTGCACCGGTGATGATGCCGCGGCGTTTGTTGAGATCCACGATGAAGCTTCTTCCTGGTTGAGGTCGCGGGCCGCAGACACGACCCGGGGGAACGAACTCTCGTTCTGTACCAAACGGTACCATATCTTCAGGGCTTTGTTACCGAGAGGTACCAAAGCCGTTCCAGGCGACGTAGACTGAGCAAATGAGCTTTAGCGTGAATGCCGCGATCGGTCGCCCGAGACTCTTCGATGAGGAAGCTGTACTCGCCAAGCTGACCGCTCTGTTCTGGCGCCAGGGGTACGGCCAGACCTCGATGACGGAGATCGTGAGGATAAGCGGGGTCCACAAGCCGAGTCTTTATCGCACCTTCGGCACCAAGGAAGAACTCTTCGCGACCGTGCTGCGCCGCTACCTCGCCGAGCGGATTGCAATGTTCGCCGCACTGATCGAACAGGCCGGGCCAGGGACCGAGGGCGTCCACAGGTTCCTGGAGCTGTTCGAAGTAGACGCGATTTCCGAGCGGGGCCGCGACGGGTGCCTGATGGTGATGGCCTCCAACGAGCTGCGTGGCACCCTGCCGGGCTATGACTTCTCGAAGAGCTACCGACGACAGATGCGCGAGCAGATCCGCACCCTCATCGATCGGGCCCTCCCCGAAGGGGAGGCCGATTCTGCGATTGCCCAAGCGCGTACGGACCTCGTTATCACTTACCTGTTGGGGTTGCAGGTCATCATGCGTTCGGGGGCCGACGCCGATGAGATCCACCAATACCTCAACGCGATGCACGTCACCGTCGACACGTGGTGAAGCCCGTTGCGCGCAGCGCGCACCTGCCCCGCCCTTGAACTGCAGTTCCCGGCCGGTGTCGGTGCCGTCAGTTCCAGGACAGCTGATACACCACTGGCGTTGGTTGACGTAACGACCTCAGCGCCGCGGGTAAAACTCCCGCAACTCGCTACTCGGAGCGAAGAATCGACCGCTGGAGCAATGACCACACAGGGCGCATGTGAGCCCCCGTTTTCGCGGCGGAGTACTTCACCCCGTCCTTTGCAGCAAGCAGACGGGCGATCATTCACCGCGAGGCGCCATTCACGTCCCGCCCCGCCGGAACTCGTGCCGGAGTTGATAGCGGACCCGATGCTCTTCTGCAACCGTCCCGACGTACCCATCATGGCGCAGGCGGCGATCGGGGACGCCCAATTCGAATCCATCCACCCGTTCACCGACGGCAACGGCCGCATCGGGCGGACCCCGATCGGTGCGATCTCCCGCCGTCGCGGGCTCACGAAGAACACGCTCACTCCGATCGCGTCCGCGATGATCGCCGACGTCGGCTCGTATTTCAGGCTGGTCAATAACTACCGGTCTGGTGATGCCGATGCGTTCGTGCTCTACCTGGCGCACTCCGCGGTCCGCGCTTCGGAGGTGGCCCGGGAATCCGTGGCCGCACTCGATACCCTGCCGGCCATGTGGCTGAAACTTGCCCGGTCTCGCAAAGGATCCGCGGACGAGAAGATCATCCCGTGGCTGCTGGAGCGGCCTGTGTTCTAGAGCGCCGCCGCGTGTGGGACGCGACCCAAGTCCTCGACGAGGCCTACAGGCTCAACAACCGGTTGGCCTTCACTGGGAAGACGGGCTGACTTTGCGGAGCCCGTCCCGGTTCTGGGTTACATATGCGCTGTTATCGGCGTTTGGGCTTTGCCCACTTCCGATGCCTCAGGGCGCGTGGCTCGCTGCTGCTCGCTGACTCGGCTGATCACCGCGATGCTGGCTAACGGGCGCGGTTGAACTCGATGTCGTGACGGTGACCCCGCCTTAAAGCATTGAGCTCAGGTCGGACCCGACCGACGGATAGGTGGGCGTCATGGATTTGAGTTGCCGGGCGGTCAGTCCGTGTTTCATAGCCAGGCTGAACGTGTTGGCGAGTTCGGCGTATCCGGCTCCGAATAGGTGCGCGCCGACTATGCGTTGGGTTGATTTGTCGATGAGAATTTTGGCCGCGCCGGCGGTTTCCCCGATCCGGTAGCCCGAGTACCACTTACTGGTGTCGGAATACCGGACCTCCACGTTCAGTCCGTTGTCCCGGGCCTCGTGCTCCAGCATCCCGAGACGGACCAGTTCAGGGATCGTGAAGACTGCCGTCGGAGTGGCGGCGTAGTCGGGAACTGTGAAACCGGAGTTCAACATGTTGGAAGCGGCGACTTTCGCCTCGAAAACGGCCACCGGAGTCAGCGGCAGACCTGCGGTGTCTGCCGAATCGCCCGCGGCGTAGATAGCGGGGTTTGTGGTGCTCTGCAGGTGCTCGGCGACATCAACGCCGTGTTTTCCGTAAGCCACGTCAGCCGCTTCGAGGTTTAACCGCGATAGGTCCGGGGTTCGTCCGGCACCGTGAACCACCAGGTCCGCATCAAGGGTTGCGGAGCTGCCGCCCTCATCGAGGTGTACCCGGTAGCCGGCGGGGGTCTTCTCGACGCCCGTGATGCTTGTGCCGCGCCGCACTTCAACCCCGCCCTGCGCGCCGCGGTCGATCAGCAGTTCGACGAGGTCCGCGTCGAAGGATTTCAGCGTGCGTTCTCCCCGATCAACGATGACCGGGGAGCTGCCCGCGCGGGCAGCGATGTGAGCGAACTCGAAGGAGACGAAACCGCCGCCCACGAACACGATGCGGGCAGGAAGGTTCTTAAGATTGAGGAACTCGGTGCTGTCAATGAGGTGTTCCGTGCCCGGGAAGTTCAAGGATCGGGGCGTGGCGCCGGTGGCGATCAGGACTTTGGACGTTTCGAACGTCGTCCCGGAGATTTGAACCTGAGCTGGTCCGGTGAAGCTGGCGGTCCCGTGCAGGGTCTCTACCCCCTGATCGTGCAGATTGTTTTCCATGCTCTGCGGCACTGGGCCGGTGAAGCCGTGCTTGTGCCTCATCAGCTCGGCCCAGTTGACAGACAGTGCGTCGCTGTCGATTCCTTTGCCCTTCATCAGCCGGGCGTTCTCCACGATCTCAGCGCCGCGCCGCAGGATTTTCTTCGGGTCACATCCTCGCAACGCACACGTCCCGCCATAGGGAAGTGCATCGACGATCGCCACGCGCCACCCCGCCGAAGAGCATTTGGTCGCCGCGGCGGTCCCGGCCATCCCGGCACCAATGACCAGCAGATCGTAGTTCTGAGGCATTTCAAACTTTCTCTTAGTCAATATCGCGTGGCTGCCCTGACATTTCTCGTTGATAGGAGCACTCACGCCTGATGGGTCCCCGGAAGCGGAGCAGACCGTTGCGGTTCGCCGTCGTTGTCCCCGCCTTTCAGCCCGCGCCGATGGCTGAACGCAGCTGTTCGATGCTGGGGGAGCCCGCGGCCCCTTCCGGGGTCATGTACCGGCGGCATGCCAATCCCACCGTCGCACCGGCGGCGAACATATCAGCGCCATTGATGAGGATGGTTGGAGAGCCGTGGAAGCCCACCCGCTCTGCCTCCTCTACCGTGTCCACGACCTGTCGGGTCAGGACGACGTCGGGCCGTTGCGCGGCAAGAGTCATCAGCCCGGCCTCGGCGACTTTCCAGTTCGGGCAACCGTCGAAATACTGCAGGGTGATCTCCATACCCGAAACCCTAAACCTTGAAGTTCGGTATAAGGTCAAGCCTTAGACTGAGATCATGCTCATCGGGGAAGTCAGCGCCGTCACCGGCATAGACACTCAAACCATCCGATTTTACGAACGCCAGGGACTGCTGCCCACCGCAACCCGGGCGCCGAACGGTTACCGGATCTACGATGATACTGTCATCCGTCGGCTGCAGTTTGTCCGCGCCTCCCAGTCCGCCGGACTCACCCTGTCAGATATCAAGGGCATCCTCGCCCAGCGTGATTCCGGTGACGCACCCTGCGCCCACGTCTCGGCCCTCCTCGAGGAAAAACTCTCCGATGTCCGAGCCCGCCAGCTCGAACTCGCCGCCCTGGCAGCTGAACTTGGACGACTCGTTCAATCGAGCCACGATCTCGATCCCGCCGACTGCTCCGACGCAGATATCTGCCACATCATTTCAACCCCGCGAGCGGATCAACACGATACATCGAACGCCCGGACCTTGTCCTACAGCCCCGGGCAGAAATCGGCCTGCATAAATGCACGGCCCCAGCCTGTTCCGTATCGTTGACATCTGCTACTAAAAGGTCCCGCTGCGCGGGATAGCCATGGCGCCCAGATCGGAGCTGCCGCGGGGATTTCGGACAGCGGAATTAGTGGTTTCTTCTACGCTGCTGAGAGTTATTAGGGTTTTGGGGTCCCTGATGCATTGAGCAGATCTTTCAGTTCCGTGATCTGGCCCGGCAGGGCTGCCAGCTCTTGGGGGCCGTAGTCGGTCGGTACGTCGATGATGTGAAAATGTGATTGATCGACAAGCTGTGGCTTAGCCGGGGGCGTCGCCGGTATCCTGGCCGAGTTCTTTCACTTCCAGCTCCAGCGGGCGCCCGTAGGGTATGCGAACCTGCCAAAGGTCAGGCTGAAAGCTCAGGTGTGCCAAGCCGACGTTGACACCACCATGCTGCCACCTATCGTTTGGCGTGCGGAGCGCGACCTCGATCCGGTCACCAGTGAGTCGACGACCCAGGCACTGTCCTATCAGTACCGTCGGTACCCCTACTACCAGCACGACGACGATACACACCAGCACAGCGCCGCGGCGGTCTCCGTGTCCGGAAAGCACGCGGAAGAAGGAGAACGATCAGAACTCTGACGAGGACACTCACGACGAGGCTAAGATGCGGAACGACGGCTCACGGCGGGGAGTACGACTGCGGGGCAAAGTGACAACGATTGTGAGCCGTGTGCTTGGCCGGGAGGTGCAATGACGACCTGGAGAAGCCCAGAATCTTTGATAGATATGGTGACAACTGGCCATCTGTGTGGCCGCGAATGGTTGTGTCGAAATTGTGTCCACGACAGCTGAGCCTCGCGGCGACTTATCTCGCGGCGATAGCACGTGGTCTTCGTCGAGTATCCGGAAATTAACGATGTTCTCGTCAACTTTTCTCTGGCAACGGCCGCGAGGTGAGCCATATAGCGAGGAACGCAGCGCCGAGGCCGACCATCAAGGAGGCGGCGTTGACCGAGCCGGAGATGATTCCGATCGTCTGACCGTAGGTGACGAGGCGCACCAGTCCGATGACGATCAGGATCGTGCCGGCCGAGAACAGGAGCACGGGCATCCGCAGCACGCATCCCAGGGCGGCGAGGGTGCCCAGACCGACGAACACAAGTGCCTGCACCAGGTTGACCGAGACGAACTGCAGCGGCGTGTAGTGCACGAGCGCGAACAGGGAGCTCAGGGCGGTGAAGCCGGCAACTATCAGGCCGCGGGCACGCCAACCCATCGGCGTGCGGGCAGAACGGGTATCCGCGGGGCCGCTGGCGCCGCTCATGAGAGCACCATCGCGATCCGAGCCGGACGACCCGCCGCAGACGACCACCGCGGTCTCAGCAGCCCGTCGACGCCGGCGATACGCCCGGCCGCGGTCGCCAGGATTACGAATTGCGCGGCGAACATCAGGTAGTAACTCCACTGCCACTCCCCGGGCGTGTTCAGCACCGAGAGGGTGATGGCCACGGTCTGCAGGATGCCGATGGCCGCCCAGAAGCGCGTCAAAAATCCCACGAGCAGGAACGCCCCGAGGCAGAACTCGACGATCAGCACCCCCCAGCCGAAGAGCGCGAAGTTAGGGAAGATAACGTTCTGCACCAGCCAGCTGAAGGGCTCGAGCACCGGATGCTTCACCGCGTCGGAGGTGAACTGGTACAGACCACTCTGGGAGGCCTGCCCGAAGTCGGGCGGACGTTTCCAATCCACGTTCTGAAGCCACAAGAGCCCCACGGCGATCCGTACGGCCGCGAGCACAGCGCGCGCGGCTCGACCAGTCTCGATCTGGTTGATGCCCGACACTTCGGCGGTCCGGGTCGTACTAGTGTAGTGTCTCAGTTTTGTTTTGTGGCTTGGAGGGCTACGCGTCCGCGGCGGACTTTTTCGATGATGGAGTCGGCGGTCGCTGTCCAAATCAGCGGCGTGGGGTTCTCGTTGTTGACGCGGATGTAGGCTTCGATTTTCTCGATTAAATCCGGCACCGAGTGGAAGACCCCGCGGCGCAGTGCCCTCTCCGTGAGGTCCCTGAACCAGCGCTCCACCAGGTTCAGCCAGGAGGAGGAGGTTGGGGTGAAATGCAGGTGAAACCGCGGGTTCTTCTCCAGCCACGCTTTCACGTTCGAATGCTTATGGGTCGCATAGTTGTCCACTATGAGGTGGATTTGAAGGCCCTTGGGGACCTCCTTCTCGATGGTTTTTAGAAACCCCAGGAATTCATCGTGCCGGTGCTTGGGCACGCAGGATCCCAGGACCTTTCCCGTGGCGACCTCCAAGGCCGCGAAGAGCGTGGTGGTTCCGTTGCGCTTGTAGTCATGCGTTACGGTCTCGGCCCGACCCCTGACCATCGGCAGGGACGGTTGGGAACGGTCAAGAGCCTGGATCGAGGTCTTCTCATCCATGCAGAAAACCATCGCGTTCTCCGGCGGATTCAGGTACAGCCCGCACACATCAATGAGCTTCTCGTCAAAGTTCGGATCGGTGGAGAGCTTGAACGTCTTGATCAGGTGCGGCTTCAGCCCACGTGCCGCCCAAATCCGCTGCACCTGCGCCGGAGACACACCGACACGTGCCGCCATGGACCGCACCGACCAATGCGTCGCACCCTCCGGTTTGGAAAACCGCGTCAATTCAACGATTTCGGCGATCTTCGACTCCGGGATCGCCGGCTTGCGCCCCCGCCCCTCCTTGACCTTGCCGAACTCCTTCAGCCCTTCCCCTACGAACCGGGCACGCCAAGCCCGCACCGTCGCCGGGCTTACACCCACCACCCGGGAGATCCACTCGTTAGCCAGGCCCTCGGCAGCCATCAGGAGAACCTGCGCCCGCTGCACCTCGCGATGTGAAGCAAGCCGAGACTTGGACAGGGCCTCCAAGACCTGGTGCTGGGCGTCGGTGAGGGTCAATGCGGGAGCTGGATTCGACATGTTCCCAGCTTAATCCACAAGTCATAAACTATTTTGGAGACACACCACTAGTCATGGCGTTCTCATTCCGTTTCAGGCACAGGCGAACATCGAGGTGGCGGCCGTCACCGACGACCACTGTTGGGTGAAGAGTTCGCTCACCCGGTCGAGCGAGGGAGCGAGCGGCAGGATCTGTCGACTCACGAGAGCGTCCTCGTCGAGCGCGGCAACCGGATGCCAGTAGATGCCTTCCGCCGTGACGGTCACCTCGGGGATGAGCGATTCGCGCGAGAACGCGACCCCCTCATCCGCGACGCCCTGGTGCGCGATGGGCCGGATCACCTGATCGGCTCGCGGGATCCCGAGCCCGTCGAAGAGGGCGTGCAGCTCGTCGAGGGCCGGGTCGTCGTGCGCCGAGATCGTCGCGGCGACCCGCACGGTGAAGCCCTCGGCGAGTGCAACTCGAATGCCGGCAAGCGCCCGCATCCAACTGCCGGCGCCGCGGTGCAGGTCATGGACCTCGGCGGTGGGGGAGTCCACGCTGATCTGCAGCGCAAATCCCTCGCGCGGCATCGCCCGCAGTTTGCGCAGCCCCTGGCCACGGAACAGCATCCCATTGGTCAGCAGCGTGGTCGGCAGCCGGTCGACGCAGGCCCGCACGATCGTATCGATGTCGGGCAGCAGGAACGGCTCGCCGCCGGTGAGATACAGCTCGTGCACGCCCCACCCGGCGGCTTCGGCGACGAGCGCCTGGATGGCGTCGATCCCGAGCAGTCGCGGGTCGGTCTTCGGCGAGGACGCGACGCAGCAGTAGTCGCAGGCCAGGTTGCAGTGGAAGTTCGTGTACAGCCACAGCCGGGCCCCAGGCATCCGGTCGGCGGGGATCATCGAGGCCGGGTTGCGCGGCCGGCCCCGGCCGACGGTAACGTTACCGGTGTCCTGCTCGACCATCAGGGTACTGACGAGGGTGTTGCCGGTCTTCTCGCACCAGCGGCGCACGAGTTCCAGTTCGCTTGCTGACGCCACCGCGAACTCGGCGGTGTCACCCTCGGCGAGCTGTTCGACGGTGCGCATCAGCGCCATGACTACCATCGAGCGTCCACCCCCTGCTCCTCGATCGCCTCGAACAGACCCGTATAGCCCTCGAGGTGCGGCTCGACCCATGCCGTCAGCCCCTCTAGTTCGAGGATGCGCCGGTGTGCAGGAACCTCCCAGTCCATGGCGAGCAGCTTCGCCACCCACGGCGCGTACACCGACTCGGGCAGGGTGTCGAGTGCGGTGAACATGCAGTGCGAGTAGGTCTCGGTCTGCCATACCGGCTCGAGCATCCCGGGCATCAGCTCGCCGCGGCCGAGGTTCTCCCAGACCGTGATGCCGATGGCGGCGACATCAGCATCACCGGCAAGTACCGCGTCGATCGCGTCCAGCTCGCTGCGCCCGGTGTCACCGTGCTTGCCGATGTCACTGTCAAAGCGTCGCAGCTGCATGTGGTCTACATCCACCCCGGCCGTGCGCAGGTAGTGCAGGGGCAGGATCGCGGCGTGAGCTGAGTCCGCCGACCCGAGTGCCAAGCGCCGGGTCGCGATGTCGCCGGGGCCGGACCAGCCGCTTCCCGCGGCCGCCACGAACACCGTCGAAAACGCGGCGTCCGTGTCGCGCATGGCGAGCGCCCGCACATGCCCATCGGTCTGCAGCACGGCACGCGCGTAAGCCAGGTTGGTATTCCAGGCAATGTCGATCATCCCGGCCTGCAATGCGTCGACCAGGCGGCCGTAGTTGGAGAACAGCACGAAATCCATGGCCGAAGCGGGCTCGTCAAAGTAGTCGCGAATACCTTCCCAGATGGGAACGACGTTCGGCGTGTAGGCGACTGCTCCGACGAGCAGAGGGGCTCCAATTAGCTGCGACATCCGGCGCTCAGAACAGCGGAAGGCCGGTGAGGGCCTTGCCGTAGAAGTCGTAGAGCACATCGGCGGTCGGCGCCATGACCGAGCCGGCGCGCGCATCCCGGAACGCCCGCTCGATCGGCAGCTGCTTCGAGAACGCCGCTCCTCCGCAGACCCGCATCGCCGATTCGGTAATCGCCAGCGCGGCGTCGTTCGCCGAGGCTTTCACCCCGAGCACGAACAGTGCGGTGTCATCCGCTGGGGTCGTGACCCGTGCCGCCGCCTGCGCAAGGTAGGAGCGCTGGGCGGCGAGTGCAATGCTCATTTTCGCCACCTGAGCGCGGATGGTCGGCAACGCGGACAGCGCCTGATCCAGATGCTGCAATCGGGCACCGGTCACGTGGGTCGTCGCCGCATCCACCGCCGCCCGAGAGAGCCCGAGCGAGACAGCCGAGTTGCCTAAGTTAAACCATGGCAGCACGGTTGCCATCATCGTGCCGAATCCGCTGCCCGGCTCGCCGATGCGATAGCTGGACGGTATCGTCACCGACACCGACATCGGGCTCGACGCGTTGCCGCGCAGCCCCAGCCCGCTCCATGGACCGGCGATCTCCAGACCCGCAGTGGCGGACGGGATCGCGTACAGGTCGACTGTCTCAGGGTCGACCGCGCTCTTCGACGACATCACATACACATCGGCGTAGCCGGCCGAGGTCACCCAGCTTTTGTCGGCCGTGAAGCGCAGGTCGTCCCCATCGGCGACGGATTCCGACACGGGAGCCCAGAAGTGCGAGCGCGACCCTTTTTCACTGAAGGCGAGTGTGCCCAGAACCTCGCCCGACGCCATCCGCGAGAGGAGGTCCGGCATCGCGGCCGGCGGGGCGGCTGCCACGGTCACCGCGGCAGCGATATGCATCAAATAGATCATCGCGGTCGAACCACAGGCGGCAGCGATAGAACCGATCACCTCGATGAACTCGGCTGGACCGGCACCCATGCCCCCGGCGTCCTCGCCGATCACCAGCCCGAGCAGGCCGCTCGCGCGGAGCGCCGCGACTGAATCGACGGGGAAGATGCCGTCGGTATCGACCTGTTCGGCGTGAGCGGTGGCCACTGCGGTAACCTCCGCGACCGCCTCGTCAAGCGTCGTCTGCGTCATGGTCATCCGGTGTCCTGTCTTCGTTGATCAGGTATCTCGACACCGCTTTCGCGGGGAGCGTTTGGCTAAGTATGCACCACCGGGACGTCAACGCCAACGAGCTCACCGGGCCGCCGCCCGTGAAGAAGGGCTCCAGCACGACTACCGGGCCTACCGGCCCCTGGCGGAACGATCCATCGGCTGGGTAGTCGCCGGCGGGAACCGGCGTCTGAGATACCTCGGAGTGGAAAAGAATCATATTTGGCTGCAGGAACGCGTCGCTGCACGGAACCTTCGACGACTGCTGAAACGGGGACTTACCGGCCAAAACGGGGCCTGTCCTGCCCGGACCCACGACCCTGCCGATGCAAAGTCACACAACCGGCTTCCAAGCCCGCAAAAAACCCTCACCCGGAAATACCCGAAGCCAGAAAAGAGAGCCCCAGCGAGCCACCCACGGTCCGGGAAAACGAGTCAGCAACGAAATCCGCGGACCAGAATTACCACTTGTTCAGCGCACTACTAGTGTAGTGTCTCAGTTTTGTTTTGTGGCTTGGAGGGCTACGCGTCCGCGGCGGACTTTTTCGATGATGGAGTCGGCGGTCGCTGTCCAAATCAGCGGCGTGGGGTTCTCGTTGTTGACGCGGATGTAGGCTTCGATTTTCTCGATTAAATCCGGCACCGAGTGGAAGACCCCGCGGCGCAGTGCCCTCTCCGTGAGGTCCCTGAACCAGCGCTCCACCAGGTTCAGCCAGGAGGAGGAGGTTGGGGTGAAATGCAGGTGAAACCGCGGGTTCTTCTCCAGCCACGCTTTCACGTTCGAATGCTTATGGGTCGCATAGTTGTCCACTATGAGGTGGATTTGAAGGCCCTTGGGGACCTCCTTCTCGATGGTTTTTAGAAACCCCAGGAATTCATCGTGCCGGTGCTTGGGCACGCAGGATCCCAGGACCTTTCCCGTGGCGACCTCCAAGGCCGCGAAGAGCGTGGTGGTTCCGTTGCGCTTGTAGTCATGCGTTACGGTCTCGGCCCGACCCCTGACCATCGGCAGGGACGGTTGGGAACGGTCAAGAGCCTGGATCGAGGTCTTCTCATCCATGCAGAAAACCATCGCGTTCTCCGGCGGATTCAGGTACAGCCCGCACACATCAATGAGCTTCTCGTCAAAGTTCGGATCGGTGGAGAGCTTGAACGTCTTGATCAGGTGCGGCTTCAGCCCACGTGCCGCCCAAATCCGCTGCACCTGCGCCGGAGACACACCGACACGTGCCGCCATGGACCGCACCGACCAATGCGTCGCACCCTCCGGTTTGGAAAACCGCGTCAATTCAACGATTTCGGCGATCTTCGACTCCGGGATCGCCGGCTTGCGCCCCCGCCCCTCCTTGACCTTGCCGAACTCCTTCAGCCCTTCCCCTACGAACCGGGCACGCCAAGCCCGCACCGTCGCCGGGCTTACACCCACCACCCGGGAGATCCACTCGTTAGCCAGGCCCTCGGCAGCCATCAGGAGAACCTGCGCCCGCTGCACCTCGCGATGTGAAGCAAGCCGAGACTTGGACAGGGCCTCCAAGACCTCGTGCTGGGCGTCGGTGAGGGTCAATGCGGGAGCTGGATTCGACATGTTCCCAGCTTAATCCACAAGTCATAAACTATTTTGGAGACACACCACTAGGGGCCGGTCGCTGACTTTTTTGCCAGGGGGGATGGCTGTCGGAGGGCAAAAATTGAGGCTTAGACTGCCGGGCCATGTGCGGGCCGTTCCCGCACCGGCGCTGTCCTTGGTCCTTCACGGTATGCGGGCCTGGAGCCGGTGGTTTTCTCCGGAGGGATGAAGACGAAGGACCGGCAGGCCGCCGTCGATCGGCTGGCCGGCAGCGATGACGAACAGCCACTGCTGGTCCTGGGGCCGGCTCCTACATCGGTGAAGGTTTTGACTGCCCGAAACTGAACACCCTGTTCCTGGCCGCGCCTGTTTCATTCAAAGGCAGGCTGGTCCAGTACGCCGGGCGCATCATCCGGCCATATCCGGGGAAAGCGTTGGCGACGGTTCACGACTACATCGACGAGTCCACCCCGGTACTGGCCGCGTCGCTGAACAAACGTGCAGCCGGATACGTTGCCCTCGGATTCCCTGATCCACGGAAACTCTCAATCGAGGGCTGAGAGAGCGTAGATCCTGTGAACCTCAAGGAAAGCGAGATTCAAGGCGGTCATCGGGGTGGCGGCGGGACGCTGCGTCCGGCGGTGTTGGCGAGGGACCTCGCGCACGACGATCTTTGGCCATGTTTCCGGGGGATGGCCCTGCGCACGGAAAGCCGTTGTTGGTTCCGGCGGCCTCTGCGTAGAGACGGAGTCCTATTGAATGGGTGTAATTGCGGTGTTATCTTGGTGGTATGAGTATTGAGTCCATCATCAGTTCCGGCCACGCCCGGACGGCACGACTGGACATTCATGAAATTGTCCGCCGGTTGAATACGCACCTCGGAGCGACCCTGGTCGCGGCCTTGTCTGGGTCGAAGGACCGCAAGCTGCCGCATAAGTGGGCGAAGCCGGATGGTCCGCAACCCGGGCCGACGTTCGAGAAGCGGCTGCGCCTGGCGCACCGTGCCTGGGTCAATATCGCCGATGCGGAAACTGACCATGTTGCCCGTGCCTGGTTTATCGGCGGCAACCCGTTTTTGGGAGAGGACACGCCCGTGACGGCGATCCGCGAGGACCGGGACAAGGCTGTGATGGACGCAGTCGCTTTTTTGCTGGAAGACCGTCAGGATCTGTAGTGGGTGATGGGGGACGCATCTGCACCCGAACCGGGTTACGCCATTTCCGCGCCGACGTAGTTGGTTGGCGGGTAGCGACTCGGGCCTATGGTCCTTTATCGCCTTTGGAGAGGCTGGCGGGGGAGGGGCGGCCCCACTGGAACAGGTATGACACTCCAGGGTCCACAATCTATCTTTCGGACGGCCCTCGAACGGCGTTCGCGGAGATGCTCTCGGGTTCAAGCGCAGGTTCGGGACCGCCGACCCGTTGCAGAAAGAGGCTGAATTCCTCGGAATGACGTTATCTGACTTTCTCCACGAGGTGGCCGGAGAATGGGCCGAGTCGCAGGCAATGCGTACCGGGTGCGTGCTGCGGCACTGGCGGGACCGGCGCCTCCTCTACCAGGTGCGGATACCGGACAACGGTTAGTGGATTGACATAGAGCATCCCGAATCGATGTCAGTGATCGGGGAAGCAATTGGTGATCAGCTTGCCGCGGAAGCTGATGTTACGTCTTTGACTTGGGCGTTTTGCGTGGAGAAAACCGCTTGGCCACCACGAATATCGCCAGTTGGCTGCGGTCCCGGCTTTTGGACGACGGTTCAGCCGCCGCCGGGATCCGATTCACCAGCAAACACGGAGGCCATCATTGCTGGGCGTACTGGCTACGTCACCGTGACCTCGGGCTTGCCGAAGACAGCCTGGTCGTTGACGACGGAACTCCTATCGACCTACACAATCGCGACCTCTCGGCCGTCGGCCGCCGTTTCAACATCCAGATCTTGTAGACACACGCGACTAGCACCGGTTGAATCAACAAGATCCGTGCCATGATCGGCGGCCCCTACGGAGTTGAAGTGTATGGCTCGCGAGCACCCTACGGTTCGTGCTGCTACTCTATGCCAGGTTGCGGCGGCAGGCCGGTCTGGTTGGCGTTGTGATGGATCACTGACTGTGACTTTTGTTGAGGCTTTAGAAACTCGGCTTTGGTGGGTCAGCGTTGAGATGGGGTCCGTCGCACAAAATGCACCGGTCCGAGTATCCCAGCCGAACCGGCGACTTCATCTGGCCGCATACCGGCGACCATACGCCCGCAAGTACAGGCAACCAGGGCGCTGCAAGACTTTGGCGTTGGAAATTTTTCACATTGACTGGCCAACCAATTGGCTCAAGGACGGCTGGGCGGCGTTGTCCGCCGGGTGGAACACCCGTTACACCGAGGCGGCCCTGACCGTCCTATGAAGGCAGGGGCATCCCATACAATAACTTACTTTGAACGGTCATTGCCGGTCCTTGACGTAGTCCTCCGGATCAACATCATAGGGTTCGATGCCGGCGGCGTGGGCTGCTTCAAAAGCGCAGAAGGCA
The DNA here is from genome assembly GCF_051131705.1 of Arthrobacter sp. A5. Lineage (NCBI taxonomy): Bacteria > Bacillati > Actinomycetota > Actinomycetes > Micrococcales > Micrococcaceae > Arthrobacter > Arthrobacter sp. A5. The sequence continues at coordinate 1,667,075 of NZ_CP180316.1, forward strand.
ACAGCGATAGTGTGGCGCTCGTCCAGACAGACGTGTCGGCGGAAATCGGTTAGTCCTTCCCGTTCTTCTTCGGCCATGTGGTCGCCGTTGACTTTATTAACGTTCGCGATTGCTGACCACCAGGGATCTGATCCGGGATCATGGGCGGCAACATCCTGGATGGCGTCGCGGATCTCGTTGTGGTCGTGGATGGCGTCTTTGGTTTCCTCGCCGGGGCTCCCGTTGGCGCTGGTGTCCGTCCCCAGTGTCAGCAAGACGGGGTAAAAAAGCAATTCTTCGGCTTTGGCATGGACTTCCAGGAGTATCCGGAGCCGCTCCCAGACTGCGGTGGCGTGGCCTTGTTCTGCGGTGTGCATCTCGTCAAGCAGGGCGAACATGCGCCGCTGGTCGTGGTGGTCATTGAGGATGATTTCCGTAATGTCCATAGGAGCGCCTTCTAACTGTTGATGAGCTGCTAAAACGCCTGTTTGTGCTGATTGCGGTAGGCGAGTGCCAGTGCCAGTGCCAGTGCCATCGCCATCAGCCTATGACCCGATGTCCGGTATGGCTGTGGGGCGGCAATGCGCTGACCGGGAACGGGACCGTCCACGTCGAAGGTTGGTCCCGGAGGGACGCCCGCGGGCGGACCCCGGAGCTCTGCGGCTTGGAAGGCGGTGAAGTCCGGTACGGCACTTTCAGGCCTGAAGTGGAGAGAAATCAACCGCGTCCAGGAGTACCGACTCGATACGGGTCGTGAGCTCGCCATCTTGCACCGAGGACGCGCGGGCGCTGATCCAGTCCGGGTCGGCTGCGAACGCTGCCCAGTTCTCCTTCGGTGCCCCTCGGTGCTGGAGCAGGTAAACCAGGGTGTTGGCATCCGAGGCGCGAACCCAGTACCCGATACTGCTCATCCCGTGCCGCTCCAGAATTTCGACCGTGTGATCGCGGAAGCGCTGCAGAAGATCCTCCATCCTGCCCTCGGCCGAGTTATAGGTGCGCAGTTCGAATGTCATGGTATAGCCTCTTTCGTTGTTCTCCCGGCTGACGTCGGCGCCGGGTGGGCTGGTTGTGCAACTTAGTGGGTGAAGCGTTGATCCGTAGCCACGCCGCTGCTACGTCTGCGGCGTTCTGGACAGGCGGACCGTGAAACAGGCGCCCCTCCCCTAATTGTGGGTGCGGCGGCTTCCACTGTGCCAGTCCTCCTGCAGGCCGGCCTCGTCGTCCCGCACGCCGAAGCTGCGCAGCTGGGGTTGCTCCCGCAGGCTGCGCTTCATCTCAGCGAACCCAGGGAAGCGCGCCAGGCCCACCACGTGGTCCCATAAGGCCGCAGCATCGTCTTCGCGGGGAAGCCGGCTGATCACGGGTCCAAAAAAGGCGATCCCCGCGGGCGGCTCGAAATGAAGAATTGGCGTGCCGACGTCCTTGCCGGTAAGTGCCAGCGCCTCCTCTCCCTCCGCACGGATCACGGCGTCCCACGACGAGTCCTCCAGCGCCGAGGCGTACGAGAGGTTCAGATTTGCGGCGGTCAGTGCGGGCTCGACGAAGTCCGAGGTGCCGCGGTGGTCAAGCTCGGGTGTGTCCAGGCTGGGGTCGGGGTCGGAATCGAAGACCCGTGCTCCCAGCCTTTCGTAGAAAGCGCCGACCGCCTCCGGGCCGTGGTCGGCACGGACGGCAGCCGCCACGCGGAGCAGCCGCAGGCCTGCGGTGTGTCCGGCATCGTACCCTTCCGGGAAACGGGCGTCGTAGTCAACGTCGGCGTTGATAAGCCGGAGCGAAATAAACCGCCATTCCACCTGATAATCACGCTGCCGTGCGACCATGCGTACCCATTTGCTGGTCATCCAGGCAAACGGGCACACCGGATCGAAGTAGAACCGGATGTCAGGGTTTTTCATTGGTGGGCCTCCAAATGGTGGAGGATCGCCGCGACTACCTGCTCGGGCGAATCCTCGGTCGGGATGTGCTTGCCGGGAACTTCAGTCAGCTCGGCATTGGGGATTTCTTCGACGTACCGGCGTGCGAAGGAGACCTTCTGGAAGTCGTCGTCGCGGCCCCACACCAACCGTGTGGGGATGGCGGCCCGTTGCAGGGCAGGGACCACGTCCATGGTGTAGCGCGGATCGGCGGCGGCGGCCATTGCCATCCATGACCGCTGCCGCGCCGGCTCCTGCCACGGCGAGAGATAGTCGTCGACTTCTTCCTGGCGCAGCGGCCGGGCGACGGCGCCGCGGATTGAGATTTCCCGCGCGCCGAGCAGGTCTGCGCCGCTGGTGGCCGCACGAACGTCCGGATCCCGGAATTTCTCGACGGCGGGCACGGGCCAGGAATCAAACATCACCGAATTCATTAAGACAAGGCTCCGCACCCGGCCGCTGGTCGCAGCGATGTGCTGGGCGATCCCGCCCCCGATATCGTGTGCAGCCAGGTCGAAATCCGTGATTCCGAGCTCGTCGGCTGCGTCAAGGACCGTCGCGGCGAGTGCGGGGATGGTGGCACGGCCAACGTCGAGCTCGCCGCCGCTGCGGCCGAATCCGGGCAGGTCAAGCGCTATACACCGCCTGACCCTGCCCAGCGCGGGCAGCACCGGCTGCCAGACCCGGCTCCAGAACGTTCCGTGCAGCAGAAGCAGCGGGGGAGCTCCTTTATCCCCGGAGGCCAGATACGACAACTCAGTTCCGTTCACTGTCACCTGTTCCCGGCGCACCGGCCCGTCCTGCTCACCCATGGCGATCCTTTCTGGTGCCTTGCATAGCTGCGGAAAAAAAGGGGCTCACCGCGTCGCTTAGGCGCCACTAGTGCCCGGTCGTCAGTCTGCTGGACGCAGCGTGCCCCGGCGATAATGTCATCCCAAGCACCGGCGCGGCCCCGGTTCTAAGACCATTGCGACCTGCCACAACCGGTATCAGGATACCCCTGTCTAAAGCCCTGCCGGCAGGTATCCCGTCAGGTAAAACAATGGGCGCCGTCTCTGTAGACGACAATGAAATGACCACACTGGCAGCTCCACAAGCGACAAATGCGCGAGATCCGCCGCAGTACAATCGCCGTCGGAATCCTTCCACGACTTCACCGGCCCGATCCGCCACGTCGGCGCCGTCGGAGCCGGTTTTAGTCAGTTCATGGTCGCTGGGGAACGGGACGTCGTGACGCTTTGGATAGTATTCCGGTTACATGGAGAATTGCGTGGTTGTTGGGTTACGGCTGGCGGCTGAGGATCTTTTCGACCCGTTCAACGAGGGCGGTTTCGCCAGGTTGCAGCGTCGTTAACTTGCCGCCGGCCATTTGGCAGTTCCGGTTCTCGACGAGCTGGCGGTGCAGCCTGGTCTCCGGATGGGGTCGCAATGTGTTGAGCACGCCGCCGCTCGTGCTCTCGAGGATGACCAACGCTGACGAAAATGACGGCGAGTGTTTCGCCAGTTGAATAGATGACGTCCAAGGTTCCGGCGTCCCGGCTCCCGGGGCCCTCCTTGATAGTCAAGGCACCGTAGAGAAGCCGGTCTAGGAGTACCAGACAGAATGCCAGGCATCCGATCCCGATCAGGACAAACCCGGTTTTAAAGGCGGGGAGTGTATCCCCGGAATATTGAGCCAGCACACGCGGGCGATGTCGCAGCAGACCCAGATGATGAATGCCGATCCGGCCCACAGGAACACTTCCATGCCGGGCTGGTCACCGTAGGTCAGCGGCAAATTACGATCGGTCGCGTCCACCCGGCTGGTCAAAAAGGTGACGACGACGGTGACCCCGGCCAGCACTATTGCTGCGCGTCCGACGGCCAGCTGGTGCCGCCGCCATCGTTCATCAGCGACGACCGCGAGTAAAATCCCGGTCGGAATTGCCAAAATTCCAGTAGCATTCCCAAGGTGGCGGCGGCCCATCCCGTCCTTTGGCTATGTGCCTTCGGCTGGCTGTCTGAGCGGCGGCGAGGATTTTGGATTGCGGTGACTCCCTGGGCGTCAGCTTCCCGTCGCGGGCCCAGACGGTCCGGGCCGGGTGGAGGGGGCGGATGCACCGGTGTTGAGTAGTTTGAGGGCGAGCACTGCGGCGAGGGTGGCGACGGGAAGTTCAACGAGAACCGCCTCGAGGATGGCCACGGTCAGGGGCATCCCCGGTGGGGCTGTGGTGATGGCAAAGAGTGCATCAATGCATAGGCTCGTTGAGAACGCTGTCGTGGGCAACACGGCGTACTTGCTGCGTCTGTGCAGGAGTACGGCGCTGAATAGCGCTGCAAGTCCTTCGAAGCTGTCCAAGGCAGCCCACGCAATGTTCCAATTGTTCGCGACGGTTACGGAGGGCAGTGTTCGGGCCAGGTAGATGATCCAAACACTGTAGAACAGAACGATGCCGGTCCCGGCGACAATGGCTGTCCTACGCCATTTCCGGCCCCACAGGCTCGAGAAAATGCTCGGGCCCACCGAGATCGCCATGATCGCTGTGGCCACCAGCACCAACCCGATTTTCACGTCGGTAAACGATGGGCCGCCGGACCAATTGCCCGCTAACGACACCGTTCCGCCCCCTCGCTTCCAAGCTTGGCCGGTGACTGGGTGGGAGCCTGTGCAGTCACCGCGGCGGCCGCTGGGATCGACGCCGCAGGCCCGACGACGGTTCTCGCCGTAAGCACCAACAGCAAGGGCGGCTGCGGCTGAGACCGGTACCGGTGGGGGAAGCGGTTGGCATCCGGATCATCCCATTGTCCTTTCGATGTGTCAGTGAATGCCGGCGTCCTGGCGGCCGGCCCGGGGCACAGCCCGCCGTTGCAAGTATCAATTCGACCATAGGCTGAGCGGACGGAAAGCGTAAAACGCCTCGGTGGTCAGCCCGCGCTGGATGGTTTCGAGACCCGCCACGACTTCCTCGGTGCGCGCAATGGCCGCACGCTTGAGAACGCGGGAGATGCTAGGAGCCGGGGCGCTAGAGCAGGGGATCAGCGGGACGGCATCCGAACAGCGATCCGGCGTGCGGCCGCAGTGAGCACCGGCACGTATTCGATGAGCTGCTCGATGCTGGTCCGATAAGCCGGCGCGGCGGTCGAGATCGCGGCGAGTGCCACGCCATCCGGCCCGAGAACGGGGACTGCCACGGCGCGGATGCCGACCTCGTGTTCTTGGTCGGCCAGAGCCCAGCCGCGGGTCCGCACTTCGTCGATGGCCGCGCGGAAATGCTGGCGGTCGGTGATGCAGTTGGGGCCTTTGGCAGTCAGCTCGAGGCTGCTCAACAGGTCTTCGCGGACGGCCTGGGGCGCCATGGAGACCAAGACTTTGCCCTGGGCGGTGCAGTGCAGTGGACCGTGGGTACCCGGCCTGCCGATAACGCTGACGCCTTGGGGCCCCTGGACCGAGTGGACGTACAGTTGCTGATCCCCCTCCCGGACCGCCATCAGCGTTGCTTCGCCCGTCAGCGCTGAGACTTCCTCCAGGATCGGGCGCGCCATCCCCGTCAGCCCGCGGGCCTGGGCCACGGACTGCCCGAGCACGAACACCTGTAGACCCAGGGTGTATCGACGCGATTTTGGCTCGAACTCCAGAAAGCCGTCCCGGACAAGTGACCCCAGCAGCCGGTGCGCGGTACTCAGCGGAAGCTGGCACTCACGGGCCAGCTCGGCGGCTGCGGCGCCGTGCGGGTGTTCGCCCAGTCGATTTAGCAGGCCGAGAGCCTTGGCTACCATGTCCCGTCCGCTGCTTCTCCGCGCGTCTGCCGGGTCATCGACCTCGGTAAAAGTTTCGCTCATCTCCGCCTCCGTATCCGTCACTACTCCCACCATACGGGAACAGCGCCCGGAGAGTGGAATATTTCCTTGACAAGCGCGCGCAGAAGAAGGCACGCTATTTCTATCTGATGAGAGTTACTCCCATTATATGGGAGTCGTGATAATCCTCCAACCATGGCAAGGGAGCCAATATGGACACGCAATCAGGGGCGCATCAGTCCCAGGGATCTAGCAGAGCTGGCCGCTCGCCCAACCCGGGTACCACCGTGGGAGACGTTCTGGGCCACCAGCGTTGGGCACGGCTGCTGCCGATAGCCTTCGTCACCTACAGCCTTGCGTACCTGGACCGGTCGAACTATTCGATCGCCGTCGCCGGAGGGATGAAGCACGATCTCGGGATCACCGGCGGCGTTTCCGCGCTGATCGGCGCGTCGTTCTTCATCGGCTACTTCCTCTTCCAGGTTCCAGGAGCGCAGTACGCGGAAAAGCGCAGCGTGCGCACGCTGATCTTCTGGAGCCTGATTCTCTGGGGCGCCCTCGCGGCAGCCCAGGGTGTGATCCAAAATGTGACCCTTCTGATCATCGACCGGTTCCTCATCGGCGCCGTCGAAGCCGCCGTGCTCCCGGCCATGGTCATCTTTCTGGCTCACTGGTTCACCAAAGCCGAGCGGGGCCGGGCAAACACCTTCCTGATCCTCGGCAACCCCGTTACGGTCCTCTGGCTGACGGTGGTGTCGGGATTCCTGATCGAGGCGACCTCGTGGCGCTGGATGTTCATCCTCGAGGGCATCCCGGCGATCATCTGGGCCTTCGTCTTCCGCAAGCTGGTGGCCGACCGCCCGGATGACGCGAAGTGGCTCAACCCCACGGAGCGCGACCAGGTCATCAATGCCCTGGAAGCCGAACAAAAGTCGATCGCCCCTGTCGAGGGCGGCTTGGCCGCCGCACTTCGCTCCCGCAACGTCGTCCTGCTCTCCATCCAGTACCTCCTTTGGAGCCTGGGTGTCTACGGGTTCGTCTTCTGGCTCCCGACCATCGTCAAGGCCGGATCGGGCCAGGGCATCGGACTGACAGGCCTGCTCTCCGGCGCCCCCTATGCGCTGGCCATCATCGTCATGGTGTTCAACAGTCGCGCCTCTGACCGCTCGGGGAACCGTAACCGGTTCGTCTGGCCGTGGCTCGCGCTGGGGGCTGTTGCCTTCTACGGCTCATATCTTCTGGGACCGGACCGCTTTTGGCTCTCCTTCCCGCTGCTGATTATCGCCGGCGCCGCAATGTACGCCCCCTACGGGCCGTACTTCGCGAACATCTCCGAGTTCCTGCCGAAGGCGATCGCCGCGCCGGCCATTGCCGTGGTGAACTCCTTCGGTGCCATCGGCGGGTTCATCGGCAGTTACCTGGTCGGCTGGCTCGATTCCCTCACCGGATCTTCCTCAGCATCCTTCCTGCTGATGGCCGCGTCCCTTGCCGCGGCGGCAGCAATCATGCTGTGGGTGCGTCCCGCTGCAGCCTCACGAACCCTCCCCGGGGCGCAGTTGCCACTCTCCAGCGAGAGCCGAAGAGGACGTGAATGAGGCTCGTCCGTGTAGAGCACGACGGCGGCCCCAGGTGGGCCGTCGTCGAGGGTTCCACTCTGGTGCTGATCGAGGACCCGTGGCCGGGCGTGGCGGTTGCCACCGGTGAGAGGGTGCCGCTGAAGGGCGCGCGGCTGCTGGCGCCGGTCACACCGATGAACGTGGTGGGCATGGCGCACAACACCGGGCCCGCAGATCGGGAACTGCCGGCTCAGGCCTTTCTCAAACCGGCCCGGGCCCTGACCGGTCCGGGGAGCGCAATCCCGGTTCCGCAAGGCATAGGACGGGTGGACGCCGAAGCCGAACTTGCCGTCGTGATCGGCAGGACGGCGCGGCACCTGACGCCGCAGGACGCCCTCCGGCACGTGCTCGGTTTCACGCTCTCGAACGATGTCACTGCCCGCGACCTTCAGGAGAGCGATCCGCTCTGGACAACAGCCAAAGGCTTCGACTGCTGGACCCCGCTGGGACCTTGGCTCGAAACCGCGCTTGATCTCTCGGATGTGCGGCTCACGTTAAGTATTAACGCGGTGCCGCTCGAATCCGGAAGCACCGCGAATCTGGCGCGCAGCGTCGTGGAGGTGCTGGTGTACATCACCTCCTTCATGACGTTGGGACCCGGGGACGTCGTGCTCACCGGGGCGCCGGGTGCGGTCGGCAGGATTCGGCCCGGGGACCGGGTCTCGGTCAGCTCGCCGTTGCTCGGCCGGTTGGAGAGTACCGTGGCTGCGGAACCCGTCCTTGCGGCCGCCGGAGCAGCGTCGTGAACGGCCCGGTGTTGGACGTCGTCACCTTCGGGGAGGTGATGGCGATGTTCGTCGCTACCGAGTCGGGGCCACTGGAGAGCGCAGTGAATTTCAGCCGTGCCTTGGCCGGAGCGGAAACGAACGTCGCCATCGGTCTCGCCCGGCTGGGCCATCGCGTCGGCTGGGTGGGCCGCGTGGGGGAGGACCATTTTGGCCGCTTTGCGCTCGCGGAACTGGCCAACAATGGCGTCGACACCGCTGCGGTTTCCTTCGACCCAGAGGCCGCCACGGGATTCCAGCTCAAGAGCCGTGCGGACGGCGGAGACCCCGAGGTCGCTTACTTCCGGAGGAACTCGGCCGGCAGCCGCCTGGCGCCGTCGCCCGCCACGGATGCCTATATCTCCTCGGGACGCCATCTCCATGTGACCGGAATCCCGCTCGCGCTATCACCCAGCACGCGTGCCTTCACGCTCCGGGCCATCACAATAGCCCGGGAATCAGGAATGACGGTCTCTTTTGACCCCAATCTCCGGCCAGGCCTCTGGGCGTCGCCGGAAGAAATGATCCAGGTGACAAACGATGTTGCCGCCACCGCGGATTGGGTTCTGCCCGGTCTGGCCGAGGGACGGCTGTTGTCCGGTCTGACCGGTGCAGACGCGGACCAGGTGGCCCGGTTCTACTTGGACCGCGGGGCGCAGCGCGTCGTCGTGAAGGCCGCCGTACAGGGCGCCTCGCTGCACACGGCTGCCGGCCGATGGGGCCGCCCGATCTTCCCGGTGGAGGTGGTCGACACCGTCGGCGCCGGGGACGGGTTCGCCGCAGGCCTGATCAGCGCGCACCTGGACGGGCTGTCGGTCGAGGCCGCGCTCGAGAGGGCGGCGGCGATCGGCGCGCTTGCCACCACCAGCAGCGGCGACAAGGATGGCCTTCCTGACCGGCCAGCGCTTGCGGCGTTCCTGGCGGAACAGCACTTGACGGCCGCCCTGAATTGAGGGGAGCCTGCCTTGAGCGGACTCGGCTGAGGACCAGCACTGTCAATCGAACCATGAAAGCTCCACCCAACAGAACGGAAGTAAGCAGTGCAGCTGCAGATCGCACTTGATCGGATGCCACTACGGCGGGCAATCGACATCACCCGAGCCGTCGCCCCCTACGCCGACTGGATAGAGGTGGGCACCTCACTCGTCAAGCACTACGGTATGGACGCGGTGGCCCAGCTTGTCCAGGCAGCCGGTGGTAAGCCGGTCCTGGCCGACCTGAAGACCGTGGATGACGCTGCGTTCGAATTCGGCCTGGCCTACGACGCCGGTGCATCATCGGCAACGGTACTGGCCCTTGCGGAGGACGTTACCGTCGACACGGCAGTCCGGGTGGCTGCGGAACGGGGATTGGAAGCCGTCGTCGACCTGATGGTTGTGCCGGAAACGAGGCGCTCTGGGCTGGCGGCCCGGTTGCCCTCCCATGTTGTACTGGCCGCGCACATCGGCAAGGACGCGCAGCAATCCAGAGCAAAGCCGGTCCACCTCCTGGGACCGTGGGCTTCCGGACGCCCGGTGGCCGTTGCCGGGGGCCTCGGACCGCACGAACTGGCTTCGCTTGGCGGAGTCCAGAACCTCCGCGCCATCGTTGGTTCCGCAATCACCGGCGCCGAGGATCCTGCCGCCGCCGCATGGACGGTCCGCGCCGCCGCTGACGCCGCCGAGCGTGAGGTGGCACCGCGATGAATGAAACCAATGCGGCCCCCGGGCAGCAGCAATTGGACTTGTTGGACGTCGTCCTGTCCGAGATCACCACCGTGGTGCAGGGCGTCAAGCGGGAGGATATCCAGCGCCTGGCTGACGTGTTGGCCGGCGCCCCGCGAATTTTCGCCGCCGGCGAGGGCCGCAGTGGCCTGATGGCAAAGGCATTTGCGATGCGCCTGATGCACCTCGGCCTGCCCGTGCACGTCATCGGGGAAAGCACCACACCGTCGGTACAACGCGGCGACGTGCTCGTGGCGATTTCGGGATCAGGCACGACGGCGGGCACGGTCCGGGTGGCGCTGCAGGCTGCCACGGTCGGCGCGATGGTGCACGCCGTCACAACTGATCCTGACTCGCCGCTCGCCGCCCAGGCCGCGACGGTGCTGGTGCTGCCCGCAGCCACGAAATACCGCCGCCCGGGCGAGGCCATGACCGTTCAGCCGCTCTCCAGCCTCTTTGACCAGGCCACGCACGTGGGTCTCGACGTCGTCTGCCTGCTCCTGGCAACGCGCCTGCAGGTCGATAACGCGGCCGCGGCGGCCGCACATGCGAACACTGAGTAAGACAGATCAGGATAGCCTGCGTCATCGTCCATGCGATGACGCAGAAGGGGCGTGGAAACGCCCCACCCGGCGCGTCATATCAGGATGGTTGCATGACTGACTATCGGCAACTTGGTACCGCCTGCCTCACCGTCTCCGCCGTCGGCCGGGGCTGCAACAATCGTGGCCGGCCCGGAACACCGCGGAATCACAGCGCGGGACGAACACTGTGGTCCATGCGGCCATCGAGGAGGGCATCACACTTTTCGATGTAGCGGTCACTTATGGCAACGCCTGCCATAGAAGCCTGACCTTACCCTGGCGTCAGTTTGGTTTGTATCCTAACGGGCCTATTACAAAATGCATCAGACCGGGGTGTCTCACGGGCAGACTTGCATGAAGGGGGATTGCCTCGTAGCTCTCTGGCCTGCCGGCGTTTTCCCAGACAGGGTCGAAGACGTAGTATCGGCAACGCTGTCAGCGGTGCCTCGGAGGGCTAACGCCGGTCGCGTTCGAGACAAATAATAGCGGAGTGGCACACTGAACCCCCGGAGTCAACGGAATCCGGGCAGTCCCTACTTGGATTTGCAAGGGCGCGGAAACTACTCCGATTTCCTCCAATACCCTCTCCTCCTAGCTATTGATCGGCGAACAAAACCGGCACTCTCGACAGGCAGCGGCCAGGGTCCGCGGGGTGCGTATCAGAATCGAAAATAGAAAATGAGAACTATATGCGATTGTTTGACCCCTCCCGTAGCCAACAAAGCCCAGCGCACGCACGATGGTTTGCCACCATTGAGCTCATCTACACTGTTGTTGACTTCACCGCCGCCGCTCTCTTCATCATCGGCAGCATCCTTTTCTTCTCCCCCTCGGCCATGTCGCCGGCCCTGTGGTGCTTCCTTATCGGGTCCGTCTGTTTTGCCCTCAAGCCGACATTGCGCCTCGTCCGTCAGCTTCATTACCTCAAACTGGACAAGATCGATAAGCTGGCCGAAATTGAACGCCACCCCGGCTGACTTTGGACTGCCAGGAAATTGGTTAGCCACATCAGTGCTGACCGGGACCGGTGGCCCTCTGCTTTTGCTGCGACATCCGGCGCTCAGAACAGGGGAAGGCCGGTGAGGGCCTTGCCGTAGAAGTCGTAGAGCACGTCGGCGGTCGGCGCCATGACCGAGCCGGCGCGTGCATCCCGGAACGCCCGCTCGATCAGCAGATGCTTCGAGAACGCAGCCCCTCCGCAGACCCGCATCGCCGATTCGGTAATCGTCAGCGCGACGTCGTTGGCCGAGGCTTTCACTCCGGGCACGAACAGTGCGGTGTCATCGGCTGGGGTCGCGACCCGTGCCGCCGCCTGCGCAAGGTAAGAGCGCTGGGCGGCGAGTGCAATGCTCATTTTTCGCCACCTGAGCGCGGATCGTCGGCAACGCGGACAGCGCCTGATCCAGATGCTGCAATCGGGCACCGGTCACGTGGGTCGTCGCCGCATCCACCGCCGCCCGAGAGAGCCCGAGCGAGACAGCCGAGTTGCCTAAGTTAAACCATGGCAGCACGGTTGCCATCATCGTGCCGAATCCGCTGCCCGCCTCGCCGATGCGATAGCTGGACGGAACCGTCACCGACACCGACATCGGGCTCGACGCGTTGCCGCGCAGCCCCAGCCCGCACTCATTCCGCCGTCGGGACGCTTCTGTACCCCGTGTCCTGGAACGCGGGATCAACCTATTTCGACATGCTGGCATAGAGCGTGTTGCTCTACGAACCTTCGGTGCTGGTGCGAGTCCCTGCCATCGAGGCGCGGCCATGGCGTCGGCACCTTGACGACCTAATTCGGACCCCGCACACAACGGCCACCCCGGAAGGGGAACGCTGAGCGGACGCCCGACGATTCAAGAAGTCCTGTATACCCACGAACTCGCCGTCGTCCACTGGCCGACGACGGCGATAAATGAAGGCAGCCCGGGTTACAGTTGCCGGCCCCTGCGGTCCCAATCGTCCCTCCGGGCCTCTTCCTCATTCCAAAACGGCATGTCGTTGCGCCGGACGCGAATCAGGTATCCTAGGAGAATCCCGCTGATCAGGAATAAGGCGGCAGCCGGAAGGAAAGCTGGAAGGTCCCAGTTTGCACTTCGCCAGAACAGGGCATTCAGAGCGAGTATGGTGCTGACGGTGGCCAGACCGACATCGGCCCACAACAGGAACCGGAAGCTACCCCGGGTCATTCTCGGTTCAAGCCGATGGGGACCATCTGGTTCCGACATGTTCGAAGCCTACTGCCGTTGACCTGGGTTGTCGCGGTCCGCTTTGTCCGGCGGATCCCCCTATCGCAGCTCTTTTCGCATCTTGAAGTTAATCAGCTCCACCCCTGCTTTCACCGGGTGCTGTTCTGCTTCGACTGTGAAGCCATGCCGCTCGAAGAAATGCCGCGCTGTAATGCTCACGTTGGCTGAGAGCGCTGATGTCCCTTCGCGGCGTGCATGCGCCTCAACGTGGGCGAGTAGCTGGTGCGCTACTCCACGTCGCTGGTGACGCGGCGAGACGAACATCTTGTCCACGTAACCGTCGGGGCTTACATCCGAGAAGCCGGCGAGTTCGCCTCCGATTGTGGCAACGATGCTGTGCCGGGTCAGCATGGCTTTGTGCCAAGTCCCGACGTCGCGCCTCTCGGGCTGAGTTCACGCTTGTACTTGCTCCGCCGTGTAGTCCGCGGCAGCAGTCTCTGTCACGGCCGAGAGGAACACCGCCAGCGTTTCTGCAGCATCCGCGTGCTCGTAGGGCCGGATCACTACGGACGTATGCTCTCGTGCTTGCTGACGGTCCATCAACCCAGTCTTCCACCGAGGTCACCCGTTCCGAAAATGATCATCGATTACGGTAGGCGCGTGCCTCCGCGTTCAGGGTCCGTGAGGGGAGCGCAAAGCGGACTGCTGGTGCGTCGGGCCCGCATCAGCAGTCCGGTTCCCCCGGTGAAGTTGGTCGGGTGGAAGCCCGGTGCACGGGCAACCTCTTTAAATCCCCATGCGCGGTGCAACTCCATGGAGGCAAGGTTGCTGGCATTGACGATTTACCAAGCCTGATCGGTCCTAGGCCAGATCCAGTCCATGCGGGCTGCCGTCGGCGCGATGCCCGTTCCGGGCCGTCTCCAATCCGGATGGACAGTGACCCCGCCGAGGCAGTGGCCTGCCGGTGCCACGGCCGTCGCCCGCTGGTAGCGTCGATGGCACGGATCGTGTGAAGATCCCCGGTACGGGCGAAACGCACATCAATGTTGATGGGCATCGCGCGGCGCGGGTTCCTTTGAACGAACGTCGCAAACCGGCTGTTTGTCATGACAGCAGTCAATCCGGTCGGCATTTCCGGCGCAACCCAAGAAGCTGTATGCCGTCCCATGAGCCGAACCCTTTGCGGGCGTTTTTTGACGCGGAGGTGGCATCGCTGAGTCATGCTCCCGACCCCTGCCGAGTCTCGTCGTCGGGCGTCCCTTATAGACGTCGCAAGTATCTTTCGGTGAGTCCAGGAATGATCGCCAGTTGGAAACCAGATCGAGGTTGGGCACTCGACGAGCGCCCAGTGGTCACAGATAGTCGGCACCGTGCCCGCATCGAGCCCGCTCTACACTCTGAGAAGCTGGCTCCCCGGGGCAAGCTCCCTGGCGTCCGCAAAGCGTATCTGCTCCTCCGCACCGCTGACCGGAGGAGGCAAAGTCACGCTCACACAATACGTCGCCGGTGGCTTCGACTATGACTACTCCTGTATCTGAGACCAGAACACCGCTCCGCAGGGGTTTCCGACCGGCATGCGCGGTCCGACGGTGTCACGTCGAGCTTTCTGGCCAGGTACATGCCACTGCCCGGGTAGCTGAGGAAGAAGCATCGGATGGTTCCTGCGGTCGCCCCAAAGGCTCCGTGCTGCAACGATCGTGTCTATGACGGTCGTGCTGAGCGACTTCAACAGGCCCGACATCGGATCGGATCGTACTGCTGCCGGACTGCTTCGAAATCGCTATGTTTCCGGCAGAGGGCAGTGTTAGCAGGGGCTAGGATCCGGTTCGGGTCCCATTTGGGAATAGTAAAACCGCAGGTCAGGGACTTGTTTCCCGTGACCTTTGCACAAACGTGCACATGTGTTGCTCGCGTGCCCGCTTTCCAGTGCTTGACGGTCTACGTCAGTGCCTTCGGCTGGCTGTCTGAGCGGCGGCGAGGATTTTGGATTGCGGTGACTCCGTGGGCGTCAGCTTCCCGTCGCGGGCCCAGACGGTCCGGGCCGGGTGGAGGGGGCGGATGCACCGGTGTTGAGTAGTTTGAGGGCGAGCACTGCGGCGAGGGTGGCGACGGGAAGTTCAACGAGAACCGCCTCGAGGATGGCCACGGTCAGGGGCATCCCCGGTGGGGCTGTGGTGATGGCAAAGAGTGCATCAATGCATAGGCTCGTTGAGAACGCTGTCGTGGGCAACACGGCGTACTTGCTGCGTCTGTGCAGGGAGTACGGCGCTGAATAGCGCTGCAAGTCCTTCGAAGCTGTCCAAGGCAGTCCACGCAATGTTCCAATTGTTCGCGACGGTTACGGAGGGCAGTGTTCGGGCCAGGTAGATGATCCAAACACTGTAGAACAGAACGAGCTCTACTAGGTGTGCCAGCGTTGAGAAGGTGAGGACTCTGACCGACTATCGGCCGAACGCCGGGCGCGAGTCGAGGAACCCTTCGGCCGTGGGTAGAGCGGAGGGAAAGGTGGGGTCCAAATCAGCCGGCCGGGTCAGGGTCAGCGCCGTGCCTCAACACGTCCGGAAGCTCGTCCACGTAAACCGTTTGTGGCGGCTCGAAGTAGATCACCAGCACCTCATCATCCACTGCGAAGCCGCTCGTCTTGTTGAACGGGTGAGCGTGGAAGGCCATGGTGCCGCCAAGGTAGGGCAGCATGACTTCGCCGATGGTGCCCGGTCCGATGCGCCCGGTCACCCGCCCGATCGTGCCTGTCAGGCTCCGGTCAACGTCCTTGTGCATACGGTGTCCCTATGCGCCGG
This sequence comes from Arthrobacter sp. A5, assembly GCF_051131705.1. NCBI lineage: Bacteria > Bacillati > Actinomycetota > Actinomycetes > Micrococcales > Micrococcaceae > Arthrobacter > Arthrobacter sp. A5. The sequence continues at coordinate 1,682,389 of NZ_CP180316.1, forward strand.
GAGCTTTGGGCGGGCGCTTGGCTTCTTGGCCGTTCCTGAGCGCGGACGCGAGGGCGGGAAGGTAGTCGCCCGCCTGGGCGAGGATTCCGCCGAGCATCTTGTTGACGCCGTCGCCGCCGTTCAGGACGGTCATCTGGCCCACGTGTGAGAACGGCTCGGCCGCTGCGGCGATGATGGCGGGCATGTTTTCGGCGAGCTGCTGCGATATCACCGCGTCCTGGTTGGTCCCCAAGGCCTCGGCCCGCGCCTTGATGCCGTCTGCCTCGGCCAGCGCCTTGGCCTTGATCGCGGAGGCCGCGGCATCACCCTTGGCCTTGGTGGCCGCGGCTTCGGCCTCGCCGGTGACCTTGGTGGCTCCGGCAGCGGCAGCCGCGGCGGTGGCATTCGCTTGGGCCTGCAGTTCCGTCCGGCGGGCGTTGGCTTGGGCTTCAAGCTCGGTGCGGCGTGCGAGTGCCTCGGCGGCGCTGATGTCGGCCGCTTTCTGGCCTTCCGCGTCGGTGCGCTTGGCGTAGGCTCTAGCGTCTGCGGGTTTCCGGACGGTGGTCTGGAGCTTCTGCTCTTCCCGGTCCGCCTCGAGCTTGGCGACTTCGGTTTCCTGGACCACCACCTGTTGCCGCGCCGTGGCGTCAGCCAGTGGGCCGGCCTGGGCTGCGTTGGCCTTGGCGCGCTCGGCGTTAGCCTGCGCCACCGACTGCCTGATTGCTGAAAGGCTCTGCGCGTCCGCGATCAGCGCCGCGGCCTCCGCTTCCTTCTCGGCTGCTTCACGGTTGCGGGTGGTCTCCGCGATTCGGGCCTCCATCTTCACCTGGGCGATGTGCGGCTTCGCGATGTTCTGGATGTACCCCGTGGGGTCCTGCAGGTCCTTGATCTGCAGGGAATCCACCACGAGCCCGAGCTTTTCCATCTCCACGCCGCTGGCGCTGCGGACCTGCGAACCGAGCTTGTCCCGCTCGCGGATGATCTCCTCCATGGTCATGCTGCCGATGATGGAGCGCAGGTGGCCCTCAAAGACGTTATACACCTGGCTTTCCATTTTGGGTTGCTGGCCCAGGAAGCGCCGTGCCGCATTGGCAATGAAGGGCGGGGCGTCGCCGATCTTGTAAATGACCACACCCTCCACGATTACCTGGATGCCCTGCGAGGTAACACAGGAAACTTTGAGCTCAGTTTCATTTAATGTGAGCGACAAGGTCCGCACCGTTTGGAGGCCGGGAAGGACCAGTGCGCCCTTGCCCGTGACGATTTTGAAATCCATCCCGGCCCGGGATTCAATGGTTCCACGGGTCAGCCCGGAGATGATGAGGGCTTCGTTGGGTTCAGCCACCTTCCACATCAGTTTTGTTGCCACCCAAATAAAACCCACGGCAAAAAGCACCGCCAAGATGGTGGCAATAAGCGGGAAGAATGCTGAGAAGTCCGGCATGACCAGGTCCTTTCAAGGGTGTGGAACGGGCATCGCGGCAAAGCCCCAATAAATGCAGCTGTCCATTCCCGACCGGTCGAAATACGGGTAATTCAGGCCTGCCGGGACAGCTGTTGTAGACAGTCTGATTGGGCCCCGCTCAAGAGTCCATAGCCTGCATGAAATTTGCCTGCTGCAACGGAACTGGCAGACGACGACGGTACCTGGTCTACGTCGTCGGGTGCGCTAAGTGCCCGCTCGGCCGAACGTCGGGGTGCACGAAAAAGACGTTCCCTCAGTTGCGGAAACTGAGGAAGCGGCGGTCTTTGCAGTGCGGGAACTCACGTGGCGCGATCGCGGGCTTTGGACGGGCTCAGCCGCCGGTGGAAACCTGCTCGATCACCGCGTGGTCGCGGTCCAGGTTCCCCGGCCCGGCCGCGCCCTGCAGCGAACCCAGCTCGGAAGAGAAGTCCACGCTGGCGCGAACACGGTCGTCCCGGCACCGAAGAGACTCAGGGAGCGCCTGATGGCCGCAGGTCAAGACTTATCTGCATTCCTCGAAGCACTATCTAGAGCTCGTTTACCTGTGGCGGTGTTCGGCGGCGCTGGAATTTAAAGAAGTTCAGGAGGCCGCAGACTCAGCGGCCAGGCTCGGTAGAGAGCCGATGCATGCCAGCGATGTTTAGGGCAGACTGGTGGCGTGAGCGTAATCCGGTGGGTGCTGCACGTGGATCTCGACCAGTTCATCGCGGCGGTCGAAGTGCTCCGGCGGCCGGAGCTTGCAGGCAAGCCGATCATTGTCGGCGGTCGGGGCGACCCCACGGAACGAGCTGTGGTGTCGACCGCATCCTACGAAGCCAGGGCGTTCGGAGTTGGTTCCGGAATGCCTTTACGCATTGCGGCCCGGAAAGTCCCCAACGCTGTGATTCTGCCCGTCGATCAGGAGGCTTATTTCGCGGCGTCTGAAACGGTGATGGATACCCTGCGCGCGCAGCCCGGTGCCACTGTGCAGGTGCTGGGTTGGGATGAAGCCTTTGTAGGCACCGAGACAGAGAATCCGGAAGCCTACGCCCGGCAGGTGCAGGCCGCTATCCTGGAGCGAACGCAGCTGCATTGCAGCGTGGGCATCGGCGACACCCTGGTCCGAGCCAAGGTCGCCACCGGTTTCGGCAAGCCGGCCGGAGTCTTCCGTCTAACTTCCGGGAACTGGCTGGACGTCATGGGCAGTCGGCCCACCAAGGACCTGTGGGGCGTCGGAACAAAAGTGTCGGGCCGACTGGCCAAACTCGGCATCAGCACAGTCGCCGAGCTCGCCGGAGCCGACCCTCAGGACCTGGTCCCGGAGTTCGGCCCCAAGATGGGTCCTTGGTACGCGGAGCTCGGACGCGGGGACGGCGCCAGCGTTGTAGACGACACCCCGTGGGTTGCCCGCGGGCATAGCCGGGAGACCACTTTCCAACGCGACCTGACCGAGCCTGCCCAGGTGGACGACGCCGTGAGGGGGCTGGCAGCGCGTGTCCTTGAGGATGTTCTGGCCGAAGGACGGCCCGTGGTTGGGCTGACCCTAAAGGTTCGGTACGCGCCGTTTTTCACCAAGACCCACGCGAGGAAGATTCCCGAGACATTCGATTGGAACGAAATCCTCACGCAGGTCTTGGACCTCGCTGCCGGAATCGAAGCGGGCCGGCCGATCCGACTCCTGGGCCTGCGGGCCGAAATGGCAATGTCCGACGATGCCCGAAAGGGACATACGCCAACGCGCGGCGGTTGGTGACGGCGTCGCTCCCTTCCTCGGTCGGCCGATCCACCGTTTACAGGGCCATTGAGCGTAGCCACAGCAGGGCAGCCGGGCCAATCCGGCCCTAATGCTTGTGCAGACGACTTCTGACGGTGATGCAGTCGTCTTACGAAAATGACACCTGAGGTGGCCGGCCATGCTGCGGCCCAGTCCCCGGCTGGGGCCCCCGGTGCTGTCCACGAGACACTCCCCGGTCGGCCCCGGGCTCGAGCAGAAGCACCTGTCGCACGGCTCGTGTCCGCAAGCTATGTAACGGCAGGTCGTTCATCGGTGGATTAAGACTTAGAGGGTCCCCATGTCAGACGGGGAAGGCTGTGGCCCGGTCAGGGTCTGGCTGGCGGTCCAGGCCAGTTGCTGTAGGTCGCGGTGGTAGGAGATCGGAGGGGAGCGGCGCGGGCGGGTGCGCTCGTAGTAGGCGCCGGTGACCTGTTGCAGCTGGGGATCGACGGCCAGGTGCAACGGGCTGGCGGCTCCCTGTTCCGGGGTGAGCAAAGCGCCTTGGAGCAGTCCCAGAAACGGCCGGAACGCTGCCGGGGCGACGTCGCCGATGAGGTCGGTGGCGACCAGGCCGGGGTGGACGGCGTTGACGGTGACGCGGTCAGCACGGAGCCGCTCCGCGAGCACGTAGCCGCACATGAGGGTCAGCAGCTTGGCCCGGGCGTAGGCGGTGAACGGATCGTAGCCCTGCTCGGCGCTAAGGCGCTGCGGAGCTCGGAGATCGGTGGCCTCCAGCGTTACGGGTCGGGGCCGTCGGCGGAGCTTGATCTGGCGGGTGTCGGCCATGGCGGCGGAAACGACGTTGATGACGCGGGAGGGGGACCCGGCTCGAAGCAGAGGCAGCAGTTGTTCGGTGAGCAGGAAGCCAGCAAGGTGGTTCACTGCCAGGTTCATCTCGATGCCGTCCGGGCTGATCTGGTGATGGCGGTAATGCGCTCCGGCGTTGTTGACGAGCAGGTGCACAGCCTGGTGGTGGGCAGCCACCTCCGCGGCGGCGCGGCGAACGTCCGCTTGGACGGCGAGGTCCGCGACGACGATCTGGACCCGCCGGCTGTCGGTCCCCGCCACGATCTCCCGAACGAGCTGGTCCCCGCTGCTGGCGGTGCGGGTGAGCGCGACGACGGTGGCGCCGGCGCGGGCGAGCTCGGTCGCGATCACCCGCCCCATGCCGCCAGCGGCTCCGGTAAGGGGGGACACCGACAAGGCGGAACTTAGCTGCACGAACAACATGGCAGCCACGGCCAGCATCCATGGCGGGACAGCTGCGGATCGGGCCACTGGCACGGTCATGGCTGCAACCAATCCAGGACCCGTTGGGCATGGGTGTTGGGCGGGAAGATCGGATAAAACACGTGCTCGATGACGCCGTCCTTTATCACCAGCGTCAGGCGTGCGTAGAGCCGGTCTTAACCCGGCGCCGCGAAGGTTGGCAGCGTCAGCGCGTCCGCGAGAGCAAAGGTGGGGTCGGACAGCATTGGGAAGGGCAGACCCAGCCGGTCGACGACCTCGTGTTGGTAGTACGTGTCCTGGCTGGACATCCCAAAAACATTTTCCACTCCGGCGTCCCCCAGCACCATGAAGTGGTCCCGGAAATCGCACGCCTCTGTGGAACATCCGCGGGCACCCGGAATAGCATCCCAACCATCGGGTAGATCTGTCCCCGGGACACCTGTTAGCGGATACAAGTAAATAACCGTCCGGCCGCTTCCGAGGTCGGCGAGATTGACCTTGCGGCCGGCGGTGGCGGACAACGTCAGCTTCGGCATTGCAAGCCCGACCAGATGGTCGGCGGCTCCGTCGTCCACTGGGGCGGGAAGATTATCGGGAAGGACCTTGGAGTAGTCGATCACGGTGGTGCTCTCCGTTCTAAAGGTGCGGTACGCGCCCTGGTGCAGCCTTTCGACCAGGTGCTCGCGCCAGGAGGCAAGGGATTCGATTGTCCGACCAACTCTGCAATGCCGTCTCGGTAGGCAGCCAGGGATGCCGGGCACTCGTCACTGTGCTGGTGCCCTGCATCCAGGCATTCGATAAACGGTGCAGCACGAGCGGGATTGATTCCGAGCCCGGACAACGCACGTATTTCACTGATCACCCGTAAATCCTGATCAGAGTAGTCGCCGTACCCATTGGACAGACGGCCCGGCTGCACCAGGCGTAACTGCTCGTAATAGCGGCTCTCCTGACACATCCGTGGGTCATTTCCGTCCCGGGAGCACCGGTTTACGGCCACCCAGGCTGAGCATGGCCAGGCTGATCAGGGCCTCGGGGGACTTGAACCCGAACGCCACCCGGGTGATCAGCCTGATCTTCGTATTCATGGATTCAATCCGTCCGTTCGACAGCCCGTGTTCGATGGATGCCAGGATGCTGTCGCGGTGCTTGACGATGGCCTTTTGGAGTTTCACGAAGGAGGGGATCCTGGATCTCCTGGCCCAGGACACCCATCGGTCCAGGGCCACCACGGCTTCGGCATAAGGGAGCTTGAAGACCGTGCGCAGCCCTTCCTTCAAGTAGTAGGCCCGGCCCAGGACGGGGTCGGTCTGCACGATCCAGGACAGCTTCGCCTGCTGCTTTTCGGTGAGGTCCTCGGGGTTCTTCCAGAGTGCGTAGCGGCTGTTCTTCAGCTTGGTGGCCCGCTCACTGTCGGGCCTCTCCGGCGCGACCTTGGGTGGTCGTCCGCGGCCACGGGCCGGTTCGTTCTCCCGGGCCGCTTTCCGTGCCCGGTTCCAGGCGGTGCGCCGCTCTGCATCCAGGGCGTCGGTGGCCCACATGACGATGTGGAACGGGTCGGCCACGCGGACCGCTTGGGGGCAGCGCGCGGCCACGACGGTGGCGATCCACTCGGCCGCATCCGCGGATACATGCGTGATCTCGGTGCACCGTTCGTCCCCCAGAGCGTCGAAGAACTTGCCCAGGGTGGCCTTGTCCCGTCCCGGCGAGGCCCAGATGAGCCGGCCCGAATCATGGTCCACGACCACGGTGAGGTACTTGTGTCCGCGCTTGTAAGAGATCTCGTCAATGCCAATGCGTGTCAGGTTCGCGAACGGGTCGAAGGTCGCGGCGGTGTCTTTCCAAACCCGATCGATGATCGAGCCCACGGTGCGCCAGGCGATGCGCATCAACTGGGTGACAGCGCTCTTGGAAGTCTGGGTGGCCAGCCAGGCGATCTGCTGGTCAAAGATCCTGGTGTGGCCAGCCTGGTGCCGGGCCCACGGGACGGCGGCGACGGTGACCCCGTGCTCGGGGCAGCGCACCCGCGGTGATTCGGCGACCAGGTAGGTTTCGATGGTTCCCAGATCCAGGGTCCGCCATCTCCTGGGACCACCGCCGCGGTCGTATCGGCGGCACCGCCTGGAACAGATCCCGCACCGGTTGCGCATGGACTTCATGGGGCTCACCAAGGCGATGAAAACACCGGTGTCCTCCTCGAAATCCAGACCCCGGACAATCGTTTTTTCGACACCCAGCAGGGTGCACCATATGCTTGATTTCTGCACGCCGTTTTCCAACCTCGATTTTTGTACCTTTGACAGTCAAAAATCCTAGGTAGAAAGCGGCGTGTGGTCGTTAAGGCGCGCAGGTCACGCCCACGGATATGTCACAAGAGCCGTAATAGCGCACTGCTTTGATCGAGACCTGGGCCCGCTCGGCCAACTCACCTATGCGCATTATTACCTCCTGCTCTCACGTTAAACCCTGCCCTTGGGGTCAGAGTCAACTCCGGGCTCCCTCTCCCCTCCGCAAGTTTCCCGTATGAGGCTCGGCCGACGGAGCGGCTGAAACCAACGGGGCGACGTTGAGGCTCCGAATCGGCGGCGTCCCAGACGGGAACGCCCTGCGGGATAGGCTCCTCCGATGGCCTGGCGTCCGGGCGTGGCTCGTCATCACGGCCATCCAGTAGGGTCAGGGCGAGGAAGCGAGAGGAGTAGATAGGTTGTCGCGCAGGTCCAGTGCATAAAGATATTTGTCGTACCGAACGGCTCCTACAGCGACGAAACGAGGTAGTGCACCGTACCGCACGAAACCAAGTGATTCGTATAGCGCGATCGCCCTGCGGTTATCAAAACTACAACGGAAGGCGGCAGGAGACCGATTGGCTGGCCCGCATGCTGGCTACGCCGTTCAACGATCCGGCGGCATACGGTCCGAATGGCTCCATATTCATGCGTCCCGAGCTGGAGAAGGCGACGGCGCCGGTCTGGATAGTCGGTCCACAGACCGGGATCGTCATTCACCAGCTCGGCAGCAGTGAGACCTTTATCCGCTCGACCGGCGTGCAATCGAAGAAGTTCGATTTTGTCGACGCGTGGTTTCCGTACAGCTACAAGAGCTCGACGATCGCCGACCACCTGGCCTTCTTCGGCCATTGGCTGAAGGGCGAGGATAACGGGGTGATGGATGGCGCACCCGTGCGGGTGCAGGTCCGTAGCGGAAACGGTGGGCACTATGTGCTCGAAGAGAATGAATGGCCACTAGCGCGCACGACCTACCCGCGCTGGTACCTCGACGCGACGCCGTCGGACTGGACAGGCGACGGCCGCCGCAACGACTTCCGGCGAATCAGCGCGTCCATCCCGACCACCAAGGCATCGGCGGGCTACGACGCCGCGCTCGACCGGGGGCATCCCATCCCGGCCCCGACCGGCTATGTCGGGGGCACCGCGCGCTGGGCGACGGGTGTCTCGTTTATCAGCGAACCGATGGCGGAAGACATGGTGCTCGCCGGCTACATGAAGGCGGGCCTGTGGGTGTCGTCGACGAGCACTGACATGGATGTTTACGTGTCATTGAGAGTGCTCGACGAGCAGGATCGCGAAATCCGGTACGAGTCGCTCGTGCCTCCCATCGATCCAGCGAACATCCACCCAACCGGGCACGGTCTGCTCAAAGTGTCGCATCGCACGATCGACGAGGAGCGGTCGACGGACTACTGGCCGGTCCAGACGCACCTCGAGGCGGACTACCGGCCGCTTGAGGGTGGCGAGGTCGTTTTCGTCGAGGTCGGCCTCCATCCGAGCAGTGCGGTGATCCGCCGGGGCTGCCGGCTCAGGGTCGACATCCAACCGTACTCGCCGGCCGGAATTCCCTCCCGTGCCTACGACGAGAGCTATCACGCCGGGGCGACGAACACCGTTCACACCGGCCCAGACCACCCCAGCTACGTGCAGTTGCCCATAGTGCCGCAGAACGAATCGAGGAACTAACCATGATGGACCCGACCACAACCACCGCCGAGCGGCTCGGAACGATCCTTGAAAAAGTGCGCGCCATCGGACCGTCCCTGCGGGAGTGCGCCCCGGAGGCAGAACGTGCCGCGCGACTCTCGGACGCGACGATAGCCGATCTGGATGCCACCGCCGCCTTTACCATCGCCAGCCCTGCCGAGTTCGGCGGTGCTGAGCTTTCCGTGAGACAGCAGCTCGACGTCGTGACCGAAGTTTCGAAGTGGGACGGTTCGTGCGGATGGGTCGTGTGGGCCGGAGCGTTGACAGACTGGATCCCGGCCGGCTCGGGCCCCCGAGTGCTGGAGGAGGTCTTCGGACCGGAGTGGGTCGGACCCCGGGTTGCCGGCTCGAGCCATTTTCCGGCGTCTCGCGGGCGCGCGAAGCAGGTCCAGGGTGGCTGGATCATCACCGGCGGCCCCTGGACCTTTGCGACCGCGTCCCTTTGGGCGCCCTTCACCAACCTCGGATGCATCGCCGAAGGTGCCGACGGACCCTATCTGGTCGGCGTGCAGGTGCCACGCGACGAGCTCACGTTCCTCGACGACTGGCACGTCGCCGGCATGCGCGGCACCGGAAGCGTCTCCGTCACGCTCAAGGGCGAGGAACTGTTCGTCCCGGACTATCGGGGCGTCGACTTCCGCAAGATCACCTCGGGGGCAATCGACAGCGGCCTGGCGGGATCCCTCTGGAAGGCGCCATCGCTCGGCTGGTCCTTCAGCCTGATGGCGGGAATGTCGATCGGCATCGCCCAAGGCGCGCTCGAGCGTTTCCTCGAGCGCCCGGCCGGGCGCCCCATCCGTGGGACAACGTACAAGAACCAGTTGGAAGCGCCCCTCACGCACCTGATGCTCGCGGAGGTCCATTCCAAGATCCAGTCCGCGACGTTGATGACGCGGGCCAATGCCGACGAGACCGATCGACTGGGCGAACTCGCTGCAGCAGGCACGCCGGCCGACCCCGGGTACATGCAACTGTTCAGGGCCAGAGTCCTTGTCGAGACGGCCTACGCAGCCAAGTGGTGTGCAGAGGCGATCGAGCTTCTGCAGCGCAACTCCGGGTCCACGGCGATCATGGACTTCGAGCCCATTCAGCGTTCCTGGCGTGATGCCCGGATCATCACGCTGCACGGAGCGCTCAACCTCGAGGCGTTGTCCGAGAACTACGGACGACTGATGGCCGGCATTCGCCCGCACCAGTTCGCCGGGATCACCACACTCGACCGGTTTTCGCCGGTTCCATAAAATAACTCAAGCGGCGTTGAGCTGGCCAAAAGACGTACGCCCGCACTGACGCGAGAACCGGTCTTCGGACCAGGAAAGAGAAGGAACTCTCATGAGCGATGAGAAGAAGATCTATCTGCCGTCCGGCCCGCTGCCGGCGGCCAGGACCGGCTTGCTGACGGAGTTCGATCCGGGAACGCGAACTCTCGAGGCCGGTTTTCAGATCGCGCCGCAGTTCCGCTCGCTGCCGGTCGACATCGTCTTCGAAAGGGACGTCGCCGTTACGCTCCGCGACGGCGTGAGGATCCACGTCGACGTGTTCCGTCCGGCCGGCAGCGAGAAGGTGCCCGTGATCGTGGCGTACAGCCCCTATGGCAAGGGCCAGGGCACCTCGCCGAGCGTGATGGGCATCTTCGGCCTCGTCGGCCTGGACAACAGTGTCGTCTCGGGTTTGGAGAAATTCGAAGGCCCCGACCCGGCCTTCTGGTGCGCGCAGGGATATGCGATCTGCAATCCGGACATCCGCGGTGTTGTCGACTCCGACGGTGACAGCGTGTTGTGGGATCGTCAGGACGGTCGCGACTGCTACGACATCATCGAGTGGCTGGCCGAGCAGCAGTGGTGCAGCGGCAGGGTCGGGATGAGCGGAACGTCATACCTGGCGGCCACGCAGTGGTTCGCAGCGGCCGAGCAGCCGCCGCACCTCGCCGCCATCAACCCATGGGAGGGCGTGAGCGACATCTACCGCGACCTGGTCAGGCGGGGAGGGATGCCGGACACCGGATTCGCGCGCCAGCTGCAAACCGGCAGCTTCTTCGGCAAGGGCCGGAAAGAGGACATCCTCGCGGAGGCCGAGCGCTACCCGCTCATGGGCGACCTGTGGGAGAACAAGATCCCCGACTTCGACCGGATCGACGTGCCTGCCTACGTCGTCGCCAGCTACTCCAACACGCTGCACACCGCGGGGACGTTCCGCGCCTGGCGGCGCATCGCCTCTGACGATAAATGGCTGCGCGTGCACAACAGCCAGGAGTGGCCCGACTACTACGATGAGATGAACCAGGAAGACCTCCGTCGCTTCTTCGACCGATTCCTCAGGGACGAGGACAACGGATGGGAGCAGACGCCACGCGTCCGCTACGCCTTGCTCGATCTCGAGGGCGGCGACCGGGTCAATGTCGCCGCGGACCAGTTCCCCCCGAAAGATGTCACGTCGACGAAGTACTACCTCGACGGACGCTCGCGGGCCCTGGCCGCCGAAGCGCCTGCGGGCGAGGTGCCGGTGACCTATGCCGTCGACTCCAATCCGACCGCGGTGTCGTTCATCACGCGATTCGAGCAGGAGACTGTGCTCGTCGGCTACCCGAAGGCTCACCTCTGGGTCGAAGCCCGGGGCTACGACGACATGGACCTGTTCGTGCTCGTGCAGAAGCTCGATAAATGGGGAACACCGCTGCAGGCTTTCACCGTGCCCAACCAGAGCCCAATGGCCCACGACCTCACCGATCACGGAGCGACCATCCTGCGCTACAAGGGATCGGATGGACGCCTGCGCGTCTCCACCCGTCACCTCGACGAGACCCTGTCGACCGACGACGTGCCCGCTCACACCTTTGACCGAGTCGAGAAGCTTTCGACCGGCGAGATCGTCGAAATCGACGTCGAGCTGCTCCCTATCGGTCTCGCCTTCCATCCCGGCGAACAGCTCCGCTTCGTCATCAGCTCCCGTAACCTCCTGGGGACGATGATGCCGGGAATCGAGGAATACGTCGGCGCCAACAGAGGGCAGCACGTCATCCACACCGGTGGCGAACACGCCTCTTATCTGCAACTCCCTATTCATGCGGATTCGTAGGCAGGCCCATGGGCAGCAAGTTATCGCAGGATCTCGTTGCGCTCACGGTTGCCGAACGTAGCGATTCCGGTTCGACGTCGGCGGTCCAGGCATCGTCGTCGGGCTCCGTCATGCGTGGCCGACGCCAGCCGGCTAAACGTCCAAGGAATCGATCACTGCATCGTTTGTTGTGTGGCCTTGCTGCTGGTTAGGCGTCGGGAGCGGTACACCTTGGTGCCTCATGTTCGGGAGGGTCGTCGTCCTTTGCGGGGTGGAGCTCGCGATGTCCACTTCGCGCAGCCCTGATGACCGGGATAGCGACGACGAAGAAGATGAGGAATGCAAGAAACACCGCCCAGAACCATGGGACGCCAATAAGCTTCAAAGGAAATGCGACGACCTGATACAACACACAGGAGAAGACGAGCCACCAGACGATGAACCGCCGTTTTTCGGCGGCATCCCCTCGAGCGAATCCGCAGGCCATGGCCGTGAGTCCTTCTTCGATGGCTCGTTCGCCAGTGGTGCCATGACGCCAGCGTACAAGCCGGCAAGGCGCGCAGGTCCCATTGTCGACAACTTCAAGTCCGCTGGATATCGCTGCATCAATTTCCGATTGATAAAGGTAACGACGATCGCGAGTAACGTTGGCTGATGTTTGAATCGCGGACTGCACCACATAGAAGTGAGTACTCTCTTGCACGATGTTCGCTCGCAGCGGGTGCTAACGAAGGCGGGCTTACGGTACATCGGGGTGGCGCCTCGATACTTGCAGATTCACGGGAAATGGCAGGACCACAATCTCTAGCAAGTTATCCTGCACGACTGAGCCCCTCGCATCAATGAAAGTCCAGCGCCGCAAACACAGCGCCGACCTGTCCGTATCGGAAAACCCGTGCGGATATAGCTGTGCAAGCTACGCGGGCATCTTTGATGAGTCGACGCGACCTCGAACGTTGATGTCTGATCGCTCCGGGGGTACCATGCCGGCAAGGGGTCGATGACGCACCTGTCCAGCATGGTGCCGGTCAAGGACTGGGAGCGAGGCATGGTGTGGTTCGACCCGGACGGGAACCGGCCGTCCCTGGCTGAGGGGCCCAGCGACGACTGGCGTCGATCAGATCGAGGAGACGGCGATGGGCGAGATAACTGCAGAGACGTCATCAGCAGACCTGCTGGTCGACCTGATCATCTCACTGGACGGGTATGCCTCGGCCGAGGGGTGGCCCGGCTGGTGGGGTCTGGAGGGGCCGGAATACCTGGCCTGGCTCGAGCAGGAGGGGGAGAAGGACTACACCATTCTCCTGGGGGCGAACACCTATCGGCTGATGTCCGGCATGTCGGAGAAGGCCGCGGCCGGGGGCTCGGGATTCTCCGAGGATGAGGGGGCCAGCCTGACCGGCCTTGCCGCCGTGCCCAAGGTCATCTTCTCCTCCACCCTGCAGGCGCCCCTGACCTGGCCGAACTCGGAGCTGGTCACCGGGGACGCAGTCGAGGCCGTGACCGAGATGAAACGGACCGGGACCGGGCCCCTGAGTACCCTCGGCAGCCTCAGCCTCTGCCGGTCGCTGCTGACCGCGGGCCTCGTGGACCGGTTCCGGCTGGTCGTCTTCCCGGTGATCACGGGGCGCACCGGGCGGGAGCGGATCTACGACGGCTATCCGGGTGTTTCTCTTGAGATGGTGGACAGCAGGACCTTCGACGGTCGGCTCCAGCTGCTTGAGTACGTCCCCACGGTGCTCAGCGGTCCGCCGGGCAGCGGTCCGAAGTGAGTCAATCCGTGGGGATTCCCTCGATCTGGAAGTCAGGGGGAGCGTGGGCGTCCCTGCGAAGCAGCAGAGGATCCCTCAACGGGGCAGAGCATCGAGCGAGAGCTGGCCCGCGAGCTCACGTGCGCACTCATCGGTTGAGCGATATGTGGTGTCGACCTCTACGTCATAGACCATCCCGGCGTGCACGCTCAGTGCTTGCTGTCGCGCCATTCCTTCCACACGGTCAAGGCGCTGTGCCTCGCGGGATGCGGCGACGTCCGGCTCGCAGTGCACTCCCACCCAGATCAGGTCCGCTTCGCCGAACGTTGACCGCACACGCTCCTGTCCAGCGCCCCCGGAGAGGAAGACCTCATCAAGGATCAAATGGGCCCCTGCCCGGGCCATAGCGCTGAGTCCGGAATACCAGCTGCGCTCCAAGGCGCGATGCGCAGTGCTAAAAGCAATCGTGCCGCCCTGCTCATAGGTAATTCCTGCGTTCGGGCTGTTACCCCCACCAGGAAGTGCATCGATGAACGTGTCGACGCCAAACGTCAACCAGATGCCCGGGAGGATTTCCTGAAGCGCTCTGGCAATTGAGGACTTGCCGGAGCTCGACCCGCCGTTCAGTACGATCACTTGGGGATTCCAACCGGTAGACACCCCACGAGCCTAGCCAAGAAACGGCATAGCTGTCAGTGTCCTCCCAGAGCCTTTCGGTGACGCGCATCCTTTGGCCCGCCTGCCTGGCGAGGGGTTCAGAAAGTCGTCGGCGTGCATGACGATCCCGGGTCTGTCCTGGATCTTGGCTACCCGGTTGGCGGCGAAGGAAGTCTTACCGCCGCCATCGACGCCATCGACGCCGTCGACTGCCACGAACCGACGGCAGTGGGGGTGGTCATACCGGTGCCCTAGAATTGCGGACATGGACGAGGGAACTACGGTGTTGCGATTGACGGCCTTTGCTTCCGAACCGTCCGGAGGAAACCCCGCCGGCGTTGTGCTTGACGCGAGTGCCCTGTCCACCTCGGAGATGCAGCAGATCGCCACGGACATCGGCTATGCCGAGACGGCATTCGTCACTCGGCCGGCCACGTCGCTCGTGCCATCTCGCGTTGGAATCCGTTACTTCTCCCCAACGGCCGAAGTGCCGTTTTGCGGCCATGCCACGATAGCGACCGCCGTCGCACTGGCTAATCGCGGTGAAGCCGAAACTTTCCTCTTCGAGACGCCGATCGGTGAGGTGAAGATCGAGACTCAGCGAACCGCTGCCGGCACCATGGCTTCCTTCACCAGCGTCGAGCCGCGCGTCGAGTCGATGGAGGAGCCAGTGCTTCAGCGCCTGATGACACTCTTGGGTATCGTTGCCGCAGATTTGCACCCGCATTACCCGCCGCGGCTCTCGTTCGCCGGCAACATTCACCCCGTGATCGTCTTCGCAGAGCGTTCTGCTTTCGACAGTTTCACCTTCGACCCGGATGCTATGCGAGCACTGATGGATGAACGGGGATGGGCGGGCACAGTGACCACGCTGTATGCAATCAGCCCCTTGGAATTCGAGGCGTGCAATCTTTTCCCTGTTGGAACGATGAGCGAGGATCCTGCCACCGGATCCGCAGCGGCGTCCGTTGGTGGATACCTTCGTGCGCTCCATCTGGTCGGGGTGCCGGCCCGAATCACTATTCACCAGGGCCGACATGTCGGGCGGCCAAGTATCCTTGCTGTCGATATCCCCGCGACAGGCGGAATAGTGGTCTCTGGGACCGCTTCCGTCATTCAATAACGAAAGGAACCATCGACAGGTATCCCGGAGTCGCTGCGGAACTTCGTGGGCGGCATGGTCGAGGGCCTCGCCGGATAGGTCCTAACGGAGTGCGTCGACCACGGTTGCGTGCACGTCGTCGTAGGCGAGGGGATCTGTGGGGTTCACCTGGCAATCAGCAATCTCTGAACCGTGCAGCCCGAGCAGCAGACCTTTGCGACGGATATTTCACTTTTCACCCCCTTCCAGCCCCCGTTTCTGCGGCGGCGCGGCGGCCGGTGATCGGTGTCGTTGCGGCAGCGTTCAATGGTCGATCGTCGGGAGAGAGACGATAGGGCCGGCGGATGAAGCCGGGCCCTGTCCCGTTCGGAGGGCATTCGTCCACGCTATTCCAGGCCACGGGACGCGCCCTGGCGGCAACCGTGATGTCGGTGACGCAAGGTGTCTTGTTCATCCCAGTCGTGTTCCTCGGAGACCTATGGTTCGGGCTCGGCGGCATCATCTGGGCGCTGACGATCACCGAGGTCGCCCTGCTTCTGGTCGGTCTCGTGATGTGTCTCGCATCCCGCCGCGGCCTCGCCGAAGGCAGCCCCGAAAGAGCAGAAGCGGCACTCGAGGAGGCTGGCGAATGAGAACCCTCTACGGTCCTGATGCGCCGGCAACAAACATCTGAGAGGTTGCGCACGGTTGGGCTGCAAGGAATAAAGTACGCCATGGCACAGATCGACAACGGTATTTACGTCGCAGGCGGCCGGGTGCGATCGGCCGCGACCCAGGAACCATTGGCGGGACGGCACAGTCAGCTGAAGCGTGCAGTTGTCATTTCCACAGAAGTGGTGAACGGCGCGTCAAAGGCATTGCAGTTGGGTGCAAATCGCGTTGGTGAGGCGTTCAATGGCGTGCTCCTGGTTCGGCTCCGACGATAATGAAGGGGACGACTTCCTCGGCCGTGCTGGTATCCGGTAGCGCACCGAGTTCGTCGAACAGACGCGTTGCCGGGCTTCGCCGCACGGAAGTTGCGACACTCGCGCCCTCAACCTCGATGACACGGAGCGTACCCACCTCTTCGACCTGGCCCGTGCGGCCGACGGTATTCCGCTATCCGGGCGTCCCCGCCGACGCTCCACGAAAAACGCCATAAGTCGTCCGAGTCTTCACTGGGTGCTCAGTACGATCACTGACGGCGTAGCGTTCGTGCGCGACCAACACCAGGACCTCCTTGCCACGAACGAGCTCGGCCGGACCTTCTATTCGCCCCTCATCGGCGACGGCGGTCGCACTCCGAACGTGGCCCGATTCCAGTTCCTCGACCCTGCATCCCGCGATTTTTATACTGATTGGGAGCTCTTCGCTGAAATGTGCGTAGCGATCATGCGCACCGAAGCCGGCCGCGACCCCAATGACAAAGTGCTCCACGACCTCGTTGGCGAGCTGTCTACGCGCAGCGACACATTCCGGCAGCTGTGGGGAGCGCACGACGTCCGGACCCGCGGGTCTGGCACAAAACGATTTAACCACCCCGTCGTCGGCGAGCTCACTCTCGCCTACGAAGAACTCAACATTACTGCCGACCCAGGGTTCGTCCTCATGATCTACACCGCCGAGCCCGGCTCGCCCAGCGCTGAGCGACTGCGGCTGCTCGCTAGCTGGGCAGCTACAGGATCCATAGCGGCCGCGGCCCGTTAGGGACGGGAAGGCGGTCATTCAGTGGAGCCGCACCTGAACGGCCCCGGCAAGGACACGACGGGGTGTTCTGTGAGCGCACCGGCTACGGATGCTGGGACGCCGCAGCGACCGGGTCCAGGTCCGCCAGAGCGAGCGGATGTGCCGGCCCAGCCACCCACGGGATAGGTACTGTGTCGGCGCAGTTGCGAGTCGATGTGGAGCAGTTCACCTGCTTCCAACAGCCGCCAGCCCGGGTCCTGATCCATCCGCTAGTGTTCCGTGTTAATGGTTTGTTTGCGTTTCATCTTGCCCAGGAGATACTCCGCTGACTTGGTCCAGGTGAATGGTTTGGCGTCCTGGTTGTAGTTCTCGATGTAGCGTTCCATGGTTTCCTCCAGCTCTTTCACGGAGCTGAATGCTCCGCGTTTGAGGCACTGGCGGGTGATGATCCCGAAGAAGATCTCCACCATGTTCAGCCAGGAACAGCTGGTCGGGGTGAAATGCAGGCTCACGCGCGGGTTTTCGGCCAGCCAGTCCTTCACGTTCTGGTGCTTATGGGTCGCATAGTTGTCGCAGATGACATGCAGCTCAACCCCGGGGTGGGCGTGGGCGACCCGGCCCAGGAAATCGACGAACTCGATGTTGGTGTGCTTTGGGTAGAAGGCGTTCGCGCTGAGTTTGCCGGTGAGAACCTCCAAGGCGGCGAACAAGGTGGTGGTGCCGTTGCGCTTGTAGTCGTGCGTCTGCTGCAGCGGGTGGGTCGGGACAGCGGCTGGTCCGGGCCGGTGCGGGACAGTGCCTGGATTTGGGTCTTCTCATCAATGCTCACCACCACCGCGTTTTCCGGCGGGGACATGTACAGGCCCACCACGTCCCGGAGCTTGGACTCCAGGGCCGGGTCGGTGGAGAATTTAAACGTCTCGATCCGATGCGGCTGGATCTTCCAACGGCGCCAGATTCGGGCCACGGACGAAAAAGAGATTCCGTGGCGTTCGGCCATGATGCGCGCGGACCAGTGCGAGATCCCCAGCTCCGCCGGCGGGTTCCCGTCATTGGTCAGGGTGTCGGCAATCAGGGCGAGTTCGTCGATCTCCCGCTCCCGGCCCGGGCGCTGGACATCGGACAGGGCCTCGATCCCGCCCTCGGCATAGCGGTTGCGCCACTTCAAAACCGTGGGCGCCGAAAACCCGGTGATCTTCTCAATCTGGACATTCGGCATCCCGTCAGCAGCCAACAAAACCGTGCGCGCCCGCAACGCCAACGTCGCAGTGGAAGAATTCCCACGAGTCAACGCTTCCAGGGCGCCCCGGTCCCCGTCGCGCAACTGAAGTGCCTTTGCCAGATAAACCATGGATCAAGTCTGACAAACAATCAGACCCAAAGGAATCAACGACACGCTACACTAGGTAGCGACGATGACGGCCGGCCGTTCCGCCAAGGCCCGGCTGTGGACCTGGATCCGGTGGCTCTTGGCCTCCAAATGCGCGCCCCCAGTGTGCCCGCCGGCGGTCCGCGCCAGGACATAGAGTTCATGCGTGGCAGGGTATCGAAGCGTCCACATCTCGGTACCGAATGCCACTATCAGGTTCAGGCTGTAGACCGGCAGATTCTCCGCGATCCAGGCCACGGCCTCCTGGATCGCGGCCGCGACGTCGCCGCCGTGGCGCCGTGTCTCGGCGGCGATGAGCGCAAACTTGCGTTCGCTGTCGGTCTGCCCGAGGACCAGGTCCCGGCTGCCGAGCTCGTCGAGTCTGCCATCAAGGACTTCAGGCCCCCCAAAGGCACCGTTATGGGCGGACAGGCGTCCGTCCTGTTCGAAGGGATGCGTGTTGACCGAGGTGTGTGCTCCCGTGCTCGCGTAGCGGACGTGGGCGAGGAAGGTGGTGCCTTCCAGCTCCCGTGCGGCCCGGGCAAAAACGCGATCCTGCCAGGCCGCCATCGGCGGTTTGGTCACCTGTGGGGACCCATCGCGGTCGAACACGCCGATGCCGGTGCCGTCGGGCTCCCGGTGACTCTGCACGCTCAGGCTGTCCGGGGCCTTCAGCAGCCAAAAGGGCGCTTTAGCGGGGGTGGTGCCTGCGTGCATACCAAACAACCGGCACATCATTGGCCTCCCTTTCTCTGGCAGTCAGTGGTGGAACGCGGCGCTGTGGCCTGTTGCCGGCATCGTTCCGTCCATCGCGTCGAGGTAGGCGACCGCCTTTTGTAGGTCGGCCAGGAAACTGCCGGCAAGGTCGCGCGTGAAGCCGTTCCGGACGACGATCCGTTGGACCGTGATGACGGAAAGGGCATCCGGCATCGGATAGGCCGGCACCAGCCAGCCGCTCATGCGCAGCCGTTCGGAAAGGTGGTGCAGGTTCCAGTATGACGGTGTATCCGTCCTTGAGCTGCCAGGCGAAGACGGGGATGTCAGAGCCGTCGCTCCAAAGCTGGAAGGGCGCCATGCTGCAGATCTCACCTGATAGATAGAGGGCCACGTCCCTTGAGGCGGACTGCACGTCCGGTACCCCTCGAAGCCGAGCCTGAGGAAGAGGTAATACTGCATCAGCACCTGGGCCCCGGGGCGGGAAAAGTTCAAGGCAAAGGTGGGCATGTCCCCGCCCAGGTAGCTGACCTTGAACACCAGGTCTTCGGGCAGCCGGTCCTCGCTGCGCCAGACAATCCAGCCCAGTCCTGGATACACCAGGCCATACTCGTGGCCGGAGGTGTTGATGGAGGCAACGCGTTTGAGCCGGAAGTCCCATTCGATCTGCGGCTGCAGAAACGGCGCGATCATCGCACCCGATGCGCCGTCCACGTGGATCGGGACGTCCAGCCCAGTGCGTGCCTGGATCGCGTCCAGCGCCGCCGCGATCTGCTGGACTGGCTCGTACAGGCCGGTGTAGGTGACGCCCGTGATGGCCACCACGCCGATGGTGTTCTCATCCACATACCGGTCCAGGTCGTGGCCATCGAAGACCCGCTGCTCCTGCGAAAGGGGGACGAAGCGCGCCTCGACATCCCAGTAATTGCAGAACTTTTCCGAGCACACCTGCACGGCGGAACTGAGCACCAGATTTGGTCGGTCTGCCGGCTTCCCCGCTGCCTTCCGGAGATGCTGCCAGCGCCGCTTGAGCGCCAGCCCGCCGAGCAAGCACGCCTCGGATGAACCGATCGTGGACGTGCCGATGGCCTCGGGCGGGTCCGGCGCGTTCCAAAGATCGGCCAGCATCCGCCAGCAGCGGGTCTCAATGGCCGCGGTCTGGGGATATTCATCCTTATCGATCATGTTCTTGTCCGCGGCTTCGGCGTAGAGCCGCTTTGCCGGCTCGTCCATCCACGTGCCAACAAACGTGGCCAGGTTCAGCCGGGCATTGCCGTCTAGCATGGACTCGTCGTGGACCACCTGATAGGCGGTCTCCGGCAGGGACTCTCCGTCCGGAAGGACGAACCGGGGAAACTCCGTCGCCTCGCCCGGCCTGCTGAACAGGGGATTGAGTCCAACCGCCGTGTTTGACTCCTCTTTCGGGGAACCGTGCCCGGTCTGCATTTCGAAACTCCCTGGTCTGTCTGATGATGGCGTGCTGATTGCGGCCGGCATCATCGGCATAGGTGCCCTGATCCACGCAGCCCCGGCCGTCGTCGTCGTTATCCGTCTCGCCGGTGGGGGCGCCGGAGCAGCAGTTGGCAGCATTGACTGGTTCAGCGCCGGGGGGCGTCCCTGTCTTCCTCGACTTGGACGCCGCCGAGGCTCGATCTCCAAAGCGATTCGCGTCACGAGCTGGGGCGGACACGTCGGTGAGCCCTTCAGAGTCATTGAGGTATTCGATGTCAACGCACCGGTTCCCGCCGGGGGAGTTCGGGCAAAACCGCACGGATGGTGTCGGGGCAGATTTCCATGACTTCGGCGGAAGTGGCCGTCAGCGCGCCATCAATTGGCGCTATTTCAGTGGAGGAGTGCGATGCATTGAGAACCTGGATTAGGGGCACGCTCAGGTTCTGGCACTATCCGCAGAGGAACGGGTGAAGTTCGCCCGGCCCTGACGTGTCATAAAGTGCGCAAATCGCGTCTAGGTGCGTGGGTCAGTAGTCCGTCCTAGTTTTAAAACGCCGGCGAATTATTTAAAACGCCGGCGGATTAGCCGGGCTGCCGGATGTGGGGCTGGGAGAATTGGGGTATGGATGCCGGTTCCCAGGATGGTTTGTTCGCCGAGTCGCTCGTGGGGCCCCTCGTGCCTCCGGCCGTTGATGAGCCGATGGATGCCAACGGCGGGGCCAGGAAGCGGTTCCGGGGGTTTGAACCCGAGGCGGTGATGCTGGTCCCGCCGTCACTGGATGAGTGGCTGCCGCAAAACCATCTGGCCCGGTTCATTGCCGAAATGGTGGACACGGAGCTGGACCTGGCCCGCTTCTACAAGTCCTATGCGAAGGCCAAGGGCCAGCCGCCGTATGATCCGCGCCTGATGCTGCGCATCGTCCTGTACGGATATTGTGTCGGGGTCCGCTCCTCGCGGGAGTTGGAGCGGGCATGTACGGATGTGGTCGCGTTCCGGTGGCTGGCCGCGCAGCAGGCCCCTGATTTCCGCTCGATCGCCCGTTTCCGCGAACGCCACCTCGCGGCCCTGGCGAACGTGTTCCTCCAGGCCCTGGAACTGTGCCGGGCCGCGGGTATGGTCTCCCTGGGCAGGGTGGCCCTGGACGGGACGAAGGTGCGGGCCAACGCGTCCCGGCACAAGGCCATGAGCTATGCCCGGTTGAGCGCGAAGCAGAAGGTCCTGGCCGATGAGATCAGCGACCTGATGGAAGAGGCGAAGACCGTCGACGCGGCCGAGGACGCCCGCTTCGGGCCGGGCACTCGCGGGGACGAACTCCCCGCGGAGCTGGCGAACAGGCGGGCCCGGGCCGCGGCGATGGCCACGGCCCGTGCCTCACTGGAGGAAGAAGCCGCTGCCAAGGCCCGCCAGCTCGCGGAAGAGAAGGCCCGGTCCCGCGGCGATGATGACGAGGACATCACCGCTGCCGGCGACACTGCCGCTGCGAAGGCCGAGCCGAAGCCCACGGCGCAACGGAACTTCACGGACCCGGACGCGCGGATCATGAAAACCGCGGATGGTTCATACCATTACTGCTACAACGGCCAGGCCGTCGTGGATGCTGACCACCAGGTAATTGTTGCCACCAGATTGAACAACGTGGCCGTGGATGTGCAGCAGCTGGCCCCCATGATCGAACACACGGCTGTCTCTGTAGGTGCAATGCCCACGACGTGGAGTGCCGACGCCGGGTATTGCTCGGCAGCCAACCTCGAGCACGTCAAAGACGTTGAAACGGCTCATTCAACCGAGTTCTTCATCTCCACCCGACGCATGAAACACGGTACGCCGATTCCCGAGTCGCCCCGGGGCAGGATCCCGGCCAACGCGAGCCTGGCAGAACGGATGGGACGGAAACTCAAAACCAAGAAGGGCAAGAAAATTTATGCCCGGCGCAAAGCGATCGTTGAACCGGTCTTCGGCCAGATCAAGACCCGGCAGGGCAAAAACGTGCTCCTGCGCGGCATGGAGAAGGCAGCGCGTGAGTGGGAGTTGCTGGCAGGGTGCCACAACCTAATGAAGCTCTTCAGCCACCGCACCCGGGCGGCCTCCCTGGCGCGGATGTAGAACGGGGGCCGGCAACGGGGCAGCCCCGGGACGCCAACGGCGGCTCTTCACACCTCGCTGAACGATCCCTCGGGGCGGGGGCGCCTCCTTCAAAGGAAATTATTACCGGCATCAGGATTCATCGGCTGCCACGCCGCCGAACATCAAACGGCTAAAACCACTACCGACCCATGCACCTAGCTGGAAATCCCGGCGGCGTCAGACCCGTCCGGCGAAAGACCCCGTTCGGCGTTCGGCTCGTTCTTGGCGGCATAGGGTGAGCATGTCTTCATTGACGAGAAGGCCAGCGGTACGAGATGTCCGCGGCAGGTTGGTGCCCGCGGCCGTTGAATCACGCTGAGCCCGCCATCCGAGCGAAGAGAAAAGGTACTCCATGTCAGCCACCCCGCCCGGCGGAGCGCAGACTTACCCCGGTCCTTCATCGGATGAACCGCCAATGACGTTCGGGCAATTCCGTTGGTATATGGAAGGTGTTCAGCATGCCCGTGATGCAACCCTGTTCGGTGTTCTGGGCATCCTGACGCTTGGAATCGTGTTCGGCCCTCTTGCCCTATCACAGGCCAGAAAGGCCGAGCTTTATGGAATCGATGCCAAGACCGGCAGGGTGCTTGGGTGGATCGCTATTGGTTGGTTCTGCCTGGGCGCGTTGTTCTTCATTGCGTACTTGATCTTCTTCTTCACCTTCGTCATGCAGGCCATCCTGCACCGCCAAGGAAGTTGAGCTAACTCCAAGGTGACCCGTCGAGAAGCGTCCGCCAACGGTTCGTCCCATGGGACAGCTGGCGGATTCTAAACTAGGCGCGCTCCCGACCGTCCGGCATCACGGTAGCGCCGTGAGCTGACCTAATGATTCTTCCTTCGACTAAGGCCCCAACCAGGCGCCAACTTCTGCCTGAAAGCATCTGTAAGGGCGGCGTAGAATTGAAGCCACGAAAACGGAATAGAGGAAACTGGCGTTATGGCAAAATCTTCTGACGGTAACCTTTGGGCTCTCGCGCATGCTGAGCGCGCCGCTCTGGCGGAGGACTTAGCGGGCCTCAGCCCGGAGCAGTGGCATCACGACACGCTATGTGGGCAGTGGGATGTTGAGCAAGTCGTCGCGCATCTGACTGCCGCGGCGAGCCTGAACCAGTGGCAGTGGCTGCGCAGCATGCTCGGTGCCCGTTTCCGGCCAGATGTGCACAACCAGCGCCGGCTACAGGAGCACCACGGTAACACCTCGGCCGAGACCCTGGACCTGTTTCGCGCCGTCATCAATAGCAGCATTGCACCGTCCTCCGATATTCCGGCCTACCTGGGGGAAGTTGTCGTGCACGCCCAAGATATTCGCCACGCACTGGGGCTTCCCCATACTCCGAGCATTGATGCATTGACACCCGTCGCGGAGTTCTACGCACGCCGCAACTTCACGGTTGCCAGCCGCACGCACGCTGCAGGCCTCCAGCTGAGGGCAGATGACGGGGCCTTCACAGCGGGTACGGGATCGCTGGTTACCGGGCCAACCGTTGCCTTGGTGATGACGATGGCCGGTCGCGTTCCTTACCTTGAATACCTCCAAGGCCCGGGCGTGCCGACGCTTCGGGCACGCCTCGACAGCATCGCACCTGAACCGCCCCGGCGGCAGGATGACAACGTGTCCTAGCTGCGCCTGATCTCTGGAACGTGGAGGCTGTGCGTACATGGGACGTGTATGACGCCAGAAGGCGAGGGCACACGTCGTCGTTCTGTGTCCTGGAATCCTTGCTTTCCTGCGGGCAAGAGTAGATCCGTTGGTTATGGCTTTTCGGGGTAAGCGCTTTCGGGTTTAATGGCGCTGGGGTCGCCCTGCAGCGATCCACATGACGCCGCCAAGGAAACTGCCGAGGACCAGAATCAGTAGCCATACTTCTTTTGGAAACGTCCGCATTTCACTCTCGTCCGTCCGGGAAAAGTCGACCAGACTGTAGCCCCAAACGCTCAGCGTTACAAGGAGCACTAAGACCGGGAGCCAAACCATGACTAAAGGATTTTCCATATAAACATTATGTGCCTGATTCATGAGAATCCGGGGCACTCCTAAGGTTTCCTGCTGCCGTTGTTCGTGTCCATAAAATGATCGTGGACGGGGCCGTGGGCATACAGGGGGCGCCGGCGTCAGGACTTCGCAACGTGGCCGTCCCATGCGGTATCGCCCAGAAGGAACTGGGCGGCGGACTTGCAAGAGCGGTATTCACAAGCCAGGCAGGAGCGTGCACCTGCCTGGCTTGCGTGCGGAAGGCTTGTGCCGTTGGAGCTTCGCAGTGAGACTGTGACCATGGTGAGCACTGTTGACGTTTCCTGGGAGTTGGATGGCATCACGATGGAAGGCACGGTGGTCCTTCCCGATGGTGATGGGCCGTTCCCCGCGGTGGTCCTTGTCGCCGGCAGCGGTCCCACCGACCGGGATTGGTGTTCGCCGTTGCTTCCGGGCAGCAACGGGAGCGGCCGGCTGTTCGCGGAGGCGTTTGCCCGTGCTGGCATCGCATCTCTGCGTTATGACAAGCGGGCGTCGGGCCCGCACGCCAGGGACAATGTTCCCAAGCTCATCGGGTCGCTGAGCATGCAGTCGCATTTGGACGAGCTGGCCGCGGCCGTCCAGGTGGTGTCCAGGCTGGATTTTGTCGGCTCCTCACGAGTTATCGGCCTGGGCAACAGCGAGGGCGCTCTGCATGTGCTCCACTACGCAACAAGTACCCAGGTTGTTCCCTTCGCCGGGATCGTGCTCGCGGCTCCGCCCGGCCGCCCGATCCAGGACGTGCTGTTGTCCCAACTGGCTCTTCAATCTGCCCAGTTTCCTGGAGGGGCCGAGCTGATGCCCAAGGTTCGGGAAGCTGCCGCCCGCTACGCGGCTGGCGAGCCGATGAATCCGGATCCAGCCCTGCCCGACAGTGTGAAGATGGTCCTGTCCAGCCTCGAGACTCCGGCGAACCTCGCGTTCGCCCGTGAGCTGTGGGTCGAATCCACGACTGACTCGCTTGGAAAAACCCAGATTCCCACGCTGGTGCTGATCGGCGGGAGTGACGTTCAGATTGATATGCACGCCGACGGCGATCCGCTTCAGGAGGCCGCCGCTGGGATGTCGAACGTGACCTTCGCGTTCCCGCCCAACGCAAATCATGTGTTCAAGGAAGACATGCGCAGCCCTGCCGAAGTCGCCGCGTCACCAGGGAATGGATACAACGATCCGGATACGCATCTGGACCCGGAAAGCCTGGAGATGATCATGGCTGGCTGAGAAAGGCGGTGGATACGACGGCGTCCCGCACCTGGTGCGCAGCGTGTGACGCGGGGCAGAGCGGTGCGATGACGAAGCCCCACACCTGGACTTTGTGTGTCCAAAGCTGCATCCCGGGAGCGCAAGGGCGAACGGTGCACTCAGGGGCCGCGATCCGAGCAGGAATGGAGAAGCACCCAAGCGTGGCCTGGCATAGCCTGTTCACAGAAGGCGGCGGCGTCCAGCACCGCGCATCACAAAGGGAGAGCGAAGAATGCCCACGAAGAATGACAAGTCCGATTCCGTCGGCTTCTCAGTAGCGGAGCATGCCGCGATGAAGGAGCGCGCTGCGGAGTTGCGTGCCGAGGGTAAGCAGGGCGCCAAGAAGGCGGATGGGCTGCAGGCGGTCCTGGACAGCATCGCGAAAATGGCACCGGAAGATCGCGTGCTCGCCGAGCGCGTGCACGTGTCGGTGACTGAGAATGCCCCGGGGCTGTCGCCGAAGACCTGGTACGGGATGCCGGCCTACGCGAACGAGGACGGCAAGGTCGTTTTCTGCTTCAAGAACGCGGGCAAGTTCAACACCCGCTACTCGACCCTGGAGTTCCAGGATGCAGCACACCTCGACGCCGGCGAAATCTGGCCCGTGTCGTACGCGCTGGAAAAATGGAGCCCGGTGGTGGAGAAGCAGATTGCTGAATTGGTGAAGGCCGCGATCTCCTGACAACGCCGTCACCGCAGGGTCAGGAGGGCAACCCATACCGCTTCGTCGGACTGCCGGACCGCAGCTGGCTGCGTAGGGCAGGGGGTCATCGACAGCTGGGTGCCCGCAGGAGAACCGCCGGCGGGACGATGCCCTCAGGTGGATACTTCCACGCGAAGCCGTGTCGTCGATGGAGCGCGCTCCGCCACCGGAAACACCGATCGAGACTTATCGACGGGCGCGGCCTGCTGTGCCCCGCCCGATGTACATACCGGGACGCTTGCGAAAGGGATGGATCGGCTCTGCCGTCGTGCCTGAACTCATCGCCGCAGGTTATCAGATCATCGGGCTCGCTCCGATGACGCGGCTGCGGCGTTAACGAGGGCGGGCGCCGAAGTGTGGCGCGGCAGTCTTGATGACCTCGACAGTCTGCAGTCGGCTGCGGAGGCTTCGACGGCGTCATCCACCTCGCCTTCAAGCACGACTTCTCCGACTATGCTGGCGCCGGACGCACGGAGCGCGCCGCCATCGAAACGCTCGGTAAGGCACTTGAGGGCTCAGGCCGGCTGCTGCTCTTCGCATCTGGCGTCGCCATCGTCGTTCCTGGCCGCGTACTGACCGAGCTCGACGCGACTCCGATGGGTGGACCCGATGCGCCTCGCGGCGGGAGCGAGCAACTCGCGCTCGAGTAGGCCGAACGCGGCGTGCACTCCGTCAGCCTGCGATTCGCCCCGACGGTACACGGAGAAGGCGACCACGGCCTCGTGTCGACTCTCGTGCGCGTCGCGCGCGAGAAGGGCACCTCCGGCTACGTCGGGGACGGATCCAATCGCTGGCCCTCAGTGCACCGACTCGATGCCGCCCGCGTGGTGCGGCTGGCGCTCGAGAAGGCGCCGGCCTGCTCCGTCGTGCACGCAGTGGCCGAGGAGGGCATCCCGACCCGGGACATCGCTGAGGTCATCGGCCGCCATCTGGATGTTCCGGTCGTGTCAGTCGCACCCGAGGATGCCGCCGAGCACTTCGGCTGGATCGGCGCCTTCTTCGCTCTTAACGTCCACGCATCGAGCGCGTTCACGCAGCAGCTGCTCGGTTCGACCCCCACCCACCCCGGGCTCCTTGACAACCTGGAGGCGGGGTACTACTTCCACACTGCATCGGCTTGAGATGAACGGCAAAGCGCCATCGAAAAGCTCATAATGAGACGACCACATTCTTGGCTGACACGCCTTTGAGTTGGGCCTCGAGCCCGGCTTGGACGGACTCGAGCCCCTGTCCGACGACGTACGGGTCCGGGGCTGCGATGTAGCTGCCGTCTGCGAGAGCCTGCGGCAGGAAGTCGTCGTAGATGATTTTGCTGAGCTCGTTTTTCTTCAAGTCGGAGCCGTAGATGAACTTGGTGTGAATGCCCCTGCGACGGCACCTCACCCGCAGCGCCACGTTCGAGGACACAAGCCGAAGAAGGATGGCAGGAAGCCGCAAGCCCCTGCCGCTGCTGTCGGCGAGCTTTTCAAACGAGACCGGCGTACTGGCCATGGAGATGACCTTCCTGCCAGCGCAGGCCTGGGCTATATCAGCACAACGCTCGGCAGATCCCTTCCCCACGGCCAGCGCACCGGCGAGCGTTTTTCCCTGGAAAGCGGCGACAATGTCCTGCACGGCGCCCGCGCTCCTGAAGTCGAAGATCTGGCATGCTCCGAGCTTGATGACGTAGTCGTAGTTTTTTGGCCAAGCAGTGGTGATGACCTCGTAGCCGGCGGCGACGGCGAGCTGAATGGCATTGCTGCCAACGCTCGTCGAACCACCCCAGATCATAAGAGTCTTACCTGTACGTGTTGGGTTCACCAAGGGATACTCAAGGGCCAAATGGTCCTTTTGGAAGAGACCACGCAGCAGTGGACAGGCCCAAAAGAATGACAGCGGCATTCCCGTACGGCATAGTGGTCGGGACCGGCGCCGCCAACCCGGCAAGGAGAACGGTATAGGCCTGAAAGGCGCCTTCCGCCGAGGAGTTGTAGTCCTTATCCGCTCCCACAGCAAGACCGAGAACCCGGTCGCCGACCTTGAAACGAGTGACACTCGTCCCGACCTCAACGACCTCGCCCGCGACATCCTCGCCCAGGATAAAGGGTATCTGATCCAGGGTAGATGACATTGCCGGCGAGCTGAAGTATCCAATCGACGGGGTTGACGGCCACTGCATGGTTCTTGACCACAATCTGGTCCTCATCAGGGCGCGTGTACGGAGCGGTTTCGACCTCCAGTTTGGCATGCTTCGGCCCAAGCCAGGCCGCCGTGTTCATAGGCATTTAGGTACATCCTCATCGTTTAGTGGTTGACAATGCCTGAGAAGTGACGGGCGACAGGTCACCCGGTGAGGGATCGGCATCCAGTACGTCGTCCGATGTCCTCAGACAACGTCGCCAGTTGCGCGATTCCCCTGATCGGTGAGTCGATGACCAGAACAAGGGCGCCGACCAGTTCCGCGATTCCATCGTTCAGAACCCTAGACACCCTTCTCAAGTTCGGCGATGTCGTCGTCGGAAAGGGTGACGTCGGCGATCTTCATATTCTGTTCCAGATGCGCGAGTCTTGATGTGCCCGGGAACAGCAGCACGTTGTCGCGGCGCGCCAGAAGCCACCGCAGCCCGACTTGGGCGGGCGAAGCGCCGACTCGCTCGGCAACGCCCCGCACGGCAGCATTCTCCGTAACCTTCGGCAGGCCCGGGAAGGCGGAGCCGAGCGGGAAGTACGGCACGTAGGCGATACCGGAGTCGTGACAGAGATCCAGAACGTCGCCGTCGCGTTGGTCGACTAGGCTGAACGCGTTCTGCGCGCAGACGATGTCCGCCTGCGCGATGGCCTGCTTGACCTGAGCGCGGGTGCCGGTGGAGATGCCGACGCCGGCGATCTTGCCCTCGTCGCGCAGCCGTGTCGATGTGATTGACGCCGAGCTCGACCGCCCGCCGCAGCACCCCTATAGCCTCGTCATGATCGCGCGGCGGCCCTGTAACGCGGGGGCCAGGGAGTTGCATCGCACCGAAGCCGATGCGGTGAACACGGAAGGGGCCGAAAGCGTGGGTATCCATACGCCCCGAGGTTCGCACCCCCAACGGTCGGGGACCTCTATGGAACGTCGGACAGTAGGTCGTCCCATCGAGCGAATCATTTTCTTGCTCGTGTCTGATACGGATCCACAATCAAGCTGGTGAGTGTCCCACTCAGGGTTCCCCTTTCGGGCTGGGCGGCGGCGCAGACGGCTTTGAACATGCCGTGCAGTCGAGTTGGAACAATGACTCGACGGCCAATCGCGTGATGCGCAGGACGAAGCGGACCGCGACTACCCAGATCAACGGCAGTAGGCTGCGAACATGGCGGATCCAGGTGCTCCCAAACGGCTTGAACCAAGAATGACCAGTGGTAGCTTTCGGTTCTCGTTGTGGGCCGTTGTCGGCCTGGTCCGTCTGGCTGCCGCCTTATTCAGCGGGATTCTCCTTGGACGCCTGATCCGCGTCCGTCGCGTCGACATGCCGTTTTGGGATGAGGAAGATGCCCAGCGGGACGATTGGGACCGCAGGGGCGGCAACTGTAGCCCGGGCAGCCAGAGCCGTCGACGGACTTAATCCGTGAAGATCGTCAGTGGCACTGAAAGGTTCGGTCCTCGATGTGGATGGCCTGCGGTCATGTCGGATGCTGCCCAGCTCCCGATGGACGATTGGAACGATTTCCAAGCCTGAAGGGGGATGATCATGATGATGATCGGGGGAGTGCTGCTGAACCGCGGTCCGGTCGCTGACATCTGTATGTCTTCGCGGGTTGCTGTCGGAGTGCAAAAAGAGGGAGTGCACAATGTGCACACTTTGGGCGTCGCATCGGTTCGTACTGCTGGCAGACTGCTTCGGTTTCGTTATGTTTACGCGGCTTCCCAATGTTTGCAGGGGTTGGGAGCCGGTTCGAGTCCCACCTCGGGCACAAGTGTTTCCGCAGGTCAGAGGCGTTTTTCTCTGAAATTAGTGCTTTCCGTGTGCACAATGTGCACACTCCAGCCTCCGACCTGGTTCTCCGGGGTGTGTGGGTTCCCGGAGGCCCGTATTCGGTTGTGGGGGAGTGGGCTCAGTCCGGTGGGCCGGGTCCTGCTTGGACGGGCTTCTTCTGGGAGTTCATCCTTCATTGTCCTTTCCCTTTGGTTTTTTCGTCTTCACCAGTTCATGGCAGCTAGGGCCGGATGCAACATGACTTGCTGATTACTTTTAGGCCTCGCGCTATAACGACGCCCCCGAAAACTGGCCAGTCGAAAATCTTCATGAAGATCTGGCGACCGCCCTCCAAATCGCCGACGACGATCACACTCCAGAGGGCATGCTGTGGCCGGAGAATGCTCTTGTGGCTGTCGCCGCGGCGGCCGTCCGAGCCCATGCCTTGGGGCTCTTCGCATTGGAACCGTCCGATCTAATATGGGCCGCTGACGCCGTGATGTGGGCTGCCGAGAATCCACAGAGCGACGGCATGAGCTACAGCGGATCGATGTTCTCGCTGGGAGCCGATCGGGCAGCTGCCGCATCCGCGCCGCTGCTGCTCCTTGGACCGTTTGACCACATGAGCCTAGACAGACAGAGAATCGAGACTTGTCTTCGGTTGCTCGCCACGAGCACGTTCGACGAGGTACGTGCGATCTATGTCAAGGGCTGCGGCCCGGTTTGGGACATGCCATGCGACATGGACGAAGCCACCGGGCGATGCCGTCGCCATCAGTTGGCGTGGGAAGCCGCAGCTGCAGGGCTAATCGACTGCCGGCTAGGACCATGGAACCAGCAGACTCGGCAAGGGGAGCCGGATCCTCTCCCGACCCCGTTCCACAAGTCACTCCCGAGCGTCCCAGGCGATGGGCTGCTAGTCAACCACCTTCGCATGACCCTTGCCTGCATTGTGGACG
Organism: Arthrobacter sp. A5; assembly: GCF_051131705.1. Classification (NCBI taxonomy): domain Bacteria; kingdom Bacillati; phylum Actinomycetota; class Actinomycetes; order Micrococcales; family Micrococcaceae; genus Arthrobacter; species Arthrobacter sp. A5. The sequence continues at coordinate 1,713,544 of NZ_CP180316.1, forward strand.
CTCGAAAGGTCACCTGTCTCCAAAGCCCGGTCGGAGATTTATGGGCACCGCTTTGGGGCGCCCATTCAAGGGGCCTCGCCCACTGGTGGAAGGAGGGATACGACCACCAGTCGCACATCGCCCACGAGCCAATCGCTCGGCGAATGATCGTTCTCGCCCTAGAAGGTGACCGCGACCCCATCAGATCGCACATTGAGGCATTAGCCGCTGACTCAAACGCACTTCACCTCCTCTTTGACGGATTCGCGACGGCCTTTACCTATGACGAGGATCTCCGACGATCCCTGCCCGACTTTTGGCCGTGGGCGCTGGAGATTGCCCTAAATGCCGTCGGTGATGGAACTCAAATGCGTTCCAAGCACCACTGGTTTGACTATATGACGGCGGCTTTGCTCCCCACACCGAGCCCGAGGTCATTGGACCCAGACATCGATGGAACCCTCGTTCGCTGCCGCGAAAACTGGATACAACCCGAAGCACTCGGTGAACTCGCTAACCGTTGGTTGGTCCTCGCGCGTCGTGAACCTAAAGCAGTCGATGCGGTCGTCAAGTTCGCAAAGGGCACGCCGCGTGCATGGCAGACAACCGTCGCGATGACATGGATCGAAACGATCATTGATAGGCGCTTTGATCTGGTTGCGAATCATCTGGGGCTCCTTGAGGAGTGGCTGATTGAGCTTCGTCGCGCTGGGATGCTCGTGGGCGAGGTTAGAAGTCAGTACCATCGAATTGTTGACGGGCTGGCGGCTGCGGGTGATCGCGCGGCCGTCAGGCTTCAGCAACTGGATGAATAGCACTCTGACGGCACCTGCAACGGCGGACACGGTTGGACACGGATGCCGGCGCCGTCATTCATGGAAGGGATTCCCATTAGGCGTAACTAAACGCTCTTTACGCGTTGTCTGGGGGCTTCATGGAGAGGCGTTGAAGTTCTTGAGTAGTCCACGACTCTCCCATGGGCCGTGACGGGACCGCTACGACTTTGTGGAACATTTCGATAAGCAGGGCCAGGTCACCGTCGTCCGAGCCGGCTCGCGCCGCACGGTGATTTTCCTCTCCGTGCACTGGTCGCCAATCAAGCTGCCATCCAGCTTCTAGGGCAAGACGATTCCAAAAGAGCCGTTGTGTTCGCCCGTTGCCCTCCCGAAAAGGATGCACGTAGTTGATCTTTTCGTAGTGATAAGCCATCCGCTCCACGAAGGCGGTACGGGCCAACCCCTTGAGGTGCCTCTCTGAGGCGAGTTCCTGAAAGCAGTGAATTGACGCAGTTTCGATGAAGGCCCATGGCAGGAAGAACTCTGCATCCGGTACGTTCTTCCTGACGTCCACCGTTCGGGTTTGGCCGGCCCATTCGAAGAGATCTTGGAAGAGGTGAAAATGGATCGCCTTCAGTTCGGCAAGATCGTTGGTCGGTGGCACTGGCTCATCGAGCAACTGGGTTGCGCGGACAAAAGACAGGTCAGCTTCGGCCGCAGCGAGCTCCTCGGGAGTCCTCGCCCCGACGAGATTTCGAAGGACTGCAGTTCCGGGTATGAGGTATGGATCGACGAAGTTAGGCGAGTCCATACCGGGCACGAACGCGATCAACAAGTTCGTTTGAATCAATGCGGCCGGCAATGTATGAATCGGCGTCTGCGCGGGTGGCGTCTGACACGGTCAGGCCTTCGATCTCCCCGCTGTGGATAGCAGCCTCAACAATTTCTGCACGTGCTTCAGTCACAGTCATTTCCTGCTCCTTTTCTGTTTCCACTATACGGGACCCAGGTGGATTGCCCGCGGAGGTTGATGACGCGGATGGCGTGTGGTTGACCCTTTGAGTTAGGTCTGGCCTCGGTCGTGATTGCAGTGCTGAACGGCCTAGTGGGGCCGCAGCTATCGCCGAAGAATTCTGGCTCATCCGAACCTAGAAGACTAGTGTTCCGTGTTAATGGTTTGTTTGCGTTTCATCTTGCCCAGGAGATACTCCGCTGACTTGGTCCAGGTGAATGGTTTGGCGTCCTGGTTGTAGTTCTCGATGTAGCGTTCCATGGTTTCCTCCAGCTCTTTCACGGAGCTGAATGCTCCGCGTTTGAGGCACTGGCGGGTGATGATCCCGAAGAAGATCTCCACCATGTTCAGCCAGGAACAGCTGGTCGGGGTGAAATGCAGGCTCACGCGCGGGTTTTCGGCCAGCCAGTCCTTCACGTTCTGGTGCTTATGGGTCGCATAGTTGTCGCAGATGACATGCAGCTCAACCCCGGGGTGGGCGTGGGCGACCCGGCTCAGGAAATCGACGAACTCGATGTTGGTGTGCTTTGGGTAGAAGGCGTTCGCGCTGAGTTTGCCGGTGAGAACCTCCAAGGCGGCGAACAAGGTGGTGGTGCCGTTGCGCTTGTAGTCGTGCGTCTGCTGCAGCGGGTGGGTCGGGGACAGCGGCTGGTCCGGGCCGGTGCGGGACAGTGCCTGGATTTGGGTCTTCTCATCAATGCTCACCACCACCGCGTTTTCCGGCGGGGACATGTACAGGCCCACCACGTCCCGGAGCTTGGACTCCAGGGCCGGGTCGGTGGAGAATTTAAACGTCTCGATCCGATGCGGCTGGATCTTCCAACGGCGCCAGATTCGGGCCACGGACGAAAAAGAGATTCCGTGGCGTTCGGCCATGATGCGCGCGGACCAGTGCGAGATCCCCAGCTCCGCCGGCGGGTTCCCGTCATTGGTCAGGGTGTCGGCAATCAGGGCGAGTTCGTCGATCTCCCGCTCCCGGCCCGGGCGCTGGACATCGGACAGGGCCTCGATCCCGCCCTCGGCATAGCGGTTGCGCCACTTCAAAACCGTGGGCGCCGAAAACCCGGTGATCTTCTCAATCTGGACATTCGGCATCCCGTCAGCAGCCAACAAAACCGTGCGCGCCCGCAACGCCAACGTCGCAGTGGAAGAATTCCCACGAGTCAACGCTTCCAGGGCGCCCCGGTCCCCGTCGCGCAACTGAAGTGCCTTTGCCAGATAAACCATGGATCAAGTCTGACAAACAATCAGACCCAAAGGAATCAACGACACGCTACACTAGGTCATTCTCGGGTGAGAAGCGTCGTAGGGGAGCGGCCGGGAAGTGCAAGGGTTGGCTCATGTCCAGTCCTACACCTAAATGTCGCGCCCTCAAGATACTCTCCACCTCATGACAGTCGATTCAGTAATTGCAGAAGCTCTCGTACGGGGCAACACTTCGTGGGGCGGTGGCGTGCTCGCAGGCGTTGTCCTAGCCGTACTGAGTACCTTGCTGCGCCTTACCCGTGTATTGATTCGGGGCCTCAGCAAAGCCCCTGAGCGGATGCCGATAGGCATCCTGAATCTCATCGACCGAAGTACCAAATCCAAGTCTGATTTCTTGCTCTAAACCTTGATCTCTAATTGTTCTTGGCAGGTCTGGTACCCGCTGGCAGGATGGTGCTAATCCACCTGGATGTGACTCAGCCTTGATCTGGCCGTTGACAGTAGTCAATGTGCCTTTCGGTGGACCCGTCCATCAAGGTGGAGCGGCACCGACCTGACCTCTTGCCATGGCCTGATAAAAGGCTGGCCGCAACCACACGTTGCGTGCCTCATTAGAGATTTGCCTGACAAGAACCCTATTCCAGACCGATGCCGCCCTTAACGGCCATCAACCGGAACTGGAGGATCACCGTCATGACCATGGTGACAGAAGAATACGAGTACGTCGTTGGAATCGACACCCATGCACGGACCCACACCTACGCCGTCATCAACACCCGCACCGGCGCACGTGAGCGTTGCGAAGCCTTCCCAGTGAGTCCTGCCGGGATGCGACGGGCGATTACATGGATCGGTCGGAACACCACCGGAGAGGTACTTGCCGCGGTGGAAGGAACCCGCTCCTACGGGTCCTCGATCACAGCCGCACTGACCGCCGGGAGCATCCCGGTGGTCGAGGTGAAACCACCGAAGAAGCAGGCCCGTGCCGGGGTCGGGAAAACCGATGAAATCGATGCAACAGCCGCCGCAATGAGCGTGCTGGGCAAAGACCTCAGCAACCTACTGCATCCGCGGGCTGAGGGAGTGCGTACCGCGATCAGCGTGCTGCTGGCCAGCCGGCATCGTGTCGATCACCAACGCACCATTAACCGCAACGCCTTGAATGCCTTGGTGCGCGAGATTAACCTCGGTCTCGACACCCGAAAAGCCCTGACCGACCGGCAGCTCACCGAAATCAGTGCATGGCGCCACCGTACCGGCGATACGACTGAGCAGCGTATCGCACGGGAAGAGGCTGTCATGCTAGCCACGGCCATCTGCCAAGCCGACAAGCAGCTGAAACGGAAACAAAGAGCAGCTGACCGAGCTGGGCGAGGAACTTGCCCCTGGACTGCAGAACCAGACCGGAATCGGGCCGGTCACCACCGGTGCCATCCTTGTCGCGTACTCACACCATGGCAGAATCCGCTCCGAGGCAGCCTTCGCCGCGTTGGCCGGTGCCGCACCGTTGCAGGCATCTTCGGGAAACACGGTGCGCCACCGGCTCAACCGGCATGGTGACCGGCAACTGAACAGCGCCCTGGACGTGATCGCCAAGGTTCGCATGCGATGTGATGCGGAAACCAAGAAATACGTTAAGCGCCGCACCGCTGAGGGCATGAGCTACCGGGAGATCAAACGCATCCTGAAACGCTACGTTGCCCGCAGCATATTCCGTCAGTTGCAACACCTAACGGCTTGACTTTGAACATAAAAGGGTCCACCGAAGTTCTTTGGGGTTGCCGGCGGTTTAAACCCGAAATGCCCGTCTTTTAGCGGAAAATGGAGCTTGTCTAGAGTTCATTTCCAGCAAAAGAGGAGCATCTCGCAGATGCAAGTTTCCCACACTCCGGCGGCCCTATCAGTTTCCTTTGATGAGGAGAATCTTGTGTCCCCGAGCGGGCTGGTCCCGGTGATGCGTCTGGCCCAGGACGCCGGCCTGCACGGACTGGCCGATGAGTGGCTGAGCGTGCCGACGGACAAGGGCGCGAATGCCGGGTTGAAGGTCGCTGCCCTGGTGGCGGGCATGGTCGCGGGGGCCGACAGCATTGATGACATGGCCGTGTTGCGCCATGGCGGGATGAAGAAGGTCTTCACCGGCGCTTACGCGCCGTCAACGTTGGGGGCGTTCCTGCGTGCCTTCACGTTCGGGCATGTGCGCCAACTCGACGCGGGCGCCTCCCGGTTTCCTGGTGAACCTGGCACAGAAAACACCCTTGTTCGGCACGCCGTCCGGGGAAGACTTCGTGTTCATCGATGTCGACGACACGATCGTGGAGGTCCATGGGTACCAGAAGCAGGGCTCCGGGTACGGGTATTCCGGGGTCCGCGGGCTCAACGCACTGCTGGCGACCGCTTCCACGAAGGACACGGCCCCGGTGATCCTGGCCCAACGTTTGCGCCGGGGCGGGACGAACTCGGCCCGCGGTGCCAAGCGCTTCGTCACGGACGCGCTGGCCACACTCAAACGCACCACGGTGGCGGGGAAGGTGTTGTGTCGTTTTGATTCTGCCTACTATGGCCACGCCGCCGTGGCCGCTGCCTTGGCCGGCGGTGCCGAAGTCTCGGTGACGGTGCGCATGGACCCGGCCGTCAAACGCGCCATCACCACCATCGCCGATGACGCTTGGGTGCCGATCCAGTACACGAACGCGGTCTTTGACGAGGAAGCCGGGACGTGGGCGTCGGCGGCGGAAGTCGCCGAGACCGGATTCACCGCCTTCTCCTCCCGGAAGAAGGACGAGCGGGTCACCGGGCGCCTGGTGGTCCGCCGCATCCCGGAGCTGAACCCGAAAGCGACCGACGGTCAGCCGACGTTGTTTGACACGCACCGGTACCACGCCTTCTTCACCACCGTTGATGCCCAAACACTGGGCACGGTGGAGGCGGATCAGATCCACCGCAAACACGCCATCATCGAGCAGGTCAATGCCGATATGAAGGAGAGTGCCCTGGCCCACCTGCCCTCCGGGCACTTCGCCGCGAACTCGGCATGGCTGGTCGCCGCGGTCATGGCCTACAACCTCACCCGCACCGCAGGGATCCTCGCCCAAGGGACATTAGCCAAGGCCAGGACCGGAACGATCCGGGCCAAGCTCATCAACGTCCCGGCCCGCATTGCTTCCAGCGCCCGAAGAATACGGCTCCACCTGCCCGAAGCCTGGCCCTGGCAAACCGCGTGGGAAAAGCTCTTCACCGCCACCCACGCACCCCCACAAGCAGCATAGACCCCGTCCGCCCAGCCGACACCGGCACAACCCAGGAACCAAAACGTGGAACACAACCGGCAGCAAGGCCGCTCACTGGATCCTGCCCCAAATCGACAAAAACCGGGACCCGGCACGACCCCGAACCAGATCGTTCGATACAGGCTAAGACGCGGGTCTCGGTGTTCTAAGACCTGCAGTTGGGACTCCCCGCCGGCGTGTCTTGATACGTGATACTGAGTCCCAAGGGCCGTCGCCCGCCCTCCCAGGGCGGCAAGGGCGACACGAACCCAAATCATCGTTAAAGCGCGTTAGCTGTCGGCGCCCGACTAGTCCCGCCGCTTGACGTCCAGCAACTCCGAGCGGAGCATCGACCTGGCAATCGGGGGAGTCCCTTGGAACGAACTGAAGCGCCCCTAGGCCGTTTGCCATCGTTCGGGAGCGCGGGCCACTGTGCCCGGCGCGCTGGCAGTCCAGGAATCCGCGCCGCCGCGCTCCTTCGGCTGCGGGTGCTCGTTTCGGCACTTAGTCATGCTGCTTTTCTATTCTTTCGGCCATGAAATGTCCGAAGGGGGTGCAACGTCATGATGCTTGCTGACTTCCAGCCCGCGACTCGCCTCGCGCGGCGGAGCTGGTTGACGCAGTGTGCCGAGTCCCGATCATCACGCCAGACCCTGGCGACAGCGGGAAGAATGAAGTCGTGCCGCATTCGGCATTTCTTCGCGTCACTAGGGAGCGTCACTGTTGGGAGCGGTACATCAAAGTGGTCAAAAAAGAGGGTGTGCACAATGTGCACACCTTGGGTGTCGGATCGGGTCGTACATCGGTCGGACTGGGCCGGATTGGGGATGTTTTCAGGAGTTCCCAGTGTTTGCAGGGGCTGGAGTCCGGTTCGAGTCCCACCTCGGGCACAGTACAACCGCAGGTCAGAGGGATGTCGACCAGTTGAGTGTTCACAAAGCGAGCTGATGTTTTGCTCCTGTGCCACTTTCGGAGCTTGGTGGACTACATCGTGGCTTCACGCCTAGTCCTGGTCGCTGGGTTGTGCGTCATCTTTGGGTCCTTTCTTAGTGAACCTTGGATAGCTGGTTGGTTCGTAGACAGATTCATCGTTGCGATGGCTCGCACTTAGAAGACTTATCGGTAGATTCTCTCCGGAGCTGCGGCCGCTGAGTGGATCCTGTACATGTTCATGGTGAGGATTGAGCTGCCGTTCATGATCTGACAGTGAAACGGGCAATCGTTTTTCTTGACTCGTCGGCGGCCGCGGCCCCGGCATCGGTGCTGTTGCTGTCGTCTGGTTCGCGCTATGCCAGCGGGGCTGGCATAGTTCTGCGTCTCCTTCTGCGGGCAGCTCGCGACTTCCGGGGCGCCCGGTTTCTGTCCCGGACGTCGGTCCTGAACGCTGGACAACGTTTCCGCCATCTTGGACGTCGAAACTGGCAACGACTCGTATGAGCGTCTCTCCGGCGTTGGTTCGTGGCGGAGGAAAGTCAACCTTGGCCTGTACGGTGCCCGTGACAGCTTTGCAGGACCGGCGCCCTAGAGTGGCACCTGTGCATCTGCTCGCTTGAGCGTTTTAGTTGTGGACCCAGGGCGTCCGGCCGGTCGGGGCCGAATCACCCAGTCGTGAACCGGCTGGCCGTCGCGCCGGAAAGCACGCCGGGGGGGGGGTGTCCCTATGTTTTTGTCAAGCCGCTTCGAGCAGCTTCTTCCCGGATTTATCCAGCGCCACCGCGTGGTGATTGCTCTTGCCGACATCGACTCCGATGAAGACATCGATACTCTCGTAATCCTTAATCAACCTCAAAACCTCCCGCATCCGAGACCTGTAAAACAGCGCTGGTCTGTCCTGCGGCGACAAGAGTCGGCATCCACGTTACGGCTGACCTGCCACGATAAAAACTGCCGCTGGTCCGGTCCCTATTAGCGATCCCCTGACACCTATCGGATCCCGGTGACATCACCCCCCGGATCATTGAAGACTGGGGGCATAAATCATGCCGGGAACCAACAGGCCAGCAACCCAATTCTTACTCAATTAGGGGCTACTAAAAAGGTAACGGGGGGCAGCCTGCGATCCATGAGCACCATGAGTAGATGGCGGGCAGCGCCGCGGAGCGGTTCTCCGTCCCCGAAGGCCCAGTCCAGGTCGTCGGCCTCGAGTCGGGTGCCTGTCAGGTCCAGCCCGAAGTGCTTCAGGCTCAACGGGCTGGTCGCGTGGTCGAGGACTATGCGCAGGGCGGGCTCGCTGACGGGGTGCTCGATGCCGAGGGGGATGGTGATATCCAGACCGTGTACGACGTCGTGCGTAAGGGCACCCTTGAGGCCGCCGCTCGGCGGCTTCCACCGGTTGTCCTCGTTGGTGCGCCAGCCGTCGAGCAGCGTGCCGATCGATGCCTGGGCGTCCAGGCGGGCGACCCGATCGGCCATGCGGGCGAAGTTGCCCCGGGAGCGGACCATCTCGCCTATGAACCGCGGTGCGGAGAAGCGCAGCGGCATGGTCATGTGCGCGACCACCTCGCGCACCCGCCAGCCCGCGCACAATGAGGGGGTGTTCCAGGCCTGTTCGGGGAGGGCATCGAGCACGTCGCTGAACGTCCGCCGCTCAGTGGCGATGGTTGGCATCAGGTCGTCGTCGGCGGTCATCGGTCTGCTCCTGTCAGCTGCGCCAGGTGAGCGCCGAATCGGTCCAGAGAGGTGAGGAATCCGGCCTGGGCAGCGGGATCCATCATGGCCGCTGGCACCTTGGTCTGTTCGATGTCGACCTGCGTTCGGTCGTCCCCGAGTTCGGTGAAGGTGATGGTCACAGTCATACCCGACTTGTCTTCGATCCAGGACAGCCGCTCCGGTGCGCGCACCTCAACGTAGCGTGCGCTCGTAGGGTAGGTGCTGCCGTCGGCGTCGTTGACCATGACCGTCGTGAAGGCCCCGCCGCTGCGGGCGTCCACGGTGATGGTGTCCAGGGGTGTGCTGACTCCGATCGGGCCCCAGAAGTGGGTCAGATGCTCCGGTTCGATCATGCAGCTGAAGACCAGTTGCCGCGGAGCGTCGAAGATGCGGGTGAAGCGCAGTACGTGCTCATTCATGGAGTTCTCCATTCGATGGTGCTTCCAGGGTGCGAAGGTGGTCGTCGAGCTTGTCGAAGCGCTCCGACCAGAGACGTCGGTTCTCCTCGATCCAGTCGGCGGCGACTTCGAGGGCCTGCCACTCCAGGTGGCAGGGGCGGAACTGCGCGCGCCGGCGGCGGCTGATCAGTCCCGAGCGTTCGAGCACCTTCAGGTGCTTGGAGATGCCCGGCAGGCTCAGCTCGAAGGGCTCTGCCAGCTCATTGACCGTCGCGTCACCGCCGGCGAGTCGGGCCAGGATCGCCCGGCGCGTCGGATCGGAGAGCGCGGCGAACGTGGCGTCAAGCGGTTGAACGACTGCCGTGTTCACGGGGTGCTCCGGACTGTCCTCATGTTCCAAGATAACCACACGGTTAATTAGCTGTCAAGTAAAATATTGACCCTGCGCCGGTGTCGCCCGTAAGGGGCCTATGAGTCGTTGCCTGGCTGTGGGCTGGACCAACACCAAGGAAGGCGCGACAAAGCAATGCGAATCGCCATTCGGAAGTCGCCCGTCCGGTCTGGGCTGCCCGCATCCGGCGAGCACTCCGACAGGGCTTACCCGTAAGTTTCATAGAACTAATGACCTCAGTCGTGGTGGATGTCCGGTCCGGTGTGGGCACCCGGGGGCAGGTGGTGAGCGTCCGGCTAAACGAGGACCCGACGGCCGAGGTCGCCGTCCCGGGCCCCGGCCGGTGCGGAGCAATGGCAATCCAGCGCTCCAGCGTGGTAACCGAAAGACCGCCGTGAACTCCCGGCCGGGAGCGATGTCAACAGCTCGACGAGCGTGATCTCGGCGAAACCTCAATTGAGGGCGTCGGTACTTCTACCGGCCAACGGTCCTGGTCTGCGTTGAACCAAAAGCGCTGGGAAACCCGGGAAGAACTACGCCCGGCCATCGTGGTCTGGATCGAGAAAACCTACCACCGCCGACGCCGCCAACGACAACTCGGCAAGCTAACACCGATCGAGTTTGAGACAATAAACAGACCACTCAACCGCTCCCTGAACTACCAGCCCAAACTGTCAACTAAACCTTGGGCAGACCCGTCGGCTGTGGTTGCATAACTTCGCCGTTACCCTCTTCGGCGCCTGACGCTGAATGCGCTTCTGTACGTGGCGCCTCATCGCCGGACCACGTTTTCTTTCAACCCGCGGTGTCGTTGGAGGCATCAGATACGCAGCCCCGTCCTAATGTCGAAGCAGTGGACTCTGGCTCGTTGCGTATCGATGACCACTTCGTCGCCTGGCTGGAATGTTCCGAATCCAGGGACGCGGCTCAGGAACTGACTGTCGCCCACGTCCAGGATGACGTCCGAGACATTGCCCAGGGGCTCCACGGTTCTGACTGTTCCGTGCGCGGATTCTCCACTGTCCGGCGGACGTAGATCGCATTCCTCGGGGCGAAGTCCGATCCGCATTTCCGGTGTTTTTACAGCCGGGACGTTGACGGTGAAATGCGTTCCGCTTAACCCATAGTGACCGCTTGCTAATTTCGCTGCGGTAAAGAGATTCATTCGCGGTTTACCAACGAACGACGCAACAAACTCCGTGGCAGGCTGGTGGTACACCTCAAAGGGCGTGCCGAATTGTTCCAGCTTCCCGCGGCTCATGACCGCTATCTTGTCCGAGAGGGTCATGGCCTCCTCCTGATCGTGGGTGACGTAGACACTGGTGGCGCCCAGCTCCGCGTGGAGCATTTTCAGCTCGCTGCGGGTCTGGTCACGCAGGAGCGCATCGAGGTTGGAAAGCGGTTCATCGAAGAGGAAGACAGCAGGACGGCGGGCGATGGCGCGGGCGAGCGCGACACGTTGGCGTTGTCCCCCGGAAAGCGCCCTAGGTCTGTTTGAGAGGACGTGTTCGATGTCCAGGCGGCGTGCTGCGTCGGTAACCCTTGTATGGATTTCCGCTTTGGGTACCTTGCGCATGCGTAGTCCAAACGCGATGTTTTCAAAGACGGACATGTGCGGATAAAGTGCATAGTCCTGGAAAACGAACGCGAGATCCCTTTTGTCCGGCTCCAGATCATCCACTCTGTGCCCATCAATCAGGATCTCACCGGCGGAGATGTCTTCCAAGCCGGCGATCATGTTCAAAGTGGTGGACTTGCCGCAGCCGGAGGGCCCCAGCAGCGATACGAATGTGCCGTCGTCGATGGTATAGCTCAGATCATGGACTGCATTCTTCGCCTTGCGGCCTTTTCCATAGGTCTTTGCCACATTGATCAGTTTGATTTCTGCCATGATTAGCCTTTCACCGCGCCTTCGGTAAGACCACGAATGATCCACTTTTGGGCTATGAGAGTAAGAATGAGGACGGGGACCGCCGTGATGACGCCAGCTGTGGCCGCCGAGGTGTAATCCATGGCAAACAGTCCTTGAAAAGCTGCGGTCTTGACAGGCAGGGTGACGGCGTTGCTGGAGGTCAGAACCTTGGCGAGAAAGAAGTCACTCCAGCTGGTAATGAACGCCAGGATTGCCGTTGCGGCCATTCCTGGCGCCGCCAACGGGAAGGCGATTTTGTACATAATCTGGAATCGGCTGCATCCATCGATGCGGGCGGCCCGTTCCAGGCTCGGGGGAAGGTCTTCGAAGAAGCCGACCATCATCCAGATCACCAGCGGCAGGATGAACGCCGTGTACGTGAGAATGAGACCAAAAAGCTGGTCATAGAGTCCCACGGAACGCAGCAGTATGAACAACGGCACCGCTAAAACTATTACGGGGATTGCCTGAACCGTCATCATGCTCATCAGCAGGGTTTGCCGTCCCCGGAAACGGAATCTGGCAATTGCATAGGCACACGCCGAGCCCACGGTCATGCAGATCAGGGTGGTCGAGATACCGACAATGGCCGAGTTGCCCATGGGAACCAGGAAGCTCGTATCGGAGAACAGCCGCGCATAGGCCCCCGCAGTCAGGTTGGCGGAGAGGTCAGGTATCCCGCCCTGAAGTACTTGAGAGGGGTAGATGCTGTAAATGATCATCCAGACGAAGGGAGCCAGGAAGAAGAGCATCACCAGGAGTACAAGGATGCTGCACGCGATTGCGGTCATACGACGTTTGACGTGGCGTGAAATTCGCCGGGACTTAGTCATTGATGTCTCCTTTGGACCGGTTGAGGCGTCCGAAGAGCAGGATCCAGAACGCCGTTACCAGAAGCACCAACACCATGATGGTCACCGCCATCGCTGACCCGTAGCCCCGGTCCAGATTGCTGAAATTGGTGAGATAGGCCAGGAAGTTGATGGTCGTGGTTCCTTCTGCCGGTCCGCCGGAGCCGCCGGTGAGAACGTATATGGTGTCAAAAACCTTGAGCGACCACATGGACTGCACGATTAAGGCGAACATCAAAGGTCCGCGGATGTTGGGAAGGATGATGCGCCAGAATTTGTTCCAGGCGCCGGCCCCGTCGATGGACGCGGCCTTGTGGAGATTTTCGGGGATACCTTGGAGAGCTGCGAGCATCAAGAGGCAGAGGAAAGGCAGTAGTTTCCACATTTCTGCGAAAATCAGGATATTCATTGCAGTTGATGGGTCTGCCAGCCATTGAACATTTTCTTTAATGAGACCCATACTTTTCAAAAGACCGTTCAAGATGCCGCTCGTTCCGTCAAAAATCAGTTTCCACATAATCCCGTTGACGACCGGTGGCACAGCCCACGGCACCAGCAAAAGGACTCTGGCGATGGTGCGACCCTTGAATTCCCGGTTGAGCAGCAGCGCTATGGCGACGGCCAGTGCGACGCCACCCAAAACAGTTATTACAGAGAAGTAGGCCGTGCGGGCCATGGCCCCGTGAAACTGCGGATCGGATATCAGGTCCGTGTAGTTGCTCAGACCCGTAAAAGGATGGTCCATCCCCAGTTTGTCGTTCCATTGTTGAAAAGACATGTAGAAGGCGTAGCCCATGGGATACCCCAGCAACAGTAAAACTATGAACACGGCGGGGGCCGCGAGCATTAGTCCAAACCGCAGGTCCTTCTTCCGGGCTTTGTCCACATGAGCGGGCGCAGTCGCGATACGCCTCATGATCTACTTCTTCAGGTACTTCTTGACGAGATCCTGCGCTGTCTTTTGTGCGGCGTCCAGCGCTTCTTTGGGGCTGGTTTTGCCATTCATGGCGTTGATGAGCTGCACGGAGAGGGCCTGGTCAAATTCACTGTCCCACGGCGTGCCGTATCTTTTTGTCACATATTGGGTGGACTCCTGGTAGGTCTTAAGTACAGGCAGGGCAGCCAGGGAAGCCGGGTCGTCAAGAATGGATTTTGAAACGGGGAACCAGCCTTCCTTTTGAACTATTTGCTGCTGGACGGCCCCGGTGGTGACAAACTGGAGCCATGCCAGCGCCGCGTCCTTATTCTTGGAGAACTTGTTGATGGCAAACCCTTCGGATCCGTCGATCGAGGCCGACCTGACCGACATCCCCGGAATTAAACCATTGCCCACCGTTGCCTTATCGAGGGTTGACTTGGGCCCCGTCGCAGCGGCGTACTGGAAGGGCCAGTTGAAGACGATGCCGGTTTTGCCACGGGCAAACTGGTCACCAAGATCCGAAGAGTTGGTGGTCTGCAGAGAGGCGGGATCCATAACTTTGTGGACTTGAAGCAGGTCCACCAACTTGGACAGTGCGTCGACGCCCTTGTCAGTTGCGAAAGTCGGGTTGTAGTCCGCGTCATACATTTCGCCGCCGTTGAGCAGCAGCACCCGCAGAAAGTTCTGATAGGCACCGGCTGGATTACCCATATCGCAGGCGTATCCGTACTGGCCGTCCTGGGTAAGTTTTTTAGCCACGGTTACAAACTCATCCCAGGTTGCCGGAGCTGTGTCGCTATCGATTCCTGCTTCCTGGAATAGCTTCTTATTCCAGAACATGGTCTGGACGCTGGTGAACTTTGGCAGTCCGTAGATCTTCCCGCCCCAGGAAACGGCATCGAGGGCCGGCTGGATCAAGTCCTTGGGAACGGATTCCTTGTCCAGTTCCTGCAGCCATCCTGCTTGGCCAAACTCTGCCGACCATCCTGCCCACGTCATGACGACGTCAAAGGACGCGTCCTGCGCTGAAAACATGGTGGCCATTTTGTCATGCAGATCGTTGAAGTTTCCCTGCTGATATGTGGCAACCTTGATGCCGGTCTGATCCTGAAACGCCTTGATGGTGCTGTCTTTGAATACGTTGTTCGTGTTGTCATCGAGGATACTGATCTGGCCGCCGGGCTTTGACCCCGTCTTCAGGGGCGTGTCACTGGTTGCCGTCGATGAGGTTCCGCTGCAACCGGCTAAGGCAAGTCCGCCCAAAGTCATGCCGCCCAGCTGAAGAAGACGACGACGGTTCAGGTGCTGATCGAATGCTGAGTGCGAATTCATGGCGTGTCCTTCTGTTCTTGTTAGGCAAGGCATGTGGCTAGCTTGCAATGGTTACGGCGCGGTTTTTTTCGAGAGATTCGTGGACAGCCTCGATGGCTTGGGTGACCAGCAATCCGTCGGCAGCATCGGGTAGGTCGGATTTGGTGCCCAGAAGCAGCTCAACGAAGTCGTTCACCATGTCCACAGGGACGCCGGAAATGCGGCCCCCGCGTTCGAGCACGCCCCACTGCTCCCAAGTGAGCCTGTCAGAGGAATAGTGGGTTACGCCGTGGTTTGCGCCGTCAATGTGGAATGCACCCCGAGTCGTCTGGATTTCGTATCGGAAGTCATAGACGGCCGGCGCCGACGTTGGCAGAACCCACGACGAATTGAGAACGACGTAAGAGCCGTCGCTCATAGTGAACGTCGCGGTTATGGCGTCCCAAGTGTCGATTCCCATGGCCGGAAGCATTTTCTTAACTCCGACGGCGTGCACCTCTACAGGCAGTGCACCTCCCAGCCATATGGCCAGGTCGAGTGAATGGGGCATCAGGAACCATGCAGGAGAGCTCTTTGCGGCCCAGGAGAGCATCATAGTTGGGACGAAAAGAGTGTCGTTGAGATTGCCTATCTGATTGACGATCTGTCCGTGATCCGCTTCGTGGAGCAGGCTATGAACGATGTTGAAACGTGGATTCCATCTGTTTTCAAAGCCCACCATGATGCGCGTTCCGGCGTTTTTGGCGGCGTCTACGATGGCTCTAGCGTCTGTGGTGTTGGTAGCCAACGGTTTTTCCACCATCAGGTCCAGTCCGTTGGATGCGCAAAGCACGGCGGCGTCCCGGTGCGCGAAATCCGGCGTGGCGATGACGGCGGCGGTAAGCCCGGGTACTGCGGCGATCATCTCGTCCACGGTGGCAAAAGCCGGGACCCCAAATGCCGCGGTAGCGTTGGCGCGGGCAAGGGGGCTGGGGTCACAGAGGGCACCCAGCTTGGCTGCAGTGTTCTCCTGAATGGAGCGGGCGAATAGGCTGCCGCGGATCCCACCGCCAATGATCCCCAAGACGGGTGTATGTGTCATTCGGTGGGGCTCCTTCTGAAAGTTATGTGCGGCGACAGTAAAGCGCTGTCAATATTGTGACGCCCACCACCTTTGTATGTATGACTCCACAGCATACATACGTCGGTTAGAGTCTGTCTATGATCAGCGTGGAAGAGTTACGGGATGAAATGGAGCCCAGGGATGACTGATGTTCGAGAGCCAAGAGATGTTGCCGGTGCTCTGCATCTTCGCACAAGGGGTTCAGGCCCTCGGCTCATCACGGCATCGCGCATCGGGCAGGCGAATCGTGCCCGCGTTCTGCAGGTTCTCCACACTGGTGGCCCAGCCAGTAGGGCACAGCTCGCGAGGGAACTCAGCGTCAACAGGGCAACGATTGCCACTATCCTTCAACCTCTGATCGATACGGGAGCCCTCGTGGAAGGGCCAGCCGTGTCCGCTCCCGTTACTGGAGGCAAGCCAGCGAGGCCGCTCTGGTTCGGCCATGACGGTCCGATGTTGGGCGGCGTTCAAATCTCCCCGGACAGAGTGGAAGCTGCGCTCATGGGAATCGACGGAGGCATCCGTCTATGCGAGTCCATGGACTATGGAAGGACTTCGACGGCGGAGCACTTGCGGGCAGCTATTATCGCGGTCACTGATAAGTGCTTTCAGGGCCAGGAAATCATCGGGATTGGGGTGGCCGCCTCCGGGATGGTGAACGCCAGCACCGGCCAGATCATCTCCATGCACCTGACGCCGGCCCTAGGCGGAATGGAGATCGGCAATATTCTTGGTAGTCGCTTTGGGGTTCCCGTGCTGGTGGACCACCACCCCCGTGTGCAGGCCTTAGGTGATCGATGGTTTGGCTTGGGAAGAAACATCCAGGACTTCGCGTCTGTTTACACGGGTGAGGCGTTGGGATTTGGAATCGTCTATTGTGGGGAAATTGTCCGTGGAAAGGACGGTGCAGGAGGGGAATCCGGGCACACGACTGTCCAATTGGACGGAATTCAATGTCGCTGCGGCCGAAACGGATGTTGGGAAACCATCGCTACTCTGGGCTGGCTTCGTGAAACTGCGGGCACCCTCGAGCTGCCCGCCGCAGCGACCATGGATTGCAGGCAACTGGTAAAGCTGTCCAGGGAAAAGGTACCCGATGCCGAAAAGTTGTTGGATACCTACGCGCGGAATTTGGCCGTCGGAATGGCAAACAACGAGCAGGTCTTGGCTTCGGGGACCTACATCATGCACGGCGACGTATGTGGAGGAGGAGAGCCCATGCGATTGGCCCTTAAAAGATGGATGCATGAGTTTTCTCCCCATCGCGGAGTGCCCCCCGTGATCCTTCTTGCAGCATCCCCGGACCAGATGTCGCTTCTTGGTGGCGGTGGAATGGTGCTATCGTCGGCATTTTCAACGATTGCCTGACGTCCTTGAATCAGTGAATGTCCCAACGTCTATACATCGGGATGCCTTCCTAATGGGGACAGCGGCTGAGACGGCGGCGGTGAGGTTGACGATAGGGCGGTGCGACCCCCGGATTATGCTGGATCAGCTTACCTGCTAGGGGCGGGCTGAATGGCCGCAGGACGCCCCGCGCCGGAAAGCTCCTGAAAATCTATTTATTGACGCGCATCTGCTTTCAGAGAGTGGAACCGGGTGTCCAAGATGCTGATCCAGCACTGGCACGTTGGTGTCGCTGCTTGCGTTCATCAGATGAGAGGGAGTCTGGCCACAACGAGCACACCAAATTCGACGATCCAGCCAGCGGGAGCGTCGGAACCAGCCGTCAGTTACCTACGCTGAGTCGCTGAGGGCGCCCGAGTCCTACCACTGTCCTGGCTGGGTCTGCTGATCGGACTTGGGACGTGTATATGCTGGGTTTCAGAGCAACCGCATTTCCTCGACGGGGGCGCCGAGCATTAACGCCAAGGGTTGCCCAGAAGCAAGGCTTGGACCGGTAAGCTCGCTGAGCCCTGCCGAAAACGCGACTGCCTACGAGGGAAGCAGCTTGTTCGCGGTGTATTCGTGATGCAATTTGAGCCGGTGCCGGGCCCGGACTTTGAACGGCGCCTGCGGTTGGCGCATCGAGCCTGGCGGCAGATCGCTGATGCTGAAAGCGATCATCTGGCCCGTGCCTGGTTTATTGGCGGTAATCCGAATCTGGGTGAAGATACACCACTTACGGCGATCCGCGAGGACAGGGGCCAGGACGTGATGAACGCAGTGGTGGCTCTGGTGGAAGATCATCAGGACGTATGATCGAGGAATCTGCGTTCACCTGCGGCCGGACGGGCTTGAGGACTATTAGTTCTGCACTGGGTGGTTATCGGGTAGCGACCGAAGAGTGGGGGCCGCTGAATCCGCGTCCTCACAGCGCGGATCCGCAGAGCGGACGTTCTGCGTGGAACCCCTACGACGTTGTGGGATCTACGGTTTACGTGGCAGAGACGGAAGAAATAGAGTTGGCGGAAATGCTGGCGCCCTACGCACGATTAGGCGATGGGTTCGACCGGAATACACGCGTCCTGTCTGAATCCCACGAGGAAATCACGCCAAAGCAACGGCAGAACGGAAGGTCAGCAGACCATCATCGGCCCCACGGCGAAGCGGAACGCCCCTGAGAAATCACCTCAGAATTGAGCAGGCGACTGTCCGAGCGTCCCGTCGGTACCTGCTGGTTACCGTGGTGACGAGGCATCGCGTACTCCGACGAGCGCCGAGCCGCTGCCGATCTTTGACTTCGTAATGACGCTGATAGTGCCGTTCGTTTCCATGACTACGGCGGCTATATCGGCAACGTCGCCTGAACCTCTGCTGCGAATCGTCTGATGGACCTCGGACACGGTCAGCCGGTTTTTGCGCAAGTCATCAGGCAGGATGCAGCCGTGACGCAGCAGCAGGGCCGGCTCAGCCGTTAGCAGGGTGCGCACCTTGGGGTGGCGCGCCGTTGTCCAGGCCACGAGGAATTGCAGGAATGCCAGAAGTGCCAGGGCGGCGATGCCCTCGGACCCGGAGACGGAGGAATTGAGCAGAACGCTGGCAAGCGTTCATCCCAGCGCCACGGGCACGATGAAGTCGAAGGCGTTCAGTTGGCCCAGTGTTCGTTTACCACAGCCAAGCAGCAAGAGGACGAGCGTTGCGGAGGACACGGCGCCGATGATGGGTATGCGGAGTACCGCTGGCCAAGTATCAAACCACATGCCACAGGTCTACCATCATATCCTCGGTCCTGACAGGCGCCCCGTGGAAGGCTCTGGCAGTGTGCATTCCCAGGGCATCGCCTCACCCGTAGGACTCGACGACTATCTCTGTGGCCGCCAGCTCAAATGATCCAAGCCGACAGCAAAAAGATGCCCGTCATCATGGCTCGCACGAGCAGCATCAACTACTTTTACCATAGGTGTGTGTTCCTGCCCGGCATGAATCCAACTGATAAGGGACAGCATGAGTAAGCCAAGAATCTTTCCCGGAGGCCGGCGCGCGTTGAAGGACGCTTACCGGTCACGGCTGTGGCCCTTACCGACCATGGCGGTCTTGTCGTCGGTCGCGCTCGGCATTGGGCTGACCAGACTTGACGCGGCCGTGGACGCCCAGCTTCCACCAGCTATGTCCGAATTGCTGTTCGGTGGTGATGCCGATGCGGCCCGGTCGGTGCTGGGCGCGATCGCATCATCCATGATCACCGTCACATCTCTGACCTTTTCGCTGACCGTGGTGACGCTCCAGTTGGCGAGCAGTCAGTTCTCACCGCGCTTGTTGCGAACTTTTGCCAGCGACCCCTTCGTCCAGCGGACGCTGGCCTTGTTCCTGGCCACCTTCGTCTTCGCCTTGACGGTGTTGAGAACGGTCCGCACTGGCCTCCAAGGAGAGCCGGACTTTGCTCCGCAGCTGTCGGTGACCGTCTCCTTTCTTCTGGCTCTTGCCAGCGTGCTGGGCCTGGTGCTGTTCCTGGCCCACATCGTCCGGCAGATCCGAATCGAAACCATCCTCAGCCACGTGCACAGTAACGCGACGGCGACGTTGCAGGAAGCTGCCGCGGAGCCGGCCTCGAACCGGCATAGTCCGCCGCCGGTTCCACCACCGGATGCCCGGATGTTGGCCGCGGAGTCTTCCGGCTTCATTACCGCCGTTGAGGAGAGCATTTTGCGCGAGGCAGCCGAGGAGGCCGGCGTCGTGCTTCTGATCGACCTCGCACCCGGAGATCACGTTGTCGCCGGCACGCCATTTGCCTTCTGGTGGCTGCTGAACCCGAACGATTCAGTCGCCGAAGATGCCGTGGCACGGCTTCATCAGCGCATCATCCGCGCAGTCACCATCGGCAAGGAGCGCACCTCGGTCCAGGACGTGGCCTACGGTCTGCGACAGTTGGTTGACGTTGCACTAAAGGCGCTCTCCCCAGGCATCAATGATCCGACGACCGCGGTGCACTGCTTGGGTCACATCTCCGCGCTCCTGTGCGAATTCGCCCGACACGACCTCGGCGCTCGAATTCTGCAAGATGACGACTCTCGCGCTCGCGTCGTCCAGCGTCGGCGCAGTCTGCCGGAACTATTGAAACTGGCCGTGGAACAGCCTCTGCACTACGGCGGAAGCGATCCTGTCGTCTGCACCCAGTTGCTATTGATGCTGCGCGAACTCGCCTGGCAGACCCGCGACCCTGTGCATCAGCGTGCCATCGCCGCGCACCTGCAGCGAATACGCTTCCGCATCGCCAAGCAGGACTTCGATGAAGAACGGCGCATCGTTCTGGCCGCTTTGTCCGCTGCCGTCGAGTCGGCCAGTTACGGGGTCTGGCGACCCGGACAGGGTCTCGACTGATACGCCGTTCCCGGCATAGACTTTCAACCTTCGTTGTGAAGCTTGGCGCACGGCTGCCCGCACGGGATCGGGGTAAAGCCTCAACCGTCGGCAACCCTCCGAGGATCGGGGGAAGCGAAAATCGTTTTTGGTTCGGGTTGCTCTCTATTAGGCAGGGAACGAAAATGGGATTCGATCAATATCATGAGCCGCCAGAAGAGCTGTCAGCTGAAACGCGAACATTCGCGCGAATGTGTGCGAGCTTGAGTGAGGAATCCGAGGCCATCGGATGGTATGTCCAGCGTATTTCGGTTGAGCCCGACGAGAGTGCGCGTTCCATCATGAAAGATTCGCTGGGTGAAGAGTATAAGCACTTCAGTATGGAGCTTGAGTTCCTTTTTCGCCGAACGCCGCAATGGCGCGATATCGCGAGGGGAATCCTCTTCAAGGACGGCGATATCGTCAAACAGGGCGAGGAGTCCGAGGAAGCCGCAGCGGGCTGATCCAGCTCCGCGGCAGCTCAGGTCCGTGCCACGACCTCTTCGGCCAGGAGCCGGACGGGCCATGGCAGCAGTTGAGGCGTTTCTGCGTCGACCTATGGCCGTGCAGCCGTCAACGACTAGTCCTCTGCCATCGGGTGGAAATCCTGTAGGCACCGCTCGGCAACCGCACCGTTTCGCGCTTACGGTCCTGACTGCTCGGCGAAAACCCATTCGTTGCCGTGGCGAATGAGTCCGAATTCCAGGAAGCATTCTTCTTCGGTGCGCCGGAAATCCTCCGTTGCCTGGTCCAGCGCTGCCGGCCTTGGGTCTGCGAAGGCGACGCGGGCCAGTGCACGGCGGCCCTGTTCATACTTTTCATTAGTGACTGTGACTACGTGGCCGTCGGGGAAGACCAGGAACGTTCCCCCGTTCGTGTGAACCTGGGGACGTTCGGTCCGGGCGGTACCGGCATGCTGCCGTTGCGAGGGAGATGTGCGGTTGTTCATGTCGGCTCCGGAACGGTGGTCATTATTGGGCTGTGCATGGGGCGCCCTTTGGAATTTTCGTCGCACGAGTGTGCGTTTCCCGCCGGAGCCGGGACGCGGCCGTGGCTGAGCGGACGGGCGAGGGCTGCCGGGCCTTTGTTCTGCACCCGATGCCGGTAATGCATTAGTGCGCGAAAGGATGCGCAGAACCGATTCCTGGTTCAGCCAACCGTGCAGCGAACCGTCTGCATCTGTAACCGGAAGGCCCGCGTTTGAGGAGGAGCCCAGCACGGCACCGAGGACCATTTGAAGCGTGTCCTCGGGCAGCACCGTTGCTGGCATTTCGGCGACCTCGGAGAGGGGAATGCGGTCCCTTTCGTCGTCGTCGTCGTTCAGCACGTTCGCAAGGTGCTGAACAGTGACAATACCGGTCAGCGTCCCATCTGCACCGATGACGGGAAGGGCCGGGTGTTTGGCAGTCAGCAGCCGTCGGGCACCTTCCGCGACGCTCAGATGTCCCGGAAGGGCCCGGAACGAGGTGTCCATGACGGCGTCAACGCGGGTTCGGCTCAAAAGTTCCGTGCCCGGGTGCCGCTCCAGATCGATTCCGCGGCGGCGCAGTTTGAGGGTGTAAATGGTGTCTCGGCTCATGATTTTTGAAACGCCGGTGGCGACGACGATCGCCAGCATCAGGGGCAGGATGATGGAGTATTCGCCGGTGAGTTCGAACATGATGATGACGGACGTTATCGGCGCCCGTGCGGCTCCGGCGAAGACCGCGCCCATGCCCACCAAGGCGAAGGCTCCGACCTGTCCGTGCAGGGCCGGTGACAGCAATCCGGCGACCTCTCCGAAGGCGGCCCCGAGCATGGCGCCGATGAACAGTGAGGGCGCGAAAACGCCGCCCGAGCCTCCGATGCCTATCGTGAGGCTGGTGGCCACGATCTTACCTACGAGCAACAGGACCAAGAACCCGGCGGCGTAGGAACCGGCGACTCCGGCTTGCATGACCGGGTAGCCGACGCCGTACATCTGCGGCAGGACCAGCAGCAGCAATCCCAGAAGTACGCCGCCGGCTGCGGGCCGCAGCCACGCCGGTCCGCGCCACGCCCAGTCGCACAAATCCTCGAACAGGTACAGGATCCTGGTGAAGCCGACGCCGGCAATCGCTGCGAGCAGGCCCAACAGGATAAACAAGGGGTACTCAGCGGCCGAGGTGATCGTGAAGGGTGGTAACTTCAGGAAAGCCTCGTTGCCCAGGAAGCTGCGCCCAATGATGGAGGCCGTCACCGACGCAAGGACGACCGCGCCGAAGGATCCGGCGGCAAAATCGGCGAGGATGAGTTCCAAGGCGAAGAACACCCCGGCAATCGGAGCGTTGAAGGTGGCGGCGATGCCACCGGCCGCACCACAGGCAACCAACGCCCGGACCCTGGATTCCGGCATCTGGAATACGCGGGCGAGCCAGGACCCCAGCGCCGAGCCGATCTGGACGATGGGGCCCTCCCTGCCGACGGATCCTCCGGAGCCGATGCAGAAGGCTGAGGCCAGCGCTTTGACCAGGGCAACCCGGCCTTTGATCCTGCCGCCGTGCTGGCTGACGGCGTACATCACTTCGGGGACGCCGTGGCCACGGGCCTCGGGGGCGAAGCGCTGGACCAAGGGTCCATATAACAGTCCGCCGACAACCGGGGCCACGACAACGAAAAATCCACCCAGCCAAGGCGCCCATGGATGGCCGGGGTGGCCTTGGCTGGCGGAGTAATCCGCCGTGCCGGTAAAGATGAGGGTGGCGGTGCTGATCAGCCAGCGAAACGCGACGGCGGCCAGTCCCGCGCCTGCACCAACGAGGATGGCCATCGCAACCCACTGGTAGGAAGTTCCCCCGAGCCGCATCGGCAGCTTCCGGACGCTCCTTCCGCCGGGCAACCAGCGTCGGCCGGTCGAATGCAGCGCGGTCACGTCAAACTCCTTGTTAGAATATGTATGCAGGGGTGCAATATATGTACTATAGCAACCATGACATTATCATCACCCGGCGCTGCCGCCGCATCCCGGCCCGATGCGCCCGTTGGCCCAGGCTATGAAGTAGTCGATAAGTCGCTGACCGCGTCCCGGGCGCTGCTGGGTGTTATTGCCCGGTCCTTGGCGCTGGTCATGGACGCGGTGACACTTCCACAGTTCAGGGTGCTGGTGGTGCTGTCGAACTTCGGCCCGCTCCGAATGGGAGAGCTTGCACTGCGGCTGGGCGCCAACCAATCCAGCTTCAGCCGTTTCGCGGACCGCATGGTGGCCGGGGGCCTGATCGCCAGATCCGAGAGCACCGAGAATCGCCGTGAGGTGATCATTTCCCTCACAATAGAGGGCTCGCGCATCTACGCCGAGGTCACCCGGGCCCGTCGGCAGGAGATATCCGAGGTGCTCAGCCGACTGTCCGGTTCCGAACAGGAGACCGTCCTGGCAGGCTTTGAGGCCTTTGCCCGCGCAGCCGGTGAACCGCGCGCGGACGAGACCCTGATCCTGGGCATATAGGCATGCTTTTTCCGCGGCGATGCCGGTGCCCGCCGGAACGCCGGTGCCCGCCGGAACGCCGGTGAGCTTATCCCAGTGCCGAGGGAAAGCAGTCGTCCTGTCCCTTGATGACGACCGGGGCGAAGACCTGTGCATGCTGCTGGCCCGGATGTCGCCGCAGCAGACCATGATCTCGGGGCAGCAGCCAGTCAGGTGGTCGTCCAGTCCATCAACGCCAACTCCTTTCACCCGAGGCCAACTGATGTGAAGGACTGGACGGACAGGCACGGTCTCGCCGATGACCCGAACCGGGTTTTCGCAACCGGCACCCCCGCTCAAAGACGCTGCCAGCAAATACGGCGTCCCAGTTTCCGCGGACCCCAAAACCCAAGAGGTCGTCCACAGCTCCGAACTGTTCTTCATCGATCCGGCCGGCAATGAAGCGGCCATGGGGCAGTTCGGTACTGAATCCGCCAATACCGCCCCCTTCGCCCACGCCATCGCGCAGATGGCAGTCGATCTGCTGCCACAGGCGGCCGGGAATTCCGTCGGCGGCGCGCAGCCGGCGGCAGGACCGCCGTCGGGCTCCAGCAGCGCTGAACTGACACGCCGGCCCCCAACTTCTCTCTTGCCCTGCTCAACGGCGCGTCGACAGCCGTGTCCGTGGCCTCCACGAGGGGAATATACAGGTGGTAAACTTCTGGGTTAGCCCCGCCTACTGGTTCCTCATGCAGCTTGGCATGATCATCGGGTTCGCCACCGCGTGGCCAGCAAATGTTTCGCTTATCCGCAAAGGCCTTAGGGAAGCTATGTATCGGCTGATGGACGCCGCGACTGCACCTTGCTTCCTCACCGCCGGGCCCGGGGCCGGGTCCGTGCCGGGAGAGTAGGCTTCGACTGTGCCTGATGTAGAGCCTTTCAGTCTTGTCATCCTCCTGGTGGCGGCAGCCTTGATGGTGGCAGTCGCGTCGAACCGCCTGGGCCAGCGAATACGCGTTCCCGCTCCGGCGCTCTTCCTCGTCGTTGCAGCAGTCGCATCGGACCTCTTTCCGGTCCTTGGCCAGGTGCCGATCAAAGTTGACGAGCGTATTGTCACGGTGGCCCTCGTCTTCATTCTGTTCGACGGTGGAATGCACATTGGCTTCAGACGCTTCCGGAGTGCCTCGGCCGCGATCGTCTGGATCGGAGTTGCCGGGACGGCTGTGACGGCAGCCGCCCTTGCCGCAGCCGCCCATTACTTCTTCGGGTTTGACTGGCGAGCGTCGCTGCTGTTGGGAGCGGCGCTCTCACCCACGGACCCCGCGGTGGTCTTTTCAGTCCTCGGAGGCCGTGAAATCGCCGGCCGCAGCGGGACGATCCTCGAAGGAGAGTCGGGCGCGAACGATCCTGTCGGCATTGCCCTGATGGCCAGTCTCCTTGCCGCCGGCGGCGGAGGCCTGTCAGCGGTGGCCGGAGGCGTGGGCGAATTCCTCCTGCAGATGGGGGTCGGAGCCGTTGTCGGGATCCTCGGGGGCTATGGACTGATGAAATTGATGCGCCATGTTGGCCTGCCGAACGAGTCGCTCCATTCGGTACGGGCGATCGCCTGCGCCGCTTTCATCTACGCGGCGGCCACCATGCTTCACGGATCGGGGTTCCTCGCCGTCTTCCTGGCAGGGATCATAGTTGGTGATTCCCGGGCGCCTTACAAACTGGAGATCGAGCGTTTTGCCTCCGGTATTGCCAGTATCTCGGAAATTGTCGCGTTCGCCGTACTGGGATTGAGTGTCTCACTTCGCGACGTCCTCAGCTCGGGAGTGGTAATGATCGGTCTTGCCCTGGCGGGGCTGCTGATCCTTGTTATCCGACCGGTCCTGGTTGGATTGTTGTCTGTCAGGATCAAACTCAAGCTGGGGGAGCGGGCGTTTATTCTTGGTGCCGGGCTGAAGGGTGCTGTGCCGATTCTTTTGGGCATGTATATCCTCGGGTCCGGTGCCGAAGACGCCCAAGCCATGTATTCCATCATCTTCATCGTCGTACTTATCTCGGTTGTCCTTCAGGGGGGCCTGTTGCCTTATTTGGCGTCCACATTCCAGGTGCCGATGCGTCGGGTGGAGCAGCAGCCATGGGCTCTTGGAATGCGGTTCAGCGATGAACCGCACGGCCTCCACCGGTTTGTTGTTGCCGAAGGTTCCGCTGCCGACGGGGCTACAATCGCTGATCTGGAGCTGGGCGAAGACGGCTGGATCAGCATGGTCCGCCGCGACGGACATCTTGTCCAAGTCCGAGGCGGCATGCAACTGCGGGCCGGAGATTCGGTGCTTACCCTCTCAGAGACCGCAGAGACAGTCGCTGACCTCTTCGGGCCGCGAGCCTGAAGCAGCCCCGCGGCGCCAGCTGACATCCCCAGTCCGCAGGGTATCGTTTCCCCACCGTCCGCCACGCGGTCCGCATCAGCTCACGCGCCGCGGTCTTCGATGTCTTCGTCGCCAGCCACGCCACGTGCGCGTCGAACTGGTATGTGTGGCCGGCACCGTGCCTGGTCCACGGCATAGCCTGGACGACCACCCCGTGGACCAGACAATTTCACCCGTGGGGCGTCGGCTTCCTGGTAGACCATCCCTGGTGTCCCAGTCCAGTGACCGCCCTTCGGCGGCCACCGCACCGCCCAAATCGTATCGGGGGGACCGATTCATGCACATCCTTTGGAAAATACTCGCAAAATTGGCTCTCCTGACACATCCGTGGGTCATTTCCGTCCCGGGAGCACCGGTTTACGGCCACCCAGGCTGAGCATGGCCAGGCTGATCAGGGCCTCGGGGGACTTGAACCCGAACGCCACCCGGGTGATCAGCCTGATCTTCGTATTCATGGATTCAATCCGTCCGTTCGACAGCCCGTGTTCGATGGATGCCAGGATGCTGTCGCGGTGCTTGACGATGGCCTTTTGGAGTTTCACGAAGGAGGGGATCCTGGATCTCCTGGCCCAGGACACCCATCGGTCCAGGGCCACCACGGCTTCGGCATAAGGGAGCTTGAAGACCGTGCGCAGCCCTTCCTTCAAGTAGTAGGCCCGGCCCAGGACGGGGTCGGTCTGCACGATCCAGGACAGCTTCGCCTGCTGCTTTTCGGTGAGGTCCTCGGGGTTCTTCCAGAGTGCGTAGCGGCTGTTCTTCAGCTTGGTGGCCCGCTCACTGTCGGGCCTCTCCGGCGCGACCTTGGGTGGTCGTCCGCGGCCACGGGCCGGTTCGTTCTCCCGGGCCGCTTTCCGTGCCCGGTTCCAGGCGGTGCGCCGCTCTGCATCCAGGGCGTCGGTGGCCCACATGACGATGTGGAACGGGTCGGCCACGCGGACCGCTTGGGGGCAGCGCGCGGCCACGACGGTGGCGATCCACTCGGCCGCATCCGCGGATACATGCGTGATCTCGGTGCACCGTTCGTCCCCCAGAGCGTCGAAGAACTTGCCCAGGGTGGCCTTGTCCCGTCCCGGCGAGGCCCAGATGAGCCGGCCCGAATCATGGTCCACGACCACGGTGAGGTACTTGTGTCCGCGCTTGTAAGAGATCTCGTCAATGCCAATGCGTGTCAGGTTCGCGAACGGGTCGAAGGTCGCGGCGGTGTCCTTCCAAACCCGATCGATGATCGAGCCCACGGTGCGCCAGGCGATGCGCATCAACTGGGTGACAGCGCTCTTGGAAGTCTGGGTGGCCAGCCAGGCGATCTGCTGGTCAAAGATCCTGGTGTGGCCAGCCTGGTGCCGGGCCCACGGGACGGCGGCGACGGTGACCCCGTGCTCGGGGCAGCGCACCCGCGGTGATTCGGCGACCAGGTAGGTTTCGATGGTTCCCAGATCCAGGGTCCGCCATCTCCTGGGACCACCGCCGCGGTCGTATCGGCGGCACCGCCTGGAACAGATCCCGCACCGGTTGCGCATGGACTTCATGGGGCTCACCAAGGCGATGAAAACACCGGTGTCCTCCTCGAAATCCAGACCCCGGACAATCGTTTTTTCGACACCCAGCAGGGTGCACCATATGCTTGATTTCTGCACGCCGTTTTCCAACCTCGATTTTTGTACCTTTGACAGTCAAAAATCCTAGGTAGAAAGCGGCGTGTGGTCGTTAAGGCGCGCAGGTCACGCCCACGGATATGTCACAAGAGCCGCAAAATTTCTGGCCACGGCCGGGCACTCTTGGTGTGCTGGAGGGAGGGTTATGGGTTGACGTTGTCTGCGCGCAGGGAAATCACGAAGAAGGAAACCGCGGAGTATTTCTGGGCTTCAAAGAAGGGTCGGGGCGAGATCTTGGACCGGTTGGTGGCCGCGGTTGGCTGGTCCCGGGCCAATGTCCGCCGCCGACTGCACAACGCCCTGACCCGGAGCGGACCAGGCGCGGCGGTGAAGCGAGCCCCGGGCCGGTGGCGGCTGCGACGATGAATGCGCCCACCACCGGCGACCACCAGGAGCGGACGATTGCGAGTCCGCGGCTTTTTCGTGGGTAGCTCATGGGGCGAACGTCGTGGCCGTCCGAAGGTTGTTAAAACTGAGCATGACAGAGTAAGCCTCCCAGCCCGAAGTGCTGTTGGTGGGCATGGGGCCATGGAATCAGATACTGCCGAGTCTGGTAATGACGTCGGAGGCTTTCAGTGGCGCTCGGCCCAGTACCCTGGCAGCTTCGGTGGTCGGCGTGTAGGAGCGGTCGGTATCCATGAAGGCTGCGGCCTGGTTCTTGCGAGCGAAGGCCGGGTTGACGGGTCGGGCGAGCGCGGCCAATGCCCGCAACACCGGGCGGGGTATGTGATGTACCGTGCCGTTCCAGCCGCGCGCCGCCTGAAGCACGTGCGCGAGTTCGGTCATCGATATTGGCTCACCGGCCACTTCAACGAGCTGCCCGCGAAGTGTTGTGTCTGTGCAAGCGCGGCTGACGACGGCTGCGACGTCCGTTGCGGAGACGAAGGCGATGGGCTGATGGCCATGCCCGAAGACCACCGGACGCCCCGACTTTCCCGCCGTCTGGGTGAGGATACCCAGCCAGGTCTCCATGAATGGAGACGCACGCACGATGGTCCATGGGGCGCCGCTGGCGAACAGGTGCTGCTCGGCGGCGTACTTCGCACGGAACAGCTCGAGAGGGCCATCAGCGGCAGCACCGATCACCGAGACCAGCACTACGCTGGCACCGACCATAGCGGCCGCATCGATGAGATTGGCGTTGCCTCGCTCGTCGACATCTCTCGGTCCGGCGCCGCGGCCGCCGAGGAATCCGTGCACTGCGGAGACGACCACCGACGCACCGCCCAGCACCTCGTCGAGGCCGGGCTGACGGACGTCAACCGCCCGCACGTCAACGTCGTAGCCCAGCACGGCGCGTGCACGTCCGGCGTCTCGAACGAGCACCCGGACCTGTTCGCCCCGGAGGAGAATATCGTTGACCACCTGCCGGCCGACCAGCCCACTGCCGCCGGCGATCACAATCATGTTTGCCGGATCATGACGAGGTCGCCGCGTGCACTTGTTGCCTGACAGCAGCGTCGGCGTTCGCGCCGTTGTTCTCGTCGACGGGTTCGAGGTAGAAACGGGCCGACATAGCCTGGCCGTGCTGGAGGGTAAAGATGATGACGCCGCGCATCAGGTGCCGGGTGCCGTCACGCCGGGTGCCGCTCATCTCCCACTCCGACCAGACGTCGGGGCCGTTCGCCACCCAATGCAACACCCTGGAGTGAACATCAGGCACGAAGGCGAAAATTTGCTGCCAGTTGGCACGGACCTGCTGCTCGCCCTGGAAGTCCCGATTCGGGTGAGCGGGTGTCTGGTTGCGATAGGCCGGACTGAAACAAGCCACGAGCGCGTCCAGATCATGGGCGTTCGTCGCTTGCTGGAGCGTGAGGAGGAACGGATGTGCGTCGGCATTCATGAGAGCCTAGATTCCATTACAGTAGTCTGTAACTAATGATCCAATCATGGGGTGAGCGATGACCGACGTCAAGAGGCGATATGACGTTTCGGCGCGACGTGCCCGCGCGGAACGAGCAACCCAAATGCTGGTGGACACCGCGCGTGAGATGCTGCTGCGCGATGGCTATGCGGCGACAACGATTCCGAACCTCGCACGGGCGTGCGGGGTCTCAGCGGAGTCGGTGTACAAGCGTTTCGCCGGCAAATCAGGCCTGGTCCAAGCCGTCATTGCCCAGGCGCTACAGGGCGTCAGCCCGGTAACGGCCGAGACCCGTTCCGATGCCCTGGCCGCCGACGAACTTGGATCGTTGGCGCGCGGGTGGGGTCGGCTGGCATCCGAGGTCGCACCCCGAGTCGCGCCTATCCTGTTGGTCGTCCACGCCGCCGCTGCACAAGACGAAGAAATCGCCGTACTTCAGAAAGAACTCGACGACGCTCGCCGGGCCCGAATGACCGACAACGCGCGCCGTATCGCCAACGCCGGACACCTCCCGGACGGAATTCCGATCGAGTGGGTCGGCGACATCCTCTGGACCTACAGCTCCCCGCAGGTGTATGACCTGCTCGTGCTGCGCAGCGGCTGGACCCTAGACCAGTACGCCGACTTCATAGCGGACGGGGTGATCGCTCACCTGCGCGCCTGATCAATTGACCACCGAAACGCGCCCTCCAGCCCGGCTGGAAGCCAACGCTGCACACTGGCAAGCCAAACTCCCAGATCGCAGTGTGATCAAGTTTGCTGCCCACAAGTGGGACCACCACTGGGTGTTGTAGATCTGCGAACGAGGCAAGCACGCAATCCAACGGATCGACTGGAAGGAATGAAACCGGCACGGACGATCCGGTTCGCAACTAAAGGCAGTTGGTGGTGAAGTCCGGTGGATGTTTGCTGAACAAGAAGTTATATCGGTTGCAAGGTGTTCCGGCGTCCGGGGCATCGCCCCGACTTTTCCGGATTGGGCGTGTTGACAGTGTCAACGCATTTCCTGCCGGACTGACCCCCGAGTGCGTCGGACTGTAGGATTCCGCATGTTTCCGCGGGTGCCCAGCGTTTGCAAGTGGGAATCCAGGGTTCGAGTCCCACCTCGGGCTCTGAGTGTGTGCACAAAACCTGAAAGTGTGTATACAGCGGCGTAGCATTTGGGCTATGTCGGTGATGACCGGTGACGCCCGAAGATTACCAGCGGCGAGGGGCCCAGCTGGCCCGTGGCCTGAATCTTCTCCTCGACGTCGTCGTGGCCGAACGGGGAAATCCCGTAACCTTCCGTGAGGTCCAGGAAGCCCTCGCAGTACGGGTCGTCAAACTCTCCCGGGCCTGGTGGTTCTACATGAAGGACGGCAACGGCCGGCTCGTGACAGACCCCATACCGCTCTCGGCAATCTGCGGTATTTTCAACGTGGATCCGTCGTATCTTCTCTCCGGCGAGGAGACCGATCTGCCGGTGCGCATTGATTCGCAGCTGGAATTGTCCGCGCTCTGCGGGCAGCACAGGTTAAATCATTTGCCGCCCGAACTCCGGGGGACGTTTCCCCAGAGACCCTTAGGGTCATTTCGGAATACCTGAACAAGGACATCGGACTTCAGCCTAAAGGGGAGCAGGCAGCCGCTAACCTCCCAGCAGGTAGTGAAGATGGGCGGCCAGCAGGTCCTTGACACGTTCCTCGTTTGACGAAGTATCGCGGCGATCGGCCGTGCCGCCGTCCCGGTTCAACATCAGCCCCAATAGCCCCGGCACCCTCCAAAACCAGGCGGTGTTGGGCCACGTTGGGCTCGTCGGCCCACAGTGACCGCATCGACAATGTCTGCGCGGGGAGCAGGCGCATGGGCAGCAAGATAACGCAGGATCTCGTTGCGCGCACGGTTGCCGAACGTTGCGATTGCGGCTTCGACGTCGGCGGTCCAGGCATCGTCGTCGAGAGCTGCCCGGTATTAGCTTTCGCGCGTGGGTGCAGGGTGTTGCCGGCAGTATCTGCGCAGCCCACGTCCGCCGCGACCTGTCCCATCAGACTCTCGCCCTGCTGCCGGAACATCTACACGGGGGGACTTGATTCTGTCGCGACCGTCCCACCCGTGCTGGAGGCGGTTCAGTTTGCTGACCGGACTGTGCACGAGCCGTGCTCACGCCGACCCGGGAGAACGTGCCCAGGCAGACGTGGGACATGGCGGTCGGGAGAAAAGCCCAACTTTTGCCACTGGAGACACGATGACCAAGAGCACCATGTTTACCAAATCCTGCCTGTTGGCGGTCTCTGCACTGCTGATCGCTGCCTCTACAGGCTGTACCAACAGCGAGGCGCCGGCGGCAGCGGTCGATGCGTCCGGGACGTCGAAGCCGGCGCTGGGGGAGGGCGGACATCAGGCGGCGCAGGCAGTAACGCTGGACACGAAGGTGCAGGGCCTGCTTCCGGCCGACGTGTTGTCCAAGGGCAGCATGCTGCTGGTGACGGACCCGACCTATGCGCCGATCGATTTCACCGACAACACCGGCATGATCATCGGCCTGGATCGGACATGGCTCTGGCTGTGGCCAACAAGATGGGCATCAAAATTGACATCACGAGGGGTGACTTCAATGGCATCCTGGCCGGGCTCCAGTCCAAACGCTATAACGTCTCCTGGGCCGCCTTCCCCATCACTGCTGAACGAACAACCGTGGTGGACATGGTCAGCTTCACGAAGGGCGGAACATCGGTGATGGTCAAGAAGGGCAACGAGGGAAGTTTCCACACAGTCGTGGATCTGTGCGGTAAGACGGTGACCGCGCAAACCGGGACGACGCCGGCCCTGAATGTCCTGCCGAACTTCGAAAGCAGTGTACCGAGGCCGGTAAGCCGGCCATCACTGCGCTGTTACTGCCCCAGCAGGACAGCGCAAACCAGTCATTCGCCTCCAACCGAGCCCAGGCGATGCTGGCGGACAACGCGCTCACCGCCTACTACTCGCAGGTCCAGCCGGAGT
Source organism: Arthrobacter sp. A5 (assembly GCF_051131705.1). Taxonomy (NCBI): domain Bacteria; kingdom Bacillati; phylum Actinomycetota; class Actinomycetes; order Micrococcales; family Micrococcaceae; genus Arthrobacter; species Arthrobacter sp. A5. The sequence continues at coordinate 1,746,425 of NZ_CP180316.1, forward strand.
CATTCGCCCAGATCGATTCGATCCTGGTCGAGCCGTCCCTGGCCGGTGTCGCTATGGCGAAGGGCGACGGCGAGCTGGCCAAGGCGTTCCAGGCCGCCGTCCAGTCCTTGATTGATGATGGCACGTACGGTAAGATCATGGCCGCATGGAACCTGACGCCGTCAGCTGTGAAGACGGCGGAGATCAATCCCACCGTGGAGGGTTAGATGAACGACCGCCAATTGCTCAGCGAACCGGACATCGGCCACGCCTATCTGGCGCTGACCACCAAGCCGGTGCTGCGCCGCCGTCGGCCCGGCCAGATCGTCGCCGTCGTCGTCGTGCTGTTTGCCATCGTCTACGGTGTGTGGACCCTGATAACCAACCCCGGATTCGGTTGGACCACGGTGGGAAAGTACTTCCTGGATACCCGGATCCTGGGCGGTCTGCTGATAACGCTGGAACTGACCGTTATCGCCATGGCTATCGGCTTCGTCGTCGGACTGGTGGTAGCGGTCATGAGGATGTCGGATAACTGGCTGCTGCAGGGGGTCTCCGGGGCCTTCATCTGGTTCTTCCGGGGAACGCCGCCGCTGGTCCAGCTGCTGTTTTGGGGCTTTTCCGCCGTCCTGTTTCCTAAAATCGGACTCGGAATCCCCTGGGGCCCCACCTTCGTGGAGTGGTGCGGGCCGGGCTGCTCAGCGTCCCGGCGGCCCAGTCGGAGGCCTCACGTTCGATGAGCTTCAGCCAGCTGCACACCCTGCGTTTCGTCGTCATTCCCCAGGCCATGAAGGTGATCATCCCTCCGGTGGGCAACGAGGTTATTGGGATGCTGAAAACCACCTCGCTGGTCATTGTGATCGGGGTTGGGGACCTGCTGTACAACACGCAGCAGAGAGCACGCTGCCCGCCTGAGCGCCGAGGTCCGTAATCTGCGTGGTGGGTTCAGGAGAAGTCAATGGGCGTTTCCACATGGAGTGGTCCGTGGGAGGGTTCGTGCCGGATGGAGCTGAAGATGGCGGCGAGGAAGCCGCCGATGATGCCGAAGACGCCCGGCGCCAGGATCGCGACCACGAGCACGTTCAGTCCATGACCGGAGGCGATCGCCAGGCCGACGGCCACGGCCGTCACGATGGCGGCGACCATCCAGTAGAGCCACCAAATCATCTTGATCCTTCGCGCCCGCCCGACGTTTCGGTTTTCCAATCCCGTCGGACCCGTTTCACCTCGTCGGTGTGCGACTCGGACGACCGCCTGAACGACTCGATCGCCGCATCCGCGTCGGCGGGGGCCATGAACTCCCCGAGGAGTCCTCGGACACGGACGAGCATCGCGCACACCCCGGGCCCGTCGTCGATGTTCTCCCCATACTCCTCGAAGAGGGAGTCGATGAACGCTTTGACATCATCCATCGTCTGAGGGACTTCGCCCTCCAGCCCCAGCTCCCACGTCAACCGGGCTCGCTCTACGGCGTCCGCATCAGCCGGGAGCAGGTGGGTCCGCATCGCCGTTGCCAACGAGTCGACCGTGAGGTTGTTTACCAGCACCATGGTCCTAATCTACCTTGCTGTGTAACCACTCAGATCCTGTTCGAAACGGGGGACATAGGCTATCTGCTGGTGGCTGGCAGCCGCACCTACGGCTTTACCCAGGCCCGGGACTCACTGAAGGCAATCCTGGATTCCAGCGAGCGGGGAGGGCTGTCCACGATCCGCCGCCCCGACCGGGCCCCGGCCGCCGTCGTCAATGGCGAGAGCCTGCGCCGGTATCTGGAATTAACCGTGGTGGCGAACGTTCAGGTCGTGAATGAGGACGGCGCCTGGGCCGTCTTCATGCCGGGGCAGCCACTTGCCGCCGAGGCCACGCAGCTGGGGGAGGCCCTGGCGGGCTTTGTAGACGCATAACGCGACTATGCGGAGGATTGGGAAGACCACCTGAATGCCGCACCCAACCATCGGGACAACTGGGCGCTGGTCCAGCTCATCGACCTGTCAACCGATGAGCAGCTGGCTGCCTGGCTCACCGGCTCCGTGGCGTGAGCGTCCGGCGCCTGGGTGGACGGGACGACCACGAGAAGTTTTGCCTGACCGAGCACTGGGAGTTGGTGGTCAATGCCCGTGGGAAGCCCGTGAGGCACCACGCAACCTGCCGGCTGGCCCTGCCCGACGGGAGGATCCTGCAGACGCGGATTTCTCGGCCGGTGGACCGCATCACGTACTCGCCGTCGATCTGGACATTCTCCAGGACCAACTCGTGGTCGGTGATGATGAGTTCTCGGCCTGTGTCGAGGACGGCATGCTGCCGGCGCGCGGGGCGGCGCCCGTGCCCGCAGCGGCGCTTCACCTGGCATTGGTCTGGCAGCTCACCCACACCGTCGGGATGGATGAAGGAGTGGTTGCCCGGATGATGAAGGAGCAGGCTGTGCAGGCCATCAATGACTACTGGATGTCCCAAGACGGCGGACCTGTCGATTGAGGGGCCGGCCTGGTGGGCAGCCCGGACAAATCGTTCGCGCCGCGTTCACAGCCGCACGTGCCGGTCGGGCTTGCATCCATGGCACTTCGGCGGGCGACGTCGAGGATGGTGCCGATGCGGGGCTCTGAGAGAGTGTCCGTTCACCGTTGAGATCCTGGACGAAGTCCACGGGGTGTGCGTGGGAGGTTAGAGCGAACCAGATCTCCCGGGTCTGACAAAGGCCGGCAGGCGAGCAGCCAGTACTCGTTTTCGGAATCTTTCGCCCCGTTGATGCGCGCACGGGCCCAAGCATAGCGGCGGTCGCCCTTGGCGCCGTTTCCCGTGGAGCGGATCCGCCAGGAGCGCCGGGAGAGTGAAGCGATGAGCCGGTCGGCGCGGTATTCCTTGCCGATAGGCTCCATTTTGGCTATGACGCGCTGGTTTACGGGTACGTTCAGCGCGTCGTAGACGCTGCGTTTTTCCAGGGCCTTGCGCAGTCCTGAGTGCTGGCCGTAGACGGCGTCTCCGGTCACCCACCTGGCCGGCATGCCGCCATCGAGGGCGCGGGTGATCATGCCTTTGGCCGGCTCCGGTTTCGTGGCGAATTCCCGCTCCGCGGGGATGCCCGCGCCCGCGCACCGGTCTGCATCCTCGTTCCATGCCTTGGGCAGGTAGAGTGCGCGGTCCAGGAACGTCCGCCCGGCCGCGGTCGCATACGCCAGGAACACACCGATCTGGCAGTTTTAGACCCGGTCTGCGGTGCCCGAGTACTGGCGGGCGACCCCGCCCGGACGCTTGCCCTTTTTCAGGAAGCCGGTCTCGGCAAGGATCAGCATGCCCTCGATGGAAGCGAGGTGCTGGACAACGTAGGAGCATAGGTCATGGCGCAGCGCGTCGGGGTCCCAGTCCGTGGTCGAGAACAGGCGCTGCATCCTCTCCGGAGGCGGAGACGCTACTGCCCTTCACTGGACTTCGGCGCAGCGCCAAGGGCCTGGACACGGCGGGCCAGTTCCATTGCATTGTAGGGCGCATGGACCTTCACGTCATTGTCAAAGTAGACATACACGTCCCGTCCTTGGCCATCGGGGCAGCCCGCACCGGAGAGCCAGGCATGGACCCGGTGCGCCCACTGCTCCAGTTGTTCATCGCTGTATCCGCTGACGTAGAGCTCTTCCCCGCCGTGCAGCCGGACGTGGACAAAGTCGCTGGTCACCCGGGAGAGGAAGGGCCACCGGCCGGCGGTGTCGGCCAGCACCAGTGCGACGTTGTGCCGGCGCAGCAGTTCTTAGCACTCCTCGGTGGCGAAGCTGGGATGCCTGACCTCCAGTGCGTGGCGCAGCGGCCGGTCTGCATCGGTTTCCGTCCAGTTGCGGTCCTTGAGCCGCTCGTCATGCCCGGCGGCCAGGACGGCGGCCGCTGCCGTGCCGTGCGGAAGGCGGCCCAGGAATGACCCCAGGACTTCGGCATCGAAGGTTATCCGCTCCGGCAGCTGCCAGAGCACCGGGCCCAGCTTGGGGCCAAGGGCCAGCATCCCGGAGGCGAAAAAGTTGGCAAGAGCGGTGTCGACGTTGCGCAGCCTGAGCATGTGCGTGATGAACCGTCCGCCCTTGATGGCGAACTCGAAGTTGGTTGGCGTCTCGAGGCCCCACTGGAGGTAGCTCGACGGGCGCTGCAGCGAGTAGAAGGAACCGTTAAGCTCAGTGGAATTCAGTGCCGCGGCGGCGTATTCAAGTTCCCTGCGCTGTGCCAGGCCGGGCGGGTAGAAGCTGCCCCGCCAGCTGGCATAGCGCCAGCCGGAGATGCCGATCCTGGCCACTGGCATCCATGTCGTTGTCGTCATCTTCTGAACGATAACGCAAGGCCGGCCTGCGGCTGAGGTGGCACTTCGCGCCCAAGATTTGCCCAGCATCAGGATGAGGGAGTTGCACGATGGAATCCGAAAACCCTACCCATGACATGCCCAAGCGCCCCCTCGCGTCGATCCGTAGTGGATGGAACGCTGGTGGAAAGGGCGGTCTGTGGCCGCTCATTGCAGCTGCGCGCCGCGAAAGCAGGCCCATGCCGGGGCTGCCGAGCTTCCCCTTGGCGGCTATCTGGGGTTGATGGGGGCTTATGGCACTCTAACCGCGGGACTCGGTGCGGCTGTCTGGCGGTTGGGTCGCCCGCTGCCGGATTCATCGTGGGGCGATATTGCCCTGGTGGCTGTGGCCACACACAAGCCATCCCGGCTGATCACAAAGGATCCCGTCACCAGCCCGCTCCGCGCGCCCTTCACCCGCCTCAAAGGAACCAGCGGCGAGGCGGAGCTGGCGGAAGAGGTGCGGGGCCGCGGTCCGCGCAAGGCGATCGGTGAACTGATCACCTGCCCGTTCTGCCTGGGTCTGTGGACGGCGACCGGTTCGCCTTCGGACTGGTCCTGGCCCCACGGCCAACACGGCGGTGCGGCTCTTCAGCCCCCGGAAGCCTGGACGCGCTGGACCAGTGAGTCGAGGACGGGCAGCTGGCCGCGGACCAGCTTGGTGCGGGCTTCGGGCTCGGTGAACCAGCCGGCGCCGTCGACCTCGGGAAAGTGCCTGACCCGCCCGGAGCCCTTGGGCCACTCCAGTGGGAAGGTGTTACTGATAATCCGTTCGGGCCGGAAGTCCGCTTCGGCGGCGAAAAACGTGATGACTTTGCCGGAGGATTGCCGGAAACTGCCCAGGGACCGGTAGTCGGCGGCTGGCGGCGGGACACCCATTTCCTCCTCGAACTCGCGCCGGGCGGCGGCCAGCGGATTCTCGTCTTCCAGATACTCACCTTTGGGAATGGACCAGGCTGCGGCGTCCTTGCGGGCCCAAAAGGGTCCACCCATGTGCGCAATCCACACCTGCAGCCCGGCGTCGCTCTGCCGGTACAGCAGAATGCCGGCACTGCGGATCTTCACCTGCCCTCCATTTCCCTAGGTTATCCGCAGCGTCCAGCTTCAGGGACCATAGGGAGAAGTTTTCGCATCGGTCCAGCCGCTTACACGAGCGGCCACGGGTAACGCATACCGGTGCGGTCGACCGGCAGTACCCGCTCGCGCAGCAAGCGCTGCACCCGGCGCTGCAGGGCGGCGACCTCCGCGCTGTCGAGGAGTTCGGCGACGTCGGGAGGCACGGTGTCGGCGAGCGGGGAGATGTTCTCAAGCAGGGCACCGGGGATGGGAACGCCTGCGAAGTCCCAGATCACGGTGCGCAGTTTGTTCCCTGCCGAGAAGCACAGCCCATGATCGATGCCCCACACCCGCCCGTCGTGGCCGCGCAGCACGTGCCCGCTCTTGCGGTCAGCGTTGTTGGCGATGCAATCGAACAGGGCGATCTGCGACAAGGCGCGATGGGTCTCGGGTGCGTCCACGTACAGTGTGAAGTAGTGCTCACGCACGTCGCCCTCGATGAACCGCTGCACCGACCCGATCCCCAAGGGGGAGTCCTCGCGGATCATGGTTGCCGGCACGATGCCCCACTTCAGGTACTCACTGAGCAGGTACGCCGCGCGTTCCCGCCGGTACAGCCCAGGCTCAAAATCGGACAGCGGCCGTTCCCCGGCCTCCGGCTTGTAGACCGCCCAGGCCGAGTCGTCGCCGCAGGAGACTTGGACAAGGAATGTTGCGTTGCTGCTGCGCAGGATGCGTCCGAGCAGCTCGACGCGGCCCTCGGCGAGCAGGGTCAGCTCCCGGTCGGGAAACGGTTTGTCCCCTTTCACGGCGCCCTCAGCCCACTCAAGGGTTCCAAGGTCGAGTTCACCATGAGTACGGCCGGCGCCTGACCCATCACGTACGAGATCACCGAAACCGAGCCCGGGCTGACCACGATGCGCTGGAAGAGGTCCAGATGCGAACCCAGGGCGTGGGCGAGGGCGGCTTTGATTGGGTCGGCGTGGGAGAAGCCGACGACGACGCCGCCGCCATGGGCGGCGCACAGCGCCTCGAGCGTTTCCACCATTCTCGATTGCATCTGCGAAAAGCTCTCCCCGTTCGGGAAGCGGAAGGCCGACGGTGTGCGCTGTACGGTCTGCCACTGCGGCAAGCCCGCCAGCTCGGCGAGTGGGGCGCCGGTCCACTCGCCGAAGTCACACTCGATCAGGCCGGCGTTCTCGTTCACCTCAAGTCCGGTGCGGGCGGCGGTGGGCTCTGCGGTCTCCCGGGTGCGCTCCAGCGGTGAGGAGTAGATGCCATCCACCGGAAGACCTGCGAGCCGTTCCGCGACCCGTTCAGCCTGGACCCGGCCCTGGTCGGACAGGTGCAGTCCGGGGGCGCGACCGGGCAGCACCGTGCCCGTGGTGGGCGTCTCCCCGTGCCGCACCAGAAGGAGCAGGGTGCTCGGCGGTGTTGATGGTGCCGACGGCGTTGCTACAGTCATCAACATCCAGCGTATGTGGTTCCATGGACTCACGCGCCGGAATAGTGAGAAGTCTGATACTCGATTCATTGCACGTTCGAGGACTAACGTTGAGGCATGAGTGATCGCCCCGACATCTTCACCCTTGGTGAACTGCGTGCAGCAGGCCATGCGCACAAGGACCTGCGCCATGAGATTCGCGACAACCTGCTCGCCGCGCTCGCCGCGGGCCGCGACCCGTGGCCTGGAATCTACGGGTTCAGCCGGACCGTCCTTCCCCAGCTTGAGCGCGCCTTGATCGCTGGCCACGACGTCGTCCTGCTCGGCGAGCGGGGACAGGGCAAGACGCGGCTCATGCGCACCCTGGTCGGGCTGCTCGACGAGTGGTCGCCGGTGATCGAGGGATCGGAACTGAACGAACACCCATATGAACCCATCACGGAGCAGTCCCGGGTCCGTGCGCTCGCTGAAGGGGACCAGCTGCGCGTGGCGTGGCGCCACCGCTCGGAACGTTACGTCGAGAAGCTCGCCACCCCGGACACCTCCGTCGCCGACCTGATCGGCGACGTCGACCCGATGCGGGTTGCCGAGGGCCGCCGGCTCGGGGACCCGGAAACCATCCACTACGGTCTCGTTCCGCGCTCCAACCGCGGCATCGTCGGCATCAATGAACTGCCCGATCTCGCCGAGCGCATCCAGGTCGCGATGCTCAATGTGATGGAGGAGCGCGATATCCAGATCCGGGGCTACGTGCTGCGGCTGCCGCTCGACGTGCTCGTCGTCGCGTCCGCCAACCCTGAGGACTACACCAACCGCGGCCGGATCATCACCCCCCTGAAGGACCGCTTCGGCGCCGAGATCCGCACCCACTACCCCATGGAGCTGGACGACGAGGTCGCCGTCATCGCGCAAGAGGGGCGGCTGGTCGCCGACGTGCCGCCCGTCATCCTCGAGATCCTGGCCCGCTACACCCGTGCGCTGCGGCAGTCCCCGGCCATCAACCAGGGATCCGGGGTTTCGGCGCGGTTCGCCATCGCGGGCGCCGAGACCGTCGCTGCGGCGGCGCTGCGACGGGCCACCGTGCGCGGGGAGGACGAGGCGGTCGCGCGGATTGTAGACGTGGAGACGGCGGTCGGAGTCCTCACCGGCAAGATCGAGTTCGAATCGGGTGAGGAGGGGCGTGAACAAGACGTCCTCGACCACCTCCTGCGCATGGCCACCGTCGAAGCCGTGCGGGTGCACTACCGTGGTCTCGACTTCGGTCCGCTCGTGGCGGCGCTCGACGGCCACACGACCGTTACCACCGGGGACCAGGTCACCGCGCGGGAGTTCCTCGAAAATCTCCCGTCCCTCGACGGGTCCGGTCTCTACGAGGAGATCAACGCGCGCCTGGACGCGAAAAACGACGGGCAGCGCGCCGCCGCCGTCGAACTGGCGCTGGAAGGTCTCTTCCTTGCCCGGCGGATCTCCAAGGAGTCCGACGGCGGCGAGACGATCTACGGTTAGGAATAGGAATAGGAATAGGAATAGGAATAGGAATAGGAAAAGGAAAAGGCAGCATCATGCGCGCTCACAACCAATCCTCCAGGTACGGCCGGTACACCGGAGGACCAGACCCACTCGCTCCGCCGGTCGACCTGGCCGAGGCGCTCGACGCGATCGCCGAGGACGTCATGGCGGGCTACTCGCCCCGGCACGCCCTACAGGAGTTCCTGCGGCGCGGCGGCCGGAACCGTGAAGGCCTCGACGACCTCGCCGGCCAAGTTCAGCAGCGCCGACAGGATCTGCTGAACCGCCACCGGCTGGATGGCACTCTCAGCGAGGTCCAGAAGCTTCTCGACACGGCCGTGCTGGAAGAGCGCAAGCAGCTCGCCCGCGACGCCATGATGGACAACACCGACCGCGCATTCCGGGAGATGCAGCTGCAGAACCTGCCCCACTCCACGGCGGCAGCGGTCAACGAACTCGCCTCCTACGACTGGCAGTCGAGCGGCGCCCGGGAGGCCTACGAGCGGATCAAGGATCTGCTCGGCCGTGAGGTCCTCGACCAGCGGTTCGCCGGCATGAAACAAGCGCTCGAGAACGCCACTGATGAGGACCGCGCGGCCGTGGGCGAGATGCTGCGCGACCTCAACGAGCTGCTCGACAATCACCGACGCGGCGAGGACACGGACGCGGACTTCCAGGACTTCATGGCGCGGCACGGCAGGTTCTTTCCGGAGACCCCACAATCGGTGGAGGAACTGGTCGATGCCCTCGCGCAGCGAGCGGCCGCGGCCCAGCGGCTCCTGCAATCGATGTCCCAGGAGCAGCGCGATGAGCTGATGAGCCTCTCGGCCCAGGCGTTCGGCTCGCCCGAACTTATGGCCCAGCTCGATCAACTCGACTCGAGCCTGCGCTCCCTACGCCCCGGCGAGGACTGGACCGGCTCCGAACGCTTCGAGGGCCAGGAGGGACTTGGGCTGGGCGACGGCACAGGCGTGCTCCAAGACATCGCCGAACTCGATGGGCTGGCCGAACAGCTCTCCCAGCCCTACAACGGATCACGCCTTGACGATCTGGATCTGGACGCCCTCGCCCGCCAGCTCGGACAGAACGCCGCCGTGACGGCCCGCACCCTCGCCGAGATCGAGCGGGCGATGCAGGACGGCGGCTATCTGCAGCGCGGCGATGACGGCGACTTCCGGTTGTCCCCCCAGGCCATGCGACGGCTCGGGAAATCCCTGTTGCGGGACACCACCAAACAACTGTCCGGCCGGCAGGGTCACCGGGACGCGCGTGTCGCTGGCATCGCCGGCGAGCAGACCGGTTCCAGTCGTGAGTGGCAGTTCGGGGACGCAGAGCCATGGGACGTCACGCGCACCGTGACCAACGCGATCCGCCGCACCATGGCCGACGGCGGTGATCCGAGCCGCGGGTTGCGCCTCGGGGTGCGCGACATCGAGGTGACGGAAACGGAAGCGCGTACCCAGGCCGCCGTCGTCCTACTCGTCGACGTGTCGTTCTCGATGGCCGCCGAGGGACGGTGGGTGCCGATGAAACGCACCGCGCTCGCCTTGCACCACCTCGTCTCAACCCGGTTCCGTGGGGACCGGCTGCAGCTGATCACATTCGGCCGCTATGCGCAGTCCATGGACATCGGCGCGCTCACGGCCCTGCCGGCGGTGCGGGAGCAGGGAACAAACCTGCATCACGGCTTGCTGCTGGCCAAGCGTTTCTTCCACCAGCACCGGTCAATGCAGCCCGTCCTCCTCGTCGTTACCGACGGCGAACCTACCGCGCACCTGTTGGCGGAGGGCGAGTCGTGGTTCTCCTGGCCGCCCGACCCCGAGACAGTCCGCGTCACGGTCGCCGAACTCGACCGCCTCGGGCGGGTCGGCACGCAAGTCACGTTCTTCCGGCTCGGCGACGACCCGGGTCTCGACCGGTTCGTCCAGGGTATGGCCCGCCGAATCGACGGCCGCGTCGTCGCGCCCGACGCTGCGGATCTCGGGGCCGCAGTTGTGGGGGAGTACCTCCGCGCCCATTTCCACGGACCGTACGGCGACGCCGACTGGGCTTCTTAGCCGGCGGCCAGCGGCTCGGCTCGGCGTGCGCGCCGGACTGGACACGGTGCAAAGCAGCCCGGGTGGGCGAAATTCCGTCAGAACCAGTCGGCTCTGGGCAGCCGACCAGCGTTTCAGGTCAAGGGCCTCCGCTTTGGTGCGTGGCACGGGCTCTCGCGCTGCCTTGCGGCGAGTGTGGCCGGGGTGAGCAGTTCGGAGCGGGCTTCTGCGGTGCAGCCGAGCCGAATGAGTAGTTCGCCGCGCACGCTTGGCAGTAGCTACGAGCCGCGTAGGGCGCGCAGCAAACTATTTTGCGTAGGCGCCAGACCTGACGTCATCGATCACTCCTGAGTCATCTGCGCTGGAGTTACCCGGCGGAGGCCAAGTAGTGCCGCGCCTGTGGCTCCGCGAGGTCCCCGGCCTGTGACCCACCTACTGGTGGAACGGCAGCGTAGGTGTTCAGCTCACGCAGGCGGGACTCCAGCGCGTGGCCATAGGCGCGATAGTAGGAAGAGCCAGTTCCGCCGAGTACGACGGCGGCCGACCTGTAGACGGTAAGTAGGTCTGCCAATCCGTCGACGATGCGACGGCCGTAGGCTGTGAATAGATCTCCTGCTGGCTCGTCGCTAGCGATCGCCCGGTCGGCTGCCATCTGAATGTCCAGTGGGCCGCCGGAGGGTTTCGACAGCAGTTGACTCGTTGCCTTTTGGAGCGCGGAACGTGATGAGACTTGCTCCCAGCATGATGTCCGGCTGCAGTAGCACGGCGCGCTCCCGCCGGCGACGCTCAGGTGACCGGCCTCTGGGTGGAGTCGCTTCAGAAAACGGAAAAAATCGTACGCTAAGGGCGTTCTGAGGCAGGTATCTCCTGGTTCAGCTCAAGAAGCGGAAAAACGCTCCGGGTATTGGGGCGGTGTGCGTCCGTAAGGGGATCCGTCACCGGACACCAGGGCGCGCTGTCTGCGGGCTACAGGCGGATGTCCGATTTTGCGGTCGGACTGGCGCGCGCGTTATCTGCAATGCGGCGCACAACCCGACCTGACCAGCGGCGAGGTCATCTACCGGATGGGCTCCAGGTGGCGCCAGGAGAACTACTTCCGCTACGCCCGGATGCACTTCGACCTCGACTCCCACGACGCTCTGCGAGCTGGTGGCTGCTCGGTGGTGTGTTTCGTCAACTTTAAGTAGGCCGTTTCAGCGCTAAGAATCAGGCCATCTGAGCACCGTTTCCGGCCATTTGGGTTGGTTGCCTATTTCATCAGGGCATGCTTGACCCTGTAGGACTCGCCGCGGAACTGAAGCAGTCGCCCGTGATGGACGATGCGGTCGATGACGGCAGCTGCCATGTTGTCATCACCGAACACCGTTCCCCACCGGGAGAACTCCAAATTCGTGGTGATAATCAGACTCCGTTTTTCGTAGCCATCGGCGATGACTTGGAACAATAACCGGGCGCCTTCGGTGTCGATCGGAAGGTATCCAAATTCATCAATCTATGCGGATATCCGCATAGATTGATCTATGCCGAGCCGGTAACTATGCCGAGGTGCTGGGAACGCGGGTACCAGAAGAGGCCCTGCCGCTGGGGTCCGGACAAGAATCGGCTGTTCCCATATCGGCATAGTTACAGGCTTTCAAGGAACGCCAGTGTCTTGTCTGTCGGGTGGTAGCGTCCTGGGGTTGCCGCTGTGGGTGTCACGAGGGCGAGTGCTTTTTCCTTGATGGTGAGGTCAGCATGGATATATGCGTCCGTGGAACGAACTCCCGCGTGGCCAAGCCACAATGCGATCACTGAGGTATCAACGCCGGCTTGGAGCAGGGACATGGCACAGGTGTGGCGGAAGACGTGGGGGTGAATTGTCTTGCCTTCCAGTGACGGGCATTGTTGCGTAGCGGTCTTGGCATGAGTGCTGACGCGCAGGGCGACGGCATCGCGGCTGAGGCGGCGTCCGATGCGTGTGGGAAAAAGTGGGTCCTGGGGTTGGACTGCTCGTTCTTTCAACCAGGCCCGCAGTAGCGCTTCGACGGGGACATTGAGTGGAACCTTACGTTGCTTGCGTCCCTTGCCTTCACATCGCACGTTGGCGCCGGTCCCCAGCGTCACGTCATTGCAATTCAGCCCGGTGATCTCCGAAACGCGCAGCCCTGTCTGAATGGCCAACAGCATCAGCGCCTTGTCTCGGCGCCCTTCCCAAGTGGATTGGTCTGGGGCGGCGATCATGGCGTCAACTTCCGGTGCCGTCAGGAAAGTGACGATGCGTTTTTCGAACCGTTTGGGCGGAATCGCCAACACTCGCTGGATCAGGAGCGCATGTTCGGGATGGCGCAGTGCCGCGTAGGAGAAGAGCGAACGGATCGCGGTGAGGCGGACATTGCGGGTTCTGACGCTATTGTGCCGCTGGTCCTCGAGATGGTTGAGAAACCGGGAGATCATGGTCGCGTCCAGGTCGTCCCAATCGAGTCGAGCTGGCAATTTCTTGGTCTGTTCATACACGAACTCCAAAAGGAGTTTGAGGGTGTCTCGGTAGGCGGCGATGGTGCGGGGACTAGCTTGGCGCTGTTGGGCGAGGCGGTCCGTGAAGAACAGTTGCAGGGTCGAGGCGATGAGCGTCATGAGCGTGCCTTCATCCACTGCGCGTCTTGACGTGCGGCGGCCACGGCAAGCAGTTCCGGCGCCGCCGAAAGATACCAGTACGTGGAAGCCGGTTCGCGGTGGCCAAGATACGTTGACAGTGACGGGATCTTGGCCTGCACGTCCTCGTCGCTGCGGTACCAACCAAGCAAGGTTTGAATGGCAAAGGAATGTCTTAGATCATGAATTCTGGGGGCGGAGGGCGAATCGGCCCCGATTCCGGCAGCAGTCACCAGGCACCGGAACGTATGCTGCACGACCTGGTAGCTGAGGCGCTTGCGGGTCAGGGACACGAAGAAACTGGCGTCGATTGATGTTGGCTGCAGTTCATCGCGCAAGGTTGCATGACTCTTCAACGCCTGGATGGTGCTCTCCTGCACTGGCACGAGCCGGGACTTGCCGAACTTGGACTCGCGGATCAACAACACTCTCTCGCTCCAGTCCACGTCCGTGCGGTCAAGTTTGATGGCCTCACCAATGCGCAGCCCAGTTGCCGCCAACAACCCAATCAAGGTTTCATAGGTAGCCGCCCGCAATGGTTGGTCAATCAAGCAGCGGGCCTGGCTCATCAACGCTCCGATATCAGTACTGGAGTAGATGAATGGCAGACGCCATCGCTGGCGGTGGGGCATCAGCTCTAAGGGCGGGACTTCGGTGCCGGGATAGATCCCGGAGAGATAGCGGGCGAATCCGCGTGCCGCGGTCATTCGCCTCGGGCCCACGCTCGAAGGTGCCGTTGTCGATGGTTGCTGCGACCACTCCAACGCCGCCTGCGTGGTTATCGTCGTGCATCCACGGGTATCAAGGAACACTACAAAGCCTGGCAGCAGCCGGTGGCTTTCAGCGAGTTCGTGCCCGAGTGAACGGCGCAGCTGCAGATAGTTCGCCAGGTCCTGCTCCAGCCCGCTCATCGTGCCGTCCCCGGCCATGGTTGGGCCACCTGGCGCAGCGAGTCAAAGTCGACCTTGGCATAAAGAGCCGTCGTGGCCAGATCCTGGTGACGCAGGACCTGGCTGATCGTCGTAAGGCCGGCGCCCTGTTTGAGCATCTCACCAGCCAAGGCATGCCTGAGCCGGTGCGGGCCAAACTTGGGTAGTCCCGCGCGTTTGCAGGCGCGTTCAATGACGTCTCCGACCAAGTCGGCACGGATCGGTCCCCGAGGAGCGCGGCAGGTCAAGAAGACATGAACGGCATCGGCGGGGTTCCGGCCACACGACAAATAGGCCACCAAGGCTTCACCGACTCCGGCGAGCAGCGGCATCCGGTCCTGCCGGCGGGCCTTGCCACGAACCACCAGTTCACCGGCACGCCAATCCATGTCACACAGTTCCAGCCGTGCGACCTCGATTGATCGCAGCCCCAGACGGGCCACCAGCATCGCAATCGCGAAATCCCGGGCGCCCAGCTGCGTGCTGCGGTCAAAACTGTCAAGCAACAACTGCACATCGGTAGCCGAGACTGTCGGTGGCGGCAGAGTTGCCAACCGCCAGCCACCCACCGGGGGTACGGCCGATCCCAGCCGCAGCTCGGTGATTCCTTGCAGATACAGGAAACGCAAAACGGCCCGTAGTTCAGCCACACGGCCCTTCGCCGAGCCGGCCGACACCCTGTTGCACTCCCGTAGCAAGAACGCATTGACATCCGCCCCCGTCAAGGCCGACGGCACGAAAACACCACTACTGTGACACTGTTCCTCGAGGAATCGTCGTGCCGTGTTCTCATATCGGTGCACCGTTGTCGGGGCGAGTCCACGTTCCTGGAACATCCAGGAACGATATTCATCCATCAGCTCGCCAAGTGCTGTCGCCAACGGGGATGCCGCCGGGGCAATACCGGAGTACCGCAAAAATTCCAGCAGTGGCACCAAAGCCCGCGGGCCAGGGAATCTCCGAGTTACCACTGCTTTCCGGGCAGACAAAAACCCGCTCAGGACCTGCTCATTCAACTCCTCGGCCCTCAACCCCTCGGAAGAGAGCCATCGACCGACCCGCCCAATGTCCTTGAGCATGTTCCGGATTGTGCCCGGCGTGTAGCCCCGCCGCACCAACCATGCCCGATACCCCTCAACCTGCGCACCCAGTTGACCGTCATTTCTCTTCGGTCCAGACATGAGATTTCGCCTCCTTCATGGAAGCACCGTTGCTTCCATGACCAGCGTCCTCCCACGGAAACTATGCCGATATGGGAACAGTCGATTCTTGTCCGGACCCCAGCGGCAGGGCCTCTTCTGGTACCCGCGTTCCCAGCACCTCGGCATAGTTACCGGCTCGGCATAGGTCGATGGCCAGGATCTGGTTTTTGGCCAGGGCTGCCAACTCTTTATCCAGGCGGTCTTCGTCCTTGGCCCGGCGCAACGTCATCACCAGGGAGGACGTGGTGAAGAAACGTGCCTGGATGCCTTTCTGGCAGGCGGCGGCCACCAAGGCGGAGGCCATGTGGGTTTTGCCGGTGCCCACGTCCCCGTAGAGGACCAGGTCCTGGGCGTGGTTGATGAACGCCAGGGATTCCAAGGCCTGCCGTCCGTAGTCTTCGGGGAATCGGACGCTGGAGTAATCAAAACCGGACAGGCTTTTCAACGCCGGTAGGCGCGCGGATTTCAACAGCCGGGCCCGGCGTGATTCCTGCCGGGATTCGTGCTCTGCCAACAGCACCCCGTGGAGGTATTCGCGTTGTTTCGGTGTTCCTTTCTCGGCCCATTCACTCAAGACGCTGCCGGTCAGGGAGGCATGTTTGCCTGCTTCGAGGATGTCTTGGACGGTGGTCATGCTCATGCGACTTCTCCCGTGGTCGTCTCCAACGTGGTGAAGGTGTCGTAGATGCTCAGATCCACGTTCGCAGCAGCCGGTTCGGTGCCGTGCGCCAGCCTGCGGGCCAGCATCCCCAGCGCTGCCATATCTGGTTCATCCCCGCGCTGGATCAGCGTGTCAGCGGCCTGCATCGCGGCATCGAAGCCGGCGGATCCTGAAGCGGCATCCACCGCGCTGAGCAACCTGCGCCGGTCCTTTACGGTCGCTTTGTCCAGCCAGTCGCGCACCGGGTCGGTGACCAGGGCCCGCAGCGGGGAATGCCCCCAGGCACCGGGTTTGGTGACCAGCAACGGGACCAGGGATGCTGGTTCGAAGATCGTCTGGGCCTGGTGTCCGAAGGCCCGCGGGAAGGACCTGACCGGGGCTGAGTGCTCATCAAGGATCTGCACCACGTCGTGGCGCAACCCCACGGTGAGGTTCCTGCTGTGGAAGGCGGGCCCGGCGGCATAGGTGTTCCCATCAATGAGGATATTCCCGGTCTTATCGGCCTTCCGCGACTCATAGCGCACCGGGTCGAAAGCGACTCCGGGCAGCGCCAACGAAGCGGAAACGTCGTGGGCGAATAACTCGCCCACGCTCAGGCCCTTGCGATAGTGCGTGGTGGTGGCCAACGCATCGCACCTGGCCAGCAACACCTCGTTCAGGCCGGCCAGCGTGGCGGCCTCTGGTTCGGGAACCATGAAGTTACGGCGCAGGAATCCGACCGCGTTCTCCACGTTCCCTTTCTCGTGGCCCGAGTACGGGTTGCAGTAGCGGGACTCGGACCGATAGTGAAGCTTGAACGCACCAAAGAGTTTCGTCTCCACGACCTTGGTCCCGACCCGCCGTCCGATGCCGGTGGCGTTATCAAAGACCATCTGCCGTGGCACGGCCCCAGCGTGCTCGAACACCCTGCGCAGTCCGTGGCTGACGCATTCGGCAGTTTCGCCCCGGTACGCCTGAACGAAGCGCATGTTCGAAAACGGGAAAGTCACCACCAGAATATGCAGGATCTGCCGGATCCCGGCAATGATCGCCTCGGCCTGCCCGAAATCGACCTGCACCGTTCCGGCCGGCCACACCAGTTCAGTGAAGCCCTCACCCGCCTGCCGGTTCCGGGCCGTCCACTTCTTCACGAACCGTTGGACCGGTGAATAGGTGCCAGTGAAACCGTGCTCATCAACGAGCCGGTCAAAGATCCGTTTGGCCGTATGCCGCTGCTTGCGGTTCCTCCGTTGGTCCTCGCCCAACCACCCCTGGATGATGTGTTCAAACCCGGTCAACACCGAGCCCCCTGGCCGCGCCAACGGTGCCGGCGGCACCGGGGAGAAGTCTTCCCGATCGGCGTACTTGGCCACCGAATCCCTGCTGATGCCCAACCTGCGGGCGATCTCACGCACAGGGACACCTTGGGAGTCCAGTCGTCTGATATTTTCTTGTACTGACATGGGTACCGTCATCTGCTTTCCAGCCCTTCCGGCGCATACGCTTCGCAATGGCAGCGCCGTAAGGAACTTATCTGGGGGTGGCGGGCCCATGTCCCCAACACGCTGGGAACCGCCCCGAACCACCCGGTGATCTCAATCTCTGCGCACTCCCCAAAAATCCATGAACCGGAGGGGAAATGCCTGGCCTGATTCTTAGCGCTCTTTTAGCAGGAAACCGGCCACTAACCCGGCAGGATTCCCTGGCTGAAACGGCCTACAAATAGTCGATCACACACATCGGTGGAGATGACTGCCCACGCCTACGCCCGTCTCGAGCCGAGTGGCCGCGGTTCGAGCCGGACGGTCAACATGGGCAACAAGACTTGCACGATGGGCCCGATGGTCACGGCGGCCCGGCCGCGACCTAGCCGGCCGGCGGACGGCCACGTAGTTGGTGGCGACCTGAAAGGCCAGCGAGAGACCGGATCCTTGGCCACCCAGGCGCCCCTGCCTCCTCGCGCCGCCCGGTGCCCGGCTGTGGTACAGCGGAGACGGCACGCATGGCCGCCGCGACGCTGAAGCTGCCGCGGCGGCCAGGGGGGCTCATCTCCACACTTCGGGATATGCTACCCGGCCTCCCGTCTCTGCGTTGGCAGAGATGGGAGGCTTGGCTGAGCGGGCTCAGCCTTGGGCGTTGGGCACGAGGTCGACCAGGTCGGCCTTGGGCTCCTCGTTGGTGAAGGCGATGACGGGACAGTTGATGACGAAGCCGACAGAGCCGTATGCCGCGCCGCCGGGTCCGGTGAGCAGGTCGGGGCGGGTCGCGGCCAGATTCAGTATCTGGTTCTCATCGGTCTGCAGCTTGTTGAGGCCGTCCTCGACGGCCTCGTCGGTCCACTCACCGAGCTGGGCATCCCACAAGGGGCTGTAGGACAAGGCGTGGCGAGGGTCGGTGATGGTGGGGAAGTCGCCCTGGATGTTGAGGGCGTCGCCGCCGTTGCGCAAAGCAGCCAGGAGGGCGTCGTTACCCAGGTTCGCGTCCTCGGTGGCGTGCCCATCCTTGATCAGGTGGATCAGGCCTTGGGCGTTGGGGTTGCCCGCGCCGCTCTGTCCGTTCAGGAACGGGAAGATGCGTTCGCGGCCGGAGCCGAGCGCGTCGTCACCGCCACGGAAGGAGGCCTGGTTCAGCAGAGGGACGTAGGTGGCGCGTTCCAGGACAGCGGCCAGGGGGTCGGAGGCCTCGGTGGAGATGTACAGGATTGGCTGGCCGGCGTCGAAGCCGTGAATGAAGAGCAGGTCCACGGTGGCTTGGGTGAACTGTCCCGGCCCGGCCCGGTCTGCGGGGTGGATGGCCAGAACCCGGTCGCCGGTATTGGAGTGGGTGGTGACATCGAACGGGCCGTCGCCGGTGGCCACGATGGGTGCGTTATAGACCACCGGTGAGCCCTCGATCCGGATAAAGGGGCTATATCCTGGCCCGCCGACTGCGCCGGGCTGGACGGTCGTGGCCGGCAGGGTCGTGGGTCCGGGGACCAGGACCCGTCGCGGCGAGAAGTCCGGGGCGCCAGTGAAGGCGACGGTGGCCTCGCCAAACTTCAGGTCCGGGGCGGAGGTCTGGGTGACGGTCTGCACGCATGTCGGGCAGGACACACCAAGGTTGGTCAGCTTGGCGGCGTAGTTGACGCCGAGGTCGGCTGCAAGCCCGACGTCGGAGGACTCAGTCAGGATGTACCACACTGTGTGCCCGTGGGACACGCCTCGATGCAGTGGCAGTCGAACGGTGTTGTTCGTCAGGTCGACTTGTTTGGCGGACTTCAGAATCAGCTTCTGCGCGGGCAGCAGCCTTGATGACTCGTCCGCCACCAACGCCACCGCCTTGGCGGCGGTGGCGTTGGTGGCGGACGATGCGACCAGGGGGAGGGCGATGAGTCCACCCACCAGGAACGTGAGGGCTGCACCGGTCAGGACAAGGGTGCGGGAACGCGGGCGATCTTTCATGATGCCTATCCTTCCTTAAGGGGTTTAATCGGGTGTCGGTTCCATCAATAAAAACTACCCGCGCCGCGGCTGGGAATCTACGGCCCAGAGTGCCTGTAAGCAGGCCGTAAGGTGTGGCTTTCGGATCTATGCGGCGGGGTTCTTCCTGATTTATATAGGGTCGCCTCAGGAAACGGAATAAATCCATACGCTAACGGTCGCTGGCGGGTAACCAGCGGTAGAGGGTGGGGATGGATACGCCGAGGTTGTGGGCAACGGTAGCTGGTGGGGTGCCGGTGGCGAGGAGTTGTTTTGCGGAGGCGATCTTACTGTCGGTCATGACGCGTTTGCGTCCCGGGATACGTCCGGCTTGGCGGGCTGCTGCCAGTCCGGCTTGGGTGCGTTCGATGGTGAGTTCGCGTTCCATTTGAGCGAGGGAGGCCATGACGTGGAAGAAAAATCGACCAGCTGGGGTCGTGGTGTCGATCTGGTCGGTCAGGGATCGGAAACCGACACCATCGTGGTGAAGTTGTTCGGTGAATGCGGTGAGGTTCTTCACGGTTCGGCCGAGACGGTCGAGCTTCCACACGACGAATGTGTCACCGGGCCGGAGTTGCTCGAGTGCCTTGGTTAGTCCGGGGCGATCGGTGCGGGTGCCGCTGATGGTGTCGTCGAAGGTCTTCTGGCAGCCGGCGGCGGTGAGGGCCTGGTGTTGGAGGGCGAGGTTTTGATCGTGGGTGGAGACGCGGGCATAGCCGATGAGCATGAGGGCCTCGTAGTTTCTTGAAAGCCGTGGTTATGGGATGATGCGAGAATACTATTCCGAGAACCATTTACGAGAATCGGGTTGTCTTGAATTGGCGGGCCGCTCGTTGTCATGTTCACAAGGCGACTGCGTTGACGTTTCGGTTCTTGATTTCCTCCGTTTTCAAGAGGAGTACGAATGCCCCGTCGTTCGATCCTCTCCAGTGCTGAACACGACACTCTGCTCGCACTGCCTGACACTGAGGACGAGTTGATCCGGCACTACACGCTCAGCGAATCCGACCTATCAATGATCCGTCAGAGGCGCAGCGACGCCAACCGTTTCGGTGTTGCCGCGCAGTTGTGTTTGCTGCGCTTCCCCGGGCAAGGATTGTCGAACGAGGCCGTTGTCCCGTCCTCGTTACTGGACCAGATCGGACGGCAACTTCGCATTGACCCGGCCTGTTGGCCAGAATATGCGCAACGGGAAGAAACACGACGCGAGCATCTGCTTGAGCTGCGCGTTTATCTGGGCCTGCAGTCGTTCGGTGTGGCGCACTACCGGCAGTGCGTGGAGTTCGCGACCGAACTGGCCGTGCAGACAGATAAAGGGATTGTGCTCGCTGGGAGCGTGATCGACCTGTTGCGGCGTCGTCACGTCGGGATTCCGTCGTTGGAGGTCATCGAGCGTATCTGCGGCGAAGCCATCACACGGGCCAACCGGCGTGTTTATGCTGCATTGACCGATCAGCTTTCTGCCGAGCATCGTCGGCGTTTGGATGATCTGCTCAAGCGCCGAGAGGAGGGCAAGGCCACCCGGCTGGCGTGGTTGCGTCAGTCACCGGTGAAGCCGAACTCGTGGCACATGCTGGAACATATTGAGCGCCTCAAAGCCTGGCAAGCGTTGGACCTGCCTGTGGGCGCTGCGCAGTCGGTGCATCAGAACCGATTACCGAAGATAGCCCGGGAGGGCGCTCAGATGACGCCAGCCGATTTAGCGAAGTTCGAGCCGGCCCGCCGGTATGCGACATTGGTTGCCTTGGCCGTAGAAGGCACGGCCACGGTCACCGATGAAATCATCGATCTGCATGACCGCATCATTGGCAAGATTTTCAACACGGCCAAGAATCAACACCAGCAACAATTCCAGGCCTCGGGCAAGCAGATCAACGACAAGGTCCGCTGTATGGGCGTATTGGCTCGGTGCTGCTGGAGGCCAAGGAGAACGGCGGCGACCCATACGCCGCCATCGAGTCAGTACTGTCGTGGGAGGCCTTCACTCTCAGCGTGACCGAGGCACAAAAGCTCGCTCAGCCCGAGGATTTCGACTTCCTGCCCCGGATCGGCGGCAGCTATGCCACGCTACGCCGCTACGCGCCTGAATTCTTGGCCGTCCTCACATTGCGCGCAGCCCCGGCCGCCACCGACGTGCTCGAGGCCATAGAAGTACTTCGAGCGATGAACATCGATAAGGCCCGCAAGGTGCCAGCAGATGCACCGACCGGATTCGTCAAGCCGCGCTGGGCCAAACTGGTCGTCACCGATGACGGAATCGACCGGCGCTACTACGAGCTGTGTGCGCTGAGCGAGCTGAAGAAGAAGCTGCGCTCAGGCGATATATGGGTATCGGGTTCGCGCCAGTTCAAAGACTTCGACGAGTACCTGGTCTCGGCTGAAAGCTTCACCAACCTGAAACTCGTCGACGAATTGCCCTGACCGTGGCCACAGATTGTGACGAGTATCTTCAGCAGCGGCTGACGCAGCTGGAGACGCAGTTGACGGTGGTGAACCATCTGGCAGCAACCAACGACCTGCCCGACGCCATCATCAGCGAATCCGGTTTGAAGATCACTCCGCTGGACGCAGCCGTTCCCGACGCTGCGCAGAGCCTGATCGATCAGAGCGCGATGGCGTTGCCGCACGTCAAAGTCACGGAAATGCTCATGGAGGTCGACCGGTGGACAGACTTCACCCGCGACTTCACGCACGTGAAGACCGGCGACACCGCGAAAGATAAGAAACTCCTGCTGACGACGATCCTGGCCGATGGCATTAACCTCGGGCTGACCAAGATGGCCGAGTCCTGCCCCGGAACGACCTATGCGAAGCTGTCCTGGCTGCAGGCGTGGCACATCCGAGACGAAACCTACGCGGCAGCCTTGGCCGAGCTGGTCAACGCCCAATTTCAGCAACCCCTGGCCGGGAACTGGGGCGACGGCACCACATCCTCCTCGGACGGACAACGCTTCAAAGCCGGTGGCCGGCCCCAGAGCACCGGCCACGTCAATCCCAAATACGGCACGGATCCGGGTCGAATGTTCTATACCCACATCTCCGATCAGTACGCGCCATTCAGCGCCAAGGTCGTCAACGTTGGGGTGCGCGACTCAACCTACGTCCTCGATGGGCTGCTGTATCACGAGTCAGATCTACGAATCGAGGAGCATTACACCGACACCAACGGCTTCACCGATCACGTCTTCGGTCTGATGCACCTTCTGGGTTTTCGTTTCGCACCACGCATCCGCGACCTGGGCGAGACCAAGCTGTACATCCCGAAAAGTGATGCCGTCTATGACGCACTCAATCCCTTGATCGGCGGCACCCTTAACGTCAAGGCCATCCGAACCCATTGGACGAGATCTTGCGGCTGTCCACCTCGATCAAGCAAGGCACCGTGACGGCCTCGCTGATGCTGCGCAAACTCGGCAGCTACCCACGACAAAACGGCCTCGCCATCGCCCTGCGTGAACTCGGACGCATCGAACGCACCCTGTTCATCCTGGACTGGCTGCAAAGCGTCGAACTCCGCCGCCGCGTCCACGCCGGCCTCAACAAACCGTCTACCTCGAACGCGCAGCAAACGCCCTCACAAGTCAGGACCCGACAGCCGACGACACGCTCCTGCAATACCTCTCACCGCTCGGTTGGGAACACATCAACCTCACCGGAGACTACCTCTGGCGCAGCAACACTAAGATCGGCCCAGGAAAATTCAGACCACTACGCCCCACCGGCCACCGTTAGCGTACGATTTATTCCGTTTTCTGAGGCGACCCCTGGGTGGACAACGTCGGCGCCCCGTACTGGTTCGCCCTGAACAAGGGCGCTGACTCCAACTCCCGTCCCCAGGGTGATCATGAGCAGGCTGGGGTAATCGCGGGCAACTCCGATGCTGGCCTCGCAGATCGCTGCTGTTACAACATCGTTGTCGATAGAGACCGGGACGGAGTACGCCTTGGTTTGGCCAGCCACCAGATCGAAACCGGTGAATGCCGGTAAGGTGTCGTGGTTTCGGATTACTCCCTCGGCATCGACTGGGCCGCTGGCTCCGATGCCGATCGAGCGGAGAGGTGCACCTCCGGTGACATCATTGACGTGTTCTTCGACGAAGCTAACTGCATCCGCCGCACTAATCCCAGTTGGCGTCGGCAGGGTCGTGGTTGCGATGATGCTGCGGCGTTCGTCCAGCGCCACGAATCGGCTACCTGTTCCGCCCCGATCGATGGCTACCGCCACGGCCGGTGCGGCGTTCGTGTGTGCGGTGAAGGGTTCCGCCATGACGGTTATCAGTTCCGCCAAGAATCCCGAGGCACTGAGCTTCACCCTCATCGCCCAGTTCGATGCCGGTGTTGAGCGTGTCTGGCAGATCTGGGAGGACCCGCGCCAGCTTGAGCGGTGGTGGGGGCCGCCACCTGGCCTGCGGCGTTCGAGCGGCATGACTTCGCTCAAGGCGGTGGGGCCAGCTACTACATGACGGGCCCCGACGGTGAAAAGTCCCGCGGTTGGTGGCGCTTCACCGCCGTCCAGGCCCCGAACCGCCTCGAGTTTGACGACGGGTTTGGCGACGAGAACGGCGCGCCGGTTGAGGCCATGGGCACCACCCATGCCACGGTCACCCTCGAGGAGATCGGTGACCGCACCCGGATGACTGACCTGTCCGCGCTTGAATCTGAAGAGCAGTTGAACCAGATGGTCGATATGGGCACCTCCCGCCGTCATCCTCCGGCTATAGTCTTGAGCGGGCGGCCGCGTTGAGGGGCGTCGTCCACGAGGATGAAGAAGTTCTATAATAAAACCAAAACAACTCTGAAGGAGTTCTCGCTGATGGATATGAAACTCGAGGTTGTACCCCTGCCAGTCACTGACGTAAATGCCAGTAAGACCTTCTACGTTGATCGAGTTGGTTTTAACCTACCATGATGTCCAGCCCGGCAACGGAATGAGGATTATACAACTCACGCCGCCTGGATCTGCTTGTTCAATTGTTTTTGGTACTGGAATGGGTGATTCCAGTAGCAATGCTGGTTCTATAAAGAATCTTCATTTAGTGGTTGATAATATCATCGAAGCCCGGGAGAATCTTATTCAGCGCGGGGTGGATGTGAGCGACGTAGATGACATGGGCGGTGTTCAATACGCTTACTTTAGTGACCCGGACGGAAATTCCTGGGCACTGCAGCAA
Organism: Arthrobacter sp. A5; assembly: GCF_051131705.1. NCBI lineage: Bacteria > Bacillati > Actinomycetota > Actinomycetes > Micrococcales > Micrococcaceae > Arthrobacter > Arthrobacter sp. A5. Next base: position 1,770,791 of record NZ_CP180316.1, read on the forward strand.
ATTTCAGTACATTAACTTTGACTTGTTGATGCTATATAAAAGTCCACCGTGATTGTTTAATTACTTGCAATAGCCGGAGCCGTGACGGTTGATGAACGCAGCACGCTGCTCGATTACCGCCCTTGCGGTACTGGCGAGCTGAGGTGGTATTCGCGAACGATTGTCGCTGCAACCGCCGATTTCCGGGCGCTTGGCCTCCAGCACACTCACGAATGCAGATTGATATGAACTCTACAGATATGGTCTGTTCGAAAATGAGCTAGACGGCAAGGCCGGTGTCAGCCGGATTTACGGGCTCTTCGCATTTAGGCATGGTTTGCCGCTTTTTTCCGGTATGGGCGATGGCCGCCGGCTGCGAGTAGGCATCTGAGTCTGTAGTGGTCGAAGTTCCGGAATCCGCGGGCGATCCGCCGTGTGGTCTCGATAACACCGTTGATCGCTTCGGTCGGTCCGTTGGAGGCCCCGTGTGTCTCGAAGTACGCGAGGATCGCGCTCTTCCATTGCCGTAGGGTCCTGCCGAGTCTGGCGATCTCCGGGATCGGACAGGACGGGAAAGAAGTGAGTATCCCGGTCACCAGATCCCGGCCTCTGGCCGGGTTGGAGTGGTATACATCCCGGAGCTTCTGGTAGCACTGCCAGGCCAGCGTGACTTCATGGCCGGGATCTCCGGCGATGAGTTTGTCCTCCAGCCGTTTGGCCTGTTTGTCGTTGAGGTGTTCGGCACCGATCTGCAGGGTGCGGCGGATCCCAAAGAGCGGGTCCCCTTTACGTCCGCGGTGTCCCAGGGTGCTTTGTTGGACGCGGCGGCGGACATCGTCCAGAGCAGCACCACCAAGCTTTACGACGTGGAATGCGTCAACGACGGTGATTGCTTCGGGTAGCTCATCACGGACGGCGTTGGCGTAACCACGGAATGGATCCAGTGTTGCGACCTTGATCCCCTCGGCGAAGTCCTTGCCCTGGGCCTTGATCCAGTCCGCGTAGACCTTCCCCGACCGTCCCGGCATAAGATCCAGCAGCCGGGCATTAACACGGCCCTTCTCATCGCGGGTGTGGTCCACGATCCCGGTGACCATGCCCGTGCCGGGGAAGCCGGTATGGGACCAGACATGCTCGTCAACGCCGAGGGCGTCCACCCCGGTCAGCCGGACCTTGTCCGCGAGCCGCCGGAGTGCTTCGGCTTCGATTCCGTCCCAGACGGTCCGCCACGCCACGCCGAGCTGGTGTGCCAGGGCCGAGACGGAGGTATCGAAGCGTTCCAGTGCGTCCACGGCCCAGTGCACGGCCCGGGTCGTGAGTTTCGCCCGACGACCGGCCAGGGCGTGTTCCTCGGTGAAGGTGCCTCTGGGGCAGCCGGTGTCCGGACACCGCCATACCCGCTTAACCCAGACCAGGGACACCGGCCGCCCCAACGACGGTGCGTCGTGCAGGCGGACTTTACGGCGGCCGTGGCCGATCGCCACAACCCCGCAGTCCGGGCAACCGGTGGTGTTCTGATCGGTTTCGACATGAAGGAGGAGTCTGCTGGCAGCATTCGCGGCAGAGATGACGTGCACGCCGTCGACGGCGAACATCGTGTCTGCCCGTTCGCACCAGCGCCCATTCGGGCAGGACATAGAATTAGACAAGTCAGGGTCTCTTTTATGATTGGAAGCTTGGTCGCTACCAATTCAAGGAGACCCTGACCTCGTTCCGCCTCACGCCACGCCGCGCAGGCCGGAGAACATCCCACAAATCCCAATTCTTAGGCCGCCCTAACCATGCTCAAATGCGAAGAGCCGATTTACGTCGTCGTTCTTGATCATGGGACCACAGTGTTCCTTGGCCCGTCCCTGTGACCGTGGTTGCTTAGTTCCGCGGTGATTTCTCCATGCGGATCCCATCCAGGGTGGCGATGAAACCCCCTCCAAGGATTTCTCCGGGTGTTAGGGCACCCGAGCAGCGGCCTGACGACAGCCGTCGGACGCACTCGATGCCGATTTGGGCGGTCAATCCTCTCGGGTCGGCGGCGGTGAGGGTGTGAGTCACCGACTTACCTGCCGCATCGAACACCTGAGCCGTAATTTCATGGCTGGAAGCCTTGGTCGGAGTCTTCTTCAGCCGCGTGGACGGGCGGGGCACCGGAAATGTGCGCGCCGGCAGTATACGGATCAGGCGTACGAGCAGTCGAACTGCGGCAGGGTGGAAATTCAGGGTGTAGTAAACACTGATGTCGGGCAGTTGGGTTGAGGCTTGAAGGACCCACAGCTCCCCGCTCGACATCAGGACGCCCTGACGTCCGCCTCCCCGCAGGACAATCGGTATCACAGAATGGCCACCCGCCGCAGTTAGCCGGCCGTTCAGGTAGTGCTGTCCCTTTGCCGACAGCACCCTCAACGCTGACTTCCGGGCACCAGGGGTGGACATACCCCCTGCCGAAGAATGGACGATTCTAAGTGAACGTGGATTCTGCAGTGCCCTTGTGGACTGGAGGGCTACAGCTTCAGTTGCCGCGGCGCCAAAGCCGGCACCGGGAACGAGAGCCACCCCTGAGACGGCAGCTTGGTCGGAAAGTGCGTCGGCTGCTGAAAAGGAGGCAAGTTCATTAGAGGCGTCGGTGTAGTGCACGCCGCTGCGGATGCACGCAACCATGAGGGGCATGGATGTCAAGGAGTATGGACCTGCTGCGTTGAGCACCACGTTGACTCCGTGCAGCAAGGCGCGCAGGGATTCCGGCTCATCGAGCGAAGCGACATCGGCGCCGATACCGAATTCGTCTCCGAGCATCCTGGTTCTAGCCGGGTTTCTCCCGGCCACCCTGACCTCCATGCCGGCGTTGATGGCGGCTTTAATTACTGCGGCGGCAAGGTGACCGGTTCCGTAGACGAGCAACACGGTAGGAGCCTTTCGGGTGGGGACGAATAAGTTCGGTGGTGACACTTTTGTGCGCCTTCAATAAAGCGATACACTCTGTAACATTATGGTGCACTCAAGCGGACGTCCACGCCAAGCGCAATTGGATGCGGCGCTCCAAACTGCTGCCGAAGCGCTGATCGTCAGTAAGGGATATGGGGCGATGTCCATTGATGCCGTCGCCGCAGCTGCCGGGACGACGCGTCCTGCGTTTTATCGGCGGTATAGCGGTATTCCGGATTTGGTGCTGTCCCTGATCCTTCAGAAGTTCGGCGTGGACCTGGACTTTAATTCGGGGGAGCTTCGGACGGACCTTGTCAATGTCCAACGTGACCAGGTGGCTCTCTTCAGCGATCCGCTGGTGAGCAACAGCCTGGCGGGGTTTCTGGAGTCGACTCGGCACAACGAGGATCTGGCCTCGATGTTTGTGGGTGGCTTCCTTGGTCCGCGGAGGGCCGCCACCGGAGCCATTCTGCATCGGGCAGCAGACAGAGGGGATATTCCCACCGGTTATGAAATGGACTGGGTCTGCGACCTATTGACCGGTCCGCTTCTGCTGCGCGCCATCATGCCGGGTCTGCCGTCATTGGACGAGGACCTTGTGCAGCACACAGTAGAAACCGCCCTCAGGGCGCTTAGGTACCCAACAGCATAGGTGGACCCACTCATGGAATGGCCGATTCGGATTGATCGGGAGCTCGTTCATAAGCATTCAGCGGAGCAGTCCTTGCTCGCATCGGCACGCCGGGAAGCGTCGGGGGACTGGACCTTTCAGTTCTCCGTCCCACAGCAGCTTCGGGCTGCGGGCGGGCTGCTGCCCAGAACACCGACCACTGTCGGGGCGGAACTGCTTCGCCAGAGCGGCCTTGCCGTCGCCCAGCTGGAGGGCCAGGTTCCAAGTGACTGGTGCTTCCTCCTCCAACATCTGGAATTCAGGTGGCACGGCGCGGGGGAGCTGGTGATGTCTGAACTATCCGAGGGGACACTTCGGATCAAAATTCTCGAGCCGACCTATCGCCGGGGAGTTCTCGCGCGCCTGACGGCGATGGCGGAGTGTGCATTTTCCAACGGTGCCCAGGCCTCGGGAGTCGGAGCGCTTTCCTGTATGCCGCCACAGGCGTACAAGGCCGTTCGCCGGCACGCTCCGGAAGTCGTCAGGACAAGCACGGGACCATTGGGGGCGGTACTACGCTCAGTGACCCGCGACGTGAACACGGTAACCGGCTCGATCGTGTGGAACTGGAATGACCCGTTTATCTTTGACCATTTCTCCGACCACGTTCCCGGAATGCTGTTCGTGGAGGCGGCCTTGGAGTCTCATACACTGCTCACCGGTCAGGAGGACCCGGGTTTCAGGATGGATTACCACCGTTTCGGCGAATTCAATGCGCCCGTCTCGCTGACCGCTTGGGTAAGTGGCGAAGGAACCAGCGTGTTCACCATCAGCCAACTCGGTCATCAGCTGGCAACCGGCTCGTGTTGCGGCGGAGTGGCTAATGGTCATGTCTCGGCTAGTGATTCAACACCCGAGGGCGGTTTTGAGCGTCCGGCCTTGCATCCGAGCTGCTGATAGGACGGTGAGGCACGGATGCGTGCGGAGTGCAGAAAGACGCCCCTTGCGACCATTGACTGTTGGCCCGTAGGAGCATAGCATTACGTTACATAGTGATATGAAATGCAGGGATGGCCTTCGGGCAAGTGATGGACCGGATTGGCCCGGACGGTTTGGGACGTACGAATAGGCCTTGCGTTTTCCCAGCGGCAGGAGAGGGCTATGGAACCGAAGGTGAAAGCACGGATGCAGGCAGGGAAAGCAAAGACGGCTCGGATCGCTGAAGGACGAAGGCTGTCGGTCATAGATGCCAACGCCTGCTCAACCGAGGCACGGACCCGCGGAAACGATTCCGCATCCAATCTGCCCTTCGAACCGCGGCATAAGCAATTGACGGCGGACATCCTTAGCCTGCTTGCCGTGCTGAATGCCAGGTTGACAGGCCAGGTGCGTCTTTGCTCAGAGCAGGCAGGCTGCGAAGACGACAGGCTGGACAACCAGGCTGCCCTGCTCTGGATGCAGACGTCGCTCGACGATATCGCCGCGACGCTGGAAGGCATTTCGCGGGCAACACAAGAACGGTCGACGACGATGGCACGGAGCTGAGCAGGGTCCTCACAAAGGAGGGACTGACAATCCAGGAAGTCAGTCAGCCCAATGCGCGGGTCAGACTCCGGTTCGAGTCCCACCTCGGCCACAATGTAAGCGCAGGTCAGCTCCACATTGGCTTCCTGAGATTCCCAATTCTCGCCAACGCTGCACGGTCACGCTTTGGACCCCTTGGAGGGCTCCTCCTGCGTTTGGGCCGGGGATGTACGGACGGTGGCCCCGCGGTGCACGGCCGGCATCGCTAAAACGGCGACGACGGTAAGCACAGCAGCGATCAGTACGGCCAGGAACACGGCGGCGGAGGCAGCAACGATCGTGTGCGGGTTCGTGTCGCCGTTAGGGGTGCCCGCGTAGATCGCGTTCGCTACTGCGCCGAAGACGGCGACGCCGAGGGCGCTGCCGATCGATCGGGCAAAGAGATTGGTGCCGGTGACCACTCCGCGTTCATTCCATTCGACGCTCGACTGGGCGGCGATGAGAGTCGGAGTCGCAACGAGACCGAGTCCGAGCCCGATGATGAAGCAGCTGCCGGCGACCATCAGGACATTGGGAGCGGAGGCGGTGAGGGCAAGAACAGCGGTGCCAACGACCGAGACCGAGATGCCGATCAGGCCGGTGGTCCGGAATCCGATCCGAAGATAGAGCCGCCCGGATTGGGAGGCACTGATCGGCCAGCCCAGGGTCAGGGCTGCGAGCGCCAGACCGGCCAGGATCGGGGAGGTCGACAGTGCCCCTTCGAGGAAGGTGGGAACGTAGGAGGAGAGGCCGAGCAGAACCGCGCCGACACCGAAGGCGACCAGGGCCGTCGTCGTCAGCAGCCGCCGTGACACAACCCATGGCGGCAGCACAGGCTCGGCCGCCCGCCGTTCGACGAGGAGGAACACGGCGAACACGACGGAGCCGACCGCGAAGACCGCGATGCTGACGGGGGAGTTCCACGCCCACGCCTGGCCGCCCTCCAGAGCCCCAAGGATCATCAGGCTGAGGGAGACGGTGAGTAGGCCGGCACCGAGGTAGTCGACACGGTGCCGGGTGCACTCGATGTTCTCGTGGAATGTCCGGATGATCATCCAGCCGGCCAGCAGGCACAGCGGGACGTTCACCAGGAAGATCCCACGCCAGATCCCTAAGGAAGAGAACACGCCGCCGAGCGTCGGACCGACGACCGAGGAGATCGCCCACACGCTGGCTAGGTAGCCCTGGACCTTAGCGCGCTCTGCCAGCGAATAGATATCGCCGGCGATGGTGATGGCCATCGGCTGGACTGCCCCGGCGCCGAGGCCCTGCAGCACGCGGAACGCGATGAGGGCCGGCATGCTCCAGGCAACTCCGCAGAGGATCGATCCGAGCAGGAAGAGGCCAATGCCGGTAAGGATGATCGGCTTGCGGCCGACTAGGTCGGAGAGCTTCGCGTAGACGGGCACGGAGACTGCCTGCGCCAACAGATAGGCGGAAAAGAGCCACGGGAACGACGAAAACCCGCCGACGTCGTGCACGATCGATGGCACGGCTGTTGCGACGATCGTTGAGTCGATGGCAACGAGCCCGGTCGAGAGCATCAGGGCGATGAGGATGGGCCCGCGTTCAGAGCGGAAACCGATTCCCTGGGCAGTCGTAGTCGTCACATCATCCCGTTTCGGTCGGCGTACAAATGCGCTTCATGGGCAGACCCGCGTGTGGTCTCCCATCAGTAAACCCCGGCTGCCCGCGAATTAGTCCCGAACGCTTACCTCACCTCGCCCCGCCGCCCCGAGAATAGGAGTATAGGAGTTCAGCCGAGGCGGGGAGGTCCTTGGGGACTGCCACGGTTTGGATGCTCCTATTGGTACCATCCGTCACCCGAGTTTAGCTATTCAAGGCTTCTCGACGGTGCGCTACCGGCGCGCCAACCGTCGCGCATGCTTGGATTACGGAGTGGAGCCGATGAAGATATTGGGCCCGACACACGGTGCCGCGAGGGCAGACGGCTTGACGGACCTGGGTATCGGGGATGGCTCGGCATCCTCATTGTCGGACTCGTCTACGGCAGTCAGATAATAAGTCCCATGGTCCAGCCACAACGGATCGGAATCACGGTGGGCCGGACAGGCGACGAAGTGAAGCACGTTCGATGTCAGGTCCGGGGGTCGTGGTTCTCTTCTCCGGGCAAGCCGTGTCGAGAGGGGTATCGTCGGTCCTGGATGTCGTGATGATCGGGGCACTGCTGGCGCTGGCAGTTCTCATTGTTACTCCGGCGCGCCAGTTCCAACAAACCAGCGCCATCCTCAACGCAACGGCAACTGTCGTGGATCCGTGTGACTTAGCCGGCTGACCTTTGGCCGGCGACCAGAGGATGAAGAGTTCGCCGTCAAAGAATCATGGAGACGTTCCGCCGTTCGCTCGGCTATCGCCGCGGCCAGCCTGATGGCAGTGGCCATCGGCCTCATCGCGGGCACAACGCCGATGACAGTGCTGGGACTTGTGGGCGTAACCCCTCATTTCGGTTTCGGGACCTGGCTGGCACAGTACGCTTGCTTACCATAAGGTCGGAAGCCGACGCCGTCGAGATGGGACTTGATAATGGCCTCTAACGAAGTTCAACCACCGACGGACCCGGGGGTGCAGGGGGAACTACGCCACGACCGCTTCGTTGGCGGGCAGGACCTGACCCGGTGGAAGAGCCCGCCCGGCCGCTTCCTGGCGAACCTCGCCCAGCGCGTGGCTGCCCGGCTTGGCCCGAACGCTGCCCTGATCCTCACGTTGGCCATCGGGGCGCTGATAGCGATCATCATGACCGCCGTATTCGCCCAGGTCTACGACTCCGTGACAGAAGCCGACGGCGTCGCAGGTCTCGACCATCCGCTCCTGGCTGCAGCCAAAAGCATCCGCTCGCCGGGCTTCGACATCGTCATGACCGCTTACACCAACGTCGGCGGAACCATCGGAATGCCCATCCTGGGCATGATCGCCACCGTCACCCTCGCCTTGAGGAGACGGTCCTGGACGCCCGTCATCCTGATCCTTACCGCTGCCGCCGGGTCCCTGCTGATGACCATCGCAGGCAAGCCGCTGTTCGGGCGGGCACGCCCTTCCTTGAGCGACGCAATCCCGCCCTATGAGCACTCAGCGGCTTTCCCCAGCGGACATGCCCTGAACTCGTTCGTCATCGCCGGCATCGTCGCGTACCTGATCGTCCTGCGCCAACGAACGCGCCGTGGCCGCGTCCTGACGGTTGCTGTCGCCGCGCTCTTTGCCCTCACAATGGGACTGAGCAGGGTCTACCTCGGCCACCACTGGTTCACCGATGTTCTCTCCGCCTGGGCATTGGGCGCCGCGTGGCTTGCCTTGGTCATTACAGCCCACCGCCTCTACCTGACCATCAGGAAACGCAGAACACCCGACCCTGGTTAAGGCGCGAGGGCCGCGACCTTGCTCTGCTCGATGGCGCTGGTCCGGAGTGGGATCCGGCCGATGCCGCGCGCGGTGGGGAAGGCGGCCACGTCTCCGGCAGCGACGATGTCAGGACGGACTCGGCCGCGGGTATCGACCTCAAGCCGACCGTTGACGAGGAGCCCGCTGGTCGACGGCCAGTTGGTGTTCGGCACGTCGCCCATAGCTGAGAGGCAGCCCGAGGCGATTTCCATGCCATGGCGCCGGCGCCGACCACCACAACCGAACTGGTTGTACGGCCAGTCCAAACCCGACGTTTCCCCCGTTATCGAAACGGATAGTGCGACAGGAGTCCTGGCCGTCCACTGATCGGCGTTGAGCGGGGATTCCGGTGTCTGCTCGCAGCCGCGTTGCCGGCCGGCCGCACTGAACCGGAACCTGTGCCGCCGCCGCCGCCGCCACTGATCGCGAGGAGGGATCAGGATTCGGTGGAGGGTCAAGCCGGCGCCGGCCCCAGGTCTCTTTCTACGTGGCCAGGGCGGGTCTCGGGTTGTTGCGATGGGCTACCCTCCAGCGACGACGAAAAGCCCGGCGATGCCGACAGCGTAAAGCACGAGCACGATCAGGGAGTCGGTTCCCATCCGCGCGATCCGTCGTTGGGGCCGAAAGAGCAGGCCGAGCAGGTAAACCAAGGTGAGGATGATCGCCAGGGCGGTGAGGTAGATGTCTGTGGCCTGGGCTTGGGGGAGGACTGCCTTGCCCGAGATGAGCACGGCCAGCAGGAAAAGAACCGGAAGAAACGCATTGCCTCCGAAGATGTCGCTGACCGCTAGTTTGTAATCACCCTGCCGTACCGAGGCCAAGCCGGTGGAAATCTCCGGTAGGGACGTTGCCAGTGCCAGGACTGTGGCTCCGAATAGGACTCCGGAGAGTCCGATGTGGTCTGCGGCTGCGCTGCCGCTTTGTTCCAGAATCACGCCGGCAATGAGTGTCGCGAGGGCGGCGGCGGCGAAAACTGCGACGGAGGCGCCGGTGCTTTTTGTCTTGCTTGAGTCGTGCTGGGCTTTCGCCTTACTGTGGCCCTTGGGTTCGGGTTGGCTTTCCGGGGCCTCGCCCTGTTCCTGCCATGGAAGGTGTTTTTGCGCGCGTTGGACCAGCAGCAGCCCGACGACCCAAATGGCTGTGATGAGAACGACGTCGGGTGTCAGGCGGGCGATGACAAGCCCCGGTGGCATTTGGCTGCCGGCAATGACGACGCCGAGGATCGCGACGACGGTCACGGCTTCAATGACGAGTGTCAGCGACGCGGCCTTATAGGTCAGTGGGTGTTTTCCTTTGATCCCGAAGACATCCAGCACTACCAGGACGACGGTCTGCAGGGCAATGCCGCCGAGAATATTGCCCACGGCGACTTCGAGGTTTCCGGAGATGGCGGCGCTGATCGTGATCGCGAGCTCGGGAAGGTTCGTTGCTACAGCCAGCAGGATCAGCCCGCCGAGGGCCGAGCCGAGGTGGAAGCGCTGATCCAGGATGTTTGTCTTGTTGGACAGTTGAATGCCTGCGAACCAGATGACCACCGAAGCGCCAAGGAAGATCACGATCAGGAGCCACAGGGGCAAGGACGACATCATGAGTGCACTCAAATTTCCTTCGTCGCCGGCGTTTACCTGACCTGGCTGTTGCACAACCAGTCGGAGTGCGCCTTGGAGTGCGACGACTTGGCCCGGCTCACCAGCCATGAAGCCAGGGACGAGCCAATGGAGGCAAATCCACCCATGTAGGCGTACTCGCTCTTGATGCCCGCGTCGTGAAGCTTCTCAATCATGGACAAAACCTCCGGAAAGTCAAAAGCGTAAGGACACTTAGCTTTGCATATGCGGTGCCGGATTTGAAGCGTTCGCCCCGTTTTTTCCGGCTCCGGAGATCGACGACGCGGCTGTCGGGCGACGCCGTTGTGCCGCCGAGTTTGGTCGGTGTGGCCTTCGATTCGTGAGATGCGTCGCTTGCAGGGGCGGATGCTCCAGATTCCGATGGTCAGCCAGAAAAATGCGGAGGCCAGGAGAAGGTCACGACCCTGGAGTACCCGGAGGTTGTGGAGGCCCCAATACTGATGATGGCCAAAGCCATACCGCCCTCGCCGCTGCCACGGCCGCCCAGCTTTCGGCGACCCTGGCCGCTTCTTGGCCTCGATTGATTGTCGTCGTCAAGCGGCCGTGGACCGGTTCAAGTATTCAGTGACTGAATGACCGGGTCAACAAAGCCGTCCTCCAGGAAATGCCTGAGGGTCGGGTAGCTGGCGGCGCCCAGCTCCGGGAGCAACCAGGTGGTCATTCTGCGGCCTCCTCTGTGGCTGTGTTACTTAACTGGGTTAGTCCATCGTTTCAAATGGCTGTTCCCTCCGCGTTGGAACCGATAGGGTGCGGACCGGGAACCTCCTGGCCGGGATCATCCCGACCGGACCAGGTCTTAATGACCGTCCAGCCGACCGCTGTCAGCGGGACGGCCAGCAAGGCGCCCAGGACTCCGGCGAGCATGGCTCCCGCGGCGAGGGCCAGCAGGATCACCAGACCATGTATGTGGAGAACCTTGCCCATCAGGACCGGCTGAAGTATGTGGTGCTCGAATTGATTCGCCCCGATCAAAACGGTCAAAACGATCAGCGCGGACACTGGCCCGTTCGATACCAGGGCGACGAGGACGGCAAGGCTTCCGGCCGCGGTCGCACCGATGATGGGGATGAATCCTCCAATGAAGACGAACACGGCCAACGGCAGGGCCAGGGGAACCTGAAGGATGGCCAGGGCGATGCCGACGATCAACCCGTCGATGGCCGCAATGATTGCGGTACCCCGTACATACCCGCCCAGTACGATGGCACTGTGTTCGGCAGCGATGTGGGCCTTGGCTTCGTGCTGTTCTGGAAGAAACCCGAACAAAAAGGCGCGGATCTTCGCGCCGTCCTTGAGGAAGAAGAACAGTATGACGGCCATCAGGACCGTACCGGCCGCGGTTTCTGCCGCAACCCGCAGCCCCGAGAGTGCTTCGGTGCCGAATGAGCCGCTGGTGAAGAACTTTTGGATCTGGTCGCGGCCGGAGTTGATTTGGGCATCGCTGAGCGGAAAGGGGCCAGCGTTCAAGGAGGCGTGGAGTTGATCAATGCCAGCCACTGCTCGGGTGGCGAGTTCCTTCGATTGGTGCCGGATAAGGTCGACGACGCCGGTGACGACCGCGCCGAAGACCGCCAGAATGGCCACGAGTGACGTGGCGACGGCCAGTGCGCGCGGCCAGCGTTTAGCGGTCAGCCAACGCACGAGGGGGATATGGCGGAGGCGAGAATGAGGGCGATCAGAACAGGAGTGAGGACCAGCGGGACCCGCGTCGCCGCCCATACGATCACCCCGACCAGAGCGGTGACCAGAAGCACCTGCACCGATCGGATGCTGGCCCTGCCGAGGTTATCGGCCCAAATTGCCGTTTCTCCTGCGCGGAATTTTGACGCCGAAGCATCCGGTGCTCCGGAGGCATCTTCAGGTCCAGACATGATCGTTCCTCCAGCTGAAAGTAGAGCCGCTCATTCGTCGCTATGGGCAATTCATATCATGGCCATCCGATCAATCCGCTGATTTTGCCGGCAAGCCCGGTGCCGTGCGATCGTTGCGACTTCTGCAGACGTTTTTGGGTTTAGTCCGATGGTTTAGGCCGCCATACGCCGAAGCGGTTGCCCTGCGGGTCTAGGAGGTGCGCGAACTCGATGGCGCCGTTGTCGACGAACGGGACAGCGACGCTCGCGCCGAGGGACTCGGCTCGGGCGATTGCGGCCTTGACGTCGTCGACCTGCACATAGAAAATCGCCCAGGAAGCTGCGCCCATCGACGTGGTGTCCCACAGCCCTCCCTTATCGCCGTTGACCATGCGGTAGCCGACCGGCGAGGGCTCACCGAAGGTCCAGTCGAATAATGAGCCGTAGAATTTTTGGGCGGTATCCGGGTTAGCCGAGCCGACCTCGAAGTAGTTCACAATGGCGGCCATCGCCGTCTCCTTTCCGTTGCGGCCACACGGGAGCGAGTCAGCCGTGTGACTTGGTCAACCGGTGCTTTGCGCATCGATTGTGGAGATATTAAACCGAGGTCGCCTTCCTCTACAAGTAGGACCGTCGGCTACAAGTAGGACCGTCGAACAATATCGATGGGCGCTTCGGCAATGCCTGACCTGGTTCCCGAGTCCGCGCCCCGGCGCGTGTGCCGAGCGGCATGGCGTCGTCGGCCAGGGCTACGGTTTCCGCTGGCGGTGCACGGGGAGGCGCTCGCGCGCGCTGCCCACCGCAGCCAGAGGAGCGTCCGCCGGGGCCACGGCCGGTTCACGTCCCAATTCGCAAAATGGATCTTGCGCCCGGCAATCATCTACAGCGTTTTTTCGAATGTCACAGGACAGAGGGAGTAATTTTTCGCGGATCCGGTCGTATCGACATCGGCCGGGTTGCAGGACACGATTACGACGACGGCGGTCATCGATGAGGCTTGAAGCTGGCCGTGCCATGATCGGTGATGTGACCGGACGATTGATGCTTCTCGACACCGCTTCGCTGTACTTCCGCGCCTTCCATGGGCTGCCCGACACCATTCGCGCCCCCGACGGTTCGCCCGTCAACGCTGTTCGCGGGCTGCTGGACATCATTGCCCGGCTGGTCACCGACTTCGAGCCGAGCGAACTGGTCGCCTGTTGGGATGACAATTGGCGCCCGCACTGGCGTGTTGCGCTGATTCCCGGTTACAAGTCACACCGCGTCGCCGAACTGGTGCCCAGCGGCAATGACGTGGAGGAGACGCCGGAACTCCTCGTCCCGCAGCTCCCGATCATCCGGGAGCTGCTCGGCGCACTCGGCATACCGATCATCGGCGCGGACGACAATGAGGCCGACGACGTGATCGGCACGCTCGCGACCCGAGCGCAGCTTCCTGTCGACATCGTCACAGGTGACCGCGACCTGTTCCAGCTCGTCGACGACGAGTCCGGTGTCCGCGTGATCTACACGGCCCGCGGGATGAGCAAGCTCGAGTTCGTCACCGACTCCGTCGTCGTGTCGAAGTACGGGGTCCTTCCGGGCCAGTATGCAGACTTCGCTGTCATGCGCGGAGACCCCTCCGACGGGCTCCCCGGAGTTCCCGGCATCGGGGAGAAGACGGCCGCCGGCCTGCTGGCGCAGTTCGGCGGTCTCGGAGGGATCATCGAAGCTGCTCAGGATCAGGCGACGCCACTGTCGGCGTCGGTGCGATCGAAGGTCATCGCTTCCTCGGCCTACCTTAAGGTGGCACCCCGTGTCGTCGAAGTCGTGCGCGACCTCGATCTCGGTGAGGTAGATGCACGTATCCATCCGCTTGATGCCGATCGTCTCAACGCGCTGCACATGCTGTCCGAGAAGTGGGGCCTCGGACGCTCGCTCGACCGCGCTTTACGCGCGCTCGGCGCAACGGACTGAGCCGGCCGCTCCTTCTGCCGACCGAGGACTTCTGTCAGACCGGGGGCCGTGCTGCCGTGACGTAGCCGAGTGCATCCACCGAGCAGGCCTTGCTGGCCCGGTTGGGCGGCCCGACGCCGGAAGCAGCTTTCCGGCAGTAGGAGGACACGTTCAGATGTCATATTTCGACACGTAAATGTATCTCGGCGGAGCCCGGGCCGTAACATTACAGCAGATACAGGTTCTCGCTTGCCAAGTTCGCTGAAAAGGACTAAGGACGTTGCCACTCGAAACATTGCCCGTACTCGACTTCTCCCGATTGAATGCGGGACCGGAGGAGGCGTCCCGGTTTCGTGACGAACTGCGCAACGCCATGCACGAGGTCGGATTCCTTTACCTGGCCGGCCATGGCATCCCGCAGGAGCTCACGGACGCGATCCTGGACGTATCCCGGCGCTTCTTCGAGCTGGCCGACGAACAGAAGCTCGCGGTCGAGAATGTCCACAGTCCACAGTTCCGGGGCTACACCCGGGTCGGCGGCGAGCTCACGGACGGTGCAGTCGACTGGCGCGAGCAGATCGACATCGGCGTCGAGCGGGATGCGGTGGAACCGGGCCCGGGCGTCGCTGACTATTGGCGCCTCGAGGGGCCCAACCTGTGGCCGGATGCGCTGCCCGAGATGCGGGAAATTGTCTCGGAGTGGACGGAGCGGCTGAGCATCATCTCACTGACTCTCCTGCGCGCCCTGGCGGTGTCCCTCGGAGCGCCCGAGGACACCTTCGACGAGGCATTCGCCGCACGGGCTTTCCCCCTGCTCAAGATTGTGCGGTATCCGGGGGAGTCCGACCCGGAACCCCAGCAGGGTGTCGGCTCCCACCGCGACGGCGGTGTGCTGACGCTCCTGTTGGTGGAGCCCGGGAAGGGCGGCCTCCAGGTCGAGTACCGGGGGCAGTGGATCGACGCACCACAGGTGCCTGGAACATTCGTGGTTAACATCGGCGAGATGCTCGAGCTGGCCACTAACGGCTACCTGAAGGCGACCCTGCACCGCGTGATCTCGCCGCTTCGCGGCACCGACAGGGTCTCCCTTCCGTTCTTCTACAATCCGGCGCTGGACGCGACAATGCCGCAGCTCGCGGTGAGCCCGGAGTTTCAAGCCAGGGCCCGCGGCCTGTCGGTTGACCCGACGAACAGCCCGATTCTGGAGACCTACGGGGATAACGCCCTTCGCTACCGGTTGCGGGCCCACCCGAACGTTGTCGCCGTGCACCACGAAGACCTGCAGAAAGGCTGACGGCGCCCGTTCCAACAACAGCCGAGCCCAGGAGTGGAATGCCTGCCGAAGCTGAGCAACGGGACGCAGGCCGCAGTTGGTCGGAGTGGTTGGTTCTGGCTACTTCCCTCACAGGCTAGATGGGGATCCGATGGCCGCTGGCACCGGCCTGGCCAGGCAGCGGCCCGGGGGGATGGTTTTCGGGCACAATGGAGGCGTGACTACTCGGCTGACCGTATCGGACCCCGCTGGTGCCCGCTTCGATCTGGACGCCATCGGGACCGGGCTGGTCTTCGCGGACGCACTGGGGGAGCTCGCCGAAGCCCTGCGTGCGGGAGGTCCGGCCGGAACCGCCGTGGTGCAGGCGCCTCCGGGGACGGGCAAAACCACGCTGGTGCCACCACTGCTCGCCAACCTCGCCATCAACCTCGCCGCCGGTGCCAATCCCGCCAACCTAGCCGCCGGCGCCGCCGACCTGGCCGCACAGGCGAACGGACCCCGGCCACGCGTCGTCGTGAGTCAGCCACGCCGCGTTGCCGCGCGCTCGGCGGCCCGGCGCCTTGCCGCCCTGGACGGCAGCCGGCTCGGGGACCGCGTCGGGTACACGGTCCGTGGGGAACGGAAGGCGGGCCCGGAAACCCTGATCGAATTCGTCACCCCGGGGATCCTGCTCCGCCGTCTGCTCGCGGATCCCGGCCTGGAGACGACCTCCGCCGTCATCCTCGACGAGGTGCACGAACGCGGGCTGGAGACCGACCTCCTGCTCGGCATGCTCACCGAGGTCCGCCAGCTGCGCGGTGACCTCACCCTCGTTGCCATGTCCGCCACCCTGGACGCGCCCCGGTTCGCTGCCCTGATCGGGGCGTACGACGGCGGCGGCCCGGCTCCCGTCGTCGACTGTCCGTCCGCGCTGCAGCCGCTGGAAGTGCGTTGGGTGCCTGGCGCGGCGCCGCGGCTGGATGATCGGGGAGTGACGCGCGCATTCCTGGACCATGTGGCGGACACGGCCGTGGCGGCGCAGGCCGAAGCGCATACGGTGGACCCTGACATCGACGCCCTGGTGTTTCTCCCGGGTGCATGGGAGGTGCAGTACGTCGCGGCCCGGCTGCGCGAGCGGGCCGGGCCGCGCGTCGAGGTACTGGAGCTGCACGGCCGGATCGGTCCGGCGGCGCAGGACCGGGCCGTCTCCGGACGGGTTCCCGGTGGGCTCCCGCGGATCATCGTTTCCACGGCACTGGCAGAATCGTCCCTGACGGTTCCCGGCGTCCGGCTGGTCGTCGATTCGGGGCTGTCACGCGAACCGCGGCGGGACAGCACGCGCGGCATGTCCGGCCTGGTGACCGGGTCGTGCTCCCGGGCCTCGGCCGATCAGCGCGCCGGACGGGCGGCCCGGCAGGGACCCGGGCTGGTGGTCCGCTGCTACGACCAGAAGACCTTTGGCGCCGCGCCGGCGCACCGGACCCCGGAGATTGCGGCGGCGGATTTGACGGGCGCCGCCCTGGTTCTGGCCTGTTGGGGAGCGCCCAGCGGCAGGGGACTGACCCTTCCGGATGCCCCGCCCCAGGCCGCCATGAATGAGGCCATTGAGGTGCTGAGCGAGCTGGGCGCGGTGGGCCCGGACGGCCTGGCCACCGACCTGGGCAAGACCCTGGCCAGGATCCCCGCCGATCCGCGGCTGGCCCGCGCCCTGCTGGACGGCACCGCCGTCGTCGGGCAACGCACTGCGGCAGAAACCGTCGCTCTCGTGTCCGGGGATCTGCGCGCTCCCGGCGCTGACCTCACCCGGCTGTTGACCACGCTGCGGACGGACAGGACACCGGAAGCCCGGCGATGGGTGGAGGATGTCCGGCGGATGGCGGCGATCGCACGCCAGGAGGAGTCCGCCGCGCCGTTCTCACCCGCTGTGCCGGTGACCGCCGCGGAGTCGGTGGGTTTCGTCGTCGCCCTGGCGTTCCCGGACCGGGTGGCGCACCGCGTCCCGGTCGCGGGGCCCCAGCAGTACCTGCTGTCGTCCGGGACCCGGGCGGGCCTGCCGGCCGGCAGTGCGCTGTCCGGGCACGAATGGCTGGCCGTGGCCGAGGTCTCGCGCGCACAGGGACGCGACGCGGCCGGGACGGGAGCCGTCATCCGGTCCGCCGCCGCGCTGACCGCGGACACGGCGGAGGCCGCCGCCGGCCATCTGCTCAGTGAGACGGTGGAGGCGGTGTTCAGCCTGGGCCGGGTCACTGCCCGGCGCGAACGCCGGCTGGGAGCGATCGTGCTGTCTTCCACGCCGGTCCGGCCACCCGCGGAGGAGGGACGCGCGGCGGTGGCCCGGGCGATGGAGACGGAGGGGCTGGGCATGGTCGGCTGGTCGACGGCGGCGGACGGGTTGCGCCGCCGCCTCGCCCTGCTGCACCGGGAGCTGGGTGATCCCTGGCCGGACGTTTCCGAGCGGGCATTGCTGGCCCGGCTGGACGAGTGGCTGGCGCCGGAGCTTGAGGCCTTGGCCAGCGGGACCGCCACGGCCGGGATCGACCTGGCCGACCCGTTGCGGCGGCTGCTGCCGTGGCCCGACGCGGCCCGGTTGGGCGGGCTGGCCCCGGAGCGGCTTGAGGTGCCGAGCGGGTCGCGGGTGCGGATTGGCTACCCGGACGTGGCGGACGACGCCGGCCGGCCGGTGGTGGCGGTCAAGCTGCAGGAGTGCTTCGGCTGGGCACAGACGCCGCGGCTGGTGGACGGAAGAGTCCCGGTGCTGTTCCACCTGCTCTCTCCGGCCGGACGGCCGTTGGCCGTGACGGACGACCTGGCTTCCTTTTGGTCCGGACCCTATGCGCAGGTCCGGGCTCAGATGCGGGGCCGCTATCCGAAGCATCCCTGGCCGGAGGATCCGTGGACGGCGCCCGCGACGGCCAGGACCAAAAACCGGATGTGACGCCCGGCCCGCTTGCTCCTGTGCGTCGCCGTCGTGCCTTGTTGTTTTGGTCAAGCAGTTCCTGGCAACACCGAATGTCACCTGGGCGGAAGGGACATCGCCGCCGGAGCGTGCGAGCATAGCGGGATGGCTAATTCCAAGTCCGGGGACTCGATGTTGGACCGCTTTGTGCGCATCCTGAGTGCTTTTGACGGTTCGCGTAATTCCATGACCGTCTCGGCACTGGCCCGTCTGGCCGACATTCCACCGGCCACGGCCTACCGGCTCGTTGATAAGCTTGTCCGGCGAGACTTGCTGTCCCGTTCCGATGGAGGCCAGGTCTCCCTGGGCCTGCGTCTGTGGGAGCTCGCCAGCCGCAGTTCACCGGCGGTGGATCTGCGCGAAGCAGCCAGGCCGTTCATGGAAGACATTCAGTCCGTGGTGCGCCAGCATACCCAGCTTGCCGTCCTGCGGGACGACGAGGTGCTGTTCATCGAGCGGCTTTCCAGCCGGGAATCGGTGGTCAATCCGGCCCGGGTGGCCGGCCGTCTGCCGGTGCACAGGACGTCGTCGGGCGTTGTCTTGTTGGCCTATGCGCCCGGCCATATGCAGGAGGCCTACCTGACCTGCCATCCGCACGCGGCGGTCCCGCTCGATTCGGTCTCCATTGACCTCCGCCAGCTTCTCGCCCGTGTCCGGCAGCAGGGATACGCTGCCCTGGATGGGCTGGTCGACACCGAGACATCGGGGGTGGCCGTTCCCGTGCTGGGGGCCCGGAACCTTGCCATTGCGGCGCTGAGCGTTGTGGTGCCCCTTCTGGGGGACAACCTGCATTCGATCCTCCCGGTGCTGATGGCCGGCTCACGCGGAATTTCACGGTCTATGGGTGTGGTTCCGAAGCCGGAGCAGGCCAGCATTCCCATTCAATAAGAACGCAGCGGTGGCGTCCCTATCTGCTGGGTCACACTGGGTGAGGCTACAGTTTGGCACCGTCAAAGGAGACCATTTGAGTTCCGCGCAGATCATCAGGACAAAAGTCGGTATTGTTGGCGGCGGTCCCGCCGGACTCATGCTTTCCCACCTGCTCTCGCGGGCGGGCATTGACAACATCGTGATCGAGAAGCGCGACCACGAGACCATCCGCAATACACACCGCGCCGGCATCCTTGAAGCGGGGTCGGTGAAAATGCTGACCGACACCGGCGTCGATGGCCGGGTGTTGACAGAGGGGCACCGCCACGATGGCATTGACCTCCGATTCAACGGGGTCAGCCACCGCTTGGACTTTCAGGACCTGGTGGGGGAGTCCGTGTGGCTCTACCCGCAGAATGAGGTCTTCGTGGATCTGGCCGTGGCACGAAAACGAGACGGCGGAGATGTCCGTTTTTCCGTCACGGACTCCGACGTCTTGGACCTGACCACCGACGTCCCCAAGATGCGTTTTACAGATGCGGACAGCCAGCGGTTCGAGGTGCACTGCGACATCATCGCCGGCGCCGACGGATCCCAGGGGATCTGCAAGCGGGCGATCCCCGCAGACGAGCGCACCGACCATTTCATTGCCTACCCGTTTGCCTGGTTTGGCATCCTCACGGAAGCCCCGCCCAGTGCACCGGAACTGATCTACGCCAACTCCGAGCACGGCTTCGCCCTGATCAGCCAGCGCAGTGAACGTGTCCAGCGCATGTACTTCCAGTGCGACCCGAACGAGGACGCGTCGGTCTGGACCGAGGACCAAATCTGGGATGAGCTGCAGAAGCGCGTCGACGGACCTGACGGCTATACGCTCAAGCGCGGACGGATCTTCGAGCAGATGGTGCTGCCGTTCAGATCCTATGTCTGTGAACCGATGCGCTACGGCAATCTGTTTCTGGCCGGGGATGCCGGCCACACCGTCCCGCCCACCGGCGCCAAGGGGCTGAACCTGGCGCTGGCCGACGTGAAGGTCCTCTTTGAGGCCATTGATTCCTTCTATGCCGCCGGATCCCGGGAACTGTTGGAGGGCTATAGCGACACGACGCTGGAGCGGGTCTGGAAGGCGCAGAACTTCTCCTTTTGGATGACCAGCATGCTGCACACCCGGGAGGACCAAAGCTCCTTCGAGCGCAAGCGAATCCTCGGTGAGCTCAACAGCGTCGCTACGTCCCGGTACGGCCAGCAGTACCTGGCCGAGGCTTATACCGGCTGGCCTTCCGCTTAGACCCCCACTCAATCCACGAACAGGAGTCCACGTCATGCCAGATGAAACCTTTGACGACAGCCACGTCGTCGTCAGTTCCGACGCGGCGGCCGACACCCAGGCCTCGCTGAGCGCCGAAATTCAGGCCATCCACCGCAGCTACCGGGACGCAGTTGCGGCGGGGGCGGCCGAGGAGACCCAGCCGCGTATCGATTTTGCGCCCTACCGCAGCTCCATTTTGCGCCACCCCACCAAGGACCTGCATCACGCGGATCCGGAGACCATCGAACTCTGGAGCCCCGCGTTCGGTCAGCGCGATGTCCATGAGCTGGAAAGCGACCTGACGATTCAGCACAACGGGGAGCCCCTGGGGGAGCGGATGAAGGTTCGAGGGCGGGTGCTCGACGGCGATGGCCGACCGGTGTGCGGCCAACTGGTGGAGATCTGGCAGGCCAACTCGGCCGGCCGATACATCCACAAGCGCGACCAGCATCCGGCGCCGATCGACCCCAACTTCACCGGTGTTGGCCGGTGCATCACGGGCGCGGACGGCAGCTATGAGTTCACCACGATCAAACCCGGACCGTACCCTTGGAAGAACCACTACAACGCCTGGCGGCCGGCGCACATCCACTTCTCGCTCTTTGGCACGGACTTCACCCAGCGCATGATCACCCAGATGTACTTCCCGGGGGACCCGTTGTTTGCGCTGGATCCGATCTACCAGTCCATCACGGACCAGAAGGCCCGGGACCTGCTCGTGGCGCGCTACGATCACGACATCACCACGCACGAGTGGGCCACCGGGTACAACTGGGACATTGTGCTCAGCGGCAGCAACCGTACCTGGATGGAAGATGAGGACGGCGAATAATGATTGAACCATCAGACACCGAACAAACGCCGGCGACCACGAACCTTCCCGCCACCCCCGGGCAGACCATTGGGCCGTTTTTCGAGTATGCCTTGCCGTATGCGAAAGATGGCGAGCTCGTCAGCCAAGCCCGGCCGGGCGCGCTCCGGCTGCACGGGACCGTTTACGACGGCCAGGGCGACCCCATTCCGGATGCCCTGCTGGAAATCTGGCAGGCCGACGAGGACGGCACGATCGTGCAAGGGACCGGCTCCCTGCGCCGGGACGGTTACACCTTCACCGGCTGGGGCCGCGAATCAGTGGATAACGTCGGCTGCTACGCGTTCACCACTGTCAACCCCGGGGGCACGGCACCCGGCAGCGCGCCTTTCATCGCCGTCGTCGTCTTCGCGCGCGGGCTGCAGAACAAGCTGCACACCCGCATTTATCTGCCCGAGGACACCGAAGCCTTGGCCAAGGATCCGGTGCTGGCGGCCCTGCCCGAGGACCGCCGCAACACCCTGATCGCCACCCGCGAAGCCAACGGAGACCTCCGCTGGGACGTCCGTCTGCAGGGTGACCGCGAGACGGTGTTCCTCAGTTTCCCGGGAGCCTAGGGCCATGGCCGATGCAGGGCAGCTGCACGACGGCGGCGATTTCGGCCTGCTGTCCCCGGCCTGGGCTGGGACCCAGGTTGCGGCGCTGACCGGCGACCAGGCCTTCCTCCAGGCGATGCTCGATGTTGAACTTGCCTGGGTGCGCATTCAGGCCCGGGTGGGACTTGTCCCGGCTGCACTGGTGGAAATGGTGGCCCGGGCCGCCTTGGCCGGCAACTATGACGCGGCCTCCCTTGCCGAGCGTGCCCAACAAGGGGGGAACCCCCTGATTCCGCTGCTGGCCGATCTGAGGGCCGCCGTTGCCGGCGAGTCCCCGGAAGCTGCCGCCGCGATCCATCGGGGAGCCACCAGCCAGGACATTGTTGACACGGCTCTGCTGCTGATGTCGCAGCGGGCCATCGCTGTCATCGAAACGGACCTTCGGAACGCCGCACGGGCGTTGGCACGGATGGCGTCGGAGCACCGCCGGACGCTGATGGCCGCGCGAACGCTCACGCAGCATTCCCTGCCGTCCACCTTTGGACTCAAGGCGGCACAGTGGCTGGCGGCGGTGGGGGAAAGCGGTGAAAAGCTTGACGATGTGACCGCTGCGCTGCCGTTGCAGTGGGGCGGCGCGGCCGGAACCATGGCGGCGCTGACGGCGCTGGCTGACCAACGGACGGCGCCGGCTGACTCATGCGCTGCGCCGGCTGACGCACAGGCTGCGCCGGCTGACACACGGGCTGCGCTGGCTGACAAACAGGAAAGGGTCGACGGCGGCCCGCTGACGTGGACCTCGGCGCTGGCCGCCGAGCTCGGCCTGGCCGATCCGCTGGCGCCCTGGCAGACCAACCGTCTTCCGGTGACGGCCTTGGGCCACGCATTGTCCGACGTCCTGGCTGCAGCGGGCAAGATCGCCAATGACGTGCTGCTGCTGAGCCGGCCGGAAATTGCGGAAGTGTCCGAGCCGCTCTCGGCCAGCCGCGGCGTCTCCTCGGCCATGCCGCAGAAGCAGAATCCGGTGCTCTCGGTGCTGATCCGCAGCGCCGCGCTGGCCGCCCCGGGACACCTTGCACAGCTGCAGGCCGCGGCGGGCGCTGCTATTGATGAACGCCCCGACGGTTCGTGGCATGTTGAATGGCAGGCATTGCGGCAGCTGCTGCGCCTGGCCGGAGGCGCCGCCGCCAAGCTGGCCGAACTTGCCGACGGACTCCGGATCCACACCGCAGCGCTCGGGACCAATCTGCTGCTCGGCGGCGAACTGCTGCTCAGTGAGCGGATCATGCTCCAGGTGGCACCCCTGCTGGACGACGGCACTGCCGGTGCGGGCCGCAAACGGATCCAGGCAATGGTCAGCTCGGCTCTCGCGGACGGCGCTCCGGCGTTGATTGACCTGCTGCGCGATGCCGTGCCCCGGGACGTGCTGAGCGACCAGGACCTCGCTGCCCTGCTTGATCCGTCGGGCTATTTGGGGCAAAACGATACCCTCATTGACAGGATCGACAGACGATATTCGAAATGGGCACAAGCATGAGCCTTCCGGAGATAACACCAACATTGCTGTCCGCGGGCCCGGGCAAGCACGTGCTGTTGGCCGGTGCCGGCCTGGGCACCGGCGCCCTAGCGCTGTGGAGCGATGCCGTGCCGTTCCTGCCGGAATTCCAGGTCATTGGCATCGACTTGCCGGGGCACGGGGCCAGCCCGGCGTCGGCAGGAGCGTTTTCCGTGGCGGAGCTTGCCGCCGCAGTGGCAGGCGTCGTGTCCACGCTTCGCGCAGCTGGGGACATCCCTGCCCAGGGCAGGGTCTACTACGCCGGCGTTTCCCTGGCCGGCGGTGTGGCGTTGCAGCTGGGTGTGGACTTCCCGAAACTGTTCTCCGGCCTCGGCGCGATCTGCACCGGATCCAAGCTGGGGGAGCCGCAGGGCTGGCTGGACCGGGCCCACACCGTGCAGGCCCAAGGCACGCCCACCCAAATCGTCGGATCGGCTGAGCGCTGGTTTGCCCCCGGCTTCGTTGAACACCATCCCCAGGCGTCCGCCAGGCTGCTTCACAGCCTTCAGGACGCCGACAGGTTCAGTTATGCCCGCTGCTGTGAAGCCCTGGCGGGATTCGACATCACGGACAGCCTGGACCGGATCGAGGTTCCTTTGGTTGCCATTGCCGGAGGGCAGGACACCGTCTGCCCGCCCGCCATGGTGAAAGCCCTCGCTGGCGCTGTCCGTCACGGCCGCGCCGAGGTCGTCGAATCCGCCGCCCACCAAGCCCCGCTCGAAGCGCCGCAGGAGACGGCCGGACTATTGTCCGCTTTCTTCGCGGGACCATGAGCCGCGTCCGATTCACCAGGAAATGCACAGTGCCAACCATGAGGAGTCGTCAATGCCAGCCGAACTGAGCTCTGGACCCGCGAGTGCCGACCTTTCCCGCACCCAACAGGACGTGTTCGACGAGGGCATGGCGGTGCGGCGGGAAGTCCTCGGCGATGCCCACGTAGACCGTGCCGGTGCCAGCATGGACGACTTCACCGAGGACTTTCAGAGCCTGATCACCCGCTACGCCTGGGGCAGCATCTGGACACGACCCGGGCTGCCCCGCACCACCCGCAGCGCCATTACCCTGACGGCCATGATTGCCCACGGCCATTGGGACGAATTCGCCATGCATGTGCGCGCCGCCCTGACCAACGGCATGACCCGGGACGAAATCAAGGAAGTCATCCTCCAGTCCGCCATTTACTGCGGCGTACCGTCGGCCAACGTAGGCTTTAAGGTGGCGCAGGAAGTGTTCGCCGTCATCGACGGAGAGACCCGCAGCGGACCCCGAAACGATCGAGAACCCTGAAACGACCGAAAACCCTGAAACGATCGAGAACACTGGAACGCCAGAAAAGCGCCCCCAATTCACAGAGGAGTACCGTGAAGCAGGCATTCATTTACGACGCCATCCGAACGCCGTTCGGCAAGTTCGGCGGGGGTCTGGCCACCGTCCGGCCGGACGACCTTGCCGCCTCGGTGGTGCGGGCCGTCGTCGAACGCGCTCCCGGGCTGGAGCCCGGACGCATCGACGAGGTGATCTTCGGCAACGCCAACGGGGCCGGGGAAGAGAACCGGAACGTGGCACGGATGGCCACCCTGTTGGCGGGTCTGCCCACCTCCGTTCCGGGAACCACCGTCAACCGGCTCTGCGGTTCCAGCCTGGACGCGGCGATGATCGGCTCGCGGCAGATCAACACGGACGAGGCGGACCTGCTCCTGGTCGGCGGCGTCGAATCCATGAGCCGGGCTCCCTGGGTGCTGCCGAAAACGGAGCGCCCTTACCCGGCAGGGGACCTGGCCCTGGCGTCCACGACCCTGGGCTGGCGTCTGGTGAACCCGCAGATGCCGGCCGTTTGGACGGTCAGCCTGGGAGAGGCCACCGAGCAGCTGCGGCAGCGGCACGGCATTACCCGGGAACGGCAGGACGCCTTTGCCGCCGCCTCGCACACGTTGGCGGACAAGGCATGGCGCGACGGACACTATGACACCCTGGTGGTGCCCGTACAGGGCTCCACGCTCACCCGGGATGAAAGCATCCGCCCTGCCAGCACATCCGAGGTGCTGGCAGGGCTGAAGACGGTCTTCCGGCCGGTCGCCGACGGACCCGAAGGGGGGACGGTGACGGCCGGCAATGCGTCCCCGTTGAACGACGGCGCCTCCGCGGCATGGATTGGCAGCGAAGCCGGTGGTGAACTGCTGGGCTTGCCGCCGTTGGCCCGTATAGCCGGCCGGGGAGCCGCCGCCCTGGAGCCGCAATTCTTCGGCTTCGCCCCCGTGGCGGCGGCCAACCAGGCACTGCAACGGGCCGGAATCACCTGGGCCGACGTGGCCGCCGTCGAACTTAACGAAGCGTTTGCCGCACAATCGCTCGCGTGCATCGACGCCTGGGGGATCGACGAGGGAATGGTGAACGCCTGGGGCGGGGCATTGGCGATCGGCCATCCACTCGGCGCCTCCGGCGTCAGGATCCTGGGCACCCTGGGCCGCCGGCTGCAGCTCTCCGGACAGCGCTGGGGCGTGGCGGCGATCTGCATCGGCGTGGGGCAGGGGCTCGCCGTCGTGCTGGAAAACGTCGCCGCAACAACAAACTAGTCCACGGCGGAATTCGGGCACTACTGAACTTAAGGAGATTGGGCCGATGCTCAATTTTGTGGACTCGGCGGCCGAAGCCGTGGCTGGCATCCGGGATGGTTCAACCGTACTGATCGGCGGATTTGGTAACGCCGGGCAGCCGATGGAATTGATCGACGCGTTGCTTGACGGCGGCGCCACCCAACTCACGGTGGTCAACAACAATGCCGGCCAGGCGGATGCCGGGCTCGCGCTGCTGATCAAGGAGCGGCGGGTGTCGAAGATCATCTGTTCCTTCCCCCGGCAATCCGACTCGTGGCATTTTGATGCCGCCTACCGCTCCGGGGAGACCGAGCTGGAGTTGGTGCCGCAGGGCAACCTGGCCGAACGCATCCGCGCAGCCGGGGCCGGCATCGGCGGGTTTTTCACACCCACCGGTTACGGCACCATGCTGGCCGAGGGCAAGGAGACCCGTCTCATCGACGGCCGGGGGTATGTCTTCGAAACGCCCATTCATGGGGACATTGCACTGATCAAGGCGCTCACCGCGGACAGGTCCGGCAACCTTGTATACCGCAAAACGGCCCGCAACTTCGGGCCGATCATGGCGGCGGCGGCCAAACGGACCATCGTTCAGGTTACCGGCATTGTGCCGACCGGCCAGCTGGACCCCGAGGCCGTCGTCACTCCCGGCATTTATGTCAACACCGTCGTCGAGATTGCCGCCCCGGCCAAAGCCGTGAAAGAACAGGGTAACCAGTGAGCACCAAACTCAGCAAGGAACAGCTCGCCCAATTGGTGGCCGGCGACATTGCGGCCGGATCGTATGTGAACCTCGGCATCGGGCAGCCCACACTGGTGTCCAACTACCTCACGGCGGAGCAAAACATCACCCTGCACACGGAAAACGGCATGCTCGGCATGGGACCGGTGGCAGTGGGGGACGAGATCGATGAGGACCTGATCAATGCCGGCAAGATCCCCGTCACGGAGCTCCCCGGCGCATCGTACTTCCACCACGCCGACTCCTTCGCCATCATGCGCGGCGGCCACCTGGACGTCTGTGTCCTGGGCGCCTTCCAGGTCTCCGCGACCGGCGATCTGGCGAACTGGCACACCGGCGCGCCCGACGCAATTCCCGCCGTGGGCGGCGCCATGGATCTGGCCACCGGAGCCAAGGAGGTCTACGTGATGATGTCCCTGTTTACCAAGGACGGAAAATCCAAGCTCGTCCCCGAGTGCAGCTATCCGCTCACGGGAGTGGGCTGCGTGACCCGCGTCTACACCAACGAGGCGGTTTTCCTGATCGGACCCGACGGCGTGCGCGTCCGGGAGACCTACGGCATGTCATTTGAGGAGCTGGCGGCCCGGATGGATACACCCCTGCTGAGCTCCGTCTGACGAGTCTGCAGCGGCGGGCTGCGACGAACGGTGAAGTGCGACGGCGGCGCCAAGGTGCGCCCGACGGGCGCCTTGAACGGGTGGTAACCAGAAATGCCGGGCAGCCGCGGGAAGCGGCCGCTCCGTACCTGCACGATATCCTCGTTGTAGCCGTCATCCCCGTTGTAGCCGTCGGTCTGCAGGCGACGACAGGGGGGGTTCAAGGCGCAGTCTGGTTTCGTGTCCTCTGTCATCCGGAAACGAATAGACTCAGGGCGCTGGAGCACCCTACTACCGGACGGAAGGATTTTCGAGTGAGCAACCATTTGAATCGGTATCGCTTCATTGCGGAGACTTTTTCACGCCACGGGTTGGCGTTCCTGCTTGGCGTCAGCGGAATTCAGAAATGGCTTCCGACCACCCCTGAAAACGCACCGGAATTGACTGCACGGGTCACGCCGCCTGAACATGTACGGTTGGCCCTTGAAGAGCTGGGACCCGTTTTTGTTAAACTGGGCCAGACCCTTTCGACCCGACCCGACCTTGTGCCCCCGGCCTACCAACTGGAACTGGCCAAGTTGCAGGACTCTGCGCCTGCCGTTTCCGCTGACGTCATTGAAGACCTTATCCGGCAGGAATTGGGCAAGGGCACCGCAGAACTTTTCGCGGTGTTTGACCGGGTCCCTTTGGCCTCGGCCTCCATCGGACAGGCCCATGCCGCATCCTTAGCCGACGGCTCCGAACTGGTGGTCAAGGTCCGCCGCCCAGGCGTCGTCGTACAGGTCGAGGAAGACCTGGAAATCCTCCAGAACCTTGCGGTGCAAGCGGGCCGGCACTGGGAAGCTGCCGCGGACTATGACCTTCCAGGGATTGCCTCCGAATTCGCACAAACCCTGCGCGCTGAACTGGACTATCTGCAGGAAGGACGCAACGCGGAGCGCTTCGCCAGGAACTTCGCTGACGATGCGGGTATCAACATCCCCGCCATCTTCTGGGACACGACGACGACCCGGGTGCTGACCATGGAACGTATCCGCGGCATCAAGGTCAATGACCTGCCGGCGTTGGACGCCGCCGGCATCGACCGGCGTGAACTCGCTACCCGGGCGGCCGGAACAGCCGCGAAGATGATTTTTGACGATGGTTTCTTCCATGCCGATCCGCACCCGGGAAACCTCTTCATCCGCCCCGGTGGGACGATCGGGCTGATCGATTTCGGAATGGTTGGAAACGTGGATGCCGAACTGCGTGAGCAGCTGGGGAATCTCCTGGAGGCACTCGTTTCAAAAGACGCGGACAAAGTTGCCAATGCCCTGCAGGCGATGACCGCGAGGAGGTCAGCAACGGATCCGGCCCTGCTGAAGGCAGACCTTATTCCCGTGATAAGGCTCTACGCCGACTGCGGCTTGGCAGAAATTCCCGTCGGCCGCGTGATCACCGAAGCACTCGCCATCCTGCGCAGGCACCACCTCCAGTTACCGCGGGAGATGGCCCTGCTGATGAAAATGATCGTTATGACTGAGGGTATGGGCGTACTACTTGATCCCGGGTTTAAGTTGGCAGAGGCGCTGGAACCGCACATACAGCGTTTGGCTCTCGAGCGATTCTCCCCGGCTGCGCTTGCCCGGCGCCTGGGCATGGCAGGCTCCGAGGCAGTCCAGCTCGGCCTTGAGCTGCCTCAACAGCTTCGCCGGTTTTTTTCGCTGGTGGATCGAACCGGTGTCGAGGTCCACCTCCGGGCCGCTGAACTCGAACCGCTCGTCGCACGTCTGGAACGAATGGGCAATCGGGTCGTAGTCGCCATGATCGCCGCAGCGCTTATCCGTGGTGTGGGAGAAATCAGTACCGGTGACAGCCTGCGCTGGCAGAAGTGGCAAGGGCCGTTGATAGGTTCCGGACTGGGGGCTGTGGGCAGCCTCGGCACCTACCTCGCGTGGACAGCCCGGCGTCGACGCAGGTCCCCCTGACCACGGCGCGGTCCGGGCACCTGTCCATGCGGGCACATGTTGGGCATCCCGGCAGCCTGCCAACAAAACGAAGCGCGTTTATTCGGACTTTAACGCCACCGGAGGAGCAGCATCAGGGCCAGGGCCGAGCCGCCAGCGGTTAGGCGGCCGAGAGGAAGACAAGCACCCACAGGGCGATAAAAGTGAGGACGGGGCGGGAGCTGTCCGCACCGCGGGCCCGGTGCCGGGACCGGTCAGTTGGGAATACATGGTGGTGCCGAGGACGGGAAGGGCAATGATGAGCCCGGTACTGGTGAGCCGATTCGCGGGCTTGGCGTCCAGCGGGCACCCAGTCCGTGCAGTCAGGTCAGCTGATGCCGTTAGGTCAACGTTAAGAATGCGTTCAGCGGACTGTCACATGTGAAAGATATCGTTCTTACATGCGGAATCTGCGAGTTTATCTGAGGCAGTGGTTTGGCGTGGACCTGCTTGTTTACGAAGGTCCAGAGAACGAGTTCTGACGCCATGCCGGACGCTTCCGGTGTCCGAAAGCTGTTGCCGAGGCGACCGACTGCAACGTTCAACTCGGCCGCCGATGCCGGGCTGCGGCGCATCCGGGAAGCCATAGCAGCGGCCGCGGTCACGGAGTTGCCCGTCAGTTGAGGCAGGAGAGGCGCGTTCTTTGTCCGGCAAGTTATTTTTTTGCAGATGCGCGAACGGGTTCGCAGCCTGAACTACCATCGAGGCATGAGGCTAAAAAATGGACGCAATGGTGTGTTATTTCTCAGCGTCCTCACGCTCGTGCTGGCCACGGGCTGTGTAGCTGAAAGCCCGACTGCCGGGCCGCCGTCGCCCTTGTCGTCCCGGGACGCCGCGCAGAACCAGCAAGGGACCGGCGCGCCCACCACCGGGACGGCATCCCGCGGGCTAAAACATGTGGTGATCATTGTTGAGGAGAACAAGCCTTCCTCCAACATCATCGGCAATGCGGCGGCCCCGTTTATCAACAAGCTCGCCGCCGGTTATTCGCTGGCCACCAACTACCAGGCGGTGACGCACCCGAGCCTGCCCAACTACCTCGCCCTGACCAGCGGTACAAACGCCGGTATTACGAACGACTGCAACCCGCCGGGCGGCGACTGCACAGCAAGGGTGCCCGCCCTCACCGGTGAAATTCAGCAATCCGGCCGGATCTGGAAGATGTATGCGGAGGGCATGCCCGCTCCCTGCACCCCGAACAACTCGGGGTCTTACGCGGTGAAACACAACCCGTTTATGTACTATCCCAGCGTCACAGACAACAAGGCCACCTGCGCCGCGCACGACGTGCCGTTCTCGCAGCTCGGGGCCGACCTTAAGGGCGCCTCAACTTTGCCTGACTATGCGTTCATCAGCCCGGATATGTGCAATGACATGCATGACTGTTCGGTGCAGACCGGGGACACCTGGCTGTCGCAGCAGGTGCCACAGATCCTGGCCTCACCGGCCTTTACGACGCAGAATTCGCTCCTGGTGATCACCTGGGACGAGGGCAGCGGGGCCAATAATAAGGTGTCGACGATTTTCGCGGGGCCTGCCGCCAAAAAGGTGTACACCTCCGATGTGGCCTACAGTCACTATTCCCTGCTGCATACGATAGAAAGCTCGTGGGGCCTGGCACCACTGACGGGCAACGACAGCAACGCGCCGATCATGACCGACATGCTCCGATAGCCGCGCGGCCATCCGGCCTTTCCTCGGACAGGGAGACGGCTCAAACGGGCGGTGGTCGGACCTGTTGCGCGGACATTGTCAAAGGATTCCCCTTACGTACGCGCGCGGGCATCTTTGCTGAGTCAACGCGGAAGCTTCCCACGGCTGGCAGGGTCAGGTATGGTGACTTCTGTCACGGTCATGAGGGCTGCGGCGACGAGGGCAGTCGCATATGGAGGATGCGTGCTGGGGAATCCTGCCCCCGCCATTTACCGAAAATGGCAGGAGAACCTAAGATGTTCGACCAACGTTTCATTATCGACGCCATCGGCCGGAGCGCGGAAAATTCCGTGGACCGGCGCCGCTTTTTCAGAGCCGCCGGGATTGCCGGTTTCGGTGCGGGGGCTGCCATCATGGCCTCCAGCGCTGCGGCCGGCGCAGCCACGGCCGATGCGCAGGCGCCCAGCGATTCCGCGATCCTGAATTTCGCGCTGAATCTTGAATACCTTGAGGCCGAGTTTTATCTCCGGGCCGTCACCGGGGTCGGACTGCCCGACAACATGACGACCGGAACCGGCACCCGGGGCCCGGTCGATGGAGGCCGGGCGGTCCCATTTGTCACGCCCTTCATTAAAAGATTCGCGCAGGAGATTGCCGCCGACGAAAAGGCACATGTGACCTTCCTGCGCAGTGCCTTGGGTGGAGCGGCAGTGTCCAGGCCACGGATCAGCCTGGATGCCAGCTTCACGGCGGCCGCCAGGGCGGCGGGCATCATCGGGAATTACCAGACGTTCGACGCGTATGCGAACGAATTGAACTTCCTGTTCGCTGCGTTCATCTTCGAGGATGTGGGGGTGACCGCTTATAAAGGGGCGGCCCCGCTGATCAGCAATAAGACCTATCTGGAAGCCGCCGCCGGCATCCTGGCGGTGGAGGCTTATCATGCCGGCCTCATCAGGACCACGCTGTACACACTCGGCGTTGGTGCACCGTCCATCATCTATCCCACCGTGCAAAAGATTTCCGACGCCCGGGACAGCCTGGACGGCCCCACAGACCTCGACCAGGGCATCGGGACCAGCACCGCGGCAAATATTGTACCGGCGGACGCGAACGGTCTTGCATTCAGCCGCAGCGCGGCCCAGGTACTGAACATCGCGTACCTGAACTCTGAAGCGGTCCGCTCGGGCGGGTTCTTCCCGGCCGGGGTGAACGGCGTGATCAACACGAGCGGTGACAACGACGGGGACGGTGACTAGGCCCAGACACCAGCAGGCCCATTGAGACGGTGGTATTCCCGGGGCGACGGCCGCCCCGGGAAAACCACCGGAACCGTTTTTACGTCCTGCCGCTTCGGACGGCTCGATGAATTTCCCGGTGCAGTTGAATTTCCCGGTCCATAAGCCACCCCTTGGGCATCCGGGAGCCAGCCGAGAGGGCCGGTTCGTGTGGCTCCGACTCTTGTAATCCGTCGGTGTGGCGGTTGTAATCCGTTCGTGCGCCGGAAGGATTTTGACCTCGGAACGCGCGCCGGTCTGGTGGGCCGGTTGCTGGGTCTGGCATGAGTGACGTGTTTCGTCGCCGGGCTGTATTCGCATTTTTTGCAGGAGCCATTACCGTGGCAGCCGGTGTTGACCCGTCCCGGCTGGCTGTACCGGCTGAGTCAGGGCACGCATGTGGCCACAGGTATCGCCTGCATTCCGCTGTTATTGGCGAAGCTGTGGACGGTTGACCCGAAGCTTTTCAGCCGGCCGGTGGTTACGGGCGTCAAGAGTGCGGTGGAGCGGGCATCCATTGCCTTTTTGTCGCCTGCTCCGTGCTGCCCGGGATAGGGACCCAGTGCCTTACCGGTGAACCGCACCGCTTCCGAAGCGAAGATCCATGCCGCCGCCATGGATCCCGGGTGGACGTAAACAAGTCACCGTGGCACCGGTACCGCGTGAGTATGCCTGGGACGAGTTAACGCTGGTTGCCTTGGACGTCAATGGTGAACCGTCGGCGCGGCGGTATCGCTCGTGGTCCTGCCACTGATATTCACCGCACCGCAACCGCAACCCCCACCGCACTGGCCATGCCCTATGCCCTGAACCTGGGCATATTCCTGCTGGTTCTGAAGGCCGCGACCGCCGCCGGTGCTGCGATCGCGCAGCACCGGCACCGCGATGATGAAGAATTCCGAGGCCGTCCCTGAGCCCGGCTTTGATCATGGGAGTCTGATCGAGAAAATCAAACGGTCCGCCCAGAATATAGCCAACATGGAATCGATGATCGGGCCACGACACCACCGCGCCTTACCCCGTTCAGCGCCGCCCCTTTGCGGGGAAGACGGCTACGTCGTGGGGCGGCCTAGCCGGCCGGCGCGGATCTGCAGGTGGCCTCCCCGTGTTGATGCGCTGGTGACGTCGGTACACGTTTCCTCCACTGCCTGCCAGGGATGGGCGGTGATGTCCGCCCCTCCCAGAGCGCAGGCAAGCCGTGCCAGCGGGGCCAGCCACCTTGCCCGGCCGATAGGGTATTGCATGTCCACGACGCAGACCCGGGCATCCCCGCGCAGCAGCGTCGTCATGTTTTTCCATGCTGTCCTCCAATGAGGCATCAGAGACAACGAGTAAGTCGCCAAAGCTGCCTCGGAGGCAGCGGAACCGCCGCTGTCGCGGATGTGGGCGCCGATTATGGACGGGTCGAGCGTGGTCATGTCTGCCTGGATGAGGATGACGTTGTCCCAGCCATGGGCTGCGGCACGCCGGCGGGCCCGGTACAGCATTTGTGGGCTTCGGTCGATGCCGACGATGATTCAGGTGGGGCCGATCCGCCGCTGGAGGAGGCTGAAGTTCAACCCTGTGCCGCAACCGACGTCCAGGATCTGCTGCACCGGCGAAGGGTCCAGGGCGTCGATGCCACGCAGCCGGCCTGCACGGTAGACCGGGTACTCGGCTGAAGGATGTCGTAGAACGGGGTGACGACGGCGTATTTGTCGCGGATGGTGTTCTCCTATCGGGCGCGGCCTGCCACGGTGGCGGCGTCATTTTCGGGCGGTACGGTAGCCGTAGGGGAAACATATTTCAATACGAAGGGGTGCCTGGTGACGAACTGTGCCGGGATTGTCGATTTTCTGGTCATCGGGCGTGGCACGGCGGGCATCATTGGAGCCAAGACG
This sequence comes from Arthrobacter sp. A5, assembly GCF_051131705.1. Classification (NCBI taxonomy): domain Bacteria; kingdom Bacillati; phylum Actinomycetota; class Actinomycetes; order Micrococcales; family Micrococcaceae; genus Arthrobacter; species Arthrobacter sp. A5. Next base: position 1,804,741 of record NZ_CP180316.1, read on the forward strand.
GCCTCGGGCTTCGGAGCCCGGACGGTCCCTGTGGAGCGTGAGCACACCGGAGGGGACTGTTTGTGGACCGGGTGTGTCCCTTCCAAAACCATCCTTTCGGCGGCCGAACGCGCAACGACCGAGCGGGCTTTAACGGGGCGTGCGCCTGACTTTGCCGCCGTTCGGGAAAGGATTTTCCGGACGATCCACACAATCGAACCAGTCGATTCCCCCGCAGCGCTGGAAGCAGCAGGGTGGAGGTCGTCAAGGGTGCCGCCAGATTCGTCGCGCCGGGCGTGGTCGACGTCGATGGCAGGACCATCCGGTTCCGGCAGGCCCTCATCGCCACCGGCGCTGAACCGGTCAGCCCTACGATTCCGGGTCTGAACGTGTCCGCGACAGTGACGTCGGAAACGATCTGTAACCCATCCGATCTCCCGGCCCGGCTGGCCATCGTCGGCGGCGGTCCGGTCGGCTGTGAACTGGGACAGGCTTTTTGCCCGCCTCGGCTCGGAGGTGACCATGATCGTCCGTTCCCGGGTCCTGGCCAAGGAAGATCCGGAGGCTGCCGCCGTCGTGCGGGAAAGCCTTGAAGCCGACGGCGTCCGCATTCTCGACCACGTCAGCGTTCAGCGGGCCACCGATGCGCAAGGCGCCTCGCGCATCCACCTGGTGGATGGAACGTTCGTTGAGGCGGACACGGTCCTGCTGGCCCCCGGCCGGACACCGCGTGCATGCCAGCGTCGCAGCCTCCAACGCCGTTCTCGGCCTCAGCCGACGCATCAGCACCACGATCCCGAGGGTCACGTACACCTCTCCGGAGCTGGCCGCCGTCGGACTGACCGAAACCGGGAGTAACGGCCGCACCCTGGCCCGGACCGTCAGACATGCCCATATTGACCGGGCCGTGACCGACGGGTCCACCGCCGGGTTCACCCGGTTGATCGGACCGGCGGGGCAGGATTTGGGGCGGGACCATCGTCAACCCGCGGGCCGGGGAATCCCTGGCCGAACTGACCCTGGCGGTGCAAAAGAACCTCACGACCTCCGATATCGCCGGGATCACGCACGCCTATCCGACCTACTCCGACGGGGTGTGGAACGCCGCCATCGCCGATGCCCGGGGTCGGCTGGCCGCTCCGCTCATCCGCCGGTCCATGCAGGCTCTGGTGTTTCTTCGGCGGCGGCGGCTGGACCGGGCAGTCCTGCAACGGCGTCACCGATAACCGTGGATCCATACGGCGCCGCTGGAATCCCATCCTGGAGGTTTTCGACGAATGCGGTGTCTGCTCCGCCCACGCGGTGTCCGCTCCGGGATCGTTTGCGACTACTGAACCACCGTGCTGACCCAGGGAAGCCACTTCCCTCTACGCATTGACGCTTCCCGCACTTGCTGCGACATTGTGAACCAAGCGACAACCGCCAGGATGTGCGGCGCTGAGATTGGAGGCGGCATGGACGACCCCGCTCCGATCATGCTGAACTTCCCTGAGATTCGAAAGCTCTGGCACAGGGAAGTGCGACTGAAAGTTGTCTCAGTGGCGGCCTCGCTGTTATTCTTCGCCGCTGCCTTTCTGGTCAAGCCGTGGCTGCACGAGTGGGGCCCGGTGGTGGTGCTCGGCCCGTGGGTTCTGGTGTGGGCGTGGACGTTCCTGTCCCTTAGAGCGCTCAAAAGACTCTCGACGCTCGTCAACCTGAGGTTCGCCGCCGAGTTCACCCTGCGAACGGGCTGCGAATACCCGGAAGACGTGGACGTTCTTCAGATCAAGCACACAGTTGCCGCGCGGAGCGAAAATGGCTCAGTCTGTCTCTGGAGCGTGAAGCGGAAGGGCGGCTCCTTCATCATCGCTCCGGTATCCAGTACAGCCATGACAACACATCATCGAAGAGGCAGGATCGGGGCGGAGTCGAATTGTCAGTCACCGCGCCGTCAGTCAGACCCCCGTCTGGACAGGCCCCCGGGTGGATTGTAGCGTTCGACTACCGGTGTGCTGTCGGCAAGAACCTTGGGTGGGGGGTTGTGGCACGGCCGGCTGAGAATCAGTCCGCGGCAAGCAGGTCTCCCAGGTTAGCCCACCAGCAGTAGGAGACAGCGTGAAGCGCAGGCTTGCTTCGATCCTTGCCGGGGCCATATTTTCCGTGGCTCTCACGCCGGTGCTGGCAGCAGCAGGCTCGGCTGCTGCGCCGTTCAGCTTTGCCGTGATTGGCGACATCCCCTACGGCTCCACGCAGCTGTCCATGTTTCCGCAGCGCATAGCCCAGATCAATGCCGATACCGACGTGCAGCTGGTGAGCCATCTGGGCGATATCGGCGGCCCGCCCAACTGCTCCGATTCGTACTATTCCACCATCAAGTCGGACTTCGACCAATTCGTGGATCCGCTCCTCTATACACCCGGCGACAATGAGTGGGCCGATTGCTCCAGCGCTTCCGTGGGCGCGGCCAATCCGCTGAACCGTCTGGCGGCGGTGCGCCAGGTATTTTTCCCCCAACCGGGCCAAAGTCTTGGCCAGAACCCGGTGGCCGTCACTGCCCAGTCGGGCTATCCGGAGAACGTGCTGCTGGATCAGGAAGGCATCACGTTTGGCCTGGTCCACATCGTCGGATCGGAAAACGATTTGGCCTGGTGGAAGGGCAACACAGCGGTCACGGCTGAGCAGAAGGCGGAAGTGGACGCTCGGAACACCGCGGATATCTCGCTCATCCGCAGCGCCTTTTCCACCGCGAAGACCAATAACAGCAGGGCCGTGGCCCTGATTACGCAGGCCGACATGTTTACCGGTTCGCCGAACCGCACCGCTTTTGGCCCGTTGGTGAAGGCAATCGCCGCGGAGGCCTCGGCGTATGGCAAGCCGGTGTTCTTGTTCAACGGAGATACCCACACCTTCGTCAGCGACAAGCCCTTGGCCTCCTCAACATGGTTGTCCTACTACGGCATTTCCACCCCGGTCCCCAACCTGTCCAGAATCACCATCCAGGGCGGACCCACGGTGGCCGAATGGCTGAAGGTGACGGTCGTCAGCACGGCGGACGTTCTTCAGATTCAACGCGTCCCCTTCGGGACCGCAGTGGCGCCCGTGGCGTCCTTTACCTCCACCACCAACGCGCTTTCCGCGACATTCGACGCCTCCGGATCCACGGGTGCCGGCGGCCTGGCAGGATACGCGTGGACCTTCGGGGACGGATCCTCCGGCACGGGCGTCTCACCCTCGCACACGTATGCCGCGGCCGGTACCTATGCGGCGAACCTGAAAGTGACCGACAATCAGGGCGCGACGGCATCAACGACCGGTTCCGTGACGGTGACCGCCGCCGCCCCCGCCCCCGCCGTGGATACCGTCGTCGTGCCGGCGAAGGCGGCGTGGAGCTGGCGGTTCGCTCCCACGGCCCCTGACGCGGCCTGGAAAAATCCCGGCTATGACGCGTCGGCGTGGAAATCGGGAGCCGGCGCCCTCGGGTTTGGAACCGCCGGGCTCGGCACAAACATCGACGTCACCGGGGGCGCCAGCACGCGGCCCTTGGCTGGCTACTTCATCAAAAAATTCACCGTGGACACCGCTTCCGCGGTGACCAAACTGTCACTGAGGACGGTTGCCGATGACGGCGTCGTCGTCTTCGTCAACGGCACGGAAGTGGGCCGCAGCAATATGCCGGCCGGGCCCGTGACGTTCAATACCTATGCCTCCTCGACCACCAACACTTCGGTTGCCACGGCAAATCCGGTGGTGTTTGAGGTCCCCGTGTCGCTGCTGGTGAATGGGACCAATACCGTCGCCGCTGAGACGCACCTGAACTATCACGCGACGGCGAACATCAGCTTTGACCTGACGGCGACCGCCACTACTGCCGGGGGCGGGGGCGGGCCGGCACCCAACCAGTCGCCGGTGGCGACGTTCAGCAGCAGCGTGTCCGGCCTTGATGCGTCAGTAGATGGTTCGGCGTCCTCGGACCCGGACGGGTCCGTCGCCTCCTACGCCTGGGACTACGGCGATCAAACGACGGGGACCGGGGCGACGGCGGCACACACCTACGCGGCGGCCGGCACCTACTCCGTGACCCTGACCGTGACGGATAACCAGGGCGGCACGGGTGTTATGTCCGCTCCCGTGACGGTGGCTGCGGCAACGGGTCCGGTCGACGTCGTCGTCGTGCCTACAAAGTCGTCCTGGAGCTGGCGCTTTGCCTCGACCGCTCCGGACTCAGCCTGGAAGAACCGGGGCTTTGACGCGTCATCGTGGAACGTAGGGCCGGGGACATTGGGCTTCGGCACGACGGGGCTGGGCACGAACATCGACGTGTCCGGTCCGGCCAGCAGCCGTCCCCTGGCAGCCTATTTCATCAGTCAGTTCAACGTTGCGACGGCCTCAAGGGTATCGAAGTTGTCGCTGCAGACGATAGCCGACGATGGCGTGGTGGTTTATGTCAATGGTACGGAAGTGGTCCGGAGCGGCATGCCCACCGGACCGATCACCTTCGGGACCTACGCGGCGACGGGATTCCGCACGGCTAAAGCCGCGATGAGCCCGGTGACCGTCAACGTGGCCCTTTCCCTGCTGGTCGACGGGATCAACACCATCGCTGTGGAGACCCACCTGAACTACCACGCGACCCCTGATGTGACCTTTGACCTCGGCGCCGTTGCCACCGTCAACTGAGGGCCGTCGTCGTCCGCGCCGGGTCAGGCCGTTTTCGTTTCCGTTCAAGCCCGACAGCGGCCGTTTGGGTCCGGCCGACCGGCGCGGGAAGCGGCTGGCAGGCGCTGCACGGAAGGGCTGGCACAGGACGATCTTGAAGATCCGTTGAACGTTGGGTCCAGGAGTCTAGACGGCCGTGATCCTGAGCGCCATGAGACACGTTGCCTGGCCGTCCAGAGTGTCCAGTTTCAGCCGCAGCAGATTCGCCAACAACCGCAGCCGGTTGCTCAGCGTGTTGCGATGGATGTAGAGCGCTTGGGAGGTGGGGGAGGACTGCCCGTTGCACTTTAGGTAGGTTTCGAGCGTCTTGAGCAGCTCGCTGCCATGATTCTGGTCGTAGCTGATCACGGGTGCCAGCAGTTTCCGGGCCGCGGCCCGGGCGCCTCCGCCGGCCGCCGCGGCGATGAGGGCTTGTATCTCCAAAGGGGCAGCGATGACCGGTTCTGAAACGTGACGCACGCCGTGGAGCGCGTCGGCGAGGCCCAGCCGCAACTCGTCCACGCTGTCCGCCGCGTCTTTGATGACGATGGGAAGATTCCCCGCCACCAGACGGCATGACGCCAGAATCTGTCGGGTGACCTCAGCCGCGGATGACGTCGTTGATTGTGGTGATTGGGCGAATACGTAAAGACTGTTCTGAGCCGTCAGAAGTTGACTGCTCGTGAAGATCTCCTGAATTGCCAGCCGAATCTTCCACGCGGGGGACAAATCGGCAGGATCCAGCCGGGCGACAACGAGAAACGTGGCCTCTAGCGGATTAAATCCGCTGGCGCTGAAAGTCCGTGTGAGCTCTTCCAGCGCAACGCCCTGCCAGTCCCCAAATTGTGCCAATAGGGTTTCCAACTTTCCCTGTCTCGACCCGGCGACCCTGAGCGCGTTGGTGAGTTGGATGGCGAGGATGGATGAGACGGGTCCCAGTAACGTCGCCAGCGGTTCTCGGGACAGCCGGCCGCGGGCTACCAGATGATACGTATCCGTCCCGCCCATGGGGAGTTCAAAGGAAACGGCCTCATCCCCGGTCCGTCCTGGACTGAGATCTTCCGGACCCCAATGTGATCCTTGCGGCCAATAGGCGACCACGGACCCCGTGGCATCGAGGATTGCCAGCTGACTTTGGGCGGCCTCAGAAACCTCGGCCAGCAAACGGTTCATTGTGCCGCCCCCGCCGACAATTTTTGCGCAACGGTCGGCTAACGCCCAAGATTGTTTGGTCAAGGCGAAGCGTTCCGCTTCAAGTATGCCCGTCACAAGACGGTGAACTTGAAGCGCCGGGACAACGCGGGGAACCTCGAGGAGCGGAACATCATGGTTCGAGGCCGCCCTGACCAAGCCGGACGGAATCAGCCGGTGGGCTGTCCCCGTGACGAACGCAATTGCGGCCACAGGTACCCCGGCCAACCTCTCCACGTAGGCGTCCCAAGTGCGGTCGTCAGAAATATTGAATCCGATGCCATTCGTGATGAGAAGGCAGTTCGGGCTCAGAAAGGGTGTGGGGTCCAGGAACTCGGCCGGGGCACAAAAGCTGATGGAGCGGGCCAGCCGTGCCGCCGTCGAGGCTGTGTGCAGACGCAATTGGAGCGCGTCCTCGGCCAGCAGGTCCGAAACTTTCATAAGTCTCCTTGAACGACCACAGATGGGGCACCTGTGCGACGTGTTTAGTCCTACACGACTTTACTGTGCAACTGCCCACTAGGTTGCGCTCGCTGTCTTCCGTATGGTTTTTCCCATGCGAGAAGAGAACGCGAAAAGGGTCACAGCTGCAATTGAAGTCAATTCGGACTTGGGCGAGGCTCTGGGCCTACATTCATTTGGGAACGACCTCGAACTGATGGAAAGCATCGACGTCGCAAACGTCGCGTGTGGTTTCCACTCCGGCGATCCTGACACCATGGAAGCCACCGTTATGGCAGCCAAGAACCACGGGGTGAAGATTGGCGCGCATCCGGGCTTGCCGGACATCGTCGGCTTTGGCCGCCGGGAAATGAAGCTGACTCCTGGCGAAGTTGAGTCGCTGATTTTGTATCAGGTAGGCGCGCTTTGCGGATTCCTCAAAAAAGCCGGTGTAGAACTGCACCACATCAAACCCCACGGCTCGCTCTACGGAATGCTTGCCCGGGATGAAGACCTGATGAGAGGCGCCGCAGCCGTAGCCAAACTGTACGACGTCCCCATTTATGGGCTGGCCGGCACCGCGCACCAAAGGGTCTGCGACGAAATGGGTGTTCCGTTCGTTGGCGAACTCTACGTCGACTTGAATTATGGTTCCGCGGGGGAGCTGCTCATCCAGCGTCGCCCCGAACCAACTGACCCGGCCGCGGCTGCCGGACGAGTGCGTAGAGTGCTGCGCGATGACGTTGTCGAAGCGTCGGACGGGTCACTCATCACCATTGATTTCAGCAGCATCTGCGTTCACTCCGACGCGCCGAATTCCCCAGCCGTCGCCAAAGCCGTAAAGCAGGCGCTCTCTACCGCATGACCTATGGCGGCCAATCCTCCCGTTATCACCCCGAAAGGTTCCTCATGTCCCATGCCATCGTGTCCCCCCTCCCCGGGCTGTTTTACCGGAAGCCCGGCCCAGGAAAAGACGCCTATGCCTCCGAAGGTGACCGCATTGAAATTGGTCAAACAATTGGCGTCATCGAAATCATGAAACAGTTCAGTGAAATCCGCTCCGACGTCCAAGGCGTGCTCACGAGCTTCGAGGTCGAAGACAATGGCGCCGTCAATCCCGGTGACGTGATCGCTGTGGTAGAGGTGGCACCGTGAAGAAACTCCTGATCGCTAATCGAGGCGAAATTGCAGTCCGCATTATCCGATCCGCACGGGAGCTCGGCATTGCAACGGTTGTCGTGGCCAGCGAACCTGATGCTCAATCCTTTGCGGCTCAGTTGGCCGACGAGTGTGCCGTCATTGGGCCGGCCCCGGCCAGCCGCAGTTACCTCGATCACGAGGCCGTCCTGAAAGCCGCAATGGACTTTGATTGCGATGCCGTCCATCCCGGCTATGGTTTCCTGTCCGAGAACGCGAGGTTCGCCAAGGCTGTCATTGCCGCTGGACTGACTTGGGTGGGTCCTGCGCCTGAGTCAATCGAGATGATGGGTGATAAAGCCCAGGCCAGGCAGGCGGCGAAGGATGCCGGCGTGCCAACCCTTCGCGGGACCGACGGCGCGGCGCCTGCCAACGCGGACCTTGTTAGTATTGCCCGCGATATAGGCTATCCACTGGTGGTCAAAGCAGCCGCCGGGGGGGGTGGACGAGGCATTCGCCTCGTTGTTGCCGAGGGGGACCTGTTGTCCACAGTGGAAGTCGCCCAGGCAGAAGCCGCTGCGGCCTTCGGCAGCTCCTCCGTCTACCTGGAACGATTTGTCGAGCGTGCCCGGCATGTGGAGGTTCAGATCCTGGGTGACGGCAAAAATGTCATCCACCTGGGGGACCGCGACTGTTCCATGCAGCGGCGGCAGCAGAAGGTCATGGAGGAAGCTCCGGCGCCGAATCTGCCTGAGCAGGTTCGCGCGCGGATGCTCGAGTCCTCCGTCCATCTGGGCCAGAAATGCGGCTACTCAGGGTTGGGTACTGTCGAGTTTCTCTACGACCCTATTAACCACGAGGTCGCGTTCATTGAAATGAACACCCGTTTGCAGGTGGAACATCCGATTACCGAAATGATCACGGGACTGGACTTGGTCAGGGAACAACTCTTGGTGGCATCCGGTGGTTCGTTGCAGCTCCGTCAGGAAGACGTTGTCTTTCGGGGACACGCCTTCGAATTCCGCATCAATGCCGAGGACCCGAAGAATGGCTTCATGCCCAGCCCCGGCGTGCTGACCCGGCTCGATTGGCCCGGCGGACCGGGTATTCGAGTGGATTCCGGCTTCGTGGCGGGTTCCACGGTGGCTCCTTTCTACGACTCGCTCCTTGCGAAGCTGGTGGTCTGGAATGAGGACAGGCATCGGGCGATCGTCCGATCCGGCCATGCGCTGGGGGAAGTAAACATCGAGGGCGTCACCACCACGGTCCCCATGCTCAAGGCCTTGATCCTCCTTCCCGAACTGCGCGAGGTGGAACACCACTCCAGGTTCATCGAGACGGCCACTGACCTGCTGGAGTCCCTGGCATGAGCAACAACGACGGTGACACCAAAGATTTGCAGGGAACGGCCCGGTACACCTGGGGCGGCGACGAGTTCTTGTTCGTCGAGATCGACGAATCGATGAGCCTTGTGGCAAATTTCAAGGCCAATTCGATGGCGTCCGTGCTCGCCGCCAGGGCGCTGCCCGGGATCTCAGACGTCTGTCCCGCCAACGCTTCCCTGTTGATTCGCTTTGATCCGGATAAGTTGGCGCCGGCTGGGCTCGAAGCCGAGGTCAGGGCCATCGAGCTGGAAGTTGACGGTTCGACGAACCGTACCTTGGAAACCCGGATCATTGAGATTCCTGTCTGGTATGACGACCCGTTCACCCGCGAGACAGGTGCACGATTCAGAGCCGGCCACCAACGCCCGAACGGCACGGACCTGGGCTTCGCCGCAGAAGCGAACCACCTGACCTCCGCTGCTGAGTTCATTCGCAGGCACCACAGCAATCCCTGGCTGGTTTCCATGGTCGGATTCGTTGCCGGTTTGCCGTTTATGTTCCAGATGGTTCCCCGGGATCAGCAGCTTGAGGTGCCCAAATACCTAAGTCCCCGCACGGATACTCCTGCGCTGACGGTCGGCCATGGAGGCTGTTTCGCCTGTATCTATTCGGTGCGGGGAGCGGGCGGCTACCAGATGTTCGGTGTCGCGGCGGCCCCGATCTTTGATCCGGCGCAAAAGTTGCCGGACTTCAAAAGCTTCATGATCTTTTTCAAGCCCGGTGACATCGTCAAGTTCCGCCCTGTGGACAAAACCGAATACGAGCGGATTCAAGAGCAGGTTGAGGACGGTACCTTCGTGTATCGGCAGGCTTCTGTGACGTTCAACCTGGCGGAAGCGTTGGAGAATCCGGTGCGCTACAACAATGAGATTCTGGAGCGGCTCAATGGCATTTGAAATAGACGAACCCGGACTATCCACCACGGTTCAGGACCGCGGCCGGCTCGGCTACTACAACGTTGGCATTCCACAGGGTGGATCCATGGACCAGCTGTCAGCCGAGATGGCCAACGCGGTGGTCGGCAACACCGCCGAGGAGGCGGTTCTGGAATGTACGTACCTGGGGCCGCGGTTTCGGACAACAGATTCCGCCGTAGTCGCCATCACCGGCGCGCCCGTGGACGTGAAAGTCAACGGCGAAAGCCGTGAGCAATGGACCCGATTGGAGCTGTCAGCCGGGGATGAACTGTCATTCGGCTTTTTAACGGCCGGTACACGGTTCTACATCGCCGTCCGTGGCGGCATCGATGTCCCCGTCGTACTGGGCAGCCGGTCAACCTACACCCTCGGGTCGCTCGGCGGTTTCAAAGGCCGCAAGCTCCAAGCCGGGGATGTCCTTCATGTTGGTCCCGGGACAGCCGCAGGAAACCAAGGGCTCGACGGGATCGGCGCCGAACAGCGGCCGACATTTGCCCGGGAACAAAGCATCCGTGTGGTGCGCGGACTCTACGACCACCGGCTGACCGAAGCCGGCATGGAAACGCTGCTCTCCGCCACTTGGACCCTCACTCCGGTCGCGGACAGGACGGGCTTGCGGTACTCAGGACCCGTCATTGAATGGAGGCCGCGTGAACAGCCTTTCGGTGCGGGTTCAGACCCGTCAAACATCGTCGACGCCGGTTATGCGGTGGGATCCATCCAGATACCGGGCGGCAAAGAACCCATCGCACTGCACCGGGACGCGGTGTCCGGTGGCGGCTACGCCATGGTCGCAACAGTCATTAGCGCCGACATGGATTTGCTGGCGCGCAGCGCCCCGGGAACAAAAACCCGGTTCCGGGTCGTCACCATTGAGGACGCACTCGCCGCCCGCGCCGACTACAGGGCGGCGTGCAGCAAACTCTGGGGGAGTATCCTCTAGCGAGCCGGAGCTCGTCGTCGTGTGCTGTGTGCGGCGCTGCTTTCCCGGACGAACAGTGACGGCGCCAGCCGGGTGGATGTGACGGACTCACCCTTGAGGATGCGTTGCAGCATGTTGACGGCCGTTTTGCCTATGTCAAGCATCGGGGAGTGGACCGACGACAGCGGAACCGGCAGTTCGGCCGCGAGCGAAGTGTCATTGAATCCGACGACGGCCACGTCCCGACCCACCTGCAGGCCGTGGGATCGCAGGGCGCCCATGGCGCCGATGGCGGCGAAATCGTTGACGGCAAAAACCGCAGTGGGGAGGAGGCCGCGGTTTTGCAGGATGGCTTCTGCCGCTTCGCGTCCTCCGGCCGTGTCGAATCGGGACCAGACAACTGCACTGTCGGGAATGGTGCCGCCCAGTTCCTTCCAACGGGTGACGAAACCGCTTGTCCTGTCGACGGCAGTGCTCGCATAAGATTCGCCGGCAATGATGGCCACGTCGCGGTGCCCCTTGGCCCACAGGTGCTCCGCGACGAGTTGACCGCCGACGATATCGTCACAGGTTGCCGACGGGTAACCCGGTACTCGGCGGCTCACCAGTACAAATGGGACTCCTCGAGTAGTGAGCCCCGCGAGCAGATTGTCATCGAGGTGCGCATCGCCAATGATGAGACCGTCCACCCGCCGGGCCAGCATTGTTTCGATTTTTTGGCGTTGCCTTACCGGATCGTCACGGGAGTTCATGACAAAGGTGGAATAGCTGATGCCGGCTGCCGCTTCGTCAATGCCCTCGTACATGACGGCCAGGACAAGGTCCGAGAGCCGGGGAACAATGACGCCCACCATCCGAGTCCGCCTTGTCCGCAGGCTGGTGGCCTGCGGGTCGGGGGAGTAGCCAAGCTTTTCAGCCAGGTCACGAACGCGTTGGGCCGTGGCGGCCGATGCGGCGCCCTTCGCCACGTCGCTGTCCGAGTGCAGAATTCGAGACACCGTGGACGGGTGAACGCCCAAGCTGGCGGCCAGGTCTTTCAAGGTCACCGCCCTGGCGCCCATGCTTGCGTCACTCATTCGAGCCCCGCTTCGGGTAATCCGTCGAGTGGCACGAAACCCTCGACAAGTTGGACGAAGAAAATCCTTGACGTGCCATGAAACCCATTCTAGAGTTGCTTACGCCACAACCCAAACGATTGGGTGTGGGGCCTATGCCGCGAAAACCTCCACATGAAGCGCCGGGTCTTCACAGGTACCTGGAATCCAAGTTTCGTGACGTCCGAAACCCAATCGATTGGGTACAGTGCATATTGGAGCTCAGATGACACCGATCGACCCCGCCAGCCCGCATGTGGTGCTGCTGGCGACAGGGGGCACCATATCCTCCCGTGCATCGAACGGCGGCGGGGGTGCCACAGTCGCCTCCGACACCGGCGAGCAGGTTTTAGCAGTCTTGGCAGGCTCGCTGATGTACCCGGTCCGGGTAATTGACGTCTTCCGTAAGGGATCGTACTTACTGACCTTTGAGGACATGTACGACATCTGTGTAAAAATCCGGGAGGTCCTCAACGACCCCCTGGTGGTTGGCGTCGTCGTCACGCACGGTACCGACACCATGGAAGAGACGGCATTTCTCGCCGACCTCACCCACAACGACTCCCGCCCGGTTGTCTTCACCGGAGCCCAAAGGTCAGCAGACGCGGACGATCCGGATGGTCCGGACAACCTGGCCGGGGCCATCGCCGTAGCCTCAGCGCCGTCCGCGGCCGGGCATGGAGTCCTCGTGTGCTTTGCCGGGGAGATCTACAACGCCTGCGGACTTCGCAAGATCCACACCTCCGACCTCAGAGCCTTCGGGGACCCGGATCTTGGCCCGATCGGCACTGTTTCCCAGGCCGAGGGCGTCCTGCTGCGCGAGGCACGTTCTCGGATGGCCCCGCTGCCGCTGCCGGACGAGCGCGGACAGGTGCGCGTTGACCTGGTTGCCGCCTATCCCGGCGCCGATGAAACCCACCTTCGCGCGTCCCTCACGGCCGGGGCGAAGGGCGTCGTGCTGCAGGCCACGGGAATCGGCAATGTCAACGTTCCCTTGGTCGAAGTAGTCGCCGAGGCCACCGCGGCCGGCGTCGTGGTCGTGACCAGCACCCGAGTGCAGGCCGGTCCCGTCAAGGCGGTGTACGGCGCTGGTGGAGGCGGACGTGACCTTCTGGCCGCGGGCGCCATACCGTCGGGACTGCTCCGTCCCTCACAGTCGCTGATTCTGCTGGCCCTGCTGCTGCGGCTGGGGTGGACGCGGCAGGACATCGCCGGGCAGTTCGCCAGACGCGGCTCCGCCCCGGCCCCTCAAGACGTTCCCGTCGCATCTACCAACCATCTGAAAGGCACATCATGACGAAGGATATTCAGGTCGCATTCGGCGTTGACGTCGACGCCGTCGCCGGCATGCTCGGCTCCTACGGGGGCGAAGACTCTCCGTGCGACATTTCGCGGGGCCTCTTCAGCGGCGAAGTCGGCGGTCCGCGTCTCCTTCGCCTGTTCGGCAAGTACTCCCTCCCGTCCACCTGGTTCGTGCCCGGTCACTCGATCGAAACCTTCCCGGACCTGACCCGGATGATCGTGGAGGCCGGACATGAGATTGGCGTCCATGGGTACTCCCACGAAAACCCGATTGCCATGACCCGTCAGCAGGAGACGGCCATCCTTGACCGGTCGATCGAGCTGATCGAAAAGGTGTCCGGCCGTCGTCCAACCGGCTATGTGGCGCCTTGGTGGGAATTTTCGCCCGTCACCAACGAAATCCTTCTTGAGCGAGGCATCAAATACGACCACTCCCTCATGCACAGGGACTTTGAACCGTACTACGTCCGGGTTGGGGACACCTGGAAGAAAATCGACTACACCAAACCGGCCGAAACCTGGATGGAACCCTTGGTACGCGGCCGGGAAACCGACTTGGTCGAGATCGCGGCCAACTGGTACCTGGATGATTTGCCGCCCATGATGTTCATCAAGGCGTCGCCGAATTCCCACGGCTTCGTCAACCCCCGCGACATCGAACAGATGTGGCGTGACCAGTTCGACTGGGTTTTCCGGGAGATGGATCAAGCTGTTTTCACTATGACGATTCACCCCGACGTGTCTGGCCGCCCGCAGGTCCTCCTCATGCTTGAGCGGCTGATCGAGTACATCAGCGGCCACGACGGCGTCAGCTGGCACACGTTCGACCAGATCGCCGATTCATTCATCGCCCGCAGCCCCCGAAAGGACAGTAACTCATGAGCACGCCATCCGACACCGTCGATCTGTCGGCACCCTCGGGGAACGAACGGCGCCGATTCCCCGTCTTCTCCAAACGGAACACCAGCATCGCCACAGTCCTTGCCCTGCTCGCCTGGACCGTTGCAGTTTTCGACTACGGGCTCTTTGGCACCCTCCTGCCCGCCATGCAGGAGTCCTTCGGGTGGACCGCGCCGGAGGCGTATGCCATCAACACATGGATCGCCGTCGGCACGGCCGTGGTGTGCTTCGGCATCGGTCCGGTCATTGACCGCCTGGGCCGGCGCAAGGGCATGATGACCACCATCGGTGGGACGGCGATCGTTTCCGGCCTGACGTCCCTGATACCGGTGGGACTGGGTTTCATCAGCAGCGGTCTGCTTGTCGTTGTGCGCTCCTTTGGCGGACTTGGGTTTTCCGAGCAGGCCGTCAACGCCACTTACATGAACGAGGTTTACCAGGTTACCGAAGACGAGAAGAAGCGCAGGCGGCCCGGATTCCACTACTCCTTTATCCAGGGCGGATGGCCACTGGGATTCCTGCTGGCCAGTGCGCTGAGCTTGGCCTTCCTGCCCTCGCTGGGCTGGCGTGCCCTTTACCTGATGGCCACAGTACCCGCGGCAATTATCGTCTGGGTCATATCACGCAAGCTGAAGGAAACCCCGCAATTCGAGCTGCACCACGAACTGACGCATCTTGAGAAGGCCGGAAAAACCGAAGAGGCGCACGCGCTGGCCCGCTCCTACAGCGTGGAGCACTCCTCCGACGCGCCGCTGAAACGCATCTGGGAGCCACATCTGCGCCGGAACACGATCGTTTTCTCCTTGGCATGGATCATTAACTTCTTCGGCATCACAATCTTCAGCGTCCTGGGAAGCTCGGTGCTGAAAAACGCCAAGGGAATCGAACTTTCGCAAGCGTTCTGGTACCTGATCGTCATCAACCTTCTCGCCTACTTCGGCTATGTCTTCCACGGCTGGCTTGGCGACAAGATTGGCCGGAAATGGACCATCATCGGCGGCTGGATTATCTCCGGAATCTGCTTCATCTTCATGCTGAGCCCTCTGACCACCAGCCCCTTCATGATCATTCTTACCTACGGCGGCGGCCTCTTCTTCCTTGTCGGTCCGTACGCGGCCATACAGTACTTCATGGCCGAGTGCTACCCCGTCAGCTGCCGCGCCACCGGAACGGCGTTCATCGGGGCCATGAGCCAGCCGGGCACGATCATCGGCGGCGCACTATTCACCGCGGTAGCCGCCGGAGCGGGCACCGGTACTGCGGCTGTCTGGATTGGCGCCATGGGAACACTGCTCTCGGGCGTCCTCATGATCGCCGCCAAACCAGTAGCCGAAGCTAAAGCGGAGGACCCCCATGCCTGAACCGCAAGTAGCCATCATCACAGGGGCGGCCAGTGGAATCGGCCGCGCACTCGCGGCCCACTACGCGACGCGCAACGTTCGCTCCGTCATTGGAACATTTCCCGACGATCCGCATGATCCGGAACAAACACTGCGCTTGGTGCAGGACGCCGGCGGCAGTGCTGTCGTCCATGAGGTTGACGTGCGGAGCACCTCGTCGGTCGACGCCTTCGCCCAGCGGGCCGTGGACGAATTCGGGCGGCTTGATATTGCTGTCGCTAACGCCGGCATCCTCCGCAATTCCCGTCTTCAGGACCTCACCGACGAACGCTGGGCCGCAATGCTGGATGTCGACCTGACCGGCGTGTTGCGCACGCTGCGTGCAGGGGCGGCAAGAATGGCCGACGGCGGCGCGATGGTTGCCGTCTCATCAATCGCCGGCGGCGTCTACGGCTGGGAGGGGCACGCCCACTATGCCGCCGCCAAGGCCGGTGTACTGGGTCTGATCCGTAGCGTTGCGGCCGAACTCGGGCCGGTGGGAATCAGGGCCAACGTGGTTATCCCGGGACTCATCGAGACGCCCCAGTCACTTGACTCCGTCAACTCGTTAGGCCCCGAAGGCCTTGAACGGGCGGGACTGGACATTCCGTGGGGTCGGGTGGGCCAGCCCGAGGAAGTGGCCAGCGTCATCGCGTTCCTGACGTCCGACGACGCCCGATACGTGACTGGACAGTCCCTCATCGTTGATGGCGGGCTCACCATCAAGATGAGGGCCTAAACGCCGAAGGAGAACATGAACACACAAGATCATGACAGATTCCCGGACGGGCGCGCCGTCGTCGTCACCGGCGGCGCCAGCGGGATAGGTCAAGCGATTGCGGAAGCTTTTAGAGCCGCCGGCGACCGAGTAGCGGTCCTGGACCGGGCCGGCGGCGACGGCGTCATCGCCGTTGACGTCGCCGACGAGGACAGCGTCAGGAATGGGTTTGCTGCGGCCCGGGCACACTTGGGGCCGATCGATGTACTCGTCAACAGTGCGGGCCTGTTGACGGAGTCGCCGCTTGAACAGATGCCGCTCGCGTTGTGGAACGAAACGATCGCTGTAGATCTGTCAGGCGTGTTCCTGTGCTGCCGCGAAGTCGTGGGCGGGATGCGACGGCAAAAATGGGGGCGAATCATCAACATTGCTTCACAGCTTGCCATCAAGGGGGGCGTCGGTCTGAGCCACTATAGCGCTGCAAAGGCCGGCGTCATCGGCATGACTAAGTCTCTGGCTTTGGAAACGGCGGCGGACAACGTCCTCATCAACTGCATTGCCCCGGGGCCTATCGAAACGCCGCTTGTGGACGGCATTTCCGACACATGGAAGGTTGCCAAACGCGCCGAGCTGCCCCTTGGCCGCTTCGGCACGCCCGCCGAAGTTGCTCCAACAGCGCTGCTGCTGGCCAACGACCCCGGGGGTAACCTCTTTGTCGGCCAAACGCTCGGCCCCAATTCCGGCGACGTCATGCCCTAAGAGGCGACGTCATGCCCTAAGAAAGGAGCTTGACATGTGCGGAGCCTGTGGGAGGATCATCGCAGCCGACCCAGTCCTGGGCCGGGTACGCACTGCCAGA
Organism: Arthrobacter sp. A5; assembly: GCF_051131705.1. Taxonomy (NCBI): domain Bacteria; kingdom Bacillati; phylum Actinomycetota; class Actinomycetes; order Micrococcales; family Micrococcaceae; genus Arthrobacter; species Arthrobacter sp. A5. The sequence continues at coordinate 1,821,639 of NZ_CP180316.1, forward strand.
CAACAGCTTTTAGTGGCACAGGCAGTGACAGCTATGTCGGGTACTTTGCCTGGCGCGCCAAAAGTAACTGCCACCGGGGACTCGTGGCTCGTATCCGGAGCGAAAGGTCGGACTATTATCTGCGGTACCGTGGATGAATTGTGGCGGGGAGTGTTGGCCGCCACCGGCACCAGCCGCGAACGCAGGGACGCCTTTCGCAAATTGATGCTCGATTGCGTGTCCACGGCTGAGTCCGGAAGCCTGGTCGCAGAAATGGCTCGCGCGGGGGTTGCGGTGGTCGATGCAGCACCAGGATTGCTCTAGCGTCCATTGACCGGGTCGACTTGGTGCGGGCGACGTCGGGAAGCGGCTGGCACAGCGGCCGCGGGAGTCAGCTGCCGCGGGCCATAGTCTGGGCCGATAGCCCGCATAGCATTTTGGGGGCTTCTACGGAAACCGGTGTTTGCCGAAGCTTGAGGCACTGCAAACACCACCTGCGTGGTCACTCGCCCTCCCGGGCGGAAAGCCACGCACGATCGAAGAAGCCCCCTATGCTGCAGACAACATTCTCGGTTGACGGCCGCCACTATATGCACCAGGGTGTGCCCGTCGTCGTCATTTGCATTGACGGCAGCGAACCGGCCAGTCCATGGCATCTGCGGAAACTACATCCCGGACCCCGCCACCGGCGAGGAGGCAGGCTCCGGGGAGATGGTTGAGCCAGTCAACAAGAGTATCTGCTTCTTCGCCGAAAAGGCTGACACGGCAACGATTAAAACCAACGGCATCGATAATGTGCTGGAGATGATGGGTCTGGACCTTCCCAGCGTCTACTCGTCGGAACTGAGCGAGTTCGTTTCGACCGCCGTCGTAGGCGTGTCGTGGAGACACGCCGGGAAACGCGACGCAACTTCACCAAAGGTGGTCAATCTTCAACACTGGAGATCGCTTGAGCCCGGCGGACAGTTCGGCCAGCGGCGCCGCGCTGGCAAGCAGGGCGTCCGCGCACACGGTGGCCGTAGGCTGGTCCTGCGCAAGGAACGGCCCGCACGATGGTGCGTCGCGGAAATACCCCGTCCCACCCCGTCCCCCGCGCCCGACTCCTACTCGAACCGGGAAGGATCGCCCATTCCGCGCCGCAGGATTTCCGCCGTGCCGCTGGAGAAGTCAACGACGGTCGTTGGCTGGGCGCCGCAGTCGCCGGAATCAAGCACGGCGTCCACCTCGTGGTCGAGCCGCTCCTTGATTTCCCAGCCCTGGGTCAGCGGGTCCTCCTGGTCGGGCAGCAGGAGCGTGCTGGAAAGGAGCGGTTCACCGAGCTCGGCCAGCAGCGCCTGGACAACGTTATTGTCGGGGATGCGCACCCCAACCGTCTTTTTCTTGGGGTGCAGCAGCCGGCGCGGAACCTCCTTCGTGGCAGGCAGGATGAATGTGTAGCTGCCCGGCGTGACGGATTTGATGCTGCGGAAGACATCATTGCCGATGTTCACGAACTGCCCCAGCTGGGCGAAGTCCCGGCAGACCAGCGTGAAGTGGTGCTTGTTGTCGAGCCGGCGGATCGCGCGGATCCGATCCAGCGCGTCCTTGTTGCCGAACTGTGCCCCGAGCGCGTAACACGAGTCTGTCGGATAGGCGATTAGTCCGCCCGCCCGCACGAGCTCGACAATCTGAGCGATCGCCCGTGGTTGGGGATCTTCGGGGTGAACGTCGTAGTATCTCGCCATGCCAAGAGCTTACGGCCCGGCGGCTGATCGTGCACGGAGGCCAGGTCCAATGGTGCGTGAGGGAGCGGGTTCCGACGCGGTTTCCGGCGCGGTTGGTCCAGGGGTTTGCCTAATGACCGAGGTGGCGCCGGAGGGCTGCGTAGACAGGATCTCGATCGAGTAGGACACTCAAGTGGACCGGCGACGGCATCCGACGGCGTCGACACCCGCCGCCGTCGGCCTCAAGCAAGGCGCGCGCAATAGCTGCACCACGGGAAGATGGACAGATGGATGCTGTAGACGCACTCAATGAAATCGCGTTCTGGCTCGAGCGGGAACTCGCTCCCACGTTCAAGGTGCAGGCGTTTCGGAACGCGGCCGAAGCCGTCAGCGGTTTGGCTCCTGAGGAGCTGGTGGAGCGCGCGCGCGACGGGCGGCTCAAGCGGATGAAGGGGATTGGGGCCAGGACGTTTGAGGTGATCAGTGAGGCTGTCGACGGCGGCGTGCCTGACTATCTCGACGGGTTGCGGCAACGCGGAAGACATCCGCTCGCGGAAGGCGGCGCTGCCCTGCATGCGGAGCTTCGCGGTGACCTGCACAGCCACAGCAACTGGTCAGACGGCGGGTCGCCCATCGGGCTCATGGTCGAGGCCGCCCGGCTGCTGGGCCGCCAGTACCTTGCCCTGACCGATCACTCACCCAACCTTAAAATCGCCAACGGGCTGAGCGCGGAGCGTCTCGCCCAACAGCTCGACGTCGTGGCGCAGACCAATAGTGATGTAGCGCAGAATGACATAGCGCACGTCGACACAGCCCAGGGCAACAACGGTGACAAGGACTTCCGCCTCCTGGCCGGTATTGAAGTCGACATCCTCGAGAACGGTGACTTGGATCAGACACCGGAAATGCTGGACCGGTTGGACATCGTCGTCGCGAGCGTGCACTCGAAGCTTCGCTCCGACGCGCGGACCATGACCCAAAGAATGCTCAAGGCGGTCAGCGATCCGCATACCAACGTTCTCGGTCACTGCACAGGCCGGCTCGTACAAGGATCGCGGGGACAACGTCCTCCCTCAGACTTCGATGCCGAGCGTGTGTTCGCAGCGTGTGCGGAGCACGACGTCGCCGTTGAGATCAACTCGAGGCCGGAGCGGCAGGACCCGCCCGACAACCTCATCCAACTGGCCATCGAGGCCGGTTGCCTCTTCAGCATCGACAGCGACGCGCATGCCCCCGGCCAGCTCGACTTCCTCCAATACGGTGCCGAGCGGGCGGTGCTAAACGAGGTGCCGGCAGACCGGGTGGTCACGACGTGGTCGTTGGGCCGGCTGTTGGAGTGGGCTGGCTCCGGGCGTTGAGGGGATAGCGGCGCGTTGGGTTCAGCGACTCACGGCCCGGGTGCCCTGACTTCGTCGCACTGACCGTGCCGCCGCCTTTCCTCGGTTTGGCGGGCTGCCTCCTCCGGCACGTATTTATGACCTCCGGGCAGGCGCCCATTCCGCTGCCGAGTATTCCAGCGACGTCAGCCAGGTTGTTATTTCCTCAGCCGAAGCCGTGAGAGCTTTTCGGGTCCAGGGTTGGTTGGTTGGCCCATACATGAGCAATACCAGTTTTCATGGCCAGTAATTACCGTTTTCCAAAAACTCTGATCGGGAGCACGATGGTTGCTGGAAGTGATCCACAGCATAGTTGCAGTCGCATGGCCTGCAGTAACAGGAGTAGAGCATGAACCGGCAAGCCTTAGATCTCACACCAAGGGTGGTCACCCTCGGCACCGCCGGTGGCCCCCGCTGGTGGACGGGCGAAAACGCGGGCAAGCGCTCGGGCATCGCGACCGCCGTCGTAGTCGGGGACGTCACCTATCTCGTGGACGCCGGGCATGGGGTGGGCCGGCAGATGATGCTGGCCGGGTTGCCCATCAACTCCCTTCGCGGCATCTTCGTCAGCCACCTGCACTCGGACCACACCATCGACCTAGGCTCTTTGGCCATCTTCGGGATGTTCACCTTCGGCCCCGACCAGCACAAGATCCACCTGATCGGCCCCGGCGACCGAGGCGAACTCCCTCCCGTCTCCCCACGCGCCGCGGTGCCGCCGACCCCCGTTTTCCCGGAGAACCCGACTCCGGGCATCACCGCCATGTTCAGCCACCTGATGGCGGCCTACGCCACCGACCTCAACGACAGGATCCTGGACAGTCTGCGCCCGTCCCCCTATGACTACTTTGTCCCGCAGGACATCACCATCCCGGCGGGCACCGGCTACTCGCCGAACACCAACCCCACTCCGGCGGACATGGAGCCGTTTGAAATCTACTCCGACGAACTTGTCACCGTGACCGCAACCCTCGTCCAGCACCCGCCCATCGCACCGGCCTTCGCGTTCCGCTTCGACACGGCCGACGGTTCGGTCACGATCTCCGGCGACACCGCCCCGTGCGAGAACCTGGTCCGGCTGGCCGGGGGCACCGACCTGCTGCTGCACGAGGCCATCGACTTCGACTGGGTCAACCGGACCTATGGAGGATCAGCCGATGGCACCGGCCGTGCCTCCGGAGACCACCACCGCAAATCCCACACCAGCGCCACCGAGGCCGTGGAACTGGCCACCCGGGCCAGCGCAAAAGCGCTGGCGTTACACCACCTGGTGCCGGGGACAACCCCGGTATCCGTCTGGGAAGCGGCTGGCGCCGACTTTGCCGGGGACTACTACGTCCCGGACGACCTTGATTCGATTCCCTTTGGCCAAACTACAGCTGCTGCGCGCAGGATTGAAGAAATGGTGTCTTCGAGATGACTATGACGAGTAAAAACACCCGCCCCCGTGCGGGACGCCCTGTCAAGGAAGACAGCCTGAACACCACCGCCATGCGGCGGATCTTGGCCTCCAGCTTCATTGGCAGCGCCATCGAGTTTTACGACTTTGTACTCTACGCGACGGCAGCCAGCCTGGTGTTCAACAAGGTGTTCTTCGCCAACGTCCCGCCGGCCGTGGGCTTGTTCGCTTCCTTCGGCACGCTGGCGGTGGGGTATGCCGCCCGCCCGCTGGGTGGTGCCATCTTCGGGCACTTCGGCGACCGGCTTGGCCGCAAGGGCTGCCTGATTGTCTCTATGGTGATGATGGGCCTGGGCACCACGGCCATCGGGCTGTTGCCCACGACGGCGCAGATAGGCCTGGTTGCCCCCGTCCTGCTGGTGGTGCTGCGGCTGCTGCAGGGCATCGCCGTCGGCGGCGAATGGGGCGGCGCCATGCTGGTGGCACTGGAACACTCCCCGGCCAAGCGGCGCGGCTTTGCCGCCAGCTTTGCCAACATGGGTGGTCCCGCCGGCGCCGTCATGGCCACGCTCATGGTGTCAGCCGTCAGCATCATGTCCAAGGCCCAATTCCTTGCCTGGGGCTGGCGCGTGCCGTTCCTGCTCAGCCTCGCGCTCGTTGCGGTGGGCCTGGTGATCCGCCTGAAGGTTGCCGAAACCCCGCTGTTCCTGGAACTGGAGGAAAAGGCGGAGAAGAAGCGGGTGCCGCTGCTGGAGGTCTTCACCAAGTACCCCAAAAACCTGATCCTGGGCACGCTCGCCGGCATGAGCTCCTACACCGTGCAGGGCCTGATGACGGTGTGGGCCATCTCCTACGCAGTGGACCACGGCGTCAACCAGACCGGCGTGCTGAACGTCAAGGCAATCGGCGCCACCCTGACAATCGTCGGCATCTGGTTTGCCGCCCGGCTCAGCGACAAGTACGGCCGCCGGCCCGTCATGCTGGCTGGCATGATCGCCGGCGCAGTGCTGGCCTACCCGATCCTCTGGCTCCTGCAGACCAACACGCTGCTCGGCTTTGCGATCGGCCTTTTCCTTGCCAACGGCATCATCCAGGGCGTCATCTTTGGCCCGTTCGGCGCCTACATGGCCGAGCTTTTCCCCACCCGCATCCGCTACACCGGAGCCTCCCTGACCTACCAGTCCGCCTCCACCCTCGGCGCCGGCTTCACACCGCTGATCGCCAGCAGCTTGGTCCTGCTGGCCGGTGGATCGCTGTGGTTGGTCGGCCTGGCCTGGACGCTCGCCTTCGTGGTGGCCGCCGTCTGTGTGATGGCCACCAAGGAGGGCCGCGGCGCGGACCTTACTGGGGACATGCGCTGACGTTTTCACCAAAGTACGACGGCGGCCGGCCGCCGTCGTCCGTTTGCCGTCTCCCAGGCGCGCCGGCGTTTTACGGGCCAACTGGTGGGGAATACGCGGCACAGTAGTCGACGAGCGCCTGCAACTTGCGGCTGAGCTTTTGCCGGGCGGGGTAGGCGAAGCAGATGTCGCTGTGCCCGATGGGGCCCTCGATGGGCAGAGGGACCACCGGAAGGCCCTCGTAGCTGACGTCCAGGGGCGGGCGCTGGACCAGGACCGTGTAGCCCAGGCCGCGGGCCACCATGCCGCGCACGGCCTCAAAGCTGGTGGACCGCCATGCAATTTTCGGGTCCAGGCCGGACGCGCGCAGATTGGGCAGTTGGTTGTCGCGAACGGTGGGAATATTGAGCAGGACCATGTCGTCGTCAGCCAGTTCGGCCAGCCGGACGCCGCTGCGCCCCGCCAGGCGGTGCATGGCACCCACCAGCACGTAGGGCCGGCCCTCCCTGATGACCTGGTATTCGGCGCCGTCGACCACGTGCCGGGTATGGGTGAGGACGGCGTCAAGCCTGCCCTCGAGCATGTCGAGTTGGAGCTGCAGCGGTGGGCCCTCGGTTATGGTCAGTGACAAGTGCGGGTTGGCGGCGGCAAAACCTGCCGTGATGGGCGGAACCCAGAAGTCGGCCAGCGTGCTGTAGCAGCCGAGGTCCAAGGGGCCCGCCAGGGCGTCCGGTGATTCCGCGGTGGTCGCCTGGAGATCGTCCGCCCGGCGCAACAGCATGCGGGCGTCGGCGAGGAACCTGTGCCCCGCGCTGGTCAGGGTGATGCCCTTCGCCTTTTGCCGTACCGCCAGCTGGACGCCGAGGGCCTTTTCCAGTTCCGTCAGGGCCAGCGACAACCCGGCCTGGGAGACGTGGGTGGCCTCGGCAGCGGCCCGGATCGAGCCATGGTCGGCGATGGCGACAAAGTGGAGCACCTGCCGCAGGGTGTAGCGAAACATGCTGGAATTCTACCGACCCTGCGGAAACGGGGGCGGAATATAACTCAGCCGTCCAGGGCGGCCCAGCTCACAGGCTTGCGTGAGATGGCGCACACAATTATGCTTAGTGTGCACTATTAGAACTGTCTATTCAAATAGTGAATTAAATTCAATGGTGGTGAACGCGCCGCCACCGTGCAATGAGGAGATTCTTGTGCAGTTCCACCACCATGGATACGTTTCCGGTGACCCGAGGGTCCAGCCGGCCGCCGGCGTCGGCATCGACCGCCCCGAGGAACTTCCCGCCGAGGTGGACGTGCTCATCGTGGGTTCGGGCCCGGCAGGCATGCTGACCGCAGCCCAGCTTGCCCAGTTCCCCGACATCACCACGCGCCTCGTGGAGCGCCGCGGCGGCCGGCTGGAGCTCGGCCAGGCCGACGGCATTCAGGCCCGCAGCGTCGAAACCTTCCAGGCGTTCGGCTTCGCCGGGCAGATCACCTCGGAGGCCTACTGGCTCACAGAGATGAACTTCTGGCGCCCGGGCGACGAGGACCCCCAGAACATCGTCCGTGGCGGCCGCGCAGTCGACGACGAGATGGGCATCAGCGAGTTCCCGCACCTCATCGTCAACCAGGCCCGCGTGCTTGACTACTTCGCCGAGGTTGCGGCCAACGCCCCCACCCGCCTGGTGCCCGACTACGGCTGGGACTTCAGCACCCTCGAGGTCACCGACGAGGGCGAGTACCCCGTGAAGGTCACGCTGGTCCGCAGCGCCGAACCGAATGAGGGCACCGAGCGCATCGTCCACGCCAAGTACGTCGTCGGCTGCGACGGCGCGCGCAGTAAGGTCCGCGCCTCGATCGGCTGCACCCTCGCTGGGGACGCGGCCAACCACGCCTGGGGCGTCATGGACGTGCTGGCCAAGACTGACTTCCCCGACATCCGCACCAAGTGCGCCATCCAGTCGCACGACGGCGGATCCATCTTGCTGATCCCGCGCGAGGGCGGCCATCTCTTCCGGATGTACGTGGACTTGGGTGAGGTGCCCGAGGACGACCACGGCACCGTGCGCAAGACCAGCATCGAGCAGATCATTGCCAAGGCGAACGAGATCATGCACCCGTACACCGTGGACGTGCGCAGCGTTGCCTGGCACAGCGTCTACGAGGTTGGCCACCGCCTCACCGACCGGTTCGACGACGTCCTCGCGCAGGACCGCGGCACCCGCAGCCCGCGCGTCTTCATCACCGGCGACGCCTGCCACACGCACAGCGCCAAGGCCGGCCAGGGCATGAACGTCTCCATGCAGGACGGCTTCAACCTCGGCTGGAAGCTCGGCCACGTGCTCGAAGGCCGCAGCCCCGAGTCGCTGCTGGACACCTACTCCACCGAGCGCCAGGTCGTTGCGAAGAACCTCATCGACTTCGACAAGGAATGGTCGACTATGATGGCCAAGAAGCCCGAGGAATTCGCCGACCCCACGGAGCTGGAGGACTTCTACGTTCGCACTGCCGAGTTCCCGGCAGGGTTCATGACGCAGTACACGCGCTCGATGCTCACCTCCGGGGGCGCCCACCAGGACCTGGCCACGGGGTTCCCGCTTGGCAAGCGCTTCAAGTCCGCCCGCGTCTCCCGCGTCTGCGACACCAACACCCTGCACCTCGGCCACCAGGCCACCGCCGACGGCCGCTGGCGCATCTACGTCTTCGCCGATGCGGCGAAGCCCGGTGCCGCCTCGCCCACCACCGACCTGGCACAGTGGCTCGCGAACGCTCCGGAATCACCGCTGGCCGCCACCCCCCAGGGGCTCGACGCCGACGCCTGGTTCGACGTAAAGGTCATCTACCAGCAAAAGCACCAGGACATCGACATCAACGCCGTGCCCGACGTGTTCAGGCCCGAGGTTGGCCCGTACCAGCTCACCGATCTAGAGAAGGTTTACGGCGTCGTCGACGGCGATGACATCTTCGAGGCGCGCGGGCTGTCCCGCGACGGCGTGGTCGTCGTCGTACGCCCGGACCAGTACGTGGCGAACATCCTGCCGCTGACCGCGACCGCTGAACTGGCCGAGTTCTTCGCTCCCGTACTGTCGGGGAGCAAGGCCAAGAGGGCCTGACCCAAGACCCGCCCACCGGATCCGCACCGACGGATGCCCGGACGGTCGTCAGATGCCCGGACGGTCGTCAGATGCGTGCCGCTGCTTACCCCAAGTCCACAACCTGGAACTCGAGCAGGTCCATGCCGCTGGCCACCGGGGCCTGCGCGGAGTTGTCGTGGCCGGGCCGCTGGGCCCGCCAATTCTCAAAGTCCGCCCGGGTGGCCCACTGCGTGTAGACGAAGTAACGGTCCTCCCCGGCGACCGGGCGCAGGAGCTGGAACTTCTCGAAGCCCGGGGAACCGTCCACGGAGTGCTTGCGGGCAGCAAAGCGGGCCTCCAGTTCGGACCCGGCCTCAACGGGGACCTTGAGTGCGTTAATGACAACGATGGACACGATACTCCTTCCGGGTCCGGATCCACCGGCCGCCTGTCCTTCCACGCTACCGCACGGCACGCCACAGCAGGCGCCCCCCGGCAATCAAGCCGGGGGCCGCCCACCTTATAAGCTGCCTGCTACTGACGCGTACGGATCCGCGATGCCGATATATTGGGTTGCGGTATATTCGGCAATGCCCTCGGAGCCGCCTTCACGGCCCAGGCCGGAGTGCTTGACCCCGCCGAAGGGGGCGGCCGCGTTGGAGATGACGCCGGCGTTGAAGCCGACCATGCCGAATTCCAGCTGTTCGCTCACGCGCAGCAGCCGGGAGAAGTCCTTGGTGTACAGGTAGGCGGCCAGGCCGTATTCGGTCGAGTTCGCGATGCGGATGGCGTCGTCCTCGTCCGTGAACGTTGTCACAGGGGCCACGGGGCCGAAGATTTCCTGCTGGAGGATCGCTGCATCGTTGGGCACATTGCCCAGCACCGTGGGCCGGTAGAAGTAGCCGTCACCATCCACGGCGCTGCCCCCCGCCAGGACCGTGGCACCTGCGGCCACGGCCTCGGTGACCAGGGCGTGGATGCCGGTCCGCCTTTTCCTCGATCAGGGGGCCGATGTCCGTGCCGGCCTCGGTGCCGCGCCCCTCGGTCAGCGCGCCGATGCGCCCGGCCAGCTTCGCCGTGAACTCTTCGGCCACCGACGTGTGGACGAGGAAGCGGTTGGCGGCCGTGCAGGCTTCGCCCATGTTGCGCATCTTGGCGGCCATGGCGCCGTCAACGGCGTCGTCCAGGTCCGCGTCGGCGAAGACGATGAACGGGGCGTTGCCGCCGAGTTCCATTGACGTGCGCAGTACGTTTTCGGTGGCCGCGGCCATCAGCTGCTTGCCCACCGCGGTGGAACCGGTGAAGGAGATCTTGCGCAGCCGCGAATCCTTTAGCAGTGGCCCGGAGATGGAGGAGGCGCTGGAGCTGCAGACGACGTTCAGGACGCCGTCGGGCAGGCCGGCTTCCTGCATGACCTGGGCGAACAGCTGCGCCGTCAACGGGGTCAGCTTTGCGGGCTTGAGCACCATGGTGCAGCCCGCCGCAACGGCCGGACCCACCTTGCGCGTGGCCATCGCCAGCGGGAAGTTCCACGGCGTGATCAACAGGCACGGGCCCACCGGCTTGTGCTGGACCAGGATCTTGTTTTTGCCTTCCGGCGAGGTCACATAGCGGCCGTAGTCGCGCGCGGTCTCTTCCGAATACCAGCGCAGGAACTCGGCACCGTAGGCCACCTCGCCGCGGGCCTCCGCCAGCGGCTTGCCCATTTCCAGCGTCATCAGCAGGGCGAAGTCCTCGGCCCGTGCCGTGATGAGCTCGAACGCCATGCGCAGGATTTCGGCGCGCACCCGCGGTGCCGTCCGGGCCCAGCCAGCCTGTGCTGCGGACGCTGCGTCCAGCGCCGCCAAGGCGTCCACGCTGGTGCCGTCCGCAATGGACGCCAGCACCTGGCCGGTGGCGGGGTCGTGGACGTCCAGCGTCTTGCCGCCGGACGCCTGGCGCCACTGGCCGTTGATGAGGAGCCCGGTGGGGACGGTGGCAAGCAGGTTCGCTTCGCGGTCAACTGTAGTTGTCATGAAAAACTCCTTTTGGGCCCACGCGCCCGAGGGACCCGCCGCGAGCTTGCGAGCGGGGGGAGGGCGTGGGGATTAGTAGCTGGTGGTTGGCCCGGCGTCGGACGCCGGGACGTACGTGTTGGCGAGGGCTTCGCTGCCGCGGGCCAGCAGGGCCACATCGGCGCCGACCAGAATGAAGTCGACGCCTGCATCGAGGTAGCGGCGGGCGGTTTCCTGGGCGAAGGCGTTCACGCCCACCGGCTTGCCGGCCGCCTTGGCCACCTTGATGCAGTGTTCGACGGCGGCGACGACGTCGGGATGTTCCTGCTGTCCCAGCACGCCCATGGACGCGGCCAGGTCCGACGGCCCGATGAACACGGCGTCGATTCCGTCCGCGGCCACAATCCCGGCCGCGTTTTCCACGGCCTGGGTGGATTCGATCTGCACCATAAGGGTGATGGTTTCCGCTGCCGTTGCAAGGTAGTCCGGGATGCGGTTCCACCGTGCGGACCGGGCCAGGGCGGAACCGACGCCGCGGACGCCGTGCGGCGGGTAGCGGGCGGCGGCCACCGCGGCAGCAGCGTCGTCGGCCGTGTGGACCATGGGGATCAGCAGCGACTGCGCGCCCAGGTCCAGGTACTGCTTGATCACCACGGCGTCGTTGACCGGCGGGCGTACCACGGCCGTGACCGGGTAGCCGTTCACGGCCTGCAGCTGGGCCAGGATGGATTCAAGGCCGTTGGGGCTGTGCTCGGCGTCGACCAGCAGCCAGTCCAGCCCGGCCCCGGCGCAGATTTCCGCGACCAGCGGGCTGCCGGAACACACCCACATGCCGGCCAGCGGACGGTCCGCGGCGGCCAGCGCGTCCTTGAACGACGGAGCGGGCTTTATTCGAAGCGGCATGTGATGGTGCCCAGCTTTCCGTAGTCGGCGAAGACGGTGTCCCCGGCATGGACCCACATGGGGCGGGTGAACGAGCCGGCAAGGATGAGCTCCCCGGCCTTGAGCACGTCACCGTGCGGGGCGATCTTGTTCGCCAGCCAGGACACGCCCGACGCCGGGTGGTTCAGCACGCCGGCCGCCACCCCGGTTTCTTCCACGGTCTGGTTCTTGTACAGGATGGCGGAGACCCAGCGGAGGTCGACGTCGTCGGGCTTCACCGGGGTCCCGCCCACCACCATGGCGCCCATGGCGGCGTTGTCGCTGATGGTGTCCACGATGGTTCGGCCCTCCATTTCGATCCGGGAATCGAGGATCTCCAGCGCGGGCACCACGTACTCGGTGGCGCGCAGGACATCGAAAATGGTAGCGTCCGGGCCGGCGACGTCCTCCTTGAGCAGGAAGGCCAGCTCAACTTCAATGCGGGGGTGCGAGTACTGGTTCCACTGCACCGTGCAGCCGTTCTCCAGGATCATGTCCTTGAAGATGATCCCGTAGTCCGGCTCCGTGATGCCCGTGGCGTACTGCATGGCCTTGGACGTCAGGCCAATCTTGTGCCCGCCCAGCACCCGTCCGGCAGCCTCGCCGCGCTGCCGCCACAGGCTCTGCACACGGTAGGAGTCCTCCACCGTCATCTCCGGGTACCGCTGCGTCAACCGTGGCGCCGGAACCCGGCTCCGGCCGGCCTCCACCAGTTCGTCGGCAATGCGCGCAATGGTGTCATCATCAAGCATGTTCTGTCTCCCTTAGAGCTGGTTGCCCATCTTGAAGCCGCGTTCCTCGCCCGGTTCGCGGGTGTAGGAGAAGCCGTCGGCGCCGACGGTGACGGCCATCTCGGACGAGTCGGTGCGCTTGATGACGGGCTGCGGATTGCCGTCCAGGTCCAGGACCAGGGAAGCCTCGGTGTACCAGGAAGGGACCACGGGGTTGCCCCACCAGTCGCGGCGCTGGTTGTCGTGGACGTCCCAGGTGACGACGGGGTTGTCGGGGTCGCCGGTGTAGTAGTCCTGCGTGTAGATTTCCACACGGTGGTCGTCCGGGTCCAGGATGTACAGGTAGAAGGCGTTGGAGACGCCGTGGCGCCCGGGGCCGCGTTCGATCCGGTCGGAAATGCGCAGGGCGCCCATCTTGTCGCAGATCTGGATGATGTTGTGCTTCTCGTGCGTGGCGAAGGCGAGGTGGTGCATGCGGGGGCCGTCGCCGCCGGTCAGGGCGGTGTCGTGGACGGTCTGCTTGCGGTGCATCCATACCGCGTAGCTGACGCCGTCGGAGTCCTTGATGTCCTCGGAGACGCGGAAGCCCAGGTCCTCGAGGTACTTGCGGCCGCGGGGGACGTCGGGGGTGACCTGGTTGAAGTGGTCCAGACGGACCAGCTCGCCGGCCGTGTAGAGGTCGTAGCGCTGGGTGAGCCGCTCCACGTGCTCGGTCTCAAAGAAGAACTCGTAGGGGAAGCCCAGCGGGTCCTCCACGCGAACGGCGTCGCCGATGCCCTTGACGAAGCCGTCCCTGCGGCGTTCGGTGCGGCAGCCCAGTTCCTTGTAGTAGGCCTCGGCGGCATCCACCTCGGCCGTGGACTTCACTCGGAATGCGGCAACGGCGACGGCGGCCACGGGGCCCTTGCGCAGCACCAGGTTGTGGTGGATGAACTCCTCCAGGGAGCGCAGGTAGATGGTGTTCTCGTCCTCTTCGGTGACGTGCAGGCCCAGCACGTCCACGTAGAATTCGCGGGATTTGGACAGGTCGGTGACCACCAGTTCCATGTAGGCGCAGCGGACAATGTCCGGGGCCGGGACGGTGGGGGTGGGGATGAAGTCGGTCATGGGGAACTCCTCAGTGAGCTAGTATGCGCGGTGGTCAGTTCGTGGCGGAGGCGCCGAATTTCGGGGTGTGGACGGTGCCGAGCGTGATGTGCACGGCCTGCTGGTCGGTGTAGAAGTCGATGGAGCGGAAGCCGCCCTCGTGGCCCAGGCCCGAGGCCTTGACTCCACCGAACGGGGTACGCAGGTCGCGGACGTTGTGGCTGTTCAGCCACACCATGCCGGCCTCGACGTTCTGGGCGAAATTGTGGGCCCGGGTCAGGTTTTGCGTCCAGATGTAGGCGGCCAGGCCGTACTTGACGCCGTTCGCCAGGGCCAGCGCCTCGTCGTCGTTCTCAAAAGGGGTGATGGCCACAACGGGGCCGAAGATTTCCTCCTGGAAGATCCGGGCCTCCGGCTTCACGTCCGCGAAGACGGTGGGGGCCACATAGTTGCCGGTGTCCAAGCCCTCGGGGCGGCCGCCGCCGGCGAGCAGGCGGCCCTCGGACTTGCCGATTTCCACGTAGGACATGACCTTGTTGTAGTGCTCCGGGTGGACCAGCGCACCCACCTCGGTCTTGGGGTCGTGGGGGTCGCCCACCACGATGTTCTTGGCCCGGGCCGCGTACTTTTCGCAGAATTCGTCGTAGATGGCCCGCTCCACCAGGATGCGGGAGCCGGCCGTGCAGCGCTCGCCGTTGAGTGAGAAGACGCCGAACAGGGCGGAGTCGATCGCTGCATCGAGGTTGGCGTCGGCGAAGACAACGCAGGGGCTCTTGCCGCCCAGTTCCATGGACAGGCCCTTGAGGTTGGTGGCGGCGTTGCGGAAGATGGTCTGGCCCGTGGTGGTCTCTCCCGTGAAGGAGATCAGCGGCACGTCCGGGTGCTTGACCAGCGCGTCGCCGGCGTCCTCGCCGAGCCCGTTGACCAAGTTGAACACGCCGTGCGGGAGGCCGGCTTCCTCAAAGATGGTGGCCCAGAGGGAGGCGGACAACGGCGTGAACTCGGCCGGCTTGAGCACCACGGTGCAGCCGGAAGCCAGCGCGGGCGCCAGCTTCCAGGATTCCAGCATGAACGGCGTGTTCCAGGGCGTGATGAGCCCGGCGACGCCGATCGGCTTGCGGTTGACGTAGTTGATTTGGGCGCCGGGGACCTTCATGGCGTCGTCGAACTGGGCCACGATCAAATCGGCGAAGAAGCGGAAGTTCTCCGCCGCCCGCAGCGCCTGGCCGCGGGACTGGGTGATGGGCAGGCCGGAGTCAAAGGTTTCCAACTCGGCGAGCCGCGCCTCCTGGGCCTCGACGGCGTCGGCGATCTTGTTCAGGATGCGGGCCCGCTCGCGCGGCTTCATGCGCGGCCAGGGGCCCTCGTTGAAGGCCTTGGTGGCGGCGGCCACGGCGAGGTCGATGTCCTCTTTTTGGCCGGCGGCGGCCGTTGCATAGTTGGTGTTGGAGACGGGATCCAGCACGTCGAAGGTCGCCCCGCCGACGGAATCGACTTTCTTGCCGTCGATGTAGTGCTGGATGTGGGTGGGGAGGTTCTCCGGGAGGTAGTGCTCAGCCATTGAGTTTGTCCTTTTCTTCGGTTTGCTCGGTGGGCTTGTCTAGTAGGAGGGGGTCAAAGGAGCGTGAGCCGGCTCTTCTGGGGCACTGCGGGCAAGGTAGGCGTCCAGGGTGGCGGCGCGGTGGGCGCGGGCGGCGCGTTCGACGTCGTCGGCCCCGGCCCCGCTTTCCAGCAGCTGCAGCAGCGCCTCGTGCTCGGCGACTGATTCGCTGGCCCGGCCCGGGACGTAGTTGAACGTGGAGGAACGCAGGGCCTGCAATCGGTTCCAGCCGCGGTGGACCAGGTCCAGGATGTGCGGGTTGGGGCAGTTTTCAAACAGGACGCTGTGGAATTCCAGGTTCAGCGCCGTGAAGCTGATGGGGTCAAAATGTGCCAGGCATTCGCGCATTGCGGCGTTGACGGCCCGGGCCCGCGCAATGTCGGACGCCGTGATCAAGGGGGCGGACAGTGCGGTGGCGGCACCCTCCACGATGCTCAGGGTCTGCATGGTGTACAGGTACTCGGTGGGGTCGATCCCGGCCACCGTGGCGCCGACATTGCGCTCAAAGGTGACGAAGTTTTCGGCCTCCAGCCGGCGGATGGCCTCGCGTACCGGCACCACGCTGAAGCCGAGGTCGTCGGCCAGCTTGGCCAGCACCAGCCGGTAGCCGGGATTGTATTCGCCGCCGAGGATCTTTTCCTTGATGGCGGCGTAGGCCCGCTCGGACTTGCTGCTGGTTTCGTTGCCAGGTGCTGTGCTGTATGGTGCTGAGCTGCTCACGGTTGTGCTGCCGGGTTCGGATGCGTGGCGGCCCATTCGGCGAACCTGGCCTTCCACGCTGCGTTCATCGGGTAAAGTCCCTCCACGCTGTTGCCTTCGGCGACCATTTCGGCGATATAGGTTTCCTCATGCTCCTGGGCGATGGCGTCGTCGGCCACTTCTTCCGCCAGCGACGGCGGGATCACCAGCACTCCGTCAGCGTCGCCGACGATGATGTCGCCGGGCTGAACGGTGGCTCCGCCGCAGGAGATGGTCAGGTCCGTGTCCCAGGGGATGTGCTTGCGGCCGAGGACCGCGGGGTGGGCGCCGGTGAAGAAGGTCGGCATGTCCAGGGCGGCCACGGCGGCAACGTCGCGGACACCGCCGTCGGTCACGATGGCCGCGGCGCCCTTGACCTGGGCGCGCAGGGCCAGGATGTCGCCCACGGTGCCTGTGCCGGGCTCGCCGCGGGCCTCCATGACCAGCACGTCGCCGTCGTTGAGCGTGTTGATGATGCGCTTCTGGGCGTTGTAGCCGCCGCCGTGCGCCTTGAACAGGTCCTCGCGGTTGGGCACGTAGCGCAGGGTGCGGGCCATGCCCGCGATCCGCAGCTCGGGGCGGGTGGATTTCAGGCCGTCGATGCTGACGTTGTTCAGCCCGCGCTTGCGCAGCTGGGCGCTCAGCGTGGCGGTGCCGACGCTGGTCAGCTTTCGCTTGAGCTCGGCGCTGAGGCCCTTCGGTTTCAGGCCGGCAGCTTCGGCGGAGCCGTAGGCGTCCTCGCGGTCGGCATCGGCGGCCTTGGGCCCGTTGCCAAAGTCGGCGAATGGCGCTTCGCCTTGGATGACGACGGTGCGCAGCCGCCCGGTGCTCAATCCTGCCGTGTTCGATCCTGCAGTGCTCAATCCTGGGGCGGGGGAGCTGACTTCCACCTCGATGACGTCGCCGGGCACGGCAACTGAGGAGCCGGCCGGGGTCCCGGTGAGGATGACGTCGCCCGGTTCCAGCGTCATGAGCTGGGACAGGTCCGCGACGATCTGGCTGAACGGGAAGATCAGTGCGGCCGTGGTGTCGTCCTGGACGGGTTCGCCGTTAACCCAGGTGCGCACGCGCAGGGCGGTCGGGTCGACGTCGGCCGCGGGAATCAGTCCGGGGCCGAAGGGGGTGAAGCCGTCCCCGGACTTGGAGCGGACGTTGGAGCCCTTGTCCGCGTACTTGAGGTCGTAGACGCCGAGGTCGTTGCTGGCGGTGACGTGCCCGACGTGCGTCCAGGCGGCCTCGGGGCTGACGCGGCGGGCGGCCGTGCCGATCACCAGGGCGATCTCGCCTTCGTAGGCGAGGAGTTCACAACCGGCGGGGCGCTCGATCTCGGAACCGGTCAGGCTCAGTGACGACGACGCCTTGAGGAAGTAGGACGGCTTGGCCGGGGTGCGCCCGCGCTGGTCGGCCCGCGACTGGTACGCCAGATGGACGGCAACGACCTTGCCGGCCTGCTTGACGGTGGCTGCGGTGACTTGTTCCACGGAACTCTCCTGGGCTGAAAATGGTTGGCTTGCTGCGGCCTTGGTGACTGGCTGCCGTTATCAAGTACAAAATCGTATACGATCTACTCTGCCCTGTAACTTCCGTCACGTCAAACCCTTGAACGGTTAAATTTTTCCATCACAGGCGTATTCTTCATCCGCCTACGCGTTGGTGACCTTCACGCCCAAGGGGAGTGTCGGCGTCGAGCTTGCGAGTGTTGGGAACTCAAGAGTCGTGTTGGTGAGGCTCTCAGTCGATGCTGGCCGGATCCGGCGCCCCGCCAAAGCCAATGCCCCGGTAAATTTCGGGCCGGTTCTTCTTCAGCCGCAGGCCCCACAACAGTCCAGCTATGCCCGGAACAACCACCAGTGCGGGCAGGATCCAGGACAGGGGAGAGAACCCGTCCGAGCCGATCAACACATTGAAGTTGACCACGATCAGCACGAAAACGGTGCCAAGCGTGAGCGTGGCCAGCCCCGGTGCGATCAGCCGTGTCCACAGCGAATACCCCGCACTGTGCTTGCGGAAGTAGCCGATGACTGCCACGGAAATCAAGACCAGGAGCAACACCAGGCCAAAGGCTGCCGTGTTGGTCAGCCAGGTGAAGAAGGTCAGCACGGGGTACAGCTCTCCCATGGCGGAACTGATTCCGGCGACGGCGAACACCGCGAGCATGACCAGGGCCAGCGTGGACTGGGTCAGGGATCCGGCAACCGGTGCATGCCGGGCGTTGACGCGGGCGAACCCGCGGGGCAGCACGCTTTCTCGCCCCAGCGAGAAGACATACCGGGCCACCGCGTTGTGGAAGGCAATCAAGGCTGCCAGGAGACTGGTGATGAACAGAACCTGGGCGATGTCGGAAACGATGGCCGCGCCGTGTCCGGAGAGGAAAACGAACAGCAGGTCCGGGCCAAATTTCTGCGACTCCGCGACGATCTGGCCGGGGCCCGTGCCGACGGTCATGGCCCAGCCGGAGAAGGCGTAGAAGAGCGAAATGACGCCGACGGCGATATATGTCGCACGGGCGATGGAGCGGGTCGGATCCTTGGCCTCTTCGCTGTAAATCGCGGCCGATTCGAAGCCCATGAATGCAGCCATGCTGAATGCCAGGGCCGCCCCGACACCGGCGGTGAACAAGCTCGACGGCGCCAATCCCGCACCGCTCATACCTTCCGGGCTGACGGCGAAGGACACAACGTCGAAAACGATGACCGCAACGAATTCGAGCGCCACGAGCACGCCGATGATCTTAGCCGACAAGTCAACCTTATTGATCCCCAACCAGCCAACGATGACGAAGCCAACCAAGGCCGTCACCCACCACGGGACATTGAGGCCAAACTTGCCGTTGACGAAGGACGCGGAGGCAAATCCGAAAAGGCCGTAGATCCCGATCTGCATCGCGTTGTAGGAGATCAACGCCACCCATGCGGCGCCCACCCCGGTGGCGCGCCCGATGCCTTGGGCAATATAGGCATAAAATGCGCCCGCATTGCGGATGTGCGCGCTCATGGCCGCATATCCAACAGCGAAGAGCACGAGGCAGACGCCGAGCACGATGAACGACAGGGGGATGCCGACATTTTCCGTGACGGCAAAGTTGCTGGGAATTCCGCCTGCCACCACCGTCAAGGGGGCGGAGGCTGCAATGATCATGAAGACGAGGGCAGGCACGCCGAGCGTGCGCTTGCTCAGGCCCTTGCTCGATCCGGTGCCGGCCGACAGGCCCGTCATCGGCATGGTTTGTTCGGGTGACATTAAAACCTCCATTGGGAGAATAAGGATGATTTGAGTGTGGCACCTGTCACACTGTATGGTTTGTTGTTCGCGGCACCGTCGTTGACTTACGGTGCAGGACTTCCGTGGTGCCGTAGGTCGGCAGGTTTTGGTATGACAACGCGAGGGGCCGCCGCCACATGACGTGACGACGGCCCCTCGTTGGGGGATTGGTCCGCTGCAGACCTTAACCGTTGATCACTTGCGGGACGCCGAGGGATTTCAGTCCCTCAATCCCGAATTCGAGCCCGTAGCCGGACTGCTTGGCCCCGCCGAACGGAATGCGGGGGTCCACGGCGCCGTGTTTGTTGATCCACACGGTGCCGGCCTGGATGCGCGCCGCCACGCTGCGGGCCTTGGCCGGGTCGGACGACCAGACGGAGGCCCCGAGTCCGACGTCAAGGCCGTTGGCCATGGCCACCGCCTCGTCGACGGTGCTGTACCGGATGATGGGCAGGGCTGGCCCGAATTGTTCCTCGGCCACCAGCGGGTTGTTGTTGTCGATGTCCGCCACGAGTGTGGTCGGGTAGAAGTAGCCGGGCTGCTCCAGGTCCGGGTTCCCGCCCAGCAGCACCCGGGCGCCGGAGTCCCTGGCAGCTTCCACGAGCCGGGACACGATGTCGTATTGCTGCTTGTTCTGCAGCGGTCCGAGCACGTTCGCCTCGTCCAGCCCCACGCCCATCGGCACTGCGGCGGCGACGGCCGTAAGTGCTTCGCAGACCTCGTCATAGATGTCCTCGTGCACATAGAGGCGCTTCAGGGCCGCACAGGTCTGGCCGGTGTTGATGAACGCACCCCAGAACAGGTCTTCAGCGATGGCTTGCGGATCGGCGTCGGGGAGAACGATCCCGGCGTCGTTGCCGCCGAGTTCAAGGGTCAGGCGCTTGACGGTGTCGGCCGAGGATTTGATGATGGCCTTCCCCGTTGCCGTGGAACCGGTGAACATGATCTTGCCGATCGCGGGGTGTTCGGCCAAACGGGCGCCGACCTCCCTGCCGCCGCAGACTACCGAGAGCAGGCCCTCGGGAAGCTCCTGGTTCAGCACCTGGACCAGTGCGAGGACGCTAAGAGGGGTGTACTCGGACGGCTTGACGACCACGGCATTGCCCATGCGCAGGGCCGGGGCGATCTGCCAGACCGCGATCATCATGGGCCAGTTCCACGGGCCGATCGCGCCGACGACGCCGATGGCTCGGTAGTGGATTTCGGCATGCGTCTCGCCGTCGTCGACCACGGTCTCCGCAGTCAGCTCGGTTGCGGCGGCGGCGCGCAGCCATGCGGAACAGGCGCCGACCTCGAAGCGCGCGTTGGGGCCGTTCAGCGGCTTGCCCTGCTCGCGGGAGAGCAGCCGGGCGAGTTCTTCAGCGGAGCGCCCGACGGCGTCGGCTGCCTTGAGCAGTGCTTCGCTTCGCGCCTCATGGCCGAGCGCAGCCCACGCTGGCTGGGCGGCAGCGGCGGCAGCCACGGCACGCTCCAGATCCTCAACATCGTGAACCGGTGCCTCGCCCACAGCTTCCCCCGTGGCGGGGTCCAGCAGGGTTCGGGTGTTGCCGGAGATTGGTGTAATGGCCGTTAGGAGGTCAGTGTGCGTTTCCATGAATACTCCACTTCAAGTCGGTAGGTGCAAGTCCCGGTGGGGCGATGCCGCGATACGTCAAGTGTTGTTGGTCACCCAGCTTCTGTCTTGCCGATCCGCGAAGGGCTGTTGACCCAAGGCGAACAAACATTGTCGCGAGTGTGTTGACTTCGGAAGGAACAGGGCGGATTTTAGGGGTCTATTTAACGGCGGCGGCCACGCCTTCAGGCTGCGGCGCGGCCAGCGGGGCGCCGGTAGGCGCTGGGTGGCTCGCCGAAGGCGGATCGGAAGATGCGGCTGAAATGTGCCGCGTCGACGAGGCCCCACCGGGCGGCAATGCCACTGACCGGCCGGTGCGCCAGCAGCGGGTCGCGCAGCTCGCGCCGGCAATTCTCCAGCCGCCGTGTGCGGATCCAGTGGGCCACCGTGGTTCCCGCCTCCTGGAAAACATTGTGCAGGTGCCGCGTGGAGATGAAATGCGCGGCGGCGATGCTGGCCGGGGACAGCTCCGGATCGGCCAGGTTTGCCTCGATGAAACGGCGGATCCTGCCCAGGAGCTCGTCGTGCGGGCGCTCGGGGCCGTCCACTGCCTGGTCCAGCTCCGCCGCGAACATGGTGCTGAGCAGGTCCACGGCGTTGTGCGCCAGCCGATGCCCGCTGGGGCCCGAGAATACGTCGAGATTTTCCGCCAGCTGGGTCATGAAGGGGCTGATCATCCGACCGAGCCCCTTGTCGGCGGCCATCCGCGTGGCCGTCAGCCGGCCGACTGAACCGGCCGGCAGGTCAAGGGCATCGTGGGGGAACATGAGCACCAGCGTGCGGAAGTCGGACTCGTAAGCCAATGTGTAGGGGCGGTGGGTGTCATACACGGCCAGGTCGCCGGGGTGGAGGACGGCCTCGCGGTTGTCCTGGACCAGGATACCGGTGCCGGCCAGCTGCAGGTTGAGCTTGAAATAGAGACGGTCCGAACGGGCAATGAGCGACGGGGTGCGGTGCACGCTGTGGCCAGTGGCCGTGACCTCGATGATGGACAGCTCATCCAGGAGCCGGGAGCGCAGCCGGCCTTGAAAATGGTCGGGGTCGCTGGAGCGGACATGCAGCGGCACGAAGGATTTGGAGATTAAGTCATGCCACGCGGAGAAGGAATGGGCGACGGCGGTTTGGACGGCGTCGGCGGTTTCGAGAGCGGCGGTCATTCGAAAATCCCCTAGTGGTGCGAGTGCCCTTGGGGCGGGAATGTGCTGGCCGCCGGTGCCCAACGCCGGGGCGGCATCCTGGCGGAACTGTGGCGGACAACACTTTTCCATCACTCTAGTGACTTGTGTGGCCATTGTCACTTATTTTCGACGATCGGCGAATAAAAACTAGCTTTTTACCGAGTAGCTGATGCATCCGCGGGGTCCAACAGCAGGAGGTAGGCGTCCAGCTGTGCGCTCAATTGGGCCGGCAGGTGTTCGTCCGGTGACATGGCGGCGACGATCTGGGCCCCCAGCAGCATGCTCATCAGTTGGTTGACAATGTCGTCATCGGATGTCGCCACGGTGACCTCGCCTCGATCCCGTGCCAGGCGCAGATGTTCCTCCAGCGCGGAGCGCCACTGGTTCATTGACGTTTCATGCAGTCGGGCCTTGGCTGGGTCCGTCAGGGCCTTTTGCCAGAACGGGATGACGATGCGGGCTTCGTTGATGCGGTCCTCGTCCAGGGGCAGGACCTCTTGGCAAAACGCGCGCAGGGCCGCCAACCCGACCAGGCCGGCCGACATGTCAGCAATGCGCTCATTCGTTCTGTTGAACACGTGCCCGAACGCAAATGTGATGAGGTCGTCCTTGGTGGGGAAATACGGCTTCAGGGCCCCGTTGGCAAAGCCGGCCTCGGTGGCGATCTCACGCATGGTTGCGCCCTCGATCCCATGCCGGGCAATGATGCGCCATGTGGCATCCGCCAGCTCCAGTCGACGCTGGTCGTGGTTGACAATCTTTGGCACTCAGATTCTCCTGACAGGCCGAAGCGGCGAACTATTGTGGGCTGACCCCTTGTGGTGCATCTTACGTGTGGGTATTCTCTACATTCATAG
The DNA here is from genome assembly GCF_051131705.1 of Arthrobacter sp. A5. Lineage (NCBI taxonomy): Bacteria > Bacillati > Actinomycetota > Actinomycetes > Micrococcales > Micrococcaceae > Arthrobacter > Arthrobacter sp. A5. The sequence continues at coordinate 1,844,470 of NZ_CP180316.1, forward strand.
AATAAAACTTTCCAAGGCCTGCCCTGGCCGCGGACCCACAGAAAGGGTAGCCATGACTGCCGCCACGGACGTCGAAGTCTCCGCCTATTCACTGGTCTCCGCCGCCGAAATCACCGCAGTTCGGGACATTCTGCTCACCGCCGGCCTGCTGGGAGACGCGGTGCGATTTGCCTACCTGGGACTGCTCGATCCGCCGCGGGGACACTCCGCGGCGGCTCCGTTTGACCGCCGGTACCGCGCGTTCCTGCATGACGTTGCCGGGGCCGCAACCAAGGACGTGGTGGTCTCGGTGGCCCGGGGCGCCGTCGAATCCGCCGTCGAGGTTGACACCGCGGTGATGGGGGAGCTTCCGGTCCTGGAAGAGGAATTCGAGGTGGTCGAGGCGATACTCTCGACCAACCCCGAATGGCTCAAGGCGCTCGCGGCCCGTAACCTGGACGTTGCCAAGGTGCGCGTGGCGCCGCTGTCCGCAGGCGTCTTTGAATACCCGGCGGAAAAGGGCCGGCGCATCCTGCGCGGGCTCGCCTTTGTTCAGGACTTTCCGCAGGACAGTGCCTGGGCCCACCCCGTCGACGGCCTCGTCGCGTACGTCGACGTCGTCAACAAGTCGGTTGATGCGGTGCTGGACTATGGCGTGGTTCCTGTTCCTGCGGAGCACGGCAACTACACCGACCGCGGGCTGACGGGCCCGGTGCGGGAGACACAAAAGCCAATCAACATCACCCAGCCGGAGGGTCCCAGCTTTACCGTCACCGGCGGCAACCACGTCGAATGGGAGAAATGGAGCCTGGACGTCGGCTTCGACGCCCGCGAAGGCGTCATCCTGCACAACCTTTCGTTTGCCGACGGCGGCCGGAAACGCTCCATCATCAATCGCGCCTCCATTGCTGAAATGGTTGTCCCCTATGGCGACCCGTCTCCGGTGCGGTCCTGGCAAAACTACTTCGACACGGGTGAATACCTGGTCGGCCAGTACGCAAATTCCCTGGAGCTCGGGTGCGACTGCCTGGGTGAGATCACCTACCTGAGCCCGGTGATAAGCGACGCCTTCGGCAACCCCCGCGAGATCCACAACGGCATCTGCATGCATGAAGAGGACTGGTCGATCCTGTCCAAGCACTCGGACCTGTGGAGCGGGATCGACTACACCCGCCGCAACCGCCGACTGGTGATCTCCTTCTTCACCACCATCGGGAACTATGACTACGGCTTCTACTGGTACCTCTACCTGGACGGAACCATCGAGTTCGAGGCCAAGGCCACCGGGATCGTCTTCACCAGCGCCTACCCCGGGAAGGGTTACCCGTACGCTTCCGAGCTGGCGCCCGGGCTTGGCGCGCCGTACCACCAGCACCTGTTCGGGGCGCGCCTCGACATGGCCGTAGATGGACTGGCGAACCGGGTGGAGGAGGAGGACGTGGTGCGCGTGCCCATGGGCGAGGGAAATGAACGCGGCAACGCCTTCAGCCGCAAGCGCACGGTGCTGGCCACGGAGTCCCAGGCCGTCCGGGAGGCGGAAATACGCAGCGGCCGGATGTGGGTGATATCCAACCCGACGTCGCTGAACCGGCTCGGGGACGCGGTGGCCTATAAGCTTCATCCCCAGGGCCAGCCCATGCTGTTGGCGGACCCGGAGTCGTCGGTGGCCAAGCGGGCCGCGTTTGCGACGAAGGATCTTTGGGTGACCCGGTTCGCGGAGGGTGAGCGCTACCCGACCGGCGACTTCGTCAACCAGCACAGTGGTGGGGCCGGTCTGCCCGCCTACATCGCCGCAGACCGCGACATTGACGGCCAGGACATCGTTCTCTGGCACACGTTCGGGCTGACACATTTCCCGCGGGTGGAGGACTGGCCGATCATGCCCGTTGACTCCGTCGGCTTCAAACTGCGACCGGAAGGGTTCTTTGACCGCAGCCCGGTGCTTGACGTGCCTGCCAGCGGCCCGGCCCGGCATGAGAGCGGACCCGACGGTGACGACCACTGCCGTTGCTGACACCCGTCCCGAAGTAGGGGTCGGCGTCCGAGGCAGGCTTCGCGTGCGCCTGTGCGCCGCCGTCGCGCTTGCCTCGGTCATCGCGCACCTGTGGATGGGCTGGGAGCGCCGGTCGATGCCGTGGGAAAGCGGGCTGATGCTGCTCATGGCCGCCGGCTGCCTCCCCTGTGCATTGGCCGTGTGGCGCAACACGCATGACAGGGGCGTGCAGGTCCTCTTCGCCATGGCCTTGATCATGGTCGCTGTGCATGCGGCCCTGCTTTTGGCGCCGGTCTCCATGGCCGGTCACCAGCACGGGGGAACGACTTCCATGTCCATGCCAATGATGGGTTCGAATTCCCACTCGGCGGCCATGTTGGGGGTCATTGCCCTTGAGCTGGGGGTCGCCGTGCTGGCGGCATGGGTGATGCGCCGGGCGCGTACTTGCGGTGCGGAATGACTCGGTGGACTCACCCTTGAGGGGGCACTCAACCACCCTTCGCGGCCGTCAAGGCGTGGTTGAGTGCCCCCTCAACGGGGTGAAACGGACGACGGCGGCACCCCCCAAAATCGGGTCCCGGTGTCGTGCGCGTAAAGAACGAGGTAACGCGCGGGTCAAGTCGCCGGCAGCGGCGGGCAGGCGGTGGTCGAAGATGGTGGCGCCAACTTCCTGTTCCGCCTGGTTGTTGACGCTGAGGTCGATCCCGGGACGGTCGCGGAGGATGATGACCGCGGCCAGACCGATGAGCGTCATGACCAACAGGGGGCCTCCCCGGATCCCAACGACGTCATCGCCACGCACATACTGCACACCACCGCCGGAATCACCGGGTACGTGGCAAAGGCCGTTGAGGTGATTGGCCCCAATGTCTACGTGCTGGTGTTGACTCTGCTGACCATCGGGGCCGTGTCCGTGATCCGCGACGGCAAGGGCATCGACTGGGGCATCGAGAATCAGTCTGAGCAGGAGGTTCCATGAGCTTCGTCGCAGAGTTGCGCGTGACGATGTGCATATCTACGCGTATTGTGCACTATTCGAACTGTATGCGCAAATAATGAACGTTGGATAATGGTGGTGAACGAGCCGCCAACAGTGTCGTGAGGAGATCTTGTGCAGTTCCACCACCACGGATGCGTATCCGGTGATCCGCGCATTCAATCGGCGGCGGGGACCGGCATTGACCGCCCCGAGGAGCTTCCCGACGAGGTGGACGTGCTCATTGTCGGCTCGGGACCGGCGGGCATGATCACCGCCGCCCAACTCTCACAGTTCCCCGGCATCACCACTCGTATTGTCGAGCGTCGCGGCGGTCGTCTTGCGATTGGCCAAGCCGACGGGATCCAGGCGCGGCCCCATATTGCTGTGGGCTAGTGGGTACTTTCGTTGGTTCGGCGGGGGTTATGCTGCGGTCCTTGTTCGTGTTTGCTTATGCGTTGCAGGTTGTTGTTGAGGTCCCTGCGGGTGTATTTCCAGGACCGCGCACTGCGGTTCCGTGACTGCGTGGTTTGCCATCGACGACTGCACGCGCTGGCGGTTGCTGGAGGGCCTGGGTGATATCGGGCTGACGCTGCGCCACGAAGCGGACATCACCGCGTTTCGAAGCGACGCGGTCGGCCTTCCGGCCGGCGGCTCTGCCCGTGCGGACGTAGCCGGCGCCTGCTCCGGAGGTTCCTTGCCGTGGTGGGGCAGATGCCCGGTTCAGCCGCTCCATTGCCGGTTACCCAATTGCCGGCTACTCAACTTGCCAGTTACTCAACATGCCAGTTACTCAACATGCCGGTTACTCAACATGCCGGTTAAATGGACGGTTGCCGTGGAAATTTCCACGGCATCCTTCCATTTGGCCGGCAATACGTGGCATGGTGCGCTTCAGCGGACGCGAAGCCCGGCCCGTGCTGGACCAGGGCCCCGCTGCGGCACCCGGTCATCGCGACGGCACCCGTTCTGGACCAGCGCACCCGATTCAGCATTCGGTGGCTCCGGGCGCACCAGCAAAAATCAGCGCAGCTGCTAGACCCCATGTGCCGGTCCATAACGGGTGCGGCATCGTCAGGGTCCGCACATATCCGGCCACGTTCCGGTCTCATATTGCGCGTCACCTTGAGCGTCGGCACCGCGCGGCAGCATCGCCCCGGGCCAGCCACCAGGGCTACCAGGATCCCTACCTGCCCCCGGTGATACCGCCGGTAGCGCAGAAGACGCCCTCGCAACCGCATGCGGGCACTACCGCGCTGACCCAACCGCTTGGATCCGAACCCCCGACGAACTGACGAAAATGCCCACTAGGCCGTTGTCCTGACGGCATCGTCGGTCGAAACGCCGCGCCGCTGGTCGAGCACGAGGCCGCCAACTTCCTGCTCTGCCTGGTTATCGATGCTCAGGTCAATACCCTTGCGTTCACGGACGAGCAGGACGGCACCCGTGGAGATCAGCGCAAGGATCAGCAGGTAAACGGATACCGAAACGGTGGTTCCGGTGGCCTGGACCAGCGCAGTGGCGATGGTCGGCGCAAAGGCACCGCCGAGTATGGCGCCGAGGGCATAGGAGATCGCAACTCCGGAGAAGCGGATGGATGCCGGGAACAGTTCGCTGTACAGGGCGGCCTGCGGACCATAGGTGAGTCCAAGGCCCACGGTGAACATGGCGAGTCCCAGGAAGAGTGACCAGATGTTGCCCGTATTGACCAGCCAGAAGAGCGGGAAGACGGTAACCACCAGGCAGGAGTAGCCGATCAGGTAGGTCTTCTTACGGCCGATCCAGTCAGCGAGGTATCCCGACACGAGGGTGAAAATGAACCAGAGAACGGCAGAGCCGGTGACGGCAAGGAGGACCTCGGTGCGGTCCATGTGCAGACCCTTGGGGTGGGTGGAGTAATTCAGGATGTACCCGCCGGTCGTCATGTAGCCGGCGGCGTTGTTTCCCGCGAAAACCAGGGCGGCAATGATGACCAGCAGCCAATGCTTCTTGAACAGCTCAACGATCGGCACACGTGTCTGTTTCTTCTTCCTGGCGATTTCCTCGAAGACCGGGCTCTCGTCAACGCTGCGCCGCACGATGTATCCGACGATGATCAGAACGAAGCTCAGCAGGAACGGAACGCGCCAGCCCCACTCAATGAAGGCCTGGCCGGGGGAGATGACTCCGGACATAAGCGCCAGGACGCCGGAGGCGAGCAGCATGCCCAGCGGAACACCCAGCTGTGGGAACGAACCGAACAGACCGCGCCTGGTCCGGGGAGCGTGCTCGACGGCCATCAGGACGGCACCGCCCCACTCGCCCCCGGCGGAAATACCCTGCAGGATGCGAAGCATCAGCAGGAGGATCGGGGCGACGATTCCGGCTGATTCATAGGTGGGGAGCACGCCGATCAATGTCGTGGCCGCGCCCATCATGATCAGGGTGATCACCAACATGGCCCGCCGTCCGATCCTGTCACCGAAATGTCCGGCGAGGAACGCGCCCAGCGGACGGAACAGGAAGCTCAGGCCGACTGAGGCGAAGGAGATCAGGATTCCTATGTCACTTCCCGCCGGCTCAAAGAAGAGCTTGGCGAAGACCAAACCGGCGGCGTTGGCGTAGATGAAAAAGTCGTACCACTCGATCGTGGTCCCGACGATGGTGGCGAACGCTACCCGGCGGTTTTCCCGGGCCGGTCTGCGCTGCGCGAGGGGCAGGGTGCTCATTGGTTTTCCTTAGTATTGTGGCCACGTCACCGTGGCCGGAGGCGAACGTTGTCGGCAACCGCTGATGATGTATGAAATCATATACGATCACCAGGTGCAAATATGACGCAGGTCATGTCACTCTGTGACGCGGGTCTCCGCCTACCGGGCCTTGGAGTAGGACTTGACGTCGAACTCGAGGTCTGCGGCCTGCTCCGGGGACGCCGAACGGCCCTGCTCCAGAAGCCGGCGTGCCGCCATGTGATCGCCGGGTCTGTTGACGGATTCGACGGCGGCGAGATGGCCTCCGCGGAAGCTGAAGAGCGAGAACTTATCCGTCGCCGGATCTCCGCGCAGCACCGTTGTGTCACTCTGCTGCACCAAACCCGCGATCTGCAGCTTCAGCGGACCCTGCTGGGACCAGAACCAGGGTAGTTGCGCGTAGCTCCCGCTGCGGCCCACAATAGCTTTGGCAGCGTGCCGGGCCTGGTCCGTGGCGTTCTGCACGGACTCCAGCCGCGTTCGGGTACCGGCATGGTGGCTGGGGTAGTTTGCACAATCACCGATGGCGAAGACATTCGGGTCCGCGGTCCGCAGGCTGCTGTCCACCGTGATCCCGTTCTCAACGGCCAGCCCGGAGGCGGCGGCCAGGTCCGCCCGTGGGACCACGCCGATCCCCACCAGCACCAGATCGGCCGGGTAGGACGCACCGGTGGTGCTCTCGACACTCGTCACCCGGCCGGCGCTCCCGGTAAAGGAAGCAATGCCCTCACCGAGGCGCAGGGTGACACCCATGCGCTCATGCGCGCCGACGAAATACCGGGACAGGGCGGGGGACAGGGCGCGGCCCATCGGGCGGTCCGCAAATTCCAGTACCGTCACATCGATGCCGCGCTGCCGGGCCGCGGCGGCGAACTCAAGACCGATGAAGCCGGCGCCAATAACGACGACGGCTCCGACATCGCCCAGTCGGGCGTGAATAGCCTCGGCGTCGGAGAGGGTCCGCAGCCCGTAGATGCCCGCCAGATTGCTCCCAGGGACACTGAGGCCGCGGTTGGCCGCGCCGGTGGCGAGCACCAGCGTTGCGTACGGCACCTTGGTACCGTCGTCGACGGTTACCGTCCGTGCAGCACGGTCGATAGCCGTCACCCGGACCCCAAGCCGGGAATCGATGTCGTTTTCGGTAAAGAATTTCTCCGCCCGCAGCGGCAGCGCTTGGGCTGCACTTCCGTCGACCATGTAGTCCTTGGACAGTGGAGGCCGTTGGTAGGGGAGATGCGTTTCATCACCCAGAACGGTAATCCCGCCGGTGTGGCCCTCGGCGCGCAGCGAATCGACAAGCTGGATTCCGGCCTGGCCGTTGCCGACGACGACGATGCGGCTAAGGGGGCTGTTCATGGAGCTGCTCATCGGGTTGCCCACGGCGCCTAGACCTGGCTGCCCGGAATATCGACTTCGAGCTCATCAAGCCCGGAACCGAGTTTTAGCTGGCAGCCAAGGCGGCTACGGTCCGCGTCACGCGGATCCGCAGTGCAGTCAAGCATTTCCTCCTCGTCGTCACCGATTCCAGGGAGGTCGTCAAGGTAGCCGGGCCGGACATACACATGGCAGGTTGCGCACATGGCCTGGCCACCGCATTCGCCGACAATACCGCGGACGCCATTGGTTACGGCGGCCCGCATAACCGACGTTCCGGTGTCCACCTCGAGGACATCCACGGCGCCGTCCGTGTGGTGAAAACTGAGTTTTGCCATAATGATGAATCCTTAGAAAGTCTGGTTGGTCGAGGTCGAGGTCGAGGTCGGGGCCGCCCACGTCACCGGAAGGTCCGTCATGCCGCGGAAGACCCAGCCGGCATCGACGGCCGCGCGGCCGGGATCGAGACGGAGAGCCGGCAGTTCCCTGAACACGCCAGGCAGGGCGACGCCGGCCACGGATGCCCGGGCGACCCAGGTGCCGGCGCAAAAATGGTTGCCGCCCCCGAAGGCCAGATGGGGCTTCTTCTCCCGGTTGATATTGAAGGATTCGGGATCTGCAAAAACCCTGGGGTCCCGGTTTGCTGCGCCGATGACGACGCCCAGGCGCGCCCCCCGGGGCAGTTGAATGCCTTCCAATACCGTGGCCTTCGTGGTTTCGCGGGGGTACATGCCGATCGGGGCAACCCAGCGCACGGCCTCTTCAAAGACCAGGGGAAACAGCGCCGGATCGGACAGGACCGCAGCCAGCTGCTGCGGATGAGTGAGCAGAGCCCAGACCGCGACTCCGAGCACGTCCCGGGGCTCGTTCAGCCCGCCGCCGATGGTCATTTTCATGTTGGCGCGGATGGCTTCGAGTGGAATGGGCATTGCCGTCATACCGGAGAGCAGGCTGGTGTCCGGGTTCCTGCGCAGGTAGGGCAGGACCTCGTCGATGGCGTCGTCCACTTCGTTGTACGACTTCTCCGATGCGGCCCAGACCTCCGGATTATCGGCATAGTTGCCGGTTCCGTTGATCATGGTCTGGGACCAGCGCTGCATATCTTCCTGACTGGCATTGTGGAAGCCCATGATAAGACGCAAATTTTCCGCGGCGTATGGGGCCGCGTACTCCCGGATCAGATCCGCGCCGGGGCCCGCAGCTTTGAACCGGTCGAGGTACGTTCGGCTGTTCTGTTCGAAGATCTGGTTCCACGTCTCCTTGATCGCCTTTGGGCGAAGCACCGAGCCATAGGATTTGCGGTCAACATCGTGCGCCCGGTCGTCCTTGCGCAGCATCGAATGACCCATGGCCCGTTTCATCAGCGAACCGGTTTCGTTCGCCGAAAAGGTTTCCTGATCGTTTTCGATGAGGTGGCAGGCCTCATAGCTGGTGACCATGTACCGGTTGACGGACGGCACCCAGTGGACGGGTGCCTCCTCGCGCATCTGCCGGTAGATCGGAAAGGGATTCCGGTGCAGATCGGCGAGGGCGACCCAATCGGCGGTAGGGGCTTCGCGGGCGGTGCTGGTGCTGGTGCTTGGAGGTGTCATCTTTGGCTCCGCATGTCGGTGGCTGGATTCCCTCCAATGTGCCACGCGCCATATCCTTAGGTAAAGTGCAGAAAAGTCTGCAATAACCGTAAAAATATTGAGGATGATCAAATTCATGGCGAGGTACACTCTGCGGCAACTCGCTCACTTCGTGGCGGTGGCGGAATCCGGAGCGATCTCCGCGGCCGCGCAAAAGGTTCACCTTTCCCAGGGAGCCGTTGCCGCAGCGGTGTCGGAGCTGGAGCGGATATTCCGGATCCAGCTGATGGTGCGCCGAAAGGCGCACGGCGTGACCCTGACACCGGCAGGGAAGCATCTCTATTCGCGCGCCATCGTCCTCCTTGCCGAAGCGGAAGAACTGGAGCTGAGTGCCGCCAGCGGTGGACGCGAGCTGGCAGGGCCCCTGGTCATCGGTTGTTATCTGACTCTTGCACCGACAGTTCTGCCGCTGTTGCTGAGCGGGTTCGCGGCTCTCCACCCGCAGGTCCGGCTGGAGTTCGTCGAGGGAAGCCAGGATGGGCTGCAGGAACGCCTGTTCGCGGGCGGTCTGGACCTCGTCGTCGTCTATGACACCGACCTGCTGCCCGGACTTGCGGGCGTTGAGCTCTATCAGGCGCCGGCGTACGTGCTGCTGCCGGAAGGCCACCGGCTGGCGCAGCAGGGGGACGTCTCGCTGGCGGAGCTGGCCGAGGATCCAATGGTCTTGCTGGATGCTCCGCCCAGCAGCCGACACACCATGTCGCTGTTCGAGCAGGCAGGTGTCGAACCCAACGTCCGGCACCGGACCACCGATTTCGAAGTCACACGCTCCCTGGTGGGGCGCAACCTGGGGTATTCAATTCTGATCCAGCGGCCAGCGACGGACACCACCTATGAGGGTCTTGGCCTGATTGCCAAAACGTTGAACCCAGCCGTTAATCCGCTGTCGGTCAAAATGATCTGGCCCAAGGATTTCCGTTTAACGGACCGGGCGCAGGCGATGACCGAGTTTGCCTCGAACGCCCCATGGCCACGGGACTGACCCGTTCCAGCACTGTGACCGGATTTCAGTGCCCGGATTTGTTCGGCAATACACCCCACATTGGCCTGCACCATGGCACAGGTCACAAAAAAGGCTTGCAAAAGCTCCATCAAAGACGCGAAAGCTGAACGTCAGCACGATGTGTCCTAGAGTCGAACAATTGGCAATCGAGCACAGTGCAATGGAACACAGGGCGACGGAACACGACAAAGCCCTGCACCACGCCGATCCGGTTAACTCAGCTCTGTGGAGTGGGCGGTCCAGCCGCGATCACCAGTACCCCGCAAAGGTCAACTTCTGCAGGCTGCTTGCACAATTGGGACAGGTTCATACGGGCACCGTCAAGGTTTGACACATTCAGGCAGTTTCGCTGGCGAAAAGGCGGCGTGTCTCCAAACTCGCCCAGATTTGGCCGCCAAACATGGTCAAACTTTGACAACATCCCCAAGCGATCCCGTGACCGCGTTCCGGTCCTGCCCGTTGCGGAATGGGTGCCGAAACTCCGCAATCGACAGCGGAAAATCAGGACGAGCCAGAATCCTCACATAAGCTGAGTTAACCGGATAGTTAAGGCCCTGCACGCCTGCGCGGTGCTGGTGGGCGAGGAGACCCGCTTCGGCACGGGGCGGCGCGGCCGACCGGAAACGTTGATCAGTCTGGGACAGCTCATGGGATTCCATGCGTCCGCCCCGACGATTTCCTGGCACCAGCCGGCAGCTCCCCGGACGTGGCTGTACCGGCCGGCGGCGGGCATGGGCCCAGGCGCCGGTGGTCCTCCACTTGGATCCGCGACTCGAAGCGGCCTCGGGCCGGAACCGGGCGTGCAGGATTGCCGTCCCGCCTGTTTCCCGGCATCGGGTCCGTCCGGCACCTTCACCATGCGCCTGGACGAGACGCAACCGTGGGCCGGGCAGGCAGACGGCCGGCAGGAAAACGTGAGCGTGGAATTCGGGAGCGGGCTGGAGTCCCCGCAGCCGGGATCGGGTACGGATTAACGACGGTTTGCAGCAGGGACGACGGCGGACCGAAGGGCGACGGCGGCACTCGGGTGAGTGCCGCCGTCGCCCGTTGTCTCTTGCGGTGGACCGCCTGACCGGCTCAGCCCTGATTACCGCCGAACCCGATCCAGCGGTAAACCTCCGGTCGTTTGGCCTTCAGCCGCAGACCCCCGAGCGTGCCCAGCACGCCCGGAGCAGTGCGATGACGGGTAGAATCCAAGACAGGGGGGAGGCGCCCTCGCTGCCGATCAGGACATTGAAATTCGTCAGGATCAGGATGACGATCAGTCCCAGCGAGACGGCCGAAACCGCCGGGGCGACCAGCCGCGTCCACACGCCGTACTCGCCGGTGTGTTTGCAGAAGCATCCAATCACTGCCAGGGAATTCAGCACCAGCAGCAGGACCAGGCCCAATGCGGCGGAGCGTTTCGGGTCCTTGGCCTCCTCGCTGTAGATCGCAGCCGATTCAACTCCCATGAAGGCCCCGATGCTGAAAGCCAGTGCGGCGCCAAAAATTTCAGCCCACCAGCAGGGCAACGGCTTTGACCGAGAGATCGACCTTGTTGACCCCAAGCCAGCCCACGATCAGGAAACCAACCAGCGCGGCGAGGCAGCGCGTCGGCGGCCCGGATGCTGATGGGGACCGCCCTGGCCATGGCGGCTGTGCACGCGGCGCTGCTATTCTCCCGTTCCACGGGCGGTCACGTCCACCTGGGGACGGGCGCGGGGATGCCCACCCGGGCCGGTCCGCAGCCGGGCATGTCGGCGATGCTGGGCATCGTGGGACTGGAGCTCACCGCGGGCCTGGTGACAGCGGCGCTGCTCGGCAGGCTCCGCGTCCGCGGGGAGGGTTGACCCGGGACGCGGCCTGTTCTCCCAAGTGAACGAGCAGCTGTGTGAGCTATCGAGGTGTAGAAATGCCGCCCCATGCGGCCTGTCGCGTCCGCACGGCCACTTGACAGGAGGAGCGGCTGCGCGTAGACCAAGGGCAGCCCTCAGTCGGATTGAGGCAGCCAGGCCGGGAAGCGACCCGGCTGCGAGGGTTTAGTAACCGCGCAGCCTGGAGGTCAATATGTCATCTCATCTCGGAGTCCGGCTCCTGGTGTTGGCGGGTGGAGTGGCGCTCACAGCGTCCACGTGCCTGACCGGCACGGTGTCCGCATCCCCACCTGCGGCCCAATTGCCCGCGGTCCACCCGTCGGTGTCAGATTTCGTCCAGCTGACAAGTTCTGCGACGCCACCCACCCAGGCGCAGTGCGCCTCGGTGGGCCGCCGCTGCTTCACACCGCAGTCAACGCGCGCCGCCTACAACGTCGGTCCGCTTTATGCGGCCGGGCTGGACGGACACGGGATCACCATCGCCATAGTCGATTCCTACGGCAGCGACACCATGGCCCACGACCTGCACGTCTATAACCAGGCCTTCGGGCTTGCTCCCATGTGCGGTGAGGAGGCGGTAACCTGCACAGCCGGGATGCCGACATTCAGCCAGCTGCAGCTGCAGGGCTCCCCGGCCACGAAGGCTCCGCCGGCCAAGAGCAAGGGCACCGGGCAGGAAAACAAATCCGCGTGGGCGCTGGAAGTCGCACTCGACGTCGAGTCCGCGCACGCCATGGCCCCCGGGGCCAATATTCTCTTGGTGACCACTCCGACCGCTGAAACCCTGGGAGTCCAAGGCTTCCCCCAGATGATGGCGGCGGAGCAGTACGTCGTGGACCATCACCTGGCGCAGGTCATCTCGCAGAGCTTCGCCTCCGCTGAGGATGCCTTTGGCAGTCCGCATGCACTGCAGAACCTGCGCCACGCGTTCGTTTCGGCGGCGCAGAATGGGGTCACCGTGCTGGGGTCCTCCGGCGACGGCGGCACCGCGAACGCCGGCAAGGCTCCGGTGGGTGGCCCGAACGCGGGGAAGCTCTTCCCTTACCCGAAGGTGGAGTGGCCTGCGTCTGATCCGCTCGTCACCGGGGTCGGCGGCACGTACCTATGCACCGACCCCAACGCGACGTCCCAGCGCACCGTGGACAGCACGAGCCCGCCGGCCAAGTGCCAGGCCAACCCCGGCGTCGCCGAGGTCGGGTGGACGTTCTCCGGTGGCGGCTTCAGCCATGTGTTCCCGCGGCCGGACTATCAGGCCACGCTGCCGGCCGGGAGTACCCCGATCGGGTCGATGCGCGGTGTCCCGGACATCGGTTTACAGGCGAGTGCGGGCACCGGTGCGCTCATCTACCTCTCGCTCCCGCCGGACGGCTTGAGCGGCCTGGAGTGCGGGCAGCCGGACGGTTCGTCCGCGCCCTGCAGTACGGGGTGGTACGACATCGGCGGCACCTCTCTATCCTGTCCGCAATGGGCCGGGCTGATCGCCATTGCCGGCCAGATAAACGGCGGTGGCCTCGGCCTTATCAACCCCGCGCTGTACCGGCTTGCTTCGGATCCCACGCAGTACGCGGCCGATCTGTACGACGTGACCACCGGCAACAACACCGCTGACCCGTCGATCGCCGGTTATCCGGCTACTACCGGCTGGGATCCGGTAACCGGGCTTGGGACCCCGAATGCCGCGGAATTGCTGCCGGACCTCGTCGCCGCAGTGAACGGCGGGTGACGCCAACGAAGCGCCGGTCAACATTTTCATGGCGGGTTTCAGGGACGTTCGGTACGACGACGGCGGCCGGCCTGGTGGGGGATAGGCCGGCCAAGGCGCGCCGTACCGGGGCGACCGATAGTCTGATGGGCGAGCGGAGGCATCCCGGGAGGACGATATGGAAGATCCCTACGAACTGCAGCGCTTCGTCACTGCCCAGGACAGCAGCGGCACGTATCTCGGTGCCATCAGCGAGCTTCGTGCCGGGCGGAAAATGAGTCACTGGATGTGGTTTGTTTTCCCGCAGGTCGCCGGACTGGGCCACAGCCCAACATCAAAGATGTACGCCATCCGCTCCTTGGCGGAGGCACGGGCTTATCTGGACCACCGCGTGCTTGGCCCGCGGCTGAGGAAAAGCGCCCATACCGTTGCCGAGATTAAGGGCCGAACGGCCCAGCAGATCATGGGCGGAATTGACGCGCAGAAGCTGCACTCTTCCGTGACGTTGTTCCTGCGGGCAGCGCCGGAAGAACCGGTGTTCCAACAAGTTCTGAACCAATACTTTGAGGGCCTGCCCGATGCCGCTACTGACCGGCTGTTGACCGGACAGGGCTCTCCGCCTGGGACTTCCAGTAGTCGTTGCTAGCCTGGACGGCTTGCTCCTTCGTCAACCCAGCAACGACCTGCTCGTCCAAGCCAACGGCGCGCGTCAGTTGCCAGATCAGCGCCAAAGGAACGGCTGGGGCCGGAGCTGGTCGGCCCCGCGCTCCGGACGGACGCCGCCGTCGACGCATGCCGCCGTCGACGCATACCCAGTATTCGTCGTCACTGACCAATAGCTGGTCCTGCAGGATGTGGTTCCACTCCCGCGAGCACCTGTTTTACGTCGGCCAGAATCTGGATCGGCTGCCTATCCGCGCCTCGTGGCGTTGTCAAGGCCCAAGTACTCGGACAAAGTATGAAATGGGCTTTCCGTTTCGCTGCCAGGGGCGCGACTTTTCGTGAATGCCGATACGAGGCCGGCACTTCCCGGGTCACCGAGGCGGCAGGCTCACGGGTTCGCGCGGGGCTGCCCGTTGCCACTGGTTGCAGGGCGGTTCAAATCGCTCTCGAGCCGATCGGCCATCGGCCATCGGCCGCCGTGAAAGCCGCGTCCGTCAGAATCGCGGTTGGTTGTTTGCCGCCCGCCGTTGTTTCAGTCCCGGTGGTAGCCGACGTTGAGTACGTTTCCGTCCGGCGCTCGGACAAAGAAGCGGCGGTGGCCCCATGGCTCTGTCGTTAGCGGATGCACGATCTCGTAGCCGAGCTGCTGCGCTTGTGCATAAGCCCCCTCGATGTCATCCGTCAAAACGGAGATGACCGCGTCTTCGGGTGCGGTTGCGTCCCGAACGACGAGCTGGACGTTCGCTGGTGTGGCGGGCGAGGTGTAGCGGGCCACCCAGCCCATGTTGAACTCCTCGGTACTGAGCCCGAGGAAGTCGGTATAGAACCCCTTCGCTGCCTCGACGTTAGCCACTCTAAGGTTCGCCATGATGCTTGTCGCATGCATGTCAGTACTCCTGTCAGCATCGGATGTACGTCCAAACGCTACAGGGTCCATGCACGTTCTGGACAGCCATGATTTGTCCGGCACCGAAACACATGTGGTGAATCCTCTCGCGGATGTTGGTAACAGAGGCATCACGCCTCTCGTTCGCTCATTCGATGCCATTCCACTCGTTGTTGGCACACTTAAGCGGATGTGCAACGGACGCATTTGAACTGTCCGCCTGCTGCCCGCTGGTACAGAACTTCAGTCCGTATGGTGAACGCCGAACGGACCGACTCCCATATCCGGCTGTCGGGCAAGCACTTTGTCGAGCTCTCTTCCTCGGGTGCGTCCTGGGCCGTCCTCGCAGGTGGCGAAAAGCCAAAGCCCATACTTCAATGCACGGGAAAACGCGACGCAGAGGGGTGCCCGCTGCTTACGACCCCCGGTGCTGTCGGAGTTTCATCCAAAGAGCGCGTGCGACTTCTATAGTCTGGGCCAATGACCATCTTCAGAGAGTTCTGGGACAGCTTGGAAGACCGCGATTGGCCCCGGTTCGGATCGACCCTTGCCGACACCGTTCCCGCGCTGACGTTCTTCCTCGTGGACCACGACGCAGCGGCGCTTTCACCGCATTCTGGCCCGAGCCATACGAACCTCCGCCAGGCCGCGAACACCTAATTGCACGATACTGACTGCCCGAAACGAAACGAATTGACTAAGTCAGTCGCTTCTCCAGAGCCGCTCTCAAGTTCAGAGAATTCGTTCCAGCCCGCCGTCCCGGCAGGGGAACGGCGGGCTGGAACTCGTCAGCTGGCATGGAGGTATTCGCCGATGGCGCCTAGAACGACCTCGGAGACACTGTTGGGGTGCGCAACAGAAGCTCGCGTTTTTCCTCTTGGCCGCATTGCCATGGTTTAAATTGCGGCTGGGCTGCGCGGACGGTCCGCTTGTTACGATCAACCACCGATCCGGAATACTTTTTGGTGGGGTCTTTGTTGAATCCGTCATGACTCTCCATCCCACCCAGACCGCACCCACCCTGTCGCTACCGCTCACTGGAGGCGGGAGCACCGATGAACTGGCGTTGGGAAGTGGTGCCGACGGACGGTTCTCCCTCGTGGTGTTCTTCCGAGGGCTGCACTGTCCGGTATGCCGTAAGCAGCTCGGTGAACTCGATCGACGTCTCGTTGACCTGAACGACGCCGGCGTGGGCCGGGTTCTTGCAGTCAGCATGGAGACACCCGAGCGCAGCGCTCAACTGGTCGAGCAGTGGCACCTGCGAAACCTGCCGGTGGCATGTGGCCTCACCGAGGCCTCCGCGCGGGAGTGGGGCTCGTTCATTTCCACTGCGATCAAGGACGGCGAGGACCCGGTGTTCAACGAGCCTGGAATGTTCGTCCTGGACGCCGATGGAACCCTGTTCTGGAGCAGCGTGTCCTCGATGCCGTTCGGTCGGCCAGCTATCGACGACGTGCTCGCCGCCTGCAGTTTGCCCAGAAGAGCGAATACCCGGCCCGGGGAGCCGCCTGAGGCTGTCCCGGAGCGATTCTGGATCCGGTCCGGTACCTTCACCCCGTGCGTTCGCTGGTCCCAACCATTCGTCCGATCGGGTCGCCTTTCGCGGTTCGACCCCCGTTACCCCCCGAGGGGGCATTTCAGGATGCCATACCCAGCCTAATATCGGGAAGGACGCATCGCCCGTTGGCATGCTGCTGCGGGTGTCGTCTTGGGCTCCAGCGTCACCTCGAGGTGTACTTCCCGTGGTTAGCAATGTGCTGATGGTCACAGCCGCCCTGCGCGCCGGTGGCACCGTCACGCTTTCGACCCATCTCTTCCCCGAGGGCTAGACGAGGTTGCGGATTTGTCGGCATTTCTGGCCCGCGGCACCGCTTGGACTGACCAGGGCAGTGCCGAGGCGAAGCTGGGAGGTCCGTACTGGGCGCCGGCGGCTGGCCATTCCGCTGGCCCGTGCCTGGGTGTCCGTGGATGGCATCGAAGCCAGCGACGCGATGATCGCCCGGCTGCGAGCTCTGCCTGGCGCGGACCGGATGGGCGTGGTGCAGGAGAACCTGGCCAGCCTGACCCCATCCTAGGTTGGGACGACTATCCGACACCTGGCGGGCGCCTCAGCCCCGTCAATTGCGATGAGCCGTCATGACGGAGTCCGATCCTCGTCAGGATGACGTCGTGACGGTGTGGCTATTGGTGAATTGGGCACGCTCAGCGTCGGCGAGTGCCTGGGCGGCGGTGACCAGACCAAGATGGCTAAAGGCCTGGGGGAAGTTGCCCAACAGCTCGCCGCTGGTGGTGTCGATCTGTTCGGAGAACAGCCCGAGGTTGCTGGCGAACCCGGCGGCGCGTTCCAGAGCCTTCCGGGCGCGCCCTACCTGACCGGTGACGGCCAGGGCGTGGGCCAACCAGAAGGTGCACAGCAGGAAGCTGCCTTCCCCGCCCTTGAGCCCGTCGCCTCCGCGATAGCGGTACAGCAGCCCGCTCTGGTCTGCCAGGCCCGCTTCGATGGCGTCGATGGTGGCCAGGAGGCGGGGCTCGACGGGTGGGAGGAATCCTACGGTCGCCATCAGCAGGATTGACGCATCCAGGGTGTCAGACCCGAAGTACTGGGTGAACGCTCCAACGTCGGCGTTCCAACCGCGACGCAGAATGGTCTCTCGCAGTTCCGTGCGCTCGGCGGACCACCGGGCGGCGCGGTCACTGGCGTGGAGCAGCTCGGCCATGGCTATACCTCGGTCCAGGGCCACCCAGCACATCAGCTTGCTGTGCAGATAGGGCCGCGGTTGCCCGCGTACCTCCCAGATTCCCTGGTCATCCTGGCGCCAGCGGGTGAACGCCGCCTCGACAGCGGCGATCAGAAACACCCGCGTCCCCTCGGACATGTCCGCCAGATGGGCGCGGAAGGTGTACGCGGCGTCCAGGACGGCGCCGTACACGTCGAGCTGCCGCTGTTCCCATGCCTGGTTGCCCACCCGCACGGGACCGCTGTCCCGCCACCCCGACAGGCGTGGGATTTCTCGCTCGCTGAGGTCCCGCTCGCCACCGACGCCGAACACGATCTGCAGATCCAGGCCGCGGTCCAGTTGGGTGCCCGCAGCCCGGGACAGGAAGGAGAAGAAGCGTCCGGCTTCCTCGGGGCAGGCGGCAATGAACAAGCCCTGCATCGTCATGCTCGCATCCCGTAGCCAGGTGAAGCGGTAGTCCCAGGTACGGCCGCTGCCGACTCCTTCGGGCAGACTCGTGGTGGGCGCGGCGATGAGAGCACCGCTGCGTGCGTAGGTCAGACCTTGGAGCACAACCCCACTGTGGTGCACCAGCTCGCGCAGCGGCCCGTCGTAGTGCTGATGCAGCGCCGACCAGCTGCGCCAGCCCGCCTCGGTGGCCTTCAATCTGCGGCGGACTTGGTGCCTGCTCCACGGTGGCGGTATCTGTCCCCATGGGTCGCACTGCGCTACCGCGAACGCTAGCTCCTCACCCTCGGCCAGTGAAACGGTGGCCGACGCCGTCGCGTCCGCGAGGTCCATGTCCACCTCGGTGCTGAGCACCGAGACCGTGGCACCGCCGCGGGAGACGATCGACCCGCCGGTGCGGGCCAGCCGGGGATGAACCAACCCGTACTCAGGGCGGGGCGCGTACTCCACCCGCACCGGCACCGTCCCGCGGGTGCACCTCGCCAGGCGCAGTAGGACGCCCGGTGCAGACCGGCCCAGATCATGGCCCCGCTCACCCGCGCCCAACGCCAACGCGTCGAGCACCACCAACTCACCCCCAGGCCTGGATCAGGTGGTCTCCAGCACGAGTCCCGGCGACCGGTACCGCCAGGTGGCCACGAAGCCCCGTGCGGCCGGCGCCAGCAGGAAATGCCCCGCTTGCGCATCAAGCAGCCGCCCCAGCACCGGCGGGCTGTCGAAACGGGGAAGGCACAACCAGTCCACTGAACCCCCGGCCGTCACCAACGCACCCGTGCCGCAGTCAGACAGCAGGGCGTGCTCACCGAGGGGGACGTCACTCACCCGCCCACCCCCGACGATGACCGAGAGCGGCAAACGAAGCGATACTCGGCAGACGCCGGATCTCGGTCCTCACGATCGCCTCCCGTGTCGCGGACCCTGGCTCGCCACGCGGGACGTCGAACGTTGGCGGCCTCCGCGGGCCGGAACCTCCATCAACGTCGCCGCGCGGCGCGCAACGACTCGGCGGTGACCAGGAGAGAAGCGCCGAGAAACACGCTGTCCTTGACCAAGAACTGCCCCACCATGGATAGCTTCGGGGCGCCGTGGCCCTCCTGCCAGGCTCCTGGTGTCGTGAACAGAAAACTCAGGGTTGTGGCGAACATCCCGACTGCTCCAAGCCCGCCGAGCACGGAGAGCCGGGGCGCGAGTGGCCTCGCGGCGATCAATGATGCCAACGCGATCTCGGTCATCCCCACGATCCTTGCCGTCTTCTTCTCGCCGAGCTTCTTGAGGACCGGAGCAAACAGCGGGCTCGAGGAGACCAGGGGGTGGATGTTCTCCACCTCGTAGTCCTCAAACTTCAGTGCACCGATCCATAGGAGGTTCATCGCCAGCGCGGAGCGCAGAGTCGAGGTTCCGATCGACTGAAGAGCATGGGTGGCGTCGTGTCGTGTTTTCATGCTCGTGTCCCTGCCTGAGCACCCTCGTTTAGGGCGACAGGGGTGATCCGTGACGCGTCACGACCCGAGGATGGGCTTGGTGAGCGTGTGCCGCAGGCGCGCTGACGGGCGCAGCCACTGCCTGCGTTGTCAGGGAGATGCCCAACGCTGGCACCGGCTGCGGTGAGAAGGACCGGGATCGACGTGGTACGCATGCTGCTGCTCCTCAAGAAACGGATTCATCCGACGGGTACCGAGCGGCACCAGGATCGCTTCATCAGGGGTTAGTCCCGCCAGCGCCGCGTTCGTTACACGATTCGGTGGTGTAGTTCATGCCGCCGCTGCCCGAACCTGCGTAGTGCCCGCAAACCTCGCGGCATCGGTTAGACTGACCCGGTGGACGTCGCATTCGATGACCCCGCCGCCATCGCCGCCCTGCGGTCTCGCGACGAGGCCAGGGTCAGGCAGCTGGTGGCGGCGTGGACTCCCGGCATGCTGCGATTGGCACGCGCACACACTGTCAGTGACGCCACCGCCGAGGACGCCGTCCAAGACGCCTGGGTCACGGTGCTCACCGGGATCGAGCGCTTCGAGGGCCGCAGCACGCTTCGTACATGGGTGATGGGGATCGTCATCAACACTGCCCGCCGCGCCGGAGCGCGCGAGCACCGCACCCTTCCATTCTCGGCAACCGGGTGGGCCGACCGTGGGGACGAGTGGGATCCGGCGGTCGCCCCAGGGCGGTTTCATCCGCAGACCGGTCACTGGGTGTCGTCACCATTGCGCTGGGACCTGCTGCCAGAGGAACAGTTGACCGCCGCTGAGCTGCGAACCGTCATCGACACCGCCCTGACCGCGCTTCCCCAGCGGCAACGGGCCGTCATGATCGCCCGGGACGTGCTGGGACTCTCCGGAGAAGAGGTTGGCACCCTGTACATGCTCGGCGACGGCAATCAGCGGGTACTTCTGCACCGGGGCCGGAGCAAGGTCCGGGCCGCCGTCGAACACTACGCAGCGACAAGCACCGGCCGACCGGACCCGGCAGCGGCGGAACCGAGCAGGGCACGGATGAGCGAGCCAGCGGTGCAACGACGCCCGGCTCGTCCCGGCTCCCGTGAACCAGTGGTATGCCGCCAGCTCGTCGAGCTGGTGAACGATTACCTTGAGGGCACGCTCGACACCGGGCTGCGAGACCGCGTCCAGGAACACCTAGCAGCCTGCCACCACTGCAATGGGTACGTCGCCCAGGTACGGCGCATGCTCGATCTCACAGCCGGACTCGCCCCCACCGCACCATTACACATCGTCGCCCGGCTTGCGGCCGCCCTGAGGAATGCCACCGGCTCGGACATAACCACCCCGGGAGTGACCGGGCGCTGAGATGCCGCCGAAAGCGTTTACAGGGGCACGGCCGGTCCAGTGACGTTCGATAACGGGTCGATCTCCCGGAGGCGTCAATCGGAGGCACCTGATTGACCGAAACCGCCCTTGCCGGGCACCGGATCAACCTGGGTGGCTGCCTGCCCGGTGACGGCGGAGGCTAAACGGTACATTCAGAACCATGACCGGACTCCTCATCGGATACGCGCGTATCCACCAACGACCAAAACCTCACCGCTCAGAAAAACGCCCTGGTCACTCTTGGGGTGACGCGAAGAAGACATTCACAGACCAAGGCCTCACCGCCACCAACCGGGCACGACCGGGACTCAGGGAAGCGCTGCCAGCCTGCCGGGCCGGGGACACCCCGGTCGTGACAAAACTCGACCGACCGGCCCGGCCACTGCGCGATGCAAAGGACATTGTCGACGAACTCACTGGCCGCGAAGTCAAGCTCAGCATCGCCGGCTCCCTCCACGATCCAACCGATCCCGTAGGCAGGCTTCTCTTCAACGTCCTGGCCGTGGTCGCCGAATTCGAAGCTGACCTGATCCGAGCGCGGACTCGTGACGGCATGGCGGTCGCAAAGGCAAAGGTCCGCCTCCGAGGGAAACAGCCAAAGCTTTCCCAAAAACACAGTAAGCGCACCTGGTCTCCGTTCACCGAGCAGGGACGCACGCGACGGTGGAACTTCCCGAACTCTTCGCTGTAGCCCGTTCAACCGCCTACCGCGCCATCAAACGCGCCGGCGACACCACCGTTTAGTGATCCGAAAAATTTCGTTATCCAACGCCGAAATCAACACCGATGCGCCCTAAACGTGAATTTCCGTACCGATCCTCCTCAGACCCCTGCTCCATGTCGCTAAGTCGGCGTTTCGCCGCGGACGCTGCCTGGCAGAGGGCGGAGAGGATCATCGCCCGCTCCAACGTGACCCTCATGTCGCCAGGAACCGTCTGACACTTCGAGTCAGCTGGTGCCAACGGCGCTCGGCCTGTGGTCTGGAACCAGGCTATTGCCGGTGTATCCCAGCAGGGGGCGGAAGTTACCGGCCAGAAGATCCACAGTGGAACGCTGGACATCGCCACCATCCACCACCGGGTGGCGGCCGTTCCGTCATACCCCGCGGGGGACTGGTGGACCATCCGCCCGCGGCGGGAACGTCTGGCAGGATCGGCAACGGCGGTTGGAAGACTTTTCATACCGGAACCCTTTGGGTTCGGACGTCGGGCCGCGAACGCGCATCGCTGCCGGCCGCTGGCGCACCTGGCGTGTACCCGCAAAAACCGTCTGCAATACGCGTCGACAATTACCGGGCTGTCATCCATACTCATGCGTGACACCGCATGACACCGCATGACACCGCATGACAGTGCGGCGTGGGCGACCGGCTTCGCACCTCGGGCGCCCAAATCTTCGTTGAGGGGACCCTGCAATGACAGTTGGAAGAGCATGGCACGCAGCATCAGCTGTTGCGTTAACATCGATGATGGCCGGGATGTTGGTGGTTTCCGCGGCGGGGCCGGCGAGCGCAGCGGCGGGCGGCCTCGTGATCTCGGAGCTGAACTACCACGCGGGGTCAGACCTCGACGCGGATGATTTCCTGGAGCTGACGAACACGTCGGCCGCTCCACTCGACATCTCGGGATGGTCGTTCAGTGCCGGCGTAACGGGAACGTTCGCCGCCGGCACCGTCGTTTCTGCCCATGGCTACTTTGTGGTCGCAAAGGACGCGGCCCAGTTCCAGATCACCTACGGTTTCGCGCCGAACGCTGTCTATGGCGGGAACCTCAGCAACGGCGGCGAGACCGTCACGGTGGTCGATGGCGCGCTCGCCACGATCGACACTGTCACCTACGCCGACGTCGCCCCCTGGCCGACGACGCCCGACGGAACGGGTCCCTCGCTGGAACTCCGTGACCTCATGTCCGACAAGACGCTGCCCGGCAGTTGGGGTGCCAGCCTGGCCGCCGGTGGCACGCCCGGCGCGAGGAACTCGATCGACGGCGCTGGGGGCGCCCCGGTCGTCGGAAGCCTGGCGGCGAATCCAGCCCGTCCCGCCGTCAATGAGGCGATGGTGGTCTCGGCCCGGCTTCAGCCCGGCTCCACCGCTCAGCTTACGTACAAGGTAATGTTCGGCGCGGACGCTGTGGTGCCGTTCCTCGACGACGCAGCCAGCCCGGGCGGCGCGGGCGACGGCGTGTATTCCGGTTCGATTCCCGGCCAGAGTGCGGGCAAGCTGATCCGCTATCGGGTCGATGCGACGTCCGGCGGCACAACATACTCCGAGCCCGCGGCGGGCGATTCCGTGCGTTACCGGGGCGTGGTCGTGGTGAACACCGCTGTCGGCAGCCAGCTTCCGGTCATCGAGTGGTTCATGGACGACGCCGTCTTCAATGACATCCTCGCCAATCACCGCCAGGACGACGTCCAAGGTGCGGCTGTGTGGTCCTACAACGGCCAGGTCATCGACGGCGCCCTGATGAGTGTCCGCGGCAACTCCTCCCGCACCGACGCGAAGGTGAACTGGAAGGTCGAGCTCCCTAAGGGCTACACCTTCGACCTCGGCGGCCAGCTGCCCTACCCCCTCGACGAATTCGCGCTACAGAACTACTCTGACAACTTCGCGGATGTTGGCTGGGCGACCGTGAAGGCCGCCGGCAACCGGGCGCTGAACATTGTTCCGGTGCGCACGCAGCGCAACGCGGACTTTTGGAGCCTCGGCCGCATCATGGAGACCGAGGACGGTTCCTGGCGGGCCGACCAGGGCGTGAAGGATTGGGCGATCTACAAGGGCGCCGGCGGCAGCGTCGGCAAGTCGACGTCGGCGACCACCCTCGCTGCGTCGGGCTGGCTCGAGAAGAAGACCCGAAAGACCGAGGATTTCAGCGACGTCTGGACCTTGTCCAACACGGTCGACGCGGCGCCGTCGGCCGCGCAGCAGGCCTGGATCTATCAGAACGTGAACGTTCCGGAACTCGTCAACTACATGGCGATCAACTCGATCATCCGGCATCAGGACAGCGGCTGGTACAACTGGTGGCTGTCACGAGACACCGACGGAACCGGTCGCTGGGAAATGTGGCAGTGGGATCTCAACTGGATCTTCACGACCGCGGCCTCTGACGGCAAGGGACTCTTCCTGACTCCGGACACATCGAACCACTTCACGCAGGCCATGCTCGCCTACCCCGAGATCAAGGAAATGTTCTACCGCCGGCTGCGCACGCTTGCTGACCAGTTCCTGCCGGCCGGCCAGTTCGAGGCGCAGTGGGACGCCATCTCGGCCAAGACAACGCCCGATTGGAACCTGAATTATGCGAAGTGGCGCGGCTACACGCCCGCCTACGCCCGGAGCGCCTTCGTCAACGGACTGACGGACCGCCGCAACGCTATCAACAACAACACTGGTGCCGGGAAGCCGGTGCCGACCACGCAGGCGGCGGACGCGAGCGTCGTCATCAACGAGATTCAGTACCATCCGGCCGGTGCCGGCGGGGAATACATTGAGCTGTCGAACCCCGGCAGCACCGCGGTGGACATCTCCGGCTGGACGATCGACGCCGTTGGCTTGACGATCCAGGCCGGTACGGTGATCCCGGCCGGTGGCCGGGTCGTGTTTGTGGCGAACGACAAGGCATTCCGGCAGGCCTACACCGGCGCAAACCGGCTGGTGGGAGGCCAGTTCACCGGGTCCCTCGACGACGCCGGTGAGGCGGTTGTGCTCCGCAACACCAGCGGGGTGGTCGACTCGGTGACGTACACAAACCAGGCGCCGTGGCCGGCTGCAGCTGACGGCACGGGGCCGTCGCTCGAGCTGGTATCGCCGACGGCGGACAATGCCGTGGCGGCGAACTGGAGGGCGACGTCGACGACGGGCGGCACACCCGGTCTGACGAACACCGTCGACACGACGCCGCCGCCGAACGTGGCGCCGACGGCCGCGTTTACGAGCAGTGTGAACGGGTTGGCGGCGAGCGTGGACGCCTCGGGTTCCAAGGACCCGGACGGCACGATCTCGTCGTACGCGTGGAACTTCGGAGACGGTGGCACGGGAACCGGCGCGAGCGCGAATCACACCTATGCCACCGCCGGAACCTACACGGTCACCCTGACCGCGACGGACAACGGCGGCGCCACGGGAACGGTGAACCATCCGGTCACCGTCAGCACAACCCCGCCGCCGAATGTGGCTCCGACGGCCGCGTTTACGAGCAGTGTGAACGGGTTGGCGGCGAGCGTGAACGCCTCGGGTTCCAAGGACCCCGACGGCACGATATCGTCGTACGCCTGGAACTTCGGAGACGGCGGTACGGGAACCGGCGTGAGCGCGAATCACACCTATGCCACCGCCGGAACCTACACGGTCACCCTGACCGTGACGGACAACGGCGGCGCCACGGGAACGGTGAATCATCCAGTCACCGTGACCAGTACAACGCCGCCAGCCGGGACAGCCTTGGCGCAGGACACATTCACCCGCACGGTCGGCGGCGGCCTGGGAACGACCGAAACCGGCGGGGCCTGGACGATCTCCGGCGCCGTCGCCGATTTCGCGGTCAACGGCAGCGCCGCCACCGTCGCCAGCCCGGCCAAATCCAACCGTTACGCCTACCTCAACGGCGTCTCCTCCAGTGATACGGAGGTGCGGGCAAGTATCGGCTTCAACCGGCCGACGGCGAGCAGCATCTATGCGGGTCTGATCGGGCGCCGCGTCGGTACTGCCAGCTATGGTGCCCGCGTCGTGGTCAGTTCCACCGGATCGGTACAACTGAACCTGCAGCGCAACACCGATACGATCCTGAAGGCCGCCACGATCTCCGGGTTGACTTTCAACTCCGGCGACAAGCTCCAGCTCCGGCTGCAGGTGACCGGGACCTCACCGACCACCGTCCAGGCCAAGGTCTGGAAGGTCGGCACCGCCGAACCGGCGAACTGGCAGCTGACCACCACCGACTCCACCGCCGGTCTGCAGGCAGCCGGCGCGATCGGCCTGTACAGCTACCTCAGCACCACCGGCACACCGACCCCACTGACCGTCGCCTTCGACGATCTGTGGGCCGGAGGCACCAAGTAGCACGGCGCCCCGCCGGCGATGCACGCCGGCAGGCCACCACAAGCAGCAAAGAATCCCCGCCGGTGACGTACGCCGGCGGGGATTCCTGCGTAGAGTCACACCCCTTGTCCCGCGGGACTAGGTAGTTTTCTCGAAAAGGTACTAAAGGGTCTGTTTTCGGTATGAAAGTACGTGCTTCTGGGCTTCCTTAGCCGCCAGCACGGGGTCACCGGATTCGATCGCGGCACACAGGACGGCATGCTCCCGGCACACTTGATCGAAATCCGAAATCTGGCCGAAGAGCCAGTGCAGCCGGCCCATGAGGGGTGTCGGAGTGCCAGATTCCCGGAAAAGTCGATGATCTCGTCGTGGAACGCCGCATTGGCCGCATTTGCCGCCTCGGTGTCGTGACGGTCGAGGGCACTCTGCGATTGCTGAACTAGAACGGCACCGCGGGTTCCTGGCTTGGAGCCGATCACGACCGGGACATGGTCAGCCAGATCACTGCGGCGACCGGAATCCCGGCCACGACCTCGACGCTGGCCTACCTGGACGCCTTCAAAGCCTTCGGGATCTCGCGGGTCGGTTTAGTCAGCCCGTATACCCAAGACGTGAACGACGCCATCATCCGCAGCTACCGCACCGAAGGAATGACGATCACCGGAGAACGCCATCTTGGTCTTAGCATCAACGAATCCTTCGCCCGGGTGGAACCTTCAGAGCTTCTGGCACCTTCGGCCGAGTTGGCGGACGGGTCGGGGAACAGCCGGCCGCAAGCGTTGATCTACCTTTGCACCAACCTCTATGGAGCACCCGTGGTGCAGCAGGTGGAGCAACAATCGGATGCCGCCGTGCTCGACTCGGTTGCCGTCACGTTGTGGCAGTGCCTGGCCATGACCGGAGCGGCCGGTCTCGACCCGCGCTGAGGCCGTCTGCTGGCATGACGATGGACCGGCCGTCAGCGTGCCCCGGCGTCGCGCAGGATCCGGGCAACGCCGCTCTGCCGTAAAAGCTCGGCGTGCCGGAGCGCTGTCACGCCGGCGTTGTCCGCCCGGTCAACTTCCGCTCCGGCAGCGATCAACTGCCCGATGGTCGCTTGGTAATCGGTGCTGCCGGTGCCGAACATGACGGCCTCCAGCAGAGCGGTGTAACCGAGATTGTTCACGTGGTTTACCGGCACTCCCGCCGTGATCAGGATCTGCACGGTCCGTACGTGGGCGTGTTCACTGGCCGGGATCAGTGCGGTTCCGCCGTAGCGGTTGATACTGGCCACGTCCGCGCCATGGCTGAGGGTCAATTGCAGAATCTTATCGAGCCCCTCGCCGCCTGCGTAGAGAAACGCTGAGTCGGCCATCACGTCCTTGGCATTGACATCGGCCCCAGCGGCGATCAGTACACGGGCGGCGCCCACACCGTTGGTTTTGGTGGCGGCGATCAGAGGTGTCCGGCCGTCCGCATTGCGGACCTCCAGCTCCGCCCCGCGGTCCAGCAGAGCTGTGACTTCGGCGGCATCGTTGGCGGCGGATGCCTGCAGCAGGCGCGCATTGAGCCCGGCCAGCTCCCCGGCCGGGCGGGGAGTGCCAAGCGCGGCGCCGGATGGGATGCCGGGCGGTGTGACGGCTGGAAGGGACGTGGTTGGGGACGACGACGGCGGCACCACGCTGGGTGCAGCAGGGCCAGGTGATGAGGCGGAGGCTCCGGTGCCGACGACCGGAGCTCCGGCGGGCCACGGCGTTGCGCAGGACACCAAAGCGAGGGCCATCAGCGCCCCTGTCAGGGCGCCTGTCCATATTTTTGCACGGGCATCTGCTGAGCCGGTGGGCACGCTGCGTTCCCTCCTGATCCCGCCGTCGGGCTCTACTTGGCCACGGCTTGGCTGAGAGCGGTGGCTCCGGCCGCGGCGCATTTCTCATCCAGGGCTCCATCGGGCGCGCCGCCGACGCCGATGCCTGCTACGGACACCCCGTCGACCTTCAGGGGGACGCCGCCGGCCAGGAACAGCGTTCCGGGCAGATCGTCGATTCCCGGGCCGTTGCCGCTGATCCGCTTGGCGAGTTCGCTGGTGGGGGACCCGAAGGCAGCCGCGGTGTAGGCCTTCTGCTTAGCGGACTCGATGGTGTGCTGGGCTGCGTTGTCACCGTGCAGCAGGGCCTGCACGGTGCCGAAGCGGTCCACCAGGGCAACAGACACGAACGGCAGTTGGTCCGACTTGCACTGTTGCAGTGCGGCCAGCACGGCTGCGGCGGACTTTTCGTCAGAAATCCTGTTCTGCTGCACGGTGTTCTCAACGGGTACGGTGCCGATGGTCTGACCGCCGACGGGCTGGCCGTTGACGGCGCCCACGGCCGCGGCTAACGCAATTCCCTCCGAGGGAGGCGAGGACGGTGCGGACTGCGGGGCGCCGCACGCGGACAGGGCCAGCGCGCCGGACGCCAGAACGGCGGAGAAAAGTATCGGGCGGGTGATTTTCATGGGACTTCCTTATTTGACGGAACGCTGCGGGACGGTTCCGTCCGGAGCGAACGGAACGCATGCCAGTGGTCAGCGTCCCGCACTTCCATGCTGGCAGCGTCTGTCCCGCTGCGCATCGACCGTTGGTTCCCGGGTAGCTCATCCTTTTGCCGCGGAGCCTGCGCCAATGGGATGAGCTGCCCGGACCGCTGGTCGGATAAACTGGCGGGACGATTTTCGGTGGACGGACAGGCGATATGAACACAGCGGCGCCGGGTAAGAAACCCGCCATGCCTGCGGACTTGGCCGGGCTTCCGGGGCGCGCAGGGCTGGTGGTGCATCTGAGTTTCCTGCTCCTGCTCGGTGCTTCGGCGGTCCGCTATCTGACCCATCATGGACTGGATCAGCGCTGGCAGCTGGTGCTGGTGCTCAGCCTCGCGCTGGCCGGGGTCTATGGGGTTATTGCCGCGGCTCCGCGGCACGACAAAACCGCGGGCTGGGTGTGGCT
Organism: Arthrobacter sp. A5; assembly: GCF_051131705.1. NCBI lineage: Bacteria > Bacillati > Actinomycetota > Actinomycetes > Micrococcales > Micrococcaceae > Arthrobacter > Arthrobacter sp. A5. Next base: position 1,873,263 of record NZ_CP180316.1, read on the forward strand.
GCTGGTGCTGTTGTGGGCCGGGCTGGTCCTGAACGCCCCGAGTTTCGCATGGTGTGCTTTTTCCCTGTTTTTCGTCTGCCGCAGTACGCTCTCCGGCCGGGCCGGATACGTGGGCGTGGCAGGAGTCGTCGTTCCCGCGGCCCTGGGGCTGTTTCTGCTCGGTGGTGGAACGGACTACGCGATGCTGCTCGGGCCGCTGGCCGCCGGCGTCCTGCTGTTGCTGGTCTACGAACGGATCGAGCGCGATGCCAGAACCCGCACTCGGCTACTGCATGAGGTGTCTGCGGCTCAGGCTCAGCTGGCCGGGCATGAGCACGACGCGAAAATCATCGCCGAGCGGGAGCGGCTGGCGGGTGAGCTCCACGATACCGTGACGCAGGGATTGACCAGCAGCCTGCTGCATCTGGAAGCAGCGGAGCAGTCCTGGGAACAGCCTGACGGGGTAGCGCGCAGAAATCTGGCGGCGGCGACCGTTCTGCTGCGCAGCAATTTGTCCGAAACCCGGAACCTGGTACACACTCTGTCCTCTCCGGCGGACGCGCTGCCGCTCGGGGAGGCACTGCAGCAAGCGGTCCTGCTGTATCTTCCGGACGCCCGGTTCTTCAGTAATGGAACGCCGCGGCCGTTGCCGCCCGATATCCGGCACGTTCTGCTGCGCGTCGCTCAAAGCGCCGCAGCGAACATCAAGCTCCATGCACATGCACTGACGGTCAGCGTGACCGTTAGCTATCTGCCGGACTCTGTATCGCTTGACATTTTCGACGACGGCGCCGGCTTCGACCCGGCGGCAGTCCCGGAGCCCACGGCCGCCGGGGGTTACGGCCTGCGCGCGATGCGTCAGCGGGTGGAGCAATTGGGCGGTGTGCTGTTCGTGGAAAGCACACCGGGCGAAGGCTGCATTATCGCGGCCCAGCTTCCGCCGCGGCATTGGCGCAGCGGACGATCCAAGCAGAGACGTGATGCCATGATTTCGGTGCTGCTGGTCGACGATCACTTGGTGGTTCGGGCGGGTCTGAAGTCGCTGCTGGACTCCCAGCCCGATCTGCGGGTCGTTGCAGAGGCTGCAACCGGGGAGCTCGGCGTCGAGGCGGCGCAGCTGCATGGGCCCGATGTGGTGATGATGGATCTGGCCCTGGGCGCCGGGATGGACGGGATTGCCGCGATCGCGCAGATCCGCCGGGTGCGGCCGGCGCAAGCGGTGCTGGTATTCACCACCTACGACTCGGACTCTGACCTGGTGCGCGCCGTGGATGCCGGAGCCATGGGCTATTTGCTCAAAGACTCGGTGCCGGAGGAAATCTTCGCTGCTATCCGGGGCGCGGTGGCCGGCCTCAGTGTGATGTCACCGCCGGTTGCGTCCCGACTGTTCCATCAGATGCAGCACCCCGAGGAGACGCTGACCGCGCGCGAGGCGGAACTCCTGGCACTGCTGACCCAGGGGCTCAGCAACCGGGAACTGAGTAAGCGTCTGCTGATCAGCGAAGCCACGGTAAAGACTCATCTGGCCCACATTTACGCGAAGCTGGACGTGGAATCCCGCTCCGCCGCCGTTGCGGCTGCCATCGGCAGGAACGGTATGCGGCATTGAAGCGATGACCGTCTCCTGCAGCCTCACAAGTTGCCGGACGTCGCTGGACGTTGCTGACCGCTGTTGCCTGCTGTGTCCGACCGGACGGGTTGGGTTAGAGGGTGGAGTGCACGAGCGGGTGGCCGGCAAGCACGTCGTCGTTGCGCAGAGCCTGGTAGTAGCCGAGCAGGTTACCCAAGGCGTTGGGGTGGAAGTTGGCCGGTGCCATCGGGTCTGCCGGGTTGTAGTTGATGTAGGGGACGGCAGCGCCGAAGCCGTGGTTCAGGAATTCCTGACTGACATCAACGAAGCGGATTCTGGGACTGTTCGTGGCTGCGGCAGTGGCTACAGCACCGGAGATGACTTGATTAAGGACATCTGTGCCTTGGTTGATCTTGCCGCCAAAGGGGTTTCCCGCGTTGAAAAGACGTGGGTAGCCGAGCATCGCGATACGGGCGCGGGGCACTGCGACCGCCACCGCGGCGTAGGTCCTCAGGAGTTTCGCGGGCAGTTCGACTATCCGCGCCTGGCTCACGTTCAGGGCATCTGTGCATGCGACGGACGTCGGATCGGGTGCACAAGCGGCGAAGACATCGTTGGAGTCGGCGTCAATGCCGCCGACGGCGAGGGTGACCAGACCGGTATTTGGATCAACGCCCGGCAGCTGGAGCAAAACGATGGGAAGCCTACGAGTGTCCAGTCGACGAAGCACGGCGATGAAGCCGGCGTGCTGGGCATCGACTTCCCCGGCGGCGCCGGCGAAGACCGGCAGTGACGCCTTTCACGGCAGCACGTAGGGGATGTTTCACCATCAGACAGCGGGAATCCCGTCGACAGTAGATGGATGTCCTGCCGACGGCCGGCGAACGCTACGTTGCCTTGCGGTCCGGGAAATCGGTGCGGAAGCCGATCAGCTTATGGGTGCCATCACAGTATGGCTTGATGCCGGAAGCACCACACCGGCACAAGGCGACGGTCCTGCGCTGGCGGGGGAGCTTTTCGCCCGTGGTGGAGACGATCTCGAAGTCTCCACGCACCAGCAGTGGTCCGTCCGGGCAGACGACGATAGCATCCTTCGGTTCCCGGTCCCGGTGTAGGGGGGACAATTCGTCAGACATGGTCACTCTTTTCTGTTCGCGATGTGCTGATTTTTCCGGCGTGCCGTTCACGCAGTGTTGCCGGGGAGCTGGCGGCGAGGCGAAGACGGGTCCCGGCGTACCGGACACCTCCCGTACAGCGAAGGGCGACGGCGGCCCAAATGCAGACGGAGCGCTCCAGCAGCCACAGCGGGGCCCAGAGCGCGGCGGATGGACCAAAAAAGTGCTGGCCGCCGTCTTTCCTGCGTCCGGTTTCGGCCGCGGCGACGGCAACCGCGGCGAGGATCGTCAGAGCTGCCACGGGACGACGGCGGGTGCCGGCCCTGTGGTGGGCGGCCAGGTAGTGGCCAGCCCCGTGATGGGCCGACCCGCGGCGGACCGCCTGGTAGCCGGTGGCCAGGATCAGCGGCAATACCGACAGCTCAACGGCCAGGCGAGCCGGTTGGGCAAAGTCGTCGTAGGCCTGCCGGACGCGTTGGCGCAGGAAGTGTCCGGTCCGCGGAGGAATCCGTCCCACAAATACATCCTTGGCACGCAGCTCCCGTCCGCCGGCCGCCCGGATGGTCCGCAGGAGTTCGAGGTTTTCAAACAAGACGTCGCCGTCATAGCCTCCGGTGGCCAGCAGCGCCGACCGTCGGACCGCCAGCGTGCCGGGGTAGTCCGCCGAGAAGGCCCGGTTCACGAGTGTTCTGGCGGTATCCCATCGGGCGTGCCACGGTAGTGCCAGAAAGTAATTCTGCGGGCGGACCACGTCTGCGTCCTCGAGCAGGCCGAGCACCTGCTGCAGCGTCGCGCGGTCGTACCTGACGTCGTCGTCGGCCAGCACCAGCAGCTCGTCCTCGGCCAGCGCAATTCCCGTCATGATACCGGCCACCTTGCCGTTCGCGCCCTGCCGCGGCTGCGGGGCAACATGACGGACCTTAGGCGGAAACGCCAGTGCATGGCAGGAGAACAGTGCGTCGGGCGAACCGTCCACCACGATCACCGACAGCCAGCCGCTGAGCCGCAGCAGGTATCCGGCCAGTTCTTCCAGCCCCTCATCCGCGTCCCAGCGCAGCGGCAGAATGTAGCTCGCACCCTGTAACAGGCCGGCGGACTCCACCCCCGGTTACGCGCCGGCCGGCAGCGGAATCCGCAGCGAGGACGTCCCGGTTTTCCATGCCGCCATGGTCTGGGCGGACAGCAACGCGTCGACGGCCAAGGCCGCGGCGGCGCCAAAGTACACGTCTTCCAGGAGCGCAGGCTCGGCCTCGACGAGTCCCCCGGCCAGGTCCCGGCCGGCGATCTGCTCGTGTACGGCGTCGGCTTCGACATGCTCGTCGAAGTACCAGGTGACATCTTCGTTGAAGCCATGGCGGCGGAATCCGTTGCCGTATAGCCGGTTGGGCTGGGACGACGTCATCTCGTAGGCCGCCAGATGCCCCACGATGGCGCCGCGCAGCCGTCGGTTCAACCCGAACATGGACATCATGTTGGTGGATGCGAGGGTGAGTGCCGGTACGGCGTCGACGTATTCGCCATAGACATCGTCGAGTTCGAGTCCGCGCATGGTCCGGGCGAAAAGGGCGGAATGCATGCGCTGCGGGCGCCCTCCGCCGTACTCGTCGGCCTGGATTTCAACCATCGCAGCCTTAGGGCGGCCGCTCAGCCTGGGAATCGCCCACGTGTGCGGATCGGCTTCCTTGAGCTGGTAGATGGATTTGTGGATCAGGAACTCCCGCAGCTGTTCCAGGGACGCTTCCTTGGCGACGTAGCGCGACATGGACGGGCCGTTATCCGCGGCTGCAAGGCCGAAGAGGACGCTGGCCACGCTGTCGCCGTCTGCAGCATCGAGAGCAGGAAGTTCGACGGCGGCGCGCAGGGCGCGCTCAAAACCCTCCTCGATCTCCTGCCGGACGGCGATAAGACCGGGATTCCATTCCCACCGCTCATCCGCCCCGGCCAGCCCACCGTAGTGAAGCTCGTACAGGCAGAACATGGCCAGCTGAAGATCCTCATCGTTGATGACATTCTCCGTCGACGCCACACTCCGTGCCGCCAGCGTCCGTAAGACGTGCGTCTGGTCGGCGGTACCTTCCGGCCCGGCGTGGAGGAGGTCAAACAGGAAAATGCTGACCGGGCCGCGGGCTGAGGGAAACTTCATGGCTGCTCTCCTGACCTAAGGGCCGCGGATCATGGCCCTATCTTATGATAAGTATGCTTGATAATTTCCCGGAGCGCTGACACATCAGGGATTTGGCCACCAAACATCTTCGGGGAGACCGGCTTGTACCTTCTGCTTCGCGGGAGTAGAAGTTTACCGCACGAGTTTTTTGGAAACCTGTTGTATTGGAAGCATGCTTCTGATTCTCTGGGAGGAAGCCCAAGCGGCCGTCCACTAAATGGAGCGGAGATCATCATGTCCCCAGTCATGGGCCACCGCCAAGCCCTGGAGTCTTTCCGCAAGGCACGACGGTCCGAGGGCTCACTGCGGCGGGCCATCGAGGATGAGCTGGTTCTTGGCCACCTGGACATCGCCGACACGGCGGCCCGTGCGTATGTCATAGCGGGACGGGATCTGGATGATCTGAAGCAGATTGCTTCGCTGGGTCTTATTAAGGCGGTGCGCGGCTTCGATCCGGACAGGGGAACGAGTTTTCTGGCCTACGCCGTGCCGACGGTCAGAGGGGAGTTGAAGCGCTATCTGCGCGACAGCAGTTGGATGGTGCGGCCGCCCCGGCATCTACAGGACCTGCGCACTACCGTTTCCAAAACACAGCCGGCATTGGCCCAGCAGCTCGGCAGGGAACCAACCCTGTGCGAACTCGCAATCGAACTCGGCTATGACGAGCAGGACATTGCCGAAGCCCTGAACTGTCAAAGCAGTCTCCACCCGGAATCTCTGGAGGCGCCGATGGACGAGACCGCGGTCACCTTGTCAGAGATCATTACGGCCAAAGACAGCCGGCCCGACAGGATCGAGGAAATTCTAATGCTCCGTGGTGCCATCCGCAGGCTCCCTGCACAGGAACAGCAGCTGCTGTATCGGCGGTACTTTCAGGAAGAAACCCAGGAAGAGATCGGCAAACATCTGGCAATGACGCAAATGCAGGTGTCCCGCCTGCTGTCCCGCGTCCTCACGAACCTTCAACGCAGCCTCCAGGACGAATCACTGCAGGAAATTCGAGTCAGCAGAAGGCAGTCAAAATTCGCCTAGCACTGGGTGTCACCTGCTGGAAGGGCACCTCATGAGGATTTTGGTAACTACGAGGCCTCCTGCATTTCCGCCTCCTGACCGGTAATCGCTCGGAAGCCGACAGTGAGTCCAAAGGGGGAACGATCGGCACTTTTTGCCATCCCAACAAGATTGCAATCCCAACAAGATTAGTAGGTGTGGCTAGGGGATCAATTCGCGTTCAGACTTCAGCACTTTATGCTTAGCCTTAATGGACACCTCCAAGACGACTCTTGATGACTTTGCGAGCGAGCAAGGCGGGGCGAGAATTGCCTCTTCTGTGACGGGAGAGCGCGACCAACTGTCAACGCTGCTCCACATGATTGCGCAGGGGGACGAGTCTGCATTTGGACAGTTTTATGCCCTCACGAGCGGGCGCGCGTATGGCATAGCGAGGCGGGTGATTCGGGACCCGGAATTAAGCGAAGACATCATGCAGGAGGTGTAACTGCAGGTTTGGCAGTCGTCTAGTAACTTCGATCCGGTGGCTGGCAGCCCCTTGGCGTGGCTGTTGATGTTGACGCACAGACGAGCAGTGGACAAAGCCACGCAGTCTCAAGGTGCGAAAAACCGCGAGTCACATCACGGTGCAATGAGCCCCCGTATGGAATTCGACGAGGTTGTTGAGACCATCAGTGGGCGGCTCGAAGTGGAAGCGGTGGGCAAGTGTATGGGTGCGTTGACCGCTGTGCAGCGCGAAGTTGTAGCGCTTGCATATTAAGGCGGTCTTACCTATTCAGAACTTGGCACCCGCGCTAGCTTAGTTTTGTTCGTGGTTGTGGTTCTATCGCAAGGATGCTGATGTCGACCCTGCCTGGGGTCAGGCCGGTGTGGCTAATGCTCTCGCGGACGCGGTGCTGTACTATTTCGGCGACGTTGAGCGCCGTGTAGGCGATGTCGGTGGCGATGTCGAGATGGACGCGGGCAGTTCCGTCGCTGATGGTAGCCGTCACCCCGTCGTGCCGGTAGGTACCGTTTTGGCTGCCGGGGTTGCGGAGGTTTTGAAGGGCGGCGGGACCGAGCCTGGCCAGAAACCCTTGGATGGTGGGTTCGAGCCTGAGCACGCCGGGCGTTTCCAGTGCGGTCCGGGCAGCCAAAGAGGCGATCAGTTGACTGGTGATGACTTGGCCCTGCACGGGTTGTTCAGACATCGTAGAGATCCTCCACTGTGATGTTGATGGTTCCGGCGCTGATGCCGACACATGCCGTGATGGCGTTGCTGATTCTCTGCCGTAGGGAGTCGACGGTTCGGGGGATTTCGACGCTCGGGGCGGCAGCAACCCGAAGATTGATAATGAGGTGGGCACCCTCGTTAGCCGCGGTAGCCGTGTTTCCGGAGGGGCGATCCTCGCCGGAGGGGTCGTTGCCGCCGGAGCGTATTTCGATGTGGCAGCGTCGTGCATGAATGCCGGGGATCGCCGTCGCTGCGAACCGGATGACGGAACTCAGCGCCTGTTCGCTGATCTCAGTTGTTCCGTTCTCTTTGCCGTGCAGGGCAATTCTCCTGCTGCGGCGGATCTCTGCGCGGGCAACATTCATGATGGCGTTTTTGACACTGAGGCGCGGTTTTAGTGAGGTGTTGTGAAGGTCGCTTTCCCGCAGGGAACGGGTAGCCTCATTGAGCTTTTTCAGTCTTACCCTGGCCGATTGGCATTGTTCACACTTTTCTTCGTGCGGATCGGGTGGCTGGTCAATTGTGGCCCAGATCCGGTCGATGCTGCGTCCGCAGCCCAGACGGGGGACGTCTTCTACCGCCATTCGCTCATCCCCTCCGCTATCTCGTGCCGTGCCCGGGCAAGCCGGCCGCGAACCGCGGACTGGCTTATCTTCAGTGTGGCACCGATTTCGGCATAACTGCGTCCGTGCATTTCCCGCAGCAGCCAGCAGGCACGCTGTTCGGGGGGCAGGGTGTTCAGGAGTGTGGTCAGACTGTCCTGCCGAGCGGCCGTTTCGGCTTCGTATGCCGGGTCTGATCCCGCAGGTCCATACGTGGCACGAAATTCTGTGGCGGAACGAAGATCCTCCAAATCGGTGATCGTCTCGGGATGAGCGGAGCGTTTGCGGAGCAGGTCCAGACATCTGTTGGTTGCCAACCGGTAGGCCCAGCCGCCGAAGGCCCGGACGTCCTGGAGCATCGGCAGCCCCCGCCAGGTCGCCGTCAGGGCGTCCTGCACCACGTCTTCGGCTTCGCCGCGGTCGCTGAGCATCCGGTATGCCAAACGGAAGAGCCTGTCCTGGTAGACGACCACCAACTGCTCGAAGGCGGCCAGATCGCCGTCTTGGGCGCGGGCAACGATGCTTCCCTCATCCAGTTCCGGTTCCGATTCGAAGCCGGTTCCGCGATCCTCCATGGGCTGTCCGTTCCGTCCGGCGACGTACCGGCGCTAGCCCCCAATATGTCATAACCCGGCCGCAGGCTGGATCTGATCCGGGCGATTCCGGCAAAGATTTCAGAAAGTCTGCATTGCTGCATGACGTTTGCCGGTGGGCTTCGTCTTTATATCTGTAAGCACGATTACTATTCCCGAGAAGGAGACGTTTCCCATGTCAGAGGCAGCGAAGATCCCCGGAAGCTCCAGCGGCGTTATGGTCACCCCCGAGGAGCAGAAGCACAGCGCTCCTCAGGAGCAGCCGAAAAAGAACGACGCACTGCATACGGACCGCGGGGACACCACGATCGAGGAAACGGTAGTCCAGAAGCTCGCCGGCATGGCCACGCGTGAGGTTCCCGGCGTTTACGCCATGGGAAGTGCAGGTCGGCGTGCATTCAGCGCCCTGACCGAACGGATTCCCGGTTCGCAAACCAATGTCAGCGGCGGCGTCAGCGTGGAAAAGGGCGAACGCCAGACGGCCATTGACGTCTCCATCGTTGTGGAGTACGGGATCTCGATAGTGGACGTCAGCCAGGGGATCCGCCGTAACGTCATCCAGTCGGTGGAACACGCCACCGGTTTGGAGGTGCTGGAAGTGAACGTCAACGTCACCGATGTGCACCTGCCCGATGATGACCAGCAGGACCAGAAGGATCAAAAGACCGATCTTCAGTAATGACGTCGGGCGGGATTCCCCGCCCGGTGAGGAAAAGGCCGGTGAGAAGAGGATGGCTATGTCTACTACACGTTGGTGCCTGACGATAGGTCTGGTACTGGGAATCGTTTTGGGGTTCGGCGGCTGGTGGGCGCTGGTGGCCGCGGTGGTTCTTGGCTTCATCGGTCTGATTGTCGGGCGGGTCGCGGAGGGGAAACTCGATATGGCGGCCCTGTTCGGTAAAGCATCGAGCCGATGAACCCCCAGGGCGCCCACAAACTGCCGTTTGACCGGCCTGGCGGCCGTGACGTTGGCGGCAGCGATGGCAGTGGGGGCGATGTGGAGATGGGTTCGAGGGGGCACACCGTGGTGGCGGACAAGGTGATTGAAAAAATCGCCGGCCAGGTCGCCGGTGACGCGTCATCTGCTGGCGGTTCCTCTGGAGGGTTTTTCGGAATCGGCGCCCATGCGGACTTGTCAGCCCGGCCCAAAGCGTCCGTGGAACTTACCGGCAACATCGCCACTCTGAGCGTGGAAGTGGGGATGCTGTATCCGGTTCCGTTGCGCCAGGCCACCGAGGCGCTGCGCCAGCGGATTAGGGCGGTGACGGAGCTGACCGGGGTTGAAGTGCGCCAGGTCGATATCAAGGTTTCGTGGCTGACCACCGGCGCTGAGACCAACGGGCGAAGGAGACTGCTATGAGCCGCCATGATGGACGTTCAACACGTCTACGGCACCGGCCCAGCAGGGCCGTTCCGGCGCTGATCGTGGGCATCCTGCTGTTGGTCGCTGAAGTCGCGCTGGTGTGGCTGACCGTTGCACGGCTGGTCAATGGCACGTGGCCCAATGTCCTGCAGGGACCACGTGACTGGCTCACCTCCCTGGCGTGGAACGGCTCGGGTGCGTGGTGGATCGGGATAGCCGCGGTGGTGATAGGGGTGATTCTGTTGCTGTGCGCCATCGTCCCGGGCGGTTTCAGCGCCTTGATGCTCAACGACGCAGGCGGTAGCCGGGAAGAAAAAGCCGGGCGGGTGCAGGAGCAGGAAATCGTGATGACCCGCCGCGCGGTGGCGCATCTGGCCAAAGCGCAGTGCCGGCAGATCGACGGCGTCGGCAGCGCGTCGGCGACGGCGACCACCAAGCGTGTGCATCTGAGCGTCCAAACCCCGCTGCACGATACCGGCGATCTGCGCAGCAGGGTCACAGACAGTGTCCGGAACCGACTGGAAGCAACGGGGCTGAATCCGGTCCCGCGCGTGACCGCCACGATCCGATCCAAGGGCTGACATTGTGTCCGCTACTATCTCCCCTCCCTTGAAGGAAGGCTTCCGATGAGACAGACAGCTGGAACCCTGAACCGCATTTGGCTGACGATTCTGGGCATCCTTGCCCTAGCTGCGGGGGTCGCCCTGCTCCTGCAGTCCAGCGGACAAATGCATGTCCTCGCCAACACGGCTCCGTCCGGAGACCGTGTCGTGACCGGTGATCTGCATGCGGTCTTTGCAGCGTCCTGGGTGGTGGTCATCATGCTGGTCGTCGGTGTCATCATCGGTGTGTTGGGGCTGTTGTGGGTCATCGCCCAGATCCCAAGGAAGAACACCGCAGGCGCCTACCGCCTGCATGATGACGGCGGTGAAGGTTTCACCGTCTGTGAACCGTCCGTGCTGGCCACGGCCGTGGAAAACCACGTCAATACCCTACCCGGCGTCGTCACTTCCTCCGCTCTACTGCGAGGAACGGCCAAAGCTGCCGACCTGACCCTGAAGGTGACGGTCAACGACAGGGCCGACGTCCGGGACCTCATCCGACGCTTCGAGACGTCCACTTTGCCGGACCTGTCCAGCGCGTTGGAGGCACCACTGCAGCGCAGCAGAGTGCAGATCGACATCAGCGGGCGCACGCAAAGCACCGGAACCGTCGTGCACTCCACCGGCACCGTGGTCCAATAGGGAAGGATCCATCGTGAGGAGGGCTCCATGATCACTACGCAGGACATTGAGACCATCATCGTTGGCGGCGGCGTCATGTATTCAACCAACGGAGACGAAATTGGCTCCGTGCGACAGGTCTATCTCGACGATAAGACCGGGGAACCGTCCCTGGTGCGAGTCAGCACAGGCATCTCGATCACATCGGAATCCTTCGTCCCCCTCGTGGAGGCGACCATGGAAGGCAATGACCTGCATGTGCCCTACAGCAAAGACCAGGTCAAGGACGCACCGCCCATGGACGCAGAGGGCGGCATCAGCCCGGAGGAACAGGCCCGGCTCTACAGCTAATACAACCCCAGCGCCACGTATTCCAGCCACCGTGCCGCAGGCACACCGCCAGTGACCACCGACGAGCAGAAGATATTTTCGCCGACCCCCGATGGCGCCACGACCCGCTCCGAAGAGCAATTGCGTGTCCGCACGCAAACACACGAAACCGAAAAGGTTTGGCTGCGTAAATACATCGTCACCGAAGAGGTCACTCTGACCGTGCCGGTCAGCCACGAAGAATTCCGTCTTGAGCGTGAACCCATCGTCGACGCAAACCGCGATCAGAGAGTCGACGGTGTCGTTCTGAGCGAGGAGGACTACGAGGTGGTTCTGTACGCCGAGCGCCCGGTGATCCACCTGGAAACCGTTCCCGTCGAGCGGATAAGAATCCGCAAACAGATCATCACCGGCGAACGGACCATCAATGAAGAGGTCCGGCAGGAGCGGATCGACACCGTCGCATCCTAAGGCAACAACAGGTGGCCCAGACCCGTCTTCCACTATGCCGTTTGCCGGCCAGAACACGTGACCGCCGCGGATCATGGCGCAGCTGGTGGCTGAGTCGAAGATTGAGCCGTCCGGTAGGATGGTTACGGTCTGCTTTCCCGCATTGATCAGGTCCGCGTCCTCGTCACCTTCGTACGGAAACGGGCCCATGCCCAAGAGGCCGTTTTCGCTTTGCAGGGTGACCCGCACACCGATGGGCAGGTTGTTCGTCACCAACGTGGGGATTCCGATGCAGAGATTGACGCAGTCGCCGTGATTTGGTTCAGTAGCGGCGATGGCCGCCATTTGGTCGCGTGTCTAGGGCATGAGTTCTTCTCCTAAAGTGGAATCAAACGCCGATGGGGGCGCGGGGCCGGACGGTGCGCTGTTCGATGTCTTTGAGGCGGTTGCCGGCGTGCACCAGCCGCTTCACATACACCCCGGGTGTCACGATGTGGTTCGGGTCCAGGTGTCCGGACGCGACGATCATCTCGGCTTGAGCGATGCTCACGTGCCCGGCGGTGGCGACGACGGGGTTGAAGTTTCGAGCGGTGTAACGGTAGATAAGGTGGCCGTCCGAGTCAGCCGTGTGGGCATGCACCAGCGCCAGGTCCGCGACAATGGTGCGTTCCCGGACGTACAGTTCGCCGTCGAAAGTCTCGTGCGGTTTGCCTTCCCCGATCCGCGTGCCGACACCGGTCTTCGCGTAGACCACTGCCGTACCAGTCAGCACAAAGGCGAAGATCAGTGCCTGGGTGAGACTGAAGCCCAGGGTTCTCATGGACTCCACCAGCCAAACATTGAGGCCGAGCCAGGTCACCATGTTGGTGACGGCGCCGAGTGCGACGAAGATGACAAGGATCCAGCCCCGCCCCTGGAAGAGCTGGGAGCCAGAACATGGATCGCCATCCCCGCAACGGCATCAGGAAGATTCCGAAGACGGCAGCGAGGGTGCCACCAAGGGGAACACCGGCCATGCAGAACGTGATGACGAAGCTGCCCCGGTTCTGCGGCGCGTCGTTCCGGGGGTATTTTTGCGGCCGGGCAATCCCCTTGGTGCGGCTGGGAAACCAGATGCTGGCGCTGGACGGAAAGGAAAGTGTTGTCGCCGGCGCGTTGCGTATGCGCAGCGCGTTGGATCCATTGACGATTGAGGACGCCGTGATGTTTTCGTCGGCAGCCGATATCGCGAAAATGCGTGAAGAGATCGCGCGGATGCGGGCAGCCATGAAGGCCGGTGTTGTGCGCGGACTCCTGCGTGGAAATTGGCGCTTTCAGGCTTGCGTGGCCCATGTTTCACCGAATGCCATGCTGCGCACGGTCTTCCTCAGCCTGCTGGACATTCTGGAACAGCACGCCGTTGCGTTGCGACCGTCAACCAACCAACCCACAATGGACTTGCTCGAGGAGCGCATGGACCTTTACGTCCGCATGGCCTACGCCCTGGAAGCAAGGGACCGGGTCTCCGCGTTCCACATCATGAGCGAACACAACACCGGAACTCAGCCGGCATCCCTGCCTTAATGATCACAGTGGCCGTGGCCGGTTTACTGGATGCGTTCTCATCCAGCTAGGAGGATTCTTCGGCCCCGTCGAGGACTACCTGAAGAATTTCCTGAATGGTTTTGGGGTATGCGGCTATCTCGATGTCCGTGGTGGTGGTCTTCAAGGTCATTGTCTGAAGGCCGGTTTCGGTGATGTATTTGGCCTGACGCAGTTGTAGTTTCTTAGTCTCCGTGACTGCGTCCATGACGGTGAACGTGGTGGGTCGCCCAGATGGTTCCAGCGACTCGTAGACTGCTGCTTGGAATTCTATCTTTCCGGGCTTGAGGACGGCTGTTCCCCGGTTCCACGTGCTGCTCAATGATCCAAGCAGTGCATTCGGGTATCGAATGTAAGCCAGCGTCTTGCCCTCAGCTTTGAGTTTGGCATCCCTCCTTTGCCTCTGGCGTATCGTCGTTGCGGAGAAAATGACGTACACGATCATCCAGCCAGCGGGCCGTGAGAGAGCTTCGGACCACTCACTGCCAAAAAGCCTCAAGAGCAGTGACGCAACCACCCATAACAGGACCAGGGAAAACAGCACATACAGGTAGGGATGCTGCCGGATGAACTTCTTCATGATTGCCATAATAGAGCGACGTTGAATCGGGGATGTGGCGGCGTCGTTCGCGGCGTTTGCGCCGGAAGTGGGAGCACAGGTTGGCGGCACTGCCAAAGCCGCAGTCCGCGGGCATCAGCAATCGCACTTTGCGGATCGGCGGCTTGATTCTCGGTTTTGTCGGGGTGATGGTGGTGATGGGACCGTGGTGCGGCCTCGGCGGCGGCTCGCTTCGCGCACAAGGGGCCTGTGTGCTTGCCACTGCCCGTTACGGCACGGCTTTCGTCTACCTCCGGCGATTTGTCTCACCACGCGGCCTGCCCGCCGTGGTGGTGGCCACTATTCAGGTCGGCATCGGCGCCGTCATCATGGCGGGAATTAGCCGGATCAGTGCAGTTCGGCGTCTGGAGGCCGGGTCCGGGCCCCCGCCTCCATGACTATTTCCGGTCCGATGTTGGCCAGGACATATCCGTTGGGGTGGATCTCGCCCATGGGCTGGCCGGGGGTGAAGCGCGGGCTCGGTCCAGCAGGACGGCGGCGGTGGATAGCATTGCGGGCTGCCAGACCTGTATTGAGCGCGGCCCGGGACCACCATCGGCTGCAGGGCAAGCCGAGGGCGTTGTTGATCCTGTCGTCGTCGAGCATGGTGGCGATCATCCGACGCGTCAGCGGGTGAAGGAAGCGGGGTTGGGTGCCTTGCAGAACCTGCACGGTTGCGTTGATGAGGGTCCTGCCGGCTGCGCTCGGGCCGACCCTCCGTTGTTCGTAGTCATCGAAGAATGCCGCGGCCGCCTCGAAGGTGGGAGGGAAGTCAGGGATGTGCATGCGCGCACCTAGGTCGCCAAAAAAGCGCGTGGCTGCGGCTATTTCCAGCTGTGTCGGTGGCCGCCAGCCGTGGTTTTGAGTCCAGCGGATCGGAACAATGAGGAGGGAAAGGAGCACGTAGAGGAAGTCCTCGCCGCTGGCGGGAACATGCTCGTGGACGCGGTTGAGCAGTGCCGTCATCTGCCGGCCGCGGTCACTGTCCAGCCCGCCGGCGATGAGTTCGTAGATGACGACGCCGGTGTCGATGGAGCGTTTCATCGGGTGGGCCGGAATTTCCCCGTTGGCCACGAGCGTCCGCGCGCCGGAAGGAATGGCGAAATTCCGGTAATAGGCCAGGAAAAAGCCGAACTCCATGTCGCTGGCCAAGTCGAAAAGGACCATCTGGCGGAAGGTGGCTTCGAAGTCCTCCGTGCGACCCTCTTCTTGCTGCTTCAGGCTCTGCGAGAGGGACGGATGTAGTCGCTTGTTGGTAGACCTCCAGGGGAGGATCGTTGGTGCCCGAACGCTGGACCGCCGAGGCGGAGTAACGATGAAGTTGTTCAATCGTAGGCCGGCGTTGACCGGGAATCCAGCGGCCGGCTTGCCGGAGGTATTGACGTGAGGCAACAGGGCTGCGCCGGGCGCGGGACCTCCGGCATGGGCTCACCGTCGGTGGCTTTTTTAGCCCTCACCGAGAATGGCTCGGAGCGTGTCAGCGTTGCGGACCGCGTTCCCGCCGCCGTCGTTATTGAAGTAGACGTACACGTCCTTTCCAGCGCCCTGCCATTGTCGGATTCTCTCGGCCCACCACCGCAGGTCCTGCTCTGAGTAAGAACCACCGTAGAGGTAGTCGGTGTCGGGACCGTGCATCCGGACATAAACGAAAGGTGCCGTGGCCTGCAGAACGCAGGGGAGATTCGCCCCGCTCATGACGCAATAAGCTGCCTGATGGTGTTCGAGAAGGGCGTAGACCGCGTCGTCGTTCCAGCTGTGGTGGCGGAATTCGACGGCGACCTGGACCCAGGTCGGGAGCAGGGTCAGAAAGTAGCCCAGCCGCGCATCATCGCGCTCCAAGTCCGGCGGCAGTTGGACCAGCAGGACGGCTCGCTTATCGCCCAGCTCGTGCCACGACCGGGCGATCCGGTCAATCCAGACCTCCGGGGCATAGAGCTTTTTGCCGTGCGTCAGGCCGCGGGGAGCTTTGACCGAAAGTAGAAACCCTTCCGGCAAGCGGCGGCGCCAGCCAGCGAAGGTTGATTCCCGGGGCCAGCGGTAGAAGCTGGCGTTCAGTTCGACCGTTCCGAACCTCCCGAAGTAGTATCCGAGCCGGTCACGCGCGGCGGTCCCGGGCGGGTAGAGAACGTTGTTCCAATGGTCGTAGCTCCAGCCCGAAGTACCAATGTGAACGCTCAATCTCTGACTCCGCCTTTCGCGAGGGGCACTGCTCCGATCCTATTCGACGCTGTGTCCGGAAAAGGGACCCTCCCATTGCTAACGGATGGACGAATGGTGCCGATGGTAACTATGCAGGGGTTGATGGGGTCGGGGGCTCCAACCGCGATTGGTGATGTCTGGAGCTGTCGGGAGCGGAAACGTCAGCGCTTTCGGTACTGGGCACCTAAAAATCAGCTCCCTGCCATTGCTGAGCAAGTGATGCGGTATGGCTGACGGTCGATGGCAAGCGAGGGTCTCATATGTCAAAGTGTCTAAAGTCTCGCCGAGCAGGCAACAGGACCGTAGTGGTCGTGCTCGCCGTGCTCTCATTGGTCCTGGGGATCACCGGTCCCAGTGCCGGGGCGGCGACAGCAACCGCGTCGGCGGCGAATGTACCGGTGACCACCGTCAGCACACCCCCGCCCACGGGCCTGAAGGCGACGGGGCAGGTGTATAACGGGATCGATGTTTCCTGGGATGCCGTCGCTGGGGCTGGGGGTTACCGTCTGTATTACTCCACGAACGCGGATATGAGTAACGCCGTGTTCAAGCGGTCCACGGGGCCAAGTGTCTCCATCGGTGGGCTGGCCGCTCAGGCGGTGTACTACGTCAAGGTCCGTGCGCTGACCGCGGACGGCGCCAACCTTACGGGGTACGCGGACGCTGTCAGCGCTAAAACGGGCCCGATTCAACCACTGCCGCCCACGGGCCTGAAGGCGACGGGGCAGGTGTATAACGGGATCGATGTTTCCTGGGATGCCGTGGCGGGGGCTGGGGGTTACCGTCTGTATTACTCTACGAACGCGGATATGAGTAACGCCGTGTTCAAGCGGTCCACGGGGCCAAGTGTCTCCATCGGTGGGCTGGCCGCTCAGGCGGTGTACTACGTCAAGGTCCGTGCGCTGACCGCGGACGGCGCCAACCTTACGGGGTACGCGGACGCTGTCAGCGCTAAAACGGGCCCGATTCAACCACTGCCGCCCACGGGCCTGAAGGCGACGGGGCAGGTGTATAACGGGATCGATGTTTCCTGGGATGCCGTCGCTGGGGCTGGGGGTTACCGTCTGTATTACTCCACGAACGCGGATATGAGTAACGCCGTGTTCAAGCGGTCCACGGGGCCAAGTGTCTCCATCGGTGGGCTGGCCGCTCAGGCGGTGTACTACGTCAAGGTCCGTGCGCTGACCGCGGACGGCGCCAACCTTACGGGGTACGCGGACGCTGTCAGCGCTAAAACGGGCCCGATTCAACCACTGCCGCCCACGGGCCTGGCCTCTTCAGCGCAGTATCCCACTTCGCTGACGATGGCCTGGAACGCGGTGACAGGCGCCGCCGGGTACCGGTTGATGTACTCGTCGCATACCGATATGAGTACTCCTTCATACCGGAATATCACCGGCAGTCTCACGGGAAGCTTTGGCGGGCTAACACCCGAAACGACGTATTACGTCCAGATCCGCGCGACAAACGCCAACGGCGACGGAATCACTGATTACTCCCCTGCGGTGTCGGCTAAAACAGCCGTGGCACCGCCTGCACCTCCGGTTGGTCTAAAGGTCACCAAGCAAAGCCCCACGACCCTTTCGTTTACGTGGGGCGCTGTCCCGAACGCTCCCGAGTACCGCCTGTCTTTCAGCAAGAGCGCTGATATGAGTTCCGCCGCCTACACCCGCTACACCGTGACGTCTGCTGAAGTCCGGGGACTGAGCGCGGCCTCCACCTATTACGTCCAGGTGCGGGCCATTAACTTGGACGGAAGCACGATTACCTCGTACTCACCGATCCTCAAGGTGACAACCGGTCTTGCCCCTGTCCTGGCGGCAGTGAACAACCCGCTGACCGTGGCCTCATACAACATCATGTGCGCGAACTGCATCGGCGATAACGAACTAAACCCCGACGTCAACCCATGGGTGGTCCGCAGGGACGCTGTGGTGGCGACCATCACATCGAAGATGCCCGACATCATCGGCATTCAGGAGGCATCCCAGGGATGGCTCGCAGACTCCCCTCCTGGCGGTCTTTCCCAGTTCGAGGACCTGAAGCAGAGGCTGAACGCGGCGGGGGCGCCGTATGAGCTGACCAATGACAAGCGCAATAACTGCGTGGATCCCCAAACACCTACCGATTGCGTGTACATGGACCAGGGCGCCTCCCAAGGGGATCGCATCTTCTACAACCCGAATAAAGTGAAAATCGTCCGGTCCGGGTCCCAGCAGCTGCCCTTCCTGGATCCGGCAAAAAATGAGAGATATGTGGCATGGGCTGAGGTCATTCAGCTTTCTTCCGGCAAGCATTTCTTCTATGGCACTACCCACCTGGAAGTGACCAAGGCCGACGGCTACAACGAACTGCGGGCGCAACAGGCCCAGGCCATCATGGACGTCATCCACGAGCAGAACGCGGCGAACCTGCCGGTCATCATGGTCGGCGACATGAATTCCAGCAAATGGCTTGAACCCACCAATTCCGCCTATGACGTCTTTGTCGGCACCGGTCTGATAGACCCGCTCGGCAACACGTACAAGAGCTTCTACCCCAGCGGCGACGCGACGGCGGAAACGGTGATCAACGCCAACATCAACAGCTGGAACGGTTACCAGCGCTTGGCCCGGGCCTTCCCCACAGGTCAGCTTGGAACGTACATCGACTACATCTTCACTTCAAAAATGCGGGTTCAAAGATACGAAAACGTGGCCAATATCGACACGAACGGCAACTATATCGGCGTCTTCCCCTCCGACCACAACATGCAATACGCCACGGTCGGTCTGCCGTAGGCCTGCAGGGCTGCCAGGACGGGGCAGTGAACGCGTCACGTTACAGGCGCTCTTCGTAGCGTTGACAAATCCATCCGGCGAGGAGCCGACTGGATGGGGGGCCGCGGGTCGGTGGTAGGAGTGACACGGCCGGGGGAATGAACCTCTCAGCACCCTGCAACGTGGAAGGCGTGACCGGTAAATCCCGGTCACGGGCCACGAGGAGTCAGGAATCGGTCATGTACAGGAAAACAGGATTGGTGTGTGTTGTCGCTGCCGTAGGGCTGGCCGCGCTGACCGGGTGCGGGGCGACGTCGTCCCCGCCTGCCGGGTCGCCGTCCACCAGCCAGTCCATCGCTGCGCCATCCGCAGAAACCAGTGCCGGAGCAAGCGCCAGCATGCCGCCGTCGTCGTCGGCGGGAGTGTCCACAGCCTCTGACCTTAAGACCGCAAGCACGTCCCTTGGCACCGTTGTCGTGGATGGGAAAGGCATGACCGTCTATTTCTTTGACAAGGACACGCCTAACACCGGCAAGAGTGCCTGCAGCGCCGGCTGCCTCGCCGCGTGGCCGGCGGTATCGGCAGCTTCGGCGGCCCCGGTGGTCACCGGTGTGCAGGGGAAGGTCGGCACCATCACCCGCAGCGACGGGACTTTGCAGGTGACCATCAACGGGTTGCCGGTCTACACCTACGCCGAAGACAGCGCTGCCGGCGATGTGAAGGGTCAGGGCGTCGGCGGAATCTGGTGGGCGGTGACACCGGAGGGGTCGAAGGTGGCGCCGGCGCAGACCGGGTCATCCGGGTACTGAGCCGCACGGGGCGTGCCGGGCCCGGATGAGCCCGGCACGACCTCGCGCTGGCGGGGGCGCTAGGCTACGGCTCGGCTGCGAGCAGGATTTCCCCGCCGGCCGAACGGATCTCCACCCGGGCAATGTCCGCGGCCACGATGCTGGTGGTCGCCGTGGGCGTGACCCGGGTGCCCGGGCCCGCAGTCCAGCTGGCCACCTGAACTTCGGCTCCACGGCGGTCGATCACCATCAGGGTATATCCATAAACCGGGGCGACGGCGTCCGGGAGCCCGGACGGTTCGGGGAGCCCGGACGCTTTCGATAGCCCGGACGGTGACGCATAGTGCCTGGACGTGGGCCCGGATGCAAGCGAGTAGGTGCAGGTCCAGTCGAGGCGGGTTCCCCACGGTTGGGAGGTGAGTGTACCCACGGCGTTGATCGGGCCGGCGACGACGGACGCAAAGTCAAGCGTGACGGCGGCAGCCTGGGTCTGCACCACCACGGCCGACGGCGGCGGGGTGACGGCCAGTGTCACGCCCACCGAGGCGGTGCTGATGCCGACCGCCAGCGCTGCCATGCCCACCCTTGTCCGGAAGCGCCGCCGTCGTATTTTTCCGGCCAGACCGGTCAATAAGTTCTGCGGAACCTCCGCACCCTCCCGCGGCACGCTGGCCAGCGCGTCCGCCGGTGCCACTTCGGCCAGCAGCCCGGGCAGCCCGGCGAGTTCGGCGACGGCCGTGCGGCACTGGGTGCACCCCGCCAGATGGCGTTCGTATGCCGCCCGCTCGGCGGGAACCAGGGAGCCCAGGACGTAGGCGGCGTCCCATTCGCGGTATTTGTCGGGCTCGACGGGGATCACCGGGTCACCCCGCTCTCCTGCAGGGAAAGCCGCATGGCGCGCAGGGCGTAGTGCAGCCTGGACTTAACCGTCCCTTCGGGAATCTGCAGTTTCAGGGCCATCTCGGCCGTCGATTCGCGCTGATAATACGAGTGCAGCAGGACCTCCCGATGTTCCTTGGACAGCCCGGCCAGCGCATCGGCGATCAGCCAGGCGTCCAGCACCTTGTCCGTCTGATCGGCCATTCCTGTTTCCGGCGGCCGGTCCATTCCGAATTCATGCCGTTGCCGGGCGCTGCGCCGGTCATCAATGACCAGATGCCGGGCCACCGTGAAAAGCCAGGCCCGCAGCGCGGGCTCCGGCCGCGCCATCACCTCGGGCCGCTGCCAGGCGCGCAGCAGGGTTTCCTGCACGACGTCGTCGGCCAAGGCCCGGTCATTGGTCAGGTGCACGACGAAGCGCCAGAGCGCAGGCGCGTGCGCATCATGCAATGAGTGCAACAGTTCCGACGGTTCCGCGGGCATCACAACCTCCTGCCCTGATGACGATGCCGGCGCCCCCGCGGTTCATTTGGGGTGTGAACCAATTACACCGCTATTCCGTTTCGAGGGCTAGCAGCGTCCTGTTGACGGTCCCGCGTCACCGCGGTGCCGGGCGGTCAAGCCCGCAGCCGCGGACGGGAGGCCGTGCCGGAGGGCCGCCCGGCGGCCCGCCGTGCTGCGCCCACACGAAGGAGCGGCGGAAATGGATTATGAAATCAACGGCCTGCCGGTGCATATTTTGCTCGACCATGCCGTGGTGGTTCTTGTGCCGCTGTCCGCCCTGTGGACGGTGCTGATTCGGGCAGACGCGGACCTCGCCGGCACGCTTCTGCCCTGGGTGGTGGCGCTTTTCGTCGTGGCGGATCCGGCGCTGATCGGGGAGGCGGGTTCCCGGGCCATCTGGGAAGACAACTTCAGCCCGACGCCGGTCAGCGGCCGCTGAGCTGCTGGACCGACACTGCTGTTGAACCAACGCCGCCGCTGGACCAACGCCGCCGCTGGACCGACACTGCTGCTGGACCAACGCTGTGCTGGACCAACGCTGCCGCTGGACCAACAGTGCCGGCGTCACCGGCCAGGATTGGCAGTGGCGTCGCCGGCAAAATCCCCCGGCCAGTCCTGCCACCGGATCCGCTTCCGGTTCAGTACCTGGCCGGTGGTGCCCCACTCATTCAGGCCCAGACGGGACAAGGGCTTGAGCCGCGCCAAGACCGGATGGCTCCCGTCCAACATGCCGGGCGCAATGGCGGCATGCATGACCTCGCCCAGAATGAGATGGCAGTCGCCCACCGGGATGATCCGGTGCAGCCTGCATTCCAGGGCGGCCGCCGCTTCGCGGATTCTCGGCGGCCGCACGGTCAGGCTCGGCTCTCTGGTCAGGCCGACGGCGTCGAATTCGCTGATCTCGGGAGGAAAGTTGGTGCCGGTAGCGTTCACTTGCTCGAACAGGTCCTCCGAGGCCAGATGAACGACGAACTCACCGATCTCTTCGACGTTCCGCAGCGTATCTTTGGCGCCGACCGAGGTGAACTGGATTACCGGCGGCTCGACGGAGGCAACCGTGTAGAACGAATGGGGGGCGATGTTGTCGATGCCCTCCGCCGAGGTGGAGGAAACCCAGGCAATGGGTCGCGGCACGACCAATGCGGTCAGGAGCCGGTAGTAGTCGCGGGCCGAGGCATCCGTTCGCCTGATTTCAGTACGCATGCTTCTATTTCAGCATGGTCTCACGAATCCTTGGGACCATGTGGTGTCGGACGACGGCGCCATCCGGCTACCAGCGCCGGGCAGGTGGGAAAGCCGCTATCCGACGGGCGCCGCAACTGCGGTCTCGTTCCGTTCGTCCTGGGCAGTGCGGGCGCAGTTGTCTGTCTGCCAAAGGGCCGCATCCAGCCGCTGGCGCAGTGCAAGGGCGTCCGGGGCCACGCTGGTGATGACGACACAACGTTCGCTGACCCGGAGCACGGCAGTGTCGGGGAATGCGGGAGACACCGCGGTGCCGAAGGATGTCATCCGGTCTTCGTCGCGGTCCACCGTGATCACGGCCCCTAGGGCCCGGCGTCCCCCCGTTACGGCGGATCCTTCCCAGCCGGGGGTACCTGCCCCGACGGCAAGTTCTTGGTCATAAAGCGGGACGTCACCTTGAGTGATCCGCAGGCGCTGCCGGAATTCGCCGGGCCGTTCCCCGTGCCGGCCCAGAATCAGCCCTTCCCTCATATGTAGTCGGGCGTCCGGTGCGAGCTCCACCCGGGTGACGGTGCTATGGCGGCAGCCTTCGGCAGCAATCTGCATACCGGGAAACCACAGCAGCGCAGCTCCGGCGGCGACGCGGATGTTGACGATGCTGCGCGACTCCTCAGCGTGTGGACCGGGGAGCAAAACCGTCGCCGCAACGGCACTGAGCATCAGGGTTGCACCCTCCGCCACGTCGATATCAAGTCGCAGCCGGTCCCCGCCCAGCGGTCCGGCGGCACCGGCCGCAAGGCTCACGCTCACACCGGAGCGCGGATCCCGGAGCCAATGCCGCAGCCGGAGGGGCAGCGCCAGGAGATTTGGGTGCAGGGATAGGGGAGCCTGGGAACGCAACCTGACCAGCCGCGTGCGCGCCATGCCCTCAGCAGTATAGACGCGCTCTGCCGCCACAGCGGCGTGGGCACGCACTAATCCCGGTGTTCCGCGAGCCGGTCCCGGACCCAGTCAGCCACCGTCCGGGCGGTCGGATCCTCCGTCAGAGACGTGAAAAGGACGGGCAGATCTCCCCGTTTGGCCCGCGCATCCCGGTTCATGACGCTAAGGTCGGCTCCCACCCTTGAGGCTAGATCGGTCTTATTGATCACCAACAGATCCGACGTGCTGACTCCAGGACCGCCCTTGCGCGGAACTTTGTCTCCGCCGGCGACGTCAATGACAAAGATCTGGTAGTGGACCAGGCCCCGGCTGAACGTGGCGGTGAGGTTGTCGCCACCGCTTTCGACCAGGATCAGATCCAGCGGGGGCAGTTTATCCTCCAGTTCTTCGATCGCCTCGAGGTTGGTCGAAATATCGTCCCGGATGGCGGTGTGCGGGCAGGCGCCCGTTTCGACGGCGGTGACTCTTTCGGCCGGCAGCACGCCGTTGCGCAGCAGGAAATCCGCGTCTTCGGTGGTGTAGATGTCGTTGGTGACGACCGCCAGCTCCAACTCGGAGCTCAGGGTCCGGCAGAGCGCCGCCACGAGCGCCGTCTTGCCCGACCCGACTGGTCCGCCGATGCCGATCCGCAGCCCGCGCCGGGGATGCGCGTGGCGCGAAAGAGGTTCCTCTTCATCGACGTGGATGTGCTCCGGAGTGGCTCGCAGCGTCGTGGCCCCTTCCCGGCTGTCTTCCAATCCGGTACCAGGCCCGTGGCCGCGATGAGGACCGCCGGCCTGATCGGGTCCGTGGCCGTGCGCGTAATCAGGTCCGTGATCATAATCGCGTCCGTGTCCGTTGTGTCCGTGATGGTGGCCGGTGGATTCATCAGCTGGCAAAGAGACGCACCTCCCAGGTGGCGTGCAGTTCGGCGAAAATATCAAGAAGGTAGCCGGCAGTGGCGGGTAGATCGGCCGGCGGAGCATGGGCGCAGGAGGCGGCCTGGCCGGCCACATCGGCGACGGCGGGGGCCAGCCGTGCCAGCGCCGCGTTGACATCAAAGGGATCCAAGCCCAGCAGGCGGATGGCGGCGGTAGCGGGGCCGGCCACCGCCTCGTGGGCAGCGGCCAAGGCTGCGTGTCGCGGCGGCTGGCCCGCCGCAGCGGCGACGGCGCCAAAGGCGATCGGCTGGTGCGGGCCCTTGCCGGGCAGCGAAACCATCCGGTCCAGGCCAGGATGTGGCCACACGGACCGGCCGGCGCGCAGCAGCGATCGGCCGAGCCGCCGTGAGGCCGTCCGCAGCACAGGGGAGGGGGTGCGGGCGTCATATTCGGCATCAAGACGGGCCAGCTGGGCGGCGGTGCTGCCGTCGGAGTTCGGATCCACCACGGGGACGACTTCGGCTCCAAAAATGCGGCAGGAGGCGGCCGAGAACGCTGCGGACACCAGCCCGACCGTACCCAACCGCCCGCGCAGAAAGGCCTCCAAGGAGGCGACGTCGTTCAGGCCGTCCACTCCTGCAGCTGGTTCGAAGCCCCCCGAGTGCGCGTGTCCTCCGGTGGGGAATCGGCCGTCGGCCAGCAGCAGCAGGGCGGAAAGAGAGCCCTCGGCCGCGCCGTAGGCGGAGACAGAAACCGTCTGCTGGCCGGTCAAAAGAGGAAATATTTCTGGGTCATGGGTAGCTCCATTGCCGGTTCGTGCTCAATGAGCTCGCCGTCCACCTTCACGGCGTAGGTGTTCGGGTTCACTTCAATGCGCGGCATGGCCGTGTTTTCGGGCAGGTCTGTTTTCTTCCGTCCGCGCACGTTCTCCACCGCCACCAGCCGACGGCGGATGGAAAGTCGGCCGGCCAGGCCGTCCTCGATCGCTGCCGGTGCGACGAAGGCGATGGAGGTCGACGCGGCTGCCGGTGAGAAGGCGTTGAAACCCAGCCGCTCCATCACCGGTTGCGGGGTGGGGATGGAGGCGTTCGGATCGCCCAGCGCGGCAGCTGCAGCCATCCCGCCTTTGAAGACAATGGTGGGGCGGATACCGAACAGGGCCGGCTGCCACAAAACCAAATCGGCCATTTTGCCGGGTTCGATGGAACCGATTTCCTTCTCAAGCCCATGGGCGATGGCAGGACAAATGGTGTATTTGGCGACGTACCGCCGAGCCCGGTGGTTGTCCGAGCGGCCGTCTCCCGGCAAGGATCCGCGCAGCTGTTTCATCCGGTGGGCTGTCTGCCAAGTGCGGATCACAACTTCGCCGATCCTGCCCATGGCCTGCGCATCCGAGGACATGATGGACAGGGCACCCATATCCTGCAGAACGTCCTCGGCCGCGATGGTCCCCGCTCGGATGCGGCTTTCGGCGAACGCCAGATCGTTGGGAACTTGCGGGTTTAGGTGGTGGGCCACCATGACCATATCCAGGTGTTCGTCGATGGTATTGCGGGTGAACGGCCGCGTCGGGTTGGTCGACGCCGGTAGGACGTAAGGCTCGCTGGCAATGCGGATAATGTCCGGGGCGTGCCCGCCGCCGGCTCCTTCGGTATGGAACGAATGGAAGGTGCGGCCGTTGACAGCCTTGAGCAGATCCTCCACGAAACCAGCCTCGTTGAGCGTGTCGCTGTGCACCGCAACCTGAACGCCCGCCGCGTCAGCCACCTGCAGGGCCGCATCGATGACGGCCGGCGTGGCGCCCCAGTCCTCGTGCACCTTGAACCCGCCGGCACCCCCGCGCAGCTGCTCCCACATCGCCTCGTGGGACATGGTGTTCCCGCGGGCAAGAAAAAGCACATTTACCGGCCACGGATCCATGCTCTCCAGCATGCGCTGCAGCCACCAGGCTCCGGGAGTGGCGAGTGTGGCTTTGGAACCCTCCGTGGGTCCGGTGCCGCCGCCGACGACAGTGGTGGTGCCCGACTGCAGCGCTACGGCGAACATGTCGGGACCAACAAAGTGCACATGCGTGTCAATGGTGCCGGCGGTCAGGATCATGCCATTGCCCGACGTGATCTCGGTGGACGGCCCGATCACCAGATCGGGGTGCACGCCGTCCATGGTGTCCGGATTGCCGGCCTTGCCCAGGGCCACAATGCGCCCGTCCCGCACGCCGACGTCGGCCTTAATTACACCCCAGTGATCCAGCACGACGACGCCCGTGATGACCAGGTCCGGTGTGCCTTCGGCACGGGTGGCGGCGGACTGCCCCATGGACTCGCGTACCGACTTGCCGCCGCCAAATACCACCTCATCCCCGCCGACGCAGCGGTCTTCTTCCACTTCGATGAAAATGTTGGTGTCGGCCAGCCGGATGCGGTCTCCGGTGGTGGGCCCGAAGGAAGCGACATATTCGGAGCGGGGGATCTTAGTCATCGAGTTTCCCTCCACACAGCCCGCGCAGCCCGAGCACGATGCGCTTGCCGCCGATGGGAATCAGCTCAACTTCTTCCGCTGCCCCGGGTTCAAAGCGCATTGAACCGCCGGACAGAACGTTCAGCCGCTTTCCCCAGGCGGCCTTCCTGTCAAAGGTCAGGCCGGCGTTGACTTCCGCGAAGTGGTAGTGCGAACCGACCTGCACCGGACGGTCTGCGGTGTTCTCCACCCGCAGCACGGTGACCTCCGCTCCGGCGTTGATTTCCACCGGCTCCTCCTGGTAGAGCACCTCACCGGGCACCACCGGTTCGTAGGCGCTGATTCTCTCTTCCGCGCTGCGCCGCTGGGCCTGCCGCTCTCCGGTGCCGGGCCTCCGCGGCTGGCTGGGACCGCCTGCCCCCGAATGGGGATGCTTATTTTTTTCGTCCAGGCCCGCAGTGCTGCTTTCA
This sequence comes from Arthrobacter sp. A5, assembly GCF_051131705.1. NCBI lineage: Bacteria > Bacillati > Actinomycetota > Actinomycetes > Micrococcales > Micrococcaceae > Arthrobacter > Arthrobacter sp. A5. The sequence goes on from NZ_CP180316.1 coordinate 1,900,095, forward strand.
TAGCCGGGGTCGTCGCTGGGATGGGCCGGGTTCTGTTCTTCAGGCTCGGGGCGGTTGCTTGGCCGACCGAAGGGGTTCTGAGGGTTTTTCACGGGATCGGGCCCGTCACTGTCACCAGTTTGGTGCCATCGGGAAAGGTCGCCTCCACCTGGACCTGCCCCAGCATTTCCGGAATCCCCTCCATTACCTCGTTCCGACGCAGCACATTGCGGCCGGACTCCATCAGGTCGGCGACGGTGTCCCCGTTTCGGGCGCCCTCGAGCAAATAGGAGGTGATGATCGCGGTGGCCTCGGGGAGATTGAGCCTCAGACCCCGGTCCTTGCGCTCCATGGCCAGTTTCGCGGCGGTATAGATCATCAGCCGCTCGCGCTCTTGCATGCTCAGCAACATCGGGATCCCTCAATCATTCGCTAAAGAACTGATCGTCCGCCGGACGCGGATCGGGTACAGCCTGCAGCGCGGCGTCGGGACGCCGATCCCGGGTGGAACCCATCTGCAGTTGGTTCCTTAGCTCCGAAATTACCACCCTCGGGACGGAACTTCCAGAGGTCGGGATGGGAACAAAATGTTGGCCGCGGGGCGCGGGTCGACCGTTCCGTAGGCTTCAGTCCGGTGCGGCAGCCAGCGCACCGCGTTCGGCGGCAGCGGTCTTCCGGGGCATCAAAAGGTTGGTCCACAGGGTCAACAGGGCGAGAATCGCAGCGCTGCTGATGAACACCGATCCAATCACGTCACTGAGGTAGTGGACGCCGAGGTAGAGGCGGGAAAAGGCCACCAGCGCAACGAATATGATTCCCGCTGCCAGCATCGCGGCCTTTTGCGTCTGCGTCCGCCCGACGACGACGACGAAGGCCCAGACGAGTGCAACGGCAAAGGCTGTGTGACCGGAAGGGAAGCTGTCGGATCCCGTTTCGGGGGCCAGTGAATGCACCAGATCAACCGGTGGCCGGAGCCGGCCCACCATGATTTTGCCGATCTCCGTGCTCAGCCATCCAACGCTGACGATCAAACCGAAGGCCACGGCCGGCCACAGTCGGCGCCGCAGAATCAGCAGCAGCAGACAGATGGCGACCAGCAGGATGACAGCCCCGACCGGTCCGATCCCGACATTGATGTCCTGGCTGAGTCCGGTCAGGGCACCGTTGCGGCCGTGGCTGAGCGCGACGTCGACGCCGATTTCCGGAGTCGTCCTTCCATAGGATTTGGCGATCAGTCCGGCGATCAGCGTCAGAACGGCGACGGCGGCGGCAAGGACCAGCCACCACCAGGACCGGAAGCGGGGTGTCAGCGGGTAGGCGCGGTGCGGGGAGCCATGCATGTGTAGTTTCCTGACTGTGTCGTACGTTGAAATGCCGGTCGCACGTTGAAATGCCGGTCGCGCGTTGACATGCCGGTCGCGTGGAGACATGCCCGGCACGAGGAGAGATGCACCTCACGGGTGGAAGTGACGGCGCGGCGTTCCACTTACTGACAGTGTGAGGGATCCGGGCTGAGTAAAGGCTGAGAAGACCGGCGGCTTGGATTCTGGACCGCGCGCGCCTGCGGGAAGCGCGGCTACGGCAGAGCTGGCGGCGGAAGAACCAGTTCAAACCGGCAGTGCCCGGTGTTGGTTTCCTTGGCGGTAATCGTGCCGTGATGGGCGGCCATGATCCCGGCCGCAATGGCCAGCCCCAGCCCGCTGCCTCCGCTTTCGCGGGACCGGCTTTCATCCAGACGAACGAACCGTTCAAAGATCCGCAGCCGGTCTGCCGCCGGCACCGGATCGCCGTCGTTGTCGATCTGCACAACCGTCGCGTCCGGCGTGGTGATCAGCTTGATGCTGATGCCGGCGCGGGCATGCCGGTCCGCATTGTCCAAGACATTGCGCAGCACTTGCCCGAGCCGCTGCGCGTCGCCGGTGATTCGGGCCGGCACTGCGTCGACGATGATGTGATGGCCGCTGGTGGAGCGCAGGCGGCGGACCTCGGTGTCGAGAATGTCATCGAGATCCACGTCTTCGGCGGCGGTCCGGAGTCCGCCGTCGTCGGCCTTGGCCAGCGTCAGTAAATCGTCCACCAGGTAGCGCATCCGCGCCGTCTCTCCGGATAACACATCCTGCATCTGCAGCCAGGCAGAGCCGGAGGGATCCGCCGAGGCTATTTCGACGCTGGCGCTGAGCGTGGCCAGCGGACTGCGCAGTTCGTGACTGGCGTCGGAAACGAACCGGCGCTGTTTCCGGTCCGAGGTCTGCAGCCGATCAAGCATCGTGTTCATCGTCGTAGCCAGTGCCTGGATCTCGTCGTTGGTCGGCGGAACGTCCAGCCGCTCATCGAGCCGGCGCCCGTCGATGAGTGCCACCTGGCCGCGGATCCGTTCGACCTGGCGCAGGGAACGGCCCACCAAAACCCAGACGGAAACGCCGACGATGATCAGCAACAGCGGTGTTGCGCCGAGCATAAACCAGCCGACCGTGGTCACCGTGTCCACCTGCACCTGGACCGTGGCCGCCACTACTATGGTGTACACGCCGCCGCTCAGCCGGACGCCGGTCGCGACCAGCAGGAAATCATCCGGGTCCCCCAGGCTTTGCAGACTGGAGACGTCCTGGGTCAGCGTCTGGCCGGCTGCCGGACGCAGGGAGGTCAGCGGTATGGTGCTGGAGGCGGTCTCCGAAGAGCCGACGACGGTATCGGAGGGACCGATGATCTGCACATATTCGCCGCTGCGCGCCAGCTCGGGGAGCGACTGCACAGCGTCGCGCAGGCCGTTGTCCCTGATCCGCGCTGTCAGGTCTGCGGCCGTGCTCCGGGAGGCGGCTTCGGTGGAGGCGATCAGCGATGTCTGCAGCAGCACCAGCAGCGTGATCCCGCCGACAAGCAAGGCCAGGGCGACGGCGACGACGGCCGCCGCCGTCGCGCGTTTCCGCACGCCCCACCTCGTGCCGCCCGCGCGGAAACCGGAAAAGCGCGCGGAGCGGGACGGATTCATGACTCAAGAATGTGCATAGGGGCGGCAAATGCACAAACGGTCTCTCAGGATGGCCTCAGGACAATACTGCAATGCTGGAAGATCCGAAGGGAACTCCCTGCGGCCGAACTGACGCCGCCTACGCCAGACCGGAAGGACCCGCACATGGGTGAATCGCTGCTACGGGGACAGACGGAGGCCACCGCGGTCTCATGTGAACCCAAATATCGACGGGCCGCCAGCAAAGTACCGGACGTGACAGTCTACTTCTGGCTGATCAAAGTCCTGACGACGGGCATGGGGGAGACGACATCGGATTACCTGGTGCACCAGCTTCCACCCCTGGCGGCGGTGGCCATCGGAGGCGCCGCGTTTGCCGCCGCACTGGTCCTGCAGTTCGCGGTGCGGCGCTATGTCGCGTGGATCTACTGGCCCGCAGTCGTCATGGTCAGCGTTTTCGGCACCATGGCTGCCGATGTCCTGCACATCGGGTTGGACATTCCCTACGTTGCCTCCACCGTTTTCTTTTCGATCGCGCTGCTGGCTGTCTTCCTGCTCTGGCACCGCAGCGAGAAGACGCTCTCGATCCACAGCATCCACACCCGACGCCGCGAAGGCTACTACTGGGCGTCCATTCTGATCACCTTCGCGCTGGGCACCGCCGTGGGGGACATGACCGCGATGTCGCTGAACCTCGGGTACCTCGGCTCGGGGATGATGTTCACCATCGTGATCGCGGTCCCCGCCGTGGCGCACCGTCGATTCCGGCTGAATCCCATCCTGGCCTTTTGGTCCGCCTACATCGTGACCCGACCGCTCGGCGCTTCCTTTGCGGATTGGATGGCCGTATCGCAGCAGCGGGGTGGGCTCAACTGGGGTGCCGGACCTGTGAGTCTTGGCTTGTCGGCGGTGATCCTCGTCCTGGTCGGATACCTCGCGCTTACCCGCAAGGATGTGGACCGTTCCGCGGGTTAAGCCGCTTGTTTTTGGTCCAGGCCCTGTAGATTGGCCCGCGCCGGGCGTAGGGTCCTCCTGTAGGAACCGATCAATCCTCCGCGCCGGGGTCAGCCGGCGGTGGTCGCCATGGATAGGGGAGGCACTGTGGATAGGGGAGGCACTGTACCGAAACTGCGTGTGCATAACTTTGCCATCTCGCTGGACGGGTATGCTGCCGGCCCGGCTCAAGACCTGGAGAATCCCTTGGGTGCGGGTGGTGCCGGGCTGCATGAGTGGGTGTTCGCAACCCGCTACGGCCGTCAAATGCAGGGCCTCGACGGCGGTACCACGGGCATCGACGACGGGTTCCTGGCAGAAGGTGATAAGGGAATCGGTGCCACAATCATGGGACGGAACATGTTCGGTCCCATGATTGTGGCTCCTGGAACAGCAATGAGTGGACCGGCTGGTGGGGGGACGAGCCGCCGTACCACCACCCGGTATTTGTCCTCACGCATCATCCGCGCCCATCAATCGACATGCGGGGCGGGACGGTGTTTCACTTCGTTGACGACGGAATCGAAGCGGTGCTTGAGAGGGCGTGTAACTCCGCCAATGGTGGGGACGTAAGACTCGGCGGCGGCGCTGCCACCGTTCAGGAGTACCTGCGTGCCGCCCTGATCGACGAAATGCATCTGGTCCTGGTGCCCCTTCTCCTGGGCAGCGGCGAGAGGTTGTTTGAAAACCTCGACGGCGGCCCTAGGGGCTATGAATGCGTCGAGTTCGTCGGGTCCGAATCCGTCGCGCACATTCGTTTCGCCCGGGCAAAACCGTAGCCAACCGGACGCAGGTCCTTTAGCGTCGGCACTCACGATTCAGCACCCACGCCCGCCCCGAGAGGCTCGGACGGTTCCGGATGCCAGGCTCCTCGGCTGCTCAGGGCGAGCGTGAGCCATGCCGCCGACGTGTTCACGGCGAGCAGCGAAATAAGCACCAGAAGTTGGATCAGTCCGGCGTCGAGGGGGTTGGCACCACCGAGGATGAGGCCAACAAAGGCGCCGGGAAGGGTGACCGCCCCCGCCGTCCGAGTCTGATCCAGGCTGGGCACGACGGCCTCACCGGCGATCGGCTGGGCCATCAGCAGCCTGGCCGCGGGCCACGTGAAGCCAAGGGCCACAGCGGCTTCGACCTCACCGCGGCGGCCCGTCAACTCGGCTTCGATCCTGCGGCCTGCCAGCGTCGTGGTGGACATGGCCCCACCGATCTGCTGTCCGAACACGGCTATCAGCGCCAACGCATTCCACGGCAGCACTCCGGAAAGGACCATGAGGGCTCCCGTTGGCAGCACGCCGGCGGCAATGGGTATGCAGGCAAGCCACCAACGCCCTGCGGGCGCGATTCGATGCCCGGACGTCCACGCAGCCACCAGGAACATCAGCGCAACGAACAGGAGCGCGAGGGCCGGTTGTCTGGACAACTGGGAGATCAGCAGCGCCACCACAGCAAGCTGCAGCAAGGCTCTGAGCCCGGCCAGCAGCACGTCATGGAACTGCCGGTGCAGGGCAAAGCGCCAGATGGCTGCGGCGCAAACCAGCAGTACTGCCAGCAGGATCCAGCTCACCGGGCCGAGATTCAACAGGGTTGTTTGCTCCACCGCCCTATCATTTCACCGACGACGGTGCCGCTACGGCGCCGCGACGGTCGCACAGGTCAGCTACATCAGCTGGCAGACGGCGGACCCTCCGGTGACGTAGCGGCGTCAATGCGCCAGATTACCCGTCCCACGGCATCGAATAGCGGATTTTCCAGTTTGAACAGGTTTGGCCTGCGGTCCCGTCTGCCGAAATTGTTGGGTGCGCAGTTTCACATCGGCTGTGAGCCGGTCACCGGCTCCGCTCACCTGATCAACGATTAGGGCCTTCCAATACGACGTGCAGCGTTGCCGAGGCGGCAACGCTGCCACTGAGCCGTTGCCGGCGCTCGAGGTGCTGACGGCTGCAGCCGGCTGCCGCCGTCGACCGTTATGCCCGGCGCACCAACCGGCACACCAGCCGGTCCTCAACCACGGTGGTGGGTGCACCGGCGCTACCGGTTGAGGCTTTCCTGCCGGTTGGACAGCTGACGTTTGCGCCAGGGCGGCTGGTCGAATCAATGACGCTAATCTTCACGATTCGCCAGCCAGCCGCGGCCGCGTGGCACGCCAAGGCCGTTGAACCGACGCGCGACCACGGGAAGGCATCGCTGGGGCGACTGCCGGCTCCGTGCAGTACGGCCGGATAGCTGATATCCAGGGTCTCCAGTGGATCGACCTCGACCAGGACGCTGCCGTCGGCGCGCACCAGTTGCGCCACCCGCCGCAGCAGGGAAGGAACGTCGCCGCCAATCCCGATGTTTCCATCCAGCAGTAATGCCGTGCCCCAGAAGCCCTCGTACGGCAACGGATCGAAGATAGAGAGGTTGAGTGCCACGGCGCCCCGGGACCGGGCCCGAGTGACGGCCTCGATACTGGTATCCACACCCACGGCTATCAGGCCGAGGGCAGAGGCAGCCGCCAGCATCCGCCCCGGGCCACAGCCCGCGTCAAGGACGGGCCCGCGGGAGGCACGGAGCAGCGCCACTTCGCCGCTGCTGGCCGGCGCGCACCAGTCCTGCACCTTGAAATGGACGGGCCCGATGCCTGAGCCTTCCATCTGCGGGCGCAACGTCAGCGTGCCCAGCCCGTGGCGCAGCGCCCAGGCATACGGTTCGTGGGCACCCTGGCCGAAAAGTTGCCGGTTACGGTATTGGGCGGAAGTTCCGGCCCGGCTGGTGACTGCGTTCATGCTATGTCCTCCCGGAAAGCATCATCACGCGGGAAAATTCGGTGATCCCGAAGGACCGCGCCCGCCGCGTCCAGCACGGCGGCGGCAAACGGAGTCCCGGGACAATCCGCCGCGGCTTCGAGGGCGGTGGGAAAGGTGTCGACATCGCTCAGGGCGCACAACTGGCCCACGTCGAGGCCGGCGTGGCGCAGCCGGGCCAGCTGGTCCCGGCCGGTGTGGCGGGTGGACATTTGCACGCCCCGGATCAGATTACCGACGGGAACGTACAAGGCCAGGGCCCAGAAGCCGCCATCATTCGCCGGTCCCAGCCAGGCGTGATGGTGGGGCCGGGCCCGGCTCCAGTCTTCGAGCAGCGGCGACAGCAGAGCCAGCGTCAATTGCGGCGTGTCCATGCCCAGAATCAGCAGCGGGCCGTCGGCCATGTCGCAGATGGCCGCGAGCCGTTCATCCAGTCCGCCGGAGCCCTGCGCAACGACGTCGAAGCCGGCAGCGTCGTGGCTCAGCGGCGTCCCGTCCATGACCAACAGACGGCGTCCGGCGGGCACGCCCCGCACGGTATGCAGCGTCTGGCTGAGACTGATCTGCGCCAGCACGGCGGCCTGCCCGGCCGCCAGCGGCGGCGTCAGCCTGGTCTTGACTTTGCCGGGGACACACGCTTTGGCGATCACGGCAACGGTGAGCTTCATGCCCGAACCGCCGGAACGGTCGCGGTCCCCGGGGAGCCGGCAGCGACCGGCGGAATCAACAAGTTGCTCACCCCTTGACCCTAGAAGAATGCTCGGTCCCGGTGCCCATCGAATTCCTTACGAAACCGGGACGAATCCGGGTACAGGCTCCTGGACCCAGCTCAGCAAGGGTCCGCGAACATATGCTGGACGAGTGAACACCACACAGTATTCCGCCACCCCGGGCGATCTTGGCGGGCGCCGTATTCTCCTGGTGGAGGATGAGGAGATGATCGCCAGTGTGGTCCGCGGTTATTTGGCTCAGGCCGGCTTTCTGGTGGACATAGCGGCGGACGGCTTCACGGCGCTGCATCTGGCCAAGACGCATTCCCCCGACCTGATCATTCTCGACAGGATGCTACCCGGCTTGGACGGGGCGGAAGTCTGCAGACGAATCCGCGAAACCATGGACACGCCCATCATTCTGCTCACCGCGCTGGCGACGGAGGATGACCGCATTCTGGGCCTCGAAATGGGGGCCGACGATTACGTCACCAAGCCCTTCTCACCACGCGAGCTCGTCCTGAGGGTCAAGTCCGTAATGCGGCGAAGCATCAAGGAATTCAGCCCGGAGCCGCCGGTGGAACTGGCCGGTTTCGCCCTGAATCCGTCGGCCCGAATCATCACCTCTGACGGCCGGCCGTTGGTTCTGACGGTGCGGGAATTCGATCTGCTGGCATTTTTCCTGCGCCGTCCCCATCAGGTTTTCAGCAGGGAACAGCTGATCCGCGGAGTCTGGGGCTGGGATTTTGGGGACCTCTCCACGGTGACAGTGCACGTGCGCAGGGTCCGTGAGAAAATCGAAAGAGACCCAACAAAACCGGAGTTGCTCAAAACAGTATGGGGAGTCGGGTACCGGTTCGACGCCGGCGTGGCTGACCCCTCCACGGCGGCAGCGAGTGCCCCTGATGTCAGCTGACGATCTGGTGACCATTGTGCGTCTGGTTGTGCTGTGGGCAGTCACAATCGGTGCCGTCACGGTGTTCCTTCAATGGTTGTTGCGCCGCTCCTCCATCGTTGTCCAGATCTGTCTGGTGGTGGTGTCCGCCGTAGGCATCATGGTGGCGGGAATGATCGGTGCATTTAACGCGATGTTTATTTCCGCCCACGACCTTGAGGTGATGTGGTACATCGTGGGCATCGCGTCGGTCGCGGCCGTCGCGGTCGCCGTCGTTCTGGGACTGGGGGTTGCCCGCAACACCCGATCACTGGTCAGCGCCGCCCGGAGCATCGGACGCGGCGAAACCGTGGCGCCAACGCGTAACGTCAGCTCCGAGCTGACCGCCCTGGCCTCGGAGATGAAATCCACCAGCGAAAAGCTGGAGGAATCCCGCCGCCGGGTAACAGCCGCCGAAGCCGCGCGCCGGGAACTGGTCGCCTGGGTCTCGCACGACCTGCGCACACCGCTGGCCAGCATGCGCGCCATGGCGGAGGCTCTGGAGGACGGCATGGCGACCGACGTTTCCGCTTATCACCACAAAATCATTGCCCAGGTGGACGAAATGGCGGTGCTGGTCAACGATCTGCTGGAGCTCTCCAAGTTCCAAGCGGGAACAATGGTGGTCACGAGGGAGACCATGGATCTGTACGACTTGGTCAGTGACGCCATCGCGGATCTGGCGCCGCTGGCTGAACGGCGGAACATCGAAGTCAACGGGGACGGCGTGCAGTCCACTCTCGCTGCGGTCGATGGTGCCTCGCTGGGTCGGGCCGTGCGGAACGTGATGATGAATGCCTTGATGTACACCAGGCATGGCAGCACGGTGTACATCGCGGTGAACACGGAGCCCGGCTGGGCCACGGTGGTGGTGGAGGACGCATGCGGCGGGATCCCCGCTGAGGACCTGCCGAAACTGTTCACCACAGGATGGCGAAGGTGCAGCGGCCGCGGCAGGAACTCCTTCAGCGGGGCGGGCGTGGGGCTCAGCCTGGTGGCCGGGATAGTTCGGGCTCATCACGGCGCCATTGAGGTGGAAAACGCGGGGGACGGGTGCCGCTTCAGCTTGCGCATACCTACGGCGACTGCCGGCGGTGACGGACCTTTGCCCGGCCAGTAGGCGGCGAGAACCGATGGCGGACCGGCGGAAAATACGTGTTCGTCAACCGCCCTGTAGAACATCTGATTCAGCTGCACGCACTTCAGCTGCACGCATTTCAGGTGCACGCAAGGGAACGTCATTCACAGTTCCACCTGACGCCGCGTTATTCAGTCGGGCGGTTCTGCTCCCGCACCTCAGGTACCTCACGCACCTGCAGGGTCGACGGCGGGACATTGAGTATGCGCGCCAGCTCGGCGCCGAGCTTACCGGCCATTTCCGCGTCTTCGTCCTGCAGGCGGCGGAGCTCGCCCTGCAGCTCCTGAATAATATAGGCTGCCCGGCGGAGTTCGTCCGGTCCGGGGTCGGGGAGCGTGAGCAGGATGTTTATGTCCCTGACCCGTATGTACTTTTTGGTGAAGTCGTCCCAACGCTTTCTGCAGGCATCGCGGTCCGCGTAGAACCGCGGCTCGTAGCGGACGCCATGACTGTGCAGGGTGGTCCAGCTGACGCTGCCGAACTGCGGGACATCGGGGGCGTATTGTTCGCTGATGCGCGTCTCGACCGTCAGCTGCTCGGTGCCGGGATGATTGGTTTGATACAGCGTGAGCCGCAGCGCCGCACCCGTAAAGTCGGAAACGTCGGAGACCGAAGTAGAGAAGGTCATGGTCCCGACGGACCTGTCCGGCTGGCCCGGCAGGTCCGCCCGGTCGAGGTCAACCGGTCCGGAAACGGTCAAAGATCCGCCGCCGGCAACGTCCGTACCGTCGATCACCCACGAAACGACGGGATTGCCGAAGCCCGTCGGCCGCACGGTGCACACCAGATACGAGTTCGGATCAACCCAGTTCCAGGAGTACTCAGCCTTTGGGCACAGCAAACCAGGAGTGATGACAACGACACCGCCAGCGGACGAGGATTCAAACCCGGCAATCTCCTCGGTGCCGATGGGGGACGTGCGGCGGTAATCGTCGAACAAGGGAAACAGATTGCACCGTTTCGGCGCGTAGGTGATCTGTCTTCGGCTTGGACCGGTCGCCGGGAAGAAGGGTGGGAAGAACCGGTTGACCAGATTGCTGAATTCGTTCCAGCCGCCCGATGATCCCGTGAGGTTCCGGTAGGTGTCTTCGAGGGTGGGGCCGCCCTTGGTGATGATGTCCTTGACGGCGAATCCCTTCTGCGTGTGCAGGAAGTGCAGGAAAAGGAAGGCGCAGCCGTATCGTCCGGCCTGCTGGTCTTCGGGATCGGTCCTGGTAACCCAATCCGGCCTAGTCGGATCGTTAAGCCAGGCGGTGACCCGGCCCGGTCCGTGCCGCAGCTGGCTGTCATAGTAGCCGGCCCGGTAAAACAACTCGGCCAGGTACTGCGAGAGTCCCTCACCGTTCGAACCGCCCGGGTTCCAGCTGGCGCCCTTGCGGGAATTGCGCAGGGACATCATAACCTCGCACATCTCGGCCACGAATTCCAACCGGACGCCGGTGTCGGCCGTCGCTGCAGGATTCACTCCGGACCACGCCGTAATCGTAATGAGGGTGCTGCCGTCATTGTGGTAGCCAAAATTAGATGCAAGACCGCCGCCCGGATCCCCAACCAAAATCGTCGCCCGGTTGCCCGAGTCGAATCCATTGTGCTCGTCGAACAGCTCCTCGAGCCTTGTCAAGTCCTGCTCACAGGAACTTTGCAGGGCTGCCGCGCGCTGCTGGGAGCCGTTAATGGTGTCGTCCCATTGGTAGACCAGCCGCGCAGAGGTTCCCTGCACCTGAATCGTCATGACTCCCACCCACCCCGCCTCGTGCCGTTCCGGACATCCTGCCCGTGTGCGCCCATGCTGGCCCGCCGCCGGGCGGTTGTCAACGACCCGCAGTGGGAAACGTTTGGAAGTCCATAAACTGTTGCATGCCTACCCGGTTAGGCAAACGTTTAGGAGACACGCCGAGTTTCGGCAGGGACTCCGGCTGACAATGGTCAAACTTCAACGGTGCCCATAATCGTTGGCACCGGCTGAGCTAGCCGGATAGGCATGAACTGCTATACGTTTTCGCCGCCCGGTGCCACACTGATGACGTAACGTGAGGGCGATGCGGGACGGTGAGTACAGTTGAACGAGCGGCTTCCCATCATTTTTGTGCGTGGCTTCGCGGGGGGCCAGGGCGCCATCGACGTCGCGGTGGACGACCCGTTTTACGGATTCAATGAGGGCTCGACGCATATCCGCGTCGGAGCGGAGGGCAAGCCCCGGTTGTATCAGTTCGAAGGGCCGCTGCTGCGGTTGCTCAATGAGCAGGGCTATCACGTCTGGGTTGCCGGCAGCCAGCAGCAGGTTCTGCTCTCCACGGGCCCGGGCGAACTTCCCCCGGATTCGGTGTGGATCTACCGGTTCTACGACGAGGAATCCGGATCGTTCGGCAATGACCCCAAACCGTACGACATCGGAACCTCGGCACAGGGACTGGTGGCCTTCATCTCCTTGGTGCGGTCCAAGACGCAGGGGTACCCCCGGGTCAACCTCGTGGCGCATTCGATGGGTGGCCTGATCTGCCGGACGGCGCTTCAGCGGCTGATGGCGGACCCGCAACAGATCGTATCCAAACTGTGCACCGCCGGCACCCCGCATGGCGGGATCGATCCACAACTCGGCGGCGGAGTTGGCGGCTGGTTGATGGATAAATTCGGGCCCGACGGATCGAACATTTTCAGCCCCGATCATATGCGCGAATACATGCTGCCGGCGGGTGCCGGAGAAGATGATGGCGTCGATCCGCGCACCGGGCAGTGGGACCCCCGACGGATGGTGGGTCCATTCCCGGCGGCGCGGGTGCTGAGCATCGTCGGAACGGATGCGGGGGATTATGCCGTCGCCAATGGACTCTCCTCGGCGGTCATGGGAGTACAAAGCGACGGTCTGGTGGCCATCCGTAACGCCTATGTCGTCGGTTCGGCCCGTGCCTACGTTCACCGTTCGCACAGCGGCCGGTACGGCCTGGTCAATTCCGAGGAAACCTATCAGAATTTGAAGTGCTTCTTCTTCGGCGGCCTGCGGCTGGAAGTCGGGCTGCGCGGCCTGGTACCGGCGGACCTGGAGGACCGCGTCTGGCAGGCCGATGTGCGGCTGGCGGTGCGCGGCATCCCGGTGCTGTTGCACGAACAGACCGCTGCGCATTACTGTCCCGTCGACATCAATGCCGAGGCCAAGCAGCTTTCCACGCCGGATTCTCCGGTGCCGCTGGTCACGCTCTTTCTGGAGCCAGAGGCGGCCAAAGGGTGCCGTTACGCGTTGGATATCAGCGTGACTTCGCTGGACGAGAACGGCGGCATCCTCGGGTTCTGGGACCATCTGGAACAGGTTGGGGATTGGGAGGACACACTGATCCTGGACGTTGGGCCACGCGATAGCGACGGGCTGCCCGGCGTCCGGTGGCAGTGGAACAGCGAACTCTACGGCCGGATCGCCGGCCAGGAGCAACTGGCCAATACCGTGGATTGGCGCACCGGCACCCGGGACAACGACAGTCCACCCACCGTCCCACTGACCGACACAGGCAAGAAACTACTGGGTGCCGCCGCCTGCCTCACCCTGACGGCAACCCCTTGGACTTGACGGAGATCCAGGACCGCACCGAGCGGGGGTCGTGGACCGCGGATCGGTTCAAGTGCTCGTCTCCTCCGTTGATCTGTCGGCTTTCGAGCCACGGATCTGCAGGAATTTGTTTGTATATCGACAATAAAACGCAGCTGAGAGTCGTTCGGCCAAGCCGGTCGCCGGCTTCCGGGTGGCGGATGTCTTAGGGCGTGCTGCCCGCGATGTTGATCAGCCAGCTGACGCCGAACTTGTCGGTGCACATGCCGAAGATATCTCCCCAGGGCGCGGCCTCGAGTTGCATCGTGACCGTCCCCCCGGCCGAAAGGCCTTCCCAGAAGCGACGCAGTTCGGCTTCGTCGTCGCCGCTGAGGGAAACGGAATAGTTGTCTCCTGGCGTGTAGCTCATACTGCCGGGGGTGTCGGCGCCCATGAGTGTCAGGCCGCTTTCAGTGACCAGCATCCCGTGCATAATCTTGTCCTGCTCGGCCGGATCTTCGCTGGCATGGGAATCGCCGAACGTGCTCAGTGTCAGTTCGCCGCCGAATACCGATTGGTAAAATTCCATCGCCTGCCTGGCCGTGTCACGAAAGCCAAGGTACGGATTGAGTTTGGTATTCATGGAAATGCTCCTTGGGTTGATTGGTGGGTGGTCCATTCCACGCGGTGGCAACGCCGGAGGCCAGTTCGGATTGATGTGAGCCGCGTCACCTGCGCTGTCGTCTCCTATATTATGCGGCAGGTTCGACAGTCACGCACGGGAGCATGGACCGACGGGCAAACCGGGATTATCATACTTTTACTCATTATGCAATCGAGAAGGCGATGCAACATGCAAAAAATTTATGCCTGGCTGGCGGCGATCGTGCTGGCGGCCGGGTTGGGGCTCGTGGTACCGGGCCCCGCGACGGCCGCCCCCTACTGCGGGATTACCTGGGGCTCGCTTGACAAGTCCAACTCCCTGATGACGAGCGCGCCAATCGCTGCTGTCCGGGCCGGTCAGCACGACTGCTACGATCGTCTGGTCATCGACATCGGGGGTAAGGGCGCCGGCTACAACGTGCGCTATGTTGACGCGGTTTACGCGCAGGGCTCCGGCCGGGTTGTTCCGCTGAAGGGGGGCGCGTTTCTCAGTGTGACGGCAGCTGCGCCTGGTTCCGGCATAGTCGGGAACGACGTGGTGACTGTCGCCGGCTACCAGACGTTCCGCGAGGTGGTCTATGCGGGCAGCCTGGAGAACCGCACCACCTTCGGACTGGGCGTGCGTGCACGGCTGCCGTTCGAGGTCTTCACCCTTGACGGCCCCGGTGGCGCCTCAAGGCTGGTGATCGACGTCGCGCATTATTGGTGAGATCGCCGAGCAGCAGTTCATCAGTTTCTGCGCCCTCGGTCAGGACCACGGCGTGATCGGGCGGGGTCGGGGTGTGCCGTCAATCACCAGGTCGGTCTTTTCGTCGAAAAACGCGAGATGTCCCCGCACGGGTTGGGCATCCAGCAGCGGGTTCTCGTAATGCCAGATCAGATCTGCCACGATATCCCCGCCGGCGCGCACCGACCAATACGCTGCTTCTCCCTTATATGCGCAGTAGGTCGTCGTCCGGCTAGGTTCCAGAGCCGCAGTGACCTCGTCCCGCGGAATGTAATACCGCACCGGCAGCATGGTCTCGAAGAGCAATAGGGGGCGCACGGTATCGGCGAGGACCTCGCCGCCGAGCATGACCTGCACATGCCGCGACGAACTGCGGATGTCGATCCGGTGAAAGGGATCGTGTGGATGGCTGATGATTTCGTCGTCCTCCTCGAGCCACCGATCGAATCCGGCGAAATCGAGGATCACGTAACCGGACAGGTCCTCATCACTGGGGCGGAAGCCTAGCGCCGAGCGCCCACTCCCCGGTACCCGGATTTCTACGGACTGCCCCGCGATGCTGCGCACACCGAAGGGAATTCTCGGATCGAGCACCGGCAGATCCGTTACGTCCGGGACCGCGAAGCCCACCGCAGCGCCCGTTTCCTTGACCGGGTCCGCGGCCGAGCCGACCAGCTGTGCCGCGATATCCTCCACCGGCACTGCATAGGTGGGAACGACGCGGCGGGGCTCCCACACCAGCACCGCGCGGTTGCTGTCGACGACGGTCCCGCCCGCCAACCGGGCGCGCACTCGTTTGGCTACGGGCTCGTGCCGCAGTTCTCCGAGCTGCCCTCCCCAGGCGTCGCGCAACCGTATGCTCATGTCAGTCTCCTCGCGTTCCCGACGTTACTTCGAAAAAAGCATCCGCGGCAGCGACGGGACGAGCCGCCCGTTACTTCAGCGGCGGCCACGACGAGAACGGACCGTCACGGGTTTTCGCGGGACCCGATCCCGCCGGCCGTAATCCCGCCGACCGTAATCCCAGTATTCGACCGCCCCTTATCGGTGTCAATGGCCGCGCAGGCTCAGCCGTACGTACCCGCCGCGAGGGCACCTGGCTCCGAAGTTCGTGGACTGCCGGATGCCGCCGATATGGAGATCGCTGCCCGTCCCGCATATCGCTGCCGTGGACGTTCGTTGTCTGGGGAGCATAATGAGACCAAGCTGAAGGCTACGCGCGAAGGAGGCACGGACATGGCGGCCAAGCGGGACGTGCAGGTCCGCAGGATTTACGAGGAAGCCAAGGACGACGACGGTGCCCGGGTCTTGGTGGACCGTATCTGGCCGCGCGGGGTGTCCAAGGGCAGGGCCGAACTGGACGAGTGGTGCAAGGACATCTCGCCCTCTACTGAGCTGCGCACGTGGTACGCCCATGACCCGGACAAGTTCGACGAATTCGCCAGACGTTACCGGAAGGAGCTCGAGGAGCCGCCGCGGGATGACGCGCTGGAACATCTGAAAGGGATGGCGACCGAGCAGCGCCTGACCTTGCTCACCGCCACCAAGAACGCCGACATCAGCGAGGCCGCCGTGCTGGCCAAGGTAATGCGCGGCTAAGGCCAGCCAACTCGCCGACCGCACGACTCCCGAGAGGACCATGGATATGAACAAGGACTCAGTCCGCACCGGCGCCGCTTCGGTGGGCTTACCGGACGGCGTCCGGGCGTGCCTGTTCGACCTGGACGGCGTGCTCACCAAGACGGCCCTGGTCCACGCCGCGGCCTGGAAGGAGATGTTCGACGGCTACCTGCGCGCCTCGGCCGCGCGCGGGGGTACGGCGTTTGTGCCTTTCGATCCGGTGGTGGACTACGACCAATATGTGGACGGGAAGTCCCGGGCCGACGGCACCCGCGCCTTCCTGGCCGCCCGCGGCATCGTCCTGCCGGAAGGCAGCCCGAAGGATGAGACCGAAGGGCAATGGGAGGAGGAAAAAGGGGAGAGCAGCGCCGGCGGCTCCGTGGACAGCGCCGCGGCCGCGCGGGAGAGCAGCGTCGGCGGCTCTGAAACCGTCGAGAGCCTCGGCGACCGCAAGAACCGCATTGTGCTGGGCCTGATGAAGGAAAACGGCGTAGAGGTCTATGACGGCTCGCTGCGGTACGTGCACGCCGTCCGATCCGCGGGGCTGCGCTGCGCCGTGGTGTCCTCCAGCGCGAACTGCCAAACGGTGCTGGCCGCGGCGGGAATACAGAGTCTTTTCGATGAACGCGTGGACGGCATCACGGCCCAGGCGCAGAAGCTGAAGGGAAAACCGGCGCCGGACATGTTCCTGGCCGCCGCCCGCGCGCTGGGAATGGAGCCGGAGCAGTGCGCCGTTTTCGAGGATGCACTCGCCGGCGTCGCGGCCGGCCGGGCCGGCGGCTTCGCGCGGGTCGTGGGCGTGGACCGCGCCGGGCAGGCGCAGGCACTGGGGGACTCGGGTGCCGACGTCGTCGTTTCCGATCCTGCTGACCTGCTGGACCGCGTCGTGAGGGAGCAGCCATGATCGAACACCCCAACTTTCCCACCGAGCCGTGGTGCCTGCGCGAAACGGCCTTGGACCTGAACCGGCTGGCGCAGACGGAGTCCGTCTTTGCGCTGTCCAACGGGCACATCGGCTGGCGGGCCAATCTGGACGAGGGGGAACCGCACGCTCTGCCTGGTTCCTATCTGAACGGGGTCTTTGAGCTGCGTCCGCTGCCCTATGCGGAGGCGGGCTACGGCTATCCGGAATCGGGGCAGACGGTCATCAACGTCACCAACGGCAAACCGATCCGGCTGCTGGTCGATGATGAGCCGTTCGATGTCCGCTACGGGGAGCTGACCTCGCATGAGCGTCGCCTGGACTTCCGCACCGGACTGCTGCACCGCACGGCGGAATGGGTCTCACCGGCCGGCCGGGACGTGCGGGTCACCTCCACACGGATGGTCTCACTGGTCCAGCGCTCCATCGCCGCGATCTGTTATGAGGTGGAGCCTCTGAGCGGACCGGTTCGGATAGTTGTTCAGTCTGAGATCATCGCCAATGAGCAGCTTCCTCGGCCGAGCGGGGATCCGCGGGTCGCCGCAGTGCTGGAATCCCCGCTGGTCCACGCCGAGAATGCTGCCCATGGGGCCGGCGCGGGTCTGGTGCACACCGTGGCGGGGTCCGCGCAGATCGTTGCCGCGGTGATGGATCATGTGGTGGACGGGCCGCCCGGGACCAGCGTGGAGGCGGTAAGCTTTCCGGACCTGGGGCGCACCACCATCACCGTTACGCTTGAGCCCGGTCAACGACTGCGGCTGATCAAGATGGTGGGCTACGGCTGGTCCGGCTCACGCTCCCTGCCGGCGGTCTGGGACCAGGCGGACGCGGCGCTCGCGGGGGCAATGCATACCGGCTGGGACGAGCTGTGCGCGGAACAGCGGGCGTTTTTGGATAAGTTTTGGGCGTGCGCGGATGTGGAGCTCGACGGCGATACCCGGATTCAGCAGGCGGCCCGCTTTGCCCTGTTCCAGGTTCTGCAGGCCGGGGCCCGGGTTGAGGGACGGGCGATTCCGGCTAAGGGCCTGACCGGGCCCGGCTATGACGGACACACCTTCTGGGACACGGAGACCTTTGTGCTGCCGGTGCTGACCTACACCTCTCCGGACGCCGCCGCGCATGCACTGCGCTGGCGGCACACCACGTTGCCGCTCGCGCTGGACCGGGCCGAACAGCTGGGACTGCAGGGGGCCGCGTTTCCGTGGCGCACCATCCGCGGCGAGGAATGTTCGGCGTATTGGCCGGCCGGGGCAGCGGCCTTCCACATCAATGCCGACATTGCCGCCGCCGTCGTCCGTTATGTCCGTGCCACCGGCGACCTTGCGTTTGAGCGGACCGTGGGGCTGGACCTGCTCGTGCACACCGCACGGTTGTGGCGTTCGCTGGGCCACCACGACGGGCGCGGCCGGTTCCGGATTGACGGAGTGACCGGCCCGGACGAATACAGCGCCGTGGCGGACAACAACGTCTACACCAATCTGATGGCGCAGCAAAACCTCGGCGCCGCCGCGGACTCCGCGACCCGGCATCACGAAGGAGCAGGGAAACTCGGCGTCGACGCGGAGGAGATCGCCAGCTGGCGCGATGCGGCCGCGGCCATGTTCATCCCGTACGACGATGCCTTGGGCGTGCATCCGCAGGCGGAAGGATTCACCGGGCACAAGGTGTGGGACTTTGCCGCCACCACCGATGCCGAGTATCCGCTGCTGCTGCACTTTCCCTACTTCGACCTGTACCGCAAACAGGTGGTCAAGCAGGCGGATCTGGTGCTGGCCATGCAGCTGCGCCCGGATGCCTTCAGCCAGGAGCAGAAGGCGCGCAACTTCGCCTATTACGAGGCGCTGACCGTCCGCGATTCTTCCCTGTCCGCGTGCGTGCAGATGGTGCTCGCGGCCGAGGTCGGGCAGCTCGGCCTGGCCGATGACTACCTGGCCGAGACCGCGCTGATGGACCTGGATGATCTGGAACACAACACGGAGAACGGCCTGCACATTGCGTCCCTGGCCGGAGTGTGGACCGCGCTGACCGCCGGGTACGGCGGCATGCGGGACACCGGGATGCCCGACGGCGGCGCAGTACTCAGTTTTGCACCGCGGCTTCCCCCGGGGCTGAGCCGGCTGGCGTTCGGCGTGCTGGTGGGCGGCCGGACACTGCGGCTGGAGATCACGCCTCTCGCGGCCTCCTACGTTCTGCGGAACGGTAAACCGATGGAAATCCTGCATCATGGCCAGCCGGTGACGGTCACCAATGGTGAACCGCTGGTCTGCCCCATTCCGGACGCGCCCGCTGCCGGACCCCGGCCCACCCAGCCGGCGGGACGGGTGCCGCGGCGGCACAGCCGTGACGGGCACTGACGGGCCATTCGGGCCCTCGGCGACGGGGCGCCCGACCCGCGATTGATTGCCCCGCGGATGCTTTCCATCCTGGGGTGGCCGTGCCAGAGTGTGAATCACCTTTGCCGAACGCGTAAGGAAGGCCCCGCGATGAAAACCCATGAAACACCGGACAACATCACCCCCGATCGGACACTCGTGCCGCCTTCGGGCAGCCAATACGAGATCCGCTCCGGGGATCAGACGGTAGTCCTCACCGAAGTGGGGGCGGCCCTGCGGGCCTACACGGTAAAAGGGCGTTCCGTGCTGGACGACTACGCGGAGGATGAGCACTGCACGGGCGCCCGCGGGCAATCCCTGATTCCCTGGCCCAACAGGATTTCCCGTGGTCATTACGGCTGGCGCGGCAGTAGCCGGCAGCTGGATCTTACCGAGCCCGACAAGCATGGCGCGATCCATGGTCTGACCCGTTGGGCCAACTGGACCGTGACTGATCACGGGCCGGCTAGGGTCAGCTTCACCTACGTTCTGCATGCGTGCCCCGGCTGGCCCTCCGTCCTGCGGTGCCGGCTGGACTATTCCCTGGACGAGTACGGTTTAACGGTGCGCACCAGCGGGACCAACGTCGGGACTACGGCATGCCCGTATGGCACCGGTGCCCACCCCTATCTCAGCGTTGGCACGCCCATCATCGACGGGGCGTCCGCGCAGGCGCCCGGTTCGGTCTACCTCCCCGTGGACGAGCTGGGAATTCCGACGGGTCGGAAGCCGGTGGACGGCACTCATTATGACCTGCGCACCGAAGAAGAACTCGGCGCCCGGGAGATTGATGTTGCCTACACAGATCTGCACCGCGGGGCCGACGGGCGGGCCCGGGTCAGGCTTGTGGCGCCGGACCGCGCCGCGGGGGTGGAGTTATGGGTGGATGAGTCCTATCCGTACCTGGAAATTTTCACCGGCGACACTCTGCCGGAGCCGGGTCGCCGCCGGACCGGACTGGGGGTTGAACCTATGACATGCGCACCGAATGCCTTCAATTCGGGGGAGGGACTCATCACGCTGGAGCCCTGGGAAAGCCACACCGCGTCCTGGGGGATCAACCCGTACCCCGAACTCTAAAAATCAGCAACGCGCCACTGACAGGTATCCCGCTCCAGTGCCGACAGGGAACGATGATTCCACAGCCGTCGACTCGGACAAAAAACGACACCTCTCCGCGGAATTTGTCCTTCTATGGACGCAATCAAAACATCTCTAAATGTAACGAGTGTTACGCTCGGACCATGAGCATTGAGACGACAGCGGATAGCAGGAGTAGGCCCGGCAGCGCATGGATTGTGCTAATCGTGAAGGTGCCGGCTGCTCCTTCACGCCATCGCGTCGCCGTGTGGCGCGCGCTGCGCAGGATCGGAGCCGTCCCCGTCGGCCAAGGCGTGTGGACGGTGCCAAATGTCCCTGCCTTTGTGGACGGGGTGAGCCGGGTCATGGATCTGGTGGCGCAGGGTGAGGGCGAAATTATTGTGCTGGACACCCGGGGGCAGTCGGATGCGGATGCCGAGAAGATGCTGGCTCTGTTCACTACCGCCCGGGAGGAAGAGTGGTCGGAATTCCTGGCCGATTGCAAGAAATTTGAGACCGAAATCAGCAAAGAGATTAACCAGGACAAACTCACCATGGCCGAACTTGAGGAGGAAGAACAGAGCCTGGAAAGGTTACGCCGCTGGCACCACGATCTGAAGAAACGCGATGTTTTCGTTGTGCCTGCCGGGGTAGATGCGTTGGCGCGTTTGCGCGAATGCAGCGCCCGGTTGGAAGAATATGCTGACCTAGTTTATGCCCGAGTGCAGCAAATATAAGCATTCACTCAAGCTGGACCGTCCGTCCGGACAGAGAGGCAGGTTCCTATGGCTGGAATCGTAGACAGCATCGTGAACGTCAATGCCGTACTGGTCTGCGTCATCGTGTCCTCGTTGGTCTTCGCCGAAGACGCACTGTTCGTGGGCTTCGTCCTGCCGGGTGAGACCGCGGCTGTTCTGGGCGGGGTGGTCGCCAGCCGGGGGCATGTCCAACTCTGGCTGATTTTGGTTCTCGTGGTCCTGGCCGCGATCATCGGGGACTCCGTCGGGTATGAGGTCGGAAGGCGCCTCGGCCCCCGATTGCTCGAACTGCGGATCCTCAACAAACGCCGCGCCCGCCTCGACGATGCACAGGACTTCCTGCGCCGGCGCGGGGGCGCGGCCGTGTTCCTGGGTCGGTTTGTCGCCTTTTTCCGCGCGGTCATGCCCGCCCTCGCGGGCATCTCGCAAATGCCCTACCCTCGGTTTTTGGCCTTCAACGCCGCCGGAGGCCTCGTCTGGGGAACCGGGTTCGTCCTCCTTGGGTTCCTGGCCGGGAACTCTTATGAGGCAGTAGCCAAAGCCGTGGGCCGGGATATTGCCCTGGTCATCGCACTCTTGGCAGTCGCCACCCTCATTATGTTGCGTGTGCGTAAAGCCCGGCGGGACCTCCACCGCACCGCAGAGGACGAATGACCCACTCTGCATCCCGGGTCCCTGTCGGCGCCAACCCGGGGGCACCATGGATAAGGGGCCGGCTCTCTCGGCTGGACCGGCTCTCTCGGCGCAACCCCGTCATCAATACCGGGTTCGGTGTCCGGCAACGATAGGCGGGAATCGATAGATGGAGGCTGCAGTGGGAGTGAAAGCGTCGGTAATTGCTTTTGATGTTAACGAAACCCTTTCTGATATGTCACCCATTGGGGTCTGCTTCGGCGAGGTCGGCGCCCCGGAATATCTGGCCAAGGCGTGGTTTGCGAGTCTGCTGCGCGACGGTTTTGCCCTCGCGGCGGCCGGTGGCAGGCAACATTCGCCGAGATCGCCGCCGAAGCACTACGCGGGCTCCTTCACGTTGTCACACTGAACCGGGACCTGGCGGACGCGGTGGAGCACATCATGCTGGGGTTGGCGGGCCTGCGCCCCCACCCGATGTCGTTGCCGGTGTCCGGGCACTGTCCGCGGCAGGTTTCCGTCTGGTGACCCTGACCAACGGCTCCACCTTGATCGCCGAGAAATTGCTTACCCAAGCCGGGATCCGCGAAGAGTTCGAACAGCTTCTCTCCGTTGAGGACGCACCCGCTTGGAAGCCTGTCAGGGGTGCGTTCGACTATGCCGTGGGTGCATGCGGGGTCGACGCAGCGCAAATGATCCTTGTCGCCGTCCATCCCTGGGATATTCACGGAGCAACGCGTGCCGGACTGCAGACCGCGTGGCTGAACCGCATCGGCACCCCTTTCCCCGGCCCTAATGTCCGTCGGCGCGAGGGGTGGTGCATGAGTGTGGAGTCGTGAACAATGGGGCCATGAATGAGATGAATCTGAGCGCCGTTGCCCTCGTCTGTGCACTGACGCCTTCACCGGAGCCCTCCAGCAGCGAACTGCTGGCGCGGCAGATCCTTGAGCACCTTAAGAATCACGGCGTATCCGGTTCGGTCCTGCGGGTCGTGGACTGGGATGTACATCCGCGGTGGCGGCCGTTGTCGGAAATGGGGACGGCGCCCATAAGGTCAGCGCTGACATGTTTCAGGGCCTGAATGACATCGGTTTCGCCATCCCCGCCCAAGGCATGACGTACTGGGTGGGTGGAGCAATGCAGACCACTGATTTCAAAGGTCTTGAGGAAGTCCCGGAGAAAGTGGCATCGGCCACCGCCGTGGCTGCCCGGCATGCGGGGCACCTTGCAACCGTTCTGCGGAAGAATGCCTTCTCTGCTGGATAAAAGTCCACTGCCGTCTCGCTTGTCGTTGAAATGAATCTGCCGCTGCCCATGGCGCCCGGTATCGAGTACGGGACCTGGCCTCGGCAGGAAGTGAAGGATTCATGAATCTGTGACCATCCGTGCTGCCGTTCACAGCGAACTACATAGTGTCAGCCTTGGGTTTGCCCGGTCCTGAGTCGGATGCCCATCCGGGAGCCGAACCGGAACCAGAACCGATCCATTGTTATTCAATCGAGGGAATGTCATGGCTATTAATAATAGGAGTTTCTTCATCGTCCCGGCAGCGGCTCTGCTGCTGGCTGTGAGCGGCTGCTCATCAGCGGGCACGAGCGCGGGCACGGGCACCGGGAGCAGTAGCGCTGCGGGCGGCACGTCGTCCATGGCTATGACCGCTTCGCCCGGCACGGCAACCGCCCCAGCCGGTGGTTCCTCTGCCTCGGCTACGCCGGCCACTGCGTCCGATACGATTCACATCAAAGGTTTCGCTTACCAGGGACCGGACAGCGTCGCCTCCGGCGCCATGGTGACCGTGATGAATATGGACAGCGCAGCCCATACTGTGACAGCCGATGAGGGCTCCGCATTCGATGTGACCGTGAAACCCGGGGAAAGCGTCACCTTCACAGCCCCCACTGCCCCGGGAACATACAAGTATCACTGCACGTACCACGGCAATATGCATGGGACGCTGGTCGTCAAATGAGCCGCAACCGCCGGGCCGACAGTAGGGCCGTCGGTCTGACCCTTCGGGTGCTGACGGCCGCAGGCCTGGCCGTGGACGCGGTGATCCACGTACGGTTGGCACCGGGATACCAGCTTGCCGCCCCGGACGGCATTGGACAGGGCAACCTGTTTTATCTGGAATCAGCGGCTGCCATCCTGGCGGCGCTCTATGTCTTGATCCGGGGAAGCCGGCCCGCATTTTTGCTGGCCCTCGTCGTAGCAGCGGGCGGATTGGCTGCCGTGCTCCTGTACCGCTACGTCGACCTTCCGCCGATCGGCCCGATACCCTCCATGTATGAACCGGTTTGGTACCTGGAAAAAACCATCAGCGCCATCGCTGAGGGACTCGGCGCGCTCTTCGGTCTCGCTGGGCTCGTGTACCTGCGGCGCGTTGCTGCCAGGAACGGGATGCGGGCCGGCGCCCACGGATGACCGGCGCCCACGAGGGACCGGAGAATGTCGCAGGAATAGTAAATCTGCGGCGGTCGATGGGCTGTGACCTTTGACTAGAAATGGCAGTCTAATCGCAGGGTTAGGTGGCCTGTCCGTAGCATCAATGCACAATTCAGGGTGGCGCACCCATCACCACCAGCGCTTCGGGTCGAACTGCTTGAGTTCATGGAGTCGTCGCAACAACTGAGTCGGTAGCGGACCGCTCAGTACCGGCTGCCGTCATGCGGTGAGGTCCCGCCGCCGGATCAGGAAAGCCGCAAGTGCGGCTCCGGCGAGGGCGCTGACGGTCAGGGTCAGGGCTCCGTCGGGGTCGAAGGGTTCAGCTGGCATGGCGGAGGAGTGACGGAACGGGCTCATATCCTGCAACCACAACGGAAGGCCGAGCAGCTCCCCGAACTGGCCCAGGATCAGCCCGACGGCCAGGAATCCCCAAGCCAGCGCGCTGCTCAACCGGGGAACGACAGCGAAGGCCAGTGAAGTTACAGCCGGGAAGACAGCTGCGGCAGGGACGTGCGCCAGCGCGGCGGCCACGATCAATCCTCCCTGGCTGTTGCCTGCCCCCGACAGACCCAGCCCGACGGCCGCCGCAGTACCAGCGGTTGTAGCCACCGCTGTCACGGACAAAGCGGCTATAGCCAGGGTCCCCGCCAGCCATCGGGCACGGGACGCAGGGACCGCGAGGAGCAGTTCGGCCCGGCCCTCGGCCTCTTCGGCCCGAAGTCGAAGCACCGCCTGGATTCCGGCGGCAGCAGCGAGGACACCTGCGATGCCCAGCAGGGCAGTGGTAAGGAGATCGACGACGTCGGCCTGGCCGCCCGGCACGAGGCGGCCAATCAGTTCCTTAAGGGACGGGTTGCCTGCCAGCGCGTCCCTGACCAGGGGAGCGAGGCCGCCTGCCACGGCGCCGATTGTTGCGGCGGCGAGGCACCAGCCGGCCAGTGTGGAGCGTTGAAGACGCCACGCAAGGCCCACGAACGAGGCGCCTCCGGCGCCGGCCCGCTCCTTCCCATAGCGATCGTGCAGGACGCTGGCGCCAAGATCCCTGCGGTTCCTGACCAGTACCGCTGCCGCGGCCAAAACCAGCGCGGCCGCGGCCAGAACCAGAAGCGGCACGGGATCGGCCGACGAGAACGGTCGGGACCGTTGGCCCCAGCCAATGGGTGAGAACAGCGATGGCCACGCCGCTTTGACGTGCATCAGGTCAGCATCCGGGGTGCCGAGGGCGGCCCCGATGCCCCGGACAAGATAAGCGGCACCGATCAGGCCTGCGGCGACCCCGTTCGCGCTGCGCCCGGACGGCATAACCTGCGCAACCACCGCGGCAGCGGCCACGAAGAACAAACCCACCGCACCCACCGCTGCCCCTGCCACGAGCGACCCGGAAGCCGGCAGACCAGCGGCTGCGAAACCGGCCGTGACCGACCCGGCCAGGACCAGGTTCGCGCAGGCACCGACCAGGAGCGTCGCCGCCAAGGGGGCGACGCGCGGGACCGGGGCGGAGCCTATGAGTTCGGAGCGTCCGAGCTCTTCATCGGCACGCGTGTGCCGCACGACAAGGAAGGTGCTCATCAGACCGGCCAGGACCGCGGTAGACGAGTAGACCTGGAAGAACACCACCGCCCCGATACCGGTGCCATCGGGCAGCCCGCGGAGGAAAAGAAACGCAGGGCTTGCCGCGGCAACGGAAATGATCGCAGCCCGTTCGTCCTCGTTTCCGAACTGGCCGGCCACCGCGATGGAAGTGACAAAGCCCAGCCCGGCGATGCCCAGGATCCACACGGCAAGGATCCAGCGGTCCCGGCGTGCCTGGACCATGGCCAGCCGGACCACGGCGCCCATCAGCGTACCTCCCCGTTCGGCACACCGTGGTCCGATTCCGTGTAATGGCGCATGAACAACTCCTCCAGCGAGGGCGGGGCCGCGGTAATGTCGGTGACGCCGGCCGCCGCGAGACCTTCCAGGACGGGGCCTAGGTCAGCGGCGTCGGCATTGAACTCGGTTTCGGTTCCGTCGCTGTGCAGGTCGTGCACGCCAGGCAGCGCCGCCAATACTGCCGGATCCGTCGCGGCCGTGAATCGGAAACGGGTCCGTGTCAGGTGCCGGAGCTCGGCCAGGGTTCCCGATTCAACGGCTGTCCCGGAGCGGATGATGGTGACCCTGTCACAGAGCTGCTCGACCTCGCTGAGGATATGGCTGGAGAGCAGCACCGTCGCCCCGTCGCGCCTGACACGCTGGACCTGGCGCCGGAAAACGGAGTCCATGACCGGATCCAGGCCCGCGCTTGGTTCATCCAGAAGGTACAGGCGGGCCGGGCGGGCGAACGCGGCGATGAGTGCCGCCTTCTGCCGGTTGCCCTTGGAATAGGTCCGGGCCGTCCGCCGCGGGTCGAAATCGAACTCGTCGACGAGCTCGCGGCGCAGCCGTTCATCCGCCCCACCGCGCAGACCCGTGAGCAGATCGATGACTTCCCCGCCGGAAAGATTAGGCCACAGACTCACGTCGCCGGGAACATAGGCGACATCGCGGTGCGCCCGGGCAGGGTTCATCCAAGGGTCCAGGTTGAAGACGCGGGCGGTGCCTGAGGTGGGACGAATGAGGCCCAGGAGTATCCGGAGAGTGGTTGACTTGCCGGCGCCGTTGGGTCCCAAGAAGCCGTGGACCTCGCCGGTCCTGACGCTGAGATCGAGACCGGCCAGTGCGGTGGTCCGGCCGAAATTCTTCGCCAGCCGGGTGGTTTCAATGACGGGAGGTGATCCTGTGTGCATGGTCGTTCCGTTCCTTGGTCGCAGCGCGCACGCCCAAGGCGACCGCCAAGGGCGTTCCGCGGGCTTTTCGCGCGCGGGCCGACCAGGCTTCGCGGCTCTCCGATCTACAGCTTACAAGTACCAAACCAGCCGGGGAAGACCAGCGCGGGCGCCCCCGGCCCGGATGTGTCGGCTAGCCCAACCACACGCGAACGGCCGCCCAGACCTGGATGACGTCGCGAACATCGTGGAACAGTCCACTCGGGACGGGATGCTGACGGACGCCAGCGGCACTCTCACCGCGGCGTTCGAGTTCACGGTCAAACCGTGACAGACGTTGAGGTTCCCGTCGGCGGGATGGTGCTCCTGCCGCAGTCATCCACCCCGGCAGAGATCCATCCGGGAGTCGCCAAGCACGGCTATCCCAGGTACATCCTCACCAACGACGGCAACACCACCGGCGTGCCCTTCTGGAGGACATCAGCAAAGAACTGGTCGGTGAAGTGCAGGACGCCACGAGCGCCCTAACCTGGGCGGTGGGTTCCTCCGAAAACGCCACAAAAAAGGTGCGGCTCCGCGGGAGCCGCACCCTTTCTTAGATTCGGGAGTCAGTCATTCTTGAAAGCGTCCTTGACCTTCTCGCCCGCCTGCTTCAAATCCGACTTGGCCTGATCGCCTTGGCCTTCTGCCTTGAGGCTCTCATCACCTGTTGCTTTGCCGGCGGCCTCTTTGCCCTTGCCGCCAAGCTTCTCAGCGGCGTTACCGATCTTGTCATCCAAACCCATGGTGTTTCTCCCTACGGTCGGCTCCCGCCGGCAGACCGCCAGCGGCTAACCCTTCCATCCTACCCACGCTTCGGCTGGGGGCCCAGCTTGCAGTCTCTGCCAACAGCGCGGACCGGCGGATATGATCAAACCATGCCCGGACCCGCAGATGCTCTTGGCCCAATCCTGGAACTGATGACGTGGGTGGGCTTCGTACCCGGCATTCCGCTGCTGGTCGCCGGTTGGGTGGTGGCCAAACGCCGCTGCCCCTGGACCAGCACTACCGCTGAGGTCTTCGAAGCTGGCGGGTACAAGGGTTTCCGGTGGTCCGACGGGGAGAACGCCCCTCACCTTTCCCTACACACCGCGGAGGAAACCCGAGGGCTGGAGCCCGGCAGCGAAGTCGTGCTCCATTTCGACGCGTGCCACCCGGGCCGGTGGGGCCTCGTCCCCCACCGGCACGATAACACCGTTATGACCGTTGGATGGATCCTGACCGCGGTCGGGATCGTGTGCACCCTAGCAGGGTTCATTCTGATGATGTTCTAAACGGCGAGACCTGCGCTGCTCTGCTGGAGGAAACCTGTCTTAGCAAGCGAGTCTCAGCGACCATGACATTCGCCTCCTCGCCTGCGTCGTCGCCTGGAAACACCGTCCATGAAGGACCGTTCATGAGACGCTTCGCGTGTTTGCCGATCCGGGCAGGCTGCCGGGTTTTTGCCGGTCTTTTCCAGGTGCTGGTCCACGCAGATCGGTGCGCGGGTGCTGATGTGCACGGGCTCGGCATGGATTTGTTTGGGCGAGATGAGTTCGTGGAGACGGCCTTGAGGGAACGGAGCGTCATCGTCGAGACCGGGACTGACTGGGTTTCCTTCGTCGCCCGCGACGGTAACCTCATCACCGATCAAGACCCCAGTCCTCCGAAGACGTGGCGAAGGAAGCTATCAAGGTCCTGGCGAAGTAGCGCCGCTTTTCAGGCCAAGCACGACGGCGCACGGTTGCCGAAAGGCGGCCGACGGCGGCGGCCGTCCGCCGCCGTCGTGCCGCCCAGCGGGCTTCCCCGGTATCGAGAGGCTGCCGCGTCCTGGGCAGATCGCTCTTCGTGTGCAAAGGGCACGGCCCGAACACGTCAACATGGCCTGGGTTTCTGCGGCGGTTCGGTCCTGTTGGGCTGTCGGAATAAGTTTTTGAAGATTTTTTGCCCGGGGGCCGTATTTGTCCTGCTTCGCTCTTATTTTGTCGGTGGGGTCTCTTAGTCTGAAGTCAGTAACAAATCGAAGTCTTCGCTGGTGAGGATGACCGGCCCGGATAGAGGCGGTGGGAGCGGATGGAGATTAGTCTAGATAACGTCGCTCAGGTGCTGGCCGCCGTCGCCGCGAAATACCCGGGCCGTGCCCGCTCGGCCGGATCTCCCGCGAGCGGTGAAAATTCCAAGCAACCAGATACTGCCGGATCAGCCGAACCAGACGCTGCCGGATCGGCACACGATATTGCGGGGTCAGCCGTTCCCGGCGGCGTCGTCATTCCTGCTGGTCCTGCCGGCGGTATCGAAGTGCGGCTGGGTATAATCGATGCGCAGCTCGCGGGGATTTTAGCGACGGACCCGCGAGCCGTATCGCCCGCGTCCTGGCTGCCGATCCTCGATACGCTTGAGGTCCTGCACCGGCGCTTGGACGCCGTGTACCTGCGCAGCGTCGCCGCCGCAGACCAGACCGGTGCGGCGGCTTTCTCCGGGCTCGGCACCCGCAACGTGCAGGACTACCTCAATCACGGGGCCGGAATCGAACCGGGCCGGGCGAAAGCCGATGTTGAGGCCGCTCGGGCCCTGCATACCAGTTCCGTCGGCCGGAGCCTTCTGACGCGCGAAGCAACACTGAATGCCGGACCGCTGGCCGCGATGGGCCCAGGTCTGGAGAGCGGGGAGATCACCGCCGCGCACATCCACACCGGCGTGAAAGTGCTGGAGAATCTTCCCACCCGGCTGCTGACTGGGACGACCACCGCCGCGATCGGGGCGTTCCTGGCCCGGCAGGCGCCCACTCATCAACGTGAGCAGTTCCGTAAGCTCGCCGCCTTCCTGATAACGACCTGCGAAACGAACATCAACGACCACTACGATCCCCAGGCGTTCCTACGTCGGAGGCTCACCATGGCTGTGGATATCACCGGCATGGTGTACGGCTCGTACCAGCTCGATCCGGCCGCCGGAGCCGAATTCAGGGCCCTGCTGGATCCTTTGTCTGCGCCGACCCCGGACCAGCAGGCGCCTGACGGGGCGTTCAACGTCACCGATGAAAGGACGCCGGATCAGCGCCGGGCCGACGCGTTGACGGACATCACCCGAGCCGCGACCGCCTACTTGGGCTTCCCCGGCCGACCCGCCACCGCCGCCGACTGGCGGCAGCGCTGACGCCGGCGGCCCCAACGGCACAGCGGGCACCGGCGAGGCGGGTAAGTCGGGCGAGGCGGATGCTTGGGTGGTCCCGGCGTCGGATGAGCAGGACCGGGAAGCTGCCGCGGCAGCGCAGGCGCGGGACCTCTTCGGCCTCACCCCCATTGCCGGCACCACCCACTGTAATCCAGGCCGGGCCGCACGGCTCCGGCCAGGCCGGCGTCCGGCCAGGATTACCATTACCACCACCTTTGACCAGCTCCGCAGCTACCCGGAAGATATGGTGGCAGCCCTCAGGGATGACGCACCCAGACGCGACCCAGCCGGACCCGACGCAACCAGAGATAACCCAGCCAGAGTCGACGTGCCCCCACCCGCCGGCGCGGGCGTCAAACCACCGGAACCACCGGTCGCTGATGATGAATCACCGGAATCACCGGAACCGCCGGAACCACCGGAACCACTGGAACGACCGGAACCGCCGGAACCGCCGGAACCACCGGAACCACTGGAACGACCGGAACCACCGGAACCACCGGAACCACCGGAACCACCGGGTCGGACCCCCGCCACCGGGACCGGTACTCCTGCCCGCGAATGGCTCCAGGTCACGGACCGGGAATGGAAACGGCCCGATCCCACCGCTACAGGCAACGGCTGGCCGCAGGAATCCGCAGAATCCGATCCCGGCAACGGCTGGCCCGGCGGCATCGGCCCGGCCAGCACCACCACCAACAACGGATGGCCCGACAGTAACCCGACTGCCCCCGGGACCGGCTGGGAACAGGCCGGCTCCGGAATCTACCTCCCCGGTTCCAGTCCAGTCTGTACCTGCGGCAGAGGGCCTAACACACCCCTGGATCCCACACACTCCTGGTGCGACCAACTCGGCAGCATCACCCCCGGCATGTTGGCCCGGCTGGTCTGCGGCGCGACCTTCGAACGCGCCGTCCTGGACGCCAAGGGCGCCTTCCTGGACCTCGGCACGGCGGTCCGCCTCGCCTCACCGGCCCAGCGCCGAGCGGTATCGATCCGCGACGGCGGCTGCATCAGACCCGGCTGCAATCGTCCACCCAGCTGGTGTGATATCCACCACATAATCTGGTTCACCAACGGTGGCCCCACCGACGTCATCAATCTGGCACCAGCGTGCCCGGCGGACCATTCCCTCTTCCACGCCGGCATCCTCGAAGCAACCATGATCGACGGCATCCCCTACGTCCGCTACGGACCCAACGCCGTTATCCGCGCCGGCCTGCGGCCATACCGCGCCGGCACAGCCAACAACTGGACCCGCAACACGTACTTCGACGACCTCAAAGACGCCCGAAACCTCGCCCGAACCATCATCACCGCCCGCGAACTATAGATACGGTTTCCCGTCCGGCCGCGATGAACAAGCCGATGACGCAGAGATGACACAGAAATCATCCGAGGGTTGAATATCTGCGAGGCCCCGCCCCGCTATCGTGCAGCAGCCCACTGGACGCAGGGTCCACTCGGACGGCCCTGGGATAATGTTGGAGTCCTGATCGCGCAACCGGCGCCCACCTATCTCGCCCACCGGTTCTCCCACGAGAGCCCCGTCTTCGGAGTCATCCCGGTCATGGCCGAACAAGTATCACGCACACAAGCCTCTATGAGTGTCCTCACAGTGCTGCGGAGGCCGGAGCTCCTGAGCAGGGAAGTGCTGGCCGGGATCGTCACCACGCTTGCGCTGGTGCCGGAAGTCATCTCGTTCTCAGTCATCGCTGGCGTGGACCCAATCGTCAGCCTCATGGCGTCGATAGTTCTGGCGATCACCATGTCGATCCTGGGCGGCAGGCCGGCGATGATCACTGCTGCTGCCGGCTCCGTCGCTCTCGTCGTCGCGCCGCTGGTGAAGGCGCACGGTGTCGAATACATCTTGCCGGCGGTGATCCTCGCCGGCGTCGTCCAGATCCTGTTCGGTACGTTGGGATTGGCGCGGCTGATGCGCTTCATTCCGCGCTCGGTGATGATCGGCTTCGTCAATGCCTTGGGTGTTCTCATTTTCATGGCGCAGGTGCGTCATCTGATCGACGTCCCGTGGCTGGTCTATCCGTTGTTCGCCCTGACCGTCGTGATTATCCTGGTGCTGCCGCGGTTCACAAAGGCGGTGCCGGCACCGCTTGTCGCGATCGTCGCCGTCACAGCGATCGTCATCTTCGCCGGCCTCACCGTTCCGAACGTTGCCGATGAAGGTCCACTCACCGGCGGACTTCCCGGTCTCACCTCATTCGTCGTTCCGCTGAACCTCCACACACTGCAGATTATCTGGCCAACCGCACTGAGCGTGGCGTTTGTCGGCCTGATGGAAACGCTGCTGACCGCCAAGCTGGTCGACGATTTGACGGACACCCGGTCGCACAAGGGCCGCGAATCCTGGGCCCTGGGAGTGGCCAACATTGCTGCAGGCTTCTACGGCGGCATGGCCGGCTGCGCGATGATTGGTCAGACGATCGTCAACGTGAAGATCGGCCGAGCCCGTACGCGCATTTCATCCCTTGTCGCCGGACTGTTCCTGCTGGCCCTCGTGACGGGCCTGAGTTCGATCATGGGACAAATTCCCATGATGGCCCTGGCCGCAGTCATGATGATTGTCGCCGTCACCACCGTCGACTGGCACAGTGTCAAACCATCGACTGTAAAACGCATGCCGGTCCCGGAAACTATCGTCATGAGCGTGACGGTGATCGTCGTCGTGGTGACCGGCAACCTCGCTGTCGGCGTCCTCGTGGGCGTCGTCCTGGCCATGGTGTTGTTTGCGCGCAGAATCGCGCACGTGATTCGTGTCGACCGAATTCCGGCCGACGACAGGACGTCAGTGACGTACGAGGTCCGCGGACCGCTGTTCTTCGGTAGCAGCAATGACCTCGTTGATCAGTTCTCTTACGCGCTCGATCCGGCACATGTGACCGTCGATCTCACGCACGGGCAGATTTGGGACGCGTCCACCGTTGCGGCCCTCGATTCGATTGAAGCGAAGTACCGTGCCCATGGAGCAATGGTCGCCTTCCGTGGACTCGACGAGCACAGCTTGGCCTTTCACCAGCGCCTTACCGGGCAGTTCGGGGCCTAGCAGGGCAGTGCAGTCCGCAGGTATGGCGGCACTAGTGTAGCGTGTCGTTGATTCCTTTGGGTCTGATTGTTTGTCAGACTTGATCCATGGTTTATCTGGCAGAGGCACTTCAGTTGCGCGACGGGGACCGTGGCGCCCTGGAAGCGTTGACTCGTGGGAATTCTTCCACTGCGACGTTGGCGTTGCGGGCGCGCACGGTTTTGTTGGCTGCTGACGGGATGCCGAATGTCCAGATTGAGAAGATCACCGGGTTTTCGGCGCCCACGGTTTTGAAGTGGCGCAACCGCTATGCCGAGGGCGGGATCGAGGCCCTGTCCGATGTCCAGCGCCCGGGCCGGGAGCGGGAGATCGACGAACTCGCCCTGATTGCCGACACCCTGACCAATGACGGGAACCCGCCGGCGGAGCTGGGGATCTCGCACTGGTCCGCGCGCATCATGGCCGAACGCCACGGAATCTCTTTTTCGTCCGTGGCCCGAATCTGGCGCCGTTGGAAGATCCAGCCGCATCGGATCGAGACGTTTAAATTCTCCACCGACCCGGCCCTGGAGTCCAAGCTCCGGGACGTGGTGGGCCTGTACATGTCCCCGCCGGAAAACGCGGTGGTGGTGAGCATTGATGAGAAGACCCAAATCCAGGCACTGTCCCGCACCGGCCCGGACCAGCCGCTGTCCCCGACCCACCCGCTGCAGCAGACGCACGACTACAAGCGCAACGGCACCACCACCTTGTTCGCCGCCTTGGAGGTTCTCACCGGCAAACTCAGCGCGAACGCCTTCTACCCAAAGCACACCAACATCGAGTTCGTCGATTTCCTGGGCCGGGTCGCCCACGCCCACCCCGGGGTTGAGCTGCATGTCATCTGCGACAACTATGCGACCCATAAGCACCAGAACGTGAAGGACTGGCTGGCCGAAAACCCGCGCGTGAGCCTGCATTTCACCCCGACCAGCTGTTCCTGGCTGAACATGGTGGAGATCTTCTTCGGGATCATCACCCGCCAGTGCCTCAAACGCGGAGCATTCAGCTCCGTGAAAGAGCTGGAGGAAACCATGGAACGCTACATCGAGAACTACAACCAGGACGCCAAACCATTCACCTGGACCAAGTCAGCGGAGTATCTCCTGGGCAAGATGAAACGCAAACAAACCATTAACACGGAACACTAGAGTGCGCAGGAACGACTAACAGCGGGACGTTCGGCACGGCCTGACCGTTATCGCGTCCCCAGGGACATCGATGCGGATGCCTGGTCCCCAATTTCATCAAGGACACGGAGGAGGCATTGGCAGCGGTCCTCGACGACGAGCAGACCCGATTATCCACGGGAAAGCACAGCCCGTCCAGGGTGGACTGATGTCCTTCTCCTCGGATGTCGAAGCGGATTGCCATGGGTGACGAGCGTGGGATTGTCATGATGGACCAGAGGTGTGTCCCGCTCCCGGCCATGAGCTCGGATTTCTTGAGGGCTCCTACGCTGTTAAGCACAATCTCCCGGGTCCAGTCAACATCCAGCGGCAGGCTAAGGCTGGCGCAGGCTATTCGACGCCTGCCTCCTACCGTCGTGTGTCTACCCCGTCGCGACACGGGGACCTCGGAGCGAATAGCGACCACGGCGGCGATCAGGAGTGGACACCCGATCAACAACGCTCCGGTCGACCGGTCTTGGTACTGTAGCCACAATCGGTTCGTGCCCAACTGTAACCGCCCATTTCCGCGAGCCGGAAACGAGTGTCACCTTTCATCTGGCATGCCGCACCGTCCAACCCGAGGGACCCTTACTGCCGATGCCATACGGTGCAGAGGCAGTCATTCCCCGCCGCGGGGCCTGGCCCGACTCGGCAGCCGAAATCCGCAACGGAAAATGGGGCATTCGCCCCATGCCGTTCGTGTGACTGCGGACATACGATCTCTGCACAGCGTAAGGAGAACGAAATGACTACACAGCAGCCGCAGACATACGCCGAGAAGGCAGAATCCTGTGCAGAATTGCCCGCCGACACCGCAGAACGGTTCGCCGGGTATGCCGTTCTGGGAATGCCCTTTAGCTCCGGCTTCTATCTTGCCTTCCGGCATTTTCCCGCCAGCTCGATCGGCCCGGGCTACCGCGCGGTCTGGCTGCGCAGACCCGACGGCCAATGGGTGGTCTACGCCGACGTACCCCCGCATCTGAGCTGCGCCCGGTATTTCGGATCCGCCCTCAACGCGGCGATATCCGCCGAGATCACGGTCAGCTGGAACAGTCCGGGTATCGCCACAATCCGGATTCCCGACGTCCTGGATTGGCGGATCGAGATGGCAGGTTCGCGGACCTCCAGTGTCGTTAGCGCCTTGGCCCAGCGGATACCCGCACGGCTCTGGCGGAACGAGCGTGTGCTCCGAAGTATGGGATTGGTGGCGGGTCCGTTACTGCATGCAGGGAAAATGAAATTTTCCGGTGTCGTCCCCAATGGTCAATCCTTCCAGGCGCAGCCGTTGCGGTTGTGGATCGTCCGGTCCACAACCGCAACCATTGATGGCGCTGACGCGGGCAGGCCGGGCCCCTTGCCTCAGCAGGAACACCTGGGCGACTTCTGGCTCCCGCAACGCGGCCTGTTCGTCGCCGACCTTGGCGTCAGATTCCCATCCACGGCGACGGCCGGCACCGGCGCGGTTCAGCTGTCGGTATGTGAGACGGAAGAGAGAGCATCATGAATAGCAATATGAACAAGGCAGTGATCAGCCTGACAACCGGGTTGGAAGATCCAGAGCGTGTCACAGTCGCGTTTTTGGTGGCTGTGGGGGCTGCCGAACAGGGCAGGGAGACTCAGATGTTCCTCACCAAGGAAGCCGTGCGGCTGGTGCTTCAGGGGTTTGCACACGTCGTGGCGTGCGATGGATGCCCGCCCCTGACGGCCCTTATGGAGCGGTACGAAAAGGCCGGTGGCAGGTATCTGGTCTGTCCCATCTGTCTGGATTCGCGCAAGATGGACAGGTCGGGCTTTATGGCCCATGCCGAGGCCGGCGGTACCGTCCAGCTGTGGGACTGGATTGGTGAGGACGCGGCGGTCACCTTTAGTTACTGACCCGAACAATCCACCGCGCTTTCTTGTCATGTGAAAAGTGCACCGTTTTCGTAGAGCAAAGGCAGACCGTCATGAGCATCATCCAGACCTCCACCGAGGCTGAAGCCACGGGTAGGACAGCGGAGATTTACGCAGAGGACAGGCAAGTCCTGGGCTACGTTCCGAGCCACACCAGGGTTTTGAGCGTGCATCCCGAAGCCCTGGCCGCGTGGAAGGCCCTGCAGAGCACCATCGCCGGATCAATGGGCATGCGCCGCTTCGAGCTGGTGACTCTCGCCGCGGCCCTTGGCATCGGATCCAGGCACTGCCGGCTGGCACACGGCAATGAGTCGCTGAAATTCATCGGCGAAGAGGAATTGGTGCGGATCGCACGCGACTACCGCGACGCCGGTCTTTCCGAGGCCGAAGTCGCGATGATGGACTTCGCCCAGAAACTCAGCACCGACTCCGTAGCCATGACCGACGCCGACAGTCTGCGCCTGCGCGACGTTGGCTTCGGCGACAGGGAGATCGTTGACATCGCCCTTGCCGCCGCGGCCCGTAACTACCTCAGCCGGGTGCTGCAGGCACTGGCCGTTGATGTGGACCTCCCGCCCGGTCTCAGTCAGGTCCTCCACGACGCCTTGCTCGAACCTCTCGGACATAACGACGCCGTCGCCTGCTGATTTCGTGGCCCTGCATGCGGGACCGCGTGGCCGGCCCAGTCATATACTGGGAGCTGTGACGGAACCACCGTTAGGGTCAGGCCGCGAGGGCCGGAGCCTCAAGGCCGCTTGGTCCGCGGGATCGGTCCCATGGGACCATGCGGCAGCCCCGCGTCGCTCCGAAATACTGGCGGCGTTGTCCCTGGCCATCGATCTGGGGCTCGGCCAGCCAATGGAGCACATGCTGCGGGCGTCTTTGTTGGGGCTGCGGATCGGTGACCGGGCCGGCGTTGGCCCGGCGGCCCGGGGGAGAATCTACTATGCAAACCTGTTGGCCTGGATCGGCTGCCACGCTGACTCCTTTGAGTTGGCCGCCCTCTTCAGCGACGACATCGGCTTCCGGGCCGACTATTACATGATCGATGCCCACGGGCTGCCGATGTTGTCCCTGATGCTGCGCCGCACGGGTTCGGGCTTGCCGCCCTTGCAGCGCGCCGGACGCAGATCCCGCTTCGCGGTAACGGCGAACACGGCGGTCCGGACATTGATCCGTTCCCATTGCACCTCGGCCGGCCAGCTGGCCAACAAGGTCGGCTTGGATGAGAGTATGTCCGGGATCCTCAGTAATACCTTCGAACGCTGGGACGGCAGGGGGCTTCCGGCGGGCAGGGCCGGCGTCGAAATCCCGCTGGAGATGCGTATTACGCAGCTGGCGGATACGGCCGAGGTCTTTCTGCGGACCGGCGGCGTGGACGCGGCGGTGGCTACTGTCAGGAAACGCCGCGGTACGCAGTTTGACCCGGAACTGGCAGACCTCTTCTGCGCGCAGGCGCGGGAGCTGACGGCGGACCTGCTGAACATTGATCCGTGGCCGGCGGCACTGGCCGCTGCCCCCGATGACGCGGTGTTGTCCGGGCAGGAGCTGGACTCGGTCCTGCGTGCCATCGGTGATTTCGCTGACCTCAAATCCCCCTTTACGGTCGGCCATTCCCGGGCCGTGGCCGCCCTGCCAGCTGACACGGCGCGGGAGTACGGCCTGCAGGCCGGCGAGATCGAAGTTCTCCGCCGTGCGGGCTGGGTTCACGATCTGGGCCGGATGGGCGTTTCCAACGGTGTCTGGGACAAGAAGTCCCCCCTGTCCTATGTGGACCGGGAGCGGCTTCAGATGTACCCGTATTTGAGTGAACGGATTCTCGGACGTGTGCCCGGCATGAGGCGCGTCGCCTATGTGGCCGGGGCGCACCGCGAACGAGTCGATGGCTCCGGCTATCCTCGCGGCCGCGGGGGCACCGACCTCGATTCGAGCCAGCGGATCCTTGCCGCCGCGGATGCCTATCAGACCTATCTGGAACCCCGGCCGCACCGCCCGGCGCTGACGCCGCTGGAGGCAGGAACACGGCTTCGCGCAGAGGCGGGCGCGGGCCGGCTGGAGGGGCAGGCGGCGGACGCCGTCCTTGTTGCCGCAGGGCAGACGGCACGACGACGGCGGCTCTTGCCTTGCGGCCTGACCGACCGCGAGGCGGAGGTACTCAGGCTCCTCTGCCATGGACTGAACAACCGTGAAATCGCTGACACGCTGTACATTGCGCCGAAAACGGCCCGTAACCATGTCGAACATATCTACCTGAAGATCGGCGCGGGAAACCGCGTCGGAGCCACGCTTTTCGCATTGGATCACGGGCTGTGGGACCGTGCCGCGGGGTAGCATCCAATTGTCTTTCATTGCTGTGCCCGCAGCACGGCAACCG
Source organism: Arthrobacter sp. A5 (assembly GCF_051131705.1). NCBI lineage: Bacteria > Bacillati > Actinomycetota > Actinomycetes > Micrococcales > Micrococcaceae > Arthrobacter > Arthrobacter sp. A5. Next base: position 1,938,788 of record NZ_CP180316.1, read on the forward strand.
ACAGTGTGAGGAGAGATTGAGGTCATGACATTAAATGATTTGCGTACGGTCCAGGAACCGCTCAAGCACCGCTACAGGGCCGACCCGGCTTCGGCGCTGGTGACTCTCCGGGCCGACGGTGATCTCGGCATGGGTGTGAGTTGTTCGGTGCAGACGGGACAGGCTTTGGTGAAAGCAGGCCTGCACCCGGCGACCGGCGGCGACGGCCTGTCGATATGCTCCGGGGACATGCTGCTGCAGGCTCTCGTTGCCTGCGCAGGGGTGACTCTCGGCGCAGTTGCGTCGTCATTGGGCATCGACGTCTCGGGGACGGTGCACGCCGAGGGTGACCTGGATTTCCGCGGCACGCTGGCAGTCGACAAAACGGCGCCGGTCGGTTTCCGTGAGATCAGGCTGCGCTTTGATCTGGTGTCCGATGCCGACGAGGAGAAGATGGCTGCCCTGACGCGTCTGACCGAGCGGTACTGTGTCGTCTTCCAGACACTCGCGGCGCCGCCGGCTCTGTCGGTCTCGCTGAAACGACAGCTATGAACCGTCTGGCCGTTGGGTCGCGAGCCGGGACAGATCCAGGCGGTTGGAGGCGCCGGTTTTTCGCAGCAGATTCGAGATGTGCGAGCTGACGGTCTTCTCGCTGATGACCAGGGCCCGGGCAATCTCGCCGTAGGTGCGGCCGGCGATGACGTATTCAAGGATCTCCCGCTCCCGCGGCGTCAGCCCCGGCAGGTTGTTGGTGGCCTGCGGGGCTCCGGCGGACAACCGCGCGGGAGGAATCCGGGCCCGGGCAGCCAGTTCACTCAGCTGTGCCTGGATCGGTCCGGCCTGCAGTTCGCCGGCGAGTGACAGCCCGCGGCGGAGCACGGCTGTGGCCGGCCCTCGCTGCCCGTGTCCATGCAGAAGCAATGATTCCGCTGCGCGCCAGCACGCGTAGGCTTCTTCCCAGCGGAGCGACGCCGTCCGGCAGGCGTCGGCCGTATGGACCCAGACGGATCCGTTGTCAGCACTCTGACGGGCGCGGCCCACCTCGGCGGCGTACAGAAGGTTGAAGGCGGCCATCTGCAGATCGTACAGTTCGGTGCAACCGCCGGAGTCCCGGAGCGCAGCCGGGAACTGTTCCACCAAATCGTCGACGCGCGCCATGAGCACAGAGGTGGGATTGCCGGCATCTTTGGCCAGCTGGACCTGGTCCGCGACGGAACGCGCCGCGAGCGGCAGCAGCCATTCGCACATGGTGACGGACAGACCGGTGGAGGTAGCCCCTGCCATCGCCGATTCATAAGCCGCCACCGGGTCGCCGGCAGCAAGGTAGACCTCGGCGCGGATGGCGTCGAAATCGAGGTTAAGGAACCGGGAATTTTGTGCATACAGCTCCTCAGCGCGCGCGAGGTGCGCTTCCGCCTCGGGCTGCCGGCCTTGCCACGCGGCGAGACGGGCCGCAGTCAGCCGCGCGCCGACGTCGCCCATTGTCCCTGGATCGGAGCCCAGCGCTACCCGAAGCGCCTGCAGACACTCCCGCCAACGGCCGATGACAAGGTAACAGCCCGCCTCATCGGCTGCCAGTTTCGCGATATACCCGTGCGGCGCTCCGAGGGCCGCGAGTTGCTGCCTGCCCGCGCGCAACTCACTGGCATACAGCTCGCTCGCCCATGTTTCGCGGGCATTTGCGCGCCACATCGTGGCGTGGACGAAGGCCCAGTAATCGCGGGCCTGAACCGCCGTCGCCAGCGCCTCCGTGGCGAGGACCCGGCCCTCCTCCGCGCGCTGGCCGATGACCGCGGCCATGGCGTTCGCGGACAATGCATAGGACAGCGCCCGCGCGTTACCGGCCGCCCGGGCCAGGCTGAGCGCATGCACGGCATGGCTTTCCGCCTCGGAATCGTTCTGCCATAGGCCGGCGTGGGCGAGTTCAGCGAGCGCGAGCGCGTGCTGCCAGCTTTCGGGTTCGACGGCGGAGAGCCGGACTGCCTCACGCAGGTCACCGGCCGCCATGAATGAACGTCCGGTGGAAAAGCGCAGGAGCACGCGCCGCACGAGCAGTTCCGCTGCCGCCAGGGGCTGTTCAGCATCGTCGAGTCCGGAGAGCAAGGCCTCGACGGCTTCCAATTCTTCCTCATGCGACCCGGTCTCTTCGGCCGCAGTCCGCAGCCTGGACCGCAAGTCCTCCGGGTTCTCAGCCGCAGCCGGCAGACTGCCGCGCAACTCCACGGCCCGCCGAAGCAAACGCAGCATCTCGGTTGCCCCGCCCACCGCACCTGCCGACGCGGACGCTTCCAGTGCCCACCGGTAGGCCTGGCCCGTCTGACCGGCGTAGTGGTGGTGGTCCGCTACCGCCACCATCGACTCGAAATCCGCTGCCGCCCCGTCCGCCAGCTGCTGCTCGTAGTGGTCGGCAAAGGCCGCATGCCAGCGCTGCCGCTCGTCCCGGAGTAGTCCTTGTTCGAGGGCCTCAGCGATCAGCGGATGGTGAAACCAGTAGATTCCTTCCGGAGAGATGTCCACGATGCCGGCATCGACTGCCTCGCGCAGCAAGGTCGGGACGCCGGAGGGCGTCCTGAAGTGGGGAGCGACGGCGTCAAGGTCCTGCGCGCGGATTGGCCTTCCCCCGACCGCCATGATCTGCGTGAGCTCACGTGTTTCCGGGGACAGCCCGCTCCACGGCCGGAGCGCGGCGGCCTTCAAATCCGGCGGAAGCTTCGGAGGCAGGTGGCGTGCATTCGGCGGAAGACCCGCAACGACAAGGCGATTGAGGTATGCATTGCCTGCCGTATGGGTGAAGACGTCGTGCACGAGGGACCGGTGCGGGGGAGCGCCCAGCAGACCCGCGATCTGGGCCTCGGTGTCCAGCCGGTCCAGCGGGCCGAGCGTTAGCCAGGCGATCCGGGGCAGGCGCCGGATGTCGGCGAGCCAGCGCTGCAGCGGGTGGCGTTCGCCGACCTCGCCGCTGCGCAGGGTGGCGATGACTGCCAGGCGCCGGTCGTCCGGCCCCGCAATGAGGTACATCAGCACATCCAGGGTGCTTTGGTCCGCCCACTGCAGGTCGTCGATCACCAGCACCACCGGACGAAGCAGGCAGAGCTCGTCGAGCCAGCCGTCAATCATGACCGGAACATCGTAGGGACCGTCGGCGGATACGCGCAGTGCGGGATGCGCGATGCCCTCGATCCGGGGTGCGCCGCGGAAAACCGACCGCAGCCCCAGAAACGGGACCGTCATCGAAGTCAAGGGCAGGCATGCACCGGCGAAGGTCCGGACCGCAGTTCCGGCGGCCGCGCAGGCGTGCTGCACGAGGGCGGTTTTCCCGACGCCCGCATCGCCGGAGACGACGAGGGTGCCGGCGGCGCCGGCAGCGGCGCGGTCCAGGAACGCGCCTATTGCACCCAGCTCCGCCGCCCTCCCAACGAGATCCGGGCCCTTCGCGTCTACGTGTTCGGTCACGTCATAAGTTTCGCACCGCTACAGCCGTGCCGCTCGGAATTTGAGGGTTTTCGGCGAATTTCTGAGGAGGAATTCCCGATGCCCCGGTGCCGGCACCGGGAGGAACGTAGAGATATCAGGACCACATCGAATGGAAGGCACGATCATGTATGTTTCACATCAAGCGCCACGCTGGACCGGACTTGCCCTGTCCCTCCTGGTGTTTGCCGCCGTCGTACCGGCCCCGGCATCCGCTCAGCTGGACCCCGGCACACCGGCCGGACCGGCGCCGGCGCTGGTTGGCCCGAATTGCCCGCTGACGAGGATCGGTACCCAACTGGTGCGTTGCGGTGATCTTACCGGGGCCGGGGTCGCTGCGGCTATCTGGATACCGGAGAGCTGAACCACCCGGCGCAGCGAGGGCGGACCCTCCCTCAAAGAGAAGAGCCGCCCTCAGCTGCACCGAACATCTGCGCCGCAGGACCGGCACGATTATGCGAGCGCTGAGTTTCCGGCTCCTGCTGGCGAACAGGGCATGGTCAGCGGAGAAACGCACGGCGCCCAGCAATGCAATTGTCCCAGTGCTGCTGCGCCCAACAGCAGGACGAGGTCAAAGCCGCCGGTGGCCGCAAAGACGCCGGATCCGGCGTGCACCAACACCAGTGCACCGATCATGTCCAGGGTGAGCAGGACCGCGATCAGACGGGCCAGCAGGCCGATGACCAGTGCGACGCCGCCAACCAACTCCAGGGTGGCAATCACGGGGGGCGGTGATGCCGCCGCGGGAACGCCCATCTGGCCGAAGACGTCTGGTGCCGGCAATGGTCCATTCGTTGAATTTCTGCCAACCGTGCAGCGAAAAGAAAGCCGACGACGACGCGCGGGATGGTTCGGGCGGCAGTGGTTACTGCGGGGGTAGCCCCCATTGCCCGCTGTTGCATTTGCCTGTCCCACGATTCCTTTTTGTTGCGGGCAAACGTATAATTATGGTTCCTTTCCTCCTACGGCGGTGGCTGCAATGTCCCTTTCATCAAGCCCGGCAACAACCATCCTTCCGATCGCGGACGGGGACCGCGCCCGGAAATATTACGAGGAATCCCTCGGTCTGGAGTTTCGCGGGAAAGCCGCCGATGGGAACCTGATTTCGGACTGGAAGGATCCGCAACGTTGGCACTTCTGGAAGATCCTGCCGCGAAGCCTTCCGGGCACACGGCTATCAGCTTCGAGGTCCAAGACATTACCGCCGCAATCCGTGACCTCGGCACGCGCGGAGTGGCGTTCGAGGACTACGATCTGCCGGATCTGAAAACCACCGATCACGTTTGTGTTCTCGGATCGGAAAAGGCGGCCTGGTTCAGTGATCCGGACGGCAACATTCTCTGCCTGCATGAAAATCTGTCGGCCTAAGAAGCTGGCGGCAGCATGGTCTGCAGATATTCCTGCTGGCGCGCGCGTCAGAGTTACACGTCAAACCCGTTGACGTATCTACCGTTCGATTGATTCAACGCGTTCCGGGCGTCCGTCGACCCAAGCCAAGAGCCGGCGTACATCCTCGGGCAAGGACTCGTCGGTGTAATGGACGCTGAAGGGTTGGCCGGCCTCCTCCAAGGAAATTTCGTAGAGTTGGGAATCCGGACGTTGACGGGTGGGGGGATCGTTCAGCTCCCGCATTCCCGCATGGCTGATCTCGCCCGCGAAGGCCTCCGCAGCGGCGGGCGGCAACGCGTCCGCATCAAGCTCGGTCCGTGCTGTAATACCGGCGATGCCGCCTCCCCGTCGGACTGTCAGTTTCATGAAAGGACCCCGACCTCCTGCCAGGCATTCCTGACAGCGGTTTGCTCCGTAGCACTGAACAGGCTGCCAGCGACGTCGACGGTGGCTTGTGCAGCCTCGTTGAATTGTGTGTTGGGCCGCAGCCGGGTGGTAAGCGCCGTGTACCAGATTTTTCCCGCTTTCTCCCAGGCGGAACCGCCAAGCGCCGTGGCCGCCAGGTAAAAGGCGTGGTTGGGGATTCCCGAGTTGATATGTACCCCACCATTGTCGTTCCGCGGGTCATTGTCATCCGGCAGGTCCACGTAGTCGTCCATGTGCCCGGGCTGCCGGTCGCCTGAATAGGCCGTGCCCGGATGGCTCATCGATCGGAGTGCCTTGCCGAGCTGGGGGACCAGGATCCCCTCCCCGATCAGCCAGTCGGCGTTGGCTGCGGTCTGCTTCAAACTGTACTGCTTGACGAGCGAGCCGAAGACGTCCGAAAAAGACTCATTAAGCGCCCCCGACTGCTTACTGTAGACGAGCCCGGCGGTGAGTTCCGTGACTCCATGGGTCAGTTCGTGGGCGATGACATCCAAAGCACGGGTCAGGCCACCGACCTGGAAGATCCGGCCGCTCCCGTCACCATAGACCATCTGGCCGCCATCCCAGAACGCGTTGTCGAAAGCAACCCCGTAGTGGACGGAGGACACGAGCTCCATCCCGGCTCCGTCCAGGGAATTGCGTTGCAGGACATCGCGGTAGAACTCATAGGTTGCCGAGCTGCCATCGTAGGCCTGATTCACCGCCTGGTCCTTGACAGGCGGCTGCCCCCAATCCCGTACCCGGACACCCGGGAGAAACGACCTGCCGTTCTTCTGGTTGTCGTAAACGGTCAGCCGGCGGTCCGGCGTGATGCTGAAGCCGATCATCTGCCCGATGTTCAGGTTGAGCTGGCGGTTGAGCCGGCCCATCACCGCCCGCTGCGAGCGGATGGCCGCAGAAGTGGCCAAGGCGCGGACCGCGGCTTCCCGCTGGGTCGCGTCCCCCTCGATCGCCAGCCGGGCCAGCAGATCCGGTGGAGCAATACTGCAGCATGGGCGGCACAGATTTCTTAACATGAGGTTCCCCTTCCACGGGTGTTAGGAATTATGATGCGCTGAAGTCCGCTTTCAGGCGAGCAGCGGGATCCGGAAAACCTGCCCGGGAAAGATCAGATTTGGGTTGGTGATGCGGTCCCGATTTGCCTCGAAGATGTCGTCGGCCGTGGTGTTCTGGCCCTCCTGCTGGGCGATCTTAGTCAGGTTGTCGCCGCTCTTGATTTCATACAGCTTGAAACCCTGCAGAGAGGTGAACAGCGTGACCGGGATGATATTCAGGTCGGGTCCGGGCGGGTGGATGCCGGATGGGTCGTCGCCGAAAACCTGCAGTGTCACATGTGTGCCCCGGGCGGGGGTATTTCCCAGCGCGACCGTGTTGCCGAAGTCGTGGATGACGCCCATGGAACCGGCGCCCTGGATGTTGCCGTTGCCGAGCGGCTGTCCGTTGTCGTCGAGGACGCGCCAGAGGACCACCGCCTCAAAACCGGTGCCGAAGCCGGCGATCACGAATTCCTGCCCGATCAGGTCATTCTGACGCGGCTGACGGACTTCAATTAATCTTGGTGCCATCGTGGGCCCCCTCCGGTTGGTCAACTCAGGATGCTCCTGTTCCGTGCGCGAGGCAAGGGGCGGGGCCACAGTCGTGCATTCTTAAACTGTCATGGGCATTCTTGGGCTGCCGCGTGGGATGGCATCACCTTGGTTGGAGGTCGCGTCGGTGGCCGACATTGACCTCGAGACCGTCGGGGTCCGGTTATCCATAGGGTTGTCCCTGGGGAACGGTATGGTGGGGAGCACCTTTTCCACGGTCGTAGTTTCAACCCGAGGTGTCAATGCGAGAGCCCATGGAGGTGCTTCACGTCCGCTGCAGCCGGACGCCGCTATTCGCGCACGGCGACGGTACTGCACGGCAGCGGTGGCAGGCGGCGCCGCCTATGTTGGCGTCGACATCGTGCTTCAACGGCTGCCGCCGCACTGCAGTAAGATCCGTGAGGCGGAAAGCAATCTGGTGGCAGGTCCGTTCGGCTGGACCATGAATCTGAATTGCCTTGGCCGCGCCGCCACGACTCTTTGCGTGGTGCGTGCCGAACTAGGGACCGGCCCCACTTCCGGACTGAGGCGCGGTCCTACTGGGGATAGGCGGACTATGCTCAGGGGTCCCGGCCTTCTTCCCTTCCGACATCCAGACCCCTGATATCCCGCCCGCCGGGACTCACCCAGCCGATTCCGGAGCCGGCCCGGGAACCGGTGGCTTGGGCATATCGGTGGTGACCCGCGGCGGCAGCGTGCATCTGGTGGTGGCGGGGGTTGGCTTTCTGGCTGCCCTGGCGGGCATAACCGTGCTGACGGCATGGCTCCGGCGCCGCCCGAGGTTGCGGCGGATTTCCCGGGCGGGCAGCCTATTTGCCGGGCTCACAGCTCCTGGCGTGGTCTCACTGGCCTCACCGGCCGCTTCCTCCGGCATTTCTCGGACTTGTGGAGCGGACTGCGCTTGCCGGAATTCTGGGTTGGGCGTTCGCTGTGTCCGCAGGCATCCGGTCGCTGAAGACCGACGGCTGACGACCCCTCCCGAACCGCGCAGCGGCCGCTCCGCTGGTTGGTCATCGCGGGACTGGCATCAGTCCCTTGGGCTCGTGACGTCGTCATAACGCACCAGTTTCAGACCCATGAATCCGGTCGCCCCCGCCTGTGCGCCGATGGATCCGGACGGCGAAGATGACTTCTACTGCCAACCCTCCCGGGACGAGTTGAAGGTGACCGCTGGCAACCGACGGCCGCGCCCCGTTCAATTATTCGTTGCGGCGAGGCCAACGAGGAAGCCATGAACCCCTTCTGACGCCAAAACCCCCAGAAAACCCTTTCCTCATCTTCCGGACTATGGGAACATGCTGCATGAGCAAAGAACAACATCCACGCCGGACGGCTTCTGGGGAGCGGGCGGGCACGGAGCAGCGCTCGTTATCCACGCAGGAATTGCGGGCCGTGGCGCAGCGGCGCCATGACGCCGAGGAAAAGCTCGAGCGCCACCTGCAGGAGGCTGAAGAGAAGGCGGACGAGTCAAACGACGACGGCGGCACGGCTCAAGCCGATCGGGCCGCCGACAGCTGACCGCCGGATCCGTGCCGCTTGGCAGCTGTGGCGTTTGTCCGAACTTGCGCCGCTGCGCCCCGACGGGCCAGGGGCCGCCCCGTACCGTCGCCCTGGCAAAGCGGCGGTGCGGATTCAGACGGTGACCGCCCGAACCCACGATGACTGGCTGGGCATTATGCCCCGGGATGTTCCGTCAGCAGTTCCGCCAGCGATTCCAGATTTGCCCGGACGGTCCGTGCCTGGGCCCGCTGCACAAAGGGGTCTGCCAGCCGACCGAAGACCCCACCCAGGCCCGACGCCGCGTCGATGCGGTAGGTGAACCGGGTACCGCCCTCCACCGCCTCGAAGGAGTTGGTGACCGTGAAGGAAAGTTTACCTTCAACGGACCGGTTGACGACCCGACGGGGCGCTTCGAATTCGGTCACTTCGGTAGTCCACTCAAAGGAACGGCCCATGATCTTGCTGGTGCCGCTGGAACGAACCCCCATGCCCATCGGGTCGCTCCCGATCTGGGCCGCTTGAGCGACGGAGGAGTCCCACACGGGGATGTTTTTGGTTGCAGCAATATAGTCGAAGACCTCCTGCTGCGGCCGGGCGATGAATACGCTCTCTTCGATCACAGGCATGGGAACTCCTTGGGAACGCCTGCCGCTGGCTCGGCTCGGCCGGTGGCCAGGTACGGCGCCATTATCTTCCCATGCCTGCGGATTGTCAATTCCCGGATGCCCGGGCGCCCCCGTTACCCACCGAAATGTCCGGCCGGTACATGCCGGTCAACTCACTGTCCGACGTGCCTGTCAGCGGGCTTTCCCTCCGTCGGGTCGGTTCCCCGAAAGGAATACAGGAACTGCGTAATGGCCGCCAGAGCGTCGTCCGGTTCCGTGAAGTACCGTGGCCGCTCCTCGAACGCGGAGTGAAGGCTGCGGTCGATGTCCCGCCGGGCAGAGACGGCAATGAGCAGGTTCTCTGATTGCGTTTCCACCCGGACGATGCACACCCCCGTTTTCAAGGGTGGTCCCTGACCGTACACTGCGGTCAACGCCTAGGTTCGACGGCGATGATGATCGCCTCCCGCTGGCCTGCGGCTGGTGAAAAGCTGAATACCGGGGCCATCAGGCCGGAATCGAGGGAGGCCGCCAGCATGGACGCCCGCACGGCGATGAGCGGAAGCCGGCTTTCGGAGGCCAGGCCGACCAGATAGACGTCGCAGCCCCGCATTTCCAGTCCCTCGTTCTTCAGGAAGTCTGTAAAGGCCACTGCCACCTTGTAACTGTTGCCGGGATAGGACCAGTCCGACGGCGGGTACAACAGTTCCGCCGCTTGGTTGCCTTCGATCTTCGGCTGGTCACCGTAAATCTTCTGCAGTTCATCTGCACCACCCTCGAACGTCCGGAAGTAGACGTCCACGGGTTCGGCGGCCGGCGGTGTTTCCTTGATCTCGCAGCAGCTCCGGTGCACGAACGCGACCCAGCCGTAGGCCGGCCCATCTGCCGGCGGCCCGGGGATGAGGATATCGACCTCCGGCTGGTGTTTGGTGTCCGTCAGCGGGATCCGGTCGCGGTGCTGGGATTCATCGACGGACAGGGTCACGTAGTCGGCGCTGCAGGAAAGGAACCGATAGTCCAGCCGGTTACCCAACAACAGCCGGACGGCGGACTCGACGTTGGCAGCCGCCTTGGGGATGGGCAGGTAGCCGGCCGGCGGAAGCTCTTCGAAGCCCATGGCGCGCAGGGATTTGCCGGTCTTGACCGGGGTCAGCGGGAGGGCCTTGGCGGCCTTGGCCACCTTTTCCAGGAAGTCCTTTCCGAGGGCCGCCTCCTGGGCACGGGTCAGCTTGAGGCGCAGGGAAAGTTCCCTCAGTGGTTCAAACGATGTGAAGGCTTCGGCATCGAAGTCCAACTGGGCCAGCTCGGACGCGTGGGCGGCCAGCTGCGCCTGGAACTGCAGGACCTGGGCCATAAAGGTGCTCCACGGCCGCATCGACAGTCGGTTTTGCCAGACGTTTTTGGCCGGCGGACCATCGACGTCCCGCCGGGCGGTCCAGACATCCAGGACCCATTTGCCGTCCACCGCCAGCAAGGCCGCGATCGGCACATGAGCTGCCTTCGCCGCAGGCGCCCCGGCGTTCCAGTTCCAGCCGGTGACCGGGATTACCGGCTGTTCACCGTCCGGCTGGAGCCAGGGGTGGCCGTTTCTGCGCTCCTGGTCGAAATACAGGGATGCCAGCCGGTTGCGCCGCAGGGCCGAGCCGGCCGTATTGAGGCCTTCGATGCTGCGCGCCACCAGTTCAACGGTGATGCCCTCGCCGATCCATGGCTGAATCGTGGAACCGGAACCGGAGCAGCCGTCCCCGCAGACCTCGCCGTAGACCTTCTCGTGCCCGGAAGGCCACTCGGCGGGCCCCACCTCCACCACCAGGAAACCGTTCCCGCTGCTGTCCAGGGCCGGGGGGTCCTTCAGTTGCAGCACCGCCTCGGTGTTCGAGCGCAGCGGCCGGCCCTGCGGGTCGGTCGCCAGGCCCGGTCCCACCCGCAGATTGTCTCCGTCCAAGGTGGCGGTGTACCCGTAGACCACGCCGCTGCCCGCACCGGTTCCAATCGCGCGGACCAGCTCGCGGGCGTAGTCCTGAATGGCGTCGAGGTGCTCACCGCGCAGGAACAGCCCGTCCACCGGGTTCAGCCGGGTGATGTCCCCGGGGACGGTGGGCCCGGGCGTGCTGCCGGGTTCGTCAACCATGCCAGTCATGAGCCGGCCCTCCTGTTAGCCAGTGGATTGCGAAGGGTCAGCACGGCGTCGTGCCCGTTCTCCGCCGTGCCGGGCGGATCGCCCGCCCTGCCGGCCAGGGGCACCCGCGGATCGTCTCCATAGACGGGGGTGGGGCCGGTACCGCGGACAATTAACCGGACCAGATCGTTGATCGGCCGGTCTGCCAGCTCAACGATGACGCGGCGTTCCTTCGGCTCATATCGGACGCTGTCAATGTCCTCCTCAACCCAGCCGCGTTCGGACAGCGAGGTGATGACGATGGCCCGGCGCAACGATGCGGGGAGGACGTCGGCGGTGACAGCGAAGCTCAGGCGGCGTCCCTGCCCCTGCTCATTGTCCCTCAGCTCGGCGTCGCCGGTGACGCGTGGGCCGCCGCCGTCGACGGCCGCGGTGCCGCCGATCAGCGCCGGGGCCAGTCCGCACACGAGTTCCTGGATGGCGTTGGAGGGCAGCAGCACGTTGCGCACGGACGTGTCCGGAACGTCCACGGTGATATCAGCTGTGCCGCCGGTGTCGCGGATGTTAACGACGACGGCGGCCAGCACCACGCCTGCTTCGTCCACCTCCGCGGGGAAAAGGGTGGGATAGCTGTCACCGGCCTTCCGTGCCGGCTCCAGTTCGATTTCATCCTGGGCCGCCAGCCGGCGGAACTCGCGCAGTAACGCCCCGGCGCGTTCCTCCGGCGGCACGGCTGCGGCCCGCTTCCGGGCGGCGAGCGCCTCACGTCCGGCGTCGTCGTCATGCTTCACCGGATCCAGGCCAAGCAGCACCCGGACCCGATGGTAACCGTCCGCCGCCGCGGGACCTGGCTTGGTGCGCAGGCTGTAGGTCACTTGTTCGTTGATCCGGGAAAACTCGTCGTGTTTGCGGGTGACATCGCACGGGTCCGCCAATACCGGGACGGCGGATGAAGGACAGGCATCGAAGGACGCGACCAAATAGGCATCGATGATCTCCGTCGAGCAGTCTTGGGGATCCTTCAACCCGGCCCTGTCGAGCAGCAGGCGGACGTCCAAGGTGGCGGTGCACCCTTGGTACAGCTCGCGGCCGGCGCCGTCCACGGCCAGCCCGGGAAGGATCTTCAGGTTCCGGGTGCCGTCCCGCCGGACGTCGAGGCCCTGGACCACGCCGGTCCCGTGCAGCCAGGCCTGGTGCAGCATCAGCTTGCCGCGGGGGTTGGCCATCAGAGCATGGAAGTCGTCTTCGCCCAGCAGCATTCCGTATGCAACGCGCAGGGCAACGAAGGGATTGGCCGGAAGCTCCGCTCCCGCGCAGGAATCGCAGCCACAGGTGGAGCCGTCGGTCCGGGTGGACTCTGTCTTAATCATTTCGTCTCCTCGGAGGTTCGCCGGGAAAGCGAAGCGCCGCCTTCGCGTATTCCCGCTTCATGGCAGCCACCAGATGCTCCTGGCTGATCGGATGGGCCCGGGCGGCCGCCACGTATGCGGCGGCGATGGCCGCGTTGCGGATCCAGCCCCCGGGCACCGGGTAAAGCCGGGCGAGGGCCAGTAGGTCGATGTCCCCATTCATCGCAGCCGTGGGCAGATGCCGGGCCCACAGGTCCGCGCGGCCGTCCGCGTCCGGGACCGGGAATTCCACCACAAAGTCCATCCGGCGGATGAAGGCTGCATCAATATTGGAGCGCAGGTTAGTGGTGAGGATGACCAGCCCGTCAAAACTGTCCAGGCGCTGCAGCAGATACGCGGTCTCCAGATTGGCGTACCGGTCATTGGCGTCCGAGATCTCGGTGCGCGTGCCGAAGAGCGCGTCCGCCTCATCGAGCAGCAGTACCGCCTGTGTCCGCTCCGCGGCGTCAAAGGCGGCGGCGAGATTCTTTTCGGTTTCGCCGAGCCATTTGGACACCAGCCGGGAAACGTCCACGAGCAGCAGATCCGTGACGGCGGCAGTGGCCACGGCGTGGGCCGCGAGGGACTTTCCGGTGCCCGGCGGTCCCGTGAACAGCATCCGCGTTCCGCGTGTGGCATGTGCCCGGTCCCGCAGCTCCCAGTCATCGAGCACCACGGATTGATAATCCAGCCGTGAGACGGCATCACGGAGCTGCCACGCCCCTTCCGCGGGCAGCACCAGATGATTCCACGGCACCGTGGGGCTGAGCAGCTGCACCCCCGGCGGCAGAGTGAGGCCAGCCCGCGCACGGATAAGGGCGGTGACGTCCGCCACCCCGGGTTCCCCGCCTTGGGCAAGGATGTCGACGGCGAGTTCGGCGATCAGCGCCGGGTCCAGCGGATGCCGGGCGGCGACGCCGGCGGCCTGGCTGGACAGATGCGGCATGGCGGCAGCCCAGGCCGCCCGCTGGTCGGGGACGCCCACCGGAGCGGCGTCCAGCGCCAGCACCGGACGGGTGCCGGCGGCACGAACCGTGGTGCTGACGGAACAGATCAGCACAGGCCCGGGAATGTCCCCGACGGCCAGCAGGTCCTGGTCAGGTTGTTCGACGGCCGCGAGAACCAACAGAGGTACCGCACCGCGCAGGGCAGCATGCACGGCCAGCAGGGCGATGCCCGTGGTGTCTCCCGGTCGGACCCTCGCAGCGACAATCGGTCGGCCCGCGGCCCCGGCGACGGCGAGACAGCGGCTGATCGCTATGCTTTCATTGCCTCCGGCCACCAGGATGCTGCACACGGTGTCCCTCTCCAGCGCAGTCACGGCGCGGCGGGCACCACTGCCGACCAGCCAGCCCTCCAGTCCGGGCGGTACAGTGCCCGTGCTGACGCGCGGCAGACGTTCAGGCCAGGCATCGTGGCCGTGCAGGGCCTCCCAAAGACCATCGGCGGCCATGAGTGAGCGTTCAAAGAGGGTACCGCTGCCGGTCAGCCGGAGCAGCCCATGGCGGACAGCCTTCCCGCTGGCGAGCAGTCTGCGCAGCGCTGGCCGGGCATCCACAGCATCGGCGGCAACCAAGGTGTTGTTCAGGATGAGGGCCGCCAGTCCAGCGGTGGGATGGGGTTCACTTTGCGGGTGCAGGCCGCGGAAGGTTGCAGCAATGCCTTCGTGTTCCTCCGGCAGGCCCGCCAGGAGCAGCAGGTCCACCTCCGGCGGCGTGAGCGCGAACCGTGCAGCGAGAGCATCGAGTGGGGCATCCACCGGGTCCTGCCGCGCCGAGGTGCCGTCCGCCCAGCTGCGGAAGAAATCCGCCGCCTCGGCAGCGCCGGAGCCCGCGCTGCCATGCAGCTCCAGCACGGCAGCGACCTCCCGCGCGATCCGTGCGGTGCGTGCGGTCAGATCCGCACTGACAGCCGTCCATGGTGCCACGGCAGCTGGTGCCACGGCAGCTGGTGCCACTGCGGCTGGTGCCACTGCAGCTGGTGACACGGTCAGCTCATTCATAGACAAAGCGCACCACCACTGCCAGCCACGGGACCCAGCCCGGGTCAATGTCCAGCCCGGCCCGGCGCACATCCACGTCGACATCCCGCAGACTAAGGTGCACTTCGATCCAGCCGGTCTGCGCGAGGACCGCGCCACGGCGGAACGCAATCTCCCCAACGACGCCGAAGGGTTCAAGGTGCGGGCGCCCCAGCCTGCCGGCGGTGGCTGTTGCCCAGCGGGCGGCATGCTGCTCCAGCGCGGTCCGTTCTTCCGGGGTGCTGTCTCCTGAGGTGTCGTATCTTGGGGTGCCGTTCCCTGCGGTGCCGTCTGCTGTGGTGCCGTTCCCTGCGGTGCCGTCTGCTGTGGTGCCGTTTCCTGGCGCGGGTCTGCCGCCGTCCGGCGGTTCAGCGGCAGATGACAGCCCGGCCAGTGCCATGACCGCCGGGTCATCCGGTGCCACCGGGACCAAGAGCTGTCCGAGCCGGTGAATGATCCATCGCAACGGCCGGGCGGCCAGGGCGGGATCGGTCAGGAGCAGATCAGGGATCCCGGCATCCCCGGCGGTTGCGAGCAGGAACGGTAACCCGGCCCAGAGGGTGGGCACGGCGGTTTCCTCCGGGATACCCTTCGAGTCCTCGCGTGCTGCATCCTGACCGGCGTCGGCAGGGTCTGCACCGCGTGCCGGGCCCTCCGCAGGTTCTGTACCTGGTTCCGGGGCCCCGGCAGGCTCCATGCCGCACGCCGGGGCGTCGGAGCAGGCCGGACCGGCGTTGGCCGGGAGGCCATCATTGTCGGCTTCCGCATCGGGAACGTCACGGCCGTGCCTGTCATCCGGCCTTTTATCGCCGGCATCGAAGGCCCGCGTTCCTTCGGCGGCGGCCCTGCCGTCGGTGCCGTCGAGGGCGGTCGGCCCGGCTCCGGGATATCCGGCGGCGGGCTGGGCCGCGGAACCCATCCGGGAGGCGTCACGGAGGCTGGCCCCCGAGGTATTGAGTGCGAGGAACCGGGAGGCCAGTGACCGGAGGATACCGGGTGCGTCCGGTCGACGCAGGAGACCGGCATCCGCCTCGGCCGCGGCAAGCAGTGCCCAAGCAGTGGCGGTGGAGACGTCGGGGCGGAGCCCGCTGCGGAGAAGCGCCCCGGCCAGCCGCGAACGGCGGGTTAGGTCCAGAGTCAGTACGCCCGCCATCTGTTCGTCCACCACCTGTGCGTCCACCACATGAAGGGGTCCTGGCGTCGCGGGCGGAGCCAGATGGCCGGCAGCGGAGGGTGCTCCTGCCCCTCCGTGGTCAGAATGACGATTTGCGCCAGCGGCGTCGTCAGGGCCGGGACCGCCGACGCTGATGCGGCTGGCATTTCCGTTGGTGTCATGCCAGTCAGTACCATTCCCGTTGGCGGCACTTCCCGGGATTCCATTGCCTAGAGTTGCGTTTCCGTCAGGTGCCTTTCCGCGGCTGGCGTTTTGGCCGGAGGTGCGGGTCGCGGCGAGGGAAAATGATCCAATCGTGACGGCGGCCCGGGAAGCTCCGGCCGCAGCTGCGACGATGGCCGCCAGCTCGATCCAGTCGGGTCCTGCGAGCAGCCGAAGCAGCGGTGCGGCACCGTGCGCCTGCACCGCAGAGACTATGGAGGCCAAGGCCTGTTCCGGCCAACGCCGGAGCACAGCCAGGAGCACCGGCGCCGGCGCACCGGCCGGATCCGGGTCCTCGGGCGTCAGCAGCCCGAGCTGCCGCCAGGCCCAGGCGTGGTCTGTCCGGCCAGCGGCCAGTGACGCCGCCAGATCATTGAGCGCGTCGGAGATCCGCGGGAAGTGCAGCACCTCATCCGAGGGGGAATCGATCCGTTGCCGCAGTTCCTGCACCACGGCGTGGGCCCACTGGGTTTCCAGCGCCGGGCCGGGCCGCTCGGGGTTCAGCGCGAGGCGGAGGTCCAGACGGCGCAGACACCACTCGCCAGCGGGAATCTCCGCCGCCGCCAGCACCTCCTCCAGCCGGTGGTCCGCGAGATGGGCCAGCATGTTCTGCACCCGCGGTGGCAGGTTTCCGGTGCCCGCAAGGGAGACGCCGTCGCCGTCGTGGTTCTCTGCCGCTGCGGTAGCGCTCAGCGTGCCGATAAACAACTCAGTCATCCGACTCTCACCTGCCCTGCTACCGAGGTCTCGCCCAGCCGTGAGCCCGGGGCGGGCGTGCCGACGACGCCGTCGCCGCCCACACGGAACCGCCCCAGCACCGCGGGCCCCCACCCCGCGTCCGGACCGACGAAGGAGGTCAGGCTCACGTGCAGCCGCTGCCCCACCCGCATGCCGGCCCCGAGTACGCAGAGCTCATACATTGTGTGGGCGGGGCGGTGGACATCGACGATGCCGCGCACCACCTGGCGCTGCTCAGGGGTAAGGTCGCCGGGGATGAGCAGCGTGAAGCGGTGCGCGGCGAGCTGGAAGGAATCCTGAGGGGCAGCGGGTGCGGATGACGAGGACACAGTGCCGGCGGAGGTGATGGAGGGTGCGGCGGAAGTGGCCGAGGCAGCGGAGCCGGCGGAAGTGGCGAAGGCAGCGGAGCCGGCGGAGGCTGCGGGACCAGTGGATGCCGCCGGAGCGGACCCGCCGATCGAGAAGCGGCCCAGCGTACCGGTAGCCCGGGCGTTGCCGCCGACCGCGGGTGCGGCCGGCCCTGCCGGGGGATTGCCCAGCACCATGCCGCCGAGACCGCGCAGTTGCCACGCCTCGATGATCACCGGGGCGCGGCCCAGATAGAGCTCAAGGATCCGAATCAGAGCGGCACGGGTGCCGCGCCGGGCGAACAGGCGGTAGGCCTCGGCAATCAGGGTGCGGCGGGCCGGCTCCGGCCAACGGCGGTCCAGGACCAGCCCGGCGAAGCCGGCCAGCCAGGGCAGGGCCTCCTGCGGGGTGGTGCGCGGATCCAGCAGGATGGCACGCTCGGCGGCCCGCCAGTCGAGCTCGTACAGGGTCCCCTCCAGTGGGGCCAGGAAACGGTGGAGGAAGTCCGCGTCTCCGTCGTCCCGGGACCAGGCACGGGGCAGGCTGCTCAGGAGCTGGTGGCCCGGCCGTTCGATCCGGACGGCACGGATCCTCGGGCTGGTCTGTGCGGTGCCTGTCAGGTGCATTCGCAGCCACAAATACCGGCCCGGTGCGGCGTTGACTTGGGATTCGTAGGTTTCGAAGCCATCCTCAGGGGAGATCTGCTGCCACGGCTGTTCGCGGCCCATCGGCCGCCTGAAAAGCGTGGCGTCCTGTTCCACCGCAGTCAGCAGACTCTCCGACGGCAGAGGCGGCGTCAGGCCCGGGTGGGGTACGGTGCGGGCGCCGCGGCCCGGTGGCGTTGCGTCCAGGGGATCAAGCACGTCCTCGGCGTCGCTGGTCACAAAGCGCAGGGTCACGTCGGTGCCGACTGGCAGGCAGGCATCCAGGAACACACGACCCCAGCGGGTGCGGTACCGGCCGCTGTCCAGCCGGTAGGTCACCACGGTGCCCTCGGGTTCGTGCCGCGCCGCAGAACCTGCGGTGCTGGCGAAACCCGCCGCGGTGGTAAAGACGATGCGCCCCGCCGGCGAGACGGCCACCGCGCCGCCGTCGAAATCCGGAGCCGAGGCCGGTTCAAGCTCCAGCCAGCCGTCGTCGTCGTGCTGGAAGCGCCGGAAAGGCTGGCCGGGCATCCGGGCGACCACCAACAGCCCGTCTGACGTCGTGGCGATGTCAACGGCGCCGTCCACCTCCAGCTGCACCGTGCCGTCCGGGGAGGTTATGACGCCGTAGCCGCCGCCGCGCCACAGCACCAGCGGGCCGGCGGCAAGCCTGTCCGGAAGCAGGCCAGGGCGACAGTGCGGATTGATCAGGGCCGGTCCCGGGCGAGGGGAGCGCCTGCCGTCCAGGAAGACCAGGGCATCCGGCCGGTGCTGCAGCACCGCGACCCGACCGCAGTCCGGTGCAACATCGACCGGCCGGCCGCGTCCGAGCGGTACCCGCCGCAGCAGCCGCTGTGCCCAGAGATCCACCACCAGCACCGAGCGGGTGGCAGGTTCCGCCACGTACAGCCGCTGCGCCCGGTCCACGGCCAGACCCGCAGGGTGTCCCAGCACGCCCGCCCCTACGGAAGGCTCCGGTGCCCTGTCCGGATCGTAGATGTCAACTTTTCCCTTGGCTGGCCAAGAGCGGTAGGCACGACACCAGCGGTCAAAAGCGAGTCCGGCGGGTTCGGCTGCTGCTGGTTCGGATGCTTCTGGTCCGGCTGCTGCTGGTTCGCAGGCTGCTGGTCCGGCTGGTACTCGCTCGGATTGCCGGCAATCGGATGGGCCGCCCCGTGTCGCCGGGACTGCGGGCGGGCAGTAATCCTTGGACTGCCGCGGTGCCTCCTTCCAGTCCAAGAGGACGCCGCCACCGGGCAGCAGCGCCGTGTTGGTGTGGGCGCAGCGGGACCACTGGTCCGGTTGGACCAGCAGACTGAGCGAACGGTCCCCGTACATCAGCACACATCCGGCGGGAGGGGCACCGGGACTTTTGGTCCCGGCGCGGGTGCGTACTCGGTGCCCACGGGCAGTGGCGCGCCGGACACGACGGTGATGGCCGCCAGTTCCGGCACCTGCCAGGGTTTCAGGTCAATGCGCGGTTGTCCCGCGCCCGGGGCGGTTGGGGAGGCCAGCAGCAGGTCCTCCAGGTATTCGACACCTTCCACCTGCACCGCGACGGCCTCAAGCTCCGCCCGGCGGATGGTCCGGCCCAGCGGCCAACCGCCGCCATCAGGACCGAACGGCGGCAGCGGCGCGAGGTATTGGCGCAGGATCAGCTCCACCCAGCGGCGTACCGCATCCACCTGGTAGCCGGCGCGGACCTGGACACCGACGGAAACGCTGATCTGCACGTACTCCGGCGGAATCACGTACAGTTCCGTGGTGACCAGCCGCCGGGCGTCCAGATAGCCGGCCACCCGGCGCAGCAGGCCCAGATCAGGCATCGGCGCCGCCGGGTTCCGCAGGTCAAATTCCGGGAAGACCATCACGCTCACCACCCCCGCCGCGGGCACGGTCGGATTGTCCGGGTGCAGCAGGGGCAGTGTCTCCGCCCGCTGCACGCCGGACACCTGCAGAGCCAGTTCCCGGAAATCCTTCCCAATCACCGCGCGGTCGTGGCGGTGCACCTCGGCGGGAATCGCGTCCATCGCCTCGGCGATGCCGACGCCCTCGGCGCCGCCCACGGCCGGCAGCGGATTGGCGACCTTCACGCCCGCCGTGCCGGGCAGCGAGGACACCGCACCGGCGGCGACATTGCCGGCGGACCCGCCGCCGTACTGGTAGGACAGCACCCGTATGCGCTCCCCGATCTGCGGTACCCGGGCACGTCCGAAGGACACCGAGCCGTGGTCGCTGTCCACGATGTAATGCCTGTCCCCGGCGCCGCTGCCGGAGAAGTTCTCCACTTCCTGCCAGCCGGTCCAGCCGGCGGGTTCCTCAACCTCCAGCACCATGCTGCCCGGCACCACCGGGTGATGATTCAACGGCAGCCGCTGGTCGTCGTCGCCCGTCCCGTTGCCCAACAGTTCCGCCGCGGCGGTTCGCGATGCAATGGCCTGGACGGCGTTGATGCCGACCCAGCGGACCCGATGGATGGAATCATTAGCGTTGGCGTTTTGCGGACGGCAGACCTGGATCCACGCAATCACGTTTTGAGCGAGTTTGCCATCGTCCAGCGGCGGCGGGTTATCCTCGCCGCCCGACGATGCGCCGGTGATGGTCGGCAGTTCCGGCGGCATTTCCAGCTTTACGACGCCGGTGGTCACCAGCCCCTTGGTGGTGTCCGCCAGGACCGCAAGCTCCTGGAAAGCGGGCTTTGCCTCGCCGCCCGTGGCCGCCGCGGGTGCCTTCGTCGGCCCGTTCCAGAGGCGCCAGAGCATCGGGGGAGGGCTGGAAGTGAGCCCGTCCGAGCGGAAGGCCCTGGCGCCTTCGTCGTTCAGGGCCTCCAGCAGTAGCGGTGCCGTAAGGGCTTCATCGAACGCGACCCCGACGAAAAGGGTCCGGCCGGCGAGTTTCTCCACGTCCGTTGTGTCCTTGCGCAGCAACGCGATCCACAGGGACCGGTCCACCTGAGCGCTGACATCCACCGAAACGGCATCCGCCGCGAGGGGATCCGCGGACACCAGGGTCGTGCGGTAGAACTGGGCTGTCTCCTTCTGTGCCCTGGCCCGTGACAGCGCGTCCGCGCTGCTGTCATGACCGGCTTTTGTGTCCGCAGGATCCTGCGGCGTCTTGCCCGCCGCCACGACATCCAACGGCCAGGCATAGACCTCGTCCTGCGTCTGGAAGGACACCGCGCCGGCGGCGGCCTCCGCACCCCGGACGATCTGCACCCCGTCCGCACGCTCCGTGGACACCGCCAGCAACGTCAACGCCGTTTGCGCCGGGCGCGGCCGCACACCCAGCATGCGCAGGAACTCGATCCGGGTGGCGTCGGGAATCTGGTTGAACCGGTACAGCAGCGACTCGCCCAGATACGCGAAAAGCTCCACCAGCGCGATGCCCGGATCGCTCTCGTTGTGGTTGGTCCACTCCGGCGCGTAGACCGGGATGCGCCGGATCAGCTCATCGCGCAACTGCTCGTATGAGCGGTTGTCCAGGATCGGGCTGATCAGTGCCATCGGGTCGCTACTTCAAATAGAACGGGTAAACCAGGTTGTCCGGCCGCAGATCGGCCAGACGGACGTAGGCGATTTCTATCCACACCAAGGAAGGATCCTCCCCGGGCGTCACCGCAACGTTCACCAGCCGTATCCGCGGCTCCCACTGCGAGAGCGACGCGATGATGTCCTGTTCCATGGACGTGCGGGTGCTCAGCGTGTTCGGTTCCATCAGGTACCGCAGCAGCCAACATCCGAACGAGGGGAGCATGATGCGCTCGCCGGGTTGCGTGTCCAGGATGGTGGCAATGGACTGGCGGATGAGTTCCATGCTGCCGAGGTACTCGAGGCCTCCGGTCTCCTGTGAGGGGCGCAGCGGGAAGCGAAGTCCCACTCCGGTCCACTGGTCCGCGATGTCCGTCATGGGTCTATGGTGCGGTGGGGGCGTCACGGCCGCGTTTCCCAGTTCGTGGGTCCGGGTAGGTGAATTCCATCTGCGCATCAGAACGCGGTTAGGGACTCCCCGCGAGCAGAACTCTGAGGCGGCTTCGCTGACCCACGCTATTCAACGAGGCGCTGGCGGCCGCGCGACGCAAGACTTTCTTGCCGTCGGCATCCCCTAATCGGAAGAGTTTCTCGAAAGCATCTAGGTCCTCGTCTGACACCCATCCCTCAAGTAGCCGCTGACCTATTCGGCCCCGCTCGGAGGCCGGGATTGCGCGGAGGATTTCGTCACGCTGGACGTCGACGAAGGACCGGATTTCGGTGTCGCCGGTCAATCCAATCGTGCCGCGGTCGAACGCCGTGCTGGAGATCGTCGCCTGATATGGGTCGTCCTCGTCGAGTTGGAATGGGAAAGACCGGTCCTGCCCCGCGAGTTCTGGCACTGAAGGGCTTAGGGCAACCGCGGTCCTGTTCTGGTTTAACGGCTCGCCGGCTCCGCTCTGTGCAGCATAGAAGGTAACTAGGCTGCTTTGGCTCGCCGGTGAAAGTGCGTCGAAGTCGATGGGCTCGCACCGAATGAGGGTCTCCCGGATGCGGGCTATCAGGTCACGCTGTTGGGGAAAGCCTGCCAGTTGCGTCGCGGTCCAGGCGCCGAGCGCATTGGAGGTGAGGTCTTCGGGACCGAAATGGGACGCGGCTTCGGCGATCATTTCGTGCTCGATGCCGCGCCCGGTCGCACCTCGGTTCGCCATCTCGGCGCTGCCCATGTTCCCGAACCACGAGATGTACAGGAGCTGAATGAAATGGCGCATGTCGAGAAGTCCGCAGCGACGTGTCATCAGGTAGCGAAGGGTGAGCATCGACATACCCTTGGGGTCAGCCGACTTGAGCTTCCCAGGCAGTGCCGCCCCCGCAGTGTGGGCGCCTGACCGTAGTACCAGAGCTCCCATCTGAATCGAGTCGTCCTCGCTGCTGGCGTTTACGATCGCCTCGACAACGATCATCATCGCGGCCAGGTCTTTGGCTATCAAGGACCGCTCGGTTGTTGCGAACCGGCTGAAGTCGCGGTCCGTGGGCGCGCTGCTGGACGACGTGGGTAAGCTCGTGGACCAGCAGTCGGCGACCCGATGCGCTGTACGACGCGGGCGCGTGGGGTGAGAGGTACACGCGTTCCCCGAAAGTGACGGCCTGGGCACCGAGCGCTTCCGTGAGCCCGGCGGCCCCGGCATCGCGGTGCAAACGGACGTCGGTCAACGGATCCTCACGGGTGCCAGCGACCTCCTCGAACGCGCCGGCACGCGCGTCTGCGGGCAGGCGGGACGCGATGTCGCTGGCCTCCTGCTCCGACGTGCCCCGTACTACATGCCGGACGCGGGGACCCACTTAGCCGCGCTCCCAAACCTCATGACGGCGCTCTGGCTGCTCGAGCGGGAGATGGCACCCCAGCGGGAGGTGCGGTCCTCGTCCGGTCCAAAAGCCCGCGATGTCAGCCATGAAGGCCATAGTCAACGGTCCCCGTCACGGTGGCCTTATGCCCTTGTGATTGTGGGCGACGACGTCGTGACGGCGCCGGACGTAGGGTGCAGGGGACTGTTGAAGCGTCAGGACTGCGATGCCATCACAACGGGGTCAGGAACCCGCTCCCTCAGCCGGTGAACGGCTGGGCGCCGCCGAGCGTGCCGCCTTCGAACTGTGGTTCGGCCAGGACTTGGGTGCCGTCCGGGTGCAGGCCGACGCTGGAAGCGCGCAGGCCGCTGCCCGGTTGAACGCTGCGGCATTCTCATCCGGTCAGCACATCTCTTTCGGGGCCGGATCGTCGTCGCCGTCGGCGGCGGGCGACGGCGGCAAACTGTTGGCGCACGAACTCACCCATGTGCTCCAGACCAGGGGCAGTACCGGTGCGCCGTCGAGGGAGCTCAGTGATCGCGGTGACGCCTCCGAGCGTGAAGCGGAGTCGGTGGCGGCGGCCTTCGCCGCGGGCCGCACTGCTCCGGCGCTCCGGGCCGCCCCGCATGCCAGGATTGCCCGGCAGGAGGACGATCCTGACCATCCTACTGTTCCGTCGCCGCCGGCGGCGGCCAAAGACGTCACGCTGGAACCACTGGATGACTGGACGCCGCTGATCGACACCTTTGATCCGGCGACCTTTTGGACGCCGCCCGGAACGAGCCGGGAGCAGGTGGCGCAGCGGCTGTTCGGGGACCCGGACCATGTTGGCGGGTTTGATGTCATTGGCGAAAAGCACGTTCGCTTGCGGACCCTCGACGGCGTAGCAGCCGACGTCGTCACCTCGGTCCGCGCCGCCTTGGATCCGCGGCTGCGCACCGACGTGGACGCCGTCGTCGGACTGCTCAAGCAACGGCTGATCAATGACGCCGCGGAGTGGCAGCTGCTTAAGATCACCGTGGACTGGGCCAGCCGCGGGGACCTGACGGCCGCGACCAAGCGCTCCTATTTCGACGCTTATCTCGATTTGCTCGACAGCCACCAACTGGAGGAATGGGGTCTGCTCTCCAACACGAAGAAGCCGGCCTCGCAATGGCTGGTGACCGAGGCGGAGGAGAAGAAATGGGCGATCCTTCCGCTGCTGGGACGCCGGTCCTCGCGGCCCGGGCCAGCCTATCCAGCGGGGAGCCAACCCTCCGACTTCGGCAAGGTGACCGGGCCGATCACCGCGGCACCTACGCCCTATCAGGAGGTTCCGAAGGCGGTGGGCGGCTACAGCTACTTCAGCGGCGAAAACCGCACCGGAATCTCTTCCGAGAAGCACAGTATCGGCAGCATCCAGGTCGGCGAGCTGATCCTGGACGAATCGACGGCGACGCGCGCGGAAACAGCGCTGCGCAATTCGCCGCGCACGGGTCCGCGGGTGATGATCCCTGGCGGGAACGGACGCTTCTACGGCTACACCATTGCCTCTCCGGGGTTCTGGAACGAGGGCTACGTCTCCTCAGGGCGCCCGGAGGATGCCCGGCTTGAACGCTTCTGGTGGCATTACCCGGGCACTGTCTTCATCCCCGGCGGCAGCTTCCAACCGGAGTTCGGCAAGGGCACCGCTGCGGAGGCCAGCCAGCGCGCCGAGATCCTCACTAAAGGGCTGGCCGCTGGAATCACCTCCCTGCGCGGACTGGACTTCGACGTCCTCTCGCTCCTCACCCTCGATCAGCGGGTAACGGTCCTCGGCCTCGCCGTCGGCACGGGGAACAGCGGCGACGCGAGCTTGGTCGCCCGGGTGTTGTATTCGACGCCGGCGGAGCAGTTTGCGGTCCTGGAGCATCGGCTTTCCGGCAACGGGACGATGACCCGTCTGATCAACATGCAGGCGGAGAGCGGTGCACTGGCCATGATCGGGCGGATCTTCACGGTCAAGGCCATTGCCTCCATGCAGGTACCGAGCGAAAATCTGCAGAGTCTGCCGGAGTTCAAGTTCGGCTTTGACGCCGACGGCTTCTACCACTGGGCAGTGCGGAAGACGGCCACAGCGGGTTCGCGGCTGCTCCCGCCAGCCGATTTCCCCGTTGGCGGCGCTGTCCGGCGGGGCCAGGAGCGGGCAGCGCCGGGCGAGGCCGCCGGTCCGATCACGCGCACCGTGGCTAACATTCAGCCCATGATCTTCCGCTTGGGCAGTTCCGGGCTGACCGGCATGGCCGCCAACATGTACCGGGCCATGATGAAGGAGTTGATCGTCAACGACGGTGCCGAGCAGGGGCCGTATCTGCCCACACAACTGGTGCGGGTCACGTCCATCGGCGCCAACCCGCAGAGCCGGATTGTGTCCCTGGTTGAGGCGGTGGGGCTGCTGGACTTGCCGGACCAAGAAATTCTCAACCGGATGATCAAGACCCAAATGCAGGGCGGCATGTGGCTGATGGCAGCCACCGGTTTGGCCACCGCCTTCGGGCCGGCTCTCGCCCGCGGCCTGGCCAGCGGGGGCGATGCCACGGTGATCGGTGAGGGAGTCGCGGCGGCCGCCGGTACCGCCGTCGGCCGCGCCGCCATCGTGAACTCGGTGCTCATCGGTGCCATGGCCCTGGTGGACGAACACCGGTCCGGGTTGGAGAAGACGGCCGAGGGACGGGCATTCCTGGCGCTTTTCGACGTCACCATGACGATCTGGATCGCCCACGATCTGGCCCGTCTGATCACCTCCGGACTGATTCCGAAGCTCGTGTCCGCGGCCGACCGAGTGATGGCGCTGCCCGGGGTGCTCCGCGACGCGGTGATGCCGCTGCGCGCCGAGGCCGAGGCGCTGCGCCGCGCGATTGTCAGGTACGGCACGGAGGCCGAAGCCCTGGCGGCGGTCACCCGCGAGGGCGCCATGATGGCCGCCGGCCGTGAGACGGGCCCCGGCTTCTTTGCGATGCTACGAGTCAGCCGTGGACAAGTCGCCGCCGAGCAGCTGCTCGGCAAGCTCGCCGGCACGACATCGGAGGCCATGGGTAAACGGGTACTGGACCGGCTGGGAAGCCTGGTGAGCCGAAGCGAGGGTGAGGCGGCGGCCGCCGCCGGCAAGACGGCCGACACGGCGGAGGCCAAGGCAGCGACGCGCCGGGCGGAGAGTGCGGCGGACGCCCGGTTCGCCATCGCCCAGCGGGCCTCACAGCTGCGCCCGGAGGCGCGGGCAGCCTTCCTGCAGGCCGTCGAGAAGGTCGTCGCCGTCCGCCCCAATTCGCTCGCGTCCCTCACCGACCTGTTGATCGCCGCTGCCCAGTCGCGGCTGCCCAATTCGCTCATCCTCGAGGTCCAGACTCTGGTCAGCCGTCCGGGTGTGTCCGATGAGGCGCTGCTGGTCCTCGGCCGGAAGGCGCGCGAAGGCCTGGAAACCCTGGACCTGCGCTGGCTGAACCGAACCTCCATTACCGACTCGTCGCTGGATTTCCTCGGCCGCGATCGGCGCACTCCGTGGGACCTGTACCGGCGAGCGGCCACTGACCCGGCCGCCAAAGGAGTGATGAAGGCCTTCCGAACCGCGGCGCGCGGAGCCGGCGCGGAGATGGTGGCCGAGCCGGTGGCCCAATCAATTGGAACCAACGTCCGCCGACAGGTGAAGATGGGAAAGAGCGAGATCGATTTCGACATGGTCGTGGCCGGGAAGCGGCACGGCTTCGAGGTCAAGGGGTGGGGCGCCGACACCTGGGCCGACGCCCTTGAAGCCGGGATCCAGCGGCTGAACAAAAAGGGATTGACCGAGGCGCAGAAGGAAGCGGTGGAGAAGATTGACACCATGCTCACCCAACTGCAGAACGCGAAGGCCGCCACGGGGCAAGTCCCGTACCTCGCATTCACCGACGCGCTCCCGGCCGAGGCGCAGGCTCGGCTCCGCCGCATCCTCGACGCCAACGGTCTTCCCGGCACAAGGTTTGTGCCATTGTCCGAGGCCGCGATCAAGGAAGCTGCCGCAGGGACCATCGGAGCCCCGCTGGGGGTGCCGCGACCATGACCGGGCCCAAGACGATGCTGGAGCCAGAATCATGAGTATGCTCAATCAGTCCCTTTGCTGGGCCGTGCTGGCACCGGTTTCAGCCGCGGAGCTGCAGCAGGCCATCGTTTCTGAATGGAACCAGCGTTTTCCCCATGTCCGAGTTGACCCGCCGCCTTGGCACGTGGTCCGCGGTGGGGGCGACTACAACGCGCTGGTCTGTGACTCCCCGGGCAATGAAGGCACTGACCGCCCATTCGCTGAAACGCTCTCCCGACTTGCTGCGGGAAAGAAGGTGTACACGCTCTGGTTCGATCTGGACCGGCAGTCGATTTTCGAATGGATGAACGGGGATGAGGTCTCGTACCAGGAACGGGACCCGTTTGACCTGGCAGCGTCGCTTGGTTTCGAGGTGCGGAGACCGGCGGGCCCAAGGCAGGCA
Organism: Arthrobacter sp. A5; assembly: GCF_051131705.1. Lineage (NCBI taxonomy): Bacteria > Bacillati > Actinomycetota > Actinomycetes > Micrococcales > Micrococcaceae > Arthrobacter > Arthrobacter sp. A5. Next base: position 1,966,163 of record NZ_CP180316.1, read on the forward strand.
CGCACCGCCGTGGTGGTCGAAGGAGCTTCGGTGGCCGACGTGCTGGCCGCGTTGGGGGAGACGGCGGACGAGCCCTGGCTCCACATCGCGCAAGGATTCATCGGCGTAGTCGTAACAGCTGACGACGGCTTGCTGGGATCAGTGCCGTGGGTCATCGCCGAAGCCCTGCCCCGCGCGACGGTCTATTACCTGCAGCGGCGGGCGGATCCGGGCGAGTTCACCGTCCTGATGCTCCGCGGCTCCGAGCAACTTGGCTGGCTCCAGCTGCCCACCCTGGCAGACTCGTCAACCCTCAGCGATATCAAAGGCGCAACGACCCCGGACGAAATCTGCGCCGTCCTCGGCCTCCCGCCCAACAGCCTCGCCGCTGGTTGAGGGAGGCACGCGTGCTTCGTTCACTTCCTGCCGACATCCTGATCTACGGATCGCGGTTTTCCTCCGCAGCATCGGCAAACGCATTGGCCCTCTTCGGGGCGTCCGGGGAAACGGACTGGCCGGTGAAGATGACGGTGACTGGTGAGGAGGCGATGAAAGCCGCGGGCATGACGGCGATGATCGGCAGGCGAGCACCGCCACGCGCGGCGGCATACCGCAAACATTCGGTCCCGCCTCCCGGCTGATCCGGATTACGTCAACAGTCGGGCCGACTGCCTAGCAAAGAGCTGAATTGGGCGTTCGGTGGGAGCCCATCACTTTCCTGTACTGGATTCGACAAGCTCACCCACCAGAGGTCAGGTGACCTTGACAACCACGGAGTTGAGCCGGCTCTTGATCGTGTCGCACATGGCCGGCGAGTAGTAGCCCGGAACCCGGGACGATTTGCCAGCGAGGAGGTCCGCCTTCACCTCGTCCAACGCGGCGCCCATGTTGGCCAGAATTTCGACCCGGCTCAGGGGAGACGGGCCGAAGACCCATTTGAGCGGCATGGTCTCGCCGACACCGTTGTTAAGGTAGTCCTGCAGGATCTGCTTGAGAAACGTCTGTGAGGAGATCGGTTTCCAGACGTACCAGGCCTTGAACTCGTAGAGTGTGCCGGACATCAGCGTGTCCCAGCGGCGGTTGTCCGGCTGCCCTGCATCCTCGTCTTTGGCTTCAAAGGTCAGGTCCGACCAGTCGCCGTAGGTGGCAATGTAGCGCAGCACGAAGGTGGCCCCCTTGAGCTTGTTGCCGCCGGTCTTCAGGTCTGTCAGCACCGCCTCCCAGTTAACGGTCCGGGCAAGGATCATGGTCTCGATGTATTCAAGCAGGTCGACGACCTGGCCTTCGGCGCTGGGCGGATGGTTGTCCACGATTCTGCGCAACACTGTGGCGGAGACGCCCATGTCCAGGATCCGCCCGACGCGCGCGGTGATGAGGGCGTCGTCGGCAAGTTTCGGGAACTTGTTCAGCACCGTCTTGGGATTCGTCGGATCCACACTGACCGACGCGAGCCCGGCGGCGAGATCCGTCGTCCGGTAGCGGGTGCCGTAGTCCGCAATGAGCTGCGCAAGATTGGCGAAGCCCGGCACGGAGGGGGTCAGATACCTGGATCCCTTCTCGACCTTCTCGGCTGCGTCCAACACCTGCCGGGCTTGGGCGGCGATCTTGTCCAGATCCGACAGCCGCGTGTCCCGCTCCAGCACGGAAAGGGCGGCGTCCTGGCGGACATTCTTTCGTGCCCGTGAAATCCTGTTCAACAGCCGCTCGGGCCCGGCGCTCTCCATCTGAAGATCCGGGGGTTCCAGCAGCGATAGCCGCAGCGTATGCGGCGCCCAGTACATGCTGAAGGGTTCTTCCAACTGAGCGGGGGTGTGCGCACCGGAGGCCACCGGGCCCGGTGGCGGAGCGTCCGGGTTGACCACGTCGCTCGTGGTGTCGGCGGCAACCGGCGTCTTGCCTTCGTACCCCTTCTGGGTCACCGTTTCGCCGCGCACTACGGCGGCGGCGAAAGAGCCGGCGTCGAAGCTGATCTTGTCGAAGCTGACCTCGATTGTGCTGTCCCGGTTCTTCCCGAAAACGTACTCAAAGTTCAACTTGGCGCCGGCCTGGCCCAGTGTGTAGGTCTGGTCGATGAGGTGGATGTTGGGTCGCCAGAATCCGAGGACGTCGCCGCGAAGTTTGAGCTGGAGATCGAGAATGAGTGCCGCGGCGGCGGCCAGGCTTCCCTGCAGGTAGTGCTCCGCCTCGTTCGGATGAGCCTTTGAGGCCCGGCGTCCCGCAGCCGCTGTCGCCTCGGCGTACATTTGCAGCTCCAGCGTGCCCTGCCCGGTGAGTTTCGCCTCGGCGACCTTCTTCAGGTGGACGGCATATGCGGACAGGCCGATGTTTGCTTCGAGTCGAAGTCCGGCGGCCGCCGGTGAACTGATGGTTCCGGCCAGTTCGAAACGGTTCACAATGGCGGGATGGTTGGAGATCAGCCCGGTAACGCGGATGTCATGCAATGTTCCGGGGCCGAACCAACCGTACGCGTAGAGCTGGGCATCGGCTTCGACCCGAACGTCTCCGATCAGCGGTACGCCCGCGAGGACGTCGGTGAAGGACCCGCCGACGCCGGGGATCTCGCGTTCCTTCGCCTGCTTCCGGAAGAGCGGGATGATCTTCGTGGGCAGGATTTCCCCCCGGGCGGTGACCCAGCCCTCCGGGTGCACGATCACCTCGGCGTTGCCGGTCATCCAGTCGGAGAGTTCGAAGTCCAGTTGGCCGAAACCCGCGATGGCGATGCCCTCTCCCGGCGCGGCTGGTTCAATGCTGGCTGGTGCATCAGGTCCGAGCCGGTCGGTGACCGCCTGCCGGGCCGTCTCAAGGCTGCCGACGACGATGGTCACCGTCCCGCGGATCCGCGGGTTCGAGCGGCTGTAGCCGGCGGTACCGCGAACGTCGAACGATCCGTTGCCCAGCGTGGCGGTCAGTTCTCCGGAGATTTTCGAGCCGCTCTTCCCGCCCAGCGTGCGCTCGTAGCGCCACGTCTTGCTGCCGAAGATGACGTTCTCCAGGCTTCCCGACGGACGCTTAACCGGAACTTTCGCTCCCTTCGGCAGCCCTGTCAGCGGTACCTCGATGGTGGCGTCGAAGCCGTAGGTCCCGTCGTCGACCCTGATCCGGCCGCTGCCGGAGAAAGGTCCGGAGTCGAAGGTGAGATGAGGTGCTTCGTAGACGAAGCGGCCGTTCCAAAGAGTGTCCGTGACGGGTGCATCCAGGACCAGGTTTGTGAAAGCTGACAGGCCGCCGAACAGCATTTCCAACGGCACATGGGACTTGAACTGGGACGGATCGTTAGCCCATGCGGCAGCGGTGATCCAGCCCATTGCCCCGCCGACCACCGAGTCGCGGACCTCGATCCACAATGTTGGTTTCGCCAGTCCGGCGACGGGAAACGCCGGATGGGTCATGGGAATGCCCCATGCCGGGAAATTCTTCGCCGGGGGCGGGGTCAGGAAGCCGGTATCGCTCCACACGATGGGGAGGAACCCTTCGGCAAGCTCACCAAAGCGGACACGGACCAGGAGCGCGCCGCCCGCTTTGTCCTTGAGTGCCTGCGCCAGCTCGGGCGACGGGGCCAACAGCGGTTTGCCCTTCAGCTCGATGACCTCCGGTACCGTGCCTCCGGGAGGTCCGGTGCCTGCCGACGAGCCGGCCGGTAAGCCCGTCGTGCCCGTGGCCGGTGCATCGAATGATCCGCTCGCGCCGCCGCCTCCGGAATGTCCGCCGCCACCCCCGGCGAAAGGCGCACCCGGGTCGACCGGGTCCCGGTAGACGGTCGACGGGGACACATTCCCGGCATTCTGCACGACGTGGGCCAGCTCGTGGGCCAGCAGGCGCCGGCCGGTGGGGGAGTCCGGGGCGTAGCGGCCGGCCGCGAAGCCGATGTCCGACCCTGCAGTGAAGGCATTTGCTCCCAACGCATTGGCTGCACCGATCGCGTTCCGGTCGGTGTGGACCCGAACCCCACGGAAATCCGCGCCGAACTTGGGCTCCATAAGTTCGCGCGTGGAGGGGCCCAACGATTGGCTGGCGGACAGCTGAAGGTTCCCAAGCGCCGTCGGGTTTCGAGCCGCGGCAGCGTGATCTTCAGTCTCCTGCGGTGCGACCGCCCCCCATCCCGCTCCGAGGGATGGATGCAGCAACCGATCGGCTGCCTTCCCAGCTTCCCGTTCCTTAGCGTCCTGCGGTCGGCTCACGGCGAAGCTTGTCATGGCGGTGCCTTCAGGGCGAGGGGCAGAGCGGGTCGTCCGGCTTGGTCTCCACCGGTGGCGGTGCCGGCTTCACGGCGTCGGCCGGATCGTTCGCGGCGACCATGGCACCCGTCAGTGCCGCATCGTTGCTGAAGATTTTGGCCCCGCTGACGGGGGCCTTGACGTCATCGAGCTGCTTCGCCCAGCCCGGCGATTGGTCCGCGGACTCCAGGACGGCGCTGTCCGTGCCGAAGGCGGCGTCAAACTTCAGCGAGAGTTGGGCATCGGCTTCGACGGCGGCGAGCAGCTTGCCCTGAGCGAAGAAGGTTGCCATCAAGGAGAAGGAGATCGACGGCGGGATGCAGAACCGCAAGGCGAGCATCCACCACAGCTGGAACGCAAAGATCACGATCGGCAGGAACATCAGGAAGAGGAAGAAAGCAACCATAAAGAACAGTTCAAAGGCGAAGGTGCAGATCCCGCCGCCGGCGCCGATCTTTCCCGTTCCGGACTTCGGGATGCCGTTGAACGGGTTGAAGACGAACTGCGACTGCGGCGGGGTGATCATGCGGGCGCCGCCGGGTCCCTGTGGCTGGCCGGCGCGGGCGGCGAGCCGGCGCAGGTCCGGGAGGGTGATGGAGACCGCGTGATTCTTGGTCCCGTCGGGGTCGAAGGGGGCGGCCAGCCGGAATGGTTCGCTGGGTTCACCCCAGCAGATTTTCGGCGGGCACTGTTCCTTGCCCCGCGGCGCGGGCTGCCGGACGAAGCACTGCAGTTCGTAGATTCCGTGGTCGTCCAGCTTGGGCTGAACCTTCTTGTCCTCGTCCGCCCAATGGGCTCCCGAGAACGTGGGGATGATGCCGAACCAGAGGGAGCGGGTTCGGGCTTCCGCACAGTTTTCCCCTCGCGGCGGCAGCCGCCACATCGGGAACTCTTCCTCCGTGTCGGGGGACCGGCCCTTGGCGGGCGGTGTGCCGAGCGTCCGCCACTGACCGCTGCCGGCGCCGTCGACCATCCAGGCCTGCGCATCCGTATGGCCGCCGACCTCAGCCAGCAGTTCAGCGTTGTCTTCCTCAAAGCGCCGGTGCCACGCGGCGTCGGCCCACCATACGTCGCGGAAGTCGGCGTCGGGCTCCTGATCGGCATCGAAGCTGACATCTTCGGCCTTCGCCATCTCCACCAGCAGGTTGCGGGCCAGCCGGCGCACCGGCTTGCGCTGGCCGGTCACGGAGGTGTGCTGGCGGCGCATCACCATCCGGACCTCGATGTCGGTGTGCGAGCCGGCGCGCGGCAGGCCGGGGGCATCACAGAACACCTCGACGACGACGGCGTAGAACCGCTCGTGCGTGGGCTGATAGAGCTTGCGCAGCTTGGTGTGCAGCAGCCGGCTGGTCGCCAGCCGTTCTCGCCCCTTCGCCGACAGGGACGGGGTATTCGGAACCGGGTAGCTCCAGAAGTCGTCCTGGGTCGCCTTAAGTGAGTCGCGTGGGTCTGGCAGCAGCCTGTTCTTCACGAATTGCGCATTGTCGTACATCTGGATCTGCGGCCGGAGCGCCCTGCGGTCACGCAGACCGAAAGCCGGCTGGCGTTCGCGGACATACCAGGGGGCGCGCAGCACAAAATCATCGTGGCCACTCATAACAGATTGCCCACTCCCACCGTGTACATCGGCGAAACCACGGAGACCTGGGCGAGCAGGCTTTGGCAGATGATGTTTTGGCTGAATGTCGCCGTGGGTGTGGTGACATCGACGGAGGGGGCGGTGATGTCCACCGAGTTGTTGGCATGGATCTCGATCGAACCGTCCGCCGTCATGCGCAGCAGACAACCGTTGGTGTGCTGGATCGTGACCTCCTGGGCGCCGTCGTCGAGCACCACCCGGTGACCGGCGCTCATGGTGATGCTCAGCTTCAGGGCCCCGGCGGTGTCATCGAATTCCAGCCTGCTGTCCCCGCGGGAGCGGAGCATCCGGATGTTGTTGGCGGCTTCCGGGGCATGCGGCAGCGCGGCCTGGCCGTTCCAGGCGGAGCCGACAATGTAGGGCCGGCGCCAGTTGCCCGCCTCGAAGGCGGCCACCACCTCGCTGCCGACTTCCGGCAGGATGGCGAGCCCCTGATTCTTGTCCGCGTAGGGCGTGCAGAGCGTGGCCCAAGCCCTGACGTCGCGGTCGCCCTGGGTGCCGAGGGTGGGAAACCGGATCTCAATGCGTCCGAGCTTTTCCTTATCCACGATGTCCGTGACCAGCGCGGGGTAGACACCGTAGTAGCCGGGCGCGGAGCCGTCCACGGGGTTGGGCAGCGTCATGCGGAGACCTCGTTTACCGTTGAGCGTTCGGCCTCGAACCCGGTCCGCAGCCCGTGCTCGTGCTCGAAGATATGGTGTACCCAGGTCACGTAGTAGCCTGTCCCGTCGAACGGCGGCCCTACGGACTGCAGGGACAGATTGCTGCCCACCACCATGTCCGGCGAGCCCCGGGTGGTGCCGACGGCGGTGACAAAACCGCGGCCGCGCCGCAGCATCTCCGCCTTGGCCCACGCCGTGGCCTCACCGGCGTTGAGCGCAGTTTCGCGGACCCGCATGGAAACGCTGGCCCCAAGGGCTTTCTCCAGAACCCGTGGTCCGGTCAGACCGCTGGCCGCTTCGCCCTCGACGACGTCGACGCCGGCGCGTTCGTCGATGACGGCGCGGGTGGAGGCGTCGTACCCGGTGACCACCACCTCGCTGCGCTGGTGGGCGAGATCCGCGCGCAGCCGCACCGAGAGGAGCTCGTTGCCTTGGACCAGCGTCAGCGCCGTGCCCTGGCGCCGCGGCCGGGAGGTGAAGTGCAGTTTCCGCCCCGTACACCAGACTTCAGCGTGCAGCAGGCGGGCACGTTCGCGCAGGAACGCCAGATCGCTCTGGTTGACCTGCTGGACCACGTCGTAGCGCGGCCCTTCCGCGGCGATCTCGCTCTGGAGCCCGTGCTCGGTCGCGATCTGCCCGGCGATGTCCGCATCCGTGACGTCCTTATAGGTGCGCATCCGCCGGGTCATGCGAAGCCGCATCAGCGCGTCTTCCGCGTACACCACCACCCGTGGCGGCTCGCTGTCCGGATAGGCGGCTTCGATGCAGGAGATGGTGCCCTCGAAGACGGTCCGCTGCGCACTCGACGGTCCCAGACTGACCTCAATGGACTTCCCGAAGTCCACCGTCTGACCGTCCAGGTACAGCATGTTCGACGGCGGTCCGGTAGCCCCAGGCCCGACGGCGACAAAGTGCGCCTGCAGCGTGCGCAACCCCTCGCAGCCCTCTGCTACCTCCAGCCTGACGCAGTCGCGGGCGAGACTTCCCGCCAGTTCACCGTTGACGGTAAACACAGGGGAGACTACGGCCAGCAGCGGATCAGTCATCGAAGCCCTCGGAAGCCGTGCGCGATCCCAGCACCTCAGCGGTGCGCCTGAGTTCGCCCCAGCGCTCCTGCGCCGCAGCGGGGGAAACCTGCGGGGTCGCCGTGGCCTGCGCCCCGGAGCCTGATGCGGCGGCGATGTCCGTATGCACTTCGCCAATGTGTACTCCCACGTCCCCTCACCTCCCGGGTCTCCACCTCATCGTGCCCCCGCCAGCGTCACGGCGGCGTTGCTGACCGTCGGCGAAGGACCGTTCCGGTGCGGCACCGGGCAATTGTGCCCAGGGGGCGGTGCCGGCCGTGGTGCCCACGGCCAGTTCGCTCAAACTTGTGTGGGCTTCGACGACGCCGGACAATCCGCCGGCCAGTCCGGTTGCAGCCGCGGTGGTGATGGCGCTTGCACGGGCGCGCAGCGGGATGGACGTGCCATAGGTCTGTGTCCTGGGATCGACCGGACGCGGACCGGACGAGGCGGAAACGCGGGCGGACGCCGAAACGCGGGCGGACGCCGAAACGCCCGTTGCGGCGGAAAAAGAGGTGCTGACCGACCCCAGCCCCGTGACGCCGGGGACGTCGAATGCCGCCTTGGCTGATGCGACCTGGAGAGCAGTTAGGGCGGATAGGACGGTATTCAAGGATGCGGACACGCCGCCGCCAGCAGTCAAGGCAAAACCGGCAGCTGTCTCCTCCGACGCGCCGATTCCGATGCCCGCACTGGCACTCAGGCCCAGCGCCGCGCCCAAGGAGGCGGTGCCACCCAGCTGGACACCGGCGGCAAAACCGGCGGACATGCCAATGCCGGCGCCAACCGAGAGCCCGGCGCTGAGCTGGATCTGAGCACCGGCCGCCAGCGACAGTGGGCTGTCCAGCCCTTCCATGGCCGCGCGCCAGGTGGCCGGGTCCGCACCCTGCCGGGCGAGCAGCTGCTGCAGGCTTTCGCCGCCCTGGGCGACGGCGGCGCTGGTGGGATTCGGCGCCGGCGGTGCGCCCGGGCCAGTGGCGGCGTTGCCGCCCCCGGGGGGTGTGGCCGTCTTGGCGTCACGGACCCCGGGGCCGGTGAAGTTGGCCTCCCACCGGGGGTCCTGTTCGGTGATGGTGACGGAGACCTTGGCCCGCAGGGGCCGGCCCTCGGGGGAGAAATAGTCCAGATCCTCGGTGACCGCGGTGACAACGCCGCTGAAATGGAAGGTGCCCCAGATGAACCGGATGGGCGGGGGAGGCTGCTTGGGGTCATCCGGATTCGGTTCCACGAACTGGCGGATCTGCAGCGTCTTGGTGCGGACGTCCACGGCATGGCCGGCTGCATCGCCCTCGGCCGTGTCATATTCCAGATCGAACGTCAGGGTCGCTGACTGCGTTGAGGGGTTCTGCCGCGCCTGAGTGCGGGTGGTGGAGCCGCCCTTGTCCACATTGTTCTGCCGCGAGATTTTCAGCGAGGTGGGATTGAACTGCACTTCAAAGGAAGACGCTCCATCCTCCGGTGCGACTGTGGAGTGCGCGTTCGGCCCCTTGCCCTCCGTTTTCTTCAGCCGGATCAGGCTTGCCTTGGACAGCTGGGCGCTCACGGCGTCAGTCCCAGCCGCAGGCCCTGATGGGCAATCTGAAGTTCCTCCACGGCTATCTCGCCGGTCTTGGCGTTCAGCGTGGGCCCCGCGACCTTCAGCGGCAGGCCCCGTTCGAAGATCCAACGGGCCAGCGGTTGGTTGCCGCTCGGATCATCCACCCTGATTTCGCCGTCATAGCGGGCCACCGGCAGGGCACCACTGACCATGGACGTCAGCCAGTGCCACAACTCGTTGTTGACCTCTCCGCTGCCGCCGGCGAGCATGCCGCGCTTGAGGACCAGCGGCGAAAGCTTGACGCGCCCCACCCGACGGATCACGCCGTCGTTCCGGCCGCCTTCCAGATATTCGCGCACGTCCGCCTCTAGCACCAGCCCGCTGCATTCGGCGAAGCCACCGTCCACGCAGATGCCCGGAACTTTCGTACCCGGCGCGCTGGGCGTTAGCGTTACGTGGAACCTGAAGGTCTGAAGCAGCTCAGGCATTGCCGCCCTCCTGCCCCGGGCCGGCCACGAGCACCGAGCCGTCCACGTCCTGCGAAATCCGCAGTACCAGATACTCCAACGGGAACGCGGGGGCCACGCCGACTTCGGCGACCAGCCGCCCCAGGCCCTGAGGCTGAGGCGGGTTGAGGCCGTCGTCGCACTGCACAAAGAAGGACTCGGCCTCGGTGCCGCCGGCAAACGCCCCGCGCCGGTGCTGGTCCCGGAGGAACGCCGTCAGCATCCGGGTCAGCGTGGTCCGGAGCTGGGGCGTGTTAGGTTCGAAGACCAGCCACTGCGCCTGGCGTTCCAAGGTAAGGGCCAGCATGGTCATCAGCCGGCGGACGCTGAGCTGGACGTATTCCGGATCGGTGGACAGGGTGCTGGCGGCGCTGAGCCGGATGCCGTCCCGGTCCTGGCGGTAGACGTTGATGCCCTGCAGATGCAGCACGTCGTGCGTGGCATCGCTGACGACGTCGGCGCTGAGCACGGCGCCGACCGCCAGGGCGTTGGCCGGCCCCCAGGAGAGGCCGAGCCGGCGCTCGCGCGCGGCGATGATGCCCGCTGCAAAGGACGACGGCGGCAGTTGGACGATGGCGGGCCGTCCCGGCCCGATGCGGGGCACGCCGAGCCAGGGAAAGTAGGCGGCTGCGTAGCTGCCGCCGAACCCGGTGCGCCAGTCATGGATCTGGCGCTGCGACAACCCCGCCGGTACGTCCAGCAACGCCACGAAGCGGTGCCGCAGCTCCGCCACCTCCACCAGGCGCAGCTGCCGCCGGACGATCTCGGCCAGGTCCCCGGGGTCGCGGGCGTCAAGCGTCGGCGGCACGTCGGCGGCGGGGGCGTAGTCGGGGTCCTGCTGCACTGTATCCCGGCAGCCGCCGCGGGCCCGGCAACCACAGGAAGCCTGGCAGCCGCAGGTGCCCGGGGTCCCGCGCGGGTCCAGGCAGCCGCAGCAGCAGGCGGCGGCGTGCCGGACCGGAGCGGGCGCCGGCACCTCGGCAGCCGGAGCCGCGCGCCAGTACAGGTCAGGCACGCACAGCAGGCCGATGCGGGATTCGCGGCCCAAAGCGTCCACACCCCGATGGCACGCTTCATCGAGCGGATCCTGGTCCGCCGGCCCGTCGTCGTAGAAGCTGTGAAAATCTATCCCCGGGCTGCGGTCCTTACCCGGATGAACCGGCAGCACCGGGACGTCGTCAAGCCGCGGATCCGGCAGCGGCTCGGTCCCGCCCCAGTCACCCGTGGCCCGCAGGAGCACTGACTCGCTGACAAGGACGTCCGGAAGGAACCGGGGGTGCCCCGGTCGCAGGCCCATCCCGCTGAGCCGTTCGCGCTGGGCGGCACCCGATTCGGCGGCGTCCAGCACGGCCGTGACCACGTCCACTCGAAGAAACCCAACGGCGGGAACAGGTATCGGGGTCTCCAGCACGGCGGACCGCCCGCCGGCGCGCGGGTCCGTCCGGCGTTCGCCGGCCACCCAGCCCAGACGGGGGAGACCCGGCGGGTCCAGCGGCAGCAACCGCAGCAGGGACCACGGCGCCAGGACTGCTCCCGCTGGAAGCTTGATTCCGCCGTCGTCGTCAAGGCTTCCGTCAAAGGACTGCAGCACCTCGAAGCCGAGGCGGACCCGCAATCCGGTGCCCCATGTTCCTTCACTGGCGGCGGTCAGCCCGGGGGCGGCCGAGTTCAACCCGCTTGCGTCGGATGTCCCCGCACCGATCCGGAACCGTGCCGTCGCCGCTTCGGCGTCATCGCCCGTCCAATCCGGCGGGGGAGCGACGCGCAGCACCCATGCACGCTCCCCGCCCTGGGCGAAGAAGGCCTGCACGGCATAGGGCAGCAGCCGGTCCGGCGCCTGTGACTCCCGTTCGAAGGCGCCGAAGTTTCGGACATAGTCAGACCAGCTCGCCACCATGATGGGCCTGTCCACGGGACCTCGGAGGGCGACGCCCACGAAGCCGGTCTCGTCCAGGCGCACCGGTTCGAAGCCCGACTCCGGGCGGCTGTTGCTGTCACCGAACGGGTATATGCCCGGGCGGCCCAGCTGCAGTCCGGCGGTCATGTGGACTGGTAGTCAATGCTTTCGGCGACCAGATGCAGCTCCTCCATGGCTACCTCACCGCCTCCCTTGCCGGTCAGGCTGGGGCCCACCCATTTCTTGGGCTGCGCATCGCGCAGGATCCAGCTGCAGACGGCGGTGCGGCGCTCGTCCAGCAGCGTGATGGTGACAGTCCGGTGCTGGATTTCACCCCTGCTGGTGGCCTGAAGCCAGCTGAACAGGCGCAGATCGCCGATCACTCCGCGCTTGAGGGTCACATCATCGACACTGTTGACATTGGGCACCTTGCGGACGTGGTTGTCCGCATCATTGCCGTTGCGGTATTCGGAGTACTTGATTTCGTTGCCGAGGCCGCTCACATCGGAGAAACCGCCGGCAATCAGTTCTTCACCGCCGGCATCACCGAGCTTGACCATGAAGTTGAACGCTCCATACGGATTATTTCGAATTGCCATGATTCATTTCACCTCAAGCCTGCTGGGCGTCAGCGGTCCACTGACCGATACGGAAGATCACGAATTCTGCGGGATAGGTTGGGGCCACCCCGATGAGGCAGATCAGCCGGCCGTTGTCCAGGTCGTTCTGCGCCATGGTCGTCCGGTCGCAGCGCACAAAGAACGCTTCCTCCGGTTTGGTGCCCATTAGCGCGCCGGTACGCCAGACCACCAGGAGGAAATCCTCGATGGACTGCCGGATCGATGCCCAGAGCCGTTCGTTGTTCGGCTCGAAGACCGCCCACTGGGTGGACTTATCGATGGAATGCTCCAGGTAGACGAACAGCCGGCGCACGTTGACGTACTTCCACTCCGGGTCGGAGCTGATGGTCCGCGCCCCCCAGACCCGGTTGGCGCGGCCCTCGAAGAACCGCAGCGCGTTGATGCCCTCGGGATTCAGCACGGCCTGCCGGTCATAGGTGACGTTCTGGACGAACTTGGTGATCCCCAGGATCACCTCATTGGCGGGCGCCTTGTGGACGCCGCGCTGCACGTCGTTGCGGGCGTAGATGCCCGCGGTGAAGCCCGACGGCGGCAGGTCCAGTCGTGCCGGTGCCGCACTGGGATCGACCCTGACCGTCGGATCTACGATCTCCACCCAGGGGTAGTAAAGGGCCGCGTAGGTGGAATCGAACTGGGAACGGAAGGTGCGCACCTCCGACAGCGACGCGTTTGCCGGCGGATCGATGATGCCGATCCGGTAGGCGCGCGGCGATTCGCAGTGCGCGATGAGGTCATCCACCGCCGTCTTGCGCTCGGCCTCGGTCGAAAAGCCGATGGCGTTGGGCGAGGCGACGATGGCAATATCTTCCACTTCCAGCAGGGCTTCAAGGCCGGTGGCGGCCTTGTTCACGTTATCCGGGTCGGCTTTTTCGCCCTTGATGGCGTCCGGGCTCAGGGCCGCTCCTTCCGTGCCGCCGGTGAGATATTTCGGCTGGCTCAGCGTCAGCAGGGCCGTCAGCAGGGGAGTCAGTTGATCGGACACCGGCGCTGGTCCCGGTCCCGCCGCCGGACTGCCGGGGATGTCCAGCCAGACCAGGCAGGCTTCGTCGTTGGGGTCGGCCGCCTGCAGAATATTGGCGATGGACCGCGGATGCGCCGGGTTCAGTTCCAGTCCCGGGTACACATCGGTCCGGCGTCCCCAGTTGACGGTCACGGTGAGTGTCAGATGGCTGGCCAGCGCGCCGGCAGCGGGGACGGGTGTGGACGCACCGGTTGCGGGGTCGATCAGCGTCTGGTTCCCCTTGCCGTCGTTGCCGACGATCCGCAGGCTGCCGGCGGCGGGAGGATTCGGATTGCCGCTCTTGGGGTCGGTCCCGGGAGGAATCTTAGCGTCACCGGCGTACATTTCCACGACGGCGTCAGAGCCCAGACCCTGCAGCACGCCGGGTTTTGGGGTAGCCCCTGGCGGGGCGGCCCCTGCGGTTGAGCCGATGAGGACATTTTTGCTGCGTTGCAGGCTGACCCTGATGTTGAACTCGTTGCCCGCGCCGCCGGGCCAGCGCGTACGCCACATTGCTGCCGGTGCCCCCGCGGGAGGCACGGGAGGTGGCCCGTCGGGCGGGACTGGGATGGGCAGTGTGGCGAAGTTTTTCGTCAGGTCAATGGCTTCGTTCGCGTCCAGCGCGAAAGGAAACACGCGGGACACGTATAGACGCCGGCCGCCGTTGCCGAAGAACGCCCTGGCGGCAAAGGCCAAGTAATTTCGCTGGTCGGTCGCCAGGCCGACGCCGTCGAGGCCGCCGAAGGCGCGCTCAAACTCCGTGTAGCTGGTGACCAGCGTGGGCTGCGGCGTCATCGCCATTGGGTTAGAGCCCGGCGGGGTGATGTCATACGGGGTGGGGCCGTAGCGGGTGAGTCCGGCCATGCCGAAGGTGGATGTGGCCACCCCTTCGATGGATTTGGACCGGAAGCTGGTCTCCTCGAGGTATACACCAGGCGTTAGGTATTCAGGCATGTTGACCTCCTAGGTCACGCTTAAGGGTTGAATGAGACATCGTCGTGCAGGACGAGCCCGGTACCGATTGGTACCTCGTGCTGCGCCGGCTGACGGGAGGGGACATAACCGGGCGGCGGACTGACGCCGCGGAGCACTGAGTTATCCAGATCCTGCGGGAGTGGCGGTGCCCAGGAGCGAGGAACGTCCTCGATGACGAGGTCCGAGCAACGGTCGGTTCCGTCGGCCGGACTTGGCGATTTCGGCGCCGAGGCCACCAGGTCAAGGGCCACGGAGTCCTGCAGTGGATTTTGGTCCGGGTTGGATACGACCAGCAGGAATTCGCCGCGTTCGTCGGCGTGCGCGCGTCCTGCGATCGCACCGTTTAGCCCGGTCGCCGTGACGCGCGCCCAACGGACTGGGAGTCCGTTGTCGCCCACCCGGCCGCGGACGAGCGTGCTGCCGCGGGGGAATGCATAGGCGGAACCCGGCCAGAGCCACACGCGAAGCAGCCGCGAGGCGACAGGAATATACGGCCCCGCGGCCCCAGCTGCGACGGCGGCGAGCGGCCACAGGTGGACCGAAAACCGGCGGGGTGCGTAGCGCCGGTCCGGATCGTCGATCCTGACCACAAATGCAGCTGGGACGAGCGGGCCATACCGGAGCTTGAACCGACCCATCCCGGACCCGTCAAGGTCCGAGCACGGCCATGCCGCCTGGGAATGGATTCGACGCTTAGGAGCGGTCACCTCGCGGCCAACCCGGACCCCTGTGGCGATTGAGGTCCCGGTGATGGCGTCGAAGCACTCGACGCCCAGCGCCAGCTGGTGCAGCACGGTCGCCTTGCCGATTACGGTATCGATCACGCCGTCGATCATCACGGCATCCCCGCCTTGGTGCGCGCCGCGACTGTGGCGACCCGTTCGCCGTCGGGCTCCTGCCGTCCCTCGATACAGATCACGCGCGCGAGGTATGGAAGCGACAACCGGTAATCGGTACTCAGCGCCTGAAAGGCCTCGCTCATGGAGTCCAAGGCCAGATCATCGGAGACTATCTGCACCGCGTCGCCGGCCGCCCACTCCCCGCTCGAATCGAGTAGCGGACCAGTGAGGATGCTCTCGCTCTCCAACGTTTGGGCCGCCAAGCCAAGAAACCGCAATTCATCCTCGACGTTGGGCGCCCACGCCGCAATGAGAAAGTGCATGCGCAGCGGGAGCCGGGGGATCCCGTCGATACTTCCCACGGCCGACCAGCCGGCCCGGGTCTCGCGGTCCACGCTGACCCTGTAGCAGTACACGGAAATGGCCGGCTGATGGACAAGCTGCCCCGAATTGGTCTTCATCGTCTTGAGCTCATTGGTGCTGGCCAGGAAAGCGTCCAAGGCAGCCGCCCCGGGCACCGCGTGGAAGCGCCTGTTGAGCAATGCCACGATGCTCAAACCGGCGGCAGCGAGGGCCTGATATCCAGCCATGGGCCCAGCATTGCCGGTCCGGCGTCACTGGACCGTCGCACCGGTGGCCCCCGGAATAAGCCGAACGCCGCCGTGACCCCTCGGTGACACCGCGGCCGGAAACTTAGGAACGCGGCTGGCGACGTACCAGTGGACCGGGATGAAGGAAACCGACGATGAACACCGAGAAGGACATGGAGGAGCCGGCAGAGAACGGTTCCGAAATCGCATCGGCCGAGGATGCCGGCTGCGACCCGAAACACATTGACGATCTGCAGTGCAGGATGATGGGGATCGCCAAACAAGCGGAGTACAACGGCCCGTTCACGGTTCTGCTGGACAAGGCCAAGATGGACTACGATCTGACGCGCAAGGACTACCGCCAAAAAAGACACGATGCCCAGCTCAAGGTCCAGGATCTGCAGCATGCCGTGAAACAACTCACCGAGCGGATCCGCTGCAAGATTGAGCAGGAACGGGTTGTCCGGAACCTAGACAAGGCATTTGCACAGGTGGTGGATCAACTCACCAAGTGTCAGCCGGAGATCGGGTGCTGCTGTTCAGAGGCCGACTGCCACTTTGATCTGGACTGCCAAGGCCTCCCGTACGACGAGCTGGTAAAGCGGATCGATAAGTATCAGGCGCGGACCGATGCGGCCCAACAGTGCTTCACGACTCTCGTGGGTGAACCGGCGGCCCTGGAGCTGCGGGTGGCGGCCCGCAAGGACGACGTCGACAAGATCAACGCGGCCTTGCTTGAGGATCCGGCTAAAACGGATCTGAAAATGGTCTATGCCCAGGCGTTGGTGGCGGAGCGCGACGTGAACCGGGTCTGGAACGGCTTTGGCGATGTCAATGAATTTGTTGAGTGCCTGTGCTGCGCCCTGAAGTGTTGGACCAACGGCGGCGGGGCGGTTTCGAAACTGCTCGGAACGAAGGCCGTACGGGACTGCCGGCGGAAAGCGGAACAGGATCATTGCGCCAGGCTGCAATCCAACACCGTCGACGAAATCATCGTCATCTATGACAAGCTCTGTGCTGACGAGCGGCCCTGTGATGCTGACGGGGAAAGGCACGGGCATCAGGAAGGGCATGAGGGCCGTGATTCCCGGGAGGAACGCGAGGAACGCGAGGAACGCGAGGAACGCGAGGAACGCGAGGAACGGCGGGAGGAACGGGAAGAACGGGAAGAGCGGCGGGAGGAGCGCGAGGAACGCGAAGAGCGGCGTGAGGGGCGCGAACGCAATGGGGGTCAGAGTTGGTATGACCGGCATGGGGGGCGCGAGGGTTAGGGCCTCCCAGGGCCTGTAGCGCCGAAGTCGGCAATGATTCCGATGTGACGCTGTGGTGACGCTTGTCACACTACAGTCCTCCTACCCGTTCATCTCATAAGGAGGGTCTAGATGCGATGGTCAGCACCCAGCTCAGTCAGCCTGCCCGGCTCGATCAACTCGCAATTTGCCTCCTTGGCGGCCCCTACGTGATCCAGGCAGGGAAGCGTATTGCAGTGCCGGAAGGCAGCAAAAAGCTTCTTGTCTTTGTCGCGCTCCATGACGGGCGCGTCGATAGACGTCACGCGGCCGGAACGCTGTGGCCCTACGTCTCCGATGACCGCGCGTCGGGAAACCTCAGATCCGCACTTTGGCGGTTGAAGGGAGCTGGCATAGTCGTACTGGAGGCGGACAAGGTGTTCATCGAATTGCGGGGCGAAACCAGCATAGACATCTATGCCCTGCGTGATTGGGCAGGCCGCGTGATCGGCGGCACAGCGCAGATCACGGACCTGGCGCTACCCGCATGGAACCTTGAGGCGCTCGATCTTCTCCCCGGCTGGTACGACGATTGGGTGATCTTTGAGCGCGAACGCCTCCGCCAGCGCCTGCTCCATGGCCTCGAAGCACTCTGCTGTCAGCTGATCCACTTGGAGCGGTACGCGGAGGCCGTGGAAGTCGCCATGGACGCCGTCGACATTGACCCATTGCGGGAAAGCGCCCAACGGGCGCTGGTGGAAGCCCATCTGGCCGAGGGTAATATCGTTGAAGCGCGCCGGATCTACAAGGCTTATGTATCTATGGTGGCCCAAGAGCTCGGTGTTTTGCCGGGTGCCAGAATCCGCAGCCTCATCGAAAGGACCGAACCGGTGCGGGTCAGTCCTGCTGAGGCCTACCAGCGGTGAGGCCTGAGACCAGCGAAGTCTGAGACCAACGAAAACAGGGCGCGGCTGGGGACAGCGTTCAGCTGCTCCGCATAGAGCCTCCGGCAGATATCGAACTGGCGCAGCGCCTCGGCAGCGTTCCCTTCGGCCAGATGCGCGCAAATAACGGCCCGGTGAGCGCTCTCGCGCAGGGGGTCAACGCTGACAGCGGCTAAGGCAGCCTCAACGGCCGCACCGAAACGGCGTTCCTGCAGCAACAGCGTGGACAATGACTCCAGGGAATGCAACCGCATTTGCCTGATCCGCTCGCGGTCAACGACAAGCCAATCGTCGCCCCAGTCCGGCAGCAGATCCGAGCTGAACAGGGCCATCTCGGGGCGAGCCGCGGCGGAGCTGTCACCGCGGGCCAACGCGGCGGCGGCACTGTACAAATCCCATACATCCACGCGTACACCGTGCGGCAGATTCAGCTGTCCATGATCCTCGTTGAGCAAAAGCAATCGGCCACCGGCGAGTCTCCACATCGCAGTCCGGAGCCGGCCGGAGGCGTGGACGGTGGTGGCATCAGGCCACAATGTTCCCCAAATTTGTGATCTGGACAGGGTACCCCGCAGGGCCAAGAGCGCCATCAGCTTTTGGGTGGTCTCTGCCGGTACCGCCAGGTCGCCATCGACGACCGACAGGTTCCAGCGCCCGAGAAGCTGCAGGCGCGCCTCCCAGGGTACCGAATCTACACTGGCGGTCATGGGCCCCCCACTGTCGTGAGGTCCTATTCTGGGACTCAGCATCGGGCGCTGTCCAGTATATTTCGTCCATTGTGGTGAATCGGCAGATACGTTATCGCACCCCCGCCGTTGTCCGGCGCGTTCGCTGTCGTCCGGGAAGAATCGGCCGCTACCTGCAGTTGCGCCGACTCGAGTAGAGTCCGACCAGCAGACAGGGACGGGCCGGCGAGCCTCTCGACTGGCCCGTTCGCCTACTCGAAACCAGAGATCATCCGAGGACTGGATTCGGCCGATCTCATTCTGCTCCTTATCACGTCAAAGTTCATGGGGTCAGAATTCATCGACCGGGTCGAGCTGAGGCGCGCTCTGGAGCGGCATCGCCGTGGTGACGCCGTTGTCGTACCCGTCATTCTCCGACCGGCCGACTGGGAGAGTGCGGGCCTTAACTTTTTTGAATGCTCTGGGGCGTGCACGGCAGTCTCCCTCGGTCCGTATACGGGCGCCGCTGTCGGGAGTAGGCTGTGGCCACCAGAGGGGAGGCACGGGTGTGTCTTATCGCGAAACGGTTGTCGGGCCCGGTCCTAAGAAGTTGTTGGCCTTGGATGGGGGAGGAATCCGCGGAGTCATCACCCTGGAGGTGCTCAGCGAGATCGAGCGGATGTTGCGGAAAGAATTAGGCCATAACGACGACTTCGTGCTGGCGGACTATTTCGACTACATCGCGGGCACGAGCACGGGAGCGATAATTGCCGCGGGCCTGGCCTTAGGGTGGCCGGTTGAGCGGCTGCGCGCACTATACGCCACTAACGGCAAAGACATGTTTGACAAAGCTTTCATTGTCCACCGGTACCGGTATAAGTACGACAGCTCCCGGTTGTCGGCCATGCTAAAGCGGGAATTCGGAGCCACTACCCTGCTCGGCGGCGCGCAGCTGCGCACACTCTTGATGATGGTGCTTCGCAATGCCACCACAGACTCACCGTGGCCGCTGAGCAGCAATCCGCGGGCGAAATACAATGATCCGATGCGGGCGGACAACAACCTGCAACTGCCCCTCTGGCAGCTTGTTCGCGCCAGCACCGCCGCGCCCGTCTACTTCCCGCCGGAAGTTGTCACCGTCGGTCCGAAGGACTTCATCTTCGTCGACGGCGGTCTGACCGTGTACAACAACCCGTCCTTCCAGCTTTTCCTGATGGCGACGCACGGGGCGTACCGCCTTGATTGGCAAGTCGGAGAGCAGAACCTGCTGCTCGTTTCAATAGGCACGGGATCGGCGTCTGCCGCCAACGCGTACCTTCAGCCGGGGGACATGAACCTCGTTTACAACGTGTCATCCATCCCGGGGGCCCTCATGCACGCGGCGGCAACTGAGCAGGACCTGCTGTGCAGGATCTTCGGCCGATGTCGTTACGGAGCCGCACTCGACAGGGAACTGGGCGATATGCAATCCGGTCCCGGGATCCTCGACCCACGGCTGTTCACCTACCTCCGGTACGATGCTGACGTATCCCGAGAGGGGCTGGACGCCTTGGGGCTGTCCGACATTCGGCCGGAACATGTGCAGCGCCTGGATTCCGTCGACTACATCGGCGAGCTCCGGCGAACCGGTGTGAAGCTGGCGCATCAAGTGAGCCGGGCCCACTTTGCCGGGTTCCTGCACGAAGCCTAGGTCCTGCACGGAGCTTAGTCAGGCATTGAACTCCGGGAGAGCGAGGACAGCCCCAACCACGCCACCGGTTTCAACACCTGACAGTCTAATGAGGTCCAGCTGATCGCGGATCGGCCCGATGTTGTCTTCAGCGTGCGCAATCGCCAGTGCTGCAGCATAAGCGGTCAGCACTGCTGCAAAGGATGTGCTCTGCTGCGAACGAAGGTGCTCATCCAGCTTCAGCTCAGCCCCGGTGGCTGCCCGCCAGAAATCGTCCCCGCTGCCTTGCCCGGAATAGAACGCTGTGACGGCCGCGACTGTATCCAGGTTGCGGCCGGCCGGAGGCACGCCTTGCGCCGCTCGAATGCGGCCCACGGTGAGTAGGTTAATCCCCGTGTAGTAGGCGGAGGGCTGCTTGTCGAAACCGCGCCCGTAATAGTCGAGGGCCCGATCGAGGAATGCTGCGGCCCGGATGGCCCCGACCTCAGTGCTGTCCGACCGTAGGATGCGCAGGGCCCGTCTCTTTGCCAAGCCCCCTGCGATCCCGCATGTTTCGGCATCGTCTCCCAGGAACTCCATGGATTGCGACAGACGGCGGTCGGCCCGGTTCCAATATTCTTCCGGAGACTTGCCGAGACGGAGGAGGTGTTCACCCAGGCGACGCTCCGTCAGCGCCAGCTGCTGGCACCACCAGCCGTACAGCAGCGATTGGTCGCGGGATACGCCAAGATTTTCGAGCCGATGGACCGATTCCTCGTATGCCCCGCGTTCGCGGAGGCGGACCCCGATCCGCAGCATCAGCTCCGTCCGCTGAATCCTTGGCAGTTCCGTTTCGTCGAGGTCGTCGGCAATCGATTCCAGGCCTGCCACGTCGGTCGACAGATCAATTCGACGATGCAGATCAACGGCGGGGGACGCATCCGAACAGCAGTCCTCAAATACCGGAGGACTGACGGCGAAGAGTTGATATACCGGGCTGTCCGGCACAGCGGATTCCTGAATTGTCATGTGCAGTAACGGGAGAAGTCTGCGGATCGTATCGACCGCATCGGTATCAATGACCCTGGAATCGGTTATTCGGTAGCTCACCCGGCGCAGCATATTCACGTTAAAGACCGGGCGTGATCCCTCGGGTCCGATGAGTAGGGTGGTCTTCGGGCGCAGAACATGTCGTGCTCCGAGTTCGTAGAAGGCGTTCGCGTTCTCCGTGGCCATGTCGACCACGACTACGTCGGACCGCGCGAGGCGGTCGAGCATGCCGACGTGGACAATTCCGGCGTCGAGTTGCTGGTCCGCTCGTGTCCAATCGAGATCGGCACTTTCTAAAGTCGGAACCACGACCTTCGAGAACGTCGATTCGCAGTCGATTTGGTTTCCGTTCCGATCGGCCTTTACCCCATAAGGCATGACGACAAACGCGGTGCGCATATCACAGCGGCGCAATCCAGGGTCGAGCCCAAGTACCAGGATCCCCAGCGCCTCGGCGCGGGCGATGAAGTCATCTGTGACGCTGGACGTTGCGTCCCGGAGCCGGGGTCGCACGGCCACAGCTACGATGACGTCGCCAGCGGCTATGTTTTCTGCACTTTTCAGGATGGTCCGATTTGCGTCCGAATAGACCCGTTCATCCTCCGGGTCGCCGTCAGCCACCTGCAGCTGGTTTGGCGGCAGATCATCTAACAGCCGGTCAAACCGATCCCCCCACACGGAGCCGCGATCCGCCACCGACAGTTCCCGAAACGTCTGAACCGGGAACGGCAGCACGATATGTGCCGGAATCTGGAGCTTTGCCGCTCCCTCAAGGAGCAGAATATCGGCCCCGGCGGCGGCGGAGCCGACGACCATCGTTGGTCGGAGTGCCGACATCAACCGGTCCAGCCGCTGGCCGACCCACGCGGAGTTGGTCAGCGGAAAGCGCGACGGCACGCGCCCCGGACCGTCTGTCCGGTTACCCGCAAACACCAAGATCAACGGCATCCTCCTGTCTCCCAATCCCCTGGCAGGGAGGACTTGTCCCTGGCTGGGGGCCTTTTAGTAGCCGGAACTGCTGGTATTTGCTAGAACCGAGAACAAAATAAGCAGCCAGATGGCTATCCCGATCCAGTCGACGATGAGGGCAGTTTTGGAAGCACTACGAGCGCCGGCTGCATTGCCGGTGTTCCACCGGCCGGTGACTTGCGAAGAAAAATAGAGCCCAAACCCGCCAAGGGGGAAGAATAACAACAACGCGACGATCGAAAGCGGCCAGTGCGCACGAGGGCGCGCCGGAGCCGGGAGCGTCTGGGCCTCGAATGTTTTTGGCCCGGATGCTGCGGCATAGGTTTGCGGCCACGGGCCAGGCGCCTCCCTGGCCGCGGGCCGGCTCGAAAGCGCCTGGCTCGCGCGACCGGTGCCCATGGTGAACCCGGGGGTTGTGCCCATGGCAGGCCCCGGCGCTGTCTGAGCTCGACTCCAGTCGATCTGAAGCAGGCGGTCGATCTCCTGTCCGGTCGCGTGGAAGAGGTCGTGGCGATCCGCCAGTGTGTGCAGCAACTCGACGGCTGCATCACGTTGCCTGGGTCTGGCCAGGGAGTCCCGCAGCTGGGCAACTAGGACGCGCTGCTCG
Organism: Arthrobacter sp. A5; assembly: GCF_051131705.1. NCBI lineage: Bacteria > Bacillati > Actinomycetota > Actinomycetes > Micrococcales > Micrococcaceae > Arthrobacter > Arthrobacter sp. A5. The sequence continues at coordinate 1,988,818 of NZ_CP180316.1, forward strand.
TCCAGGGACAGAGATGCGGCTCGAAGTTTGTCGGCGATGCCCGCCATATACGTGACCGGTACGCGTGGCGGTGGAGGCAGGGGATCGGGCAGCGGGGGCGTCGGACGCAATGCAGACAGGGCACTTGCCAGATAAAAGCCTGTCATGGGTCCGACGTTCGTGAAGTCAATAAACTGGAGAGAAGCAATATCCGGCGGTAGAAGGTCGCTCATCACCGGAGCGATAATCACCGGTATCAGTGGTTTGCCAAGCCGCCGCGCATAGTCCCTTTCGCTCGCGGCCGCTTCCGACTCAAGCAGTGCGGGGGAAACCGCAACGACCATGACGTCACAGTTCCGTATGTTTCCCAGGATTTCGTCCCACCACGCCTGGCCGCCATCGAGTTTGCCGTCGATCCAGACGCGGTAATGCAGAGCATCGATTCCTTCCGTCAGCACGCGCAAAGCCGCCTTGTCCGCGCGCGCATAGGACAGAAACACCGAACGCTGACCACCGGGAACGAACTGCGTTTGCTGGGGAATCGTCATCACGCGCCTCGGGAATGCGTGCAGGCCCGGCACACCGGGACGAGACTCTCAAGTGGCGTTGCCCAAGGAGAGATAACCATATTCTGACCCGGCAGCCCCGGATTCATCGACCCTGTGGTTCCCCTCGAATTCATGAGAATCTCCCCTCGGTGGTAACAGGATACGCTCGGTCCGGCCACGGCGACAGGGTGAGGCGGTACTCCGTTTCGGCGGCCGCCGGGCAATCGGGTGAGTAGTGCTGCAGCCGGGAGACTAAGTTAAGAGCATGGGAAAACGAGATGCCACATCCCGGCCAGACGAAGTCCGTCTGACAGTCCTGGTCAGCGGCGTGGTGCAGGGAGTCGGTTTCCGGTACCTGACGGCCAGGCGGGCCGAGGAGCTGGAATTGACGGGTACGGCCACGAACCGGAATGACGGATCCGTGGAGATTATTGCCGAAGGACCGCAATCCGCGGCAGCGGAACTACTGGCATGGTTGAGGTCAGAGGGGCCACCGGGGAAGGTGGAGGACGTGGCGTCGTCAATCTCTCCCGCCTCCGGGTCGTTCAGGAGCTTCCACGCTGGTTAGTCTGCGGCAAACTCACTCCTTGAGAGCCTTCTCCGCCTCGGATTTGTCCACGGCGCCCACGTCGACGAGCCACTCGATGGCGTAACGCCGCACCGCCTCGTCATGGAAGGCGTACCACTGCTCGCTCAGCGCCGGGAAATCCATCAGCGTGTCCTTGAAGTGCCGGAAGGGCCGGCTGCCGTTGATCGCGTGCCACAGGCGGTCCTTGGCGCGTCCGTCGTCAAGGTCCGAAATGAACGTTTCCATGTACTGGTACCCTTCCCGTGAGCTGACGGCCTCAATCTTGATGGCCCCGCGCTCGTCAAGGTCGGCCGCGGATTCGTCGGCCTCTGCCGCACCGTCCTCGGGGTACAAGAGAATTTCGCCGGTCTCGGGGTCAAGCCACCAGGAGGTCCCGAAGTCGGAATTGAATTCGAGCGCAAGCGTGAGAGTGTCCATCTCGATTTGGTCCAGAAGCAGCACGATCGTGCCTCCTCTGCCGATACGCATCCGGCCCGCGGGACGGATGCTCCGTCCGTTCAGGACGGATAAACGGCAGTATATGCACAAAGCAGTCTGCAACAAAGGCGGGAACGCGGACTTCAGCTGTCGAACAGGCCACATGGACATTCTGGGCCATCAGCTGTCGAGCAGGCCGCGGACATCCTGGAGTCCGCCTCGGTCAGGTTTAGCCCGAAGCCGCCGGCCTTGACGCTGCACAGGAACACCTGCGTGCTGGATTTGAAGTCCTCGATCACCTGGCCGCGGCGCCGCATCCTGCCGTCCAGATACTTGCCGTCCAGATAGGAGTATTCGATGCCGGCGGCGTCCAGACGCTCGGCGGCGTTGCCCAGGAAGCTGGCGAACTGGCTGAAGATCGGCGTTCAAAACGCCGAGCCTCGACGGCCCAGTTGGGCATCACGAAGGTCGGGGCCACCACAGGAAGGGCCTGCCGGCAGCACCGGAGTCGGCGACGGCCCGGTGCTCAGGGCTAACCAACACCGGGGGCCGCAGGCCTTCGCAAGGTCAGCACCGCGGGCTCCTAGCGAATGGATGGGGTACCCAAAGAGGTCGGTGCCGAATCACTGGGTGGTTAAATTCAGTCCCTGCGGGGTGCGTCGGTGTCAGCACTGGGGCTATGGCGAAATTTGGTCCAGCGGACGGTTCCGGGTATGAGGAGTGAACTGAACCAGGATGGCGGCGATACCCAGGAACACGGAAATCAACAGCAACGCCGCAAGAATGGACATATGCGGCAGAAACGGGGCTATGACCAGGACGCCGATTCCGCCGCCGATGTGGCCCGCTCCGTCCACCAGAGCGAAGCCCGTGGTCCGTGCCCGGGTCGGGAAGCTTTCAGCGGTCAACGCGTAAGTGGGTGACACCCACAGGTTGAAGCCGGCGAAAATCAGTATCGCCTCAACGAACGAGACCACAATGCTTGTCCCGGCCAGCGCGATGAGGAATGCCCCGATCAGGGTCACCACCGCAGCAATGGGCAGCCAGTACCGGCGTTCGAGCCGTTCCACGTAAAATGACATGATGACTGCCTCCGCCACGAACCCGAAGGTGCCCACGGCGGCGATCACGCCCGCCTCGGGCGGCGGGTACTCCAGAGAGGTCAGGACGCTCGTGAATCCGGAGGCGTAGGCGTAGACGGTGATGTAGCCGATGAACCACATAAGGAAGAGCAGCAACAGCCGGCGCCGGTACAGCGGGCTGGAGAACAGATCCCGGTACGGCACCTTTGAGGGCGGCGTGATCCTCCGGGCCGCATCCTCGACGACGGGTTCGGACAGCGGCCCGTGCCGCTCGGCCCTCAGCTCCATCTGCCGGACAACTTTGTCCGCTTCCTCCATTCACGGCCAGGAGGGCGCCAAGGCCGTACATCCAGCGCCATCCGTTATCGAAGCCGGGCCCGGCCACCGCGAATGGGAGTCCGAGCGGCCAGGCGGTAGGCTCCGTGGTCAGGATCAGTCCGAGCCAGATCCCGAGCAGCGCACCCAACGAGGACATGACGAAGATGATGGTCGTAAATTTCGCCCTGGCCCGTCGCGGGGGCAACCTCATTGATGTACGTGTTGACAATGGCCAGATCCGCACCGATGCCCATTCCCGTGATGATGCGGGCGACGTTGAAATTGACATACCCGGGTGCCAGGGCGTTGTAGAGCGAGCCCAGGCCGGTAATCAGCGTGGTGATGAGCAGCATGTTGCGCCGCCCGATTTTATCCGCAATGGGGCTAAGGATCAGTGTTCCCACCACGTAACCGGCCAGGTTGAGCACCACGGGCAGCGGCAACGCATCCAATGCGTTCTGCGGGGTGCAGCCGGGTCTGAGGGCGATACAGGTCTGGATGAACGAGACGTTGATATCGAAAATGTCGTAGAACGTGAACAGGAAGCCCAGCCCGATGATTCCAATGAACAGGTAGGACAGTGACCAGACGTCGAGGCGCTCCAACCTCGCGACGATCATCTGTCCTGGGCGGGACACAATCTGTTCCTGGGAGCCAGCCATATCTTCCCTTTTTCCTCTTGGTAGAGAGTCCGGCGGCATCGGCTTGGCGCCGCCGAGGCGTGATGCTGAGTCGGTGTATTAAGAGTGCACTCGATCGGCCCAATGAACAATACATCGCACATTCGCAGACATCGCACATTCGCAGCGCCAATGGCCGATAAGTCGCGCGCCCTTGCCGAATGCGTTAGTGGCTGCTAACCTATTCCATATGCTTGACCTGCTGGAGGTGGCAGCCGAACCGAACAGACGACGATTGCTCCAACTGCTGGCCCGCGGCGAACAGACCGTGACCCAGCTGAGCGCTGCGTTTCCCGTGAGCCGCTCGGCCATCTCGCAGCACCTGCTGCTGCTGGCGGAGGCAGGCCTGGTGACGGCCAGAAAGGACGGCCGCAACAGGCTCTACCGGCTGGAGGAGGGCGGGATGAGTCGGCTCCGGCGTGTCATCGACCAGTTCTGGACCACCGAGCTCGACCAGCTCGTCGACGACGCGGCCCACTTCCATCAACAAACGCTGCAAGGAGATTCCGATGGCCTTCGATAAGACCGTATTCCTGCCCCTGGACCCCGACGCCGTCTTCGATCTCATCACCCAGCCGGAACGCCTCCGCCGCTGGAAGACGGTCAGTGCGCGTCTGGACCTGCGGGTCGCCGGGGAGTACCGCTGGACCATCGTGCCCGGCCACTCGGCCGCGGGCACGTCTCGGAGATCGAACCCGGCCGGCACATCGTCTTCAGCTGGGGCTGGGAGGGTTCGGCGGACCTGCCGCCGGGAGCGTCCACCGTCTCGATCACGCTGGACGCGGCCGACGGCGGCACTAACCTCAGGCTGGTCCATGACGGTCTCACGGGTGAGCAGGCCGCCGACCATGCCGAGGGCTGGAACCATTTCCTGGGCCGGCTGGTCGCATTCGGAACCACCGGCGACGCCGGCGCGGACGAGTGGTCTGCGGCACCCGACCCGCTCAACGAACTCAATAGCGCCGAGGCAGCGCTGGCCATCGTGCAGCGGGCGCTGCACTCGTTGACGGAGGCGGATCTGTCCAAGCCGACCCCGTGCAGCGACTTTACGGTTGCGGGACTGGTGGACCATCTGTTCGGTTCTGTCGCCGGCATTGGTCGCGCCCTCGGCGCCGCTGTCGCTGAAGGAGCAGCGCCGTCGTCGGCCGCGGCAAACGGGACATCGGCAGGAGCAGCCAACAGGCCGTCGTCGGCGGAGGTGCGGATCGCCGACGCCGCGCAGGTCACGCTGGAAGCCTTCACCCGCCGTGGTCTGCAGGGCACCATCGAGATGGGCTTCGCCGAGCTGCCCGCGACTATCGTGGCCAGCATCCTGAACATTGAATTCCTGGTTCACGCCTGGGACCTGGCCGTCGCCACCGGTCAGACCATCGACGTGGCGCCCGTGCTCTCCGACTATGTGCTGGGCCTGGCCCGGATCACCATCAGCCCCCAGCAGCGTGCCAGCGGTAGCTTCTCCGAGGCCACCGTCGTTGACGAGTCCGCCGCCAGCCTGGACCGCCTGATCGCCTTCACCGGCCGGCAGGTTTCGGCCTCGTACGGAGCGCGCAGTGGTTGATGTCCAGTCCGAAACCGTGATTGACCGGCCGTGCCCCGAGGTGGCGGGCTACGCCGCGGACCCGGACAACGCTCCGCGGTGGTACAAGAACATTGCCTCGGCGCAATGGCGGACGGCGAAACAACTGCAGGTGGGTTCCGAAGTTGCCTTCACAGCTAGATTCCTGGGCCGGGACCTGGATTACGTTTACCGCATCACCGAGCTGGTCCCTGGGGAAAAGCTGGTGATGCGTACGGCGCAGGGCCCTTTTCCGATGCGGACCACCTACACGTGGACGGACTTGGATGACCGCACAACACGGATGACCCTGCGCAATAAGGGGGAGCCGAGGGGGTTTTCACGCATCCTTGCCCCCTTCCTGGCCTTGATGATGCGTTTAGCCATGCAGAAGGACCCGAAGCAACTCAAGACCATCTTGGAATCAACCACCTTGGAATCAAACAATCGGAAGGGAATGTCATGAGCAAGTTCATTTACCTGTACAAGGGTCCGGCCACACCCATGGATCAGTTCACCCCGGAACAGTCTGCCGCGCAGACGGAGGCCTGGGGAGCATGGATGAGCCGCGTCGGTCCGGCCTTGGTGGACGCCGGAAATCCGTTCGCCGACGGCGCCGCCGTCGTCGACGACGGCTCCACGGCGGCCCCGTCGTCTGATGTGACGGGATACAGCATTGTCGAGGCGGAGAGCCTCGAAGCTGCCAAGAACTTCACCCAGGACCATCCGTTCCTCGCCGAGGGCAACGGCAGGTACCGCCTGGAGATATTCGAGCTGATCGACATGCAGATGTAGACCACGGCTGTGGACCACGGCGTCCCGTTCCTGCCGGCAACTCCCACCCACACGGCGTGCAGGGTGGGAGCTGCTGGCAGGGCGGCACTAGTGTGCCTGGGGAAGCAGAATCGCTCTATTCGTCGTGGCCCTGATCCATGCTCATTTGGTCTGCCGCCGGCGGCGTCTCGCCCGGCGGGACCCCGCCGCCGGGCTCCAGGCCGGTGATATGGCCGTTGACCGGATCGGGGTTTGCCGAGGCACCCGGGTCTCCATTCTTCTGCGCGGCCGGATGTTCCGTTCCCGGTTTGTCCGGGTTCGCCGGGTCCTTTTCCGGGTGGTAAGTGCTCATGCGCCAGCCGTCCTTTCCAAAAGCCGATAGGTTCTTGCGGTGGTGTGCGTTTTTGCGGTTATGTTGGGGTTATGTTGGTTAGTGTTCCAGCGGGGCGAAGCCGGCCTTGTCTACCTTGCGGTGAAAATGCATTCCCGCAAGCCCTCCCAGCATGGCGGCACCAAGGCTGACGACGGCGACGACCACCAGCGCGATAATGCCGGCGCCCGTGAGCTGCCCTTCGTCAACCGGGATCCGCGGGAAGCTGTTGAGGCTGGCCAGGATATTGAACTGGTTCCCTGCAACGAGTCCCAGGATGGCCACCACGACGGCGATAATCACCGCCCAGATCCAGACCATCAGTCCCTGCTTTGGGCCGTTGAACCGGGCCATTCGGCCGGCCACGTAGCCGCCGCAGTAGTACGCGACGAATAGGATGGCCAGCAATATGATGATGCCGACGATCCCGACGGTTTGCGGATTCTTCGACGCCTTGTCGAGTGCCTGGGATGCGTCGGAATTCGTCGCCACGCCGACGGCGGTGCCCGCTGCGGCGGCCAACGCCGTCAATAACACCGCCGTTCCGGTTGCCGTCAGCCAGCCGAAAAACGCCGATCCGACCTTGATCCCGCCATAACGCTCCTTTTCGCGGGCCACGGCACCTTCCCGGCTTACGGCGTCGCTCCGGCCGACGACGCCGTCCCGTCCGAGCCGATCGCCCCGGCCCGTGCGGTCATCCCGGCCGGTGCCACGGGCCTGGGACCGGTCCGCCTCCGACGGACGGTTCCGCGGCCCCGGACCGCGGGAGCGGTCCGAGGCCTCGTCCCCGGCATTGATGCTGCTGCTCACGGCCGGTTCCGGCCGCCCGAGCCCGCATCATCGACACCTTCAGTCTCGATCTTTTCCTTGCGGACTTCCTCATTGACGGTCTCTTCGCCGGAGACGGTTTCCGTGCCCAGACGCACGCGTTCGACGGGGACTGTTTCCTTCTCCACCACCGGACGCTCCTCGTGCAACGTGACCTGATGCTCGTCTTCGGTAAGGTCGGGACCGCCTAGAGCATCGCCGCGGTTGGCCTCGGTTATGGGCTCCCTCTCGATCCTGACCTCTTCACGGCTGACGGGCACGGTTTTGGTGACGTTTTCGGTGACGATGTACTTGCGGAGCCTGGCGCGGCCGGTCTCCCGTTGTTCCGTGCCGACCCGAAGCTGCTCCTCGGATCGGGTCATGGCGTCGTCCGTATTAGGACCGGATGTGTCGCGTCCAGCGGCGCCGGTCCCGGTCCCGGTCCCCTCGACGTAACCCGATCCGCCGGCTGCCAGCTCATAATATCTGTACAGCTCGTCCTGCTCTTCCTCGGACAGGTGTCCGTCGGGATCGACCCGGGGAGCATCCTTGACCTTGTCCTTGCTGTACGGCACCACAATGTCGTTCCCCCGGGCAGAGGCGTCGTCCAGTGGCACGAAGGATTCGGAAGTGCCGAAGAGCCCGGTCTTGGCGGTGACCCAGTTCGGCTGTCCTGTTTCGTCGTCGACATAGATTTGCCCGATGGATCCAATTTTGTCCCCGTTGGAGGTGAGGACGTCGCCGCCGCTTTCGGCCAGACCGGTGAGATTTTCTGTGCTGATCATGATGTTCTCGCTTTCCATTGATGGTGCTGATGAATTGTGCGCAACAGATCCGGCCCCCGTCCGCGGCCGAGGACGCCGATGGGCGTACCGGTGGGAACGTTCGCGTATTTTCGGCCGCCTTGCCGGTGCTGCTGGCAATCCAGTGGATGAAGGACGACGACGACGTCTGCCGCGCTCGACGCGGGAAGGGCAGCGGAGCTGACGAGCGCGTACCTCAAGAACACGGGCATCCGAAACACTGGCCCCGAGAAAGCGCGCCATGCCGTCACCGGCCTGGATGTGAGGAAGTCCAGCATGAATTCTCCCGATGGCTTGCTGCAGCGAAAGGTTCCGTAGAGAAACCTGCCAGTTCCTAGCTTAAACCGGCAGCACCCCAAATTGGCAAGGGTGCTTGCTATATTTTTTTCGCCCAGCTATCCAGTTGCGGATGGATGCCCGCGGGGTGTCGACCCCCGGACTTCTATCGGCTGTCGGGGTCCCGGTCTTAGCTGTCGGGCGCTGCATCCTCGTCAGGTTCCACGATGTCCGGATCAATCGATCGGGAGAAGTCGACGGCGGGCGAATCCCGGGCCCGGGCGTGCTCGCTGGGTTCCTGTTCGCTGCCGTCCGGGGCGCGGGGGTCTGGATTTTCCGTCATGGCGCCAGCGTAGTCCTGTCTTGTGTTGCTGGGAACATGCCTACGGGCAGGGCTCCGTCCACCGGTGCTGCCGGGAACATGCCTACGGGCAGGGCTCCGTCCACCGGTGCTGCCGGGAAGGGGCAGGATCCCCGCCCACCGCCAGCAGCGCAAATCCGGTGCTGGCGCTGACAGCGCAAATCCGGCGCTGGCGCAGGCTGGGGCTTGGCGGTAAAGTCGTGATCCGGTGATGGATCCCGCCGGAGCCGGCGTGCCCGGTTCGAACCGCCGGTTGGCTGATGGTTCCTGCCTTGATCAACAGAGGTGGGTGAGTCGTGGGTGTGAGCGACCAACAGCCCCGCCATCATTGGGCCCATCGGTCCGCAGAGCTGTCCGACACGTCGGGTGTCACCGGAGGGGCCGGGCCGGTATTGGTGGGCACGATGCCCGGCCAGCCGGCCGCCGTCATCCTTAACGCTGCGGCACTTGCCGTCCGGCTCGGTGTTGAATTGGTCTGCGCTTACGTGGATGTGGCCTCCTACCCCGTGACCGGCCGCGGGGGAGCACCGGCCGGTGTCAGGCCCATCGATCCAGACACTATTGACGACGGCGGCGTGGAAATTCCGGCGGAGTTGACCGATCGCCTGGGCCAGGTGCTGGCGTCCAGCCCGGTCGTGTGGTCACTGCAGCTGCTTTCCGGGGACCCGGCACGGGCACTGGGCGTGCTGGCAGCCAGTCTGCAGGCAACCATGATCGTCGTCGGCACCCGGGAGCACGGCATCGGCGCGCGACTGGAGGACCTCCTGACCGGGTCCGTGGCCGTACATTTGACGCACCGCCAGCATTGCCCGGTGCTGGTGGTTCCGCTGGCGCCCGGCGGGGCGAGGCGAGAGCGGTGACGGAACCGGCGCATACGCCTCCGGCGCTGCAGCCTTGGATTGAGGATCCGGAGGCCGTTGCGGCGCGTCCTGCGCGCCCGGTTCATCTGCACCTTGGCCATATTCTGCTGGTAATCGCCGGCGGGATCGGTGGGACACTGGCACGGTACGGTCTGGGGACCGTGCTTCCGGCGCCGGCGGGGTGGCCGCTGCCGACGCTGCTGATCAACCTTTGCGGTGCCTTATTGCTGGGACTGCTGCTGGAAAACCTGGTGCGGCGCGGACCGGACCAGGGCGCGCTGCGGATCATCCGGCTGCTGGTGGGCACCGGATGCATGGGCGCCTTCACCACCTACAGTTCGCTGGTCCTGGATGCCAATGTGCTGCTCTCCAACGGCAGGATCTCCGGTGCGGCTCTCTATCTGGGCCTGAGCCTGGTCGGCGGGCTGGCCGCCACGACCGCCGGAATCTGGGCCGGCGCGCTGTTGCACCGGAGCGCGGGCGGCGGTCCGACGTGACGGTCGTGCTGCTTGCCCTCGCCGGTGGCCTCGGCGCCGGCACCCGGTTCCTGCTGGACGGACTGATCCGCTCCCGCTTCCGTACCGCCATTCCGATGGGCACCATCGCCATCAATCTGACCGGTTCGCTGGCCCTGGGCTTGGTGGCCGGACTGGTCCTGGGCCATCAGGCGCCAACGGATTTTCAGCTCATCGCCGGCACCGGATTCCTGGGCGGATACACGACATTCAGCACCGCCAGCTTCGAGACCGTGCGGCTGATCCAGGGCGGTCGCATCTGGTTCGCCGTCGTCAACGGACTGGGCACAATGGCGCTGGCCGTGGCAGCAGGGGCTGGAGGGCTGGGGTTGGCGGCCCTGCTCTAAGGGTGCTCGTCCGTCCGAAACCACGACGTAAGGAAGTCATATGTTTATGTACTCCGATCTGCGGATGCCTCTGATCGCCGCCCCCATGGCCGGCGGGCCATCGACTCCCGGGCTCGTTGCAGCGGCCGCCGCGGCGGGGGGCCTCGGCATCCTCGCCGCGGGCTACAAAACGGTCCCCGCGATGGCAGAGGAGCTCGAAATTACCCGTGGGCTATCGGACAACCGGCTAGGAATCAACCTCTTCGTCCCGGCGCCGCCAGGGCCGGTTGGCAACGGTTCCTCATCGGATCGGGCCGCGCTCGTGGCCGGCTACCGCCGCATCCTGCAGGAGGAAGCGGACCGGTACGGCGTCTCCCTGCCGGAGCCGGATCCGTCGGACACCGATGCCTATGCCGCGAAAGTCGATTACGTCGTCGCGCACCCGCTACCCCTGGTCAGTTTCACCTTTGGCACCCCGGAACCGGATGTCGTCGAACGCCTGCACCGAGTGGGGATGCACGTGACGGTGACGGTGACGGACGCTGCCGAGGCCCGCGCCGCGGTGCGTTGCGGGGCGGACAGCCTCTGCGTCCAGGGCCCCGATGGCGGCGGGCACCGGGGCACCCACACAGCGGAGGAATCGCCGGGCAGCGACAATCTTGGCGCCCTGCTGACGGACCTCCGCCGGCTCACCACCTTGCCGCTGATTGCCGCCGGCGGTGTGCGGTCCGCGGCGAACATCACCGGACTGCTGGGACAGGGGGCGGCGGCCGTCCAGCTAGGCACCCTGCTGCTGCGCAGCCCCGAGTCCGGGGCCCAGCAAACCCACAAGGACGCTCTCGTCTCCGGACGGTACACCGGCACCACGCTGACCCGGGCTTTCTCCGGCCGCTTTGCCCGCGGACTCACCAACCGCTTCATCCGGGCGCACGATGGCCAGGCGCCCGCGGCGTATCCCGAGGTCAACCAGTTGACACGTCCCCTTCGTGCGGCCGCGGCGGCGGTAGGGGACGCGGACGGCCTGGCGCTCTGGGCGGGCGTGGGATTCGCCGCCTGCCGTGCCGAGCCGGCCGAACAGATCATGGCCGAATTGTGGCGAGAGGCATGCGCCGCTGCGCCGACCGACGACGGGAGCGCGTGAACACCGGCTCCGCGCCCGGGCGATGAGCCGGGCTGACGTCGGGTCGGCATGGGGATCAGGCGCCCCCCCGGCACGGTCGCGTAATATCCCGTCCGTTCCTTCCGGCCAGGCCGTTCAGCGGCCGTGGCTGCCGGAGAGTGCCTCCGGTCCTGCACCCCGTTCGGCCGGGTCGTCCAGGCGGTTGTTGGTCATCCCGTCAATTTCCAGCGATTCCGGCAGGATGTCACGTTCGATCGTGGTGGCCAACGGGATTTCCTTGACGAAACACAGCAGGACGACGGCGATGAGAACGAGCGGGACCATATAGAGGAACACCGGGGTCAACGCATCGTTGTACGCGCCGACAATTACGTCCCGGACCGCCGCGGGCAGGTCCCTGACAATAGCCGGCGTGAAGGAGTTGCTGGCGCTTGCCGCACCGGACGCCGCACCGGGCATGCGGTCGCTGAGCAGCTGCGTCAGCTTGGCAACGAAGAGGCTTCCGACAACGGCGGATCCCAGCGAGGCGCCGATCTGCCGGAAGTAGTTGTTGGACGCGGTTGCCGTACCGACCTGGGAGATCGGGAACGAGTTCTGCACGATGAGGATAAGGATCTGCATGCTCATGCCGAGGCCGACGCCCATCACGGCCAGGTAGCTGCAGAGCACCCACAAGGCCAGCGTCGAGGTCATCGTGGAGAGCAGAACAAGGGCAACCGCGACAATGAACGTACCCACCAGCGGCAGCCACTTATAGCGACCCGTCTTACTCACCAGTTGCCCGGAGATGAGGGAGGTGACCAGCAGCGCCGCCATCAGGGGGATCATCAGGAAACCGGCCTCGGTGGCATTGGCTCCTGTCACCATCTGCAGGTAGGTCGGCAGGTAGGCCAGGGCACCGAACATTGCGATTCCGATGATCAGGCCGGCCCCGGTGGTGAGGTTGAAGTTTCCGTCCTTGAAAAGGTGCAGCGGCATGATCGGCTCGGCGGCGCGCCGCTCCACCAGCACAAAGGCCACGGCTGTGAGAACGGTGCCGACGATCAACGCGATGATGACCGGAGAATTCCAGTCATAGGTTGTTCCGCCCCAGGTGGTGACCAGCACGAGGCAGGTCGACGCGATCGCCAGAAGCATCATGCCGCCAACGTCCAGGCGCGGCTTCCCTTTCGCAACCTCGGGCAAGCGGAGGAAGAACATCGCGGAAGCGATGGCAAGAAGGCCCAGCGGAATGTTCATCCAGAAGGCCCAGCGCCAGCCGATTCCTTCGGTGAACCAGCCACCGAGCAGCGGTCCGGCGACGGAGGAGAGGGCAAAGACGCCGCCCATGATGCCCATGTACTTGCCGCGTTCGCGGGCCGGCACGACGTCGGCGATGATGGCTTGGGAGAGGATCATCAGACCGCCGCCACCGAGGCCCTGGACGCTGCGCCCGATGATGAGCCAGGTCATATCCTGGGACAGACCGCCGACGATTGAACCGATGATGAAGAGGGCGATGGCCCCGAGGAATAAGCCCTTGCGTCCGATGAGATCCCCGAGCTTGCCGTAAATCGGCAGCATGATCGTCGACGCCAGGATGTAGGCCGTCGTGACCCACAGCATGTGGTCAACGCCGTTCAGCTCGCCGACGATGGTGGGCAGGGCGGTGCTGAAGATTGTCTGGTCCAATGATGCCAGCAGCATCGTCACCATCAGCCCGGCAAAGACGAGCAGGATGTTGCGTTTATTCGCTGCTGCCACGGATGGCGAAACAGTCGGTAACTCGGTCATCGGGTTCTTTCTCCTGAATTTAAGTTGTTGCCGTTGCGGTGGGCGTCCTCCGCAACGTGCGGCGGAGAGGGACATTCCGGTTCGGTTTCCGTAGTCCTCGGGACTAGAATTATATTTGCCTTACCGCTCGGTTAGTATAGTACTTACCGGCCGGTCAGTTAGCAAGCGGATGGGCCAGACCAAGGAAAGTGCGAGGGACATGATGGGCGGGGCGGAAACACGTAAAGCGGGGGGCACCCGAGCACAAATACAAACGGTGGCGCTCCGGCTATTTGCCGAACACGGCTATGAGGCAACGTCAATGCGAGAGATCGCCGAGCAGCTCAATATCACCAAGGCTGCCTTGTACTACCACTTCGCCAGCAAGGAAGACATTGTCCGCGCCCTGATTGAGACGATGCTCGCCCAGACCTCAGAACTGATTCAGTGGGCCGAGGAGCAGGAACCAGGTCCCGTACTGCGGCGGGAAGTGCTGTCCAGATGGGCCGACATCATGCAGGACCAGGGATTGCGGATGTTTCGTTTCATCAGTGCCAATCACGTGGCCATGCGGGAGATTTCCCCTGACAAATCGGGGATGTCGGCTCAGCTGAAACGATTGTTCGAGATTCTTACCCCGCCGAATGCCAGCGTGGCGGACCAACTGCGGGCCCGGTTGTCGCTGGTCGTGATCAACATGGTGGGGATGGCTGCCGGAGACCTGAATGCGAGCGAAGACGAAATCCTCGCCGCCGCCCGGCAGATCTCCGCCGAACTTCTCCCCCGGGGCGACTAGCGATCCGCAGGGCTTGACCTTACAGGGGTCGTGATTACCGCGAGTTGCGGATCTTCCGCAGGAATACGTTCCCAGCGGGCCGCGTGGCCAGGCGGCGGCACGCACTCCGGCACGCGCTGCATGAGCTAACCGGCCTCACCATCGGTTAGATACCAGAGGGCAATCGCCGACCGCGATCCGAAGCCCAGCTTGTGCAAAGTGTTGGCCGCATGATTCTCGACAGTGCGCTCGGAAAGGAACAGGCGCTCGGCGATCGCCCGATTGCCTAGCCCCTCCGCAACCAGCGCTGCCACCTCGGCTTCGCGTGCGGTGAGTGGATGCCGCGGCGTCCGTGTCTGTTCTCAGTGCGGCGAGCCGTCCGAGGTACAACGCCACAGATCCCGACGACGGAGTCTGGTCATTGGCGTTTGACTGCATCCGTTCGAAAGGAAGAAGGCCGTCATAAAGCTCGGCGGATGCCTCCTCGTCGCCCAGGTAAACGCAGACCGTCGCATGCCCGATGGTGCCGATTAACCACTCCAGGGAACGGCGTGGAAAGTCCGGCAGGAGAGGCCGAATGGCCTTCAATAGTTTTCCACGGCATCTCGCCTATCCTGCGCGGCCAGAATCAGCGCGAGCCACCATCGTGCGAATTAGGCCGCATCTTCGAGTACGGTTCGTACCGAGGCTTCCGCGCGATCGAGTCCCACCCCGGTGTGTAGGGCAATGGCCGAACTTATGACGAGGTGCATCCAGGCGGCCGATGCGTCTCCGGACGCGGCAGCGAACTGAAGGGCCTCATCGGAGCGTGCCCGGGCCTCGTCAAAACGTCCCTCGAGGTGCAGCAACGATGAATGCACGATCGTTAGCCGCCACTGCCACAGAGGTTGTCGCATCCGTGCCACCACCGCGGTGCAGACGGCGAGTTCGGCGCTGAGATTCACGAGACGCCCTGCAGGGCGTCCAGGGTGAGGAATGCGGCATCCGGATCGCCTCTCTCTGCATCAGAAACCAGGCCATCGTCGAGCTCAAAGTAGCGTGTGTTCACCCAGGCGCTGCCGGTCGCCGCCAGTTGGGCGCGCACCCGAGGCAAGCGCACCGGGTCGCTCCCGCCAAGGAGCAGCGTGGCTACAATGCAGAGGTCGTGAATCTGGGCCGCGAGGGCGAAGTCGGCGACGCCGCGCATGACCGCGGCGGCGTCGGCCATCGCGGCCGCGTCAGCAGTCGATCTTGCTACGTCAGCCACAGCGCAGCACGTGCGCCACGCCCCAGTCGTGTCTCCGGCTCGATATCTGCTGCGGGCGAGTTCGAGGAGCAGCGCGGTTTGGCTGACCTCCGCAGAGTTATCCAGCAGGCTGATCGCGTCGTTCCATAGGTCGACGGCTTCAGCGTGTGAGCGCCGGGCAGTCGCCTCGCGGGCTAGGCGAAGCGTCACCGCGAAGGTCTCAGACGCGTTGTCCGGCTGTGCCATCCAGCACTCATCGTTTGGCTGGCATCGGTGCAATGGAACTTAGGTGGTGAAACCGGGTATTTACACGGATGCCTCATCGCCTTACCCGGGAGCAATAGGAAGCAACCGAGACCAAAGACAAGGAACGATCATGGTGGCAGCATCTGAAGCGCTCGTACGGCCTCGAGATCACCGCTACGGTTTGTTCGGAGCGATAGGTTGCTGGGGCGGAATCGCCGGGCGATGTCGGCGCTAATGCTCCTTGTCTTTCCACCCGGTGTGCCGATACACAAGTTCAGCTATCCGTTCCATGGCGGCCTGGGGTCGGGTGGAATCGGCATCATTCACAGTGGGACGCGGCGCGGATATGCGCCCCTGTTTGCCTCTGGTGCTTGGCCTTTACGTGTTCATTGTGCTGATGCCTGCGTTGTTCGGTCCCAATTGGACGGGCAGGGTCGCCATCGGTATCTGGTGCTTGCTCTTCGCGGTGCTGGGCTGGCTGCTGTGGTTCGAAGCACGGCGGCGACCAGAGACCCGGCGATGAACCCGCTACTCATTCTGATCCGTCGGCGGAGCGGCCTGGTCGGCTAACAGCACAACCATCAAACCGTCAGGCGCCGATCTTGGCCAGCTTTAGCCAGGCGTTCTCCAACCATCCGCCATCGGGGCGTAGAGTCACGAGAATCCGCAACCGAGAGGATTTTCCATGACGAAGGCCCAGGACAGGACGGTCGCCGTGCTGCTGAAACGCTATGGGCGCACCTATGCCCAGGAAGCGGGGATTACCGTCAAGGATGCGCCGGCGCCGTTGTACCAGTTGCTGGTGTTGTCCACTCTGTTGTCGGCCAGAATTAGTGCTTCCGTTGCGGTCGCCGCGGCGCATGAGCTGTTCGCCGCCGGATTCCGGACGCCACAGGCGATGAGCGCGGCCAGTTGGCAGCAGTGTGTCGACGCTCTGGGGCGGGGTCACTACCGCCGCTATGACGAGCGAACGGCGACCATGTTGGGGGACGGAGCTGAGCTTTTGACGGCGAAATACCATGGCGATCTGCGGCGGCTCCATAGTGCCGCAGAGGGCACGCCTGGGCTGATCAAGGGTCTGCAGGAGTTTCCCGGCATTGGGCCCGTGGGAGCGGCGATTTTTTGCCGTGAAGTCCAAGCCGTCTGGACGGACGTCGCCCCTTTTCTGGATCAAAAGGTGGTCGACGGCGCAACCCGGCTTGGGCTGCCGGCCGCTGCCGCGGGTCTGGCCGGCCTTGTCGGTGTCGATGAGCTGCCGCGGCTGGCTGCGGCCTGTGTCCGGGCCGCACTGGACGACGGCGTCGTGGCAGACGTGCAGGCAGCGGCTGCGCAGCGTCGCTGATGAATAACCGCCGGATGGCCGCGCGGCCACGGGCCCCGCCGTTGCCGGCCAGTCAAGGCAGGACCGGCGGTCCCGAACGTTCCGGCTGCCGCCCGACCAGTCCGGGCAGGAGCAGTGTCTTAGGAAGATTCACAAGTTTGTGAAACGAGCGTAGCTTGGGACGTATGGACACGGTCATCAAGACACGCAATCTGGTCAAGCGTTTTGGCCGCGTGCAGGCGCTGGACGGGCTCGATCTGAAAGTTTCCGCGGGCGAAGTCCACGGTTTTCTCGGGCCGAACGGCTCCGGCAAATCGACCACCATCCGGGTCTTGCTCGGCTTGGCGCGGTCCAGCTCCGGGTCCGCCGCAGTCTTCGGACAGGACCCGTGGAACGACGCCGTGGAGCTTCACCGGCGCATCGCCTATGTGCCCGGGGACGTCAATCTGTGGCCGAACCTGTCCGGCGGCGAGGCCATCGACCTGATCAGCCGGTTGCGCGGCGGAACCGCTGACAAGGCCGTCTACGCGGCCAGGAAGTCGCGGCTGACTGAAGTGTTTCAGTTCGACCCGACGAAGAAGGGCCGCACCTATTCGAAGGGGAACAGGCAGAAGGTCGCGTTGATCGCCGCTTTCGCCACGCCTGCTGAGCTGTACATTTTGGACGAACCATCCAGTGGGCTGGACCCCATTATGGAAGCGGTCTTCAATCAGGAGATTGCGCACGCCGCGGCCGCAGGTTCCACAGTCCTCCTTTCCAGTCACATTCTCTCCGAAGTGGAGCAGCTGTGCAGCAGGGTAACCATCATCCGCGCCGGCAGGACGGTCGAGTCCGGCAGTCTGGCGGAACTGCGCCATCTGACACGCACCGAAATTTCGTTCGCTGTCGAGGGGATCAGTCAGGAACAGCTGGCGCACATCCCGGCCAGCCACGACCTCACGGTGGCGGCCGGCCGGGTCAGGTTTTCCGTCGGCAGCGACAAGATCAATGCCGTGCTGCCGGTGCTCGCCACCCTCGACGTACAGGGGCTGACGGTGAATCCGCCCTCGCTCGAGGAGCTTTTCCTGCGCCACTATGGTGAAGAGCTGGCCGCAGACGGCGTGAAGGCGACCGCACGATGAGCACGCTGTCAGTGCTGCTGCGCCAACGCGCACGCCGGGACCGCTGGCAGTTGACCATCTGGATTGCCGGCATCGGGCTCCTAGCCGTCGTCTCCGCCTCCGCCGTCGCGCAGACGTACGGAGATTATGCCGGCCGGGAGAACATACTCCGGCTCGCCATCGCCAATCCCTCGATTCTGATGCTGCGGGGGACCCCGCAGGGAGGGAGGCTGGATGCCTTCGTATTCTTCGAGATCTTTACCTTCCTTGCGCTGCTGGCCGGGTTCATGAGCACCTTTCTTGCGGTCCGGCATTCCCGCGCCGAGGAAGAATCCGGTCGGGCGGAAATGATTGCCGCGACCCCTGCTGCCAGGACTACGCCAACCGTCGCCACGCTCATCCACGGTTTCCTGGCGAATGTGGTGCTCGGCGGCGTCGTTGCCCTCGCCTTCACCGCCGGCAGGCTCGATGCGTACGGCTCGGTCGTGACTGGTGCTGCGGTTGCGGCGACAGGTGTTTGCTTCCTTGGGGTCGGGCTGCTGGCCGCCCGGTTCATGCGCACCTCCCGCGGCGCCAACGGGGTCGCAGCCGCCGCCGTCGGCCTGGCGTACGTCGTTCGCGGCTTAGGCGACGCACTCGGCCGACCGGGCGCGGACGGGATCCATCTGACGCCGGCTTGGACAAGCTGGCTCTCGCCCATCGGCTGGGGTCAGCAGACGGGGGCATACGCGTCCAACAATCTCACTCCACTGCTGCTCAGCGCTGCGCTCGCGGCCGTCTGCCTGGTGGCCCTATTCCTGCTGCAGGCGCACCGTGACAGCGGGGCGAGCCTCCTGGCCGGCAGGGCGGGCAGGGTGAACGCGAGGGGCGACCTCTCCGGCCCGCTCACACTCGCATGGCGGCTGCAGCTACCCACCATCGTCGGCTGGTGCATCGGCGGGGCCGCCACCGGACTGCTTGCCGGCACGCTGTCCAAGCTTGCGGAACAGGCGGCCAGCGCCGATCCGACGGTGACCAAGGTGCTGCGGGATATGGACCAAGGCGGCGGCGGATCAGTGGACCAGTTGCTCATATCGGTCATGTTTTCCCTGGTGGGTGTCCTCGCCGCAGTCTGCTCGACGCAGACGGTTATCCGGATGCGCCAGGAGGAGACCGCCGGGACGGCCGAACTCATTCTGACCGCGCCGGTCGACCGCACGCGCTGGTTCGGAGATTATCTGCTGCTGGGCACCGCGGCGATCGTGCTGGTGCTTTTCTCCGGGGCCGTCGTTTCCAGCCTGAGCGCGCTCGCCGTCGGGGGCGACCCGGCGCGGGTCGGCGATTCGTTCGCCGCCGCCGTCGCCCAGTTGCCGGCCGCGCTGGTGTATCTGGGCGTGCTCGCACTGCTCTTCGTCCTATTGCCCGGCCTGACGATCAGCCTGGGCTGGACATTGGTCGGGATCGGCGTTTTCCTCGGTTTCTTCGGGGCCCTGCTCGGCGTGCCGGAGTGGGCGCGGAACCTCTCGCCGTTCACCCATACGCCGGTACCCGTTGGCGGGAGCACGGACTGGAGCGACGGAGCGTGGATGCTCGTCATCGCCCTTGCCGCCGCGGCCGTTGCCGTGGCGGTTATGCGCCAGCGCGAACTTGGGGGCGTGGCAACCTGGGAGGTGAAGCCCGGGAAGTGGATCCTGGATCCTTGAAAACCCGGAGAAATGGACACAACAAGATGGCAAGAGATGAACAAGCGCTGCGGGCCGCCGTCGAGCAATCAGCGGCCGTTCTGGCGTCGGCGGGGTTCCCGAAGATGCCCGCCCGCGTGCTGATGTCCCTCATGGTGTCCGACGACGGCGCCCTCACTGCCTCGGAACTCGCGCAGCGGCTGGAGGTAAGCGCGGCCGGCATCTCCGGTGCCGTCCGGTATCTGCAGACCATTGGCATCATCAGGCGGGTGGCGCAGTCGGGCAGCCGCCGGGACCGCTACGAACTTCCCGAGGACCCCTGGTACGCCGCGGCCACCAGCGAGAGCCGGGTGTACGGTGCGCTTGCCGGGCTCGCCGACAGGGCGATCGACGCCCTGGACGATCCGTCCTCGACGACGACGTCGCGGGTGCGGGACATGGCGCAGTTTTACCGGTTCCTGGACATACGGTTGCCCCATCTGATGGCCGAATGGGAAGTGCTCCGCCGGCAGGTGTAAGTCCGGATACGCACATTGACGCGGCCCCGGGCACATCAAGGCGTCCATCCCGCAAGCTGCGGAGTTCCGGCGCCGAGCGCTAATCCGTTGGGTTGACGTGACCGCCCGATCCGGTGTGCTGCGGACCGGTCATCTGCAGCAGCATGGTGCGCAGCTCGGTCATCATTTCCCTATGCTGTCCGCCGAGCTGGATAAGGCGGTCAATTTCGACCTTTGCGGCTACGTTCGTGTCATAGTCATGTTTGGCCATGGCCGAGCTGATGGCGTCCTGTCGTTTGGCGGAAATGAGAAGTATTGCCCCTTGCAGACCTGCCAGCATCGACAAAAAAAGGTTCAGCAGTATGTAGGGGTAGGGGTCCCAGGAATTGTTGACCAGCACGCTGGAATTAACAGCCGCCCAGAGAACCATTGCGATGATGAAGGCCGCGATGAAAGGCCAGCTGCCCATGCCATTGCGAAGTGCATCGGCGGCCCGCTGACCCGCGGTCAAAGGCTGCTGGTGTTGGGTATGCCAGTTCGTGATGTCCATGGATCCACTTTTTCGCCTTCGGCGGAACACCCGGACGGGTTGTGGTGTGGCTCCTGTGTTAGGGGGACACGGCTTGTTGAATGTCACTGCGGTTGGGTAAGGATACCGCGCGTCTCTGCTCTCCGGTCACTACCCGGAATGTCGGGACGAGGCGAAGCAGGGGAAACCACGCGTGAGCGTGTGAGAGTCTGGAACCATGATTGATCCGACATCGCCAGCAGCCGGTGGACATCCCCGTCTGGCTGGTCCCCGCGATCCCGGTGACGCGTGGGTGGACGGCGAGCACGGCAGATTCTGGGGGAGATTTGGTGCGGCCGGATTGCTCGCCCACGATGTGGACCGCGGCGTCCTGCTGCAGCTCCGCGCCATGTGGAGCGACCGCGGCGGGACGTGGGGGCTGCCGGGGGGAGCCCTGCACGAGGGAGAGGATCCGGTGGCTGGAGCCTTGCGCGAGGCGCACGA
This sequence comes from Arthrobacter sp. A5, assembly GCF_051131705.1. Classification (NCBI taxonomy): domain Bacteria; kingdom Bacillati; phylum Actinomycetota; class Actinomycetes; order Micrococcales; family Micrococcaceae; genus Arthrobacter; species Arthrobacter sp. A5. The sequence continues at coordinate 2,009,787 of NZ_CP180316.1, forward strand.
AGAAGCGGCGGTTCCAGCGGCGCGCCTGAACGTGCTTTTCACCTCGGTCTTTGATGTCGGCTACTGGGCCTACACCACCGTCGTCGCCCGCGTCCTGGAGACCTTTGAGCCCGAAATTTCGGATCCGGAGAGCATCGAGCTGCTGTGGGTCCCCGTGGCCGCCGTCGCCGGACTTGCGCTGCACCCGGGGCTGGCGGCCGCGTGGCCGGCGCTGCGGTCGTCCCTGCAGATGCCTGAAACCCAACCCAACGCCGCTTCGCCCCTATACGGGCACCGGCCGGAGAACTAAATTGAGAGTTACCTCCGGACCACGATTGACGCCGACTAGCCGCCGGAGGGCTTGGCGCTCAAGGACGCCGTCGTCGGCGTTGACGCGCTGACGTTTGTCACGCCGGAGTACAACCGCTCCATTCCCGGTTCGTTGAAAAACGCCATCGACCGGGGATCCCGTCCCTGGGGACAGAATTCCTTCGCCCGCAGGCCCTTTGCCGTGATCGGCATGTCGCCGGGGGCGATCGGTACTGCCATTGCGCAGCAGCATCTGCCCAGCATCCTGTCTTTTATCAATTCACCGGAACTCGCCAATCCGGAGGCCTCCATCCAGTTCAAGGACGGACTGATGGCCGACGACGGCGAGGTCACCGTCGAATCGACGGCGCAGTTTCTGGGCCACCTGGCTCAGTGAGTTCGAGATTTTCATCGGCAAGGTGGTCGACGCGGAAAACGCGCACCGTAAGTGACGCCGGGCGCCGTGGGGTCCGGATGGTCCGGATTGGCGGGGCCGCGGTGCGGCGGCGTCCCCGGCATTGCGCGGGATGCGGATGCGCGCCGCTGTAGGGCAAAATGGATCGGGTGACACAGACGACGGAAAGCCTGAACAGCAGTATCCATGCCCGGATCGCTGCGGAGCTCGAGGTGAACCCGTGGCAGGTCAAGGCTGCGGTTAACCTGCTCGACGGCGGTGCAACGGTGCCGTTCGTGGCCCGCTACCGTAAGGAGGCTACGGGCACGCTGGACGACGCGCAGCTGCGCGACCTGGAAGAACGGCTGCGCTACCTCCGGGAGCTCGAAGACCGCCGCCGGGCGGTACTGGAGTCCATCGACGCCCAGGGCAAGCTGACCGCGGAGCTTCGGGCCGCCGTCGCCGCCGCCGGAACGAAGTCCGCACTGGAGGATCTGTACCTTCCGTTCAAGTCCAAGCGCCGGACTAAGGCGCAGATCGCCCGTGCGGCTGGACTGGAACCGCTGGCCGACGCGCTCTTGCGGAACCCGCAGCTGGGTCCGGAACGGGAAGGGGCGCGATACCTAAATCCGGAGCACGGCATCAACGATTCGGCGATGGCCCTGGCCGGCGCCAGGGCCATCCTGACCGAGCGGGCCGGCCAGGATGCCACGCTCCTGAACGAGCTGCGCGAGCGGCTCTGGAAGCAGGGCAGGCTGCGGGCGCAGGTCAAGCCCGGTCAGGAGCTTGAGGGCGCAAAGTTCAAGGACTATTTCGATTTTGCGCAGCCTTTGCGCGCGTTGCCCTCGCACCGGGTGCTGGCCCTGCTGCGGGGTGAAAAGGCAGGCGTCCTCCAGCTGGACGTGGCGGAGGCGGATCCGCGCGATCCTGAAGCCCTTGCCGCCGTCCGGGCCCGTTACGAGAGCGCCGTCGCACGCTCTTTGCGGATCAGCGACCGCGGGCGCCCGGCCGATGCGTGGCTGGCCCAGACCGTACAGCTTGCGTGGCGGTCACGGCTGCTCATCCGGCTTGCCGGCGATCTGCGGACCCGGCTGTTCCTTGCAGCGGAGGAGGAAGCTGTCCGGGTGTTCGCGGCAAACCTTCGCGACGTGCTGCTGGCGGCCCCGGCGGGCAACCGGAACACCCTGGGACTCGATCCGGGGCTGCGCACGGGGGTGAAGGTCGCCGTTGTGGACGGCACCGGCAAGGTCGTGGCCACGGACACCGTCTATCCGCATGCCCCGGCCCGGAGATGGGACGACGCGCTGGCGGTCCTGGCGCGCCTGGCCCGGTCCCACGCCGTCGAACTTATTGCCATCGGCAATGGGACCGCGTCCCGGGAAACGGACAAACTGACCGCCGAGCTGATCACCGAACTTGTGCGGCAGAATCCCGCCCGGATGGTCGCCAAGCTGGTTGTTTCCGAAGCGGGAGCCTCGGTATATTCCGCCTCCGCGCTTGCCTCCGCGGAGCTGCCGGACATGGATGTGTCGCTGCGCGGTGCCGTTTCCATTGCCCGCCGGCTGCAGGATCCGCTGGCCGAGCTCGTCAAGATTGAACCGAAGTCCATCGGCGTGGGTCAATACCAGCACGATCTGACGCCTGTGAAGCTGGACCGGGCACTGGATGCGGTGGTGGAGGACTGCGTGAACGCGGTGGGCGTGGACGTGAACACCGCCTCGCCCGCCCTGTTGGCGCGGGTGGCCGGCGTGGGGACGCTGCTGAGCGCGAACATCGTGGCACACCGCAATGAACACGGGCCGTTCGCCAAGCGATCCGAGCTCAAAAAAGTGCCCCGGCTGGGTGCGAAGGCGTTTGAACAGTGCGCAGGATTTCTGCGCGTCAGTGGGGGAGCGGAGCCGTTGGACGGCACCAGCGTGCATCCCGAGGCCTACGGGGTGGCGCGGAAGATCCTCGCCGCTGCCGGCGCTACGGCGCACGAGGTCGTTGCCGGAGCAGGCGCGGTCGCCACCTTGGTGCCGGAGGACTTCACGGACGAAGTTTTCGGGCTGCCGACGGTGCGGGACATCATCACCGAGCTGGTGAAGCCGGGCCGGGACCCGCGCCCCAAGTTCGCCACGGCCTCGTTCTCCGAGGGGATCGAAAAGATCACCGACCTGCGGGCCGGCATGGTCCTGGAGGGAACCGTCAGCAACGTGGCCGCGTTTGGTGCTTTTGTTGATATTGGCGTACATCAGGACGGCCTGGTGCATGTCTCGGCGATGTCCGCCACCTCTGTCCGCGACCCGCACGAGGTGGTGAAGTCCGGTCAGGTGGTCCGGGTCAAGGTGCTGGAGGTTGATCCGGACCGGAAGCGGATCGCGCTGACGCTGCGGCTGACGGACGAGCCCGCAGCGGCGGAATCCGGACGAGGAAGGCAACCTGCGGCGGTTACCTCTGCGGCAGGTACCGCCGCTGCACGACGGACCGCCGCTGCACGACGGACCCCCGGCCCGGGCGAGCGGGGCAGCATGCCTACCGCGGCTCCGGCCCCGGCAGCGTCGGAACGCACCCGGCCGGCATCGGCAAACACGGCGATGGCCGAGGCGCTCCGCAGGGCCGGTCTGACGAAATAGCCCTGCCGCCGGAGGGGATCGGACGCTAGGGCCTCGTCGGCTCAATGCTGCGGCGGAATGCTTCCCTCGGGTGCTCCCGTGCGCTCATCGGTGTCACGTTGCGCTTGGTGAAGGCATGCATCAGCCAGGTGGCAAAAATATGCCACTTCCGGTTGTAGGTTGGCGTGGCCAGTCCGTGGTACAGCCGGTCCACGAACCACGCTGGGCGGTTCTTCAGCTCAATTCCCATGATGATCGCCGCGCCCCGCCCGACGCCGTAGCTGGCAACGGCCCCCATCGACTTGTGGCGGTATTCCGCGATCGGGCGGCCGTGGAGTTCCGCGGCGATGTTTTTGGCCAGCAACTTGGCCTGCCGGACCGCATTCTGGGCGTTCGGGGGATAGTACGCCGGTTGCTTTTCCACGGTGAGGTCCGGGACCTGGGCGTTATCCCCGGCCGCCCACGCGCCGGCAACCGGTGCGCCGTCGTCGTCAATGACCTGAAGACGGGCATTGGCATTTACGTGCCCCTTTGGGCCGCGCGGCACATTTGTTGCATCGAGCGTTGGATTGGGTTTGACCCCGGCGGTCCATACGATCGTATTGGCGAAGAATGAGTCGCCGTCGCTCAGCACGACCTCGGACTCCACGCACGACTTCATCGTCGTCTTCAGCCGCACGTCGATGCCCCGCCGGCGCAGCTCGGATAGGGTCCACCCGGAAAGCCTGACGCCGACCTCCGGCGCCACCCGTTCCAGTGCCTCAATGAGCACCCACCTGAGCTCTGATCTGCTGAGCGCGGGATATTCATCAACGGCGAGTTTAGAAAGATCGTTGAGCTCGGAAAGGGCTTCCACTCCGGTGTAGCCGGCGCCGACGAAGACGAATGTCAGGGCCCTGGAGCGATCCGCCGGGTCGGTGGCGGCGGCCGCAAGCGCGACGTTTTCCAGCACCTGATCGCGCACGTAGATGGCCTCTTCAAGGGTTTTAAAGCCGACGGCGTTTTCCCCAAGTCCCGGTGTCGGAAAGGTCCTCGTGACCGCACCCAGCGCCAGCACGACGTGGTCATAATCCATGCTGACCGTCGCACCGGTGATGGATTCGAGGACCGCGGACTTCTTGTTCACGTCCAGGGAGGTCAGCCGTCCTCTGAACAGGTCGACGTTTTTGAGCGCCCGAGCCAGATCCACTGCGACGCTGCCGGCATCGAGTTCACCGCCGGCGACTTCCGGAAGCAACGGCTGATAGGTCATGTACGAGTTTGGCTCAACCACGGTGATTTTGACCGCCGAAGGGGACAGTTCCTTGCGGAGGCCCCAGGCGGTGTAGAGGCCGACGTACCCGCCTCCGAGAATGAGGACATGTGCTGTGCTGGCCGAGGACATATGCGCTCCCTGATGCTGGGTTACCTGTACCTGAAGTCAGCATTCTCCCCCTCGGGCCGCACGTCAACCGCCGGTAACGGCCGGCGCCGGAAGCCCGGCCGCGATCTCGCGGGCGGCGGCGATTCCCGCCACGGCGGCGGCCTTGGTCTCGAAGGTCACGGATACGGCCAACAATTCACCCCTGCCGTCCGTCAACCGCACACGGTAACGGCCCTCGGGTGCCATAACCAGCTCAAAATATCCGGACATCTTCCGCCTTCAATTGACAGCCATCGATCATCCTTGCCTCATTGTAAGGTTCCTTATGGATTAGGGCGAGCGAATCTTCGGCGGACCGCAACGTACTGGTTTTTGGGACGGGTATTCGCGGTGGGTACGTACAGCCGCAGGCGCCGCTGCACAATGCTGCTGCATAATGAGGGACTGTAATACCGAAAGGGGACACGGGATGAGCGGGCAGGCCGGTGGGGCCAACGACAGCGCGGGGCGGCACGCGCAGCGGACGACGGCGCAGCGGACCGTGCTGCTGGTGGCGATCCTCGCCTCCTTCGTGGCGTTCCTCGATGGCGCCATCGTCAACGTCGCGCTGCCGGCGATCACGGCCGATTTGGGCGGTGGCATTGCCCTGCAGCAGTGGGTGATCGACGCTTACCTGCTGACCTTGGGCGCATTGATCCTGGTTGCCGGTGCCATCTCGGATGCGTTCGGGCGCGTGCGGATCCTCCGGGTGGGTCTGCTGGTGTTCGGCGCTGCCTCTCTTGGCTGCGCGCTGGCCCCCGCGGGTGCGCTGCTCATCGCGGCCCGTGCCGTCCAGGGCGCCGGAGCGGCCATGCTCGTGCCGAGCTCCCTCGCCCTGATCACCGCAACATTCACCGGGCCTGCGCGGGCCAAGGCGATCGGCACGTGGACAGGGTGGACGGGAACGGCGTTCGTGGCCGGCCCGCTGCTGGGCGGCCTGCTGGTGGACTCCGTGAGCTGGCGGCTGATCTTTGGCATCAATATCGTTCCCATTGCCGCCACGCTGCTGCTCCTGCTGCGGCTGAAAATTTCCGCACCCGCGGCGCGGCGGGTGCGGGTGGACCTTGCGGGCGCCGTGCTTGCCGCGGCGGGCCTTGGTGGTCCGGTATTTGCACTCATCGAACAGCAACGGCTGGGGTGGCACAGCCCGGCGGTGTCGGTCCCATTCGGTGCCGGACTCCTGGGCTTCGGAACGTTCCTGTGGTGGGAACATCGGACTCCAAATCCGATGATGCCGCTGCGGCTGTTCCGAATCCGGAACTTCGGCATCGGGAACCTGGCTACGGCTTTCATCTATGCCGGTCTCTCCCTGGGCCAGCTGGTGGTGGTGCTCTTTCTGCAGGAGGTTGCGGGGCTTTCCGCCTCCGAGGCCGGCCTGGCGACGATTCCCGTGGCCGTGCTGTCGCTGCTGCTGGCGGGCGTGTTCGGTGGACTGGCCGGGAAACACGGTCCGCGGTTCTTTATGGCCGCCGGGCCGCTGGTGACTGGAACCGGATACCTGCTGATGCTGTCCGCGCACCTGCCGTTCAATTTCTGGACACAGGTGCTGCCAGGCCTGATGCTCTTCGGGCTCGGGCTCTCCATCACGGTCGCCCCGCTGACGGCTGCCATCCTGGGATCCGTGCGGCCGGAACAGAGCGGAATCGGCTCCGCGATCAATAACGCGGTCTCGCGCGTGGCGGGGCTGATCGCGGTCGCCTTCGCCGGCGTCATCGTGAACGGAGCGCTCGACGTCGGCGGCTTCCACCGGGTACTGGTCGTCACCGTGCTGCTTTTCGCCGTCGGCGCCGTCATCTCCGCGGTGGGAATCAGCAACCGAAGCATTTCGCCCGACCGGATTCCGGACGAAGCTGCGGCGAACTGCCGGGACCGCGCATCCGCGGGCGGTACCGACCGCGGACCCGATAGATAAGCTGCCGCCGCGGCAGGTCGTCCCGTGGCAGAAGAGAGTCGGCAGACGGTGTCTGTCGGACAGGCTGATGGTATGGCGGCGACGACCACGCCGAGCACGACGCCGGTCAGCGTGTCCAGCACGCGGCTGACGGCGAACCCGGCGGCCAGCGCTGAGGCGGCCTCGTGCCGGGCCAGTCCCAGCGGTACGAGAAGGAACGGCGCCAGCGCAACGGCGCAGCCTACCGCCGCTCCCAGTGCCATCCCGGCCATGGCCTCGGGAGAGCGGGACAGGGTGGTGCGTAACCGGCTGCGGTAGCTGCGGCGACAATGCTCAGCGGCGCGTCGACCACTAAGCACGTCGACCACCAAGCACGCCGACCGGCTCACTGCGGCCGTGCTCGTCGAACTGCTTCGCTGGGGGCGCGACGGGCGGGTGGTGCTGCTCCGGCTCACCGACCAGGGCCATGCTCTCGTGGACTCGCAATTCCCCCGCTGCCTGGAGCGCGACCGGCAGCTGTTGGAGGGCATTGACAGGGCGGACCGCGAGGTGCTGGGCGCCCTGCTGCGCTGGATCTCTGCCAACGCCGAAGTCGGATCACGGTGGTAGATCAGCGCAGCCTGAGCGGAGTCGGGACTCGCCCCGAGTCCGGCCTTGACGGCCCGGCGGGAGCACAAGAGTGGTGTCGGCGCTCGGTCGGCAGGGCATAGGCTGTCGGGATGCGGGAAGAATCATTGTGGCAGGCGCAAAAGCGCGCGAATCCGGGACACTCGGCCTGGTATATCCAGCGGTTCGAGAAGATGCGGGCCGACGGCGCCGACCTGGATGGTGAGGCCAGGCTGATCGACGCGATGGTGCCGCGCGGAAGCCGGATCCTGGACGCAGGATGTGGTACCGGCAGGGTGGGGGGCGAGCTGGGCTGGCGTGGACATACCGTGGTGGGTGTCGATGCGGATGCCGAACTGATCGAGGCAGCGCAAGCGGACCACCCGGACCCAACCTGGCTGACCGGAGATTTGGCGGAACTGGACTTGCCGGCCCTGGGCATCACGGAGCCGTTCGACCTTATCGTCAGCGCCGGAAACGTGATGACGTTCCTCGCACCGGGCAGTGCCGGGTTGGTGCTGGAAAACCTCAAGCGGCATCTGGCTCCGCAGGGCCGCCTGGTGACAGGCTTCGGCGCGGGCCGCGGCTACGGCTTTGACCGGTTTTTCGCCGACGCAACGGATGCGGGACTTCAGTGCCAGTCCCGGTTCGCGACCTGGGATCTTAGGCCGTGGAGACCGGCATCGGACTTTCTGGTGGCGGTCTTCGCTTAGCTAGCCGCGGATCCGCCGGACCACCGCCGTCGTCGAATGCTCGGGGACGTAGTCCAAGATGCGCACCTGGCCGCCGTATTCCTCTACCGCTCCGGTCTCCTCCAGCATGTCCGGTGTATAGTCACCGCCCTTGGCGTAGACGTCCGGCCGCAGCCCCGTGATCAGCGGGATCGGCGTCGCGGAATCAAAGACGGTGACATAGTCCACGCAACTCAGCGCGGCGATGACGGCTGCCCGGTCCCCGACGGTGTTGATCGGCCGGTCCGGCCCCTTGAGCCGGCGCACGCTGTCGTCGCTGTTGAGGGCGACCACCAGAATGTCACCCAGTTGCTTGGCCTGATTGAGATAGCGGGTATGGCCGCGGTGCAGCACGTCGAAACAGCCGTTTGTCAGCACGATCCGCCGCCCGTCGGCACGTTCGGAGGCGATCTTAGCCAGGAGTTCGTCGGCGTCCAGCGCAGTGTCGGCGAAGCCGGCTAGGTGCCGGGTCAAATCCACAGTGCTGCAGACGGAGGTTCCCTGCCGTAGCACGACGACGTCGGCCGCCGCCTGCGCGAGGTCCGCGCAGGTGCTCAGCGGCAGTTCCGCCGCCCGGGCGATGGTCAACGCCGCGACGAACGTATCGCCGGCCCCGGAGGCCTGTTTTTCCGTGGCCGGTCTCGCCCAGGTCCGGTGAACGGTGCCGTCCCGGCTGAGCAGCACCGTGCCGTCACGGTCCAGGGTCACGATGGCGGCCCCGCTCCGCGTTGCGGTCAGCAGCTGCCGCTGGTGATCGACGAAGAGGTCCGCGCGCGCGGCACCGGCGGGAAGCGGCCGATCAATGACCCGGGCCGCCTCCGCGGCGTTGGGAGTCACGAGGTCCGGTTCCAGAGCGGCCCATGGGCGTGGATCGTGGGCATCCACCAGCACCAGCGGGCGCGCACGGCCGACAGGATCAGCCCGATCGGCGAGATCAGCGGGATCGTCGCCCCTTGCCAGCTCGGTGAGCAAAGCCGTGGCCACCGCCCCGGTCAAAGCGCCGAGGCCGTAGTCGCAGATCACGGCGGCGTCAGCCGTTGCCAAGCATCCCGGCAGCCGCTGCGCCAGCAGGCGCAGTGCGTCCGGATCGGGATTCCCCGCCGGTTCATCCATCCGCAGCATGACCTGTCCGGCGCTGAGAACGCGGCACTTCGTCGTCGTCGATTGACCCGTATGGGCCACCAGCCCCGATACGTCCACCCCGGCATGCTGGAGAAGCTGCCTGAGTGCGGCGCCGGCATTATCGTCGCCCACCAGCCCTACCAGCCGTACTTGGGCACCGAGTGCCGCAAGGTTCATGGCCGTATTCGCGGCTCCGCCCGGGGCATACTCCCGATGCTGTATTTCCACCACGGGTGCCGGGGCCTCCCGACACAGTCGTTCGATGACGCCGGTCCACCAGCCATCCAGAATGACGTCGCCGATCACCGTGACTCTCGGAGACAGTTCCGCGAGCCTGCGGGGCAGCCATTCGGTGAGCCCGCGCTGATCCATCATCGGACTCATTGCGGCTCCTGGACCGTGTCGGTCTGGACCGGGTCGGTCTGTGGGGACTCTGGTGGTGTGTCCGCGGCCGGCGGGATGCTGACATGGACCACCTTCACTCGGGTGAATTCGTCGAGCAGTTCGGGTCCATATCCGAATCCGTCACCGCTTGCTCCGCGGGGCTGGGCGGATCCCCCGGGTGCGCCGCCGAAGACGGCGTTGATCTTCACCGTCCCCACCGGCAGCGCGGCCACCGCGCGGTGGGCGTGCTCGATGCTGCCGGTCAGTATCGTGGCGGCCAGCCCGTAGCGTCCGGCGGAAGCAAGCCGGAGGCCTTCAGCGAAGTCCGCCACGACCTGCACCGGGGCCACGGGACCAAACGTTTCGTCGGTCATGATCTCCATCCGTTCCGTGCACCCCAGCAGCACGGTGGCCGGATAGTACGCCCCCGGCCCCGCGGGAACGGCGCCGCCGGCAGTGGCCCGGGCACCGAGCGCGATGGCGTGGGCGACCTGGGCGTGGACGACGTCGCGCAACCGGGTGTCCACCAGCGGGGCCAGCGGATGCTCCGCGTTGCGCCGTCGCGCCTGCTCGGCCAGCGCGGAGCAGAAGGGATCGGCAATGTCCTGATGAACATAGATCCGTTCCACAGACGTGCAGATCTGACCGCTGTTGCTGAAGGCCCCGATGGCGGCCTGCTCCGCAGCCCAGGCGGGATCAACGCCGGCATCCACCACCAGCGGGTCGTTGCCGCCGTTCTCGCGGACAACGTGGGCCCCCGTCAGCACCGCCGCCCGCGCTATCCGCAGCCCGGAGGCGCTCGATCCCACGTGGGCAAAGACGTCGGCATCGGTGGTGGTCAGCATGGCACCCACCTCGGGGCCTCCCGTCAGGGTAAGGAGGACGCCGGGCGGAAAGACGCGGGAGAGCAGCTCGCCCAACAGCAGACCCAGGTGTGGGCACCGCTCGCTGGGCTTGTGGATCACGGTATTGCCGGTCACCAAAGCCGCACCGATGAGACCCGCGGCGACGGCCACCGGATCATTCCACGGTGTCAGCAGCACCGCCACGCCGCGCGCCTCGGCGACGGTGTAGTCGGCGGCCAGGACGCTGCCGCGCAAGCTGTGTCCGCGGTGTACCGGCCCCAGTTCCGCGTGCTGCTCCAGTGTTGCTACTCCGGCCCGGATACCGGCCAGTGCTTCGTCAACGGGGCGGCCCGTTTCGCGGCCGTTCATTTCCGCCAGCGCGTCGGCGCCTTCCGCGAGGGCATTGGCGGCCGAGCGCAACAGTACGCCGCGCCGCTGAGGGTCCATCCGGGTCCAGTCCGGCTGGGCCGCCCTTGACACGGAGAGGGCCAGCGCCACCTCTTCGCGGGTAGCTGCACCGAGCGTGCCCACTGGCGAGCCGGAGCGCGGATCGTACACCCTGAGGACGGCCGCGGCGGGGGAGGTGGCGGGCTCGGTCAACGATGTCATGGCATCCTCACGGTTCGCTCGGTTCGCTCGGTTCGCTCGGTTCGCTCGGTTCGGCACGGGTTTTGCCGTTAATTGCCTCTTCGGGATTCCTTACCCGAGCCGGAGATAGTTCAGACAGCAGGTGCCGAAGAGATTTCCCGGTGGCGCGCCTGCGCGCCTTCGGCCTATGGTGAACCGGGAATGCTGACGAAGGGAGAGCGCGTGGACCACGAGCCGATTGCGGATTTTGGCGGAGGAGCGGTGCGGGGCACCGGGGTGGGGCCGCTGCTGCAGCGCTTTCCCGACGTCCGCCGGATCGCCGTGTTGCGGGGTGGGGGCCTGGGAGATCTGATGTTTGCGCTGCCGGCGCTGCAGGCGCTGTCGGCGTGTTATCCCGAGGCCCAGCTCGTGCTGCTCGGCACGCCGGTGCATGCGGCACTGCTCGGGGAGACGCACAGCCCGGTGCACCGGGTGGAGGTGCTGCCATACGCCGAGGGAGTGCGGCCGGGGCCGGAAGATCCGCTGGCGCAGGCTGGGTTCTTCGCGCGGATGCGTGCGGAGAACTTCGATCTTGCCATCCAGCTGCACGGTGGCGGACGGTATTCGAACCCCTTTCTCCTCGGGCTGGGGGCCCGGCACACCGTCGGCATGCGAACCCCGGATGCCGTCCGGCTGGAACGCACGATTCCGTACATTTACTATCAGCATGAGCAGTCGAGGTCCCTCGAGGTCGCCGGTCTTGCCGGAGCCGCGCCGGTGGACCTGGAGACCAGGCTGCACCCCCGGGAAGAGGCCCGGCGCACCATCTGGGATCTGCTCCAAGGAAGCGCGCAGTCCCGGTCCCCGCTGCTGACGATTCATCCGGGCGCGACAGATGCGCGCCGCCGCTGGCCGGTGAAATCGTTCGCCCGAGTAGCCGCGGCCGCCGCGGCTGCCGGCAGCCGGGTGTTCGTCGTCGGGGACGAGGCGGATAAGGCGCTCGCGGACGACGTCGTCGGGTTGGCGGCGGGGGACGGCGGCGCTGTGCGTTCCCTGGCCGGACGGCTGAGCCTTGGGGAGCTGACGGCGCTGCTGGTGGCCAGCGACGTCATGCTGGGTAACGACAGCGGCCCGCGTCACCTTGCGCAGGCGGTGGGTACGCCAACGGTGGGGATTTACTGGGTCGGCAATGCAATTAACGCGGGCGCGCTTGGCCGCACGCTGCACCGCCTCCACCTTTCCTGGGTGACCAACTGCCGGGTATGCGGTGTGGACGTCACCCAGGTTGGGTGGACGGCGGAGCGCTGTGCACATGACGAGTCCCTTGTCTCACCGATCCGACCCGAAGCGGTCTACGGGGACGTGCGGGACCTCACGGCCACGAGCCTTCTTCTTCGTGACAGATCAGCATCTCGCGCACTTCGCAGCCGATCGGTTGGGACAGCGCAAACAGAATGGCCTGTGCCACCCGTGCCGGGTCATTGAGCCGCGAATCGTCCTGCGGCTTGTACTGCTCATCCCGGTCGTCAAAGAAGTGCGTCTTCATGCCGCCCGGAATTATTGTAGTGACGCCGATCCGGCCCCCTGTTTCCGCCGCGAGTGCCTGGCTGAATCCAAGTACGCCGAACTTCGAAGCGCAGTAGGCGGTCGCGTCCGAGACGCCGCGCCTGGCCAGCGTTGAGGCGATGGTGATCACGCGGCCGTGCGAGGACGTCAGGTACGGCAGCGCGGCGCGGACCACGGAGACGGTGCCCAGCAGGTTGACGCTGATCACCTTTTCCCACTCGTCCGCCGGAACGTCGTCGAGCCTGCCGCAGCGGTCCGTCCCGGCTGCGGTGACGACGGCGTCGAGCCCGCCGAGCGTCTCGGCCGCCTCTTCAACGGCGGCCGTCACCGCTTCCCGGTCCGAGACGTCCACCTCGAAGGCCTTGGCGGCGGCCACGTTCCTGATATCGCGGTCCAGCACCACCGGCGTGCCGCCGGCTTCCAGAACGGCGCTCACGACGGCGGCGCCGAGGCCCGACGCTCCGCCGGTCACCAATACGCGGCCCGGGTTGAAGGTATTTGAGTTCATGATTGTCCTCACTTCTCGTTTGACGTGCAGTTGTCAGCCAGCTTCCGAGAGGGCGGCTGCCAGTTTGCTGGTGGAATGTGCCGGGTAGTACGGGACGGTGACGGTTCGGCCGCCCCAGGAACGGATCAGCCCGGCTTCTGGAAGTTCGTCGGCGTCGTAGTCGGCGCCCTTGACCCACAGGTCCGGGCGCAGACGTTCCAGGGCCGGTTCCGGGGTGTCCTCCTCAAAGACGAGCACGGCATCGACGCATTCCAGGGACAACAGCAGTTCCGCCCTGTCATGCTGGCCGATGATGGGCCGTTGGTCTCCCTTGAGCCTGCGGGTCGAGGCATCGGAGTTCAGGCAGACAATCAGGCAATCGCCCAGGGCCCGGGCAGCGGCCAGCGTCCGCGAATGACCGGCATGCAGCAGATCAAAACAGCCTCCGGTGGCCACAACGGTGCCGCTTTTTTCCCTCGTCAGCTGCGCCACGCGGAGGGCATCGATGCTGTCGGAGCGCATCTGCACCGGTTGGCCGCCCTGACGGAGTGTCAGCACGCCGCCCGCGGCCAGGAAGGCCGCTGCCTCGTGGACAGCGGTATGTGCTGCACCCGCCAAATCCCGCCCGCTTCCCAGCTGCACTGCCAGGCTGGCGGCGAGGCGGTCACCGGCGCCGCAGGGATCGGCGACCTGCACCTTGGGTGCGGGGACGAGGTGCGGGACTCCGCCGTCACCGGTCAGCAGCATCGCCCCGCCGGCACCGAGGGTGACCAGTACGGCCCCGGTTTCCCAGCGCTGCAGTAAAACCGAACCGGCCAAGGCTGCGCCCGGAAGGGCATCCGCCGGAGCCCCGGCCGCAGCGGCCCGTGTGGCCTCCGAAAGGTTTGGTGTGACGACCGTCGAGCCGGGGACGGGGTCCGCCCCGGACGGGTGTGGATCCCACACCAGCGGAATCTCACCGGCGCGTTGCTGAAGTGCCTCGCGCAGACGGCCGTTGAACGTCAGGCCGCGGCCGTAGTCGGACACCAGCAAGATGTCCGCCTCGTTGACGGCAGCCAGCATCGCAGCCGTGACGTCGGGGACCGAAGCCGGACCGCAGCCCTCGTCGAAACGGACAATCGGCTGGCCCTGGGCGCGGATCCGGGACTTCACCGGTGTGGCGGCTCCCGAGGCGCCGGAGACGACGTCGAGACAGGCGAGCGGCCCGCGCAGATCCGCCGCGGCACGGTCATCGGAGAGCACCGTGACAAGACGGACCCGGTGGCCGTCCCGGGCGAGCATGGCGGCAACCAATCCCGCGCCGCCGGCCCGTCGGGTCACCCGGGAAACGTCCACCACCGGAACGGGAGCATCCGGGCACAGCCGGTCCGCGGTGCCATCCATGTCCACATCCAGCAGGACATCTCCCACGACGACGATATTCATTTGTTCCTCCCGGGCAAGGCGGCGGCCGCGCGTACCGGTCGTTGGGCCCGGGCGCGTGTTACTTCGGAGTCGAAGGCCCGGCAGAGAGCGTGTAAGGCGATCAGGTGCCCCTCCTGGGCATTCGCCGGGAGGGCATTGACGGCAATCGAGTCATCGCAGCTGCGGGTCAGGGGATTGGGTCCGCGCCCGGTCAGTGCCCAGGTGGATACGCCGGCCGCACGGGCCGCTTCCACCGCCTTGAGTAAATTTGGGCTACGGCCGCTGGTGGAAATCAGCAGCAGCACGTCGCCTACCCTGCCATGGGCACGTACCTGGCGGGCGAAGATCTCCTCATAGCCGTAGTCGTTGCCGATCGCCGTCAGAGCGGACGTTTCCGCGTGCAGCGCGATCGCTGAAAAGGGTTCCCGTTCGCCGTCGAACCGGCCGACCAGTTCCGCGGTGAGGTGTTGGGCCTCGGCCGCGGAACCGCCGTTGCCGGCCGTGAGAAGACGCTGGCCGCTCATGAGCCGGCGGGCCAGATCCGTCCCCCAGCGGCTCAAATGGTTTGCCTCACGCCGCAGCGACTCAAGCGCTGGTGCCACGTTGTCCAGGTGCTGGAGCACGGACAGCAACGCGGGACCGGCCGCCCCGGGGGCCTTCGCCGTATCGGAATCGTGAAGCAGCCGGGGCGCCGGGTCGGAAGGGGGAGCCGGTTGGGCCGAGTTGGGATCGGTAGGCGCCGTGATGGGTTCAGTGGTCATAATGCTGTACCTTCCATCCTGTGCAGGTCTCCCCGGTACAGGCCTTCCCTGTGCCGGTACCCCATGGGCAGGTCAGCGCGGGACAGCAACGAACTGAGCGTGTTTTGATAGAATTTTTCGGTTTCGGCGGCAACCCGCTCCCACGAGTACCGGGAGCGGACCCTCGCTTGCCCGGCCCGTCCCAGCCGCGCCCGCAGGGTAGCGTCCCTCAACAGCTCACCAACGGCGTCGGCGATCGCCGCCGGATTCATGGGGGGAACCTGGAGCCCGGTGGAACGGTCGACGACGGTGTCGATCAGACCGCCAACCGCTGCGGCGACCACCGGAATGCCGCAGGCCATGGCCTCCAGCGGGACGATGCCAAAGGGCTCGTACCAGGGCGCACAGATGATCGCGTCGGCGCTGCGCAGCACGGCCGGCATGCTGTCCCGCGGCACCTGACCGCGCAGCGTCACGCGGTCCTCTACTCCCAGCTCCCGGGCCAAGGCCAACAGACGGCGGGCCTCGGGATCGGCATCGAGCGCATGCGAATCGCCGGCCCCGCCCACCACGATGAGTTCGATGTCGTCGATCCCCGCCGTGCGCAGCAGCGGCAGGGCACGGATCACCAGATCCACGCCCTTACGGGGCACCAGCCGTCCCACACTGATGATCCGGTGCCGGCGTCCGCGGGCCTCCGCGGGACCGGTGGCGCAGAAAAGGTCCAGATCCACCCCGCAGGGTGCAATGGAGACCTTGGAACCGGAAACGCCCATCGTCTTGAGCTCGAAGAGCTCGTCTGAACATGTCGCGATGACCCGGTCGACGGCCCGTCCGACGGATGGCTCCAGCCACGCTCGTTCCGCGGGGCTGGTGTCCTGCGGGCCCTGATGGCGCCGCTTCACGGTGCCCAGGGCGTGGAACGTCTGGACCACCGGCACCGGGTAGCCGCCGCCGTCGAAGCGCCGCGCCGCATCAAGTGCGGCGACACCGGACATCCAGAAGTGGGCGTGCACGACATCCGGCGGATGGTCGCCCCAGTCGGCGGCCAATCCGTCTGCCAGCACGCTCATATAGGGCAGCAGCTCATCCTTGGGAATGTGTTCCGCGGGTCCGGCGCTGACATGCACCACCTCGAGCCCGGGCTGCACCCGGACCCGCTCCGGAAGGTCGCTGCTGTCCCGGCGCGTGTAGACGGTGACATCGTGGCCCCGGCCGGCCAAGGCCACCGAGAGGGCTGCAACGTGGACATTCTGACCACCGGCGTCGACGCCGCCCAAGGCAGCCAGCGGGCTGGCATGTTCGGAAACCATCGAAATCTTCACAGCTGGCTCCTTGCCGTCATAGGTGTGCTCCGGCCCGTATCGCGGCGGCGGTGCGCATTTCCCAGCACTTCATCCCAGGCGCGGAGGAAGGGTGCCAGACCAAACCTGGCGAGCACCGCCTCGCGGGCGGCCCTACCGCGTCTGCGGGCTTCCTCCGGGTCGTTGATCAGCTCGGACGCCGCCGCGCACAGATCCTCGATGCTGGTGGAAATGGCGCCGGCCTCGGGCGGGACGGCCCGGCTCGCCTCGGTGCTGGCGAGCGCAATCACCGGCATGCCCAAATGCATGGCCTCCAGAAGGGCAAGGCCCAGCGAGGTCCAGCGCATCGGGTGAAGATAGACCCGGCAGCGGCTCAGCTGCTGGTGCAGCACCGCCGAAGGAAGATCCCCGCGGACGGTCAGTGAGTCGGGCGCAAGTCCCAAGGCCTGCGGCAGATTCTGCCCTCCCATGCCGAAGACCTCCAGCGGAGCCCGCTGTGAAAAGCGCGGCAGCAGATCCGTTCCGGTGACCCGCCACCGACGCACCGGTTCGTTGATCACCACGCCAAGATGGGGGATCTCTCCGGTGTACAAATACCCGGGATCGACAATCCCGTGCTCAATGACAACTGTCCGGGCGGCGCCGGTGTCCCAGAACAGTTGGTTAAAGTGAGTCACATGCACCACCGGGATGTCGGATTGGCCGGCCAGCGGGTGCAGCGACGTCGGCACATCCCCTTTCGGCGTGTTGTGCTCCAGGTAGACCGCAGGGATATCGCGGCCAGGGCGTCTGCCCAGGAGCTGTTCACAGGCGTCGAATTCTTCCGGACGCTGCAAGACGACGACGTCGACCTCAGCCTCCCGCAGGTCGGCCGCGTCCACCTCACGGGCATTGGCCGGCCAGTCCCGGCCGCCCCGGCCCAGGCCCCAGGATCCCCCTTCCGCGGTGACCGGCAGCAGGTATTCGTGCCCACCCTGGACGAATGCGTCCGTCCAGCCCCCGTGGACGTGCCACAACAGAACTTTCACCGCTTCTTCACTTCCCTTCGGGTCTGCAGCGAGGAAACGCCGCTGAGCAGCCGGTCAACGGCTTCCGCCACCTCTTCGGGTGAGACGGACGTAAGGCACGGATGGCCCGGCACCGGGCACTCCCGCGCCCTGCTGAGCCGGCAGAGCGCGTTTTGATCCCCCAACAGTTCCAAGGGAACACCGTAGGGAGCCCAGCGCACGGCCTGAACCACCGGCGAGAACAGCGAGACCACGGGAGTGCCGGTGGCCGCGGCCAGATGCGCCGGGCCGGTGTTGCCGGTAATGAGCACCGATGCCCCCGCCACGACTCCGGCGAGGGTGGCCAGATCGGTTTCCCCGCCCAGATCCAGCCCCGCCACACCGGCCACGGTGGCCGTGAGAGGGGTTTCGCCAGCGGAGCCGGTCACAACGACGCGGTACCCGGCGCCGCTGAGCAACTCGACCGCTGCCGCGTGGTGCAGCGCGGGCCACCGGCGCGAGGGTACAGCGGCGCCGGGATGGACGGCAATATAGGGCTCGGTCCCGACCAATGCGGTGACATCGGGGACATCCTTCACCCGCAGCCTCCCGTCGTCCCCGGGCCGGAGCAGGTACCCGGCGGCACGGGCAATGGCAAGGGCCCGTTCCGCCTCGGGCTGGTCCTCCGGAAAGTCCTCGCCGGGACGGAGCCGGACATCCAACAAGGAGCCCGCATAGTCCGTGGAAGCTCCGGTGATCAGCGGGACCCCGGCCAGACGAAGCGCCAGAGCCAGTGGCAGGGGTGACTGATGGAAGGAGGTCAGAATGACCGCCTCGTCCACGGCTGCGGCGCGGACAAAGTCGATCAGCTGCTGCATCAGCGCGGCACTCGCGGCCGGGGCGGGATGGACGATCCAGGGGCACTCCCAGGTGAACTGGGCGGTAACTCCGGGCAACAATGCCCCTGCGGCTTCGCCCTGCGGGCCGGTGAGCAAAATCACGTCGGCCGGACGGGCGCCGCCGCCGGTGCCACCTCCGCCGGCGATGGCCCGCACCGCCGGTCCCGCCAACAATACGTCCCCGGCGCTGTCGAGCCTGGCGACCAGAACGCGCCGGGTCATCGGGGACTCCGCGCGGGCCGGAGGGCGCCCTTTGGGTCGTGTTGCCATTGGCTCTGCGCAATGGCAAGTCCCTGTTGCCGAAGCGGCACCTCAGCCTGTCCTAGGGTGGGGGTCGCGCAGATATCGAGCAGAAGTTGGAGTGCGGCGTCAAGGGTTTCCGCGACCAACGGACTCTGTGCCACCTCGTGGGCCAGAGTCACCGCCGTCGGCACCAGGACACCGACGGCCCCGGCAGCCCGGGCGGCGTCGACATCGGAGCCAATATCGCCAACAAAGGCCGTCCGGGACGGTGATATCCCCAGTTCGCGGCACGCCGCGAAGATCATGCCGGGCTTGGGCTTGCGGCACCGACAGTCGCTGTGCGGGGCGTGCGGACAGATTTCCCACACGTCAAAGGCGCCGAACAGAGCGTCTACCCGGCGGTTGACGGCTTCCACCTGGCTGCCGGTCAGGAGCCCGCGGGCGATTCCCGACTGATTGCTGAGGACACCGGTCCGAACGCCGGCCCGGCGCACGGTGGCTACGGCGTTTACGGCTCCCGGTATTGGTACGACCAGCTCCGGATCCGAGTTATAAGGCTCGTCCACCACCAGCGTTCCGTCACGATCAAAGAGGACGGCATCAAAAAGGACGGCCAAAGATGGCGTGATCGCCGTCCGGGCCTTTTCGTCCTCGCCGGTACTCGTCATAAAGGCACTGTTCCCCAATGAATGCGGAGCTAAACAGGGCCCGTAGAAGTTCTTCTGCGCGTCTTAGGAACCACACACGGCAGGGCAGCGCTTTGGGCAGTCGTTCCAGGGATGAAGCAGGCCGGCAAAGCGGGCCGGCGAAGCGGGCCAAAGGCGCCGGAAGATGTGGACCGGTATGCGCTGTCGGGGGGGGGAGGGGGCAGTAAGGTGTGGCGGTATGGCCGTAGGCCGCCCAAATGATTTCCTCAGAAGGAGCCGCGTGGACAGCCTCCCCAGCGATGGCAGACCCGAAGTACTGGCCCTGCGGGCTCTCAAGCTAGGCGACCTGCTGGTGGCCGTCCCCGCACTGCATGCCCTCCGGCGCGCCTATCCCGGACACCGGCTGATTTATGCGGCGCGGGCTTGGCTTGCCCCTGCACTGGCGCTGGTCGGGGGCGTGGATACGCTGTTGGAAACGCAGGGGCTCGATGAGCCGCTGACGCTGTCCCCGGGACGCGTCGACGTCGCCGTCAATCTGCACGGCAGCGGTCCGGAAAGCCTGCGCCGTCTCGACGAGCTGGCTCCGGCCCGCCGTATCGGGCACCTCGGGCCCGGTTGGGAAGGACCCCCGTGGCGCTCTGGGCTGCACGAGCGTGAGCGCTGGGCGGCGCTGCTTCGCTGGCACGGAATTCCCGCCGACCCGCTGGATTACCGCCTGCAGCCGCCAACTGCGCGGAACCCGCTGCCCGGCGCCGCGGTGATCCATGTGGGCGCAGCATACGGGAGCAGGCTGTGGCCGGAGGACCGGTTTGCCGCGGTGGCCCGCCGGCTGGAATCGGCGGGTCAGCACGTGGCGTTCACCGGCAGCGAAGGGGAGCGCCCGCGGGCCCTGCGGGTTGCAGCTCTCGCGGGTCTGCCGGACGAGCGGGTCGGAGCCGGCATGCTCGGGCTCGGTGAATTTGCCGCCGTTATCGCGGGAGCGGCGATTGTGGTGTCGGCGGACACCGGCGCAGCGCACCTGGCATCGGCCTATGGGCGGTGTTCGATTGTCATTTTCGGCCCCGCACCGGTCTCCGAATGGGGGCCGCCGCCGGGCCCGCACATTGCGCTCACGAAGGAAGAGCTCCGCCGCGGAGATGTCTTTTCAGCCAGCCCGGATCCGGCCCTATTGGCAGTTTCCGTCCAAGATGTCCTCGCCGCGGCCCGGGAGCTGGGCAGCCTGTAGCGGGTGGGTGGCCGTCGGAAAATGCTGCCCCCCTCCGCGGCACGGGTTACGCTGCCGCCTCCGCAGCACGGACTATTCGGACACCTGACAGTGCCCCCGGTTGGGGGCGCGACGGCGGCCAGCACCTCGGCGTCACGTCCACCCGGAAGCCGTCCCCCCGGTCCAGTCATCAGTTCATCAACTCGTAGATGGCGCTACGGACCTGCGGGTTCTCCCAGTTCAGATCGGCTGCTTGGTCCATCGCCCTTGGGGCTGTCGGTGCCGGACCGGGATTCGAGGAACCTGTCGATGGCCCGGTGCGGACGGCGTCCATGCCGGTGAACTATATTGACGGTGGCAGCTAACCGGCCTGCCGGCGTCCGCGGGCATTACGTTCAGGAGCACCAGACATGTCCAAGGACCTTGCAACCCAGCTCATTGAACAGCTCCGGGCTGCGGGTGTTCAAAGAATTTACGGCATCGTCGGCGACAGCCTGAATCCGATCGTTGATGCCGTGCGCAAAACGGGGGGAACGGTGCAGGGCGGCATCGACTGGATTCATGTCCGGAACGAGGAGGCCGCAGCCTTTGCCGCCTCGGCCGAGGCCCAGCTGACCGGAAAACTCGCGGTCTGCGCCGGCTCCTGCGGACCCGGCAACCTGCACCTGATCAACGGGCTGTACGACGCCAACCGCACCGGCGCCCCCGTCCTGGCGATCGCCTCCCATATTCCGAGCCAGCAGATCGGCAGCGACTTTTTCCAAGAGACCCACCCGGATCGCCTCTTTTCCGAATGCTCGGTGTATTCGGAACTCATCAGCACCGCAGCCCAGGCCCCCGGGTCATGCACTGCGCCATCCAGCACGCCGTCGGGCTTCGCGGAGTCGCCGCCGTCACTCTTCCCGGCGATATCGCAGGCCTTGAGGCCGTCGCGGAAAGCCCGCAGCAAACGGCCTACACACCGGGGCGCTTGTCGCCCGACCCGCACAGCGTCCAGCTGCTGGCGGACGCCATCAACGCAGTGGACAAGGTAGCCATCTTTGCCGGCGCAGGGGTGCAGGGGGGCCACGACGAGGTGATTCAACTGGCCGAAGCGATCGGCGCGCCCATCGGCCACTCGCTGCGCGGCAAGGACTTCATCCAGTACGACAACCCCTATGACATTGGCATGACCGGGCTGCTCGGCTACGGGGCGGCGGCCGAAGGCATCAACGATGCGGACCTGCTGATCCTGCTCGGAACCGATTTTCCCTACGATCAGTTCCTGCCGCGGACACGCACGGCGCAGGTGGACCGGGCGGCGGAAAAACTGGGCCGGCGCACCGACGTTGATTTCGCCATTCACGGGGACGTGCTGCTCACCGTCGCGGCGCTCATTCCGCTGGTGAAACTGAAACGCAAGAAGAACACGCGCTTTCTGGACCAGATGCTCAAGAAGCACGACCGGCTGATGAACAAGGCCGTGGGCGCTTACACCCGCAGGGCAGATAAGCTGGTGCCGATCCACCCCGAGTATGCCACGTCGCTGTTGGACCAGGTGGCCAGCAGGGACGCCATTTTTACGGCCGACACGGGGATGTGCAACTTCTGGACCGCGCGTTACATCAACCCGCTGGGCACCCGCCGGCTGATCGGGTCTTACCTGCATGGCTCGATGGCCAATGCCCTGCCGCAGGCCATTGGTGCACAGCTGGCGTATCCGGGTCGCCAGGTCGTCTCCGTGTCCGGCGACGGTGGACTGTCGATGCTGCTCGGCGAAATGGTCACCGCCGCAGCCCACCGGCTGCCGCTGAACATCGTTCTGTTCAACAACTCCACGCTGGGCATGGTCAAGCTGGAGATGCTCGTCGATGGGCTGCCCTACCACGGTGTCGACGTACCCGACACCAACTATGCCGCGGTCGCCACGGCCATGGGTTTTCACGCCGTCAGGGTCACCGACCCTGCCGACATTGAGGGCGCCTATCAGGCGGCCTTTGCACACCCGGGACCAGCATTAGTGGAGCTGATCACCGATCCCAATGCGCTGTCGATTCCGCCCAAAATCACCGGTAACCAGGTCTTCGGTTTCGCCACGGCGATGTCCAAGGTGGTGCTTAATCGAGGCGCCGGCGAGGCCGTGAGCATGGCCCGAAGCAATCTGCGCAACGTCCCGCGGCGCTAGCAGAACCGGAACCGGACCCCGGATGGCAAGGTTCCGCTCCAGATTGACTGCGCCGACGGCTTGCATCCACGCTGGTATGACTCGGGGCTCAAGGACATTGTTGCCGTGTTGATCGAAGAGTGCCGCCGCGGCGGAGGAAAACCGCTGAGCGTCGTGGGGCACAGTTTTGGCGGCTTGGGTGAGGGGTTGGCCCGCAACGGGCGGCGGGTGGACCGCCTGCTGACCGTAGGAGCCCAGCATGCCTAATGGCGGGATTACTGGCGGGATTACCGGCGGGGCACCGGCTGGAGTTTCATTGGCGCCGGCACCTGCTGATGCCCCTTGCAACCCTGCGCAGCGGATATTTTCCGGCAAGCGCCGGGGCTGGCTGGAATTCCTTCCCTCCGGCGTGGCCCTGGATTGGGCGCGCAGCCGCAGGGATTTCGCCGCCGCGGCCCCCGGCGGAACCCGCGCTGAACCCTCTGGCGGGACACGCTCCGGTGGCTGCGGGACGGGGAGGACCCCCGGCGGCCCGGATAACGGCCGGGGCCCTGCGGCTGAATTCCGCCCGGGCGGGTTGCTTTGGCAGCCCAGAGGAGGTCTGCAACCGGACCGGCTCATTCGGGCGGCCCGGCTCATTCGGGCGGACCGGGGCCTGCGGTGTGGAGCCTGGGCGCGGGGGGACTCGAATTCCCGGCTGCCTCAGGCTACGCTGGCGGCAGGATCAATGGTCGATTCGAGGAGGATGGCGCGATGAGCTTATTGGACCTTGTGGCCAAGGGAATGCCGGTGGTCGACGCGAGCGGTAAGGTGATCGGCAAGGTGGAGCATGCGAAGCCTCCGAACCCAAAGGCGGCCGCCTTCGAGGAGGTGTATTCGGCAGCCGACCAGAATATCCTCTTCATGGGACTCAATTCGGTGCTCGGTACCGAGCCGAGGGTGCCGGAGGACACGGCGCGCCGGCTGTTCAGCAGCGGCTACGTCAAAATCGACGGTCGAGGTTTCCTGGCCCGAAACTCCTACGCCCCTGCCGATGAGATCGACCGGGTTGAGGAGGGAAAGGTGTACCTGAGCCTCAGCCGCCACGAATTACCGACGCAGGAATGATGGCCCTCCCCAATGTACGGCAGCAGCGGCACCACCAGCCCCGATGGGGGCGTAGTGGGGCCGCGCGTCCTGAGCGGTTGACCTACAGCAGCGGGCGTAACGGTGCGAGGATGGATTCGCTGAACCTAGCCGCAACCCTGCGGCCCGCCCATTCCTCCAGCGTCAGAACCCGGCTGTTGACGCTGTCGATTTCAAAAATGGTCTCCAGGTCGCGGGCCAGATCGTCGTTGTAGATCTCCATATTGATTTCGTAGTTTCCGGTCAGGCTCAAGCGGTCGATGTTGGCGGTGCCGACCGTGGACCACTGGCCGTCGATGGTGGCAGTCTTCGCATGCACCATGGCGTTCTGGTACAGCAGGATCGTCACGCCGTCGCGCAGCAGCGCGGTATAGAAGCCGCGCGAGAGCCAGTCAGAGAGCACGTGGTTGGAATCCTCCGGAAGGATGACCCGCACATCCACCCCGCGTCTGCTCGCTCCCAGCAAGGCATCGAGAATCTGCCGGTCCGGGATGAAGTAGGCCATCGTGATGTAGATATGGTGGCTTGCCCGGTCGATGGCATCCAAATAAACGCCCCGGATGGGGAACACCAGGCTGGAGGGGATGTTATTGACGGCGCGGACCCGAGGTTCCCAGAAGTCGGGGTTGCTTTCCTTCAGCTCCGGAAGCCTCTTGCGGTAGTGGTTCCAGACGGTGGCAAACGCCTGGCGCAGTTCCCACACCGACGGTCCTGCAATCTTCAGATGCGTGTCCCGCCATTGCGTGGCGTAGAGCGAGCCGATGTTGTAGCCGCCCACATAGCCCACCTCGTCGTCGACGATCAGCATTTTGCGGTGGTCCAAACCGGTGCCGCGCACATTGGTGAAGATGATGGAAGGCCGCAGCACCGGAAACCGGATGACATGGATATCCGGGTGGAAGCGGAAGAAGGACCGCGGCACCACCAGGTTGGCGAAGGCATCGTAAATGACGTAAACCTTGACACCACGCTCGGCGGCCTCCGCGAGGGCAGCCTTGAATTCCTTACCGACCTTGTCGGCCTTCCAGATGTACGTTTCCATCATGATCCGGTGTTTGGCATTGCGGATCTGATCCAGCATGTCCTTGTACAGGTCTTCACCAAACGTGTAGACGGTGGTCGTGGAACCGGCTACCTCGCTTTCGAAAATGCCGGGACGGGGAAACCCTACGCGTTTGCTCCTGCCGCGCTTCCTAATCGTATCCATAATCACGAGGGCGGCAATGACCGCGCCTTGGAGGGCGAAAAAGCCCAAAATACTGCGCTGGACGGTGTGTTTAGCGACGTCAGCCGCGTGCCGGAGCCGATGCAATCTCATGATGGAACCTTAGCAAGCAGACCAACGGCAAGCAGACAAGCAGACAAGCAGTAAGCGGACAAAGGCAATCCGGGCGCGGAACGGCTGGCTTGCAGCACTGTTCCCGCCGCGTAAAAGGGCGGCTGAACCGGCACCAGTTGTCCTACCCTTCGCCGCGGCCCGATGCTAGCGTTAACAAGCACACAGGATGCCGGCTGGCCCAGGAGGATTTCCGTCGCGGCCGGCGGACGGCAGAGGAGCATTGCAATGAGCCAGTACGCGTTCGGCATTGTTGAGTGGATATTCTGGATCGTCGCCATCGGCAGCGCCTGTCTGGCTCTGTTCCGGGCCGACGTGGTCTCGGCGGGTAGTTCCCCCGGCGTGCGGCAGCGGAGCGGAATTCTGCTGGGCCTGTGGATTGTGGCAGTGGTATGCGGCTTTCTTGGGCTGGTGACGGCCGCGCTGGCAATGCGGGCTTCCGTCTAGCGGCCCGACGGCGGCGCACGGCGGGGTGCCGTTGCCGGCGGAAGCACACGAACGCATCCGACGCCGTTCAGGCCGTGCCGCCGGCGGCGAGCAGTCCGCCGTCGAGGTTCAGGATCTGGCCGGTGATCCAGGCTGCATCGGAGCTGGCCAGAAAGGCGACGGCGGCGGCCACGTCCGCGGGAGTGCCCAGCCGGGCGAGCGGGTAGCGGGCGGCAACCTCGGCTTCTTTACCCTCATACAGTGCGCGGGCAAATTGCGTCTTGACCACGGCAGGCGCCACCGCATTCACGCGGATCTTTGGTCCCATTTCGGCCGCCAGGGAACGGGTCAGGTGTTCTACTGCGGCCTTGCTGATGCCGTAGAACCCCAATCCGGCTGCGGGCGTTTGACCGGAGACGGAGGACATGTTGATGACGGAGCCGCCCCGGTCCGCGAAGCGCAGCCCAGCATGATGGTAGGCGTCCTGAACCCAGGCAAGGGTTCCGAAAACATTCACCTCGGCGATCTTCCTGGCCGCTTCCAGGTCCAGCTCCATCAACGGACCGTAGACCGGATTTATGCCGGCGTTATTGACCAGGATGTCCAGTTGCCCGAAGCCGGCCGCTACGGCGTCGAGCACCTCGCGCCGGTGCTCCGGATCATCGGCCCTACCAGTAATGGCCAGCACCGATCGAGGCGGGAATTCCGCGGCGGCTGCACGCAGTGGCTCCGCTGCGCGGGCCGTGATGCACACCCGCGCCCCTTCGTCTACGAGACGGTGGGCCACGGCGAGACCGATTCCGCGGCTGGCGCCGGTGACGATCGCCGTCAATCCCTGCAAGCGGTGGGCTTCAACGCGGCTCATGGTTTCCCTGTCGGCAGGTGTTGGGCGGTCCGGCACTGTACAGGTACCGGACCGTCCGGAGGATGAGCAGCACCCGTTCCTGACATCTGCCACCCATGGCCATGTCACGGGACTATGACAAACCCGTCACGCAACGTGGTACCGGACATATTAGCAGGGTGCGCTCATGCGCGCCCCTCGAAGACGGGATTCCAGCGCTGGGAACCGGTGGTCAGAACAGTGCGAACAGAAAGACGGCCAGACCCGCCGCCGTGAACGCTTCCTGAAGACCCTGGAGCCGGCGCACCGGTTCGGCGGCGGTATCTTGGCGGGGCGTGGCGAAGGTGGCCAGCAGCCAGAAAACAGCGGTGATGATCAGGAGCACGGCGCCAAAGGCCGAGAGCAGGATGGAGCCCAGCAGATGGACGGGCGCGCCCGCCTGCCCAAGCGCGCTGACTGAGGCGGCGGACGCCAGAATCGAGGCCGTCAACGTCAGCAGGACTGCCCGATAGAAGCAGACCGGACGACCTATGTCAGAGATCCGGACCGGCCGCCAGGGAAGGCATTGGAACAGGAACCACAGTGCCGCGACCAGCTGCAGCACCACCAAAGGCGGCACAGCTCGGCCCGGGATGGGCGTAACCGCGGCCACCGCCAGCGCTGAATTCATGACGGCCGTCAACAGCACGTTGACCCGCGCCGGCCAGGAACGGATACGGGCGATTCCGCCCAGACAAAGCACGGCCGCCAGGGTGAAGACGACGGCAACGGTGGGACCTAAGATCGGGTTCAGCGGCACTAATCGGTCCTTTTATGTTCTACCCGAATTATGTTCTACCCGAAATTTGACTCCGGACCCGGGACAGTCCGCGGGGGAGTATCAACTGCTGTATACCGTTGTACCGGAATAAGATATGAACCTGCTGGGAACGGCGTCCGGCGGTGGGAATCCGGAGACCAGGATTCGGGCTCCGACGAAACACCGGCCCAGGGACTCAACGCCCCAGGGCCCCAACACCCCAGGGACCCAATGCCGGAGAAACAATGCTCCAATGACTCGACGACAGGATGAACTGATGGCCAAGCGGCAGCCTACCGGCTTCGGGGGGAGCGCCCGGCCCCCTGTCGTGTCGCCGACGGTAGGAAACCCACCCCGCGGACCGGACGTGCTGCGGCGCAAGGTGGTTGGCGTGCTGGTGGCCGGGCAGATTCTTGGTGGCGTGGGGATGGGCGCGACCCTTTCCCTGGGCGCCCTGCTGGCTGCGGAGCTCTCTGGCTCCAGTGCGTGGTCCGGCATGGCGGCCACGATGAGCACCCTGGGCGCAGCGCTGCTGGCTGTGCCGCTCGTCCGGCTGGCGCAGGCGAGTGGGCGCCGCGTTTCGTTGGCTGCCGGTTCCCTGCTGGCGGCGGGCGGGGCGGTCTTGGCCGTCGCTGCGGCTGCCGGGCGGTCCTTCCCGTTGCTGCTGGTTGCCTTGCTGCTGCTGGGAGCCGGTTCGGCCACTAACCTGCAGGCACGATTTGCCGCCACCGATCTTGCCACGGACAGATCCCGGGCCAAGGATCTGTCCCTGGTGGTCTGGTCCACTGCCGTGGGGGCAGTGCTTGGCCCCAATCTCTTTGAACCCGGTGAGGCAGTAGGTGCCGCATTGGGGCTCCCTTTGCTGACCGGAGCGTTCATCTTCTCGCTGTTGGCCCAGCTGGCGGCCGCCGTCGTCTACCGGCTCGGGCTCAGACCGGACCCACTGCTCAGCGCGCTGGCGGCCCAGGCCGTGGATCAGCAGAAGGGGGAGAGCCGTGCAGGGGCTGCACGCCTGCGCTCCGGCGGTTGGGAGATTCTGCGCAGCAACCCGCTGGCGCGCTACGCGGTCACGTCCGTTGCCCTCAGCCATGCCACCATGGTCGCCCTGATGTCCATGACGCCGGTGCATTTGCGGGACCACGGGGCGACGCTGACGGTCGTCGGATTGACCATTAGTCTGCATGTGGCGGGAATGTATGCGTTGTCGCCCTTTTTCGGCTGGCTGGCGGACCGCGCCGGGCGGCTCCGTACGATCCTGGTCGGCCAGGCGCTGCTGCTGGCGTCACTGTTGCTGGCTTGGCATGGCGCTTCCTCGCAGGCGGCCGTCACGACGAGCCTGGTCCTGCTCGGCTTGGGCTGGTCGGCCTCTGTGGTCGCGGGATCGGCTCTGGTCGCGGAGGCGGTCGGGGTCGCCGAGCGGCCGGCCCTGCAAGGCGTGTCCGATCTGGCGATGAACCTGGCCGGGGCGCTTGGCGGCGCGGTGGCCGGCCCTGTCCTGACCGCTTGGGGGTACTCCGGACTGGGCCTGAGTTCCATGGCCCTGGTCGTCGTCGTGATCGGGTGGACCGGCCGACGGATCGGTGGGGTCCGACGCCATGACGGGTAGTGGTCATACCAAAACGGACGACGGCGGCGCATTGGCCGTCGGCGCCGGCCGGCTGTACGGCCTGCCGCCGTCCGAGTTCACCGTCCAGCGCAATGCGTGGGCCGGGGACGCGCGCGCCAACGGGAATGCTGAGCTGGCGGGGAAGATCCGTGCGCTGCCGAAACCGTCGACGGCGGCGTGGCTGCTGAACATGCTGGTGATCCACCGCCGCGCGGAGATCGATGGGTTGCTGGAAGTGGGCGTGGAGCTTCGCCAGGCACAGGCCGATCTTGACCAGGGAACCATGCGCAGGCTCAGCAAGGAACGGCGCGTGCTGCTGGCCGCACTGCTGACAACTGGTCGGGGTTTGGCTTCGGAGCTGGGCCAACGAGCCAGCGCAGCCGTGCTTGAGGACGTCGAAGAGACACTGCGGGCCGCCACGTCCGATGCGTGGGCCACCGCTGCCGTACGGACCGGCATGCTGACGCGCGCCCTTTCCGCCGACGGCTGGGGAGCGGCGGACCTCTCCGGCGCGGTCGCGGTTCCGGTTTCCCACGCCGGGCAGCCGGACGCGGCCGCAGGACCGACGGTGCCTCTGCCGGCGGACAAGACCAGGGCGGCGGCACAACGGAAGGCGGCGCTGGCCGTCAAGTCAGCCGACGAAGCTGAGGCCGCGCTCGCCGGGATCAGGGACAGAGCCGCTGGATTGGCCCTTGAACGCAGCGCGCTGGCGGCACGCCTTACGGAACTGCAGAACCTTGTCGCCGAAGCTGCTAGGGACCTTGCCGCGGCTGACCGCGAGGCAGCCGGGCTGTCCCGGGAGGAGGAAGCGGCGGCCCGCACGGCAGCCTCGGCCCGCAGCGCCGCGGACCGGGCCGGCGCGCGGCTCACGGGCCGCTGACGAACCGGGCCGTAGACGAACCGGGCCGGCATGCGGCCCACAGACCGTTGACGAACCGGCCGGCCGCGGTCGGTGCATGCGCGGGTGGCCGTTTGCGTTAGGCCCGTCTCCGCCCGGACGGTGCGGATGTGAAAAGATTGACCATGCGCCAAATGCAGCACTCCAGCAAACTTCAGGACGTCCGCTACGAACTCCGCGGGCCCATCCTGCACGCCGCCAAGAAGATGGAGGCCGAGGGGCACCGGATTCTGCGGATGAACCTGGGGGACACCGCGCCCTTCGGCCTGGAAGCGCCGGAATCGATCGTGGTGGACATGATCCATCATCTGCGGGGGTCGCAGGGCTACAGCGACTCGAAGGGCATCTTCTCGGCCCGGACCGCCATTTCACAGTATTACCAGACCCAGGGTCTAATGACGATCGGCGTGGAGGACATCTTTATCGGCAACGGCGTCAGTGAACTGATTTCCATGACCCTGCAGGCGTTTCTGGAAAACGGGGACGAAATCCTCATCCCGGCGCCGGACTACCCGCTCTGGACGGCAGCGGTGACGCTCACCGGCGGCCGTGCCGTGCACTATCTGTGCAGCGAGGCCGACCAATGGTGGCCGGACATGGCCGACGTAGAGGCCAAAATCACCGCGCGGACGAGGGGAATTGTGATCATCAACCCCAATAATCCGACCGGGGCCGTCTACCCTCGCCACATCCTGGAGCAGTTTGCGGCGCTGGCACGCAGACACGATCTGGTCCTCTTTTCGGACGAAATCTACGAAAAAATCCGCTACGAGGATGCTGTGCACATCCACACCGCTTCGGTGGCCGATGACGTGTGCACACTGACGTTCAGCGGCCTGTCCAAGGCCTACCGGATGCCCGGCTACCGCTCCGGCTGGGTTGCCTTGACGGGGCCGCGGACGGCTATGGCGGAGTACCGGGAATCCCTGGAACTGCTCGCCTCGCTGCGACTGTGCGCCAACGTCCCGGCACAGCATGCGATCCAGACCTCCTTGGGCGGTTACCAGACTATTGACGATCTGGTGGCTCCCGGAGGCCGGCTCCGGCAGCAGAGAGACCGGGCCACCGAACTCCTCAACGCCATTCCCGGCGTGAGCTGCGTCCCCGCCGCCGGTGCCATGTACCTGTTCCCACGGCTGGACCCGGACGTTTATCCGATCGAGAGCGACGAGCAGTTTGTGCTGGATCTGCTCCAGGACCAGAAAATTCTCGTCTCGCACGGCACCGCCTTTAATTGGCCGACAACGGATCACTTCCGTTTCGTGATTCTGCCTGCCGTCGGTGACATCGAAGAAGCCGTCCGCCGGATCTCCGCCTTCCTGTCCACCTACCGGCGCAAGGCCATTGCCGACGTCGAATCCTTGTCCGTGCCGCTGTAGCACCGTCCCCGCTGCAGCAACGTCCCCGCTGCAACTTCGGCCAGGAATAGATCCGCCGGGCGGGAAGTCTGGCCAAGTAAATGCATACGCATATACAGGCTTTTGCGAAATATGGCAGGAACGGAACATGACGTAATCGGGACAAATAAAGTTTGAACTGGGGCTGGGCACCTTTGGCGACGTCACGTTTGAGGATCCGGTCCGGCAACACCCGCGCCGCGCTGGCGAACCATGTGGCATACCCGCCGACCGACTCCGGATCCCTGCCCACCTGGATCGCCGCTGGTGGAAGCCCGCAGTCCGTGGTCCGCGCCGCCGGCGACGGACTGCCGCTGATGCTGGCCATCATCGGCGGGGAACCGCTGCAGTTCGCCCCCTTCACCGACCTGTACCACCGCGCCCTGAAGGAATTCGGCAATCCGGTGCAGCCCATCGACGCCCATCCCCCCGGGCATGTCGCCGCCACCGCTCAGCAGGCCAGGGAAGAGCTCTGGCCGCACTGTGCCGCCATGCAGGCCAGAATTGGGCGGGACCGCGGTTGGCCGCCCATCGCGCGTGCGGATTTTGAAGCCACCGCCGGCCCGGACGGAGCGCTCTTTGTTGGCTCACCGAAAACCGTGGCCACCAAGATCGTCAAGGTTGGCACTGGGCTCGGGCTGTCGCGCTTTGACCTGAAATTCAGCCACGGAACCCTCCCGCATGCGGCCCTCATGAGCAGCATAGGGCTTTATGGCAGGGAAGTGGCGCCCGCCGTCCGCGGACAGCTGGACTGATTTAGCCCTGGCGCCGGCGGCGCGTTCCAGCCGGCGGTCGGGCACGAGCCAGAGCAGCGCGACCACCGTATAGGCGGCCAGACCCAGCAGCGGCTGAAGCAGCGACAGTCCCAGCCCGGCGAGGTAGATCAGGGGAGAGGCTTTGCCCTTCCAATCACGGCCCAGCGCCCGGGCCAGCGGTCCGTCGGTTCCCTGCTGCGCGATGAGCGCCTTCTGGAGAATGAAGTAGCCGACGGCGGCCAACAGCAGGTTCACGCCGTAGACCAGGACGGGCACCTCCGGAAAACCCGATTCGTCCATCCAGCGCGTGGTGAAGGGGAACAGCGAGAGCCAGAAGAGCAGATGGAGGTTGGCCCACAGGACCGTGCCGTTTACCTTCTCCGCGAGCGAGAACATGTGATGGTGGTTGTTCCAGTAAATTCCGACATACACGAAGCTCAGCAGGTAGCTGAGAAAGCCCGGGAGCACCCGCAGCAGCCCCGGCCAGCTCGGTTCCTCCGGAACGCGCAGTTCAAGGACCATGATGGTGATCACGATGGCCAGCACGCCATCGCTGAAGGTTTCAAGTCTGATCTTGTTCATGGTTTCCGCTCTGCCAGGATCATCGTAGCGGGCGGTGAGTAGTCTAGGGCCACGGGAAACTCGCGTGTGGCAGAAACCGCGGCACCGGACACCAAGGGTAAGCCCAAGGGCTCCGGGGCCGGGACCATTCTGATGGCCTTCGGCGCGAATCTGCTGGTCGCCGCCGCGAAGTCGGTGGCCGCCGGGCTCACCGGTTCGGAGTCCATGACGGTCGAGGCCGCGCATTCGTGGGCGGACACGGGTAATCAGATTTTCCTCATGATCGCGGACAAAAGGTCCAAGAGAAAGCGTGATGCTGCCCATCCGCTCGGCTACGGGCGTGAGGCGTACGTCTGGTCCATGTTCGCCGCCTTCGGGCTCTTCACCGCCGGAGGCGGTGTTTGCTGAAGATTCGGCCGCGCTGGTGGGGCTGGTCATTGCTTTTGCCGGAATTCTCCTCCATCAGGTGACCGGATCACCGGTTCCCGACGCGCTGGGTTCCATTATGGTGGGCCTGCTGTTTGGCGTTGTCGCCGTCGTACTGATTGACCGGAACCGTCGTTTCCTGGTGGGACAGGCGGTGACACCGGAAGTGGAGCAGTCGGCGTTGCGGATGCTGCTGGAGCATCAGGAGATCGAGCGCATAACCTATATCCATATCGAATTTGTCGGCCCAACCGGCTGTATCTGGTGGCCACGCCGGAGGAGGCCTCGCTGTAGCCAGCCCGGCCCCGGCTCGGTAGGGTTGCTGGGAAGCACCCCCATCGGCTAACGGAAAGGTTTCATCATGAGCGAAGAAAGCATTCCCACCGACCACACTACGGATGGACGCACTCCGGAGGTCGGACTCAACATTTTCAGCGATACCCTGGATGCGGATGATCCCGGAGCACTTGACCCCGCGGCGGCCCAGGACCCTGCCTCGCCCGGCGCCGACGGCCTTGATCAGCTCAGCGGCAGCGGCCCGGACGAATATCCGGGCGCGGCGGAGAACAACCCGGACAACTGGTCCGACGATCCGCTCATTGCGGAGGATGCCGCGGCGGCAGAAGGGTACCGTTCCGAACAGTATCTGGAGGATCAGACGGACGAGGCCCGCTACGAAACGGGCGAGGAGCAGATTCCGCCGGACGAACCCACCATAGGCGAGGCCTCGGCTGACGTGGACTTCGGCGAGACACCCACCGGGGATGAGGCCGACGGCAGCGACGACGAGGCCAACTTCGGCGGATCGCCGTTGGGCCGCTTCGGTGCCGAAGAACCGGACCCGGAAGACCTGGATGGGTAGGAGCTTCCGTCCCGCACGCGGGACGGAATGCGCGCCCTGGTGCGGGCCCTTGTAGAGCGTCCCTTTGGTGTCGACCGGCTCTGGACATAGGATCAGTACTGTTTGGTAGCAGAATCCGCTTGAACACCGCAGCGTCGTCCCGTCATGCCGCGGGCAAAAAATAGCCAAACCTTTTTGGCAGTCCGCAGTTGACCTCTCAGATTGGATCACGGGTGGATCTCACCTTTATGGTCGTGCTTGTCATAGCGCTGGCTCTGTTCTTTGACTTTACGAACGGTTTTCACGACACCGCCAACGCCATGGCCACGCCCATCGCCACCGGAGCCATCAAACCCAAGACCGCCGTCGCCCTTGCCGCGGTGCTCAATCTGGTGGGCGCATTCCTCTCCACGGAGGTGGCCAAGACGATTTCCGGGGGCTTGATCCGGGAAGGCGCCGAAGGCATTCAGATCACTCCGGTGCTGATTTTTGCCGGCCTCATGGGCGCGGTGCTGTGGAATCTGGTGACCTGGCTGCTCGGGCTGCCGTCGAGCTCCTCGCACGCCCTATTCGGTGGTCTGATCGGTGCGGCCGTAGTGGGCATCGGCTTCCAGGCCGTGGATCTGGGAGTGCTCCTCTCCAAAATCATCCTTCCCGCCGTGATGGCTCCGCTGATCGCCGGCGGTGCCGCCTACCTGTGTACGAAGCTGGCCTACCGGATCACGCGACGGACCGATCCGGACTCGGGCGACAAGCTGGTGCAAAAGCGCGGCGGATTCAGGTACGCCCAGGTCTTCTCCTCGTCGCTCGTCGCTCTCGCGCACGGCACCAACGATGCGCAGAAGACCATGGGTGTCATCACGCTGGTACTGATTTCCGCGAATATGCAGAAGGTCGGCTCCGGTCCCGAACTGTGGGTGGTCGGCGCCTGCGCCCTCGCCATCGCGTTCGGCACCTACACCGGCGGCTGGCGCATCATCCGCACCCTCGGCAGCGGCCTGACGGACGTCAAACCGGCCCAGGGCTTTGCTGCGGAGACCAGCACGGCCGCGGCGATTCTCGCCTCCTCGCACCTCGGCTTCGCGCTCTCGACAACCCACGTGGCGTCCGGCTCGGTCATTGGCTCCGGGCTGGGCCGGGTGGGTTCAACTGTGCGTTGGGGCGCGATCGGCAAGATCGGCCTGGGCTGGCTGTTCACCCTTCCCGCGGCGGCCATCGTCGGCGGTCTTGCCGCGTTTATTGCCAGTCTGGGCACGACCGGCGTGGTGATTGACGCCGTCGTCGGGCTGGGCTCCATCATCTTCATCTTCATCCGCTCGCAGCGCGGACATGTGGATCACAGCAACGCCATCAGCGACGTCGACGCCATCGGTGAAACCGTCAGCATCCCGAGCAAAAAAGAACGCGACCGGCTCACGGCCAAGGCGCGGGCCGCCGAGCGTGCCGCTGAAAAGGCCGCAGCCAAGGCTGTGGAGAAGGCAGCGGCCAAAGTTGTTGCACAAGAAGCGGCCGAGCGTGCCGCAAGAGCCGCGGACGGTGCGCACGCGACGGGGAACATTGCGCCGCAACGCTTGCCGCCGAAAGCTCCGAACGCGCCGCAGTCAGATTCATCCTCGGCCGCCAAGCAGAAAGGTACACAGTGATTAATTGGGGAGCTTTTCTGACCGTGGCGGTGACCACGCTGGTTTCCGCCGTCTTTGTGGTGGGGGTCTATGCCTCCGGTGTGCGCCTTTACGCCGTCAGTGTTGACGACCATGTGCCGAGCACCAAGGTGGCTCGGGCCGCCGCCTAC
The DNA here is from genome assembly GCF_051131705.1 of Arthrobacter sp. A5. Classification (NCBI taxonomy): domain Bacteria; kingdom Bacillati; phylum Actinomycetota; class Actinomycetes; order Micrococcales; family Micrococcaceae; genus Arthrobacter; species Arthrobacter sp. A5. Next base: position 2,045,040 of record NZ_CP180316.1, read on the forward strand.
CTCTGCTTCGCCGTCAGTCTGGCGGCCGTCCTGTTCGGGATATACCTGATCGTGCCGGCGCTGCACTAGACGGTTCATGCCTGCGCATCAGCGGACCACCAGAGCCCGCGGCTATCCCGCAGATACCGGAACGTCGGACCCCTTTTGCCGGATCATATTGGTGATACGGGCTGTGGAGAGCCGCCGGCCGGACTCATCGGTCATGACGATTTCGTGAGTGGCCAGAGTGCGCCCCAGATGGATGGCCGTGCAGGTGCCGGTGACCAGTCCGGACGTGGCGCTGCGATGGTGGGTGGCACCGATCTCAATGCCCAGGGCCTGGCCGTTGACGCCGGCATGTATTCCGGCGGAGAAGGAGCCCAGGGTTTCCGCCAGCACCACATGGGCACCGCCGTGCAGGATGCCTGCAACCTGGGTATTCCCTTCAACCGGCATGGTGGCAACCGAGCGCCGGGCTCCCAGTTCCAGGAATTTGATCCCCATTTTTTCCACCAGGGCGCCCACGCCGTTGCTGCTGAGCCAGTCATGCATCACTTCGGGCACGCCCGCCTCCAGCAGCCGGGCGGTGTACTGGTTCGGTGTGAATTTGTCGTTCATGTTGACTAGGCTGGCACCTGTGAGCGAAACTACCAAAACGGTCCCCAAAACAGCAGCAGAGCCGGCATTGTCCACAGCGGCGCGGGTGGTCATTCCTGCCGGTTCGGAGCCGGGCCGTCTGCTGGTGATCGACGGCCATTCGATGGCCTTCCGGGCGTTTTACGCCCTCCCCGCGGAGAACTTCTCCACCGACACCGGACAGCACACAAACGCGGTCTACGGGTTTACGTCGATGCTGCTGACCATGATCCGTCAGCACAAACCCACCCATGTCGTGGTGGCCTTCGATCTGGATACGCCGACGTTCCGCTCGGTGGAGTACACCGAATACAAGGCCGGCCGCTCTAAAACACCGCAGGAATTCCACGGCCAGGTGGACCTGATCGTCAAGGTGATGGACGCCATGCGGATTCCCACCATTTCCCTGGACGGCTACGAGGCGGATGACATCATCGCGACGCTGGCCGCCCAGGGCGAGGCGGCGCAGTGGGATGTGCTGGTGGTTTCCGGAGACCGGGATGCCTTCCAGCTCATCACGGACAGGGTGTCCGTGCTTTATCCGAAGAAGGGTATTTCGGACATTCCGCCGATGGATGCCGCCGCCGTAGAAGCGAAGTATTTTGTCGGCCCGGAAAAGTATTCTGACCTGGCGGCCTTGGTGGGGGAGACGGCGGATAATCTGCCAGGTGTTCCCGGAGTCGGCCCGAAGACGGCCGCCAAGTGGATCAACCTCTATGGCGGCCTCGACGGCATCTTGGCGAACATTGGCTCGATTGGCGGAAAAGCCGGCGATGCCCTGCGCGAACATGAAGAGAGCGTCAAACGCAATCGACGGCTGAATCATTTGCTGCGCGATCTTGCGCTTCCGGTGCGTCTGGATGCCATGGTGCTCCAGCATCCGGACCGCGGGGAGATTGAAGAACTGTTTGATGCGCTGCAGTTCAACACACTGCGGAAACGCCTTTTCGACCTGTTCGGAGACGACGATGAGGCCGCCGACACGGACGGCCATACGGCACCTCGGCACGCCGTGCTCAGCAGCGCCGCCGAACTGGCGGATTGGTTTGTCCGCACGAATCAGGCCATGGTAGGGCTGGCGCTGGTTTCCGAGGCGACGCCGGCCGGGCAGGACGCCGTCGGCTTGGCGTTGTCCACGAACGGTTCGGCGGCCTACGTGGAGTTGGCAGCGCTCGATGTGGCAGCGGAAAGCGTGCTCGGAGATTGGCTGCGCAGTCAGGATGCGCGCAAGACCATCCACGACTTCAAGTCCGCCTATAAGGCCCTGCGCCAGCGTGGGCTGGAACTGGCCGGCATCGTCGATGATACCGCCATCTCCGCCTACCTCATCCAGCCGGACCGGCGCACCTATGACCTCGCGGATCTGAGCCAGGTGCATTTAAAGGTGACGGTGGCCGCTCCGGGGACGGCTGCCAACGGCCAGTTGGAGCTGGGCCTGGAAGATACGACGGCGCCGGATGCTGTGATGAAGGCTTACGTCACGCTGCAGCTGAGTGAGCATTTTGTCGGCCTGTTGCTGGAGCGCGGGGCCAACAAGCTGCTGGGCGAGCTGGAACTGCCGCTGGCAAGGGTGCTGGCGGGGATGGAAATGACCGGCATCGCCGTGTCGTCCCCCCAGCTGGACGGACTGTTGGCGGATTTCAGCGCCACGATCAGCGCCGCCCAGACGGCTGCCTTTGATGCGATCGGCCACGAGGTCAACCTGGGCTCCCCGAAACAGCTGCAGACAGTGCTCTTTGATGAGCTCGGCATGCCGAAGACCAAGAAGATCAAGACCGGTTTTTCCACGGACGCGGATGCCCTGGCGGATCTGGCGCAAAAGACCGGGCACCCGTTCCTGCTGCAGCTGCAGGCTTACCGGGATGCCACCAAGCTCCGCCAGACAGTGGAGGGGCTGAGCAAAGCCACGGCGGAGGACGGACGGATCCACACCACGTACGCGCAGAACGTGGCCGCCACCGGGCGCCTCTCATCGACCAACCCCAACCTGCAGAACATTCCAATCAGGAGCGAAGAAGGGCGCCGCATCCGCGAGGTGTTTGTGGTGGGACACGGCTACGAGACGCTGCTCACCGCGGACTATTCACAGATCGAAATGCGGATCATGGCCCACCTCTCCGGGGACCCCGGTCTGATCCAGGCCTTCCGGGATGGCGAGGATCTGCACCGGTTTGTCGGCTCGCATGTCTTCCACGTCGCCGTGGAAGACGTCACCAGTGCCATGCGCTCCAAGGTTAAGGCGATGTCCTATGGCCTGGTCTACGGGCTGAGCTCCTTCGGCCTGTCCAAACAGCTGGGCATCCCCGTGGATGAGGCCCGGACCCTGATGAAGGACTACTTTGACCGGTTCGGCGCCGTGCGGGACTACCTGCGCGGCGTGGTGGAGCAGGCCCGTGTCGACGGATTCACGGCAACCATCGAAGGGCGCCGACGGTACCTGCCGGATCTCTCCAGCGACCACCGTCAGCTCCGCGAAATGGCTGAACGGGCCGCGCTCAACGCCCCGATTCAAGGGTCGGCGGCGGACATCATCAAAAAGGCCATGCTGGGTGTGGAGGATGCGCTCCATGCGCGGCAGCTTTCCTCCCGGATGCTGCTGCAGGTCCATGACGAGCTGGTGCTCGAGATCGCCCCAGGCGAACGAGATGCCGTTGAGGAGTTGGTGGTGGCGCAGATGGGGCAGGCGGCGGAGCTGTCAGTGCCGCTTGATGTCCAGATCGGAGTAGGCGCCAGCTGGCACGAGGCCGGGCACTAGACGTTGCGGCGATTAGGCTTCCTTGTCCAGCCCGACGCGGCGTTCGCCTTTCTGCGCGGGTTGCGAAAGGGCCCGGGTGCCCTGCAGGAACGGCATCGGCAGCTTTGAGCCAGTAGAGAGCGTGGCGAGGCCGTCGTCGGTCAGTGCACGAAACAAGCCGAGCGGACGGGCTGAACAGTCAATGGTGTCAAACGGCGCAAAATGGCTTTGCACAGAGATCCGGACCGGCTTCGTCAACGCCAGCCGCTCAAAAACCGCAAGGTGCTCTGCGACCTGTGCTGCGACGTGTTCTCCGAAGCGGACGTTTTTCTTTGGGTGGCCAAACGGGGCGGCCAATCCGGCCGTAACGAAAAAACACCATGGGGACGCTCATCTGCGCGGACTTCCTTTGCCCAGCCAACGTCCGGAAGGAGCCCCGGGCCAGCGAAATCGAGCCGGACCCGGCCACCGTCGTTGACCGTCAGATCAGGGGCCTGCGCGGGCGGACGGACAGATTCATCGCCCGAGTCCGCGGCTAGGGGGTATCTGCTCCATCCTGGAGGCCTGGTCCGCCTTGGCCGGCAGGCGCGCAAGGATCCTCTCCCGCTCTGGCGGGGCGAGGCGGTGCTGCTTTAGGCTTGTTGACTGTGACTGTCATCGTCGAACCAACCGAACGATTTCCCTATGAAATCCGGAGCTTTCCGGCCCGATACGCCGGGACCGGCATCGACCCTGCCGCCCGCAAATGGAAGGAGGCCGTTGACCTCGGCTTCCATGGCGATTCCCCCACCGATGCGGATATTCAAAAGACGTTGGCCTCCGAGGAGAAGGACGGGCGGATCCTCACGGGTGCCTATGCCGCGTCGGCTCCGGACCGGGCGTGGGACGCGGGCTACCCGGTGGCCACCTACGCCAGTTACCGCAAGACCCTCAATGTGGGGGCCGGGAAGTTGCTGCCGGCCCACCTGATCAGTGCGGTGACCGTCCGGCCCACGCACCGCCGGCGTGGCCTGTTGCGGACCATCATCACCGATGATCTGCGCCGCGCCAAGACCGACGGGCTGGCGATCGCTGCCTTGACGGCCTCCGAGGCCACCATCTATGGACGCTTCGGCTTTGGCGCCGCCACGCACGCCGCTGCGATTGAGGTGGACAGCGGTGCCGGCTTCGCGCTCAAAGGCAACCAGCCGACGTCGACCCTCCCTGCGGGAAAGCCTGACGGAACCGGCGGGAGCACAGAGGCGGCCGGGATCGTTGAGCTTGCGGAACCGCTGGTGCTGAAGGAGCTGGAACCGGCGATTTTTGCGCAGGTCCACGCAGGCACCTTCGGCTCACTTGGTCGACAGGACGCCTACCGCTATCGGGTGTCCGGCTATTGGAACTATGGCATGCCGGAACGCGACAAGAGCGTGCGGGCGGCCTTGTACTATGCCCCGGACGGAAGCTGCGGCGGGTACGTCTCTTACAAGGTTATGGATAGGGAGACGCCATCCACGCTGCAGGTGGTGGACCTGCTGGCAACGAGCAGCCCGGCTCATTTGGCGTTGTGGCGGTTTCTGGGCTCGATTGACCTGGTGCAGCGGATCAGTCGCAAGGGTGCACCAGTGGCGGACCCGCTGCAGTGGGCGCTGGCGGACAAGCGCCGTTACCTGGTCAAGGCGGTGGAGGATCACCTCTGGCTGCGGATCCTAGATCCGGTTGCGGCCCTTGGCGGCCGCCATTACTGGGGAGACGGCACCGTGACGTTGGCCATCGAGGATCCGCTCCATCTGGCGGACGGCGTGTACCGGCTGGAGGCCGGCGGCGGATCAGCGGTCGTGACACAGCTGCCCGATTCGGACCCGGCTGACCTGCGTCTTGGGGCGGCGGAACTGGGACAGCTCTATCTTGCCGGTGTGAGCGTCGGGACACTGGTGGCTGCCGGGACGGTTCGCGAGCTTCGGGCCGGGGCGGCGGCCGCCGGCGACGCAGTGCTCGGTGCTCCGCTGGCCCCGCACTGTCTGACGGATTTTTAGGCCCAGGGGCCTCTGCTCGGGTGCTTCGAAGTGCTTCGTTGCGCTTTTGCGATCGTTAGCCGAAGTGACTAGACTAAACGGGTGTGCAGTGCGCGCGTCAGCTGTTCGAGCGGGCCCCGGCCGGCAAAGACAACTGAGCGTTGCGGCACGCTTTTAGTTTTATCGCTGCACGGTAAATTCGTTGCGGCACATCCATAGCATGATTCATAATTCAGGTTCATCCGTGCCTATCGGCCCGGTCCTCCTGGCTCAACTCACTATCCACATCGGAGCCCCTACTACATGACCATCACGACCCCCGAGAAGACCAGTACCCCCGTTGTCGCCATTAACGACATCGGCTCGGCTGAGGACTTCCTCGCAGCTGTTGACGCCACCATCAAGTACTTCAACGACGGAGATCTTGTTGAAGGTACCGTCGTCAAGGTTGACCGCGACGAAGTTCTGCTCGACATCGGTTACAAGACCGAAGGTGTCATCCCTTCCCGCGAACTGTCCATCAAGCACGATGTTGATCCCGGAGACGTAGTCTCCGTTGGCGATCTCGTCGAGGCGCTGGTGCTGACCAAGGAAGACAAAGAAGGCCGCCTGATCCTCTCCAAGAAGCGAGCGCAGTACGAGCGCGCCTGGGGCGATATCGAGAAGGTCAAGGAAGAAGACGGCGTCGTTACGGGTACCGTCATCGAAGTTGTCAAGGGTGGACTTATCCTCGACATCGGCCTGCGCGGCTTCCTGCCCGCCTCCCTGGTCGAGATGCGCCGCGTCCGCGACCTGGCTCCGTACATCGGGCAGAAGATCGAAGCCAAAATCATCGAGCTGGACAAGAACCGCAACAACGTGGTCCTGTCCCGCCGTGCCTGGCTCGAGCAGACCCAGTCCGAGGTTCGTTCCACGTTCCTCAACAAGCTGGAAAAGGGTCAGGTCCGTCCCGGCGTCGTTTCCTCCATCGTCAACTTCGGTGCCTTCGTGGACCTGGGCGGCGTAGACGGTCTGGTGCACGTTTCCGAGCTGTCCTGGAAGCACATCGATCACCCGTCCGAGGTTGTCGAAGTCGGCCAGGAAGTCACCGTCGAGGTGCTCGAGGTGGATCTGGACCGCGAGCGGGTTTCGCTCTCGCTCAAGGCCACGCAGGAAGACCCGTGGCAGACCTTCGCCCGGACGCACGCGTTGGGTCAGGTTGTCCCCGGTAAGGTCACCAAACTGGTTCCGTTCGGCGCGTTTGTCCGCGTTGAAGACGGCATCGAGGGCCTGGTGCACATCTCCGAGCTGGCCGTGCGCCACGTGGAGCTGGCCGAGCAGGTTGTCTCCGTGGGCGACGAGCTGTTCGTCAAGGTCATCGACATCGACCTCGAGCGCCGCCGTATCTCGCTCTCGCTCAAGCAGGCCAACGACGGCGTCGACGCCGACAGCACCGAGTTTGACCCGGCACTGTACGGCATGGCTGCCGAGTACGACGAAGAGGGCAACTACAAGTACCCGGAGGGCTTCGACCCGGAGTCCAACGAGTGGCTTGAGGGCTACGAGACGCAGCGCGCCGTGTGGGAGCAGCAGTACGCTGATGCCCAGGCCCGCTGGGAAGCGCACAAGAAGCAGGTCGTCGAGCACGCCGCAGAGGATGCGGCCGCCTCGGTGTCCGGTGACAGCGATTCCGGTACCACCAGCTACTCCTCCGAGCCGGCAGTTGCTGAGACGGGAGCCGGCACGCTGGCTTCCGATGAGGCACTCGCCGCTCTGCGCGAAAAGCTCACCGGAAACTAGCGCACGCCGCCGAACCCTACCTGCCGACCCGGTTGGCAGGGATGGACCCGGCACTTGCATTGAGAGGACCTCCGCCCGCGGGCGGGGGTCCTCTTTGCATGCCCGGATGAGGCCTACCTGCCCCGGAATTCGCGGGAAAGCTCAGCGGCAGCGCCGGGATCACTACGACGGTGCCGACACGGCATTGAAACCTGGGGACTTCCGCCAGCGGGGGACCGATACCGGCCGGAGATTCAGCTGACGTCTAACCAAGCTGTTGTGCCGAATGTCGGCACCGCCGTCCCGGCGGACAATGCCGCGAGGAGTTGCCGGGCGGCGGCGATGGCCTCGGGTGTGTCTTTCAGAGCCGCTTCCAGCTGGACACCCGTGGGACCGTAATTACTCCCGCGAAGCGTCATTCCAGCGGCGCGGAGCCCATGCTCCAGCCGGCCCGCTTCGGCGTGGATGACGGTCACGGTGAACAGACGAAGCCGTTGCCGGCGCACCAGGACGGCGGCGTCCAGCGCCAAGGAAACGGACGACGAGTACGCTCGGACCAGGCCGCCGGCGCCGAGCAAAACCCCGCCAAAATACCTGACGACGACGGCACACACGTCACTGAGGTCAGCGGCGGCGCCGCTTGCGCCCGTCCTGCCCGCTTCATGCCTGCGCAGCACCTCAAGCATCGGCGCGCCGGCAGTCCCGGACGGCTCGCCGTCGTCGTGAGCGCGCTGGATGTTCCGGTCCGGACCCAAAATCAGCGCCGAACAATGGTGGCGGGCGTCGCGGAATTCCTTGCGCACGGAGCCCAGCATGTCTGCGGCCGCCTCTTCGGTCTCGACGCGGCGTAGCACAGTGATGAAGCGGGAGCGCTTGATTTCCAGTTCATGCCGGAACTCCCTGCCGGCGGCGGGAACAGTGTATTCCGCCATTGCGCCCGTAGCGTCGAAGGGCTGCGCACTGGCGGGAAGGCTCACCGGATCAGCTTAGTGTGTAGGTATGCTCAAAATAGGCCTGACTGGCGGGATTGCCAGCGGAAAGTCACTGTCGGCACGGTATCTGCAAAGTCTTGGTGCCGTTTTGATCGATGCGGATGAGCTGGCCCGAGCGGTGGTGGCGCCGGGCAGTAAGGGTCTGGCGGCGGTGGTGCAGCGGTTTGGTCCGGGGGTTCTCGGGCCCGATGGTGCGCTCGACCGGGCAGCGCTGGGAGCGCTGATTTTTGCCGATTCCTCAGAGCGCGATGCCTTAAACGCGATCATCCATCCGCTGGTCCGCTCCCGTGCCGCGGAATTGATGCAGGCCGCCGCTGCGGACGACGACGATGCGGTCGTGGTGCAGGACATTCCCTTGCTGGTGGAGACGGGTCAGGGCAGCTCATTCCACCTGGTGCTGGTGGTGGATGCGCCGGTGAAACTGCAGATTGCGCGCATCGTGGCGCACCGCGGGCTCAGCGAAGCGGATGCTGCGGCGCGGATTGCTGCGCAGGCCCTGCGCGAGGACCGGCTGGCCGCGGCCGACGCCGTCATCGATAACAGCGGGACCGTGGAAGGGGCGCTTCGCCAGATGGATCGGTTATGGGAGCAACGGCTGCTGCCCTTCGTGGACAACCTGAGGCACGGCAGGATGGCGGGACGGGACGGACCGGCAGTATTGGTACCGCCGAATCCGCAATGGCAGGCCCAAGCGGCCAGACTCTCGGCACGGATCGCGGCGGCCGCCCAGGGGGGGGTGCTGGCCGTGGACCACATTGGTTCCACCGCGGTGCCCGGCCTTCCCGCGAAGGATGTCCTGGATCTGCAGGTCCGGGTCCGTTCGCTGGCAGAGGCTGACCGATTGGCGCCGGCTTTGGCTGCCGCCGGCTTTCCGCGGCTGCCCGGGGACTGGCACGATACGCCGCATGCCCCGTACCTTGATCTGGCGCAGTGGCAAAAGCGGTTGCATGCTTCTGCAGACCCGGGGCGCACGGCGAATGTCCATGTCAGAGTAGAGGGATCCGCCGGCGCACGTTTCGCGCTGGCCTTTCGTGATTGGCTGCGGGCAGAGCCCGCGGCCTGTGCCGAGTATCTGAGCATCAAACGAGGTGCAGGAGCACAGCACAGTGCTGACATGGGAACCGGCGGCTATGCCGTAGCGAAGGAACCGTGGTTCAGGGACGTTGCCTTCCCGGCAGTATCACGCTGGACAGCCGCTACGGAATGGACTCCGCCCTTGGATCACTTCCCGCTGCCGTAGCAAGGGTACGTGTCCGAAATTGAAAAGAGCCGTCGCTGCGGATGCAGCGGCGGCTCCTTTTGGTCCTGGATCAGTTCCAGGGCCTATTGCTTCACAGCGGGGCAGGCCTGCTGCACACCGTTGAACACGAAGGTGGGCTGCCCGTTGCCGCAGGCATCCTGAAGTTCGTTGGTCAGATTCACTAGCGCAATCGCGACGATGATGATTCCGGCGATCCACAGCACCGAGACAATGATACTGACAAAGATTCCTACCTTGGCCGGGGTATTCTTGAAACCCGCGGCCTTGGACTTCTTAAGCGCAATGATGCTGACGACGAGGCCGGCGATGCTGATCAGGAAGGCCAGGACCAGGCCGATGATGCCGAGCGTTTTGCCCGGATCCTGCACGGTGGCACCCTGGTAGCTCTGTTGCGGCTGCTGGCCGTAGGGAGCTGGCGGCTGGGCGCCGTAGGCAGGCGGGGCCGCTTGCTGATAGGGGGGCGGGGCCGCTTGCTGATAGGGGGGCGGAGCAAACTGGCCGTAGGCCGGAGTTGGCTGATCGGACTTCGCGGGCTCCCGGCCGTAGGGGGCAGGCTGCTGCGGATTGCTGTCAGTCATAATGTCCTCTGTCTTAGGTGCCGAGCAGATACGGGTGGTTCCCCAGCCATTCTTCCACGCAACCAGCGCGGCGCCGGGCTTGGGACAACGAAGTTCCACCGATGCGGCAACCGCACGCCTTACCCGTGTCGGTGGCACGCGGTAGCGTTAGGGTATGAGTCTTGCGCAGGAAATCAACCGTATTGTGGCACCCTTTGAGGTCATTAGCGATTATCAGCCGGCGGGCGACCAACCGGCGGCTATTCAGGAGCTGACCGAAAGGATCACGAACGGCGAGAAGGACATCGTACTGCTGGGCGCGACGGGAACAGGCAAATCGGCGACGACGGCGTGGCTGATCGAGCAGGTCCAGCGTCCGACGCTGGTGATGGTCCAGAACAAGACGCTGGCGGCTCAGTTGGCCAACGAGTTCCGTGAGCTGCTGCCGAACAACGCCGTCGAATACTTCGTTTCGTATTACGACTACTACCAGCCCGAAGCCTACGTACCGCAGACGGATACGTTTATTGAGAAGGATTCCTCGGTCAATGAGGAAGTGGAGCGGCTGCGGCATTCGGCAACCAACACCCTGCTGACGCGCCGGGACGTGATTGTGGTGGCCACGGTGTCCTGCATCTATGGACTGGGCACGCCGGAGGAGTACGTGGCCGGGATGGTGACGCTTCGCCGGGGCGAGGAAATGAACCGTGACGATCTGCTGCGGAAGTTTGTCAGTATGCAATATGCCCGCAATGACATGGACTTCCACCGCGGCACCTTCCGGGTGCGTGGGGATACGGTGGAGATCATCCCGATGTACGAGGAACAGGCCATCCGGATCGAGTTCTTCGGAGACGAGATTGAAAAGATCTATACGCTGCACCCGCTCACGGGGGACGTCATCCGGGAAGAAACCGAAATGTACGTCTTCCCGGCCTCGCACTACGTCGCCGGCCCGGAGCGGATGAATCGTGCCGTCAAGCAGATCGAGGACGAGCTCGCCGTCCGGCTCAAGGACCTGGAGGGGCAGAACAAGCTGCTCGAGGCCCAGCGGCTGCGGATGCGCACTACCTACGACCTGGAAATGATGCAGCAGATGGGCTTCTGCAACGGCATCGAAAACTATTCCCGGCATATTGACGGGCGAGGCCCGGGCACGGCACCGCATTGCCTGCTCGACTACTTCCCGGACGATTTCCTGCTGGTCATTGATGAATCCCATGTCACCGTCCCACAGATCGGCGCCATGTACGAAGGTGACATGTCGCGTAAGCGCACCCTGGTGGACCATGGGTTCCGCCTGCCGTCGGCGATGGATAACAGGCCGCTGAAGTGGGACGAGTTCCTGGAACGGGTTGGTCAGACGGTGTATCTCTCCGCCACGCCGGGGAAATATGAGCTTGGCAAGGCGGACGGTACGGTGCAGCAGATCATCCGCCCCACCGGCCTGATTGACCCGGAAATCATCGTCAAGCCCAGCAAGGGGCAGATTGATGACCTGCTGGCCGAGATCCGGACCCGGGTGGAGCGCAATGAACGGGTTCTTGTCACGACGCTGACCAAGAGGATGTCCGAGGATCTCACGGACTATCTGCTCGGCCACGGCGTCAAGGTGCAGTACCTGCACTCGGACGTGGACACGCTGCGCCGGGTGGAGCTGCTGAGGGAACTCCGGATGGGGATTTTTGACGTCCTCGTGGGGATTAACCTGCTCCGCGAGGGCCTGGACCTGCCCGAGGTGTCGCTGGTGAGCATTCTGGATGCGGATAAGGAAGGCTTTCTGCGCTCGGCCACGTCGCTGATCCAGACCATTGGCCGGGCGGCCAGAAACGTCTCCGGGCAGGTGCACATGTACGCGGATCGGATAACGGACTCGATGGCTAAGGCCATCGATGAGACGAACAGACGGCGCATTATCCAGGTGGAGTACAACGCCGCGCATGGCATTGATCCGACTCCGCTGCGGAAACGGATCGCCGACATCACCGACACCCTCAATCGTGAGGACGCAGATACCAGAGAGCTGCTGGAGGCCGCCGGCAAGGGCCGAGGTAAAGCCCGGGGCAAGGCTCCTGTCCCCGTCCGTCATGACGGGCTGGCGGCTGTGCCGGCCGAGGATCTGCTTGATCTGATTGCCCAGCTGACAGAGCAGATGCATTCAGCGGCGGGGGATCTGCACTTCGAGCTGGCGGCCAGGCTCCGCGATGAAGTAGGGGACCTGAAGAAGGAACTGCGCCAGATGCAGTCCGCCGGCCATGCCTAGGACAGGAGAGGTCCGGACTCACGGGGGACCGTAATCTCCTGTCCCCGGCACATACGCAGCAGACGCGCGAAGATTTCCTCGCCATCCTCGGCGATGCCGTCATGGTGGTAGTCGCTGGTTTCCCAGACCTCCAGTCCGCGCACGGCCGCGGCGGTCTCCATCGACAGATCGCGGTCCACGTAAATATCGTCACTGTATACCGCCGCGGCAACCGGCACCGTGTTGCGGGCCAGCTGCTCGGCATCGTAGAGCGCGGGCCACTGCGTCCTCGCGGCCAGCAGTTCCGCCACGGGTGCCAGCGGGACCAATGCGGGGTCCTGGCTGAAGTACCACGGATACACCATTTCCCCGGTCAGCAGCGGTTCGGGGGCGGCGGGCTGGAACTCCGGGTGGTCCGCCAGCACCCGCCAGGCGGACCAGTCAGTGGCATGGCCCTGAGCGTAAATCGATTCGTGCAGTACCGCGTAGAGCGGGTTTGTGGCTCGTCCGACCTGGGCAGCCACCTCTGCTAGGAAAAGATCCGACAGCCGGTGGCCGCCGGCCGTGGGGATGAAAGCATCCTCCAGTAAATAGTGCAGGGCCTCGATCCGGGCGTTTCCGCCCAGAAAATTTCCAACCATCTGGAAGCGTTCCGGCGTGAGCCGTTCGCCGGTGGGCAGGACCTCTTCCACGGTTTCCAGATGGCGCATGATCCGGGTGGTCATCACCCGGTCCTGCGGGTAGCGGGCATAGTATTCGTCGTTCCGCGCGGCCACGCGGGAATAGGTCGCGTTGTAGACCCGGTCTGCTGAGCCGGTCAGTGGCGCGAGGCCCCCAGTGATCAGCACTTCACGCAGACCCGCGGGAGCAAACGAGAGATACGTCAGGGCGCAGAATCCACCGAAGCTCTGGCCATAGATGCTCCAGGGACCGCCCACCAGCTGATGCCGGATCAGTTCCGCATCGGCGACAATCGAATCGGCCCGGAAATGGGTAAGATATTCCGCCTGCGCCGCGGCATCGCCAACATCGGGCAGCGTCTGACGGGTTGCGGGCGCAGAAAGACCGGTGCCGCGCTGGTCCAGCATCAGGACGCGGAAGGATGCGGTGGCTTCCTTGAGCCAGCCGCCCAGCGAAGTCGGCCGGTTGCCGCGCCCGCCTGGGCCGCCCTGCAGGTAAAGCAGCCATGGCAGGTGAGCGACGTCTTCGGGGCTGTGCTGGGATGCCGTAATCTCCCGGGCATAGATCTCAAGCTCCGGTCCGTCGGGTTCGGCGTGCGACAGCGGAACCGTGAACCGGTGGTCGGTCAGCCGCATGCCGCGCGCTTTATGCGTGCTGCCGCGGCGGTGTCCCTGATCCGCCGCAATCATAGGAAATCCGCGCGGCTGTCCACGGACAGGCCGCCCACGGACAGGCAGTCCAGGGATGCGGGCACGGCCGACGCGCTTCCGAAGCCCGCCAAGGCATTGCCGCTGAGCCGGAACACGGACCAGCCGTCCATCGGTGTGGCTCCCAGGCTCTTATAGAAGCGGATTGAGGGTTCGTTCCAGTCCAACACGCTCCATTCCACCCGCGCGTAGCCGCGGTCGACGGCGATCCCGGCCAGCGTGCGCAGCAGGGCTTTACCGTGGCCGGACCCGCGCGAATCCGGCCGCACGTACAGGTCCTCAAGGTAGATCCCGTGCACGCCCTCCCAGGTGGAGTAGTTCAGGAACCACAGCGCAAAGCCCTGCACCTCACCCACGCCCCGGGCGCCGTCGCCGAATGCGCTGTCGGCGTTTGCGCCGTCGTCCTCCGCCACGTGCGCGAAGATCCGCGGGTTGTCCCCAAAGAGCGTCCGCATGAGCATCTCCTCGGTGTTCCTGACCGCTTGGGGCTCCTTTTCGTAGATTGCCAGCTCATGGATCAGGGACAGAATGGCGGGAACGTCGGCGGGCACGGCGGCACGGATCAAAGACATGATCCGAGCCTAGCGAAAGTTTCCTGGTTAACAGAGTCGAGACTGGGCGCGGCCGGCCCAAGGCGTGGTTGACGGTGGGCTGGGTCGAGGACAGGTCTTCGGCAGCCCGGGTGACAGAACGGTGCTCGTAGATGCTCAGGAATGTCCGGACCAGATTCTGATCGATGCCCATGGACGAAAGCCTAATAGATGCCGTCTATCAGCGGCCGCCAATTTATTGATTGGCCCACGGTCCGAAGTAGATCTACCGTGGGGATGAAGGACCGTTTCGAGAACAGGACCATCGGCATGACAGACGTTAAGAACGCCACGTACCAGCTCCTGCGGCGCCACGGGCTGACCACCATCTTCGGCAACCCCGGCTCCAATGAGCTGCCGTTCCTGGCCGGGATGCCGGAGGACTTCCGCTATATTCTGGGGCTGCATGAGGGTGTGGTGGCCGCAATGGCGGACGGCTACGCCCAGGCCACCCGTCGGCCGGCCTTCGTAAACCTGCATGCAGCCGCCGGCTCCGGCAACGCGATGGGGGCACTCACCAATGCCTGGTATGCGCATACGCCGCTGGTCATCACCGCGGGCCAGCAGGTCCGTGCCACGATCGGCCAGGAGGTCATGCTGTCCAATGTCGACGCGGTGTCCCTGCCTCGGCCGCTGGTGAAGTGGAGCGCGGAACCCGCCTCGCCGCGGGACGTGGTGCGTACCCTCGGCCAAGCTATCCACACCGCAGTCTTGGAACCCTCCGGACCGGTGTACGTCTCGGTTCCCTATGACGACTGGGCGCAGGAAACCGGTCCGGAGGAAGCACACGTGACGTCCCGCGCTGTCGAGCATGCCGGGGAGCTCTCCGCCGGGCAGTTGGCGGACGTGCTGGCCCGGCTGGACGGTTCCGTGAGCCCCGTGCTGGTGCTCGGGCCCGACGTCGACTCCGCCCGCGGCAACACCGACGCCGTCACGTTGGCCGAGCGGCTCGGCGCACCCGTGTGGGTGGCACCCTCAGCCCCCCGCTGCCCGTTCCCGACCACGCACGACGCGTTCCGCGGTGTTTTGCCGGCCTCGGTGGAAGGCACCACCACGCTGCTGGCCGGGCACGACCTGATCCTGGTCATCGGCGCGCCGGTGTTCCGGTACCACCAGTATGAGCCGGGCAACTACCTGCCCGACGGCGCTGAGCTGCTGCAGATCACCTGTGATCCAGGGGAAGCGGCCCGCGCCCCGATGGGGCGGGCCGCTGGTCGCCTCGATCGGTCCCGTCCTGCGCCGCCTCGCGGTGGCCGTTCCGGACCGCGGCGCCGCCATTATGCCATGCCCTGGACCCGCCCGGCATGGGACGGACCGTGCGGCGGGTCCGCTGTCTCCGGAGGCCGTCTTCGACGTTCTCAACGCGGAGTCGCCCGAGGACGCCGTTTACGTCAATGAGGCCACGTCCACCGTCGGCGCGTTCTGGGACCGGATCCAAATGCGCCATCCCGGCAGCTACTACTTTCCGGCCTCGGGCGGCCTCGGATTCGGCATGCCGGCCGCCGTCGGAATTCAACTGGCGGAGCCGGAGCGCCGGGTCGTGGCCGTGATCGGTGACGGCAGCGCCAACTACGGTATTACCGCGCTGTGGACGGCGGCGCAGTACCAGGTGCCGGTGGTGTTCGTGATCCTGAACAACGGCACCTACGGCGCACTGCGCGGCTTCGCAGCCAAACTCGATGCCTTGGACGCCCCGGGTCTGGACGTCCCCGGCATAGATTTCGTCTCCATCGCCAAGGGCTACGGAGTGGAAGCCCACCCCGCCGATTCCCTGGAAGACCTCCGTCGGCATTTCGCCAAGGCTCTGGCCTGTACCGGACCGACCCTGCTGGAAGTTAGCATCAGCACAGTCTCTCCGTTCTGATCATCCGGACGCCGTAAAGCGGGCCGCCCGGGCAGCACCCACATCCGCACGCATAGGAGGAACCACCATGACTTTTCTTGATAGCTCCCGCTGGGACTCGAAGATCTACGTCGACGGCTGGAGGGAAGCAACCGGCGGAACGCAGGATGTGCTGGAACCGGCCACCGGCGCCGTACTCGGCCACGTCGGCGTCGCCAGCGCAGCTGACGTCCGGCGCGCCGCGACCCGGGCCGCCCAGGCCCAGCCGGAGTGGGCAGCCATGCGCCCGGAGGAGCGCGCCGCAGTGCTGCGCCGCGCCGGCCAACTCTGGGAGGACCACGCAGGGGAGATTCAGGGCTGGATCATCCGGGAAAGCGGCGGCATCGAATCCAAGGCCGGCCTGGAAACCCACACCGCCGCCAATGAATGCTACGAGGCCGCGGCGCTGCCCTCGCACCCGGCGGGGGAAGTGCTGACCTCCAACGAGGACCGCTGGTCCTTCGCCCGGCGGCGGCCTTCCGGCGTCGTTTCCGTCATCGCCCCATTCAACTTCCCGTTGATCCTTTCCATCCGCTCCGTGGCCCCCGCCCTCGCACTGGGAAACAGTGTGCTGCTGAAGCCGGACCCGCGCACCGCCGTCAGCGGCGGCGTCACGCTGATGCGCGTGTTCGAGGAGGCCGGGCTGCCTGCCGGCGTGCTGTCCCTGCTGCCCGGTGGCGCGGAGACGGGTGCCGCGGTCGTCGAGGCTCCCGAGGTCCGGGTCGTCTCCTTTACCGGCTCGACGGCGGCCGGGCGAAAGGTCGGCGAATCGGCTGCGCGGCTGCTCAAGCGGGCACACCTGGAACTGGGCGGCAACAACGCACTCGTGGTGTTGCCCGGGACAGACGTGGCCAAGGCCGCGTCCGCCGGAGCCTTCGGTTCCTTCATGCATCAGGGCCAGATCTGCATGACCACGGGCCGGCACTTCGTCCACGACTCGCTGTACGAGGACTACGTGGCTGCCCTTGCCCAGAAGGCGGAGCACCTGCTGGTGGGGGATCCGGCCGGCGGCCAGGTGGCGCTGGGACCTATCATCGACGAAAAACAACTCAACCACATCCACGCACTCGTCGAAGAAGCCGTGCAGGCCGGCGGCCGGCTGCCTGCCGGGGGAACGCATGAGGGGCTGTTCTACCGGCCCACCGTGCTGGCCGACCTGGCCCTGGATAATCCCGCCTTCGCCCAGGAGATCTTCGGCCCGGTTGCCCCCGTCACACGGTTCTCCACACTGGACGAGGTGGTGGAGATGGTCAACGCCAACGACTACGGGCTCGCCGTCGGCATCCTCGGTGACGTCGGTGCGGCAATGAAGCTCGCGGACCGGATCAGCTCGGGCAAGATCCATATCAACGAGCAGACCGTCGCGGACGAGGCAAACGCGCCCTTCGGCGGGGTTGGCGCCTCCGGCACCGGGTCCCGCTTCGGTGGGGCGACGGCCAACATCGAGGCCTTCACCGAGGTCCAGTGGCTGACCATGCGGCCCGGGATCGCGCCGTACCCGTTCTAGGAGACGGAGCAGATCCAGTGTCGAACCGCCGAAGTTCAGAGGCGCCTGAAATTCACTACCTTAACGACGGCCGTTCCGGCCTCGTCCGAAGCGGCCAGGTCCACCTCCGCCTCGATGCTCCAGTCGTGGTTGCCGGCGGGGTCATCGATGATTTGCCGGACCTTCCAGACATCGTCGCCGACTGTGATGACCAGCAGCGCGGGTCCACGCGCGGCGGGTCCGTCGTTGAGGTATTCATGTTCGTCCCAATACTCATCCAGCGCGTCGGCCCAGCGGTCGGCGTTCCAGCCGGCGTCGTCGTCGAGCACCCCCAGGGCTTCAAAATTGTCGGCTGCGGCCAGTTCCACGCGGCGGAACATCTCATTGCGCACCATCACCCGGAAGGCACGTTCGTTGCGGGTCAGGCTCGGCGGCGGAGGCGGCGGAGCGTCATGGGGCTGCGGCGCGGCCCCGGAAGTGAGCTCTTCCCATTCGTCCAGCAGGCTGGAGTCGACCTGCCGGACCAGCTCGCCCAGCCAGGCGATGATGTCCTCAAGATCCTCACGCAGGGCGTCCCGCGGGACGGTCTGGCGCAACGCCTTGTAGGCATCCGCCAGGTAGCGCAGCACGATGCCCTCGGAACGCGCCAACGAGTAGAACTGCACAAACTCACCGAAGTTCATCGCGCGCTCATACATGTCCCGGACGATTGACTTGGGCGCCAGCTCGAAGTCGCCGACCCAGGGGGCGCCCTTGCGGTAGACCTCGAAGGACTGCTGCAACAGCTCGCCCAGCGGCATAGGGTAAGTGACCTCATCGAGCAGGGCCATCCGCTGGTCGTATTCCATCCCCTCCGCCTTCATCGCTGTGATCGCTTCGGTCCGGGCGTGCCGCAGCTGGGCGGAGAGAATCTGGCGGGGCTTTTCCAGCGTGGATTCGATGACGGAAACCGCATCCAGCGCGTAGCCGGGGGATTCCGGATCCAGCAGCTCCAACGCGGCAAGCGCGAAGGGGGACAGCGGCTGGTTCAGTGCAAAGTTGAGCTGCAGATGCACGGTCAAACGGACCGTGCAGCCGTCCCCGGTTTGTTCCCCGGGCGGGATCCGCTCCAGAATGCCGGCACCCAGCAGCTCGCGGTAGATGCCCAGGGCCTTACGCATCAGCTTAAGCTGAGCGGCGCGGGGTTCGCGGTTGCTGGTGAGCAGTCGGCGTGCCGCCTGGAATGGATCGCCGGGACGCTCGAGCAGGTTCAGCAGCATGGCGTGCGTGATGGTGAAGCTGGAGGTCAGCGGCTCCGGGACGGATTCAACCAGCCGGTTGAAGGTTGGCTCGCCCCAGCTGACAAATCCGTCCTGCGGCTTCTTTCTCACCACCTGGCGGAGCTTCTTCGCGTCGTCACCGAACTTGGCGTGCGCCTTGGCCATCGCTTTGACGTTTTCCACCACATGTTCGGGCGCCTGGACGACGACGGTCCCCGCCGTGTCGTAGCCTGCGCGCCCCGCGCGGCCGGCGATCTGGTGAAATTCCCGGACCTGCAGAATCCTGGTGCGGACGCCGTCGTACTTGCTCAAAGCGGTCAGCAGCACGGTCCGGATCGGCACATTAATGCCGACGCCCAAGGTGTCCGTGCCGCAGATGACCTTCAGCAGCCCGGCCTGCGCCAGTTGCTCCACCAGACGCCGGTACTTGGGCAGCATGCCTGCGTGGTGCACGCCGATGCCGTGCCGGACCAGGCGGTTGAGCGTTTTACCGAAGCCTGCCGCGAAACGGAAGCCGGCAATGAGCTCGCCGATCCGGTCCTTTTCTTCGCGGGTGCAGATGTTGATGCTCATCAGGTTCTGTGCGCGGTCGATCGCTTCGGCCTGGCTGAAGTGCACCACATAGACCGGGACTTGTTTGGTGCTCAGCAGTTCCTCGAGGGTTTCGTGGATGCCGGTCTGCACGTAGTAGTAGTGCAGCGGGATCGGACGCTCCGCGGACGACACCGTCGTCGTCGTTCTGCCGGTCAATTCCGTGAGCTCGCGCTCAAAGTTTGCCACCTCCCCAAGGGTGGCGGACATCAGCAGGAACTGGGCTTGCGGGAGCTCCAGCAGCGGCACCTGCCAGGCCCAGCCGCGTTGCGGGTCCGCGTAAAAATGGAACTCGTCCATGATGACCACGCCCAACTCGGCGTGCTCGCCTTCACGTAGTGCAATGTTGGCCAGGATTTCCGCGGTGCAGCAGATGATCGGAGCGTCCTGGTTGACCGAGGAATCACCGGTGATCATGCCGACGTTCTGGGCCCCGAATATGTCGCAGAGGGCAAAGAACTTTTCCGACACGAGTGCCTTGATCGGTGCCGTGTAGTAGCTGCGCTGCCCAGCGGAGAGTGCTTGGAAATGAGCGCCCACTGCCACCAGCGACTTCCCCGAGCCGGTGGGAGTGGAAAGGATGACGTTGTTGCCGGACACCAGCTCCATCACCGCTTCCTCCTGCGCCGGGTACAGGCTGAGGCCGCGTCCCTCCACCCAGTCGAGGAAGGCCATAAAGACGGCGTCCGGATCGGGTGTACTGGAGGTGCGGGGAGGAAGCTGCTGCGCAAGATTCATGGTGTCTCCAGCTTAATGGCTAAAACTGTGGCACGATCATCCCCATGGCCTGGGACAACGCGCATTGGGATCCACGGCAGTACGTCCGGTTCGGCGACTATCGGGACCGGGCGTTTTATGACCTGACCGCCCGGATCGGGGCGCAGCAGCCGCGCCGCGTGGTGGATCTGGGCTGCGGGCCCGGGAATCTGACGGCCGCGCTGGCCCGGCGCTGGCCCGGTGCACAGGTGCTGGGTCTGGACTCCTCGCCGCAGATGATCAAAGCGGCGCAAACCGCTTTGGACGCGCCGACCGCCCCGGGCAACCTTTCCTTTGCGCTGGCGGATATTGCCGGCTGGATGCCGGAGCCGGACACCGACGTCGTGGTCTCCAACGCAGCCCTGCAATGGGTGCCCGGTCACGAAACGCTGATCGCTTTCTGGCTACGGGCCTTAAGGCCGGGCGCGTGGCTTGCCGTCCAAGTGCCGGGGAATTTCCGCTCGCCGTCGCACGCTTTGATGCGCGAGGTCGCGGACTCGGAGCGCTGGCGCTCGCTGTTGGCGGGCGTGCTGCGGCACGACGACGCCGTGGGCGAGCCGGGCGACTATCTGCAGCTGTTGCTGGACGGCGGGTCCGCCGCGGATATCTGGGAAACGACGTACCACCAGCTGTTGACCGGGAAACGTCCGGTGCTCGAGTGGGTCCGGGGCACCGCGCTGCGGCCGGTGCTCGGCTCGCTGAGCGCGGTGGATGCAGCGGAGTTTGAGGAAACATATGCCGCGCTGCTTGCTGAGGCTTATCCGGCTACGGCGCACGGGACGGTTTTCCCGTTTCGCCGAATCTTCGCAGTAGGTCAGAAAATGCCGGAAGGCCAGAAAATGCCGGAAGGCCAGAAAATGCCGGTCGGGTAGAACAAAGCCGGTCGGGTAGAACAAAGCCGGACCAACAGAGAGGACAGTCATGAGCGAGCTTGAGCCGTTTCCCCAGGATTGGCAACGCGCCCTGGTGGTGATGGCGCACCCGGACGACCCGGAATACGGCGTGGCGGCCGCAGTCGCGCAATGGACTGCGGCCGGCAAAGATGTGGGTTACCTGTTGGCAACTCGCGGTGAGGCGGGAATCGCGGGGATGAACCCGGCGGAGGCCGGGCCGCTGCGTGCCGAGGAGCAGCGGCTGGCCTGCTCCCATGTGGGCGTTCATAACTTGCGGTTCCTGGATCTCCCCGATGGCAGACTCGAGGAAGGGCCGCAGCTGCGCCGGCTCATCGCCCGGGAAATTCGCAGGCAAAAACCCGCGCTGGTCATTACATTGAACCATCGCGATACGTGGCGTCCAGGGGCTTGGAACAGCTCGGATCACCGGGTTCTGGGCCGGTCCGTACTGGATGCTGCCGCGGATGCGGGCAACGAGTGGATCTTCCCGGAGCTGCTGGCCGAAGGTCTGCCGGCACATCGAGTGCAGTGGGTGGCCGTGGCTTCCACAGAACCATCACATAGCCAGCGGGTGGATTCGGCGAGTGTCGGCGCCGCCGTCGCCTCGTTGACCGAGCACAGGCGGTATTTGGAGGCTCTCAGCGACGTACCCGTCCTGGAACAAGCCACCGCCCAAGTAGACATGGTCACCAGCTCCGGGCAGGTCCGCTTCGAGCTCTTCGGCTAAAAGTGCGACCACGCAGGCAAACGGCCTGACTGCTGTTTTGAACCTTACAGCTGTTTTGAAAGTGTGACGACGGACGGCTGGCTGGTGTTCGTTATAATGTCAGACCCTGCTGATTGACTTAGTTCATGGAAGAGCAGCAGAACCCGAGCAGGCGGAACCTGGGGATTCAAACCACCGGAACGCCGGGCCTTGACGCTGTCTCGGATACGGCTCCCGCTGCGGGATCTGATACGGCTGCCGCTGCGGGATCTGATACGGCTGCCGCTGCGGGATCTGACACGGCTGCCGCTGCCGCTGCGGGTGCCGTTGCCGTCTCTGAAGCGGCTGCTGCGTTGACGGTGGATACGTTGTTCCCGCGTCTGGTCAATGCGCACCCGATGGCGTATCTCGCCCGGGACCTCACGACCGTCATCCCCGATGACCTGGATACCGCCGGCGCGGTGACCGCCCTCGCCGACGCCGGCCGGCTCGAAGCGTACGCCGGCGCGCTTAAGGCCCGGCTGGCTGCCCGGATCCAGCAGACCGTCCTGGATGAAATGCCAGAACCGGTCCGCAGCACCATCGGCGGCCAGTCCCTGGCCCACGCCACCGCGGTCAGCGAAATAGGCTGCGCCCTGCACCTGGCCGAACGGACCGCCGGATTCCTCCTCAACGAATCCTGCACCCTCGTCGAGAACTTCCCTGCAACCCTGAACGCCTTCACCGTCGGGGACCTGGACTACCAACGCGTGCGCACCATCCTCCACCAGAGCGAGGGCATCCCCGCCATTTGCCTGCCCCGATACGAAAGCGCCGTACTGAAACGCGCCGCGGAGCAGAACAACCCGCAGCTGTCCTCCCGGGCCCGGCGGCTGCGCGAGACCCTGCACCCCGAGGCGTTCATCACCCGCAAAACCAAGGCCGCGCAGGACAGATCCCTGAACTTCCGACCGGCGCAGGACGGCGTGGCCTACCTCGAAGCGTACCTGCCGGCCGAAACGGCCCTCGCCGCGTACAACACCATCACCGAAGCGGCGACGAAAGCCCAGGGACCGGCCGAACCCCGCACCCTGACCCAACTGCGCGCGGACCTCACCGCCGGATACCTCCTCGGCACCCACTGCCCCCACGGCACCAACGACGGCAGCAGCGAGGACGGCACAGGTGGGGGCCGCACAGGTGAGGGCCGCACAGGTGGGGGCGGCACCCGCGGGGCAGGGGCCTGTGGGCCGGGGCAGGGTCACGGTAAAGCGCCGAAGATTAAGGCGCAGATCATGATCATGATCCCGCTGTTCTCCCTGCTCGGCATCACCGACGAGGCAGCCGAACTCGATGGCTACGGGCCCATGCCAATCGAAACGGCCCTCGACCTCGCCAAGGACCAACCGGTCTGGTACCGGATGCTCACCGACCCCGTCACCAAAATTCCCGCCAAACAAGACCGAAACCCCTACAAAATCCCGCAGAAAACCCGTAAATGGTTGCAAATCAGGGACGGGACCTGCCGCTTCCCCGGCTGCACCCGCCAAGCCCGCTTCACCGACACCGACCACACCCTCCCCTGGCCACAAGGACCATCCGAGATAGAGAACCTCGCATGTCTCTGTAAACGGCACCACCGGCTTAAACACAAAATGGGCTGGAAAGTCACCCAAACCGGCAACGGCACCCTCACCTGGAAAGCACCCTCCGGCCAGACCTACACCACCCACCCCAAAGACACCGGATAAACGGCCGCATTCGGGCTGCCCCGGCCGTCCGATCGAGCACCAATGGTTACCAGCCGCGGACCCGCCACTCCTGCAAATGCGGCCGCTCATTTCGAGCGTCGTTCCCGGGGCGTGGCCCGGGTGCACCAAGGTGTCGTCCGGGAGACCGTCGAAGATCCGGGCTTGCACATCATCGAGCAGTTGGCTAAGCGGGCGGGATCCTTTTGCGTTTTTCCTGCACCGCCGAGGAACAGCGAGTCTTTGGTGAAACCACGACACCGCCGCGTTCGCCATGGCCACGATCCGCCGCTGGTTGACCCGGGTCGTCACCCACACCTACCCGGGCGCGGCCAAGCTGTTGATCTGCCACCGACAGCTGCGGTCCAACGGTTACCGGCTCATGGCGTGGAAGACCGAACTCGCCGCCCTGGCCACCGAAACCCGCCGCGACATCGCTGTCCGACACCGGCTTCCGGGCACCAGCAAGTCGTTGGACATCGGCGGGACGCAGGTGTGGGCCTGCTACCTGTACCCATAGCTAAGGAAAAGTGCCAGTATAGGTCGAGCCGCGTCGGCTCCTGGCTCAGAGCAAGAGTTCGGCGCGGACTATATGCCCGTCGGCGGTATGCCTATCGGCGGTATGCCTATCAAAGACGTTTTCACTGCGGGAAGTTGCACAGATGAAAGTGATTGACCCCGCCTCCGGACTTAGAGTGGCCGGTTCCGGATCCGCACCGCTCCGAAGGCGGGAGCCTCGCAAGGGCCCGCGGATTCCGAGCCTGCGCGCCGGAGGGGTCAGTGCCGCCGTCGTGATGGCGGTGGCGTCGGTCTGCCTGGGCTTGACGGTATTGACGCAGGACGGCGTCGCCGGGCAGGATTCTGTGGCGGCCGCCGCGGGTAGCTATGCCAGAACACCACCCATTAGTAATAAGGAGCTCAAATTCGGTATCACCACGCACAACGGCGCCGGCGATGCCGACGCGGTGGCCCGAAGCGTGGGTGAGTATCCCGCCATGATCCAGACCTACGTTGACTTCAGCCGGAATTTCGATATGTCCAATATCCGGGCGACCATCGACCACGGCGCAGTACCCATCGTGACCTGGGAGCCGTGGCTGGCGGGCAAGGGAGCCAATCAACCCGGTTTCCGGCTCGCCACCATCATCGACGGGAGCCACGACGCCTACATCTCCTCGGTGGCGGATCAGCTGGTGGCCGCCGGCGATCCGGAATTGTCCATCCGCCTGGCCCATGAGATGAACGGCTACTGGTTTCCGTGGTCCGAGCAGGCGAACGGAAACCAATCCGGAGAATATGTCCGGGCGTGGCGGCACATCATCGACCTCTTCCGCTCCAAGGGACTGCGCAACGTGACGTGGATCTGGTCGCCGAATGCGCCTTCGGCCAGGACGCAGGATATGGCCAGCCTCTACCCGGGGAGTCGATACGTCGGGCAGACAGCGCTGGACGCCTACAACTTCGGCAACCGGGACAGTGCCAGGCCGTGGACACCGGCGGATCAGCTCTTTGGCGACGGCTTGGACGAGCTCGCCCGGGTTGCGCCCGACAAGCAAATTCTTGTCGCCGAGACCGCCTCCGTGGAGAGTGTCGGATCCAACAGCAAGGCCGAATGGATACAGGACATGGTCTCCTACCTCGATTCCTGGCACAATGCAAAGGCCGGACGGATCTATGGGTTCCTGTGGTTCAATTACGTCAAATTTGAAGGACCAGCGAACCGAACAGTCGATTGGCGGTTCGATTCCACCCCCGCGGATCTGCAGGCCATGAAGGACGCGCTCCGGAAGCGCAGCTAAGCCGCGTGCGCCGTCTCACACCCGCCGGCGTTGAGGTCCCGGCCGACCGGGCCCAGAGGCGAAACGATTACCAGCCGCGGGCCCGCCATTCGTCCAGGTGCGGTCGCTCCGCGCCGAGGGTGGTTCCAGCACCGTGGCCGGGGTGAACCAGCGTATCGTCTGGGAGGACAGCGAAGACCCGCGTCGCCACGTCGTCCAGCAGCCGGGCGAAGCGATTCGGATCCTTCTGCGTATTGCCGACTCCGCCGGGGAACAGTGAGTCTCCGGTGAAGAGGTGTGCAGGGCCCTTTGAATCCCGGTACAGCAGCGCGACGGACCCCGGCGTATGGCCGCGCAGGCCGATGACCTGGAGCTCAAAACCGTCAAACTGCCGGACATCCCCATGGTCCAGCAGATCATCGGTCGGCACCTCGATATCGCCGGCATCATCCCGGCCAGCCGCGGTTTTCGCACCAGTCGCGGCTATGACGGGTCCCAGCGCCCGGACATGATCCCAGTGCGAATGCGTGGTCACCAGCAGCGCCGGCGCTTGCGCCGCTTGTACCGGTGCTTGGGCCGTTTTGGCTGTCCCGGGCGCCGCGTCGCGGGCACCCTCCGCCAACAGCGCAAGGATGGCATCGGCGTCGTCGGCCGCGTCGATCAAGACCTGCTCACCGCTCTGCAGGCCGGTGATCACGTAAACATTGTTGTCCATGCCCCCCACCGAAATCCTGTGGATGGACACGGCGGGGAGGATCCACGATTCGGCGCTCATGCAGTCAGCTTACGCAGGTTTCGCCGATAGAATAAGCGCTCTGACAAGACGGAATACCGGGAGTAGTTTTACAGTGTCTTCACGCAACTTAAATATCGCAGCTAAAACGCTCCTGACCGCGTTCGGGCTGTTGAAAACGTCTTCACCGTAAACACCAGGTCCGTTGGAGGACTCGTGCTCTTTCGATTGATCGCACGGAATTTGGCTCCGCATAAGGTTCCGCTCACGCTGATTATTCTGCTGCAGCTGATGTCCACCGTTGGCACGCTCTATCTGCCCACCATTAACGCGGATATCATCGACGATGGCGTGGTCAAGGGGAATAGCGCCGTCATCTTCCAATTGGGCGGCTGGATGCTGGCCATTACCGCCGGCCAGATTATCTGCGCCGTGGGAGCAACGTATCTGAGCGCGCAGCTGGCGATGAAGGTGGGCCGCCAGGTCCGCCGGGACCTGTTCACGCAGGTGGAATCCTTCTCCGCGCAGGAGGTCAGCACGTTCGGGGCCCCGTCGCTGATCAACCGGACGACCAATGACGTGCAGCAGGTCCAGATGCTGACCCTGATGGCGTTCACCATGATGGTGACGGCACCCATCATGTGCGTCGGTGGGATTGTGCTGGCGCTGAAGCAGGATGTGCCCCTGTCCGGCCTGCTGGTGGTGATCCTACCGGTGCTGGTGGTCGCCATCTGGCTGATTGTGCGCAAACTCGTGCCGTTGTTCCGGCTGGTGCAGAAGCAGCTGGACCGCATCAACTCGGTGCTGCGCGAGCAGATCATGGGAATTTCAGTGATCCGGGCGTTTGTCCGCCGGGACTTTGAAGCGGAGCGATTCGCTGCGGCCAACGGGGAACTGACGCTCACGCAGCTTCGCACCGGACGGCTTCTGGCCCTGATGTTTCCGACCATTTTCGTGGTGGTCAACGTGACCTCGGTCGGGGTGCTGTGGTTCGGCGGCCAGCGGATCGACAGCGGGGCTATGCAGATTGGGGCGCTGACGGCATACCTGAGCTACATCATGCAGATCCTGATGTCAGTCATGATGGCGATGTTCATGTTGATGATGATCCCGCGCGCCGCGGTCTGCGCCGAACGTATTGAGGCCGTGTTGGTCACGCGGTCGTCGGTGGTGGACGGCCCGGGGGCGCTGCAGGTGCGGGCGCTGGGCGGCGCCCTCGAATTCAGTAATGTGGAATTTACCTACCCGGGTGCCCAGGCGCCGGTGGTTTCGGGTTTGAGTTTCACGGCACGGCCGGGAACGACGACTGCGGTCATCGGCTCGACCGGCAGCGGAAAGTCCACGCTGTTGAACCTGATCCCGCGGTTGCTGGACAAGTCGGGAGGGTCGATTTCAGTGGGCGGCTATGACAGCCAGGGGGTGACGTTGGCGTCCCTGCGCTCCGCGATTGGCCTCGTGCCGCAGAAGGCCTACCTGTTCGCCGGGACGGTGGCCAGCAACCTGCGCTTCGGCAGACCGGACGCGACGGATGACCAGATCTGGCGGGCGCTGGAAATTGCCCAGGCCGCGGACTTCGTCAAGGACATGCCGGAGGGGTTGAACGCCCCGGTGGGGCAGGGCGGAACCAAT
Source organism: Arthrobacter sp. A5 (assembly GCF_051131705.1). Lineage (NCBI taxonomy): Bacteria > Bacillati > Actinomycetota > Actinomycetes > Micrococcales > Micrococcaceae > Arthrobacter > Arthrobacter sp. A5. The sequence goes on from NZ_CP180316.1 coordinate 2,072,611, forward strand.
CTTTCCGGCGGCCAGCGGCAGCGCTTGTGCATAGCGCGCGCGGTGGTCAGCGAGCCGTCGATCTACCTGTTCGACGATAGCTTCTCCGCACTGGATTTCACCACCGATGCCCGGCTGCGGTCGGCCCTGAAGCCTGTCACCAGGGAGGCCACGGTTCTGGTGGTGGCGCAGCGGGTGAACACTATCATGCACGCGGACCATATTCTGGTGCTGGACGAGGGACGGCTGGTGGGCCAGGGAACCCATGATGAGCTGATGGCCGGCTGCGGAACGTATCAGGAGATTGTCACTTCCCAGCTGACGAACGACGACGGGGTGCATGCGGCATGAGCATGCGAGGATTTGGCGGACCGCCGCAGAAGGCACGCTCGTTCGGCCCGAGCGTCAGACGGATATTTTCCCTGATGGCGGCCGACAGGCCCCGGATGATCTGGGTGGTTTCCCTGGCCGCGGTCTCGGTCGGCATGAGTGTGCTGGCGCCTAAGATTCTCGGGCATGCCACGGACCTCATTTTTCAGGGCGTGCTGGGCAGGATGTTCCCGGCCGGGGTGACGAAGGCGCAGGCGATTGACGGACTCCGCGCCAAGGGCCAGGGCCAGGTCGCGGACATGCTCAGCGGAATGGCAGTGGTGCCCGGCCAAGGGCTCGATCAGCAGGCGCTGGGCTGGGTGCTGCTGAGCGTGCTGGCCATCTACGCCGTGGCGTTCTTCTTTAACTGGAGCCAGGGGTACATCACCGCAGGCATCGTTCAGCGCGCCATGTACAAGCTCCGCCAGGACATTGAAACGAAACTGGACCGTCTGCCGATGTCGCACTTCCAGGACGAATCCCGCGGCGACGTACTCAGCAGGGTCACCAATGACATCGACAATTTCTCACAGACGCTGAACCAGACGCTGACACAGCTGCTGGTCTCCGTCCTCACGGTCGTCGGTGTGCTCGCGATGATGTTTTCCATCTCGCCACTGCTGGCGCTGATCGCGCTGGCCACGGTGCCGCTGACAATTCTGGTGACGGTGCTGATCGCCAAGCGGTCCAAGATCCAGTTCATGGCGCAGTGGAAGACAACCGGCGAGCTGAACGGCCATATCGAGGAAATGTTCACCGGCCATGAGGTGGTCAAGGCCTTCGGTCAGCAGCAGGCCGCGATCGGCAAATTCGCCGTTTCCAACGACAGTTTATTCCGGTCCAGCTCGAAGGCGCAGTTCATTTCCGGTGTCATCATGCCATCGATGAACTTCATCTCAAACCTCAACTACGTTGCGGTGGCCGTGGTCGGCGGGGTGCAGATTGCGTCCGGGAACCTGACGATCGGCAGCGTGCAGGCGTTCATCCAGTATTCGCGCCAGTTCAGCCAGCCAATGGCCCAAATCGGCGGCATGATCAACCTGCTGCAGTCCGGTGTGGCCTCCGCCGAACGCGTCTTTGACCTGCTGGACGCCAAGGAACAGGCTCCGGACCCGGTGCCGGCCGCCACGCTCGGCGCCACCAGGGGACGGGTTGTCTTCGACAATGTCAACTTCAGCTATAACCCGGACGAGCCGCTGATTCAGGATCTCTCGCTGGTGGCCGAGCCCGGGCAGACCGTTGCCATAGTTGGGCCCACCGGAGCGGGCAAGACCACCCTGGTGAACCTGCTGATGAGGTTTTACGAGATCGATTCGGGCCGGATCAGCATTGATGGCATTGACACCGCGATGATGACCCGCGATGATCTGCGGCGGCGCTTCGGCATGGTCCTGCAGGACGCCTGGCTCTTCGGCGGGACGATCCGGGAGAATCTGGTCTACGGCCGCCTCGACGCGGCCGAAGACCAGATGATAGAGGCGGCCGAGGCGACCTTCGTGGACCACTTTGTCAGGTCCCTCCCGGACGGTTATGACACGGTGCTCAGCGACGACGGCGACAGCCTGAGTCAAGGCCAGCGCCAGCTCATGACCATCGCCCGTGCCTGGTTGGCAGATCCCGGCATTCTGATTCTGGATGAGGCCACCAGCTCCGTGGACACCCGCACGGAGGTGCTGATCCGGCACGCCATGAACAGGCTGCGCGAGTCCCGGACCAGCTTTGTTATCGCCCACCGACTGTCCACCATCCGTGATGCCGACCTGATCCTTGTGATGGACCACGGCCGCATCCTGGAACAGGGCACCCACGAGGAACTGCTGGGGACGGGCGGCTTCTACTACGATCTGTACATGTCCCAATTTGGTGATCCGCTGGTGGAAGAGACGGCGGCGCGGTGAGTTCCGGCGAGACGGTGCTGGCCCGTTGGTCCCCGGATGACGCGTCCTCGGTGCCGCCGTTCGAGCAGATCCGGGTGCGTATCCTGGACCTCGCAGCGTCGGGCGAGCTGGCTGTGGGAGCCCGGCTTCCTTCGGTAAGGGCCTTGGCCGGGCGGCTGGGGCTGGCGGTGAATACGGTGGCGCGGGCATACCGGGAGCTGGAGCAGGCAGGGATCGTCCGCACTCAGGGACGGGCAGGAACAGTCATCGCCGCCGCGGGCGATGAGCTGCTGGCCCAGGTGGCCGAGGCCGCCGCGGCCTATGCGTCTGTGGTGAGCAGGCATGGCATTGCCACGGACCGGGCCCTGGATCTGGTGCGGGCCGCCATCGAAGGGTCCCGCACGGGGTAACGGCTAGTAAGCCTTTGGCGAAAGTCGCGACGGGAACGCATATTCGAACGCGTTTTCGATTATTATGGAGCACGTGCCTAACGCAGTTGAACCGTCCGTCATGGAAAAAGCGTCAGTAGAAAAAGTGCCTGCAGAAAACGTGCCTGTGGAAAAAATATATGTGCAAAATGTGCCCCCCCGGCCCCTGGACAGGCAGGACCGGTCCCGCCTGATCGTCAAAGGCGCGCGGGAAAACAACCTGCGCAACGTAGATCTCGACCTGCCGCGCGATGCCATGATCGTCTTTACGGGGCTCTCGGGATCGGGGAAGTCCTCGCTCGCCTTCGACACGATCTTCGCCGAGGGCCAGCGGCGTTATGTCGAATCGCTCTCCGCTTACGCTCGGCAGTTCCTGGGCCAGGTGGACAAGCCGGATGTGGACTTCATCGAGGGGCTGTCGCCGGCCGTGTCGATCGATCAGAAATCCACGAACAAGAACCCGCGTTCCACGGTGGGGACCATCACCGAGATCTACGACTACATGCGCCTGCTCTGGGCCCGGGTCGGTACCCCGCACTGTCCGATCTGCGGGGAGCCGGTGGCGCGTCAGACACCGCAGCAGATCGTCGACCAGTTGCTGGAGATGCCGGAGGGGACACGCTTCCAGGTACTGGCCCCGGTGGTCCGGGCACGGAAGGGCGAGTTCGTGGAGCTTTTCAAGGAGCTCACGGCCAAGGGCTATTCACGGGCCAAGGTCGACGGCGGCCTGATCCAGCTGGCGGATCCGCCGAAACTGAAGAAGCAGTTCAAGCACACCATTGAGGTGGTGGTGGACCGGCTGGTGGTCAAGGAGGGGATCGCCCAGCGGCTCACGGACTCGGTGGAAACCGCTCTTGGTCTGGCCGAGGGCCGGGTGTTGGCGGAGTTGGTGGAGCTCGACGACGACGATCCACAGCGGATCCGGTCGTTCTCGGAAAACCTGGCCTGCCCGAACGAGCACCCGCTGGCCATCGACGAGGTGGAACCGCGATCCTTCTCCTTCAACAATCCTTTCGGAGCCTGCCCCGCCTGCAGCGGCATCGGTACTAAGCTCGAGGTCGATGAGGAGTTGGTGGTGCCGAATCCGCAGCTGTCGCTGGCGGAAGGCGCCATTGCGCCCTGGTCGCTGGGAACGGCGACGACGGAGTACTGGAACCGGCTGCTTGACGGGCTGGCCAAGGACATCGGCTTCTCCATGACGGTTCCTTGGCAGAAACTTTCCGACGACGCCCGACAGTCCGTGCTGTACGGCAAGGACCACAAGGTCGTGGTGCAGTACAAAAACAGATTCGGCCGGGAACGTAAGTACAGCACCGGCTTTGAAGGCGCCGTCCAGTACATTCAGCGCAAGCATGTGGAAACCGAGTCGGATACAGCCCGGGACCGCTACGAAGAGTACATGCGCCAGATCCCGTGCCCCGCCTGCGGGGGCGCCCGACTTAACCCTGCCTCGCTCTCGGTGCTGATCAACGGCAAATCCATTGCCGCCGTGTCGGCGCTGCCGATGCGGGACTGCTTTGATTTTCTGTCCAATCTGGTGCTGACGGGCCGGGAGGCCCAGATTGCCAGCCAGGTGCTCAAGGAGATCCAGGCGCGCCTGACCTTCCTGCTCGACGTCGGACTGGAGTACCTGAACCTCGAGCGTGCCTCGGCCACGCTCTCCGGCGGGGAGGCGCAGCGCATCCGTCTTGCCACCCAAATCGGCTCCGGACTGGTGGGTGTGCTTTATGTACTGGACGAACCCTCCATCGGACTGCATCAGCGGGACAACCGCCGGCTGATCGAGACCCTGACCAGGCTCCGCGACTTGGGCAACACCCTGATCGTGGTGGAGCACGATGAGGACACCATCCAGGAAGCGGACTGGATCGTGGACATCGGTCCGGGCGCGGGGGAGCACGGTGGCGAGGTGGTGCATTCGGGCTCGTATGCAGATTTGCTCACGAACACAAAATCACTGACCGCCGATTACCTGTCCGGCCGCAAGTGCATCGGGATACCGGCCAAGCGGCGGAAGTACGACAGGAAGCGGGAGCTGAAGGTGATCGGAGCCCGCGAGCACAATCTCCAGAATGTGGATGTTGCCTTCCCGCTTGGCCTGTTCACCGCGGTGACCGGGGTCAGCGGCTCCGGCAAGTCCACCTTGGTCAACGAGATTCTGTACAAGGTGCTGGCCAATAAGCTCAACGGCGCCAAACAGGTGGCCGGACGGCACCTGCGGGTGGATGGGCTGGCACATCTGGACAAGGTGGTCCATGTGGACCAGAGCCCGATCGGACGGACACCGCGCTCCAACCCGGCCACGTACACCGGCGTTTTCGACAATATCCGAAAGCTCTTTGCCGAAACCACCGAGGCCAAGGTCCGCGGCTACCAGCCGGGCAGGTTCTCCTTCAACGTCAAGGGCGGCCGCTGCGAAGCGTGCTCCGGCGACGGCACGCTGAAGATCGAGATGAACTTCCTTCCGGATGTGTACGTCCCGTGCGAGGTCTGCCATGGGGCGCGCTATAACCGCGAAACACTGGAGGTCCATTACAAAGGCAAATCGATCGCGGATGTGCTGAACATGCCGATCGAAGAAGGAGCGGATTTTTTCGCCGCCTTCGCGCCGATTGCCCGCCATCTGAAAACGTTGGTCGACGTCGGACTCGGCTATGTTCGGCTGGGCCAGGCTTCCACGACTCTCTCCGGTGGGGAGGCCCAGCGGGTGAAGCTGGCGGCGGAGCTGCAGAAGAGGTCCAACGGACGCAGCGTATACGTGCTCGATGAGCCAACAACCGGGCTGCATTTTGAGGATATCCGCAAGTTGCTGCTGGTCCTTCAGGGACTGGTGGACAAGGGCAACACCGTGATCACCATCGAGCACAACCTGGATGTGATCAAGAGTGCCGACTGGGTTGTGGATCTGGGGCCCGACGGCGGGTCCGGCGGTGGGCTGCTGATGGCCACCGGAACACCCGAAAAGGTGGCCGCCTCGACCACCGGCTATACCGCCACATTCCTGCGCGAGGCGCTGGCCGTAAACTGACGGGCTCATGATCCATTCCCGCTGCGGCATGCAGATTAAGACGACGACACGGAAAGTGCCAAACTGGGCCGGTGACTTCTACCGCCCCCGCTCCGCTCTGTGACGCCGTGCTGTTTGATCTGGATGGAACGCTCGTCGATCCCGGACAGTGCTGCAGGCCCACGGCCTGGACGGTTATTTTGCCCATATCTTTGGATCGTCGGACGATGAAACCCTGCTGCCCGGGGACCCGGCTACCGCAGCGGCAAGGCCGGTATCATCGCTGCGGCGGTCGAGGCACTCGGCGCTGAGGCACTCGGCACGGTGGGCTCCGGCGCAGGCGTTCCGGCACGTCCGGTCATGGTGGGGGACCGCGATCAGGACGTGCTCGGCGCGGCTGCGACCTCGCTGGCCTGCGTGGGTGTGCTGTGGGGTTTTGCGTTCGACGGCGAGCTGAGCGCAGCGGGTGCGGCCGTCGTCGTCGCCGACGCGCCCGCGCTGCTGGTCGAACTGAACGCACGGCTGGTGCAGTTTGACGCGGCCCGCGGGGGTCTTTGAGACCGGCACGGATCGTCAGTGCGTCACCGCCGCCGTCGGCCGATCCCGGCCGCATTCGTTGGCTACTTTAGAATGGAATCGTGGCAAATCCAGCAAGTTACCGGCCTCAACCGGGCGACATCCCCACCGACCCGGGTGTGTACCGTTTCCGGGACGAACACGGGCGTGTCATTTATGTGGGCAAAGCCAAGAACCTGCGCTCCCGGCTGAACTCGTATTTTGCCAATCCGCTAACCCTGCTGCCCAAGACTTATGCAATGGTGCACGCGGCTGCCAGCGTCCAGTGGACCACCGTGGGCAGCGAGCTGGAGGCGCTGCAGCTGGAGTGGACCTGGATCAAGGAATTCAATCCGCGCTATAACCTGGCCTTCCGGGACGACAAGTCGTACCCGTACCTGGCCGTGACCTTGGGGGAAAAATTCCCGCGGGTCCAGGTCATGCGCGGTGAGCGGCGCAAGGGCGTCCGATATTTTGGCCCGTACACCGCCGGGGCCATCAGGGAGACGGTTGATACCCTGCTGCGGGTCTTTCCCGTGCGGACCTGCAGCCCCGGTGTGCTCAAGCGGGCGCAGCGGAGCGGACGACCCTGCCTGCTGGGCTACATCGACAAGTGCGCCGCACCCTGTGTAGGTCGGGTGACCCCCGAGGAGCACCGAGCCTTGGCGGACGAATTCTGCGCCTTCATGGGCGGGGAGGCCAAGCCGTTTATTGCCAAACTGGAACGTCAGATGGCCGCGGCCGTGGCGGAGCTGGACTACGAGCAGGCGGCGCGGCTGCGGGACGATATTGCGGCCCTGCGGAAGGTCTTTGAGCGCAATGCCGTCGTGCTGCCCGAGGATACCCATGCGGACATCTTTGCCGTGCACCAGGACGAGCTGGAGGCCGCCGTGCAGGTCTTCCACGTCCGCGGTGGCCGGATCCGTGGTCAGCGGGGCTGGGTCGTTGAAAAGGTGGAGGACTCGACGCCGGACGAGCTGATCGAGCACCTGCTCCAGCAGGTCTACGGCGACGACGACTCCAACCGGGACGGCATTCCCCGCCAGATTTTGGTGCCCGAGCAGCCATCCAACGGCGATCAGCTGGCCGTCTGGCTGAGCGGGCTGCGCGGTTCCAAGGTGGAGATCCGAGTACCGCAGCGCGGGGATAAGGCGGCGTTGATGGAGACGGTACGGCAGAACGCCGAGCAGGCGATGAAGCTGCACAAGTCCCGCCGCGCCGGGGATCTGACGGCCAGGTCGCTGGCGCTGCAGGAGCTGCAGGAGGCCCTTGACCTGCCGGTGGCACTGCTGCGGATCGAGTGCTATGACATCTCGCATGTGCAGGGCACGAATGTGGTGGCCTCTATGGTGGTCGTCGAGGACGGTATTGCCAAAAAATCCGAGTACCGCAAGTTCGCCATTACCGGGGACGCGGCGGTTGACGACACCGCGTCCATGTACGACGTGGTCACCCGGCGGTTCAGGCATTATCTGAAGGAACAGACCGCACGCAGCGGGGCGACGGTGTCGGGCGAAATTTCAGGCCCGCTTGCGGATCAGATGCGAGTGCAGCCGAAATTTGCCTACCCGCCGAACCTGGTGGTGGTCGACGGCGGCCAGCCCCAGGTGGCCGCCGCCACCCGCGCACTCGTGGACCTGGGCATCGACGACGTTTACGTCGTCGGGCTGGCAAAGAGGCTGGAGGAGGTCTGGCTGCCGGACAGCGATTTTCCGGTAATTCTGCCCCGCACCTCGCAGGGACTGTATCTGCTGCAGCGGATCCGTGACGAGGCGCACCGCTTCGCCATCGCCTTCCACCGGCAGAAGCGCGGAAAGTCCATGACTGTGTCGGCGCTGGATGCGGTACCGGGGCTGGGCGCGGCCAAGCGCGGGCTCCTGCTGGAATCGTACGGCTCGGTGCGGAAAATCAAGTTGGCCTCCACGGATGAACTGGCTCAGCTCAAGGGCATCGGCCCGGTGCTGGCGGCCGCCGTCTATGGCACCCTGCACCCGCCCGAGGGCGCCGCCACCGTGGCTCCGGTCGTCAATATGAGCACCGGCGAAGTTCTGGAATCCTAGGTAGGCTAAAGGGACCACGAATCATTGCAAGGGACAGGACCGCTTGATGACGGAGCACAGTTCGGCACGGCTACCCGCAGACGCAGCTCTCACCCCGATTAAACCCGTCGAATCGGAGCTGCTGGTGGTGACCGGCATGTCAGGCGCCGGACGCAGCACCGCGGCAAACGCGTTGGAGGACCACGGCTGGTACGTAGTGGAAAACCTCCCGCCGCAGATGCTGGGTACGCTGGCCGAGCTGATGTCCCGGATGCCGCAGGCCCTGCCTAAGCTCGCCGTCGTGGTCGACGTGCGCAGCAAGGCCCTCTTTTCGGATATCCGCGACTCACTCAATGCCCTGTCCGCCAGCGGCATCACCTTCCGCGTGCTGTTCCTTGACGCCAATGATGAGACTTTGGTCCGGCGTTTCGAGCAGGGCCGGCGCCCGCACCCGCTGCAGCAGGACGGCCGGATGCTGGACGGCATCGCGGCGGAACGCGAGCTGCTCGCGGAGATGAAATCCGCCTCTGAAATGGTCCTGGACACCTCCACGTTGAACGTGCACGAGTTGGGCTCGGCCGTCACCGAGCTTTTCTCCGAAACCGGACCGGTGGTGCTGCGGCTGACCGTTATGAGCTTTGGCTTCAAGTATGGCCTGCCCGTCGACGCCAACTATGTGGCCGACGTCCGTTTCATTCCCAATCCGCATTGGGTACCCCAGCTGCGTCCGCACACCGGACTGGACCTGGACGTAAGCAACTTCGTGCTGGTGGAAAACCATGCCAATGAGTTTGTGGACCGGTTCGTGCACGCGCTGGAGCCGGTACTGGCCGGCTACCGACGGGAAAACAAGCATTACGCCACCATTGCCGTCGGCTGCACCGGGGGCAAGCACCGCTCGGTGGCCGTAGCCGTGGAGCTGGCTAAGCGTCTTGCCCAACAGCCACGGGTTACGGTCAGCACCCGCCACCGTGATCTGGGACGCGAATAGTGGCCGTGCTGACGGGCCCGCTTCCGCTGATTCCGCCGTCGGGCAATCTGTCGGCGGGCATCCCGGAACCACGCGTTGTCGCCCTCGGCGGAGGCCATGGCCTGTCGGCGTCATTGTCCGCGCTGCGGTTGCTGACCACCGAACTGACCGCGGTGGTGACCGTCGCCGACGACGGTGGCTCCTCCGGCCGGCTGCGCGACGAACTGGGGGTGCTGCCGCCGGGGGACCTGCGGATGGCGCTGGCGGCGCTGTGCGACGACACCGACTGGGGCCGGACCTGGCGGGACGTGATGCAGCACCGGTTCACCTCGCGGCCCGGCGTGAAGGGGTCGCTGGACAGCCACGCGATGGGGAATCTGCTGATCGTCACGCTCTGGGAGCTGCTCGGCGACCCGGTCGCCGGGCTGCAGTGGGCCGGGGCGCTGCTCGGAGCCCGCGGCCAGGTGCTGCCGATGGCCAGCGTGCCGCTGACGATCCAGGGCGACGCAATGGAGATCGCCGCTGACGGTTCCCGGCGCAGTAGGACCATCACCGGTCAGGCAACATTGGCCCTGGCCGGCGAGGTGGAGAACGTCCGGCTGCTTCCCGCCGACGCGCCCGCCTGTGTGGAGGCACTGACCGCTATTGAATTGGCTGATTGGGTGGTGCTGGGCCCTGGATCCTGGTATACCTCCGTGCTGCCGCATCTGCTGCTGCCGGAACTGCGCCAGTCGCTCTGTGACACGCCCGCGAAGCGGTGCATCACGATGAATCTCGACGTCAATGACAAAGAGACCACCGGCATGAACGCGGCGGACCACCTGCGGGTGATCCACCGCTACGCGCCGGAGTTCGGGGTGGACGTGGTGCTCGCCGATCCGTCATCGGTTTCCGATCTTGCCGACTTCGAGCGGACCGCCTCGATGCTGGGTGCAGAGGTTGTCTTCGGTAAAGTGGGGGCGTCCGGTGGTCGGGCGGTGCATGATCCATTGCGCCTCGCTGCGGCTTATCAGGATCTCTTCTCAGGGTAGTTTCTTGTCCGGGTAGTTTCTTGTCGGGGTAGTCCGTTCTCAGGGTAGTTAGGAAAAGCACCATGGCGCTGACAGCGGCAGTGAAGGACGAACTTTCCCGGCTCGATATTAAGAAATCATCGGTGCGCAAGGCCGAGGTTTCGGCCCTGCTGCGGTTCGCCGGCGGGCTGCATATCATTTCCGGCCGGATCGTGATCGAGGCCGAAGTGGATCTGGCCTCCACCGCGCGGCGGCTGCGCGCGGCGATCGCGGAAATCTACGGCCAGCAAAGCGAGATCACCGTCGTCTCCGGCGGAGGTCTGCGGCGCGGTAACCGGTACGTTGTCCGGGTGGTGCGCGACGGCGAGGCGCTGGCAAGACAGACCGGCCTGCTGGACGCCCGGGGCCGGCCGGTGCGCGGCCTGCCCTCCGTCGTCGTCAACGGTTCGGCCGCCGATGCGGAGGCGGTTTGGCGCGGCGCTTTCCTGGCCCACGGCTCGCTGACCGAGCCTGGCCGGTCATCCTCGATGGAAGTCACCTGCCCCGGTCCCGAGGCGGCGCTTGCCCTGGTCGGAGCCGCGCGGAGGCTCGGCATTGCGGCCAAGGCACGCGAAGTCCGCGGCGTGGACCGGGTTGTCATCCGGGACGGTGACACCATTGCCGCGCTCCTGGTCCGGATGGGCGCGCACGAGGCGCTGCTCGTGTGGGAGGAACGGCGGATGCGCAAGGAAGTCCGCGCCACCGCGAACCGGCTGGCTAATTTTGACGACGCCAATCTGCGCCGCTCCGCTCAGGCGGCCGTTGCCGCCGGGGCCAGGGTGGACCGCGCCCTGGAAATTCTCGGCGACGACGTCCCGGACCACCTTAGATACGCCGGGGATCTGCGGGTGGCCCATAAGCAGGCCAGTCTGGATGAGCTGGGCCGGCTGGCGGATCCGCCGATGACCAAGGACGCCATCGCCGGACGGATCCGCCGGTTGCTGGCGATGGCGGACAGGAAAGCCATCGAAACAGGAATTCCGGGCACCGAGGCGAACGTTACTTTCGAGATGCTTGACGAATGACCCGAGGATATCCCGAGGGATAGCCCGGTGCCCGCGGAGAGCGGTCCTTGAATTATCGGCTAAGTATGAAAGAGTTGGAAATGCCCGGACCTGCCCCGGGTTAGGTCGGAAGACGCCGGGCGCGGCAGGACGGCAATGCAGCCGGCATTTCAACAGCACAGAATTTGGATACAGCGCGGCGATTAACCCCGCGCGGTATCCGGATACACAAAGTATTACGAGATAAACAATCCGCTACGGAGGAATCGTGACCGAGTACACACTTCCCGATCTGCCCTACGACTATGCAGCGCTGGAGCCACATATCTCCGCCCGCATCATGGAGCTGCATCACAGCAAGCACCACGCGGCGTACGTTGCAGGAGCCAACAAGGCCATGGCCCAGCTGGCCGAAGCCCGCGCGAAGGGCGATTTCGGCAACATCAACCAACTCTCCAAGGACCTTGCCTTCCATACCGGCGGCCATGTCAATCACTCGGTCTTCTGGAACAACCTGTCCCCGGACGGCGGCGACAAGCCGGTGGGCGAGCTGGCGGCGGCCATTGACGATGCTTTCGGCTCCTTCGACGCCTTTCGCGCGCAGTTCACCGCCGCTGCGCTGGGTCTGCAGGGTTCCGGCTGGGCCTTTTTGTCCTACGAGCCGATCGGCGGCAATTTGCTCATTGAGCAGCTTTACGATCAGCAGGGCAACGTGGCGGTTGGTACCACGCCGCTGCTGATGCTGGATATGTGGGAGCACGCGTTCTACCTCGACTACGTCAACGTCAAGGCCGACTACGTCAAGGCCTTCTGGAACATCGCCAATTGGGTCGATGTGGCGCGGCGTTTCGACGGCGCGCGAGCCAACGCGACCGGCCTGATCGTCCTCTAGTCCGGACTGCTCATTATATGGACGCCCGCCCCCATGATTGCCGGGGCGGGCGATCCTAAACGTAAGATAGGTCACGGAAGGCAGATAGCCTTCGGTCGTGCGGTCGGTCGCCCGCCGCAATTGGAAACCATCTCTGCCCAACGGCGTGCGGGAACTGTTAGTTGATGGCCGGATCAGCAAGATCCGGCCGGACTAGGTGTGCTTGAGGGTGCACTAAGGAGATAGAAGTGACTACTCGTATTGGTATCAACGGCTTCGGTCGTATCGGCCGTAACTACTTCCGTGCGGCACTGGAACAGGGTGCGGATCTGGAGATCGTAGCCGTCAACGATCTGACCAGTCCGGAAGCGCTGGCCCACCTGCTCAAGTACGACTCCGTAACCGGTCGCCTGAAGGCGAGCATCGAGGTTGCGGACGGGCACCTGGTCGTTAACGGGAAAACCATCCAGGTTCTGGCCGAGCGTGACCCCGCCAATCTGCCGTGGGCCGAGCTCGGTGTGGACATCGTTGTTGAATCCACCGGTTTCTTCACCAAGGCCGTCGATGCACAAAAGCACATCGATGCCGGCGCAAAGAAGGTACTGATCTCCGCTCCTGCCTCCGGTGAGGACATCACGATCGTGATGGGCGTCAACGATGACGGGTATGACCCGGCTGCCCACAACATCATCTCCAACGCTTCCTGTACCACCAACTGCCTCGGCCCGCTGGCAAAGGTACTGGTGGACAACTTCGGCGTCGAACGCGGCCTGATGACCACCGTGCATGCCTACACCGCGGATCAGAACCTGCAGGACGGCCCGCACAAGGATCTCCGCCGCGCCCGCGCCGCCGCCATCAACATGGTCCCGACGTCCACCGGCGCCGCGAAGGCGATCGGCTTGGTCATGCCCGAGCTGAAGGGGAAGCTGGACGGCTACGCCATCCGCGTCCCGGTCCCCACGGGTTCGGCGACAGACCTGACCGTCACGCTCAGCCGGGAGGCAAGCGTCGCCGAAATCAACGCGGCGTATAAGTCCGCCGCCGCCGAGGGCAAGCTCTCGGGTTATCTGGTCTACACCGAGGATCCGATTGTGTCGTCGGACATCGTGACGGACCCGGCGTCCTGCATCTTCGACTCCGGTCTAACCAAGGTCATCGGCAACCAGGTCAAGGTGGTCGGTTGGTACGACAATGAGTGGGGTTACTCCAACCGCCTCGTTGACCTGACGGAGCTTGTCGCAGCCAGGCTGGGCTAGGGTAGACGAATGACTTTACACACCCTCGACGAACTGCTCGCTGATGGTGTCCGCGGACGGTACGTTCTGGTCAGAAGTGACCTGAACGTACCGTTGGACGGACCGGATGACCATCGTTCCGTTACCGATGACGGGCGCCTTAAAGCCTCGCTCCCGGTGATATCCCGGCTGGCCAAGGCCGGTGCCCGTGTACTGGTCTGTGCTCATCTGGGAAGGCCCAAGGGAATCCCCGAGATGAAGTATTCGCTCAAGCCGGCCGTGGACCGGCTGGCGGAGCTGGCCACCGCCGAGTCGGTGCAGGTGACGCTTGCGGCGGACACTGCGGGCGATTCGGCCCGCACGCTTTCGGCCGGGATGGCCGACGGCGAAGTGCTGGTATTGGAGAATGTGCGTTTCGACGCGCGAGAGACCAGTAAGGACGATTCCGCCCGCACCGCATTTGCGGGTGAGCTTGCCGCTCTTACCGGCGACAACGGCGCGTATGTCGACGACGCCTTTGGTGCCGTGCACCGCAAACACGCCAGCGTCTACGACATCGCTAAGCTCCTGCCGTCCTACCAGGGCGAGCTTGTGCACACCGAACTTGACGTGCTGAAAAAGCTGACCACGGATACGCCCCGGCCCTATGTTGTGGTGCTGGGCGGCTCCAAAGTTTCCGACAAGCTTGCGGTGATCGACAATCTGATCGGCAAGGCCGATTCCATCCTCGTCGGCGGCGGCATGGTGTTCACCTTCCTCGCCGCGCGGGGGTTCAAGGTCGGGTCCAGCCTGCTGGAGACCGACCAGATTCCCTCCGTCCAGGAATATCTCAAACGCGCCGCAGGTGCCGGCACCACCTTCGTGCTGCCCACGGATATCGTGGTCGCGGCAAAGTTCGCCGCCGACGCGGACCACGAGGTGGTTCCCGCCGACGGCATGGAGGGCGGCTCGCTGGGGGCAGATTGCCCCGGCCTGGACATTGGGCCCGAAAGCGGTGCAGCCTTTGCGGAGCGAATCCGCGGCGCCCGGACGGTGTTCTGGAACGGTCCCATGGGTGTCTTCGAATTCCCGGCCTTCGCCGAAGGCACACGCGCGGTGGCACAGGCCCTGACCGAGGCCACGGCGGCAGGCGGCTTCACCGTCGTCGGCGGCGGTGACTCCGCGGCGGCCGTCCGCACCCTCGGCTTTGCCGATGACCAATTCGGACATATCTCCACCGGGGGAGGCGCCAGCCTCGAGTTCCTCGAGGGCAAAGAACTGCCCGGCCTCACGGCGCTGGACCACTGACGGCCTGACAAATCTCCACCGTACCGGCGGCGCCGCGTGCAGCTGCACGCGCCGCCGCCGGTACGGCGGGCGTTCTGGATGCCCCCGGACAGGACGTATGTAGGACACGACGTCGGTATAACAGGGCGTGTGTGTGAAGCCGGATGTATGAAACCGTTTTGAGAAACCGTGACATTTTGAGATTTTGGAGAGAGCGATGACCACCTCGACCAACGGAAACTTCGACCGCAAGCCACTGATTGCCGGCAACTGGAAGATGAACATGGACCACGTCCAGGGCATCACCTTGTTACAGAAGCTGGCCTGGACGCTCTCCGATGCACGCCACGACTACAGCCGTGTTGAAGTGGCCGTTTTCCCGCCCTTCACCGATCTGCGCGGGGTGCAGACCCTGGTCAAAGGCGATCAGCTTAAGCTGGGCTACGGCGCGCAGGATCTTTCCCCCGAGGATTCCGGGGCCTATACCGGCGACATCTCCGGGGCATTCCTGGCTAAATTGGAATGCGGTTACGTTCTGGTCGGGCACAGCGAACGACGGAGTGTCCACGGCGAATCCGATGAGCTGCTCAACCGCAAGGTCAAGGCGGCCTACCGCCATGGGCTGACGCCGATCCTGTGTGCCGGCGAGGGCCTGGAGATCCGTCAGGCAGGTACGCACGTGGAACACACGCTGAACCAGATCCGTGGCGGCGTCGCGGGGCTGTCCAGCGAGCAGACGGCCGAACTGGTCATCGCCTACGAGCCGGTTTGGGCCATCGGGACCGGTGAAGTGGCCGGCCCGGAGGATGCTCAGGAAATGTGTGCCGCGATCCGCGCGAAGCTGGCCGAACTGTTCGACGGCGGCACCGCGGCCAAGGTGCGCCTGCTCTACGGCGGGTCGGTCAAGGCCAACAACGCGGCAGCTATTCTGAAGGAACGCGACGTCGACGGCGTGCTGGTCGGCGGGGCAAGCCTGGACGCGGCAGAGTTTGCTAATATTGTCAGGTTCGAGAAGCACCTGCTGACCGACTGACGAACGACCGCCCAACGCACGAGCTAGGCACCCCGTCCTCCGCCCCGGCGGGACATCCCGCTGTTTAAACTGTTCTTTCCCTGGACATCCTGAAAGGCCGTCGTGGAAACTCTCCAAATTGTGCTGCAGATTCTGCTGGGTATCACCAGCCTGCTGCTGACTTTCCTGATCCTGCTGCACAAGGGCAGGGGTGGGGGCCTGTCCGATATGTTCGGCGGCGGCATGAGCTCGAGTCTGGGCTCGTCGGGAGTGGCGGAACGCAACCTGAACCGTTTTACGGTCGTCCTTGGCCTGATCTGGGGAATGGTCATTGTGGGACTCGGCCTGGTCATGCGCTTTACCGGCTGACACCAGGTGTTTGGCAGGTCGCCATGCCCGGCCCTGCCGGAGCTCGACGCCCCGAAGCGACCTGACGGAGAAGATACGCAGCCTGTATAATCAGCACAGGTAGCCATTCCCCAGTGCAGGGAGTTTTGCGGTGCTTCATATCAGCGGCGGTTTCAGCGGTACCCGAGTGGGCGTGACGGCCGGAGGCCGCTCACCCATTAGAAACGACAATCCGGATGCGGAGCCTGTGGCCCGCATCCGGATTTCCTATTGGTGCGCCAGCGGGCACGAGACCATCGCCGTCTTCGCGCAACTGCCGCAGGCACAAATCCCGGTGTACTGGGACTGCATCCGCTGCGGCAAGAAAGCCTCCAGCACGCAGGGTCTCGCCGACGGAGCAGGGGCGGGGGACCTCTACAAGAGTCACCTTGACTACGTTAAGGAACGGCGGACAGCCGAAGAAGGCGAGGAACTGCTCAGCGTGGCGCTGGCCAAGCACCGTCAGTCCAGCTAGGATCTGGCACTCAGCTGCCTAGGGGAGGCGCGGCCCTTCCGGGATCGGACTGAAGGCGCAGCCCGCTAGCGGTCCTGGCGGACGGTGAGCTGCTCGGGCACCTTTGCCGCGGCATCCTGGTCGATCAGCCACAGCGTCTTGGACCGTCCCCGTGGTCCTGCTGCCGGCACCTGCACCGGGTTGGCGCCCGCCAGGGCCAGGCCCACCGCGCCAGCCTTGTCGCTGCCGGCGGCAACGAGCCAGACCTCCGCGGCGGAGCTGATGGCGGGCAACGTCAGTGACACGCGCATGGGTGGCGGCTTTGGCGAACCGGTGACACCTACGACGTTCGCGTCGGTGCTCCGGATTCCCGCCATTTCCGGAAAGAGCGACGCGATATGGGCGTCGGGTCCAATACCCAGCAGCAGCACGTCGAAGCGCGGCAACGCGGGCGCGGGATTTTCATCCGGACGTTCGTGATACAGCTGGTGTTCGGCCAGCGCGGCGGCGGCAAGCTCCCGGATGTAGTCGTTTGCCGCCGCGTTCACATCCGGAAAATGATCCGAGGCGCCCATTTGGTGGACCCGGGCCGGATCGGCACCAATTCGCCCCAGCAGCGCATGTTGCGCCTGGACACCATTTCGTTCGGTGGAGTCGGCAGGAACAAACCTTTCGTCCCCCCACCAGAAATTGACCTTCGACCAGTCCACGGCGGGATAGGCGGGCGAGTCCGCCACCGCCTTTAGGGTCGCAATGCCCACACTGCCGCCCGTCAGGACAACCGTGGCCTCACCGCGATCACTCTGCACGTCAAGCAGCCGGGTGATCAGGCGCGCGGCTGTGGTGGCCGCGAGCACCTCGAAGGTCGGGTGGATATTGATCCGCACATTGGACGTCATACGACGGCGTCCTCGGTCTGGTCCAGCAGCTTCGCCAGCCCGTCGGTAATGACCTCGCCAAACACCTCGTCGGGATCCAGCCGGCGCAGCTCCTCGGCCAGGCAGTCCTGCAAGGACCGGCGCGGCAGCGAGATCCGCTGGTCGGGCTGGCCGGGCTGGGTGAGGATAGCTTCCACCGTTCCGGGCCGCTTGAGCTCGACGTTGCCGCCGGCCCGTTCCATCACAACCCGGCGGATCCCGGTGCCCGCCGGGTCGGAAACGACCGTGATCGGGGCCCCGAGCGCCGCATGCAGCCACGCGGCCAGCAGCAGCGTGCTGGCGGAGTCGGAGGCGCCTTCCACGGTCAGCGCGGTGACGGGTTCGTTGTCGAGCTGGTCAAAAACGGCGGCCAGCTGGATCCGCCAGTTGGTCAGCCGGGTCCAGGCGAGATCGGTGTCGCCTGGTGTGTAGGTGGCGCCGATGTGCCTCAGTGCCGCCCGCGGATCTGGTTCATTGGCCGAATCGGTGATGCGCCGGTGGGCAATCCGGCCGATGGAGCTGGCCGAAGCCGAATCCGGAATGCCATGCGGCCACCAGGCCACGATCGGCGCGTCCGGCAGCAGCAGGGCCGAGACCAGAGATTCGCTTTGCGTTGCCAATTCACCGGAGCCGCGCAGCAGGATGACCTCGGAGGCGCCGGCATCGCCGCCGACGCGGATTTGCGCATCGAGGCGGGTTCCGGCCTTCTGGTCCGCCTTCCCGAGAACGATGATCCGGCAGGGATGCTCGCGGCTGGCCAGGTTGGCGGCCTCAATGGCGTCTTCCTCGTAGCCGCTCTTGGTGATCACGACGAGGGTTAATACCCGGCCCAAGGTGACAACGCCGCCCTGTTCACGCATCGACATGATCTCTTTGGAGACCTTGGACGTGGTGGTGTCCGGCAGATTTACTATCACGGTCTTCTCCAGCTCCTTCCGTCACGTGCCAGCAGCTCATCGGCGGAGGCCGGGCCCCAGCTTCCGGGTTGATACGCCTCCGGCTGGACGCCCTCGGCGGCCCAGAACTCCTCGAACGGATCGAGGATCTTCCAGGACAGCTCCACTTCCTGATGCCGCGGGAACAGCGGGGGTTCGCCGAGGAGCACATCGAGAATGAGCCGCTCGTACGCCTCCGGGCTCGATTCGGTAAACGCGTGCCCGTAGCCGAAGTCCATGGTCACATCCCGCACCTCCATCTGTGTGCCCGGGACCTTGGAGCCGAAGCGGATGGTCACGCCCTCATCGGGCTGAACGCGAATGACGACGGCATTCTGACCGAAGTCGTCCTCGGAGTGATCGGTAAACAGCAGATTGGGGGCGCGCTTAAAGACGACGGCGATCTCCGTCACCCGGCGTCCCAGGCGCTTCCCGGTCCGCAGGTAGAACGGCACTCCGCTCCACCGCCGGGTATGGATATCCAGCCGGAGAGCGGCGAAGGTTTCCGTGCTGGAGTGGGGAGGAATGCCCTCCTCCTCTAGGTAGCCAAGGACCTTTTCACCGCCCTGCCAGCCGCCGGAAAACTGCCCGCGCGCCGAATGCCGCGAAAGGTCAGCCGGCAGCTTGACGGCCGCCAGCACCTTTTCCTTCTCGGCCCGCAGATCCTGCGCATTGAAGGAAATCGGCTCCTCCATGGCCGTCAGGGCGAGCAGCTGCAGCAGGTGATTCTGGATCACGTCGCGGGCCGCGCCCACGCCATCGTAATATCCCGCACGGCCGCCGGTGCCGATGTCCTCGGCCATGGTGATCTGGACGTGGTCCACGTAGTTGGCGTTCCAAAGTGGTTCAAAGAACTGATTGGCAAAGCGCAGCGCCAGAATGTTCTGCACCGTTTCCTTGCCCAGATAATGATCAATACGAAAGATCGAATCCGAGTCAAAGACCGACTCGACAATTTCGTTCAGTGCCCGGGCCGATTTTAGGTCGTGTCCGAAGGGCTTCTCTATGACCACCCGCCGCCATTTATCGCCGTCGCCCTGAGCCAGACCATGCGCGGAGAGCTGGCGGCAGACCAATTCGAAGGCCTTCGGGGGGATGGAGAGATAAAAAGCATGGTTGCCGCGGGTGCCGCGCTGCTCGTCCAGCTCCTTGATCGTGTCTTTGAGCCGATCGAAAGCGGCGTCGTCGTCGAACTCGCCTTGGACAAAACGGATGCCTTCGGACAGCTGGTTCCAGACACTTTCAACAAACGGGGTGCGGCAATGTGCCATCACGGACGTCTTAACCTGGGCGGCGAAGTCCTCGTCCTCCCACTGCCGGCGGGCAAAGCCCACCAGCGCGAAACTGGGCGGCAGCAGACCGCGGTTGGCCAGGTCGTAGACGGCCGGCATCAGCTTTTTGCGGGCAAGATCGCCGGTGACCCCGAAGATCACCAGTGATGAAGGCCCCGCGACCCGGGACAACCTGCGGTCGCGGGGGTCCCGGAGCGGATTCGGATGCTTGTTCAGGGCGGATTCGGGCATGTCTTCTTAGTTGCCTTGAGTGTCGGGGCGCTGGCCGGCGAGGACGGCCACCGCGGCGGTGAATTGTTTGACCCCGGCGGCCCGGTCCACGAAATGCAACCGCAGCACCGGCCGACCGTGTGACGCCAGTACCTGCGCGTCACCGGCCGCCTGGGCTTGGATCAGTTCACCGAAGGTGAACGGCTGGTCCGGGATGGCCAGGTCGGCATCGGTCGCCGCCGTGATCTGCAGGAAGACACCGATGGCGGGGCCACCTTTGTGGAACTGACCGGTGGAATGCAGGAACCGCGGCCCCCAGCCGAAGGTGACCGGGCGGCCAATGACGGCGGACAGTTGGTCCCGCACATCCGCCAACGGCGCCTGGCCGACCCGGTCAATGTACGCCTGAACGCTTAGATAGCCGTCCTGGCCCAGCTGACCGAACAGAGCCGCCAGAGCCTCCTCCAGGGTTCGCGCTTCCCCCAGCCACGGCGCGCCGCGGACCTCTATTGCACCATCGACGAAGTCCGCCGGCGCAGTTTCCGGGGTGCCCTCGAGCAGGCCACGCGCGGCTTTTTTGGCTACCTCGACGTCGGGCTGGTCAAAGGGATCGATGCCCAGCAGGCGTCCCGCGACGACGACGGCGAATTCCCAGGTCATCATCTGGGTGCCCAGGCCGCCGGCGATGGCCACCTGGTTGCCCGAAATCTCAATGTCCGCGTCGGCGGCCACCAGCCGGACCACCAGAACATCGGCTGCCCCGGACCGGACTTCGGGGGAGTCCGGCTGCGCCACCACGGGCAGCACCCCGGTCCCGAGCTTGCCGGTGGACTCGGCGATCAGCTGCTCGGCCCAATCGGCGAACCCGACGATCCCGGAGCCTTCATCCACGATCACGATCTTGTTCCGCAGCGGATCGGTGCCGCCCAGGACCGCGCCAAGGGCAAGTCCGATGTTGCCGTCGTCGTCCTCCCGC
Source organism: Arthrobacter sp. A5 (assembly GCF_051131705.1). NCBI lineage: Bacteria > Bacillati > Actinomycetota > Actinomycetes > Micrococcales > Micrococcaceae > Arthrobacter > Arthrobacter sp. A5. Next base: position 2,093,446 of record NZ_CP180316.1, read on the forward strand.
AACACCTCGCCGGCCTCCTCGGCGTCGTCGAGCAGTGCCTGGATATCAACGCCGGCCAGGCCAGAGGGCACCAGGCCGAAGGCCGTAAGCGCCGAGTACCGTCCGCCGACATTCGGATCGGCGTTAAAGACCTTGCGGTATCCGGTGGCGCGGGCAGAGGCATCGAGGGGGGATCCTGGGTCGGTGACAATGATGATCCGGGACTTGGCATCAAGGCCGGCCTCCGTGAACGCCAGCTCAAACACCCGCCGCTGCGAGTCTGTCTCGAGTGTGGAACCGGACTTGGACGATACTACGATGGCTGTTTCGGTGAGCCGGTTTGACAGCGCAGCCCGGACCTGCTCCGGATCCGTGCTGTCCAGCACCGTCAGGTGAACGCCGGCGGTATTGGTGATCACTTCCGGGGCCAGCGACGATCCGCCCATGCCCGCCAGCACAATGTGATGTACCCCTTCGGACCTCAGCTCGTCGCGCAGGGCGAGGATATCTTCCACCAGTGGAGCGGAAATCCGTGCCGCTTCCACCCAGCCCAGCCGGACGGAGGCCTCGGACTCGGCGTCGGGGCCCCACAGCGTGGTGTCCTGGGCGAAAATCCGGGAGGCGACCCGATCGGCAACCAGAGTGGGAACGTGCCGCCCGACGGCCTGCCGTGCAGCGCCGGCGGCATCAAAGGAAAGCTTCGACATGCGCTCAGGCTCCCGTTCCGGGCGCCGCCGCTTCCAAGGTTTCCTTGACATGCTCCACGAGTTCCTTCCAGCTGGCGACAAACTTGTCCAGCCCTTCGGTCTCCAGAACCCCTACAACGTCGTTATAGGAAATGCCGAGTTTCTCGAGCTCGTTCAGCAGCGCGTTGGATGCGTCATAGCTGCCGGTGACCGTATCGCCTTCGACCACGCCGTGGTCGAAAGTCGCATCCAGGGTCTTCTCCGGCATGGTATTGACGACACCCTGTGCCACCAGTCCGGTGACATACAGGGTGTCCGGGTAGGAAGGATCCTTGACACCGGTCGAAGCCCAGAGCGGACGCTGCGGGCGCCCACCGGAATCGGCCAGCAGCTGCCAGCGCTCGGAGCTGAAGACCTCCTCGTAAATCTGATACGCCAGCCGGGCATTCGCCAGACCCGCCTTACCCTTGAGCGACGTGGCTTCGTCGGTGCCCAAAGCGTTCAGACGCTTGTCGATTTCCGTGTCCACGCGGGAGACGAAGAACGATGCGACCGAGTGGATGGTGGAGAGGTCGTGGCCGTTCTCCTTGGCCTGCTCCAGACCGGTCAGGTAGGCATTGATGACGGCGCGGTAGCGCTCCAGCGAGAAAATCAGGGTGACGTTGACGCTGATCCCCGCCGCGATGGTGGCCGTGATGGCCTCCAGGCCTTCCAGCGTGGCCGGGATCTTGATGAAGACGTTTGCCTTGTTCACTTTATCGTGGAGCTTTTTTGCCTCCGCAATGGTTTCCGCGGTATCCCATGCCTTGCGGGGATCCACCTCGATGGAGACCCGGCCATCCACGCCGTCGGTCGCGGCGTTGACCGGAGCGAAGAGGTCGCAGGCATCGGCGACGTCCTGGGTGGTGATTTCGAAAATTGCCGTTTCGACATCGACACCGTTGGCCGCCAGGCTCTTGACCTGATCGGCGTATGAGTTGCCGGCCGAGATGGCGGCCTCGAAGATGCTCGGATTGGTCGTCACGCCGACGACGTCCTTCTCATCGATCAATTTCTGCAAGGTGCCGCTGGTCAGGCGTTCCCGGGACAGATCATCTAGCCAGATGCTGACGCCGGCGGCCGAGAGCTGGGCCGTGGGGGAGGTGAGGCTGGGCTTTTCGGAATTGAGAGTTGTCATGACTGCTATCTCCTTGGGTCGCGACGGAAAATATTAGTTTTGATCACCGGTGGAGGACGACTCGCGGCCGGACGGCGCCGCCGTCGTCTTGCTCAGTGCCTCGGTACCGGACTTGACGGACTGCAGGGAATCCTTGGCCGCCTCAACAACAGCCTCGGCGGTGATGCCGAATTCCTGGAAGAGCCGCTTGTAATCGGCGGAGGCGCCGAAATGCTCCAGCGAAATCGAGCGTCCGTTGTCCCCGACCAGCTGGTGCCAGCCCTGCGCAATACCGGCTTCCACCGAGACGCGTGCCCTGACCGCACTCGGGAGAACCAGTTCGCGGTACTGTGCATCCTGCTTGTTGAACCATTCCAGGCAAGGCATCGAGACCACTCGGGTGGGGACACCCTCGGCCTGCAGTGTTTCCCTGGCCTGGACGGCGAGCTGAACCTCGGAGCCGGTCCCGATCAGGATGACCTGCGGCGCGACGCTCCTGCCGCTCTCGGATGCCTCAGCCAGCACGTAGCCGCCCTTGGACACGCCCTCGGTGGAACCGAAGGTGTCACCGCTCGCATCCCCCTCGCCGCGGGCGAAAGTGGGTATGTTTTGGCGCGTCAGAACAATACCGGCCGGATTGTCGGTGTTCTCCAGAATGGTCCGCCAGGCAATGGCCACCTCATTGGCGTCACCCGGACGGACGACGTCGAGGCCGGGGATGGCGCGCAGGGCGGCGAGCTGCTCCACGGGCTGGTGGGTGGGGCCGTCCTCGCCGAGGCCGATGGAGTCATGCGTCCAGACGTAAATGGAGGGGACGCCCATCAGCGCGCCGAGCCGGACCGCCGGGCGCTGGTAGTCGCTGAAAATTAGGAAGGTGGCGGAGAAGGCACGCGAACTGCTGTGCATCACAATGCCGTTGACTATGGCGGCGGCCGCATGTTCGCGGATGCCGAAGTGCAGCGTCCTCCCATACGGGTTGCCCTTCCAGAGATTGGTTTGCTTCGACGCGGGAATGAACGACGCCCCGCCCTCGAAGGCCGTATTCGTCGATTCCGCCAGGTCACAGGAGCCACCCCACAGTTCCGGGAGTTCGGCGGCGATGGCGTTCAGGACCTTGCCGGAAGCCTTGCGGGTTGCGATGTCCTCTCCCGCCGCGAAGTTGGGGAGCTTCTTGTCCCAGCCTTCGGGCAGCTTCCGTGCGGCAACGCGTTCGAGGGTCTCGTTCTGCCCCGGACAGGCGTCCTTCCAGGCAGCGAAGTTTTTCTCCCATTCCGCCCGCAGTTCCTTACCGCGTACCTTGACCTCGCGGGCATGTGCCAGAACCTCCGGCTCCACCACGAACGACTTCTCCGGGTCGAAGCCGAGCACCTTCTTGGTGGCGGCTACCTCGTCCGCTCCTAGCGCTGAACCGTGGGCCTTGCCGGTGTTCTGTAGGCTCGGTGCTGGCCAGCCGATGATGGTCCGCAAGGCGATAATGGAGGGCTTTGAGGTCTCCGCCTTGGCTGCCAGCAGAGCGGAGTACAGCTCCTGGACGTCTTCGACATATTCGCCAGTCTTGGTCCAGTCGACGCGCTGGATGTGCCAGCCGTAGGCCTCGTACCGTTTCAATACGTCCTCGGAGAAGGCGATGTCCGTATCGTCCTCGATGGAAATGTGGTTCTGGTCGTAGAGGACCACCATATTGCCGAGTTCCTGATGGCCGGCCAGCGAGCTGGCTTCGCTCGTCACGCCTTCCTGCATGTCGCCGTCGGAGGCAAACGCCCAGATCATGTGGTCGAAAGGGCTGGTGCCGGCTGGCGCGTCCGGATCGTACATACCGCGGTCCCGGCGCTGTGAAAACGCCATGCCGACGGCGGAAGCCAGACCCTGACCCAACGGACCCGTGGTGATTTCCACGCCCTTGGTGTGCCGGTACTCCGGATGCCCGGGCGTCTTGGAGCCCCAGGTCCGCAGCTCTTCGAGATCCTGCAGCTCCAGACCGTATCCGGAGAGGAACAGCTCGATGTACAGCGTCAGCGAGGTGTGACCAGGGGACAGGACAAACCGGTCGCGGCCCGTCCACTGCGGATCCGACGGGTCATGCCGCAACAGCTTCTGGAACAACAGGTATGCGGCGGGGGCCAGGCTCATCGCCGTCCCGGGGTGTCCGTTGCCGACCTTTTGCACCGCGTCGGCTGCCAGCACCCGGACCGTGTCAACGGCGCGCTGGTCCAATGTGGTCCATGACAGTTCTTGCTCTTCCAGGTGTGCCACTTACTGGGCCCTCTCATTCGGGTATTACGGTTCGGGCGCACTGACACCTCACGGCATCTCTATCCGCACAGGACGTCCTACATATCGCCTGCCGGAAACCGCCGCTCACCGTTGAATCAAAGCTGAGTCAATGTTGGATCAATGTTGGATCAAATCTCGTTTCACTGTTTTCCAGCTTAGCCCCAAAGGCTGCGGCGCACACCAAATGGGACGCTGGATAACGCTGTAAAAGACTGGCTCGCAGACACCGCGCCGAGGTCTCGGGGCTTCGCCCGCATCGGCATGCGCTGCATGCTTCCGATGCGATCACGGCTATGATAATAGGGATGCTTTGAGCATTTTCCTGACACCCGAACGCCGATAAAACATCGCAGATAGAGCATGGTGACCTTCCGTGAGTGCAACTGATACACCGATCGCCTCCGCCAGCCTGACCGGCAGGCTCGGGTTCGGTGGCAAGGTCAAGGCCTATGTGGCGCTGACTAAACCCCGTGTGATCGAACTGTTGCTGGTCACGACCCTTCCGACCATGTTTTTTGCGGCCCGAGCAGTCCCGAACGTTTGGTTAATGGTGTGGACCATGGTGGGGGGCGCCCTGGCCGCAGGCAGCTCCGGCGCCTTCAACTGCTACATCGACCGGGATATCGACAAACTGATGCACCGGACCGAAAACAGGCCTCTCGTGACCGGGGCCGTCTCACCCCGCGAGGCGCTGACCTTCTCCTGGGTCCTGGCCGTCACCGCCATCGTCATGCTCTGGTTCGGAGCGAATCCGCTGACCGGAATATTGGGCGCTGCGGCCATATTCCTCTATGTCGTGGTCTATTCGCTGATCCTCAAGCGCCGCACCTCGCAGAACATTGTCTGGGGCGGCGCCGCGGGCTGCATGCCCGTATTCATCGCCTGGGCGGCCGTCACGAACACGCTTGAATGGCCGGCCGTCATCTTGTTCATGGTGATTTTCCTCTGGACGCCGCCGCATTACTGGCCGCTGTCGATGCGCTACAGCGATGACTACAACGCGGCCAAGGTACCTATGCTCGGCGCGATTGCCGGTTCCAGAATTGTGGCCGTCCAGGTGGTCCTCTACACCTGGGCGATGGTGGTCTGCTCGCTGCTGATGATCCCGCTGGGCCGCGCGGGCATCGTCTATTCCGCTGTGGCCGTGGCCGCGGGAGCCTGGTTCCTCTCCGAAGCCCACAAGTTGTACAACCAGGCGAGGCACGACGACGTCACCAACAAGGGCGCGATGAAGGTCTTTCATGGCTCCATCACTTACCTGACGCTGCTCTTCTTGGCCCTCGCCGTCGATCCCTTCGTCGGCTCGCCGCTGTTTGGCTAGCGCACGGCCTTCCCGGAAATGACACCGGCCCCACCCGCGGGCTCGATTTCGGACGCCGTTCCCCACAAATGACAAGGGACGCAGCCGTCATTTTCGGGGATGCCCGTCATTTTCCGCCAGGTGCTCCTGGGAGCGAAAAAGGGGAGCGGGCTGGACCGTAATCGGGGAGGGCAGACCACCCAAACCGAGTGCTTCCGGTGACTGAAACTGGTGTTCCCGGGGACGCAACGAGGTGCCGGTCCCGGGCCGCTTTCAGGCGCGGCTTAGCGCCGCCGGCGTGACAGGGCCAGATCGGTGAAGTTTGTTGCAGCGGCCAGCAGCGCAGCCGCGCCGAGCATATGCAAACCCACCAGGATCGGCGGCAAACCGGTGAAGTGCTGGGCATAACCGATCGCGCCTTGGAACAGCACCGCGGCCATCAGCAGCACAGCTCCTGCCCGCAAGGCGTCGTTGGAGCCACGACGCCAGAGCAGGATCAGCAGAATTACGCTGCTGATCACAAGGACGTACACCGGCAGTACATGGAACCGTGTGATCAGGTCCGGATTCAGCTCATTCCGCGGAGCATTGGCGTCCCCTGCGTGCGGACCGGAGCCGGTGACCATGACTCCCAGCACCACGGCCAGTGCGGTGCAGGCAGCGACGACGACGCTTAACTGCCTGATCGTTTTGGACGGACGGTGCCGGTGCACGGGCGCGGCCGCCCCGGTACGGTCATAGGTACGGTTCACCAGCAGCATGGAAAAGGCCACGAGGGCAGCGGAAACCAGGAAATGCAGTCCCACTACCCAGGGGTTGAGCTGGGTGAGCACCGAAATACCGCCGATCACGGCCTGCACCGGAATGCTGGCCAGCAGCCCGAAGGAGAGCCAGAACAGGTCCTTTCGTTCCTTCCGCAGATTCCAGAGGAAGACCAGCATCAGCGCCGCGACCAATGCCAACGCGAACGTCAGGGTGCGGTTGCCGAACTCGATGACGCCGTGGATTCCAATTTCCGGCGTATTGACCAGCGAGCCGGCGGTGCACCGCGGCCAGGTGGGGCAACCGAGGCCCGAGGCCGTCAGCCGAACGGCACCGCCGCTGACGATGAGGACGGACTGGCCGATCAGCGAGGCGACGGACAGCCGGCGCAGCGCCGGGGTAACCCTGTTCGGCAGCCGGCCGCCGAGGCCGCGGGCGCTCTGCTTGATCTGTCCGGTTTTTTCCTGGAAAACAGTCACGACTTCAACTCCACTTAAACCAACGAATTGCCGCTGCGGCGGCCAGAACGGACCACCCCAATAAGATTACAACCGCCAAAATATTCAGCTGGCCGCCCACCAGCGCAGCACGCATGGCACCGCCCAGGGCGCCGGAGGGCAGGAAGTCCACCACGCCCGAGAACGGCCCCGGAATCCGGGACGACGGGAGCACAATCCCACCCAGCGCACCGAACAGGATCCAGAGCAGATTGGTAATGGCCAGCGTGGCCTCGGGACGGACGGTGCCCGCCACCAGCAGGCCCAGCGCGGTGAAGGAAAGGGCCCCAAGAACCAGCAGCGGCGCGCCAAGGAGGACGCCGGCCAGCGGCGGCTGCCAGCCAAGGAAGAGCGCGACGACTGTAACGATGGCTGTTTGGATGACCAGCACGGCCAGCACGGCCAACATCTTGCCCGCGATCAGCCCGGCTTTGCCCAACGGCGTGGTGGACAGGAAGCGGAGTACACCGTACCGGCGGTCGAACCCGGTGGCGATGCCCTGACCGGTAAAGGCCGTGGACATCGCACACAGCGCGAGCACACCGGGCGTGGCGATATTGATGCGGCTGGCACCGAGACCATCGAGCAGCGGCGTGACCGACAGGGCCACCAGCGCCATCAGCGGCAGCACAACGGCCAGGATCAGCTGCTCGCCGTTGCGCAGCATGGTCAGGGTTTCATATCTCCCCTGCTGCAGGACGCGGCGGACCAGCGGCGCCGGAGCCGAGGCGCCCCGTATGGTAGCGGCGGCCGGCGTCATCGCATCTCCGTTCCGGACAGGGCCAAAAAGACGTCTTCCAGCGAGCGCGACGCGAGGTGCAGGGACGTCGGCATAATGCCCAGCCGGGCCCACCATTGGGCGAGGGCGAGCAGGTCGCCCTGTTCCAGCGGCCCGCTTACCGCGTAACTACCGGGACGGGTCTCCAGTACCGACAGTCCGGCGCGCAGCGCCGCGCCCGGATCCAGTCCGGCCGGTGCCTCAAACGTAATGGTCCGTTGAGCTTCCGCCGAGGTGGCCTGGCTGAGCAGCTCCGGGACGGTTCCGGACGCCACGGTGGCGCCGTCGTCGACGATGTAGACGTAATCGGCAAGTTTCTGCGCGTCGTCAAGCAGATGGGTGGTCAGGATGATGGCCAGGCCCTCGTCGCGCAGCTCACGGATCAGTTCAAACACCATCAGGCGCGCCTGCGGATCAAGCCCCGCACTCGGCTCATCCAGGAACAGCACCTCCGGATTGCCAACCAGGCTCGCGGCGAGAGCCACCCGTTGTTTCTGGCCGCCCGAGAGCCGCCGAATGGTGGTGTCCGCAAACGAGGTGATGCCAAGCCGGTCCGCGAGCTCATCGACGGAGCGCGGCGACCCATACATTCCGGCCACATGGTGCAACAAGGCGAGCGGACGGGCCGACGGCGGCAGGCCGCCGTCCTGCAGCATGACGCCCACGCGGGCGCGCAGTGCGGCGCTGGGCCGGTCCGGATCTTCGCCCAGCAAGGTGATCGTGCCGCCGTCGCGCCGTTGCAGGCCCTGCGCGCATTCAATGGTGGTGGTCTTGCCGGCGCCGTTGGCCCCGAGGAGTGCCGTCACCTGGCCGAAACGTGCCGTCAGGTAGACACCGCTGACGATCCGTTTCATGCGTCCGTCCAGTGCGGCGATGGGTCCGACGTCGCGGATCAGTCCGTCAATGACGAGGGCAGGGGCAGCGGAATCGGGCACAGCGCCATTCTACGTGACGTAGTAGTCAGCGTAGTCCGCCCCCACGTCGGTCCGCGGGGGATCCGGGGGCGAGCCACTGAGCTGTCCGCCCTGGACGTCACCGCTGTGCATTTTAGGAATGCGGACGGCGCCGCGGTGACGGAAAAACTGGGCGCCACCACCCGGGCGGCGCTGCCGGTCAAGCCCGAGGTCAGCGTGGACAACGTCCAGGTCGCCGATGGCAAAGCCACCGCGGCGCTGAAGGTGCGGTGGAAGTTCGAGGGCGGAGACTGGAACTACAGCACCAGCGCGGAATTGAACAAGAACGACGGCGGCTGGATGGTTGCGTGGCGACCGGACCTGTTGCTGCCCGGCTTTCAGAACCGCGATGCACTCAAGGTCGCCAGTGTCGCTGCCCACCCGGCGGACGTTCTCGGGGACGGGGGAGACGTGTTGGTCACGGAGCGGCCGGTCATCCGCGTCGGCATCGACAAATCCCATATCGAGGTGTCAGCGCACTCGGACTCAGCGAAGGCCTTGGCGGTCCCTTTGGACGCGGACCCGGAGACCTATGCGCAGCAGGTGACCATCGCGGGAAGCGCGGCATTTGTCGAGGCGCTGGTCCTGCGCGATGACACCGCACGGACCGTGACCGACGCTCGGATAGAGGCGATTCCGCGAACATCCGCCATCAAGACACCATGGAGCTCGTCCCAAGCCGCACGTTTGCCCGTGCTGTGCTGGGCACCGTTGGCGATGCCACAGCTGAGCTGATCGACAAGTCCGGTGGAAAGCTGTAGGCCGGAGATGTCACCGGGCTATCGGGTCTGCAGCAGCAGTATAACGGCCAACTCAGCTGCACGCCGGGGATCACGGTGAGCCGCGTTCCGGCCCCGGCCGGCGGCTCCGGGCCCGGGCCTGCTACTGGCGCCGATCCACAGCAGACGTCGGCGCCGCAGGCTCTTTTCAGCGCCGAGCCGAAGGCGGGCACGCCGGTCGTGACGACGCTGAACGTGAAGCTGCAGAATCTTGCGGAGTCGGTTCTCGCGGACCAGGCTGGCGCCGCCGCTATCGTGGCGATCCGGCCCTCTAACGGCGGCGTCGTCGCGGCGGCCAGCGGCCCCGGCAGCAACGGCTATGACAACACGGCGTTCATTTCCCAGCAGGCAGCCGTGCCGCAGGACGATCTTGCGTCGGCCGCTGCGTCGTTGGGCATCAGCGTTGACGACCAGCAGTTGGGAGCACCGGCGTTCTTCGGCACGGTGCCCGCGTCGGCTGTCGGAACCGAGCACGCCGCGTTCATGATCGGTCAGGGCAAGGTGCTGGTGTCTCCGCCGTCCATTGCCACTGTGGCCGCTTCGGTGGTGCACGGCGGACTGGTCTCGCCCCGGCTGGTGCTGCCCGCGCCCGGCGGCTCCGGGACCGCCTCTCCCAAGGCACAGGCTGCTCCGTCACCGGCTGCTCAGGCACCGACTGCTCCCGCACCGACTGCTCACGCACCGACGTTGGCGGGACCCACTTCGAAGGCAGCCGACATGATGCGGGCCGTGGTCATCAGCGGCCATGCCGGATTCCTCGCAGACGTTCCGGGCGGACCGGTACTGGCGAAGACGGGCACGGCGGAATACGGCACAGAGCTGCCACTGAAGACACACGCCTGGATCATCGCCGCGCAGGGAGATCTTGCCGTCGCCGTCTTCGTCGAAGATGGCGACTACGGGTCGGTCTCAGGAGGGCCGACATTGAAGGCATTTTTGACGGGCGCAGCGGGCTGACCGTGTGACGGGAGCGGCCGGCAGCAGCCAAGCCCGCGGTCAGCACGCCCCGCGCCGGGCATTGGGTCCGGGCAGGGATAAGTTAGCCTCTGGCCACCGGTGCGCCTCGCACCCGGCATCGGATGGGGGCAGGGGTAGGTTTACCTTACTGGTCAACGGGACTAAATTAGGTCATGGTTATGTTGTGTATTGTGTGATCGGAACCCAGCAGGAAGCGGAGGTATGCCTATGAAAGGGTCGTCCATCCAGCTGTTCGCCCCGCGGCCGACCGTGCAGGCAGGCCGCGCAGCGGCAATGCCGGCCGGCGCAGACAAGACACACGCAGGCAGGACACGCCCCGGCCAGCCGCTACCGGAACAGGACCGCGGCACACCGGCTAGTCCGACGTCGAACGGCACGGCGGAGCGCATGGTTACTGGCGCGCCGGAAAGTGACGAGCGTACGCGCGACCGCGTACTGGCAGCAGTACTGGAGCGCGGGCCGGTGAGCGCGGTCCAGCTTGGCACCGTGCTGGGGCTGACCCCGGCGGCTGTCCGGCGTCATCTGGACATGCTGTCCAAAAACGGTGTCATCGAAGTGAAGCTGACGAGCCATGCGAAGACCGGGGCGGGCCGCCCGGCGCGCCGGTACGTGCTTTCCAAACGCGGCCAGAGTGAACTCGGAGACGATTATCTGGAAATTGCCCGCACGGCGCTGGCGCAGCTCTCCGCCGTAGGCGGCGCAGCGGCTGTTAAGGACTTCGCCGCGGCGCGCTTCGCGGGCATGGAGCAGCGGTACCTGCCGGTGGTGGATGCAGCTGGACAGGACGTCGCAGAACGCTCGCGCGCCCTGGCCGGCGCGCTCAGCGGCGACGGTTTCGTGGCGTCGTCGGCCACCATTCACGGCGCTTCGGCGCTGTCCGCCCAGCAGCTTTGCCAGGGACACTGCCCGATACAAGAACTCGCCGCCGAATTCCCGCAGTTCTGCGAGGCGGAAACCGAAGTATTTTCCCGGCTCCTGGGAGTGGATGTGCGCAGGCTATCCACTCTGGCGGGCGGCGGCCATGTCTGTACAACCCACATACCAACGGGCCGGATCGTGGTGCGGACCACCAAGGAACGCGATACTCCCGGCCCGGTAACGGAAGTATCCAACCATCAGCAAGAAAGGCCATGATGACGGATCAATTAGCGCAGGACGTAGGCGGAAAGAGTGCTGTCGAGGACACCACCATTTCGCACATCCTGGAAAAGAACCCGGAGCTTGAGGGCATTGGCACCTATGCGTTCGGCTGGTCGGACAAGAACGAAGTCAGCGACAACGCCCGACGCGGCATTGACGAGGACGTGGTCCGGGACATCTCGGCCAAAAAGGGTGAGCCGGAGTGGATGCTGGACCTGCGCCTGAAGGGTCTGAAGTATTTTGACCGCAAGCCCATGCCGACCTGGGGGGCTGACCTCTCGGGCATTGACTTCGATAACATCAAATACTTTGTCCGCTCCACCGAGTCGCAGGCCAAATCGTGGGAGGACCTCCCGGAAGACATCCGGAACACCTACGAAAAGCTCGGCATCCCGGAAGCCGAACGCAGCCGGCTGGTCTCCGGCGTCGCAGCCCAGTATGAATCCGAGGTGGTCTACCATCAGCTCCGTGAAGATCTGGAACGACAGGGCGTGATCTTCCTCGACACCGATACCGCGTTGAAGGAACACCCGGACATCATGCGGGAGTACTTCGGCACCATCATTCCGGTGGGCGATAACAAGTTCGCCTCGCTGAACACCGCCGCCTGGTCCGGCGGTTCCTTTGTCTACGTGCCCAAGGGTGTCCACGTGGAGATCCCGCTGCAGGCCTACTTCCGGATCAACACGGAAAACATGGGTCAGTTTGAGCGCACCCTGATCATCGCGGATGAGGACAGCTACGTTCACTACATCGAGGGCTGTACCGCCCCGATCTACACCTCGGATTCGCTGCACTCCGCCGTGGTTGAAATCGTCGTGAAGAAGGGCGCCCGGGTCCGCTACACCACCATCCAGAACTGGTCGAACAACGTGTACAACCTGGTCACAAAGCGCGCTATTGCACATGAGGGCGCCACCATGGAGTGGGTTGACGGCAATATTGGCTCCAAGGTGACCATGAAGTACCCGGCGGTATATCTGGTGGGCGAGCACGCCAAGGGTGAAACCCTTTCGGTTGCGTTTGCCGGCGAGGGCCAGCACCAGGACACCGGGTCAAAGATGGTGCACATCGCGCCGAATACCAAGTCCTCCATCATTTCCAAGTCGGTTGCGCGCGGTGGCGGCCGGTCGGCCTACCGCGGTCTGGTCCAGATCCGTGAGGGCGCGACCCACTCCGCCAACACCGTTCGTTGCGACGCGTTGCTGGTGGACACCATTTCGCGTTCCGACACGTACCCCTACGTTGACGTCCGCGAAGACGACGTCTCGATGGGGCACGAGGCCACGGTCTCGCGGGTCAGCGAAGAACAGCTCTTCTACCTGATGTCCCGCGGCATGCCGGAGGACGAGGCCATGGCGATGATCGTGCGCGGCTTCATTGAGCCGATTGCGCGCGAGCTCCCGATGGAATACGCCCTAGAGCTCAACCGCCTGATCGAACTCCAAATGGAAGGAGCCGTGGGTTAATGACCAACGCTGAACTCACCAAGGAAACAGTGGCAGGAACTGCCGAATCAGCCGAAAAGGCCCGCATAGGCGCTCCCTCAGCGGAAGCCCAGGCGGCCAGCAACGTGCGGCGTATAGCCGGCATGAACGAGGAGGGCGAGCAGCTCTCCGAAATCAACCCGGTTTACTCCCCGCTGGGCGGTGCGGCCGCCAAGTCGCACAGCCATGGCGCGGGCGCCGGCATCCCGGACAGTTCACGTGCCGGCCGGCTGACCTCTTACAACGCGGCTGATTTCGCGGCCATTACCGGTCGTGAAGAGGACTGGCGGTTCACCCCGCTCAAGCGGCTGCGGGGTCTCGATAAGGTGGCACTTGACGGTGCCGCGCCCGGGCTGAGCATCCAGAAGCCGGACGCCGTGACGGTCGAAGCTGTGGCCCGCGGCGACGCTCGCATAGGTTCCGCGGGTATCCCGGATGATCGTGTGTCCGCGGCCGCCTGGGGTGCTTTCACCGAGGCCACTGTCATCACCGTTCCGGCGGACTTCGCGGGCACCGCCGAGGATCACGTCACCACCGTCACCCTCACGGGGGTGGGGGAGGCCCCGGCAGCCAGCCATCTCTTCGTGCACGCCCAAGCCAACTCCGCCGCCGTCGTCGTTCTCGATCACCGCGGCTCAGCCGTGGTTTCGGAAAATGTGGAAATCCTGGTTGAGGACGGCGCGCAGCTGACCGTGGTCAGCATTCAGGACTGGGCCGACGGCGCCGTGCATGCCAGCTCGCAGCAGATGAAAATCGGCCGTGACGCAAAACTTAAGCATGTGGTGGTAAACCTTGGCGGAGACCTGGTCCGGATCAACCCCTCGGCGCGTTTCAGCGGTCCGGGCGGCGATGTAGAAATGTACGGTCTGTATTTTGCCGACGCCGGACAGCACTTCGAGCAGCGGATCTTTGTGGACCACGCCGTTCCGAACTGCAAGTCCCGCGTCACGTACAAGGGTGCACTGCAGGGCAAGAACGCGCACTCCGTGTGGGTCGGTGACGTCCTGATCCGCAAGGAAGCCGAAGGTACTGACACCTACGAGATGAACCGCAATCTGATTCTCACCCAGGGCGCGCGCGCCGATTCGGTGCCAAACCTGGAGATTGAGACGGGGCTGATTCTGGGCGCGGGCCATGCCAGCGCCACCGGACGGTTCGACGACGAGCAGCTGTTCTACCTGCAGGCGCGCGGCATCCCCGAGGATGTGGCCCGCCGCCTGGTGGTCCGCGGTTTCCTTAACGAAATCATCCAGCAGATCAAGGTGCCCGCCCTTGAGGAACGCCTCCGCGATGCGGTTGAGCGTGAGCTCAAGGCCGGCGCACTCTAATGAGCGCACCTTCGGAAGCTGAGCGGCCCGCGGGTCAGTTCGTCTGCACGGTCGACGAGGTGGGCCTCAAGAGGGCGCTGCGCGTTGAAATTGACGGTTACGCGGTGGCCGTGGTGAAGGACTCCGAAGGCAACCTTTACGCCATCGGCGATGCCTGCTCGCACGGGGAAATTTCCCTCAGCGAGGGCGACGTCGAGGGCCGGACAATCGAATGCTGGGCGCATGGAAGCTCGTTCGACCTGCGCACCGGTGAGCCGCTGACCTTACCGGCCTACGAGCCGGTACCGGTCTTCGACCTGACCGTGGACGGCCCGGATGTGTACGTGGACGTGAAAAACATTCTTAACGGGGTTGCGGCCCCGGAACTCGAAGCTTAAACAAGGAGAAAATAGAGTATGTCTACTCTGGAAATCAAGGACCTGCACGTCAGCATTGACACCGAGCAGGGCAACAAGCCGATCCTCAAGGGTGTCAGCCTGGCCATCAATTCGGGCGAAACGCACGCCATCATGGGCCCGAACGGCTCCGGTAAATCCACCTTGGCTTCGACCATTGCAGGACACCCGCGCTACAAGGTTGACAGCGGTTCCATCACGCTCGACGGCGAAGATGTCCTGGCCATGAGCGTGGACAAACGGGCTCGGGCCGGTCTTTTCCTGGCCATGCAGTACCCGGTCGAGATCCCCGGCGTCACGGTGACGAACTTCCTGCGCACCGCCAAGACCGCCATCGACGGCGAAGCACCGAGGCTGCGCACCTGGACCAAGGACGTAAAGGCGGCCATGGCCCAGCTGCGGATCGAGCCCGAGTTCGCCTCGCGCAACGTCAACGAAGGCTTCTCGGGCGGAGAAAAGAAGCGGCACGAAATTCTGCAGCTGGAGCTGTTCAAGCCCAAGTTCGCCATCCTGGACGAGACGGACTCCGGACTCGACGTGGATGCTCTTAAGGTTGTCTCCGAGGGCGTTATGCGCGCCAACGAGGACGGCACCATGGGCACGCTCCTGATCACGCACTACACGCGAATCCTGCGGTACATCAAGCCGGACTTCGTCCATGTGTTTGTCGACGGCAGCATCGCCGAGCAGGGTGGGCCGGAGCTGGCCGACCGTCTCGAGGCCGAGGGTTACGATCGTTTCCTCCCAGCCGCCGCGCAGGCCTGAAACCCCTCCTGAGGATCCGAACCGAGAAGGAATCATGACTGAGACCGATACCACTCCCGCCAATCCGGCGCAGACGAACCTTGAGGACATCGAAGAGGCTCTCAAGGACGTTATCGATCCCGAGCTCGGCGTCAATGTGGTGGACCTGGGGCTGCTTTACGGCCTGCGGTATGCCGACGACGGCGCGCTGCTGCTCGATATGACGTTGACGACGGCGGCGTGCCCGCTGCAGGATGTCATCGAAGAACAGGTGGAGAACTCCGTCAGCGACCTGGTCGACGAATGGCGGATCAACTGGGTCTGGATGCCGCCGTGGGGTCCGGAAAAGATCACCGACGACGGCCGTGACCAAATGCGGGCCCTGGGCTTCAACATCTGACCGGCTTTCGGGACCAGGAAACCGCCGCCTGCGGGACGTTAATCGTTCCGGCAGGCGGCGGTTTTTTGCTGCCCAAGCCTCACCGGGTCACAGAACCCGGACCACCCATCTCACAGAACCCGGACCACCCATCTCAAACCGGCGGCGTCGGCCAGTCGTGCATCAGTTGTCAAAAATTGCGGTTGCACCGACCATCTCAGTCAGTGCCACATACGTAGCATCGTAGGCGCTCAAATGATGGCGCAGTTCCCACATCCTTGGCCGCAGAAATTTTGCGGGAAACCTTCGTAAAGTCAGGCCGACAAAACCCGCCAGCGCACCCTGCTTTTCGGTCAGCGTGCCGGAAAGCAGGAGGCGTCGAAGAACGTTGGTCGCCTCGCTGTCAATAAGATGCGGCGCTGCGAGCTCATCGTCTCCGAGCCGATCCGATCGAGATTGTTGGCATCAGCTCGATAACGGCGCTGGCGTCGACAACATTCACTCGCCGCGGCCCTCGCGCAACGCTGCGTGTATGGCATCACTGCTGGCCCCGCCCCGGAATTTTGCCTGTGTTTCGCGGATGATGGCGGCATTATCGGATAACTCGAGCTCGTGTGGCCGCATGTTCAAGTTCAAGCAGCGCGTACTTCGTCAGGGATAGACCTTGTTCCGCTGCGGCCGCGGCCAAAGAACGATGTACTTCGTCGGGGACGTCGCGGATCTGGATAACCTTCGGTCTTCACGCCGTCCACGACGTGACCGTCTCCGTAGTCCCATTGGAGCCACAGGCCCGGCTCTACAGTCCAAGGCCGGTGAACACGGGTGTTCTGGGCCTGGTATTCGGACTTCAACCCGGAGAGCACGTAGCGGGGGTGCGGATCGAACCGCCGTATCCGAGGGCAACGATTTTCTCATGCACGACGTCGCCGCGGATCTTGCCGCGGGACTGCTGCACCCAGGACTTCATCTGCGGCAGGAACGGGTCGGTGATGCGGCCGCGCTGGCGGGCGATCGGGGCCTGCCGGCCCTCGTCGCGGGCCTTCACATAGGAGCGGACCGTGTTATGGGAAACCCCGCAGACGACGGCGGCATCCCAGAATGACGGGGTCAAATCATAAGCAGCTAAAATTTCCATGAACTCTCCTGGAGACTTCACAACAAGCCCCTTCCTTCCCCTTGAGGGTGAAATCGAAACGATTGGCATCGTCATTTCACCCGGAAGGAAGGGGCTCTCCCCGTAGCGACACGAGGGATGGACAAGGGAATCCCAGCACACACAGCCGGCACGAGCCGCCGGCGGCTGTTCAAAACTACTTGCAGCCAATGGTCAAAACCACTGCCGCGAACGGTCAATCCAAATTGCCGTCTGCGGACAGTTTAGAGTTGCCGCTAACAGTCGTGGTCCGGGTTGTTCCGGCACTGGTCTGAGTGACCCCGTTCAGCAGCCCGGTTTCCGGGACGTAGGTCAGTGACGCCGCCCTCGCCCCATCCACACCCTTCGACGACTGCACCGAGGTCGGGGTTGTGCCGGTGTCGGCGATAGTCGTGGTGTTCCCGTTCCGGTCCGCCACCGAGGTCGGTTTGCCGTCCGCGTCCAGGATGATGACCTGCGCCGTCGTCCGCGACGTCAGCTTGTACCCGGCGGACGTTTTCACCAGGTCGGCCTTCACCCCCGCCGGGGCCGTGAACGCCGTCGATGACCCGGCCACCGGGGTGAACAAGGCCGTGTAGCCGTCTCCGGAGTGTAGAACAACCCCGGGCCGGGGTTGTCGACAACCAGCCCGCACCGCCAAGAGCGAGTTTCCACCCCGAATACTCATACGCCGAAAATGATCCGGAGGAGAGGACGTCGGCGGCGCGGGAATTGAACACCATCCCCACACCCGTATCGTCGCTGATTCCCGGCAGAGAAAGAGCCCTCACCGTGAGCATCAGATTCCCGGTGCCGACATCCACCGACCCGGACACCTGATCACTGATACCAATCGGCAGCCTCGTTGCGCCGGGCCGGGATCCCACACCCCTATCGATGCGGGGTCACCGGTTGGGAGCGCCGCGAATGAGGGGGAGGCAAAACCCACACTCGCCGAGAGGACGAGACCCAGGGTGAGCACCCCGGTCAACGACTTCCTGACAACGAATCGACCCCGGGGGCCTCGCTTGGAGGGGACGTGATCGCCCCGTGCAGGCATGGAATTGCGTTCACGCACAACAGAAAAAGACATCTTCGTCCCCCAAACCGAACCGATGAGATAACCGAAACCTATGCGAGTTTTTCGGCGAAAGTAATGGGTAAAGTACGAGCCAATTCCACCCATCCTGTTCTCTGCGACGATGTGACAGGCGAGTATCGGCCATGTCGAGACCAAAATCCGCGGCCGACCCTGGAAATGAGACAGGCACCAACGGCAATCAAACTGACCGGGGTGAGAGTACCGGTGATGGCAACGAGCCAACACTGGCTGCCGCCCGCCACGCCGGCGGTGATGAGTGCATCGCCGTGCAGATAGAAGCCCTGGCAGAAGATAGCTCCGCAACCGGAACCCAGACATCGGACGAATACAGACCACTTGAATAGCGGTCACTACCAGTAAGCCACCCCTAGATCCGAAAAATTTCACCGTCCAACGCCGGAATCCGCACCGATGCGCCCTAACGTGAATTTCCGTACCGATCCTCCTCAGACCCCGTGACGGTGGGGCTCGCCGGCTGATCGTCTGGAGGCCGGGCGGAGCCGGTCGCAGCCACTCGACCGCCGGCATTGACACGGACGCCTACCGCACCATCACCTAAGATTGAACCCGATGCCTTTTCTCAATCAGTTCCGACGCTGGGCCCGGGAGCAACCGGACCTGACCGCCGTCGGCGTGGGCACTGAGCGCCTCAGCTACGCCGAATTGGCCGCTCAAGCGGCGGCGCTGGTGCCCGGCACCGCGGGGACGACGGCGCTGTGCCTCGCCAATTCCCTCGACCTCGTGGCACGTTTCGCGGCCGCGGTCGCGGGGGAACGACGCTGCGCTGTGCTGGACCCCCGCTGGCCGGAAACCCAGCGCTCGGCGGTGCATCAGCTGATGGGAACGGCCGGAAGCACCGGTGGCAATGATCTGGCCGACGGGCCCGGTGACTCAGGCTTCCTGATCGGGCTCACGTCCGGAACCAGCGGAACGCCCAAGGGGTTCATCCGCAGCCGCCGGTCCTGGCAGCTGTCCTTCGAGCGCAGCACCGAGTACTTTCGGCTCACCCGGCAGGACGCGACACTCGCCCCGGGCCCGCTCTCGGCAAGTCTGAATCTTTATGCCCTCTCGGAGTGCCTCTATGCGGGCGCCCCCTTCTTCACACTGCCATCCTTCAACCTAGCGGGGGTATTCCAGGCCATCCGGGAGCACAGCATCACCCGCCTGGTGGTGGTGCCCGCCATGCTGCGGATGATTGCGGAGCGCGCCAACGCCGCGGGGACCTCCGCGTCAGGTATTACGTGCATCATCAGCGCGGGGGCCAAGCTCGACGCCGTTACCGTGGCGGCCGCACGGGTCTGGGCACCGAAGGCCGCTATCTATGAATATTTCGGCGCATCGGAGCTTGGTTTCGTCGCAGCGGTGCTGCTGCCCCGGGACGAGGACAACGAAAACGGCCGGGACAGCTACAGCCCCCGCGGCGGTGGCCGGGCCGGCGACAGCTACAGCGACGGTGGCCGGGCCAGCTACAGCCCCAGGGACAGCTACAGCGCCGGCGACAGCTACAGCGCCGACGACGGCGGCCTGCCCCCTACCGCAGTCGGGCGCGCCTTTCCCGGCGTCCGGCTGAGCATCCGGGACGACGCCGGCAAGGAGCAGTTGGCGGGCTCGCCGGGAAATATCTATGTGCACAGTGAGCTGGTCAGCGGCGGATATCTGTGGGGCGACGACGGCCGCGCCTTCCACCGCGACGGCCGATGGTGCACGGTGCATGACCAGGGTTTTCTGGACGCCGATGGAACCTTGCACTATCTTGGCCGGCGCTCAGACATGATGGTCACGTCCGGGCACAATGTCTACCCGCAGGAGGTCGAGTTGGCGCTGCAGTCGTCGCCAGCGGTCGCGACCGTCGTCGTCACCGGGGTGCCTGACGGTTACCGGGGGCACCGGATCGTCGCGGCGGTCCTGGGCCCCGGTGGCGCCGGTGCAGACGCCCCAGCAGACCCCAAAACTGCTGACGCTCGAACCGCGGGCGCCTTGCGCCGCGCCGCGGAGTCCGCACTGGTGGGGTACAAGCGGCCTTCCGGATACTTTGTCCTCACCGAGCTGCCGTTGACCGCCGGCGGGAAAGTCAGCCGCAGCATACTCGCGGCCTGGATCGTGGCGGGGGACCCGCGTGTCCGGCGGCTGCACTGATATGCGCGGAGATAACCAGCCGGTGGTGATTGCCGCCCGCCGCACACCCATCGGACGCGCGGGTGGCGCCTACCGGGACGTCCCGGCACATGATTTGTTGGCGCCGGTGCTCCAGGCGCTGTTGGCCGACGGCCGGCTGCCGGGCAACGGTGTGGCCGACGTCATCATCGGCAACGCCACCGGCGGCGGCGGCAACGTTGCCCGACTCGCCGCCCTGACCGCGGGCCTGCCCGTGGACGTGCCCGGTCTGACCGTGGACCGGCAGTGCGGCTCCGGGCTGGAGGCGGTGGTGCTGGCGTCCAGGCTAGTGGCCGCGGGGGCCGGTCGGGCGTACCTGGCCGGTGGTGTGGAGAGCATCAGCACTGCGCCGGCACGTGCCCACCGACTGCCGGACGGGTCCCTGGAGTTCTTCGACCGGGCGCAGTTCGCGCCACCGTGGCTGGGGGACACGGATGTCGGCGTGGCGGCCGAGAACGTGGCCGGCCGGTACGGGATCAGCCGGGAACGCCAGGACGAGTATGCCCTGCGCAGCCACCGGCTCGCACTGGCGGCGCAGGACGCAGGGGAGTTTACCGCCGAGCTGGTGCCGTTCAGCCAGCTCGCGGCGGACCAGGGGCCGCGCCGGACGCTGACCGCGGCCATGCTGGCCCGCTTCCCGGCCGCCTTTGTACCCGGCGGGACGGTCACTGCGGGAAACTCCTGCCCTTTCAGTGACGGTGCCGCCGCCGTGCTCGTGACCAGCCGGGCCCGGGCACGGGAGCTTGGGGCGCAGGCCGGGCTCGTATTTCTGGATAGTGCCGTCACCGGCAACGAACCGGCCTATCTGGGGGCCGGGGCGGAGTCTTCCACCCGGGAACTGTTGCGCCGGAGCGGCAGCAGTCTCGATGCGGTGCCGCTGATCGAGTTCAATGAGGCGTTCGCCTCGCAGGTGCTCGCCGTGCTGGACCGGCTGGAACTGGACCCCGGCAGAATCAACGCCGGGGGCGGGGCGCTGGCGCTGGGTCATCCCTATGGTGCATCGGGCGCGGTGTCCGTGACCAGGCTCTTCACCCAGGCCCGGCGCCGGGCAGGGAGCCACGGGCCGGAGGGCGAGTTGGCCCTGGCCATGATCAGCATCGCAGGCGGAATGGGCATCTCAGCCCTCTTCCGCTGGGAAACGCTCTAATCCCCTGCACCGCCGACGCGCCGGTCTTCCGCGTCGCCCAGACCGCGCGCGGCCAGAGCCTCGCCCGTCGCCCGGGCATAGGCGACGGTCCCGATCAGCACCGGCAGTGTGCGGGCCCGCAGGTTCCGCTCCAGCCCGCGCGCCCGGGCGGCGTCACGGACGTCATCGAAGGCGCCGATGATGAATGGAATACTTCGCAGCATCAGGGACACCGTCAGGGCGAATCGTTCCGGATCGGCCCCGAACCGGCGCAGTGGCCGTACGGCCTTCACCAATCCGTCCAGCAGCGCGGCCACCGTTGTCGTTGCGGTCAGCGCATTTGAGGCCAGCACGGCGGCGAGGATACCTGCAACGACGCGCCAGGCAGTCAGCGGCCCCGACTGCCAGTACTGGTAGGCACCGATCAGCAGCAAAAAGACCAGCATCAACCGCACTGGCCGCCAGAGCCGTCCCGGCGGCAGCCCGGCCACAAAATGCAGCACGACGACGGCGGCCAGGACCGCCGTCGTGACGTAGACATCCCCCGTGGCAAAGCAGAGCACGGTGACGATCAGGAGCAGGACGGCCTTAAGCCACAGCGGGGACCGGTGCAGCCATGACGTTCCGGGGACGTAGCCGGCGATCAGATGGGCATGACCGCGCATCAGTGCACTGACCTTCTGCGGGGCACCATCGGCATCAGTTGTACATCCTGCGGTACCGGGCCACAGCGTCGGCGGCGGGCCCGTCAAAGACAATTGCGCCGTCGTCGACCACCAATGCCCGGGTGCAGTCCTGCGCCAGTTCAAGGTCGTGCGTGGCCATAATGAGCTGCTGGGGCAGCGCGGCGAGCCGGGAACGCAGCAATCGGCTGTTGCGCAGATCCAGCAGCGTGGACGGCTCATCCAGGACGAGCAGTCTCGGCTGCACGGCCAGGACCGTTGCCAGCGCCACCAGCTGCCGTTCACCGCCGGAGAGTTCGTAAATACTGTTCGCCGCCAGCGCGCCCAGGCCGTATTGCTCCAGCACGCCTGCTGCCGCGGACCGGCGCTCCGGCGCCGACTTGTGCACGCGCCGCAGGGAGAGTTCTATATCCTCCAAAGGGGTTGGCATGACCAACTGGGAGAGCGGATCGGTGAAAACGAATCCGACCTGCCGGCGCACCGCCCTGCCCTGCGTGCGGGTATCGAGCCCGTTGATGGTGACCGTGCCGGAGCTGGGCAGCATCAGTGAGTTCAGTAGGCGCAGCAGGGTGGACTTGCCCGAGCCGTTGGCCCCGATCACGGCGATCCGCTGCTCGGTCAGCTCCACGGTGGTGGGTTTGAGGATCGTCCGCAGGTTGCCATCAGCGGTTTCAACACTGACGCCGGCCCCGCAAAGGGCTACGTGGTTCACCGGCGGCGGCGCAGCAGAATGTCGGGGAAGGCCCGGTGCAGGGTCAGTGCGATGGCCACGGCCAGCACGTTCTTGATGATGTCGCCGGGGAAGTAGGCAGCATCCGCCACGATGGCCGGCCAAAGCCCCATCCCTTTGGTGACAAATCCCACAACACCGCTGGCGTGGATGACCAGCATGCCCAGGCAGGCGGCGCCGAACAGCCAGGCCGGCTTTGCGCGGCGGCGCAGCGCCCACGGGCTAAGAACCCCGATCACCGCTGCGCCGAGAATGAAGCCGACAATGTACCCGGCCGAGGGACCGGCCAGAATAGCAGGGCCGGCCCGGAAGCCGCTGAAGATCGGCAGTCCGATGAGACCAAGGAGAACATACAGGGCGACGGCGGCTGTGCCGCGACCGAGCCCGAGCACCAGTCCGCACAGCGCCACGGCGAGCGTTTGCAGGGTGATCGGCACCCCCAGCGGCCCCACCGGGATGCCGGGGATGGAGATGGAAGCCGCCATCAGCGCGGAAAAAACGGCAATCAGGGCCAGATCGGCTGCGTTCCAGCCGGCGCGGGGACGGGCGCTTACGCTCGGTGTCCTGGAGTTCAGCGGAGCCGGGTTCTGCGGCGCCGGTTGCAGGGGACCCGGGTTCTGGGACGCCGGTCGCAGGGGCGCCGGGTTTAGGGGGGCGCGGGCGGTGTTGGCTGCCGCAGCGAGTGTCTGTGGTGGCCCGGCCGTCTCCGGGTGGGGAGCCCAAGCCTCCGCGCTCTTTTGGTGTGGTGCTGGATCCGTCATGGCTCTACTTTCATTGCGGCGGCACGTCGGGTGCCGACTAGGTTGCCCGGGTCGGTCATACTTGTCATACTTGAACAGTGTTCAAGTATGACCGACCCGGGCCGAATTCTCCCAACGAAGAACAAAGTATGTGCAGTGGTAAGGCTCCTGCGGCCGGGGTCCAGGCGAAAGCGTCCGCCTGGCGCCCGCAACGTCGGTAGACTGGAGAGGCTGTCCGTTCACTCACGCGGCACCGACCTACCGGCCCCCGGCCCGCATCTGTTCTGTTATGCCCTCGACCGGGCCTGCATCCATTCTGTGAAAGGCTACTACCTTGATTATCGTCCAAGACCTTGAGTTACGTGCGGGAGCGCGACTGCTCATGGACGAAGTGTCCTTCCGAGTCGACAAGGGCGATAAGATCGGCCTGGTCGGCCGCAACGGTGCGGGCAAGACCACACTGACAAAGGTTCTGGCCGGGGAGGCCCTTCCGGCCGCCGGCAAGGTGACCCGCAGCGGTGAAATCGGTTACCTGCCGCAGGATCCGCGGACGCCTGATATGGAGCAGATGGCCCGCGACCGCATACTCTCGGCACGCAACCTGGATATCGTGATCACCAAGCTTCGGGAGACCGAGGCGGACATGGCCAGCGAAGACGCCGCCGTGCAGGAAAAGGCGATGGCCCGGTATGACCGGATTGAACACGAATTCCTCAGCAATGGCGGCTACGCGGCAGAGGCTGAGGCCGCCTCCATTTCATCAAACCTCGCCTTACCGGACCGGCTCCTCAACCAGCCGCTGAAGACCCTCTCCGGCGGGCAGCGCCGGCGTGTTGAACTTGCACGGATTCTGTTTTCCGGCGCGCAGACCATGCTGCTCGATGAGCCGACCAACCA
The DNA here is from genome assembly GCF_051131705.1 of Arthrobacter sp. A5. Lineage (NCBI taxonomy): Bacteria > Bacillati > Actinomycetota > Actinomycetes > Micrococcales > Micrococcaceae > Arthrobacter > Arthrobacter sp. A5. Next base: position 2,117,625 of record NZ_CP180316.1, read on the forward strand.
CCTCGACGCGGATTCCATCGCGTGGCTGCGGGAATTCCTGAAAAACCATGCGGGTGGACTGATTGTGATCAGCCACGACACCGACCTGCTGGAAGCAACGGTCAATAAGGTTTACAACCTGGATGCCAACCGGGCCACGATCGACCAGTACAACCTTGGCTGGAAGAAGTACCTGGAGCAGCGCGAAACGGACGAACGCGCCCGCAAGCGCGAACGGGCCAACGCGGAGAAGAAGGCCGGTGTCCTGATGGACCAGGCCAACAAGATGCGGGCCAAGGCCTCCAAGGCCGTCGCCGCGCAGAACATGGCCAAGCGCGCCCAGCGCCTGCTCAGCGGTCTGCAGGAAGTGCGCGCGAACGATCGGGTTGCCGCCCTGCGGTTCCCCGATCCGTCGCCCTGCGGGAAGACCCCGCTGACGGCGGAAGGGCTCAGCAAGTCCTACGGTTCACTGGAAATTTTCACCGATGTGGATCTGGCCATCGACAGGGGATCCAAGGTCGTCATTCTTGGCCTCAACGGCGCCGGCAAGACGACGTTGTTGCGCATGCTGGCCGGTGTGGACCAGCCGGACACCGGTGAGGTCATCGCCGGGCATGGTCTCAAGGTGGGCTATTACGCCCAGGAGCACGACACATTGGACACCTCCCGCACGGTGCTGGCGAACATGCGCAGCTCGGCCCCGGACATGGATGACGCGGAAGTCCGCAATATCCTCGGTTCATTCCTGTTCTCCGGTGACGATGTGGAGAAGCCCGCTGGGGTGTTGTCCGGTGGTGAGAAGACCCGTCTGGCCCTGGCCACGATCGTCGCGTCCTCGGCCAATGTGCTGCTCCTTGACGAACCGACCAACAACCTTGACCCTGCCAGCCGCGCAGAGATCCTCGGCGCGCTGCGCAACTACAGCGGCGCCGTCGTTCTGGTCAGCCACGATGAGGGCGCCGTTGAGGCCCTGAATCCCGAGCGTGTCGTGCTGCTCCCGGACGGCGTGGAGGATCACTGGAATGAGGACTACCTCGATCTGATCACGCTGGCCTAAATGCGGTGCCGTGGCAGCCTTGTGGGGCAGCACTAGGAGCCTTGGAAGCCCTGGGCGTCGAGGACCGCGTCTTCTTCTTCCTCCGCGGTGGCGCGGCGGCCGGGCGTGGATGGCCGGACCGGCCGGCGCTTGGTAAAGGCGGATCCGCGGCCGTAGGCCTGCTCGGAATCGGCCATGTCCTCGGATTCCTGCTCTGCCGTGTATCTGTCCAACAGGGCCTGCTGTCGGGCTGCGTAACCATAGCCAATAAAGAAGAGAATTCCGAAGGCGAACCACTGCATCGAATAGCTCAGGTGCGGGCCTTCATCGATGGACGGCATCGGGAAACCGACCGGCTCGGTGGCTGCGGCTGGAGATTCCTGTGCCATCTGCGCGTAGGCACCGGTGAGCAGTGGGTAACCAAGGTCTTTCGCATAGGCGGTCAGATCGATCGATGCAAGCTGCCCGGATAGGGCGCCGCGCTGCAGAGCCGGCTCGGCAGGGCGCAGGCGGGCGACGACGGTCACGGTTCCGGTCACGGGTTCCGGGACCGCATCCGGGCGTCCGCCCTCATTGTTGCCGATCGGCAGCCAGCCGCGGTCGATGACGACCGTTTCGCCGGTGGTCAGTTTCAGCGGCACCACCACTTCATAGCCCGGCTGCCCGTTCAGCGGCCGGTTCCGGACCACCCGCTGGCCGGGGATGTCATAACTTCCGGTCAGCGAGACCTGGCACCATTCCTTATCGGGGTCGAGTTTCCCGAACAGCGGCTTTGCCTGGTCGTAGCCGATCGGCGCGGCGGAGTAATTGTTGGTGATCTTCGCGATGTCGGCGAGCACTTCGGCTCGCCGGTCGAGCTGCCAGAACCCCAGTCCGACGCAGATGCTGGCGAAAACGGCGGCGATCAGCAGGTAGCCCAGCCACCGGCCGGTGAAAAGAAACTTGTACATGGGCCTTTCTTATCCGTCCGCTTCCGCTGCGGAATGCGTCCCGGGATCTGTCAATGCGCCGGGCAGCGGCAGCGTCTCCCGCCACAGAGCGCGGTTACGTAAATAGTCTTCCAGCCATTCGAGGTGCTCGTCACAGGCCAGCCAGATCTTACGCCGTTCAGCCGGATGGATCTTCGGGTTGTTCCACAACAGCTGGGCCGTGGCGGCGGTGCGGCAGCCGCGCCGGGAGCAGATGGTTTCCTGCGAAGCCGGGGATGCACCGAGCATATCGAGCAGATTCATGGCCTGTGCCCGCCATCCTCGGGGGTGCCGTTAGGCGCCTCGGGTTCCGGGGGAGCAGGTGGAATGACTTCGCCTTGGAGAAGCGGCGAGTCTCCGTCGCCGGGCGTCGAGGGCCCACCGGTTTGGTCTTGTTGGGCCGGGGCTTCCAGCTCGGCCAGCGGGGCCTGATCCAACAACGACACCGCGTGCTCATTGAGGGTGTCGCTGCCCCCATTGGCGATGATCACGGCGAACCACGGCAAGGCCACGGCGCCGACAACGGCAATGATTTTGAACCAGCCGGGGAGGATGAAAATCAGGAAAAGACAAACCAGCCGGATTCCCATCGCGACCGCATACCTGAACATCCGCTGTCGCATATCGTCGCTATGGGCGGTGCGCGCGTCCGTGATGTTGTGGACATCGGCCGGAGCGGTGTGGGAACCGCCTGCCGGGCGGCCGGCTGCGCCGTCGGCGTAACCGGCCGGTTGTGCTGCTTTGTTTCTCATCACGCTCCAAGGGCCTCTCCCATTCTCGCACCGAGAGGGGCCGCATACCAAAGTTCCCCCGCGGCCGGCCGCTCTCCTATGGGTGCTTTAGGACGCACTTTACCGCCGGGCAGTTCCGGAAATTCCGCGGTCACAGCTAGGATTCATTGCGGGAACGATCACGGAGGAATGAATGACTGCAGTACGTACAGAGCCGAAATCCCATGGGCCGAAACCCACTGAGCCGGCGCCAAGTCGCAGCGTCCTGATAACGGGCGGAAACCGGGGCATCGGACTCGCCATTGCCAAGGCCTTCCTGGCCAATGGCGATCGGGTAGCCGTAACCTATCGGAGCGAATCCGCACTGCCGGCGGGCATTCTCGGGGTGCAGGCCGACGTCACTGACGAGGCCTCCCTGGACGCCGCTTTCACCTTGGTGGAAGCGGCCCACGGGCCGGTGGAAGTGCTGGTGGCCAACGCCGGCATCACCAAGGACACTCTGCTGCTGCGGATGAGCGAAGACGACTTCAGCTCGGTGATCGACACCAATCTCACCGGCGCGTTCCGCGTCATCAAGCGGGCCTCCCGCGGCATGATCCGGAAGCGCAAGGGCCGTGTGGTGTTGATTTCCTCTGTGTCAGGGCTGTACGGGGCGCCGGGGCAAATCAACTACTCGGCGTCGAAAGCCGGATTGATTGGCATCGCCCGTTCGTTGACCCGGGAACTAGGCTCGCGGGGGATTACCGCCAATGTGGTCGCGCCCGGTTTCATCAACACCGAAATGACCGCCGAGCTCCCGGAAGAAACCCAGAAGAAATATCTGGCCACCATTCCCGCCGGCCGTTTTGCCGACCCCGAGGAGGTTGCCAAGGTGGTGCGCTGGATTGCCAGTGACGAGGCGGCCTACATATCCGGCGCGGTCATCCCTGTAGATGGCGGTCTGGGAATGGGACACTAGACCTTTGCAGAACCGCCGCTACATCCGGCAGCCGGCAGCGGCACGGCGAAGCTGCCGGAGCACTTGAAAACCAACGCAGTCTCTTGGAGGTTTATAGATGGGCCAGTTTGAAGGCAAGACAGCGATTGTCACCGGATCCTCGCGCGGCATCGGCGCGGAAGTAGCAAAGCTGCTGGCCGCGCAGGGGGCCGCCGTGGTCGTCAATTACCGGCAGAAGGCACCTCGTGCCAACAAAGTCGTGGCCGAAATCGAAGCAGCCGGCGGCCGGGCGGTGGCCATCGGAGCGGATCTGACGACAGCGGAGGGCGTGCACGCACTCGTCAGCGCGGCGATGGAGAACTTCGGCTCCTTGGACCTGCTGGTGCTCAACGCCTCCGGCGGGATGGAGACCGGGATGGAGGAAAATTACGCGCTGAAGCTCAACCGCGATGCCCAGGTCAATATGCTCAATGCCGCCGTGCTGCTGATGCCCGAGGGCTCCCGCGTGGTCTTTGTGACCAGCCATCAGGCCCACTTCATTAACGCCGTCCCCACCATGGCAGATTACGAGCCGGTGGCCCGGAGCAAGCGGGCAGGCGAGGATGCCCTGCGCGAGCTGATCCCGAGCCTGGCCAACCACGGCATATCGCTGGTGGTGGTCTCCGGAGACATGATCGAGGGAACGGTCACCGCCACCCTGTTGGACCGGGCCAACCCGGGCGCCATCGAGGCTCGGCGTGCCGAGGCCGGAAAACTGTACTCGGTGACCGAATTTGCCGCCGAGGTCGCGGCCATGGCGGGGGCGGACGTGGAATCGGGTCATACCGAATACGTCGGCGGCGCGGACTACGTGAGCTCCGCCGGGGAGCAGTAGCCCCCGGACAGCCCCGGATTGTCCCACCGCTGCAGCAACCGCCGCGGTAGCCCGTGCAGTGCCTGGAGCAGCGGAGGAAGGCCCCCTCGTGAAGGCGAGGGGGCCTTCCCACGCCCGATACGCTGTGCTGGACGCGGCGGCGCCCGGGATCAACGGACGCTCAGATACCCGCCAGTTGCAGCGCAATATCCAGGTTCGGGAGATTGATCTGAGCGTCAGCGGCAGCCCGGACGGACGGCTTGGCGTTGAAGGCCACGCTCAGGGCTGCCGCCGCCATCATGTCCAGATCATTGGCACCGTCGCCGATCGCCACCGTGTGCGCCGGGTCGATTCCTTCCGCCGTGCTCCAGCGGCGCAGCGCCGCCGCCTTGGCCGCCCTGTCCACCACGGCTCCCAGCACCCTGCCGGTCAGGACGCCGTCGACAATCTCAAGCTCGTTGGCCAGCGCAAAGTCCAGCTCCAAGGACGCTGCCAATGGGACCAGGATCTGGGCGAATCCGCCGGAGACGGCAGCCACGATGTGGCCCGCGGCACGTGCCTCACGGACCAAACGCTCGGCGCCAACGCTTAGCCTGATGCGGGCGCCTACGTCCGCCAGCACCGTATCCGGGAGACCGGCCAGGGTGGCGACGCGCGCGTGCAGGCTCTGGGCAAAATCGAGCTCGCCGCGCATGGCAGCTTCGGTGACCTCCGCGACCTCGGCTTCGGTGCCGGCGTGCGCGGCCAACAGCTCGATGACTTCCTGCTGAATGAGCGTCGAGTCCACATCCATGATGATCATCTTGCGCCGGGCCTGCCGCAGGGCCGCGGGCACGACAGCGGTATCGATGCCGGCGGCAGGAGCCGCGGCGAGACTGTTGCGCAGGCGGGCCAGTGCGGACGACGTCGACGGCGGCGTCAGCTGCACCGCCGTCGACTGCTCTCCTGTCGAGTGACTCCCTGTCGAGGCAGGCGGGCCGGTTCCGTCCGGGACGCTGCCGGTTTCCGCCGGGGCACTGCCCGGTTCCTGGGCCAGTTCCAGATCCATCAGGCAGGCTTCGTAGCCGGGGCGGCTGTACCACTGCTCGTCCAGAACGACCGCGCCGCTGTCGGCGAGGACGCCGCGGATATGATTCAGGATGGTGTCGGGCAGTGAGAGACCATAGCTGACCGCGGTAAAGAGGGAGGGCATACCGGACATTCTACCGGCGCTGGGTCAGGCCGGTGCAGTTAGCGTTCGGGCCCGGATTTGGCCTAGTGTCATTCCTTATGAGCGATGTTCTTGAATTGGCCGGCGTCAGCGTTGTCCGCGGCAGTAAGAAGCTGCTGGACACGGTGGATTGGCAGGTCAGGGAGGGTGAGCGCTGGGTGGTGATGGGCCCCAACGGCGCGGGCAAGACCACACTGCTGCAGATCGCCGGCGCACGGATCCACCCCACCAGCGGTATTGCCGGCATTCTCGACGAGGTTCTGGGTGCCGTTGATGTCTTTGAACTGCGTCCACGGATCGGCCTGGCATCCGCGGCACTGGTGGCCCAGATTCCCGGGCATGAAAAGGTGCTGGACGTGGTGGTCACGGCCTCATACGGGGTCACCGGGCGTTGGCGTGAGCAGTATGAACGCGCGGACGAGCGCCGTGCATTCGCACTGCTGGAGGCTTGGGGCATGTCCACGTTCATGAACCGCACATTTGCCTCGCTCAGCGAGGGTGAGCGCAAACGCGTGCAGATAGCCCGGGCTCTGATGAGTGATCCGGAGCTGCTGCTGCTGGACGAGCCGGCAGCGGGACTGGACCTGGGCGGCCGGGAGGACCTCGTATACCGGCTCAGCGGGCTCGCCACAGACCAGGCTGCCCCCGCCGTCGTCCTGGTTACCCACCATCTGGAGGAAGTGCCTCCCGGGTTCACCCACGCGCTCCTGCTGCGTGAGGGCACTGTGGTGGCGCAAGGTCCGCTGGCCCAGGTGCTGACCGAAGACAACCTGAGTGCGACCTTCGGCCTGCCGCTAAAGGTCAGCAGCCAGGACGGGCGGTACTCCGCCACCGCCCGATAGGCGCCCTGCTCCGCCCCACAATCCGCACTGCTCCGCCCGCCAGCCCTGCTCCGCTCGATAGGACCCCTTCCCGTGGAACCTCTGCACGCCGTCTTCATTCTGCTCGGCGGGCTGTGGGCCGGCACCATCAATTCGGTGGTTGGTTCCGGGACACTGGTGACCTTCCCCATCCTGATAGCCCTTGGCTACGCGCCGGTGATGGCCACCGTCAGCAATGCCATGGGGCTGATCGCCGGCGGAGTCTCCGGCGTCCTCGGTTACCGCCGCGAACTGGCCGGCATGCGCACAAACCTCCTGCGGCTGCTGCCGGCCTCACTGCTGGGTGGCATCACCGGTGCTTTTCTGCTGTTGCACCTGCCCGAGAGCGTCTTCGGCGTCGTTGCGCCCTTTCTGATCGTGTTGGCGCTGGGGATGGTGATCCTGCAGCCGAAGCTGCAGCGCTGGGTGAAGAGGCGCGCCAAAGCGAACGACGGCGTGCCGCACCGCTCGCATACGATCGTCATGACGGCGCTGGTCTACTTCGCCGGGGTGTACGGCGGATATTTTGTCGCGGCCCAGGGCATCCTGCTGGTGGGGATTCTGGGGATCTTCATGACCGGAACGCTGCAGAACGCCAATGCGGTGAAGAACGTTCTATCCTTGGCGGTAAACCTTATTGCCGCCGTCTCCTATCTGCTCTTTGCCCCTGATCGGATCATCTGGGCGGTCGTCGGCCTGATCGCCGTCAGCTCACTGATTGGCGGTTTCGTCGGCTCGCGGATCGGGCGCCGACTCTCCCCGCTGGTGCTGAGGCTGGTCATCGTCACCCTAGGCACGGTGGCGCTGTATTTTATGGTCGCCAAACTCGTGGCGCCGCATTGATGACGAGAACCCAGTGGCGCCACAATGATCATTGAACTTCACGACGCCGGGGATCCGCGCGTGGCCGACTACACCCGGCTGACCGACGTCCAGCTCCGCAAGCTCCGGGAACCTGCGGAGGGCCTGTACATCGCGGAGGGACCGCGCGTGCTCCGCCGCGCACTGGCGGCCGGGCACCGGCCGCGCTCGTTCCTTATGGCACGTAAATGGCTTTCTGACCTGGACGACCTTCTGACCGCCTATCCGGGCGTCCCGGCCTTTGTCGGTAGTCCGGAACTCTTGGCGGACATCATCGGATTCAATCTGCACCGCGGGGCGCTGGCGGCCATGCACCGCCCGGATCCGGTGCCGGTCGCCAAGCTGCTCGCCGGGGCACGTCGTATTGCCGTGCTCGAGGACATCGTGGACCACACCAACCTCGGTGCCATTTTCCGCTCCGCGGCGGCCCTTGACGTGGACGCGGTGCTGATCAGCCCGCGGTGCGGCGATCCGTTGTACCGCAGGAGCATCCGCGTCAGTATGGGCACCGTGTTCCAGATCCCGTGGGCGCGCCTGGAGGATTTGCCGGCAGCCATCGTGATGCTCCGTGGACAGGGATTCGCCACCGCGGCCCTGGCCCTGACGGATGACTCGCTGACCATCGATCGCCTGGCGGATCGCAAATACGAACGGCTGGCCCTGATTCTCGGCACCGAAGGGGAGGGGCTCAGCGCCGCGACACTTGCCGCCGCGGACTGCGCCGTGCGGATTCCGATGGGCCGCGGCGTCGACTCCCTCAACGTCGCCGCCGCCGGCGCCGTGGCATTCTGGGCCTGCCGGCCCGCGCAGTGACCGGGACATGCCGCTCGGGCGGCCCCGCAGTCACGCCTTGACCGCCGCATTTGGGGATACTTCGGTGCGGCGCTAGTATGGAGTGCTGGTCCTCGTGGCCACCTGTTCTCATTCCGGCTGGCAAAATCCAGTCGACTACGCAAAGGCAAAACCGTGAAGACTAACACCCACCCGAAGTACGAAGCAGTCGTTTTCAACGATCTTGCTTCCGGCACGAAGTTCCTGACCCGTTCAACGGTCGGCTCCAGCAAGACCATCGAGTGGGAAGACGGCAACACCTACCCCATCATCGATGTCGAGATCTCCTCTGAGTCGCACCCGTTCTACACGGGCAAGCAGCGCATCATGGACAGCGCCGGGCGCGTGGAGCGCTTCAACGCCCGCTTTGCCGGTTTCGGTAAGAAGTAGTCTGTTCACCAGCCATACAGTTTCAAAGAGGGTCCGTGCCAGGGGGTGCGGACCCTTTTTGGCACCCGGGCGCGGGTTTGCCCCCTTTTGGCAGAATATGCCCGCGCTTGGCAAGATGATTCCATGGCACCTCAATTCCACGGCGCGTACAAAGTGCATGGCGGCAAACTGGTGGTGGCGGATTTTGACGTGGCCGGTGGGGTGCTGGCCAATGTGTCCATCAGTGGTGATTTTTTCCTCGAACCCGACGAAGCACTGACAGACATCAATGGCGCACTGAATGGCCAGGACGCTGCTGCTCCCGCGGCAGCGCTGGCTGCCGCCATTGACGCTGGGCTGCCCGCCGGCGTCGTCCTCTTCGGTTTTTCGGCTCAGGCCGTGGCCATGGCGGTCCGGCGCGCACTGGCCTTGGCGACCAGCTGGTCCGATCACCAATGGGATGTGGTCGGGCCGACCGTGCTGCCGACGGAGGTCAATGTGGCCCTGGACGAGGTGCTGACCGCGGAGGTCGGCGCCGGAAGACGCAACCCCACGTTGCGGTTCTGGGACTGGCAGGAACCGTCCGTGGTGATCGGCAGCTTCCAGTCGCTGCGCAACGAAATTGATCCGGCCGGGGTGGAGGAATACGGCATTAAGGTTGTGCGCAGGATCAGCGGTGGCGGGGCGATGTTCATGGAAGCCGGAAACTGCATCACCTACTCGCTGTACCTCCCGCAGAGTCTGGTCGATGGGTTGAGTTTTGCCGACTCATATCCGTTCCTGGACAGCTGGGTGATGGCGGCTCTCGAATCCCTGGGCATTAGAGCGTTCTATGTTCCGCTGAACGATATTGCCACGGAGCAGGGAAAAATCGGCGGTGCTGCGCAGAAGCGTCTCGCCAACGGGGGTATGCTTCACCACGTGACCATGTCGTACGATATCGACGCCGACAAGATGGTCAAGGTGCTGCGGATCGGTAAGGAAAAGCTGTCCGATAAGGGCACGACGTCGGCAAAAAAGCGGGTGGATCCGCTGCGCCGCCAGACCGGGGTGGCCCGCGAGGAAATCATCTCGCGCATGATGTCGACCTTCACCGAACGCTATGGAGCGAAGGCCTCGGAACTGACCAGTGAGGAACTCGCGGAGGCGCGCGCCCGGGTCGGCACCAAGTTCGGAACCGCGCAGTGGCTCGAGCGCGTCCCTTGACGAGCCGACCAGGACAGGCCCTGCCGGCACCAGGCAGACCAGGCGCCGGGAAGCCTGTCGTGGATGAGCCGCGTGGGACGGAAGCACTCGTCAGCACGGCGGTGCGGGATCTGCCGACCGGTTCCTTTGCGTTCGTGATGGCCACCGGAATCGTTTCGACAGCGTTCTCCATCGTTGGCTGGGCCGTGCCGTCGCTGATCCTGCTGATCATTGCCGTCGGTGCGTTGGTCATTCTAGCCATCATCAGCGTCTGGCGTTTCGCGGCGTACCGCGCAGAGGTTCTGCTCGATGCGCGGAACCCGGCCCGCGCCTTCGGCTTCTTCACGATGGTGGCCGCGATCAACGTGGTGGGCATCCGGATGTACTCACCGCAGGCACCGACCGCGACCGTCGTTTTGGCGGTGTTGAGTGTGCCCCTGTGGCTGTTGTTCACGTACGGGCTGCCGGGTAACCTCATGCTCCGCCCGCTGGCCGGTCCCGTGGCGACGAAGGTGGACGGCAGCTGGTTCCTCTGGGTCGTGGGCACCCAATCTGTCGCGACGGCCGCCGCCATCATCGGGGCAGGCGTCCGAAGCCACGCGTTGGCGGCGGTGGCCGTCGCGTTGTGGGGTATCGGCGTCCTGTTGTACCTGATGCTGGCAACCCTGGTCACCCTGCGGCTGTTGACCGTCCCCAGCAAGCCCAACAGTTTCACGCCGTCGTACTGGATCTACATGGGCGCCACCGCCATCACCGTTCTGGCCGGGTCCCGGATTCTGCTGCTGCCGCAGGATCTGCCGATCATGGCCGCGACGGCGGGCGTCGTCTCCGGCCTGACGTATATATTGTGGGCCTTCGGGGCATGGTGGGTACCGCTGCTGGTGCTCTTCGGCCTTTGGCGCCACGTCATCCACCGCGAACCGGCGCGTTACGAGGCGGGCCTATGGAGCATCGTCTTCCCGCTGGGCATGTATTCGGTGGCCAGCATGCATTTCGGCACGGTGGCCCGGCTGCCGTTGCTGGTGGGTATCGGCGAAGCCGGCACCTGGATCGCCGGGATCGCCTGGCTCGTCGTGGCGGCTGCTATGGTTTATGCCGGTTGCGCCCGGCTTCTTGGACGCGGAGGGCGCGCAGCAAATGATCGCGCTGCTCGAGGATGATCCGGCGCAGCGCCGCCGGGGCGTGGTCATTGGCCGTCAACCACCGATCGGTGCGCAGGACCACGGGGTGCTGCAGCGGGGCCTGGCTGCTGCCGGCATGCTGCTCCGCTGAATCCTGCACGGCCATGTCCTGCGCAGCGGGATACAGGCCGCGGACGATCCGGCTGGACAGTTCGATACTCCTGGCCGCCCAAACGTCCGCAATCATGTCAAAGTAGCGCTCCACAAAGGGTGCCAGCAGTTCCGGCGGTGCCAGCATGAACCCGTCGATGGCCGCACTCAGGAGCGTATTGGACAGCCCCGTTTCCAGCACCGCTTCGCGCCATACCTGCTCCTTGACCTCAGCCAGCGGGCGGGCGCTCATCGCCTTACGGTGACCGGCTTGGGCTGAGCTGGAAGGATCGCGGGCCAACTCGGCATCGAGCTCGGATGCGGTCGCATTCCCGGTGGCGGCCAGCGCCAGCCACAGGCTCCAGCGCAGCTCCGAGTCCGGCGTCGGCCCACTGACCGGGAGCCCGGTTCCGTCGACCCGGATTCCACTGATGGGGAGCCCACTGATGGGGACCGGATCTGCAGTGGCGTTGCCCTCGAGCAGCCCCCTGATCAACGGACCGGCTTCCGGGATGTTCTCCCCGAGCGCGGCGAGGCTCCGCACCCAGACCAGCTGGTGGTCGGATCCGGGTACGGCCACCCGCAACCCATCGACGACGGCGGCGAGCAGGTCCCGGCGGCCGCCGTCGCGGTCCTCGGCTGGGAAGTAGCGCTGCACGGCAAAGCGGGCGTTCTCCAGCAGCGACGCCAGTACACCCACGTCCCCTTCCTCCGGCGCGAAACGTCGGACGGCGCCAACGTAGTCCATGGCCGGCAGGACGGCGTCCCGCGCCGCGTTCCACAGCGCCGACCAGCAGAGGGTCCGCGCCATCGGGTCCGTCAGTCTATCCAGCCGGGCGAGGACCATCGCTTCCGATACCGTGTCAAGACGCACCTTGGCGTACGTCAGGTCTTCATCATTGATCAGCAGCAGTGCCGGCTGCGGTTTTCCGGCCAGACCGGGCACCTGCGTGACCGTACCGCAGACATCGAGCAGGACGCTGTCCGTGCGGACCAAGTTGCCGGAGTCGTCGAAGTTGTACAGACCGATTTTCAAGAGATGTGGGCGGGTCTGTTCGTCGCCGCTCACCGGGTCCACGGCATCCTGGACGATCCACACGTCCGTCAGCACGCCGTCGTCGGCCGTCACTTTGGCACTCAGGGTGGAAATCCCCGATGTCTGCAGCCACTGCCCGGCCCACACGCGCAGATCCCGGCCGGAAGCGGCACTCAGCGCCACCAGCAGATCCGCCAGCGAGGTATTGGAGAACTCGTGGTCCCGGAAATACTGCCGCGCGCCGGCCGTGAACGCCGGGAAGCCGACATACGCCACGAGCTGTTTGAGCACGGAGGCACCCTTGGCATAGGTGATGCCGTCAAAATTCTGCTTCGCCGCTTCCAGATCCCGGATATCAGCCACGATCGGATGGGTGCTGGGCAACTGATCCTGCACATAGGCCCACCCCTTGCGCCGGTTGGCAAAAAGGATCCATGAATTGTCCCGCCACGGCGTTACCTCGGAAACCGCCAAGGTGCCCATAAAGTCGGCGAAGGATTCCTTGAGCCACAGGTCGTCCCACCAGAACATCGTGACCAGGTCGCCGAACCACATGTGCGCCATCTCATGCATGATCGTGTTGGCGCGCAGCTGATGCTGGGTGTCGGTGGCCCGGGAGGCGAAGACGTAGTTGTCCGTAAACGTCACCAGGCCTGGGTTTTCCATCGCGCCCAGGTTGTATTCGGGCACGAAGGCCTGGTCATATTTGCCGAACGGGTAGGGGTAGTCGAAGAGATCATTAAAATATGTTAGGCCGGCTTTGGTGACGGCAAAGATTTCCGCGGTGTCGAAGCTGTCCGCGATGGAGGCCCGGCAATAGGCCGCGAGCGGGACCTCCAAGCCGAAACGCTCGTGGCGCCAGCTCTCCTGCGCCCTGAAGTACGGGCCCGCCAGAATGGTGGTGATGTAGGTGGAGATGGGCAACGTGGGGGCGAAGTCCCAGCGGCTGGCCGCGGGATCACCGCTGACCGGTGTGCGGGCCTGTTCCGTGCTGTTGGATGCCACTTTCCAGTCCGACGGCGCACTGACGTGAAATGTGAACGGCGCCTTGAGATCCGGCTGCTCAAAGTTGGCGAAGACGCGGCGGGCGTCGGCGGGCTCGTACTGCGTGTACAGATACGTCTTGCCGTCAACCGGGTCGACAAACCGGTGCAGGCCTTCACCGCTGCGCGAATACAGGGCCCTGGCGGTGACGATGACCTCATTGTCCGCGAGCAGGCCCGGGAGCCTGATCCGGGCCCCGTCGACGACGTCGACCGGCGGCAGTTCCGTGCCGTTGAGATTCACCGAGACCACCTCGGAGCCGATGAAATCCAGGAACGTTTCCGCACCCGCCGTCGCCGCGGTGAATCTGATGACACTGCGGGTGCCAAAACCTTGAGCAGCTGGGTCCTCGGCGTTTCTGAGGTCGACCTGGACATCGTAGCTGCGGACGGAGATCAGGGCAGAGCGCAGGGCCGCTTCATCGCGGCGCAGATTCTGGTTGGGCATCCGTCCATTCAATCATGGAGACCCGATCCGTCCCTTTGCACTGCTGCGGGAGACGGGACCGCCGTGCTGATCGTCCCCTGCCGAGGGTGCGTCAGTGAAAGCCGGCCATCAGCCGGACCGCGCCATACCCCAGCGCAGCGATCAGCAGCCAGGCGCACAGCGCCATGCCGGAGGCGCGGAGCCCGGTGTGCAGCAACTCGCGGATCCGCACCGAGGACCCCAGCCCGAACAGCGCCCCGCCCAGCGTCACGTCCTGGAGGAAATTGCCCAGCTCCAGGCCCGGGGGAGAGACCCAACCCAGGGTGCGCAAGGCGATAGTCAGCAGAAAGCCGAGGACGAACAACGGTACTACCGGCGGAAATTTCACCGCAGGGGCGGGACCGGCGGAGTCCGCATCGAGCGCGGCAGCTGCGGCGGGGCGGCTGGCACCGGTGGTCGTGTTTGAGTTGCGGGGAAGTGAGGCCGTGCGGTCCGCGCTGCTGATCCGCCGGTTGTGAGCACGGCGCTCGAGCACACCGGCCGTGGCCACCATTGGGGCCAGTAGCAGCACGCGCGTCAGTTTGATGACAATGGCGGCGCTGAGCGCAACGGCACCGGCCGTCTGGGCCGTGGCCACGACCTGGCCGACATCATGGACCGACGCTCCTACCCACCGGCCGAATCCGAGGGGGTCAAACCCGAGCGGATTCATCAGCAGGGGAAGGACCCCGATGGCCAGTGTGCCGCAGAGGGTCACAAGGGCCACCGGGAGAACGGTCTCCTGATGCCTTGTACCCTTCACCGCGGCCATGGCGCCGATCGCGGAGGCGCCGCAAATGGAGAATCCGGTGGCGATCAGCAGCGGTGCGTCCCCGGCAAGCCGGAAGAGTTTGCCCAGCCAGTACGTCCCCGCGAAGCTCAACAACACCACGGCCACCACCAGGGCCGCCGTAATCCAACCCAGGGCGAGCACATCGCCGAGGCTCAGCTTCAGGCCCAGCAACACGATGCCGGCGCGCATCAGGTGCTTGCCGGCAAAATGCAGGCCCGGCCGCAACACTCCGGACACGAGCGTTGAGCTGCCCGGCAGGTTTGCCGCCAGGATCCCGAGCACAACGGCAACTGTCATGGCGGGAAGGGAGGGCAACACGACGTGGACCAGGAGGGCCAGGCCAACAGCGGCCAGCGCGGCCACGAGTCCCGGTGCCAGCCGCTTCACTGTTGTGGCGGCGGCAGAGGAGGGCATGTATGCCACTTTGCCTTATACCGGGCCACCGAGCCAAAACCGTGCCTGCCGGCGGCGGACCATATGCTCACCGCGGACCAGCTGCCGACCGCGCGGACCACCGCGGGCTGATCCGCGGAGTGCGGGCTACCAGCTGGCCGGTTTGTAGTCCTTCAGGAACACGCCATACTGGTCGTCGCCGGATTCCCCGCGCACAATCGGGTCATAAACCCGCGCCGCCCCGTCCACCAGGTCCAGCGGGGCGTGGAAGCCTTCTTCCGCCAGCCTGACCTTGGTGTAATGCGGCCGCTCATCGGTGATCCACCCGGTATCCACCGCGGTCATCAGGATTCCGTCCGTATCCAGCATTTCCTGGGCGCTGGTGCGGGTCATCATGTTGAGGGCTGCCTTGGCCATGTTCGTGTGCGGATGGCCCGGTCCCTTGTAGGCCCGTGAAAACTGGCCCTCCATGGCCGACACATTCACGATGTATTTACGGTGCGCTTCCGAGCGGCGCATGGCCGGCCGGAGACGGGATACCAGCAGGAACGGGGTTGTAACATTGCACAACTGCACCTCCAGCATCTCCAATGGATCCACTTGGTCGACCACCTGCGTCCAGCTGTTGATGCTGTCCTTGTCCGGCACCAGACCACCGGCGTCGATTGCCGTGCCAGCCTCCATCCGTGCCAGTGAAGCCGATCCGACCGAGAGGGCAAGCGCACTGATTTCATCCCCGGCCAGCACCGGATGCTCCAGCACCTGGCTGGCCAGGGCCAGCGGATGTTTGTCGTGGGCATGGCCGAAGGTGACCAGTTCCGGCATCGGACGATCTGTTGGCAGGGGCTCCAGTTCGGCGTCGGTCAAGGGTTTGTAGGCGTTGCCTGACCGGCGGACGGTCTGTGCCGCGTTGTTGATAATAATGTCCATTGGGCCGGCTTCGTTCAGCGAATCGGTCAGGGCGATGACCTGCGCCGGATCGCGCAGATCGATGCCGACGATCCTGAGCCGGTGCAGCCAGTCGGCGCTGTCCTCCATCTCGGCAAAACGGCGTGCGGCATCCTTGGGGAACCGCGTCGTGATCGTGGTGTGGGCGCCGTCGCGGAGCAGCCGCAGGGCAATATACATACCGATCTTGGCCCGGCCGCCGGTCAGCAGTGCGCGGCGACCGGTCAGATCCGTGCGGGCGTCCCGCTTTCCGTGGCTGAACGCGGCGCACTCCGGACACAGCTGGTGATAGAACGCATCCACCCGCGTGTAATGCTGCTTACAGATGTAGCATGCACGGGAGCGGATCAGTGTGCCCGCCACTTCCCCGGTCGCCGAGGCCGTGAGCTTATTGCCGCGGGTTTCGTCGTCAATCCGGTCCGGAGCCGCCGTCGCCGTCTGTGCCAGCACGGCACGGTCCGCCTCGTTGACGGCGTCGCGCTTGACGACCCGGCGGTGCCGTTTGACCGCCTTGAACATCTTGCCCGTGGCGCGGCGCACCTGGACATAATCAGGGTGCTCCTCGTCGTAGACGTGGATGGCGTTCAGTACTTTCAGGCAGGACGCTATGTCTTGGGGAGTCAGGATGGGGGCAGTCACCCCAACAATTTTACAGGCTCCGGCCTTTGTCCCCAGCACGGACGGCGTGCAGGTAGTTTTCCGAGACTTTTTCCACCGATTCCAGGACCTCGGGCCAACCTGCCGCCGCGATCTGGACCGCCTCCGGAATAGCGGCGGCTGCCTCCCGCGCCATCTCCCGCTCATGATCGTCCGGCTCGGGGACATGCTGACCCTTACTCAGGACCGTCAGGCCGGATTCGGTGACCGTGTAACCGCGGCTGCGGTCAAGCTCGTGATTCAGTCCGATCGTTGCCCCGGCGGGGACCCGGACATTTTTGTCCAGAATGGCCCGTTTGACCACCGCACCGGCTCCGACGGATACCCTGTCCATCAGGACCGAATGGGCCACGCGGGCCCCGGTGCCGACGTACACCTCGTGCGCCAGCACGGAATGTTCCACAATGCCGCCCGAAATCACCACACCACTGGAGACGATGGAGTCCATGGCAAGGCCAACGGCGTTCTGCTCGCCCCGGACAAATTTCGCCGGCGGGGCAATGTTCTGCCGGGTATGGATGGGCCAGTCCATGTTGTACAGATTAAACACCGGCAGCGGCGAAATCAGGTCCATGTGCGCGTCGTAGTAGGAATCGAGGGTCCCCACATCGCGCCAGTAGGTGCGGTCACGGTCGGTAGCGCCGGGGATGTTATTGGTGGTGAAGTCGTAGACGAAGGCTTCCCCGCGGTCCACGAAGTACGGAACGATGTCGCCGCCCATATCGTGCTTCGTGTCCAGGCGTTGGGCGTCACGGTGCAGGGCTTCGATCAGTGCATCTGAGTCAAAGACGTAGTTGCCCATGGACGCCAGGAACTGCGTGGGATCATCGGCCAGTCCAGGCGTCGTCGCGGGCTTCTCGACGAAGGCGGAGATCCGATGGGCAGGGTTCCCTGCAGGGCTTTGGCCGTCCACTTCGATGACGCCGAACTGATCTGCCATGGAGAGCGGCTGGCGCACCGCCGCGACGGTCGCCTTGGCCCCCGATGCGATATGGCTGCGCACCATCTGCTCGAAGTCCATCCGGTACACGTGATCCGCACCGACCACGGCAACAATATCCGGCTCGGCATCGTAGATCAGGTTCAGCGACTGGTAAATGGCGTTGGCGCTGCCCAGAAACCAGCTCTTGCCGACCCGCTGCTGCGCGGGCACTGACGCCACGTAATTGCCCAGCTGGGTGGACATCCGCCAAGTCTCGGAAATGTGCCGGTCAAGGCTGTGCGATTTGTACTGCGTGAGGACCACGATTTTCAAATACCCAGAGTTGACCAGATTTGAAATCGCGAAGTCCACCAGCCGGAAGCTGCCAGCGAACGGTACGGCGGGCTTTGCCCGGTCGGCGGTCAGCGGCATCAACCTCTTGCCTTCGCCGCCGGCCAGAACAATTGCCAGAACCTTTTTCATTGCCACTTCGCAACCCCCAACATTATCGCCAAAATGCAAATATGCCCCGGAACCAACCCGGTGATCTTCACACTAGATCAAAAGCTCCGTGACCGGCTACCTTGGGAGGGTGCGAATCGATATTGTCACTAAAGAGTTCCCGCCCGAGATCTATGGGGGAGCCGGCGTCCATGTTGCCGAGCTGAGCCGGGTGCTGGCCCGTGAGGTGGACCTTCGGGTCCATGCTTTCGGTGCCGCCCGGGCGCAGGATTACCACGGCGCCCGCGTCAGTTCCTATGCGACGCCGGACGGGCTGGCCGGCGCCAACGCCGCGGTTCAGACGCTCGGCGTGGATCTGCAGATTGTGCCGGACGTCGCCGGCGCGGATCTGGTGCATTCGCATACCTGGTATGCCAACATGGCCGGGCATCTGGCGTCGCTGCTGCACGGCATCCCGCACGTGCTCAGCGCGCATTCGCTGGAACCGCTGCGTCCTTGGAAGGCCGAGCAGCTCGGCGGCGGATACGCGCTTTCGTCCTGGGTGGAGAAGACGGCCTATGAGGCCGCGGCGGCAATCATCGCTGTCTCGGACGGCATGCGGCAGGATATTCTGCGCTGTTATCCGCAGGTTGATCCGGCGAGGGTCAAGGTCGTGCACAATGGCATCGACGTGTCCAGATGGCAGCGGGATGAGGACGACGACGCCGTAACCTCCTTGGGCATCGACCCGTCGCGCCCCAGCGTGGTCTGGGTCGGCCGGGTCACCCGGCAGAAGGGGGTTCCCTATCTGCTCCAGGCCGCGGCCTTGCTGCCGCCCGAGGTCCAGCTGGTGCTCTGCGCCGGCGCGGCGGACACCCCCGAGCTCGGCGCCCAGGTCAATGATCTGATTGCCGGGCTCCGCAGCCAGCGTGACGGCGTCGTCGTGATTGAACGCATGCTGCCGCGGGCGGAACTGATTCAGGTACTCAGCCACGCCACGGTCTTTGCCTGCCCGTCCATCTATGAACCGCTCGGCATCGTGAATCTGGAGGCCATGGCGTGCGGTGCTGCCGTCGTCGCCAGCGCGACCGGGGGTATCCCGGAGGTGGTCGAGCACGGTGTCACGGGCCTGCTGGTGCCGCTGGATCAGGTGGGCGACGGGACCGGCACCCCGCTGGATCCGGACAGGTTTGTCAGGGACTTCGCCGACGCGCTGATCTCCGTGGTGACGGACCCGTCCCGCGCCCGGACCATGGGCGAAAAAGGGAGGGCCCGCGCGCAGGAGCACTTTTCCTGGGACTCCATCGCCGCGGCCACCCTGGATGTCTACCGCTCGGTGCTTTAGGGACCGTCGAATGCGGAGCTCTGCCGCTCAAGACTGCCGCAGATCGGCGGAGCCCCCCGCTCAGCTGTGCGTGTAGCGGGTGGCTTTCGCGGCTGCCTTCTGCTTGAGCAGGAGCACCTTTTCATCCATTGGTGCCGAGCCGCTGGCCCGCTGCCGCCGGTAGTATTCGGCGGCCTCGTCCTGACGGGACTTCTCGATTCCGCTGGCAATGGTGGCCCGCAGGTGTTCCGGGCCGTAGCCAAAGGCGTCCACCAGGTCCAGTGCGTGCGGACGGATTTTGACGAGCAGATGGTTCAAGTAGCCGCCTACGGTGCGTGCCCGCTGCATGGAGATCCTGCCGTTCATCAGGTACCAGGAGAGGTGCTTGTCGATCAGTCCCAGGCCGAACAGATCGCGGAGCCAGGTCAGGACCTCCTTGGTGCCGGCGTCCTCGATTTGGCCCAGTCCTTCCGTGAAGGCCTCCCACTGCAGCAGCTCGGCGTGGGCCTGTGCCGCCTCGATGAGTTCATGCTGGTGCTGATTGAAAATCCCGGCGGCCTTGGGCTGCGGAAGCTTGGCGGCATCCTTGAGGGAGCCGGCCACCTCCGCCACCATGGTCTGGATCCGGTCCGTCAGTAGGGCACGCTGTCCGTCCTCGTCGCGCAGCGCCAGAACGGATTTCTGCACCGAGCCGGTGTCCGCCACGAACTGCGCGACTTGGCGCAGACCCGTCTTGTGCAGCGTCAGATCGGCGGCCTGATTGAAGGCATAGCGGGCCAGCACGCCGAAGTCGACGTTACGGAACTCCTTGCCGTAGTCGGTCAGCAGGCGTTTGGCCACCAGCTGCAGCAGCACCGTGTTGTCCCCTTCGAAGGTGGTATACACGTCCAGATCCGCACGCAACGACGAGAAGCGGTTTTCGATCATGAATCCCGCTCCGCCGCACGCTTCGCGGCATTCCTGCAGGGTATCCAAGGCGTGCCAGGTGGACATGGACTTCAGCGCCGCGGCGAGCGTCTCCAGGTCCTGGCGGTCCGCATCGGTGTCGTTGCCTCCGGAAAAAACGCCGTCGAACTTTGCCAGCAGCTGCTCGTGCGCAAAGCTGGCCGCGTAGGTCGTGGCCAGGCGGGGGAGCAGACGACGCTGCTGGCGCTGGTAGTCGAGCAGGCACTCTTCCTCGGTGTCTGAGGAAGAGTTGAATTGGCGGCGCTCGGACGCATACTGTACAGCGATTTTCAGGGCCACCTTGCTGGCCGCAACGGCCGCACCGTCGAGGGAAACGCGGCCCTGGACCAGCGTTCCCAGCATGGTGAAGAAACGCCGCCCCGGGCTGGCGATGGGGGAGCTGTAGCTGCCGCCGGCGTCGACGCTTCCGTAGCGGTTCAGCAGGTTAGTGCGTGGAATGCGGACCCCGCTAAAGTGCAGGCGGCCGTTGTCGATGCCGTTCAGTCCGCCCTTAATCCCATCGTCCTTGCCTCCCACGCCGGGAAGGAATTCCTTCGTAGCCGGATCGCGCAGGTCAACGTAAAAGGCGTGCACGCCGTGGTTGACGCCCTTGGTGATCAGTTGGGCAAACAAGACGGCGGCGAGCCCGTCCACGGCCGCGTTGCCAATGAACTCCTTCCAGGCGGCGCTAAACGGCGTGTTGATGACAAACTCGTCCGCCGCGGGATCGAAGGTGGCGGTGGTCGCTATGGAGGCAACGTCGGAGCCGTGGCCGATCTCCGTCATGGCGAAGCAGCCGGGGATTTCCAGGCTCATGATGCCGGGGAGCCATTTGTCCTGATGCTCCGCAGTGCCTAAATGCATGACGGCAGAGCCGAAGAGCCCCCATTGAACGCCCGCCTTGATCTGCAATGACGGATCCGCGGTCACGAGCTCCTCAAATCCGGCAATGTTGCCCCCGTGGTCGTCCGATCCACCCGTCCGGGCGGGAAAGGCGCGGTGCACCGCCTTGTTTTCGACCAGGAACTTCAACTGACCGAAGGTGCGTTCACGGTGCTCGGTATGGTTCAGGCCTTCGACTTTATGCATCTCGGACCGGCCCGCCAACTCGCGGGCCTGACGGCGGATATCGGCCCATTGACCCAGCAGGATTTCGCCGAGCGCGGCAACATCGATGGCAGGATCGGCGATTGTGGTCTTTAATCTTCCGGCAGAAGTCAATACGTCAGTCATGATTTTCCTTTAGCGCTCGGCATGCGGGTTCGGTTGCCGCATCGGTTGTCGTACCTGCTCGGTTGTTGTATGTGGGGGACCGGTCCGGCGTCGATCAAGGTCCGGCGAAATACCCAAAAACAGCCACTTGGTCAGCTGTTCGGCCATGGTCACATGATCGGGCTTTCCGGGCGCCGGCGGAGTGTTAAGCCAGAGCTCGCCCGCGGTCCGGACCAAGCCGATGGCTGCGGTGGGCCAGTACTCCGACAGCACCGGCTCGGTGTCCCGGAAATGCCCGCGCATTGGCTCTGCGATCATCGCGGTGATCTCTTCGAAGAATGTGCCGAGGGCACCGCGGACCTGCACGACCCCCTGGCCGGACGTTGCATCGGCGACGGAAAACTGTGTGACGAAGGCATAGACGCTGGGCGATGTTTCCGCCATTTCCAGATAGGCCGAGACCATGTTCAGCAGGCCCTGGCGGGGGGAGGTTGCGGACTTGGCCGCCTCAAGGATTTTTTGCTGCATCTGCGCGATGACCACCTCGCCCACGGCATGCTGCAGGCCGGCCTTATCGCCGAAGTATCGGTAAAAGACGGATTTGCTGGTGCCCGCGGCGGCGGCAATGTCATCCATCGAGGCATCCGCTCCCAGTAGGTGGATCGCCCGCCGCGATTCCTTGATCAGGGATCGGCGCCGTTCACCGCGGTGTGCGTCCCAGCGCGCGCTTCGGCCGTCCACAACCGGCGGACCGGACCGGGAACCGGGCTGCGTGTTGTTCATGATACCCAGCGTATCAGGTACGCTTGGTATCAGTAACCATGAGTTTACCAAGGGAGAGTGCACCATGACCGCTAACGATGCGAACCATTCCGGAACACAGCATCCCACGCAGAATCCCACGTCGCAGGGCGCGACACCGGTCGTCCGAACCCGCCGCGCCGTCGTCGTCGGCGGAAACCGCATCGCCTTTGCCCGCGCCGGCGGAGCGTACACGAAATCGTCGAACCAGGACATGCTGACCGCCGCGCTGGATGGCCTGGTCGCGCGGTTCGGTCTGCAGGACGAGCGGATAGGCGAGGTGGCCGCCGGTGCGGTCCTGAAACACTCCCGCGATTTTAATCTGACCCGCGAGGCCGTTCTCGGTTCGGCGCTGTCGCCCGAAACACCGGCCTACGATCTGCAGCAGGCCTGCGCCACCGGCCTGGAAACGGTGCTGGGTCTGGCCAACAAGATCAAGCTGGGTCAGATCGAATCAGGCATCGCCGGAGGTGTCGACTCCGCCTCGGATGCACCTATCGCGGTCAGCGAAGGTCTTCGGGAGGTCCTGCTGGATCTGAACCGGGCTAGGACGCTGGGCCAAAAACTCGGCATCCTGGCGCGGATCCGGCCCAAGGATCTTTCCCCTGACGCTCCCTCCACCGGTGAACCCCGAACGGGCCTGTCCATGGGCGAGCACCAGGCCCTCACCACGGCCCAATGGAAGATCAGCCGGCAGGCGCAGGATGAACTGGCGCTGGCGAGCCATCAGAACCTTGCCGCCGCCTATGACCGCGGCTTCTTTGACGACCTGCTGACGCCGTACCGCGGGCTGAGCCAGGACTCCAATCTCCGCCCGGATTCCTCGCTGGACAAGCTCGCAAAGCTCAAGCCCGCGTTCGGCAGGAACCTCGGGGCCGCGGCGACGATGACCGCGGGGAATTCCACGCCGCTGACCGATGGTGCGTCCACCGTGCTGCTGGGCTCAGAGGAGTGGGCCGCCTCCCATGACCTTCCGATGCTGGCCAACCTGATCGACGGTGAGACGGCGGCCGTCGACTTCGTGCACGGCAAGGACGGGCTGCTGATGGCCCCGGTCTTCGCCGTGCCGAGGTTGCTGGCGCGCAACGCACTGACGCTGGCCGATTTTGATTTCTTCGAAATCCACGAGGCGTTCGCCGGCACAGTGCTCAGCACCCTCGCGGCCTGGGAGGACGAAAGTTTCGGACGCACCCGGCTGGGCCTGGCCGGTGCTTTCGGCGCACTTGACCGCAGCAAACTCAATGTGAACGGCTCCTCACTGGCGGCCGGGCACCCTTTCGCCGCCACCGGCGGCCGATTGGTTGCCACACTGGCCAAGTTGCTGCACGATAGGGGCACCGTGGAAGGACGTCCGGCGCGCGGACTGATTTCAGTCTGTGCGGCCGGGGGCCAGGGCGTTGCGGCGATCCTGGAAGCGAGGTAGGAGTGATGACAAAGGACACGCGGTCTGCGGTCATACCGACGGACAGATACACCCGGTTCGTTAGTGCGGGGCTGGGCAAGGACCTGGCGGCGCGGCTCGGGCTGCCGCAGCCGGCCATCCTGCGCCGTTACACCCCCGACGCGCCGCTGATCACGGGTCCGGTGCTGGTGCTCGGGTCCTCCGCCGGCGCCGATGAGCTGGCCGCCAGGCTGCTGGACTGGAACGTGGATGTCCGTCGGCACGGCGCCCCCAAGCTGAAGCTCGGCGCAATCATCCTGGTGCTCGATGAGCTCAGCCACCCGGACGAGCTTTCGGTACCCGTGCGCTCGGTGGGGTCTTCCCTGCGGGACCTGGCACCCAACGCGCGCGTCGTCACGATCTCGCGGCCGGCCGCTCCGGAGTTGGAGCCGGCTGCAGCCGCGGCCCGCCGTGCTGTCGACGGCATCCTTCGCTCCATCGCCAAGGAGCTGCGCAACGGCGCCACGGCGAACGGGATAGTGCTCGACGACGGCGCCGGCACTACGGCCCCGAGCGTTTTGGGCGCTTTACGGTTCTTTCTGTCCGGCCGTTCCGCCTTCGTGGACGGGCAGTTCCTCAGCGTCTCGAGTGAGCGCGGCGAGCTGCCGGAGGACTGGGCCAGTCCGCTGGCCGGCAAGGTTGCCGTGGTGACCGGGGCCGCCCGCGGCATCGGTGCGGCCATCGCCCGAACACTCAGCCGTGACGGGGCCGACGTCGTCGTCGTGGATGTGCCGGCCGCCGGCGACCATTTGGCCTCCGTCGCCAATGAGGTCCGCGGCACTGCGCTGCAGCTGGATATCACCGCGGCTGACGCAGCGGAGCGCATTCTGGCCCACGCCGCCCAGCGGCATGGTCGCTTGGACATCGTGGTGCACAACGCCGGCATTACCAGGGACAAGCTGCTGGCCAACATGGACGCCAGCCGGTGGGATGCCGTGATTGCCGTGAACATTTCGGCCCAGTTGCGGATGAATCAGGCGTTCCTGAGCTCGGACCTGTTCACGAACCACCCCAGGATAGTCAGCGTGGCCTCCACCAGCGGCATCGCCGGAAACCGCGGGCAGACCAACTACGCGGCGTCCAAGGCCGGCGTGATTGGCATGGTCACCGCGACTGCACGCTTGATGGAGCCGTTCGGCGGATCCATCAACGCCGTCGCCCCGGGGTTCATTGAAACCGAAATGACGGCCAAAATTCCGTTCGCCACCCGCGAGGTCGCCAGACGGTTGAACAGCCTGCAGCAGGGCGGGAAACCGGAGGACGTGGCGGAAACCGTTGCGTTCCTGGCGGCCGGATCCGCGGGCGGTGTCAACGGCAACGTGCTGCGCGTCTGCGGCCAGAATCTGGTGGGACAGTGAGCTACCCCGCTGCGAACGTGCTGGCGGGGATGCCGTCGCTCTCCAAGCTGTACGTCAATGCAGCGGCAACGGCGGCAAAATCCCGCGTCCTGGGGTTGAACTCGCCCATGACCCTGCCGGCGGACTGCAATGAAGTACGCGGCGTGCTGGCGGACCTGGCGAAGATGACCGAATACCAGCACCTGCTCGGAAAGGCCGCACGCGACGTGATGCCCTCGGGCTTCATCCACGCGCTGGCGTTCCCCGTGGCGATGAGCGTGATGGTACGGGAGGAATTCCCGCTCCCTTTGCTGGGCATGATCCATCTGAAAAACAGGGTGCAGCATCTGGCGCCGGTTCTCTTTACCCAGCCGGTGACCATCCGGTCCTGGGCCCGGAACCTGACATCCCACCGGGCGGGCACCCAGGTCGAACTCGTGGTGGAGGTCCGGGCGGAAGGTTCCCCGGAACTGCTCTGGCGGGGCGTCTCCACTTATCTGGCCAAGGGCATCTTCCTTCCGGGCGTAGACAAACCGGCGGTCGCCGGCACGGGGCCCGACGCCGCCCATGCGTCTTTCACTCCACCGGATCCCACCGGCCTCTGGCACTTGGGTGTGGATACCGGACGGGCCTACGCTGCCGTGTCCGGCGATTTCAATCCCATCCACCTGAGTGTCCTTTCCGCTAAGGCGCTGGGCATGAGGCGCTCGTTGGCGCACGGGATGTATCTGGCCGCGCGGGTGTTGGCCGACGTCGGGTCTCCCAAGCCAGACGCCTTTTCCTGGGAGATCGCTTTTGACGCACCGGTCTTCTTGCCGGCCGCCGTGGCGGTGCATATTGCTGATACCCAGACGGACGACGGCGTCTGGGTCTCGTCCCAGTTCGTGGGCTGGAACGCACGTACCGGAAGGAAACATTTTTCCGGGACGGCGGCCGTGCTCTAAATTCCCGCGTTCCAGTGTCCCGCCACGGCCGCGGGGACGGAGTGCCGTGGCCGGGACCGGCAGGCACCGTATGCTGGGCAGATGACTCAGGTCCATGACGGCGTGGAGAACGCACACACCTTCGACGACGCGCAGTGCCTCGATCTGAAGGATCCGCTGGCCGCCTACCGCGAGGGATTCATCGGCAGCGATGATCCGGGCGTCGTAGCCTACCTGGACGGCAATTCGCTCGGCCGTCCACTGAAGGCCAGCGCTGATCGTATTGCCGGCTTCCTGCGGAAACAGTGGGGCGGCAGGCTGATCCGGGGCTGGGACGAGGGCTGGCTTTCCCTTCCCGGGGAAATCGGCGACGAACTCGGACTGGTGGCGCTCGGCGCCGCCGCCGGCCAAACGATCGTCGGGGATTCCACCACTGTCATGCTCTACAAGCTCTGCCGGGCCGCGGTGGCCGCACGTCCCGGACGTACCGAGGTGATTCTGGACACCGATAACTTCCCCACGGACCGCTTTGTCTTGGAGGGCATAGCGGCCGAATGCGGCCTGACCCTGCGGTGGATCCGCCCAGCCTACGATGCCGGCGTGACCGCGAGGGATCTCGGCGCGGTGCTCAGCGAGCAGACCGCGCTGGTCGTCCTCAGCCATGTCGCCTACCGTTCAGGCTATCTGGCGGACATGCACACTTTGACCTCCCAGGCCCACGAGGCGGGCGCGCTGATTCTATGGGACCTGTGTCACTCCGCGGGTGTGGTGCCCACCGAATTGGATGCCTGGGGCGTGGACCTGGCGGTTGGCTGCAGCTACAAATACCTCAACGGAGGTCCCGGCTCGCCGGCCTTTGGCTACGTGCGCCGAGAGCATCAGGCAGTGCTACGGCAACCCATCCAGGGCTGGCTGGGCAGCGCGGATTCTTTTGGTATGGGTGAGCTGTACGAGGCCGCGGCAGGCATTCGGGCATACACGAGCGGCACCCCTCCCATCGTGGGCATGTTGGCTATGCAGGACATGATTTCCCTGATCGGCGAGGTGGGGATTGGGGCGGTCCGGGCAAAGTCCGTAGCGCTGACGGAGTTTGCGCTGCGTCTTTACCGGGACATCCTGGCGCCGCTGGGTGTTACGCTGGCATCGCCTTCCGAGGCCCGGTGGCGCGGCGGGCACATCACACTCGATCACCCGTCATTCCGTGAGGTCACCACGGCGTTGTGGGAGCGCGGCGTCATTCCCGATTTCCGCAACCCGAACGGGATCCGGCTGGGCCTTTCACCGCTGTCGACCAGCTTTGCGGAAGTATGGTTGGCTGTTGACGCCATTCGGGAGGAACTCGCCGGATAGCCGTCCGGGAGGCCGAATGGACCGTCCAGCCGGTCGACGGGGGTCTCCAATCGGTCCGGTCGCTGACTGCGGAGCCGACGGCTCATCTGGTGATCGTCCAGCCGGTGTCCGTAATAATGGTGGATGCGCGAAGGAGCTTAACGGTGCCAAAGCCGATAGTGGTAGGTCTGGACGATTCTGAACCCAGTCGGGTCGCCTTGGACTGGGCCCTGAACAGGGCCAGGGCACTGGGGCTTCCCATCGTGCTGGTGCACTCCGTTCCGCAATACTGGGCGACGCCGGAGACCGGGTATACCGACACCATGCAGCTGGCAGCCCGGGAACTCCTCGCGGCCGAGGCGGCGCGGGCCGCGCAGATCACGCCCACGGTGACGGTAAGCACCTCTGTGCATCAGGGCGAGGCCGCCAAAGTGCTCAGTGACCTTTCGACCGATGCCAGTCTCGTGGTCATCGGCACGGACAAAACCGGCAGCACCCGCGGGGAAGGCTTCGGTGTGCTGAGCCTGCAGATCGCCACCTTGAGTCTCTCACCCGTCGCCGTCGTCCCGCTCCTGCCGATGACAGGACGGTCCGGCATCGTGGTGGGCATTGACGGATCCGCGGAGGCCGCCGCTGCCATTGACCTGGCCGCGGACGAGGCTTCCCGGCTGGAACAGGAACTGCACACCGTGTATGCGGGCAGGATTCCTGCTCCCTGGCTGCGCAGAAATATCCCCCAAGCGATCGTCAGCGAAGCGGTGGAGCAGGAGGGCCGGACGCTGCTGGCGGGAGCGGCAGCCCGGGTCCGCGCGAGTCACCCGGAGTTAACGGTGCACCAGCATCTTCAGGCGGCGGAGTTCCCGGCCGAGGCCCTGGTGCTGGCCGCCGCCAACGCCCGCCTGCTGGTGGTCGGTGGCAAGGGCCGTGGAGCACTGAAAAACGTGCTGATAGGTTCGGTCGGGCAGGACGTCCTGATGCACATTCCGTGCCCCACTATTATTGCCAGGGTGCCGCAGCGGGAGCAGCCACGGGGCTGACAGAACCTCCCTCGATGCTGACGGCTGTCGGCTGTTCGTCCGCGGCACGCTCGACAGCCCGCGCAGGGCCCTTGGCCACCACGCTCCATGCCGTACCCGATTCCGCGTCAACGCAGCCATACTGCCAATCGTGCCACGGACACCGTCCGAAGCATTCGCCAGCACTCATGAACATCGTGGCTCTCCGTCTGCGGGCCAGCTGGATGCATTGTCATGCCACGGAGTGTAGGTCCGTTCCGGATTTTCGGACAGGCCGGTCCTTGGGATAGGGGGCCGCCACTATCGCCAGATGAAGATGTACGTCAAGATGGAGTTGAGAACGGACCGCTGCGACGACGCGCTTTCCGCCGAGCTACCGGGCGTGTTTCATTGCGCCTACAAGGAGTCAGACGCATGGACGGGACGTCAAAAACTGCGAAGATTATCGTCGGAGTCGACGGATCGGAGGAATCACTGGAGGCGTTGCGGCATGCTGCCCGGTTGGCCCAAACCTCGGAAGTCGCACTGGAAGTCCTAGCCAGTTGGGAGTATCCCCGGATGTACACTGGCTTCGTTGCTGCCGGGGTTGAGGGCTTTGCGGAGGCGGCGGAAAAAGTCCTGCAGGACTCCGTCACCAAGACCCTCGGAGCAGAGAGGCCAGCCTTTGTCTCGACGAAGTTGATTCACGGCCCCGCGCCGCTGACGCTGATCAACGCAAGTAGTGATGCCAGCATGCTGGTGCTCGGCCGCCGTGGTCATGGTGGCTTCGGCGGCCTGTTGGTGGGCTCAGTCAGCTCTGCCTGCGTCGCCCACGCCCATTGCCCCGTGTTGGTCGTTCACACGGAGCGCAAGCAGAACTGAGAAGGGCGATGGTGGAAATGGACACGACGTATACAGCGACCGCGCAGGCTTCAAGCCTGCGTCCGCAGGACTGGGGTCGGGCGATGGCCCAGGCCATGAAAAGCCTTGCCGCGCAGGTGGCTGCCGAGGGCGCTGAAAACATTCACGAGGAACTTTTCGGCCAAGACCTGCTGCTGCACATTGCGGAGGCGGCGGAGATGGTTGAGATCACGCTGACGTGGACTCCCCAGGAGCGGACCCGTCAGGAACCCTGATCTCCGCGTGCGGCGCCGCCGCGGGCAAAGCTGTGCTGGTCCGCCCACCGGACGTCCCCGGGGTTGTAGGTCCCGGATCATAAATCCCGGCCGCGATGCCGACGTCCCACGACCAGCGGGAACACCAGCAGAAGCAGAATTATCACCGCCAGGAGCGCGGCACCGGCTGCGTTGCCTGCCGTCGGACCCGCCACGACCGAAAAGACCAGCCAGCCCGTTCCGGCGATCAGCAGCGCGACACAGCCGAGCACAATCTTGACGATCCGGTCGCCGCTGGCCACCAGCGTCTCCCTGACATGGTGCCTGAACAGACGCCGATGCAGACTTACCGGAGCGAGCATGAGCGCAGTGGCCACGGCCGAGACCACCACGAGGAACAAAAACACACCCCGCTGTGGTGTGTCCAAGGTGGTGAATCGCTGCTGGAAGGGCAGTGTCAGCAGAAATCCCGCGATGATCTGCACACCGGTCTGCATCACACGCAGCTCCTGCAGCAGTTCGGACCAGTTCCGGTCCAACTGCTCGTCACGGGTCTCGTGCCGGCCGTCCCCGGCGCGCGGAGCTTCGATCGATTTCTCCGGGTTCATGAAGTGCCCCTCCTGGTGCGTTTCCTGTCGTAGGCCAATCAGCCCGAGGCCGTCAGCCCGAGCCCGTTAACTGAGCCAACCAACTGGGCCCGCTAACTGGCCCGCTAAACCATGCGGCACGGCGGTTTCGGGCAGGCCCTGAGGCCGTTTGATGTAGCGGATCATCAGCGGGCCCGATTTACGGTTGCAGGTTCCGGATCCACGAAACCCGGCTGGAGTGGCCCATCAGGCTGGCGCAGCCCGTACGGGTCAAGAACCAGTCTACTGAGGCGGGGACGTCGCCTGCGACGCGGAACACGTTCTACTTAGTTGCCCTAATCAATTGAAAAGGTTATAGTTGTTAAAGGCAACCAATCAACGGAGGCGACATGACGGTTCGTCAGCACACAGCAACCGAGCTGGTGTACTGCATTTTTGATCTGCAGCGCGCCCTTCGCTGCGCCACGGCAGCCTCGGCCCGACCGGCGGATCTGGGCGTGGCACTCGAGGGCGTTCTGCGCTTCATAGCCGACGGCGGCGGACAGTCCCGGGCCTCGGACATCGCGGCACGTCTGGGCGTTGGCCCATCGGCGTTGAGCCGGCAGGTCGCGGAGCTGGAAGAACACGCCATGATCAAACGCGAGCCGGACCCGGCCGACGGACGGGCGCATCTGCTGTCGATCTCTGACAGCGGCCGGTCATACCTCGCGGAAATTCAGCACCGCCGAGCTTCTACCGTGCAGCAGATGCTCGCGGGCTGGAGCGAAGAGGATGCCGCCCACACGGCCTGCACGGTGCAGCAGCTCACAGCGACACTTCGCGCCGCCGTCGTACCTTCACCCCGGGCACACAAAACCGGAACCACCCAGGACCACCAGTCCCAGACGCTCGCAGGAGTGAATTAATGGCACATCACGCATCAACCGCACCGGCGGTCCCGGTAGGTACGCCCCATGCGGTGCAGGAAAACACGCCGATGAACCACCGGCAAATCCTAGAGGCGCTGACCGGACTGCTGGCCGCGCTCTTTACCGCTATTCTCAGCAGCACCATCGTGGCCAATGCTCTGCCGACCATCATGTCGGAGCTGCACGGCTCACAGACGGACTTCGCGTGGGTCATCACCGCTGCGCTGCTGGCAAACGCCGCCACCACCCCCATCTGGGGCAAGCTCTCCGATCTTTTTGACAAGAAGCTGCTGGTCCAGCTCTCCATCATCATCTTTGTGGCCGGATCCGTCCTGGCAGGCCTGTCCGAGACCATCCCGCTGCTGCTCACCGCCCGCGTCATCCAGGGTGTGGCCATGGGTGGATTGACCGCCTTGGCGCAGTCGATCATCGGCACCATCATCCCGCCCCGTGAGCGCGGCCGCTACTCCGGCTACATGGGTGCGGTCATGGCCGTCGCCACAGCCGGCGGCCCGCTGCTGGGCGGTTTCATCGTGGACAGCTCGCTCGGCTGGCGCTGGACCTTCTATGTCTGCGTACCGCTGGCCATCATCGCGCTGATCCTGCTGCAGAAGACCCTCAAGCTCCAGCACATCAAACGCAAGGTCAAGATCGACTATGTGGGATCGATCCTGCTCACCGCCGGCGTCAGCCTGCTGCTCATTTGGGTTTCCTTTGCGGGTCAGGCGGGGTACTACGACTGGATCTCCTGGCAGAGTGGTGTGATGGTAGGCGCCAGCGTGGTCATGCTGGCACTGCTCGTGTTGGTCGAATCCAAGGTCGCACAGCCGATCATCCCGTTGAAGATCATCGCCCAGCGCACTCCGGCACTGGCCATCATCGCCTCCATCGCCGTCGGCGTCGCCATGTTCGCTTCGTCCAGCTACCTTGGACAGTATTATCAGGTTTCCCGCGGCGCCACCCCCACCGAGGCCGGTCTGCTGACCATGCCAATGATCGCCGGGAACCTGATCGGTTCGGTCGTCGCGGGTCTGCTGGTCAGTAAATTCGGTAAATGGAAGGGGTACCTGGTGGGCGGTGCGGTGCTGCTGATCGTGGGCCTGGGCCTTGCCGGAACCATCGATCACTCCACCAGCTTGTTCCTGGTCGGCGTCTACACGTTCGTCTTCGGCCTCGGCCTCGGCATGATGATGCAGAACCTGGTTCTCGCCGTGCAGAACACCGTCGCCGCGAAGGACATCGGTGCCGCGAGCGGTTCCGTAGCCTTCTTCCGGACAGTCGGCGGCGCCGCCGGGGTTTCCGTACTGGGAGCAATCCTGGGCACCCGGGTCACCGATCTGGTCAGCACCGGACTGAAGAACATCGGCGTGACGGGTGCCGGCTCCGGGGTTTCCCTGGACGTCAAGGATCTGCCGGCCCCCATAGCGGAGGTTGTCCGCGCCGCGTACGGCGACGGAACCGCACTGATCTTCACGATCGCGGCCTTTATGTCGGTCGTGGCACTCATCGCAGTGCTGTTGATCAATGAAGTCCCGCTTCGCCGCACGGTCGACATCGTCCCGATCAGTAAGACGGCCGGCGGTGGCGACACGGTTTCAGCGGGCGCAATGGCGGTCAGCAGTACTGCCGATGGCGCGGGGGTCACCGGGGTCACCGGAGCGCAGACGGACGACGACGGCGGGCCGGCCGAGGAGCCGGGGCGCGCGTTCCGCACGCCGTCCGATCTTGACCGTGAATTTGCCGATGTCCTCAGCGAGGGAGTTGGCCGGACCGCGGAACGTCACCAAAGGTACGGGCACGAAGCCGGCACGGTTCAGCCGCAGAAGCATTCGGCCGCTCCGCCGTCGGCAGCCGCGCAGCTTGCCGAGGCGGAAGCGCAGCTGGAGCTCGCCGCCCAGATCCAGGTGACCCAGCGGCTCCTTGCGGAACAGCAGCTGCAGCTGAGCTCGGCTCTGACCGCCGTGGGCGAACAATCCGCCCGGCTACGGGGGATCGCAGGACAACAGGCAGCAACCGCCGCACGGCTGACCGAGCTGGAAGCCCAGTTGGCGAAGGAACGGGAGCTGCAGAAAGCCGCGGCCCGTTATCTCGCGGAACAGCACGGTGCGCTTGACAGGGCGAAGGCCGGGCAGGCCGGTTTGTAAACAGCACGGCCGACAGGGACGGTAGCCCGCGCGGTGCCCGTCCAGCAAAGAGCCGCTGCTGCGGTCCGAGCGGGCCTCTGATCCGGCGCTGGCTGAACCACGTATACCCCGCCGGTACCCGCTCCAACACATCGACGGCAGCGGTGGCAGCTGCACCGAGCGGACCTTGGTGGCGGCTGGGCTGGCGGCAACGGCGCGGCACTGGGTAAGGACCTGGCCGCGGTACTGGGTGGGGACCTGGCCGCGGTGCTGGGTGGGGACCTGGCCCCAAGGCGCGGTACTGGCCAATTGCCGTCCTGCGTGTATACGCTGGCAGCAGAGCACGTATCGAGGATTCACCCGCCTTCAATGAGGAGATTCCGTTGGGCTTTGATCAATATCATGAACCACCCGAGGAGCTGTCCGCCCAGACGCGGACCTTCGCCAGGATGTGCGCCAACCTGACCGAGGAAGCCGAGGCAATTGGCTGGTATGAGCAGCGAATTTCCGTGGAGCCGGACCCAGCCTCCCGCGCCATCATGTATAACTCGCTCGGGGAGGAATTCAAACACTTCAGTATGGAACTGGAATACCTGTTCCGTGCCAAGCCTGTGTGGCGCGAAACCGCACGGGGCATTCTGTTCCAAGATGGCGACATTGTTGCAAACGGTGAGGCGTCTGAGGCTGCCGTGGACTCCGGAACCGCACCGGCAGATGCCCCACAGGCGGGCGCGATGGACGCGATGGATACGTCGCTGGGAATCGGCAGTCTGAAGGGACCGACGCTATGACCATGAACCATTTGCTGCGTGAACATGCCCCGATCTCCGACGCCGGTTGGAAAGCCCTGGACGACGAAGCACGCGACCGGCTGAGCGTCGCTTTGGGCGCGCGGAAGCTCATCGATTTCGCCGGGCCCCTTGGCTGGGACTATTCGGCGACCAATCTTGGCCGGGTCTCCCCGGTGAGCGGGTCCCCCACGGAGGGCATCACGGCAGCCAAGCGACGGGTGCTGCCGCTGGTGGAAGTCCGGGCCGACTTCACCGTGTCCCGCAACGAGCTGTTGGATAACGACCGCGGCGCGGCCGACATGGACCTGTCGGAACTGGACGAAGCGGCCCTGCGCATCGCCAGCGCGGAGAACGTAGCCGTGTTCCACGGCTGGGAGCAAGCCGGTATTACCGGGATCACCGGGGCCGCCCCGCACACGCCCGTTCCCCGGGTGGACGACTTCAGCGATTATCCCAAACGAGTGGCCAAAGCCGTCTCCGTGCTGCTGAAGAGTGGAATCAGCGGGCCCTTTGGATTGGCACTGGGGCCGGGCCACTACACGGCGGTGATTGAGTCTGCTGAACGGGGTGGATATCTGCTGGCGGAGCATCTGCGCAAAATACTTGGCGGCCCTATCGTCTGGGCGCCGGGAGTAAAGGGTGCTGTGGTGATGAGTCTGCGCGGCGGTGATTTCCTGTTCGAATCCGGGCAGGATCTCTCGATCGGATACAGCCATCACGACGCCGAAGACGTCCACCTGTATATAGAGCAGTCTTTCAGTTTTCGCGTCGCCACTCCTGAAGCTGCCATTCATCTCACCAGCAGCTACTGAGGTCTCCCACTGAGGGATTCCACCGCAAGCCTTAAACAAGAGTAGGGCGGGAGTTTCCTCCCGCCCTACTCTTAGGTCCGAGGACCCAAGGTCAGAAAATCAGCCGACCTGGATGTTGACAGCCTGGGGACCTTTGGGGCCCTGCTCGGTCTCAAACGTAACAACCTGGTTCTCTTCGAGAGAGCGGTAGCCACCGGAGTTGATAGCCGAGTAGTGAGCGAAAACGTCGGCGCTGCCGTCTTCGGGAGCAATGAAACCAAAGCCCTTTTCGGAGTTAAACCATTTGACGGTACCTGTAGCCATTTTTGTTAATCTTTCTGTAATACAGACTCTCCGACTGCCGGAGAGTCCCAGTTGCGGTGCTCATTTTGCCGCTTTTACAGAAAAAGCGGCTGGCCCGTTTGGGTTTCGCCGCTTGAAATTCAAAATGCGCAAACACTACAACTTCCATCAGTATACCCAGATTCCGGGCCGTGGCACAAATCCGGGTACCTGCCCCGCCGACGGCGGCAGGGCCACGTCGGCGGCACGATCAGCTGGCCGGATTTGGTCAAGCGCCGTTCGCACGATCACGTTGACAGGACTGGCAGGGAGGCTCGCGGTTAACGACAAATGGGGCGGGAGTTTCGTCCCGCCCCACTTGTTCGGTCCTAAGACCTCAGATCAGAAAATCAGCCGACCTGGATGTTGACAGCCTGGGGACCCTTGGGGCCCTGCTCGGTCTCAAACGTAACAACCTGGTTCTCTTCGAGAGAGCGGTAGCCACCGGAGTTGATAGCCGAGTAGTGAGCGAAAACGTCGGCGCTGCCGTCTTCGGGAGCAATGAAACCAAAGCCCTTTTCGGAGTTAAACCATTTGACGG
The DNA here is from genome assembly GCF_051131705.1 of Arthrobacter sp. A5. Taxonomy (NCBI): domain Bacteria; kingdom Bacillati; phylum Actinomycetota; class Actinomycetes; order Micrococcales; family Micrococcaceae; genus Arthrobacter; species Arthrobacter sp. A5. Next base: position 2,152,920 of record NZ_CP180316.1, read on the forward strand.
TACCTGTAGCCATTTTTGTTAATCTTTCTGTAAGACAGACTCTCCGACTGCCGGAGGGTCTTAGCCGCGGTGTTCATATTCCGCTTTTACAGAAAAGCGGCTGGCCCTTTTGGGTTTCGCCGCTTGAACTTCAAAATGCGCAACACTACAACTTCCACCAGCATACAGATATTTGGCCTTCGTTTCCACTGCTCGAGTTGATTCACTCGAGTTGATTCACCAGAGATGCCCGTGCAGCCCCATTTAGGGAGCGGCAGCTTGTCCCGCATAAACGATGGAATGGGCCTCAGCGTTCAGGTTGGCCGGGCTTCCCGACCCGAGGCCCGGCTGCAGCTTCCCGAACGGTGTCGTCGTGACGCCGTAGGGAAGGTTCCGTTCTCAGCCGGCTAGCGGCCGCCATCCCTCCTGCGGCTGCGCTGTTCCTTGGCCGGCAGGCCGTAGGGGTAGACGCCGACGCGGGGTTCGCTGACTTCGGTCAATTTCGCCGTTTCTTCTGCAGTCAGAATAAGGTCCGCGGCGGCGAGGTTATCGGTGAGCTGCGCGGTAGTCCGGACCCCAAGGATCACCGATGTCACCCCAGGGCGGTCCGCAAGCCATGCCAATGACACCTGCGGCGCACTCACCTCACGTGCCTTGGCGATTTCTTCCACGGTTCCGATAATCCGCCATGTCTGTTCCTCCGCGTTACGCTGCTTCCACGCTTCCATACCGCGCTCCGGATTCTCCCCGAGCCGCGTGGCGCCTGTCGGAGCCTGATCGCGCCGGTACTTTCCGGACAGCCATCCACCACCCAGAGGGGACCAGGGAAGCAGCCCGATACCGGCGTCACGCGATGCCGGGACAACTTCGAGCTCGATCTCACGCACCAGAAGGCTGTATTGCGGCTGCAGTGTCACCGGGGGAGCCCAGCCGTGTTTTTTGGCAACGTGCACCGCCTTGGTTAATTGCCAGCCCGTGAAGTTGGAAAATCCGTAATAGCCGATTTTCCCGCTGCTGACTGCATCGTCGAGAAAACGCAAAGTCTCCTCGATGGGCGTGAGCGGGTCCCATGCGTGCATCTGGTAGAGATCAATCTGCTCGACGCCAAGTCTTAGCAGGGAAGCATCCAGTGCGCGCCGCAGGTGCCGGCCGGAAGTACCCGCGTCATTGGGACCGGCACCCATGGGGAAGCGGCCCTTGCTGGCAAGGACAACCTGATCCTTTGCCTCGGGACGCTGGGCCAGCCAGCGACCAAGGATCTCCTCTGAGGCGCCGGAACTGTAGACGTCGGCGGTGTCAATGAAGTTGCCGCCCGCCTCGACATAGCCATCCAGGATCCGATGCGACGTCTCCTCAGTTGCCTCTGCGCCGAATGTCATTGTTCCCAGCGCGTGCTTCGACACCACCGCTCCGCTGTTTCCGAGATTGCGATACTCCATGGTCCTCCTTATACGTCGGGAACCCGCGGGTCCCCGCCGATGTGAACATTCGATGGGATAGCAGTTGGTGTAACGCGGTTCACTGGTCATTTATTCTCCTGACCGTCCGCGCGCCGAGATCCCCGAGTGCAGCACCACACGGACTATCGTGCCAACCCAACTCCCGGAAAATGGTCCCTCCGGGCCGTCCCCTTCGGTCGAAACGACGCTTGCCAAGGCCATGAAACGAAGCCTGGCGCTGTCCGCAGGTCTGGTGATGGTTGCTGTTGCTGTCCGCCTGCGATGCTCCCAGCGACATCGGCCACAGAGTGCTGGGCAGGAGGACGAGATTTTCTCGGCTCGCTGTCCTCCACACTGATGGCCTGCGGCTCGGCCGCCGGTCGGCCGCCAACGCATAGGTGACGGGCAATCCCGGGGTCTTAACCGGATTTGAGGCCAGGCGGCCGGCCGATCCTCCCTTGCTGGGCTCCGGGCCGGGCACAGGCCAGCCGTAAACCCGCCGCCCCGAGCGCTGGTTCAGCTCCCGCCGTCGTCGCCCATTCACTGATCACCGCGCCGAGGCTTGCAGCAGCCGTCGACGGTTTGCTAGTCGTTGAGCAGGAACCTGCGAGACGTCCACGCGGTTGGCAGCCAACGGCAGCAGAACCGATGTCCAGCAACGGTGCTGGCGGTGGCCGGGATGGCGATTTTTACCTCGCCGGCTCGTTCGGCAATAGGGTCTCCGTCATCCCCGCGTGGACATTCGCAGTAGGGCTGTACTTCGCCGCACCGGTACCAAGGACTTGTCAAACCTGGAAATCCATGCGCGGACGCGGAAAAGCCCCGGCGGATCAACGATCCTCCGGGGCTTTTCGTCTGTGCGCGGAAAGGGACTTGAACCCTCACCCCGTTTCCAGGACTAGCACCTCAAGCTAGCGCGTCTGCCATTCCGCCACCCGCGCAGGTGATTTTGCGGCAACGAAGCCCCCGTCAAACCGGGTTCGGTACGCACAAATGCAGCGAGAAAAACGATAGCACGACTTGGCCGTGAACCTTGAATCGGGACGACGACGGACTCCGCTGTAGTCTGTTCAGATAGCCGGAAGTAACCGAAGGAGCCCGCCGTGAATGCCGTTCGGCCCGAAGATGAAGTCGTCAAAATCTGCCAGGACCTGATCCGGATCGACACCACGAATTTTGGTGACAACGAAGGACCGGGGGAGCGCAAAGCCGCGGAATACACCGCAGCACTGATCGAGGAGGCCGGCCTCAAGACCACAGTCTTTGAATCCGCTCCGGGGCGCACCAGCGTGGTGGCGCGGATGTCGGGCGAAGATCCCGCTGCGGGTGCGCTCGTGGTGCATGGTCACCTGGATGTGGTTCCGGCGCTCAAGGACGACTGGACCATTGACCCATTCGGCGGCGAGGAAAAAGACGGCATGATCTGGGGACGTGGGGCCGTGGACATGAAGGATATGGACGCGATGATCCTCTCGGTACTGCGGGGGATGGCCCGGGACGGGCGCAGGCCCAAGCGGGACATTATCTTTGCATTCTTCGCCGACGAAGAGGCCGGTGGCAATTATGGCGCGTCTTGGGCCGTGGATAACAAACCCGAACTCTTTGACGGAGCCACCGAGGCCATCTCCGAGGTAGGCGGTTTTTCCACCGAGATCGGCGGCCAGCGCGCGTACCTGCTGCAGACGGCGGAAAAAGGCCTGTCCTGGCTCCGCCTGACCGTGCACGGCCGGGCCGGGCACGGCTCGCAGATCAACACGGACAACGCGGTGACCCGGCTGGCTCGTGCCGTCACCCGTATCGGGGACCACCCGTGGCCGGTGGAACTAACGGCCACCACACGGCAGTTCTTGGAAGGCGTTTCCGAGCTCACCGGCGTCGAACTGGATGAAAGCAATCCGGAGAATCTGCTCCGCGAGCTGGGCACGGTGGCCAGATTCGTCGGTGCCACGCTGCAGAATACTGCTAATCCGACATTGCTGAAAAGCGGGTACAAGCACAACGTGATCCCCGGCAGGGCGGAGGCGCTCATCGACGTCCGCACCCTGCCCGGTCAGCAGGAGGAAGTCCTTGAGATCATCAAGGGGCTGGCCGGGGACGGCGTTGAAATCAGCTACGACCATAAGGATGTGTCATTGGAGGTTCCGTTCGCCGGGAATCTGGTGGATTCCATGATTGATGCCCTGCACGCGGAGGATCCCGGTGCAAAAGTGTTGCCCTACACGCTGTCCGGCGGCACGGACAATAAGTCGCTGAGCCGGCTCGGCATCACCGGCTATGGTTTTGCCCCGCTGCGGCTGCCCCCGGAACTTGATTTCACCGGCATGTTCCACGGCGTGGATGAGCGGGTACCCACCGAATCCCTTAAGTTCGGCACCCGGGTGCTGGACCGGCTGCTGAGCACAAACTGAGACAGGCTGTCCATGAACATCGACGAATTACTGACCGATGACCTGCTCGCGAGATTCCGGAGCCGCGCGGGCGGTTACGACGAGCGCAATGAATTCTGTCACGAGGACCTGCAGGAGTTAAAAGGCGCCGGATATCTCAATTTGTTTGCCGCGACGGACGACGGCGGTCTCGGCTTTGGTCTGCAGCAGGCCGCTGCTGCGCAGCGCCGGCTTGCCACGGCCGCCCCGGCAACCGCTTTGGCGATCAATATGCACCTGGTATGGACCGGCGTCGCCCATTTGCTCGCCGAGCGCGGCGACGACTCGCTGCTCTACGTGCTACGGGAGGCTGTTGCCGGGGAAGTTTTTGCTTTCGGCAACTCGGAGGCCGGAAACGATTCCGTGCTCTTTGATTCCACCACGGTTGCGGTGCCGCACGCGGACGGCTCGTATGCCTTCACCGGCACCAAGATTTTCACCAGCCTGAGTCCGGCCTGGACCCGGCTCGGAATTTTCGGCAAAGACAGCACAGGACCGGAGCCGGTGCTGGTGCATGCCTTCATCAGCCGCGGCACTGCGGGCTATTCAATCAGGAACGATTGGGACACGCTGGGGATGCGCGCCAGCCAGTCCAACACCACGGTTCTCGACGGGGCATCTGCCCCGGCGGACAGGGTATTCCGGAAACTGCCGGTGGGGCCGAACGCCGATCCGCTGATTTTCGCCATCTTCGCGTGTTTTGAAACGCTTCTGGCGGCCGTCTACGCGGGCATCGGCGAGCGGGCACTGCAGTTGGGTGTCGAAGCGGCGCACCGGCGGAAATCGCAGAAATACGGAGGCAGGTCCTATGCGCAGGACCCGGATATCCGCTGGAAGATCGCGGCCGCCGCCATCGCGATGGACGGGCTGTACCCGCAGGTCGAAACGGTGGCGCGCGACGTCGACGAACTGGCAGAGCACGGGGCCCAATGGTTTCCCCGCCTGGTGGGGCTTAAGGTCCGGGCCACGGAAACCGCACGTGACGTGGTGGACCTGGCCGTCCGGGTGTCCGGCGGCGGCACCTACTTCGCAGGGAACGAGTTGGGGAGGCTGTACCGGGATGTGCTGGCCGGGATTTTCCATCCCTCCGACGACGAGTCGGCGCACAATACAGTGGCCAATGCATGGCTTGGACCATTGGACAGCTGACGGGACCGGGGTCCGGACTGCTGGAGGACAGGCGCGCGCAGAGCGCTAAGCCGTCCGCTCCACCCGCATAATTTTCCTGCGAAGCCAGAACTGCCGTCCGCCGCCAGTATAGATACAGCTGCGCTCCAGCTCCCATTTACCGTATTCGGCGTGCTCGGTCAGCCGCTGCCGAGCCACGGGAAGCGGTTCGGAGGGCGCCACCGTCAGCACAAGGTATTCGTATTGCCGGAGGTAATCGCGTTCCCTGCTGATGGAGCCAGTGCTGAATTGTTCCCTCATAACACTCCATTCTGCCCAAATACGGGACCGAATCCAGCATCCCGACTTGGGATTTTGCGGGGGATTTTCGAGCCTCCGATCGGGCTTACAACTTGTCCAGCGCACTGGTAGCGTTCACCCTATGAGTCTAGATCCTCGCGCCGCCTTGCAGTCCCTTACATCCGCATTCGAGGAACATCTGGTGGCCGCCTCTGCCCGTCGCGGAGACGACGATCCTGCCGTTGAGGCCGCCTACCTGGCGATCGTTGATGCCTTTGAGATCTACGAAGAAGTCCTTTTCGAAAGCTACAACGAAGTTACCCCGTTGGTCATCTACGAGGATGAAGAGGACGCCGAGGAGGACGAGGAAGATTCCGTCGGCGACGACGACGATCTGGAGCCGATCGACGACTGACATCGAACCAGTCCACCGGAATCCGCTGGCGATAGGTGAGGCCTGCCCCCGCGCGCATGGCGTTCGCTGCCCATCGCACGGCCGCCTCGGCGTCATTCCGGTGGATATCACCGCCGCCCGCCTGCTGATATAGGGCGACCAATTATGTCGGTGGCCGGTGGCAGTGTTGGGGTATGAACGGTTTTACAGGAGCACCGGGCACACCGGGCGGGTCAGGAGCAGAGCTGTCGAAGGCTCTGCCTTCGACGGCGGCGCTGCTCGCCGCCGTGGTCCTGCCGGTGAGCGTGGCGTTCGAGCCGTATCCGCCGCATCCTGGCGTCCCGGCAGGTCCAGAACATCCCGGAGGCCCTGGACGGGCCGGGAGCGGACATAACATCTGCGGCGGGGAACACATCTGAGGGAACCGAACCGCCGCGCCTGCATCCGCCGCGCCCGCGTCTGGCGTGCCTGCGTCTGGCGTGCCCGGGCCGGTGGTTCCGGTTTGGAAGGCGGACCGCCCGCGGCGGCCCGAGCCCGTGTTACCGGCCCTGGACCCTCTGTTCACGGCCGTGGTCACGGCAGCCGATGACTGGCTCACCGGTTTGGAGACCATCTACGACAACACCGTCGACGCCCTGACCCAGTGGGCGCGTCTGGAGGCCCGGGTCACGGCCGGGAAAGCCCGCGAGGTTGAACAGCCTCGCCGCGGTCAGAGCCCGGATCAGCGCCGGCCTGGGACTGGACTCCTGGCAGCGGGACATCGCCGCCGCGTCCATGACCGCCGAACTCGCCTGCGCTCTGACGATCCCCGAAATGACCGCGAGCACCTTGCTGCACGAAAGCATGATCCTGGTCCACGACCGGCCCAACACCCTGCAGGCCCTCACCACCGTGGACGTGTCCTACCGGCACGCGCAGGTCATCATCGACGAGGTAGGCTCCCCGAACGCCGCCATCGACCCGGCGATCCCCCCGGCCGTGGCCAGGGACTTTGAGGCCCGGCTGCTCGCCGCCGCCCCGGGCCTGACCGTGGCCAAACTCCGGACCAAGGCCCGACGGTGGCGCGAACGCGAACACCCCGGAACCATGATCACCTGACACCGGGACGCGGTGACCAAACGCCGCCTCGAGCTCTCCCCGGACCGCGACGGCATGTCATACCTGAGCGCGTACCTGCCCGCCGACACCGCCCAGGGCATCTGGAACCGGGCCTCGAAAGCCGCCCGCGCGGCCCAAGGCCCCACCGAACCAAGAACCCTGACACAACTGCGCGTCGACATCAGTGCCGGCTGGCTCCTGAACACCACCACCAGACCAGGCGGCGGGACGCCTGGCACCGGAACCAGCGACAGGGCCAGCGACGGCGACAGCGACAGTGCCGGTGACAGTGCCGGTGACAGTGACAGTGACAGTGACAGCGACGTCGGTGTTGACGTCGAGGGTGATGGCCCCGGTGCCGGCGCTCCCGGCGGGTGTCCTTCCCCGCAGGCCCAGATCCTGGTCACCGTCCCCGTGTTCGCGCTGATGGGCCTGACCGACGAACCGGCCGAACTCGAAGGCTACGGCCCGATCCCCGCGGACCTCGCCCGCAGACTCACCGCCGAAGCCCCCGGCCTCCTCCGGCTCCTCATCCACAGCGACGCGTAACACACCGCCGACACCCAACTCGACCACCTCACTGCGAAGGAACACGGCGGAGGGACATCCGCGGACGAGCTCACCGATGAATGCAAGAAGCACCACCTGATCAAACACTTCAAGGACGGCAAAGACCGCCACGGCAAACGCAGAGGCGCCTTCAAAACCCCCGACGGTACCTCCCCCGACGGGAAACCAGCGTCGGCGACCCGCCACCAAACCTCCGGATCCGCGGCTGGACACCCGTCATGACCGAAACCGGACAAACCGCATGGACCTCACCAGCCGGACGGCACTACCCACCACCACCACCGAACCACTACCCACCACAACTCACCGCCCCACCCAACAACCAACCACCACACGCAGCCATGCCCGATATTCCTGGCGCCCCTGTGTCAGAACGACCCGGTCGTATGGTTTCGCGGCTTCCCGCAAAGTCCATCCCGAGGGAGAAGCCTCTGGCCGGCCGGGAACTCGGGGCCGAGTCGACGTCGCCCGATGAGACTCCTCCGCCCGAAATCGAACCGCCGTTCTAGAAGCACCGCTGGAGGATTTCTGGAAACTCCAATGTCGGCTGGTAGGCGGCATCAGGGTCCGGCCTGCCATGTCGGGACTGCCGGGCCGGAATTGCACGAGCGGGCCCGTCGTGTCGGGTGGCTCCGGACTGCCGGGCCGGGACTAAGGAGCCGGGACTAACGGGCCGGGGTGGAGATTTCGTCGAGAACCGCTTCAATCTGCTCGGGTAAGGGCTCCAGGGTCGCATCGAGGATCTGCTTAAGCTGCCCTGCCGTGCGGGCCCCGACCACGGTTCCCGAGACGGCGGGGCGGCTCAGCAGCCAGCTGAGTGCTACGTCCAGGGGTTGCCGGTCGAGGCCCTTGGCAGCGGTAACAGCCGCCTCCGTGACCCGGGCGGGAAGCCCTGAAAGATAAGGCTGGACATACCCGGCCAGCGCATCGTTCCCGCCCCTGGAATCGGCCGGGATCTGGCCCCGGTATTTCCCGGTCAGTGCGCCCCGTCCCAGCGGTGCCCAGCACAGCAGGCCGATGCCCAGATGTTCCGCAGCAGGCGTCACTTCCGCTTCGGCACCTCGTTGCAGCAGCGAATATTCCACCTGATTAGCGACCAGCGGCGTTCGGGATAACGTAGCAGCGCGGGCGAGTTGCCAGCCGCTGTAGTTGGAGACTCCGGCGTAGCGGACCCGACCGGATGTCACGGCGTAATCCAAGGCGCTGAGAGTTTCCTCCAGCGGGACGTTATCGTCCCAGGCGTGCGCCAGCCACAGGTCCAGATGGTCGGTGCTGAGCCGGGCCAGCGATGAATCCAGGGCTGTGAGCATCGCCCGCCGGGAGGTGTCCACCATCCGTTTTCCGTTGCGCCGGGTAATTCCGGCCTTCGAGACCAAAACAACCTCGCTGCGGGCTACTACGTCGCCGACCATCGCGCCCAGGATTGCTTCGCTTCGACCTTCGCCGTAGGTGACTGACGTGTCGATGGTGGTGCCGCCGGCAGCGGTGTAGGCACGGAGCTGGTCGCGCGCGGTTTCCTCGTCAGTGTCCGTTCCCCAGGACATGGTGCCGAGGGCCACGGCGGAAACACGCAGTCCGCTGGTGCCTACGTATCGTTGCTGCATAACGCCAGCTTACGTGCCGGAAAGACAATGTTTCGTGCGTTACGGGCGTTGCGGCAGGGACCTCGCGATTTGTGCCTTAAGGTCGGAAGGTGAACTGGTTTGAAGCTGCCTTCCTCGGCCTGGTACAGGGCCTGACCGAATTCCTTCCCATCTCCTCAAGCGCGCATCTGTTTGTCGTCGGGAAGTTCCTGCCGACCGGTACCGATCCGGGTGCCGCATTTACCGCGGTGAGCCAATTAGGCACCGAGACCGCCGTGATCGTGTTTTTCTGGAGGGACATAGTCCGGATCATCAAGGCGTGGTTCGGCGCCTTGCGGGGTCGGGTGCCGCGGGACAACCCGGATGCGCGGATGGGCTGGCTGGTGATTGTCGGAACCGTGCCAATCGTGGTCCTGGGCATTCTGTTCCAGAACGCGATTGAATCATCGCTGCGGAATCTGTGGATCGTGGCGACGACGTTGATCGTTTTCGGCCTGATCCTGGCGGTTGCGGACGCGGTCGCGAAACAGGAACGCGACCTGAAGGATCTGAGCGTGAAACACGGCATCCTATTCGGCTTCGCCCAGGCGTTGGCGCTGATTCCCGGCGTGTCCCGTTCCGGCGGAACCATCACGGCCGGCCTGCTGATGGGTTACACCCGGGAAGCGGCCGCCCGGTACTCATTCCTGCTCGCCATTCCCGCTGTCTTTGGCAGCGGTCTCTACGAGTTGTATAGGATCTTCGCCAAGCACGAGGGCGCGCAGGGGCCATTCGGGGTTGGTGAAACGGCCTTGGCCACCGTCATCGCGTTTGCGGTGGGATATCTGATTATTGGCTGGTTCCTGAAATACATCTCAACCAGAAGCTTCCGGATCTTTGTCTGGTACCGGATCGCCCTGGGTCTTTTGCTGTTCGTGCTGCTCGGGTTCGGCGTGATCACTCCCGGCCAGTAGGCTAAAGCGGTGAAGTCTTGGAATTCCCGTCCCGTTCCCCAGCTCGCCGGATCGATGGCCGCCCTTAGTCTGCACGAAACCAGTTCAGGAGCGGTCCGTCCGCTGCCCGTCCAGGATTCGGCCAGCATGTACGTTTGTGGCATCACTCCCTACGATGCGACGCACATTGGCCATGCAGCCACCTACGTTGCGTTCGATCTGCTGAACCGTGCCTGGCGTGACGCCGGCCAAAGTGTCAGCTACGTTCAGAATGTGACGGATGTGGACGATCCGCTGCTGGAGCGTGCGGTCCGCGACGGCGTGGATTGGCGCGAGTTGGCCGTCGAACAGACGGATCTGTTCCGGGCGGACATGGAAGCGCTCAACGTTCTCGCACCGGAACATTACATCGGCGCCGTGGAATCCATTGAGTGGATTGTTCCGCAGGTTGAACGGCTCGTGGCAGCGGGCTTGGCCTACTCCGTGCCAGGGTCGGATGGGGAGCCTTCCGGAGATATCTACTTCTCCGTCGATGCGGCTTCCACGCCGCCCGCGGGCGGCACTCATGACGGCGGCTCGGTTGCTGTCGGCGGGACCCGTGAGGGCGGAGCGGTTGCCGTTAGGGCAGCCGACGACGGCGCATGGTGGCTTGGGCAGGTCAGCGGGCTGACGCCGCAGGAGATGTTGCCCGTTTTTGCCGAGCGCGGGGGAGACCCCGACCGGGCAGGCAAGCGTAATGCGCTGGATCCGTTGCTGTGGCGCGTGGCCCGCGAGGGCGAGCCGTGCTGGAGTGGTGCGACCCTCGGCGCGGGGCGCCCCGGCTGGCACATCGAATGCACGGTCATTGCCCAGCGTTTTCTGCCCGTTCCGTTTACGGTCCAGGGCGGCGGTTCCGATTTGGTCTTTCCGCACCATGAGATGGGAGCGGGGCATGCCTATGCCCTGAGCGGTATTGAGATGGCGCGGCACTACGTGCATACCGGAATGGTGGGGCTGGACGGTGAGAAAATGAGCAAGTCAAAGGGGAATCTCGTCCTGGTCTCCAAGCTGCGGGCCGGCGGTGTTGACCCTGTTGCCATCCGGCTGGCGATCCTGGCCCATCATTACCGCAGCGACTGGTGCTGGACGGACGGGGTCCTGGCGGAGGCAAAGGAACGGCTGCTGCGCTGGAGGCAGGCACTGGTTGATACACGCCCCGGGTCCGCAGCTGCGCTGGTTTCCGGGGTGCGGGCGGCGCTGGCCGCTGATCTGGATGCTCCACGGGCACTGGCGGTCGTGGATAGGTGGGCGGCCGCTCAGCCTGCCTCCGGAACGCGACTCGCTGACCGGCATTCCGGGTTGGATTCCGCGGTCGTTACGGACGCGCTCGAGGCGCTGCTCGGCGTCGTCGTCCAGCCTTAAGGCATGTCCTTGCCGCGTCGTTTGAGGTAACGCTCGAATTCGCGGGCGATGGATTCCCCGCTGGCCTCGGGCAGTTCCGCGGTGTCCTTTGCCTCCTCCAGTTGCCGGACGTAGGCGGCGATTTCCGGGTCCTCTGTGGCAAGCTCGTCGACCCCCCGTTCCCAAGCCTGGGATTCCTCTGCCATTTCCTGCGTGTCAAAGGTAATCTGCAGCAAGTCCTCGATCTGGTTCAGCAGGGCCAGCTGCGCCTTCGGTGATGGCGCCTGCGCGACGTAGTGCGGGACGGCGGCCCATAGCGACACCGTGGGCAGCCCCGCGAGCAGGGCCAATTCGGCCAGCACTCCGACAATGCCAATCGGGCCTTCATACTGTGAGGATTCAAGATTCAAGCGGGTCCGCAGCTCGTCGTCGTCGCTGGTGGTGGTCACGGGGATCGGCCGGCTGTGCGGTACATCCGCCAGCAGGGCACCGACCAGCACGACATAATTCACATTCAGTCCGGCGGCATGTGCCAGCAGCTCGGCCGTGTAGGCGCGCCACCGGTACGACGGTTCGATGCCGTGCACAAACACGACGTCCACATTTGATCCCGGCACCGAGGCCTTCGTGAGCTTCGTGGTGGGCCACTTGATTTTGCGCGCTCCGGCGGCGTTGCGTCTCACGGCGGGCCGGGTGAACTGAAAGTCGTAGTACTCATCCGGGTTGAGCGTGGCGACTTTTTTGGCGCCCCACAGCCGGTGCAGGTACTTGAGGCAGTCACTGGCGGCTTCGCCTGCGTCATTCCAGCCTTCGAATGCCGCGAGCATGACAGTGACCCGTTCGCCGTCGGGCACGGACTCGATCAGCCGGCTCACGGGAGACGTGGCGCCTTCGTCGTAACTCATCACGCCTCCACCCTACGACGGCGGGGACTTGACGGGCACCAATTACGGCTAAGAGCTTAGCGGCGCTCCAGGCGGCTGGGGTCGGATGCACATTCGCGCTGAGCATAGACGCCACTGGCTTCCCGTGGCGCCCCGTAGACTGGATCCATGCATTCTTCGGCGGTTTCCAGCGTTCAGTCCAGAGATTCGGGGGTGCCCGGCGATGCCGGGCAGAGGCCTCGGACGGCCACCCTCAAGGCTGCGCTCTGGGACATGGACGGCACCTTGGTGGATACGGAGCCGTACTGGATCAGCGCGGAATTTGCTCTGGTCCATGCCCATGGTGGTACATGGAGCCAGGAACAGGCCATGGGCATGGTAGGGCAGTCGTTGGTGCACTCTGCCGGCGTGCTCCAGCAGGCCGGCGTCCGGATGGAGATCCGTGAAATCATCGATCATTTGACCGCCGAGGTGATCCGGCAGGTGCGGCAGGAAATTCCATGGCGGCCGGGTGCGCGGGAACTGCTGCATGGACTCTTCGAAGCCGGCGTGCGCTGTGCGTTGGTGACGATGAGCGAGGGCCCGCTGGCGGCTGAAATTGTTACTGGTTTGCCGCAGGAGTATTTCGAATTCATGGTCACCGGTGACGCAGTCACACACGGTAAGCCGCATCCGGAACCTTATCTGACCGCGGTGCAGAGGTTGCGGGTGCTGGATCCGCAGCTGAGTATCCACGAGTGCCTGGCGCTGGAGGACTCCATACCCGGCGTCGCCTCCGCGCAGGCTTCGGGCGTGGTGACGCTGGCGATTCCCCACTCGGTGCCGCTGCCCGAGGATGCGGGCCGTACCACCTGGACGTCGTTGGCCGGACGTAGCGTGGAAGACCTGCGTGGATTGGTCGGCGACCGGGCTGTCCAACTCGCCGCCGGATTGATCCCCGCAGCCGGGGTCGCCGCCGCTTCCGCGCCCGTCGGTACCGCAGCCACCGGTAGCGCAGAGTGAGTACGCCCGCGACCGGTGCGAGGATAGTGCGCGAGGGGATTCCGATGGGCAGGATTGCGGGCATCCCGATCGTCCTGGCCTACTCCTGGTTTTTGATTGCGGCGGTTACCGTGTTCCTCTTCGGCCCCCAGCTGGCCCAGGGCTATCCCGGCTTGGGCGCGGGCGCCTACGGTGTGGCTTTCATTTACGCCCTGCTGCTGCTGTTCTCGGTACTGGTCCACGAGCTTGCACACGCGCTGATGGCAAAGGTGTATCACTGGCCAACGCAGAAGATCGTGCTGAACCTCTGGGGCGGCCACACCCAGTTTGAGAATTTCACTGCCACTCCGGGACGTTCGCTGTTGGTGGCGTTTGCCGGACCGGCGGCCAACATCGCGCTGGCCGGGCTGGGCTGGCTGCTGCTCAATAACCTTGCCGTACCGCAGACCCTGCAGGCGGCAGTGCTGAGCACGCTGGTCAACATCTTCGTGTGGGCCAATCTGCTGATCGGCGCGTTCAATGTGCTGCCCGGTTTACCGCTCGACGGCGGCCGGTTGGTTGAGTCGATTGTCTGGAAGGCAACCGGAAGCCAGGAAAAGGGAACAGTCGCGGCGGGCTGGGCCGGTCGGATCATCGTGGTCCTGCTGGTCCTCGCCGTCGTTGGGTTACCGTTGCTCAACGGTGGCCAGCCGAGCAGCACCAACATTTTGGTTACGGTGTTCATTGCCGGTTTCCTCTGGCTGGGCGCCACCGCTGCGATCAGCAATGCCCGGATGCGGCTGCGGCTGCCGGAGATCAGCGCCGGCCGGCTCAGCGACAGGGCTGTCGGCATGCCGGACGGGTCCTCCGTGGCGCAGGTGCTCGCCGTGGGCGGGTCAAATCCTGGGCTTTCCATTGTGCTGTGTACGCCCGACGGCAGGCCATCGGCGATCGTGGACCAAAACGTGCTGGGCAGTGTTCCCGGTGCCGTTGCAGTTAACACGCCGGCCACGGCGGTGGCCAGAAATCTTGCTGCCGGTGCGTATGTGCCGCAGTCGGCCTCGGGACAGGAACTGGTCCAGTATCTGGCTCAGCTGGCCGGCAGCGAATACGCTGTGATCGATCAGCGCGGTCAGGTGACGGGGGTGCTCAGCCAGGCCGTGGTGGTCGCTGCCATTACCGGCAAACCCGACCCACGGCTGAGCAGTTGACCAGCTGACAGCCGGAGGGGCCGACGCGCCGGCGGGGTGGTGGCATCCGCTGAAGCGCGGGGCGGCCCGGCGGAGTCGGCTGGACCGGGGGTCGCCGGGCGGAATTGGCTGGCCCGGGGATGGCGGCCGGCAACGGCTGACCGCGGGGCGGGCTGCGGGTCTTCGCTGAAGCAGCGGCCGGTTGGACGACGGTCTTCCGGCCTCCGTCGACGCACAGGAATTGTTCACTTAACTTTCATCAGTAAGGACCTTGAGTATGAGCCAGATCCACGCCAAGCCGGCCCCCGGCGTCGGGGCAGAACCGCATGGTGCCGCGGCCAGGCGCGGGCCCTTCAGAGCCGGTGAGCGGGTGCAGCTGACGGACGAGCGCGGCCGGATGAATACCATCACACTCACCGAGGGGTCGGCCTATCACACGCATAAGGGCTTCCTTAATCACGATGCGGTGATCGGCATGCCCGAGGGCTCAGTGGTGACGAACAACGTCGGCCAGCTCTACCAGACCTTGCGCCCACTGCTCTCGGATTTCGTGCTGTCGATGCCGCGCGGCGCAGCCGTTGTCTATCCCAAGGATGCCGGGCAGATCATTACGATGGCGGATATTTACCCTGGCGCTCGTGTGGTCGAAGCCGGTGTCGGTTCCGGCGCACTGTCCATCTCGCTGCTGCGCGCAGTCGGCGACGGCGGTTACCTGCACTCCTTCGAACGCCGGGAAGAATTTGCCGATATCGCCCGCGGGAACGTGGAAACCATATTCGGCGGTTCACACCCGGCCTGGAAGATCTCGTTGGGCGATTTCCAGGATGAGGTGGTCCGGCAGGAAGCAGCCGGCAGCGTCGACCGCGTGGTGCTGGACATGCTGGCGCCCTGGGAATGCGTCGACGCGGTGGCTACGGTGCTGGCTCCTGGCGGAGTCTGGATCAACTATGTGGCCACTGTGACACAGTTGTCCCGTACGGCGGAGGCCATCCGTGCCGATGGCCGCTTCACCGAGCCGGACGCATGGGAGTCCATGGTCCGCGGCTGGCATCTGGAGGGCCTGGCCGTCCGTCCCGACCATCGCATGGTCGCTCATACCGGATTCCTGCTGATTACCCGTAGGCTGGCCGATGGCGTTACGGGGCTGACGCCTAAGCGGCGGCCCTCCAAGACCGAGTTCAGTGCGGAAGACCTGAACGCCTGGACTCCTGCGAACGTTGGAGAGCGGGCCGTCTCGGACAAGAAACTACGCCGTGCCGCCCGTGAGGCGACCTCCACGGTTCCGGTGCCCGGAATGCCGGGAAACACTTCCGTGCCGCCGGACGTTGAGAACGGGGAGGGCGTGGAATACCATCACGACGTCGAGACCAGTGCCGTTGAAATCAGTAAAGAACGCTAGGGTCTTAGACAAGAACCGATGGCAAGCCAGGGAAGAGGCGTTGCCTCCTAACGGAAGGATTTGACCACCGTGGGCGAACCGATGAATGCAGATACTCCTCAGACTCCGGATCTGCAGGCACAGCAGGCGGTGGAGCGTCAGCTTAACCTGCTTCGGGATAAGCTGCGCAATGTGGACCGGCAGCTGGCTGCGGCTACGGCGAACAACTCGCGTCTGGTCACGATGCTCGAAACCGCTAAGGCCGAGATCGTCAAGCTCAGGAGCGCGCTGGAAAAGGACGGCCAGGCTCCGTTCAGTTTCGGGACGCTGCTGCAGATCAACGCTCGCCGGCACTCCGTCGCAGGTGCTACCGGCGTTGCCCAGACGGAGGAGAGCGTTGACGTGTTCAACTCCGGCCGGAAGATGCGCGTGAGCCTGAGCCCCCTGGTGAATGTCCGTTCACTCAGCGTCGGTCAGGAGGTGCTGCTCAATGAGTCGCTGACAGTGGTGGCGGCGCTGGGCTTTGACCGGGTCGGAGAGCTGGTGACGATCAAGGAACTTTTGGGTACAGACCGTGCGCTGGTGATCGGAAGGTCCGATGACGAGCGCGTGATCCGGCTTTCCGGCGCTTTACAGAGCCTGAAGCTGCGTGTGGGGGACGCACTGTCAGTCGACACGCGGACGGGCTACGCGCTAGAGAAGGTTCCCCGTTCCGAGGTGGAGAATCTGATCCTCGAGGAGGTGCCGGACATTTCGTACCAGGACATCGGCGGGCTGGGGCCGCAGATCGAGCAGATCCGTGACGCGGTGGAACTTCCGTTCCTGCATCCGGGCCTGTACCGCGAACACGGTCTAAAGCCACCGAAGGGGATTCTGCTCTACGGCCCTCCAGGCTGCGGAAAGACGCTGATCGCTAAGGCCGTGGCCAACTCGTTGGCGGCCAGGGCGGCGGAGCGTTCCGGGTCAAAGGACCAAAAGAGCTATTTCCTCAATATCAAGGGACCCGAGCTGCTCGACAAGTATGTCGGGGAGACCGAGCGGCAGATCCGGATGATCTTCAGCCGGGCCCGCGAAAAGGCCTCCGACGGCAGTGCAGTCGTCGTCTTCTTTGACGAGATGGATTCTCTCTTCCGCACCCGGGGGACAGGCATCTCCTCGGATGTGGAGACCACTATCGTGCCGCAGCTGCTCAGTGAGATCGATGGAGTGGAACGGCTGGACAACGTCATCGTCATCGGTGCGTCCAACCGCGAGGACATGATCGATCCCGCGATCCTGCGGCCGGGACGGCTGGACGTCAAGGTCAAGATTCAGCGGCCGGATGTTGAAGCCGCGGCGGATATTTTTGCCAAATATGTCACGGTTGATTTGCCCTTCCACGCCAATGACGTGGCCGCCAATGGTGGGGACCGGCAGGCAACCGTGGAGGCCATGATTCAGCGCACGGTGGAGGCGATGTACTCCACCGAAAAGTCCAATGAGTATCTCGAAGTGACGTACGCCAATGGCGACACTGAGATGCTCTATTTCAAGGATTTCAACTCCGGAGCCGTAATTCAGAATGTGGTGGACCGGGCCAAAAAGTACGCCATCAAGGACCTGCTGACCACGGGGGAGCGGGGCATCCGGATCGACCATCTGCTCCGCGCGGTGGTCGATGAGTTCCGTGAGCACGAGGACATGCCGAACACCACCAACCCGGATGACTGGGCAAGAATTTCCGGCAAGAAGGGCGAGCGGATAACCTACATCCGCACCATTGTGCAGGGTAAGGCTGGCCAGGAGCCCGGCAAGACGCTCGAGACCATGTCCAACACCGGGCAGTATCTGTGACCGCTGTCCGGGTGATGGGCGCGGAGACCGAATATGGTATCCACGCGCCCGGAGCGCCCGGGAGCAACGCGACCTGGCTCTCCAGCCAGGTCGTGCATGCTTATGCCCTGCTGACCGGTGAGCGTGCGGCGGGCGGCAGCGAAGCGCGCTGGGATTATACCGATGAGGATCCGTTGGCGGATGCGCGCGGCTGGTCGGTACCGCGGCAGCAGGCACATCCGTCCCAGCTCACGGACCAGCCGGAGGAGTTGACGGCCGCCCAGATTGCTTTGGAAAATGGTGAGCCGGATCCGGATCAGGACGGTGCGGGCAACACCGGCCCGCTGATGATGAACATGGTCCTTGGCAACGGTGCCCGGCTCTACGTGGACCACGCGCATCCGGAGTATTCCAGTCCGGAGGTGACCAACCCGCGTGATGCCGTGGTCTGGGACGCGGCAGGGGACCTGGTTGCCCTGGCTGCGGTGCGGCAGATCGCTGGAACCCCAGGGTTGCCCGCGGTGAACCTGTATAAAAACAATACGGACAATAAGTCCGTCTCCTATGGCAGCCACGAAAACTATCTGATGCCGCGGGCGGTGCCGTTCGGCCATATCGTTTCCGGGCTCACACCGTTCTTTGTCACCCGTGCGCTGATCTGCGGCGCCGGGCGCGTCGGACTGGGGCAGGACGGAACCGGCAAGGGATTCCAGCTAAGCCAGCGAGCGGACTTTTTTGAGGCGGAGGTGGGCCTCGAAACCACGATCCGCCGGCCTATTATCAACACGCGTGACGAACCGCATGCGACGGCGGAGAAATACCGTCGGCTGCATGTGATCATCGGAGACGCAAATCTCAGCCAAATCTCAAATTTCCTGAAATTTGGCACCACGGCGCTGGTGCTGGACATGATCGAGCACGGCACGGCACCCGATCTCAAGGTCCAGCGGCCGGTGGAGTCGCTGCGCCAGGTCAGCCATGACACCGGGATGAGCGCCTTGATCGGGCTGTCCGAGGGGCGCCGCGTCACGGCCCTGGACATCCAATGGATGTATCTTGAGGCGGCGCAGCGACATACGGCGCAGACCGGAGCCGCAGGGCCCTGCGGCGACGGCCATACGGACCAAGTGCTGCAGCGCTGGGAGAGCGTCCTCACCCAGCTCGGGGCAGGCCCGTCGGCGGCTTCGCGATCGGTGGAGTGGGCGGCCAAGCTGTCTTTGCTCCAGCAGTACCGCGACAGGGACTCGCTGGAGTGGGACGACCCGCGGCTGGGGCTGATTGACCTGCAGTGGTCTGATGTCCGCCCCGAAAAGGGACTCTATTATCGCCTGCTGTCCCGAGGTCGGCTGGACCGACTGGTGCCGGAGGCAGACATCACCCGCGCCGTCGCGCAGCCGCCCGAAGACACGAGAGCCTATTTCCGGGGCCAGTGCATCCAACGCTATGGCGCGAACATCATCGGTGCCAGCTGGGATTCGGTGATCTTCGAGCTGCCCGGCCAGCGCCGTCTGCAGCGCGTGCCGACCCGGGAGCCTTTGCGCGGGACCCGCGCATTGACAAGCGGACTGTTCGATCGGCACCGGGACGCCGCGGACTTCCTGGCCGAGCTGCTCGGCCTGCCCCGGTAATGCGCAGCGGCGCAGGAATACGGCTACGCAGGAAACGGCGCGGAAATCCAGCCTCGGGAAACCCGGGACCCGGCACACACCCGTGGCGTGGACAGTTCGTGGCAGGATGAGAGAAGGACGAACAGTTGAAAGGGGATCACGATGGCCGGTCAGGAACAAAAGAACACAACGGGTCGCACTGAGGAGGACGAGGCTCCCGAGGCGCCGGCTCCGCCGGCGGGTGCGCAGACCTCTGCCGCCACCGAGGGCCTGGACGATCTGCTGGATGAAATCGATGGCGTGCTTGAATCCAATGCCGAAGAATTTGTCCGCGGCTTCGTCCAAAAGGGCGGGCAGTAGGACAACCGCATGGGCAATCTGGCACATGAGTCCACGGCCGGGCGCGTAGCCGCAGCGGCGACGTCGTCCTTCAGCGAACATTTGGCCCAATCGCGCCCCGATCTGCTCCCTTATGGCAGGACGCTCCCGACAGGTTCCCTGCCGCCCCTACCGCACGCGACCACCATCGTGGCGCTCTCGTTTGCCGGCGGCGTGTTGATGGCCGGGGACCGCAGGGCCACCATGGGCACCATGATCGCGAGCCGGCACATCGAGAAGGTCTTCCCGGCTGACCAGTATTCGGTGCTCGGAATAGCGGGCACCGCCGGCATAGCGATCGACATCACCCGGCTGTTTCAAGTGGAGCTTGAACACTACGAGAAGATCGAGGGAACGCTGCTGAGCCTCGATGGCAAGGCCAACCGGCTGGGAGCGATGATCCGGGCAAACCTGCCCATGGCGCTGCAGGGTTTGGCCGTCATTCCGCTCTTTGCCGGCTTTGATACCGGCCGCTCCATTGGACGGTTGTTTTCCTACGACGTGACCGGCGGCCGGTACGAGGAACTGGAGCATCACAGCGTCGGCTCCGGGTCTGTCTTTGCCCGCGGGGCGCTGAAGAAACTCTGGAAACCGAATCTGGGCGAATCTGATGCGGTGCGGGTCGCGGTGGAATCACTCTACGATGCCTCCGACGATGATTCCGCCACCGGTGGCCCCGACATCGTCCGGCGGTTGTGGCCGATCGTGTACACCGTCACGCGAGCCGGGGCCCGCAAGGTGAGCGAACGTGAACTCGGGGCGACGGTGGAGATCGTCGTCGCCACTCGGACCGCACAGGCACGGGAGGCCTAAAATGACGCAACAGTTCTATGTGTCACCGGAACAAATGATGAAGGACCGGGCCGATTTTGCCCGCAAGGGGATTGCCCGCGGACGCTCGGTCGTGGTCATCAGCTGCGCCGACGGGATCGCACTGGTCGCCGAGAATCCCTCGCCGTCGCTGCATAAGATCGGCGAAATCTACGACAAGATAGCCTTCGCTGCCGTCGGCAAGTACAACGAATTTGAAAGCCTGCGGCAGGCTGGGGTGCGTTACGCGGACGTCCGGGGGTACTCCTACGACCGTGAGGATGTGACCGCCAGGGGACTGGCCAGCGTTTACGCCCAGAGCCTGGGGGCCGTTTTCACCGCCGAACAGAAACCTTTTGAGGTGGAGCTGGCGGTGGCCGAGGTGGGCCGCAGCCAGGAACTGGATCATCTGTACCGGCTGACTTTTGACGGTTCAATCGCCGACGC
The DNA here is from genome assembly GCF_051131705.1 of Arthrobacter sp. A5. Taxonomy (NCBI): domain Bacteria; kingdom Bacillati; phylum Actinomycetota; class Actinomycetes; order Micrococcales; family Micrococcaceae; genus Arthrobacter; species Arthrobacter sp. A5. The sequence goes on from NZ_CP180316.1 coordinate 2,173,594, forward strand.
CTATGGGTTTGTGGCGATGGGTGGTCAGGCCGACGCCGTCCAGGATGCCGTGGCCACCGGATGGAACGCGGTCGCTGGCTTTGCCGATTCCATCCGGCTCGCTGTTGACGCGCTGGCCTCGGCCAGGACCCCGGACGCGGCTCAGGGACCGGGGGCCGGGAACCTGGAGGTTGCGGTACTGGATCGGGAGTCGGAAACCAACCTGGGCGTGCGGCGCGCCTTCCGCCGGCTCCGCCAACAGGACGTGGCGGACATTCTCGAGGGAAAGGCGGTGCGCTGAGCATGGATAAGCGGATCTTTGGGATCGAAACCGAGTTCGGCATTGCGTATTCAAGTCCGGATTCCCGACCGCTGTCGCCGGAAGAGGTGGCGCGCTACCTGTTCCGCAAGGTCGTCAGCTGGGGCAGATCCTCCAATGTTTTCCTCACCAATGGCTCCCGGCTGTATCTGGATGTCGGTTCCCACCCGGAATACGCCACGGCCGAGTGCGATGACATTGCCGAGTTGATCGCCCAGGACCAGGCCGGCACGCTGATTCTCGACGACCTGGTGCAGGAAGCCCAGAACAGATTGCAGCAGGAAGGCTTTAACGGCAAGGTCTTCCTCTTCAAGAACAACACGGATTCTGCCGGGAATTCCTACGGCAGCCATGAAAATTATCTGATCCCGCGGCGCGGCGAATTCACGCGTTTGGCCGAGATTCTGATTCCGTTTCTGGTCACCCGGCAGTTGATCGCCGGGGCCGGCAAGGTGCTGCCCACCCAAAGCGGCGCCGCTTATGCCTTTTCCCAGCGGGCCGATCACATCTGGGAGGGCGTGTCGTCGGCCACAACACGTTCGCGCCCCATCATCAACACCAGGGATGAGCCGCATGCAGACGCGGAGTTTTACCGGCGGCTGCACGTGATCGTGGGGGACTCCAATATGTCCGAGACGACCGCCCTGCTGAAGGTGGGCACGGTGGATCTGATTCTGCGGATGGTGGAGAAGGGAGTCATCATGCGAGACATGCGGATGGAGAACCCCATCCGCAGCATCCGTGAGATCTCCCATGACCTCACCGGGCGTCAGCCGATAAAGATGGCCAGCGGACGCGAGATTTCGGCGCTGGCGGTCCAGCGGGAGTTTTTCGCTGCCGTCACCGCCTTTGTCGCCCGGGAGGGCGCACACAACGAGTATGTCCCCCGGATTATGGACCTGTGGGGGCGGACGCTGGATGCCATCGAATCCGAGGATTACCGCAGCATCGACACCGAGATCGATTGGGCCATTAAGAAAAAGCTGCTGGACGGCTACCGGGCCCGCAACGGCCTGGAATTGAACTCGCCGCGGGTGGCACAGCTGGATCTGACATACCATGACATTTCGCCCACCCGGGGCCTGTTCAACATCCTCCGTGCCCGCGGGTCGGCGGCCCGCGTGGTGACCGAGGCCGAGGTGAAGTCTGCGGTGGACACTCCGCCGCAGAGCACCCGTGCCAAGCTGCGCGGCGATTTTGTCCGCAAGGCGCAGGAAGCGGGGCGGGATTACACCGTCGATTGGGTGCACCTGAAGCTCAACGACCGCTCGCACCAAACGGTGCTGTGCAAGGACCCCTTCGCCAATTCCGACGAGCGGGTCGATGCCTTGGTCAGGTCCATTGACTAAGCGGCCGGGTTCCAAAGGGCAATTCACAGGCACGGAGGCTAAGCTGGACGCGGTCCGGTGCGCTTAGCTGCGCCTCGGCCCCCCACTGACATCGACGAAAGTGTTTCTGTGCGCCGAATTCTTGCAATACTTCTCCCCGCGCTGCTGCTGCTGACGGGCTGCGGCGCCGCCAGCTCCACGGACACGGCGTCGTCGTCGTCCACCGTCAGCGTTCCGCCCGCCCATGCCGAAGCTCTTGACTCGGTCAAGGTGACCAAGGGTGCCGATGGCAAGGCCCCCACCGTCGACTTCGCGAAACCGCTGAAAATCGCCACCGAGTCAATTAAGGTGGTCTCCGAGGGCGACGGCGCCAAGGTGGCCGATGGTCAGGCCATGATCCTGCGGTTAGCGGCCTTCAACGCCGACGACGGCACGGCCTTGGGCGATACGTACGCCGAAGCCTCTGGCCAGTCGTACGTGGTCGACGCCAAGTTCCAGCAGCAGTACCCGCTGATCTACGCAACCTTTGTCGGTGCCAAGGTTGGCTCGGACATCGCTTACGGGGTCCCTGGGACACCGGCCGTTGCGGGCAGCACCGCCGCACCGGCGCAACCTGCCGCCCCTGCGCAGCTGGTTGTCTACCACATTGAATCGGCCAAAGACGTTGCCAAGCCGCTCGCCAAGCCCGAAGGGGACACGGTCACTCCTCCGGACGGACTGCCGACGGTCAAGGATGATGACAAGGGCGTTCCGCAGATCACCATTCCTGCCACGCCGGCATCGACGACACTGGTCTCGCAGGATTTGATCAAGGGCAAGGGCCCGGCAGTCAAGGCTACCGACACCATCGTAGCCAACTATGTTGGCGTCACCTACAAGGATGGCAAAACCTTCGATTCCAGCTTTGCCCGCGGCAAGACGGCCACTTTCTCGCTCAGCGGGGTCATCCAGGGCTGGACGCAGGGCCTGACCGGCAAGACCGTCGGATCACGCGTGCTGCTGGTCATCCCCAAGGCCCTGGGCTACCCGACACCTACCGCCGGTCAGCCCGACGGCGACCTCGTGTTCGTCGTCGACATCCTCGGTATTCAGTAACCCGGTCCGCAGGACAAAAAGTTCAATTTACCATTCACCTTGAGGAGCACCATGTCGTTTGGACAGCGCGAGTACGACCGGCAGAAGCCGGAAATTGATTTTCCGGATCACGGGGTCCCCACGGATCTGCTGATCGTGGACCTGATTGACGGTTCCGGTCCGGAGGCGGAGGCTGGCAACACCGTTTCGGCACACTATGTCGGTGTCGCCTTTTCCACCGGTGAGGAGTTTGACTCGTCGTGGGGCCGCGGCGCCCCGCTCGATTTTAAGGTCGGCGTGGGCCAGGTTATCCAGGGCTGGGACCAGGGCCTGCTGGGCATGAAGGTTGGCGGCCGCCGTCGCCTGGAAATCCCCTCCGACCTTGCCTACGGCGAGCGCGGTGCGGGCGGGGCCATCGGACCGAACGAAGCGCTGATCTTTGTGGTTGACCTGGTCGGCCTGCGCGCCTGAGTAAAGGCACCAGAAGAACGGTGTCCGGGACATCCCGGACACCGTTCTTTCATGAACTGCCGGATCGTGTCCGTTCTCCCTGCCAGGCTTGGACGGGTCGGACCATCATCTCTAGTACTCTGGCGATTGTGTCTGCTTCTTCCACTGAACGCCTGATGAACCTGGTCATAGCGCTGCTCGGCTCCCAATACGGGCGGAGCCGTGAGTTTCTCCGCACCCGGATCCAGGGCTATGACCCGAAGGTCTCCGACGAAGCCTTCGGCCGGATGTTTGAACGCGACAAGGTGCACCTCAAACGCCTCGGCATTCCCATCAGTGCCGTGCGGGATCCTTATGCCGAGGACGAGAATTCCTGGAAGTACCTGATCCGGCCCGAGGACTACCGGTTGCCGGAGATCCGGCTGAAACCCGAAGGCCTGGCGGTGCTCTCGTTGGCTGCGCGCGTCTGGGAGCAGGCTTCGCTGGGGTCGGCGGCGGCGCGCGCCCTGCGAAAGCTGGAGACGGTCGCCGGGACGGAAGCCGCCGGCGCCGGGCCGGCCATGGAGTCGCGTATCCGCACCAAGGAGCCCGCTTTTGATGCCTTGTGGGATGCCTTGCTACATCATCGGCGGGTCAGCTTCTCTTATCGTAAGTCCCAGGATGTTGCTGCCGGGCCGCGGCACGTCGAACCATGGGGGCTGGGCAATAGGTACGGTCAGTGGTATCTGAGCGGTCGCGACGTCAGCAGGGGAGAGCAGCGCCTCTACCGGCTGTCCAGGATTGCCTCTGACGTCACCATCGACCCGGGCGCTGGGTTCGCCCCGCCGGTGGATTATGACAATGCGGAGGCCCTTGACTCCCTGGGCACCGGCCCGCAGAGCGAAGCGGTTCTTGAGGTTCCGGCCGGACGAGGCCAGCTGCTGCGGGAACTGGCCAGCGGAGCCGTTCCGGCGCCCCGCCCGGGCTGGGACACGCTCACCGTGCCCTACCGTGAACCGGAACTGCTGGCGGATGATCTGGCCTCGATGGGCCCTGCTGTGGTGGTGCTTGCTCCTGCCGCGCTGCGGGATGCGGTGGTACGCCGTCTTAGCGGTGCGGCAACCGCGGCCGGGGCGCCGCTGCCGACGGTGGACTTTTCCATACCTGCGACCCCGGTCCGGCACAAGCCGCCCGGCGAAGACCGGCTGCGGCGGCTGCTGGATCTGGTGCCCTACTTGGTCCAGAATTCCGGAATTGAGGCCGCAACGGTGGCCGAGGAATTCGGCATCAGCCGTAAACAGCTGGACGAGGATCTGGCCTTGCTTTCCGTCTGCGGCCTCCCCGGCTACCAGCACGGGGAGCTCATCGACGTCCAGTGGGACGAGGGCGTCGTCTTCATTCGTGATGCGGATGAACTGGCCAAGCCCCTGCGCCTGACCCAGGAGGAGGCCTGTGCGCTGCTGGTCGGGCTCGAGTCCCTACAGTCGCTCCCGGACGAGGCGGGCAAGGAGACGCTGCGGGAGGTGCTGGACAGCGTCCGCAGGGTAGCCGGTCCGGACGCATGGATGGCCGACGTCGTAGAGGCCAGGATAGCTCCGGAGACCTCACTGGAAACGCTCTCTATCCTGCAGCGGGCGGTCATGGGCAGGGGGCGGGTGCGGATCACCTATTTGGTCCGCGGCCGCGACGACGTCACGGAGCGCGTGATCGAGCCAATGCGGATCTACTCCCTCGACTCTCTCTGGTACGTCGAGGCGTGGTGCACGCTGTCCGAAGGCATGCGCAATTTCCGGATGGACGGTATCCGGACCGCGGTGGCTGCCCCCGGAACCGCCCCGGTCCGGGAACTGCAGCTGGAGTCGAAGGGCCCGGCACGGATGTCGTCGCCGGGAGTGTTTATGCCCGAGGCCGGCGATCTGAAGGTCGTGCTTGCCCTGGATCCGGATGCCCGCTGGGTGGCGGATGCGTACGGTGCCCGCGCTCGTGCGGCACTGCCGGACGGGCGTACCGCGGTGCGGATCACGGTGGGCCGGGCCCAAACGGTCCCCGCGCTGATGGCACGACTGGGCGGAGGCGGGCAGGTCCTCGAACCGGAGGAGCTGCGCAAAGCCTCCGGGGACTGGCTCGCCCGCGCCTTGGCGGGCTATCCGCTTCCGGGCGCCGGCCAAGGGGCGCCGTCCCCGGGGCGGCGGGGGAAACCGGATAGACTCTAAGCATGCCTTGGTGGTCATGGATTGTTATCTGGATTGCGCTCGGAGCGTTGTCTCTGGCGTATTTTCTGCTGCTCGGAATCAAGGTCTGGCGGGGCTTTTCCTCGACAGTCAGTGCTTTCCATGAGGCGGGCACGACGCTCTCGCAGCACCGCCGGACGGCGGAGGAGACGTCCGACGGCGGCCAGGTCCCGGCCGCGCGCCCGTCACCTGGCTGGGCGGTCTTTGCCTCGCCGGAGCAAATGAAGGATGATTACACCGCTGCCAAGGCCGCACGGCAGTGCGAGCGACGCCGCCGGCGCGTTGCCCGCAGGGCGGCGCGGGGGCAGCTCCAATCCTTGCGCGACATCGAATCAGCTTAAGACGTAGGATGTACCAAAAGGAAGGGACTTATCGTGGGCAAACTTTTTGAAAACCCTTGGGTTGTTCTCATTATCATTATCGTCATTGTGCTGCTTTTTGCGGCCCCCAAGCTCCCGGGCATGGCCCGCAGCCTGGGCCAGTCGATGCGGATCATCAAGTCCGAGGTCAAGGAAATGAAGAGTGACTCAAAGACCGAAGGCACGGGAACCACGGCGGCAGCTCCGGCTGAGCAGCCCGTCGAAGGCAAGATCGTGAACAATCCGCCACATTCCGGTGGCCAGGTTAACGGTGACGGCCGCACGCCGGGCACCGGCAATCCGTCCTAGCTAGGACCAGTGAGCGGGAAGACGGGGCGCAAATCCAACCCTGAGGGTCGGATGGCCCTCAAAGACCACCTGATTGAGCTGCGCAATCGGCTCTTCAAGTGCGCCATCGCACTGCTTGTCGCCGCCGTCGTCGGCTGGATTCTGTATGACCGGCTTTTTACCGCCGTCGCCGAGCCACTGATGGAGATCAGCAAGCAGCGCGGCGTGGTTGCGTCGCTGAACTTTGACGGCGTTTCCACGTCGTTTGACCTGAAAATCCAGAGCTCGTTTTTTCTCGCCGCGATTTTCTCCTCACCTGTGTGGATCTATCAGCTGTGGGCGTTCATAACGCCCGGCCTGACGAGCAAGGAACGCCGTTACACGCTCGGTTATATGTTCGCAGCGATTCCGTTGTTCCTCGCCGGCATCTGGACCGGCTGGCTGGTCCTGCCCAACTTAGTCGTCGCGCTCACCTCGTTCACGCCTGTGGGCGGGTCCAACATCATCCACGCGACGGATTACCTGACCTTCGTCATGCAGCTGATGCTGTTCATGGGTATTTCGTTTCTGGTTCCGGTGGTGCTGGTGGCGGTGAACATGGCCGGGTTCATCCGCGGCAGGACGATGTTGAAGGCCTGGCGGATCACCATCCTGGCCGTGACCGTGGTCTCGGCGATGGCAGCTCCCGGGTCGGATGCCTTTTCGATGTTCTTCCTCGGGGCGCCGCTGCTGGTGCTCTATTTCAGCGCCATCGGCCTCTGTATTCTCAATGACAAGCGGCGGGACCGGAATACCACCAAGCGCGTGGCGGAAACGGAAAGCACCGCTGACCGTGCGACACCGCTGACGGATCTGGATCAGCTCTAGCTACCGTAGGCTAGTAGCATGTCCTCGCCAGCGCAAAGATACCAGGCGGCCATGGCCCGTTCCGCACGGGCGCACACCAGGCTGGGTGGCTTCCAGGAAACTTTCGCGTTCGAGCTTGATGAGTTCCAGCGGCAGGGTTGTTCCGCCCTCGAGGCCGGCCGCGGAGTGCTGGTGGCCTCACCGACCGGGTCAGGGAAGACCATCGTGGGCGAGTTCGCCATCTATCTTGCGCTGGCGCGTGGGCTCAAGGCGTTCTACACCACTCCGATTAAAGCGCTCAGCAATCAGAAGTACAGCGATCTGGCGGCAAAATACGGAGCGGAAAACGTCGGGCTGCTCACAGGTGACACCAATATCAACCCGGACGCCGCGGTGATAGTGATGACCACCGAGGTGCTGCGCAACATGCTTTATGCCGGTTCCGAGGCGCTCGATGATCTGGCCTATGTGGTGATGGACGAGGTGCACTATTTGGCCGACCGTTTCCGCGGGGCCGTCTGGGAGGAGGTCATCATTCACCTGCCCAGCGAGGTACAGCTGGCCTCGCTGAGTGCCACCGTTTCCAATGCCGAGGAATTCGGTGCGTGGCTGGATACCGTCCGCGGGGACACCGATGTGATTGTCACCGAGCACCGGCCCATTCCGCTGTGGCAGCACGTCATGGTGGGCCGCGACATCGTCGACCTGTTCGCCTCCGACACCCCGTTCAGTGAGCTCCCCGACGGGCCAGTGCCGGGCCCCGGTGCTGCGGATCCCTTCGAGGTCAATCCCGAACTGACCAGGCTGGCGCGTTCGGAAGCCGGCTCCCTGCGGGGGAGCTACGCCCACCGGGCCGGCCGGGGCAAGCAGCATCGCGGGAACCTGCGCGGCTCCGACCTCCGTGGCCAACAGCAGCCCGTGGTGCGTAAGGCCAGCCGCGCGCAGGTCATCACTGCGTTGGACCGGCAGGGTCTGCTTCCGGCCATTACGTTTATCTTCTCCCGGGCCGGCTGCGACGCTGCGGTGAGGCAGTGCGCAGAGGCCGGCCTGTGGTTGACCACCGAGGACGAACAACGTCAAATTGCCCGCCGCGTCGATGCGGCGTGCCAGGAGATCCCAGCGGACGATTTGGATGTGCTCGGTTACTGGAGCTGGCGCGACGGACTGATCCGGGGACTGGCAGCGCATCATGCCGGCATGCTGCCGACCTTCAAGGAAGTAGTGGAACAGCTTTTTGTGGACGGCTTGGTCCGTGCTGTCTTCGCCACCGAAACCCTGGCGCTGGGAGTGAACATGCCGGCGCGGTCGGTGGTGCTGGAGAAGCTCGATAAGTTTAATGGTGAAGCGCACGTGGCGATCACGGCGGGGGAGTACACGCAGCTGACCGGGCGAGCGGGACGGCGCGGCATCGACGTGGAGGGCCACGCCGTCGTGCTCTGGCAGCCTGGTACCGATCCAGCCGCCGTAGCGGGGCTGGCCTCGCGCCGGACGTACCCACTGAATTCCAGCTTCCAGCCCACCTACAACATGAGTATGAATTTGCTGGCGCAGTTCGGCCGGTCCCGGGCGCGGGAGATTCTGGAATCCTCGTTTGCCCAGTTCCAGGCCGACCGTTCCGTCGTGGGCCTGGCGAGGCAGGTCCGCTCCCGGGAGGAATCACTCAAGGGATACGCCGAATCGATGCACTGCCACCTCGGGGATTTCGTTGAGTATGCCCGGATGCGCCGGGACCTGTCGGACCTGGAAAATGCCGCCGCCCGGCGGAAATCGCACCTGCGCAGGTCCTCGGCCGAGGACTCCCTGGACCGGCTCCGGCCCGGCGACGTCGTTGAGGTGCCGGGCGGACGCACCCCCGGCGTCGCCGTCGTGGTCAGCGCCGATCCATCCTCCCATGAACCACGGCCGACGATTCTGACCCTGGAAAAGCAGATCCGCCGGCTGAGCATCCACGACCTGACCGGTCCCATCACACCGGTCACCGGGATCCGGATTCCCAAGGCGTTTAACGTGAAGCTGGCCAAGGACCGCCGTGACTTGTGCGCCGCCGTGCGCCACGCCCTGGTGGAATCGTCCACACGGTCCCAGACACAGCCGCAGGAATTCCGTGGCGCGTCCGGCAGGGCCCCCGAGTTTGTCCTGTCTGATGCCGCCACCGGGCAGGAGCGCGCCATCAGCGACGTGCGCCGTCGGCTGCGGACGCACCCCTGTCACGGCTGCAGCGACCGCGAGAGCCACGTCCGCTGGTCCGAGCGCTGGTGGACACTGCGCCGCGAGACGGACGGATTGCTCCGGCAGATCCAGGGACGCACGAACACCATCGCCAAGACCTTTGACCGGGTCTGCGAAGTGCTCTCCGGCTACGGGTATTTGGAGGCCATGCCCGACGGCGGACTGCGGGCCAGCGCCGACGGCCAGCGGCTGCGCCGGATTTACGGTGAAAAGGACCTGCTCGTCTCATTGTGCCTGCGTGACGGTGCATTCTACGATCTGGACGCGGCGGAGCTGGCAACGCTGGCGTCCACTCTGGTCTTCCAGGCCAAGCGTGAAGACCGGGGCCTGCGGCCGCGGATGCCCAGTGTCGGTCTGGAATCCGCCGTCGACGCCGTGGTCCGGCAGTGGTCTGTACTGGAGGACGTTGAGGAGGCGCACAAACTGCCGCTGACCGGCGAACCCGAGCTCGGGCTGGTCTGGCCGATGTACAAATGGGCCCGGGGGCGCCCGCTTCAGGACGTGCTGGACGGGACCGAACTGGCGGCAGGGGACTTTGTCCGCTGGGCCAAACAGGTCATTGACCTGCTCGATCAGGTGGCCAAGGTGCCGGGGTTGGAGCCGTCCTTCGCCCGACTGTGCATAGCCGCGATCGGCGCTGTTCGCCGCGGCGTCGTAGCCTACTCGGCCGTCGTCGAATAGCCTGCGTTGAATCGACCTTTCTCATGGACCGGTCGGCCGAAGAGAACTGTCATTCCTCCACCGACCGGCACGCGTTGTCCGGGCTCTTCTTTGAAAGGATTAACACCTCATGCCGCTGACTCTTTACCGGAACGGTTCCGTCTACAGCGCCGCTGATCCACTGGCCACGGCCATGCTGATCGACGGGGACACGGTGGCCTGGATCGGCACCGAGCACGCCGCGGAATCACTGGCAGACGCCCGGATGAAGCAGGTGGACCTGCAGGGTGCGCTGGTCACTCCCGGGTTCGTGGACTCGCACGTTCATGTCACTGAAACCGGGATGGCACTGGCTTCGGTTGATCTGACCCACGCCCGGTCGCTGCGGGAGGTGCTGGTGCTCGTGGCCGCAGCCCGATCGGCCACAGCTGGTACGTTGCTTGGCCACGGCTGGGATGAAACGGGATGGCCGGAACGCCGGACGCCGACGGCCGTTGACTTGGACCGCGCCGCAGGCGGGCAGGACGTGTACCTGTCCCGCATCGATGTGCACTCCGCAGTGGTGTCATCGTCTCTGGCCGCCCGGTGCGCCCTGCATGGCCTCGACGGTTGGCTGGGGGACGGCCTGGTGGTTCGGGCGGCGCACGCCGTCGCCCGGGACGCCACCCGCACCTTCACGGACGCCCAGCGCAGCGCCCACCAGCTGCGGGCGCTGCGCGCGGCCGCAGCGGCCGGCTACGTGGCCGTGGCGGAGATGAGCGCCCCGCATGTGGGGTCCGCGGAGGATCTTCGTCTGCTGGCCGACCTGACGGATGGCACATCGGCGGCCCCGGCTGACGGTATGGCGCACACCCTACCGCAGGTACTGCCGTACTGGGGGCAGGCCGTCAGCTCGACCGAGGAAGCGCGCGCCGTACTGGCCGGCCTCGGAACCCCTGTACTTGGTCTGGCCGGGGATCTGAACATCGATGGCTCGCTGGGATCCCATTCGGCCCTGCTCCGCACACCGTATTCCGATACCCCGGACACTCGGGGGATACAATACCTTACCGTGCAGCAGGTCGCCGATCACCTCGCCGCCACATCGGAGCTGGGAATCCAGGCCGGCTTCCATGTGATCGGCGATGGCGCCATGGACATTGCCGTGGAGGGGCTGCGGCAGGCCGCGCAACGGGTCGGCATCGAGGCGGTCCGGTCGGCCGGACATCGATTCGAGCATGTCGAAATGGCCGACGCCGCAGCAATAGCGGCGCTTTCGGAGCACTCCGTGACGGTCTCGGTCCAGCCGTCCTTCGATACGCTCTGGGGCGGTCCCGGCGGCATGTATGAAACACGGCTCGGTTCGGACCGCTTCGCGGAACTCAACCCGATCGCGGCGTTCTTCGCGGCAGGCGTGCCGGTCTGCTGCGGCTCGGATTCCCCCGTCACCGGGCTCAATCCGTGGGCCAGCGTGCGTGCGGCCCTGCAGCACCACCGCAGCGACGCCAGGATCTCGGCTCGCGCAGCCTTCATCGGACACAGCCGCGCGGGATGGCGTGCGGCACGGGAGCGTGACCCGTTGCTGGGACAGCTGGTTCCGGGCGCACCGGCCAGCTTTGCCGTCTGGGACGTAGAGGAACTGATGGTGCAGGTGGCCGATGAGCGGGTCCAGTCCTGGAGCACGGATCCGCGCGCCCGGACACCGCTGTTGCCGGCCTTGGATACGGGGAGCGACCCGAGGTGCCTGCAGACCGTGCACCGAGGGACCGAGCTGTACAGCGGTCCGGGATTCAGTGATGAGGCCGCCGGTTTCCATCAATAGCGGCCCGGTTTATACGACAGTAATCGCCGGTGGTATATCCCTGCTTTATATAACTTTTCTGTTACCAATGACCCGCTCCTGACCTGCGGAAACATCAGAAACCGCAGGTCAGAGGCGTGTTGACACCTCCACCACAGCCCGTAGGATTTTAGCTCAACGGGTTCTTCCGGAGAATACGAAAAAGACCTGGTCTGGCAAGACCACACACCACTTAATGGTCCGTCCGTTAAGCAGCCGTGTGCCGCGAGGGAAAAGAGCCCGCAGTGGCTCCAGAAGCGGGTAGGTTCACGCGTCAGTAGAAAACAGCTTTGCTGCCGCCGCGACGGCGGCAGCGACACTGGCCCGAAGGCGCGTGAGCCTACCCATTTTCTGCGCCGTATAATGGACATTTGTTGTCTGCGCGCGGGCGCTCCGGCTACAGCCCCTGTCCCGAAGTCCGGTCTACCGGCCTTCTCCTGCAAGGAAAGGCACCCACCAGTGCGCGTCCTCACCATCATTCCCACCTACAACGAGCTCGAATCACTGCCGAAGACGCTCGGCCGGCTGCGCGCTGCGGTGCCCGAGTCGGACGTTTTGATCGCAGATGACAACAGCCCCGATGGGACGGGGGAGCTGGCGGACCGGTTCGCGGCGGAAGATCCTGCCGTCCACGTCCTGCACCGCGCCGGCAAACAAGGCCTGGGAGCGGCATACATCGCCGGATTCACCTGGGGTCTGGAGGCAGGCTACGATGTCCTGGTGGAGATGGACGCCGACGGCTCGCACAAGCCCGAGCAGCTTCCCCGTTTGCTGGCAGCGCTCGAGGAGGGCGCAGATCTCGTGCTCGGCTCACGCTGGGTCGCCGGCGGCGAGGTGGTCAACTGGCCGCTGAGGCGCAAATTGATCTCCCTCGGTGGCAGCTTTTACTCTCGGGTCCTGCTCGGCGTCCGGGTCAAGGATGTCACCGGTGGTTACCGTGCCTTCCGGCGCTCCACCCTCGAAGCCCTCGATCTGAAAAAGGTGGATTCGGTCGGCTATGGGTTCCAGGTGGACATGCTCTGGCGGGTCGCCCAGCTCGGGCTGAAGATTGTTGAAGTTCCGATCACCTTCGTGGAGCGGGAATTTGGCGCCTCTAAGATGAGCGGCAACATCGTCCAGGAGGCCATGATCAACGTGACCAAGTGGGGACTTACAGCCCGCTGGGGGAAACTTACGGGCAGGACAAGCCGCAGTTAAAATTCAACGGGCACGAAGTCCGTGTCTGCTTAAACGATACGAAGTCCGAGTCTGCTTAAACGACAGGGCCGGGTAACCTTGCTGGTTGCCCGGTCCTGTCATTTAACTCGTCTGGCACCTATCCGCTAGGCGCTGCGGCGCTCTCCGCGGCGCTCCCGGAGAATGGTCAACCGGTCGGCCAAAATCGTTTCCAGCTCCGGCAGGGAACGACGTTCAAGCAGCATGTCCCAATGCGTGCGGACCGGCTTTTCATTGGAATCTACGGGCTTTTCTCCGTCCACCAGCAGTGCCTCTTTGCCGGTCTTGGACACCCAGATGGCCGGAATCTCCGCCTCCGCGGAGAACGTCACGAACACCTGCTCGCCGTCGGCGCAGCGGTATTCAATCCGCTGGCGCGGTGCCGGCTCGACGCCGGACTCAGTTTCCATGCTCTGGGCTCCCAGACGCATGCCCCGAAGGCTGCGATCGCTCATGACTTCTCCTTAAAATGTGCGCGGGCCCGACTACGCCGGAACCGCTGTTGTTTGCAAGCCGCGCTGAGGATGGAACCACGCGTCTTCGGCTGCCGCCGGGATAGTCCCCTGGCGGCTGCCGGATAAGTTCAGTTGATTCAAGTGCATTAGGTCCAACGCGCTACCGCGTCTTATTGTTCCCAGTTACACCGTCCCGGGTGCCTTGTTCCCGGTTGCAGTGTTCCCGGTTGCAGTGTTCCGCGCGCCGTTATCCCAGCGGCCCCGGCGGAGGCGGCCCGTAGCTCCATTGTACCCGGATCCGCGCTCCCATTCCCTTATCCACAGGCACCAGCCGCTGGCCCGGATTACGCCGGTGCGATCGTGGTCGTCAGGGATACGTCAACACTCTCGATGCGGGACCTTAACAGGCGCGCACCGAGGACCATCGAAGCGGGCTGAATGTGCGTTGCCATCGAGGGTCGGACAGGCGCTGGCTACGGCGGGTTCACCCGTCCTCCGAAGAAGACTTGCGTCTGGACGAGCCGGCCGCCGCGGACCGTGATGAACTCCGCATTACGGTACCGTTCGCCGCCGTTTTGCAGTACATACTCATAGAGCAGGAAGACGCCGTCCTCTCCCACGGTGACAAGTTCGAGAATCTCGTGGAAGGTGAAGCGGTCCGCGGTGGGAAAGCAGTGCTCGAGATAGGCCGACTTGCCGATGTGATCGTCCTGTGGGCTCGTGAACTCGAAATCCTCTGCGATGAGAGCCTCAGCTGCGTCCAGATCCTGCGCCAGATAGGCCTCAATGGAAGCACGCACGACATCGGTGTCAGACATGTCCTCATTCTACGGCCGATTTAGACGGCTCCAGTTGGCCGTCATGAGGCCCCTCGGGTTTCGGCGGCAGCCGGCGACGGGGTTCAATTCGTCACGGATTCCGTCGTCGGTCTCGTTCCCGGGCGTCGCCCACGCAGGGACCGCGGGCGCACACGGTCATCCGGCAAGGTCCTCGGCGGAACGCAGCTGTGCCAGGTTCAGCCGGGCATATATACCGCCGTCCGCCAGCAGCTGCTCATGGGTGCCCTGCTCGGCCAGCTGCCCCCTGTCCAAAACGAAAATACGGTCTGCTGATATGACCGTTGAGAGCCGGTGGGCAATGGCGATGGTGGTGCGGTCCGCCATGACTGCTTCCAGGGCGCCCTGGACCAGCCGTTCACCGGTGGTATCCAGCGCGCTCGTCGCTTCATCCAGAATCAGCAGCGGAGGATTCTTCAGCACCACGCGCGCGATCGCCAGGCGCTGCTTTTCCCCGCCGGAGAGGCGGTACCCCCGTTCTCCCACCACCGTTTGGTAACCGGCCTCGAAGCTCATGATCCGGTCATGGATGTTGGCCACCTTTGTGGCGCGGACCAGCTCGGCGTCGGTGGCGGACGGTCTGGCATAGCGAAGGTTCTCCGCGATGGTGCTGTGAAAGAGGTAGGTTTCCTGGGTGACCATCCCGATGTTCTGCCGCAGCGATTCCATGGTCAGGTTCTGAATGTCGGTACCGTCCAACAGGATTCTGCCCCGCGTGGCCTCATAAAGCCGGGGGATCAGGTAGGACAGTGTGGTTTTGCCGGCGCCGGATGCGCCGACGAACGCGGCAAACTCGCCGGCCCCGATGGTAAGGCTGACGTTTTCAAGGGCCCACGTTACCTCGCCGGTCACCGGCGGGGGGGAGTAGGAGAATGATACGTTTTCCAAGGCCAACCCGCCTCGGATGGTGCCGGCCGGAAGAGTCACGGCACCCCGGCGGTCTGTGATTCCCGGCCGGAGATCCAGATATTCGAAAATCCGTGCGAAGAGAGCCTGCGACGTCTGCACATCCAGGGAAACACGCATCAGGGACAGAATTGGCATGCTGATGCGTGCCTGCAGGGTCGTGAAAGCCACCAGCGTTCCGGCGGTGATAGGCCAGCTCTGGGTCAGCAGCCAACCTGCGCTCAGATAGACAATGGCAGGGGTGACGCTCATCACGATCTGGACGGAACCAAAGAACCACTGGCCCGTCATCTGCTGTTTGATCTGCAGCTTCAGCTGCTTGTCGTTCTCGGCGCGGTAACGTGCGGTTTCCGCGGCCTCCTGGTTGAAGACTTTGCTGAGCACGATCCCGGAAACCGACAGCGCTTCCTGCGTGATCGAGGTCATATCGGAGAGCGATTCCTGCGTTCTGCGGGCGATCACCTGGCGTACCCGTCCGATCCGGATCTGCAGAAGTACCAGGAAAGGCAGCAGGATCAGTGCCACTACGGTCAGCTGCCAGGACAGCAGCAGCATGGCGGCCAGCGAGGAGATGACTGTGACCGTGTTGGCCAGAATCGAGGGGACCGTATTAGTCAGTACGCTCGCGACGCCGCCGACGTCGTTAGCCAGCCGGGACTGGATTACTCCCGTTTTGGTCCGCGCAAAGAAGGCCAGTTCCATCTTCTGCAGGTGCGAAAACAGCTGGCTGCGCAGATCTGCCATGACCTTGTTTCCGACGCTGGTGGTCAGATAGGTCCGCAACACGTTCAGCACGGAAGCCGCGATGCTCAGCGCTATCATGAGCCCCACCAGCTGAGCGAGCAGCGCAAGCCGCACGCCGCCGTCGTGCGGGAAGAGCGCATCGTCGAAGGCCCGCTGCGTCAGCAGCGGCACCGCAACCCCCAGCGAGGATCCGACCAAAACCAACACGGCGGTGCCGGCAAGTTTCCCACGGTAGTTGCGCAGCAGTGCCCAGATCCGCCGGCCCAGATGACGGATGGTGGGCGCATTCAGGTCCCCGGGACCACTCAGGAGGCGGCCGCCGCGGCCGCCTCCTGTCATTCCTGCGGTAATGCTAGACGCCCGTTGCGGCGCTGTGACCGGGGAAGGATTCGCTGTCTTCGTTCTTGGCCAGCTTTACGGAAGGCCGGTCCGGTGTGCTGTTGCCCAGAACATCGCCGATGCCTTTGAGCGCTTCACCGATCTCGCTGGGAATGATCCACAGCTTGTTGGCCGAGCCGTTCGCCAGCTTGGGCAGCGTCTGCAGGTACTGGTAGGCCAGCAGTTTCTGGGTGGGATTCCCCTTGTGAATGGCGTCGAAGACCTTCTGGATCGCCTGGGATTCACCGTCGGCGCGCAGAATCGCGGCTTTGGCATCACCCTCGGCCTTGAGGATCGCGGACTGCCGCTCACCTTCGGCCGTCAGGATGGCGGATTGCTTCGTACCCTCTGCGGTCAGAATCGCCGCACGCCGGTCGCGTTCGGCCCGCATCTGCTTCTCCATCGAATCCTGGATCGACAGGGGCGGATCAATGGCCTTGAGCTCGACACGGCTGACACGGATTCCCCAGCGCCCGGTGGCCTCGTCCAGTACGCCGCGCAGCTGGCCGTTGATCTGGTCGCGGGACGTCAGCGCCTCTTCGAGGTTCAGTCCGCCGACGACGTTACGCAGCGTCGTCGTCGTCAGCTGTTCGACAGCCTGGATGTAGTTCGCGATTTCGTAGGTCGCAGCGCGCGGGTCCGTCACCTGGAAGTAAACGACCGTGTCGATCGAGACGACCAGGTTGTCCTCGGTGATGACCGGCTGCGGTGGGAAGGAGACCACCTGCTCACGCAGATCGAGCAACGGCAGCAGCCTGTCGACGAACGGAATCAGAATCGTCAGTCCCGGATTCAGCGTCCGTGCGTACTTGCCCAGACGTTCCACCACGCCAGCGCGGGCCTGCGGAATGATCCGGACGGACCGGACCAGCACGATCACCACAAAGATGATCAGGACCAACAGCACGATGGTAAGCGCTACGGCCCCTGCGTTGTCACCCATATTTCCCCTCTTTTCATTTCTACAAAGCGTATGTGACGGTTCATGGACAGCTTGCACCGCACGATCAGCCGGGGGCCGGAGCACCGAGTGGCAGTCCGCCCGGCGAAGATCAGTGGCCGGCTGCCGCGCTGGGGGAGCCGGGTGCAAAGGAGGTTCCGGGGAGGTCGACGACGGCCGTGGCGCCTTCGATGGCGCCCACCACGACCGCTTGGCCTGCAGGAAGCGCCGCGGCGCCGCGTGTCCGGGCGGTCCAAGTATCACCGCCGATTTTCACAAGCCCGGTATGGGCTGTGACCGGTTCAATGACGACAGCGCTGTGGCCGATCAGCCGGTCCACGTTGGTGCTGCGTTCGTCCGGGTCCTTGCGCAGGTGGCTGAGCGCAATGGGGCGGATGAATACGATCGCTGCCAGCGCAACCACACAGAACACCACGATCTGCAGCCATAGCTGGGCCCCCAGGAAGGAGCTGGCCAGAGCCGCCAGGGCGCCTGCGGACATTATGATGAAGAACAGGCTCAAGGTCAGCATCTCGATGCCGGCAAGGAGCAGGAAGACGACGAGCCAAAGTGCCCAGCCGTTTTGTACCAACCAGTCAAACATTGCAGCCCCCTAGATGGTGAAGGTAAATTTCAGCCTACTACCTTCGGCGTGTTCCGGATCATATAACGGCCTGCAGCGGCAGACGGAACGGAATTCCCCCCGTCCGCGCCGCGGCACCTGACAGGATGCGGACGCCTTCGGTCAGTTCCTCGTTGCTGTAGCAGAAAGGGAACCGGAGGAACCGTTCGAAGGCGCCGTCGAGACCGAACCGTGGTCCCGGGACAAGTGCCATTCCCTCGGCCCGGGCCGCCAGAGAGAGCGCCGAAGTGGAGAGATTTCCGGTGTTGATCCACAGTGACATGCCGCCGTCGGGAACCGGCCAGGTCCACTCAGGAAAGGCAGACGCGAGCAGTCCGCTCAGATGGTCCCGGCCGCGGCGCAGGTCCCGGGTCCGGCTGGCGGCGAGCAGCGGCAGTTCCCTTAATAGCAGGGTTGCCACCAGCTGCTCAAACAACGGAGTGCCAAGGTCTGTTGACGGGCGATGCCGACGGACCCGGTCCAGCAGTTCCCGTGGGCCCCTGATCCAGCCGATCCGCAGGCCGCCCCACGCGAGCTTTCCTAGTGACCCCAAGGTCACCACGCCCGGCGCATATGCCGCCAGCGGAAGCTCGGGCCCGCGGTCAATATCCAGCAGTGCCGTGGTCTCATCCGCCACCAGAACCATTCCTTCCCGGGCTGCCACGGCCGCCAGGCGTGCGCGGTCAGCCGCCGGCATGCTCAGCCCGGTGGGGTTCTGGAAATCAGGCATCAGGAAGGCCATGCTCGGCGCCGACCGGCGGATCAGCTGCGCAGCTTCGGCGATATTCCAGCCGTGTTCAGAGGTGACCGGTGCGGAGAGCATCCGGGCACCCGCCACGGCGAACGTATCCAGTGCGTGGGGGTACGTGGGCTGTTCCACCAGGATCCGGTCGCCGGCCGAATAGAGCGTTCCGGTCAGCAGATTCAGCGCATGCTGGGCCCCTATGGTCACCATGATCTGAGCCGGAGAGGTGGGCAGGCCACGCTGCGCGTAACTGTCGGCGATCTCTTCGCGCAGCTCCGGCAGCCCGTCCATATCGAAACCATGGTGGTGCAGGTATCCCGGCAACAGGTCCGCCGCCTGCCGGTAGGCCGCCGCCATGCCTGGGTAGGCCGCGCATGTGGCTTTGGTGAAGTCCAGTCGAAGATCGATCGGGGAGGTGTGGGCGCCCCGCCGGCCACCGGGGAGCGCCAAGGTACTGCCGGAACCGCGCACACTGCTCAGATAGCCATGGTCGCGGAGCGCCGCATAGGCGGCCGCCACAGTCGTCCGGCTCACCGCCAGGGACTGGCTTAGCTCACGTTCCGCAGGCAACGTGATGCCGCTGCCGAGCCGACCGTCCAGCAACAGCACACGAATCCGATCGGACAAGGCGCGGTACGCGGGCGCTGAAGTCCGCCAGTCGCCGAGCTCGCGGGCCAGCCGACGGCCGCTAAAGGATTGTGTCACAGTGCCACTTTATGGCAATTGGCCCTTTTACATAAGACCACTTGGGGCGAATAATCGACACTGAAGCCGCCGGTCCCAGCCGATTTCAGCCGGTCCCAGCCACGCCCCACGTCTGCCATCCTAATGCTGCGTACCTCCATCCCACCGACATCGAACGGCACCCATGAACGAGTTTCTAACCACGCAAAATCTGGCCGCCCGGATACTGCGCCTGCTGGCGGGCCTGTTCGCCTACGGCATGGCCATCGCCCTGATGATCCGCGGAAACATTGGCGCGTCACCCTGGGACGTTTTTGGTCAGGGTGTCTCCCGTAGCACCGGATTGAGCTTCGGTCTGTGCACGATCATCGTCAGTGCAGGGGTGCTGCTGCTGTGGATCCCACTGCGCCAACGCCTGGGTATGGGCACGATAGCCAACGCCGTCCTGGTAGGTGCTTTTGCAGATCTGGGCCTGGCATTCATCCCGCAACCCGGACACCTTGTCCTGCAGGCACTGATGTTCATGGCCGGGCTGTTTCTGCTGGCGCTGGCCACGGCACTGTACATCGGGGCAGGTCTCGGACCAGGGCCCCGGGACGGACTCATGACGGGTCTGGTCAGGGTCACCGGACGGCCCGTTTGGCTGATCCGCACCGGGATTGAGCTAATCGTCGTCGTCATCGGGTTCTTCCTTGGAGGTGTTGTGGGCGTCGGGACGGTGGCCTTTGCGGCCGCAGTCGGTCCGCTGACCCAACTGACGCTGCGCTGGCTGCACGTGGATCTGCACCGCTCGCCCGCAGCACGGCGTCGGCCGACAGGCGTTAAGGGTCTCCGCCCGGGGTCGGGAGCCACGGGTGCGGACCCGAAGGGCGGCGGAACGGCGAGCTCCGGTGCGGACCCGAAGAGTGCCGGAACGGCAGGCGCGGGAGAGGCGGGTGCGGACCCGAAGGGCGGCGGAACGGCGAGCGCGGGAGGTGCGGGTGGGGACCGGGACAGGCCTGGTGTTGGCGGCGCTGGGGCCGGCGCCACCGGAGTGCGCGGCACGGGATTGGGAAATGCACTTCAAGGCAGTGCGGAGCCTGGCTGCAGGGGGCCAGTCTGCGCCGATCCCGTTAGCTAGCTGGCGCTCTGAATAGCTGGCGTCTGAAATGGCAGTCGAAGCGGGCGGAAGGTGCTGATCTGGAACCTTGCCGTGGCCACCGTGCGTTCATCGAGCGCAGCCACCCGATCTTGCAGCTGCGCCGGAACAAGATGATGTCCCGCTGGTCCCATCAGCGCCGCGCGCGCCACATCATCCCGGGTCAATTCCAGTGTGTACTCAAGATCACTGGCTGCCCCGGCGCTGAAGAAACCGGACAGCGATGCCTGCAGCCCGATTTGTTTGTCCCCTTGAATGCCAAGCATCCCGGTCACTTCGGCTATCTCGGCCAGATGCCCCGGTAACGGCGTGACGACGACAAGTTTCCCGTCCGGTTGCAGAATCCGGGCAAACTCGGCGGGATTGCGGGGTGCGAAGACCACGACGACGGCGGCGGCCGTGGCGGCAGCGATCGGGAGCGGCTGCCACACATCCCAGACGAGATTCACCGTGTCCGGGTTGGCGCGGGCGGCACGCCGAAGTGCGTATTTGGAAATATCCAGCCCGATCGACGAGACCGCGACCGTAGTATTGTCGGCTGCACGATGGAGTTGCCGCAGGTAGTACCCGGTGCCGGTTCCGGCGTCCACCACTAGTTGGTCATTTTCCAGCCCGTCCAGCACCGTATCGGCCAGCTGCTCTGCCAGCGGCAGATAATGGCCGGCTGTCAGAAACCCATCCCGCGCCGCCACCATTTCCCAGGTGTCCGGGATGAAGCGGGTTCCTGGCCCCGTCAGCAGGTTGACGTAGCCCTGCCTCGCGATGTCGAAGCTGTGGCCGGAGTCGCAGATCAGCGCTGTGGCCCGCTCCACGGGCTTCGCCGTTGGTTCGGCATCCGCAGGGCCAGTCACAGTATTTGAGAGAACACCCGAGTCAGTAGACGGCGAGTCCGCCCCAGCGGATGGGACCGTCTGGACAGGGTTGGCCGGCCCCCGCCTACGAGCGGGTAAGGCAAGGAAAGAGCCGGCACAGAGGGGACACAGCAAGGCGGCGACGGCGTAGGGATACATAGCTTTATCCTAAAGGGACTCCCGCCGCCGCCCTCCGACGATAAAAACACCCCGCCGCCCCCATCGATGTCGCATCTAAGGCCGTCTCGGGCCGCAACATGGGCCTTAAACGCGGCATCGATGAGCGAGCGAAGCGCCGGGGGACTGTCCGGGATACGATCCAGGGGGCTGCTCTGGTAGGTCAGTCCGGACGCCCACGCTCGGCGTCGATCTTGGCGGATAACCTGTGGCCGCCGAACAGAAAAAGATATTGGCAAAGCTCGGTTGAAGCCTGCATCAACCGCCATCGCTTAACGCAAACGGGTCTTGTGCCGGCGGGGGTCTTGGTTGGTCTTAGCTGGTTGGGCCACCGGACTGCTGTCCCAGTTTCGCCACCGTCAGGACGACGACGGAATCCTCCACCGCTTGCAGCGCATGCCGCCCCTCGGGCATGGTGAGCAGGTCTCCGGCCGAGCCGGTGCATTCGGAGACACCCGCGGTCAGCAGTACCCGGCCGGAGAACACATAAACGGTCGCTTCACCAGGGTTGGCATGTTCGCTCAAGGCCGCTCCCGCTCTCAACGCGATCATGGTCTGGCGGAGGATCCGCTCATGGCCGCCGTAGACGGTTTCAGCGCTCCGGCCGCTGGAGCTCTGAAGGGCAATGTCCAGCTGATGCCTCGCCAGTGCGGTCAGTGATGTCTTCTGCACAATTTTTCTCCCTTGTCGTTACCGTACGATCTACTCGCTACCGTGCGATAAGTACAGCAGGTTTTGAACACTTCGTTGAGCGCATTCCGCTGAATCGCACCCCGTTTGGACTACCGCCTCATTGGGGGTCTGACCCGTTGGCGCTAAGCCTTCGGGGTTGGCTTTAGGTTGGTGTCATGCCAGTTGAGTTTCTCAGTGATGATCCGGTAGCGGTGTATGGCCAGTTTGCTGGTCCGGTTTCGCGGGCTGAGTTGTGGCGGTTCTTCTTCCTCGATGACCGGGATCTGGAGTTGGCTGATCGCCGTCGTGGCGCGGGTAACCGTCTGGGTTTCGGGGTGCAGCTGGGTACGCTGCGGTTCTTGGGGACGTTTCTTGACGATCCAGTGGCGGTACCGGGATCAGTGGCCGATTTCGTGGCAACGCAACTCCGGATCGTCGACGGTTCTGCGTTGGGGGAGTTATGCCGCGCGGTCGAAGACGCTGTACGAGCACCGGTGGGAGATTGCTCAGGCCGATGGGTATCGGCGGCTGTCTGTGCCCGGGACTGCCGCCGAATTCAGGAGCTTCCTGATGGCCCGCGCGTGGACGAGGGCGGAGCGTCCAACCCAACTCTTCGATCAGGGCGTGGCATGGCTTCGGACGAAGCGATGACTGACGGCACGTTGTTCATATGGTTTCTCTTTTGAAGCTGCCCGCAATGACCGGATCTCAACGGGGTCTCATGGTCTTCCGGCCGGGCGTTGTGCCAGTGCTGCCTGCAGGGCCCGGTGAATCGGATGTGGGGGATTTGTGCCGAGACTTGAGCCCGGCGTGGGCTGCCCACCCGAAACCCGTCAGCGGGTCGAACACCACGGTGGCCCCGAGTGCGCGGGTAATGGCGGCGGAGCCGTCGGTGGACCTGTTGTCCACCACGATGGGGCGGAAGGTGTCGGGTAGACCCGCCAAAACACGCGGCAGCGCTGCTGCCTCATTCAGGCAGGGCAGGACAACGTCGATGCCCGGCCCTTTTTCGGTCATGTTTTGACCCCGGTCCCTGTGCGCGGCGAGGGAGGGGTGCTTGCAGCATCCCCGGCTCGGGGATGCCGGCGTCGGGTGGCCCGGCCCACGGCTGGTGTGCTCAGGCGCAGGGAAACCATTGGGCGGCGGCGTTGGCGCGGGCGCGGTAGGCGCTGAAGCGGCGGCGGACCGCGGCGATGGCCTCGGCCAGCGGGAAGATCTCGGAGGTGATGAGCTGGTCGGTGTCGTCGGCGCTGACGGGGTGCCAGTAGACGCCGTCGGCGGTGACGGTCACTTCGGGGATGAGCGATTCGATGGCCAGCTCCAGTCCGGCGGTGGCCTTGCCGCGGTGGGCGAGGGCGCGGATGACCTGGTCAACGGGTGCGATGCCGAGCGAGTCGAGGAAGGCGTGGAAGGGTTGGAGTTCGTGGGCCTGCCCGGCGGGAAGGGTCGCGGCGACCCTGACCCGGAACCCCTCGTCCTGCGCTATCCGGATGCCGGCCACGGCCCGCTGCCACGATCCGGTCCCGCGGTGGCTGTCGTGGTCGTCGGGGGTGGCGGAGTCGAGGCTGATCTGCAGCACGAGCCGTGTTGCGGTCCTTCCGGCGCAGGCGTTCGAGCCGGTTCCCGCGGAAGAGCATCCCGTTGGTCAGCAGCGTGGGCGGCAGCGCGTTCGTGCATGCCGCCACGAGGTCGTCGAGGTCCGGCAGCAGGAACGGTTCCCCGGCGGTGATCAGCAGCTCGCTGACCCCGGCCTGCACGGCCTCGCCGGCCAGCCGGCGCACACGGTCGATGCCCAGGGCCCGCCGCGCGGTCTGCGGGGAGGAGCGGGCGTAGCAGTAGTCGCAGGCCAGGTTGCAGTCAAAGTTGGTATACATCCACAACCGGGTCCCGGGCATCTGCCCGGGAGCCAGCCCGACGAGCGGGTCCGGGGCACGGCCGCGGCGGATGATGGCGGCCCCGTCCCGGACCGCCAGGAGTTCGTTGCCTGTCCGGGCACACCATGCGGCCACCGTCTCCGCCAGCGGGCCCGGGTCCCCGGGTCCCAGCGGCACGGCCACGGTGGCGCCGTCGGCCACGGCGGCGGTGCGTTCAACCAGATCCAGGATGATAACGTGGTCTACCATCGGGAGCCGATCTGCTGCTCGCGCACCGCCTCGAACAGCGATGCGTAGCCCTCCAGCCGGGGGCCACCCATCGGCGCAGGCCTTCCATTTCGAGGATGGGCCGGTGCGCCGGGTTGTCCCAGTCCATCCCGAGCAGGTGCTCGACCCAAGGCGTGGCCCGCTCCTCGGAGAGGGCGGGCAGGGCGGTGAAGTTGCAGTGGCTGTAGGTCGGGGATTCCCAGAACAGCTCCAGGGCCCCGGCCTCAGCTCATCGCGTCCGATTGCCTCCCAGGTGTTGATGCCGATCGCGGCGGCGTCGGCCCTGTCATCGAGGACGGCGCGCAGGGCATCGAGTTCGCTGCGGCCGGTGTCGCCGTGTTTGCCGACGTCGCTGTCGATCCGCAGGAAGTCCACCTCGCCGGGCGCGAGTCCGGCGCGGGTCAGGAAGTGGACGGGCAGGATCGCGGCCTGCGCCGAATCGCGGGACCCCAGCGCCAGCCGCCGGCCCGTCAGATCCTCCAGGCCGCCCAGCCCGCTGCCGGCACGGGCCACGAACATTGTCCGGAACACGGTGTCGGTGTCCCGCATGGCCAGCGCCCGGCAGGCGCCCTTGGTCTGCGCGACGGTGCGTACCCAGGCCAGGTTGGTGTTCCAGGCCAGGTCAATGGTGCCCTGAAGCAGTGCGTCCACCTGGCGCCCGTAGTTGGAGAAGAGCACGAAATCCATCTCGGCTGGGCTGCCGGCGAAGTAGTCGCGGATTCCCTCCCAGATGGTGACCACGTTGGGAGTGTAAGCGACCGAACCCACGATCAGCGGGGCGATGATGCCGGGACCTGCGCCGGGGCGGACGGCTGGCTCTCAACAGGGGCTGTCCGGTGATGGCTTTGCCGTAGAAGTCGTAGAGCACGTCGGCGGTGGGGGCCATGACGTGTCCGGCCCGGGCGTCGCGGAAGTACCGATCGATCTGCAGATGCTCCGAGAACGCCGCTCCGCCGCAGACGCGCATCGCGGACTCGGTGGTGCGCAGAGCCGCGTCGTTGGCCGCAGCCTTGACGCCGAGCACGTGCAGCATGGTGTCCTCGCGCGGTTCGACAAGCCGGCCGGCGCCCTGGGTGAGGTAGGCCGCGGTGCAGGCCAGCTCGATCGACATCCGGGCCAGCCGGGCCCGGATAGTCGGCAGCGCGGACAGACTCTCGTTCAGATGTTCCAGCCGGGCGGCGCTGGCGTGCCGGACCGCGGCGTCCACCGCGGCACGGGACAATCCGACCGACACGGCCGCGTTGCCCAGGTTGAACCACGGCAACACTGTCTGGAGCATCAGGTCCAACCCGGCACCGGCCGCACCGACGCGGTAGCTCTCGGGCACCTCGACGTCGAAGGTCATCGGGGAGGAGGCGTTGCCGCGCAACCCCATGCCGCGCCATCTCCCGGCCACCTCGACGCCGGGGGTGGACGCCGGGACCGCGAACAGATCAACGCCGTCGGCATCCGCCGTCAGCGTCGAGACGATATGGACGTCGGCGTGACCGGCCGAGGTCACCCAGCTCTTGGCGGCGTTCAGCCGCACCCCCGCACCGTTGAGCCCTGCCCGCGACACGGGCGCCCAGAAGTGCGACCTGGATCCGGCCTCCGAGAACGCCAGCGATCCGAGGAACCTGCCGCCGGCCAGATCGGCCACCAGGTCCGGCAGTCCCGGCGGTGGTCCGGCCGCCACCGCCATCGCGGCACTGACGTGCATCAGATAGATCATCGCCGTCGACCCGCAGATCCCGGCCAGGGCACCCAGGACCTCGACCAGTTCGTGCGGTCCGCCGCCGAGACCACCTGCCTCCACCGGCAGCGTCAGGCCGAGCAGACCGGACTCCCGCAGGGCTGCGACGGCTTCCTCGGGGAACCGGGCATCGGCGTCGACGTCGCGGGCATGCTCCCCGGCAATGGCGAGTACCGGATCAAGCCGTGCGGTTAGATTCATCGTGGGTCTTCCTGTCTGTGGGCGTGGAGAGGGGACGCGGTGTCAGTCCGACGGCGAGCAGTCCGAGCCCCAGCCCGCCCATCAACGCCAGGGTGGAGCCATCCCCGCCGAGCCAGTTGACCGTCTGGCCGGCCTGCAGGAGCTGAATCACCGCGGCCGCCACGAACGCCGTACCGGCCACAATCACCAGTACGCGCCGGCGCAGCACCCCACCGAGCACCGCGAGGACCCCCAACGCCACGATCACGATCAGGGCCGCACCGCGGACATGGATAAAGTCCACCGCCGCCGGTCCGCCGGTGGAGAAGGCGAACAGGGAGCCCAGCAGTGCGGCCACACCAAGGACCAGCGCGGGAAGATCGAAGCGCCGCCCGCTCATGAGAGCCTCACAAGGAGCGCCTCGAGGCGTCCGGTGGATTTCTGCCAGCCGGGGCGCAGGACACCGTCGACCCCGAAGCTGCGCCCGGCGGCGGTGGCGAACACGGCGATGTGCGCCAGGATCATCAGATAGTAGGACCAGTGCCATTCATTGGGTGCGTTCAAGACAGACAGAGTGATCGCCAGCGACTGGGCCAACCCGACCACCGCCCAAAACCGGGTGGCAAGCCCGATCAGCAGGAACGCACCGAGGCCGGCCTCGATGAACAGCGTCATCCACCCGAAAAAGGGAAAATTCGGCAGCACCACGTGTTCAACAAACCATGCATAGGGCTGGAATACCGGGCGCTCGACCGCGAAACGAGTGAAAAAATACAATCCGTTGTTCGCGTGCTCACCAAAGTCTGGTGGCACCTTCCACGCAACGTTCTGAATCCACAGCAGCGCCACACCAATCCGCAACACGGCGACACCCCCACGGGCCAGCCGTGAGTCCCCGCCCGCCTCAACGGGGGCAGGCGTTCCAGCAGCCATCACCTGAGCCTTTCCCATGGCTCCCATTAAGGACCCGCGGCCGGGGACGCGCAACACTAAAGTCCTTACATATCCCGAACGGCCTCCATTACATACGGCAGTCAGGGTGCCGGTGCATATGGGCGTACGGCGCCCAGATCGACCAGGGGTCGGGGAACCAAGGCGCGGCAAACTGTGCGCTAAGCCGTTTGAGAGTGTCGGATAACGGCCAGTTTTGAGACGACCCGCGCCCAGGCGGCGCGCCGACACCAAACGGTCCACAACCCACCTCACAACAGGTCGGCGAATACCGATGGTTGGCCACCCAACACTTCGATCTCATCGGCTACACCCCGTCTCCACCAATGAACAAGACGCCCAAGTCCAACGAGACGCCCTCAAAACGGCCGGCTGCGGCCGGATCTTCGAAGACAAAATCTCCAGCCGCGCCACCGCCCGCCCAGGGCTCGCCGAAGCCCTCGACCATCTCCGTCCAACAGACACCCTGTGCGTGTGGAAATTGGACCGCCTCGGCCGGTCAGTGAAAGAAGTCCTCACCATCGCCGATAGCCTCCACGACCAAGGAGTCGGCCTGCAGATTCTCACTGGCACCCTCACCGGAACCTACAACCCGACCGAAGAAGGGAAATTATTCTTCGTCATGATGGGCGCGTTCGCCGAACTCGAGCGCGACATGATCCACCAACGAACCATGGCCGGCCTCGCAGCAGCCCGGGCCCAAGGCCGCACCGGCGGGCGCCCAACAGTCATGGATACCCTCTCAGCCGCCGGGGCCAGACCCCCGAGCCGTGCCACCGGGACAGAATCCTTAGCGCCAACCACTGTTCCGCCGCAGGTCAGACCCCTCATTGGAGTACCGCCCCATTGGAGCAGTAGAGGACGGGTGGAACGTTCCTGAGCACCCTAACCGGAAGTTTGTATCCGCAGGCAACCGCGGCCATGAGTAAGCGCCGCCGGGAGCTGGCGCCGGAAGTCCGTGACGCGTTCACCGACTTCAGCAAGGCCGCCCTGACCCGGCTGCCGTCGTCGTCCGTGGTTTGCTCTTCCGACGACCGCCTCACCCGGCTGCCGCCGTCGTCCGTGGTTTGCTCAAATGGACTGACGGTATCCGAAGAACTCGTGGTCGTTGTTGTAGCCGCCCTGACCGCCGCCGACCTCGGAGAAATGCTCAACGAATTCGATGCCCTTGATCCATTTGACCAGTTTGAAACCGAGCTCCACTTCATTGCGCAGCCGCAGCGGGGCCCCGTGGCCATAGGGAAGCGGCTCGTCGTTCATGTCATAGGCCAGCATTGTCAGCCGATAGGCCATCTGCCCGATCGGCTGCGCATCGTAGTAGATGCCCTTGTCGGGCCCCTCGGCGAAGGAATAGAAGATGACCCACTTTGCCTCCGGCTTGGGCCTGGCCACCTCGAGAATGGTCTGCATGGAGACGCCGCCCCATTTCGCCACGCCGGACCAGCCCTGGATACAGAAGTGCTGGGTGATCTGTTCGTGATGGGGGAGGGCGCGCAGCTGCTCAAGGTCCAGTTCCACCGGGTTGTCCACCAGGCCGTTGATCCGCAGCCGGTAGTTGGTGAAATTTCCGGCCCGCAGTTCTTTGTATTCCTCGGTTTCCGGAAACTTGCCGTTGTGCCAGAAGTACGGGGAAATGTCCTTCTCGGTGTACTGGCCGGGTTTGGCATCAATATGCTCGAAGAGCCGCTGCGCCGGCCCGATCAGCGCGTAGCCCACCTTCTGGACCGTGCGCGGATGGCGGTAGGTCAAGGGAGTGGCGGCGACCCAGGTAACGATCACGACCAGCATGGAAACGGCGAAGATTCCGAATCCGAGCCAGGATTCGTTGTCCGCGCTGGCGTACATATGGTTGAGGTTCCGCAGCGCCCCGGTGGTCACCACCAATGTCACATGCACCACGATAAACAGGACGAACCAGCACAGAACCAGGAAATGCAGGGAACGGGCCGCCTGGATGCTGAACAAGGAGCTGATCCGGCGGAACCGGGTGGAGAGCGCCGGGGACATGCCCAATCCCGTTACCAAGGCCGCGGGGGCGGCGATAAAGACGGTGAGGAAATACGCGAGGAGCTGCAGACTGTTGTAGTTGACCCAGCCGGATTCTGCGGGCCAGTCCAGCGAGAGGTACTGGGTAGCCACGGAGATGGAGTTGGGAATGACGTCCCAGCTCATCGGGACCAGCCGCATCCATTGACCGGTGCTGAAAATCAGGACGAAAAAGACAATGCCGTTCAGCAGCCAGAGGGTATCGATACCAAGGTGCCACCACCGTGCCAGACCGATCGAGTGGCGCCGGCCGGGCAGGCCCACCCCGTCCGGCAGCGTGATTGAATCCTGTTTCGCGGTGTACAGGGGATCCGGCGGGACGCGTTTCTGCATGCGGAACCAGTCCTTGCCGGGGGTCGAGTTCCTGGTCCAGTAGAACCTCGGGTGATCGGCCATGATGGTCACCCCGGAGCGGATGAGGAAGGTCATCAGGAACAGGTTCAGGAAATGTTGCCAGCCCAGCCACGCCGGAAACCCTACCGGTGCATTATCGGGAAGCCGGGACATTCCCGGGTAGCGTTGCATAAAGGCCTGTACACCCGGCAGTTCCCGGAGGCCTTTGGCGACCGCGACTCCAACGACCAGCAGCAGCAGCCCAATAGGAATTAACCAGAGCAGATTGAACCATTTATTGCTTCCCAGCCGTATGCGCGGAGCGACACCGTACTGCGGTGCAATGCCGCCCGCCCAGCCCGCGTCAACGGTATGGCCTTCCTTTTTAACCAACTCGGTCCGAAAGCTCGTGCGGACCCGTGTTGGGGCGTCGGTGGCAGAAACCGCAGTGGGAATTTCGTGCTCTTCACCTGTGGGGTCCATGTTGCGGAGCCTAGCAGCGGGCCAGTGTCCCGACCGGCATTTAGAACCCGAGGCCCTGCCGGGCGAGAGCGATGCCGGGGCCGGCCCAGCGCCGACCATATTCCACGTCGTCGGACAGCGACCGGGTCAGCGCCTTGTCGATGTACAGCGTCCCGCACAGATGGTCGGTCTCGTGTTGCGCGATGCGTGCCGGCCACCCGCTAAAGTCCTCGCTCTGACGAGCCCCGGTAACGTCGTCGTACTGCAGCCGCACCCGCAGCGGACGTTCGACGACGGCCTGCCAGCCGCGCATGGAGAGGCAGCCTTCAAAAAACGACGCCGATTCCGTACCCAGCGCCTCGTAGCGCGGGTTGATCAGCGCGCGGAATTCCAGTGCCGACCGCTGCCGCTGCGCTGCGACAGCCTCCGGCATCTCATACAGATCCTCCACGACCGCCAGCTGCAGTGGGAGGCCAATTTGCGGGGCGGCCAGGCCGACCCCCGGTGCATCGTACATGGTGCGGCGCATCAGCTCGATCAGCGCCACGAGCTCGGCCGAGCTGAGCTGCCCATCGAAGGGCAGCGCCGGACTCCGAAGCACCGGATGGCCCGCCTGAACGATCGTCGGAAGCTCCCCGGATTCCAAAAATCCTGCCACTAATTCCTGGATTCCGGCGCTGGTGAGGTTCATACGGCAATTCTATGGTGACGTCGCAGAGCCTCCGTGCGCGCCCGGGGAGCAGCGGCAGACCTGGCGGCGCCGGCAGACCAGCTGCCGGAGCCAGCCAGCCAGACGCCACCGGCCCGCGGCGGGGGACCGGCAGGGGAGTAGCATTTGGCCATGACGGCGGCCCGGTTTTACGTGTACTTCGTCCGCGGCGCGGCCGGTCTGGATGATGCCGCCGTCACCCTGCCGGATCACGACTTGTATGCCGCTCACAAAGATGCCGGTCTGGAGGTAAGAAGCGGAAAGCTGATCTTCACGGTCACGCTCGATGAAACCGATGGCATGGGGACAGCTGCCACCGAGGCTGGCAAAGACAGCGAATTTGAGAATGATATGTCCCTCTGCACCGCCCGTTTCGACGTGGAAATCAACGATCTCGAGACTGCCCTGGACGAGATACACGCGATCACGGAGCTACAGGCTGCGCTGCAGGACTGCTCCGGCGGTTTCATCTTTCTGCCCTGGAACGACGGAATCATTGAGCCGTGGGTAGCCGACGACGACTTGTAGTCCGTGCACCCGGACAGCCTTGATCGGGTCCGTGCCCCACGATAGCGTTGGATTCTCGAGCGAACAGCAAGGCGACCGGCGGCACGGCGGATCTGCGGCACCGGCGGACCGGCGGCACCGGCGGACCTGCGGCACCGGCGGACCGGAACGTGTACCGGAAGCAACGAAAGCGAGGAATACTCATGGGCAACGAACTGGCAGGGAAGAAGATCGCATTTTTGGTGGCGCCCAGCGGGGTGGAGCAGGTCGAGCTCACCCGGCCGTGGCAGGCCGTCCTGGACGCAGGCGGAACCCCGGAGCTGGTCTCGACCAAACCTGGCGAGGCACAGGCCTTCCACCACGATGTTGAACCGGGGGACACGTTTCCTGTGGACAAAGTGGCGGGGGAGGTCTCCTCCGAGGACTATGCCGGGCTGGTCCTACCGGGCGGCACCACCAATCCCGACAAGCTGCGGACCGTTCCGGAGGCCGTGGACTTCGTCAAGAGCTTCGTGACCGCCCGGAGGCCGATTGCCGCGATCTGTCACGGGCCGTGGTCGTTGGTGGAGGCGGCCGTGTTGCCGGGCAAAACTCTGACCAGCTGGCCAAGCCTGCAGACCGATATCCGCAACGCCGGCGGCATCTGGGTTGACGAGGAGTCCTTCACCTGCACCGAAAAGGGCTGGACCTTGGTCACCAGCCGCAAACCGGATGACCTCGACGCCTTCTCTACCGCCATGGTCAAGGCATTCAGCTGATCCGTCCCCGGATCAGTGATTTGAATCTGTGGGCGCCGATTCCCACAAACCCTGTCCTGCCCGGCACAAGACGAGACACGGCGCCTTCTCCGCGGAGAGTCTTCACAGTATTTCGCTTTGCATGCCCTCCGGACCGGCGGTTCACTGAACCAGTCTCGTTTCAGACCGGCAATGAACTCACCACCTGGTACATGGCGCAGTCCTGCCATATACCCGCAATCTTGAGGTATGTCGGGGCCAGGCCGTATAGGGCGAAACCATTGCGTTCCAGCACACGCTGCGACGCGGCATTGTGCAGCAGGGTTTCCGCCTGCACGCGGTGCAGCCGCAGCTCCTCGAAGGCCACCCGCAGGATGGTCCGGACGGCATTTGTGGCATAGCCGCGACCGTTCTCCGCGGCGCTGACCCAGTAGCCCATGCTGCACGACAGAAACGGACCTCGGACAATGCCGTTGAGCGTGATGCGCCCGACCGGGCGGTCGGATTCATCAATGATGACGTGCGGAAGTGCGGAGCCGTTCTCATGTCGCTCCAGCGCGGCGCGGATTTCATCACATTGGCCGTCTACCGTGAAGTAGCTGGCGTCCCGCAGGGGCTTCCACGGAGCAAGGAAGGCTTGATTCAGGCGGAGCAAATCCGCCATCGCCGGAGCGTCGTCGAGCGTTATCAGACGAGTGACATTCACTCGACCATGATTCCATAACAGACCTGTACAGGAATCCTCGTGGCGCTGGCTTATGGTTGGCTGCATGCAACCACCGGCTGACTAGGATATGTGCTCCCGCGGAATCTGAGTTTGCACGGTTCTTTCGGCTTCGTCCCAGGCCGTCTCAACGGCGCGGACGTCATCCAGTTCCTCGGCCGCCCCGCGGAGGCGCTCAAAATTCGAGAGCATCAACCACCAATTCGAATCCGCGCCTGATCAGGAACGTGGGCCCGCGAACATGATGCGCGTTGTCCACGATGGTCGCCAAGTGCTTTCGTGCCTCATAGATCGGAATGGCGTTCAGGTGTACGAAACTAGACTTTGGAATAAATCGCATGGATCGTACAAGCCATACAAATCCGCTGAGGTGACTTGTTCAATGATGTCGAGTACGCCTGGCTTCCGGCGCAAATATGGCCTCACATGTGACCAGCAGACCCGCCTCGGCGCAGCACCCGCGCGACCTCGCGTGGCTGCGCCGCGTCCCGCGCGATGGCGCTGCTGCATCGGGGCAACCTCAGCTCACCGAAGTCTGTTTCACGGTCCGTTGCTCGTCGCTGGGCACCTCCAGCAGTCGCTTCATCGAGCTGGTCGGCATGTCGCCCAGCACCTACCGGAGCCACGCGTCGCGCGCGACGGCGTGGACGCCGTCGTGCGCGGCGGAACAGGTGACTAGACTGATCGGGAATCGAGAAGCGCGGGCCAACGGGCCGCTGCTAGCATGACCAGCATGGACATCACCACTCACTCGACGTTCATCCCGCAGCACGCCCCGGACGCCTCCCAGGCCTTCTATCCCGACCGCCCGGAGGTGGTCCCGGTGGTCCTCCTTCTCTTGCAGGCTGGGCCGGGTTAGGACGAACGGCCAACGCGAAATCGCCATCCGGGGCGATCGGGCTGTCGATTTCCGCACTTCCCGGTCGCCTATAAGCCAGAATCCCGACCAGACCCACGACTTCAGGAGTGATCATGACCGACTCTTCCACTCAGGGCATCAAGACCGTGCTGCATCCCGTGTCCGACCTGGCAGCTGCCAAGGCGGTGTACACCGCACTGCTCGGCGTACCGCCGCAGACCGACGAGTCCTACTACGTCGGCTTCGAGGCCGCGGGCCAGCACATCGGGCTGGTGCCGGGCGGTGGACCGCAGGGCATGACCTCACCGGAGGCCTACTGGCACGTGCCGGATATCGAGGGCAAGCTGGCCGAGGTGACCGCCGCGGGTGCCACCGTGAAGGAGCCCGCACACGACGTCGGTGGCGGCCGCCTGGTGGCCACCGTCACCGACCCCGACGGCAACGTCCTTGGGCTGCTTCAGGATCGGTGAGCACCTCCCCGCTCTTGCGCTCAGCGTCGTCGGCACCGTCCGGCAGGAGGCCGACGGACCGCCTGACCGCGAACCGATGCGCGACGGCCGCTGGTTGGTCCGACGCCTCGGCCGGGCGCGCTGCGTGGCCGGGGCCCCGAGGCTCCACGGGCCGAAGCCAAGGAGAACCAGACGTTCCGCTCGAAGCTGGTTGGATAGAATCAGGCGACGCCGACGGAGACCGCGAAGCCGGCCGCGCCTAACAGAAAAGAGACACGATGAGCATGGCCACGAGGACGGACACGCAGCCGCCTGCGTCGCACGTTGCCGACAACCACGATCTGATCCGGGTGCAGGGCGCACGCGTAAACAACCTCAAGGACATCAGCGTCGAGATCCCGAAGCGCAGGCTGACGGTGTTCACCGGCGTCTCCGGCTCGGGCAAGAGCTCGCTGGTCTTCGGCACGATCGCCGCGGAGTCGCAGCGGATGATCAATGAGACCTACAGCGCGTTCGTGCAGGGCTTCATGCCGACACTCGCGCGGCCCGAGGTCGACGTACTGGAGGGCCTGACGACGGCTATTCTGGTCGACCAGGAGCGAATGGGCGCCAACCCCCGCTCCACGGTCGGCACCGTCACGGACGCGAACGCCATGCTGCGGATCGTCTTCAGCCGGCTGGCACAGCCGCACATCGGCTCGCCCCAGGCGTACTCCTTCAACGTCCCCTCGGTCAGCGGAGCGGGCGCCGTCTCGTTCGAGCGCGGCGGGAAAACCGTGAAGGAGCGGCGCAGCTTCAACGTCACCGGCGGCATGTGCCCGCGCTGCGAGGGCCGCGGCTCGGTCACCGATTTTATCCTCACGGCGCTGTACGACGACAGCAAGTCGCTGGCCGAGGGTGCGCTCATGATCCCCGGCTACAGCATGGACGGCTGGTACGGCCGCATCTTCAGCGGCTCCGGCTACTTTGACATGGACAAAAAGATCGGCAAGTTCACGAAGAAAGAGCTGAACGACCTGCTCTACCGCGAGCCCACTAAGATCAAGGTCGAGGGCATCAACCTGACGTACGAGGGGCTGATCCCGAAAATGCAGAAGTCGTTCCTGGCCAAGGACGTCGACGCGATGCAGCCACACATCCGCGCCTTCGTGGAGCGAGCCGTCACGTTCACCTCCTGTCCCGAGTGCGGCGGGACGAGGCTGGCCGAGCCCGCCCGAAACTCGAAGATCAACGGGCTCAACATCGCAGACGCCTGCGCTATGCAGATCAGCGACCTCGCCGGCTGGGTGCGCCAATTGGATGAACCGTCGGTTGCACCGTTGCTTTCGGCGTTAGGGGACTCCCTCGACTCGTTCGTGGAGATCGGCCTCGGTTACCTTAGCCTCGACCGCCCGTCGGGCACGCTCTCCGGCGGCGAATCGCAGCGGACCAAGATGATCCGCCACCTCGGCTCTTCACTCACCGACGTCACATACGTTTTTGACGAGCCGACCATCGGGCTCCACCCGCACGACATTGCACGGATGAACGACCTGCTGCTGCAATTGCGCGACAAGGGCAACACGGTGCTTGTCGTGGAGCACAAACCGGAGATGATCGCGATTGCCGATCACGTCGTCGACCTCGGCCCGAAAGCAGGGACCGACGGCGGCGAGGTGATGTTCGAGGGGACCGTCGAAGGGTTGCGGACTTCCGACACGATCACCGGCCGGCACCTCGACGACCGGGCTGCCGTCAAGGACGAGGTCCGGACCTCGTCGGAGGCCCTGGAGGTCCGCGGGGCCGACATGCACAACCTGCGGGACGTCGACGTCGACATTCCGCTCGGGGTCCTTATCGTCATCACCGGGGTGGCGGGCTCGGGCAAGAGCTCGCTGATCCGCGGCTCGGTCTCCGGACGGGACGGCGTGGTAACGGTCGATCAGGGTGCGATCCGCGGTTCGCGGCGGAGCAACCCGGCGACGTATACCGGGCTCCTGGACCCGATCCGCAAGGCGTTCGCGAAGGAGAACGGCGTGAAGCCGGCGCTGTTCAGCGCCAACTCCGAGGGCGCCTGTCCGAACTGCAACGGTGCCGGTGTCATCTACACGGACCTGGCGATGATGGCCGGCGTCGCCGCCACCTGCGAGGTCTGCGACGGGAAGCGGTTTCAGGCGTCGGTGCTGGAGTACCGGCTCGGCGGCAAGGACATCAGTGAGGTGCTCGCGATGCCGGTGGCCGAGGCCGAGGAGTTCTTCCGCGACGGCGAGGCGTTGCTTCCGGCCGCCCACAAGATCCTCCAACGGCTCGCCGACGTAGGGCTCGGCTACCTGACCCTCGGCCAGCCGCTCACCACGCTGTCCGGCGGCGAGCGGCAGCGGATCAAGCTGGCCACGCACCTGGGGGAGAAGGGTGGGGTCTACGTGCTTGACGAGCCGACCGCCGGCCTCCACCTTGCCGACGTTGAGAACCTTCTCGGCCTGATCGACCGGCTCGTTGACTCCGGCAAGTCGGTCATCGTCGTCGAGCACCACCAGGCGGTCATGGCGCATGCAGACTGGATCATTGACATCGGCCCCGGCGCCGGGCACGACGGCGGCCGGATCGTTTTCGAGGGCACCCCGGCCGGGCTTGTGGCAGCCAAGTCAACCCTGACGGGTAAGCATCTCGCGGCCTACGTGGGCAGCTGAAAGTCCCGCGGTACCGGACACGACGGAGTTGCGTGGAGATCCTCACTGAGAGACCGACCCTAAGGCCAGATGAGACTCAACACGGAAAACTCGCAGGAACGGGAGTTCATGAGTCGGGAGTAGGTTAGGTAGACCGCTTCGCCCCGGTCGGGGCGTGCGCCGCTGTAGGGTGTGTGACGGATGCAGGCAGAAGGAGGCCAACCATGATCCTCCCGAAGGTCCGAGACCCGCGCTTGGTGACGATCCGCCGCGGTGGGACCCTCACTGATTCGGACCACCAGTTCCTCGCTCTTTGGGCGGCCTCGTGCGCGGAGCACGTCCTTCACCTCTTCGAGTCGGCTCGGCCTGAGGATCCGCGACCGCGTCAGGCGATCGAGCATGCGCGCGCCTGGGTGGGTGGCGAGGTCAAGATGACCGAGGCTCGCACGGCGGGCGGCCATGCAATGGGCGCGGCCAGAGACCTGCGTGGGGCAGCACGGTATGCCGCGTACGCTGCTGGCCAGACCGCGGTCGTCGCGCACGTCGCCGCACACGACCTCGGTGCGGCTGCCTATGCGATCAAGGCCGCACGTGCTGCCGCGCAGGACGGCGAGGCAGAGTCCGCAGGGCAACTCGAGTGCCGGTGGCAGCGCGACCAGCTCCCGGAGGCGATTCGCGAGCTCGTACTTGACGACCAGCAATTGCGGAACGACATCTGCTGGTCGGTGTTTGACTGCTGAGCGCATCTGATGCAACTCCCGTGGGTTAACGCCGATAGGCACGGAAATCGATGGGGCGGGTGTAGCGATCGCGACCTCCCTCGGCCAGCGCCGGGTCGGCCACGCAGCGACACGACCGACTCACGGTGAGCACCATCGGCGTGCTCTTTACGCGATCCCGGCTGAGTGACCGCGGAGGAATCGGTGCGGCCCGCGGTTCAGCTCGACGACCGGAGAGCCGGTCAGGTGCGCCAGCTCGCCGTACAGCGCCGCGAGCTGTACCCAGTCGCAGGGCGTTTCTGCATGCAATGAGGTGACGGCGGCCTGTAGCACGTAGGGCCCGTGGCCGCCCAGAGCGAGCGCGCTGTCGAGCTCAGCGCGTCCAGCGGCGATCTGCGCGGTGTTCCATCGGGATCGGTCTTGATCGGCGAGCAACACCAGCTCGCCGCGGCCTTGCGGGGTCTCGTCACGCCGGTTACTCGTCTTCGTCGTCAGCGACGAGCCGGATGCGCTCGGCGATGGGGTTGCCGGGCTGGACGCCGAGGTCTTCGCTGCGTCTTGGTGCTTTCGCCGTCGCGGCGACGCGCATCTCGACGTAGGGCTCGAAGAGGTCGTTCGGGGTGAATTCGAGGATGTCGCGCAGGGCTGCTCCCCAAAACGACTTGGCGGAGCGAGATCCCTATGATGGCCCACACCTGCTGCCGACCTGCCCAAACGCCAGATTCTTCCCGACACGAGAGTTCTCGCATCAGACGGAACCCCCGTGGTTTAACTGGCAGAGCGACGTGTTGATGAGCAACGAGTATCGCCGTCAGTTCGTGTTGCCAAGAAAGTCCAGACTCCGGCACTCGGAACGGTCCATCCAACACCCCATTCGTCTCCAGGTCGCTTCCAGCTACTGCCCGAATGGGCTTCGGGGCCCCAGTCTGGTTGGAGATTTTGGCCCTGAGGGCCTGTCGCTCGAATCGTCAAATCTCCAGATCCCGACATTCGCCACAGTGTCTTCACGCTCTTCCCGACCTTGCAGTGATAGAACAGCGACCACAGGGTACCGCTGTTTGTTTGCCCACGCACTTCTCGGTTGTGGGCAAAGTTCTCTGACTGTGACGAGGGGCGGTCTTGGAAGTCTGAGGATTCGTCTGGCCGCGATCAGTTTCAGAGGAACAGCCAACTGCTGCTGACAGCATGGCCACTAAGCAAACGATCCCTCCGACCGTTTTGCCGCGAATCGACATTGATTCACCCGGCTTCCGAGAGAAAGAAACTCTTGCAAGTATGGAGCCGAATACGTCTCAAAGCGCCCCATCGCCGACTTCGGAAACCTTGGTATCCGAGAAGGTTTGGTCCCGCTTTCCGAACGGCCTGCCACTTCCCATTCTATTGGCGGAAGAACGTGTCACGTTCGATTGGACGCGACATATTGGGCGTAGGAGCTTGCCGACGAATGCGAATGCTGCTCGATGGTTTGAGGGTTATATCCAAGAACGTCAGCGATGATCGCGACCGGCGCGATGCGGGTAAGTTCGTGCAGCGTGCCCATCCTTGCGGCCAGGGTCGAGAACACTGGCTTGAGCCGCTGCCGGAGGTGAGCGGGATCGACGTGCTGCCCGGGCTTCATTCCGCGGAACACCCAGGGCGAGTTCGGATGCGCCGCCGTCTGCGTGTGCAGGGGAGCGACGGCAAGCGCTCTGACAGGCTTGTCGAGTGGAGCTTCCAGATGGATCGAGAAGCCGGCTAGATCGATCGTGACCTGCTCCTCGGCGACGGTGATCTTCTCCCAGGTCAAGGTAGCGACGGTCTCGATGTTCTGACCGAAACGAGAATGAGGATGGCGGCGAGCCGGTCTCGTGGGCTGAAGTCATCGTGGTGGACAACACGGTCGATCGCCTCACGTTGTTCTGCGGCGGGCAGTCGGGGGCTCGTGCCTCGCCGGTGAGGTATCACCGTGATTCCTTCAGTGGTGATTTTGGCTTTGGCGGTCCAGCTGATGAAGCGGCTCACGAACCCGCGGGTAGTCGGCCCTTCAGCCTGCCAGGCATCCATATGCGACTGATTCAGCTCCGCGAGTGTGGCGCCATGTGTGGTGAGCCAGTTGCAGAAGTCAATCCCGACGGTCACGGTTTGCTTGGACCGCAGGAATGTCCCGTTTGGCACTGACTCCATTATTCGCATCCGGCGCAGCATGCCCCAACGGATGAACCGGGCAATAACGTCACGGTGCTCGGGAACAACGACTCGAGCTTGCGCCGTGAGCGCCCAACGCTCATATCGAGCCAATCGCTCGTCGCGGCGGGGGAGCGCGCCGTGCTCGACCAGGAGTCCACGCACGAAATCCAGGGTTCTGCTCGGCGGCAGTTCATCGAGGAGGCGATGGGAGATGACTGGGTGTTGGGCGAGGTCGGCGAGGAAGGCGTCCACGTGGGGCTGCCGGATCCATGTCAGGCCACTGTTCGGACGTTTCATTGTCTTCAATGCCTCGGCCACTGGGACTAGCTCGGGCACCATGTGTCCGGTGTCGGGGTTGGTCAGGAGCCTGTCGATCGTGTCGGCCAGGACACATCGTTGGCAACGGCCGCCGCTGTAGAGCTCGGCCTCGGCGCCACAACTCTTGCAGTCGACGTTCAGCTTGATGTTCGAGCAGGTCCGACAAGCCGGCCGGTTGTCGATGATGCCCGGCAGGACCCCTTCATGGCCGCAGGCACAGATGCCGGTGATGCGTTTCGCGGCCTGGTAGCAATATCCACAGATCCCACGGCTCTGCCAGACTGTGACGACTTCATAGCGCCCATAGCAGCGATCACATCCCTCTGGCCACCGGACAGGGTCGCCAGGATGGCAGGGTCTAGCCATCGGGCTCGTCGGTGTCGTCACGGACCAAACGAACCCGCTTCGCGATTGGATCACCACGACTCACAAGGCGTTGCAAGTTGACCCGCTCACGCCGCTCAGTAGGCCAGAGAACATTGGAGCGATCGGCGGTCGCGAACCTGCCCCGACCGTTCGGCGAACACCAGAACTGCAAAAGGTCGACGACCCATTCGAACTCCGGACTGGTCAGAACCGTGCGACGTCGCGGACCCGATCCCTTCGTGCCCTTGGCCCACCGCACCGTCACCGCACCAAAGTTGCCGTAAGCCGCAACGTGAGGATTGGGGCCGAAGTCGGTCGTATCAAGCACCGTCAACTCGCGCCGGCGCAGCCCATAGGCGTAGCCGACCTTGAAGGCGATTGAGTCGCGAAGAGCAGGAAGCCAACGTTTCGAACCACGACGATGCTGCTCATCGACGAAGTCATCGACCACGTCGAACAAGTGCTGCAACTCGGCCTCGGTGAACGCCCGCCGTGATGGCGAAACCGCGTCATCGGTGGTGTGGCGAGGGGTATTCCACTCAAAGCAAACTTGCGAAGGTACGTCGCCGAAGGTGCGTTCGCAAAACGGCACCCACCCATAACGCGAGTCGCCGATATAGGAACAGAACACCGAAATGGCATTGCTGTAACCGCGCAACGTCGACAAGCTGATCGCCTTCTCACCAGACCGCCGCTATGCCAAGAATTCGTCGACATCCAACGGCCGCCAGACCCACGGATACTCATTCGTAAAAGCTTGGAAACGCTCAATCAGCCGGCACCTCGAGGCGATCGTCGCCGTCGTCAGCCCACGCGCCAACATTTGCGCACGCCAACCACTCAGCATCGCGTCAAACACCTGTTGATCGGCCCGCAGCAACGAAACGTCGCCCACCAGCAAGACCTGTGGAACGAACCCAGGAACACGATCCATGACAACCATCCAGCAGAGGAATCAATCATCTAATGAGTGAAACGTATGCTGACCAGCGCGAGCCTGGCAATAGTCATGGTGAAGCAAATCGCTAGGCTCCTGCAGATCTCCATCCTGACCTGCAGTGATGGTCGAATCGGCCTGTGCAACGTGTTCTTGCATCTGTTTCTACTCGTTGGCCTTTAGAGCCGATAATCCACATTATGTAAAGTACTCTGCGTATTGCATTGGATGAATCATCGGTGATGGTCAGCGTTGCTCCCCTGTGGCGCTACCGAAAGGGTCCTTGGCCTGCACGAATACCCCTGCAGGTCACGCTTCGGGACTTGGTCCTGAGCTCGCCAAAGCCTCAAAGACAGCGAAAAGGCTGGGGCGCGACATGCCGCTGACCTGTATAGACGAACGCGAGGATTCATCAGATGCATCATTGAATCACTGGATGTAGCACGATTTGCGGAGGTTTCGATGCAGCTAGTGTAGCGTGTCGTTGATTCCTTTGGGTCTGATTGTTTGTCAGACTTGATCCATGGTTTATCTGGCAAAGGCACTTCAGTTGCGCGACGGGGACCGGGGCGCCCTGGAAGCGTTGACTCGTGGGAATTCTTCCACTGCGACGTTGGCGTTGCGGGCGCGCACGGTTTTGTTGGCTGCTGACGGGATGCCGAATGTCCAGATTGAGAAGATCACCGGGTTTTCGGCGCCCACGGTTTTGAAGTGGCGCAACCGCTATGCCGAGGGCGGGATCGAGGCCCTGTCCGATGTCCAGCGCCCGGGCCGGGAGCGGGAGATCGACGAACTCGCCCTGATTGCCGACACCCTGACCAATGACGGGAACCCGCCGGCGGAGCTGGGGATCTCGCACTGGTCCGCGCGCATCATGGCCGAACGCCACGGAATCTCTTTTTCGTCCGTGGCCCGAATCTGGCGCCGTTGGAAGATCCAGCCGCATCGGATCGAGACGTTTAAATTCTCCACCGACCCGGCCCTGGAGTCCAAGCTCCGGGACGTGGTGGGCCTGTACATGTCCCCGCCGGAAAACGCGGTGGTGGTGAGCATTGATGAGAAGACCCAAATCCAGGCACCGTCCCGCACCGGCCCGGACCAGCCGCTGTCCCGACCCACCCGCTGCAGCAGACGCACGACTACAAGCGCAACGGCACCACCACCTTGTTCGCCGCCTTGGAGGTTCTCACCGGCAAACTCAGCGCGAACGCCTTCTACCCAAAGCACACCAACATCGAGTTCGTCGATTTCCTGGGCCGGGTCGCCCACGCCCACCCCGGGGTTGAGCTGCATGTCATCTGCGACAACTATGCGACCCATAAGCACCAGAACGTGAAGGACTGGCTGGCCGAAAACCCGCGCGTGAGCCTGCATTTCACCCCGACCAGCTGTTCCTGGCTGAACATGGTGGAGATCTTCTTCGGGATCATCACCCGCCAGTGCCTCAAACGCGGAGCATTCAGCTCCGTGAAAGAGCTGGAGGAAACCATGGAACGCTACATCGAGAACTACAACCAGGACGCCAAACCATTCACCTGGACCAAGTCAGCGGAGTATCTCCTGGGCAAGATGAAACGCAAACAAACCATTAACACGGAACACTAGACGGCTCTGGACGGGTGCACCTGGTGCAATCGTTGCCCGTACTTCGCCCCGACGAGCAGGTGCTCCAGATGATGCTCGACGGCTGGCGCAACCAGCAACTGTCACGCAACTTGCAGTTCGCCACCATCGAGCAGCGTCTGCGCCACGTGCACCGCTTCATCGATCACGTCAACGAGGACCCGTGGAACTGGACGCCGACGATGGTCGAGGAGTTCTCGGCCGATCTGCGTACGGTCAAACACGTCGCGCACTCGACGCTGCGCGGCTACCACTCCGCGCTGCGTGCGTTCAATAGCTACATCAGCAACCCGGACTATGGCTGGGACCGAGTCTGTGAGCAATACTTCGGCACCCACCCGGCTCAGGTGTTCTTCGACTGGAATACCGCTCCCCATGTCCAGGCATACGACGGCCGTCCGTCCAAACGTCCCTACACACGCGAAGAGCTCGACGCGTTGTTCGAGCACGCCGACATGGAAGTTGAGCGCACCGGGAAGTCCAGCCGCAAGGGCTGGCAGGCCGCCTACCGCGACGCGGTCATGATGAAGGTCGCCTACGGTTATGGGCTTCGGTTCAACGAGCTTCGCCATCTGCAGACAGTCGACTTCGCCCGCAATCCGCACGCGCGCGAGTTCGGCTCCTTCGGTGTCTGCAAGGTCCGGTACGGCAAGTCCAGACGTTCCTCCCCCTACAAGGGCCGCAGCGTGCTCACGGTGTGGCGTTGGACGCCAGACATCATCGAGGACTGGCCTGGACCTTTTCCCCAGCGAACGTGGCGGGCTTGTCGTCGAGTCAACGCTCCTGCGTCGGCTGCGGCGCTACTGCAACGAGCTCGGCTTCCCCGACGGCCTGGACATCCATTCGTTTCGCCGCTCGTACGCCACTCACCTATTGGAAGCAGGCTGGGACCCGCGGTTCGTCCAAGATCAGATGGGCCACGAGTACGCCTCCACCACGGGGATCTACCAGTTCGTCTCCGATGAGTTCCGTCGGTCCACGCTTCGAGCAGCTCTGGACCGTACGGTTACCGAGGCACTGGCCCGCAGCAACAAGGACGGAACACGATGAGGCGCAAAGTCGAATACACCTGGCGTCTGGCCGAGCTCATGGCCGCACGCGGCCTACACAACACCACCGGCCTGATTCCCCTGCTGGCCGAACGAGACATCAACCTGTCCAGACCGCAGGTCTACCGCCTGGTCAACCAACGCCCTGAGCGGGTCTCGCTGCAAGTCGTCGCCGCGATCTGCGACATCTTCGACTGCGGCCCCGATGACCTGCTGACCGTGACTGCCTCTCCCCTCGCTCGACCCAGCGTGGACGACCGCGCGTTACGTCCGCTCGCGTGACCACACGCGACGATCCATGCGGGCGCTGCGGCCGTCCCATCCCCCGCCTCGCGGCTCGATGGCCAGAGGGGCGGATTTGCTTCACCTGCTGGTTCGACGCAATTCACACGCGCGGACCCTGCCCAGAGTGCCTTCAGGACCGACTTCTACCGGGCCCACGCAATGCCGACTGGCTGCCCGTGTGCGGAACGTGCGCCGGCATACCGGTCGGCTTTCATTGCGAACGATGCGGCGACGAACCCGGCCACCACCGAGGCAAACTCTGCGCCAGATGCGCGCTGCGCGACGACCTGAACGACCTCGTCGGTGGTGTCCCGACCGTGCCAGCACTCATCGGGCTGATCGGCGTCCTCTGCGCCTCAGATCGACCAGAATCAATCATCACCTGGAAGCGCTCCCCCAAAGTCCAAGCCCTCCTGCGCGGGCTCGGCGACGGAAGCGTCCCGCTGACCCGCGACGGCCTCGACGGCCATCCCGGGAAGCCGGCGGAACATCTACGTGCCCTGCTGCAACACCACGGATACCTGCCTCCCCGCGACCCGCACCTGGCCGGTTCGAGAACTGGATCCCCGCGAAACTCGAGGGGCTGCCCGACGAAGTACGCCAGCCCGTCCTGCACTTCGCCACCTGGCATCACCTCCGTCGCATTCGGGCAAAATCTGTTGCCGGCGAAGCGACGCATGGGCCAGTTCACTCGGCCAAGCAGGAGATCACCGAGACCATCAAGTTCCTCGTATGGCTCCACGAGACCTACCACCGGACTGCGGCCACGTGCACCCAACCCGACGTCGACGAGTGGCTCGCCACCGGGCCGACGACCAGAACGGCAATCCGCACCTTCTTCGTCGTCGCCAAAAGGACCCGGCTCAACACCAGCGTGGCCGTGCAGCACAGAGCAGTGCGCACGAGCCCGTCGCTGACGCAGGACCAGCGGATGGCGTGGATCCGAGAGCTACTCAACGGCGCAAGTGAATCACTCCCCTACCGCGTTGCCGGCATTCTTCTACTGCTCTACGCCCAACCGCTCGTCAAAGTCGTCACCCTCGAGATGAGCTTCGTCGACGACAAACCCGCCGGCATGAGCATCACAC
Organism: Arthrobacter sp. A5; assembly: GCF_051131705.1. Lineage (NCBI taxonomy): Bacteria > Bacillati > Actinomycetota > Actinomycetes > Micrococcales > Micrococcaceae > Arthrobacter > Arthrobacter sp. A5. Next base: position 2,218,547 of record NZ_CP180316.1, read on the forward strand.
TCGGCCAACGGCCGACCGGGGTGCCCGAGCCGTTCGCTCAGCTCCTCCGCAGACACGTGACCAACCGCCCCAACCTCCGCACCGGCGCTGGCCCTGACAGCCCTTGGCTATTCCCCAGTACCCTCGCCGGCCGGCACCTGCATCCGAACACAGTGATGGACCGGCTCCGCGAGCTCGGCGTGAATCTCCTCGGCGCGCGCAACCGCGCAATCGGCGAACTCGTACTCGAAGTCCCACCATCACTCGTCGCTGAAGCGCTCGGCTACAGCCCCAAAGTCGCATTCCTCCACGCCGACAAAGCAGCAGAACCATGGGCACGCTACGCGGGCCTGTCCCTCAGATCTCCCTGATCGTGTCGCGCTCTCCTGCCGATTAGCGCTCGTCCCTGACGTGCGTCGTCAGCGGCCAGCGCTTCTCGTCCCTCTGGCTGCGAGCGAGCGTGAACCATAGCCGCGAGGTCGTCGGCCTCTGCGATGCTGATGCGCTCGTCGACGAGAGATAGAAGGCGAAGCGGCCGTCCCGCACGCGCCGCCGCCTCGATCTTGTGGTGCCCATCGAGCAGGAAGTGAGTAAGAACCCAGTGCTCGTAGTAGTCCTCGCCCTCATCCATTGCCGGTTGCAACAGGTCCAGAAGCGAAGAGGCGACCGCTGTCGCTGGTTCGCCCCGCGTGTCGGCGGAGTACTCATCGACCCGATCAGTGTCGTTCCGCGCCGGCGGGACCATCGGCACGATGAACTCGTAGAGGTGTTGCTTCCTCCCCACCGGAGTTTCGAACGTCCTGTAGTAGGGGGTGCCGGGGTTTTCGGCAGCTCCAACGACCGGGTCGACGCCCCACGTAGTCACCTGCTCATGGGCGAAGTAGTCCGAAGCATCTCCCGGCTCCACCAAACGCGGTGCCAGGTCGATGAGAAGGACCGTGTACTCAGACTTGGGAAGCACCTTTTCGTAGACCCGTAAGACCTCATCGTCGATGCCCGCCAAACCAGAGTCGAGTCGCTGGTTCGCCAGTCCAAGGTCGGCGGTCTCGGGCTCCGCGATTACGAGAGGTGCACCCCCGCACCGCGGCGTCAGCCACCAGTTCTTTCTTACCTGCCTGCAGGTCCATTGCGGGTGTGAAAACACTCCCTGCTACGCGCTGACGGGACGATAGACCTGTGCCATGGCGCCTGCCCGAAACTGGGTGGTGCTGATGAGTTCGAGGTCCATTGGCTGTTGCAGGTCGGAGAAGAGTGGAAGACCGGAGCCGAGCGCGACCGGATGAATCACGAGGCGGTATTCGTCGAGCAGGCCGAGTTCTACCAGGCTGCGGGCGAAGTCCGCTCCTCCCTGGGCGAGGATGTAGTTGCCGGGCTCCTGCTTCAGGCGCTGCATCTCCTCCGCGAGGTCTCCATTTGCGATCCTGGCCGACGCCCAACTGGCTGCGCCGTGAGACGGCTCCTGCGCTGGCACTCCGCCCTGCCCTGCATGGAGGTCGAACGACTTTTGCCGCGTGAAGACTACCTTCGGGATGTCGTTCATCGGCGCTGCCATCGGGTCCGTCGAGGTGGGCCAGTAGCTCGCCACTTCGTTGTAAAAGTGGCTGCCCATGGCGTGCAGGCCCGCCTGCTGGAGAGTCTCCAAGACCCAGGCTGCACCGTCTTCGCTCCGCGAGCGAAGCGTCCAATCCATCTCGCCGTTCGGTCCGCCGACGAAACCATCCAGTGACATCGACATTTTCAGTATGAGCTTTCGCATGTGAGGCATGTCCTTTGGTAGTTGTGGGGCCGTTCTTGGATTAGGCGGCCAGGTGGAACGTGTTCGCGAAACGGTCGAGGAAGTCGCCGCGCCCGCGCAGCACCTCGACCACGCCGGTCGCGATCGCACGATCCGGGGTGAGCTCGCCGGAGATGAGCCGCCGGATGGCCGGCCCAGCGGCGAAGGCGAGGTCGACCGGCCCGTCGCCGCGTGCCACGTCGAGCGTGGAGCCGTCCACCCGGATGAGCAGCTCGGCGGGGCCGAAGCGCGCTGCGTAGGCGGTCGCCGGCAGGCTCGCCGCGACCTGCGGCCGGAAGGCCGTGCGGAGCGCCATCGTCATCGAGTCGGGGGTGATGATCTGCTCCTGGCGCGGATCGCCCATCGCCTTGAAGCCCCAGGCGCCGAGCGCGAGCACGACCGGCTCGAGCTCGCGGCCGTAGGGCGTCAGTTCGTAGACGATGACGCGCGAGTGCGGCACCCGGCGGAGGACGCCGGCCGCCTGCAGATCCTTGAGCCGCGTCGCCAGGATGTTGCTCGGGATTCGCGGCAGGCCAGCGGCGAGCTCTCCATAGCGGCGCGGCCCGACGAGTAGGTCGCGGACGATGAGCATTGACCAGCGTTCGCCCACGAGCTCCAGGGCTCGCGTGACGCCGCAATACTGTCCGTACTCGCGAGCAGCCATCGAGCTCAGTCCTGCTGGTTCGCGTAGGCCTCGGGGCCCTGCTCGGCCGCAACCGGGTCCATCCAGCCGAACTCGACGATGTTGCCGTCGGGGTCGGTGAGCGTGCGCTGGTACATGAAACCGTAGTCCGACGCGGGGTGCGGTTCGGCGCCGCCCGCTGCGACACCGGCGGCAATTGTCTTGTCGACGGCCTCCCGATCGTCGAGGAAGATCGCGGTCGCCACCGACGGGCTCACAGCCGGGTCGCCGATCGGGAGGTCGGTGAAGGTCTGGAAGAACTCGCGGACCAGGATCATGAAGTAGCTGTGGTCCTCCTCGACGATGACGCAGGCCGCGTTGTGATCGGTGAACTTCGGGTTGATGGTAAAGCCGATCGCCGTGTAGAACGCCTTCGCGCGCTCCAGGTCGGTCACCGGCAGGTTGACGAACATCGCGGTCATTGTGGTCTCCCTCGTTGGTTCTGTATGCGAACGAGACAACACTTGCAAAAACAAGTGCCACGTCAAGAGCTTTGATCTCGGCAACGCCCGCCCACGAGTGAAACAGTCGAATTCGTTGGCACACGGAGCCCAAACCGGTAGACTACTCGGCGAACGTGACACGATTCGAGGAGGTGAGCCCGATGCACACACTGTCCACTCTGGGCGCTCCTTCGAGTTCACGATCGCGCGACTGACGTAGCCGTCGCGGGGAGCGCTGCACGCACTCTCAGAAAGCTACGAACCATGCATAATTCACTTCAGTTCACCTCGGCGACGACCGCTGACGGCGTCTCGGAACACCCCTCCGGTACAGCGTTGGTCCTTGGTGGTGGCGGATCGGCAGGCAATGCGTGGCTGATCGGCGTCATCGCCGGCCTGTTTGAGGCCGGGTTGGATGTGACCGAGGCCGATCTGATCATCGGGACGTCGGCCGGATCGACGACTGCGGCCCAAATAACTAGCGCGAACCCGGCCGAACTGCTTGCCGCCATCCTTGCCGAGGTGCCACCGCTACGGACTGCTCCGGTCGGATCTGACGGTGGACGCGTTCCGCTTGGGCGGGCGGCGAACCACATGGAGAAAACGAGCGCAATCATCGGTGCCGCTGAGGATGCGGCCGACATGCGCCGCAGGATGGGCGCGGCGGCGCTCGAGACGGACGCGGCGTCGCACAGGTCTGCGCAAACGCAGTGGCGCACTACCGTCGCCGCTCGGCTGCCCAATCAGCTCTGGCCGCAACGGCGGATGCTCATCACGGCGGTCGATGCCCATACCGGAGAACCGGTCGTGTTCGACCGCCACAGCGGGGTCGACTTGGTGGACGCCGTGGCCGCCAGCTGTGCCAGTGGCTTCGCCTACAGTATCGGCGACAACCGATACATCGACGGCGGCTACCGATCTAACGCCGAGAATGCCGATCTGGCAGCCGGATACGGGCGGGTGCTGGTGCTGTCACCATTCGGCGGCAGATCACGGACGCCGCTAAACTGGGGCATGCATCTCAGAACACAGGTCGACGAACTGCGCGCAGGCGGCAGCAGAGCCGAAACGATCTTCCCGGATAGCAACTCCCGCGACGCATTCGGCGACAATGTGATGGATCCGTCGACGCGTCCGCCCGCCGCTCGAGCCGGCTACGACCAAGGCAGAGCCCTCGCCGAGCAGCTCACCGAATTCTGGCGCTGACGCCTACGGACCCAGTCGACTCGGTAGGCGTCAGCGCCAGAATTCGGCTCACCTTTCGTGCAACTGCGGCGTAGCGGGGGAAGTGGCCTCTGGGGGAAGTGGTATCCGTTTCATCATTGGTTTCGTAAGCGAAGCCAATGAATAGTCTTCTCGTAATCACCCGTTTTCCGTCTAAACCAGACGCTGAAGTGTCTCGTAATTCTTGTGCCTCGAAACCCATGGGTTATGAGACATTTGGGTTATGAGACATTTCTGCCGATTCTCTCGCTGGGCTTTGCCCAATTTTCTGACACCATGCTCGGGTGGTCTCAAGTGGCTAGTGCAACGTTGATGAGTTCGTTCAGTTTGGCAGAGGGGCCAGGGCATGTCTCCTAAATCGGGGGCCTACTGGCTGGAATGCTTCAAGATCGCAGGCACCTGGCAGGACCACGTCCTTTACCAGCACATCCTCTACTGAGCCTCAGCGTCTGGCATGAGCCTTGCCCACGGTCCACTTGCGCGGCTACCTTGAGGCTATGGAATCCGAGGTCCGGGATTTTAGGCTCCGGACAGGCATCACGGTGCCGTGTCTCGTCCAGGGCGACGCCGACGCGCGGCCAGTGCTGCTGCTGCATCCATGGGGCGAATCCCGCGGCTGCTTCGACCGCCTGGTACCGCTGCTAACTGGCTTCAGGGTCTACGCCCCCGACCTCCGCGGGCAGGGCGACGCGGACAAACCGGAGTCGGGCTACTCCCTTGCGGAACAGGCCGAGGACGCCGCCGCGATTCTTGACGCCCTCAACGTTCCGAAGGCCTTCGTTCTCGGCTCCTCCAGCGGCGGCTACGTCGCCCAGCAGTTGACCGTCGCTTACCCCGAGCGGGTCGCGGCACTCGTGCTGGTGGGCTCGCCCCTGAGCCTCCACGGACGGGTCCCGTTCGCCGATGAAGTGGACCGCCTGACGGACCCCATCGACGAGGACTGGGTCCGGGATTCGTTGTCCTGGTATCCACTGCTGCGTGCGGTTCCCTCCTGGTTTATTGAGGACCGGATACGTGACGGCGTTAGAATGCCCGCCCACGCCTGGAAGGGCATCCTGCATGGCCTAGGCAACGCCCCGCCGCCAACTAAGTCGGGAACCATCCACGCACCCACACTGATCTTGTGGGGCGACCATGACAGCTTGTTGCCACGGAGCGACCAGGAAACCCTGGCAGCCCGGATAGCCGGCACGGTCCTGAAGGTTTACCCCGATGCGGCGCATCTGGTCTTGTGGGAATGCCCGGATCGGGTCGCGTCCGATGTGACGGCGTTCTTTGATTCCCTCGAGTGAGCCGTAGTGATACGAGGCGTCTCACCGAACGAGCGATCGCCGCGAATGCAATAGTCCAGCTTTCGCGGAATCGCACAAGTTCGACGACGAACGACGATTCTCCTAACTATGTCTCACAACCTTCTGGTTGAATCGGTGTACTCACCGTTAGTTACGAGACACATTGGAGCAGCCCATGAAATGACTGATCGGCTACGCACGCGTTTCGACGCGGCAGCAGTCCACCGACCGGCAGCAGGCAGACCTTGGGGACATCGGCGTACGACGCGATGACCTCACCTTGGATCACGGTGCATCCGGAGAGCGAGCCTCACGACCCGAGATTTATCGAGCGCTCGACAGCCTGGCGAAGACACGTCCGGCCTAATTGATCAGCCAGGTGAAGCAGTTCCCTAGAAAGAGCTCCCCCGGAAAACAGTCATTTTGAAGCAGAACAGGAATGATGCCCACCGAACAGGGCACATGCCTCAAAAATGCCAGTCGTACTAGGCCGCCCCGCTCACTCAGGAGCTGACCGAACCCATCGCGGTGGAAATGGCATTCAACAGCGGCGCCAGCCCGTCCGCGATTGCCTGGGCTGTGTTTAGGTCAGCGTGCGTGTAGCTGCCGGGTGTATCCATTAGGTTCAGGCACCCCAGGAACTGCCCGTCCAATTGGATGACGGCATTGATGCCTGCGCCCAGGCGGAGCGCTGTTAAGGTGTCGTGGTGCTCAAAGGCGTCCGTTTCCAAGTCCTCCGGGGACTCGGCAATGAAGGATTCCAGGCGAACCACGCACTGCTCGGTCCAGTCGAGACCCAGCTCGGCGGAGACACCGCCAAATCGGTAAATGTCGGGCATTGAGCTGTAAACGCGCACTAGGTCAGCCTGCCCGGGTCGCCAGAGTGAGATCGTGGCCAGCCTGGCCCCGACCTGTTCCGCTGCTTGGTCTACGGCCATGCGAAGCGCTTCCGCGTTGTCGCGGTGGATCGACACGGTGATGACGTCCTCGACGACGGGGTGCGTGGTCATGACTTCTTCTTCCTTGTCGGGATGGTGCGGGATGTTATGTGCGCGGCCCAGCAGCACGACTCCGGCCAGGGCAATGCAGCCGCCTGCGATTGACGCATTGGTGGGTACTTGGCCCAGAAGCAGCCAGCCGAGGATGAGGGAAAAGATGGGCACAGCGAAAAGCAGGGAACCACCCTCGGCCACGCTGGTGCCCGCCAGCGTCAGGTTCCATAGGGAGTAGGCCAGCACTGTGCTTATAACCACGAGAACTACCAGCGCAATGAGCGTGGTCAGCCCCCAGGCTTGGCGGTGGAGATCGTAGGTGGCGGTCGGGAGCGTGGCGATGCCACCAACCAGACACCCCCAAAACACCATTTCCACGGGTGGGATGCGGGCAAGCAGGGGTTGTTGCCAGATGAGAAACGCGGCCAGAATCAGGGCGGAGGCGAGGATGACCATGGCGTTCCAGTCGAATCCGAGGTCTCCCGGCCCGAACAGGGTGATGATGACTACGCCGAGCGTGGCTATTGCCATCCCCAGGATCCCGCGGCGAGAAGTTCGCTCGCCAAGCACCAGATAGCCGAGAATGAACGCAAACACTGGGGACGTGTTCAAGAGCAGGCTGACCGTCCCCGCTGGAACTGTGGTCTGCCCAAGGTTGAGCAAGGTTCCGTAGGCGCCGTAGCCAAGAATCGAAATCCCCACTACGCGCAGCACATCTGCCTTGCGCAGCAGCAGCTTCCGCCTCCGCAGCAGGAAGTAGCCGCCCAAGATTGCCGCGGCAAGCAGGAAACGGACCGGCGTCAAGTCCAGCGGGTTCAAGACCTTGAGGACCTCGCTAGTGGCCACGTATGTGGGTGCCGAGGTAATGACCATCAGCACGTCAGGCCGCCGGATCCAGACAAATTGCACAGACGTGGCACCCACCTGCTCCCGAATATTTATTGCTTTCTGGTTTGAAACTATTGCGTTTCTGACCGATTTATTTGTACAGTACAGCAAATAGATCGTCCAGTGTAGTACTCGTCACATGGAGGCAAGGCAGATGGATCATTTGAACAACCGCGCAGTAAAAGGCATGGTGTCGCGGCGCAGCGTCTTGACGGTTTCCGGTCTTGCCGTTGTGTCTGCGGCATTCCTGACTGCCTGTGGATCAGGCGGTTCCGCCCTTCCACAGGCCTCGTCCGGCGGCAACGGGGCGGTGGCCAAGTCCGGTGGAACGCTGAGGATTGCCCGCCCTCCGGCGTCGAAGGCGGAGACTCTTGATCCAGCGAGCTCGCTTTCCGCGTACGAATACTTGGGTGCCATCTACAACCGCTTGGTCCGCCTTGACGAAAAGGGTGCAGTCCAGCCGGATCTGGCGGAATCGTGGGAGACGTCCAAAGATGCGATGACCTGGACCTTCCATCTGCGAAAGGGCGTCCAATGGCACAACGGCAAGCCGCTCACGGCTCAGGACGTGGTCTATACGTTCGCGCACATGCTCGATCCGGAGACCAAGAGCCCGCAGGCCGGCGTTCTCTCACCCTTCATCACGGCCACCTCTGCCACGGCCAAGGATGACGTGACCGTGGTCGTGGCGCTGACCTCTCCCAACGCCGAGTTTGCCAGCCTCATGACCGGCTACAACTGCTATGTCATACCGGCCGGATCGGCAGCAACCATCGGAGCATCGGGCATCGGCACGGGCCCCTTCAAGCTCGTGTCCTTCACGGCAGCAGGGCCAGGCAAGATTGCCCGCAACGACGCTTACTTTGGCGACAAGGCCAAGCTGGACTCCATCGAGTTCTCTTCGATTCCGGACACGCAGGCGCGCGTGAACGCCCTGCTTGCCGGCCAAGTTGACCTGATCTCGCAGACAAACCTGGATTACGCGACGTCCCAAACGGTGCTTGCCTCAAGCACGGCCACGGTTAGTTCCGTCAAAAATGCCCAGTGGTACACGGTTCCCATGCTCAACCTGTCTCCGGAGTTCAAGGACCCCAACGTACGTCTGGCCTTGGCCCATGCCTACAACCCCAAGGACGTATCGCAGCTGGCCGTTCATGGCAACGCGACGGTCGCCCGCAACAACCCGGTTCCGCCCACGGAAGCCTATTACCTGGACTACGGACTCGACTACGATCCGGAGAAGTCCAAGTCGCTGCTGAAGAAGGCCGGCCACGACTCCCTCGCGCTGGACATTTGGACGTCCACCTACGATTCTGTCCTGACTCCGTTGGCCCTGGCCATGAAGGGTAGCGTTGCCGGGTCCGGATTCACCTTGAATGTGAAGACCTCAGCTGCAGATTCCTACTACACGGATGTGTGGATGAAGAAACCCCTAATGACCAGTTACTGGTACACCGGGCGACCCGTCGATCAGCTCCTGAACCAGATCTTCCGCTCCGGTTCCTCCTACAATGAGAACGCGTTCGCGAACCCGAGTTTTGACAAGATTCTCGACCAAGCACGGGCCACGGTGGATGACGCCAAGCGTAAGACCCTTTACCAGGATGCTCAGAAGGTCCTCATCGACGACGGCGGATCCCTAACGCCGTTCTTTGCCGACAGGTTGGTGGGTCTAAGCAAGAAGGTCGCCGGCTACAACGAGCACGGCTTTGAGTTCGATTACATCAACATCGGGTTGGCCGGATAATCATGCTCACTCGTTTCGTGCTTCCGCGGCTCGGCTGGGCGTTGGTGACCATCATGCTGGCCACCATGCTTGTCTTTGGCGCCATGCAGGCCCTGCCCGGAGACGCGGCCACCCAGATTCTGGGACAGAACGCAACACCAGAAGCAGTTTTCACGCTCAGGCGGCAGCTTGGACTGGACCAGGCACCACTAGAGCGTTTCATCACATGGCTGGGCCATGCGCTTACCGGCAACTTCGGCACCTCACTGGTCAGTGGTCAGCCAGTGGGTCCGGAAGTCGGACGTGCTTTGCTGAACACGTCATTTTTGGCAGGCATCACGATCGTTGTCGGGTTTACACTCGCGCTCGTCCTTGGCCTTGTGGCCGGATTGTTCCGCGACCGGTGGCCCGACTCGTTGATATCCACCGTGGCACTTGTCGGGATGAGCATCCCTGAATTCATCGTAGCTACGCTGCTCGTGTTGATGTTCTCCATCACGATCCCCATCTTCCCTGCGGTTGTTGTGGCTGGGCAGAATGCGACGATAGCAGAACTAGCGCCGTCCATGCCTCTGCCGGCCTTGTCCTTGATGTTCGTTGCCTCCGCGTACATCATTCGCATGATGCGCACGTCTGTCATCGATGTGATGGAAACCGACTACGTGCACACCGCCCGGCTCAAGGGAATCTCCATGGCCAGGCTGGTCGTCAAGCACGTGGTGCCCAGCGCCATCCTGCCCACCCTGAACGTTGTGGCCATGAACGTTGCCTGGCTGATCGGCGGCGTGGTCGTAGTGGAAAGCATCTTCAACTACCCCGGGATGGGGTCCTTGATGATCCAATCCGTTCAGAGCAGGGATCTTCCAACCATCTTGTTGATCACGGTGATCGGCGCCATGACGTTCGTCATCTGCAACTTGCTCGCGGACCTGGCTGCGACGCTCCTCAACCCACGCTTGCGGTATCCAAGGAACTCGAAATGACTTCACCCACTATTGTCGTCGAAAGCACCCTGGTTGGCCGTGGTTTTTGGACCGACCTTTCCAGGGTTATCCGCTCCATCCTTCGTTCCAAATCGGCCACCTTGGGGTTTGCGCTGGTCACACTGCACGTTCTCCTTGCCGTGTTCGCCCCGCTGATCGCCCCCGGAAACCCAACGTCGAATAACCCGGCTGCCGTGTTGCAGTTCCCCGGTGGCGCATACCCTCTTGGCACGGACACTCTGGGCCGAGACATTCTTTCCCGCACGCTCTACGGTGGCCAATATGCCCTTACCGTCAGTTTCGCGTCTACGGCACTGGCCGTCCTGCTGGGAACCATAATCGCCGGTCTGGCCGCGTTTTATGGTGGCTGGCTCGACCAAGTCATCACACGTCTGCTGGATTCGGTGCTTGCCGTCCCTGCCATTCTGGCCATGCTGGTGCTGGTCACCGTGTTCGGTTCCGGACCTGAGATCATCGTGCTCGCAGTGGTGGTCGTCTACACGGGAGGGGTCACACGCGTTGTGCGTGCAGCGGCCATGGACATCATGCCCAAGGACTACATTGTGGCCGCCCGCGCTCGGGGCGAAGGGGTTTTTTACATCCTGAGCAGGGAGGTTTTCCCCAACATTCTGGACGTTGTGTTGGTTGAGTTCGCAATGCGCGCATCCTGGGTGGTGCTGCTCGTCAGTTCCCTGTCCTTCCTCGGGTTTGGCGCCAACCCACCCACCCCAGATTGGGGTCTGATGGTGGCCGAAAACAGGAGCCTGATGGCTGTGGTCCCACTGGCAACACTGGCCCCCATCGTCTTCTTGGCAACCTTGATCGTGGGTTTGAACCTAGCCGCCGATGGGCTCGCCAAGAGTCTGGGTGTAGACCGCATGAAGGAGATTTTGGGATGATTACTGCGACAAAGGAAGACTTGGCAATCGATGTCCATGGTCTCGGCATTTCCTACATGTCCGGAAGCCGCCGCGTCAATGTACTAAGTGGCGTCAGCCTGCAGTTGCGACAGGGTGAGGTTCTGGGACTGGTCGGGGAGTCCGGCTCCGGTAAGTCCACCATGGCCGAGGTCCTGCTGGCTTCACTGCGGACGTCGTCGTTTGTGTCCAGCGGCACGGTCCATCTCGACGGCGTCGACGTGTTCAAGCTCGCGGGAAAGGAACTACGCGCGTTTAGGGCCGGCCATGTTGCACTAGTGCCCCAAAATGCCGGTGCCGCGTTGACGCCGACCATGCGCATCGGAGAACAATTGACCGAAGGCTTTCGCCTTGACTCCGCAGCCAGTGAAACGCGCGAATCCCGGCGAGCCCGGGCAATTGAGCTCCTTAAACTAGTCAGGCTTCCCGATGCTGCCGCCGCCCTGGAAAAATACCCACACCAATTTTCCGGTGGACAGCAGCAGCGCATCGGCATCGCCATGGCACTCGCCGCCCGGCCAAGGCTCCTGGTTCTTGACGAACCGACCACGGGCCTGGATGTTGTCACCCAGGCGGCGATCTTGGACACCCTGACCCGACTGCACAAGGAGCTCGGCATGGCCATGGTCCTGGTCAGTCACGACTTGGGCGTCATTGACAAGATGTGTAGCCATGTTGCCGTCCTTCGACGCGGAAAAGTGGTGGAGTCAGGCGACACCAGCACGGTCCTGCGCAATCCGAGCCATCCCTACACCAAGGGCCTGCTGGCCAGCGTCCCCCGCGTCACGGTGCCGGGCATCCCGCCCAGTCTGGACGACGCCGCAATCGACGCCTTTGAAAACGGTGCGGAGATGCACCCGGTGGACGGTGCGCTCTACGAGAGGTTGGCACCTCAGGGAACGGCGCCCGTCCTAACCATCCGCGGGCTGAGTGTTGACTACAACCGCAAGCCCAAGCCAGGCAGTGCACCCACAGTGTTGGACGTTGACCTGGATGTGCATGCGGGTGAAATCGTTGCCCTGGTGGGCGAATCCGGTTCGGGAAAATCCACCATCGCCAACGTTGTCGCGGGCCTCCAGGGCCGCCAAGCTGGGCAGCTGACGCTGAACGCACAGACCGAACTCGCCCCGAGAGTTGCTCACCGGGCTAAGGCGGTGCGCCGGGCGGTCCAGATCATTTTCCAAAATGCCGACACGTCGCTGAATCCGCGGAGAACCGTCCGTGATGCCATCACCCGCCCGCTGCGGTTGTTCAATGTCAAGGGGCTCACGGCTGAGCAGGCCCTTGCCGAAGTGGGCCTGCCCGTCAATTTTACGGAACGCTTGCCAGGACAGCTGTCCGGCGGACAGCGGCAGCGTGTGGGCATCGCCAGGGCAGTCTCCGCCGGGCCCTCGTTGGTGCTGGCGGACGAAATCGTCTCCGCGTTGGATGTGTCCGTGCAATCGTCCATCCTTCGACTCATGGACCGGTTGGCCAAGGAAAATAACATTGGGTTCCTGTTCATCACCCATGATCTTGCCGTCGTCCGCAGCGTTGCGGACCGGGTGGTGGTGCTATACCTGGGACGCATCGTGGAGGAGGGAACGGTGTCCGAAATCTTCGGCTCCGTCTCCCATCCCTACACCAGTTTGCTGATGGCCTCCGTAATTGAGGTGGGGGACGACCATTCGGCGGCGATCGCCCCCGGACAGGATGAGGTTCCTGCAGGTCCACCGGCACAGGGCTGCCCGTTTGCCAGTCGATGCCCGCTCGTGATGGATATTTGCCGCTCGGTGCGTCCACCCGCCATCGAGGTGAGCGGCACGCACAGCATCCGCTGCCACGCCCCCCTGGAAAAGCTCGAACACCTCTAACGGCCGGCTGTATCAGCCAGCTCCAGACCTCAACCACGATGATTGGACGCGCAGCTTGAAGATCACCACTGAATTTCCCCGAAGGGTCACCGTCCTGGACAACGTTTTCATCCCCATGGACGACGGCACGCAGCTTGCCGCCACCATATGGCTGCCGGAGGATGCCGCGGAGAACCCGGTCCCGGTCCTCCTGGAATACCTGCCGTACAGGCGGGGCGACTGGACCGCATCACGGGACGCCCAGCGGCATCCTTGGTATGCGGGGCACGGTTACGCGTCGGTCCGGGTGGACATCAGGGGCTGCGGCGATTCCAGCGGTGTCATGCTGGATGAATACCACGCCCAGGAACAATCGGATGGTCTGGAGGTCATCGCGTGGCTTGCCAGCCAGCCCTGGTCGACGGGAAAAGTCGGCATGTTCGGTATTTCATGGGGAGGCTTCAACGGCCTGCAAATTGCTGCTCGACGTCCCGAGGCGCTCAAGGCCATCGTTACGGTGTGTTCCACTGACGATAGGTACGCCGACGACGTCCACTACTACGGTGGCGCACTGTTGGGCATTGACATGTCTGCCTGGTCAGCCACCATGTTTGCCTTCCAAAGCAGGCCGCCTGCACCATGGAACGTCGGTGACAAATGGGAACGGATGTGGCAGGAACGACTCGAAGGCCTGCAACCGTTCAGCGAGATCTGGATGTCCCACCAGGAAAGGGACGATTATTGGCGTCACGGCTCCGTCTGTGAGGACTATTCCGACATCCAGGCGGCCGTCCTGGCCGTGGGAGGTTGGGCCGATCCCTACCGCAATGCCGTGTTGCGGCTGGTTGACAAGCTTGACGCCCCCTGCCGTGGGATTATCGGACCGTGGTCGCACCAGTACCCGGACATCGCCAGGACTCCCGGGCCAAACATTGGATTCTTGCAGGAGACGCTGCGCTGGTGGGACCACTGGCTCAAGGACCGGGACACCGGCGTCATGGAAGAACCAGCGTTGCAGGTCTACCACCAGGATTCCGTGAGGCCTGCCACCAAATACCCCGTTCGTGAAGGGACCTGGGTGGGACTGGATTCATGGCCGACGCCGCAAGTCCACCCGGTGACCCTGAATTTCATGCACGACCTGCGAACCTTGTCGGCCGACTCAGAAAACAAGGTTCTCCTGAACACCCCGCAGCACACCGGCGTCGATGCAGGGCGCTGGTTCCCCTTTGGCAATGATGCTGACCTGCCCCCGGACCAGCGTTCGGAGGATGGCCGGTCTGTTGTTTTTGACACGGTGACACAAAAAGAAGACTTGAACATCATGGGCTTCCCGTCGCTTCGTTTGCGCGTAGCTGCCACAACGATACGTGCCAATATCATGGCTCGCCTAACCGATGTTGCACCAGATAACTCGTCCACGCTCATAACACGCGGGGCCCTGAACTTGTCCAAGCGCGCGGGAATGAACCACGCCCAGGATCTCACCCCGGGAGCTTGGGTTGACGTCGAGATTGAGATGACAGCGATTTCTTGGACAGTACCAGCCGGCCACAAACTCCGGGTCGCTCTGTCCAACACTTATTGGCCCTGGTTGTGGCCGCATGCCGAACTCGGCGCCGTCACGGTGGACCTGGACTCTTCCGAGCTCCGGCTTGGTCATCTGGATCCCGCCGTACTGGCGGGCACGCACCCCTCATTTGCCGAACCCGAGCAGGCCGCGCCGCTGGCCGTGGTTGCACAGCCAGCGCCACCGTCAATTCCTGAGCGCGAAGTCCGCTATGAACCTGACTCCGACAGCTGGACCCTTACGGTTGACCCCAAGTACGGCGGCTACCGTGTCTACCCCAACGGAATGAACTATGGTGAACAGGCCGTGGAAAGATACACGATATCCGGCAATGACCCGCTGACCGCCGTGGCTGAGGCAAACTGGGTCATTGAGATGGGCAGGGACGACTGGAACGTGCGGATCGAGACGGAATCACGGATCAGTTCAACCGCCACTCATTTTCAGCTCTTCAACAAGGTCAAGACGTTCTTGAACGGAATGGTTCATTTCGAAAAGACATTTGAGAAGCAAATTGAACGGACCTCAGCATAGGCTGAGGATGGGAGACGGAACCGTGACGGACATGAAACAGGGGGCAAGGCCCCGGGCAAAGTCGGCGGATGAACGGCGGCGGCATCCGACAGAAGTCCGCCGGCGGCTGGTCATTGAATCCGGACGCGACCTCATTGCGGACAAGGGACTTTTTAACGTCCAGATCCGGGACATCTCAAGGGCCTGCGGGGTCTCGCCAGGGACCATAACCTACCACTTCCGTAGTTTGGAGGAAGTGCTGTGGGAAGTGGTCAAGGCTGAAACGATGGAATTCTATGAGCCGCTGCGCGAAGCTGTGTCCAACAGTGAAACGAACAAGTCCACCAAGCTACTTGATTTTTTGCGCGGAATGTTCAGGTCTGATTCTGACACGCGGCGCCACTGGTTAATCTGGATGGACTTTTGGTCCGCGGCGGCCCGGGACGATGCGTATGGGGAATGGATGAACACCCACTATGAGGCGTGGTGGCACGCCCTGCGGGACCTCATTGAGGCAGGCGTGGAGGGCGGTGAATTTACGTGTCCGGACTCCCAGGGCTTCGCTGTCTCCGTTAGTTCGATCGTCGACGGGCTCGCCATCCAGTGTTATTCACGGAAGGCCCGTATCAGCGTTGACCAAGCACGGGAACACCTTCTGCATCATGTGCGGGACGGCTTGGGGATTGTGGAATCGGCCAAGTAGTAGTGGTGTGTCTCGGTTTTGTTTGATGGGTTTCGAGGGCTACGCGGCCGCGGGCTACTTTCTTGAGGATTGAGGCTGCGGTCGCGGTCCAGACCGGGGGTTTGGGTTCCGTGTTGTGGGCGGTGAGGTATTCCTCGATCTTGGTGCTCAGGTCGGACACGGAATGAAAGGCTCCGCGGCGCAGTGCTTTGTCTGTCAGCTCCCGGAACCAGCGCTCGACGAGGTTGAGCCGAGATGGCCACACCGATCGGGCCAGCCCCAACAACGACATGTGCCCCCGTCCCCACATCCACAACGTCATCATTCTTGAATGCAACTGCTTGGCGATACTGTGCCTGCCCGAATCCGCAGCCACTTACGGGTACGGACGGGCTGTGTAGACGAGTGCTGAAATTCGTGTCCACGACTTAGAGAAAATGACAGCTCCTTCGGCCGGTACTTCGCAGCTCAACCAGGGGTTCCTCCTTCCACATCGGGTTGAGCGCCGGGGTACTGGATCAGCTGACCAGCGACGGTTATACCGTCACTCCTGCTGGCACCCGGGTTGGGAGATATCGCACATGACATCCGAAATCGATGCCGCGTCGAACTCTTGGCGGTACGGGTCCAACTCCGAGAATCCCGACGACGTTCGGCTGTCACTTCGAGAGATCCGCAGCCAATAGTTTGGCCAGCTCGTGCAATGCCGCGCGGAATGATGCCGACGAACAGCAGTGGCATACCGGCAGCGATGAGATCGGGCACCGTCGCACCACGGAACGACACCAACCGCGCGCGGGTGAGCTTCACCCCATCATTAAGCGGGCCGGGCAACTTCGGGATCCGCACCTGGGCACCCAACGGATGCGCTTGGTCCCGGTGGTCGATGCCAGCGCGCAGAAGCGATGTGCTCACCACCCGGCCGTGCCCGGACCACCCTTATATGGACCAACGATCTGCGTAGTGATCCAACCGCCGTAGAAGTCACCATCCTGGAAGGTCACCTGCTCCCCGCTGACCTCGCAGGAGTCCATGTGACCCGGATAGAGGGCCACGCTGGTACTGAGCGCCTCGAAACCCAGGGTGGGTTCTGGGTAGGTCCACCCGGCGCGGGGAACGACGACTCCGCCGGCAACGACGTCGAAGTAGTGCGCTTCTCCCTTGAACTCGCAGAAGCTGGTGCCCTGGACCGGGACGAGTACTCCGGCAGGGAATGAGTCCAACGGCAAGTAGTAGACAGGCGGATGACTCGTCTCCAGGACGCGCACTGCATCGGTGGTGTCAGTAATCACCTGGCCGGCTAGCCGCACGATGACCCGTTCCGACCGCGGCTCGACCCTTGGCGGCCGCGGGTAATCCCACACCGATTCTTGACCAGCCTTAGGTTTAATGGGCTGTGGACGCCGGGAGAAGCCGGAAAAACCGTGAGCAGGAATCATGTCCCCATCCTGCCATCGTCCGCTGGGATGCCAAGGACAATCGTCAGATGCTGCACCAGCGTGCGGTCAGCGAATGGGGCGGATTGCCGCCGTCGTCCGGGGTGTGTTCATAGCCCGTGCCCATGGGTATCGTGTTGTAGAAATACGCAAGCGCAGAGGAAAGGGACAGACGGCCATGTCGGATGACGCAAACGCAGAGGACAGGTTGGCGATGGCCAGCGCGGTGGTTTCGGCGACTCCCCAACAGGTGTGGCGCTCGCTCACCGAGCCGTCGCTGGTGAAGGAGTACTTCTTCGGCACGGAAGTTGCCACGGGCTGGAAACAAGGCAGCGCGATCACCTACACGGGGGAATACGAAGGCAAAGCCTACGAGGACAAGGGGGCGGTTCTCGAAGTTGATGAGCCCCGCCTGTTGCGCACCAGCTTCTTCAGCCCGATGAGCGGGCTGCCTGATGTGCCGGAGTACTACCAGCACGTGACCTACCGGATCGAGGCCGCAGACCAGGGTTCAAAGGTCACCATCACGCAAGATCACAATGCGAGCGACGAAGCAGCGGAACATTCCTCCGCCAACTGGCAGACCATCCTCGACGGCTTGGCCAGGGTCGCACCACGAGCATGACCCCCGGAGTCGAGTGCATACGTCGTCGTGCCCGGCCTTGGACTCCTTGATTTCCTGCCGGCACGGAGAGAACCGTTGTTTTTGCCCTGATGTTCGTAGTCGCCTCCTTCCCCGATTCATTCCGTCGATCACGTTGTTTCCAAATGGACAGGAAGACGGCTAGCTAAAAGCAGCCCTGGTGGGCCAATTCGTGGTCCCATTTGGCGAGCTGCGGTGTCAGGGAGCCGGGTCCTGACAGTCGTGCCGATGGATCAGATGAAAATACTCTAGCGTGTATCCATCCGGCGGCGAGGTCAAGACGACGACCTTGAAACGGGCAGCGATTGCGTGGGGGTAACGGGGGAATTCCGACTCATCGGCTTACCTGATCGTGAGTAACATGGCAGTTGTGCAGGTCGCCGGCCTGCCATTATCCGCGAACAGTGCGGGAAGAAGGAGTCCCTTGGACATGCGATTGGAATTGATTCCGCTACGGTCGACCGATGTTGACCGAAGCAAAGCCTTCTACCTGGACCAAGTCGGTTTCAACCTCGACCACGACATTGAGCCGGGCAACGGCATGCGAGTAGTCCAGCTAACACCACCGGGATCAGCCTGCTCGATTGTTATTGGCATGGGAATCAGTGACCCCCACGCCGCACCCGTCCACGGACTGCATCTAGTGGTGGAAGACCTCGATGACGTCCGGCGAACATTGCTCGGGAAGGGCATTGACGTCTCCGATGTGAGCGACATGGGCGGAGGCGTCCGGTACGCATACTTCAACGACCCCGACGGCAACTCCTGGGCCCTGCAACAAATCTCCCGCTAACTCTTGAAGAACGTGCTCCGCGGCCGAAGCAATTGCCGTCCGGGTTGTTCATCGGAGTATCGGAGAAAGTGGTAGAGGTCTGACGGCGGTCCCGGGCGGCGCGTTCCTATCTCTCGGATTTGGAGGACATGTCCGATGGCCAGGAGGGCGGCCACACGTTGCCGGGTGGCACATTCCTCGTCCCGCTTGGAGCTTCCACCAGCCAGATGCTGCGGGCGTCGTGGCGTTGCGCCAAGGCCCGCTTCACGGCAGGAATACCGGCCTCTGTCGCGTAGATGAAAAGTTGGCCGCCGGAGACCGCCCGCGCTGCCATGAGCAGACCGTCGATCACCAGGTGCGGGGCATGGGCCAGCAGCGCCTTGTCCTTGAAACTCAGCGGCTCACCCTCGGCACCATTGGCGATCACCACCGGCTTGCGTGCAAGGGGCGCTCCGGAGCGGGCATCCGCCGTGGCGGCGATCTTTCGCCATGAGGCGAAAGCCGCCCCTCCACGTCCGGTCAACCTGGAGGCTTCCACAACGTCGATGAGGCGCACGCGTCGATGCCGTGCGAGGGCAACGCCCCAAAAGCCTGACCATGCGCGGCAAGCCCGGCATCGTTTCCGGCGGCAAACAGGCGGTGCGTGCCGGAGGGGCCCCGGCGATCCACGACCGTGGGCAGTTCGGCGGTCACGGGTGTCATGACAGGCTTCCTTGGTGGGTTTTGGCGGTTTCCAGAAAGTTGGACGAGACACGCCACGCCAGCGCACCAACGACGACCGCGGCAGAACCGACGGCCAGCAGAAGGAACCACCTGCTGGTCCCGTTGGTGCCGTTGCCGATCGCATGGGCCAGCGCGATGGGCCACATCGCGTAGCTGAACCAGTGGACCGCACGAAAGGTCCGCGGTCCGATGCGGTGCCGAAGGAGACTAGTGGCTACAACAGCCAGCACCAGGTCAAAAGCCACCGTGCCGAGTCCCTGCCAGAACGGCCTGAAGGATCCCAAGAAGGGCACGACGACGTCGGTCACGTTCAGTTTCGCGTACGAGTCCAGCATCAGGGACCCGACGTGCAGGGCAAGAAACACCGTGGCCAGCAAGGCGATATTGCGATGGATCAGGGTAACCGAGAACCGGGGAACGCCCAGCAACGGCCTGCCGGAGCGGGCCAGGACCCCCACGAGGACGGTACCCGTGAATAGAACCAGGGAGACAATGCCACTCACCCGGCCAAAGGCCCATAGCGCGTTATCCATGGGATTGCGCTCCCGCCTCGGCCATGGTGCCCCGACGTTCTTCCCTGGGCCAGCCGCCGGTGGTGACAACCCTTCCCTGCTGGTCGACAAGGTGTGCAGCAACACCACCGCGCCGGAACCAGTCCACGGCAGCGAAGCCACGGACCACGCCGGCGGTGCTGTATACATTGGCCCGCAGGCAGGAGGGCCCCGCCACCGTGACGGACCGCCAGACGGGTTCGGCGGGGAGCCCAAAGCGGGGGTCAAGAATATGGTGGACGGATCTGCCCGCATGCAGCCACCGGCGTTTTTGGGTACTCGAGGTGGCCACGGCATGACCGGCAGCCGCGGTGACCTGCTGCGCGGGATCGTCGGGGAGATCCTGGACGAGGACCTGCCAGCCACCCTCCGGTGCGGGGCCCGCCGTGGCGATATCACCGCCCAGGCAGACCAACACCCCACATCCCAGTTCGGCGGACGCGCGGGCCGCGGCATGGTCGGCAGCGACAGCCTTGGCGCTTGCCCCCAGGTCCAGTCGAAGGCCGTCAGGCACCGTCAGGACGTCCCCTTCGAGGTGCACCCGGGACCATCCGGTCTCGCGGGCCGGCGACGGGGTGCCCGGCGTGGCGGGGCCGGATGGCCGGAGCCGCACCACGGCAAGGTCGCGATCGTAGCCGAGGGCGTCGAGCTCATTGCCGAGAGTCGGGTCCACGTCACCGCCGGTCCAACGTGCCGCGTCAAGTGCGCTCGCGACCAGCACGGCCAATTCCGAATCCGCGCGGAACCGGCTGCAAGCGGCATCGACGCCCGCAATCACGGCACGGACCAGGCTGCTTGCCTCGCCGGCGAGGGCGGAATCGGTGACTGCGATGGATGCGTCTAACCCCCACACCGTCCACGACGCTTCCCCTGTCATCTCAGGACCCTGAGGAGCGGCCATGGACAGCCCCGCCCGTGCCGGGCTGGACGGCGCTGCCGCCGGAATCGCCCGCGCCCTGGCCCCCGGCCGGGCTCTGCGACGACCCGCCGTTCTGGCTGGTGACGGAGGTCGTCGCGGCTGCATGGCTCGTTGTGGCCATATCAACCCCCACGGCGGCGATGCCGGCAGTGGCCAAGCTTCCGGCCGTGACTGCCGTGGTGATGCGAGCGGCCCACTGCTTGCCGCTGATTTGTGTGCCCATGGTCCTCTCCTGTCTTCGCAATGACGAACTGTCTACATTCATCATGCGCGCGGTTTCTTTGCGCTTTCTTAGACAGGGATAAACGGAGGCTTTATTGTTCGGCCAGCGGCAACGTCACGTTGACGCTGGCGCCCCCGCCCCTCGCAGCGCGTTCCACCGCGATCGTGCCGTTGTGCCGTGCAACAATCTCCGCGACCAGGGCAAGTCCGAGTCCGTAGTGACGGGCCATGCCTGGGTCACTCGGGACGGGCCTGGCCGATGCAAAGCGCTCGAACACCCGTGCGGAGGTTTCGGAGTCAAAGCCGGGCCCGTCGTCGAGGACGCGGATGACGGCGTCGCGCCCCTGCCGGGCCACCGCAACCTCAACGCTTGTTTCGGCGTGGTCAAGGGCGTTGGCGAGCAGGGCGGTGAAGACGCGCTGCAATGCCACATCCGAGCCGCGGACGCTGACCGCTTCGGCGGAACCGGAACGCGTGACCCGGATGGCTCGTTGTTGGGCTTCCGGTTCGGCCTGCGACACTGCCTCCCGGGCCAGGCTGACAAGGTTCACCACGGTGTAGGTCACTGTTTCGCGTGGATCCGCCGAGAGCAGCAGGTCATCCAGGATCCCGGTGAGCCTCCTTGAGTCCTCCACCAGCTTGGCCACTGCGGCCGTCACGTCATTCTGGGACAGCTTGGTCCCATCGCTGTCCAACTTTCGGTGCAAGAGCTGGGCGCGGGTGCTGATCAACGTCAGCGGGGTCCGTAATTCATGGCTGGCGTCCGCGACGAACCGGCGTTGCAATGCCAAGCTCTCAGCCATCGCCCGCATCGCCCGCCTGGCCATCAGGACCGACAGGGCCGCAGCCAGCACAGCCGAGACGACCGCAGCGATGGTCATGCCAGCAGCAAACGGGTGAGCTCTTCCTGGCCTTCATGGCGATCGACGGCTGCTTGGATAACACTTCCGTTTCGGTAGGTGGTCAAAATCGTGTAGGACCTGCCACCGATCCTGACGTTTTCCTGCTCATCCTGCTGTGTCTGGGCCACCCGCTGGATCGCCGCGATGTCGGGCAACCCACCCGGCTCCTCCCGGGAGCGCAGCACGTTCCCTCCCGTGCTGATCGCTACGAAGACCCCCAAGGGAGCATCGGTCGGTGAGTCGACATGCATTGCATCCGCCAACGACCTGGTGGCCGACTCCTGAACACCGGCCGCCACAATTGAGTAGACGAGAGTGCCGACCAGGACGAAAAGAACGACGATCACGACCGTGAATTGCAGGGCAAGCCGACGAACGGCGCGCCCAAGCTCAGAGGCGTCCCGGGCGGTCAAGCTATCGGCCCCAGGCGGTAACCTACACCGCGCACCGTCATTACAACGGGCCTCCCCAACTTTTTGCGCAGGTAGTGCACATAGGTATCCACCACGCCTTCGTCGTCGGCTTCGGTGAAGACACTGTCAATCAGGGCATCGCGGGTGAAAATCTGCCGCGGCCGGCGCGCCAGGTGCAGCAGCAATTCGCTTTCCTGCTCGGAGAGCACGACGGCGTCGCCCCCGTCCAGCGTGACGGTGCGGCTCGTGCTCTCCAGCAATCCGCCGGGCACACGCACCGTGTCCGAGACTGCCGCATGCCGGCGCAGCAAGGACCTCAGCCGGGCCAGCAGCTCGTCGATGTCAAACGGCTTGCCCAAATAATCCTCGGCACCCCGGTCCAGCCCCTCGACCCTGTCCGCAGGCCCCTCGACCCTGTCCGCAGGCCCCTCGACCCTGTCCGCAGGGTTGCTCAGTGCCGAAAGGATCAAGGCCGGTGTGGTGACACCCTTGGCCCGCAGCCTCCCCAAGACATCCAGTCCGTCGATCGCCGGAAGCCCGCGGTCCAGCAGAAGAGAACGTCGAAGCGCCGGCTCAACCCCTCGTGCAGGGCACGCTGGCCATCGTGCACCACCACCACCGGATACCCCTCGCTTTCAAGAAGTTCCTGCAGCATCGAGGCCAGCCCAACGTCATCCTCGACCACCAGCACACAACGTTCGTCCGACATGATCTGAAGTATAGGCGTCACGAACAACCCCACGGTTCGGGTGAGGCACCGAAGAATCCTCTAAGAATAGCCTCCTAGCCTAGGTGGCAGGGGCACGTTTCCGGTGCTCCCGTGGAGTTTCGCTGCACCGTCACCGTCCATGGAGAAAGGAGTTCGCCGCATGCCAGATTGGTCATGCCCGCAAAGTGTCGCGGCAACAGCCCATCCGTCCTTGGCACAAAACGTCGCCGCTTACTTCAGCCTCGATTTCCCCTGGGGGAGGCGGCAGCCCGCTGCGGGCCGTTTCCTCGTTGCCGCCATCGTATCCATCATCGGTTCGCTGGCTGCCTTCGCCGCTATCGTGGCCATCGGCACGACCATCTTCCCCGCAACGTCCGGTTACGACCATTTCCGGTTTTTGTACTACGCGAAACTGACGGTGCCGGGGGTTGCGGCGGTTGCTCTGGCCTGGCCCGTGGTCACGCTGTTCTCATCGCGGGCAAGGCGTCTTTTTGCCTGGCTCACCGTGCTGGTGATGCTTGGCGGGATGGCCCCGGTTGCCTGGATCCTGTATCGGGGCACCCCTGCCGAGGCTGTTTTGGTCCTGGTGGCCATGCACCTTGCCCTGGCCGCGGTCGCCTTCCCGGCCCTGTTGTATATCGCGCCGCAACGGAATCCTGGACACGACCATGCGCTTGGAGACCTGAGCCGACGCCGGGCCCTTTCCTAAGACCGGCTGCTCCTCCCGGACCTGTCGACCCTGTCGTTCACTGTTAGCGGCCATGGAACTGCCCGCCGGTGGTCTCGAGATCTGCCTGACCGGATCATTGCGCGCTGCGGCAGCCCCGGGGTCACCGATGCGCGCCCTATGCTCCGCGGCCGTACCACCGGGCGGCGATTGCACGGTCGACGCCGTAATGCCCGCAGGCGTCCGGGCCGGCGGCGGCAATCGCGTGTGTGCACACCCTGCACCCAAATGCGAGACACTTGAAGTTCTCCATGTAAAGGCGGCAACCACGTGCTCAACCTCCGGCAGGACTCGGACGGCTTCATCCACATGAGCCGGCACTTCCCCAACAAAATGTCCATCGCCATCACGTTCATCGACGGCACGCAGGGACAATTTTCAGGAGCCCGCCTCAATGAGCTTTACGACCAGGCCTTGGCCGCCTACCGCCTGGGGAACAACCTCGACGCCAAGGGCTTTGACCGGACGTCCCCGAATATCCACCGACGAAACGCCATCGGGCTCGTGCCCGTCAGTCCCGACATGGCCACGTAGCCACAGCGGGACCTGCCGGACAGGCAACGACCGGCCCCGTACGCCTGGAGGACTCACTCGACGCACGCCGTCAAGCGACGGGCACTGCTTGGTCTGGCTTGTAGGTTTCACGCCCGGCACGACGGCCACGCCGATCTTATCCGCGAACGGATCGACGGCCGCACCGGCATCTGACCGCCTCTCGTGGGCGCGTCCGAACCGGGGTTCGATCTGCGCTCCGAGCAGGTCATTGTCCCGCCCGGCCAGTACCTCATCATCGCTGGGCCCTGGCAGTCAGCTTTTCCTATATCGACGGCACGGTCAGCGAGGACTTCGCCAGCGCGGCTTTCGATGTGCTGTGCCCGTTCGTCCAGGTTGTCATCCTGCCGTGGCCCGAAGTCTCCCGATCCCCCATAACCTCGACCGATGGCGGGCGGAGGACGAGTCTGGGAATGGCGCCTCCACTCCCGCATGAACAGCAGGTCATTCGTGCCAGCCGATCGACGGTCCTGCCGAACGCCCTCCAGCTCGGGGAACCCGACGGTAAAGCGCGCGAGGACAACTCGAAGGACACCTAGGAGGCAGCTTTGCTGCGGCTTCCAGCCAGGCCACAGGTCACTTCCAGCCAGTGCGTGAATGCTTTCGCCTAAAGACTATCGATACAGTCACCGCGTGGAAGGAAGTGCTCAAGGTGCTTCGAAACTCATTCATCCCGTCTACTCGTGCCGGCCACCGGGAGTGAAGTGAACCGGCCGGCCCGAGGTACCGCGACCCGCGAGTGCTGCCGCCTCCGAGTACTGCTGCTCGTCCGTTCCCGCGAACGAGGTCGTTGCTTATGACTCTGGTGGGCCTAGCGATGTTTTCATTCTGCCTTGGATGGATGACAATCCTCGGCCTGGCGATCAGGACGAAGCGTCGGCGCTGGATATCGATTGCCCCGCGGTGTAGAGGGAATTTCATCCTGCGCGTGGTCGGCACCTCCTTGCTGTTTGGCGTCGGCCTCATTTTCTGGCCATGGCAACCACGTGTTCCGAATGACACGTTCGTTCCGCTGCCTTGGCTCTTTGCTGTCGACGGCTTCCTCGGCGGTTTATGCCTGGCTGCAGCGGCCCTTTCAGCGCGGACGCTGCCGCTCACCGTCGGGAAAACACCAGCGGACCGCAGCCGGCAAAATGTCAACAGCCGCGTCGCCCGGGCGGACCGGGCGCACGTCGCTGTCTGGATGTCACGGTCGGCGTTCCTTCTGACCGTGACGGCTGCCGCTTCATGGATGATTTTCAACCGCATTGCCCCATCCGGCACAGGTGCGCGGGGCGCGGGCGCTTCCGCGCTTGCCAACGAGGCAGCCATCCGGCGCCGGGTCAAACACGTAGTGGTCCTGGTGCAGGAAAACCACACCACGGATAACTATTTCGGTGGCCTGGCACCTTATGGGGCCAACGTTGCTACGAACTGGCCGGTTCAGCCCAACCCTCCTGCGACCGACCAGCCGCACGACCGGAAGGCCTACGCCCGATGGCTGGATGACGGCACGGGCACCCACACCCAGTTCGATACCCTCTCCGTAATTCCTTACTACGCGTATCTGGCGGTAACCGGAGCATTCTTGGAAAATCACTGCAGCGGGTTCGGCACCGATTCCACGCCCAACCACCTGCTGCTCTTGGGAGGACAAAGCCCCACTCTGCGCAATCCCGGCAGTACCCCGGTCCCGGACTGGGACATGCCCTCCATTCCCGCCCTGGCTCAAGAGACAGGCGTCAGCTGGCGCTGCTACACCGCGGGCAATCACTACCCGGCCCGCTATTACAGCCAACTCAAAAACTCCCCCAACCTGCTGGCCAGCTCCGCCTTCCGGACCGACGCCGAATCAGGGTCTCTGCCCGCCCTGTCCTATGTGTGGCATAACCGGGCAGGAAATGAGCATCCCACGGACAGCGTGACGGCGGGAATGGATACCGTCTGGCAGGCGGTGGACGCCGTCGTGCGGGCCGGAGATTGGGACGACACCGTTTTCCTTCTGACCTGGGACGACTGGGGTGGCTGGGATGATCACGTCGTCACGCCTAACATCGAACACACCCCCGACGGCGTACAGCTGGCCTACGGTCCCAGGGTGCCGCTCATCATGTTCGGCGGAGCCGTGCGGCCCGGCATCGATAGCCGTTGGTCGTCCCACGTCGGGATCGGGAAGTCGGTCCTGCAGCTTCTGGGCCTGCCTCCCCTCGGCGTCGACAGGGTCGACGGCGACGCCGGCCTTGCGGACCTGATCGACCCTGCCCTGCACCGGCCCGCACCACCACCCTACGGCTCCCCGATTATCATGCCGCCCCCACCGTCCCCGCGGCCCCGCCCGGCCCCGACACCCGCAGCTCCGCCAGCCGCCTCAAATCCGGTATCCCCGGTGATCCTCCGAAACGGCAGCACCCTTCCACCACCCCACGACGCCCCGCTCCAGGCCCAACGGACAACCGAGCCCTCCGGTCCCACGGCCGCGGATTCATCATCCAACGCCCCTCTCCAACGTGAGCGCACGAGCCGGACAACTTCGATCGGCGTTCCCGCGAGCGGCTCTGTCCTACCGACGCCGTCGGCCTCAAAGCCCTTTCGCCGATAAAACTCGCGGGCACGAGGATTCTCGGCGGCCATCCAGAGATTGAGCACAGTTAGTGTTGCCGTCCAACGCGTAACAGTTACGCCCCGGTCCGAGGTGGAGTGCTGCCGGGACGTATTCCCGCAACGGGCGCAGATGCGGGGAGCGCTCCGGTCAGCGGTGGCTTGGTCCCCGGCCGGGGGCAGCGCCTGCGGTCAGCGGAGGGGACAATTCCAACTGAAGCCCGACGGCGTCACCGGCCAGCCGCCGTCGGCCGTCTATTTGGTGACGCAGGAGCGCGGTCAGCGCGCCTTCAGCCGCCACAGGGAACTGACCTCCGCCGACCTCGCCGCATGCAGCGGGTCGGTGCTGTCGGAGGCGCGGCGGTGCGTGGGTTTTGTTTCCATACGTCCGACGACCGTCAGTCCGGAGGCCTCGAACATGGCCAGCAGGTCCGCGCGGGAGCGCAATCCCAGGTGCTCCGCCAGATCGGACAGCACCAGCCAGCCCTCCCCGTCCGGTTCCAGATGGTCCATAAGTCCCTGCAGGAACCGGCGCAGCATGTTGCTGTCGGGATCGTAGACCGCGTAGTCCAGCGTTGAGGCCGGCTGAGCCGGGATCCAGGGCGGGTTGCACACCACCAGGGAAGCCCGTCCGGCGGGAAACAGATCCGTTTCGATTACGTCCACCCGGTCCGCAAGTCCCAGGTTGGCCAGGTTTTCCCGGGCGCAGGCAACCGCACGCCGGTCCTGATCGGTCGCGACGATGTGGCTCATCCCCCGACGGCCAAGAATCGCGGCCAGGACGCCCGTGCCGGTGCCGACGTCGAACGCGAGGGCACCGGCAGGCAGCGTTGCGGTGGCGACCAAATCCAGATATTCGCCCCGTACCGGGGAAAAAACGCCGTAATGCGGGTAGATGCGCTTCCCCAGCGCTGGAACGTCCACGCCCTTGTGTCGCCACTCATGCGCCCCGATGACACCCAGGAGCTCCCGCAAGGCAATGACCGCGGGCCGGGTGGGCACTCCAAAGGCTTCCGTGCAGGCCAGCGCCACATCGGGTGCCCGGCGGAGCGGAATGCTGTAATCCGGCTCAAGCGGGACCAGCAACATTCCCAAGACCTGGGCAAGACAGGAGCGGTTCTGACGATGCTGCCGGAAGGCCGCTGCCGGGGTCTTCGCCGGTGTCTGCCGCTGTTTGCCGACGCGCCGCGTCAGGGCGCTGAGCATCTGCCGGGCGTTCTGAAAATCACCACGCCAGAGAATTCCGGTTCCCTTGTCCGCGTACCGGTAAGCCGCGTCCGCGCTCATCCGATCGTCGGCCACCACGAGCTGCTCGGGCGCGGCGCGCCGGCTCTGGGAATGCCACAAGGCGTGATGTTCCACGCCGTCTTCCTTCCAGCGGATGGTCCCCGGCTCACGGACTTCCGGGGCGGCCCCGTTCGCATCGCCACTGCCCCGGTCCGCGCTGCCCCGGTCCGCGCCGTCCGATTCTTCCCAGGTCATTTCCATCGCGATCCGTTCTTCGGGGCTTACGGCCGCTACACCCTCCGGCTCGTTTCCACTGGACAGTACGATGACGGCTCCTGGCTTAGATACGGTGGTTCGGGCGGCTGCCAACGGAATGCCTGGCCACCCGAAACAGCTGCTGAAACGGTTGCCGCTTCCATGCTACCAACGGCGGCCTCGAACCCCCGCGCCTCCCACCCGTTATCCGGCCCGCGCCACCCAAGTAGGTAGCAGATATGGCACTCAAAACCGTGTTTGGGTGCCATATCTGCTATCTAGTGTTCCGTGTTAATGGTTTGTTTGCGTTTCATCTTGCCCAGGAGATACTCCGCTGACTTGGTCCAGGTGAATGGTTTGGCGTCCTGGTTGTAGTTCTCGATGTAGCGTTCCATGGTTTCCTCCAGCTCTTTCACGGAGCTGAATGCTCCGCGTTTGAGGCACTGGCGGGTGATGATCCCGAAGAAGATCTCCACCATGTTCAGCCAGGAACAGCTGGTCGGGGTGAAATGCAGGCTCACGCGCGGGTTTTCGGCCAGCCAGTCCTTCACGTTCTGGTGCTTATGGGTCGCATAGTTGTCGCAGATGACATGCAGCTCAACCCCGGGGTGGGCGTGGGCGACCCGGCCCAGGAAATCGACGAACTCGATGTTGGTGTGCTTTGGGTAGAAGGCGTTCGCGCTGAGTTTGCCGGTGAGAACCTCCAAGGCGGCGAACAAGGTGGTGGTGCCGTTGCGCTTGTAGTCGTGCGTCTGCTGCAGCGGGTGGGTCGGGGACAGCGGCTGGTCCGGGCCGGTGCGGGACAGTGCCTGGATTTGGGTCTTCTCATCAATGCTCACCACCACCGCGTTTTCCGGCGGGGACATGTACAGGCCCACCACGTCCCGGAGCTTGGACTCCAGGGCCGGGTCGGTGGAGAATTTAAACGTCTCGATCCGATGCGGCTGGATCTTCCAACGGCGCCAGATTCGGGCCACGGACGAAAAAGAGATTCCGTGGCGTTCGGCCATGATGCGCGCGGACCAGTGCGAGATCCCCAGCTCCGCCGGCGGGTTCCCGTCATTGGTCAGGGTGTCGGCAATCAGGGCGAGTTCGTCGATCTCCCGCTCCCGGCCCGGGCGCTGGACATCGGACAGGGCCTCGATCCCGCCCTCGGCATAGCGGTTGCGCCACTTCAAAACCGTGGGCGCCGAAAACCCGGTGATCTTCTCAATCTGGACATTCGGCATCCCGTCAGCAGCCAACAAAACCGTGCGCGCCCGCAACGCCAACGTCGCAGTGGAAGAATTCCCACGAGTCAACGCTTCCAGGGCGCCCCGGTCCCCGTCGCGCAACTGAAGTGCCTTTGCCAGATAAACCATGGATCAAGTCTGACAAACAATCAGACCCAAAGGAATCAACGACACGCTACACTAGTTGGGTGAGGTGGTGGGGTGGTGGGGTGGTCGACGGCGGCGGGGCCGGTAAGCTGATGTGGTGACAGAAACGCGGAAAACCAGCAATCCCCCGGTCACCCGCGGCATCGTGATCTACGCCGCAGCCGCCGATCTCATTGTGGTGCTGGTCTTCGCGGCCACCGGCAGGGCGAGTCATGCGGAGACCCACCCGGTGCTGGGCGTCCTCACCACGGCGTGGCCCTTCCTTGCCGGTCTCGTCGTCGGCTGGGCCACCAGCCGGGCGTGGAGAGCGCCGCTGCGGCTCTGGCCACACGGCGTCGCCGTCTGGGCGGTTACGGTGGCAGCCGGCATGGTGCTCCGCCTGCTGTCCGGCCAGACCGCCCAACTTCCCTTCGTCGTCGTCGCCCTTGTCGTGTTGGCGGTATTTCTGCTCGGGCACCGGGCCCTAGCCGGCCTGGTGCGGCGGCGCGTGAACCACGACTCGGGCCACGCTGTTTTGCGCTAACCTCGAAGTCAGTCAAAAAATTTCAGCAGAGCCGGCAATACGGCCGGATGTGCCTGCCGGGTCCGACGAGCCGGCTGCGACAGTGCAAAATGATTGGATTCCTTCTGTGATCACCGCTTTTGTCCTGATAAAGACCGATGCTTCCCGGATTCCGGAAGCCGCACAGGAAATTTCCGAGCTCGATGGCATCAGCGAGGTGTATTCGGTCACCGGAGAATGGGATCTGATCGCCGTCGCCCGGGTGACCCGCCATGACGACCTGGCGGACGTGATTGCCGACCGGTTGTCCAAGGTCGAGGGCGTTGTGTCAACGACGACGCAGATTTCCTTCCGGGCGTATTCGCAGCATGACCTCGACGCCGCGTTCTCCCTCGGCTTCGACCACTAACTGCCCGGGAAACGTCCCGCGGGTTGAGTCATCGGTTCCCTGACCAGGAATCCTTGAAGGCGGCCTGTGGAGAAGTCAGTCTGCGGTGCAGTCAGTCCGCTACGCCCGTTGAATGGCGGATCCATTTGGCCAGCACGTCGGCGGCGCGCCCGCTGTCGATTGCCGCTTCCGCTGTCCGCAGGCCCGCCCGCAGGCGCTCCAGCAGTGAACCCTGCGCCGAACGGTTGACGGCCACCAGACCCGCTGCCGCGTTAAGTACGACGGCGTCACGCACCGGACCTTTTTCGCCCGCCAAAACCCGGTGGACGACTTCGGCGTTGTACACCGCATTCAGGCCGCGGAGATCGGCAATGGTGGCGCGCGCAAGGCCCAGATCGGCCGGCTCAAGTTCCGAGACCGTAATGGCGCCATCCCGGACCTCCCAGATTGTGGAAGGCCCCGTCGTCGTTAATTCGTCCAGCCCGTCGCTGCCGCGGAACACCAGCGCGCGCGTACCGCGGGCGGCGAACACTCCGGCGACCAGCGGTGCCATGGCCGCATCTGCCACGCCGACCGCGGAGGCGGAAACCCGCGCCGGATTGGTCAGCGGGCCCAGGAAGTTGAAGGCAGTGGGGATACCCATTTCACGCCGCGGCACGGCAGCGTGGCGCATGGACGGGTGGAATACCTGGGCAAAGCAGAACGTAATGCCCACGCTCGTGGCCGCCGACGCCACCCGATCCACGTCCATGTCCAGCCGCACCCCCAGTGCCTCCAGGACATCGGCGGACCCGGCGGCGGAGGACGAGGCACGGTTTCCATGCTTGACGACCTTGGTGCCCGCCCCCGCACAGACAAGGGCCGCCATCGTCGAAATATTGACGGTATTCAGCCGATCACCGCCGGTCCCGACGATGTCCAGGGCATCCCCCTCCACCATCAGCGGGCGCCCGTTGTCCAGCATTGCATCGACCAGCCCGACGACCTCAGCCACGGTTTCCCCTTTGGCCCGCAGCGCCACCAGGAAACCGGCTATCTGAGAAGGAGTCGCGGCACCTTCCATAATGGTGTTCATCGCCCAACGGGTCTCCGCGGCCGAAAGGTCACTTCCCGCGATGAGCGTGGAAAGAAGGGCGGGCCAGGTGGGTTTCTGTTCGGGCGCTGATGCTGTTGAGGTCACCTACTGATGCTAGCGAGCCAAGACACCGATGAACGAATAAGTTCCGCCGCTTCCGTGGACACGCCGCGGCGTCCCCGGCGCCTGAACGGCCACAA
Organism: Arthrobacter sp. A5; assembly: GCF_051131705.1. NCBI lineage: Bacteria > Bacillati > Actinomycetota > Actinomycetes > Micrococcales > Micrococcaceae > Arthrobacter > Arthrobacter sp. A5. The sequence continues at coordinate 2,250,216 of NZ_CP180316.1, forward strand.
TGCCCGGATTTCGCGGCTTTGTAGAAAAAGAATCGGCAAAACGCATTTTGCGTTGGGCAGCACGGAGTTTTATGGACATAATGTCTATGTGACAACTGCGACTCATTCCCCCAGTATCTCGGCGCACCCCACGCTGAACCGCCCCAACATGGTTTCGGTCGGAACGGTGGTGTGGCTATCGAGCGAGCTTATGTTCTTCGCCGGACTCTTTGCCATGTACTTCACGCTCCGTTCCACGTCCGCCGGGTTGTGGGCCGACGAAACCGCCAAGCACAATGTTCCGTATGCCCTGGTGAACACGCTCATTCTTGTCTCCAGCTCGTTCACTTGTCAGATGGGTGTCTTCGCTGCGGAAAGGCTGCAGGCACGCCGTACCGGCGGCCTCTTCGGTTTCGTCCGGTGGGGCATGACCGAGTGGTTCATGGTGACGTTCGTTCTCGGCGCCGTCTTCGTGGCAGGGCAGGCCGCGGAGTACGCGACCCTGGTTTCGGAGCACGTCTCGCTGTCATCGAACGCGTACGGTTCGGCCTTTTACATCACCACGGGTTTCCATGGACTTCACGTCATCGGTGGCCTCATTGCCTTCCTCCTCATTATGGGACGCGCCTTTGCCGCGAAGAAGTTTGGCCATTTTGAGGCGACGTCGGCCATCGTCGTCTCCTACTACTGGCACTTCGTTGACGTCGTCTGGATCGGCCTGTTCCTGGTCATTTACATCCTGAAGTAAGCTGAATTTCAGACCTCTTCTACACGAAGCAGAAATTGAATTGGCGGCTGAATCGCACCGCCGCACGATCGACACAAAGGAACCACCAAGTGAAGGCACTTTCGCAGAGGCGACGTCATCCACTAGCAGCCGTGGCTTTGCTGCTGATGGGGCTCATGCTGACCGGTGGGCTCTACGCCGTTGCCACCACCGTCAATAAGGCCAAGGCTGACACGACCTACTCGGCCGATGATGCGCACGAGGGCGGGAAGCTCTTTGTGGCCAACTGCGCGACGTGCCACGGCATGGGTGCCAGCGGTTCCCCCGACGGACCGTCTCTGGTGGGTGTCGGGGCGGCAGCCGTGGACTTCCAGGTCGGTACCGGGCGCATGCCGATGCAGCTCCAGGGGCCGCAGGCCCAGCAGAAGCCTAAGCAGTTCAATGATGAGCAGACCCGCCAGCTCGCGGCGTATGTAGCCTCCCTCGGTGCCGGACCCGCTGTGCCGGAAGAGAAGTACCTCGACGGCCAGGGCGACGCCGCCAACGGCGGCGTACTGTTCCGCGTCAACTGCGCCATGTGCCACAACGCCGCCGCAGCCGGCGGCGCCCTCACGCGGGGAAAGTTCGCTCCGGCGCTGGCTGGGGTCGCCAATTCGCACGTCTACGAGGCCATGATCACAGGCCCGCAGAACATGCCCGTCTTCAACGACTCGAACATCACCCCCGAGGGCAAGCGGGACATCATCACCTTCCTGGACACCATTGAAGCCAATGGTTCACCGGGTGGCGCGGATCTGGGCTCGTTGGGCCCGGTCTCTGAGGGACTCTTCATCTGGATCGCCGGCCTCGGCGTCGTCATTGCCTTTACCATCTGGCTGACCTCCCGGACTTCCTAGTCCCGACAAATTACGGTCGCGCGAGTGGCCGGATGAAACATACATTACGAACCCGGGAACATCGGGATAAGAGAAGGATGAGGGGATCATGGGCGACCATAGTGACGGCATTCCGGCAGGCTCGGACGCCGTAGCTAAGGCTGGTCTACACGATGTGGAGAAGTTCCAGGATCCTGGGCTCCCCCCGCACCGTTTGAGACTGGCCGATACGGATCCCTGGGCGGCCAAAAGGGCTGAGCGCCAGGTGGCCATACTCTTCGGTATCTCCGTCGTAGGAACTTTGCTATTCTTCTTCGGCTACTTTTTCATCCGTCTGGATGACACCATCGGCACACTTCGGATCCAGAACATGCTCCTGGGGCTGGGCACGGCGTTTGCCATGCTCGGCATCGGCACCGGCATTGTGCACTGGGCCAGGGCACTTATGCCTGACCACGAGGTTTCCGAGGAGCGCCACGAGCTCCGCAGCGAAGCGGACCGTGTCGCAGCGGAGAAGATCGTCGGCGACATCATCGAGGAAACCGGCATCAAGCGCCGTCCACTGATCCGTAATACGCTCCTGGGCGCTGTGGCACTGGCACCCTTTCCTGCGATCGTGATGTTCCGCGACCTGGGTCCGCTGCCGGCGGACGCCCTGCGCCACACCATGTGGGACAAGGGGACAAGACTGGTCCGGGACCCCACAGGCACGCCGATCAAGGCCTCCGATGTGACCCTCGGCTCGGCCTTCCATGTAATTCCTGACGGCCTCAATAATCTGCACGAGGGCAAGCTGGAGGAAAAGGCCAAGGCCGTGGTCCTGCTGATGCGCTTGGATCCATCGCTGCTTAATCCGTCCAAAGGCCGCGAGGACTGGAGCTACAACGGCATCGTCGCGTACTCCAAGATCTGCACCCACGTCGGTTGCCCTGTAGCCCTTTATGAGCAGCAGACGCACCATCTTTTGTGCCCCTGCCACCAGTCGACCTTCGACCTGACGCAGGAATGCAAAGTCATCTTCGGTCCGGCCAAACGTCCGCTGCCGCAGTTGCCTATTGCCGTTGACTCTGAAGGCTACCTGGTGGCCCAGAGCGACTTTCACGAACCTGTCGGACCTAGCTTCTGGGAGCGTGGCTAAAAATGAGCGCCGCAACCGAATCAACCTACACCCCGGCGACCGCGACCGGCCGCATCACCAATTTCGTCGACGAACGCGTCGGCGGCTCCGGCATTCTCCGCGAATTCGGACGCAAGGTCTTCCCAGACCACTGGTCCTTCATGTTCGGGGAAGTTGCCCTGTACACTTTCGTCATCCTGCTGCTTTCGGGCACCTTCCTGACGTTCTTCTTCGATCCGTCCATGGCGGAGTCAACTTACAACGGCAGCTACGTTCCGCTCAAGGGCGTGGACATGTCCGTGGCAATGAATTCCACACTGAACATCTCCTTTGATGTCCGCGGTGGGCTTTTCATGCGCCAGGTGCACCACTGGTCCGCTCTGCTGTTCACGGCCTCGATCGCCGTGCATATGCTGCGCGTATTCTTCACCGGAGCCTTCCGCAAGCCTCGCGAGCTCAACTGGGTGGTGGGCGGCGTGCTGCTGATCCTGTCTCTGGCGGACGGGTTCACAGGCTACTCGCTCCCCGACGATCTGCTGTCCGGTAACGGACTTCGCATTATTCAGGGCGTCATCTCCTCCATCCCGGTAATCGGCACCTACATCTCCTTCTTCCTCTTCGGTGGCGAGTTTCCCGGAACGGCAATCATCGGCCGGCTGTATGTGCTCCACATCCTCCTGGTTCCGGCCATGATCCTTCTGATGATCGCCATCCACCTCTTTATGGTGGTGGTTCACAAGCACACTCAGTACCCCGGCCCGGGCCGCAATGACCGCAACGTGGTTGGTTACCCGCTGGGTCCGGTTTACGCTGCCAAGGCAGGCGGATTCTTCTTCATCATCTTCGGCGTCATCGCCCTAATGGCTGCGTTCTTCACAATCAACCCGATCTGGAACTACGGACCGTACGACCCGTCCCCGATTTCGGCCGGGACCCAACCTGACTGGTACATCGGCTGGGTCGACGGCGCGCTGCGACTGATGCCGGGCTGGCTGCTGGGCATCCCGCTGGAATGGAATATTCCTCTGCCGTGGGGCGTCAATACGCTGTCGCTCAATGTGCTGCTCCCGGCACTGGTTCCGGCGGGCATTGTCTTCACCGTGCTCTTCGCCTACCCTTGGATCGAACGCTGGGTCACCAAGGACGACCGCGAACACCACGTTCTGGACCGCCCGCGCAACGCCCCGACCCGTACCGCCATCGGCATGGCAGGCTTCACATTCTATTGCGTCCTGTGGGCCGCGGCGTCCTCGGATCTGATCGCCACGCACTTCCACGTGTCACTGAACGACGTCATCTATTGGCTCCGGGCGCTGTTTTTCATTGGCCCGATTATTGCGTTCACGGTCACCAAGCGCATCGCTTTGGCGCTGCAGCGGAAGGACCGCGAGATCGCCCTGCACGGCCGCGAGACGGGCCGGATTGTCCGGCTCCCGCACGGCGAGTACCAGGAAGTCCATGCGCAGTTGGATGACTACAAGCGCTACAAGCTCGTGGGTTACGAATCCCCCGAGCCCAGCGACGGCGTTCCGAACGGAAACGGCGTTGTCACGAAGCAGGAACGCCGACGTGCCATTATCAGCCGGCTATTCTTCGAAGACCGTGTTGCGCCGGCCACACCCGCTGAGCTGGAGGCCGCTCACGCTCATGCACCCGTCCATGAGCAGATCGAGGAACCGGAAAGGCTCAAAGAGGTTTCACACTAGAAACCCGCTAAGACGGCGGTTATCAACGCCGAAAGGAGCGGTGCCCGGGATGTCCGGACACCGCTCCTTCTTATTGTGCGTTTGTTGCGCGGATGACCCGCTTACGGGGCAGCGCGCTGCTGTTCAGCCCTTACGCTTGCACGGGCCCCTGACGTCCCCCTCTTAGCCGTTATGGGACCGGGCCGAATACGCCCTCCGGCTCCGGCCACCGGGCCGTTGCAGGGGCACCCAGAGCTTATATCGGTCGGCGCGGTAAAACGACACGGAGAAGTCGACCATGGCCCGTGAAACGAATGCATGGCGCTGAAGCTTCAGCAGCGGGTCGCCTACATCCACCTTGAGCAGCCGGGCGATGGACGGCGAGGCGGCCGTCGCCTCGATGGTGTCCTCCCCCCACTCCATAACCAGCCCGTACCGTTCGCTGAGCACGTTGTACAAGGACGACGGCGGCGGGTCGTCGAGAATTCCCCGAACCCGGTGCGCTGGAATGAAGTTCTCGTCAACGCTCATGGGCTCGCCGTCGGCCAGCAGAAGGCGGCGGAAGCGGATCACCGGCTGTCCTTCCTCCAGCTGCAGCTCGCGGGCCAGCAGCGCCGTGGCACCGATCTGCTCAAAGCTCAGGACCTTGGCCGCGGGAACCATGCCGCGGCGCTCCATTTCCTCGCTGTAGGAGGTCAGTTTGACCTGAAGGTCAAACTTTGGCCGGGTCACGAAGGTGCCCAGTCCGACGACCCGGTCGAGCACTTCCTCGTCCACCAGCGAATCGATGGCCTGCCGTACGGTCATCCTCGCCAGCGAGAACCGAAGGGCGAGGTCGCGTTCTGACGGGAAGGCCGCGCCGGGGGCCAGCGTCGCGGCTATGAAGCTGCGCAGCAGTTCGCGCAGCTGTACGTGAATCGCCGTACCGGAGTTCCGGACAATTTCACCGGGTATCTTTGCTGCGGGATAGGCCAATCTGCTGTTCCTCCGTTCAATTGTCTGCCCTAACACTAACGGGGTTACACCCCGGCCCGACGAGCCGTGCGGCGGGTGTCAGTTTGTGGGGCGGCTCCGGTCGGCGCGTGACGGTGTCCTCGGACCCGTGTTGTAACCGTGTGAGCACGGTGGTTGGCTAGTTGTGGTAGCTGCCCCTGACAGGAGCCTGTCAGGACCATACCGCGCACTGTGTCCGATGTCGTTTCCGAGCATGTCGTGTTGAAGTGGAAAGCATAGATTGAATGTATCTGAACGTAGGCCGACGTGATGCATCAGCACCTGGCCAATTTCACCGGTGATGAAGGGATTCTGTTCATCAGCCGCGCAGGAGAAGACGAACCCGTTCCGCATGAGAAACGCCACTCCGGTGACGGCCGCGCGTATCAGTGGATCCTGAGGACCACGGGGGTTTTCAATCACTTCTACGTCTCCGCCGCGGGTTACCGTTATGACATCGCGATCCTGCAAGCGGCATTCTCCTTGAGCCAAACCCGCGCCCACGACCGCCTCCTATGCATCGGACTCGCTCAACTCACCACCCCAGAATCTGGCCCACTGCAAGAGGCCAGCCGCAACTACCAACGATCCTCGACAACCTCGCGGAAGAATCTGAACTGGCAGCCGGAAACTTGACCCGAAAATCCGCCGTCGCCGTCCTAGCCTCTAGATGGCGGCTAGTGTTTTTACAGCACTGCCACTATGCAAGGAGCCTTGATGTACATCCGGAATGCCACCGTTACCGCCGCCATCGGACTACACGCCCGCCCGGCGGCGGTTTTCGTCCGTGCCGTGACGCGGACCGGCCTGCCGGTCACCCTGGCCAAGCCGGGACAGCCGGCCGTGGACGCAACGTCATTGCTGCAGGTCATGACGGCGGATTTTGGCTGCGGCTGTGAGGTTGTCCTGTCCGTGCCGGACATCGGGCATGACGACCTCGCCGTCAGAACCGCTCTGGACGCCCTGGCGGATCTGCTCTCCACCGACCTCGTCCATGGTCCCGACTGATCGTAGGCGGTCGATCCCGCCACGGCCGGCACTGCGGCTTCAGCGGGATCGGTTGCTTCAGGGACGGGAGCCGGAGGTACCCGGTCCCGTCACCGGGCCGGGGCACCAGAAGCCGCACGGAAAGGACCTGAAACCCCGATAGCGCAGGACACGCGCAAGGCGGGCCCCAACCTTCCGGTGGAACCCGCCTTTTTGTCAACGCCTGGACCCGGTGACGCTCCTGATCCGTCGCGCCTAGTGCGCGTGGTCTCCGCGGCTGTATTCGAAGACCCAGCCGACCAGCGCGATGACCGCAAGACCGCCGCCGATGAAGACGATCCAGAACCCCACGGCCATGCCGAGGAATCCGGCCGCACACGCCAAGCCAAGCACCAGGGGCCACCAGCTCCAGGGGCTGAAGTGCCCCTGTTCGCCGGAGCCTTCGTGAATCTCGGCGTCATTTCGGTCCTCGGGCCGCATCCCAACTCGTTTGGCGGTGAAGCGGAGATAGGAACCGATCATCCAAGCCAGACCGCCAACCAGGATGAGGGCCAGGAAGCCGACCGGCTCCTGCCACTTGACCAAGAAGCCGTAGACGACACCGACGAGGGCGAAAAAGTAACCGAGTGCTCCGAAGAGCCATGCTTCTACCTTCACTGCTCCGTATCCTTCTGATCAGCCGAACCCAGCACTGCGGCTAAGGGGCCGGGGGACGAGGGTGTGTGCTGCTGCGCCAGTTCCGGGTGATGCAGATCGAGAGCCGGACGCTCCGACCGGATGCGTGGCAGGGACGTGAAGTTGTGGCGCGGCGGAGGGCAGGACGTCGCCCACTCCAAGGAGGCACCAAAGCCCCACGGATCGTCCACTTCAACCCGCTTGCTGCTGCGCCAGGTGATGTAGACATTCCAGAAGAAGGGGATCATGGAGGCGCCGAGGACGAAGGAGGAGATCGTGGAGAACTGATTCATCCAGGTGAAGTTATCCTCCGGCATGTAGTCCGCGTACCGGCGCGGCATGCCAATCACGCCCAGCCAGTGTTGGATCAGGAAGGTGCCATGGAAACCCATGAAGAGCATCCAGAAGTGGATCTTGCCGAGCCGCTCGTTGAGCATCTTGCCCGTCCACTTGGGCCACCAGAAGTAGAATCCAGCGAACATCGCGAAGACCACGGTGCCGAATACAACGTAGTGGAAATGCGCCACCACGAAGTATGTGTCCGACACATGGAAGTCCAGCGGCGGAGAGGCCAGAATGATACCCGTCAGACCGCCGAACAGGAATGTCACCAGGAAACCAAGGCTCCACAGCATCGGCGTTTCGAACGTCAGCGAACCGCGCCAGAGCGTGCCTATCCAGTTGAAGAACTTCACACCTGTTGGGACCGCAATCAGCATGGTCATGAACGAGAAGAAGGGCAGCAGAACCGACCCAGTCACGTACATGTGGTGTGCCCACACCGTCACGGATAGCGCGGCAATGGCAATGGTCGCATAGACAATGCCCTTATAGCCGAAGATCGGTTTACGGCTGAAGACGGGGAAGATTTCCGACACGATCCCGAAGAACGGCAGGGCGATGATATAGACCTCAGGGTGCCCAAAGAACCAGAACAGGTGCTGCCAGAGCACGGCTCCGCCGTTTTCCGGATCAAAGATATGGGCACCGAACCGCCTGTCCGCGCCGAGTGCGAAGAGAGCTGCCGCCAGGGGCGGGAAGGCCATCATGACCAGGATGGCGGTGATCAGCGTATTCCAGGTGAAGATGGGCATCCGCCACATGGTCATACCTGGGGCACGCATGCAGATGATGGTCGTAATGAAGTTGACGGAGCCGAGGATGGTGCCGAACCCGGAAAGGGCGAGCCCGAAAACCCACAAGTCACCGCCGACGCCCGGGCTGAACGTCGTATTGGACAGCGGCGCGTAGGCGAACCAGCCGAAGGACGCAGCACCCTGCGGCGTGATAAAGCCCGACACCGCAATGGTGCTGCCGAAGAGGAAAAACCAGAAGGCCAAGGCGTTGAGGCGCGGGAAGGCAACGTCCGGCGCCCCAATCTGCAGCGGCATGATCACATTCGCGAAACCGGCGAAGAGGGGTGTGGCGAACATCAGCAGCATCACGGTGCCGTGCATGGTGAACAGCTGGTTGTACTGCTCTTTGGTCTGCAGAATCTGCATGCCCGGCTCAAACAGCTCGGCACGGATCAGCAGGGCCATCACGCCGCCCAGGCAGAAGAAGACGAATGATGCGATCAGGTACATGTACCCGATGGTCTTGTGGTCAGTTGAGGTGATCCAGTTGACGACGATGCGTCCTTTGGAAACCGGTACCACGCGCGGTGCCAGCGTTGCGGCCTCGGTCGCGGAATACTCGTAGGTCGACATTTTCCGCCCCCTTACTTTTGGTTCAGATTTGGATTGCGGTCGTACTTATTATCAAGCGTACCGGTGAAGCCGGCCGTTTTCAGGCTCGCTAAGTGCTGCTGGAAGTCCGTTTCGGAGACCACCTTGACGCGGAACAGCATTTCGGAGTGGTATTCACCGCAGAGTTCGGCGCACTTGCCGTCGTAGGTGCCGATCGCCGTGGGTGTAAGGGTCAGATAGTTCGTTTTGCCGGGAATGATATCCAGCTTGCGCAGGAAGGCCGGAACCCAGAACGAGTGGATCACGTCGCGCGAATTCAACTGCAGTTCCACCGATTTGTTCACCGGCAGGTACAGCGTGGGCAACGTGTTTTGGTCTACCGGGGATCCGTCCAGATGGATCTGGGTACCGCCCTCGTAGACGCTTTCCTTGATGTCGTTGCCCGAGATGTCGGGGCGTGAAACGTAGTTGAAGTCCCAGGACCACTGCTTGCCGCGCACATCGATGGTAACGGCCGGGGCGGGATCGCGGGCGTCAAGCGACTGCTGGTCCACGTCCGTGAAATAGAAGAACACCATCACCATGAACAGCGGAATGACCACGTAGAAGATTTCCAGCGGCAGGTTATAACTGATCTGTCGCGGGAAACCCACGGTATTCTTCCGCCGGCGATACGCAATAATGCACCAAATCATCAGGCCCCAAGTAATGAGACCGACAATCATGACCGTGATCCACGAATTGACCCACAGGTCTATAACCCGGCCGGTGTGGTTCGTGACATTACGCTGGGACGGCAACCAGCCGTTTTTCGACTCTGCGGTACATCCAGTCAAAGCCAACGCGCCAATGATGAGCAATCCGGTTATCGGAATGAACTTTGCACGTCGGCTGCCGGTACGGTCCTGCGAACTCACAGACGGCCCTTCCTCTTGGTGCTCCAAGCGGCATCCGGCCGCAGGTGCGAATCTTGGTTTACTACTCGTTGTAGAGCTTACCGCCCACGCACAGGAAAATGTGCATATGTCCCCCGTGGGTCGGCGCGGTTCGGCCAACGTTATGCCGCGACGCTCTTGAGCCTAGTAGTTTTTGCGGAGCACTGTGGTTCTGCCGGGCCGGGCGGGACATTAGTGGAATGAATCCCCGCAGGCGCAGGAACCGCCCGCATTCGGGTTATCAATGGTAAAGCCCTGCTTCGAGATGGTGTCCTCGAAGTCAATGGCGGCGCCGTCCAAATAGGGCACGCTCATTTTGTCGATGACAACTTCCACTCCGTCAAAGTCGCGGACGGCGTCGCCGTCGAGCAGCCGCTCATCGAAGTACAGCTGATAGATCAGCCCGGAGCATCCACCGGGCTGCACGGCTACCCGCAGACGCAGATCGGTGCGCCCTTCCTGCTCGAGCAGGCTGCGGACTTTGCCGGCGGCGACATCGGTGAGGTTCACACCGTGTACCTGCGGCTCCGTGGACAAATCTGAGGTGGTGGTCTCTTCGGGGGTCGTGGTGCTCATGGTTATTCCTAACGTGGGTGACTATTACATGCTACGTCCGGCGCTACACCGCCCGTAACCGTTGAAACCTGTTTTCTGCGCAATCTGTTCCCGTGGCGCCCTGTCCCGCGGGACCGCACCCCCCTTGCAGCGCCGGGCGCGGATCGCTTTACCGCTCCGGCCCGGCGATTCCTTGCTCCGCGCCGCTCACCGCTTCGCCATTAAGATTCGCCGTTTAGCGTCGCCAGCAGCAGCGCCTCGGCCAGAATGGCGTGTTCAAAATCCCCAAGGTGAAGCGACTCGTTCGCGCTGTGCGCCCTGGAATCCGGGTCCTCGACGCCGGTGATCAGGATCTGGGCGGCAGGAAACAACTCCTGCAGGTCAGGAATGAACGGGATGGAGCCGCCCATTCCGCTCTGCACCGGGCGGACCCCCCAAGATGTGCCCAGCACCCACAGTGCGTCCCGGGCCGCGGACCCCTCGGTGTCGGCGGCGAAGGCCTGGCCCTGCTCCCCCGGGGTGAAGGTCACCTGCGCACCGAAGGGTGCATGCTGGTCCAGATGACGGCGGACGGACTCCATGGCTTCCCCGGTGTCCTGCCCCGGCGCCAGCCGCAAACTGAACTTCGCCCGCGCCCACGGCAGCAGCGTATTCGAACTCAGGGCCACGGACGGCACGTCCATGCCGATGATCGACAAAGCGGGTTTCGTCCACAGCCGGGACGTTAGCGAACCCGTCCCGGCGAGCCGCACGCCCTTTAGTACGGAAGCGTCCGCCCGGAACGTTTCCTCCGGATAATCGACGTCGGTGTGGTCCACGGCGACAAGGCCCGCAATCGCGACCGAGCCGTCGTCGTCGTGCAAGGTGGCAATCAACCGTGACAGCAGGGTGGGCGCATCCAGCACCGGACCGCCGAACATGCCCGAATGTACGGCGTGTTCGAGCACGCGGACCTCGATGGTCCCGTCCACCAGCCCGCGCAGACTGGTTGTCAGGGACGGGACGCCCACCGCCCAGTTCCCAGAATCCGCCACGACGATCACATCGGCCCGGAGCTCGTCCTGATAGGTCTCCAGGAAGGTCCGGAACGTGGGCGAACCCGCCTCTTCCTCGCCCTCGATGAACAAGGTGACACCCAGCCCGAAATCATCCCCCAGGACCTCGCTCACTGCCCGAAGCGCGCCGATGTGCGCCAGAATTCCGGCCTTGTCATCCGCGCTTCCCCGGCCAAAGAGCCGGCCGTCCCGCTCCACGGCGGTAAACGGCGGGGAGTCCCACAGCGCGGCCTCGCCGGGCGGCTGCACATCGTGATGGGCGTACAGCAGGATGGTTGCTTTGCCCGGCAGCGGTGGGCGGCGGGCGACGACGGCGGGTCCACCGGCGGTCCCGTCCGCCTTGGGAACGCGCAGAACGCGGACGTCCTCCAGGCCGGACGAACGGATCAGGGCGGCGACGGCCGCGGCACTGCGGTCAAGTTCCGCGGGATCAAAGGCATCCCAGGCGATGCCGGGGATGCCGACCAGATCCACCAGCTTCGCCACGGTGGCCCGGAAGTCCCGCTTGACGCTGCCGCGCAGGGCGTCGACGTCGACCCCAGGGCGGCTTGCGGTGGCCGCCACTGCTTCGGTCGGGATATTCGAATCGGTCGTTTCGGGATCTTCATTCATGAGCGCCACCCTACCCGGGCCCGATAGGGCGGCCAAGATGGGCGCAGCCGGGCGTCGTCCGCCTGGCCGTCAACCCCCGGGGCGTAAGCAGGGTATTCTAAGGTGGTGTTTGGACGTAAAAAAGATGCCCCCTCAGCCCAGTCCGTCGCCGATGAACTCGCTGCGCAGGCAGCCGCCCGGCCGACCAACCCGCAGGCGGCCAAAGGCACGCCCACTCCGACCCGTAGGGAAAGGGAAGCCGCCAACCAGCGTCCGCTCGTTCCCAACGACCGCGGGGCGGCGAAGGTGGCCCAGCGCGACGCCCGCAGGGAAGATCAAGCCCGGATGCGCCGCGCCCTGGACACCGGTGAAGAGCGTTTCCTGCCGGTCCGCGACAAGGGCCCGCAGAAGCGCTTTGCGCGCGATTTCGTGGATTCACGTTTCAGCCTCGGTGAATATGTGATGTTCGCGGCGCTTGCCATTGTGATCTTGTCCCTGGTGATTCCGGTGACCAGCAATACGCAGATCATCGTGTTCGGCATCTTCTGGGTCATGGTGCTTGCCGTGGCCGTCGATTCGGTGTTCCTCTCCCGCAAACTCAAGCGGCGGCTCCGCGAGAAGTTCGGTTCCGTTGATTCCGGGGTCACCTGGTATGGCACCATGCGCTCATTGCAGTTCCGGCGGCTGCGGCTGCCCAAACCACTGGTCAAGCGCGGCCAAGCGGTTAAATAGGGTCAAGAGGTTAAATTAGGTTCCGCCTAAAGGGGCCCGATACTCCGGCGGCTGTCCCTATCCGACACGTATCGTCCGAGTAACTTGTAACGGTCCGCTGTCACGTCGGCGACAAAATCCCGGCGAGAATGACCCGCCGTTCCCGGTAGCGGATGGCCAGCGGGAAATCTTCGGTATACCCATTCCCGCCCAGGCATCCCGCGGCCTCATGCGGGTGGTTCGGCCCGCGTTTGCAGACCCAGAACTTGGCGACCGCCGTCGCAAGGCGACGGAACGCGCGTTCGGTGGGGCCGCCGTCGTCGATAAGGGCCCGCATCAGGCGCATGCTTACCACGGCCCTAGCGGCCTCTGACTCCAGCGCCACGCCGCGGCCCGTGCGGTCGTCGCGGCCGCGCCGGGGTCGGCCCACGCCGACGTATGCGCGCCGGCGGCCACGGCCTGGCGATGATGCGCTGGTAGGACGAGTGGTGCTCCACTTCGTCAATCCGCCGCCCGTATTTGCTGTACTCGGTCAGCGGGACGTTCGCCGTAAACTCGTTGATTGTCCACCCGCGGCGGCGGCTGGTTGAAGACCAGTCGGGTTGGCCCGGGCGGTTGCATCGCGGAAACCGTGGCGAAGGGTCGGCATCGGTGGCGGTCATGGGTCGACGTTACGCCGCCGACTCCAGCGCCGGGTCCAAAATGAACAACGAGGTCCTGTCCGTGGGCACTCAACGCGGAGAAAAGCCAGGGGCGGTATGTCCGTGTTCCTTTCGGCCGTGGGCCCGGTCCTCCCGGGGCTGGCTGGGTCACTGGAATAGGCGCAGCATCAGCGCCCCATCATGCGGCGCAATCGTACTGTTCGCCGGTATCGTCGCCGGAGGATGCGCTAGCCGCTAGGCTTGCCGGATGGAATACCGATACCTTGGCCGGTCCGGCCTGAAAATCACCGAAATCACGTACGGCAACTGGCTCACGCACGGTTCCCAGATCGAGAACGACGTCGCGGCCTCGTGTGTGCAGGCGGCACTGGATGCCGGCATCAGCACGTTTGATACCGCCGATGCTTACGCCAACGGCGCCGCCGAGGAAGTCCTCGGCACAGCGTTGAAAGGCCAGCGGCGGGAATCACTGGAAGTCTTCACGAAGGTCTACTGGCCGGTGTGGCCTAAGGGCCCGAACGACACCGGGCTGTCCCGGAAGCACATTATGGAGGGCATCAATGGCTCTCTGCGCCGCCTCCAGATGGACTACGTGGATCTCTATCAGGCCCACCGCTATGACCATGAGACACCCTTGGAAGAGACCATCCAGGCCTTTGCCGACGTCGTCCGTGCCGGCAAGGCGCTGTACATCGGCGTATCCGAATGGTCCGCACAGCAGCTGCGCCATGGCCAGGCACTCGCCAAAGAGGCAGGATTCGCCATCGTGTCCAATCAGCCGCAGTACTCTGCGCTGTGGAGGGTGATCGAGGCCGAGGTGGTTCCGGCGTCGAAGGAGCTGGGCATCTCACAGGTCGTCTGGTCGCCGATGGCACAGGGAGTGCTATCCGGAAAGTATCTGCCGGGCCAGCCGGCTCCGGAGGGGTCCCGGGCCACCGATGAAAAGGGCGGCCAAAACACGATCTCCGGATTCATGGCCGACGATGTGCTCACCCGGGTGCAGAAGCTGCGGCCGATCGCCGATGAACTGGGGCTGAAGATGTCCCAGCTTGCCATTGCCTGGGTGCTGGCGAATCCGAATGTCGCAACGGCACTGGTCGGGGCGTCGCGTCCGGAGCAGGTGGCCGAGAATGTAAGGGCCTCCGGGGTGAAGATCCCTGCGGAGCAGATGTCCCGCATCGACGACGCCCTCGGCACCAGCGTGGAGCGGGATCCGGCCAAGACCCAAAGCCCCGGGACGCGCGTGGCTTAAAATCTCCGCTTCCGTGCGGCAAGCTGCTTGTTGATCCTGGCCGCCCAGAACGGACCCTCGTAGAGAAACGCCGTATAGCCCTGAACCAGTGAAGCGCCGGCATCCAGCCGCTCCTGCACCTCGTGGGCGTTCTCCACTCCCCCCACCGAAATCAGGGTCAGGCGTTCCCCCGCCGCTGCCTTCACACGTTTAAGCACGCCCAGTGAGCGCTGTTTAAGCGGCGCTCCGGAGAGGCCGCCGGCCCCGCAGTCGGCAACCTTCGCCGAGCCGGAGATCAGGCCGGCGCGGGCTATCGTGGTGTTGGTGCAGATGATGCCGTCGAGCTGCAGATCAAGCGCCAACCGCGCCACGTCGTCAATGTCCTCATCGGAGAGGTCCGGGGCAATCTTCACCAGCAGCGGCACATGCCGGCCGGCCGCTCCGTCCGCCGCCTCCCGCACGCCCACCAGCAACGGCCGCAGCGATTCAACATTCTGCAACAGCCGAAGCCCGGGCGTATTCGGTGAGCTGACGTTAACCACCAGATAATCCGCCGACGGCGCCATGGCGCGTGCGCTGATCAGGTAATCCTGCAGCGCGTCGGCGAGATCAACGTTCTTTGTCTTACCGATATTGACGCCGATCAACGGCCGCCGTGTGGGGTACCGTCGTTCCAGCCGGCGCCGCGCGGTCTTCAGCCGCGGCGCGACGGCCGCGGCGCCGTCGTTATTAAAGCCCATCCTGTTGATCACCGCACGGTCCTCAACCAGGCGGAAAAGCCGCGGCCGGGGGTTCCCGGGCTGCGCGGCCCCGGTGATGGTTCCGACCTCGATGTGGCCGAACCCCAGATCCGCGAGGGCCTCGATCCCGAGCCCTTCCTTGTCGAATCCGGCAGCCAGCCCAAACGGCGACGGAAAGGTCAGCCCCATGGCCTCCGTCTGCAGGGCAAGCGGCGGCCGGGTCAGGGCGCGCAGCACCGTCCCCGTACCCGCCGTATGGGCGGCTTTGATCAGGGAAAATCCGATTCTGTGGGCGCGTTCGGCGTCCATCCAGGAGAAGCAGACGCGGAAAAAGGTCGGGTAGAGGCGCATGGTTACCAGTTTTCCGTCTCCGGACGTCAACTCCAAACCGCTCGCCGCCGCGGCGTCCTTGCTGCTGCGCCGCTTGCTGCCGCGTGCTGCAGGAACGGGCTGCAGGAACGGGCATTAGCATTGCCCCATGGGTATCACCGAAGATGCGGGCGGTCTGCGTGCCGATGTCATAGTTCTCGGCGCAGGGCTGTCCGGACTTGTCGCGGCGGCAGAGGCTTACAACGCAGGCCGGTCGGTGCTCATTCTGGATCAGGAGCCGGAGGCTTCGCTGGGCGGCCAGGTGCATTGGTCCTTCGGCGGAATATTCCTGGTCGACTCCCCCGAGCAGCGGCACCTGGGGGTAAAGGACAGTAGGGAGCTCGCGCTGAATGATTGGATGGGTTCCGCTGCCTTCAATCGACCGGAGGACCATTGGGCGCGCGAATGGGCCAAGGCCTACGTCGACTTTGCCGCAGGGGAGAAACGGGCGTGGCTGCATTCCCTTGGTGTCCGGTTCTTCCCCTTGGTCCAGTGGGCCGAGCGCGGCGGCTACGATGCGCAGGGTCACGGAAACTCCGTTCCCCGCTTTCATGTGGTCTGGGGCACCGGTCCGGGCCTGGTGGAACCGTTCCTCAGCAAACTTGCCGAGGGAGTCACCGAGGGACGGGTGCGCTATGCGTTCCGGCATCGCGCTACCGCTCTGATAACAACGGGCACGACGCCGGCGGGCACGACGGCGGGGACGGTCACCGGCGTCCGCGGCGAAGTGCTGGAGACCTCGCCCGCGGACCGCGGCGGGAAAAGTTCGCGCAGAGTCATCGGAACTTTTACCGCCACCGGCCGGTCAGTGATCGTCAGCACCGGTGGAATCGGCGGCAACCATGACTTGGTCCGGCGGCAATGGCCAGGCGGCAGGGCTCCCGCATACATGATCGCCGGCGTCCCAGACTCGGTGGACGGCGCATTCCAGGACGCGGTTGCGGATGCCGGTGGCTCGATCATCAATACGGACCGGATGTGGCATTACCCCGAAGGAATCCACAACTACGACCCGGTCTGGCCGCGGCACGGTATCCGCATATTGTCCGGCCCATCCCCCCTGTGGCTCGATGCCACCGGCAAACGCTTGCCGGTGCCGCTGTTCCCCGGCTTCGATTCGCTCGGCGCCCTGCGCCACATTGTGGATACGGGTTTCTCACACTCCTGGTTCGTCCTGAACAAGACCATCATCAATAAGGAATTTGCGCTCTCCGGTTCGGAGCAGAACCCAGACCTCACGGGCCGTGACCTCATGCTGCTCGCCAAGCGGGCTCTGCCGGGATCGGTCGGCCCCGTGCAGAAATTCCTGGATCAAGGTGTGGACTTCGTCCAGGCCGGGAACGCGCAGGAACTGGCCGCGAAAATGAACACACTGACCGGCGAAGACCTGATCGACGGCCAGAAGCTTCATGACCTGATCGCAGCCCGGGACCTGCAGGTGCACAGTGGTCTCGGTAAGGACAGCCAGCTCAACGCGATCCGCGAGGCGCGCCGGTTTGCAACGGACAAGCTCATGCGGGTGGTGCCACCGCACGAGCTGCTGGCTTCCGAACACGGCCCGCTCATCGCCGTCAGGCTCTCCGTTTTGACGCGCAAGAGCTTGGGCGGGATCCAGACGGATCTGCAGTCCCGGGTTCTGACGGCGGCGGGCACGCCCGTCCCAGGCCTCTTCGCCGCCGGCGAGGCCGCCGGATTCGGCGGCGGCGGCGTGCACGGCTACCGCGCGTTGGAAGGGACGTTCCTGGGCGGCTGCCTCTTCTCCGGCCGCAGTGCAGGACGCACCGCTGCCGCGGGAGCGAGCTGACCAATGGCGGTAGAACAACGCTGGCGACCGGACGGCATCCTGGGCGAGGGATTCGAATCGACCGTGCTGGAAGCTTCCGCCATTGCTGTGGCCGGCGGCCGTCCGTGCGCCGGACCGAGGATCGCCACATTGATCCGTTACCTGCCGCCGTCCGACGGCGTGTCTTCGACCGGCTCGTCGTCGACTGTTGGGGGGACAGGCACCTCGCTGTTGTTTCTGCACGGCTGGAGCGACTATTTTTTCAACACGGACCTTGCCAGATTCTTCAGCGGTCTCGGTATTGCCTTTTATGCCCTCGACATGCACAACCACGGCCGGAGCCTGCGAAGCGGCGACCTCGGAGGGTTCGTCAGCGACCTGCGCGATTACGATCCCGAGCTGCGGCTTGCCCTGTCAGCCGTCGCCGCGGATACGAAAAGCCACGGCGCGACGGGGGAATCAGGTGGCACGACCGGCGAAACAGACGACGCCCCCGCAGAAAAGCAGGGATCCACCGGTACCTCTGCCGGCCCGCGGATTGCCCTGATGGGGCATTCCACGGCGGCTTGGTCGCGGCCCTCTGGGCCAGCCGTTTTCCGGGGACCGTGAGCCACCTCATCCTGAACAGCCCCTGGTTGGAGCTGCACGGCGGCCCCCTGGCGAGGCACGTGTTGTATGCCATGGTGGCACCGTTCGCGCGCCGTTGGCCGGAGCACCGGATGCGGCTGCCGGAGCGGAATTTCTACTGGCGCAGCATCAGCTCCGCCGCAGGCGGCGAGTGGGACCTGGACCAGGACATGCGGCCGCCCAAGGCCTTTCCGATCCGCGTTGGCTGGATGCACGCCATCCTCGCCGGTCACGCTCAGGTGGCCAAGGGGCTGCGAATCGAAGTGCCGGTCCTGGTCCTGATGTCCGCCCGCAGCATGAACGGTCCGTTCTGGAACGAACGCATGTACTCAGCCGACGTGGTGCTGGATACGCGGACCATGGCGGCCCGTGCACTGGGACTGGGAGCGAGCGTGAGCGTGGAAAAGATCGACGGCGGTCTCCATGACGTGCTGCTGTCCGGACAACCGGTGCGGGACCTGGCTTACGATCGCCTGCGGCGCTGGATCCTCGGCTATGTGATCGCCCAGGGCGGGGGCGTCGGAGAGCCGCCAGCGAAGGGAGGCGCCCAGTGAGGAAAGCAGGGCCGGCTGTAGCGGGCGCCCTCACGGAGGAACGGACCGGAAATGGCACGGGGGCTGGATCGAGGACTTCCTTGGACCGGAATTCCAACAGCTCAAGCTGGTGCTGGGGACTGATGAGGAGGGCCGGATCAGCGCCACGCTGATCCGGCCCTGCCCGCCAACCAGGGCGCGGCACGTCAGACATGGCGATCGTGAACGTCTCCGGCGCACTCGGAGGCGGCTCCGAACCATGTCGGCAGGTGGCGGAGCAGGTCGTTCTGGTTATCGCCGATCCATGCGACGTGGCCGTCCGGTCGGAGCAGGACCGCGGGCGCGTCCAGTTCCCCGCTGACGTCCGCGACGTGGTCGATCCGATCCCTCCATCCTGTCACGGAGAGTTCACCGGTCTGGTCCAGCAAGAGCCCGCGGCCTTCGCGAGTGAGCTCGTAGAGACGGCCCCGCGACAGAGGGATGTCGCGCAGTCGTCTGCCGAGCAGCTCGGGTCCTTCGCCGAAGTCGTAGCGGACCCCTATCGCGGTGATCTTCTCGGCCAGGAAACGGCTGACGTCCTCGAAGTCCATCAGCTCGGTCAGCAGCCGGCGCACGGCCTGCGGGCCGGGCTCGGGGGAGAGCAGCTCGCTCTGGGCGCGGGTGTTGGTCAGCACGTCTTCGGCGACCGGGTGACGCTCGGCGTAATAGCTGTCCAGCAGCCCGTCCGGTGCCCACCCGTTGACCTCGGCGGCGAGCTTCCAGCCGAGGTTGAAGGCGTCCTGGATGCCGAGGTTCAAACCCTGCCCTCCCAGCGGCGGGTGGACGTGCGCCGCGTCGCCGGCGAGGAGAACCCGGCCTACCCGGTATCGTTCGGCAAGCCGGGTGGCGTCGCTGAAACGGGACAGCGAGCGCGGTGAGTGGACGCCGAAGTCGGTGCCCGCGTAGACCCGCAGCTGCGTCCGGAACTCCTCCAGGGTCGGCGGGACGGAGCGATCTTCGGCCACGGCCGCCGCGGGCACGACGGCGCGGTACAGGCCGCTTCCGGCGGGGCCGAGGCCGAACCCCTTGTGGGTCTTGCGCACCTCGTCCACCACCTCGGCCAGCTCGTCCGGCGGGGCGGTCAACTCCACCTCGCCGAGGAGCCACTCGGTCTTGGCGGCCTCGCCGGGGAAGCCGACCCCGAGCAGTCTGCGCACCAGGCTGCGTCCGCCGTCGCAGCCGACCAGCCAGCGTGAGCGCAGCCGTGTGCCGTCGGCGAGCTCGACGCTCACCCCGTCCTCGTCCTGCTCGACACCTGTCACCTCGCACCCGCGGCGGATCTGTGCGCCGAGCTCGCCGGCACGCTCGGCCAGCAGGCGATCTGTGACCGGCTGGGGGATGCCGAGGACGTAGCCGTGTGCGGTGTCCAGGTTCGCCGGCCGGGGTTTGTCGATCGCGGCGAAGCGGCCGGCGCCGCCGGGATACTGCTGCCCGTGTGCGAGGAACCGGTCCAGCAGCCCGCGCTGGTCCATGATCTCGATGCTGCGCGGGTGCAGGCCGAGCGAGCGGACCGCCTTGCTCGGCTCCTCGTCCTTCTCCAGCACGAGCACGGCCACGTCGTGCAGCCGCAACTCGCTGGCCAGCATCATCCCCGTCGGGCCACCGCCGCTAATGATCACGTCGAACATGTGAAACCCCAATCCAAAAACTCACCTTCCGGCCTGTGGCTCCGAATCGCGGAATCGCCCGGAGCAGTCCCCCATTCCGCAGGTATTTCGTCTATTTTCTCCTCGGCCAACCATTCTGGTCGTTGGTAGGGGTCTTGCGGCAAACTGATGCGCGGTGTAGTCTCCCATCCAACCGGTGCGCCGTTTGATCTACCGGTTGTGGGCGTCTAACCGGTGTTTGTTGCGGCCGCATCCGCTGCGCCGCCGTACCGGCGGTCCCGGCGGGCGTACTCGTCCACCGCCTCCCAGAGCGTGAGCCGGTCCACGTCCGGCCAGAGCTTGTCCATGAAAACGAACTCTGCGTAGGCGGACTGCCAAAGCATGAAATTGGACAGCCGTTGTTCCCCGCTCGAGCGCAGGAACAGATCAACGTCGGGCACATCGGGGGCGTACATGAAGCGTTGGATGGTCTTTTCAGTGATCGAGCGCGGACTGAGTTTCCCGGCCGACACCTGCTCGGCGATGGCTGTCACGGCGTCGGCGATCTCCGCCCGGCCACCATAGTTGACGCACATGGTCAGCGTCACCGTGTCATTGTCCCGGGTCCGCTCCTGGGCCACCTCGAGTTCCTTAATCACCGAGCCCCACAGCCGTGGTTTCCGGCCCGCCCAGCGCACCCGCACTCCCCAAGCGTCCAGCTGGTCGCGTTGCCGGCGCAGCACATCTTTGTTGAATCCCATCAGGAACCGGACTTCCTCCGGCGAACGCTTCCAGTTTTCGGTGGAAAACGCATACACGCTGACGTACTTGATGCCCATTTCAATGGCCCCGGCCATCACATCCAACAGGGCCGGCTCCCCCGCCTTATGTCCTTCAATGCGGGGCAGCCCGCGCTGATTGGCCCAGCGCCCGTTCCCGTCCATCACGATGGCCACGTGGGCGGGCACCAACTCCGCCGGCACCGCCGGCATGGCCGCACCGGAGGGATGCGGCCACGGTGCGACGACGGCGGGCTTAGCCGGGTTCCTGGAGCTTCGGGTCCTGTGGGAGGAAGGCTGGGCCAAGGTTACGCACGCTCCACGAGTTTGAGGGAGCGCACGGTGCGCTCCAGATGCCATTGCAAATAGACCGCCACCAGCCCGGCTGCTTCCCGCCGGTGCTGCGGCGCCGAGGCATCCGCCGTCGGCCATTGGCCCGACAGCAGCGCCGCCAGCAGCAGCATTGTCTCCGGGGCCGGCGACGGCGAGCCGGGCGGGCGGCAGTCGTGACAGACCGCCCCGCCCAATCCGGCGGAAAAGGCCCCATGCGGGCCGGCGGCACCGCAGCGCGCACAGTCGGTGAAACTCGGTGCCCAGCCGCCGGTAGCCAGCGCGCGCAGCAGGTATGAATCCAGAATCAGCGCCGGGGCATGGTCCCCGCGGCTCAGTGTGGCCAGGGCCCCGACAAGCAGCAGGTACTGCGCGGTGGCTGCCTCTGAGTCCACGTCGGTCAGCCGCTCGGCCGTTTCGGCCATCACGGCGGCCACCGTGTACCGGTCGTAGTCTGCAACAATCCCGCTCCCGTAGGAGCCCTTGGACACGGCCTGCGTGACGATGTCCAGGCTGCGGCCGGAAACGAGCTGCAGATCGGCCACCATGAACGGCTCCAGCCGGGCGCCGAATTTACTGTTGGTCCGGCGGACGCCCTTGGCCACCGCCCGGACCTGACCATGGTGCCGGGTTAGCAAGGTGATGATGCGGTCCGCCTCGCCGAGTTTGTGTGTCCGGAGCACGACGGCGTCGTCCCGGTAGGTGCGCGCGGCAAAAGAGTTTCTGGACACTCAGCCATTGTCCCACCGGTGCGCCTGTCCGGCGTGCAGGCGGAGCCGGCGGGGCATGCCCTACGGGCACGTTACGCAGGACACGCTCTATGGGATGCTGATCAGCCGGGGGCGGTGGCAATGGCGGGCCCCCGGCCGGCGGCTCAGCCCTGGCTGTCCCGGATGGCGCGGTTGACGGCGGAGATCACGGCCTTCAGGGACGACAGGGAGGTGTTGGAATCGATTCCGACGCCCCACAACACCCGCTCTCCCACGGCGCACTCAACGTAGGCCGCGGCTCGGGCATTGCCGCCTTCGCTGAGCGCGTGTTCGGAGTAGTCCAGCACCCGGACATCCACACCGTCATCATGCAGGATGGACAGCAGTGCGGCGATCGGACCGTTGCCGGTACCCGAGCGGCGGTGCGGCACGCCGTCTATGGTCATATTCGCGGTCAGGGTGATCTGTGAGTCGTCGTCGGTCCGGGTGGTCAGCGGCCCCAGCGTGTAGCGCCCCCACTGGTTCGCGCCGCCGTCGTCGGCCGGCAGGTACTCGTCCATAAAGGTAGCCCACAGCTGCGCGGCGCTGACTTCCCCCCCCACGGTATCGGTCCGCTTCTGGATGACCCCGGAAAACTCGATCTGCGCACGACGAGGCAGGTCCAGGCTGTGCTCATTTTTCAGCAGATAGGCCACTCCGCCCTTGCCGGACTGGGAGTTCACCCGGATCACGGCTTCGTAGCTGCGGCCCAGGTCCTTTGGATCCACCGGGAGGTACGGCACCTCCCACGTCACATCCTGCACATCTTTGCCTGCTGCCATGGCGTCGTGCTCCAGCGCTTCGAAACCCTTTTTTATGGCATCCTGATGCGAGCCCGAGAAGGCGGTAAAGACCAGATCTCCGCCGTAGGGCACCCGTTCGCCCACGGGCAGCTGGTTGCAGTACTCGACAGTGCGGCGGATTTCATCGATGTTGGAGAAATCGATCATCGGATCGACGCCCTGGCTGAACATGTTCAGGCCCAGCGTCACCAGGTCAACGTTGCCGGTGCGCTCTCCATTGCCGAACAGGCAACCCTCGATCCGGTCAGCGCCGGCCAGATAGCCCAGCTCGGCCGCCGCCACGCCGGTGCCGCGGTCGTTATGCGGATGCAGGGACAGGATGATGCCCTCGCGGGGATGCAGATTGCGGCTCATCCACTCAATGGAATCCGCGTAGACGTTGGGAGTAGCCATCTCGACCGTGGCCGGCAGATTGATAATAACCTGGCTGTCTGCGGATGCTTCGAAGACATCCGCGATGGCGTTGCAGACCCGTACGGCATACTCCGGCTCGGTGCCGGTAAAAGACTCGGGCGAGTATTCGTAAGTGATCAGCGTGTCCGTGAGGGATTCTTCGTATTTCCTGCACAGCCTGGCCCCCTGCAGGGCAATGTCCAGTATGCCGTCCTGATCCTGGTTGAAAACCACGCGGCGCTGCAGGACCGAGGTTGAGTTGTACAGGTGAACGATGGCCGCCCGCGCGCCGATCAGGGACTCATAGGTCCGCTCGATCAGGTGCTCGCGCGCCTGGGTCAGGACCTGGATGGTGACATCGTCGGGAATGTGACCGCCCTCAATGAGCTGGCGGACAAAGTCAAAGTCCGTCTGGGAGGCCGAGGGGAAGCCAACCTCAATCTCTTTGTATCCCATGCTGACCAGCAGCTGGAACATCTTCAGCTTGCGGGCCGGACTCATCGGATCAATCAGGGCCTGGTTCCCGTCACGCAGATCCACAGCGCACCAGCGCGGGGCCTTGCTGATGATCTTGTCCGGCCACGTCCGGTCCGGCAGATCGACGTTGATCTGCCGCTGAAAGGGAATGTAACGGTGGACCGGCATTCCGGAGGGCTTTTGTGCGTTTCGCATCGGTGTCGCCTATTCTGTTCGCTCTGAAGGGAGGTCGACCGGGGCAACGCAAACACCGCAGCGAGGGATCGGCCGCCCGAACTGCCGACCGGACGCCTTGGGAACAGACGTTCAGGACAACGGGTATGTGGCCTCGCCGCGGCAACTAAGAAGGAGCTTTCCAGTGCGCACATTTTTACCCTAACACGGTGCATGGGATGATGGTGAACCAGCCCGCCCGCTGCAATCCGTGAGCACTTGGGAACACTCCAGCGGCGGATCCACCCAGTACAGAAGGCAGATGGCCGATGACCATTCCGGGAACACAGCAAGCCGGCACCAGCCGAAGCGGGATCAACCTCGGGAACATAGACCCGACGGTACGGCCGCAGGACGATCTCTACCGGAGGGTGAACGGCGGGTGGCTGGACCGGGAGACCATACCCGCGGACCGTGCCCAGACGGGTTCCTTTGTTTCGCTGCGGGACGACGCGGAAGCCGCCGTCCGCGGCATTATCGAAGAAGCGGCCGCGGTGCGCGAGGCTGCCGCCGATCCCGCCCCGGCCGGGGCCCAGCCGCTCCAGGACAAGATCGGCGGCCTGTACGCCAGTTTCATGGACTTCGATGCCATTGAGTCCGCGGGTGCCGCTCCGCTGTCGCCCCGGCTGGCGTCCGTTTTTGGCACCGGCAGCACGGATGAGCTGATTGCCGTCATGGGCCGGCTCGACCGCACCGGCAATGCCGGTCTTTTCGGTGGCCATGTCAGCAATGACGCCGGGAATCCGCAGCGCTGCCTGCTGCATCTGTACCAGAGTGGCCTCGGGCTGCCGGACGAATCGTATTACCGCGAGGAGAAGTACGCCGCCATCCGGGCCGCCTACGTACCGCACATCCAGAGAATGTTCACATTGGCGGGTGTCCCGGATGCCGCCGCCGCGGCCGGGCGGGTGATGGCGCTGGAGACGGAGATCGCCGCGGCGCACTGGGACAAGGTGACCATGCGGGACCCGCAGAAGACCTACAACCTGACGACCCGCGCCGAGGCTCTGGCACTGTTTCCGGCCCTGGAGGTGTGGTTCGCCGGGATGCAGCTGCCGGCGGACAAAACGGGCGAACTCGTCATCCTCACTCCCGGATTTTTTGCCGGGGCGTCCGGGCTGCTGGTGGAGGACAGGTTGGGCGACTGGCAGGAATGGCTGGCCATGCGCGTCATCTCCGGAGCCGCTCCTTATCTCTCCAGCGGATTCGTGGACGCCAACTTCGCATTCTACGGCACCACCATCAGCGGCACCGAGGAGATACGGGAGCGCTGGAAGCGTGGGGTCGCGTTGGTGGAGGGGTCATTGGGTGAGGCCGTCGGCCAGATCTATGTGGCACAACATTTCCCGGAAACCCACAAGGTTCGGATGGAGGTGCTGGTGGCCAATCTGATTGAGGCATACCGGCAGAGCATCACGGCCCTCGGCTGGATGAGTGCGGAAACCAAAGCGCGCGCGCTGGAGAAGCTTGCCGCGTTCACGCCCAAGATCGGATATCCGGACAAGTGGCGCGACTATTCCGCTTTGGCCATCGATGCCGGTGATTTGACCGGCAACCTGGAACGCAGCAACGAGTTTGAGCTGGAACGCCAGTTGGCGAAGATCGGCGCCCCCATCGACCGCAGCGAATGGTTGATGACCCCGCAGACGGTGAACGCCTACTACAATCCCACCATGAATGAGGTGGTGTTCCCGGCCGCAATCCTGCAGCCCCCGTTCTTTGACGCGGCCGCGGACGATGCCGCCAATTACGGAGGCATCGGAGCCGTCATTGGCCATGAAATAGGACACGGCTTTGACGACAAGGGTTCACAGTTTGACGGCGCCGGCGCCTTGCGTAACTGGTGGAGCGACGACGACCGGAAGGCCTTTGATCTGCTGACGTCAAAGCTGGTGGACCAGTACAGCGTGCTCAGTCCCGACGCCGCGCCGGGTCAATTTGTCAACGGTGAACTGACGCTGGGTGAAAACATTGGCGATCTGGGTGGCCTGACGATCGGACACAAGGCCTATCTGCTGAGCTTGGACGGCACTGAACCACCGGTGCTGGAAGGCATGACAGGAGCGCAGCGCTTCTTCTTCTCCTGGGCCGAATGCTGGCGCAGCAAAATCCGACCCGAAGAAGCCCTGCGGCGGCTGGCCATCGATCCGCATTCCCCCGCGGAGCTACGCTGCAACGCCGTGGTGCGCAATCTGGATGCGTTTTATGATGCGTTCGACGTTACCGGAGCGGACCTGCTGTGGCTGGATCCCGCAGACCGCGTAAGTATCTGGTAGCAACTGCCGGCGGCCCCGGCAGTCAGTCCTGCGGGTACATATCCGGGTTGACCGTCAGGCACTTCCCGGACTGATCCGCCGTGCTGGCCACGATATCCGGTGGGAGAGCCGATTGACCATATGCCGTTCCGGAAGCAAAATCAGACCCGGCATTGAGCCGGACACCGCTGACTCCGGGGGAAGCCACCAATGCGCTGGCGGGAATCCGGAACAACGCGGCAACGTCCGTGGCCACGTCCTGGAACCCGTTTCCGTAGCTGATGGTCGTGGCCGCGGCGGTGGCCGCCGTGCTTTGGCCCAGATCGGTATAGCCGGCCGCGGTCAGCGCGGCCAGCAGTTCGGTGTTGCGGTCAGCCGCTCCGCTGGCATTGACAACCGTGACCGGCTGGATGGTCTTGTCGTATGCCGGAACCGGGGCGGCCGCCGTCGCCGGCGCGGTGGTGGGCTGGGCCGGCGGCGCACTGGTGCTGGGGCTTGAGCCGCCGGTCAGGTCGGTTCCTTTCCGCAGTGCGGTGAACAGGTCACTGGCCGCCGGCTGCGATAGGATATTCCGATTTTCGTCCGCAGGGAAAGGTACCCACGGTGCCGTGACAAAGGCCACCTTGGTCAGATCGATGTTCTTGAGCCGATTGGCGATGGCGACCATCGAGGGGATGTTGGCCAGGCCACTGTCAATGGTGAGGTTTTTCGTGATCGCGTCCGCAATGTTGTAGACCTTCGGCAGATCGCTCAGCGTACCGTCGCTCTTGATCTTGCGGATCATGGAACCCAGGAAGTACTGCTGGGCCTGGATCCGGGCAATGTCGCTGGCGTCGCCGAACGAATGTCTGGTCCGCAGGAAGGCCAGGGCTTGCTCCCCCTGCACCAGGCTTTTTCCGGCCGGAAGAACCAGCCCGGAACCGTTGACGTCGTTCACCGAATGATCAACGCAGACCTCGACGCCGCCAATCACATTGGACAGATCCTTTACCGCGGTGAAATCGGCCAGCATGAAGTGGTCAATGTTCAGGCCCGTGAGTTGGTTGATCGCCGCGACTGTGCAGCCCGGGCCGCCCTGGCTCAGCGCGCTGTTCAGCTGTCCCAGCTCCTGCGCAGGGTATTGCTCTCCGGTTTTGGGATCTTTGCAGGCAGGAATCGGCACCATGAGGTCACGTGGAAAGCTGACCACGCTGACCTCTCGGTTGCCCTTGGAGATGTTCATCAGCATCATGACGTCGGAATGGCCGTAGCCGGTGGCGTCGGCGGTCGTCCCGTACCCGCCATTCGCGCCATCGCGGGTGTCCGTGCCCAGAATCAGGATCTGCAGATCGTCCTTGTTGTTGTCAGCGGCGGCGGCCGTGCTGGCGCCCGGACCCAGATTCAGCTCCGCGACCTGGACATTATTCTGCAGGCGCATCACCAGAATGCCGGCGACGGACACGACGCCCACCATGACGACGGCGACGGCGACGGCCGTTATTTTCATCCAGAGCGTCGCCCGCCGGTGGGCCCGGAAGTGCCGGCCGGTCCCGGTGACAGCGACCGCCCCACCGGCGGCAGCGGTCCGGGGAGTCCCCTGACGGCCGGCATCAGCACCCTTCTGGGTACGACGTCGCGCCATTGATAAACCTTCCGTAGACGATAAAGACTCCGATAAGTCTAAGGGCACTGGCTGTAAGCTACCTTTGACCGGTCTGTGCCCTTCCTTGCGGTGCCCCGGTCTGTGCCCTTCCCTGCGGTGCCCTGCGTCACTGGCTTTAGAAGCCGAGTTTGACCAGTTGCTTCGGGTCACGCTGCCAGTCCTTGGCCACCTTGACGTGCAGGTCGAGGTAAATCCGTGTTCCAAGCAGTGCCTCGATGCCCTTGCGGGCGTTGCTGCCGACTTCCTGCAGCCGGGAGCCTGCCCGGCCAATGATAATGGCCTTCTGCGAAGGACGCTCGACATAGAGGTTCACCCGAACATCCAGGAACTGGTTGTCCTCTGCCCGTCCCTCACGCGGGACGATCTCGTCGACCACCACGGCCAGCGAGTGCGGGAGTTCATCGCGGACCCCTTCCAGCGCAGCCTCCCGAACCAGCTCGGCCACCATGACCGCTACCGGCTCGTCGGTGAGTTCACCGTCCGGGTACAGCGGCGGCGACGGCGGCATGAATCCGGCCAGCACCGTGGAGACGGTGTCCACCTGGAACCCGTCCGCGGCGGAGACCGGAACGACGTCGGCCCAACCGTCTCCGCCCAGCACCTCCCGGCCCAGCTGTGCGACGGCCATCAGCTGTTCGGTCAGGGCCTGCCGGTCGACCAGGTCCGTTTTCGTGACCAACGCTATGATCGGCTTATTTCCGACATTGGCCAACTGCTTGGCAATGAACTTATCTCCCGGTCCGATCTTCTCATTGGCGGGCAGGCAGAAACCGATCGCATCCACCTCCGAAAGTGTCGCCGCGACCAAATCGTTGAGCCGCTGGCCCAGCAGCGTGCGCGGACGGTGCAGCCCGGGGGTGTCCACCAGAATCAGCTGAAAATCCTCCCGGTGCACAATCCCGCGGATCGTGTGCCGGGTGGTCTGCGGTTTGGCCGATGTGATGGCCACCTTCTGCCCGACCAGGGCGTTCGTGAGGGTCGATTTTCCCGCGTTCGGGCGGCCCACCAGGACGGCAAAGCCCGCACGGAATCCGCCGTACTGCTCTTCGGACCCGTCGTGGCCCTTGTTCCTCGGCTTGTTCATGCTTTGCTCCCTGTTGCGCTGTTGTCATCGTCGTGCAGAAGTGGGTCTAAGTCAGTGTCCGCCGGTACGGAGGCCGTGGCAATGATATGGCTGACACGGTTGCGCCGGCCTTCCAAGCGCTCGGCGTAGAGACGGATACCGGAGACTTCGACCTCGCTGCCCACGATCGGGACCCGGCCCAAATGTTTGGCGAGCAGACCGCCGACGGTGTCCACTTCGTCGTCGTCCAAGTCAAGCCCGAAAAGTTCACCCAGGTCATCGACTCCGAGTCTGGCGCTGACGAGGTACCCGCCATCTCCCAGATCATCCACCTCGGGTGTTTCGGAATCATATTCGTCAACAATCTCCCCGACGATCTCCTCGATCAGGTCCTCGAGGGTGACCAGACCGGCCGTGCCGCCGTACTCGTCAACCACGATGGCCACGTGGGTCGACTCGACCTGCAGTTCCTTGAGCAGTTCGCCGACCAGCTTGGAATCGGGCACATAGCGCACTCCGCGGGCGATCGCTTCCACCGGCGGGGCGATTTCCGGTTCGCGGAGCCGGTGCTGGGTGGCGACCACGTCCTTGAGGTACAGGATGCCCAGAATCTGATCGGTGTTCTCGCCGATGACAGGGATCCGGGAGTAGCCCGAGCGCAGAAACAGCGTCATCGCCGCCGCCAGCGAGGATCCCCTGTCGATGCCGACGATGTCGGTCCGCGGCACCATCACCGAGCGGACCACCGTATCACCGAGGTCAAAAACGCTCTGGATCAGTTCCGCTTCGTTGTCCTCAATCATTTCCGAATCGCTCGCGCGGTCAACGAACTCGCGGAATTCTTCCTCGCTGACGAAGGCATCATCGCCAATCGGGGCACCCGGAGCGACGACGTTCCCCAGCCGCACCAGCCAACCCGGCACGGGCCCGAGCAGCCAGCAGAGAAACCGCACCAGTCCGGCGGTGCCGCCCACTACGGCAGCGGAGTGGAGCCGGCCCAGCTGTCGCGGCGACACACCCACCAAGACGAATGCGATGACGGTCATGACCGCCGTGGCAACGAGTCCGGCGAGCCAGATGCTCTCCATCAGGTTCAAAAAGAGAACGGCGACGGCGACCGAGACTGCCATTTCGAAGAAAACGCGCCAGAACCGCAGCGCATTCATGTGCGCCACCGGGGCGGCGAGAATTTTCCGCAGCGAACCGCCGCGGCTGTGCGCCGCTACGGTTTCCGCATCGTGCCGGGGGAAATAGTTAAAGGCCGCATCCGCCGCGGTCAGCACGGCCGCGAAGGTCAGAAAAACAAGTCCCATAGCGGTCAACGCCAGGGTGATCACTGCATGGTCTCCCGCGGGGCTTCCTTGCCCAGAAAGCCGGCGAGGAGATCACGCTGCAGCGCGAACATTTCTTCCTTCTCCTCCGGCTCGGCATGGTCGTAACCGAGCAGATGCAGCACGCCGTGGGTGGTCAACAGCAGCAGCTCCTCCGCCGTGGAGTGGCCCGCGCTCGTTGCCTGCTCCGCAGCGACCTGCGGGCAGATCACAATGTCGCCCAGCAGACCCGCGGGTGCCGGCCGGTCGGGGGTGCCCGGGCGCAGCTCATCCATCGGGAAGGACAGCACATCGGTTGGCCCGGGTTCATCCATCCACTCGATGTGCAGCTTCTCCATGGCCTCCGTGTCGGCCAGAATGATGGACAGCTCGGCCTGCGGATGCACGTACAGCCGTTCCAGGACGAACCGTGCCAGCCGGACCAGTTCGGTCTCCTGCACGGAGACTCCTGATTCGTTGTTGACCTCGATGCTCATGCCCGCCCGTTCCTGGTGTGCGCGTTATCAGTAAATCCGCTATTGTTCCGGCCGCCCCCGCTGGAGCTGTGAAGCCGCTGCGTATCATCCCACCGGCTGTAGGCCCGGACGATGTCGCCGACCAACTTGTGCCGCACCACGTCCGCGGCATCAAGGATGGAGAAATGCACGTCGTCAATGCCAGTCAGGATCTGTTCCACTATGCGCAGTCCGGAGCTGGCGCCGGCGGGAAGATCCACCTGGGTCACGTCTCCGGTCACCACCATCTTCGAGCCGAACCCCAGCCGGGTCAGGAACATCTTCATCTGTTCCGGGGTCGTGTTCTGCGCTTCGTCCAGAATGATGAACGCATCGTTGAGCGTCCGCCCGCGCATATAGGCCAAGGGTGCCACCTCGATGGTTCCGGCAGCCATCAGGCGTGGAATGGATTCCGGATCCATCATCTCGTGCAGTGCGTCATACAACGGACGCAGATAAGGATCGATCTTGTCGCTGAGCGTGCCCGGCAGGAATCCCAGGCGTTCACCCGCCTCAACGGCCGGCCTGGTGAGGATGATCCGGTTGACCTCTTTTTGCTGCAGGGCCTGGACCGCCTTGGCCATGGCCAAGTACGTCTTGCCCGTTCCAGCCGGGCCGATGCCAAAAACCACGGTGTTGGCGTCGATGGCGTCCACATAGTTCTTCTGATTCAGCGTCTTTGGCCGGATGGTACGCCCGCGGCTGGAGAGAATATTATAGGTCAGCACATCCACGGCCGAAGCGGCCGGTTGTGCATGCAGCATGGTGACCAACTGCTCCAGCACAGCCGGCGTCACCGTCGTCCGGCGTTCCACCAGACCACGGACCTCTTCGAAGAGCCGCATGATCCGCGGCACGTCCGCCTCCGGACCGGAAATTGAGAGTTCATTGCCGCGCACATGGAAATTCAGTGTCGGGTAGCTGGCCTCGACGAACCGCAGCGCCTCATCGTGTGTTCCCAAGGACTGCACCATCTGTTCCGGGGAGTCAAAGGAGATGACTTCGGTGCGGGTTCCGTCCACCGAATGCGGAAACGAGACGACGGGGGCCCAGGGCCGTGACGGGCTGCTGTCTGCTGCTGAATCTGTCATATCGAAAGGCCACGTCCGGCCTGGAATCTCTCCTTGATTGTCTGCGCCGTGTCCGCTGACATGGCCTACCTGACATCTTACGGCAACAGTGCTTTCGAGGACCTGCGGAGGACCGGGGCAGTGCCGGCACGGGGTCACAGCCGGCACGCAGGTCGTATCGGACCGATCTCGAAAGGGTTTCGATACGGTTTCAGTTCCGCCGGATACCGCGCAGTTGATGGTTGGGCGACATCCGCTGTGTAAGGGTGGAATATGTGCCCGGAGACGCCGGGATCCCGGCCGGCCACAGGCGGAGAGGACACCCGAAATCAGAAATCCGCCGACAGCTGCGTCCATTGAGCGGACAGCTGCGCCCACCAGTCTGCCCGCAGCCGTGAAGTTTTCGCGCCGCCTCATCTTCGGCGTCCGCTGGTGCCCGGCAGCCCTTGGCCTTTGCGCCGCTTTGGTCCTGACAGGCTGCAGTCCCTCCAGCTCCCCGGCACCAGCCAACAGTACGATGCCTGCTTCCGCCGGGAGCTCCGCCACGTCCGGCGTGACCGGTGCCCCGCTTGAAACAGCCCAAACGTCGACCAAGCTCCCTGTCTACTGGCTCGGCCATAGCGGCGCCGGAATCTACCTCTACCGTGAGTTCCTAACCATGACGGGCGACGGCGACCCGATCGAGGCCGCGCTGCTCACCATGACCAGCGAAAAACCGCTGGACGGCGACTACTTCACTCCATGGAAGAAGCCTTCCAGGCTCGGCGCAGCCATTTCGGCGAAGAACATCATCACCGTCGACATCTCCTCCGACGCCTTCAGCACCAACGTGGACGAAGGAATTGCCCGGCGTGCCCTCGCTCAACTCGTGTATACCGCTACGGCCGCCGCGGCGAATGCGGGTCTGATCGTCGCGAACCAGCCGGTGCACGTTTCACTGTTGGTCGACGGCCATACCGATTACCTGGCCTTCGGAAAGATCAAACTGGATCAGCCGCTGGTGCGGGACAGCGGCTTCGTCGCCCCGGTGTGGGTCATCGATCCCCAGGAGGGCACGGATCTTGGCGCCCCGTTCAAGGTCAGTGGCCAAGGTATCTCCGCCTCGGGAACATTGGTGTGGCAGTTGCTCAAGGTGTCACCGGAGGGCCAGAAGTCTGTGTTTCTCTCGGGCAGCACCATCATCGGCACCGGGCCCGGCCAGCTTGGCCCATTTGAATTCAGCGTTCAGCCTCCGGCCGGATCCTATGAGCTCAGGGTCTACAGCGGCGACCCAGCTGATCCGGCAGATCAGGCCGGCGTCGACAGCAAGCTCATCAAAGTCAGCTAGCCTCATTAAGGTCATCTAGTGGGCATTTTCGTTGGTTCGTCGGGGGTTTAGGTCCAGGCGGTTGGGCGGCGGGGTAGTGCTTGCATGCGGTTGCGAGGGCGTCTTATGCGGTACCGGCGGTATCACCGGCGGGCAGGTAGGGATCCTGATAGTCCTGGTGGCTGGCCCCGTGGCGATGCTGCCGCCCCGCGAACGCTCAATATTGGGCCGGAACGTGGCCGGACATGGGCGGACCCTGACGATGCCGCACCCGTTATGGACCAGCACATGGGGTCTAGCAGCTGCGCTGATCTTTTTGCTGGTGCGCCCGGAGCCTCCCGAATGCTGAATCAGGTGCGCTGGTCCAGAACGGGTGCCGTCGCGATGACCGGGGTGCCGCAGCGGGTGCCCCGGTCCGAAACCGGTGCCAGCGCGGTTGGGCGGCCCGGGATCTGGCAGTGGTGCTTCCCCTTTCGGGAGGGTGTTGCCGCCATGGACCGGATAATTTTCAAGGCGCCCCTGCCGGGGGGCTGAAATCTGCTCCTGTCCGCAAGGAGCAGATGGAAATTTCCATGCTGCTGGCGTGCGCCAGTCACATCGGACGGGTGCAGCGGGTGCTGGACTTCGCCGACGGACTCTCCGGGTCGCCCGGCGGATCGCTCAGCCGCGCCCACCTGCACACGGTCGGTTCCCCGCACCGGAACTCCAGCACGAGGTCCGCGACGATCAGGGCCGCGCTGGTTACATGGACTTCTACTGGAAAGAGTTTACTTTGGGGACTCTTGGCGTTTCGTGGTGAATTTGACGCCTGGATCAAATACCTCCATGACGAATACCCGGCGGGAGGCTTGCCGGCGGATGCTCTGCGGAAGGAGAAAATCCGCGAAGACCGCATCCGGGACACGGGACCGCGGGTCGTGAGGTGGGTGTGGGATCCAGTCAATAACCCAGAAGTCCTGCGGCGAAAGCTGTTACAGGCCGGGCTTCGCGTCCTCTGAAGCGCACCATGCCACATTTTGCCGGGCAAATGGACGGTTGCCGTGGAAATTTCCACGGCAACCGTCCATTTAACCGGCCTTTGAGTAACCGGCATTCGAGTGACTGACAATTAAGCGGCTGAACCGGGCATCTGCCCCATCCCGGCAAGAAACCTCCGGAGCAGGCGCCAGCTACCTCCGCACGGGCAGAGTCGTCGGCCTGAAGGCCGGCCGCGTCGCTTCGAACGCGGTGATGTCCCGGTGATGTCCGCTTCGTGGCCCAGCGTCAGCCCGATATCGTCCGGGCCCGTCAGCAACCGCCGGCGCGTGTAGTCGTCGATGGCAAGCGGCGCCATCACGGAGCCGCGGTGCACGGTCCTGGAAATACACCCGCCAGCGGCCTCACCAAGTACCTGCAACGCCTGAGCAAACACGAACAGGGACCGCAGCATAACCCCCGACGAACCAACGAAAATACTCATTAGCGCTACCAGCGGCCCAGTTCAGCTAGCGCTACCAGCGGCCCAGCTCAGCTAGCGCTACCAGCGGCCCAGCTCAGCTAGCGCTACCAGCGGCCCAGCTCAGCTAGCGCTACCAGCGGCCCAGCTCAACGCTGAGCAGGGCGACGGCGGCGGGGCCGGCTGTGGAGGAGCGCAGCACATGCGGGCCAAGCCGGACCGGCACGGCGCCCGCACCCGTCAGCAGATCCAGTTCCCTGCCGCTGATGCCACCCTCGGGCCCCACAATGATCAAAATTTCGTCATTCGCCGCGGCGTCATCCAGGCCGGGGTCATTCCCGGCTGTGCCACTGGCCGGCATGTCATTGCCCACTGTGTCAATCCCAGCTGTGTCAATGTCAATCCCAGCCCGGGCGCTTCCGCCGGTACGGGCGCGCAGCCGACCCACGGTTCCGCTCAGTGGGTCGGCTGCCCCTTCATGCAGGACCAAGGCAAGAGAGGCTGTCTCGACGCGTTTAAGCAGCCCCGCGGTCTCCACCGCCCCGCAGACATCCGGGATCCAGGCTCGCCGGGCCTGTTTGGCTGCCGCCCTGACGGTACTGCGCCATTTCGCCAGGGATTTTGCCGCCCGCTCGCCCTTCCAGCGGACGATGGAGCGTTCGGACTGCCACGGAATGAAGCCATCGGCACCGAGTTCGGTCGCCGTCTCGATGGCCAGTTCGTCACGGTCGCCCTTGGCGAGCGCCTGGGCGAGGATTAAACGCACAGCAGGGGCAGGCTCCGTGGACACGCGCTCCACCCGGACGCTCAGCTCGCCGGCGCCAGCGACGGTGACAATGCCGGTCACCCGACGTCCGGCTCCATCCACCAGATCCAGCACCTCACCGGGGCCGAGCCGCTTTACGGTGACCGCATGCCTGCCTTCCGGTCCGCCCAGGACAAACACCGAACCAGCAGCCAGCGGGGCCAACTCGGCGGGTCCGGCGAAGAAGATCGGGTTTATCATGCGGAGGCTAGAGGCTTCCGAACTTATCGCGGAGCTTGGAGAACATTCCGCCGCTGGTGACAAGCTTCCCCTCGCTGACCTGCTCGCCGCGCAGCGCGGCGAGCTGGTGGAGCAGCTCCTGCTGGGCGGCGTCTATCCGGCTCGGTGTTTCCACATTTATGTGGACCCGCAGGTCCCCGCGGCCATGACCGCGCAGGTGGGTCACCCCCAGGCCGCGCAGCAGGATAACTTCTCCGGACTGCAGGCCGGCTTTGACGCTGATGGGCTGTTCGCCGTCGTATGTTTCCAGGGTCAGCTCGGTGCCCAGTGCCGCCGCGGTCATCGGAACGCTGAGCGTAGCATGCAGATCATCGCCATCGCGCAGGAACGACGGATCATTATTGACCTTGATTTCCACATACAGATCGCCGGCAGGACCGCCGGCAGGACCGGCTTCACCTTGGGCGCCCAGCTGAATCCGGGTGCCGGTTCCCACCCCGGCCGGGACCTTGATGGTCAACGTGCGGCGGCTGCGGACGCGGCCATCGCCGGCGCATTCGTTGCAGGGATCCAGAATCATTGTGCCGAACCCCTGGCAGGAGCCACAGGGGGCGACGGTCATGACCTGTCCGAGGATGGAGCGCACCGGACGCTGCACCTGGCCGCTGCCGTGGCAGATGTCGCAGGTGGTCGGGTGCGTCCCCGGCTGGCAGCAACCGCCGTTGCACGTGGGGCAGACGACGGCGGTCTCCACTTCGATCTTTTTGTTGACCCCGAAGACGGCGTCGCTGAGATCGATCCGCACATTGATCAACGCATCCTGGCCCCGGCGCGTGCGCGATGCCGGTCCTGCCTGGCTGGACCCGCCAAAGAATGTCTCGAAGATGTCCTGGAAGGCAAAGCCCTGGCCGCCGAAACCGGCCCCGGCGCCGTTATCGGTGCCGTTTTCATTTCCGGTGGTGTCGTAAATGCGGCGCTTCTGCGGATCGGAGAGCACCTCGTAGGCGTGGCTGACGTTCTTGAAGCGTTCCTGGGCGTCGCCCCCCTCGGCCACATCCGGGTGGTATTTGCGGGCCAGTTTGCGGTACGCCTTCTTAATTTCCTCGCCGGTCGCGTCGCGGGAAACACCCAGGGCTTCATAGTGGTTACTCAAGGTCTCTTACTTTCTCTGTGTCTTCTGTCAGACCGGCCCACATCACCTTTCGGTGAAGCGGCCGGGCAAACCTGTCCGGTCAGTCTTAGCTGGCCAAAATCCGCGAAAGATAGCGGGCTACCGCCCGCACCGCCGCCATCGTGTTCGGATAGTCCATCCGCGTGGGACCCAGCACACCGATCTTTGCCAGCGCATCGGGGCCATAACCGGTGGCAACCACGGAGGCCTCCACCAGTGCGTCGTACGGATTTTCACGCCCGATGCTCACGGAAACACCGCGGGCATCCTGCGCCATGTCCGTGAGCAGCCGCAGCATCACAACCTGTTCCTCGAGGGCATCAAGCACGGGGCCGATGCTCAGCGGGAAATCGACGTTGGAGCGGGCCAGATTCGCCGTGCCTGCCATCACGATCCGGTCCTCGCGCGCCGCCACGGCCAACTGCGCCAGTGCCGCGGCCAGCCGCAGCCCGGCCGGCCGGGTTTCCCTTGGCAGACTTGCCGGAACTCCCGCTAGCGTGGCGGGAAGCGCAGCCAGCTCGGTGCCCAGCAGCGCCGTCAGAAACCTGCCACGAAGCTGCGCGAGCGTGGTCTCATCGAGCTGCTGGCCGACGTCGCTTACGCGCTGATCGACCTTTCCGGATGCCAGAATCAGCACGATCAGCACCTGATGCGGCGCCAGCAGGACAAATTCGACGTGCCGCACCGTGGCGGTCGCCGTCCGGGGATACTGCACGACGGCGACCTGGTTCGTCAGCTGCGCCAGCGTCCGCACGGTACGGTCCAAAATTTCATCCAAGTCATCCGAACCGTCCAGCAACGCCTGGATGGCGCGCCGCTCGGCCCCGGAGAGAGGCTTCACCGCC
The DNA here is from genome assembly GCF_051131705.1 of Arthrobacter sp. A5. NCBI lineage: Bacteria > Bacillati > Actinomycetota > Actinomycetes > Micrococcales > Micrococcaceae > Arthrobacter > Arthrobacter sp. A5. The sequence continues at coordinate 2,287,700 of NZ_CP180316.1, forward strand.
GAAATCTGGTCGACAAAGAGCCGGTAGCCCTTATCGGTGGGAATCCTACCCGAGCTGGTGTGCGGGGCAGTGATCAGGCCCTCCTCTTCCAGCGCAGCCATGTCGTTGCGGATGGTGGCGCTGGAGACCCCCAGGTGATGGCGGTCCACCAGAGCCTTCGAACCAACCGGCTCCCGCGAATGGACGTAGTCCTCGACGATGGCCCGCAGGACTTCCAGCTTGCGCGGTTCACTCATCGGCACACCTCCCGCCCGGTCCGGTTCGATCTGACCGCGCTTCATTCCGCGGCCGGCATTAGCACTCTGCCTGTCCAACTGCTAAGTCTAATACCTTTCCCGCGCGCGGTTGTTAGCATGAGTATTCCGCTATGAGAGGCAGTGCCGTGAGCTATGACCAGTGGGGTCCGCAGGACCTTTCCGCCCCCGTCGGCACCGTGCTGCCGGAGGTTCCGGCCGCCCAAGGACTTGTGCTGGAGGACGTGCAAAGCGGCTGGGTCGGCGCAGTGGTACGGATTGAGAAGTCCGGCGGCATGCACATCGTGGTGCTCGAGGACAGGCGCGGGCGGACCAAGTCATACCAATTGGGCTTCGGCTTCCTGGTGGACGGGCGACCGGTTCAGCTGGTCGCTCCCCGGACGAGCAAGACAGTCACAGCGCAGCGCACCGCCTCCGGTTCAGTCAAGGTCGCCGGTATGCGGGCGCAGGTGGCCCGGGCAAGCCGTATCTGGGTGGAAGGCAAGCATGACGCCGAACTGGTCGAAAAAGTCTGGGGCGACGATCTGCGGGTGGAGGGCATCGTCGTCGAGCCCCTGCACGGAGTTGACGATCTGGCCGGTCTGGTCCGTGACTTCTCCCCCGGCCCAGGACGGCGGCTGGGCATCCTGGTGGACCACCTGGTGCCCAATTCCAAGGAAACCCGGATCGCCGCGGAGGCAATGCGGACCCCGGGTGCCCGGAACAATGTACTCATTGTGGGCCACCCCTACGTGGATGTCTGGCAGGCCATCAGACCACAGGTGCTCGGCATCGGCGCGTGGCCGCAGGTGCCTCGCACGGTCGAATGGAAGGTCGGAATTCTGCAGGCGTTCGGCTGGCCGCATCAAGGACCGGCCGATATTGCGATCGGCTGGCGGCGGTTGCTCGGAAGCGTCCGGAGCTACGCGGATCTCGAACCGGCGCTGCTCGGGCGGGTGGAGGAAGTCATCGATTTCCTGACGGTTCCAGTATCCTAGAGGAAGCGGCCACCAATATTTTGGCCGGCCGGAACGACTTTCAGCGCAGTGCGGAGGAAAAAGCCAGTGGCTAAGACAGCGCGCGGTGACCAAGCCGACAGCACGCAGCCGCCCGTGGGGCGGCAGGAGCGTGCCCAGTACGAGGCTGTGCCGGCGAGTGCTCCCGCACTGACCCCCGTGGAGGACAGGCAGTGGGCGTTCATGGCCCATTGCGGCGGAATTTTGGGTTTCATCCCGTCCCTGATCATATATCTGGTCTTCCGTGAGCGGGGTCCATTTACCGCGCAGGAATCCAAGGAGGCATTGAATTTCACCGTGCCGCCGACGATCGTGGCGGCGGTGGCGAACATCATGGCCGTGCTGCTTGCCGGTGTGGCGCCGCTGGCGGGGACGGTTTTCGCGTTTCTGGCCGTGGGGATCTGGATTTTCCTCACGGTGTATTCCGTTATTGCTGCGGTGCAGGTCAACCGCGGGCAGCCCTACCGCTACCTGTGGAGCCTGCGTCTGATGCACTGAGCCCGGGCGGCCAGTCAGTCCTCAAGCAGCCGGCGCACCACGGCATCGGCCAGCAGCCTGCCTCGCAGCGTCAGCACGAGGTGACCGGCGAAGGCTGCGCGTGGATCGATCAGTTCGTCGGCTATTAGCCGGGCAATCTCGTGCTTGGCGCCCGTCGACAAGGTGTTCACCGCGATCCCGTCGGACAAACGCGTCAGCAGCATGATCCGTTCCATTTCGCGGGTCCCTGCGTCCAGCGTTTCGCGGCCGGCCGCCGGGGACAGTCCAGCAGCCAGCCTCCCGGCGTAGGCCGCGGGGTGTTTGACATTCCACCAACGGACGCCGCCGATATGCGAATGCGCACCGGGCCCTATCCCCCACCAGTCATCTCCGCGCCAATACGCGAGATTGTGCCGGCATGCGTCGTCCGGAGTGCGGGCCCAGTTACTGACTTCGTACCAGGAAAGTCCCGCAGCTTCAAACATTCCATCGGCCAGCGCATACTTCACCGCGTGGTCATCGTCGTCGATGCGGGGAACCTGGCCGCGGCGGATCTGGGCGGCTAGTTTGGTGCCGTCCTCGACGATCAGCGCATAGGCTGAAATGTGGTCCGGCTGGTAGCTCAGCGCCGTCCGCACGGACGTTTCCCAGTCTGCTTCCGATTCTCCCGGGGTGCCGTAAATCAGGTCGACGCTGACCTTGAGTCCGGCGTTCCGGGCCCATTCGATGGACTGCGGTACCCGGCTTGGTGTGTGTGTCCGGTCCAGCACGCGCAGCACATGCGGCACGGCCGACTGCATGCCGAACGAGACCCGGGTGAAGCCGCCGTCGGCAAGTTCCTGCAGGGAATCCGGACTGACCGAATCCGGGTTCGCCTCGGTCGTGATCTCGGCCCCGTCGACGACGCCCCAGGCGGCCACCGCCGCGGCCAAAACAGCCGTCAGGTCCGACGCCGGCAGCAGTGTTGGTGTTCCGCCGCCGAAAAATACCGTGCCCAGCGTGCGTGCCGGCAACCCGGACTCCTCCATCGCGCGGGCGGCGAAGGTCACTTCCGAAGCCGCCGTTGCCGCGTACGCATCCTGGGACGCGCCGCCGCCGAGCTCCGTGGCGGTATAGGTGTTGAAGTCACAGTAGCCGCAGCGCACGGCGCAGAACGGGATGTGCGCGTACAGGCTGAACATGCGCGCCGTGGCGCCGTTCAGCGCCTGCTCCGGCAGAACGCCGTCGGCCGGGGCAGGGCCCCCCAGCGGCAGAGCACTAGGCATGCCGGACCGTCCCGGCAAGCGCGCGGTGCACAAGCGTGCGGCTGGAGTGCACGAAGCTCACTTCCTCGATTTGTCTTTCGATTCGTCCGAGGACAGCGCCGCGATGAAGGCCTCCTGCGGGACCTCGACCCGGCCGACCATCTTCATCCGCTTCTTGCCTTCCTTTTGCTTTTCCAGCAGCTTGCGCTTACGCGTAATATCGCCGCCGTAGCACTTGGCCAGCACGTCCTTGCGGATGGCGCGGATGCTCTCGCGGGCGATGATCCGAGTGCCGATGGCGGCCTGGATGGGCACCTCAAACTGTTGGCGGGGGATGAGCTCGCGCAACTTGCCGGTCATCATGACGCCGTAGGCGTAGGCCTTATCACGGTGCGTGATGGCGCTGAACGCATCCACCTGCTCTCCCTGCAGCAGAATGTCCACCTTGACCAGGTCGGCGACCTGACCGCCGTCGGCCTTCCAATCCAGCGAGCCGTAACCGCGGGTCTTTGACTTGAGCAGGTCGAAGAAATCAAAGACAATTTCCGCCAACGGCAGGCGGTAGCGAATTTCCACCCGGTCCTCGGACAGGTAGTCCATGCCGCCCAACACGCCGCGGCGCTGCTGGCACAGCTCCATGATGGCGCCGATAAACTCGCTCGGGGCCAAAATGGTGGCAGAGACCATCGGCTCACGCACCTCGGCGATTTTTCCGGACGGGTACTCGCTCGGGTTGGTGACCGTGACGACCTTTTTGTCCTCAAGGGTCACCTCGTATTCCACGTTGGGTGCCGTGGAGATGAGGTCCAGGTTGTATTCGCGTTCCAGCCGTTCACGGGTGATTTCCAGATGCAGCAGGCCCAGGAAGCCCACCCGGAAGCCAAAGCCCAGCGCAGCGGAAGTCTCCGGCTCGTACACCAGCGCCGCGTCATTGAGCGTGAACTTATCCAGCGCATCGCGTAGCACCGGATAGTCCGTACCATCCAGCGGGTAGAGGCCCGAAAACACCATCGGCTTCGGGTCCTCGTAGCCGCCCAGGGATTCCGTGGCGGGTTTGGACAAGGTGGTAACGGTGTCCCCGACCTTGGATTGCCGGACGTCCTTCACACCGGTGATCAGGTAGCCAACCTCGCCCACGCCCAGACCCTTGCTTGGGGTGGGTTCCGGGGAACTGACCCCTATTTCCAGCAGCTCATGGGTGGCCCGGGTGGACATCATCTGGATGCGTTCACGCGGGCTGAGGTGTCCATCGACGACGCGGACGTAGGTGACCACGCCACGGTAGGTGTCGTAGACCGAGTCGAAAATCATCGCACGCGCCGGAGCGTTCGGATTCCCCTGCGGGGCCGGCAGCTCGCTCACGATCTTATCCAGCAGCGCTTCAACGCCGACGCCCGTCTTGCCGGAAACCAGCAGCACATCCTCCGCTTTGCCGCCAATAAGGCCGGCCAGCTCCGCCGCGTACTTCTCCGGCTGGGCCGCCGGCAAATCTATCTTGTTCAGCACCGGGATGATGGTCAGGTTATGTTCCATCGCCAGATACAGGTTCGCCAGAGTCTGGGCCTCGATGCCCTGCGCGGCGTCCACCAGCAGAATGGCGCCCTCGCAGGCGGCCAGCGAGCGGGACACCTCATAGGTGAAGTCCACGTGTCCGGGAGTGTCGATCATATTCAGGCAGTAGGCGGTGCCGTCCACTTCCCAGGGCACCCGGACAGCCTGGGACTTGATCGTGATGCCACGCTCGCGCTCGATGTCCATCCGGTCCAGGTATTGGGCCTTCATATTCCGCTGCTCAACCGCGCCGGTGAGCTGAAGCATCCGGTCCGCCAGGGTGGACTTCCCATGGTCGATGTGGGCGATGATGCAGAAGTTCCTGATGATCGCCGGATCGGTCGCGGCGGGCACCGGGGCGGTGCGGGCCATGGGTGACACTGGGGTTCCTCACTGTTGCACGGACTCACGAACCCGGACGTTGTGCCGGGCCGTGCAGGGGTTGTGGCCGCGAGCTGGGCGCCGGACACGCATTCCTACAAGTCTCCCACGTTTGGGTGCCCGGCAAAGAACCGGGGGCCCGCCCGGCGCGCAACCGCCGCGGCGCGCGCGACGCCTGGTTCGCCGTCGTCCGCGGAATCCGCGCTCTCCGCGCCGTACCCCAGCCCTGGGATGCGAAGGTCCGGCCCACCGAAGTGAAGCTGGACCGCATCCTACAGGTCTCCGCGGCCGACATGCGCCGCGAAGGGTCCGTCCTGAATGCGCAGCGTTTTGGCCGGGTTGCCGACGGACTTCGCCGCCGGCACCGCTGGACGTAGTGCGGGCCTTTTCGCCAGAATGCCAGTGGCCATGTGCGCCGGCGAGTGCCACGGCCTCTCGAGTGAGGCCTGTTAATCTCTTGGTCGCCGGTTCGATTCCAGTCCGGGGCACAACATGGCTCTGACCTGCGGTTTTATCTCGCAGGTCAGACCCACTTGGTGCCAACTCCCTTTTAACTCCCCCAATTCGTCTTTAACTCCCCCAATTCGTCAAAATTCTCCTCCAATTTCGCTCCCCCTTTTCAGCATGGCGGACTCCCCCTTTTTGCTTAGGGTTGGCGCCCCTGGAACCAGGACTTCCTGCCGGGATCGGCCTTCGATCGCAGGTCGGGCATGACAGGAGGGGCAACGAAGATTGTTATTCTGCCAGCTGTGGTTCAAGTTCCAAGCCACCCTGAGGATGACCTCGCTTTACCGCACCCCGCATCAGTATGAAATAGGCTATGGCTGATATTACAACGCCAATGGGCCACGCGAACGCTGCGACGATCTGAAGGGCCGGCACCAGCGCCATGATCGCGGTGATGGCTGCGGTCGGGACGAATACTGCGATGGCCTTGGGATTGATTCCCTTCGTGTAGAAGTATTCCCCGGTTTCATCGGAACGGTACAGGTCTTTGATGTTGACGATGCCTCGGCGGATCAGAAAATAGTCAGCGGCGAGAATGCCGAACAGCGGACCAAGAAATGCGCCGAGTCCTCCCAGAAAGTAGTTTACGACAACCGGGTTGGAGTAAAGATTCCACGGCATCACCAGTAGCGCGAGCACTGCGCTGATGATACCGCCGCGGCGGAACGTGATCTTTTTGGGCCAGACGTTGGCCAGATCGTAGGCGGGCGAGACGAAGTTCAGTACCACGTTGACGCCGATGGTTGCGACGATAAACATGAGCGCGCCGACGACGAGGACAAAGGTATTCGGTACCTTAGCCAAGATAAGAGCAGGATCCGTGATGGCCTTACCAAACACGACTACGGTTCCTACTGTCATTGTGATGCTGATTGCGGCGAAGGCGGCGAAATTGACGGGAATTCCCCAGAAATTACCGCGGACGACTGACCTCCCTGATTTGGCAAACCGTGTGAAGTCACAGTAGTTCAACAGCATGGTCGCGTAGGTTGCCACTAGAAGGAAGGCGCCGGTGAACACTCCGCGAAACGCCTCGGGTCCACTCAGCGGGTGAATGGAGAGGTCCATTGGGATGTTCCAGCCCGCCATGGCGAAAAGCCAGAGAGCCATGCCGAGCATTACGGCCCAGACGATGGGGCCGGCCCAGTCCTGAAAGCGGCGAACCGCCTCCATTCCTCGGGTGATGACGAGCAGCTGCAGGACCCACAGGAGCAGGAAGCAGGCCCAACCAAGCAGCGACAGGCCTAGGAAACTTTGGTCCTGCCAATGCTGCAGGCCCGGGTCGATGCGCAGGAGAAGGACTACGACGGCCATCGAAGCCAAATAGGTCTGGATGCCGTACCAGCAAATGGCGATGACCGCACGGACAAGGGCCGGAATGTTAGCACCCCAGATTCCAAAACTGATTCTTGCCAGAACCGGGAATGGCACGCCGGTACGCTGTCCCATCTTCCCAGCCCAGTTCATGCAGACAAAGAGGATTCCGGTGCCGATCAGGATGGCGGCCAGGACCTGCCAGCCGGTAAGACCCATGACGAAAAGACCCGCAACGAAGGTGTAGGTGCCAATGTTGTGGATGGCGGACATCCACACTGCGAAAAAGCTGTACGAGCCCCATTTTCGTTCTTTGGCCGGCGCCAGGTCCTCGTTGTAGAGCCGGCCCGTTGGGTCCAGCGTTGCAAGTGACTCATTGTCGTTATCCATGGTGACTCCCTTGTCAATCAGTGTTGGACGGTGATTTTTGTTAGGCATTGACGGCAGCGGCTATTTCTGGCCGGTGTTGGACCTGATTTGCAAATCCGAAACGCCGCACGAATTGGCCAACGGGTCCAGGGTCGTGGAAGCCGTTTTCATCGATGACTACGCGGCCTGCCGAGACTACGATCTGTGGCCATCCGCGCAGTTCCATGGCGTCGAATGGGGAGAAATCGGTTCCCATGTGCAGCTTGTCGCCTTCGACGGTCCGTGATTCTGTCGGGTCAAGAAGGACCAGATCGGCGTCATTTCCCGTGGCGACTGCTCCCTTGCCCGGAATGCCATTGATACGGGCCGGACCGGCTGAGAATACTTCGACAAATCTTTCGGCGCCGTCTCCGTTTTCCTTCACCATGGTGGTGAATGCAACGGGAAGTCTGGTCTCCACCCCGGGCAGGCCGTGAGGCATCTGGCGGATGTCGTCGCTTTTCTCGCGCTTCTGGCGTAAGTCGTAGCAAGAATGATCCGAGGCAATTGTGTGCACTGCACCTGCGAGCATTCTGCCTTGTACCGCCCGCACAGTCTCACGGCTTCGCATGGGTGGACAACAGGCGTACCACTCGGGGAAATGTCCCGCGTAAACAGTATCGTCCAACGTCAGATAATGGGGGCAGGTCTCTGAGAATGCCATCAACCCGCGGGAGCGTGCCTCAGTGACCAGGTCTACGGCTCCCGGCGTGGATTGGTGCACGAAATACACCGGAGCGCCGGTGTATTCGGCCATTGCAAGTGTTTCCTTGACGGAAAGCTCTTCAGCCAGTTCAGGTCTTGTCTGGTGCAAGTGTCGAATACCGATCTCACCGGCAGCGGCGTGCTGCTCGGTGCAGTCGATGATGATGGAGTCATGCTCTGCGTGGATGTAGGTCAATCCGTCCAGTCGGACCATTTCCCGCATGACCCGCAGAATAGTGTCGTTGTTTGCCATCGTGGTTCCACGGTTGGTGGCGTACATTTTCACGGAACGGATCCCCAAAGCCGCCATTTCCTCCAGCTGTGACGGTACGCTCTCGTCCCAGCTCACCACCGACCCATGCAGCGCGACGTCGCAGCGAGAATCACGGGACAGTCCTATTTTGTTACGTGCAGCCTGAAGGGGTGTTTCCGAAGAATCTCGTGGAATTCCGAAGTCCATGATTGTCGTGGTCCCGCCCCAGAGGGCCGCGGTGGAAGTCATCTTATAATCGTCCAGAGTCCGGAATTGCCCCGTTACCTGAGCAACATGACAATGACCGTCGATGCCGCCCGGAATGAGAAGTCGCCCCCTCGCATTGATGGTTCGAACCGCAGGCGGCGCTGGTTGATCGGCGTCCAACACGGCGGACACATGTCTGCCACGGACCACTACATGAGACCTGCGGCGGCCATCGGCGTTGACCACAGTAGCGTCTGCAATCACCAGATCTGCTAATTCATCCATTGCTTCTCCTGTTTTTGGGTACACAAATCCCGCGACCTCTACTCGATCAGTACCGGCCGATGCAGTTCGTGTGCGGATGGGGTGGGATTAGTGGGTTTGGTAATATTGCTTGCGATATTTCTGAATATGTTCGTATGACACAAGTGCAGCGTGTTTTGGGTCGCCGGTGGCGATCGCTTCGAAAAGGCGCCGGTGCTCCTGAATCAACTCGGGAAGATCAGAGGCATGACGGAAAAGCCAATGCATACGACCCTGGAGAGGCTCAAGGGCGGCTCGGAGAAAGTCATTGGCCGCAATGCTGGTGATGGCGTCATGGAATTCGTTGTTGGCATTTTGTGCTTCAAGAATTGATCCCTGTTCAAGTCCGAGATCGGCTTGGTCAAGGAGACCGCCAAGGTACGCGAGATCCTCCGGCGTCGCTCTAGCTGAGGCAAGCTCACAGGCAAGAACCTCCAGTGCCTGTCGAACATCGAACACATCCGCAACCTCTTCCGGACTGAGGCTGCTCACCACAATGCCTCGTGAGTTGGGCTTCTCACTCACCAGCCCCTCCTGGCGAAGCATACGCAAGGCCTCCCGAATCGGGAGCCTGGAGACATTGAACTCGTCGGCCAGATCGCGCTCGACCAGCCGGGTGCCTGGAACGTAGTGCCCCTCAAAAATTCTGGCCCGAATGGTGTCACGAACACTTTCACGCAGCGGACGATCGTCGCTTTTCGTTGTGCTCTCGCTCACTTGATCCTCCTTACAACTTTCATCGGCGGATAAGGCGCTCTCGTCAGGGGAACACTCATTGTGGCCCGCGTGCCCGCATGGATCCCCAAGACTTTGTCTTGGATACCTGCAGTCCTGCCCGAAGGAGGTCCAGGTCAAACCGGCAATTTATGGGATCCCATCATGGGATCCCGTCTTGGGATCCCATAAATTATTATGATAGAGGTCACGTTTGCACGTCAAGCACTTGTCGAAAAAAAAGTTGGAGGCCTCATCGTGGCCACGCTGTTTCCAGCTGGGCAGGGCCCACCTAACCTCTCATTCAAGCCCTCGCCTCTGCTGGCCTCCTCTTGGAGTTTCGGCTGGGCCACATCCGCGCCGCCTGATGGCCGCCATCCATAGCAGCCCTGCCGGACGATATTCGTGGATTCGTGGATTCGTGGATTCGTGGATTCGTGGATACGGGGATACGGGGATACGGGGAGACGGGTAGCGGCTCGTACTGGCGCAAAGACGAGCCCGTTTTTCAGATCCACGTGGGCAGGCTTGAGGCACTGGTGGCCATCAACTCACGCGGACTCCCCGTTTACTCCCCCTTTTCAACCAAAAATAACCATCCCAACCGAAATTTCAACGGGCTTAAAGCCACCCCAAATCCGCGGAAATACGCGGATTTCAGAAGCCGACAACACCTCCCAAAACTCAGCCGGTCAGATCCTCTTGGTCGCTGGTTCGATTCCAGTCCGGGGCACAAGAATACGGCTCTGACCTGCGGTTATGTTCCGCCAGGGACGGGCGATGAGGGGTCAATCCACGCTTTACTCACGTTTTTGAACGAAAAGTTGCTCACGTTGAAGGATGGTATTTGGCCAAGACAAGTCCAATTTGCGCTCACGTTCTTCGCCTCCCGGACGCAAAAGTCCCGAGATTCCGTGATTTTCACATGGCCGGACGTCATGTGCTGAAGCTTACAAAAATTGATCCTCCGAGCGCCCTACTCGCGGAATTCGCCAGTGTGGAGACAAGTCGAACGACTTTAACGACTTCAACGACTTCAACGACTTCAACGGCGAGGGTTTTCGTGACTCGGACGCAGGGGGATCCGTTGCCCCTGACCTCCCAGTGTGCGCCGGAAATGTTGCGGGTGAGGACATCTCCATAGAATATGCCGATTGGACACGCAAGCCCTGCCAGCTCATCTACGTCGACGGCACTGTTGATCAGGTTGTCGATCGCCCCAGTATTAACCCTGCTCGGCCCGCCAGGCGAAGAAGAAAAGTGTCAGCGTCATCAACAGCACCACGACGCCGCGGAACCACACGCAAACCCCACCGGCGTGCCGCGGACCTCAAGGACCAGGGCAATGACAATGGCGCTCAGCCCCACCAGGACTTGCAAGCCGAGGATCCAATTCACCCAGCGGAAGGTCCGGCGTGTGCGCGGATGCGCCCGCATGGATTCCTCCATCACGTAGTGGCCGTTACGCCCGCCGCCCAGCTTGTCGATGTCCAGTCCGAACACTTTCAGGGGTCTCATGGGAACAGCGTAGCGGGCCGGTCGTTGCCGGTCAGGCATGCCCCGCTGTGGCTACCTGGCCATGCAGGGGCTGACGGGCACGAGCCCGACGGCGTTGCGTCGGTGGATTTTCCCGGGTGCCCGGTCAAAGCCCTTCGCATCGAGGCTGTTGCCCAGGGGTAGGCGGCCAGGGCCTGGTGTACAGCTCGTTGAGCCGGGCGCTGGAAAATTCGCCTCGGGTGCCGTCGGTGAACGTGATGGCGATGGACATATTGGTGGGGAAGTGCCGGCCCACGTGAATGAAGCCGTCCTGGTCCCGCCGGAGGTTGAGCATGCGGTTGCCGCCTTGTCGTGAGGGAACCCCTTCGTGAGGGAACCCCCTTCGTGAGGGAACCCCCTTCATGAGGGAACCTCCAGTCTGCCCTATTTGGTTCCAGACAGGTTCGCCACCGGCTGGCCCGGGCAGGTTCGACGCCCCCTAGGCTGCTAAAAACCCCCACGGTTGAAGACGAATTCACCCCCCACCACGGTCGCCACGGCTGAAACATTCTGGGATTGTTCAATGGCAAGGCCCACGATGTCCTGGTCCAGAATGGTCAGGTCGGCATCCATGCCGGCCGTCAGGGTGCCCAGATGGGCCTCGTCGTGGGTCAGGTATGCGCTGTCGGCCGTCAATGCATGCAGGGCTGCGCTGGTCAAGCTTTTGCGCTTCACCCAGGACCGAACCGCCGCTGGTCAGCCTCGTCACCGAGGTGCGGAAAGTGGCCAGCGCGTCCATCGGCGTAATGGGGCAATCCGAATGCATGCCGAAGTGGAGGCCGCCATCCTGCGCATCACGGGTGGGATCAATCCTGGCGGCACGTTCGGCACCAATGAACCGGTCGCGGTGCCGATCCCCCCAGTAGTACACGTGGTTGGCGAAAATGGACGCCACGGAGCCTGACTCGACCAGCGACGCGATGTCCTTGGCCGACGCCATCTGCAGGTGTTCCACCCGGTGCCTCGGATCGCTTTGGTTCGAACTGCCGCGCAAGGCCGCAAACGCCCCGGCCACGGTGGAGATGGCCAGATCACCGTTGGCATGAACCGCGCACTGGCCGCCGGCGTCGTCAATGCGGCGCAGGAGCCCTGCCAGCTCCTCGGGGGAATACAGCAGCTCGCCGCACTGGGTGTCCTGGCAGGAGTAGGGCTCTTTGAGCGCACCCGAAAGCCCCTGGATGGAACCGTCCGACCAGAATTTTGCCCCGGCCACCCTGTAGTTGCCCACGGCAGGCCGGGCAAAAAGGTCCGGTGACCCTTCCAAATACCGCAGGGCGAGGTCCGACCTGACGTATCCGGTCACCCGGATCGAGAGTTGGGACTCTGCTGCCAGCTTGCGCCACGTGTCGATTTCCAAGTCGCCGGCCATGATCCCCACGCCTAGGTCGTGAATGGAGGTCATGCCCCGTTCAGCGGCTACCCCCGCAGCGTAGAGGGCGGCGTCTTTGACGTCCTGTTCAGAGACGGGCGGGATGGCGTCAAGAACGGCATGCACCGCGCCCATCTCCCACATCAGACCCGTCAATTTCCCGGGTTCATCCCGGACGAACCGCCCGTCCGATGGGTCTGCCCGATCCTCATGTATGCCGGCCAGATCAAGTGCCAGGGAATTCGCGACGGCAAAATGACCCGAAATGTGGGAGACAACCAGGGGCACGTCACGGCTGACGGCATCCAGATCCTCGCGGTTGGGATGCCGCCCCTCGGCCAGTAGTGTGTCGTCATAGCCCCAGCCGCGCAGCCACTTGCCGTCGGCCAGCGCCCCCAGGTCACGGCGAAAGGCCGCCTGGATATCTGAAATGCTGCCGTTGAGCGGGCTACGGCAGTCCGTCCAGTTCCGGGTGAGTCCGAAAAACACGGGGTGGACGTGGGACTCGATTAATCCGGGGACCACTGTGGCGCCGTCGAGGTTGATGCGTCTGGGCGCCGGGCCGGCAGCCGCCTCCACCTCCTCCAGCGACCCTGCACTGAGGACTCTGCCGCGGTCCACGGCGAGTGCCTCCACGGGATCGCTCCAGGCGTCCAGTCGAATGGTTCCGTTTGTGAAAATTGCAGCTGACATCTACGAAGCGCTCTCTTTCCGGGCCGTGTGGTGGGTCCACCCGGCCGGGGCACCGGAATCGGCAGGGATGCGGCGCCGGCGCGCCGCAAGGGATTGGGTGGGCTCGGCGGCCGGGGAGACCAGCCGGCCGATGCCCACAACCAGCAGATTTGCCGCCAGCGCCGGCACCCCGATGTTAAGCCCGCCCAGCGTGGCTCCGGAGAGGTAGATGCCAATGGAGGTCAGGGCGCCCACCGCGAGTCCTGCGGCCATGGCGCCGGGACGTACCCGGGTCGGGAAGATCATGAGCAGGACCGGGACAATGAGCTGGGTCAGCCCGTAGTAGGCGGTGTTGATCAGGGTTCCCATGATGGTGGGAACCACCAGCGTCAGCACGATGGAAATGGCCAGATAGACGAAGATGACCACCTGCGTCATGGGCTTTTGCCTGGCTTCACTGATATTGGTCAAAACATTTCTGGAGAAAAGCGTGCCGATGACCAGCGCTGACGCGGCGAGCACCACGATTGCACACAGGGCCGCTCCCCCGGCGACCAGGCCCACCAGCCAGTCGGGCAGAAGCTGGCGTGCCACCTCAATGAAGGCAAGGTTGGTGTCCGCCCCGGTCAGGCCTGGCGCCGCCGAGATGGCGAAGAATGAGGTGAGCAGGATGAAGGGGTACATCAGCATGTAGAGGGGCATGACGATCTGGGTGTACCTGATGCTGACCGGCGATTTCCCGCTGAGCACCGCCTGGATGACGAACGGGAACATGTAGAACCCGATGGTTTGGAACAGGAGGGTGGAGATGGTGTTGAGCATCGGAGCCCCGCCGGGGATGGTGGTGTGCTCCGAGCCCACATTCGCGTGAGTGATGATGGTGGCGACGTTGGGGACCTTGTTCAGCACGAAGCCGGCGACGACCAAGATGACGGCGATCAGGGCAAGGTCTTTCAGGAAGCTGACAAAGGCTGGTGCCCTGATGCCCGAGAGCAGGACAAACACCAGCGAAATTCCGACGCCAATGAGAACCGTCACCAACGGCGTCAGGCCCAGGCCCAGTCCGTTGAGGGCAACCTCCAGCCCCGTCAGCTGGAGCTGGGCCCAGGGGATCAGGAAAACAACACCGATCAGTGCGGCCGTCAGTTCCAACGGCCGGGACTTGAAATGTCCGCGGAAAATGTCTGGAAGTGTCATGGCGTTGTATTGGCGCCCGGCCTTCCACAGCAGTGGAAGCAGGAAGTAGCCGATGGGGTACCCCAGGAGAATGTAGCCCATGAACCACACCGCGAATCCCACGCCGTGCGCATAGACACCGCCCGGGAACCCGATGATGGTGCCAATGGAGTACACCTCCCCCACCACCATGATGAACACAACCACCGAGCCGAAGCTTCTGCCGCCCACCAGGAAGTCGGCTGTTGACTTGCCGGCACCGACGCGTGAATACAGGCCAATCCCGACGGCGAGCAGCAGGACAATGACGAACATGACAATGGTCATGGGGCCACCTCCGCGGCCGCATCCTCAAACTCGTCCAGCTGGTAGTCAGCATGCTTGTCAAACAACCGCCAGCTGATCCACATTAGCAGGCTCGTCACCGGAAACATGATGAACATGAACAGCAGGATCAACGGTATGCCGAAGATGGTTGCCGTTGACCCGCCAAGCAGTAGCACCCCAAGTGTCACTAGGGTGATTGGTGTAATCAGAGGATGACAACGCTCGCCGTTCTGGGAATCATGGCTTCTTCCTTTGAAGTGGGTTGTGTCACATTATTCTGACTTTTTATGGCCCTCACAAGGTCCAGTATTTTGACTTCCACCAGTCCAGAAAGGCGCAGTGGGCTGCTATCCTCGGGCCATGGCAAGAACACGGCAGCAAACGCCGAACGACCTAGCGCTGATCCAGGCCCCGCCCGGCACACCGCTGCATTTGCGCGTTCGCCGCACCGTGGAGGGTTTCATCGCTTCCGGCGTCTGGCCCACCGGCACAAGGATCCCCTCAAGCCGGCAAATCGCTGAGCTCCTGGGCGTTTCCAGGACCACCGTCCAGGCCGCCTATAGCGGACTGCTCGATGACGGGTTCATCGTCGCCAAGTCGCGCTCAGGGTTCTTCGTCAACCACCAAATCAGCCCCATCAGCGTTGACCACGGCAGCAGTCCCGGCGTGCACGCCAGCCATGCCGAGATCGACTGGGTCCAGCTGGCGTCATCGGCTGCCCCAGCCCTGCCCGAGCTGGACAGGGAACCGCGATGGTGGACTTTCGAGTATCCCTTCGTCACCGGCCAGCACGATCCCGCGCACTTTCCCGCGGCAGCCTGGATTCGGGCCCTGAAGGCCTCACTGGCCACTGACGAGCACCGCCACGCCAGCCTGGACGACGTGCTCATGGACGATCCCCTGCTGCTGGAGACCATCTGCCAACTCATCCTGCCGGCGAGGGGGATCTTCACCGAACCGGACAATGTGCTGATCACCCTTGGCAGCCAACAGGGCCTGCAGCTTCTGGGCGAAAGCCTGCTGCATCACGGCGATTCCGTTCTCGTGGAAAGCCCTGGGTATCTCGACGCCCGTCACGTCTTTTCCCGGGCCGGCGCCAACCTCGGGTACCTTCCGGTGGACGCCGAGGGGGCCATACCGCAGGAATCATATTCGCATGCAAAATTGATCTACCTGACCCCCAGCCACCAGCACCCCACCAACGTGACGCTGACGGCCAAACGGCGCCTGGACATTATTGGGGACGCCTCACGCCACAACTTCATCATTGTCGAGGACGACTACGACTCGGAGCTGCGCTACGAGGGGCAGCCCTCCCCGGCGATGGCGGCCTTGGACCCCAACGGGCGGACCATCTACCTTGGCACCATGTCCAAGGTCCTGGCACCCGGCATTCGCATCGGATTCCTGGTGGGCCCGTCACCACTCATTGCCATCCTGCGCAAGGCCCGGCGCTACCAGCACAGGCAGCCGCCCGGACAAATTCAACGGGCTGTGGCGCTCCTGTACCAAAGCGGGGATTTCAGGACGTCGATGCAGTCCTACAGGCGGGCCCTGGGCACCCGCTGGCATACCGCCTCAGCAATTGCGCGCGAGATATTTCCCGACGAGCAGACGCTCCCGCCGGGCGGAACCGGCCTTTGGCTCAAGGCCCCCGCCCAGGTGGACACCCGGGAACTGCGGGTCCTGGCCAAGAGGAACGGAATCCTGTTCGATTCAGGCGAAAAGTATTTTGCCACCCGGCATGCCTCCAACAACTACATGCGGATCGGGTTCGCCTCCATTCCCAATGAGCGGATCGAGCCCGGACTGCTGAAGCTTGCCGCGCTTTTCGACCAGGACCCGACGTGAGCGAATCCGCCGGCTAACTGCTGCAGCAGCCCCGTCCCGACCAATTTCCCCCAAGTGACCGTTGACGCCGGTGCCGGACCGTGGTGATAGGCAGTAGCCTGCATTGCGCGCCTCCGCCGTCTCGAAGGGACCCCTGAATTGACCGAGTACCAGTTCGCCCAAGTTGATGTCTTCTCCCCCACCCCGTGCCTGGGCAACCCTGTCGCCGTCGTCCTGGCCGACGACGGCGTGAGCGAGCAGGCCATGGCGCGGCTGGCCCGGTGGACCAACCTGTTCGAGACGACGTTTGTGCTTCCTCCCACCTCCCACTACGTACAAGGTCCCCACCCAGTACAGGCTGGCGTAGCTGGACCCGGGCTAGAGGACTGGCCATCCGCCACAACGAACACCCCGTAACTGGGGGCCTGGTCCACGTGGGCATCAAGGAACTCGGGCGAATCCCTGACGGTAGCGGCCATAAGGTTCTGGGCAAGGCCGCCAGAAACCCACAACAAAACCAAAATGGCCGCGAACCGCCGCCCTGGCGACGACGTTCTGCACAATACCCACGATGACCACTCAGGATTGGCTTATACCGAAATCCTCACGTATGAGAAAAGAGAAACCGCAGCCGGGTTCTGGGAACACCCCAACAGATATTTCACCGGTGCCGGGACCACTGCAGCAGACCGTCACGTTGGCCGAGCTGCTCACAGAACACAGCCCGGGCTGGGAGCCGCCGCCGCCGGCACGGCGCGCCCTGATCCAGACGCGCTGCCACCAGCACGCGGTCACGGGATTCGACGCCGTGCGCGAGTCCGCGCCGGACGATGTGGTGCTGGCCGATGGATTCAGCTGCCGGACCCAGATCGAACAGGGCAACGCCGCCGGCCGCTAGTGTGTGCACCTGGCCGAGCTGCTGGCCTCGGCACTGCATGAGCGGGGAAAGGATGGAGACGGAAAGGAAAGCAGAAAGGATCGGGACAGGGAGGCCGGGGGGCACGAAGGATGGGCACAGAAACGTCGGGGGCACGGAGGATGGCGTTGGCCCGGCGAATGAAGTGCGCGCACCACGCCCGCGCACTTCCCGCAAAGCCTCCTATCTGGCCCTGGCCGTGGTGGCACTCGCCGGCGTTGACCGGTTGACTACCGTGATCTGTTAGCATTGGTGACTGTGTGCCCGTGCAGGTCGGCGGTCACTACAGGTTGGCCGGACGTTCACCGTAATTCGAGCATCCCCACGCCGCTGTCAATGGTCAACCTACGCCCTCTACGACCGAAGTCCGCTTTAAAAAGAGAGTTCATACGTGGCTAATATTAAGTCCCAGAAGAAGCGCATTCTTACCAATGAGAAGGCGCGCCAGCGCAACAACTCAGTGAAGTCCGAGCTGAAGACCGCTATCCGTGCAGTACACGTCGCGGTCGAGGCTTCCGATAAGGATGCCGCTGCTGTTGCCCTGGTTGGCGCGAGCCGCAAGCTGGACAAGGCCGTTGGCAAGGGTGTTATCCACGCCAACAACGCCGCAAACCGCAAGTCGGCCATCTCCAAGAAGGTTAACGCCCTCTAGGGACCCGTTGCTACCCTTTCACGGGAGTATCCGGGCGCTGTAGCGCTCATGCATCGGCTGTGGCCGGCACCTTCGGGTGTCGGCCACAGTTCGTTAAAGGGCCAGTTTGTGCGTTACCGCCGGCGGGCGGAGGTGGCGATCACCGTCACGGCCCGTTCCACGGCGTAGACCGGGTCCTTCGCTTCCCCCTTGACCTGGGCATCGGCGTCCGCCAGGACCTGGATGGATCTGATCAACGCCTCGGCGCTCCAGGCACCGATGTCCCGTCGCGCGGAATCAACCTGCCACGCCTGCATGCCGAGGTCCTTCGCTATCTGCGCCGAACTCCCCCGGGCCGAATGCACCTTGGCCAACGTCCTGACCTTCATAGCCAAGGCCGCCACCAGCGGCACCGGGTCCACTCCGGTGGCCAGTGCATGGCGCAGCGAGGAGAGTGCCACAGGGGCGTTCCCGGCCAGCGCGGCGTCGGCCACCCTGAATGCGGTGGCCTCCACACGGCCACCGTAATACTTATCCACCATGTCGGCGGACACCGACGCGGCTCCTTCCGCGGAGGGAACATCGGCGATCAACTGACTGCACGCGGCCGCCAGTTCCGCCAGGCTGGCCCCGACCGCCGCAACCAACGCGCGCACGGCCTGCGGATCGATCCGCCGCCCGGCCTGCCGGAACTCCGCGCCGACGAAATCCGCCTTTTCCTGGTCCTTCTTCAGCGGGAGGCATTCCACCACGGGCGCGCCGCTGGCTTTGACAGCATCCAGCAGTTTTTTTCCACGGGTACCGCCGCCGTGGTGGAGGGCGACGACGACGTCCGGCTCGGGCGAGTTGAGGTATGCCAGTGCTTCGGTCAGGAAATCGTCATTCATGGCGGCGAGCGCCGATACCTCGATGAGTTTTGCTTCGCCGAACAGGGACGGGCTGGACAGCATGGTCAGCTGGCCGGCGGTGTAGGCGGAGGCGTCCACTGTGGTGACCTCGAGCTCCGGGCTCTCCGCGCGGAGTTTACGGCGCAGGTTTTCCAGCGCCCGACCGGCAATGAAGTCTTCCGTCCCGTGCACCAAAACCACACTGGCGGGCGGAACATCGCGCCAGCTCACCATCCGGACCGTCCCGGCGGTGCCGCGTACCGCTGCCCGGGACAGACTCTTGGATGCGGCGGAGCTGGTGCCGCGCCCTGCTGCGGGAGGGGTCATCGACGCGCCAATGGGATAAGAGAGGTCATATAACCAGCCTGCCATGGTGCTGCGACATTCCCTATCCGACGAATCCCGGCTGCATCCGCCGGCCCCTGGAGGCAACGTCGGTATTTCAGTGTGCGCCCGCTGTATTGAGCAGCCAGGCAAGGACGGCACCGGTGACGGAGGCCAGGGCGACCCCGCCGGGCAGCCCGGCCGCGCCCCGCCACCGGGGCGGTAACCGGGCCCGCAGCCGGAGCGCCGTGGCGGCAATCCGCCGGTGATGGACGGTGCCCCACAGCCCCGCGACGGTGACGGCCGAAAGCCCCGCCATCGAGGTAACTCCGGCTACTCCTTCCGGCCACGGCTGGGCGGCACCGGGCAGACCGGAGAAGAACCGTGCGACGAAGGCCACCCACTGTGCACCAATCCCGGAGAGGAACACCAACGCCGGTACCGCCCACGGCGCGAGCGCCAGCGCGACGAGGCCCAGGGTCCCGATGCCTGTCACCAGGGCAATGACCGGTGCCGCGGCCATGTTGGCGGGCAGCGAATAGGCCATCAGCTGCGGTTGCAGCAGAACTATAACCGGAGCGCAGAACAGCTGGGCTGTCAGCGGCACCGCGACGGCCTGCGCCAGCCAGTGCGGGAACCACGCCAGCAGCCATCGGCTGCATTGCTTCCCCACGAGCAGCAGGCCCAGGGTGGCCAGTACGGAGAGAATGAAGGCGTAATTTACGGCAAGCCAGGGATCCACCAGCAACAGGCCCACTACAGCGACGGCCAAAAGCGCGGAGACCCGCTTTGGCCGTCCGGACAGCATCGCCAATATGCCGATTACCCCCATTAAGGCCGCCCGGAGCACGCTCGGATCCGGTCCGACGACGGCGACAAAGCCGGCGAGACCGGTCACAGCCAGTCCCGCCGCGAGCCACCTCGGGCAACGCACACATCGGGCCAGATAGATCAGACCGCCGAGGATCAACGTGCAGTTCGCTCCACTGACAGCGGTCAAATGGGTCAGGCCCACCTGCTTCATGGCGGCGTCGAGATCCGCCGGCTGGGCCGAACGGTCCCCGGTGATCATGCCCGGCAGCAGGCCGGCGGCATCCGGCAGGACGGTACCCGACAGCGACTGCGCCGCGGCCCTCCACCCCGCGCGCAGTTCCGCCGCCCAGCGGGTCCAGCCCTGCTGAACGGCGATCACGCGGGGAGCGGATTTAGCGGCGAAGTACGCGACGGTATCCGCCCCGGCGTCCGTGGCCTTCAGCGTTCCCGCGGCGGCAACATACTGCCCGGTCACCACCGTGTCCCAGTCGGCACCGCCCACCACCAGCACCGGTGCGGCCGCCTCGAACCGTAGGCCGCCGGATGTTGCCTCCGTTAGGAGCGCTTCCACGATCACCTTCCCGCCGGAAGCTGGCCCACTGACGGGATGTGGATCGGCGCGCACCAGCAGCACGGCCGTCACCGTCACGGAACCGGTGATCGCCTGCCCGATCGGTCCTCGGGTCTTGAAGCCGGCCTGCGCACCGGCCACCAACAGGACCCCGGCAACGCAGAGGAGCGCGAGCACCGCCGCCGGAATCGCGCGCAGCAGCCCTGACTGCCTGGGCTTTCTCGTCCTACTGCGGCGCCGGCTCCGGCCAGGAGCCAGCGCCATGCGAGCACCGACCCAGATGGCCGGACCAAGGAGGCAGGCCACGAGACCTGCGCGGACTGCGTCCGTTGCCGGCATGGCGGTGCCGGCCAGCGCCGCAGTCCAGCTGCACACTGTTGCCGGAACCAGCCGCATGTCAATCCGTCGCAGCGCACCGGGCGTTCCCGGCCCGCCGTCGTTCTGCCGTCCGCCCGGCGCGCCCGCCCTTGCCCGGGCAGCGAAACGGCGGACCAATTCCGGACTCCGCCATGCGGGGCGCCTGATGGACCGGGCGGAGGGGACCGGTGGACGAATCGCCTCATCCGGCAGATCCGTCCGCGGTCCGCTCCCCACCGCGGCCTGGAGGTAGCGCTGCCAAGGCTGCTTGGCCGCTTTGGGCGCCTCCGGTTCCGCCGCCGCGTCGTCCGGACGTGCCCGGTCTTTCGTCATGACCGCGGCTCGCCTTACACCGTTACGAGTGGCAGCAGAGCTGCCAGAAGCTTGGGACCGATGCCATCAACGGCGTCCAGTTCCTGGGTGCTGGCAAATTTGCCGTGCTGCTGCCGGAAATCCACGATCCGCTGTGCCAGCACGGGGCCTACCTTCGGTAGTGTCATCAGTTCCTGGACAGCGGCGCTGTTCAGATTGACCTTGACCGCGGAGGGCTTTGCGCCGGCCGGGTTGACGCCGGACGACGTACCGGCGGAAGCACCCGCCGCGGGTGCCTCTGCAGCCTGGTCCCGGGTAGGGACGATGATCCGCTCCCCGTCGGCCAGCACTGCCGCGAGATTGACGGCTTCCACGGCGGCGTCCGGCAGCTCACCACCGGCTGCCTCGATGGCCTCGTAGACGCGGCTTCCCGAGGGGAGTTCCACAATTCCCGGGTGTGCCACAGCCCCGGCGACGTGGACCAGGACAGCGGCGCCGCCGGTCCTCCCCGCGTCCGTATTCGTGGCGGCGGGGACCGTCGCCTCCCCCGAGGGCTCCCCCGAGGGTTTACCCGATTCGCCGGTGCCGGGGACCTTCACCTTCACCGACGGGCCAACGTCCACGCCTTGGGGTGCCAGCTGCTGGCCCATCGTCGGGAGCAGCAGAACCAGAACGCCGCTGGCCAGCAGAGCAAGGATGATCAGCAACGCGGCCGAGCCTACCCGCCAGCGCAGTCGTCCAAACATGGGAGGTACTCCGCTAGGACTGCTTGCCATCTCCCGTTGCACCGGAAGGACCGTCGAGGCGTCGGCAACCGGATGTTCCGTCCTGTCGGCGGGACCGGGCAGCTCCCGGTAGGTCACGCCGGCAGCCGACAGTTCAGCCGCCTCGGGGCCCGCAGGCGTGGCCGCTACGGCTGCGTTCTCCAGCCCGGGGTCCACAACGGACGGGGGCTGCAATAGGGCGCTCAGACGATGGAACGGCCCCGTTTCCGACGCCGCGCCGCAATGCCTCGCCCGACTGACCATGACTACCATGCTAGGCACGTCAATGTGGGGCAGTGAGCGGGAGGAACAATCTGTGACCGCTGCCGGGCGCCGCCCCGGTTGTGCAGGACCAGTTCAAGAACAGGGGCCGCGAAGACGCCAACCAGTTCCTTTTTGTTCGTATCCATGCGACACGTTCGTATCCAGGCGACAAGCCGGAACCGATTAACCTACCTTCGTGCGGCAGGGGCGGTCAGCCGATTGGCGGTAGGGACGCAAAACGGTCCGGTGGGATCGGTCCCTGTATTTGGGCTACACGACCGTATCCGCACGGTCCTCACCCACAATGACGGCGAGGACACCGAGCCCGGCATGCGCAGCCAGCACGGCGGGCAGCCCGGTGACCATGATCTCGGACAACTCCGGTACTCCGGAGGCCAGGCGGCCGGCGAACTCCCGTGCCTGCGCCTCATTCCCGAAATGGTGGACGGCTGCCTTGGCCATCCCGGCGGGCCGAGCCGCGATGTCAGCGAGAACCAGTTCCTCCAGCCGGGCAACGGCCCGGGCGGACGAGCGCACCCTTTCCAGCGGGATGATCCGCCCCTCCTGCACCGACAGCAGAGGCTTGATGGCAAAGACGGTTCCCAGCAACGAGGCCGCAGCACCGATCCGGCCGCCGCGCCGGAGTTGGTCAAGGCTCGGCACATAAAAGTAGATCCGGGCCGCGGCCAGCTGGGCCGTCGCAGCCGCGGCGACGCCGGCGCGGTCCAGGCCCGAGGCGGCGGCCAGCAGCGCTCCCTGGACACCGAATCCCTGCGCCATGCCTGCCGTTCTGCTGTCGATGACCTCGACCGGAAAATCCGTGCGGGACGCCGCCAGTAAGGCCGCCTCCACCGTGCCGGAGAGGGCGCCGGAAATGTGCACCGAAACCGCTGACTCGAAGCCGCGCGCGCGGGCGGAACGAAAGGCCCGTTCAAACTGACCCGGTGAGGGGCGCGATGTCCGCACCGGTTTGCCGGCCGCCAACGCCAACGCGATCGATTCGCCGAGATCGTCCACGCCCTCGCCAAAGGTCTCATCACCCACCAGAACGGGCATCGGCACGATGGCCAGCCGGCCGTCGTCGGGCAGGGATCCGGTCCAGTCGAGCGGAAGCGCCGCCGCGGAATCCGTGATGACGGCCACCGACGGGTGCACGGCGGACACGGGCTCCTGACCGGGCCGTTTCCGGGCCAGCTGATCGCGCAGCCAGGTCAGGACCGCCGGTTCGCGCTGCGGCATCTCATGCCTTCCTTATCTGGCGCTGCCCGTACCGCTGGAGGATCCCGCGGAACGGACAGCAGTGAAAAGCACCGGCGTACGGCGGCCCGCGGGTCTAGGCCGGAACGATGTTGACCAGTTTAGGCGCCCGCACGATCACCGTACGCACCCCGCGTCCATC
This sequence comes from Arthrobacter sp. A5, assembly GCF_051131705.1. NCBI lineage: Bacteria > Bacillati > Actinomycetota > Actinomycetes > Micrococcales > Micrococcaceae > Arthrobacter > Arthrobacter sp. A5. Next base: position 2,311,161 of record NZ_CP180316.1, read on the forward strand.
CAGGGCACGAAGTACAGGCTGCGAAGCCAGTGCCAGCGTGCGCAACTCTTCCTCGCAAATATCCGGTGACACCTCCAGCCGGTCCCGGACCTTCCCCTGCACCTGCACCACAGCCGTCACCGTCGCCAGCACCAGCAGGGTCGGATCCACGGCTGGCCAGCCGGCGGTGGCAACCGACGCCTCATGTCCCAGCGCACTCCACAGATCTTCGGCCGTGTAAGGCGCAAAAAGGCTCAGGACGACGGCAACCGTCTCGGCTGCTTCGCGAACGGCCGGGTCCGCTCCGCCGGCGCCGGAATCGATGACCTTCCGGGTGGCATTGACGAGCTCCATCAGCTTGGCCACCACGACGTTGAACTTGTGGTGTTCCATTAGTTCGGCCGCGTCGGCAATGGTCCGGTGAGTGATGGAGCGAAGGGCGCGGTCCCCCGCAGCGGGATCGCTCCCCGGGCTGCTGGTGACGTCATTGCCAAGACGCCAGGCACGGGCCAGGAACTTCGCTGAACCCGAGGGGGAAACATCCGCCCAGTCGACCTCATCCTCCGGTGGACCCGCAAAAATCATGGTCAGCCGGATGGCGTCGACACCGTATTTGTCCAGCTGTTCGCCCAGATCCACGCCGTTGCCCAAAGATTTACTCATGGCCTTGCCGCCGTTCAGCACCTGTCCCTGATTCAGCAGCGCGCTGAACGGCTCGTCGGCGTCGAGCATTCCCATGTCATGGATGACCTTGGTGAAAAACCGCGCGTACAGCAGGTGCAGAATGGCGTGCTCCACCCCGCCGACGTATTGCCCCACCGGCATCCATTCATCGGCCTTCTGCGGATCAAAGGGGCCGCCGGTGTAGTCCGGAGAGACGAAGCGCAAAAAGTACCACGACGAGTCGACAAAGGTGTCCATGGTGTCGGTGTCCCGTTTGGCCGGACCGTGGCACTGCGGGCAGTCGACGTTGACCCATGCCTCGGCCGCGGCCAGCGGGGACGTGCCCTTGGGCGAGAGGTCCTCACCGCGCAGGTCGGCGGGCAGGGTGACTGGCAGCTGATCATCCGGAACCGGCACCTCACCGCAGGCGCCGCAATGGATGATGGGGATGGGCGTGCCCCAGAAACGCTGCCGGCTCAGGAGCCAGTCGCGCAGCCGGAAGTTGACGAACTTCTCCCCCGTGCCCTGGCGCCGCAGGATGTCAATGGCGGCCGGAACCGCCTCGCTCTTGGGCAGGCCGTCCAGTTCCCCCGAGTTCACCAGCGTGCCCTCACCGGCAGTGGCAACGCCGGAGACGGCCGGGTCATCCTGTCCGGTCTGCAGGACCACGCGGACCGGCAGATCGAAGGTCCGGGCAAAGTCCAAGTCGCGCTGATCATGCGCAGGCACGGCCATGATGGCGCCGGTGCCGTAGTCGGCCAACACATAGTCAGCGGCCCAAACGGGCAGCTTCTCGCCATTGAGCGGATTGACGGCGTAGCGGCCGGTGAAAACACCTGTCTTCTCACGTTCGGTGGACTGGCGCTCGATTTCGCTGAGCTTCTTCACCTGCTCGCGGTAGTCGGTCAGCGCCGCGGCGTGTTCGGAGGACACCAGTTGTTCGGCCAGCGGCGCATCCGCGGCCACCACGAAGAAGGTCGCCCCGTACAGCGTGTCCGGCCGGGTGGTGAAGACCGGAACCTCGTGCTCCGGCTGATCCGGAGTCGCTTCGATCACGAAACGCACGTGTGCACCCTCGGAACGACCGATCCAATTGCGCTGCATCGCCAGCACACGCTCGGGCCAGTGCCCCTTGAGCTCGTTCATGTCATCCAGCAGCCGGTCAGCGTAGTCGGTGATCCGGAAGTACCACTGGTTCAGGGATTTCTTGGTGACTTGCGTGCCGCACCGTTCGCAGGCCCCGTTGACCACCTGCTCGTTGGCCAGCACAGTCTGGTCCTTCGGGCACCAGTTAACAGGGGAATTCTTGCGGTAGGCCAGGCCACGCTGGTAAAAGCGCTTAAACAGCCACTGGGTCCACCGGTAGTACTCCGGATCCGAGGTCTGCAGCCGCCGGGACCAGTCAACGGAGATGGCGTACCGGCGGAAGGACGCGGCCTGCGTGTCGATGTTGGCGTAGGTCCACTCGCTGGGATGGGCGTTGCGCTTAATCGCGGCATTTTCGGCGGGCAGTCCAAATGAATCCCAGCCGATCGGGTGCAGCACGTCGAAGCCCTGCTGACGCCAGTACCGGGCCACTACATCGCCCATCGCAAAGGCCTCTGCATGCCCCATATGCAGATCGCCGGAGGGGTAGGGGAACATGTCCAGCACGTACCGGCGTTCCTTAGAACCGTCGTCCAGCGGCACGAAGATTTTTAGGGCGTCCCAGACGGCCGGCCATTTGGCCTCCATCTGTGCGAAGTTATAGACGCCCTGCTCGTCTTTTTCTGCCTCAGTCCGGGACTGCACGCTCACGTACCCTGCCTTTACACTCATGATTGGCCTGTCGGCGGATTGCCTTCTTCACGCACAAAAGCCCCTCGACGCAGCAAATCGCCGCAGCAAGGGGCTAGCCAAGGAAGTAAGCCATACAGCCAGACTACCGCATCGGCCGAATCCGTAATCGAGGAAACAGCGGCGGCTGAGCCGCTGACTTAGGTAGGCGACGTCAGAATCCCCAACGAGGAGACAGCGGCGGCGGAGCCGCTGATTTATGTAGGCGACGTCAGAGGCCGAGGAACGAGGCCAGTAGCCGGGAAATCAGCGGTCCGCCGCCGCGTAGCGGCACCGGAAATCAGCGGTCCGCCGCCGCGTAGCGGCACCGAACACTTACCTTACGTCGTCGTCGACCCAGTCCATCGACTTCGTGACCGCCTTCTTCCACAACCGCAGCTGCCGGTCCCGCTCGCCGGCGTCCATATTCGGCTCCCAGCGCTTGTCCTCGGACCAGTTCTTGGCCAGCTCCTCGGTGTCCTTCCAGAAGCCAACGGCGAGCCCGGCCGCATAGGCCGCACCGAGCGCGGTCGTTTCGGTGACCTTCGGCCGGATGACAGGGATCCCCAGGATGTCGGCCTGGAACTGCATCAGCGCATCGTTGGCGACCATGCCGCCGTCGACCCGCAGGTCCTCCATGTCAACACCGGCGTCGGCGTTGGCGGCGTCGAGCACCTCGCGGGTCTGGAACGCCGTGGCCTCCAAGGCAGCCCGGGCAATGTGGCCCTTGTTGGCGAAGCGCGTCAGCCCCACCATGACGCCTCGGGCATCGCCCTTCCAGTACGGGGCGAACAGGCCCGAGAATGCCGGCACAATGTACACGCCGCCGTTATCTTCCACCGTGCGGGCGAGCTTTTCCACTTCGGGGGCGCTGGAAATCAGCCCCAAATTGTCCCGCAGCCACTGGATCAGGGACCCGGTGACGGCGATGGAACCCTCCAGCGCGTAGACCGGTTTCGCGTCGCCGAGCCGGTAGCAGACCGTGGTGAGCAGCCCGTTCTTCGAGTGCACAATCTCCTCGCCGGTATTGACGATCAGGAAGTTACCGGTCCCGTAGGTATTCTTGGCACCGCCCTTTTCAAACGCCGCCTGGCCGAAGGTTGCCGCCTGCTGATCGCCCAGGATGCCGGCCACGGGGACCTCCCGCAGCAACTGCGAGGTGTGCACCGTGCCGTACACCTCGGAGGAGGACTTGATCTCGGGCATCATCGAGCGCGGAACGCCAAACGCTGCCAGGATTCCATCGTCCCAGGACAGCGTTTCCAGGTCCATGAACATCGTGCGGGAGGCGTTGGTGACGTCGGTGATGTGCACGCCGCCGTCGGTTCCACCGGTCAGGTTCCAGGTCACCCAGCTGTCGGTATTACCGAAGATCAGGTCGCCGGACTCGGCCTTTTCCCGGGCGCCGTCCACATTGTCCAAGATCCACTTGATCTTGGTGCCGGAAAAGTAGGTGGCCAACGGCAGGCCGGCCTTTTGCTTGAAACGTTCGACGCCGCCGTCGGCCGCCAGCTCATCGACGATGGGCTGCGTGCGGGTGTCCTGCCAGACGATCGCGTTGTACACCGGCGTGCCGGTGGTCTTGTCCCAGACCACGGCCGTTTCCCGTTGGTTGGTGATGCCGACGGCGGCAATATCGTGCCGGGTCAGGTTCGCCTTGGACAGGGCGGTCCCGATCACCTCGCGGGTGTTATCCCAGATTTCGACAGGGTTGTGCTCCACCCAGCCGGCTTTGGGGAAAATCTGCTCGTGCTCCTTTTGCCCGCTGGAGACGATGTTGCCGTCGTGGTCGAAAACGATCGCGCGGCTGCTGGTGGTTCCCTGATCGATAGCAATTACATATTGAGACATCGTTGTTTCCTTCTGCTATGCCTGCATTTTAGGTGGGTCTGCTGTTAACGTACTCCTGTGTTTACTTGACCAGCAGTGGCATGATCTGCACGCCGATGCCCGCCAGCACTCCACCGATCAACGGACCGACCACCGGCACCCAGGCGTAGCTCCAGTCGCTGGAGCCCTTGCCCCTGATCGGCAGCAAGGCATGCGCAATACGCGGGCCCAGGTCGCGGGCGGGGTTGATGGCGTACCCGGTGGGTCCACCGAGGGATGCGCCGATGCCGACGACGAGGAGGGCTACCGGCAGCGGGCCAAGGTTCGCGGCACTCTTGCCGAAGAGCAGGATGACGAAGACCAGCACGAAGGTGCCGATGATTTCGGTGACCACGTTCCAGCCGTAATTGCGGATGGCCGGCCCGGTGGAGAAGACGCCCAGTTTGGCTGCCGCGTCCGGCTCGGCGTCGAAGTGCTGCTTATATGCGAGCCAGCACACGACCGCGCCGAGGAAGGCACCGAGCATTTCGCCGCCCAGCGAGGTGAAAATACTGCCGGCATCCACCGGAACACCGGGCGCGAATTCCTTCGCGCCGCTGACCAGCACGCCGATGGTTACCGCGGGGTTAAGCTGGGCGCCCGATTTGGCGGCGACGAACACACCCGCCATCACGGCAAGACCCCAGCCGAAGTTGACCATCAGGAACCCGCCGGCATTACCCTTGGTCCCCTTCAGCGCCACGTTCGCTACGACGCCACAACCCAGCAGGGTAAGCATCATGGTTCCCATCACCTCAGACAGGAACACAATTCCAAGAGACATCTTTGACTCCTCTGTTTATTCTTTTGTGGGGTTTATTCTTTTGTGGGGTTTATTCTGTTGTGGGGTTTATTCTGTTGTCCGGCTATATTCTGTTGTCAGGCTGGCCCGAGTGCTGACGGCCTGTTTCTTGTGCCCATGCCCCGTCCAGGCGGTCAGGCAATCAAGCTTTCCGCCTGGACCCCATGGAAGCGGGCCAGAATACCGTGGGCATGGTGAATCTCCGCAGCGCACCGGGCGGCATCCCAGCCCAGCGACGCGCCCAGGGCCTCGGCGGTTTCGGTCATCAGTTCCGTGCTGACCAGTCCGCGGAATGCCAGCGAGGTTCGGCGGATCAGCACGTCGATCAGATGCCCGATTTGCTCATGTTCTGCCATGAAGGCGACCTCGCGGCTGCTCAGCTCCCGGGTGGAACTGAAGACGTGGTCGTCGCCCGCCTGCAGATAGGCAATGACATCCATGGCCCGGGTGCCGTAGCGCGTCAGTAGAACAGCCACCCGTGTGGCATCTATGGTTCCGGTGGCATGGGTGCGGATCCACTGCTCGATGTCGGCGTCCGACCGGGGGAAACCGGCTCCGCCGCCGATCGGCAGCTTGGCGGTGCTGACTTGGCGTGGCTTTGCCAGAATCGCCAAAACATCATTGGCCATGTGCTCGGACAGCGCCCGGAAGGTGGTCCACTTCCCACCCACCAGGCTCAGCGTCGGAACGGCCTTCCCGGCGATGGTCCGGTCGCTGCGCTCGATCCGGTAGTCCCGGGAGACAAAACCAGGCTGGGTCTCATCATGCCGTGGGAGTGGACGTACGCCGGCGAAGCTGTAGACAATGTCCTCCCGGTCAAGGGTGATCGCGGGAAAAACGTGCCCGATCAGCTCGAAGAAGTAGTCGACCTCGGCCGGCGTGCACACGGGAATCTCGGACATATCCGCATCCACATCGGTGGTGCCGACCAGGACCCGGTCCCCCATCGGGTAGATCAGCACGATCCGGCCATCGGTGTGCTCGAAGAAGATCTCGCGTCCGTTGCACGCGGCCAGCAGTTCCGGATGGTCAAGGACAATATGCGAGCCCTTGGTGCCACCCATATACCGCGTAGCCGCCCCCATGGCCGCATTCGTCTGGTCCACCCAGGCCCCGGTGGTGTTGACAATCACGTCCGCGGTAAAAGTGAACGTGTCTCCGGTGAGCTGGTCGGTAAGTTCGACGCCGTCGTCCGTCACAGCGGTTGCGCTGACGTAGTTGGTGGCGCGCGCCAGGCTGTTCCCGGCTCCACCTGTCCCGTTGGCCCCGGCCTTTTGGCCGTCCTGCAGCACATCCAGGGTCAGCCGCTCGGGATTGTGAACCGACGCGTCATAGTAGGTCGCGGCGTATTTGATGCCCGGGTTCAGTGCGGGCAGCTCCGCCAGCGCCTTCGTCCGCCCGATGAACTGGTGCCGGGGCACGGATCCACCGTTACGGGAGAAGGAATCGTACAAGGTCAGCCCGGCCTTGATCAGGAACGCGCCGCGCTCGACGTGTTTGCCCCGCTTGTGCGTCAGGAACCGCAGCGGCGCGGACAAAATACCCGAGGTGGTGCTGAAGATAGGAATCGTCGTCTTGAGCGGCTTGACGTAATGCGGCGCGATAGCGAGCAGGCCATTGCGTTCCACCACGGATTCCTGAACAAGCCGGAACTCACCATTCTCCAGATATCGGATGCCACCGTGGATCATATGCGAGGATGCGCCGCTGGCCCCCTGGCAGTAATCGCCGCGCTCCACGAGCACCACATCGATGCCCTGCAGGGCAAGGTCCCGAAAAGTACCGACGCCGTTGATTCCGCCGCCGATGATCAGGACCTGGGCGTGTGGCCTGCTGCGAAGGTGGTCCATCCCGGGCCGCCCTGTGGCGTTGTGGGTTGTGGCATTGTCTGCCGTGGCGTCTTGCGCGGTGTCGCCGGCGGATGGGCCGGCCGATCCAGTGATACTCAATGCGATGACCCCTTCGAGTCCCGAAGTTCGCGCCCTTGGGCGCCTTCTCCCACTATTGTTGAGACAGCCGGAAAATATAGTCAACAGGTATGCACAAACGTGCAGAACGGAATCCCCCCGATGCCGGTAACGCGGACAAAACAGTCAGACAGCCTTCGTGCGGCGCAGATGTACTACCTGCAGGACCTCACGATGGACGCAATAGCGCGCGAGCTGCGGACTTCCCGCTCCACCGTCTCCCGGCTGTTGGCCTCTGCCCGGGAGAGCGGGCTGGTGCAGATCCAGATCCGCAGCCCTCGGGGCAGCGCGCCGGAACTGGAGCGGGTGATCCGGAGCAGCTTCAAGGTTGATGTGCATGTGGTGCCGGTGCTGGATACGCTGAACGAAGCGGAGGTGCTGGAGCGGGTGTGTGTCCAGGCGGCTAAGCTGATCGGACCGCTGGTGGAATCCAACGCCATCATTGGGGTCGCGTGGGGGTCCACGCTCAGTACGGTCAGCCGTCACCTGACGCGCAAGATCACGCACGGGAGCACCATCGTGCAACTCAACGGCGCGGGAAACACTCAGACCACCGGCATCACCTACGCCAGCGAAATTATGCGCCGCTTCGGCAATGCCTATGAAGCCAAGGTTGAACAGTTTCCCGTTCCGGCGTTCTTCGACCATGCGGAGACCAAGACGCTTATGTGGGCCGAACGCAGCGTGCGGCGGATCCTCGATCTGCAGGCCCGGATGACGATGGCTATATTCGGCGTCGGTTCCATCGATGCGGACATACCAAGCCACGTCTACTCCGGCGGCTACCTGGACGAATCGGACCTTGATTCGCTGGCCGCCAGTGCTGTGGTGGGTGACGTGGCCACGGTATTCTTCCGGGCGGACGGATCAGAGGACGGGATTGTGGTGAACCAGCGCTCCAGTGGGCCCGATCTGGAGATGCTCCGGACCGTGCGCCGACGGGTCTGCGTGGTCTCGGGTGCATCCAAGATCAACGGGCTGCGTGGCGCGCTGGCCGCAGGACTGGCCACGGACCTGATTCTGGACGAGGCCACCGCCCGGACGCTCGTGGACCCGGACGCCGTTAACGGTCCGGACGTCATGTCAGCGCCGCGTCGGGGATATTCGGCATAGGGCCGTGGCCCGGACTAGGACAACACGTCCTTAGTGGCAAACCGGCCGTACGCCAGCGCCCCGAAAACAGCAACATACCCGGCCTGCAGCCAGGCGTTGTCGGCGAAAGAACCCCACGCGACAGGTTGGCGCAGCAGATCGGCGAAACCGAGCCAGTAGTGGCTGAACAGCCACGGGTGCAGCCACACCAACTGCGGCAGGGCGTCGAGCACCTCTGACACGACCGACAGGACGATCGTGGCGGCCATCGCCCCCACGGGAACTTCGGTCAGGGTCGAAATGAAAAGCCCGACGGCGGACAGCCCGAGCAGCGAGACCGTCACGTAAGCGGCCACCAGCAACAGCCGCAGCACCGACTGACCGACCCCGATGGTGTCGCCGGAGAGCAGCGTTACCGGGCCGACAGGGAACAGCAGGACGCCGATCACCACACCTGCCACGGCGACCGCCACGGTGGCAGCCACGCAGAACACCGCCGCGCCGGCGTATTTGACCAGCAACAGCCGCACCCGCCCCGCCGGCGCCACGAGCAGATAGCGCAGCGTGCCGAGGCCTGCCTCCCCGGCGATGGTGTCCCCCGCGATGACTCCGATGGTCAGCGGCAGGAAGAGCGGGATCGAGACCACGAGCCCGGTGACACCAACGAACAAGCCGTTTTGGGTGATCCGGTCCAAGAACGCCGGACCGCGTCCCGGTGCCACGGGGGACGATAGCCGAACTGCGACGGCGATCAGCACCGGAACCGCCGCGAGCGCCAGCAGCATCGCCCACGTCCGGCGGCGCCGGAACAGCACCGTCAGTTCCGACGCCAGCAGTGCCCACCCTGGGGCGGTGCGGCTGTGGCGGACCAGCGGGTCAAAGGAGAGGTCCCCCGGCGGGTCACTGGTCGACTCTTGGGGCACATCGCTGGGCACCTCATCGGGAACCCTCGAATCACTGGGCACCCTCGAATCACCGGGCACCGTCGAATCACTGGGCAATATCGAATCCCTGGGCACCCTCGAATCACTGGGCAACATCAAACCCCTCCCCGGTCAAGGCCACAAAACGGTCCTCGAGGCTGCTGCCCTGCACGGCAAACCCGCGCACCCGCACGCCCGCGCCCACCAGCGCGGCGACGATTGCCTCCGGCTCAATGGTGTGGTCACGCACAATGGTGTGGTCACGCACGACGGTGTGGTCGGGCGCTACGCTGTGGTCCGGCGCGACTGCAGGGTCCCGGGGTGCGGTGTGGTCCGGCAGCGCGGCACTGACCAGGCCGTCACCGTCGTCGCCCGTGTTATCCGGCTGACCCGCCCGCTCCGGCGCGAGACCCAGGCGCGCCAGCACACGGCGCGCGCCGTCCGCGTCCGGCGTTCGGATCTGCACCCGGGACGCCCCCACCCCCCGCAGCTCATCGAGAGTGCCCTGCGCCACCAGCCGCCCCGCGCTCATCACGGCCGCATGCGTGCACATCTGCTCCACCTCGGCGAGTAGGTGGCTGGAAACGAAGACGGTCGTGCCCTCGGCCGCCAGCGACCGCACCAAGGCCCGCACCTCCCGGGTACCCTGCGGATCCAATCCGTTGGTCGGCTCGTCCAGGACGAGCAGCTCGCGTGGAGCCAACAGGGCGTTCGCGATGCCCAGCCGCTGCTTCATGCCGAGCGAATAGGCACGCACCTTTTTGCCTGCCGCCTGCGTCAGACCGACCCGCTCCAGCGCCCGGTGTACGCGGGCGCCGCGGGTTCCCGACGGTGCATCCCTGTCGGCCGTGTCGAGCCGGTGCAGGTTCGCGGCGCCGGACAGGAACGGGTAGAACGCCGGACCCTCTATCAAAGCACCGACCCGCGGCAGCACCTCCCGAAGGTTGCGCGGCATGTCCTGTCCCAGCACCCGCATCTGCCCGCTCGTGGCGGCGGCCAACCCCAGCAGAACCCGGATTGTCGTCGTCTTCCCGGACCCGTTCGGTCCCAGAAAACCGAACACCGCACCGCGTGGAACTGCCAAATCGATGCCGTCCACGGCCATCTGATGACCGAACCGCTTGGTCAGCCCCCGGGTCTCTATCGCCAGTTCGGCGGACGGGCTGCCGGCCGTCACCGGGCGGCGGCTGCGGCCTGCAGCAGCTCCAGCGGAACCGATCCGGCGAAGATGCGCCCGTCGTTGGTCAGCAAAACGTTCACCAGCGCTGTGGAAAGCAAGCGGCCGCCGTCGACCGTCCGAGCCGCCTGCGCCAGCAGCGGCGACGCCGTCAGACCGGCCGGCACCGCGGCCGCCGGCAGTCCGATCACGGTATCCCAGCCGGTCCCGGAAACCGTGTGCTGCGAGGCCGCGCTGCCACTTTGTTCGCCGGGCGTACCGGGCTGTCCCGGCGGCAACCGATCCCCCTGCTGCGGGAGCGACCGTTGCGTGACGTTGGCGCCTGGCGGCGGTGTGAAGGTGAACAAGTCAGCCGACGGCGCCTGCAGGATGAGGTCCGTGAATGCCAGCCGGAAGGCGGGCTTGTCCTGACCTCTGGCCTGCACACCCACGCTCAGCGGCAGACCGGTGAGCGAATCCACGGCAATCGACACCGATCCGACGAGCGTGTCGGAACTGCGTGGGCTGAGCACCAGATCATAGGCTGACCGGCCCGCCACCACGGTGTCCTGCCCCACAGTCACTTCCGTGCCGGGATCAATGGCCGCCAACATCCGCTGCGCCAGCTGATCCGGCGTCTGCAGCTCAGGCGTGGAGGGAGCCGTTCTCCCGTCCGTGCCGGCGGCAGGAAGTGTCTCGTGCGTCGCCGAGTTGTCCTTTGAACTGTAGAGCCAAACGTCGGTGCCGTGGCGCACCACGTCCCGCTCGGCCAGCTGATCCATCACCTGCACGCGGGCATCTGTCGGACCGGCCAGATAGACCCGCGCGGTATGCGGACCCGTGAGCAGATCGAGAGCCGAAGCCACGCCTGTATTGGACGAAGGGCCTGTGGTGGGCAGCTGCGGCAGTCCCAGCTCCGACGTCTGCTCTAGTTTCCCCGACAGTGATTTCACTGTGTTGGCACCGACCATCGCCAGCAGTTGCTCCGGCGTTTTTATCGGCAAAGTGGCCGCCGCACTCGCCTGAAACGGCCCGACCAGCGCACCGGCGGCGATTGCAGCGGGCACGGCAACGGCCGGCAGCCAGCGTAGCCGCACCTTGGTCATGACAGACACCTCGTGCATGACAAACAACTCATGACGGGCAACCTCGGATTCCGCAAGTCATGGCTCAACTTTACGCCCGTCGAGCAACGACTTCATAGGGGCCGTCTTGCTTACACAGTTAACTGAGCTTGTGTGAGGATAATGGCCCGTGCTGAGGATACTCACTGGGGGCGTCATCCTTCACGGCTGCCGTCGACGGCAGGCCGTAGCCGCCGGGCCTACCCGGCCACCCGCCGTCGCCCTGTTCCAACCTCCGGCTGATCTGGCGGCGTTGCACCGATCCGGACCTCCGACTCGGTAGAGTCGTAGCCATGCGACAAGTGCCCAACGTGACCCTGAACAACGGCGTGAAGATCGGGCAGCTGGGGTACGGCGTCTACAAGGTACCTGCCGCGGACAGCTTTTCGCTCGTCACCCAGGCCCTGGAGGCCGGCTACCGCAGCATCGATACGGCCGCGCTGTATGCCAATGAAGAAGGTGTCGGCCAAGCCGTCCGGCAGGCCACGGGCGACGGCGGTCCGCTGCGCCGGGAGGACATTTTCGTTACCACAAAGGTCTGGAACGACAGCCAGGGTTTCGACAGCACGTTGGCGGCCTTTGATGAATCCCTGCACAAACTCGAGCTCGACTACGTGGACCTGTACCTCATTCACTGGCCCTGCCCGGAGCAGGACCTGTACATCGAGACCTACCGGGCCCTCGAGCGGCTCTACCACGACGGCCGGGTCCGCGCCATCGGCGTCTCCAATTTTGAACCCGAGCACCTGCGCAGGCTCCTTGACGCCACCGACGTCGTTCCCGCCGTCAACCAGGTGGAGCTGCACCCTTGGCTGCAGCAGAGCGAGGTGCGCGCCTTCGGACAGGAGGCAGGGATCCGCACGGAGGCCTGGAGCCCGCTGGCCCGCGGCCAGCTGCTGGAGGATCCCGTGCTGGCCCGGATCGCCGCTGCGCTGGGACGCAGCGTGGCGCAGGTGGTTTTGCGCTGGCACGTTCAGCTCGGCAATATTGTCATTCCGAAGGCCAGTTCACTGGCCCGGATCCGGGAGAACCGGAACATTTTTGATTTTATGCTCGACGACGGCGCGATGGCCGACATTGCGGCCCTGGACCGCGGCCATCGCGCCGGGTCCGACCCGGCACGGGTAAATTGAAAGCGACGGACGGTTTGGCTTTTAGGGACATCACGGTCGACCTGGACGGCCGGCGCAGCCGGCACACCATGACGATCCGAGGCGCAGAGATCGAATACTGGGAGTACTCCGCAGCGCCGGCGGCTCCGGGAGCACGAACATTGCTCGTGGTGCACGGCTTCCGCGGTGACCACCACGGACTCGAGCGGGTGGTGGAGGCACTCCCCGGTCTACGGGTCATCATGCCGGATCTTCCCGGCTTCGGCACATCGGCCCCACTCACCGACGCGCCCCATGACGTGCCGTCCTACAGTCGGTTCCTCGCAGACCTGATGGCCGGCCTGCAGCTCGGGCCGGACACCGTCCTGCTCGGACATTCCTTCGGCTCGATTGTCGCCAGTCACTTCGTCGCAGAGCACCCGGGGAGCGTCAGCGAACTTATCCTGATCAACCCAATTGCCGCACCCGCGTTGGAAGGGCCCAAGGGCATATTGTCCAAGCTGGCCGAGTCCTATTATCTGGCCTCTGCCCGGCTGCCTGCCCGGGCCGGCAATGCGCTGCTGCGCAGTAAGACCATCGTGCACCTGATGAGCATCACCATGGCCAAGACCAAGGACAAGGCGCTGCTGCGCTTCATCCACCAACAGCATTACTCCTACTTCTCGCTCTTCGCCGATCGCGGCATGCTGCTCGAATCCTTCCGCGCCTCCGTGGGAGGGACCGTCCGCCAGGTCGCTTCACAACTGACCCTGCCAGTTCTGCTGATCGCCGGAGCCCAGGACGAGATCGCCACCCTGCCCACACAGCACAAACTGATGACATTGTTGCCGGACGGACAACTGGTGGTGATCCCCGGCGTCGGGCATCTGATCCACTATGAAACACCGGTCCCGGCAGCCGCAGCGATTACGGGCTTCCTGGCCGCGCATCCGATCGCAGGAGGCACAGAATGAGAACTCCCCTTGAGTCAGGAGAGACCGTGCCTCCTGCCAGAAGACTGAAGATCGTCATCGACGCCCGGTTCACCCGCACTGACCACCACGACGGCATCAGCCGCTACGGCGCAAGCCTGATTGCCGCCGTCGCGCCTCTGGCGGACGTGACCATGCTGATCAGCGACGAACACCAGCTCGCACTGCTGCCCGACGTTCCCTATCTGAAGATCAACAGCCCGCTGTCCCCGCGGGAGCTGTTCGTGGCCCGGCAGGTGAACAGACTCGACCCCGACGTGGTCTTCTGCCCGATGCAGACGATGGGCAGCTGGGGGCGCAGATACGCGCTGGTGCTCACCCTGCACGACCTGATCTACTACGAACACCCCGCACCGCCGGGCTTTCTGCCGGCACCGGTGCGGGTGCTCTGGCGGCTGTACCACAAGGCCTACTGGCCACAGAGGCTGCTGCTCAACCGTGCGGATGTGGTCGCCACCATCAGCCGGACCACCGAGGCACTGATGCACCGGCACCAACTGACGAAGAGGCCGGTGCGGATAGTGGGCAACGCTCCGCAGGCTGACCGCATGCCACGCAACCCTGGTACGGCGCCGGAAAAGACCCTGATCTACATGGGTTCCTTCATGCCGTACAAGAACGTTGAGACCTTGATCCGGGGGATGGCGGAGTTGGACGGCTTCGCCTTGCATCTGCTCAGCCGCATCACGGAGCCGCGGCGCACCGAACTGGAGCTGCTGATTCCCACCGGTGCGGAGGTTATCTTCCACAACGGTGTGAGCGATGCCGAATACGACGAGCTGCTGCTGCGCACGACGGCGCTCGTCACGCTGTCCAAGGCGGAGGGCTACGGGCTGCCCCTGGTGGAGGCCATGGCGCTCGGAACGCCCGTGGTGGTGAGCGACACGCCGATCTTCCGGGAGGTGGGCGGCACCGCTGCCAGCTACGTCCCGGCCGATTCACCCGCAGCCTTCGCATCCCAGGTCCGGAAACTCGCAGATCCCGCCGTCTGGAGTCAGTGCTCCGTGGACTCAGTCCGGCAGGCCGCCCGGTTCAGTTGGGCTGACTCTGCAAGGGAACTGCTGGACATCGCGACGGAGCTTACTTATCAAAGGTAGGGCAGATGCTGTTCCGTGGCTGCCTTGAATTGCCGGTCAACGGTCGGTCAAAAGTGCTGTACCGTCGTCCAAAAAGTGCGCTGAACCGTCGTCCAAAAGTACTGGACCAATAATGTCGGCGGGGGGTTCCCTTACGGACGGTCGCTTGATGTTCCCGTCAGGTCCACCTGCGCATACGCTGTGGTAACCGAGAGGAGGCGGTGTGTGATGTCTTACGAGCCCGTCTTGGGCCAATTAAATCTGGTGGTTCGGGACATGGATGCCACCGTCGCCTTCTACCGTCGCCTTGGCCTGGCGATCGACGCCCGGCCGGGAGTCCCGCATGTCGCTACCCGACTACCAAACGGCATGCTCATCGAATGGGACAGCGTCGAGTTCGTACCCCAATGGGACTCGGGTTGGAACGGGACCACCGGGGGCAGTGCGGTGCTCGGGTTCTCCGTACCGACGCGCGAGGCCGTGGACCAGATCTACACGGAGTTGACCGGCGCAGGATACGAAGGCCACCAACGGCCCTATGACGCCTTCTGGGGTGCCCGTTACGCGATCGTCGATGATCCTGACGGCAACAGCGTCGCCCTCATGAGCCCGGAAGAACCGGAACGGAAGTTCTGGCCACCCACCCAACCGCCGCAAGGGTCCTGACCTCCAGACCGAAGCACGTGGCGTGAGTCGGCGGGTGTCCGGTAAGGGTTCCGCAAGTGGAACGCGGGTGGCCTGGAGGAGCCCAGGGGTCGGCCGCCGGCACCGGCTGTTCCCCTGGCGTTGGCCGGCCGGGCTGGAGGACGAGGAGCGGGACAAACAAGTCGCAAGGGGTTGAACCCTACCATCGGTTTGGGGGACGACCGGGACGTCCGTTCAGCCCTCAGGTGCGTAAACGAATCGAAGGTCTTCCCACCCTTCACCGGTGTGGCGGACGATGTCACGCACTGTGCCGGCCGGCACGAAACTCGCGCTGAGGGCTACTCGCTGACTGTCCAGTTTGGCCGACCATACTCAACTATGCATTTACCGGCGGCTGGCGGTCAACAGCGACCCTCGGTTATCGGCTGCCCGCAGAGCGTTCCTCAAGCGGGACATCGGCTCGCCAGGAACGCCCCCGGTCCGTGTCGGGTCAGGGTCCTGCGAGAGAAGAGACCCGGCGGAAACAGCCGGGTCTCTTCTGAATGACCGGTGCTTAGTTGATGGTGCCGGCGTCGGGTTGAGGGGGTGCGGCGGTGGTGCCGGTGACTCCCGCAGGTGTCGGGGCGATGTGAAGTCGCGTGGAGAACGCGACAATGAGGGCAAAGAGGAAGGCTGCTGCCGCGATGACCAGCGACATGACGGCGACGGTTCCGTAACCGCTGACCCGGGGGTCCAGGAATGGGTAGGGGTACCAGTTGACGATGGGACCGCGGACCAGGCTGTATATCAGGTAGAGCACGGGGGAACGCGAGCCAGATCAGCGAGGTGCGGACAGGGACCCTGGTTTTGGGCAGGTCAACAAGCCAGTCGATCACCATGATTGTCGGGATGGTGTAATGCAGCACGACGTTGATCCAGGGGATCGGAGTGTTGACGTCGATGTTGCTCAGCAGAAGGTTGTAAACGATCCCCGTGATGGTCATGTAGATGGTCGCAGCTCCGCGCAGGAGTTCAAGCCAGCGGGGGCTTTCGCCTTTGCACGCGTACCGGCCGGCGATCGCCAGGTGATGAAGGCGATGATGTTTGATTCGATGGTGAAATAGCTGAAGAATGTTCCCCGCGGAGGCGCCGGGAACATTCTGGAGCAGGTGTGTCAGCTGGAAAGTACGGCCAGAAATCCGAGGAGGGCAAACCAGAACCTGAAGAGCGCGAGCCCTCGATCGGGTGTCATACAGGGATCCTATGGGACCACGGATGTCGGGGCCGGGAGGCTCGCAGTGTCGGCGCCCGGGTCAGCGTGCGACCCGGGGCGGTGCTTGTCGCCGGTGGGCCGACTCCGTAGAGGTGTGTTGTTCCCCTGCGTCCGGTCAGTGTTCGGCTTCCGGGACACCAGGCGGTGTCTGAGTTACTCTCGGAAGATGCGTTGGTTTGGAGCGGTCATCGGCGCGTACGTCTTGGTGGCCATAGTTACTCGTCTGGCGGAGACGGCTGGATTCCACAGGTGCGGATGCAGTACCGATTGCTGGTGCCAGCGCCCGTTGCTCGGCACGTTCCGTTGGGTGTTTCCGTACGGTCACAGATCGGTCGATCCACGAGAGAAGGCATCGCTCGCTCAAGCTTGACCGTCGTACTACACGCGATGGATGCCCTACACGCGATGAACGCCGCGGGTGTCCGTCGACGATCCCTCAGCGAGATCGCCCCGGCAGGTTGCAGCCCCGCTGAGAGTTCGGCTTACGGGCAGGTTTGGGCGGTCACTGTGCTGGCGGGGGTGGGGACGAGCGGCACGGCTGCGATGGGTGCCAGTGCGACGAGTGCGAACGCGAACGGGTATTCGAGGTTTCTTTCCTCGGATGGCCATGATAGTGGCTTCCGAAGGTTCAGCCTCATGTAGCCGTCGGCCCCGGGATCGCCCTATGCTCTATCGTCACGCAGCATCTCTGGCCGTCTCAAGGATCGCGCGCCCAATCGCGACGATGGGCTCGACCGGTCCGCGTCGTGCCGCCAGCCGCAGTGTCACCTTGCGTGGTGACTGCCGGCTGCTGCCCTCTTACGAGACCACACCAGCGACCCCGTCAGGACCAGGAAGCCAATCCCGGACAGCAGCGTCGAGATCGCGTGAGAGGTTTCCCAGGTGTTTCGGTAGTCCCGCCAGTCAGCGGGAAGGGTGTCCGGGCTCCACACGGCGACTCTCGCGTTGACCGGTAGGTTGCCGACGAAGAACACGATGAGCGTCCCAATCAAGCAGAGGCAGACAATCCCCGCGATCAATGCGTCGCGTCGTTTGCCGCTCAGCACGCTGAGAACGGCGAGTGCGCCGGCACTCACGGCGCCAAGGACCTCGCATGTGCCGCCGACTGTCGCGAAGCCTCCGTAGAACGTGTTCTGTACCGTAAGCCATTCCGCACCCGTCAATGCCCGGCTGCCGGGCGCTTGCAGCACGTGTGTCAGCGTCAGCCCGAACACCAGCGCGACGCAGATGATGGTAACGAACTGGAGTACGCGCATCAGCGAACGCATCCGAGCCTCCCAAACGTGTTATGCGCGATGCAGACTCGCAGATACTTATCCTGTCGGTCTGGTCCATCATCGATGCTCACGTACGGAATACCGATGGCGACGTGAAACACACTGTCGACGCCGCGCGACCAGATGACAGTGAACTCTTGTCAGCTCAGGCTCCCACAGATGGTTCCCCCAAACGGGACGGGATAGGTTCAGGGCAATGTTGTCGCTCAGGTCTCCCGGTCCTCGTCGGGGTTTCTAAAGGGCCGATGCTGCGTTCCGGTGGAGTCCGCGGTGAAAGAGTAGCGACCCAGCCTGGCGTATCTGGCCCCTCCTGCCGTGGAAGATGAGTCTGGCCAGGGCGTGTCTGGATTCCTGCAGCGTCAGCTGGGTATGAATTTGCCGGCGGTAGCCCTCGTCAACATCGATCTATGCCGAGCCGGTAACTATGCCGAGGTGCTGGGAACGCGGGTACCAGAAGAGGCCCTGCCGCTGGGGTCCGGACAAGAATCGGCTGTTCCCATATCGGCATAGTTACAGGCTTTCAAGGAACGCCAGTGTCTTGTCTGTCGGGTGGTAGCGTCCTGGGGTTGCCGCTGTGGGTGTCACGAGGGCGAGTGCTTTTTCCTTGATGGTGAGGTCAGCATGGATATATGCGTCCGTGGAACGAACTCCCGCGTGGCCAAGCCACAATGCGATCACTGAGGTATCAACGCCGGCTTGGAGCAGGGACATGGCACAGGTGTGGCGGAAGACGTGGGGGTGAATTGTCTTGCCTTCCAGTGACGGGCATTGTTGCGTAGCGGTCTTGGCATGAGTGCTGACGCGCAGGGCGACGGCATCGCGGCTGAGGCGGCGTCCGATGCGTGTGGGAAAAAGTGGGTCCTGGGGTTGGACTGCTCGTTCTTTCAACCAGGCCCGCAGTAGCGCTTCGACGGGGACATTGAGTGGAACCTTACGTT
This sequence comes from Arthrobacter sp. A5, assembly GCF_051131705.1. Lineage (NCBI taxonomy): Bacteria > Bacillati > Actinomycetota > Actinomycetes > Micrococcales > Micrococcaceae > Arthrobacter > Arthrobacter sp. A5. Next base: position 2,329,822 of record NZ_CP180316.1, read on the forward strand.
GCTTGCGTCCCTTGCCTTCACATCGCACGTTGGCGCCGGTCCCCAGCGTCACGTCATTGCAATTCAGCCCGGTGATCTCCGAAACGCGCAGCCCTGTCTGAATGGCCAACAGCATCAGCGCCTTGTCTCGGCGCCCTTCCCAAGTGGATTGGTCTGGGGCGGCGATCATGGCGTCAACTTCCGGTGCCGTCAGGAAAGTGACGATGCGTTTTTCGAACCGTTTGGGCGGAATCGCCAACACTCGCTGGATCAGGAGCGCATGTTCGGGATGGCGCAGTGCCGCGTAGGAGAAGAGCGAACGGATCGCGGTGAGGCGGACATTGCGGGTTCTGACGCTATTGTGCCGCTGGTCCTCGAGATGGTTGAGAAACCGGGAGATCATGGTCGCGTCCAGGTCGTCCCAATCGAGTCGAGCTGGCAATTTCTTGGTCTGTTCATACACGAACTCCAAAAGGAGTTTGAGGGTGTCTCGGTAGGCGGCGATGGTGCGGGGACTAGCTTGGCGCTGTTGGGCGAGGCGGTCCGTGAAGAACAGTTGCAGGGTCGAGGCGATGAGCGTCATGAGCGTGCCTTCATCCACTGCGCGTCTTGACGTGCGGCGGCCACGGCAAGCAGTTCCGGCGCCGCCGAAAGATACCAGTACGTGGAAGCCGGTTCGCGGTGGCCAAGATACGTTGACAGTGACGGGATCTTGGCCTGCACGTCCTCGTCGCTGCGGTACCAACCAAGCAAGGTTTGAATGGCAAAGGAATGTCTTAGATCATGAATTCTGGGGGCGGAGGGCGAATCGGCCCCGATTCCGGCAGCAGTCACCAGGCACCGGAACGTATGCTGCACGACCTGGTAGCTGAGGCGCTTGCGGGTCAGGGACACGAAGAAACTGGCGTCGATTGATGTTGGCTGCAGTTCATCGCGCAAGGTTGCATGACTCTTCAACGCCTGGATGGTGCTCTCCTGCACTGGCACGAGCCGGGACTTGCCGAACTTGGACTCGCGGATCAACAACACTCTCTCGCTCCAGTCCACGTCCGTGCGGTCAAGTTTGATGGCCTCACCAATGCGCAGCCCAGTTGCCGCCAACAACCCAATCAAGGTTTCATAGGTAGCCGCCCGCAATGGTTGGTCAATCAAGCAGCGGGCCTGGCTCATCAACGCTCCGATATCAGTACTGGAGTAGATGAATGGCAGACGCCATCGCTGGCGGTGGGGCATCAGCTCTAAGGGCGGGACTTCGGTGCCGGGATAGATCCCGGAGAGATAGCGGGCGAATCCGCGTGCCGCGGTCATTCGCCTCGGGCCCACGCTCGAAGGTGCCGTTGTCGATGGTTGCTGCGACCACTCCAACGCCGCCTGCGTGGTTATCGTCGTGCATCCACGGGTATCAAGGAACACTACAAAGCCTGGCAGCAGCCGGTGGCTTTCAGCGAGTTCGTGCCCGAGTGAACGGCGCAGCTGCAGATAGTTCGCCAGGTCCTGCTCCAGCCCGCTCATCGTGCCGTCCCCGGCCATGGTTGGGCCACCTGGCGCAGCGAGTCAAAGTCGACCTTGGCATAAAGAGCCGTCGTGGCCAGATCCTGGTGACGCAGGACCTGGCTGATCGTCGTAAGGCCGGCGCCCTGTTTGAGCATCTCACCAGCCAAGGCATGCCTGAGCCGGTGCGGGCCAAACTTGGGTAGTCCCGCGCGTTTGCAGGCGCGTTCAATGACGTCTCCGACCAAGTCGGCACGGATCGGTCCCCGAGGAGCGCGGCAGGTCAAGAAGACATGAACGGCATCGGCGGGGTTCCGGCCACACGACAAATAGGCCACCAAGGCTTCACCGACTCCGGCGAGCAGCGGCATCCGGTCCTGCCGGCGGGCCTTGCCACGAACCACCAGTTCACCGGCACGCCAATCCATGTCACACAGTTCCAGCCGTGCGACCTCGATTGATCGCAGCCCCAGACGGGCCACCAGCATCGCAATCGCGAAATCCCGGGCGCCCAGCTGCGTGCTGCGGTCAAAACTGTCAAGCAACAACTGCACATCGGTAGCCGAGACTGTCGGTGGCGGCAGAGTTGCCAACCGCCAGCCACCCACCGGGGGTACGGCCGATCCCAGCCGCAGCTCGGTGATTCCTTGCAGATACAGGAAACGCAAAACGGCCCGTAGTTCAGCCACACGGCCCTTCGCCGAGCCGGCCGACACCCTGTTGCACTCCCGTAGCAAGAACGCATTGACATCCGCCCCCGTCAAGGCCGACGGCACGAAAACACCACTACTGTGACACTGTTCCTCGAGGAATCGTCGTGCCGTGTTCTCATATCGGTGCACCGTTGTCGGGGCGAGTCCACGTTCCTGGAACATCCAGGAACGATATTCATCCATCAGCTCGCCAAGTGCTGTCGCCAACGGGGATGCCGCCGGGGCAATACCGGAGTACCGCAAAAATTCCAGCAGTGGCACCAAAGCCCGCGGGCCAGGGAATCTCCGAGTTACCACTGCTTTCCGGGCAGACAAAAACCCGCTCAGGACCTGCTCATTCAACTCCTCGGCCCTCAACCCCTCGGAAGAGAGCCATCGACCGACCCGCCCAATGTCCTTGAGCATGTTCCGGATTGTGCCCGGCGTGTAGCCCCGCCGCACCAACCATGCCCGATACCCCTCAACCTGCGCACCCAGTTGACCGTCATTTCTCTTCGGTCCAGACATGAGATTTCGCCTCCTTCATGGAAGCACCGTTGCTTCCATGACCAGCGTCCTCCCACGGAAACTATGCCGATATGGGAACAGTCGATTCTTGTCCGGACCCCAGCGGCAGGGCCTCTTCTGGTACCCGCGTTCCCAGCACCTCGGCATAGTTACCGGCTCGGCATAGGTCGATCTATGCGGATATCCGCATAGATTGATGAAGTCCAGCAGATGCTCGGTTTTGGCTATTCTGCCGTACTCCGCCAACGCTTTTCCAAGCAGGGTTGGTGTCCCGCCGCCCTGAGTGACCCGCAGAACTTCCGAGGCGCGCACGGTCCGGCAGTCAAAGATCCTGCAAGACGCAGCATGTCAGGCTAGTTCGTCGTAATGCCGTAATAAGGTCCATGTTGATCCAATTGCGGCCGGCGACCGCGTTCAGCTTCCCGTAGTCAGCTGTGGTATTGACGCCCCAGAACCGTTGGTCAGGAAGCCCGGCCAGGCGGGGCGAGAACCGGTACCGAGCAGGGTGAAGAGCCCGAAAACCTGATCCGAGTAGGAGGCCGTGTCGGTGGCGACCATCTCGGGGCGCTGGCCCCCGTCAAGATCGAGCAGCCCATCCAGAATGTGTAGGGAATCGCGGACCGTTCCCGGGACAACGACGGCACCCAGGCCTGAGGCCTGGTCGTTGAGATAGGTCAGCCGGGTCAGGCCGCGGCCCTGACTAAAGTAGCGCGGATTCGCCCCGGCATTGACGGTGGCCACCGGAACCACGAACCGCCTCCCATCGACGGCGGCGCGCACATAGTTTTGATCGACGTGGGTAAGGCGTCCACGGGTCAGCGCGGGGTGGCCGTCCTTGACCACCGGTGTCAGGCCGACGTTGCACGCGTCGACCACCAAAATGGCGGCGAGGGAGACGCTGAGCTGGTCCATCCGTGCGGAGGCCTCCGAAACGTGGCTGAATTCCGAGAGGAACCCCGTCCAGGAATGCACTTCCAACAGCACATCGGGCAGATCCACCCGCGGCAGCATCGCCGACACCGGCCCCCGCAACTGCGTCAAGGACTCGGGTATCGTCTTGGCCTCCAGGGGCGAGAGATGAACCTTGCCGGCCTCATCAATGCGTACCGCAGGATTATCGGCCAGTTGACCGGCCGCCTCACGATAGCGGGCATCCAAGCTGTGACGGACACCGGCAAGGTGCTCCGCGGGCTCGTCTGGCAGCTGGAGTGCTCTCAAGGTCTCGTTCTTGGTCGCCTGCCACGCCGGGTCGCTCAGCAACCGCGCCCTGGGGCCTCCCCAGCGACGCCCGCCCACAACGAAGATGTCCCTGCGCCGCAGCGCCCTGTGGACGGCGTCCATCACCGCCACCGTGTACGCTCTGCGATCGAGCTCTCCTGCGGTGCCGATTGGGCGTTGCCAGGCCGGCGACAGGACGGACAGATCAACCTCGCTCGGGTCCTTTTTACGGCCGTCCAAAACCTTTGGCAACGCTGTCAGGGCCGCCAACGTTGGGGCACCATCCGCGGTGGCCCCAAAAGGTGCCGCCGATGCCAACGCAGGCAGGAAAGACCGTACGGTGGTGAACCGGCGCATCATCTCGGCCGCCGTGTCACCCTCGGTGCCGGCCGGACGCGTCAACGTGGAGACGCCGGGAAGAAGGACCTTGCGCTCACGCAGCCAGAGCGCCGCCCGTTCAAACAAGCGCACCGGCACCTCCGACGACGTCCACGCCCGGGCCGCAAGGAAAAGCATCAGCTCCTCATACTTAACCGGATCAGCAAAGTCCATATCACCATAAACGGCGGAAATCTCCGCAGCGTGCTCATAACCGGTCTGTCCCGCTGCGCGTAAAGCTTGAGAACGGAAGCATCCGCAATGCCCAGCTGCCCGGCCAGGGAATCCACCACTGGCCAAGGGACAGCCCGCGGATCCGTCAGAAACCGGCCCACGACCCGCACCGTTGTCAGTTGAACAGCAAATCCCAGCCGGTTGTGCATTCCCCGGCGGCGACCAACTACCGACAGATCGGCATCATCCAACCAACAGAAGCGTTCCAGGTCCTCCGCCGATACCTCATCAGGGAATCTGCCGAACCCTGCGGCCCGCTCATCACTTAGAAAATCGACCGCCATGCCACGCATTCAACAGCCACCGGACCCCTTAGCGTGAATTTCCGTACCGATCCTCCTCAGACCCCAGGTCGCGTACAGCGGTGCTCCTTGGGATCCGTCCTGGGACCGGCGGTATCGCCTCTTATTCGCGACGGATCCGCAAATGCTCCGTGATACCGGCGATTCCGCGGATGGCCAGTGCGCTCAAGACCCGGGCTACGGCGTCGTCAACCAGCCAACGGTGCCGCCAAACGAGGGGGAAACAATCTTTGGCGGCAATGGCTGCGTCCACCGGACTGGGAACCAGCGGACCGACAGCCCACCGCGAACGGTTTCGACCGGCTCTACCCCGACGACGCCGCACCGCTCGAATGAGACTAAGTCCCCGGGCGCTCAGATTTCGGCGTATCTCTTGGTCGAGGGTATGACACCGCCGCCGTCTTATCTTGGTGAAAGCGGCACCCCCTCGCTGTGCTCAGGTTTTCGATCGTCCGTTTGGCCCGATCCCGCCAGATGTACCCGCTGGACCGATCATGGAATGTGCCGCTCGAAGTCATCGGGGAGGTGGCGGCAAATTCCGTCATCGCTCGATTGACGGTCACCGAAGTCACTGCACCAAGATGTGCGAGCGATTCCCATGCGCCCAGCGGTTGTGCCGACGAGGGTCTAGAGAACATCCAGGCCGTCACACCTGATCTGGACAGGTACTCCGCTTCGCTTGGCAGCGTTGGCCGCCTTGAGAGCGCGCAATGCGGTGGTGACAGCCGAGGCGATGGCATAGGGGAAGAACAGCAGCGTCCGATACTGTCCCTCTTCATCCGAGCCCGGGATGCTGCGGCTTTGCAGGCGGGGTGCCACCGGTGCCGGTCCCACCACCCGGATTTCCGAGGCCAGCCGGAGTTGGCCGACAAACGCGCCGACCGCTGCTTCCGGGCCGGTGATGGATGCGATGCGGACTGCCGGCGGCAGTCCCAGCTCCAGTCGCAATGCAAGCTCTCGGTCGGCATAGCCGGCGGGATCCCACCGCACCAAGGCGCCGACCACTTGGGAATCCTCCGCGGTCACCACCACTACACCGCCGTCCTTGGCTGGGCGCACCAGGGCGCTGGCATTGAACCAGCGGCGCAGCGCATCCTCACCGGCGCGCAAGGACTCCCGCCGGAGCAGGGTGTCCCCGTCAAGCAGGAGCGCCGCGGCATAGCCCTCTGGGGCCAGGGGTTCTGCGCCCACGGTGGCCACTACCAGTGCCGGTTTATCTGGGACATGTGCCTTCACATGATCCCCGGCTGAGGAAAGCACCGGTACGCCGGGAAAGGCCTTGCCAAGTTCCTCTGCCGTCCGGGCGGCGCCGACAACCACCCTGCGCAGTTCGCGCGACCCGCAGGTGGAACAGCTGTAGTTGTTCCCCGGAGAGGCGCACCAGCGGCACTGGAGCACGGGTCTTTGCCCGTGCCGGGCCGGCAGCTCCATCAGCGGCCCGCGGCAGACTACGCAGCGGGCCGTTTCCCGGCAGCGCTGGCAGGCCAGGCTGGGGGCATAGCCGGCCCGCGCCACCTGCACCAGGACCGGACCGCGTTTCAGGCCTTCTTTGGCGGTCTGCCAGGCCCGCTGCGGGAGCCTGCCCACCGAAGCCAGCGGATCACGTTCCTGCTCGAAGCTGTCGGCCGTGCTGATCACCCTGGCCGTGACGGCCCGGGACAGCGTCCGGTCGGGGTAAATGGGCTGTGCCCAGCCGGTGTTAAGCAGGCGTTGGGCTTCAGTACTGCGGGTATGGCCTGCCAGCAGCAGGCCCGCATTCTCCTGCTCGGCCCGCAGCAGCAGCACGTCCCGGGCATGGTGGTACGGAGCCCGGCGCTCTACGTGCAGATCATCGCCGTCGTCCCAGCAGCAGAACAACCCCGGATCGGCGACGGGGGCAAAGGCAGCTGACCGGGTGCCTAGCACCACTCGCACGTCTCCGCTGAGGACCCCGAGAAAGTTCCGATAGCGCACGCTGGGTCCATCCTCGGCCGTGAGCCGGACGAAGGAATCGGCAGGAAGCACTTCGGCGACGGCCTGCTCAAGCAACAGCAGATCACGCTGATCCGGGACAACGGCGATGGCCCCGCGCCCCGAAATGCTGCAGCCGGCAATCGCCTGCGCGAGCTGCCGATGCCAGGAGTGGGCGCCGAAGCCCTGCAGCGCGGACAGCACACCGCGCGGTGATCCGCCTGAGGCCAGATGTCCGAGATACGCGTCCGCATTGTGATAGCCCTGAAAAAGCGTTGTCACCGGAAGGGTCGGAACCGCAGGAACATCAGGAGCTGCAGATTCTCCAGGGACAGCTGCCGTGACGACGTTACGGGGATCACCGGGTACGGTCGATCCAGCAGGCTGCGGGCCGGTTACCTTGGGTTCAGCGGACAGCGGTCCCGGATACTGCTTATCAAGTTTGGCTACGCGGGGAGGGATGGCAACCCGCAATACGTCGCTCACCGAGCCCGCATAGCGCGCTGCTACGGCCTCGGCCAGCCGGAACACAGCCGGTGTGAGCACGGGGACACCGCTGAAGACCTTGCCCAGCGGCGTCAGCCTGGTGCTTTCCGAGGAAGCCACGCGTTCCGTGAGGTATCCGTTCAGGTCCTGGCCGGCAAACCGCACTTTGACGCGCACGCCCGGCCGCGCAATGTCGGCGAGGTCTGCAGGGACGCTGTAGTCAAATAGCCGGTCCAGGTGCGGCAGGGATGATTCGATCAGAACCCGGCCCACGGGCAGCCGATCGGCCAGCACCACCGCACTGTAGGGATCCGGGGTCTGATGCTGCGTCACAAATCCCTGCAGCAACGATGGCTGGACCACGGAGCCGCTCTCGGCCGTCACGATCAGCTCCTTCACTACTCCTCGGACTTGGTTCAACGATTCACTGCACGGAATCACCGTACAAACTGGCGGCACGGATTCACCCCACGGAATAAATGCAGCCACCAGACGCAATGTGCGGACACGCGGACTATAACGTGACCCGTGCCAACAGCTAACCACAGACCAGCGACATCGCTGCCGCCACGCAAAACTGTCCATAACTTTCCCGGGCACCCGTTCCCGGTGGGCGGTTCCATCCACTCACCGCCGCCGCGACTACCGTCGGCGCCGGACCTTCGCCCTACGCGTCGAAAAACGACTTCAGCGCGTCAACCCGGTCGAGGTTCTCCCAGGTGAAATCCGGGTCGTCGCGGCCGAAGTGGCCGTGTGCGGCCGTTTTGGCGTAAATAGGACGCTTCAGGTCCAATGCCCTGATGATGGGCCGCGGGCGCAAATCAAAGACGGCTTCGATGGCTGCTTCGATCCGGCGCGGGTCGACGGTCTCGGTGCCGAACGTTTCAACGTAAACCCCGACGGGGCGGGCGACGCCGATCGCGTAACCAACCTGCACCTCGGCCCGGCTGGCCAGCCCGGCGGCCACAATGTTCTTGGCCACCCAGCGCACCGCGTAGGCGGCGGAACGGTCCACCTTTGACGGGTCCTTGCCGGAGAAGGCGCCGCCACCGTGGCGGGCCATGCCGCCGTAGGTGTCAACGATGATCTTCCGCCCAGTCAGGCCGGCGTCGCCCACGGGACCACCCACCACAAAGGGCCCGGCCGGGTTGAGATGCATCTTAACGGCGGAAAGGTCCAGCCCGGACGCGTCGAGGACGGGCGCAATCACAAACTCCTGCAGGTCGGCGCGCAGTTGGTCCAGCGAGGCGCCCTCGGCGTGCTGGCTGGAGATGACCACGGTGTCCACGGAGACGGGTAAGTCGCCGTCGTAGCCGATGGTCACCTGGGTCTTGCCGTCCGGGCGCAGGTAGGAAAGCAGCCCGGACTTGCGCACGTCCGTCAGGCGCTCAGACAGGCGGTGCGCCAGATAGATGGGCGTGGGCATGTACGAGGCGGTCTCGTTGCTTGCATAGCCGAACATCAAACCCTGGTCGCCGGCACCCTGGGCGTCGTCCTCGTCAACCGCCGTACCTTCGCGAACCTCCAAGGAGTTAAAGACGCCGTCAAAAATGTCCTGGGACTGCTGCCCGATGGACACGGACACCCCGCAGCGGGCGCCGTCGAAGCCGTTGGCGGAGGAATCGTAGCCGATGTCCAGGATGGTGTTGCGCACAATCGCGGGTATTTCCACGTACGCATCGGTGGTGACTTCCCCGGCCACATGCACCAGCCCGGTGGTGGCCATGGTTTCCACCGCCACACGGGAGTCGGGGTCCTCGGCCAGCAACGCGTCCAGGATTGCGTCGCTGATCTGGTCGCAAATCTTGTCCGGATGGCCTGCGGTCACGGATTCGGAAGTAAAAAGGCGCAAGGGGTTAGCTGAAGTCACTTGTACACTCTACGTCCTCGACTGCTGCGCCTTCCGGCGCAGGACATGGTTGGTAACGGCGGGTGGTCCGACGAGAAGGCAGTGCAGGTTACAGTGCGGTCAGCGCGGCGCCGACCAGTCCGACGACGGCGGCAGCCACGTCGGTCTTGCTGCCCTCCGCCGTGACGGGCTCGGTGCCGCGGCGGTCAAGTATGACCACCTCAGTATCGTCCGCACCGAAGATCCGGTTAGCGCCGACCTGGTTGACGACGAGTAGATCACAGCCCTTGCGTTCCAATTTGGCGCGGGCATAACCGAGAACGTCGGACTGCTCATCCCCGGTCTCCGCGGCAAAGCCCACGATGACCTGGCGGCGCCCGGTGCTCTCACGCTCGCGCACCAGCTCCGCCAGGATGTCCGGGGTGCGGACCAGCGTGATGACCGGATCCGCGACGTCGTCCTGTTTCTTGATTTTGCTCGCCGACAGCCGGGCCGGGCGGAAATCGGCGACCGCAGCCGCCATGATAATCGCGTCGGAGCCGGCGGCGGCGGCCAGCGCGGCCTCGCGCAGCTCCAGTGCCGTTTCCACCGTGACCAGTTCGACGCCTTCCGGCGCGGGGACGTCCATGTGTGCGGCGATCAGCCGTACGCGTGCCCCGGCCTGCAGAGCGGCGGTGGCCAGTGCAACACCCTGCTTGCCGGAGGACCGGTTGCCCAGGAACCTCACGGGGTCCAGCGGTTCGCGGGTCCCGCCGGCGGTAATGGTCACGGTCCGGCCGGCTAACTCCGTCCGTTCCGCCGTCCCAGCTGAAGCCATCAGTTCCAGCGCGGCGGCGAAGATCTGCTCCGGCTCGGGCAGCCGGCCGGGGCCGGAGTCGACGCCGGTCAGCCGCCCGACCGCCGGCTCCAGCACGGTGATTCCGCGGCTCCGCAGCGTCGCCACATTTGCGGCCGTGGCGGCGTGCCCCCACATTTCGCTGTGCATCGCAGGAGCGAACAACACCGGTCCGCGTGCCATCAGCAATGTGGTCGTGAGCAGATCGTCTGCCTGCCCGGCCGCGGCGCGGGACAGCAGATCCGCGGTCGCCGGGGCAACCACGATCAGATCCGCTTCGTGTCCGAGCCTGACGTGATTGACCTTCTCGACGCCTTCAAAAACATTGTTCGTGACGGGATTGCCCGAAAGGGCCTCCCAGGTCGCCACCCCCACGAAACGGGTGGACGCCTCGGTCGGGATGACGTTGACGTTGTGCCCGGCCTCGGTGAAAAGCCGCAGCAGGTATGCCACCTTGTAGGCGGCTATTCCGCCGCCGACTCCCAGAACAACGCTCATCGGCGCCACGTATGGAACCTGTTACTCCGCGGCCTCGACGGGCGTCGATACCAGCATGCCCTCGTTGATTTCGCGAAATGCGATGGAGAGGGACTTCTCGTTCAGCCGGGTGTCGACCAGCGGGCCGACGTACTCAAACAGGCCCTCGTGCAGCTGCGCGTAGTAGGCGTTGATCTGCCGGGCGCGCTTGGCGCCAAAGATCACAAGGCCGTACTTCGAATCCGCTGCCTCAAGCAGGGAATCGATCGGCGGGTTGATAATGCCTTCAAGCTTGGTAGCCACAAATTCTCCAAAAATCCGGTAGGTGCACAGCGCAATCAGCGTGGATTGGGCGTCAGTCCCATCAATGAAACGAGCTCATCTGCCGCCCGTTGAACGTCATCATTTACGATGGTGTGGTCGAACTCCGGCTCGGCAGCAAGTTCCAGTTTAGCGGTTTCCAGCCGGCGCTGCTGTTCCTTGGTTGTTTCGGTGCCCCTGCCCACCAGCCGGCGCACCATTTCGTCCCAGCTCGGTGGTGCCAGGAAAACGAATTTCGCCTCCGGAACGGCGGCCTTGACCTGCCGGGCGCCCTGCAGATCGATTTCCAGCAGCACGGACTTCCCGTCCGCGATGGCCTTAGTAACGGTGCTGCGCAGCGTGCCGTAGCGGTTCTGGCCATGCACCACGGCCCATTCCAGGAATCCGCCGTCGGCCACCAGGGCGTCAAATTCCACCGGGGACTTGAAAAAGTAATGCACGCCGTCAGTTTCGCCCGGCCGGGGCGCCCTCGTGGTCGCGGAGACCGAGAGCCACACCTGCGGGTAGTTGTCCCGGATGTAGGTGGAGACCGTACCCTTGCCGACGGCAGTGGGACCGGCCAGGACTGTCAGCCCGGTGCCCGCGGCCCCCCTGCGGGTGCCGGCAGTCTGCGGGGCGGCGGCCGGTGCTCCGCTCATGAGCCTTGTCCCAGGAAGTCAATCAGCGCTTTACGCTGGTGGATGCCCAGCCCACGGAGACGGCGTGTCGGAGCGATGCCGACCTCATTCATGATCACAGTTGAGCGTACCTTTCCAATGCCGGGCAGAGCTTCGAGCAGTTCGGTGATCTTAAGCCTGCCGATCGCGTCGTCACCGTCGCCGGCGGACAGGACCTCCGCCACGGTGGCGGCGCCGGTCTTCAGTTTACTTTTGACTTCGGCTCGCGTGGTGCGGGCCGCCGCTGCCTTGGCGAGTGCTGCGGAACGTTCTTGTGCCGTCAAAGGGCGCAGACTCACGAGGGACTCCTTGGAAGCGGGGGCGGGGGCCACCGCACGGGGAATGGGCTTCCCCTGAACCTATCCGCACCGGGGAGGCAAAATCAATCTGCATCAATCTGCCGAGGTACCCCTCACAGACGCCGGTGCCCCTCGCAGGCGTCGGCGACACAGGGATGGAGCGCTTCCCTCCCAACTGAGTCGCACTTACGGCACCCATTCCGCGTTTTGAGTGCAGGTGCTGCTACTCAGTTGGGAGGGGACTCAGCCGCGGAGGGAATCCACCGTCCGGCGGGTGGCTTCACGCAGGGCCTCCCGGTCCGGCCCCGCGGCCAGGATGCCGCGGCTGGAAGTCCCCAGGACCTGCGGATACGCCGCGCCGAAGGTGGCGCGCATTTCAGCTCCCGTCGCGCCTTGGGCGCCCAAGCCCGGGGCCAGGATCGGCCCGTTGAGGGAGGTGAGGTCGATGCCCAGATCCGTCAGGGCGGAACCCACGGTGGCGCCCATGACCAGTCCGACGGATCCTGGTCCCGCCGTCCTGGCGTTTTCCGCTGCTGCGGCCGCGACGATCCTGCGAGCGACCGAATCCGCGCCCCCGGAATGCTGGACGGAGGCGCCTTCCGGATTCGATGTCAAAGCCAGGACAAACACCCCCCTCCCCTCGATGGCGGCCAGGTCCAGGGCCGGGCGCAGCGACTCGAATCCCAGGTACGGGCTCAGCGTCACGGCGTCCGCGGCCAACGCTGAGCCGTCGCGCAGCCACGCGTCGGCATAGGCGCTCATGGTGGAGCCGATGTCTCCGCGCTTGGCGTCGGCGATGCTGAGCACGCCAGCGCCTGCGGCCGCCGCCAGCAGCTCCTCCAGTACTGCGATGCCTGCGGAGCCGTGCCGCTCGTAGAGTGCCACCTGCGGCTTGACGGCGGCGGCCAGCGGCCCGACGGACTCCAGCACGGTGAGCGAAAAACGCCGCAATCCGGCAGCATCGTCGCGCAGTCCCCAGCTGGCGAGCAGCGCCGGATGCGGGTCGATACCCACGCACAACGGTCCCCGTGCTGCCATGGCGGCGGCGAGCCGGGCCCCGAAGGGGTCCCGGCTGGTCCCCGCGCGCTCATTGAGATCAGCAGCGGGATCAGCTGTGGTTTCCGAAACGGACTCGGACACTGGCTCAGACACGGGTTCAGGCACCGACGGATCCCCGGAGCGTGGCGGCATGCTCCTGCAGGCTCGTCACGTCCCACTCGTACGTGCGCATCGCCTCGATCGCCAGCACCGCGACGTTGAATTCCGCCACCGTTGTGATGCACGGGCGCCCGTTGGAGACGGCGGCGGCCCGGATCTCATACCCATCCCCTCGGGCCTGGCCGCCGGAGGGAGTGTTGAAAATCATATCCACTTCACCGTTATTAATCAGGTCGGTGATGGTTCCCTCCCCCTCGGCTGAAGTGCCCTCGGCCACCTTTCGTACCGTCGTAGCGGCGATGCCATTGCGGCGGAGCACGTCCGCGGTACCGCCGGTGGAAAGGATTTCAAAGCCCAGATCCACCAGCCGTTTGACGGCCATGATGATGGCGCGCTTGTCCCGGTTCGCCACCGAGACAAAAACCTTGCCGGAGGTCGGCAGGGCGTTGTTCGCGGCGGCCTGGCTCTTCGCAAACGCGGTGTCGAAGTGTTTGTCGATGCCCATGACCTCGCCGGTGGAGCGCATTTCCGGACCCAGCAGGGAGTCGACGACGGTCCCTTCCGGGGTGCGGAAGCGGTTGAACGGCAGCACGGCCTCCTTGACAGCGACCGGCGCACTCGCCGGCAGCGTGCCGCCGTCGCCGGTTTCCGGCAGCAGGTGGTGCACGCTGCGCAGGTCCCTGATGGACACTCCGGTGCCGATCAGCGCCGCGGCCTTGGCCATTTGGACTCCGGTGGCTTTGGAGACGAACGGGACGGTCCGCGATGCCCGCGGGTTGGCTTCCAGGACGTAGAGCACATCCGAGGCCAGCGCGAACTGGATGTTGATCAGGCCGCGCACGCCCACGCCCTCGGCGATCGCCAGCGTGGCCTCGCGGACCCGGTCGCAGACGTCCTGGCCCAGGGTCAGCGGCGGCAGCACGCAGGCGGAGTCACCGGAGTGGATGCCGGCCTCCTCGATGTGCTCCATGATGCCGCCCAGGTACATGTCGGTGCCGTCGTAGAGCGCATCGACGTCAATTTCGATGGCGTCCTCCAGGAACCTGTCGATCAGCACCGGATGGTTCTCGGTGATTTCCGTCGCATTCTTGATGTAGCGCGAGAGGTTCGGCTCGTCGTAAACAATCTCCATACCGCGGCCGCCCAGCACGTAGGAAGGGCGCACCAGAACCGGGTACCCGATCTCGTCGGCGATCTTCTTCGCATCGTCGAAGGACGCTGCGGTGCCGTTCTTGGGCGCGATCAGCCCGGCGGCATCCAGCACGCGGCTGAACATGCCCCGGTGTTCGGCCAGGTCGATCGCCTCCGGCGAGGTGCCAAGAATCGGCACGCCGGAATCCGCCAGGGCCTGCGCCAGCTTCAGCGGGGTCTGGCCGCCCAGCTGGACGAACACCCCCAACACTCCGCCGGTGCGTTCCTCCGCCGCGATGACCTCCAGGACATCCTCCAGCGTGAGAGGTTCGAAGTAGAGCCGGGTGGAGACGTCGTAGTCCGTGGAGACCGTTTCCGGGTTGCAGTTAATCATCACGGTTTCGTGCCCGGCCGCCCGCAACGCCATGGACGCGTGCACGCAGGAGTAATCAAACTCGATGCCCTGGCCGATCCGGTTCGGCCCGGAGCCCAGAATGATCACGGACGGTTTGGCGTGCTGTGCCACCTCGTCCTCTTCGTCGTAGGAGGAGTAGTGATACGGCGTGTAGGCGGCAAATTCCGCGGCGCAGGTGTCCACCGTCTTGTAGACGGGGCGGATGCCCAGCGCCTGCCGGACCCCGCGGACCACGTCCTCACTGTTGTGCGTCAGTGCGCCGATCTGCTCGTCGGAGAAACCATGCCGTTTGGCGCGGCGCAGCATCGCGGGTTCGAGCGCGGCGGATGCCTTGATTTCGGCGGAGATCTCGTTCAGTAGCTGCAGTTGGTCCAGATACCACGGATCGATTCCGGTGGCCTCGTAAAGCTGTTCCACCGTCCCTCCACCGAGCAGTGCGCGTTGCACCTGCGCGAGACGATCCGTCGTCGGCCGTCTGGAGGCCGCAATCAGGTCCGGTACGTCCAGGGAAGTGACCGGACTGAAGTCCAGGCTCGCGCCCTTTTGCTCCAGCGACCGCAGCGCCTTCTGCAGCGCCTCGGTGAAGTTGCGGCCGATCGCCATCGCCTCCCCGACGGATTTCATCGTGGTGGTCAGGGTGGGGTCCGCGGCCGGGAACTTCTCGAAAGCGAAGCGCGGAACCTTGACGACGACGTAGTCCAGAGCCGGCTCAAAGGACGCCGGTGTCTTCAAGGTGATGTCGTTCGGGATCTCGTCCAGGGTGTAGCCGAGCGAGAGCTTCGTGGCGATCTTGGCAATCGCAAAGCCGGTCGCCTTGGACGCCAGCGCGGAGGACCGCGAGACGCGGGGATTCATCTCAATCACCACGACGCGGCCGGTGTCCGGTTCGATCGCGAACTGGATGTTGCAGCCGCCGGTGTCCACGCCCACCTCGCGGATCACGGCGATGGAAATATCGCGCAGCCGCTGGTACTCGCGGTCCGTGAGCGTCATGGCCGGCGCCACCGTGATGGAGTCTCCGGTGTGCACTCCGACCGGGTCGAAGTTCTCGATGGAGCAGACCACCACGACATTGTCGTTCTTGTCCCGCATCATCTCCAGCTCATATTCCTTCCAGCCCAGGATGCTCTCTTCGAGCAAAACCTCGGTGGTCGGGCTGTACTGCAGGCCCTGGCCGACAATGCGGCGCAGGTCCTTCTCGTCATAGGCCAGCCCGGATCCGAGCCCGCCCATGGTGAAGGAGGGTCGGACCACCATCGGGTAGCCCAAATCCCCGGCGGCAATGAGGGCCTCGTCGATGCTGTGGATAATGTGGCTTCGGGCGGATTCGGCGCCGCAGCGCTCCACTACGCCCTTGAACTTCTCCCGGTCTTCGCCGAGCTCGATCGCGGCGATATTTGCCCCGATCAATTCCACGTCATATTTGGCCAGCACGCCGTTCTTATCCAGCGCGATGGCGGTGTTCAGCGCGGTCTGGCCGCCCAGGGTCGGCAGCAGCGCGTCGGGACGCTCCTTGGCGATGATCTTCTCGACCACCTCGGGTGTGATCGGCTCAACGTAGGTGGCGTCCGCGAACTCCGGGTCCGTCATGATGGTGGCGGGATTGGAATTCACCAGGATGACCCTCAGGCCCTCCTCCTTGAGCACGCGCAGCGCCTGCGTCCCGGAGTAATCGAACTCCGCTGCCTGGCCGATCACGATGGGGCCGGAGCCAATGACCAGAACGCTCTTGAGGTCTTCTCTCTTGGGCATTAGTTCTTGTCCCGATTCTGTGACGAAGTTTCTGAAACGACTGAGGTTTCTGTGCTGGTGTCCGCTGCGCCGGCGGCGTTGGCTGCCATCAAATCAATGAAGCGGTCGAAAAGGTAGGCGGAATCGTGCGGGCCAGCGGCCGCTTCCGGGTGGTACTGGACCGAGAAGGCCGGGATATCCAGGCACGACAGGCCCTCGACGACGTCGTCATTGAGGCTGACATGGCTGACCTCAACCCGGCCGAACCGCTCCTCGGGAGCCAGCCCTGCGCCCTCCCGTGGCGCGTCGACGGCGAACCCGTGGTTCTGCGAAGTGATTTCCACCTTGCCGGTACGCCGGTCCATCACCGGCTGGTTGATGCCGCGGTGGCCGTAGCGCAGTTTATACGTCCCGAAGCCCAGCGCCCGGCCCAGAATCTGGTTGCCGAAGCAGATGCCAAAGAACGGCACCCGGGCATCCAGCACCTGGCGCAGCAGCGCCACCTGCCCGTCCGCGGTCGCCGGATCGCCGGGGCCATTGGACATGAAGACGCCATCGGCCTGCACCGACTCCAACCGGGCAAAAGTTGAAGCCGCGGGAAGCACATGCACGCGCACTCCGCGCTCGGCAAAGCGCTGCGGCGTCATGGCCTTGATGCCCAGATCCAGCGCGGCCACGGTGAACCGCGGCTCGCCGTCCCAGCCATGATCGGACGGCTCGACGACGTAGGGCTCACCGACGCTGACTTCCTCCGCCAGCTTGGCCCCCTCCATCCCGGCGCTGGCGCGCACCTGCTCCAGCAGCGCTGCTTCGGACTGGTCGGCGGCGGTACCGGAGAAGATGCCGGCACGCATGGCCCCGCGTTCACGCAGGTGCCGGGTGATCGCGCGGGTATCCACGCCTTGGATCCCGACGATGCCCTGCGCGAGAAGTTCGTCGTCCAGGCTGCGTTCACTGCGCCAGCTGGAGGGCCGCCGTGCGGCGTCGCGCACAATGTAGCCCGCCACCCAGATCCGACGGGACTCGGCGTCGTCGTCATTGACGCCGGTATTGCCGATGTGCGGCGCGGTTTGGACCACCAACTGCCGGGCATAGGACGGATCGGTGATGGTCTCCTGGTAGCCGGTCATGCCGGTGGCAAAGACCGCCTCGCCCAGTGCCGTTCCGGTGGCGCCGTAGCCAGCCCCGCGGAAGGTCCTGCCGTCTTCCAAAATCAGCAAGGCGGCGGTTGCGGATGTGCTCTGTTCGGGTTCAGTCATTCTTGTTCTTTCCGGTATCGGCCTGCTCGGTGTCATGCTCACGGGGGGCATTTTCAATCGTGTCATTTTTGGCCGTGTCGTTTTCAACCGTGCCATTCTCGACCGTGCCATTCTCGATGGGGGCGAAATCGGTCAGGGTGATGAGCAGCGGGGTTTTCGCTGCGGCGTTCCGGGTGCGGAAGCCGGTGTCCACCGAGTGTCCGCCCAAACGCCAGGACAGGACAATCAGCCCGTCCCGCTCGACAAACTTCCCGGCCATGCCGCTTTCGGTTCTGACGCTGTGGTAAGTGTCTTTCGGGATGAAGACATCCGGCGCTCCCGAGCGGCTGATCAAAATGCCCTCCGGATGCACCGCCAGAACGGCATTGCCGCGGACGCCCAGCCCGTGCACCGCCAAGCGGTCCAGCCAGTCTCCCTCCGTCGTCGTCACGACGTACTGCCCTTCCGCGCTGGCGAGGGCGGCGGAAAGCTGCTGCGGCACAACAGGAAGCGGCGCCATGCCGGCCTGGCGCTGGAGCCGATGCCGCCAGCCGAGCCACAGCAGAGCAAAAATCACCAGTACCAATGCCACTGCAACCAGGGTGGGACCGAGCCTGTCCGTCACTGCCCGCCTCCGGCTGCCGCGGCGGCCGTGCTGCGGGACCGGTCCGGGGTATTGAGCTTCCCGTCCAGCACCGTGGGGTGGCCGCGGAAAAACGTCGCGATGACGGAGCCCGGAAGCTCCCGGCCGCTGAAGGGCGAGTTGCGGCCCTTCGTCGCCATGGCCTGCGGATCCACCGTCCAGCGCGCGGCGGGGTCGACCAGGACCAGGTTGGCCGGCTCCCCCGCATGCAAGGGCCGGCCCTGATCGGCCAGACGACCGATCCTGGCCGGGGTTGCGGAGGTGACGCGGGCAAACCCTTCCCAATCCAACAGCCCGGATTCGATCATGGTGTGCTGCACCACCGAGAGTGCCGTTTCCAGCCCTGTCATGCCCATCGCCGCCTGGGCCCATTCGCAATCCTTGGCCTCGCTCGGGTGGGGCGCGTGATCGGTGCCGATGACGTCGATGGTGCCGTCCGCCAGCGCTGCGCGCAAGGCCAGCACATCTTCTTCGGCCCGCAACGGCGGGTTCACCTTGTAGACCGGGTTGTAGCTGCGGACCAACTCCTCGGTCAGCCACAGGTGGTGCGGGGTGACCTCGGCCGTGACCTTGATGCCGCGCGTCTTGGCCCAGCGGATCAATTCCACCGACCCGGCGGTGGAGACGTGGCAGATGTGCAGTCGCGAGCCCACATGCTGGGCGAGCAACACGTCCCGGGCGATGATGCTCTCCTCGGCCACCGCCGGCCAGCCCGCCAGCCCCAGCACCGCGGAGACCTTGCCTTCGTTCATCTGCGCGCCCTCGGTCAGCCGCGGCTCCTGCGCGTGCTGGGCTATCACGCCGTCGAACGCCTTGACGTATTCCAGCGCCCGGCGCATCAGCACCGGATCGCTCACACAGATCCCGTCGTCGGAAAAGATCCGGACCCGGGCGCGGGAATCCGCCATCGCGCCCAGTTCCGCCAGCTGTTGACCGGCAAGACCGACGGTGACGGCGCCCACCGGGCGCACGTCCACCCAGCCGGCTTCGCGGCCCAGGCTGAAGACCTGTTCCACCACTCCGGCGGTATCGGCCACCGGGGAACTGTTGGCCATGGCGTGGACCGCGGTGTAGCCGCCCAGCGCCGCCGCGCGGGAGCCGGTCTCAACGGTCTCGGCATCCTCGCGGCCCGGTTCACGCAGGTGCGTGTGCGGGTCAACCATGCCGGGTAGCGCCACCAGCCCATCGGCATCGATGACGGTGGCGGAGCCGGCATCCAGCCCGGCGCCGATATCGGCAATGCGGCCGTCCTGCAGGAGAAGATCCGTCCGTTCCTTCCCCAGAACAGCGGCTCCGCGGATCAAAAAGCTGCCACGGGTCGGGTCATTGGTCATCGGGCGTTCTCTCCGGTTTCATTAGTACTGCGCGGTGCGGGGCCGGGCTGCCGGGCGCTGGCTGGTGAGTACACGGGCACGGGATCGCGCAGATCGCCGGACAGCAGCAGATACAGCGCCGCCATCCGGACGGAAACGCCGTTGCGCACCTGGGCGAGCACGGTGGAGCGCGGGGAATCCGCCGCCGAGGAGGAGATCTCCAGGCCGCGGTTCATCGGACCGGGATGCATAATGATGGTGTCCTTCATCCCGAGCGTATCCAGCCGGGCGAGCCTGGCGTCGTCAAGCCCCCAGCGGCGCGAATATTCCCGGGTCGATGGGAAGAAGGAGGCATTCATCCGCTCGGCTTGGACGCGCAGCACCATGATGGCGTCCATGCCTGATTCCAGCACGGAATCAAGATCATAGCTGACCTTGCAGGGCCAGTGCTCGACGCCGACCGGCAGCAGGGTGGGCGGAGCGACCAGCGTCACCTCCGCACCCAGGGTCTGCAGCAGCCACACGTTGGATCTGGCCACCCGTGAATGCAGTACATCCCCGGCGATGGCCACCCGGAACCCCGTCAGATCGCTGCCAACCGAGTCGGTCCCATTCAACGCGGCCAGGTGCCGGCGCATCGTGAATGCATCAAGCAGCGCTTGGGTGGGATGCTCATGCGTGCCGTCGCCGGCGTTGATCACCGCGGCGTCAATCCAACCGGATGTCGCCAACTGCTGGGGCGCTCCGGACGCCCAGTGCCTGATGACCACGGCGTCCGCGCTCATCGCTTCGAGGGTTTGGGCGGTGTCCTTCAGGGACTCGCCCTTGGACACCGACGATCCCTTTGCTGAAAAGTTGATCACATCCGCCGAGAGCCGCTTGGCTGCGGCTTCGAAGGAGATCCTGGTACGGGTGGAATCCTCAAAAAAGAGATTCACCACCGTACGGCCGCGCAGAGCCGGCAGTTTCTTGACTTCGCGCTCGCCGACGGCGGCCATTTCCTCAGCGGTGTCCAGGATGCGTATGGCGTTCGACAGGCTCAGGTCCTGGGTGGAGAGAAGGTGCCTCACGCGTTGGCCTCAATAACCACTTCGTCGGCGGTCCAACCGGGACCGGCGCCGTCGGTCTCGCATAGCCGCACCCTGACCTTTTCCGCCGATGCGGTGGGCAGATTCTTGCCCACGTGGTCGGCGCGGATGGGCAGCTCGCGGTGTCCACGGTCGGCCAGCACGGCGAGTCGGACCACGCGCGGCCTGCCAAGATCCACCAGGGCGTCCAGCGCGGCGCGGATCGTCCGTCCGGAGTATAGGACGTCATCGACCAGAACCACCACCTTGTTGTCAATGCCGCTGGCGGGAAGTTTGGTCCGTTCGGGCGCACGGGTGGGCTGGCGGGCCAGATCATCGCGGAACATAGTGACATCGAGCTGACCGACGATCGCGGCGGCATCAAGATCCGGATCAGCGGCTCCGAGTTTGAGCGCCAGCCGCTGGGCCAGCGGAAAGCCGCGGCGCGGAATGCCAAGAAGAATCAGGTCCCTGGAGCCCTTGTTGGCCTCCAGAATTTCATGGGCTATACGAGTGAGTGCGCGATCGATATCCGCCGCGCTCATGACGACGCGAGACGCGCCGACAGCTGTTTCAGAACTCATGTCCCGCTTCCCCCTTCCCCGCCTCACAGGACGGAATTAAAAGGATCATTGCATCCCAAAACTATCACAGCGCGAACCCCCATCGGTTTCGGCGGCTCCGCCGGCCGGCCCGGTGATTTTGAACCATGGCCGTCCCCGTCGCCACCGTGTCAGGGCCGGGTCCGGATCAGCGTCGCAGCGGGTTCCACAGCGCCGGGTCATCCGCGCCGATCCCGGAATCAGCGCCCGTCACGAGGGCTTTACGCCCCGTCAACCGTCCGGTGCCGCGGTACGATTCCTGGCCCCGGTCGGTTGTTGGTTCCAGCTTTTGATCCAAACCGGGTTTCGGCTGATCCTGCTTTGGCGGCCTGATGGACGGATACCGGGTGGTAGGGTCCTGGAACGTGTACTGGTCCGTCCTCATGAAGCTCTCCTGTGTTCCGGCCCGAACTCCCGGTCCAAAATGTCCCGCGCGGACTTCAGCGCGTCATACGCAATGACCCATTCCCTGCCTCTTGGCGATAACGGATCTGCAGTGCTTGACTCCCCCGCATCGTGTTCGGCAATTTCATGACGGTAGTCCGCTGCCACCTCGCGCTCCGTCGCCGCTGCCAGCCGTACGGCTTCTTCAAGGTCCGTCTTATTCATGCTCTCAGGCTCCCACAACCTGCCCGCAAGGGATAGGCGCCCTCTGCACCTCAGATAGGGAACCCATCGTGTCGGGGAAATCCGTGCCCGGGGAAACGTGTGTCCGCTTGGTGCCGCTCAGGCCGCCGCATAGGCTTCTACCATGACGGAGCCCGGGCCATGGCAGGACGCCGCCGCCGGGCTTCCCCACCCGGAGCACGACCGCGCACAATCGCCGCTGCCGGCCCGGGCATATCCTCGCGGGCCGCAGCTTGCCGGATTGGACGGTGGCCGGGGAAACCGCGTCCTCAACCTCATCTTGGTCGGTCTACTGGCGCTGGTGGCCGTTGGGACGTTGGTCTATTTTGCCGATTCTCTGGGTGCAAACGTGTTCCTGATCTGCGGCGCACTGGCCTTGATCCCGCTGGGAATCTGCCTGTTCACCCTGCTCTGGATCGATCGCTGGGAGCCCGAGCCCAAAAGTGCGCTGCTTTTTGCCTTCTCCTGGGGGGCTGGAATGTCCGTTGCGGCGTCTTTGGTTGTGGGCCAGTTGGTCCGGCCGCTGCTGCTCGCCGGGTCCGCGCTGAGCAATCCGGAAAGCGTCAGCGCGCTGCTCCAGGCTCCCCTAGTGGAAGAGATCTTCAAGGGGCTGGGCGTGCTGCTGATCTTCCTGCTCCGCCGTCGGACCTTCGACGGCCCCATCAACGGCGTGGTGTACGCCGGTACGGTCGCGGCGGGATTCGCCTTCACCGAAAACATTCTGTATTTCGGCTCGGCAATGACGGCCCAGCAAGACGTCGGACCGGGGCTTATTGCCACCTTCGTCATCCGCGGACTCATGTCCCCGTTCGCCCACGTCATGTTCACCGCCACCCTAGGCGCTATTCTCGGATACGCAGCCCGACACGGCGGTACGGCCCTCGCGCTCTGCGCCTGGACCGCCGGACTCATCCCGGCGATGCTCCTGCACGCGCTATGGAACAGCAGTTCCATGATCAGCGCGAATTTCCTGGTGGTCTACGGGGCCCTGCAGTTGCCGATCTTTATCCTCTACGTGCTCGGTGTAGTGCTGCTGCGGCTCTCAGAGGCGAGGCTGACCAGGCGCCGGCTCTCCGAATATGTTCCCTCCGGCTGGTTCCTTCCCGAGGAGATCACGATGATCGGCACGGGCGCCGGCCGCCGGCGCGCTGCGGCGTGGGCCAGGACGTTCGGCGCGGCCAGGACAATGAAGCGCTTCATCAACCTGGCGACCAGGCTCGCCTTCACC
The DNA here is from genome assembly GCF_051131705.1 of Arthrobacter sp. A5. Lineage (NCBI taxonomy): Bacteria > Bacillati > Actinomycetota > Actinomycetes > Micrococcales > Micrococcaceae > Arthrobacter > Arthrobacter sp. A5. Next base: position 2,352,670 of record NZ_CP180316.1, read on the forward strand.
CGGCAACGCATACTGGCCGGCTCCCGGCTCTCCGACTCCCTGCAGCAGGAGTCGGTGCTGCTGGAACGGGTGACGGCCGCACGGGAGGAGCTGCTGTCCAGGCAGGCCGGGACCGCCCGGCCGGGGCATTCCTGACCGGCACGGCGCGTCGCTTCACCCGCTCCACCCGCGTCACCCGCAGTGTCCAACGGGCAGCTATGGCATAACCAGGCAACGCGTCCATACCCATGAAATGCGGGCCAAAAAGCACTGGACCGAAATACACAGGGCGGTGTCCGGGTCTGATCCCGGCCACCGCCCGACTGTCGCGCTGCGCCGTCGTGCTTACACTGTCGCGCTGCGCCGTCGTGCTTACACTGTCGCGCTGCGCCGTCGTGCTTACACCGTCGTGCTTACGGCACGTCGTGCTTACGCCGTCGTGCTTACGCCAGCAAGGTCGGTTTGAGCTGCTGAAGCCTGCCGAGCAGACCGTTGATGAACTGCGGTGATTCATCGGTGGAGAGGATCTTGGCCAGCTCCACGGCCTCGCTGACGGCGACGCCGTCGGGCACGTCGTCGTTGTACAGCAGCTCCCAGGTGCCGATGCGCAGCAGCATTCGGTCCACTGCCGGCATCCGCTCCAGGGACCAGCCCTGCGAATAGGTCTCAAGGAACTCATCAATGGCGGGCTGCAGCGCGCAGACTCCCTCCACGATGTCAACGGTGTAGAGATTAATGACCTGGTCGGTGCTTTCGCGACGTTGCCGGATCGCCTCCGTTACAGAAACCGAGCGCTGCTCCGATTCAAAAAGGATGTCAAGCGCCCGGCGCCGGGCCTTGCTCCGGGCCGAATTCGGCCGGGCTGAATCTGCTGCTGCCACTAGTCGTTGACACGTCCCAGATAGCTGCCGTCGCGGGTGTCGACCTTGACGCGGGTGTTGTTCTCGACGAACAGCGGGACCTGGATCTCATAACCCGTTTCCAGGGTGGCCGGCTTGGTGCCCGCGGAGGATCGGTCACCCTGCAGGCCCGGTTCCGTGTAGGTGATCTGCAGTACGACCGACGCAGGCAGCTCGATGTACAGCGGGGTGCCGTCGTGGATGGCGATATTGACGGACTGGTTCTCCAGCATGAAATTGGTCGCGTCGCCCACCGTTTCGCCGCTGACAGTGATCTGGTCGAAGTCCTGCGTGTCCATGAAGACGAAGTCCGCGCCATCCTGGTACAGGTACTGGTAATCGCGGCGGTCAACGGTCGCGGTTTCGATCTTCAAGCCGGCGTTGAACGTCTTGTCAACCAGTTTTCCGGAGCGCACATTGCGCATCTTGGTTCGGACGAAGGCGCCGCCCTTGCCCGGCTTGACGTGCTGGAATTCGACGACGTTCCAGAGCTGTCCTTCAAGCTTCAGAACCGTGCCGTTCTTGATGTCGTTAGTAGTTGCCACTGTTTCTCTCTCTGTCGGCCGGCTATAGTCCCCCGAAACGCGCGCCCGCACGCCGGGGCGGGGCAGAACTGCGGTGCAGGGGGAAGAGTTATCAAAAATCCATTGACCATTCTACCTGCTCAGCGGCATCCGCGGCACGCCGATCCGGCCGCCGCGTCTGCACCGCAGGTAACGCGCTGGTCCAAGACGGTCGCAAAGCTCCGGACAGCGGCCGGATAGTTCCCGGCGCAGAAGTGCACCTTTCCCAGCTGCTGGTGGACCCAGGATTCGGTGAACGTGCCGGCCACGGCCGCCGCCAGCAATTTCAGCCGGTCCACCGCATGCTGGGTATGTTTGGTGGCCCGCAGGATATCCACGTCCAGCAGCTGCAGGCGGAACGAATCCGGATCCGCGATTCTGGCGGCCGCGGCCAGCTCGGCTGCGTCCGCCAACCGACCGCAGGCCAGCAGCACAAACACCAGATCGGCCGGATCATCGGTGTCAATGACCGCCCGATCGCAGATATTCACATCCACTACCTCCGGCAGCAGCGTCCCGGGGTTGATCGACATACCCGGAAACCCGCAGCGGGCCAGTCCTGATAGCTCATATATCAGGACGCAATTTCCTGGTAGGCGGCGAAAAGCAAAGATGCATCCGGCACATCAAGGATGCCGGGCCTGGCCACGCCGTCCAGCACCACAAAGCGAAGCAGATCCCCGCGCGCCTTCTTGTCCCGGCGCATGCCGTCGAGCAGTCCCTGCCACCTGTCCCGGCGATAGGTCACGGGAAGTCCCAGTTCCGTCAGGATGTTCCGGTGTCGGTCCGCCACCTCGTCGGAGAGTCGTCCGACGCTTCGCGCGAGTTCGGCAGCAAACATCATGCCCACCGATACCGCCGCCCCGTGCCGCCAGGAATAGCGCTCCACCAGCTCGATTGCGTGGCCAAGGGTGTGGCCGTAGTTCAGAATCTCCCGCAGTCCCGCTTCCTTCAGGTCCGAGGAGACCACCCGGGCCTTGACCGCAATGGACCGTTCGATCAGCTCGCGGACGGTAGCGGAACCCGGATCCTTCACGGCATCCGGGTCCTGCTCGATCAACGTCAGAATTTCCGGGTCGGCGATGAAGCCGCATTTGACCACCTCGGCCATTCCCGAGAGCAGCTCATTCTGCGGCAGTGTGGCCAGTGCGTCCAGATCGGCCAGCACCGCGGCCGGCGGGTGGAAGACCCCCACCAGATTCTTGCCCTCGGCCGTGTTGATGCCGGTCTTGCCGCCCACGGCGGCATCCACCATGCCGAGCAGACTGGTCGGGAGATGAATGACCTTGACCCCACGCAGCCAGGTGGCCGCCACGAATCCCGCCAGATCCGTCACCGCTCCACCACCCACGGCAACAATGGCGTCCGAGCGGGTGAAGTCGTTCTGTCCGAGCACCTGCCAGCAGAATGCCGCCACCTGTACGTGCTTGCCCTCTTCAGCGTCGGGGATTTCCGCCGTGAGGGCGGTGAAACCGGCGGCCGCGATGTCGTCACGGACCGTATCCCCGGTCAGCCGCAGGGCCCGCGGATGGATCACCAGCACCTTCCGGACGCGCTCCCCGAGAAGCCCCGGCAGCTGCGAGAGCAGACCGCGGCCGACGACGACGTCATAATTCTCTGCGGGCCGGCTTCCGGTCACCTTGATGGTTGTCACTGCCGATGTCACTGTGTACCGCTCTCTTGTGCATTGATGGTGCCGTCCGCTGCTTCGGTGGCAGCAAATTTTGCGGCGGATCCGGATCCGGGCCCAAGTCCAGATCCGGGTCCGTCCGCGCCGCCGTGCTGCTGCAGGAGGCGGATAAGCTGCTGCACCAGCTCCTCCACCGTACCTTCGCGGACATTCAGGGTCACATCCGCCAGCGCCCGGTAGACCGGCCCCCTGGCGGCGGCCAGGTGCTGCCAGCGTTCCAGTGGATCCCCCGCCAGCAGTGGACGTCCGCCGCGCAGGATCCGGCCCCGCACGGTGTCCAGATCGGCATCCAGATGAATGACAATGGCTTCCCCGAGCAGCTGCGCGGTGCCGGTGTCCAGCACGGCACCGCCGCCGAGTGAAAGAACCATCGGCCGGCGCAGGCCCGATTCCAGCGCATCGGCGATGGCTTTTGCCTCCAGCCGGCGGAAATGGTTTTCGCCCCGGCCGGCGAAAATATCCGCGATGCTGCCGTGCTTCTGCACAATTGCCTGATCGGAGTCGATGAACTCCAGGGCAAGCGCACGGGCCAGTTCCTGGCCGATGGCGGATTTCCCTACCGCCATCGGCCCGATCAGCACCAGAGTATGTCGTGGCACAAAGCCCCCGCTCCGGGCATGCGTTCCCGGCATCACTGACCCAGTGAATCCAGAGCCTGCGGGATATGCGCCAGATAGGAGGCCAGGTTCCGGGCTGTCTCGGCGATCGAATCGCCGCCGAACTTCTCCGTCACGGCCTCCGCCAGCACCAGCGCCACCATGGCTTCCGCCACCACGCCTGCGGCCGGGACAGCGCAGACATCCGAACGCTGGTGGTGTGCCCTGGCAGGTTCTCCGGTGGCAACATCGATGGTCTGCAGGGCCCGTGGCACAGTGGCGATCGGCTTCATGGCCGCCCGGACCCGCAGGACGTCTCCGATGCTCATGCCGCCCTCGATGCCACCGGCGCGGTTGCTGGTACGGCCGATGACGCCGTCCTCTCCACGGACTATCTCATCATGAGCCGCCGAGCCGCGCCGGCGGGCCGTCCGAAACCCATCCCCCACCTCGACTCCCTTAATCGCCTGGATTCCCATCAGGGCGCCGGCCAGGCGGGCGTCCAGTCGCCGGTCCCAATGCACGTAGCTCCCCAGGCCTGGCGGAAGACCGTAAGCGAGCACCTCGACGACGCCGCCCAGCGTTTCGCCGTCCTTGTGGGCGGCGTCCACCTCGGCGACCATGGCGGCGGAGGTCTCCGGGTCAAAGCAGCGCAGCGGGTCGGCATCCAGTGCCGCGACGTCGGCCGGTACCGGCACCGGGGAACTCTCGGGGGACTCCACCGCGGCGATGGCCACCGTGTGGCTGACGAGTTCAATACCCAGGGCCTTCAGCAGCTGCGACGCGACCACTCCCAGGGCCACTCGGGCGGCCGTTTCGCGGGCACTGGCCCTTTCCAGCACCGGCCGTGCCTCGCTGAATGCGTATTTCTGCATGCCGGTGAAATCCGCGTGGCCGGGCCGCGGGCGGGTCAGCGGCGCATTGCGCGCCTGCTCCGCCAGCAGGGCCGGATCTACCGGGTCGGCAGACATGATCTGCTCCCATTTGGGCCATTCGGAGTTGCCGACCTGGATGGCCACAGGTCCGCCCTGGGTCTGGCCGTGCCGTACACCGCCGAGAATGGTCACCTCGTCCTGCTCAAACTTCATCCGCGCACCGCGGCCGTAACCGAGCCGTCGGCGCGCCAAGGCGTCCCGTATCTGAGCCCCGGTCAGCTCGACTCCGGCGGGCACGCCCTCAATAATTCCCACAAGTGCCGGGCCATGAGACTCCCCGGCGGTCAACCAACGCAACATACCTTCCATCCTGCCATGCTCAGGGGATCCCGTTACCGCCGGGGTACCCCGATCGCGTCACACATCACGTTGATAACGTCCGGCGTGCTATGGGCTGATCCGGCGGTAAAAAGCCGTACCTGTTCCACGCCCTGATAGAGCAACATCTCGATCCCCGGCACAATGGTCCCGCCGCGCAGCTCCCACGCCGCGGCCAGCGCGCTCGGCCACGGATCATAGGCCACGTCGAGCAGCAGCCTGCCGCGGAGGGACGACGGCGGCAGGCTGTCCGCCAGCGGATCTGCGGCACGCGGCGGGAGAGTGGAGATGACGACGTCGTAGTCCGCCAGCGCTGCCGCGGTCTCCGTCCATGGCCGCAACCGGCAACTAAGTCCGACGGCGCTGCCGGCGTCAGTGGCCGGAGCGGCGCTGCCGCTGCCGCGGACAAAGATGTCCGCGGCGGGAGCCCCGAGCCGCTGCAACGCGGCCACCGCGGAGACCGCGGTCCCGCCGCCGCCGAGGACGGCCGCGGTTGGCCTTTCGCCGATTCCGGCGAACCGAAGCGCGTTGACAATGCCGGTAACGTCGGTGTTGTGGCCCACTAGGCGCTGCCGGTCCGGATCCTCCCGGTCGACGACCACTGTATTGACGGCCCGCAGCGCCGCGGCAACCGGTTCGAGCGCATCCAGCAGCGGCAGCACGGCCGTCTTAAGCGGCATGGTGACGGAGAGTCCGAACCAGTTTCGCTCCGCGCGTACGCGGGCAAAGAGCGCGGCTAATCCGGAGGCTTCGGTATCCAACGCCGTGTAGACATACGGCAGACCCAGCCGTGCATAGGCGGCGGAATGCATGGCCGGTGACTTCGAATGCCCGATCGGATGCCCCAACACGGCCCCATACATCTGCGGGCCGCGGTGCGTGCGGGGCCGAGGGGCGGGCTGCGCGGAAACCGGATCGTCGGCCGGGTCGTGAAAGCCGGTCATTTACTTACATTTCCCCGCGTTCGCATCGCACCAGGCCTGGTATTTAGCCACGTTCGTCAGATGCTCCGCATAAGTGGTGGCGTACAGCGTCTCGCCGGTCGTCAGATTCACCGTCACCCAGAAATAGTACGGATTGACCTGCGGATGGGCTGCGGCGTCAATGGCCTTGGCCTTGGGGGAACCGATCGGCCCGACAGGCAGACCGGGGTTGGCAAAGGTGTTGTACGGGTTGCTGGCGTCGTTCTTCTGCGCATCGGTGATGTTGTAGGTTTTCAGGCCAAGCCCGTAGGCCACCGTCGCATCGGACTCAAGCCGGCCACCGGTCTCAGCGTTGGGGTTGTTCAACCGGTTCTCGATGGCGCCTGAAATCATCGCGTAGTTGGCTTCGTTGCCCTCAAATTCGATGATGGAGGCGATGGTGAGCACCCGGTACTGATCCTTCGGATCCGTCACGCCGTCCTTGACCAATGTGTCCTTCGTGGCTTGGACCAGCTGCGCCAGAATCTGCTGGGCAGTCATCTCAAGCGGGAAGCGGTACTCCCCCGGTTTCAGATAGCCCTCCAGGCTCCGGGCCGCGGCGGGCAGCCCGAAGGTGGCAGGCGTCTTGGCGAGGGTGGTGAATTCCGATTCGGCGATGCCGGTGGACTTTGCCAGCAGCGCAAGAACTTCCGGTTCGCGCAGGTTCTGGTCGATGGCGGCGTAGTGGACCTTATTGTTATCCGGCGCGAGCAGCACCGACACCGCGTCGGAGGCCTTCATCTCAAGCTTGAGTCCGAAGGTCCCGGGCTGGATGAGCGCTCCGCCGCTGACGGCCTGGAGGGCGTCCAGGAACGCCGATTCACTCTGCACGACGCCGTCCTGCACCAGACCGGCGGCCACCGTACGCCCGGTTGCTCCCGCGGGGACAATGAAGGTCACGGAGCCGTGGCCCGGGCCGGGATAGTCCTTGGCCGAGTTCGCTGTCAGCATCGGCTGGACGGCCTGGAACGCGAAATAGGACACGGCCACAACAAACGCGATAACGACCAGGAAAATCAGGCTGCGTCGACGGCGGCGGACGCGTTTGGAGGTTCCCCGCACCCGGCGCGTCGGCAGTTCAGCCCGCGCAAAAATCGGGTGCGCACTCTCCTCTTGGCGGGCACCGTCCGGGTGCGCGTCGTCCTGGTATGCGCTGTCCGGGTGCGCGTCGTCCTGGTATGCGCTGTCCGGGTGCCCGTCGTCCTGGTTTGCGTCGTCGGGGTGCGATGCCTCGGCGGACGGCTGTGCCGACTCCCCCTGATGACGGCCGGGACGCTCCGGGTAAATGCTGCTCAAATGGATCGTCCCTGTTCATTCTTGTTGGGGTCACACTTGGTGGGGTCATACGTGCTGGGGCTGATGACGCCGTCCTTCGCTTGTGTCATACCCGCCGCGCGCCCCATCGCGCCGCTCTGCTGTCCGGGTACCACGGTACCGACCGTGCTGCCGCGTGATTTCTCCATCTCGATGGCATGTTGCAGGATCCCCACTGCCGCAACCTGATCCACCACGGCACGATGTCCGCGGCTGCTCATGCCAGCGGCGTGCAACGACTGATGCGCGGTGACAGTGCTGAGCCGCTCATCGATCATCCGAACCGGCACCTGGTAGTCGGCATCCGCCAGGGCTTGTACGAGCAGCGCGGCGTAGCTGCGTGCCATTTCAGCCGACGACCGTTCCGCCCCGCTCATTGTACGCGGAAGACCAACAAAAATCTCCACCGCCGAGCGCTCCCGGGCCTCCCGCACGAGCACGCGGACATCGTAGTTCTTTTTGACGTCCCGCTGCAGTGTGCGTACCGGGGTGGCCAAAATGCCGTCCGGGTCGCAGCAGGCCAAGCCCACGCGGACGGTTCCCACGTCCACTCCGAGCTTGACGCCGCGGGGATATCCGGCTCCGGAACGGCCGGTGCTGGATCCGGCTGTCCCTGACATGCCTGCGCTGACCACGACGGCGGCTCTAAGCCCGCTGCTCGATCGCGCCGACGACGGCGGTCAGGGCCGCGGTCACCTGCGCGGGGTCACTGCCGCCGCCTTGTGCGACGTCGTCCTTGCCGCCGCCGCCGCCGCCGAGTATCCCCGCCGCCAGTTTCACCAGTGCCCCGGCCTTCACGCCCGCGTCCCGCGCGGCAGGGTTGGTCGCGACCAACACCATCGGGCGCCCGTTCGCGATCCCGGCCACGGCAATCGTCGCGGGATCGGAGCCGAGCCGGTCCCGCAGATCCAGGGCCAGCGCGCGCAGGTCATCGGCGCCGCCGATCGCGCCGGCGTCGTGCGCGATCACCTTGATGCCGGCACGGTCCTGCGCCGTACCGGCCAGCGCCGCGGCCTTGGCGGTGAGCTGTTCCTTGTGCAGGCGCTCCAGCTCTTTTTCGGCCGTGCGCAGCTTGCTCAGCGTCGCCGCGAGCCGTTCGGGCAGCAGGTTGGAGGGGACCTTGAGCATCTCGCTCAACTCGGTGACCAGCGCCCGCTCGGCGGCCAGGTGGCGGAAAGCGTCCATCCCGACGAATGCCTCCACACGGCGGTTGCCGGAGCCCACCGACTGCTCGCCGAGCAGCGTCAGGCTGCCGATCAGCGACGTGTTGGCCACGTGCGTGCCGCCGCAGAGCTCGCGGGACCAGGCGCCGTCGATCTCCACCACGCGCACCTCGCTGCCATAGTTCTCACCAAACAGTGCCGTAGCGCCCAGCGTCTTGGCCTCCGCCAACGCCATGATCCGGGTGTCCACCCGGTAGTTATTGCGAATGGCGATGTTGGATACTTCCTCGATTTCGGAACGCGTGGCAGGGCTCAATCCTTCGCCCCAGGCGAAATCAAAGCGCAGATACCCGGCCTTATTGAAGGAGCCGCGCTGCAGCGCCTCCGGGCCGAGAATCTGATGCAGTGCGGCATGCACAATGTGCGTGCCGGTGTGGGCCTGCTCCGCTGCGTGCCGGCGCTGCCGGTCCACCGTTGCCCGGACCAGGGCGTCCGCAGGCAGCTCGCCCTCACGGATTACTGCCTTGTGCACGCTGAGCCCCTTAACGGGTTTCTGCACGTCAAGAACCTCGACGACGAACCCGTCACCGGTGATCAGCCCGGTATCGGCGGCCTGGCCGCCGGCCTCGGCATAAAACGGCGTTTCGGTCAGCACAATCTCGATCTCATCGCCTGTGGCTGCCTGCGCAACCTTCCGGCCGCCGGAGAGGATGGCGCGGACGCGCGATTCCCCGTCCAGCTCGTCGTAGCCGGTGAAGACCGTCGTTCCGTCCGCCAGCAGCTCATGGAACACGGAGAGGTCCGCATGGCCGCTCTTTTTTCCGCGGGCATCGGCTTGGGCACGCTGCCGCTGTTCCAGCATCAACGACCGGAACCCGGCCTCGTCCACGGCCAGCCCGGCCTCTTCGGCCATCTCCAGGGTCAGATCGATCGGGAAGCCGTAGGTATCGTGCAGCGCGAAGGCCTCCGCACCGGAAAGCGGCTTGTCCGCAGCCTTGGACTCTGCGACCGCCTCCTCCATCCGGGCGGTGCCGCTGGCAATGGTGCGCAGGAAGGATTTCTCCTCGGCGTAGGCAATCCGGGCGATCCGCTCGAAATCCGCTTCGACCTGCGGATAGACACCCTTCATCGCATCACGGGACGCCGGCAACAGCTCCGGCAGGCAGGCACGTTCCACGCCCAGCAGGCGCATCGCGCGGACGGCACGCCTGATCAGCCGGCGCAGCACATAGCCGCGCCCTTCGTTGGAAGGGGTGACGCCGTCGGAAATCAGCATCAGGGCGGAACGGATATGGTCCGCCACCACCCGCATCCGCACATCGTCGGTGTGGTGCGGATCCGCGACGGTCTCGGCACTGGTGTAGTCCTTGCCGGCGAGCAGGGCAGCGGCGTCCAACACCGGACGGACCTGGTCCGTTTCGTAAAAGTTCTCCACGCCCTGCAGGATCAACGCCAGACGCTCCAGCCCCAGCCCGGTGTCGATGTTCTTCTTGGGCAGCTCACCGAGGATCTCAAAGTTGTCCTTGCCGGTCCCTTCGCCGCGCTGGTACTGCATGAAGACCAGGTTCCAGATTTCGATGTAGCGCACGTCGTCGACGGCGGGGCCGCCTTCCGGGCCGTAGGCCGGCCCGCGGTCGTAGTAGATCTCCGAGCACGGGCCGGCGGGACCAGGCTGTCCGGTGGACCAGTAGTTGTCCTCCATCCCCATCCGCTGGATCCGCTTCGCGGGAAGACCGGAGGCTTCCACCCAGAGCGACGCCGCCTCGTCGTCGTCCAAATACACGGTCACCCAAAGGCGTTCCTTATCCAGACCGAAACCACCCTCACTGATGCTGCCGGTCAACAGTTCCCAGGCGTAGCCGATGGCTTCCTTTTTGAAGTAATCACCAAAAGAAAAGTTGCCGCACATCTGGAAAAACGTGCCGTGCCGGGCGGTCTTGCCGACCTCTTCAATGTCGCCGGTGCGGATGCACTTCTGCACGCTCACGGCACGGCTGAAGGGAGCCTCCTCACGGGCGGTGAGGTAAGGGATGAAGGGAACCATACCCGCGACGGTAAACAGCAGCGATGGATCGCTGGAAACCAGCGAGGCGGAGGGCACTGCGACGTGGCCCTTGCTGGTGAAAAAATTGGTCCATCGGCGTGCGATTTCCTGCGACTGCATGATCCTGGGGGACCCTTCGTTGGTGAATGACTAAAGAACTCAGTGGGTGTATCGGCGGTTCTGCTGATCGATGCCGGGAGCATCGGCCGCGTCGAGCCCAAGTGCTCCGCGCAGATCGCCTTCGCGCTCGTTCATGCCCTCCCGCACGGCGTCGGCAAAATTGTGGATGCTGTCGCTGAGCTGACCGACCGCCCGGTTCAGGCCGGCGGGACCGAGGGCACTACGTGCCTGTGTCACCTTGCGGACAGCGATGGCGCCGATGGCAATACCCACGCCGAGCCAGAAAATCTTTTTCATGGTCTGGTAACTCCTTGATCTGCGCCAGCACGGCTGGCGGATAGCGGCGGCCTCTAGCGGCTGCGCAAATGCCGGGATCTGCTGCTGCGGCGCCCCGACACGGCGGACCGCACGCCGTAGGAGAAGGCCGCGACCTTGATTACAGGCGATCCGACCGTTGCGGCCAGCAACGAGGAGAGTGCGGAAATATTCGCGGTGGCGTCAGAGACGTTGTTGGAAATTCCGTCCACTTTCTGCAGCTGGGCGTTGGTCGTGGAGACCGTCGCCGTCACCTCGTCGATCAGCGGCGTCGTGCCCTCGCTGATGGTCGCGATGGTGCGCCGGACTTCATCAAACACCCGGCCCAGCTTGAATACGGGGACGGCCAGAATGGCCACCAGCACGGCGAAAACGCCTGCCGCTATCAAGCCTGCAATATCTCCACCGGACATGGTGCGCCGCCTCTTCTCTTTGGGGGGTAGGAAAATCTGCGTTCTGTTCCGTTAGTACCTTACCTACAAAGAAGCCCGCGGCGCGTGCCGCGGGCTTCTCTACAGGCTTCTGCCCGTCCTGCTTCCGATCCGGGGTCGCCGCAACGGATCTACTGTGGGCTAAACGGATTTAGCGTGAGTAGAATTCAACAACCAGCTGCTCTTCGCAGGTCACGGGGACCTCGGAGCGCTTCGGGCGGCGCACGAGGCGGGCCTGGAGGCTTTCGAGCTTGACGTCAAGGTAAGCGGGAACCATGGGCAGCACGTCGCGGTGTGCGCCGGCCGCTGCAACCTGCAGGGGGACCATGGTCTCGCTGCGCTGGTGCACGTGGATGAGCTGGCCTTCGGCAACACGGTATGACGGGCGGTCCACGCGGGCGCCGTCAACCATGATGTGACGGTGCACCACAAGCTGGCGTGCCTGAGCCGTCGTGCGGGCGAAGCCGGCACGGAGCACGAGGGCATCCAGACGCATTTCCAGCAACTCCACCAGGTTTTCACCGGTCAGCCCCTTGGTGCGCTTGGCTTCCTCGAAGGCACGGGTCATCTGTGCTTCGCGGATGCCGTACTGGGCGCGCAGACGCTGCTTTTCACGCAGTCGAACTGCGTAGTCACTGTCCTGCTTCTTGCGGGCTCGGCCATGCTCACCGGGACCGTAGGGGCGGCGCTCGAGGTACTTAGCTGCCTTGGGGGTAAGAGCGATGCCGAGGGACCGCGAGAGGCGGGCCTGGCGACGGGCACGTAGGTTGTTAGCCACGTTGTCCTTCCAATATTCATGCGGTAAAGCTCGCTGCCATCAGCCGAACGGATAAATACCCGAACGGACAATGCCAATGCTTGATTATGTTTCCGGCCTCCATCATGGAGAGCTAGGGCTACCGCTGCCCGTTGCTGCAACCGCTGGGCATACCTGCATCGCTGATCTGGCTGGTTCGACGGATCGAACAGGCGGGAAAGTCAGGAAGGGCAGCAGGTATGGAGCCAAGGCTTGCCAGTGCACCAACGATTCTAGCAGTTATTTGGGGCGCCTATTTGGTGTCCTGGTGGAGGTCCGTGTCGAGAGCGTTAGCGCCGGCGAGCTGGGTTGTGCCCCTGGGCATCTTCGCCGCAACCATCTACGCGCGTCAGCTTCGCCTTGGTGTACGCGTCCCCGGGCCGGGCATCGGATTCTCCGACGGCATCAGCGCAACCGTTTTTCTCAAGCTCTCGGCTCTGTTGAGCTGGGTTCTGAGCCACCCCGAGATCACCACCGACGTGACGCTCACCCACGCCCTGTCGTTTCTCGGATTCATCGCCGGCGGCCTCGGTTACGTCGTCGGCCTGGGTTTTCTCGTCGCCGGCTTGTCCGAACTGAGCTTCCTCTCCGTGCCCATCGCGCCGCTCCAGATCCTGCTCCCGGTCGGGCGGTTTGACGGCCTCCCTTGGCTCATTGCGGTCGGCTTCCTCCTCCCGCAGAACCGGCCGCCGCGAATCGACAGGAAAGATGACCAGTTCCGGACGCCTCGACGGGAAGGTCGCACTGTTCACCGGCGCGAGCCATGTGATCGGCGCGGCCATCGCCGCGGCTCTGGCCGGAGCCGGCGCGTATGTCGTACTCGCCTCTCACGATTCCGCAGCCCTGTCACGGCAGGTGCAGCCTATCACCGGTAGCGGTGGACTTGCCGTGGCGATGCCGGCCGACCTGACGAGCGAGCCGTCGGTCTGCGGGCTCCTGGCCGGCATTGGGTCACAGTTCGGGTGGCTCGACGTGGCGGTCAACAATGCAGCAGGCGGAGGTCGGCCGCCCGCTCCGACGGCCGGGTGGACCAGTGAGCAGCTCGACAGCGCGATCGCCGTCAGTCTGCGCGGAAGGTTTCTTTTTCGGCCGGTTGGCCAAGTCGTGGAGATCGCCGGGGCTGCGCTCTGACGCGTCCTCATTCATCACCGGTACCGTGCTCGCCGTCGACGGCCGCCGGCTCGCTGGTACCCGGGTTCTGAGCTGCAGGGTAACAGTGGTTGGCGCTAAGGATTCTGTTCGGGCTGCTGTTATGCGTCATCTGATCTGGTGCTGAGGCCGTCATAGTTGGTGACGATGGGCGGTTGATGGCGTGAGGTCTTGTTTTGTGTGGTCGTCGGCGCGAGGCTGGCGATGACCTGTTAAAGACGATCGGCCCGGCATCAGATTTTCTAAGCTCCATGCCGGGCCGATCTACCGCGGAAGGCCGCGCTGATGCTTACGGTAAATGGTGCTGCTTCTACTGTCGAGTCCCCGCGTTGACTCATCAAAGATGCCCGCGTAGCTGCTATCGAAGAATCATTTGGTAATGCCCGCGTAGCGGCGTGTCTGCCAAGCGATCACCAAGCGCCTCAATTTGATCGGAATAGCCCCCCACGTTACCTCCCAGACCGTCCGGTCAGGAGTCCTGACCGCGCTGGCGGGGCAGTTGCTTCCCGCCATCCTCTCGCGCCTCACCGGGCCGGAAATTACAGCTGCCACTCGATGGGCCGGCGCCGTTTCCGCAAGTAACGCCCGCTACGCCGCGTCCGTCATCGGGCCCGATGACGGTCCGGATCGAGAAAACGTTGAGGGATGCCTCCACTAACGGCAGTCCTGGCAGGGGTTCCCGTTGGGTGCCTCCCTTCGCCGGGTAAATCACGATCTGGATGTGGCCTTGACTCCCACGTCTGCCCCGGCGGGATTCGCCAACAATGCGTGTGTTGCTACAGATGGCGTTGAGCCCAGTCGGTTCGAGAGGCCGCGGCCCGCGGGAACGGCTGAAGTGCGACCGTCCTGTCCTTATTGGCTGGCGATAATCATTGGCTATGTGGCCGCGGCCACAGTCATCCGCTAGACCATAGGAAACCTGGTGTCGTCAGAACAGGTAGTACCGCAGGAGCAGGTAGGGCACGCAGAGCCCTACGGTGACGGCGGTGACCACCAGCCCGTATTTGGTGAACGTCCAGAACGAGATGGGGTGGTCGTAGCGCTTAGCTATCCCGATGACGACGACGTTTGCGCTGGCTCCCACTGCGGTGGCGTTGCCGCCGAGGTCCGCCCCGAGGGCCAGCGCCCACCAGAGGGGCTTGGCTGCGGCGCCTCCTGCCTCCACAAGGTCATGCGTAATCGGAGCGAGTGTGGCCACGTAGGGGATGTTGTCAATGATGCCGGACGCGAAAGCCGAGCCTGCGAGCATTGCGACGGCGGCGACGTCGTAGTTGTCCCCGATGAGAGAAGCGGCGGCGTTGCCCACTGCGTCGATGACTCCAAGGTTGACCAGGGAACCGATCATGATGAACAGGCCCGCAAAGAACAGCAGCGTCTCCCATTCGACGTCCCCGAACACTTTTCGCGGTTCAAGCCGGGCGAGCAGGATGAGGAGGCCTGCGCCGAGCATCGCGACTAGGGACGGTGCGAGGCCCAACAGCGGCCGGGCAACGAAACCGATCAGCACCAGGCCCACCACCACGAGCGATTTGATCAACAATGACCTTTCGCCCAAAGCCTCCTTCTCGTTCAGGGCCATGACCCGCGCGGCCCGGTCCGGATGGAAACGGAAGGCTGAGCGGAACATCCAGCGGCACAGTCCGATGAAGACGACGAGGAGGACCGCGATTATGGGCGCGAGGTTGATGATGAAGTCGTTGAAGGTCAGGCCCCCGCGGCTGGCGATGATGATGTTTGGAGGGTCGCCGATCAGCGTTGCCGTGCCGCCGATGTTGCTGGCCATCACCTCCGCGATCAGGAAGGGAACGGGCGGCGCGGCGAGCCGCTCGCAAACCAGGAGGGTGACGGGGGCGGTGAGCAGCACTGTGGTGACGTTGTCCAGAAGTGCCGAGAGCACGGCCGTGATGACCACCAGGATCACCATGATCCGGAACGGATAGCCCCGGGCCTTCTTCGCCGCCCAGATCGCGAGGAACTCGAAGAGTCCCGTCTGCCGGAGGATGCCGACAATAATCATCATGGCCAGCAGCAGGAAGATGACATTCCAGTCGATCCCGCTCTCCTCCGAAAAAAACATTCCCGTGTCATTGGTGGCACCGATCAGCACCATTGCAGCTGCGCCGCCCAGCGCGGTGGTCATCCGGGGCAGCTTTTCGGTAGCGATCAGAACATACGCTGTGAGAAAGACACCGAGAGCAAGAATGACCTGGCCCGTCACTGCTCCTCGCTCCGTGAGTCAGGAGCGCCGGCGCTGGCCAGGACGGTCTTGATGACGGCGGGAAGAGTGACAAACATCGGGGCATCCCGAGGCGAGTCGCGGACCAGGGCAATCTGGGTGCGGGCATCGACCATGCGCGCCGCGATCTCGACCAGCTCCGCGTCGGACTCGATGGTCAGGATCTTGCGGACGGCAACGCCCTCATCGTCAAGCATCTCCCCGACGGTCCGTTCGGCAAGATGTTCCCACAACTCAGCGGCCCCGGCCTCGTCGAACACGGCCGCCAGCGACACGTCATCCAGAAGGTAACCGGGCACCATCAGCCGCAGCACGTCCACGGCCGAGACTATCGCTGTGGGAACTCCCAGCTTGTTTGCAATAACCAGCCCCACCAGTCCGCTATCCGCGATCAGGCGTCCGGCTTCCACCGCATTGGTCTCACGGCGCACAACGGGTAAAGCAACTTGCAGGTCGGCTGCGCGCATAGCGGCTCCTCATACCTCGGGGGACAGAACGTAGTCCCATCCAACCACCGGTTTCCTGGGCTTGGTTGGGGTTTGTCGGCGTGTTCAGATATCCCAACAGGCAAGCCCATGGTAATGGTCTTGCCCGCCCGTTAGGTCCAAATGACGCCGAATACCTCGCCCCGCTCCACCTTGAAGCCGATGCCATGCAGGACTTCGCGGCCGCCAAAGGACTTCCGGAGGCCCTGCACTTCGATGACATGGTCCATGACTCAGCATCCTAGTAGTACTTTGTTAGGTTTTGAGTGTTGCTCTTTTAATCCTGTCGCGGGTCTGTTAATTTCGGATCGTGTAATTTCGGATCGTGAAGGATGACGAGATCGCAGCGGTGCGGACCGAGCTGGAGGACTTCGTGGGCGAGGTCTTCGCGTCGCTGCCGCGCAAGGACCAGCGGGCCAAGGGCAGCCTGTACCTGCGGGGGTTGATGCTCGATGGCCGACGCAAGTCGATGCAGCCCATGGGTGAGGGCAGTGGAAACGATCGGGCCCGAGGCCTGGGTAATCGATGACACCGGGTTCAAAAAGGACGGGCCGGCCTCCCCATGTGTGGCCCGCCAGTACTCTGGCACGTTGGGGAAGATCGGGAACTGCCAGATCGGCGTCAGCCTGCACGGGGCCACCGATGTGGCCTCGTGCCCTCTGAACTGGCGGCTCTTCGTCCCCGAGGACTGGGACGATACCTGCGCGGAGACGAACGAGGACGCCTCCCGGATCCAGGAACGGCGGTCCCGGGCAGGGATCCCGGACACGGTCCGGCACCGCACGAAATGGTCCCAGGCCCTGGAAATGATTGATGAGGCCACCGTCTGGGGACCGGTCCCGCCGGTGGTCGTGGCCGATGCCGGGTACGGGGAAATCACCGCGTTCCGCCAGGGCCTGGCCGACCGGCGCATCGGGTACGTGCTGGCGGTCAAGCCCTCCACCAGCGCCCACCCGGCCCATGCCGTGCCCGAACCCGCACCCTACAGCGGGCGCGGGCCCTCGGAGCGGACCGGTACCGGGAGAAACCATCCTCGCTGCGGGAGCTGGCCCTCGCCGCGGAACGCAAAGAGCTCCATCAGGCCACGTGGCGCCACGGCATCATGACCGGTCCCGGCAACCGGAGCGCGGCCATGAAATCACGCTTCCTGGCCCTGCGCATCCGCCCCGCCAACCGCGACATCCCGCTGAATGAGGACGGTCCCTGCCCGAGCAGTGGATGCTCGCCGAATGGCCGCCCAGCGAACCCGGACCCACCGACTTCTGGCTCTCAGACCTGCCCGCCGACACGAAGCTGAAGACCCTCGTCCGACTCGCAAAAATGAGGTGGCGCATCGAGCACGACTACCGCGAACTCAAGACCGGACTCAGACTCTCCCGCTTCGAGGGACGCTCCTTCACCGGCTGGCACCGCCACGTCGCCCTCGTGACCGCGGCCCACCTCTTCATCACCAGGCTGCGGCTCAAGAACCCAAAAGCAGCTGGGGCCGCCTGAGCCTGTACGGCATCATCAGAGAACTCCAACAAGTCCTCGCCGTTTGGCTCGGTTACTGCCCCCACTGCCACTCACGCGCCCCAACCTAACAAAGTACTAGTAGATGAGTAAGTCCTAATCCGGCTTGTTGCAGAACAGACCCCGGGCGCCTTCGCGCCGGGGGTCTGCTAATTGCTGGCCCGGGACACCCCGTCCTGGCACGAGATCCTGCGCCTTCTCGACTCCACCTCGGTGCCCTGCGGCATGTCACGGGAAACGGTCAAACGATCCGATCTGTCCGGCCACGCCGGGGACGGTTACTGCGCCTCCCACTCCCGCTGTTTCTGTGGTCTTGCTGTCCGGGCCATCGGCGGTTGAGAACATTCGGCCTGCCCGGAAGCCATCTGGCAGCGCGCATTTGCAGCGCTATTTCGCGTCGTTTGAGCGGATGATGCCGCGCAGCCGGGTCAGTCGGGCGGAGATCTCACGTTCCGCGCCGTTCGCGGTGGGCTGATAGTAGTCCCTACCCACCAGGTCATCCGGGGGATACTGCTGAGCGGCGACGGAATGCGGCTCGTCGTGGGAGTAGATGTAGCCCTTGCCGTGGCCAAGCTGCTTGGATCCCGGATAGTGGGCGTCACGCAACGGGGCCGGGATCATCGTGCCAAGCCCGGCCCGGACATCGGCAATGGCCGCGTTGATGCCCAGATAGGCCGCGTTCGATTTCGGTGCCGTGGCCAGATGAACCACCGCCTCGGCGAGCACAATGCGGGCCTCCGGCATGCCAATCAGCGCCACCGCTTGGGCCGCCGCCACCGCCGTCTGCAGGGCGGTTGGATCCGCCATGCCGATATCTTCGGCGGCGGAGATGATAATGCGGCGCGCCACGAACCGAGGGTCCTCCCCCGCCTCCAGCATGCGGGCCAGATAATGCAGGGCCGCATCGACGTCCGAGCCCCGGATGGATTTTATGAAGGCGCTGATCACGTCGTAGTGCTGGTCGCCTGCCCGGTCGTAGCGCACGGCCGCGGCATCCACCGCCCGTTCGGCGTGGCTGAGCTCCACCAGCACCGGTTCCGGGCTGGATCCGGCGTTTGCCTTCCCGGGGCTGCCGCCATCGGCATGGGCAACGCCGGCTGCAGCCTCCAGCGTGGTCAGCGCACGCCGGGCGTCGCCGCCGGCCAGGCGGACCAGATGATCCAGGGCCTCCTCGCTGAGCCTGACCTTGCCGGACAGGCCGCGCGGGTCCGTCACCGCCCGCAAAACCAGCGCGCGCACGTCGTCGTCGGTCAACGGCCGCAGCGTCAGCAGCAAAGAGCGCGACAGCAGCGGCGCAACCACCGAAAATGACGGATTCTCGGTGGTGGCCGCGATGAGCACCACCCAGCGGTTTTCCACGCCGGGAAGCAGAGCGTCCTGCTGGGCCTTGTTGAATCGATGAATCTCGTCCAGGAACAGTACGGTGGTCCGCCGGTGCAGATCCCGGGCGGTCAGCGCCTCATCCATGACCTTGCGGACGTCCTTGACGCCGGCGGTGATCGCGGAGAGTTCCACGAATTTCCGTCCCGGGCCGCGGGCGATGACATGCGCCAGCGTGGTTTTACCCGTGCCCGGCGGCCCCCACAGGATGACCGAGCTGGGACCGGCCGGGCCGGTCTGCTGGGCGCCGGAAGCCAACAGACGCAGCGGCGATCCAGAGCCGAGCAGGTGCTGCTGGCCGACCACGTCGTCCAGGCTGCGCGGACGCATTCGCACCGCCAGCGGGCTGCGCGGACGGGCGGGGATGCCCTGGCCCTGCCACTCCTCGTTCGCCGGGTCTTGGCCGTCGTCCGGGTCGGAAAAAGCACTGTCGAAAAGATCGGTCACCTGCCAAGGCTATCCTCCGATCCGCTGCCGCCCACGCTCCGCGGTCCGAGGCACGGGTGCAGGCGCACGTGCGGGCGCGCGCGCAGGGCGCGGGTAGGCTTGCGCAAATGACCCCCGTCTCCCGCACAGCATTGGTTTCCCCCGACCGGATTCCCGGCTGGACGGAACGGTTCGCCGCCGCACACGGCGCGCTGCGTTGCGACCAGAACGACGACGGCGTCCTGCTAACGGCGGCCGACGGCGCCACCGCGGTACTGCGGCCACCATGGCCCGCCGACGGCAGACCGGGACGCGGCGCCACGGCACTGGAGAGGCTCGCCTCACTCGCCGCCCAAAGCCGTACCGTCGCCGTCGTCCTGGTGCGACGGGGCGGTTATGCCGTGGGCTTGTGCCGGGACGGTGAGGTGCTGGTGTCAAAATCCGGCAGCCGGTATATCCAGTCCCGCACGGCGGCGGGAGGCTGGTCCCAACAGCGATTCGCGCGGCGTCGGGCCAACCAGGCCGATGCCATGCTCGAGGTGGTCGCCGGCCATGCGGCACGCATCCTCCGACCGCAGCCACCCGAGCCTGGGACCGGCGCCGGGACCCGGACTGAAACAGGGATTGGAACCGGGATCGGTGCCGCTGCCGCTAAGGGTACGGGTACGGGCAGCGGCACCGGTCAGGACTCCGGGCCGCCCCCGGGCACGGCCGAATATCTGGTTCTGGGCGGCGACCGCGAACTTTCACGGCTGCTGCTCGCCGAGCCTCGGGCCACGTTTCTGTTGGTCCTCCCCCAGCTGCGGTTTTTGGACGTTGCGGATCCGAAGACCGCGGTCCTCAAGCAGGCAGCACGGAATCTGCGGGCGGTACGGATCGACGTCACTGACCCGCCGTCCCGGCTCCGGTAGCCGACGGCACCGCTTCTTATCGTCCTGCCCTGCCATCCTGCCCTGTCGCGCTGGCCTTTTGCCGCGGCCCTCTGCCCTGAATCCCACGTAGAGGCGGTGCCCCGGTAGTGCCCTTGCTGTTGTGCCCGTAGTGCCCTTGCGGTTGTGTAGGGAACGATTTATAGTCAAGGAGCGGCTAAGCAGTTGGCCACAAAGCCGTTTTGAATGGGAGTTTTTGTGGATCACAAACTGCGTGTCGTCGTCCGGTTGAACATCGAACCGGCATCGGCCGTTATTGCCGTCAGCGGATGTGTTACGGACGCCAACGCCACGGCCCTGCTTCCCATCATCAGGCGCACTGGAGAACTCATCGGGTGCCCGGTCATCAGCGTGGACATGTCCGCTGCCTGGCACGTTGACCAAGGCGCGCTGGACTACCTGAAGTTCCTTGGCACGGGCTTGGCGTCGGATCCCTTCAACGTCATCGTTCCCATCCCGCTGCCTGCATGCCCGGAACCGGCGAACTTCCTCAGCTACGACTCGGTAGCATGAGGCCCCAAATAGTGCGCTTCCCCCGACTGTGATGTGGACGAGCGTCCGGTCGGTCCCCCGGGACCTCACCGGCCTGTCCATGAACGAGTTGGGGGCGCTGACAAACAGACTCTTCCAGGAGCTTGACCGCAACTTCCCCAATCCGGAAACGCGGACTCACTACGACCGGATTGTCACCGAGCTCGAGGCGCGGGAAGCCGCCGCTGACCGCAAGGGGCTGTCCTCGCGGTTCTAACCCAACACTGCACGAAAGGCCGGCGGGTTCCGACCCGCCAGCCTTTCCTGCTGCATAACATCGCGGGCAAGGCCCGCGCCAGCGCCCCGTGCGGGCGCCCTTAGCCTGACCGCGTCAGTTCGCCGGCTTGGTCTCCGGTTTGAAATCCACACCGGCTTCCTTGCGCTGCTGAGCCGTGATGGGTGCGGGGGCCGCCGTCAAGGGATCGTATCCGCCGCCGGACTTCGGGAACGCGATGACATCCCGGATGGAATCCGCCCCGGCGAGCAGCGAGACGGCACGATCCCAGCCGATGGCAATGCCACCGTGCGGCGGAGCACCGAACTTGAATCCTTCCAGCAGGAAGCCGAATTTTTCCTGCGCCTCCGCAGCGGAAAGTCCCATGACTTCAAAGACGCGTTCCTGGATGTCCCGGCGGTGGATACGGATCGACCCGCCGCCAATTTCATTGCCGTTGCAGACGATGTCGTAGGCGTAGGCCAGAGCGGATTCCGGATCCGTGTCGAAGGTCTCCATGAATTCCGGCTTGGGAGACGTGAAGGCATGGTGCACGGCCGTCCATGCGCCGCCGGAGATGGCCACATCGCCTGATGCCTCTGCTGTTGCCGCGGATTCGAACATCGGTGCGTCCACGATCCAGACGAACGCCCAGTCTGCTGGATTAATCAGTCCGGTCCGGTGCCCGATTTCCACGCGGGCCGCGCCCAGCAGTGCCCGGGAGGGCCCCACTTCTCCGGCGGCGAAGAAAATGCAGTCTCCGGGCTTCGCCCCTACTGCCTCCGCCAGGCCGGCCCGCTCCGCATCGGTGAGGTTCTTTGCCACCGGACCGGTCAGTTCGCCGTCGTCCTTGAACAAAACGTAAGCCAGGCCCCTGGCGCCGCGCTGTTTGGCCCATTCCTGCCACGCGTCCAGCGTCCGCCGCGGCTGCGAGGCCCCGCCGGGCATGACGACGGCGCCAACGTAGGGAGCCTTGAAGACGCCGAAGTCCGTGTCCTTAAAGAAGTCCGTCAGCTCGGTCAGCTCCAGACCAAACCGCAGATCCGGCTTGTCCGAGCCGTACTTCTCCATCGCGTGCCAGTACGTCATCCGCTGGATCGGCAGCGGAATTTCCACGTCGATCAGCTTCCAGAGCGCCGACACGATGCACTCTCCCAGGGCGATGATGTCATCCTGGTCCACGAAACTGGCCTCAATGTCCAGCTGGGTGAACTCAGGCTGGCGGTCCGCGCGGAAATCCTCGTCCCGGTAGCAGCGGGCAATCTGGTAGTACTTCTCGAAGCCGCCCACCTGCAGCAGCTGCTTGAACAGCTGCGGCGACTGCGGCAGGGCGTACCAGGATCCCGGAGCCAATCGGGCCGGGACTACGAAGTCACGCGCCCCCTCCGGTGTGGAGCGGGTGAGCGTGGGGGTTTCGATTTCGACGTAGCCCTGCTCATGCAAAAGATTCCGGGCAACGCGGTTAGCTTCGCTGCGCAGGCGGAGGTTCCGCTGCATATTCGGCCGGCGCAGGTCCAGGTAGCGGTGCTTGAGCCTGGCTTCCTCGCCCACTTCGACGTGCTCGTCGATCTGGAACGGCAGCGGCGCCGCTTCGTTGAGCACCGTCACGGTGTCCGCGATGACCTCAATGTCGCCGGTAGCGAGATTCGGGTTCCCGTTACCCTCGGGGCGCTGCTGCACGGCACCGGTGACCTGCAGAACATACTCGTTGCGCAGCGCGTGGAAAACTTCTTCTTCACGCACCACGATCTGGGCGATTCCGGAGGCATCCCGCAGATCCAGGAAGGCCACGCCACCATGATCCCGACGCCGGGCAACCCAACCGGAGAGGGTTACAGTTTGTCCGATTTGCTCGGCCCTTAGCGAGCCAAGGTCATGTGTGCGCAGCACAGCATTCCTTTCAATGGTTCGGCCGCAGTATGGCACCGCGGGCCGATGGCGAATAGCCGATGACAAATATGGTGGCTGCCCGATGTTCCAGCCGTCCTCGAGTTTACCGTCGAATGCCCTGCCCTCCCTCATCCCAGCCCCGACCCCGTCCCCTTCCCAACTAGGTAGCAGCACCTGCAGTCAAAACGCGGTTTGCGTGCAGGTGCTGCGACCTAGTTGGGTCAGGGGGTGGAAGGGACGACGGCGATCAGCGGCTGGAGGTCTTCGGCCGGCGGTGCCCAGCTGGCCGGGTCCGCTGCCGTTTGGTTGCCGCTGCGGATGTCTTTGACTTGGTGGCTGCCGTCCTCGGCAGTAAACCAGACGAACGGTATGCCCCGGCGGTCCGCATATTTGATCTGCTTGCCGAATTTCTCCGCTTTGACCGCTACCTCTGTGGCGATTCCCCTGCCGCGCAGGGCTGAAGCCACATCCTGGGCCTGCGGCCAGCTGTCATCGTCCGCCAAAGTTATCAGGACTGCCGTCGGAACACTGCGTGAGGCGACAGCCAGGTGTTGTCCGACAATGCGTGAGACCAACCGGGTGACGCCAATGGACAACCCGACGCCGGGAAAACTCCTGTTGCCCTTCGTGGCCAGCGACTCATAGCGTCCGCCGGAACAAATCGAGCCGAGGTTTTCGTGCCCGACCAGCACCGTCTCGTAGACGGTTCCGGTGTAGTAATCCAGGCCGCGGGCAATGCTGAGGTCCGCCACGACGGAACCGGGCGCGCGCGAGGCTGCGGCGGAAACCACCTGCTCCAATTCGCCGAGCCCCTGTTCGAGCAGTTCGTTTGCAACTCCCAGTGCGCGGACCTGGTCCACAAAAGACGTGTCCTCGGTCCGGATCGAGGCCAGGGCCAGCGCGGCCCTGGCCTGGCTGTCCGTGGCACCGAGCTCGGCTTTGAGCAGTTCCGCGACGGCCTCCGCGCCGATCTTGTCCAGCTTGTCGATGCTGCGCAGCACGCCAGCGGTGTCCGCCAACCCGATCCCGCGATAAAACCCCTCGGCCAGTCGCCGGTTGTTGACGCGAAGTTTAAACGCCGGAATCGGCAGGGCGGACAGCGCCTCCACGATGACCAGCGCCAGCTCAATGTCGTACCGGAAGGGCAGCTCGCCGTCGACCACCACATCAATATCCGCCTGGGTAAACTCACGGGCCCGGCCGTCCTGGGGCCGCTCCCCGCGCCAGACCTTCTGAATCTGGTACCGCCGGAACGGGAACGCGAGGTAACCGGCGTTTTCCACCACATAGCGGGCAAAAGGCACGGTCAGATCGAAATGCAGGGCCAGCGCGGCGTCCGCTTTCGCATCGGACGTGGTTTCGCGCTTGGTATCGGACTCCTCCTCCTGCAGCCGGCTCAGGGCGTAGACCTCTTTGTCGATTTCGCCCTTGCGCAGCAGCTGTCCCACGGTTTCCACGGCCCGGGTTTCAATGGAGGAGAAACCGTGCAGTTCGAAGGTGCGCCGCAGGATGTCCAGCACATGGAGCTCCACCAGCCGTTCCTGAGGTAGCCACTCGGGGAAACCGGACAGGGAGGCGTTGCGTGCCATGGGTGAAGCTCTCCTTTTCTGGCGGATGGCCGCCGAAGGGGCCGCGCTGGGCCGATGAACGGTGCAGTTAGGCTGCGAAACACGGCAGTTTACCGGGAGTCTTCTAAGGTTCTCACAGCGATTACATGGGTAAACTGTCTGCGGCAGCCATTTTATGCGGTTCAGCGGCGCCATCACGAACCAGTTTGACGAACAGACATTAGAACCATCGGACATGCCGGTCCCAATCGGGAGCCGGTCCGCTGCCGCGGCGGAGGCCAGTCCGCTGCCACGGCGCCACAATCGCCAGGACGGAGAGCAGAACCTTGGCGAGCACCAAACGCGACGCGCGGGAGAACCGGAAACGGATTGCCATTATGGAGGCCAAGCGCGGGCTCCGCAAGCGGCAGGCCCGCCGGCGCAAACGGGACAACGTGGCCGCCGCGGTGGCGATTGTGGCCGTCGTCGTGCTGGCCGTGATTCTTCAGCTGACGGTTTTTAGCCACAATCCGACGGCGGATCAGACCGCAACCGCAGAGGCCGGTCTGGACGCCTCCGCGTCGCCATCGGCTGCGACCTCCGCGACACCCTCGGCCGGGCCATCCGCCGGAGCGACCGCCACTGCCCCGGGGACCAACACCGCGAACATCCCGCCGGCTTCGACCGCGGACGGCAAAACATTCACCGGCGAACTGAGTCTGAACGGCTCGCCCCTGGGCATCCAAATCAACGGAACCGCGGCTCCGCAGGCCGCCGCAGTCTTCAAGTCCCTCGCCGATGAGAGCTTCTTCAACGGCCTGAGCTGCCACCGACTGACCAACGCCGACACCTTCGGTGTCCTGCAGTGCGGCTCGAAGACAGGCGACGGTTCCGGCGATCCCAGCTACCAGTGGGGTCCGGTGGAAAACTCGCCGGCGGACGGGAAATACCCGGCCGGCTCAATCGCGGTGGCCCGCGGCAGCAGCACCTACAGCAACGGCACGCAGTTCTTCATTGTGTACAAGGACACCGTGCTGCCGCAGACCGATGGCGGCTATACCATCATGGGCAAAGTAACCTCGGGGCTCGACGTGGTGCAGAAGATCGCCGACGCCGGCATCACCGGCGGGACCACGGATGGGGCCCCTGTGACACCGGTAACGATAGACTCGTTTACGCTCCAGTAAATCGGGTGGCCCGGTCCGGTTGCCTCTGGTGGAAAAGCCATATGCATCCGGGCTCTACCACCAAACGATCGACTAATCGAAAGAGAAAACGACAGAGTATGTAGCGCAGCAAAGTGTATATAGTTCAGCAGTGCACGATGACCCTCCAGCGAAAGACTTTTAGCGGTGACAGATAGTCAGCAACCCGACGACAGGGCCACGATCCACGCAGTGGAAGAGGCCGACCGACCTGCAACGGACGCATCAGCTGTCCCGGAAGCTTCGGCTCCCGGGGTAAACGAAGAAGCCCCCGTTCCCGGACCGGAAAGAGACTCCGAGGACGCTCCCGGAGAAAAGCCGATCCCCTCGGCACAGAATTCGGCTGAGAAACCCCCCGCCGACCGCGCCGCCGCGAAAGTGCCCTCGCCGGCAGCCTTCGCTGGCCGTCCGCGCGCCGCTGTGCCTTCTCCACGGCCGGCCAGCGGCCCGGCCGCACCGGTCGCTGGCCCCGTTTTGACCGGCATGAGCCTGGCCGAGGCGGCCAAGTGGGGCCGCGCGGAAGAGGACGGACATGTCTTCGTGGTGCTCGACGGGGAAGAGCATCCCGTCGGTCAGTATCCCGGCGCAAGCCGCGACGAGGCCCTTTCCTACTTCGCCCGGAAATTTGACGATATCGCAGCGCAGATCACCCTGCTGGAGCAGCGCGTCGACGCAAAAGCACCTGCCGCCGACATGCACAAGACAATCGGCCATCTCCGTGAGCAGCTCTCGGAGCATAACTCCGTGGGCGATATCCGCGCAGCCGAGCAGCGGCTGGAAGCATTGACCGTAAAGGTCAAGGCCCTGGAAGCGGCCGAACGCGCCGAGCATGACGCGGCTCGCGCTGTGGAATTGAAGTCCCGTGAGGCGATTGTGGCGGAGGCCGAGGAGATCGCCCGCCAGAACCCGGACGGCATCCAGTGGAAGACCAGCAGCGCCCGGATGAATGAGCTGTTCGAAACGTGGAAGACGGCGCAAAAGAGCGGTCTGCGGCTGGGCCGGAACACTGAAGAAGCCCTGTGGAAGAGGTTCCGGGCGGCCAGAACGATCTTTGACCGCCACCGCCGTGCCTATTTCTCCGCACTGGACAGTAATAACTCGGCGGCCAAGTCCGCCAAGGAGAAGCTCATTGCGGAGGCGGAGGAACTGGCCAGCTCCACCGACTGGGGGCACGCGGCCGGCGAATACCGCCGTCTGATGGACCAGTGGAAGGCATCTCCGCGGGCCAGCCGCAAGGATGACGACGCACTCTGGGCCCGCTTCCGCGGCGCACAGGATAAATTCTTCGGCGCCCGACAGAGCGTGAACGAAGCACTGGATCAGGAATTTGCCGGCAATCTGGTGGTCAAGGAAGCGCTGATCATCGAGGCGAAGCAACTGCTGCCGATCAAGGATCTCGCGGCCACCAAGAAGTCGCTGCAGTCCATCCGCGACCGGTGGGAAGAGGCCGGAAAGGTCCCGCGCGCCGATATGCAGCGGGTCGAGGCCGGCCTGCGCCAGATTGAGGAGGCGGTCCGCAAGGCCGACGACGACAACTGGCGCAGGACCGACCCGGAGGCCAAGGCGCGGACCAGCAGTGCGCTCTCCCAGCTGGAAGCGACGATCGCGGGGCTGCGGGATGATTTGGCCACGGCGGAGCAGGCCGGCGATCAGCGCAAGCTGAAGACGGCGCAGGAAGCGTTGGCTGCGCGGGAGCAGTGGCTGGAACAGATCCAGAAGGCCGCAGAGGACTTCGAGTAGAAACAAAAGCGCTTGTCCGCGAAGGCGCCAGAGGCCCCCGCAGGTAGTTGTCCACACTTCCCGCGGGGGCCTTTCACTCTCTGCAGCCGGACGTCACACTGGACAGATGCCTACAGCAGCGACGAATCCAGCCTGGACGCCAGCGGCGTACGGCGCGGTGCTGTCCCCCGGCCGGAGTTTCAGCCACACCGAGCTTCAGGCCATGAGCCTGGACGGTGTGCTGGAGCCGGTTTTCGGGGACGCTTACGTGCTGTCCGGGACAGACATCGGCCCCGAACTCCGCGGGCAGGCTCTGGCCCTCTTGACGCCGGCGCACCTGACCGGACGCGGCGTGGCCTGCCGCCTGAGTGCTGCCTGGGTCTACGGCTGCTCCCGGCCGCCGTTCGCCGTGTCCCTGCTCGTGGACAAGGGGCACAGGGCCGGGGCGCTACCCGCTGGCACCGGCTGCATCCTGCACGAGGCGAAGCTGAGCAGGTTCGACGTTGCAACCATTGGAACCATGCCGGTGACGACACCGTTGCGGACGGCCGTCGACCTGGCACTCCAGGTACAGACCGACGACGCGCTGCAGGCCCTGCGCGCGATGGCCGCGGATCCGTTGCTGAACTGCCCCCTCGGATTGGTCCGGCAGGCGCTCGAAGCCCGCGGCCGGGTGCCACACAAACACACCGCACTGGAACGGATCCGGCTGCTGCTGAGATTCGGGGACAGAGACGGTGACTAGCCCCCGCTCGGGGCGGGTCAGACCCGGCGTTGGGATCCGGTGGTGCGGTAGACGTCAAAGACACCGTCAATGCGCCGGACTGCGCTGAGTACATGGTGCAGGTACTTCGGATCGCCCATTTCGAAAGCGAAGCGGGACATGGCCACCCTGTCACTGGAGGTGTGGACGCTGGCAGCAAGAATATTGACGTGGTTCTCCGACAGTATCCGGGTGACATCGGAGAGCAGGCTCTTCCGGTCCAGCGCCTCCACCTGGATCTCCACGAGAAAAACGCTTGATTGGGTGGGTGCCCATTCGACATCCACCAGCCGTTCGGGTTCGTTCTTCAGATTCTGCAGATTCCGGCAGTCCGAGCGGTGCACGGAGATGCCCGAACCCTTCGTGACAAAACCCATGATGGTGTCCGGGGGCACGGGCGTACAGCACCGGGCCAGCTTGACCAGCACATCGCCCACTCCATGCACGATGACGCCGGAATCCGAATAGCGGGGTCGGCTCGGAACGCCCGGAGCGGCGATCTCCGCGACCTCGTCCTCGGCCACATCATGACCGCCCAGGGAATCGACGAGCTTTTCGACGACGGACTGGGCAGAACTGTGTCCGTCGCCTACCGCGGCGTACAGTCCCGTGATGTCCACATAACGGAAATCCTGTGCCACGGCGAGCAAGGCATCGTGCGTCATCAGACGCTGCAATGGAAGGTTCTGCTTGCGCATTGCGCGCGTCAGCAGCTCCTTACCCTTCTCGATGGCCTCCTCGCGGCGTTCCTTGCTGAACCACTGGCGGATCTTGTTGCGCGCCCGCGGGCTCTTGACGAAGTTCTGCCAGTCCTGACTCGGCCCGGCACCTTCTGCCTTGGAGGTGAAGATCTCCACCCAGTCGCCGTGATTGAGCTCGCTGTTCAACGGCACAAGTTTGCCGTTGACGCGGGCGCCGATGGTGCGGTGACCCACCTCGGTGTGGACGGCGTAAGCAAAGTCCACCGGCGTCGAACCGGCCGGCAAGGCCATGACTTCGCCCTTGGGCGTGAACACGAAAACCTCGCGGGCGTTCATCTCGAACCGGAGCGAATCCAGGAACTCGCCCGGATCCCGGGTTTCCTGCTGCCAATCCACCAGCATGCGCAGCCAGTTCATGTCGTCCCCGCCCATATTCGCGGCGGGGCCTGCCTTAGGGTCGGTCTTGTACTTCCAGTGCGCGGCAACACCGTATTCCGCCCGCTGATGCATTTCAATCGTCCGGATCTGGATTTCCACCGGTTTGCCGTCCGGACCGATGACGGTGGTGTGCAGGGACTGATACATATTGAACTTCGGCATCGCAATGTAATCCTTGAACCTGCCCGGGAGCGGGTTCCAGCGCGAATGCATCTGACCGAGCGCTGCGTAGCAGTCCTTGACCGAATCGACCAGAATCCGCACGCCCATCAGGTCATTGATGTCGTCAAAGTCCTTGTCGCGGACAATCATTTTCTGGTAGATCGAATAGTAATGCTTGGGCCGGCCGGTAATCGTTGCACGGATCTTCGCCGCCCGCAGGTCCTCGGTAATCTGGTTACGGATGACGGCCAGGCTCTTCTCCCGCTCCGGGGTGCGGTCCCCCACCATCCGTACGATCTCGTCGTAAACCTTCGGGTACAGCGCCGCGAAGGAAAGGTCTTCAAGTTCCCATTTGATGGTGTTCATTCCGAGACGGTGCGCCAGCGGGGCAAAGATCTCCAGCGTCTCGCGCGCCTTCCTGCTGGAGGACTCGGCGGAAACGAACCGCCAGGTGCGCGCATTGTGCAGCCGGTCCGCCAGCTTGATCACCAGTACCCGGATGTCCTTGGCCATCGCCACCACCATTTTGCGGACGGTTTCGGCCTGCGCGGATTCGCCGAACGTGACCTTGTCCAGCTTGGTGACCCCGTCCACCAGCATCGCCACCTCGTCACCGAATTCGGCCCGGAGCTGTTCGAGCGTATACGGCGTGTCCTCGACCGTGTCGTGCAGCAGCGCGGCAGCCAAGGTGCTGCCGGTCATACCGAGTTCACCCAGAATGGTGGCCACGGCCACCGGGTGCGTGATGTACGGGTCCCCGCTCTTGCGCTTCTGCCCCTGATGGCTGCGCTCGGCGACCACGAACGCCTGCTGGATCAGATCGAAATCCTCTTTAGGATTATTCGCCCGCACGGTGCGCAGCAACGGCTCCAGAATCGGTGAGTATCCGCTGGAACCCCGCCCGGTCAGCCGGGCCAGACGCGCCCGGGTGCGTTCACGGCGACCGGGGAATGTCGGGCGCAGTTCAGCCGGGCTCTGACCGGTCTGCCGGACCGCCAGATCCCCGGGCGTCACTCCCGGCTGCCGAGGGCCGGGAGGAGTCGGTTCCGCAACCTTGCCGGTCGGGGCGCCCTGCTCGTCCACTGCTGTGTCCTTAGCTAGTCGTCGTCATTTCATCCACAGATGGAATTCCTCTAGTCTAAGCCCGCATATTGGCGCGCCAAACCGGTGACGCGGCTGGCCTCAAGCGCAGAGGCAATGGCCGCCCCGTGGTCTCGGAAAGGTCGTGCGCCGGGGTGCGCCGGTAAGGTCCCGCGTGCGCCGGTAAGGTCCCGCGTGCGCCGGTAAGGTCCCGCGGCCCGTGCTGTTAAAGTCCACCGGCCGGCGCCGAAGCGCCGGCCGCCATACCCGCGTCACCCGGCCCGGAAAGTCCCCGGTCGGCCGCCGGCAGCGTCAGACCTTCCGTCTATACGCTGACCTCGGCCGTGCCACCGGCCGTGCCACCGGGAGCGTCGTCGGTTGCCTTTTCGGCCGCCCTCCGCTGCGAGACGCGTCTGGCCTGCTTGACCAAAACGGGTTCGCGCATCCGCAGCCACGCGTACATCGGCGCGGCAATGAAGATCGTCGAGAACGTACTGACGATGATCCCAATGAACAACGCAAGGGACAGATCCCGCAGTGTGCCCGCCCCGAGCAGGTAGGCGCCGATGAAGAGCACCGAAGCCACCGGCAGAACCGCCACCATCATCGTGTTGATTGAACGAACCAGCGTCTGATTCACCGCCAGGTTAACCTCCTCGGCAAACGTCCGCCGGGTCGACCTCTCCACATCCGCGGTGTTCTCCCTGATCTTGTCAAAGACCACCACCGTATCGTAGAGCGAGTAGCTCAAGATGGTCAGAAATCCGATGATGGCCGACGGCGTGACCTCGAAATCGCTGGCCGCGTATAGTCCCGCCGTGGTGATCATGACCACCAACAGACCCACGATGGCCGCCACTGACATACGCCAGGTGCGGAAATAGAAGGCCATCAGCAGCGTCGCCAGCAGCACGAACGCCACCAGCCCCAGCAGCGCCTGCCTCGTGACGTCCGCTCCCCAGGTGGGGCCGATGAAAGTCGAGGTCACATGGTCTTCCTGGACACCATAGTCCTTGATCAGCGCGGCCTTGACCTTGAGGGTCTCGTCGTCGCTGAGCTTGTCCGTCTGGATGCGCATCGTGTTACCGGCAATGTTGGCCACCCGCGGCACCGCCCCGGGAACAATCTCCGTGACCGCTCGTTCACCGATGCCGGAATTGGTGTCCTTGACATCCGAGACGGTGAACTCCGATCCCCCGCGGAAGTCAATGCCCAGGTTGAAGCCGCCCCGCACGATCGGGATCAGGATCGAGACGATCACGGCCACCGCTGCGATGGTGAACCAGATCTTGCGTTTGCTGACGAAGTTGTAGGAGCGTTTGCCCGTGTAGAGTTCGTTGCCGAAGGTGGCGAAACTGGTCATTATTTGTTCTCCTTGGCTGCGTCCTGCGACCCTGCGGACGCCGATCCGGCACCCCTGCTGCCGGCCATTTGTTCCTGTCGTGCAGCCAGCCGCCGCTCTGCGATGGTCTGGCGGCGCTCGGCCTCGGCCTGCGCGCCGGAGTTTTTCCCTTTCGCAGCACCCCTGGCGCCGAGCGAAATCTGCACCGGATCACGGAAACGTCCCGCTCCGCGGTACAGCGGAACGGCCCCCAGCCGCTTCGGATCAAGGCCGGAGAAGTGATGGCCTTCGCCGAAGAACCGGGTTCGGGCCAGCAGCTGCAGGGTCGGGTGCGTGAACATGAAGACCACGATCAGGTCGGCGATAGCCGTCAGCCCGAGGGTGAAGGCAAAGCCGCGGACGTTGCCGACGGCGACGAAGTACAGTACGACGGCGGCCAGCAGGTTCACTGCTTTAGACGCCAACACGGTGCGCTTGGCACGCCGCCAGCCGTTTTCCACCGCCGCGACCAGACCGCGCCCGTCACGAAGCTCGTCACGGATTCGCTCGAAGTACACGATGAACGAGTCCGCCGTCTGACCGATGGCCACGATCAGACCTGCCACACCGGCAAGGGACAACCGGTAGTTCTGTGTCCAGCCGAGGATGGCAATGGCGAGATACGTCAGTGCACCAGCAACGACCAGCGAGAAGATGGTCACGAAGCCCAGTGCCCGGTACTGGAACAGCGAATAGACGACGACCAGCAGCAGGCCGATCACGCCCGCCAGCAGGCCCATTTCCAGCTGTTGCCCACCGAGGGTCGCGGAGATCTGCTCCTCGCTTTGGATGTCGAAGCTGATCGGCAGGGCACCGAATTTGAGCTTATCCGCCAGGGACTTCGACGACGCTTCGGTGAAGTTACCGGTGATGGAGGAGTTCCCGTCGGCGATGACGGCCTGCGAAACGGGGGCAGAAATGACGCGCCCGTCCAGGACAATAGCAAACTGGGCCCGCGGATCCTGCGGGTTCGCCTGCAGGAAGCCGTTGAGCCGGGAAGTCACTTCCCTGAACTTCGTGGCGCCCTCGCCGTTGAACTTCAGGTTGACGGACCACTGGTTGGTGGTGGCGCCCTGTGCGCCCTGCTGCAGCCCATAGGTGGCGTCGCTGATGTCCTTGCCGGGGACCTCGACCGGGCCCAGGATGTACTTGGTGCCGGAATCCAGCTCGCACGACACAACGGGCTTGGCCGGATCGGTGTTCGTCGGCACCTCGGTCACCGGTGGCACGCAGCTGGTGGTCTCAAATGTCTTGTACAGCGCCGCATCGATCCAGTTTTCATCGCTGGCGTTCGTCGGCGCCGCCTTCGGCACGGGCAGCTGGGCATCAGGGAGCATCTTGTCCGGTGTGGTTGCCGCGCCGGGCCCGGCGGTGATCACCGGGCGGAAGGACATATCCGCCGAGGCCTTAATCAGCTCACGAGTTTCCGCCGTTGGCGTGCCCGGCATGCTGACGATCACGTTGCGCCCCGATTGGGTGCTGATTTCGGATTCCGACACACCGGATCCGTCCACGCGCTGGCGGATGATGGACACGGCCTGGTTCAGCTGCTCGTCGGTGATGGACTGGCCGCCCTGCACCTTGGGCGTCAGAATCATCTGCGTGCCGCCCTCAAGATCAAGGGCCAGCTTGGGAGCCCAGCTCGCCGATCCCCAGATGGCCCCGCTGCCAAGCAGCATAGCCAGTGCAATAAAAATAATCCCAAGCCACAGCAGGGTCCTGCGGGCCGTTGAAGTGGGGCCAGTACGTGCCATCAGTGGATCTTTCTCTTCGTCATACGCTCCCGACGCAACGGGGCCGCTCCAGCCGGAGGGGCGGGAGCGGCAGTCGCGGCGAAGTTCCGGTGGGAACTCCTCGCCTGGATGAGACTAGTTGTCTTTGTTGTTGTCTTTATTCAACCGCAGGATCGTCTCATCGGGGCTCTCGTTGACGGGAACTTCACCGTGGCCGGTGGGGCCGGAGAAACCGGTCAACGAGGATGCGTCGTCGGGGACGCCCTGGTGAGTCTCATCCGGTGCGGTGATTTTGGTGATCGTCTGGCGGTGCACCGTTGCGGTGTTCCCCGGCGACAGTTCAAGGACCACCTTGTTTTCGGCGTCGTCGATCGCCAGGACGGTTCCGAACAGGCCAAAGTTGGTCATCACCGAAACACCAGTGGCCAGCTTGGCCTGTTGCTGCTGTTGCGCCGCTTTGGCCTTTTTCTGCCGGCGGAACATCATCAAAATGACGACGGCGAAGAGCGCGAAGAGGATCAGTGTCATGGGGTCAAAGCCGCCGGCTTGGGTTTCGCCGGCGGCCAGAATGCTTGAGAACACAGCTGGGGTCCGTTCCTTTATGTCAATGGGTTCCGGGGCTGCTTACAACGTGCCGGACGTCATACCAGTCTAAGCTGATTTTCGCCGAGCGAACGCGTTGCACCCAATTCGGCCCTCAGTTCGCGGCAATCCGCTGCCGGGCACCGGCTTAGGCGGCGTTGTTGGCAGGCACCGCGCCCGGTCGCCGTCGGCAGGCACCGCGACCGGTCGCCGTCGGCAGGCACCGCGACCGGTCGCCGTCGGACAGCACTGCGGCCATGCGGTGACGCCAGGCACTGGGGACGGGCACGATCGTCAGGGAAAGTCGCCGGGCAGGCCATCCCCGGGCACGATGATGGGAAAGGGTGCGGTGCCCGATGCATCCGGGGGCATCTGCAGCCCCAAATGCTCCCAGGCCGCCGCCATCGCGATCCGGCCCCGTGGAGTCCGGCCAAGCAGGCCCTCCCGCACAAGGAACGGCTCGGCGACCGTTTCGACGGTCTCGGGTTCTTCGCCCACGGCGATGGCCAGCGTGGAGAGGCCCACCGGACCGCCATTGAATTTGGTGATCAGAGCATGCAGCACGGCGCGGTCAAGCCGGTCCAGCCCACGCGCATCGACCTCATACATGTCCAATGCGGCGGACGCGGTCCGGGCATCGATGCTCGCCACGGCGTGGACCAGGGCCCAGTCACGCACGCGCCGCAGCAGCCGGTTGGCAATGCGCGGGGTCCCTCTGGAGCGGCCGGCAATTTCGGCAAATCCGGCACTCGTCAGCGACAGATCCAGCAGTCCGGCCGAGCGTCGCAGGACGAGCTCCAACTCCGCCACCGAGTAGAACTCCAGGTGTCCGGTGAACCCGAACCTATCCCGCAGCGGGCCCGGCAGCAGGCCCGCCCTCGTGGTGGCGCCGACGAGAGTGAAGGAGGGTAGTTCCAGCGGGATAGCGGTGGCCCCGGCCCCCTTCCCGACCACGATATCGACCCGGAAATCTTCCATGGCCATATACAGCATTTCCTCTGCGGGCCGTGACATCCGGTGAATCTCATCCAGAAACAGCACTTCGCCCTCGGAGAGCGAGGACAGAATGGCCGCCAGATCGCCGGCGTGCTGGATCGCCGGTCCTGAGCTGATCCGCAGCGGGGCATTCATTTCCGCCGCGATGATCATCGCCAAGGTGGTTTTTCCCAGACCGGGAGGGCCGGACATCAGCACATGATCGGCACTGCGGCCGCGGATCCGGGAGGCTTCCAACACCAGCGAGAGCTGTTTGCGGACCCGTTGCTGACCGACAAAATCATGCAGATTCTTCGGACGCAGGGCCGACTCGATGGCACGCTCCTCCGGCTCGCCGCCCGCCGGCCCTACCACCTCCGGGGAAACGACCAGCCGCGCCGCATCGGCAGGGCTCACTGGTGGGGTCTTCCCCGTGGCGGCCTTCCCCGTGCTGGTCTTCCCCGCCGTAGCCTTCCCCTTGATTTTTCCCGGGATCTGCTCAGCCACGGGCCCGCACTCCGCCGGCAGACCCCCGGGAACTGTCCTGGCCGAGCCAGCGCAGCGTGGCCCGCAGAATGGCCGCGACATTCGCGCTCTCCAGCAGGGCCGGATCGTCCGCCGTGGCCCTGTCGATGCTCGCCGCGGCGTCCTTCTCGGACCAGCCCAGCCCGGTCATGGCCGCAATGACCTGCGGTTTCCAGGCGGCGCGAACCGCAACGGCGCCCGCCGCAGATCCGGTGCCGGTTCCCTCCGGATGCAGTTTTCCGGTCAGTTCGAGCACTATTCGGCCGGCGACCTTCGGGCCGATGCCGGGAACCTTGGTGAACGTTTTGCCGTCGCCACCGGCGACCGCGACACGGATGGTTTCGGGTTCATGCACGGCCAGGACCGCCAGGGCCAGCCGCGGACCGATCCCGCTGACGCTGAGCAGGACGTCGAAGACCTCCCGCTCGCCGCTGTTGTCGAAACCGTATAGGGTCATCGAATCCTCGCGGACGATCATGGACGTGGTCAGGGTTGCCTCCTGGCCGGTCCGGAGCGCACCCAGGGTTTTGGGTGTGGCATGGACCAGCATGCCGATCCCGTTCACATCGATCACCACCGACGACAGACCGACCTGCGCCACGGGTCCGCGAACAAAGCTGATCATGGGGTTACCTCTTGTATAGGGCCGTCCGGATTGAACCGACAGCATGTAGAACATATCTACGAACAGCGTAGCGAACCAGACGGACATTGCGGGAGTGCCACGCTCAACGCCAGCTGTGGCCCGACTTTTCCTTGTTCCGTTTCGCCTTGGCTTCGGCTTCCCGCCATAGCCTCTGCGCCGCCGTCGCCCCTGACGGGGAAGTGCCCGGGAGAACCGGGTCAGCCGCTGAAACCGACAGGGTGCCCATCCGCCAGGCATGCGTGATGGCCAGCGCTAAGGCGTCCGCCGCGTCGGCAGGAGTGGGCGGCGCGTCGAGGCGCAGGATCTTTGTCACCATCGTGGTGACCGCCGCTTTGTCCGCACGGCCGCTGCCGGTCACGGCGGCCTTCACCTCCGACGGAGTGTGCAGAGCCACCGGAATACCCCGGCGTGCGGCGGCAGCGATCACCACGCCGGAGGCTTGCGCAACCCCCATCACGGTACTGACATTGAGCTGCGAAAACACCCGTTCCACGGCGAGCACATCCGGACTGTATTCATTCAGCCAGCGCTCGATGGAGTCAGCAACCACCAGCAGCCGTGCGTCGAGGCCCTTATCGGGGGTGCTGCCCACCACGCCGAAGGCCACCAGAGTGGCCCGCCGGTTCGGCTCCACGTCGACCACGCCAAGCCCGCAGCGCGTCAGGCCGGGGTCCACACCCAAAACACGCAGCGTCAGTCCTCGTCCAGCTGGGCCATGACCTCGGCGCTGACGTCCGCATTGGAGTAAATGTTCTGGACGTCATCCAGATCCTCCAACGCGTCGTAGAGCTTCATGAACTTGCGGGCGTGCTCCACATCAAGTTCCACCTGCATGGACGGTACAAAACCGGCCTCGTCGGAGTCGTACTCGATGCCGGCCTCGGCCAGCGCGGCTCGGATCGCGGGCAGATCCTGGGGTTCGGAGATGACCTCGAAATTCTCGCCGTCATCCTTGACCTCTTCCGCTCCCGCGTCGAGGACCGCCATCAGAACGTCGTCTTCGGACAGCTCCTTCTTGGCCAGCGACACGACGCCTTTACGGGCGAACATATAGGCCACGGACCCGGGATCGCCCATGTTCCCCCCGTTGCGTCCCACCACCAGCCGCACCTCGGAGGCTGCGCGGTTCTTATTGTCCGTCAGACATTCAATCAAAATCGCGGTACCCTGCGGACCATACCCTTCGTACATGATGGTCTGGTAATCCACCGCGTCGCCGAGCTGGCCGGAGCCGCGCTTTATCGCGCGATCGATATTGTCCGCCGGCACCGATGTCTTTTTGGCCTTGGAGACGGCGAGTTCCAGGGATGGGTTGCCCACCATATCGGCGCCGCCGATGCGGGCGGCGACTTCAATGTTCTTGATCAGCTTGGCAAAGGACTTCGCACGCCGGCCGTCAATGACAGCTTTTTTGTGCTTGGTGGTTGCCCATTTGGAGTGCCCTGACATGCTTTACGCTTCTCCTCTAATCATGCGGATAAACAGCTCGTGGATGCGCCGCTCCCCCGTGACCTCCGGATGAAAGGAGGTGGCGAGCAAATTCCCGGACCGCACCGCCACTGCTCGGCTCGTACCTTCGATTCTAGCCGTCCGGTCGTTTTGAGGGTGCGCCGGGCGGCCAGCTGCCCGTAATTCCGCTCCCGTTAAGCCCGGCATGGACAATTTCGGGGCGGGCGGGAACTGCACAGTCGCCAACACCTCCACGGAATCGCCCACGCGTTCCACCCAGGGGGCCCGGATAAAAACCGCATGCACCACGGCCGCGCCGTGCCCCGTCGCAGCGGAGCCGGTGAGCGCGGAAAAATCCAGGTCCGTCTCGAAGGAGTCACGCTGGCGCCCGAAGGCGTTGCGCCGAACGGTGATGTCCATCCCGCCGAGCGTCTGCTGCGGGTTGCCGTCACGGTCCGTGGCGGGATCCGCGATTTCGTTGGCCAGCAGGATCATCCCGGCGCAGCTGCCGTAGACGGGCAAACCGGCGGCAATGCGCTCCTTCAGCGGTTCGGCCAGGGAAAAGATTCGGGTCAGCTTGTCGATTGTTGTCGACTCACCGCCGGGCAGAATCAGGGCGTCGACGGCGGCCAGCTCGGCCGGGCGGCGGACGCTCACCGCGCGCGCACCGGAGGCCTCTATGGCCCGGGCGTGCTCGCGGACGTCCCCCTGCAGGGCCAGAATGCCGACGGTCAGCGGATGGTTGGAAGGTCTGGGAATGCTCACCAAGTCATCATAGTGGGCCCCCTCACCCTAGGGTCCGAGAGGGCACTCGGGCCAATCCGGCGGCGCCAACCCAGTAGCATTGACCGAGGACTGACGTACTAAAGATGAGGTTGGCAGTATGTGCGGAATCGCCGGTTACTACGGTTTTGGGGAAGATGAAGCTCTCCTGCGGGAGATGAATGCGTGCATTGTGCACCGGGGCCCCGACGGCGAGGGGTACTACACCAACGGAGAGGTGGGCCTGGCTCACCGACGGCTGTCCATCATCGACGTCGCTCATGGCCAGGAGCCCATGATCAGCCAGGACGGTCAGACCGTCCTGGTCTATAACGGCGAGGTCTACAACTATCTGGATCTGCGGGCCGAACTCGAGGCGTTGGGCCGGACCTTCAACACCGTATCGGACACCGAGGTGGTGCTGCAGGCCTACGAGGAGTGGGGCGACGACGCCTTCGACCGCTTCAACGGCATGTTCGGCTTTGCCATCCACGACAGGAAGAACAACCGGCTGGTCCTGGCCCGCGACCACTTCGGTATCAAGCCGCTTTATTACGCCAATGCCGGCACCGCCGAGGACCCGAAGCTGCTCTTCGGCTCGGAAATCAAGCCCCTGCTGGCAACGGGCAGACTGGAAACCGCCCCCAACGAGCGGATTCTCTACCGGTACCTGCAGTTCCGCATCCACGATGAGGAAGCCCAGACGTTCTTCGACGGCGTGTACAAGCTCATGCCCGGCGAAAAACTCGTGGTCGATACCAGCGCCGGCGCCCCGGCGGGCTTCACCGTCAGCCCCTACACGCGGTTCAAGGAAGAGCTCGCCGAGCTGGCCAGGATCGGCACCCCGTACAGCCAGGACGTCATAGCCGAATACCGCAGCCGTTTCACCGAGGGTGTTCGTCTGCGCCTGCAGTCCGAAGTCCCCGTGGGCACGGCCCTTTCCGGCGGACTGGACTCGTCCGCCGTCGTCGTGACGATCAACAAACTCATGCAGGAGAAAGCGGCGGCCACCGACTCCCTCGGCGCCACCCAGCAGACGTTCTCGGCGATCTTCCCGAACTCGATCAATGACGAGGAAAAGTACGCCGACGCCGTTCTTGCCACCTGCACGGGCAATGTCACCAGCCATAAGCTCCTGCCCAAAGCGGAGGAATTCGCCAAGGACCTGGACGACTTCATCCGCACCATGGAGGAGCCAATCATCTCGTCCGGGCCCTACGCGCAATACCGGGTCATGCAGGAGGCCTCCAAGCACGTCACGGTGCTGCTGGACGGTCAGGGCGCCGACGAAATGATGGCCGGCTACATCCCGTACTATTTCGCCTACCTTCGACAGCTGAAAAAGAACGGCCAGCGGGCCAAGCTGGCCAAGGAGATGGCCTCCAGCGCCGACATTCTCTTCCGGCTGGGACGTTTCCGGGTGCGCGGCATGCTAACGGCCAAAAAGCCGCTGGCCATCTCGTCGCTGCTGAAGAAGGATTTCACCGCCGCGCACAAGGGCGAGAAGTTCTCCAATATTGCCGACAACCTCAAACTGCGGCTGATCGACGATCTGTTCCACAAGTCACTGCCAGCCGTGCTGCGCTATGAGGACAAGAACACGATGCGTTTCTCCCTCGAGGGCCGCGTTCCCTTCCTGGATAAGGAAGTGGTGAAATTCCTCTTCAGCCTCGATGATGAATCGATCATCAAGGGCGGCTGGAACAAGCGGATCCTGCGCGACGCCACCCGGGACCTGCTTCCGGAAATGATCAGCAACCGCCGCAACAAGATCGGGTTCACCACACCGGAAGCGGAATGGTTCATCCTGATGAAGGAAAGAATCTACGAAATCTTCCTGTCCTCGTCCTTCGGGAACCGGCCGTACTGGGACCAGAACGCCGTCCTTTACGCCTTTGAGGAGTACCTGACCGGCAAGAGCAGCGCCTCTACCATGGTCTTCTGGCGGCTGCTTAACACCGAGCTCTGGCTGCGTGAATTTTTCGACGAGCCGGAAGTCAAGGCTGGCATCGCAGACAAGAGCGACTACGTTCCGAACGCCGACAAGCAGCTGGACATTACGGTCGCCTCTGATGGCAAGGAAACAGGTGGCGGCACTTACCGCCGTTACCCGCTGCGCACCGAAGTGTTCTACAAGGACACCGACTTCGACCCGGCCGTTATGGGCTATGTGGAGCGCTTTTTCGCCGGACTTCCGGAGGCAGGCGACGAGCATCAGGCCGCCACGTCCGGAACCCCGTGGTACCTCTTCGTCAGCGAGAAGATCGTTGCCATGACGCAGGGACGGTCCATTCCGGTCTGGGACATCAAGGTCACCCCCGCCGCCCGGATACTGAGCCGCTTTGTGACCCGCAATCCGGGCGGCATCGGGCTGGCCAGCCCCTGGTCCATGCAGCTCGCCATCGACGAGGTCGGGCTTTCCCGGCTGCTGTACGCTGCCGGGCGCAGCGTTGTCGGCAAGCTGCAGGGCAAATCGGGAGTCTTCTACGAGGTCGTGGGCCACAACATCAACGCCATTGACGGAGCTGCCGGCTACCAGGTCGGCACCTCGACTCACTCCGTCAAGTACGCGCCGTTGGATCCCGAAGGTGTTGCCGCCCGGCTGAGCGCGCTGGTCCGTGGGCGCGTGCCCAAGGAATTCGCCGCCACATTCGCCGGAACGGCCATCATGGACGCCAATGACCTCGGTGTGGTCGCGCTGGGACACGACACCGGATTGGCGCAGACCGTCGTGGAAGGTATCTTCCGGGATAATCCGCAGGGCCAGACGACGGAGACCACGCCCATGTCCATGGTGTTCAGGCGCCAATAGGAAACGGCGGTTGGCCTGTCAGGCGCTGCCACGGCCGGTCCGGCTAAACCGAAGTTACGTGGACCTTTCGCTCTGATTCCTTGAGTTTCCTGGCGGAAGGTCCATTTTCGGCCAATAACTGTAGACAGAATATTTGGCGTGTCGTTACCGGTGCTGACCACACACGGGTGTAGTTTGTTGGTATGAGTCAGCAGGAGAAGCCGGTTCACGTAGTCAGAGTGAGGAAGTCCCACACTGACAAGCACGGCCTGGAACGCGATTACCGTTCGGCTTATCTGCGCCGCAGCTTCCGGGAGGGCGGGAAGGTCCGCAACGAGACGGTGGCGAACCTCTCGGCCCTGCCCGACCACGTCGTAGACCTGATCGAGGCCGGACTCAAGGGCCAGCACCTGGTCCCGGCCGATGCCGCGGCCACGATCCTGCGCTCCCGCCCGCACGGGCACGTCGCCGCGGTCACCGCGCAGGCGAAGGCCCTCGGGTTGCCGGCCCTGCTCGGGCCCGCCTGCCCGCAGCGGGACCTGGCCCTGGCTTTGGTGATCGCCCGGGTCTGCCGGCCCGGCTCGAAACTGGCCACCACACGATGGTGGGCCGACACCACCCTGGCCGTGGACCTCGGCCTCACCGCAGCCGGCACCGACGAGGTCTACGCCGCGATGGACTGGCTCGAGACCCGGCAGGAGAGCATCGAAAAGGCCCTGGCCAAAAAACACCTGTCCCCGGGGGCGAACCCGGACCGGCTGGCCCTGTTCGACCTGTCCTCCTCCTGGGTCACCGGGCACCACTGCCCGCTGGCCGCACGGGGCTACTCCCGGGACGGGAAGAAGGGACTGCCGCAGATCGAATACGGCCTGCTCACCGACCCGGAAGGCCGTCCCGTCTCCGTCCGGGTCGTGCCGGGGAACACGGCGGACCCGACCGCTTTCGAGGCCCTCGCGAAGGACCTCAAAACCCGGTATGGACTCCAGGAGATGGTCATGGTCGGGGACCGCGGCA
Source organism: Arthrobacter sp. A5 (assembly GCF_051131705.1). Taxonomy (NCBI): domain Bacteria; kingdom Bacillati; phylum Actinomycetota; class Actinomycetes; order Micrococcales; family Micrococcaceae; genus Arthrobacter; species Arthrobacter sp. A5. The sequence continues at coordinate 2,395,020 of NZ_CP180316.1, forward strand.
TGATCACCAGTGCCCGCATCGAGGCGCTGAAGGAACTCGGCGGCCTCGGCTGGGTCACCGCGCTGCGGGCCCCGGCGATCCAGGCGCCGGCCGCCGACGACGGGCCCCTGCAGATGTCCCTGTTCGATGAAACGAACCTGGCCGAGATCAGCCACCCGGACTATCCCGGCGAACGGCTGATCGCCTGCCGCGACCCCGCCCTCGCGGCCGAACGCTCACGCAAACGCGGCGACCTGCTCGCCGCGACCGATAAGGAACTGGCCAAAATCACCGCCGCCACCGAAGCGGGCAGGCTCAAGGACGCCGGGCGCATCGGGATCCGCGCCGGGAAAGTCGTCGGGAAATACAACATGGAAAAGCACTACAAACTCGACATCACCGATACCTCCTTCACCTACGCCCGCAACGAGGAGAACATCGCCGCCGAGGCGGCCCTGGACGGGATCTACATCATCCGCACCACCATCCCCGACAAGCAGATGGACGCCGCCAAAGTCGTGGCAACGTATAAGTCCCTGGCCAACGTCGAACGTGACTTCCGCTCCATCAAGGCCATCGACCTGGCCCTGCGCCCGATCCACCACCACACCGAAACCCGGGTCCGGGCGCACGTGTTCATCTGCATGCTCGCCGCCTACCTCACCTGGCACCTCCGCAAAGCGTGGGCGCCGCTGACCTTCACCGACGAACACCGCCCCGAACCGGCCGACCCCGTCGCCCCCGCACAACGCTCCACCGCCGCGCAGACCAAAGCCAGCCGGCGGACCACCGCCGACGGGGCCCCCGCCTACAGTTTCCGGGCCCTGCTCGAACACCTCGCCACCCTGACCCGCAACAACATCCGTTACGGCACCGACACCACGATGCCCGCAGTCCCGACGCTCGCGGCGCCCACACCCATCCAGCGCCGTGCCTTCGAACTCATCGGCCAAACCCTCCCGCTGAACCTGAAGTAGACAGAAGGAAGAAACCCCAAAACCACGAAATCCCCGCCGGAAGTCAAGGACGGCGGGGATTTCCCACGTCACCACCCACGTAACTTCGGGCTAAACGCGGCGGCGTTCATGCAGTACATCGGTTGCGTGAGCGTGTCCGGAACGCGCTGCTCCCAAGGCAAGTGACCGTCGTCGTCCGCCCAAATGGCCTGAAGCGCCCGGACCCCTTCGCCGTAGTACGTGTCCGCCGTCAGCAACACGGTGCTGGCCCGTGGAATGTCGAGCAGCTGAACCGACCGGCCCTGCAGCGCTACCAGCATGCCGGCCTCGAGCCGGCGGCCGCCGAAACGTACCATGTCGGCCAGTTCATTGAGCAGCCGCGCCATATCCTGCAGCGGGCGGCCGCTCATCAGCAGCTCCGGATGCCCCTGAAGGGCCGTGAGCCCCACGGTGTAGACGAAGGCCGTGTTGGCGGAATCCCCCTCTACACCCTGAATGGCAACTCCGTACCGGTCAAGCATCCGGCGGAACTTCTCATTGGCTTCTTCGGCGGTGGCGCCCTTGCACATGTCACACATCATGTCCTCCTTCGTGGAACAAATCCGTACGTTCATCATCGCGAGGAGCACCGACAGTTTCGGCGGCCAGTTCCAACCGGTGGAAGACATGATCGGCGGAAGAGCTGGCGCAGCTTTGAAGCAGCCTGCCTGATGAAGCGGAACCGGCCTGCCGGTCAGCCCCTCCGGGTGAGATGGCGACGCCACGGGCGCCCGAAGCCCCGCCGCCCGGGGCCCAACCGTTCGGGACGCAGCCCGATGCCGATGATTCTCGCCGGCAGGACCTGCAGCATGGGTAGCCGACCGAGCAGCCGCAGCATTCGGGGCGCATTCACCGGCTCTGTGCTGCCCAGCATTGGCAGTACCAGGAAGCGCTGTGCCGTCCGCTGCAGCAGCTGTGTTCCGGCGGTCGGGAACCAACGACGCCTGTGGATCGAGGCGAGCGTCCGGCTGTCCGGGGTCCCGAGGTGCAGCGGGCCGGCCAGTATGCGGGCGGCACAGACAGCGTCCTGGATGGCCAGATTAATGCCGACGCCGCCGATCGGGGACATGGCATGCGCTGCGTCCCCGATGAACAACAGTCCTGGTACGGACCAGCGTCGTAGCCTGTCCAGCCGCACGGTCAGCGTGCTGACATCACCGAAATCGCGCACTTCGGCCACGGCGTTTGCCAGCGACGGGACCAGATCCGCTACGGATTCCCGCAGCACTTCGATGCCTGCCGCACGCACCCGTTCGTCGCCGCCTTTGGGGATTACATACGCGACCTGCCAGTACTCGCCACGGTCGATGGCCAGAAGTACGCGGCCCGGGCCAAAATGCATATCCAGCCCCTCGGCCGCCCCCGCTCTGCGGCTGAGGCGGAACCACAGTACATCCATGGGCGCCCCAAACTCCCGCGGCTGCAGACCCGCGCGCCGGCGCAGGACCGAGTTCCGCCCGTCGGCGGCCACTGTCAGTTTCGCCGTCACGTCCATGATGCCGTCCGGCCCCTCCACCCGAACACCGCGGATAACCCCGTTTCGTTCCAGCAGACCGACCGCTTCATGACTGCGCAGCAGCCGGAAGCCAGGCAGCTTCACGGCGGCACCTGCCAATACCGCCAGGAAATCCGACTGCGGCATAAAGCGGATGTAACCATGAGCCGCGTGCAGCCGGGAAAAATCGGCCACCCGATACGTGCCGTCGGCAAAAGTTGTGCGCAGCTCCGCGACATCGCGGTGTGGAACCTCCGCTGCCGCCTCCGCCAGGCCCAGTTGATCCAGCACGTCCAAGGTGGACGGATGCACCGTGTCGCCACGGAAATCGCGCAGAAAGTCCGCGTGCTTCTCCAGCACGGTGACATCCACGCCCTGGCGCGCCAGCAGGAGGCCGAGCATCATGCCTGCCGGTCCGCCGCCAACGATGCACACATCAGTCTCCGGGTCCATGGTGCCTATCATGGACTCCGCACCGGCCCGATACAACCGCGTCCGTTACTACCGCCGCTACAACCGCGTCCGTTACTACCGCCGCTACAACCGCGTCCGTTACTACCGCCGCTACAACCGCGTCCGTTACTACCGCCGCTACAACCGCGTCCGTTACGACCGGGTCTCGGCTGCCGGCATAATCCCGTTCCCTGCCGTCGATGCCGGCTGGTCGCGACGCGGGATAGAACGGGTCCGCCACCGGATGGTGACGGACCCGTTCTCATGGTTACCAGCCGCGCGTGGCCAGACGATGCGGCTCGGGAATTTCGTCCACGTTGATACCGACCATGGCCTCGCCCAGCCCCCGCGAGACCTTAGCGATGACATCAGCGTCGTCATAGAACGTGGTCGCCTTTACAACGGCGGCAGCACGCTCCGCGGGATTGCCGGATTTGAAGATGCCCGAGCCGACGAAGACGCCGTCGGCTCCCAGCTGCATCATCATCGCAGCGTCGGACGGAGTGGCGATGCCGCCGGCCGTAAAGAGCACCACCGGCAGCTTCCCGGTCTGCGCAATTTCCTTCACCAATTCATACGGAGCCTGGAGTTCCTTGGCGGCGACGTAGAGTTCATCCTCCGCGAGCGTGGACAGCCGGCGGATTTCGGCGCGGATCTGGCGCATGTGGGTGGTGGCATTGGATACGTCCCCCGTGCCCGCCTCACCCTTGGAACGGATCATTGCCGCCCCTTCGTTGATGCGGCGCAAGGCCTCACCAAGGTTGGTGGCCCCACAGACGAAGGGAACCGTGAAGTTCCACTTGTCAATGTGGTGGGTATAGTCCGCCGGCGTCAGAACTTCCGACTCGTCGATATAGTCCACCCCCAGGGACTGCAGCACCTGCGCCTCAACGAAGTGACCTATGCGCGCCTTCGCCATCACGGGAACCGAGACGGCTTCAATGATCTTGTCGATCATGTCCGGGTCACTCATCCGCGAGACGCCGCCTTGGGCGCGGATATCGGCGGGAACACGCTCCAGCGCCATGACAGCAACCGCGCCGGCATCCTCGGCGATGCGGGCCTGTTCGACGTTGATGACGTCCATGATGACGCCGCCCTTGAGCATCTCGGCCATACCGCGCTTGACCCGGCTACTGCCGGTCACGTTCACTGTTGCGCCGCCGCTGACGGGACCGGACACGGGCGTTACCTCAGGTGTAGACACAAAAACCCCTATGGGAAAGTAGATGAGAGCCTCTTGCGTAAGGCATCACTAGACAGGTCAATCGTAGTCCTACGGCCCGGCAGGACTTAATTCGGGCCAGGCACGTTGAGACACGCAGCGGATTACGGATGGCTGCCGGGTGTCTTCCGGGCTGTTGTGCCGCCGGACGGGACGGGGGCGCCCGGACGGGGCCGCGGGATCAGCGCTTTTGCCGTGCGGATTTGGGTCTCCGTACCGCACCCGCACCGGCACTATCAGTGCCGCCGTCGAGCCTGAAAGCCTGCCGGCGGACGGTCATGATTCGCTGGAAGATCGTAACCAAACTGGCCGCGGCCAGCAGGATCAGCACGATCAGCAGCAGAACTTCGCTGATGCCCAGGCCTACCAGCCCCGTGGCCACCAGCACGGAGACCAGACGGTCCGAACGCTCGGCAATGCCGACGTTGGCCGTCATACCCAGTCCTTCGGCCCGCGCTTTGGCATACGAGACGATGCTTCCGAGCACAAGACAGACCAGGGCCATGACCGCAATCACGTGATTGTTGCCGCCGGTGTAAAACCAGACGATGATGCCCGCAAAGACGGCGCCGTCGCCCACCCGGTCCAGCGTGGAATCCAGAAACGCACCCCAGCGCCCCGACCGGCCCAAGGCCCGGGCCATCAGACCGTCGATAATGTCCGAGAAAACAAAGACCGTAATGACCACGGTTCCCCAGAACAGCTGTCCCAACGGATACCAGATCAGCGCGCCGGCGGCGACACCCAGCGTCCCGGCAATGGTCACCGCATCAGGGGAGACACGGCAGCGCACCAGGAAATTGGCCACTGGGCTGAAGATGGCGGCAAAGAGCGCCCGGGCGTACTTATTGAGCATCGTTCCACGCCTCTGCAACCTGGCTCCGGACATCCCCGAGGGTCTGGGTAATGGCTTTGGTCTGGGCAATGATCGGCAAAAAATTGCCGTCACCGCCCCAGCGCGGCACCACGTGCTGATGCAGGTGGGCAGAAATCCCGGCCCCGCCCGTGACGCCCTGGTTCATGCCAAGGTTGAATCCGGAGGGGTTGGAGACCTTGCGCAGCACCCGCATGCCACGCTGAGTGAGAGCCGCGAACTCCGCCGTTTCCTCCACCGTGAGGTCCGTATAGTCCGGGATATGCCGGTATGGACAGACCAGCAGGTGGCCGGGATTGTACGGAAAAAGGTTCAGCACCACGTAGACGCTTTCACCCCGGTGCACGATCAGGGACTCCTCATCGGAACGCGATGGGGCCACGCAAAACGGGCACTCGTCGTTTTTGAACTGGTCCTGACCGCCCTGGATATAGGCCAGCCGGTGTGGGGTCCACAGGCGCTGGAATGCGTCGGGGACCCCGGGAAGCTCAAAATTGTCGTGCACGGTTCCTGCCCGCACAGTTCCAGCCTGTCCGGTTCCGGACGGTCCGGCGTCGTCCGATGCGTTGCTCACAGCAATCCGCCGATCCGTTACGCTGTCCGGTTCCGGACTGCCTCGACGATACGGGTCACGGCCTCATCAACCGGAACACCATTGTCCTGGCTGCCGTCCCGGAAACGGAAGGACACCGCCGAGGCATCGACATCATCGCCGCCCGCAATCAGCACAAACGGGACCTTGTCTTTGCTGGCCGTGCGGATTTTTTTCGGGAACCGGTCCGAGGAGACATCCACTTCGGCGCGGATTCCCTGCGCCTTGAGCTTGTCCACGACGTCGAACATATACTCGTTGAACGCCTCGGCCACGGGAATGGCCACCACCTGTACGGGTGAAAGCCACGCGGGGAATGCGCCGGCGTAGTGTTCGGTCAGCACCGCCATGAAGCGCTCAATCGAACCGAACAGGGCGCGGTGGATCATCACCGGGCGCTGGCGGGTGCCGTCCGCGGCCTGGTACTCAAGCTCGAAGCGCTCAGGTGTGTTGAAGTCCAGCTGAATCGTGGACATCTGCCACGTGCGGCCGATGGCATCCTTGGCCTGGACGGAGATCTTGGGACCGTAGAACGCGGCTCCGCCCGGATCCGGCACCAGGTCCAGGCCGGAAGCTTCGGCCACTTCAGCCAACGTCGCGGTAGCCTCCTCCCAGACTTCATCGGAGCCGACGGACTTTTCCGGATCCTTGGTCGACAGTTCCAGGTAGAAATCGTTCAGGCCGTAGTCCTTGAGCAGACCCAGCACGAAGTTCAGCGTTTTGGTCAGCTCATCCTTCATCTGCCCGCGAGTGCAGTAGAGGTGGGCGTCGTCTTGGGTCATCCCGCGCACCCGGGTCAAACCGTGGATCACGCCTGACTTTTCATAGCGGTAAACGGCACCGAACTCGAAAAGCCGCAGCGGCAGTTCGCGGTAGGAGCGCCCGCGCGAACGGAAGATCAGGCTGTGCATCGGGCAGTTCATCGGCTTCAGGTAGTAATCCACACCCGGTTTGCGGACCGTGCCGTCGTCGTTAAGCTCGGCGTCCACATGCATGGGCGGGAACATGCCGTCCTTGTACCAGTCCAAGTGCCCGGAGACCTCATACAGATGGCCCTTGGTGATGTGCGGGGTGTAGACGAAGTCATAGCCCGCCTCCACATGCCGCTGGCGGGAGTAATCCTCCATGGCCTTGCGGATAATGCCGCCCTTGGGGTGGAACACCGGCAGGCCGGAGCCCAGCTCGTCCGGGAAAGAGAACAGGTCAAGCTCGATGCCCAGTTTGCGGTGGTCGCGGCGCTCCGCCTCGGCCATCCGCTCCTGGTACGCCTTCAGCGCATCCTTGGTGGGCCAGGCCGTGCCGTAAATGCGCTGCAGCTGCTTGTTGTTCTGGTTGCCGCGCCAGTAGGCCGCGGCGCTGCGGGTGAGGGCGAAGGCGTTGGAGATCAGCTTGGTGTTGGGCAGGTGCGGGCCGCGGCACAGATCGCACCAGACGGTGGCGCCCTCTTTGCGCTCCACATTGTCGTAGATGGACAGCTCCGCACCGCCCACCTCAATGTTGGAGCCGTCGTCGACGGAGGCTCCAGCCGCGGCTGCATCATCCCCTTGGGAGCCCTTGATGCCGATTAGCTCCAGCTTGTATGGCTCGTCTTTCATCGCCTCGCGGGCCTCGTTCTCGGTGACGACGCGGCGGACGAACTTCTGGTTGCTGTTGATGATCTTCTGCATCATCTTTTCCAGCTGCTTCAGATCTTCAGGAGTAAAGGGCTCTTCAACGTCAAAATCAAAGTAAAAACCATCGGTGATGTATGGCCCGATCCCGAGCTTGGCATGCGGACGCAGCTGCTGAACGGCCTGGGCCATCACATGGGCGGTCGAGTGCCGGAGCACGTCGAGTCCTTCCGGGGAATCAATAGTCACAGGCTCGACGGCGTCGCCGGCCGCAAGCGGCTGGTCCAGATCCTGCAGCTCACCGTTCACGCGCATCACGACGACCTCGCGCCGCTCGAAAAAGAGCTCGGCACCCGTGGTGCCCGCCGTCACCGTGGTCGCTTCGCCGTCGACGTTAAGGGTGATCTGCGTATCCACTGGCACTGCTGGCTCCTAAATTCGGTTGAGTGGCTCCGTCTAAGCAACATACGAGGGGTGCTGTGAGCCACTTCCGATGGTACTGGGAACTTCCCACGCCGACCAACACACCGCAACTGCGGTGCACGCGGTTCGGCCGGTCACGGTCCTATATCCGCCCAGTACCCTATCCGCCCGGTACTTTATCCACCCAGACCGGTGACGGCCAGGGTCCGGCGTGTCCCCCGCAAGGGGTCCTCCGGTGCGGGATCGCGGCTGTGTCCGCCCGTGGGTTGTGCCTTTGGAAGTGGGAGAGTCTCCACGCGGCTCAGATCCCAAGCCTCCAGCGCCTGCAGGCTGATCCCCCGCGGCCCCGTGCGGCGGGTCAGCCCCCGGATCAGCAGCATCCTCGTGCCGAACAGCAGCGGGCCCGACTTTTCCTGCGCCTCGTGGAAGAACGTCGCATCCACGCAGCCGGTGCCGTCGTCGATGCTGATGAAAACCACCCGGCGGCCGCCGCGCATCGGTGGGGTCTGGGTCGCCACCCGGATGCCCGCGACCAGCACCTCCGAATTGTTGCGCATCCCCAACAGTTTATCCGCCGTCGTCACCCCCAGGGACGCCAGCAGCGGGCGGTAGCTGGAGATCAGATGACCACTGACATCCAAAGCCAGCAGATCAAGCTCCGTGCGGATCTTCTCCACCGTGCTTGGCTCCGGCAGCTCATCCTTGAGATTATAGAGCTCCAGATCGCCGAACGGCAGCTGCAGCTGCCCCTCGATCGGTTCCGACCGTTTGCTGCGGGTGGGCAGGCTCTGCAGATGGGCAACCAGATCCGCCCGGCTGGCCGTTGACCCCGTCTCTTCCTTGGCTTTCCGGTGCAGCGCGTCAAATGCCCCCAACTGAGCGAGCCGTTGCATCGTCGGACGGCTCACCCGGGCCTGCGTCCGCAGATCCGCCAAGGAGGCATAGGGCTGGTGGGCCACAATACGTTTAAGCTCGGCGGCGGAAAGCCCGTACACCCCCGCCAGGCTCATCCGAATGCCCAGCTTCCGTTGCCCCGTCCGGTCTTCCGGCCGCCGGATTGGAAAAGCCCCGGTCTCCACCGGCGCTTCGACCCACTCCACCCGGTACTCCCCCGAGCTCCGGTTAATGTCCAGCGGCAGAATCGGGATACCCATTCTGCGCGCCTCCGCGACCAGCAGCCGGCGCGGATACATCCCCGGATCGTGTTCCCAGAGACCCGCCAGGAAGGCCTCCGGATGATGGGCTTTCAGCCACGCCGACTGATACGTGGGCACTGCAAAAGCGGCACCGTGGGCCTTGCAGAATCCGAAACTACCGAAGGCCTTCAACGTTTCCCAGACCTGGTCGATGACATCAAGGGAGAAACCCCTCCCTCGTGCCTCTCTGCGGAAAGCGTCCTCCACCTGGGACTCGCCGGGCTCATTACCCAGACTCCGGCGGTACTCATCCGCTTGGGCCAGGCCGCAGCCGGTCATGACATCGAAAGTCTTCAGCACCTGTTCGTGGAAGACAGTGACCCCATGGGTTTCGGCCAGCGCAGGCTTCAGAAGCGGATGCGGGTAGACCTCCGGCGCAAAACCGTGACGATTTTCCAGATACGGCTTGACCATATTGGACTTCATCGGCCCCGGCCGGAACAGCGAAATATCAATGATCAAGTCATTGAATTCCCGCGGCGCCATCTTGCCGATCAGTTCCCGCTGTCCCGGGGATTCAATCTGGAAGCAGCCCAGGGTATGGGTGCTGCGGATCAGTTCAAAGGTGTGTTCATCGTCCAGCGGCACGGCATTAAGATCGATGCGTCCGTTGGCGCAGATATAATCCGGGCCGCTGCCCTGCTCATCCTGTGGATGGTTTCCGGCCACTGTCACCTCGGCCTTGGACGGATGGATCCGGATCACCTCCCGGATCGCATAGGCCATGGCGCTTTGCATCCGCACCCCCAGAATATCCAGCTTAAGCATGCCCATCGGGTCCATGTCGTGCTTGTCGAACTGGCTCATCGCCAATCCCAGCCCGCTGGGCTGCACCGGCGTACGGTCCAGCAACGAACTGTTCCCCAGAATCACCCCGCAGGGATGCATGGAAATATGCCGGGGCAGCCGGTCCAACCGTTCGGTCAGATCCACCAGCAAATCCAGCTGCTGGCTTTGTTCAAATGCTCCGGCCCGTTGCCCTTCCACCCGCTCGGCAAACTCCCGAAGCTCAGGCTTTTCCGCCATAGCTTCGCGGAAATTACGTGCGGAAAAGCGCCACAGCTGTTTGGCAATGGTGCCGATCTCCTCCTCATCCATCCCCAGCGCCAGCCCGGCATCGCGCACCGCCCCCCGCGCGCGGTAGCCGTTCTGCATACTCATCAACGTCACCCGTTCGGGGCCGAACCGCTCAAAAACCCTGTGATAAACGTTGTACCGCTCGGCGCTTTCAACATCGATATCGATATCCGGCAAGGTGGAGCGTTTCCCGGAGAGGAAGCGCTCAAAGATCAGATCATGCCGCAGCGGATCAACCTGGCTGATATCCAGCAGATAATTCACCAGGCTGGAGGCCCCGGAACCTCGGGCCGCGGCCCGCACCCCCATGTCAAGGATCATCCGGGACACTTCAGCGACCGTCAGGAAGTAGGAGGCGAAGCCCAGCATGGCAATCACACCCAGTTCCTGCTCCACCCTGTCCCGCGCACGGCGTTCGGCCGTGCCGGTGATGCCCGGGAACCGGCGCGTGATGCCGGCCTCACAGCGCTGTTTTAGTTCCAGCTGCGGTTCCTGCTCGATACCGAGCACCGAGGCCTCCGGCACCCCCGGCTGCTTCCAGCCCATATCCGTAACCGGATCCATCCGGCAGCGGTCCGCCAGTTGTTCTGTATTGGCCAGCAACTGTGCCAGCTCCGACGCGCCGTAGCCTGCTGCGTGCATAATTTCCTTGCCCAGCGACGTCATCTGGCCTGCCGATTTCAGCCACCCCTGCCCGTTGGGCTGGAGCCGGCGTTCAGCACCGGATAACACCGTCAGTGGGCTCAATTCCCGGGCGGAGTCCAGCACATCGGCCGTAGCAGCGCCGTCCCTCTCGCAGTAGCGCACCGCGTTGGTCAGCACAGCGGGGACACCGCATTCCTGCGCTAGTTTGAGCATCCGCACCGCCTGAGCCGTACTCAAGGCCTCACCCGGGGCGCTCAAATGGGTGACGATTTCAGCGGCCATGGTTCCCGCCGGCATCTGCTGATACCAGCGTTGAAACTTCCGACGCGGGATCAGATACTTACGCCCGCCCATGGCGCGGCCAACATCCGACGACGGACCCACCAGTACCGTCAGCACAGGTGCCAGTGTTTGCGGGTCCAAGGAGCGTGAGGCAAGCTGGGCCAGGGTCACTCCCACCGGGCTCCGCGGACCGGCATTGGCATGCGCATCCGACACCAGCCGGCAGAGAGCCCCGTATCCCGCGGATCTGGTCCCGCCATGGGCCAGAACCACCACCCGGCCGCTTTCGACCCTGCCGCTTTGAATCCGGCTGTTTTGAACCCGGCTGTTTTGAACCCAGCCGCTTTGAACCCGGCTGTGACCGGCGCCCCCATTCGCCGGTCCACGCTGATGGGCGCCGTCGTCGTACTGGCCGTCGTCGTACTGCTTGTCCGCCTGATGGTCATACTGGTCGCTGAGCTCCTCCAGAACCGCAAGGTCCACCCCCACCACCGGATCAATTCCCGCCTCCATGCAGGCTTTCACGTGTTTTACTGTGCCGTAGAGACCGTCCCGGTCCGTGCAGGCCAAAGCACCCGCTCCGTCAGCGGCGGCGGCCCGAACCAGATCATCAGGCCAGGAAACCCCGTAATGGGCGCTGAAAGCGGTGGAAACGTGCAGATGGGTGAAGCTCATAAGTAATCCAAAGTGTTGTTTCCCGAACCGGTCGATGTCCTGCCCTTGTCATCAGCTGCTGCATACCAGTTGCTCGGCCAAGCGGGCGGTGCGGGCTGCATTTTTTAGGCGCTGCGCGCCTGTACGGCATCGTGGACCTGCAATAGGCGCCAGCGGCCGCTGTCCGGGTGGTGGCTCAGATCAAAGGTGCACAGCGGTCCCCACCCGTCGAGCCTGGCCTGAATCCGCCAGATTTCATGGTCCACCAGCCCAGCGCCATGGCCGCGCTCGGCCCGGCTTTCCTCCGCCCACCATTTGCGTCGTTCGTACCACCGCAGAGGTTCCGCCCCAATGATGTAACTGCGCCCCTGCCAGTTCAGCCGCAGCGGCAGCCCGGCAGCGGAACGGATCACTTCTACCGGTTCGCTGAACGTCCCCATCGCTGCACCTCCGCTCCCCTTTGCCCGGCGGCTATCGGCGCCGCTCACCGTGCTGATTCCAATACCCGCGGTTTTCAAATACTTACGGTTGTGAATACGCGCAGTTTCAAATACACGCAGTGTTCAAACACATGCTGTTTCAAATATGTACTGTTTCAAATATGATTAACTCGAACATATCTTCTAATAGATTCAAGTGTACGCCCGGCCCCGCTGAAGCACAACGGGCTCCGATCGCACAGGAAGCCCCCCCGTCACAAGTGCGTGACGAAATATAGCTGGCACGGCAATTGCCGTCTAGCATGTGTGTACAGGCCATCGACGACGCTGGCAACGCCGCAACCTATGAGTCACAAGAGGAGCGCTCCATGACCAACATGGTCACCCTTATCGCACGGACCACACCCCTCGAACGAGACCTCAAAACGGAATCCCGGCCGGCAACCAGCACGGACATCCGCAAGCTTGGCGAGCTCTACTTCACGGCGTACGATCCAGGCGTTGCCAGCGAAAACGTGGAAGCCGCCGTCGCGGACGTCGAAGCGTCCTTCGAAGGCAAATACGGCACCTACCTGCCGGAGGCATCACACGTCGTGGTGGACGAAGCCGGTGAGATCATCGCGGCGATCCTGGTGGTGGAACGCGCCACGTGGGAGGACACCCCGGACGCACCCTTCATCATCGAACTCTTCACTGACCGGCAGCACCGCCGCCAGGGCCTGGCCGAGGACCTGGTGCGCGCCTCCCTGGACACACTCTTCAACGCCGGCCACAAGGAAGTTGCGCTGCGCGTCAACGAAGAAAACTCCGCAGCCCTGGCCCTGTATCTCTCACTGGACTTCCACCGCTGGTCTCCGGAGGAAAACGAAGACTGACCCGGGGTAACGGGTGGGTGCCGGTACGCTGCCGGCGGAATTCAGCACGGGCCCTAGGCGCGATGTGACTGCACCCGAAGTTCGAGTTCAATAAACGCGCTGATCATGGCACGGTAGGTGGCTTCAGCCACCTCAGGATCCACCTTCTTCTCGGCGGCGAGCTGCCGCACACGATCGATGACCTGGTCGACGCGCGCCGGTGCCAGCACGGCCGCCTTGTCAGCCTTCAACGTTCCGGCGATCCTGACCAAGCGCTCTCGGCGTGCAATCAGCGTCACCATCTGTTCGTCCACTTCGTTGATGGCGATGCGGACAGCCGAGAGTTGGGCTTTCTGAGTCTTTTCACCTTTTCGGTCCATTTTATTAGCCTAACGAGCCTTGCAACCGTGGGTCCATCCAACACGGTGCGAGGTAGCCGCCGGCCCCACCGCGAACGGCGGGGTGGACACGAGGTCGACGACGCTGCTCAGGTGTGCGGCCATACTCCTGAGCTGCTCCGGCGGTGGCTGTCCAACAAGTGGGTGTCGAGGATTCCGATGGCTTCCATCAGTGCGTACATGGTGGTCGGGCCTACGAAGGCGAATCCTTTCTTCCGCAGTGCCTTGGACAGGGCCACCGACTCGGGACTGCGCGTCGGGATGTCTCCGAGGCTAAGCGGCGCCGGTGTTGCTGCCGGTTGGAAGGACCACACAAAGTTCACCAGTCCACCGTCTCCACGCAACGCGATGGTGGCCTTCGCGTTCGTGATCGCGGCCCGGACCTTGAGCTTGTTGCGGACGATGCCGGCATCACCGAGCAGCCGCTCGACATCGGCCTCGGTGTACGCTGCGACGGTTTCCGGGTGGAACTCAGCGAAGGCGCGGCGGAAGGCCGGACGCTTACGCAGGATCGTGGCCCAGGACAGGCCAGCCTGGAATGCCTCCAGGCTGATGCGCTCGTAGATCCCCTGCTCGTCACGGACCGGCATGCCCCATTCCGTATCGTAGTACTCCCGCAGCATCGGATCGACGGCAGCCCAGGCCGGGCGCGCCAGCCCGTCCTCCCCGACCACCACAGCATTGACGGACCGGGGGCCAGGCGTGATGGTACCGGGGCCTCCTTCAACGGTGATCGAGGACAGCTCGGGGGTCGTGGTCATCAATATACTTTCCATCGAGGGGTCTGCCTTTTGTCCGGGTCTGGGTGCTGCCTACCGACAGCAGCTCGTGCCGCCGATACTCAGCGGATTACACCGGCCCGCCGCCGGTTTCGTCCTTGTCCTGATGCATCCCCATTTTAGCGGTGTGATTACCGGGTGAGGCGGTGGGCCCCCTTCAGCCATGATGCGGCAGTGGCATGCCAGCCGACGCCGTCCAAGCGGTTCCGAGCTCGGCATCAATGACTCGATCCGGGACCACTGGTCATCAGTCAAAACTGCAGTACGAGACATACCGGCTACGCGGACATTAGGAAACACGCCCTATCTTTTCGGCTCATACCGCATCGCCACCGCCCCCGAGCCGAACTCCAGCCGGCTCACGAGCCTCAAATCGACATGCCTCGATAGCCCCGCGAACAACGTCGGCCCGTGGCCCGCGAGCCTGGGCTGCACCACGAACTCGTACTCATCGATCAATCCCAGCTCCGCCAGCGCCTGCGGAAGCTTCACGCCGCCCACGAACAGTCCCTTACCCGGCTCTCGCTTGAGCTGCTGAACGGCCTTTCCCAGATCCCCGCGCACGAGCTCCGCGTTCCAATCGACCCGGTCCAGGGTGCTCGACACGACGTACTTCTTTGCCGCGTCGATCGTCCGGGCGAACGGTTCCATCCAATCGGGCCTCGCTCCCGTCGGCGCCGCTCCCGTCGGCGCCGGCGCCCGCCACGCTGCCTCCATCATCTCGTAAGTCACACGGCCAAAGAGGAGGGCATCGGCCTGGACGAGGTTCTCGACCGCATGACGATGCAGGTCTTCGTCCGCGACCATCGCACGATGATCGCAGCACCCATCCAATGTGACGTTGATGGAATACCTAAGGGGTCGCATTACGCAAGCGTACCGATGGGGCAGTGAGCGTGCACACCACGATCAACCGTGCCCCATCAGCACGCGACGGACCTTCCCCGCGACACGGGGGGCTTTGTCGAGCCATCACACTCTGGCTGAGCGCATTTGGAGACACGCCGTAGCGCTGCCCCATAATGAATACATGTGTGGCAGATACGTTATGGCGCGCAGCACCGGAGACCTTGTTGCATCCTTCGATGTCGCAGAGTCCTCCGTAGGGAACATTCGGCCGTCCTACAACATCGCACCGACCGACGAGGTCCCCCTCGTCATCGCGCGCAAGCCGTCCGGAGCTAATGAACTATCCCGGAAGCTGACCACCGCGCGTTGGGGCCTCGTCCCTTCATGGTCGAAAGACTCCAAATCGGGTGCGCGCCTCATCAACGCCCGGATGGAAACTGTGACCGAAAAACCGTCGTTCCGCCAAGCCGCCGCCAAGAGGCGGGGGCTACTGATTGCCGATGGGTACTTTGAATGGCAGAAGACCCCGGACGGAAAAATACCGACCTACCTACACGGTAAAGACGAAGAAATTCTCGCCTTCGCCGGACTCTTTGAATATTGGCCCGATCCGGCGCTGCCAGACGATCATCCGGACAAGTGGCTGCGGACATGCACAATCATCACTACGGCCGCGGCGGACTCACTTGGCCATATTCACGACAGGACACCGCTGATCGTTCCACCCGATCTCTACGCCGATTGGCTGGATCCGGCAACTACCAATGCGGCTGAAGTGGACCACCTGCTTGACGCGATTCCCGAACCTAGGCTGGTGCCCCGTGTTGTCAGCACCGAAGTTAACAGCGTTCGAAATAACGGACCCCATCTGATCGCAACAGCTCCCGGCATCGACTGAGCGGATGGACTCCGCGAGGAGCAGACAGCGTGAGGACACCGGAATCTTGGTGAGTTGTGAACTGGCCGTAGACATTCTCATGGGCTTTACTTTGGGCGCGCTTTTGCCATGCATGTATCTCCGAACGGGCGCCCCGTTGATCAACCGCGCCGTGACCGCCGGGCAGCGAGTGTTCGACCTAAGCTGCGGACTGGGTATGCGGGCGACCAGACCAGCCAAGGCTCAGCCTGAGGCGGGGTCGGCCCGGTCATGTTGACCGCGCTCGGCCGCATACGCCTCCGTGTTTCCGCTGTGGCCACGTCCCTGGCGATCTTGGAATACACGGGAAACCGGTCCGCGGGGTGATTCGCGAGGCTGCGGCTCGGCCCGAATTCCCGGCGGCAAGGGCGCCGTCCACGAGCACGAGCGCGGGGCCTGAGCCAACCATTTCGTAGGCGATCGCCGTCGCGTCTGCAGACTGGACCGTTTGGGAATCGTCATGGCGCTGTCCTCTCTCCTGCTGTCCCGGCTCATGCTTCCACCCCCGCGAGGACGGCGTCGAGCTTAATGAACGACTCGTTCCAGCCGTCACGGTTCATATCGCGGAGCCGTGGTGTGAAGGGGCCCTGCTGCAGGGTGATGCGGGTCTTCCCGCCGTGATCGTGGAACTGAAGGCGCAGGATCTCGTTGTCGAGGAATCCTTCTCTCGCGTCATCGCACTCTGATATGGCGAGGGCTTCATCCAGATGGTCGAAGCTGCCGTTCCAGAAGCGGCGAAACTTTTCCATGTACTCGGTCGCCTCCCTGAGGGGCCCTGCTTCGAGATGGCTGAAGCGGGCGGTTGCGGCCCGGCTCGGCGAGTTTGGCGACGTTGGCGTCACCTTGGCTGAGCCGGGAGGATGGCACGCCTGGTCGGGTCCGCAAAAGCCGCAAAGACGTTCGTGAGCTGATCTTCCACAATATAACCATGTCGTTCTAGAAGCGAATAGTTACAGACTACTGTGTGATTGAGGCCGTCAAGAGGGAGGGGTGAGTGAGCGGTGATGCCTGCGAACTTGGCGGGAGGTGTGCACGGACGACGGCGGCCGTCCCGCTTGGGCGCGTCGGGTGCGGTGCCGGAGCGCCGCTGCGGAATATCAGCGGCCCCCGCTAACGTTGAAATCATGGACCATGCGGTCCGCACGCCGGCGAAGGCATCACCGCCAAGCACGCGTTCAAAAAAAACCCGAGGAGCACCCGTGGACTACACGCCCGAAACCGGCACCATTACGATGTTTTCAACGTCCTGGTGTGGATACTGCCGCCGGCTCAAGAGCCAGCTGGAGGCTCAGGGAATCGGCTATACCGAAATCAACATCGAGGATGTTCCCGGCACCGCTGAATTGGTCGAGAAGCTCAACGGCGGCAACCAGACTGTCCCTACCGTCATCTTCCCGGACGGGTCCTCGGCCACCAACCCGTCGCTGCGCGACGTGCAGACCAAGCTGGCCGCCTGAGCCAACAAGGTTTCCCGCCGGCTGTCCCGCCGGCTGCGCCGCAGAAGCCACATGAAGCCGCATGAAACCGTGCGACGCCGGTCGGACGGCCGCCGCTGACCTCCCGTTGACGGCGGTTATCCGTCCCTGCGACTCATTCCGGCAGGAATCGGCCCAGAGTGGACAACGAGGGCCGGACAGGCTGTGATAGACAGACACAAGACAGAGCGGGCAGCCGCCTGCTGATTTCCCAGCTGAAGGAGAGAGCTCATAGTGGTGCATAAAGTTCAGGGCGTTGTTGCGCTGACCAAGGGAGCCCCTGTCACACTGGAAACCATTCTGGTACCCGACCCGGGCCCCGGCGAAGCCCTGGTGGATATCATCACCAGCGGCGTCTGCCATACGGATTTGCATTACAAGCTCGGCGGAATCAGCGACGATTTCCCCTTCCTCTTAGGTCATGAGGCCACCGGCGTCGTCAACGCCGTGGGGCCGGATGTCACCGAAGTCGCCCCGGGCGACCGCGTGATTCTGAACTGGCGGGCCGTCTGCGGCGAATGCCGCGCGTGCAAGCGGGGCCAGGCCCAGTATTGCTTCAATACGCATAACGCTACCCAGAAGATGACCCTTGAAGACGGTACCGAGCTGACACCGGCCCTGGGAATCGGAGCATTTGCCGAAAAAACCCTGGTCGCCGCCGGTCAGTGCACCAAGGTCGACCCGGAAGCCGATCCTGCCGCCGTCGGCCTGCTCGGCTGCGGCGTCATGGCCGGGCTCGGTGCCGCCATCAACACCGGCGGAGTAAAGCGCGGCGACTCTGTGGCCGTGATCGGCTGCGGCGGCGTCGGCTCCGCAGCCATCGCCGGCGCGGCACTGGCCGGCGCCACCACAATCATTGCCGTGGACATCGATCAGAAAATGCTTGACCGCGCCGCCACCATTGGTGCCACCAACACGGTCAACTCGTCCGCGGCGGATCCCATCGAGGCCATCCGCGCCCTCACCGGCGGCTTCGGCGCAGACGTGGTGATTGACGCCGTCGGCCGTCCGGAAACCTACACCCAGGCGTTCTACGCCCGCGACCTCGCCGGGACCGTGGTGCTGGTGGGTGTGCCCTCGCCGGAGATGACGCTGGAACTGCCGCTGCTGGACGTCTTTGGCCGCGGTGGGTCGCTCAAATCATCGTGGTATGGCGACTGCCTGCCGTCCCGGGACTTCCCGATGCTGGTCAGCCTCTACCGTCAGGGCCGGCTGGATCTGGACGCCTTCGTCACGGAGCGGATCGGCATCGGCCAGATCGAGGAAGCCTTCGACAAGATGCGTGAGGGCACCGTGCTGCGTTCGGTGGTGGAGCTCTGATGGGCCTGCGGATTGAGCGGCTGATCACCTCGGGCACTTTTTCGCTCGACGGCGGCACCTGGGATGTGGACAACAATGTCTGGATCGTGGGCGATGATCAGGAGTGCGTCATCATCGACGCCCCCCACGACGCCCAGGCGATCATTGACCAGCTCGACGGCCGCCGGGTCAAGGCGCTGCTGCTGACGCACGCCCATAATGACCACATCGGTGCGGCGGAGCGGCTGGCCGAAGACGCCCGCGCCCCGATTTACCTGCACCCCGCTGACCGGATGCTCTGGGACGCCGTGTATCCCGGCTTCGGCCCCGGCCACGAAGTCCACGACGGCGACACCTTCGACGTCGCCGGCGCCACCCTCACGGCCCTGCACACTCCGGGCCATTCCCCCGGCTCGGTCTGCTATTACCTGCCTGCCGAGGGCACCGTATTCACCGGCGATACGCTTTTCAACGGCGGGCCGGGGGCCACAGGACGTTCCTTCAGCGATTTTCCCATCATCATCGAGTCCATCCGGAGTAAGCTGTTCGTCCTTCCCGCGGAGACCGTAGTCCGGACCGGGCACGGGGATTCGACGACGGTGGGCGCGGAATCTCCTGCCCTGCAGGACTGGATCGACCGCGGCCAGTAGGCGGCCACCTTGGGCACAGATGGGGTACGGCGGTCGTCAATGTGCGGTCTGAGTTGAAGCGGTTTAAGTACGACGGCGGCCGGGCGGGTCAGTTGATGACGTTCAGTTCCGTGCGGGCGGCGTAGACGCCCAGCACGGCCGCCGCAACGTCGTCGACCGTCAGTCCATGCACAAGGTCCGCCGCGCCGCCGGCCGTCAGTGGATTCCAGTCCAGCCCGAGCGCACCGTAACAGTCCGTCAGCACCGAGCGCAGCGGGGCGGAATTCTCCACCACGATGACCGAGCTGAACAGCCAGGCGCCCGACACGACGCGCTGCGCGGTGCCCACCAGCTTGATCCGCCCGTCCCAGGACCCGTCGCCAAGGTCTGTTCCCGCGGCACCCCGACCGAATACCGTGTACTCCCCTGGGCAGTATTCCCGGGGAATCTCCCCCACACCGGCGTCCACACCTAGGTTCTGCAGCGCCTCGGCAAAAAGATCCCCGAAGTACCTGAACCGCGGCTTCGCGTGCACCATTGCGTCCGGCAGCGGCTCAATATGGTCCACAATCAGGCAGCCCGGGTGGTAGGCCGCAGCCCGGCCACCCGCCTTGCGGATCAAGGGTTCGAATCCCTGAGCCGCCGCCGCAGCGCCGGCAGCGGCAAAACCGGGAAGGTTGGCATCGCGTTGCCCGAAGGCCATCGTTGGCTTTGGACGGTACAGCCGCAGCGTGGGGCCGATCTCCCCCGCCCGCGCCGCCGCCAGCAGGCTTAGTCCGTGGTCAAGATCCGCCGCAGCACCGAGGGAGGTCTCCTGCCGCAGCACGGAAAGGGCAGGGGCCATGCTCACCAGATCAGCGCTCATTCAGGCTGCCGGAAGCTGACGTACCGTGAGGATCTGGGATGCCACGCCGAACGGTCCGTGCGCGTCATTGAGCACGGAATTCGTCACCCCGATCCCGTCGGTCCCAAACGTCACGCTGGTGTCCAGTCCCAGCCATTCCCCCACCGGCTCCCGATGCAGGTGGATGGACAGATCCACGTTCGGGAACATGTAGCTGCCCGGCCCGGGAGGAACGCGGGAGGCGATGCCGTTGGCGGTGTCCACCAAGCCCATCAACCGCACCAGGTCGGTCGTCGGCTCCCCCTCAACCATTGGATACGGGCTGCGGACCCACACCTGACCGCGTCCGGGGCGGTGACCGGGGACCACCTTGGCC
Organism: Arthrobacter sp. A5; assembly: GCF_051131705.1. Taxonomy (NCBI): domain Bacteria; kingdom Bacillati; phylum Actinomycetota; class Actinomycetes; order Micrococcales; family Micrococcaceae; genus Arthrobacter; species Arthrobacter sp. A5. Next base: position 2,415,379 of record NZ_CP180316.1, read on the forward strand.
TTTAGGGAGGCAATGTAGCCGCCGGGCCACTGATCGAGGTCGTGCCACGAGCCGGCCTCTTCCACCCCCGGCATCGCCTCGTCCTCAACGGCGGCGACGTCTGCAGTCTCACCGCGCTGAAGCCGCCAGGCGGTGGCGCGGACGGCCACCCGCTCATCGGCGATCAGCTCGGCCTGCAGCAACTCGATGGTCCTGCCGGGCCGTATCACCTTGGTCTCAATCCGGAACTTCCCGGCTGGAATGATGCCCAGAATATCGAAGCTGATCCGGGCCATCCGCAGCTCGGGTCGCGGCTGGTGAAGCTCCAGCCCACGGGTCATGATCCCCGAAACGGGCGCCATGTGCTGCTCGTGCGGGTTCCAGGCGCCCTGCGTATGGATGCTGGATTCGTAACTGCCATCGCCCAAGGACCGGTAAAAATAGTCCTGCCGTTCAGATCCGGACGGCACGTCGCCGGGCTCCCTGAACATGACCGATCCGTCGGCGCCGGTTTTCTCACTCTGCATGCCAAAGACTCTACCTGCACCATGCCCGCCCCTTTGATTAGGACCCTCTGATTCGGGGCGGCGGCTCTGGAATTGCCGCCTAGCTTAGGTAAACCCTGCGGCCGGTCAAATTCCAGCATTCTTGGGGCGGCAAATCGGCGTTAACATGACGGGCACCGTCAATACGGCCCTCATCGTCGGTCCATGACGTCATCGCAGCTGTGTCCTGGCTCTTGGTGCAACAGCATCAGTTTCAGATGAGGCCACACATCGTGCCCCTCAGCATAGGAGACCCATCCGTATTGGTGTAGGGCAAACGAATCGGGGGTAGCCGTAACGGCTACCCCCGATTTGCGTTGCGTTCGATTAGTGCAAAGGCACTGTCCGGTGGTGGTGCTCAGCCGTACTCGGCTTGATGGCCGCCGCGGTAACGATGACCCCGATGGCGCCGGCAATCCAGGACGTCCAGGCCGCGCCCGACGCTCCGGTGTAGGAACCGATCCAGGGGGAGATAAACAGCAGCGCGGCCACAACGGCTTGTGCCCACTCCATGGCCTGCATCCCCGGCATCGCCAGATTCACCAGTCCTGCGATTACCAGCAGGCCGCCGAAGATGATCATCAACGTCACGGAGGCTCCAGCATGAGTCGTCCACATCGTTGCGAGGACCGCGTACAGACCGACCACGATGGCAACCCAATCCTGCCAGCGCGTCCATTTCTTCATTAGAACCCATCTCCTTGAGACTTGGCTCCCGGGTGTGGGAGTCTCGACAGGTCCAGCTCCAAACAGGGGCCGGGCTCCACTTCCAGTCAACTCCTCAGCGGGCCGGCTGTCCAGTGGTTTTTCCACCCCGGCTCCACCACCGGACTTAGGCATAAACGGTTTTTTCGACCTTCCACTGCATCAGCCGCGGATACACCCAGAAGGTATAGACACCGAGGGTGATCACGCTCAGCAAGAGCCACTTGATCCAGTGGCCGAAGATGCCCATGCCGGTCCCCACGAAGCGCAGCTGCCGGCCATGCAGGTATGTATTAGTCGCCCGCCAGCGCTCTACCAGAACGACGGCGAACGGGTAGCAAATACCGAGGGTACAGACCGTAATCAGCACCCCGAGAAGCTGAGTGCCTGGCGCTATTGGTCGATCTGCACGCGTGCCGCCTCTTGCATCAGCGGATCCGAGATCATCACTGTCGCCGTGCCCGGGGCAATGTCAAAGGCCACCGAGCCTCGGGCTTTATCGCCCGGAAGTACGTCGCCGGCTCCCAAAGGGTTCGCCACGAAGAGACTCTGATCCGCCTTGCGGCCTTCGGCGTCCTTGGCGGAGACATAGAACGGGTTGGAGCTTGTTTTCCCCTTCTCCGTCTCCCACAGGATGTCCAGGACGAGGAATCCGCCGTTCTTGGCGGGCACGGAGAAGGCTGGGTCGCCCACACTCTCCGTTCGCGTGGCGGAGACGATGGTGATCTTGGCGGTATTGCCGTTGCGCATGTTGACGGTGAAGGGCGTCCCGACGGTCGGGGTGGCGGGAGTCGCTGCCGGCGCCGCCGCGGGTTTGGCTGCCGGACCGGCGGCGGGTTTGGTTTCCGCTGCTGCCGCCGGTTTGGCCTGCGCTGCTGCCGCGGCAGCCGCATCGGGCTTTGCCGTGGCGCCGGAGCAGGAGCTCAGCGTGAGGCCGAGCAGGAGCACGGCCGCGGGAACCAGGAGGGTCCGGCAACGGATCGCCGTGCGGGCCGGTGGCTTCTGCGGAAGTAACTTCTGCTGCGGTGCGGCGGACGAATAGGAGAGGTGGTGAAGTGTGGAGCGCATGGTGTGCCTTTCATAGGTCAAACGTGGCTGAAGAAGTTGCCGAAGAATCAGTGGAGCAAGTGTGAATTGGCGTTCGTGGTTACTGCTTTTCCCAGCTACCGCAGCGGCTGGCCTTGAAGTCCTGGCCGGCGGCTAGCAGAACGCTGGGCCTGCCCCCGCCCGGGATGTCATTCTCGATGATCTGGCTGCCGTTGCTTCCGCTCTGGTAGATCCCCCAGTAACATCCGGACTGCACGGCGGCGGCCCGGTACGTCCCCGGCTCAATATCCGTGCCGACAACCCAGGTTCCGTCCCGGATAGTATTGGCGACCTTTTGCTTTTCGGCCCCCGCGACGGCGTCTTCACGCCTCTTCACGGCAACCTGGGCATCCCTGAGGGCTGCTTGGCCCGCCCCGACAACAGTTTCCCGGGCCGTGACTTTGGCCTCGCGGTCGGGAACACCCTTCAGCAGGGCGCTGTACAGGGCGTTGACTCGTCCGTGATCGGCCCGCGCCGAATCCCGGTCCTGCTCAACGGCGGACTTTTCCTTATCCAGCGAAAGGTAGGCTACGCTGGTTTTCGGATCAGGCATCGTAGACCCCGCGGCTGCGCCGCCGGCGAGCAAAAGCATGGCCACCGCAACGCCTGCGGTCCATTTGACTTTCCCCTGTCCCGGCTCTTTGCCGCCCTGGTGCTCCTTAATGTCCGAGGCGGGCGATACGCTGCTGCCACAACTGACGTTCGGAAATCTGCGGGTCAGGGATGCGGGAGCCTTGGAGGCGGCACAGTGAAAAGCAACGAGCGAAGGACGGCAACAAAGAAGATGAAGAGAGGGACGCGGGCCCTTGGTTCCCTTCGACGCCTGCGCGTTCCACGATGCCGGAATGGTATCCGGATCTGTTGGCCTCTGTCGTGGAACGGGTCGCGGCTGTCCGCCGTCGCGCCGTAGCGGCCGCCAATCAAGAACTGGTTGCCACTTACTGGGCCATCGGTCGAGACTGCTGGAGCATCAGATCGACATTCGGCTGCACGAGTGCTCAGGTAAAGCCATCACCAACTTCAAGGCGACCCTGCCGCCGTCGGACTCCGACTTGGTCCAGCAACTGACCAAGGATCCCTACGTCTTCGACTTTGTCTCGATGACTGACCAGCACAATGAGCGCGATCTTGAAGCTCAGCTGGTGATCGGAGTGGATGAATTCTTTTGCCGATCTGCTCTTCTACGACTTCAGGCTTCGCCGGTTCGTCGTCGTCGAGCTCAAGGCCACCAAGTTTGATCCCGGTACCTGGGCCAGTTGGGCATGTACATGTCGGCGGTGGAGGACCTTCTGGCACACGCCGAGGACCAACCAGCCATCGGTCTGCTGCTGTGCAAGTCGACGAACAATGTGGTGGCCGAATACGCGCTTCGCGGCTTCTCTGCACTTTTCAAGTGCGAAGGAATGCGTCGCCTAATTTCGTTGGGTCTCCGGGGCGGCTCTAGTCCATGTCTCAGGGAACTACTGTCGGCACCGAGCATTCAGCGATCCGCCACTGTGGACAGTTTGGAGCTGGCCTGCGGGTGATGTTCAGAACCTGGCGTTATCCCAGCTGCTCGACTAACCCGTGCCATCGGGTCGATGTCCTTGACGCTGTCCCCCGGATGGTGGGAGCGTCGAGACATGACGTGTGGTCGCGCTGGTCGGTCACGGAACCGATGAAGGAAGCGAGAGGTCGGATTGAGCAACAGTAGACTGGGAGGACGCGTTGCGAGGAACTCGGGGACTAGGGAGCAGGCGCAGATGTCGGGGCGGACGGTGCTCTCCGGGGTGCTGTTCGGCATCGGGGTCGCCGGCTTTATTGATGAGACGGTGTTCCACCAACTGCTGCACTGGCACCACTTCTACGACAAATCCACCCCGGAGGTAAGCCTGGTTTCGGACGGGCTCTTCCACGCGTTCGGCTGGTTCGCCGCGATTGCGGCCCTGTTCCTCTTCGCCGATATCCGCCGCCGCGGGGGCCTGCGGATGGCCCGCTGGTGGGGGGCCGTGCTGGTCGGTGCCGGCGGGTTCCAGCTCTACGACGGGACGATCCAGCACAAGCTCCTCGGCCTGCACCAGATCCGCTACGACGTGAACCTGCTGCCCTATGACCTGACGTGGAACATCCTGGCCTGCATCATGATCGCCATCGGCATTGTTCTGCTCGTGCTTACCCGTCCGGCTCACCTGACCCGCCCGGCCCCGACGCCAGCCGGTGGATGACCACGGCGGGATGGCAGCCCGCCACGCCGTGCCGACGGAGATCCTGACCCCTGCTGCCGTTCGCGTTCATGGCCGACGCGTACCTGATCGCGGTCGCCTCAACCCGCCAGCGCGGGACTGGCCGGTATGCAGGACGGTGCTGGCTGGCCGGGACCGTCGCGGCGGCCGCCGCCGTGACCGGGCCCCTGGCAGAGGACGCGCATACCGAATTCACGGCTCACATGGCCGGGCACCTGCTCGTCGGCATGATCGCCCCGCTGCTGCTGGTCTCCGCGGCACCGGTATCCCTGGCACTGGCCTGCTCCTGGCGCACCGAGGTGGTGGTGATGATCGCCCCCCGCCTCCGGTCTGCTTGCGGTGGTTGATCAAGTGCTTGCAGCAGATCAGCTGGCCGATGAGGTTGCTGCGCATCGTGGCCTCGAAGTCGGCGATCTCCAGATCTGCGACGTAGGTTCCCGAGGCATCGACGCTGGCGTTGTTCATGAGAATGTAGATCCGTCCGAACGCCTCGAGCGCCGTCCGGAACCACTCCCGGACCGTGGCCTCGTCGCCGTGATCACCGTGGACCACGATCGCCCGGCGTCCCTGTGCCTCGACCTGTTCCCTGGTGGCGTTGGCCCCGTCCGTGTCCTCCAGGTAGTGCACGACTACGTCGGCGCCCTCTTTCGCGAACTCGATTGCTGCGGCCTGCCCGATGCCGGAGTCTGATCCGGTGATGAGGGCGATCTTGTCGGTGAGCTTTCCCATGTCCTTCTACTTCTCTTGATGTGCTGCTTCCGATGTGGTTGGTCAGTGATGCTCGGCATCCTCGGCCTGGGCGATCGCCCAGGCAGCGTCCACAAGACCGATGTGAGAAAGACCCTGCGGGAAGTTCCCGATCAGGGTCCGCTCACGAATGTTGATCTCCTCGGAGAGCAGTCCCAGGTCGTTGGCGTGCCCGGTAACGGCCTCGAAGATCTCCCGCGCCCTTTCGACCTGCCCGGCCATGGCACGGCCCGTGGCCAGCCAGTACGAGCAGATCACGAACGCTCCCTCGTCGCCGGCCCCGGTCCAGCGCTGGACCAACCCGTCCGTGGACAGCTCCTGTTCCACGGCATCCATGGTGGCGAGGATTCGCTCGTCGTCGGCGGGGAGGAAGCCCATGACTGGCACCAGCAGAACGCTGGCATCAAGGTGGTCGGAGCCGAACGCCCCCGTGAACGCCCCGGCCGAGTCGCTCCAGCCGCGGTACAGGATCGCGGCGCGGACCTCATCGCGCACGGTCTCCCACCGCTGCACCTTCTCACCCGGGGCGTCCATCTGCGTCGCGAGCTTCACGGCCCGGTCCAGGGCCACCCAGCACATGAGCTTCGAGGTCAGGTAGTCCCGGTCTCCCTCGCGCCCTTCCCAGATGCCAGCGTCGGGCTCCCGCCACGTCGCCGCGGCCCGGTCGGCCGCGGAAATCAGGAAGTCCGCCGTGGTCGGCGGGAGGTCGCCGAGCTGATCGCGCAGGATCCACGCGCACTCTAGATGAGTAATTCCAAGGTGTACGGCGTGGTGTAAGCGTTTTTGGGGCAAGGGTGCCCAGAATCGGCGGTATCAACCCAACGTCGAACTTGGAGGCTCACGTGGACGCCGATCTGGACACCCTTGCCACAGCATTCTATGTCGCTGCCGATGATTTATTGAAGGCCCATCCGGAACGGGTTCCTTACCGGCCCCGGATCGGGATCAGCCCCAGAATCAGTGACGCCGAAGTGATGACTTTGGCGTTGATGCAGGCCCTGCTGGGTCTCACCTCCGAGGCCAGGTGGTTGCGCCACGCCCGGGAACGGTACGGAAGAATGTTTCCGTATCTGCCGGGCCAGTCAGGCTACAACAAGCGCCTGCGCAGGCTCGGTGAATGCATGAACTGGCTCATCGCCGTCCTGGCGGAACGCAACGACATCTGCTGCGACGATGTGTGGGTGGTTGATTCCACTCCCATCGAATGCGCAAAGTCCAGGGAAACTGTCCGCCGCTCGGACCCCGCCGGGTGGGCCGAGTACGGGTACTGCGCCTCCCATTCACGCTACTTTTGGGGGTTGCGCCTGCATCTGGTCTGCACCCTCCACGGTCTCCCGGTCGGTTGGGCGCTGACCGGGGCGAAGGCCGATGAACGCCAAACTTGTCTGGACATCCTCGCTAACACCCCGGCCATGAACCGGCTCCAGGCTGGTGGTCACCGCCAGATCATGATCGGGGACAAGAACTACTTCGGCGCCGAATTTGAAGAGACGGTGGACCAGGCCGGCATTGACTTGCTGCGCCCTGCCCGCAAGGGCGAGAAAACACGTCCCGGGGCCCGGTTCTTCAAGCCCCTACGCCAAATCATCGAGTCCATCAACGACACCCTCAAAGGCCAACTCGACCTCGAGCAACACGGCGGACGAACCCCTGCCGGCGTCATCGCCCGCGTCGTCCAACGCCTCCTCGCCATGACAGCAGCGATCTGGCACAACGACCAAACCGGCCAAACCATCCGCCGCTCACTCACCGCCTACGACCACTAACCCCTTGGACTTACTCATCTAGTGTAGCGTGTCGTTGATTCCTTTGGGTCTGATTGTTTGTCAGACTTGATCCATGGTTTATCTGGCAAAGGCACTTCAGTTGCGCGACGGGGACCGGGGCGCCCTGGAAGCGTTGACTCGTGGGAATTCTTCCACTGCGACGTTGGCGTTGCGGGCGCGCACGGTTTTGTTGGCTGCTGACGGGATGCCGAATGTCCAGATTGAGAAGATCACCGGGTTTTCGGCGCCCACGGTTTTGAAGTGGCGCAACCGCTATGCCGAGGGCGGGATCGAGGCCCTGTCCGATGTCCAGCGCCCGGGCCGGGAGCGGGAGATCGACGAACTCGCCCTGATTGCCGACACCCTGACCAATGACGGGAACCCGCCGGCGGAGCTGGGGATCTCGCACTGGTCCGCGCGCATCATGGCCGAACGCCACGGAATCTCTTTTTCGTCCGTGGCCCGAATCTGGCGCCGTTGGAAGATCCAGCCGCATCGGATCGAGACGTTTAAATTCTCCACCGACCCGGCCCTGGAGTCCAAGCTCCGGGACGTGGTGGGCCTGTACATGTCCCCGCCGGAAAACGCGGTGGTGGTGAGCATTGATGAGAAGACCCAAATCCAGGCACCGTCCCGCACCGGCCCGGACCAGCCGCTGTCCCGACCCACCCGCTGCAGCAGACGCACGACTACAAGCGCAACGGCACCACCACCTTGTTCGCCGCCTTGGAGGTTCTCACCGGCAAACTCAGCGCGAACGCCTTCTACCCAAAGCACACCAACATCGAGTTCGTCGATTTCCTGGGCCGGGTCGCCCACGCCCACCCCGGGGTTGAGCTGCATGTCATCTGCGACAACTATGCGACCCATAAGCACCAGAACGTGAAGGACTGGCTGGCCGAAAACCCGCGCGTGAGCCTGCATTTCACCCCGACCAGCTGTTCCTGGCTGAACATGGTGGAGATCTTCTTCGGGATCATCACCCGCCAGTGCCTCAAACGCGGAGCATTCAGCTCCGTGAAAGAGCTGGAGGAAACCATGGAACGCTACATCGAGAACTACAACCAGGACGCCAAACCATTCACCTGGACCAAGTCAGCGGAGTATCTCCTGGGCAAGATGAAACGCAAACAAACCATTAACACGGAACACTAGGACCTCGCCGAGCACGTCGAGTTGCTTCTGCGTCCACGCGTCGTTGCCGATCCTCACCGGTCGGCTGCCGGCGTACCCGGCCAGGTGGTCGAGGGTGTGCTCGGTGAGGTCGTGCTCCCCGCCGACCCCGAACATGATCTGTAGGGGCGCGTCGTCGGCCGGCCCGGCTGAGGCGGTGATCCAGTCGAAAAACCGTTGCGCCTCGTCCGGGCAGGCCGCCACCCACAGGGCCTTCAGCGTAAGACTCCCATCGCGCAGCCACCCGAACCGGTAGTCCCAGTTTGCGGTGCCACCGATCTCCTCGGGCAAGGACGTCGTCGGTGCCGCGACCACTGCTCCAGTGGGCCGGTAGGTCAGGGCCTGGAGGACCAGGGCGCTGCGGCGGACCCGGTCCCGATAGGGCCCCTGGTATCCCTGGTGCAAGGCACTCCAGGACTGCCACGCCCTGACAGTGTCAGACAGCGCCGCGGACCCGTCCAGGGACGCGGATGGCGGATCGGTGGAGCTGCGGTGGTGCAGGGCGAACGTCGCGCGTTCGTCCGCTGAGAGCGCGAACCTGCCGGTGGCACGGTCGCCCTCGATCTCCAGTCCGCGGTCGCCGGTGAGCAAGAGCCGGTCCGCGCCGCCGATGATCTCAACCCCCGCTGCCGTCGAGGCGAACGTCGGGGTGATCAGCCCGTACTCGGGCCGGGGCACCAATTCCACCTCCACCTCCACTTGCCCCTGCAGCACCTGCACCTGACGCACGAGCACGCGGGGGGGGAGCCGCACCCGATCTCGTGGCCCCGCTCCCCGGCCCCGAGCAGGAGACCGTCGGAGACCCGCAGCACTCCACTGTCGCACCGGAAGTCGGTCTCGACGACCATCGACCCCTCGACGTACCGGCGCTCCACCGAATATCCGGTGGCCGGGCGGATGGACCAGTGTCCCGCCCGGGGGTCGAGCAGCCGGCCAAAGACGCTGGGTGCGTCGAAACGAGGCGGACACCACCAGTCGACGGACCCATCGCGCGAAACCAGGGCCGCCCCGTGGCAGTCCCCCAGCAGGCCGTAGTCGGAGATCGCCGCGGTCGGGCGCTCCATACTAGGAGTGCCCGACCCCACCATGTGCTCCGTTTCCTTGCCGGAAGAATCGGCGCTCATGAACTGTCCTCCGTCCCGTGATCGGAATCCAGCGGAAAGCCCTTCCACCGCTGAATCCTTAACTAGCTCCCACCTCGTTCAAGCACCATCAGGGGCACCGCACGTATACCCATGTGTTCCCCAACATAGACCCTGCCCCAAGGTCGGAGTCAATGCTTGGCCGGGACCACGGCAGCCGAGAGCCGCTGAACACGAAGAACCCAAGGAGATCCGAGCTGATCTTGTAACCAGTACGGACCCGCCTGACCACGAACCGCACCCGCGGACTCCGGTGCAACTGCCCAGGACAGAGGCCTCCCGCCCATCCATAGAACGGGAGGGCCGGCCCGTAGCCGCGCCGCTGGCACGGGCCTCGACGTCGCGCTCCGGGCGGTCCTGGGCACCCGGGCCCGGGACCGACTCGCCCCTGGCCTTCACCATGGGATGGGCGTGAAACGAACCCGTCGCCCCGCGCGGTCCGCGGCATCATGGAGGCCGGGTGGGGTGCAGGGGTGGGGCATCTGGTTGAGATCATGGAACGCCAGCAGATCGGCCTGTATCTGCTGGCGATCAGTGTCGGCGGGGTCTTCGACCTACTGCTTCCCAAGGCGTCCTTGCCGCTGGAGCATACGATCAATCCGGTGCTGGGCCTGTTACTGTTCGCCACATTCCTGGGCATTCCGTTCTCGGTGATGGGCCGCGCCGTACGGGATCTGCAGTTCATGGCGGCGATCCTGGTGCTGCACTTCCTAGTGGTCCCGGCCATCGTCCTCGGTCTTTCCCGTTTCGTCGCCGACGATCAGGCTCCGCTGATCAGCGTGCTGCTGGTTTTGCTGATCCCGTGCATCGACCATGTGATCGTGTTTTCGGGGCCGATGGGGCCAGTGCCGTTTGCTGTCGGCTGCGCCGGTCCTGATGCTGGCCCAGATGGTGATGCTCCCCGCGTATCTGCTGCTCTTCGTCGGCCCGGACATCGTGGGAGTGATCGACCCGGAACCGTTCTTCGAAGCACTCGTCGTCCTGATCATCATTCCCCTGGTTATGGCTGCCGCGACCAGCGATGGGCCGGGCGGGCGCCGGCAGGCCAGCGCGTGATAGCGGTGATGCAGGGGCTGATGGTGCCCTTGATGATGTTGACGCCTGCCGTGGTGGTCGGATCACAGATCGCCGGGATCGGGCGAGAGATCACGTCCCTGCTGGCGGTGATCCCCCTCAACACGGCGTTCCTACTGATCATGGTTCCTCTGGGAGTCCTTGTCGCACGGGCGGCCCGGATGGATTCCCGGGGCACTATGTCAGTGGTCTTCAGCGGTGCCACCCGCAACTCCCTGGTGGTGCTGCCCCTGGCGCTGGCGCTGCCGGCACCCTGGCGGTGGCAGGCCTCGTCGTGGTCATCCAGACCCTGGTCGAACACATCGGCGTGGTCGCCTACGTCACGATCCTTCCACGCGTCATCGGCACCGGGGCACGGGCCCAGCGCTGAGCACCGGTCAGGCGGGTTCGGCCAGGGTCAGTGCGAAGCGGTGCTGGGCGTCCGTCCACTGCCCCACGACGGACAGGCCCGCCGTCTCCAGCTCCGCGGCGATGCCAGCCGGACGGAACTTCGCCGAGATCTCCGTGCGCAGCTCCTCGCCCTCCTCAAAAGCGATCTCGAGGTCGGCTCCGGGCAGCCGGACGCATAGGGTGGGTGGCGCGCAGCCTCATCTCGATCCACTCCTCGTCCTCGTCCCACACCGCGATGTGCTCAAAAGCCGCGACGTCGAAGACCGCGGCCAGCTCGGTGTTGAGCACCCGCAGCACGTTGCGGTTGAACTCGCCTGTGACACCAGCGGCGTCGTCGTAGGCCGGGACCAGCACCTCGGGCGGCTGAACCAGTCCCGTGCCCAGCAGCAACGATCCACCGTCCGGTCCGAGCAGCTGCCGCACCTGGCCGAAAAAGCGCGCCCGTTCGGCTGGCAGGAGGTTGCCGATGGTGCCGCCCAGGAAAGCGACCATGCGCCGCCCCCGACCGACCAACAGCCGGAACTGGGCGCAACCGTGTTCCACTATGCCGTTGGAATGCTGCCCGGAATCCTCTACGAGCAGTACGCCGGACACGGCCGTCGGTGTGCGCCGGATCCGGAGTCCTGTACGGCCTGGCGTTGTTGTTTGTAGTCACGGACGGGACCGCCGCACCGCTGACCGGGATGGCCTCCGCGCCGGACCGGTATCCCTGGCAGGCACACGCACGCGGCCGATCGCCCATGTCGTGCTCGGCGTAACGACCGAAATTCTCCTGCGCACAATGGAACGCTTCCGATGAACACCGGCCGTTACAGAGCTGCCAGTGAAGGCTATCCCTCGGGGAGAGCGGTTTACCCGGTATCACCTCCCGAAGTTCCACGGGACATCAATCAATGATGGTCACACTGACTTTTGCAGTGGTTGCGGATACTGCTTAACGAGACAATAATCGACAGCATGCTTACTAAAGAGAAGACATCCATGATGGGATCGATCGTTCGCGGCATGGCGGCAGGTGTCGCCGGAACCGTAGTGATGACGGCCTTCCAGAAATTCGTTGAAATGCCTCTGACCGGGCGCGAAACCAGTTACGCACCCGCGGACTTCGCCGAACGGATCCTGCCCATCCATCCAACGACCCAGCAGGGGCGCGATCAGCTGAACTGGGTCATCCACTTCGCACTGGGAACCATGTGGGGTTCGGCCTATGGCGTCGCCGCCCACACCGGCCTGCACGGAGCCAAGGCCACCGCCGTCGTGTTTCCCGTCGTCTACACCGGCGATGTCGTACTCAACGCTGCCCTCGGACTATATAAGCCCGGCACCTGGACCGCGAAAGAGTGGGCAGTGGATGTGGTCGATAAGTTCGTCCAGGCCGCAGCGACCGGTGTGCTCTACGATCACGTCTTCCAACCAACCAAAGCCCCTCAGGCCTGAACAACGGTTCCCATGAAAGTACGAAACTCATTACGTGCGCTGAAAAAAGAATACCTCGTGCCCAGGTAGTCCGCCGCCAGAGTCGTTGAGTTATCGGCATGCCTGGGATTGAAAAATGGTTCAGCCGCTACGCACAGCTCTACAGCAGGGTCGGCCTCGCCCACGAATATCGCCCACTCGCCCAGGAAGAACTGAATTCCGTGCTGGAGCGCCGAGGGCACAAACTCGGTCAGACCCTGGACCCGGAAGATTTCACCGATGCCTAGGCCATCGCTGCGGTCGCGCGGATTACCCGAGGCAACTTCCGCCTCATCGACCGGCTCTTCACCCAGATCGAACGGGTCATGAAAATCAACGAACTCAGCACAATCACCGCCGACGTCATCGAGGCCGCTCGCTCAACCCTCGTCATCGGAATCAGCTAAAACCGCCAAACCGAGCTGCGGAAAGCAGTGACGGTCTCGCCTATCTGGCCACGGTGAATTGTAGACATTTCACAGCGATGCAGGTCAGGGAAGGGAAAGTGCGTTCTCCCGCGCTGCATCTGGAGCGCTTGCGCACTGCTCACGCTGAGCTATATGGGACATCGATTGATGTCGGAAACGTGCAAGAGCAGATACGCCTGGCTGTCGCACCGGCCCCTGATTCCTATCCCTGCACCCCTGCGGTGCAGGGATAGTCAGAACCGGGCTGGACGCACCGCAGCGGCTATCGCTTTCCTTCCTCGGAGTCCTGCCGATACAACCTTGACCGGGTCCGTGCTGCGCATCAGCGTGACAACTATGGGCTTCGTGCTCCTGCCCGGTTCCACCATGAGTTCTCCTGGCCTTCGTGCACTGTCCGGGGTTGGGCCTCCCGTGCACTCTGGTCGCTCTAGCTCCGTGCTGCGTCCCCCGGGTGCTCATCCTAGTCCGGCGATACATCTGCGCCAACACAGCCGGGGCGGACCCGGTGCTCGTACCGGGAACCGTGATGACCACCGGCGTGCGGATCCAGTGGATCTACCAATTACAGCCTCTCCAACACCTACCACAGCGTACGATTTTTTCCGTTTCCTGAAGCGCCCCCAAGCACGCCAACGACTGTTGGAAGAGTCCAAGAATTCGCCCTGGCCATGAAACGTTCAATATCGCCAGGGTCAGAAGATATCGGACAGGTCGTCGTTGGCCTGCTCCACATCGAAGGCCTTGGGGTCCAAAGTCTCCCCGGGCTGCAGGCCCAGCCATTCCCGGTACTCCTCGTGCTCCTCACGGCCCGGGTCGTTGACGGCCAGAACAATGTTGGCCCAGCCCCAGGTTCCGCCGCTGTCCTCCGCCGGCGCAGCGCCCCTGCCGCCGGTGCACCGCGGAAGCTGCCCGCCGCCGTCGTCCGTCAGGACCTTTTCCACGGTGATGGCGTGCTCCCAGTCGTCGCCGAAGTCATAGGTGTAGACCATTTTGCTGCCCGGCTCCGGAAGCAGTTCGCCGACCTTGACCTTGGACTCGTCCAGGGAGGATTCGCCCAAGGAGTCGAACGTGTCATCCAGATCCACCGGGGCGTAGCTGGGGCCGCGGAAGCCACCGGTCTGGAAGTTGTGCAGGTGGTAATCCAGCCACCCGAACACGGTCTGAATGACACCGTGCAACTGGTCCAGCGGCATGTCGACCGGGACCAGGACGCGTCGCCAGATGGGTGGTTTGGCATTTTTGAGTTGGATCTTCAGCTGCAGGGTCGGTGAGGTGGCAGAACGCTTCGTGGCTGACTCGGCCTTTTGGGCGGGAATGGTCTCCTTCGCGGCGGTCTCCTTCTCGGCGAGCGCGGCGTCGTCATCTGCCATCGCGTCGTCCACGGCTTCCCCGAGTTGCAGGCGATCAATCACGTCATCGTCAAAGGCATCCAACACACAGCCGATCAACGCCGGTGGCACGCGGAAATGCGTATCGATGGTCAGCAGGCCCAGTTCAGCGAGCCTTTCCAGCCGGCCCACCGTCATGCGGCCGAGGATATCCGTAATCATCTTCTCCTCTTCCGGCACCCTGTCAGCCAGGGCGAGGACGCGTTCCACCGACGGAGGCTCAGGAGTCGACGCAGCGATCAGGAGCGACACCTCCAGCCCGACCAGGGTCGCCGACATGTCGGGAAAGGCCGGGTTCATGCCCAGCACGGTCTGCTCCAGGAACCGCGTGGTGTAGTAGCTGTATTCCTCCAGCCGCTGGGCCGTACTGCCGGACAGGAAGCCGTCGGCGTCCTCGAACGGCACCACCTTCGTGGCCTTGATTTCAATCAGCTCGGCGGCTTCCATCGCGGCCCAGATCTGGGGCAGCAGCGGCACGTCCTGCATGGATCTGACGATGGGAATGGCATCGTCGGGCTGTGCGCCCTTGACGGCGCCGCGGACCGACACCCCGACGCACGCGGCCGCCGCTTCCAGGTCCTTCAGGCGCAGGGCTCCCGCGCCGGTGACGGGCCTGCCGTCGCCGATCCACCGCAGCAGGGCCGTTGTCCGCTGGATGAGCGGCAGGCCGGCTAACACCTCCAGGGCTTCATCCTCGACCAGATCCGGTATCTCGATCAGGCCAAGTTGGTCGTCGTCGTCTTCCTCAACCGTTTTCAAGAAGTCCATGACCTGGGCCAGCTGCTCCGCCGAGCCTGTCCACCTGCCCGTTTCGGTGAGGAAATCGACGTACGCGTGCACGGCGTCGACGATGAACATGGCGTCCGTTTCCTCGTCTGTGGACACCAGAACATCGGTGGTGGCTATCGCCAGCGGTATGGGTTCGAAGACCGTCACCTCAGCTGTGGCCATGCCTTCCATGTATCGGCCGATGACAGCTTTGACTTCCGCCAGGTAGTCCAGAGCCGCCGTGGCCGCGCCGGCTGAACCGTCGTCGAACCACTGCACAAATGCCGGCGTGAGTGCGTCAATGGCGCGGCCCGCGCGGAACGTGCTCATCGAGGTCGACGCCGAACCAGCGGCACCTTTGCTGCCCTTCCGGGCCGCGGTGTCTATGGCTTTATGCCGGTTTCTGCTGTTCCTGCTCATCGCATCCCTGCCTGTTTGCGGAATTGGCCCTATAACGACGGTACGTTCCGGGCGGCCGCGATGCCAGTTCGTCATCTAAATTCCACGTTGTGGGCACCGCTCCTACTAGGATAAAAAGCCAGTTCCCGCGATGAAAGGCTTCCACCGGATGAGTAATGAGGCGCGGCGTAAACAACTGGGCAAAAGCGATGCCCCGGTCGAAGACGAAATCCAGGACTCGTTTAGCCGGATCGTGGATGAGGGAGCCCAGCGGCTCAACCGCACCTGGGCGACTGTCCTCATAACCGGGACCTTCGGTGGCCTGGAAATCAGCGCCGGGATCATGGCATACCTTGCGGTAAAGCATGAAACCGGCAGCTCGCTGTTGGCCGGCGTGGCCTTCAGCATCGGCTTCATTGCCCTTCTGCTGGCTAAGAGCGAGCTCTTCACCGAGGGCTTCCTGGTGCCGATCGCCGCCGTGGCCGCCCGCGAGGCAAGCATCGGAAAGCTGGCAAAGTTGTGGGCGGGTACGCTCGTTGCCAACCTGGTCAGCGGCTGGGCCTTCATGTGGCTGGTCCTGCGTGCCTTCCCGGAATGGACCGGGACGGTCACGGAGTCTGCGCAGCATTTTGTCGGCACGCCGATGTCCGTGCAGAACATCTGCCTGGCCGTTCTGGGCGGCAGCACCATCACGCTGATGACCCGGATGCAGCATGGCACGGATTCCGACGTCGCCAAGATAGTCGCGGCCATAGCCGGCGGCTTCCTGCTCTCCGGACTGCCGCTGTTCCACTCGATTCTGGATTCGCTGCTGATCTTCGGCGCGCTTCACGCCGGGGCGCCCATCACGTACCTCCAGTGGCTGGGCTGGTTCGGCTACACCCTAGTCTTCAACATGGCCGGCGGCCTGCTGCTGGTGACCGCGCTGCGCCTGCTGCGCAGCAAGGACCTGATTGCGGACCGGCGCCGAAACTCACCGAAGGACCCGGATGAGCCACGGTAAGGGGAAAGAAATGCCCGTCGCAGCTGAGAGGAACCCGAAGACCGGACGAAGCGTCCGCTTCGGCTTTGCCTTTATCGGCGTCATATTGATAGCGGTGAACCTGCGGGTTTCCTTTGTCAGCGTCGGGCCGCTGCTGAATGACATTAGTACCGACCTGGGCCTGTCCAGTACAGTTGCGGGGCTCTTGACCGGTCTGCCGTTGATCGTCTTCGCCCTCTTCTCTCCTGTTGCGCCGGCTTTCGCGCGCTGGCTCGGGTTGGACCGCGCACTGTGGGCTTCCTTGCTGATCCTCGCCGCCGGGATTGTGCTTCGCTCGGTGCCGATTATCGGCTTCGTGTGGATCGGGACGGGGCTGGTGGGAGTGGGCATCGCGTTCCTCAATGTGCTGGTGCCCTCCCTGGTGAAGCGGGACTTCCCCGCGCGTGTCAGCCAGGTGACGGGAAGCTACACGGCCGTGCAGGCGGCCGCGGCAGCCATCGGTACAGCGCTCGTGGTGCCGATCGCACAATCCTCTCCGGGTGGCTGGAGGCTGGCCTTGGGTATCTGGGTCGGGCTCGTTCTGGTGGCGATGGGGTTCCTGCTGCCCTTCCTCCGGCGCCGCCCGGCATTGGAGCGGGATTCCGGCCAGCGCCGAGCCGCATATTTCTCGCCGTGGAAATCGGTTCTCGGCTGGCAGGTCACCGCCTTCATGGGGCTGCAGTCTGTCTCGTTTTACGTCTTCATGGCCTGGCTGCCCAGCATTGAACACAGCCAGGGAGTTTCCGAAGCTGCGGCCGGAGCACATCTGTCACTTTTTCTGCTGATCAACGTCGTGACCAGCTTCGCCGCCGGGGCCGTGCTGCATAGATTTCCCGATCAACGCCTCGTCGCTCTGCTCAGCAGCATCCTCGTGTTCATCGCCTATGCGGGGATGGCCGCGGCGCCTGGCTTGATGCTGCTCTGGATCATCTTTGGTGCCCTCGGCTGCGGAAGCCTCATCGTCGTCGCCCTGTCGTTGTTCAGCCTGCGCACGGTGCATCATTCACAGGCCGCAGCCCTGTCCGGGATGGCCCAGTCGGTGGGGTACGCCGTGGGAGCGGCCGGCCCCGTCCTTTTTGGCGCGCTGCACGACTGGACCGGAGGCTGGACCCTGCCCCTGACCGTTATCGCTGCGGGTATGACAGCCCTGTGCGTCGCCGCCGTGTACTCCGGCCGCGACCGGGTCATCGGGTCCGCGACCGGGTCATCGGGTCCGCGACAGGGAGCGGATTCCCGCTGACACGCTAAAGGCCCAGCCGAGAATTCCGGCCAGCGCCACCCGCTCCGCAAGCCCGAGGACGGCCGGGAAGAATCTGATGGACAACCCCAGGGAAACGAGGCCGACGGCGCCGACGCCGGCACATACGGTGGCCGCCCGGGACGTGCGCCGCAGCGGCGGGTAGCTCCGAAGCCATTGCGTCAGCACGGCGATTCCGGCCAAGGCGCCGACAAACCCCGTCCCCGCTACGACTAGGTGCACAATACCGCCGGGCGTAGCCGCCGTGATTCCAGCGGCCGGGGATGGAACGCCCGTGATTCCTGCGGTCGGGACTCCAACGGCTTGGATGTCGGTGGGGAAAAAGGCCAGCACGCCGGACGACACTCCCCCGAGGCCCAAAAGGGTGGCGCCCGTGGTCTTCATTCGTGACGAGGGGCCGGTCCGCAGCACGGCACGCGCCACGGCGAACGTCGTGACCGCGCGGCCCAAAAAATTCAGATTCATCACCCAGCCGTACGGTCCCACCGCCAGATTGCTCTCTGCCTCTCGGATCGCGCTGTAATGCGGCGGCAACCGCTGCAGTACTGCGTCCACCCCTATATACGTGACGACACCTGCCATCGCCGCCGCGCAATATCGTCGCCGTGCGCGGATGGCGGCAGTTTGGATCGTTGCAGCCTGGAGTGGTGACACCGGGACGCATTGCAGGATTTTCAGGGTGGCACCTCAGATTGGAGCGACGGGCTGGTCGCTGGTGTTCCCCACATTATCCGGCGCCCGTACGTTAGCCGCCCGCCCAGTCCCTATGCGCGCAATGATGATCGCCAGGAAATGACTTTGTCGTGCCCCTCTTGGACCGACTGCTTCCGGGCATTGGCCGTGTCCCGCGTGTACGACGTAGGACCGAACAATTCGCGGATGACCTTGATGTCGATCAGCGGTGGATATGGAGAAGGCATGGCATTAACGGTACCGGCCCGCGAGGAAGGGTCTGGCCCGTGAGAGCGGAGGGGCGCAGCACCGGTGTCGCGGGGCCGCCCCGTCCTCGTTCGGCCGTGAGCCCTGGCCTGCCGGACCAGGCCGGAACGTTGATGTCCAGCACGCGGTGCCATTCATCGTCGTCGTTGTCGGCGATGGTGCCGGGAGGCAATACCGGCGTTATTGACGACGACGTCGCTGCCGCCGAGATGCCGCGCTGCTCGTTTTCGGCAGTGGCGCACCTGGAGGAGTCGTAGCGCCGCTGACAACGGGGCGCGCCCACGAGAACGGTGCTGCCCGGCCCCGGTGTCGTGGGGCACCCCCGTTCTCGGGTGCACGGCGGCGTATCGGAGCCGCTGGGTCGGAGGACCTTGGACAGGAAAGCCTTTGGTCTGCTCGTGCTGCGGGTCGGTGCGCACGCGACGCGGATTGCCGGACTCGACATTGACTGGACCAAACCGTTGTGGAAGGAGAACTCTGATGAAGACCCCGAATGAAGATGCCCAATCGAGCTTGGAGACGAGCGGGGCCTCGTTTCCATCAACGCCGGCGCGGCTCGATGCCCGAGTGGTACCCAGAGTTCTTGGTAACCGTGGCAGCCCGGGTAACGACTGTCCGCGCTCGAGTTGTCGCGACGGTCAACCAGGAACTCGTGGCAACTTATTGGGCCATCGGCCAGGATATTGTTGCCCGCCAAGGAGAAGAAGGATGGGGAACGAAAGTTATCGCGCGGCTGTCAGGCGACTTACGCTCTCAGTTCCCTAGCTCGCGAGGATTCTCTCCTCAAAATCTTCGTTATATGGCTCTTCGCATTTAGGCATGGTTTGCCGCTTTTTTCCGGTATGGGCGATGGCCGCCGGCTGCGAGTAGGCATCTGAGTCTGTAGTGGTCGAAGTTCCGGAATCCGCGGGCGATCCGCCGTGTGGTCTCGATAACACCGTTGATCGCTTCGGTCGGTCCGTTGGAGGCCCCGTGTGTCTCGAAGTACGCGAGGATCGCGCTCTTCCATTGCCGTAGGGTCCTGCCGAGTCTGGCGATCTCCGGGATCGGACAGGACGGGAAAGAAGTGAGTATCCCGGTCACCAGATCCCGGCCTCTGGCCGGGTTGGAGTGGTATACATCCCGGAGCTTCTGGTAGCACTGCCAGGCCAGCGTGACTTCATGGCCGGGATCTCCGGCGATGAGTTTGTCCTCCAGCCGTTTGGCCTGTTTGTCGTTGAGGTGTTCGGCACCGATCTGCAGGGTGCGGCGGATCCCAAAGAGCGGGTCCCCTTTACGTCCGCGGTGTCCCAGGGTGCTTTGTTGGACGCGGCGGCGGACATCGTCCAGAGCAGCACCACCAAGCTTTACGACGTGGAATGCGTCAACGACGGTGATTGCTTCGGGTAGCTCATCACGGACGGCGTTGGCGTAACCACGGAATGGATCCAGTGTTGCGACCTTGATCCCCTCGGCGAAGTCCTTGCCCTGGGCCTTGATCCAGTCCGCGTAGACCTTCCCCGACCGTCCCGGCATAAGATCCAGCAGCCGGGCATGAACACGGCCCTTCTCATCGCGGGTGTGGTCCACGATCCCGGTGACCATGCCCGTGCCGGGGAAGCCGGTATGGGACCAGACATGCTCGTCAACGCCGAGGGCGTCCACCCCGGTCAGCCGGACCTTGTCCGCGAGCCGCCGGAGTGCTTCGGCTTCGATTCCGTCCCAGACGGTCCGCCACGCCACGCCGAGCTGGTGTGCCAGGGCCGAGACGGAGGTATCGAAGCGTTCCAGTGCGTCCACGGCCCAGTGCACGGCCCGGGTCGTGAGTTTCGCCCGACGACCGGCCAGGGCGTGTTCCTCGGTGAAGGTGCCTCTGGGGCAGCCGGTGTCCGGACACCGCCATACCCGCTTAACCCAGACCAGGGACACCGGCCGCCCCAACGACGGTGCGTCGTGCAGGCGGACTTTACGGCGGCCGTGGCCGATCGCCACAACCCCGCAGTCCGGGCAACCGGTGGTGTTCTGATCGGTTTCGACATGAAGGAGGAGTCTGCTGGCAGCATTCGCGGCAGAGATGACGTGCACGCCGTCGACGGCGAACATCGTGTCTGCCCGTTCGCACCAGCGCCCATTCGGGCAGGACATAGAATTAGACAAGTCAGGGTCTCTTTTATGATTGGAAGCTTGGTCGCTACCAATTCAAGGAGACCCTGACCTCGTTCCGCCTCACGCCACGCCGCGCAGGCCGGAGAACATCCCACAAATCCCAATTCTTAGGCCGCCCTAACCATGCTCAAATGCGAAGAGCCCCTTATATGCGCACCTTTTCCGCAAGTTGGGACGCCGACACAATTGGGCAAGCGCCGCTTGCCCAATTGCCGTGGTATCACCACATCGCCCTCATGCAGAACGTAGATGATCCCGCGACACGCCTCTGGTATGCCTCGAGAACCCTTGCAGAGGGATGGTCGCGGAACGTCCTGGTCCACCAGATCGATACGCGTCTCCACGAACGAGCGGGGAAGGCGACGTCCAACTTTCCTGTTGGAACTGGGCCAGGGGTTTGCCTTCGTCGGCCGGCAGGTGCGCCTTGTCATCGGTGGGGACGAATTCTTCGCTGACCTGCTCTTTTACCCCCTGAGGCTGCGTCGCTTTGTGGTGGTAGAGCTCAAGGCTACGAAGTTTGATCCCGGCTACGTTGGGCAGCCGGGCATCTATCTGGACGCCGCTGTTGACGATCTGCTGGCACACGCAAGCGACGAGCCGGCCATCGGTCTCCTGCTCTGCCGGAAGAATTTGCGTCAAGTCTGCTGAGCGTGGCGGACATTGAAGCGGAGCTGGCAGGGCTGCCGGAGGATACGCTGGAGGAATAACTATCTGGGGGAAGACAAAACATGACACAAACGGCGACCGCGTTCTCCGAGGCCGATTGGGAAGGCCTTGCTCTCGAGCAGCTGGCTGAGCTTGGCTGGCGGCCCAAGCACGGCGAGGACATCGCGCCCGGTACCGGTGAACGCGAGTCGTGGGACGAGCTGCTGATCCGTCCGCGGCTGCTGAATGCGCTAAGGAAGTTCAATCCGTCCGTCCCGGAACAGTACCTGCAGCAGGCCGCGTCGGAGATCGCCGTGCCGAAGTCGCAGGATGCGATCACTGAAAATCATCGGATGCACAGCTACCTGGTGGACGGCTTCCGCGGGATCAGCTTCATCGACGCCGACGGCAGCGAGGCCAACCCGACGCTGCGGCTGCTCAGCGCGGACGAGGACGCCAACGACTGGCTCGCCGTCAGCCAGCTGACCGTTGTGCGGGGCGATTATCGTCGCCGCTTCGATCTAGTGCTGTACTGCAACGGCATGCCGGTAAGCATCGTGGAACTGAAGAAGGCCGGCAGCCAGCACGCGGACGTTGCCGGCGCGCATGCGCAGCTGCAGACATACCTGCGCGAATTCCCGATGGCGTTCCGGTTCTGCATCTTTACGCTCGCCTCGGATGGAATTCTGGCCAAATACGGTACGCCGTTTACGCCGCTGAACCACTTTTCGCCGTGGAACGTGGACGACGACGGCGTCCCGGTTCCGCCGGGATTCCTCCTGGACGGGGAAGCCGTCACCCCGATGCAGACCGCTCTGGACGGCCTGTACAACCTGACCCGCTTTCTGCAGCTGCTGCGGAACTTCACCGCCTTCGACGAGGGCTCCGCCGGCCTGACCAAGCGGATCGCGAAACCGCACCAGTACTTCGCGGTCACGCGCGCCGTGGGCAGCACCGTGCAGGCGGTCCAGAGCAACGGCAAAGCCGGCGTCGTCTGGCACACCCAGGGCTCGGGCAAATCCATGGAAATGGAGCTCTACACCAACCAGGTGATCCGGCACCCCAAGCTGCTGAACCCGACCGTCGTCGTCATTACCGACCGCAACGAACTCGACGGCCAGCTCTACGAGACGTTTAAGCAGAGTCTGCTGCTGCCGGAGGCCCCCCGGCAGATCCGCCGGCGCTCCGAGCTGCGCGGAGAGCTAAGCAACCGGACCACCGGCGGCATCTATTTCACCACCTTGCAGAAGTTCGGCCGCAGCCAGTCCGAGAAGGACGCGGGCACGGACCATCCGCTGCTCAGCGCCCGACGGAACATCATCGTCGTCGTCGACGAAGCGCACCGCAGCCACTACGACGACCTCGACGGGTACGCACGGCACCTGCGCGACGCCCTCCCGCACGCGACGCTGATTGCGTTCACCGGCACGCCGATCTCCTTCGACGACCGCAATACCCGCGACGTTTTCGGCGATTACATCGACATTTACGACCTCTCCAGGGCGGTCGACGACGGCGCCACGGTGCCCGTGTACTTCGAGCCGCGCTTGATTAAAGTAGGGCTGGCGGAGAACATCACCGAGGAAATTCTGGACGTCGCTGCCGACGAGGCGACGCTGGGGCTCGACGATACGGAACGTGCGCGCCTTGAGGCGAGTGTCGCCGTCGTCAATGCCGTCTATGGCGCGCCGGAACGCATCGCTGCCCTGGCAGCGGATCTGGTGGAGCACTGGGAAAACCGGCGGGCGCGGATGCACAAGTTCATCAATGCCCCCGGCAAGGCGATGATTGTGGGCGGGACGCGGGAGATCTGCGCCAAGCTTTACAGCGCGCTCGTGGGGCTGCGGCCGGACTGGCACTCGCCGGATTTGGACAAGGGGCGGATCAAGGTGGTGTATTCCGGCTCGGCGTCAGATCTGCCGCCCGTGTCCGGGCATGTGCGCCGGGATTCCGCCAACGCCGCGATCAAGGAGCGGCTCAAGGACGTCGATGACGAACTGGAAATCGTGATCGTCAAGGACATGATGCTTACCGGGTACGACTCCCCTCCCCTGCACACCCTGTATCTGGACCGGCCCCTCAAGGGCGCGCTGCTGATGCAGACCCTGGCGCGGGTCAACCGGACGTTCCGCGGCAAGGAGGACGGGCTGCTGGTGGCCTATGCCCCGCTGGCCGAGAACCTGTCCAAGGCGCTGGGCGAATACACCGCCGGCGACCAGGCGAACAAGCCGGTGGGAAAGAACATCGATGAGGCCGTGGCCCTGACCGTGTCCCTGGTGGACACCCTTGCGGCGCTGCTGGCCGGCTACGACTGGCGGAGGGTGCTCAACGCCGGCGGCAAACGGCCCTTCCTCAACGCCGTCAGCGGCGCCACCGCCTACCTGCGCGATCCTGCCACCCCCGGAAACCAGCCGGCCGCCGGAGAAGATACCTCGGCCGCCAAGTACCGCCGGTTCTCCAGCCAACTGTCCCGCGCATGGGCGCTCTGCTCCGGCTCCGAGACGCTGGCCGCCCTCCGTCCTGACATTCAGGTCTACGAGGAAATCCGCATTTGGATGGCAAAGTACGATGCCGCTGACAGGCAGGCCAGCGGGGAACCCGTGCCAGAGGAGATCCAGCGGCTGCTGGGCGAACTCATCGCCACGGCAACGTCCTCCGGCGAAGTACTGGACATTTACGATGCCGCCGGCATGCCCAAACCGTCGCTGGATGACCTCACGCCCGAGTTCATCGCCAAAACCCAGCGGGCGCGAAACCCGCAACTGGCCATCGAGGCGCTGCGCAAACTCATCGCCGACGAGACCGCCGCGTCCACAAGGAACAACGTAATCCGCCAGCGTGCCTTCTCCGAGCGGATCACCGAGCTGATGAAAAAATACACCAACGCCCAGCTCACATCCGCCGAAGTCATCGCCGAGCTGGTGGCGCTGGCACGTGAAGTTGCCGCCGAGTCCCAGCGCGGCGAACATTTCACTCCCCCGCTCAATTCCGACGAACTCGCGTTTTATGATGCCGTGGCGCACAACGAATCCGCCGTTCAGGTGCAGGGCGAAGGAATTCTGGCGGACATCGCCCGCGAGCTGGTTTCCGTCATGCGCCGGGACGTCCGCACCGACTGGACCGTCCGCGACGATGTCCGCGCCAAGCTGCGCTCCTCCATCAAACGGCTGCTGGTCAAGTTCGGTTATCCGCCGGACAACAGCCCGACGCGATCAAGCTGGTGATGGAGCAGATGGAATCCATGGCCCCCGCTTCGCGCAGGCGCGCGGATAGCGACGCGACCTCTTTAGAACAAGAGAGCTTACGAAAACGGCACCATTCCTGGTCGACGGCCGGTGCCGTGGCCGATTGCGTCTACGCCGACTGCGAGTACGTGCTCCGCAGCTCCAGCTTGATCACGGCAACCCTTTAGCTCCGCTTCGTCTCCGGAAGTGCGCGGGGCTTAGCTCGCAGAAACGCGTCTCGATGAAATCTACAGAGGCCGCTTAGCCAACTCGCGGACCCACTCGGGAGTTTCCTTGTTCAGTTTGGTATCGGTGGTCACCCTCAGCCGCGCCGCACGAACGCGTACCCGTTCCTGATAGTTTTCTCGATCCACGGTTGATTCGGCACTTCGACCAGGGGATTTAGCGCTTTGGCTCGTCGGCATCGTCGTGCTCACAGTTAGCCTCCTCGCTCGTTGGACCATATATAGTTCCATAGTTCCCCACGGATTCGGTCTCCTCCACGGGCAGCCTCAACGGTTGTGCCCATGCGATACTGATGAGCGCGACTTCCTCTTCCCCGGCGAGATCACTTTGCGCAAGCAAGTCGAGTATCCCCAATCCGATCTCCTGCCGATGCAAGTCATCTGATAAGGACGCATCGAGAGCCCACTGCGCCCGTGTCCACCACTGAGACCGTTGATCGGCTAACCGTCGCTGATCCAAGGCACCGGCATCTGTGCTTCTGCGCTGAGTTAGAGCGTTGCCGTCAGTGGCCTGCGCTGCTCAAGCGTCTTCCAACCAGCTAGGCCCGGGGGAATTCCACTACGTTGGGAGACATAATGCCCGCAACGTCCCCGGGTGCCAGGCCGGCATCCTTCAGTTGCGCGGCGTAGCTTCGTGCCTGCTGCCAAAGCGCGGCGTAGGAAAAATGCACGCTGGCGTCGACGACGGCCGTCTTCTGCGGGTATTTGAAGCCGATTCAGCCAGGATTGCGGCCAGTGATAAAACGCTCATGTTGACTGTTCCTTTTCGTTGTCCCGGCGTTGTCGGTTGTCTGCAGACGACGCGATCAGCCCGGACGGCTCAGCCGGGGCAACTGTGCAAGAGCAGCCCAGCCGTACCTGCTCTGTAGGGCGGCTCAGCAGGGCGGTCAGGGTCAACTGCAACACGTTGCTCACCTGCACCACGCTCGGCCCCAGCTGGTCCCGCAGCAATTGCCAGCTGGCCCAGTCCGCTGCGGCACAGGCAGCGAGGGTTAACCGTTCACGGTCCCCCGGCTCTAACGGAGCGAGCTCGGCCGCGAAGAGTGCTTCGAAGGCAACACGGATGCGGCGCAGGTTCTCCTGCAGGTTCTCCTACAGTGCCCGGGAAAAGGGGCGCTGGAGATCTGCCGCGCGTGCCAGCGGCGCCACCCATTCGAGCAGCACGGCGCGCTGCTGGCAGTAGCGCTCGATCCGTTCAGGCAGCTCAAGGCCGGGTTCCAAGGACCCGAAGGCTTCATCCTGCCGGTCCAGCTGCTGCCGGACCGTGCCGGCCGCAGTCCAGCGCGTCCTGCTCCGCCTCGACGATGGTGACGGGGATTCCCGCGGCTGCCAGTGCCATGGCAATACCGCCGCCCATGGTTCCGGCGCCGACGACGCCGGCCCGGGCCACGCTCCTGGCGGCCCCGATGTTAAGGTTCCTGGGCTTGCGGGCCGCGCGTTCCGCCGCGAACAGGTAACGCTGGGCCGCCGGCTCGGGGCTTTGGCGCCGCTCGTCAATCTTTTCCCGCTCCACCTGCGCCCCGGTCTCGAAGGACACTTCGATGCCGGCGGCCATGGCGTCGACGGCGGCCTGAGCTGCGTAGGGATCTTTGGCCTTGTGCAACGGGCCTGCCGCCAGCTGTGCGACGGTTCCGGGTGCGCCGTGCGCTTCGGCGATCTTGTCCCGACGCTCCCGCGTCTGCGAGTGCGTACCGTCCTGCTGCGCAAACTCGGCTGCCCACTGCAGTCCTTCCTCGCCGGCAGGATCCTCAATGACGGCGTCGACGAGCCCATCGGCACGTTCGGAAACAATTTGCACTTATCTGCAAATTGTTTCCAGTTCAAGGAGGGCCGGCCGCGTCCGGCGATTCACCACGCCCGCGCGCTCATCGCCGTTGCTAAACTGGGCTGAAGACGGTACCCCCGCCCACGAACCGGAAGAGGTATTCCCCTGTTACGAGTCATCAGTTACAACCTCCGCAAGAACCACGCGAGCGATGAACTCGTCGACCTGGCACAAGACTCCGAAATCGACATGCTGTGTCTGCAGGAGTGTGACGCCGCGGAACTCCCAGACACCGTGGGACACCTGCACTTGGCGGATTCAACCAAGGGCAACAGGCTCGGCTTGGCGATGTACTACCGCCAAGACCGATTCACCGCACTTGAGACAAAGGCCTTCGCGCTCAAGAAATCCATGCACGACCGCATGCTCGCGCCGGCCCACGAACGACTGATCGCTACCCGGCTGATCGACCGTGAAACCAATCGCAATCTAGCCATCGCCTCATTCCACGCTGCGCCGTTGACCGCGTCCAATTCACTGCGGCGCAAGCAGATCCACGCAGCGCACGTGGAAATGCTCAGCATGGGTGGTGAGCTCGTCACCCTTATGGTGGGGGATTTCAACTACCCCTTTTTCAGGAAAAACCTCACGGAACACATGAACAAGACCGGCTACGACCTCACGATGAGTGACAGCCGAACGTACACGCGATACAAGATGTTCAAAGGCCACTTCGACTTCGCCACTTCCCTGGGGCTGGACATCACAAACGTGGAAACCCTGCCGCGAGGAAAATCCGACCATATGCCGATCCTGATCTCCGCCGAATACCTCTAAGCTCTTCAGCATGCGTGAACTCGTCGTTCTCGGCACCGCCTCGCAGGTCCCGACGCGAGCGCGCAACCACAACGGTTACCTGCTCCGCTGGGACGGCGAAGGCCTGCTCTTCGACCCGGGCGAGGGCACACAACGGCAGATGATCTACGCCGGCGTCTCGGTCCGAAACATCACGCGCATCTGTCTCACCCACGTCCATGGCGACCACTGCTTCGGCCTGCCCGGCGTGCTCTCGCGGATGGCCCTGGACGGCGTGGCGCACCCGGTGCCCCTGCATTACCCCGCTTCCGGCGTGGACGTGGTCGGGGCGCTGATATCCGTTGCCACCCCCGGTATTGATCTGCGGTTGCACCCGCATGGGGAAGCCGGGCCGATCGCCCCGGGCTTAGCAGTCCAGCCTTTGCATCACCGGATCGAGACTTACGGCTACCGGCTCGTTGAGCCCGACGACCGCACCCTCCTGCCGGACCGGCTCGCGGCAGTCGGCATTGCCGGCCCCGACGTCGGCCGCCTGCAGAGCGAGGGAACACTCTACGGTGTCCGCCTCGAGGACGTCAGCGTGCCGCGGCCCGGCCAGCGCTTCGCCTTCGTCATGGATACAGCCCCGTGTCCGGGCGCCGAGCAGCTCGCAGATGGCGCCGATCTACTTGTGGCAGAATCCACCTTCAGCGACGACGACGCCGACCTTGCGGGGCAGTACCGCCACCTCACCGCGGGGCAGGCAGGTGCCTTGGCGGCCGGCGGCGCCGTCGGTACCTTGGTCCTGACGCATTTTTCGTCCCGCTACGTCGACGTAGCCCCACTCGCCGACCAGGCCCGCGCCCGCGCCGGCGGAGCCACCGTGACAGCTGCACAAGACCTTGACCGGATCGCCTTCCCCAAACGGCGGCCAAGCTCACCCTGCCTCATCGTGTAACACTTATTGCATGGATCTGGTCGTCTCCCCCGCGCTCACGATTCCCGCCTCGGAACTCGGCTGGAGGTTCTCGCGTTCGTCCGGGCCCGGCGGTCAGCATGTGAACACGTCGGACAGTCGCGTCGAACTCTCCTGGAACATCTCCGATTCGGCTGTGCTCTCCGATGCACAACGGCTGACGTTAGTTAGCCGTCTGGGAGGCCGTCTCATCGCCGGAGTAATCACCGTGACCGCTTCCGAGCGGCGCTCTCAACTCCGCAATCGCGAGATCGCCCTGGGCAAACTCGCCGAACTCGTCAGCACAGGTCTTGCTCCCGATATGGCCCACCGCCGTCCGACGAAACCCACCCGGAGCTCGCGGCGGCGGCACCTCGCGGCAAAGCAACAGCGGTCAGCAACAAAACGGCAACGCCAACGACCGTCCGCCGAGTAGCTTCATCCCGGCGACAACTTTCAGCCCTCAGGCCTGCTGGACCGCGTCAAGGGAGTGCGGAGCACGGCGGCTTCGGCCGGTCACCCGCTAATGAGGCTACTCAAACCCGAAGTCTCTCCATTGCCTGCCCTGTAATTCCGCGTATCAGCTCGAAGTCCTTGTCCAGGTGAAGAACGGTGAGCCCGGAAAGCTCAGCGCATGAAGCTATGAGCAGATCGGGGATCGAAGGCGCACGATGTTGTCCACGGTCGGCAAGAAGTAGTTGAATAGCGAGCGCTCGGTCCTCTATTAACGGCGTCAGATACTCAACTGGAACAAGCCTGAGGGGCACTCCTCGAAACGCGTTCCTGGCTTGGTCTCCAGATCGCGCCGAGAAGCCCACTTCCAAGCGGGTGACAGTGCTAATCCGCATCAAACCGCGCTCTATCCGGGCGGCCCACTCCTCAACGTCGGGGCTAGTGCCGAGTCTAACGAGAGCAGACTTGTCTACCAGCCACGACGTCAATCCCAAGCACCGGTCATGACCGCGTCGTTACTCAAGTCAGCATACAATTTGCCGAAGACCTCCAGCTGCGTGGCCGACACAGTGTCCCCACTAACAGCGTCCTGCGCCAGCCGTCGACGTAGATACTCGGTGCGCGAAAGGCCCATTCGCGTCGCTCTTATGTCGATGGCAGCCAGTACTGGCCCTGGGACATCCCGGATCAAAATATCGCTCATATGCACCTCCCTGGTATCCCACGATATCGTACGGAAGAGCGGATGCGGAGGGACATTTCCCCGGTAGTTCTACACCTCGAGAAGAAGTGTGCCGCCAGCGATACGCTAACCAGCAAGACGCATAGAACGGTGTTGAAATCCCGGGCCTTGCAACCGCGGATCTCTTTCTGGCCCTGCTGGGCGCCGTTCCTAAACTCCTGCACCCAGCGGTTCTGCTAATCTCAGCGGAAGAATTCCAACAGCGTCGGCGCCACCGTCTCCGGCGCCACCGCATGCTCCTGCCCTTCGATGACGTCCTGCCTCCCGTTCTGGACCGCCATCGCCACTGCCGACGCAGAAGCCTGAGCCCATGCAGCGCTCGCACCGCCGTACAACGCCAAAGTCGGTGCGGAAATGCGGCCCAGCCGCTGCACGGGAACAATATTGTCCCCGGTGAGCGTCAGATCGTAGGGCAGGGTCCGCGCCAGAGCCACCAGCGACGGCCACCAAGGCGATTGCTTCATTCCCGCATCGAAGTCGGCACCCGTGTGCCGGATGAATTCCTCCACCGCCAGATCCGGATGTCCCTCGTCCACCAGCGCCTGCACCTTGTCAACAAAAACCTGCCAGAGCACGTCTCCTCCCGGGGTCGTGAGATAGGGCGCTCATACGCGGCCAGCCTGCTGATCCCCACCCCGGCGGCGGCCGCCTCAAGAGCCAGGATGCCGCCGGACGAATGGCCGTACACCCCCGCAGACCCGCCAACGGCTGCCACCAGTGCGCTGAAATCCTCGACCTCACGCTCGACGGCGTACGGCGGCGTATCCGTACTCTCGCCGCGGCCGCGGCGGTCGTAGGTGACGACAGTGAAATCTTCCACGAGCAGCGGCACCAGGCCCCCGGGCGACTTACGGGTGTTCAGCGCCCCGCCGACCAGAATGAGCGGGGGGCCGCTCCCGGCTGTCTCGTAGGCAATAGTTGTCCCGTCAGTGGATTGGACCTTTTCGACCATGAAGTTCTCCAGTGTGATTGGCGCGGCCTGGCACTGCGACCTGGCCAATCCACTTTTACCCGCAAGTGGCCGGATCTTCAAGGGGTACCAGGAAATTCTTAACGTCCGCGGCCAGGCCCACGGCGTGAACTTTTTCAGCCCGCGCTGGAACGTGTAGCCGATGTCTTAGGAGTGCACGACCTGATAGCCAAGAAGCCCTGCGGCTATGGCGCACCCCAACGTCCACGCCAGTGCCGGGTTTGAGCGCGATGGCGCCGGGGTCGCCGACTTCACCGGAATGCTGGATCTCTCGTCGTGGCCGGCCGGGAGGAGGGTCATTGTCCGCAGGGGAGTCCCGCACGTTGGGGCGCAGCTGCCGATCACCGACATCGACGGGCACCGCTATGCCGCGGGTCCCGCAGAGGCTTCCCCGCCCGGATTGAGTTTGCTTGTGCCGAGCGGGGGGAGATGGCCACATTATTGGTCCGTAAGAAAAGCGTCGGGTCACTTCGTCTGGTTCGGATGGCGGGTGTGCACTTGCTCCAGCACCACCGTTCGGCCCGAAACGTAATACCAGATTCGAGCCCCACCGGACAGCTCGTATTGCCAGCGCTCTCGAACGCCGCCATCGTGCGTGAACGTCGCGAGCTTCCCCTTGAGCGGGTGCATAGTCGGCGTGACCTCGTTCGGATCACGCGCGAGAGCGTCCCACGCTGCCGTCAACACATTACGCTGCACGGCCAGAAGGTCACCCCAACCGCGCTCGGCTTCGCAGGTTCCAAATTGAATCGCGTACTCCGTCGATTTGACGGGCCGCTCGACGCGTTTTCCCTTCGGCATGAGTTAAGGACGAGAGATCGGGACCGGCTGGTCAAACCACGTCAGTTCGCTCGAGTGGAGCCCTTCGGCGATCGCTGTGGCCGTGGAGCGCCACATGGCCATCTCCGTTATTGCAAGGTGGGCTCTACCGGTAGAGAATGATGCGCGGGCCGACCGAAGTAGATCGCGTGCACAAACTTCGCGATCCTGAGCGTCGAGGGCCAGCATCCAATCGAATCGGTCAGCGAACCGGTCGCCGAGCGAGCGGCCGGCATCGTCGACGGTAATGGCGATGATCTGAGCTGCAAGCTCGAGGAGTCGGTCGCGCGCATCATTTTCCTTGACCGACATGAGCACAAGGGCATCACCGTCGCGCCGAGTCACCTCGATCGGCGACTCTTCAGCAGCGCTGAACAGCGGCGCAGGCTGCCGGGAGAGTTCTGACGACTGGAAGACGCGGCGGGGAAGGATGGTGGACATACTGACATTTTACTTCAGACTATGTTCTGAGTTCCAGCCCCTAATGTTCTGCTGCACGAGGGTTATTGCTCCCCCACCGCGCCCCATCAACGGCACAGCGCACTTAGAAGTCCCAGTCGTCGTCCTCGGTGTTCACTGCCTTGCCGATCACGTAGGAGGATCCGGACCCGGAGAAGAAGTCGTGGTTCTCGTCCGCATTCGGGGACAGCGCGGAGAGGATCGCCGGGTTCACGTCGGTGACAGCGGCCGGGAACATGGCCTCGTAACCCAGGTTCATCAGCGCCTTATTGGCGTTGTAATGCAGGAACTTCTTGACGTCCTCGGCCAGGCCCACCGCGTCATACAGATCGTGCGTGTAGTGGACTTCGTTTTCGTACAGCTCGTACATCAGCTCGAACGTGTAATCCTTGAGCTCCTGACGCTTCTCCGCGGAGACCTTCTCCAGCCCGCGCTGGAACTTGTAGCCGATGTAGTACCCGTGCACGGCCTCGTCGCGGATGATCAGCCGGATCATGTCCGCGGTGTTGGTCAGCTTGGCCCGGGAGGACCAGTACATCGGCAGGTAGAAGCCGGAGTAGAACAAAAAGGATTCCAGCAGGGTGCTGGCCACCTTGCGTTTGAGCGGGTCATCTCCTGCGTAGTAATCCATGACGATGTGAGCCTTCTTCTGCAGGTACTCATTCTCGGTGGACCAACGGAAGGCGTCGTCAATTTCTTTGGTGGAGCAGAGCGTGGAGAAGATGGACGAATAGCTCTTGGCGTGTACGGATTCCATGAACGCGATGTTCGTGTAGACGGCTTCCTCGTGCGGGGTGATCGCATCCGGAATCAGGCTGACTGCGCCCACTGTGCCCTGGATGGTGTCCAGCAGGGTCAGCCCGGTGAACACGCGCATGGTGAGCTGCTGCTCGTCCGGCGTCAGGGTGGCCCAGGACTGGATGTCGTTGGACAGCGGCACCTTCTCCGGCAGCCAGAAGTTGTTGGTCAGGCGGTTCCAGACTTCAACGTCCTTATCGTCCTGAATCCGGTTCCAGTTGATCGCCTCAACATGGCTGAGCAGCTTGAGCTTGTCCGTCATCGTTCCTTCTCTCTACAAACTTTTGGTTCATGCAAGGAGGACGACGACGGCAGTCAGGTGCCGCCGTCGTCGTTCATCCCAGTGTTACTAAATCAACCTATATCGGCTGTCATAGGGCACATGAAACACAGCCCTCCACCTCAGTCCCTTCGAGGGCCAGCTGGCGCAGACGGATGTAGTAGATGGTCTTGATGCCCTTGCGCCAAGCGTAGATCTGCGCCTTATTGATGTCGCGGGTGGTGGCGGTGTCCTTGAAGAACAACGTCAGCGACAGGCCCTGATCCACGTGCTGGGTGGCGGCGGCGTAGGTATCGACGATCTTCTCATAGCCGAGTTCGTAGGCGTCCTGGTAGTACTCCAGGTTGTCGTTGGTCAGGTAAGGAGCCGGGTAGTAGACGCGGCCGATCTTGCCTTCCTTGCGGATCTCGATCTTGGAGGCCACCGGGTGGATCGAGGAGGTGGAGTTGTTGATGTAGCTGATCGACCCGGTGGGCGGGACGGCCTGCAGGTTCTGGTTGAAGATGCCGTGCGCCATCACGGAGGCCTTCAGCTCGCGCCAGTCATCCTGGGTGGGGATGTGGGTGCCGTCGAAGAGTTCGGCCACGCGGGCCGTCTTCGGCACCCATTCCTCGTTGACGTATTTGTCGAAGAATTCCCCGGAGGCGTACTTGGACCTCTCGAAGCCGCCGAAGGTCTCGCCGGTTTCGATGGCCAGCAGGTTGGAGGCGCGGATGGCGTGGTAGACCACGGTGTAGAAGTAGATGTTGGTGAAGTCCAGGCCTTCTGCGGAGCCGTAGTGCACGCGCTCCCGGGCCAGGTAGCCGTGCAGGTTCATCTGGCCCAGGCCGATGGCGTGGGACTGCTCGTTGCCCTTGGCGATGGACGGCACGGAGGTGATGTTGGACATTACGGACACGGCGGACAGGGCCCGAATGGAGGTTTCGATGGTGCTGCCGAAGTCCGGGGAGTCCATGGTTTTGGCGATGTTCAGCGAGCCGAGGTTGCAGGAGATGTCCTTGCCGGTCTCGGCGTAGGAGAGGTCATCGTTGTAAACCGTGGGAGCGGAGACCTGCAGGATCTCGGAGCAGAGGTTGCTCATGATGATCTTGCCGTCGATCGGGTTGGCCCGGTTCACCGTGTCCTCGAACATGATGTACGGGTATCCGGACTCGAACTGGATCTCGGCGAGGGTCTGGAAGAATTCGCGGGCCTTGATCTTGGTCTTCTTGATCCGGGCGTCATCGACCATTTCGTAGTACTTCTCGGTGACGTTAATGTCGGAGAAGGGCATGCCGTAGACGTTTTCGACGTCGTACGGGGAGAACAGGTACATGTCCTCGTCGCGCTTGGCCAGCTCGAAGGTGATATCCGGGACCACCACACCCAGGGAGAGCGTCTTGATCCGGATCTTCTCATCGGCGTTCTCGCGCTTGGTGTCCAAGAAACGGTTAATGTCCGGGTGGTGGGCGTGCAGGTAGACCGCACCGGCACCCTGCCGGGCGCCCAGCTGGTTGGCGTAGGAGAAGCTGTCCTCGAGCAGCTTCATCACGGGGATAACGCCGGAGGACTGGTTCTCGATCTGCTTGATCGGTGCGCCCACCTCGCGGATGTTGGTCAGCGCGAAGGCCACGCCGCCGCCGCGCTTAGACAGCTGCAGGGCGGAGTTGATGGACCTGCCGATCGACTCCATGTTGTCTTCGATGCGCAGCAGGAAGCAGGAGACCAGCTCGCCGCGCTGGGCCTTGCCGGCGTTGAGGAAGGTCGGGGTGGCGGGCTGGAACCGGCCTTCGATGATCTCGTCCATCAGCTTGGTGGCCAGCTCTTCGTCGCCGCGGGCCAGGTGCAGGGCAACCATGCAGACCCGGTCCTCGTAGCGCTCCAGGAACCGCTTGCCGTCGAAGGTTTTGAGCGTATAGGAGGTGTAGAACTTGAAGGCGCCGAGAAACGTCTCGAAGCGGAACTTCTTTTTGTAGGCGCGCTGATACAGCTCGCGGATGAAGTTCATCGTGTACTGGTCAAGCGTCTCGCGCTCGTAGTACTCGTTCTTGACCAGGTAATCCAGCTTCTCCTCCAGGTCGTGGAAGAACACGGTGTTGTTGTTCACGTGCTGCAGGAAGTACTGGTGGGCCGCCTCGCGGTCCGCGTCAAACTGGATCTCGCCGTTGGGACCATACAGGTTCAGCATGGCGTTGAGCTCGTGATAGCCGAGCCCCTTATAGGCGGCCGGCATGCCCGCGTCCTTGGTGGCCGTGTCCTTGGTTCCCGTGTGGGTGCCGGTTACGGCCGGTGCTGCAACAGTCGTGTCCAAAACGTATCCAATCCTTGATTAACCCGGTCAACGTCCACGGACGTCCCCATGAGCTCGAAGCGGTAAAGAAG
This sequence comes from Arthrobacter sp. A5, assembly GCF_051131705.1. Taxonomy (NCBI): domain Bacteria; kingdom Bacillati; phylum Actinomycetota; class Actinomycetes; order Micrococcales; family Micrococcaceae; genus Arthrobacter; species Arthrobacter sp. A5. The sequence goes on from NZ_CP180316.1 coordinate 2,450,520, forward strand.
CGGAACCCTGCATTTGGCGGCGATGACATCGCCGGCAAGGCAGTAGGTTTCGCCGAAGTTTGTGTTCCCGGCGCCGATCACGCCGCGGATGAGTGCCCGGTTCTGCCCGACATTCAAAAACTTAATGACCTGCTTGGGCACCGCCCCGTGACCTGTTTCGCCGCCGTAAGTGGGCAAAATCAGCACAAAGGGCTTCAGCGCAAGCAACGTCTCTTCGGAAGTGTAGAGCGGAAGCCGGGCCGAATCCACGTCGAGCTTCCGGACAAACCTGTGCGTGTTATCCGAGACGGACGAAAAGTAGATGACGTTGCTGGCGGTGCTGCCCGCGCCGGCTGAGGCGGACGACGGCGGCGCCGTCAGTTCCGCCGTCGTCGAACGCTTTGTCTGTGCTAGTGCCAGAGCCTGCATTGCGCCGCCTCGTGCTCCATTGTTCCCCGGTCGTTGGTCCCGGCAGTCCATCCGCGCCGGGCGGCCCGTCCGGACTGCCATCCGCAAAGTATTAGGAGGCCACCGAAGCGGTCGCCAGCGCCAGCTCGGCGATCTTGTCCGGGCGGAAGCCGGACCAGTGGTCCTGATCGGTGACCACGACAGGGGCCTGGAGGTAGCCCAGAGCACGAAGGCGCTCCAGTGCGTCCGGGTCCTGGGAGATATCGACGCTCTGGTAGGTGATTCCCTTTTTATCCAATGCCCGGTAGGTGGCGTTGCACTGAACGCAGGCCGGCTTGGTGTAGACCGTAACGGTCATTTCCCTGTCCCCTTATTACTTGGCGGCACCTCTCGGTACCTGATGTAGCGGCCTGACCGTTTCCGGCAAACCCTCTGATGACGGGCCCAATCCGTCCGTTTCCACTGCCTGCCTGATGCAGTTCGCCGGCGGCAGCCGGTGCGGCGGTGAGGACTGAAGATCGGTCTCGCCAGCGTCCCGGTAGCTTAAACCCGGGGTGCTTGATTCTGTACTTCAATACTACATGTAGTGCGCGCCGCTGGAAGTGACCCCAACATGATGTATTACAAGTATGTCATTTTATGCACCGGTAGTCCACAGGACCGGCCCGGAAAATCAGCGGAATCCCGCCGATAAAGGCCCCGCTATCCACAGCCTGTGGAGTAGTTAGCCACATAAATCCACGGGCGTGTTGCGCGGGTCGGCGTGTCGGGGGCGCCTTGAATGATGGGTAGCGATGTCCTGCGTCAGCAGAACGCGGACGATTCACCCCGTCGGCGTGGTGTAGTCTTGCTGGCGCTGGCGACGCTCCGAGAAAGGGAACTCTTATGGTCAATCCGATTCACCTCCGGACTCTTCTCGAGGTCACGCGCCTGGGCTCGTTCGCCGCCGCGGCCGGACGGCTGGGGTACACCGCGTCGGCGGTATCGCAGCAGATGTCGGCCCTGGAACGGGATACCGGCGTCATATTGTTTGAACGCTCCGCCCGGAGCGTCCTTCCCACCGAAGCCGCCATCGTCATGACCAGGCACGCGGCCAAGGTACTAACCGACATCGACGCGCTGCTGGCGGCTACCGCCCGAACGCATGCGACCACCACCCAGGAACTGCGGTTAGGCATCTTCCCTTCGCTGGCGAGTCACGTCCTGCCCAAGCTGCTGGCGGACCCTGCCTGGCACGATCTAGGCATCAACCTGAAGGTATCGGTGGCCGAGCCGGCGCAGACCATCGCCGGGCTGCGGACCGGGGGCGAACTCGATGTCGCGTTGATCTACCAGGTGGGCCAGGGCGGTCTCGCCTGGCCGCACACGGTCAACCGGCAATGGATCGGCGACGACAACTTCCGCGTGGTGCTTCCCAAAGCCTGGGGAATCCGAACCGGGGCGGTCGTTGCCGCGGCGCAGCTTTCAGATATGCCCTGGATCATGCACCATCCGGGGACCAGCGACGCATCGGTGATCGAACGGCTCTTTGCCAGCTGCAATCTGTACCCCACGGTGGCGGTGTACAGCGACGACTTCAATGCCAGCCTTGAGCTCGCCGCGGCCGGTCTCGGTGCTGCGCTGGTGCCGGAGTTGGCCCTGCGTGAGCGGCCGCCGGGCATCGTTGTGCTGGATGTTCCGGAAATCCGGCTCGCCCGGAACATCTTTGCGCTGCTGATCAACGAGAAGCAGACCGCTCAGGTCGGGGTTTTCGTGGATCTGCTCTCCGGAATTTTGCACCGGCTGGGCCGCATACCGCAGCATTAGGCGCGACGACTTTCCGGATGGCCAAATTCTTCAGCGCATTGAACGGCGGGTAGACAAGCCTCATCGTGTCCGGCTTCAGCGGCTTATCCAGGACGGCCTTCCGGTGCGAAAACGTATCCACGGAGAAGCGCCCGTGATAACCGCCCATTCCGCTGGCCCCGATGCCGCCAAACGGCAGTCCGGGCACCAGCAGATGCGCCGCGGGAATGCCGAAACAGAGCGCGCCCGATGACGTCTGCTCCGTGAACCGGACCTTGATCTCCGCGCGTTCGGTGAAGACATAGAGGGAGAGCGGTTTGTCCCGCTCATTGATGAAGCGGATGGCCTCATCCGCGTCCGATGTCTCCACCAGCGGGAGCACCGGGCCGAAGATCTCCTCCTGCATCAGAGGTGAGGCCGCGCCGGCGCACACCACCGTCGGTGCCAGGTACCGCGAATCAGCGTCCCGTTCCCCTCCCGTGATCACATCTGCAGTGTCCAGCAATCCAACCAGACGTTGAAAATGCCGGTCGTTGACAATGCGGCCGTATTCGGTGCTGCGGCGCGGATTCGCACCATAGAGCGCAGAAATGGCCAGCGGCAGCAGCCGCGCGAGTTCCACCAGCACCGCCGCGGAGCCCAGGACATAGTCCGGTGCCACACAGGTCTGGCCGGCGTTGAGATATTTGCCCCAGGCCAGCCGCATCGCCGTTGCCGGAAGGTCCACCGAATCGTCGACATAAACGGGCGATTTCCCGCCCAATTCCAGGGTCACCGGGGTCAGGTGCTCGGCCGCGGCCAGCATGACAAGCCGCCCCACCACCCCATTACCGGTGTAGAAAATGTGGTCAAAGCGTTCCGTGAGCAATGCCGTGGTTTCTGCCGCGCCGCCCTCCACCACAAAAACGGCGCTGTCCAGGTACTGCGGAATCCAGCGCTGCATCGCGGCCGAGGTCACCGGGGCCACCTCGCTGGGTTTGACCACCACCGTGTTACCCGCTGCGAGCGCGCCAACCGCTGGTGCCAGCAGCAGCTGCACGGGATAGTTCCACGGCGCGATCACCAGCACGACGCCGAGGGGCTCGCGGATAATCTGTGCGCTGGCCGGCTGCAGGGCCAGCGGCACGGCGGATCGCTCCGGAGCCAGCCAGCGTGTCAGGTTCCTCAGCGTGTGGCTGATTTCCGCGGTGACGAAGCCGATCTCGGTCAGCCACGCCTCGCTGGGATGTTTGCCCAGATCCTGCCGCAGGGCATCGGCGAATTCCTGACCGCGTTCGGTGAGCATGCGCCGCACCGCTCTCAGCCGCTCGGTCCGCCACGCAAGGGAACGAGTGGCGCCGGAATTAAACACGGCACGGGCGGCGGCGACCTGTCCGGAGATGTCCTCGGTCATGGCACCAATCTACTCCCGGGCGGCAGCTAACTCCCCTGCAAAACGCACGCCGCCGTCGTCGTTCCGTTGGCTGACGGGACGACGACGGCGGCACGGACGGTTGATCTTGCGCGGCCCGACCAGTGGGGGTGCCGGCCAGGCTCGACCAGTGGGGTGCCGGCCGGCTGGACCAGCGCACCCGTCAGCCGATCCGGGTGCGGACTTCCCTGGCCGCTTCAACCAGGTTGCGCAGCGACTCCTCGGTCTCGGCGTAGCCGCGGGTCTTCAGCCCGCAGTCCGGGTTGACCCAGAGCTGGCGCGCCGGAACATGCCGGACGGCGGTCTCCAATAGCTCCACGACCTCAGCCTGGCCGGGGACACGCGGCGAATGGATGTCATAAACGCCCGGGCCAACACCTCGGGCGAAGCTGTGGTCCTCCAGGTCATGCACGACCTCCATCCGGGAGCGGGCGGCCTCGATGGACGTCACGTCCGCATCCAGTCCGTCGATGGCGTCGATGATCGCGCCGAATTCGGAGTAGCACAGATGGGTGTGGACCTGCGTGCCGTTTGCCGCCCCACCGGTTGCCAGACGGAAGGATTGGACAGACCAGTCCAGGTACGACGCCTGATCCGCCTTGCGCAGCGGAAGCAGTTCGCGCAGCGCCGGCTCATCCACCTGGATGATCCGGATCCCGGCGGCCTCCAGATCCGCGATTTCGTCGCGCAGTGCCAGGGCAACCTGGTTGGCGGTCTCCCCCAACGGCTGGTCATCGCGGACAAAGGACCACGCCAGGATGGTGACCGGGCCGGTCAGCATGCCCTTCATCGGCTTGGCCGTCAGGGACTGCGCATATCGCGCCCATTCGACCGTGATCGGCCGGCTGCGGGTGACGTCGCCCCAGAGAATGGACGGGCGGGTGCAGCGGCTGCCGTAGGACTGGACCCAGCCGTGTACCGTCACGTCGAATCCCTCGAGGTTCTCGGCGAAGTACTGCACCATGTCGTTGCGCTCGGGCTCACCGTGCACCAGCACGTCGAACCCGAGTTCCTCCTGCAGGTCCACCACACGCCGGATCTCGTCCTTCATCAGTGACTCGTACTGCTGCTGCGTCAGCTCGCCCTTGTTGGCGCGCGCGCGAGCGGAGCGGATTTCACTGGTCTGCGGGAACGAGCCGATGGTGGTGGTCGGCAGCGCCGGCAGAGCCAGCTCCGTTTCCTGCACGGCGGCACGGGCGGCGTAGGCGTCCCGGCTGAAGTCCGCGGCGGTCAGCGCGGCCAGCCTCGCCTGAACCTCAGCGCGGTGAACGCCGACGGCGGCGGCACGGGAGGCGATGACAGCCGACGCCGCGTCGATGGCCGGCTGCACCGACGCCGGATCCGTGAGCAGGCCGGACAGAGTGACCACCTCGGCGGCCTTCTGATCCGCAAAGGCCAGCCAGCTGCGCAGCTCGGCACGCAGCTGCGTCTCCTCCTGCACATCGTGCGGAACGTGCTGTGTTGACGTTGAGGTGGAGACCGCGACGGTCAGCCCACTCTTGCGCAGGTCGGCCAGCTTGGCCGCCGAGGACTGCAGGTCATTGCGCCAGATGTTGTGACCGTCCACCAATCCGGCCACCAGGGTCTTGCCGGCCAGCAGGGCCAGCTGATCCGGCGCCGGTACGGCACCCTTGAACAGGTCCACGTGCAGGGCATCAATATTGCTCTCGGCCAGCGTGGGAAGCAGCTCATCCACGGCGCCGTAGGGGGTGCTGACCAGAATGGCCGGACGGGCGGCAACGGCGCTGAGTACCTCGTACGCCCGGGCAACGGCCGCCTGAACCTCAGCGACGGGAACGTTCTGGTCCGCCACCAGGGCCGGCTCGTCAAGCTGGATCCAGTCGGCACCCGCCGCCGCCAGACGCTCGAGCAGCTCGGCGTAGACCGAAAGGACATCCGCCAGGCGGCTCAGCGGAGAGAACCCTTCCGGGGCGTCATCCGAAGCCTTGCTCAGCAGCAGGAAGGTGACCGGACCCACCAGATACGGCCGGGTGTGGATACCGTTGGCCAGGGCGAAGGCAAATTCCTCGACAATGCGGGTCGATGTCAGTGAGAAGACGGTTTCCGGGCCGATTTCCGGCACCAGGTAGTGGTAGTTGGTGTCAAACCATTTGGTCATTTCGAGCGGCTGCTGTGCGGCTGTGCCTCGGGCCATGGTGAAGTAGCCGTTGATGTCCAGCCGGCCTTCGCGATCGAGCAGTGCGCCGAAGCGGGCCGGAACGGCGCCGATGTGCGCGGCGGCATCCAGTACCTGGTCGTAGTAGGAAAAAGTGCCGGGGACGGCCGCGGACCCGGTCAGGCCCAGGCCTTGGAGCCGCTTGGCCGTGGCCAGCTGCAGGTCCTTGGCCACCGTATCAAGGGCCGCGGCATCGATGCGGCCGGCCCAGAAGGATTCGACCGCCTTCTTCAGTTCCCGGCGGCGGCCGATCCGCGGGTAGCCCAGAATGGACGCGTCGGGGAACACCGGCATTGCGGCGCTGGTGTCGGCTGCCGTCGCGGGCGCGGTGTCGGCAACCGTAGTGCCGGCAGTTGCCGTGTCAACAGTTGTCGTGTCGGCAGCGATGGTGTCGGTGATGTCAGTCATGATTCAGGTCCTCAATGGTAGTCAAATACTCAGGCGGGTCAGTCGGGCCGATTCGGTCCGGGTCGGGCAACTCAGGCGGGGCGGGGCGGTTCGGGTCAGGCAGGACCTATGGCGGGGTGAGCCGGCTCACAGTGCCGATTGCCGGTGGACAGAGCGGGGCCGTTCGGGCCGGAGCAGCTGCAGTTTGTCAAGCACGTCCAGGGCGGCGCCATGCTCGTTGAAGGTGTACAGGTGGATCCCCGGTGCTCCGGCGTCGAGGGCGGCGCGGGCGAGATCGACGGTGGCCCGCACTCCGATCCGGCGGCGTTCGCCGTCGTCGTCCGCCGCGGCCAGCGCCCGGACCAGATCCGGGGATGGTTCGACGCCGGCCAGGGTCCCCAAACGCTGCAGCCGGCGCACGCTGGTGAGCGGCATGACGCCCGGAATCAGCGGGATGGTCACTCCTGCACGACGGGCCCGGGCCAGCAGCTCCTCGTACTCCGAGGGATGGAAGAAAACCTGGGTGATGGCGAAGTCCGCACCGGAACGCTGCTTGGCCAGAAGCACCTCAACGTCGTGTTCTTCGCTTGGGGACTCGGGATGTTTTTTGGGGTAGGCGGCGACGCCTACGGCGACCTTTCCGGCGCAGAGCAGGGCGGTGCGGCGCTGCTCCACGCGCCGGATCAGCTCGACCAGGTCCTGGGCGTAGGTCAGCGAACCGGGACGATGTTGAGGCTGCGCCCCATTCGGAAGGTCTCCGCGCAGGGCAAGAATCCCGCGCACCCCGTGGTCCAGCAGGTCGGTGACGATGGCCGCCAGCTCCTGCGCGGTATTGCCGACGCAGGTCAGATGCGCCAGCGGCCGCAGTGTCGTCTCGGTCAGCAGCCGGTTGAGCAGCTCCACCGCGGTATTCCGGTTGGAGCCGCTGGCACCGTAGGTGACAGAGACGTAGTCCGGATTGGTGCTTTCCAGCTCCCGGATGGTGGTCCAAAGGTTGGCCAACGCCGCCGGGGTGCGGGGCGGATAGAGCTCGTAGGAGAGGGCATTGGGAGCGGTCCCGGAGAGTTTCGGGTGCGCCTGCAGCAGGCTTGGAGGTGACATTTGCTGTCCTTGGCTGGTTGCCATTGACGCCCGCGACGCCGGTGTTAGCCGACAAGCGCGCGAACGCCAATGCTATGCGAAAAAGGATCACCAGAAGGGCCCGCCGGAATGGGGCCCGTCCCGAAGGAGGGAAACCATCGCGGCGTTGCCGTCCCCGTGGTTGGACCGGAGGCAGGCAATCGGCGTTCTGCGTGCAAATGTCAGGCCCACATGGGGGCACCCACACCCTCAGGCATCTGGAAGCTGGCCGGACGCCGTTGCGAGGATCGCTGACACGTTACTTTCAGTAACTTGAAAAAGACTCTACGCACCCGGTGCCGGCAGCACAACCGCTGGGCGAATTAAGACGTACCTTTACGGAATACAGCCGTCGAATATGCGGAAACCTCATGGCGGGGACCTCTTCGGCCGAATTTAACCGCAAATTCCACCGCTGACCAGTCGCCTCCGAGGACGGGTTTCCTACCGGCACCGCTGCCGCAGCAGTTGGCTTAATTCGCCGAACCGGTCCGGATTCCGGCCACGCCGTCCACGCCGTCCACTTCGTCCACGGCATGGGGCACGACTACCCATCGCGCCTGCCCGCATTAGCGTGTGCATTATGACCAATGATGTTCACGACGCCACCCGGGTCCCTGCTCCCGCGCCTGCCGATGCCCGGTCCGCCGTCCCTTCATACGTTTCCGGTACGTCCGCCCTGCCGCTGCTGGGCGAGACCATCGGTGCCAACTTCAGCAGGATCGCCGCGGAGAATGCCGGGCGCGAGCGCTGGTGGACCTTGGGGCGGACCGGCGCTGGACCTATGAGGAACTCAATGGCGACGTCGACGCGCTGGCCCGTGGACTGATGTCAGCGGGTGTAGCCAAGGGCGACCGGGTGGGGATCTAAGCCCTCAATTGTGCCCAGTGGGTGCTGGTGCAGTACGCCAGTGCCAAGATCGGCGCCATTCTGGTCAATGTGAACCCCTCCTACCGGGAGCACGAGCTGCGCTTCGCACTGGTCCAGTCCGGTCTGAAGCTGCTCGTGTCGATGACCGGGCACAAGTCCACTGATTACCGTGCCATGGTGGAGGCGGTCCGGTCCGAGTGCTCGGATCTGACGGACGTGGTGTACATCGGCGATCCCGGCTGGGATGACCTGCTCGCAGGCGGCAGCACGTTGGCCGCCGACGCCGTCGCCGTCCGGATGGCAACCCTCAGCGCCGATGACCCGATCAATATTCAGTACACGTCCGGTACCACGGGCTATCGCAAGGGCGCCACCCTCAGCCATCACACAACATTCTCAATAACGGCTTCTTCGTGACGGAGACCATAGGGTTCAGCAACGAGGACCGGCTCTGCATCCCGGTGCCGTTCTATCACTGCTTCGGCATTGTGATGGGCAACCTTGGTGCCACGTCGCACGGCGCGGCGATCATCATTCCGGCTCCCTCCTTCGATCCGAGGGCCACGCTCCAGGCAGTGCAGGATGAGAAGTGCACGGCTCTCTACGGCGTCCCCACCATGTTCATCGCCGAACAGAACCTGGCGGACTTCGCCGGCTACGACCTCTCCACCCTGCGGACCGGCATCATGGCCGGCTCGCCCTGTCCCGTGGAGGTCATGAAACGCTGCATCAGCGAGATGAACATGACTCAGGTCGCGATTGCCTACGGCATGACCGAGATGTCTCCAGTCTCCATGCAGACACGTCCGGACGATGACCTGCAACGCCGCACCGCCACCGTCGGCCAGGTCCATCCGCACTTGGAGGTCAAGATCGTCGACCCGCTCACCGGGCTCACCGTCCCGCGCGGAACACCTGGCGAGTTCTGCACGCGGGGCCATTCGGTCATGCTGGGCTATTGGAATGACCCGGTAAAAACCGACGAGGCCATCGATCAGGCCCGCTGGATGCACACCGGCGATCTGGCTCAATGCGCGATGACGGCTACGTCAATATTGCGGGTCGGATCAAGGACATGGTGATCCGCGGCGTGAAAACCTCTATCCGCGCGAAATCGAGGAATTCCTGTACACCCACCCGGACATCGCGGATGTCCAGATGGTGGGCGTCCCGGACCCTAAATACGGCGAAGAGCTGTGCGCCTGGATTCGGCTTCGGCCCGGCGCTCCAGTGTTGGACGCCGCCGCGCTCGCAGTCTTCTGCGAAGGAAAACTCTCCCGGCACAAGATTCCGCGCTATGTTCTGGTGGTCGACGAATTTCCGATGACCGTGACGGGGAAGGTGCGGAAGATGGAGATGCGGGCCAAATCGGCCGATCGCCTGGGCCTGCAGAGCTGACCCGGACGCGCACGTCGCGGGGCCCGATTTTGGCACTTCCACGCTCCCCGGCCGCAGGTCTATGCTGTGGCCATGAATATACTCCCAGCCAGTTACCTGAATTACCTTGAGGGCAAACCGGCCGCAGTGGTCGCGACGGTGAAACCGGTACTTCAGCAGTCAGCGGCCGATAGGCTGCACGGGGTAAGGGTCAAGCTCCTCCAGCACGACGAAATCCAGGCCGTGTTGGATGAGCGGATTCCGTTCGGCGAAATCCTCGAAGCGATCGACTAACCGGTCCGGCCGCGCACCGAAACGGTCACGGTGAATTTAGCGTTCCGTCCCTGTACCGAGGTCCGGCCCACTCGCTGCTGAAGCTGCGCCCGGTAGTCCAGGTGGTTGTTGTACACCGTCCACAGCTCTCCTCCCGGAGCAAGCACACGGGCGGCGGCGTCGAAGAGCTTGAGGGCCGCCCCGGTGTGCACGGTGGCACCCAAGTGAAAGGGCGGATTCAGCAGAATCAGATCGGCACTGCCGCCGGGGAAACCCGCCATGGCGTCGTCCTGCACAGCGGTGATCCGCCCGGCGAGGTCGTTGGCGTGTGCCGTTGCGGCGGCGGAGGCGACGGCGGCGGCCGACTGATCGGTGGCCGTTACGGTGAGGGCGGGCCTTGCGGCGGCCAGGGCGGCCGCGACGACCCCCGAGCCGCAGCCTAGATCCACCGCCTGCCGGGCGTCCGGCTTCATCCCGTCCAGGAAGCCCAGCAGGTACCGCGTACCGATATCCAGCCTGGCGCCGGCAAACGTGGCGCCATGGGCGCACAGCCACAGCCCCAGTTCGTGGCTGAATTCCCTCACCGGGTAGAGGGATTCACCCGCGGGCCGGATCGGCCCGCGGGCGGTGAGCACACGTGACTTCTGCCGCCCCAGCCCGGCCCGGACATCGGCGAACGATTCCTGCAGCACAGCGTTCATCGCCACGGTCATATGCTTGATCCGTCCGCCGGCAAAAACGACGACGCCAGGGTGCGCGTAGCGGGCGATCTGATCCGCCACTTCGGCAAGCTCGGCCAGACTCCGCGGGAGCTGCCAGAGCACCACCCGGACGCCGGCGAAGAGCTCCTCCCCCAGCGGGACCCGGCGAAATCCGCCGGACAGTCCGAGCTCGGCGGCATTGCAGTCCAGCGCCCGCGCGCCGGAAACGAGGTCCTGCTGAACGCGAAGGTCCACGGAACCCAGAAACGACGCCACCGCGAGGGTCAGCGCGCCGTACCTGTCGCCCACGACCGCAACGGCGCCGCCGTCGAGCGCGCCGCCGTCGAGCGCGCCGCCGTCGAGCCCGTTAAGGGCTGCCGCGGACTCGGAGAGAATCAGTGTGTCACTGGCATCGAAGGCGAAGAGGTTCTCCGCCTCCACATCCGGGAAACGGCGGAGCGCGCTGAAATTGAACAGCGCGCCGGGATCCGCTCTGCCTGCCGTGCCGTCTGCCATGCCATCCTTCGGACTGTCGATCGCGTCGTGGTCGGAATCAGACCCTGACCAGTTTAGCCGCGGCATTCCCCAACCCGGACCGGACCCAGCTCTGCCCAGCCATGGCCAGACGGTATGCCTGCTGCTAGCATAAGGACGTTTGGTTAGTCAACTTAAGGGTGTTCATTTAATCAATTAGGGCGTCGCCGTCATCGACGACCAAAGGGGTCATCATGAGCGAAATAACTCCGTTGCGGAATGCGATCCGCAACGGCAGCGGTCTCAAAAGGGTCGGCGGAACCTGGGGTGAGGTACTGGCCGAGTTCCTGGGCACCTTTGTCCTGATCGCCTTCGGCGACGGCGTCGTGGCCACGGCCGTGGCCGCGCTCCCCGGCAGCGGCCGTGCGGCGACCTCTACCACTATCTTCAATGCCGCCGGGGACTGGTTGCTGATCACCTGGGGCTGGGCGTTCGCCGTGGCACTGGGCGTTTACGTGGCCGGCGGTGTCAGCGGGGCGCACCTGAACCCTGCGGTCACACTGGCTTTTGCCGTCCGTCGGAACTTTGCCTGGAAAAAGGTGCTTCCCTATATTGCGGCGCAGGTGGTCGGGGCTTTTGCCGGCGCGGCCCTGGTCTATCTCGTTTACCATCAGGCGATAGACGCGTTCAACCGGGCCTCAAAGGTGGCCAGGACCGATCCCGGCGGGAACGCCACATTCTCTATCTTTGCCACCTTCCCGGCCCCCTATTACAACGGGGACATGATCGGTCCGCTGACCGATCAGATTGTGGGCACCGCCTTTCTGATTCTCCTCATTGTGGCCATCATCGATCTGCGTAATACCGCGGTGAAGGCCAATCTGGGCCCGCTGATGATCGGTTTCGCGGTCGCAGCGATCGGCATGTCCTACGGAGCCAACGCCGGATACGCCATCAATCCGGCCCGTGATTTCGGCCCGCGGCTGTTCGCCTGGGTAGCCGGCTGGGGCGATGTCGCCTTGCCGGGGACGGTCGACGGCTCATTCAGCGCCTACTTCTGGGTGCCGATTATCGGCCCGCTGATCGGCGGGGTGATCGGCGTGCTGATTTACGATCTGTTCGTCGGTGACATTCTGCACGCGCGGAAAGCGCTGGCCGAACCTGGGCCCGCGCGCGAACAGAATCCGGATCTGGACGAAGGCACCGCCGCCGAAGAATGACACGCGTTCCGGTGCCGGGCCAGAGCCGGATGCCGGATGGCGGACTATCCGGCCCTGGCCCTGCGGAGGATCTGTGCTATTACCGCGGTTTTGGCGTCAGCGTAGTAGTTCATGTCGGTCCAGGTCTGCCGGGCAAGCTCCCGTTTTCGTTCCGCGTACAGAAGCCGGTCCGGCTCGTTCGTCCGGAGCCAGCCCCTGAGGTCCAGGTAGTCGGACGTCTCGGAGCCCCCCGCTGCGTAGACGTGCAGGTGCGCGTCCCGCTGCGGAGTACGGAACATGCGGTGTCCCGGCTCGCGGACCCGGAGGATGAATCCGGACGTCTCCAGCGCCGGAACGTACTGCTCCTCAGGGGCGAGGTCGGCGACGATCAGCAGCATGTCGATGATGGGTTTGGCCGCCAGTCCGGGTACGGAAGTGGACCCGATATGCTGCACGGAAAGCGCCCGCTCGCCGAGGGCCTGCCGGACCCTGTCCGCCAGCCTGTCAAAGTGCGCGGGCCAGTCCGGAGCATACTCGACAATACGAATCGATATGGGCTCCCGGCCGCCGATCAGCACCGAGTCAAGGTACGCATCCCGGTTTTCATTCACTGCCTCATTCACTGGCCTTTTCGCCACTCGTCACTAATGATGTTCGAGCCGCCCTGTGGGCTCATCTGGAGCATGCCGCCGTCGACCGCCCAAGAGGCACCGGTGACATAACTGGCGGCCGGGGAGGCCAGGAATGCGATCACCGCGGCAACCTCCCGTGCGTCGCCCGGGCGCCCGAGCGGAATGCCGGGACGTTCCGTGGCCCGCGGGTCTTCGTCTGTCTGTCCCGTCATCGGGGTGGCAATCTCCCCGGGCGCCACGCAGTTCGCGGTGATGCCGTACTCGCCAAGTTCCAGCGCCACCGTTTTCATCAGGCCGCCGAGTCCGTGTTTCGCGGCATCATAGGCCGCGGCCCCCACCCGAGGCTGCGTCTCATGGACGCTGGTCACGGCGATCAGCCTGCCACCGCGGCCGGCCCGGACCATCCGCTGGGCCGCTCGCTGGATACAGACAAAGGCACCGGTGAGATCCGTATCGACGGTGCGGCACCAGTCCTGATAGCCAAGCTCCAGAAACTTCAGCCCGTCTCCGGCGCCGGCGTTATTGACGAACACATCGAGTCCGCCGAGCTCCTCGGCCATCTTGTCAATGACGTCGCCGCATTCCGGCAACTCCGTGGTGTCCAGCCTCGCCACGACGGCTGTTCGGCCAAGGGCGCGGACCTGCGCGGCAGTTTGCTGCGCCCCGGCGTCGTCTTGGTGCCAGGTGATGCCGACATTGAGCCCGGCCTCCGCGAGCGCGACGGCGGTGGCCCGTCCGATCCCCGAGTCCGAACCGGTCACAATGGCTGTGCTGGGGGAATACGACATGGTGTTTCCTCTTTTGTCTATTATTTTGTAATATTCCGGCCGTATTCGAACGGCCCAGTTGCCCGCCCGAACTGCCGATGGGCACGGTGGTTACGGCGCCCGGGAGCCGGTGGAACCATAACAACAGCTGGCTTACCATTGTCTTCTGTCACCCCGTCCTTGCACAATGGACTATGACGGTCATCCTGAGAGCATTGGAAACTGCCGTCCCGCCGACGGTCCTGATACAGACCGAAGCCCGGGACGTCTTCGCCGCGCAACCGGGTCTGACCCGGCTGGGGACTCGTCTGGTACGAACCTGCTTTGACGGTTCCGGGATTGATACCCGTTATACGGCCGTGGAGGAACTGACCCGGACGCAGCGAAGTGAAAATCCCGTCTTCTTCGATGCCGCCTCGGGAGAAATGTTCAGCCCCAGCACCAAGGTCCGCAATGACATTTTTGCCGTCCAAGCCACGAAGCTCTTTGTCGAGTCGGCCCGGAAGGCACTCGATGCCTGTGCGGGCATCGGCCCCTCGGATGTCACACACGTGATCACCGTTTCCTGCACCGGATTTTTCAACCCGGGCCCCGATTACAAGGTGGTCCGTGCGCTCGGGCTCAATCCCGGCGTCCAGCGTTACCATCTGGGCTTTATGGGCTGCTACGCCGCCTTCCCGGCGCTGCGGGCGGCCAAGTCGTTCTGCGAGGCGGATCCCGAGGCCGTGGTGCTCGTGGTCAGCGCGGAACTGTGTTCCCTGCACGTGCGGACCTCCAACAGCCCCGATGCCATCATGGGCTCTTCACTTTTCGCGGACGGGGCCGCCGCCGCCGTCGTCAGCGCCAAGGAACTGCCGCAGACCGGCGCCGGAATCAGTCTTGACCATTTTGAGACGACGCTGACCCCGGTGGGCGAGGAGTCCATGGCCTGGAACATCGGGGATCAGGGCTTCGAGATGGTTCTGGGAAGCTACGTCCCGCACATCATTGACGAGCACATCGTCGGTGCGCTGGAGCCGCTGCTGGCCCGGGATCCTATCGTCAGCGCTCTGCCGTACCGCGACATCAGGCACTGGGCCATCCATCCCGGGGGCCGCAGCATTCTGGATAAGGTGGAGGCCAAACTCGGCCTCAGCGCCGAACAGCTGAAGCCCGCCCGCGAAACGCTGCGCAACTACGGCAACATGAGCAGCGCTACGGTGCTGTTCGTACTCAAACACATTCTCGAGCAGGTCCCGGACGAAACCGCAGATGGCGCGGAGGAACGGATCTGTTCCATGGCCTTCGGCCCCGGGCTGACGGTGGAGACCGGGTTGTTTACGAAAGTCCCCGGCCAGCCCAGGGCGGCCGGCGCCGCGTCACAGGCTGCGGCGTTCGCGCAACCGGTGACAGTCTGACCACGATGCCGCGGACTTTGACGCCCGGGCTGCCATGACACGGGATTTCCTGCGCCACCGGGCTGCCGGTGATTTCCTGCGCCACCGGGCCACGGGGGCAGTGGAGGAAATGGACAAGCCGGACTGTGATCCGCAGCTGCTGGAACGGACCTACGCGCAGTTCCCGCTCATCAACGCCGCCGTGGCCGGCTGGCGGGGCACCTACATCCAGCAGCTGCGTCCGCTGCTCTCCGCCGACCGGACAACTACGCTGCTGGACATAGGCTGCGGCGGAGGGGATGTTCCACGCCGGCTCGCCGCGTGGGCCGCGCGGGACGGACTGCCACTGCGCATCACCGCCATCGATCCGGATGAACGGGCCCATGCCTTTGCCGCCGCCCGGCCCGCTGTCCCCCGGCTAACGTTCCGACGGGCTTTCAGCTCGGAACTGGTGGCGGAGGGGGCAACGTTTGATTTGGTTATCTCCAACCATGTCCTCCACCACCTCAGCGCGCCGCAGCTACACGGTCTGCTCGCAGATTCACAGCTATTGGCCACGCAGGCCAGCGTCCATAGCGACATTGCGCGCAGCCCGCTGGCTTACGCCCTTTTTTCCGCCGGCACACTGCCCGTCTTCCACCGCTCATTTATCCGCCGCGATGGCCTGACCTCCATCCGCCGCAGTTACACCGCGTCCGAGCTTCGGTCCGCCGTACCGCCGACGTGGCGAGTGCAACCGCAGGGCCCGTTCCGCAACCTGCTGACGTACACGGCCGTCGCCCACGGGCGGGTAGTCAGCTCCCCGGAGTCAGCGCGCCATGCATGATGTCATCATTTCCGGCGGTGGGCCGGTGGGCCTCTTTTTGGGTACCTTACTGCGCCAATCCGGCGTGGACGTCCTGGTGCTGGAGAAACGCGCCCAACGGAGCAATCATTCTCGCGCCATCGGCATCCATCCGCCGTCCCTGGCCGCGTTGGAATCCATTGGAGTCGCGGCACCCCTGATCGCTCAAGGCGTGAAGATCCACAACGGGATGGCACGAACCCGGGGCGCAGATCTCGCCGGTTTGTCATTTTCCGGCGGCCGGGCGGCTCATCCGTTTGTGCTGGCGGTACCGCAGTCCGTCACGGAATCGGTCTTGGAAGAGCGGCTGCAGGCGCAAGGGCCCGGGGCCTTGGTGCGTGGGGCGCAGGTACTGCACGCGTACGACGACGGCAGGCAGGTCACCGTCTCGGCCCGCGTCCGCCGATCGGAACCTGACAGGGGCATCGAGCAAGACAGGGGCATCGGGCAAGACAGGCAGAGCGGGCAGATCGGGCAGGACAGGGAGCTCGGGCAGGGCAGGCAGGACGGGCAGGTCGAGACTGGGTTCAGCGCGCGTCTGCTAGTGGCCGCCGACGGCGCCCGATCGGGCCTTCGCTCGCAGCTGGGCGTCGCAACCTTTAACCGCAACTATCCAGATACTTACCTGATGGGCGATTTTCATGACGACACAGGTGACGGCTCAACGGCGGTGCTGCATCTGGAGCCGGGGGGCATCGTGGAATCCTTCCCCCTGCCCGGCGACGTAAGGCGCTGGGTGGTCCATACCGACTCCCTGTGCGTGCGGCCCAATGCTGGTTCGCTGGCGCAGCTCATCCGGGCGCGGACCGGCGCCGTTGTCGATTCCGGCACGAACAGCATGCTCAGCGCCTTCACCGTCCGTGCAAGACTGGCCCGCAGACTGATCCACGGACGGGTGGCCTTGATCGGAGACGCCGCCCATGAGATCAGTCCAATTGGAGGTCAGGGGATGAACCTGGGCTGGCTGGATGCCGCAGAACTCGCCCCGATCATCACCGCCGCACTCGACGGTAAACCTTCCTCCGGCGCACTGCAGGCGTTCGAACAGCGACGGCAGCGGGCTGCCCGGCAGGCCGTCCGCCAGGCACATCTCAACATGGCCCTGGGACGGCCGCTGCCGCCTGCCATCATGACTATGCGGAACTGTACCTTGGCACGACTGATCGCCGTGCCCGCTGTGCACGATTTCGTGGCACGCCGCTTCACCATGCAATGAATTCAGCAGGCAGCGGCTTCAGGAGGCAGCGGCTTCAGCAGGCAATAGTCACTTCGATGTGTTTTCCGTGACCCGATCAGGAGGCGACTAGGCCGTCGAGATATAGCCAGCGCCCGCCGGCCCGGACGAAATGGCTGAACTCGCGCTGACTGCCAGCGCCGCCGTCGTGCTTGAAATAGGCATGGAATTCCACCGTTCCTTCGGTGTCCAGCGGGCCACCGGCCGTTGTGGAGAGGATGTCCAGCCGGTACCAGCGCAGGCTCGAATCGAGCTCAAATTGCTCGGGACGGCTGCTCGGGTGCCAGCTCCGCAGCAGGTACGCAATGTCGCCGACGGCGAAGGCCGTATAGCGCGAACGCATCAGTGACTCGGCTGTGGGCGGTGGCTCGTCTCCTTCCAGGTAGCGCTTACAACACGCGCCATAGGTCTCGCCGCTGAGGCACGGGCACCTGGCGTCCGCGTCGGGATAAGCGGCGTCTGGAGTCTTTTCGTAGGAGTCGCCTTTAGTCTTGATGCCGGTCCTCGGATCCCTTGGTCTCCGGCGGGAGCTGGTGCCCCATCTGCCTGTCGTCCGGGCGCACGGAATTGCCTTCCCTCTCCACTGCCTCTTTGGGGGCCGAATTGCGGGCCTCTGGAGCGGTCCGTCGACCGTGGGAATCGACGTCGGGATCAACCCTGTCCGCCTCCCTGATCTGTTCCTCGGTACGGCTTCGCGCGGTCTGGGCGTGATCCTGACGCCGGCCTGCTTCCCTCCGCAGTTTTTCGGCGTTGAGCTCCGCTTCCTTTGCGTCCGCGTCGGCCCTGGCGGCTTTCGCCTCGCTTTCGCGGGCGCTGAACTCATCGTTCTTCGCCGACTCGCGGAGCTCTCCGGCGCGTTGCCGATCCGCTGTGACCTTTCGCCTGCGACCCAAGAAAAACAGGAGTCCCAAAATTATCAGGACGACGATCACGACGACGATTATCCAGATCACCGCAGTTGTATCCATACGATCCGCCTCATTCCGTTGACCACAATAGGTATAGCCCCAGTAAAGCGCAGAACGGGCGGTAAGGCCATGCAATTGGCTATGCCTTGCTCAGGTCAGCAGGAGTGGGGCGTCAACGAAACGTAGAAAGCTTAGGTTCGTCAACGTACGGCTGACGGATGCCTACTGACTCGTCGCAGGAACTTATCCGGACAGGCCTGTCCGATGCCTTGTTAGCGGCGGACCCGACTCCACCGGCTACGGCAGGTATTTCCACGCCGACCCGGGCGCCGACACGGATGGCTACCCCGACGCGACCTAACTAACAGTGGAGCTGAGACCATTCGAAGCGGCCGGCCTCCGCCTGCTGATATTACGGATGCCGATTACCGAATGCCGTCTGGATTAGTTGACCGAATACCGGAATGCTGGTGCGAATA
Organism: Arthrobacter sp. A5; assembly: GCF_051131705.1. Taxonomy (NCBI): domain Bacteria; kingdom Bacillati; phylum Actinomycetota; class Actinomycetes; order Micrococcales; family Micrococcaceae; genus Arthrobacter; species Arthrobacter sp. A5. The sequence continues at coordinate 2,468,919 of NZ_CP180316.1, forward strand.
GTCTCCCAGATGACAACTTCCTCGACGCTTCCTCTGTGAGGATGCGAGCCATCCCGTAGCCGCTGCTGCCGTCAGTAATGACGTCTACAGGAATACCCAAGATGTCTTCCGCCTCCGCTTGGAATCCGGCAACGTCGAGAAGCGTAACGCCCATGGGTGCATGGACCAGCAAATCAACATCACTGTCCGGCATGTCCGCACCCGTTGCGCAGGAGCCGAAAACTCTGACTTTAGAGAGTCTGTTTCGGACGGCGGCTTGGCGAATCTCAGCACCGTGAGCGTCCATAGTGAGAGATGGTCGCAGTCGCGTTGCCTTCAGGATTGTTGCCAAAGTCTCCGGTCGCGGCACACGTACCCCAGCCTCAGGCGGAGATGTTCGGCTGCGCAACCCCACTGACTTCGGCAAGTTTTGACTGGCTCAGTCGCGCGCGCTTCCGAGATCTGCTGGGACGGCTCCATGAGGACAACTATATTTCGTTGATATAGTACGAGACGGTTGCACTTAAAACCCGGACGACAAGAAAACCGCCGGAACTCTTAATATCCTTGAGTTCCAGCGGTTTTTTGGTGGAGCTGAGGGGATTCGAACCCCTGACCCCCTGCATGCCATGCAGGTGCGCTACCAGCTGCGCCACAGCCCCAATCTCTATTGCTTCGTTTCGGAGTTTCACGACCTCGCCGGAGCAACTTGTCAATCTTAGAACAGTAAATCCCCAGATACCAAATCGGCGTATTGACCGCACGGCGGCGGGTTAAATTCGGGCCGGGAACCGACTGCTAATTTTCGACGGGTTCGAGCTGCGGTTCTGGAAGAGTGCCCGCGTTGTGTTCAGTCAGCTTCCAGGGGCCGTCTGGTCCCCCAATCACGCCGCCGTCAGGTTCCTCCAGCACGGACCAATTGCAGTTGGACAGCCCGGACAATGAGGCCCAGTTTACGTAGGGGAGTCCCATCAGCCGGGCGATGGCCACCCTTGCCGCTCCCCCGTGCGTGGTGACGACCATGGTCCCTCCCGGTTCCAGACCCTTAAGCGCGGCCAGAACCGCCCGTCTCATGCGTTCGGCCACTTCTACCCGGGTCTCGCCCCCGCCGGCCCGCACTCCACCCTCATCCCGCTCCCAGCGCAGTACCTCATCCGGATAGCGTTCGGCGATCTCCTCGAACGTCAGGCCTTGCCACTTTCCGGCATAGGTCTCCCGCAGCCGTACATCCGTTCCAACTTCCAGCCCGGTAAGATCCGCCAGGGCCTGCGCGGTGTCCCGGGCACGCCGAAGATCCGACGAGACGATAAGGGAAGGCCCGACGGCGGCCAGCAGAGCGGCTGCCTTGTCCGCCTGCGCGCGGCCAACGTCGTCGAGCGCTATGTCCGCCTGGCCCTGAAAGCGGCGTTGCGCGTTCCACCGGGTCCGCCCGTGGCGCCAGAAAACAATCCGCCGGCGTTCACCGGCGGATTGTGACAATCCTGAACTCTTCACGTTGTGGTCCGGGTGCTACTCTGCCGGGTCCGCTGATCCATCGGCGGCAGCGGGTCCGGCCTCCGCAGCACCCTGGGCATCCGCCTTCGCCGATGTGTCCTCGGCCTCAAGCTGCAGGTCAATGACGGGGCAGTCCTTCCAGAGGCGCTCCAGCGCGTAGAAGATCCTGTCCTCTTCGTGCTGGACGTGGACCACCACTTCGGCATAGTCCAGCAGAACCCAACGGCCGCCGGAGCGGCCCTCTCGGCGGACCGGGCGAAGGTTCGCCTTGATCAGTTCCTCTTCGATGCCGTCGACAATGGCGTTCACCTGCCGTTCGCTGGGCGCGGACGCGATGAAGAAGATGTCCGTGATGGCCAGTACGTCGCTCACATCCAAGGCAATGATGTCCAGGGCGAGCTTGTCCGAGGCTGCCCGGGCGGCTGCCCTGACGATGGCGACGGAACTTTCTGTTGCGGTCACTGATTTCCTTCTGGTTGGGCGGTGTGGCCTAGCGGGCCAGTCCGGTAATGATCAATATAAATCCGGTGATAAGAGCCACGGCTGCTATCAAAATTGCGCCCCAAAGGATCAGTCTGTTGCGCTGAAGCCGTCCCAAGCCCGCGGTTACGGCGTCCAGCGGCTCCAGACCGTGAGCACTTCCTGCCGGCAGCGGCGGCCTTTCGGTTCGCTCGAATGCAGCAGCCGGCAGCTGATCCCGGGTGGGCGACTGTGCCGGTACATCCGCGGCAGGAACAGCCGGAGACGACGCGGGCCCGGTGCGCGTAAGCGGCATCAGTCGTGAAACCACGGGAATATGGGAGGTGGTCGGCGGCCGCATGACGGGCCTGTCGATGCCAGGCACGCGGATAAACTCCAGCGGGGTCACCATGGCCAGATTGTGGGCAGCTGCCGGATCACTGATTGGTGGGTTGCTCTGGATGCTGTCCTGCGCCAGCCACTCCCTGGCCTGGGTGTGCCGGTTGAGCACCTCGGCGCGTTCGGCCATGGCACGTTGCTGAGCCATGATGTCAGGATCCACGGCCAGCGGATCGGCCGTCGCGGCGGCCGGCAGGTTGTCAATCTGCTCGCGCGCGTCCTCGACCAATGCGTGCGCCGCCGCGACTGCTTCCTCGACGCTCAAGGAACTTTCCACGGCCGGACCGGCGCCCCGGGAAGAGGTGTCGCCGAAAGAGGTTCCGCGTTCGGCCTCCAGCCGGGCCAAACGGAGGGCACGCCGGGTCGGCAGTACAGGGCCCTGGTCAACGGCAGCGGCGCTCGGCTGCTCCGAAGGACCTTGCGCGGGTCTGCCTTCCCTGCGACCGGGCACCGGGTCTGATTCCTTGCTCATTTGCTACTCATTCAGTACTGGAACTCACTTGTTGATTGGAACCCACACCGTTGTGTCCTGATTCAAGGTATAGCCCGTATTTCGCGATGTACTGCACCACTCCATCGGGGACCAGATACCAAACCGGGTTCTGTTCCTGGACGCGATTGCGGCAATCGGTGGACGAGATTGACATTGCCGGCACTTCCAACAAACTGACGTCGGAGCGGCCCATGCCGTCGAGGACGTGGCCGGGACGCGTCACACCAACAAAGTGCGCCAACGACCACAGCTCGTCGTTTTCCTTCCAGGACATGATCTGTGCCATGGCGTCCGCGCCCGTAATGAAGAACAGATCAGCCTCCGGACGCATCCGGCGCAAGTCCCGCAGCGTGTCGATGGTGAAGGTGGGACCGGGCCGGTCGATATCGACCCGGCTCACCGTGAACCGCGGGTTGGATGCCGTCGCAATAACCGTCATCAGGTAGCGGTGTTCCGGCGTGCTGACCTGCTGTCTGTCCTTCTGCCATGGCTGCCCGGTGGGTACAAAAACAACCTCGTCGAGATTAAACACGGCGGCGACCTCACTCGCAGCGACGAGGTGACCGTGATGAATAGGGTCGAAGGTCCCGCCCATGACGCCCAGTCGGAAGCGACGCGCGGACCCGTTCACCGGTTGTGCGGATGGCGATATGTCAGGAATGGGAAATCTTTTCGCCCTCGCCATGGTCGTGCTTGTTCGTGTGCTGGCGGTGCGGATCGGCGCTCTCATCGACCGCGGTGTGCCGGTTACCCATATTGGTGAAGGAGAGGGTGATAAACATCAGCACCAGCAAAACGACGAAAATCGACACGCCAAACATCCACCACGGCATCAACAGCGGCGCTTTTTCCTCATGTTCGGTGGCAGCTGCGAGAACGCCAGCAAGCTGGGTCAACATATTTCTCCCCTAAGTATCAATGGCAGGTACATTCCGGGAATGCACCCGCACCGTCGGTGGTGTGTCCTGAAGCTAATGTTACGCGAACGGGCCGCCGCCGGCACCCGGACGCTCCGGGCGCCGCCGTCGGGCATTACCCAAACAATCCTGACACTAGCTCCGGACCTGACCTTCGCCCTGCACAATCCATTTGGTCGTGGTCAGCTCGGTCAAACCCATGGGTCCGCGGGCATGGAGTTTCTGCGTCGAAATGCCGACCTCAGCGCCCAACCCCATTTCGCCGCCGTCGGTAAACCGGGTGGAGGCGTTGACGATCACTGCGGCTGAGTCCACCTCTGCGATGAACCGCTCCGCGTTCGCCAGATCGTTGGTCAGGATGGCTTCGGTGTGGCCTGTGCTCCAGCGACGGATGTGGCTGACCGCCTGGTCCACGGAGTCGACCATGGCCACGGCCAGATCGAGGTCCATATACTCCCGTCCCCAGTCTTCATCGTCGGCCCGCACGGCTTTCAGTCCGGCGGGCAGGGCCGCCATGATGCGTTCATCCACGTGCAGCCGGACACCGGCCGCGGAAAGCGCTGTCAGGACCTCCGGCAGCACGGTGGCTTCGCTGTGGACCAGCAAAGTCTCCACCGTGTTGCAGACGCTCGGGCGCTGGGTCTTCGCATTGAGCAGAATGTCCACCGACATCTTGGCGGACGCCGATTTGTCGATGAAGATGTGCACGTTCCCCTCGCCCGTCTCGATCACCGGTACGGACGCGTTGTTCAGCACCGACTGGATCAGATCCCGGCCACCGCGGGGAATGAGCACGTCCACACGGCCGCGTGCGCGCATCAGAGCATCCGCACCTTCCCGGCCGTAGCGGTCAACGCTCTGCACGGCGTCGGCGGGAAGCCCGGACTCTTCCAGCGCGTCGCGCAGGATGCCCAGCAGTGCTTCGTTGGTCTTCGCGGCGGCACTGCCGCCGCGAAGGATGACGGCGTTGCCGCTTTTAAGCGCGAGCCCGGCGATGTCGACGGTGACATTGGGCCGTGCCTCGTAGATGGCTGCCACCACGCCCAACGGGACGTTCACCTGGCGCATCCGCAGGCCGTTGGGCAGGGTTTGACCTCGGACCACGTTGCCCACGGGATCCGGCAGCGACGCAAGATTTTCCAGCGCCTGGGAAAGCCCTGCCATCCGGTCCTCCGTCAGAGTGAGCCTGTCGAGCATGGCAGCGGATGTTCCGTCACCCCGTCCCCGGGCCAGATCCAGGGCATTGGCCGCGAGCACCCGGCCGCGGTGCTCCCCGAGGGCGGCAGCGATCGCCAGCAGTGCCCGGTCCTTCCAGGAGCGGTTGGCATGCGCCATCCGGCGCGATGCCGTCCGGGCCCGGTCCGCGATGGCGTACACCGCTTCGGTCACATTCTGTTCCACAGCCAGCTCAGTCATGGCACAAGTTTAGGCCAAGCGTGTCTCAGAGCAGTACCAGATCATCAACGTGAACAACTTCGCGTTCATATTCCGGGCCCAGCGCCCGGGCCAGCTCCTTGGTGCCGTGGCCCAGCATCTGCGGGAGTTCGGCGGCCGCATAGTTGACCAGTCCGCGCGCCACAACCACTCCGTTCAAGTCGGCAAGTTCGACGGCGTCACCGGCTTCGAAATTGCCGCTGACAGCCGTTATGCCAGCCGGCAGCAGGGACTTGTGCCGCTCTCGAACGGCCTTAACGGCGCCGTCATCGAGCGTCAGCGTGCCGCGGATATCGGCCAGATGAGCCAGCCAGAGCAGACGCACCGGGCGGCGCGCGCCATTGACGCTGAACCAGGTGCCGACGTCGGCGCCGGCCAGCGCCGCGGCCGCGTTGGCCGCGGATGTCACCAGCGCGGGGATGCCGGTATCAGCGGCGATGGCGGCCGCTTCGACCTTGGTGGCCATCCCGCCGGTGCCGAGGCCGGCCTTACCGGCGGTACCGATCGTCACGCCTGCCAGATCCGCAGGTCCGGCAACGTGGCTGATCCGCTGCGCCCCGTGCTGCGGCGGCCCGTCATAGAGCGCATCGACGTCGGAGAGCAGCACCAGTGCCTCGGCCTTGACCAGGTGCGCAACCAATGCCGCGAGCCTGTCGTTGTCGCCAAAGCGGATTTCGTGCGTGGCCACCGTGTCGTTTTCGTTCACAATCGGCACGACGCCCAGGTGCAGCAGCCGTTCCAAAGCGCGGTGGGCGTTGACGTGCTGCGTCCGGCGGGTCAGATCTTCCGCCGTCAGCAGGACCTGGCTGACCGTGACACCGTGCGCGGCGAACGCTTGGCTGTACCGGGCCATCAGCAATCCCTGGCCCACGCTGGCCGCAGCCTGTTGGGTGGCCAAGTCCTTGGGCCGTCGGGCCAACCCGAGCGGAGCCAGTCCGGCGGCGATCGCTCCGGAAGAGACCAGAATCACCTCGGTGCCCTGCAGTCGGCGTTCGGCCAGCACCTGCACCAGCGACACCAGAGCGCGCTCAGAAATTCCGCCGGCCACGGTGGTAAGGGACGACGAGCCGACCTTAACGACGATCCGGCCGGCGGTGGCGAGCCCGGAGCGGTCCCGCAGCTGTGCTGCCGCCGGACGCCCCGGCTCCAGCTGCGCCTTAGGAGTCATCGCCGTCGTGGTCCAGTGCACCATCCTCGACCAGCTGGCTTTCACGCAGCGGCGCAGCCTTCTTGCCGGGCCCGGGCGTCCCGGTCCAGACACCGGACTTACGCTCGGCCTCCAGCTCCACCCGCGTGGCCGCCCTGGCATCCTTGCGCTCCTGCTGCTCTTCGCGCTTTTGGGTACGGGTCGGCCGGTCACCGAAATCCGCCATCCGGATGTCGGTGCCGCGCGGGGATGCAAGGTGCTCGGCCCCGCCCATCATGGTGGGTTCCCAATCGAAGACCATGCCGTCACCCTCGCCGATAATGACCGTGACTCCGGGCGTGGCCCCGGCCTTGAAGAGTTTGTCCTCCACACCGAGCTTGGCCAGCCGGTCCGCCAAATAGCCGACTGCTTCCTCATTGTTGAAGTCAGTCTGCAGCACCCAGCGCACCGGCTTAGCGCCCAGAATACGGAACAGCGGCTCCAGATTCTTTTCCTCGCGGCGGATGGTGAATCCGCCGTCGTTGACGGCCCGGGGACGCAGAACCGGAACGGCCACCCGGGCTGCCTCGGCCTTAACGTCCTCGCGGGCGGCTTTGACAATTTCGGCCATCGCGAAGCCCAATTCACGCAGGCCCTCGTGGCTGACTGCGGAGATTTCAAAGACCTTGTAGCCGCGGGATTGGAGATCGCCCCGGACGTATTCGGCCATGTCGCGGCCGTCCTTGGTGTCGATCTTATTGAGGGCGACCAGCTTGGGCCGTGCGTTCAGCGGAACGACCTCGCCGTCCGAACCAGCAAAACTCATGTCGACGGCGTAACGGTCCAGCTCCTGCTCGATGATCGCGAGGTCGCTGAGCGGATCACGGTCGGATTCGAGCACCGCGCAATCCAGCACATGCACCAGGGCCGCGCAGCGCTCGACATGGCGCAGGAAGTGGTGTCCCAGTCCCTTGCCCTCGCTGGCACCCTCAATCAGCCCGGGCACGTCTGCGATGGTGAAGCGAACGTCCCCGGCCTGGACAACGCCCAAGTTCGGGATCAGCGTGGTGAACGGATAGTCGGCGATCTTCGGCCGCGCCGCGGACATCGCGGCGATGAGGCTCGATTTACCGGCGGAGGGGAATCCGACCAGCGCGATATCGGCGATGCTTTTCAGCTCAAGGACCACATCTCCGGCGTCGCCGGGGACGCCGAGAAGCGCAAATCCGGGGGCTTTGCGCTTCTGTGAGGATAAAGAGGAGTTGCCCAGTCCGCCCTGGCCGCCGGCGGCAGCGATATATTCGGCGCCCTCACTCACCAGATCGGCCAGCACATCGCCGTCCTTGCTCTTGACGACGGTTCCGGTCGGAACCTCGAGGATCAGGGTCTCGCCGGTCTTGCCGTTGCGCCAGTCACCCATGCCGGGACCGCCGTTGCTGGCGTGCCGGTGCGGGGCGTGGTGATAGTCCAGTAGCGTGGTCGTGTTGGCCGAAACGCGCAGGATGACGTCGCCGCCGTTGCCGCCGTTGCCGCCGTCGGGCCCACCCAGCGGCTTGAATTTTTCCCGTTTGACCGAGACGCAGCCATGGCCACCCGACCCGCCGGATACGTGCAATACAACCCGGTCAACAAAGCTGGCCAATAGATTCTCCTTGAGTAGTTCTGCCCTGCGGCAATTCTATCCGCGGGCAGTAAAGCAATTCATGCAAAACAAACGCCGCAGTTAAAACAGATGCTGCGGTTAAAGCAAACGCTGCAGTTAAAAGCCAGTGGAGCGAGCCAAGCGGCCCGCTCCACTGCGAAAAGCGTTTGGTGTTACCGTCCTTGCTGCTACTGCGCAGCGGCAGCGGTAACGATATTCACGACCCGGCGGCCGCGGGCGGTGCCGAATTCAACAGCACCTGCCATCAGCGCGAACAGCGTGTCGTCGCCACCGCGACCGACCCCGGCGCCTGGGTGGAAGTGCGTTCCACGCTGGCGGACGATGATCTCGCCGGCGGAAACTACCTGACCACCGAAACGCTTTACACCCAGGTACTGGGCGTTAGAGTCACGGCCGTTGCGAGTGGAACTCGCACCCTTTTTATGTGCCATTTGAAATGCCTACCTTTTCGACTAAAGACGACTAAACCGCGGGATCGTAACTACGCGATCGAGGTGATTTTTACCTTGGTCAGTTCCTGACGGTGACCCTGGCGCTTCTTGTAGCCGGTCTTGTTCTTGAACTTCTGGATAACGATCTTCGGTCCCCGAAGATCCTCCAGAATCTCAGCCGTAACCTTAATCTTAGCCAGGTCCTGCGCGGCAGAGGTGATTTTATCACCATCAACCAGGAGCAAAGCGGGCAGCTCGAATGTGCTGCCGGCTCCACCGGGGACGCGGTTCAGGGTTACGAAGTCTCCAACGGAAACCTTCTCTTGGCGGCCGCTTGCGCGGACAATCGCGTACACCACTGTGGAACTCACTTCTCTCGACGTTTATTACAAAGTTTGCGTGCGGACCCGGAAGATCATGACCGGATACCAGCTGTGCTCACCGCTCCCTGTTCCTGCCGTATCAACAGTTTCATGAACACTTCGCGTTTTCGCACCGTGCCTCGACGCCGAGGACCTCTCAAAGGAGTAAATGCCCTGTACTGGCGTAAGCACCGAAGAACAAGAATACGCTAAATCTACCCTCGGCCGCAAATGAGACTGGTCCTCGGAGACTGTATGTGAGGACGCCACCAAGTGGAACCGCATCACCCCGTCACCGGAACCGTGCTTCGTAAGCATAGCCCGAATGCGCCCGGTTCCCGCGACAGGCTGCCCGGCGCGCCGCGGGGAATCGCGGTATGGGCGATCGCGCTACTGGGAATGGCACTACTGGGAATACAGCCTCGGCGCGTCGAAGAATGCCAGTTCGAGGCGGGCTGAGCCGCCGAACGCCTGCCGCATCCGCTCCCGCTCCCCCGTCGAGCCGTTCCGTGCAGCTTGGTCCGTGATGGAGATTGCCCTCCGGGTGGCGGCCGCGAAGTCTTCATCCGCGTAGGTGGTCAGCCAAGCCGCATACGGGTGCTCGCCGTCGTCGGCCGGTTGGTCCGCACGGAACTGGTCGTGCAGCGTCGCTCCCACGTCCGCATACAGCCAATAACACGGCAGCAGGGCCGCCACGAGTTCCGCATAGCTGCCGCCGGCACTGGCCGCGAGCAAATGATCGAGGTAAGCCTTGGTCACCGGGCCCGGCGCTGCATCCGCCAGTTGGCCGCCCAGCCAGTTGCGGTGCAGCTCTGTCTCCACCAGCAGGCACTGCCGGGACGAGTTGGCCCAGAAAAGTTGTTCTTCCTCGGTCGGCGCCAGGGCGCTGGCCCGCGCCAGCACGCGTGAGTACCCGTTGAGATACAGCGCATCCTGGGCCAGATAGTACTCGAAGTGCCGCCTGTGCAGGCTGCCGTCGCCCAAGGCCCTGATGAAATCCAACCCGAAGATGTCGCGGCGCACGCCGGCGATTTCCTGCCACAACTGGCCTGAGAACTCGCCGTCTGCCGGTGGCCGGTGCGCCCAGAGCGACTGAAAATGATTGACCGGGCCGTGGCCCCCGCCGACCTGGAGTTCGTCCGCGTGCTCCAGTGCACCCTGCAGCCACGCCTTGACACGCTGCAGGGAGGCCGGCCAGTCCCCCAGCTGCGCCTGCACCGTGGCGAGGCCGGCGGAAAGCGAGCAGCCGGTGCCATGCGTATTGTGGGTGGGCACGCGGGACGCCCTGAACTGGTGCACCGAGCCGTCCGGGGACACCAGGGCATCCGGGCAGTCCTGCGAGTCCAGGTGCCCGCCTTTGACCAGCACGCGCACGTCACTGCCCGCCGCCAGCCGCTTGCCCTGCGCCAGCGCATCGTCCCAGCTGCGTGCCGGCGGCTCGTCGACCAGCACGGCAAGCTCCGGGAGGTTCGGCGTGATCAGATCGGCTTGCCGCAGGAGCTCCCGCAGCGCATGCTCGGCATTGGCCGGCAGCAGACGGTCTCCGCTGCTGGCCACCATCACCGGATCAAGAACGACGACGGAGGGCCGGGTCCGTGTCAACCATCGGGCGACCGTGTCGATCACGTCAGCGTCCCCGAGCATGCCGATCTTGACCGCATCGATCTCAATGTCCTCGGTGACGGCGTCCAACTGTTCCTTGAGAAATCCGACGGGGGGAACATGGACCGACCTAACGCCCCGGGTGTTCTGCGCCGTCAAGGCCGTGATGGCAGCCATGCCGTAGCCGCCATTCGCCGCAATACTCTTCAGGTCCGCCTGGATGCCTGCCCCACCGGAAGGATCGGAGCCGGCGATGCTGAGCACGCGCGGCACCCGGTTCAGAGCGGGCCGCGGATCCGGGCTGCGGTGCTGCTGGCTGGTTTGCTGGTTGGCCTGCTGGTTGTTTTGCTGGTTGCTGCGCATGGACGGACATCCCTTCGCCGGCGCTGACCGGGCAGGTTCAACGGGTCTGGATCTCAACCGGCCCTTTGGCGCGGCACCCCGTGTCGGAAACCAACACTAGCCGATGCCGCCGCCTCGTCCTGCCAGCCTTGAAGCCGCGCCCGTTAGTGAAGGTTCCGGACGACTGCAAAACCGAGAAAAACCGACGACCGGCGATGTTCAGGCCGAGGGCTTCGCGGTCCCCCGCCCTGATCACAACGATATAGCTCACAGCAATATAGCGAGCCCCGTGACGGTTCTGCCGCACTGCCAGAAATGGTGGCCACAGGCAATACCACGCCTGCATGTCTGCCGCAAGGTATGCAGCGGAAGGCCTACAGTTCGGAGGCCGGCACTCCAACGCCGAGAATGATCGGCGCGGTGGTCTTCGCTGCGGTCTTCGCTGCGGACTGGGGAGCCTGGGCGGGCTTGGCCGGAACATGCACGGAATGTCCTGGAGCTCCAATATCCGAGGAATTGGCCTGCCGGGTGGTCCCGGATGTACGCTGCTGGACCTCGTTCGCGTTGGCCGATCCCTGTGCGCGGCTGGCGCCGCGGTTACGGCGGCCGCGGCGTTCACTCGTGCGCAGTGGCTGACCGTTTGCGTCCAGGCCCGAATGATCCGGGACCTCCCCGGTGGGTCCCTCCGACAGGTGATCGAGAACCTGGGCGAGACCGGCCAGGGCCTGCGACGGATCCACCGGGGACCCCGGCTGCCGGCTCGTGCCGTGCGGCAGTTCAATTGCTTCCCCGCCGATATTCAGCACAGACGCGGCCGGCCTGCCCTCGCCGGCGGCCAGCGCGTTCCCGGGCGCCGTGTTCGCGGGCAGAGCATTCCCGGGTAGCGCATCCCCCGACGGAGCATTCGCGGCGAAGGTGCCCGCCGATTCAGCGTCCGCTGCCTGCGATTTGCCCGGCTGCCTGTTCTGGTCCAGCTGGCGCTGTCCCAATGTGCTCCGGTCGTCCTGCCGCGGTACAGCCGCCTGCCGGCCTGTGCCGTCGGGCTGCACGGCGGTTTGATGCTCTGCGCCCTCATGATGCACGGCATGGGTGGCCGCGGCGATCGTGGCCAGGGCGGCCCGGGCCGCCGTCGCCTTGGCCTGTCGCTCTGCGTCGACCGGCTCGTTCACCGGCGCATCCCATATCTCGGTTTCAACGGCCTGTTGGCCCCTGCGGCGCTTCTTCTCGCGCGGTGAGCGGGCCGGTTCCTGCCGCGGCTGCTCATTGCGGGCTGACGGAAGGTGCTGTTCCGCCGTCGCCGTATGCGGGCGTCGGTGTTCCACCGGAACCTCATGCGTAACGACGCCGCGGCCGGCGCAGGCCTCACACTGCTCGCCGAACACCTCCAGCAGCCCCGTACCCATCCGCTTACGCGTCATCTGGATCAGGCCCAACGACGTCACTTCCGCCACCTGATGTTTGGTCCGGTCCCGGCCCAGGCACTCGACCAGCCGGCGGAGCACCAAGTCACGGTTGGATTCGAGCACCATGTCGATGAAGTCGATGACAATGATGCCGCCGATGTCCCGCAGTCGCAGCTGCCGTACAACTTCTTCGGCCGCCTCCAGGTTGTTTTTGGTGACGGTTTCTTCGAGGTTTCCGCCGGAACCGGTGAACTTGCCGGTGTTGACGTCGACGACGGTCATTGCCTCGGTGCGGTCAATCACCAGGGAGCCGCCGGACGGCAGGAACACCTTGCGCTCCAATGCTTTGGCGATCTGCTCCTCGATGCGGAACGCGGCGAAGATATCCTCGCCCTTGGTCCATTTCTCCAGCCGATCCACCAGATCCGGGGCCACATACGTCACATAGGCCTCGACCGTGTCCCATGCCTCTTCGCCGGAGACGATGAGCTTGCTGAAGTCCTCGTTGAAGACATCGCGGACCACCTTGATGGTCAGGTCTGGTTCGCCGTACAGCATTTCCGGAGCGAGCGTTTTGGTCGACGTGGCCTGCGCCTCGATCCCTTCCCACTGCGCGCGCAGCCGGTTGATGTCGTGCGTGAGCTCTTCTTCGCTGGCGCCCTCGGCCGCGGTACGGACAATGACGCCGGCGTTTTCCGGCAGATGGTCCTTCAGGATCCGTTTGAGCCGGTTCCGCTCCACGTCGGGGAGCTTGCGGGAAATACCCGTCATGGAACCGCCCGGGACGTAGACCAAGTAACGGCCCGGCAGCGAGATCTGGCTGGTCAGCCGCGCGCCCTTGTGGCCGACAGGGTCCTTGGTCACTTGGACCAGCACGGAGTCCCCTGATTTGAGCGCGTTTTCGATCCGGCGCGCCTGCCCGTCCAACCGGGAGGCTTCCCAGTTGACCTCACCTGCATACAGCACGGCGTTGCGTCCGCGTCCGATGTCCACGAAGGCGGCTTCCATGCTCGGCAGCACATTCTGGACCTTGGCAAGATAAACATTGCCGATCAGCGAGTCCTGCTGCGTCTTGGAGACGAAGTGCTCGGCGAGGATGCCGTCTTCGAGCACGCCTATCTGGATCCGTTCGTCGCGTTGGCGGACGATCATGGTGCGGTCCACGGATTCCCGCCGGGCCAGGAATTCGGCCTCGGTGATGACCTGGCGGCGGCGGCCGGTGTCGCGGGATTCGCGCCGGCGCTGCTTCTTGGCCTCAAGCCGGGTGGATCCGCGAAGGCTGGTGACCTTGTTCGAGACCGGAGCCTCGGACGGCTGCCGCGGGGCACGGACGCGGGTCACCGTGTTGGGCGGGTCCTCATCGGTGCCGCCGGTCAGTTCCAGGTCCTGATCGCCGCGGCGACGACGACGACGGCGACGAGAGGTTACGCCGTCGGCTCCCTTGTCGCTGTTGTCCTGACCGGTATCGTCACCGGTCCGGGCGGAATCCGTGCCTTCATCAGTGGTGTCCTCGGAGCGTCCCCGACGGGTTCGGCCGCGGCGCCGTCGACGGCCGTTTTCGCTGGTCTCAGAATCTTCGTCCTCGTCGGTGGAGTCGGCGGCGTCGGCGATCTTGGTCGAGGCCGGAACAACCACGGCACTTAGGTCCGGGGCCTGGAACAGCACCGACAGGCCCGGCGTCAGGAAGAGCGGGCTCTGCGTCGGCTCCGCAGCGGGTGCGGCCGCGGACTCTGCGTCTGCTGCAGTCGGTGCCGCCGCAGGCGCGCCCGCGGACGTCGCAGGCCCGCCAGTCGCAGGAGCGTCAGGCGCAGTCGCCGGCGCGGCGTCATCTGGTGCTGCGGGCACGGAGACTTCTTCAGGTACGACGGCTTCCGCAGCCACAGCGCCAGCGCCCGGCTCAGCTGAAACCGCAACAGCGGCGGGATCAGGATGAGCAGCGGGAGCAGGATGAGCGGCGGGAGCAGGATGAGCGGCGGGAGCAGGATGAGCGGCGGGCTCGGCCGGACCGGTGGCAACCGTGACGGCAGGGGAGGCTGCCGGCGAGGAAGCACGGCGGCGGGCCGGACGCTTCGGCGCCTTCGCGGCGGTTTCGCCGGTTCCGTCAGTTCCGCCTGCGGAGATTCCGGCGGACGGAACCACTGTGGGAATCCCGTTGGCAGGAACCGCCGTAGGAATTTCGGCTGTCGGAACTGCAGGGGAGAAACGCTCCACGGGAGCAGCAACCGCGCTGCCGGCCGTCTCTGATGTCACCTCGGGGAGCACCGTCTGTGCCGGGGCCATCCCGACCGGGGTCGTTGCGCCGTTATCGGCCGCTGCCGGGCCGGTGACCTTCCTCGCCCGGCTGCGCCGCACCGATGCTTTCCGCACCGACGCCTCCGTCACGGGGCCAGCCTCCGTGGTTTCCGCAAGGCCTGAGCCCTCAACGCTCTCCGAGCTCTGCATGGCCTGGGCGGTTTCGGCCACCGCCGCACCCGGCTCCACGGGGTTCGTCCCGCCGTTGTCCGTCGTGACAACCTTGCGTCGGCTGCGCACCGCACGCTTCACCGCTGGTTCTGCCTCGGCGTCTGCCGGTACTGCGGCATCCTCCGCCGCGTCGGTCCCTGTGAACGTCTGGTCTTTATCCATCTGTGGCATTACTCCAGCCCTTGAGGCGTCGCCACATCCGGCGCCCAGGAGGGCGAAATAGTCAAAACCCGCGGGCGTTGACAGAAGTCATCTGGATACTTTCAAGGTCGCACCATCATTGGGGTGCGGCATCACTCGAAAGCCAATTGCATGTTCCCTCTCCCGCTGGTGGTCTGCCCAGCAGGGGCCGCGCGGTGGATATCGGAACACGGCGGGTATCTTCACCCCGTCCGCTCCCGGTGCGTCACCGGCGAGCTTGAAAGCTTGCGATTGGACCGTAACCCGCATATGGATCGGGTGCCAGCCAAGTTCATTGTCTCATACGGGACGCCCGGCTGTCCGTATTCCAGCGCCGTTGAACGGCCCGCGCCCTGGTCGCACTGGTGCCTTCACCATCGTTCGTCGGCGCGCCGGTTGGTTTCATGCCCGGGCAGCAGGAAGGTGATCGGGTTACAATCGGGACAGATCCGCATACCAACGAAACAGGTGAAAATGGCCCGGCCAAAAAATGCCGCAGGCACCACGTTGACCACAGGCACCGGGTCGCGGAACGGCCCGCGCACCGCTACGGCGTCCCGAACTGCGCCCCCGATTGCCGCTCCTAGCCATTCCGATGACGTCGAAACACGCCTTCCGCTGCTGACCCGGCGAAAGCCGTTCGCTTGGCTGCTGCTGATTACGGGCGTCGTCGCGTGGTTGGCCTCTGGAGCGCTGGTGCTGGACCGGCTGGAACTCTACAAGAACCCCAATGCCGTTACCAGCTGCGACGTGAACCCATGGATTTCCTGCGGGAAGGTGATGGCAACGCATCAGGCCGAGCTGTTCGGTTTCCCGAATCCGCTGATAGGCGTCTTCGCCTTTGCGATCATCATCACGACCGCCATGGTGCTGTTCGCAGGGGCCCGGATGAACCGATCGTACTGGATCGGGCTGCAGACAGGTGTCACCCTCGGGATGATTATGATCGCTTGGCTCTGGTCGCAGGCATTGTACGCTATTGGCATTCTGTGCCCATATTGCATGGTGGTCTGGGCCATGATGATTCCGCTTTTCGTCTGGACCACGGTCCGCAACGTTCAACACGGCGTCATTCCGGCGCCTGCCGGTGTGACGAGGTTCCTTGCCGACTGGGCCTGGGTAATTATTGGTCTGCTCTATCTCGGCGTCGCCGCAAGCATCTTTTTCCGCTTCGTGAATCTCTTCGTTGGCGGCGGGGCCGGCTAACCACCTCTTCCCCGCGAGGGTAAGTCGGGAGGGTAGACCCGGGTCCTGGCGGACAAGGCTCGCGATCGGCCCGGGTCCTGGCGGACAAGGGCCCCGGGATGGTTCAGGCGAACCAGATGGCGATTTCGCGTTCCGCCGACTCGACCGAGTCTGAGCCGTGCACCAGATTCTGCTGCACCTTCAGCCCCCAGTCGCGGCCGAAGTCACCGCGGATGGTACCGGGCGCCGCCGTGGTCGGATCCGTGGTGCCGGCCAGTGAGCGGAAGCCTTCGATGACGCGGTGGCCCTCGAAGATAGCGGCCACCACGGGTCCGCTCAGCATGAACTTCACCAGCGGCTCATAGAACGGCTTACCGACGTGCTCCTCGTAGTGCTGTTCCAGCTGTTCCCGGGTGGCAGCGGTCTTCTTCAGCTCGACCAACGTATAGCCCTTCGCTTCCACCCGGGCAAGGATTTCGCCGGACAGGTTCCGCGCGACGCCGTCGGGCTTGACCAGTAGCAGGGTGCGCTCAATGCTCACAGTGACTCCAATATCGTATTTGCAGCGTTTGTACAGGAGGAATTCAGTAGTCAGTTTACGGGCTTAGTGGGGTGGGATTGATCCCATTCGGCCTGCTCGCGGTCCCTCCGGGCGTTTTCCCGGTCGATCCGGATTCCGGTCCGCAGCGCGTACCACCAGGCCAGCGCGAAAAGCACACCGATGACAAACATCATCGGCTCCAGGAAACCGGCCGCAATGAGCACCAGCTGCAGAATCCAGCCCAGCGTCGGCCCCCACTTCCGGGAAACGAAGGCGCACGCCGAGATCAGTACGATGCTCAGAACAATGCCGGCCACCAGGATCAGCGGCTGGGACATGTCCTTGGCTCGGAGCCCGAAAACGGCAAGCGTGGCGAAGAAGGCAACAAAGGCCTCCAGCGCCAGCACCACGGAGGCAAACATCACCTTCGTGGAGCGCCGCTTCTTCGGCATACCGGGGCGCCACGCGCGCTGTGCCTTGGTCAGACGAGCCATTTAGATCCCTTCCTTGCCCAGCAGGATACGGGCCTCGGCAACCACCGTGATGGAGCCGGTGATCAGCACCCCGCCGGCCAGGTCATTGTGGCTTTCGGCGCGTTCCACGGCCCACTCGATCGCGTCGTCGAGCCCTTCGGCGACGTGGATGTTTTCCTCGTTCCAGCCCAGATCCGAGGCCAGTTCAGCGAGCTCCCCCGCCGGCATAGCCCGCGGCGATTTCGACTGCGTCAGGCAGATTTCCGCCGCCTCGTCGCCATAGGATTCGCGCAGCTGGCGCAGGATTCCCTCCGCGTCCTTTTCCTGCAGTACGCCCAGCACGACGACCAGCTTGCTGAGCGCGAAGGCTTCCTGCAACGCCTCGGCGCTGGCGGCAATGCCGGCAGGATTGTGGGCGGCGTCCACCAGCACCGTCGGAGCCGTGCGCACCACTTCCAGCCGACCGGGCGAGGTCACCGTTTCCAAGGCTTCGCGGACGACGTCGATATCCAGTTCCTTGGTTCCGCCGCCGAAGAACGCCTCAAGTGCCGCGACGGCGACGGCGGCGTTTTCCGCCTGGTGCGCCCCGTGGAGCGGGAGCACGAGATCCGGATAGCGTCCGGCCAGACCCTGCACCGTCAGCATTTGGCCGCCCACGGCGACAGCGCGGGACTCGACCCCGAACTCGACCCCCTCGAAGCGGAACTCGGCGTTCTTGTCGCGCGCCGCTTCCAGCAGCACCTGGGCGGCGTCAACGGGCTGGGCCGCGCTGACCAGGAAGGCGCCTTCCTTGATGATGCCGGATTTTTCCAGCGCAATATCGCGCGTGGTGTCCCCCAGCAGCTCGGTATGGTCCAGCGAGATCGGCGTCACCACGGCCACCAGACCATCCGCAACGTTGGTTGCGTCGGTGATCCCACCTAGCCCCACCTCGAGCACGGCCACCTGCACCGGCTCGTCGGCAAAGACCGCAAAGGCCAGGATGGTCAAGCATTCGAAGTAGGTCAGCCGCGGCTGCGAATCCGCCTCCAGCTCGGCATCCACGATCGCCAGATACGGCCGGATCTCATCCCAGATCCGCACAAACGTCCCATCCGGGACGGGCCCGCCGTCAATGCTGATCCTTTCCGTCACCTTGGACAGGTGCGGACTTGTGTACCGGCCGGTACGCAGGCCGTGCGCGCGCAGGCCCGATTCGATCATCCGGGCAGTTGAGGTTTTTCCGTTTGTGCCGGTGATATGGATGACAGGGAAAGCCTTGTTCGGCTCTCCCAGCACATCCATGGCCCGGAACAGCGGTGCCAGTCGGGGCTCCATTTTATTTTCCGGCGCCCGCCCCAGCAGTTCGGCGTAGACGCTCTCCACCGAGAACTCGTCGTGCATGTTGTCAGCTCCGCTCATTGTGCCGCCGTCCGTTCAACCGTGACTGTCGTGTCGATATCTCCGGGCACCAGTTCCAGCGCCAGGGACAGCGTTTCCCTCCGGACCAGGCCCGCGTTGGCATGTAGCGCATCGATGACGTCCTGCGGACCTGACACCGTGGTGACGATCCGGTCGCTGACCCTAAGGTCGGCATCCTTGCGGGCCTGCTGGATGGCACGGACCAGGTCCCGGGCCGTACCCTCGGCCTCAAGCTCCGGAGTCACCTCGGTATTGAGGACCACGAAGCCACCGCCGGGCAGCATCGCCACCGCGGCGGAGGTCCCGTCCGCTGACTCGGCGACCACCGTCTCCAGCGTGTACTCCTGCTGTTCCAGCTTCAGCCCTCCTGCAGTGACGACGCGGTCCGCGCTGACGGACCAATCGCCGGATTTGGCGCCCTTGATGGCGCGCTGAACGTCCTTGCCCAGCCGCGGACCTGCCGCGCGGGCGTTGACCACCAGCTTTTCCTCAATGCCGAACTGCTCCGGCGCGGCGCCGGCACGGTCCAGCAGCCGCACGGATCGGATATTGAGTTCATCGGCGATGACCGCGGCGTGCCCGGCAAGTTTCTCGGCCGCGGGGGCGACGACTGTCAGTTCCTGCAGCGGCAGGCGGACCCGCAGTTTCGCGGCCTTACGCAGGCTAGAGCCGGTCGAACAGATCTGCTGGACCCGATCCATCTGCTCCACGAGTGCAGCATTCGCGCCGAAGAGCGCGGCGTCCGGCCAGTCCGTCAGATGGACCGAACGGCCCCCGGTGAGACCGCGCCAGATTTCTTCGGTGACCAGCGGCAGCAGGGACGCGCCCACGCGGCAGACGGTTTCGAGCGCCGTGTACAGCGCGTCGAACGCGTCATGGTTTTCGTCGAAGAACCGCTGGCGGCTGCGCCGGACGTACCAGTTAGTCAGCATGTCAAGGTAGCCGCGCAGGGCATCGCAGGCCCCGGAAATGTCATAGCCGTCCAGCATGGCCGTGACGGTGCGCACCAGATCCCCGGTGTTGGCCAGCAGGTATTGGTCCATCGTGTCGGTGTAACCGTCGTAGCGCAGCGCCGCCTCGTAGCCGGCCCCGTTACCGGCCGCGTTGGTGTACAGCGTGAAGAAGCTGTACACGTTCCACAGCGGCAGAATGACCTGCCGGACCCCGTCGCGGATGCCCTGTTCGGTCACGATCAGGTTTCCGCCACGCAGGATCGGGCTGGACATCAGGAACCAGCGCATGGCGTCCGAGCCGTCGCGGTCCAGCACCTCGGAAACATCCGGGTAGTTGTGCAGGCTCTTGGACATCTTCTGCCCGTCGGAGCCGAGCACAATGCCGTGGCTGATGACGTTCCGGAACGCCGGCCGGTCAAAGAGTGATGTGGAGAGCACATGCAGCATGTAGAACCAGCCGCGGGTCTGCCCGATGTACTCCACGATGAAGTCCGCCGGGTTGTGGGTGTCGAACCAGTCCGCGTTCTCGAACGGGTAATGAACCTGCCCATAAGGCATCGAGCCCGAATCAAACCAGACGTCCAGCACATCCTCCACGCGCCGCATCGTGGACTGGCCCTCCTCCGGCGTCCGAGGATCGTCCGGGTTGGGGCGCGTCAGCTCGTCGATGAACGGGCGGTGCAGGTCAATCCGGCCCTCCTTGTTCAGCGGCAGGCGCCCGAAGGCGGCATTGAGCTCTGCCAGCGATCCGTACACCTCCGTGCGCGGGTACTCCGGGTCGTCGGACTGCCAGACCGGAATGGGGCTGCCCCAGTACCGGTTGCGGCTGATGGACCAGTCGCGGGCGTTCGCGAGCCACTTGCCGAACTGGCCATCCTTGACGTTGCCGGGGATCCAGTTGATGTCCTGGTTCAACTCCACCATCCGGTCCCGGAACGCTGTGACTTGGACGTACCAGGAGGACACGGCGCGATAGATCAGCGGGTTGCGGCAGCGCCAGCAGTGCGGGTAGCTGTGCTCATAGCTGGCCTGCCGCAGCAGCCGTCCGTCGGCGCGCAGCACGCGGGTGATCGGCTTGTTCGCCTCGAACACCTGCAGCCCCACGATCCCGTCCAGATCGCCGCCGGCAAACAGCGGCAGGAACCTGGCGCCGTCGTCCACGGACAACAGCACGGGAATGCCGGCCTGTTCGCAGACCTTCTGATCGTCCTCGCCGTAGGCGGGCGCCTGGTGCACAATGCCGGTGCCGTCCGTGGTGGTGACGTAATCGGCCAGCAGAATGCGCCACGCATTCTCCGTGCCGTATTTCTCCGTGTCCGCGAAATAGTCCCAGAGCGGCTGGTAGGAAAGACCCGCCAGCTCCGCGCCCCGGAACGTTTCGGCGACCGCTTCAGCCGCAGCGGCTGCGGCGTCGGCCCCCTCACCATAGCCAAGGTCTTTGGCATAGGAGCCCAGCAGATCCGAGGCGATCAGGAAACGCTGACCGGGCCTGTCACCACCACCGTTCACCGTCCCGGTCCCGCTCCCCGCCGGTCCGCTGTCCCCGCCAGGCTGCCCGGTGGATCCTGCCGGCGTGGCCCACAGCTCGGCCAGCGTTCCGTGCGGGCCCGCCGGCACGACCACATAACTGATGTCGGGGCCGACGGCGAGGGCAAGGTTGGTGGGCAGCGTCCAGGGGGTGGTGGTCCAGGCGAGCGCCAGAACACCAGCCAAGCGCCGGGAGATTTCCGACTCCCCTGTCGTGAGCGGGAAGGTAACCGTCACGGTCTGGTCCTGGCGCATCTTGTAGACGTCATCGTCCATACGCAGCTCATGGTTGGACAGCGGGGTTTCGTCCTTCCAGCAGTAGGGCAGCACCCGGTATCCGCTGTAGGTCAGGCCTTTTTCGTGCAACTGCTTGAACGCCCAGAGCACGGATTCCATGTACTCGACGTTGAGCGTCTTATAGTCATTGTCGAAGTCCACCCAGCGCGCCTGGCGGGTGACGTACTCCCGCCATTCGCCGGCGTATTTCATCACCGAGGAGCGGCAGGCATCGTTAAACTTGTCGACGCCCATCGTTTCGATCTGCTTCTTGTCCGTCATGCCAAGCTGCTTCATCGCCTCCAGCTCCGCCGGCAGGCCGTGCGTGTCCCAGCCGAATCGGCGTTCCACCCGCTTACCGCGCTGCGTCTGGTAGCGGGCCACCAGGTCTTTCACGTACCCCGTCAGCAGGTGACCGTAGTGCGGCAGACCGTTCGCGAAGGGAGGGCCGTCGTAGAAGACGAACTCGTTGCTGCCAACTGCCTGACCGGCGAGGGCGGAGTCGCGGCGATCGATGCTGGCCTGAAAGGTGCCGTCCTCGGCCCAGTATTTGAGGATCCGCTCCTCGATCTCGGGGAAGCGGGCGGCGGCGGGAACGTGCGCGGTGGCAGCCCCGGCCGGAGCGGCGGAGGCGGAACTGGCCTTCGGGTAGTGGGTCATCTCATCATCCTGTGGGAAAAGTGAACAATACTGCATTCAGGATGCGAGGACGGCGCCCGTCCCGGCTTCGCTGCGATTGCTCGCCGCCACCAGGACAGATACCGCGGTACCACCTCACTTACCGCAGCCCGCGGTACCAAGGTACCTGCCGGCGTCGGCCGCTCATTGCTGCTGTGACGGGCTTACCCGTCCGGTTCTACCGATTCCCGCGCCGTGGTCCGCGCCGAAAAGTTCTTCCGGAAGCTCCCCGGTGATGGCCGGATCGATGCTGGTCTACACAGTCTAGGCGCCGGGCGGGAAAACTTCCTACCGGCCCGTTGTCCGGGCGGCGCGTTGGTGCGGAAAGGGCGCGCCTTCCCTCGCCTTCGCGCGTGCCGTTATGCTGACGCAATGAAGCGCCAGACGACGGCAGCGTTACCAGAGGCGGCCAGGCGCCGGCGCGCAGCGTCGTGGACGGCGGTGGCCATTCTGCTCGGGCTGCCGACGGTGTTGCTGACGCTTGTGCGGCTGGTCCCGGATGATCTCGGCACCCCGTGGGTCCAACTCGTCACGTTCACGCCGTATTCACCGCTGCCGCTCACCGTGGCCGCGGCGGGCGCATGGATGACTTTCAGGCGGAGCCGGGCTGCGTTTCACCGCGTTCTTGCCGGCATTTTTGCCGCCACCCTGGTGCTGCAGCTGTGTTGGCTGGTTCCCCGGTTCGTCGCGCATCCCGTCAGCACGGCAGGGCCGTTCCTGACCGTGATGTCCATCAACGCCCGCGACGCGAAGGCCTCGCCGGAGGATATTGTGGCCTCGGTCCGCCGGTACAAAGTGGACGTTCTGGTGGTCGTGGACCTGAACCGCTATCTGGCACGCGATCTGCGGAACGCGGGACTCTCCCTCGAGCTGCCGCAGAGCGACGTCCGTCCCGTTCCCGGCGGCAGCGGCCTGTATTCCCGCTTTCCACTGCGCCACGAGGACGCACCCGTTCCGGAGGACAACAGTCTGCGCCAGGCAACGGTGCTGGTGGAGAATGGGGGCTCCACGATTCCGGTGCTCTTTTCGGCAGTCCATATCACCTCACCGCGGCCGCATCAGACGGACGAGTGGGCCCGCACCTACCGGCTCGTCAGGGACGCGGCGCGCCCGGGCACGCCCCAGGTGATGCTCGGGGATTTCAATTCAACGATTGACCATGCCGGCTTCCGGGATTTGCTGGCCGCTGGATTCACGGATGCAGGATCCGGAACGGGGCAGGCGCTGGTGCCGACGTGGCCGTTCGGAGCGGTTGTCCCGCCCTTCGCCACCATTGACCATGTGCTGAGCAGCCCGGACCTCCCTCCCGCTTGGTACACCACCGCGCCCATCGGGGGCAGCGATCACGCGGCCGTTCTGGCCCGGCTGAGCCTGGCCGACGGGGGAATCTCCTGGCGGCGAACGACGGATGAATCGTCCTGGCGGCTAACCCTGCCGCCCGGTTGAAAGTACTGCCGCCCGCTTGAAAGTACTGCCGCACCTGCAAGAAGAGCAGCGCCCCCGCTTCACGTGGGGTTCAGCAGGTGCGCTGGTCTTTTCCGGGTGCGTCAGCCCCGGTACCGGGGTCTGTAGCTGCGCGTGCTAGACCGGTTCCCATTCATGCACGGGCTGATTGCTGTGCATCCGCGCGGAGTACGTCGCGGTCATCGCCGCCAGCGCCTCGCGCCGGCTCAGCCCGGCGGCCTCCAACCGACGGACCGCATCCAGCATCCAACGCGCGCCGTTTTGTCCGCTGACGGTCCGCTCGCGCAGCACGCCCAGGTACCTCTCGACGCACGCCGCATCCACTCCCAGGCGCCGGAGTCCCTCGCCCGCCATGGGCAGCAGCCGGCGCATCAGCAGCTCGTCCACCGGTACGTCCCCCACGCCGGGCCAGTAAACCGTGGCTTCGAGGCCGTCCCGGGCACACACCCCGAAATTGTCGTGGGCCGTCCGGAACGCCATGCGGGACCAGACCGGCCGTTCGGAACCGCGCAGCATTTCGACAAGTCCATAGTAGAAGGCGGCGTTGGCCACGGTATCCAGCACCGTGGGACCTGCCGGCAGCAGCCGGTTTTCCACGCGCAGGTGCGGAGACTCTCCCCTCGGCTCGAAGATCGGACGGTTCCACCGGTAGACAGTGCCATTGTGCAACCGCAGTTCGTGCAGCGACGGCGCTCCGCTCTCCGTGGGCCCGGCCTGCCCGCTCTCCTCCGCCAGTTCCGGCAGCAACGCCGGGAAGTAGCGCACGTTTTCCTCAAAGAGATCAAAAACGGAGGTGATCCAGCGTTCGCCAAACCATACTCTCGGACGCACGCCCTGGTTGCGCATCTCCGGCGGCCGGGTGTCGATGGCCTGCTTGAACACCTCGACCCGGCTTTCCTGCCAGAGCAGCTTCTCCATGAAAATGGGGGAATTTGCCGCCAGTGCAACCTGCGGGCCGGCGATGACCTGAGAGGCGTTCCACGCGGCCGGGAATTCTCGGGGAGAGACCTGAAGATGCAGCTGGACGCTGGTGCAGGCAGCCTCCGGTGCCACACTTTGGGCGTAGAACCGCAGGGCTTCAATGCCCCTGATGTCCAACAGCACGTCCTCACCGCGGGCCTGCAGCACGGAGTTGTTAAGCGCTGCGTAGCGTTTCTCCGGACTCATCCAGTTCTCGTCGTCCAAAAGCTCCCGGGTCAGGGTCGGCAGGATCCCGACCATCACAATCCCGGCACCTGCACGCGCGGCCCGCTTCTCGGCCTCGTTGAGCTCGCGGCGCAGCCCGTCCTCCAGCGCGCGCAGGCCGCCACCGGCGATCCGCAGAGCCGGATGGTTCAGCTCAATGTTGTACGCGCCGATTTCCGTCTGAAACGCCGGATTGGCAATCTCACCCAGGACGGCCGCATTGCGCAGCGTGGGGGCGAAATGCTCATCCACGAGGTTGAGCTCCAACTCCAGGCCGATCGACCGGTCATCGGCAAAATGCGCCGTGACCAGAAACTTGTCAAACGTATCCAAATTCTCCAACAGCCGCTCACGATAGCGCGTGCGCTGTTCACGGCTGAACGTCCCGGACTTTACCTCTGCACCCATGACTGAGGCTAACCACAGCAGACCCCCGCTGCATAGAGGAAACGGCATATTTCGCAGCGCTCCTCCGGGACCCTCAGGTGGAGATCTGGCCCTTCAAACGCCCCACCGGTAGCGGGAGATCTCCCCCGTTACCGGAGTTCCCAGCCTGACGCTTCTCGTTGGTCGGAGCAACCGGGTACCCAGTAACAAGCACATGCCAAAACCGCCGGTCCCGCGGCAACGGTATCGTCTCCCGAGTTCGCCGCCGCTGTGCTTCAACGCCGGTTGACAGCTTATGCAGGCCCCCTCTGGCGTTCCTGCCTGTGGTCCGCCCCTGCCACACGTAACAATAGGTCAATTCAACGCGTCCCCGGGGCTTCTACCCGGTTTCGTCACCGAGGCCGTTTAGCCTTGATGAGAGAGCCGACACAGTGATCCGGTTCGACAGCAGGGCAGTAAGGATCCGGGGGAGAGTGAGCATGGAAAAAGGCGTTCTCAAGCAGTCGGTACGGAGGCAGGGGCAGATCGGGGACAAGATTCGGTCTGAAACCGGGCGTATCAATGGTCTGGACGGGTTGCGCGCCATCGCTGTGCTCGCGGTCTTGGTCTATCACTTGCACGCGGGTTTGCTGCCGGGCGGGTTCCTTGGCGTCGATGTGTTCTTCGTCGTTTCCGGCTTCCTGATCACGAGCCTTTTGCTGCGTGAGTTCTCGACGACCGGCCGGATCTCGATGAGGCAGTTCTGGCTGCGCCGGGCGCGCCGTCTGCTTCCGGCCCTGATGGTGGTCGTCATGGCGAGCACCGCGCTCGGATTCCTCATTGGCCGGGACCTGCTCGTCGGCATCGGCCGCCAGACGCTCGGAGCGGTGACGTTCTCGAACAACTGGCTCGAAATCGCCGCCGGGTCCAGCTACTTCGCCCATACGTCACCCCAACTGTTCGCCAATTTCTGGTCCCTAGCGGTGGAGGAACAGTTCTACATTCTGTGGCCCTTCGGATTCCTACTGCTCATGCGCGGCGTCACCAGACGCCGAACACGCACCGGCATTGCTGCTGGATGCGCAATTGCATCCGCCGCATTGATGGCTGGCCTCTATGTCCCTGGCACCGACGCCACCCGCGTCTACTACGGCACCGATACGCACGCCTTCGGCTTGATGATCGGCATTGCCTTGGCCTTCGCGTGGTCCGGCGGAACCGGGATGAATCTGAGCCGTCCAAACTGGCGGCAGCGCCGCGTCTTTGTGGGCCTGGGCGCCCTCGCCCTGCTGATCGCCTGCATGTTCGTCGTGGACGCGGCTTCCCGGTTCACCTACCGAGGCGGAATCTTCCTGACCTGCGTGTGCACGGCGATGCTGATCCTGACCTTGCTGGAGGGAACGGGTCCGCTGCAGTCCATGATGAACCATCGGGCGATGACGTGGATGGGCCAGCGCTCCTACGGCATCTACCTGTGGCACTGGCCGGCCCTGCTCATTTCTGATGCGCTAATCCCACAGGCCATTGGCACTGCGGGATGGTGGTTTGCCCGGATCATCGCGCTGGCTTTCACCCTCGTGGTCTCCGCACTATCCTTCAGGTATGTGGAGCAGCCCGTTCGCAAGCTGGGCTTCCGGGCTGCATTGGAGGCAGCAGTTGCGGCGGTGACGCGCGGAGGCCGGAAGTTCGACGGCGCCAAACTGGCCGCCGGTCTCGGTGCCACGCTGGTGCTGCTCGCCATCGCGGGAATTCTCACTGCCCCGGCAAAATCGCAGGTGCAGGCTTCACTGGAACGCAACCAGATGATCGTCTCCGATTCGAAGGCGGCCGCCAACCATCCCGCAGCCTCGGCCTCGGAAGCTGCTCCGACTACGGAACATGCTTCGCCGTCGGAAACAGCGTCTCCGTCCGGAGATGCCGCGCTGGCGGATAACACATCCGCCCCGACGCCGGCCGCGACACCGGTGGCGGACAAACCCTCGGTGCCGCCATTCGCGTCCGGCGCCCCGATGGCGTACCCAACGGGTGAGGAGGTCATCGCCATCGGGGATTCCCTGGTGGTGACAAGTGCGGACGGACTACGCGACCGGTTCCCCGGCATGTCCTTCGACGCCGTGTCTAATCGGCAATGGCCCGACGGCGTCGCTACGGTCGGCGCCCGGATCGCCGACGGTAGCATGCGCCGGGCGGTTGTTCTTGACTTCGGCACGAACGCCGGTGTTTCGGATCCCTCAATGGTCTCCAAGGTATTGGACTCACTCGGCCGGGACCGCATGGTCGTCCTCGTCAATCTTTACGGGGCCAGCCCGTGGGTACCGGACGCGAATAAGGTTCTCGCGGACGCCGTGAAAGACCGTCCGAACGCCATCATTGCCGACTGGAACAAGGCGATTTCCCAGCGACCGGATCTGCTTCAGCCGGACCAGATCCATCCCGGAATTTTCGGGGCACACCTGTACGCAGACACCATCAAGAAGGCATTGCATGACCTCGCCGTGCGCAGCGGCGGGACGGTACCGGCCGACTATGCGATCGTCGATGACTACTGACCTGAAAATAGGGTGACCACGGTCGGTGAGATGCGCCTGGTTTTGGTTCATGCGGTGAGTGATTACCCGGTTTTTTTGGAGTGGTTCGGCGGTGACGATGCCCCGTTGCCACCGCCGGCGGGCCTTCAGGCGGATCAGGACCGCCGGATGACCTTATGCGCGGCGGCCTGGGCCACGGGCGGATCACGATCTGGTCCAGGTTGATGTGGTGTGGAAGATTCAGCGAGTAGCCCACCACCTCGGCGACATCGTCGGCCGTCAGCGGCTTCGCCACACCGGCGTAGGTCTTCCGGGCCGCGTCCTTGTCTCCGGCGAACCGGTTCAGCTCGAATTCCTCGGTGCGCACCAGGCCCGGCAGCACCTCGATGACCTGCAGGTTGTTCTCCACTTCCTCCAGCCGCAGCGACTGGGTCAGCGCGTGCTGGGCGAACTTGGCCGCGTTGTATCCGGCGCCCCCTCATAGGCCTCAAGGCCTGCGGTGGAGGTGAGATTCAGCACGGTGCCTTCGCCGTGCGCGCGCAGGACCGGCAGGAACGCCCGGATCGTCTTCATGGTCCCGAGCACGTTGACCCGGTACATCCAGTCCCAGTCGTCCTGTTGGGCGGCGGCCACCTTGTCCGCTCCGCGGGCGCCTCCGGCGATGTTAACCAGCGTGTCCAGACCACCGCGGCCGGTGACAAACACCCGCAGCCGCTCCACGTCGTCGTCGTCCGTCACATCTGCGGTGAACGGCACAGCACCAGTTTCGCCAGGCCAGGGCCTGGAGCTTCTCCGTGCGGCGGGCGACGGCCACGACGTCCCAGCCGGTGGCGCGCAGATTCCGGACGGTCGCGGCGCCGATGCCGGAACTCGCCCCGGTCACAACGGCGAGCCGGTGCGGCACCGGTGCAGCAGCTGTGGGAGGAACGGTCCGGCTTGTTTCGGACGGTTCAGTCATGCCCCCAAGCCTAGCCCGCGCAACCCACCACACGGCTTTTGGTGTGGTGGGCAAGGCGACGGCGCTCAGCGCGGAAGGTCATTTGCAGGACCGATTGATCGATAGGGACACTCCATTACCGGCGCCATGAATCCAATCCTGCATTCAGATCTCGATGAACCGGGATCCGAATGCGGACAGGCACCGCGCTCAAGGCCGCGCTTTCCGTTTCGTTGAAATCCATGCAAAAAAGGATTCTGTTTTTTCTTTTCCACGGGTGGGGTTTGGGGTCGTTTTTGACGGTCATTTTGTCGGACCCCTCTGGTTGACTTTAGGTATGGAGACACCGGAGGCGCAGGAGCATTTCGGCGGGGACGGTCACCCCGCCGGTGCGGGGGCGTTGCCCGGTGCGTGGTCCATGGCGGCGATCGTGGGCGCCGATCCCTCATCGTTGGCGGCGTTGCTGGGCCGTGTGGCGGTTGATCAACTCGATTTCGACCAGGGAGTGGCGGTGCTGACCGGGGCAGCGAGAACCCGCAACTGGCTCGACGCCCTCGAGGCCAGATTGTTGGCCCGGCTCAAGGACCAGGCGCTGAACGGGATCCGCACCGGTGACACCGGCCCCACCCAGGCCCACCTGAACCTGGCGGAGTCCGTGGCCATCATGGAAGCGGCGACCACACTCAAACTCTCCGAGGGCCAAACGCATAAACTCCTCGATACCTCCTGCGCCCTGGTCGACACCTTCCCGGCAACCCTGGCCCTGATGGAAACCGGGGCCCTCTCCCAGCCTTGCGCCGCCGTCCTGGTCGACCAGGGCCAGGGACTTGACGCCGCGGGCAGGGACATCTTCGAGACCCGGCTGCTCGAACGAGCCCCGGAACTGACCCGGGACCAGCTCAACGGCCGGGCGCACCGGCTGCGGTGCAGGCTCGACCCGGAATCCCTGAGCGTGCGCCACCGCAGGGCCCTAGCCGGACGGCGGATTTACCTGTCCCCGGGACCGGACGGGATGGCGTGGCTACATGCCCTGCTCCCGGCCGAGGCCGCGTTCTCCGCCCATAACCGGATCACCGCGGCCGCGGCCACCCTGCAGGGCCCCGACGAGGAACGCACCCCGGCCCAGCTGCGCGCCGATGTCCTCACCGACCTGCTCATCAACGCCGGGGTCAGCACGCTGGGCGCTGAAACCGTCCAGCTCCCCGAACCGTGCGGGAGCGCTCCGTCCAGAGGCGCGTTGCCGCGCTACCTGATCCGGCGGCCGGCCCCGAATCCCGGCCCGATCCCGGCCACAGGTCCCCGGATCCCGGCATCCCCACCCCATTTCCACAAGGACCAGCCCCCCGCCGGACACCCGCGCCCGGGCCGCTACCTACGCCCCGGCGCCCCCACCACGGCATCACACAACAGCCCGCCACCGGGGACCAGCCCACCACCGGGGACCGGTCCGGACCTGGGCCGGGAGAAGATTGACTACCGTAGGATCAAGGCCGAGGTATTCATCACCGTCCCGGTCTGGACCGCGATGGGTAAATCCGACGAACCCGGATATATGGAGGGCTACGGACCCATCCCAGCCGAGACCGCCCGCAGGATTACCGCCGAACAACCGAGCTTCTACCGCGTCCTGACCCATCCCCACACCGGAGCCAGGCTTTCCGTGGGCCGAACAGCCTACCGGACCCCGGCCGATATACGCCGCGAAAACCGGCTCCGCCACCCCACCTGCGAATTCCCCGGCTGCCTGCGCCTGTCCCGGAACTGCGACAACGACCACATCTTCGACTGGTCCAAAAACGGTGTCTCCAGCGGCACCAACACCGGACCCAAATGCGGCCCCCACCACCTGATCAAACACAAGACCGGATGGGCCGACACCCGCCAGCCCGACGGCTCCCTGAAATGGCTCTCACCCGGCGGCAAAATCTACACCACCCGCACCGACGACCTCGACATCGCCCCCTTCTGAGAGACGCCCCCTGTCCTCACCTATCGGACGCTCTGATTGCAGCTCTGCCCGTCACCAGCCGTCCCGCCTGAATCCCGGATAGTCCGTGGTCCGTGGTCCCTGGCCGAAGACAAACATGAAAGAATCTACGGTATGGCAGACCACATCCCGGGCACAGACACGCCCGCCACGACTTCGTCCAATGTTCCCGAGAAACCCGCATTGGAGGGGCTTGAAGCAGTCCTGAGCAAGCGCTGGCGTGAGGAGGGAACCTATAAGTTTGACCGGAACACCAGCCGGGAGCAGGTCTACTCGATCGACACTCCCCCGCCGACGGCCTCCGGATCCCTGCATGTAGGACATATGTTCTCCTACACCCAGACCGACGTACTGGCACGTTACCAGCGGATGCGCGGCAAGAACGTCTTCTATCCGATGGGCTGGGATGACAACGGGCTACCGACCGAACGGCGTGTACAGAACTATTACGGAGTCCGCTGCGACCCGAAACTGCCCTACGAAGCCGGTTTCACGCCGCCGGCCCAGCCGGCGAAGAATGAGCGCGACTTCATCCAGATCTCGCGGCGCAACTTCATTGAACTCTGCGAGGTCCTGGCGGTGGAGGACGAGAAGGTCTTCGAGGACCTGTTCAGCACCTTGGGGCTGTCGGTCGATTGGGAACTCACCTACCGCACCATTGATGATGCCTCCCGCGCCGTGAGCCAGCGCGCGTTCCTGGCCAACCTGGCCGCCGGCGACGCGTATATGGCCGAGGCCCCCACGCTCTGGGACGTCACGTTCCGGACCGCCGTGGCGCAGGCCGAGCTGGAGGACCGCGAGCGTCCCGGCGCCTTCCACCGCGTCGCGTTCCACCGGCACGACGGCGAAAAGGTCTTCATCGAGACCACCCGCCCGGAGCTGATTCCGGCCTGCGTTGCCCTGGTGGCGCACCCGGATGACGAGCGCTACCAGCCACTCTTCGGCACCACTGTCACCTCCCCGCTGTACGGCGTCGAGGTCGAGGTCAAGGCGCATCCGCTGGCCAAGCCCGACAAGGGCTCCGGCCTGGTCATGGTCTGCACGTTCGGCGACCTGACCGACGTCACCTGGTGGCGCGAGCTGCAGCTCCCCACGCGGGCGATTGTGGGCCGTGACGGGCGCATTCTGGCCGACACTCCGGCATGGGTTAAGGGCGACGGCGTCGCTCATTACGAGGCGCTGGCCGGCAAGACCACCTTCAGCGCCAAGGAGACGGTGGTCGCCCAACTGCGCGACAGCGGCGATCTGGACGGCGAACCGAAGCCGATCACGCATACAGTCAACTTCTATGAAAAGGGCGACAAACCACTGGAAGTCGTCACCAGCCGCCAATGGTATCTGCGCAATGGTGGCCGGGATGCGGACCGGCGTGAACGTCTGACCGGCCGGGGCACAGAAGTCGCCTTCCACCCTGCGTTCATGCGCTCGCGCTATGAGAACTGGGTGCAGGGGCTCAACGGCGACTGGCTGGTGTCGCGGCAGCGCTTCTTCGGTGTGCCGATTCCGGTCTGGTACCCGCTCGACACCGCCGGCAATCCGGACTACGAGCAGCCGATCCTGCCCGCGGACCAGGCGCTGCCCGTCGATCCGGCTGCCGAACCGGCCCCCGGTTATGAGGAGGCACAGCGCGATCAGCCCGGCGGATTCACCGGGGATGCCGATGTGTTGGACACCTGGGCCACGTCCTCGCTGACCCCGCAGATTGTGGGCGGCTGGAGCCGGGACGAGGACCTCTTCGCGAA
Source organism: Arthrobacter sp. A5 (assembly GCF_051131705.1). Lineage (NCBI taxonomy): Bacteria > Bacillati > Actinomycetota > Actinomycetes > Micrococcales > Micrococcaceae > Arthrobacter > Arthrobacter sp. A5. The sequence goes on from NZ_CP180316.1 coordinate 2,500,909, forward strand.
AGTCTTTCCCTTCGACCTTCGCCCGCAGGGCCACGATATCATCCGGACCTGGTTGTTCTCCAGCGTGGTCCGGGCCGATGCCCTGCAGGGGGTTGCAGCGTGGAAGCACGCCGCCATTTCGGGCTGGATCCTGGACCCGGACCGCAAGAAGATGTCCAAGTCCAAGGGCAACGTGGTGGTTCCCACCGATGTTCTCAAGGACTTCGGCTCGGACGCGGTGCGTTATTGGGCGGCTTCGGCCAAGCTCGGCGCGGACACTGCCTACGAGATCGGCCAGATGAAGATCGGCCGCCGGCTGGCGATCAAGCTGCTCAACGCCTCGAAGTTTGTGCTGAATCTGGGTGCCACCGAGGCCTCGGTACTCACCAGGACTTGGGCGGCCGGTGACCATCCAGTGTCCAATCCGTTGGATGCTGCGCTGCTCGCTCAGCTGGCCGACGTCGTCGACCAGGCAACGGCGGCGTTCGAGACCTACGACTACGCCCGGGCGCTGCAGCTGACCGAAACGTTCTTCTGGTCCTTCACCGACAATTATGTGGAACTCATCAAGGACCGTGCCTACGGCGCTGCCGGTGACGTGGAGCAGGCATCCGTGCTCGCGGCCCTCGCCACCACCTTGGACGCACTACTGCGGCTGTTTGCCCCGTTCATCCCGTTTGCCACCGACGAGGTCTGGTCCTGGTGGCGCAAAGGGTCTGTGCACCGTGCACCGTGGCCGGCAGCCTACCGGCCCGCAACCGGCGCTGCGGGCGAGAGTGCCGGTGACATCACTATGCTGGCCACCGTCGGTGCGGCCCTCAGTGGGATCCGCAAGGCCAAGTCCGAGGCCAAGGTTAAGCAGCGCACAGAAGTCCTCAGCGCGACCATCGGCGCGCCGGCCGGTGCGCTGGCCCGACTGCAGGCAGGGATCGGCGACTTGAAGGCCGCCGGCAACGTCCGCGAACTCACGCTGATTGAGGGCGCCGAACTGTCCGTCGACGCCGTGGTCCTCGCACCGGCCGAAGAGCCCGCCCAGGCTTAACCCACGCATCGACTAGGCAGTAGATGTCGTTCTCAGGCTCGAGAAGGACATCTACTGCGCAGTCGATGCGGTTTATGGGGCTAAACGGGCCTAACCGAACTGCGGGCTCTCCGTCCGGGTGCGCTTGATTTCAAAGAAGTATGGAAAGCCGGCCAGGGTGACCGTGGCATCCCAAAGACGCCCGGCATCCTCGCCACGCGGTATGCGGGTGATGACGGGGCCGAAGAATGCCGTCCCGTTGAAGGAAACAACCGGCGTTCCGACGTCCTGCCCGACCAGGTTGATCCCTGCTTCGTGGCTGGCACGCAGCTGCGCGTCGTAGCTGTCCTTCGAGGCATAACCGGCGAGGTCGGCCGGTAACCCTACCTCGGCAAGGGACTTGGAAATGACCTGATCCAGATCCTCAATGCCTTCGTGATGGATCAGCGTGCCCATGGCGTCGTAGAGCGGCTTGACCACCTGGTCGCCGTGGAGCTCTTGGGCGGCGATGACGACCCGGACCGGTCCCCACGCATTCTTCAGGAAATTCCGGTAGTCCTCCGAAAGCCCGTCGCGCCCATCGTTGAGGACGGCAAGGCTCATCACGTGCCACCGCGTGCTGATCCGCCGAACCTTCTCCACCTCGCCGATCCAGCGCGAGGTGGCCCAAGCGAACGGACACATGGGATCAAACCAGAAATCAGCTGTATCGGTTCCGGGGTTGGCAGCACTGGCAGCTTCGGTCACAATTATCTCCTCGTCGGATGGTGGCGGGCAGGCAAACGCTTGTATCCCACCCGGTTAAGAACAACCTTTCAGGACAACGTATTCCGGCGTGCCGCGATTCCCCGTGCGGCGGGCCGGCTGTCATTTTCCGAAGGCGACTGCGCGGAATGCCCAAAGTCGTCTGTCCCAAAGTCGTCTGTACTGATGCGAAGCGCGGGGCCAAAAAAATCGAGACCGGATCAGGCGGATTTATTGCGGCGCTTGGCCACCACATCGTGCGGAATCAGCGTGGGCTCGGCCGACTTGTTGACCACCTCGGCGGTGATGACCACACTGGCAATATCGTCCCGGCCGGGCAGATCAAACATCACCGGCTGCAGCACTTCTTCCATAATGGCCCGCAGCCCGCGGGCTCCGGTTCCGCGTTCCAACGCCTGGTCGGCAATGGAATCCAGTGCGTCGTTTTCAAAGACCAACTCCACGCCGTCGAGCATAAACATCTTCTGGTACTGCTTGACCAGGGCATTCTTGGGTTCGGAAAGGATCTGGATCAGGGCCGGCCGGTCCAGGTGCGAGACCGTGGTGATCACTGGAAGGCGGCCGATGAATTCGGGGATGAGCCCGAACTTGAGCAAATCTTCCGGCATCACATCGCCATAGCTGGCTTCCTCGCGCTTAAGCGCACTCAGCGGGGCGCCGAAGCCGATCCCCTTCTTGCCAGCCCGCGAGCCGATGATTTCCTCCAGCCCCGCGAAGGCCCCAGCCACGATGAACAGCACGTTGGTGGTATCGATCTGGATGAATTCCTGGTGCGGGTGCTTGCGGCCGCCCTGCGGCGGGACCGAGGCAACGGTTCCCTCGAGGATTTTCAGCAGTGCCTGCTGAACTCCTTCACCGGAGACATCCCGGGTGATGGACGGGTTTTCGCTCTTGCGTGAAATCTTGTCGATCTCATCGATATAGATGATGCCCTGCTCAGCCTTTTTGACATCGTAGTCGGCGGCCTGGATGAGCTTGAGCAGGATGTTTTCGACGTCCTCGCCGACGTAGCCGGCTTCCGTCAGCGCGGTGGCATCGGCGACGGCGAACGGCACGTTGAGCCGGCGGGCCAAGGTCTGCGCGAGATAGGTTTTACCGCAGCCAGTCGGTCCGATCAGCAGGATATTGGATTTGGAGAGTTCGACGTCTTCGTGGGCGCCCCCCTCGGCCAGGGCATTGCCCTTGGAACTACGACCGGCTTGGATCCGCTTGTAATGGTTGTAGACCGCCACTGCCAGCGAACGCTTGGCGGGCTCCTGCCCAATTACGTATTCCTGCAGGAAGTCAAAGATTTCACGTGGCTTGGGCAGTTCAAAAGTGCCCAGATCCGCCACCTCGGCCAGTTCCTCTTCGATGATTTCGTTGCAGAGTTCAATGCATTCATCGCAGATATAGACGCCCGGGCCGGCGATGAGCTTCCGGACCTGCTTCTGGCTCTTGCCACAAAAAGAACACTTCAGTAGATCAGTGCTCTCGCCCAATCGAGCCATCTGTGTTTCCCTTTCGTGTCTGGCACAAATACGCTTCCGGCCCGTCGCCGGACCTGCAGCCGGTGCGGTCAATCAAGCTCCCCACCATGCCTCCACTCTAAGCCACAAAGCCCGTCATGGCCGGAAGCCAAACGCCGGGGCTGCGCACTTTTTGTCCGCTGCCCCGGCGCGCGGGATGTCCCGCCGCTATTTGGTGATGGCCTGCGGTTTGATCTTCCGCGGTGCCAGCACCTCGTCGATCAGACCGTATTCCTTGGCTTCCGCCGCGGTGAGGATCTTATCCCGCTCGATGTCGTTGTTGACCTGCGCCGGCGTCCTGCCGGAGTGATGGGCCAGCGTCTCTTCGAGCCAGGTCCGCATGCGCATAACCTCGTTGGCCTGGATTTCAATGTCCGAGGCCTGGCCGCCGTCGCCGCCGGACAGCGCCGGCTGGTGGATCAGAACGCGGGCGTTGGGCAGCGCCAGGCGCTTGCCGGGGGCACCGGCAGCCAGCAGGACCGCCGCGGCGCTTGCCGCCTGGCCCAGGCACACGGTCTGGATCTCCGGACGAACAAACTGCATGGTGTCATAAATGGCGGTCATGGCTGTGAACGATCCGCCCGGCGAATTGATGTACAGCGTGATGTCGCGGTCCGGATCGGTTGACTCCAGCACCAGCAGCTGCGCCATCACATCGTCCGCCGACGCATCATCGACCTGCACGCCGAGGAAGATGATGCGGTCCTCAAACAGTTTGGTGTACGGATCCTGGCGCTTGAAACCGTAGGGCGTGCGCTCTTCAAACTGCGGCAGCACGTACCGGTCCGTGGGCATATTGGCGGCGAAGCCACCCGCTGACGCTCCGAAATTGTAGGTCATGATTCTCTAAGCTCCTGAAGTAAGTGGGGACGGCGTTGGACGGTCGGTTGGGCTATTCCTGTGCGGTACCGCCACCACCGGAGACGCTTCCCGCATGAGCTGCGATCTTGTCGAAGAAGCCGTATTCCAGCGCTTCCTCCGCCGTGAACCACTTGTCGCGGTCGTTGTCCTTGAGGATTTTGTCCACTGTCTGACCGGTCTGCTCGGCGGTCAGCTCCGACATGACCTTCTTCATGTGCAGAATCAGCTCCGCCTGGATCTTGATGTCCGACGCGGTGCCACCGATGCCGCCGGAGGGCTGGTGCATCAGGATCCGCGCATGCGGAGTCGCATAACGCTTGCCCTTGGTGCCCGAGGAGAGGAGGAACTGGCCCATCGAAGCGGCCAGACCGGTCGCCACAGTGACCACATCATTGGGAATGAATTTCATCGTGTCGTAAATCGCCATGCCCGCGGTCACCGAGCCGCCGGGCGAGTTGATGTACAGGAAGATGTCCTTGTCCGGATCCTCCGCCGAGAGCAGCAGCAGCTGGGAGCAGATCACATTCGCGTTGTCATCGCGGACCTCGGAGCCCAGCCAGATGATCCGCTCCTTGAGCAGACGGTTGAAGATGTAGTCGTCGCGGCCGGCGGGGTCCGCAGTAGCCATCGTCGGGGCTGTGGTTTGCTGTGCCATGGTGAAATTGCCTCTCGCTCGTGATTGCGTGCCGGTTCCACAACTACGGAAACGAGGCACTGTCATCACTGTTATCGCTGAACGTCTCTGCTGAACATCTCTTCTTGGACAGTAGCCGTTTCGACCGACATTTTGTTTCGTGAAACCGTACTGTTCGCTGACGGCGCATCGTGGCCGGCAGGGCGCACGACGCCGCCGCACACCGGCTTAAAGCGCGGCGCCGCCGGTCCCCATAGGAACCAGCGGCGGCCGTCTTTGCTGCCATGCAGTTTCGGCTTTGATTCGGCTCCCACGCCGACGGCCCGGATCAGCCGTTCTTCAAAGCGGCGGAATCACGCCGCTGGTGGCAGGGCGCCCGTCAGAAGCGGGCCGCGCCCGGATCGTCGACGGCGGGAGTCTCAGTGACATCTTCGGCCTCGGTGGAGTCGACCGCTTCCAGCTCGGCGTCTTCCACCGTCTCCGACTCGGCGTCGCCGGCGCTGACAAAGCTGCTCAGGTCCACCGCGTCGCCGTTGGTGTCAGTGACCGTGGCCTGGGCCAGGACGGCCGCCAGCGCCTTACGGCGGCGCACCTCAGCGACAATCATCGGGACCTGACCGCTGGAGTCAAGCATCTGCGCGAACTGGTTCGGCTCCATGCCGTACTGGCTGGCCGAGGAAACGATGTAATCGATCAGCTCGGGCTGGCTGACGCCGATTTCCTCCTTGTCCGCGATGGTATCCAGGATGATCTCGTTGCGGAACGCACGCTCCGTGTTGGACTTAACCTCTGCGCGGTGCTCCTCGGTGTCGTGGTCTTCGCCGCCGTGGCCGCCTTCACCGTTAAAGTGCTGCTCGATCTGGTCGGAAATGACGGATTCGGGCACCGGAACATCGATCAGTTCGATGAGCTTGTCCAGGACCTTGTCCCGGGCCTCGATGCCCTGATCAACCGTCTTGGCTTCGGCCACCTGCTTGGCCAGGTCGGCGCGCAGCTCGGTCATGGTGTCGAACTCGCTGGCCAGCTGCGCAAAGTCATCGTTGGCCTCGGGAAGCTCGCGCTCCTTGACGGAGCGGACCGTCACCGTGACCTGGGCCGCCTCGCCGGCATGATCTCCGCCGGCCAGTTTGGTGTCGAACACGGTCTCTTCGTCAACACTGAGTCCGGCGACTGCGTCATCGAGGCCCTCGAGCATAGTTCCGGCGCCCACCTCGTAGGACAGGCCGGAAGCCGAATCCACGTCTTCGCCGTCAATCTTTGCGGCAATGTCAATGGAGAGGAAGTCCCCGGTGGCAGCCGGGCGGTCCAGCGGCTTAAGCGACCCAAACCGGCCACGCAGTTCGTTCAGGGCCTTCTCGAGGTCCTCATCTGCGGTCTCGGAGGCCTTCACCTCAACTTCGATTCCGCTGTAGTCCGGCAGCTCAATCTCCGGACGGACATCGACCTCGACGTGGAACTTCAGTTCCCCGTCGGTCGCACTCGGATCCGGAACTTCGGTGATTTCAACCTCGGGGCGGCTCAACGGATGGATGCCGGCTTCTTCAACGGCGGCCTGGTACCAGCCGTTAAGGCCGTCATTGACAGCTGTCTCCAACACGTAGCCGCGGCCCACGCGCTGGTCGATCAGGCGGTTGGGGACTTTGCCCTTACGGAATCCCGGCACCTGAACCTGAGTAGCAATCGTCTTGTAAGCCTCATCAATGCTGGGCTTCAATTCCTCGAGCGGAACCTCGACATTGAGCTTGACCCGAGTGGGTGTGAGGTTTTCGACGGCGCTCTTCACAGCATGTACTCCTGAATGGTCGATTTGTGAGTGGTGATCAGCAGCAAGTTCCGTCCTGTGTTTCCGGAACAATGCTGAGTCGGGGCGACAGGACTCGAACCTGCGGTCTCCTGCTCCCAAAGCAGGCGCGCTAGCCACTACGCTACGCCCCGTAGTGCACCGGCAAGTCTACGGCCAAAATCCCTCTCATGCACAATCCCCAATGCGGGCGCAGCGCAGAACCGGTGCACATTTGACAGTACCCGCCCCCCGTATGATGTAGTTGTACCCGGCGGAACGCTCCGTCGGCAGGAAAGCGGCCGGGCAGTGCGGCGATACCGCCTTCCTTACTTCCCCTCGGCATCACTCCTGGGGGCGTAGCTTAATGGTAAAGCCTCAGTTTTCCAAACTGATGACGCGGGTTCGATTCCCGTCGCCCCCTCCACACCAGTTTTAACCTCCCCCGGCGGCGCCGGGGGATTTTTTGCCTTCAACAGGAAACGAGGGCGAGCCGCAGAACCATATGCGTATGACCCAGCCACCGGGAGCGGAGTCCGCGTTAGCCCAATCAAGTCCGCGGGAGCCGCGTCTGCGTCAGCACTGGCAGGCCGGGCACCAGTACAATTTCCGGTTCCCTAGTTCCGTCATTGCTACCGGTGTTCGGCAGATCCGGCAGGGCAACCCCTCGCGCTTGTACACATAGTGCGCGTCGCCCACCGCCACCGGCAGGGTCGGCGATGTCCGGTCGGCGGAAGCGGTGGTAATGATCCGTCCGTCCCGGACGCCGTCGCCCATCACGGACAGGATGTCCCGCCACAAGCCGGCAAGCCGCTCCGACGGCAGCGCAGTGCCGGGCAGCCATGGATCGAGGCGCCGCCGGAAGAGCACCTCGGCACGGTAGACGTTTCCCACACCCGCAAGAACCTGCTGGTTCATCAGCAGCAACCCCACCGCCGCCCGGCTGGCACCGGCGCGTCGGACAAACTCCAGCTCGTCGCCGGGACGATTGTGCAGCGGATCCGGCCCCAGCGCCGCGACGGCGGCCGCGGCTTCCACCAGCGTCAGCACCTCGCAGGCGGTGGGTCCGCGCAGGTCCGCCCAGCCATGGTCCGAGACGAGCCGGACGCGCACGGCGCCTTTGGGCTCCGGCGGACCCGCATACGCTGCGGAACCCACGGCTACAGCGGCGGCGGCACCAACGCTGCGTGCACGTCCCGCGGCGGCGGACATGCCCACGGCCGCAGCGGCAGCGGCGGCGGCACCAACGCTGCGTGCACGTCCCGCGGCGGCGGACATGCCCACGGCCGCAGCGGCAGCGGCGGCGGCACCAACGCTGCGTGCACGTCCCGCGGCGGCGGAGGTGCCCACCGAGCCTGCGCCGGCGTCCGCGGCAGGAATCTCCCGCTCCCCGATCCGCCGCGGCGCGCCAATGCTGGACGCCCCCGTGAACGATTCATCCCCGCCGAAGTCCCACGCACCATACAGACCCAGATGCACGCGGAGCACGAGCTCGTTCCCGAAGCTCAAAAACAACTGCTTGCCGTGCGCGGCCGCGTGCTCCAGCACGTGACCGTCCAGCCGTGCCGCTCCGGCGGTGAAGCGCCCCTGTGGACTGGAGAGCCGCAGCCGGTGCCCCGCGAAGACGTCCTGGAATTGGCGTGCAAGCCGATGGACGGAGTGACCTTCAGGCATGCCCTACCGGACAACCTCGCCGGTTGTTTCGTACGCGGTGATCTTGGCGATGCGGCGCACGTGGCGTTCGTCCCGGCTGAATGGCTCCGCCAGGAATGCCTCAATGATCCGCGTGGCCTCGTCGACGCTGTGCTGGCGTCCACCCACCGCGACGACGTTCGCGTCATTGTGCTCGCGGGCCAGTTTCGCCGTGTCCAGGTTCCAGGCCAGCGCGGCCCGGACACCCTTGACCTTGTTGGCCGCGATCTGCTCCCCGTTACCGGAGCCGCCCAGCACAATGCCCAGCGCGTCAACGCCGGCTTCGATGTCCGTCACCACGGCACGGGCAGCGTTGATGCAGAAGGCGGGATAGTCGTCCTGGGCATCGTAAATTTTTGGCCCGTGATCCACCATCTCGTATCCGACGGCACCCAGATACTCGATCAGGTGCGCGCTCAGCTCCATGCCGGCATGGTCGGTGGCAATGTGGATGCGGGAGGGGCTCATGGCATGTCCTTTTCGAGGCTGTATCTGGTTCCGGCTTCCAGCCTACAAGTTTCCCGGACTACCTGACGGCGGCGCTCCCGGGCCCGCTCCCGGTTCCCAGCCGCGGAAACTCCCGTTGAGCAGCGCCGCAAGCGCTTCCGCCCGGTCGGTGTCCGGGGCACCGATAATGGCGGCGGTACCGCTTTCCAGACGGACGACGACGGCGGGACCGCTGGCCGACAGGTAAGACACCGTGCCGCCGCGCCGGCGCAGGCCCCAGCCGCCATAGTCCCGGGCCCGCGTATCCAACGCTGCCGCGGCCTGCACATCGGCGGCCCGGCAATGCAGGGCCGGAACCACCCCGGCTATCAGCACCGTGGCCCCGTCACGATCGGCATCCACGAGTGCCGTCAGGAAAACGACGGCGGCCAGAGCCAGCGCCAAGACCACTGCCCCAAGCCAGGGCAATGCCAGCGCGATCAGCACTCCCGGCAGGGCGCCAGCCAGCAGAATCATGATCAGCACCGAGCTTCGCGGATGCACCCAGTACATCAGCCGGTTACGGGCCAGGGCAGGATCCAGCTCCACCCGCAGCGCCTCCTCGTCGCGCTGCGTCCACTGTTCAGCCGGTTGGTACACCAACGCAATGACCACGCCCAGCGCCAACGCCGCGCCACTGCCCATCGCGAGCACGATCGGATCCGGCTGCGGCCCTGGGTGGCGGCCGGCGCCGGCCTGCGCCACCAAGGTCGAGCCGAACAGGGACGTCAAAAACAGTTCCGCGGTGAACGCGGTCCCGAGCAGGGCCCTTCGCGCGGTACGCGGCAGGGACGTCCTGGCCGCCTGGCTGCCGAAGGCAATTCCCGCCAGTGCGATGCACCCGGCGCTGAACGCCAGATATCCGACGGCGGGCAGCGGAGAACCGCCGAACGGCAGGACCGCCCCGAGCGGGATTTCCCCGCGCAGCGTGTATCCGGCCAGACCAAAACTGATGGCGAGCACCAGCGGGAAAATGATGGCAAACCGCAGCGCCCGGCGGTCGGTCCCCCGATTCTCCCCCGACTCCATGTGCGCTCCCCTCACGATTTTTGCAGCTGTCGTTGCGGCCGTGCCGGATATTCTCCCGTTGGGCCACCGGTAAGCCACCGATTGCGCGGGTAAGCCCAGCCGGTTAGTTCCACCCTAGGCCTCGGAGTGCCCCGGCGGTTATGCCGTCGGCATGACAAATTTGACGCCCTCCCGCAGCAAAAGACATTCAGTGGAACAATGAGTCCACAATGCCGTGGTCCGACACACCGGGGGCATCACCGCCGAACAATGGAGCCGATACTATGTCTGACAACCAACCGTCCGGGATGAACCTGACCCGTGCCGAAGCCCGCGAACGGGCCGGTATTGTCGCCGTCGACTCCTACCACGTCACGCTCGATCTGACCCGCGGAGATGCGGTCTTCTCCTCGACCACCGTGGTGCATTTCCGCGCCACTGCCGGCGCGTCCACCTTCATCGACGCGATCACCGCCACTGTGCACTCGGTGACCTTGAACGGCGTCGAACTCGATGCGGCCGAGGTCTCCGACGGTGTGCGCATTCAGCTCCCCACCCTGGCTTTGACCAATATCCTGACCGTGGTGGCGGACGCCCCGTACATGAACACCGGCGAGGGCCTGCACCGCTTCGTGGACCCGGTGGACAACGAGGTCTACCTCTACAGCCAGTTCGAGGTCCCGGACAGCCGGCGTATGTTCGCCGTCTTCGAACAGCCGGACCTCAAAGCGCCCTTCAGCTTCAACATCACGGCCCCGGCCCACTGGGACGTCATCTCCAACTCTCCCACTCCGGAACCGCTCGCCGTCGGCACGTCCGCGACCTGGAACTTTGCGCCCACCCCGGTGATCTCCTCCTACATCACCGCGCTGATCGCCGGACCCTACCAGAACGTCCGCGGCGAGCTCACCAGCTCCGACGGCCGGACGATCCCGTTGGGCGTCTTTGCGCGCAAATCCCTGATGCAGTACCTGGATGCCGAGAATATCTTTGAACTGACCCGCCAAGGCTTCGAATTCTATGAAAAGCAGTTCGGCACGCCGTATCCGTTCGCCAAGTACGACCAGCTCTTCGTCCCGGAATTCAACGCCGGCGCGATGGAAAACGCGGGAGCGGTGACGTTCCTGGAAACGTATGTATTCCGCTCCAAGGTGACCGATGCCGTCGTCGAACGCCGCGCCATCACCATCCTGCACGAGCTGGCCCACATGTGGTTCGGCGACCTGGTGACCATGCGCTGGTGGAACGATCTGTGGCTCAACGAGTCCTTCGCGGAATTCATGTCCACGCTCGCGGCGGCGGAAAACACCCGGTACACCAACGCCTGGACCACGTTCTCCTCGATGGAAAAGTCCTGGGCCTACCGGCAGGATCAGCTGCCCAGCACGCACCCCATCGTGGCGGAGATCAAGGATCTGGAAGACGTCCTGGTCAATTTCGACGGCATCACCTACGCTAAGGGCGCCTCGGTGCTCCGCCAACTGGTGGCCTGGGTGGGCCAGGAGGAGTTCATGGCCGGGGTGCGCGCCTACTTCGGCAAGCATGCCTGGGGCAACACCGAGCTGGCGGATCTGCTCCGTGAGCTGGAGATCTCCAGCGGCCGCGATCTGAAGGACTGGTCGTCGCTATGGTTGGAAACGGCCGGCGTGAACACCCTGCGCCCGGAAATAACCGTGAACGACGACGGCGTCATCACCGGCTTTGCCGTGCTGCAGTCGGCCGTTCCGGAGCACCCCACCATCCGCCCGCACCGGGCCGCTATCGGTTTCTATGATCTGGCCGGCGCAGATGAGAGTAATTCAGGCAAGCTGGTCCGTACGCACCGCGTGGAGCTGGATGTCGACGGCGAACGAACGGAGGTCGCCGAGCTGACCGGCCGCCGCCGCCCCGCCCTGGTACTGCTGAACGACGGCGATCTGGCCTACGCCAAGGTCCGTCTCGACGAGGCCTCGCTCAGCTTCGCAAAGGCGCATCTGAAGGACTTCGCCGACTCACTGCCGCGCACGCTGGTCTGGGGGTCGGCCTGGGACGCCGCGCGCGACGGCGAAACGCCGGCCCGCGAATACGTGGACCTCGTTCTGGCCAACATCGGTGCGGAATCCGACTCTTCCGTGGTTACCGTGCTGCTGCGCCAGCTGACCACGACGCTGATGTTTTACGTGGCCGAGGAGCACCGGGAGGCTGTCGCGGTCCGGACCGGGGATGCGCTCTGGACGCTCGCGGGGCAGGCGGACGAGGGGTCTGATTCGCAGCTGCAGTTCGTGAAGGCCTTCGCCGCGCTGGCACGCACCGGTGAACAGCTGGACGCGGTGGCACGCCTGGTGGCGGGCGACGGCGGTCCGGCCGGCGTTGAAGTCGATCAGGACTTGCGCTGGGAGCTGGTGTCCTCACTGGTGGCCGGCGGACGGATGGGAGAGGCAGACATCGATACCGAGCTGGGCCGCGACCGCACCCAGACCGGCCAGCTGGCGGCCGCCGGAGCCCGCGCTGCCATCCCCACGCCGGAGGCAAAAGCGGCCGTCTGGAACTCTGTCGTCGATGACGGTGATATGCCCAATGCCGCCCAGCGGTCAGCAATCGGCGGCTTCACCCGGGTCAACGACACGAAGCTGCTCGAGCCTTTCGTGGCCAAGTATTTCGCCTCCATCCGCAAGGTCTGGGCCACCAAGTCGCATGAGATCAGCTCCACCATCGTCACCGGTCTCTACCCGTCGGAGCTGGTCTCGCAAGGCACCATCGACGCCACGGACGCATTCCTGACCGAGTTGGGCAGCGACACGCCATCACTGCGCCGGCTGGTGCTGGAAAGCCGCGACGGCGTGGTGCGCGCGCTCAAGGCCCGGGCCGCGGACAAGTAGCCCTCCATGGCCCTGCATGAGCATCACTACGCAATTACCGTTTCGTGGACCGGCAACCGCGGCACCGGCACCTCCGGCTACCGCGAGTACGGACGCGGGCATGATGTCACCGCCGCCGGGCTGCCGACCCTGCACGGTTCCGCGGACCCGACCTTCCACGGCGACCGGGACCGTTGGAACCCTGAGCTGCTGCTGCTCACCGCCTTGGCCCAGTGCCACATGCTCTCTTACCTGCACGTCGCAGTGAACCACGGGATCGTGGTGACCAACTACCGCGACGAAGCTGCCGGGGTAATGCGGTTGAACGCGGATGGCAGCGGGCAGTTCATCTCCGCGACACTACGGCCGGTGCTGACGGTGACGGACCCAGCACACCTCGGGCTGGCCGCCGCGCTGCACGAGGAAGCCGCGCAGAAGTGCTTTATCGCCCGCAGCGTCAACTTCCCAGTGCACCACGCACCCACCGTCACCGCCTGACCCCGGCCCCCTCCTTCGGGTGAGTGGGGAGATATACCCCTCTAAACGCCTCTAAAAGGGGCGTATCTCCCCCACGCACCGAAAGGTTAAGCGGTGGTATATTGGGTGGCCTTCCACGCCAGGACCAGCCGCCGCTCCTCGTCTGCGCTCAACCCGGCCCGACGGTCCCGGTCGAGATGGCGGGCACGTTCGTCGGCCAGAGTGTCTTCCCTCGTTAGGTCAAAAGGCCGCGGCGCCAAGGCGCGGGCCAGCGCCGGCCAGTAGCCGAACCAGTCGCTGACGTCCCCCGGTCCGGCGATCAGGCACGGACGGCAGATATGAAGCCGGGGCCCGACGGCGTCTGAACTCAGCCGCTCACAGGTGACCTTGGCCTCCCCGTAGTCGCGGACCTGATCCAAACTCCAGGAGACGTCGACCACTTCATCCCACTCGCCGTCGAGCCCTCGATAGACCTCGATAGACCTCGATACCGAGCGAGCGGTCCGCCTGCACAAAACCAACCCCCGCCGGCGGCTGTCCCGCCGTCCCCCTGGCCACGCAGGTCACCTCATGTCCGCGTTCCACCGCCTGCCGGGCGAGCTCTGCGGAGAGGGAAACCGTTCCGCCCAGAATGAGAATGCGCGTACTGTCTCCCCACGGCGCTAGGCTTGACAGCAGGGGAAATCTGCAGGACAAGCTCTGCAGAACAAGCAACGGGAAGGCACAATCGTAGTGACGTGGAATTGGGACCTGGTCTGGAGCCGGCTGCTGGCTGTCGGGTTCGTTGTACTGGTCAGCTTAATCATCTGGGCCGTCTTGACGCTCATCATTTCGCGCATTGTCCGGCGGATCCGCATCGGCAGCAGCATTCTGAATGTCCGCGGCCTGAAATGGGCCCAGCCGGTGCTGCGCACCCTCGACAGCGAACGCAGGGTTAAGCGCGCGGAGACCATCGGTTCACTGCTCAACTCCGTAGTGACGGTGGTGATCGTGGTCATCGCCGTCATTTACGTGCTGCAGAGTCTGGGCGTCAATATCGCCCCGGTCCTGACCAGCGTCGGCATTTTTGGCATCGCGATCGGCTTCGGCTGCCAGCAGCTGATCCGGGACTTTCTGGCCGGCATCTTCATCACCATGGAGGACCAGTACGGAATCGGCGACGTGATCGAGACAAGTGAGGTGGTCGGCGTGGTGGAGTCCGTGGGACTGCGGATCACGCGGGTCCGCGCCGCGGACGGCGCTATCTGGTATCTGCGGAATGGCGAGATCCTGCGGTTAGGCAACCGCTCCCAAGGCGATTTCATTGCTCCCGCTGCCGAGGGTCCGGCCGATGCCGCCGGCCAGACGGCGGTCGACGCTCACGACAATGCCCGTGACGAAATGGCACACCAGTCCGACGGCGGCGCAGCCATTGCGCGTCGGGTTCAGTAGGAGGCGGGCGGCTCATGGCCGGCGATACCAGCACAGCAGATAATTCCGTCCCCGTTCGGGCAGCGGTGGATTTTAACGTGCCCGCCGTCCCTCTGGTGACGACCGAGCGGCAGCACGCACCAGCGGCCCGGACCAGCGCGGACACCGGGACGCCCGCCAGCGGGGAGAGTTTCTACGCCGCCGTCGGCGGCCACGAAACCTTCGTGAAACTGGTGCACGTCTTCTATCAGGGCATTGCACAGGACCCGCTGTTGCGGCCGATGTACCCGGAAGACGATCTGGGCCCCGCGGAGGAACGGATGCGCATGTTCCTCGAGCAGTATTGGGGTGGTCCGAGAACGTATCTGGAACAGCGCGGCCACCCTCGGCTGCGGATGCGCCACATCCCGTTCGCCGTGACGCCGCAGGCCCGCGACCGCTGGCTGCTGCACATGCGCGCCGGCGTGGCCGCGGTGAATCTACCCCCACTTTACGAGGCAACACTTTGGGACTATCTGGAACGCGCGGCCCACTCCATGGTGAACTCGGCGTAAGGGCTCCACCCTCCCCTTCGCCACGGTCCGGCGGGCGGCCGGCAGTCCCCACGTGCCGCGGGCAACCGTTTGACGGCCCTGCTCCTGTGCTGGGACCGGTCAGATGATTGCCGCCGGCCGGATCAACACATGCCCGCGTCCGGTGCTCAGGCGCAGCCATCGCTCGGAGCCGAACAACACCGCAGTTTCGTCCGGTGCCACGAAACCCAGCGCGTACGCTGCAAAGGCCGCGCCCGCGGGCAGGGCCGGGGCGATGCCGGGAACAGGCCGCCCCCAAACGGCCGCCCGTGCATTGTTGACGATCATCGCCCCCGGATTCACGGGAATTATCTGTGCCACCTCCCGGACACCGTCCTTGGCCACCCGGATTAGGGTTTCGGCATCGATTTCCTGCAGCCGATCCCAACCTCCGCGCGGTGCGCTGATACCGGCCCAGGATTCGTGGACCGTCATCGGCGGCACCGCCAGCCGGACGTCGTCGGCCGCCATTCGCGCCAGACGGTCGGAGACCGCGGCCAACGGCACGGTCACGTCCACGTCAGACGGCGTGTGCAGGGCCATCGTTCGCAGCCCCAGAACCGTCGGGGTTCCCTCGCCCAGCAGCTTTGGCCGCATCACGCAGACATACGCCGCCAGCACGGAACCGACGGCCTGCAGCCGGACGGCGCCGTCGTCGGCCGCTCGTGCGCGGGAAATGAAGGTGCGCAGATCCGCTACGGTTCCCGCGTCGGCAAGCTCTAGGATCTGCTGCGCTGTCGACGTTGTCATGAGCGGACCCGTGCCGTGGAGCCCGCTGCCCTAGAATCCGCTGCAGTAGAGCGCGCCGTCGCAGAGCCCCCTGTAGGGGAGAAATTTGGAGCCGCTTCCACTGCGGCGTCCGGCCTAGGCCGGCGGCGAAAGGACACCGGATCGCCGAGCCACGTTTCCAGGGCATGGCGCTGGTGGGCACTGAGCCGGACCGGACGCCCCGTCAGGCGGGAAACCATGACCACACCCGAGCTGGCTTGGGCGTAGATCACGGAGTCGTCCTTCTCCCCCACGGTGTAGCCGAATTCGAAGCTGGAGCCTCCCAGTCGGGTGACCCAGATGTTGACGAAGACCGGCTCCGGCCGGAACACCAACGGCGCCAAGTACTCGATCTCATGCCGGCCCACCAAGGTATACAGATCCTCGCCGACCAGATCGTCAAACGACTCGTCGGGGCCCGTCCCGGGCGCAGCCGCGGCTCCCAGCGGCGTGTGGAAAAGCTGCACCCGTGCGTCCTCCAGATACTGCAGATACGTCACGTTATTCACATGTCCGTAGGAATCAATATCGCCGAAGCGGATCTGCAGGGGAATCTGGATCATTGTTGCCATTCATCCATCATCCCGCAGCCGCCCGAAGCCAACCAATCGTGTTTCCTGCCACGAATGTTTGAGCACCTCGGGATTGACACATAGAGTCTTTTCATGACTGACTCCCCCGCGGTACAGGACCCAATGACCACTCTGCTGGAGCTGCTGGATCTCAGTGAGGCCGATGGAGCCCATACCGACGAGGAAATCTTCGTTGGCGTCTCGCAACCGCAGCCCGCCCGGCGTGTTTTTGGCGGCCAGGTCCTCTCCCAGTCCCTGATTGCAGCCATCCGGACCGTGGACGAGAATCGGCCGGTGCATTCGATGCACGGATACTTCCTGCGTCCGGGCGATGCGGACCAGCCGATCACCTTCGGCGTACAGCGGCTGCGCGACGGGCGGTCATTCTCGGCCCGCCGCACCCACGCCTATCAGAACGGCGTCCCGATCCTGTCCATGATCGCGTCCTTCCAGGTTCCCGATATCGGCATCGACCATCAGGACCAGATGCCGCAGAATGTTCCGGACCCCGATTCCCTGCCCAGTGCCGCGGAATTGCTGGGCAAATTCGACCACCCGGTCGCTCAGTCCTGGGCCTTCGGGCGTCCGTTTGATATCAGGCACGTCGAGAGCAGCATTTATCTGAGCGTGGACGGCATCCGCGCGCCTCATCAGGGTGTGTGGATCAAAACCGTTGGTGCCATGCCCGACGACGCCAATCTGCACCGGGCGGCGCTGGCCTATGCCAGCGACTACACGCTGCTGGAGCCGACCCTGCGCCGGCACGGCATCAGCTGGATTTCCAAGGGCCTGAGCATTGCCAGCCTGGACCACGCCATGTGGTGGCACCGCCCGGTCCGCGTTGATGACTGGCTGCTGTATGTCACCGAATCCCCCAGCGCTTCCGGGGCACGCGGACTTAACACCGGTAAAATCTTCAACCGCGCCGGACAGTTGGTGGCCTCCGTGGCGCAGGAGGGCATGATCCGGGTCCCCGTGGAAACCATAACGGCCGGGGACCAGGGCGCGCCGTGATCTGCCTCCGTCGCTTCATATGGTGCGGACAAGTCGTGGCCGACGAGTCAGTGCCGTCGAGTCAGTGCCGATAACGCAGAGCCGATAACGCAGTGCAAAGAAAGCAATGCGGAGAACGCAATGGCCGGTCCACGGGACCGGCCATTGCTGTCGCCGGCTACGTTCGCCGTCGTACTCCTCCCGCGGAGTACTCCGCGGGCCTAGCCGCGGGTGAGCCGGCGATGCGTCACACTGTGCGGCCGGGCGGCGTCGGCACCGAGGCGCTCGATCTTATTGGCCTCATACGAGTCGAAGTTCCCCTCGAACCAATACCAGCTGGCCGGACTGTCATCGGTGCCTTCATAGGCCAGGATGTGGGTTGCCACCCGGTCCAGGAACCAACGATCGTGCGAGACGACGACGGCGCAACCGGGGAAATCGAGCAGCGCATTTTCCAGGCTGCTCAGCGTTTCGACGTCCAGGTCGTTAGTGGGCTCATCGAGCAGCAGCAGGTTTCCGCCCTGCTTCAGGGTCATCGCCAGATTCAGCCGGTTGCGTTCACCACCGGAGAGCACGCCTGCCTTCTTCTGCTGGTCAGGTCCCTTGAAACCGAAGGCGGCAACATAGGCACGGGAGGGCATCTCAACCTGGCCCACTTGGATATAGTCCAGGCCGTCGGAAACAACCTCCCACAAGGTCTTGTTCGGGTCGATCCCGCCGCGGCTCTGGTCCACGTACGAGACCTTCACGGAGTCGCCGACCTTGAGTTCGCCGCCGTCGAGCGGTTCCAGACCGACAATCGTCTTGAACAACGTCGTCTTGCCAACGCCGTTGGGCCCGATGACGCCGACGATTCCGTTGCGCGGCAGGCTGAAGGACAGCCCGTCGATCAGCACGCGGTCCTCGTACCCCTTCTGCAGGTTCTTCGCCTCAAGCACCACGCCGCCCAAGCGCGGGCCGGGCGGAATCTGGATCTCCTCGAAGTCCAGTTTCCTGGTACGGTCCGCCTCGGCGGCCATCTCCTCGTACCGGGCCAGACGCGCCTTGGACTTGGTCTGGCGGCCCTTGGCGTTGGAACGGACCCAATCCAATTCCTCCGTCAGGCGCTTCGCCTGCTTCGCGTCCTTCTTGCCCTGGACCTCCAGACGAGCACGCTTCTTCTCCAGATAGGTGGAGTAGTTGCCCTCATAGGGGTACAGATGGCCGCGGTCAACCTCGGCGATCCACTGCGCCACGTGGTCCAGGAAGTACCTGTCGTGGGTGACGGCAAGCACGGCGCCGGCGTAGCTGGTCAGATGCTGCTCCAGCCACAACACACTTTCCGCATCCAAGTGGTTGGTTGGCTCGTCCAGCAGCAGCAGGTCCGGCTTCTGCAGCAGCAGCTTGCACAAGGCCACGCGGCGGCGCTCACCACCGGAGAGCACCGTGACATCCGCGTCACCCGGGGGGCAGCGCAACGCATCCATGGCCTGTTCCAGCTGAGAATCCAGATCCCAGGCATCCGCCGCGTCAATGGCCTCCTGCAGCTTGCCCATCTCCGCGAGCAGCACATCAAAGTCAGCGTCAGGGCTGGCCATTTCTTCGGAAATCTCGTTAAAACGCTGAATCTTGCCGTGGATCCCGGCAACGCCCTCCTGGACATTGCCCAGAACGGTCTTTTCCTCATTTAATGGCGGCTCCTGCAGCAGAATCCCCACCGTGTATCCGGGGCTCAGCCGCGCCTCACCATTGGAAGGCGTATCGAGTCCGGCCATAATCTTCAAAATGGTGGACTTACCAGCACCGTTCGGCCCCACGACGCCGATCTTGGCGCCGGGGAAGAACGACATGCTTACGTCGTCAAGGATTACTTTTTCGCCAACAGCCTTACGGGCCTTGGTCATTGTGTAGATAAATTCCGCCATGCATCAAGGCTAGCCGGTGCCGGAGCATAATTCACATTCCCCGCACCTGACGGTCCCGGTCTGCGGCCGGCCCAGTCCCGGTCTGCGGCCGGCCCTACTAATAAGGCGGGTCAGCCGCCAGAACCTCCCCCGTTGACTCGTTCACCAGTCCGACACCGTCCAGCGCGGACACATCATCAGGAACGTCCAACGCCCCCGTTCCCTGCTCGTCAGTAGAGTCCGTCGCCGATCCGGACCCGCCGTCCTGACCAGGGCCACCGCCCTCCTTCAGCCCACCGTCGTCCTCTGCGGGAGCAGCCGCCTCCTTGCGTGGCGCGGTACTGCGCTGGAAAACCGCAGTTCCCCAGAACAAGTCGTGGCCCAACGTGTCGGCATCAAGGTCGGCCGATGTCCCGGTCTTCCCGTCGTCCTTGATCCACTGCCGCAGTTTCAGCCTGCCGGTCACGATGACCCGCTGACCCTTATTGACGCTGAAGGCCGTGTTCTGGGCCAGCTGGCGGAACGTGGAGACGTGATACCAATTGGTGTCTCCGTCCACCCACTCGTTGGTGGCTTTGTCCTGCTTCCGCTCAACGGACCCCAGCTCAAAGCTCGCTATACATACGCCCGCGTCTGTGGTGAAGCGCCGAACCTCGGTTGCAACGAACCCCCGGACCGTAATCACATCGCTCATCGCTATGCCTTTCCTCGTGCCACCGATGGCGGCCCTGTGCAGATGCTTCAAGCAAACTGCGCGGCAGACTTGCTGGCCAGAGGCGACGCACCTTCTGTGTGGATGCTGCTCGGCATCTTGACCTGTGGAGGAGGGAACATGATGATGGAGCTCGAGGAAAAGCGGGGACGGCTGCCCTGTGCGCGGGACGCAGCCTCCCTGACAATGGCCGGACCGCTGATCAGCCCAATCACTGTTGCTGGCGGGAAAGTGCCCCCGACGCGACTCGAACGCGTAACCTACGGATTAGAAGGCCGTTGCTCTATCCATTGAGCTACGGGGGCGACCTTGAAATACTACTACGTGGCCCCGCCCACCACGCTCACGACAGGCGGCGGCAGCAGGGCAGCTTTCACCGGTCCCCTGAATAATTCCCGTTGATGGCGCCACAGCGCGCCATCGGCTGACCTCTTGAGTCTGGGCAATCCGTAAACGTAAGCCGCCCTTGCACTTGACCGGATCGGTGGCCCCGACACCAGCACCGCATCTGGGACAGGACAATGACCATGTTGACCGGTGGACAGCAGAGCCCGAACGAACCGGACGCTAACGGAATCACTTATACAGGCCCAGCTAGGCCGCCAACTGTTCCTCGAATTCGCAGGCTCCGGTGATCCAGGGGAGGCCAGGAAAGACGGAACCGTAGCTGTCGGCTGGATCCTCCAGAACGGTAGCGCTCACCGAATTTAACCGCAGACCCGGACGCTCCGGGCCTGCAGGCTCGAATCGAAGGGCGGATGAGCTTGCGTTCAAGCGTCACCATGTATGGGTCAATGGTTACGTCCAGGCCAGAACCCACGGGGATGTCGCTGGTAGAAGCACATGATCCGCTGCTTGCCGAGGACTTCACTGCCGTCGGTCCGCTCGGCATTGTCCTCAGCAAGCAGGACTGACTGCGGCGCTACGCCAACGGCCGACGGAATAGTCCGGGTAACCCTGATAGTGGACGGCGATGGAAAACTGGCGGGCGCACATGTGAGCGCGATCGGCGCGCGGCCCACCCGAATTTATCCTTCAGGCAGCCGCTGGGTCCTTCCTGGCCGCCGGCGGAAAGGCTGTCCCAGAACCTGTCGACCTCTTCCTGCGTTTCAACAACTGATGTGGAACGATATGGCCTCGCTGAACGTGAATTCCGGACCACCGTTGAGTGCCACGAATTCCTGCCCCTCAAGTACAAAGTTAATGGTCATCGCCTGCCCTTCCGGCCCCGGCCCGACCTTGCCGTACCGGGCAACACTCAAGATCTCTGAATTCCTGAATATCGACGTATAGAACTGCGCCACAACCGGCGGGAATTCGCCCGGAACCAACCGCACTGCCGGCTGCACCTCTTTAGGGTGGCGCCGGCGCAGCGGAAAGGAAATACGTCAGCACGACGGCGGCGCGCCGGTGTAGGCGCTACCCACCGTCGTCGCTCGTCCTCATGAGCACCGCGGTTTCGGGCCGCCACGGTGCCGAGGCCGGGTCCGCCGGCGGTTCGCGGGCCGGACACAACAGGATCAGCGGCGGCGCCTTGATCAGAACCGTCAGGCTGTGCCGGCGGAGGTTTTCAGGGTCCCAGCCGACGAGGTTAAGGCAGTGGTAGCCGACGACGGCGGGCCGGGGCTGAGCCTATGCGTTCCCATCGTGGTTCCCACGCTCGTGGAGGTGGCCCGTGATCCCGGTCTGGTCCGGGCGTGGTGATCCTCCTTATTCTCCTCTGGATCGGCACCGAGACGGTGTTGTCAATGACCGGCCGCACGGCGCTGCTGGTGTCGCCGCCGACGATCGGTCCTTGGCTGTCCGGACTTCCCGGGTCGGGTCTGGCCGCGCGGCGCCGGCTGGACGACACCGGGGACACCCTCGCCGGGGTGGTGATCGGAAGATATCGTCTGCAGGGGGAACTCGAGGTGCCCGGCGCCCCCATCGGTGCTGAAGTCAACATGACAGCGTTCTGGGGTCACCACCTGCCCAGCCTGTCCGCCGGACTCCGACAAACGCTGGCGGATGCCTTGGCCACCCACACCAAACTGAATTTCGCAGCCATCGATATCAGCATCACCGACCTGCGGGAGGACTCCGGCCCAGATGAAGGGACGAGCGCATGAGGATTACCGATGAGCTGCACGGGCTGATCCTTGGGCTGGACGGCGTCAGCACCGTCTTCCCGGCCGATCCGTCGTGGCGAACCGCGGTCGGCCGCCTGGCCGCAACCCTGACGCCCGGAGCCTCGGCGCCGGAGCCGGCCATCGTGGATCTGCGGATCGCTGATTCCCTGGCCACCGTGCGAATCCAGGCCGGACCGATGGGGGCCCATGCCGGGTCGTGTGGTAATCACCGTTTCGCAGCAAGCCGCTGAAATGCTTTGGAAATCCTGATGCCGGCGGCCGGTCTGCCCGTCAGGCCGCCGGAACGGGATCGTTTGGCTATATCGAAGAGCGCCGAACGGATGGAACCCGGGGTGAGGATCCATGAATGTGTTCCACAGACATAGCGTCCGCGGACTACTTGCAAAACCTCATTCTCGACAGTAAGGACGTTGAGGATCTCCTTAACGGCATCGCCGGATTCTCGGCGCGGAGGGCGAGGTGGTCTGCGGCGTCACGCTCCCGCGAAGGAAGCGGGCGAGGACCGTGGCCAGCAGCGGCCAACGAGCACTCGAGATGGACGAAATCCAGTACAGCTACGACGACGGGCCGTGTCTTAGCGCTTCCCGGGAACGCATCACCCAGCCGGAATCAGCCTGGCCGAGAATTGTGTGTCGCAGACCGCCACCGCACTGCGGTTGATGGTGCGTTTTGCCAGAACGGCGGCTGAAGATCCACCAGGCAGCACCCGCGGAATCCCTCGTGGAATCCCCCCGGGAAATCATGTCGACGGGAATGCCGCGGCGACTTATCATTGGAAGACACGGTCGGTGAAGGTGAATGCACCTGCCGCGTGAGTTTCATGCAACACGGAAGGTGGCCGGCGCTGCCGGATTCCAGGGCGCAGTCGACCGCGGGTAATGCCGAGGAGGATCCCATGGCTGAGACGAACGCGCCGAAAGGCGACCGCATAGGCAACGATTACCAGCGTGGCCCGAATCCCGATCCGGGCGGCGCGATCGATACGGGCGACAGCGCGGTGCCGCCGTATGAGGACAGAAGCGACGGGAACAACCGACCTAGGGACGGAACTGCCCGGGCCATGGGCAGCAAGGCGCCGCTGAAAGAGCCCGCCCAGCCCGGATCGGATACAACGCCGGAGGACGCTGCAATGGCTCCCAAAGATGTGGGCGAGAGCATCGGGCGGCGCGGCGAGGACGTGGCGGACAAGGACGGCAAAGAGTCGGGCAGGGAAGATACCGGCCGCAAAGGCAAGACAGCGCGCCCAACGGGGACGTCCGGGCCGCGTGACGAGACCAGCATCCAGCCTCAGGAGGGCAATACCGGAAAGTCCAGCTGATGTCCTGAGCTGCTGTCTGTCCGGAGCCACCCTCGGACGTGAGTCACTGTCGGGTGGGCGTGAGCCACTGTCGGGTGGGCCGACGCAAAGCCGGCCCACCCGACGGCAGGTGCGATCAGCCGCTGCCTCGCTCTGTCCGCTGGCCTCACCCCTCGATAACGCGGAACCGGTTCCATACACGGTGTTCGGTGAGCAGTTCGCCTACTGCCGTCACCACGTCGTCGGACTCACCGAGCACTAGGCCCTCCGCGGCTCCGTCGATTCCGGCCGCGGCCAGAATCGCTGCAGCGCTTCCCCAGCCGCCGATGGCTTTGGCATGGCGGAAGGCCTCGGTGACCATAAGGAGTATCTGGGGATCCACGGGACCGCGGGGAATTCCGGCCGTGGCAGGCTCGACGGGCACTGCGCCCGCGGCAGGTTCCGCCGAGGCGGAGGTAGCCAGCAGAATCGCGTCAAACTCAGTGGATCTCGCCGTCAGATAAGTCCGCTGCACCGGCTCTTCGGTGTTTCCCAGGGTGCCCGCGGCCGGAGCGATAATCAGCGGCACCATGCCGGCTGCCGCTATCGCGTCCCGGGCCGTGAACACCTTGTCCGTGTCGGTGCCGTCATCGGTCAGTATGCCGATGACGCGCCCGTCCGTCGGCCATTTCCGGCCGATTTGCGATACGGCCGGGCTCGGCTGCGGATTCCCCGGCTGCTGCTCCGGCTCGGGCGCGGGGAGGCCCAACCCGGCGGCCACACCGGCGCAGAGCCCGGCATCGATGTTCGCCAGCGACTTCAGCTGCCGTTCCCGGATTGCTGTTTCATAGCACTTACCAAGTTCGAAGGTGTACGCGTCGATAGTGTGTCGCTGCTCCACTGCGGTCAGGCTCCGGTACAACAGCGTGGCCTGACTATAGTGGTCATCAAAAGTGGCGGGCGCTTGTCGAACGTTGATACCCGCGGCAACTTCCTGCGGGATGTCGATGAACGCGGCATCCGCTATTCCGGCGTGGAAGGGACAGCCGCCGTCGAGGGAGTTGGGACGGTACGGAGCAACGCCTGCGTGATCCGCCTGCTGGTACATGCCATCACGGAACATATCGTTAATCGGGGCCTGCGGCCGGTTGATGGGGAGCTGGGCAAAATTCGGGCCGCCAAGGCGGCTGATCTGAGTGTCCAAGTAAGAGAATAGGCGCGCCTGAAGCAACGGATCGTTGGTGACATCTATCCCGGGCACCAGGTGGCCCGGATGAAACGCCACCTGTTCCGTTTCCGCGAAGTAGTTCACCGGGTTGGCATTGAGCGTCATCAACCCGACGGCTTGAACCGGGGCCAGTTCCTCCGGAATGAATTTCGTGGGATCCAGCAGATCGATCCCCTCGAACATTTCGTCTTCGCTGTCCGGGAAGACCTGCAGCCCCAGCTCCCACTCCGGGAACGCGCCGGATTCGATGGCATCGGCCAGGTCCCGGCGGTGGTAGTCCGGGTCCATGCCGTTGATGATCTGTGCTTCCTCCCATACCAGTGAGTGCACGCCCAGCCGTGGTTTCCAGTGGAACTTCACCAGAGACGTCGTGCCCTCGGCGTTGATCAGCCGGAAGGTATGGACCCCGAAGCCTTCCATCATCCGGTACGAACGCGGAATACCACGATCGGCCATGAACCACAGCGTATGGGCCTGGGCCTCGGTGTGAAGCGACACGAAGTCCCAAAACGTATCGTGGGCACTCTGCGCTTGCGGAATTTCCCGGTCCGGGTGTGGCTTCGCCGCATGCACCACATCAGGGAACTTAATGCCGTCCTGTATGAAAAACACCGGGATGTTGTTCCCGACCAGGTCAAAGGTTCCCTCATCGGTATAGAACTTCGTAGCGAAACCCCTGGTATCCCGGACGGTATCCGCAGAGCCGCGGGAACCTACTACGTTAGAGAACCGGACAAAAACGGGTGTCTCTACGTCAGCGGCCAGAAAGCCTGCCCGAGTTATGTTCGCCGCTGAACCGTACGACCGGAACACCCCATGCGCTCCGGCCCCGCGCGCGTGAACGACCCGCTCAGGAATACGTTCGTGATCGAAGTGCGTGATCTTTTCGCGCAGGTGGTGGTCCTGCAGGAGGGTGGGACCTCGCGTACCTGCCTTCAGGGAATGATCCGTGTCGCTGACCCGGGTGCCTTGCGCCGTCGTTAGATATGCGCCTGACTGCGACCTGGATCCCTCCGGCTCGCCGGTTGGGGTCCCCGTGGGCGAAACCAACTCCGGCCCGCGCTGATCCGGTTTCGGCGGCAGAGGGCTGTGCGGGACGGTTTGCTCTTGAACCTGCGGCGGCTCCGCAGACGGTGCCCCGGGAATGGGCTTCTGAGATGGCGACATGTTTCCTCCTCGGTGCTTACTTCTTGGACGCTTCCTGACCCCCGTATGATCAGCGTGCTTATCACCCTAAGGCTCGGGGTGGCGGGATTCAAGGACCCGTAACTGTTGCAGGAGCCGCGCGGGTGTACGACAAGTCACGGCCCGTGCTCTCCCCGTCGGATACGGCGAGGTTATACGAAACATATCAGCGTGCTTACTAAAAGAGGCATAATCCCCAGCGGGACCCTCGAAGCCCGGACGAATGGGCCCGAGGCGGCTGACAAGCTTTTTGAAAGGACATGTTCATGAAAGCAGTAGTGTTCAAAGCCCCTTACCAGCTTGCCGTGGAAAACGTGGCGGACCGGAAGATCGCTGGATTCCGGCATAGTTTTGGCCCACGAGAACATGAGCAGCATCGCCGGCGGCAATGTCCCGTGAAGAAATACAACCGGGAACTCCGCCCTCTGATCATCAGGGGCAAAGCCAAACCGTCGTGGATCGAAGCGCACGAACTCAGCAGTGGCCGTGCTCGCGATCTGGGCTGCGACGGGACCGTTGCTCGGCTTCTCCGACACCTGGCAGCTGATCATCAACAAGGGAACCACGATGATCACGTTCCTCATGGTTTTCATCATTCAAAAACACGCAGAACCGTGACACCGCCGCCGTTCAGGTCAAGCTCGATGCGATCATGCTCGAGCTTCAAATCAGCAACGCCAAGCTATACGACGCCGAGCACGAGGGGGAAGAACAGCTCGAAAAACAGCGCCAGCACCTTCGGGACGAGGCCAAAAACGGTTCAAACCATTCGTAGTCCGGGATTTCATACCCCGGGGCGCAGACCGCTGAGGGACGAAGCCGGCAGCAGAGACCCAAGGAACGGAGCATCAGGTATAGCCTGATCGGAACCGGTGCCGTCACGAAGGGTAGAGGGCGCCGTCACGAAGGTGGAACCGGTGCCGTCACGACGGTGCAGGAGGCCCGTCACGACGGTGGAGAGGTTGAGCGATGGTTGACCGGATTGCGGACATTTGGGGCACACGGACACCGTTTGCCCGCGGCGAGAGTTGGCCGGTCAGGGTCGACCAGCTGCTGGCCGACGGCGTCGGCGAAGCGGATGTGGACCGGTGGGTCCAGTCCGCATGCGTCTTATGCAGCAATGGTTGCGGCATGGACATCGCCGTGAAGGACGGTGCCATGGTCGGCGTCCGGGGCCGGGCTGTCGACGCCGTCAACCACGGCCGGCTGGGACCTAAAGGACTCCTTGCCAGCTGGCAGGGTGTTGCCACCAAGGAACGCCTGACCCGCCCCATGATCCGGGAAAACGGCCGGCTCGTCGAGACCGACTGGGACACCGCGATGGAACGCATCGTTGCCAGAAGCCGGTCGCTGCTGGCAGATAAGGGCCCGCTCTCACACGCCTTTTACACCAGCGGTCAGCTCTTCATCGAGGAGTACTACGCACTGGGCGTGATCGGCAAGGGTGGCATCGGGACCCCGCATATGGACGGCAACACCAGGCTGTGCACCGCCACTGCCGCCGCGGCGATGAAGGAGTCCTTCGGATCCGACGGGCAGCCCGGCTGCTATACCGACATCGACGAATGCGATGCCTTGTTCCTCTACGGCCACAATATGGCCGAAACGCAGACCGTGCTGTGGTCCCGCGTACTGGATCGGGTCACCGGTCCGGACCGGCCCGCCGTCGTCTGCGTTGATCCGCGGGAAACGGAAGTCGCACGCCTCGCGGACGTACATCTGGCGCTGAAACCCGGGACCAACCTTGCCCTGATGCACGGCCTGGTCCGCGAATTGTTTGCCCACGGTTGGATCGATGAGGATTTCGTCGCCCACCACACGCTCAATGTCGAGGAGCTCAGCGCCGCGGTGCAGCCATGGACGCCCGAGGAGGTGGCACGGACCTGCGGGGTGGAAGCCGACGACGTCCGCCGCGCCGCGGAGATCTTCGGAACCTCGCGGCGGGTTGTATCCACCGTGCTGCAGGGATTTTACCAGTCATCGCAGGCCACCGCCTCGTCCTGCCAGGTCAACAATCTGCACCTGCTGCGCGGCATGATCGGCCGGCCCGGCTGCGGGATACTGCAGATGAACGGTCAGCCCACCGCGCAGAACAACCGCGAGTGCGGGGCCGACGGCGATCTGCCGGGCTTCCGAAACTGGGAAAACCCCGACCACGTCAACGAACTGGCGGCCCTGTGGAATGTGGATCCGCAGGTGATCCCGCACTGGGCCCCGCCCACCCATGCAATGCAGATCTTCCGCTACGCGGAGCAGGGATCCATCGGATTTCTGTGGATCTCTGCGACCAATCCGGCCGTTTCCATGCCGGAGCTCCCCCGGATCCGGAAAATCCTGGCCAGTCCCGGGCTCTTTGTGGTCGTGCAGGACTTGTATATGACCGAAACCGCGCAGTATGCGGACGTGGTGCTGCCCGCCGCCGGCTGGGGCGAAAAGACCGGGACTTTCACCAACGCCAGCCGCACGGTGCACCTGTCGGACCAGGCGGTTGAACCGCCCGGGGAAGCACGCAGCGATCTGGATATTTTCCTGGATTACTCCCGCCGGATGGATTTCCGGAACAAGGGCGGAGCCCCGCTGCTGGACTGGGTTGGTCCGGAAGACGCCTACGGGGCTTGGCAGGACTGCAGCCGGGGCCGGCCGTGCGACTACACGGGGATCAGCTATTCGAAGCTCCGCGGGGGAAGTGGCATTCAATGGCCCTGCAACGAGGAGCATCCCGACGGCACGAAGCGGCTCTACGGAGACGGTATTTTCCCCTCAAACCCGGACTATTGCGAAACGTATGGTCATGACCTGCTGACCGGCGCCACGGTGGGACCGCAGGCGTTCCGTGCCATGGCTCCGGCCGGGCGGGCCCTCTTCAAGACGGCGCCGTATTCGCCCCCTCATGAGGAACCCGATGCGGACTATCCCTTCCGCTACACCACAGGCCGCACCGTCTACCACTTCCATACCCGGACCAAAACCGCCCGCTCAAAGCCGTTGAACCGGGCCGCGCCGGATGCCTGGGTTGAGCTGTCGGTGTCGGATGCCGGACGGCTGGGGATCGCCGAAGGCGACATTGTTTCGGTCCGTTCGCGTCGCGGGGAAATCGTGGTCCCGGCGCGCGTCGGTGATATCCGCTCGGGAACCGTCTTCGCGCCCTTTCACTACGGATACTGGGACGAAGGCGGCAGCCCGGACGGACGTCCGCGCGCAGCCAACGAGCTGACCATGACTGAATGGGACCCCGTTTCCAAGCAGCCCGTGTTCAAAAGTGCGGCTGTACACGTTGAAAGGGTGGCCGCAGGAGCGGGACCCTCCGCTGCTCCGACGACGACGGCGTCCCGGCCGGCGTCGGCGGGTAGCGTTCCGGTGACGGTTGGCGGGCCGGAGGCACAGGCGCAGGAGACGTTCGCACCGGAAGCCCTGCCCGCTGGTTCCGCAGGCACGGTTTCCGTAGGCCCAGTCCTCGGAGCCGCAGTTCCCGCAACCACAGTCGGGGAGCTGTCATGAAACTTCCCATGTATCTGGGTCTCCTGCACAAGGCCGAAGCCACGCTGGCCCGATCCTACCGCCAGATTGCCGAGGGCCACGGGGCGGAACCCGATATTCATTTCCTCTGCCTGACGCTGGCCAAGCAATGCGACGCCCATCAGCAGGCGCTGCAGCCCGTCGTCGCGCGCTACGGGGAGGTGAGCGAGGATGACGAGCCGGAGCGGCTGCATGCTGATGGCCTGACCGAAACCCGCAGCGGACCCGTCGGCCTGCTGCGGGACCTGCAGGACCTGTACCTGCTGGCCAACCTGGTGGACATCACCTGGACCATGGTCCAGCAGGCCGCTCAGGGGCTGCGGGACACCGAACTGCTGGACGTCGTCGGCCGCTGTGAAAGCGAAGCCAGCACCCAGCTGCGCTGGCTGACAACACGGATGAAGCAGGCTGCGCCGCAGGCCCTGATCGCGGCCGACTAGACCGGCCAGATCCGGCCGCAGAAAAGCGACGGCGGCCGCGTTCTGTCACGGCGCCTTGCGTCACGTCACCGGGACCGTCGGCCTCACCGGGCTGCACCTCCCAGCGCCCTTATTGAGGCACTGCATTAAAGCACTGTCCGGTCCCGGCTGCAGTTGCTCAGGTCACTTAGCAGTTGACCAGCGGCCGGATCCAGACCACAGTTAAGGGCACCACCAGTGTCGCGGCCGTACGGAGGACTCAGATGAGCACGGATAAAACGGATTCCAGCGCCGACAGGGCCCGCACAGCACCCGCCCCTGACGACGCCCGGAAACCCGATTCGCCGACAGAAGTCAGCAAACAATCCTGGGCTTTCATTGGAAAAAAGACCCTGCGTGAGTTCACAAAGGACCAGTGTCCGGACCTTGCCGCCGGACTTACCTATTATGCGGTCCTTGCGGTTTTCCCCGCCCTGCTCGCCCTGATTTCACTGCTGGGAATCGTGGGGGAGGCCGAGAAGACCACGGCGGCGGCGCTGGAAATTGTGCAGAAAATTGCCCCCGGATCCACGGTGGAGATGATCAGAGGTCCACTCACTGCGCTCACACATTCGTCCGCTGCCGGATTCGCCTTGATCAGCGGGATTGTGGTTGCACTGTGGTCCGCCTCCGGTTATGTGGGTGCGTTCGGGCGGGGCATGAACCGGATCTACGAGATTGACGAGGGGCGCCCGTTCTGGAAGCTGCGCCCGACCATGCTTGCCGTGACGGCCCTGGCCATCGTCCTGGTGGCACTGATGGGCCTCATGCTGGTCCTGTCCGGACCGGTGGCACAGGCCGTGGGAGACGCCATAGGACTGGGCAGCGCCGCTGTGTTGGTGTGGAACATTGTCAAATGGCCGGTGCTCGTCTTCCTCGTCATCGTCGTCATCGCGATTTTGTACTACGCCACCCCCAACGTGAAGCAGCCGAAATTCCGGTGGATGAGCCTGGGCTCGCTGATCAGCCTGATCATTTTCGTTCTTGCTTCGCTCGGCTTTGCCTTTTATGTGGCCAATTTTAGCCACTATGACAAAACCTATGGCACCATCGGCGGTGTAATCGTCGCCCTGCTCTGGCTCTGGATTCTTAACATGTCTTTGCTCTTCGGAGCCGAGTTCGACGCCGAAGTTGAGCGCGGGAGGGAGCTGCAGGCAGGCATTGCAGCGGAAGAGTCGATCCAGCTGCCGCCCCGCGATACCAGGCAAAGCGAGAAAAGGGAGGAAAAAATTGCCGACGACGTCGCGCAGGGCCGCGCACTCCGCCGTTCGCAGCCGCAGCAGAAGCAGGAGGGCGCGAATCGGAAAGGGGCGGACCACGGCGGCCGCAAAAACGGATAACTGAAAATCCGCTTCCGGTCTTGATTAAATAAGTACGCTTATGGTTAGCATTTGAGTACGCGCAGAACGGTGTCGGCGTCTTTCGCCGATCTTCAATCCAGCCGCTCAAAGCCCGCTGCACGGTAACCACCCGGTTGCCGGCGTCGGCTCATTCCAACGGAGGAATCAAGATGAACAGCAGTAATTGGCCAGCAGATTCAACCGCAGATACTCCGACCTCGCCTGCAAGTACCCCGACTTCACCTGCAAACACCCCGGCTTCGCCTTCAAATACTCCGAGCGCCAAGAACGAGGCGCAGGAGGTCGGCCGCGAGGGCGCCGAAGCCGGGGGGCACGTCGCGCAAGTTGCCGGCGACGAGGCTAAAAACGTGGCACAGGAAGCAGGCCGGCAGGCGAAGAACCTGGTCGGCGAACTTGGCGATGACCTTAGAACCCAGGCCGGAGCGCAGCAGCAAAAAGTCGCCGAAGGGCTGCGTTCCATCGGTGACGAACTCAGAGGCATGGCCGACAATAATACGCAGGAGGCCGGCACCGCGACGCGCTGGGTCCACGAGGCGGCCCGCAGGGCTGGCGACGCCGCGGGCTGGCTGGACGAACGGGACCCGGGATCCCTGGTGGACGAGGTAAAGCGCTTTGCCCGGCGCCGCCCGGGGATGTTCCTGGCCGTGGCAGCAGGCGCAGGGCTGCTCGCAGGGCGGATGACCCGCGGCCTGGCGGGAGGTTCCAATGATCAGGATACCGGCTACGGAAGCCGAACGGGCACGACGCTGCCCCCGGCTCCCAGGGTTGCGCCGCCGGAGGCCATCAAGGTGCCGCCGACCGCCGAGTACCATCTGACTTCGGGATATCCGGCCGGAGCGGGGACCCCCGGAACGGCCGATGCCGGGTTGTATGAATCCTCCGCGTCCCTGGAGACCTTCGCGGACGACGATGCCACGATCGGCTACGATCCGGCGTCCGGTGGGGTTCCACCCACGGTGTATCCGCCGCTGCCGGAGGGCCCCGACGGCACCGAGGGGCGGTTGCCATGACCGACCCGCTGCACTCCTCGTCGGGGGCAACGGCCGCCGGTGGTCAGATACCTGAACGTACGAGCGCGGCCGAGGCCAAGGCCACATCGACGTCGCTCGGCGATCTGCTCGGCGAAGTCAGCCAGGATATTTCCACCCTGATGAGGCAGGAGGTGGAACTCGCCAAGGCCGAACTCCGCGAGTCGGCCAGCCGGGCGGGAAAAGGCGCGGGAATGTTCGCCGGCGCGTCGGAGGCCGCACGGTTCTGCCTGCTCTTCCTCTCCGTTGCGCTGTGGGCAGCCCTGGCACAACCGCTCAGCGCTGGATGGTCGGCCGTGATTGTGGCCGTCATTTGGGCCATCATCGCCGCCATTCTGGCATTCATGGGTAAGCGCGAGATATCAGCCATCCGCGGGCTTCCCCGCACCACCGAAACCGTTCAAGAAATCCCCGCGGCGCTGAAGCCCGGAAAGGACTAGTCATGAGCCAGACACCTGAGGAAATCCGACGGGAAATTGACAATACCCGAGGCCGGTTGAGCACCGACGTCGACGCAATGGCCGACAAGGTCAATCCGGCCAACGTGGCCCACCGCCAGACCGAGAAGGTCCGCAACACGCTCCGCCAGACCAAGGAGCGGATCATGGGGGCTGCTGATGACGCCTCGGATTCAGCGCAGCAAACGGCACAGGACGCCGGCGAGACCGTCCGTTCGATGCCCGGCAAAATCAGCTCACAAACCCAAGGCAATCCCTTGGCCGCGGGTCTGATCGCCTTCGGCGCCGGTTGGCTCTTGTCGGCACTGATTCCGGCCAGCGATGCCGAAAAGCACCTCGCCTCGGTGGCAAAGGACAAAGCA
This sequence comes from Arthrobacter sp. A5, assembly GCF_051131705.1. Classification (NCBI taxonomy): domain Bacteria; kingdom Bacillati; phylum Actinomycetota; class Actinomycetes; order Micrococcales; family Micrococcaceae; genus Arthrobacter; species Arthrobacter sp. A5. The sequence goes on from NZ_CP180316.1 coordinate 2,533,868, forward strand.
CAGCCGTTGATCGACGAGGTCACGGATGCGGCGAAACAGGTCGCGGGCGATATGCAGGAGCCAGCTCGGAATGCCGTGGAGGAGGTCAAGGGCACGGCTCAGCATTCCGCGGAAACGATCAAATCGGAGGCCACCTCCGCTGCCTCTGATGTGGGCGGCCGCGCCCAGGAGGCACGCGACAACCTGCAGTCCAGCTAGACCTTACGGATCTGCGCTTGGGGCCCGGCTAGTGCCGGGCCCCGGCGGAGTTCCGCTGTAGGCCCCTGTCAGTTCACTGTGGGCTGCCAGGGCCGCAGTACCACCTTAATGCAGCCGCCTTCTTTCTTTTGGAACTTCTCATACATGGCAGGCGCCTCGTCCAGTCCGACCGTGTCAGTCACCAGATCCGTCACACCCAGCGGGTCCGAAGCGTCTTCAACCAAGGGCAGCAACTCGTCAATCCAGCGTTTGACGTTGCACTGTCCCATCCGCAGCTGGACCTGCTTATCGAACATGGTCATCAGCGGCATGGGGCTGATCCGGCCTCCGTAGACTCCGCTCAAGGACACCGTTCCACCGCGGCGGACCGCCTCCAGCGCGGCATGGAGTGCGCTCATCCGGTCCACTCCGACCGTTTCGATGGCCTTTCTGGCCAGTTTGTCCGGCAGCAGTCCGGCGGCGGTCTGTGCGAAGGCCTCCAAGGGTGCGCCGTGGGCTTCCATGCCAACGGCGTCCACCACCGCGTCGGGGCCTCTCCCGTATGTCAGGTCACGGAGCCTGTCGCCGATGTCCTGGGCATAATCGAGCGTCTGCACTCCGTGCCGGCTAGCCATGGTCCGGCGTTCGGTGACCGGATCGACGCCAATGACCCGAAAGCCGAGGTGCCTGCCGATGCGGGTGGCGAACTGGCCCACCGGTCCCAGCCCAAGAACGGCCAAGGTGCCGCCGTCGGGTACATCGGCATACTGCACAGCCTGCCACGCCGTGGGGAGAATGTCGGAGAGGAAAAGATACCGTTCGTCCGGAAGCTCCTGCCCCACCTTGATCGGACCGTAGTCGGCGTGCGGGACGCGCAGGTACTGCGCCTGGCCGCCGGGGACGGAACCGTAGAGTTCGGAATAGCCAAAAATCGCCGCCCCAGTGCCCTGCTTGCGGACCTGCGTCACTTCGCACTGTGACTGCAGCCCCTTTGAGCACATGTAACAGTGCCCGCAGGAAATATTGAAGGGAATGACGACGCGGTCGCCCTTGTGCAGGTTCGTGATGCCGGTGCCCAGCTCCTCCACGATTCCGATGGGTTCGTGGCCCAGCACGTCGCCTTTATGCATATATGGACCCAGCACCTCGTACAGATGCAGATCGGAGCCACAGACTGCACTGGAGGTGACTCGGATCACCGCATCCGTCGGTTCCTGGATGACCGGATCCGGCACCTCCTCCACACTCAGTGATCGCCGTCCCTGCCATGTCAAAGCCTTCACCACAACCTCCTCGTTGCCCCCGGCATGCGACCGGTCCATTGGGATACATCGACCTGTCGCCCGGTTGCATCGTCCGGTTTGGCATGCCCATGCATCCGGCCGAAATCCGGCCTGAGCCTAAACCTAACCCCTCCGGCCGCCAGGTGCTAAGCATGCTGGCGAAATGGGCGGGTTGGCGGGATACTGGGTAGCGATAAGCGCAACGTCACTCAAGGAGACCACATGGACAGCAATCAGCCTTCCAAGGGCGGGACGGACGACGACGTCCTGGCCGGCTACCTGCACATCCACCTGGTGGCGGCATCCTCCGGCGAGCGGTTGTTCGAACAATCGGTGAAAACGTGGAACGGAACCGGCCTCGAAGAGCAGCTCACGCGGATGACGGCGGACGTGGCCGCTGACAAGGAATCGCTGGAAACCATCAGCCACGAGCTGGGCCTGCACATGCCAGCGTACAAGGAGGCCGCGGCTTGGGTTGGCGCGCAGGCCTCCAAGCTGGGTCCGCTGAACCCGCTGCACCGCAGGGGCGGTCTGGGCAGTCAGCTGGAATTGGAGGCGCTGTTGAGCGCGGTGACCGGAAAATCCCTGCTCTGGAAGACGCTGCTCACCCTCGCGCAGGAAGACCAGCGCATTGACAAAGACCGGGTCGGAGCCCTGCTGGAGCGGGCGCAGAGACAAATTGCCGGGCTTGACGAAATGCTCAGGGCTACGGTCCCGGAGCGCTTCCGGGTTTCGGATCACTGACGGGCTCCTGCACCGCCGCCACCAGTGCGGCAAAGCGCCGGTTATCGGCCAGTTCGTCGATCAGAACAGCCTTTCCGTCCGGACCTGCCAGCGGGATGCGCCAGTTCGGATATTCGTCGTGGGTGCCAGGTTGGTTCTGCGTCCGCCGCTCGCCGACGGCGTCCACCAGTGCGACACCGAGCAATGACGACGGCGTCGCAGCGGTGAAGGCGTACAGTGCCTCCACGGTCCGCTGCACGCGGGCTTCCTCAGGAACCGGGGCCCGTCCTTCGTCGTTGGCTCCCGCGTCTGCTGCAGGCCTGTCCCGGGCACCGTCGCCGGCCGCATCGGCCTCGTGCTCGTCCACCGGCAGGAATCCGCGCGCGCGCAGGAGGGCAAAAACGGCTTCCTGCGAGGCTGCGTCCGCGGCGCGCTCCAGTTCCACCGGCCGGCTGAGCAGCCCCAACGATTCCCGCAGCGCCACGTGTTCGCCTGCCAAATACCCGGCCGTGGGCGGGAGGTCGTGGGTGTTGACGCTGGTGAGGCAGGCCTGTCGGTATTTCTCCGGCGGCAACGGTGCCCCGTGCTCGCTTTCGAACCATAGGATGGACGTCCCGAAGATTCCGCGCTCGGCCAGGTAGTCCTGGACGGAGGGCTCAAAGACTCCCAGATCCTCGCCGATCACGACCGCCCCCGCCCGCTGGGCCTCCAGCGCGAGTATCCCGATCAGCGCCTCATGATTGTAATAGACGTAGGCGCCCTCGCCCGGGCCGGCTCCCGCCGGGATCCACCAGAGCCGGAAAAGCCCCAGAATGTGGTCCACCCGGATGCCGCCGGCGTGCCGGAGAATGGTGCGGAGCATGTCCCGGTACGGGAGGTAGCCGGCTTCCTCCAGCCGCGCGGGATGCCATGGGGGCTGGCTCCAGTTCTGTCCCTGCTGGTTGAACATATCCGGTGGCGCACCCACCGTGACGCCGTGGGCCAGCACGCCGTTGAGGGTCCACGCATCGGCCCCGCGGGCATCCACCCCCACGGCCAGATCATGCACGACGCCGATCCGCATCCCAGCGTCCTTCGCTGCCCGCTGCGCCGTCTGGAGCTGCTGATCGCAGATCCACTGCATCCAGCGGTAAAAACCTATCCGCTCTCCCAATTCCTCCCGCTGCGCCTCTGCGTAGACCGTCTGCGGACCTGCGAGCCGATCCGCCCACTCCGGAGCACCCGGGGGGGAACTTCTCGGTAAGGGCGCACCAGAGCGCAAAATCCTCCAAGCCCTGTCCGTGGAACGTCACGAATGTCTTGAATTCACGCGCCCGCGCCGGACCGAGTTTGACCGCGTGGATATGTTCCAGCGCGGCGAGCTTCGCCGCATACGTGGCATCGCGGTCCAACATGTCCGCCTCATGGTTTGACCGATGGAGGCGTTCGGCGAGCAACTCGACCTCGGCCCTGGGACCGGCCGGGAGGTAGCCGTACTCCGGGATATTCTCGACGCGGATGTACAGCGGATGAAAGAATCGCCGGGTGCTGGGCAGGTAGGGTGAGGGTTCCACCGGAGGCACCGGCCCGCCAGCGTGCAGCGGGTTGACCAGCACAAATCCGGCTCCGTGCTGCGCACCGGAAATCACCGCCAGGTCCGCCAGGTCGGCGAAATCGCCGATCCCCCAGGAACGCGTGGACCGGACGGAATACAGCTGTGCGGTCAGACCCCAGCTGCGGTGCCCGGCCAGTTCCGCCGTCGTGCCCAGCCGCCGCGGCGTGATCACCAGAGCGCACTCGGCCCAATCGCCGTCGTTCTGGGCATGGAGTACGTGCCATCCCAGCGGCAGGTCCTCCGGCACAGCGAAGGTGGCCCGGCCGGTGAGGACGCCGTCAACTTCCCGGGGCTCCACCCAGTCGTCGCGCTGCAGCACATCGCGGTGGCCGCCGTCCTCGGCGGTAATCCAGACGCTGACCTCGCTGCCATGGGTGACGTGGACGGGGACGTGGAATTCCTGCCCTTCCTGAAGAACGACGACGGGAGGCAGCAAGCGCCGCCACGGCGCCTGGTCCTGCTTCAACAGGGAGCTGCGGATTTCCTCCGGCGTGTCCGCCGGAACATCCAGGGCCCGCAGGATCCGGCGCAGGGTGGCGGCCGCGACCTGCCGCTCAATGCCGTCCCAGCCGCGCTGGGACGTGCCCACTCCGTGCCCCCGTGCCAGCCGCAGCAGCGCCTGCGAATGTAGTGCGGTCGGGTCGGAATCCGGAGCATCAGCCATGCGCCCTACTCTATTGGGTCTGCGGTCGTCCGCTCCATCGGGCCCGGCCGTCCGCTCCGCCGGGCCCGGCCGTCCGCAGGGTTTGGGACGGTTTCAGGTTCCAGGTCCACCAGCCACGCCGGTAAATTCCCCGGCCACGGACGGCCGGTCGGCAGCGGCACCGAGAATGGAAGACAACGAGAATGGTTAAGCGCAGACCCCGTGTTATTAGAGTGGCTCATGGAAGCAACGGAAGGAACCACAATGTCTCGTATTGCCCTCATCGGAGGCCACGGCAAGATCGCCCTGGAACTCGCCCGGATTCTCACCGGCGCAGGACACGAAGTAAGCTCCCTGTTCCGCAACCCCGCGCACGGCGACGACGTCACGGCAACGGGCGCCACCGCCGTCATCGCCGACATCGAGAACCTTTCCGTTGCGCAGCTGACGGACAAACTCGCCGGACACGATGCCATTGTCTTTTCCGCCGGAGCGGGCGGCGGCTCGGCGCCCCGCACGTACGCCGTGGACCGGGACGCGGCGATCCGGACCATGGATGCCGCGGGGGAAGCGGGCGTGCGGCGCTATGTCATAGTGTCCTACCTGGGCGCCCGGCCGGACCACGGCGTGCCCGAAGACAACAGCTTCTTCGCCTATGCCGAGGCCAAGGCGGCCGCGGACAGCTACCTGCGGGGCACGTCTCTCGCATGGACCATTCTGGCTCCCAGCACGCTGACCCTGGCCGAGGGCACCGGATTAATCGAAACAGGACCGGACCTCGAAGGCACGGACGTGGCTCGCCAGGACGTGGCACGCGTGGCGGCCGGCGTACTGGACCGACCCGGGACCGCCGGCAGGACAATTCCGTTCAACAAGGGTGGCACGCCGATTGATCAGGCGCTGGACGCTCTCGGGTAAGCGCTCCGGACTTAGGAGCGCTTACCGGACCGGGCGTGCGGGCAGCGGTGGACGGGCATGGGGTGGGCCGAAGTCATGGGGCATTCTCATCCCTGTTTGCTTTTTGGGTTGGGCGTCCTGCACACTTTTAACGGTCCGCCACGGCGGACCGCCTGCTTTAAACCCTCGACAGTTTCGCCCCAGTCAAGGGATAAAGCCCAACGGCGGCGTCGGCCACAGATCGGCGCGGACACAACGATCAGAATCGGAAACACCATGATTGAAACCACTTCAGACCATACCCTGCGGGTAACGGTCAACGACAAAGCCAACATGGACGACGAAATCAGCGCGGCCGTCGACATGGCGCGGGAGAACGCGATGAAGGACCGCCGGCGTGGCATCCTGGTCACCCGAGAGGGCTTAGCTTCCTTTACGGTCGCCGTCAGCAATGAGGTCCCATATGGGATTACCCAAGAAAAGTACGCTTGCTGACGGTCAGTGAGCCTTCCAGTCCCTGGCCAGCACCGCGTAAATCAACTCGGTGGTCCACTCACCCTTGAGGAAATAGTTCTCCGCCAGCCGGGCTTCGCGGAGCATCCCCAAGCGCTCGCAGACGGCCGTCGAGGCAGTGTTACGTTCGTCCAATCGGGCCTGTACCCGGTGGAAATTCAGCTGACCAAAGGCCAGGTCAAGCACGGCCGCCGCCGCCTCGGTCGCGTAACCATTGCCCCGTCCTGCCGGGGTTAACGTCCAGCCGATCTCGCCGGTTTTGGGCTCTTTGTCCCCGCCCAGATCCCATTTCAGGGCGATCTCGCCGAGAAACCCGGGTTTGTCGGCCGCCTCGATGGCAAACGCCGCCCAATCACCGGGCTTGCTGAATCCGGCGTCGACGTACATCGCGATCCGTGCCATGCACTCGGTGTAGCTCCTCGGCTCGTTCAGTAGGTACCGCGCGGTATCGGGCAGCGACTGGTATGCGAAGAACGGATCAAGATCGGCGGCCGTGAAGCGGCGGAGCCGCAACCGTTGGGTGGCCGGGGGAAGGGGAAATTCAGCCATGGTCAGAGCGTACTCTCCGCTCTGCAGCACTACGCCCGTGCCGTGCCGTGCCGTGCCCTTGCCCTGCGCGGGCCCTACCGTGCATCAACCCTCCGCAGCGGTCTTGAGGTTCTGCAGTGTCCTGCGGATGTTGCCACGTTGAAATCCGGCGAAAGTCCGGCCACGGGTGACGACCGCGTCGAATATCAGGGCGGCCACATCGGGCCAGGCCCGCCTGTCGTCGGTCCAGGTTTCCGTTACCCGCGTCCCCGCTTCCGCGGGCTCAAAACGATACTCCCAGGTGGCAATTGGTCCGCGCAGCCGCGGAGTCTCGAGCCCGATGGCATGCACCCTGAAACGGAATTTCCGTCCCCGCTCCGCCGCGGTCACGGTGCACTGAGTCGTCCATCCAAACCGCCCGCGCTTGTTGCGCCCGTCGAAGACCATGCCCACATACGCATTCGCGCGGTCGTCATGGACGGTCGCGCCACGGTTTTCCGGGCTCCACTCCCCCATCCGCGCCACGTCGCTGATCCGGTCGTAGAGCGCGGCTGGACCGGCGCCGATGATGATGCTGTCTGAGACGCTGAACGTGCGTTTCACGCGGTGACTCCCTCCATAGGCCTGCCAGGGCGCAGAGCTGCGAAGGCCTACGCTACCGCCTCTGGTTCCCGCCGTGGGCAAGAGGACCAGGACCGGACGCCGGGCCCGCCGCCGCCCGCGCCTGGTCGGAACTTGGGTACCCGCCGCCACGACGCGGCCGCGTACACGGTCCGGCACTATTGACGGTGGTCCTCCCGGAGACGGCATAGAATTGCGAGACTACGACATCAGCGGAACCGGGTCGCCGCACAAGCCGGCACCGGGGCGCGGGAGGGGATGCGGGACAGACATGACGGTGCTTATTGCCGGCTGCGGTGACCTCGGCACGGAGGCGGGCCTGCGGTTTGCTGCGGCAGGCCACCGGGTCGTGGGATGGCGGCGTCGGCCGCAGAACCTGCCGTCGGGCATCGAAGGGGAGGCCGTGGACCTGACCGGGGAGCTGCCGGCGGTTCCCGCAGACGCCCGGATTGTCGTCTTCACCACCGCGGCTGGTGAGCGGACCGAGGCGGCGTACCGTGCCAGCTACCTGGACGTCGTGGCAAAGGTGCTCGGTGCCTTCGAGCGCGACGTCGTCCGGCCGGAGCGGGTCCTCTTCGTTTCCTCCACGGCGGTCTACGGTCGATCCGGCGGCGGGAGTGTTGATGAACAGACCCCGCCCGAGCCGGCGACGGCGACCGCCCGGATCCTGCGCGAAGCCGAGGAACTGCTGCACGCAATCCGGCCCGACGCCGTCGTACTGCGTTTGGCCGGAATTTACGGACCAGGACGCACGATGCTGATCGACCAGGTGTCCAGTGGCAGCGCCCGGATCCCCGAGGGGCCCCAGTGCACCAACCGCATCCACCGTGACGACGCCGCCGCCGCAATCGTTCACCTGACCACCGCGGTGCCGTCCCCCGGCACCATCTATCTCGGCACCGACGACTCCCCGGCGGAGCTCGGCGACGTCCTGACCTTTTTGGCCGGCGAACTCGGGCTGCCGCAGCCTCCCGTCGGAGCCGCCGGTGCTGCCGTGCGCGCCAGCAAGCGCTGCAGCAATGCCCTGCTGCGCGCCACCGGATTTAACTTCATGTATCCCAGCTACCGCGAGGGATATCGGGCAGTGCTGGCCGGCCACGGAGTACGCCACGGGTGAGGGCCGGTCGCAGCGCGCGCCCGGACGGCGGTCGGATGGTCGTTATGTGCCAGGGCGGGCGGATCCGCCGGCTGGTCTTCGGGCGCTCGAAGCGCTCCACCGAAGGTGCGCAGGAGCCGACCCCCGGCCGCGAGCGCTGCAGGCGAAACGGTGACGACGTCGTCAATGGCGGCGGAGCCCTGTGTGCCCGACGGGGCTGCCAGCGGGACCGTTAGTCGGCTTCCGGCTGGGCCTCGGGCCAGTGGGCGGCCACCGGGCCGAGGGCCAGCCGGCCATTGCGGTGCAGCCAATGCACCGCTTCCGCCACCGCCTGCAGCGAGGTGTACCGCGGCGCGTAGCCCAGAAGGTCGCCGGCCTTGGCGATGCTCATGGATGGACTGCGCGAGATATGCTCGTAGGTAACGTCGGCGTGCTCGGTTGCCGTCATCTGCCGGAACTGTTCAAACGGCACACAGTTCAGGTTCGCCTCGCGTCCGAACCAGCCCGCCGCAGCTTCGGCGAAACCGCGCAGGGTCAACGCCCGCGGCGACACTACATGGAAGCTCTCCCCGATGGCTGCCTCCGGCGGGTCCAGGGCGAGCTGGAAGGCCTGCGCAACATCGTCGGCATGGACATGATGGACGGTTTCCAGCCCGAAATTGGGCAGCGTGACCCGCTCGCCGCGCGCCAGTTGCCGCCAGACGCCCGGATCCAGGTTGCCCGCAGGATTGATTACCGGCCACCCGGGACCGCTGATATGCCCGGGATGAAGGATGACCGCGCGCAGTCCGGATCGGGACTCACGCCATAGGAGTTCCTCGATCGCGGCTTTGCCGATGCCGTAACTGCCGCTCGGGCGCCGGGCGGCATCCTCGGTCACCGGGACCTCCACCGCCGGCCCGTGCACCCAAATGCTTCCGCAGTGGATCAGCAGGCTGCCGGCGCGGCGGAGCGCGTCCGCAAGCTGCTGCGCGGAGGATGGGGTAAAGCAGATCATGTCAATCACGACGGCGGCGTGCAGATCAGCGATCCGGGCACCGAAGGTGCCGGCGTCGTCGTCGGCCTCCCGGTCTGCGGTAATCCGGGTAACCTCGGCCCACGCGGGATGCTCATGGTACGGCGAGCGCAGTCCCCTGCTGACGGCGATAACCTCATGGCCTGCTTGAACCAGCCGCGGGATCAAGTACCCGCCGACATGCCCGGTGGCACCGATGACGACCACACGCACTTTCCGCTCCTGTCTGCCGGAGGACTCCGGCGATCGCCATCCGAACGCGGTCCGGCTCAGCCGGTAACGTCGGCGGCGCCGTATGTCCGGCTCCGTTACCCCTAGACGACGACCTCTTCGCTGTCCAGGAAGCCATCTTCGATGTCCCAGTCCACTACCGGAATCCTCACATCGGCATAATCGTCGGCGGGATCGTTATCCCTCACATGCCCCGGAGGGAGGTACCGGCGGGTCGCGGGGACCACGGCCGGGTTCAGTTCTGCAGACTGTTGGGGGTGGTCATTCATTCCAGGGGTCATGTGCATCTCCTTCATTGGTGGGGCGATGGTGTTCACCCCACAGCGCGGTACGGCCTGTGGCTCGACCATCCGGTACGGATCAGCACACCACGGCTCCCCGAAACCGTCAACCCCCACGCTGGCCCATCCGCGCATCCCCTCCCGACCCAAGTAGGTAGCAGATACTGCACTCAAACGGCCGAATGGGTGCATCTGCTGCTACCCAGTTGGGACGGGGCGGAGGAGGCGGAACGGGACGGGGCGGAGGGCGGCCGCATTGCGGGGCGGAGGAGGCGGAACGGGCCGGGTACGTTTAGAGCAGCTCGCCGGGGCGCAGGAACAGCACGCGGGTTTTGCGGTCGATGAAGACCACGTACAACGCGAACGACACGCCCACCACGATCGCCACCGCGCGCACAATTCCAATCGGGATCCATTGAAAGACGCTTAGCTGGTCCGTCAGGGCGATCAGCATGAAAAACGCGGTCAGGAACAGCACCATGCGCAGCTGCCAGTTTTCCTTGATACCGACGACGCCGAACAACACTAGCAGCCAGACCATGTACCACGGCTGGATCATCGGTGCCAGGAGCACGACGGCGGCGAAGCCCCACGCCATCCGGCTTAGGATGGTAGCGCTATAGGTGCTTCCCAACGGGCCTCGGAACGCGAGCCAAACGACGGCGAACACGGACAGCACGGTCCCGACCAGGTCGACGGCGGACGTCACTGCGCTGCCCGGGGCACCGAACAGACCGGCCAAAAAGCCCAGCACCGCCCCCAGCATTCCTACCGGTGCGTACCAAATCCACACTGTCGAGGAGGTGCGCAGTGCGGCCACCCAGCCGAAGCCCAGACCGTTGACCATTCCGGCGACCCACAACAGGCCCATGGACAGTACAAAGGTGAGCGACCAGCACCAGAATTTGCGTCCCCAGCCGGCCTTGGAGCCAGCCCACAGCAGGCCAACGAACGGCAGCGCAATCAGCGTGATTGGTTTAATCGCGATGGACGCCGTGACCAGCACGATGCCCAGGAACGGTCTCTTGATAGCGGCAAAATACACCCCGGTCACCACCAGCCCGAGCATGAGGGAATCATTGTGGGCGCTGGCAATGAAGTTGATCAGCAGGACAGGGTTCAGAACAGTCAGCCAGAGGGTGCGTTCGGCGTTGATCCCGTGCAGCGCCGCGAGCTTGGGCACAAAGACGGCCAGCAGCAGCACGCCGGCCACCGCCGCCAGCCGGAACGCGATGAGGGAAACCTCGGGAATTCCAAACCCCATCCAGACTGCGAACTGCTCGATCCACAGAAACAGCGGGCCATAAGGTGTAGGAGCCTCCGTCCAGAGCGTGTCCGGGCCAAGCTGGTAGTAGTTGTTCAGCGCCGAGATTCCGTTGGTGTACGGGTTAAGCCCCTGGCTCATCAGCCGGCCCTGGCCTATGTAGGCGTAAACGTCCCGGCTGAACAACGGAAGGGCGACGACGAGTGGCAGCGCCCAGAGCAGCAGCGCCTTGCGCAGCACGGGCCGGGCGGACTCATCCCAGACACTGATCCGCTGGGCCAGCCGCAACCACGAGCGCACCAACAGGAGAGCCCCGAAACACAGCATCACGGTACAGCTGATGACTCCAACCGGCGTCGTCCGCGCTGCAATGAATACCGGCGTCCGGATCAGCGCGGAACTGCCCGCAAGCCAACCGACGCCAATTGACCCCAGCACCATCAGGATGGACGCAACAAAGCCCTGTACCAAGGCAACCTTCGTGGTCCCGGCTGCGCCGGCGTCGCCCTTGTGTGACCAGGCCACCAGCAGACCAACGATCCCGGACCGCCCGCCACTAACCGCCGAGCTAAGAGCCGGGGTCCCGCGCGGTTTGTCGGTCAACATCGATGAAGAGTCCTCTTCGGTAAGGAGATACGCGCTGCCTTTGGGGGCTCGCGGCAGGCAACGGTTGGCCTCGATATCGGCTGATCCCGCCACCCGAAGATGATGCTCGGGACCACGGCGATTCTAACACCGCGGGCGTGCGCCCACACGGTCCCGGCGCCCACCTGCGGTAATATCAAGGGGCGGGAACTTTCCGTGCGCGGTTTTATCCCGCACCCCCGGCCTGCCGGCGGTCCCCTCCGCGGCGGCTGCACGAACCCGCCGGACACCGATCCGCTCCATGGCCAGCCACGGAGATCCATATTTGAGAAGGACTGCTCACATTTCTACGGACTCTTTCTTCGGCGCCTTGACGCGGGCCCGGCAACGTCTGCTGTCAGGCCCGGCGGCGGCGCGGCTCAATACCCCCCGGGGCCTGCTCTGGGGCTTTATTGCCATCCACCTGTTCTTCATCGGGTTCATGATGATCTGGGTCGTGCAGGGCCAGGCGTTCAGCGATACGTTCATTTACCGGGAATGGGCCGCCGCCGGGTTCCGTGATGAAAATCTCTCCGGCGGTCCCAGCCCGTGGGTTTATCCGATCCTCGCGCTGCTGCCCATAGCGATCGCCGGAATCGCGGGCAAAGGGCTGTTTCTGCTGATCTGGGTCCTGATGATCACCGTCCTCAACGGCCTGGCGGTGGGTAAGCTCACCAACTGGGGCAAGAACCGTGGTGCCGTCCGGGCTGCTTGGTGGTGGCTGGTGTTCGTCCTCCTGATGGGCTGGCTTGGCTTTGCCCGCGTGGACGGCCTGACGGCACCTCTCGTGCTCATTGCGCTCGTCTACGGCGTCGCCAACCCGTTTGTGGCCTCCGTGCTGCTCAGCATCGCGACATGGGTCAAGGTCTGGCCCGCCGCCGTCGTGCTGGCGCTGTTCACCGTCGTGAGGGAGCGACTTCGCGTTCTGGCTGCCGGCATTCTGGTCACCGCTGTGGTGGCGGCCGCGGCGCTGTCCCTGGGCGTCCTGCCCAAGCTGTTCCATTTCCTGACTGAACAAGGCGATCGCGGCATGCAGCTGGAGGCCACGTTCACCACGCCATGGCTCTGGCTGTCCGTGCTGAACGCCGGCGGCACACGGATGTACATGAATACGGACATCAACTCCATGCAGGTCGACGGGCCCGGGACGGTCCTGATGTCCTACCTGATGCAGCCGCTGCTCATTGTTGCCGCACTCCTGGTGGCCGGTCTGATCTTCTGGGCGCTGCATAACGGCAACCGGCACGGCGGACAGGGCGGCGGCGCGGACCGCACCGAGCTGCTACTGGCCGGTTCACTGACAATGGCGACGGCGTTCGTCGTCTTTAATAAGGTCGGCTCGCCTCAGTTCATGGTCTGGCTGGCCCCGGCCGTCGCCGTCGGGCTGGCGCACTGCTGGAAGGAATGGCGCGTGCCTGCCGCCATGCTGATCGGCATAGCCGTGGCCACGTTCTTTGTGTACCCGCTGTTTTATGACGCGCTGAGCCACAACAACCCGGTGATGGCGCTGGTGCTGACCATCCGGAACGTGCTGCTGGTGGTGCTGTTCTGCTGGTCCGTCCGGCGGCTCTACGTATTGGGCAAGCGAGCCGAAGCGCCCGTGAACGCCGGCAGGGAGTCCTGAGATTTCCAGGAAATTCTTTGCTCTGCTCCTGAGCGTGCGCAATTCCATCCTTCCACCGGCAGCGGTGGCGTGGTTTACCAGACCATCCAGCGTGTGGTGGGGCTTCGCCGTGGTCCACCTGTATTTTCTGGCGTGGATGATGTCCTTCGTTATTCACGGCACCACGTTCAGCGACACGGAGCAGTACCGCCAATGGGCCCTGGCTGGTTTTAATCCGGCGGACATGGAAGGGAGCATCAGCCCCTGGGTCTATCCTGTTCTGGCACAGATCCCCATTTTCCTTGCCAATGTTGCCGGCCCGGGTGTCTATTTGCTGATGTGGATGCTGATCATCACGGCGCTCAACGCCGGGGCCATGCTGTATCTGACCCGCGGTCCCCGCCGGAGGACCGGCATCGCGCCGGCCTGGTGGTGGCTGGTCTTCCTGATCTTTATGGGCTACCTCGGGTTTGCCCGGGTGGAGGGCATCACCGCCCCGATTGTCCTGGTGGCGCTTCTCTTTGCCGCCAGGCGGCCGCTGGTGGCTACGGTGCTGCTGAGCATCGCGACCTGGATCAAGGTCTGGCCCGCGGCCGTCATCGCGCCGATTGTGATCGTCAGCCGGAAGCGGGTGAAGATCATCGCCACCGGTGTCCTGGTCAGCGCCGTCGTGATGCTGGGCACGTATCTGGCCGGCGGTGGAAATCATCTGTTCGATTTCCTGACCAACCAAGGCGAGCGGGGCATGCAGTTGGAGGCTACCTTCTCCACGCCGTGGGTCTGGCTGAGCGTCTTCCATCTGGGCGGATCAAAGATCGCGGATAATCTTGCCATCAATTCAACCGAGGTCTACGGGCCGGGCGCATCCGCCGCGGCGTTTCTGATGCAGCCGCTGTTCCTGCTGGCGGCGGCGGTGGCGGCGCTGCTGCTCGTCTGGGCGCTGCACCAGGGTGCCGAACGCGAGGAACTGTTCCTGGAGGGCGCCCTGATGATGACCACCGCGTTCATCGTGTTCAACAAGGTGGGATCACCGCAGTTCATTATCTGGCTGGCGCCGGTGGTCATCGCGGGGCTGACGCACGACTGGGCCCGCTGGAAGGTCCCCGCCGCGCTGCTGATGGCCATTGCCATCACCACATTCGTGATCTATCCGCTGTTTTATACACCGCTGATCCACGCGAACCCCGTGATGGCGGCAGTGCTGAGTACCCGCAATGTACTCCTGGTGGTGTTGTTGTACTGGTCCGTGCGCCGCACGGTTGAGCTGGCCCGCAGGCCGCGACCGGTTTCCGGCGCCCTCACCGCCGCGGCCAATTGAGCCCCACATTCCGGCATCCCGAATCTGGAGTTTCGGTATGGCGGCAGGATCCCGGAAATGGCCCCGACACGCACCTTGGATGCGGGGCAGCGGTCCATAGCTGGTGCGGCGCGGCGGATGGCGGGTCGGCGCCTATAGCTCGGCAGCACGGCCCGCATGATGGCGGATCGGCGCCAGACGGCACCAGTCAGGCGGCCTAACCATGTGGCCGCAATCAGACGGCCTTAGTCAGAACGCCGTGCGGGTGGACGCGGCTCGACGGACACGCCGCCCTGGAAGGCCAGCGGCACCAGTGTGATGGCCTCGGTCGCCGGCGCCTCCAACACCGCCGCCGGGGCAACCCCGGCCTTCGTGCCGCGCAGCAGAGCGGACAGCCCCCTATGCAGGAGCAGTTTCCTGGTGTGCACATCGATGAAGAGCAGATAGAAGATGAAGCCCAGCGCCACCAAGTACGCCAGCGTGGAGGCATGGAACTGCAGTTGCACGAAGGACCAAACCGAGAGCTGGTCCTGGGCCCCGAACACCACGAAGAACGTGATGATCACGTACAGGGACTTGATCTGCCAGTCATTGCGGATACCCGTGACGGCGAGGAACGGGATGAACCAGAGAACGTACCAAGGCTGGATGATCGGCGACAGCATCACCACCGCGGCAAAGGCCAGTGCCATCCGGCGGATCAGCTTTGAGTAGTCACCGCGGAACATCAGGAGAACCACCAGCCCGACGCCGGCATATTTGAGCCCCGTCCGCAGAATCCCAGCCAGCATCCCCCCGTGCAGACCGAGCACGTTGGCCAGAGCCTCCACCCGTTGCCCGAGGAACCCGGACGGTGAATAGCCGGTGTAGCCGGGGGTGGGATCCAGGATGGCCCAGACCCAGCCCAGTCCCAGGTTGTAAGGGATGCCGCTGAGCGCCAGCACGCCGAAGCTGATCGCCGCCGTCGCACCCCAGAAGAGGAACTTCCTGCCCAGCGACGCGGCGGGACCGGCCCACAGCAGCGCGATGAAGGGCAGCAGCAGCACAGTGATCGGCTTGACACCGATGGACGCGGTCACCAGCAGGATGCCCCAGATCGGGCGTTTGGTGGCGGCGAGATAGGTGCCAGCGACGGCGAGCCCAACCATCAGCGCGTCATTGTGCGCACTGGCGACAAAGCTGATCAGGAAAAGCGGGTTTGCCACCGATATCCACAACGCGCGGGCGCCGCTGAGACCGTGCAGGCGCGCCAGCTTGGGCACGTAAAGCACACAAAGGGCGACGCCGGCCACGGCGAGTAGCCGGAACAGGAAGACCGAGGTGTCGGGCTGGGCGCCGGTGAACTGCACGACGGCGCGTTCGAGCCAGAGGAAGTAGGGCCCGTACGGGGTCTTCGCTTCCGCCCAAGCCGGGTCCGCGCCGAGGGCAAACCAGTTGCTGAGCGCGGAAATACCCGTGGTGTAAGGGTTCAGGCCCTCCAGAACCAGCCTGCCCTGCCCGGTATAGGCGTAGACATCGCGGGAAAAGATCGGCACGGCGAAGAGCATCGGCGCCGACCACGCCCCGATCGCGATCACTACCGAGCGTAGGGCGCCCGGTCCCCAGTTCTGCAGCCGCTGACCCAGCCGGAGCCACGACCGCATCAGCAGCATCGCACCTAGGGTCAACAGCACCGTGGAGGTCGTGACGCCCCACCCCTCTGTCCGCAACGAGATGACCACGGGGTTGCGGACCATCGGCGAGCCGTTGGCAATCCAGCCGGCGCCGATGGAGCCGACAAACATCATCAGCGATCCGACAAAGCCCTGAACGATGGCGATGTAGGCCTTCGGCTTGACGGGTTCGCCGGTCCCGCCCGCAGGCGAACCGGCCGGGCCCGACGGTGCAGCCACGGATGTGGCGTGCGATGCCGCCGCAGCCGGAGCTGTCGACGTCGGCTCGGGCACGGCCCCCACGACGCCGGGCTGCGGGGCCGACGGGTCGCCGTCGACCCCCGTCTCGGGCCGGTCTCCCGTGCTCACGCGCGAATCGCCTGCCGTCATTTTTCTACAGTCCTCTGGTGCCCTAAGGCGATCGTTCGCAGCTGGTCAATGGAGGGTCAGGGTTGAGTCAAGTGATGAGCCATTTTAGCACCGGGACACGCACGGGTCCGGGATCCAACGGGCATGTGACCAGCACCATCCGCCCGAGGTCCGGCGCCGGCGTCACGGTACATTTGACTGGTGCCTATATCAAACGAACGAATTGTATGGATTGACTGCGAGATGACGGGCCTGGACCTGAAGGCGGATGCCCTCATTGAGGTGGCGGTCCTGGTCACCGACTCGGAACTGAACATCCTGGGCGAAGGCCTGGACGTCGTGATCCGGCCGGAAGCCGAAGCGCTGGCCCAGATGAACGACTTTGTCAGGGACATGCACACCACCTCCAAGCTGCTCGACGAGCTCCCGCATGGCCTGTCCATGGCGGAGGCCGAGGCGCAGGTGCTCGCCTACATCAAGATGTATGTGCCGGAGCCGAAAAAGGCACCGCTGGGCGGCAACTCCGTCGGGACGGACAGGATGTTCCTGGCACGCGACATGCCCGCCGTCGTCGAGCATCTGCATTACCGCGTCGTTGACGTATCCACCATCAAGGAACTTTCCCGGCGCTGGTATGCCCGGGCCTACTTCCAGTCCCCGCCGAAGTTCGGCGGCCACCGTGCCCTGGGCGACATCCAGGACTCCATCAACGAACTGAAGTACTACCGCGAGGCGGTCTTCGTCCCGGCCCCGGGCCCCGATTCTGCCACCGCCAAAAAGATTTCGCAGCGGTTCAAGGGCTGATAGACGGCCTATTACCGGCTCTTTTTCGGCCGGAAAGCCCGGAATCCCGGGCACCGGGCAGAGCTAGCTGGGAACGGTCCGCAGAATATGTCACGAGTACCCCAAAACAGCAGGTAGACTATTTGCCGTTGCCTTATCCATTTCGGAGTCATCCGGAGCGGAACGGCGCATGGTGGGATTAGCTCAGTTGGCAGAGCGCCTGGTTGTGGTCCAGGAGGTCGCGGGTTCAACCCCCGTATCTCACCCCAAAGGTTGTGAGGGTGCTGCGAAGATGTGCCGCCCATGTCGACAAAGGCCGCGCTGGAAGTATCCGGTGCGGCCTTCGTCATGCCGAGGTGTTGTCTCAGTTTCATGGTTACGTGTTATCCCGAAGTGTCATCTGACGGTGGCCCTGTCCCGCGGCCGCCGGCCAGGAACCCCCCGTCCCGGAATGCAGGAGGAGCCTCCGACATGCAGCGCCATCTCTATGAGGAAGACCATGAACATTTCCGCGGCGTGGCGCAGGAGTTCAACGCGCGCGAAATTGCCCCGCACTACGCACAATGGGACGCTGACCATCTGATCTCCCGCCGGATGTGGACGGCAGCGGGCGACCAGGGGCTGCTGGGCCTGGCTGTCCCGGAGGATTTCGGCGGGATGGGCCTGACGGACTACCGGTTCCGCTCCGTGCTGGATGAGGAATTTGCCAAAGCCAACCATCTCGCCGTCTCGCTGGCGTTCCACCTGCACGATGACATGGTGCTCCCACATCTGCTGGCCTACGGCTCGGAGGATCTGAAGGGCCGCTGGCTGCCCGGCATGGTCACCGGAGAGACGGTCACCGCAATCGCCATGACCGAGCCGGGTGCCGGCAGCGACCTGCGGGGGGTGCGCACCAAGGCTGTGCGGGACGGAGATGACTGGCTGATTTCCGGCCAAAAATCCTTCATTGGCAACGGAATTTCCGGCGACGCTGCACTGGTGCTGGCGCGGACCGACGGCGGCACCGGCCGCGGCGCCCGCGATTCCTGTTCGTTGTTTATGGTTGGCAAGGGCGAGGGCTTCAGCACCGGCAATCAGCTGGACAAGATGGGCCTGAAGGCCTCCGATACCGCCGAGCTGTTCTTTGACAGCGTACGGGTGCCGGCCGGCGACCTGGTCGGCCAGCCCGGCCGGGGACTCGAATATGCGACCGCCCAGCTCCCACAGGGCCGGCTGGCGATCGCCGTGGCCTCCGCCGCCGTCGCCCGTTCCGTCTACCAAGCCACGGTGACCTATACCAAGGACCGCAACGCCTTTGGCGAGCGGATCATTGACTTCCAGAACACGCGGTTTGCAATGGCGGACATCCTGACGGAGGTCGAGGTCACCGAAGGCTATGTCGACAGGGCCATGCTGGCATTCAACGACGGCGGCCTGGACGCGGCGTCGGCGGCGCGCGTCAAGCTCTGGGCCAGCGAGCGGGTCAAGTCCATCACAGACCGCTGTCTGCAGCTGCACGGCGGCTACGGCTACATCCTGGAATACCCGGTGGCGCAGGCGTTCCTGGCGTCCCGGCTGCTGACCATTTTCGGCGGTACCAACGAGATCATGCGCGACGTCGTCGGGCGTGAGATTGCCCGCTGACCCCGCCGCCGTCCTCCGCTCACGCTCACCTTCACGCTCCAAGGGACCACAATGACCGTTCAGCCCATCACCATTTTGGGCGAGCCCGTCCTGCACCGCCGTGCCGACGAGGTCCGCACCTTCGACGACGCGCTCAAGTCCCTGGTTGCGGACATGTTCGAGACCATGGACGTGGCAAATGGCGTGGGGCTGGCCGCCCCGCAGATCGGGGTGGGGCTTCGGATCTTCACCTACCACATGGAGAATAACGACGGCGTTCCCGACCGTGGCGTGCTGGTTAACCCCTCGATTTCCCTCGGCAGGATCTCCGGCAAGGCCCCCGATCCGGAGGAGGAAACCGAGGGCTGTCTTTCCGTTCCCGGCGATCACTTTCCGCTTAAACGGGCCGAGTGGGCGCGGATCACGGGTTTCGACGCCGGCGGCAACCTGCTCGAGTTCGAGGCGACCGGGTGGTTCGCCCGCTGCATGCAGCACGAGTACGATCACTTGGACGGCAAACTGTACGTGGACCGGCTCAACGACCGTTATGCCCGCAAGGCCAAGCGGCTGGCGAAGGAGCAGGGCTGGGGCGTCCCGGGGCTGACGTGGATGCCGGGCGTGGATCCGGACCCGTTCGGGCACTGAGGGAGTCCGTCCAGCCCATCCATCCCGGCGAGACCGCCGATCCCGTCTGGATTGGCGATCCCGTTGGATAGGCTGAGGACCATGACTTCCCCGCCGTCGCTGACTACCGACCAGATTCTGTCGTACCTGGCGGTGGAACCGGCCGACCGCCGCGACTGCGTGGCGCTGCTGCAGGGCTCTCCCGGCCCGGGCGCCGTCGTGGTTCTGGCTGCGCTGAACGAACGACTGGGCACGGCTTCCGGGGAGCCACCCCGCCCCGAGGTGACCGAGACAGACTGGATCGAAGGATTCCTCCGCTTCACCCCCGAGCTCGTCCAATGGCATGCGGAGCTCGGGATTCCGGATGGGGTCACCCGCGCGACGCTCGCCGATGTCGGCCGGAACCTGGACATCAACCGCCGTGTGCACGGGCGCTTCGGCCTGGACACCTTCCGCTGGCTCACGCATCATTACGCCGGAAGCATCTTCCAGCTCGGGCGGCTGCAGTACCTGATACACCAGGGCCAGGACAGTCCTCCGGAAGCCGTGGCCGGCACCGACGGGATTCCGGGGGCAGCCGCGGGCGAGTGGCTGCTGGGCATACATATTCCGGAATCCGGCGGCCTGGCTCCGCTCGCGGTGCAGGCAAGCCTGGAGCAGGCACGGCCGTTCTTTGCCCGTTATTTCCCGGAGCGGCCGGTCCGGATCGCCGACTGCGCTTCCTGGCTGCTGGACCCCTACATTCCCACCCACCTCGACGCGGACTCGAACATTGTCCGCTTCGCCCGCCGCTTCACCCCCTACTGCCGGCCCATTGACACCCCCACCGACGCGGTGTACTTCACCTTCCGGACCCGCAACATGACGGATCTGGCCGGCTTGCCGCGCCGCACGGCGCTGCAGCGGATGGTGCTGGAGCGGATCGACGACGGCGGCTGCTGGCAGCTGGCCTACGGTCACCTTCCGCTTCCCTAAAGTCATCGGGGGTCAACTGCGGTAAACTAGGTATTTTGGCCACCCCGCCCCGGCCTACTCACCACCACAGCACAGCACGGAACCAACGCAGCAGCGAAAGAAGCACAGTGTCCCAAGACGTCATCTCCCCCGCCCGTGTCAATGAGATCCGCGTCAATAAGATCACTGGCCAGGCGGCACGTCGGCGCACCTTCGCCGTAATTTCACACCCGGATGCGGGAAAGTCCACGCTCACCGAAGCCCTTGCCCTGCACGCCAAGGTTATCGGTACTGCCGGCGCCACCAACGGAAAATCGAACCGCAAGGACACAATTTCCGACTGGATGCAGATGGAAAAGGACCGCGGCATCTCGATCAGTTCCGCCGCGCTCCAGTTCTCCTACCGGGACACCGTAATCAACCTGCTGGACACTCCCGGCCACGCGGATTTCTCCGAGGACACCTACCGCGTGCTGGCCGCCGTCGACTGCGCCGTCATGCTTGTGGACGCCGCCAAGGGCCTGGAAACGCAGACCATGAAGCTGTTCGAAGTGTGCCGGCAGCGCGGGCTGCCGATCATCACGGTGATCAACAAGTGGGACAGGCCGGGACTGGACACCTTGGCGCTGATGGACGAAATCACCGAACGAACCGGTCTGCTGCCGATGCCCCTCACTTGGGCCGTCGGCATCGCCGGCGATTTCCGCGGCGTTTGGGATCTGAAGCGGGACCGCTTTGTCCGCTTCACCCGCAACAACAGCGGCGCCAATATCGCTTTGACAGAGTACTACACGCCGGCAGAGGCCGCCGTCAGCGAGGGGAACGTCTGGACCGATGCGGTGGACGAGGCCGGCCTGGTTTTGGATTCCAACCTGTCCTTCGACCCGGCGAGTTTCTATGCCGGCAAAGCCACACCGATCCTCTTCTCGTCGGCCGCGCTGAACTTCGGCGTCAAGGAACTGCTGGACACCCTGGTCGACTTCGCCCCGCCCGCGGCGCCCCGCCCCGACGTTGCGGGTGCCCTTCGGCCGGTGGCTGCGCCCTTCTCCGGCTTCGTCTTCAAGGTCCAGGCCGGGATGAACCAGGCGCACCGGGATCACGTTGCCTTCGTCCGCGTCTGCTCGGGGATCTTTGAGCGCGGCATGGTGGTCACGCAGACCCGCACCGGCAAGTCCATTGCGACCAAATATGCCCAGCAGGTCTTCGGCCGTGAGCGCGAGGTAATTGACGAAGCTTTCCCGGGCGACGTCGTCGGACTTGTCAACGCCTCGGCGCTGCGTGTCGGCGACAGCCTCTATCTGGAAGATCCCGTCGAGTTCCCCGCCATCCCGCTGTTCGCCCCGGAACACTTCCAGGTTGCGCGGTCCAAGGACCCCAGCCGCTACAAGCAGTTCCGCCGCGGCATTGACCAGCTCGAACACGAGGGCGTCATCCAAGTGCTCCGTTCCGACCTGCGAGGAGACCAGGCACCCGTACTCGCAGCCGTCGGACCGATGCAGTTCGAGGTGGTGGAGGACCGCATGACGCACGATTTCAACGCGCCGATGCGCTTCGAGCGGCTGCCCTACACGCTCGCCCGGCTTACCACGGCAGAGGCCATCGACACCCTGGGCCTGGTGCACGGCGCGGAGGTCCTGGTCCGCTCCGACGGCGAATACCTGGCGCTGTTCAACGACGTTTGGGCGCTTCGCCGGGTGGAGAAAAACAACCCCGACCTGACCCTGCTGGCCATCGGGACACAATCCCGCAGCGGGTCCTAAGGACCGGACGGCAGGCCTCCCAAATCCTGCGTCGCCCCGGCGGGGCACCCGGGGCATCGTCCCGGTGGCGGCCCGGCGGCGTCGTCGGGCCGCTAGTTTTCCTTCATCACCCGCTGCAGATCCTGCGCCGCCGTGGTCCGCAGCTCCTCCAGCTGAGTAAGCCGCTTATGGTCAATGGCCCCTTTGGTGTAGTCGCGCTGCGCCTGCGTCAGCTGCCGATTGGCCTCGTCCAGATTATCCTGGGCCCTCTTGACGGGATCTACATGCTGAAAATTGCTCATACCCGCATCATTGCATCGTTTCCCGAACACCGCCAGAACGCCGCGCGGCTGCAGGGGCTTCTGGCGGATGCCGGCACGGGCTTCGCCCGGTGTGGAGGAGTAGTCGCCACGGTCAGCTATGCCATCCGCGGCGTTCCGGGGTCAGGGACCATACCCGGACTCCAGCGTCTGCTGCCGGGGGCAGGCTGAGAGCACGCGTTTCATGGCATCCTTCTCCGCCTGCGTCAGCCAGAGCCGGTACGCGGCCTTCACAGAGATCTGCCGCGCCACATACCGGCAGCGGAACGCCCTGTTGGGCGGCAGCCAGGTGGCGGCGTCGCCGTCGCTCTTCTGGACGTTGGTGGGGCCATCCACGGCCAGCAGATTCAGCGGATCATTGGCCAGACTTTGGCGCTGCTCGACGGTAAGCTGCTGGGCCCCGGTCTGCCAAGCATTACCCAGCGCCACCACGTGGTCGATCTGAATGGCCTTACTGCTCTGCGCGCCCCGGCTGAAATCCAGCTCCTCGCCGGTATAGGGATCCGCCAGCTTGCCCGAAACCCACAGGCAACCCGAACCGGTGACCAGCTGCCCCTGCATCAGATCCCGGGCCAGAATGTCATTGCGCGTGTCGCAGCCGTTCCGGTCGACATCGAGCCACGCCTCGCCGAAGGCGAGCCGGTCGTAGGTGTTCCTCGGCGCCCGGCCCTTGACCTCCAGGATCTCGAGCACGCTCAGCGCCGCCGCCGAATGTACCCGCACAATCGGGCTACCGAGCCCTTTCCAACCAGACTCGACCACCAGCGGTCCCTGCTCCGCGAGCGCCGTAGAGACAGGATTGAGCGGCCCCCAGGTATAGAGCCACGCCAGCAGCGCCACGGCCAGAGCGAACGCGGGAACGGCGACGGCCAGCACCCGCGGCCGCCGTCCCGGCCGGACGGTGCGGCGGGAATCCTGAGCGGACCCGGCGGGGCTGGCACTTCGGTGCCCAGAGGGGTTTGCACCCCGGTGCCCGGAGGAGCCGACGCGTTCGACGAGACCCGCACTGAGGAACCGGTGAGAACGGCCGGACCCGCGGGCGCGCCCGACTGATCGGGGAGACGTGGTTCCTGGTGACATCGCCGCTGCCTGAGTACTGGTGGAATGCTGACTGACTGCCACTCAGTGTAGGCAGGAGCCACGACACCGTGCCGACGATATCCACACCTTAAACCCGGGGTGCTCCAAATGGGGCAGGAATGCCGATTTGACCCCATTAAGCGCACCTCAGAGAGTCGGTGCGGGATAATTGATGCCGGCATTATGCGGAACTGGGGCTGTCGCGCGCCTGGACCTTTGGGCTGGATGGGTTGGCCGATACGCCGGGTTCTGTCATCCCGCTCCGTTACCAGCGCGGGAGTGGCGGCCATCCATCTACGAACGCCGTTGCCGACGCCCTCCAGCGGCCTACCCAGACACTCGGGCGAGCAGCCCTCAAACATGCCCTGTCTGGCCTTGCTCCCGGTGGGGTTTACCTAGCTTCCCTGGTCACCCAAGGAACTGGTGGTCTCTTACACCACCGTTTCACCCTTACCTGCCTGCACACGTGTTTCCACGCAGCGGGCGGGCGGTCTGTTTTCTGTGGCACTTTCCTGCGGGTTACCCCGAGTGGGCGTTACCCACCACCATGCTCTGTGGAGCCCGGACGTTCCTCGAGCCACTTTCGTGACGCGCGGCCGCCTGGCCAACCCATCCAGCTCTACAGTCTACTGCCACACCGGCGGTGTCCGACGACGTGGATGCTCCACAACGGCGGCGTCCGACGACGACGGCGGGCCGGCCGGCCGTCGTCGGGTCCGGTCTGTGGTCGCAACTGTACCTAGCGGACGGAGCCGGCCAAGGGACGCACCCGGTCCACGGCCGGGAAGGCCGGCGGATTCGCCCCGGCCATTTCCTCCATCACACGGACCACCTGGCAGCTGTAGCCGAATTCATTGTCGTACCAGACGTACAGCACCAAATGCTTATCCGTGCTGATCGTGGCCAGCCCATCCACAATCCCGGCGCGGCGCGAGCCGATAAAATCGGTGGACACGACCTCGGGGGAATCGATGAAGTCGATCTGCTTGTGCAAGTCCGAATGCAAGGACATATTGCGCAGGTAGGTGTTGATCTCTTCCTTGGTGGTGCCGCGCTCCAGCGTGAGGTTCAGGATCGCCATCGAGACATCGGGCGTGGGGACGCGGATCGAGTTGCCGGTCAGTTTCCCGGCCAGCTCCGGCAGCGCCTTGGCCACGGCTTTCGCCGCGCCGGTCTCGGTCAGCACCATGTTCAACGCGGCGGAACGGCCGCGGCGGTCACCTTTATGAAAGTTATCTGTAAGGTTCTGATCGTTGGTGAACGAATGCACCGTCTCCACATGTCCGTGAATAATGCCGAACTTGTCGTTGACCGCTTTGAGCACAGGTGTGATGGCGTTGGTGGTGCAGGATGCGGCCGTGATGATTTTGTCCGTAACGCTGATGGCGTCGTGGTTGATGCCGTGCACGATGTTCTTCAGCTCGCCCTTGCCCGGGGCCGTGAGCAGCACGCGGGCAACGCCGCGGCTGAGCAGGTGCTGGGACAGGCCGTCGGCATCGCGCCAGCGGCCGGTATTGTCCACCACCAGGGCGTCGTGAATGCCGAAGGCGGTGTAGTCGATGGTGGCGGGATTGTCCGAGTAGATGACCTGGATCAGCGTGCCGTTGGCCAGGATGGTGTTCTGCTCCTCATCCACCGTAATAGTGCCCACAAACGGGCCGTGCACGGAGTCGCGTCGCAGCAGGCTGGCCCGCTTGACCAGGTCCTGGTCCGAGCCGCGGCGAACCACAATGGCGCGCAGCCGCAGCCCGTCGCCGCCGCCGGCATGCTCGATCAGGATCCGTGCCAGCAGCCTGCCGATCCGTCCAAAGCCATAGAGCACGACGTCGGTGCTGTTGCGCTCGTCGGTGCCCTGGCGGTCGACGACGTCGGCCAGTTCGGCGCGCAGGAATTCGTCCCGCGTCCTGCCTGCACCTTCCTGCGCATAGAGGAGGTTCAGCTTGGCAAGATTGATCGAAGCCGGGCCCAGTTTCAGGGCGCTCAGCGCCTGGAGCAGCGGCAGCGTCTCCTCGGGGCGGAGTTCGACGTTGTCGACGTGGCGGGCGAAGCGGTGCGCCTTCAACACGCTGATGGCGGACTGGTTGATCAAGCTGCGGCCGTGGACAGAAATGACCACGTTGTTTTCCCGGTACAGCCGGCCGATCAGGCCAATCATTTCTTCGGCCAAGGCCTCGCGCCTGATCCAGATGTCCAGAGCTACATCAGAGGTCGGTTTCACAGATTTCCCTTTCCTGTCCCAACCGGAAACGCCTTCGGTGCCGGCGGCTTGCCGGATCCCCTCGGTGCGGACACGGCGCCCGGTCACGCGGCGCGGATTGCCGAACGTTCCGGAAAATTCATCCTGCGGTCAAACGCGGGATGAGGTGAGCGGTGAGTTTTCGGGCCGCCCTGCCCGCTATTCATTCTAGATGAGGTGGCGCCTGCATGGCTCATCGGATGGCCGAACGTGCTAAGGATCACGTCCAGGGAACGACCCGCACGTTCCGCGCGGCGACCGCGGTGCCGCACCGGTTAGGCTCATCGGGTGCGTATTCTGCTGCCGCCTTCCGAAGGCAAAACTCCGGTCCTCTCCGGCTTCCCCCTCCGTCTCGATGAGCTTCACTTCCCGGTGTTGAACGCCGCTCGGGCGCAGGTGATGGAGGCGCTGGCCCATGTTTCCGGCAAAGACGATGCGCTGACCCATTTGGGTGTCGGGGCATCGCTTGCTGTCGAGGTGGCCCGGAACATCCGGCTGGGGACCGAACCGGCGGCGGAAGCGCACCGGGTCTATTCCGGCGTGCTCTACGATGCGCTGGGCTACCGCACCCTCTCCGCCGCCCAGCGGCGCAAGGCGGACGAGGCAGTCGTCGTGATGTCCGGGCTGTGGGGTGTGATCGGCTTCGCGGACCGGATTCCGGCCTACCGCCTCTCGATGGCAGTCGGCCTGCCGGAACTGGGCAAGCTGGCGGCCTACTGGAAGCCGCGGCTGGCGCCGGCACTGGAGGAATTCGCTGCCGGGCATCTGCTGGTCGACTGCCGTTCCAGCACCTACGCCGCCGCCTGGGCTCCGCCGGCAGCCCAGACCGTGGCCGTGAATGTCTTTCGGGAGATCGACGGCAAACGGACCGTCGTTTCACATTTCGCCAAGCACACCCGCGGGGAGTTGGCACGCGAGCTGCTCACCCGACCGGGCAAGGCCCCACAGACGCCCGCACAGCTGCTCAAATTTGCCGGCACTCCCGCGTTTCACGGGCGCTGGGAGGCCGAACTCATCCCGGGGACGACACGGAAGGCACACTCGCTGAATCTCATCCTGCGCTAACAGCTTCTCCTCTGCCCGGATCGCCCGCCGCGCGGCCGGTGGCTGGTGGCTGGCAGATCATCCTGCGCACCGTTGAGTGTCGGCGCGGCGCACGATCGACTCCTGCGCACTGTAGCGGGCCAACTCCGCGCAGCTTTAGCCGCACGGCCGACCCGGCAGCGTTTATGGCGGGTCGACCAGGGCGACAAGCTCAACCAGCGGGTTAGCCGGTCAGCTCCACTCCGCCGAGCGGACCAGGATGCAACCGGCGTCCGGGCACATGACGAGGTCGTCGTCGGCTGCCTTGCGGATGTCCGCGAGGTCTCCCGGACTAAGTTGCATCCCGGAGCCCTCCGAAGTTCCGTGGAAAAGCCTCGCCGCGCCGATTCCGCGTTTGGTCAAAGCCCGTTCGTAGATGGCCAACAACGCGGCATCGAAGGACGCCGCGAGTGCGGTCCGGTCCCGGACCACGGCCGAACGCTCTGCGGAAACCTCGGCCAACTGCGCATCCACGTCATTGCGGATGGTACCGAGCGAGCCGTCAATGTCATCCACCACGCCCTGCTGCTTGGCCGCCCGGGCCGCGCAGCCCTCGAGCCGTTCCATCAGCTCGAGCTCAATGTCCTCGAGAGTGGAGCGCCGCCGGGCGAGCGATTCGAGCTCCTTCTGCAAAGCGACCAGATCCTTGGAGAGGCCGCTGCCGCTGTTGAGCCGGGCCTCGTCACGGGTTATTCGGGTGGCGACCTGCTCCACATCTGTCTCGGCACGGGTCAGTTCACGCTGGGTGTCGGCCGCCTCGGTGGTCCGGACCACCAGGTCGCTTTGTGCCACGGCCAGGCCGGCGTACAGATCGGTCAGACGCGGGTCTTCCCGCAGTATTTTGGCGCGGTTGTCCAGCTGCCTGATCTTCGCGTCCAGTGCCTGCAATTCCAGCAAACGTAACTGCTCCGCGGGTGCTGCCTTCGCCATCGAAATCCTCTCGGTGTGCCGGCGCCCGGCAAAAACGCGGCCGCCCTTCTACGTCCTAGGTTACGTCCAACCCGCGCCGCCGCCGCCCAGTCCTGGTGTCAGGATGAAATCCCACGGATCGGTGTTGGTCTGGCTGACGACAAGTTCGACGTCGAATTCCTGGTCCCTGAGCACGTTGCCGAGCGCTCGTGCCGCCGCCGGGAGCCAGAGCCACTCGCTGGCAAAATGCGA
Source organism: Arthrobacter sp. A5 (assembly GCF_051131705.1). NCBI lineage: Bacteria > Bacillati > Actinomycetota > Actinomycetes > Micrococcales > Micrococcaceae > Arthrobacter > Arthrobacter sp. A5. The sequence continues at coordinate 2,561,864 of NZ_CP180316.1, forward strand.
CAGGTCGACCAGGTAGGGACGGCCGTTGACGGCAGACTCCCGGGCCTCCGAGGCGGGATGGTGGCGCAGATCCGCCGTGACGTAAACGTCGGCCCCACTGGCCCGGACCTCGTCGAAGAGGCTGTCACCGGCGCCCCCACAGACGGCAACCCGGCGCACCAGCCCCTGCCGGTCCCCCGCTACGCGCACTCCTCCGGCGACGGAGGGCAGCACCCGGAAAACGTGTTCGGCAAAATCACCCAGGCTCATGATCCCCGGCAGCTCCCCCACCCGGCCGATGCCTTCCTCCGGCAATCCGAGCGTCGCCGGGGTGAGCGGCGATACCGCAATCAACCCCAGAGCATCGGCCAACACATCCGAGACTCCGCCGACGGCGCTGTCCCCGTTGGTGTGGACGGTCAGCAGGGCGCAGCCCCCTTCTATCAGCCGGTGCACTGCCCGGCCTTTGCCGCTGGTGGCAGCGACCGATTTAACCCCTTTAAGCAGCAGCGGATGGTGGGTGATGAGCAGCTGCGCTCCCCAGTCAAGGGCCTCGTCGATGACTTCCAGGTTGGGGTCAACCGCGAACATGATCCGCTCCACGGTGGCATCGGGGCGCCCGACCACCAGACCAACGGCGTCCCAATCCTCCGCCAGAGATTCCGGCCAGAGCTCCTCCACCGCGAGCAGAACGTCGGCCAATCCCGGCCGGGACGCCGGTGGAGCCCCGGTTTCCGCGCGCGCCTCGCCCGCGCTCCCACCGAACTGCGTGCCGCCGTCGTCGTCCGCTTTATCCACCGGTTCCATGCGTCCCATTCTTCCGTAGGTCCGGCTCCCATTGTCCAACATAAGACGCGGACCGCGCGGGCGCCGCGGCAATTTTCGTGCCGCGGGAATCTTCTGGGCCGCCCGGACATTGATACAGGATATGAAGACATTTGTGCTCGGCGGAGGTTGTTTCTGGTGTTTGGATGCCTTGTATCAGCAGACCCTGGGGGTGACGGACGTGGTCTCCGGCTATACCGGCGGCCATGTGCGCCGTCCCGGCTACTATGACGTCTGCAACGGGATGACCGGCCATGCCGAAGTGGTGGCCGTTTCCTTTGACGAGAACATCGTTCCCGAGGAAGTAATCCTGGACATGTTCTTTGTCTCCCACGATCCCACCACGCTGAACCGGCAAGGGTACGACGTGGGCACGCAGTACCGTTCATCGATGTTCTACGCCGACGCCGTGCAGGAGGAAGCCTTCAGCGCCGCCATTGAGCGGAACCAGGCCCATTGGGATAAGCCCATCGTCACCGAGGTGACCCGTCTGCCGGAGTTCTATGTGGCCGAGGAGGAACATCAGAACTTTTACGCGAAACGCCCGGAGCAGGGCTATTGCCAGGTGATTATCAATCCGAAGCTGGCCAAGGCCCGGAAATATTACTCTTCGTGGCTTGCGGCTTAGCCCGATCATCACCGCGCTGAATAAACTGGCGCTATATATGCTTTACGGCAATTTTCCCTGCAGAGAAGAAGGTATAAATCAATGGGCCGCATTTACGACGACGTCACGCAGCTGGTGGGCAGCACGCCTCTGGTGCGTCTGAACCGTCTCACCGAAGGTCTGGATGCCACGGTGGCCGTGAAGCTGGAGTTCTATAACCCGGCCAACAGCGTCAAGGACCGGATCGGTGTGGCGATCGTTGATGCCGCGGAAAAGGCCGGTGCGCTCCAGGCCGGCGGGACGATCGTGGAGGGCACCTCCGGTAACACCGGGATCGCGCTGGCGATGGTGGGCGCTGCCCGCGGCTACAAGGTCATCCTGACCATGCCGGAGACCATGTCCACCGAGCGCCGGGTCATGTTGCGCGCCTACGGGGCCGAAATTGTCCTGACGCCCGGGTCCGAAGGCATGCGCGGCGCCGTCGAGAAGGCCGAGGCAATCGTGGCCAGCACGGAAAACTCGGTCCTGGCCCGGCAGTTCGCCAATCCGGCCAACGCCGAGATCCACCGCACCACCACGGCGGAGGAAATCTGGGAAGACACCAACGGTGCCATTGACATCTTTGTGGCCGGCATCGGCACGGGCGGAACCATCACCGGCGTGGGCCAGGTCCTCAAGGGACGCAAGCCCGGAATCCAGATTGTCGCGGTAGAGCCCAAGGACTCCGCCATCCTCAACGGCGGCGCCCCCGGACCGCACAAGATCCAGGGCCTCGGCGCGAACTTCATTCCGGAGGTGCTGGACCGCGAGATCTACGACGAGGTGCTTGACGCCACGATCGAGGACTCGGTCCGGGTGGCGAGGGCACTGGGCACCGAGGAGGGCATCCTGGGCGGCATCTCCTCGGGCGCTGCCGTTTGGGGCGCCTTGGAGCTGGCCAAACGCCCGGACAATGCCGGCAAACTGATCGTTGCGGTGGTTCCGGACTTCGGTGAGCGCTACATCTCCACTGTCCTTTACGACGACATCCGGGGCTGATCCTCCCGCGGCGCGGCGGCAGCCGCGGACTGCGGCAGCCGCGGAAAACCTACGCGCACCGTGGCCGGGGGGATCTAGGCGCAACATTGCCAGGGAACATCCGCCCGAAACACTGCCGGGGAACATTCAGCCGGCGAACATTCAACTGAAGGAAGTTCGTGACTTTACTCGTTCGGGCCGTCGCCCGGTTACGTGAGGACCTCGAAGCCGCCCGGTCGCACGACCCGGCGGCACGTGGTTCCTTCGAAAACTTCTTTGTCTACTCCGGCCTACACGCGATCTGGGTGCACCGGCTGACGCACAGAATGTGGGCCCACCCGGCGCTGAGGTTTCCCGCCCGGGCTCTGTCCCAGCTGGCCCGGTCTTCCACCGGCATCGAAATCCATCCAGGAGCCACGGTGGGGCGGCGCTTCTTCATCGACCACGGCATGGGCGTGGTCATCGGGGAAACAGCAGAGATCGGTGACGACGTGATGATCTACCACGGCGTCACTCTCGGTGGCCGCTCGCTGGCCAAGATCAAACGGCACCCGACCATCGGGGACCGCGTCACCATCGGTGCCGGCGCCAAGGTGTTGGGTCCCATCACCATAGGTGCCGGAAGCGCCATCGGCGCTAACGCCGTCGTCGTCAAGGATGCACCGGCAGATTCCATCATCACTGGCATCCCTGCGAAATGGCGGCACCGCGATGCGGCACGGGAGTCCGCCCCGGCCGTGGACCCGGCCGAGTACATCGATCCGGCCATGTACATCTGAGGCAGCAGAAGCGTCAGCGCGTCGAGTAGCGAAGCACCTCATCGCCCCGCGATACCAGCCGCAGGCCGGCGTAATCAACGAGTGTTGGGATGCCGGATTATCCGGCGTCGTCTCCGCATGGACTTGGGATGCCCTGGAGGAAAGTGCCCAGGCCGTCAGCGCGGCCAGGGCCTCGGCCGCATAGCCGTTCCCCCGCGCCCCCTCGGCGAGCCCGTAGCCGATCTCCACGGCACCAGCGGCGTTTGACGCCCCGAAGAATCCGATCCCGCCCACGGCGGCACCGTCGATCCGGCGGCGGATTTGGTAGTACGCCCACAGCGCCGGCTTGGCGGTGAACTGGTTTCCCCCGAGGCCGGCCGCCAGCGCGTCGCGGTCGCCGTTGAACGGATAATCTGCGGCCCAGATATCCCTCGGCAGGGCAGTCCCGGCGTGGATCCGTTGCGTTCCGGTCAGCGTGACGGGGTGCAGGATGAGTCGGGCGGTGAAGATACCAAGGGAGCCGGCCATTCAGAGAGTCTAACTAGGCGTTGGGGTCCATGGTGGTTACACCAAGGCTGCTCCAGGCATTCAGCAGCCGGCGGTCTCCACTCGCCGCCGCGAAGTCCGTGTCCGTGAAGCCAGCAGCAGCTGCACAGTGCACGGAATCATAGCCGCGCAGGCCGTAGCGTCGAGCCAACTGCCCCGCCTCCCGCATCAGCAGATCGTCCAGTTCCCGGATATGACAAAGCCCCCATACCAAGCCCATCCGGGCAAGGGCGTCACCGTGCTGACTGTCGGTCAAACGACCGAGACGCCCGGTCTGCGCCAAGGCCGCGGAAGCCTCTACAAAGACCAGACGGGTCACCACCTCAGCAGCGGCCCACAAACGCCGGCACCGTTGAGTACCGGGTTCGGTGATGAACAACGGAAGGGACACCGAGGTGTCAAAGTAGGCAATCACCGTCGCTGCTCATCGACCAAGTCACTGACCGTCCCAGCGATGCCGACGGGTTCCGGAAGATCTCCCCCGGCCGTAGCGGGCGGCCGCAACAATCCACCCGCGAGCAGCACCTCAAAGGCCGATGATCCCTCCATCGGAACAATCCGGGCAATTGCCCGACCATGGTCAGTGATGGTCACGGATGCGCCCGCGCTAACGGCGCGCAAGTGCCGGCTGAGCGAGTCACTCAGGTCCCGTATTCCAATATCCATGGCCGCCTCCGGTTCCGTATTCCAATATCCATGGCCACCTCCGGTTCCTCGCAAGTATTTCTGGCGTCTTTGATGCCGTTAATTGTAGCCACAACTGCCCTGCACACGCACTGACCGGCAGGTCTCCTCACCGATAATGCAATTAAGGCCCATGTCCTAAAAAACATGGGCCTTAATGCGTCACCGATGGGTGTGGGGCTGTTAGTGCGTGTCCACCGCTTCAACCTCGGACTTGTCCTCGCCCCAGAGTGTGTGGAACGTGCCGTCACCGTCAACGCGATGGTAGGTATGCGCACCGAACAAATCGCGCAGGCCCTGCGTCAGCGCGGCAGGCAGCCGCTTGCGCCGCAGACCGTCGTAATAGGCGAGCGAGGAGGAAAACACCGGAACGGGAATGCCCAGCTGGACGGCGGTGGCCACCACACGGCGCCACGCCGGTAGCGCACCGGCAATGGCCTCGCTGAACGCCGGCGCGAACAACAGGTTCGCCGGCTTATCCTGCGCCGAGTAAGCCTTGGTGATGTCCTTTAGCAGCTCCGCGCGGATGATGCAGCCGCCGCGCCACAGACCGGCAATCTCGTCCAGCTTCAGGTCCCAGTTGTATTCCTTGGCCGCGCCGGTGAGCATATCCAGGCCCTGCGCGTAGCTGACCAGCTTGGACGCGAACAAGGCCTGCCGGACGTCCTCGACGAAGCCCTCGCCCACGGTGATGCTTTCCTCGTGGCCGGCGAGCTTGTCCTGCGCCTCGGTGCGTTGCGCCGTCTGCGAGGACAGCGCCCGCGCAAAAACGGACTCGGCAATGCCCGACGTCGGCGAACCCAGTTCGAGCGCGGAGATGACAGTCCAGCGGCCGGTACCTTTCTGGCCCGCGGCGTCGACGACGACGTCAACAAACGGGCTGCCCGTCTTGGCGTCGGTGTGGGCCAGGACCTCAGCCGCGATCTCGATCAGGAACGAAGCCAGCTCGCCCTTGTTCCACTCGGTGAAGATCTTCGCCTGCTCGGCCGGCTCGATGCCGGCGCCGGCGCGCAATAGATCGAAAGCCTCCCCGATGACCTGCATGTCCGCGTACTCGATGCCGTTGTGCACCATCTTCACAAAGTGGCCGGCACCGTCCGTGCCGATCCACGCGCAGCACGGCTTGCCGTCCACGTGCGCGGAGATTTTCTCCAGCAGCGGGCCCAGTGCCTCATAGGACTCCCGCGATCCGCCCGGCATGATGGAGGGGCCGTTCAGCGCGCCCTCTTCACCGCCGGAAACACCGATGCCCACGAAATGCAGGTCCTTCTGAGCCAGTGCGGCTTCGCGGCGGCGGGTGTCCTGGAAGTGCGAGTTACCAGCGTCAATGACAATGTCGCCAGGTTCCAGCAGCGGCTCCAAGGCCTCGATCACCGAATCCACCGGCGCTCCGGCCTTGACCATGATCAGCACCCGGCGGGGCTTCTCCAGCGAGTCCACCAGTTCCTGCAGGGTCTCGGTGCGAACGAAATCTCCGTCGCCTCCGTGCTTTTCCAGCAGCGCGTCGGTTTTGGCAACCGAGCGGTTGTGCAGCGCGACTGTGAAGCCGTTGCGGGCCAGATTCCGGGCCAGGTTCGCCCCCATAACAGCCAGACCCGTTACGCCGATTTGTGCAGACATACATCCTCCATAATTGGTTTTGGAAATTTACCTCCAGCCTAGCCCGGAGGTCACGCAACCAGAAGAAAACTCCGTTTCATGAATCAGAATGTGACGTGCGGGTATCCGTAACGGTCCAGCCGAGTCACTGGCTGACCCTGCGTCAGTGGCGAAACTTCAGCAGTACCTTGCCGGAGGCCGCGGAATCCATGGCCACCTCGAAGGCCTCCAGACCCCGGTTTAGGGCGAACTCGTGGGTCACCCCGGATCAACGAAGAGCGAACCATCCGCCAGCGCCTTGATGACCTCATCAATTTCATCGTTGAACCGGAAAGAGCCGACCAGCTCAAGCTCGCGGGTGATGGCCAGCGAAATGGCCACGGGCTGCGGCCCCGAAGGCAGCAGCCCGACCATGACCACCATGCCCCCGCGCGCCGCTCCGTTGATCGCCGAGGCGAAGCCGTGGTGGCTGCCCGACGACTCGATCTCGATGTCGGCCTCGACGGCCGCTTCCTTCCACCGGGCCGCTGCCGTCCGCCGCCGGCACCGCGACGACCCCCACGACTTCGTGGCCAAGGATCATGGGAGCCTTCAGAATCGATTCGCCGGCCGCCCCCTCCAGCCAGTAATGCAGGTCAGAGCCGCAGACGCCGCCGTACACAATTTCCACCACGGCTTCGTCGGCACCGGCCTCAGGACTCTGGACATAGGGCGTGACTGTCGCGATGGCTTCCGTGTGATTCCGGTGTTTTTGTTGAGTGGTCGGCTGTTAATTTTCCCTCAGACGCGATAGAATCTAAGCAAGATAATCGGCGGCTTCGGGAGGGGTGGATGATGGGCGTGATGACATCTCAACTGCCCCTTCCGATGGCCATGGACGCCAGTGCCGTCCCGATTGGTCTGGCGGTGTCGCTGGTCGAGGATGAGACGGGTGGCAGGGCTTTTGTTCATGGGGAACTCTCTTACGCCTGGGATGTCGGGGACACCGCGACGCGCCGGTTCACGGCGGCGAAACTGGCGGACATTAAGGCCGCGTCGGTGGCGGAGATTTCTGCCGCTTTCGGTGTGGATCCGGGCACGTTGTGGCGCTGGCGCCAGGTCCTGGCCATGGATGGGGTGTTGGGTCTGGCCCCGGAAAAGCCGGGCCCGAGGGGGCCCAGCCGGCTGACGGAATCCATGATGTCCGAGATCCGCGCCTTGCGCTCCACCGGCCTGCCACTGCGCGCAGTCGGTGCGAAAGTGGGTGTCTCCGAATTCACCGTCCGGCGGACATTGGCCATGGAAACCGCCGCACAGGAACCGGCCACTGCGCACCCGTCCCGGCAGGACCCGGAAGCCGGTCCCGTCATCACCGAACCGGCGGAAGGGCTGCCGGTTCTGCCGGCTGCGGCGGACCGGTCCGGGGAACGGGCCTGGGCCCGGACCGGGCTGCTGGAATGCGCGGCCCCGGCGTTCGCCCCGGCGGCCCGGGTGCCGTTGGCCGGGCTGTTCCTGGCCCTGCCCGCCCTGGTGAACACCGGATTGCTGGAGTGTGCGAAGGAGGTGTTCGGGGCGTTGCCGAACGGGTTTTACGGTCTGGACACCATCCTCACCGGGGCGGTGTTTCAGGCCCTGGCCGGGGAACCCCGGGCCGAGGGGATAACCCGGATCGACCCGGTCGCGATGGGACGGGTGCTGGGTCTGGACCGGGCGCCGGAAGTGAAAACCCTCCGCCGCAAAACCGCGGCCCTGGCCGGGACCGGCAGGGCCGGGGAACTGCTGACCGCGATGGCAACCAGACACCTGAACGGCAGCGGTGACGAGGAGGGCGGGGGTCTGGCCGCGGTGCTCTACGTTGACGGGCATGTCCGCGCCTATCAGGGCACGAGGAAGATCGGGAAGGTCCATTCCACGAGGTTGAAGTTCCCGGTCCCGGCGACCGAGGAGACCTGGGTCGCCGACGGACACGGGTCCCCGGTGCTGGTGGTCATGGCCGAACCCGGGGCCGCGCTGACCGGGGAACTGCGCCGGCTCCTGCCGACCCTGCGATTGATTATCGGCGATGACCGCAGGGTGCTGGTCGGTTTCGACCGGGGCGGCTGGTCCCCGGCCCTGTTCCAACACATGAGTTCAGCAGGTTTTGATGTGCTGACCTGGCGCAAGGGCACCACCGGGGACATCGACGACTCCCTCTTCAGCGAGGTCACGCACACCGACGAACACGGACAAACCCGGACCTGGGCCGCGGCCGACATCCGGGTCGAGGTGCCTGTCGGAACTACCGGGGAAGTGTTGTCGATGCGCCAGATCAGCCGCAAGGTCAAGGTCCCGGCAGGCGGGTTACGGCAGATCCACATCCTCACCACCGACACAAACCTCGCTACCGGGGAAGCGATTTACCGTATGGGTGCCAGGTGGCGGCAGGAGAACTACTTCCGCTACGCCAGGATCCGCTTCGCCCTGGATTCCCACGACGCCTACACCAGTACCGATGATGATCCGGAACGGTCGGTGCCGAACCCGGCCAAACGCAAGGCCTACCAGAACGTACTTACCGCCAAAACCCGGTACGGGAAGGCCCTCGCCGACACCGATGCCGCGTTGCTGGCGGCCCGGACCCCGGCGCCGGGAACGGCCACGGTCCTGATCACCAATGCCGGGCACAACGCGATCACCGCGGACCTTTTCACCGCCCAAACCGTCTTCGAGGAGGCGCAGGCGGTGCATAAGGAGATCCCGGCCCGGGTACCCCTTGGTGACATCGCCCCGGGCCAGCAGGTCCTGGACACCGAGACGAAACTGCTCACCCACGCGATCCGGATGGCCGCGTTCAACACCGCCACCACCCTGGCCAGGGAGATCCGCACCAACACCGGCTACGCCCGCGCCGACGACGAAGCCCACGCCCTGATCCGGCAGGCCCTCACGACCAGCGGCGACATCGACCCCGGCCGGGACGGCTACCTCACCATCCGCCTCGACCCCCTCCCCACCAAACGGCCCACGGCCGCGATCGCCGAACTCTGCGACCACCTCACCAGCACCGAAACCCGTTACCCAGGCACGGACCGGATCCTGCGATTCGAGACAAAAGAAACGCGAAACGTCGCTCAGCGAATAAAGCGCTAGGTCAGGAGTCCTGGTGATAGAGGCCGTGAGCATGGACATGGGACCGGCTTTTGCCAAGTCCGTGAGGACCAACGCCCCCGGCGCGGTCATCTGTTACGATCCATTCCACGTCATCCAGCTGGCCACCAACGCCTTGGAATCCTTCCGCCGTTCCATCTGGCAACGGGCCCGTGATCTGCCCGATCAGGACATCGCGAAGAAGTTCAAGGGAACCCGCTGGGTGCTGCTGAAAAACCCGCAGAACCTCACCGGGAAGCAACAAGTCACCTTGGCCGGGCTCGAACAGGCCGGAGGGCTTCTATGGGACGCCTACCAGCTCAAGGAATCCCTGAGGGAAGTCTTCGCCGGCGACCTCAACCCCGCTGACGTGATGGAGATGATCACCACCTGGTGCGAACTCGCCGCCACACCCAACATCCGCGAGTTCGCCTGGGCCGCCGCCACCATCCGCTCCCACACCGACGGGATCCACGCCGCCGTCACCAGGCAACTCTCCAACGGCCGCCACGAAGGCCTGAACAACAAGATCAGAACCATGACCCGCAGATCCTACGGATTCCACACCCCAGAAGCCGCTCTCGCCCTGATCATGCTCGCCTGCGGCCCAGTGGAAATCAAACTCCCGTACCAGAAATAACCTGGCCCACACTTACGTCAGGAGAGCCTCTTTTTTCTTGGTGTCGATGCTGATCACCGGCTGGGCGGCGTCTATATGCGCGGCGCTTCGGCTGTTGAGATAGGCGAATTGGGCCTCACGGTCGGGATGGGCAGTTCCCTCGATCTGCTTGGTGTTGGACTGCAGGTGCCCGAGCGTAGCCGTTGGTCGCAGTTGGAGATGTGGCGCAAGGCGGGGAAGTACACGACCGGGCGCGGCATGGTCATCGCGCTGGACCGGGTATCGGAGATCGCTGGGCTGCACTTGGGCGAGGTGGATGTGGCCGGGGTGCCCAAGCGGCGGTTGATCGCTCTGGCGAAGGAGGGCAGGAACGAGACGGCGAACAAGCTTGACCGGTTGCCGTACGAGAAGAAGATCGCCACACTGCTGGCCACGGTGCGATGGCTGGAATTTAGCGCCACCGCCATTTCCAACTGACAGTAGTCGCTCGTAGGTATATTAGAGGGGTGATCTCTTCTCCCGCCGCCCGGTGTCAGTAGGGCCGGATCGCTAACGGCCCGTCTGTGATAGAGCCAGCCCACCCAGCCACCGTGACCAAACACCACCCATTTCTGTGAGTTTCAGAGCTAAATGGCAGGTTTTTGGCAGCGTTAGGTGTCGCCCTGTTGGTTGTGTCAGGCGCTCTCGCGGCCCAGGATGTGGCTGCGCTTGAGGTACTCATACAGGCCGTCAAAGATGGGTCCTGCCGCGGACAGGACTTCGTGGTCGGTGAGGGTCATCGACAGGCCCCTGATGATGACGTCCAGACCCGGTGCTGCCGGGGCGTCGTATCGTTCGTCGTCCAAATCGGCTTCGTGAACGATCTCAGCCAGCTTCCACATGACCGGGTCCTGGATCTCGTACCGGTGAAGCATTGTTTCGAAGGTGCAATCGGCCCCGTGGTGGGTGAGGTCGACGCCGGGCATATCAAAGGCAGTAGCGTCACCCAGGACGTCCGCAGGGTCGGTGAGGAAGATGAATTCAGGGGCCGGGTCGATGAGCCGGCGGATCAGCCAGGCGCAGCCGGCCCGGTCCACGTGCACCCCTGGCCTCGTTGCCCACCTCACCGCGGTCCCCCACTGCCCGGGCTGCTCCCACGACGGCGTCCGTGCGCGCAAGTTCGCCGACCGCCGTGACCGCGACATCACGTTCGAGGGGAGGAAAATAGTCGCGTCTGCCGATTTTGTGCAGCTGTCCGCGCAGGCGCTTCACGGCGCGGCCACGTTCTGGGTCGGCCAGGGTTTGAGCCTGTTGCGCTTCCTGGATCAGGGCGACATATTCCTGGCGGCGGTCCTCCGTCATGGCCTGGGCGATGTTGCGCTCCTGCTGACGGGACGACGGATGCCCCAGCCACACCGTGGCTAAGCCTCCGGCCTGGAGGACTTCGGCGGCGATCCAGTCAAAATGCTCCCGTGTGCGGGCGTCAGCGGGCAAAGCCACGAGGCCGTCGGCCAGCTGCGCCACGCCCAGCCGCTGCAGCCTTCGCCAAACCGCAACCCGGGGGCTCGATGGCTCACGAGGCATGCGGTAACTCAAAAGAACCCAGCCTCCGGGCATCAGGGAATCACTGCTCATCCTAGAATTGTAACCACGGTTGCATCCCCCGCCTGTGCTTGTTAGCGTCGGGTCCGTCACGCACGTCGATCGATGGAGCGGGCGCCCGTGAAAAGTTTCAAGGAGTCCCCATGATTTCCCCGTTGTTGATCCTCCTCTCGGCCCTCCTGACAGCCGTAGCCGTCGGCCTCGTAGCGGGGTTCAGCCGGTGGACTGCCCGCCGGACGCTGATCGCAGGCATCGGGGCGTTGCTGGCCGTCATTCTCTGGCGCCTGATAGCCAATGCCCTGTCGTTGAATGAGGACTTCATGCCGGCCGTCAGCGTGGGAGATGTCGGGTGTCTGATCGCCGGAGCACTTGCACCTGGCGTGGTTGCCGCGGCCGGCAGGGCCTTGCCGCACCAGGTTCTCCCGGCGCTGGCCGGGGGCCTGGCCGCAATTGTCGTCAACGTCATCATCCTGTGAACCTCATGAAGACCGGCACCCGCAGTGGTTCAGGGCCCCGGCACGTCGCGGCCTTCCGCCGGGTATTGCCGGTGTGCGTACTGGCCCTCGTCACCGCATGCTCGGGGCCTGCCCCCGGGCCCGCGTCGGACCTACCACTGACGCCGGTGCAGGACATTTCGTTGCCCGGCGCAGCGAGCCGCCTGGACTACCAGGCCATCGATCCGGCAGCCAAACGGCTGTATGTGACCCATCTCGGGGACGGGACCATCCACGTCGTGGACCTGGACCGGCTGAACGTCATCACCACCATCCCGGGTATCTCCTCCGTCCACGGTATTGCACTGGCCCCGGACCGGCACACGGTCCTGGCTGCTGCCTCGGGAACGAACGAGGCCGCCCTCATCGATACCGGAACTCTCGCCGTCACCGGCCGGGTCCCGACGGGGAACACCCCCGACGGCATCGCCTACGACCCCGTTCACGGCAAGGCCTACGTGTCCAATGAACACGACCATGCCGAGACCGTGATCGACCTTGCCACCGGCCGGGCCAAGGGTTCGATCGAGATCGGGGGCGAGGCCGGGAACACAGTCTACGACCCCGCCAGCGGCAAGATCATGGTCAACGTCCAGAGCACCAACGAACTGCTCACCATCGACCCGGCCACCGACACCATCACCGGCAGGACCCGGCTCAATGACTGCGCCAGCAACCACGGCCTGTACGTTGACGGCGCCAACCGACTGGCCTTCATCGCCTGCGAAGGCAACGCCACACTCCTCGTCCTCAACCTGGACACAGGCCAGGAGACGGGACGCTTCGACACCGGAGACACCCCAGACGTGCTCGCCTTCGACGAGGGCCTGCACCGGCTCTACGCCGCCTCCGAAAGCGGCGTCGTCACCGTTTTCGACGAACAGAACCGGGCCCTGCACCGGAAAGCATCGGCCAAGCTCGCCGATAACGCCCACACTGTCGCCGTCGACCAGGCCACCCACCGCGTCTACTTCCCCCTCCAGGACGTCAACGGCCACTGAGCTGCTGTGGAGTTTTCGGACAGTGGGCCCTCTTAAAATGGGGGTCTACTGAAAGTAGAGATCAGCATGACTGCAGCACGCCGGCGTTTCACCCAGGAGTTCAAAGACGAGTTGTGTCGTGAGGTGATCAACACGTCCAGACCCATCAGGGATGTTGCCACCGCTTACGGTGTCGGCCCCGAGACTCTGCGCAACTGGCTGAACAAATACCGTGAGGCCAACGGGGGCACCGAGACGGACCTGACGTTGCCGGAACGGGCTCGCTTGAAGGAGCTCGAGAGGGAAAATCAGGAGCTTCGAGCCGAGACTCTCTTCTTAAAAAAAGCGGCCGCTTACTTCGCGCGGGAGCAGCGGTAGTGAGCAAGTACGAATACATCGACTCCCAAAAAACTGAGCCCGCCAACCTGAATTCGGTCGTGAAGATGTGCCGCTGGTTAGGCGTCTCGACGTCCGGCTTCTACCACTGGCTGACGCGCCCGCAATCGGCGACTGCCACTCGCCGGAAGGCCCTGATAGCGCGGATCCAACACTATTTCGAGGAGTCTGAAGGCACCTACGGGTATCGTCGGATCCACGCCGACCTCGCCGCGGAGCAGACTGAATGTTCACCCGAACTTGTGCGGCAGCTCATGGGCCAGGAGGGCCTTGTGGCCTGCCAACCCCGGCCATTCCGGGTCACGACCGAGGCCGACGCCTTGGCTGCGGCCAACATGCCCGACCTCGTCAACCGTGACTTCACCGCCACTCGCCCCGGGGTGAAGTTTGTCGGCGACATCACCTACATCCACACCTGGCAAGGGTTCATCTACCTGGCCACCGTCATTGACTGCTACTCCAAGAAGGTCGTCGGCTGGTCCATCGCCGATCACATGCGCACCGAACTCGTCGCCGACGCCCTTAACAACGCCGCCGCAACGACCCTGATAGAGCCGGACGCGATCTGGCATTCCGACCGCGGCAGCGTGTATACCTCGGCCGGGTTTCGGGCCTTGGTGACCGGCTTGGGGATGCGCTCATCGATGGGCCGCACGGGCGTGTGTTGGGATAACAGTATGGCGGAATCCTTCTTCTCGATGCTCAAGAACGAGCGTGTCTACCGGACCGTTTACGCGACGAAATCACAAGCCCGCAGCGACGTGATCCGCTATATTGAGGGGTTTTACAATAGTCGGCGCCGACACTCTGCGCTCGATTACCGACGCCCTAATGAAGTCCACTATGGTTATCAACAGCCAGCCCTTGCAGCGTAGAAGAATCCACCAATTCCGCTGTCCGAATTCCTCGCGGCAGCTCACACCCCGTCCTGCGCGTCATGGACGCGGTACGGTGACCGGCCGCCGAAACCGGCGCCGCTCCGACGGCATGCATGCACACAACCCGGACACCAGCACGAACGGTCCCGCCAAGACTGACACAACCCACACGTTTCCTCGTGAGCTCCTGCACGCCCGGCTCCCGATCCCACCGCCGCGGCAAAACGCTTCCCCCGTACTGCCTGGAACCGGTCCCCTGAGAAGAGCGGCTTTACCTCACCCGGATCTGTCGCAACAGGTGTACTGGGGAAAGCACCCGCTTAACCCCGAGATGGAAGGGCTAGCCGCGACGGTCCACCAGCGACGCCGCGTGAGGCCTTTCCTCCTTGCTCGTAACGATGGGTGCGTGAATGAACGGGCCGGGCTGGGCCTTGACCAGTGCGGGAATAGGCGCAGCATCTGCTGGGTTGTTGCCTGCACACCTGCGATAGTGAAGCTCATCTGAAGGAGAAAACCGCTTCATGGCAACTGATTACGACGAACCACGCGTCAGGGGAGAAGATCAGCCCGTCAATGAGTCGCTCGAAGCGATTCAGGCTCAGCGCAGCGCAACCACTCAGACAGCGGTCATCGACCTCGAGGATAGCGACACGGCTGAAGATTTTGATTTGCCCGGTGCTGATCTGTCGCACGAAGAGCTGCTCATCCAGGTCATTCCCGAGCAGGACGACGAGAACCCAACGAGGGAGAGACAAAGATGAGCACCACAAAAAACGTCACCGATGCGTCGTTCGACGCGGACGTACTTCAGGCCTCGAAACCAGTCATCGTAGATTTCTGGGCAGAATGGTGCGGACCATGCCGCATGCTGTCTCCCATCCTGGACGACATTGCCACTGAGCACGCAGGAAAAGTTGATGTCGTGAAGGTCAATGTGGACGATAACCCCGCGATCGCGGCCAAATACGGCATCACTTCCATCCCCGCCGTCTACGTCTTCAACAACGGCGAAATTGCGGCGACCTCGATCGGAGCGAAACCCAAACAGGTCCTCGAGCAGGAATTCGCGGCCTTCATCAGCTGACAGCTACAAACCAGTACTTGTAATCCACCCCGGATCCACCCCCACCGGCAGTGTTTATCCGGCAGACTTGGAGTGGAACGGCGCGGCTGGGGGACTCCCTCCGTTCCCGGCAACTGCACCTTCCGCGGGGCACGAAACCGGTAGCGATTGTGGGCGCCTGAGACTAGCCCTCCTGGGCGCCCCACTTCATGGCCACGCACCCGCAGTCGTCTTGGCTTTACTGTCTCTTACTCTGTAAATCCAGCGGTCCGGGAGATTCTGGGATCGCGTGCTTCGCTGGCGGATGTCCGGCCTGGGGGTTCCTGCCGGGAGATTATCTAGGATGCTTGGGTTGGTTTGAAAACGTGGTCGTAGAGCACGCCGGTCGCTGCGGCCTGGACGAATTTGTTGACCAAATCCACGGTCCAGTCCTCCGCGGTCCAGGTGCCGGGCTTGTACAGCCCGAGGGCAGTGTTGAGCAGGACATCGCCGGTGTAAACGACGGGGAAAACGACGGCGATTGCTTTGGCTCCATGCAGGCCGGTGTGAGCTGTGACGCCGTAGGCCGAGCCCCACATGGTTCCCAGTGCGAAGTGGGTGACCCAGTTCAGCTGTTCGCGCCCCTGCTGCGTCGTTGGATGGATGGGCAGGATCCGTTCCGCGAAGTCCGCGGGTGCGTAACTGGTTTCGCGCCCGGTCAGAGGCATTTCAACGAATTTCTGGAAGGCCGTCATCACTACGGTCCCGGCGACACCTGCCGCCATACCCCGGACGATCGATCCCATCATGGAAGGCTTTTCTTTAGTAAGCATGCTGTCGATTATTGTCTTGCCTGGCACTATCCGCAACCACCGCAAAAGCCAGTGTGGCCATCATTGATAGAGTTTCAGTGGAGCTTTCGGCGGTATTACCGGTTAAGCCACCCTCCCGGGGGAGGCTTCCCAGGCAGCTGTGTACCGGCCGGTGTTCGTTGGAAGCGGTGTTCATCGAAGGCGATCCGTTGCGCGCAGGAGGATTTCGGTCGTCACGCCGAGCACGACATGGGCGACCAGGCCGCGTGCGTGTGCCTGCCAGGGATACCGGCCCGGTGCGGAGGCAATCCCGGTCAGCGGAGCGGCGGTCTCGTCCATGACCACAAACAACGCCACACCGTACAGGACACCGGATCCGGTGCGCACCGACGGTCGTATCCGGCGTACTGCACCGTAAAGGGCCCCGGGCAGCATGCCCAGAGCATAGTGAAACACGGTCGCGCCCGGTCCCGGCTGTTGGTCGGTCGAGCTGACCCCGCTGACCTGCGTGGCCGTTCTTAACGCGCTGGCAGTGCCGGGCCTGCCCGGTGTGCCCGCCTGCACACCGCGGATCTGGGCTGCGGTTCCCGCATTCTCGGCTGCATCCGCGGGGAAGCGGGCCTGCAGGTCTCGGGTGAGAGTGTGCGTGTTTTCGCTCCGAAGCATGAACCACCCCACCTGGTCCATGGCCCAGACGCCGGCAGCACCCGCGGCAGCACCCGAAACCATATTAAGGCCTGCAGAGCGCAGTCCTGCCACCGGGACTCCTGCCCGGGTGGTGCGGTGGTTATTCAACCCGATCAACCCCTCTTTCCTGGACAGTAATTGCCGACCGATGACTGCCGACCTCTGCGGTGCGAAATTGGACCCAACACAAGCGGTTCCTTTCTTTCCGGCAGTAAACGTGAACATACTGGGACTGATAAGCATACTTACCACAAAGAGGAGCTTGGGATCATGAGGGCACTTACCTGGCAGGGAAAGCGGTCGGTCAGCGTTGAAGAGGTACCGGATCCCATCATCCAGGAACCCACCGACGCGATCATCAAAATCACCTCCACGGCGATCTGCGGCTCGGATCTGCACCTGTATGAGGTACTGGGCCCCTACATGAGCAAGGGCGACGTCCTGGGTCATGAATCCATGGGAATCGTCCAGGAAGTCGGCAGCGCCGTCACGAATCTGAGCGTCGGCGATCGGGTGGTGATCCCCTTCAACATCGCCTGCGGGACATGCCTGATGTGTTCCCTGAACCTGCAGTCGCAGTGTGAAACCACGCAGGTCCGGGAAAACGGGCTCGGTGCGCGCATCTTTGGGTACTCCGAGCTGTATGGTTCGGTTCCGGGCGGGCAGGCGGAATACCTGCGGGTTCCCTTCGCCGATTACGGCCCTATCAAAGTGGGCCATGACCTGCCCGATGTGCGTTACCTCTATCTCTCCGACATCGTGCCCACTGCCTGGCAGGGCGTGCAGTACGCGGGCGTGCCCGACGGCGGCACCCTGGCGGTCTTCGGGTTGGGCCCGGTAGGGCAGTTCGCCGCCCGCGCTGGTAAGCATCTGGGTTACCGGGTCATCGGTATTGAACCTGTGCCTGAGCGGCGTGCCATGGCCGAACGGCACGGCGTGGAAACGTTGGATTACAGCGACACCATTGGCGATGAGCTGCGTGAAATGACCGAGGGCAGGGGCGCGAACTCGGTCCTGGATGCGGTGGGCATGGAAGCCCATGGCTCCCCGGTGGGGGCTTTCGCCCAGCAGGCAGCCGGCCTGCTGCCGGACCCGCTCGCGCAGAAAGCCATCGAGAAGGTTGGGGTGGACCGGCTGAATGTGCTGCATGCCTGCATTGACGCTGTCCGCCGCGGCGGTACTGTCTCGGTCAGCGGTGTTTACGGCGGCATGGCGGATCCGATGCCGATGCTGACCCTGTTCGATAAGCAGATCCAGCTGCGCATGGGCCAGTGCAACGTCAAACGGTGGATCGATGACCTCCTGCCTTTGGTCGAGGATCCTTCCGATCCGCTCGGTGTTACCGATTTGATGACCCACGAAGTCTCCCTGGATGAAGCGCCCGAAGCGTATGAGGTGTTTCAGAAAAAGCAGGACAACTGCATCAAGGTCGTCCTCAAACCCTGATCGACCCCCTCCCCGGCACCCGATTTTTCCGGTGCCGGGGATTTTGCCCTTGAACCGGAGAAAGGACACACTCCAAATGACGCATCCCACAACCACAACCACCGAGAACCTCCCCGACGGACGCACCAGTCCACCGGAGCCCTCCCGTCAGGAGCCCACGGAACCGTCTCCCGTCCTGCCCAGTCCTGCCGGGGACCCGGCCACTGCGCCTGCGCCTGCGCATCATGTGACGCCGGAGCGCAGCATCGCTTTGGATATGATTCTGGGGGCAGCAGCCGGTGCGGCCGGTGTGTGGGCGATGGATCGCGTCGGATGGTTTCTGTACAACCACGAAGATCCCGCCGCGCTAGAACGCGAACACCAGGCCCGGGCCGGCGGCAAGGACGTCGCCCATGCCGCCATCGAAAAAGCAGCCGACATGACAGGAATTGACCTGCCCACCGGTGAACCGAACTCGGCCGGAATAGCAATGCACTACGCGCTGGGGGTCCTGCCCGGAGCCCTCTACGGTGCAGCACGCCATGAAGTCCCGGCACTGCGCGCGGGCTATGGCGCCCTGTACGGATTTGGTTTGTTCGCGCTGATGGATGAAACCGTCGCCCCGGCCCTTGGCATCGCCGCCGGGCCAACGCACTACCCGTGGCAGGCACACGTGAGGGGCCTGGTCTCCCACATCGTGCTGGGCATCGCCACCGAAACCGTCCTGCGGGTTTCCGACCGTGTCCGCTGACCACCACGACCCTGCACCAGCGCCGTACGGCACCGTCGGCATAGACGGCGCCGACAGTGCCGATGGTGCCGTGGTCGTGATCACCGGCGCTTCCAGCGGCATTGGCCGGGCCACCGCGCATGCGTTCGCCAAAGACGGTGCCCGGCTCATTCTCGCGGCCCGCAGTCCCGAAACCCTGCAAGAGGTCGCCGCCGAATGTGCCGCGTACGGGGCGCAGGTCATCACAACGCCCACCGATATCAGCAACGAATCCCAGGTAGTAGCCCTCATGCGCTCGGCAGTTGAAGCCTTCGGACGGATCGACGTATGCGTCGGTAATGCCTCCGTCTATAGTTACGGAACCTTCGAAACCACACCGTCCGACGTGTTCCGCCGAATCATCGAGACGAACCTTCTCGGCCCGATCCACACTGCCCGCGCTGTGCTGCCGTACTTCCGAAGCCAGGGCCGGGGGACCTTGATCATCATCGGATCGGTGTACTCCAAAATCACCTCCCCATACGTCTCCCCCTATGTGACCAGCAAATTCGGGCTGCTCGGTTTCACGGAAGTACTGCGCCAGGAGTTACGAAAAGCCAAAGACATTCACATCTGCCTCGTACTGCCGGCAACAATCAACACCCCCATCTACAAGCACGCCGCGAACTACACCGGCAAGCACGTCCACCCACTACCCCCCGTCATTTCCCCACACCGTGTCGCTAAGGTGATCCTGCGGAACTCGAAACGACCACGGCCGGTAACAGTGGTCGGTCAGATCCAACAAACCATCATCCCGATCCACAGCCTCTTTCCACGGCTCTACGACCAATGCATTAACCCGGTCATGAACCTGCTTACACTACGGAAAGGCCCCACAGCCCCTTCAAACGGTACGGTCTTCACCCCGGACCCCTCAAGCAACCAGATCACCGGGAACTGGCGGACCAGCCGGACCAGACGCTTTGGCGCAGCCGGCGCCATCCTTACCGTCTGGTCATTGATCCGACGCATAAGAGGAGGACAACGCGCCGCTCCAACAAGGAGAAACCATCGCTCGAAAACAAACCACTTCACGCATGATCACAGTTGAGCCCAGCTTGTGCCGGGACGAGCTGAGGCAGTCAGGACAGCCACAAAAGTTGGAAGGATGCCATGTCAATGAAACAAAACCCGAGAGAACCACTCCCGAGTACGCGATGGGTGCGCGGATTCGTGGGCGACGTACTTGTGGTCGACAGCCGCGATCAGCTACTCGTATGGGAAGAAGAACTGCCGGTACCGCGGTACTTGTTCCGGGACGAGGACGTCCGCTCAGAGCATCTGATACCCACCGGAGCCCCGGACGAATTGCGCTACCACCACCCAAATTCCGAGGTCGAGTCCTGGTTCGATGTAGTTGTTGATGACCGTTTTATCCGCCATGGGGCGTGGCGGATAAAGGGTTTTGCCGGTTATACGGGAGTGACGTGGGAACGCGGCGGATTTGAGCACTGGTGTGAAGAAAATCAGGAAGTATTCGAGCATCCGCATGACCCCTTCGTCCACATCGATGCCCTGTCCAGCTCGCGATTGGTGACAGTGCGCCACGACGACGTCGTGCTCGGCGAGTCTCGCGATGCGATCTTTCTTTGGGAAACAGGGCTGCCACTGCGCTATTACCTGCCGAGGCGAGACATCGACTTTGACCTTCTCACGCCGACGACCACGGAGAGCATCTGCCCCTACAAGGGCTTCGCCACCGACTACTGGAGCGTTACCAGCAAATCCTCTCTCACTGACATTGCATGGTCCTACTCCGAACCATTCTTCCCGTACCGCAACATCGCCGGGGCAGTCGCCTTCCTGCACGAGGAACTGGACATTTCCGTCGACGGCGTACCGCAAACACGTCCTGTGCCCAAATGGTGGCCAGCACGGTCACGGCTAGGATAATTTCCCCGGGACCGAGCCCGGTTACATGAGCCCTGTTGCTGGCATGCCATCCGTTTTGAATCTCTTACTGCCGCCGGGTCAGCGGCTGAGGATGAACCGGAGGCGACGTGAGTGCTTTCGGCAACCTGATTGCAGCAACGTTCCTCAGCTAACGCAACGCAGGCTGGACCAACGATGGTCTCGCTGGTCGCCGTTGTCGGCCCGGATTGCCTATTGAAGGGCGCGCATAACGAAGAGGTCACAAGGCAATCCCGCAGTCGTGGCGGTGATGGCCGAGGTGGGGGCTCGACCTGTCGCGGGAGTTCCCCAAACCGCTCACCGAGGACGCAGTCCACGCCGCGGACGTCGTGCTCAGCATGGGCTGTGGGGACGCCTGCCCGGTCTACCCCGGCAAGCGCTATCTCGACTGGAACCTGCCCGACCCGGCCGGCCTGCCCGTCAATCAGGTGCGGCTGATCCGCGAGGACATCGACCGCCGCGTCCGTGCGTTGCTCGGCGAACTGGCCCCCGCACCTGCCTAGCGAAGTACCGCTTTGGTTTCGGTAGTCGGCATTTCGGGGGCATTCGGAGCCTCTTGTGCGTCGTTGCGCGAGGTGTCAGGCTGGTCGATACTTTGAAAGTTCCGCCTCCACTTCTTCTCGGCACTTCCTCTGAGAGGCGGGAAGCGGGCAAAGGAAGGAAAAGGTGATGTGCGGATGCGCCGTGAGTGCGAGCCCGAAGAACTGGTGGGTGTCTGGACTCTGGTCAAGGACGACTGGCGCCTGGTCGGCAACAAGACCGGACCCACCCGGCTCGGTTTCGCCCTGCTGCCGAAGTTCTTCGAGCTGGAGGGCCGGTTCCCCCGCCACGGCGGGGAGGTGCCGTCGGCCGCGGTGGACTATGTCGCCAGCCAGGTACGGGTCGATCCGGGCTTGTGCGCCGGGTACGCATGGGCGGGGCGTACCATCGAGTACCACCGGGCGCAGATCCGCGGCGCGCTGGGGTTCCGCTCGGCAACCCGCGCCGACGAGGAGACCCTTGCCGACTGGCTGGCTGCCGAAATCGCCCCCTTCGAGGCGTCCGACGAGCGGATGCGCGAGGCACTGCTGGTCCGCTGCCGTGCTGAGCGGCTCGAACCCCTGGGTCGTCTCGACCGGCTGGTAGCCAAGGCACGGGCCATCGCGGCCGAACGATTCTGCGCCGCCACCCTGGCCCGGCTGGATCCGCCCGCCGGCAACCCAAGACATTGCCCTGCGTCCCCACCCAGGACGAAATCCGCCTCTACTACCAAACCGTCTGGCAGGGCCGCCGCACCGGCGACATCGTACTGATCAAGACCCTGCTTTACACCGGCGTCCGGGTCGCCGAGCTCGTCGCACTGCGCCTGGACGACGTCGACCTCGATGCCAACCGCATCCGGGTCAACCTCGGCAAAGGCGGCAAGGACCGTCTCGTCCCGTTCCCGGCCACCTTCGCTGAAACCCTCGCACTGCACATGGACGCAATGCGGCACCGCGGAGCGGTCCACCTGTTCGAGTCCAACTGGAAAAAGCCCTACAGCACATGCGGGGTCCGGGCAATGCTCACCCGCTACGCCAAAACTGCCGGGCTCACCCACCCCATCAGCCCCCACCAACTCCGGCACTTCCTATTCACCTGGCTCAAGACCCAGGGCATGGACGACGCCCTCATCCAGCCCTACAGCGGACACGAAAGCCGTAAATCCCTCGAGATCTACAGCCGCCTCGCCCTCGCCGACGCCCAAGACCACTACAACGAAGCCATCACTCGATTCCCCGTCTGACCCGCCGCTACCTTGCGGCCTGGGTCACCCTCGGGAGGACTGGGCCTTGTATACGGGTTGGTCCTTTACCTCGTGAACTTCCAATTGATCGGACGGTTCATACTCCCGCAGTTCCAAATGCCCAACCAGCCCTTCGAGGTCCTTGCGCACCTGGTCTTCGGTGCAGTCACGGTGCTGTTCGTTTTCCATAAGGACGTTCGCTCCCAGCGCCCTTCAAACGACAAATCCTGCCCGGTCTCTTGCATCTGGGTGCACATAACCGTCTGTGCACCCTCACGGCGGGCGGTGCATTGCCGCCCTAAACTCTCTCGGGCTACGGTGGCTTCAGCTAACGGAATGATCCAACGCGTCAGTAGCCGGTTATCGCCGCTAGAGGATGGATTCCTAGTGGATCTAGTGGTCGTATGCGATGGGTGAGCGTTTACGTTCGTACTTAAGCGTTGAAATAGCTTCGCAGCTTGTCCACGTGGTCTGTCAGCTCCCAGGTAAATCCTTCGGTCTCGCGGCCGAAGTGCCCGTGGGCTGCAGTGTTTTGATAGATGGGGCGCAAGAGGTCGAGTGCATTGATGATTCCGAGCGGCCGCAGGTCGAAGATCTCGCGCACTGCTGATCCGATAGCGGTCGGATCCACCGTTTCGGTGCCAAAGGTTTCGACGTAGATCCCCACGGGCTGCGCCATCCCAATGGCGTAGGCGATCTGGATCTCCACGCGGCGGGCCAAACCGGCAGCCACAATGTTTTTGGCCACCCACCGCATGGCATAGGCCGCCGAGCGGTCGACTTTTGAGGGGTCCTTGCCGCTGAACGCGCCTCCGCCGTGTCTGGCCATCCCACCGTAGGTGTCGACAATGATCTTACGTCCGGTTAATCCCGCATCCCCTACCGGCCCTCCGATCACAAATTCTCCGCCCGGGTTCAGAATGTGCCGGACCGTGGAAGTATCAAGATCAGTGGTCTTCAGGACGGGATTGATCACGTGCGTTATGAGGTCCGCCCGAAGTTCCTCAAGTGATACGCCTGCCGCGTGCTGGGATGATATAACGATCGAGTCGACCGACACCGGACGATCCCCGTCGTAACCAACGGTGACTTGGGTTTTGCCGTCAGGCCGCAGGTAGGGGAGCGTAGCGTCCTTGCGCACGGAGGTAAGCCGTTCGGAAAGACGATGTGACAGCCATACGGGTGTAGGCATCAGGACCGGAGTTTCGTCGCTGGCGTACCCGAACATGATGCCCTGGTCGCCTGCCCCTTGCGTGTCGTAGGGGTCCAACCCGGTGCCCTCACGACTTTCAATGGAGGTGAAGACCCCCGAGGCGATTTCCGGGGACTGCTGCCCGATCGACACGGAAACCCCGCAGCGTGCTCCGTCGAACCCGTTGGCTGAGGAGTCGTACCCAATCTCAAGGATGGTCCGCCGCACGATCTCCGGAATTTCAACATAAGCCTCGGTAGTCACTTCACCTGCAACGTGAACCAACCCGGTGGTAACCAGCGTTTCGACAGCCACGCGCGAGTTGGGATCCTGCGCCAGCAGACCATCAAGAATGGCATCGCTAATCTGGTCACACATTTTATCCGGGTGGCCCTCGGTTACTGATTCCGAGGTGAAAAGCCGCAGGACGGAAGTATTTGGAATGCCTGAATTCATGTGCTCACTTCACTTGATTGGACGGACAGTCACACGCGAACGTGGCTTCTCCGAAATTGAACAGCCGTTCCGCTGATCGGTGGCTCAGGAGGGTTCGGCCAGCGTCATCGCGTAACGCTCGTCCGCGTCCGTCCACTGCCCGACGACGGTCAGTCGCGCCGCCTCCAGCTCAGCGACAATTCCCTCGCGACGGAACTTCGCCGATATCTCGGTCCTCAGGTCCTCGCCCCAGTCGAAACTGATTTCAAGCCCTGCGCCGGGTACCTGCACCTGCATGGCCCGCGTAGCTCGGAGCCTCATCTCGATCCACTCCTTAGCCGCGTTCCACACGGCCACATGCTCGAACGCCTCGACGTCGAAATCCGCCCCCAACTCGGCGTTGAGGACACGCAGCACGTTCCGGTTGAAGTCGGCTGTCACACCGCTGGGGTCGTCGTAGGCGGGAATCAGGATCTCCGGCGGCTGCACCAGGCCCGTGCCCAGCAGCAATGATCCGCCCTCCTGCCCCAGCAGTTCCCGCACCTGGGTCAGGAACTGTGCACGGGGATCCGGTTCGAGGTTCCCGATCGTACCGCCCAGGAACGCCACCATCCGTCGTCCGTCCTTCGGAAGCAGCTGCAGCTGTGATTCGAAATCAGCGGCCACCGCCTGCAGGATCAGATCGGGATAGGCCCGGGACAGCCCGCTGTTGGCCTCCGTCAGCGCGCTGTCGCTGACGTCCACGGCAACGTAGCTCCGGAGGTCCCCGGCGTCCTTCAATGCGTCAAGCAGCAGGGGGGTTTTCCTCGATGAGCCGGAGCCGAGTTCAATGAGCGTCTCTGCCGGGCTTGCCGCCGCCATCTCCCACGCATGGTCCTCGAGGATACTCCGTTCGGCGCGGGTGGGGAAGTATTCCTGCAGCTGTGTGATCTGCTCGAACAGTTCGCTGCCCCGCTGGTCGTAGAACCACTTGGGCGGTAGCGTTTTCGCCGGTTTGCTCAGCCCTGCCCGCACGTCCTCGCGGAGGGTGCGCTCGAGGTAGTGCGGCGGCAGGTGATGGACTATCTCAAGTGCTGTTTTTGAGGGGTTCATGTGAGCGTGGGCTCCATCTCTGCGGGGGTTATCGGGCTTATGTCGACGCCGTGCGAGGTGGCTACCAGCAGGGACTGATCCGGGACCTCATGCCATCCGGCATCGTCGTCGGAGGGCTCACTGGCCACGACGGTTCCCCTGTTATCTGAGCGCCAGAAAAGGGTATCGCCGGCCGCTGTGGCCGCGATGGTCGTTCCGTCGGTCAAAAGGAAGTTGTACCTGCCCGTGCTCGCGGCGGCTGCGTCGGTCGCAACGCGTGCCAGCACGTCGGCGGCGGAGTACTTGACAGCGTAATCCGGGGATTGGAGCCGCTCAAGGACGAGAGCCCACAGCAGGGCCGAATCCACCCGGGCTTCGAGGGCAAGAAGCCGGGCCGGCGGTAATGTCGCAGCCAGTGCCTCCGCGGACCGGGGCCAGTTGTCGATCCGCCCGTTGTGGCTGAACACCCATTTCCCCGAGGTGTAGGGAGCGGCGGCTGCCTCGTCCGGCGTCGTACCGGGTGTGGCTGAACGGACGGCGGCAAGCACCGCTGTGCTGGTGGTGACCCGCGCCAGGTCAGCGAAGGACTGGTCCGTCCACATGGGCACAGCGCGCCGGTAGCGGGCCGGGAGGGGATCTTCCGCGGCATACCAGCCGACGCCGAACCCGTCCGCGTTCATAGTGCCGTTGCGTTGACGTCGCGGCGCCCAGGACTGCCGGAGCAGGCCATGTTCTGGTCCCGAAATCAGCGTGGCCAGCGGCGTCGGCGGTCCAAGGAAAGCCAGGTGACGGCACATCCGCTACTCCCCTCCGGCTGAAGCGGCATCCCGGGCGGTCCGGAAGCCCGTGAAGATCTGGCGCCGGATAGGGTAATCCCAGTTCCGGAACGTTCCCCGGCTCGCTGCTTTGTCGGCAGCCCAGGACCCACCGCGCAGCACCTTGTAACCTCCGCCGAAGAAGGCTTTGCTGTACTCGGCGTAGGGAAACACCTGGAATCCCGGGTAGGGACCGAAGTCGCTGGAGGTCCATTCCCAGACATCGCCGATCAGTTGGTGGACGCCCAGCGCAGATGCCCCTTCGTGGTAGGACCCGACAGGGGAAGGCCGCAGCGCTGCACCGCCCAGGTTGGCGTGGCGGGCCGTCGGGTCCTCGTCGCCCCACGGGTAGCGCCGGGAGCGGCCGCTGACCGGGTCGTGGCGAGCAGCCTTCTCCCACTCTGCCTCTGTGGGCAGGCGCCGCCCCGCCCAGCGGGCATATGCCTCGGCCTCGAAGAAGGACACGTGCTGTACCGGCTCATCGAGGGGGACCGGCTCAAGAACGCCGAACCGGGTCCGCCACCACTGGTGACCGTCCCGCCTCCAGTACTTCGGTGCAGTCAGGTCATCATCGTTGCGGTGGCTCCACCCCTCAGCGGTCCACCAGCCCGGATTCGAGTATCCGCCGTCGTTGATGAAATCAATGAAGGCACCGTTGCTTACCGGAACCGTGTCGATCCAGTAGCCGGGAACGTGCACCTCATGGGCAGGCCGTTCGTTATCCAGTGCCCAGGGCTCCACCGAGGTGCCCATCGTGAAGGAGCCGGCCGGCACATGCACTTCCCGCGGAAGCCCGGTGACACCGCGGGCCAGCACACCGGGCTCCGGATTCACCGGGTGCAGCACAGGTTCGCCTACCCGGAGCTGATGGGTCGCGAGCATGGTCTCCGCGTGCTGCTGTTCGTGCTGGACCATCATGCCAAAAGCGAACCCGCCCTCCAGCAGCGGTGACCCTTCAAGGGGAACCCGCTCAAGGATGTCCAGCGTCTTGGAGCGTACCTCGGCAAGGTAGCCCCGGGAGTCCGACGGTGTCAGCAGCGGCAGCGAGGGGCGGCTGCTGCGCGAATGTTCAAAGGCGTCGTAGAGTTTGTCGATTTCCGGGCGGAGCGGCTCCATCCTGCCGACGTCGCGGACCAGCCATAGTTCTTCCTGGCTGCCGACATGCGCAAGGTCCCATACCAGGGGAGACATCAGGGGTGAATGCTGTTTGAGCAGTTCCTCCTCGTCACACGCGGTGAGGGCATGGGTACGACGACGCGCGCGCTCCAAGCCCTCCGCTATGGAGGCACGAAGTTTCTCGGGGACAGCGCCGGTGTCCGGCGAGATTTGCGGATTCGTCATTGGGCTTTTTCCTTTCGCTGTGCGGAATCTGAGAACCGGCCCGTGCGGCGCCAATCGTCGATCCGCTGGTCTGCGGGACAGCGGCCCCGCGCGGTGTAGTTCTCAAGAAACGATTCCACCCGGAACCGTGTGGCCGCATCGGCGCCCAGCCGTTCCATCGCGCCCAGTGCTGCCTCAGCGCAAACCCGCCCCGCTGTAGCAAGGACAGGGTCCGCCAGCCCATCCCGTGCCGCGACGGTCATTGGATCGGACAGCGCAGTCACCGGAGTGCATGCATCGGCAGCGGTGTCGGCTGCCCGTTCGTCCTCCACCAAGGCGGTCGTTATGGCTGCGACCGCTTCCCAGTCGGAGCCGACCTGGGCGTCGATCACCCGGATCTCAAGGAATCCTCGGGGGCGGATGAAGGGAAAGAGGGTGCTGAGATGGTAGTCGAGGTCCGCACCGGTGACTGGCCGGGGCCCCTGTCCGCGGAGCCATTCCCGCATGGTCAGTCCTCGCGGTGCTTCCCATGAACCCTGTGACGCCGGTATGCACAGGATCGACGCATCGAGGGCGTAGCGTGCCCACGCGACCGGAGGATCCTCGGAATCCGGAACGGGGGACGTACGGGACGGGTCGGTTTTCAGCCACACTGCCTGACGTGTGCTCTGCCAGCCGCTGGGCGCCCCGCTGCGGAAGGGGGAGTTGGCAAAAAGTGCGACGAGCGCCGGCGCGAGATGGTGAAGACGCTGCCAGCGCTGCACGGCGCTGCCGGTACCGTTTCCGGAAAGACCGGCATCCAGACATACCTGCAGGGATGAAGTGGAGCACATCATGGTCCGACCGGCAGGCCCAGAACGATCAAAATGGGTTTCCATGGCTGCGTACCGGGGATGATCCAGCGTCCGCACCGGCGGACGGACTGGATCCAGGGCGACGCTGCTGAAGGAAAGTCCCGCGTCCCCGAAAGTACCGTCAATGCCGGCGAGGTCTCTTCTTGTAGCTTCGATGACCGAGGGAAGGTCCGCTCCGCAAGCCGAACTCAGCTCAAGCTGCCCTCCCGGCTCGAAGGTGATGACCCCACCACCGGGAAGATCGGTCACCTGACCAGCAACGGCCTGCACTTCAGCTACCGGCACCGGTCGCCGATAATCGGACGCATCGTGCACAATTCTCTCGATTTCCACGCCCACTGCCCCTGGAGGGCCGGTCTTGAAACACACCGACGCGACATAGATCTCCGCCTCGGTCTCCGACAGCGCTCTGGAACCCCGCTCCAACCCCGACACCATCAATAATCCTTTCATCGTGATGCGATCACTTCAATAGCTAAACAGTCCTTCAACCAGCAACGAAGCCCGTGTAGTTCTTGTTCCTATCCGTCGGCAACAACACGTTCTTTCCAACGCGGTTCGTGATTTTCTTGAGGGCGGCTGTACCGATGGTTCCCGGCGCCTCCCCGGCCCCTCCCGGCCAAAGAGCGCCCGGCTTCGTGATTCACTTGAGGGCCCGCGCCGGGCTGAGGTTTTCACTCCGCCCGGCCGCAACTCTCCGACGGGCGGGATGGGTATGCCGGTGTGAAACCTGTCGGGTCACCCGGATCCCGGCCTGTGCTGCTTGTTGTGCAATGCGGGATCAGGCGCCTTGACCAGACATTTGCATCAGCCCGCCATCCATCACGTACGTCGCCCCGGTCACGTAATCTCCGTCGGCGGAAGCCAGGAATACTGCCAGACGACCGATCTCCCCGGGCTCAGCGGCTCGCTTCAGCGGAATGCTCTTAACCTGCTCCTTGCGGTATTCGGGGTCATCGATCGCTTTCTGGTTGAACGGGGTCAGGACCATGCCGGGGGCGATGTTGTTGACCGTCATGCCGAGCTCGGAAACCTCCAGCACGAGGGTGCGGGTGAGGTTGCGCAGGGCGCCTTTGGAACAGTCATAATCTGCCGCGCCTGCCCGTGCCTGCTCCTGATGGACCGAGGTTGTGTTGATGATTTTCCCGCCGCCGCCCTGCTGCTTGCGATGGTTGATGAAGTGTTTGCAGCAGATAAGCTGCCCGATGAGGTTGCTGCGCATCGTACGTTCGAAGTCGGCGATCTCCAGATCCGCGACATAGGTGCCGGACGCGTCGACGCTGGCGTTGTTCATGAGGATATCGATCCGCCCGAATGTTTCGAATGCGGCTTGGAACATTTCCTGCACCTTGGCTTCGTCGCCGTGATCTCCTTGAACCACGATCGCTTTACGACCGTGGGCTTCGACCTGCTCCCGGGTGGTGTTGGCGCCTTTTTCGTCCTCGAGGTAATGCACGACGATGTCGGCGCCTTCACGGGCGAATTCGACGGCTGTGGCCTGACCTATCCCTGAGTCGGATCCGGTGATGAATGCGACCTTGTTCTCCAGTTTTCCCATAACTTCTTTCCATCTCCTTTAGTTGGTGCTCATTGGTGCTTTGGGGTTTAGCGTTGGCGGTCCTGCTGGTTTTCATGGTGTTCGGCCTGCGCGATAGCCGAGGCGGCAGTGATGAGGCCGATGTGTGAGAGTCCCTGCGGGAAATTACCGATCAGGGTCCCCTCATGAATGTGAACCTCTTCGGAGAGAAGCCCGAGATCGTTGGCGTACCCGGTGACGGTCTCGAAGATTTCTTTCGCCTGCCCGATTTGGCCTGCCATGGCCCGTCCGGCGGCCAGCCAGTAGGAACAGATAATGAACGCGCCCTCATCTCCCGCATCCGTCCACCGCTGGACCAGGGCCCCGGTGGAAAGATCCCGTTCAATGGCGTCCATCGTGGCCAGGACACGGTTGTCGTTGGCGGGCAGGAATCCCATCATCGGCATCAGGAGGACACCGGCGTCGAGGTGATCGGAATCGAAGGCACCGGTGAACGCATTGACGTCGCTGTTCCAACCCCGCTCCAGAATCGCCGCCCGAATCTTATCGCGTTCGGATTCCCACCGCGCCACCCTGTCAGCGGCATCGAGGCGGTCAGCAAGTTTCACCGCCCGGTCCAGTGCGACCCAGCACATCAGCTTCGATGTCAGGTAGTTCCGATCGCCTTCTCGTCCTTCCCATATTCCTGAGTCTTTTTCGTGCCAGGTCCCCGCGGCCCGGTCAGCGACCGCCACCAGAAACCCCACTGTCTGGGCTGGTAGTTCCCGAAGCTGATCACGCAGTATCCACGCGCATTCGAAGACCTCCCCGAGGACATCGAGCTGCGTCTGGTCCCAGGCGTCATTACCGACCCGTACCGGGCGGGACTGCGCGTACCCGGTAAGGTGGTCGAGGGAATGTTCGCTCAGATCGTGTTCTCCGCCGACACCGAACATGATCTGCAGGTGGCCCTCCCGCGTCGGGCCAGCTGAAGAAGTGATCCAATCAAAAAACTGCTGTCCCTCATCGGCGCACGCAGCAATCCACAGCGCTTTAAGGGTCAGGCTGCCATCGCGCAGCCACCCGAACCGGTAATCCCAGTTCGCGCTTCCTCCAAGTTCCTCCGGCAACGAAGTCGTCGCCGCAGCGACCACTGCCCCGGTCGGGCGGTACGTCAGAGCCTGCAGCACCAGCACACTGCGCTGCACCTGCTCCCGGTAGGGCCCCTGATAGCTTTGATGGATCTCGCTCCAGGACCGCCACGCCTCGATCGTGTCCCTGAGCCGGGCCGCACCGCCCGGCTCTCCACCAACATCGTCAACCGAACCATCAACCGAACTGTCGACCGAACTACGGTGTTGCAGGGCGAACGCCGCGCTCTCACCGGCGTTAAGGATGAACGTTCCGCCCGCACACCCGTTTTCGACATCGAGTACGATGTCGCCGGTCAGGGACAACCGGTCAGCGCCTCCTGCTATCTCCCACCCTGCTGCAGTCCGTGTGAAGCCCGGTGTGATGAGCCCGTATTCCGGCCTTGGCGCCAACTCGACCCTCACCTGGACGTGCCCCCGGCTTACCTCCAGCCGCCGGACGAGCATATGCGGGGAGCTGTGCCCGATCTGGTGCCCCCGCTCCCCCATTCCCAAAGAAAGGCCATCCGTGAGCCGGAGATCCCCGCTTTCACAGTGAAAGTCCGTTTCCACGACCATCGTGCCCGGTAGGTACCGCCGGCTGACCGTGAAATTCTCTGTCGGACGGATGAGCCAGTACCCGGCATCCACACCCAGCAGGCGGCCAAAGACGCTGGGCCCATCAAACCGCACTGGGCACCACCAGTCCACCGATCCCTCCCGCGAGACCAGAGCCGCTCCCTGACAGTCACCAAGCAGACCATAATCCGAAATGACCGCCGCCGCCTGCTCCTCCCCACCGGAATTCCTCGTATTCATACACGTCCTCCGATTTTTCCTGCCCGACTACACGTGTCTTGCTGCAGCGCCTCCCCAGCGCAACGATCCTCACCACGACATTGCTTCCAAGCCTTGAACCCCACCATAGCCTTTACCCTCCGCGTCGCAGCGCGTTCAGCTCCGCGGGTCCACGTACCGCCCACATGCTGGAGATCAAAGCCTTCCTCACCGACCTGGCCACCCTGCTTTGCCCGCAGTGCAGGCCGAACGACTTGGATGCTTCAAACACCATCCGTCCTGCGGGCACCGAAGCAAAGCTTCCCAACTCCGGCCACAAAGAGAGGCCTGACCGTCCGCTCCCCGTCACCTCGGCATCCACCGACCGCCCGAGGAGCCGTATCCCGACCCCCAAATGCCGGGTTGGGGGGTTGCTGCTTAGCGTGAATGGGGCAGGATGTTGTGTATGCCGATCGATGTCGAAGCCGTGCGCCGTGAGACCCGCGGTGTTCAGCGGGTGACTCACCTGAACAATGCGGGCAGCGCGCTGGTCCCGCGCCCCGTGATGGACAGCGTTGTGGCTCACTTGCGCCGTGAGGAAGAGATAGGCGGCTACGAAGCGGCGGAAGAAGCTGCTGATCGGCTGGAGAACGTGTACTCCTCCGTGGCGCGGCTGGTCGGGGCGGAGCCGAAGGAGATTGCCCTGGCCGAGAACGGGAGCCGCGCCTGGGCGATGGCTGTGTACAGTATTCCCTTTGTCCGCGGGGCGCGGATCCTGATTGGCCGCACGGAGTACGTCAGCAACGTCATTGCGCTGCGGCAGCTGGCGCTTCGCCATGATCTGCGGATAGTAGTGCTCGAGGACGATTCCTACGGGCAGGTGGATGTGGATCAGCTGCAGCACGAGCTTGATCGCGGAAACGTGGCGTTGGTCGCGTTGACCCATGTGCCGATGGCTAACGGTCTGGTGAATCCGGCGGCGGAGGTGGGCCGGCGCTGCCGTGCTGCCGGGGTGATGTTTGTCCTCGATGCCTGCCAGTCGGTGGGCCAACTGCCGCTGGACGTGCAGTCCTTGGGCTGTGATGTCCTGACGGGGACAGGGCGGAAGTTTCTGCGCGGACCGCGCGGCACCGCATTCCTCTATGTGCGTCGATCGGTGCTGGACCGGCTTGAACCGGTCCTGCTGGACCAGCATTCCGCCGTCGGCTCCGGTCCCGTCTCCTATGAAGTCCGCGGCGATGCCCGCCGTTTCGAGAGCTGGGAGGCCAGCGCTGCCGGCAGGCTGGGCCTGGGACGGGCAGTTGATTACGCCCTGGACCTGGGACTGGACGCTATCCAGGCCCGTGTGGCCGGCCTGGCGGAACTGCTGCGGGCCGGACTCGGTGCAGTTCCCTGCCTCACCGTCCACGACCGGGGGCTTACCCGGTGTGGCATCGTCACGTTTTCGGTGCAGGGACGCGACGCCGAGGCCATCAGGTGGCGGCTGGCGCAACACCGGATCAATGTCTCCGTGGCCCCCCTGGTCACTGCCCCGTCCGACCCGGCCCTCCAGTGGGCATCGGCGCCGACGATGGTCGTGCGGGCCTCGGCGCACTATTACAACACCGAGGACGAAATCCTGCGCCTGGTTGACACCCTTGGCGTGAACGGCACTTGACCCAATACCGTTTACTTAGGCTTGGGGATGCGTTTGAGTGGCCAGTTGGACATTTTGCGTTTGATGACCCGGGGGTTGGATCTGGATCTTCGCAGGAGGCAGCAGCTCGTGGAGGATTTCGGTGGCGAAGGCCACGAAGCAGTTTTTAGCCTGTTTTTGAGGGGGGAAAAGCCGGGCTGCCGGCGAGGGAACGCCTGGCAGCCCGGAGAGTCCTGGTGAAGGAAATCCTAAGGGGTCTTCTTCGAAGTGTTGGGCGACCCCGGCGATCAGGGACCTGAAAAGCATGTATCCGCAGATGGCACGGGAGTAGTCATCCAGGATGGTGGTGAGCCATGGCCGGACCGTGTGCTGCTCGGCATCCAGAACCAAGATATCGAGCTCGGTGTGGTCGGCCTGCCAGACCGCATTCGGGCGCTCGGCCCGCCGCCTCCACACCAGCTCATATCGATCGCGGTATGCGACGGAGCCTTGATGCACCATGGTCAGCATTCCCGGATCCAGCCCGGTCGTGATCGAGCGTACCGTCGAGTAAGACAGGGGCGCCCAGCCGCGTTGGACGGCCAGGGCATTGGCTTGCCTGTGGATCGCGGCCGTGGTCCGGCGCGGTTTCAGGAGGGCGAGTCCCTCGACCAAGTTGATGAGTTCCGGCGGTGAGCGGCGTCCGCTCTTTCGGGGTGCGGACGGTTCCAGCCCATCCTTTCCGCACGTCTTGAAGGTCCAATGCCAACGCTGGAGGGTCCTCAACCCAACATGGTTTTCCGCGGCCAAGACCGTGAGGGGGACCCCGTCTTCGACATGCCGTCGCAAGGCTTCCCAGCGCGCCGACGCCTTCTTGGCCTGGCTGCTAGCGTTCCTTTCACCCAAGGACTCGCCGTAGTGACCCATGGCTATTTGGAGGCCTTCGCATTGGCTGGTGGGTTACGCTGCAGGCCGCGGGTTCTTGGGTTGGCATGGTATTTCGGGGACCAGCGTGTCAGTGTCAGCAGCGGCACCCCCGGCTCGTCGGAGATGCGCCTCCCTAAGGCGCCATCATCGTGCTGGCCCAGCCATGCGAGTTTCTCTGCAACGCTCCACTGGGCGATTGAGGTTCACCGACTCTTGAGGGATCTGGCGTCTGCGCCGAGGTGGCGGTAAAGCGTCGCACGACTCCACCCGACCAGGTGTGCCGCGTCTTCCGCGGTGCGCCCTTTCGCGCGGGCGTCCTTCGCGATCGCGAGCTTGTCGGCGATCACCGTGGGGTCGGAGAGTGGCCGACCAAAAAGGGTGCCGCTTTGTCGTGCCGCGGCGATCCCGGCGTTGACGCGCTCAACGATCAGCTCGCGCTCATACTCGGCCAAGGAGGCCAGCATGTTCAGCATCATCCGCCCGGTCGAGGTCGCCGGGTCGATCCCGTCCGAGATGGACCGGACCTGCACGCCGCGTTCACGCAACAGGTTTACGGTGTTCAAAACATCGATCAGGGACCGGCCGAGCCGGTCGACCCGGTCGACAACCACGGTGTCTCCTGCTTCGGCGTATTCAAGCAGCTTCTTCATCCCGGGTCGCTCGATCGCAGTCCGGCTACCGGAAGTGACATCGGCGAACACATCCCTCTTCTGCACCCCGGCAGTGACCAACGCATCAAGCTGCAACTTCGCATCCTGGCTCGATGTACTCACACGCGTGTATCCCAAATGTCTCACACCATCATTTCGGCTTAGAAACCCCTGACCGGCAACCAGCTAAGACACTTTATGGTGGGATGGCTTTTCGAGACATCTGGTGCCCCGCCTCTCCAGCGCAGAGGGTCAAGGCATGGCGACGCATGACAATGTCTCAAGAAGCTGTAGATTTTCGAGACGCGCCAGTCCCTTAGGTTCGGAGTCCTGCTTTTGAACGTTTGATGGCGAGTATGTCTGTGTCCGATGGTGAGAGGATGATCTGGTGAGGCCAAGTGTGGACTTACTTCTGCAGCGACCTCGAGGGCGTCGTCTGTGTC
The DNA here is from genome assembly GCF_051131705.1 of Arthrobacter sp. A5. Lineage (NCBI taxonomy): Bacteria > Bacillati > Actinomycetota > Actinomycetes > Micrococcales > Micrococcaceae > Arthrobacter > Arthrobacter sp. A5. The sequence continues at coordinate 2,597,091 of NZ_CP180316.1, forward strand.
TTGAAGTGGCGATGCAGCTGGAGGCAATCGAGTTCAGATAAGTAGAACACGCGCTTGGCAGCCGGGACACCAGGGTCGTCAGCTCTGGTGAGCAACCCCGTGATGTCCTGAGCCGCCCGGCCACGAGTGGCCGACACCGGGCCATCCCTGTTACCGCAATAAGCGCGTCCGGCATCGCGCGGTTAGCTGGACCGTCAATCCTTGAGCCAGCGAAAAGTCACACGAGCACCAGCCGGCAGCCGGTCGAGATCGCCCAAGCGATAAACCCAACGCTTGGCGCCGCCGAACTTCGCTTTGCGAAACTCCAATTGCTGACCGCTTCGTACCTGAGACGCCCACAAGGTCACGCGATCGGATGTTCGGGCACCTTCCGTGAAGATGTCAAAAATACCGACCGGATCCTCCCCGTCGGATACCCGAATCATCTTCCACCAGCGGACCTGAGGAGCAGCCTCGAGGACGAACTCGATATTGAGCGGGTTGACAGCTCCGTATTCGATACCGACTGAGATTACGTCACCGTCTGGAAGAGTCCGAGCGAGCTGCATGGCCTGCCAGGAAAAGCAGATGTCCTCGTCGATGTAACGATCATAGAGGGGCGGCGCCACGATTGAGCGGTCACTGGACGTCTTGACCTTCTGCTGGTTGTCTGGCGGCATCCAGGGTCGTATTTGTGTTCCCTTGCCCCCACTCCAAGGCAGCATGTTCTCGGTGATCGAATGGTCGCTTCCCTTTTCGCCATAAGTCTCGTCCGGTAGAAGTCGCCACGAATAGGCCCGAGAATCGCCGACCCGGCGCAGCTGCCAACTGGCCCATAGACGGTCGACGTTTGAATGCAGGAGGAAGACGAAAGGGTCCTGAAATGCGAAGTGTGCAGGATCGGATGGCACTGAGGCAACACGACCCGGACCAGTCGTTCCCGCGAGATTTCCGCCGATGTAGAAGTGAACAAGCCCGTGCTGACGCTGTAGTTCAGTTTGCATTGCGTCGAATTGTTGTGCGCGGGGCTTGTCGTCGCCGCTGCTGATGATCTGGTTGTCGCTGGTGATTGGCCATGGTTCTGGACCCTGATTTGGTGCCCCATCGGCTACAAACCTTGTTACCAACGTCGGCGGAAGCTCAGGATGATATGACCCGGGCGGCTCATATCGGCTCCCCCTCCGCACCCCGTCGTTGTCAAAGCCATCGAAAGGCGGCCCCATCCTGTCCTGGGCAGCTCCCATGAACTCCTCAGTGAACAGATCGACCTCTCCGCCGCGACCATCCGGTACTTTCCGCGGATCCGTCTGCCAATCCCAGTAGTGCAACGCGACGCCGGAATCCACCCGACGGAGCAGTGCCTCGAAACGGTTAATGAGCTCGCGATGCCACGGCAGAAACGCCGCGCTGCCATGGACGTGAGTCGCTTGGTGAATTTGGTCCTGCTTGAACCATTCCGTGACACCGTCGGGATATAGCCTCCGGTTAAGTTCAAGGATTGCGTCGCGAAGACGATCGCGCTCGGCGACAGAAATCGAGGCGACGTTCCGCCTCACCGCGGGGGGTAGCGGTGAACCGTCGGACGTGTGCCCACTGAGACAGTCGGGAAGCCTGTTCAGATTGTTGGCCTCAGAGTCATCAGGTCCTGTGCGTAGGTAAGGGCCCGCAGGATCATCAACCACAAAAAGAGTCACGCGAGGTTCCGAGTCAATCTGCACGTAGTACGCGAAAAGGTGGCCTCGAATGTCCTCAATTACCGCAGAAACGCTGCGCGGCGACCAGTCCGCGCCGTCACCACACACGGCAAGTGTGTGTCCGGTTGCGTCCCGAAAAGCGCTGGTTACGTGACGATCTAGCACATCCGTCTCCCTAGCTAGGGCTGTGTGATTCCACTCACCAATCTTCCCTCAGCTAAGCGTACGACAGAGATCGTCACAAAAACATCGTCACAAAACACTGCAATCCACAACCCGGGACCTGCAGTTCGACGCCTTGGCCTTACCAGGCTCTGGACACCTTGCGCGACGGCGACACCCTGGTGGTGTGGAAGCTGGGCCGTCTCGGCCGGAGCGTGAAAGACCTCCTGGACTTTGCCGGAGGCCTGAACGAACGTGGGATAGGCTTCGTCAGCCTCACCGACGCGATCGACAGCACTACCGTCTCCGGACGCTTCTTTTTCAACGTGATGGCATCCCTGGCCCAGATGGAACGGGAGCTCATGGTCGAACGTACACAGGCCGGCCTGCAGGTCGCGCGCGAACAAGGCAGGGGTCGGCGGCCGCAAACGCGTCATGACGGAAGCCAAGATCCGATCCGGACGGAAACTTCTCAACCGAGGAACACCGCCGCGGGAAGCTGCCAGCAGCCTCGGTGTATCTGTTCCCACCCTCTACCGGTGGGTTCCGGCAGCAGACGCTGCTGAGGCTTCGGCTCAATAGCCGCTGCCGTTTCGTGTAGTCGACTTCTAAAAAGTGACGGTTTGCGCAGGGGAGTATTGAGCGGAATGCAGTTCTATGCAAGGGACCTCTGACATTTCCATGTTCGCATTCGTCTGCACAGCCCCGGAATTCCGCGGGAGCGGGTGCAGACGAGTACTGAAAATGGCACAACTTCGCGAAAACTAGAGCATTACCGCCGCAGCGTTCGCTCGGTCTGTGAGACGTCGCAAATAAGGCGACCTTAGTTACAGGTTCACCGGGTGTGCTATCCGATGATCAGGACGTTGAAGACTACCCCGACTTTTGTTGACTTGGGGTCTTAGTCCGCGGTGAGCGCGGTCCGGTTGATTGTTTCATATTCAATCGGCGTCAGTTTGCCCAGCCTGCTCTGCCTTCGTCGGCGGTGGTAAGTGCTTTTGATTCCCGACATTTAGATAAAACAGCGTAGTGCCTCATGTCAAGATGCTCGTCAAATGAATACTGCGTGCCTCATCTAATATGCTCGCGAAATTATTAGGCCACCCGTGTTGATTGGGAGTGAGTCTTGGCTGCCGCGAGCCTGATGAGCTGGTCTTGGATGTCCACGATCCGTCTGGTTAAGGCAGCTAAATCAACGCTTCGGTATAGCTTTTCCATGGCTGCACGCTCCGGCGGCAGCATGATGCCGGTGTCCTTGACCCAGTCCGCTGGGGTGCGGGGCGCATCGTAGTCCCGGACATGTTTCCCCGTTCGGGTGAGCCAGTAGCCGATGGCTTTCTTGGTGGGCAGGAACAGGTTCTTGCGCAGGTTCACCAATGGCCAGAGCTCGTTGAGTAGAGCGAGTTCGGTCTCAGTGTCGTAGCGGTAATTGAATGCTGAGCGGCGCACGATATCCCCGTTTTTTTGCTCCACGAACGGGTTGTCGTTCGAGTGGTGGGGCCGTGAGCGGGTCATGCGGATGTTCTGGCTATCAGCCCACGCAGCGACGGGATCATTAAGAAATTCAGAGCCATTGTCCGAACTAAGCCGAGGAAAGAATCCCAATTCCCCGCAGAACATGGACCGCAGCACGGTCCCTCGGCTTAGCGTTGTCCTCGGCATAATCACTATGCAAATGGTCGATCGGGTACGGGAACTGGTGCTGGATTTAAGCCAAGGCTTGGGCAACCCATTTGGCGGCCTTGTTTTTGATGGCTTGGTTCACCGTCCAGCCAGTGAACGGATCAGTCACGGTGAGCGTGAAGGCGTATTGGCCTTTAGCCGTGTTTCCGCAGTGCGCGACGGTATCGATGGCGACCAGCCCCAGGACTCCTGACCTAGCGCTTTAATCGCTGAGCGACGTTTCGCGTTTCTTTGTCTCGAATCGCAGGATCCGGTCCGTGCCTGGGTAACGGGTTTCGGTGCTGGTGAGGTGGTCGCAGAGTTCGGCGATCGCGGCCGTGGCCCGTTTGGTGGGGAGGGGGTCGAGGCGGATGGTGAGGTAGCCGTCCCGGCCGGGGTCGATGTCGCCGCTGGTCGTGAGAGCCTGCCGGATCAGGGCGTGGGCTTCGTCGTCGGCGCGGGCGTAGCCGGTGTTGGTGCGGATCTCCCTGGCCAGGGTGGACGCGGTGTTGAACGCGGCCATCCGGATCGCGTGGGTGAGCAGTTTCGTCTCGGTGTCCAGGACCTGCTGGCCCGGGGCGATGTCACCAAGGGGTACCCGGGCCGGGATCTCCTTATGCACCGCCTGCGCCTCCTCGAAGACGGTTTGGGCGGTGAAAAGGTCCGCGGTGATCGCGTTGTGCCCGGCATTGGTGATCAGGACCGTGGCCGTTCCCGGCGCCGGGGTCCGGGCCGCCAGCAACGCGGCATCGGTGTCGGCGAGGGCCTTCCCGTACCGGGTTTTGGCGGTAAGTACGTTCTGGTAGGCCTTGCGTTTGGCCGGGTTCGGCACCGACCGTTCCGGATCATCATCGGTACTGGTGTAGGCGTCGTGGGAATCCAGGGCGAAGCGGATCCTGGCGTAGCGGAAGTAGTTCTCCTGCCGCCACCTGGCACCCATACGGTAAATCGCTTCCCCGGTAGCGAGGTCTGTGTCGGTGGTGAGGATGTGGATCTGCCGTAACCCGCCTGCCGGGACCTTGACCTTGCGGCTGATCTGGCGCATCGACAACACTTCCCCGGTAGTTCCGACAGGCACCTCGACCCGGATGTCGGCCGCGGCCCAGGACCGGGTTTGTCCGTGTTCATCGGTGTGCGTGACCTCGCTGAAGAGGGAGTCGTCGATGTCCCCGGTGGTGCCCTTGCGCCAGGTCAGCACATCAAAACCTGCTGAACTCATGTGTTGGAACAGGGCCGGGGACCAGCCGCCCCGGTCGAAACCGACCAGCACCCTGCGGTCATCGCCGATAATCAATCGCAGGGTCGGCAGGAGCCGGCGCAGTTCCCCGGTCAGCGCGGCCCCGGGTTCGGCCATGACCACCAGCACCGGGGACCCGTGTCCGTCGGCGACCCAGGTCTCCTCGGTCGCCGGGACCGGGAACTTCAACCTCGTGGAATGGACCTTCCCGATCTTCCTCGTGCCCTGATAGGCGCGGACATGCCCGTCAACGTAGAGCACCGCGGCCAGACCCCCGCCCTCCTCGTCACCGCTGCCGTTCAGGTGTCTGGTTGCCATCGCGGTCAGCAGTTCCCCGGCCCTGCCGGTCCCGGCCAGGGCCGCGGTTTTGCGGCGGAGGGTTTTCACTTCCGGCGCCCGGTCCAGACCCAGCACCCGTCCCATCGCGACCGGGTCGATCCGGGTTATCCCCTCGGCCCGGGGTTCCCCGGCCAGGGCCTGAAACACCGCCCCGGTGAGGATGGTGTCCAGACCGTAAAACCCGTTCGGCAACGCCCCGAACACCTCCTTCGCACACTCCAGCAATCCGGTGTTCACCAGGGCGGGCAGGGCCAGGAACAGCCCGGCCAACGGCACCCGGGCCGCCGGGGCGAACGCCGGGGCCGCGCATTCCAGCAGCCCGGTCCGGGCCCAGGCCCGTTCCCCGGACCGGTCCGCCGCAGCCGGCAGAACCGGCAGCCCTTCCGCCGGTTCGGTGATGACGGGACCGGCTTCCGGGTCCTGCCGGGACGGGTGCGCAGTGGCCGGTTCCTGTGCGGCGGTTTCCATGGCCAATGTCCGCCGGACGGTGAATTCGGAGACACCCACTTTCGCACCGACTGCGCGCAGTGGCAGGCCGGTGGAGCGCAAGGCGCGGATCTCGGACATCATGGATTCCGTCAGCCGGCTGGGCCCCCTCGGGCCCGGCTTTTCCGGGGCCAGACCCAACACCCCATCCATGGCCAGGACCTTGCGCCAGCGCCACAACGTGCCCGGATCCACACCGAAAGCGGCAGAAATCTCCGCCACCGACGCGGCCTTAATGTCCGCCAGTTTCGCCGCCGTGAACCGGCGCGTCGCGGTTTCCCCGACATCCCAGGCGTAAGAGAGTTCCCCATGAACAAAAGCCCTGCCACCCGTCTCATCCTCGACCAGCGACACCGCCAGACCAATCGGGACGGCACCGGCGTCCATGGCCATCGGAAGGGGCAGTTGAGATGTCATCACGCCCATCATCCACCCCTCCCGAAGCCGCCGATTATCTTGCTTAGATTCTATCGCGTCTGAGGGAAAATTAACAGCCGACCACTCAACAAAAACACCGGAATCACACGGAAGCCATCGCGACAGTCACGCCCTATGTCCAGAGTCCTGAGCCCTGGTTGCCTGTCAATGATTGGGATCCGAGTCATGATTGGAATCTGCTCGGTATGGCGGTTCTTTCGGGACCGGGTGGTGGATTTCCCAGTCGGGTAGAGCTTGAGCTTGTACGGGGCCAGCAACCGGTCGATGGTTGCCGCGCTCATGGCCAGCAGCTGCTCCCTCACGGCTGGGCCATAGCGCGTCCGAGAAGGACCGAAAAGACCCCGGGCTGGCATGGGCCTCCATGTTCGCCAGGGTCGCTGCCATGGCCGGGGCAAGGTACTTCCCGCAGGGCTCCCCGGCGATTACCCAGACCCGCTGCAACACCAACACCGTGTCATAGCTGTAGCTACGCGGACGGGGCTTTCGCTTCACCGCCTAGGCCGGCCCGCGCCGGATCAGCGCACTGTGGAGTTGACGGCGGGCATTGGCCCGGGACCAACCAACCTCGGCCACCAAACGGTCCAGAACCTCACCGCGGCCCTTCTTCGAAGCCCGAAAATACTCCGCAGCTTCCTTCTTCGTGATTTCCCTGCGCGCAGACAACGTCAACCCATAACCCATCCCTCCAGCACACCAAGAGTGCCCGGCCGTGACCAGAGGTTTCGCGAGCATTTCTCGAATGAGGCACGCACCCCATTTCGCGAGTACTTTAGCTGAGTCTCGTCGAACAGTTGACAGGCTAATAGCTCATTTTTTATAATGCGTCTCTAAGAGAAAGCCGTAATTGCCGGCTGGTTGGATTACCTAGCTCTGACAAGCCGCGCGCAGGTCCCCGCTTCGTGTCCGTACCCGCCTTCCCGCAATCAGGTTCCGTTCAAGCAAGGACAGGATCATGTCTGGCACATATGTAATTGAGGAGTCGCGCGACCCGGTCGTCTTCTCTGACAGCCCTGACTCTCCGGCCGCTGAGTTTCTGGTCGAAGAAAGACCGCGTTCGATCAGCGACCTCTATCGCCTCGGAATCATCCACCCCGCAATTCCGGAGGAAGACCTGAACGATATCCGACGAAGTCTTGAGCATGCCTCTGTGCCCGATGTGGTTTTCTCCGAGGGCAACCATGGCGTTGTGTCGTCCCGAGAGTTCGATGGGATTGCAACCATACCGCTCGAGGTCGTAATGGTGCGTGACGCGGTCAGGCGCGCAACGTCGATGCTTATTGCTCGCGGCCATTCTCCCGCCCTGGCGAAGCTGACAGCTGAGAAAGGTGCGCGTTTCATTTCACCGGTCCGCGACGCATTTCCAGTGTGGAAGGAGGTCCGGTTTCTGGACCGCGACCTCGAAGTGCGTGGCCTGTTGTTCCTCAAGCGATCGATCAACGCGCTAACGGCCGGGAACGTGAAGTTCCATACGCATGGTTGGATTTTCCCGGAAAGTAGCCACTTCCTGCTCACCTGCAACGAGATGGTCGGTGTTCCCACTAACCCACTAGAGATTCCGCTGGTGGTCGAAGAAATGAGCAAGCCTGGGCCTCATCCGCCCATTGAGGGCTATACGGATCGTCTAGCCGTGTCCGAGATCTTAGCTCGAGTAGAGGCGGTCACTAGCGGCTGGCGCTGAACTTTTTCAGCAGTAAGCCATCAGACACTCATCCTCACCGGAACAGGAGACTCATCATGGGTGGCATCGACAAGCGAGGAACGGATGGCGGCGAAGGCGCGGTTGGCGCCGCAGGGGGGGACGGACCGCAGGGACAAGGGGGGTTTAATGCGGTGTGCAGCGGCTGGTTCTTCGTCGGAGACACTGGTGCCACACGTGGCGGGCGTGGCGGCGACGGCGGGGTCGGCGGGCCCGGCGCGGATGGTTTGCCGGGCGGCAAGGGCGGCACCGTTGAACTACACGTGAGAGTCCTCGGCAGCGACGTATCAGTCGACGCTTCAGGCGGCAACGGAGGAAAGGGTGGCAACGGCGGAAAAGGCGGCAACGGCGGCAAGGGCGGCAAGGGCGGCGACGGAAACGACTGCGAACCCGGCGCTTATGGCGGCGCAGGAGGGAACGGAGCCCAAGGCGGCGTCGGAGGCCGGGGCGGCGACGCGGGCGCGGCCGGCGATATCCTTGTCTTCTACATTTCCGACCAGAGCGGTGGCCAAAGCGTGTTCAAGGCGAAGTCAGGAGACCCCGGCAAAGGTGGAGACCCGGGCCCGGGTGGGGCTGCGGGGGTCACCGGAGACAGCGGCGCCCGAGGCGACTTCAGCCACGCGACCACTGACCCTGGCCAGCCATCCACACCGGGCCTTGCGGGGCCCAGCGGCGCTCCCGGTCAAATGGGCACAGCGCGCGATGACAAAGACAAGGTCAAATTCCAGCAGGTCACTGTGATTTAGTATCCGCCATCGCGCCCTAACATGGCTCGCACGGAACCCCAGTATCTTCGGGCATGAAGAGGACGAAACTGCACGAAAACCTGCATGCGTGTGCAGACGAAGGCAAGTCTTTCCTCAGCGCGATTGAGGTGGATTCATGTAGGAGACTGACACGGCGGCCGTGGATGAATCCAGCTCGGGCGATCCCGCTCCGGTTCCTTTACGGAAGGTCAGCCGTCGACTTACTTGTACTTTGTGCGATCCCCCGAATTTGGCGCTGTGAATTCTCATGACTGTATCTCCTAATCCATCAGGCGACCCGGCTGGCCTTCCTATTCCGGGGGCGGGCTATACAGACGGGTTCGAAATACAACAGCATAATCGGCTCTTCAGAATTGAGAGTGTAGTGGCTCTTCAGAATTGAGAGTGTAGTCAGCGTTGCCGCGTGAGGAGTCCGGGGCGGGAGGTTGTTTCGGTTGAGGTGAGGGCCTTGGGAGAGAATCGGATTGTCTAGATCTTGATTCCTCTTGCCTCTTGGCCCTCGTGTTCCACGCTACCTTCCATAGCCCTGACCTGACCACATTCTGCCGCCTCGATGAGCTCGGACTCGAGGCCACGGGGCAGTACCTGAGCCGCGATCAGGCCGTCCTGGCCTGCCGTGTTGTTGATCCGGATGACTGGTGCCGGAACTGCGGGAGTCAAGGCATCCCTCGGGACACGGTGACTCGTCGGCTGGGCCATGAACCCTTCGGTTGGCGCCCAACCACACTGCTGCTGAGAGTGCGCAGGTACAAATGCTCTGGGTGTGGGAAAGTATGGCGGCAAGACACGTCCAAGGCCGCCGAACCGCGGGCGAAACTCTCCCGCCGCGGGCTGCGGTGGGCGTTGGAAGGAATCGTGTGCCAACACCTCACTGTCGCCCGCGTTGCCGAAGGCCTGGGCGTGACCTGGAAATACCGCGAACAAGGCCGTCCTGGCCGAAGGCAAGTGTGTGTTGATTGATGACCCGCACCGGTTCGACGCGGTCAAGGTCATTGGTGTCGATGAGCATGTTTGGCGGCACACCCGCCGCGGAGACAAGTACGTCACCGTCATCATTGATCTCACACCGATCCGTGATGGCACGGGCCCTTCCCGCCTGCTGGACATGGTCGAAGGCCGCCCAAAACGGCTCTTCGCATTTGAGCATGGTTAGGGCGGCCTAAGAATTGGGATTTGTGGGATGTTCTCCGGCCTGCGCGGCGTGGCGTGAGGCGGAACGAGGTCAGGGTCTCCTTGAATTGGTAGCGACCAAGCTTCCAATCATAAAAGAGACCCTGACTTGTCTAATTCTATGTCCTGCCCGAATGGGCGCTGGTGCGAACGGGCAGACACGATGTTCGCCGTCGACGGCGTGCACGTCATCTCTGCCGCGAATGCTGCCAGCAGACTCCTCCTTCATGTCGAAACCGATCAGAACACCACCGGTTGCCCGGACTGCGGGGTTGTGGCGATCGGCCACGGCCGCCGTAAAGTCCGCCTGCACGACGCACCGTCGTTGGGGCGGCCGGTGTCCCTGGTCTGGGTTAAGCGGGTATGGCGGTGTCCGGACACCGGCTGCCCCAGAGGCACCTTCACCGAGGAACACGCCCTGGCCGGTCGTCGGGCGAAACTCACGACCCGGGCCGTGCACTGGGCCGTGGACGCACTGGAACGCTTCGATACCTCCGTCTCGGCCCTGGCACACCAGCTCGGCGTGGCGTGGCGGACCGTCTGGGACGGAATCGAAGCCGAAGCACTCCGGCGGCTCGCGGACAAGGTCCGGCTGACCGGGGTGGACGCCCTCGGCGTTGACGAGCATGTCTGGTCCCATACCGGCTTCCCCGGCACGGGCATGGTCACCGGGATCGTGGACCACACCCGCGATGAGAAGGGCCGTGTTCATGCCCGGCTGCTGGATCTTATGCCGGGACGGTCGGGGAAGGTCTACGCGGACTGGATCAAGGCCCAGGGCAAGGACTTCGCCGAGGGGATCAAGGTCGCAACACTGGATCCATTCCGTGGTTACGCCAACGCCGTCCGTGATGAGCTACCCGAAGCAATCACCGTCGTTGACGCATTCCACGTCGTAAAGCTTGGTGGTGCTGCTCTGGACGATGTCCGCCGCCGCGTCCAACAAAGCACCCTGGGACACCGCGGACGTAAAGGGGACCCGCTCTTTGGGATCCGCCGCACCCTGCAGATCGGTGCCGAACACCTCAACGACAAACAGGCCAAACGGCTGGAGGACAAACTCATCGCCGGAGATCCCGGCCATGAAGTCACGCTGGCCTGGCAGTGCTACCAGAAGCTCCGGGATGTATACCACTCCAACCCGGCCAGAGGCCGGGATCTGGTGACCGGGATACTCACTTCTTTCCCGTCCTGTCCGATCCCGGAGATCGCCAGACTCGGCAGGACCCTACGGCAATGGAAGAGCGCGATCCTCGCGTACTTCGAGACACACGGGGCCTCCAACGGACCGACCGAAGCGATCAACGGTGTTATCGAGACCACACGGCGGATCGCCCGCGGATTCCGGAACTTCGACCACTACAGACTCAGATGCCTACTCGCAGCCGGCGGCCATCGCCCATACCGGAAAAAAGCGGCAAACCATGCCTAAATGCGAAGAGCCCCCAAAACAGGTCTTCGCCACCTGGCTAAAAGCACGCCCACAACCGTGGCGGCAAGGGATCGAGGTCGTTGCCATGGACGGGTTCTCCGGGTTCAAGAGCGCCGCCGAAGAGCTCCCCGACGCTGTTCCGGTCATGGATCCGTTCCATGTCATCCGCTTGGCTGGGGAGGCTTTGGATAGCTGCCGCCGGCGCGTCCAGCAGCAGAGCTGCGGGCACCGTGGACGGGCCGGCGACCCACTGTATTCGGCTAGGCTGACGCTTCATACCGGGGCGGATCTGCTCACGGACAAGCAACGTCAACGCCTTGAAACCCTGTTCTCCACGGATACGCATGTCGAAGTTGAAGCGAGCTGGGGCATCTACCAACGCATGGTTGCCGCCTACCGGGAACCAGACCGGCCCAAAGGGCGGGAGTTGATGCAGGCCGTGATCGCAGCCGTCAGCACCGGTGTTCCCAGCGCACTCACCGAGCTCAGAAGACTCGGGCGGACCCTCAATCGCCGGGCAGCAGATGTGTTGGCATACTTCGAGCGACCAGGCACCTCCAACGGGCCAACGGAAGCCATCAATGGCCGGCTCGAACACCTACGCGGATCCGCTCTTGGCTTCCGCAACCTCACCAACTACGTCGCAAGATCACTGCTGGAATCCGGCGGATTCAGACCGAAACTACACCCTCAATTCTGAAGAGCCGGAAATGGAGTATGAAAGACGCTTCAAGCTATCGCCGAGGTTTTCGGCGATAGCAGCGCCATTCATCTCATCGTCGGGTCAGCGCGTTCAGCGCTGTGCTGAAAGTAGCTGGAGACTAGCCTCGAAATTTCATGAGGCGGGATTTCTTGTGGATCAGGGCTGACTGTCTGCCTGATGGTTCCTATTTTGGCATTTGGGTGCGACATTCTGGCCGCTGACCTGGTGGCGGTTGTCGGTGACGGGTTCCACGCCGGTCACGGTGGTGCTGGTTTTGCTTTCTGGTGAGTGCGGACGGATGGCGGTTTTGCCTATGGCGGGCTCAGTGCCGCAACACGTTTCAGCCCTTTGAGCAGCAATTGCACATCTGGTGCTGTTGCGGCCAGATGGAGGATGGTTTGGCGGGCGTGAGTGGCGATTTTCCCGCCGATTTCAAACAGCCGGGCCCTGAGTTTCTTGGGTTCCCAGCGCCTGGCCCTCGTGCCGGTGAAGGCGATCATTTGGGTCCAGGCCATGATCTCGGAGGCGAGCATGACCAGATGACACCAGAGCTCGTTGCCGGCGAAGGCTTGCAACGGCAGGTTCGCCAACCCGGTGTCCTTGGCGTTACGGATCCGGTCTTCACAACGTGCCCTGAGCCGGTGCCGGACCTCCAGGGCGGCCAGCTGGCCTTTTTCTTGGTTCGTGGCGATGGCCGTGTACCGGTGCCCGTCGATGTCAGTGATCCGCAACTGCGCACCCACATGCGGGACTTCCTTGCGAACAATGACCCGCATCCCGTCCGGCCAGGACTTCAAGTCGAGCATCCCGGTAATGTCGGCGACCCACGCGCCGTCACGCTCGGCCCCGTCGCTGTCGTACGCCTTGCTCCACCCGTTTTTGCGGACCAATGGCAAAACGTCGGCAGCGGGGCCGTGGATGGGGAACCCGACGGAGTAGGAGAAGTTGCGGTGTTTGGCGGTCAGCCAGTCCAGGAATCCGTGCGTGCCCCCGGCGGAGTCGGTGCGGATCATGATCTTCCGCCCGGACCGGTACCCCTTGGGCAGCTGCGTGACGGAAGTCCTTGACGACTTGGATGTGGTCCGCCACGGTGTTTGAGCCGGCGTTACCGGGGCGGAGTAGTGTCACCAATGGCTCCCCGGTACCCAGGAGGCCGTGGTCAACGAAGGAACACAACGGATGGAAGCCAAACCCCTTCTTCCAGGTTGGGCGGGCGTCTTCCTTCTCGGAATGCGAATTCAGCAAGGACGCATCCAAGTCGATTACCAAAGGGTTTTCCGTGCTGACACCGTGCAACGGGGAGTCCTCGCCGGCGTGCGCCCACACATGAGCCCTGGCTGCGGCACGGGCAGTGTTGATGGCTGCCAGGACCTTGGCTTTGCCTGGCCTTACCCGTGAGAGCGTGGTGAGGAGTCGACTGATGGTCGGGTCTGAGGCAACGTGCCCGTAAACATCGGGCTGGTTGCGGAGCCGGTCAATGTCAGAAACGAAATCCCCGCCCGTTGCCAAAGACAGCGCCAAATCGGTGAGGATCTTTCCCGGATTGTGGATGGCAAATGGCTTGCGCCACGGCGCCAACGCTTCCGACAACCCCGCAGCGATGCCCGAGCTTTTCACCATCTCGGTCAGGACCACCCCTCCGGCCTGGGACACGACACCGTCGCCGGCGGCATCAACTCGGACAGAGGGGTAAAAACCGGTAAGCTGGTTCACCTGCGAGGTGCTCCTGAATGTGTCTAGGAAATGTTGTGTGGTAACTACATTTTCCCACGTCAGAGGCACCTTTCAGACTTTATTGACGTCGCACGGTCACACCCCGATGAAATCTCGAGGCTAGCTAGTCCGGCGGCGCTGGCGGGTGGCCTGCGCGTTACAGGCATGCGCGCTACCAGCTGGTGAACGTATCGGTGTATGGCGCCCTGCCCCGGTCCACCTCGAATGGCTCGGGCGCGCAGTCCGCGTCACACTCGGCACAGGTGCGGTGCAGGTCGTCGGCGGGTTCGATCACGGCTCAAGCCTCGACCAGCTCGGCGTACTTCCCGGAGCCGCTCAGTGCCGTGTATAGCGTCACCGCACGCACTCGAAACGCGCAGGTCGCCGTCTCATAACCGTACGGTTGTGGACGGAAGGGACGCTGGGACGCTGAACCGTGCTGCCCGCCGGTGCAGGTGATGGGTCCGGCCGCGGGGATGCGCGGCAGGGGAGGGTTGCTGGGCAGCGCGGGAGAAGAACCATTGCTTGGCGAATTCGACCATGACGAGGTAGATCACGGTCATCGCCAGCAGGGCCAGGAAAAACGGAACCGGCAGCAGATCAAAACCCAGCACGGCGCCCAATGGTGAGAGTGGCAGGTAGATTCCCACCGTGACTACCGCCAGGGAGGCCGCGATCAGTCCCAATGAGGGTCGGCTGCGCAGGAACGGTACCCGTCGGGTTCTGATGGCGAAGATGATCAGGGTTTGGGTGGCAATGGACTCGATGAACCAGCCGGCCCGGAACTCCCCGGGCGCGGCCTGGAAGACCAGCAGCATCAGTGCGAAGGTCGCGAAGTCGAAGAGTGAGCTGATCGGGCCGAAGAGGAGCATGAATCGCCGGATGAAGCCGATGTTCCAGTGCGAGGGTGCCAGCAGCTGTTCCTTGTCCACGCGGTCCCCCGGGATGGCCAGCTGCCCGGAATCGTAGAGCAGGTTGTTCAACAGGATTTGTCCGGGCAGCATGGGCAGAAAGCTCAGCACCACGGACGCCGTGGCGGCGCTGAACATGTTCCCGAAGTTACTCGAGGTGCCCATCAGGACATATTTGATCGTGTTGGCGAAGATCCGCCGCCCTTCCATCACGCCCTCGGCCAGGACACCGAGGTCCTTGTCCATGAGCACGATGTCTGCGGCATCCTTTGCGACGTCGCTGGCACTCTCCACGGAAATCCCGACGTCGGCATGGTGCAGCGCCAGGGCATCGTTGACGCCGTCGCCCATAAAGCCGACAGCCCGGCCATTTTGGCGCAGCAGTTGGATCAGCCGGGCCTTCTGCTCGGGTGAGACGCGGGCAAAGATGCTGGCACTTCGGGCGGCTTCGCTTAATTCCGGGTCGGAGAGTGCATCGATCTGGGTTCCGGTGAGCGTGCCGCCCGAGTTCAGCCCAATCTCCCTGCAGACTTTTTCGGCCACCCTCGCGTTATCGCCGGTGGCGATTTTGACCGTGATGCCCAAGGACGCCAACTTTTCCAGTGATTGTTTCGCGTTGCTCTTGGGCCGGTCCAGGAAGATGAGGAAGCCGACAAGCATCAGGTCTTTCTCGTCCGCTGGTTCAATGGCGGCCAGCCCCGGGGCCGGACGGGTGGCGACGGCGACAACCCTTGAGCCGGCGTCGAACTGTTCATCCAACAGAGCCTGCGCCTGCCACGGAATGGTCCGGCAGAGGCGCATCACGTCCTCCGGGGAGCCCTTGGTGATCAGGGTTGGGTTTCCGGCACCGTCACTGACGAGGACGCTGGTCATCCGGCGTTGGTGGTCGAAGGGGATGATGTCCAAGCGTTGGTGGGCGGCGGTGACGAAGGCGGCGGCTTGGGCGGATTCCCACAGGGCTGCGTCCAAGGGGTTCATCCCGACCGTGGTGACTTTTTCACAGGAGTAGTCGGCTTCGGTGGCGAGCAGGCCGAGGGTGCACAGCTGGTCGTTGGAGATGCCCGGGTCGACGGGCACGGTGCAGGTGAAGCTGACGCGTCCCTCGGTCAGGGTACCCGTTTTGTCGGTGACCAGCATATCCATATCCCCGAGGTCCTCAATACAGACCAGGCGTTTGACCAGGACTTTCCGTCGCGCCAGCTGCCGGGTGCCGGAGGCCAGGCAGGTGCTCACGACGGCCGGCAGCAGTTGCGGGGTAATTCCGACTGCGATCGCGAGGGAAAAGAGCAGCGATTCGAGCAGGGGCCGGTGCAGCAGCAGATTCGCGATGAAGATCAGCGATGTGAGTCCGATGGCGACCTGCAGCAGCAGAAAGGAAAACTTCTTGAGACCGGACTGGAATTCGGTCTCAGGCTGATGCTCGCCCAGGCCCAGAGCGATGCGGCCGAATTCCGCCCTTCCTGCAGTGGCAACCACCACGCCGGTGCAGCTGCCGGACTGGATCACTGTGCCCATCAGGATGCACGAGGTCAGATCAGACAGCGCAGCGTCCGTGCCGGTCGGTGCGGGATCCTTCGCAACGGGCAACGATTCCCCGGTAAGGATGCTCTCATCGCACAGCAGATCCTTGCTGCTCAGCAACCGGATATCCGCCGGAACTATGGCTCCCAGCCCCAGCTGGACCAGGTCCCCGGGAACCAGTTCGACGACGTCAATCTCACGGGGGCTGCCGTCCCTGGTGACGACGACGCTGTGGGTAACGCGCGAATGCAGGGCCTCGGCCGCCTGCTCTGCCCGAAATTCGTTACTGAAGCCCAGGCCGACACTGACCAGCAGGATTACACCGATGACGATCGAGTTGGTGGCATCACCAAGAAACAGGGACAGGGCAGCGGTAATGACCAGAAGAATCAGGATCGGGCTGCGCAGCTGCCGGCCCAACACCGACCAGGGACTGGCCTGGTGCGTTCTGACCGCGTTGGGGCCCACGGTGGCCAGACGGCGTCCGGCTTCTGCCCCGGTCAGTCCGGCAACACCCGACTTCAGCTCCCGAAGCATCTGCTCCGCGGTGCGCTGCGCCGACCCGCCAATTTCCTGTAGGTCCAGCTCTGCCATAGAAATGCCTCCGTCAATAGTGGCTCCGGGATCACAACAAGCCGTCCGCAACACGGCCAAACGGCGACGTTGTCGCGGGCCGCCGTCGTCGCATTCTCAGAGCGCTACCTCTGGCGGCTGATGACGATCTTCAGCGCCTTTGTTTCGCCCGCCCGCGCGAAGGTGTCGTAGGCA
Organism: Arthrobacter sp. A5; assembly: GCF_051131705.1. Classification (NCBI taxonomy): domain Bacteria; kingdom Bacillati; phylum Actinomycetota; class Actinomycetes; order Micrococcales; family Micrococcaceae; genus Arthrobacter; species Arthrobacter sp. A5. The sequence goes on from NZ_CP180316.1 coordinate 2,613,769, forward strand.
CCCAGTATGTCGTCGAAGTTGAAATGGTGGGTCGCAAACTTCTCCGCCGGGATCTTCTTCTGTGCCACAAGCTTGAGCAACAGGGGCGTCGTGTCCGCGTTGACCAGTCCCATGCTGATGTTGATGTTCTGGATCCACAACGTCTCCAGATGCAATTCGACCGGCTTGCCATGCACCCCGATGTTAGCCACATTGCCGCCGGGGCGGACCAGTTCCGTGGCCATGCTGAAGGTCTGAGGGATCCCGACGGCCTCAATTGCCACATCAACACCGGTCCCGTCGCTCAATGCCAGCACTTGGTCTTTCCAGTTGGCCCAGCCGGAGACGACTGCGTCCGTCGCGCCAAAAGCCTTGGCCTGGTCGAGGCGTTTCTCGTCCAAATCGATGGCAATAATTGTTGCGGCACCGTAGAGCCCGGCCGTCATGATGGCCGCCAATCCAACCGGGCCTGCCCCGATGACAGCCACCACGTCTCCGGGTTTGACCCGACCGTACTGGACGCCAATTTCGAAACCCGTGGGCAGGATGTCCGAAAGCATGACGGCCTGTTCATCGCTGACCCCGGCGGGTAGTTTATGCACCGAATTCTCCGCATACGGGACGCGCACGGATTCGGCCTGAGTGCCATCGATGAAATGTCCGAAGACCCAGCCGATTCCGGACTGTGCTTCCTCGCCCAGACAATGGGAGGAGAGTCCGGTCCGACAATTGGAGCAGTGCCCGCAGGACGTGATGCAGGAGATGATGACCCGGTCCCCCACCGCCAGCGTGCTGACGGACGATCCGACCTCCGTAATGGTCCCGACACCTTCGGGGCCAAGGATTCGGCCGGGCTGCACGGCCTGCACATCGCCCTTGAGGATGTGCAGATCCGTTCCGCAGATGGTGATCGTGTCAACTTGCACGATGATGTCGGCGGGATGGATGATTTCCGGATCCGGGACGTCCTGCCACGTCATCTTGCCCGGCCCACCGTACACAAGTGCCTTCACGATATCGCTCCTTGACTGAACATTCTCCCGTGGCCGGGATGTCCCGCTTAACCGGTATGCGCCAGCACTCGTGGGCTATTCAAAGGACGCCCGCCGCGCGTCGGAGAGGGGGGTGGCCCAGATGTCCGGCCTGGCAACCTTGAAGCGGCGCCCGCTGATGATAGCCACATTGATGCGTACGAATTGTTCTTTGGCCCCTGCCTGCCACGGGAAAAGAGGAAGGGACAGGGTGTCCACCAGTTCCTGGGTTTCCCGGATCTGCTCTGCTTCGCCACGGAGAACAATGCTCCAGGCCTGTTCTGCCTTGGCATCGTAGCCATCAATCTCGAGGGCAACCGGCGACTCGGATACGGCCGCTGTCAGTTTTGTACCTTTCGCCGTCCGGAACACCACGGTGCCATGGTCCACGACAAAGTTCACCGGGAAAATATCAGGGTGACCATCGACGATGACAGCCAGCCGACCCACGCCAGTGGAGCGCAGGAACTCCCAGCAGACGTTTTCCGGAAGGTCTTCTACCTGTGGCTGCTCGTTGCCTGTCATATACCCGATGACACGTCCCGCGTTGACACATTCGTCTACAAATGACGCCTTGACTTCGTCGGACACACTCTCCACTGCCGCAGATCCTCTCCGCAGGGCCGGACACTGCTTTGCTGCCGGGCCTGCTGCTGCGATCATCCACATCTTAAGCGGCGGTTCCGGGCCCGCGCGTCGGCGCCTGCGGTGGTGGCGGAGTTTGCGGCCGGCGTCATGCCGAATCCACGCACTCCCTCAACGGTTCGATTCGCTCGTGGCCACCTGCCACCGTCGTCCTTCAGCCGACGGCTATCATGCCCGGGGACCGACATTCCATAGGAAATCTGAAACCCAAGGCCCGATCCCTGTCAGCAGAACGATGACCACGGCATCATCATGGCTGGCTTCTTAGGTCCAGTTCTCGTGGCCCACTATAGGCGTCGGCCACGGCGCATCAGTACCGCGGAGAACCCCTCGTCGATGAACAGTCCTGCGGGCCCAATGAATCTGTCGCCGGGGAAGACACCCGCCTTGGCGCTGATGAAGTCGACCAAAAGCGCGGAATAGAGGGAGGAGTTGCCGTTCTCTCCCATCAGCAGCCCGATACCGATCAGGACGTTCTTCTTCGAGCTCCTCCAAAGCTCGCCGATGGGGTTCTTGACCACATTCTTGTGCTTCTCCGGCTCCTGGAAAACCGGCGGTTCGTTCAGCCGGAGCCGGATGAAGATCGCCACTGCGACCAGCAACAGGCCGGCCAGGAACGGAACGCGCCAGAGCCAGCCCTCCAGGACGTTTTTGTCCGCCACTGCAATCGGCGCGAACGTGCCCGCACGCGCCGCAGCCGTCCAGTTTGGCGTGCCTCGGGCTGATTTATCACAGACACTCCCTCAATTGGCTCCAGACTCTCGTTGGTCTGCCGGGGTAGCGGCAGCGGCTGAGACGCTGATTATTATAGTGAACAACGTACAGTCACCTGAACGATTAGCCGAGAGTCCGTGTTCCCCTCCAAGACTCACCCCATCGGGTTACCCAGCGAGCGTGCCAGCTCCTTAAGCTCCTCCACCATCGCCTCGCCTTGGGCTTCGGAATAGGTCGCCTTCAATGCGGTAACCGAGAGGCCCAGGCTGGGCAGGTGCGCACCACGCGTGGGCACGGCGACTCCCAGACAAACTACGCCGGTGGCGGACTCTTCATCCTCGAACGCGAACCCCTGTTGGCGGATACTGCGCAGCTGCGCCTTCAGCTCCGCACCTGTCCGCAGGGATTGAGGCGTGAGGACCGGCAACTGCAGGTCATCGGGAAACATGAGGGCAAGGTCCTGATCGTGCAGTCGCGCAATCAGCGCCTTCCCGACGGCGCAAAGGGACACGGGCATCTTGTCGCCGATATTCGACGTCAGCCGCACAGCCGGGTGGCCCTCATACCTCGCCAGGTAAATCACATGGCCGCCATCGAGCATCGCAATCCGGACCGTCTCCCCGGACAGCGTCGGTGCCTGCTCACAGAAGCGGTAAAACTCCTGGACCTCATCCAGGCGGCTCAAATACGCGGCACCAAGTTCCACCAGCTTTCGGCCCAGCGAAAATCCCGATCCCTGCCGACTGATCAGTCGGGCTTCTTCCAGCGCGAGCAGTAGATTCGAAGTGGAGGATTTCGGGATTCCGAGTTCCCGGGCCAGATCGCTGAGGGTGAGCCGCCCCGATGGCGCATCGACCAGAGCCTCCAGGACCGCAGCCGCCCGGGTCACCGCGGGCGCTGGAGACGCGCTGCCTTGTCCATCCACGGTGCGTGCTATCCGGGCATCAGTCATGACCATCCTCCAGGTGGGTTCATTGGAATGAACAGAAACCATCATACTGTCCTCTCCCCGAGCATCGCCGCTGCGCCAGGACAGTCTCGCGTTGTTCACCCCTCGCCGCGCGGCTCGCGCCGCCTCCGCCGACCGTCCTACCGGGCGCCGGCAGGACGGTTGGCTCATGGATTAAGATAGGACGTAGAACATCCCTCTTTACTTTTCCGTCCGGGGCCGTGTATATTTGTTTCAGGCCCTCCACTGCTGCATCCCCCAATAGCCGCAGCGGAGGGCTTTCCAATTTAACGCTCGTCGCCGGCACCCGCCCGAAGTTGTCCGTGGGTCCAATTGAACGAGCGGGGCCCGGAGGCCTTGCGGTCATCCCGACCACCGGCTATATTCGAGTACTGGCTCCGTACCATCGCATCCCCCAATAGCGATGGTGCGGAGTCTTTTAATTTCCGCAACGGTTCAGACCAGCCAGCACCGCCGCCCGTCGTCGGCCGTACATGATCAGGCAGCTGTGACCGAGCGCAGTTTCCACCCTCCACCCTGCTGGTCCCTGAGCAGTTCCATCGTGGTGAGCTCACTCCGAAGGTTCCTTCCCAGCCGTGCCTGAACACGCCAAACCTCTATATCCACCCGGCCCAACCCCTTGGGCATCCGCCGCTGGCTTTCCCACCAGCTCACACGCTCGAACCATCGCAGCGGCTCGGCGCCTATCAACCACTCGCGCCCAGCGCGCTGGACTGCTAAAGGCAACCCGGCCGCCGTCGTACGCACCACTACATGTTCCATAGTCCTGAACGTTATGCGGGCCCACCGACAAAACCCGCTGGAGGGTATGTGTAGGACCGACTGTTGACGGGCGGCGCCCAATCAACCGCATAAGCGCGGCTTTGCCGATGCCCTGGATCGGTTCAGTCACCACTAGCTCAAGACCTTGATTGCGTCCCACTGAGCGGCGGAGGTTCTCATGACGCCCTCCCGGTCGCCGGCCGTTTACTGCATGCCTCCAGTCCATGCCCAGCACGTCCAACAGTATGGTCAGGAAAAGAGCAACGACGGCGGCACGGGCCACCCCCGCACGCGCTGGCCTTGTAGCGTGGTCTCCCGGTGCGCAGCGCACGTGCTCCAGGAGGCGAAGCCGCCGGACTATCCCAGATCGAGCTGTCCGGACGATTCCGGATCCGCGCGAAACACTAACCCGAGCTGGCGAAACATAGTGAATGGATCCATATGCCTGGCCCCGAGGGCGCTACAAACATTTGGAATCCTAACGCGCTTGCGGCTCTGCGGGTTTGGTCGTTCGCGCGTCACTAAACAGTGGAGGTCGGCCGAGGCCTTGGCTTCCGCTTCATGACCCGACCGAGTTCCGCCTGAAACAGGCCGTCGAACCCATCATTTTTAAGGATTCCCGCCTTCCGCCGTTGAAGGATGGTCGGGGAAGATCATGGCCACTAGGCAGGTGCTGTGCCTGATCTTCTCGCGGGTGCAGTCCAGGCCGAGAACCTGGACGAACGCATTGGTTGATTCCCTGCCCAAGGCCTGGACCATTTTCCGCCACAGTCTTGCTCAGCTCTCGATCCGATCCCCGCACCCTGAGCTCGTCCTGCTTGGTGATATGCGCTGAGAACTAGGGATTCCAGATACCCCTGATCCGTTCAACGCAGACATTGATGCTACTCCTTGACCGGGCTTCACGCGAGGCCGAGCGACTGTGGCTGATCACGCTATTTTTCACGCTATAGGCATCAGCGCAACGGCCTCCTCTCGGAGTCGACGGCCCCATCGGGCAGCAAAAAGCCCCGGCAACACAAGGCTTTTACCTTGGTTGCCGAGGCTTTATCTTTGTGGGCCCTACCGGGATCGAACCGATGACATCCACGGTGTAAACGTGGCGCTCTACCAGCTGAGCTAAAGGCCCCTTACGCTGCCGCGACCGTCCGCTTCTGCGGATTTCCTGCGCCAGCCAACGAGGAATAACTGTACCCGAAAGTAGGCCGTCGATGCTAACCGGGCAGAATCGGGGCATAACCGCAAGGGACTCAGCCGCGCCGAACAACAGTTGGGACAGCGGGAATCGGCAAGCGCCTCAGCCGGGCGGAGCCAGCTGGTCGGCCAGGTACTGCAGACTCTCGCTCACGCCGGCGTCGAGCTTGATGCTGGCGGTGTCATCGCCGCGGGTTGGCCCGCGGTTGATGATGACCACCGGCTTGCCGGTCTTTTTGGCATGGCGGGGAAATCGAAGTCCGCTCATGACCGTCAGCGACGAGCCGGCCACCAGCAGGGCATCCGCTCCGTCCACGATCGCGTAGGACCGCTCAACACGTTCCTTGGGGACGCTTTCGCCGAAGAAGACAAAATCCGGCTTGAGCATTCCGCCGCAGATTTCGCAGTCGGCGATCACAAACCGCGCGATGTAGGCTTCCTGCTCCAACGCGGCGTCGGCGTCCGGGGCCGCTTCGATGGGACCTTCCGCCTCGACCAGCTCAACGAACCCCGGATTCAGGGTGTCGAGGACGTCGGCGAGATGGCTGCGGCTGACGACAGTGCGGCAGCTCAGACAGACGACCCTGTCGAAGCGCCCGTGCAGATCGACGACGTTCAGCGCACCTGCGTCTTCGTGCAGACGGTCGACGTTCTGGGTGACAATGCCCGTGGTCAGCCCGCTGCGTTCGAGTGTGGCCACGCCATAGTGGCCCGCGTTCGGGCCGGCGTGGCGCAGGTGCCGCCAGCCGAGGTGGTTCCTGGCCCAGTATCGTTGCCGCAGGGCGCTGTCGCCGACAAACTCCTGGTAAGTCATGGGGCTGCGCGGGACGGAGCCGGGTCCCCGATAATCCGGAATGCCCGAATCGGTGCTAAGCCCCGCGCCGGTCAGAATGGCCAGTTTCAGGCCGCCCAAGAGCGCCGTGATCTGCTCCAGCACGGGCAGTTCTGCCGCGGAAGGTTCGGGGACGCCGACACGCGCCGGTGCGCTGGCAAATCCAGTCATGCCGATTCCGACCGGCGGACGCGTATCCATCATGCCGCGGAGTCCGCCACCGCGGAGTCCGCCACCGCAGAGCCCGCCACCGCAGAGCCCGTCACCCCAGCAGTACCGGCACTCGGCCCCGGGCGCATTTCCACATCCGCCAGATCAGAGTTCCACGAGGGCCTGGCGGTACCGGTCAAGGGAGCGGGCCTGGCCCGTCGGCGTGCTGAAGGCGTCGCGCAGGATCCCGGCTCCATCAATGACAAAGGTTCCCCGCCCCGCCATGCCGCGCTCGTCGTCGAAAACCCCATAGCGGCGCGCCATTTCGCCGTGCGGCCAGAAGTCGGCCAGCAGGTCAAAGTCCAGCCCCTCGGCCTCGGCGTACGCGCGCAGCGTGTATTTGCTGTCCACCGAGACGGCCAGCACCCGGGCCTTGGCGGTGGCAAATTCGCCCAGATTGTCCCGAAGAGTACACATTTCGCCGGTGCAGATTCCGGAAAAAGCAAAGGGATAAAACACGACGACGACGTTCCCGCCGCGCAGCGAAGCAAGCGAGATCCGCTCGCCGAACTGATTGGGAAGGTCGAAGTCGGGAGCAGCCTCGCCCACAACCGGCACACCTGCCGGTTCATCCGCCACCGGTGCGTTCGCCGCCGCCGCCGTCACGTCCGCCGCTGCGGCGGTCATGGCTTCTTGCGCGGCGCGAGCCGGGTGGCCGCCCAGTCGGTCGAAACGCCGACAGTGGTAGTTGGGTGCAGGCCGGCCGTCGGCGCGGCCTCCTGGATTTCCGATGGCGGGACATAACCGACGCGTCCGTTTTTCGGCGTCAGCACCCACACGATGCCGCCCTCATCCAAGGTCGTCAGCGAGTCCACCAGCGCGTCCACCAGATCGCCGTCGTCGGCCCGCCACCACAAAAGAACAGAGTCAACGACGTCGTGGTCCTCCTCGGTAAGCAGCTCGGACCCGACCAGTTCTTCAACACTGTCGCGCAGAGCAAAATCAACGTCGTCGTCGTACCCGAGTTCCTGGATCAAATCGCCATCCTTGAAACCCAATTTGCCCGCCACATTAACTACTGTGCCGGCGTCGGCCTCGCTCACGTTGTTCCTCCTGCTTGAAACGCATCCGCGCTTCGTTGAAGTTGTCGTCTTGATGTCTATTTTACGAACTGCGGTCACGCTGCAAAACCTTTTGGCTCGTTTTCGGAAGCCGTCGATGACAGCATCCGCCCGGCGCCGCCGTGATTTGCGTTACTACAAGCCAACACCCTAACGCGTTCAGCTTCAAGCCAGTGCCTGCGGGACATGCGTTTTCGGCGCAGACATCCAGCGCGGTGTCAGCGGCCAGGAGCACGCCGCCAACAGTACTACCCCTAATGGTACGGGGACCCGGGCACTTCCCGCAGGCCGCCGGCTACTTGGTAGGGCCTAACCCGGACTAGAGTGTTCGGTGTGCGCCCGCAGCCACAGCTGAGGGCCGGAAATACTGTCTTTAAGAGAGGTCTGACGTGGCCGCAGGCGAAGAGAATTCCCATATCCTAAGCGGGTTGACCCACCAGCTGCCTGATAGGGATCCAGAGGAGACCGCTGAGTGGATCGAGTCCCTGGATGCGTTGATTCAGGATCAGGGCACCGAACGTGCCCAATTCATTATGCGCAGCCTGCTGCAGCGGGCCGGCGCGCAGAGCGTCGGCGTGCCGATGGTGACCACGACGGACTACGTCAATACCATCCCCGCGGACCAGGAGCCGGAGTTTCCCGGTAACGAGGAGATCGAGCGCAAGTACCGCGCCTGGCTGCGCTGGAATGCCGCCATCATGGTGCACCGTGCGCAGCGCCCCGATATCGGCGTGGGCGGGCACATTTCCACCTACGCCGGTGCCGCGACGCTGTATGAGGTCGGATTCAACCACTTCTTCCGCGGCAAGGACCACCCCGGCGGCGGAGACCAGATTTTTTTCCAGGGCCACGCCTCCCCCGGCATGTACGCCCGCGCGTTCATGGAAGGCCGGTTGAGCGAAGAGGACCTGAACGGCTTCCGGCAGGAAAAATCCAAGGAAGGGCACGCGCTTTCCTCGTACCCGCACCCGCGCCTGATGCCGGAGTTCTGGGAATTCCCCACCGTTTCCATGGGCATTGGCCCGATGAACGCGATCTACCAGGCGCAGTCCAACCGGTACCTGCACAACCGCGGTCTCAAGGACACCTCCGACCAACAGGTCTGGGCGTTCCTGGGCGACGGCGAAATGGACGAGCCGGAAAGCCGCGGACTGCTGCAACTCGCGGCCAACGACAAGCTCGACAACCTCAACTTCGTGATCAATTGCAACCTCCAGCGGCTGGACGGGCCGGTGCGCGGCAACGGCAAGATCATGCAGGAGCTGGAGGCTTTCTTCCGCGGCGCCGGCTGGAACGTGATCAAGGTTGTCTGGGGCCGCGAGTGGGATGACCTGCTGGCCAAGGACGACGACGGTTCGCTGGTGAAGGTCATGAATACCACGGTCGACGGCGATTACCAGACCTACAAGGGCGAGTCCGGCGGTTTTGTCCGTGAGCACTTCTTCGGCCAGACTCCGCAGACCAAGGAAATGGTTGCGGACCTGAGCGACGACGAGGTATGGAACCTCAAGCGCGGCGGTCACGACTACCGCAAGGTCTACGCCGCATACAAGGCCGCCACCGAGTTCAAGGGCAAGCCCACGGTCATCCTTGCCCACACGGTTAAGGGTTACGGGCTGGGCACCAACTTCGAGGCCCGCAACGCCACGCACCAGATGAAGAAACTCACCATGCCGGACCTCAAGCTGTTCCGCGACCACCTCCGCATCCCGATCAGTGATGCCGAGCTGGAAAAGGACCTGTACCGGCCCCCGTACTACCACCCGGGGATGGATGCACCGGAAATTAAGTACCTGATGGATCGCCGGGCCAAGCTGGGAGGGTTTCTGCCCGAGCGCCGCACCGAGCATGCCGAGGTTGCCCTTCCCGGTGACAAGACCTATGAGGTGGCGAACCGCGGTTCCGGCAAGCAGTACGCCGCCACCACGATGGCCTTCGTTCGTCTGCTCAAGGACTTGATGCGGGATAAGGAGTTCGGCAAGCGGATCGTGCCGATCATCCCCGACGAGGCCCGGACCTTCGGCATTGACGCGTTCTTCCCGACGGCGAAGATCTACAACCCGAACGGCCAGAACTATCTCTCCGTGGACCGCGACCTGGTGCTGGCGTACAAGGAATCCATCTCCGGTCAGATTGTGCATGCTGGGATCAACGAGGCCGGTTCCGTCGCTGCGTTCACGGCCGCGGGCACCGCGTATGCCACCCACGGCGAGCCGCTGATCCCGGTCTACGTCTTCTACTCCATGTTCGGGTTCCAGCGCACTGGAGATTCCCTGTGGGCTGCCGCGGACCAGATGGCGCGCGGTTTCGTGATCGGCGCCACCGCCGGCCGGACCACGCTCACCGGCGAAGGGCTGCAGCACGCCGACGGGCATTCCCCGCTGCTGGCCTCCACGAACCCGGCAGTGGTGACCTACGACCCGGCCTACGGGTACGAAATCGGCGTCATCATGCGCGATGGCCTGGAGCGCATGTACGGCAAGGGACCCGCGTCCGGCGACTCGTCGCGGAACGTGATGTATTACATCACGGTCTACAACGAGCCGATCATCCAGCCGCCCGCGCCAGAGGACATGGACGTCGAGGGAATCATCAAGGGGATTTACCTGCTGGCTCCGGCGAAGGTGGACGGGCCTCGCGCCCAGCTGTTGGCTTCCGGTGTCTCCGTTCCGTGGGCGTTGGAAGCCCAGCAGATCCTCGCCGACGATTGGGGAGTTTCGACCGATGTCTGGTCCGTGACGTCCTGGACCGAATTGCGACGTGATGGCCTGGCCGCCGAGGAAGAGCAGTTCCTCAATCCCGGTGCCAATGCCCGTATGCCGTTCGTGACCGAACAGCTCGCCGGAGCCACCGGGCCGATAGTGGCCGTCAGCGATTACATGAAGGCCGTGCCGGACCAGATCCGGCAGTTCGTGCCCAATGAATTCGCCACCCTGGGTGCCGACGGCTTCGGCTTCTCCGATACCCGCGCCGCCGCCCGTCGGTTCTTCAAAATCGATTCGCATTCCATTGTGGTCCGTGCGCTGGAAATGCTCGCCCGGCGCGGCGAGGTCGACTGGCAGGCACCGGCCCAAGCGATCGAGAAGTACAAGTTGCTGGACGTCAACGCCGGCACCACCGGGGTGACCGGCGGGGACAGCTAGGTGCGTGGGTCAGTAGTCCGTCCTAGTTTTAAAACGCCGGTGAATTATTTAAAACGCCGGCGGATTAGCCGGGCTGCCGGATGTGGGGCTGGGAGAATTGGGGTATGGATGCCGGTTCCCAGGATGGTTTGTTCGCCGAGTCGCTCGTGGGGCCCCTCGTGCCTCCGGCCGTTGATGAGCCGATGGATGCCAACGGCGGGGCCAGGAAGCGGTTCCGGGGGTTTGAACCCGAGGCGGTGATGCTGGTCCCGCCGTCACTGGATGAGTGGCTGCCGCAAAACCATCTGGCCCGGTTCATTGCCGAAATGGTGGACACGGAGCTGGACCTGGCCCGCTTCTACAAGTCCTATGCGAAGGCCAAGGGCCAGCCGCCGTATGATCCGCGCCTGATGCTGCGCATCGTCCTGTACGGATATTGTGTCGGGGTCCGCTCCTCGCGGGAGTTGGAGCGGGCATGTACGGATGTGGTCGCGTTCCGGTGGCTGGCCGCGCAGCAGGCCCCTGATTTCCGCTCGATCGCCCGTTTCCGCGAACGCCACCTCGCGGCCCTGGCGAACGTGTTCCTCCAGGCCCTGGAACTGTGCCGGGCCGCGGGTATGGTCTCCCTGGGCAGGGTGGCCCTGGACGGGACGAAGGTGCGGGCCAACGCGTCCCGGCACAAGGCCATGAGCTATGCCCGGTTGAGCGCGAAGCAGAAGGTCCTGGCCGATGAGATCAGCGACCTGATGGAAGAGGCGAAGACCGTCGACGCGGCCGAGGACGCCCGCTTCGGGCCGGGCACTCGCGGGGACGAACTCCCCGCGGAGCTGGCGAACAGGCGGGCCCGGGCCGCGGCGATGGCCACGGCCCGTGCCTCACTGGAGGAAGAAGCCGCTGCCAAGGCCCGCCAGCTCGCGGAAGAGAAGGCCCGGTCCCGCGGCGATGATGACGAGGACATCACCGCTGCCGGCGACACTGCCGCTGCGAAGGCCGAGCCGAAGCCCACGGCGCAACGGAACTTCACGGACCCGGACGCGCGGATCATGAAAACCGCGGATGGTTCATACCATTACTGCTACAACGGCCAGGCCGTCGTGGATGCTGACCACCAGGTAATTGTTGCCACCAGATTGAACAACGTGGCCGTGGATGTGCAGCAGCTGGCCCCCATGATCGAACACACGGCTGTCTCTGTAGGTGCAATGCCCACGACGTGGAGTGCCGACGCCGGGTATTGCTCGGCAGCCAACCTCGAGCACGTCAAAGACGTTGAAACGGCTCATTCAACCGAGTTCTTCATCTCCACCCGACGCATGAAACACGGTACGCCGATTCCCGAGTCGCCCCGGGGCAGGATCCCGGCCAACGCGAGCCTGGCAGAACGGATGGGACGGAAACTCAAAACCAAGAAGGGCAAGAAAATTTATGCCCGGCGCAAAGCGATCGTTGAACCGGTCTTCGGCCAGATCAAGACCCGGCAGGGCAAAAACGTGCTCCTGCGCGGCATGGAGAAGGCAGCGCGTGAGTGGGAGTTGCTGGCAGGGTGCCACAACCTAATGAAGCTCTTCAGCCACCGCACCCGGGCGGCCTCCCTGGCGCGGATGTAGAACGGGGGCCGGCAACGGGGCAGCCCCGGGACGCCAACGGCGGCTCTTCACACCTCGCTGAACGATCCCTCGGGGCGGGGGCGCCTCCTTCAAAGGAAATTATTACCGGCATCAGGATTCATCGGCTGCCACGCCGCCGAACATCAAACGGCTAAAACCACTACCGACCCATGCACCTAGCAGCCAGAGGCTCCGGCTGACGCGCCAGCGGCAGTTGGAGAGGCTGCGACGCGCTAAGCTGCGCTGATAACGGGGCCGGCCCGCGAAGACGATGTTGCGCAACGTCGTCTTCGCGGGTCAGCCCCGTTATCGGGTTCGGTCTCGACCCGGCACGGTCCAGCCGTTAGTCGTCATCGTACAAATTGTAGTGATCGTACAAATGCGGCTTCCATGGCGGCTGGCCGTATGCTCGAAGAATGGCTCAAGATCCCCGCACTCCGGCTGCTGCGCCGGAGGTCTCTGCCGCGGCTGCGGATGCGCAGGCCCTGACACTGGAAAAGCTGCGTGCCAACGTCGGCAGGCTTTCCACCGCAACGATGAAAGAACTCGAGAACACACTGCCCTGGTACCGCCGGCTCAGCGCGGATGAGCGCTCCGCGCTGGGAATGGTGGCGCAGAACGGGATCAATGCCTTCGTCTCCTGGTATCAGCGCCCATCGTCGCCGTCGTGGGTACTCTCCGACGTCTTCGGAACGGCTCCCACCGAGCTCACGCGCTCCATCAGTCTGCAGCGCGCCCTGCAGCTGATCCGCGCCGTGGTGCAGGTGGTGGAGGACCACGTGCCGGAGATTGCGCCGAAGGCCGAGCAGGGCGCCTTGCGCGAAGCCGTGCTGCGCTATTCCCGTGAGGTCGCCTTCGCCGCGGCCGATGTCTATGCGCGGGCCGCCGAGAGCCGGGGTTCCTGGGATACCCGGCTGGAGGCACTGGTGGTGGACGCGATTCTGCGCGGCGAGGATACGGATTCCCTGCGGTCCCGGGTGGCCGCCCTGGGCTGGAAATCGCAGAGCCGGTTCACCGTGATGGTCGGCAACTCGCCGTCGGAAACCAACGCCGGCTTCGTCTCTGAACTGCGCCGTGCCGCCGGCCGCTTCGCCGAGGACGCGCTGGTGGGAATCCAGGGTGACCGGCTGATTCTGGTGCTGGGAGGCGTGGCCGATCAGGACACCGCCTACCTGCGTCTGGGCGAGCTGTTCGCCCCCGGCCCGGTGGTGTACGGCCCGCTGGCGGCGTCCCTGATGGAGGCGACCAATTCGGCGCAGGCCGCCTTTGCCGGGCTGGCCGCCGCCAAGGCGTGGCCGGGCGCGCCGCGCCCGGTGGCCGCGGACGATCTGTGGCCAGAACGTGTCATCTCCGGAGACGATTCGGCGCGCCGGGCATTGGTAAAGAACATCTACCGGCCGCTGCTGGCGGCTTCCAACGGGCTGGCCGAAACGCTCAGCAGCTATCTGCAGCTGGGCCATTCACTGGAAGCCACGGCCCGCGAGCTCTTTGTGCATGCCAACACCGTCCGCTACCGGCTGCGCCGCGTCTGTGACGTGACGGGCTGGGATCCGTTGATCCCCCGCGAGGCCTTCGTGCTGCAGACCGCGCTGGTGGTCGGCAGGCTCGCCGTACCGCCCAAGCCCGCCGTCGAACGAAACGGCAGCCGTCTGTGATGGCGCCGGATCCGGTTCATGTGGGCCCGGGATGCGCCCCGGTTATGTCCCCGCTGTGGCAACGTCGCGGTCCGGACGGGTCACGGCGGCGTTGTAGACTTCCTACAAAGCGGCTTCATGACCTTGGTGCATGTAAACACCGATAAACAGCCCACTCTTTGGAAAGCTGGATACTGTGCTTGCAATAGTCTGCCCTGGACAGGGTTCACAAACCCCCGGCTTCCTCACGCCGTGGCTGGAGCTCCCCGCTGCAGCGGCGCGAGTCGCCGCGCTGAGCGAGGTGGCCGGCGTCGACCTGTCGGCGCACGGAACCACTTCCGACGCCGAAACCATCAAGGACACCGCCGTGGCGCAGCCGCTGATTGTCGCCGCGGGACTGATCACGGCGCACGCACTTTTCAGTGCCGCGGGACTCCCGCCGGTGGAAGATTCCGCCCTGCGCGGCCTACCGCTGGTCCTGGCCGGACATTCGGTAGGCGAGATCACCGCCGCCTCGCTGGCCGGCGCACTCAGCGAACATGACGCCATGATCTTCGTCCGCGAGCGGGCCAACAGCATGGCCGCGGCCGCTGCCCTGACGCCCACCGGAATGAGCGCCGTCGTCGGCGGTGACCCTGCCGAGGTGCTGGCCGCCATCGAGTCCGCGGGCCTAACCCCGGCGAACATGAACAGCACGGGACAGACCGTCGCCGCCGGCACCCTCGAACAGCTCCAGGTCCTGAAGGATAATCCGCCGGCCAAGGCCCGCGTGCTTCCGCTGCAGGTGGCCGGCGCGTTCCACACCCAGCACATGGCTCCCGCCGCCACCGCCCTGCAGGTGCTGCGCCCGGGCCTGAGCCTGCGCGATCCGGATCCGGTACTGCTCTCCAACTTTGACGGCCGGTCCGTGACCACCGGCGACGCCGTCATCGAAAGCCTGATCGCGCAGGTCTCGAGGCCGGTGCGCTGGGACCTGTGCATGGAAACCCTCGTCTCAATGGGCGTCACCGCGCTGATCGAACTCTCCCCCGCCGGAACACTGGCCGGCCTCGCCAAACGTGCCATGCCCGGTGTTGTCGCCGTTGCCGTCAAATCTCCAGAGGATCTGGAATCCGCCAAGGAACTGCTTGTCGCCGCACTGGCCGAGCGGGAAGAAGGAAACGCGTGAGCACTCCCACCCTGCAGCAGAACCCGTTGCGCGAATTCACCCGCATCCTGGGCGTCGGGGCCTACCGCCCGAACGTCATCGTCACCAATGACGACGTCTGCCAGTGGATCGATTCCTCCGACGAATGGATCCGCCAGCGGACCGGCATCGTGACCCGGCACCGCGCCCCGCGCGAGGTCAGCGTCGTCGACATGGCCGCAGGTGCCGCCATGGAAGCCCTGGCGAAAGCCGGCATTGACGCCTCCCAGCTGGGCGCCATCATTGTCTCCACCGTCACGCATCCGTACGCGACGCCGTCGGCCGCTTCCCTGCTGGCCGAGCGCATCGGCGCGACGCCGGCTCCTGCCTTTGATGTCTCCGCTGCCTGCGCCGGCTACTGCTACGGCGTGGCCCAGGGTGATGCGTTAGTGCGCGCCGGGACCGCGGACTACGTCCTGGTGGTCGGCGTGGAAAAGCTCTCGGACGTCATTGACAACCACGAGCGGACCATCTCGTTCCTGCTCGGCGACGGCGCCGGTGCCGTCGTGATCGGCCCAGGTGAGCGCGCGGGAATCGGCCCGTCCGTCTGGGGTTCCGACGGCAGCCGCTGGGACGCCATCGGCATGACGCACTCCCAGACCGCGATCCGCGACTTCAGCATCTCCGCGATGAAAGAGGACGACGACGGCGACCTTGCCGCCGTGGGCGAAGCGCACGCCAACCTGTGGCCGACCCTGCGCCAGGACGGCCAGACCGTCTTCCGCTGGGCGGTCTGGGAAATGGCCAAGGTGGCCAAGCAGGCCCTCGATGCGGCCGGCATCACCGCCGACCAGCTCTCCGCCTTTGTGCCGCACCAGGCGAATATGCGCATCATCGACGAACTGGCCAAGCAGCTGAAAATCCCGGATTGCGTGCTGATTGCGCGCGATATCGAGGACGCCGGGAACACCTCGGCGGCGTCGATTCCGCTGGCAACACACCGGCTGCTGCGGGAAAACCCCGGTCTCAGCGGCGGCCTGTCACTGCAGATTGGATTTGGCGCCGGGCTCGTATTCGGCGCGCAGGTCGTCGAGCTGCCGTAACATCCGACACGGTGCCGGCCCAGCCGGGCCGGCATAGCATTTCGGACCACAACCGTGGTTTGATCAACACTGCCTCACCCGATCACCGACCAAAGCGAAAATCACAAGAAAAGGAGCCATCAATGGCTAGCAACGAAGAAATCCTGGCCGGTTTGGCTGAAATCGTCAACGAAGAGACCGGTCTTGCACCCGAGGCTGTCGAGCTGGACAAGTCCTTCACGGACGATCTGGACATCGATTCCATCTCCATGATGACCATTGTGGTCAACGCCGAAGAGAAGTTCGGCGTACGCATCCCGGACGAAGAGGTCAAGAACCTCAAGACCGTCGGAGACGCCGTCAACTTCATCTCCGGCGCACAGGCCTAGTCCTTCCGACTGACCTATGCCCCGCATCGGCAGGGCATGAAGGGTGGCCGGTCCCCGCGTAGGGGAACCGGCCACCCGACACGAACTGTCCTGCACATTTTTCTTTTTTCCAGAGAGTAGAACCATGGCCCGCAAAGTAGTCATCACCGGACTGGGAGCCACCACCCCCATCGGCGGCGACGTTCCCACCATGTGGAAGAACGCACTGATCGGCGTGTCCGGCGCACACACCCTGACGGATGACTGGGTGACGAAGTACGATCTCCCCGTCCACTTTGCCGCCAAGGCATCCACTCCCGCCACCGAGATCCTCACGCGCGTCGAGGCCAAACGCCTGGATCCCTCCAGTCAGTTCGCCGTCGTAGCCGCCCGCGAGGCGTGGAAGGACTCCGGTATCACCGAGGTGGACCACGACCGCCTTGCCGTGGCCTTCGCCACCGGCATCGGCGGCGTCTGGACGCTGCTGGACGCCTGGGACACCCTGCGCGAGAAAGGACCGCGCCGGGTTCTGCCGATGACGGTCCCGATGCTGATGCCCAACGGCGCCGCCGCGGCGGTCAGCCTGGATTTGGGTGCCCGCGCCGGTGCCCACACACCCGTTTCCGCCTGCGCTTCCGGCACCGAAGCGCTCCACCTGGGTCTGGAGTTGATCCGCTCCGGCAAGGCCGACGTCGTAATGGCCGGCGGCGCCGAGGCCGCCATCCACCCGCTGCCGATGGCCTCGTTCTCCTCCATGCAGGCGCTGTCCCGCCGCAATGACGATCCCGAGCACGCCTCCCGACCGTATGACCGCGACCGGGACGGCTTTGTCATGGGTGAAGGTGCCGGCGCTCTGGTGCTGGAGGCCGAAGAGCACGCTTTGGCCCGCGGCGCCCGCATCTACGGCGAACTGGCCGGCACCTCGGTCACGGCGGACGCGTACCACATCACGGCCCCGGACCCGGAGGGGCTCGGCGCCACCCGAGCACTGAAGGCCGCACTCTTTGATGCACGCGCCCAGGACACCGACGTTGTCCATGTCAACGCGCACGCCACGTCTACGCCGGTGGGCGACAAGCCCGAGTACACCGCGCTCAAGGCGTCGCTGGGGAATCATCTGGAGAACGTGGCGGTATCCGCCACCAAGTCGCAGACCGGGCACCTGCTCGGCGCTTCGGGAGCGGTGGAGGCGGTCATGACCGTGCTGGCCGTGTACAACCGCAAAGCGCCGGCGACGATCAACCTGGAAAACCAGGATCCGGAGATTCCGTTGGACGTCGTCACCACCGCCCGGGATCTTCCCGCCGGGGACATAGTGGCGTTGAGTAACTCCTTCGGCTTCGGCGGCCACAACGCCGTCATCGTGATCCGTAATACGAACTAAGCGCTGCCAACGGACGACTGCCCTGACGCGGAAAATTCGGACGTGCCCGGTCCCGGCGGGAGCCGGTCACGTGCGTCTGCTCCGGTGACCGGGTTTGGGCCTGCGTCAGAGACTGCACTCGGTCCGGTCTGTGTTCGGAGGCTCGGCCTGCTTCAGGGCCTGAGTAAGCGCCGGGGTCTGGGTCTGTTTCAGGGCATGGAAAGCCTCCAGCCTCAGCCGACCTGATGAAGCCAGCGCACGGGGGCTCCCTCGCCCGCATGGCGGAAGGCCTCCAGCTCCTCATCCCACGCCTCGCCAAGGGCCAGTGACAACTCATGGTAGACGGCGGCCGGATCACCGGCGCCGGACTCGTAGGCGTAGCGGATCCGATCCTCGGTGACCATAATGTTTCCGTGCGCATCCGTCACGGCATGAAATATTCCCAACTCAGGCGTGTGCGACCAACGCCCGCCGTCGACTCCCGCGCTCGGCTCCTCAGCCACCTCATAGCGCAGATGCGCCCAGCCGCGCAGGGCGGAGGCCAATTGCGCACCGGTTCCCTGAGTCCCGGACCAGGACACTTCGGCACGGACCATACCCGGAGCAGCCGGCTGCGGCGTCCAATCAAGATCCGTGCGCTTATCCGCCACGGATCCGATGGCCCACTCAATGTGCGGGCACAAAGCAAGAGGGGCTGAGTGTATAAACAAAACACCGCGCGTCATCACAACAGACATTCCATCCTCCATAGCTGTAGGTTCGTCTTCCCCAACGACCTTCGGCAAGGCTGGAATGGCACCGCTGCGTACTGAGCCGGAATTGCTTTTCTGCGCTCCCTGAATCGGTCTACCCGCGGCAGCCCATACTTTTGTTACTGTCCCGTACTACTCCGACACTTTTTATTGTGACATGTTTTACTGGACCGTCTTGATTATGACATTTTCACAGTGCCCAGACTCTCGACCGCGCACCTCACATTGTGCCGCACACGGGCAAATAACGCCAGTGGAATTCCCCCGATGGAATTCGCGGCGTCGATCCCGCCCAAACGGATGCCGGCCGGTCGGCCCGATCCCGTCCCTGCGGCACCCGCTCCGAGAGCGCCGGGCGCGGATAGGCCAGGGCAACGGCGGACAGGCCAGGGCGCCGGCGGACAGGGCCAGGGCGCCGGCGGACAGGGCCAGGGCACCCGGCCGCCTGGCACGTGGCGCATGAATGCCGCGCAGAATGACATGCATGAACGCCGGCCTGAATTCGATATCAGGCGCGCGGGTGGGCCTGCTGGTAACTGCTGCGCAGCCGATCCACCGAAACGTGGGTGTAAATTTGCGTGGTGGCCAGGCTGCTGTGCCCCAGAATCTCCTGGACGGCGCGCAGATCCGCGCCGCCGTCGAGCAGGTGCGTGGCCGTTGAATGACGCAGCGCGTGCGGACTGGTGGCCGATGTGTCCCCAAGGGCGTGAAACAGGCGGCCGACGACGGTACGGACCTGCCGCTGGTCGATCCGGTTTCCGCGCTGACCCAGGAACAGGGCGGATCCGCTTCGCGGCGTGCAGAATGCCGGCCGGCCAGTCACCAGCCAAGCCTCTATGGCCCGTGCCGCGGGCTGACCATAGGGAACGGTGCGTTCCTTGTTACCCTTACCGATCACAGTTAACGTGCGCCTCTCCGCGTTCAGGTGGCCCGCATCCAAAGCCGCCAGCTCTCCCACCCGCACTCCGGTGGCATAGAGCAGCTCCATGACGGCCAGGTCCCGCAGCGCCACCGGCTCCCCGCCCAGCGCCTGTTGCTGCAGTGCGCCAAACAGCCTGGTCACCTGCTGCTGCTGCAGCACGCCGGGCAAGGTCTGGTCACGCTTGGGTGCCTTCAGTCGCAGGGCCGGATCGACTGCCAGCAGTTCCTCCCGAACAGCCCAGGACGTGAAGCTGCGGGCCGTGGCCGCCCGCCGGGCCAGCGTCGCCCGGGCCAGCCCCGCAGCACTTTGTTCCCCCAACCATCGCCGCAGCGTTCCCAGCTCCAGACCGGCCAAGCTGGTGGCACCTTCGGTGAGGGCATAAATCAGCAGCCCTTCCACATCGCCTAGGTAAGCCCGCACGGTATGGGCTGAACGGGCCCGTTCCGACGTCAGGTAAGACTCAAACCGGGCCAGTGCGCTGGAAAACTCCTCGGGCAGCTGGGCAATTTCGGATCGGTCCACCTCCCTACTGTGCGTCCATGTTTCCCGCCGGGCAAGTCGCACCGCCGGACGGGAACAATATTAGCCGCGCCGGGAGGGTACCGACCCGTGTCAGGTACGTGTCAGGTCCCGCCTTGCGGAACTCCCAGTCCATCATTGCCGACCCTTGCGGAGCTTCCAGTTCCCGTTGCTGCGCTCGGCCAGTCCCATCAGCTCGAGCCTGCCGAGTCCGGCCAGCACCGATGCAATTCCGAGACCGGCCACGGCGGACAGCTTCTCGGGCGCGCTCCCCTGTCTCACCGGCAGCGCGTCCAAAAGCAGCAGATCCTCCACATTCAGGCCGTCGTGCTCGGCCGAGGTTCCGGTCGGCTCGTCGGCCAGATGCTCACCGCTGGCCCCCGCAAGTTCGGCTACCTCCGTGGCGTCCGTGACACACACCGCCGAGCCTTCGCGCAGCAGCCGGTGGCAGCCGGCGGAGTTCGCGCTGAACACCGACCCCGGTACAGCGGCAACCTGACGGCTTAAGGAATCCGCATGGTGTGCCGTGCTCAGCGCGCCCGACCGCCAGCGTGCTTCGACCACCACGGTAACGGCGCAGAGCGCCGCGATGAGCCTGTTCCGCTGCAGGAACCGGTACCGTGTGGGATTCGTGCCCGGCGGAACCTCGGCAATCATGGCTCCCTCCTGGGAAATTGTGCGCAGCAGATCTTCATTCCCTGAGGGGTAGTACCTGTCGATGCCCCCGGCCATCACGGCGATCGTGGCGATACCACCGTTGCCTCCCGCGAGCGCGGCACGGTGCGCGTGGGCGTCGATCCCATAGGCCCCACCGCTGACAACAGTGATTCCGCGCTCGGCCAGACCTTGGGCAATTTGCCCCGTCACGCTGGCTCCATAACCGGTACTGTCCCGGGAACCGACCACGGCAACGCACCGGCTCACCTCCGGGAGGACGCGGTACGGACTCCGGCACCATAGCGCAATCGGTTCCGACAGTCCCAGATCGGCCAGGGCCTGCGGCCAGTCGTCGTCTTCGGGCACGATCAGACCGCCGCCCAGACACCGGATCACGGCCAGATCCCGATCCGGCGCAAGGTCTTTGACCCTCGGCGCCCAGCGGCCGACCGCAGCTTCCAGCCCTGACCATCCGGATCTGGCGCCTGCTTCGTCGAGGATCTGCACGACCGCATGCTCGGTGGCTGTCCCGGCCCGCACTTCCCCTGTCGCAATCCGGACGGCGTGCACAGGTCCCACTACTCGGATCAGGGCCAGACCGGCGAGGTCCGACGGTTCCATCAGGCGCGTCAGCGCGGCTCTTGCCACCACTACGGCTCCTGCCTCCCCTACAGTGCTCGTACACTCATTACGCACAGTGTTCATGCGCTCATCCCGTTCATGCGCTCATTCCCCTTTGTCTCATGGTCAGGGCAAGTCCCACCTCATGGCTGCCCGGTTCGTCAATTTCCGCCAAGTCGGCCAGTGTCCAGGCCAGCCGCAGCACCCTGTCGTATCCGCGTGCCGTCAGAGCGCCCGTTTCAAGCCCCCGGTCGAGGACGGTTGTTGTCCGGGGCGGGAGCCGGAAAACGCCCCGGAGCAACCTACCCGTCACGTCCGCGTTCCGGACCAGCCCGTGAGCGGCCAGCCGTTGGCGTTGCCGTCTCCTCGCCAGTGAGACCCGAGCTGCCACTACGGTCGAGCTCTCCCGGTTTTCCGTGCTGGATAGCTCGGCCAGGGATAGACGGTTGACCTGCAGCTGGATATCCACCCGGTCCAGCAGCGGCCCGGAGAGCCTGCCGAAGTATCGACGGCGCGCCATGGCCGTGCAGGTGCAGTCCTGCCCCTTCCCCGCGGCCTTTCCGCAAGGACAGGGATTTGCTGCCATCACCAGCTGGAAACGCGCCGGGTAGGAAGCCGTTCCGGCCGACCGGTGCAGAATCAGCTCACCGCTCTCCAGCGGCTGGCGCAGGGCGTCAAGGACACGCCGTTCATATTCAGGCGCCTCAGCCCGAAAGTCGACTCCTAAATCAGTCCTTGGATTTGAATCACGCGGTCGGCGCGGTATGCCGTGGCCTTGATGAGCTTGGCATTGTCCTCGTCTGAGCCGAGGGCCCAGTGTCGGGCACCTTCGGCGGTTTTGCCGTAGTCCATGTGGCGCGTGATGAGCCAGTCGTGCCTATCGTCCTGTTCGGGATCGAGGAACCAGGATTCGGTGAGGCAGTCGCGGGCTGATGGCCAAGCCCCGTTTTCGGCGAGCAGGTAATTGCCCTCCGTGACCACCAGAGGAACATCAGCGTGCACAGTGATGCTGCCCGCTATGGGTTCTTCAAGATCGCGGTTGAAACTAGGGGCGTAGATGACTTCGCCGGGCTTCTGGTCGCGGATTCGGTGAAGCAGGCTGGCATACCCGGCATCGTCGAATGTCTCTATGGCACCTTTCACTTGACGCAAGCCCTTTTCAAGAAGGACCACATTGGCTAGATGAAAGCCGTCCATGGGCACTAGGACGGCTTTGTCGGGTCCCAATGCGTCAACAATTCGGTGGCCGAGTGTGGATTTCCCTGCGCCGGGTGCTCCGGTAATACCCAGAATGATCCGAGTCCGCGGTGTGCCCAAGCTTGCAGCGATTTCAACTAGCTCCTCAATAGGGACCGCTGTGGTCATTGTTGTTGCGTCCTCAGGTAGTCAAACGGTGTCTCGCCGGGGATAGCGGCCAGCCATTCCCGTGTGCCGGGGTGGGTGCACTTCAGGGCTGCAATATGGCCTGCGAAGCGCAGGGACGAGCACGGATCTAACGGCCCTCCCCGGCTGGGGTGGAATGATCTAGCGAAACTATATGCCCCGTGGAAGAAATCGCCGGCAGCCAGTGTATCGACGGCGTGGACTTTTTCCGTCTCCACGGATCCTTGTGCGTCTTTGGTTTTCCATCGCACAGGCATGGGCCCGTTGGTGACTGCAGCAAAATCGGCCCCCTGGTTCAAGATCCAAGGTATGGGGTCTCCGTTGCCGGTGGGAATGGCAAAGTCGGCCGAACAAACCACTTCGCTGGATATCGGGACCAGCTTGTCCATGAGGGGCTTCCAGCGTCCGGCGTCCACCACACGGGGAATGGCACGGCTGCTGCCCCAGCGTGCTGCGGCCAGGGCCAGGGCCGGATGATGCCCGTCAAGGTGCACGACGTCGGCCCGCTCCAGAGCGTCCAGAGTGGCACGTATCTCGCTTTCGCCGGCCATGGCCGGGTCCGGGTTGTCCTCCCGGGCGTCTGTGGAGACGATCTGGCGGTCACCTGTCGAGTCATCGACGGTGATTGTTGAGACGGAAGGTCGGTACTGGGCACCGGCAAAGTCAACTATGGCAACGCCATGGGATGAGAGGTCTTCTCGGATCACCGCGGAAATGCTTCCTTGTCCCAGCCGGGTGACCAACGTTGCGTGGCCACCCAGCATTGAAAAGATCACGGTCGCTTTCAGGGCAGGGCCCCCGCCCGCGACATCCTGGCGGAATGCGGTGGCCTTGGCGTTGCGCCCGGGGAGTTCGCGGACCCGTTGGACGATGTCCAGGGTTGCTAATCCCACAAAGATCCCCCGCGGTTGGTCCGGGGATGCTTCAGGCCCCACCGTTTCGCTCTTCCTCGGTCGGTTCCAAGGCTCCGGTCATCAACGCGACGACTTCACCATCATCTCCGCCTTCGCCCAGCTAGAACGCGACCAGCTCTCCGAACGCACCAAGGCCGGCATGGCCGTCGCCGCCTCCCACGGCCGCAAGGCAGGCCGGCAGGAAATCACCGCCGCCCACGCGAACGTCAAGCGAGCCCGGGATTTGAAAACCCAGGGCCTGAAACCAGCCGACATCGGAAAAATCATCGGGGCAAGCCGGGCCACCATCTACCGCTACCTCAGCATGGAACCCGGCTGATGACAGAGCCACTTACGGCTGCACTCCATGCCTTGTCCTTAAGGGCGTGGCATGGCTTTCAAAAAGAGTCGTTTTAGACCCAGTTGGATTCAGTAACGCCACTGTCCGTTTCAGAAGACGACTGCACGGAATATCCGAAGTCGTCTGCACTGCTCGTCCAAACGGCAGCACCCAACACGTGCGCAGGGATCAGTGCGGAACAAAGCAGTTGTCAGGACCATGACGCGGGGAGCCCGATGACACAAGCGTCTCGCAGCGTTGATTGCTGCTTCGTGTCGGGCCGTCGTGAAGGGGCGGCTGGTGGTTGCTAATTCCGGGTGGTTGCGTTCGGGAAGCCTCGGATTCGTTGGATTGCTTGCCCCCGCAGAGGGGTTGACCTTCCCCTCTGGTGGAAGGTCAACACTGGTGTTAGGGAATTGTTTTCCGTCTTGAGGAGGAATCGTATGTCTGATCGTCCGTCAGCCCCTTCGGGGGGACCAGGTGGAATTCCGGTTGCTGTCGGGGCCGTGGCCCTGGCCGTCATCTGTTGTGCCGGCCCGGTTCTGATCGCCGGGGGTGGTCTGGCCGTCGCGGGCGGGGTGCTTGGCAATCCTGTCGTGCTTGCGATCGGCGCGCTCATTGTTGCAGGAGCCGTGGCGTTTAATGTGAGCCGCCGCCGCGCCCGTGCGCGGACAAGTGAAGCACTGAACGGGCAGTCCGATGGCTGGTCATCCGCTGCTGAAGGTCCTTCCCCGAAGATGGCTGACTACTGCGGCCCGGAGAAGACCGGGGCCAATGGTTCCGGGCTCCCTGGGAGCAATCTTGTGGTCCGGATTCCCCGGGACCAGCGGCGTCCCGGGGCTCCGGGCGGCAGCTAGATGTCGAGTTCGTCCAGGGCAGCCTGGTAGGCCTCGTTGTAGGTCGGGTACTGGGCGATCTGGTCCCGCAGGGTGTCGATGGGGATCTTTGCGCGGATGGCCAGGGAGGCCTGGTGGATCCATTCCCCGGCCATCGGAGCCACTGCCCAAGCGCCAATCAGGACCTTGCGGTCGGTATCGGCCAGCAGGCCCAGGTGCCCGCGGGGATCCCGTTCGTAGGTCCACGGCCGGGTAATGGCTGCGGCGAGTTCGATCTCCGCCGCTGCGGTGCTCAGGCCCTGCTGTCCGGCCTGGTCCCGGGTGAGGCCGGCGGCGGCGATTTCCGGGTCGGCGAACACGACACGGGGAATACCCTCGTAGAAGGCCTTCCGGGGTTTGCCGAGAATAGCGTCGGCCGCGATCCGGCCCTGATATTTCGCGACGTGGGTGAAGGCCATGATGCCGGTGACGTCCCCGATTGCCCACACGTTGCCGGCGGCGCGGCAGTGTTCATCGACCTGTACCTGGCCTCGGTCACCCAGGATCACGCCGGCCTGCTCGAAGCCCAGGTCCTGGGTGCGCGGGGTGCGGCCGGTGGCGAAGATGACGACGTCGGCCGCGACCTCGGTACCGTCGTCGAGGTCAAGGACGCTCTGCCCGCCGCCACGGTGGCCCCGACGGGCGGATACTCCGAGGCGGATGTCGATCCCGGCTTCGGGCAGGTATTTGCCGGCCAGTTCACCGGCCCGGGGTTCTTCACGTTCCAGGAGCCGGTCCCCGCGGTGAATCAGGGTGACTTTGACTCCGAAACGGGCCAGGAACGTGGCTGTCTCAATTCCGACGGCGCTCCCGCCGATTACTACGGCGCGCTCCGGGAGGGTCGTGGCCGTGTAGGTTTCCCGGTTCGTCCAGGCCGTGATCTGATCCAGGCCCTCCAGGGCCGGGATGACCGGTTCGGAGCCGGTGGCGATGATGATGTGTTCGGCGCTCAGTTCGCGGTCTCCGGCCAGGATCCGTCCGGGGCCGGTGATCCGGGCCTCCTCTTTGACCACCACCGCCCCGTGGCGTGCGTACCCGTCGATCTGGTCCTTGTCATCAAGATGCCGGATCATGTAGTCGCGGTAGTCGCTGGTTTCTGCCCAGTCCAGCTCCGCACCTGCTACCCCGGCCGCGCGTTGGACTTCCGTGCGGGCCTCGGGTGGCCTGAGCAGGGTTTTGGACGGCACGCAGGCCCAGTACGCGCATTCCCCGCCGATGAGCTCCCGTTCGATGACCGCGACTTTCTTCCCGGCTTTCAGCAGACGGCCCGCGGCGATTTCCCCGCCGGGTCCCATGCCCAGCACTGCCACGTCAAAATGTTCGCTCATATCTCTCCCCTTGATCTCGGATGTTATTTCGGGTGTGTTATTTCGGGTGCTGTTCCTCAAACTGTGGTTCGGGCCGCGGACGCCCCGGTGCCGGCATGCAGGTCTCATGACGTGTCCGTTCCGGGTTAGAGGCCGGCCGGGTCCTTAGTAGGCGCATCGGTGTGCGCCCTTTCCGGGGGCGGCAGGCTGCGCGGGCACGGTTTCATCGAGCAGGGATGCGGCCATGGCCGTGCCGATCCGGTGGGCTGCGGGGTGGGGCGCAGGGTCAGGCCCTGCCCGATGATGCGTCCGTCCGCATCGTACTCGGTGTCCGGCACCACGGCCAGCGCGGCACTAATCTCCGGCACGGTGTGGCCGGAGACGGCGGCCAGGTCCCCGATACCCACCGGTTCCCCCTGTGCCAGCAGATGCAGCAGGGGCAGCCAGAGGGCCGGTTCGATGCCGGTGTCCGGCGAGGCCAGACGGTCGGCGAAGTCGATGAAATCAGTGCTCAAGGCGGTCTTCTTCCGGTATGAATGGCGTCAGGGGTCAGGAGGCGCAGCAGGAGAGTTTGGAGACATCCGTGCTGTAGGACTGGGCGGCGATCTTGATTCCTTCGGCCATGGTCAGGTACGGGCTCCACAGGTTTGCCACCTGCTCCACGGTCATCCCGGCTTCCAGGATGTAGACCCCGGCCGCGGCCAAGTCACCCGCGTCCTTCGCGACGGCCGTGATTCCCACGATCCGTCCGGTGTTGGCGTCGGCGACGATCTTGATGAAGCCGCGGGTGTCCCTGTTCACCAGGGCCCTGGGTACGTACTCCAGGGGCAGGACCCGGCATTCGCACCGGATGCCGGCCTCGTTGGCTTCCTTGTCCGTCATCCCGACGGCGGCCAAGGCCGGGCTGGTGAAGGTGACCCTGGGCAGGTGCCGGTAGTCGACCTCGCGGCCGGCGTTGTTGAAGGCGTTCTCCACCACCAGGGAGCCGTGGGCGGCTGCGACGTAGACGAATTCGCGGTGCCCGGTCACGTCCCCGGCGGCCCAGATCCGTTCGTTGGAGCTGGCCAGCTGGCTGTTGACCAGGATCTCGCCCCGGTCACCGGTCTTGACGCCGACCGCGGCCAGGTTCAGGCCTTCCGTGACCGGCCGGCGGCCCGCAGCGACCAGCACCCTGGCGGCCCGGAATTCCTCCTGCCCGCCGGAGACGGCCGCAGTCGCCACGATCCCGCCGGCGGCCAGGTCCGTGCGCACCGAGGACACGGCTGCCCGACGGACCACGCGGATGCCCTCATCGGCGAAGACACCCATCAGGGCGCGGGAGGCCTCGGGTTCCTCGGCCGAGGCCAGGCGGGAGCGTACCAGCATGGTGACCTTGGACCCGAGCCGGGCGAAGAGCTGGGCCTGTTCCAGGGCCACGTACCCGCCGCCGATGACCAGCAGGGAGTCGGGGACCTCCTGGAGTTCCATCGCGGTGGTGGAGGTCAGGTAGTCCGTGCCCGCCAGACCCTCGATCGGGGGCGCCCACGGGGCGGAGCCGGTGCCCACCAGATAGTGCGCGGCCCTCACGGTTTCCCGGGCACCGTCGCCTCCGGTGATTTCCAGGACGGGATCGTCCTGGGTGCCGGCGAACACAGCATTGCCCTGGCGCAGTTCCCAGCCGTAGTCCGCGATCAGGTCCACGTATTTATTCGACCGCATCGTCTCGACCAGGGAACGCTTCCCGCCGATCAGCCCGGCCATGTCCACTTCCCCGGCTGAGGTGCTGATGCCGGGGAACCGGCCGGTGCCGTCCAGGGCAACATGCCTGGCCTCGGCCGCAGCGAGGAGTGCCTTGGACGGCGCGCAGCCGGTGTTCACGCAGGTCCCGCCGACGGTGGAACGCTCGATCATCAGAACCCGTTTGCCCAGGCTGGTCGCCCGGATCGCGGCCGCGAACGCTCCCCCGCCTGAGCCGATGACGGCCAGATCAAAATCAGGTGTTGGTTCAGACATGAAATCCTCCAAAGTCGTACAGCAGTTCCGTCCCGCAATACCCGCAACGGTGCCTCGTGTATGGGTTCGCCCCCAGTCTGCACCTTCCACCAAGGGGGAAGGTCAAGAGTCCCATGCCCCCGATACAGGAAACCGTGGAGTCCTCACCCGGCTCCACGGCCCCGAAAAAAGTGGGCATTCCCTGTCCCGGGCCGGCCCATTCGATTCCCTGCAATCTCTCTTGACCTTCCACTAAACTGGAAGGTCAAGAGCGAAATCCGGACAAGAGGTGCATGATGCGTATTGGCGAAACCGCCGCGGCCGCCGGCATGACGGCCAAAACACTGCGGTTCTACGAGGACCGGGGCCTGCTGCCGGCCGCCGACAGGGCACCGAACGGATACCGCGACTACGCCCAGGAAACGGTCAGCCGGCTGGAATTCATCAGCCGCGGCCGCACGGCCGGACTGACCCTGGCCCAGATCGGAGACATCCTCTCCGTCCGGGACACCGGCCAGGCCCCCTGCATACACGTGAAGGATCTGCTGGCCAAACAGCTCCGCGACCTCGATGCCCGGATCGCGGAACTCACGGTACTGCGTGCAACCGTCGCCGAATTCCATGACGCCGCGGCCGCCGGGGATCCCGCAGCCTGCGACCCCGAACGCATCTGCAGCTACCTCTAAACCCGACCAGATCCCGGTGCTCGTCCTGCACGGCTGAATTCCCGCTGGCTTAAGGAACACCTCCGCCGCGGCAACCGCGGACTGGAAGGGTGGGAACCCGGCGATCCGTCTACTCCCGGCGGGTTTTGCTCATAAACTGCACGCATCAAATGTCATGGATCCGGGCGGAGCCGTGGTCCTTGTCGGCGGCTCGCAGCGAGGTCCAACCGATGATCGCCGCCGCCGTCAGCAGTACAGCGCCGGAAGCATAGACAATGGGAAGACCAGCCCGGTCAGCGAGGATGCCGCCGATCCCAAGGGAGATCAGGCGTCCGAGTTGCCAGATGACGTCGAACGCGGTGAAAATCCGGCCTCGTGCTTCTGCGGGTGTTTCGGCCTGCAGCAGCGAAGTGAACGTCACGGCACCCGTCGACGTACCAAGGCCGTATCCGGCCAGCGCCCCAAGGGCGAGGACAGGAGACAGGGTGAAGGCCAGTACCCCGTCAACGGCAGCGCGCAACAGATACGGGCCGAAGACAAAGGCCGGGCGCCGCGGGTTGCTGACAAACCGCGACAGCGCCAGGGGGCCCAGGGCCGCTCCGGCACCAATCAGGGCCAGGGCGAGGCCGTATCCGCGGGAATCCAGACCCAGCCGGTCCTTGATGTAGACGACCAGCAGGGCGCTGGTGGCCCCGGCGGACAGTGCGGCGAACAGCTGGCCGACAGCCAGGGCACGAAGGACCCGGTGACGGCCCAGCAGTGCAAAGCCCTCACGGGCTCGTGGCCACCAACGATCCTTCGAAGCATCGGCGGAGCCCGCCCGGTCCACCCGCAGTTTCCGCAGGACCAGTGCCGAGACGGCAAAACTGGCCGCGTTGACCCAGAACGCGGGTGCATAGCCGGCAACGAGAACCACGGCACCAGCGGCAGGGGCCAGCACGATCTGGACGAAGACCGCTGCCGACCAGATCCCGCTGTTCGCGGCCACCAGCTCGTCAGATCCCACGATTGAGGGCACCGTTGACCCCGCCGCAGGGTTGAAAAACACCGAGGCGGCGGACATCGCAAACGCCAGGGCATACACGCCCGCCGCTGAGCCGGCCACCAGCGGCAGGGACAGAGCACACACCATCCTCGCCAGATCCGCGTAGACCATCACCGGCACCGGGCTCCACCGGTCCACGACGATCCCGGCCACCGGACCGAGCAGAAGAACCGGCACGATTTCGGCAGCGACAACACCGGTCACACCCAAACCGGATCCCGTCAGATCCAGCACCAGCAGGCTCAGCGCCACGGTCGCGAAAGCGTCGCCGGCGGCTGAGGCCGTGCGCGCCGCCCAGAGCCGCCGGTATGCCGGGCGCGCGAAAACCGCCCGGATGCCTGGCCGCCCGTTTGCCGTTTGTCCGCTCAGCTGACTTTCTCCATGCTGTGCCCGCAGCAGCACGTTGGGTTCTTGTCCCCGCCGTGACCTTCCGCCGCACCCTTCGTCACCGTGATCTCACAGGCGCACGACGCATCCGGACAACGGTAAACCTCACCTAGTTGTAGAGCCATTTTCTTCCACGTCCTCGTACATCCCACGCTAAAACCTTGACCCGGGGGTAACGTCAA
The DNA here is from genome assembly GCF_051131705.1 of Arthrobacter sp. A5. Taxonomy (NCBI): domain Bacteria; kingdom Bacillati; phylum Actinomycetota; class Actinomycetes; order Micrococcales; family Micrococcaceae; genus Arthrobacter; species Arthrobacter sp. A5. The sequence continues at coordinate 2,643,988 of NZ_CP180316.1, forward strand.
TACAGGGAGGAAAAAATGGGAACCCTGCTCACGATCGGCCAGGCTGCCAAAGACACCGGCCTCACGCCCAAAGCGATCCGGCTCTACGAGCGACGCGGGCTGATCCGGACCCCGCCGCGCAGCCCAGGCGGATACCGTCTGTACACCCCCGACGATATTGACACCATGGCGTTCATCCGGCGCGCACGCTCCCTCGGACTCGCCCTCGACGACATAGCGGGCATCCTCACCATGCAGGAAAAATCAGGAACACCGCCCTGCGCAACCGTCCGCAGCATGCTCACCCAACGCCTCCAAGACATAGACGACACCATCACCCACCTGACCGTACTGAGATCCGCACTGCTCACCACGCGCGACTCCGAGCCTCCCCCCGGCGAAGCACACGACGGATGCCCAATCATTAATGCCGGACACCGCCGTATGGAAAACATTCAGACGCACGGCCGGCAACTGAACAACGCCTGAGACCTGAAGATTGCCAATGAGCGTTTGCAGCCACCCTTGGGATCCGCCGGTTCGTTACCTGAAGTATTCTCGCAAACGAAGTATTCCGAGAAGACCACGAATCGAGAATCCCCGGGCATGTCGTTCCCCGCTCCAGCGCGGCGTTCTGCCGCGGAACACCAGCACTTCGAACACGGGATTGGCCACTAACCCCTGATTCTCACAAATAGTTCTCGGAACGGTACAGCCGAACCAAGGCCCGGAATCGAGTTTTGAGAAGGGACCCCCCATGGCTGCACACCGCATCCGCTAATACGCGGGTCTCCACCCGGGAGCAGAACCTTGACCTGCCAGGAGTTTGCCATTGCCTAAGCCGAGTCACCCAATACCTCGATCACATGGCTGCCACGCTGGTGTCGGAGGCGACGGGTTAACGCGAAAGGACAGGCTAGAATCCGAAGTCGCTCAAGCCCGGGTGGTCAAGCGGACGGGGACCGCTACGATACCAGTTGAACTTGCGTTCGGATTCCTTGATCGGCACGTCGTTAATGCTCGCATGCCGCCAACGCATGAGTCCGTGCTCGTCAAAGTGCCAGTTCTCGTTGCCGTACGCACGGAACCACGCGCCGTCTGGATCGTGGTACTCGTAGGCGAAGCGCACAGCAATGCGGTTGCCCTCGAACGCCCACATCTCTTTGATCAGGCGATATTCGAGTTCGTGCTGCCACTTACGGGTGAGGAAAGCGATGATGGCATCGCGCCCCTCGACGAATTCCGACCGGTTGCGCCACCAGCTATCGACCGTGTACGCGGAAGCGACCTTCACCGGATCGCGCGCGTTCCAGCCGTCTTCACCGGCCCGGACCTTCTGCGTCGCGGTCTCACGCGTGAAGGGCGGGAACGGCGGCTTATCCTCTGTCATGGCTGTGCCTATCCTTCTGCCGGCCTCGTTTACGGCCTGCCGCCCGGCCGCTCGACCGAACTCTTTCCCGCTCGACGTCTTGACCAGTGCGATCGCCTCGCCGACCAGCGGAAAACGCGTCGAGACGAACGCTGGCGCTGCGATCACGCCAGTCTAGTCGGTTGACACATTAGAGGAGAGGAACGAGGCGTGAAAGTTGGCGCGGAACTACTGCAGGATGCTTGATGAACGCCCAATGATCCCTAGCCGCAATTTTCACTATCTGTCGATTCGCCAGCCCGCAAAAGGCTGACCACCTACCCCTATAGGACTATTTAACTGACTTCCCCTCGTCGGAGGCCCAGTGCTCCTGAAGGTGCCGTGGGCTGCCAAGTTGGTGTGTACTCCAACTAGACGTCAGGCGTGATGCCTTCTCGTCTGTCAGAATGAAGTCCTTTTTCAATTTTTTGCCGGGTGTTGTCGCGGGTCTCGGATCTCATCCTGACGGTTTCAATCCTGGCGTACTGTAAGCGGTCAGCGTCTGGGATGCACCCGGTTCAGCAGCCTGAACCGGCTCACGCAGCTTCCTGGGCCGTCCTGCCGGAGCTGAAGGTGACTTTGAGCTGTCCACAGCCGGGGGGCCAGTCAGGGATATCCGCGGCTGGAAATTGGGAGCCGTTGGGGGGGGGTAGTTCACGGGCCTCCGTAGCGGTGGATAACCCGTGAGGATTGACCCCGGTTGTGGGCAGCGGAACGGTGCTGCCCGTGATGGCATGATTGTGTCAACTTAGTCGGAGCCCACCAGGACTGGGCCGAACGGTTCCCACCTGAACGACATGGAGTTGGGGACTGCCGGTTGCTGTGAGAGGAACGCATTGGCCTTCGGCCACGGCGTGGAGGGACGCCGTGGGCGTTTGTGTGCCATGTAGGCCGAGCCCGCGTCGCTGGTGAGGGGGCCGAGACGGCGGTGACCGAACTCCGGGATGTAACGGCCTGCGTCGTAGGCAGCGCGTTTGTCGTCTGTGGCCACGCTGGGTGAGCCTGACTTGTTGCTGGAGGCCACGCAGAGCTAACGGGGATGTATCGGCCCCGTTAGATCCAAGGGCTCACGGCAGAGGTCGAAGCCCTCTCTCAAGCTAAAGAGCCACCACGCGACGTCAACACCGCATCTATAAACTGTCGCTGAACCGGGACTTCCCATATCGGGCAACGAAGGCGCCTTCCCGGACCTCTGGACATGGGTCAACAAGGGCTCCCCCGGATGCCCGAAAGGCATCCACCTTGAGTCGACGCCGTCGTTCATCACTCGGAGGTGGCGCCGCCGTTCGTCAGGCCCATGAACATCGTCCGGTGCAGGATGTCCACGTGTTTGCGCGAGACCTCCACGGCTTCCTGGACATCGCGTCCCCGTAGGGCCGCCACCAGTGCGATGTGGTCGTAGTTCGATTTATGCAGGAGCTGGATCGGGTAGGGGATGAAGTACGCGTAGAGCTGTGCCAGAGTCTCGTGGTATTCCTGCACCGCGGTGCCCAGCCCCGACGCAGTGCCCACCAGCTGGTGGAACTGCTCGTCTGCCTTGTGGTAGTCGGACCAGTCCGCAGATTCGGCCATGTCATGGGTCAGCCGTTCGAGCTCATCGAGCTGTTCTGCCGTGGCGTTTACCGCCGCGTAGTGCGTCACGGCGCATTCGAAAAGCAGCCTCCGGTCCACCATCCGGTTCACGGCCCGGGACTCGGCCGGTGATGCGGAGAGTTCAGCCAGCACGCTCCGCGGGGGCTCGTCGGCAACGAACGTTCCACCGCCCCGGCCGCGCCGGCGGACCACCACACCGTGCTCCGCCAGGCTCGCCAGGGCGCGGCGGGCGGTGATCGGGCTGACCGACAGGCCCAGGGCAACTTCCTCCTGATCGGGCAGGCGATCGCCAGGCTTCAGCAGGCCAAGGGAAATCGCCATGCCGATCCGAAGCCGCACCGCGTCAATGGCGCTGCGACGGTCAATGCCGGCCAGCCTTCCGGCCTCGATTGGCGAAGTGTCGGCGGTGTCCTCCAACTGACGGGTCATATCCGCTACTTTACGGCCTAGTCCTCCCTCTTCCTATAATTAGATCATTCTGATCTAATTATAGTGCAGATCACATCCAAACATGGAGATAACCATGCAACGCATCCTTCCCCTCATCGCAGCCCAGGCCCGACCCCGGCTCATCGGCGAGCCAGTCTCGGCGTTTGCGGACGAGGTCAAAGCCGCCCTCGCCGTCCAGCCCCACAGCAAGCTGGTGGTCTTTCCGGAGCTTCACCTGTTCGGGGATTCGGACCCCGACCAGCAGCGCACGGAAGCGCTCCAGGCTTCCGCGGAGCCTTTGGAGGGCCCCCGAGTCAAGGAACTGCGGCAGATCGCCGGGGATCTTGGCATCTGGCTGGTCCCTGGCAGTGTGTGCGAGCGAGGCCCGGAAGGGCAGTTGTTCAACACCCAGCTGGTTCTTTCCCCGGAGGGCGAGCTTGCCGGCTATTACCGGAAGGTTTTCCCCTGGCGGCCCTTCGAGCCCTACGACCCCGGCGACCGGTTCACCACCGTGGACCTCCCCGACATAGGGAGGGTAGGCCTGAACATCTGCTACGACGCGTGGTTCCCCGAGGTGTCCCGCCAGCTCGCCTGGATGGGCGCCGAAGTCATCCTCAACGTCGTGAAAACCACGACGCCGGACCGCCGGCAGGAACTGGTGCTCGCCAAGGCCAACGCCATCGTGAACCAGGTCTTTATGGTCAGCGTCAACTGCGCCGGTCCCACCGGCAAGGGCCGAAGCATCATCGTGGACCCCGAGGGCAACACCCTCACCGAGGCGCCCGACGACACCCCGGTACTGCTCACGGCCGAACTCGACCTTGCCGCCGTCGAGCATGTCAGGAACCACGGCACCGAAAACCTCAACCGCCCCTGGTCCCAGTTCCGCGACGGCGAAGACGCCATTGAACTGCCCATTTACCAGGGCCGGATCACCCCGGCCACCTGGGCTCCCCAGTCCTTCAACGCCTAAGGAAACACCGTGACAACAACACCCACCCTCACGCGCACCCTGAAACTGCCCTCTCTGGTCCTGTTCGGCCTGGCGTACCTGACTCCGCTGATCGTCCTGGGGATCTTCGGCATCATCGCCGAAGCCACCGGCGGGGCATCACCCGCCGCCTACTTGGTGGCGCTCGTGGCCATGCTTTTCACGGCGCACAGCTACGGCCGGATGGCCGTCGCACACCCGGTGGCCGGGTCCGCCTACACCTACGTCCGGCGGTCCATCGATCCCAGGGTGGGGTTCCTGGTGGGCTGGGCCATCCTGCTGGACTACCTCTTCCTGCCCATGGTGATCTGGCTTATCGGCGGCTCCTATCTGAGCGCACAGTTCCCCGAAATCCCCATCGGTGTCTGGGTCGTTGGTTTCATCCTCATCACCACGGCCCTGAACATCCTGGGCATCAAGGTGGCGGACAAGGCCAATTACGTGCTGATGGCGTTCCAGCTGCTGGTCATCGTGTTCTTTGTGGCGCTGTCCATCGGCAACGTGGTGTCCACCTCGGGTGCCGGCGGCCTGGCCAGTACCCAGCCGTTCTTCAACGACACCTCCAGCTTCACCACCATCTCCGCCGGTGCGGCCATCGCGGCGTACTCGTTCCTGGGGTTCGACGCCGTCACCACCCTCACCGAGGAGACCATCGAACCACGAAAGAACATGCCCCGCGCCATCATGCTCATCGCCCTGATCGGCGGAGGGATCTTCGTGACGGTGGCCTACGTGACCCAGTTGGTCCACCCCGGCGGGGTGTTCGAGGACTCGGCTTCCGCGGCCAGCTCCATCGCACTGCAGATCGGCGGTCAGCTGTTCGGAGCCGTGTTCCTCGCCGGCCTGGTGGTGGCTCAGTTCGCCTCCGGCCTCGCGGCGCAGGCCAGCGCCTCGCGCCTGCTCTACGCCATGGGTCGGGACTCCGTGCTGCCCAAGGCGGTCTTCGGCCGGCTCAGCGCGAAGTTCCACACCCCCGTGGTGAACCTGATCCTTACCGGCATTGTCGGCCTGATCGCGATCTTCCTGGACGTAGCCACCTCTACCTCATTCATCAACTTCGGCGCCTTCACCGCTTTCACCCTGGTCAACGTCTCCGTGGTGTTCCACTACGTCCGGCAGCGCCGCGCCGGGCAGAACCTGAACCGCGTGTCCTACGTCGTGGTCCCGGTGGTGGGAGCAATCATCTGCGCCTACCTGCTCTCCCAGCTGGACAGCAACGCGATTACGCTGGGACTGTCATGGCTGGTGCTGGGCGTCGTGGTCCTGGCCCTGATCACGCGTGGTTTCAAAACGGCGCCGCCGGAAATGTCGGCCACGGAGAAAGCGACCGTTGAAGCTGCAGCCTGACCAGGGCCGCCCCCTGACCGGAGAGAAGGAATAACCGTGAGGATAGCGCTCGGGCAGCTGGAGTCGGGCACCGACATCCAGGCAAATCTCGCCGTGATCGACCGGTTCGCCGCCGAGGCCGTGGGCGACGGCGCCGAGCTGATCGCATTCCCGGAATATGCCACCTACGAGAAGAAGACCGTGGACGCTACGTTCCCCGTGATGTCTGAGCCGCTGGACGGTCCCATCTGCCAGGAACTGGCCAGCACTGCCCGCCGCCACCGCATCGCGCTGGTGGCGGGCGTGGTGGAGACCGCGGACGAGCCGGGCAAGGCGTACAACACCTTGGTGGCGTTCGGGCCGGACGGGAGCCGGCTGGCCTGCTACCGGAAGATCCACCTCTTCGATGCGCAGGGCTTCGGGGAGTCCACGTTCATCAAGCCGGGCCCGTCCACTGATCCGGTGGTGTTCGAGCACGGGGGAACGCGCTTTGGCCTGATGACCTGCTATGACCTTCGCTTCCCGGAGCTGGCCAGGGAACTGGCCGACGCCGGCGCCCAGGTCCTGCTCGTCTGCTCATCCTGGGTGCCGGGCACCCATAAAACCGAGCAGTGGCTGGCGCTGAATACAGCGCGCGCCATCGAGAACAGCCTCTACGTAGCCGGGGTGTGTCAAGCGCCGCCGATCTCGGTAGGGCGCAGCATTCTGGTCGATCCGATGGGGGTCACTGAAATCGATCTCGGGCTCGCACCCGGCATCGCAGCGGTGGACATCTCCCCGCAGACGGTGGCACGGGTGCGGGAGTTATTCCCGATGTTCCGCCAACGCCGGCTGTAACCAGTGGCGGCGGTAACCCGGGGCTTTTGCGAAGCAAAGATCCGGGGCAGAGACGGTGATTCATTGCCGCCCGGGGCGGCTGCGCCCGGGTCCGGTGGTTCCTGGGCTCAGTGTTCCGGCAAAGTTATGCTGGATATCCCGGACCCTCATTCCACCGGCGTGGAGGGAATGATCATCTCGTCCAGGCCGCCGATCCTACGGGCGCCTGTATTTGGGTGAGCTCTGCGAACCATTCACCGGTACCCCAGGATCTGCGCACTGTTGTCCAGCGGGTGGCTGGTCGCGCCGCCCAGGGTTCCCGCTCAAAAGCCCGGGCGGGTGGCGGTCCGCCAGCGGTGACCGGCCCGGCAGGACCGGCCACCGCCTCATGGGTCAGCTCACCGGCTGGTGCAGTCCGAAGAGTTGCTGTGCGAGGTCGATCAATTCCTCGGGCACGTCGGCCTCGTCGCCGTCTTCCGTCTCGCCCTGGAACACGGCAGTCCCGCAGTACACGTCGGTCAGGGCTCCGGTTTCTTCAAGGACCAGGAGCGCGGCGCGGCGGTTAGGGGCGAGGTTCAGGATTTTGCCTTCCTCGTTCAGGTAGAAGTGCCAGTCATCCCCGCTCACGGCTTCGATGTTTCCGGCCACGAGGGTTTGCAGGTTTTCCAGTGATGCGTCGATGGTTTCGACCCGTGCCGGTCCGTGTCCGTCGGCGGGGATGATCAGGGCGGTGCAGGTGCTCATCAGGTGTTGTCCTCTCAGGTGGTTCGGGGGTGCGGTGCCCCGCCGCTGTTTGGCGGGGCGCCGGCTCTGGCGCTGGTTAGGCGGCGTTGACCGTGTAGGGCATCCGGTAGCGGGACGGTAGTTCGGCGGCGGCTTCCGGGAGGTCGTCCGGGCCGTGGGCCTGTCCGTTCTTCCAGTGGAAGAACGCCTGTTCGGTGATCGCTTCCCACTGCCGGGCCTTGGTCCGGTAGAAGGTGCAGCTCACGTCTCCCTCGCAGTACGTGGCGACTCCGAACAGGTTGCCGATGCTGTCAGCGGTCCGCGTGGCCGCGACCATGACATAGGGCCACTGGCCCAGGTCCCAGCCGTCACAGCCCCAGCTCGGGACAACTGCCCAGCCTTCGGCTTCGATGAGTTCCATCCAGTCGTAGCCTCCGTTCAGGTGGTAGTCGCCCAGCACGGTCACGCCGTCGATGGTTTCCCCGGTGTCTTTCGTGGTCACGGTCTTGGTTGCGATTGCGTTCATGGTGTTGCTCCTTTTTGCCCAAGGATTCGGTGGGTGGGGCGGCTCAGGTGACCGGCCAGCGTCCCCTCTCCCCCCGTTGTTTTTTGGTTGCTGGCAAGCTCGCTTGCTCGGCGGCCGACGGAGCCCTGTCTACCCGCAGGGCAAGGGGGAGGAAATTCCCGCAAGGAAATCAGCGACACAGGAGCGCCGGAGGGACATTTCCTGCACCGCAGGCCCCGACGCAGGAGGGGCTGGACGGGCTGGAGCGGACGCCTAGAATCCGCAGGAATCTCAATGATGTTGTCAACGGATGTTTGCGTGCCGCTCGGGTGCCCCGGCCGGTTTGTGGCCGGGACGCCGGAGGGGGCTTCTAGTCCGTCCAGCCCGGGTAGGGCTTACGGTCCGCAGGTGGCAGAGCGGCGGTCGTGGCGGGGAGGTTGTCCGGGCCGTGGGACTGTCCGGACTTCCAGTGGAAGAAGACCTCGGCGGTGATCGCTTCGAAGCAGGCGTCCTGGTGTTGGGCGTCGCATTGTTTGACGGTGGCCTCGTCATGGCTGGCGACGATACTGGTTTTGTCTGCAGGGTCTTGCTTTAAGTTGGTCGGCGGCGTCAGAGTGACGATGACCAGTTAAGCGAATGGCCCGGCATGCGAATTTGGAAACCTCCACGCCGGGCCGTTCTAACGCGGAAGGCCGCGCTGATGCTCACGGTAAATCATGATCTTGGGGTTGTCGAGTCAGAATTGTTGGACGGCCGCCTCTCGTGCCCCGGATGCGCCGGGAGATTACGCCCGTGGGGTTGGGCGAGGGTCCGCGTTATTCGCCATGGCACCAGCTCCGGGCGGGAACTAATGGAGCATCGTCCCCGCCGGGCCCGGTGCTCGGGGTGCGCTGTCACGCATGTGCTGCTGGCGGTTACTTTGGCGGCACGGAGGGCCGATAGCGCGGCAGTGATCGCCGCCGCGATAGAAGCCAAGACGGCTACCGGCGCCGGGCACCGGGTTATCGCTGTCCGGTTGAGCCGGCCCGCCTCCACGGTGCGTGACTGGTTACGCACCTTTGCTGCCTGCGCCGGGATCATCATAGAGAAATTCACAGCTTTTACGGTCCGTGACGCCGCGGACGCGGCCCGGATCTGGCCCAAACCAGTTGGCACTGCCGCCGGGCAGGCACTCTCGGTCTTGGCCGCTTATTCGAAGGTCCTGGGCCAGAGGTTCGGCGCCGTCGTTACGGTGGCGTGGGAACAGACCGGGATCGCTGTCTGCAACGGGTGGTTGTTCTGTCGTCCCTGGTGGGAAAACAGTGCCAACACGAACCCGCCCTTATGCCCGGCACTCTAGGTCCGGCACGCTGTGGGAAGCACCTTCCCCGACCCGGGGCAGGCGTAAACCCTGCCTAAGTTGAGAGGAGAGCCCTATGGCCGGCTCCCACAGCACCGCTTCCCGTGATGGTCTTGCCCGGAAAGAGCGAGCGGAGAAAATCGCGTTATTCCGTTACCAGCTCATCCGTGAAGCCGCGGACGACTCCGTCACTACCCGCCAACGCGGTCCCATGGTCAAGGCCCTTGCCGCGACCGTGCATCCTGGCCCGTTCGGCGGGACCATCCAGGTCTCCAAGGACACGATCGACCGGTGGATCCGTGCCTGGCGTGTCGGCGGGTTCGACGGACTCAAACCCAAACCCCGCGCCCAGGGCATGATTACCCCGGAACAGGTGTTGTCTCTGGCGGCGGTCCTCAAACGGGAAAAACCCGCCCGGACTTCGGCGCAGGTGCGGCGGATCATGATCGACACTCTCGGCGACGCGCCCTCGGAATCAACACTGCTGCGTCACTTCCGGACCCTGGATATCCCCACCGGGGTCCGGGAAGTCTTCGGAAGATTCGAAGCCGACCACCCCAACGAGCTCTGGGTCGGCGACGGGCTGCACGGACCGCGAATCGGCGGACGTAAAACCTATTTATTCGCGTTCCTCGATGACCATTCCCGCCTCGTCACCGCCGCGAGGTGGGCTTTCGCTGAAGATTCCGTCAGGCTCTCGGCGGCACTGCGCCCGGCCCTGCAATCCCGCGGGATTCCCGGAATTGTCTATGTTGATAACGGTTCAGCTTTTGCTGATGAATCCCTCGCCCGCACCTGTGCCAGGCTCGGTATCCGGCTCACTCATTCCAAACCCTACCGACCCCAAGGCAGAGGAAAAATTGAGCGGTTCTTCAACACGGTCACGTCCCAATTCCTCACCGAAATCACACCCGCCGGCGCCAACAAAACCGATGACGTCAAACCCGCCACCGGCGCTACGGTCCAGGATACTGCCGGGACCACGATCTCGTCCTTGGAGGAGCTGAACGCGTTATTCAGTTCCTGGGTGGAAATGGTCTACCACCAAGCCATCCACTCCACTACCGGACAAACACCGTTAGCCCGGTGGGATACCGGCTGGGCGAACCGGCGCCCGGACCGCCGGGACCCGGACATCATTGCCGAAGCGTTCCGCTGGTCCGCGCACCGAACAGTGACAAAATCAGCGACGGTCTCCCTGCAGCCCAACATCTACCAAGTCGACCCGTTGCTGGCCGGGAAACGCGTTGAGCTGATCTACGATCCCTTCGACCTGACCGGTGCCATCAGCGTTAGTGCCGCCGGCGGGGTCCCGGCCGGGGAAGCGGTCCTGCTGGAGATCCGCCGCCACGTCCACCACAAAGCAGCCAAAGCCGTTAACGACGCCGATACCGGGGCCGTCAACGCGTCCTCCGGGATCGATTACCTGCGCATGGTAGCGGACCGGCATAAAGACACCATGGTCGGAGCGCCCATCAGCTTCGACAAAATCGCCGCCGGGACCACCAACACCGCCAGCACCACCGGGACCGCTAAGGAACTAAACATATGAGTATCGATCGTTTACAAGCCCACTATGGATTCACCCGCATGCCCTTCGGTAGGGACCTCCCGCCCCAAGCCCTGCACGCCCACCCTTCCCACCGCGAAGCGATCGCGAGGATCGATTGGTGCGTCTCCCAACGCCAACTCGGAGTGATCACCGGTGAAGTCGGCGCCGGGAAAACCGTCGCCGTCAGGGCAGCCCTGAAACAACTCGAACCATCCCGGCACCAGATCATCTACATCCCGGACCCCACGATCACGATGCGCGGGATCCACACCGCGATCGTGACCGCCCTCGGCGGCGGGCCAGCCTTCTACTCCGGCGTCCTAGCCTCCCAAACCGCGTCCCTGCTCGCCGGGGAACTCGACGAGCGTTCCCGCTTACCCGTTGTCGTGATCGATGAAGCCCACCTGCTCTCCAACACCGATCTGGAAGCCCTGCGCATGCTCACGAACACCGAGATGGACACCGGTTCGCACTTCGCGCTGCTGCTCATCGGTCAACCAACCCTGCGCCGACGACTCAAACTCGCCGTGCTGGCCGCCCTGGACCAACGAATCTCCACCCGCTACACGATCACCGGGATGGCGCCGACAGACACCACCGATTACATCCGGCACCACCTCACCTATGCAGGCCGATCCGACCCGCTATTCTCCGATGACGCGATCACCGCGATCCATCAAGCATCCCGCGGCTACCCCAGAGCAGTGAACAACCTCGCCGTCGCCTCCCTGATCGCAACCTACGCCGGCAACAAATCCATCGTGGACGTCAGCGCCGCCCAATCCGCGATCACCGAAAACAGTGAATAAACCCGACCAGCGCCCCCGTCACCGATGACGACCACCACGTCACCATGACAATCAACGCCCCGCCGGGCACCACCGGCGGGGCGTTTCCATACCCGAACCATCGTCACCAAAGACGACGGCCCTATCGTCAAACAACGCGACGGATAACAGCTGGGACCGGAACCAGTGCGTGGCCGTGTCGCCTTCGACGTAAGTGCCGTAGCCGAACAGTTCACCGTTCCCGTCGCGGGTGCGGGCGACAGCGAAGATGATGTAGGGCCAGGATCCGGCATCCCATCCTTCACTGCCCCAATTCGGCAGCACGGACCAGGCGGTGTTTTCGAGGCTATCCATCCAGTCATACCCGTCCCCTGCCCGGTCGTCGGCGGGAAGGACCGGTGCGATCACCGTCTCCGCGGTGTCAACAGTTCGGTGGCGGGTGGTTGTTGTTTGCCTCATGAGGTGATGCTCCGTTTCACTCGGGCGGGGCGGGTGCCTCAAGAACGGGCTTCCCTCTCCCCCACCATGTTTTTTGCCTGCTGGCGGAGCATCGCGTAGCTGTGCCCGACGGAGCCGGGGCAACCCGAAGGGCAAGCAGCCGAGGGGTTGTGTGAGGAAATAAGCGGCAGCGCCGAGCACAATCCATCCGCTGCGCGGCCGTCCGCAGGACGGTTGCGCCGGTGGAGCGGGCACGTACGATCCGCAGGACAGCAGCAAAAAAGGACAGGAAAAAATGCTTGTGCTGCCCGAGCGCAGCGAGGCCCTTATCCGTGCCTGACGCGGCCCGCGGCAGAACCTCCGTGGTCGTTCCCGGAGGTGTTCCAGGCCGCGGGGCGCAGGATAAGGCCGTAAGAGAGCCAAGGAGTAGTAGGAGTACTCCTACTACTACTACTTTACGGAGTTCCGCCGATGTCCCGTCAGCCAAAGAGCGCGTGTATGCCGCCACGGCGCAGATCAGCCTGGCTTTGCTTCCGGATTTCATGCCGGTGACCGGGCCGCGCGGATGACGTTATTGTTTGGTCTTCTTCGTCTTGATGGTTGCGCCGGCGTCGTGGGACGCTGGCCGCTGCTCGGTCGTGGCTTCCTCCCGCTTTCGGCGTCGCATGGCCCGCCAACCGTCACTTCTTCGCTGCGCTCATCGGAGAGTTCCCTCGGTCCGGGGCTTTGCGGAGCAAAGGTCCGGGGCAGAGTCGGTGATTCATTGCCGTCCGGTGGTTCCTCCTTGAGGGCCCGGCAGCGCCGCCGTCCGCAGGACGGAGGAACCGGTCGAGCGGGCACGTACGCGGTGTCAGGCAGCCAGCCGGGCTGCCAGCCGGGCTTCCGGAGCCCGGGGCGGGGTGTAGGTGGTGCCGTCGCGGAGCATGGCACCAGAGGACGTTCAGGCGGCGCCGGGCCAGGGAGAGCATCGCCTGGATGTGGGTTTTCCCTTCACCGCGTTTGCGGTCGTAGTAGGCCCTGGAGGCCGGGCAGCTTTTCAGCGCCGAGAGTGAAGAGAGGTAGAACACCCGGAGGAACCTGCGGTCATAGCGCCGGGGCCGGTGGTGGTTTCCGGTGATCCTGCCCGAGTCCCTGGGCACGGGGGCGAGGCCGGCAACGCCGGCGAACCGGTCCGCGGTTTCAAAGACTGTGAGGTCTCCGCCGGTGGCGCCGAGGAATTCGGCGGCGAGGACGGGGCCGAAGCCGGGCATGCTCAGCAGGGTCCGGGTGTGCCGGTGTTCGGTGACTTTCTCGCTGATCAGCGCGTCCAGCTCGGCCAGTTCCTTGTTCAGGGTGATGATTTCCTGTGCGAGGGCGGCGACCATCAGTTCCCCGATGTGCTGGGCGGGGACGGTGGTGTGCTGGGATTTCGCGGCATCGACCGCAGCGGTGGCGATCGCGGCGGAGGAGCGGGCGCCGTGTTTCTTCAACCAGGCCTGAAGCCTGGCCTGACCGGTGCGGCGGATCCCGTCCGGTGTGCGGTGTTTGGTGAGCAGGAACAGGGCGGCTTTGGAGCGGCTGTAGTCAAAGGCACGCTCCAGGGCCAGGAAGTACTCGAGCAGCTGGGCCTGCAGACGGTTGATGGCCCGGACCCGGTCCGCGGATTTGTCGGCCCGGCGGGCGGTGAGGATCCGCAGCCCGGTGCTGATCTCGTCCCCGGCCCGCAGCGGCTGCAGATCGCGGCGCATCCGGGCCTGGTCAGCTATTACAGCGGCGTCTTTCGCATCCGTTTTGCCCTCCCCACGGTAAAGCTTGGAGGCGTGGTGGACGATTCGGCCCGGGATGTACAGGACGTTCTGGCCGTGGGCGGCGAGGATGGCGATCAGCAGCGCCGGCCCGCCGTGGTTCAGGTCCGTCGCCCAGATAACCTCGTCCCCGTCGCCGAGTTCCAGGACGTTGGCGATGAGCTCCAGCAGAGCCGGTTCGTCGTTAGGGATTCTCTGCGAGAGCAGCCGGTTTCCCTCGGCGTCGATCACGACGCAGTGATGATGGGCTTTGCCGGCATCGATACCGGCCCACAATTTCGTCAAAACAGGCCTCCAGTCTGTCGGATGGGTGAAATCCCAGCAGATAACCGCGCCGTCGTGTCCTTATCCGGCGATCATGTCGCGTCTCTCAATCAGCGGTCGGGTCATCGCGGAGAGTGCGGGCGGCCAATCCTTCGAAGCCGTCACGACCTGGATCGTCCGGCCACAGCAACCAAAGCCATACCCGCCTCCCCTGGGTAGCCACGACCCTACAACGGCCACAGAACCACCCGTCAACACCATAAGGACAGCAACCAAAAAATAGTGGGGACCGGACCGTGCTCTTTTTGCGGGCCGGAATTAACGGTCGGCCGCGAAGCGGACGCACATTTCCATGGCGCAAACCTGCGGGCACCGGGACTGATGAAGCCCTTGAATACCCGCACCAGCTGCACACCACCGTGGGACCAGCCCGTCCGTCAGTGATGGGACGAAAAAGAGCTTTCACCAGCAACGCTGCCGCAGAGTTGCAGCCCATGAGCACTGCCGAGCCCGGACGACGGCTGGAGCGTAACTGGCCAAGGCTGAACTCCCCGCTAGCCTTGTCGCACCCGACCGGCTGGTAAAATGAACGAGAAGTGTGGGGTGCTCGCGATTTTCTTGCCTCGTCGAGGAACAGCACACCTCGATGGGCCCGGGAGGCGGAACCGGGATGGGGAAGGCCGCTTCCCCTCCGATGATGGCGACGGTACTGGCGGTGTGGTGCGGCCGCTCATAAGGCGGCCGGCGGATCAGCGAAAGGACCTGATCGCGGCCGCCCAGCGAATGAATGGCCGTCACCTCCATTGCCTCGGCATCATCGAGGTCCGGCAATAGCCCCGGCAGCCGCTCGGCCAGCATCGTCTTCCCGGCACCCGGAGGACCCACCAGCAGCAGGTGATGGCCGCCCGCGGCGGCGACCTCCAGCGCCATCCGCGCCTCGGCCTGACCGGCAACATCGATCAGATCCGGCCCCACTGACGGCTCGCCGACTGCTGCTGCCGCAGAGAACGAAGGTTCCGCGTCACCGATGTCCTCCAACATCAGCTCCTGCGCATTGGCCCCAAAATCCAGGGCCACCCTAGCCAGCGACTGATACCCCCTGGCATTCGCCCCGGGCACCAGCTGGGCTTCTCCGAGATTCGCCGCCGCCACGGCGAATTCGCTGAACCCCGCCCGCATGCCCGCCATCACGGCCGGGAGAATCCCGCGCACCGGACGCAACCTGCCATCCAACCCCAACTCCGCTATGAAAACGGTACGGCCGGTGCCGCGCACGTCCCCGGCAGCACTCAGCGCAGCCATCACGATGGCCAGATCAAATGCCGACCCCTTCTTCGGCAACGACGCGGGCACCAGATTGACGGTGATCTTGCGTCTGCTCAGGGGAATGCCGGAATTGTGGGCCGCGGCCCGGATCCTCTCTTTGGCCTCATTCAGGGACGCGTCGGGAAGACCCAGCAGCACAAAATTCGGCAGGGTCTGTCCGATATCCGCCTCGACCTCAACGATGTGCCCCTCCAGCCCTACCAAGGCCACCGAAAAAGCCCGGCCCATGGACACCTATCCCACGCCCTTTAGAGACTTCAGCACGGATTCGCACACGCCGTCACCGGGCACCGACGCGGTGTCGATGCAGATCGGGAGCAGGGGAACCCTGTGCTCCCCGGGACACGGCATGCCAAGAACCTGCATCCGGGTCAGCCAGCCAACAGCATCTTTCGCTTTCATGAGCACCTCCACCATCAGGGTGGCGCACAGGCCTGAGCATCGGAAGCGGAACGATCCAAGATGTGGGCGGCTCGGATGTCCGAGCCCGCTGTAGAGGACAAGTTACCCAGCTCGCGCCATCCATCAACTGCTTCAAAGTAGTCAAGAGATGGCGGTTCCTGTCAATCCCAGTCTGGTCCGGAACTCCGTGCCAGGCGGGATCCGTCCCGCCTGGCACTCGTTATGAAGATCCAGTCGAACCCGCACGTATCGGGCAGGGTTATGATTATTCGTCTCCTTTACGCGCTTACGATCAGTAGAACACCGGTGACGGCCACGGCAATGCCGACGAGCTGGGCGCGGGTCAGCCGCTCGTGGAGGCGCAGATAGGCCAGAGCCACGGTAACCATGGGGAAAAGGCTGCTCAAGACGGCGACGACGGGGAGCGAACCGTTCAGCGTGGCTACAGTGAAGGCGAGGTTGGCTGCGGTATCGAGCACCCCGATGAGGGCGACGCCGGGCAGCTGCCGGACCGCTACGGGCGGCCGGGCGAAAAGGGCGATAAGGGAAAAGCAGGCGACGCTCGTCAGTCGGCTCGCGGCCACGCCTGTGAAGGCATCGACATGCCCTGCCTGCTGAAGAAAAACCAGCTGAAGTCCTAACAGAAATGCCGCGACGAGGGCCAGAACGATGCTCCGGTGATGGTCAGTGACCGGCGCACGTGTTGGTTGCCGGCTTGCCAGGACCACACCGATCAGGGCGAGGACGATTCCGCCGACGGCGGCGGGGTAAGGCCGTTCGCCCATCGCGAATCCGGCGATCACCGGAACCGCTGCGGACGTGGCGACTATCGGGGCCACGATACTCATCGTCCCGACCGCCAAAGCGCGGTAAAAGCAGGCGAGGCTGCCCAGGCTTGTGATCCCGGCAGCCATGCCCCAACCTCCGGCGCCAAAGTCGACGTGTTGACGGAAGGCCAGGACCAGCAATAACCCAAGGAGACCCGCCACTTGGCTGAAGAGCATGACCGTCAGGAGCGGCAGCCTCCGGCTCGCCCGTCCGCCGAGAAAGTCCGCGGTGCCCCACAGCAAGGACGCCCCAAGCGAGAACAAGACACTCATTCAGCAAGACCTTCCCGCAACAGGATCCTTCCGGGCAGGACCAGAGTACGCTCGAATAGTGCACTCTAATGCACTGTTGGAACGGTAGCATGGCCGCATGGACCTTGAAAACGTGACGGCGGCGATCGGGGGCACGGTGCGGGCCTCGCGTCTGGCAAGAGGATGGAGCCTGGACCGTCTGGCGGGCACAGCCGGGGTGAGCCGCCGCCTGCTGATTCAGGTCGAAAAGGGGCAAACCAATCCGACCCTCGCTTCCTTGCTGGCTCTGTCCGATGCGTTGGGGATCGGACTGCCCCAGCTGCTGGCCGTCACCAGAGAACCGAGCCTCGAGGTCACACGGCGCGACGAGGCACCCGTCCTTTGGCGCGGTAAAGCCGGCGGAAGCGCGAAACTCGTCGCCGGAACCGCACCGCCGAAAGTCGTGGAACTCTGGGACTGGACCCTCGGACCCGGCGACAGTTATGAGGGCGGCCCCCACCCGGCCGGAACCCGGGAACTGATCCAGGTCCGCCAAGGCGCGGTCCGACTGGTCCTGGGCGAGGAAACCGAAATACTCAACACCGGCGACTCCGCATCATTTACCGGCACAATTGCGCACACATATGCCTGGAATCAGCCCGACAAACAGGCGACCGCTCAGACACGGACAGCGCGATTCACCCTTGTCGTCTTCGAGCCTATCGTCGGCCAGGAGGACCGGGACGAACTGAGCGGGACCTTGAACGACCCATCGTCATGTTGGAGCAAGGATGTTGGGCCGATCAATTACCCATAGCCACGTGCCATCTGGTTGACGTCGCGCCAGCTCGGCAGTCGCTCCGCCCGGGAGGACAGTAGAGGTAAGTGCGAATTCCCCGTTCACCAACGCGGGTGCCTGGTAACCGTTGTTAAATGCGGGCCGACCGGCCAGGAGCGCTTGGTAAGCGTCGCGGATGGCCTGCGCACCGGCCGCCACGTCCCCATTAGGCAAGGCAAGGACCGCGTCAGGTTCATAAAGCGCCACGAGACCCTCCACATCACCGGTATTCGCTCTCTCGGCAAAGAACCGGCTCAAGTCCTCCGGCTCCCGCGCCCGTTGCCGTTCTCCATCGTCGCTCACGTCAGGTCCTTCCGTCGGTATTGATGGCCATGCGCACTCTGATAGTCCCACCCAACACCGACGAGGGAAACGAATGCCGATATGGGGAAACCTTCAACGCGCGTCAGCGTGGTGCGATGCGATGATGCAGACCCCTGACGAGGTCTTCTCTGACTTGGGTGACTTAGAGCCCCAGGTGACGCAGCACGCCCTGTGCCGCAGCGTTATTGACGGTCGTTGAAGACCTTCGGACGCTGGTCAACGCGGTGGGCGGGACCGCGTCTGTCTACGGCCACTCCTCGGGTGGAATCCTCGCACTCGAGGCCGCGGCAGGCGGAGTGCCGATTACGAAGCTCGCAGTCTACGAACCGCCCTACCTGACCGGGAACGTCCAAGAGAGCCCGCGGCTGACTTCGCCCAACGCCGGCAGGAGGCCCTGGGTTCCGGGCACCCCGACCAGGCAGTGGAGTTGTTCATCCGCCACACCGGAGCGGATTTCAACGAAGCAATCAAGATGACGCTATGGTGGCCAAGCCTGGTGGGCTCGCCCACACGCTGCCCTACGACCTGATCCATACCGGCGACGGCTCCGTACCGGCCGAGTGACTATAGCCACAATCGGAGCCAGTAACGAACGTCACACGACCTAACGAAGGTCTTCAGGACAGCATTTCAAGACAGAATGGTGGAGGCAGTATCACCGGTGCGCGTGATCCGCCGGATTGATCCTGCACAAGGAACGCCACGGAGGAGACCGGATCCAATGAATGAGACAGCCAGTAACGTCGTAACCTTGCGTTTCCTCGCCGCACCAACGGACATTGGGCACAGTGGTTCCGTAGACGCGGGCACTGTCCTTGCCTGGGTTGACAAGGCCGCTTATGCCGTCGCAGTCGGGTGGGCAAAGTCCTACTGCGTCACCGCCTACGTGGGGAACATCCACTTTGCCGATCCGGTTAACAGCGGAGACATGGTTGAGGTTGAAGCGACCATTATTTATACGGGACGCTCTTCCCTTCACATTCAGACAGTGGTTTCTTCCGGGGATGTGCGCGGCGGCGAAGCGACCATGCGGAGCCAGTGCTTGGTGATCTTTGTGGCAGTAGGTCCTGACGGCAAGCCGGTCCCGGTATCACCGTATGTGCCAAGGACAATCCCGGAAATCGAAAAAAGGGACCAGGCCGTCGCACGGATCACGGTGCGTGAAGAAATCGTTGCGGCGATGAGTCGTCAGGAATACACCGCAGCCGGAACAGCGGAACGGGTGACGTTGCGTTTCCTTGCATCGCCGACCGACGTGAATTGGGGAGGCAAAGTCCACGGCGGTACTGTCATGGCTTGGATTGATGAAGCCGCTTACGTCTGTGCCTCCCGGTACTGCGGCATGGACACGGTGGCCGTCTTTTCCGGTGGAGTGCGTTTCTACCGACCGTTGTTGATCGGAGATGTGGTGGAGGTTGAAGCGAGGCTGGTCTACACGGGCAACAAGGGAATGCATATTGCCGTTCATGTGAGGTCAGGTGAGCCCAAGAGCCGAGAGATGCACCTGACGACCTATTGCCTAACCGTCATGGTGGCCCGCGACGAAAGCGGCACCGCTGTCCCGGTTCCGACCTTCCTGCCGCGCTCCGACGAGGACAGGCGCCTGCAGGCACACGCGCGCGAGCTATTGGAGATCCGCGGCCGCGCCCCGGGGAATCGGTTGCCGAACCACCTTCTTACCCGGCTGGGGTAGCACCGGATTGCGGGGACATCTTCGACCGGGCTATCCCACGCCCTTCAGATACTCCAGCACGGGTTCAGCCACGCCGTCGTCGAGCACGGCCACCGCATCGATGCGGATCGAGGGCGGGAAGACGCCATGGTCCCGGGACCACAGCACAGCCAAAGTGCGCAGCCTGTTCAGCTTGGCTGGCGTAATGGCCTCGAAGGGGTGCCCATAGCGCAACGAACGCCGGGTCTTGACCTCGGCAATCACCAGGCACGTCCCGTCGAAGGCGACAAGGTCAATTTCTCCGCTGCGGCACCGCCAGTTCTGGTCGATCACCCGGATGCCGCGGTCTTCCAGGTAGTCCGCGGCCAGGACTTCGCCGCGTCGTCCGAGAACGTCCTTCGCTTTCATGAGCACCTCCACCACCAGCGTGGCTGGTGCTCCCGGGCACTAGGAAGTGGCGGTGCCGCAGATGTGGGCACTGCAGGGCCCCGGACCGGCTGTAGAGGGCTAGTTGCCCAGCGGTCCGTCCTTGGGAATCGTCAGATCGTCGGATTTAACCAGCTCTTCGACGTTGACGTCCTTAAATGTGATGACGCGGACATTCTTCACGAAACGGGCGGAACGGTAAACGTCCCAGACCCAGGCGTCCTGCAGCGTCAGATCGAAGTAAACCTCGCCGTCGGCCGAGCGTGCCTGCAGGTCAACGTGATTGGCCAGGTAAAACCGGCGTTCCGTTTCCACAACGTAGCTGAAAAGCCCCACAACGTCACGGTATTCACGATAGAGCTGGAGCTCCATGTCGGTCTCGTAGTTTTCCAGATCTTCGGCACTCATGGTTCCATCATCCCTTACCCGAGCCTGCCCTGGCCGCGGGATCGATCTCAGCGGTCAGCCGCCAGCTCTTCCGGTGGTACTGCGAAGGCCCGTGCAGGGCGATCGCGGCGCGGTGCGCGGCCGTGGCGTAGCCCTTGTTGACGGCCCAACCGAAGTCCGGGAGGACGGCGTCGAGCTCGGTCAGCATGCCGTCCCTCTCGACCTTGGCCAGCACGCTGGCGGCAGCGACGCTCAGGCACTGCAAATCGGCCTTGATTTTGGTGAACACCGGAGCGTCGCAGGAAAGGACGACGGCGGCGCTCGCCTCTTCGGCTAGGTCCGGCTTTGATCCTGTGGTCCCGTCCGGCGCTGGACCTGTGGTCCATCCCGTTTCCGCGGTCCGCACCCTCTCCGGCATAGCCACCGGACCGGGCGTCAGCTCCATCCCGGTTGTCGCCACCGAAGCCAGGTCCGAGTCCTCGTCAAAAAGACTGAACGGCTGCTGTGCCTGTTCGGGCATCTGTACTGACAGCTGTGTGTGTGGCTGCTCCTGCGTTGCCGCCCCGGGTTCCGTCCGGGGCGAGAGCCAGTTGTGATTGCCGTCCAGAATGACTGCTTCCGGCGTGACACCCGATTCGAGCACCTGCAGCCACGCCCTCGTTCCGGCCAGCCGCAGGGCGGCGATCAGGCCGACGGCGTCAACCTCAGCGGCGGTGGCATGCCCGATTCCGTAGCCTACGGCCCAGTCTTTGATCTGCGGCACCAGTTCGACCCGCGCCGCCGGGGTGAGCAGTTTGCTGTCCCGGACCTTGGGCAGCTCCCGCTGCGATGAGGCATCGATGACCACCATGCCGACGCTGACAGGCCCGGCCAAGGCACCCCGGCCCACCTCGTCGCAGCCGGCAATCAGGCGGTGTCCGTCGGACAGGAAGGAGCGTTCGTAGACCAGAGTCGGTGCTGCCGTTGTGCCGGTGCCCTGGCCGGCGGCCGACTTCCTTCCCGCGGCCTTGGACGTCGGTTTAGAGCGTCCCTTCTGAGCCGCTTGCGGAGCCACTTGTTGAGCCGCCTGCGGCGTGGCGCGGGGCGCGGAGCGAAGAGCTTCGGCCCGCGGGGCTGCGGCTTTTGGAAAGGTGCTCATGGCCGGACCGTCTTTACCTGCCTTGGGAGGGTTTAGAAGTACCGGTCGCCGCGGCGGGGGACGGAGCCGGAACATTCCCGAACACGTCCGGATAGTTCCCCAGAATGGCCAGCCGGTTGAATGGCCAGGCGATGACGGTGGCTCTCCCCTCGACGTCGGAGATCGGCACGAAGCCCTTCCCCGGCGTGTTCACATGGGCGCGGGAGTCCGCTGAATTGTTGCGATGATCGCCCATCACCCATAGTTCGTTGGGTGGGACCGTTACGTCGAATGGCTTGGACGGATCGGCGGGTGCCGCACCGGGATACAGGTAGGGCTCGTTCAGCGGCTGCCCGTTGACGGTGATTTTGCCGCCCGCGTCGCAGCAGATGACTCTGTCCCCCGGCAGCCCGATCACGCGTTTGACCAGGTGCTGCTGGGATTCGTCAGGAACGAGGCCGACAAACATCAGGGAATCCTTGACCCAGCTCAGCGGGCCGGCCGGCTGCGGCGCGGCAGGCGGCAACCATTGCTGGCTGTCCTTGAACACCACGATGTCGCCGCGCTCGAGGGCAAACGGACGCGGGACCAACAGGTTGACGAAGATCCGGTCGTTTTCTTCCAGCGTGTTCTCCATCGAACCCGACGGAATCCAGTAGGCGCGGAACAGGAAGGTCTTGATCAGGAAGGACAGCACCAGGGCGATCACAATGATCGTGCCGACTTCCTTCAGCCAGGCCAGTGCACCGCGCCGCAGCCGCTCACCGGCTGTTTTGTCGTGATCGGGTGCGGCCGCCGAATGAGCCCCGTGCCCGGCAGGGTGCGAGGAAGCGGAATGCACCCCGTGGATGTGCCGTTCGGATCCGACCGACGCCGTGCCCGCCGTGCGCTTGTCGCCGCCGCCAGCAGCGCCCTGGAGCCGACCACCCGCGGCGCGGTCGGCGCTGCCGGCAGCGTCGCCGTCGTCGTCCGTCTTCGGACTGCGCGGCTCAGACTCGCCGGGGATGCCGGGGATGTTCTGCGGCATTTACTGTGCGTCCTTCTGTGTAGCCGGCGGTGCCGGCATGATTGCCGGCACCGTTATGTGATCAGACTTTACGTGAGCAGACGCAAGGTGCTCGGATGCGGTGCGCTCAAGCGGTCCAAAGCGGTTTAGTGGCCAGAGAATCCGGACCGGCCTGCCAATGACTTTTTCTACCGAAACCATACCGCCGCCGGGCGCCCCGAGCAGCGACCGCGAGTCAGCCGAGACGGAGCGGTGGTCCCCCATCAGCCACAATTTATCCTGCGGGACCACCACGTCAAAGGACAAATCGCTGGGCCGGTCGCGCCGGAACAGGTATGGTTCCGTCTGCGGCGCGCCGTTGACTTCCAGCCGGCCGTCCGTCGAACAGCACCTGACCCGGTCGCCGGCAACGCCGATGACGCGTTTGACGTACACCGTGTCGCTTCCGGCCACCCCCAACCAGACCCCGACGGTCTGGACGGCGTCAGCTACGGGACCCTTGCCGCTGTTCAGCGGGGCAAACGAGCCACGGCCGTCGAAGACGACGACGTCGCCGCGCTGGACCGTAGCGGAGGCGTAGTCCGTGCGGGACACCAGCACCCGGTCCCCGGTCAGCAGATATGGCTCCATGGACTCCGAGGGGATGTAATAGACGTCCAGCCAGCAGCTGCGGATCACGGCGCTGACAATCACCACCAGCACCACGGCCAGCACAACAAAACGCCAGCCCAGTTTCCTGGACCGGCGTTCCGTTTGGTTCAAAGTGCGGATCCCTTACTTGGCGGGAACGATATCGCGCTTTTCCTTGATCTTGGCAGCCTTGCCGCGCAGGTTACGCATGTAGTACAGCTTGGCACGGCGTACGTCACCCTTGGAAACAACCTCGATCTTTTCAATGATCGGGGAGTGCACCGGGAACTTACGCTCTACGCCGACTCCAAACGAGACCTTGCGGACCGAGAAGGTTTCACGCAGACCGTCGCCATGGCGCCCGAGCACGAAGCCCTGGAAAACCTGGACGCGGGAGCGGTTGCCTTCAATGATGTTGACATGAACCTTGAGGGTGTCACCGGCGCGGAAGTCGGGGACGTCCGTACGCAGGCTGGCTGCATCGACTGAATCGAGGATGTGCATAGTGTCACTCCTGGCGAACGCCACGGGTAATTCGCTTTTGTGTCACGGCAGCCACGCCCGGAGCCCGAAAGGCCCGCGGAGGTTTCCGCCGAAAGTTTGGTTTTGACCGGCGGTTCCGCTGGGGGAAGGCCGGTGTGCCGCTGCGGTGGTCACGCTCCCCCTGTGGCAGGTGCGGACCCAGTGGACACAATGTTCTATTCTGCCACATGGCCCCCCGGCGGGGTTAATCACCGGTCCGGCACCGGCGGGCTAACGGGCGGGAGTGTCCTCGACAAACGGCACCTTCGCCACATACTGCTGGTACAGCTTGACGGCCTCCTTGATGGGCAGCATGCCGAACTCCAGCGAGGTCCGCAGCCCCTCAAGCTCCGCGTCGCAGGCCTCCGCGGCAATAACCTCGGCGGAGATATCCTGGGATTTGGACAGGTTGGTGGCGATGGTGGCCGAAACCGACGTTACCAGCGCCGCCAGACAGAGCACCCGCCAGACCGTCGAGTCGTCCTGGAGCGATAGGATGTGCTGGACGCCGGAGGAAAAGGGAGCGCCGCCCAGGGCGGGCCCGGCAGTAAGGACCGCGGCAAGAGCACTGCCGATAATGCTGATGTTGGTCAGCCGGTTGCGGCGGGGCCGAACCCGGTGCAGATAGGCGTTAACGCCGTCCCGCTTCCCTTCGATGCGGTCCAGCAAGTCCTGGCGGATACCTGACTCTTCTGGCATGGCCGCTTCCTCCCTGGGCTGGGTGTCCGTCAACGCGGACCTATCTAGAGAATCTCACGGGCGGGAGGTTCTGTCACGGTCCGCCAACGGTCTGAGTGCACGCGGCTGGGCTGAGACGGCCGCCGACGACGACGTAACCCAGATCCGACAGCGTGGCGCGTTCCGCTTTGCTCAGGCATGCCGGGTCAAGGGCGGCGATCAGGTCCGGCCGGCGTGCCACGGTGCGGCGCAGTTGCTCGTCCCGGCGGAACGAGGCGATCCTGCCGTGGTTGCCGCTGAGCAGAACGTCCGGGATGTCGCGCCCACGCCAAGAGGAAGGCTTGGTGTACACCGGGTATTCCAGCAGTCCGTCTGCGTGGGATTCTTCCACGAGCGATTCGGGATTGCCGATTACCCCCGGCAGCAGACGCCCGATGGCCTCCACCATGGCCAGCACGGCAACCTCCCCGCCGTTGAGGACGTAGTCTCCGAGACTGACGGGCCGGACCGCGTACGGGCCGGCCGCCCATTCCAGCACGCGCTCGTCGATGCCTTCGTAGCGCCCGCAGGCGAAAACGAGGTGCTCTTCCTCGGCCAGCCGGTACGCCAATGCCTGATCAAAAACCTCGCCTGCAGGGGACGGCACAATCAGGGTCGGCTTCGCCGGGGACCGCGGCGCGGCACTCTCCCCAAGTTCATCGGGGCTCAGATGGTCGGCCACCGGCGGAAGGGACCCGGCCGCCCCGTGATCGTCGGGGCTCAGATGGTCGGTCACCGGCGGAAGGGACCCGGCCACCGATTCGAGGGCCAGGGCCCACGGCTCCGGTTTCATGACCATGCCGGCGCCGCCGCCGTACGGGGTGTCATCGACGGTACGGTGCCGGTCCGTGGTGAAATCCCGCAGGTTGTGCACGCGCAGATCCAGGATGCCGTCCTGGCGGGCCTTCCCGATGAGGCTCAGCTCCAGCGGGGCCAGATACTCAGGGAAGATACTGATGACATCGACGCGCATCTATCCGGCGTCTTTCCCGGCAGCGCCATCTTCCCCGGCAGGTCCATTTTCCCCGGTCGCATCCGCAGTATTGCGCGTATCCGTCACGGCCGCTTCTTCCCCAGGCTCAGCATTCACCGTGAACAGCCCTTCCAGAGGAGTCAGCAGCAGATAGCCGTCGGCAATGTTGACCTCGGGCACGATCTCCGCCACGAACGGCACCAGAATCTCCTCGCCCGCTGCGGTGGTAACGATCAGCAGGTCCTGCACCGGCATGGTGTTCAGTCCGCTGACCTTCCCCACCACCTCGGACCCGACACGAACTTCCAGGCCGACCAGCTCGTGCTCATACCATGCGTCATCGTCGTCGTCGTCGTCCACCTCGTCGGACTCCACGAATAGTTTGCCCCCGCGCAGTTCCTCCGCACGATTACGGGTCATCACTCCGTCGAAGGCGAGCAGTAGAATGTCCTTGTTCCAGCGGGCGCTGACCACTGTCAGCGGACCCAGCGTGGCCGGCTCCACCGTCAGCTCAACCCCGGGAACGAATCGGTTCTCCGGAGCATCCGTGAGCACCTGAACGGTGACCTCACCCTTGATGCCATGCGGCTTGCCGATCCGGGCAACCTGAACCTGCATAAGAACTCCTCTTTGCTGTTTCCGGGGCGCGAATATCCACGCGATCCGCTGATGGCGGCCGAGCCCGGCCGGTGAAAAAAGACTGGCCCCGGCACCATTACGGTGCCGGGGCCAAAATCCTTGACTGTTGCGTTCAGAAAAAACCGTGCTGCTGCGCTGCAGTGAGTCAGCGGCGGCGGTCGGTGTCGACGACGTCGACGCGCACCGGTTCGCCGTTGGCCAGTGCGGCAATAACGGTGCGCAGTGCGCGCGCCGTCCGGCCCTGACGTCCGATCACCCGGCCCAGGTCGTCCTGGTGAACGCGCACCTCGAGGGATTCCCCGCGGCGGTTGTTCTTGACGCTGACCTTGACATCATCTGGACTGTCAACGATCCCCCGGACCAAGTGCTCGAGCGCTTCGGAAAGCATCCTGACTACGCCTCAGTCGTCTCTGCAGCTGCTTCCGGAGCGTCGTCCTTCTTGGCCTTCGTGGTGATGGCCTCCTTGACGATGACCGAGGACTTCTCGGGAGCTACGAAGGGAACCTTGTCGGCCTTGACACGCAAGGTGCCTTCCTGGCCGGGCAGGTTCTTGAACTTCTGCCAATCACCGGTGATCTTCAGGATCGCGGCGACCTGCTCGGACGGCTGGGCGCCAACCCCAAGCCAGTACTGGGCGCGCTCGGAAACTACCTCGATGTACGAGGGGTCCTCGGTCGGGTGGTACTTGCCGATTTCTTCGATCGCACGGCCGTCGCGCTTGGCGCGCGCGTCCATAACAACGATGCGGTAATACGGTGCGCGCATTTTACCAAAGCGCTTAAGGCGAATCTTTACGGCCACTTTTGTGGTCACTCCTGGTTCTGAAGAGGGCAAACCCTATGTCACGCTCCCGTGGGGCGGGCCGATCGTTAGGGTTCTAAGGACAGGATCGGCACACGGAGAGAGGGGCCGCGCGGATCGAGTACCTTCCCATTATGCCAGATCAATCCGACCCGGGACGACAGCGCGGCCGGCCCGCCGGGCGCTGGTTATTCGGACCAGAAGTACAGGCTGATCATCGCGTCCTCGTCAGCCCCGGATGCCAGCTCGGACAGCGCACGCACCACCGGCTCGGTGACGTCCGCCGTCGTCGACATTTCCTCGGTCTGCGCCCAGGCGGCGGCCAGCGCAGTCACATCGTCCTGGTCTTCCAGATCCTTCAGTTCCGCAAAGACCACCGCCACTGCTTCCGGCACGACGAAAAGCGTGTCCAGTTCAATGTCCACCAGTCCCAGCTCGCAGTCGGTCCCCGTCGCATGGACGGCTTTGACGGCCAGTTCGGCTAGGATCTCCACATCCAGGTCCGTCAGATCCGGCACTTCCAGCCGGGACAGCTGCGTTGGCGGGGTCTTGCCCGCGTCCAGGGCATGCGCGTGGGCCACGGCACTGCGGTGGTCAGCTATGAAGAATTCCGAAAGTGTGGACAAGGCTGCGGCCTCCAACGTCGATGGTCTTGCAGCCGCCGTGCCGTACTCAGGCGCCTGCCTCAGTGTCCACAGTAACGCGGATCCGATTGTTCCACGGATCCGCGAAGACCAGTTCGGCGCCGGTGTTGGCCGCGGCGACTCCATGGTGGGCCAGCCGCTCGGCAAGAGCGCCGACGTCGTCCTTCCTGCGCAGCGCAATCAGCACCTCACCGAGTCCGAGCGTGTCCTTGCGCGGCCCGGCACCCCGGCTGTTCCAGACATTCATGGCCATGTGGTGATGATAGCCGCCGGCGGAGACAAACAGGGCCTGACCGTGCCAGCTGGCCGTCTTCTCGAAACCCAGCGTGTCCACGTAGAAGTCGTGCGCGCTCTGCACGTCACCGACCTGCAGGTGGACGTGGCCGACGGCGGCATGCTGCTGCCGCTGACCGGCCAGAACCGCTTCGGTGAGGTGCTCGTCGAGGTACTGCTGCGGGGACAGGGCCAGCGAGTCCATGGCCACCTGCCCGTCCTCCCACTGCCATTGCG
This sequence comes from Arthrobacter sp. A5, assembly GCF_051131705.1. Lineage (NCBI taxonomy): Bacteria > Bacillati > Actinomycetota > Actinomycetes > Micrococcales > Micrococcaceae > Arthrobacter > Arthrobacter sp. A5. The sequence continues at coordinate 2,671,915 of NZ_CP180316.1, forward strand.
TCCGCGGCCTGTCGTAGTACAACTCGATGCCGTTGCCCTCCGGATCGGTGAAGTAAAACGCCTCGCTGACCAGATGGTCGGCGCTGCCGACGAAGGCGTGCGGCTCAAACTGCGCGGCGCTGGCGACCGTGGCCGCCAGAGAGGCCTGGTCCTCGAACAGCAGCGCCGTGTGGAACAGGCCGGCCTCCCCGCGGCGGCCCACCTGCAGCCCCGGCGCCGGGGCGAGATGCACCAGCGCAGTACTTTCCCGTCCCAGGTAAAGACCGCCGTCGGCCTCAGTGACGATATCCAGGCCCAGCGCCTGCTGATAGTAGGCGGACATGACATTCATGTCCCCCACTTTAAGCAGCACGGTGCTCATGGCGAGGTCGGCCGGGAGCAGGTCCTGGGGCGAGGTGGTGGGGGTCATGTCATGCTCCTGACGGTGTCGGTGGGTGATGTGACAGCCTCGGCCGCTGCGGTGATATGCGTTGGATTCGACTGGTGGCCGACGTGCTGTTCGTGGCCCTTATCCAGATCAATTACTTGAAGCTTCAATTTATTCCATGTCGACGAAACTTCAGGTTGAAGCGTCAGTTCATGACGAGGCTTCCGGTGAAGCACCAGGGCCGGCCCGACGCCCGGTGAACCTGCCGGGGCAGCCCGACGCTGCGGTAAAACGCCGGAACCGTCCCGGACGATGAGCGGGTGCTTTACGCCTGGGGGTATTTGCCATCGAGGCTGATCCGCATCACCACACGATCCCCCAGCGCATCCAGGCCGAGCTCGCGTTCGTGATTGCGGCGCCGGAGAAGTTCCGGGCCCGGCGAACTGTCCACGGCGAAGCCGCAGCTGGCATAAAACGGCGCATTAAACGGCACGTCGGCGAAGGTGGTGAGCGTCATCGCGTGGTACCCACACTCCCTGGCCCAAGCGACCGCGGCGTGGATCAGCGCGCGGCCTATCCCGTGTCGGGCGAAGTCCGGCTGTACGGAGAGCTGTTCCAGATGGGCCTGGCCATCGACTTCCTCCAGCCTGACGAAGGCCACCGCAGGTCTGCCGGCGACCATGATGTGCAACGCCGCGGCGAACTCCGCGGCGCCGGCCCCGGACGGCATAGGGCGCGTCAGGCGCTGGCCGGCAATTTCGGTCAGGATGGTATCCGAAGCGGCCTCGATGGCCGGCAGCAGGGAAAATTCGGCCAAGGCGGCCGGACGTAATTCAAGCATGTATTGAGCCTACGACTGGCCACCGACGGTATTCCCCGTGTATGTTCGGTTACGACCACACGGGAGCCCTGTTGCAGGGGCTGAGATCGGGCTGATGCAGTCTGCGACCGTTGAACCTGTCCGGGTAATGCCGGCGAAGGAAGTGAGTACCAGCAATGAGTATTTTGCCGTTCGGCTCAGCCCAGAATCCGTCCACGGAAGACCCGAATGCCCATCCCCTTCCGGTACAGCCAGCAGTGCCAGTGCCAGTGCCGGTGCCAGCGCCGGAATGGTCCAGGCCGTCACAGGCCGCGCCCCGGAATCCCCCGGTACCTTTTTAGTAGCCCCTAATTGAGTAAGAATTGGGTTGCTGGCCTGTTGGTTCCCGGCATGATTTATGCCCCCAGTCTTCAATGATCCGGGGGGTGATGTCACCGGGATCCGATAGGTGTCAGGGGATCGCTAATAGGGACCGGACCAGCGGCAGTTTTTATCGTGGCAGGTCAGCCGTAACGTGGATGCCGACTCTTGTCGCCGCAGGACAGACCAGCGCTGTTTTACAGGTCTCGGATGCGGGAGGTTTTGAGGTTGATTAAGGATTACGAGAGTATCGATGTCTTCAGCGGAGTCGATGTCGGCAAGAGCAATCACCACGCGGTGGCGCTGGATAAATCCGGGAAGAAGCTGCTCGATAAGGCTTTGCCTCAGGACGAAGCGAAGCTGCGGGCGATCATCGACACACTGGCCAAAAACGGCACGCTACTGCTGGTCGTGGACCAGCCCGCCACCATTGGTGCGCTGCCGGTGGCGACGGCCCGGGCCGCCGGAATCCTGGTCGGTTACCTGCCCGGGTTGGCGATGCGCCGGATCGCGGATCTGCACCCCGGCGAGGCTAAAACCGATGCCCGGGACGCGTACATCATCGCCGAGGCAGCCCGGACGATGCCGCACACCCTGCGCTCGATCGAGGTCGCCGATGAGCAGATCGCCGAGCTGTCGATGCTGTGCGGTTTTGATGATGATCTGACCCAGCAGACCACCGCTACATCAAACCGTATCCGCGGGCTTCTGACCCAGATCCACCCGGCCCTCGAACGGGTGATCGGCGCACACCTGGACCACCCGGCAATGGCGGAGATGCTGGTGAAATATCCGACCCCCACCGCACTGAAGACCGCCGGCCAGGCACGGGTGGCCACGTACCTGGCCAAGTTCGCCCCGCGGGCAGGCAAACACTGGGCAGCCGATATCTTTACCGCCCTCGGCGAGCAAACCGTGGTCGTCGCCGGCACCGCCGGAGCCGGCATCGTGCTGCCCCAACTGGCAGGCATGCTCGCCGGTCTGCGTAAAGCCCGTGTCGAAGGCCATACCCGGGTCGAGGCGCTCGTGGAGGCCCACCCTCTTCACCTCGTCCTGAGCTCGATACCGGCGGTCGGGATCAGGACCGAAGCCAGGATCCTCACCGAAGTCGTCGGTAAACACTTCGCCACCGCCGGGCATCTGGCCTCCTATTCCGGACTGGCGCCGGTGACCTGGCGATCAGGGACGTCCATCCGGGGAGACCACCCCTCCAGGAAGGGCAACAAGATCCTCAAGCGCGCTCTCTTCCTGTCCGCGTTCGCCGCCCTCAAGGACCCCACCTCACGGGACTACTACGACCGAAAACGCGCCCAAGGGAAACGCCACAACCAGGCCCTGATCGCCCTGGCCCGGCGCCGCTGCGACATGCTCTTCGCCATGCTCAGAGACATGAGCATCTACGAAGAAAAAAACCCCAAAAGCGGCTTGACAAAAACATAGGGACACCTCCCCGGAACAACAACTGGTGGAGACCCAGTCCCTGAGGTCCCACTCATTGGGGTTCGTCGAGGACGCTTCGTCCGGACTGCGGGTTCCGGTAACCGAAATTGCGCTGGAGGACTCGCCCGGCGGCGTGCCGAATACGCCGTTTCGAATTTACCGGACCGCCGGGCCGGGCAGCGATCCGGTGGTTGGGCTTGAGCCGTTCCGGGCCTCCTGGGTTCAAGCCCGTCAGGATACCGAGACCTATTCCGGGCGCGGACGGACCCTCCTCGACGACGGCAAATCCGCCCAGCGCCGGGGTGCTGCCTCGGCGGAATGGCGCGGAGTTGCGCTCAAGCCGCGGCGCGCCGTCGCCAACAGAACCGTCACGCAGATGCATTATGCCCGCCAGGGCCTCATTACGGATGAAATGCGTTTTGTGGCGCTGCGCGAGAATTGCGATGTGGATCTGGTGCGTGCGGAGGTAGCCGCCGGTCGCGCCATCATCCCCAACAACGTCAACCATCCCGAGTCCGAGCCGATGATCATTGGCAAGGCGTTTCTGGTGAAAATCAATGCCAACATCGGGAACTCCGCCGTGACCAGCTCCATCGCCGAGGAGGTGGATAAGCTGCTGTGGGCTACACAATGGGGTGCCGACACGGTGATGGACCTGTCCACCGGGGATGATATCCACACCACGCGCGAGTGGCTGATCCGCAACTCGCCCGTGCCGATCGGGACGGTGCCGATCTACCAAGCGCTGGAAAAAGTCAACGGCGAGGCCAACGCGCTGACCTGGGATATCTTCCGCGACACGGTAATCGAGCAATGTGAGCAGGGCGTTGACTACATGACAATCCACGCCGGGGTGCTGCTGCGGTACGTACCGCTGACCGCGAACCGGGTCACCGGGATCGTCTCCCGCGGCGGCTCCATCATGGCCGGCTGGTGTTTGTCGCAGCACCGGGAAAATTTTCTGTACACGCACTTTGACGAGCTGTGTGAAATCTTTGCGCGCTACGACGTTGCCTTTTCGCTCGGTGACGGACTGCGTCCGGGTTCGACGGCGGATGCCAACGACGCGGCACAGTTCGCCGAGCTGGATACCCTGGCTGAGCTGACCAAGCGCGCCTGGAAGTATGACGTGCAGGGCATGGTGGAGGGTCCGGGACACATCCCCTTCCATCTGGTGCGCGAAAACGTGGAGCGGCAACAGCGATTGTGCGACGGCGCTCCGTTCTACACTCTTGGTCCGTTGGTCACGGACGTGGCACCCGGCTATGACCACATCACTTCAGCCATCGGTGCGACCGAAATTGCCCGCTATGGAACGGCGATGCTGTGCTACGTAACGCCGAAAGAGCATCTGGGCCTTCCGAACAAGGACGACGTGAAGACCGGCGTGATCACGTACAAGATTGCCGCCCACGCCGCGGACCTGGCCAAGGGTCATCCGGGAGCCCATCTGCGCGATGACGCCTTGTCCAAGGCGCGCTTTGAGTTCCGCTGGCGCGATCAGTTTGCTCTTTCTTTGGACCCGGCGACGGCGGAGGCGTTCCACGACGAGACGCTTCCCGCCGAGCCGGCCAAGACTGCGCATTTCTGTTCGATGTGCGGCCCCAAATTCTGTTCCATGCGAATCAGCCAGGACATCCGGGATAAATACGGCTCGATGAGCGAGCAGGAAGTTATTGCGGGCATGAACCAAAAGTCCGCAGAGTTCCGCGAGGCGGGCGGCAAGGTCTACCTGCCGAAAATCGAACTACGGAAGTCAGCCGCGGAGTTGGCCGGCTGAGTCGGCGCCGTTCCCAGCCTGCTGCGCGCATCTTTTGCCGCCGGACCCGCGCCGCGATCTGAAATCTGCCCCCTTTAGCCCCGGGACGCCGAAATTTCGGCGTCCCGGAGCTGGTCGTCACGCCACACCCGGAACCTGGTCGATTCCCAGGGGTCCCCTACTCGGACCTCTCCCAGGGCCCGGGCGGCTCACGACGGGCGGCGAAGCAGGCCCGGACCGCGATGGGCCCGGACAGCCGTTGGTCAGGCTGAGCAGCAGGCCGCGCGGAGCGGTGAGCCAGGCGGTGCGGGGAGTCAGACGCAGCGGTGGGCGCGCAGGAAGTCCCGGATCAGGCGATCGCCGGCGTCTGTCTCCTGCGGCTGGTGGCCGCCGGCGGTAATGCGGTGCACGGCGCCGGTGGAGGCCAGGTATTGCGCGATTTCCTCGTACAGCGGCTCCCATCCGCCGGTCAGCACCAATGTCGGGACGCCGGGCACTATCTCCAGCGGAGCTTCCCACGGCGGGGCCTGCAGCCGCATTCGACGTGCCTGGCGGCGGGACTCATCCGTCACCGGCGGGGCCTGCATGGCATGGGCTATCCGGATAGCCTCCCCGCTGAACTCCTCATCCGTCATCTCCAGCCGGCGGGAAAACAGCGGTTCCAGCCGGGTCCGGTAGGCCTGGGTTGCGGGCAGCTCAGCTGTGATCGACAGGCAGGCCGGTTCCACGAGCACCAGCGAACGGACCAGGTCGGGCGCCTGCACGGCGGCCAGCATCGCCGCGATGGCGCCTTGTGAATGCGCCACCACATGGCCACCCTCGCCCAGGGAATCCAGCACAATGTCCCGGTCCGCGAGGAAATCCGACGCAACCGGCTCGGCGGCCGCGTCATAACCGAGGCGTTTGACGAAGAGCGCATCGTAATCGCGGGCAAGGCCGTGCTGGCGGGGCCACGCGGCGGCGCCGAAGCTGCCGGAGCCGTGGACGAAAACGATCCGTTCTTTGCTCATCAGTCCTATCTACTTCAGGAACTTATCGAAGCCCTTGGGCAGATTCAGCGACGAAGGGTCAAAGCCTTCGGCGCCCTGTTGCCCGAATGCGGAGCCGGTGGGCAGCGATCTGGAGGTGTTGGCACGTTTTTCCTCCGCCTCACGAAGCTGCTGGGCCGCCTTGGCCGGGTTGCCGGAGCGGGCCTTCTTCTTCGGCGCATTCTTGCCTGCCTTGCGGGCTCCGCCGCCCGGACCGGTCATTCCCGGCATGCCCGGAATGCCGCCGCCTTGCGCCATTTTCTTCATCATCTTCTGGGCCTGGCCGAAGCGCTCCAACAGCCCGTTGACCTCGGATACCTGGACGCCGGAGCCGCGGGCGATGCGGGCACGGCGGGACCCGTTGATGATTTTCGGGGCCACCCGCTCGTGCGGGGTCATGGAGCGGACAATGGCCTCGACCCGGTCGATTTCGCGTTCGTCGAAGTTCTCCAGCTGCTGGCGCATACTGGCCGCACCGGGCATCATCATCAGCATTTTCTTCATCGAACCCATGTTGCGGATCTGCTGCATCTGGGACAGGAAATCATCAAGCGTGAAGTCTTCCTGGTCGGCGAACTTCTGCGCCATCCGGGCCGCTTCGTCCTTGTCCCAGTTCTTCTCGGCCTGTTCGATCAGAGTGAGAACGTCACCCATGTCCAGGATGCGCCCCGCCATCCGGTCGGGGTGGAAGAGCTCGAAGTCGTCCAGTCCCTCACCGGTGGAGGCGAACATCACGGGCTTGCCGGTCACCGACGCAACGGACAGCGCCGCACCTCCGCGGGCATCGCCGTCGAGCTTTGTCAGCACAACGCCGGTAAAGTTGACGCCCGCATCGAACGCATGTGCCGTGGTGACGGCGTCTTGGCCAATCATCGCATCGATCACGAACAACACCTCGTCCGGGACGATGGCGGCGCGGATGTCGGCGGCCTGGCGCATCAGCTCGGCGTCCACGCCAAGACGGCCGGCGGTGTCCACGATGACGACGTCGTGCAGCTTGGCGCGCGCCTCGGCGACACCGGCGCGGGCGACGGCGACGGGGTCACCAGTAGCGGCCTCAAACTCGGAGCTGACGCCCGGATGCGGGGCGAAAACCGGAACGCCGGCGCGTTCACCGTTGACCTGCAGCTGCTTGACGGCGTTCGGACGCTGCAGATCCGCGGCCACCAGGAGGGGACTATGGCCCTGCCCTTTGAGCCACTTGGAGAGTTTTCCGGCCAGCGTCGTCTTACCGGCACCCTGCAGACCGGCCAGCATAATAACCGTCGGCGGGTTCTTCGCCAGGCGGATCCGGCGTGTCTCCCCGCCCAGGATCGCCACGAGTTCCTCGTTGACGATCTTCACGATCTGCTGACCCGGGTTCAGCGCCGCGTTGACCTCGGCGCCGAGCGCCCGTTCGCGGATTTTGCCGGTAAATTCGCGCACCACGGGGACGGCAACGTCGGCGTCCAGCAGGGCACGGCGGATTTCCCGCACCGTGGCGTCAACATCGGCCTCGGTCAGACGGCCCTTGCCGCGCAGGTTCTTGAAGGTTGCTGTCAACCGGTCAGATAGTGAGTTGAACACGCGCCGTGTACTTCTTTCCTCAGGTATAGCTCTGGACATGCCCCTGTAGACAGATAGGAGAAGCACATCTGGGGACTCAACTATCTAGGGTATCAAGCGCAGGACGGCTGCCGCTTCATTCGGGAAATCCTTGGGCACGGGGGGCTGAAATATCCGGCGTTCGGTGGCATGCTGACAAAATGACTGTCGCTAAGAGCTCCTCCAAACATCCATCCACGGCCGGGACTTCGGGAGCCGGGACTTCGGAAGCCGCACCCGGCACCCCGACCGGCACCCCGACCGGCCGCCCGACGCCCAGCTCGTCGGGCCACGGCACGTCCGCACGCGTCACGGAAAGCCCGCTCGCCGACACCGACGGCGCCATCCGCACCCTGCTTATTCTGGGAGCTTCCGGAGACCTAACCGGCCGGCTACTGCTGCCCGGAGTGGCGCGGCTGATCGCCGCAGGCCGCGCCAGTGGCATCAGTCTGGTGGGGGCCGGCAGCGATGACTGGACGGCAGGACAATGGACGGACCGCGTCTCGACGACCTTCGCCGAAGCCGCACCCGCGGCCAAATCTGGTGGCAAAGCCGCGCTGGCGGCAACGCAGAAGGGCACCAGCTACCACACCCTCGATGTCACCGCACCGGGTGAGCTGGCGAAACTCCTGGCCACTTTGCGGGCGCCCATTGCCGTGTACTTTGCGCTGCCGCCGGCCGTGAGCCAGCGCGCGTGCGAGGTCCTGACAGCAGCCGAGCTGCCACCGGGGACGCGTTTGGTGATGGAGAAACCATTCGGCTCGGGTGAAGCCTCGGCGCGGGCGCTGAACCACACCCTGGCCGGACTGGTCCCAGAGGATCACATCCACCGCGTGGACCATTTCCTGGGTAAGTCCACCGTCTTCAACATCCTCGGTCTGAGGTTCGCCAACCGGCTGCTGGAACCGTTGTGGAACAGCAGCCACATCGCGAAGGTGGAAATCGTTTTTGACGAAGCCCTGACGCTGGAGAACCGCGCCCGCTATTACGACCGAGCCGGCGCCCTGCGCGACATGATCCAAAGTCATTTGCTCCAGGTCATGGCCATCATGGCGATGGAGGCCCCCGCCACACTGCATGAACGCGACGTCCGCGATGGCATTGCCGCCGTACTGCGGGCCAGCAGCATCAGCGATGACTTCACGGCCAGCACCCGGCGTGCCCGTTACACCACCGGAAACCTCGGCGCGCGCAAGGTCCCGGACTATGTGGCCGAAGACGGCGTGGATCCGGCCAACAACACCGAAACTCTGGCCGAGGTGGAGGTGCGCATCCAAAACTGGCGCTGGGCCGGGGTCCCGTTCATCCTGCGCTCAGGCAAGTCCCTTGGCAAGGCGCAAAAGGAGGTCGTAATCACCTACAGACCCGTGCCGCACCTGCCCACCGGGTTCAAGGGGGTCGACCGGCCCACGAGGCTGCACCTGGGCCTCGGCCCGGACGTCCTCAAACTTGATCTGGATGTCAACGGTCCCGGCGATCTCTTCACTTTGGACCGCGTTTTTCTGGAAACGGATCTTGCCAGCGACGAGCTGCTCCCCTACGGCGAGGTATTGGACGGAGTGCTCAACGGAGACCCATTGCTCTCGGTACGCGGTGATACGGCCGAACAGTGCTGGCGGATCGTGGAGCCGACGCTGAAGGCCTGGCGGGAAAATAAGGTACCGCTGCAGGATTACCCAGCCGGCTCGAGCGGCCCCGCCGACTGGGAAACGTCCAAGTCGTCCGGTAAGCGCTGACTATATAGCGACGACGACGGTCACCGCCACTGCGCGACGCTACCCTTGAGCGACGGCCGGGAACCCCGCGGGCAGTGCCCCCAAAGAGTTGCGGGTTGTCGAGGACATCGGCTCAGAAATGGACAATCGCCCCCACAGCAGCGGGGGCGATTGTCTATTTCTGCCGCCTGACGGCCGGAGCAGCCTAAACCGCGGCAGACCCGCGCTCTCCGGTGCGGACCCGGACTGCCTCGTGGACATCAACGGTCCAGACCTTGCCGTCCCCGGCCCGGCCGGTGTTGGAGGTGGAGACAATCACGTCCACCAGATCGTCCACCTGGTCATCCGTGGCCAGGACCTCGATCCTGATCTTCGGGTGCAGGTCCACGGTGTACTCCGCCCCGCGATAGACCTCGGTATGGCCGCGCTGGCGCCCGTATCCGTGGGCACCGCTGACGGTGAGTCCCTGCACGCCGTAGCTTTCCAGGCCGCCTCGGACGTCGTCGAGCTTGTCCGGACGAATGATTGCCGTTATGAGTTTCATGCTTCCACCTTCAGCTTATTGCCCATACTGCTCTGGCGGGCGCCGTCTTCGGCCTGGCCTGCTCCATGGAGGGCTAGCGCTTCGTCCAGGGGGTGGAAGCTGCCCCCCACCCGGCCGCCGAAGTCGTAGGCCGTTTCCGCATGGACGCTGACGTCGACCCCGTCCAGCTCGTGCTCCACGGGGATCCGGAAGCCCATGGTCTTCTGGATGATCCAACCGATGATAAATGCGACAACAAATGAATAGAGCAGGACGGCGAAGGAGCCAATGGCCTGTTTGCCCAGCAGCTCCAGACCGCCGCCGAAGAACAGTCCCGTGCCGGCCGCCGGGGATTGGGGATTCGCCGCGAGTCCGATGAAGAGCGTGCCGAAGAGCCCGCCCACCAAGTGCACCCCAACGACGTCGAGCGAATCGTCATACCCGAACTTGTACTTCAGTCCGACAGCGAGCGCACACACTCCTCCGGCGAGCAGGCCCAGAACGATCGACCACATCGGCGTGAGCGCGGAACAGGCCGGTGTGATGGCCACCAGCCCGGCAACGGCACCGGAGGCGGCACCCAGCGAAGTGGCGTGGCCGTCGCGCAGCCGCTCCACCAGCAGCCAGCCCAGCGTTGCCGCTGCCGGAGCCGCCAGGGTATTGATCCAGGCGTAACCGGCCACGGCGTTGGCGCCCAGCGCGGAGCCGGCGTTGAAGCCGAACCAACCGAACCAGAGTAGACCGGCACCGAGCATCACCAACGGCAGGTTGTGCGGGCGGTGGCTCGGATCCTTGCCAAAGCCCTTGCGTTTGCCCAGCACCAGAGCCAGTGCCAGGGCGGCCGCACCGGCATTGATGTGCACCGCGGTGCCGCCGGCGAAGTCGATGACGCCCAGCCCTTGGCCGATCCACCCGCCGATCGGGTTGCCGTTCGCGTCTTTGTTGAAGTCAAAAACCCAGTGCGCCACGGGGAAGTAGACGAGGGTAACCCAGATCCCGGCGAACAGCAGCCAAGCTCCGAACTTGGCGCGATCAGCGATGGCGCCCGAGATCAGCGCCACCGTAATGATGGCGAATACGGCCTGGAATCCGACAAAGGCGATTTCCGGAATGGTGCCCACCAGCGGAGCATTCGCCCCTGTGTCCAGAACGCCTTCCAAGCCAAATTTCTGCAGTGGATTGCCCAGCAGGCCGTGGAAGAGATCCGGGCCGAAGGAAGTGGAGTAGCCGTAGAGGATCCAAAGCACCGCGACCAGGGCGATGGCCCCGAAGCTCATCATCATCATGTTCAGCACGCCCTTGGCCCGGGTCATACCGCCGTAGAAGAACGCCAGCCCGGGCGTCATCAGCAGAACCAAAGCGGCGGAGGCTAGGACCCACGCCGTGTCACCTGTGTTCATGGTGGCTGGCCTTTCTGTAGAGAATTATTGCGCCAGCCCCGCTCGGGGGCCGCCGCTTGGTGCAATCTGTCTCTACAAGATTGACTCTGGGGTGTTTCGTCCGTGCTGGCCGTGGATTGCCGTCGTGTTACAACAACGGCGGCTGCGTAAAGACTGTGCGACCACCATGTTTCCGGCAGGTAATGGAAGCTTGTTCTGCCGGGGCAGTAGACGGCGCGGCTTCCCCAACGAGGTGCCCCAACCGAGGATTAACGCTGCTTCGCAGCACGCTGCACGGCCGCCAACGACTGTGCGATGGGCGTCGCCGTCCGTGGACCAATTGCTCACGGAAATCCGCAGCACATGCCGGCCGTGCCAGCGCGGCCAAGGGACCCCAGCGCCGCCCACATGCACCCAGGCACCACGCGCGTGCGCCACGGAGACGGCCTCGCCGAACGGATCAAAGGAACCGGAGTGGAGATCGCCATCAGCCCCGGCTCCGCCAAGGCAGCCAGTTCATCAATGACCGCGCCCGGGTCCGTGGGCTGTTCGGGAAGCTCGGCGGCAAATCCCGTCCGGCCGAGCAGACATGGCGCAACCCCAGCACCGGCCAGGGCCGAAGGGAAGGGCAGCTATTGGATGGCGGAATCCGGCGGCGGAAGCTGGTAGCTCAGCTCCTCATCCACGGAAGCGACGCCCTCAAGGGCCTCAAGGGCAGGCCGCCGGTCCTCGGGCGCTGACCCGGTGACAATTCCGACGCCGTCAAGCACCTGATCGACCTGCATGCCGTTGGAGCGCAGGCGGTCCACAACGTCGACGGCGGCCGAGCGGTGCGCATTGTCGATGGTTACGCTGATCTGGATCATGATCTAAGGATATTCCTGTTAGTGCGCGGCCGCCCGGGCCCCGCCGGTCTGTGCATACCTGCTGCGGAGCCGCTATGGACCTACTGCAAACTTACCGCGGACCTGCTCAGGAGCCGCTGCATACGGCGGAGCCAGTGCGGAGCTACTGCGGAGCCAGGACGAGCCCGGAACCGACGTCCAGCGACGGAGCTGCAAGCTGCTGACTTTCCTGCACAATGACGGACCACAGCTCCCGGCCCGGTAACCGGTGGCTTGCGCCCACAAGGCAGCAATACCCGCCGCGTGCGGCGTCGCCATGCTCGTCCCGCTGATGGTCCTGCAGCGATCGGGCATCGGCCACGACGAAAGCACGTCAGCGCCCGGGCCCACCACGTCAATCTGGCCGCCCCGCTGCGGAAGGCTGCGTGCGGAAAAATATGCCACTTCCAGCGCCGCCACGGCAATGATGTAGGGACTGCTGGCCGGCGGGCCGACGAAACCGAATTCGCCGCGCCGGCGGTCCGCATTGTTCCCGGCCGCGGCAAGGATCAGCGAGCCCTGATCCAGCGCCCGTTGCCCCGCGGCCGTATACGGCGGATGGACCTGCGCGACATCGGCGCCCAGAGACATGGAGATCACCGCGCAGCCGTTCACAACGGCCCAGTTGATTCCGGCGAGAATCCCGCCGTCGCTGCCGGATCCTGCATCACTGAGCACCTTGCCGGCGAAAATTTCCGACTCGTAGGCGATTCCATAGCGGGTCCCTGTGGACGGGGATTTTGGGCCGCATGAAGTTCCGATGCAGTGCGTGCCATGGCCGTTTCCGTCCTGCGCCGCTGCTCCGGGGACGAACGACTCCAGCGTGATCCGCCTGCCGGCGAAGTCCGGGTGCGCTGCATCAAAACCGGTATCGAGGACGGCTACCTTAATGGCGCTCCCGGACTGTGGCGAGGAAAAGACCCCGGTTGCTTGCAGACCCCAGGTGAATTCCTTCGTATCCTGGAAGCCGGGCGGCGCCGGCCGCCCCACGCGTCCCCTCCGCGCCCTTGACGAGCCGGCCGCTCAGGTCCGTGACGCCGTCGCGGCTGCTGTGGCTCATCAGCGCCGGTCTCCCACTTCGTGGCATCCGGATGGCGCCGGGGCAGCGGCTCCACTCCTGATTCCACATCAGCAAGGTGGTAAGGGCGCAAACGGACCGCCGGCGGGCACTGCCCCTGCCTCGGGGAGAAAACGCGCCAGTAACGCCGTGAGGGTGACTGTTGAGCCCAGCCACAGAGCGCCCGCACAATCCACGGGCGGATGGACAAGGCAGATCAGGACACCATGAACGAGTCACTGGCAGAGGCGTTTATCAAGGCGATTCCAGCGGCATGTGCCGCCGTTCTTACGCTCCTGCTGGGCTGGATAGCCGGCAACAGGATCTCGGCCCGTTGGGATATTCGGAAGATGCAGCGCGAGCTGGACCTGGACGCGGTCCACCGCTTCTATTCGCTGTACGGAGAGTTTTTCACGATCTGGAAGATTTGGGCTGCGATGAAATTCCAAATATGATTTCGAAGGCCGTGCCCGTCTGGACGTCCGTCTCGAGCTCCTGAAACTGGCCTCGGCGATGGAGGGGGCAATGGAGGCACTGATCGTCAAATTGGCGGTGGAACGGAGTTTGGACGAAGGTGACCACGAGACCCTGTCCAAATTCCGTGAAGGCCTCCAATGTCTGCGCGAGTCGGTCGAATGGAATGCCCCATTGCGCGTCCGGCTCTCGGTTCGAACGTTCGGCAGCGGCGAGGAATGGAAATCATCACCCTCTGGAAAGTCCGCCGGCGGCCAGCCCGCTCGGGCCGCAGCGTGTCTGGCCTTCAAGGACCTTGCCGAGGCTGTTTGCGATATAGCGACATACTGTCCCGTCCGGAAGAAACCCAAGCCGAACCTGGTGCTGCGCAGCCCGCTGGCGGGCAGACGGGCGGTTCCGATCTCGGGGAATCGGTCCATAAGATACGCAACGAACACGACGCATCGCACTACCTGGTGGACCTGATGATGCAGCGGGGTCGATGCAGCCTCGTCCACGGGGACGACGTCCGAGCAGGGACGGAGTTCTACAGGCCACACTGGCCCTCGCTCGTCGACTCGGGGCGACGGGTGTCAATTGAGCAGGGCGTCCACAAAATCCTCGGCGTCGAACGGGGCCAGATCATCGGCACCCTCGCCCAGACCCACCAGCTTGACCGGCACGCCCAGCGTTTTCTGGATCGCGACGACAATGCCGCCCTTGGCGGTCCCGTCCAGTTTGGTGAGTACTATGCCGGTGATATTGACGACGTCGGCAAACACCTTCGCCTGCGCGAGCCCGTTCTGACCGGTGGTGGCGTCCAACACCAGCAGCACCTCATCAACGGTGGCCTGTTTTTCGATGACGCGCTTGACCTTGCCAAGCTCGTCCATCAGGCCGACCTTGTTCTGCAGCCGGCCGGCCGTATCGATCATCACGACATCTACCTCCTGCTCAATTCCGGCCTTGACCGCCTCGAAAGCGACCGATGCCGGATCAGCACCATCAACGTCGGACTTCACCGTGGGAACACCGACGCGCTGCCCCCAGGTGGCCAACTGCTCCGCGGCCGCGGCACGGAAGGTATCCGCCGCCCCGAGCAGCACGTCCTTATCCTCGGCCACCAGTACACGGGCCAGTTTGCCGACGGTCGTCGTCTTGCCGACACCGTTGACGCCTACCACCATCATCACCGCTGGGCGGTCATCATGGCGGGTGATGTTCAATGAACGGTCCATCGTCGGATCAACGAGCTTGACCAACTCCTCGCGGAGCATCTGCTGGACCTGTTCCGGCGTGCGGCTGCCGAGGATCTTCACCCGGGCCCGCAGCGAATCCACCAGCTCAAGCGTCGGCGCGGTGCCAACATCGGCCAGCAGCAGGGTTTCTTCGATCTCGTCCCAGACGTTTTCATCGATGTTATCCCGGGACAGCAGCGCCAGCAGGCCCTTGCCCAGTGCGCTGTTGGACCGGACCAGCCGGGCGCGCAGGCGGACTAGGCGGCCCTCCACCGCGGCCGGCGTCTCGATTGCCGGCAGTGTTTCCAGACCGGCAAGATCGTCCAGCAGGTCTTGGTCCTGAACTGCCGCGGTCGGCGCCGGCGGGACGGGCGGAGAGACCTTATCCGGACGGTCCTCCAGCAGGGTCGCGCCTCCGCCGGCAGCTGGCAGATCATTTGCATCCCTGGTGGTGCCGTAGACACCCTTGCTGCGTCGGCCCTTGAGCAGGACCGGGATCAGCGCGCCGATGACGGCGAGCGCGATCACGATATACAGGACGATCAGAAGAGTGTCATTCACGCTTCTAGCTTCTCATAGCGGGGTGACATCCGCGCGGGCTTGGTTTTTCGGTCGTGGCTTGGGAATCCGTGTTGGCCCACGGACCGGCGGCAGAACGACGACGACGCAGCGACCCCCGGCCCGCGCCTCTAACGGAGGCCGCGCACCATCCCCCGTCCGGCCGCACATCCTCAGTCGGGCCGTGTTATGACAGACTCGGATCACTATGATTCGCGAGCCCCGCCCCACCGCCGCACGGCCAGCCAAGCTGCCCTTACCGCGCGAAATCAGTGTTCTGGTCGCCGCGGCCTTCGTGATCGCCCTCGGCTTCGGCCTGGTGGCTCCCGTGCTGCCCCAGTTTGCCCGCAGCTTCGGTGTTCCCGTCAGCGCCGCGGCCATGGTGGTCAGTGTCTTTGCGTTTGCCCGGCTGGTGTTCGCACCCTTTAGCGGTCAACTGGTGGAGCGCTTCGGCGAGCGCTGGATTTACATCACGGGCATCCTGATAGTCGCCCTGTCTTCCGCTGCTTGTGCGTTCGCGCAGGACTACTGGCAGCTGCTGATCTTCCGCGGACTCGGTGGTGTTGGATCCACCATGTTCACCGTTGCGGCCATGGGGCTGCTGGTCCGCCTCTCACCGCCCACCGCCCGCGGCCGGGTGAACAGTGCCTATGCAGGGTCCTTCCTGTTGGGCAACATCGCCGGTCCGGCTGCCGGCGCCCTCATGGCAGGGCTGGGTCTGAAGCTTCCGTTCCTGATCTATGCCGGCACGCTCCTCGTGGCGGCGATCGTGGTGGCAACCTCGCTGCGTCCCGCACGGCTGGCACGTCTGGCCGCCACGACCAGATTGACAACGACGGCATTGGCTGGCCGGCCCGGGAGCACCGCCGGTTTGGCACGGCCCGAAGCCGTGCAGGCCGACGCAGCACCGGCCGACGCAGCACCGGCGAAAGTGGTGCCAGCGACGGTGAAGACCTCGATGCCAGTGCGGGAGGCGATGGGATACAGCAGCTACCGGGCCGCCCTGATCTCGGCCTTTGCCAACGGGTGGTCCGCCTTCGGCATCCGGATGGCACTCGTTCCTCTGTTCGCCACGGTAGTGCTCCACGGCGGGACTGCGGTGGCCGGTGTTTCCCTGGCCGTCTTCGCCATCGGAACTGGTGTTGCCCTGACGTTTTCCGGAAAGCTGGCGGATACCTGGGGGCGAAAACCAATGGTGATCACCGGGCTGGCAGTCAACACCGCCGCCATGGCCGTCCTCGGACTCACCGCCAGCGTCCCGGTGTTCTTCATCGTCTCCGCCATTGCGGGCCTGGGCAGCGGACTCTTCGGCCCGGCACAGCAATCCTCCGTGGCGGACATCATCGGCACAGAGCGTTCCGGCGGCAAGGTGCTTGCCACTTTCCAAATGAGTCAGGATTTCGGCACCATCCTCGGTCCCATCGCCGCCGGCGTCGTCGTTGATACCTTCTCCTACGGTCCGGCGTTTGGGATGGCGGCTGTCGTGGGTGCCATCGGAATTGATGCGTGGCTCAAGGCAACTGAAACCCTGCAACGCCCGACCGGCTAAAGCCGGTGAAAGCGCCGAGGGGTCCTAGATGCCGTCCAGTCCCAGCCCTAGGTCAGCCCAGACGCCGTCTGATCCGCACCCTACCTCCGCCAGAGCACGGTCGGTCCGGAAACCTGCATGCACTGATTGCAGTGCATGCATTGCAATCAGTGCAAGCAGGTTTTGAATCGAACTGGCAGGACCTCACTTACACGTCTGCGCCGAGCCGCTGACTGATGACTGTCGAGACGCCATCGCCGCGCATGGTCACGCCATACAGCGCATCGGCCACTTCCATCGTGCGCTTCTGGTGGGTGATGATGATCAGCTGACTGGATTGCCGCAACTCCTCGAAAATGGTGAGCAGCCGGCCCAGATTCGTATCGTCCAGTGCCGCTTCCACCTCGTCCATGACATAGAACGGCGAGGGACGCGCCTTGAAGATCGCCACCAGCAGGGCCACCGCTGTCAAAGACCGTTCACCGCCGGAGAGCAGCGACAGCCGTTTGATCTTCTTTCCCGCCGGACGAGCCTCCACCTCGATGCCGGTGGTGAGCATTTCTGACGGGTCGGTGAGCACCAGCCTTCCTTCGCCACCGGGGAAAAGCGTGGCGAAGACCGATTCGAAGTGCCGGGCGGTGTCCGTGTAAGCGGCCGTGAACACCTGTTCCACCCGCTCATCCACCTCGCGGATTATGTCCATCAGGTCCTTTCGGCTCGCCTTCAGGTCCTCCAACTGGCTGCTCAGGAACTGATGGCGTTCCTCGAGAGCAGCGAATTCCTCCAGCGCCAGCGGATTCACCCGGCCCAGTGCGCTCAGGTCCCGCTCCGCCCCGCGCAGACGCTTTTCCTGCTCGGCGCGGACAAACGGGAGGCCTTCGCGGACCTCGTTGCCGTCCGCGTCCACCGGGGCGCGCAGCGCGGCCCATTTGTCCGTGACCTCGCCAGGCCCCGTCGGGACAAGGGTGGCCGGTCCGTACTCGGCGACCAGATGATCGGCGGTAAGGCCCAGATCCTCTATCGCACGATTCTCAAGGGCCTCGATCCGCAGCCGCTGCTGGGTCCTCGCCAGCTCATCCCGGTGCACCGAATCGGTCAGTTTGGCCAATTCCAGGGCGGCTTTTTCGTTGCCGGTACGGATGTCCGCCAATTCGCTCTCGAGGGCGGCGCGGGTTTCGGCGGCATCGTCCCGCTCCCGACCGGCGGCCTCCAGCGAAACATCGACAAACGCCAGAGTCTGCTGAACGGCCGCGGCCACGGAGGCAGCCTTTCGCGCCTGTGCAGCTCGAAGGCGTGCACGCTCCGCTGCCACTTCCCTCGCCTTCCGCTCGGTGACAGCCGCGCGCTCCAGCGATGCCGCCCGGTTGGAGATGGCGGTCAATTGCTCCTCCGAGCTGCGCAGGCCGAGCCGTGCGTCCATCTCGATAGCCCGGGCGGCGATGGCGGCAGCGGCGAGCTCATCCCGCGCTTGCATGGACGGCTCGTCCTCCGCGGGGGCCACCCGTGCGGCATCCAGCCGTGCGGAAATTCCGTTCAGGGCCTGCTGCTCGGTGCCAATATTGGCCTCCGCCGCCGCCAGCAAGGCGGCCAGCCGCTCGCTCTCCCCTACGGCGGAGCGGAGCGATGACCCCAGCTGGCCCAGCCGTTCCGCCACCGCAGCCAGCCTGGCATCTGAATCATGCAGCCGTTCCAGGGCAGCGTCGGTGCGGCTGCGGGCCTGATCGCGCCGTGCCACAGCCGAGGACAGTGCGAAGCGCAGTTGTTCCGCCTCCGCCGTCACGCCGGCCAGCCCCGCGACGGTTTCATCGACGTCGGCCTGCAACTCCAAGGTCGACGGCGCGCCGGCGGATCCGCCACTGAGGCTGACCGCGGTGATCACGTCGCCGGCCCTCGTCACGGCCCGCAGCTTGGGATGGGCGCCGACTACGGCCATGGCCGCAGTCAGATCCTCCACCACGACGACGTCGGCGAGCAGCCGGGCCAGCGCGGCAGCCAGGCCGGGAGCGGCGCTGGGATGATGCACTGCAATCAGATCTGCGGCCATTACGCCTTCGGATTCCCCCCAAGCGGTCGCGGAGCGGCCTGACTCGAGCATCGGGACAGACACACTTTGGTCGACCGCCGGACGAGGAGCCGAGGGACCTTCGTCGGCCCCCGGTCCGCCGCCTACCGATACGTCGGCCGCCAGCGCATCGGATGCCGCGCCGCGCCCGCGGACCACCGGTATGTCGGCCTCCGGTGCATCTGATGCCGCGCCGAGCCCGTCGACACCCGGTGCTCCGGGCAGCGGATGCGCGGGCTGCGCGGCGCCGGCGATAAGCAGCTCGACGCGGCCGCCGTCGTCGTCCTTCAGCACTTCCAACGCCGCCACGGCGGCGGCCAGATCGGTCACGGCCACGGCGTCGGCGGCCGAACCAAGCGCCGTGGCCACCGCCGTCTCATAGCCGGGCCGCAGGGTGATCAGGTCCGAAATCGCACTGAGGACTCCCTCCTGGCCGGCGGCCAGCAGCAACCCCGTGCCGTCCTTACGGCGCAGCCCGACGGCGAGCGCATCGCGCCGGGCCACCAGGGAATCGCGTTCGCGCTCGGCCGCACGCTGCCGAGCGGTCAGGTCCTCGATCTCCGCGAGCACGGTTTCCAGCACCTGGCTGGCGCCCTCGTAGTCCGCGTCCAGGGTCTCTTCGCCCTGCTCCACACCCGCCACCTGGGATTCAAGCGCGGTGAACTCCTCCTGTGCCTTTGCCCGGCGCTGCTCGCCCGCGGTCGTGGATCCGCGCAGCCGGCCCACCTCGGCCTCGGCGGATTCCACCCGGGAGCGGGCCGCGGCCACCTGGCCGGCCAGCTTCGCGAGTCCCTCGCGGTGGTCGGCGGCGGCACGCAGGATGGCAGTGAGCCGCTGGTCTTCCTGCGCGGCGGCGCGTTCGGCGTCCGCCTTGGCGGCCACGGCCGTCGCCAGGGCGCCGCGCCGCGCCAGCACGGACCCCTCCAGCTGGACCTGCTCCGCCCGAACCCGGGCGGCCTGTTGCTGCAGTTTTTCCGGATCGCGCCCCGGATCCGGCGCGGCATCCGCCGCGCCCAGAAGCCTGCGTCTGTCGGCCGCAAGATTTCCCAGGGCCCGCAGCCGTTCCCGCACCGCGGAGAGCTGATACCAGGTATCCCGCGCCGTGTTCAGTGCCGGCGTCGCCACGGCCGCCAACTGCTCGCATTCGGCCCGCCGCAGCCGGCCCGATTCCAGCGTCTGCTCCACCTCGGCCCGCCGGGCCTTCAACGCGGTCTCGTCCGCAACGTCCCGCGCCAGTGTGCTCTGCAGCTGCACCAGGTCATCGGCCAGCAGCCGGGCCCGGGCATCGCGGAGTTCAAACTGCACGGTCTGGGCGCGGCGGGCAACCTCAGCCTGCCTGCCCAATGGCGTCAGCTGGCGGCGCAGTTCGGTGCTCAAGTCCGTCAGCCGGGCCAGATTGGCCTGCATGGCCTCCAGCTTGCGCAACGTCTTTTCCTTGCGCCGGCGGTGCTTGAGAATCCCGGCTGCCTCTTCGATGAAACCGCGTCGCTCCTCGGGCGTGGCATGCAGCACCTTATCCAGCTGTCCCTGCCCCACGATCACGTGCATTTCCCGACCCAGGCCGGAGTCGGAGAGCAGTTCCTGGATGTCCAGCAGCCGGCAGCCGGCGCCGTTGATGGCGTATTCGGACCCGCCGGTGCGAAATAGGGTGCGGGAAATGGTGACTTCGCTGTATTCGATCGGCAGGGCGCCATCGGCGTTGTCAATGGTGAGGGACACCTGGGCCCGACCCAACGGCGGACGCCCGGACGTGCCGGCAAAAATGACGTCTTCCATTTTTCCGCCGCGCAGTGTTTTGGCCCCCTGCTCGCCCATCACCCAGGCCAGCGCGTCCACCACGTTGGATTTTCCGGACCCGTTCGGGCCAACCACGGCCGTGACGCCGGGTTCGAAGTCAAAAGTTGTCGCCGAGGCGAAGGATTTAAACCCTCGGACGGTCAGGCTTTTCAGGTGCAAGGTGTTCGGCTCTCACGGATGGGACGGGTCGGGACGCGCGCTGGACGACGGCGGGTTGCCGGGCTGGGCGGTGTACCTCCCAAATCTACCGTGCGCCATAAATCTGCCGGCGGCCCTAAATCTGCCCTCTGCCCCAAATTTACTGTGCGCCATCGGATTAACGGCGAATATAGGATAGTCAGCTGCAGGAAACATGCCATACGGTGCATGTGCAGGAACGATGGTTTTAGGTGCATAGTTAACATCTTGGGTGGCCTGCGCCGCTCCTGCCCCGCCAAAGAGACCACACACGGATGAAGGCTGGATATTGATCGGCAACGCGACGTTTCGACATGACAACACGGCGCTGCTGGCCGTCACCAGTGTGGAGGCGCCGGTAGTCGTCAGTTCCGCGGACTTTGACGAGCGTCTGGCCCCCAGCCTTAAACGGCTGCACCTGTCCAAACGTCTGCTGGAGCGGGTCGCCGGGGTCACGGAGCGCCGCTGGTGGTCCCCGGGTACCGCATTCGACGACGCCGCCATCGAGGCGGGTGCCAAGGCACTGGCCGAGGCCGGAATTGAACCGGGGCAGATCGGCCTCCTGATCAATACGTCCGTGACGCGCAGAAACCTCGAACCCTCCGTGGCCGTGAAGATCCACCACGGGCTTGGACTGCCGTCCTCCGCGATGAACTTCGACCTGGCCAATGCCTGCCTGGGTTTTGTCAACGGCATCACCCTGGCCGCCAATATGATCGATTCAGGCCAGATCAAGTACGCCCTGATCGTGGCGGGTGAGGATGCCCAAGGCACCCAGGAGGCCACGTTCGCCCGGCTCAACCGCCCGGATTCCACCCGCGAGGATTACCTGCGCGAATTCGCCACTCTCACGCTCGGATCCGGAGCCGCGGCAGCCGTCATCGGACCGGCGGACGAGCATCCGGGCTCGCACCGGATCCTCGGCGGCGTCTCCCGCGCCGGTACCCAGCACCACGAGCTTTGCGTCGGCGGCGTCGACGGCATGTTCACCGACGCCAAGGGCCTGCTCGACGGCGGCCTGGAGCTCGTCGTCACCGCGTGGAATGAGGCGCACAAGGACGGCTGGAACTGGACGTCGATGGACCGCTACGTGACCCATCAGGTCTCCACCTCGTACACCAACGCGATCATCAAGGCCGTGAATCTGGTCCGCAGCAGGGTGCCGATCACGTTCCCGCGCTGGGGCAATGTGGGCCCGGCCTCGCTGCCGATGACCCTGGCCCAGGAAGCCCAGTCGCTCAGCCAGGGCGACCGGGTGCTGTGCATGGGCGTGGGCTCCGGGCTGAACACCACCATGATGGAAATTGCGTGGTAGCAGAAGTCTGGCCCGGGGTTGATCCCTCCTGGTCCCGGTTTGTTGACGTCCCCTCCACATCCCTCACGGACCCGGCCGGCAGCAGCCACCGCTGGCATCTGCTGGACAACGCCGATGAGCTGGCCGCCCGCGGTGCAGAGCCAGCGGGAACGCTCTTGTGCGTGCACGGAAACCCCACCTGGTCCTACCTGTGGCGGACCCTGCTGGCCGCGGCGTCCGTCGCGGACCGGCCGTGGCGCGTCGTCGCCGTCGACCAGCTGGACATGGGCTTCTCCGCCCGCACCGGCGTTTTCCGCCGGCTCGAGGACCGCATCACCGATCTGGGCGACCTGACCGATGAACTGGGCATCACCGGCCCGGTGGTCACCGTCGGCCACGACTGGGGTGGCGTCATCTCACTTGGCTGGGCCACCCGGCACCGAAGCCAGCTCGCCGCCGTCGTGCTTAACAACACCGCGGTGCATCCGGCCGGGTTCGCTGTGCCCGCGCCGCTGCAGCTGGCACTGCACCCTGGCGTGCATCAATGGGGAACGACGACGACGACGGCGTTCCTGCGCGTGACGCACGCGCTGGCGCACCCGGCCCTGGCCAAGGACGTCCAAAGCGCGTTTATGGCGCCGTACCGCAACGCCGCCCGCCGGCAGGGCGTGGGCAACTTTGTCGCCGACATCCCGGCCGCGGAATCCCATCCCAGCTGGGGCACCCTGACCGACGTGTCCGAGGGCGTCCGCACTCTTGATGTCCCGGCGCTGCTGCTCTGGGGCCCCAAGGACCCGGTGTTCTCGGACCGTTACCTGCGGGATCTGATCGACCGGCTGCCGCAGGCCGATGTGCACCGCTTTGAGGGCGCAGGGCATCTGCTGCCCGAGGACCGCGACGTTGCCACCCCCATCTTCAGCTGGCTCGAAAAGAACGCTGATCGCGACGGTGACCGTGCCGATGACCGTGCCGATGACCGTGCTGGCCGGCATCCGGCAGCGCCGGCTGATCGAGCCGATTGGGGTCAAGCCACACCGGCTGATCGAGCCGATTGGGGTCTGGTCAACGACCAGCCCGGCACCGCCTGCGGCTTCCGTCCGATGCTCGCCGCACTGGATGAGCGCCGCACCGACTCCGCGGCCGCCGTCGTCGACATGGCCCCGCTGGGGGCGGTCCGCGGCACCGGCCCCCGCACCCTCTCTTGGGCGCAGTTGGCCGAACGCGTGGACCAGCTTGCCTCCGGTCTCGATTCCATCGGCGTGAAGGCCGGGGACCGCGTCAGTCTGCTCGTTCCACCGGGGATCGAACTGACCTCGCTGATCTACGCCAGTCTGCGGCTCGGCGCCGTCATCGTCGTGGCCGACGCCGGCCTCGGCGCAGCAGGCATGAGCCGGGCCATCAAGGGCGCCGGCCCGGCCTACCTGATCGGCATCGAACGCGCGCTGCTCGGCGCCCGGCTGTACGGCTGGCCCGGCATCCGGATCAGCGCTGCACCACTGGGTGCTGTCAGGCGCCGGCTGCTCGGCGTGGCACACACCGTTCCGGAGCTGCTGTCCGCCGGCCGGGACGCACAGCGCACAGGGTCGGTTGACCCGGGCATATCGAACGGCGCGGGCGTATCGATTGACCCACGTGTGCCGAGCGGCCCAATTCCGGCATCCGGCACGTCAGCCCCGACCGTCCGCCCCATCGATCCGGACGCGGACGCCGCCGTGCTCTTCACCTCCGGCTCCACCGGTCCCGCCAAGGGCGTCGTGTACACGCACCGGCAGCTCTCGGCCATGCGGGACACCCTGAAAAACACCTACAACCTGCAACCAGGCACCTCCCTGGTGGCGGGTTTCGCTCCGTTTGCCCTGCTCGGACCCGCCCTGGGCGCCACCTCCGTCACGCCGGACATGGACGTCACCGCCCCCGCAACGCTCACCGCAGCCGCCCTGGCCGATGCCGCCGCGGCCGTGCAGGCCACCACGGTGTTTGCCTCTCCGGCTGCGCTGGTCAACGTCCTCGCCACCGCATCGGTTCTGACCCTGGCGCAACGGCAGTCCCTGGCCCAGGTACAACTGCTGCTTTCCGCGGGCGCTCCGATCCCGGAGCCCCTGCTGCGCCGCGTGCAAAAGCTGGTTCCAGCCGCGTCACTGCACACCCCCTACGGCATGACCGAAGCCCTCCCGGTGACGGACATCAGCCTGGAGGAAATCCGCGCGGCCGGCCCGGGCAATGGCGTCTGCGTCGGAACCCCGGTCTCCGGAGCCCGATTGGCCATCACCGCCATCCGCCCCGACGGCAGCGTCGCGGCCGAGCCGTCCACCTCCCCCGGCATTACGGGCGAGATCCTCGTCAGCGCCGCCCACGTCAAGGACCGCTACGACAGGCTCTGGATCACCCAGGACCACAGCGTCTCCGTCCCCGGCTGGCACCGCACCGGCGACGTCGGCCACCTTGACGACGCAGGACGGCTCTGGGTCGAAGGAAGGCTTAGCCACATCCTGGCCACCGCCGCCGGTGTGCGGACTCCCGTTGCCGCCGAGCAGCTGGCTGAAACGGTCGACGGCGTCGGCCGGGCCGCCGTCGTGGGTGTTGGTCCGGCCGGAGCACAGGCGGCCGTCGCCATCATCGAAACCGTACCCGCCGCCAGCACTCCTGCCCTGGCATCACCCAAGCTCGCCGGCGAGGTCCGCACTGCCGTTGTCGCCGGCACAGCAGCGGGTGCGGGAACAGCAGCGGGTGCGCGCACAGCAGCGGGCTCGGCAGCGCGTGCGGGCACCCCGGGCAGCGCAGCGGCAGCCGCCTACCCGGGTGCTGGCATGGATCTGGCCGCGGTGCTCATCATCCCGTCGATGCCCACGGACATCCGGCACAACTCCAAGATAGACCGCACCGCCCTCGCCGCCTGGGCCACCACCGCGCTGTCCGGCGGCAAGATGGGCCGGCCATGAGCCAGACGCGGACGGTACTGGTTACCGGAGCCAGCGGACTGCTCGGCCGGGCCGTCGCCCAACTCCTGATTGACAAGGGATATGCGCTGCGGACCTTCCAGCGCCGTCCGCCCGGGTTGCAAACAGAATCAGGTCCGGCGGAATTCGTGCAGGGTTCCGTCACCGACGGCGAAGCCGTGACACGCGCCGTGGCCGGGGTCGACGCCGTCATCCACCTCGCGGCCAAGGTCTCCTTCACCGGCGACTGGAGCGAGTTCGCCGCCACCAACATCGAAGGCACCCGCGGACTGCTCGCCGCGGCCAAGGCCATCGGCGTCCGCGATTTCGTCTTCGTTTCCTCGCCCTCCGTGGCACACTTCGGCGCCTCGATCGTCGGCGCCAGCGCGGGGCCGGCGGATCCGGACCGCGCACGCGGCAACTACGCCCGGTCCAAGGCCACCGCCGAGCTGCTCGCGCTGGCTGAGGACTCTCCCGCGTTCCGTGTGACCGCCATCCGGCCGCACATCGTTTGGGGTCCGGGCGACACCCAGCTGGTGGAGCGGGTTGTGGAGCGTGCCCGCTCCGGCCGGCTGCCGGTGCTCGACCACGGCGCGGCCCTGATCGACACCACCTACATCGACAACGCCGCGTCGGCCATCGTCCGAGGTCTTGAGCGAATGGATCATGCCCATGGGCAGGCGCTGGTGGTCACCAACGGCCAGCCGCGCCCCGTGGGCGAGCTCATCACCGGCATCTGCGCCGCTGCCGGCGCCGGCTCTCCTACGTGGTCCGTTCCCGGCTGGCTGGCGCGCGGCGCCGGTTCTGTCATTGAAAGGGCCTGGAGCCTCGCCGGGAAGCGCGGCTGGGTCCACGACGAGCCGCCGATGACCCGTTTCCTGGCCGAGCAGCTCACCACTGCGCACTGGTTTGACCAGCGGCACACGCGCGAGGTGCTGGACTGGGAGCCGGCGGTCAGTGTGGACGAAGGTCTGCAGCGCCTCGGCGCCCATTACCACGCCTGACAGCCCCATCTCCAAGATTCGGCGCCCGTCCGCGTCCACACCCGCCACAACGGCAGCACACTGGCTGTTGTCTGGCGACGTCATCAGCCGCATCAGCGGGGAGTAGTGGGTAGTCTTCTTGGATGGGGCGAAAGTTCGGTCTTGTGAGCAGAGTTGTGGCTGCGCTACTTGCGCTGGCCCTGGTTGTTCTGAAAGGAGCAACCCAAGTCGGCTGGGTCGCCACGAACGCCACGCTCGAATTCTGGATCATCGCCGGGGCCGGCGCCGTGGTCTTCGTCCAGAGCATCCGCGGTGGCGTGCAGCTTTACCGGCTTCCGCGGCGGGAGCACCGCCAGAAGCAACTGGAAAAGGCGGTTCTGGCATCCCTGAAATCGATAGGGCAAATCACCCTTCTCGACCTGACCGCCCTGGGTGGGTCCCTCTTCGTCCTCCCCCGCCACCGGTGGCTGTGGAAACGCCGGCACCTCACGCGTCGGATCCGATACCGCCTGAACGAATACCCGCAGGGCTCCGGGATCTTCTGGACTGAGGGGAAGGGCGCGGTGGGACAGGCTGTCCGCGACCTGGCGCCCCGGCATTTCGATTGGCGGCAGGTTGCGGCTACCTGGAACGAACCCGGTATTGTGCCGGCTGAGGCCTATGACGCGCTTTCCAAAGCAGACCGGATGGGATTCTCCTACGACGAGTTCCGCAAGATAGCGCCGAAATATGCCGAAGGCCTCGCGGTGCCGATCCTGAGCGAGGATTCCGAACGGATACTGGGAGTCTTCGCCGTCGACGTTCCCTACGCGCCGGAGCTCAAGGACCAGCCGTGCCGGCTCGATTCACCGCAGGTCATCCAAATTGCGACGGCGTGCGCCGGAGTGCTGCGGGATATCCTGGACGAGAGCTAAAATGGACCTACCCGCGACAACCAAGGAAGGAGGCTGTTGGATGGTCTGGCCATTGATTTCATCAAATGTAACCCCCCGGCAGGCCGAGGACCTTTTCATTGTGAATCTGCGCGCATTGCACCCGGATGCGGAGCTGAGCGCCGCCGTCGACCGGCTGGACCGCGGACGCCCCGCGGGTCCGGTGGCGGACGAAGGCGATTCCGTCCGCGGGCGGCCGAACATCGAAATCGAGCTGCAAAGCCGGCGGGCTAAAATCGCCAAATATGCGCTCGCGCGGCAGGACCCGGACAGCCCGTCGTTATCTACCTAAATGCCGCAGCGTGGGCCTGGAATCCAGGGCCGCACCGGGCGCCAGCCACCGGCCCTTCCCAATTGGCGGCCGGCAATGTCCTTCCAATCCTGCATGCCCTCCCAGCTACACTGCCCCGGCTGCAGGTTCCTTCCTACCAGCGCCTCGTCCATCTTCCTACCAGCGGCCGTTGCGGGGTCGGGGCTGACAGACCGGGCAGCTGTAGGACGACCGGTTCATGAACGAGTCCCTCCGGATCCGGGTATCCAAGCCAATATCTGCACAGCGCGGGCACGGTTCATTTTCGCGACCGTAGGCGTTCAATGACCGGTCGAAGTACCCGGAGTCGCCATTGACATTAACATACAGCGAGTCGAAGCTGGTGCCGCCGGCATCCAAGGCGCGGCCCATCACGTCCTTGGCCGCGTCCACTACCCGTTGTGCTTCGGCACGGCGCAGCGTGTCCGTGGGCCGGGCAAAATGCAGCTGCGCCAGCCACAGCGCTTCGTCCGCGTAAATGTTGCCGATGCCCGAGATCAGACCCTGATCAAGCAGGGCCCGTTTCAGCCCGGTCTTGCGGGACCGGAGCTTTTGATAAAAAGTCTCCTGAGAAAAGGCAGGGTCCAAGGGGTCGCGGCCGATATGAGCGGCCTCTGCGGGGATCAGCGGCAGCGCGCATGCTGCTTGGCCGCCAGGAAGCCCGTCCGACGTCGGCACCAAGGACGTGACAAAAAGGCCGCCGAAAATCCGCTGGTCAACAAACCGCAGTTCGTCCGGAGCACCGTCGACAGGTGAGAGCTTCAGCCGGACTTTGAGGTGTTTCTCGTCCGGCTGCGCCGGATCCTGCATCAGCAGCTGCCCGCTCATGCCCAGGTGAGCCATCAGCGCAGTGTGGGGCACGCCGTCGTCGTCCGCCCCGTCACTGAGCGGAAGCCAGAGGAACTTACCGCGGCGCACCACATCCAGCACCCTGGCGCCGACCAGATTGCTGCGGAAGTCATCCACGCCCAAGGCATGACGGCGGATCGAGCGGGGATCGGGTACGTCCACGGCGGTGATGGTCCGGCCGGCGACCCAGCGTTCCAGACCCCGGCGGACGACCTCAACTTCCGGAAGTTCCGGCACGCTTAGACCGAGCCGGCTGCGCGGTTGTCAGGGAAGCGGGCACCCAGGATTTTCCAACCGTCGGCTGCGGCTTCCTGCTCCGCTTCCTTCTTCGAATTCCCGGCGCCTGTACCGTAGTCGACGCCCCCGATCTGGAGTGTCGCGCCGAAGGACCGCGCATGGTCCGGGCCGGAGCCGGTGATCAGGTACTGCACCGGGCCCAAGTGCCGGCTGGCGGCGATTTCCTGAATATTGGTCTTCCAGTCCGTACCGGCGCCCAGAGCAGCGGCGTCGAGCAGGAGCGGACCCACCAATCTCATGACGAGCTGGCGGGCGGTCTCCAGGTCGTTGGACAGATAGGTCGCGCCGATCAGCGCTTCCATGGTGTCCGCGAGAATCGAGGACTTGTTTTTGCCGTTGGTCAGACGCTCGCCCGCACCGAGGTAGATGTGCTCACCGATGCCCAGCTCGCGGCCAAGCACGGCCAGCGCACGGGTGCTGACCACGGCCGAACGCCGCTTGGCCAGATCGCCCTCGGGCAGGGTCGGGTTGTCGCGGTACAGAGCGTCCGTCACCGAGAAGCCCAAAATGGAGTCACCTAGGAACTCCAGGCGCTCGTTGGTGGGCATCCCCCCGTTTTCATACGCGTACGAGCGATGAGTCAGGGCAAGACGAAGCGTCCCGGCATCGATATCGACACCGAGACGCTTCAACAGCAAATGATGCGCGGCCTCCGGATCAGGCAAAACCCGTTCCGACGGGCCGGCGGCAGCACCGGCAGAATGCTTCATTGCGGACGTCTTAGACGTCTGCGACCTTGCGGCCCTTATACTCCAGGTACAGCGCCGTGCCAGCGGAGTCGGTAACGACCTTGGCCTGGTGCGGCATGCTGTAGGTCACGCGTCCATTTTCAACGGTCTTGACCAGGGCGGGTGCAGTGGCTTTCCACTGAGACCGGCGGGCATGTGTATTCGAGCGGGACATTTTCCGCTTGGGAACAGCCACGGCTAACTCTTTTCTCTCTCGACGAACCCGGGTTTTCCCCAGGTTCTAATTCAGTTCGTGATCTGACTGTCTTTGCCGGTTAAGCCTTGTAGGGCGGCCCAGCGAGGGTCCAGGACCTCGTGGTGGTGCCCCGGCTGATCCACCAGATGAATTCCGCATTCGGAACACAATCCCTGGCAGTCTTCCCGGCACACCGGCTGGAACGGCAGTGCGGTTACCACTGCGTCCCGCAACACCGGTTCAAGATCGATCTGATCGTGCTCGATCCAACGTTGCTCTTCTTCGTCCTCTCCCACGGGGGGACCGCTTTGAGGCGGCTCCTCGTAGGAGAAAAGCTCTTGCACATTGACCTCAAGGTCATACGCAAGGGGATCCAGGCATCTGGCACACTCACCCGTCACTTCGACGACTGCGGTACCGGATACCAGAATTCCTTCGTGTACGCCCTCCAGCCTCAGATCCAGGTCCATTAAGGACCCTTCCTGCACGCCGATGATCGGCACACCGAAATCCTTCGGTGCGGGCACTTCTTCCTGCAGGGTCCGCATACTGCCTGCGCTGCGCCCGATGTCCTTAACCTGAAGGGTTAGGGGCGAGCCCGGGTTGAGACGGTTACCCATCTTGCTTGCACTAATTGAAAACTCCTGTAGAACATATGACCGACGTATCATCTTAGCCTGAAACCCGCGCCATACCCAAAAACAGGGTTCAGCGCACGGGAGACCCGGTTGTTCGGATGCATCCGCATCCTTCCGGCTCGGCCAAGCGGCCTTTACAAGCTTACTGCCCCCGGCTTGTTTCCTTGGCAGGCGCGCCAGCGAGGAGCCGGCGGAGGACCAGTTTTGGCACATAATCGGAAACATCCCCGCCCAAGGCCGCCACCTCCTTTATCAGGGTGGAGGACAGGTGCAGATACCTGCCGTCGCCCGGCAGGAACACAGTCTCCACGCCGTTAAGCTGCCGGTTCATTGTGGCCATCGGCAGTTCATAGTCAAAGTCCGACGACGACCGCAGGCCTTTGACAATCGCTGACGCACCGCGGTCATGGCAGTACCGGGCCAGCAGCCCCTCCCCCATCGGCTCGATGAGGATCCCGCTCACGGCCGCGAAGGTTTCCCGGGCCATTTCCAGCCGCTCATCGAGCGTGAAGCGGTACTTCTTGGCGTAGTTGGTCGACACCGCCACGATGACCTCGTCGAAAAGGCCCGAAGCCCGTGCAATGACCTCAAGATGGCCATTGTGGATGGGGTCAAAAGAACCGGGGCATACCGCGCGTCGCATGTTCCGAATCTAACCCATGGGCGGCACGGGAGTAAGTCCTGACAACGGCTATATCATGGCAAGGACGCATTTGCGACAGCTGACCGACGGCACGGCCGATGATACGGAACCGAGGACAACGCATGAGCGCACCGTGGCAGCGGACCGCCGACGGAGCCAACCTGCTGGCGGCCGACGGCTCCCTCGGCGTGACGATCTTTGAGGAAATCACCACGCTGGCCCAGGAGACCGGAGCAATCAACCTCGGCCAGGGCTTCCCGGACGAGGACGGGCCGGCGTCGATCAAGGAAGCCGCGCGTGCCGCCATCGCCGCCGGAGCCAACCAGTACGCCCCTGGTAAGGGCACCATGGAACTGCGCACCGCCATTGCCACCCACCAGGAGCGTTTTTACGCGCTGACGCCGGACCCGGAGACCGAGATCATTGTTACCACCGGGGCCACCGAAGCCATCGCCGCCACCCTGCTGGCCCTGGTCGGACCGGGCGACGAAGTGCTCACCTTCGAGCCCTTCTACGATTCCTATGGCGCCGTCGTCGGCCTCTCCGGCGCGACGCACACGACCGCTCCCCTGCTCGCCCCCGATTTCCAGCCGGACATGGACGCCCTGGAAGCCGCCTTCACGGAGCGCACCAAGGTGGTCCTGATCAACAACCCGCACAATCCCACCGGCGCCGTCTTCGGGACGGACGTGCTGGGCAGGATCGTCGAGCTCGCAGCAAAGTACGACGCCGTTATCGTTACCGATGAGGTGTACGAGCACCTCACCTTCGGCCTGCGGCACATCCCCATCGCGACGCTGCCGGGCGCGGCCGAGCGCACCCTGACCATCTCCTCAGCCGGCAAGACCTTCTCCTTCACCGGCTGGAAAATCGGCTGGCTCAGCGGGCCGGCCGAGCTGGTTGCGGCGGTCCGGACCGTCAAGCAGTTCCTCAGCTACAGCTCCGGCACACCCTTCCAAAACGCCATCGCCGGCGGCCTCGCCCTCGGCGACGACTTCTATCGGGGCATTGCGACGGATCTGGCCGGCAAGCGGGACATCCTCAGTGGAGGGCTGCGCGCGGCCGGGCTGAAGGTCCTGCCGTCGCAGGGCACGTACTTCATCAACGTGGACGCCGCGGCCCTGGGCATCACCGACGCGACCGCACTGGCCCGCCGGCTCCCATCGCTGATCGGTGTCGCGGCGATTCCCGTCCCGGTGTTCTGCCACCGCGAAGGCGCCGAACGGACCAAATCCCTGCTCCGCTTCGCCTTCTGCAAGAAAACGTCCGTACTGGAGGAAGCCGCAGCCCGGCTGGCCACGCTCAAGGACCGGCTATAGCCCGTGGCGGATAAAACACGCTTCCTGCGCACCACCGGCCAGCACGCCACGATTTCCCCGGACGGATTCACGGACGGCGCCTTCGTGCTGAGCATCGGCGGCGCGGAACAATCGCACGTCAACCTGGCCCATGCGGAAGAAATCTTCTACGAGTACCTGCGCAGAATCGGGCACATCGTTGACCTGGCCGCCCCGGCGGGCGAGCCGATCCGCGTCCTGCACCTGGGCGCCGGCGCCCTCACCCTGGCCCGCTACATCCAGGTGACCCGCCCGGGCTCCGTCCAACACGCCGTCGAACTGGAGCGCGAACTCCTCGACTATGTGCTGCAGCAGCTCCCCCTGCCAGCCGGGACCGCACTGACCACGCACATCGGCGACGCCCGCGAAGTCCAGGCCGCGCTCCCGGGCGATCTGTTCTTCGACGTCATCATCCTGGACATCTTCTCCGGCCCCGACGCTCCCGAGCATATTGCCTGCACCGAATTCTACGAGGAAGCCGCCGCCCGGCTGTCCCCCGGCGGCGTGCTGATCGTGAATGTCGGAGATGAACCCGCGCTGACGCTGGTGCGCAGCCAGGTCAGTGCCCTGCGGCGCGCCATGACGGGCTCCGGACCAGAGGTGACGACGGATGTGACGGCTGAAGCCACTGTTGACCCGGGGAACAGCTTCCGGACCGGCGACGTCGCGGCCTTTGCCGAAACCGGCATGTTCGCCGGCCGTTATCCCGGCAACATCATTTTGATCGGCACCACAGTGCCATGGCCCGAAGATTGGACCGCCGAACTCACCGCCCGCGGCCCGCACCCGGCGACTGTGCTGACGGGCGTCGAGCTCGACCGCATCGCCGGCTGACCTGCCGTCCCGATGTTCACCTGCCGGGTCTCTGAGCGCTGTGAGGGAAGCTAACGAAAGTAGTTTCAACCCGTGGGGTGGCCGGTGCCCGGACCGCGACCCTGGGCGTATTCGTCGCCGCCGCAACTTGCTAATTGGAATAATGCTTCCCATGGGGGTGACAATTATGAAAAAATTCGAGACTCCAAAGGTTGTCTTAATATTTGCGGTTCTCGGCGCCGTTCTTTGGGCGACTTTGGGAGCAATCGACGTAGCCACAGGCAGTATCCGATGGAAGCCGGTGCTCTTGTTTGTTCTCGCTGCCGTATGGCTCGGCATAGGTCTCGTTGCCGCAGCCCAGCTGCGGCGACGATAGGTTCCGAACTCAACCTGAACTATCCGAGCGGCGCTCTTGTGGGCGGAACAATTCTCGGGCCTGCCTGCGTTGCCGGCGGCATCTCCACCGGCGTTGCCGGCCTTTTTGGCGGCTTCATTTCTGGCTCGATCATTCAAATCTTTTGGGCTAATGGATAGTAAAGATGACTGAAAAAATTCGGGTTTCCGCCACAAGGCATCAGGACTCTGGATATGGTGAAATTTAGTGTTCAGGACTCTGGATATGGGTTCGTTGTGCTCTCACTCCTTTTTGGGATCGTGCATGGAGCAGGTTTGGTGTATTCGCTGGTCCTTGCAAAGTGGGCTGCATTTGCCGTTCTCGTTGTCGTGGTGGTCGGGATGACTGTGGCATTCCTATTCCTTTACCGACTCTCGGCACCATCATGGCCACACGGAAAACATGATGACGAGGAATAGTGAATGACGGACGTTGGCCCTAACGGGGCCCGCTACTACGACCCCGCCACCGGCCGCTGACGACCCACCGGGAAAGCTTCTGCCAAGATGCTGTCTCATTTCCTAGGAAGCGGGACGGTCACGCAGAGACCGCGGCGGAGCAAGGGAAGAGCCAATCGGGCTGTGCCAAAGCTATACCCACACGAGCGTTTCAAAACTGCAGCTACAAAAACGACTACTGGGACGCCCAAGTACCGCCCCGAACGACCGTCTTACTTCGGCTGGTCGGTGGGTGATTCGACCTGGTCGAACGCCGCGGAAAGTTCTTCGGCTGCGGGAAGAGCATCTCTTTCCTCGGCGGGCAGTGTTTCGTAGGTGTAAGTGGACACCGCCATGGGCGAGTCCGCCCTGCCCAGCGCGTACCGGACGGTATGCTCGTTCTTGCTCCCGCAGATCAGAATGCCCACCGTCTCACCATGGGCAGGGAGCTTGAGTTTGTCGTCAACCAACGCGACGTAGAAGCGCAGCTGCCCATAACGCCGGCCAGTTGAACTTCTACGTCGCCGCAGTCAACGACATGCTCCGGCTGCCCAGGCAGACCCCAACTGTCGGGATCCTAGTGTGCGGATCCAGGAACGAGCGCACGGTGCGCTACGCACTCGACGGTTCAGCCCAACCCCTGACCGTAGCGTCCTACACGTACGAAGCACTTCCGGCTGATGAGCAGGCTACCCTGCCGTCCCCGGCCGCCATCACCGCAGCGCTCGGGCACGACCCCGCGGGCGCCCCCGACGCGTGACGCGTTGATGGATCAGCGCCAGGCCGCTGTGCGGTCGTTCCAGACTTCCTCACCCGACGCGCTTGCGCCGCGGCATTTCAAGGTTTGTCGGGCCCGGATCGGCGTTGCCGCCCCATGCCTGGAGATACGGCGCCCGAGCTCTGATAGGCAGATAAAACGCCGCTGACATGCGGATTTGTCCTGATGATGCATTTAATGAATCATTGATTCAGAGTTTGAAGCGGGTTTGGGAGGCGGAATGGCAGTCGATGGATCAGGGCGGGTTCACCTTGTGGGCTCCATTCAGCTGCTCCATCCCGAACAGCAGACGTTCGATGAGATGCTGGACGGCTGGCGCAACCAGCAGCTCTCACGCAACCTGAAGTTCGACACGATTGACCAGCGCAGCCGGTATGTTCGCAGGTTCGTGGACCATGTGAATGAATTTCCCTGGCACTGGATGCCGGCCGACGTCGAGGAGTATTTCGGGGATCTGCGCTCGATCCGGCACCTGAGCCACTCGACGCTGCGGGCCCACCAGTCCGCCCTGCGTCACTTCACCTCCTATGTCGCCAACCCCGATTACGGCTGGGACCGGGTCTGCGAACAGCGCTTCGGCACACATCCCGCCCAGGTCTTCTACGAGTGGAACACCGCCCCGCATGTGCAGGAATTCGAAGGCCGACCCTCCAAACGTCCCTTCACCAGGGAGGAGCTCCAGAAGCTCTTCGACCGTGCAGACGACGAGGTCGAACTCATTGAAGCCTCCGGCAAGAAGGGCTGGCAGGCTGCCAACCGGGACGCGGTCATGCTCAAGGTGGCCTACTCCTACGGGTTGCGGTTCAATGAGCTGCGGCACCTGCAGACCGTCGACCTCGCAAGCAACCCGCACGCGCGCAGATTCGGGAAGTTCGGTGTCTGCAAGGTCCGGTTTGGCAAGTCCCGCCGAGCATCACCGCCCAAGCCCCGCAGCGTCCTGACGGTCTTCGATTGGACCGCCGGCATCCTTGAGGATTGGCTCGCCAACGGCGGAGAACGCTGCACACGCCCGACCTCTTCCCCAGCGAACGCGGCGGTCTGATCGTCGAGTCCACCCTCCTGCGGCGGCTCGGGCGGTATCTCGACGAGCTGGGCCTACCCTCGGACGGGCTGGACCTGCATTCGCTGCGGCGCTCCTACGCAACGCACCTGCCGGAAGACGGATGGGATCAGGACTCTGGACATAGGGCGTGACTGTCGCGATGGCTTCCGTGTGATTCCGGTGTTTTTGTTGAGTGGTCGGCTGTTAATTTTCCCTCAGACGCGATAGAATCTAAGCAAGATAATCGGCGGCTTCGGGAGGGGTGGATGATGGGCGTGATGACATCTCAACTGCCCCTTCCGATGGCCATGGACGCCGGTGCCGTCCCGATTGGTCTGGCGGTGTCGCTGGTCGAGGATGAGACGGGTGGCAGGGCTTTTGTTCATGGGGAACTCTCTTACGCCTGGGATGTCGGGGACACCGCGACGCGCCGGTTCACGGCGGCGAAACTGGCGGACATTAAGGCCGCGTCGGTGGCGGAGATTTCTGCCGCTTTCGGTGTGGATCCGGGCACGTTGTGGCGCTGGCGCCAGGTCCTGGCCATGGATGGGGTGTTGGGTCTGGCCCCGGAAAAGCCGGGCCCGAGGGGGCCCAGCCGGCTGACGGAATCCATGATGTCCGAGATCCGCGCCTTGCGCTCCACCGGCCTGCCACTGCGCGCAGTCGGTGCGAAAGTGGGTGTCTCCGAATTCACCGTCCGGCGGACATTGGCCATGGAAACCGCCGCACAGGAACCGGCCACTGCGCACCCGTCCCGGCAGGACCCGGAAGCCGGTCCCGTCATCACCGAACCGGCGGAAGGGCTGCCGGTTCTGCCGGCTGCGGCGGACCGGTCCGGGGAACGGGCCTGGGCCCGGACCGGGCTGCTGGAATGCGCGGCCCCGGCGTTCGCCCCGGCGGCCCGGGTGCCGTTGGCCGGGCTGTTCCTGGCCCTGCCCGCCCTGGTGAACACCGGATTGCTGGAGTGTGCGAAGGATGTCTTCGGGGCGTTGCCGAACGGGTTTTACGGTCTGGACACCATCCTCACCGGGGCGGTGTTTCAGGCCCTGGCCGGGGAACCCCGGGCCGAGGGGATAACCCGGATCGACCCGGTCGCGATGGGACGGGTGCTGGGTCTGGACCGGGCGCCGGAAGTGAAAACCCTCCGCCGCAAAACCGCGGCCCTGGCCGGGACCGGCAGGGCCGGGGAACTGCTGACCGCGATGGCAACCAGACACCTGAACGGCAGCGGTGACGAGGAGGGCGGGGGTCTGGCCGCGGTGCTCTACGTTGACGGGCATGTCCGCGCCTATCAGGGCACGAGGAAGATCGGGAAGGTCCATTCCACGAGGTTGAAGTTCCCGGTCCCGGCGACCGAGGAGACCTGGGTCGCCGACGGACACGGGTCCCCGGTGCTGGTGGTCATGGCCGAACCCGGGGCCGCGCTGACCGGGGAACTGCGCCGGCTCCTGCCGACCCTGCGATTGATTATCGGCGATGACCGCAGGGTGCTGGTCGGTTTCGACCGGGGCGGCTGGTCCCCGGCCCTGTTCCAACACATGAGTTCAGCAGGTTTTGATGTGCTGACCTGGCGCAAGGGCACCACCGGGGACATCGACGACTCCCTCTTCAGCGAGGTCACGCACACCGATGAACACGGACAAACCCGGTCCTGGGCCGCGGCCGACATCCGGGTCGAGGTGCCTGTCGGAACTACCGGGGAAGTGTTGTCGATGCGCCAGATCAGCCGCAAGGTCAAGGTCCCGGCAGGCGGGTTACGGCAGATCCACATCCTCACCACCGACACAGACCTCGCTACCGGGGAAGCGATTTACCGTATGGGTGCCAGGTGGCGGCAGGAGAACTACTTCCGCTACGCCAGGATCCGCTTCGCCCTGGATTCCCACGACGCCTACACCAGTACCGATGATGATCCGGAACGGTCGGTGCCGAACCCGGCCAAACGCAAGGCCTACCAGAACGTACTTACCGCCAAAACCCGGTACGGGAAGGCCCTCGCCGACACCGATGCCGCGTTGCTGGCGGCCCGGACCCCGGCGCCGGGAACGGCCACGGTCCTGATCACCAATGCCGGGCACAACGCGATCACCGCGGACCTTTTCACCGCCCAAACCGTCTTCGAGGAGGCGCAGGCGGTGCATAAGGAGATCCCGGCCCGGGTACCCCTTGGTGACATCGCCCCGGGCCAGCAGGTCCTGGACACCGAGACGAAACTGCTCACCCACGCGATCCGGATGGCCGCGTTCAACACCGCGTCCACCCTGGCCAGGGAGATCCGCACCAACACCGGCTACGCCCGCGCCGACGACGAAGCCCACGCCCTGATCCGGCAGGCTCTCACGACCAGCGGCGACATCGACCCCGGCCGGGACGGCTACCTCACCATCCGCCTCGACCCCCTCCCCACCAAACGGGCCACGGCCGCGATCGCCGAACTCTGCGACCACCTCACCAGCACCGAAACCCGTTACCCAGGCACGGACCGGATCCTGCGATTCGAGACAAAGAAACGCGAAACGTCGCTCAGCGATTAAAGCGCTAGGTCAGGAGTCCTGGGGATCCTAGATTCGTGCAATACCAAATTGGCCACGAGTACGCCTCCACCACCGGAATCTACCAATTCGTCAGCGACGACTTCCGCAGCAGTACTCTGCGTGCCTCGCTGGACCGCACGATGGATGAGGCCCTGGGCCAGCAAAGGGGAGGAAAGCTGTGAAGCGCGAAGTCGAATACACGTGGCGGCTCTCCGAACTCATGGCGGCCCGGGGCCTTCACAACACCACCGATCTGATCCCCCTGCTGGCCGAGCGCGGGATCATCCTGTCCCGGCCGCAGGTCTACCGGATCGTCAACCAGAAGCCCGAGCGCGTCGCGCTGCAGGTCATCGCGGCGATCTGCGACATCTTCTCCTGCGGCCCCGAAGACCTCATCACCGTCACAGCGGCCGACGTCCGGGCACGCAAGACCGGAACGGCCACCCCGCCCCAACGTCGTTGACCTCAACCGCACTGTCCGCCCGCGCCTGGCCCGCGTCATCGACGATGGCCACTGAACTCCCGGAGGGACTCACGCCGCGCAACACCGTCCGAGGCCGTCCCCGCACGAGCGGCTCGGTCCGTGCGCCCGTTGCGGCCGCAACGCCGGCAAGGCCAGGGCGAGCTGGCCCGAAGGGAAGATATGCGGTCCCTGCTTCACCGTGGCGACCCGCATCCACGGCACCTGCCCCGATTGCGGCGAGAACAGACTGCTGCCCGGTCCCCCATCAGCCGTCGACGGACCTCGATGCGGCCCGTGCGCGGGCATCCTCCACGACTTCCATTGCGCCCGCTGTGGTCATGAAGGCGAGTTTACCGCCGTGGCATCTGCGCCCGCTGCGCGCTCAGGGACGACCTCACCGCCCTGCTGCTCACCGATCGGGCGGACCCCACAACCGCAGCCCGGCTAGTCAACGTCCTTTGCGAGGCGGATCGACCCGAAAGCATCATCACCTGGAAACGCTCCGCCAAGGTCCAGCCACTCCTGACAGCCGTCTCGACCGGCCAGACTCCCTTGACCCATGAAGGCCTTAACAGTCACCGCGAAACGGCAGGACGGGCAGCCGACCACCTCCGAGCGCTGCTCATCCACCACGGGCTCCTCCCCCAACAGGACCCGTACCTGAACCGCTTCGAAACCTGGATCGAAGACAAGCTCCGCCCCCTGCCGCCCGAAGTCGCCAAACCCGTCGAACACTTCGCCAAATGGCACCATCTCAGACGCATCCGGGCCATGGCAACACCCGACAAAACGGTCCGCGGCCCGGTGCGCGGAGCCAAACAGGAGAACACCGAAACCATCAAATCCCTAGACTCCCGAAGGCCGACCCGCCATCCCGCAGGGGCAACGTCTTGCCTGGCTAGGGGAACTACTCACCGGCACCAGCGAATCCGTGCCCTACAGAATCGCCGGAATACTGTGGAGTGTTCCCGGTTTAGTGGACACGGGATTATGCTGCGAGTTCGTGAATAGATTTATAGCCTAACTCATATTCTGACGGTGTCAAATATCCCAGAGTCGAATGCCTTCGTTTGGTATTGTAGTAACCCTCGATCCAGAGAAATGTTTCCCGACGCAGGCGTTTTATTGTAGGCCATGGCTTAGTGTGGATCAGTTCCAGCAATAACCCGTCCTCACGCTCACGCGCACTCGGAACATGACCGCGCCACTTGTAATATCCGGACGTGGATACGTCCAGCTTCACACACATGAAGGACACTTCAAACTCATTGGAATCAGCCCAGTCCGCGATCGCAGCAAATTTTACTGCTGGCCGTTCGCGAACCAGGTCGAGACTTTTTTTGCGAAACTCAACTGCATTTCGAGTTTCGCGTTATCTTTTCTCAAACGTTCCAGCTCGGAGCGTTCTTCCTCGCTCAATGGCTTCTCACGCGGTGTTCGCCTTCCGGCTGAAATTTCTTCAACCACTTTCTAATCGTTGTCTCACTAATCGACAACTTCTTTGCAACCTCGCCGACGGTGTATCCACCATCAGCGACCAACGCTACCGCGTCACGCTTATATTCATCCGTGAAACTTCTCCGTGTCGAACCCATAAAAACAGTCTCCTACGTTTAGGAACACGAGCAAATCTCATCCGTGTCCACCAAACCGGGTACGCTCCACTGCTCCTCCTCTACGCTCAACCCCTGGTCCGAGTCGCCGCGCTCCGAACCGACGTGGTCAACATCAACGACACCACCGCCACGGTCACGATCTCCTTTGGCACGCATCCAGTGCCCGTCCCACAGCCCTTCGCGGAACTCCTCACCCAGCACCTCCGGAACCGCCCCAACCTCAGAACAGGATCAGGCGCCGAAAGCCCGTGGCTCTTCCCCGGAATCCAGGCAGGCCAGCACCTCCATCCGAACACGATCATGCTCCGGTGTGTTTCGTCAAATTTAAGTAGGCCGTTTCGGCGCTAAGAATTAGGCCACCTCGGCACGTTTTTAGTCCATTTGAGCGGTTGGCTATTTCATGAGGGCATTTTTGACTCTGTAGGACTCGCCGCGGAACTGCAGCAGCCGCCCGTGGTGCACTAGCCTGTCGATGACAGCGGCGGCCATGTTGTCGTCTCCGAAGACGGTTCCCCATCGGGAAATTCCAGGTTCGTGGTGATGATGAGACTGCGTCTTTCATAGCCGTCCGCGATGACTTGGAACAAGAGC
Source organism: Arthrobacter sp. A5 (assembly GCF_051131705.1). Lineage (NCBI taxonomy): Bacteria > Bacillati > Actinomycetota > Actinomycetes > Micrococcales > Micrococcaceae > Arthrobacter > Arthrobacter sp. A5. The sequence goes on from NZ_CP180316.1 coordinate 2,712,455, forward strand.
CGCGCGCCTTCGGTGTCGATCGGAAGGTAGCCAAGTTCATCGACCTATGCGGATATCCGCATAGATTGATCTATGCCGAGCCGGTAACTATGCCGAGGTGCTGGGAACGCGGGTACCAGAAGAGGCCCTGCCGCTGGGGTCCGGACAAGAATCGACTGTTCCCATATCGGCATAGTTTCCGTGGGAGGACGCTGGTCATGGAAGCAACGGTGCTTCCATGAAGGAGGCGAAATCTCATGTCTGGACCGAAGAGAAATGACGGTCAACTGGGTGCGCAGGTTGAGGGGTATCGGGCATGGTTGGTGCGGCGGGGCTACACGCCGGGCACAATCCGGAACATGCTCAAGGACATTGGGCGGGTCGGTCGATGGCTCTCTTCCGAGGGGTTGAGGGCCGAGGAGTTGAATGAGCAGGTCCTGAGCGGGTTTTTGTCTGCCCGGAAAGCAGTGGTAACTCGGAGATTCCCTGGCCCGCGGGCTTTGGTGCCACTGCTGGAATTTTTGCGGTACTCCGGTATTGCCCCGGCGGCATCCCCGTTGGCGACAGCACTTGGCGAGCTGATGGATGAATATCGTTCCTGGATGTTCCAGGAACGTGGACTCGCCCCGACAACGGTGCACCGATATGAGAACACGGCACGACGATTCCTCGAGGAACAGTGTCACAGTAGTGGTGTTTTCGTGCCGTCGGCCTTGACGGGGGCGGATGTCAATGCGTTCTTGCTACGGGAGTGCAACAGGGTGTCGGCCGGCTCGGCGAAGGGCCGTGTGGCTGAACTACGGGCCGTTTTGCGTTTCCTGTATCTGCAAGGAATCACCGAGCTGCGGCTGGGATCGGCCGTACCCCCGGTGGGTGGCTGGCGGTTGGCAACTCTGCCGCCACCGACAGTCTCGGCTACCGATGTGCAGTTGTTGCTTGACAGTTTTGACCGCAGCACGCAGCTGGGCGCCCGGGATTTCGCGATTGCGATGCTGGTGGCCCGTCTGGGGCTGCGATCAATCGAGGTCGCACGGCTGGAACTGTGTGACATGGATTGGCGTGCCGGTGAACTGGTGGTTCGTGGCAAGGCCCGCCGGCAGGACCGGATGCCGCTGCTCGCCGGAGTCGGTGAAGCCTTGGTGGCCTATTTGTCGTGTGGCCGGAACCCCGCCGATGCCGTTCATGTCTTCTTGACCTGCCGCGCTCCTCGGGGACCGATCCGTGCCGACTTGGTCGGAGACGTCATTGAACGCGCCTGCAAACGCGCGGGACTACCCAAGTTTGGCCCGCACCGGCTCAGGCATGCCTTGGCTGGTGAGATGCTCAAACAGGGCGCCGGCCTTACGACGATCAGCCAGGTCCTGCGTCACCAGGATCTGGCCACGACGGCTCTTTATGCCAAGGTCGACTTTGACTCGCTGCGCCAGGTGGCCCAACCATGGCCGGGGACGGCACGATGAGCGGGCTGGAGCAGGACCTGGCGAACTATCTGCAGCTGCGCCGTTCACTCGGGCACGAACTCGCTGAAAGCCACCGGCTGCTGCCAGGCTTTGTAGTGTTCCTTGATACCCGTGGATGCACGACGATAACCACGCAGGCGGCGTTGGAGTGGTCGCAGCAACCATCGACAACGGCACCTTCGAGCGTGGGCCCGAGGCGAATGACCGCGGCACGCGGATTCGCCCGCTATCTCTCCGGGATCTATCCCGGCACCGAAGTCCCGCCCTTAGAGCTGATGCCCCACCGCCAGCGATGGCGTCTGCCATTCATCTACTCCAGTACTGATATCGGAGCGTTGATGAGCCAGGCCCGCTGCTTGATTGACCAACCATTGCGGGCGGCTACCTATGAAACCTTGATTGGGTTGTTGGCGGCAACTGGGCTGCGCATTGGTGAGGCCATCAAACTTGACCGCACGGACGTGGACTGGAGCGAGAGAGTGTTGTTGATCCGCGAGTCCAAGTTCGGCAAGTCCCGGCTCGTGCCAGTGCAGGAGAGCACCATCCAGGCGTTGAAGAGTCATGCAACCTTGCGCGATGAACTGCAGCCAACATCAATCGACGCCAGTTTCTTCGTGTCCCTGACCCGCAAGCGCCTCAGCTACCAGGTCGTGCAGCATACGTTCCGGTGCCTGGTGACTGCTGCCGGAATCGGGGCCGATTCGCCCTCCGCCCCCAGAATTCATGATCTAAGACATTCCTTTGCCATTCAAACCTTGCTTGGTTGGTACCGCAGCGACGAGGACGTGCAGGCCAAGATCCCGTCACTGTCAACGTATCTTGGCCACCGCGAACCGGCTTCCACGTACTGGTATCTTTCGGCGGCGCCGGAACTGCTTGCCGTGGCCGCCGCACGTCAAGACGCGCAGTGGATGAAGGCACGCTCATGACGCTCATCGCCTCGACCCTGCAACTGTTCTTCACGGACCGCCTCGCCCAACAGCGCCAAGCTAGTCCCCGCACCATCGCCGCCTACCGAGACACCCTCAAACTCCTTTTGGAGTTCGTGTATGAACAGACCAAGAAATTGCCAGCTCGACTCGATTGGGACGACCTGGACGCGACCATGATCTCCCGGTTTCTCAACCATCTCGAGGACCAGCGGCACAATAGCGTCAGAACCCGCAATGTCCGCCTCACCGCGATCCGTTCGCTCTTCTCCTACGCGGCACTGCGCCATCCCGAACATGCGCTCCTGATCCAGCGAGTGTTGGCGATTCCGCCCAAACGGTTCGAAAAACGCATCGTCACTTTCCTGACGGCACCGGAAGTTGACGCCATGATCGCCGCCCCAGACCAATCCACTTGGGAAGGGCGCCGAGACAAGGCGCTGATGCTGTTGGCCATTCAGACAGGGCTGCGCGTTTCGGAGATCACCGGGCTGAATTGCAATGACGTGACGCTGGGGACCGGCGCCAACGTGCGATGTGAAGGCAAGGGACGCAAGCAACGTAAGGTTCCACTCAATGTCCCCGTCGAAGCGCTACTGCGGGCCTGGTTGAAAGAACGAGCAGTCCAACCCCAGGACCCACTTTTTCCCACACGCATCGGACGCCGCCTCAGCCGCGATGCCGTCGCCCTGCGCGTCAGCACTCATGCCAAGACCGCTACGCAACAATGCCCGTCACTGGAAGGCAAGACAATTCACCCCCACGTCTTCCGCCACACCTGTGCCATGTCCCTGCTCCAAGCCGGCGTTGATACCTCAGTGATCGCATTGTGGCTTGGCCACGCGGGAGTTCGTTCCACGGACGCATATATCCATGCTGACCTCACCATCAAGGAAAAAGCACTCGCCCTCGTGACACCCACAGCGGCAACCCCAGGACGCTACCACCCGACAGACAAGACACTGGCGTTCCTTGAAAGCCTGTAACTATGCCGATATGGGAACAGCCGATTCTTGTCCGGACCCCAGCGGCAGGGCCTCTTCTGGTACCCGCGTTCCCAGCACCTCGGCATAGTTACCGGCTCGGCATAGATCAATTGCCAAAAGCTGGTTCTTGGCCAGGGATGCAAGCTCCTTATCCAGCCGGTCTTCGTCCTTGGCCCGGCGCAGCATCATCACCAGGGACGAGGTGGTGAAGAACCTGGCTTGGATACCTTGCCGGCAGGCGGCCGCCACCAGAGCCGATGCCATGTGGGTTTTGCCGGTGCCCACGTCCCCGTAGAGAACCAGGTCTTGGGAGTGGTTGATGAAGTCCAGCGATTCCAAGGCCTCCCGGCCGTAGTCGGTGGGGAACCGGACACTGCTGTAGTCAAATCCCGTCAGGCTCTTCATGGCCGGCAGCCGCGCGGATTTCAACAGGCGCTGGCGGCGTGATTCCAGCCGGGATTCGTGTTCGGCCCCCGTGGAGGTATTCGCGCTGCTTCGGGGTGCCCTTCTCGGCCCATTCACCCAGCACGCTGCCGGTCAGCGAGGCATGCTTGCCGGCTTCGAGGATGTCCTGAACGGTGATCGGATTCATGCGACTTCTCCCGTGGCGGTGTTCAAGGTGGTGAAGGTGTCATAGACACTCAAATCCACGTTGGCGGCCGCTGGTTCGGTGCCATCGGCCAGGCGGCGGGCGAGCATGCCCAGCATCGCCATGTCGGGGGCGTCCCCGCGCTGGAGCAAGGTCTCTGCGGCGGCCACCGCGGCCTCGAAGCCCGCGGAGCCTGCCGCGGCGTCAACCGCGTTGAAAAACCGGCGCCGTTCGGTGGCCGTTGCCTGATCCAGCCAGTCACGCACCATGTCCGGGACCAGGGGCCGCAGCTGGGAATGGGACCACGCCCCGGGCTTGGTGACCAGCAACGGCACCAGGGAGGCGGGGTCGAAGATCGTCTGTGTTTGATGCCCAAAGGCGCGTGGGAAGGACCTCACAGGTTCGGAATGCTCGTCAAGGATCTCGATGACGTCGTGGCGCAATCCGACGGTCAGGCTGCGCCCGTGGAAGGACGGGCCAGCGGCGTAGGTATTGCCGTCAATGAGCAGGTTCCCGGTCTTGTCGGCCTTCCTGGATTCGTAGCGCACCGGATCGAATCCGATCCCCGGCAGTTCCAGGGACGCCGCCACGTCCTGGGCGAACAGTTCACCCAAGGCCAGGCCCTTGCGATAGTGCGTGGTGCCGGCCAGCGCGTCGCACCGCGCCATCAAAACCTCGTTCAGGCCAGCCAACGTGGCCGCCTCGGGTTCAGGGACCATCAGGTTGCGGCGCAGGAACCCGACAGCGTTCTCCACGTTCCCTTTTTCATGCCCCGAATACGGGTTGCAATACCGAGACTCGGAACGATAGTGCAACTTGAACGCACCAAACAGTTTCGTTTCCACGACCTTGGCCCCGACCCGGCGTCCGATGCCGGTGGCGTTGTCAAAGACCATGTGCCGGGGCACAGCCCCAATGTGCTCGAAGACCGAGCGCAGCCCGTGGCAGACACACTCGGCCGTCTCGCCCAAGTACCCCTGCACGAAGCGCATGTTCGAGAACGGGAAAGTGACCACGAAGATATGCAGGGTCTGTCGAATCCCGGCAATGATCGCCTCAGCCTGCCCGAAGTCGACCTGCACCGTTCCGGCAGGCCACACCAACTCGGTAAAGCCCTCCCCGGCCTGCCGGTGCCTGGCCGTCCACTTCTTCACGAACCGTTGGACCGGTGAATACGTGGCCGTGTAACCATGCTCATCCACCAACCGGTCAAAGATCCGTTTGGCCGTATGCCGCTGCTTGCCATTCCTGCGCTGATCCTCACCCAACCACGCTTCAATGATGTGCTCAAACCCGGTCAACACCGAGGCACCGGGCCTGGCCAAGAGTACCGGGGGCGCCGGGGAGAAATCTTCCTGCCCGGCATACTTGGCCGCCGAGGCCCGGCTGACACCCAACTGTCGGGCGATCTCACGCACCGGGACTCCTCGGGAATCGAGTCTTCTGATATTTTCTTGTACGGACATGGGTACCGTCATCTGCTTTCTAGCCCTTCCGGCGCATACGCTTCGCAATGGCAGCGCCGTAAGGAACTTATCGGGGAGGTGGCGGGCCCATGTCCCTGACACTCTCGGCAGGGCCCCGAACCACCGGGTGATCTCTATCTCCAAGCCAGCCCGGGAAATGACGATTCCGGGAAGAAACGACTGGCCTGATTCTTACCGCTCTTTTGGCCTAAAACGAGCCACCAACTTGGCCCACATTCTTGGCTGAAACGGCCTACAAATAGTTGATCACACACATCCGGCTCCGTGGCCTCGGAATTGAACTGCTCGGCGCACAAAACACGGCCCTGGACGAGCACCTCTCCGTCACTCCGCCACCACTGGTCGCCGATGCACTCGGTTACAGCTATCAGGTGGCGTTCCTCCACGCCGACGCCGCAGGCGAACCGTGGTCGCGATACGTCGACCGGCGGACTGATCCCTGACCAGTGCAGGGCAGACATTGAATCAAGCCGGGCGCGCTGCCCTAGAAGGCCGAGTGAATGTCAGATGCATGTGTTTGACTGTGCTCATGCTGAGTGAAAAATCAGATCCGAGCGGAGCTGCCCACATCAAACAATGGGCGATGAACCTAAGAGGTCTGGGCCCCGATAGGCCTCCCCGGACCTTTGTTCAAAAAATGCTCCATCCTGGCTTGGTACCTGCAAGCGGCGGCGGCATTACGGCGGTTCAACCCATTGGGCAGCTATACGTCGCTGGCGAAAATAGCCAGTCGCTCGCGCTGCTCCACGTGCTGGATGGAGAGGCAGCTCCAGGTGAGGGGACTAATGCTCACACGTGATGCCCTCCTAGGGGGTCTGCTTACGCTAGTCGCCGACCGGCGCTGCCAAGTGCTCCCCGAAATGTCGCTGGCAGTGCAAGGCCAACCTCAAACTGTCTTCTACCCGCTTACCGGTCATCTCGACTCATTGCTCGGAGCGCCCATGCCAGACTGGACTGACGTGGAGCGCAACGTCAGAGATGCCCTGGCTCGCATTAGTAGCCTGCATGACGAAGACGCGGAGGTAGTGTGTTCGGCCATGCACCTTCATTACTGCGCCAGCCTTCTACTTCCCAGGGATATGACCGGAGCATATGCTCTGGTTGTTGCAGGGCTAGAGACTCTTGCTATGCGCTTCGGGAACCCACCTAAGTCGTGGGAAGCCTGGGACCAATCCGACTCATGGGAAAAATTCTTCAAAAGCCAAGCGCTCACAGAGAAGCAGTCGTCTGCGTTCCGGGACCGTCTCATCGCGGACAAGCACATGCGCCTTGCCGAGACGTTTGGAACGTATGTCTCTGAAAGGCTCCCCGACGGATTTTGGGACGAGGAAGTCAAGACGTATGTGTGGGGCATCGACGGGTCCACCGGAGCCCCATTGGAGGGATCATGGTCCGAAGGAGAGCCGCGCGATCGCCACTTCGGAATTGACCGAAGCAAGGTAAAACAGGCCTTCAAGAAGGCTTACCACGCTCGCTCACAGTTCATGCATGCGGGAAGACAAACGGTAACTTTTGTCGATGACTTGTTTGGCGATGACCGCGAACGGAATCGCTCAAGGGTCTCCTTTGCACAGGCGCGCGCTGCGCTAAGGCGCCTTATCCTCTTGGAGCTGGACGATCTAGGCGATCCGGATCCCGCTGGTCTTGAAGACGTTGGGTTTGAATTTACAGAGCCGCCCGCACAGAACCCGGCTACGTAGAAGCCCGCAGGGACAAGATCAGTGCATCTCGACGAGTTTTGATGATTTCGTTCGACTGCTTCTTACAAACTCCTTGGTGCATCGGCGGCGACATTGGTGTTCGTTAGCTCATAACCCCACGCGACGCTCGGGACCTGATCACTACGGCAGAGGGCTCACCACCGAGCGAACCCGCCCGAACTTGATACGCAGAGGTGCCAGTAAGGTTGACGGGCTACCGTCGCTAGACCTTGCTCCCAGTTCACCTAGAATCGGTCGGTGCTCCAATGTCCAGCCAGCGCTCCGGCTGTGTGCATTCTTCGGCTTCGCGAGAGTCCATCTTGCCCCGGCAAGTCCCTATCGGTCAGACTCGTTATATACCGCTTCTTGAACGAGAATAGAGGCTGAAGGCAGGAGGGAAACTACGCCATGACTATCGGAACATCAGCAGGAACCAGCCACCCCGAGCTGGGAGAACCAACCAACCAGGACGCAGGGGAACCGCACGAGGGTCCTCGGAGCAATCGGCAGGCACGCAGGACCTTTAGTGCCGCGTTCAAACGCGCGATCGTCCAGGAATACGACACGGCACCGAACGGGTCCAAAGGTGCGGTCCTGCGCCGCGAACGGCTCTACGACTCACACATCCAGGAATGGCGGGCCGCTATCGAAGCCGGCACGCTGGAGAAACCAGCAGCGGGGGCACGTAGGGGACGGCCGAAGAACACCGCCGAGCAGATCCAGATCGTCCAGCTGACCAAGGAACTGACCGCCGAACGCACCGCACATGATAAGACTCGAGGCCAGTTGGCTTCATCGGATGCGGCTCTGGAGACCTTGGGAAAAGGGGTCGCGTTCTTGGAAGCTCTCTCATCCAAGAACGCGTCATCACCGGCACCGACTACCAGTCATGGCAAGCAAAAACCGTAACGGAACTCACCGGGCATATCGGGTTAGTGAAAGCCTGCAAACTGGTAGGTCGGCCCCGGGCTACCCATCACCGCCAAGCCAACCCGAAACCGCGGATGCACGGTCCGTGGCCCAAGGCACAGCACCCGGCTGAGCTCTCAGCGGCCGAACGTGCCGGGGTCCTGGAGGTACTCAACCGGGAGGACTACGCGAACCTCTCACCGACCCAGGTCTACGTCCGCGAGCTGGACGAGGGGCGGTATTGGTGTTCTCAGCGCACGATGTATCGCGTGTTGGCGGAGGCGAAAATTGGCGGGGAGCGCAGGCGGCAGGCCACCCATCCGCCAAAGAAGATTCCCGAGTTGGTGGCCACGGAACCCAACGGCGTGTGGTCGTGGGATATAACGAAGATGAGGGGTCCGGCCAAGGGAATCTGGTACCACGCTTACGTGGTGCTCGATATTTTCTCCCGCTACGTGGTCGGTTGGCGCATCGAACGTATCGAGGACGGTCAGCTCGCTGCCGATCTCGTGCAGGAGATCGTTGCGGATACCGGTGGGCATCCACCGGGGTACCTGCATGCCGATGGCGGGGCGGCGATGACGTCCAAGGCCTTGGCCTCGATGCTGGTGGACATGGACATCACCCGGTCGCATTCCAGGCCTCATACAAGTAACGATAATCCGTTCTCCGAGGCCCAGTTCAAGACCATGAAATACACCTCTGACTACCCTGAACGCTTCGCTTCAGTGAATGAGGCCAGGGCCTGGATGGAAGGATTTATCGCCTACTACAACCATGAGCACCGGCACTCGGGAATTGGTTATCACACTCCGGCCAGCGTGCATTACGGCACCGCGGGTGCCGTGCGTGAACAACGCCAAGTCACCCTGGACCGCGCTTACGGCGCGCATCCTGAACGGTTTGCCCGCCGGCCTGCCGCGCCACCGTTGCCGGTCAAGGCGGCGATCAACGACCCAGCGAAACGCGCCGAGTTATCGGTTCATTAACTACTACGACCATGTCTCATTTGACTTGACAAATTCCGAGTCTCTGGCTCAATGCAGTCCGAGAATGAACGATTCATGGTCACTGTCCAATTCAGTCCTGGTAGATGTCTGCGAGAACGGTGTATGAGGTTTGGGCTCCGTCCCTGGTTGCTGTGAGGGATGCGACTTTGGCTGCGAAGGTGGCGGCTTCGGTCAGTCCGGCTCCGAGTGCGATCTGCTGGGCGATTGCTCCGAAGAATGCGTCCCCGCACCCTGTGGTGTCCACGGCTTGGACAGTGAGTGGTTCAACCATGTAGGGCATGCTTTCATCGTCGGTGGAATCGAGCACCACGGCACCTTGAGAGCCAAGGGTTACCACGACCCGGGTCAAGCCGGCCCTGAAAAACTGTGATTGCACCATTTCCCACTCATCGGAGTCGATGACTGGACGGCCGAGAAGTCCTGCAGCTTCATGTCTGTTTACAAGCAATATGTCGATAGTATCCAGTAAATCCCTTGGGACGTCACGGTGGGGCGAGAGGTTCAGGATGCTGGTGATCCCGTGGATTTTTCCCATTCGTGCTGCGGCCTGAACGGTTGCCAGGGGCGTTTCCAGTGACAGGCACAGTACTGCTGATTCTCGAAACAGGGCTTCGGCTTCAATTATGTGGGAAGGGAGGAGTCGTCCGTTGGCCCCCGGGGACACGATGATGGTGTTCTCCCCGTCGTCGGCAATCGCAATCATCGCGGACCCTGTGGCGATTCCGGGTAGGGCGCTGACGTGGGAGGTGTCTATGCCGTGGGTTTGTGCTGCCGCAAGAAGCGTGGATCCGAAATCATCGTCTCCGACGGCTCCAATGATCGAGACCTGACAGCCCAGGGTCCTTGCGGCAGTTGCTTGATTCGCCCCTTTCCCCCCAGGGACTTTTTTGAGCTCCCCGCCGTGTACTGTCTCCCCCGGACTTGGGAACCTCGATGTGCGCACTGACAGGTCCATATTCAGGGACCCGACGACCAGCACGGTGGGAGGGGTGGTCGTTTTACTCATAGGTTCTCCATTTTTCCGCAGTGGGGGACATTTTGGAATATCGTCCGGAACGGGCGTTCTTCCATGGATCGTGGCCGGTCGGGTATCCCTTATGAACTAAGGACTGTTATTTTTTGTGGAGGGGTTGCAGTCTTTGGGAAGTTTTTCTTGGAAGAAAGGCGTCGTGTTGCCATGTACTGCCAGATCCCGACGATGATCATGGCCAGCAGTGCCAGGGCGGTGAAGATGCCCCCGGCCGCAGCCACCGTGGGTGTCACGTTGAACGTCAGGCCTTCCCACATTTGGACTGGCAGAGTCTTGAGGTGCACGTCGCTCATGAAGAAGGCAAACACAAATTCCGTAAACGAGGTCAGGAACGAGAACAGGAATGCCGAGAGCATGGCTGGCCTGAGCAGAGGGATGTAAATATCCACTATCCTCCTGCCGAGGGAAGCCCCGCTCATGCGTGCGGCAAGATCCAAACGCCAATCGAATCCCCTCAAGGCGGTGCTCAACACCAGGGTGCTGTATGGGAGGGCCAATACGACGTGGCCTATGGAGATGCCGGTGTAGGTGAAGGCGACTCCCAGGGAAACGCTTTCAAAGTAGAGCCCCAGGGCCGGAACGATCCAGGGAATGACCAGTGGCGCGATGAGCAGGGCAAATAGTGCTCCCTTTCCCTTGAACTTTCCGCGTGTCAGTGCTGCTGCTGCCAGGGCGCCGAAGATCACCGAAACCACAGCACTCATGAACGCAATGATCAGGCTGTTGAGGGCACTCGATGTCCATACCTGGTCGGAGAAGAATGTTTCGTACCAGCGAAGCGAGATGCCTTGGGGTGGGAAGGTCAGCAGTTCTGTCGGTGTGAAACTAGCGCCCAGCGAAATAATGAGCGGGACAGCCAGGAATAGCAGCAGCAGCAGGACGACCAACCGGGCGAGGGCGTAGGAGGTCCATCGGAAAGCTTTGAAGCCACTGACAACGGCGGTCACCCGTTGTACGGGCGTGGAACATACCAGTGAGCACCAGTAGTTGCTCATGCGTGACTGTCCGGCTTTGCCGTTGTCCTTGCTGGAGGGGTCTCCGTAGAGACTTTGCATGACACCTAATTTGTTGAGTGCAAGGATGAACAGCAGGATGACCCCGAGGAGCAGCATGCCCAGGGCTGCGGCTTGGCCGTAGTCCCCGAGGAGCTTGATCTGGTTGGCGATCAGGACGGGCAAGACCGTGTCTTGTGGATTTCCCAACAGTGCCGGGGTGGCGTAGTAGCCCAAGGTCATCATGAAGGCCAGAAGCATGCCTGCAAGAATTCCTGGTATGGCGGCCGGAAGGGCTGCGTAAAGGAACGCTTGGAGCTTATTGCCTCCCATGAGGACCGCCGCTTTTTCTATCCTGGCATCAGCTCCCCGGGTGGTTGAGTACACAACGAAAACGAAGAACGGCAGAAGGATGTGCACGAGTCCAAGGACGACGGCCCCGAGGCTGGGGGCCAGGCCTTCACCGGCGTGGAGGAATCCAAAGAAGCGTGCGACAGCTGTGATGGGACCGGTCGGGCTCAGCCCAATCATCCAGGCCAGGACCCGGACGAGTTCACCGTTGGTCACGAGCGGAATGAGCAGGGAAATGCCGATGGCGATTTGCCATTTCTTTCCCCAGCGGTCCATGGCATAGACGAGGAAGAGTCCCAGTATGGTGGTGTAGAGAGTGGCATACGCTGCCAGAACCAGGGAGTTTTTCAGTCCGCCCGTGTAGGCGGAATTGGTGACAGCCTCTACGTATTTCGAGACCGAGAAGTCTGGCAGCCATAAGCTCTGACGGACCATGTAAAAAAGCGGCAGTATGAAGAACAGGATAAGGAAGAGAACCGGTGGGATGGCCGCCCATCCCACCGATGGCTTCTTGTTCAGTTGTTTCACTTGGCCGAGTACCATTTCTGCCAGCGCTCGTAGACGGCGTTGTAGTTGGTGGCCCACCACTGTGCGTCCATGTTTCCGGCCACCACCTTAGCATTGGCGGGGTTGGACTCAAGGTTCTTGGCAATCTTCTCGGGAATCAGCGGGTATGACTTGGTATTGGCTGGTGACATGCCGGGGAAGGCCTGAGCCAGTGCGGCTCCTGCCTCAGCGCCGCCGGCATAGTTCATGAATTTCATCGCGTTGGTCTTGTTGGGTGCGGTCTTCAGGACAGCCCATGCTGTTCCGCCTGAGAGGGCCCCGTTGATGGTGTAGTCCACCGGCTGCCCTTGTTCCCGTGAGGAGGCGATACGCCCGTTCCATCCTTCACCGATGACGGCTGCGCCGCTGGAGAAGTTTTGGGTTTGTTGGGCGCCGGAGTCGTACCACACAATGTTGGTCTTGCTCTTGAGTTCATCGAGTTTCTTGAAGGCGCGGTCCACGTCCAGCGGGTACATCTTGTCCCAGCTCACCCCATCGGCCAGGAGAGCGATTTCCAGCACGGACTGGGGGCTGTTCCACAGAGCCCGCGGGCCGGGGAACTTGCCGGTGTCCCAGAGATCGGCCCACGACGTGGGTGCAGTCTTGATGGAGTTCGTGTTCCAGGCAAGAACGTTGGCAGAGTACACCGACCACAGGAAGTACTTGGAGGCATCGGTGGCCGAGTATCCGTCCTTGTCCACAACCGTGTAGTCGATGGGCTGGTATAGTTCGGCAGCCGCCGCGTCGTCCAGGATGGTGGAGGTGGACACGACATCCCACTGCTTGGCGCCCAATACCTGGGCCTTGATGGCGCCCTGGGAGTAGTCGTAGCTTTGCGAAACTACCTTGATCCCCGTTTCTTTCTCAAACGGTTCATACACGGCCTTGACCATCGCATCATGGTAAGCGCCGCCGCCGTCCACCACGGTGACAGTTTGGCTGGGTGCCGAACCAGCATTGGATCCCGGGGTGCCGCACCCGGCAAGGACAGTGCCCAGGGACGCCACGATGGCGATGTTCGCCCAAATCATTCGTTTCATGGTTGTTCTTTCTGTGAGTTGATGTCGGAGCCTAGATGGCTACGAGTCGCAGTGAATCCAAATCGAGAGTCAGCCCGATGTCTTGACCGGGCTGATAGGCAAGGGCCGCCCCTGACGGGGCCGTGGCGATGAGGGTTTCCGTTCCGACCCTCACCTCGCACCGCCAGATGTCACCCATGAAGGCGACTGACTCGAGCATTCCGTGGAGGTGCGCCCTGGGATCGCCAGGACCCACGATGGTCGCCATTTCTGGCCGTACCGCAAGGAATCCCTCGCCCCCGGTGCAGGTGTGGTTGGTGTGCTCCGGGACGCGCAGGATCTGCCCACTTCCGGTCAGATGGGCGGTCAAGCCGGCATGTCCGGGGTCAAGCGTGCATTGCAGCAGGCTGGTTTCACCAAAAGCGGCGGCCACATACGAATTCCGTGGGTTGCGGTAGAGATCCCGGGGGGAGGCCAACTGTACGATCCTGCCGTCGTTGAGCAGTGCCACCTTGTCGCTCATGGACAAGGCCTCGTCATGGTCGTGGGTAACGTAGATCACCGTTGACCCCGCTTCGAGCTGGAGCTTGCGGATCTCAAACTGCAACGACTGGCGCAAGTTCCGGTCCAAAGCACCGAGGGGTTCATCCATGAGCAGCACACTTGGCTCAAACACCATCGCCCGGGCCAGTGATACACGCTGTTGCTGGCCGCCGCTGAGCTGGGACGGCAATCTGTCAGCCACGTGGCCGAGGGCAACCAGTTCCAGGTATTTCTGCACCTGGAGGCGCCGGTCTCGTGCCCCCATATGCCGGACACGCAGTGGATAGCCGACATTTTCGGCCACCGTCAGGTGGGGGAAAAGAGCATAGGACTGGAAAACCATGCCGAAGCCCCTCTTGTGGGCAGGAACGCGAGTCAGGTCACGCCCATCGACTTCAATGGTGCCGCCTGTCAGGTTTTCCAGCCCGGCGATGGCGTTGAGCAGGGTCGACTTTCCCGATCCGCTCGGTCCGAGCAAGGTTACGAACTCCCCTGGCTCAATATTAAGGTCCAAGTTTTCGAGCACCACTGTCGGTCCGTAGCTTTTCTTGGCGTTCCTGACCCTGATGGAAGCACCAGTGGCCGGCCGCCTGGAGGTGGCTGGGCGTTCGGCGGTCGTCACCGGCTCCATCACAGAACCTGCTTGTCTATCGGCAGGTCAATGAGCGGCTCACAGCCGTTCTCCGTGATGACAACGGCCATGCTGCGGTTGACGAAGCCCACATCCGGAACACACAGGCACGGAACGATATGGAAAGCCATGCCGGGTTCAAGGACCATGTCGCTGCCGGGGCGGATTTGGGCGATCTCGTTCTCCCACCATCCGGGCGGGTACGCTATGCCGATTGAATACCCCAGCCGGCACGCCCGGTATTGTTCCAGGCCTCGTGCTTCATAGAGCTTCTTCGCAAACTGGTCGGCTTCGGAGGAAACCACCCCGGCCTTTAAGAAATCCAGGATCTCCGTTTGTACCTCCACGACGGAGTCGATGACGCTTTGGGCCCGTCCATGGTTGTTCCCATACACGAAGGTCCTCTCGACCGGGCACTGGTAGCGGCCGTAACTGCCCGACATGAAGAAGGTAACAACGTCACCATCGGCAGGCTTCTTGCCGTCCCAGTGGCTGTGGGCGCGCGCCGACCCGGGACCGACGGGCAACGACGGCGGGTCAGCAAGCAGGGAGGCCCCGGCCTCCAACATGGCACCAAACGCCGCGGACACGGACTGGGTGTCGGTGGCGCCACCGCGGACGGCATCAGCCTGTGCGTACACCCCTGCCACGGCGATCTTCCCGGCCTCCCGCATAAATCCAATCTCTGTTGCGGATTTGATGCGGCGCATCCCTTCGATCGTCTCGGTGATCGAGCCGATCGCACCAGGATCAATGGTAGAGAGCAGCTTCTGGACGGCGTCGTAGCTCATGGTAGGTCTGTTGAGCTCAAGTCCGAGCCTCTTCACCCCCTTACCGGCCAACTGGCTGGTAGCTTCACCTATGACAACATGGGCGTCCTGGTCGTCATTGTAGGATGCCCAGGTCTTGCACCACGACCTTTCTGCCCAGTGGTCCTGCCAGGTCATTTCAATATCGCGGACGATGAGAACGGGGTCCTTGTCGGCGGCAAATATCAGCGCTTGCGGTGACAGGAACCCGCCCAGGTCCACTCCCGTGAGGTAGTGGACGCTGAGGGGGGAGGAAATGATGGCGGCATCAAAGCCGGCCTGGAGCATCCGCTCTTGAAAGCGGTCACGCCGCTCCGTCAGCTCTGAAACCCGGGTGATGGCCTCATACATTAGTGGTCTCCTTGTTCATCAGCGGCACAGACGCCAAGGCCTCCTGGCTGCCGGCCAGCCAAGTAATCAGCGAGATAAAGATGGTCCGGTAGCCGTCCCAGCTGGAGAACTCATCAGGGCACCAGTGCGGGGAGATGTCGCTGGTCCAGGCAGCCGAGCGGCCCTGTTCCACCGCTCCCAAAACCAGCAGAGGGTCCGGCCCAATCTCGGCCAGGACCTGGGAACCAGTCTTGGCGGTGACCTTGTTGTAGCCGAGCAGGTGGGGCCAAGGGCCCTCGGGCATAGAGAAGGGCCCGTCCACCCTGCCGGTGGGTAAAATCGACACCGGCCGGACACCGGCCGGACATTCGACCCGGTCATCAAAACGTGAAATCTCCACCGGAAGGACACGTTCCACCGCGGACCCGGCATAGAAGGCCTTTCCTTCAATGCCCTGAAAGCTAAGGTAGCCGCCCATCATGGCCAGACCGCCGCCGCTGGCCGTCCACTCAGCCAACAGTTCCAGCCGATCGGGCTGCCTTTGTGAAGACAGCCACGTGCTGGCCGAAAGCAGCAGGCTGTTGGCGCCAATGTCCGAGATGATCACAACATCGAACTTGTTGAGGGAGTCCAAATCCGAAGGGAAGTTTTCCGCCACCTCATGACCCGGCATAAACGTCAGGTCAATATCGGATCCGGTCAGCGCCTTGACCAACGGACCATGCCCGGTGTGGAAGGTCACGCTGTTGAACGAATCGAACCCTTTGTAATGTGTCGAATTGCTGATCCAGGATTCGCCAGCGAGCAGAACTTTAATCATCATCATCCTTGAATTTTCAGGGGTTACGCGCCGATACCGGCGGTCTTGCGTCGGCGTTGTGACCTAGGCTACGTTTGACCAAAGCGGTTTGGCAAGAGGTTTGGCAAAGCGGTTTGCAAATGACGTGAACGACGACCTGAAGGAGGGCCCGTGGTATCCATAGCCGATGTTGCTTCACTGGCCGGGGTGAGCCCCACGACGGTTTCCCACACCCTCAGCGGAAAGCGGAAGGTCAGCGACGAGGTCCAGCAACGTGTGCACGATGCCATGGAAAAGCTCGCCTACCTGCCCCACAGGGCCGCACAAAACCTCGCCTTGGGGATGACCCGCATTGTGGCGATGCTTGTGCCTGATGTCGGGGATGAATTTTTCGCCATACTCACCAAAGGCGCCGAGGGAGTTGCGAGCTCCAGGGGATACAACATCCTGTTGTGCAACACCGGCTTCAACCATGAACGTGAAGTCCTTTACCTGGAAATGCTCCGCGGCAAGGCTGTCGACGGCGTCATCTACGCCGCCGGCGCCGAAATGACGGGAGAGGAGCTGACCAGGCTGCTGGGAGACATTCCGCTCGTTCACGTCGATGAGGAGATCGAAGGCTCACGGACTGTTGCTGTGGTCTCCGACAATGTCACCGGCGGCCGGCTGGCGGCCGAGCATTTGTTGGAATACGGTCATCACAAGGCGTTGGTCTTGGCCGGGGAAGAACACCTCATCAGCAGCACTCAGCGGGTGGAGGGATTCCTGTCCGCCTGGGCCGCGGCGGGCGGCATTGCCACCGTCAGCCGTGGGGCGTTGACCATCGATGGTGGAACCGCAGCCCTGCAAGCGTGCATCGGCGATATTACTGACGACGACTTCACCGCGATTTTCGCCGTCAATGACCTCATGGCCCACGCGGCCATCCAAGAACTGCAAGCCATGAAGCTGCGCGTGCCAGAAGACGTCTCCGTGGTCGGCTTTGATGACATCTCCCTGGCCCGGCGATCGCAACCCACCATCACCTCCGTCCATCAGGACATCACGGGTCTGGGCTCCAAAGCCGCCGAGATCCTGCTGGATTCACTTGAGCACAAATCCCCGCCTCAACCTCACCGCGAAATCCTGTCCGTCACCCTCATCGCCCGTGCTTCCTCCGGCGAATCGCGGTTCGGCCCAAACCCCCCGTCCCCACAACCATGAGGAACGCAGTTCGGCGCGCGCCAGGCCTTGTCCTACCACCCGCTCTAAAAACACCACTGTCAGCCAACAACCAAAGGAGACACTTCGATGGGTGTAAAGATTCAACACATCGTGACCGGGGAACTGGAAAGCTCCCTGTCCGTATCCCTGCTTAATTCCGGGGCCCACCCGGACCTGCCCGTGGAGGACCGGCGTCCCTTCGGATGGCGGACGGACATCCAGCGCAAGAACGGGGAAATCACCCAGGGCGTCATGGTGCCAGTGCCCGTGTGGCTCATCCAGGGCGCTGACCAGGTGATTCTCGTGGACACCGGACTCGGAGACATCGGCGAGGTCTCCCAGATGCAAAGCCGCTACGGAGTCGACTTCGTAGCATCCCGCACCGAGGGCCAGGACCTCGTGCAGGGGCTGGCCCAACACGGGGTTGCCCCTCAGGATGTTGACATCGTCATCCTCACCCACCTGCATTTCGACCACATCGGCAACAATGAACTCTTCCCCAACGCCACTTTTATCGTCCAAAAGGATGAACTCCCCCATGCTGATGAACCGCCCTCCTTCTGCATGTTTTACTACCCCGAATACAGCTACAAGATCGACGCGGTACGCGAACGACTGCAAGTCATAGACGGCGACCACCGCATCAACGACTCGGTCCGCTTGGTCAAGATCGGAGGCCACACACCCGGTTGCATGGTCGTCATGGTGGAAACGGACGCCGGGACGGTTTGCCTGACCAGCGATGTCATGTACAACTACAAGAACCTGGAACTCAACTGGCCCATGGGATCCTTCTGGGACTTGCCCGAGCTCATGACCGGCTACGACCGGATAAGGAAAGAAGCCGACATCATCATCCCGGAACACGACTGGAAATTCCGCGAACTCTACCCAACAGGCCAACTCGGCTAGACTCCACACCCCACCAACGGGAAGAACATACCCAGGACCGCTGCCTCAAAAAAGACCCGGCCATAACTCCGCAACCCGGAGTGGCGGCCGCTGGTATCGGCTGCCACTCCACTGTGTCCCCCCGCGACTGGCCCCCTAGTGTAGTGTCTCAGTTTTGTTTTGTGGCTTGGAGGGCTACGCGTCCGCGGCGGACTTTTTCGATGATGGAGTCGGCGGTCGCTGTCCAAATCAGCGGCGTGGGGTTCTCGTTGTTGACGCGGATGTAGGCTTCGATTTTCTCGATTAAATCCGGCACCGAGTGGAAGACCCCGCGGCGCAGTGCCCTCTCCGTGAGGTCCCTGAACCAGCGCTCCACCAGGTTCAGCCAGGAGGAGGTTGGGGTGAAATGCAGGTGAAACCGCGGGTTCTTCTCCAGCCATGCTTTCACGTTCGAATGCTTATGGGTCGCATAGTTGTCCACTATGAGGTGGATTTGAAGGCCCTTGGGGACCTCCTTCTCGATGGTTTTTAGAAACCCCAGGAATTCATCGTGCCGGTGCTTGGGCACGCAGGATCCCAGGACCTTTCCCGTGGCGACCTCCAAGGCCGCGAAGAGCGTGGTGGTTCCGTTGCGCTTGTAGTCATGCGTTACGGTCTCGGCCCGACCCCTGACCATCGGCAGGGACGGTTGGGAACGGTCAAGAGCCTGGATCGAGGTCTTCTCATCCATGCAGAAAACCATCGCGTTCTCCGGCGGATTCAGGTACAGCCCGCACACATCAATGAGCTTCTCGTCAAAGTTCGGATCGGTGGAGAGCTTGAACGTCTTGATCAGGTGCGGCTTCAGCCCACGTGCCGCCCAAATCCGCTGCACCTGCGCCGGAGACACACCGACACGTGCCGCCATGGACCGCACCGACCAATGCGTCGCACCCTCCGGTTTGGAAAACCGCGTCAATTCAACGATTTCGGCGATCTTCGACTCCGGGATCGCCGGCTTGCGCCCCCGCCCCTCCTTGACCTTGCCGAACTCCTTCAGCCCTTCCCCTACGAACCGGGCACGCCAAGCCCGCACCGTCGCCGGGCTTACACCCACCACCCGGGAGATCCACTCGTTAGCCAGGCCCTCGGCAGCCATCAGGAGAACCTGCGCCCGCTGCACCTCGCGATGTGAAGCAAGCCGAGACTTGGACAGGGCCTCCAAGACCTCGTGCTGGGCGTCGGTGAGGGTCAATGCGGGAGCTGGATTCGACATGTTCCCAGCTTAATCCACAAGTCATAAACTATTTTGGAGACACACCACTAGATCTCAATAAAGGATCCTTCAACAGGACGACCTGCGGTCGCCTCTTTGCGATGCAAGTGTGCGGCGTGTTTGTCATTTTCAGCGGTGTGGTGACGCTGTCGCGCCGTGGGGGTTGAAAATATGGCCGTGGCTGGCTTCCGCCCTGTCGTTGGGGTGATGGTGGGCGAATAATTGTTTTTGTCTGTTGCGGTTGACGCCGGTTCTTCTTGGTGCCGAGTTGGAGCCTGTTTTTCAGCGTGGCGTGGAGGGCTTCCACGGGAACCGTGGATTGTTGCTTCGAGCACGAGTGCTAGATTCCTGATTTTCTCCCTGTCCTCCCCGTGGCAGACACTCATATGTACCCCAGAGTTGAAGAAGGGTTACGGGAATGGACATTGTGCATGAGCGCTCCGTTGGGATGGATATTTCCAAACGTAACGCGAAGGTTTGTCTCAGGGTTCCAGGTAAAGTCAGGGGCCAGTTCACCTCGACAGTGACGACGTGGGGTGCCACCACGAATCAGATTCTGGCCTTGCGCACGTTTCTGGAGGAACAGAACGTCACGGTTGTGGTGATGGAATCAACCAGCGATTACTGGAAGCCGTTCTATTATCTCCTTGAGGGGAGTCTGCCGTTGATGCTGGTCAACGCCAAACACGCGAAGAATTTACCCGGCCGCAAGACCGACGTTTCCGACGCCGCCTGGCTGGCTCAGCTCGGAGCGCACGGCTTGCTACGCGCCTCGTTCGTTCCCCCCGAGCCCATCCGGGAGTTGCGGGACCTAACCCGTGCTCGGGCTGTCACCGTTCAGGACAGGACGCGGGAACTGCACCGGCTGGAGAAGTTCCTCGAGAGCACGGGCATTAAACTCTCCGGCGTTGTCAGTGAGTTGACCGGTGTCTCATCCAGGGCGATGTTGGAGGCGCTAATTATGGGAGAGCGGGACCCGCAGGTACTGGCACAGTTCGCCCGCGCGAGTATGAGGTCAAAGATTCCCGAGCTCACCGAGGCGCTCACCGGGATGTTCGGCGACCATCACGCGTTCATGGTTCGTATTCATCTGGACCGCATCGATCAGCTTGACCAGACCATCAAGGACTTCACCAAGCGCGTCGAGACGATGATCGAGCCCTTTCGCGCAGCGCGGGAAGCGCTGATAACCATCCCGGGAGTCTCGAGCTTGGTCGCCGACGTGATCATCGCCGAGACCGGCGCCGACATGAGTGTCTTCCCCACCTCAGCGCATCTGGCGTCCTGGGCTGGTGTCTGTCCAGGCTCCAATGAGTCCGCGGGCCGGATCAAGTCGACCAAGATCATGCCCGGCAACAAGTACCTGAAAGCTGCTCTGGGTATCGCCGCGATGTCTGCTTCCCGAAGCAAAAATACCTACCTCAGCGTCAAGTACAGGCGAATTGCCGGCCGGCGCGGCCGGGTCAAAGCGATCGTCGCAATCGAGCACGTCATCCTCACCGCTACCTGGCATATGCTCGCCAATGGCGAGATTTACCAGGATCCCGGAGCCGACTACTACCTCAAACGCGATCCCGAACAAGCCAAGAGCAGAGCTATCCGCCAGCTCAAAACTCTCGGTTACGAGGTCAGCATCACACCAGCAGCTGCCTAACTCACCTCTATTTTCGTACTAGAGGAACCGGCGGCCGCACCCACACCTCGAAGCGGACTCTGCCCTAGAGGTGGTCAATGCGAGGGGTTATTCAGATGGCATTGCCGTGCTGATCGGCGCCTTGGATGCCGTGCAGGAGCCGGGGGTCCAGGGGGGCGCCTCGCTTGATGATGCTGACGGAGCCGGTTCCTTCCAGAACGACGACCGCGACTTCGCTGAGGTTGCGTACGCCTCCGCCGCGGAGGGTTTCCCACAGCTCCTCCTCGGAGACCCGCGCCCGTTTGAGGTTCCCGGTCAGAATGCGCTCCCCGGCGACCAGAAGAATCGGCCGGTCGCGGACCAGGAGCGCGCCGATCCAGGTTCTCGCCAGCTTGTCGGTGAACCAGCGCAACATCACCAGGGCGAGCAGGGCGATGACTCCGGCAGCGAGGGTAGGTGTGTAGCCGGTGATGACACGGCCTCCGGCGGAACCGAGCACGAGCAGGATGGCGACATCGAAAGTGGACATGCGCGCCACGGACCGCTGTCCCAGCAGCCGCAGCAGCAACAGCAACACGACGGCGATCCCGAGCGCCGATGCGACTACGACCACCGCCTCAAGCGGCGAGACTCCCAACGCCTGCCACATCCTCGCTCCTCCACTGACCGGCCCGGCGCGGAAGGTGTCTGGGCTTCGTTGCCCTTAAATCGACGCGCCGGTCTTCAATTGTTTGTGCGGCGGCGCCGATGTAGAGAACGGCAGGACCGTTGACCTCTGACTAACGCGAAGATGGTGCCGTGCGTAATATCCAGTAGAGGCTACGGCCAACATTTTTGCAACGCCAATCAGGTGTTAACGCCAACCGAAAATAGGGCCAGAAACGCCAACTGAGAATAGGGGCACCGACCATTATGGAAGGTGTATGGTCCGGACACCCGTCACGGCCGGCGAACTGCCGCAATGCCTCGGAGCAGCACATCCCCGCGGCCAATCCCGCGCCGCGTTGGAAAGCTCGGTAGACTCCAGAGGACCAAACCACGTCCCACCCGGGGGAACCCATGCTCAAGCTGATGCCGATCTACGGTACGCGCCCGGAGGCCATCAAAATGGCCCCCATCATCAAAGCCATCCAGGAATCCCCCGACTTCGAGTGCGTCGTGACCGTGACCGGCCAGCACAGGGAAATGCTCGACCAGGTCAACAAACTCTTCGGCATCACCCCCGACCACGACCTGAACATCATCTCGCCCCGCCAGACCCTCAACTCGATCATGGCCAAAACCCTCACCGGTCTTGACCTGTTGTTCCAAGCCGGCGCACCGGACGCCGTGATCGTCCAAGGCGACACCACCACGTCCACGGCAGCCGCCATCGCCGCTTTTTACCGCGGCATCCCCGTCGTCCACGTCGAGGCCGGACTGCGCAGCGGAGACCTCTTCTCCCCGTTCCCCGAAGAGGGCAACCGCAAAATCTCCAGCCACATCTCCAGCCTCCACCTGGCCCCCACCTCGGTCAGCAAGGCCAACCTGCTGCGCGAAAACATCAACCCCAAAGACATTGTGGTCACCGGAAACACCGTGATCGACGCCCTGCTGGAAACGGTCGAAAAGGGCGTCCCGTTCCATGACCAGATGCTCAGGGACCTGGCGGATTCGGGCAAGGAAGTCCTGCTCGTCACCACGCACCGGCGGGAAAACCAAGGGAACACGATGGGCGGCATCGGCCGGGCGCTGGCCCGCATCGCCGACGCGTACCCGGAGCTGACCATCGTCCTTCCGTTGCACAAAAACCCGGCCGTCCGCGAAGCCGTTCTGCCCTCGATCGCCGGCAAACCTAACGTCATCATCACCGAACCGCTGGCCTACGGCGAATTCACCCGCCTGCTGTCCCTCGCCCGCGTGGTGCTCACCGATTCCGGCGGCGTCCAGGAAGAGGCACCCAGTCTGGGCAAACCCGTGCTGGTGATGCGGAACAATACCGAGCGACCGGAAGCGGTATCGGCTGGCACGGTCAAGCTGATCGGGACCGACGAAGCCGTTATTTTCCAGGAAGTCGCGGCCCTACTCGATGACCCGGCGGCGTTTTCGGCCATGGCCAACGCCGTGAATCCATACGGCGACGGGGACGCGGCGGCACGCTGCCTGGCCGCCATTGCGGAACTCCTGAACGTCGGCGAGCGCCTGCCGGACTTCAACGGCAGCTGAACGACGACGACGGCACTCCAGCCGGCCGGCCGTCAAGCCGAGCGCTGATCGCGCCGGACCATATCCAACACGGCATCGACTGCGACCGGTTAGTATATGAGCGGCGCAGGGGAACTCACGGCCAGCAAATCCGGGCGCTACTCCGCGAACTCGGCCACCGAACCGTCCCACCCCGACACTGTTGTCAAACAAGTGCTGACCGCTCCGACTGGTGGCGCCGAGCCCAATGGGCTCTTGACAACGCCATGTCTGCGGATCTGGAGAGGCGTGCGTTGGGGATAGGCATCCTCACTGTCCTGGCATACAGCGAACCGGCCAGGGCCCGCCGCTCCGCTTCAAACGACCGGCACCGACCGCTTTTGGCACTCCCGCTGTGGTTCCGCCCGGGCCGAAGCGCGGACCCCATGCTGCAGCCGAGCTCCGGGTCGAAGTCGCTGCCGCGAAGCTCCGGGTAGTGCTGGACTCTCGGCTTGGCCGCGAGACACCGTCCTCGGTGCGGTCCCTAGCGGAGGAAGACTACTAGGACAGCACACCCAGTCGGCCCGCTGGAATCACAGGAGAACCGCTTCGCGTCCTGGCGCCACTGATTCAAGCCCCGACGAATTCCGGGCCTAAGGTCGTCGTAACTGCAGCCTGGGACATCAATCTCCGTCGGCTGGTTCGGCGAACCAAAGCCTGGTCTCGCCGTACTTCTTCTCGGCGAAGCGCTCGACGGCGGCGGGCCAGGCAGGCTCCGGGGACCGGGTCGAGCGCTCCAGCACGATCACGGCTTCGGGGGCCAGATCGGGTGCCAGCGCGGCCAGGGCCGCGGTGACGGCCGCTTCGCCTAGTGGATAGGGCGGGTCAATAAAGACCAGGTCCCAGCGGTCCACGCCGGTGTCCCGGACCCGTCCGAGAAACGATTCCACCTTGGAGCGCTGCACGGTGACCACCTTGCGGCCGAGGATATCGTTGATGATGGCGGCGTTCCGCTGGCAGACGCCGGCAGCTCCGCCGTCGTACTCGACGAGCTCCACCGACGCCGCGCCGCGGCTGGCGCTCTCCACACCCAGGGACCCGGAGCCGGCAAACAGGTCCAGCACGTGCGCCCCGGCCAGGGCATCCATGGACTCCAGCCGCGAAAACAGTGCCTCCTTGACCCGGTCCGTGGTCGGGCGCGTGACCGTTCCGGGGACTGAAATCAGGGGTGTCCCACCGGCCACGCCGGCAATGATCCGCGTCACCTCACGTGCCCTGCCGGGACAACGACGGAGGCCATGGGCCACGTCCGGCCAGCTCCCTGCACCCCCGCCGCGGCGGCGCCATCAACCACGCTCAAGGAACGCCTCTTTCTCCGGATTCAAATATGCTTCGATGGCCGCCTCCAGGGCGGAATTCTCCCGCAATTGCGGGTCTTTCTGCACGATCTCCCAGGCGTCGTCCCGGGCCTGGGAGATGATGTCCTCGTGCTGGAGCACCCGCAGCAGCCGCAGCGTGGAGCGGCCGCCGGACTGCGAGGCGCCCAGGATGTCGCCTTCCCGGCGCAGCTTCAGATCCTCCTGGGAGAGGATGAAGCCGTCCGTGGTGGCGGCGACGGCGTCCAGCCGGCGCCTGCTCGGATGCCCCGCTTCCAGACTGGTCACCAGCAGGCAGGTTCCCGGCAGTCCGCCGCGGCCCACCCGGCCGCGGAGCTGGTGAAGCTGGGAGATGCCAAACCTGTCGGCGTCCAGGATGACCATCAGTGTGGCGTTGTGCACGTCCACGCCCACCTCGATCACGGTGGTGGAGACCAGCAGATCGACCTCGCCGGCGGCGAAGGCTGCCATGGTGTCGGTCTTTTCGTCGGTGTCCAGTCTGCCGTGCAGGGCCTCGATCCGGACGCCGGCCAGGGCGGGCTCGGTCCTGAGCTGTTCGACGACGGCGGTCACCTCCGCGAGCTCGCGGGTGTCACGGGCGTCGCGGGTTGGGGCGCTCGATTGGTCGGACGGCGGTTCCGAGCCGTCGCCGTCGTCGTCCGTCCCGATCCGCGGACAGACCACGTACACCTGGCGCCCGGCGTCGATCTCCTCGCGGGCGCGGGTCCAGATCCGGCGCACCCAGGCGGGGTGTTCCGCCAGACCCACCTGGTGCGTGGAAATCGGCGCACGCCCGGCCGGGAGCTCGCGCAGCACGGAGGTGTCCAGGTCACCGAAGACAGTCATGGCCACGGTGCGGGGAATGGGGGTGGCCGTCATCACCAGCAGGTGCGGGGGCTTGTGCGCCTTGACGCGGAGGGCATCACGCTGCTCGACGCCGAAGCGGTGCTGTTCGTCCACCACGATCAGGCCCAGGTCGAAGAACCGCACGTTGTCCGACAGCAGTGCGTGCGTGCCGATGACGATCCCGGCTGTCCCGGCGGCGGCGTCGAGCATGGCGCGTTTGCGGGCCGCGGCCGGCATGGACCCGGTCAGCAGCGTCACTTGGGTGCCGCCGTCCGCCCCACCCAGCATGCCGCCCTCGGCCAGCGGTCCCAGAATGGCGCGGATGGACTGGTGGTGCTGGGCCGCGAGGACCTCGGTGGGGGCCAGCAGTGCCGCCTGACCGCCGGAATCGATCACCTGGAGCATGGCACGCAGCGCCACCACCGTCTTGCCGGAGCCGACTTCGCCCTGCAGCAGCCGGTTCATCGGATGCTGCGCGGACAGCTCCGCGGCCAGCACCGCGCCCACGGACTGCTGCCCAGGGGTCAGGGTGAACGGCAGCCCGGCGTCAAAGGCGGCCAGCAGTCCGTCCGCGGAACCGCGCCGGGCGGTGGCGTCCTCCGCGGCGGTCTGGGCGCGCCGCCGCGCCAGCGCAGTCTGCAGCACCAGCGCCTCCTGGTAGCGGAACCGGTCCCGGGCCCGCTGCCAGTCCTTCGGATCGGACGGGGAGTGGATCTGCTGGTACGCATCCTCCAGGCTCATGAATTTCCCGCGGCGCACAATCTCCGCGGGCAGCGGATCCCGTAGCCCGCTGAAGTCCACGATCACCAGCACCGCCTCCACCACGCGCTGGATTTTCCAGCTCGGCAGTTTCGCCGTAGCGGAATACACCGGCACGGGCCGGGCATGGAATTCCGCTTCATGGCCGGCCAGTTCATCATCCGGGAGCAGCTCAAACAGCGGGTTGGTCAGCGTGCGGGCACCGTTGTACACGGTCACTTTTCCGGAAAACAGCGCCAGGACCCTTGGCCGCAGGTCTCTTTCGGCCTGGTGGCCGTTGAAAAAACTGATCTTCAGGCTGCTCAGGCCGCCGGTATCGTCCGTCACCACCACATCGGTGATGAAGCCCTTGCGCTCGCGCATTCGGCGCTTCGTCGCGGACAGCACCCGGGCCAGGATGGTGACGTCCTCGTTCACCGGAATCTTGTCGATGGCTGTCAGCTCGCCGCGGTTGAGATAGCGCCGCGGGAAGTAGTTCAGCAGCTCGCCCACGGTCGTGAGCCCCAGGTGCTTTTCGATCCCCGCGGCGGAGGCCTTCCCGATCAGCCGGTCCAGCGGCTTGTCGAAATCGCCTGGCACGGGCGGTGTCGCGTTAGCGGAGCTCATGGGCATCGGGGCTGAAAACCGATAAGTTCAGCAGCGCGGCGGCGTTTTCCACGGCCGTATCTTTCGCTGCGGCGGCGTTTTCCATGGCCGTATCCATCGCCGCACTCAACTGCGTGACACTGACATTGCTCGGGTCGCCGACGGCATGGATGAGCTCAAGCGCCGGTCCGGATTCGGGCACATGGACGTGCAGCCGCCAGCGGTACCCGCCCTCGGGCACGTCCACCGGCGACACCGCGCTCATGATCACCGAATCCCCCAGCTCATCGAGCTGCATCCGCAGACCGGCTGCGTCCAGGGGCGAGAGGTTGATGGTGCACATGACCTCCACTCCCCTGATTTCGGGCATGTTCGCGTGGATGTGCGGATCCTGGACGCTGTAGCCGGAGAGCCCGTCCAAAAGTTCCGCCTCCAGCTCCTGCCCCAGCACCACGGAGCGCAGGCAGTCCAGCACCAGCAGCAGGCCCACCCCGCCGGCGTCGACAACTTTGGCTTCCCGCAGCGCCCCCAGCTGGTTCTCGGTCTGCACCACCGCCTCCACCGCGGCCACCACCGCGGCATCCAGCACCATTGCCAGGCCATGGTTGCTGTCGTCGCCGTGCTGGGTCGCGTCAACCCTGGACGCGGCGTTGGCGCTGGCCTCGAGTACCGAAAGCATGGTGCCCGGCATCGGCTCGCTCAGCGCGGACCAGGCGCGGATCTGCGACCGCTGCAGCGCGGCCGCCAGCAGCGGCCCGCTCAGCCGGGTCGCGCCGATCAGCGGCTCCGCAAGGGCGGAAAGGAAAACGGAGAACAGGGTGCCCGAATTGCCACGGGCGTTCTCCATCGCCGCCCGACCGGCCACGGTCAGCACCGCGCCGACGTCGGGCAGCTCCACATCATGCGTGGCCGCGGCGGCAGCGCGCACGGTCAGGTAGAGGTTGGTGCCGGTGTCCCCATCGGCCACGGGGAAGATATTAATGGCGTTCAAACGGTCGCTGTGGTTGCCCAGCGTCTCTTCTGACTTGGCCAGCCAGCGCCGGACCGCAAGTGCATTGGCGGCAATCTTAGACTGCAAAATGATCCCATCCCACGGCGTCCGCAGCTGACCCTGCGATTGTCACCGGCGGAGTTGACACGGCGCCGGGCATTACCGAGCCTATCGCAGTGAAGCCGTCCGGGAGTGTTACCCCGGCCGGAAATGTGCACAACAAACCGTGGTCTTCCCCGCCGCCGAGCACCCAGTCCAGTGGATCGGCGCCGAGCAGCGCGGCGGTTCCGGCCAGCGGGGCGGCCAGCCGCTGCAGCGCGGACGGGTCCAGATCCAGCGATACACCGCTGGCGCCGGCAAGCCGTCCGGCATCGCGGGTCAGTCCGTCGGAAACGTCCAGCATGGCGGTGGCACCTGCCCGGGCAGCGGCGGGTCCGGCAGCCAAAGGCGGGCGCGGCCGGCAAAAGAGGCCGACGACGGCGGCAAGCCCGGCGTCCGCCGCGAGGCCGGCGTCCGCCGCGGGAACGGGCGACGCTGGGGGAACGGGCGGCGCTGGGGGAACGGGCGGCACGGTTGGCACGGTGCTTTCGAGCACAGCCCAGCCCGCCGCCGCATGGCCCACCGTGCCGGCCAGCGCCACAGTGTCCCCCGCGCGGGCGCCGGAACGCAGCACCGGGTTCCGGCCCTGCAGCGTCCCCATGACCGCGACCGTGACCACGATTTCGCTGCCACCGGAGAGGTCCCCGCCGGCCACTGAGCAGTCAGTCGCTCCGAGTTCCCGGATGGCGGCATTCAGTCCCTCGGCCACGCCCTCGGCCCAGGACACCGGGGTGGCCGCCGGCAGGGTGAGGCTGACGACCAGGCTGGTGGCGACGGCGCCCATGGCGTTGATGTCGCTGAGATTCTGCGCCGCTGCCTTCCAGCCGACGTCGTATCCGGTGGAGGCGTAGCCGTTGGGCCAGCGCAGCCGAAAATCCCGGTCCTGGACCAGCGTGTCGATGGAGACCACCACGCGGCCGTCCGGCGCGGCCACCACGGCGGCGTCGTCGCCCGGGCCCAGCAGCACGGACGCGCTGCGGTCAAGCCGCGGAAAAATGCGCGCCAGCAGCCCGGACTCGGAGAGCTCCCCTACGGTTAACGTCATGAAGCAACCGTATAACGGGGCACCGACAACACCGGCCGGGCGCCGCTGCCGCTGGAGTCGAGGGTCCGCTGCGGCCGGTGTGCACCTGCTGCCGGGCCCTGCAGGCGGGGCCAGCTCTACCGGCCGCCCGCGCTGCAGGTGGCCGGTAGCATTGTCGGGTGCCCGTCCTCCGCTCTCCAGCCCGGCGCCTCGCCGCCGGCGGGCTCGTCGTCGTCGTCCTCCTTGTACTGGTCTGGTTCCTGACCGCCTACCAGCTCTTTGCCGATCCCGAGCAGACCCAGCCGCACCAGGCCGACGCCGTCATCATGCTAGGTGGGGCCAGCAGCGAACGTCTCCCGGTGGCACGCGATCTGGTGGAAGCCGGCAATGCACCCGTCCTGGCGATTTCGCACACCCGCAGCGCCGGGAATGTTTTGGCCGACGGCGTGTGCGACTATCCGGGCGTGATCCCGTTCGCGCTCGAGTGCTTCGAACCGGCCACGCTGGACACCAGAGGTGAGGCAGCCGCCATCGGAAATCTCGTCAAGGAAAAAGGCTGGCACTCCGTCATCGTAGTCACCTCCCGCTACCACGCCACGCGGGCCCGGACCCTCATCACTCAATGCACCACCGCGAAGGTGCAGATGATCGTCTCCGAACCCAAGCTTTCCCCGGCCGGGTGGCTGCGCCGGTTCATCATCGAATCCGGCGGCCTGATCGATGCCAGGCTGCACCCGGCCTGCCCGGAACCGGTGCAGTAGCCACCAGCGAAACGTGGATGAACTGTCCCCCGCCCGCGCCCGCACCGTTCAGTCCTTCGGCCGCACCGGACGGGTCGTGTAAGAATTGAAAGCCGGCCCCTCGAAACTGTCTGACAGTGTCTTAGGAAGGAATCGAACGTGACCCCGTCCGCGGATCTTCCTTCCGCACGCCATATGCGTATCCGTAGGCGCGTCTCCTACCGTCCGAAACGAACCCGTCCGAACCCAACCCGTCCGAAACCAACCCGTCCGAAACCAACCGCCAAATCTGCGGCTCATTCCACGAACGGGCGCCCGTCATCGGCGTCGCGTGGCAGGAAGCGTTCCATGGCGTTGACGCTCGTCATACTGATCAGTCTGGCCGTCCCCGCCCTAATCGTCGCGCTGCTGCTGGCCGGCTGACGCCGCCGGTGCACGGGGAAGCAGCACTGAATCGCTACCTTCATCGCCCGCACCTTGACCACCGAACGGGAGCGAGGTTGACGGCGGGTTAACGGTCGACAACGTCGGAGAATCCGGAAGCCTGCGTACGATCAGCTATGATGGGAGCCGGGGAAGACTCTTTGGCCCGTTGGCCGGGCACTGTGACCGACGCTTTCGCGTATGGCTGTCCGTTATTTCCCACGGCAGACCGAGCTCATCGAGATAGGAAATAACTATGACCGTACAGGCCGTAATACTCGCCGCCGGGATGGGCACACGACTCGCGCGTCCGCACCCCAAGCCTATGACAGAACTTCGCGACGGCCGGACCATCATGCACCAACAGGTCCAGAATCTGCAGGGCGCATTTGGCAAGAAGCTGCGGCTGACGGTCGCCGTCGGCTTCAAACTGGAGATGATCCTGGAGCATGTGCCCAACGCTTCCTTCGTCTACAACGAAAATTTCGATCAGACCAATACGTCGAAGAGCCTGCTGAAAGCGCTGCGGAATTCGACCAAGGGTGGCGTTTTGTGGATGAACGGCGACGTCGTTTTCGACCCCGACATCCTGAACATGCTCGCGCCCTACATAAAGCGGGACGAATCCTTCATCACCGTCGATGTTTCCTCCGTCTCCGACGAGGAAGTTAAGTACACCGTCGACGACGAGGGACGGATCCAGGAACTCTCCAAGAGCGTCCAGGCAGATCTGGCCCAGGGCGAGGCAGTAGGCATCAACTACGTGGCTTCCAAGGACAAGAAGAAGCTCATCCGCCGCTTGGAGCAGGTTGGGGACCAGGAGTACTTCGAGGGCGGCATTGAGCTGACGATCCAGGAGGACGGCCTCAAATGGCTGCCGGTGGACATCAGCGCGTTCTATGCCGTCGAGGTCGACTTCCCGGATGACCTGGTTCGGGCCAACGCCAGCCTTTAGGCCCTCGACCCCACGATCCCAGTAGCTGATGCAATCGCCAGCAGCAACCCGCGCTCGTTGCGGTGGCGCATGAAAGATAGAGGTCTGCAACATCCCTATGTCGTCTCCCCGCGCCAAATTGAAATCGCTCCGACTTTCGCGACGTGAGGCTCTCCGGCTCTCCATCGCAGGAGCCTCGGGCTTGGCAGTCGGCACTTTAAGCGGTTCCCAAGGCAGTGTGCCGGTAACGGATGCCGGGCCCGGAAGTTTCACCACCTTGGACCGTACCGTTGTTCCCGGTCAGGTGCGGGTCAAGGGCCTGCCCTATAGAAGCCTGGCATTTGGTCCAGGCCAAGGGACGGTAGTGCGCGAGGAGCTTTGTCGGACAGGACCTCAGTCGGGTTCCCGACGGGTGGGCTTGGCTGCTTTTGCTCAAATATCAGACACGCACATTATCGATGCCGCCAGCCCCGGCAGAATGTCGTTTCTTTGGCAGTATGGCGACTTCGATAACGGTTTCCCTACATCCGGGCGATTCCGACCCCAGGACCTGTTGACCGTTCATGTATTGGACGCGATGGTCCGGAAACTGAACGCCGTGGGGGCAGGTCCCGTCAGCGGGCGGAAATTGGATTTCCTCATGTCCACCGGAGACAGCTCTAATTCGTATGCAGCCGACGAACTGTCTGCAGCAATCGACACCCTCAATGGAGTGGAAGCATCATCCCACCCCGTCACAGGCGGCTACCGCGGAGTGCAGGACCACGATTGGGCGCCCGAGGATCTCAAGAAGTACATTTGGCATCCCGAGCCGGAAAGTTCTGGCGCCACGCCTGATGAATGGAAAACACGTTATGGCTATCCGACGGTTCCCGGTTTTCTTGCAGCCGCTGTAACACCCGTCCGAACAGCTGGATCGTCCTATCCTTGGTATGCCGGCTTTGGTAATCATGACGAGTGCGGCAGGGGAACGGGCACTGCCCTATCGCCACAGGAAAGCTTCATCGATAGCCTCCGCGTGGGCAATCAATTGCCTCTGGACCTGCCGGCAGATACAGTCAGATCAAAATTCTGGACGTCGATTAAGGATTCGAACGAGGCCGAACGGCGTGCGCTGCTGGCATCAATGCCATCCCGCTCCGTACAATCTTCCGAACTCCGTGCGCCGTTCACGAAGAAGGACTTCATGGCAGCCCACCTTGGGAACCCAGGACCCGCCGGACCTCACGGGCATGGCTTCAACGAGGAAAGCGTGCAGAGCGGAAAGGCTTATTACACTTTTGAGATGGCTCCCGGGCTGCTGGGGATCATGTTGAACACCGCTTCGCCGGATGGAACAGCCGACGGATTTTTGGACTCAGCGCAAGCGGCCTGGATGGAGGATCAGCTCGCTTCGGTCTCGAGAAAGAGCTATAGCTCCAAGGGCAAGGAGGTAAACGCAGACGTTGAAGACCGTCTTGTTGTCCTCTTCACCCATCACCCGTCGTCGTCGTTTCCGTCCGCTGAGGACTTGCATAACGACGACGACGGCGAAACCGTCACGCAAGAGGCATTGCTTTCCATGCTGGCGCGTTTTCCGAATCTGATCCTCTGGATGAACGGCCACCAGCACCGGCACCGGGTGATCGAGCACGAGAACCCCCACCAGTCAGGCGGGATGTGGGAAATAACAACGGCGTCGCACATCGATTTTCCGCAGCAGTCCCGGATAGTGGAAGTAATCGACAATAACAACAGCACCCTCTCCGTAGTTGCAACCCTGATTGACCACTCCGGCCCGGAGACCGCCGCCGACGGTGAACAGGTGTCGCCGGCATACCTGGCTTCCCTAAGCCTGGAACTTGCCTCCAACCGACCCGGCCTCAAGCCGCGGGACGTGATGGGACAGGCGACGGATCAAAATGTCGACTTGCTTTTACCTAGGCCGTTTTGAGCGCCGAATACCCGGCGTTGGCACTCCCCGCTTCCGCTATGGGACGATTGTGACGGCGTCGAAATGATGGCCCACTTTTCCCCGACACTTCGGTCGGGAACAGATGAGAGAATCGGACACCGCCATGGCAGGTCTTAAGAACACCCCGGCAGTAGCGAACCTCAAGGCAATGGCCGAGAGAAAGCTCCGCCGCCTTTGGCGCACCGTCCCTCCGGAACAGCGCACCCAGATCCGCGCGGCGGTTCACCCCGCGGACGTGGTCAAGGTGCAGCAGATCGTGAAGACACCCAACCAGAAACCACGGGTTTCTGTCATCATCCTTGCCACTGAACAGGCCCAAGGTGTATCCACCACCTTACGAAGCCTGCTGGGACAGAAACCGTCAGCGATGGAGATCATCGTAATCGACATCGTGGAGGGGGAAAGCGTCCGTGCAGCCGTTCTGCCGTTCGCCACCCGGGACGTCAGAATTAAGTACATGTCCGCGCCGGATATGTCAGAACCTGAGGCCCGCGCCCGTGCGGTTTCGAGCTCCCGTGCGCCCTACATTCTGTTCCTCATGGCCGGAGACGTGGTGGAGAAAAGCCAGCTGGATCTCTTTTTTCAGACCGCCCGGGAAACAGGATCCGACATGGTCGTCGGCATGTCCGGCGTCACCAAAGGCAAGATTGCCTCAACACCTGCCTGGCAACGAAAACTACACGGCGAACGCCAGTTGGCCTTGGTGCTGGCTGAAGCGCCAGAGGTGCTCTTGGATGGATTCCTGAGCAACAAGCTGTTTTCGCGGGAATTCTGGACCGAGCAGGTCGCTCCGGTCGCCGCCGACCAAGGGCATTGGCAGTACGAAGCTATGCGGGTAGCGTATGCCCGCGCCACCACCTTTGACCTTCTCGACGTGAAGCTGTCGAACACTTCCCAAGATGATGCCGCCCGGGTCGTACCTCGGGAACTGCTGTGCCAGCAGCAGTATCTTGAGGACCGCTTGAAGCGCCTTGAATCGTTGGCGGCAATGCTGGGTCAGGACACTTCGCCGGAACTTTACCAGCGGTGGCTGTCCCATGAGCTGGGCATCCGCCTCTTCCGGTTTTTTGAAGTAGTCCCGCGAACGGACGAGACTTACTGGGAATCCCTGCAAAGCACCGTGTCACGGCTCGCCGACGACCATGACCTTGACTGGGCTGCTATCCCGCTCCACAACAGGCTGATTCTGGCTTCCGTGCTCGCCAACAACCGCGTTGACGTGGAGCGCATCTGCAATAACCGCAGCGACTACGGTTCGAGTTTCGCGACATCCTTCACTGACAACCAGCTCCTGGCTCAGCCCGCATATCTGTCAGAGCTGAGTGCGTCGTTCGATCCGGAGTTGTTGGTCTGTCAGGACGTCGATCTTCGAATGATCAGCAAACTCACCCACTTCACCTGGCTGACCGATGGGCGTCTGGAAATAGGCGGACACACCTATATCTCGTCAGTGGATCCGGTGGCTGGCGGAATGATAATTAACGCAGCCCTGTTGAATATTGACGAGACCATCGTTCTCCCCCTCGAAGTTGCCCGGGCCAGCGACCCCACGATTGACTGGGAGTCCAATGACAATTGGACTTCCTACGCTGAAACTTCGTTCCGCACCGTCATCGATCCCCGGCAACTGCTCGAAACAGCGGAATACTCTGAAGTGACTGCATGGCATATTAGGTTGACCCTCCGGGCCTACGACAGGACGCTGGAAGGGATTATCGCCGGCCGCGACCTAACTGGCTCCACTGGTCAGCTGGACGTTGGGCCAATGATGGGCACCGAACGCCTCGCCGTGGAAATGCGACCTGGGAGCACCGGCCTGACGCTTGTCCGTGTCGTCCCGATGTACATGGCTACCGTTGTCGAGCTCAAGGGACGGACGCTCGAACTGACTGTGCAGGCCAACTCAGCACCATTGGCCGCGAAAATTGCAGTGGAATGCGCAAAGTTCGGTATTCGAAAGACCGCCACATGCATCAGCGTGGACGGAAACACCGCGAAATACTCGGTCAAAATACCGCAACTGGCGCAGGACGCCGGATTGCGCACGGAGTACGAGTGGCAGCTGCGCCTCGATAGCGGCTTCAAGGCTCCCCAGCCGGTAGCCTGGCCATTGGATTCGCAGTCCCTCAGGGAGCAAGTCGACGGCACTCAGAGTTTACGGGTCCGGCTCACTGGCTATGGCTTTATTGCCATCGAAGAACGCAGGACGCGGGTCATCGCTTCGTCCATCGACGTTTCAGCCGACCAACGGGTACTGACAGTCAAGGGGACCGCAGATCTTCCCGTCATCCACACGCCACGATTCGTGCTGTCGAGCGGCAAGGCCGTCATCCCCGCCACCAACGTCTCACTGGACCTCCGGACCGATGACGGCAGCAACGCTTTCGTGGCTGAATTCGATCTGCCGCAGCGGCCGTGGGGCGATGAGGAACTGATGCCCGAATCAGGCGCCTATAGTGTCAGATACGTCCCCCCGGGTGTTGACGACACACTGGGTTACTGGTTCCCGGCCGGCGAGGAGCTCCAAAGGCAGATGCCGCGCCGCATTGACGCCGGTCGCACCGAAGTGGGAATCACCCGCTCGTCCCGGAATGCTGCTCTGACTGTGCATCTGCGTCCGCCCTTGGCTCATGACGAGTTGGGCAGGTTCAATCAGCAGGCCATCCGTCTGCGTACGGTCCAACAAGCGCCCCATGATTTGCGTGACGCAGTGCTTTTCATGTGCTTCGGCGGTCGCCGCGCAACGGACAGCCCTAGGCGTCTACTGGAGGAATACCAGCGGCGCGGTTCGACCTGGCCGATGTACTGGGCCATCTCCGACTATTCGGTTCCAGTTCCAGCCGGGACTTCACCGGTACTCATCGGTTCCAAACTGTGGTATCGCCTACTCGGCGAGGTCAGAATCCTGATCAACAACAACAACTTTCCCTTTTACTTCCGTAAGCGGGAAGGCCAGGAATACATCCAAACCTGGCACGGCACCCCGCTGAAGAAACTCGGCAACGACGTAGCCCGGACAAACTTTTCACTGTCGTACTGGAATCTGATGTGGCGGGAAGCAGATTACTGGGATGCCCTGCTCGCACAGAATGATTACGCCGCCGAAGTCCTGGCAAAATGCTTCGGTTTCGATGGACGTGTCGTAGCAGAGGGCTACCCCCGCAATGACAGCCTCACCTCCGACCGCATGGCGCTCGCTCGTCCGGCGATAAGGGAAAAACTTGGCATACCCGAGGGAAAAACAGCCATCCTTTACGCACCCACGTGGCGCGATGATGCCAAGAACGATTCAAAGCAGTACGAGATGGTCACCTACCTGGACTTCGAGGCGGCCCAACGCCTCCTTGGCAACAATTACGTGATTCTCCTGCGCGGCCACCACAATATCGCCGGTCAGCGCCAGACAGCAGCGAACAAGTTCGTCATCGATGTCACGGAGTATCCGGAGGTCAACGATCTGTACACTGCCGCGGACATCCTCGTGAACGATTACTCGTCGGTCATGTTCGATTTCTGCGTCACGGGCAAACCGATCATCTTCCTGACGCCGGACATCGCGCAGTATCGGGACGCAACCCGGGGATTCTATTTCGATCTGGAGGAGAAGGCTCCCGGGCCGCTGCACAACACCACGGAAGAAGTTGTACGGTCCATCAAGAACATCTCCTCCGTCTCCCGCCGATACGCTAAGAGGTACAGCGAGTTCGTCCAAACCTTTGCACCGCACTGCGACGGCAATGCTACCAGGCGCGTGTTTGACGCACTTATCTCAGGCGATAATGCGGCTGCGGCTTCCATCGAAGATCAGACCGCTCAGGCCATGGGTTCAACGGTATGACAGGTCGAAAATCGAATGAGCCGCTGCCCTCGCCGCAGTATCAGCAAAGCTTTTTGTTAACCGCAGGAGATCGCCAAATGACAACACAGCACATGGTCGAAGATGCGGCGAAGCATGAAACAGCCAGTGAGTGGGACAAAGCTGCGCGACTTTACGCAGAGTCACTTTCGGCTACCGCAACGCCCGACGCGGAACTCCTCTTCCGCCTCGGACACGCGCTGTTTCATCAAAATGAACTCGGTGAAGCTGCACATCACATCGAACGTGCCATCTCAATGGAGCCGAATCAGGCAACTTGGCGATATCGCCTGGCCTATATTGAGGAAAAACTTGGGCGGTTATCTTCCGCGGTCCAAAACTACGAAGTCGCGCTGACTCTTGAACCTGCGCGAGCCAGATGGGGACGAAGACTGGAAGCCACGCGAACCTTGCACGCCGCCGCGGCCGCGGAAATGACTCCACGGGAAAAGCGCCTAAATGACCCGGTATTCTACGCCGAAAGACTCTCGGCGTTGAAAGCGGCGAAGGGACAAAAGTGGCAGGAATTAGAGATACTGCACGCGGGACGGCACGCACACAGGGACGACCCACAATGGCTGGCACAACTCGGTTCCGCTCAATATGCCATGAAACGCTTCCCAGAAGCAGCCGAGAGCTTTAAATCCGCTTCGGATCTTGACGGCGGCAACGCAGACTGGTACTTCTACGAGGGCCATGCAAGTGAACAAGCGGGCATGTTGCGGCAGGCTAAAGCGGCGTACGAACAAGCGGTTCGCAAAGATAAGAAACTCAAGGCGGACAGGTTCGGCATAGGAGTCTTTTTTCAGCACAAAGGCATGTGGCCAGCTGCTGCAAAGAAATATCAGGAACTCGCCATCCTCCAGCCGTCAGACGCAGAATTGCGTTACCGCATCGGTCTTGCATACGACCGATGTTACATGTGGAAGGCTGCTGCAAGTCACTATCAGCATGCTATCGTGCTCGATTCCGGTGTCCCTTACTGGCACTACAAACTGGGATTTTCCTATGAGCGTCAAGATATGTGGTTTGAGGCGGCCGGGGCCTACGCTCACGCACACCACCTTGACAGTAATAACAGGTATTGGTCGTATAGGGCTGGATACGCGTTTGAGTCGGCGGGGGAAGCGGAGCGGGCGTGTGAATCATACGTGTTGGCTAGTCCGCTGCCGCTGTTGGAGCAATACCCCAATGCCCATGGGGCCGCTGATGAAGCCCAACGCGTACACCTGCAGCGGATCCTCAACAACAGCGCAGACGCACTGGCGCGGACTCAATCAAAGGATTCCGATCGGCGTCGAGGAGAATTGGCAGCGAAGCTTGGGATGTGGGACCAAGCGAGCGACGCATTCGAATTGGCTGCGGCCAGGAGCGAGGACTTTGATAGCACCAGTTTTTGCCTGCTGGGTTATGCGCGCTACCGGAATGGGGACTACATCGAAGCCGCTGCGGCTTTCAGAGAGGCCCGGCTCTTCAAGACCTCCGACGGGATCGACGTTGAGAAATATCTGAAAAATAAGTCCCAAAAGCTCAGCATGGAATATGTTGAGTATTACGAGACACTCGATCTCAATCCTAAGACAATCCTCTGGGAAAGCAACCACGGGGCGTCAATTGGTTGCCATCCCCTTGCTATATTCGACGAAGTCAGCACAAAGCCTGAGTTTGCCGACTACCGGCACGTTTGGACTATTAATAATACCTCCAACATACCCCCCCGCCTTCGCGAACGAAAAAATGTGATTTTTGTTAGAACACATTCCGACCTATATAAAAGACATCTCGCTTCGGCCCAATTTCTCGTCAACAACGTTTCTTTCCCTCCGTACTTTATCCGCAAGCAAGGTCAGCAGTACCTCAACACATGGCATGGAACACCGCTTAAAACTCTCGGCAAGGACATGGCCGGGGGACCTATCGCCCATGCGAATATCGCGCGGAACTTCCTGCAAGCCAGCCACATTATAAGTCCGAACCGGCACACCAGCGAGGCGCTCATTGAACGCCACGACATCGCAGGCATATTTGGTGGCAAGATCGCAGTGACTGGCTCGCCTCGAATCGATTCGCTCGTCAGATCCGATCCAAACAGACGTGAAGAGCTCCGGACAATGCTTGGCATCGCCCTCGATGACGACAAGCCCATAGTCCTCTATGCACCGACTTGGCGCGGAGCGTCAGACGATCGATTTGTCGATGCGACGCAGCTGCAGACCGACCTCAAAGCAATGCAAAGCTCAAGTCATCACCTATTCTTTAGGGCACACCGCTTGACTGAAGGGTTACTTGAAGGTTTTGATGCGGGACAGTCTGTTGTCCCTGGAGACATTGATA
Source organism: Arthrobacter sp. A5 (assembly GCF_051131705.1). Lineage (NCBI taxonomy): Bacteria > Bacillati > Actinomycetota > Actinomycetes > Micrococcales > Micrococcaceae > Arthrobacter > Arthrobacter sp. A5. The sequence goes on from NZ_CP180316.1 coordinate 2,751,620, forward strand.
CCAACGACTTGTTAATAGCAGTCGACGTGCTAATAACCGATTACTCCAGCATTTTTTTCGACTTTCTGTCAACGGGCCGGCCCATCATCTTCTATGCATACGATCTGGAGGAATACTCGCGGGACCGCGGGCTCTATTTTGACATCAAAGACATGCCTGGTCGCTTGTGCACCGACAGACTAGAGCTGGCCGCCGCCGTCTGTGACTCTGTGGGGAAACGCCTCGAATGTGACGGACGCTACCGAGCTGCACAAGAGACGTATTGTCCCCTCGAGGACGGAAGAGCCGCCGCACGAGTCGCCCGCTTCTTCTTCGAGGATGACCCGGACGACACTGCCGACAAGACGACCGATACAAAGACGCCAATTCTCTTTCATCATGGTTTGATTCCGAACGGCATCGCCACGTCGTTCGCGAACCTCATGTCGAGTCTTGATCCCGAGGTATACCGAATAGTCCTGATCGTGGAGCCTCACGTTCTGGCCGCGAACCCCGGCAGACTGGAGAAGCTCAGGGCTCTCCCTGAGCATGTGCAAGTGATCGGGCGGGTGGGAGTGCAGGCAGTCACCCCCGAAGAGAAATGGGTGACGAGCAAAATAGATTCTCAGTTTAATTTGCCGTCCGACGCACAATGGGCCATTTATGAGCAATCATTCCGCAGGGAATACCAACGTATTCTAGCCGGTAAGCAGTTCGACTCAGTTATTGAGTTCGACGGATACGCTGCCTTCTGGTCGGCGCTTATCGCCTTCGGCGCTTCGGGAAGCCGTAAATGTATATATCTTCATAACGACATGGTAAATGAATACTACATGAAGTTCCCAAATCTCGAGATAATTTTCGGGCTCTATCGGAGTTTTGATAGGCTGATATCCGTGTCCTCGAGTGTTTCGAATGAAAACCGAGCCGGTCTTGCTGAGATATACGGACTGGATCCGGAGAGTTTCACTTATAGCAACAACCAAATAGACGCAGATGCAGTGATTTCCCTCGCTTCTGAGCCCCTAGACGCAGATGTCGCCGCTTGGTACGGTTCTGCGGAAAAGAATTTTCTCGCTATTGGTCGGCTCTCGCCCGAAAAGGACCATGAGAAGTTGATCCGCGCGTTCGTTCGATTCAGAGCCCAAGCCGGAAATGTCAACCTCATCATCGTCGGGGACGGACCCCTGCGTATCGACCTCGAACACTTGATAGAGCGGCTCAATGCCTCTTCATTTATCTGGCTGGCCGGTCAACGGGCAAACCCTTACCCAGCCATATTGTCCGCAGACTCTTTTGTGCTCCCATCCCTTCACGAAGGGCAGCCCATGGTTCTATTCGAAGCCATGATCTTGGGGCGTCCGATTGTATGCACTGATATGCCGGGACCCAGAGATGTTCTGCAAAATCAGTACGGCTTGATTGTTGAGAATTCGGAGGCCGGCGTGCTGCTCGGCTTAGAATCAGTGGACAGCGGAGACGCACGCACCGACTCATTTGATCACCGACTTTATATGGACAATGCTCGCGAACAATTTCTCGAGAACGTGCTGCCGGCTTCGTTGCCCCGTTGAGTGTTGTATGAGGCGGACCGGGATCTCGGTCGCATTCGCATCTTACCGTGCATTGGCGTGGCATCCGGCACTCCGGGTCTGATCTGGTCTTTTTAGACTAAAGCGAAAGGTAAAAGTTCTTGGATCTAGAAAGTCCATACTTGTCGGGCGGCCGACAGGTCAATTATAAGCTTATTCGAGCACGCAAAGAAGTCCGACACCTAATCGTGGTGTTCAGTTCCATTAGGCATGACCAGGGATGGCTCGATTTCGATCACGATGGTCCCCTGCTGCAACATAATCGATCAAATATTCTTTGGATCTATGACGATTTTGGCGAAGACTATTCCTATTATTTCTGCCAAAATAGGGACTTTTCAATCGAGGAAGCCGTCGTGAGTCTCGTCGATTATGTACGAATAAGCATGGGCCTTACTCATGAAGAATGTACTTCGATCGGAATGTCGAAGGGCGGTTCGGCCGCAATCCGTATCGGCATCAGAGCGAACATGAAGAATATTGTTGCTCTAGGTCCCCAGATCGCCATCGGTGCGTATTTGGCAAATCGGAAGCGCACGGCGACTATGGAATATATGGCTGGCAGTAGCGCGGAACAAGACGTGGCTTGGCTTAACGACCTAGTTCCAGCTGCTATCCGCGATGACTCCTCGACAGACCGACACATATATATTGTTACCTCTCCCTACGATCCTCACTGCATAGACTACTTAGACCCGCTATTGATTAATCTGCGCCGCTATGGCAATTTTAATTTGATATCTACGGCCTCTAATCTGGCGCGAAACCATACTAATACTCTGCTCTACAATATTCCTCTTGTTGTATCTTTACTCGGCATCCTAGCTGAGGGGCTCCAGCCGAGATTCGGGGAAACATCCAATGGATCGGGCTATGACGGAAGCGGGCACCGCGACCGACACTTGAAGCTGCATAAGAGGCATGGGGGCGTACTCGATGGGTGAGTTGCCAATGGATTCCGCGCTGCAAAAGGCGATAATCAGACGCGTCCCTGGCACACCGGCAGACTCAGGGACGACTTCACGACTGGATGACCTTGGGAAGGATACCGTTTTGCCTAGTATGAGATCCGTCCGTATGGTGGTCCATCCATCACCCGTGGTGTTGCCGAGACTATCCACGCTGAAACGCGAGCCGCCCCGCCGACCTGATCAGCGGCAGGCCGACTATATGACAAAGTTCGACTCCCAAACGTTGTTTTACGACGTCTTTCACAGTCGCGATCGAATCGAATTATCCGGTCCGCCGCTACTCAACCTTCACACGGAACTGAGAGCGGGGGCTTTTACAGACCCCGGTGGCGAAGTGCTGGAAGCCCAGCTTGGGGATTTGGACCGGACACAACGATCCAGTATCGCTGGCGACTGTAAAGTGCGTTACGTGCACTTGACGTCACCGAACCTGTCTATATCGATTTCTATTGGTCAGGATCTTAGCGACGTCTTCGCTGGACACAGGGTCTTGTTCACCAAATCTAAGAACAACAAACTCTCCTGGATTCGCGATTGGGCGCAATTTCATATCGCTACGCAGGGCATTGACTCGGTACTTATATATGACAACGGATCGACGGATTATTCGCCAGAAGACATCCTGGAGGCCCTGCAGGATGTGGCCGGACTTCTCAGCGCAGTTATAGTTGACTGGCCGTTCCCTTTCGGTCCGCAGGGTGGCAGCTGGGACGGCCTGACGAACGCGCCCTGGGACTCGGACTTCTGCGAGTACGGAATTATGGAACACGCGCGACGAAGATTCCTATCAGATGCAGCCGGCGTTATTAACGCCGATGTAGACGAGCTGGTCGTCACGGATGCTGATCGTACTGTTTTTGATGTCCTCGATGCCTCGCCGCACTCCGTGGTCTCGTATACCGGCCGATGGATAGAGACTGCTGCTGACTCAGAAGCGAGTGCTTCAAGCTTTGCCGACTACGTGTATCTTGACACTCGCAGACCGGCGACCACCGCTAAATGGGCCGCCGTACCGGCCGAAATCCGGGAAGCCATCCAATGGAAGACTCACTGGGTTAATGGGGCTCCAATGGATAAGACCAGTTCTGTCATGCATCGGCACTTTATGGGCATCAATTCAAACTGGAAACGAGACCGCACCGGGCACACTAATGTCGATGTCCTTTATCATAAGGTAGACGAAGTTCTCCTATCCGCTTTTAACCGTGCAAACCTTCAGAAGTCCGTAAAGGGACATTTGTCAGAGACGGTTAGATCGAGCTCTGAGCAGGTCGGCTGGCAGCTGGCCGCACTTAAGGAGTACCTAGCGTCATCAGGTGATATACCGCACCCGATCAGTCGACTTTGGTTTTATTCGCCGAATTGTCTGGTTGTGGACTATCGATGGCACAGCCGCCGCATTGCGTTCGATATAGTCTTGGAAAATGATAATTTGATAATCAAATTACTTGGTCGAACGACGTCCGACTTCCAATACATTACGGATGTCCTGAAAGGCTCTGGCACCCTGAGGCGGGGCGGAAAGTATCTGATCAACATCATTCCGACCACGAATGAAAGGTTCTTGGATCTGATCGCGGAAACAATAAATAATATATACAGACGGGGTCAGATGGCGTTCAGCACACCATCTTAGTCCACTCGACGAACCCTTCCGGAAAAAAGCTGGAATTTTCCGTGATCAGCTCTTCGCGGTTGGCGGTGAAAGCCGGGTCCGTGTCCAGGGCTCTGGACATGAGCGGCGGATCGCTGGGTGGGTTCCTTGGTTTTCTGGTGGTTTCGTGACCTCAGGCCTCCTGACATGGCTGTTGCTTAAGTGAGAGTCTTTCCCGTAATCTCGGTGTTTTTGTTTGGATGAAATCTGTTAATCCCATCCCAAATACGATATAATTTATGGAAGTATACTAGTCGTGCGGGAGGGGTGGGATGATGGCTTTGATGACTGCTCAACCGCCCCTGCCCATGGCTCCTACCGCCACCAGCTTGCTGGGTGCCGCCGTGTCCCTGGTGGAGAACGATGAGGGCGGAAAGGTCTTCATTCACGGCGAACTGGCCTATGTATGGGAGGCCGGAGATTCGGTGACTCGCCGCTTCGCAGCGGTGAGCTTGATGGAGCTCAAGGCAGCAGTTGCAGAGGACATTGCCAGGGTGTTCAAGGTTGGTGCGGTGACGTTGTATCGGTGGCGCAAGCAACTCACAGCGCAGGGCGTGGCCGGGCTCATCCTGGAACAACGCGGCCCGAAGTGTCCCTCACGCTTGAACGAAAAGGTCATTACTGAGATCGTTGTTTTGCGGGAGTCCGGCATGAGCCTGCAGGCCGTCGGAGACGCGGTGGGTGTTTCCGAGTTTAGTGTTCGCCGCGCCCTGGCGCTCACCAAGGAACGCGCCGACGCGGCTGTAGTAGTGGCAGCGCCGACGGTTCCGGAACCCGTAAAACCAGCACCGGCACCGGACGCCGTGCAGCCGGCATTGTGGCAGGAAGACACCACCGAGTTACCGGTATTGCCGGCACCGGTGGCACGCCGTACCGAGCGTTCAGCTGCGCGGGCAGGCCAACTCGTCAGTGCGGCCCCGGTATTTGCCCCGGCCGGCAAAGTCCCCTTGGCTGGATTGTTCCTAGCCCTGCCCGCATTGGAACGCACCGGGCTACTGGAGTGTGCGAAAGAAGTCTTTGGCGCGTTGCCCGATGGTTTCTACGGACTCGAAACCATGCTCCTTGACGCTGTTCTACGCGCTCTCTTGGGGGAATCCAGGGCGGAGGGCGCCACCCGGATCAATGCCACCGATCTGGGACGGGTGTTGGGGTTGGATCGGGCCCCGGAAGTCAAAACAATCCGCCGCAAAACAGACATTATGGCCGATACCGGCAAAGTCGCCGAATTCCTGACAGCCCTGGCCAAGCGCCACCTCAACCCCACCAACGGCGCCCGCACTGAGGACGCTGACGGCGGTGGGCTTCTGGCTGTTTTGTATGTGGATGGCCATGTTCGCGCCTACCAAGGAAGCAAGAAGATCGGGAAGGTGCACTCCACCAGGTTGAAGTTCCCGACCCCGGCCACGGAGGAAACCTGGGTCTCTGATTCCCACGGCGCCCCGGTATTCGTCGTCATGGCAGAACCCGGCACAGCCCTGACCAAGGAACTACGCACCCTGCTACCCACCCTGCGGAACATCATCGGGGACGAGCGGCGGGTGTTGGTGGGCTTTGACCGGGGAGGCTGGTCACCAGCCCTCTTTCAGCATATGGAAGCCTCCGGTTTTGACGTGCTGACCTGGCGCAAAGGCAAAACCGGCGACATCCCCGAAACCCTGTTCGTTCAGGCCGCCCACACTGATGAGCACGGCGAAACACGGGCCTGGATAGCGGCCGACACGATCGTCGACCTGCCCCTGGCCGCCACGGCGACAACCGGTGAAGTGTTTCGCATGCGCCAGATCAGCAGGATCGTCCCCGCCCGAGGCGGAGCCACACGCCAAATCCACATCCTTACCACCAACGATGACATGTCGGCGGGTGAGGTGATCTATCGGATGGGATCACGCTGGCGGCAGGAAAACTACTTCCGCTACGCCCGCATGCACTTCGACCTTGACTCCCACGACACGTACGGCAGTACCGATGATGACCCGGCACGCTCCGTGCCGAACCCGGCGAAGAAAGAAGCTTACAAACAAGTCCTGACCGCCCGCGCCCACCACCACCACGTCGCGGCGGAGACGGATGCGGCGATGCTGGCCATGAAAACACCAGCCCAGGGTGCCGGGGACATCATCATCACCAATGCCATGCATAACGCGATCAACGCACCCCTCTTCACCGCTGAAGCTACTCTCGATGCGGCGGAGGCAGCACACCGTGCAATCCCTGCCCGGTTGCCGCTAGGCGAGCTTGCCCCCGGACAACAAATCCTTGATACCCAGGTCAAACTTCTCACGCACGGGATCCGGATGGCCGCCTACAACACCATGATGACCCTCGCCCGGGAAATCCGAACCAACACCAGCTACGCCCGCGCCAGCCAAGAAGCACACACCCTCATCAGGTCAGCACTGAACACCAGCGGCGACATCGACACCACAACTCCCGGCTTCCTCACCATCCGGCTAAACCCGCTCCCCACCGCACGGGCAACCAAAGCCATCGGAGAGCTGTGCGACCACCTCACCACCACCGAAACCCGCTATCCGGGCACCGACCTGATCCTGCGCTACACCATCAAAAACACCAAACAGGCAAACAAAAACTAAATCGCCATGTCAGGAGCCCTGAACCCAGGACGGCAACCCCGGGGTGCGTCGGACCTGGGCGGAATTAACCGCTCAGGGGTGGCGGATCAGCGCCAAACGCGTGCACCGGCTGATGCGGGTCGCCGGGCTGCAAGGCCGTCATCCCAAAGCGTGGAAGGTCACCACCGTTCCCGGTGAGGAGAAGGTCAACGCACCCGATCTGATCAAACGCAACTTCACCGCCGCCGAGCCCAATACGGCCTGGTGCGGGGATATCACCTACATCAAGACCTGGGACGGGTGGGCCTACCTCGCCACCGTCATCGATCTGCATTCGCGCGCCCTGGTCGGCTGGGCCCTGGACACCCACATGCGCACGTCTCTGGTCACCGATGCCCTGGATATGGCCATCACCCGCCGCCAACCGCCGGCACCGGTAATCTTCCATTCAGACCGCGGCACGCAATACACTTCAAATGAATTCGCCACATATTGGGTGAATAACAAAATTATACGCTCTCTCGGACGGACCGGGACATGTTACGATAACGCCGTATCCGAGTCATTCTTCGCAACCTACAAGAAAGAACTCATTCACACTAAACCATGGCCGGACCTGAAACGCCTCCGTAGAGAAACATTCCTCTGGATCGAAGGCTACTACAACACGCGGCGCCGTCATTCAACTAACGGATATTTGACACCGCTCGAATATGAGTTAGGCTATAAATCAATTCACGAACTCGCGGCTTAATCTCGAGTCCACAAAAGCGGGAACACTCCACGTCGGCGCGGGCGTAGCCGGTGTTGGTGCGGATCTCCCTCGCCAGGGTGGACGCGGTGTTGAACGCGGCCATCCGGATCGCGTGGGTGAGCAGTTTCGTCTCGGTGTCCAGAACCTGTTGTCCCGGCGCGATGTCCCCGAGGGGCACCCGCGCCGGGATGTCCTTATGCACCGCCTGCGCCGCCTCGAGGGCGGCCTGGGCGGTGAACAGGTCCGCGGTGATCGCATTGTGCCCGGCATCAGGGCTCCTGACATAGCGATTTAGTTTTTGTTGGTTGGTTCTTTGTTTTTGACGGTGTAGCGCAGGATCAGGTCGGTGCCTGGGTGACGGGTTTCGGTGGCGGTGAGGTGTTCGCAAAGCTCGCTGATGGCTTTGCTGGCCCTTGCTGTGGGGAGTGGGTTCAGCCGGATGGTCAGGAAGCCCGGGGTCGTGGTGTCGATGTCACCGCTGGTGTTCAGCGCTGACCTGGTCAGGGTGTGGGCTTCTTCGGTGGCGCGGGCGTAACCGGTGTTGGTGCGGATTTCCCTGGCCAGGGTCATCATGGTGTTGTAGGCGGCCATCCGGATCCCGTGCGTAATCAGTTTGACTTCGGTATCGAGGACCTGCTGCCCGGGGGCGAGTCCACCTAACGGCAACCGGGCAGGAATCTCCCGGTGAGCTGCCTCCGCGGTATCTTGAGCGGCTTCGGCGGCGAAGAGGGGTGCGTTGATCGCGTTGTGCATGGCGTTGGTGACGATGATGCCCCCGGTACCGTGTGCGGGTGTTTTCAGGCCCAGCATCGCCGTATCCGTCTGGGCTGATACCTGCTGGTAGCGGGCCCGGGCGGCCAGGACTGTCTTGTAGGCCTCCTTCTTCGCGGGGTTCGGCACCGAGCGGTGCGGGTCATCATCGGTACTGCCGTAAGCATCATGGGAATCCAGGTCGAAATGCATCCTGGCGTAACGGAAGTAGTTTTCCTGCCGCCAGCGTGAACCCATCCGGTAAATCACCTCACCAACGGACATCTCCTGGTTGGTGGTGAGGATGTGGATCTGGCGTGTGGCGCCGCCTCGTGCGGGAACGATCCTGCTGATCTGGCGCATCCGGAACAGTTCACCAGTTTTTACGGTCGCGGGCAGGGGCAGATCAACCATCGTGTCGGCCGCCAGCCAGGAACGTGTTTCACCGTGCTCATCACGATGGGAAACCGGACTGAATTGGTCTTCGGGGATTGGTGGTGTGGTGCCTTTGCGCCAGGTCAGCACATCAAAACCTGCCGCTTCCATGTGCTGGAACAGGGCTGGGGACCAGCCGCCACGGTCAAACCCGACGAGTACTCGCCGCTGGTCCCCGATGATGTCCCGCAAGGCCGGAAGCAGGGTGCGTAGTTCCTTGGTCAGGGCGGTACCCGGTTCGGCCATGACGACGAATACCGGGGATCCGTGGGAGTCGGAAACCCAGGTCTCCTCCGTTGCCGGGGTCGGGAACTTCAACCTGGTCGAGTGTACTTTCCCGATCTTCTTCGCGCCTTGGTAAGCACGCACATGCCCATCCACATAGAGAACGGCAAGGAGCTCCTCACCGTCAGGATCATTTCCGTTCCCGGGGTTCAGGTGGTGTTCGGCCAGGGCGATCAGGAACTCCCCGGTTTTTCCGGTGTCGGCCATGAGGTCTGTTTTGCGGCGGATCGTTTTTACTTCCGGTGCCCGATCCATCCCCAGCACCCTTCCCAGATCGGTGGGGTTGATCCGGGTCGCGCCCTCGGCCCTTGATTCCCCGAGCAAGGCGCGGAGAACAGCGTCCAGGAGCATCGTGTCGAGCCCATAGAAGCCGTCCGGCAAAGCACCAAAAGTGTTCTTCGCGCAGGCGAGCAGACCGGTCCGCTCCAGCGCGGGCAAGGCCAGAAACAACCCAGCCAACGGCACTTTCGCCGCCGGAGCAAACACCGGGGCAGCGCACACCAGTTGACCGGCACGGGCTGCTGACCGCTCACTGCGGCGTTCCGTCGGCGCCGGCGACACGGGCAGATCGGCGGATTCTTCCTGCCACAATGCCGGCTGTGCCGCTTCCGGTGTCGGTGTTGGACTTACGAGCGCAGGGACCTTCACTGCTGCCGCCTCGGTGGGTGCCGTGGTTCGCTCCTTGGTGATGGCCAGGGCACGGCGGACGCTGAATTCGGAGACACCCACCGCGTCTCCGACGGCCTGCAGACTCATTCCGGACTCACGCAGAACAACAATCTCAGTGATCATGTCTTCACTCAACCGTGACGGGCCCTTCGGGCCGCGTTGTTCCAGGATCAGACCGGCCACACCCTCGGTGGCCAGTTGCTTGCGCCACCGATACAACGTCACCGCGCCGACCTTGAATGCGGTGGCAATCTCCTCCACGACCGCCGCTTTGAGCTCCATCAGGTTCACGGCAGCGAAGCGGCGAGTTACTGAATCTCCGGGCACCCACACGTAGGCCAGTTCACCGTGAAGGAAGACCTTCCCGCCCTCATCGTCCTCCACGAGGGAGACGGCAGCACCAATCGGGCAGGCAGCAGCGACGGGGGCCATTGGCAGAGGCGGTTGCGCAGTCATCCAAGCCATCATTCCACCCCATTCCGCCCGCATAGTTTACTTTCATAAATTATATCGTATCTGAGGCGGAATTAACAGGTTTCAGCCCAACAAGAACACCGGAATTACGCGAAAGCTACACACTCAATCATCAGCTATGTCAGGAGCCCTGGGCATTGGTGATCAAGACTGTGGCCGTTCCCGGCGCCGGGGTCCGGGCGGCCAGCAGCGCGGCGTCGGTGTCGGCCAGGGTCTTCTGGTAGCGGGTTTTGGCGGCCAGGACCGTCTGGTGGGCCTTGCGTTTGGCCGGGTTCGGCACCGACCGTTCCGGATCATCATGGGTACTGGCGTAGGCATCGTGGGAATCCAGGGCGAAGCGCATCCTCGCGTAGCGGAAGTAGTTTTCCTGCCGCCACCTCGCTCCCATCCGGTAGATGGCCTCCCCGGCTGGCATGTCGGTGTCGGTGGTGAGGATGTGGATCTGCCGGGACCCGCCGCCCGGGGTGTTGACCTTGCGGCTGATCTGGCGCATCGCGAACACTTCCCCGGTGCTCCCTATGGGGACCTCGACCCGGGTGTCGGCGGCATGCCAAGACCGGGTTTGTCCGTGGTCGTCCGTGTGGGCGACCTCTGTGAGCAGAGTGTCGTCGATGTCCCCGGTGGTGCCCTTGCGCCAGGTCAGCACATCGAAGCCTTGCCCGCTCATGTGTTGGAACAGGGCCGGGGACCAGCCGCCCCGGTCGAAACCGACCAGGACCCTGCGGTCATCGCCGATAATCAATCGCAGGGTCGGCAGGAGCCGGCGCAGTTCCCCGGTCAGCGCGGCCCCGGGTTCGGCCATGACCACCAGCACCGGTGCACCGTTCGCGTCGGCGACCCGGGTTTCCTCGGTCGCCGGGACCGGGAACCTCCACCGGGTCGGAAGGGGCAGTTGAGCAGTCATCGTGCCCATCATCCCACCCCGCCCCAAACGGTAAATCTTATACCTTAGATTTTATCGCATCAGGTAGGAAATTACATCAGGTAAGCAATTAACAGTCAGCCACACAACAAAAACACCGGAATCACAAGCAAGTCATCCCCACAGACTCACCTTGTGTCCGGAGTCCTGAGGCTTCGATATCCGGGAGATCAACCGGCCCGACTGCACCCACCGCTGCCTGCATGGCAAGCCCGATCGCATCGATGCCTACCAGGCCGCCGAAGCCGTCCTGGCCGGCGGGGCACCTCGACGCCGAAGACCCGCGACGGGCGTGCCGGACAGGCCGCCTCGGCGGCCTCCACGTAGCGGCGGCCCGTCTTCCGATTCACACCGGCCCGTTCCGCCGCGGTCCGCAGACCGGCCCCTTCGAGCCGCACTCGAAGCGCTTCCCTGATGTCAACCACGCTGACCTCCTAGAATCCCATCCCCATTGACCTCCTCGTCGACAACACTGACGCGACGATCCAACAGGCTTTAAGGCGACTTCCCGGCAAGGCGCGCCGGGTGGTCCCTTGGCTGGCTACACAGGTAGTCCCATGAGAGTGGCAAAAAACGGGCTACAACGGTCCCATGCCCGTGGCAAGCGACAGCGTCAAGGCAAGCCGACCTTCGCCACGATCATATTATGGTCGGATGGAAATGTCCCAACGTAATTCCCCGCTGCGTCGAGATTGGCGACGGTTTCCCACTCGCCCACCCGCATCTTCGAGGTGAAGATGTAGTCGATGTACGTGCCAGTGGCTGCTGGGTTTTGGTTGGCGCGCGGTGTGTATTCCAGCCCATTCCAGCTGTTCAGGTCGGTGTGGATCCGGCGCTCTGCAGTCGCCGCCATGCTGGGGAACTCCTGCAGGTAATCGTTTCCGAGGGGGTCGATGAGGCCAGCCGCGGTGAAGGCGTCGTATGGTGCGTTTGACGGTTCGCGCCACTTACTGGAATTCAAGTCACCCGTCATCAATATCGGCAGAGCATCGGTATTCTCATTCTTGATGATGTCTACAATTGCGTCCGCCTGCTGCTTGCGAAGTTCGTAGTAACCGTCCGCTTGGCCCGACAACAGGTGGGTATCTCCGAAGAAGAACAATTTTCCCGTGTTTTTCTGCTTCGCAACCGCCCAGGCGAGGTAGCGCTGGTTTTCGGAAATGCTACCCATCGGCAAGGCCTTCGAGCCCGACCGAAGTATCTCGACGGTAGCGGGATTGTAAAAGATCCGCGTTCCCTGTGATGCACCTTGGTCGGCGTAAACGCATTCTGTCGGCGTGACCGAGTTGGCACAGTTATTGCGCTTGTCATTAGTGGGTACATAAGGGGCTCCCGCTGCGTTTAGGCGCTGCAACAAATCCTCGAATTGGGAGATCCCGCCCTTGTACCCAGGTTCATTGAGCCAGGCTTGAGATGCCTCCTGGATGCCGATGATGTCCGGCATTTTCGATTTGATGGTGTCGACGACGGCTCCCCGCCGGTCTGCCCACGGCAGCGCATTCGGATTGTCTTCGTCCTCTGGCACGCAATTGGCACACATAATGTTGTAGCTCGCGACCGTCAGGGGATTGACCAGCTCCGGTGGGGCCGGCGGTTCCGCTTTAGTTGTCACCGCGAGTACGGGAGTGTAACTGCTGAGAGCTTCCCCGGCCTCGTCAATCACCCTGACCTGGAAGTAATAGGTGGACAGCGGGCTTAGCCCCCGCGTCTCCGCAGATGTCACCCCGGCGTACCGGTGCCACGTGGCATCGGACATGTCAGGGCGTGTCGCCACGGCGACGCGATACTGGGGCGCGTTCGGCACCGCCTTCCATGTCAGATCCACTGTCCGATATGTGGAGGTCGCTGCAAGTCCCGCAGGGGTCGGATACGGGTCCACTGGTGTGGTGAAGGAGACCGTCTGGGAGTAGCTACTTAGGTTCTCACCTGCCGCTCCAATAACTCGGACCCGGGCAAAGTACACCGTCTCTGGCTTAAGCCCGTTGATAGTCCCTGACGCTCCTGTGAAGCGAGTAAACCCAGAATCACTCATGTCCGCTTTGCTGTACACCTGCACCCGGTATCCGGGGGCGTTAGCTACGGGATTCCAGGCGACATTGATCGAGCTGTGGCTGGTTACCGAGGCGTTGAGGCCGCTCGGTACTGCATACGCCGGACTCGCAGCCGTCGTGACCGTGATCGGCGCCGAGTACCCCGTCAGATTCACGGAACCGTCAGCACTGATCCCCCGCACCCGGAACTGATACGCCGTCCCCTTCACCAGCCCGCGGATCTCCGCCACAGGACTCTCAAACCGGTAAAACACCGAATCACTCATATCGGCCTTGCTGTACACCTGCACCCGGTAACGCGGCACATTCGCCGACGCAACCCAGGCCAAACTAATCGACTGATCCGTCTGCCCCGTCGACTTCAACCCCACCGGCACCGCATACGCCGGAGCCGCAGCCGTCGTGACCGAGATCGGCGCCGAATACCCTGTCAGATTCGCACCATCATCGGTGATCCCCCGCACCCGGAACTGATACGCCGTACTCTTGACCAGCCCGCGGATCTCAGCAGCCGGATCAGTGAACCGGTAAAACACCGAATCACTCATGTCCACCTTGCTGTACACCTGCACCCGGTAACGCGGCACATTCGCCGACGCAACCCAGGCCAAACTAATCGACTGATCCGTCTGCCCCGTCGACTTCAACCCCACCGGCACCACAAACACCGGAGCCGCTGCCGTCGTGACCGTGATCGGCGCCGAATACCCCGTCAGATTCACGGAACCGTCAGCACTGATCCCCCGCACCCTAAACTGATACGCCGTACCCTTCACCAGACCACGAATCTCCGCCACAGGACTCTCAAACCGGTAAAACACCGAATCACTCATATCGGCCTTGCTGTACACCTGCACCCGGTAACGCGGCACATTCGCCGACGCAACCCAGGCCAAACTAATCGACTGATCCGTCTGCCCCGTCGACTTCAACCCCCCCGGCACCACAAACACCGGAGCCGCAATGGTTTCGCTCTGCAGGGCGCCGCCGCTTAGCGCGTTGGCTTGCGGTGCCGCTATCAAAATGGGCAATATGAGGGCCAGGGCGGCGACAAAGAGCGGCCCCGTCCGAGGGCGAATATGGCGGTGGGAGATATTCATCTGAGACCTTGCGTTCGAGCAGGACAGACTAGCGCTTAGTAGTGCTTGGTCTGCTGGCGAGACTTCCATGCTGAACTATCGGCAGCTGATGAAGATTCGTTACCTGCACGTCCGCATTATCCAACGGCCTCCCGTCGTCTGCCGAAATACACGGCAGATCATCCCGTCAGGCCGGGGCGACAATCTCGAGGGACGTGGAAGATGCTATGTCACCCGCATAGGCCGTGAGTGAGTACGTGCCCGCTTGCATACTCAAGGGAACAAAGACCAGGACAGAAACCGTGCCGTTTTCATCCGCGCTGATAACCAGCGGCTCGCCAACGGGCTGCGGTTGAAATTGGTCCGCTTCCGCGCTTGTGTCTTTGCCGCTAATTGTGGGCTGAAACTCGAGTTCGACCTTCGCGTTGGGCTCATATCCGGCTCCCCGGATTTTCCAGGCCTTGCCAGCTTCCCAAATGGGGTATTCCGGTGTCAGCGCATCGTCGTCGTACTGCCTAACCGTCCGGTCGGGGTGGCGCGTCGGATCCCAGGAACCGGCGGTTGCTCCGGCAGACGCAATACTTGGCCCATCCGTCGGGGGTATCGTGCTGGCGGTCGCATCCGTCGGGGGTATCGTGCTGGCCGTTCCATTCGCTGGGGCCCCTGCGCTAGCGATCGCCAAACCGTTGGCGCTGGGCACCGGCGACGTCCCAGAGGTGGTTGTCCCCGGAGGCGTAGCCGCCGAACAAGAACTGGCCAGGACAACGGCGGACAGCGCGAGACCCAGAACAATAAATTTCTGTTTCAATAGTCGTCCTCTCAACTGCGACCATCAACGGGGTATGGAAAGTCATGGGCCCAGCCTGAGCCTTCGCAACCATCCAGCCCGGCCTGAGGCTCACAAAGAGCTCCTGACGAGCCTACCGCTCAGCAATGAGCGCTCGGTACAGAGTAATGCGTCCACCCCGCGGTTGTTCCTGGATCCGCCCTAGCCCGGATATGAAGTTGATCACATCCCGTCGTTGCCGATTTGTAATATTACGTCCGGCCTGAAAGACTGTGGCGTCCCTAAGCAACAATGTTGCCTACTCGCGCCTTTTAAATGGTCTCAGTAACCTTTAGAAGGGTTAATTACCTTAAGGTATAGATGCAAACGAACAAACACGGGGCCCGTTTCGGCGGTCGAATAATCGCCGCGTTCATTATCGCAGCGATGCTCCTTCTCATAACAGGGACATCCCACGCCAATGCCGCCACGACGGCGCCATCCGGACTCAAGTTATCTTCTAAGACTAGTACATCAATATCCATTTCATGGAATTCGGTCAGCGGCGCGAGCCGCTATCGCGTCCAGTATTCGACCAAACCAGACTTTTCCGAGTCAGCCTACAACCGATTCACGGCTGTATCAGCGGATATTCACGGGCTTGCGTCTAACACTACCTATTACCTACGTGTTAGGGCAATTTCAGCCGACGGCAGCACTAACCTCACTGACTACTCTGCGGCCATTTCGGCCAAGACGGACGCCGCAGCGGCCCTTGCGCCGGTAAGCAATCCGCTTTCTGTGGCGAGTTACAATGTGAAATGTGCCAATTGTTTTGCGGGCGCGGCGAATGAGCTGCCGTGGGCTGACCGGAGGGCAGCAGTCGTCAGCACCATACAATCCCAGATGCCGGATGTGATCGGAGTACAGGAGGCCTCTCAAGGATGGCTCAAGGACGACGCCCGGCCGGGCGGCGTGTCGCAGTTTGAGGACCTGCAGGAACGCCTCCAGGCGGCCGGCACGGTCTACAAGCTGACAAACACCAAACGCAACAACTGCGTCAAAGACACGACGCCGACCAACTGCGTTTATGCCGATCAGGGCGCCTCCCAGGGAACCAAACTTCTCTTCAACTCAGCGACTGTGGATCTTGTGAGCCAGGGATCGGTGGCGCTACCTTCCATCAACCAAACTGACAATGCGCGTTATCTCGCGTGGGGAATCTTCACACAGAAATCGACAAACAAGAAGTTCTTCGTTGGCGATGCCCATCTGGACCCGGGCGGCGGCACCGACTACCAGAATGTACGAACCGCGCAAACTCAGGCTATAACTGCGGAAATCAATAAACGAAACACGGAAAATCTGCCCGTCCTGGTGACTGGGGACTTCAATTCCCATAAGTGGACTGCTCCAACTAACGCTCCCTACGACGTCATGACTGCGGCGGGCTACATCGATCCACTGGGCAACACTTATGCTTCGGATGTGCCTAGCGGAGCAGCAACGGCAGAGAAGACTGTCGGCGCAAACTACGACAGTTACAACGCCTTCAAGCGCCAGGTGAACGCACGGAATGCCGACGGCAATGGAACATATTTGGACTACATCTTCACATCCAAAATGCGCGTCGCTGAGTGGCGGACGGTTGTGAACGCCGATTCGAATGGCAATTTCGTGGGGACTATTCCTTCCGATCACAACATGATTCGGGCAACGGTACAGCTCCCATAGAGCAATAGCACGAGGAAAGGGCGGCTTCGCAGTCATGTGACCGCGGGGCCGCCCTTTCTATTGCTGATGGCGACACTGCGTCGCGGAGGAGGTTTCGCTGAAACTTCTTTCAGAAAGCAGCTTAACGCTTTACTCGGCAGCTTTCGCGCTCCTCCGTGAATTGGCGGCAGCGATAGCCGTTAGTTTTATGTCCACTGCCGCCTGCATAACTCTGCCCCACTGTGCTGTTACTGAGCGGTCGTTGAATTGCTCGGCAGTTTGCCGGGCCTGTCCGCGCATATTCTCGAGCTGTTCGGGGTCCAGTCTGCTTTGCCGGATGATGCTGTCCGCGAGGGCCGCTACGTCCCCGGCCTTGACCAGAAATCCGTTCACGCCGTCGACAATGATGTCGGCCGGTCCGTACGGCATATCGTAGGCGATGGGGATACAGCCGACGCTCATCGCTTCCAAAAGAACCAACGGCAGTCCCTCCATTCGGCTGGTCAGAAGTACGAAAGAAGCGCTCTCCAGCCGCTTCCTCGGCTCGTCGTCATAGCCGGCAAGCTCAACGCAGTCCTGCATGTTGGCTTGGGAGATAACCCCGGTCAGTGCATCACGCTCGGGTCCCTGCCCGTAGATAGTCAATTGAAAAGGCTCTGCCGATACGGCGTTGGCCGCGGCGATCCCCCGGATTGCATGGTCGACCCGCTTCCGTCTGGTCAGACTGGCAAGCATGACCCCATGATGTTGCATTCGGTCCACCGAGGTTGGAAGAGCCGGGGGCAGCTCCGTGCTGTTGGGCACCACAAACGTATTGTCGGGGCCATCGAAAGCGATGTCCACGTCTTCTTTTTGTCGGGCGGTCAGCAACACGATCCCGTCATAGGTATTCAGCCGCTCAAAGACGTACCGCCGGACCGAGCTGAGCTCCCCATGGGGTGGGACCTGGCCGGATGCCATATGCGAATTGTGAACCATGTGCAGAGTCACCACATGATCCCTGCGGAACCGAGTGATGAAGTTAGCGGTGGACTTGCTGTCAACGATCATGTAGGTCTCCCGCGCTCCGGTCACGGTGTCCAGCCAGAACAGGTAGAGCGGCCACATCTGGTTCCAGGCAGCGACGGGATGACCCCCGTTGTCGCAGAGTGTGATGCGGCGGCCCCCCTCAGTTCCAAATTCGTTCAGGTCCCGTTGATCTGAGACAAAGATTGTGCCGTCAGGACGAAGATAATCGATTTGGAGGGTGCCCTGGCCCGCTGCGTCTTCCCGGATCCTGCGACCGAGTGCATCCGGAGTGATTTCCTCTTTGGAGATCTCAGCCCCTGGTATCGGGCGGAAAATTCCTTTAACTTCTTTCCCCGATTGGGCCGTACGCAGCTCTTCGTCAGAATACGTGGCGAGCTCTTCCCATAGGTTGCGCAGACGCATACCTGAAATTAGTTCGCCGGATGCCTCCAGCTCACAGCGGACG
Source organism: Arthrobacter sp. A5 (assembly GCF_051131705.1). Taxonomy (NCBI): domain Bacteria; kingdom Bacillati; phylum Actinomycetota; class Actinomycetes; order Micrococcales; family Micrococcaceae; genus Arthrobacter; species Arthrobacter sp. A5. The sequence goes on from NZ_CP180316.1 coordinate 2,769,761, forward strand.
TCTTCATAGCCGTTGTCGTACTCAAACGTCAGGACATCGACGTCGACTCCGCTCTCGCGGACAAAAGCCCGCGAACGGCGAAGAAGGGCGCTGGTCATTCCTCCGAAGTCTGTGGGTATTCCCCACGTAACGGCGCAGTGGTATCCGCTCGGGAGCAATGGGAGGGACTGACTTTCATTATTTGCTGCGGGCATTGCGTCATTACACCTGTCTGGTAGCGTCGTCATGTTTTCAGGCGAAGCTGATGCTCATGTTGCCGTGGGCTGTGGCGTAGAAGCGGGGAGCTGCCCGCACCTCCGCCAACGGCATACGTGTCACCTTTGTGGTCCCCTGAAGCCGGGTTTCCAAGAATACATCCACGGTTTGTCCGGCTACGGTCTCGAGGATTCTCGGCTCGAAGACGAAGCCCAGGGAATAGGTATCGGGGGCTACTCTCCGTTGGCTTGAGGCTGCTACCCGAAAAAAAGCCTCCCCCGGTCTGATTCGGATCCGGCAGAAAAACCTGGGGCTGCCTTCCAGAGATGACGCTTCGACCAGTTCGACGCGCACATGGGCTCTCACCTCCAGCTCTCCGCCGGCGCGGTATTCGCAAGCCGATGTGGATATTTCCGTCTTGTATCGGGGCTGATTAATCCGCTTGCGGGTTGCAGCATGGGTTATGGCCGCTCCCCAAAGCTTTACGACATTAGCATCCGAGAAGTCAGTAGCCCTCTTTTGCGCAGCCGCCCGCATCTGCTGAATCCGTTCCTCGGGCAACGAGACAAAGTCGGAAATGCACTTTGCCAGAGCATCAATGTCGCCGTATTCCACCAGGAATCCGTCGACGCCATCAGTGATGATGGAAGCCGGGCCGTAGCGGAGGTCATACACAATGGGGATACACCCGGCCGCCATGCTTTCCACGATAACCAGTCCGAAAGCCTCAGAAGTACTCGTCAGGAGCGAGAAGGACGCACCTCGGAAATGCTGCTGAGCGTTAGGGACGTGCCCCATCAATTTCACGTCGACCGCTGCATCAAGTTCGACCAGCAGTTGCTCCAAATTGGCGCGTTGCGACCCGTCACCGTAAATCCGAAGTTGGACCTTGTCAGCGAGGTTTTTGTTGGCCAAATGAACGGCTTTGATGGCGTGATCGACGCGTTTCCTGTGGCTGAGGGTCGCCGCCTGGATGCCGAGCCGGGGGCTTCGCCCGGCTTCATTCCCTCCGTAGACATCGGTGGACCGGCCATTCGGCACGATGTAAGTCTTGCCTGTATCGGCGTATCTTTTATGGACGTCAACGGCCTGCTGCTCCGTCAGGTAAACGACGCCGTCGAAAGAGTCCAATCGGGGGAAAACTTCCTCGGCCGACGGCGTCAACTCCGATGAAAATTCGCCAGTGCTGGATTTGAGGTGATTTTCGTGAATCTGGTACATGACCACCGCGTTCTCACGGCGGTAGCTCGCCATGAACCGGGCAGTATTTTTGTTGTCCACGATGAAATATGCTGTGCTGTCGGAAATCAGGTAGTCCAACCAGGAACGGTATAGTCCCCACGCGGAACCCCATTCCTGGAGGGGTAAACCATCAAGGCCGCACATCGTCAGGGACCGTCCGCCATGGAGACCGGGCTGCTTCACATCGTGGCGATCAGACAAAAGTAGCGATCCGTCGGAACGGAAGTGATCCATTTGGAGCAGCGTGACGCCGTCCTCTGCATAACGGGCAATACGCTTGTGAGGTCCGTCCAGTTCCACCCAGTCCGTGGCAGTTTCCCGTGGCAGGGGAGAAAAGGCATTGAAGTCTTCGTCCTCCGCGGCGGAATCGCTGGCCCTGCCTGCGGAGTCGGCAGCAACGGCCATGGCGGGCAGATCCTCCCAAAGGTTCAAAACACAGGTGTCTTCGCGCAAGTACCCTCGTTCCTTCAGTACGGCGCGGATCTGTGAGTAGTCCCGAAAGTCATCGAAGGTCAGGATGTCAACCGGCGATCCCCCTTCGGAGGCGAAAGACCGGGAACGGTGCAGCATGGCGTTGGTGCGCCCCGCAAACTCAGTCGGTAGGCTCCAGGTAACGGAAAAGTGCCGTCCGGGCGGCAGGACGCGCAGACCTTGATCAGCGTTCAATTTTTTTCCTAACGGTATATAAGTCAATTTGAGTCTTGTGGATCCAGGTATAGGCCGGGGACGGCACCCCACAGTCAACGCCAGAAGCCTCGGGTGTCTATTACGTGCTTCCCCGCCAAGCTGTCCGGCTCGATGTCCCGGAATTTGTCGTGGCCTACCAACAGCACAATTACCTGCGCGGCGCCGACGGCGGCAGCGGTCTGGGCCACTGTCACATTCCCCAGGACGGCCAGCTCCTGCGGGAGGTGGCCCTCGTGGGGTGCCGCCACCAGAATCGCGGCTTCCGGGCGGTTCAGTGCTACCTCCCGGACGATATTCACGGCCGGCGACTGCCGGACGTCGTCGATGTTGGCTTTGAACGCCAGGCCCAGACAGGCGATTACCGGTTTGTCGAATTCCTTCGCCGCCCGGAGCACCTGTTCCACGACGTATCCGGGCTTGCTGTCGTTGATTTCGCGCGCGGTCCGGATGAGGGTCGCGTTTTCCGGGTCGGCCGCAACGATGAACCACGGGTCCACAGCTATGCAGTGGCCGCCCACGCCGGGGCCCGGCTGCAGAATATTGACGCGCGGATGATGGTTAGCCAGGCGAATGAGCTCCCAGACATCGATGCCCAGGTTCTCGCTGATCAAGGAAAGCTCGTTGGCGAAGGCAATGTTCACATCGCGGTAGGCGTTTTCCACCAGCTTGGTCATCTCCGCCGTTGCCGCATCGGTCAGGTGGATCTCGCCCTTGCAGAACACCGCGTACAGGGCCGCCGCGGCTTCGGCTGCTTCAGGCGTCAGACCCCCCACCACGCGGTCGTTGGTGACCAGTTCAATCATGACGCGGCCCGGGAGCACCCGTTCCGGGCAGTGCGCCACCAGGACCATCGGCTTTCCCTGGCTGCCGTCGATGCTCAAATCCGGTCGGAGTTCCAGGATGCACTCGGCCAGCCGTCGCGTACTGCCGGGCGGTGAGGTTGATTCGAGAATGACCAGCTCGCCCCCGCGCAGCTGCGGGGCTATCCCTCTGGCCGCGGCGTCAATGTAGGCCATATCGGGGGATTTGTCCGTTTTGAACGGTGTCGGCACGGCTACGATATAGGCGTCCGCGTGCGGCGTGTCGGCCTGTGCCCGCAGGCGTCCCTGGCTGACCGCACCGGCAACATGGATGCTGAGGTCCGGTTCCACGAAGGGGACATCCCCATTGTTGACCGCGGTGACGGTGGAAGGATTCACGTCCACGCCGATGACTTCCAGACCGTTCGTGGCGAGGATGGCCGCCGTGGGCAGTCCAATATAGCCAAGGCCGACGACGACGACGGTACTGATGGGGGTCACCACATTTCCTGTTCTAGATGTCAACATGTTCGTCCAGCCTTCCGTAGAATTTCAGATCGCCGGATGCCAGCAATTCAGCGTCATCTACCTGCCAGGTGTGTCCTGTGCCTGTCCGGATCTGGAAGTAGTTGAACCGATCTGCGGAATAGATGCTCCTACCCGCTGCTGCGGCGGTGCGCAGAAATCCGGTGTCTTCACCTACCCCGAGATGCGGAAACGGGTGGTTCAGTACCGTTTCCTTGCGCGCCATGATGGTGGGCCCCATCACGAAATCCGTGAAGCGGTGCTCCTTGGCGGCATTGCGGATGATTGCCGCATTTGAGGTCTCCAGGTGCATATAGTGGGCCTGCTTTCCCACGATATCCGCGGCAGAGTAGGACATGGCAAACAACTGGTCGCTGAGGTACTCGGGGCCGTAATGATCGTCGTCGTCCATTTTGGCCACCACTTCGCCGTCGGCGGCAGCAACGCACCGGTTCAGGCACTCTCCGAGGGAAACATCCGCGGGTGCGTCCAGGAGGACCACGTGGTCCAAGCCGTACCTGCCGGACAGCTCGGCCAGCCGCTGCGGCGCCAGCGTAAACCCGTGCGTCAGCAGGATCAGCTGAGGTGCCACGGAACTCTGGACGGCCAGGGTTCGGAAGACCGTGTCCAGATGCTGGGGGCGGATGGTCGGCAGCAGCACGGAGACGGATGGTCTGTCGAGAGCAACGTGGCGTTGTGGCAGGACGCCGAAAAGCACCGTCTCCGCGCGGTGGGCGTAGGTATGGGACTGCCAGATTTTGCGCTGCGCGAGATGGACGGTGCGGTCGTTGAGTTCAGCATTGGCCACCAAGGCCCTGGTCAGCAGTTCCGCCTCCCGGCGCGTCGACGCGACGGGGACCTCGTCAGCGGAGAAGAACCTTCGCACGGCCAGGCTGGGCGCCGTGACCACAGGTGTCCCAGAGGCGGAGATTTCGAAGATTCTGCGGGCACACATGCTGGCCGAGTCCACCACGGAGTTGACGTTGAGGAAGACTTTGTAGGCCTTGTAGGCCGAGAGCATCTGCAGATAGGTCAGCGAACCGACCACCCGGGAGTCCATGGGCGCCGGGAACTGGTAGTTCGGGTCCCCGCCCAGCTGGCGGGAAAAGATCTCCAGCCCGTGCTGCATTTTTGCCGAGGCGTCCAGGGCACCGCCGAGCACCAGATCCATCTGCTCCCGGCGTTGCGGATATTTGTGGGCGAAGTACATGCCGGCGAAAGCCACATCACGCCGGTGCCAGCCCGTACCCGGCCGCACGGGGTTGTGCACCGCGGGCTGGGCCGCAAAAGGCAGGGCGGAGACGCGTTCATGACCCAGGTCCCGCACGTAGTGCTCCACACGGTCTTCGTCCGAGGTAAAAACGTGGTCGAACAGCCGGGCCGCGGGCAGGAAGTCCGCATAGTGCGGCGGATCCTCCTTGTTCCAGAACACCGTGGGGATTCCCCGGCCATGGCACCAGGCCAACATTTCGCGGAAGCTCTGACTGGGGCCGTCGTCACCGGCGATCTTTCCGCGCCACAGTCCTCCGTTGCCCGCCCAAGCAGACTCCACGAAGACCAGATCCAAATCCTGCTTCGCCAGATCTGCACGCCAGGTCAGGGAGTGAATCGGGAGAATATCCCACTCGTAGCCGAATGCCAGGGCGGAAAAGTCGTCCAAAATGACGCCGGCCCTGATGTCCGGCCGCCGGGGCCCGCGCGACGGAGGCGTTGCCGCGGCGAAGGAAAGGCGGCGACGACGTCCCCGGCCGGTCCATGCTGCCTCGGCTCCCCGCACTCCGGCAGGTGATGCAAGGTCGAGGTGAATGCGGCGCCGGGAACGCCAGGTGTTGAACTGTGAGCGGCCGCCGCGGCGGAAATGCCACAGACCATCCCGAATGTCCTGAAGTTGGTACATTACAGCCCACCCTTCCGACGGCCGGAGGTGCGCTCCCTTATTTCCGTGGCGACCAGGTTGGCGCGGGCTTCGCTCCTGATCTTGGCGGCAGAAATGTTGTTGCCCTTGGACAGGTGGCTGGTGAAGTCCTTGTAGGCCTTCACCGCCTCCTCCGGGTCGCCGTCCATAATCAGGTCGCCCTTGTCCAGCCAAAGGGTCCGCGTGCACATATCCGTGATGGTCCCCAGACTGTGACTGACCAGAAGCACGCACCCCGCTTGGGCCCGCAGCTCATCCATGCGCTGCTTGCTGCGGTCACTGAATTGGGCGTCACCTGTGTTCAGCGCCTCATCGACCAGGAGGATCTCCGGATCCAAGCTGGCAGCGATGGCAAAGCGCAGCCGCGACGACATACCGGACGAGTACGACTTCATCGGAAGGTAGATTGCCTTTTCCAGCCCGGAAAGCTCCACGATTTTGTCAAAGCGGCTATCGATTTCGGGCCTTGCCAGCCCCATGGCGAGACAACCCAGTACGACATTCTGGTCTCCCGAAAGATCGGGGACCAAGGCTGCGTTGACACCAAGCATCACCGGTGTGCTGGAGGCCAGCACCGACCCGCTGGTAGCCCGAAGCTGGCCGCTGATGAGCTTCATGAGCGTGCTTTTCCCGGAACCGTTTCGGCCAATGATGCCGACGGATTCCCCTCGTTCAACCACGAGCGACAGCTCGTTGAGAGCCCTGACGGTCACCGTGTGCGGCCTGCGTCTCAAGCGCCGCGCCAGACCTCGTTTTTGAACATCTGCAGCCAACGCCTCGGTAGAGGGGACCTTGAACTGCATCTCCACGCGGTCGACCACCACGCAAGGGTGGCCTTCGACACGCACCAATGCCTCAACTGCGGCCATACGTCTCCTCCCCCCGCCAGAAGAAGACGATTCCAATCGCGAGTGCTCCGAACGCCCAGGCGGAAAGAATGCCCCACGACCGCCAGGCGGGCAGAGTGTCATACAGGAGACAGTTGCGCACGATGTCAATGACATTGAAAAGCGGGTTGATTTTCACCAGCGCCAGGATCTGCGGGTGCGTTATGAACCGATCATAGGAATAGAAAATGGCCGACCCGTACATCCAGGCACGCATCCCGAAAGGGATCAGGTGCGTGACATCGTGGACCCTGGACACAATCCGGGCCAGGATCAGTCCCACTCCGAGGTTGAACACAAATTGCAGTGTGATCGCCGGAAGAATAAGGATCCACCGCCACGTAATGCTCTCGGCGGGCGGCAACACGATGATGATCAGGAGCATTGCGAGGATCATCGGGACGCCCATGAGCAGTTCCCTGAGGTTGGCACCGATCACGAGGGTCGCCCGGGGAAAATTGAACGCCTGGACCACGCTCTTGCTGTTGTGCACGGAGCGGGCGCCGCTGGTGATGGCACCGGCGCTGAGCTGGAACATAAAGATCCCCACCACCAGGTAGCCGAGGAAGTTCTCAATGCCGCGGTTGGTATGCAAGAGCAGACCGAAGATCACGTAGTACGTGAGGCCGTTGAGGATCGGGTTGAGGATCAGCCACGCGCTGCCAAGACGGTCCCGCCGGGTGCCATTGAGAACGCGCGCCCGGGCATCGTAGAAGACGAAGTGGCGGTAATCCCAGAGCTGCACCAAATAATCCAGAAATCCCGGCCGCGCCCCCACCCGGCTCAGTTTGCGCGTGTTGACCGCGAGGGGCTGCACTGCCGCTGGTTCCGGCAGCGTTGTTTTTTTCGGGGACACTAGCTGGCCCTCCCTAAGCTGAAATCCTGATATGCGTCGTCATACAAGGCGGCGTTTGCCGACCATGTGCGGGTCCGCAGCACCTTGTCACGGCCGCGCACCCCGAGTTCCAAGCGTACGGCGTCCTGGGCCAGCAGCGTCCCCAGCGCCTCTGCCAGCGCCCCGGGATCCTCGGCCGGGCACAACCGGCCATTGACGCCGTCGTGCACTATTTCCCGCAGCGCCGGCAGATCGCTGGCCACCACGGGACGGCCGCTGGCCAGCGCTTCAACGGGCTTCAGCGGCGTCACCGTACGGGTTACTTCCAGGTTTTTGCGCGGAACCACGAAGATGTCCAGAGCTTGGTGGTACAGCGGGGTCTGCTCCCTAGCTACTCTACCGGTAAAGATTACCCGTCCCGTGAGACCCAGGCTGCGCACCTGCTTCTGGAGAGCAGCGGATTCCACACCGTCGCCCACCATGAGCAGGCGCAGATCGGGGAGGTGCGGGGCCAATAACGCGAAGGCCGCCACGAGATCGTCGAGCCCCTCATAGGCAACCAGGCTGCTGACCGTGCCGATGTACTGGCCCGTTTCCGGGAGCCCCAGGGCGCGTCGGGCGGCCTGCGGGCTGCCGGGCTCTTTGAGGAAATCCCCACCCACTGCGTTGGGGCAGATCATGATCCGCTGCTCCGGAACGCCGGCGGCCATGATGCCCCGTTTCATGGTCTCCCCCAGCGTCACCACCAGATCCGCGCTGCGCATCACGTCCACCTCGCGTTCCTGGAAGAGCCGGTAGCGTTCGCTCTCCCGGGCCTCCGGACCACGCCGGGCGGCCCAGCTGTCCGCGAGCTGACCGCGCACCTCATAGACCCACGGAATGTCCAAAGCTGCCGCCACCTCGCGGGCCACTAGTCCGTTCACGAAGTGCGTGGTGGTGTGCAGCACGTTGGGGCGGAAGGCGCGGCCGATCCTCAGCAGCTCCGCGCTCTGCTGTGCCAACCTGGCGTCCATGCCGGAAGCCAGCCGGGCCGGGAGCAGCCGCTGATACGGCACGCCGTCCACCACGTCGGTTTCCCGGGCCAGGATTTTGCCGACCTGGACGGGGTAGCCCAGGCGCGTCACGGCGCGGACATCCCAACCGGCTGCCTGCTGGGCGCTGAGGATGGAGTGGGTGCGCTGGGCGTAGCCGCTGGCCGTGTGCGGGAGCGAGTTGGTGAGCAGGTGCAGGACGCGGCGGCTCTCCCGCGCTGCAGGAGCCGCCGTCGGCGTCTGAGTCTGCGTCCGCGCCGGGAGTTGCCGGCCTGAACGCGTCGGCGCGGGGGGCTCCGGCACAGGAAGCGTCGGCGCGGGGGGCTTCACCGTCGCGGCACCGGTGAAGACGGACAACTCGGCGGCGAGCCGTGCATGCTGCCGTGCCAGCGGGCCCGTTTGGCCGTCCAGCACGGCGACAGCCTCGCTCATCGCGCCACCGTACCAACGCCGTCGTGCCACCGTGGCCGCCAGCCGTGCAGTGCCGGGAACCACTGTGTCCAGCAACTTGTCTGCCCACTGCGGCAGATCCGCTGCGAGGGCAACGTCGGCGGCGCGTCGTGCCTGCTGTCCTGCCAGACCATGTTCGACGGCGGCGGCCAGGCGGCGCTCGAGCCCGGCCTTGTCGCCGGCGGCAATGCAGGCCAACAGCACAGCCGTGACGCTGGAATTTTTCGGTGCGACGCGGCTCACGAACAGGGCGGGAGGGCGAACCAGCCGGGCGGGCAGCCGGCGCAGGATCTGCAGGCACAGCAACAGGGGATCATCCGTCAGGTGTTCCGACGCGGTGCGGGCCGCCAGACCGGCGTTACGGAGCAGCTGTGTCAAAGCACGCCCGGAGGTCTGCCGGCCAACTCGGAAATGACATTCATGTAGCGCGCGGACAGCTGACTGTAATCGGCATTTTCCTTGACCCACTGGCGGCTGTCCTCGCTGCGGATCAGCCTGCCGCGGTCCGCAGCGAGTCCGCGCCACAGCGCGGCGATGGCTTCGGGATGGGCCTTGACCACATCCCCCGCGCCGGCATCGCGGACAATGCGCTCGGCCTCGCCGAGGACCACCGCGGTGACATGCCGGCCGATGGCCAACACCTCATAGGTCTTGGACGGCACGGTGGTTTTGAAGGACTTCCAGTCATCCCGAAGGGAAACGATGCAGGTATCCGCCTTGGCGTATTGTTCCAGCACTTCCGGCCCGTGCAGGGAGGGAAGGAACGTCACCGGTGCATCGAGTTCGCGCGCCAGCCTGACGAGGTCTTTGCGCTGTGTACCGTGCCCGACCAGGGTCAGCCGCATGGAGCTGCCCACCAGCGCACTGGCCCGGATGATGACGTCCAGACGCTGGCTCGCACCGTGATTGCCCAGGTACAGGGCGGTGAAGACTTCCTTGTCCATGTCCGGCGCCGGCAGCACCGGAATCGTGTCGACGTCCAGGCCATTGCTGACGGTGGATACGTTCCGCACACCGCGTGCCCGAAGGGTGTCGGCGAACCCTTCGGTGACGGTGACCACCAGTTCCGCGCGGTTCTGGATGAACTCCACCACGTGCTCCACCACGGATTTGACGCTGCCCTGGACCAGGCGGGCGTCGCGGGCCAGGTCCGGCCAGGCATCACGCATTTCCACGACCAGCGGGACCCTGCGGATGCGGGAGACAATGAAGCCGGCGGCCAGAATGGGAAGGCTGGGGGCCGTGGCTACAATCACATCGGGCCGGCGGCGCAGCAGACTGCCGGGGATGGACATGACGGCGGAGAAACACTGGTCGACCAGGCGGCCCAGCTGGGAATTGCCGTGCGGTATGAAAGGGACGCGCATGATGCGTTCGCCAAAGCGCCCGCGCTGGGTGCGGAAGGGAACGCCGGCTTCCTGACGGGGCAGCTCGCGGCGGCCGACGGGAAAATGGGCCACCGGGGCGACGACGTCCACCTGCCAGCCGGCATGCCGGAAATCACGGATGAAAGCGCTCCAGCGGCGCTGCGGAGGGCTGTGCTCGGGCCAATACGAATGAGCCAGCAGCAGAACCTTCAGCGGTTCTTTTTCCGGCAACTCTCTGCTTGACTGCTTGTCGTTGGCCACAGCGCCCTACTTTCCAGGTACAGGCGGGCCACGGCGGCCGTTGCCGCGCAGCAACCTGAAGTACAGGAAACCGAGTCCAAGCAGGACGGCAACGGCCAGCAGCTGCAGCAGCAGCGGGCTGCCCGCGTTGGATGCCAGGCTTGCGTCGATTTTGGGAGTGCCGCCGGACTTGCCGCCCGCACCCACCGCGGCTTTCGGTTTAGCCGACGCCTTCGGCTTGGGAGTGGCCGTGGGGCTGGCGGTGGCGCTGGCGGTTGCCGAATCGGACGCTGTTGCTTCCGCTGTTGCTGTTGGCGGATCAGCGGTGACGTCCCCGGGTACGGTGTACTGGTCAGCCGGAACTGGCAGGTTGTCACTGGGAATCACCGCCGGCTGCGGCTGCACGACAGGAGGAGCGGCCGGCGCCTGATCCACCGGTGTTTCCACCGGCAGCGGCGTATCCGGTAAAGACGGTGGGGCCGGCGTGTCCCCTGGTGGCGCCGTTTCACCTGGCGGCGCCGTGTCACTTGGCGGCGTTTCTCCTGGTGAGGGGGTGGTCGTATCCCCAGGCGACGGGGTGGTCGTATCCCCAGGCGACGGGGTGGTCGTATCCCCAGGCGACGGGGTGGTCGTATCCCCAGGCGACGGGGTGGTCGTATCCCCAGGCAGCGACGGAGTCGTATCCGAAGTCAGGAAGGTGCCGGGTGCCGCAGTCGACGAGTCACCGCCGCCGCCATCGGTGGCCATTGCCGGGGAGCTGACGAACATCAGCAGCACGACAACGAGAAGGGCACCAAGAGCTGCCTTTAAACCACGTGTCCCGCTACCTGAGATACTCCCCAACGATCCCCCTCTGATGAGTGATATAGACGCTTCGATCGTGCTGGCGGACTGTGAACGTCCGTTCCGCTTGCCCAGAGCCGCTATACGCTGGGATCTTCAGGCCTTCTATTACAACTTTCACATGCTACAGCATGTGTAGCGCATCCCACCCTTCGGGGCCGAAATTCGCTGGGACAGACCCAGGCCGCCGGGCTTCAGTCCGCTCTCTATGTCCGCACTGCCAGCTCCAGCACCCCACTGCCGGCGGCGTGCAGCCGGGCCGGACGTGCAAGCGCCGGACGGTAGCCTTGAAGCATGCTTTCGTCCGCCCGTTCGGCCCCTCGTCCACTTCGCCCTCTCCCCCGCCTGCTGACGCTGGCCGCCCTGGCCGGAGCCGCCGTCGTCCTTTCCGGCTGCACCCCTGCGGTGGAGGTTTCCGCGGCCCCGGACTCAACGGACCCGGCCTGCGCGCCGATGATGGTGGCGCTGCCGGACTTGCTGGCCGACGCACCCCTGCGCCCGACGACGACGCAGGCAACGGCCGCCTGGGGTGATCCCTCGCTGGTGATTCTGCGCTGTGGGGTTACGGTTCCGGGGCCGACCACGGACCGCTGTGTGGGGGTCAACGGCGTGGACTGGGTCATCCGGCAGGACGCCTCGACCTGGACGCTGACCACGTACGGCCGCACCCCTGCCACGGAGATCGTGCTGGATCCGGACAAGATCGCCTCCAGCACGGTGCTGGCACAGCTCTCCAGTGCGGTGTTGAGAATTCCCTCGACGAAGGCCTGCCTGGGGGCGGCGGACGAGACCGCGGTGCCGACCAAGTAGATTCGGCGGTGCCCGCCGCCTCGGCTAGAATCACAGGTGAACCGCTCCCCGCGTCATGGTGCCAACGGGTCCCGACCTTGGGTGCGTGTGATCCTGACCGGGCCGTGACGGAGCCGGAACCAACTTTGGAGACAGATGACGAACAGTTCTGATGCGCCCGGCCCTGATCCCGATAGCAACGGGGGACGGAGCCTGGGGCCCGACGGCGGCGCGGGCCAGTCCCGGAGCGGTGTCGGGCACAGCAGAGGCCGGGTGACCCGCAAAAAGGGGCTGATCATTGGCGGCGGCGCCGCCGCAGCCGTTGTCGCCGTCGTCGTTGTTGCCTCGCTGACCCTTGGCGGCAATTCGCCTCAGGCCGCTGGGACGTCCGCCCCGGCGTCGTCGTCCGCCGCCACCACGTCTGCCTCCGCGTCGGCCCCGGCCACCGCGGCCAAGACGTTCGCGCCCTTCGACCGCCCCGAATATGTGCAGGCCGGCGCGGCAGCAGGCGCCGTAAACCCGATCGCGGCCACGACGGTCTCGGTGACGGACCAGGCCCTGGGAACCGCGATGCCGGACGGCCTGATGGGTCTGTCCTTCGAAACCGATGTGATGACCGATCCCCGGTTCGACCCGGCCAATTCCGACCTCACCGCCGTGCTGGCACATATGAACAAGCCCGTGATCCGCTTCGGTGGCCAGTCCGTGGACCGGCGCTTCTTCTGGACCTCCACCGATGAACCGATTCCGAACTGGAAGCTTGTCCCCGCATTCTCGGGGGATACCCGGCCGATCCTGAAGGTCACGCCGGCCGACCTGCAGCGGATCAAGAAGGTGGCCGATGCGTCCAACGCGACCGTCGTGTTGACGGCGGACCTTGGGCACTTCGATCCCGCCAGGGCGGCCGACCTGGCACTGAACGCCAAGAAGATTCTCGGTGACCGGCTGCAGGGTATGACCATGGGCAATGAGCCGAATGGCTACTACGGCGAGGGCCGGGAGTACATGACCATTCGGGGCAGCGACTACGGCTTCCCCAAATATCAGAGGGAACTTATGGCCTACGTATCGGCCGTGACCGCAGCCGTGCCGGACCTGAAAATCATTGGTCCGGACGTTTATTCGGAAGAGTGGTGGAAGCAGTTCGTGGCGGCCAAGGTGCCCAACTTGGCAGCCTTGAGCTATCACAACTACCCAATGTCAGCCTGCAAGACTACCGGCCAATCGGACTCGCCGACTATCGCCACGGCAATGTCCCGCCAGCGTGCCCAGCAGAGCCTCGATTTCCAGGCTGTGGTGGTGGACCTGGCTAAGAAAGCCAATGTTCCGGCGTGGCTGACGGAGACCGGCGTTTCTTCCTGCGACGGCGGGAACGAGACCACCAAGAAACATGTCTCCGCCCTATGGACGTTCAACTACGCCCTTGGGGCCGCTCAGATCGGCGTCTCCCAGGTGGACATGCACAGCGGACTCGACGCCTGCAAGGGTGGTCCGCCGCTCTCCCCCATCTGCGACAGCGGCCCGTACAAGAAGCCCAATGGAATCATCACCATGCAGCCGGCCTACTACGGCATGATGCTCGCCAACAGCATCGGCGCGGGCGCGTTCCAGAAGGTCGATACATCCGGCAATGAGAACGTCTACGGCTACTCCGTCAAGCACGACGACGGCAGCATGAGTGTCGTCGTCGTCAATCAGAACGATCCCACTAAAGACGCGCAGGCACCGGTGAGCATACAGCTGCCCGCACAGGCCGCGACCGCCACCATGAGCCAGATGACGGGTCCGAGTTTCGACGCGGAAGCCCAGACTCGGATTGACGGGCTGGAATCCGCGGGCGTGCCCAAGGAAACGCAGGGCCGGATCCCGGGTTTTACCGCGGGCGACAAATCCGTGACTCTCCCGGTAACATCCGGAACCGCCACCGTCTTCACCTTCACCTTCTGAGCCGCCCTCCCCTCCCTCCCGAGCCGCCCTCCCCCAACTGAGTAGCAGATATGGCACTCAAAACGCGTTTTGAGTGCCATAAGTGCGACTCAGATGAGGCGCCAGCGGCACAGCCTGCGTCGAAGTCTCAGCTCCAACGAGAACAGGGTCCGGCTCCGTCTCGAACACGGGGGCGGAAGCCCGGTCGTAACGCTCCTGCGGTCGCCGGTCCGGCGGGGAGCCGGCGCGCAGCAGCAGCCCGCATAACCGGATCCGACCGGGACGGGGTGATGGGCCTCCACACGGCCGCGGGCGGCCTTGGCCGACCACCGATTAGGCTTGAGACGCTAGCGCAGGCCGGTTTTGCGGTTCAGCCCCAGCTGCAGGAGCTCGTCGATCAGCTCCGGATAGGACAACCCGGATGCGGCCCACATCTGCGGGTACATGGATTTGGGCGTGAACCCGGGCATGGTGTTGATCTCGTTGATGATGATCTCGCCCTCGTCCGTGACGAAGAAGTCCACCCGGGACAACCCCTCGGCGCCGACAGCGTCAAACGCCACGGCGGCGAGGTCACGGATGCGGGTGATGACCTCGTCGGACAGGTCCGCGGGGCAGGTCAGGGCCGCGGCGTTGTCCTGGACGTATTTGGCCGCGAAGTCGTAAAAGGCATGCTGGGAGTCCGTGACCACGATTTCCCCGGGCATGGACGTTCGCGCGGCACCGCTCCCCCTGCCCTCCAGCACGGCACACTCGATCTCGCGGCCCACGATCCCGGCCTCGATCACCAGCTTCAGGTCATGCAGGCGCGCCTCCTCGATCGCCGCGGGCAGCTCGGCAAGGGTCTCCACCTTGGAGATCCCCATCGAGGACCCGGCCCGCGCCGGCTTCACGAAGACGGGGAAGCCCAGCGCCGCGACGCTGTCCCGCACGGTCTGCGGGTCGTTGGTCCACTGCCGGTCCGTGACGGCCACATAGGGGCCAACATCCAGCCCGGCCGCGGCAAATACAACCTTCATGAAGTGCTTATCCATGCCGACGGCAGAGGCCAGCACACCGGCGCCCACGTACCGGGTGTCGGAAAGTTCCAGCAGCCCCTGGATGGTGCCGTCCTCGCCGAAGGGCCCGTGCAGCACCGGGAACACCACGTCCACCTCGCCCAGTTCCACCGGCACATGGTTCGGTGCGGTCACGATCAGCTGCGGCGATCCGCCGGTCCCGGTGAGCGAGACCGTCTTGTCCGACGGCGGCACTTCGGGCAGCTGCGCAGAGCTCAGTGACCACTGCGAGGGGTCGCCTGAGGCGAGCACCCACTGGCCGGTTTTAGTGATGCCAATCGGGACGACGTCGTATTTGTCCCGGTCGATCGCGCCCAGCACGCCGGCGGCGGTGACGCAGCTGACGGCGTGCTCGCTGGAGCGTCCGCCGAAGAGGACGACGACGCGCGGCCGACGGGATGGGTGGGCGGCGCCGCTGCCGCCGCCGTCGTCGGTCATGGAAGTGCTATTGACGCTCACGCTTGATATTCGCCTTCGGATTTCAGATCGCGGCCCATCAGGCGCGGACCCAGTTCGGCAATGGACAGTTCCCCGGCCAGGACGGCGACGACGGCCTCCGTGATCGGCATTTCGATGCCCAGCTGCAGGGCCAGCTCGTGCACGGCCTGGGCGGATTTGATGCCCTCCGCCGTCTGCGTCATCCGGCCGCCGACCTGTTCCAGGGTCAGCCCCTCGCCCAGCAGCCGGCCGGCCGTGCGGTTCCGGCTCAGCGGCGACGAACACGTGGCCACAAGGTCGCCGAGCCCGGCCAGCCCGGCCATGGTTTCCGGCTCGCCGCCCAGCGCCAGGGCCAGCCGCGTCGTTTCGGCCAGTCCCCGGGTGATCACGGACGCCTTGGTATTGTCGCCCATCTGCTTGCCGTCGCAGATGCCCACGGCCAGCGCGATGATGTTTTTGACGATCCCGCCGATCTCCACGCCCACCACGTCGGTATTGGTGTACGGCCGGAAATACGGCGGCGTGCAGGTGGTGGCAATCCACGCCGCCGTCGCTTCGTCCGCGCAGGCCACCACCGATGCCGTGGGCTCCCGCCGGGCAATCTCCATCGCCAGGTTCGGCCCGGAAATGACCGCGATCCGCTCCACCGGCAGGCCCAGCTCCTGGGCAACAACCTGGCTCATCCGGACGTCGGTGCCCAGTTCCAGCCCTTTCATGAGGGAGACGACGACGGCGCCCGGCTCGACGTGCGGCGCCCAAGTGTGCAGCTGGGCACGCAGCGACTGGGCAGGAACGGCCAGGATCACCAGTTCCGCCCCGCGCAGGACCTCGGCGGCCTCTGTGGAGGCGGTGATGTTTTCCGGCAAGGGGATGCTGGCGAGGTACTGCGGATTGCGGTGCCTGGTGTTGATTTCCTCGACCACTTCGGCGCGACGGCCCCAGACCATGATGGTCCGGTCGGTGCCTGCGGCGGCATCGCCGAGCACCTTCGCGAAGGTTGTTCCCCAGCTGCCGGCGCCGAGGACGGCGATCTTCACCGGAGACGGTCTGCGGCGACGGCTCATGAGGCGTCTCCGGCGGGCTTATCGGGGTTAGTCGTGTCGCCGTCGGCCGCGTCGCCCTCGGTCGCGGCGGCGTCGGCCTCGGCGGCCTCGGCTGCGTCGTCGACCAGCACTGCACCAAAGGCAGCTCCGTCGTCGACCGCCTCGTCAGGCGCTGCACCCAAGGCCGCCTCGGCGGTGTCGGCGGAGTCGCCGTCGCCCGTCCCGCTGCCGGCGATTCCGGCCACCCCGGCCGCGCCACGGGCCACGTAACGGCCGTGCGACTTCTGCGCGTGCGCCTTCGGATCCCAGCGCACCGCCGGCGGTTCCTCGCCGCGCAGCTGGGCCAGCAGGGCCGTCATGTCATCGAGAATGACCGTCGTGGCTGCCTCCAGCGTCGCCTTATCCAGGGCAGAGCCCTTGAACCGGCTCAGATCCACCGGGTCGCCGATCAACACTCGGACGGTTTTCCGGGGAAAAATGTGCACGCGCTTGGCGTAGCGCGGGAAGGCCTCCTGGGCGCCCCAATGCGCCACGGGAACCACCGGGGCCCCGGTCATCAGGGCCAGCCGCGCGGCGCCGGTATGGCCGCGCATCGGCCACAGGTCAGGATCCCGGGTCAGCGTGCCCTCCGGGTAGACGATGATGGCGCCGCCCTCGTCCAGCACTTCCTTGGCAAGCTCCAGCGACCGGCCGGCCGTGGCGCCCGCGCGCTGCACCGGAATCTGCCGCGCGCCACGCAGCACTGTGCCCACAAAGGGCGTGCGGAAGAGCCCGTCCTTGGCCATGAAGTGCGGCATGATGTTCTGGTTGTACAACATGTGACCGACAACGACCGGGTCGATCTCCGTGCAGTGCGTGGGACACAGGATGAAGCCCTGGTCCTTGGGCAGCTTTTCCAGGCCCAGCCACTCCTTGCGCATCAGAACGTTCGCCACGGGGCGCAGGGTCCAGGCCGCGACCCCGATCCAAAACCGGGCGCGTTTCGGTAAGCTCAACAGTTGATGCTCCTAGATCCTGATCTTGCGGCTGTCACTGAGGTCGAAATCGGCGCCCAGACCCTCAAGCTTAGAGGTGAAGCGCTCATAGCCGCGGTTGATCACGTCGATGCCGGTGACGCGGGAGGTGCCGGCAGCAGCGAGGGCCGCGATCAGGTGGCTGAATCCGCCGCGCAGATCCGGGACGTCTATGTCCGCGCCCTTGAGCTGCGTGGCACCGGAAATGACCGCCGAGTGCAGAAAATTCCGCTGCCCGAAGCGGCACGGGACGCTGCCCAGGCACTCGCGGTGGACCTGGATGTTAGCGCCCATCCGCACCAACGCGTCGGTAAACCCGAACCGGTTCTCATAGACGGTTTCATGCACGATCGACACGCCCTCGGCCTGGGTCAGCGCCACCACCAACGGCTGCTGCCAGTCCGTCATGAAGCCCGGATGCACGTCCGTCTCCAACACGAGCGGCAGCAACTTGCCGCCCTGATGGTAAAACCGGATGCCGTCGTCGTCAATGTCCATCCCGCCGCCCACCTTGCGGTAGGTGTTCAGGAACGTCATCATGTCCCGCTGTGACGCGCCGGCAACGTAAATATCCCCGCGTGTGACCAGCGCCGCCGACGCCCAGGATGCTGCTTCATTGCGGTCCGGCAGGGCACGGTGGGAATAGCCGCGCAGCTCCGTGACGCCCTCAATGCGGATGGTGCGGTCCGTCTGGACGCTGATGATGGCGCCCATTTTCTGCAGGACGGCGATCAGATCCACGATCTCCGGTTCGGTGGCGGCGCCGGAGAGCTCGGTAATGCCGTCCGCGCGGGTTGCCGTCAGCAGCACCTGTTCGGTGGCGCCGACGCTGGGGTAGGGCAGCGAGATTTTGGTGCCGTGCAGGCCCTTGGGCGCGGAAATGTGGATGCCGCCCGGGCGCTTTTCGACGACGGCGCCAAACTGGCGGAGCACGTTCAGGTGGTAGTCAATGGGGCGGTCGCCGATCTTGCAGCCGCCCAAATCCGGGATGAACGCTTCGCCGATCGCGTGGATCAGCGGGCCGCAGAACAGGATCGGGATGCGCGAGTCCCCGGCGTGGGTGTCGATGGCCGTGCTGGGGGCGGTCTTGGCGTTTTGCGGATCCAGCGTCAGATCCCCGGTGACCGGGTCCTTGATCACGGTGACACCGTGGATCTGCAGCAGAGACGTGACCACGTCCACGTCCTTGATCTCCGGGACGTTGCGCAAAACCGACGGTTCATTACCGAGCAGCGCTGCGACCATGGCCTTCGGGACCAGATTTTTGGCTCCCCGAACCGTTACCCGCCCTGTCAAGGGCACACCGCCATGGACCGTCAGAACACTGCTCATCTAAACCTGTTTTCCTCGCACTATGCCGGCCCCGGATACCGCGAGAACCTTAGCCAAGCATAGTTTCTCCCGTTACAGGACTGAAATACTCCCGAGCCGCCGCGCCGGGTAGCTTTCACCGAGCGCCGCTGTCGTCCCGGTCCTGCCGCCGTCGTTCCTGTCCCGCCGTGAATATCCTGTCCTGCCGTGAATATGGACGAACGCCCGTGAAATTTCCACGGCACTTGTCCACCCCACGGGCACAATGCGACCTCCCGGTTCACAATCAGCAACAGTCCCATGGCTTAGTCAGCCGCAAACCGGCAGTCTGCGGGAATGAGTAACTTCACACCGCCACTATGGATCACCTCGGCGGACGATCCAGACGATGAATATTTCTCCCGCAGGTTGTCCCTGCGCGCCAAGGCCGGCGAGCTCATGCGTGTCCGGCAAGGACTGTACCTGCCGACCCCCGTGTGGAAAGACCTCAAGCCCTGGGAACAGTATCGGATGCGGATCGAAGCCGTTCATCGCACAGCCCGTTCGGCTCCGATTTTCTGCCACCGTGCGTCCGCGCAAGTGTGGGGAATCCCCGTCATAACCATTCCGGCACTGGTGGACACCTTTGAAGGCCGGTCTGGCGGAGGACATTCCGGGGCGGGCGTTTACCGGCACCGAACGGACCTGTCAAAAGTCTGCACGGCACAGGTAGACGGTCTGACCGTGACATCCAAACTGCAGACGGCCCGCGATCTTGCGGTGGTTCTGCCTTTTCCAGAGGCCGTTGCGGCAATGGATCGGATCCTGTCCCCGCGGCTGTTAGTGGGAGAGCAAAGATCCCGCCCGATCCAGAAGAGCCACATGGAAATTTCGATGAAACTGCTGCCGCATGCAAATTACATCAGGCGGGTTGAACGGGTGCTGGCGTTCGCCGACGGGCTCTCCGGTTCCCCAGGCGAATCGCTCAGCCGGGCCCATATGGTGCAGTTCGGGTTCCCCGCACCGGAGCTGCAACACGAGGTTCGGGATGGGCAGGGCCGGATCGGTTACACGGACTTTTACTGGAAGGAGCTCGGATTAGTCGGCGAATTTGATGGCTGGGTCAAGTACTCGCGTGGTGAATTCCTCGCCGGGGACTTACCTGCCGATGCACTGTGGAAGGAAAAGGTCCGCGAGGACCGGATCAGGGATACGGGGTTGCGGGTGACCCGCTGGATGTGGACCGAGGTCAGCAACCCCGAATTATTGCGTCAACGGCTGCTGGGCGCTGGGCTGCGGCCGCTATGAAGTCGTGGTCACGCAGTTCGCCGCGTCCGCACTCCGCGTCACGCACTCCGCGTCCCGCGTGTTTGGCCATACAAATGGACGGGTGCCGTGGAAATTTCCACGGCACCCGTCCATTTCACCGGCATCCCAGCCGGTCGCCCGTCCCGGGCTACGTCCGCGCCGGGCTATGTCCCCAGCCCGGCTTGCCGTCCCCGGCTACGTCCGCGCCGGGAGGGTGGTGGGCTTGAACGCGGGACGGGTGGCCTCGAAGGCGGTGATGTCCACTTCTTGGCGCAGGGTCAGGCCGATGTCGTCCAGCCCCTCCAGCAACCGCCAGCGGGTGTAGTCATCGATGGAAAACGGCGCCACAACGGTGCCGCAGTGCACGGTTTTGCTGTCCAGATCCACGGTGATCTCGGTGCCCGGCGCGTTCTCCAGCACCTTCCAGATCAGCTCGATGTCATCCTGCGCCAACTCGGCGGCCAGCAGCCCCTGCTTGCCCGAATTGCCCCGGAAAATGTCCGCAAACCGGGAGGAAAGCACGGCCTTGAACCCGAAGTCCTTCAGCGCCCAGACGGCGTGCTCCCGCGAGGACCCGGTGCCGAAGTCCGCGCCGGCCACCAGCACGGAGCCTGCGTCAAAGGGCTTCTGGTTGAGAATGAACTCGGGATTCTTCCGCCAGCTGGAAAACAGCGCATCCTCGAAGCCGGTGCGGGTGATGCGCTTAAGGTACACGGCAGGAATGATCTGATCCGTATCGATATTGCTCTGCCGCAGCGGGACGCCGATTCCGGTATGCGTGGTGAATTTCTCCATGACTGTCTCCTAGCTGACCGTGGACTCGGCGTACGGGGATTCGGCAGGCTCTGCCACCGAGGCGGGATCCGCCAGCGGGCTGCCGGTGTCCGGCTCAGTGCGCGGGGGCAGGTCCGACGGCGAACTGAGCGTTCCACGCACAGCCGTGGCCGCGGCAACAACCGGGGACACCAAATGGGTGCGCCCGCCCTTGCCCTGCCGGCCCTCGAAGTTGCGGTTCGACGTGGAGGCGCAGCGCTCCCCCGGTGCCAACTGGTCCGGGTTCATGCCCAGGCACATCGAGCAGCCGGCGAAGCGCCATTCCGCACCGAAGTCCGTGAACACCTTGTCCAGCCCCTCGGCCTCGGCATCCAACCGGACGCGGGCGGAGCCGGGCACCACCAACATGCGGATCTTCGGATCCTTGGTGCGTCCGCGGATGATGTCCGCCGCGGCGCGCAGATCCTCGACGCGGGAGTTGGTGCAGGAGCCCAGGAAGACGGTATCCACCCGGATGTCCTTCATCGGCGTGCCGGCCGCCAGGTCCATGTACGCCAGCGCCCGCTCCGCCGCGGCCTTCGCATTCTCGTCGCCAAAGTCCTCCGGCGACGGCACGCTGCCGCTGAGAGATACGCCCTGCCCCGGGTTGGTCCCCCAGGTGACGAACGGCTCCAACGTGTCGGCGTCGAGGTCAACAGCGGCGTCGAAAGTGGCGCCGTCGTCGGTCTTCAAAGTTTTCCAATAGTCGACGGCGGCATCCCAGTCGGCGCCCTGCGGCGCGTGCGGGCGGCCCTTGAGGAACTCGAAAGTCGTCTCGTCCGGGGCCACCATGCCGGCGCGCGCCCCCGCTTCAATGGACATGTTGCAGATGGTCATCCGGGCTTCCATGGACAGCGCGCGGATGGCCGAGCCGCGGTATTCCAGCACGTAGCCCTGACCGCCGCCGGTGCCGATTTTGGCGATCACGGCCAGGATGATGTCCTTGGAGCTTACGCCCGGACGCAGGGTGCCTTCGACGTTAATGGCCATGGTTTTGAACGGCTTCAACGGCAGCGTCTGGGTGGCCATCACATGCTCTACCTCGGAGGTGCCGATGCCCATCGCCAGGGCTCCGAACGCCCCGTGCGTGGAGGTGTGCGAGTCGCCGCAGACCACCGTCATACCCGGCTGGGTGAGGCCGAGCTGCGGGCCGATGATGTGCACAATGCCTTGGTTGGCATCGCCGAGGGAGTGCAGGCGGACGCCGAATTCACGGCAGTTTTCGCGCAGCTTTTCGATCTGAGTCCGGCTGGTCAGGTCCGCAATCGGCTTGTCGATCGCCAGCGTCGGGGTGTTGTGGTCCTCGGTGGCGATGGTCAGGTCCGGGCGGCGCAGCGGACGGCCGGCTAGGCGAAGCCCCTCAAAAGCCTGCGGGGAGGTGACCTCATGGATCAGATGAAGGTCGATGTAGAGCAGATCGGGCTGGGCAGCGTCTCCCGTACCCTCGCCCTTGCGGACAATGTGGTCCTCCCAGACCTTTTCCGCCAGGGTCTTCGCCCCGGCTGAGCGGCGTCCGGCAATCCGGTGATCCGCCGGTTGCACGGAGGGCTTAGCGGCCGCGGTCGACGACGTTCCCTCCACAGTGGGCTGCGCGGCCATGCCTTCTTCCGCGGGTTGTGCGGCTGCACGTGCAGTTGTTGCTTCGGTCACGGCCGGCTCCCTTCATCAATGGCACCTGCCGTGCGCCGCCGATCGGCTGCGTCCAGGGATGCCTGTTGTCGCTGCGACTTCATGTCATCTCGTGTCAACTGAACCAGCATCGCGATGGACCGCGCCAGCCAATCGATTTGCATCTCATATATTGAGACGGCAATATCAGTACATGGACAATTCTAGCGGTGTTGGCGTCATTGATAAAGCGGCGCTGGTTCTGGACGCTTTAGAAGCCGGACCCACGACCCTCGCCCAGCTCGTTGCCGCCACCGGCCTGGCCCGTCCCACGGTGCACCGACTCGCGCTTGCCCTGGTGCACCACAGGTTGGTCAGCCGCGACATGCAGGGACGGTTTGTGCTCGGCAGCCGCCTGGTGGAGCTGGCATCCGCTGCGGGCGAGGACCGGCTGATTGCCGCCTCGGGCCCGGTACTACTGCAGTTGCGCGACGTCACCGGCGAGAGCGCGCAGATTTTCCGACGGCAGGGCGACTGGCGCGTCTGCGTGGCGTCCGCCGAACGGCCGATCGGTCTGCGGGACACCATCCCGGTGGGCACCCAGCTGAGCATGAAGGCCGGCTCGGCGGCCCAGGTACTGCTGGCATGGGAAGACCACGAGCGTCTACTGGAGGGACTGCAGAACGCCCGCTTCACGCCGACAGTGCTCGCCGGGGTCCGTCGGCGCGGCTGGGGCCAGAGCCTGGGCGAGCGGGAAATGGGCGTGGCCTCCGTCTCCGCACCTGTGCGCGGTCCCTCCGGGAGGGTCATTGCCGCCGTCTCCATCTCCGGCCCGATCGAACGCCTCACGCGCCAGCCCGGCCGGCTGCACGCGGAGATTGTCTGCGGCGCCGCGCGGACCCTGACGGAAGCGCTCCGCAAGACCGCCGAGTCGGCTGCACGCTAGTCTGGCTCCATGAACAGCGACGCGACCAGAGATTCTTCCGAGCCCACCCCAGCCGGTGAGGTCACCCCGGGGGCCGGCGCTTCCACCCGCGCTCCCAACGACGGCTATGCTGTTTTCCTGCGCGGCGTCAACGTCGGCGGCATCAACATCAAAATGGCAGACCTGAAGCGGGAGCTGGCGCACCTGCCCTTCCGCAGCTTCGCCACGCTGCTTGCCAGTGGAAACATCGCCTGCCGCACCGCCCTGAGCGGCGACGAAATCAAGTCGACCGTGGAAAAGTGCCTCCGGGACAGCTTCGGCTACGACGCCTGGGTCGTCGTCCTCAGCGCCTTCCGGCTGACGGAAATCATCGCTGCCTGCCCCTATCCCGCCGACTCCACCGAACAGCACAGTTACATCACCCTCGGCTCAGATGAGGCGATCATCGAGGAACTGTACACACTGGCCGAGCGGCTCGACGGCGTGGAGCAGACCCGGCTCGGTCCGGAAGCCACCGCATGGCTGGCACCCGCCGGGGGAACCTTGGACAGTCCGTTCAGTAAGTTGTCGGCCAAAGGCCGATACAAATCGAGTACGACGACGAGAAACCTCCGAACGCTGATGAAAGTCCGGGACGCCATCGCCCGGCTCTGAGATCTGCCCGGGCATGCGTATCCGGTTGGCTCAGCCAGTGTGATGATTAGGCCCGCTGTCGAAGTCTGAGGTGGCAAACGTCGGGAGAACTCGGGGTGCCCACAGGAATTCGGGGCGGCACTGGCCCTGCCGCGGGGATCGGGTCTCTCCCCCCGGATCGGGCCACCTCGCGCGCTACGGACGCCTACGCAAAATCCCCGTTGCGCAGCCGAAACGAGAAAAGCCCCCGTCCGGATGTTGCACCGGACAGGAGCTTCTGTTGTGACCCCAGCGGGATTCGAACCCGCGTTACCGCCGTGAGAGGGCAGCGTACTAGGCCGCTATACGATGGGGCCCTAATACTTTCATGTACTAACCGCCGGACAACCGCGCTTCAAAAGCGGATTCACCGAGCGCTGGGATACCAGGACTCGAACCTAGAATAACGGTACCAGAAACCGTTGTGTTGCCAATTACACCATATCCCAATGGCGCTTTTTGCTCGTTCCGACCGGTTTCCCGGCTGTTCAAGCGGCTCAAGCGCCGGAAATAAACTGTACCCGATTCCGGCGGAGAGAACAAAACGGTCTCCAACCGGAGGCCCGGATGAGCCGCCAAGGTGGGAGGTTGCGCGGAAGATCAGCAGACGCGAGCGGCGGGTGGGAGCTGCCGATGCCTCCGGAGCGTGGAGAGGTGCACGCCCGGCGGCCGGCGTCCGCCCGGTGAGGGAACGGACGCCAACGCCGTCTCTGCCGCCGTCAGCTCCCGCCGCTAGCCGCGAAAGTTCTTCAAGCGGGCCAGCGATGATTCCTTGCCCAGGATGACCATCGATTCGAAGAGGGGCGGCGAAATCCGGCGACCCGAGACCGCTGTCCGCACCGGCCCGAAGGCGAGCCGGGGTTTGAGGCCCAGCTCTTCGACCAGCACCTGCTTCAGAACGGTCTGAAGATTCTCCGCCGTCCACTCCTGCACCGGCTCCAGCGCCGATACCGCCGCGGCCAGAACCTCGGCGAGGTTGTCCGGCAGACCCTTGCGGGCGTCGTCCGCAACGTCGACGGCGTCGTCGTCCTTGAACAGGAAGCTCAACATTTCCGGAGCCTCGCCCAGCAGCGTGATCCGCTCCTGGATCAGCGGCGCGGCCTCGGTGAGGATCTGATCCTCGCGGGCGGTGAGGCTCTCGCCGACAATGCCAGCGGCCTGTAGGTACGGCACCAGCCGGTCGCGGAAGTCCTCCGCTGCGAGCAGGCGCACGTGCGTGCCGTTTACGGCCTCGGCCTTCTTCGCATCAAACCGGGCCGGGTTGGCGAGCACGTCGTGGATGTCAAAGTGCTCAACCAGCTGCTCCACGGTGAAGATGTCTTCATCGGCCGAGAGCGACCAGCCCAGCAGGGAGAGGTAATTCAGCAGTCCCTCGGGGATGAAGCCGCGCTCCCGGTGCAGGAAGAGATTGCTCTCCGGATCGCGCTTGGACAGCTTCTTGTTGCCGGCGCCCATCACATACGGCAGGTGGCCGAACAGCGGCATGTACTCGGCAATTCCGACGGCGATCATGGCGCGGTAGAGTGCGATCTGCCGCGGCGTGGAGCTGAGCAGGTCCTCCCCGCGCAGCACGTGGGTGATGCCCATCAGCGCGTCGTCCACCGGGTTGACCAGGGTGTACAGCGGCGCCCCGTTGGGCCGGACGACGACGTAGTCCGGGACGGTGCCGGCCTTGAAGGTGATCTCGCCGCGGACCAGGTCCTTGAACGTCAGATCATCCTCGGGCATGCGCAGCCGCATGGCGGGCTGGCGCCCTTCGGCCTTGAACGCGGCGATCTGCTCAACGGTGAGGTCGCGGTCGTAGTTGTCGTAACCGAGCTTGGGGTCCCTGCCGGCGGTGCGGTGCCGGGCCTCCACCTCGTCCGGGGACGAGTATGACTCGTAGACGAAGCCGCCGCCCATCAGCTTCTCGATCGCAGCCTGGTAGATGTTGCCG
Organism: Arthrobacter sp. A5; assembly: GCF_051131705.1. Classification (NCBI taxonomy): domain Bacteria; kingdom Bacillati; phylum Actinomycetota; class Actinomycetes; order Micrococcales; family Micrococcaceae; genus Arthrobacter; species Arthrobacter sp. A5. Next base: position 2,795,597 of record NZ_CP180316.1, read on the forward strand.
CGCTGTGACTGACGGTACGGCGGGTGCGGTCCCCCCACCTCGACGCCCTCGTCCCAGTCGATGCCCAGCCATTTGAGGGCTTCCAGCAGCTGATGGTAGCTCTCTTCACTGTCTCGTGCAGCGTCCGTGTCCTCGATGCGGAAGATCATTTTACCGCCGGAGTGGCGGGCATAGGCCCAGTTGAACAGTGCCGTGCGGATCAGACCCACGTGTGGGGTCCCCGTAGGCGAGGGACAGAATCTGACGCGGACGGGGGTTGTTTCAGTCACGGTGGGAATCACGGCGGAAGTAGTCATAATGATTGCAATTTTACCGCCTATCCGCCTGCCCCTAAGTCAGCGGCGCACTATCGGGTTGGACAGCCGCCCAATACCCTCAATCTCGATCTCGTAGCGGTCCCCCGCCTTGACCAGGCCTACTCCGGACGGCGTCCCCGTCATGATGACATCGCCTGGAAGTAGTGTGAAAGCCTTGGAGACTACGGAGACAAGTTCCCGCACGCCCCAGACCATCTGGCTGGTGCTGCCTTCCTGGCGCAGGTCGCCGTTCAGCCAGCCCCTGATAACCAAATCTTCGGTGTCCAGTTCGGTCTCGATCCACGGTCCCAACGGTGCCGAGGTATCGAAGCCCTTCGCGCGCGCCCACTGCTGATCCGCTTTCTGCACGTCCCGCGCAGTGAGGTCATTGCCGCAGGTGTAACCGAAAATCACCTCATCCACACGCTCCGCAGGGACGTCCTTGCAGATCCGGCCGATGACCACACAAAGCTCTGCCTCGTAGGAGACCTCATCGGAAAACTCCGGCAGCACGACCGGATCATTCGGACCGATCACAGAAGTGTTCGGCTTCAGGAACATTAACGGCTGCTTCGGCACTTCATTGCCCAGTTCATGGGCATGCTCAACGAAATTGCGGCCGATACCCACCAGCTTGCTGCGTGGAATGATGGGAGCCAGCAGCCGAACGTCCTCCAGCTTGTGCGTTACGGCCGTCCGTTCGATGCCGTTGAAGAAAGGGTCTCCCTTGATGACAGTGACTTCTTCACTGCCGGGCTCCCCTTCAACGAGGCCGTAGAGGGGATCAGAATCTGCTACAAACCGGGCAATACGCATGGTTATTACTCTAGCTGTTATCTTTCGTCGCCCATTTCCAACCAGGTCCGGGCCCCCGGGCTTTTTCAGCCTTGCGGCGCCGATTCGCACAGCCTCAGGGACTCACGGTGGCGATGCCGAGACCGGCGTATTCTTCTGGGCGCCCGGTGACGAGTTCCGCGCTGTACCTCGCTGCCAAAGCTGCCGACATTAGTGTCGCAAGCGGATAATATGTACCGTCGGCGCGTTTCAGCCGGGCCAGCCTCGCGAGCGGCTCCGCGCAGTCCAGGTCAAAAGGGACCACCCTCCGGTCCAAAGCCGTCGCAAGAATCGTCGTCGTGGCCTTGCCCGCTGAAAACCGCTCCCACTCGTGGAGTGAACCGATCGCGGTCAGAACTTCGGCGACGGCAAGGGCGGAAGTGTGCGGACGCTCCGGATGAAGTTTGAACCATTCGGACTGGCGCTGATCGTTCCGTCCGGAGAGCAGATCCATCAGCACATCGGAATCGAGCAGCAGCATGACTCAGTCGCCCGGATCATGCGTGGCGGCAACCATGTGCATGGTTGAAATCCGCGGCGGCAGGTGCGCCCCGCCCAGTGCGAAAGCCATCGCTTGGGACTCGAACAGCTCCTCGTACCATTGCGGGACTTTGAGCAGCGCGATCGGGATGCTTGATGGGTCGGACCCCTGGGCAGTTGGGGAATCCAGATGCCGCAGAATCATCACCTTGAGTTCGACCTGCATGGACCGGCCGTTCTGCGCCGCCAGAACGCGCAACTGGGCAAGGACTTCCGGATCCAGATATCTCACGGTTACTGATGACATGGTTCCTCCCGGATTCTGCATGCACTGCAATCAGTGCATGCACTGATTGCAGTGCATGCAGGTTTTCGGGGCAACCCCTGTCTTCGGAGGTGTGGACGTTTGCGGCGCCGGCGCCTTGAGTGGAGGAAAACAGCTGGTCTTCCAGTGGGCCGTGATCTCGGAGAGGCGGGTGCAACGGCGGCGGCCGCCGCACCCGCAAAGGTGCGACGACCGCCGTCATGCTTTCGTCATGTCCTGTTCAAGAAGCCCTGCCCAAACGGCTGCCTACGTACGCGATCTTCTGCTTACGGCACTCGGCTCATGAACGAGGAAGTTGTGCTTAAGCCAGCCGGGTCAGCCAGCCGTGCGGGTCCTCAGCTGTCCCCGTCTGGATGCCCAGCAGCTGATCCCGGATACCCATCGCGATATCCCCGGCCTTGGCATCGGCGGAACCAATGCTTTCCGTTTCGTCCTTGAGCAGTCCGATGGGCGTGATGACCGCCGCAGTGCCACAGGCAAAGACCTCGGTAATCTCACCCGAGGCGATTCCGTCACGCCATTCGCCCAAAGTGATTTTGCGCTCCTGGACGTCCAGTCCTCGGTCCTTCGCCAGCTGGATGACGGACATGCGGGTGACGCCCTCCAGAATTGTTCCGGTCAATGCAGGCGTAACGAGCCGACCGTCCTTAAAAACGAAGAAAACGTTCATGCCGCCCAGTTCCTCAACGGCGTCGTCGTTGAAGGGATCCAGGAAGAGGACCTGCTTGCAGCCGTGGGCCTCGGCCTCCAGCTGCGCCGCCAAGGAAGCGGCGTAGTTTCCACCGCACTTGGCGGCGCCGGTACCTCCGCGGCCCGCCCTGGCGTAGTTATGCGAGATCCAGATGGAAACGGGCTTGAGCTCGCCGCCGAAGTAATTGCCGGCCGGAGAAGCGATGACTCGGAAGGATACCTCACGCGCAGGGCGCACACCCAGGAACGCCTCGGTGGCGATCATGAACGGGCGCAGATACAGGCTCTCCCCGTCACGGCTGGGAATCCAGTCCTGGTCAGCCGCAACCAGGCCGCGGACGGCGTCCAGGAACACCTGTTCGGGCAGTTGCGGCAGCGCCAGACGCTCGGCAGAGCGGTTGAGCCGGGCGGCGTTTGCCTCGGGGCGGAAGGTCCAGACGGAACCGTCGGCGTGTTTGTAAGCCTTCAGGCCTTCAAAGATCTCCTGGCCGTAGTGCAGCACAGCGGCCGCCGGATCCAGCGAAATCGGTCCGTAAGGCTCAATTCGGGCGTTGCTCCAGCCGCCGTGACCAGCCGAATCGGTGCGGTAATCGACAACGGCCGTGTGGTCTGTGAAGTGATCGCCGAATCCGGGGTTCTCCAGGATAGCGGCGCGCTCTTGGGCAGTCTTCCGGTGTGCCGAAAGATTCTGCGTGAAATCCAGTTCATTGACTGTCTGGGTCATGGTTCCTCCACATAGTTGTGCACTCCGATGTGCACGCGGTTTTGCAATCTTCAGCCTACTCCCGCGGCTGCGCCCGCGCGCCGCTCATACGGTGCGCTACTGCATGCTGCCCCTGTCCTCTCCTGACAGCAACGCCTGCGTGCTGCTCCTGACCCACTGCTCACAGTGACGCCGCGATCGCGTCTCCGATTGCCATTGTGCTGCGGGTGCCGACAGAGCTCCGCTGCGCGATGTCCGCGACGACTGCGGCCTCCACCCGACGGGCGGCGGCGTCGTAGCCGAGGTGGTCCAGCAGCAAGGCCACAGACAAAATGGCCGCCGTAGGATCGGCCTTTTGCTGGCCGGCGATGTCGGGGGCGGAGCCGTGAACGGGTTCGAACATGGACGGCGCGGTGCGGTCCATGTTGATGTTGCCCGAGGCGGCCAGGCCGATGCCGCCCGTGATGGCGGCGGCCAGATCGGTGACGATGTCGCCGAAGAGGTTGTCGGTGACAATCACGTCGAACCGTGCCGGGTTGGTGACCAGGAAGATCATGGCCGCATCAACATGGAGGTAGTCGACGGCGACCTCGGGAAATTCCGCCGCGATGGCCCCCACGGTCCGCTTCCAGAGATGGCCTGCATACACCAGGACATTGTGCTTGTGGACATATGTGAGCTTTTTGCGCGGGCGGGCGCTGGCCCGGCGGAAGGCGTCGCGCACCACGCGTTCCACGCCGTACGCCGTATTCACGGACACCTCAGTGGCGACTTCCTGCGGCGTTCCGGCGCGCAGCGCCCCGCCGTTGCCAACGTACGGCCCTTCGGTCCCCTCACGGACCACGACAAAATCGATGGTGCCGGGGTTGGCCAGCGGGCTGTCGACGCCGTCGTAGAGCCGGGACGGCCGCAGATTGACGTAATGGTCGAGATTGAAGCGGAGCTTGAGCAGCATCTCCCGTTCAATAAGGCCTGAGGGGATGTTGGTGTCTCCGGGAGCGCCACCTACGGCGCCGAACAGGATCGCGTCGTGAGTGCGCAGGGCCCGGAGGGTGCTGTCGGGCAGGGTCTCGCCCGTCTGCAGCCAGTGTTCGGCGCCCAGCTTATACTCGGTCAGATCCAGCGCCACATTCTCGACGGCGACAGCCCTCTTCAGGACTTTGACGGCCTCCGCTATGACCTCCGGGCCGATTCCGTCGCCGGGAATAACGGCAATATTCATCGATGTGCTCATGGTTTTCAGCCTAGTCAAAGTATCCACATGATGGGCAGCGCATCTCACAATCCGGACATGGTGGGGAGGCACGCATCCTCCCGCGGCATGATGACTGCGCCGGACGGATAATCTAAAGTCGTAGATCATGGTTATGCACCGGATCTACGCTTGGTTCCGCCGGCACCGCCTCGCCGTGGACTTCACCCTTGTGGCGATCCTCTGGCTCCTTTTCGCTGCCACCACGCTGCTGGGCTCCGAAGCGGCCAGCTCCTTCGTCATTGCGACGTTGCTGGTCCTGCCGTTGGCCTGGCGCCGCGCCCGACCCACCACTGCCGCCTTGGTGATTGCCGCCGTCGCCGTCGTGCAGTGGGCCCTGGCGATTCAACCGGGACCGGCGGACGTCGCCGTCGTTCTCGCCGTCTATGCGGTCGCCGCCTACGGTGCGCGCTGGGCCAGCATCGGCAGCCTGTTCCTGGCACTGCTGGGCGCTGTCATGCTTGTCACGCGCTTTTATACCGACTTGACCATGGAAACCGTGGCCAACCTCCCCTCCACAGCATTTCTGGTGGTGATGGGGTGGGTTCTCGTGCTGTTCAGCTGGACCCTGGGCGACCTGACCCGGACCAGGAGGCTGCGGGAACAGGCGTTGGAGGGCCGGACCCACCGGCTCGAGGTGGAGCAGCAGCAGGAACGTGCCCTGGCGGCGTCCGACGAGAGATCGCACATTGCCCGGGAAATGCATGACATCGTCGCGCACTCATTGTCCGTCATCATCACCCAGGCCGATGGGGGTCGCTACGCGGCGGCCGCGGATCCGTCGGTCGCAACGGCGACGCTGCAGACGATCGCCGAGACCGGGCGGGCTTCGCTGCAGGAAATGCGGCGGTTGTTGGGGGTGCTGCGCGGTGGCGAGGAGGCCTCCACCCGGCCGCTTCCGGGCCTCGCCGACATTGATGATCTGCTCCTGGGCTTCCGCGCGGCAGGGCTGGAACTGAGCTTCGAGCAGAGCGGGAAGCCCCGGCGGCCGTTGCCGGCAGGTGCGGAGCTCACCGCCTACCGGGTGATCCAGGAGGGCCTGACGAATGTCCTCAAACATGTTGGTCCGTGTGCCACCGCGGGCACCTCGCTGCAGTGGGTGGCCCGGGGCCTGCAGATCGACGTGCTCGACGACGGCCGCGGGGCCGCCGCCCATCCGCCCGCGGGGGGCATGGGCGGCAACGGCATCCGCGGCATGGCCGAGCGCATCAGGCTCTACGATGGAACACTTACCGCGAAGCCGGCGCCCGGCGGCGGGTTCCGGATCAGCGCATTCATCCCCTATACGGAGGCCTGATCATGAGTTCTGCCGCATTCGTTAGTCCTGCACCGTCGGAGACCGGCAGCCAGCCCATCCGCGTTGCGCTGGTGGACGACCAGCAGTTGGTCCGCTCCGGCTTCACTATGCTGATCAACAGCCAGCCCGACCTGGAAGTGGTGGTCCAGGCCGGCAACGGGTATGAGGCTCTTGCGGCGATGTCCGCGACCGCTGCGGATGTGGTGCTGATGGACGTCCGGATGCCGACCATGGACGGTATCGAAACCACCCGAAGGCTGATGGAGCGGTCCCGCAGTGCGGCGGCCGGATCCTGGCTGTCCGAGCTCAAAATAGTTGTCCTGACCACCTTTGACCTGGATGAACACGCCCTTGCCGCCATCCGGGCCGGGGCCAGCGGATTTCTGCTCAAGGATGCTCCGCCGGAGGAACTCCTGGGAGCCATTCGCACCGTCTACCGGGGGGACGCCGTCATCGCACCGTCCACTACCAAGCGCCTGCTGGCACATGTCGCACCCCTCTTGGGTGATCCCGACCCGGCAAACGACCGCCACCATACCGCCGTCGAAAGTCTCACGGTCCGCGAGCGCGAGGTCTTTGGGCTGATCGCCGAAGGCCTGTCCAACCCGGAAATTGCGCGGTCGCTGTTCGTCTCCGAGGCCACCGTCAAGACGCACGTGGGCCATGTCCTCAGTAAGCTCGATGCCCGCGATCGGGTGCAGCTGGTCCTGATCGCCTATGAAACCGGAGTCGTCTCCCCCGGCTGAGCCCATCCCATGGACGATTTCAGAACCGTCGAGTGGGAGAGCTGCCCGCATGTCCCGCATTTTGGGGGCAGCCCCCCACTCACCGGGTGGTGGCGGGGAAGCCCGGGGAGGGTGATTCAGGCTTCAGCCGGCTCTTCATACTTGGGGAAGATCGGCGCGGGGGCCGGGAGGGCCGTCCCTGCCACCAGCAGAGTCCTGATCGCCGCGAACTGTCGAACGTCGTCGTCCGGTGCCGTGCCCTGGCCCAGCGCGTCGAGCAGTTTGGCCGCAGAGCCGGGCATGACCGGCTGCACAAGAATGGAGACGATGCGCAGCACCTCCAGGGTCACGTACAGCACCGTGTTCATCCGGTCGAGGTCGGTTTTGCGCAGCACCCACGGCTGCTGCTCCGCGAAGTAGGCGTTGGTGTCGCCCAAAACGGTCCAGATTTCCTCCAGCGCACGGTGGAAATCCTGCACCTCGTAGGCCTCGCGGCAGAGCTCCAGCAGAACGCCGGCCTGGGCCAGAATGTCCCGGTCCGCAGCCGTGAAGGCGCCCGGCACCGGGACCTTGGCGTCACAGCTCTTCGCGACCATGGACAGCGACCGCTGCGCCAGATTGCCCAGGTTGTTGGCCAGGTCCGAATTCATCCGGCCGACAATCGAGTCATGGCTGTAGGACCCATCGGCGCCAAAGGGCACCTCGCGGAGCAGGAAAAACCGCACCTGGTCCAACCCGTACTGCGTCACCCAATCCGCCGGGGCCACCACATTGCCCAGCGACTTGGACATTTTGACGCCATTGTTGTGCAGGAATCCGTGGATCATGACACGCTTGGGCAGCTCAAGCTGCGCGGACATGAGGAACGCGGGCCAGTAGACGGCGTGGAAGCGGGAGATGTCCTTGCCGATCACGTGCACGTCGGCGGGCCAGTACTTTTTGAAGCTCTCCGATTCCATGTCCGGAAAGCCGACGCCGGTGAGATAGTTGGTGAGCGCGTCGACCCAGACGTACATCACGTGGTCCGGGTTGCCCGGGACAGGAACGCCCCAGTCGAAGGAGGTGCGGCTGATGGAGAGGTCCTCCAAGCCGCTCTTAACAAAGCTGACGACCTCGTTGAAGCGGCTGTGCGGGGCGCCGAAAAGCGGATGGTCCGCGTAGTGCTTCAGCAGCCTGTCCTGGTAGGACGCGAGTTTGAAGAAGTAGCTCTCCTCCTCGGTCCAGGTCACCTCCGTGCCGGTTTCCGTGGCGTACCTGATTCCGTCGTCCCGTACCTCGGTCTCGTCCTCCACAAAGTATCGCTCGTCGCGGACGGAGTACCAGCCGGCGTACTGGGAGAGGTAGATGTCCCCGTTGGCTTCCATCCGCTGCCAGATCGCGGCGGCCGCTGCGTAATGATCCGCGTCTGTGGTGCGGATGAAACGGTTGTGGGAGATCCCCAAATCAGCGCTCATCTGCTTGAATGCGGCGGAGTTCTCATCGGCGAGCTGCTTTGCGGTCAGGCCAAGCTTCTGTGCGGTCTGCTGCATCTTCAGCCCGTGCTCGTCGGTGCCGGTCATGAAGAATACGTCATATCCGTCCAGTCGCTTGAACCTCGCCATGGCGTCCGTGGCGATCACCTCGTAGGCGTGGCCGATGTGCGGCACGCCGTTCGGATAGGAGATGGCGGTGGTGACATAGAAAGGGGTCTGGGCCTGCACAGGTGAACTCACTCTATGAAGTTACCCGCCGGTGGTTCAGCTTGTCGAAACCTACCGGTGGATGAAGCCGACGCGGGCGGCGGATCATCCGGCGCAGACTTTGACCCGGCCACCGCGCACGATGTATTCGGGCGCTGCTGGAGCCGCGCGCCGTGCGCCGCGTGTGCCGCGGTTGGACCCTTGAACACGCCAGCGGGCACCCGCAATTATGGACAACTACCGCGGCGGAGCGAAAAACTCGAGTGCGATGTTGTCCGGGTCGCGGAATAAGAATCCGGCTCCGTAGCCCGCATCGACGATGTCGCCACGCTCAATGCCGATTCCCACCAGCCGCGTCTGCCACGACACCAGCTGGCTGCGATCCGCGCATGCGAAAGCCACATCATCGAGGCCCACTCGGCGCTCGTCAAATGGCGCACCCGGTCGCTCCTTCGGGGAACTCGCGCAGCCCGGGCAGTGTGCCCGAGTGTGAACACGACGTGCCGGAAGGGGCCGGTGTCCTCATCGAGCACGGGATCCGCCCCGATCAGCCGCTGGTAGCAGGGAACGCTGCGGGATCGGTCACCGTCAGCGCATCGTGTGCAAGGCTCGAGTGCCGGGCCGCGCGGATTCTGCCGGGCAGCGCGCGGGCGGTCGGCTCTGGCTCCGCCCGCCGCATTATGAGACGGTAGCAGTTACACCCCGGCAGGCAGCGTGGAAGGGCAGCACGGCCATGGGATCTCAGCGGAACGGCAGAAGGATTCGCGCGCGGCTTGCCGCGTGCGTGCTCACCGTCTGCGTTGCGTTGACGTCCGGCTGCACGCCGTCTGCCCCTCCACAGGTTCCGGGCGCGGACACCCCGGGTGCGCCGTCGTCGTCCCCCGTTTCGGGCAGCGCGGCGCAAGGCGGTGTTTCGGGCAGCGCGCCGCAAGGCGGTGTTTCGGGCAGCGCGCCGCAAAACAGTGCCGGGCAAGGTACGACGACGGCGCCGCCGACGGTGAGCGCCGTACTTGCCACCGGTCTGAATCTCCCCTGGGCCATCGCGTTTCTGCCGGATGGAACCGCGCTGGTGTCCGAGCGGGACACGGCCATAATTCAGCTGGTCCACGACGGCAGCGCTCCAGCCGCGGGAAAAGCGGAAGTGGGAAAGGCAGCAGCGGGAAAAACGGAAGTGGGAAAAGTCGCGAATGTGGTCCCCGGCGGCGAGGGCGGTCTGCTGGGGCTCGCCGTGGCCGACACATTCAACAGCGACCATTATGTGTACGCCTACTACACCTCGGCGACGGACAACCGGGTGGTCCGGATGACGTATGAGGACGGCCGACTGGGTCTGCAGCAGGTGCTGCTGACCGGCATTGCCAAGGCGAACAACCACGACGGCGGCCGGATCAAGTTCGGGCCGGATGGTTTTCTTTACGTGGGAACCGGCGACGCCTTGCAACAGGACAGCGCGCAGGACAGGAATTCGCTCAACGGCAAGGTGCTGCGGATCACTGCGGACGGGAAGCCGGCGCCGGGAAATCCGTTTGGTAACAGCCCGGTCTACAGCTATGGGCACCGAAACGTCCAGGGCATCGCGTGGGATTCCGCTGGCCGGCTCTGGATCAGCGAGTTCGGCCCCGACATCAATGACGAGCTGAACCTGATCCAGCCCGGCGGCAATTACGGGTGGCCGCTGGTCACCGGCGCGCCCGGGCGGGCCGGGCTGATCGACGCGAAAGTGGTGTGGCCTTCGACGGCGGACGCCTCCCCCAGCGGTCTGGCAATTGTCGACGACGTTGCTTACCTGAGTGCCCTGCGCGGCGAACGGCTGTGGCAGGTGGTGCTGCACGGGACGGATCCGGCCCAGCCGCAGGAGTTTTTCCGCGGCGAATACGGCCGGCTCCGGGACGTCGTCGCCGCGCCGGCCGACCAAAACGAAACAGGTTCCCAACAAAAGCTGTGGGTGCTGACCAACCAGGGAACGGACGACGAAATCCTTGTGGTGGATTGAACAGTCCCTAACCTTTTTCCACCCATTGAGGGATTTCTTCCGTCAACCCGGCGTCGGCGAAGGTTGTCAGGGGTGCTAACGATAGCCGTCCCGGCGGTGCGCGATGTCAACGACGCTCACGATCTGACGGTCCTCGTCGATGAGACTCGGTGCGGATTCTCCAGTAGGGGACCCACGATAAATGATGGGCCGCGTAAGCTGGTCCTTCGGGTAGATCTTCCGCGAGCTGGCGACGGGCCGTGTGAGTGATAAGCAGCGTAGAGGGATTCCGCCCTGCGTTCAGGCGCCACGGCGGCGGCGCAGGTCCATCCCCGCCCCCAGTTCGGATGCCGATTCCGTCTGCCGTGGAGGATGAGCTGGACGGATGCCAGGGAAATTCAACCGGCATCCGTCCAGCTCAAAGGCAATTCAGCTAGGTCAGTCCTCCAGGTCCACCTCGCGGGCCATGGTGGCCCCGATTTCGGACTTGATGGCGTCCAACACATCCTGCGGAACGGAGCTGTCCACCGTCAGCAGCGACAACGCCTGGCCACCCTCCGTGTTCCGGGCAACCTGCATGCCGGCAATGTTAATGCCGCCATCGCCCAGCAGGCGGCCCAGTGTGCCGATCACGCCGGGACGGTCGGCATAGGAGATGACGACGAGGTGGTCACTGATGGGGATCTCAACATCGTAACCGTTGACGCCCACCAGCTTTTCGACCTGCTTCGGCCCGGTAAGCGTCCCAGAAACAGATACCTGCGAGCCGTCGGACAGGGCGCCGCGGATCGTCAGCACGTTGCGGTATTCCCCGGATTCCGTGGTCTTGATCAGTCGGGTATTGATGCCGCGCTGTTCGGCCAGAACGGGGGCATTGACGTAGGAAACCTGCTCGGAAACGACATCCTTGAAGACGCCCTTCAACGCGGCCAGTTCCAGCGCCTTCACGTCGTGGACGGCAATCTCCCCGGCCACCTCGATGTCGATCTGCGTCACGGAATCATGCGTAAGCGCGGTGAAGATCCGGCCCAGCTTTTCCATCAGCGGAATACCGGGGCGCACGTCCGGAGCAATGACTCCGCCGGCAACGTTCACCGCATCCGGCACCAGTTCACCGGCCAAAGCCAGGCGCACCGACTTCGCCACGGATACACCGGCCTTTTCCTGCGCCTCATCCGTCGAGGCCCCCAGGTGCGGGGTCACCACCACGTTGTCCAGGGACAGGAACGGCAGGTCCGTCGCCGGCTCCTTGACGAACACGTCGATGCCGGCGCCGGCAATCTCGCCGTCGGTCAGCGCGGTGTAGAGCGCGCTCTCGTCCACCAGGCCGCCACGTGCCACGTTGATGATGTAAGCGGTTTTCTTCATCTTGGCAAACGCATCCGCCCCGATCATGCCCACCGTCTCCGGCGTTTTGGGCATGTGGATGGTGATGAAGTCGCTCTGCGCGAGCAGCTCATCGAGGCTGACCAGCTGCACCCCCAGCTGTGCGGCGCGGGCGGAGGTGACGTAGGGATCGTAGGCCAGGACCTCCATGTCGAAGCCCTGCGCGCGGGCCGTGATGAGGGCACCGATCCGGCCCAGCCCGATGATGCCAAGCTTCTTCTCGTAGAGCTCGGTTCCGGTGTACTTGGAGCGCTTCCATTCGCCGTTCTTCAGCGCCACGCTGGCGGCGGGTATGTGCCGGGCCAGGCTCAGGATGTGCCCGACAGTCAGCTCTGCGGCGGAGACAATGTTCGACGTCGGCGCGTTGACTACCATGACGCCGGCCTGCGTCGCGGCCTTGATGTCCACGTTGTCCAGGCCGACGCCCGCGCGGGCGATGACCTTCAGGCTGCGGGCCGCGGCGATCGCCTCGGCGTCCACCTGCGTGGCGGAGCGGACCAGGATGGCGTCCACGTCGGCGATGGCGGCGAGCAGCTGGGACCGATCCGCCCCGTCGCAGTGGCGGATTTCGAAATCGGGCCCCAAGGCGTCGATCGTAGCGGGCGAAAGTTCCTCTGCAAGGAGTACGACTGGTTTGGTGGCTGTCACCGGTGACCTCTTTAGCTTGGCTGGATATTCAGGCGGACGTTCAGATGCAATTGGCGGTGAAACGGTGCTGCTCACACGGAAACCGGACTCCCACAGTTGAAGGAGCCCGGCTTCCTTGCCGATATAAGAGACCGACGACGGCGGCCCGTAATGAGCGGGCGCCGATGTGCTGCCCGAGAGGGCCGTCGTCGGCGGCCCGCCGTAGAGAGTGGGGACTAGCGGGCGACGGAGCCTTCGGTGTAGTCGTCGTCGTTCTTGATCCAGGAGAACAGCTTGCGCAGTTCGCGGCCCGTGGACTCGATCGGGTGATCTTCGCCCCTCTTGCGCAGCGCCTTGAACTCCGGGGCGCCGGCATCCTGGTCGTCGATGAACCGCTTGGCGAAGGTGCCGTCCTGGATGTCCTTCAGCACGGCCTTCATGTTCTCCTTCACACGCTCGTCAATGACGCGCGGGCCGGAGACGTAATCGCCGTATTCGGCCGTGTCGGAAACGCTCCAGCGCTGCTTGGCAATGCCGCCCTCAACCATCAGGTCAACAATCAGCTTGAGCTCGTGCAGCACCTCGAAGTAGGCAATCTGCGGCTGGTAGCCGGCCTCGGTCAGGGTCTCGAATCCGTACTGGATCAGCTGTGAGGCACCGCCGCACAGCACGGCCTGCTCGCCGAAGAGGTCCGTTTCGGTTTCCTCGGTGAACGTGGTTTCGATGACGCCGGCGCGGGTTCCACCGATCGCCTTCGCATAGGACAGGGCCAGTTCCTTGGCCTTGCCGGAAGCGTTTTGCTCGACGGCGATCAGGTCCGGCACGCCGCGGCCGGCCTCGAATTCACGGCGGACCACGTGTCCCGGGCCCTTGGGCGCGACCAGGGCAACGTCAACGTCGGCCGGGGGCTTGATGTAGCCGTAGCGGATGTTGAAGCCGTGGGCGAAGAACAGCGCGTCGCCGGCCTGCAGGTTCGGGGCGATGTCCTCCGCGTACACGCTGCGCTGGACCTGGTCCGGAGTAAGGATCATGATCAGATCAGCCTCGGCGGCGGCATCGGCGACGCTGAGGACGCGCAGGCCCTCAGCCTCCGCCTTGGCACGGGACTTGGAACCGTCCTTGAGACCGATGCGGACGTCCACGCCGGAATCCCGCAGGCTCAACGCGTGCGCGTGGCCCTGGCTGCCATAGCCGATGACGGCGACGGTGCGGCCCTGGATGATGGACAGATCGGCGTCGTCGTCGTAAAACATCTCGGTCACTTGTTACTCCTCATAGTTTATGTACTGCAAATATCCAAAAAATCCAGAAGCTCAAAAATGCACTACGCGGTCCGGAGCGCCCGGTCACTCATGGAACGGGATCCCCGTCCGATGGCCAGCGTGCCCGACTGCACAATTTCACGGACGCCGAAAGGCTCCAGCACGTTGAGCAGCGCCGCAAGCTTGTCGGCCGTGCCGGTGGCCTCGATGGTCAACGAATCGGTGGAAACGTCGACAACTGAGGCCCGGAAGAGATCTGCAGCCTGGGTGACCTGCAGCCTCGTGGCGGCGTCCGCGCGCACCTTGACCAGAATGTGGTCCCGCTGCACGGAATTATCCTGCAGCAGCTCAACAATCTTGATCACATTGATCAACTTGTTCAGCTGTTTGGTGACCTGTTCGATCAGGTCACCTTCGGCGTCGACCACTACGGTCATCCGGGACATCCCGGGCACCTCGGTGGGCCCGACGGCCAAAGAATTGATGTTGAAGGCCCGCCGGGCGAAGAGGCTCGCCACTCGGGTCAGCACGCCGGGTTTGTCTTCCACCAGAACGGAAAGTGTATGTCGCGTCGTCATTTTTAGTCCTCTTCTTCCCACACCGGAGTCAGGTTTCGGGCAACCTGGATCTGGCTGTTGCTGACGCCCGAAGGAACCATGGGCCAGACCATGGAATTGGGGCTGACAACGAAGTCGATGACGACGGGCCGGTCGTTGATGGCCAGCGCGGCTTCGATGGTGGCATCGATGTCCTCGGCCCGTTCGCAGCGCAGGCCGACGCAGCCGTAGGCATCGGCGAGCTTGACGAAGTCCGGGATCCGCACCGTGTCATGTCCGGTGTTCAGGTCCGTATTGGAATACCGGCCCTCGTAGAAAAGCGTCTGCCACTGCCGGACCATGCCAAGGGACGAATTGTTGATGACCGCTACCTTGATCGGGATCTTATTGATCGCGCAGGTGGCCAGTTCCTGGTTCGTCATCTGGAAACAGCCGTCGCCGTCGATCGCCCAGACCACACGGTCCGGGTTGCCCACCTTGGCGCCCATGGCCGCGGGAACCGCGTACCCCATGGTGCCGGCGCCGCCCGAGTTCAGCCAGGAATGCGGGCGCTCGTACTTCACGAACTGCGAGGCCCACATCTGGTGCTGTCCGACACCGGCGACGTAAACGCCTTCCGGACCGGTCAGCTCCCCGATCCGCTGGATCACCCGCTGCGGAGACGTCAACCCGTCCTCGGGTTCCGTCCAGCCCAGCGGATACGTCTCGCGCAGGTTGTTCAGGAACGTCCACCAGTCGGCCAGATCCGGGGTGCCGTTCTGTTCGAATTCGGCCTTCACCGCCGCGCTGAGGTCGGGAATGATCTCCTTCACGGAGCCCACAATGGGCACGTCCGCCACACGGTTCTTGGAAATCTCCGCCGGGTCCACATCCGCATGGATGACCTTGGCCAGTGGGGCGAAGGTGTTCAGTATGCCCGTGACGCGGTCGTCAAAGCGGGCGCCTAGGGTGATCAGCAGATCGGACTGCTGCAAGGCGGTGACGGCGGAAACCGCGCCGTGCATCCCTGGCATGCCCACGTGCTGGGGGTGCGAGTCCGGGAAGGCACCCCGGGCCATCAACGTGGTGACCACGGGAATCCCGGTCAGCTCCGCGAGTTCGAGCAGTTCCACGGAAGCATGGCCTTTGATGACCCCGCCGCCGACGTACAGCACCGGCTTCTTGGCTGCGGCAATCAGGCGCGCGGCCTCCCGCAGCTGCTTGGCATGGCCGCGGAACACAGGACGGTAGCCGGGCAGGTCGATCACCGGAGGCCAGGAGAAGGTCATCTTCGCCTGCTGTGCGTCCTTGGCGACGTCCACCAGGACCGGGCCCGGCCGGCCTGTCGAGGCGAGATAGAATGCCTCGGCCAGCACGCGCGGTATGTCCTGGGCATCGGTGACCAGGTAGGAGTGCTTGGTGATCGGCATCGTGATACCTACGATGTCCGCCTCCTGAAACGCGTCCGTGCCGATCACGCCGCTGGACACCTGGCCGGTGATCGCCACGATCGGGACCGAGTCCATGTGGGCATCCATGATGGCGGTGACGAGGTTGGTGGCACCCGGACCCGAGGTGGCGATGCACGCCCCGACCTGGCCGGTGACCATGGCGTAACCCTGCGCGGCGTGGCCGGCTCCCTGCTCGTGCCGGACCAGAACGTGGTTCATGGTTGAGGCCATCAGCGGATCATAGGTGGGCAGAATTGCGCCGCCAGGAAGACCGAAAATATCCTTGACGCCCAGCTCTTCGAGCGAGCGGACAATGGCCTGAGAACCGGTCATCTGCGTGGGTCCGACAATGTTATTGGGTCCAACAATGTTATTGGTCCCCTGGACTGCGGAGGATGCGGCATTTGAGGCCGCCGCAGGAGCGTGACCGTGCGGCTTGGTGGCCATCAGCGACGGGCTGACGGGCGATCCTTTACTCATCGGATTCTTCCTTAGTGGAACACATGTTTCACAGTCTTCAGTGGCTTCTGACTGCTTGGGTCTCGGGTAGGTTCACGTCGGTATGAGTTGCCGCTGGTGGTGGAAACAAAAATAACCCCTCAGCCGGTAAGGCTCTGCGAGGGGTTTGCGCATGGTGATTATCCGAACTGTATCCAGTCGGACTGTAGCTTTTGTAAAGCTAACCAGTCACGCGCTAAATAAGGACGACTACGGATATGAACTGCATATAAGTAGTTTTCCGTTTACCGCTGCAAAGTGTCAAACCAAGCATAACCCGTCTCATCATGCGGACGGAGCGTCCACTCACCGGCCCAGCCGGCGCAGCCTTCCGTGCAGGCAACGCCGGGTGGAACTCCCCGGGGAACTACCCGCAGTAGGCGCCGGTGCTCGCCGAGTGAACCAGCTTGGCGTACTTGGCGAGCACACCCTTAGTGAATTTCCCCGGAATCGGCTCCCAACCAACCTTGCGGGACTCCAACTCCGCCGCGTCAACCAGAAGATCGAAGCTGCGGCCGGCAATATCCACGCGGATGGTGTCACCGTCCTGCACAAAGGCGATCGGACCGCCGTCGACCGCTTCCGGCGCGACGTGCCCAATACACAGGCCGGTGGTGCCGCCGGAGAAGCGCCCGTCGGTGAGCAGCAGAACATCCTTGCCCAACCCGGCACCCTTAATGGCCCCGGTGATGGCCAGCATTTCGCGCATGCCGGGCCCACCCTTAGGTCCTTCATAACGGATGACGACGACGTCCCCGGCCTTGATCGACCCGGACTTGAGCGCCTCCAGGGCACCCTGCTCACGCTCGAACACGCGAGCCGGTCCCTCAAAGACGTCGGCGTCGAAGCCGGCGCTCTTGACGACGGCGCCCTCCGGAGCCATCGAACCGTGCAGGATGGTGATGCCGCCGGTCTTGTGGATCGGGTTATCCAGCGCGCGCAGGATCTTGCCGTCCACGTCCGGCGGGTTGATCTCCGCGAGGTTCTCCGCGAGGGTCTTGCCCGTGACCGTGAGGCAGTCGCCGTGCAGCAGGCCGGCGTCGAGCAGGGCCTTCATGATCACCGGCACGCCGCCGATCTTGTCCACGTCGAACATGACGTACCGGCCGAACGGCTTCAGGTCCCCCAAATGCGGGATTTTGTCCCCGATCCGGTTGAAGTCATCCAGGGTCAGGTCCACCTCTGCCTCGCGGGCAATGGCCAGCAGGTGCAGCACCGCGTTGGTGGAGCCGCCAAACGCCATGGTGACCGCGATAGCGTTCTCGAAGGCCTTCTTGGTCATGATGTCCCGGGCGGTGATACCCAAACGGAGCAGGTTGACCACCGCTTCACCGGACCTGTGCGCAAAGACGTCACGACGGCGGTCCGCCGAGGGCGGGGCTGCCGAGCCCGGCAGGGACATGCCCAGCGCCTCGCCAATGCAGGCCATCGTATTGGCGGTATACATGCCACCGCACGCACCTTCGCCGGGACAGATGGCGCGTTCGATCCGGCCCAGGTCCTCCTCGGACATCTTGCCGGCCGCGCACGCGCCGACGGCTTCGAAGGCGTCGATCAGGGTGACTTCCTTTTCCTGGCCGTCCTCCAGCTTCACGAACCCGGGCATGATGGACCCTGCGTACAGGAAGACTGAGGCCAGATCCAGACGTGCCGCGGCCATCAGCATGCCCGGCAGGGATTTGTCGCAGCCGGCCAGCAGCACGGAGCCGTCAATGCGCTCGGCCATCATGACGGTTTCCACCGAGTCCGCGATGACCTCGCGGGAGACGAGCGAGAAGTGCATCCCCTCGTGGCCCATGGAGATGCCGTCGGAGACGGAGATGGTACCGAACTGCATCGGGAAACCGCCGCCGGCAAAAACGCCTTCCTTGGCGCCCTGCGCCAACCGGTTCAGCGACAGGTTGCAGGGGGTGATTTCGTTCCACGAGCTCGCGACGCCGATCTGCGGCTTGGCAAAATCGTCGTCGCCCATGCCGACGGCACGCAGCATGCCGCGGGACGGCGCGGCGGCAATGCCATCGGTCACTACCCGGCTGCGGGGTTTGATGTCTGGTTTCCCGTCCGACTGCTCGGCCGGGCGGGGGGCTGAATTAGTTTCCACGCTCATAGGCTGAGTCTATGACTGCCGTCCGACAGCGCGCGAACCAGGCCCACCAGCCGGACCGATTCCGTCGGATTGTTGCGTTTTCCGCGCCGGCTCGGCGCCGTGCTGCGGAGCCTTCCGGGCTATCCGGAAGACCGACGACGGCGGCACTCGCCTGGCCGGATGGCCGCGGAATGCGCTGCCGGCTGCGGCGCCGCGCCGATTTCGCAGCGCGGGAAAAAGCATGTAGAGTTACATGTCGTTGCGGGGTACGGAAACGACAAGAATCTCCCCCGGAACGCGCCGAATGCACCTCTAGCTCAATTGGCAGAGCAATTGACTCTTAATCAATGGGTTTCGGGTTCAAGTCCCGAGGGGTGCACCAGAAAAGGAGCCTCTGACCTGCGGAAACGCCGGTCAGAGGCTCCTTTTTGGCTCAAATCGGGCGGTGTTGCCGGTTCGCGGCGGTGTTGCGGTCTCTGAGCCGGTGAGCTGGCTCGCGGGCCCTCCGGCGGCTGTACCGGAAGGCTGCCGATCAGGACTAGGGCAGGACATGGTCCCGGGCTGCCGATTCCAGCTCGGCAGCCTGCGCTTGAGCGAGTCTGGTTTCGGCAGCAACGTCGATGTGGCGGGGCCCTGTGAGGAGTGCGTGGCCATGAAAAGTGTGCCGATGAGAATTCCGATAACGATCGCGATCAAAGACCAGATCAGGTTCCCGCCTGTGTGATGCTGATTAAACCTACCGCCAGCGTGGCGATCTGGGCGTTGCTCATAAACCACAACGGACCGATGTGGGAGACTTTGCCATGCCGCTCGTTCAAAGGGACGTAGTCGATGGACCGCACTTCCAGGCCCCGACCGCGCCCTGCTTCTGTCGTTGCGCTCATCGTACATTTCCTTTGCAAAAGGCGTTGCCGGAGAGGGTAGGCTCACAACGCTGTGAATGTGCCAGGTTAAAGGCGAGGGACCCGGATAGTATCTCGACCCGGTGAACACCCATCCCGGAATTCGGTATACCACGAATGGAGGCGTACGGAAACCGTATGACGAATTGACCATTCGTACGGCGGCCGTTTTCCTTCCCTTGTTCGCGTCAGTCCGTGAGTTCCTCGGCGAGCATGTCCATGAGGAGGCTGTCGTGCCAGCCGCCGTCGGCACCGCGCTCGCTCCGGCGGCGAATGCCAACTGGCCGGAAGCCCACCTTCTGGTAGCAACGAATAGCGCGCTCATTGTCGGCGGCCGGATCTATTTCAAGGCGGTGATGCCGAAGATCGACGACGAGGTGCCGGGCCATGGTCCGCACCGCGTCCGTGCCCAGCCCACGACCGTGGAACGCGGGGTCGAGATAAATGTCCATGGAAGCGTGCCGGTAGTCGGGTTCCTCTTCGGACTGCCATTGGATCCAACCGATGACATGGTCCTCCAGCTCGATGACGTACGGCGTCGAGTCCGGCTCCGCGAAGTCCTGTTCAACGGCGGCGGACATATCTTCGCCGCCTCGCCAGCGAGCGTAGACCTCCGGGGTCCGGCGGATCGCAACAAGGGCGGGGATGTCAGCCGGAGCCGCTGGGCGGAGGCGGACAATCGCGCCGTTAAACGTCGTCACTCTCCGACTATACGTTTGGATGCCCGGGCGTCCAATGGACATCGCGAAAGCGATGCGGCGCAGTCTCACCGGCGTGGGGGGCAGCCCCCGGATCCTGTCAGCGTCGGATCTCTTACGGGGACGCAGTCAGAAGATGCGGAGTTCGCGGAGTTGTTTCGCCATTCCGGCTCCGTCCGGGGCATAGACCCAGTCCGTGAACGGTGCAGGCTGATCCTGGTAACCGTCCGCGGACCGTCCGCCGGAGAGAACTGACTCACCCACCGAGAGCTGCCGGATTGCTACAGCAGCCGTGAGATCAGGGTGCCGCCGGGAAAACTCTGCGTAGATTTCCTCGTCATGCTGGCCGTTGTCGCCGATGAGTAGCCAGCGGATCCCCGGGAATTCCTTGGCAAGGAGTTCGAGATTTCTTCTTTTGTGTTCCCGCCCGCTGCGGAACCACCGGTCTTGGGTCAGACCCCAGTCGGTCAACAGCAGCGCCCCTGCTGGATACATATTCCGGGCCAGGAAACGGGCCAGGGTAGGGGCAGCATTCCACGGACCGGTGGAGAGATAGATGACCGGCGCATCCGGATACTCTACGGCGAGCCTGTCCATTAAGACCGCCATCCCCGGTGTCGGAGTGCGTGCGTGTTCGCTGACGACGAAGGTGTTCCACAGGGCGAGGAAGGGCCGCGGCAACGCCGTGACCATGACGGTGTCATCTATGTCCGACACGATTCCAAACCGTGTGTCCGGGGCAATGACGAAGATCGGCGCTTCCACGGGGCCCGTCCCTGCCGCCCGGAACACCGCGGTATGCCAGCCAGGGTCTAAGCGGACCTGAACGTTAGTGTCTATCAATCCGCCGCGATCAGCGCGCACGCGGTGCAATTCCCCGCCGAGTTCAATCTCGACTTCCCGGTTCTGCACGGGGACGCTCGTGAAAGCGCGCCACCCGCGGACGTTTCCGACAACGGTCTTGGCAGCACGGTCCGTCAGGCCGCCGGCGCCGTGATTACTTGCCAGCAGGACCCGTCCCAGCACCCGAACCCGGGTCGGGGTCCCGTATCCGGAATATGCCACCATCTGCTCAACGAAATTCCAGCGCTTGGCCTGTCGGACCCGCAGCCGGTAAAAGGCGCTTCCCAGCCGCAGAGCAGCGTGGAAGAAGGGCCTGCTGGGCGTCGTAGCTGGGGAAGACGGGTTTGGGGACGACGAGTTTCGGGACGACGGGTTTGGGAACGGCGCACTCATGCTCCAACTGTGCCACACCGAGCGATGTCGGGCCCATCGATGCCCACGGTCATGTGCCGTCTGGTCGACGCCGCGGGTCATGTGCCGTGTGGTCGACGCCGCAGGTCATGTGCCGTCTGGTTGACGCCGCACCACGTTACCCGGATGAGTTAAACCCTCGGGGAGCAGAATCCGGACCCTGTATATCGGTCAGTTACCCGCGGGCGAGTCGGCCAGGGCCGCGCGGGCCCGGCTTTCCACTTCGCGCAGGTTTTGCGCCGTGCTGCTCACCGAGCGGATGATCGTCTTCAGGTCCGACCGCAGTTCACGCTGATCCATCCCCGCGGTTTCCAGCAGCCCTGTCTCCATCTGATGGGCTGAATCCAGCAGGCCCCGGCCCTCATCCGAGAGGGAGACCAGGTGGCTGCGCCGGTCCTGGGTGCTGCGGACACGGTGCACGTGTCCGTGGCTTTCCAGCCGGGAAAGCGTCTTGCCCATGGTCTGGGCCTGCACCCTAACGATTGATGCCAGCTGCGCCTGCGTCATGGGACCATGGGCCGCGAGGACGTCGAGAGCGATAATGCCGGCGTGGGTCATACCGATACTGGCCAGCCGCTCGTTCCAGGCATGCTCCACCAACCGCGCTGCGGTTGAGAGTAGGCGGCTACTGGGCCATTGATCCATATCGGGCATGCCACCAAGTATAGACCCGACTAAGTCCACGCCACTGGACAGCGCCTCGACCAACCCATACGATGTCGATCCTTCCGGCGGCCGCCGGCCTGCGCCGCCGCCGCGTGGCTGTCATCGCTCCCGGCTAAGCTGGAAGAAAACGCCTCAATGACAGGGAGAAAACAATGGCAGAGCAGCTCGCCACCGGTAACGAAGCACCTGACTTTACGCTGACCAATTCCACCGGGAAGCAGGTCTCACTGACGGACTTCCGCGGACGAAAGACGGTGCTGTACTTCTACCCGGCGGCGTCTACTCCGGGATGCACCACCGAGGCCTGCGACTTCCGGGACAACCTGAACTCACTGAAGTCCGCCGGCTACGAGGTCGTGGGCATTTCGCCCGACCCGGAAGCAAAGCTCGCCAAATTTGCCGGCGCGGAAAGCCTGAACTTCCCCCTGCTTTCCGACCAGGACCACGCCGTTGCGGAAGCCTATGGCGCCTGGGGCGAAAAGAAGAACTACGGAAAAAGCTACGAAGGCCTCATCCGCTCCACCGTCGTGCTCGACGGCGAGGGGAAGGTCAGCGTGGCCCAGTACAACGTCCGGGCCACCGGACACGTGGCCAAGCTGCGCCGTGACCTGGGCATCGACTGACGAACCGCCCGGCAGATAATGCGCCGGCCAGCAGGTAGGATGGAGGCTGTTATTCACCGGAACACAGCCACGGTCACGGCATTCCGGAACGCGCGAGTGGTGAAATTGGCAGACACGCAGGATTTAGGATCCTGTACCTTCGGGTGTGCGGGTTCAAGTCCCGTCTTGCGCACCAACAGCATGTCCCGCTGGACGGCGTCGTGGGCGCCTCGGGCCAGTGAGCGCAGCCGAATCAACGCAGCGAACCCTCAAAGCGGCGCACTCGGCGGGCCCGCCTGGTCAGCCAGCCGTCGGCAGCAGCGGCCGCAGGAGTTTTTCCATCCTGATGGCCAGATATTCGTGCCCGAGCACGCTGGGGTGGTCGCCGTCGGGACCGATCAGGGTGTCCTCCTGTCCCTTGAACCAACCGAGCTGGATCGGGTCCACAAACGGCGCGCCGGCTAAATCAGCGGCAGCGGCGATTGTGTCCCGCACGGCCAGCAGCCCCTCGTCCGGATTGTCCTGCACCGCCGCGGGACCGACAAGCAGGATCTGCGCGTCCGGTGCCCTGCGCCGGATCACCGCCACGGTCTCCCGAACCTGGTCGCCGATCTGAGCCAGGTCCTGGCCGACGTCATTTTCCGAACCATAAACAACGACGACGGCGGCCTCCCGGATCACGGTGGCGTCGGCTTGTCCGGCAAACGGCAGATCACCGTCTCCTGGTTCCACATATCCGGCACCGTTCCGCGCGCCGTTCCTCAATTCCACATTGATCCCGTCCTGGGCAAAGTCTTGGACCAGCACGTTGGGCCAGGCAGCTTCCGCCGAGGTCTGAAAACCGGTGCTGATTGAATCCCCCAGCACCACGATGGTATCTGCCGCCGGCTGCTGCCGGGTGACCGCAACCGTCGTCGCCGGCCCGCCGCCGTCGTCCGTCGGCTGGCATGCCGTTAACAGCAGGCCGGCCAGCAGCGACAGGCACAGCACGGCGATACCAGACAACCGGACGGGACGGATCCGCGGTTCGGGTCGGCGGGGCGGGCGCTGCGGCATACCCGGGTTCCGTTTCATGCCACCACGCTAGACCCTCGCTGCCGCAGACGGACCCAGCACACCGGACATTTCCTGTGTGCGTCGCGCCGGGCTATCTGAAGGTGAAGGAGAAGGCCTGCAGCCCCAGGGGTGCAGCCCGGCGCGCTGCTTGGGCTTTTATCCTGGCTTCTTTCGCGGTGCGGTCCTGCACGGCGGTCGCGGCGGACGCCGCCGTGGAAGAGCCGGCGCCGCTCCGCTCCCGGGCGCTCTGGACACCGCCGGAAAAGAAGATCACCGGCAGCACCGGCAAAATGCACGGCGATATGCCGGTAATCAGGCCCCGACCAGGCCGATGAGCGCTAGCTGAACCATCCGTTCCTCCAGGGATTGACCGCCTGTCCGCACGGCGCGGCACGGGCCGGGCCTGGGCGGGCGGCTGTAAGCAATTCGCAACCGCAGCCCGCCGAGCTTGGCGGGCAGGGCGGGAAAAGAAAACTTCCAGCAGCACCCATCCGGCCGTTCGCAACCTCCGAATACCAAGTGAGACCCCGACCACACGGCGAGTGCTGAATACCCGGACCATCGACTGACCTACAGGAGTATTGCCATGGCACTGAAGAAGCGCACCTCAGTCGCTTTCCTCTCGCTGACCGCCGTGTCCATGCTGGCCCTGTCGGCCTGTGGCGGCAGCACCGCCGCATCAGGGGCGTCAGGTGCGGCCGGGTCCGGCTCCTTGGGCATGACGTCGTCGGCCGCGAGGTCCGGCTCGATGACCACGGCAAATCCGGCCGCCGATCTGGTTGGTCCGGGCTGCGCTGCCTACGCCGCACAGGTTCCCACCGGGGCCGGCTCCGTCAACGGCATGACCGCTGATCCAGTCGCCGTCGCGGCCTCCAACAATCCACTGCTGACCACGCTGACCGCCGCCGTCTCCGGCAAGCTCAACCCCAAGGTTGATCTGGTCAGCACGCTCGATGGTTCCGAGTTCACCGTCTTCGCCCCAGTGGACTCCGCGTTCGCCAAGCTCGATCCGGCCACACTGGAGTCGTTGAAGACCAACGACGCGACGCTGAGCAAGATCCTCACCTACCACGTGCTGCCCGGGCAGATCACCCCGGACAAGCTGTCCGGCGAGCACAAGACGGTGGAAGGCGGCACGGTGACGGTGACCGGAAGCAAGGATGATTTGAAGATCGACGGCGCCAACGTGATCTGCGGCGGCGTCCACACAGCCAATGCCACGGTCTACCTGATCGATTCGGTGCTCTCACCGAAGTAAAGCTCCCCGACCGGCTGCTCAGAACCGGCAGGGGGAAAGCGGGCGGGCGTTCGGACTGCCGAGTCCGGCGCCCACTCGTCCTGTACCCGGCGCGGGGAAAGCGGGCCGGTGTCCGGACCGACGAGTCCGGACACCTGCTCGGCCTGCGCCCGGTTTTGCGGGGAAAGCGGGCGGGTGTCCGGACCGACGGGTCCGGGCGCCCGCTCGTCCTGCGCCCGGTTCCGCTGGTACAGCGGAACGATCCGGGAGATTGCCGGGCACCAGCTGGGAATCGGCTAACGATCCGGTAACCGCCCCCGCAATTGCCGTGCCGCCGCCCGGGACCGTGCCGGATGGTCAACTAGACTGGAAAGTTCTGCGGACATACCTTCGCAGTCTTGTAGGTGTTGCCGGACAACAGGGGCGCGCCGGGAACGGGTCAGTGCCGAAAATGTTGGGTCAGGAAGTGGTGTCTGTAGTGCGTCGGAAGGCTCCTTTGCGGACAGCGGTGAAGACAGCAGCGGCCCTGCTGGCCCTCTCCCTCTCGGCCTGCACGGCGCAGCCGGCACCGGCACCCTCCAGCAGCGCCCCGGCGGCAATGGCGACCTTCAATTTCGGCACCGGCGCCGATCCGATGGGGCTGGATCCGGCGCTGGAATTGGATTCCGAGTCCTTCCGGGTAACCCGGCAGGTGCTGGAAGGTCTGGTCACCGTGGATGCCACCACCGGAGCACCGGCACCGAGCCTGGCGACCAGCTGGCAGGAACTTCAGGACGGCCTGGCCTACTCCTTCAAACTCCGACAGAACGTGACCTTCCAGGACGGCACAGCACTTGACGCCGCCGCGGTCTGCACCAATTTCAACAGATGGTTCACGCTGCCCGCGGCCCTCCGCGGCGGCGGCAACAGCACCGCCTTCAAGCAGATTTTCAATGCCTTCTCGGATGACGCGAAGAATTCCGTGTTCAAAAGCTGCACCGCCGCGGGCCCGTCCGACGTCACGATCGAGCTCAACTCGCGGCTGAGCGGCTTCGTGCAGGCCATGACGCTGCCTTCCTTTGCCATCTCGTCGCCCGCGGCCCTGACCTCCATGACTGCGGACACTCTCACCGCCTCGGTCTCCGGGCACCCGGTCTCCGCCTACGGTCAGCATCCGGTCGGGACGGGTCCGTTCCGGTTCACCTCGTGGCAAAACGGCAAGGTCACGCTCAGCGCGAATCAGAACTACTGGGGCACCAAGGGCGAGATTGGCGTCCTCAACTTCATCACCTACGACCAGCCGCAGATCCGGCTGCAGGCGCTCGAAGACGGCACCATTGACGGCTACGACCCGGTGACCCCGGGCGATTTTGACGCGCTGGTCAAAAACGGCGAGCAGATCCTGCAGCGCGATCCGTTTTCGGTGATGTACCTGGGCATCAACCAGGCGATGCCGGTGATGGCGGACGTCAAAGTCCGTCAGGCAATTGCCACCGCGATCGACAAGCAGAGCCTCATCAAGGCGTTCTTCATTGACGGCAGCCAGGCGACGTCCCAGTTCATCCCGCCCAAGCTCAGCGGCTTCAACAATGCGGTGACCGGTTACGGCTACGACCAGGACAAGGCCCGTAAGCTGCTCGCCGAGTCGAGCTACAAGGGCGAGCCCATCACGTTCTACTACCCGACAAATGTCACGCGCACCTACCTCCCCACCCCGGAGAAGGTGTACGCCGAAATCGCCCGCCAGCTCACGGCCGTCGGCTTTAACATCAAGCCGGTGCCCGTTCCATGGTCTGACGACTATCTGGGCAAGGTCACCGGCCCCGGCGACCACGCGCTGGACCTGATGGGCTGGAACGGCGGCTATGCTGACCCGGACAATTTTGTGGGTCCGCTTTTCGGAACCCCAAACGGCGAATTCGGCTCCCATGACCCGCAGCTGATCAGCAAGATTGACCGCGCCCGGATGTTGCCCAACGGACCGGACCGCAACGACGCTTACCAGTCCGTCAACACGCAGATTGTGCAGACCGTTCCCGCGGTGCCGATCGCCTTTCCGATCTCGGCGGTGGCCCTGTCCAACAAGGTGGCAACGTATCCCGTCAGCCCGGTGCTCAATGAGGTGTTTAATCAGATCAAACTGGCCAAATAGCATCCGCCGGACCCACCGGGCTCCGACCGGGCAGCGACGCTGAGCGCTCAATTTCAGCAACCACTCCCCGGCGCGATACGCTTCAAACGCCAGGACCGCCGCTACCGGAGATGGACCGTGACTTTCATTTCAGAGACTCAAGACGCTGACGTTGTTCTCATCGGAGGCGGCATCATGAGCAGCACCCTCGGGGTATTGCTCAAACAACTCGAACCCGGCTGGAAGATCGCGCTCTTTGAGCGCCTCGACCGCGCGGGCACGGAAAGTTCCGACCCGTGGAACAATGCGGGCACCGGCCACTCCGCCCTGTGCGAGCTGAATTACACGCCGCAGGCCACGGACGGCTCGGTGGATCCGGCCAAGGCCATTGGCATCAACGAGCAGTTCCAGCTCTCCCGCCAGTTCTGGTCACATCTGGTGACCAACTCGATGATCGGCTCGCCGCGGAAGTTCATCAACACGGTCCCGCACATGAGCTTCGTCACCGGCGAGGATAATGTGAAGTTCCTGCGCACCCGTTACGAAGCCCTCAAGCCGAATCCGCTGTTTTCCAGCCTGCAGTACAGCGAGGATCATGCGGAGATTGCCGGCTGGGCCCCGCTGGTCATGAAGGGCCGGCCCGCCGGGCAGAAACTTGCCGCCACGCGCGCCGCCGAGGGCACCGACGTCGACTTCGGCACGCTCACCCGCGACCTGGTCGGATACCTTTCCGAGAACGACGTCGAGGTCAACTACGGCACGGACGTCACTGACGTCCACCGCGGCAGCGACGGCCGCTGGGACATTTCGCTCAAGCACCCATCCTCCGGCGAGCACGGGAAAATCAGGGCGAAGTTCGTTTTCATCGGCGGCGGCGGCGGCGCCCTGCAGCTGTTGCAGGCCTCCGGCATCCCGCAGGGCAAGGGCTTCGGCGGCTTTCCCGTGTCCGGACAGTTTTTCCGCTGCACCGATCAGGAGATTGTCTCCCAGCTAAGCGCCAAGGTCTACGGCCAAGCGTCGGTGGGGGCACCGCCGATGTCCGTGCCGCACCTGGACACCCGCTATGTCAACGGACAGCGCTCCCTGATGTTCGGCCCGTACGCCGGCTTCTCCACCAAATTCCTCAAGACCAGCTCGCTGCTGGACCTGCCGCTGTCCATCCGGCCCTCCAACCTGGTGCCAATGCTCGCCGTCGGCAAGGACAACCTTTCCCTGGTCAAGTACCTGGTCTCCGAGGTGGTCAAGAACCGGTCGTCGAAGGTGGAGGCGCTGCAGGAGTACTTCCCGACGGCCGACGGCGGCGACTGGGAACTGATTACCGCCGGCCAGCGTGTACAGATCATCAAGAAGGACGCCAAGAAGGGCGGCGTGCTGCAGTTCGGCACCGAGGTCATCACCTCGGCGGACGGCTCGATCAGCGCCCTGCTCGGTGCCTCCCCGGGCGCCTCCACCGCCGTACCAATCATGCTGGAGCTGCTGCAGCGGTGTTTCCCGCGTAAGTTCAAGCTGGAATGGCAGGATTCGCTGCGGGACATGATGCCCACGCTGGGCACCAAGCTCAACGAGAATCCCGAACTGGCGGCCGACACGATGGCCAGGACGGCCGCGGCCCTGCAGCTGGATGCCCCGAGCCTGGATCCGCAGACATTGGACACGCAAGGCGCCTGACTTGCGCGGCATGGTTCCCTCCGGCGAAACAGGCCTGGACACATCGGAGTACTGAATGTTCCGCTTGGCTCAGCTCTCGCTCGGCAACCGGGCACTGATCGCGCTGATCACGATCTTCGCCGTCGTTTTCGGCGTGATTACGCTCGGCTCGCTGAAGCAGGAACTCATTCCCTCGATCGAGTTCCCGCAGATCACCGTGATCACGTCCATGCCCGGGTCCTCCCCTGAGGTGGTGGACAAGCAGATCAGCGAGCCACTGGAGACCGCGCTGAACGCCGTCGAGGGCCTGGAATCCAGCACCTCGGTGTCGCGCAACGGTGTGTCCAGCATCAATCTGGCCTTCGCCTACGGCACCAACATGGACCGGGCGCGGAACCAGATCGACAGGGCCATCTCCAACTCCCGGCAGATACTGCCGGATAAGGCCGAACCGCAGGCCATCGCCGGGAACATCAGCGATTTTCCGATCGTCTTCCTGGCAGTGTCCTCGGATAAGTCACTCAGCGAGCTGAATTCGGACCTGCAGCGGCTGGTGGTGCCCAAATTTCTCAAAATCGACGGCGTCCGCGGCGCCGATGTGACCGGCGCCAACTCCCAGCACATCGCGATCCTGCCGGAGCCGGGGAAACTCACGGCTGCCGGCATTCCGGTGACGGCGATCAGCGACGCGTTGAAAAACAACGGCACGCTGGTGCCTGCCGGGACGCTGACCGAGGACGGGAAATCCCTGTCCGTGCAGATCGGCAGCCCGGTTGACTCCCTGGATGCGATCAAATCCCTGCCGCTGGCCGGGCCCAAAGGTGCTGCAGCTCCAGCCGCCGGTGCGGCCACTGGAGGTGCCCCGGCCACGGGCACTCCGGTGACCATTGGCGCCGTCGCCAGCGTTGCCCTGGCCGATGACACCACCACGTCCATCACGCGCACCAACGGCAAACCGACGCTGGCCCTGTCCGTGACCAAGAAGCCGGCGGCGGACACGGTGTCGGTGTCGCACCAGATTCAGGCGCAGCTGCCGGAACTGCAGGCCTCGCTCGGTGCCAACGCGAAGTTCACCACGGTGCTGGACCAGGCCCCCTTCATTGAAAAATCGATCAGGGACCTCGCCACCGAGGGGCTGCTGGGACTGGCCTTCGCCGTCGTCGTTATTCTGCTTTTCCTGCTGTCCGTTCGCTCCACGCTGGTGACGGCGATCTCCATCCCGCTGTCGCTGCTGATCACCTTTATCGGGTTGCGGGCGACCGGATATTCGCTCAATATCCTCACCCTGGGCGCGCTGACGATAGCGATCGGGCGGGTGGTGGATGACTCGATTGTGGTGATTGAGAACATCAAACGGCACCTGAGCTATGGGGAGGACAAGCAGACAGCGATCATGGCCGCGATCCGCGAGGTGGCCGGGGCCGTGACCGCGTCCACGCTGACCACGGTGGCGGTGTTCCTGCCGATCGCGTTTGTCGGCAGCATCGCCGGGGAGCTGTTCCGGCCGTTTGCGCTCACCGTCACGATCGCCCTGCTCGCGTCGCTGGCCGTCTCGCTGACGATCGTGCCGGTGCTGGCGTACTGGTTCCTGAAGTCTCCGGCCGTGGCGCACGACGACGGCGGCGCGCTGAGCGGGAAGGCCCTGCTGGCGGTGGTGGAGGACAAGGAACGCAAGAGCCCGCTGCAGCGCGGGTACCTGCCGATTCTGACGACGACGCAAAAGCACCCGGTGATCACGCTGGTGGCCGGCGGCATCATTCTGCTGGCGACCCTGGCGATGACACCGCTGTTGCCGACCAATCTGCTGGGCAACAGCGGCCAGAACAGCCTCTCGGTTACGCAGAAGCTGCCGCCGGGCACCAGCCTTGCCGGCACCTCCGATGCTGCCGGGAAGGTGGAAGATGCGCTCAAGGGCATCACCGGGATCAAGGACGTCCAGGTCACCATCGGCAACGCGACCGGCGGTTTCAGCGCCCTTTTTTCCGCCGGCGCTTCCAGTGCTTCTTTTCAGGTGGTCACGGACGAAAAAGCCGATCAGACCGAATTGATGGACACCGTCCGGAACCGGCTGAAGGAGATTACCGATGCCGGGACGGTCAGCGTCGGCTCTTCCTCGGGGGGCTTCGGAACCTCCAATACGGTGGACATCAATATCAAGGCCTCCAGCTCCACTGATCTGAAGACCGCCAGCGACAAGACCGCAGCGGCCATGGCCGGCCTGCCGGGCGCCGGCGAGATCGCCGCCAACCTCTCCACCTCGCAGCCGGTGGTCCAGGTCAGTGTGGACCGGGCCAAGGCGGTGGCCGCGGGGCTCAATGAACAGCAGGTGGCCGGTGTCCTGGCTTCCACCCTTTCGCCGCTGCCGGGCGGGACCGTGCGGATCGATACCACGGACTACCAGGTGCAGATTGGGACCGGCACCGGGTTTGCGAGCATCGACCAGCTGCGCGCCGTGCAGCTGCCCACCGCCTCCGGTGCGGTGACCCTGGCCAGTGTGGCGACGGTGGAACAGGTTCAGGCGCCGGTCTCCATCACCAGTTCCAACGGCCAGCGCAGCGCCCGCGTGTCGATCACTCCCACGGGGAACAACCTCGGCACTCTCAGCGCGGACGTCAAAAACCGGCTTGCCGCCGTCGACCTTCCGGCCGGGGCAACCGCGGTGATCGGCGGCGCCACGACGCAGCAAACGGAGTCCTTCAACCAGCTCGGGCTGGCCCTGCTGGCGGCCATCGCCATTGTCTACATCATCATGGTGGCCGCCTTCAAATCGCTGATCCAGCCCTTGATCCTGCTGGTCTCCATTCCGTTCGCGGCCACCGGCGCCATCCTGCTGCTGCTCATTTCCGGGGTGCCGCTGGGCCTGCCGTCGCTGATCGGCATGCTCATGCTGGTGGGGATCGTGGTCACGAACGCGATTGTGCTCATCGACCTGATCAACCAGTACCGCAGACCCTCCGGCGACCGGGCGGCCATGAGCGTGGCCGACGCCATTGAGCACGGCGCGCGCCAGCGGTTGCGGCCGATCCTGATGACCGCGCTGGCCACGATTTTCGCGTTGACACCGATGGCGCTGGGGATCACGGGCGGGGGCGGGTTCATTTCGCAGCCGCTGGCCATAGTGGTAGTCGGCGGGCTGGTCTCGTCCACCGCGCTGACGCTGATCCTGGTGCCGGTGCTGTACCGTCTGGTGGAGGGCCGGCGCGAACGCCGGCAGCTGCTGGCGGACCGCCAACGCGTCCCCACGCCTGTGTCCCGCCCCGCGCAGGATCGACCCACCGGCGCCATCCCCACAGTCCACGGCCGACGCGCCGCCGGCTGACCCAACTGGGTCGCACTTATGGCACCCAAAAGACGTTTTGAGTGCAGGTGCTGCTACTCAGCTGGGTCGCGGGCGGGAAGACTGTGGATAACGGCCCGCAGACGCGCGGCGTTTGCCATGATAGGCCAATGCGCCCCGCCATTCCCCTTCCCGAGCCATTGGACACGGCTCCATTCACGATCGGGGATGCCTTGGGTGTCGGCGTCAGTTACGGCCGGCTGCGCAACACTCAGCTGGCCCGTCCCAGCCGCGGGATCCGGATTCCGGAGCACGACGGCGAAGACGGGCTTGCGCTGCTGGCCGCGCCACTGTCGCGCGTCACTGAGTTCTCCGCGGCCGCCCACGCGACAGCCTTCACGATCTGGGAATTCCCGGGATTTCTTCCGGGTGCAGACGGCCCGGACATCCATATTTCCCGGCCGGACACTGTGGCTGTGACACGGCGCCGCGGCGTCGTCGGGCATCGTGCGCAGTTCTTCGAGGACGAGGTCTGCCGTCTGAACGGCCTGAGAATCACCACCCGTGCGCGGACCTGGCTGGACGTCTCCCGAAAGATGAGCGTCGACGAGCTCACCGTCGTCGCCGATCACCTGGTCCGTATTCCGCGGCCGCAGTTTGAAGTCCGCTCCGAGCCCTACGCAACTCTCGCGGAGCTGGCCCAGATGCTGGATCGTCACAAGGGTACGCCGGGAATCCGCAAGGCCCGGCTGGCGCTGGAGCAGGCACGCCTCGGATCGGATTCCGCACCGGAAACCCGGCTGCGCCCCGCCATCGTCCGCGCAGGTCTTCCGGAGCCGGTCCTGAACGGCCGAGTGGACCTGGCCGACGGTGCCGGCCGGGAGCCGGATCTCTCGTTCCCCGAGTATCGGGTCGCGGCGGAATACGAGGGCGAGGGCCACTCCGATCCCGATCAGATCATCCGCGATATCAGCCGCGAGGAGGATTTCATCCGAGCGGACCGGATCCAGGTGTGGATTTCCAAACGGCACATGGTCAATGACGCAAAAACGGCCGTTGCCAAAATCCGCGCCGCCCTGCTGTCCCGCGGCTGGTCCCCGCGGTCCGGCCCAACTGAGTAGCAGCACCTGCACTCAAAACCCGGAATGGGTGCCATAAGTGCTACTCAGTTGGGAGGGTGGCGTGCCGCGCCGCGGGCTGATTGCTTCCCGTAGTGATTCCTTCCCGGCTTTATTGCTTCCCGGACGCCCGCGGGGCACGATAGGTTCAGCCGGGAACAATAGCGGGACGCGTCGTGTTATTGGGTATATTAGATGCAAACGTATATAAATCCGGAACGGCTCCCGGCCCGGATTGAGAGGACCACCCGTGCAGATCGGCATATTCAGCGTTGGAGACATCACCACAGATCCAACGAACGGCTCCACGCCCACGGAGCATGAGCGCATCAAGGCGATCACCACGATCGCCAAGCATGCCGAGGACGTGGGAATGGACGTCTTCGCCACCGGCGAGCACCACAACCCGCCGTTCTACCCCAGCTCCCCCACAACCATCCTCGGATACGTGGCCGGGCAGACCAAGCGCATCATTCTCTCCACGGCCACCACGCTGATCACCACCAATGACCCGGTGAAAATCGCCGAGGACTTCGCCATGCTCCAGCACCTCGCGGACGGCCGCGTCGATCTGGTGCTCGGCCGCGGCAACACCGCTCCCGTCTACCCGTGGTTCGGTAAGAACATGCAGGACAGTGTGGAGCTCACCGTCGAGAATTACTCGCTGCTGCGCCGGCTCTGGGACGAGGAGGTCGTGAACTGGCAGGGCAAGCACCGGACGCCGTTGCACGGCTTTACCGCCACGCCCGGCCCGCTCGACGGCGTCGCCCCCTTTGTTTGGCACGGGTCCATCCGCACGCCTGAAGTGGCCGAAATCGCCGCCTACTACGGAGACGGCTTCTTCGCCAACAACATCTTCTGGCCCAAGGAGCACTATCAGCAGCTGATCGGCCTCTACCGGGAACGCTACGAACATTACGGGCACGGCCAGGCCGACCAGGCCATCGTGGGGCTCGGCGGCCAGTTCTTCATCCGCCGGAATTCCCAGGAAGCGGTGCGCGAGTTCCGCCCGTACTTCGACAATGCGCCGGTCTACGGACATGGCCCATCCATGGAGGACTTCACCTCGCAGACGCCGCTGACCGTGGGCAGCCCGCAGGAGCTCATCGACAAGACGCTGACCTTCCGGGAGTTCTACGGTGACTACCAACGCCAGCTGTTCCTCGTTGATCATGCAGGTTTGCCGCTGAAAACAGTGCTGGAGCAACTGGACCTCTTCGGTTCCGATGTGCTGCCGACACTGCGCCAGGAGTTCGCGGCGCGGAAGCCCGAGCATGTTCCGGACGGTCCCACCTTCGCCGGCCGCAAGGCCGCACTGGCCGCCCGCACCGCCGCCGCCTTGAAGGCTGCCGCGGCGCAGACCAAGGACCCGGCGGGAACCGGGCCGGCATCAATCGCCGGAGAGTACGCGGTGGCGGCCCGGGAGGTGCTGCCGGACCGGCCCACGGATCAGGGAACCACATGAGCTCCCCGGAGGCCCACCGGCGCTTGGCCGCCGACGCCTGGGAGTCACTGTTCCGGGCGCAGGTGAGTGTGATCCGCAGGCTGCAAGCGGACCCGGCACTGAAACGGGTGAACATACGTGAATATGATGTGCTGTTCAATTTGTCCCGCTGCTCGTCCGGCTGGCTCCGGCTCAATGAACTCAACGACCATGTCCTGCTCAGCCAGCCGAGCATCAGCAGGATGGTCGACAGACTGGAGCGGCAGGGCCTCGTCCAGCGCAAGACTGTGGAAGAGGACCGCCGCGGGGTGCTGATCGGACTGACCGATGAGGGCCGGAAGCTGCAGCGGGAGATCGGCCGTGAACACGTCCGCGATATCGACCGGCTGGTGGGGTCGGGCTTGTCCGACGACGAGCTGACGCAACTGAAGATGCTGACGGACAAGCTCCGCAGCTCCGTGACAGGACTCCGCTAGCAGACCCAACGCCGCCCGGCACGCCGGTCACCCGCCGGTCACCGCCGGCGCACCCCGCCGGCTGACAGACCACCACTGACGGGGGTCGCCAACAGGAAAGAGCACACAGTGAACGGATTCCGCGCCGACAGCATGGCGGATCAGAGCGGGCGGCGGGTGGTCATCACCGGAGCCAACAGCGGCCTCGGATTCGAGGCCAGCCTGGCCTTCGCCGCCAAAGGCGCCCGTGTGACGCTGGCCTGCCGGAATCCCGAACGGGGCGAGACCGCCCTGGCCCGCCTCCGCGAGGCCACCGGCTCCACCGTCTGTGACGTCCGCCCGCTGGATTTGGCCAGTCTAGACTCCGTCCGCGAATTCGCCGCCGGCTGGTCCGACCCGCTGGATGTGCTGATCAACAACGCCGGACTGATGGCCACCGCCCGGGCGACGACGGCGGACGGCTTTGAACAGCAGCTCGGCATCAACCATCTGGGCCACTTCGCCCTGAACGGCCTGCTGCTGCCGGCCCTGCGGGAGGCAGCCGCACCCCGCGTCGTCGTCGTCTCCAGCCTTGCGCACAAGCGCGGAGCGATCAATTTCGACGATCTGATGAGTCTGAGCAGATACCGCCGCTGGCGCGCCTACAGCCAGAGCAAAATCGCCAACCTGTATTTCGCGATGGAATTCGCCCGCCGTCTTGACGCCCGCGGCGAGCCCCTGGTGGTCGCCGCGGCACATCCGGGGTTGGCCAACACCAACCTCCCCGCCAGCATGGGACGAACCGGCATGGGCATGATGACCAGTGTTTTCATGCGGCTGATGGCCCAGCCCGGCCAGTGGGGCGTGCTGCCGGTGCTCTACGCCGCCGCCGCGCCCGACGTGTCCAACGGCGACTTCTACGGCCCGAACGGCCCGGGCGAATCCCGCGGTGACGTCACCATGGTGGCTCCGGCGGCGCGGGTTGCCGACCTGCTGGTGGCACGCCGGCTCTGGGATGTCAGCGAACAGCTCACCGGCGTGACGTTCGCCGATCTGCCACCGGTCTGACGCTTTCCAGGTTTGGCCCGCCGCAGTGTGCCTTCCGCTCCTCCCATTCCGCGCCGGCCTTACGGCTCTTCTCCTTGACTGCACTCTTCGCCTTCACGAGGAACAGCGGCGCGGCCATGGCAAGCACAACGCCTGCGGCGACCAAGGCGAGCCCGGTCGAGGCTCCAGTTGCCAGCAAACCAAGGACGACGGCGCCGACGGATCCGGCCGGCTGGGCGGCCATCGATGCCAGCGACAGCGCAGTGGCACGGTGTCGGCTTCCCACCTGATCGTGCAGCAGCGTCTCATAAATGGCACCGGCCGCGGTATGAACGGCATAGGTGGCGAAAAACGCGATGATGAGGCCAATCGGGCCGGCCGCAAGGCCCATGGCAATCACGGTGCCCCCTTGGACGATCCGCAGTGCCACCGACACCGTCACCATGGACAACCGCCGGAGCAGCAATGGCACGGTTAGTGCCCCGGCGGCCGAGATCCCCCACGCCGCCGCCGATACCGGTCCCATCACGGAACCGGCCAGGTCAGGACCGGAGAGAACCTCGGAGAGCCGTATCGGCATGAGCGTCTCGAAACCAATCATGCCGAAGCCCCAGAACACTTCCACGGCGACCAACGCCCTCAGTACCGGAGAACGCCACATCAACCTGGCGCCATCGGCGATGGTTCTCGGCGTCGCCTTCACAGAACCAAGCAGCCGGCCGACGCGGGCGGAACGGTCCTCGTTCATTAAAAGCATTGTCACCGTGATCTGCACCAGGGTCAGCGCGGCGGCAAGCCAGATCGGGACGGCAAGCCTGTCCATCGACGGGAACGGGTTCCACGCCACGATGCCCCCGGTCAGCACCGCCCCGGCAGCGATCGAAAGTCCGGTGATGGTGCCCGCCCCGGAGAGACCTTTCGCCACAGACTTTCCCCTGCCGCCGCCGATCCCGCCGTCGTCCCCCTTCCCGGCGGCCCCGCCGCCGAGCCCGCGGCCGTCGTTCATCCCGGTGTCGATCATCTCGTCGACGTACCAGGCATTGAGCGGCCCGCTGTCCAATGCGCGGAAGACTCCAGTCAGGCCAGAGGCCAGCGCAAACCACAGCACCGAGTCGGCGAGGGCAAACATGACGTAGGAGGCGAGGGCAACAACGGCCGAGGCGATGAATACCGGCTTGCGGCCCATCGCGTCGGCGAACCCTCCCGTGGGCAGCTCAAGGCACAGCACTACAATCCCCTGCACGGCGAACGCCGCGCCAAGCTCGGCGATGCTCAGGCCGCGGTCCAGTGGCAGCAAGGCATGGACCGGGATGATCAATCCGGTGGGCAGCCAGCGAAGGGCGCTCAGAGTCCAGAAGCGGCTGCGGAGATTCATGGCTATTTCCGCGGCAGGGCGGCCACGTGCAAAGCGACTGACATGGCATCGCCAGCCGTCGACTCCCGCTCGCGGTAACTTTCGATCAAGTCCCCGATGCCCGAGAGAAGTTCATCAGTGTCGGTGCTGGTGAGTTTTAGGAGGTAATCGCTCACCCCGAGAGTAGACCGCCACCGCGTGCTGAGTTCACGGTGCAGGTATTCGTTCGCGTTGCCCATGAAATATTCGACGGCGTAGCCAACGGTTGATTGCATCAATTGACGGCCGGCCTCGTCCCCGGCGAACTTCTCACTGCGGACCTCGGTTAGGTCGTGGAGGGCTTTCCATCGGCGTTCGCGCTTGGAAGGCTGATCATCGCAGTCACCCACGAATCCGAAGCGCTCCAGTTGGCGCAAATGATAAGAGGTGGAGCCGCTGGATTCCCCGAAGCGCCGGCCGAGTTCCGACGCCGTGGCCGGACCATCCTCGCGCAGTGCACCGAGCAATTTCATACGCAAGGGATTCGCGATGGCGCGGAGGGTGTCGAGGTCTTCAACGATCTTATGCGTGTAGGCCATAGTTCACAGCATAGACCGCAAAGAATCCTTTGCAAAGGCTTCTTTGCGGTGGCGACTGACACCCGGGTCAACCCCAACCAAACGGACCGGAGCCGGCAGCTACGCCATAATTTTCAGCGATGTGATCATGCGCCGCACGTTCTGGAACCGACTGCTGAGCATGTGCTTTTCCGCCTCCGCGATGGTGTCAAACGTGTCGATGCCTGGGCTGCCGGTGCTGGAGAACTGGAGTACATCGCCAAACATATAGTTCCCGAGGCCGGGTCCGCTGACCGTGTTGTAGATCAGGCAGGCCTGCCCGTCCGCGCCCGCGGAGTGATCCGTGATCCCGTACGACGCGTAAAACTTGGTGCTGCCCTGAAGCAGCCGGTAGACAAAGCGCGGCGGGACCGCCTGTGCATCGTCGGCTCCGGAGGGAATGTTCACCGGCACGCTCGCCAGCACGGTGTATGGCCGCAAGGGCAGGCCGCCGCAGGCGCCGCCCAGCCCCGTCATGCCGGTCGCCAGTGTGGCCACCTGCCCGCCGTCTGCATCCTTGACCGCGATGTTCTTGGCACCCGCGCTCGGACCATCGGCCAACTGCTGGACCGTCCAGTCCTGCGGCACCTCGAAGCTGATCCTGTGCGCGCTGTCCGTATAAGTTTTCCACGCTGCGGCGGTGGGTTCCGCGCTTGGCCGGGCGGCGCTGTCGGTTCCGGCCGTGTCCGCGCTTGACGCGGAAGCAGAGGTCGACGACGGCGGGCCGCCGGCGGACGCCGCACCGGCCGTGGGTCCGGCGCTGGGGCCGGTAAGGCTTGCGGACGCGGAGGAAACCGGCGCAGGCGAGGAGCCACGCGCAGTTCCGCCGTTGGCACAGCCGCTCAGCCCCGCGGCCAGCAGCACAGCCAGCGCCGTCGCCGCGCCGGCCGTGCCCCGGACAATTCCCTGGCGTGCGCTCATCGTCTCTCCCCCGTCGAGTGGACCTGGTAGCCACATCCTAGCCCCGCGCACGGCTCCCACGACGCGATGAACTGCTGATAAAACGCCGCGCCCATGGACAAGCGCCGCATGCCCGGCACTCCAATCCGACGGACGCCCGGCGACGAACGACTGATGGACCCAAGGAGCACCGTGAGCACATTTACTTCCGCCGCATCGATCGACGCCGCCGCCGTCCTGCACCGCCGCGTCTTTCCTACCGGACTGGGCCCGGTGGCTGTGCGGTATTCGCCCGCGGTGGCCCGGGCGGATCGGGGGAATGCTACGGCGGACGTGTACCTGCACGGGGCGGCCGGTTCCTGGACCACCTTTATCCCGCTACTGGCCGCATCCGCGACGGCTGGAAACGGACATCCGGGGGAAGGGAATCCCGGGGACGAACGACACTCGGTGCTGATGGACCTGCCCGGCTGGGGCGAATCGACGCACGGAACGAGCGCCGCATCGCTGACCATGGCGACCATGGCTGAGGCGGTGACAGGTATTCTCTGGACCCTCGGCTACCGGCACTGGAACCTGATCGGTCACTCGATGGGTGCCTTCCTGGCGCTGGAAATCGCGGCCGCCGAGCCAAAGCGGACGGCCAGCGTTGCTGTCATTTCCGGCGCAACGTTCAGCGTGGCGACGGCCGCGGCTCACCCGCTCCCGGGCCTGCTGCGCTTCCCAGCGTTCACCGCCATGCTGCTGTTGATGCGCGCCATGGCCGCCTGTGGACCGGTCGGAGAATTCCTGGTCCGCCGC
Source organism: Arthrobacter sp. A5 (assembly GCF_051131705.1). Classification (NCBI taxonomy): domain Bacteria; kingdom Bacillati; phylum Actinomycetota; class Actinomycetes; order Micrococcales; family Micrococcaceae; genus Arthrobacter; species Arthrobacter sp. A5. Next base: position 2,834,839 of record NZ_CP180316.1, read on the forward strand.
ACGGGTCGGAGCCCACTGATGCGTCCCCTGATGTCACCCTTCTTCTCCCATCCGCACGTCATTGACGGTACCGTTATCACGGCGCTGGGCGAGGACGCACGTCCGGCTGCCTTTGCCGCGGCCGCGAGGGCCGCAGCCGGATACGACTTCAGCCGGTGGCGCGGCATCACGGCACCCGTACTGGCGGTGCGCGGCCTCCGGGACGTGTTCACGCCGCCGTCGGATCTGGTCCGGCTGGCGGAACTGGTGCCGCACGTCCGGCTGGTGACGATTCCTGGCTGCGGGCACTTTGCCCCCATCGAGCAGCCTGGATTTCTTGCCGGGCTGCTGGCGCAGTATTGAGCCGCGAAGGCCGCCGAGGCGAAGTCATGGGCGGAAAGCCACCGGCGCTTGCCGCAGTCAGCGATATTCCGGGCGAATACGCCTACGGATCGCTGACGTAGGCTGACGGCATGGGACAGACCTCGGAGCACGCAGACGGCAATATAAAGCGGTCGGAAACGGCAACGGCGAAACGCGCAGAAGCGGGGGAAGCGGCCAACGGTTCGCCGGAAGCCGCCGCCGAGGACCACCTCGAAGCAGCGGCCGCCGTGGACCCCACCCAAGAGTCCGCGGCAGCAGACCGGCTGCAATCAGCTGCGGCCGTGCTGGACTGGCGGTTGCAGACCTTCGCGCTCTACGCCGAGGTCCGTGCCGCCGCTGCAGCGTCTCCGGCCAAGGCACACATCCTCTGGCGTGAACGGCGGGACGCCATGTTCGCCGACCATCCGGCGTCGGCGCTGAACGCGGTAAGGAAAGAGACTTTTACCGGGCTGCCGGTTGCCCCGTATGACCCGGCCTTCCGCTTCGAGTGCGGGCTGACGACGGAGGGTGCCGGTCAGGAAATGACCATCAGCACCGGCACGGACGGAGCGGTCCCCTTCGTCCGGCTCGGCGCCTTGGAGATACCGGGGATCGGCGCACTGGCGGCTTGGAAACTGAACAGCTACGGTGGCGGCATCTTCATCCCCTTCAGGGACACGACCGCCGGACAGGACGGAGGCAGCTATGGCGCCGGCCGATATCTGCTGGACACGATCAAGGGCGCCTACCTGGGGCGGGCCGGGAACCACTTCATCATTGATTTCAATTTCGCCTACAATCCCTCCTGCGCCTACGACGAGGCTTGGGCATGCCCGCTGCCCGGCCCGGACAACCGGCTCGGGACCGCAGTCACGGTCGGCGAAATGTACTCCCCCATCGACTGAGCAACAGCTGCTCCTCTAAGGCTTGTTTCGAGTTCATACGGTTACCTTTGCTCGCTCCGTTGCGCCGTCTTGGAGGCATTGCCGGGGATCGAGCCGGCTAAGGGAGGACATCCCCAAGGAGGTAGGATGTCTTCATGACGACCCCGACTCCCTTCCGCGTTGCCCGCGTCCGTCCGCTCGATGGTCCGGCAGCCGCTGGGCATGGCAACGCCGCTGAACCCGCTGCGCCGCAGAGCGCAGCACCCGCAGTACCGCACAACCCAGTACCCGCTGCCGCCGTTGGCGCGAGCTCCGAGCAGTTCTTCGTCGTCAACTCCGCGGCGGATTTCGGCAGTGATGACGGCAGGGTATGGGAAATCGTTGACACGCCCTTTCCCGCTTCGCCCGCGAACCAGAACAGCCCCCAGCGCGGACGGTGGACCGTCGGGGGCGCCGTCGACCAGTCGGAATTCACCTTCCTGGCTCCGTGCGCGCCGGCCAATGTCTTCGGAATGGCCCACAACACCGGCGCCCCGGGACGTGCGTTGCCGCCGCAGGCCTTCCACAAGGCCGCCACCAGCGTGATCGGACCGGGCGACGCAATCGTCCTTAGCCCCACCGTCGGTTACGTTGACCCGGAAGCCGAACTGACCGTCGTCGTCGGACGCAGCAGCCGCAACCTGACACTGGGCAACGCGCGCGAGGCTGTGCTCGGCTTCACTATCGGCAACGACGTCTCGGCCCGCGACCTGCAGAAATCCGACGAACTGTGGATCAGCGCCAAAAGCCAAGACACCTTCACGCCGCTCGGCCCATGGATTGTGGTCAACCTGGACGATGCCGATGCCGCGATCTCGATTGTGCATAACAACACCGCGCTCGCGGCCGCCAGCACCAAGGATCTGGGCTGGAGCGTCGACGAGATCCTGGTCTATCTGAGCTCCTTCATGACGCTGCACCCCGGCGACGTCATTCTGACGGGATTCCCGGCCGAATGCCGGCAGATTCAGCCCGGTGACACGGTGGTCTGCCGGATCACGGGGATCGGCGAACTCACCAACCCGGTCCGGTCGTTGGTGGCGGAGTAGCGCTTTTCGGACGGACCTCGGACACAACCGGTCACAGCTGAGCAACAGGGGATTCTTGGTTATGGCCCGGTTACGTGGAAGAGTCTAAGTACTATGTCGATGCGAATTCCTGCCGAGCCGACCGAGGCGCGCCCGGGGAGCAGACCCGCGGAGCGCGGGGCTGATGTCTTCGCGGCGCCGGAAAGGCCTTCAGCGAAGCGGCCCAGGGCCATCTGGCAGCAGATGGGCGGCTTCCTTGTGGTAGGTGCGATCTGCACGCTCGCATCGGTCGCCATATTCGCCCTGCTGCGGCCGGCCGCTGGGGTGCAGTGGGCTAATCTGATCTCCCTCGTTCTGACCTCGGTCCTGAACACGGAGTTGAACCGCAGGCACAGCTTCGGCATCACCGACCGTGCCCGCTGGTTCGGCGACCACCGGCGCGGATTGTGGGTGATGCTGCTGGCGCTGGGCCTGACCAGCGGCAGTCTCTGGCTGCTGCATGCCTTGGCGCCGGACGCTTCGTTCGTGGATGAACTGCTCGTGATCACGGCCGCCAATGTTCTGGCCGCCACCACCCGGTTCCTGCTGCTGCGGTACTGGATCTTCCGCCGGGTCCGCCGACCCGCTTCCTGACCGGACCGTGCGGGATCGCCAGCTGTTCCCGGCGGAGGGCCCGTTCGTCAGCGGCTGCCAGGCTGCAGCCGACCGATGGTTTCCAGAGCGCCGACGACGGCGTCCCCGGCCGTGCGCAGCTCGGCCTCCGTGATTGCGCTGCTGAAGCTGAAACGGACCGCTGTCTGGGCTACTTCGCTGCGGATCCCCAACGCTGTCAGCACGGCCGAGGGTTCGTCCGAACCCGCGGCACAGGCCGATCCGCTGGAGCACAGGATGGACCGGCGCTCCAGTTCCAGCAGCACGGATTCCCCGCTGGTTCCCGGAAAACAGAACGATGCAACCGAGGGCAGCCGTTCGGTCCGGTGGCCGGTCAGCACGGATCCGGGAATGCGGTGTCGAATGTCCGCGATGAAGGCCTCGCGGAGGGCGGCGACACGTGCCGCTGCAGCGGGGCGCTCGGCCTCGGCCAGCCGAAGCGCCGCCGCGAAAGCCACCGCAAATGCAACATTTTCGGTGCCGGAACGCGCTCCGCGTTCCTGACCGCCGCCGTGCAGCAGCGGCTCGGCGTGGACCCGCCCGCGCAGGTAGAGGACCCCGGAACCCTTCGGTGCCCCCAGTTTGTGCCCGGACATACTGAGCGCGTCGACTCCCAACAGCCCGGGCTTAATCGGCAGCCAGCCAGCCGCCTGGACGGCGTCGGTATGGAACGGCACCTCGGCCGCCCGTGCCACGGCTGCCAGCTCCGCGATCGGCTGCACGGTACCGATCTCGTTGTTCGCGTACATGACGCTGGCCAAGGCCACATCGATTCCGGTGTCGTGGCTGTGGGCGCCACGTACGCCAGTGGCACCGTCCCCGCCACCCAGCAGCGAGGCGAAGACCGCCGGATCCACCCGCCCATCGGCGTCCACCGGAACAACGTCGACAGAGAATCCGTGGCAGCGCTGCAGATAGGCGGCGGATTCCTGCACCGCAGGATGCTCGACGGCGCTGATCAGCACCCGCCGTCGCGCCGGTTCCGCGGCATGGCGGGCCAGCGCGATGCCCTTGACCGCCAGATTGTCAGCTTCGGTGCCGCCTGCGGTGAATATCACTTCGCCGGGCAGGCAGCCGAGCAGGGAGGCAACCTCTTCCCGCGCATCCGCCAGCGCCGCGGCCGCTGTCTCTCCCAGCCCATGATGGCTCGAAGGGTTCCCAAACTGGCCGGTAAGGTAAGGCCACATCGCCTCAATCGCTTCGCGCCGGACCGGCGTGGTGGCCGCCGCATCCAGGAAAATCATGCCGTCCCTACCCGTCCATGCCACTGGGGGCAGGGAGCCGGGGCTCTGGCCGGTTCACCGGGAGCCCGTTACTGCCTACGCTGCCCTTGCCATTGGCGCCCGGCTCGACATTGACGTTGATGTCCAGCCCCAGATCCAAGGCACGGACGCTGTGCGTGAGCGCGCCGACGGAAATGATGTCCACACCTGTGCGGGCGATCGCGGCGATCGTTGTGAGATTCACATTGCCGCTCGCCTCAACCAGCGCCCGCCCGGCCACTTGACGAACTCCGGCCTCCAGTTCATCGAGCGCGAAGTTGTCCAGCATGATGGTGTCCACTCCGACGGCCAACACCGGCTCGATTTGATCCTGCCGATCGACCTCCACCTCGAAATGTACCGTGTGAGGCAAGCGCGCCCGGACGCCGGAGAGCGCCTTGGTCAGCCCTCCCGGGTCCGTCCCGGTGAGCACCGCCAGGTGGTTATCCTTGGCAAGGACCGCGTCGGAGAGGGAAAAGCGGTGGTTGTGGCCCCCGCCGCAACGGACCGCATAGCGTTCCAGCACGCGCAGGCCCGGGGTCGTTTTCCGGGTGTCCGTCACCCGTGCCTTGGTTCCCTCCACCGCCCGGACGTACTCTGCCGTCGAGGTGGCAATCGCGCTCATCCGCTGGGTCAGGTTCAGCGCCACCCGTTCCGCGGTCAGCACCGCTTGGGCCAGCCCCGTGACCGTTGCCAGCCGGGCACCCGCTGCAAAGGCCTGCCCGTCGGCCACCAGGAGCTCAACCTCGGCGAATGGATCTGTCAGCCGCATGGCTGCCGCAAAAACGTCGCCACCGCTGAAGATGCCCGGTTCTCGGGCCACCAGAGAGGCCGTTGCCATGGCCCGCGCGGGCACCAAAGCCGCGGACGTGATGTCACCATAGGGCGCGTCCTCCTCCAGCGCTGCCTGCAGGATTTTCCGGACGGCCGGCTCGGGCAGAATTCCCGGGTCGATGGCATTCATAATTGCTCGCTTTCCTTGATCCTGACGTCATGCCCGGCGCCTGGGTCCGGCGCCTGTGACCCGCCTGTGCCAGAAACGTCCCAGTCATTTCGCCTCACCCAGAAAGCACGGGATGGCTTTTCCGGGCGTGCGGCGGCGTCTGCGCCCGAATGGTCACTGCGGAAATGCGCTCCTATGGATTCCGTTCGGTGTCCTGCGGCATGGACCAAGAGCCGGGACGCGGTGAGCAGATTCCAGCGCTCAAACTCCTGCTGGTCAGGCAATTTCGCGGGGTCCATGTGGACCGCTTTCCTCCCGGCCCTCCCAGGCTCCGCCGTTTCGAATTTCGCAGTCTGAGATCCCACTGGCACTGCTGCCCATGCGGCTAACGGTGCTGTTGCCGCCCAGCCGTCCAGCTGCTTGGCTGCAATGTCGAGACCGGCCCCGTCGCGGATAACCGACGCGCTGCGGGCCATCAACCGTCCCAGCTCGGCCACCTCGAAGTCGTATCCCGTTTCCGATCCTGCATGCAGCGCATGCAGTGATTGCAGTGCATGCACTGCAATCACTGTTTCGGAGCGGGTAGCCCCATCGTATGAACAGTCGATGGCCCTGGCGGCGATGCGTCCCCCAGCGAGGTCCGCCCCCGCTAGGCCGGAAGCCACGAAGTCGTCTTTACTGCCGGCCCCCGTGAAGTCGGAGGCTGTAAAGTCGGCCACCGCCCGCCGGGCGAAAACGAGCCCCTCCAGCAGGGAATTCGAGGCCAGCCGGTTCGCTCCATGGACACCGGTGCAGGCCACCTCCCCGGCTGCATAGAGTCCGGGCAGGGAGGTACGACCGAGCAGGTCCGTGGCCACACCGCCCATCCAGTAGTGTGCCGCCGGGATGACCGGAAGTAGCTCTCGGGTCCAGTCGAAACCAAGACGCCGTACGGCGGCGTCGATGGTGGGGAACCGCGAGGCCAGGTAGCCCGCGCCCCGCGTCGTCTCCACGACGGTCGCGTCCAGAAAAACAGTGGCATCCGGATCGGCACCAATGGCGGCCAGGTGCAGCGCGATGCTCCGGGACACTACATCCCGGGGCGCCAGCTCGGCGTCCGGGTGGTAGTCCGGCATGAACCGGTGTCCGGCGCTGTCCCGCAGCACTGCTCCCGCCCCCCGGACAGCCTCGGAGATCATAAAATTACCCGGAACCGCGAGCGCCGTGGGATGGAACTGAAAGAACTCGGTATCGGTAACCACCGCTCCGGCACGCCAGGCAGCAGCAAGACCGTCTCCGGTGGCAACAGAGGGATTGGTTGTGTATTCAAACATCCTGCCGGCGCCTCCGGTGGCGAGCAGCACGGCGCCGGCCTGCACCTGATGGGCCGCGCCGTCGTGAAGGTAGCTGACGCCGTCCACCCGGCCTCCCGTCGACGTCAGTTCCGTCATAAAGGCATGCTCCAACACGGCGATCCGGCCGGCACCCGGCCATGTCCCGCGCTCCTCCGCACAGTCGGAAAGCCTGCCACCTGCAAGACCGTGGCGGGGAAGCTCCCCGTCGTCGGCCGAACGTGCCAGCACGGCGCCGATCAGCGCCTGCGCGATAGCGGCCCCGGTGGCGTCACCACCGGCGTGCAGAATCCGTGCCGCGGAATGCGCCGCCTCCAGGCCCAGCGCACGGCCGCCGGAGGAAGCGTCGATGTCAAAGTTGACTCCGAAATTCTCCAGGCGGGCAATATCGTCCTTCGCCTCCGTGCACAGGATCCGCACGGCCTCCGGGTCACAATGCCCGGCGCCGGCCTTAAGCGTGTCCGCGATGTGCGCCTCCACCGAGTCCCCGGGGGCAGCGTCATTGGACCCGAGCACGGCGCAGATCCCGCCCTGCGCAAAGCGGGTATTGCTTTGCTCCAGCGCGCCCTTGGTGAGCAGGGTCACCATGTCACCTGCCTCCGCGGCCAGCAGGGCGCCGTAAAGCCCGGCGATGCCACTGCCGACGACGACGATCCGGCGCGCGGCCGCGCTCCCCGCTCCCCCAGCATTCCCCGCTCCCGAGGTGGTCACGGCTTCGCCGCCAGCATCCGCTCCAGTGCCACCCGTGCCGGCACCGCTATTGATTCCGGAACCGTGATCCGGTTGAGCACTTCCCCGCGCAGTAGCCCTTCCAGCACCCATGCCAGGTAGCCCGGGTGAATCCTGTACATGGTGGAGCAGGGACAGATCACCGGATCCAGGCAGAAAATGGTGTGCTCCGGATGCTGGGCCGCCAGCCGGTTGACCATATTGATCTCCGTGCCGATGGCGAATGTGCTGCCGGCCGGCGCCGCCCGGACAGCCTTGAGAATGTAGTCCGTGGAACCGGCCGCATCCGCGGCGTCGACCACCGGCATAGGGCATTCCGGGTGCACTATTACCTGGACGCCGGGGTAGTCGGACCGGGCCTTTTCGATCTGGCCGACGTTGAAGCGCTTGTGCACCGAGCAGAATCCGTGCCACAGAATCACGCGTGCGTCCCGCAGCGTCTGTTCATCGGTGCCGCCCCAGGGCTGGCGCGGGCTCCACATGGGCATCTTCTCCAGCGGCACGCCCATGGCCTTGGCGGTATTGCGCCCAAGATGCTGGTCCGGGAAAAACAAGACGCGCTGCCCGCGTTCAAATGCCCAGTCCAGCACGGTGGCCGCATTGGATGAGGTGCAGACGATGCCGCCATGTTCACCGCAAAAGGCTTTGAGTGCGGCGGAGGAATTCATGTAAGTCACCGGAATCACCGGAACCCGACCGCCGCCGTCGGGCTCTGTGCCGTAAAGCTCCTCAAGCCGCTCCCAGCAGGCTGTGACGGATTCGATGTCCGCCATGTCTGCCATCGAGCAGCCTGCGGCGAGGTTGGGCAAAATCACGGACTGGTGAGGGCCGGAAAGCATATCCGCGGTCTCCGCCATAAAGTGCACACCGCAGAAAACGATCGCCTCCGCAGCGGGCTTGGCCTTGGCCGCATTGGCCAGCTGGAAGGAATCCCCGACGAAATCGGCAAACCGGATAACCTCATCCCGCTGGTAGAAATGGCCCAAAATCACGACGCGTTCCCCGAGCTCCGCCTTGGCAGCCAAAATGCGGGCCTCCAGTTCGGCGTCGCTCGCGTCTTTGTATTCCTGCGGCAGCTGCCCCTGCCGGGGCGTCGCGGTAGGCGCCACGTCCGACGACGACGCGCCGGGTCCGTAGCCGGGCGTCCCGGCCAGCGCTTCGGCAAGATCAAACTCCCACGGGGCGGTGGCCAGATCCGGACCGCAGGTTGCGGCCGGGGCAACCGGCTGACCCGCGGCGTCCAGGGCCGGAACGGTCGCATCTTGGCGGGTGATGAGCGCAATTGCAGCATTGACTGATGACATCGGGGGCTTCCTTGGTCTGACGGATTTGAAGGGTTGAATCGCTCGAAGGGGTTGCAGGGGATGAAGTGGTTACGTGTCAGTGGATGGGATCCACGACGGTGTGTGCACCCACAGCGGCAGGAGCCACGGCGTCTGATCCGTCGGTCCCTGATGCGGCGCCGTCTGGTCCGGTTGTCCCTGTTACGGCGGCGTCTGGTCCGGCGGCGTCTGGTCCGGCGGCGTCTGGTCCGGCGGCGTCTGATCGGTCTGCGCCGGTATAGCGGTAGAGCCGGGGCGGCCGGTGCTTGCCGCCTTGCAGGTATTCCCCGGTGGCTTCGATCTGCGGATCCGCCGTGAGCTGCCGTCGGAAATTGGCCGGATCCAGGGTGCGGTCCAGCACGGCCTCATACACCTCGCGAATCTGTGCCAGCGTAAATTTCTCCCCGAGCAGGTGGTAGGCAATCGTGCCGTAGGTCATTTTGTTGCGCAGCCGCCAGAGCGCATAGTCGACAATCTCGTTGTGATCGAAGGCCAGTGGTTCCAGCTGATCGGCACGGAACCATTTCACGTTAATGGATTCCTCCGCCAGTGCCGCCTCGGTGGGCTGGACCAAAGCCCAATAAACAATTGAAACGACGCGTTGGCTCGGGGAGCGGTGCAGGCCGCCGAAGGCGTAGAGCTGTTCCAGATACTGCGGCACCAGGCGCGTGGTCTCCTGCAGACTCCGCGCCGCCGCGCCCTGCAGCGACTCCCGTTGCGTCAGCGGGCCACCGGGAAGAGCCCAGCGGCCCCGGAAAGGTTCGCGGATCCGTCTCACCAGCGGAAGCCACAGGGTGGGACGACCCGATGATTCACTGGGGCGCAGTGCGAAGATGACGGTTGAAATGGCGAGCGAGGGAGGCTGCTCCAGGCGTTCGGAGACGTTCGCGGAGATCAGAAAATCCGGAGGTACCATGATGCTCACCGCCTCCGCCGGAAGCCGGCAGTTAGTTAAAGTCTTTTTGACCTGAACTAAGTTTACGGCCGGAAACGCGGAAATCAAAACGGAAATCAAAACAAGGTCACGAACGAGCCCGCTTCCGGCGAGCATCTGAGGCGACCATATCGCGGCACCATCGGGGGAGCCACGCAGCGCCGGCGCTTCAGATCGTTTCCGCGGCGGCTTCCAGCAGCGGCAGGGTCCGGCCCTGGAAATGGGTGTTGAGCACCATGACCGATGCGGAGCGGCGCACCGATTTGGTGGCGATCATGGCGTCCAGCACCCGCTGCAGGTCCGAGTTGGAGCGGGCCGCCACTCTGGTCATCAGATCGCTGCCGCCTGACACAGTGTGGATCTCCAGGATTTCCGGAATCGTCGCCAGAGCCGCCACGACGGCGTCGTGCCCCAAATCCTGGTTGATGGTCAGCGAACAGAACGCCACGACCGGAAAGCCGAAGGCAGCGGGGTCGGGCTGCGGCGCCCAGATGCCGATCACGCCCGTTTCCAGCATCCGGTCCAGCCGCGACTGCACTGTGGCCCGCGCTACCTTCAGGACGCGGGAAGCCTCCAGCACGGAAATCCGGGGTGAATCCGTAAAAAGACGCACAATTTTGGCATCCAAAGCGTCAATGCCCATCACAAACCTTCCGTTGTTCACCAGACGCAGGGCAATTTGTCGACATACCGCCGGTGCGTTGTACAGCTTGCGATCATTGTTCCACGGTGCTGTCCGACGGATCGCCGGGAAGCGATAAATTCAATAGACCGGCCGCAGGATATTGAGGGACTCACGAACGGAAGGATCACCGCAAGATGACAACGAAGTCGAGCATTGCCTTTGCACCCGCCACCGCGGGTCTGGGCCAGAGCCTTAAGCCACGCCAGCTCACTATGATGGGACTCGGAAGTGCCATCGGAGCGGGACTCTTCCTGGGTTCCGGCGCCGGCATCCACGCCGCCGGGCCCGCCGTGCTGATTTCCTATCTGGTGGCAGGCACCCTGATCATCCTGGTGATGTGGGCCCTCGGTGAGATGGCGGCCGCCAACCCCAACAGCGGGGCCTTTTCCGTCTACGCCGAAAAAGCCCTGGGCCGGACGGCCGGATCGACGGTGGGCTGGTTATGGTGGCTGCAGCTCGTCGTCGTTATTTGCCGCCGAAGCGCTGGGTGCCGCCGCCCTGCTGGTCAGCATCTGGCCCGTTGTTCCGGCGTGGCTGCTGACGCTGGCGTTCATGGTGGTTTTCACAGCCGTCAACCTGGCGGGCGTGAAAAAATTATGGGGAATTTGAGTTTTGGTTTGCCATTTTGAAAGTCGGCGCGATCGTCCTCTTTCTGCTCATTGGCGCCGCGCTGATTTTCGGCTGGCTGCCCGGCGTCGCCTCCCCCGGCCTGTCGAATCTGACCGGCAACGGCGGGTTCGCGCCCAACGGGCTCAACGGCATCGCCACCGGTCTCTTCGTCGTGGTCTTCGCCTTCGGCGGCACCGAAATCGTCAGCGTCGCGGCCGCCGAGACCGAGAACCCGGCGCACAGCGTGGGCCTGGCCATCCGGACAGTTGTCTGGCGGATACTGGTCTTCTACATCGGTTCCATCTTCGTCATCGCCACCGTGCTGCCCTGGGATTCGGAGGAGCTGAGCTCCCCGTTCGGCGGCGTTTTGAACCTGGCCGGCATCCCCGGCGCGGGAACGGCCATCACGCTGATCGCCGTCGCCGCCCTGCTCTCGGCGCTGAACGCCAACCTGTACGGTGCCTCGCGGATGATGTTCTCCCTGGCAGGCCGCGGCGAGGCTCCGGTCTTCCTGACCACACTCAGCAAGGCCAGGGTCCCCCGCCTCGCCGTCGCCGTCTCGGTGGCGTTCGGTTTCGCCGCAGCGGTGCTCGAACTGCTGTTTCCGGAGCAAGTGCTGCCGGCCCTGCTGAATCTGGTCGGGTCCACCTGCCTGATGGTCTGGGGATCGGCCCTGCTCTCGCAGCTGGTCCTGCGCCGGCGGGCGGACCGGGAGGGGACTGACCTGCCGCTGCGGATGAAAGCGTTCCCGGCCCTGACCCTGCTGGGTCTGTTCTTGCTGGTGGTCATTTTCGTCGTCGGCTTCATCGGCGAGGACAGCCGCGTGCAGCTGAACGGAACCTTTTGTTTGGTCGCCGCCATCGCCGCCGCCTGCCGGCTGGGTCGACAGGTGCGCTCCGCGCACTGAAAGCCAACCGGGCCGGTCCCCTGCCCCGGGGTAAATTAAGTCTTCGGGAGCCAACACGCGAGGCAATTAGGGCCTAAAAGCTATGTCGAGCTCCTCGGCGACGGCGGCCGGCCGCTTGTCGTGCGTCCAGAGCCGGGCATCCGAGGTCAGTCGCGCCGAAGCCAACAGGTGGACATCCGGATGCCCGACACCTCGGCCCTGCAGCCGGTTCGCGGAAATCAGCAGCATTACTTCCCGGTGCGAAGCCGGCACCGCAAGTGGAAGACCTTGCAGGGAATGAAGAAACGAGTCTCTTCGGGTCAGATTCCCCAGCGCCAATTCCCCTATAATCCCTTCATGGGTAATGACCCTGGCAGCCATCAAGACTTGCAGCAGCACCCTATTGCCGGTGCGAAGATGATCTATCCAGACGCTGATGTCGACCAGAATGTTCACTCCTGCTACCCGGTCCGCCGGCGTGGCGCCGCGGAGGCTTCCGGATCGGAGCCCCCAGACGGGACAGCCGGCTGGAGCTTTCCCTGGCGATCAGCGCCGTCAATGCTTCACGAAGCAGAGCAGACCGCTCGTTGATTCCTGTGGGCTCCCGGGCCTGAGCCAGCAACTCGTCGTCCAAATTAAGAGTCGTTCGCATAGGACCCGCCTCGCCTGCACCCTATCTATCACCTAATGATGACAGTTACGACGTCCTAGGGGAATGACCCGGGGCAGCTCAGACGGGCGGACCGGCATCGGCGGTGCGCGCTCCTCCCCCTGGCTTCGACCTGGACAATTTGTCAACCTCCAGCGCCCCGATGGACCTAAAATTGTGCAGTTTGATGCCGCTGTGTCATTCAGATTGCGCACGCTGCCCGGGGTGACTACGGTCACAGGTGGAAGGCGTGCTCAATGGCGCGCACGCCCCACTTGACCCACACGCCGTAACCACCCGTCGAAGGATGAAGCCATGAAGACCTCCTCTTCCCGTCCGGCCGGAATCTGATGGTCGACGACGGCGCCAGGTCCGGCGCGGAGCTCACCTATGCGGGCCCCGGCAGTGCAGACCTTACGGGCGACGAACTGCGCGAACTGTACAGGCTCATGGCCGCCGTCCGTCATCTGGACACGTCCGCCGTCGGCTGGCAACGGCAGGGGCTGATCCCCGGCTATGCCCCCGAGCTGGGACAGGAAGCCGCGCAGGTTGGCAGCGGGTTCGCCGTCGACCTTGATCGCGACTTTGCCTTCCCGACGTACCGGGAAATGGGTGTGGCCCGGGCGATGGGCGTGGACATGATCGGTTACATGTCCACGCATCAAGCAAGCTGGCACGGCGGGCTCTACGATCCGGTGAAGTCCCGAATGGCTCCCATCCAGGCCGTTGTGGCCGGGTCAGTGCTGCACGCCGTCGGCTGGGCGCACGGGCAGAAACTCTCCGGCCTTCCGCCGGAAAAGCAGGGCGTGGCCGTAAGCTACTTCGGCGACGGCGCCAGCTCACAGGGCGATGTGCATGAGGCAATGAACTTTGCCGCCGTGATGAAGGCCCCGGTGGTGTTCTTCACGCAGAACAACGGCTGGGCCATCTCCGTACCCACCGAACGACAGGTGGCCGGCGGATCCGTCGCCGCGCGCGCCGCCGGCTACGGGATACCGTCGCTGCAGATCGACGGCAACGACGTGGTGGCCGTCGTCCGGGCCATGCGCACGGCGCTGGCACACTGCCGCGCCGGTAAAGGCCCCATGGTTATCGAAGCCATGACGTACCGCCGCGGGCCGCATTCCACCAGCGACGATCCGGGCCGGTACCGAACCCTGGAAGCGGAAAGCACGGACGCGGGCACGGATCCGCTCGTTGTGCTCCGGGACCGTCTGCTTGCCGAGGGACTCGCCGATGATGCCTTCTTCACCGAGGCACTGAAAACGGCAAAGGCGGAAGAGGAGGAGATCCGGGCCGGGGTGGCCGCGCTGGGCCCCAGACCCGGCACCGAAATGTTCGATTTTGTTTTCCAGGAATCCACCCCGGCGCTGGCCGGACAGGCACGGCGCTGGCGCGAGGAGTCCGAACATGTCTAACACCCCAACCGATCAGATTAACGTTCATTCCAGCGATCTGGAGGCCGCCCGGCACAACGTCGAGGTCGCCGGGGCGGCGGACGCGGGGGCGGCCGAGCTGGGCGTTCAGGGCGTGGACGGGCGCCTGAGCGACGCTCCGGACAGAGTCCGTGCGCGGCACAATTTGGAGCCGATTGCCGGCGGGAACGCTCAGCCCGTTGGCCGCACGGAAACCATGTCGATGCAGCAGGCACTGAACCTGGCCCTGCGTGAAATCCTGGCCGGGGACCCGAAGGCCGTGGTGCTGGGTGAAGACGTGGGTGTGCTCGGCGGAGTATTCCGGATCACCGACGGCCTGCAAACCGAGTTCGGCGCCGCCCGGGTTTTCGACACCCCACTGGCGGAGTCCGGCATCCTCGGGATGAGCGTCGGCTTGGCCATGGCCGGTCTGCACCCCATCCCCGAGGTCCAGTTCGACGGCTTCTCCTACCCGGCGGTGAACCAGATCGTCTGCCAGCTGGCCCGGATGAACTACCGCAGCCGGGGCACTCTGCCCATGCCGGTGACCCTGCGTGTGCCCAGCTTCGGCGGCATCCGTGCGCCCGAGCTGCATGGCGAAAGCCTAGAGGCGCTCTTTGCCCACGTGCCCGGGCTCAAGGTGGTCTCGCCGTCGTCCCCGCACGAGGCCTACCATCAGCTCAAGTACGCCGCGTCCCTGCCTGACCCCGTCGTGTTTATGGAGCCCAAGTCGCGCTACTGGCAAAAGGGCGTGGTGGTGTTCGACGACGGCGCGTTCGACGGCGGCGCGTTCGACGGCGGCGGGTTCGACGGCGGCGGGTTCGACGAGGGTGCGGACGCCGCGGCCGGCGTCGGCGACACCTCTGCGGCTGCCAACGCTGCCAACGCTGCCAACGCTGCCAACGCTGCCAACGACAATCTCGGTTCCAAAGTCGTCCGCACCGGCCAACACCTCACCCTGATCGCGTGGGGCGCAATGGTCGCCCGCTGCCTGCAGGTAGCCGAGCTGGCCGCCGAAGACGGCATCGACGTCGAGGTGCTGGACCTGCGCTGGCTCAAACCGATCGACGCCGAAGGACTGGCGGCCTCCGTCACCAAAACCCGGCGCGCCGTCGTCGTCCATGAGGGCCCGCTGACGGCCGGACTGGGCGCCGAAGTCGCAGCTCTGGTCACCGAGCGCTGCTTCGGCACGCTCAGGGCACCGGTGGAACGGGTCACCGGGTTCGATGTGCCGTACCCGTCGGGCGATCTTGAAGACGAATACATCCCCAACATTGACCGGATCCTGTTCGGCATGCAACGCGTATTGGAGTACCGCCGTGGCTGAAATTTCGTTCCCCCTGCCGGATCTCGGTGAAGGCCTGATCGAGGCCACCGTATTGGAGTGGCTGGTGGCGCCCGGGGATCAGGTGGAGCGCAATCAGCCGCTGGTGGAGGTGGAGACCACCAAGTCCGCGGTGGAACTGCCGTCACCGCAGGCCGGCAAGGTAGTGCGCATTCATGGCGAGCCCGGCGGCACCATCGCCGTCGGTGAGCCGCTGATTGTCTTTGAGGTTCCGGACAACACGGCGGGGATCGTGGGAACCGTGCCGGTCGAAGAGGCGCCCCGGCGCCGCGTCCGGCTCACTGCGCCGCCGGAGGACGATTAAGCACGACGGCGGACGGTTGCCGACGGCGGGTGGCTGGGTGACGCGGACGACAGCGGACGATGCGGACGATGCGGACGGTTCACCGGACTTGAACCGGAACGAAAGATGGAATACTCGGACATGGAACGATTCCACCGAAACGCACAGGAGCCAGGCGAATGGAAACTCACGGCAGGCACTCCGCGCAGCTCCCCGGCCACACCGTCGAGGGCACGGATCCGCAGCTGTACATCCAGACGTATGAGCCGGCAGCCGATGCGGGCCTGCGCCCAGTGCTGCTGCTGCACGGATTCGCCTCCTCCGCAAAACTGAACTGGGCCGACACCGGCTGGCTGAGTGCGCTGAACAGCGCCGGCCGCAGGGTCATCACCGTCGACTTGCCCGGCCACGGCGGAAGCGCCGCACCCGACGACCTGGATTCATACACGCCCAGCCGGATCCGGGCGGATATCCTGCAACTCGTTTCCGACCGCGGCGTTCGCCCGCTGCACGACGGTGACACCACCACGGGGCTCGATGTAATCGGCTATTCCCTCGGGTCCCGACTGGCCTGGGAATTCGGCGCCACACAGACCGAGCTAGTGCACCGTCTGGTGCTGGGCGGGGCGGGTGGGCTGGATCCGCTGGCTGCCTTTGATCTTCCTGCGGCTCAGCAGTATCTGGCGGACGGCACGCCCATTGCGGATGCGTCCACTGCCGCGTTGCTGAAAATGGCGCAACTACTGCCGTCCAATAACCTCTTCTCCCTCTTGTCCCTGATCGAGGCGGCTAAACTCGAGCCGTTTGATCCGGCCGAGGCGGTGCCGAAGATGCCGATGCTGCTCATTGCCGGAGATAAGGATGAAAGGGCCGCGACCATGGGGGACCTGGCGGCCCTCAGCAGCCTCAGCGAACAGGTGCTGCTCCCCGGCCGCAACCACACGAACGCCGTCACCTCACGGGCCTTCAAGAACGCCGCGATCGAATTCCTGGCCGGCTAAGAGAGAATCCGCCAGGAGCAGTTCCTCCTGGCTCCGTCGGTGCGCTCTACGTGGCCTTGGCGGTGTGCCCCGACCTCCCGCTGATGACAGACGATCGCAGGCTTAGCAATGCCCCCGGCGCGCCGTGCAGGTTCGATCTTGCCTATGCTGCTGGTAGCGCGGTGCGAGAGTTGAGGCGATCCACGGCTGGTCAAGGACATCCTGCGGCTATCGGAGACTATGCCGGACCGTTGAACCCAACTATGCCGCCGGCCCGTTGAGCTTGAACCCAACCTTGATGTGCGCCTGGTAGTGCTCGATCGAGCCGTCCTTAATATGGCCGCGGACCTCAATCACTTCGAACCAATCCAGATTCTCCAAGGTCTTGCTCGCCCGCTCGACGGCGTTCGCGATGGCGTCGTCGGAGCCCGTGGTCGAGCTTCCGACGACCTCGATGATGCGATAGGTGTTATCAGTCATATTCATCTCCCAGTGTGGTTATGCCTGCACGATGCGTCTTCAGGCTAGTCCTAATACGGTTTCAATCCAACGGTTCGCGGTTCGGAATCTCCGGTTGCCGGCCCCGGAATGGGAGTCGCCGGACCCAACGGGCATCTCACAGGACGGGCAACCCACAGGCTTACGGCTATCGAGACAAACACCACGGCGGCGCAATGGCGGACGTGCAGGTCCGTCCGCTCAAGGTCACCAACCCTCCCACCCGGGTACCTACTCTTTCGGCCGAAGTACCTATATTTTTCACCCTACTGAGAATGTACGTTTTCCCTATCGACGTCACTTACGATCCGGAGGGCCGGCATATGAAACAACGGAGCGCGCAGCCACCACAAGGATTCCAAGGATTCCAAGGATTCCAAGGATTCCAAGGCAGTAAATTCCAAATCAGTGGCGTCCAAGACAGTGGATTGCAACGGCAGGGCTTCCAACGACGCACGGCGCCGTTGATGATCGCCACCGCAACCGGGGTGCTGGCATTGGCCTTAGCGGGGTGCGGAGGCGGAGCTCCGGGGGCGGATTCCTCCGCAGCCGCCGCGGGCCCTTCCCCGGCTGTGTCCAGCTCCACGCCCACGCCGGCTGCCACGAGTACTCCGGAGACCCACACCAATGAAGAACTGGCCACCTTGCTTTCTGGTTTGAAGGATGCCCAAGGGCAACCCTTTTCGGTAATCCCGGCGGCACAAGTGGACCAGGGCATCGCGAAGGCCCGCCAGCTGCTCCAAAGTGCGGTCGTCACTCCGGCGGCCTGTAATGTATTTGCCGCCGACAACGGACAGATCCCCGAGGGCAGCACCTACGCCGGCGGGACCAGCCAATCGGCAGCGGAGCAGACCGCCGTCGTTGTCACCGTCGTTGCCGTCAAGGATCCACAGATCATGGTCGGCCAGCTCGCAAAGTCCAACGAAGCCGCCGCCCAGTGTGCCACCTTTACCATCGAAGCCGGTGGCCAAAAGATCACCAGTCAGATCCAGCCGGTTGAGGTCAAAACCAGCGGGGACAAGTCATTCGGAGCGCTGGCCACCCAGACCACGGCTGACGGGAGAACCCAGACCACGCTGACCGTCACAGCACTCAAAGGCACCCTGGCCGCGACCGCCACCAAAACCGGCGCCGCGATTACTGCAGACGCCGCACCGGAACTCGTCCGGCTGGCCGATGACATTCTGGCCAAGGACTAGCAGAGGAGCCCGGGTATAAGGAACACCGTGAGCAGAAGAACCAAGATTGTTCTGTTCGCTATCATTGTTCTGGTTATCGGCGTCGCGGCGTCTATGTACTGCGGCTGGGGATATGCGCTCGCAGGGGTTGGCTCTGGAATAGGTTCATGGCTTGGAGTTTCGGCCGGCAACAAGAAGGCACGCGAGACGGACGCCTACCGCGAAGAATGGCTGGCGAAACGCACCCGACGCTACCGGCCGAAGGGTCCACCGGCCGGCACGCCGAAGGTTTGACGGTGGCAGGAAGGGCCAGGACGTTCCCGGGGATGGCGGTAATCTGCAGAGCTGGTATGGCCGGACCGGCACAGTGAAGCGACGGCGCAGAAGCGCGACGACGGCAGACGCCGTCGACTGCCCCGCTCAGGCGTGCCCGATCCGGCGTGCCAAAATCAGGCGCCGATGCGTCGCCCCTACCGTACGTCGCGCACCGCCACCAGCAGGGCCGAGACAATGACGGCGCCGATCAGCCCGAAGCCGGCGGTGATCGCCTGTGCCCAGTCGGAGCTGGCCAAGACGGTGAAAGCGACGGCCGTCACAAGGGCGATCCCCACCGACGTCCCAACACGCTGCGCGGTCTGCATGATGCCGCCGGCACTGCCCGCATACTGCAGCGGGACCTCGGCCAGTGTCAGGGTCTGATTCGGGCTGACCACCGCGCCCTGCCCCGCACCGACCAGCGCCAGCGTTGCCAGCAACCACCATTCGCTCACGGTGCCGTGCGCATGAAGCTCGATCACCAGGACGCTGAGTCCCAGGCCCGCCAAGACGCTGACCATGCCGGCGGCCACAAGTTTCCTGCCATAGCGGAAGACGCGCCGCCCGGCCATATTCGCCGTCACCGCGGAAAGGACCGCATTGGGCAGACCGATGGTGCCGCTCTCGAGGGCCGAATGCCCTAAGCCCTCCTGCATGTACTGCGCCACCAGAACCCAGACGCTGGTGATCCCCAGGAAGTACAGGCCGATCAGCAACGTGCCGACGGAAAAACTGCGGGTTTTGAAAATGGCCAGATCGACCATCGGGCTGCGACCGCTGGACTTATACCGGTGCTCCCACAGCACCCAGCACAGGCCGAGCACAAGTGCGACCGGCAGCAGTGCCCACAGCCATCCGGAAGAGCTTGCCCTTGCCTCAACAAAGGGCAGCAGCAGGGCCAGCACGGCCACGCCGAGCTGGACCGCTCCCACAGGATCCAGTTGGCGTGGCTGGTCCGACGCCGGAGCCGCCGAACGCCGGCGGCCTTCCTTCACGTCGTCGTAAGTCATTTCCTTCGCCGCGTCCCGGGTGGCTTCCTGCACTCCGGCCCGGCCGGACGACCTCGCGTTCAGCAGCGGGCGGGGAAACCACAGCAGCGCGAGCACTATGGCCAGAATTCCGACCGGAACGTTGACAAGGAATTGAGCTGCTGTGGAGTTTTCGGACAGTGGGCCCTCTTAAAATGGGGGTCTACTGAAAGTAGAGATCAGCATGACTGCAGCACGCCGGCGTTTCACCCAGGAGTTCAAAGACGAGTTGTGTCGTGAGGTGATCAACACGTCCAGACCCATCAGGGATGTTGCCACCGCTTACGGTGTCGGCCCCGAGACTCTGCGCAACTGGCTGAACAAATACCGTGAGGCCAACGGGGGCACCGAGACGGACCTGACGTTGCCGGAACGGGCTCGCTTGAAGGAGCTCGAGAGGGAAAATCAGGAGCTTCGAGCCGAGACTCTCTTCTTAAAAAAAGCGGCCGCTTACTTCGCGCGGGAGCAGCGGTAGTGAGCAAGTACGAATACATCGACTCCCAAAAAACTGAGCCCGCCAACCTGAATTCGGTCGTGAAGATGTGCCGCTGGTTAGGCGTCTCGACGTCCGGCTTCTACCACTGGCTGACGCGCCCGCAATCGGCGACTGCCACTCGCCGGAAGGCCCTGATAGCGCGGATCCAACACTATTTCGAGGAGTCTGAAGGCACCTACGGGTATCGTCGGATCCACGCCGACCTCGCCGCGGAGCAGACTGAATGTTCACCCGAACTTGTGCGGCAGCTCATGGGCCAGGAGGGCCTTGTGGCCTGCCAACCCCGGCCATTCCGGGTCACGACCGAGGCCGACGCCTTGGCTGCGGCCAACATGCCCGACCTCGTCAACCGTGACTTCACCGCCACTCGCCCCGGGGTGAAGTTTGTCGGCGACATCACCTACATCCACACCTGGCAAGGGTTCATCTACCTGGCCACCGTCATTGACTGCTACTCCAAGAAGGTCGTCGGCTGGTCCATCGCCGATCACATGCGCACCGAACTCGTCGCCGACGCCCTTAACAACGCCGCCGCAACGACCCTGATAGAGCCGGACGCGATCTGGCATTCCGACCGCGGCAGCGTGTATACCTCGGCCGGGTTTCGGGCCTTGGTGACCGGCTTGGGGATGCGCTCATCGATGGGCCGCACGGGCGTGTGTTGGGATAACAGTATGGCGGAATCCTTCTTCTCGATGCTCAAGAACGAGCGTGTCTACCGGACCGTTTACGCGACGAAATCACAAGCCCGCAGCGACGTGATCCGCTATATTGAGGGGTTTTACAATAGTCGGCGCCGACACTCTGCGCTCGATTACCGACGCCCTAATGAAGTCCACTATGGTTATCAACAGCCAGCCCTTGCAGCGTAGAAGAATCCACCAATTCCGCTGTCCGAATTCCTCGCGGCAGCTCAAATGTCCATCTCCACCCCTGCTGTACTCCGCCCAACTCGATGAGCGCCCCGCCCAACACCGGCCCGATGGCTACCGCAATGCCCACCATGCTGCCGAACATGCCGAAGGCCTTACCGCGCTCTGCCCCGCGGAAATACTGCTGAATCATCCCCACGGCTTGCGGGTTAAGCAGCCCGGAACCCAGGCCCTGGACAAACCGGGCAACGTTGAGCATCAGGGGGTCCACGGCCAGCCCGGCCGCCACCGACGAAACGGTAAAAATACCCACGCCGGTCAGGAACAGCGGCGCCCTGCCAAATATGTCGCCGGCCCTGCCCGACGCGACCAGTACCACCCCGAATGTAAGCGCGTAGCCGGAGAGCACCCATAGGATCTCCGACTGGCTGGCCCCCAGACCCGTCTGGATCGAGGGCAGCGCCACGTTGACAATGCTCACGCCCACCAGCGACATGAAAATCGTTACCAGCAAAACCATGAGAACCCGCCAGCGCCCGGGATCCGGGACATACTCCGGTTCCTGTTTCCGGTGCGTTGTCACAACATGTCCTCACGTTTTGGGGCGGGAGCGACAAATTCGCCGTCGAACCCGTGAGCTGGACACCTCGCCGCTAATGCACGTCGCCGTGTTGCCGCCCCACCCAGGCGGCCCCATTCTGCTGATCAATGAAGGCGGAAAAGGCGAGTCGGCGTCAAACACGACGGCGACCGCGTTGCCCGAAATGGAATGCGGGTCAAAACGTCAGCCTGGACAAAACGGCGCGCTGTCATACGTCGATCGTATGACAGCGCACCGGCGGGGCCTATGGCGATCCGGCTCACCCCAATGGCGTCGCGGAAGCGGAGTAGTCTGGTCGCGGAGGCCGGGAAAGCACCATGATGCGACGCTATACCAACCGAGCGGAAGCCGGACGGTGTCTGGCAGCGGCCCTGCCGCAGTTCAGGAACCGTCCGGAGGCGATATCGCTTGGGCTGGCGCGCGGCGGTGTTCCCGTTGCTGTGGCGGTCGGCGCTGAGCTCGGCATTCCATCCGGGGCTCTGATTGTCCGAAAGCTCGGCGTTCCCGGTCAGCCCGAGACCGCCTTCGGCGCCTTGGCCATCTGCCGAGGTGACATCGTGCGCGTGATCAATCCGCCATTCGTGGACCGGCTGCTTCATAGTGGGATCACCCGAGCAGACCTGAATCAAGTGGAAGACCGCGAGCGCGCTGAGCTGCTGCGGCGGGTTGCGGACTACGGTCTCCCGGATACCGATCTTGCGGGCATGACTGTCATCCTGACCGATGACGGTGTTGCCACCGGTTTCACCATGCTTGCGGCAGTGGAGGCAGTCCGCCGTGGAGGCCCTGCCGCCGTCGTCGCCGCCGTACCCGTCGGCTCGTTGGAAGCATACAAGACCGTCGCCGGAGCGGCGGATTCGGTGATCTGTCTGCGCATCCCTGGCAATTTCCGCGCCGTCGGCAATGCCTACCTGGACTTCGAACAGGTCAGCGACGCGGAGGTGGCCCGGTTACAGGGTCCGAGGAGTCCCGGCGGCTGTTGAATTCGTTGCCTGGCGGCCGATTTTGCAAGTGATGAGCAAGCCGCCGCGTCCGGCCCAGAACTTTGCATCAGACCGGCTTTCACCGCGCCTTCGAATCCGTCGCACAGACCGCACGACCCGGGCAGAGGCATCCGGTGCCTACCTCTGCCCTTTCAGCCCCAGTGCCTTTTCGATGGCGTCGGGATCATCATGAGAACCAACTGCGCCGGGTTCGGTCCAGACCAAAAAGGGCCTATCTTCAACCACGATCAGGGACAGGTCCTTGCCCCGGCCCGCTTTCGCATTGATCCCTGTCAGGATGCTGTTGATGTCGCCTGTCGCCCTGACCAGCTCGGCATCGTGGAAAGATGTCGCCGCCCCACCTGCTGATTCCCATAATCCATGAACAAGGCAGTCACCGGCCGGGCTCGCAAAGCAATAAATCTTGTGCGTGATCGGGCCGAGTATCCAGGAGCGCTTATGCGGTTTGGCAGCCAAGTCCGCCTTCAGTCCGAGTGCCTTTATAAGTGTCTGAAATTCGTCGTGGGGACCAATCGCCCCGGGTTCATCGGGACCTGTCGCACTCGGTGTTGTCCAGACCAGGAACGGCCTGTTGCCGACCACGATAAAGGACAGGCTCCTGCCCTGAGCCTTTTTCTCCTCAACCCTCGTCAGGATGGCATTGATGTCACCCGTCGCCCTCACCAGCTCGGCATCGTGAAAAGATGTCGCCGCCTGCTCAGCGGTCCCCTAAAGTGACGTAACAACGCAGTCGGCCGCCGGATTCGCATAGCAGTGGACAATGTGGTTCGTGCTGATCCACCACGAGCGGTTCTTGGGTTTTGAAGGCTTTAGTTGCTCCGGCGCATCCATATCCGTCACCTTTCGCTCAACAGTCGCTTTCACGCGGGCCGTTCCTCATCACCCGGCAAGGCGAGCATCCCACCTGCAATCCCCCGTGTCAAAGGGAGTGAGGAACGGCGCCGCAACCACGTGCGCCACCGTCTCCCGCGGCCCTTGGCCTGGCGCTTTTCCCTCTGCACAGTCCGTCATATTGTTCAAGAATCTCCTGCACCAACGGCCAACTGATGCCCGGTAACGGCGTGTCAGTGGGGGAACCACCAGCGGACACCTGACGGCATCAGTTGGGGTTTCCTCTTCTGGGGCAAGCCTCGGCAACTCCCAAGTGGGCGGCCCCACAGTTCGCGTGCACCTTGAAGCACTAAAGCGGGAATGACCTCGGCTATTGCCATCCGCGGTCGTCGTGTTTTGGCGTCGAGCCGTGGAAGTTTGTGGGGAGGTCAACCATACTCAGTACGTGGACAACGCGGCCACTCGCGGCTGCGAAGCGGATCCGATGATCGCAACCGCGGTCCCGGGGCGAACGAAACTCTGATCGGTCTCGAATTGTTCACCGGGGTCGTGTTCCTCAGGGCAGGAACCTGGTAGGGGCTGCATGGCCGGTTCGCAAATAGCCGCTGTCCCTTGTCTGGGTGGCAGTACTCGGCCTATCTGTGTACACCGTGGCCGGTAGTTCGGCTTCGCTGAACATGCCAGGCATGAGGGCATGTTTTCGCTGGCGCGGCAGTGCGTCTGCCGGGGTGGTTCCTGATTACGGCGGCGGTCTTGCCCACCGTTTTGTGGTTGAGCGAGATCGGCCCAGACGTGCTGGCCGGTCAACCGTCAACCAGCGCAACCACCTGGGAGGTCCCGACCAACCCCGTATACGTGCTCGACCTCGCACTCTTTCTTCCCACCGTCTGCGCCAGCGGCGTGCTACTGCTTCGTCGCGACCGGGTCGCCTACGCCACCGGCCGCAGGATCGTTGGTCTTCCTTGGCTTCACCTGCCTGCCAATTCTCCGCACGCCTTTCGTGGCGCAGGTTAGAGCTGAGGTCCCGGGCTGGTCGGTGATGATTCCCATCAGTTTCATTGCAGCCACTACACTCGTCGTACTCCGGCGACTGCTTCACACGATGAGACCGAATCCTGTCGCCATCGTAGGCGAATCGTCAGGAGCTCGGATCAGCGCGAACCAAAGAGTTTGTCCGAGTGGGAACTGCGGCTCAAAGACGTCCCTAGGTGCATGGGTCGGTAGTGGTTTTAGCCGTTTGATGTTCGGCGGCGTGGCAGCCGATGAATCCTGATGCCGGTAATAATTTCCTTTGAAGGAGGCGCCCCCGCCCCGAGGGATCGTTCAGCGAGGTGTGAAGAGCCGCCGTTGGCGTCCCGGGGCTGCCCCGTTGCCGGCCCCCGTTCTACATCCGCGCCAGGGAGGCCGCCCGGGTGCGGTGGCTGAAGAGCTTCATTAGGTTGTGGCACCCTGCCAGCAACTCCCACTCACGCGCTGCCTTCTCCATGCCGCGCAGGAGCACGTTTTTGCCCTGCCGGGTCTTGATCTGGCCGAAGACCGGTTCAACGATCGCTTTGCGCCGGGCATAAATTTTCTTGCCCTTCTTGGTTTTGAGTTTCCGTCCCATCCGTTCTGCCAGGCTCGCGTTGGCCGGGATCCTGCCCCGGGGCGACTCGGGAATCGGCGTACCGTGTTTCATGCGTCGGGTGGAGATGAAGAACTCGGTTGAATGAGCCGTTTCAACGTCTTTGACGTGCTCGAGGTTGGCTGCCGAGCAATACCCGGCGTCGGCACTCCACGTCGTGGGCATTGCACCTACAGAGACAGCCGTGTGTTCGATCATGGGGGCCAGCTGCTGCACATCCACGGCCACGTTGTTCAATCTGGTGGCAACAATTACCTGGTGGTCAGCATCCACGACGGCCTGGCCGTTGTAGCAGTAATGGTATGAACCATCCGCGGTTTTCATGATCCGCGCGTCCGGGTCCGTGAAGTTCCGTTGCGCCGTGGGCTTCGGCTCGGCCTTCGCAGCGGCAGTGTCGCCGGCAGCGGTGATGTCCTCGTCATCATCGCCGCGGGACCGGGCCTTCTCTTCCGCGAGCTGGCGGGCCTTGGCAGCGGCTTCTTCCTCCAGTGAGGCACGGGCCGTGGCCATCGCCGCGGCCCGGGCCCGCCTGTTCGCCAGCTCCGCGGGGAGTTCGTCCCCGCGAGTGCCCGGCCCGAAGCGGGCGTCCTCGGCCGCGTCGACGGTCTTCGCCTCTTCCATCAGGTCGCTGATCTCATCGGCCAGGACCTTCTGCTTCGCGCTCAACCGGGCATAGCTCATGGCCTTGTGCCGGGACGCGTTGGCCCGCACCTTCGTCCCGTCCAGGGCCACCCTGCCCAGGGAGACCATACCCGCGGCCCGGCACAGTTCCAGGGCCTGGAGGAACACGTTCGCCAGGGCCGCGAGGTGGCGTTCGCGGAAACGGGCGATCGAGCGGAAATCAGGGGCCTGCTGCGCGGCCAGCCACCGGAACGCGACCACATCCGTACATGCCCGCTCCAACTCCCGCGAGGAGCGGACCCCGACACAATATCCGTACAGGACGATGCGCAGCATCAGGCGCGGATCATACGGCGGCTGGCCCTTGGCCTTCGCATAGGACTTGTAGAAGCGGGCCAGGTCCAGCTCCGTGTCCACCATTTCGGCAATGAACCGGGCCAGATGGTTTTGCGGCAGCCACTCATCCAGTGACGGCGGGACCAGCATCACCGCCTCGGGTTCAAACCCCCGGAACCGCTTCCTGGCCCCGCCGTTGGCATCCATCGGCTCATCAACGGCCGGAGGCACGAGGGGCCCCACGAGCGACTCGGCGAACAAACCATCCTGGGAACCGGCATCCATACCCCAATTCTCCCAGCCCCACATCCGGCAGCCCGGCTAATCCGCCGGCGTTTTAAATAATTCGCCGGCGTTTTAAAACTAGGACGGACTACTGACCCACGCACCTAGTGGTGCGATCTTCACCAGCGAGGAGATTGCCGGGCTACCGGACCCGGTGCAACGCCTATTCCTTAGGACAATCCTTCCTGGGTCTCCGCTGACACGGGCCGGCACGTTTGGATATCATCCGTTCGGCGGTGAGATCACCGGTTATCACACTTTCGATGAGCTGACTATCCCCAACTCGGGACGACTCGGCAGGAAATTTGGGACCGCCCGCTGGACCGACGGCGCAGCAGGGTTCAGTAGCTGCAGGGCCACGGCTACTTCAGCTTCCCACCCGCCACGCCGAGCGGAGTACCGCGGGTCTCCTTGACCATGGTGGCACCGATGAAGGAAATGGCGCAGAGGACCATGATGTAGATCCCGACAGACGGAGACCAGTGGAACGCACCCATCAGGGCATCACCGATCAGCGGAGCGAAAGCACCGCCGAGAATGGCGCCCAAGGCGTACCCGATGGAAACGCCGGAGTAGCGCACATTGGCCGGGAACATTTCCGCGTACATGGCGGACATCGGCCCATAGGAGAGTCCCAATCCAACGGTCAGCACGAACACCGCGGCACCGAAGATCCAGATGTTCGCGGTATCGATCAGCAGAAACATCGGGACCATCCAGACAAAGATCCAGGCGTATCCGATCTGGAAGGTACGTACCCGGCCGATCCGGTCCGAAAGGGCGCCCCCGTACAGGGTGAACGTCAGCCAGCCCACGGACGCCACGACAATGGCCAGCAGGACCTGCGCTGTATCCATTTTCAGCGTCTTGGTGGCATAGGAGGAGAAGAAGGCGATGACCATATACCCGGCGGCATTGTTGCCGATGAAGATTACGGCAGTGAGGATGACATTGCGCTTATGGCTGCGGAACAGCACGCCCAGGGGCGCCGAAGACTCCTTCTTCCGCTGTGCCATTTCCACAAACACCGGGCTTTCCGCGACGGCCCGACGAATTACGTAGCCGATCAAAATCAGCACAAGAGAGAGCAGGAACGGCACCCGCCAGCCCCAGGCCAGGAATGCCTCCGTTCCCAGCGCCGCCCGCAGCACGAATATCACCAGCGATGCGAGGATCAGTCCGACCGGCACACCAATCTGCGGATACGCGCCGAACAGACCGCGGCGGCTTAGGGGCGCATGTTCCACGGACATCAGCGCGGCCCCGCCCCATTCGCCGCCCGCGGAAAAGCCCTGAATAATGCGCAGCAGGATCAGCAGAATGGGCGCCCCGATGCCAATGGCGGCATAGGTCGGCAGCAGACCAATCAACGCCGTCGCCCCTCCCATCATCAGCAGCGTCAGCACCAGCATGGCCTTGCGGCCCACGCGGTCCCCGAGGTGGCCGGCAACGACCGCGCCGAGGGGCCGGAAGAGGAAACTGATGCCCAGCGATGCCCACGAAGCCAGCTGCGCCCCGGTGGAGCCGAGCGGACTAAAGTACAGCTGGGCAAAAATCAGCCCGGCCGCCTGGGCGTAAATAAAGAAGTCGTACCACTCTATGGTGGTCCCCACCATCGTGGCGGCCACCACCTTGCGGTCCTCGCCGGACATTTTTAGCCGCGGGCCCTCTTGAACACCCTCGGTTGCTGTACTGGACATTTTTCCTCCGAAATTCGTGGTTCGAGCGAATTCAATGGTGCGAGCGATGAATTACCGACAGATCGTTCAGTTGGTAAGAAACCTACCATCCTATTGTGATGCGGAGCACATGTGACACGCGGACCACAGGCGACGACGGCGGCGGGCCGGGTGGCGGCCGCGTGCCGGTCCGGTGCCGGGCCGGGCCGATGGGCTTAGTCCTCGCGCTGCAGAAGACTGCGCACCCCGGGCGCGGACGGGCTCGCGGTCGTAGCAGTTGACGAGAGCACCGGCCATCCGCACCGGATCGCCGAAGAAAAAGTATTCGTACAGTGCCTGGCGTCCGGAAAAGGAGGAAATGCTCGCGTCGTAGGCCAGCTTGAACAACCGCACGCGCTCGGGTCCGGTCAGTGTCTTGGCCTGCAGGTACAGCTCAATGTCCGGCAGCGCGGAACTGTTCACATCGGCCTCCCCTGGCAGCGCCATCAACCCGCTGGCGGAGAACTTGCGGATAATCGCCGGGGAAGCGCTGCGCGACCTTCGGGTACCAGTTACGCGCGGCGTTGAGCGTCGTCCACTTCGGCAACAGCACGCCATCGTCCGTCATTTCCGGCTCCGCCTCGGACGCCGTCATCAGGGCCTTGCCGACCTCCACCGTCTGGATCAGCTCGGCCAGATCCTCCTGAATGTGCTGGAAGCCGTAATGCCGATGGACGCGGCCAGCTCACTGGCCAGGCCCGGGAAGAATTCACTCTTGGCGATGGTGCGGGTGACCACTTGGTGGGTCATCAGCGCGCCCGCACCGGTCTCGGAGCAGAAGCCGTTGCACAGTTCCGGGTGACCGAGCATAAAAATGCGTTCGTTGGGCACAAAAACGTCGTCAAATACGACGACGGCATCCATCTCCTCGAAGCGGCTGGCGCTGGCCGCCGAGCTGCTCGCTGCCGGAGACCGAGCGGTTCACTTGCGGAGGGATCAGGGTGTGCGTGGCGAGTAGGTCATTCCCGGCAGTGCTCGTAGTATTTGCGGATGTTCTCCCCGAACATCGGGTCCGCTTGGGAGAACCACTTCTCCGCTGCGCTCAGCGCGGTCAGGGAGCTGTTCATGTAGTCACTGGTGCGCCCCAGGAACCCATTGGAATATTCGGCCCAAGTCCGGATGGCGGCGCGGCGGCGCCGAAGGTCCTCCGGGGTCCGCGGGACCTGGAACGAGGCGACCACCCTGTCTCCGGTGGTGGGCGAGGTGTAGGTCAACGCGTCCTGGTATGCGGCATCATGCTGCATGTCGAATAGCTTGGCGTAGGTGCGGGCCACATTCCGGAAGGCAGGGTGCTCGGCGATGTTCTCCGAGACCACCTCGCCATCGATCACCACATGCCGGTGCATGCCCGCCGTCGGCCCGGCCAAGGCGGCTAGAGGAGGTCCTCCACGCCCAGCTGGCTCTCCGGAATGGTAGTGAAGCTGCTATTGGCGAACGCCAGCGCATCCCCGCTCCGGTAGTCGAAATCCGTGACTTCGCCCAGATACAGCGTGTGGTCTCCGCCGTCGTAGGCCGCCCACGGCTGGCATTCGAAATAGGCCAGCACGTGAGAGAGCCTCGGTGCGGATCCACCTTCCACCCAGACCGGATCGGGTCCGGGCCGGCCGGCAAAATGCATCGCCAGCATGCGCTGTTCGGCACCGAGAATATTCACCGTGAACGGCCGGCCCGCGAGTTCATCGTGCGCCTTGGTGCTCCGCGCAATGCTCACCAGCACCAGAGGCGGCTCCATGGAGACGGAGGTGAAGGAATTGACCGTAATCCCGTGCCGCTTGGTGACGCCATCAAAGGTCACGATGGCCACCCCCGTGGCAAAGCGGCCCAGGCTGCCGCGAAAATGGTGTGCCCGGGGCGTGAGAGCACTGGGGCGCCCTGTCGAAAGGGAAACGGGATCGGGCCCCTTTCCCTCTGCCTTCGCTGTCATCATCGGTTCCTCAGCGGACTCACGTTCCATAATTGAACTGTTTGCTCTACTATTGAATTGTATTCGACTGTGAGCCAGGGCACAAGAACCCCGGTCCTAGAAAGGAAAACCGTGGCCGACTCCCCCAGCCATTCCCAGACACTTTCGCGCGGCGTCCGCGCGCTGGAAATTCTGGCGGCGGCATCAGCGCCGCTGTCCATTGCCGAGCTGTCCGCGGAACTCGGCGTACATCGGTCAATCGCCTACCGCATTCTGCGCACGTTGGAGGATCATTCATTGGTGGTGCGCGACGACGGCGGCCGTCTGCTTCCGGGGGCGGGCCTGGCAGTGCTGGCCCGCAGTGTTTCCCGCGATCTGCAGACGGCCGCGCTGCCCGAGCTCACCGCGCTGGCCGAAGAGCTGAATATGACGGCTTTTGTCGGGATCTGGGATGGGGAGGACTGCGTCACCCTGGTGACCGTGGAGCCCCGGCAGTCGGGCGCGGCTCTGGCGCAGCGTCCGGGAACGCGCCATCCACTGGCACTCGGAGCGCCGGGAATCGCCATCGCCTCCGCACTGACTCCACAGCGCTGGCGCGAGCTCGTCCCGGACCAACCCTACCGCGCCGAGGCCGCCGCTGCGCATGACCTCGGTTACGCCGTCAGCCATGATGAGGTCATCAGCGGCGTGTCCTCGGTGGCTTCCCCGATCCTGGTTCCCGGCCACCGCCCGGCCGCCCTGGCCGTCGTCTATATCCGGACTACTCAACAGCCGGAGATGATAGGGACAAGACTGGCCGCGGGCGCGCAGCGCATCCAGGCGCAGCTCGGCTGAAAACCTGCGCAATTTGTCAGTTGGGGGTCCGCACCTGGGACGCCAGATCCCAGTCGGCGGTTCTTTTGCGTTGCGGTCGTACACGCAATGGTGGTAAGGATCGATTGATGCTCACAACAGGTCAACTGCCGGCGTGTGTCGGGGTGGCGGTTCGCACGATGACTGGTTCCTAAAGGGAGGCGGTCATGGCAGGTCCACTGCTGGAGACCAAGCTCTGCGCGTGAGAACGATCCGGTGTTGTTTTGGACGTACCTTATCGCGGCGTTGAAGACGACGGGTGCATCCGTGATGGGCGCCTTGTTCGCGTCTGGATCCGCGACGATGGACATCAAAACGGCCCCTCCCGCTGCCGTTGCCACCGGAATGCGGATGACGTTCGCAGTCGCAACGATTCTCATCGTTGGGCGCACTCGCAGTAGCGGTGGGAACTCACCGCCGCACATTGCGCAAGGGGGTGCCTGGTCCGGAAGCAGAGTTGCAGACGGACAGGGAAGATTCGGATGACCTCACGGCTCGTTAAGTCGCTCGGGCTCGATCTTCACGACGCCCGCCGCCACTGTCCGCCCGCGCATCATCATCGCCGCAATGGTGCCCAGAATAAAGAGGCCGGCCGCGGCGGCCAGGGACACCAGGAATGCCGCGGCATACCCGGAGGATTGCGCGACGCTGCCGGCCAGTGCGGAGCCGAGGGCGGAGCCGGCAACGATGCCGCTGGCCAGCGCGGTCATGATGGTGCCCAGCCAACGTCTGGGGGCCAGCAGCCCGCCAACGCTGAAAATGGTCACCATGGCCGGCCCCACCGGTATGCCGAGGACCAACAGCACGGCAATCATTGCGGGGACGGATGCAGGAAGCAACAGCAGCGGGGAGAGAACCGTCATCAGCGCTGCCACGGTCACCCAGCGCTGCGGGTGACTGAACCTCGCGGGCCAGTAAGCCACCGAGAGCGCCGCGACGGCCGAGCTGAGCCCCATCACCGCGTACAGCAGTCCGGCCAGCTCGGACGCGCTGAAGCTTCCGGTGAAGGCGATCAGCCCGGTCTGAGCGCCGCCAAAAAAGGTCCCCATGCAGACCATCCCGAGCACGGGAACGGCCAGCCGCAGCAGGCTGACCGGCTCAGCCGTTTCGGCGCCCGGCCCGGGTTCGGCCTTCCGATGCCGGAGGACGGCGGCCTCGGTGGGGTGGACGGCAAAGAGTGAGACGAGAAGCAACGTCATCACGGCCGCCAGCACCAGCGGGAGCCACGGTGCCACGAGCGAGGCCAGGATTCCGACCAGCGCCGGGCCCAGCGCGAAGGTCAGCTCGTCGGCCGTGCTTTCGTAGGACAGCGCGGTCTCCACGGCCGCATCCCGCTGCCCCGCCGGCAGCCGGACGCTCAGCGACATCCAGCGCACCCGCGCCAATGGCCCAACCTGCGGCGAGGTGGCGCCGCTAAGGAGGGCGGCCCCGAGCACCATTGCGACGGCCGGCGACGCAAAGCCATCGGCCCTGTAGGTAAGTACGACGACGGCGGCAAGGGTCAGCGCGTTCAATACGGCGGCGCTGAGCAGAACATGCCGCTGACCGAATTTGTCGGCCAGGAAACCGAGGACGGGTGCACCGGCCGCGGAGCCGATTCCGACCGCGCCGGCCGCGAGTCCGCCGATGGCGTACGAGTGGCTGACGCTGGTGACCAGGGTCAGGACGCCTACGGTGAGCATGGCCAGCGGGACACGGGCGAACAGACCAAGGGGGATGAATCCTGGCCCTGCCAGACGCGGCAGGGAGGCATAACGGCCCAGCAGGCCGCGACGTGATCCGGGCGGACCGCCAGCAGCGGAGATTCCGCCGGAGGCAGCAGTACCGGGTGCGGCCGAGCCGGCCACGGCAGGGCGAGGAACGGGGGCGGTAAACGCCGGCTCAGAGCGGTGGTCGGCCGTTTCCGGCCGAGAGGGAAGAGGGGTAGTCATTTTTCCGGTCGCCTCAAACTATGCGCATCGTCCCCCCTCCCGATGCGCGCAACCCGGATTCACCGGTAATTCTATCCGCACGTGGCCATCCAGGGTGACCGTGAAGAGACCCTGACCGTGCGGAGACCTTGACAATGTGTTTGCACGGAAAAAATCGCCCGGCTATTATGCGGTTACATCATTTCGCGGCTCGAGAGGAAAGGCTGACGTGACATATTTCATCGGCCGCTTTCACGGCGCGCCCCGTAGATGGCTGGCCGGCTACTTCCCACCTGCCGGCGTGGCCGTCATACATCCCGCCGCGTCATGACCGCCGGGCAGCCATGAACTCCGAATGGCATGAATTCTTCCTCGCAACCGCAGGAGCCGCAGCGGCGCTGGCCGGACTCATTATCGTTGCGATGTCGGTAAACATCGCCAAAATCATCGCCATCCCTTCCATGCCCTCGCGCGGAGCCGCGACCATCGGATCACTCGTCCTCATCGTCGTGGTCTCGGCTGCCTCGCTCATCCCCGACCAATCCGATCTCATGCTCGGTCTCGAGACGGTGCTATTCGCTGCCGATGCTATGGCGCTTTACCTTGACGCCGGCCGGAAAATCACCTTTCTTCGGGCGGAAATTCCGCTGGGTCAGAGCCTCACCAAGGCAGCGTTCGGGCCCGTCCAAATCGCTCCGTTCCTCGTCGGTGGAATTTTGCTGACCAGCTCTAATCCGGATGGTGTCTACTGGATTGCTGCCGGCACAATCCTGGTCTTCATCGGTTCTGTCATCATCGCCTGGGTGCTGTTGGTCGAAATTCTGCGCTAATAGTTCGCCATGGCCGCGCCGTCGAGCACGGAAACCGTGGACCCGGTCCGGCCCTTGTGCACGTGCAGCTGCGCCGGAATGCGGAGCTTCATCTCCGCCACATGGCTGACCAGCCCGACGACGCGTCCCCCGGCCCGCAGTCCCTCCAGCGCGTCCATGACCTGCTCCAGCGACTGCTCGTCCAGCGAGCCGAACCCTTCATCGACGAAGAGCGTCTCAATATCCACCCCACCCGCTTCCTGCTGCACCACATCAGCCAGACCGAGCGCCAAGGCAAGAGAGGCCATAAATGACTCACCTCCGGAGAGCGTGGCCGTGTCCCTGGACTGCCCCGTCCATTCATCCACCACCTGCAGCCCCAGCCCGGATTTTTGATTGCCGCCGGCCAGGGCGTCGCTGTAGCTGAGGGTGTAGCGGCCATCGCTCATGGTGCGCAGACGCCCTGAGGCGGCCGCGGCCACCTGTTCCAGCCGCGCGGCCAGGACGTAGCTGTTCAGCGGCATTTTATACGTGTTATCCCCCAGCCCGCGGACCGTGTCGGCAAGGCTGCCCACGCGGTCGGTGTGCCCGCGCAGCGGTTCCACCACCTCATCGAGCTCCGCATGTTGCTGCGCCGCGGCGCGGACAGCGTCGAGGGCCTGGGCCGCCAGCCCGCGACGGAGCACCGCGTCGCCCGCTGTTTCGGCGGCGGTCCGGGCCAGGGCATGCAGCTGCCCCAGCCGCGCGTCGTTCGGAACTGCCATGCCGGCGTCGGCCTCATCCGCTGCCGTCATGACGTCTTCCGCCTCGAAGGAAGCGGCGCATCGGACCAGGTCTTCTTCGTGGCTGCGGATCCGCTCCAGCAAGGCCGAGGCCTCGTCTGCGCCCAGCAAGGCCTTGCGGGCAGATCCGGCGTCCACAAAGCGTGTGGCCGGCAGGGCAAGTTCCAGCGCTTCCTGCGCGGAGCCGAAAGCGGCTTTCGCGCTGTCGCTGGCCTGTACCGCGGTGCTGGCCCGGACCAGCAGCAGAGCGACCCGGCGCAGCTCGGACAGCCTGGCCGCCAGGGAGCCGAAGCCTTCCCGGGATGCTGCCAGCTTCGCGTCGAGCCGATTCACGTCCCGATGCATGGCCAGCTGCGAAGCGGCAAGACCGGCTGCCCGTTCCCGTGCAGACGCGCAGAGTCCGTCCTGCTCCCGGATTTGAACGCCGAGAATTTCCAGCTGCCGCTCCTGATCTTTGAGCGCAGCCGCGCCGTTTTTCGCCTCGGTCAAGGCTCGGCCGGCGGCCGCAGCGTCCCGTTCCGTCGCCGCCTCGTCGGCCGCTCCGCCCATGGCTGCCAGCCCGGCAAGGTGCTGCCGGGCCTCGTTGAGTTTCTGCACAGCCGCGGCCGAGGCAAGCTCCGTTTCGTCCCGGTGCAGCTTGGCCTGTTCCTCCTCCTCAACGGCCTGCAGCCCGGTGGTGGCAAGCTCCGAAGGGCACGGATGAAGCTCGCTGCCGCAGACAGGACACCGTTTCCCCTCCACCAGCTTCGCCGCAAGCTCGCCCGCCGCCAGCTCCAACCGGCGCTTCAACAGCTCCAGCCAATGTTCCTTGGCCGTCAAGAAGACCAGCTGCGCGTCATGATGTTCCTGCCCGCAGCGGGCCACCTGCTGCTCCGCCGTCCGATGAGCGCGGATGACAGCCAACAGTTCGGTTGCAGCGTCAACGGCGAGGCTGCGTTGTCCGGTGGCCCCTGCCAGTACCCGTAATCCCTCCAGGTCCCCGGCCAGCGCGGTACTTTCCTTCGTGGCGGCAGCGGACGCCGCGGCATGTGTCAGCGCAGCGGCGCGGGCATTCTCCAAGGCGGTTTCGGTTCCCGCCAGTTCGGATTGCAGGGCTGCCAGGCGGTCCTCATCCGGCAGCGACTCCTCAACGATCGCTATCTCCCGATCCAGGCGTTTTTGCGCCACCACCAGCACGGAATGGTTCGGACCCCGCGGGTCGACCCCGTCTGAAACGGCCTCGGCTGAACCGGACAGGTCCAAGTCAGACACGTCCCTCCCGGCCCCAGTCAAACCGGACACGTCCGAGCCCACCCCAGCCGAACCAGCCGCTGCCGGACCGGACACGCCCGCTCCGTACCCGGTCAGACCGGTGAGCGGGAGCGCCGTTTTGTCAGCAAGCAACCGGTCAAGCGCGCGGGCCGCGGCGCCCTCGGCGGTGGCGGACACCGATGCCGCCCGGGCCAGCCCCGTCAGCTGCCCGGTCAGCACCTCCGCCTCCCGGTGCGCCAGCGCGCGCTGCTGCCAACCCACAAATTCGGGCTCCGCTTGGGCGAGGCGGCTGCGTTCAGCTTCGGCGCTCTGCAGTTTCCGGTGACGTGTCCGCAGCTGTTCGGCGAACTCCAGCGCCGCAGCAGCGGCCTGTTCGTCCGACCGGCTGGATGCGGCGGCCGCCTCGGCCGCCCCGTGCGCAAGTTCCAGCCGGCCGAGCAGTACGTCGAAGAGCCGGCGGCCGGCCGCCGCTTCGGCATCCGCGGCGCCCCCGTCCGCCGCGCCCGGCAGGACTCCCACCGGATCGGACCACGTCCCGACGCGGTCTACTTCTGTGGCCCCGGGGGCCTCCCGCGGCGGCCCGTCCGGGGTGCGGCCCTGCACGCCCAGAAGGCTTTCTGCCTGGCTGCGGGCCAGGGATTCCAGCCGCTGCAGTTCTTGTTCCTTATCCGCCAGCGCCATCTTGGCCGCCACGGCATCCGCCGCCAACTGCCGCTCGAGGTTTTTGTAGACCTGTGTGCCGAAGAGCTTCTGCAGCAGTTCCTGCCGGTCGTCGGCCTTGGAACGCAGGAACGCGGCGAAGTCCCCCTGCGCCAGCAGCACCACCTTCGTGAACTGATCCTTGTCCATGCCGAGCAGGCCGGTGATCTCGGCACCGGCCTCGTCATTGCGGGTGGATTTCTCCTCCCAGACCCCGTTTTCCTTCTCGCGCAGCTGGGTCTTCGCCTGCTGCGTGGTCGTCCCCGAACCCCGCTTTGCGGGCCGCTCCCAAGCCGGACTGCGGAGCACCTCAAGATGTCGCCCGCTGGCGCTGAACTCGCAGATGACCTGCGGTTCCATCCCCTCAGCGGCATGGTCGCTGCGCAGCCGTTTGCCGCTTTGCCTGGCTCCCGGGACGGAGCCGTACAGGGCGTAGCAGATGGCATCCAGGACGCTGGTCTTGCCCGCCCCGGTGGCGCCGTTGAGCAGGAACAGTCCCTGCCCGCTGAGGGAGTCAAAATCGATGATCTGCCGCTCCGCGAAGGGTCCGAAGGCCTGGATTTCCAGTCGGTGGATTCTCATTTGGCCGCCTCCTGCAGCCGGACGGCGTCGAGGGAGCCGAGCAGGACCGCCTTATCCTCCACGGATGTACTGCGCCCACGCACGTGTTCCAGGAAACCGCAGCACAGCTCCAGCTCGTTGGCGGCTGTGGCCACCCGGTCGCTGTAACTGGTCGGTCCCTTCGTCCGGGCATCGGCCGGTTCAAACGCCAGCACCAGTGTCTGCGGAAACCGGCTGCGCAGCCGCTCCATCGCGTGCGCCGGCCGTTCATTGTCCGTCAGGGTGATCTGGCAGTAAGCGGTTTCCGCATGCGCGTGCTCCCCTGCGGTGAGCAGCTGCTCGAGGCCCCCGCGCAAAACCGCGAGCTCCTTGCTGGCCGGCCACGGAATCGGTTTGACGAATTCCAGCCCGTCCGGACCGATCTCCAGCAGCCAACCGCCCTTGTCCTGCCGCGCTTCGGAAAAAGAGTAGGCCAGCGGGGAGCCGGAATAGCGGACCGTCTCGCTGAGCATCTGACGGCCGTGCAGATGCCCCAGCGCGGTATAGGCAAAGCCGTCGAACAGGTCCAGCGGCACGGCCCCCACGCCGCCCACGCTGAGCTCGCGTTCACTGTCGGAGCTGATCCCGCCGCTGGCAAAAGTATGCGCCAGCACGACGGAGTGCGTTGGCCGGCTCTGCTGCGCCAGATGAGTCCGTACCCGCTGCAGCGCCGCCTCCGTGACCGTGAAGTGCGACGGCTGCTCCACCCCCAGCGCCTCGGCCACCGTCCGCGGCTCCAGAAACGGCAGCCCGTAAATGGCCAGCTGTGCGTCCTTCCCCGTAGCATCGCGGCCCAGCTCAAACATCACCGGGACGTCCAGCCCGTCAATGCGGGTGCGCAGGTGGACTCCCCCGCGCTCGAGCACCTTGCCGGCAAAGCCCAGCCGGGTGGCCGAATCGTGGTTTCCGCTGGTCAGCACCACCGCCACGCCCTCCGCCGTCAGACGGGACAAAGCGTCATCGAGCAGATTAACCACGTCCACACCAGGGAGCGCGCGGTCATAGACGTCACCGGCCAGCAGCAGGATATCGACCTTTTCCTCCCGGACAGTCTCCAGCAGTTGATCCACAAAATTCCGCTGCGCGGCGAGCATGCCGACGCCGTGAAACGACCTGCCCAGGTGCCAGTCCGATGTATGAAGTAAACGCATGCTCCAACGCTAACGGCTACCACTGACAGTTTTGTCAGCGGTAGCCGTCAGCAGCACCCGTGGCGCGGCCCGTGGAGCAGTGTTACGCAGGGAAGGTTATTTGACAGTGCCCTTGTCATCGAAGAAGTCCTGCGCATCCGTCGTTGCGGGTGTCTTGGTGGCGCCGGTGCCCGCAGGCGCGCCGGCGGCGGGAACCGGTCCGGGTAGCTCGGAAACCGGGGCGTTCACTGCCGGGTCCGTCTCCAAAACAGCAGCCCTGCGTCCCCTGCGTCCGCCGCCGGCACCGTTTGCGAGGGCGCCAACATCCGCGCCGCCGTCGGCCGTGCCGGCTACAACCTCGTCTTCGTCAAGCTCAACTTCCCCGACTTCCTCAACGTTCAGCCCGGAGACGCCGGCCGCGGTGACCCCAATGGTGGCGGAAAAAGCGCGGAACAGCAGGCCGGCCACGGCAGCACCGAGCAGCGGGGCAACCCAGAACAGCCAGAGCTGCTCCGCGGCCCAGCCGTCCGCGAAGAACACCACGGCCGTGGAACGGGCCGGGTTGATCGAAGCGTTCGTCACCGGGAGTGCCACCGTAATGACGGCTGCGAAGGCCAGCCCGATGCCGATCGGGGCCAGTGTGCGGTTGGCCCGTGCCTGCGTCGCACCAAGGACGACGGCAACGAAGATGGCTGTGCAGACAACCTCGATCAGCAATGCGCCGGCCAGCGGAACGGTCGACGGCGAATGGGCGTCAAAGCCGTTGGCCAGACTGTTGAACAGAGTATGGGTGGTCAGCTTGCCACCGCTGCCCGACACCGCGGGGAGGACCTGCAGCAGCGCAAAGAGCACCAAGGTCCCGACGGTCGCGGCGGCAACCTGCACCAGCACGTACCAGAGGGCATGAATCCACTTAATCCGGCCGGCGAGCGCCGCGGCAAATGATACGGCCGGGTTGAAATGGCCCCCGGAGACATGGCCGAAGGCGATCAGCCCGGCAATCAGGGCGAGCCCGAAACCGATGCCCACGGGCACGGCAGCCGAGCTGCCGGAACCGTTGAACAGTGCAATGCCCAATCCGGCAAAGACCAGCAGAAAGGAGCCCAGCGCCTCCGCGAAAAGCCGGGCGGCGAGGCCGGATTCTGGACGCTTGACCACGGAGGTCCGGGCATTCCGGGCGGCTGGGCCCGCAACAGTACTGGGTGAAGTCATCAGTGAAAAATCCTTTGGCAATTGGTTTTGGTCAGCTTGACGCGGGTGTTCTCCAGCAGCGAACGCTGGGCCGCTTCCCGCTCAATGTTCCCCAAGATACTCTACCGAGTTGGCAGAAGGCTGTGACCGGAAGCGACCGGCGCGGCCTTTCCGGACGACGACGGCGGCGCCGCGGAGCTGCGCGAAAGGCGGGTTCCGCGATGGTCGGAGCGACGGGGCCGCCGTGCGGGTGAGCGCCGCGGCATCAGATTATGGCATCGGATTATGGCGTCAGATTATGAAGGTGGCGGGGTCAGATCAAAAAGATGGCCACAATAGCGGCGGCGCCAAGGGCGACGACGGAACCCGCGGCCGCGCGCAGCACCCCGTCTGCGGGAGCGGCGTGGGTCCCGGGAGCCTGGCCGTGCAGCTCGTGCAGGCGCAGCAGCGCACAGATGATGAGAACCGCCGTCGTCGCCGCGGCCGTCGCGGCACACAGCCCCAAGCCGAGTGGACGCCCGGACAGACCTGCGGCGCCGCCGTCGGCCTCCAAGGACGCCAGCCAGCCACGCCAGATGAACAGGTCCACCACCACCATGGTGAGCACGGTGCGCCGCCAGGCCAAGGACGTGCGCTCGGGCTGCAACCCCGGATCACGAGTTGACGACTGTCCCCGCACCGTTACGGCCGGATCAGAATCAGCACGGCGAAGACCAACGCGGCGAGCGAAACGCCCAGCGTCATGGCCAGCAGCATCCAGGAATGCGGCAGTTCCTGCTGGTTGCGCATCGCTTGTTCCTGGTGACCCCAGCGCCGGTAGCTGACCACCGCCAGCATGGCGCCAAACGCGGCCAGCACCACGCAGAGCACCGCTCGGACGGCCCCGGGCGCGAACTGCGGGGCCAGCTGATCGATCGCCACCGATCCCGCCAGCAGCGCCAGGGAAGTGCGGATCCAGGCCAGGAAGGTGCGCTCGTTCGCCAGCGAAAATCTGTAGTCCGGGGTCGTGCCGGTCCGTCGCCAGGCGGGCTCGCGCATGGTGATCCTTCTCTGATGGGGCGGGGTACTGTCCCAAGTTTACTGTGCTTGCCGCGGCATCTGCCGCAGCGGTGACCGAAGCGGTGTCCAACGCCGGGTTCCGCCCGCAGGCAGAGGCGCTAAATTGGAAGCATGGACTCCTCTACCGCTGAACCGTCCGCCGCAGCCGTCAGCCTCGCCTCACGTGTGCGCGGTTCGCTGATGGGCGGAGCCCTCGGCGACAGCTTCGGATATTTGGTCGCCTCCGACAGCATTGCCGCCATCCGCGCCCGCTACGGCAGCGCTGGGCTGCTGGACCTCTCGCAGGCTGCGGGGCCGGTACACTTCTCCGACGATACACAGATGACTCTTTACACGGTCGATGCCTTGGTCGAGGCGCTCGAATGGGCCAACGACGGCACGGCCGCGGATGAGACTGCCTGCCTCTGGCTTGCATATCTGCGTTGGCTGGCGAACCAGGGAGTCACGCCGCCGGCCAGTGTGCCCGCCGCCCAGCCACGCTGGATCGACGGGCAGGAGACGCTGCACCACCGCCGGCACCCGGACGGGGCGTCCCTGAGCGGCCTGGCTGGCGGAGAGATGGGCACCCGTTCGCGTCCGGTCAATCCGGACGCCGAGGGGTGCGGAGCCCTCAGCCGCTCCGCCCCGTTTGGCCTGGTGCCCCATATTCCGGCGGAGGCCGTCTACAGCCTAAGCACCAATGGAGCGGCTCT
Source organism: Arthrobacter sp. A5 (assembly GCF_051131705.1). Classification (NCBI taxonomy): domain Bacteria; kingdom Bacillati; phylum Actinomycetota; class Actinomycetes; order Micrococcales; family Micrococcaceae; genus Arthrobacter; species Arthrobacter sp. A5. The sequence goes on from NZ_CP180316.1 coordinate 2,875,441, forward strand.
GACGCACGGGCATCCCGCTGCTCTGCAGTCGGCGGCCGCGTTCAGTTGGTTGATCCACCGCATTGCCGTCGAAAATCTCACTCTGCAAGCCGCAGCGCTCTCCATGCGGGACCGGTCCGGTGCCGAGCCGGCAGCGGACGCACGGTTGCTGGGGCGGCTGGATACGGCCTTGGAACTATCCGCCGGACAGCCGTCACCGGCTGCCGTGCTGGGGCCCGAGGCACTCACATTGGCTCTGGGCAGCGGGGCTGCCGACCAGGCGCTGGGCAGCGGGGCTGCCGACCAGGCGCTGGCCATCGCCCTCTATGCCGTGCTGGTCACGGAGGAGGTCTCGTCGTCGCCGGTCGAGCATTTCCTGAACGCCATGCGGGTGGCCGTCAACCACGACGGCAACAGCGACTCCACGGGATCGGTCGCCGGGAATATTCTGGGCGCCTTTTACGGCGAGGACTGCCTGCCGCAGGCCTGGCTGACGCTTTCCGAAGCACCCGGGCTGATCCGCGCTATGGCCCAGCAGCTGCTGAAGGTCACGGGATCCCGAGACTGACTTTACCGCGGGCGACGCCGACGCTCAGGTCATGCCGGTGACGCGCAGGGTGATGTTGATGCGCCCGGTCCGCAGTCCGCACCCCTCCGGGGCGGTGCCTGGGAGGACCTTGGTGATGCCGTGGTAGGCGAGGCGGGAGGGACCGCCGAAGACGAAGAGGTCGCCGGAAGCGAGCTCGATCTCCTCGAAGGGCCGATTCCGGTTCTCGGTGTTGCCGAACCGGAACCGGCAGGTGTCGCCGATGGACAGCGACACGACGGGAGCGAGGGATTGCTCATCCTTGTCCTGATGCATGCCCATGCGGGCGGCGCCGTCGTAGTAGTTCACGAGGGCCGTGTCGGGGGTGTAGTCATCGCCGGCGTGCGGGTCACCCGTGGTCTCGACGAGAGCCTTTCGTCCGAGGCGGACCATCCAGTCGGGAAAGGGGAGGACCCTGTTGCCGTTCACATCGACGGCTTCCCGGGAGTAGGCATAGGGGCGCCAGTGCCAGCCGAGGCAGACGGTTTTGACACTCATCTCGTTGCCGCGGACCTTCGCGGCGCGGATCGGAACGGGTCCTTTCACCCACTCATGGAAGCGCGCGACGATCCACTGCTGCTGCTCGAGCGTCAGCCATCCCGGTACCCAGGTTGCGCCGGCGCCGAGTTCGCGCCCGGGCCGGTCGAACAGGTCATCGGAGAACAAGGTGGCCGCCGATGCTGCTGCGTGCCGCCGCAAAGGATGGAATGTCGCCGCTGTTGTCCGGAATCCATCGTGCGAGGGCATCGAGGATCACGTTAAGCCCGATCTCGAACTCGTCGCCGAAGTCGTAGCCCGGCTGGAGGACGTGCTCGGTAGCGATCTCGACGAGGTGGGGGTATTCACCAGACGAGAACAGTTGCACTATTGGTGCGGCAACGTCGGCGACGGTCTCCGGGCCTTTGAAGGGCAGAGAGGCCTCCTGCAGGGCGAATCCGTAGATGTAGCTGTCGAGTAGGGCGTAGGCGTGGGCTGTCATCGGCACGGAGAAGCCGGCCGCACGCAGGGCGCCAAGGGTCGCGTCATGGTGCCGCAGCGTGGCAGGGCCAGGTGTGGTCCGCGATTCCAGGAGCCCGATCGCCCAGGTGTGGCGGTGCAATATGCGCCGGACATTGTTGGCCCGCCGATGCATTTCCGTCCGCCAGTTGCCCTCGGCCGAGGGCAGCGCAATCTCGCTGAAGACGAGGTCCACGATGCTGTCGAGGATCTCGTCCTTGTTGGCCACGTAGTGGTAAAGCGACATCGGCTTGGCCCCGAGTGCTTGGGCAAGCGAGCGCATGGTGAGCGCCGAGATCCCCGCCTCATCGGCGATTTCGGTGGCGCAACGCAGCACCCGTTCCCGGCTGAGGGGAAGGCGTCCCCCGGTGCTTTCACGACTAGGTTTCGAGCCGGTCATCGGCCGGGTCTGGATCTGTTTCATGTTCGTGCTCCTTCGGGTCGTGCACTCTCACCCTAGGGTAAATCCGTACTTAGTACGATAACGGTTTCGTGCCAAGCACGCGCACGGCTGTCCTTTTCCGAAGTCGTCTGCACGGAGCGGCGGTTGGAGCCGCATTTCAGTGTCAGTGGTTGATCCTTCGGCAGACAAAGATGCGGCCGTGCCCAGACTGGATGTGCTTATGCTGAGTAGTGCGAGGCATCCCGAAAAAGACAGTGCTGACTCAGGCTCGTCCAACAGCCAGAATCCAGGCCCACGGAACCGGTCAATAACCAGTTCCAAAAATGACTCGCCATGGGACATTTGATGGAAGGCCAGATCCTGCCGGCGCTGTGACGGATTCAGTTCAAGATCTGTAAAGAATCCATGCATCGTCTCCGCCCGCAGGAAATAGCCGCGACGGGTTGTGCCGGCGTTGCGGATCAGCTGCAGGTGATCGGCGGGCTCGGATTCCGTCGATCTGGTTCTCTGGTGTGCACCGGTTGACCCGCCCTCCGGCGAAAGCCCGTACGTCAGATCGAGTCCCTGATCGAGCACGTAAGCTACCGGAGGTAGCGTCGCTGGCCAACTTCGCCGGTCGAGCGCATTCACTGGATCTTCCTGTAGCTGACGGATCGGAAAACGCTCGAGTGGCATAACCCCCTTCAGACAGGGTCACTTCTCAGGTCTTTCCCATCTGGCAAACGGTCAATGGCACCCCTGCTCTTGAGGCGGCTATCATGTTCGCGCTGAACTTCGGGGTCGGGCGTCCCCTGCGCTGGGTCGAAGATCCTGCCCGCCCAGCACGATCCGGACTTTCCCGCTTAGTACGTAGAATGTCGCGGGAAGCTTACCGCCACTCCTCCCGCGACACGATCAGCATTGGCGGCTCGCTCCACCTTAGCGAGCTCGTCCCCGCGCAGCCGCAACGAGACGACTGTCGAGACATCCTCGACCACGCTGGCCTCCCGATGAAACGGAGGGCTGCACTTCGGCCAGACGCGCATGGAGTCTTCGCCGTCTCATGCCGATCGGTGTCCGGGCACTTGTCCCTTCGTGGCGCGCGAGCGGCCAGAACCAAAAAGTCAGGATCCGCTACCTAGGACCTTCATCAACCGACCTTACAGATCAGCCGATCATCTGCATGAATTCCCCTTCGGAGAGCACCTCGATGCTTTGCCCGCGGCCGTGCAGTTCCAGCACGCGACGGGCTTTGGAGGTCAGGCGACCGCTGCGCAGATCCGCCGCCACGAAGCCGTCCCCCACCACCAGCACTGTGGTTTTCCGGGTGACGGAGCTGGCCGGCTGCGCGCCGAGCCCGGCTGCACGCTCCTTCGCGGCGCCGCGCGGCAGCTGCAGATTGCCGGTGAAGACCACCATCTGGCCAAACAGTGGATGGTGCGGATCGGCGGCAGCGTCGGCTTCCGGATTCGGGCCTTCCTCCGGCCAGCCCTGCCAACCTTGCCAGCCGGAGGCTGCCGGGGCTTCACTCAGACGTTTGAGGGCGGTCCGCGTCGCCTTGGAAACCTCAGCCAAGCCGGGGAGGTAGGCGTCCGCGCGCGGCAGCCGCAGTTTATGCACGGCGAACAGCTCCGCAACGCTGCCCGCGCCGTTGCGCCTGGCGATGTCCACCATGATGCCGGCGCAAGCCCGCGCATCCTCAACCGCATCGTGGTGGTTGACCAGCGGCACCCCGGCCGCCTCGGCCACAAACGGCAGGGAATAGGACGGCAGCGAATAATTCCGCCGGGACAGCATCACCGTGCAGGCGTAGTCGAAGGCCGGTCCGGGCAGTTCCGAGACTTCCAGCGCGGACCGGATCACACCCATATCAAAGGACGCGTTGTGGGCCACCAGGACATCAGCCCCGATGAAGCCGCCGATCTCCGCGAACAGCTCACCGAACCGGGGCGCGGCCGCGACCTGGGCGGAGGTGAGGCCATGGATCTGCACGTTGCGCGGGTCGAAATGGTCATGGCCGGCGGGGGGCCTCATCAGCCAGGACGCTTCTTCAACGATTTTTCCGTCGCGGACTTTACTGAGACCCACGGCGCACGGCGAACCGCGGAAGCCGTTGGCGGTCTCAAAATCGATTGCAGTAAACTCCAAAGCCACTCGGCAAGATTACCCCGCCTGCCGCGGCACGGGAGAACGCGGCGCGGCACGGGAGAACGCGGCGCGGCACGGGAGAACGCGGCGCGGCACGGGAGAACGCTCGCAGCACGCCTATCCGGCTAGCCCAGCCAGTGAGACAATGATGGGCGCCGTCGAAGATTGACCACTTTCAGCCAGAGTCCCGGCCGAAAACCCGGCGTGTCTCCTAAACCTTCGGCGTGTTGCCGCGGAACATGGTCAGACTTTGACGCATCCACGATGCGATACCCCAATCGACCCCGGAAAATCAGGACGAGCCCATAATCCTCACTCCGGCTGAGCTAAACCGGATAGCATGCGCTCGCAGGCGTCTTTCGTTCCGCCGCCGTCGGTTCACCACGAACCGAGGTGGCGGACCGACGAGTGTTGGATCGGCGGTGACCCGCGCGATGCTGACGGGTGACGTCATGCGGGGACGCGAGGAGGGTCGCCGCTGCGGCTGATCGTCTTGCGACCCGAGGGCGGACGCGCGAGAGTGGTTCCATGCCGCATGCAGAACATCACGACCAGCACAATCCTCCCGCCGGGACGGCTGCGCCCGGGCCGCCCGCAGCGGCCGGCAACGGCGCAGCGAGCAAGGCCGGCCAGGAATTCTGGGATGACTTCTACCAGGCGCGCCCGAATATCTGGAGCGGACGCGTCAACCCGGTGCTGGCCGAAGAGACCGCCGGCCTTGCCTCAGGCAGCGCACTTGATCTGGGCTGCGGGGAAGGTGCCGATGCCATCTGGCTGGCGCAGCACGGCTGGCGTGTTACGGCGATCGACGTGTCCGCCATCGCACTCGAACGCGCCGCAAGGCACGCCCAGGCAGCCGGAGCCAGCGACCGCATCACATGGGTGTGTGCGGACCTGTCTTCTTGGACGCCTCCGGAGCGCTATGACCTGGTCTCGGCGCACTACCTGCATTCTCCCGAGCCGGCCGGTTACGCCCTGCTGCAGGCCGCCGCCGCCGCCGTCGCGGTCAACGGAACCCTGCTCGCCGTCGGGCACCACCCCGACGATGTCCTCCCCGGATCCGGTCCCCCCGGTCTGTGGACGCCCGACCAGCTCGAGGCGAATCTGACCCTGCCACCGGACCGGTGGCGCATCGACGTCCGGGAGTCACGGCGGCGCCCGCCCGGGGAATCCACCGGGACGTCGGGAAGGCACTCAGCCGGGCACCGGGACGCGGATTCGCCCCCGGATCTTCCGGCCGGGGATCCCGGCGCCGGACATTCGAACGCCGCCAGCCACCGCACGGACAGCATCCTGCGGGCAACGCGGCTCCGCTGACATCCGCGCTAGGCTGGCCCGATGAACGCGGAAACGGCGCCCCCCATTTGGTATCTGTTCGACTACGGCATGGTGATTTCCACTGCCCCGGAACCGGAGGACTGGGAGGCCCTGCGGGAAGCCGCGGGCCTTCCGCTGGAGTCCCGGGACAGCAGCTACTGGCTGCACCGTCACGGATTCGACGCCGGCACACTGACCGCCCAGGACTACTGGACCCGGGTGCTGGGCCGGGAAATCGGTGCGGATCTGACGGCGCGGCTGGAGACGCTGGACGCCGATCAATGGTCACATCTGAATCCGGAAACCCTCGATGTCCTCGAGGATCTGCACCTGGGCGGTGCGCGCCTGGCTTTGCTGTCCAATATGCCGGCCGGGATGGCCGCGCAATACTCCCGGAGCGCGCCGTGGGCCGGTTACTTCGACAAGCTGTTTTTCAGCGGCCAGCTCGGTCTGGCCAAGCCGGACCCGCAGATCTTCAGGGATGTGCTGGCGCATTTGGGGACGACGACGGCGCAGGTCACCTTTGTGGACGATGTCCAGGAAAACATCGACGCGGCCGCCGTGCTGGGCATGCGGACGGTGCTGCACCAGCCGGGGATTAATCTGCGGGCCGAACTGGGGCTGTAGGATGCCGGACAAAACCGGGGGTCGCCAGCAGGCCTCCGTCGCGGCGGACGGCCAGCACGTCAATGGGCAGCTCCGAGCTGAAGCGGTGCAGAGCCGCACTTCCCCCTGCAGTGATGGCCGTGGCCAGGACGTCGGCCGTAATGATGTCCGCGGCCCGGACGGTGACCTGCACAAATTCCATCGACGTCCCGGGCCGGCGCCAGATATGCTCCCCACGCTCGGCACTGCCGGAGGTGGCGACCGCCGGCAGTGCGGGGGTCGCGGCGATGCTTCCCAGCAGGGATGTCCGGTCCGCCGGGTCCACAATCCCCACCTGCCACCCTCCGCCGTCGCCCGCGGTACCCGAACAAAGCACATCGCCACCTGCATTAAGGCACCAATCCCGGTGGCCCTCGCTGTGCAGCCACTCCCCCGCCGCCGCAGCCGCGCAGGCCTTGACGACCCCGGACAGGTCCAGCACACCGTCGGGCCGGTGCGGCGTGAATTCCCCATTGGTGACGGTCCGCCAGTGCAACGCCAGCGCGTACATCCGCCGCATGGCGGGGCTGGAATCCGGCAGCGCCACGGCCCCGGCAGCGATCCGGCTCAACTCGGAGTCCGGCCGGTACAAACTGAATCTGCGGTCCGCGTCCGCGAAAATCCGCTCCACGCCGTCGGCCCAGCGCTCCTGCCGAGGCCCTTGGGACAGCGTCACGCTGACCACCGTTCCCATGGTTCTGAGCACCCGGACGGCAGCGGTTTCCATGGATCCGGCTGACAAGACCTCAGCCCCGGGAATTCGGGCTGAATGACTGATCAGTCTGGAAGTGCGCGGCGTCCAGTGCCGCCTGCAGCGAGGTCAGATAGCCCTCGCTGGTGGCGGTCGCACCGCTGATGCTCTGCACGGCGGCGGACTGCGCTGCCAGAACCTGACTGCGGAGCACGGGGGCGGCATAGTTACTGATCTGGGCCGAGCGCTGGTCCCGGTCCGTCAACTGCAGCGCGGTCACATCCTTGATCGTCCCCGCGGCAATGGTGACCTGGACCTGAACCGCGCCGTAGCGGGTGCTGGCGCTGGTGCCCTTGAACGTGCCGCTGACCGCGGCATTCACGCCCTGCCCGGACGCAGCGGAACCCGTGGTAGGACCGGGTGCGGCGGAAGGGGCCGCCGTTCCGGGCGCTCCGCTCCCGCCGTCGTCGGTGTTACCGGAACTACCGGAACTGCCGGCGCTACCTGAACTGCCGGAACTGTCCGGCAGGGAAGGACTCCCGACGACCGCCGCCGGGCCGACGTGGACCTGGTCCGCACCGGTTCCGGCCTGCCAGCCGAGCAGGATAATCCCCGCCGACGCAGCAGCGGCGATGATGACTGCCCGGGCCCTCACCAGCTGAACCTCTCATGATGGATGGCCTCAGCCGGCACGCCGGCCGCGCGCGCCTGCGCCATCACCTGGGCGCTCCACTGCACGGGACCGCAGACGTACACATCGGACGATGCCAGCGCGGGCGCATAACTGAGCAGCGAAAACCCTCTGTCCGCGGACGCCGCCGGCAGCCAATGCGCCAGATCCGACGGTCGCGGGCCCGTCTCCAGATACAGGTATGCACCGCGGCTGCGGCACAGCTCGTCGATCTCGGCCAGCAGATAGAGCTCCTCCACCCTGCCGGCCCGCAGGATGACCGTGGCATCGCCGGGCGCAAAATCCGCCTCCTCCAGCAATGACCGGATCGGAGCGACACCGATTCCCGCGCCGACCATGACCAACCGCTCGCTGGTGCGCACCGTTTTGCTGAAGATTCCGTAGGGGCCCTCGATCACCACCTTGGTCCCAGGGCGGACGGTGAGCAGCTTCCGGGTCCCGCTCCCCAGCCCGCGGACGGTGATTTCCAACACACCGGCGGACGGCGCCGCCGAGAGCGAAAATGGGTGTGCGTGCCACCACAGGTCCGCTGACAGAAAACGCCACAGGAAGAACTGGCCGGCATGCACCGAAAGGGATTCAAGTCCGGCGCCGCTCATGGTGATCGTCACCGCATCCGTTCCCGCTCGGCGCACCCCGGTGACCACCAGCCGATACCGGGCACTGCGGGCCAGGGGAACCGCGATCCGGAAAACCAGGATGGAGCCGGTAACCGCCAGATAGAAGACCAGCCAATAGAGGCGCTGCCACGTCCCCGGCGCAAATACGGCACCATTGCTGAACTGATGGGGCAGCGCCGCCAGCACTGCGAGATAGGCGAGCAAATGAATTCCCAGCCAGGCCTCATACGGGAACCGGCGCTGCACGGCGACCACTGAGGTCACGACGACGGCCAGCAGCAGTCCCAGCCCCATAAACGCCAAGGGCATGTCGGGTACGGTCAAAAACAGCGTCAGCACCTCGGACACCGGATTGATTCCCTCGGTCATCCCGTAGCCGGCGATCAACAGCCCGGTGTGTGACAGCAGCAGGTAGAGCAACGGCTTTCCGAGCTTCCGGTGCAGGGCCACCGCTCGGTCATGTCCATAGGCCCTGTCGATCACCGGCAACCGCGCAGTGAGCAGCAGCATCACGAGCAGCAGATCGGTGCCGACCAGACCCGCCGCGATCCCCAGCGACGTCAGGGTCTGGCCCACGGAGACAAAGCCGGCGGCCACGTCGTCGGCCAGGAACAAGGCGATGACGATGGCCACCGAAACCCAGCTGGCGATCAGCAGACTGTCCCGGCGGAGCAACCGGCGCCGGGACGCCAGCACGCGGTCCGGCCCGACGCGTGGGGCGGGCCGTGCTCCGGTCCGCGGAAATGGTTGAATGGCCATGCACTAACTCTCGCGTCGCCTGCTGTCAATGACCCCAAGGAAACCTGTGGGCCACCTGTGCGGTGCATGTATGGATTTACCCTCCGGGCCCACCCTCGGGCGACGCCTCGGACCTGCCCTCCGGACGCAACTTCGGCCTGAGCGCGGGCGCCCCCTCCCGGCACCTCCTCCGACGCATCTCATCCCGCGGGCTGAGCCGCTCCGCGCAGGTGTGCCGTAACCTTGGAGGGTGATTCCTTCAGCTATCAGTAACTCAGCCGCGCCCGCCATGCTTGGGTCCGGCTCCGCTCCCACCGGTTTCCTGCCGCCGTGGCTGGATCCTGCCGTCATCCTAGACAACCCCGCGTGGGGGCCCTGGGTCGTCCTGCTGGCCTGCGCGATCATTTTCGCTGAAACCGGGCTGCTGATCGGCTTTTTCCTGCCCGGGGATTCACTCTTGTTCACCGGCGGTCTGCTGGTGGCCACGGGAGTGATCCAGTTCAATATCTGGGCCGTGATGGGATTGCTCATCCTCTCCGCCTTCATCGGCAACCAGGCCGGCTATCTGATCGGGCTGAAGGCCGGACCCGCCATCTTCAACAAACCCGATTCCCGGCTGTTCAAACGTGAAAACGTGCAGAAGGCGCACGCGTTCTTTGAAAAGCACGGCGGTAAAGCGCTGATTCTGGCCCGCTTTGTGCCGATCGTGCGGACCTTTGTGCCCGTGATTGTTGGCGTGGCAAGGATGGACCGCCGGCATTTCCTCATCTACAACGCCATTGGGGCCGTGCTGTGGGCCGGCGGCGTAACCCTGCTGGGCTATATCCTCGGCGACCGGGTGCCGTGGGTGCAGAAGAATCTGGACCTGATCTTTATTCTCATCGTCCTGGCCTCCATCATCCCCATCATCGTGGAATTCATCAAGGGGTTCTCTGCCAGCCGCAGGGCCAAGCGCGCCATCGACAGTTGACGCCCGCACCCATCCAAGCCACCCCGCCCTCCCCGCCGTTCCCGCAGGGCGTGCCCAAGTAGGTCGCAGATATCGCACTCAAAACCCGGAATGAGTGCGATATCTGCGACCTACTTGGGTTGGAGGGCCGCAATGATGTGCGGCAGCAGCTTCCGGAAGGCCTGGCCGCGGTGGCTAATGGCGTTTTTCTCCGCGGGGGCCAGCTCGGCGCAGCTGACGCATAAGCCATCCGGAACCAGGATCGGATCGTAACCGAAACCGCCGTCTCCGCGCGGTGCACGCAGCAACACCCCGGGCAATTCGCCGTGCTCCACCTGCTCAACGGCCAGGAGTTCGACGGCGGCAGGCGCGCTGCCCCCGCCGGCACCGGCCGCCGTGCCCGGCACCGCCAAAGCCGCGGCGCAGACAAAACGGGCAGCACGGTGCGCATCGTCGATGTCCGCCAGCTGGGCCAACAAGAGGGCCATATTGGCGCCGTCGTCCCCGTGCCGTCCGGCCCAGCGTGCGGAGAAGATCCCCGGCGCACCGCCCAGCACGTCCACGGCCAGCCCGGAATCGTCGGCCACGGCCGGCAGACCCGTCGCCTCCGCAACGGTCCGCGCCTTCAGCAGCGAATTCTCTGCAAAGGTCACCCCAGTTTCCGCCACATCGGGCGCCCCGGCCGCCGCCGCGTCGACGACTTGAGTGTCGACGTCGAGCCCCGGAATCTGGCCGCGCAGCAGCTCGCGGAACTCGCGCAGTTTGCCCTTATTGTGCGTCGCCAGCACCAGCCGCGGTTCGGCTGCGGCCATGGTCACAACCCCAGCGTGTCCCGCTGGATCTGCGACAGCTGCAGCGTGCCCAGCAGGGCAAGATCCAGCAGCGCGTCCAGCTCGTCACGGTCAAAGGGCGCGCCCTCGGCGGTTCCCTGCACCTCCACGAACTTCCCGGAGCCGGTCACCACCACGTTCATGTCCGTTTCGGCGCGGACGTCCTCCACATACGGCAGGTCCAGCATCGGGATGCCGTCAATGATCCCGACCGAAACGGCGGCCACCGTGTCGATCAACGGCTGGGCGTTGCGGGCAATCAGCTTGTTCTCCCGCGCATAGTGGATCGCGTCGGCCAGCGCCACGTAGGCGCCAGTGATCGCCGCGGTCCGGGTGCCGCCGTCGGCCTGCAGCACGTCGCAGTCCAGCACAATCGTGTTCTCGCCGAGCGCCTTGGTATCAATGATGGAGCGCAGCGAGCGTCCGATCAGCCGGGAAATTTCGTGCGTGCGCCCGCCAATTTTGCCTTTGACGGATTCGCGGTCCGAGCGCGTATTCGTCGCCCTCGGCAGCATCGCATATTCGGCCGTCACCCACCCCCGGCCCTCGCCCTTGAGCCAGCGTGGGACGCCCGGAGTCAGCGACGCGGTGCACAGCACGCGGGTGTTGCCGAACTCGATCAGAGCGGACCCTTCGGCCTGTTGGGACCAGCCACGGGTGATGCTGATGTCGCGGAGCTGATCCGGCATGCGGCCGTCCGCACGGATCGTCGAGGTTGCCGCAGAAATTTCGCCTGTTGTCATGGTTCCAGCTTAGCCAATCCGCGCTGCGGTAAAGTCATGCCGTATGGACAGACAGCACGGCACCGTTAAGCTGCCCAGCGGCGAGGCAGTCCCCCGGCTCGGTCAGGGAACCTGGTACATGGGCGACGACGGCGGCGCCAGGGAGCAGGAAATCCGCACCTTGCGCACTGGTCTGGATCTGGGGCTGACGCTGATCGATACGGCGGAAATGTACGGTGACGGCCGTGCCGAAGAACTCGTCGGTGAGGCCATCGCCGGCCGCCGGGATGAAGTTTTCCTGGTCAGCAAAGTCCTGCCGTCAAACGCCAGTGCGCGCGGCACGTCGCAGGCCCTGGCGGCGAGCCTGAAGCGTCTGCGCACGGACTATCTGGACCTGTACCTGCTGCATTGGCGCGGCGGCATCCCGCTGGCCGAGAGCATCGGCGCCCTGCAGGCGCTCGCCGCGGCCGGGAAAATCCGGCACTGGGGTGTCAGCAACCTGGATACCGACGACCTGCGCGAGCTCGAAACGGTACCGCACGCCGGGCAGCTGCAGACCGATCAGCTGCTGTACAACTTGTCCCGGCGGGGCATTGAATATGACTTGCTGCCGATGCTGGCCGAACGGAATGTCCCCGTGATGGCTTACTCGCCGATCGAACAGGGGAGGCTGCTGGCGCACCCGGAGCTGCGCCGGATCGCGGCTGAACACCCGGTTGGGGAAAATGCAGCGATCGCTGCGCAGATCGCCCTGGCGTGGCTACTCCGGCGCCCGGATGTCATCGCCATCCCGAAGGCCTCCTCGGTGGAACATGTACGGCAGAACCACGCGGCCCAGGACATCGAGCTCAGCGGCGAAGAACTTGCCGCGCTCGATGCCGCTTTTCCGCCGCCGGTGCAGGCGGAGCCGCTGGAAATGCTGTAAGCCGCGGTCCCGGCCAGATGGTTGCCCGTCCCGGTCACGCATCTGGTCCACAGACGACGGGAAGATGCCGGCATCCGCCGGCCGGCTCAGATCGTGTAGTGCACGCCCGCCACGGCCACCGCCACCTGGCCGTCGTATTCCGGCTGCGCCTCGGCAATGATCCGGTTGGGGTCCGTCCAGACCGGCAGATGGGTCAACAGCAGCCGACGCGCATTCGCCTTGGCCGCGGCCTGGGCCGCCCGCTTCCCGGTGAGATGGACGTCCTTGATGGCGTCGTCGCGGCCTTCCTCAAAGGCCGCTTCACACAGGAACAGGTGCGCATCCCGGGCCGCTTCGACCAGGCCGGGGCAGGAATCGGTGTCACCGGAGTAAGTCAGCACGGTGATCCTGTCCACCCCGGTGCCGTCGTACTCAGTCGCTTCCACGCGGAGGGCGTAAGCCTCCTCCACCGGATGGTTCACGGCATAGGGGGTGATCCGGAACGGGCCCAGTTGCACGGTTTCGCGGTCGGTCCACAGCCGGAAGTCGAATTCCCCGCTCATCCCGGGCACCGGGTCCAGCCCATAGGCGGTGGCCAGCCGGACCGCCGTCGCCGATGGTCCCCAGACCGGGATGCGGCCGGCCTTCCAGCCGTTCGGGTCCCAGCGGACGGCCACATGCAGCCCGCACAGATCCATGCAGTGGTCCGGGTGCAGGTGGGTCAGGAAGATGGCGTCAATGTCCTGCAGATCCATGTATTTCTGCACGGCCCCCAGTGCACCGCTGCCAAGATCCAACAGAATGCGCCAGGGCCGCACGCCGTCGTGGGCGGTCAAGAGGTAGCACGACGCCGGCGACTGTGGGCCCGGGAACGAGCCGCTGCAGCCCACAATGGTAAGTTTCATGGCTGGTCACCGGCCGCGCCGCCGTTGTGAACGCCGCCGGTGTAGGCGCCACCGGCCTTTACGCCGCCGGCGTAAACGCTTCCAGCGAGCCCGGCGTTGGAGGTCCACGGCCGGGCAAGGGAACGGGCGGCGGCCAGCATTTCCGGGCTGACCCGGGCCATCGAGCCCGTCGGATAATGCGCAGCGACGTGGTCCACCTGTTCGACGCTGAGCACCTCAGGACCAAGGAAACGGCGTGCCAGCACCTCGAAGGCGCCGGCATCCCCGGTGGCTAGGAAATTGTGCACCGGCGCAGCGGCCGCGGTGCGCTCCAGATCGTGGCTGACCAGGGCACGGTAAACGTCCTTGGCGGTTTCCTCCGCGCTGGAAACCAGGGTGACGCCGTCGCCCATGCAAAAGGAAATGACGCCGGTCAGCAGCGGGTAATGCGTGCAGCCGAGCACCAGCGTGTCCACATCCGCGGCCTTGAGCCCGGCCAGATAACCCTGCGCGGTGGAGAGCAGCTGCGCGCCTGCGGTGATCCCGGATTCAACGAATTCCACGAAATCCGGACAGGCCACGGAGGTGATCTGCAGGGCGGGAGCGGCGGCGAATGTGTCCTCATAGGCGCGCGAGCCGATGGTGGCGGAGGTCCCGATGACTCCGACGCGGCCGGTCCTGGTGGCCGCCACCGCACGGCGCACCGCGGGCTGGATCACTTCGATGACGGGAATCCCGTACCGCGCGGTGTAGCGTTCCCGGGCATCGCGCAGCACGGCGGCGGAAGCGGAATTACAGGCGATGACCAACAGTTTGACGCCGGAGTCCACCAGCTCGTCCATCACGCCAAGGGCGTTGGCACGGACCTCGGCAATGGGCAGCGGGCCGTAGGGGCCGTTGGCGGTGTCGCCGACGTAAAGAATGGATTCATTGGGCAGCTGATCGATCACTGCCCGGGCCACCGTTAGCCCGCCAACGCCGGAATCGAAAATGCCGATGGGCCGGGCGGAGCGTTCGGATCCGGAGGTATCCGTCCCTAACCGCGTGACGGCGGCCCGGCCGAGACCTGCTGCAGCGGCGGGAAGGGAGCTGTGACTCGATGCTGAGCTCATAATCGTCCCAGACTAGATGCTCCCGGGCTCCGGCGTGAACTTTCGCCGGCGTCGGCTTGGTCACACCGCCAGGCCGTGCTGATCTCAGTCACCGTCCTTCAGGCTCAAGAGCATGGCCTGGACCAGCGCTTCCTGCAGCCAGGAGACGAAGTTGTAGACCAGCGCCAGGTAAGAGTCGACGTCGTCGGCCTGGGACCAGTCCTGCAGCTGGTGAATCCGTTCGGCATCCGCTTCGCCACGGATGCTGAGCCGTTCGGCGAGCACAAGCCGGACGTCGTTGAGCGCCATGGCCCAGTGCTTGGCACGCTCGCCATCCAGGACCAGCTTGTCCGAGTCCAGGTCCAGGGCAGCGGCCCGCAGGGCACCGATTTTGGTCTCCCGCAGCGAGCGTTCGGTCAGCTGCCGGAACTCCAAGGCGGCGCCGGCAGTTGCCTCGTCCACGGCCTTGACCACATCGGGAAGCAACCGCTTGAGGGCCGGATCCGTGGGAACGCTCACGTCCATGTCCAGCCCGATCATCGCAGCCAGCGGGTCTGCATGGGCCGGGGAATCCGGTTCCAGCATGTCCACAATGTCAGCAAAAAGATTGCGGAGCAGGTCGCGCTCGGCATGCTCCAGCTGCCCGGTGATTCCCTTGCGGCCGTACTTGAAGGCTTTAGCCACCGGTCAGCCCCTCGCGTTCATGTCGTCTTTTTGCACGGTGGCCCACAGTCCAAAACCGTGCATGGCAGCGGCGTCGGCCTCCATCTTTTCCTTGCCGCCGTGCGCCACGGCGGACCGCCCCTCGGTGTGCACCTGCATCATCAGCTTCCCCGCCTTAGCCTCCGAATAGCCGAAGTAGCTCTGGAAAACGTAGCTGACGTAGCTCATCAGGTTCACCGGATCATTCCAGACAACCAGCACCCAGGGAATATCAGGGGCGCTGCGCTCTTGGACATGGGTTTCCCGGGCAAGATCGGGAGCGGTGCTGACGGTCATATGTCCATTCTAGTGCGGCCGCATTAGAGTGAATTTCGTGACTACCACGCCCCCTTGGGACCATCCCGCCACATCTTTGTACACGGACCACTATGAACTGACCATGCTGCAGGCCGCATTGCACTCGGGAGCCGCCCACCGCCGGAGCGTCTTCGAGGCGTTTGCGCGGCGGCTGCCGGACGGTCGCGGTTATGGGGTGGTGGGCGGCACCGGCCGGCTGCTGGAGGGAATCGAGCGGTTCCGGTTTGGGGCGCCGGAACTGGAATTCCTGTCCCGGAATAAGGTGGTCAATGACCAGACGCTGGCGTGGCTGGCCGATTTCAAATTTTCCGGCAGCATTTACGGCTACGCCGAGGGGGACGCATACTTTCCCAACTCCCCCATCCTGATTCTCGAGGCGCCCTTTGCCGAGGCCTGCGTGCTGGAGACCTATGTGCTCTCCGTCCTCAACCATGACAGTGCCATCGCCTCCGCCGCCTCCCGGATGGTGGGCGCCGCCGGTGGACGACCGTGCATTGAAATGGGCTCGCGGCGCACGCAGGAGGAATCCGCGGTCGCCGCGTCCCGCGCCGCCGTCATTGCCGGATTCGCCAGCACCTCGAATCTGGAGTGCGGCCGCCGCTATGGCGTGCAGACCGTTGGGACCGCCGCGCATTCCTTCACACTGCTGCATGACACGGAACGCGCGGCTTTTGCGGCGCAGCTTCAGTCCCTGGGCGCGGACACCACCTTGCTGGTCGACACCTACGACGTCGAAGCTGCGGTGCGCACGGCGGTGGAACTCGCGGGCCCTGAGCTGGGCGGAGTCCGGCTCGATTCCGGCGATCTGTTGGCTCAGGCCCGGGAGGTGCGGACGCTGCTGGACTCGCTGGGAAACACCGGGACGCGGATCACCGTGACGTCGGATCTGGATGAATATGCCATTGCCGCGCTCGCCGCCGCCCCGGTGGATTCCTACGGTGTGGGCACGTCGCTGGTGACCGGTTCCGGCGCGCCCACGGCGAGTATGGTCTACAAGCTGGTCAGCCGCGAGGCCGGCGACGGCACTTTCGTCCCGGTGGCCAAAGCGGCCAAGAACAAAACGTCAGTCGGCGGGCGTAAATACGCGCTGCGCCGGCGCGATGCCCGGGGTACCGCCACGGCGGAGATTGTCGGCATCGGGCACCCGCCGCAGGACGACGGCGACGACCGGCCGCTGATGCACGAATTCATGATCGACGGCGTCCGCGCGCCCGGCTGGACCGACCGCGAGGGTGTGCTCCGCGCCGTCGAACAACACCGTGCGTCGATGGCCGAGCTGCCCGGAACGGCTCGACGGCTGCAGCGCGGTGAACCGGTAATCCCAACGGAATTTGAGGTGGCGTAATGGCACAGGCATTGCTGATTGTCGATGTTCAGAACGATTTCTGCGAAGGCGGTTCGCTGGCCGTGGCCGGCGGGGCGGCGCTGGCCGCGGAGATCAGCGAGCTGCTCGATGCCACCACGGATTTTGACTATGTGGTGGCCACCCAGGACTGGCATATCGATCCTGGTGCGCATTTCTCCGAGTCCCCCGACTTCGTGCACAGCTGGCCGGTCCATTGCGTGGCGGACAGCCGCGGTGCCGCACTGCATCCGGATCTGGACACCGAAACCATCGACGCCTATTTCCGCAAGGGCCGGTTTGCTGCCGCCTATTCCGGATTTGAGGGTCTCTTGGCGCCGGAGGATGAGGTGCGTGCGGGGGAACGCTCGGCCGGAGATTCCGGCGAGAACGACGGCGATGACGACGCCGGGGCGGAGGGTGCCGTCACGCTGGACGACTGGCTCCGGGAGCACGACGTCGACGCCGTCACCATCGTGGGCATCGCCACCGACCACTGCATCCTGGCCACCGCGCTGGATGCCATCGAGGCCGGCTATGACACGACCGTCCTGACGGATCTGATTGCCGGTGTCAGCGCCGGGCCCACCGAAGCCGCACTGGACAAGCTCGCCGCCGCAGGAGTGGAGCTTCGCCGCTCCTGACCGGGACCGCAATCCCCATCGACTGAGCAGCAGCCCGGCCAAAACCCAGAGCCCACCAGCCTCAGGTGCTGGAGCCGGCTGCACGGCTGAATGGACCATCAACCCAGGCCTACTTTCGGCCGATGAACCAGCCCTGCAGCTTCTTCAGCCGTTCCTGCAGCTGCCCCTCGTTGGCCTGCGCCACCGCCGGCCCGCCGCATTTGCGCCGCAGTTCGCTGTGCACCATGCCGTGCGGCATCCCCGATCTGGCGGACCACGCGGAGACGTTCTTGGCGAGCTCGTTGCGCAGCTCCGTCAGCATCCGATGGTCGATCACGGCCGGGGCAGCCGAAACCGCTTCCACAGCACCTGGCGCCTTGCGGCGCCGCGACTGCTGCTCGGCCTGGCGCTGGCGCAGCAGGACGCTGACCTGATCGGCGTCGAGCAGGCCTGGAATGCCGAGGAAATCAAGCTCATCCTCACTGCCCATCTCACCCCCGGTGCCGAACTCGCCGCCGTCGAACAACACCCGGTCAAAGGAAGCCTGGGACTCCAGCGCCTCAAACTTGAATTTCTCCAGCGTGTCCGAGCCCTTTTCCTCCCGGTTCGCCTCCAGCATCTCGGCGTCCTCGGTGACAAACCCGTCCGGCTCGGTGTCGGGGCGGTCCAGGGCGTGGTCGCGCTCAACCTCCAGCTGGTTGGCCAGCGCCATCAGGTTCGGCACCGAGGGCAGGAAGACCGACGCCGTCTCGCCCCTCTTGCGGGCGCGCACAAACCGTCCCACCGCCTGGGCGAAGAAGAGCGGTGTCGCCGTGGAGGTCGCGTACACGCCCACGGCCAGACGCGGGACGTCCACCCCTTCGGAAACCATCCGCACGGCGACCATCCAGCGCTTCTCCCCAACCGAAAACTCCTCGATCTTGTGCGAGGCCTTCGCGTCATCGGACAGGATCACTGTCGGCGATTCCCCGGTGATCTTTTTCAGCGTGCCGGCGTACGCCCGCGCATCATCGTGGTCGGTGGCAATCACCATCGCACCGGCGTCGGGGACGGAGCGGCGCACCTCGGTGAGCCGCTTGTCCGCGGCGGCCAGGACGGAGGGAATCCATTCGCCGGTGGGGTTCAGCGCCGTCCGCCAGGCCTGCGAGGTAATGTCCTTGGTCACCGGCGCCCCCAGCGAGGCTGACATCTCCTCACCGGTCCCGGTGCGCCAGCGCATCTGGCCCGAATAGGCCATAAACATCACCGGCCGGACCACATGGTCCTTCAGCGCCTCCCCATAACCGTAGGTGTAGTCCGCCCGCGAACGGCGGATCCCCTCCCGGTCCTCGACGTACTCAACGAACGGAATGGCGGCGGTGTCCGAGCGGAACGGAGTCCCGGTCAGCGCCAGGCGCCGCGCGGCCGGTTCAAAGGCTTCCCTGATCCCGTCACCCCAGGACAGCGCGTCGCCGCCGTGATGGATCTCGTCCAGAATCACCAGGGTCCGGGCTGCCTCGGTCTTGGCCCGGTGCAGCATCGGCTTGCTGGCCACTTGCGCATACGTCACGGCCACCCCCATGAAGCCGCGGCCGTGCTTGCCGTCCGCGTTCTTGAAGTTCGGATCGATCGCGATGCCCACCCGGGCCGCCGCGTCCGACCACTGCCCCTTCAAATGGTCGGTCGGCGTTACGATGGTCACGCGGTTCACCACTCCGCGCTCAATCAGCTCCGTGGCGATCCGCAGCGCAAAGGTCGTCTTTCCTGCGCCGGGGGTTGCGACGGCCAGAAAGTCCTGTGGCTCCGTGGCAAAATAACTTTCCATTGCCTGGGCCTGCCAGGCGCGCAGCTTCGGGGCGGTCCCCCACGCAGCGCGTTCCGGGTACGCCGGGGGCAGCGCGGGGCCGCCAAAAAGAGTCTCTGTCACAGCTGGTTGTCCCCCATCATGGCGCACGGAACCAAGACCCGTCCCGTGCCGTCAGCGGTCACCTGCGGGTCTGCATCATCCGTCAGCACTTATTTATCGGAGCCCGGCTTGTCTTTGCCTTTGCCGGGGCGCAATCCGTCATAGATGGCCTTGCACTCGGGGCAGACCGGAAATTTTTCCGGGTCACGTCCGGGCGTCCATACCTTGCCGCAGAGGGCGATCACCGGCTCGCCGGAGAGGGCGGATTCCATGATCTTTTCCTTGCGGACGTAGTGCGCAAAGCGTTCCCGGTCCCCCGGTTCCACTTCTTCGCGCAGTTCCTCGCGCTCAATGGTGGCGGTGGAACCGCCAGGGCCGGCCGGAGTCCGCATCGGATCAGTTTCGAATGGATCTGGAGGCATACTCATGCCTTCCATCTTATCCTCTGACTCAGCTGCGGCCATGCGCTAACTACGACGGCGCCGGCCCGGCCGGGCTTCCCAAGCACCTGCCGCCGTCGTGCTTCGAGCGCCAGCACCGCGGACCGCCAACCAGAGCGGCGGTATCAGCCGCCGTCGTACTTTGAGCGGCAGCACCGCGGTACGCGCCAACCAGAGCGGCGGATTCAGCCGCCGTCGAACGTTGCGTGCGGGTCGACGAACGAGGCGTGCCGTAGTGGACCCGACCGGCAGAGCTGCCCCCACACCCCCAAACGGACGGACGCGTCCGCTGCACGCCACGTGCCAAGGGGCATCTGTCCGCAGCTGGTGCCCGGGCGCCCGTCGGGACCCGCGCGATCCAGCGGCCAGGGGTCAGAATCCCTGCCACTCCGGCTTGTTGTCATAGGTGTGACGGTAAAAGTCCGCAAGCTGCAGCGATGACGCCGCCGCCTCGTCCAACATGACCGTGGCATGCGGGTGGAACTGCAGCACAGAGGCGGCGCAGATGGCGGCGACCGGCCCCTCGATGAAATCCCGGACGGCCTGCGCCTTGTGGGCCCCGGTGGCCACCAGCAGCACATGCCGGGCGTCCATGATGGTGCCCAGCCCCTGGGTGACGACATGATGGGGAACCTGGTCCAGGTGCTCAAAGAACCGCGCATTGTCCTTGCGGGTCTGTTCCAGCAGCGTTTTGATCCGCGTGCGCGATGCCAGGGACGAGCCGGGCTCGTTGAATCCGATGTGCCCGTCCGTGCCGACGCCAAGAATCTGCAGGTCCACGCCCCCGGCGGCCTTGATGGCGACCTCGTATGCCTGACACGCTGCCAGGACATCATCGGCGGAGCCGTCCGGGCCATGCACATTCTCCGGCGCGATGTCCACCCGGTTGGTGAACTCGCGGCGGATCACTTCCCGGTAGGACTCATGATGGCCGGCCGGCAGCCCTACGTACTCGTCCAGCGCAAAGCCCTGCGCCCGCGCAAAGCTGAGCCCGGTCTCGTCGTGGCGGCGAGCCAACTCGTCGTAGATCGGCAGCGGGGACGAGCCTGTTGCCAGACCCAGCACGGCCTCCGGTTTGCGGCGAACCAGCGCCTCGATGGCGTCCGCGGCCCGAGCGCCGATTTCCTTACTGCTGGGGAGGATTACTACCTCCATGGATCCCTACCTTTCCTGGCCGGGTTTAACTCCGGCCAGCATGTGACGATTCCTACAAAAACGTGCTCTTCTCGAAGATATCCCATGTCCCATGTGCACGCCACCGCTAGGCGTCCCTGGACACCGCCAACAGCAGTTCCGGTGCCCGCCGGGTATACAGCCGTCCGCCAACGCGGAGTCCTCCGGCGAACAGCACCCCGCCAAGGACCAGTCCCACGGCCAGGGCCAGCCAGGCGAAGAGCACTTGCCGGGTCCCCTGGGCAACCATGACCAGGACCAGCTCAGGCAGAACCAGCACACCGAAACCGGCAAACCCGGCCAGCTGCATTAGCCCTGCGGCAAATCCGTTTCCGGGGCGGGACTTGAACGGGCTGTCGCCGGGGGCCGGCGCGTTGAATGTGAACCGGGCGGAGAATACGCTGACCAGCCCCAGCCCGCTGAGCAGGGTTCCGATCATCAGGCCTAGGGAACCGGGCAGGAACGCCCAGGTTCCATGGACCGCTGCGCCGACCAGCGCGTAGAGCAGTCCCAGCGGCAGCGCCAACACCGCACAGGCCAAGGCCCGCCCGGCGCGGTCGGCCGTACCGCTGACACCGGTGGCAACGTGCAGCGCAAAGGCCGTGTTGTCGTAGGAAATGTCCGCCGAAATCGACCAGACCAGCAGGCCGACGGCGATGGCTGCGGCGAAGTCCAGCACCGCGTAGTTGCCGCTTCCGGCCCCGCTGATCATAAAGACCAACGGCAGGACCGGTGCAATGATCAACCCCATGGAATAGCGCGGATCCCTGAACCAGTAAGTCAGCGACCGTGCCGCCACCGCTCCGGTCGGTGTGCCGGGGAAGAGCTTGAAGAAACCGAGCCGACCGCCTCCGCGACTCACCCCACTGCTGTGGGCCGGGGTGACCAACGCCTTGGCCAGCGAGATCTTCCACAGCCAGGTCAGGACCGCCAGCGTTCCCACGGCCATGAGGAATTTAAGCCCGGCCTCGCCGTAGGCGCCGGCGGCCAGGTCCGCAGGGACGGACCAGGCCGCACCGAGCGGCGTCCATGAAACGGTCCGCGCCAACGCCGGAAGATACTCAGCCAAGTTGGTCAATCCCTGGGACAGGCTGGTGATGATGGGGCCCAACAGCACCAGCGGAACAATCAGCACCACACCGCTCAGGTCCTTGAACCGCCGGGACGAGGCCAGATTGGCGCTGGCAGAGGTCATCGCCCGGGAGGCCACGATGCAGGTGAGGACCGCCAGCACGGCGCAGACCAGCGCCGCCGGCATCGCCGCTGGGTGTTTCCACCACGTACCGATCGTGCCCAGCGCCGCGAGCAAAGTAACGGCTCCGGGGACCCCCAGGAAACCGGACAGGGCCAGACCGGTCAACAGCTCCCGCATTGGAACCGCGAAGGTGACAAACCTCGCCGGGTCAAGCGTCATGTCCACGCCCGCCGCCAGGACGGGAATCACCAGCCAGCCGACGAGAACGGCCGCCCCGGCCAGGACGACCACGGTTTTGGCCACCTCAAGCTCCACGGCGCTGAGGGCGGCGAGACCCACGATGGCGAGCACGAGGATGCCCAGACCATAGAGACCACCAACCACAATGCCCACCAGCTGCATCGGAGAGCGGCGCAGCGAATTACGCAGCAGTAACAGCTTGAGCCTCAGGAGGTGCGCAACCATGTCAGCCCCTCGGTCTGGTTGCGTCCGCCCACCAGTTCAACAAACTTATCTTCCAGGCTCATGGCACCGCGGACGTCATCCACCGTCCCCGCCGCCAGCACGTTTCCGCCGGCGATCACCGCAACGTGGTCGCACATGCGCTGCACCAGATCCATGACGTGGCTGGAAACAATGACGGTACCACCGGAACTGACATAGCCCTGCAGAATGTCACGGATGTTCGCCGCCGAAATCGGGTCGACCGATTCGAACGGCTCATCAAGGACCAACAGCCGCGGAGCGTGGATCAGCGCGGAGGCGAGCGCGATCTTCTTGGTCATACCCGCGGAGTAATCAACCACCAGAGTGCCGGCGTCCTTGGCCAGATCGAGCACCGCCAGCAGGTCTTTCACGCGTTCCGCCACGGTCTCCCGGTCCATCCCGCGCAGCAGCCCCGCATAGGTCACCAGCTGCTCACCGGACAACCTGTCAAAGAGCCGGACGCCGTCGGGCAGTATTCCCATCAGCTTCTTGGCTTGCAGCTGGTGGTCCCAGACGTTGACCCCGTGCACCCAAACGCTGCCGTAATCCGGGCGGAGCAGTCCGGTGGCCATGGACAGCGACGTGGTTTTACCGGCGCCGTTGGGTCCAACGAGTCCGTAAAACGAGCCGGACGGTACGTCCAGGTCGATGCCGTTGACGGCGATTTTCCCGCCGAACCGCTTGGCCAGTCCCCTGATGACGAGTGCCGGCGGGGCGTCGATCCCGCCCGTAGCGGCCGGCAGGGGGGCAGGACGCGGCGGGGAAGCGGAATTTTTCGGGGCGTCGGTCATACCGCCACGCTAGCAGCCGGCCCGGCAGGGGCAAGACATCAAAAAGGATGATTTCATCCCGGCCCCGCTCCGCTGCCGCTAGTATTTCCCCCTGGTGGCGGCCGCCCTTTCGTACTGCGGAGCCCACGGCAGATCCGCACCCAAATCATGGGCCGCGCGCTGCCACCAGTGCGGATCCCGCAGCGCCGCGCGCGCCAGAAAGATGCCGTCCGCCTGGCCGGTGGCCAGCAGGTGCTCCGCCTGGTCCGCAGTCGAAATGAGGCCGACGGCGCCGACGCTCAGGTCCGTTTCGCGGCGGATCTGCTCGGCGAAGGCCGTCTGGTATCCGGGGCCCACCGGGATCTTCGCCCCGGGAACGGCTCCGCCGCTGGAAACATCGATCAGGTCCACCCCATGATCCGCAGCGCGGCGGGCCAGCCGGACCGAGCTGTCCGCATCCAGACCGCCGGATGTCCAGTCCGTAGCGGAGATCCGCAGCAGCAACGGCATGCCGTCCGGAATGCGGGCGCGCACGGCGTCAATGACGTCCAGCGTCAGCCTGCTGCGGCTTTCCTCGTCTCCGCCCCACGCATCCGTGCGGGTATTGACCAGCGGACTGAGGAACTGGTGCAGCAGATAGCCGTGCGCCGCGTGGATCTCCACGGTATCGAAGCCGGCCAGCACGGCCCGGTCGGCGGCAGCGGCAAAGTCATCGATGACGGCATTAATTTCCCCTTCGGTCATGGCCCGCGGCGCGGCATAACCGTCAAAGGACTCATCCGTGGCGCCTACGGCTTGCCAGCCATGGTCCGTTGCCGGCACGCTCCCGGTGCGTCCGGAGAATGGCCAGTATGTGGAGGCCTTCCGTCCGGCATGCGCCAGCTGCACACCGATTTTGGTCTGTACCGAGCCGGTGGAGTGCACAAACTCCGTGATCCGGTGCCATGCCCGGGCCTGCTCATCGTTGTAGATGCCGGCATCCCGCGGACTGATCCGCCCCTCAGCGTTAACGGCGCTGGCCTCGGTGAGGATCAGTGCCGCTCCCCCGGCGGCGAACTGCCCCAGATGCATCAGGTGCCAGTCCGTGGGAACCCCGGGGGCTGCCTCCGGATCGGCGGAATACTGGCACATCGGCGAAACCCAACCGCGGTGCGAGAGGTCCATGGAGCGCAGCGTCATCGGCGTGAAGAGTTTTGAGTTGGTCACACCGAGGGTAACGCCCCTGCGGCGCCGGACATTCCGCCCGCACATCGCAACACGGAAGGCTTCGTCCCGCCCCGCATCTGAGGTGCTGACCATGGGTGTGTTTTGCCGGAAACGCCCCCAGGCCGACGCGGGCATGCCGATCGATGTGCTGCATGAGCTCATGGATGACGAAAGCTCGACATCTAAGAACTTCATACCATAATTGGAGATGGAAGCCATGGACGACACGCAGTGGGCGGCGCTCGAGTCAGAGCGGTTCAGCCTGGCAGACATGCTCGAGGGCCTGAGCCCGGATCAGTGGGAGCAGCCGTCGCTGTGCGCGCGATGGCGCGTCCGGGATGTTGCGGCGCACGTAGCCATGACGCCGACCGCGCCGACGGTTCCGGTCCTGGCCGCGGCGTTGGTTCGTGCGGGCGGCAACTTGTGGATGGCCGGCGCGCGGATTGCGATTGATCATGCGCGGCGCCCAACCGGGACCATCGTTGAGGAGTTGCGTCGGGACGCGGCGGCTCGCGCGATGCCGGCGATTACCAATGAGGACAACCTCCTCATGGACGCACTGGTGCACGGCCAGGATATCGCCGTCCCGCTGGGAATTCGGCGGCCCATGCCACTTGACGCGACGCATGCGGGCTTCGAGCGGGTGTGGGCAATGGGTTGGCCATTCCACGCGCGCCGTAAAATGCAGGGGATTCGTCTGACGGCCACCGACACCGACCTCTCGGTCGGCGAAGGCCCCTTCATCGAGGGTTCCCTCGGTGATCTACTCCTGCTCATCACGGGCCGAACCACAGCAGCCCTGCCCCGGCTCCGGGGACCCGGGGTCGGCCCGGTACCGGCTTGAGCCGAACCAGTGCGACCAGCAAAGGATACTAACAGCAGCGGAGCGCCGAGAACGTCCCCAGTCTACGGACGGGCGAGTCCGTCAAATACCGTCATAAACTCCTGCTGCGAGCGCACACCGAATTCCAGCGGGGTGCGGCCGGTTCCGCCAGTCTTAAAAGATCGCGTGGGCCTAAAAGAGCGCGCGGGCCAGCGTCTGCCGGGCCTTCGCCACGCGCGGATCGCCCACGCCGACGACGTCGAACAGTTCCAGCAGGCGGACCCGTGCAGTTTCACGCTCGGGACCGAAATGGCCGGCAATGAAGGAAAGGATCCGGCCGAAGCCCTCCTCCACGTGGCCGCCGACAATGTCCAGATCCGCTACGGCCAGCTGAACTTCCGTATCATCCTTGTCCTCCGCCGCCTGGCGGCGCAGGACGTCGGCGCGATCGGTATCGATCACGGCGGTGCGCTGCATAAGCTGCACCTGCGCCAGACCGATCTTGGCGTCGGCGTCGGCAGGTTGTTCCGCCAGGGCCTGGCGGTACGCCGTCCCGGCCGCGTCGTAGTCCCCGGCCTCGATGGCGTCGTAGGCGGCCTGGTGCAGCGGCGGCAGCGCCGCGGCAGGGACCTCCCCCTCGGCGCCTGCCTCCGCGTCCTGCCCTAGGCTGCCGTTAACGCCATTGGCGGCGGCCACCTTCAGCAGCTCGTCGAGCAGGCGCCCGACCTGTTCCTGTGGCATCTCGCCCTCGAAAAGGGGTACCGGCTGGCCGTTGATCAGCGCCACCACCGTAGGGATCGCCTGGGCGCCGAAGGCCTGGGCAATCTGCGGGCTTGCTTCGGCGTCGACCCGGGCCAGCAGCAGCCGGCCGGCATAACCGGTCACCAGCCGCTCCAACATGAGGTTCAAACTGCTCCACTGCCCCGACCAGGCAGCGCCCAACGACACCACAACGGGCACCTGAGCGGAGACCTGAACGAGCTCCTGGAAGCTCTGCTCGGTGACATCGACCGCGTAGGCGCTGGCGGGGGCACCGCCCTCGGCCGGTTGGTCCTCCGGCCCGGCGTCGGTACCCGGCGGGGCCGGAACGGGCGCCGCTGGACGCGGATTCTTCAGCGCGGACAGGTCCACCGCGCCGCGGAGGTTGATGCCCGAGGCGAAAGCGGGATTGACAGGAAGGGAACCTGGTTGACTCATGGTTTTACTCTATCTGTGGCAGTACTGCGGGCGTTACCAGTGGACCTCCGGACCGCGGTCGGGACCGGGCCCCGGACCGCGCCCCGGACCGAATGGCCAGCCCGCGGACCAGCCAGCGAAGACCTACTTGAAGCTGGCACCGATCAGGCCGCGGGTAGCCGACAGCAGGATCATATTACCCGTGGAACCGGCCGGCGGGACATAGAGGACCACGGGTTCGCCGAAGTTGAGCACAAACCCCTTGGTCGTTTCCGTGCTACCAGCGAAGACCGCCGCGTCCGCTCCCACGGTCAGCTTGGCCTCGGCCTGGGACGTTGCGTCGACGTTAAAGTGGACGTCGGCAATCACCAGAGCGCCGCCGTCGGCCGTCCGCAGAACGCGGCCGGTACCCGGCACCGGAGTGTGCGAGAAAGCGTACGTCGCGTCCGGCCCCTTCGCGGCAATGTCGGCTTTGTAGGAATCCACGTCCGGTATATAGACGGGATCGGTGATCTTGTCCTTCCACTGGCTGTCCGACTTGGTCAACCGGTCGCTCAGTGCGGCCAGCGCCGCATCCGGGGACATTTGGAGCGCGGTCTTGTCGTCCATAGCCAAGGTGCCGGCGCCCTTCTTGTCGACGCCGGGGAAGGTCTGCCCGGGCAGCAGCGGTGTCGCCTGATCCAGCCGGTAGGGGTCCCGCGGCGTGTTCTGCACCAATGTCAGCAGCTGAGGGACCGGATTGTCCCCGCCCTGGGTGACCGCCATGACGGTGCGCGGCCAGGACCGGCTGGTGCTGACCACCTTGGTCAGCAGCTTCGAACTTGCCACCGGCGTGACGGCCGGGTAGTCGGCGACCTGCGAGCGGATCCTGTAGTTCGCGCCGCGCAGTTCCAGAGCCGAACCGGATACCCGGTCCTGCAGCTTTCCGGCGTCCTTCGCCGCGTCTCCGCCGGCCACCGTATTGGCGACGGCGTCAAGAATACGGCTGAATTGCCCGTCCAGCAGCACGGGAACCTCGGCCGGAGCTGATGCGTCGGCCATTGCGGTGCCGGTGCCCGACGACGACGGCGACGGCGAACCGCTCGTCGCAGCGCTTGGGGAGGCGGAGCCGGTGTCGGACGACGGCGGCGTGGTCGCGGCGCTGGCGGCCGGAACCACCGTGCCGGTCAACAGCAGTGCCACCACAGCGGCCGTGAGTGGAGCCCGCCCCGCAAAAAGAGATTTCCCGGACTCACCCTTGGATTTGTCCGCCGGCCTGTCAACGGGCTTTTCGTCCGGCTGGCCAGCGGGCTTGTCCGCGGATTTTTCGGCCGGAGCGACTGCCGGCCCATCAACAGGGCCGCCGGCCCGCGCATCAGTGGACCTGCTTACGGACCTACTGGCGGTCTTCCCCGACCGTGTCCCGGTGGCTGGCGTCCCCACCTGGCTGCGCCGGCCCCTTTTGGGCCGGAACAACAGCATCAGCACGCCAGCGACCAGGATCAACGCCCCGATCACCATCAGCGGGACCGCCCACGGCGTGTCGGTGTCGTTGGGTGCGGTCAGCGAAATATCCGTTGGAGCGGCGGCGGTGCCGTCGGAGGCGATCAGCAGCGACCAGTTGCCATCGGCCGGCGGTGTCCACTGATACCTCAGCTCGCCGCTGGCGGTTTCCTGCTGGGTCCACAGATCGGATCCGGTGGGGTTGGGAACGGTGGCCTCGCCCTCGGTGCTCGTTGTCGTGAGAGTCTTGTAATCGGAGTCGACCCCCGTTACGCTCAGGTGCGCGGCCTTGCCAACCCAGGCGTCAACGTCGTCGGAACGGCCCGCAACCAGCACAATAGGACCGGCGGACTTCACGTGGAGGGTGACGGGGGTGCCGTGCAGGGTCCGGACGCCGGAATCAACAACGGTCACCGGAGCGCTTTTCGCGCCCTGGGCCACAGATGCGGTGACGGTATCCGGCGGGAGCCAGAGAGTCCGCTGCCCGATCCCGAGCCCCAGGAGCAACAGGCCCAGAATGGCCAGGGCAATTGCTGTCTTAGAACGCACTAATATGCCTAACGTCGGCTGAAAAAGACGATTTTGCTTCCCATAAGCCTAACCGTTTTGCTATATCATGGGGATTTTCGAAGCGTTTTAGGGCTGTTTCGACCCCGTCATAAGCCGCTCCGGCGGAACCAGCCGCGGCCGGGCGGACCCGCGCTGACGCGGATGTACAGAAGATGCCGCGGGAGTGTGCGGCCCCAATGAGTCATTGCTCACCCTTGTCCGGCTGATAATGTTTGGCACGAAGAGCCACCGGTCCCGATGCCCGCCTCCGGTGACCCGTAACGTCAAATGTGAAAGCAGCGAACCCTCTTGAGCTCAGCAGATGATCCCATTCAACCGCAACAGGACCCCGTCCCGGTGGAGGTCGCGTCGGTCCTGACCTCCGCGCGCCCCGGATTCTTCAAGCGGTCGATTGTTCAGCTCCACCGTCCCATTCCCGGAGCCCAGCCGCGGCGCCGGTTCGAAATGCCGCCCGAGGCCGCACCGGATTCCGCCGGTCCGGCGAAATCCGAGAACACCAGATTCGGCGCCCCGGGCCCACGGATGTCCGTGCAGCACCCGATCTACATGGGCTTCATGGCCGCCGTCGGAATCGGCCTGGCGCTGTTCCTTTACTACATGCTCACCAACACCGCGCAGCTTCTGCTGTGGATCCTGGCCGCGCTGTTCATCGCATTGGGGCTTGATCCGGTGGTCCGCTGGCTCGAGGCCCGCAAGGTGCCCCGACCCCTCGGCATCCTGATCTCGGTGGCGGTCCTGGTCGCCTTAGTTGCCGGGTTCTTCGCCACCCTGATTCCCACCATCGTGGAACAGACGACCCAGCTCATCGACAGGGCACCCATCTGGATCACGGATTTCCTGAATTCGGACTTCTTCAAGAACGTGGACAGTCAATACCACGTGCGCGACAGGATCACTGAGTCAGTCGCCAAGTTCTTCCAGGATTCCCAGGCCGTGGGCGGCATCTTCGGTGGTGTCGTGGGAGTCGGCAGCACCATCGCCAACGGCCTGTTCGGCGCGCTGGTGGTCCTGGTTCTGAGCCTGTATTTCCTGGCATCGCTGCCGGCGATGAAGCGCTGGGGCTACCGGCTGGCGCCGCGCTCGCGGCGTGCCAGAGTGCAAAGGCTGAGTGAAGAAATCACCCGCTCGGTCGGCAATTACGTGATTGGGCAGGTCTGCGTCGCGGTCATTAACGCGACCTTCGCCTTCATTCTGATGACCGTTCTTGGCGTCCCGTTCAGCGTTCTGCTGGCATTCGTCGTCGCGCTTCTGGCCTTCATTCCACTGGTCGGCGGTATGATTGCCGCCATCGTGGTGATCCTGGTTTCGCTCACCGCGGGCTGGCAGACGGCGGTATTCTTCGCCATCTTCTACTTCGCCTATCTGCAGTTCGAGGCGTACTTCATCTCGCCGCGGATCATGCAGAAGGCGGTGGCCGTGCCGGGCGCCGTCGCGGTGATATCGGTGATCGCCGGCGGCAGCCTGCTGGGGGTGCTCGGCGCGCTGATTGCCATTCCCACCGCCGCCGCCGTGATGCTGCTGATCAAGGAAGTGTACATAGCGCGCCAGGATAAGCATTAGGCGCCGCAGGCAGGACGGCGGACGGGCGGGCCAGCGGGCGGCTGACGTCGGGTGTCCGGGCCGCCAGGGACTGCAGGCCCGCTATTGAGCCGCCGATGACAGCGGCCCATCCCATTCGGCGGGCAGCACCGTGCCGGGAGAGCCGAGCACCGCGGACGCAATCTCGTTCAATGCCCTCGCGGTGAATTTCTCGCCGACCCATAAGTGCTTGCCACCGTCGATGCCGATGACCGCGGCCTGCGGAATCCGGGCAAACCGCGCGGCGGCCTCCACCGGGCGAAGATAGTCATCGAATTCGGGGACCAGCGCGGTCAGTGGCTTTCGCCCGGCGGCCCAGGCATCCAGGTCCTCATCGGTGGCCCGATGCAGCGGGGGCGACAACAGCACCGCTCCTTCGACGGCGCTGGCCACGGGTTCACGCGAGCCGTATTTGAGCACCAGCTCGGTGCCGAAAGACCAGCCGACCAGCCACCGGTTCGGCAGCCGCCGTCGGAGCGCAAAATCCACCGCGGCTGCCACGTCGGCCCGCTCCGAGATACCCCCATCGAACGATCCGTCGCTCTGACCGCGCGGAGAGGATGTGCCTCTGGTGTTGAATCGCAGCACGGCGATCCCGGCCAGTGCCGGCAGCCGGTACGACGCCTTCCGAAATACATGGGAATCCATGAACCCGCCGTGCGTGGGCAGCGGGTGGAGGGTAATCACGGTCCCCCTGATCTCTCCCGACTCAGGGACCGCCAGCTCTCCCACCAGGCGCAGCCCGTCGTCCGTCGTCAGCTCGATGTTCTCGCGCCGGGCCGGGAGCACGGAAGCGGCACGGATTAGCTCCGGCACTCCCGATATGGAATATACAAACGATGCAGGGTCGAAAGTCATGCGTCTCAGTTTAGCGGCGCCAACAGGCACATTACGCGCATCAGCGGCGGGTTGGCGGCGTGGTCGGCACGAAGTGGCAAGGACGCTTAAACCGTTCAATCGAAATCAATTGAACGCCGCCTGCGCCTTGCAATCACTCGCCCCCGATCTTGATACCTGCCCCGATTCCATACAAATCGGAGGATCTCCCCCTGCACAGGTACCGGTGATTACGGGGGGGGGTGTCCCTATGTTTTTGTCAAGCCGCTTTTGGGGTTTTTTCTTCGTAGATGCTCATGTCTCTGAGCATGGCGAAGAGCATGTCGCAGCGGCGCCGGGCCAGGGCGATCAGGGCCTGGTTGTGGCGTTTCCCTTGGGCGCGTTTTCGGTCGTAGTAGTCCCGTGAGGTGGGGTCCTTGAGGGCGGCGAACGCGGACAGGAAGAGAGCGCGCTTGAGGATCTTGTTGCCCTTCCTGGAGGGGTGGTCTCCCCGGATGGACGTCCCTGATCGCCAGGTCACCGGCGCCAGTCCGGAATAGGAGGCCAGATGCCCGGCGGTGGCGAAGTGTTTACCGACGACTTCGGTGAGGATCCTGGCTTCGGTCCTGATCCCGACCGCCGGTATCGAGCTCAGGACGAGGTGAAGAGGGTGGGCCTCCACGAGCGCCTCGACCCGGGTATGGACTTCGACCCGGGCTTTACGCAGACCGGCGAGCATGCCTGCCAGTTGGGGCAGCACGATGCCGGCTCCGGCGGTGCCGGCGACGACCACGGTTTGCTCGCCGAGGGCGGTAAAGATATCGGCTGCCCAGTGTTTGCCTGCCCGCGGGGCGAACTTGGCCAGGTACGTGGCCACCCGTGCCTGGCCGGCGGTCTTCAGTGCGGTGGGGGTCGGATATTTCACCAGCAGCTCCGCCATTGCCGGGTGGTCCAGGTGTGCGCCGATCACCCGTTCGAGGGCCGGGTGGATCTGGGTCAGAAGCCCGCGGATACGGTTTGATGTAGCGGTGGTCTGCTGGGTCAGATCATCATCAAAACCGCACAGCATCGACAGCTCGGCGATCTGCTCATCGGCGACCTCGATCGAGCGCAGGGTGTGCGGCATCGTCCGGGCTCCTCGGCGATGATGTACGCGTCCCGGGCATCTTCTCCGAACTATGAAATTGCAGGGAAATCGGGCTCTCCTGACACATCCGTGGGTCATTTCCGTCCCGGGAGCACCGGTTTACGGCCACCCAGGCTGAGCATGGCCAGGCTGATCAGGGTCTCGGGGGACTTGAACCCGAACGCCACCCGGGTGATCAGCCTGATCTTCGTATTCATGGATTCAATCCGTCCGTTCGACAGCCCGTGTTCGATGGATGCCAGGATGCTGTCGCGGTGCTTGACGATGGCCTTTTGGAGTTTCACGAAGGAGGGGATCCTGGATCTCCTGGCCCAGGACACCCATCGGTCCAGGGCCACCACGGCTTCGGCATAAGGGAGCTTGAAGACCGTGCGCAGCCCTTCCTTCAAGTAGTAGGCCCGGCCCAGGACGGGGTCGGTCTGCACGATCCAGGACAGCTTCGCCTGCTGCTTTTCGGTGAGGTCCTCGGGGTTCTTCCAGAGTGCGTAGCGGCTGTTCTTCAGCTTGGTGGCCCGCTCACTGTCGGGCCTCTCCGGCGCGACCTTGGGTGGTCGTCCGCGGCCACGGGCCGGTTCGTTCTCCCGGGCCGCTTTCCGTGCCCGGTTCCAGGCGGTGCGCCGCTCTGCATCCAGGGCGTCGGTGGCCCACATGACGATGTGGAACGGGTCGGCCACGCGGACCGCTTGGGGGCAGCGCGCGGCCACGACGGTGGCGATCCACTCGGCCGCATCCGCGGATACATGCGTGATCTCGGTGCACCGTTCGTCCACCAGAGCGTCGAAGAACTTGCCCAGGGTGGCCTTGTCCCGTCCCGGCGAGGCCCAGATGAGCCGGCCCGAATCATGGTCCACGACCACGGTGAGGTACTTGTGTCCGCGCTTGTAAGAGATCTCGTCAATGCCAATGCGTGTCAGGTTCGCGAACGGGTCGAAGGTCGCGGCGGTGTCTTTCCAAACCCGATCGATGATCGAGCCCACGGTGCGCCAGGCGATGCGCATCAACTGGGTGACAGCGCTCTTGGAAGTCTGGGTGGCCAGCCAGGCGATCTGCTGGTCAAAGATCCTGTGTGGCCAGCCTGGTGCCGGGCCCACGGGACGGCGGCGACGGTGACCCCGTGCTCGGGGCAGCGCACCCGCGGTGATTCGGCGACCAGGTAGGTTTCGATGGTTCCCAGATCCAGGGTCCGCCATCTCCTGGGACCACCGCCGCGGTCGTATCGGCGGCACCGCCTGGAACAGATCCCGCACCGGTTGCGCATGGACTTCATGGGGCTCACCAAGGCGATGAAAACACCGGTGTCCTCCTCGAAATCCAGACCCCGGACAATCGTTTTTTCGACACCCAGCAGGGTGCACCATATGCTTGATTTCTGCACGCCGTTTTCCAACCTCGATTTTTGTACCTTTGACAGTCAAAAATCCTAGGTAGAAAGCGGCGTGTGGTCGTTAAGGCGCGCAGGTCACGCCCACGGATATGTCACAAGAGCCGGAAATCGTCCATATTACGGGCCGATTCGGGGGTCGGGTGGGTTGATGTTGGTGCGGCCGGCGGCTTGGGTGAAGGTGGGCATGCCGAGTTGGGTCGTGGTTCGGCGTTCGGTGATCTGGTCCATTTCGGCAAGTTTGGCCCGCGCCCCTGCGAGACTGACTTTGAGGCCTTCGGCTTCTCCGAGCCAGCGGTGGGACTCGGCTTCAGCGATGCGGTCGATGAGGTTGTCGCGGATCTGTGCGAGGCGGGGTCTGGCTGTGGGATCGGGCCGCAGCAGCGGGCAGCGCAGGCAGCTGTGCTCGTGGATGCAGGGCGTGTCGTAGGAGCGGCCGCAGTCGCCGACGGAAACCTTGCGGTGTTCGAAGTGGCCGATGAACTCGGCCCATTCCGCGTCGGTGGGGGTTCGGTATTCCTGGCTGGGGCGTAGCGCGCGGCGGCGGGCGATGAATTCACGGTGGCCGTTGATGACTTCTTCGGGGTAGACAGCCTTGTATCCCATGGTGGTGTTGATGTCGCGGTGTCCGGCGACGAGTTGGGCTATGTGCGGTGGCATGCCGTGCATGATCGCGTCGGTGATGAAGATCCGGCGGAAGTCGTGGAAGGTGTAGCGCATCGGGGTGCCGCCGCCGTCCTTGATGCCGAGTTCTTCCAGGGCGTGGTCGAGGTATTGGCGCAGGGCGCCTTCGGATACTGCCCGGTGGTCCAGTCGCCGCCGCCATTGAAACAACAGGGGCAGGGGCGGGTTGTAGACGCGTTCGTTTTTGTCGTAGGACACTACCGGCGGGACGTGGGGTTGCCCGGCGCGGATTCGGGAGACGATCTGGGAGAGCACGTCGGCGAGTTCTGGTGAGATGACCAGTATGCGTTCGGCGTCGGTTTTGGAAGGGGCGATCTGTAGCAGGGGAACCAGTTCCCCTGTGTCGGGGAGCCGGTATTGGATCAGGCTGTGGTGTGAGAGTTCGCCGAGTTCTTCGATGCGAATGCCCGTGTGGCGCAGCACCTCGACCATGGCCCAGGTCCAGAAACCGCGATGCTCTCCGAACGTCAGATCGCGGCGTGGTCCGCCGTCCGGGTCCTCGGCCCAGACCCGGCTGGTGGTTTCGGTTTTCATGGCCGTTCTGCGCAGTGTTTGGCCGGCAGCGGTAAAAAGTTCACCCGCGACGGTGCGTGTCCCGGCTGCCAGCAGGTCGCTGGTGAGTGCCCGTTCGGTCTGCACCCATGAGATCAGTGCCGGGAGCACCGGCAGCCGTTCGCGGGTGCGTTGGTCCGTGCGTGATTTGCGGGCCAACCGGTCTTTTTTGTGGGAGACATCCGTGGCGCTGACCGGGCAACGCACTGCCCACTCACCCCACCGTGCGGGGTCGTCATCGGCCCATTCGGCCAGGTCCAGGTAGAAGGCGCGCACGGCAGAAAAAACGCTGCGTCCATCCAGCCGTGCCGACGTCCTTTGGATCTGCTCCCCGTTGGCCGAGGTGCTGGTGCGGGCACGGGTCATGACCCGCTTTTTCCAAGACGCGGCGACCTCGCGGGAGAACTTCAGTGAATCGATCCCTGGCTGGTGGGCTTCGAGGTCGGCCCAGAACAATTTGCCCAACAGGTAGGCGGTGCGTTGCAATGACGAGAAGTCCATCGCCAGCTGGCGTTCCCGCAGGTAGTCCACGAGCACGTCCCGGACCGGCAGGCACTTGATCTTGTACCGGTCGATCAGCTGCTCGCAGGTGGATTGGCCGTTGCCGGAGAACATTTCAAGGGCGGCGGGGGCATCCTCGCCCAAGACACCGTGCTGGCGCAGCAGTTGATAGAACAGCGGGCTGCGGGCGTTGGTCTGGGTCCCGGTGCCGATACTGGTGACGGTCGCGAGCAGCTCAACGCAGTCTCCAACCCGCACCGCCGAGACCGGTCCTCCCTTGACGGCCATGATGACCGCGATCCGTGTCAGGGCCTGTTGCCTGGTTTGCGACTCCAGGTGCGCTTCGGTGCAGGCCCGGTTCAGGGCGGCGAACGCCGTGCTGTCGCGGGTGCGCGCCATCTCGGGGGCCAATGCCCGTCGCGCCGGGGCGAAACGCAACAGCCAGTTCAGGCCCGGACGGATCACATCGGCGCAGATCAGCACCATCAGGCCGATGCTCAGGTGGGGTGCGGGCTCCCCAGGGGCGTTCCGCGACCGGCCGACGGACTCGCCAACGAACAAGTCCCGCCAGTCGCCGGCAGCCTCCGCGCCGCTGGCCTGCCACCGTTGTTGCCAGTTCCCGCCGGGGAAACCGGCCAGCCAGCCCAGCACCGCCAACACTCCCGTGCGGCGGATCCGCTGGCTGTTCGGATTCTCCAAGCTGAACGGTGCCGCAAGCACGCGGGCCAGCACCGCGGAACTATCATCACAGGTCGAAGGCCACGAAGGATCAACCCCGCGCGCGGGGAACGCGGCCATCAGCTGCGCCCCGGTTTGCGCAACTGTGCGGCCCGCCGCCGCATCACTGGCCACCGGCGGAGCATGCAGTTGTCCGCTGCCCGTCATGGCTGGTTCCCTCCGAAGAGGATCTGCAGGCTTTCGGGCCGGTAACCGGGTGCAGGTGCAGGCACGGGGTCACGCAGGAGCTGCCGGGCATGAAAGGCAAGCACTCCGGCAATCACGTCCTCAGTCACGGGGTTCAAATAGCGCTGCGTGGTCGATAAAAATGCATGACCCAGGACCCATTGCACGTCGGTCAACGGCATCTTCGGATCCTGGGCCATCCGGTAGGCGGCCGTGTGGCGAAGGTCGTGCAGCGACCACGCCGTGCCCAGCGATGTATTCGCCCGATCGAACATCGCCCGTGCCGCATCATAGGTCAAGGCCCGGAACGGACGGCGCAACGTCCACCACAACGGTTCATCCCTGCCCGGCGGAACCAAGCCCGACACTTGTGCCTGATAGAGACGCAACCAGACGAACGCGTCCGGCGCGGCAGGCAATGGCTGCAACGCGCCGGTTCCCTTGCGCACCACGGTGACCAATTGCTGCCCGGGATCAACATCAGCCACCGTGGCCCCCAACAGCTCCGAAGCCCGGGCACCGGTCGAGACCCAGAACGCGACCAACGCCCGGTCCCGATGCGACCCCAGCTGGGCGAACAACCGATCGAACTGGTCATCCGGGATCGCCCGTGGAACCCGGGTCACGACCTTGGGCCGGTAGCGGCCGCGGCGCTGCCCGGCAGACGCATCCATCGGGTTGTGATGCGCCCCCGCCCGGCTGCCTCCACGGGCACGGGCCAGAGGAAACGGGTTGAGCATCGGCCCGGTGCCCGCTTCCAGGTGAAAGTCGTAGAAGCCACGCAACACACTCTCGCAATGCGCCACCGTTACCGCAGCATACCTGTCGCCGTCCGGGGCCTTGCCCGGCCCTGGATTCCCCCTATCCGACCCGGGCGTCGCGTCTGAACCCGGCCCTCCACCCTCGGGGTAACGCCAATGACGCCGAACCGGCTTGAGCGCCACCTGCAACCAACGGCAGAAATCACGCGCTTCGACCTGGGTTGCCTGATCCCACGCCATCCCAAGGGCCGCCAGGAATCGAAACCAGCGCAACAAGTCCATGCCATAGGACCGCAGTGTCGTCGCCGGCCGCCCGCAGGCCACCAGCTCGCAGAAGAACGCCGCCGCCGGTCCTATCGTCGCTCCGGCGCCATCAACCAGCCGATACGGTTCGAAGGGATTGCCGGTGGCCTTCAACGCACCCGAGGGCGGCACCACCAGCTCGGACAGTACCCGCGGCATGTTCTCTTCGTTGACCATGAGAACAGAACCTAGCCGATACCAGCCGGCGCCGCCTACGGTTCTCCGGCGTGGGCCCGGTTAGTTCGGTTAACACGTCGGTTTTAGCCTCGCCGGGGTGCAGATCCGCGATCCGGCGCATCGCCAACCCGGGCAGGTAACCGACCAGGATTCCGGCGGCCCGGGCCGTCGCCACCGGCAGCGCACCAATGGTGGCGGGCTGGTCCACGACCAGCAGTAGCGTGCCGTTTTTGGCCAGTGTGTCGATGATCGCCCGCAGCTTCGCTTCGTCCTGAGGCAAAGCCTTATCGAGCAGCTTCTTCCCGGATTTATCCAGCGCCACCGCGTGGTGATTGCTCTTGCCGACATCGACTCCGCTGAAGACATCGATACTCTCGTAATCCTTAATCAACCTCAAAACCTCCCGCATCCGAGACCTGTAAAACAGCGCTGGTCTGTCCTGCGGCGACAAGAGTCGGCATCCACGTTACGGCTGACCTGCCACGATAAAAACTGCCGCTGGTCCGGTCCCTATTAGCGATCCCCTGACACCTATCGGATCCCGGTGACATCACCCCCCGGATCATTGAAGACTGGGGGCATAAATCATGCCGGGAACCAACAGGCCAGCAACCCAATTCTTACTCAATTAGGGGCTACTAAAAAGGTACCGGGGTCCACAGCTTGGGTCCCGACCCGGTTTTGTCAGTGCCGCTGGATAAAATTGAGGCATGAGTACACAAGGAATGGCAGGCGTGATGGACACCGTGGAACTGGCGGCGGCCGTTGACGTGGTCAGGTCCTTCGTTGCCGGGTATGCCGGCAGCGCCCCGGTAATGACGAAGAACTCGGTGCTGGAAAGCGCCGACCTGCTGGAGAGAATGTTCCGCTACGTGCAGCAGGGCCAAATCATTGCCGCGCACGCCATAGACACCCAGAATTTCCACGCCACCGGGGATACTGACACCGCCTTTACCTGGGACAGCCCGGTAACCGCCTGCGACGCCGATGCCCATAATGATGCCGACAATACAGAAGTGCCGGCCCCGTTCGGCGGTGAGCCGGCCTCGTTCGGCTGGGACACGGCTCCGGCGGGAGAGCCAGCTGCACCCGACACGACTGCGCCGGACACGACTGCGCCGGACACCACTGCGCCGGACACCACTGTGGCGGACACCACTGCGCCGGACACCACTGTGGCGGACACCACTGTGGTGGGAGCAGTGTCCGGCGGAAGCCCTGG
The DNA here is from genome assembly GCF_051131705.1 of Arthrobacter sp. A5. Lineage (NCBI taxonomy): Bacteria > Bacillati > Actinomycetota > Actinomycetes > Micrococcales > Micrococcaceae > Arthrobacter > Arthrobacter sp. A5. Next base: position 2,913,830 of record NZ_CP180316.1, read on the forward strand.
GCCCCACGGGACCGGCCAGGTCGTTGCTGCAGCTGCTGCTCCCGCGGGTTCCGTCGTCGGCGCCGTGCCGCTCACGGGGAAACGGAGGTGATGCCGTCTCCAGGGACGGGCCCGGCGATCCGGGCGGGACGGAAGAAGTCGCCGTACCGCAATGTGCAGGAATTCCTGGTCTGCCGGCTAAGGATCTCCTACTCGGAAGCGAACCGCCGGGTGTTCCTGGGCCGGGATCTTCTGCCTGCACTGTCCCTTACTGGGGAAATGATTGCGCCGAAGTTCCCGGCCCTGGCAGCTGCGGCGGCCAGCGGGGACGCGTCCATTGAGTCCCTGATCAGGGTCTCCCGTGCCCTGCACAAGATGAAGCTCAAAACCGACCCGCACTCCCTTGCCATCATCGAGGGCGCACTCGCCGAGCAAACGAGGCTCACGGACCCGGATTGCCTGGATCCGCAGATCCGTCAATGGGTACTGGGGGTCGACCAGAACGGGACCTCACCGACAGAAACCGAGCTGCAGGCCAGGCAGGGCGTGCACTACAAAGGCCTGTACCGCGGACTCCACCACTTGGAAATCCATGCGGACCAGCCACAGTATGAGACGTTGCTGACGGTGATGAATACCGGCACGAACCCGCGGTCCTTGACAGTCGTGGAAAGAGCGATGGATACCCGCACGCGGCAGCAGCGCCTGCTCGATGCGCTGGTGACCGGGTGTGGTATCGCGCTACAGACCGGTGACCTGCCTGAAGCGGGCGGTCACCGGCCCAACATCATGGTAACCATCGATTACCATGAACTCTTCAACCGGCTGGAGACCGGGCGCTCGACGGGCCGGTTCGCCTTCACGGGGCCCGTTGACGCCGGCAACATCCGCCGGCTTGCCTGCGATGCCAATCTGATCCCGATCGTGCTCGGCGGGAGTGGCCAGATTCTCAACTACGGGCGCCGGCGACGATTCCATACCCGGGCCCAGCGTCTGGCGATCATTGCAAGGGACAAAGGCTGTATTCGGCCCGGCTGCACGATGCCCGCAGCATGGACCGAAGTCCATCACATCGATTTCTGGGAAAACGGCGGGGAAACCGATGTCAACACAGGAGCTTTAACGTGTTCCTTCGATCACCATGTCGTCCATGCTGGTCAGGCGAAGATCATCCTCATCGATGACATACCTCATTGGGTGGCATCTCCGGATGTCGACCCTGCCCAAAAACCGCGCCGCAACAGATTCTTCAATCCACCCGCCCTCTCCGGTCCCGTGCCGTGACCGTTAACCAGTCCAATGGCGCGGTCATGAGCGAACGCGCCCCGTTGTGCCACTGCCAGCCACCGCGCAAGGTTCCGCCACGACCCGGCGCTGCGCGGATTCGGCCACAACCGGGATCGCCGGGAGATTCATTCAACGGTATTTGTAGCTTCGTGACTGCCAGCAGTTCGTGTGCCAATGCCGGCGGTCCGTCAGGGCGGATGCCGCGCCGAAGAGGGAATCTTCCTGCCACACGACCAGGTGTGCCACGCCGGGCTGGACGGGCCTGTGGCAGCCCGGGCAGGTGTAGATTTTGGCGGCGTTCCGCGCCGTCACGGGCCGCACCATCCACTCGCCGTCGGGCGCGGACTCGCGGTGCGGGAAGCCCGAGCGGGCCCGCTCCAGATCGAGGTCTTCGGGAGCGGCGTTCTGCTGGGCCGCCCTGCCGCCAGCGGCGCGGCGGGGGCGGTTGGAACGGGGCATGGATCCATTCTGCCTTAGTTCAGCCAGAAGCCGGACGGACTTGGGACCGGCCGGAAGGATGCGGACCCGGGCGGGACGGTAGAGTACTGTGCGTGCGTTTAGTTATAGCTCGTTGCTCCGTAGATTACGTCGGCCGCCTTAAGGCTCATCTGCCGTTGGCCATCCGACTGCTGTTGGTCAAAGCGGACGGCTCGGTCCTGGTCCATTCCGACGGCGGCTCCTATAAGCCGCTGAACTGGATGAGTCCCCCGGCGACGGTCAGGAGGACGACGCCGGCACAAACAGAGCTGGAGGAGGGCGTCCGGGAGCAATGGGTGGTCCAGTCGGCCAAGACCGATGACCGGCTGATCATCAATATATATGAGCAGCTCCATGACAGCAGCCACGATCTGGGAGTCGATCCGGGCCTGATCAAGGACGGGGTTGAAGCCGATCTGCAGCGTCTGCTGGCCGCGCAGATCCATACTTTGGGCGAGGGCTTCACGCTGATCCGCCGCGAATATTTCACGGCAATCGGACCGGTGGATATCCTGGCCCGGGACGCAACGGGTGGCACTGTCGCCGTGGAACTCAAGCGCCGGGGCGATATAGACGGCGTGGAGCAGCTGACTCGTTACCTTGAGCTGCTGAACCGGGACCCGCTGCTGGCACCGGTCCGCGGCGTGTTTGCCGCGCAGCAAATCAAGCCGCAGGCCAAGGTACTGGCCGTTGACCGCGGGATCGAGTGCCTCACGCTGGATTATGACGCTATGCGCGGAGTGGATGACACCTCCTCTCGGTTGTTCTAGCGGGATTCAAGAGCCGACCGGCAGGCTGACTAGAATCGAAGCATGACTTCAAATGCATCGCCCGGGCAGGACAGCGGCAGCCTGGACAGGAAACTGTTGGCCGGCACGCTGGTGACGGACGGGACCATTACCGACGACGGCGTCCTGGCCATCGAGGGCGACAGGATTATTTACGCCGGCCCGGCTTCCGGTTATGACAGCTCGGTTTTTGACGGTGCAGGTTTTGACGGTGCGGACAAGACGGCGGCCGGAAGTCCGGAAGGCTCCGGTGGCATCGAACGGCTGGAGCTGGCCGCCGGCTCGTTGATCCTTCCCGGCCTGATCGACGTTCACAACCACGGCGGCAACGGCGGCGATTTTCCGGGGGCAGAGGAAGCCTCGGCACGTAAGGCGGTGGATTTCCTGCACCGCAGCGGCACCACGACGCTGCTGGCCAGCATGGTGACGGCATCGCGGGAGGACCTATTGAGGGGAATCGGCGTATATCTCGACATGACTCTCGAGGGGCTGCTGGCGGGCATCCATCTGGAAGGCCCGTTCCTCTCGCACGCCCGGTGCGGGGCTCAGGACCCGCAGTGGCTCCGTGAGCCCGATCTGGAGCTGATGGCGGAACTGATCGACGCAGGGCAGGGTGAGATTGTCACGATGACCTACGCGCCCGAGCTTCCGGGGGCGGCCGCGCTGGTGGACCTGCTGACCGTACATGGGATTACGCCGTCCCTGGGACACACGGACTGCGATACAGCCACGGCGGCGGCGTCGCTGACGCAGGCGCGTGACGGCCTTTCCTCCACGGGCTTTGACGGCACGAGCGGGAGGCCGACCGTCACCCATCTGTTCAACGGTATGCCGCCGATGCATCACCGCTCCCCCGGTCCCGTGGCCGCGTGCCTGACCGCGGCCAAATCCGGGTATGCCGCCGTCGAGCTCGTCGCGGACGGCACCCATCTCGACCCGCAGACGGTCCGAATGGTGTTCGAGCTGGTCGGCGCCGCCAATGTCCTGCTGGTGACGGACTCGATGGCTGCGGCCGGGCTCTCCGACGGCCGCTACATGCTCGGTCCCTCACCTGTCACGGTCACCGGCGGGGTGGCCACCCTTGACGCGACCGGCTCGATTGCCGGCGGCACCGCGACGTTGCTCGATGTTCTGCGGCGCACGATTGCCGCGGGGATACCGCTGCAGGACGCGGTGCTCTCGGCAACGGCGGTTCCTGCCGGTGTCCTGGGGTTGTCGGACGAGGTTGGGGGGCTGCGGCGTGGGCTGCGCGCCGACGCCGTCGTGGTGGATGCGGACCTGAAGCTTTCGGCGGTGCTGCGGCAAGGGGCGTGGCTGCAGGCCTGGTCCTGAGCGGTACTGTATCTCATCAGCCGCTCGGTCGTCGGTCCTTTGTCACACCTCGGCCGCTTAGGACAGATTAGGATACCCATTTCTCCGGGGAAATTGACCGAAACAGTTAACAAATGGGGGAATAGTTCCCCCGTTCGTTGACCGGTGGAATGAGTCATGTAATGCTTATCCCAGTCTTTGTGTACGTGGTTTTCGTGCTCGCAAGACGTGTTGCGAGCGTGGAGCTCTCCGGATGAACGGACGTCCGTTTCACCCGGCTTTCCTCCCGCGGTGTGACTAGGTTCCGGACGAAATGTGCGGAGCTGAACAGTTCCAATATGAGGAGAAATACATGGCACAGGGAACCGTCAAGTGGTTCAACGCAGAAAAGGGCTTCGGCTTCATCACTCCCGATGATGCAGATGGCGACGTGTTCGTTCACTACTCTGAGATTCAGTCCGGCGGCTTCAAGAGCCTGGAAGAGAACCAGCGGGTTCAGTTCGAGATCGGTCAGGGCGCCAAGGGCCCTCAGGCCACGGGAGTAACCCCTCTCTAAGTGCCGTCGGTTCTCTAAGTGCCGTCGGTCCCCTGACCGTGCCGTTCTCCGGCAGTGTCTGGGCCAGCGGACAGACGATCCCCGGCCGGCGCCGGGGATCATCTGTTTAATTATCTGCAGCTTAAATACCCGCGGCGGACCACTCAGGTGTTCCCTTGCCTGCAGCTTAAATTCCTGCATCGGACCGCTCAGCGGCAACATGGATCCGGAAGCATACGGGCCCTTCGGCAGAAGCTGATGACGGTCCGCATTGGGACAGCGTCAGGAGACCAGCGTCCGCAGCAGTCGCGCAGTCTGCCGGACCGATAGGTCCGGCAGATACGCCGAAGACAGCGCCCGTCCAACCGCCGGCAGCGTCAGCGGATCGGGGTACATCATGTACAGGGTGCGGTATTCCGGCTGGAAGCGGGATTTGAAGTGCGCCAGCGAACGGAATCCGTACACGGGTTCCAAGGCCTTTCCCACAATGTTGAGCAGCCGCGCCAAGGCGGCGTCCTGCAGCGGCAGGTCCGCGCCGCCGGATCGCGCGTCTCCAGATCCCGCGTCTCCCGCCCCAGCGTCTCCCGCCCCAGCGTCACCGGATCCATCGTCACCGGATCCCGCAGCCCCGCCGCCGCCTCCATCTCTGGTTTCGCCGCGTTCCGGAGCCAGCGGCGAACCGGACAGCGAAATGACCTCCACCGAGTCGCGCAGCTTCAATACGGCGGAGGCAATGAGAAACTCCATCACGCCGGAGAAGCCGTCGCTACGGCGCCGCATGAAGTCCAGGGTCCAGCTGACCACGGCCCCGTCGGCAAACACCGGGAGCCAGCTGGTGACCCCGTGCACGCTGCCGTCCCCGTCCACGGCCAGCGCGCAGAGCACGTCGTCGTCCTTCAGCTCCTCAAGACCACCCAGGGTGAAGCCCATTTCCGGAACCGGCTTCCGGGCGGCCCATTCCTCGGAGACCTCGGAGAGCTGTTGGCGCAGGTGGCCCGGCAACTCCCGGTACGAGGACCACCGCACGCTGATGCCCAGTTTCCGGGCCTTGTTCAGCGCGGTCCGGACGTTCTGCCACTCTTTGCCCTTGAACTCGAGCTCACCGATGCGCAGCCGTGTTTCCTGTGCCACCGGCGCCCGGTTGAATCCCGCGGCCCGCAGCTGCGGCCACAATGTCCCGGTCACGGAGTAAAAGCACGGCGTGAGCGCCCGTTCGGCGCAGTAGTCCAGGAATCCTTCCACCGCGCCGACCTGCGCCGCGGGTTCGCCGAACGGTCCGGCCACGGTCAGGGCCACGGTGCCGTGCTCCTGATAGGCGAGCCCGGCCTTGCCGTCGGCGGTAAACCAGTATTCGTTGTTCCGCCACAGCGCCATCCAGGAGAGGGAATCGCCGCCGGTGCGGATCAGCCGGCGCGCCCGGTCCAACGCACCTTCCTCCCGCAGCCGGCGCCGGCCCTGCAGCAGGAACGCGGTCAGAACCCCCAGCAGGACCACGGTCCAGAACAGTGGACCGCAGAGATGGAAGAGCAGCGACTCCAGTGCGTCCCGGCGGGCGAATGTGCCCCCCAGCTGTTCCGGGAGCGGCAGCGGCAGATACTGGCGCGCCAGCTCGGCCAGCAGCGGACGAAGCCCCCCGGGCGGCCGTTGCAGTCCGCCGTTTGAGATCCACGCGGCACTGTAGCTGCCCGTCAGCACCAGTCCGGTGACCACAATCAGCGCCAGCAGACGCTGCCAGACCCGACGAGAGGTAAACACCGTGAACCGCCGACGGTACAGAAACAGCACGACGGCGATCAGCAGGGGCGTCAGCGCCACCGGCAAAAAATGGGCGAAGCCGGAGCCCAGCATGGTGGTGTGCGAATGCGGCACGTAAAGCGGGACCCGGGAAATGAGCCAGAGGTAAGTGAAGGAAAGGGCGGCGACGAGGGTCTGGACGCCGACGACGATCCAGACAGCCAGCCGGTGTCCACGCCGCAGACCCTCGGCGCACACCAGCAGCAGGAGCGCGGGGACGACGGCGAGTCCCAAGGTCAGGGTGCCACCCAGGCCGCCGGCCGTCTGCGCGAGCTGCAGGCAGGACGCGTCGATGGTGGAGCCACAGCTGGCCTGCAGCTCGTTCACCGTCGGCACGGGGTTGAGCACAATGTCCCGCACGATCGTCAGCGGTCCCGACGGGCTCTTGGCCACCGCCGCCAACAATGGACCGGCGGCGAAGACCGCAACCACGATCGAGAGCATATTCCTTATTTCACGGGCGGACGAGCGGTGGAACCGGACCTCCGCCGTGTCCGTCGTGGTCCACCGTCCAATGGCCAGTCCCGCCAGCGCACCGGCCAGCGCCAGGACCGCTTCCGCATGTCCGACGTACAGGACGAGCATCAGGGCGACGGCGAACACTCCGACCCGCAGCCGGCGTCGCCACAGCGGGCCGAGCCGGGCGGCGGCCGCCAGTGCACAGGCCGCCACCGCTGGATACGGCCCCAACTGTGCCGCGTCCGCCATCTGTCCCAGCCAGCCGTCCCCGGCGTATCGTGCCAGCTGCGTGACCCCCGAGAACACAAGGACCGCTGCGACATTCCCGCCGAAAAATGTCAATGCCGCCGGCAGGGAACCGGCCCGCCGCTCAAGCAAACCGACGGCCCCGGCGATGAGCACGGTGGACACGATGTACGCCGCCGGATTGGTGGCGAAGAAGATGGCCGTGAACAGGGTCCACCAGTGCCCATCCCGGTAATGCTGCAGCTGGCCGCTGATCTCGTTGAGCTGGCCCGACCCCGGTCCGGCCAACAGGCTGCCGGTGAGGGCGGCCAGCCCCCAGAAAATCACCAGGACGGCCACCGTGAAGGGCGTGCGCCGGAGCGGCCAGCGCAGCCGCTCACTCCAGCGTGCTCGGCGCTGCGCCGCAACGGCACCGGTGACCAGGCTCAGTTTTGTCAGCAGGTCCACGGCGGAACTACCGCCAGGTTCCGATGCCTATGACTGGGCCGGCTTCCAGCCAGGACGACAGGCCGGCGTAGGCGTCGAACTTCATGGCCATCAGCATTTCCCGGCCCTCGTAGCTCAAGGTGACGATGACGACGTCGGGCTGTACCTTAATGCGCTCGGATTCAGTGGGCTGCCGGCGCCCCAACAGCACGATCGAGCTGCGCCGGAAACTGTACCGCGCCCGCGGGCTCAAGGACAGCAGCCGGAACCATTCCAGGTCCGCATCCTGATAACGACAAACCCCCATCTGCCACCGGTCTCCCGGCGAGCAAATGGAGGCGTCTACCGTGCCCAGTGCGCGCTGCAGTTGGAAGCGGCGCACCCCGAACAGGCACAGGACAAAAACAAACAGCAGGAAAAGCGCTGCGATGGCGATGAACGTGGTCCCAGGATCGTTCATCTGCCGGAAGCTATCGGATCCCCGCGTTGGCTGAACCGGCTGAGTCTTCCAACTGAGCGTTATCAGCAACGATGACGACCCGGTCGGTGTCCACCGAGAAGAACCCGCCGTCAACGGTCACGGAGATCCGGGCGCCGTCAACCGGCTCGATTGCCAGTTCACCTTCGGCCAGAATAGCCAGCAGCGGAGCGTGTCCCGGCAGGATTCCGATCTCGCCGTCGCTGGTGCGGCCCTTGACCATCTTCGCTGCGCCGGACCAGACGAAATGGTCCGCCGCAACGATTTCAACCTCAAGTTGAGCCATCTTACTTGGTCGATTCCTGGATCGCTGCCCACTGACGCTCGACATCATCCATGCCACCGATGTTGAAGAACGCCTGCTCGGCAATGTGGTCCACGTCGCCGTTGCAGATCGCGTTGAAGCCCTCGATGGTGTCTTTGATCGAGACCGTGGACCCTTCGACGCCGGTGAACTGCTTGGCCGTGTACGTGTTCTGCGAGAGGAACTGCTGGATGCGGCGCGCGCGCGCCACCACGATCTTGTCTTCCTCGGAGAGCTCATCAACACCGAGGATGGCGATGATGTCCTGGAGTTCCTTGTTCTTCTGCAGGATCTGCTTCACGCGTACAGCCGTGTTGTAATGGTCGTGACCGATGTACTGCGGGTCAAGGATGCGGGACGTGGAGCTCAGCGGATCCACGGCCGGGTACAGTCCACGCGAAGCGATTTCACGGGAAAGTTCCGTGGTCGCATCCAGGTGGGCGAACGTGGTAGCCGGGGCCGGGTCGGTGTAGTCGTCCGCGGGGACATAAATGGCCTGCATCGACGTGATCGAGTGACCCTTGGTGGACGTAATGCGCTCCTGGAGCAGACCCATCTCGTCGGCAAGGTTCGGCTGGTAACCCACGGCGGACGGCATCCGGCCCAGCAGGGTGGACACCTCGGAACCGGCCTGCGTGAAGCGGAAGATGTTGTCCACGAAAAGCAGCACGTCCTGGTTCTGCACATCGCGGAAGTACTCCGCCATGGTCAGCGCGGAAAGCGCCACGCGGAGGCGCGTTCCCGGCGGCTCATCCATCTGGCCGAAAACCAGCGCGGTGTCCTTGAGAACGCCGGCTTCCTCCATCTCCACCCAGAGGTCGTTGCCCTCACGGGTACGCTCGCCGACACCGGCGAAGACGGAGGTACCGCCGAAGTTGCGGGCCACACGAGTGATCATTTCCTGGATCAGCACCGTCTTACCCACACCGGCACCGCCGAACAGGCCGATCTTTCCACCCTTGATGTACGGGGTCAGCAGGTCGATGACCTTAATGCCGGTTTCCAGCATCTCCGTCGAACCCTCAAGGGTCGCGAAGGCGGGAGCCTTGCGGTGAATTGGCCAGCGCTCGGTGATGCTCAGCTCTGAGGCATCCACATCCAGCGGCTCGCCGAGCACGTTGAAGATATGGCCCTTGACGCCGTCGCCCACGGGCACGGTGATGGGGGAACCTGTATCCACGACGGCGGTCCCGCGGACCAGGCCGTCGGTGGCCTGCAGGGAGATGGCGCGGACGAGATTGTCACCCAGGTGCAGCGCGGTCTCGAAGGTGATGGTGCGGGTAACGCCGTCGAGGGTTACCGAGGTGGTCAGGGCGTTGTAGATTCCCGGGATTGCGTCCGAGGGGAATTCGACGTCGACAACGGGGCCGATAACGCGGGCAATGCGCCCGGTAGCACGGGCCTTGGAGGCTACCTTTTCTGTGCTGGTGACAGTCATCTCTCTCGCTTCAATCAGTAGATGGCGTGGGGTTAAGTCTAACGGGTCGGAACCTGGCTCCGGTCGCTGCGGTGTCAGGACGCGTTCAACGCGTCCGCACCCGCCACAATCTCGGACAGCTCCTGGGTGATTTCGCCCTGGCGGGCTGTGTTACGCAGTCGCGTGTACTTCTTGATCAGATCGGTCGCGTTGTCACCGGCGGACTTCATGGCCCGCTGGCGGGCGGCAAGCTCGCTGGCCGCTGCCTGCAGGAATGCGTTGAAGATACGGGATTCGATGTACCGGGGAAGCAACGCATCGAGCACCCGTTCCGTCTCCGGCTCGAACTCGTACAGCGGCAACAGATCCTCGGCGGTGGATGCCTGTTCCTCCACGACCTCAAGGGGCAGCAGACGCACCACGGTGGGAACCTGCACAACCATGGACTGGAAGCGGGTGGAAACGACATGGATCTCGTCCACGCCACCCTTCTCATAGTCCGTCGCGAAGGCCTTCAGGACGGCGGCTCCGACGTCCTGCGCTGTCTTGAACTCCGGCGCATCGGTGCCACCGGTCCAGACCCGCTCGAATTCCCGCCCGCGGAAGTCGAAGTAGGCCTGTGCCTTGCGTCCGATCAGGAAGTATTGGATTTCCTTGCCCTCGGCGGTCAGCAGCTCGGTCAGAGCCTCGGCCTGTTTGAGCACGCTCGCGGAGTAGGAACCGGCAAGGCCGCGGTCCGACGTCACAATGACGACGGCGGCACGGCGGATCTGTTCCGGTTCGGTGGTCAGCGGGTGATCAATTTCGGACTGTGATGCCACAGCCGAAACCGCGCGGGTGATGGCGTTCGCGTACGGCAGGGAAGATGCCACACGTGCACGGGCCTTGCCGATGCGCGAGGTGGCGATCAGTTCCATCGCCTTGAAGATCTTGCGCATCGACGTGGTCGAGGTGATCTTCTGGCGGTAGACCCGGATCTGGGCTCCCATAGTCTTCCTTTCCTGTGCTCCCGGTGGTTGAGCCTGTCGAAACCGCTCAAGGGTTCCGACAGGCTCAATCAGCGAATGAAATCAGCGCTTCTGCTTGACGATTTTCTCTTGGTCAACGTCGGAGCCTGACAGTGCGTCGTGCTCCTCATGTCCGGCACCCACCAGGCGGTCGTCGCCCTCGCCGAAGAAACCCTTCTTGAACTCCACAATGGAGGTCTTCAGCGCTTCGGCGGTGTCGTCGTCGAGCACATTGGTCTGCGCCAATGTGGTCAGCACCGACGAGCTGTGCCGCAGGTGCTCCAAGAACTCGGCTTCGAAGCGGCGAACGTCCTCCACCGGGACATCATCGAGGTAACCCTTGGTGCCGGCCCAGATGGAGACCACCTGGTCCTCGATCGGGAACGGCGAGTACTGGCCCTGCTTGAGCAGTTCCATCAGCCGCGCTCCGCGGGTCAGCTGCTGGCGTGATGCGGCGTCCAGGTCCGAGGCAAACATGGCGAATGCCTGCATGTCGCGGTACTGGGCCAGGTCCAGCTTCAACGTTCCGGAAACCTTCTTCATCGACTTCACCTGCGCAGCGCCGCCCACCCGGGAGACGGAGACACCGACGTCCACGGCGGGCCGCTGGTTGGCGTTGAAGAGGTCCGACTGCAGGAAGATCTGGCCGTCGGTGATGGAGATAACGTTGGTCGGGATGTAGGCGGAGACGTCGTTCGCCTTCGTCTCGATCAGCGGCAGGCCCGTCATGGAACCGGCGCCGAGCTCGTCGGAGAGCTTGGCACAACGCTCCAGCAGGCGGGAGTGCAGGTAGAACACATCGCCCGGGTAGGCCTCGCGGCCCGGCGGACGGCGCAGCAGCAGCGACACGGCGCGGTAGGCCTCGGCCTGCTTGGACAGGTCATCGAAGACGATCAGGACGTGCTTGCCGCCGTACATCCAGTGCTGGCCGATGGCCGAGCCTGCATACGGGGCCAAGTACTTAAAGCCGGCCGGGTCGGACGCCGGGGAGGCGACGATGGTGGTGTACTCCAGCGCTCCGTTGTCCTCAAGGGTCTGCCGCACCGCGGCAATGGTGGACGCCTTCTGGCCGATGGCCACGTAGATGCAGCGGACCTGCTTCTGCACGTCCCCGGAGGCCCAGTTGGCCTTCTGGTTGATGATCGTGTCAATGGCGATCGCCGACTTACCCGTCTGGCGGTCCCCGATGATCAGCTGACGCTGGCCGCGGCCGATCGGAATCATGGCGTCGATCGCCTTGAGACCGGTCTGCATCGGTTCGTGGACCGACTTGCGCTGTGTTACGCCGGGAGCCTGCAGCTCCAGTGCGCGCCGTCCCTCGGCCTGTATCTCGCCCAGGTCATCAATCGGGACGCCCAGCGGGTCAACAACGCGGCCCAGGAACCCGTCGCCGACGGGTACGGACAGAACCTCACCGGTACGGTGAACCTCCTGGCCCTCTTCGATGCCGGCGAAGTCACCAAGAACAATGACGCCGATTTCGCGTACGTCAAGGTTCTGGGCCAGCCCCAGCGTTCCGTCCTCAAAGCGCAGCAGCTCGTTGGCCATGACGGAGGGAAGACCCTCCACACGGGCGATGCCATCGCCGGCCGAGGTTACTCGGCCAACTTCAACGCGCTCGGCGTTGCCAGGCTCGTAGGACGCCGCAAACTCGTTCAACGCATTACGGACGTCGTCGGCGTTGATGGTCAATTCGGCCATCTGCAGTCCCTGCTCTCCTATTTCGCGATCACCGTTTGTTCACGATGACCTAGCTTTGACCGGTGCGGCTCAGATGACCGACGGTCGGTTTCGTCTCTTGCTGTTGGTGCCTAGCCGGCCAGCTGGCGGCGAAGCTCGCCGAGCCGGGAGATTACCGAAGCATCCACTACTTCATCCCCCACCCGCACGCGTACTCCACCGATCAGCGTCGGATCAACGATGGTGTTGATCTTCAGCTCACGGCCGTAAAGGCCGTTGAGGCCCGCCTGCAGCCGGTCGGTCTGCTGCGCCGTCAAGGCGCGGCTCACGCTGACGTTGGCAATCCAGCGCTGCTGACGCCGCGCAGCCAGGCCAGCGAAGCGCTCAATGAGCTTCGTGACCTTGACCCCGCGTGGATTCACTATGGCCTGGCTGATCAACGTCCGGGCTTCCTCGCCTGCAGCAGGAACCAGCTTCAGAGCCAACGCGGTTTTAGCTGCATCACTCGCCTGCGGCTCCGCCAGTGCCCGCTGCACCTCGTGGCTTGATTCAACGGTCTGGTTGAAGGCGAACAAGTCGTTCTCCAAACGCTCCAGCCCGGTGAGGCCGGAAGCGGCGCCACCGGAGGCAGATCCGCCTGCAGCCGGGGCACCGGAAACTGCGGCTCCCGTCCGGTTTTCCGCAACGGCAATGGCCACGGTTGCGGCCACGGTTTCGAGTGCATCGCCGATGTCACGGGCAGCCGCCCAGCGCGATGCCGCAAGCTTGCCGACAATATCGCCCGCCTGCGCGGAGACCTTGCCGTTGACCAACTCGGCGACCAGTGCCGACTTCGAAGCACCGCTCCGGGACGGATCCGTCAGCGCGCGCCGCAGACCGGCCGAGCTGTCGACCGCACCGAGGACGCCGAAAAGCTCCTGCGCCAACGCCAGCGAGCCGGTTGGAAGCTGCACCTCCAATTCGGCCAGCGCCGTGGTCAGCGATTCGCTCGATACACCTGCCATTACTGGACTGCACCTGCGTTTTGCGTCGGCGTGCTCTGCTCTTCAAGGTCCGCCAGAAAACGGTCGACCACTCGGGTGGAACGCTCGTCGTCGTTGAGCGACTCGCCCACAATGCGGCCGGCAAGCGTCGTTGCCAGCGTGCCAACCTCGGCCCGCAGGGACACGACGGCAGCCTGACGCTCGGCGGCGATGGCCACCTGTGCCTGCTCCGTGATGCGGGCGGACTCGGCCGCAGCCTTGTCCTTGAGATCGGCCAGAATCCGGGCACCCTCGGCACGGGCTTCCTCGCGGATGCGATTGGCTTCGGCGCGGGCGTCCGTGAGCTGCTGCTTGTATTCACTCAGCGCCGCGGTTGCCTCGGCCTGTGCTTTCTCGGCCTTGGCAATGCCGCCTTCGATGGCTTCCGTGCGCTCGGCGAAGGTCTTCTCGAACATCGGTACAACAAATTTGAACACGATGAACATGAGGACCGCGAAGCCCACGGCAACAACCAGGATTTCCCACCCGTTAGGCACCAGGGGATTCTCGGCAGCCGCTTCAGAGGCGGCGGAAATCATGAGGTTTTTCATATTTCGCCCGTCCTATCTACTCGCGAATGAAGTGTTGCTGTCTCTTTACTTGAGAACGAACGCGAACACGAGGCCGAGGATGGCGAGGGCTTCGGTCAAGGCCAGGCCAAGGAAGGCGATGGGCTGCAGTACGCGCTGAGCTTCCGGCTGGCGCGCCACACCATTGATGTAGGCCGCGAACACCAGACCCACACCGATGGCTCCACCGATCGCGGAAAGGCCGTAGCCGACGAGGTTGATCGAGCCGTTGATTGTGCCGTTCATAAAAGTTCCTTTCAAGATGCCCGCAGGCAGGTTGTTTGGTTCGATTTATCCCCCGGGGGGAATGCTGGAAAGTCAGTGCGTGTCCGCGTGGACAGCGCCCTCAATGTAGATCGCCGTGAGCAGGACAAAAACGTACGCCTGCAGCACCATGATCAATGCTTCAAGCATGTACATCGCTATCGATCCGGCGAGCACCAGGACTGAGGCACCCTTCATCAATACACTTTCCTGCATGATGAGGAATTCAATGCCGGAGCCAGCAATCAGCACGATCAGGTGTCCGGCCAGCATGGTCGCGAACAAACGCAGGCTGTGCGTCATCGGGCGGACCAGGAAGTTGGAGATGATTTCGATCGGAACCACCAGCGGCAGAATGTACCACGGCACGCCCGAGGGCACAACGGCCAGTTTCAGGTAACGAAGACCGTTCGCCTTGATGCCGACGCCGATCCAGATCACGTAGACAAGTGCCGCGAGGAAATAGGCTCCACCGACATGCGAGAAACTGGGCAACTGGATGAGCGGAATGGCGCCGTAAATGTTGTTGATCAGGATGAAGAAGAACAGCGAGAACAGCAGCGGCACGTACTTCATGAAGTCCTTGCCGCCGATCACATCCTTGGCCACCGAGTTGCGAACAAAGTTGTAACCCACTTCGCCGGCGAACTGCAGTTTCCCCGGGACAAGTTTGCCCTGCCGTGCCGCGGCCACAAAGAACCAGGAGATCAGGGCAACGGACAGGAGGACCAGCAGCATCTGCTTGGTGAACTCGAAATCTCCGATGGTGAAGAGCGGTGCCAAGTGGCTGTTGACGCCGGGCGGGTTGAACGATCCACCCTCTTGGGCGGGGAGCGTAAGCGCGATCAACGCGTTTCCTCTCTGCAGGGTCCGTACTCGGGCATGGGCCGGGGAAGCGGGCCTGCGGCCGCACCGTTACCCCCGGTGATAGTGAAAACTTGTGGCATTACGGCTGCTCAGATTTCTTTGTGCCCTCGACCGGCTGCGTTCCGGCAGCATCATTGGTGCGGTTGCGGAGGAGGCGGCGAGCGAAGGACAGATAGAAACCGCCGGCCAGACCTACGAAGGCTCCGGCCAGAACGAACCAGTTGGTTCCCAGCGCATTATCCAATCCCCACCCTATCAAACTCCAGACGAGGGTTCCGCCAAGTACGTAGCTGAAAACGGCCAGTCCGGCGTTGTACCCGCCGTTGCCGGCGGGATCGGTGGTGCCCGACGAAGCGACCGAGACCCGCTCCCCGGCGCGGCCGTCCACGCCGTGGCTGCGATGGTGTTTAGACACTTTGCCCGTCCTCCGGCGTACTCCTGTTATCGGCAGCGAGAGTCCCGGCGCGGTGGGGCGCGGGATCATTGTAGAGCTGGTGGCGGGTGCGGCTGAAGGCGAAAACTTCGGTCGCCTGCCAGACAAGGACAATTACGACGGCGGCAATAAAGAACCACGTGCCGTTCAGCCAGCCGGGGGCACCGAAAAAAAACAGCACCGCGGCGAAGCCGACAACCTTGACGAGATAAGTGACGAGAAAAACGCCGATGGCTCCCGAGGGGTTTTTTCGACCTACGAAGTGACCCACCAATAAACTGATGGCGAAGAAAAGCACCACGACTGCCGCCCCGAAGAGTACGCTGAGCACCCCCATTCCCCCGCTGGTGACGGCGGAGACGGCCGTCAGGATGACGACGACCGCCACGGCGGACACCGAGCAATATGCCAGGATGCGCAGCCACGGGGACGAGGTGGGTCCGGAGACAACGATCCGGCCCGGGGGCACTTGGCCGCCGGTGGCACTGGAGTCGTTCATGAAAAAACCAATTCTCTTCAGGCTTTGGGCTGGAAGCCAGCGAAACAGGCGGCGTTTTTGCACCGCTTGAAATTCTACACGAGATAGAACTGATGCCCGCGCAACGACAGCCGACTCAACGGCTTCCGGCACAACTGCTTCCGGCTCAGCGACTGCCCGCACAACGGCTTCGCCGTCGCTCTGGTGCTGCCGGCCGGCGGACAGGATCTCATGCTACCCCTGCGCAGCCGCGCGGCGGCGGATAATCCGCTGAAAAATCGTGGGCGTGCGCAGATACAGCAGGACGACGACAGCGCAGAGAATCCCCATCGGCACCGACGCCGCCGCGCCACCCCTGGCTGCCAGCACTCCGAGGATGCCGGTCGCCACTGTGGCGGCCGTGACGACGGCCGTCGCCTGCAGATGGCTGAGCCCCACGATGGTCAGCCGCTGGTAGGCGTGCTGGCGGTGCGGCGCGTACCAGCGCTCCCCCGCGGCAATTCGCCGGATCAGCGTGACGAAGGTGTCCGCCAGATAGATCAGCACGGGCGAGAAGATGTACTCCACCGAAACGCCCGCCAGGAACGCCGCGACGGCGGTCACGGAAACCGCGGCGCCCAGCAGATAGCTGCCCACATCCCCGAGGAACACGGCACCCCGGCCCAGGTTCCAGGGCAGAAATCCAGCGAACGCCGCGCCGATGGCCAGCCCCGCGTAAACCAGCCAGTCGTGCCCAGTGAAGTGTCCGGCCAGGGCATAGAACACCCCGACCACCAGGCCGTGCAGGCCGGAGATGCCGTTGATTCCGTCCATGAAGTTGGCAACGTTGATGTAGGCAGCCACGGCGATGGCGCCGGCCGGGATCCACCAGAAGGCGTGTCCGGGCGCCACCGTGGCCAGAGCCGCGGTGGAAACCAGGCCCAGGCCCAGCTGAAGGGCGGCCCGGATCCGCACGCCCAGCCCGCGCAGATCCTCGATCCAGCCGATGGTCGCCGCGGCCACCATCACGGCCAGGGCCACCAGCAGGGTAACGCGGTCAGCCGGGTCCAGCGGCGCAAAAAGGGCCGCAATCATCGCCGCGGCCAGTGCCCCGGCAACTGTGATGCCCATGCCGCGGATGGTGGGGATGCTGTGCGACGACCTGTCCGAGGGGATGTCGAGCACGCCGCGCCGCAGCAGCCAGGGCTTGACCGCCAAGGGCAGCAGCAGACTCAGGGCCAGTGCAAGCGCCGCAACCAGGACGGCCACTATGCCCCCGCTGCCAGATCGTCGTCGGACTCGTCCAGCTCCTCGGCTGCCGGTCCGGACTCCAGCCTGCAGCGCCGCAGCCAGGTGTCCAGGCTGAGGACCTCGGGAGCCAGCGGAACGGCAGTGGTGTGGGAAATCTTCGGATGCAGGGGTTTGGCATCATCCTCACCCATGCCGACCAGCTGTTCGTGCATCTTCTCACTGGGGCGCAGCCCGGTGTAGACAATCTCGATGTCCTTGCCGGACATCGAGATCATCCGCTGCGCCACGTCCAGAATTTTCACCGGCTCGCCCATGTCAAGGATCAGCACGTCGCCGCCGTGGCCGATGGCACCGGCCTGGATCACGAGCTGGCAAGCCTCGGGAATCGTCATGAAAAAGCGGGTCACGTCCGGATGCGTGACCGTGACCGGACCGCCGGCTTTGATCTGCTCGGTGAAGAGCGGCAGCATGGAACCCCGGCTGCCGATCACGTTGCCGAAGCGCACAGAAACGTACCGCCGACCGGTCTGCTGCGCCATCCAGGCCGTCAGCTTTTCTGCCGCCCGCTTGGAGTGGCCCAGCGCCGTCGTTGGACTTGCTGCCTTGTCGGTGGAGACGTTGACATAGGTCTGCACCGACACGGACTGTGCCGCGCGGAGCACGTTAAGCGAACCCAATGTGTTGGTTTTCCAGCCCTCCTCCGGGTACTGCTGCAGCAGCGGCGCGTGCTTGAGCGCGGCGGCGTGGAAGACCACCTCCGGACGGCGTTCACGGAAGATCCGGTTCAAGGCCTCCGGGTCGCGGATATCGGCCAGCACGGTGTCCTTGCCGTTGAGCAGGCCGTGGCCGGAAATGGAAATCTGGGTATGCTGCAGACCGGTTTCATCATGGTCCAGCATGATCAGTTCCGCAGGGCTGAAGCCGGAGAGCTGGCGGCACAATTCGGAGCCGATCGATCCACCGGCACCGGTGACGAGCACCCGCTTGCCGGCCACGTAGCCGGCGATCTGATCCAGCTTGATGTCCACCGGACGCCGGCCGATCAGGTCCGCGACATCAATTTCACGGAAATCCGACAGCCCCGCATTGTCCCCTGCGAGCATGTCCTTCAACGGCGGCAGCACCAGCACCCGGATGTGCAGCCCGGCGACGGCGTCGGAGATCTCCCGCACCTTGGCGGCCTCCACATGCGCGAAGGCCAGCACCAGCACCGTCGCCTTCGTCCGGCGGATGACGTCGGGCAGGTCCTCGCCCCGGCCCAGCACAGAAACCGAGGAGAGCCGCAAATGCTTTTTGCCGGCGTCGTCATCGATCAGGCCAACCGGGAAGTACGGCGACTCCTGATCCTGGAGCATACGGTTAATCAGGGAATTACCGAGGAAACCGGCACCGTAGACCAGCGTTTTCTGGGTACCCTCACCAGGTTTGGATTTGCCCTCCACATAGAGCCGCTTCAAATACCGGATGGCGGCCATAAACAGACAGGCAAAGGGGAAAGCGATGGCACCGACGCTGCGCGCGATGTGGATTTCACTGACCAGCAGGTACAGGAAAATGAACATCACTGCCGCCACGATCAGGGTGACGACGACAAGAATCCTGGCCTCATGAAAACTGCCGAAGGCATATCTGCCGCGGTACAGCGCCAAGGTCCAGCCCGCGACCAGCTGTGTCACGATGGCCACAATCATCAACATGACCGTGCCGCCGACGTGGATCAGCGTGACATCAAGCTCGTACCGCAGCAGCAGGGCCAACGCGATGGCCACCACCCAGGCCAGGGAATCCAGCGCAAACTGGGACCATAACCATAGCGCCGGCCTGCCGTCGGATTTACTGTCGCTGACCACACTCACGCTCTTTTCCCATCCTTCTGGTGGCACATAGAACCGCCTCCTCCTACTACCCCGGGAAGCGCTGCTGCCGGATCGGTGCCGGACCACCCTTCTAAAAGTACATCCAATGGTCGGTCTGGCTGCGCAGCGGGCCGGGGCCTGTCGGCATCCGTGGTACTGGTGTGGCCGTCATGCATGCGGACGGGCCGCTCCGGCAATCAAGCGCCGGTAGGCTCCCCTCCGACACGCTGTCGGCAGGAACCGGTACCCGCCACGCACGGCAATGTTGCGCAGGTACTGGAACCGGGACGTGTAGCCGGCCGCAAAGAGTCTGGACTGCAGGGCCAGTTCAGCCCGGAAGACAGCGGGGCCGCCGCGTCGTTCGTATGACCCGGCGCTCACCCGGTACAGCACCAACGGTTCGTTGACATTTTCCACGTTGGCACCGGCTGCCAGCATCCGCATCCACAACCAGTAATCCTCAGCCTGCGGGACGTGCTGGTAGCCGCCCACCCGCTGAGCCGCGGATATCCGGAAGACCGCCGTCGGGTGGTTGATCGGGTTACGCATTATGGCAGCCCGCCGGATGGCGGTCCGGCCAACGGCCACCGTGCGCAGCGCCAGCAGGTCCGATTCGCTGTCTCCGACCTCCTGCATGCCCGCCCCGACGAGGTCGGCACCGGCGGCAATGAGCGGCAGCTGACGCTCAAAACGCTGCGGCAAGGAGACATCATCCGCATCGGCCCGGGCCGCGATGTCATGGCTGCAGTGCGTCAGACCGATCGACAGCGCGGCGGTCAGGCCGGCGTTCTCCGCGAGGACAATTCGCTTGACCGGGATCCGGGACCCGGCGGCGAGTCCATCCAGGACCACCGCAAGCTCAGCGTCCACCGGCCCGTCCTGGACAACCACGACCTCGTGCGGCGGCATATTCTGCTGCCAACTGCTGGAGTCAAAGGCCCGGCGGAAGCGCTCCGCGGAGTCACCTGCGTAGACCGGCATCAACAGTGTGAAGGGAAGTTCAGCTGCCAAGGTCCCGGTCGGCTGTCCCTCTTGCAGGGGTTTTTGGTCCTGCTGCAGGGGTTGTTTCTCCTGCTGCAGGGGTTGTGGCACGGATCCGGCCTCACCGGGCAGCTCCGAAATCGGGTAGATTCCGGCGAAGACCTCCCTGTTGGGCCGGGGCGGTCGGGCGGCGTCGCGCAGTCCGCGGGCCAGTCCGTCGAGCAGGACCCGGCGGTTCCCGGAGCGGGAAATCGCCCCGACCCACATGCGGACGGTGGCACCGAGGTAAAGGAACTTCTCCCAGCCGGCCAGCGACCTTGAGCGGCTGAATGTCCAGAGTTTATTGCGGACGTCGTAGTAAAAACGCGGTCCGGGATCAACGTCGGAGCTGCCGAATTTCGCCGTGTGATGGATCACCCGCGATGCCGGGACCTGGATCGCATCACCGAACCGGGCCAGCCTGCTGGTGAATTCAAAGTCATCGTTCCAAATGAAGTAGTCCGCAAGCGGCAGTCCTGCCTGACGGATCGCCGAACCGCTCATCATCGCGGAAACAAATGACGCGGAGCGGATCGGTTTTGCCCGGACCCGCGCAGCGGCCCGTATTTGCGCCGCCGTCGCGCCGAGCCGCTGGCGCATCGAATTCATCGGATGATCGCGCCCGTCCACCCAGACCACACGGCTGGCCACCAAGGACGGTCTACGTTCGGGAGCTGGCGAATAGTCCAGCCACGCATTCACCAGTGCGCGCAGGGATTCCTCCTGCGGCTCCGTATCATCGTCCATGACCCAGACAAGATCCGCTGCATGCTTGATCACGGCGCGTTCGATTCCGGCGGTAAACCCGCCCGCTCCCCCGAGATTCTTCGACAGTTCCAGCAGATCCACCGGGTAGGGCAGTTCAGCGTCGCGGACGAAGCCGGCCGAGCCATCCGTGGACGCGTTGTCGACGACCACCGCCACATCCGGCAGCAGCGAACCGGTGGCAATACCGTCGAGTGTTTTGGCGAGGAGCTCCTTGCGGTTGTAGCTGACTACTACAGCAACAACGCGCGGCTCATCCACGCCGAGATACGGGGAATTCATTCCTCGTCAAATACCTTCCAGCCGTCCAAAATCGGTCATCCCGGCTGGCCGAGGGAACCCCCTGACGCCTTCCCTGAAAGCGAACGGCCGCCAACGGGCCGGTAGCATCGTTTCGGTCACCGGTAATCAGTCTAACCCGGGACTTTTTTCAGCCTGCCCGGCACCACACCGATACCGGTGAGTTCGATCGTCGCGCCGGCTTGCTTTACCGCCGAAACGCTGTAGCGGGGGCCGGGACCTGCAATTGTGCTTTACCCGTGACCGCCTGAGCGTTACCGAGGAGCCGTCGGCCGTGGGATTGCTTCCTCATCCGCCGGCGGCAGCCGTTGCCCGGCAGGCGACCGAGACGCATCGCCGGCAGCGGAAGGCTGCACCGGTGGCATGACAGCGTCGGCCACGGCAACACGTGCGCCCACGGCAACAGCGGCAAGTCCGGTCAGCTCGTCCGACTGAGGTTCCTACACCACAAATGGCTCCGTCTCGGTCCCCGGTGATTCCGGCCCCGTTGGGGCGTTCGGTACGGCAGCGCCTTTCGGTTCGACGTGTGTTTCTCCCCCGGCAGCGCCTTCAAGCTCCACGGGAGTGTCCAGCCCTACCGGGCTTTCCGGCACCGCCGGTACCGCGGCGTCGGCTAGCGGGACTGCCGCGGCTTCGGCCACAGGTTCTGCGTCGTCTGCCGTCACCGGCTCTGCGCCGTCGTCGGCCGTCACCGGCTCCGCACCGTCGGCCGTCACCGGCTCCTCACCCAGCCCAACAACGGACGGCACAACCTCGCGCAGCCGCTCCAAGGAGATAGCCCCGGCCCGCACCACGCGCAAAACCTCCGCGGTCGCGTCAACGATGGTCGATGGCAGCGGCTCGGTACCCTCGAGTGGCCTGAAACCGGCCTCCAGGTAGACCTCCACTGATTCAGCCAGCTGGACCCGGGCTTCCGACGCTGTCTGTGCCGCGGCCTGCCCCGTCCGGTTGGCCGACGAAACCGCCAGCGGACCGGTAATGGTCAGCAGATCCAAGGCGAGTTTGTCGTCGGGCATGCGCAGGGCAACGGTGCCCATCGTGTCACCCAAGTCCCAGGTCAGGGACGGCTGCGAATGGCAAATCAGCGTGAGGCCGCCGGGCCAGAAGTGCTCTGCGAGCTTGCGGGCATCCGCGGGAACGTCCGCCGCGAGCCCGTCCATCGTGTTCAGCCGCGGAATCAGCACCGGCGGCGGCATGGAACGGCCGCGACCCTTCGCCGCCAGCAAGGTGGCAACCGCCTGCGGGGAAAACGCGTCCGCGGCGATCCCGTAGACGGTGTCCGTGGGCATGACAACAACCTGCTTGGCGGCGATCGCCTTTTGCGCGTGGGCCAGTCCCTCCGCGCGCTGTTCATTGGAGGTGCAGTTATAGGATGTGGTGCTCACGTAGCCATTCTTTCATCATCATCGCCGTTCCCCGGTGCCTGCGCTCCGGACTCCGCTGGTGGCGCGGTCCCGGCCGTTCAGGTCGCGGTGGGTGCGGATGTCAATCCAGCAACCGGAAGCCGCCAGCAGGGATGCCATCTGCTCCGCCTGACCTTCCGCGTGTTCCAGCACAAAGTATCCGCCCGGTTTGAGCAGCCGCGCCGCTGTGGCGGTCGCGGCCGCGGGCAGTTCCATGCCGTCAGCGCCGCCGCCGTAGAGGGCAAGCTGCGGATCATGGTTGGCAACCTCGGGCTCGCGCGGAACCGCGCCCGCGGGGATGTACGGCGGGTTGGACACCACCACCTCACACCGACCGTCCAGCTCCGGAAAGGCTGTGCGCAGATCGCCTTGGACGAGCGACACCGGGAGCGCGGCCAGGTTCCGCTGCGCGAAGGCGTAGGCCTTGGCGCTCAGTTCGACGGCGTATACCCGCGCCCGGGGGACCTCATATGCCACCGATCCTGCGATGGCTCCGGATCCCGTGCCCAGATCGACGACCACCGGCGCGCCGGGCATGTCCGGTGAGTCCTGCACGTCTCGCCCACCCGGCGCGCCGGGGCCACGTGCTTCACTTGAGCCGTATGACCCCGTTGCACTCGACGCTTGCGCCAGCACTTCTGCCAGCCGGTCCACGGCCAGCTGCACCACAGATTCCGTCTCCGGGCGCGGGATAAAGACCCCAGGCCCCACGGCTAATTCAAGGTGGCGGAAGTACGCCGTGCCCGTCAGATGCTGCAGCGGAACCCGCCGAGCCCGTTGCTCGACCAGTGCCCAATAGTTATTCGGCTCGGGGGCATCCCCGAGCAGCAGGGCACGGAGCCTCCCGAGGCCGACTCCCAGCAGATGATCCGCCAGCAGCTCGGCGTCAACTCGAGGCGAGGGAACGCCGGCAGCACTGAGTACCGCGGTGGCCTCGGCGACCGCTTGGGCCAGCGTGCGCTGAGGCTCCGGAGGGTGTTTACCCGCCGAAGTCCGGGCTGGCGCCTTGGTCTCCTGCCAGTCCCGGGCCGCGTCGACTGCGTCGCCGACCCGGGTCGCGTCCAGGGGGTTACCAGCCCGGGTCGCGTCCACCGGGCTGGCGGCCTGCTCCGGGATATCCGCGTTGTCCGCCGGCATTTACTCGCCGATGGCGTCCAGCCGCGCCTGCTCGTCCATCTCGATGGCCGACTGCACTACGGGTTCCAAGTCCCCGTTCATCACCTGGTCCAGGTTGTAGGCCTTGTAGCCGGTCCGGTGGTCAGCGATGCGGTTTTCCGGATAGTTGTAGGTCCGGATCCGTTCGGACCGGTCCATCGTCCTGATCTGGGACTTGCGGACCGCGGAGTTTTCGGCGTCTACGATAGCCTGCTGGTGAGCCAGGATTCGAGCCCGGAGCACACGCATGCCGGCCTCGCGGTTCTGCAGCTGGGACTTCTCGTTCTGCATCGCCACCACAATACCGGTGGGAAGGTGCGTAATGCGGACGGCGGAGTCCGTGGTGTTAACCGACTGACCTCCGGGGCCGGAGGAACGGTAAACATCGATCTTCAGATCGTTCTGGCTGATCGCGACCTCCTCGGGCTCGTCCACCTCGGGCAGAACCAGCACGCCGGCGGCGGACGTGTGGATGCGTCCCTGCGACTCGGTGACGGGCACCCGCTGGACCCGGTGCACGCCGCCTTCAAACTTGAGCCGCGCGAAAACGCCCTCGGCCGGATCATTCGACCGTCCCTTGACGGCGATCGAAATGTCCTTATAGCCGCCCAGATCTGACTCGGTGGCGGAAATGATTTCGGTCTTCCACCCCCGGTTCTCCGCATAACGGGTATACATCCGGACCAGATCCGCGGCGAACAGCGCCGACTCGTCTCCGCCCTCGCCGGCCTTAACCTCAAGAATCACATCACGGGCATCATCGGGATCCCGCGGAATCAGCAGCCGGCGCAGTTTTTCCTGAGCGCCCAGCAGCGCCTCTTCCAGGACGGGAACCTCGGCAGCGAACTCCGCGTCTTCGTCAGCCATCTCCTTCGCTGCGGCGAGATCGTCGGTGAGGGTCTCCACCTGGTGATAGCCCTCGACAATACCGCTCAGCTCCGCGTAGCGCCGGCCCAGCTTCCGCGCAAGCCCCTGATCCGCGTGCACTGCGGGATCACTCAGGCGCAACTGGAGTTCCGCGTGCTCATCCAAAAGCCCCTGGATGGATTCAAACATATTCAAACCTCTTTCGACTCACACCTGAGTCTAATGACGACGACTGAGTACAAAAACGACGACGACGGTGGCCGCCGTGTTAAAGTTTGACCACCATCCAACCGGCCGTCCCGGCGATTCCTGCCAACACGCCGGGAATAGGTGCTCAGTGCTCCCGTAATGTGGTCAGTCTTTGACGCCGGTCGGCGGCGGCCATGACAAAGCCGCCGTAGTTGTGATGGGGTGATAGTCCCCATCACAACGGAGGCGGCTTAGGCACTAACTATTTGTCGTCGTCGGAGCGCGCACCCAGCGTCGTCTTCTGCACCTGCATGAGGAACTCAACGTTTGACTGAGTTTCACGCATCTTGGACATCAGCAATTCAAGCGACTGCTGCTGCTCGAGTCCGGACAGGACCCGGCGCAGCTTCCACATGATCTTGACCTCGTCCGGGGACAGCAGGTTTTCCTCGCGGCGGGTACCGGAGGCGTTCACGTCCACGGCCGGGAAGATGCGCTTGTCCGCCAGCTGGCGGGACAGACGCAGCTCCATGTTGCCGGTGCCCTTGAACTCCTCGAAGATGACCTCGTCGGCCTTGGAACCGGTTTCCACCAGTGCCGTGGCCAAAATGGTCAGCGAGCCGCCGTTTTCGATGTTGCGTGCCGCACCGAAGAAACGCTTCGGCGGGTACAGCGCGGCAGCGTCGACACCACCGGAGAGGATGCGTCCGGACGACGGTGCGGAGTTGTTGTACGCGCGGCCCAGTCGGGTCATCGAATCCAGCAGCACCACCACGTCCATGCCCATTTCCACCAGGCGCTTGGCGCGCTCGATGGAGAGCTCGGCAACCTGCGTGTGGTCACCGGAGGGACGGTCGAAGGTGGAGGCAATGACCTCACCCTTGACGGTGCGCTGCATGTCGGTGACTTCTTCCGGACGCTCGTCCACCAGCACCATCATGAGGTGGACCTCAGGATTATTTATGGTGATGGCGTTGGCGATTGCCTGCAGGATGAGCGTCTTTCCGGCCTTCGGCGGGGAGACGATCAGTCCGCGCTGCCCCTTGCCGATTGGGGCGACCAGGTCGATGACGCGGGGGCCAATCTTCTTGGGGTCCGTTTCCAAGCGCAGTCGCTCGGACGGGTACAGCGGAACCAGCTTGGAGAACTCGACGCGGTCCTTGAGCTCCTCCGGTGTCTTGCCGTTCACGCTGGTCACGCGGACCAGAGCGTTGAACTTCTGACGTGCGCTCTGACCCGTGTTCTGGCTGCGGTCCTCGCCTTCGCGAGGTGCCCGGATAGCGCCGACGACGGCGTCGCCCTTGCGCAGGTTGTACTTCTTCACCTGCGCAAGGGAGACATAGACGTCGTTGGAACCCGGCAGGTACCCGGAGGTCCGCACGAATGCGTAGCTGTCGAGCAGGTCCAGGATGCCGGCGACGGGCAGCAGCACGTCGTCCTCGGTCACCTCAACATCGTCGAAGTCCGGTCCCTGGCTGCGGCCGCGGCGCCGCTCATTGCGGTCGTTCCGATCATTACGGTCACGGAAACGGTCATTGCGCGGGCTGCTGTCCTGGCCGCCGGAACGGTCGTTGCGGTCCCGACGGGTACGGCGGTTGCGGCTGTTGCGCGATCCGTCGTCATCGTCGTTGCGCAGCTCGCCGCGGTTATTGTCCCCGCGCTGCTCGACGCGGCCATTGTCGCCGCGCTGCTCGTTGCGGTTGTTGTCATTACGGCCACTGCGCTGATTGCGCTGGCCGTCCTGGTTGCGCTGGCTCTCCTGGTTGCGCTGGCCGCGTTGGTAGCGCTGGCCGTCCTGACCGGTTTCGGTGCGCTGGTTACGCTGATCGGCGCCGTCGCTGGAATCGGCCGCGGAGTTTTCCTGCTGCTGCGCCGGTTCCTCGGTGGCCTTCGACGCGCTGTTCTGCCCCTCGGCCTGCGCGTCGGCGCGGGCCTCGCCGTTGCGGCGGTTACGGGTGCGCTGGGGACGGCGGTTGCCCTCGTTCTGCGCGGTGTCGGTGTTCTGCGCGGTGTCGGTGTTCTGCGCGGTGTCGGTGTTCTGCGCGGTGTCGGTGTTCTGCGCGGTGTCGGTGTTCTGCGCGGTGTCGGTGTTCTGCGCGGTGTCGGTGTTCTGCGCGGTGTCGGTGTTCTGCGCGGTGTCGGTGTTCTGCGCGGTGTCGGTGTTCTGCGCGGTGTCGGTGTTCTGCGCGGTGTCGGTGTTCTGCGCGGCTCCGTCGTGCTGCGCAGCACGTCCGCCGGCTACACGCCCGTTGGATGCACGCCCGTTGGATGACCTGCCGTTGGACGTGTTGTCGCTGTCGCCCTGTACCGTCGGCTCGGCTGCGGCGCCGGCCTGCTCGGCCCCGGCGGCGATGACGCCATCGCTCACGGCGCGGCGGCTGCGGCCACGGCCACGGGCCGGGCGCTCGGCGGCGGCTTCGGTCTGCGCTTCGGGAGCGGCTTCGCCCACGGTTGCGGCCTCGGTTGCCTCGGCGACGGGGGCCGCCTGCTGATGCTGGGCCGCTCCGTTCCGGCTGCTGCGTGTGCCGGCACGCTTGCCGGGCTCACGCTCTGCTGCGCCGGCCGTCTCGGCAACGGCGGGCTTCGCGGCGCGGTCCGCCACGGACGAGCCCCGCTGATGGTCAGAAATCGCGGATACGAGGTCACCCTTGCGCATCCGGGAACCGCCGGTGATACCGAGCTGACCGGCGAGTGCCTGAAGCTGCGCCAGCTTAAGTCCGGCCAGTCCACTGCTCTTGGCCGGTGCTGCATCAGCTGAATTGACGGTATCGCTCAAACCTGCAGTCAGGTTTGTGGTGTCTGTCACGAAGGATCCTTCCCCCTCGAGGGCGATCTGCTTTGAGATCGCGGTGATTGGTCCCAGACCATGGCCAAAGGCGCTTGAAGCACCCCGGACAGTGTGGTCTGGTCTCCGTTCCCTGCCGCCGTAAATAGCGGCAAAGTCGGTTGTGGAACACCTTCGGGCTGTAATCGTTTCGCCCGGTAGCGGGCTGGTGACGCATAGAGTGACTCTGTGGTGTCCGCGACAGGCCTGTGAAGGTGGCATCGGTAAATACCCGGTATGTGTGCAGCTGACTCTTTGTGCCGGTAACTGTTTATACAGTGACCGGTTTGTACAGTAACTAGCTGTACAGCCGACTGATGCATATATCCGCTAGGCGGTTCCTACCGCCGATGCACTTCCACTTTAGCACCCTCGGAGTCAACATCGAGCCTTAGAACACGCCAGATACCGGCGGAATACTCCGCGTCATCCGTAGCCGTGCCGCCGGTCGTGCCAAACCCGGCAATGAAATCCGCCGCCCGCTGCGCCGCGTCGGCACCATCTGCCAGGGTCATCACCGTCGGGCCGGCCCCGGAGATGAAGGCCGCGAAGCCCTCTGCCCGCAGGGCGTCCATCAGCTCGGCGCTGCGGGTCATGGCTTGGGCGCGGAACCGCTGGTGCAGGAAGTCCTCGGTGCCGGCCAGCAGCATGGCGGGTTCATCCTTGAGCGCGTGGATCAGCAGCGCTGCCCGTCCAGCATTGTCGGCGGCGCTCCGGTGCGGGATCGACGACGGCAGCATGGCGCGGGCGGTTTCGGTGGAAAGTTCGACGGCGGGCACGGCGGCTATCGGGATGACCCGCGGTGACGGCGTGACGCGGACGGACCGGTAAACCGGACCCTCCTGCCAGGAAATTGCCACGGCTCCGAAAATGGCCGGCGCCACGTTATCGGGATGCCCTTCCAGCTCCGAGGCCATCTGCAGCACCCATTGTCTGTCCTGCTGGTCGGCCGTCGGGACCAGCGCGTTGGCTGCGGTGACGGCTGCGACGATCGCCGAGGCGGAGGAGCCAAGTCCACGGCCGTGCGGCAGGACGTTCTCAGCGGTGATCTTCAGGCCGCCGCGGCGGTAACCCAGCCGGGCGAATGCCGCATCCATGGCGCGCACGGCCAGGTGCGAGGCATCCCGCGGAAGCCCGGCCGCACCCTCGCCGCTGAGCTCAAAGAACAACCGGTCCTGACCGGGAACGCCCGTCCCGCCGTCGAGCGTTTCAACCGTCAGCGAGTCGTAAAGCGACACCGCCAAACCCAGGCTGTCAAAGCCCGGGCCCAAGTTGGCGGTCGTTGCGGGCACCCGGACGCTGACGCGCTGGCCGGCCCCGATGACCCTCCCGACTGCTGCGGATGCGTGATCCGCAACCATGCTAGGCAGCGCCATCGTCAAGCCCGAGGGCGGCGGCGACGGTAACGACGTCGAACGCCACACTCTGCGGCTCGACCGGGCTTCCGTCCGCATTCTTCAGGGCCCAGTCCGGATCCTTCAGGCCGTGGCCGGTGACCGTGATGACGATCGTCTTGCCCGAGGGCACCTCGCCCGCGGCATGCTTCTTGATGATCCCCGCGACCCCGGCGGCGGAGGCAGGCTCCACGAAGACGCCCTCCTTGGCCGAAAGCCAGCGGTGCGCCTGCAGGATCTGCTCGTCCGTGACGGAATCGATCAGGCCGCCGGACTCGTCCCGGGCCGCGACGGCGAGGTCCCAGGATGCGGGATTGCCGATCCGGATGGCCGTGGCGATGGTGTCCGGCTCGGTGATCGGATGGCCGGCCACGAACGGAGCCGCTCCGGCGGCCTGGAAGCCCCACATGAGCGGGGTTTTGGTGGAAACGGCCGGCAGCGTGCCGGCGGTGGCGGATTCATAGGGAGCGGCATACTCCTTGTAACCCTTCCAATACGCGCTGATGTTGCCCGCGTTGCCGACCGGCAGGACGTGGATGTCCGGGGCATCCCCGAGGCTGTCCACGACTTCAAAGGCGCCCGTCTTCTGGCCCTCGATCCGGGCCGGGTTGACCGAGTTGACCAGGAACACCGGGTAGGAATCGGCCAGCTTGCGGGCAACGTCAAGGCAGTTGTCGAAGTTGCCGTCCACCTGCAGCAGGGTGGCGCCGTGGGCTACCGCCTGGCTGAGTTTGCCCATCGAGATTTTGCCCGCCGGGACCAACACCGCGCAGGTCAGGCCCGCCGCCGTCGCATACGCGGCCGCCGACGCCGAGGTGTTTCCGGTAGACGCGCAGACTACTGCCTTGGCGCCGGCCGCGACGGCCGCCGTCATCGCCATGGTCATGCCGCGGTCCTTGAAGCTGCCGGTCGGGTTCATCCCCTCGACCTTGAGATACACCTCGGATCCGGTCAGCCTCGACAGCGCCCGGGCGTGCACCAGCGGGGTGCCGCCCTCCCCCAGCGTGATCACCCGGGTGGTCTCGGTTACCGGCAAACGCTCTGCATATTCACGGATCACTCCGCGCCACTGGTGAGCCATCAGACTCCCTCCACCCTCAGTACACTCGTTACAGAATTGACGATGTCCAGGCCG
Source organism: Arthrobacter sp. A5 (assembly GCF_051131705.1). NCBI lineage: Bacteria > Bacillati > Actinomycetota > Actinomycetes > Micrococcales > Micrococcaceae > Arthrobacter > Arthrobacter sp. A5. The sequence continues at coordinate 2,943,789 of NZ_CP180316.1, forward strand.
GTAATGGCCTGGACGGTTGCCGCCAGCGCGGCCTCGGAGGCGCGATGGGTCACGATCCGCAGTTCGGCGGAGCCGGGCGTAACGCCCGGGACTTCGCGGTGGATTGTCTGGCGCATTGTTTCAATGGAGACGCGGTTCTCCGCAAAAAGCTGCGCGATCCGGGCCAGCACTCCGGGCTGGTCCGCGACGTCCAAGCCGACGCAGTAGCTGGTGCGCACCGCGTCGATGCCCAGCGCCGGCACGTGGCCGGTGGTGGTTTCGGTCCGCCCGGGACCACCGAGCACCAAACGGCGCGCCGCCGAGACGACGTCGCCGAGCACGGCGGACGCAGTCGGCGTTCCGCCCGCGCCCTGACCATAGAACATCAGCTCCCCGGCCGACTCGGCCTCGATGAACACCGCATTAAAGGCACCCCGCACGGCGGCCAGCGGGTGTTCACGCGGCAGCAGCGTGGGGTGGACGCGCACGCACACACCTTCGGTGCCACCGTCGGCCGCTGAAACGCTCAGCTTCTCGGCAATGGCCAACAGTTTAATGACGAAGCCCGCGTCCTTGGCGGCGGCGATGTCCGCGGCCGTGACCGAACTGATGCCCTGGCAGTGCACGTTTTCCAGGGCAAATCGGGTGTGAAATGACAGCGAGGCCAGGATCGCGGCCTTCGCGGCCGCATCATGGCCCTCGACGTCCGCCGTCGGATCCGCCTCGGCGTAGCCCAACCGCTGGGCCTCCTTCAGCGCGTCGTCGAACTGCGCACCGGTGGAGTCCATCTGATCAAGGATGAAGTTCGTGGTGCCGTTGACAATGCCAAGCACGCGGGTGATCTTATCCCCGGCCAGGCTGTCGCGGATGGGACGCAGGATCGGAATGGCCCCTGCCACGGCCGCCTCATAGGAAAGCTGGACGCCGGCGGCATCGGCCTTCTCATACAGCGTCGGTCCGTCGGCGGCCAGCAGCGCCTTGTTGCCCGTCACCACACAGGCACCGTGCTCGATGGCGCTCAGAATCAGGGTCCGGGCCGGTTCGATCCCGCCCAGGAGCTCGATGACAATGTCCGCGCTCTTCACCAGCGCGGCGGCGTCCGTGGTGAACAGTTCCCGCGGCAGCTCCGCGCCGCGCGGCGCGTCGATGGTCCGGACGGCAATACCGGAAAGTTCGAGCCGTGCGCCGGTGCGGGCGGCCAGTGCGTCCGCGTCCTCGAGCAGGATGCGCGCAACCTGCGAGCCCACGTTGCCGCAGCCCAGCAGTGCGACCTTCAGGGTCTTCACGTTCGTTGTCTTCACCTTTTGTGCCTGCACCTTCGGTGATAGTGGTGATGTCTGCTGTGGTGATGTCTGCTGTGGTGATCTCTGCGCGCCCCGGCGCAGGGAAGTGTCGAGCTCCGTCAAGGTATTAGGCCCCTAAATCGCGTGCCAGTAAGTCGTCTTCTGTTTCTCCGCGCACTATCAGCCGTGCGGCACCGTCCCGGACCGCCACCACCGGTGGCCGGGGAACGTAATTGTAGTTACTGGCCAGTGCCCAGCAGTACGCGCCCGTCCCGGGAACCGCGAGCAGATCCCCCGCTGCGACGTCATCGGGCAGATATACATCTCTAACAACAATGTCACCGCTCTCGCAATGTTTGCCCACCACTCGGGACAGTGCAGGCGCGGCCGTCGAGCTGCGGCCGGCCAGCACCGCCGAATATTCCGCGTCGTAGAGCACCGGTCGGGCGTTATCGCTCATACCGCCGTCCACCGACACATAACGCCTTGGCCGCGTAACCTGAGCTTGATCAATAGGGGCAGTGGCAGGCATTTCCACGTTAACCGTCTTCAGCGTGCCCGCCTCGTACAGCGTGAAGGTGGTGCTGCCCACGATGGCGCGGCCCGGTTCGATCGAGATCCGCGGGGCGGTGATACCGAGGGCCGTGCAGGTTTTACGGACGACGGCGGCCATGGCCTGTGCAATCTCGGCGGCCGGGCGCGGGGTGTCCGCTGCCGTATAGGCGATTCCGTAGCCGCCACCCAGATCCAGCTCCGGCAATGTGATGGCGTACTTGCTCTGCATGCGCGCCAGGAAGGTCAGCAACCGCTCTGCGGCAAGCTCAAAGCCTTCCGGTTCAAAGATCTGCGACCCGATGTGGCAATGCAGTCCGAGCAGTTCGATACCCGGAGCCGCTGCCGCCATCGCCACGGCCTGTTCCGCAGCGCTCACTGCCTCGGGGCCACCCCATGCAGCGGACAGGCCTTGTGTAGCTGAGGCAGCCGCGGTGGGGCCGATTCCCGAATTTCGCCCCGTCCCGGGCACGTCAGATGCTGGTGAATCTGCGGCCATGGAGAGGCCGAACTTCTGGTCCTCGTGGGCGGTGGCGATAAATTCGTGCGTATGTGCGTGTACTCCAGGGGTCAGCCGCAGCAGCACCTTCGCGCGCTCGCCGCGTCCGCCGGCGATGGCCGCCACCCGCTCCAGCTCGGGCAGGCTGTCCACCACGATGCGACCCAGCTTCATGTCCAGCGCACGGTTGATCTCGGCGTCGGACTTGTTATTGCCATGCAGGCCCAGCTTGTTTCCGCTCAGCCCGGCGCGCGCCGCCACGGCCAGCTCACCGCCAGAGCAGGTGTCCAGGCGCAGGCCCTCGCTGTCCACCCAGCGGGCGATCTCGATGCTCAGGAACGCCTTGCCCGCGTAATAGACGTCCACCCCGCCGCAGATGTTCGCGAAGGCGGCCTCAAAGGAATCCTTGAAATCCCGGGCACGCCGGCGGAAGTCCGCCTCGGAGATCACAAAGAGCGGCGTCCCGAATTCCTTTTTCAGGTCCGCCACGGTGACCCCCGCCGCGGTGAGCTGACCATCAGACCCCCGGACGACGTCGTGCGCCCACATCACCGGCGTGAGCTCGTTGACGTCAGTCGGGTACGGCAGCCAAGCCGGCGCCAGCTCGGACCCGGACGATGCCCGATTCACAGGCATTGTCGGATCAGGCGCTGTCGGATCAGGCGCTGTCGGCACTGGCACTGCCGGATTCACGGATATCCCCTCAGCCATGGCCGGTTACATCCGCTCCGGCGCCGAAACACCGAGCAGGCCCAGGCCATTGGCGAGCACCTGCTCCGTGGCGTCATTGAGCCACAGGCGCGTGCAATTGATATCGGTGATTTCCGCATCGCCCACCGGCGCGACGCGGCAGACGTCATACCAGCGGTGGTACGAACCGGCAATGACTTCCAGGTGCCGGGCTACGCGGTGCGGCTCGCGGAACCGCGCAGCGTCGGCGACGACGGACGGGTAGGCGCCCAGCCGGGCCAACAGCTCTGACTCCGTCGCATGGTTCAGTGCGCCGGCGTCGAACGCCGTCCGCTGCACCCCGGCAGCCCCGGCATTACGCGCCACCGCGCTCGTGCGGGCGTGCGCATACTGGACGTAGAAGACCGGATTTTCATTCGTGTTCTTCTGCAGCACCTCGGGCTCCAGAGACATCGGCGAATTGGCCGGTGAGCGGCCCAGCGAGTAACGCAGCGCGTCGGCGCCGAGCCAGTCCAGCAGATCCCGCAGCTCCACTATATTGCCGGCGCGCTTGGACAGCCGCGCACCGTTGACCGAGACCATCTGCCCGATCAGCACCTCAATGTTGACGTCCGGATCATCCCCCGCACAGGCCGCAATGGCCTTGAGTCGGCCGATGTATCCGTGGTGGTCGGCGCCCAGCAGGTAAATTTTCTCCGTGAAGCCGCGGTCCTTCTTCGACAGGTAATACGCGGCATCGGCGGCGAAATACGTCGGCTCGCCGTTGGCCCGAATCAGCACCCTGTCCTTGTCGTCGCCGAAATCCGTAGTGCGCAGCCAGACCGCGCCCTCTTCGTCAAAAACGTGGCCCTGGACGCGCAGCCGGTCCACCGCCGCCTCGATGGCGCCATTGTGCAGATTCTGCTCGGCAAAGTAAACGTCGAATTCCACCCCGAAATCTGCCAGTGTTTCCCGGATATCCGCCATCTGCGCCTGGTAGGCGGCGGCGCGCACCACCGGCAGCGCCGCTTCGTCGGTCAGCTCGCGGATATCCGGATGGGCGGTGAGCACCTGCTTGGCCAGATCGTCAATGTAACGGCCCGGGTAGCCTCCCTCCGGCGTCGGCTTTCCCTGGATGGAAGCCAGCACGGAAGCGCCGAAATTATTCATCTGGGAGCCTGCATCATTGATGTAGTACTCCTTGGTCACCTGCGCGCCGCTGGCTGCCAGCACGCGGGCAATGGAATCGCCGACGGCGGCCCAACGGGTATGCGCCAGGTGCAGCGGACCGGTGGGGTTAGCTGAGACGAACTCCATATTAATAACGTGGCCGGCCAGCGCATCGTTCACGCCGTAGTCGTGCCCAGCCTCCACGATGGCCTTCGCCAGGGCGCCGGCAGCGGCGGCTTCCACCGTGATGTTCAGAAATCCGGGGCCGGCGATTTCCACTTTGGCCACGCCCGCGATGTCCGCCAGCCGCGTGCTGAGAATTTCGGCAACCTTCCGCGGCGGAATACCCGCCGGCTTGGCCAGCTGCAGGGCGATGCTGGTGGCCCAATCGCCGTGCTCACGGCTCTTCGGGCGCTCCACCCGTACCTCATCGGGGACGGCTCCGGTCGGGACGGTCAGGTCACCGGCGTCGATGGCGGCTCTGAGGCAGACGGTAATGGCGGCAGAAAGTTCTTCAGGAGTCACCTGTCAATCATAGGGTGGGCCGTCCTGGCGCCCGTAATCGCGTCTGTTCCTGCGGATGGCGCGACGGCACCGCATCGAATCCAGGGACAGGCACGGGATTCACGGCAAATTCCAGCAGCCCCGCAGCTCACCCATGCCCCCAAAGGGATGCACCCGACCCGTTAATAACCGGTCGGGCATCAGCGGTCTGGTCACTGACCAGCGCCGGTGATCACCTACTGGGACACATCAGCATTCCTGCCTGTGCTGGTCAACGAGCCTGGGTCCGAGAGTTACCAAAGAGCATGGAACTCCTCGACAGCGGCGGTGTCAAAGGGTCTGCTCTATGTCGAATGTACGGCGGAGAATGTACGGCCGGGCTGATGCTGGCCGCGGACGCGGTGGCCGTACTTCAATCCGAGGTAACGAGCTCCAGGCGTGGCTGGCAGCGGCGCCACGCCTTCAAGGGTTCTGCTTTCACGCGTCCCGGGGACACAGGCTAACAACGCTGGTCAGCCCACAGGGACTGCTTCGTCCTCCAGGTACCGCGGCTTGCAGGCGAAAAAGGCCCCGCTGACCAGCAGTAACAGTGTGCCGAAGAGAAACAGAAAGGGAACCAGCCAGCTCCCCGTTCCTTCGTGCAGCATGCCGAAGAACAGCGGTCCAGTGCACGCCAGCGCGTAACCGGCACCTTGGCTGAACCCGGAGAGAGCCCCGGCACCGGCCCGGGTTCTGGTTCTGTGGTTGATCAGCAGCAAGGACAGCGGGAAGGTCCCCGGGCCCATGCCGGCCAACACGACCCACAGCCAGGTCCCGGTAGCGGGCGCCAGCAGCAGGCCGAGATACCCGCCGACAAAGCAGCCTAAAAACACTAGTACCAGCGGAAACGGATTCTTCATTCGTGAGGCAACGAGCGGCACCAGCAGGCTCAGCGGCAGGCCGACGCCGGCGAAGAGAGCGAGCATACTGCCAGCCTCCGCCCTGCCGAGCCCCGCGTCGGTCAAAATCCCCGGCAGCCAAGCGAACATGGCATACGTGTTCAGCGATGTGCAGCCGAACATCAGCGTCAGGCCGATGGCCAGGGGCGAGCGCCAGGAACGGATTTTGGTCACCCTGACGATGGCGGCCGACTTAACCGCCGTCGCGCTGCCCTGGCGGGTGGAGGCCGCTTCCGGGGAAACCGGAGCCACGGCGGCACCCGGCGGCACTCGATTCGGTTTGTGCCCGATCAGCATGACCAGCCAGGGCACCGCAGCCATGACATTGACGCCGGCCCAGAGCGCCAGGGAAAACTGCCAACCCGCCGCGTCCGCCACCGGCACGGCCAGCTGAGCGGGCAAAGCGGTACCCGCACTCAACACGGTGACATATAGGGCCGTCATCAGGCCGATCCGATCCGGAAAATACTGCTTGACCAGGGGCGGCAGCAGCACGTTTCCCGCGCCCAGTCCGGCCAGGGCAATTACGGAAAAAAGCAAAAACAGTCCAGTGTTGGGCACCAGCACCCGGCAGATCTGGCCGACAATGGCGACAAACATGGCAATAACTGTCAGCCTCTCCAGGCTGGCCCATCTGATGACATACGGTGTCAGGAAACCGAACACGGCGAAGGCAGCTGTGGGCAGCATACCCAGCACGCCGATCACCGAGCCATTCAGCGGCAGATCGTGGTCAATTGTTGAGACCAGGGGTGGAACAACCGTCACGGCGGTGCGAAGCGTCAGTGCGACCAGCAATATCCCCGCCACGAGCAGCCAGCGGGGGCGAATTCCTTTGTTTACCACGCCCTAGACGTTACCCGGGATCCGGACGTCTCCCCTTCCTGTCCGTTCCCCACGCCATCTCCGGCCCCCGCCGTCCCCGCTGCACCCGTCTTCGGGAGACGCCGTCGTCCGCGTTTCTTTGCACCGTCCGCACCTGATAAACTAATTCAGTTCCCGCAGGTGGCCCACAGTCACCTTGCCTTCGTAGCTCAGGGGATAGAGCGTCCGCCTCCGGAGCGGAAGGTCGTAGGTTCGAATCCTATCGAGGGCACGACAGAAGTCCGCAGTCAGAATGACCCCGCCAGTTCACCGAACCGGCGGGGTTTTTCGCGCCCAGCCCCAACTGGGTCGCACTTGTGGCACTCAAAACGCGGAATGGATGCGCTATCTGCTACTTAGTTGGGTCGGAGGCTGGGTCAGCGATTGGCGGAGACGGCCGATAAACTGGAGGCACAATGACTTTGACTATCCAGTACCCGCCCGAGCTGCCGGTCTCGGAGCGCCGCGAGGATCTCATGGCCGCCATCGCTGCCAATCAGGTCACCATTATCGCCGGGGAAACCGGATCCGGGAAGACCACCCAGATTCCCAAGATGTGCCTGGAACTGGGGCTTGCCGAGAAGGGCCTGATCGGCCACACGCAGCCTCGCCGGCTCGCCGCGCGGACAGTCGCGGAGCGGATCGCGAGCGAACTCGACGTCGAATTGGGCGCCGAGGTGGGTTTTCAGGTCCGATTCACCGGCCATGTCGGCCCGCAGACGAAGATCAAGCTGATGACGGATGGAATCCTGCTGGCGGAGATCCAGCGCGACCGGCTGCTGCGCCGTTATTCGACCCTGATCATCGACGAGGCGCACGAGCGCAGCCTGAACATCGATTTCATCCTGGGCTATCTTAAGCAGATTCTGCCCAAGCGGCCGGATCTGAAGGTCGTCATCACCTCTGCCACGATTGATCCGCAGCGCTTCGCGGCGCACTTCGCCACCGCGGCGGGTCCGGCTCCGATCGTCGAGGTGTCCGGGCGAACGTATCCGGTGGAAATCCGGTACCGCCCGCTGAGCGGTCCGGCGATGGAGGACGACGACGGCGACGCCACCGATGAGGGCAACAGTGAGGACCGCGACCCGCTGGACGCCGTCTGTGACGCAGTGGATGAACTGGCCAAGGAGACACCGGGCGATGTCCTGATTTTCTTTTCCGGCGAACGCGAGATCCGCGATGCGGCCGAGGCTCTACGCGGCCGGGCCAAATCAGCCCCGCTGAACTCCGGGTTGCGGGAGACGGAGATCCTGCCGCTCTTTGCCCGCCTTTCCCTCGCCGAGCAGCATGCGGTGTTCACGCCGGGGAAAGGCGCCAAGGCCCGACGCCGGATTGTGCTGGCCACGAACGTGGCGGAAACCTCCCTGACGGTCCCCGGCATTAAGTACGTCATCGATCCCGGCACGGCGCGGATCTCACGCTATTCGCACCGCACCAAGGTCCAGCGGCTGCCGATTGAAAAGGTCTCGCAGGCCTCGGCGAACCAGCGTTCGGGCCGGTGCGGCCGTGTTTCCGACGGCATCTGCATCCGGCTGTACTCGGAGGAGGATTTCGCCAGCCGGCGCGAATTCACCGACCCGGAGATTTTGCGCACCAACCTCGCAGCGGTCATTTTGCAGATGACCTCCATGGGGGTTGCCCAGGGCCCCAAGGACGTAGCGGATTTCCCCTTCGTGGAGCCGCCGGATTCGAAGGCCATTGCCGACGGCGTCACCTTGTTGCGCGAGCTCGGCGCCGTCACCGCCCAGGGCGCCATTACCGCCGTCGGCCGTCAGCTCGCCCAGCTGCCGGTGGATCCCCGGCTGGGACGGATGATTGTGGAGGCCGGGAAGCGCGGCTGTGCACGCGAGGTGATGATTCTCGCCGCCGCACTGACCATCCAGGATCCGCGGGAGCGCCCGCAGGCCGAGAGTGGAAAGCAGCAGCTGGCTGCTGAAAAGCACAAGCGGTTTACCGACGAAATCTCCGACTTCACGGGTTTTCTGAACCTCTGGCGGTATCTGCAGGCGAAGCAGGAGGAGCTTTCCTCCACAGCCTTCCGCCGGCTTTGTAAGGCCGAGTTCATTAATTTCCTGCGCGTCCGCGAATGGCAGGATCTCTTCGCCCAATTGCGCCAGCTGGCCAAACCTCTCGGGATTGCGCTGGCCCCGGGTGAGGTGGACGCCGTGGGACAGCACACCGAAATCCACATCAGCCTGCTGGCCGGATTGCTCAGCCACATAGGTCTCTACGATCCGCGCAAACGCGAATACGCCGGCGCCCGCGGCTCCCGTTTCGCCATCTTCCCTGGCTCCGCGCTGTTCAAGAAGTCCCCGGACTGGGTGATGGCTGCCGAGCTGGTGGAAACCTCACGTCTGTGGGCCCGCGTTGCCGCAAAGTTTGACCCGCTCTGGGCCGAGCAGGTGGCACCTGATTTAGTCAAGCGCAGCTTCAGCGAGCCGCACTGGTCTAAGAAAATGGGCTCCGTAATGGCGTACGAGAAGGTGACGCTCTACGGCGTCCCGATCGTCCCGCAGCGCCGGATCAACTACGGCCGCATCGATGCCGAACTCAGCCGGGAGCTGTTCATCCGTCATGCGCTGGTGGAGGGGGATTGGAACACGCATCATAAGTTCTTCCATCGAAATCAGGCGCTGCTGGCCGAGGTCGAAGAGCTGGAAACGCGGATGCGCCGCCGGGACCTGCGCGTGGACGACGAGACGCTCTTCGCCTTCTATGATGAGCGCGTCGGGTCCGAGGTGGTCTCCGAGCGGCACTTTGACAAGTGGTGGAAAGCCACGCGGCAGGATCATCCCACGCTGCTGGACTTCGATCCTGACGTGCTGATGGCCGACGACGCCGCCGGCCTTGACGAGGCGGCCTTCCCCAAGGTCTGGCGGCAGGACGGTTTCGAATTCCCGCTCTCCTACGAGTTCCATCCCACTGCTCCCGGCTCGGCCCCCAATCCTTCCGACGGCGTGACCGCCCAGGTACCGGTTTTGTTCCTGAACCAGCTCACCGAGGCACCTTTCCGCTGGCAGATTCCCGGCCTCCGAGCGGAACTGGTCACGGCGTTGATCAAGTCCCTGCCCAAACAGATCAGGAAGAATTTCATCCCGGCGCCGGACGTTGCACGAGCCGCCACCGCTGCGCTCACCGCGGACTTCGACCCGGCCACAGACACCCTGGAGCCCTCCCTGGAACTGGCCTTGCGCCGGCTCAAGGGACACGTCATTCCACCGGGATCATGGAACTGGGACGCCGTTCCGGTGCATCTGCGGATGACCTTCCAGGTGGTGGACCGCAACGGCCGGATCCTCGGCGAAGGTACTGATCTGGCCCGGCTGCAGGACGAGCTGGCCGGCGCCACCCGGCGCGCCATCGCGGAATCCCTCGGGGCGACACCGAAGACAACGCGCGGCCCCGGATCAGGCGACAGCCGCGGATCCAGCCCGTCAGGTCCGGCCCGCGCCGGCGCCGCCCGCGGCGGTGCCACCGGTGCCGGTCAGCGGGCGAACGTCGAACGCGCGCGTGGAAATGAAGGTGCCGAAGGACCTGGCTCCGCCAACGGGGCGGCCTCCGCCAACGGGTCAACCGCCAACGGGGCAACCGCCAACGGGGCAGCTGTCCAGGAGCGCTCCGGGCTGACCGAATGGTCCGTCGGCACGCTCAACCGGGACGTCAAGCGGCTGGTCGCCGGCCACACCGTCACGGGCTACCCTGCCCTGGTTGATGAAGGAGCCAGCGTTGGCCTGCGGATTTTCCAGACCGAGCCGGAGCAGCTCGTCGCCATGCGAGGCGGCGTCATCAAACTGCTGGCCCTTCGCGTCCCCTCCCCCGACCGGTACGTGCTGGAGCATCTGAGCAACAACGAGAAGCTCACCTTCAGCCAGAACCCGCACGGCAGCGTGTCCTCGCTCATAGCGGACTGCACGCTGGCCGCCGTGGACAAACTGACACCGGAGTCACTCCCCTGGTCGTCTGCGGAATTCGATGCCCTCTACGAGGTGGTCCGCGCGGAACTGATCGATACGGTCTTCACCGTTACCGCCGTCGTCGAACGCATTCTGGCCAGTACGCGCCGGATCGAAAAGCAGCTCAAGGGCACCACCAGCCTGGCCCTGATTTCCGCGCTCAACGACATCAAGGCCCAGCTGGAGCTGCTGCTTTATCCCGGCTTCGTGGCGCGCACCGGGTATGCCCAACTGGCCATGCTCCCGCGCTATCTGAGCGCCATTGAACGCCGGCTGGAAAAACTTCCCACCAACGTCCAGCGCGACGGGTTGAATATGGCCGTAATCCAGCGCTTGGAAGATGAGCACGACGACGCCGTGTCGGCCTCGGTGCCCGGCCGCAATCAGCGGCCGGACGCCGCCCTTGTACACATCCGCTGGATGATCGAAGAGCTCCGGGTGAGCCTGTTCGCCGTCGAGCTCGGCACGGCCTATCCGGTCTCCGAAAAGCGCATCCGGACGGCATTAAACAAGGTCTTGGCGCCGGCGTGACGACGCCGCGCGTGCAGATTAAGCTGCCGCCTACTGTCCTGGACGCCGGTCCGGTGCTGCTGCGGCGGCTCGGGTACGAGGCTAGGCAGTTGACAGATGCACTGCTGAACGATGCACTAATGACAGATTCACAGCTGGAACAGGCGCTCTCCGAATGTGCCGATGTGGTGACCTGGACGTATTATCCGGCGCACCTCACCATGGAACAGGCCCAGGCCCGAGTTGTTCGTGCACAGGAGTCCGCCGCCGCCGGCATCAGCGCCCGGTACGTGCTGGAACATGACGGTACTGCAGTGGGAACGGCAGGGCTCAAAAACAGCGACGACGCTCCCGAAATCTTCTATGCGCTGCTTCCCGCCGGCCGCGGGCAAGGCACCGCGACGGCCGCCGTAAATGCCCTTACCGCCTGGGCGCTCTCCGCCGGTGCGCCGTACGTGGCCTTGTGGACGCAAATCGGCAACCATGCCAGCGAGCGAGTGGCCGAGCGGACCGGTTTCCGCTGCGCGGACGTGCACAGGGCGGACGCCGGAACCGCCATCCCGGCGGAGGCCGAAGATTTCCCCGGGCCGCGGTTGTGGACCCGGTTCCCCGGTTAGATCCAGCACAGTCCCGACAATTGCCGCGAGGGCTGGTGCCGACGAAACAGTCATGCTGACTGAGGCCGAGGAAGCGGCACGTGACGAGGCATGGGTCGTCATTTCCGAGACGGCGACCAGGGGACTGATGGGCCGATTGGCCGCTGCCATGCGGCCGCATCTGGAAGAGCTCGGAGATGGACCGCCCTCGGCCCGAATCACAGGCTTCCTGGCCGCTGGCTTTGGAGTTACAGCGCAACTCCCACCTGAGCGGCAGGTCGCTTGGCGGGAACTGGCCTCCGACCTGCTCAGGCATCTGGCTGAACACGGGACGGGGCTACTCATAACCATCGACGAGATTCACGCGGTCGATCGGCAAGAACTGACGGAGCTGGCCGTCGTCGTGCAGCACCTGATCCGGGAGGACCTGCCGATCAGCCTGGTTATGGCCGGCATCCCCAAAGCCGTATCTGACCTTCTAAACGAGGATGTTTCTACATTCCTCCGGCGCGCCGATCAGGTCGACCTGCGGGACGTCCCCAGTCCTGATGTCCGCGATGCGCTTGCAACGACCTTTAGCGACACAGGGGTGACGATCCGTGATGATCAGCTCGATCGTGCTGCCGAAACCACCGGGGATTATCCGTTTCTCATCCAGCTTGTTGGCTACCACATTTGGCGGCTGAGCAAAAACGGAACTCTCACTGACACAGCCGTCTCCGAAGACGTAGAGAAGGCCCGACGACGGTTGGGCGCGACCGTCCTGCAGGCTGGACTTCGCCGTCCCGCTTCTGCGGCAGTACCTGCGGGAACATGCAGCTTCGAAGTATCAGCCGAACTTGCCCTGATTTCCGCCCCGCACGGTCCTGGGGTTCGGTCAGCCTTCCGGAACGAACTCCCCGTGTCCGGCATTCCGGAGCGCCGCCCGAAGCTTCTGCGCATTGACGTCCATAACGGCCGGGTCCGGAGCGTTGTCCACCCGGCTGAAATCGAAGTCCGCCATCGAGTACGCCGGGAAAATGTGGACGTGCAGGTGCTCCACTTCGAATCCGGCGATGACCAGTCCGGCACGGTCCGCCCCGAAGGCCTGAACCTGTGCCTGGCCGATCGTCTGCGCCACGGCGGTGAGCCGGGCCAACAACGGCGCAGGCGCGTCTGTCCAGCGGTCGATTTCCTCCCGCGGCACCACCAGGGTGTGCCCGTCGGTAAGAGGCCCGATGGTCAGAAACGCCACCAGGTCATCGTCCTTCCAGACAAAGCGTCCGGGAATCTCGCCGGCGATGATCCGGCTGAACAGTGTTGCCATGATGCGTCCTTAGAGGGTCGAAGTGTATGACAAACGGTACTTCAGATCGGCTGCAACCATCCGGTCGAAGGCCTCATCCGGCATGTCGGCGCCCACCGGGTTCGGCCCCGGTGGCGACGGGCAGCCCGGCGTGGCTGGACCAGGCGGACCAGGACCCGGGGAAAAGCGCGGCGCGAATGCCGGCAATTTCCAGCGCCGCGATCTCGTGCGCTGCAGTGACTCCCGAACCGCAGTACACGGCAATGGGAGCCGCTGCCGTCACCCCCAGAGCGGCGAACCGCGCAGCCAATTCTTCGGCCGGGAGGAAACGCCGGTCCGCGGACAGGTTCTGCGACGTCGGCGCGCTCACGGCTCCCGGAATATGGCCGGCCCGCGGGTCCACCGGCTCGGTTTCGCCACGGTACCGCTCGCCGGCGCGGGCATCGAGCAGGATCCCGGTGGCCGCCCACTCCGCGACATCCTTGAAACCCCTTGCCCCCATGCCCACCACGGGCATCCGGCCGGAGGACAGGACGACGTCGCCGGCAGCGGGCTGCTCGTCGTCGGTGGCGAGCGGGCATCCGGCAGCGCGCCACGCGCCCAACCCGCCGTTCAACAGCAAGACCCGGTCAAAACCGGCGTCCCGCAGCAGCCACCAGAGCCGCGCCGCGGAGGTGCTGCCGCCGTCGTCGTACGCCACCACGGTGTCGCCGTCACTGATCCCCCAGCGCCGCGCCGACTCCGCGAAAGCGCGCGGTTCGGGGAGCGGATGCCTGCCCTGCTGCGGGCTCCCCGGCCCGGACAGGTCGGCTTCCAGATCCACGTACACCGCCCCCGGGATGTGTACGCGGAGGTAATCCGCGCGGCCGTCGGGATCGCCCAAGGCCCAGCGGACGTCCAGCAGCACCGTCCGCAGGCCCACATCCATCCTTTCCTGCAGCGCGGATACCTCGATCAGCGTTGTCATCGCCTCTCCTTCGATTCGGTTGTGCTCCGTACGCCGGTGAATGTCCGAAACCCGCTGCGCGGGGGCGGCTCCGTGACCAGCTGCCCGCGGCCCTGACGGTTCCACGCCGGCCGCGGCCGGCGGAACATGGATCCTCCGGTCGGCCGTCAGAGCCAGTTCTTCCGTTTGAAAATTGCATACAGCCCGACCGACAGCAGCGCCATCAGGACGGCTGCCAGCACCGCACCCCACTGCGTGCCGACGCCGGGATAGGGCACGTTCATGCCGTAAAAACCGGTGATCGCCGTGGGCACGGCAATAATGGCTGCCCAGCTGGTCACCTTTTTCATGATCACGTTCATATTGTTGCCCTGAATGGTCAGGAACGTCTGCAGCACGTTATTGACCATATCCCGGGCGGATTCAGTCCAGTCCACGGCCCGGAGCACATGGTCGTAGACGTCCTGGAAATAGGGGAGCAGCTCGGCGTTCGGCGGGGCCAGCCCCGGCTGCGGCGCGGATTGGTGCCGGAGCACGGCACTGAGGACCTCACGCATCGGAATCAGCACCCGGCGCAGGCTGGTCAGCTCCTTATGCAAACGGAAACTGCGCAGCTGGACATCCTGCGGCCGGTGGGCAAACAGCAGCGACCCCAGATCATCGGCGCAGGCATCCAGCGCCTCGGCGGCCTCCAGCTGCCGGTCCACCAGATAGTCCAGCAGACTGTAGACCAGGAATCCCGATCCGCGGTGACAGATGTCCGCGTTCTCCTCCGCCCGACGCAGCACCTCGTCCGCGTCAAAACCACTGCCGCCGGGGACCACCACCACCACGCTGTCGGTGATGAAGGCCGAAACCTCGGTGCTGCGCAGCCGGGGATCCAGCAACGCCCCGGACTCCTCCGGGCCGCCGTCCACTGCCGACTCCGCAGGGCCGACGTCCCCGTTTCGCACCGGGTTCTGCTCCTGGTCCACACCCCCGACCTGCTCCCCCGCCAAACCACCGCTGCCGCCTCCCCTACTGGCGCCGTCGGCCCCGCCTATACCGCCGCCGTCGGCCCTACCAGCACCACCGCCGGTCCGCCCGCCGGCGCGTGCGTTGGGTGCTTCTCCCACAGCCGTGACATAGGCAGTCAGGAAGAAATGATCGCCATACGTTTCCAGCTTGGGCCGCTGCCGCGTCCCCAGCACATCCTCGACCGCCAGCTTATGGAAACCCAGCTGGTCCCGCAGCGCCTCGATGGTTTCCGGATCCGGCGAATCCAGATCGATCCAGACCGTTGCGTCCGGGTCCTTTGCCAGCCGGCCCAGCTGGTCCAACGGGACCTTTTCATCGGTGGCACGGCCGTCGCGGTAGACCCTGATTCGCAGCATTGAACCACTCTATCCGCGCCGCCCCAGTACGTTACGCTGGCGTCTATGCACACAGCCAGCAGCGTCTCCGCACGCGCCTGGGCGGACGACGCCCTGCGCCTGATCATGGCCGAAAACAACCGCTCGGCCGACACCCATCTCTACGCCGTCCCACTGCCGGAGGACTGGGGCGTGCGGCTCTACCTCAAGGACGAGTCAACCCATCATTCCGGCAGCCTCAAACACCGGCTGGCCCGCTCCCTTTTCCTGTTCGGCCTGGTGAACGGCTGGATCACGCAGGGCACCACCATCGTAGAGGCCAGCTCCGGTAGCACCGCGGTCTCCGAGGCGTACTTCGCCCGGATGCTGGGACTGCCGTTTATCGCAGTCATGACGCGCACCACCAGCACGGAAAAAATCGCCCTGATCGAGCGGTCCGGCGGCCGGTGCCATTTTGTCGACCGTTCAGATCAGGTGTACGACGTCGCCGGCCGGCTCGCCGCTGAATGCGGCGGTCACTATATGGACCAGTTCACCTACGCCGAGCGGGCCACCGATTGGCGCGGCAACAACAACATTGCCGAGTCCATCTTCGGCCAGCTGGCCATGGAAGAGTACCCGGCCCCCCGCTGGATCGTCGTCGGCGCCGGCACCGGCGGCACCAGCGCCACCATCGGCCGGTACCTGCGCTACACCCGCCACGCGACAACGCTCGCCGTGGTGGATCCGGAAAATTCCGCGTTCTACCCCGCGTGGAAGACCGGCGACACCGGGCACACCACCGGCATGCCGTCCCGCATCGAGGGCATCGGCCGCTCCCGGATGGAGCCCAGCTTCATTCCCTCGGTGATTGACCACATGATCCAGGTGCCGGATGCGGCGTCGGTTGCGGCCATGCAGCACCTTCGCCGTCTCAGCGGCCTGCACGCCGGGCCCTCCACAGGGACCAATCTGTGGGGTGTCTGGCAGCTCATTGCGCAGATGATCGCTGACGGCGAGCGCGGCAGCGTGGTTTCCCTGATGTGTGACGGCGGCGACAGGTATGCGGGCAGCTATAACGATCCGGCGTGGCTGGCGGAAAAGGGCCTGGAGCCCGGCGCGCACGCCGCGACGATCGAGCGGCTCTTCGCGACCGGCCGCTGGGAAGCCTAACCGGCTTCATCCGAAGGAGCGCCAAATGAACCCCGATCGCTCGTCGTCCGAGTTGGACCTCGGAGCAGACTAATCACGCACGATTCCTCCGGCGGCGAGGCCGTCCCCACTTTGGTCGGCAGAACCAAACCTGCGGGAGATCGCGGTGGCCGCCAAGCCGCGGATCGACGCTCACGGCACCACAAGCACCGTCCCTCACGAACCCTGGCGGGCTTTGAACAATTCCCAGGCCTGCTCTTGCTGGTCGTATTTCCATGTTTGAGAGGATGACTCGTTGCGTGGGATATCCCGGAGCCAGTAGGTCTGGTCCGGGTTCCAGCCGGCGGGCACGGTCGCCCAGCAGCCGTCCCGCCCCGTGGTCCGGTACCAGTCGTGCCGACGGGATGCCGTGACTTCCAGAGGGTAGCGCCGATCCAACTCTGCGCATGCTTCAGGGCCGTCGATCTCGTAGATACGCGCGCCAAAGGGAACGATGATCTGTTCGGCTGTCGCGCCTTGCCAGCCAAAGCTATCTTCGACGGGCCACAGGCCAACCGGGCCGCGGCCATCAAGGGCGCGCGTGCTCTGTGTCAGGCTCGACGGCGGCCTCCACCACCACGTTCCACCCACCGTGCATTGGCGTCGGTGGGCCGCTCCCGTTTCGCGACAGTTTCCTCTTCGACCTGCTCGTCATGCCACTGTCGGCGGCCGCGTCCATGGGCTCTTCTTTATTGCGAAAGCAATAATGTGCCTTCTGCGGATACCCGCACAGCTCGCTCTCCGGTCTCCCGGTCTCGGCCAGACAGGGACGCTTCCCTAAGACTATTGCTTGGGCCATGGAAAAGTTTCAACATCTTCATCTCAGACGGTTGACTTGAACACCTGTTCATGTCACAGTATTGACAGCACAGTGACCCGCATCACGTTAATGCAATGTCACTTGGATTCAAGCAGATTCCCTACTGAAGGAACGGTTAGAGACAATGGCCACAGCCACCCCTAAGCCCCCGACACTGACTACGGGGGAAGCGATCGAGCCTGGACGGATTGTCGGCCGCACCTGGGCGCCCGAGCAGCTGCACGCCTTGGCTTTAACGGACAGGGAAGCCCA
This sequence comes from Arthrobacter sp. A5, assembly GCF_051131705.1. Taxonomy (NCBI): domain Bacteria; kingdom Bacillati; phylum Actinomycetota; class Actinomycetes; order Micrococcales; family Micrococcaceae; genus Arthrobacter; species Arthrobacter sp. A5. The sequence goes on from NZ_CP180316.1 coordinate 2,961,131, forward strand.
GCGCCATGTCGAACACATGAGCGCACGGCTCGCGCTGGTTGACCGTGCCCATCTGGTTGACGCTAACCGCATCAGGGCGATGGTCGTGGAGAGCATGGGCGGCATCGCGGGAACCTACTACATGGTGGCCGCCCTGCTCTTGGCGGAGCTGGCCATCACCTACCCGCTGCAGCTGACGGACACCCAGTACAATCTGCTGCTCTCTCCCCTGGAGGCCGCGGAACAGGTAGCTGCTGCGGGTACGCGTCTCCCGGTGGCCGCCTGAGAACAGCGAAGCCCGAAGTCATGTATAACTTTTAGCGCCGAGCAGCCCAGCATGGCGAGCACCTGCCCGGCGACGGCGCTCGTGGTCCCGCCGGAAAGATCCAGTCAAAGATTCCGCCGGTAGTAAGGACTTAGATCCAGGCCGACCCCCAGCCCGAAGATCTCTGCGCCGCCGCTGGCTTCCTGCCCGGCCACGACATCGAGCAGGTGGTGTTCCAGATACCGGTCATCGTTGGTCAGCGCCGTGGCACCATCCATCGGACTGCCGTGCGCACGCCCAGTCCACGGCCTCGCCGTCGACCCCTTCCCGGAACAGACTCTGCTTCAGCAGCCCGGCAATTGAAGGGCGCGCCCGCCGCCACAGCGCGCCCCAGCCAGTTCCAGGGCGCGGGCGAAGACGTCCACCAAGACGGCTACCGCGCCGCTGTGTTCCATCATGGACCCGGAGCAGTCAACCAGGAACGTCAGCGTGGCTTCGGTCCGCGCCGCGGTTCTTCCGGTCCTGAACACTCGGCGCTCCCCGGGCGAGGTGACAAGCCGGGCCAGGATACTGCCGTCGATGTGTCCCTCCTCGGCCCCGCTGTCCCAGCCATCCGCGACGCCGGTCGAGAGCAGGGCATCCAGTGCGCGGGCCAACCGGGAAACATTGTGATCCCCTGCCGCCTGATGTCATCATCCAGGCGCTGCCGTTATTCCCGCAGCTGCTCGTGACGCACCAGATCGTTGGCATGGCGCTGCTGGTCGGTAGGCAGGGGTGAATACCCGGTAACCGCCTTCCGCTGCCTCCAGGGAACCATCCGGCGGTGGGCATGCCGTCGTCGTCGTGCTCCTGCTCGAAGAGCAGAGCAAAGGCCGCCGGCCGCGCTCCGGAGCGGGCGGGCCGCTCCTCCTGGGCTTCCATCTGCTCGCAGCGGGCGGAGACTACCTCAGCGATGGCGCTGGCAAACGGTTCAAAACCGGGCTGCGAAAACCGCCGGGATCGGAGGGCAGCCGGATGGGACACCGATCCGCGGAGCCAGCTCGAAGCGGGTCGATTCGATCAGGTCCTCGACGTCTGTCGGTTGGGCGGCTGGGTCCTGGGAACCCAACCTCCGCCGTCGCCCTGCTGGTTCGGCTGCTGCTGTGCCGATGGGTGATGTGCTCCCCGACGGTGAGGTTTATGGCCCAGCCGGCGCCCAGCATGAGCGTGGTGGTGAGTTTGCTGGCGCCGAAGACCGCGTTCCCGATGCCTTGCGTGAACGCCTGGGTGCCGGCGCCAAGCGCCAGCGCGTAGGCGCGTGTCATCCATGCCCGGCGGCGGGCGATATTGCCGCGGCGGATCGCAGCGAAGCCGAGGATGATGCTCGCGGCCATACCCGAACCGAATGCGAGCCTGAGCACGTAGAGCAGCGCGCCGGTGCCGGGCTGGCGGGGGTAGAACTGTGTCATCCACAGTGCCGAGAACGCCACCGCCAAGCCCAGCATCACCAGGACGCGTCCGGCCGAACGGTGCCAGTTCGGCTGGCGGCGACGGAGGCCAGAGGAGAACTGGATGGCGCCAACTCCCGTCGTCACGACCGGTCACGGCATCACAGAGCGGCCCCGTCAGCCGGTCGAGAACCGCCGAGTGCAAGAGGAAACCGCGAACCGGGTCCGGTTGGTGCTGGAGCACCTCCTCAACCAAGTAATCGACGACGTACCGGTCATTCCCGGCGAACCGGGCGATGAAGCCGGCGACGTCGTCGCGCCCCTGGAGCGAGAGCGCAGCGAGCTGATCACGACGTGCGCGTGAGGCCGAAGATGTTCCAGCAGGAAGACCATCCCGTCGCCGACATCGTGACCGTCGACCAAGTGGTAATCGTCGAGCACCAGCCAAACATCCTTCGGTGCCGCGGCGAGCTCATTCAACACGGTAGTGAGCACAAGAACGGTCGGCGAAGGGGAGGTCGCGATGAGTCCCAGCGCAGTCGAGCCGACGCTGCGCACCGCCGTTTGGAGCGCGGTCACGACATAGGCCCAGAACGACGCAGGCTCGTTGTCCGCCGGGTCGAGCGAGAGCCACGCAACGCAACGGTCTTCGCCAGGTGTCTCACCCAGCCACTCGGCGAGGAGCGTCGTCTTGCCGAACCCGGCCGGGGCAGACAACAGCGTCAGTCTAGACTCAGCTCCGCGCCGAAGACGCACACTGAGTCTTGGGCGTGCCACAAGACCACGTCGCAGCTTCGGGACGTACAGCTTAGTTGTAATCATCGGACGTGCCATGGGAGCCCCAATCCTACGTGCACAACTCGGCGACGCGGCATGCCGACTGTCCACCGGTCCGGAGTACGCGTCCGCCCCCACGCTGACGGAACCCGCTCGTCTATCCGCGCAGCAGGAAAGTTCGGGTGCAACTCGCCGCATCCAACGAACGCGAAATCCATCGACTCGTCAGATCCGGCCATACCGGGAGGTGTCGACGTACCGTTGGGGGGGTCCCCCGTCGGGCAAAGTCGCTGACCTGGAACTTTGATGTGTCTGCTACAGAGGTGCCCATAGTGGGGGGTGATTCCCGGTTTTGGCCCCATCGCGCGCACCTTAGATGGTCAGAGCTGGACGCTTTCACCCGGCGCGAGATGTCGGAAGTCGGTGCCGTAGTTGGCCCCGATCCGGGCCACGTGCCCCTCGGAGAAGCTAAGTCCCTGCTCGTTGAGCAGTGCGTCGTGGATCTGGAAAGCCTTCGGCGCCCGCACGGAGATCACGAAGTCAATGACCTCGGCGGTCTTGGACCACGGGGCATGGATGGGAACAAGCAGCGTCTGTACTTGGACGCCGTCGGGCACGATGAAGGAATCCCCCGGGTGGTAGACAGTCCCATCCACCAGGAAGCCGATGTTCGCCACGACGGGAACCTGGGGGTGGATCAGCGCGTGCTGGCTGCCAAAGCTTCTAATCGCGAACTCCGCCGCTGAAAAGGCCGAGCCGGGTTCAACGTCGTTCACTTGGTCCGCCGCCTCGGGCGCAGTCTTCCGGAGGGCTGCGGCGACGCCCGCGGGGGCGTGGACCACCAAGTCCGTGTTGGCAGCCAGCGCCGATGCCACGGCCTCGGAGTCGAGATGATCCGGGTGCTCGTGGGTGACCAGGATTGCGTCGGCACCGGCCAGAGCGGCTTCTGTTTCCGAAAAGATTCCCGGATCAATCACCAGCACATGGCCGTCTTTTTCCAGCCGGACACAGGCATGCGTGTACTTTGTCAGCTTCATGGCATCAGCCTACGTCCGCCCGCAAGCAGGCACCAGGAGACCGGTCGGCGGCACTGATAATCTGGAGCGGTGGGACGGAAAACCCTGCCAGAAAGCGAGCAGCAGCCATGTCCGAGGAAACAACGTCCCTAGCGGCCGGCTCCGGCGCCCCCGGAAAGGACCAGGCCGGGCCCGGCAGGGAACAGCGCGTGACCAAGCAAAGGCTGGCGGTCAGCTCTGCGCTGGACAGGCTCGATGACTTCGTCAGCACCCAGGAGCTGCATCGGGTGCTGCGGAACGACGGTCTCCCGGTCTCGCTGGCAACGGTCTACCGGATCGTGCAGTCGATGGCGGAAGGCGGACTCGTTGACGCGCTGCGGAATACCGACGGCGAGACAGTGTACCGCCGCTGTTCGGTGGCTTCGCACCATCACCACCTGCTCTGCCGGAACTGCGGCAAGGCCGTTGAGATCGAGGCTCCGGCGGTGGAAAGCTGGGCCGCCAGCACTGCCCAGGCGCACGGCTTTACCGCGGTCCAGCACACCGTGGAAATCTACGGGCTCTGCCCGGATTGCACCGCCAACTGACCGTCCCCGTTCCGGCAGCTCAGTCCTCGCCCTCCCCGCGGCCACCCAGCCGACGCACTCCGGTGGCCTGCGTCGCGTCGCGGATTTCGCCCACCAGCTGTTCGATCACATCCTCCAGGAACAGCACTCCCCTGGTCCCGCCGTCGGGTGAGATCACCCGGGCCAAGTGCGAGCCGGTGCGCTGCATCGTGGCCAACGCATCCTCGATCTCGTCCTCCATGCCCAGATTGACCAGGGAACGGACCCGACTTTCCGCGAACGGCAACTGGTAACTTTCCTGCGGAATCGAGATGACGTCCTTGACGTGCATGTAACCCGTCAGATTGCCCGTCTCATCCGCGAGCACAAACCGGGAAAACCCGGTCCGGCGCACCGCGCGCTCAAAGTCCACCGGCGTCGCCGTCGTCTGCAGACTGACCAAGTCATCGCGCGGCACCATGATACTGCCCGCCGTTTGGGCGGAAAATTCCAGCGCACCGTTGATCAGCCCGGTCTGGTCATCGACCAGCCCCCTCCGCGTGGACTCCTGCACGATTGACTGCACTTCCTCCAGCGTGAAGCTTGAGGTGACCTCGTCCTTGGGCTCGATCCGGAACAACCGAACAATGTGGTTGGCCATCCAGTTCAAGGAGTGAATCACCGGTTTCACCGCCTTGCCGATGACGACCAGCGGGGGGGCCAGCAGCAGTGCTGCCCTGTCCGCCACGGACACGGAAATGTTCTTCGGGATCATTTCGCCGAAGGTCACATGCAGGAAGGTGACCACCAGCAGCGCCAGCACAAACGAGGCGGGTGCAGCAACCTCGTCCGGGATCCCCAGCGCATGCAGCGGTCCAGCCAACAGGTGGTGAATCGCCGGTTCGGAGACATTCAGGATCAGCAGCGAACAGACGGTAATGCCCAGCTGCGAGCAGGCCAGCATCAAGGAGACATTCTCCATCGCCGCCAGCGTGGTTCTGGCCCGGGCGGACCCCGCCTCGGCGCGGGGCTCGATCTGGCTGCGGCGGGCGGACATGATGGCAAATTCGGCGCCCACAAAAAACGCGTTGCCCAGCAGCAGCACGACCAGCCAGAGGATTCCGGCCCAATCGTTCACGACGCACCCCCTCGGCTGTGCAGATCGGCCCTGTGCACATCGGCGTCGCCGACGGTATCCCGCTCGTCGTCGGGAACCGGGGTGGGGATAAAGCGGATCCGGTCAATCCGGCGCCGGTCCATCCGTTCGACTTCCAGCCGTCCCCCGCCGACGTCGACGAGGTCCCCGACCAGCGGGATCCGGCCCAGCTCCGCCATCACGAAGCCGCCCACCGTTTCGTAGCTCGATTCGTCCGGTACACTCAGCCCGGGCACCTGCTCCGACACCTCGTCCGGGCGCATCAGACCCGGGAAGAACCATTCCCCGGCGGCACTCTGCAGCACCCCAGGCTTGGTCCGGTCGTGCTCGTCGGAGACCTCGCCGACAATTTCCTCCACCAGGTCCTCCAGCGTGGTCACCCCGGCGGTGCCGCCGTATTCATCCAGCACAACGGCCAGCTGGAGGTTGCCTTCCCGGAGTTCGGTCAGCAGCGCATCCAGATGAATGGTTTCCGGCACCCGCAGCACGTCCGTCATGATCGCGCCGGCCTGCAGCTGCGCGCGCTTGCCGGACGGTACCGCGATGGCTTTTTTGACGTGCACCACGCCGCGGACATCATCCGGCGAATCGCGGATGATGGGGAAGCGGGAATGGCCGGTCCGGCGGGCGGCTTCCACGATGTCCGCCACGGACTGATCCGCCTCGATGCTCACCACCCGGATCCGCGGCGTCATCACGTCAGCTGCCGTCCGGTCCGCGAACTTCAACGTCCGCGCCACGAAGTTAGCCGTCCCGGCGTCAAGAGTGCCCATATCCGCGGATCGGCGCACCAGCGACGCGAGTTCGGCAGGGGAACGGGCGCCGGAGATTTCCTCTTTTGCTTCGAGCCCAAAAAGGTGCAGCACCCGGTTGGAGAAACTGTTGAGCAGCAAGATGGCCGGTTTAAAGATGGCGGTGAAGACCAGCTGCGGGCGGGCTACCGCCCGGCCGATCTCAAAGGAGCGTGAAATGGCCATGTTCTTGGGCACCAGTTCGCCGATCAGCATCGACAGCAGGGTGGCCAGAATCATCGCCGCGGTCAGCGCCACGGGCTGCGTCACGTCGGGTGGAAGGCCGACGGCGTTCAGCGGCCCGCTCAGCAGGGCACCGACGGAGGGCTCCATGACAAAGCCGGTCAGCAGTGTGGTCAGCGTAATGCCCAGCTGACAGCTGGAGAGCTGGGTGGAGAGGGATTTCAGACAATGCAGCAGCGGAACCGCCGCGTGGTCTCCCCGGTCAATGGCGCGCTGCACCGTGGACTGGTCCAGCGCCAGCAGGGAAAATTCGACGGCGACAAAGAAGCCAGTGCCAAGGATCAGCATCAGACCTGCCAGTACGAGCAGCCATTCCATCAGTGCATCCCTCCTGCCCGGAATTCCGGCCGGTGGGCGGAAGTCGATCCGACCGGTGCAGCCCTGCACGAAACGGCAGGCGGGGGGCGGTCGGCAGCGCCGACGGCGGCGGTGGGCGTAGAAGAACGATGGGCACGTGTGCGGGGTCTGCCGGCGTGCGCGGTATTCGAGGAACTGCGGATATTTCCACAATCCGAACCCGGACGCCGGCCCCTAGAGTTGCTGTCCATGAGAGTGACAGTCTACATTATGGGCCCGGCCGGTGGCTCCCGCGCCGGCGGTCCGGGCAGTGCCAGTCAGGGTCCAGACCCGCGACTGTCAAAAGACAGAGCCGCGCCCCTTAGCCAGCGCCGCGCCCCTTAGAGGACAGAGCCGGCGCCCAGGGCATGGAAAGTACGGCTGTGATAGACCAGCGGGCTGCCCACCGCCGCGCCGTACTGGATGTCCAGCACGGAGGCGGCAATCAGCACCGAGTCTCCCGCCGGGGTACGGCTGAGAACGCGGCAGCGGAGCGCCCGCGACGCATCGAGCAACAGCGGTTCGCCCGTTTCCAGCCATGTCCAGTTCATGGTGCCGGTGAAGCGCCCTGAACCGGAGGAACCTGACACGGAGGAAGCCGAACTGGAGCGCGCGAAGATCCGGGCAAGGTCAAGATTGTCTGCGGTGAGCAGGTGGACCACGAAGGTCTCCGCCGCCGCGATTTCTGCGGCGGACCCCGTCCGCGAGGAAAGCGAGAACGAAAGGACGGGCGGCTCCGCCGAGACGGATGCAACAGAGGACGCCGTCAAACCCACCGGACCGGCAACGCCGCGGGCGGTAATTATTGCCACGCCGGCCGGATGGTTCCCGAAGGCGGCCTTAAAATGGTCGGCAACCAACGGACCGGCAAAATGGTCCGCAACCAACGGGCCGGCAAGGATCCTTGGCTGGGCGGTCATCGGATCTTCCTTTCACTGCAGCCTTCGGCTCTTTCACCCGGGCCCGGTCACTACGCTAGAACCTGGGCCATGGTGAAGGTCAAGTCAGCCGGCCCGCATGTTGCGTCTTGTGTCATCGCCGGGCGGCGCGAGCAGCGGCCATCCCGTTAGCCGGGGCGCCCGCAGGAGCGACCCGACCATCGGTACGTCGATCAGATGGCTGGACTGGTTCAGCGAGACGAAGACGGTGGGGACCTCAGTGACATACCAGAGGATCTCCGCGGCCATCGGGGTCGACCATTTGATCCGGATAGCTGCCTCCTGGGCAAAACCCTTCACATTGGCGAACACAAAGGCCGCGTCGTATTTCTGTGCATAATCCCCCGTCGCCTCTTCGGAGATGACGGACATGAAGTTCACACCCGTCTCGCCGTCGGCCTCCCGCTGCGCCGCCGTCTTGAACACATGCACCTCGAAGCCCGCACTCTCCAGCTCCTCCTTGACCAGATCCAGATAGGCCAGCGGATCGCTGCGGGTGAAGTCCGCTCCCCGGAGATGCCGTAGAGCCGGATGCGCTTGTGCGTCGCCGGGGTGATCGGCAGGTTACCGGAAGTGTCCTTAATCAGGGTGACCGTCTTGTCGGCGATGGCAGCTGCCACCGTCCGGTGCGCTGTGCTTCCCACCAGGGCCAACGCCTCGGCTTGGGCAACGAGCTCGTCCCGCGGCGCCCGATGCAGGCCCAGGGAGGCTTTCAGCCCGAGGAGGCGCTTGAGCGCGTCGTGGAGCCGCTTCTCCGTAAACACTCCAGATTTGTACCCGTCCAGCATGTACTGGAAATCCTCAGCTCCGGCGCCAGTGTGGCGGGCATGATCTGCTGGTCGGGGAGGCCGGGCCGGAACCGGCGGGAGAGCTCCGGTGCGCCGATGGGGGCGATCATGATCGACTGCAGCCGTGCCCGATCATCTCCCGGTACACGTGCCCGTAAGTCGTGTTCCATTCCTCTTAGTCAAGGGTGTTGTAGGACGTGACGACGTGCTGGTCTCGCTCGTCCACGCCGTCGCCGGGAAAGTGCTTAATGGCACAGGCCATCTTGGACTCGCTGATGCCGTCAAAGTATTCCTTGGCCCGCTCGACGACGATCTCCGGCGTGTTGCCGAACGACCGGGTGGAGATGACGGTATTGCGCCAGTTGTAGTGGATGTCCACGATCGGCGCAAACGCCCAGTTGCAGCCGATCGCCGTGCATTCCACTCCCGCCACCTTGCCCATGTCCCGGGCGATGCTCTTGTCCGGGTGGGACCCGGCCTGCAGATGCGTACAGACAAAAGTGCCGTCATCGCAGCTGCCGAACCCACCCATTTCGGGGTTGGAGGCTACCAGCAGCGGCACTTTGGTCGTGGACTGGGCGTAGCGGATGTGCTCCTGCACGTCCGCGGCGGGGCCGGGACGGTAGCGCATACCGCCCACATGGTAGTTCTCCAGCACCCCGTCCAGATATTCCGGCGTGAACTCATTGTTGTGGTTGATGAACAGCTGGCCGATTTTCTCTTCCAGGCTCATCGACGCGATCGTGCCATCAACCCAGGCGATGGACGCGGCATCGAGATTGTAAGGCGCCGCCGCCAGATCCACGGCGAACCCTTTGCGCTGCAGCGCGCGCACTTCCTACAGCCGTGCTACGGCCTGCGCCACGATCTGGTCCACCGGGAGGTTGATGTCGGCCACGAAGCCTGCTTCGTCCCGGGCCAGTGGTTCGAGGGTGCCGAGTTGTGAATCGAGCAGGGTGGTGGGCATGAAGTGTCCGCTGCGGCCTTCCAACCGGGAGCCGAGGACCTCGCGGCTGCCGTGCAGGTGCAGGAACAGCGTTTCCGGCGCCTGCGCCCGGATCGCGTCCCGGTAGGAGCGCTTGAGCGCCGAACAGGCCAGCACCAGGCCAGGGCCGTCCGAGTCCGCCAGAGCGGTGCCGACGACGGCGAGCCAAGGCCAGCGGTCAGTGTCCGTCAGCGGGGTGCCGGCAGCCATCTTCGCGATATTACTGACCGGATGCAGGGAGTCGCCGTCCACGAACGGGACGTTCAGCGCATCGGCGACAAGCGCTCCGATCGTGGTCTTCCCACAGCCGGAGACTCCCATCACCACAATCCGCGGCCCGGTGGCGGTGTTGGCACCCGTCTCGTTCCCGGTCCCGGCGCCGTTGTCCGCCGCGGCGGAATGAGAGGCGTTCACAGTCATGCACCGTGCCGTCGGCCAGCCGGTTGTAGGGCAGGTATGCCTGTTGATACGGGAAGGAAGCCGCCACTTCCTCATTCAGTTCGACGCCGAGTCCGGGCTTCTCCCCCGGATGCAGGTACCCGTCGGCGAAGGTCATGGACTGTTCAAAGACCGTGTTGGTCTTCTCGCTGTGCTCCATGTATTCCTGAATACCGAAGTTGTGGATCGCCAAACCCAGGTGCGTCTGCGCAGCCAGACCGACCGGGGAGACATCCGTGGGGCCGTGGAAACCGGACTTGATCTGGTATTGCGCTGCGTAGTCCATGACCTTCTTCAGCGCGGAAATCCCACCGAAGTGCGTGGACGCGGCCCGGACATAATCGATCAGCTGTTCGCGGATCAGGGTCTGGAAATCGAAGACCGTGTTGAAAACCTCGCCGACAGCCAGCGGGGTGGTGGTGTGCTGGCGCACCAGCCGGAACGCGTCCTGGTTCTCCGCCGGGGTACAGTCCTCCAGCCAGAACAGATCGTAGGGCTCCAGCGCCTTGCCCAGTTTGGCGGCCTGGATGGGGGTCATCCGGTGGTGCCCGTCGTGGAGCAGGGGCAGTTCCGGGCCGAATTCGTTGCGCACGGCCTCGAAGACGGTCGGCACGTGGCGCAGGTAGGCGCGGGTGTCCCAGTCCTCCTCGGCGGGCTGGAGTCCGCGGCCGGCCGGCTCGTAGTCGTAGCGCTCGCCGGTGGCCTGCGCCTGGGCGGCGACTCCGTAGAGGGCCTTGATGCCCGGGATGGAGGTCTGCACCCGGATGGATTTGTACCCCTCCTCCAGGTGCTGGCGGATCGAGTCGAACAGCTCCGGCAGATCCCGACCCGAGGCATGCCCGTAGGTGCGCAGGGCCGTCCGGGAGGCGCCGCCGAGGAGCTGGTAGACGGGCATGCCGGCCACCTTGCCCTTGATGTCCCACAGCGCCATGTCAACGGCGGCGATGGCCGCCATCGTCACCGGCCCCCGCCGCCAGTAGGCGCTGCGGTACAGGAACTGCCACGTGTCCTCGATGCGGTGCGGGTCGCGCCCGATCAGCAGCGGCACCACATGCTCAGTCAGATACGCGGCGACGGCGAGCTCTCGGCCGTTCAGCGTCGCATCCCCCAAACCGGTGAATCCCTCATCCGTAGTGATCTTCAAAGTGACAAAGTTCCGGGACGGACTGGTGACGATCACGTCGGCAGCGGTGATTTTCATGGAGGTTCCTTTCAACTGAGCGAGCGGGGTAAAGAATTTCAGTGGGGCTAGGGACGATCGGTTGGTGCGGGCGGCACGGTGGGCATGCCGGTCCGGCTGCCTCGCCCAAGGCGGGGTCGCAGGAAAGCAATCCGGTACTCCATCAGCGGGTCCGGCCCGAAGGCGAACGGGGTACCGGTGGCTCCGCCGCCAGCCAGCCCGGCGCCCAGCCGCACCACCAGTGCCCCGGCCGCGATGCCGAGTCCCGCACCAAGCTGCCCGATGGTGGCTGAGTTCATCCGGGCCGGACCGACGTCGCGAACTGGATGGAGTTGTAGGCGGTGAACCCGATGGAACGGAGCACGCCGCTAACCACCAACAGCACAAAAATCAGCGGATCCGGGGTCACCGCGGACATCGGCGCACAGGCAGTAAAGGTCGCCGCCGAGCAGTCCGGAGCGCAGTGGGTCCCAGCCGTAGCCATCCTGGAACAACAGCGGCAGCAGGAACGGCGCGGAGCTGATCGCCGTCCGGAAGATGAAGCCACCGGTGTTGGAGACCCGGGAAGGTGCGTATCCGAAAAGTGGACAGGTCAAAGAGCGGCCGCCGCCGGCCAGAGCGGCAAGAATGAGCACGACGACGGCGGGGCCGTCTGCCCTGCCCCGCCGCTTGGGTGCCGGTGGAGAGAAATTCCAGCCCGATCACCAGGGCTCCGATTCCCAGACTGGTGCAGCCGAATCCGACCCAGTCCAGGCCGGAGCGCGCGGCAGGCTCCCGGACCGCAAACATCATGGCTCCGCCGATCCCCTGGTGGATCCGGCTGAGTGTGAGCAGCGTCAGGTCCGGACTCAGCGCGCACAGCGCTGAAGCCAGCGTAAAAACCGCGATGGCCGAACAAAAGACGGCGCGGTCCCCGAAGCGTACGGTCAGCCAGCCGCTGAGCGGAATGCACATGGCCACGGTGACAAAATACGCCGTCATCGTGATGTGGATATCGGTGGAGGGCACGTGGAAGTCGGCGGCGATGCTGGGCACTGCGGTGACCGGCACCGCGGTCCGCGTTCCGGCGGCCGCGCACTCCGCTTACCAACTTTCGCGTAGCGGGCGGCCTTCCTCGTACCCGGCAGCGGACTGCACGCCTACGATGGCGTTTTGCCGGAATTCCGCGAGTGTCGTGGCTCCCGCGTAGGTCATGGAACTGCGCAGACCGGAGGTGATCAGGTCCAGCAGGTCCTCCACTCCCGGCCGGGCCGGGTCCAGATACATCCGCGACGAGGAAATCCCCTCCTCGAACAGGCCCTTGCGTGCCCGCTCGAACGCGCCGTCGCGCTGGGTCCGGTTCTGCACAGCGCGCGCGGAGGCCATCCCAAAGCTCTCCTTATAACGGCGCCCCTTACTGTCGACGTTCAGGTCCCCCGGACTTTCGTACGTCCCGGCGAACCAGGAGCCGATCATGACCTGGCTGGCGCCTGCGGCCAGCGCCAGGGCCACGTCGCGCGGGTAACGCACGCCGCCGTCGGCCCAAACGGACGCCCCGAGCTCACGGGCGGCGGCAGCGCACTCGTAGACGGCCGAGAACTGCGGACGTCCGACGGCGGTCTGCATCCGCGTGGTGCACATGGCGCCCGGCCCCACACCAACCTTGATGATGTCCGCCCCCGCGGCCACCAGATCGCGGACGCCCTCCGCGCTGACCACGTTCCCGGCCACGATCGGGATGCCGCGGGCCACTCCGCGCACGGCCCGGACGGCATCGACCATTTTCCGCTGATGCCCGTGGGCCGTGTCCACCACGAGGGTATCGACGCCAGCCTCCAGCAGAGCCACAGCCTTGGCCCGCACATCGCCGTTAATACCGACGGCGGCGGCCACCCGCAGTGCCCCCGAACCGTCCACGGCCGGCTGGTAGATCGTCGAGCGCAGCGCACCGGTGCGGGTCAGCGCGCCCGCCAGCTTCCTTCCCCGAAGCACTGGGGCAAAATCGGAGCCGGCCGCGTCCATCAGCTCAAAGGCCGCGCGCAGAGCCGCGTCCGTGGCCTGGCGGCCATCCTCGGAGGCTAAAGCGCCGCCGCTGCCGCTTGTGACGTCGCGTTTGATCCCGCCTCTGATCTTGTCAAAACCGGCGGCATCAATGGTCACCACGTTGCTGTGCAGCACGGAACGGAGGGAGGAGAAACGGTCCACCCCTTCGCAATCCGCGGTCCGGACCACACCGACAAAGGTTCCGGCGTCGCCGTCGTCGCCAGCATTGCCGGCGATGATCACCACGGCATTGTGGGCCCGCTTGCTCATCAGATGCAGCGCGTCGATGACCGTGTCCTGCGGCGTCAGTGTCACAGGGGTTTCGAAGAGCAGGTCCCGCTGTTTGACCCAGCCTGTGACATCACGGACCACCGGCAGCGGAATGTCCTGCGGCAGCACGGCCAGTCCGCCCCGGCGCGACACCGTCTCCATCATCCTTTTACCGGTCACCGCCGTCATATTAGCGACGACCAGCGGAATGGTGGCCCCGGTACCGTCGTCGCTGGAAAGGTCAACATCCATTCGTGAGACGACTTCAGAGCGGGACGGCACGAGGAAAACATCAGAGTACGTCAGATCCGTACTGGGATCGCTGAGGAACCGCATTGACACTTCCTTCGGTTGGCATAAAACACCGTGATCCGTCCCGGGGAAGGGCCGTTGGTGCCGATTTGACGAGTCTAGCCAGAAAGTCACCGAAACCCGGTGCCGAGGATTGGCCTGCGCGTTACTCTCCTCACTAGACTGGCATGAGGTAAAGGTTTGAAGGACCCGGACCTGGTAAAGGCAGAAGCCGCACGGTCAGCACGGAGGAGTCCCTCTTGCGTGGGGCGGCTTGTGTCGGCGGGCAACTAGAACTCATGGAAGAGGCGTATTTCACGTGCCAGATCAACCTATCCACCGTCTGCCCGAGGATTTTGGCGGAAACGAGTGGCTCGTTGACGAGCTGTATGAGCGGTACCAGCAGAACAGGAATTCTGTTGACACCAAGTGGTGGCCGCTCTTTGAATCCTTTGATTCAGACAGCGGGAATCCGGCCAACGGGAAGCCGGCCAACGGACTCCGTTCCACCGGTGCGGGCAACGAAGCCAGTCCGGTGACCCGGGAACTGCCGGTCGTACAGCCGGCGGCGCCTGCCAAAGCCACGGCTTCCCCCGGTCAGGCCGGCAGGCCCGCGTCGCCGCAGGCACTTGCCCCAGCCGCTGCTCCCGCCGCCCAGTCCGCGACCGCTCCCGCGGCAGCACCCGCCGCCCAGTCCCCTGCCGCCCCGGCCGCCCAGTCCCCAGCCGCCCCCGCGCGTGACACTGCTGCCGCTAAGGCTTCGGCAGCCCCCGCCAAGGACGCCGCCCGCAACGGCTCCACCCCGATTCCGGCGCAGCTCCCCCGCGCCGCGAAGGACACCTCGATTCCGGAAGAGGACCGCACAACCGTTCTGCGCGGACCTGCCAAGGCCATCGCGACGAACATGATCACCAGCTTGGAGGTGCCCACCGCCACCAGCGTGCGCGCCATCCCCGCGAAGCTGCTGATCGACAACCGCGTGGTGCTGAACTCCAATCTCGGCCGGGCCCGCGGCGGGAAGGTCTCCTTCACACACCTGATCGGCTACGCCGTGATCCGGGCGCTGGCCCAGTTCCCGTCGATGAACGTCCATTTCGATGAGATCGACGGCAAGCCGGTTGCCGTGCAGCCAGCACACGTCAACTTCGGCATTGCCATTGACATGCCCAAGCCGGACGGTTCGCGTCTGCTGGTGGTCCCCAGCATCAAAAAGGCGGAGACACTCAACTTTTCCGAATTCTGGCAGACATACGAGACGCTGATCAAGCGCGCCCGGAACGGCAAGCTGACAGCCGAAGACTACGCCGGCACCACCGTCTCGCTGACCAATCCGGGCGGTATTGGCACCGTGCATTCGGTTCCGCGGCTGTCCAAAGGCCAGGCCGCCATCATCGGCGTCGGCGCGTTGGACTACCCGGCCGAGTTCCAGGGCGCCAGCCCCAAGATTCTCGCCCAGAACGCGGTCAGCAAGGTCCTCACCCTGACCTCCACCTATGACCACCGGGTCATCCAGGGCGCCGGCAGCGGCGAGTTCCTGCGCCTTGTGCAGCAGCTGCTGCTAGGTGAGCAGAACTTCTACGACGAGATTTTCGAATCCCTGCGGATCCCCTACGAGCCGGTCCGCTGGAGCCACGATCTTCAGGTCGATCCGGCCGATCAAATCAACAAGGTGGCCCGGATCCAGCAGTTGATCCACTCCTACCGCGTCCGAGGCCACCTGATGGCCGATACCGACCCGCTGGAATACGTCCAGCGCAAGCACCCCGACCTGGACGTCCTCACCTACGGTCTGACGCTCTGGGATCTGGACCGCGAGTGGCCCACCGGAGGCTTCGGTGGCAAACCGATGCTCAAATTCCGTGACATCCTCGGCGTGCTCCGCGACGCCTACTGCCGCACCACCGGCATCGAGTACATGCACATTCAGGACCCGGAACAGCGCAAGTGGTTCCAGGACCAGCTGGAGCACCCCTATTCGAAGCCCAGCCGCGAAGAACAGCTGCGGATCGTCTCCAAGCTCAATGCCGCCGAGGCCTTCGAGACCTTCCTGCAGACCAAGTTCGTAGGCCAGAAGCGCTTCTCCTTGGAGGGCGGCGAGTCCCTGATTCCGCTGCTGGACAGCATTATCTCCGACGCCGCCGACGACGGCCTGGACGAGGTGGCGATCGCGATGGCCCACCGCGGCCGGCTGAATGTACTGACCAACATTGCCGGCAAGACCTACTCCCAGGTGTTCCGCGAATTCGAAGGAATCCAGGATCCGCGCAGCGTCCAGGGGTCCGGAGACGTCAAGTACCACCTCGGCACCGAGGGCACATTCACCTCGGACAATGGCAATAACACCAAGGTCTATCTGGCCGCAAACCCGTCCCACTTGGAAGCCGCCGACGGCGTCATCGAGGGCATCGTCCGCGCTAAGCAGGACCGCCTCGATCAAGGCGAAGCCTTTCCCGTGCTGCCGATCATGGTGCACGGAGACGCGGCCTTCGCCGGGCAGGGAGTGGTAGCGGAAACACTGAACCTCTCCCAGTTGCGCGGTTACCGGACCGGCGGAACCATCCATGTCGTGGTGAACAACCAGGTGGGCTTCACGACGGCGCCGTCGTCGTCGCGCTCGTCGGTGTACTCCACCGACGTCGCGAAAATGATCCAGGCTCCGGTCTTCCACGTCAATGGCGACGATCCGGAGGCCGTCGTCCGGGTGGCCCAGCTGGCCTACCAGTTCCAGCAGAAGTTCAGCAAGGACGTCGTCATCGACATGGTCTGTTACCGCCGCCGGGGCCACAACGAAGGCGACGACCCGTCGATGACGCAGCCGCTGATGTACAACTTGATTGAGGCCAAGCGTTCGGTCCGCCGGTTGTACACGGAGGCCCTGATCGGTCGCGGTGACATTTCCGAGGAAGAGGCCGAGCAGCTGCTGCGGGACTACCAGGAGCGCTTGGAACGCGTCTTCGCGGAAACCCATGCCGCGCAGACCTCCCCGATCCCGATCATCACCGCCGATTCGCAGGCGGTATCGGATCTGGAGCGTCCCTCCGCACAGCAGGCCGACGGCGGCGTCAACAAGCCGAAGTCGACGGCCATCACGGCCGAGACTCTGGCCCACATCGGCAAGTCGCACGTCGAAGTCCCCGAGGGCTTCACCGTGCATCCCAAGCTCCAGACCCTGCTCGAGAAGCGCGAGCAGATGTCCCGGGAGGGCGGCATTGACTGGGGCTTTGGCGAGCTCGCCGCCCTTGGTTCGCTGCTGATGGAAGGCGTACCGGTCCGGATGGCAGGCCAGGACACCCGTCGGGGCACCTTCGTCCAGCGCCACGCGGTCTTCCACGACCGCGCCAACGGCACTGAGTGGACGCCGCTGACCAAACTGAGCGATTCGCAGGCGAAACTGTGGATCTACGATTCGCTGCTGTCCGAATACGCCGCCATGGCCTTTGAATACGGCTACTCGGTGGAACGCCCGGACGCCCTTGTGATCTGGGAGGCCCAATTCGGGGACTTCGCCAACGGTGCCCAGACGGTCGTGGACGAATTCATTTCCTCCGCCGAGCAGAAGTGGGGCCAGCGTTCCTCGCTGGTGCTGCTGCTGCCGCACGGCTACGAGGGCCAGGGACCGGACCACTCGTCTGCGCGGATCGAGCGCTACCTGCAGATGTGTGCGGAGGAAAACATGGTCGTCGCCAACCCGACAACTCCCGCCTCGCATTTCCATCTGTTGCGCCGCCAGGCCTACAGCAAGCCCCGCAAACCGCTGATCGTCTTCACTCCCAAGCAGCTGCTGCGCCTGAAGGCCGCCGCATCGGCCGTGGAGGATTTCACCCAGGACGGCTTCCGACCGGTTATCGGTGATGCAGCGGTGCAGGACGGCAACGCCGTCGAACGCGTTGTGCTGGTCTCCGGCCGCCTGTACTACGATCTGCTGGCTGCCCAGCAGAAGGCCACTGAAGGTATTGCTGCAGAAGGCAATGCCAAAAATCCGAAGTCCGCGATCATCCGGGTGGAGCAGCTCTACCCGCTGCCGCTCGCGGAGATCAACGCGGAACTGGCGAAGTACCCGAATGCGGACATCGTCTGGGCCCAGGACGAGCCGGCCAACCAAGGTCCGTGGCCGTTCATGGGCCTGAACCTGGCGCCGGTGCTGGAGCGCAAGCTCCGGCTGGTGTCCCGTCCGGCGTCCGCTTCCACGGCCACCGGCTCTGCCAAGCGCCACGCCGTGGAGCAGGCGCTGCTGATCAAGCAGGCGTTCGAACGCAAGTAAACGCCTCGGCTGCCCGGTCTGCATCACAGGCCGGGCAGCTTTCTTTGAGGCGGTCCATTATGCAGCAGTACACGAGAGGTCACTAGTGGAGGACAGGAAACTGCGGATTGCCGCGGTCGGAGACGAGCTCATTGCGGGGGTAGGCGACCCGCGCGCACTGGGGTGGCTGGGCCGAGTGCTGGCCCGCACCCCGCGGGAGGGCATCTCGGTGGAGACCTACGCGCTGGCGAGCCCGCAGGAAGGCACCGAGGCACTGGCCGCGCGCTGGCTGCAGGAGGCCGGACGCCGCTTTGACGACTTCCATGAAAACCGGCTGATCATCGGGCTGTCCGCCCGCGACATCGAATTTGGGCTGTCCACCGCGCGCAGCAGGCTAAATCTCGCCAATATTCTGGACGGCGCGTCGCAGCTGAGCATCCCGGCGTTCGTGGTCGGTCCGCCGCCGAGCCTCGATCCGGTGCTGAACAGGAAGCTCGCCGACCTCAACACAGCCTTCGCCGACGTCAGCACCCGACGCAAGCACCGCTATGTGGACACCTTCTCCCCGCTGCAGAACCACGAGCAGTGGCGCACCGATCTGGCGGGCAACGGGGGCACTCCCGGCCAGGCCGGCTATGGCCTGATGGCCTGGCTTGTGCTGCACCGCGGCTGGTACCAGTGGCTCAACATTCCCGAAGCCAGCTGACCCTCATCCCCAGCTGATCTCCGCCCCTCCCCACCATCGATGACGCAGTCAACGCCCAGGTTTCCCGACTGACATGGGCCAAGTGCTACGTCGATCGGTGGGGAGTCTGGAGCATGGCCTAGCCGGCGCCGGGAAGGCAAACCTCCACGGTGCCTTCGGTGATGCGCGTCCGGAATGATGGTTGCGGCGACGTGGCCGGACCGTGCACCACGTCGCCCGTCTCCAGCGAAAATACACTCATGTGCCACGGGCACATGACACAGCTGACGCCGCCCTCGATCTGCAGCGTGCCCTCGCTCAGCGGACCGGATAAGTGGCTACAGGTGTCGGATAAAACGTGGACCTTGCCTTCGGCGGTGCGCAGCACCAGAAGCGGGACGGAGCCCAGCATCCGCCGCTCCATCCTGCCCGCCGTCAGTTCATCCAAACGCACCAGCCGCTGCCAGCCGGGCTGGATCCGATGCGGAACGTCCTCGGCATGGTTCGCACCTGCCGCCTGCCGGAAGGCCAGATGACCACCAAGCCAGCCACCGGCGGACACCACGCCGAGCCCCAGGAATCCAAGCATCCGACCGCCGCCGGGTTTGCCTGTCAGCCGCTGGAACAGCGACACGGAATAGAGGCCGACGGCGGCGGCGTTGGCGGTTGAATGGATGACGCCGATACGCTGGTGCTGTTCATGCAGTTCGGAAAAATCCACGTAGCCGGCCAGCGCCGACGGTCCTGCCGTGGCCAGACCGAGGCCCACCAGAACAGCGGCCTGCTTTTCTGCCCCGGGCAGGCAGTCCAGGACCGCCGCGGAAATCCAGGCGCCGAGAGGAACCTGCACCATCAACGGATGCAGGGGATGGCCCAGCGGGACGCCGTGCAGCACGTCCCGCAGCCAGCGTGGCCGAACAGCCTTCTTCACCAGGCCCCGGACCACGCCGGCCAGCGGATCCAGTTGCTTGGCATCCTCAAGACGTTCGACGGCGGTCAACAGCGAAAGTGTTCTCACGATTATCTCCTGCTTTTGGTTTCCTGCTTTTGGTTTCCTGCTTTTGGTTTCCTGATCCACAGCATTCTGCGGGGGCGGCGTAGGGTTTGAGTTATTCCTTCTCGCGGCTCTGCCGGGTCTTCCGGTCATTGGCCTTCTGCAGCGCGTCGACCAGATCGGCCTTGCTCATGCTCGAGCGCCCGGGTACGTCCAGTTTTTTGGCCAGCCGGTACAGATGTTCCTTGGAGGCGTTCTCATCAACCCCGCCTGCCGTGGGCCGGTTGGTGTCCTTGCCGCCCTTCGCCTGCCCGTCCGAGGGGCCGGCGGAATCCTTCTTTTCCCAGTGATCGCCCACCTTTTCGTAACTGTGTTTCAGCGAAGCGTAGGCCGTACGTGCCGCGCGTTCGCCGTCGTCGTAGTCCTCCATCGCGGAATCGTATGTTTGCGCAAATGTCGCCTGCGCATGTGCCTCCGAACGGCGCAGCGTTCCGGGCAGTTCGCTCTTTCTGGCATGTCCGCTCTTGTCTGCTTTCGGCATTCGTTGTCCCCTTCTGGACGGTTAGGACGGTTAGGACGGTTAGGACGGTTAGGACGGTTAGGACGGTTCCGGACCGTTTCGGACGGCAGGACATTCCCAGCTTCCTTCTCGGCTGGTTGACGGCGTCCGGGCCTGTTACGCCCCCGTCCCCGGCCAATCGACCCTGCCCTCATAGTCCTCCCTGGTGCTGACAACATCGGCAACGAACGGGCAATGCGGAATAATGCGTTTACCCTTGCTGATCGCGTCGTCCAGCGCGAAGAGGGCCAGCTTGGTGGCAAGCCCATGACCTTGGAATTTCTCCTCCGTCTGTGTATGCACAAAGTCGATGCTTTCCGGGCGCGCCGTGTAGGTGATGGTTGCTGCAAGCTCGCCGCCGACCCGCGCCTCGTAACGATCCTGGTTGTCCTGACGGCCCATTGAGAGGGCTGCGTCCCCGGTACCGCCCTCGCCTGCTGGTCCGCTGCTGCTGGTATTGGTCATATCGTGAGCCTTGCACTTCTCAACGGCGGAAACAACAGCCGCCCCCGATTGACTTCTGTACCGGTATCCCTTGACGGCGCAAGCAACGCGATATAACGTGACTAGATGCGCGATATAGTGCAACTCTTGGAGGAGCAATGAGCCCGCAAAGCTGGTCCATCACGACACCGCAGACGCTGGAAGTCGACGGCGTGGGTTCCCTGCGCGCCGCCATCGTCCGCGGCCGGTTGGACGTCATCACCCATGACGAAGCCATCACCCGCGTCGAGGTCACCGAAGTCACCGGACAGCCCCTGCGGGTGACGTTCAACGATGGGGCATTAAAGGTTGAGCACCTGGATCCCGGCAACTGGTTTATGAAAATCGTCAATCTGAATACCTCGGACCGGGCCGTCATCAGCATCGCCGTTCCGGCGGGCATCGATGTGTCCGTCGCAACAGTCAGCGGCGACGGGCTGGTATCTGGCACCTCGGCCAGCACCAGCCTGAAAACGGTCTCCGGTTCGGTGATGGCGGACCACACCGCAGGAATGTTGACGGCGGATACGGTCAGCGGAGAGATCATAACCCGGCAGCACAAGGGCCCATTGACGGCCAAAAGCATTTCGGGGGAAATCACCGCGTCGGGCCTGCTCAGCAGCGTCCGGGCCAGCACCGTGAGCGGAGATCTGTCCCTCGACATCCTCGGCACCCCCGCAGATATGGTCTCCAAATCCGTCTCCGGCGACGTCACCGTCCGGCTGCCGCAAAACATCGGAGTCGACGTGGAAGCCAAAACAACCTCCGGCACCGTGATCGTGGATGATCAGCGCTTCTCCGCAACCGCCCAGACCGTCCGCACTACTTCCGGGCCCGCGAAAGGCATGTTCAAACTGCGCACGAGCTCGGTCTCCGGCAACGTCGCCGTCATTCATGGCGAACCGGCGCGGACAGCGCGGACGGAGGAGGGTCGCTGATGCCCCCGGTCTTCGCGCACGGTGCCCTGCGGCTGTACCTGTTGGCGCTGCTGGAGGAAGGTCCCAAGCACGGCTACGACGTGATCCGGGACCTCAGCGGGCGCTTTGGCGGGACGTACTCCCCCAGCGCCGGCACCGTCTATCCACGACTGGCCAAGCTGGAGGAGGAAGGGCTGGTGGCGACGACGACGGATGGAAGGCGCACCATCTACTCCCTTACCGACGCCGGCCTGGCGGAGCTGGAGAGCCGCCGGGGTGAACTGCAGGAAGTGGAACACGACATTTCAGCGTCCGTGCGCCGGCTGGCCGACGAGCTGCGCGGCGATATCCGGGCCAACATGAAGGGACTGCGCGCCGATCTCGCCGCCACGGCGGAAGCTGCCAGGGGCGCGTCCCGGCGGATGCCCGACAGCGGCAGCCAGTCCCCCGCCAATCACCGTCTGTTGAAGGAAACAGAAATGATGCTGCAGTCCTTCCGCGATGACCTGCAGGTGGAGCTGCGCGCGCACGCGGGCCGCCAGCAGCTCACTGAACTCACGGTGGAAACCGTGCGGACCGTGCTGGATCAGGCACAAATAGCCATCCGGGCCACCTTGAAGAGATAGCTGCCCGATGCGGGAAAACTGAGTGCGTGAAGGCGGTCTTTCCGCGGACATTCGCGCCGTCCGGCCCAACCCACGGACGACGACGGCGGGAGACACCGTTTAGGTCAGCCGGTAAGGCGTGTGGGAGACTAGAGGGCGGATCTTTTCAAAATCGTTTAGAAGATGGGAGGCAGCTATGTCCAAGCGTGCACGCAAGCGTCGTGACCGGAAGCGTGGCGGCGCAAACCACGGTAAGCGTCCCAACGCTTAACCATTGTGCTTAAAGCTGAAGAAACCTCCTGAGCCATCCGGCTTGGGAGGTTTCCTTTTGCCCTGCGTCCGCCAGCCCTGGAATCGTGTCTACTGGGTTGAATCGACGGCTTTCGTTTTAATCGTAGACTGGTCGTGTGTCCGCTGCCCGCTCCGAACTATCTGCCCAACCGGCCCTTTCCTCTCCCAGCCGGGTGCGGCTGCTTGCCGCCATCCGCGGCGCGGTTCAGCCGCCGACGGCGGCCGAGCTGGCTGAGCGGTCCGGCCTCCAGCTGAGCACCGTCCGGTTCCATCTGAAGACCCTGGTCCACGCCGCGCTGATTGAACCTGTTCGCGACTTCCCCAACGGGCCCGGCCGCCCACAACTACGCTACCGGGCCTTCCATCGGGAACCGGACTCCGGCGGCTACCGGCTGCTGGCCGAGATTCTGGCCGAATCGCTCACCGACCGCTCCGCGAACACCCCGCAGGCAAAGGCGCAGGCCGCCGGGGCCCGATGGATGCGCGGGCGGATGGATCGTCCAGCCGGGCCGCCCCAACCTGACGCCGGCACGGTCCCGCAGGAACCCCCGGCTGGCGCAGTGGACCAGCAGCAGGCAGCGGAAGCCGTCGGCGCTTTGTTGGCGGAGCTGGGCTTTGAACCGGAACCCGCCGCGGCCGGGACGGAGTCCCTGCTGCATCTGCATGCCTGCCCCTTTGTCTCCATGGCCCGAGCCCTGCCGGAGGTTGTCTGCGCCGCGCATTTAGGTCTACTCAGCGGATACCTGGAGGGCCTGGGTGCAGGACGTGCCGACGTCCGTCTCCAGCCCTGGGCCACCGCGGACACCTGCGTGGCCGCCATCTCGCTCCCAGGTCCGGATTCTGCACCCCAAACGCGTGATCCTGAGCCCCCTTGCATCGAACGGAAGCAATGCTCCAGCTAATAGTCCTGGCCACGGTACCCTTCATCTGGTTCGGAATGGTTGCCGCCATTTCATTCCTCGAGACACCGCTCAAATTCCGGGCCCCAGGCATCACGGTTGCGTTGGGCGTGGAAATCGGCAGGATTGTCTTCAAGGCCCTCAATACGATCGAGTGCCTGTTCGCCGTCGTACTGGTCCTCGCCTTAGTCGCCGGCCCGCACGTTGTCCCAGTACCGGCCGGCGTTGCCATCGGAGTCGCCGTGCTGGCCTTGGCCCTGCAGCTGGTGGTGCTGCGGCCAAACATGGCCCAACGGACGCGTTTGCTCGCCGACAGTGCGGCCGCCGGCGGAAGAACGGCAGCAGATGCCCGGAACGGTGGAACGGGGACTCTTCAGGGCATCGACAGGACCGACGTCGCCACGGTTGCTGCCAACGCGGGCGCAAAAACAGCCACAGCGCCGCATCTGAGCTACATCGCGGCGGAAGTGGTCAAATTCGCTGCGCTGCCGGTGGCCGGCATTGCCATTCTCCTGGCAGCGATATAGATGGCGGCGATGGAAAGCGGGGTCTCGGCGCCAGTGACGGCCGATACCGATCCGGCCGGTCCACTGGGCGGCACGAAACCCCAGAGCGGAACCGTTCCACACGCCGAAACGGCCCAGAGCGGAACCGTTCCGCCAAACAGTGATCTGACCAACCGTGATGACGTGATACGGCTCGTCACCGCCTTCTACGGGCGCGCATTCGCCGACCCCCTGCTGGGACCGGTCTTCCTTGACGTGGCGCACATGGATCTGGCCCGGCACATGCCGATTATGGCTGATTTTTGGGAGACGGTGCTGTTCCGGGCCCGGCTATACCGTCGGAATGCGCTGGCGGTCCATTTTGACCTCAACGCCAAGGAACCGTTGACCGCCGCGCACTTCGGCCGCTGGCTCGAATTGTGGGCGGCTACGGTGGACGATCTCTTCCACGGTGAGAAGGCACGGCTGGCCAAACTGCAGGCCGAACGAATCGCGGGATCCATTCAGCGAAGGGTGGCCGGAAAAACGCCCAGCGATTTTGCGACCATCGGAACCCGCAACCCACCGATATCGCGAACCCGCCTGTAGATGCCCAAAACAGGGTCGGCCCCGTCGAGTCCCGTCGTCGAATCTACGACTCAAAAATCAGGATTCTAGATCCGGGGTTCTGAACCAAGGTTTTTACGTGGGGTTTCTAATCCGGAGTTTCTAGACTTCGGCGGTCCGGCTCTGATGAATTCGGTCCAGGATAGCGGCCTTCAGGTTCTCCGGCGCAGCTTCCTTGCAGGACCGCTTCACCACGGATCGGATGACGCACTCAAGATCGTGTTCCTCGGCGCAGTCCGGGCAGCTGTCCAGATGCGTCTTGATCTCCGCGAGATCGTCACAGGACAGCGCGCCGTCCAGGTATTCGTAGATCCGCGCGATCCGCGAGTCGTCGCAATCGCCTAAACTCTGGCAGTCGCTCATTTGTTCTTCTCCTGATCATTGCTTGCAGTACCAGTTGGCACGTCCAACGCCACGGCGACCTTGCTGTCGAGGACGGCCGGGGCACCGCCCGCGCCGTTCCCATGGAACCCGCGTTCCTTGGCGTAATCGGCCAGCATGTCCCGCAGCATCTTGCGCCCACGGTGCAGCCGGGACATCACGGTGCCGATGGGGGTGTTCATAATTTCCGAAATCTCTTTGTAGGCAAAACCCTCGACGTCCGCGAAGTAAACTGCCAGCCGGAATTCCTCCGGAATGGCCTGCAGTGCCCGCTTTACATCACTGTCCGGCAAATGATCCAGAGCCTCCGCCTCGGCGGAGCGCAGGCCACGGGAGGTATGCGACTCGGCCCGGGCCAGCTGCCAATCCTCCACCTGGTCTGAGTTTGACTGCAGCGGTTCACGCTGGCGTTTTCGGTAAAGGTTGATATACGTGTTGGTAAGGATCCGGTACAGCCACGCCTTGAGGTTGGTGCCCGGCCGATACTGGTGGAAGGCTGAGAACGCCTTCGTGTAGGCCTCCTGCACCAGATCTTCCGCGTCGGAGGGGTTCCTCGCCATCCGCATGGCGGCCGAATACAACTGATCAACGTACTGCATGGCGTCCCGCTCAAAACGGACGCGGCGGTCGTCCGCCGACTCGGTGGAAACGTCGACGGAACCTTCGGCAAGCTGCGCCGGGGTCAACTCCGGTTCGGTGCCTGTCTCCGCACCGTTTCCGGTGGCCAGCGTGGGGGCGTGCTCGGTGCTATTCATTACGGCCAAGTCTACTGTCACCGGCCAGCCGCCGACGGCGGGCCGGCGCGCCAGAAGCGAAGTACTCATATCGTCCTTCCGTTGCGGTCTCCTTAGCGTTCAACCCGCTGCCTCCCCGCAGTATTCCGGTGCACTGCATTAGGGGAGCGAAAAGTGCTTGATTTCCGGCGGAGTGGTGCGGTACCCCCTCTGGTCTGAGGATTTTTTGGCAATTACTCATTGGGCTTCTTCACCTAAATCTCCCCAGCCGCGGTGCCCGCCATTGAGGTTGAAGGCACCCTGACGTACGCAACGAAGTTCGGTCCGTTCACCGAAAAAAGCGCCGTTGCCGGGATACTTGTGATCGTGGTCTTCCTGGTCACCGCCCTCGGCACCACTTCCATGGAACCCCGGATAATTTCACCTCCCACGGCTTCGCTCCCAAGGGTTATTCGGGCGGTTTTCGTGGCGATTTCGACGGCGGGCATCATCTTTTCGTCCCTCGGTTTCCGGCAGGGGCATTGAACAGGCAGGGGAAACGTCCAACCCGAAGCGGAACATCCCGCTGGCCATCATGGATCGGTCCTGATCACCTCCGTCATTTACGCGATGCTCCAGGTAGCGTTCACCCTCGGTGTCCGCGGACAGGTTCTGGGTAAATTTGGGGCTCTCCTGACGTAAGTGTGGGCCAGGTTATTTCTGGTACGGGAGTTTGATTTCCACTGGGCCGCAGGCGAGCATGATCAGGGCGAGAGCGGCTTCTGGGGTGTGGAATCCGTAGGATCTGCGGGTCATGGTTCTGATCTTGTTGTTCAGGCCTTCGTGGGGGCCGTTGGAGAGTTGCCTGGTGACGGCGGCGTGGATCCCGTCGGTGTGGGAGCGGATGGTGGCGGCGGCCCTGGCGAACTCGCGGATGTTGGGTGTGGCGGCGAGTTCGCACCAGGTGGTGATCATCTCCATCACGTCAGCGGGGTTGAGGTCGCCGGCGAAGACTTCCCTCAGGGATTCCTTGAGCTGGTAGGCGTCCCATAGAAGCCCTCCGGCCTGTTCGAGCCCGGCCAAGGTGACTTGTTGCTTCCCGGTGAGGTTCTGCGGGTTTTTCAGCAGCACCCAGCGGGTTCCCTTGAACTTCTTCGCGATGTCCTGATCGGGCAGATCACGGGCCCGTTGCCAGATGGAACGGCGGAAGGATTCCAAGGCGTTGGTGGCCAGCTGGATGACGTGGAATGGATCGTAACAGATGACCGCGCCGGGGGCGTTGGTCCTCACGGACTTGGCAAAAGCCGGTCCCATGTCCATGCTCACGGCCTCTATCACCGCCGTGTTCTCGGCTCCGATCTCGGCGAAGAACCCGTCCAGTGTGGCCGCGTTTTTCCCCGGGGCTCCCCACACGATCTTCGAGGTGGCGTGGTCCGAAACCAAGGTCAGGTAGCGGTGGTGTTTGCGCCAGGAAATCTCATCCACCCCAATATTGACCAGGGACTCGAAGCGTGTTTCATCGAGCTGTTCGGCCACGACGCGTTCGCAGATCGCCCCGACCCTCCGCCACGCTATCCGGGCGAACAATGACACCGTGGTCTTGTCCGCCCGGGTGACCAGCCAGGCGATCATGTCCTCAAAGTCCGTGCTGAACCGGGACCCGGGCCGGGCGAACGGCACGCCCTGAACCACGACCCCATGGGCCGGACACACCAGGCGCCGGCGCAGCATCGTCAGCACGGTCACCCGCCCCGCAACATCCAGGTGCCGCCAGGAGGATTCGGCCCACCGGGTGTCATAGCCGGCCATCGTGAAGAAGCTGCAATGCGGGCAGTCCAGGCGTTTGCGGGCCTTCAACGCCACCCGCACCACCAACGGGCCAGCAGCGTCAAAGGCACCAGGATCAACATCAATGACGCGCACGCCTGTCAGGTTAAGGAGACGGTTGAGTAGAGTGGTAGCACGCATGGGTAGCTCCGAAATTTGGGCAGTGTGAGAACTACCAAATCTACCGGGTTACCCATGCCCCATAACACACAAACCCTGACCCACACTTACGTCAGGAGAGCCTAATTTGGCAGCCGGGCCAATCTCGTCTTTCAGAATGACTTCGGACCCCTCGCGGCCTTCTCCTCGTTGGCGGCACTGACATGGTTGGTGGCACTGACATGGTTGGCGGCACTGACATGGCTGGCCTACCTGCTGCGTGCGGCGGATGCGATCATTTCCCCTGCGGGCACCGACCCGGCCTGTACGGCAGGAGTAGGTGGGCTTAGGCCGGCTGGATCACCAATCAGAAGCTGTTTGCGACCATCATCATCGGAAACGTGCTGCGGTTGATAATCGAGCTGGCGGGAGACCCCAAGCTCAAGCCGGCGCTCGATTTTAAGGCCGGCACCAACTGGGTGCTGCCGTGGTCTGTCGCGATGGCGCTGGTGAGTTAGCTGACGGATCCGAAAAACGCACCCGAACCCAGGAGGCCAGGGGCATTGAAGCAGAGACTCCGGTAGGGAACCCGGGCCGGAAGCTACAGAATCGTCGAGAGCAGCAGCGTCAGCAGCAATCCGACCACCGAAATAATGGTCTCCATCACCGACCAGGTCTTGATCGTCTGCCCCACCGTGAGCCCGAAGTACTCCTTGACCAGCCAGAAACCCGCGTCATTGACGTGCGAGAAGAACAGCGAACCGGCGCCGATCGCCAACACCACCAACGCGAGCTGGGCCGGGGAGAGCCCAGTGGCCAGCGGGGCGATAATGCCTGCAGCTGTCACCGTGGCCACCGTGACCGAACCGGTGGCGAGCCGGATCAGAACGGCCACCATCCAGCCCAACAACAGCGCGGAGAGGCTGGCAGCTATCGCGATCTTGGCTATCGCCGTTCCCGTGCCGCCGTCGACCAGTACCTGCTTGAAGCCGCCGCCGGCGCCGACGATGAGCAGCACACCGACAATGGGCAGCAGGCTCTCGCCGATCTTTCTGGTCAGGGTCGACGGCGAGAAGCCCACCGCGGATCCGAATGTCACCATGGCCAGCAGTACGGCCACCAGCAGTGCGAACACCGGGTCGCCGATAAAGTCAAGCAGCGGGCGGACCGCGGCTCCCTTGTCCACCCAAATATCTGCCGCCGCCTTGATAAGCATGAGCACCAGCGGTGAAAGCAAAGTAATCAGCGTCCAGGCGAACGTCGGGCTACTCGTCGCCTCCGGGTCCTGTGCCCTAGCCGCAGGTCCGTTGTCGGCAGTACCGCTCCCCACAGAGGTCGCAGGGCCATTCTCGGCAGCACCGTTCCCGGCCCGGCGACGGGTCGGTCCCCCCGACGAAGCCCCCATGGCACCACCCGATGTCCCGACCAATGCACCGGTGACCGCCAGCCCAGCACCCGCCGCGCCGATCGGCACCATTTTGGCCGCCAGCTTGCCGAAAAGCGGGCCAGCGATGATCACCGTCGGGACAGCCACCAACAGTCCAAGCGCCAGCGTGATCCCGACGTTGGCGTGCAGCAGCCCAATGGCCGCCAGCGGGCCAGGATGCGGCGGAATGAAGCCATGCAGCACGGACAAGCCGGCGAGCGCCGGAATTCCCAGGCGCATGGCAGGCCCCTGGGACCGGTGCACCGCCAGCATCACCACCGGAATCAGCAGGACCAGGCCGATTTCGAAAAACATCGGGATGCCAATAATCCCAGCGATCAACGCCATTTTCCACGGCAGCGTGGCCGGCCTGCCGTGCAGCAACGTGTCCACCACCTTGTCCGCCCCGCCGGAATCCGCGAGCAGTTTCCCCAGCATCGCGCCCAGAGCGATCAGGACCCCGACGTAGCCCAACACCCCACCCACACCGTTTTCGTAGGAGGTCGTGACCTTGTCAATGGAGATCCCGGAGCCGATGCCAACAAAGAGCGCCCCGATGGTCAGGGCCAGAAACGCATGCAGCTTCGCCCAGACAATCAGCAGCACCACAATGGCGATGCCGATTGCGGCAACAATCAGCACCTGGGTGTCGTGAGCGCTCCACGGTTCCTTCATTTTGTCGGTGGTGGCGTCGGCGGCAACCGCAGCAGCCGCGTTGCCGAGGGTATGGAGGGTTCCGAGTGCACTGGTGATGTTCATAGTTCCCCTACTCCGCCCGGCCACTAAGGCCGAGCTCCTCAATAATTTCCCGGGTGATGACACCAGGGGCCGGACCTACGTTGATCCGGATCTGAGGTTCATCAGCGGCAGGCTCCTCGAGCGCGGAAAACTGGTTGTCCAGCAGACTCGTCGGCATAAAATGTCCCCTCCGCACCGCCAGCCGGGCCGCAATAACTTCCTTTGAGCCGCTGAGGAACACAAAGACGACGCCTGAACCGCGCCGGTTGATCACCTTCCGATAGGAGCGCTTCAACGCCGAACAGGTAATGAGTCCGTCCTCGCCGGCGTCAAGAGTTTCCTCAACCCAATCTGCCACCTTCGCCAGCCATGGCCAGCGATCCTCATCTGTGAGCGGATGCCCGGCCGCCATCTTCTTCACATTCGCCTGGGGATGGAGCGAGTCCCCCTCCTCAAAGGGCCATCCCAGCTGTCCGGCCAGCAGCGCCGCTACGGTCGATTTTCCACAGCCGGATACGCCCATCACCACCAGCACTACGGGCCTGGCAACGGGAGGCAAAGCGCCCTGGCCTGCAACCATGGCACCATCCTGCCAGCCGTCACCGACATTGTCAGTAGGGCGTCGTCGTTCACAACAGTCCACCCCCGCAACCGCGGGCAGCCGGGCAGTGTCCGCGGGCAGCCGGACAGTGGCCGCGGGCAGCGGGCGGACGGGCAGGGGCCGCGGACAGCGGACAGCGGACAGCCGGAACATTCCGCATAGCGTGCGTAAAAGTGCCAGACTAGGAGAACGCAACACCGCCAGCTGGCCTTTGACAGCAATCTGCCATCCGAAGGCCCACGGCAACCTGACATTCAGTTCCGCCATATCAAGGAGGCCGCTTTGTCCATTGTCCGTGTACTCGCCCGCCCGATGCTCGCTTCGTCTTTCATCCTGGCCGGACTGGACCGGCTGCGCCACGCAGACCAGACAGCCACTCAGCTCTCACCGGTGCTGAGACAAGTGGTGCAGGCTCTGCCTGTCCAGACGGATGAGAAGACCCTCGCCCGCGTCATCAGCGGCACGCAGCTGGGCGCCGGTGTCATGCTGGCAGCGGGCAAGTTCCCCCGTCTGTCCGCCCTCCTGCTGACACTGACCTCCACGCTGAACGCCGTCGTCGAATACCGCACGGCGGATTCGAGCACGTCCGAGGCCCGGTCGCGCAGGCGCAACCAGCTGCTGAAGAACGTCTCGCTCTCCGGTGGCGTCCTGCTGGCCGCGGTCGATACCGCCGGAAAGCCAGGTCTGGCATGGCGTGCCGGACACCTCGCCGAGGCCGGGAAGAAGTCCACGCGCAAGCAGCTCAAGCACGCTGACAAAGCCGTCCGCCGCATTGCCAACGATGTGACAGGCGCCTAACTCCCCATGACTTTCGCCCCCACCAACGGCGCCCTTCCCGCCGGCGCCGCATCGCCATGGCCTGCTCCGATGGCCAGCGGCCCGGTCGATGCGACGTTGGCGGTTCCGGCGTCCAAATCGCTGACCAACAGGTATCTGGTG
Source organism: Arthrobacter sp. A5 (assembly GCF_051131705.1). Lineage (NCBI taxonomy): Bacteria > Bacillati > Actinomycetota > Actinomycetes > Micrococcales > Micrococcaceae > Arthrobacter > Arthrobacter sp. A5. The sequence goes on from NZ_CP180316.1 coordinate 2,992,087, forward strand.
CTGGCCGCGCTGGCGGACGGGCCCTCGCGGCTGCGCGCGCCGCTGCACTCGCGCGATTCGGCCCTGATGATCGTTGCGCTGCGCCAGTTGGGGGCGGTCATCGAGGAGGTGGACGGGGAAGGGCAGTTCGGCCCGGATCTGCGCATCACGCCGATCCCCGCCGGTGCGCTGCTGCCGGTGGGAACGGCGGTGGACTGCGGTCTGGCCGGCACCGTCATGCGTTTTGTTCCGCCGCTGGCCGCGCTGACCGGCGGCAGCATAGCGTTCGACGGCGACCCGGCGGCCCGCCAGCGACCGATGGGTCCGGTCATTGATGCCCTTCGTGGGCTCGGCGTGGAGATTGCCGACGGCGACGGCGAACCGCGGGCGCTGCCGTTCACCATCAAGGCCACCGGCCGGGTCCTAGGCGGTCACCTGATCGTCGATGCCAGCGGCTCCTCACAGTTCGTTTCAGCCCTGCTGCTCGCGGCTCCGCGTTTCGAAGCGGGGCTGCATTTGGAACATTCGGGGAATCCGGTGCCAAGCCTGGACCACATCGGGATGACCGTGGACGTGCTGCGCGGTGCGGGCGTCGTGGTCGATGACTCCGTGCCCAACCATTGGATCGTCTCCCCTGGTCCAATCCAGGCCTTCGACGTCGTCGTCGAGCAGGACCTGTCCAATGCGGGGCCATTCCTGGCCGCTGCCCTGGCCACCCGGGGCACTGTCCGGATTGCCGGCTGGCCGTCCCGGACCACTCAGGTGGGCGATCAATGGCGTGAAATTCTGCCGAAGTTCGGCGCCGCCGTCTCGCTGCGGGACGGTGTTTTGACCGTGACCGGCGGGGAGAGCATCAACGGTGTTGACCTGGCGGACACGAGCGAGCTTGCCCCCACGGTGGCCGCTCTCTGCGCCCTGGCCACCGGTCCGTCGACGCTCAGCGGCATCGCGCACCTGCGCGGCCACGAAACTGACCGTCTGGCTGCGCTGGTCGCGGAGATCAACGGGCTGGGCGGCTCCGCCATCGAAACGGCGGACGGGCTGGCCATTACCCCGGCACCTCTGCACGGCGGCCTTTTCCACAGTTATGCGGATCACCGGTTGGCGACGGCCGGGGCCATCATCGGGCTGGCGGTGCCCGGCGTCGAGGTGGAGGACATCGGCACAACGGCAAAAACCATGCCCGAGTTCGCCGGACTTTGGGCCGGCATGCTGGGGCTTCCGGGCGTTGTGCGGCCGAGCGGCTCCGGGACTCCAGCCAGCTCCGGCATCCCCGACAGCCCGTCCAGCTCCAGCGCCTCCAGCTCCAGCCCTCCAGCCGGTTTCGGCACCGCCGGCAGCGCCTCCAGCTCCAGCCCTCCAGCCGGTTTCGGCACCGCCGGCAGCGCCTCCAGCTCCAGCCCTGGGCGATGACCCGCAGCATGCGTGACTGGGATGAATCCGATGTCCGGATCCGGCCCAATAAAAAGGGCAGCCGGCCCCGCACCAAGGACCGGCCCGCATACGACGAAGCCGTGATCGGCCGGATCATCACCGTGGACCGCGGCCGCTACACGGCAATCGTGGACGAAGACACGGACACCGAACGCGTCCTGATCGCCGCCCGGGCCCGGGAACTTCGCCGCAGCCCGGTGGTGGCCGGGGACTTTGTTGCCCTGGTCGGCGATACCACCGGAGCGCCGGACACGCTGGCACGGCTGGTGCGGGTGCAGGACCGCCGAACCGTCCTGCGCCGCAGCGCCGACGACACGGACCCGATCGAACGCATAGTGGTGGCCAACGCCGACCAGCTGGTGATCGTGGTGGCGGCGGCCAATCCGGAGCCGCGCACCGGATTCATCGACCGCGCTTTGGTGGCCGCATACGACGCCGGCATCGCACCGCTGCTGCTGGTCACCAAGGCGGATGTCAAAGATCCCGCCGAGCTGCTGGCCAACTACGAGTACCTGGACATGACCGTAGTGGTGAGCCGGACCGCCTCCGATGCCGCATCCGGCATCGATGCGCGCAGCGACGACGGGCAGTCGGCACGGCTGGCCGGTACCGCCGTCGGGCAGCTCAAAGAACATCTGGACGGAAAGGTCTCCGTCATGGTGGGCCATTCGGGCGTCGGAAAGTCCACCATGGTCAACGCCCTGACCGGTTCGCAGCGGGCCACAGGCGGTGTCAACTCTGTGACCGGCCGCGGCCGGCACACCTCATCGTCGGCGCTGGCACTGCGGCTGGCGGACGGCTTGCCCGGCAGCTGGATTGTGGACACTCCCGGCATCCGTTCGTTCGGCCTGGCACACGTGGACCCGGACCGCATTCTGCAGGCGTTTCCCGATCTCCAGCCCGGCACAGACGCCTGCGAGCGCGGCTGCAAGCATAACAACGCCGCCGTCAACTGCGGACTGGATCCCTGGGTCAGCCAGGGGCACGCCGGTGACGCCGGGACGGCCAGGTTGGCCTCGCTGCGACGACTGCTGAGCACCGGCGACCGCACCGAAGGCAGGGCGCAGGCCAAGGAACTGGGCACCATTCTGTAGCAGGTGGGTGCCCCGCCTCCCCTGTTCAGCGACGAAAGAACGATAGCGTGAACCCATGACCCATGCCCCGCAGAGCTACAACGATGACCTCCGCCTTGCCCACGTGCTGGCGGATTCGGTGGATTCACAAACCATGGCCCGCTTTAAGGCCCTCGATCTGCAGGTGGAGACCAAGCCTGATCTGACGCCTGTGACGGACGCGGACAAGTCCGCGGAGGATTCCATCCGCAGCCAGCTCTCCCGGGTCCGGCCGCGCGATGCGGTCCTCGGCGAGGAGTTTGGCAGCAGCGGGCACGGCTCACGGCGTTGGATCATCGATCCAATTGACGGAACCAAGAACTTTGTCCGCGGCGTTCCGGTCTGGGCCACCCTGATTGCATTGGTCGAGGACGGCAGGCCCGTCGTCGGGCTGGTCAGTGCTCCGGCGTTGGGCAAGCGCTGGTGGGCGGCGGAGGGCACTGGGGCCTACACGGGCAAGTCGCTGGCGGCGGCCACCAGGCTGCGCGTGTCCAACGTTTCCGAACTCTCCGACGCCTCACTGTCCTATTCCTCGCTGACCGGATGGAAGGAGCGCGGCAACCGGGACGAGTTCATTTCCCTCACCGACAAGGTCTGGCGCACCCGCGCTTACGGGGACTTCTGGTCCTACTGCCTGGTCGCGGAGGGCGCTGTTGACATCGCCTGTGAGCCGGAGCTGAATCTGTATGACATGGCAGCGCTGGTGCCGATCGTCGTCGAGGCCGGCGGCCGCTTCACGTCTCTGGAAGGCGCGGACGGGCCCTTCGGCGGCAACGCGCTGGCCACCAATGGCATTCTGCATTCGGAGGTCCTCCGCACCCTCAACCCGGACCACGACGACCTGCTCTAGCCCGACTGCGGGCACTATGGGCCGCAGCCTGCCCCGCCCCGTGAAAGTTTGTCCATGTTTCAGCGGCTGGCCGCGGCGTCTCATTCGGACACGCCGTGAAAACCACGGCGAATTTCTCAAAAGGTGGTCAAATTTCGACGTCCGGGACGTAACACAGCCTCTTAGCCGTAACACTGGCCGTTAATACTGGCGGCACGGGTGCGGATTTCGTAGTCTTGTGGGCATAGGTCACGAGTGCCAGTGCTAAACCCCGGTTTGCTGGCCGGCAACCCTCCCTTCGCGGCGGGGTGCCCCGGGTGACGACCTGGCCGGGCCGGAGCGGTCCTGGCAAGCGCGGAAACCGGCACGGCCGGGTCCTTCCTTGGTGAGGTCATTATGAGCATTTCAACCGCCGAACACAACGTTCCCTCCGCTCGCGCCTCTGGTCCACTGGCCGAAGCGTCCGGGCAAGGCTGCCTCCCTGGGGGCCGCGCCGGCAGCGGTAGGAGCGCCGGAAATTCAGGACCGGGCCCGCTGCTGGAGGTCGCCGGCCACGAACTGCGAGCTCCCTTGATCCAGGGCGGAACCATCCGCTACGCCAACTTGGATTACGCGGCGTCCGCCCCGGCCTTGACCGAAGTGGCCGACTACCTGAGCGATATCCTGCCCTACTACGCGAGCGTGCACCGCGGCGCCGGCTTCGCTTCCCAGGTCAGCACCTCCGTCTATGAAAACGCCCGGGACACGGTGCGCAGTTTCGTCGGCGGCCGTCCCGATGACGCGGTCATATTCACCCGCAACACCACAGATTCGCTGAACCTGCTGGCCGGCTGCGTGCGGGACATCGTCGCGGGCACCGGTGCCCACGTCGTGTACCTTGACATCGAGCATCACGCCAACCTGCTCCCCTGGCAGCGCCTGCCGCACCGCAGCGTGGTGGCGGAAAACTCCCTCGCGGAGACACTGACGAACCTGGAAACGGAGCTCCGGGCCGGGAACGTGGCCCTGCTGGCGGTGACCGGCGCCTCCAACGTCACCGGCGAGGTCCTGCCGATCGCGGAGCTCGCGGCACTGGCCCACCGCCACGGGGCCAGGATCGTTGTGGACGCCGCCCAGCTGGCGCCGCACCGCCGGATCAACATTGCCGCGGACGACATTGATTATCTGGTCTTCTCCGGGCACAAACTCTATGCCCCCTTCGGAAGCGGCGTTGTCGTCGGGCGCCCGGACTGGCTCGACGACGGAACCCCGTACCTCGCCGGCGGCGGGGCGGTCAGCGAGGCGCGCCTCGATTCCGTCAGCTGGGCCACCGGGCCGGCCCGCCATGAGGGCGGCTCCCCGAACGTCCTGGGCGCCGCGACGCTGGCCAAGGCAGCCGGGATCATCGCGCGGCTGGACCAACGGCGCTGGCAGGACCACGAGCAGGCCCTGCGCAGCCACCTGATCGAGGGCCTGGAGCAGCTGCCGGGAATAACCGTGCACCGGCTCTTCACCGACTCGGACACCTTCCCCGGCAGCGGCGCCATCGGCGTGGTGAATTTCTCCGTCGCAGGGTACGACGCCGGCCTGGTGGCCGCGTATCTTTCCGCCGAACACGGCGTTGGCGTCCGCGACGGTAAGTTCTGCGCGCACCCGCTGCTGCGCCGGCTCGGGCTCCCGTCCGGCTCCCTGCGCGCAAGTTTCGGCGTCGGCTCCCGGCATGAGGATGCACAGCGCCTGATCGACGGCGTCGCGGCCCTGCTGGAGTCCGGGCTCGGTTGGGACTATGTGGTGGACTCCGGCCGCTGGATACCCGCCGACGACGGCCGGCCGTTCCCGGAGTGGGCGCCGAACACCCCCGGGACGGCCGGCGCCGCCCCCTGCAGCACCAGCTGAACGGATTCGAAGCATCCGCCGCCGGTGGGATAGGGTTTTCCCGCGGGATTCCGGCGATATTTCCAAGGAGCGTCATGGCGGCACCGAACGGCGGCCCAAGTCTGGACAGTGAGCGCCGCAGGGAACTGGCGGACAGTTTTCAGGACGGCGGCGAACACTATGAGCGTGTCCGTCCCGGCTATCCGGAGGAGTCACTGACCTGGCTGCTGTCCGGCACCGACCCCGCCGGGGTGCTCCATGCCACGGACCCGAACGCCATGGACCTGCGTGCTTCGGATCTACGCGCCTCGGATCTGCGTGCCTCGGATCCGAAGGGCACGGAGCTGAGTGCACTGGGTCCCAATACCCCGGGTCTCAATGCCCTCGATATCGGCGCCGGCACCGGGAAGTTCACCGTTCGGCTGGCAGAGCGCGGGCTGACCGTCGTCGCCCTTGATCCATCCCGTGACATGCTTCGTCAGCTCGAACACCGCCTCCCCGGGGTGCGGACCATTTTGGGTGCCGCCGAGCGGATCGAACTGCCGGACTCCAGCATGGATTTGGTGACCGTGGCCCAAGCCTGGCACTGGATTGATCCGCTGTCGGCCAGCGCCGAGATCGCCCGCGTGCTGCGGCCCGGCGGTGTCTTGGGCCTTGTCTGGAATCAACTGGACGTCAGCGTGCCCTGGGTTCACCGGCTCTCCCGCATAATGCACGCCGGGGACGTCCACAAGCCGGATTTCCGTCCCCTGCTCGGGCCGGAATTCAGCACACCCCAGCTGCAGCTGAACCACTGGTTCCAACCGCTGACCCCTGGGGACATGATGGAACTGGTGAAATCACGCAGCTACTATCTGCGGGCAAATGAGGCCACCCGTGCGAAGGTGCTGGCCAACCTGCGGTGGTACCTTTTTGAGCACCTCGGCCACGACGTCGACGACATCCTCCCGCTGCCGTATCTGACCCAGACCTGGCGCGCCACTGCCCTCCCCCGGCAGGGCATGGGTCGGCATCCCAGCGCGGCAAAGGGAAGGGCAGGACAGGGAAGGGCAGGACGAAGCGGAGGTTTTACTTCGCTGTTGCCTCTCGACAGGACGGGCCTGCGCACGTAGAGTTTCGGCAAGCCTACATAAAGGGTTTAGGTACTGCGAAGGGTGTGGGTATGTTGAGCGTGGGACTCCGAAAACCCGCGACGAAGGCCCGGGGGCTCTTCACCCTGCTCGGTCCCGCGTTCGTCGCGGCCATCGCCTACGTGGACCCCGGAAACGTTGCGGCCAACCTCACCTCTGGAGCGAAATACGGCTACCTGCTGGTCTGGGTGCTGGTCATTGCGAATGTCATGGCCATGTTGATCCAGTACCAGTCCGCAAAGCTGGGCGTCGTCACCGGGAACTCCCTGCCGGAGCTGCTGGGCGCCCGGCTGCGGACCGGAAACCGTCGTGCCTTTTGGGTCCAGGCGGAGCTGGTGGCCGTTGCCACGGACCTGGCCGAGGTGGTCGGCGGCGCCATCGCCCTGAACCTGCTCTTCGGTCTGCCCCTGCCGCTGGCCGGCCTGATCGTGGGCATCGTTTCGATGGCCATGCTGGCGGTGCAGAACCGGCGCAGCCAACGAACGTTTGAATACCTGATCATGTTCCTGCTGCTGCTGATCACCATCGGATTCCTGGCCGGTCTGCTGGTCAGGCCGCCGGAACCTGCCGGAGTTTTCTCCGGCTTGCTCCCCCGCTTCCAGGGTACGGATACGGTGCTGTTGGCTGCCGGAATGCTGGGGGCCACCGTCATGCCGCATGCGATCTACCTGCACTCCGCCCTGGCGCGCGACCGTCATGTCCATGCCCGCCGTTCACCGGCCGTGCTCGCGTCCGTCGTCAAGGCCACCCGTTGGGACGTCGTCGGTGCACTTGCGCTGGCCGGTTTGGTCAACATCGGCATGCTGTTGCTGGCCGCCTCCACCTTGCACGGGTTCGACGGCGTCGTCGCCACGGACAGCATCGAGGGCGCGCACGCCGCGATAGTCGGCAGCCTCGGCCCGGTCATCGGCGTAGTCTTCGCGGTCGGCCTGCTGGCGTCAGGCCTGGCCTCAACGTCCGTCGGCTGCTACGCCGGGGCCACCATCATGGGCGGCCTCCTGAAGGTCAGGATTCCGCTGCTGACCCGCCGCGTCGTCAGCCTGATCCCGGCCCTCGCACTGCTGAGCTTCGGAGTAGACCCCACGCAGGCGCTGGTGATCAGCCAGGTGGCGCTCAGCTTCGGGATACCCTTCGCGCTCATACCGCTGCTCCGGCTGACGGGAAATGCGACGGTGATGGGCAAGTACCGGGACGGGCCCGCTCTCCGCATTGCCGCCGTCGTCTGCGTTGCCCTGGTCATCGCGCTCAACGCTGTCCTGCTCTACCTGACCTTCACCGGCCGGGGATAACATGCCCGGCCGGTGACGGTACTGTGGTAGCTGTGAAACCGACCCCAACCTCGTCCAGTGTCGAGGATTACGTGAAGGTGATTTACGCCTTCACGGAGTGGCAGGACAAAGCCATCACGTCCTCCCAGCTTGCGGCACGGCTGGGCGTGGCCAACTCGTCCGTCTCGGAAATGGTCCGAAAGCTCAAGGATCAGGGGCTGGTGGACCATCAGCCGTACAGTGCCATCCGGCTCACCGCTGACGGGCTGTTGCTGGCGTTGTCCATGGTCCGGCGGCACCGGCTGCTGGAGACCTACCTGGTACAGGAGCTTGGCTACACGTGGGATGAAGTCCACGACGAGGCCGAGTTGTTGGAGCACGCGGTGTCGGACACGTTTATAGAGCGGATGGCCGCCAAACTGGGACATCCCTCCCGCGACCCGCACGGGGATCCGATTCCGGCCGCGGACGGCAGGGTGGTCATGCCGCCCGCGCATCGGATGAACCAGCTTGACCCCGGGCACCAGGGCCGCATCACCAGAATCAGCGACCACGATCCGGCGCTGCTGCGGTACCTTGACCAGGAGCGGATCGAGTTGGACTCGTTGGTCCGCATTGAGGGGCGCCGACCCTTCGGAGGGGCGCTCGTGGTTCGCATTGGCACCGGCGCGGCGGCCAGGGACTTCGACCTGACCGACGAGGTGAGCGGATCCTTATGGGTTTCGCCGGAAGGAACGCACCCGGGCTGCACTCTGACGGTTCCGTAATGCTCTACGGACGCAGACCGTGCCCGACGACGGCGGGACGGGCGGCGCCGTCGTCGGCCGATACAGTCTGCCGCCCCTACGACCGGACCTTGAGCACGCTCTGCAGGTACAAACCAAGTCCCGCATTGGCCGCACCGACCACCGCCAACACGATCGCCGGTGCCACCAGCTCTGCAGCCGCCAGCGCCACCGCAGCCAGCAGGAAGATCAGCAGCGACACCGGCGGGATCACGGCAACGGAATCCTGTGCGTCGCACGGGGCGCCAGAAATAAAACTCCACAGGACGACTACGGCGGCAGGTACGCCAATCCCGACAACATAGTTCCACGGTGCAGCGAATTTGAAGCCCCACACACAAAAAGCCGCGACCATGGCGACCTCCAACAAGAACGCAACGCAAAGGTGCACTCCGGTTAAAAGCTGAGGCGGGAAAGCGCCCCGGCGTCGGCTCATTTGGCTATATCTCCGGCTGCTGTTCCCGCAGCTGCCTCCGCTGCACGTTCCCGGCGCAGGATGAAGCGCTGCACTTTTCCACTCGGCGTCTTGGGAAGGTGATCGACAAAATGAATGCGGCGTGGATACGCATGGGCGGCGAGTTTCGTTTTCACCAACCGCTGCAGCTCTTCGGCCAGCTCGCCGCTCCCGCCCACTCCTTCACGTAGGACAACGTACGCCTCCAGCACCTCGCCGCGGATCTCGTCCGGAGCTCCGACCGCAGCGCACTCCACGACGTCAGGGTGCTGGGCCAGCACGCTTTCCACATCAAAGGGTCCAATGCGGTAGCCCGCCATGATGATCACATCATCGTCACGGGCAGAGAAGTAGATGAATCCGTCCTCATCCTTGCGGCCTGCGTCCCCGGTCAGGTACCAACGGCCGTCGGCGGTGTACCGGTCCGCCGTTTTTTCCGCTGCGCCGGCATAGCCCGTGAACCACATGAGCGGGCTCTTCGCTACCTCGATGGCAACCCGTCCGGCGGTGCCGGCCGGCGCCACAATATCCTCCAGGGGATCCAAAATGTCGGCGGACCAGCCGGGCAGACTTGTACCCATGGATCCCTCACGAAGCGGTGCCTGGAGCTCCTCGCGCCACGCATTCCCCACCACCATGCCGTGTTCGGTTTGGCCGTACTGGTCACGCACCGCCAGCCCCAGGGCTTCCTTGCTCCAAGTGATGACGTCAGGGGTCAGTGGCTCGCCGGCCGAGGAGGCCCGCCTCAGCCGGTGGCCTGCGCCCGCTGCGGAGCCTGCCCGCAACGACCGGTACACCGTGGGAGCAGCAGCAAAATTGGTGACCTTGAACCTGTCGAAGATCTGCCAGGTACGCTCCGCGGAGAACCCGCCCTGCAGCAGGATACTGCGGGTGCCGGTGGCCAGCGGGGCGAGAATAGCGAAATACAGCCCGTACGCCCAGCCCGGATCCGCTGCATTCCAGAAGACGTCGTCTGGTTGAACATCCAAGGCAAATTCCTGGTACGCAATGAACGAAGCGACGCTTCGCAGCGGAATGGGGACGCCCTTCGGCTCACCGGTGGTTCCGGATGTGAAGAGTTGAACCAGCGTACCGTTGCCACCCACCGCCACGGCCTCAGGGCTGTCGGTATCTCCGGCGGCCCTGTTGCCCGACAGGAGCCCGCTAAACGACAGGTCATACCCCAAAGCTTCGCCATGCGCCACGACAACCAGCGGGGTAGCATCCGAGGGAACCTCACCCGCGGGAACCAGTTTCCGGCGCTGATCCACATCGCAGATCACCAGCTTGGATCCGGTGGCATTGAGCCGGAAAGCGATCGCATCGGCGGCGAAGGCGGTAAACAGCGGCACATCCACGGCCCCGCGCCGCCAGATCCCCAACAGCGCAATGATCAGGTCCTCGGACTTGCCCATCAAGGTCGCCACCGCATCCCCCGGCCGCACACCCAGTCCGTGCAGTGCCGCCGCGAACGCCGTCGACTTCTCCCGCAGTTCTCCATAGGTGAGATCCTTGTGGCTCAGGTCCGCCTGCACAATGGTGAAGGCGACCGCCTCCGCCGGGTGCCGGTCACAGAGAAGCTCCGCGGCACATGCGCCCGGAGCCTCAAAGATGTCCAATAGTTCCCGGACGCGTTCTTCACATGCCATTGCAGCCACTCCCTGTCCCGCTTGCCCGTGTCCACCCGGAGATATGCTCCAAGGATCGCACACCGGTGTCCGGTCGGGCACCCGGACTGTCCGCAGACAACCCGGGTGGGAGGTTTTCTCTTAGCCTTCGCAGTCCCGGCAGTACAGTTTGCCGTTCTTTTCCCTGGCCACCTGGCTGCGGTGCCGGACCAGGAAGCAGGAGGAGCAGGTGAATTCGTCATCTTGGGCAGGGATGACCTGCACCACGAGTTCCTCGCCCGAGAGATCGGCACCCGGCAGATCGATTCCTTCGGCCGTATCCGAATCCTCAACGTCTATGTGGGCGGTCTGTGCGCCTCCGCGCTGAACCTGAAGAGCCTGCAGGGACTCGGTTCCATTGTCATCATCTTTATTGCGTGGTGCGTCGTAATCCGTTGCCATTCGGTTTCTCAGACTCCTGATGTGCTCGTTTTTTCGGCAGGTAATTCAGCGCCCCATACTAGCCCCTTAAGTCGGGAATTCAAGCCTTACTCAGCAGCTATTCGTGTTTGACGACAACGCGGCCGCCCTTACCGCCGGAAGAGCGGTCTATATTGGCCTCCAAATCCCCGTGTTGACGCCGATTGCGCCACGCTTGTGCGGTTGATCACCTTTACTCAACGGCAGGAGGTGGTCGACGGCGGCAGTGAGCCAGGAGCCGAACCGCGGCAGTGTGCGGGACCCCGACGGCGGCAGCAGGCACGGCGGCTTCTCGCCCGACAGACGGGACCGCGACGCCGGGAGCAGACAGACGGCTGGCCTGGGGACGGGATGTGCGGGCCGACGCTGCTCCGCAGCCGCCGGATCCGTTGCGCCACTGGTCGAAACATGGGAAGTGCGCTTAGCATTACGTGCAGGAGCGGCCAGGCGCCGCACCGGCAGCTCTCGCTGCCGGACCGGAAGGAGCGCAGAAAAATGGGAGCCGTTGAACTCATGCTGATCAGGCACGGGGAGAGCGCTGGCAACGTTGCCGCGACGGCTGCACAGGCCGCCGGAGCCGAGGTCATTGATATCGGCCTCCGTGACGCGGACGTTCCACTCAGTGAGACCGGGCTCCAGCAGGCTCAGGCACTGGGCCGGTGGCTGTCCGGAGCCACGGATCCCGGAGCCACCGGTCCCGGAGCCACACGGTCCTCGCGGGCAGACCCAGGGACGGCGGGGACGTCCAGTCCGGACAGTGGCAGCCCGTCGGCAGGAACGGCCGGATTCCGGCGACCGGACTCCGTCTGGTGTTCGCCGTATCTGCGGGCACGGCAGACTGCAGAGGGCGCCGGCCTGGCGTCCGGACCCGGACTGCGAATCGACGAGCGTCTGCGGGACCGCGAGCTGGGAATTCTGGATCTGCTCACTGCCGCGGGCGTCAGTGCCCGGTATCCGGAAGAAGCACTGCGCCGGGAATGGCTCGGCAAGTTCTATTACCGGCCCCCTGGCGGCGAGTCGTGGGCCGATGTCGCGCTCCGTCTGCGCTCACTGCTCGGCGACCTGGATCGCTTGGAAGGCGGCGGGTGCGCCGCGCTGGTCTGCCATGACGCCATCGTCCTGCTGATGCGGTACGTCTGCGAGGGCTTCACGGAGGAAGCGTTGCTGGCTCTGGCGGCGGGCACCGCCGTTCTCAACGGCTCTGTCACACGGTTGGTTCGCCCGACCGGCAGCGGGGCGTGGGAGATCGCGTCGTTTAACGAAGTGGCGCATTTGGAAGCCGCAGGAGCACCTGTCACCGTCCACGCCGGGGACACCAACGTCCAGCCGCGCTGAGCACCTCACACCGTCGCTGCTGCGCGGCTGGCAGCTGTCCCAAGAAGCTGCCGGGAAGGATGACCGCGGCACGGTGCTGGTCATCGGCGGGGCCCATCGGACACCTGGCGCCGCCGTGCTGACCGGCCTCGCGGCACTTCGTACAGGAGCAGGACGGCTCACCTTGGCGGTTGCCGCATCGGCTGCGGTCGCAGCCGCCATCGCGGTGCCGGAGTGCGGCGTGGTGGGGCTGCCGGAGCACTTCGGGGACGACGACGACGCCGAGAGCGAAGGCGGCGGCGCCGCGGGCAAAAGCGGCACCAGCGCCAGCGCCAGCAGCAGCAGCGTGGCCGCGGTTTTGGAAGAGGATCTCGCCCAGGCCGACGTCGTTGTCATCGGCCCCGGTCTTGACGATGCTGACCGAACAACAGCCCTGTTGCGCGGCATCGCGCCCCTGCTGAAGGACGAAACGTCACTCGTCCTCGATGCCTACGCATTGGGTGTGCTGATCGACTTGGAGCCCCTGTACCGCCGGTGGGTGGGCCGGCTCGTGCTGACGCCAAACCGGGTGGAAGCGGCCCGGCTATTGGGAGTGGGTGCGGTGGAGATGGCTTCAGCTGTATCGAGGATCGCTGCAAAGTACGGGTCCGTCGTTACCGGGCAGGGTCTGATCGCCGATCCGGACGGCCGCCTCTGGGACGTCGGCGCGGGGAATCCGGGCCTCGGTACGTCCGGGAGCGGGGATGTCCTGGCCGGTGCCGTCGCCGGGTTCCTGGCGCGCAAGGCGACGCCCGCCCAGGCCGCGTGCTGGGCGACCTATCTACATGCCACCGCCGGGGACCGCCTTGCCGCCACCATCGGCCCGATCAGCTTCCTGGCCCGGGAGCTGTTGGACGCGATGCCCCGCGTGCTCGCCGAGCTCTCGACGTAGTGGAGGGCGCGGAATGATTCTCAGCCGACGAACGGTTCCAGCCGAGGAGCAGGTCCCAACGAAAGGCAGTTCCACCCGGAGACCAGTTGTAACCGAAGACTAGTTACAACCGCCACAAAGTGGCGTATCTTACAAAAACGGGGTCATCACAGCGAGGTCATCACACAGGGGTCATCACACCGTACAGCGGGCCAACCGGCCCCAGAGTTAGGGAGCACATCATGCCTGACAAGTCGCCTCACCACCATGCAACGAAGAAGCCGGTCAAGAGCATCAAGGAAAAACGTGCGGAGAAACGGACCAAGACGGGGACCGACGCCGCGCCGGACGCAGTTGCGCATATTAAGAAGCACTAGGCAGACGTCGTACCCTACATGAGAAGCACTTCCCCAGCGGGCTCGCGACGGTCGCCGCACTGCTTGCCCATGTCCAGATGAGACCTTCCGCAGATGAAAGCAGGAACCATGTTCGGCGACACCCAGGCATTCAGCGGTTTCTCCGTGGACAACGTATCGGCCGCTAAGAAGTTCTACGGCGACACGCTCGGCCTGAAGGTGTCAGAGGAAAATGGCATGTTGAGGCTGCACCTTGCGGGGGGAACAACGGTGTTGGTCTACCCTTCCAGGGCCCACACCCCGGGCTCCTTCACGATCCTCAACTTCCCGGTTGCCGACATCGAAGGCGCCGTCGGTCAACTGAACCAGCGGGGTGTGCACTTCGAGCACTATGAGGGTATGCCCAACGAGACGGATGAACGGGGAATCTTCCGCAAGGGCGGCCCACTCATCGCGTGGTTCAAGGACCCGGCGGGCAACGTGCTAAGCGTGCTCCAGGATGCCGACGCTTCTGCTGACGCCTGAGCGCGCGTACTCCAAATCCCCTGATTCTGCGCTCGCCAAGCCGCCTCTGCCGGTGTATTCCAAGGCCCCTGAGGCCGCGGTTAGCGAGACGCCGGGAATGGGCACCGATGCACGGATCGCCTATTCTTGAATCAATGATTACCAGACGAGACGCCGCCCTTGCCCTTGATATACCGCTCGAAATGGCCTACCGCCACGGCATACCGTCCCGGATGACCGAGGCGGAGTTCGCCGACCTCCGGGACGATCCCCCGGCCTGGCTCGTCCAGTCGCGGGCCAACCGGACGGGGAAGAGGCCCGTTTGGGTCCAGCTGCGGTGCTATATCTGTGACTATACGGAAGCTGCCCGCCCGAAGAAATGGTGGCCGGAGTTCAGCTATGTCATCTGCGCGGATCACCAAACCGGCGAGCTTTCGAAGCCCGAGGCGGGCTTTCGCCGGAGCGAATTCGACGGTGTCGGCAGTCGCTTCATCGGCATCGTGGACGAACCGATCGAACCGTCGTGAGGCCTGCCGCGGGCCCGGCTGGCCTAGGCACGGCCCGATGGGAAGACCGGGAATGAAACCCTTCCGATCCTCAGCGCAGGAGCCGCGCGTCCAACCGGCGTTCAGTGGCCACGGCGTCCGGGCCTTCACCGGCTTTGGAGGTAACAATGTAGGCTGATTTGCCCGGTAATTCTGTCACGACATCCGCCAGTTCGGTGCCCCGGTAAACCAGCCCGACGCCGTCGTCCGTGCAGTGCGTGACGCCCAGGGTTCCGGCCGCCACCAGCTTGTGCACCAACGGTCGGCGCGCAACTTCGGAGTCATAGTGCACGCCGTTGCCGTAGGGCAGCAGGCCCAGCCCGTTCGTGACCGCGCGGAGTTCGGGGCCGAAGGAATCCGTAGTTCCGCCTTGGAACCAGCAGATGGATCCGGCGGATACGCCCGCGAGAACTATCCCCGCTTCCCAGGCCCGGCGGAAGATCGGGCCGAGCCCATGGACGCGCCAGAGCGCCAGGAGATTGGCGACGGATCCTCCGTTTACCCAGACCACGTCCTGGGACAGCAGGTGCGCCTCCATGTCCGCCATGTTGGGCATGGGAAAGAGGTTCAGATGGCTCAGGTCGAATCCTGCGACCCGGGCCGCTTCGCTGACGTCATTATTAAACCAGCGCTGGTCTCCGCTGGCGGTCCCGACATGCGTAACCCGCGGCGCCCGGCCAGTCACACCGGAAAGGTCGACGGCGTGATGGACCAGGCTGTTGAATTCCAGCGGCGTCCGGATTCCCGTTTTATACCCACCGGAGGTGGCGAGAATAGTGGGGTAATCTGCAGCCATTCCATGCCTCTTTCAGTACGCGTGTGACCACCCTACACGCCCGGTTTGCGGCTCCGTCGGGAACCGGGATTGACGCCAGCGGCATGCCGGAAGTACGAAATGCCATTATTTCCATTATCGTGAGTAGTACCGAGCATTCGGATTAAGCGATGGTGAGCCCTTATACGGCCGGAAGACCGCAGTTGTGCGGCGCCTCCGACACCCTCATCCGTTTCCTCCACAGATTTTTCAGGCAGCGCAGAATCTGCGGTGCCAGCAGGCTCTCGCCCCGCAGGGGTCAGTGCCCGCAGTCTTCCAAGAGCCGATACGGCCGGCTAATTTCGACGAAAGTGAACCACGATGAACCTGTCCCACCAGATCCCTTCAGCCCCACCCGCACTGCCAGCCGGTGCCCTGAGAGTAATGAACTTGGGTGGGCTCGGGGAAGTCGGACGCAACATGACGGTCTTCGAGTTCGCCGGCAAGCTCCTGATTGTGGACTGCGGCGTGCTTTTCCCGGAAGAGCACCAGCCGGGCATCGACGTCATCCTGCCGGACTTCAGCTCCATCCGGGACCGCCTCCAGGACGTTGTCGCCATCGTTCTCACGCACGGCCATGAGGACCACATCGGCGGTGTGCCGTACCTGCTGCGGGAACGACGCGATATCCCTGTCCTCGGTTCAAAGCTGACGCTCGCATTTATTAAGGCGAAGCTGAAGGAACACGGCATCAGCCCGCGCACCGTTCAGGTCCAGGAGGGGCAGAGCAAGAAATTCGGGCCCTTTGACCTGGAGTTCTTTGCGGTAAACCACTCGATCCCGGACGGCCTCGCGGTCGCTGTCAAGACCGGAGCGGGCACGGCGCTGCACACCGGCGACTTCAAGATGGACCAGTTCCCGCTGGACCAGCGCATCACAGACCTGGCCGGCTTTGCCCGGCTCGGAGCGGAGGGCGTGGACCTGTTCCTGACGGACTCCACCAACGCCGAGGTGCCGGGTTTCACCACCTCGGAAGAGGATCTTGCGCCAGCCATAGACACGGTCTTCCGGACGGCTCCGCGGCGGATCATCGTCTCCAGTTTCGCCAGCCATGTGCACCGGATCCAGCAGGTCATGGATGCCGCGCACCGGCACGGCCGCAAGGTTGCCTTCGTCGGCCGGTCCATGGTCCGCAACATGGGCATTGCCCGTGAACTCGGTTACTTGACGGTCCCCCGCGGCACCCTGGTCGATTTCAAGGCGCTGCAGGGCCTGCCGGACAAGAAGGTCGTCCTGATCTGCACCGGTTCCCAAGGCGAGCCGATGGCTGCGCTGTCCCGGATCGCCAACCGAGACCACATGATCGAAATCGGTGAAGGCGACACAGTGCTGCTGGCCAGTTCCCTCATCCCCGGCAACGAGAACGCCATTTACCGCGTGATCAACTCGCTCACCCGGTTGGGCGCCAACGTGGTCCATAAGGGCAACGCCAAGGTCCATGTTTCCGGCCATGCCAGCGCCGGCGAGCTGGTGTACTGCTACAACATCGTCAAGCCCAAGAACGTCATGCCGGTGCACGGCGAGTTCCGGCATCTGAAGGCCAATGCGAAGCTGGCCATGCGGACCGGGCTGGAAGCGAGCCAGGTGGCTATCGCGGACAACGGCGACGCCGTCGACCTGCACAACGGCAAGATCAGCATCACCGGGAGCGTCCCGGTCGGCTACGTCTTCGTGGATGGACAGACCGTTGGCGGCGCCACCGAGGAATCCCTGGAGGACCGGCGCAAGCTGGCCGAGGAAGGCCTCATTACCGTGCTGGCCATCGTCGATCCTGACACCTCCGCGCTCGCTGAGGATCCGGAGTTCTTCGTCCGCGGCTTCGTCCACCAGCCCGCCGACTTCGGGCCGGCAATACAGGCCATCGCGAAGGCGCTCAGCTCGGCGCCCCGTTCGCACTCGAGCGTGCAGCTTGAGGCGCTGATCGAGAACACTGTGAGCCGGTGGATGCACAAGACGTACCGTCGCAGCCCGCTCGTCACCGCGATCGTCGTCGACGCCTAGCCGGCGCGTCGTCCCCGGATCGACGCAGCGGGCGGAGCGTCTTGGCCGCCAACAACGGATCAGGAAAAAAGTGCTGGCCCCCCGTTTCACACTTGGGGGGTGCGCAAAACGGAAGACCAGCAATGTAAGCATAGCCGGAAATTTCCGTGCGTAAAATCAGAGGCAACACGTCCCCCGACGTTCGAGGTAGCATCCCATGTCCGTGCCGTCAAAGGCCTTCCAGCAGTGGCTGCACTCCGTGGCGCCCGCCACCAGCACGGCGGCCGTATCCAGACTTTCCGGCATTAAGCGCTCCACTCTGGCTCAACAGTTGGTGCGTGGGAAGGTCGCGCTCGTGACGGTTGTCAGCATCAGCCGCGCGTTCGACGTCGACGTGGTCGGAGCGCTGTCCAGTTTCGATAAGTATCGCGATCTGGTCAGTGGATTCAAGCCGCCCACCGAGGCCGAGCTGATCAGCCAGGTGTCCGACCTTGATCTGCTTCAACAGATTATCGCCCGCAACGCCGCCGGCGATATTCATGAGCAAGGTCCGGCGCGGGGGCTCGCGCCCATGCCGCACAAGTCATCCGTCCGGGGCTGGATTGAGGCCATTGACACTGCCGATCTGCGGCAAAGGATCTCCCACGATCTGCGCATGGCACCGCAGAATCTGTCGGCCCAGCTCAGCGCCAACCGGCTCCCGCCGGATGTCGCCATCCAGGCTGCCCGCATTGCCGGGGTCGGCGTTACCGGCGGCCTGGTTGTCACGGGTCTGTTGACTCCGGAAGAGGTCGGCTGGCCCCGGGATGCCCGGGAGACGGCCCTGCGCGCACTGCCTGACGCCGAGCTGGTGATTCTCGCGGCCGCCCGACTGGATGCACTCGGCAAGACGTTGCGGCGTGCGGATCAAGACCATGAACACACCAAGGCCCTATGGGAGAATCTCGGATGATTGCAGTACTGCAGTGGGCCACATTAACCCTTTGTCTGATGTGCGCGGCGTGGCGGTTGCCGGCCGCCTTCAAGGGCAGAAACGCTGGACTATTCTGGGCCTTCCTCCTGCTCTCCGTCGCCGTCGGGCTCAGCCTGCCCTCCATTTATCTCCCGGCCGATGCCCTGCTCGGGGGCCGAAACCTCGCCAACCTGGCTGTGCGCTTCGCGTTGTACGCGATCTTCTACATCCTCGCGGCGAAGTTGGCAGGGGCCTACCGGGCTGCCCACGGGCAGCGTCTCATCCGCGGGCCCGTCGGGGTTTCGGTGCTGGTGCTGATCGCGGCCGGCACCCTGGTCCTGTTTTTGCTCAGCGATCTGCCCGTATCCAGTACTGGTCTGGCCGCCTACTCCGATCAGCCGACTGTGCGGGCCTATGCCCTTGCCGGCCGCCTTTATCCGGCTTACGCCGCAGCATGCCTCCTGCGTCCCTCGGCCCACGCGGCCTTGACGGCGGGCCGGCGGATCGAACGGGCAGCCGCCGCTCTCATCTGCAGCTCGTTTGCGATGGTGCTGGCGCTGACCGCGCTGCAGGTTGCGTCGCTGCCGGTTTTCCTGCTGATCGATCTGTTCGCCTACGGCGCCATTGTCTGTATGGCCGTTGGCCTCGCCCTCGTCTGGATATCTCTGTGGAGCACTGGCAACGGTTCAGCGTGCCGGCCGTTGGCCCGAGAATAGCGCTTCCGGCACTTGGTCTGTCACCTGACGGACCGCGTGCCCACAAAATCATTAGTACGTGCAATAATGATGAATATGTGAACCCGGGGTGTTTGGGCCGGACAACATGTAGTTGGGGGGGTGAGTGGTGGCGGGCTATGTCCTTCCACCACTCAGCTGTTGATGGCGCCTTTTCGAGCGCCGCCCGGGCTCCCACTTCTGGTCAGACAATGACGTTCAGCGTTAGGTCCACAGCGTTCACCACCAGGGCCAGAATCGACGTCCCGAGCCCGGCAACCAGCAGCAGCCCCGGGTGGGCCAGCCCGATTACAACACCGCGAAGCTGCGGTCGGCTGCGGAGGAACTTTTTCGGCACCTTGGAACGCGCGGGATGCTCCCGCCATCCGCGCAGGCGGCGAAGGAACCAGGCGCAGCGGATAATGAAGGCCAGCCAGAGCACGCTGACCACAAGCGGGAACGTCGCCAGCAGCAAGTGGAAGCCGAACGCGGTGACCTCCCGTTCCGTATCTCCGACGACAGACTGGATTGTGGTCGAGATGGAGGCGCTCATCACCACCGAGACGCCCCAAATCACAAAAGCCGTCACCAGCGCCAGGAAGCGTACGAAAAAGTGGTTGAGCACAGTCTCCGAAACCGTCTTGAGGTATTTCCGTGGCGTGGCGTGCAGCACCGCGATCGTGGCCACCAGTGTCGGCAAGGCAGCCAGGCCGACGAACACATACCAGGCCCAGCCCGCCAAATCCATAAACTCGTCCAGCACAATCAGGGCTACCCAGAAGCCCACCCAGACCCAGCCGGCCTGGAGCGGATGTCTGACGATCCAACCGAACCCGGGGCGCCACCGCACCACCGGTCGTTCCGCCGCCACAGACACCGAATCCGCTCCGGTCCGATCCGACGCGCCGGCCTCCCCCGACGGGCTCCGATCACCGTTATCCCTCATGGCCCCACTGTCTCACGGCAGCACCCAACCCGGGGCACTTCTGCCGCATATCTGCACCCCGCGGCCCTAACGTGCCGGCGCCCGGTTCACGGCCTGAGCAGCACCTTGATTGCACGCCTTTCGTCCATGGCCCTATACGCCTCGGGAGCCGGCCCCAAGGCATGACGACGTCAAAGACCTTGCGCGAGCACTCCGCCGAGCAGCGCACGGACCTTCGCGGCGCCGTCGTCCCCGCGCTCCACCAGAATGTCCGTCGCTCCGAAGTCCCGGGCGAGCGCCTGCCGGTCCGCGTGCCGGGACATGGCAATGATGCGCTCGGCTCCAAGCCGCTTGGCGGCCAGCACGCCGGGCACCTTCACCAAGGTGGAATCCGCCTGCGGGACGCGGACGGCCTCGCCCTGGCCGCCGTCGACGTACAGCCCATGTTCGTCCGTACTCCCCCAGCTCGCCAATCTCTGAAGTGGATTTCCTGCCAGTTTATCCTCGCCGGGCGGTCCGTCGCCGACGCCGCGCACCGCCGGATGCCGGGGCGCCGTCGGCCTTAACCTTGGCCTGCTCAGGCTCGCCGTAAACGAACTTGAGCGGCCATGTGGGCAGCGTCGGCGGCGGACATCCCGTGCGCCATCGGTCCGGTCTCTGCGCGCAGGATCTCCCCGCGACATAGCTGAAGAACCCAACCCTGCCCAGCTGGGCAGTGATTCGGCCCCTACGCTGCCCCGACCGCTTCCTCCACGGCCTGCAGCAGCACAGGATCCCCGATGGGCCGGAAATGTCCCATCGCCTCAAGCCGGATGTTCGTCGCGCCCTGCAGCTGTCCGCCGCCGGGAATGTGCGGATCAAAGCTGCTGTAAATTGCCGTGATCCGGTCATTAACCCCGAGGTTGTCCCCCAGTCGGCGCAGCAGCGAATCGTTCGGCGAGAACGCCTGGATCGTGCGCGTCGGCGCGTACCGCGCGTAAACGGACCCCGAAAAGGGGGTATTGATGGCCACCATAGCGCTGACCCGGTCCGCCGCCGTCGTGCCCGTCATCAGGCATTTGCCGATCAGCCCACCCTTGCTGTGCGCCACGACGACGACTTCCCTCAGGTCCTGTGCCAGCAGATAGTTCTCCACCAGCGCGGCCATGGCGGGGATGGTGCCGCGGTTGTAGCCCAGGCCCGCGACCACGTGCACCGGGTGGCCCAGCGCGTGCAGCCGGTCGGCCACCGGGCGCAGGAAGCGCCAATTCTCGTAGATGCCCGGAATCAGCAGCACGGGCGCGGCGCCGGGGCGCACCTTAAGCAGCAGCTCCTCCGCCGAGCCGCGGAACAGAATACCGCGGACCTGCCAGAATCCGACGTAAACGTAGTCCAAGATCCACGCCTTGGCCTTTGTCCACGGCTTCATACGCGGGCCCGGAGCGATAGGAGATGAACGGCTGCTTCGGCGGGACGACGGTACATCAAAATGTGGCCCGCGGAGGCAATTTCAGCTGTTTCGGCTACCGGACATCGGGCGGCCAGCTCGGCGGTCCACTCCCGCGGCGCAATCGGATCCCGTCCGCCGCGCAAAATCAGCACCGGAACTGTTAGGTCCTCGATGGCCTCCTCAAGGGCGTAGCTGAGCATGACGGGCAGATTTGCAAAGTACCACGGGAGCCGGCAACGAAGCGCATAATCGGAAAATACCACCAGATTGGCGGCCAAAGGCTCCCGGAATGTGTCCTGCATCAGACGCAGACCCTGCTGCCACGCGCTGCGTTCCCGCTGGTTGACGGCTGGCCCCATCAGAACCGCCGCCCCGGCGGACGCGCGCTGCCGCGCCATCTCCACCGCCACCTGGCAGCCCATCGAATGCCCGACCAGAATTGGATTGGACACGCCCAGTTGATCCAGGCACCGCCACATGATCCGGGCGTAATCCTCAATGGACAAAGGCCGGCGGGGCTTCGGAGCGTTGCCAAAACCGGGCAGATCAAACATGTGAACCGTGGCGTGCTGTGACAGTTCCCGGGCCAAGGGGCGGAAGTACCGGGACGACATCCCAATGCCGTGGATCAGGATGTAGGTGTCCGGTCCCGATCCGAGCGTGTACGCCACCAGCCTGGTGTCATCAACGGCGAGATTCCGGGACAGCTGCGCGGCGTGGCTCAACGGGGGCGCTCCTTCAGGGCATGAATCGACTGCTGGGCATACCGGCTCCGGTCTACCCGTTACAGCCTAGCGGCAGCAGGGACGGATCCGTGGCCCGCCAAGACACAATACACGAGATAGCGCGGCCACTGCGGCTGCGCAGGACCGATCAAGGTCAAGAGCGTGAATCTGTGACGCCACTGTCGCCACAAATGACAGCAGACCAGAGGCAAAATGCCTCCGGTCTGCTGTTTTGTCGTGGAGATGGGGGGAATTGAACCCCCGTCCGATGTTGTGTTGTCAGGTCTTCTCCGGGCGCAGTTTGCGTCGGTTTTTCTCAGCCCCAGCTATCCTGCAAACGAGTAGCTGCCAGGCTCAGTTACATAAGAGTCCCCTACGCCCCTGTAACAAAGGCGTAGAGCAGTGGCCCTCTAAATGACGCCAGGATCCGGGACGAGAGCAGACCCGGTCTGACGGACTGTCCTACTGCTTAGGCAGCAAGAGCGAAGTCAGTGCGCGATGTTTTGGCACTTATTGGTTTACAGAGAGCGTTTACGAGATAACCCTGTATCCTCGGCCCGCTTCACCTGTCGCGACGAACACCGTCGAAACCAGTCATCCCCATGTTGTGTTATCAAACCCCGAGGGTGCTTGCGGCACCAGCGGATTACTCAGTATAACGCACATGGCGCGGCCATGTATTCCCGGTCCGGCCGGCTCTGGCCCCGGGCTCGTTCCCCGGCCCGGGCCCCGGGCCGCAATTGATTCTGCCGCTCGATCCGGCCATACCAGCCGTGCCCGGCGCGCCCGGCAGGTCAGCGCGGGAGAAGGCCGCTCTCCGCTTTGACCTCCAGGACCTTAAGCGCGGCGGCGTCCACCATTGCAGCGAAGGCCGGATCCGCGGCCTGCCGGTCCAGCATGCCGTGGTAGAGCTGCGGCAGGATCGTCTGGTTCGTGCACAGTGCCATGGTGCCGCCGGCTGCGATGAAACCGGCGCCCCGGTCTCTGGGCGCCACCGGGGAGAGCTGCACGGCGTCGCAGATGTCGTCGGAGACGATGATGCCGCTGAAGCCGAGGTCGCCACGGACCATGCCGTCCATGATGACGGAGGAGAACGGGGCCATCCGCGCCGGGTCGATGGCCGGGTAGTCGGCGTTGGAGATCATCATCCAGCGCACGCCGGACCGCACGGCGTCCCGGAATGGCGCGATGAACGGATCGTTCCGGACGGTGGTGCCGTCCACGACGCCGCTGCTGGTGTCCGTATTCGCTGTCACCCGGCCCAGGCCCGGGAAATGTTTGGCGACGGCCGCCACACCGCCGTCGGCCATGCCGTTGGCGAAGGCGGTTCCGTGGGCTGAAACCGCTTCGGGGGTGAAACCGTATTGGCGTCCGAAGTGCCCAATCGGTGCATTGGCGGGGGCAAAGCCGGCGCTGGGGACGGTGTCGAGCACGGGGGCAAAATTAACGTTGATACCGGCGCCGGCCAGCTGGCTGCCCCAGAGCCGGGCATCCGCGCGCAGCTGTACGGGATCAAGGGCGCCCTGGTCAATCGCGGCCGGCATCGCGGAGAAGCCCGGGCCGTTCATGATCTGCACCATGCCGCCCTCCTGGTCGGTGGCGATGAACTGGCTGACCCCAGCGGTGCTTTGGGCCGAAACCTGGGCCTTCAGCGACGCCACCACGCCGGCGACGGCGGCGGTTCCGTCGTAGCCGCGGCCCTTAAGGAAGACGTTGCCCACATGGTAACTGGTCAGAGCGGTCAGAGCGGCCGCGTCCGCGCCGGTCACGGGCGAGCTCACCATGAGCACCTGCCCGACCTTCTGCTCCGGCGTCATGGTTGCCAGTCGCTGTTGTGCGGCGGCGAGCTGGGCTGAAACGGGGGCCGACGACGGCGGCTGGCCGGGCGCCGTCGTGCCCGCTACCGGAGCGGTGCCTGCGGCCGGGACAGAAACGGGCGGCACCGCTGTCGGGCTCCCGGAAACCGTGGCCGACGGCGAAGCGGACGGTGCGCCTGAGCCGCCGGCCCCCGGCCGCCCCGGTCCAGAGGCACCCAGCGACATGACGCTGATGGACAACACGACGGCCAAGAGGACCACCACACCGGTCGCCAGGGCGGCCCACCTGCGGCGACTAGTGCGTTTCACGGCGGTGCAGTCTTATTCTGTGTGGTTTCAAATCCGTGCAGTCTCATTCCGTGCAGTCTCATTCCGTGAAGTTTCATTGCGTGAGGTTTTAAGTCCGTGCGCCCCTCATGCCTCCCGCCCAGCCTACGGCCGACCACTGCGGAGCTAGCCGCGCTGGCGCAGGTGCGCCTCGTTAAGCGCGTCCATTTCGTCGTCGCTCATCTCATCGATTTCCTTGCGTTCCCCTTTGTCCGTCCGGGAGAAGCGGACAAAGAGCAGGATGATGATCGGCAGGTCCGCGGCCTCGCAGATGAACCAGAGCCAGTCCCCGGCCAGCTGCTGGTCCCGCAGTGGGTTGGGGAACCACGCCGGCCGGGCGCCGGTCACATTGGCGGCCCCATCCAGCACGGCACTGTTCAACCGGAGCAGAATGCCGGGGATGGCGTCCGCCAGCAGCTCGATGAAGGCAAACACAAACTGCAGCATCAGCAGCGACGTGCTGGTCCGGGTGCCGGCCTCGGTGATCGGGAGCACCAGCAGCAGCCCCAACAGCGGTATGCCCACGCTCAGCGTCCCCTCCGCCAGCGGGCTGAGTCTGGCAACTCCGGCCAGCGGCGTGAGCATCGCGGAGAACAGCAGCAGACCCACCAGTGGGGCAATGACTGCGTTACCGAAGAACTTCATCGGCCACCGGCCCAGCACACTCAGCCGTTGGCGGAGGCTGGGATTGGCGATGGCCGCCTGGGTCAGTCCGAGCGGCAGACCCAGCGAGAGCAGGATCGGAACGACGAAAAGCAGCAGTGCCAGCCGGACCGAGAAGGCCCAGCGCAAGTCGGACGAGTAGGTGCCCAGGAATCCGAAGGAAATCCAGGCGAAGCTGCCCAGACCCAACAGATAAAAGCTGAGCACCCGCCATAACGGCCATCGGATGCCGGCGGCCCGGGCACGTACCAGGCCGGTGCCATACAGCAGTCCGGCCGCCAGTACGAGCGCCAGCGCCCAGGGATCCAGCGCCCAGGTTCCGAAAAACTGCTCCAGTGCCGGCATCTAGCTGCGGTTCTTCTCCCGCATGGCGCGCAGGGCTTCGCGGTTGTCCTGCTTTTCGCGCAGCGTCTGGCGCTTGTCGTAGTCCTTCTTACCCTTGGCGATCGCGATTTCCACCTTAGCCCGGCCGTCCAGGAAGTACAGCTGCAGCGGGACGATGGTGAAACCGGATTCACGTGTCTTGTGCGTGATTTTCTCCAGCTCCTCGCGGTGCAGCAGCAGCTTCCGGCGGCGGCGGGCCGAGTGGTTGGTCCAGCTGCCGTTGAGGTATTCCGGGATGTACACGGATTCCAACCAGAGCTCGTCGTTGTAGAGGGTGGCAAAGCCGTCCACCAGGGAGGCACGGCCCTCGCGCAGGGACTTGACCTCGGTGCCCATCAGCACCAGTCCGGCCTCGTAGGTATCCATCACGTGGTAGTCGTGCTGGGCCTTGCGGTTGGTGGCCACCACCTTGCGGCCACTTTCTTTAGGCACGGCATTACTCCTCGGATGTCCTGATTGATTGTACGGTCGGCGCTGGACGAGCAAGTTCCAGAGGTGAACCAGTCTACGCCAGCGGACCGCGGCGTTCCTCTAGCGGCCCAGAATGGTCATCGGGTCCACCGGCGAGCCATTGAGCCAGGTTTCGAAGTGCGCGTGGCAGCCGGTGGAGTTGCCGGTGCTGCCGGAGTACGCGACCAGCTGGCCGGCCTCCACGTGCTGCCCCACCGAGACCAGCACGGAGCTGTTGTGGTAGTAGACCGTCATCAGCGCGTTGCCTTGCACCACGCCGTGGCTGATCCACAGCACGTTGCCGCCACCGGTGACCACATTTGTCTGTCCCGCCAGGACAACGTTACCGGCGGCAGGCGCGTAGATCGGGGTTCCGCACGGTGCACCGAAGTCGATGCCGCTGTGCAGATAGGAGCCGGTGCCGTTAAAGTCCATGGTGCCGGCTGGAACGGCACGCCAGCCGTACCCGGAGGTAATGGGAATGTTGGCGGCAAAGGGATGTGCCAGTCCGAAGGCCGAGGGATTCCCCGGCGGCGGGGCCACGTACCCGGTGTTGCCCTGCGCCCTGGCGGCCGCGGCAGCTGCCGCCGCGGCGGCTTCGCGTTCCTTGCGCTGACGCTCGGCGATCTGGCTCGCCACGTCATCCTGCTGCGCTTTAACGGCGGCCATCTGGGCCTGGATCTGAGGCTTCTTGGCGGTCAGCTCGGCATCCAGCGCGGCGGCATCGGTGATCAGTTTATCCACGGCCGCCTTTTTGGCCGCGGCGTCGGCCATGGCGGTCTTTTCGGCTGCCAGCGCCGCATCGGCCTTGCCCTTGAGATCCTTGATTTCCGCTTCCACGGCCACCAGCCGTGCCTGCGAATTCACGTTCGTGGCGTTCTGCTGCGAGAGCTTGTCCAACACCGAATTCTGGCTCCGCATTGCCTGGTCCGCCAGGTCCATGCCATCCGCCAGGTTTCCGTTGGCGCTGGAGCCGAAGAAAAGGCTCAGGTTCGGGGGAACTCCCCCGGATTTGTAGGACTGGGCCGCGATCTGCCCGATCAGCTTCTTAGTGTCAATCAATTTCTGCTTATCCGACTGGATCTGCGAACTGATCTTATCCTTGTTCTGCTGCGCAAGATCCACGCGGGCCGCCAGCGCATCCACCTCTGAAGTGGCAATGCTGACCCGGGCCTGGGCATCCGAAAGCGCGGCCTGCGCACCGGGCAGCTGGCCGCGGTACAACGTGAGGTTGGCAGCGGCAGTGGCGATGCCGGCGTCGAGGAACTCCAAGGATGATTCCACCTCGTTCGCCTGATTCTGCAGCGCCTGGGCCTGGTCATCGAGGTTATCTGCCTGGGCTGGTACGGCTCCGAGCAGTCCGGCAGCCAGCACTGCCGCCACCGCGGCCCCGACGGCACGGCGGCGCAGCATGCCGTGGCCGGAGCGCTCCTGCCGGGACAACTGGCGCATGGAAATTTTCTCCTCGATGATCAGCAAGCTAAACCTTCAGATACTTACGCAGGGTCAATAGCGAGGATACCCCGGCCAGCAGGATCCCCAGAACTATCAGCCCCGGCGTCAGGATCAGCACCTGGTTGGCGGAGATAAATGCCGTGTCCTTGTACTGGTCCGCCAGATAGTCCTGAATAAAGAACTTGGCCACCGCCCAGACTGTCCCGGATGCCAGCATGGCACCGATCACGGCCGCGACCACTCCTTCCATCACAAAGGGCAACTGGATCACTGCCTTCGAGGCCCCGACCAGCCGCATGATCCCGGTTTCCCGGCGTCGGCTGAAGGCGGACAGCTTAATGGTGGTGGCGATCAGCAGGATGGCACAGACAATCATCAGCCCGGCGATGCCCACCGCCACCAGGGAGGCTATGTTCATCACGGAGAAGAGCCGCTCCAACAGCTGCCGCTGGTCGATCACCGTCTCCACCCCCGGCGTCGCCGAGAAGGTCTCATTGATGATCTCGTACTTCTCCGGATTGACCATGTTGATCCGGAACGATGCCGGCAGCTGATCCGCGGTGACCGAATCAACGATCGGCGAATTCGCGAACTGCTCCTTGAAGTGGTTCAGCGCGTCCGGCTGTGACTCGTAGGCCCAGCTGGTCACGTACGGTTTCACGGCGGCGGAATCCAGCAGGGTTTCGATGTTCTTTTTCTGCTCGTCCGTGGCCGGTCCGGAGGCGCAAGTCGGGGAGGTCGAGGTGTCAACGCAGAGGAAGACGGCAACCTGGACCTTGTCGTACCAGTAGCCCTTCATCTGGTTGATCTGCATCTGCAGCATGCCGGCCGTACCGACAAACGTCAGTGACACAAAGGTCACCAGAATGACGGAAACGACCATGGAAACATTCCGGCGAAGACCTCCGCCGATTTCGCCGAGGATGAAAGCAAGTCTCACTCGGGGGCCTCCGCAAATGGTTCACGGTCGGACCCTGCGGCTTGGACCACGGGAATCATCGACGTGTACAAGGCCTTGGCCTCGTCGCGGAGAACCACGCCGTTGCGCAGTTCGATGACCCGCTTGCGCATCGAGTTGACGATGTCGTCGTCGTGCGTTGCCATCACTACGGTGGTGCCGTTCTGATTGATTTTGTCCAGCACCTTCATGATGCCCAGCGAGGTGGTGGGGTCCAGGTTTCCGGTGGGTTCGTCAGCCAGCAGGATGGCGGGCTTATTGACGACGGCGCGCGCGATTGCCACGCGCTGCTGCTCGCCTCCAGAGAGCTCGTGCGGGAGCCTGTTCTCTTTGCCCTCAAGCCCGACGGTCTTGAGCACCTCGGGCACGGTCTCGCGGATGATGTCACGGCTTTTGCCGATCACCTGCATGGCAAAGGCCACATTGGCGAAGACCGTCTTATTGGGCAGCAACCGGAAGTCCTGGAACACGACGCCGATGCCGCGGCGCAGCTTGGGCACGCGCCAGCTGGAAATATTTGCCACGTTCTGCCCAGCGACGTACACGGCGCCGCGGGTGGCATGGTCTTCCTTCAGCACCAGGCGCAGGAACGTGGATTTGCCGGAGCCGGAGGCACCGACAAGGAAGGCGAACTCCCCGCGGTCAATTTCCAGGGAGACCGAGTCCAAGGCCGGACGGGTCTTCTGGTCATAAATCTTGGTGACGTTATCGAAACGAATCATGGCTCTTCTGGACCCAGTCAGCGCGAATTCTGACGGGCCGGTGCTGGGGTATTGGCTTGGGGAAGAAACCACCGGCTTATCGACTATAGACACTCGCCCGCGCCGATCCCGTGCAGCCCGAGGGGCGTGTCGTCCTGGACGAGACCTGTGTGTAACATTTCGGTGCCTCCGATAGGCTCGTGACGTTGTCACGGCCCTACCGCCCGAACGGCCGTTGTCAGGGCCGCCATTGTCCGGACCCTGCACTGGAGAGGAGCAGCCATGGTCACCTTCGGGATCGAGGAAGAGTACCTGCTGGTGGATTCCACCACGGGTCTGCCGAAGTTCAGCAGCGCGACGGTCAGTGGTTTCCTGCAGGCGTCGCGGCAAGTGGACGACGACGATATTCAGCCGGAACTGCTGACCTGCCAGCTGGAAACATCCACTCCCCCGTGCACCACGGCCGACGAAGCACTCCAGTCACTGCTGGCATTCCGCGGCCAGCTGGCCAAGGCGGCGTACAAATCCCTGGCCCGCGCCGCGGGCACGGGAACCGCACCCCGCATGGCGGAGGCCCCGCCAGAAATCACGGATAAGCGTCGCTACCACCAGATGCGGGACAGCGCCCGTGCCATCGTTGCGGATCAGTACATCAACGGACTGCATGTCCACATCCAGATCCCTGACAAGGACGCCGGTGTGACGGCCCTGAACCGGATCCGGCCCTGGCTGCCCGCCATTGTGGCGCTCAGCGCTAACTCGCCGTTCTGGCGGGACCGGGACAGCGGCTTCGAAAGCTGGCGCACCGTGAGCTACAGGCGCTGGCCGGTTCAGGGGCTGCCTCCGGTCTTCAAGAACGGCGCCGATTACGAAGCACGGGTCCAGCACCTGGTGGACACGGGAGTCATCCTAGACAGGGGTGTGATCACGTGGGTGGCCCGGTTGTCGGAGAACTATCCCACCCTGGAGGTGCGCGCCTGCGATGCCCAGCTTGAGGCACACGATTCCGTGCTCTTGGCGGTATTGCTCCGGGCATTGGTGACAGCCGCGCTGAGTGACTCGTGGCAGAACGCCGAGGAATTCACCCCGGAAATCCTCGACGCTTCGCTGTGGCAGGCGGCCCGGCATGGCCTCCGCGGGCAGCTTGTCCACCCGGAAACCGGGCACTTGGCTCCCGCGCCCGAGGTGTTAACCACCTTGGTCAAGACGGTGGAGGCGGCCCTGCACGCAACGGACGATTCCGGCTTCGTCGCCGACGGGCTGGCGCGTATCGCGGAGCACGGCACGGGCTCCGCGCGTCAGCGCCGGGCCCGTGAGCACGGCGGCCTTCCGGCCCTGCTGGATCTGTACGCCGGCTCGCTCACCGCACGCTGAGGCGCCACCGCTCACCACGCGCTGCAGTGTGCTCACCTCAGGAATCGGTGACGCTACGGACGGGGAGCCGTGGCATTCGGTCGGAAGCGGTGACACTTCGGGCGGGAGCCGTGGCGTTCGGCCAAGGGCGCCGCTACTGCGCCTCGGCATTGCGGTTATCCGCACGCCAGCGGATGCCGGCGTCAATAAAGTCGTCAATCTCGCCGTCGAGCACAGCCGAGGTATTGCCCACCTCGTACTCGGTTCGCAGATCCTTGACCATCTGATACGGATTGAGCACGTAGGAACGCATTTGATCGCCCCAAGATGCCTTCACGTCGCCGGCCAGCAGCTTCTTTTCGGCGTCCTCCTCGGCCTTCTTGAGCAGCAGCAAGCGCGACTGCAGCACCCGCAGCGCCGCCGCCCGGTTCTGCAGCTGCGATTTCTCGTTCTGCATGGAAACCACAGTGCCCGTCGGGATATGGGTCAGGCGCACTGCGGAATCCGTGGTGTTCACGGACTGCCCGCCGGGGCCCGAGGAGCGGAACACATCCACCCGGATTTCATTATCTGGTATATCGATGCTGTCCGTCTGTTCGATCAGCGGAATGACTTCCACGGCCGCGAATGACGTCTGCCGGCGGCCCTGGTTATCAAAGGGACTGATGCGCACCAGCCGGTGCGTGCCCGCCTCCACGCTCAGCGTGCCGAAAGCGTACGGGGCCTTCACTTCAAACGTGGCGGATTTCAGTCCAGCTTCCTCCGCATAGGAGGTGTCCATCACCGTTGTCGGATAACCGTGGCGCTCGGCCCAGCGCAGGTACATCCGCAGCAGCATTTCGGCAAAATCCGCCGCGTCCACGCCGCCCGCGCCGGAACGGATTGTCACCACGGCTTCGCGCTCGTCGTATTCGCCGGCCAGCAGCGTGACTACCTCCAGCTCCTGCAGCGCCTTCCGCAGCACGGGCAGGTCCTTCGCCGCCTCGGCCAGCGTGTCGGCGTCGTTCTCTTCCTGCGCGAGCTGGACCAGGACCTCCAGGTCATCGATCCGGGCCTGCAACGACTCAAGCTTTTCCAGCTTGGACTGCGCGTGCGAGAGCCGTGAGGTGATCTTCTGCGCCGCCGCGGGGTCATCCCACAGGTTCGGCGTCCCGGCCTGGTCGCTCAGATCTTCGATGGATTCCTTGAGCGCGTCCACTTCGGACACCTGCTCTATGGAGAGGTAGGTGGCGCGGAGCGCGCGGATTTCTGCAGCAAAATCGATTTCAGCCATGATCCTCAAGCCTACGGCATCACCGGAAATGACTTGCCGGACCAGCGTGCCGGACAGGGATGCCGGGACTGGGCATCAACGGGTCAACTGCGAGCGCGCCGTGCTCGTGGCGGTAACGGCGATTCCGTCCGGAATCAGGAAATTGATAAAAAGCGGATGGACGACGGCGGCCAACGTCACGCGGGCGGTCCGCCCGTCCGCGGTCCCGGTTCCGCCGCCGAGGGTCAGCCCGGAAATGTGCCTGTAGCTGCTGTTCCGGTTCAGGTAGGCGGAAGCCGCCGCCCGCACACCGTCGCCGGACAAAATGGTGACCGGGGCCCCGGAGTTTCCAGCCACCCCGGCGAGGGTGAAGCTGTCCGCCGCGGCCACGGCTGCTCCGTCTGCTGCGGACAGGAGCTTCTTATGTCCGAGGTACACGCTCGAAACAGCCGCCACCACGGTGACCAGCAGCAGGGCCAGGACTACGTAACCGATGATCATCACCATCAGCTCGCCGCTCTCGGCATCGCCGTTGGGACGGCGCGGGTGCGGATGGCTGCAGATACTTCGAACCCGCGCGCGAACGCCGATACTCCCATGCTGGCCCTCCGTCACCGGAATCGGCCGACAATCTGACTCGCGGCCGCATCCACCGTCGCTGCCGTCAAGGCTCCGCCTGGCAGCGACGGGACGAGCGGCAGCGGGACGGCAAGCGTGACCGTCGCCGTGACAAGCGCTCCCGGGCTGAGGCAGCCCGCGGGCTCACAGCTGATGTCCAACCGCGCTCTGCCGTCACTGAAGCCATGGTCCGCCATAGCCAGCAGGACCGCTTCCTCCGCAGCCGCCCGCGCGGATGCCGGATCGGGTGCGGAAACATACACCTTGGCGGCCTGATCCGCAGCACCGGTGACGGCATAAGCGCCACCTTGCATCTGTCCCACGGTAATCACCAGATACACCACGGGAATCATCAGAAGTACGGCTAGGAAAACAAACTCCACCACAGCGTTCCCCTGCTCTGAGACTCCGGGAGTCCGGTCGTCGATCCGTTCATCTTCGGCGCCCCGGACTCCGGTCTTTTGGTTTCCTGCCCCTCGGCATCCTGCCAACCGCTGTCGCAGGAACGTCCTCCCCATCGTATTAGGGCTGGAGCGCGGCATGCCCGGACACCTCCAGTGCCGATCCCGGTCCGATCAGCCCAAGCACGGGCAGCGGGCTCCGCACGGTCACTTTGAGTGTGCGGATGCCGAGATACATCTCTTCCGTAACCGTAACCTCCTTGGCATAGTCCGGGCTCAGAGCTGCCGAGATCAGCTGCTCCGTGCGTGTCTTCGCGTCCGCCGCTCCCCGATCGGCGAGCGTTCCGTATCTCGCTCCAGAGGCGGCCGCATCCACCGCAGTATTGCGGACGTGCAGCACCAGGGCCAACTGGACAACGGCCAGAAAGAGCACCGTCAGAAGCGCCCCGACCAAAACAAAATCCACCACGGCGGATCCCGATTCGGCGTCCGAGCCTGGTCCGGGCGTGCCGCCGCAGCACATCCCGGCTGTGCCTTCCGGCACGGACATACTACTTCTCGCTTCGGACCCGGACCCGGACACGGTTCCCGCTTCCGGCACGGACACGGTTCTCCATCGCCGTGTCATCGCCTTCATTTCGGTATCATCCGCCCTTGTTGACCTGGCTGATGGCCTGGTTGAAGAGCCCTTCCAGAGCGGGACCGGCAATGGCCAACAACCCGGCCACCAGCACCGCGGACATCAATGTGATCATGACCCAGCCGGGTACATCGCCGCGGTCACCGGGGTCGTGGCCGCCGTCGTCGTCCACGGTGCCGGACGACGACGGCGCGCCAGGGATGCGGGCCGAACCGCGCCGCGTCAAAAGCGTCGCGAGTGTACAGAACGCGACGAGCCATACCAACGGCGCCGGTTTCAGGTGTTTCATCGGATTACCCCTTTGCGAGTTGTCAGTCATTTTCGTACCTGTCTGTCCCTGCGTTAGAAACCGAGCCGGAGCAGCGCAAGCCCCGGGAAAACCGCGAAAATAATGGTCAATGGAAGCACTCCGAAGACAAGCGGCACCATCATGGCGATCTCATTCCGACCCGCGGACTCCATCAGTTCCCGCTTCGCCGTATCACGGACGTCCTGGGCCTGGGCACGGAGCACGTCAGCCAGCGGGGTACCGCGTTCGATGGCCACGATGACGCCGTCCACAAAGCGAACCAGGGGCACCACCCGGCTGCGCTGGGACAGTCCCGTTAGGGCCTGTCCCAGCGGGATCCCGCTGCGCGTCTGTGCCAGTACCTGGCCGAACTCGCCGGCCAGCTCACCTCGGGAGGACCGGCAGACCCTTTCAAGTGCGCCGGTGGCACTTTCTCCGGCGCTGACAGCGAGCGCCATCAGCTCGGCCAGACTCGGGAATTCGGCGATGATGCGTCGTTCGCGGCGCTTGATCCGGACTGACAGCAGGTAGTCCTTGATAACAAACGCAGCGGCCGGCAGAGCTACGGCGCCAAGGAGGGCCAACGGCAGATTAAGCCGTCCCCCCGCCGCGGACAGCAGCGCAGCCACTACGGCCAGGATGAATCCTGCCGCCGCCCAAATGAGCTGGCCTGCACGAAAATCGAGTGCGGTGTGGCGTTGACCGGCTTGCTGCAACCGTGCCGTCAGGGCCGCCGTGCCGATATTGAAACGGCCCAGCCAACGCACGGCATCGACCGTCATCGCGCGAAGAATGCGCTCGAGTGGACCGAAAAGCACCTCCGGCCCGTCGGCGTCGTGCAGCAGCCGGGATTGCCGCACTACGGAACGCAGCTGTGGTTCGATGCGCTGCGCAAAGCTGGGCTGGCGCATGAAAGGCAGCCTGACCAGGACCAGCCAGAGGCCGGCCCCAAGGACCAGTCCGGAAACCACCGCAAGGGAAATGGCAGTTGTCATCGGAGGACCCGCTCGTCCGCGGGCAGGGTGCCGATTCCAAGCATTACGCGATAGCAGATGACTGAGACGAAAAGGCCGCTCGTCAGGACCAGCCAACCGGCGGCGGAGTTATAGCCCGAGACCGCCTCGGGACGGGTTGCCAGAAGCATCAGAACCAGCCACGGCGCCGCAACAGCGAGCCGTGCCGCATTCACCGTCCACGATTGCCGGGCCTCCAGCTCGCTTCGGGTCCGGGCGTTGTCCCGCAGGAATTCGGCGAGCGTGCCCAACAATCGGCCGAGGTCCGTGCCCCCTACCTCGCGGGTGAGGCGCAGGGCTTCAACGATCCGGTCCGCAACGGGATCCGCCAGCCTGTCCTTGAGTATCGTCAGCGAATGGTCGAACCGGCCGCCGGCCCGGTAGTCGGAGCCGAAATCGATGAAGAAATGACGCAGCTCCTCCGGCCCCTTGTCCCCCAGCTGAATCAGTGCCTCGGGCAGGGACAGACCGGCTCGGATGGCTGAACGCAAATGGTCCACCACATCGGGCCACAGCTGCCGGAGCACGGCCGTCCGCCGTCGTGCTCTCCAACGTACGGCCGCGAGCGGGAGATAACCGCCAAAGAAGCCGAAGCACAGCGCAATTGGCAATGAGCGCGTCAGCAGGTAAAACACCAGCACCGCCAGAAGTCCCAGACAAACGCAGCTGAAAAGCAGCCCGGTGGAACTGACCCTTTCGACACCCGCGCGCAGCAGCAGTTCATGGATGCGGTCCACCCGCTCCCGACGCCCGGCACGCCGGGGCACCTGCCAGCAGGACCACCAGATCAGGAACAAGCCCAGTCCGGCGAGCAGACCAACGGCCGCGGACATCAGCCGGCCTCCAGCAGCGCCGCGACATCGTACCCGGCGGCGGCGAACTTTTCCGGCGAAGGCATGGAGGCGGCCACGGCCTGGAGCCCGGCGCTGGTCGTGGCGAAGACGGTGCCTGATTCGATGACGCCGTTTTCCACCCGCCGGCCTAGGAAGAGGATTTCCGAGACCTGCCGGCGGCCGTTGGGCAGCCGGACGCAGTGGACCACCAGGTCGATGCAGGAAGCCACCGTCGGCACCACGAAGGAGGCACTAATGTTGGCTCCCGCCAACAACGGGAGGGTACAAAGCTTCGTCACCGCGTCATGCGCGGAATTCGCATGGATGCTGCACATCCCGGGCAGGCCCGGCATTGCTCACCCGCGATAAGCGATAGACTCCCAGCATGGAGACACAACAGGCGTTCATCTATTGCAGGATCAGCCAAGACCGCAGCGGTGAGGGCTTGGGCGTTCAGCGCCAAGAGGAGGATTGCCGGGCACTTGCCGCGCAGCAGGGTCTGGCCGTCGCTCGGGTCTTCATAGACAACGACATCAGCGCGTACTCGGGTAAGCGGCGCCCGGAGTATGAGGCGATGCTCAGCCTACTTGAAGCGGGCGCGGCGTCGGCCGTCATTTGCTGGCACACTGACCGCCTGCACCGCCGCCCAGTAGAGCTGGAGCGGTACATTGACGTATGCAATGCCGCCAACGTGACAACGCACGCGGTCAAGTCGGGTGAGCTGGACCTTGCTACAGGCTCGGGCAAGATGGTAGCCCGCATGCTTGGCGCCGCTGCCCGTTATGAGTCGGACCAGAAGGGGGAGCGCATCAAGCGCGCGATAGAACAGAAGGCCCGCGCTGGCAAGTGGACGGGCGGCGCTCGTCCGTTCGGCTGGGTCTTTGAGGACGGCGTTCCCATCATCTGTGAGACAGAGGCCGCCGTCGTACGGGGCGCCTTTGAACATGTACTCGGTGGCCGAACGCTCGGCTCTTGGGTGCGGGAGATCAACGCCGCGGGGATAACTACCAGCCTCGGCAAACCGTGGGGATACACGCAGCTCCGGCAGGTGATACAGAGGCCGCGGAACGCGGGCCTTGCCACCTTGCATGGCGAGGTGATCGGCCTGTCAGAGTTTCCAGCCATAGTTTCCGAGAGCGTGTGGCAGGCGGCATGCTCCATTCTCAGCGATCCAGCACGGCGGCGCTCGCAGTCCAACAAGGCCGTGCATCTGCTGTCAGGGATTGCCCAGTGCCACTGTGGCGCGCTCGTGCGTGTCGCCACTGTCTCGGGCCGCGACGGCGTAAAGCATAAGGTCTACCGCTGCCCCGTGCGCGGCAAGGGCCACATCGGTAAGCGCGTGGAATACACGGACGCCGTTGTGAATCGGCTGGCCGTTGCCTTCCGTGCGATGGCGGCCAGCCAGCAGGAGGTGGCCAGCCCAGCGCTGGCGGCCGAACTCCAGACATTGGAACTGGAGGGCCAAGCGTTGCGCCAGCGGCTGCAGGACGCTGCCCACTCATACGCTGATGGCGACATCAGCCCCGCCCAGCTCTCCGCCATAACAGAGCGCATCCGTGACAATCAGACACGGGTAACCGCCCGCGTCACAGAGCTGGAGGTTCAGGCCGCCCGCCCAGCACGGCCCACGGATGGCCTGCCCACCGCTGAGATGGACTCGCCAGAGGCCATCACATGGCTGACCTCCCCTGCCGATGACCGCCGCGACTACATCCGCGCCACAATGAACGTCATTATCTGGCCGCATGGCAAGGGCTCAAAGCGCGTCTTTGATCCCGAGACAGTGCAGACCGTAATGAAGAACGCAGGCGATGGCCTGGGCCCGCTGTCCGTGCGCGAGATCCAGCACGCAGGCGCCGCCGTGCTCATCAGCTCCAAGGCGGATATGGAGGCCTACATCGCCACGTACAGGACGGCGCCAGCCGCAAGCTGAGCCATCCACCGGACAACGACACAGAGTGCCCCACGGCGCGATGCCGTGGGGCCCTCTGTGTTCTGTCTTGCTACTTGCTCAGCGCCGCAATGCGCCGGTAAAGCGTGGCGCGGGACATGCCCAGATCGCGGGCGACCTGTGCCGATGGCTTGCCGCCCGCTATGAGTTGCTGGGCATTCTCGATCTGGCCATCCGTGAACTTGGTTACGCCGCCGCCTAGATCACTGCCCGCCGCCCGCCGCTTGCTCACGCTGTCGCGGATGCGCTCGCGCTTGATGTCGAGCTCCATTTGAGCCAGCGCGGACATGATGGTAAACATCATGGCGCCAGTCGGGCTGGCTGTGTCGACGTCGCCGCCGCCAAGGTTGAGCACTCGCAGGTTCACGCCGCCGTCCCTGAGCTCTTGCGCTAGGTCCAGCATGTTCTGCGTGGACCGCCCCAAGCGGTCCAGCGTGGTGACCACGAGGGTATCCCCCACATGGAGCGCGGCACGCGCTCGGTCAAACTCGGGGCGGCTGGCCTTGCCGCCGCTGACTCCGTGATCCGTGATCCGTGTAGAGATCATCGCGCCGCACACCGGCGGCCAGCAGGTCCGCCGTCTGTCGGTCGGCGTCTTGCCCGCGCGTACTGACTCTGCTGTATCCAATTAGCTTGCTCAACGTTGCTCCAATGTGTCTCATGGGGGTGGATGATTACAGCCAGCGTAACACAGGCCACAAGACATGGCCACGCGACACTCGGGGTGGATAGATGACGGGGACGGGCAGCGTCTCACTGATATGTCTCATGGCCGATCGGTCACGAGACAGGGTACTCCCACTGGGTAAACTCAACGAATGATTCAGAGTTGGTTTAGTTATGTCATCAGCGCCTTGATCGGTGTCGCGGCGTCACTGCTGATCGGGCAGGTTCACTGGATCCAACCCCTGTTATGGGCAATTGCGTTTG
Source organism: Arthrobacter sp. A5 (assembly GCF_051131705.1). Classification (NCBI taxonomy): domain Bacteria; kingdom Bacillati; phylum Actinomycetota; class Actinomycetes; order Micrococcales; family Micrococcaceae; genus Arthrobacter; species Arthrobacter sp. A5. The sequence continues at coordinate 3,030,221 of NZ_CP180316.1, forward strand.
AGGTTGTATGGGTCATCATCAACGGCTTTTTTGTGAAGGGATACTTCTTGAGTAGAGAACGCAGGCAGCGACTGAATCGAAGGCGTGACAATACCCCCTCGGTGGGTTCGACTTCGGATGGGCAGCAGCCGGAACAACAACCGGCGGATGGCGCCTCCTTTGGGTTATCGTCTGCGCAGCCCCCCGCCGGGTCCTCCTATGGGTTCTCGAATTACGGCAGTAGCAATGTGTTCTACACAGATACCGAGACCGATAGTGGTTACCTCAACGTTGGTTCCAACGACATCCACTACACTAGGGCTCGCCATAAGGGTCGTCCGATCAGCGACCCAGACCAGCAGCAGTAAGGTGCCCGACCCCGCCCCAACCCCCGGGGGGTGTCCCTATGTTTTTGTCAAGCCGCTTTTGGGGTTTTTTTCTTCGTAGATGCTCATGTCTCTGAGCATGGCGAAGAGCATGTCGCAGCGGCGCCGGGCCAGGGCGATCAGGGCCTGGTTGTGGCGTTTCCCTTGGGCGCGTTTTCGGTCGTAGTAGTCCCGTGAGGTGGGGTCCTTGAGGGCGGCGAACGCGGACAGGAAGAGAGCGCGCTTGAGGATCTTGTTGCCCTTCCTGGAGGGGTGGTCTCCCCGGATGGACGTCCCTGATCGCCAGGTCACCGGCGCCAGTCCGGAATAGGAGGCCAGATGCCCGGCGGTGGCGAAGTGTTTACCGACGACTTCGGTGAGGATCCTGGCTTCGGTCCTGATCCCGACCGCCGGTATCGAGCTCAGGACGAGGTGAAGAGGGTGGGCCTCCACGAGCGCCTCGACCCGGGTATGGACTTCGACCCGGGCTTTACGCAGACCGGCGAGCATGCCTGCCAGTTGGGGCAGCACGATGCCGGCTCCGGCGGTGCCGGCGACGACCACGGTTTGCTCGCCGAGGGCGGTAAAGATATCGGCTGCCCAGTGTTTGCCTGCCCGCGGGGCGAACTTGGCCAGGTACGTGGCCACCCGTGCCTGGCCGGCGGTCTTCAGTGCGGTGGGGGTCGGATATTTCACCAGCAGCTCCGCCATTGCCGGGTGGTCCAGGTGTGCGCCGATCACCCGTTCGAGGGCCGGGTGGATCTGGGTCAGAAGCCCGCGGATACGGTTTGATGTAGCGGTGGTCTGCTGGGTCAGATCATCATCAAAACCGCACAGCATCGACAGCTCGGCGATCTGCTCATCGGCGACCTCGATCGAGCGCAGGGTGTGCGGCATCGTCCGGGCTGCCTCGGCGATGATGTACGCGTCCCGGGCATCGGTTTTAGCCTCGCCGGGGTGCAGATCCGCGATCCGGCGCATCGCCAACCCGGGCAGGTAACCGACCAGGATTCCGGCGGCCCGGGCCGTCGCCACCGGCAGCGCACCAATGGTGGCGGGCTGGTCCACGACCAGCAGTAGCGTGCCGTTTTTGGCCAGTGTGTCGATGATCGCCCGCAGCTTCGCTTCGTCCTGAGGCAAAGCCTTATCGAGCAGCTTCTTCCCGGATTTATCCAGCGCCACCGCGTGGTGATTGCTCTTGCCGACATCGACTCCGATGAAGACATCGATACTCTCGTAATCCTTAATCAACCTCAAAACCTCCCGCATCCGAGACCTGTAAAACAGCGCTGGTCTGTCCTGCGGCGACAAGAGTCGGCATCCACGTTACGGCTGACCTGCCACGATAAAAACTGCCGCTGGTCCGGTCCCTATTAGCGATCCCCTGACACCTATCGGATCCCGGTGACATCACCCCCCGGATCATTGAAGACTGGGGGCATAAATCATGCCGGGAACCAACAGGCCAGCAACCCAATTCTTACTCAATTAGGGGCTACTAAAAAGGTAACGGGACACCCTTTGCCGATTCGCCGCCGCCCCGGTAGTCTTAGCGCCTTCCTGCGGTTACGGGTTTGAAAGCTTTTCTCTCACATGGTGGGATAGCTGCTCAAACGAGGGGAGGAGTCCCCAGCCGGGGACTCCGGAATGGTCTGGGTGAACGCGTCCAACCAAAGCGGGTTCCCGTAGGGCAAACCGTTTTCCAGCGCCCATGCATCCATCTTCGCGCTGCTTGGTACGCTGCCAAGAAAGTAGGGGGTGAAGGGGGGCGCAAAGGTCCGGATGTCCCTCCGACGGTTGTTGGTGGTGGCGGAGACAACTTGCATGTGGTCAGGGCGAACACACAGTGTTCGGTTGCAAAGGTGATCCAGGGTCTGCCTGCGTCCGTGACCGCCGTAAAACCAGACGTACGCGAAACGGTGTGCAAGCCAGACAGTACCCGCGTGCACCATTGGGTAGCCATCTTGGTTGGGGGTCTCCGTCCAGAGCCAGCACCCATAGAGCCAGTCGGGCTCGATGGCACGACGGAAGTTGGCGAGTGTTCTCGCCTGCATCGCAGGACTACGCAGGGTGAGCGCCAGTTGTTCGTGCGCGCGGCAGTAGTCGCCCCTTGTTTTCCGCTCGGCTGCCAGAAGGATCGAGTTGCACCCTCCGACACGGCATCGCGGCTGCTTCCGGTTCCACGCCTTGTAGTGCGTCTCGCAACGCTCGCGCTTGATGGCGAGCCGTTCGCAGTCAGCCTCCAGGCAGGATTTATTCGGGTTCAAACAGCTTCCTTTCATGTCCCACAATTTCAGTGGTACTAGCCTACATGAAGCCTGAATCCGTCCAGTGACGGGGCGGAATTTGCCTCATACGCCACCGCTTCCGGGGTGGCTACCCTTTCAGTGTTTTGGGTCCGGTATGGGCGCGTAGCACCAGCGGAGCGCCCCCTGCCCCAAGCATGGTGTGAAACGGCTGCCATGACAGCCGTTTCACTTGTCCCAGTCACGCTTTAGCATCAAGTGTAGGGAAAGGCTAGTGCGCTCTCAGAGTGGTTGCTACCCTGTAGTAGGCCACACTCGTGGCAACTTACTTCTTGGGGGATCTTTATGAGTAATGGTTACGTTCCTGCCCCCGGCAGGAACCGATGGCGACCAACTGTTTCGTTTTGGATAACATCAGCCGTCTGGCTGTTACTCATCCTCCTGTTCAGCGTTACGGGTTACTTCGGCGTCGGCTTGATTCTATTCGCGGTTGGGGCCATCCTTACGGCCCTGTACTCCCTTCTCTTCAACCGGCGATCCTGGCTCGGTCTGGCGAACCGCAAGATTGCCGCTGGGGCAATTGGTGTCAGTTTCGCCGTCTTTGTGCTGGGCATCGTCCTCTCGTCCATGATGTCGCCGTCAACGCCCGCAACGAGCGCAGCGGGTTCGACCGAGAAGCCGACCACGTCGGCGACGCCAACGCCGACGCGTACTGCGATGCCTACTGCGACGCCAACGCCCACAGTAAGCGTCAAGAGCGTTCTTCTCACCTCTTGTGACTCCGCCGCCATCACCCGAACGGTCGAGGGCTCCGACTTGGTTTGCGCTGCGAACGTTGACGGCAAATTAGTCTGGATGGATGCTGCAACCTCCAAAAAGGTGGCGGATGACAAAGTTGCAGCCCAGAACGCCGCGGCAGACAAGGCGGCGGCTGATCAGGCCGCGGCCCAGCAGGCAGCCGCAGATCAAGCAGCCGCTGAGCAAGCCGCAGCACAACAGGCAGCGGCCCAGCAGGCAGCTGCGGAGCAGGCTGCCGCCCAGCAAGCTGCCGCCCGGCAGGCGGCCCCGGCTCCGGCTCCTGCCCCGGCTCCTGCCCCGGCTCCGGTGAACGTCGTGCACCCGGGGGCTTTCTGCAGCGGAGGTGTTGGAGTTACGAGCAAGGGAACGCCGATGGTTTGCGCGCCGGGCTCAGATGGCCGTCTGCGGTGGAGGGCAGCCTGATAGGAGGCTGATCGCCACCTTCCGACCAACCACGTTGCCAGCAGGAAGCAGGAGCCCTCGGCGTTAGCCGGGGGCTCTTCGTGCATATAGGACACATGTATTTTGTATTGTCCCTGAAGAATGCCGGGCAGGCCGCTGTTCAGAGCAATCAGCATGTCCAGGCTCTCCGCTTCGCGAACTTCACCCACGATGAGCCGGTCGGGCCGCATCCGCAGCGCCTCCTTGACGAGGCGCCGCAGCGGAATCTCACCGAGCCCTTCCAGATTTGGTTGTCGGCATTGCAGACCCACCACATCGCGCAGCGGAAGCTGAAGTTCAAAGACTTCCTCCACGGTCACGACTCGTTCGCGCGATCCGATGCTGGCACCCAGGCAATTGAGGATGGTGGTCTTACCGGCCTGGGTTGCACCGGACACCAGAATGTTCAACCCGCTGCTCACCGCAGCACCCAAAAACCGGGCCGCCTGCGGACTCAGCGAACCGAGCCGCACCAAATGGTCGAGCCTGCTGGCCTTGACGATGAACTTACGGATATTCACCGCCCAATGCACCCTCGTCACATCAGGGATCACCACGTGTAGCCTGGAGCCGTCCGGCAATGCGGCATCGACGAACGGTGAGCTCAGATCCAGACGCCGACCGGAGCTTTTGAGCATCCGCTCCACCAGGTCCCGGATCTGCTGGTCAGTGAGGGTCAGCGAGGTTAACTCGGACTCGCCGTTCCGGGCCACGTAGATTTCCGTCGGCGCGTTGATCCAGATTTCCTCGATCGAGTCATCGTCCAGAAAGGGCTGCAAGGCGCCGAATCCTGCTACTGCATCAAAAACTATCTGCCGTGCGGAGTCCGTCTTCCCCAGCGGAGGGACAGCACCCAGCAGGGAACGCTCGTCATAGTCATTGACTGCCGCATCCACGAGACGACGGACCTCGGCCACCTGCCGCAGCGGGTCCAGCCCGCGGCGACGGATCAGTTCCCTCACCTCGTCCTCGACCACGCTGACAGCATCCATGATTTACCCGGCGTTCCCTCCAACGAACCGGGCCCCTGTTCGGGGCTCTGGCTGTGAGCCTAGGGCAGATCAGGGGCCCGGTCTAGGCGTTCCGCCGTCCTTGTGGATAAACGCCCGGTTACCGCGGTTCCGGAGTTTGCGGGGCGCCCCTAAGGCAAAGAAGAGCCTACGTCCGTTTATACGTGACGGATTTACACCCCACTTCGGGGTTTCCCAAGCTGAATGGTGAAATGCCGATCCCGTAGATACACACTTTGTATGTACCTTCCTTGGTCACGTTCACGCTGGTGCTGTAACCGTGGTTCCCTGGCATTCCCATGATCTGGTTCACATCCGGTCTGCTTCCGTTGGCGACAAATGGGTAACCGATCCGGGTTCCATCCGGATAGCTGAGGTAGGTGTGGACCGCAATACTCGCGGCAGGCATGTCTCGATCCGCGGTCCATCCGTTTGCGCTAATCGTCGCCCCCTTAGCCGTTTGGCTAACTGACACCGAATCGAGGTATCCGACCGTCAGGGCGGCAACTCCGGTGTTCACGGTTTTACAGTCCAGCAGGCTATTACCCGTCGACAGCGGTGCAACAGCGAGGCCATACACACATACGCGATTGTCGCCGGCCGCGGAGACCGGGACTACGGCCTTGAAACCGTGCTTACCGGCAACACCAAACACCTGATTAACGCCCGGATATGCCTGATTCGCGGTAAAGGGGTAACTTTTTGTCGCACCGTCGGGGGACGTGACGTAAACATGCACCGGGATCGACGACGACGGCGCCCCGCCGTCATAGGACCAACCACTAACCGCAATCGACGCCGCGCCGACCGATTTCGTTACGATGGCCGAGTCCACATAACCAACAGGTGCGGGCGCGCCAGCGGCGAGCACATTCCGACAATCAAGCAGACTGTTACCGTAGGAAAACGCTGAGACCGCCAGACCATAGGTGCAAACACGATAGGATCCGGCCGCCGAGATCGGAACCACGGCTTTAAAACCGTGGTTGCCGGCAACACTGAACATCTGGTTCACGCCCGGATAGGCCTGATTAGCCGTAAACGGGTAGCTTTTTGTCGCACCGTCAGGGGACGTCACGTAAACATGGACCGGGATCGACGCCGACGGTGTCCCGCCGTCGTAGGACCACCCACTAACCGCAAGCGACGCGCCGCTCCCCGTTCGGGCGACGACAGCTGAGTCAACATACCCAACCGGCGATGGCGAACCATCAGCGAGCAATGTCTTACACCCCAATTGAGGATTGGCATTCTTGCCGATCGCGTAAACGCAGACCTCGTACTGGCCCGGCTGGGAAATTACCGTCGTTGCTTCGTAGCCGTGATTGGCACCGAACCCCATGACCTGAGCCACATCCGGGCGGGCAACGCCAGCGACGGTGGCGAAGCTGGTTTTTGTGCCATCGGGCGCTGTAACGTACACGTGGGCAGGTATGGCGGCCTTCGTGTCAGCCATGTCAATTGCCCAGCCGCGAACCTTCAACGAAACCTTGCTACCCGTTTTGGCCACAGTGACGCTGTCAATTACACCTTGTGGCATGGGCGGGCTGGCAATTATCCTGACCTGCGCCGACGTGCTGGAAATTGAATCCACGGACACCTTCGTTCCAGCATGGGTGGTGAAGGTGCTGCCGGCCTGCCAGGTGAGGTTCGGGTTGTAATACCCCGCGAACGGGCGCGTATTCGGCGGGAGGATCAGCGAGCTGGCCACGGTGGCGCCGCCGCGCTGTACTACTTTGACGCCCCGGTTGCCGTTGACCGCGAGCTTTGTGTCGTAACCGACAGGGAGGCGAAGTTCCAGGTAATAGACCTCACCGCTCTTCGGATCGGTGAATTTGACCGCCCGGTTTGCATCCGTGCCGGCCCAGGCTTTCAGGGTGTAACTCTTGGTCCCGGCTGCCACACCGGCATCAAAAATCTCGTTCCCCCGGCCAAAGCTGCCATAGTCCCAGAGGCTGGAGCTGATGGTGGGAAGATCCGGCTGGGCAAATCCCATCAGATCCATCGCGTCAGCGTATTCGCGGATGCTGCAGCTCGTATCGGCAAACCCGCCGGAGCCGTTCGATGCGACGTCGGAAGCGCCGCTGCCGCACTGCAGACTGTCCGCGTGCATGAGCCCGAGGACATGCCCGAACTCGTGAGCCATGACGTTATTGGAATACTGACCTGGCATCGGCATCAGAATCCGGCCTGTCAGGTTGCTCGCGCTCCCGCTCCAACCGGCGCCCAATGCACCTCCCGAAAGATTCGCCGTCGGGATGAAGACCACTAAGGCGGTATTGGACTGCGTAACCCAATTGAGCTCCCGCGTCACAGTGTCCATGATCTGCCCGTACGACTGGCCCGATGTAGCTGCTGAAGAGAAGCCGGTCACTGTGTTCACAACGGACATGGACAGCCTATTGTTGGACATCGTTTTCCAGTATGCGCTGGCGGCGTTGACGGCGTCGGTTGCTGCGTTAACCGGGATCGAAGCTGCCTGCGTCGATGTTTGGTCCGCGAGCTTGACTGTAACGAGCTTGACCTTGATGTCACCGGTTCGGGAGAGTTGGGATTCGCCCTGAACAGCATCGAGCGGAAGGGCATCAGGGCTCTCGGACCCCGGAATGCCCTTGGCGACCTTGGAAGGCGGGGTTTCGAAGGTGTGCTCTGATCTGGGGGTTCCCTCCACCTTTTCCACGGGAACGGTCCCCGGAGTGGGGGGTGTCGCCGCATCGGCAGAGGCGGCTGAGGGAGCCAGAAGGAGGGTCGCCGAGACGGTCAGGGCAATAAGGAGCCCACCGGCTTGTCGGATCGCATGCATTTGTTGTTCTTTCTGAAGGGCAGGGCAGGGCATTGAGACATGTCGGACCTCCCCCGTGATGCTGGGATGGGTGCACGGGTTCCTGAAACCTGAAACCGGTAGAGTCTCGATCGAATAGTACAGTCAAATTGGTCAAAGTGCTGTCACGAAGCAATGCTCTGCAGGAGCAGAATGTACTTGTCATTGACAGGAGACCTGCGCCATAAGAATTCGCGCCGGAATCATCACCCTCCGGCCCGGCATGTGCGGTCAAAGGCCGCACGCCGGATAGTGTGTTTGTAGTGGCCCGTCCTCGTGGGGTTCACGATGGGGAGAAATGAAGGGATCCTACTTTGAATCGTCGCACCACGGGACGATGGCACGCGCTGCTTGTTGCCTGCAGCATCGCTATGCTCACGGCGTGCTCGGCGACGGCGGAGCCCGGGTCAGTGCGAGGCGCCCTCACAGCTGTCGGCGCTGGAACCGGACAACGGGCGATGGATGGATGGCGGGACGGTTGGGTCAAGGAAAACAAACGAGTGTCCCTTGCGTTTTCCCCCGACGGCGCTGACGTTGGGAAGAAGGCGCTATTCTCCGGCACTGCATATTTTGCCGTCACGGATGCGCCCCTGACCACCGGGGACATCTCGGACTCTAAGGCGTTTTGCGGACCGCAGGGCGCCTTTGCCGTCCCGACGGCGATCATCCCCATCGCGGTCGCCTACAATCTCGGGAACGTGAAGGACTTGCACCTGGACGCGGAGTCCCTGGCCGGGATTTTCAGCGGAGACATTACGAATTGGCGGGATGCCCGGATTGTGGCGCAGAATCCGCACATCTCAATTCCGGACCGCAAAATCGTTCCCATTCATGCCGACGAGCCGTCCGCACTGACAGCGGCCTTTACTGCTTATCTGAACAAGAACGATGCGGGCGACTTGTCCCGCTCTCCCGGTGACACCCTCCCCGATGATACTGCCGGCCGTCGGGTAGACAAGCTTTCTGACCTGCCGCAGGCCCTCGACGATACGGCCGGATCCATTGGCTTCACAGACAGAGCATCCATCGGCACCCGTTTCAGTACGGCGCAACTGAAGTTTGGCTCGTCATACGGAAAGATGACAGACGACGCCCTCGATGCGTCGGTAGCAGCCGGCCAGCTGAGCGCGACCGCTGGCGGCGTGTCGATCTCCTTGGGTGACACCGATCAGGCGTACGCGCTCGGTGCCATAAATTATCAGGTCTTCTGCCACCAATATCAGCCCGAGGCCCTGGCAACGCTCGTGCAATCATGGGCGAAGTACGTGTTGAGTGATTCAGGACAGCGGGCGGCGGCAAATTCGGCAGCCGCAACTTCCCCCGGCCCGGCGGCGGTTGCATCATCCCTGCGCCTCGTCGATGCGATCACCGTCGGGGGCCGCTAGCCGGTGAACACAGCCTCATCCGCCCGACACGGCCTTTACATTGAACACCAGCATCGGAGATCCATGTCGACCGCCATCGGAAAGCAGGCCGGGACTGCGAATAAAACCCGGAGGTCACCCGCGGCAGTCTTCCTTGGGTTGTTCATATTTTTTTCGCTCGCGTTCAGCCTGTGGGCCGTGGCAACGCCGCTGATGGGCTACCCGGACGAACCAGCCCACACGATCAAGGCTGCGGCGGTTGTCAGGGGTGAGGTGACGGTTCCGCCGGGCCAGTCGTTCGGTCACGGTGTCCACGTCATCGTTCCGGCATACATCGCGAACCTGCCGGCTCAGACGTGCTTCGCTTTTCAGCGCGCAGTGCCGGCCGATTGCGCACCGCCGGTACCGGGCAACGACACCTATGACGCCATCGCGGTAACATCGGCCGGAACCTACAACCCCATGTATTACTGGATCGTGGGCCTGCCAAGCCTGGTGATGACCGGCGCCCCGGCTATCTATGCCATGCGCATTGTCAGTGCCCTGCTGTCGGCCGTCTTCTTCGCCGCCGGGTTTACGGCACTTCTGCAGCTCCGACGACCCGGGTGGCCCGTGATCGCCGCAGCCGTCGCCATAACCCCTATGACGCTGTTCCTGGGCTCCGGGATCAATCCAAATTCCATTGAAATAGGGACCACGGTCGCCCTCTTTTGCGGGCTACTGGTTGTGCTCGATAATTCCCGTGGGCTCGCCCGGGTCAGCCCTGCGATTCTGACCGTTGGAGCGTCCATAGCTGTCCTGGCGAACACGCGGTCGGTTTCCTTGGCATGGCTCCTCTGTGCCGTCGTCGTCGCCTTCCTCTTTTACCGCTGGCGCGATGTGGCGTCCCTGTTCCGCAATAGGTTAACACTCGTGACCATCGGTATCGCCGCCGTTGGAGTTGTTCTGGGGCTGGCATGGATGGTCCTGACCCTATCCACGCCGGCATCCAGCGGTGTGGCTCCGGAAGGCATCGCGAACGCCACTCACAACGTCGCCTCTTATCAGGCCTTTGTCACGATGCTGGACAGGACGTTTGACTTCATCACGCAATACATCGGCGTCATGGGCTGGCTGGATACGCCCGTGCCCCAGATGGTCCTCTCGTTCTGGAGCATGCTATTTGTTCTTGCGATCCTGCTCCCGCTGATCACCCGGCCGAGACGCCTGGCTTATGTTTTCGTAACGACCCTGCTAATGCTGGCTGTGGTGCCGGCTGTGATACAGGCCGTACTCGTCGGCAGTGTCGGATTCATCTGGCAAGGACGCTATTCGATGCCGCTGGTGATCATCACGCTGATCTCTGCCGGGATGGCTTTGCGCTGCCATCGGTTTTCCACATCTGCCCGGGCGCCAGTGCTGGGCAGGCTGTTCATAATTTCGGCCCTGGTCGCTCATGTGGCTTCGTTCGCCTACGTGCTGCGTCGGTATGTCGCGGGCATTCAGGATCTGAGCACTTGGCAGACAATGATCAGTCATCCCTCATGGCAGCCCCCGCTCGGTTGGCCGGTGCTCACCATCCTCTATGCAGCGCTCCTCACAGTGGCGGCCCGTTCGTTGTACAGCTATCTATTCCCAGGGTTCGAGTTGTTTGTCCGGCCGCGGCACCGCGCCAAGGCAGCCGCCCCGGACGTCCGGCCAAGAGTGAACCCTGCCGCCGACGCCCGGAGCGAGCCCGCCTGATCGCGCTCCCGTTCCTCAGGTGGGTCCGGGGCCTACCGGCCCAGGTACTCCCGCAACCGCAGGCCGGCATCCGCCGGGGCGAATCCCGAAGCTTTGATTTTCCCAAGATCCAGCGCGCTGTTGAGCGGCCGCGGTGCGGCTTCCTTCCCGGCAAAGTACTTGCCGGTGTCAACGCCAGTGACCGCGTCCCTGTCGGCTCCGGAGATCTCATAGACGTCGGCGGCGATGTCCGCCCACGACTGGGGGGCGCCATCGTTGCTGAGGTTGTAGGTGCCGTACGTGGCCCCTGAATCCAACAGATGCCTGATTCCCGCGGCGATGTCTTCTGTGAAGCTCAGCCGGCCGATCTGGTCGTTGACCACAGAAGGCCTGACGCCGCGTCCGGCCAGGTTTGCCATCGTCCGGACGAAGTTATTGCCCTCCCCGATGACCCAGCTGGTGCGCACGAGGTAATGCCGTGGAACTACACCGACGACGGCGTCGCCGGCGGCCTTGGTCTGTCCGTAGACCCCCAGTGGTGTAAACGGTTCGGTCTCGGAATGCAGCGCCTGATTGCCATCGAATACGTAATCACTGGAAACATGGACCAACGTCACCCCGTAGTCGGTCGCGACTCTCGCCAGCCGGGTCACAGCGGTGACGTTGAGTGCCCACGCCGCCGCCCTGCCCTCCTGCGTTTCGGCGGTGTCGACGGCGGTGTACGCTGCCGCGTTGATGATGCTGGTGTAATTCTTCCAGTTCCGGCCCGTGTAGGACGCGTCAACGGTGAGATCAAAGTCCGCACGGCCGGCGAACTCCACCGAGGCGTCCCCGGCATAGGCCTTCCGCAGAGCCTTGCCCAGCTGTCCGTCCGCTCCCAGCACCAAGGTCTTTTTCCCGGGCATGGGCGTTACATCTGGCAGACGGGGGTGTGACTTGTCCTTGTCCGAAAGCTCGGCGTTTCCCAGCGGTATCGGCCAGGCAATATTAGCCGTCTCGTCAGCCAGGTTCAGGAAAGTGTATTGCCCCTGCGCGTCCGCGCTCCAATGATCGTTGACCAGATAGGAATAGGCGGTGTTGTCCTCCAGCGTCTGGAAAGCATTCCCCACCCCACGCGGAATGAAAATGGCCTGACTGGCGTCCAGTTCCGTGCTGAAGACCGCGCCAAAGGAAGGGCCCTCGCGGAGGTCCACCCAGGCGCCGAAGATCCTACCCGTCGCCACGGAGACATATTTGTCCCACGGCTCCGCATGGATACCGCGTGTGGTGCCGGCCTTTTCGTTGAAGGAAATGTTGTTCTGGACCGGGGTGAAGTCCGGCAGGCCAAGTGCCAGCATTTTCTCCCGTTGCCAGTTTTCCTTGAACCAGCCCCGGTTGTCGCCGTGCACGGGCAGGTCGTACACCACGACGCCGGGAATCGCCGTTTCGGTGGCTCTGAGCTTTTTGGAAAATTCAATGGTCATGGCTACTGGCCCTGCACCTGGTACTTGGCTTCGGTCGCAGCCTTTTGCGGGCGCCACCATTCCTCATGCTTCCGGTACCAGGCAATCGTGTCTTCGATGCCGGCGTCGAAGTTGGCGAATTTCGGGACCCAGCCCAGTTCACTGCGGAGCTTGGACGAGTCGATGGCGTAGCGCAGATCGTGCCCGGGCCGGTCTGTCACATGGTCGTAGGCGTCCTCGGGTAGTCCCATGTGGGTGAGGATCTGCTCCACCACGTCCTTATTGTTTTTCTCGCCGTCCGCTCCGATCAGGTATGTCTCGCCGGTCACTCCCTTGTCCAGAATGGTCAGGACCGCGGCGGAGTGGTCGTTGGCATGGATCCAATCCCTGACGTTCTCACCGGCTCCGTAGAGCTTGGGGCGGATTCCGTCGATGACGTTGGTGATCTGACGCGGGATGAATTTCTCCACATGCTGATACGGGCCGTAGTTGTTGGAACAGTTACTGATCGTGGCCTGCAGCCCGAAGGAGCGCACCCACGCGCGGACCAGCAGATCCGAACCGGCTTTCGTGGACGAGTACGGACTGGACGGGTTGTACGGCGTGCTTTCCGTGAAACGCTCCGGATCCTCAAGCTCCAGGTCGCCGTAGACCTCGTCCGTGGAGATGTGGTGGAACCGTTTGTTGTGCTTGCGGGCCGCTTCGATCAGCGTGTACGTGCCGATGATATTTGTATCCAGAAACGGCCGGGGGTCATGCAGGGAATTGTCATTGTGGGATTCGGCTGCGTAGTGCACGACGACGTCGGCAGCGGCCGTGAGCCTGTCCGTCAGCGAGCCGTCGCAGATGTCCCCCTGGACAAAACTGAAGCGTTCAGCGGGCAGTCCGGCCAGGGATGCCAGGTTTCCTGCATATGTCAGTTTGTCCAGCACGGTGACATGATGGTCCGTATTGTCGAGGACATAGTGAACGAAATTCGATCCGATGAAGCCGGCGCCGCCGGTGACAAGAATTTTCTGCATGCCTATCAAGGTACCCGTTCGCGCGTGCCGGTGCGCAGCCGGGGCACTGACGCGGTAGCCCCGGAAGCCCGGCAAATTCCCGCAGGTGAACCTCCGGCCGGTGTCGGACGCGGCAGCAGCCCGCACTCGTCTTTGGCCTTGCTGCTGCCCCATTAGCAACTTCAGCCACCTCCGGTTTATGGTACATATGAACATCGGAGCGTGGTCTCGCGGTCGGTGACTTCCATGAAATCCGAGGTTATTCGTGCAAACATTCAAGGCTGCCCCCTGCCTGATTGCGGCCAGTGTGGCACTCACGCTGTTCGTCGGAGGGCAAACGGCGTCCGCCGCGCCGACCCCGCCGCCTCCGCCACGTCCGGGCACCGCTGCGACGTCCGCCCCACCGGCCGGGACACCGTCGCCTTCCCCGGCGCCGCCGCCGGCTTCGCCGTCGAAACCTGCGCCGTCGACTCCTACGCCGAAGGCAGCGACTCCGGCGGGCGGCCCGTCTGCGCCAGCGGCTTCCCCGGGGGCTGCGTCGGCCGATCCACACCAGCGACCCATAGGAGGCGGCGCCGTCATGGGAGGGGCCGGTGCCGGCGGGGTCCCGGAGGCGGGCAGCGCGGCCAGGCTTGCCGCGCCGCAGGGGATCGCCGCTTCAGGCAGCGAGCCCTCCGTCGCCGAGCAGCCGAACGGGACCCAAGGAAATCCGTTGGGGCTGGATGTCAGCGGCTGGCAGCAGAATGTCGATTGGAATTCGGTCCGGAACCGCGGAGCGCGTTTCGCCTACATAAAGTCGTCGGAAGGTCCGTGGGCGCTCAATGATTACTTTGGCCAGCAATACAAGGGCGCTGCCAACGCCGGGCTGATCCGCGGAAGTTATCACTTTGCCCGGCCGAATCTGTCCAGCGGCGCATCCCAGGCACAGGTCATGCTGTCCAGCGGCGGCGGCTGGAGCGCCGACGGCAAAACGATGCCGCCTGCGCTGGATATCGAGGACAATCCCTATGACGACGGCACCGGGAAGTGCTATGGCCTCAGCCCGGCACAAATGGCCTCTTGGGTCAACGACTTTGTCACGACCATTTCCCGGAACACGAACAAGGCCGCCGTTATCTACACGGGCTACTATTTCTGGCAGGACTGCCTGGGCGGGACCACCCGGTTCGCGCAAACGAACCCGCTGTGGATCGCCGCCTATTATGCGTCCAGCCCCTGGATGCCGGGGGGCTGGCCGCAGCACACCATCTGGCAGTACGCCGACGGGTATGCCGACGCTGGTCAAACACGGACAGCAACGTTCCCCGGGGATCAGAATGTCTTCAATGGCACCATGGATCAGCTGCGGAAACTCGCCGGAGCTCCGAACAACACTTCGGTCGGCCCTGTCGGGGCTGTCGGGTTGATCCCGGGCGCCACCCTGATCTCCGGAAAGTGGGCCGGTGACGGCAAGTCCTATATCGGCTGGTACAAGGATTCCTTCTGGTGCCTGCAGATGCCGGCTGCGGAGCGCAAGTGCTTCTACTTCGGCAGTCCCGGTGACAAACCCGTGGTTGGCGACTGGGACGGTGACGGCACGGATTCCATCGGTATAGTGCGTAACGGTTCGTGGCAGCTGACCAACAGCGTCAACAGTCTGACCGTGGACATTGTCCAGAACTATGGTGTGGGGTCGGACAGTCCGATTGTCGGAGACTGGAACGGCGACGGTAAGACAACTATCGGCATCTTCCGCAGCGGCAGCTGGCAGCTGACCAATTCACAGAGCGGGAGACCGGGCGTCGACATTGTATCCAATTACGGCATCCCCTCCGACACCCCCCTCATTGGTGACTGGAATGGAGATGGCAAGGATACTTTCGGGGTCTGGCGGTCCGGCATATTTTGGCTATCCGACAACGCGCAAAGTCCTGTGGTGAAATACGTCTTTCCCTATGGAGTTTCGACGGACCGGCCCACGGTCGGCGACTGGGACGGTAACGGTAAGTCGACTGTGGGGATCGTCCGCGGCAATGGCTGGCAGCTGACGAATAACCTCGGGACCCTCGCGGTGGATTCGGTCCGGCAGTAGACCGGTCCGGGCAGCAGGGGGATCAGGCCGCCTGCTGCGCTGACCGCTTCGATGCCTTGGTTCTGCGTGCCGCTTCCAAGAGGGCGCGAAAAATCATCAGACGCGCCTGGAGGATCCGGCGGAGCGAACGCCATCCGGTCGGCGTCACGTTGTTGCCGTGCAGACGGCGCAAAAGCGTCGGTTCGTCGAGATGGGCCATGGAGCCTGCCACATTGCCGCAGAGCGCGAGCCACAGGTCATGGGACTCCTGCAGATAGGACGGAACTGGCGTGAAGACCCGGGCCTGGGCACGCGTCATCGCCATGCCGCAGCCATAGTATGGCCTGTACCCGACCAAAATACCGGCGATATTCCGGGCGTGGTGCCCTGAATCGGCGGCCCGGAGCAGCGGAACCTTACCTCTGTCGCCGTCGTCCAGAACAGCAAAGTTGCTGGCGACGACGTCCGCCCCCTGCAGCGCCCGCAGCATGACCGCCAGCCGCCCCGGAAGCCAGACGTCGTCCTGGTCCGCCAGAAAGACGTACTCACCCTTGCTGGCGAGCACCGCCTGTTCGAAGGACCGCACGTAGCCTTGGTTTTGTACCCCCTGCAGCACCGTGATGCGGTCATCGCTAAAGGTCCGGACTACCTCAACCGTCGTATCGGGGGACGCATCGTCGACGATCACCAGTTCATCGTTCGGTCCGAGCTGGCGCATTATCGACTCAATCTGTTCCGCCACATATTCCGCGCCGTTGTATGTCGCCATGCAGATGCTGGCCCGAATGCCCAGGGACGTATCCTCATGCTGCGCGTTCATGGTTCCACTTCTCCGTCGGACGATGATGCGGCGCTGACGCCGCGGCAGAGGGGTACCTGCCGTTGACTACTTTAGGCGATCGGCGATGCCGCTCCGCTTTCCCGTAAGATCATTTGAGACCTCCACCAGTCAAGGACCAAAGCACCGAATGAAGACCGTATTACTGCGCCTGTCGGGTTTCACAGTGCTGCCATTGCTGTCTTTGATCACGCCGCTGCTCCTGCTGCCCGTCATAGCGGGATTCGTGGGTCCGGGCGGAATTTCCAGCGTCATATCCGGTCAGGCGATCGGAACCTTCGGAGCCACGGTGCTCATGTGGGGCTGGAACGTGGACGGACCGGTCGCCATCGCGCGCGCCCACGACGCTCGGAGCCGCGGTGCCGTCTATCTGAAAAGTATCCGCACCCGGCTGGTCCTGTTGGTTCTGGTTCTTCCCGTCTCCGCGGCCATTGCCGCCGCCGTGGCGGTGCCCGGGTTCCGTGTTGAAGCAGTGAGCATGGCGTGGGCTGCCGTGCTGGCCGGCATGTCGCCCGCATGGTTCTGCATCGGATTGGGACAGCCCCGGCTGCTGGCACTTTACGACACGATCCCCAGATTTATCGCAACGGCGCTCGCCGCGCCGCTGCTGTTGCTCACGCATCAACTGTGGAACTACACCGCAATTCTCGCCCTAGCCACCGTGGCGACCCTGATCATGTTCCACCGCAGATTCTCGCGGGACGGTCAGTGGCTCCCGACTTCGCTGGCAAATACCTTGCGGGAACTGAAAAGCCAAGGCCACACGGCAGGCATAAATCTCGCCGGAAACGCCTACGCATCGACACCGACGCCGATTGCCACCGTCACCTCCCCGCCGGTGGCCTCGGGCAGCCTCGCGACGGCTGATACCTTGTACCGGTTCGGGCTGTTCACCGTGGTGGCGCTGGGCAACGCCTTTCAGAGCTGGACGATTGAGCGGGGCATCAGCAACGGCCGTCAGCGGCACATCGCCGCGATCTGGGCCCATGCCGGGCTCGGCCTGGCAGGTGCCGTCATTCTGACGGCGCTGGGGCCCTTCGTCAGCAATGTCCTGTTTGCCGGTCAGATCCAGGCCACCACCCAGGTCTGTTTTTTCTACGGCATTGCTTTTCTGTTCCTCTCGGCCAGCACCCCCTTTATCCGCAATTTGCTGATTCCGGCGGGCCAGAAGGCCCTGATCCTTCGGTGGACCCTGGTTTCAGCGGTACTGGGTGTGGCAGCGATGCTGGCCGCGGGTCTCACCGGAAATACCCCCGGAATAGCGCTTGGCATGGCGCTGAGCGAAGTCGTACTTTTTGCCTCGCTGCTGGCTCCATCACTGCGCGTACTCAATGATGAGAGGAACCATCACCATGTACCATGAAGACCAGTCCGATGTCGTCGTGGCCGTCATCGCGGCCTTCCGTCCCAAGGACAATCTGGCTGACACTGTCCGTGCACTCGCGGAGCAAGTGAGCCACGTTGTCGTCGTCGACGACGGATCCCCGCAGGGCTCCGAAGATGTCCTCACCTCCATTGAAGCGGCGGGAGCCACCGTGCTCCGCCAGGAGCCCAACGCAGGTATCGCGGCAACCCTCAATGCCGGGGTGCACTACGCCGAGAAAGCCTGGGATCCGAAGTATTTTCTCACTTTGGACCAGGATTCAGCGGTTACCGGCCGGTACGTGGAGCTGGCCCTGACATGCCTTACCGAGGCGGGATCCGCCGATCTGGAGATCGGATTTGTCTGCTCCGCGGCCTACAGCGGGCATCCGACGCCGAAGCTAAGGATCGGGGGCGGCCCGGCTGAAGCCTTTGACCCGATGCAGTCCGGATTCTTCATTCCGCGCTCGACGTGGCAACGCGTCGGTTATTTTGCGGAATCGTTTTTTATCGACGGGGTTGACTCCGACTTCACGATGCGGTGCCGTGACGCCGGCCTGAGAGTTGTCATCGGCCGCGGCTGCACGCTGGAACACGATCTGGGGGAACGCGGCCACGCCACGTTGTTCGGGCGGAGAGTCAGCGTTTTCGGGCGTGACATTTCCTACAACTATCATTCACCCAGCCGGGTCTATTACATCTGCCGCAACGGGACAGTCCTCAGCAGAAGGTACGCGTTGAAGGCGCCTGGCTGGGTTGCCCGCAGACTGCTGGAAGAATCCAAGGCACACATCCTGCGGCTGCTCTTTAGCCCGGGCAGGCGCGCCCTGGCGATGGCTGCAGCCGCTGGGTTCCGTGACGCTGTCAACGGACGCATGGGACGGATGCCTGCTTCGCTCGAGGACCGCCTGCATTAATGACACGCACGGCGGGGGCAGGTGGGCACGGTACTGCCTCCCGGCCGGGGCACCGGCACTTGATATAGTTTGGACATCATGGAAACTCCCCCCACCGCGCGCGCTCTCGTTATCATGCCCGCATGGAATGAAGCCGAATCCGTTGGTTCGACAGTTGCGGAAGTTTTGGCCGTGAGTAATCACTATGACGTCCTGGTGGTCAATGACGGATCCTCCGACGACACCGCAGCCATCGCTACCCGCGCAGGAGCCACGGTCCTCAATCTTCCCTTCAATCTGGGGGTCGGGGGGGCCATGCGCGCGGGCTTCAAATATGCCCGGCGTCTGGGTTATCATCAGGTGATTCAGGTCGATTCCGATGGCCAGCACGATCCGACGAACATCGCCGAAGTTCTCGCCGGGCTGGACCGCGCTGATATTTCCATCGGAGCTCGCTTCGCCGAACGTGGCGATTATGCGGTGAAGGGGCCCCGGAAATGGGCCATGCAATTCCTGGCGAGCGTTATTTCATCCCTGGCCAAGACCCGGCTGACCGATGTCACCAGCGGCTTCCGTGCGGCGAACGACCGCGCCATCAGCCAGTATCTGGACCACTACCCCGCCGAGTATCTGGGCGACACGATTGATTCCCTGGTCGTGGCTGTCCGATCCGGTTGCACCGTGACCCAGGTACCAGTCGAAATGAGACCACGGCAAGGCGGAAAACCGAGCCACAATCCGGTAAAAGCCGCCATGTACCTGGGTCGTTCGGTTTTCGCCCTGCTGTTTGCGCTGACCCGTAGGCGATCTTCGGTTGTCGCGCCGCGTGAAGAAAGTGCGGAAGCCTAGATTATGGGAAACATCGCAGCCTTTCTGTTGGCGCTTGCCATCCTGGCCATCGTCGTCGATATGTTGCGCCGCAAGAAGCTACGCGAAAAATACGCCGTTCTCTGGCTGGTGGTCGGGGTTGCGACCGTCGTGCTGGCGGCGTTTCCCCGCCTGCTGAACATTGTGGCGGAAATCGTCGGAGTACAGATACCATCCAACTTGTTGTTTGCCATGAGTATTTTGATGCTGCTCGGTGTGTGCCTGCATCTGTCGTGGGAGATTTCTGTCGTCGAGGATGAGACACGCACTTTGGCCGAAGAAGTCGCCATCCTACGGACACAGGTTGAACACTTGGCAGCCGATCATTCTCCAAATGTTCCTGAGCAGCTGATTCTCAGGACCGATACTGCTAACGAAAGCACCGACAACTAAATGCCTTTGGATATTTTTATTCCCTACTGGGGCGACCCCGCCTTCATGAAAGAAACCGTTGCCAGCGTTCTGGCGCAGAAAAACGGCGACTGGCTCCTGACCGTGGTGGATGATGCCTACCCCAGTCAGGAAATCCCCGACTTCATGGCGGGCATCAGCGACCCCCGGGTGAAATATATCCGTAAAGACCGAAACGAAGGCATTACCGCCAACTACCGGACCTGCGTGTCGTTGGTTGATCAGGAAATCATGGTCATTCTGGGCTGCGATGACGTCCTACTGCCAAATTACGTCGACGTCATCCTCGACGCGCACCGCCGTTTTCCGGACGCGGCGATAATCCAGCCCGGCGTGCAGGTAATCAATGAACACAGTGTGGTGGTTTCGACCCTTACGGACACCATTAAGCAGCGCCTTGTCCGTCCGAGGGGAAACGGGCGGCAGGTAATCTCAGGAGAAGTGCTGGCCACCAACCTGATGCATGGGGACTGGCTTTACTGGCCGGCTCTGGCCTTTCGGACGGAAAAGATCCGCGAGGTGGATTTCCGGGAGGGTTTTCCGATCATCCAGGATCTGGCACTGATCATGGACATGGTCTACCGAGGCGACCAACTACTGATTGACCCCACATTGTGTTTTTCATACCGCCGCCATTCCAACAGTGCCTCATCGACAAAGCTCGTCGATGGGTCGCGCTTCGCCGGTGAACGCGAGTATTTTTCCGTCGCCGCGGCGCAGGCAGACGAGCTGGGCTGGAACCGCGCAGCATTGGCCGCCAGGCTGCGCATCACGTCCCGGGCACATGCCCTGTCCCTGCTTCCAAGGGCCGTTGGCAGCAGGCACACCACAGCCATCCGGGCCCTCGTCCGCCACACATTCGGCAGCTGACTGCCCGCAACGAAAGGTCCAATGTGACTACTCCTTCATCCTCAGCGCGACCTGGCGGAACCGTCCTTGTCACGGGCGGAGCCGGTTTCATCGGCTGTGCCATCTCCGCCGCTCTTATGGAATCCTTTGACCGCGTGGTCGTCGTAGACAGCCTGCATCCGCAAATCCATGCCAGCGGCCGCAGACCTCCCGAGCTGGCGGCAGCGGCAGAACTGATTGTCCGCGACGTGACCGAAGCGGCCACCTGGGATGACGTCCTTGCAAGGGTCACGCCCGACGTGGTTGTCCATCTCGCCGCCGAAACGGGTACGGCGCAATCCCTAAATGAGTCCACGAGGCATACGCACGTCAATGTGGTGGGGACATCCCAGCTCCTTGACGGTCTTAATCGCCACCACAAGCTCCCCCGGCGGATCGTTCTGTCATCCAGTCGTGCCGTGTATGGGGAAGGGGCCTGGCGCCGTGCCGACGGCAAGCTGTTCTACCCCGGCCAGCGCACCAGCGTGACGCTCGAAAAGGGCGAATGGGACTTCCCAGGTGCGGAACCGGTTGCCATGAATGCCGCACAGACGTTCCCGGCGCCGGTCAGTGTTTACGGCGCCACCAAACTGGCGCAGGAAAACATTCTGCAGGCCTGGGCAAAGTCGTATGACGTGGAGACGGTCATTCTCCGGCTCCAGAATGTCTACGGCCCGGGGCAATCCCTGATCAACCCGTATACCGGCATTATGAGCCTCTTCTGCCGGATGGCTATGGGCGGGAAATCAATTCCACTCTATGAGGACGGAGATGTCCGCCGGGACTTCATTCTGATTGACGACGTAGCCTCGGCCATCTTAGCCGGTGCGCTCAGCACCACGGTCCGGGGCACCCCCATCGATATTGGCTCCGGTGAGTTCCAGACTATCGGCACGGCAGCCGGACTGATTGCGCGGCATTACAACGCGCCGCAGCCACACGTCACTGGCCAATACCGGCAGGGAGACGTCCGGCATGCCTGGGCCGATGTATCCGCCGCGGCGGACGTTCTCGGCTGGACGCCGCAATACAGTCTTACCCAGGGAATTGACCTCCTGGCCGACTGGATCGACGCCCAGCCCGACGTTCAGCCCGCATAGCGCCCGGCTGGACCAAAGGATATGACACACCGGAGAACAGCGGCCGTTGTCTCGCTCTACAACCCGGACGCCAGTGTTCTGGACAACGTGGGCGCGCTACTCCGGCAGGTCGACGTCGTCATTGCCGTCGATGACGGCAGTTCCGACGATCCGACGTGGGTGCTGGCGCAGCTGGCCACACTCGGCTGCCGGATTGTGCGGCTGGCCACCAATTCCGGCATCGCCGCGGCGCTGAATGCGGGCATTGCCGCGGTGTGCGCGGACCGCGCCGCAGTCCCGGCGTTCATCCTCACAATGGACCAGGACTCCCGGATTGAAACCGGGTACGTGGACAAGCTGGTGACGGCATTCGACCAGGCAACTGCGGCCGATGTCGCGGTAGGAATGGTGGCGCCCGGGCGCATTCGGGGACTGGGTACCCGGCGTTCGGGTCATGTCGGCCCGGTCGTGCTGGGCGGCGAACCAATTCAGTCCGGACTGCTGATACCGGTGACAGTCTTGGACCGTTTGGGCCCACTGATGAGCGAACTGTTTATCGATGGCGTGGACACTGAGTTTTATCTGCGGTGCCGTACAGCAGGCTACCAGGTGGTGATCGCCGAAACAGCTGGCCTGGACCACTCGCTGGGGAGCATGCGTCCGGTGGAGTTTTTGGGTTGGCAACCGGCCCTTGGCGGAAAACCGGTCTTGGTCAGGACCGCCGCAGCCTACCGGTATTACTATATTTTCCGCAACCGCCAACTTCTGGTCAACAGGTACTGGCTGCGGCAGCCCGGATGGGCCGTCAAGGGAATACTGGCCGACTGTCGGCATCTCATGATTGTTAGTCTGCTCGTGCCCGGACGCTTGGAGCGCCTCAAAAACGTCGTCGCGGGAGCACGCGACGGACGCCACCGGGTGACCGGTCCACGTTTGGCTCGATAACGGCTCGGCGGTGTCAATACAACCTCACCTTGGGCCCACAGACGCCGTGTACAGCCGGTGGGCACCTTCAACAGCCAGCTCTCTAGCCCAAGGACATCTTCCCGTGGATAGTGTATCCGTAGTTCGGTCTCGGGTCGGGGAATCCGTCCCTTATCCTCATACGCCGAAAAGAGCAGCCGCGTCCTCGCGTTCGCGGCGGATCTTCCGCGCGGCACTGCTTTTTGTTGCCGTTTTTACTGCCGTGGTACTGGCGCGCGAAAGCGGTCCCGCGACCGGATATTGGCTGCTGGGTCTCGCCGGAGTTCTGGTCCTGCTGATTCCCTCCTCCCCCATCCTGTCGCAGCGGATCCTCATCAACATGCTCGTTGCCCGGGGGCTGGTTCCGTTGTCCTGGTGGATTCCTGAACAGTTATTCGGCACCGCCCACGGGACCATTTTGCTCGCCGGCACTTTTGCTGGCCTATCCGCCTGGATTGCGCTCGGAGATCACGCGGTGGGACTACCAGTCGCATTTCAGCATCTATTACATGCTTCGCAGTCGTGGTTCCGTAGTACCCATGGTGCAGGGGCCTGCGGCCGGCGGCAACTGGGCTTTTTCGGAATATCCGCAGGGATTCCATGCGGTGCTGGCCACCCTCGCTGAAATACTACGCCCGACGGCATCGACCCTGGATGCGGAGCTGGTCTCGTTCATTAACCTGCAGGCAGTTGTGAGCATTCTGACCGTCGTCCTGGTCATCGCCGGTCTCTGCTCGCTGCCCGTCGTGCGGCAACGAGCCGCCGTCCTCACTCCTGTCATTGCCGCCGCCTCCGCTGCCTGGGTGCTCGGGCCGGGTGCCATTCCTGTCTACGAAGGATTCGCTAACTTTTACTTGGCCTGCGGTCTCGCGGCCGGAGCCGTTCTGGCCATTCTTTCGTTCGGACGAAGGGTTCCGCTGGCTGGCGTCGCCGCAGTGGCCGCAGGGCTGGCCGGTGTGTGCCATAACTGGCTGCTGCTCACCAGTCTGATCGCCGTCGTCGTCACCATGACTTTAGGACAGTTGATCAACGACCGGCATCTGCACACCAAGGGCTGGTGGGCTGCTTGTTTTTGTTTCGTTGCACTTGCCTGCACTGGAATAGGACTTTCGGTCCTGCAGGTTGCACCACTGCTGAACCAGACTCAGAATATTTTGGCGGCTTCGGGCGGCATTGCCGAACCGGACTTCGGCTGGGCCCTCGCCACCGTCGGGGCAGTACTAGCACTGGGAGCGGCCAACGTTGCCTCTCCAAATCTAACAGGACAGCAGCCCGGATCCGCCGCCAAGCCGGTATGGCGGGTCTGGGGCTCCTACTCCCTGTTGGGGTCTGTATTGTGCTTGCCTACGGCCAGATTCAGCATTCCGGAACCATCTCGTATTACTTCTATAAGTATCTGATTGCGGCCGAACTCTTCGCCTGGGTTCTTATGGAACACGCCCGCCAGCGTGCGGTATCTCTTGGACAGCGGCCGGCTGGGGCAGGAGCACGAAATCGATCTATCTCCCGGCGGATAACGGCCTTGACCCGATTCTTGCCTCCCGCTGGGAACTCGGGCTGAGCGGAGCTGCCACGTCAATGAACATTGAGCTGACCGGGCTCCTCGCGGAGCTATCGAAGGACTATGCCAAGGCCCCGGAAGTGGCTGCCGGCATCCTGCGCACTAATCCTGGGCCGTCGGTCATCGTTGATCCGGAAATATACGGAGCAGTACAAAGCCACCTGGCGGGGACTCCCCTGGCCGTCCGCGTCATCAGCGCCGGCAGATCCTGAACGCTCAGAACCGTCCTCAGGTCCGGCGTTTTGCAATCGCCATGATGGGCTTCTCAACCAACAGCCAGCTGGCAGTGGCAAAGGGAATGGTGGCTGCCGCGGCGGCAACTGTGAACCACCACACCCCCCAGTGGTAGGCGCCGAAAACTGCCAGCAGCTGCTGGACCGGAAAAGCGTAGATGTATGCACCATAGGAAATATCGTGACGCAGAACGAGCCTCGGGCTCGGAAGCCACGTCGACACCCAGAGCAGGAGGTAAGCGATGAACGGTGCAGCGAGCTGATTGCCGAAGCCGTCCAATCCGAAAACACACCCGGCAGCCAACACTAAGGCCGCCACGCCGCCCTGCCAGTTGAGGCCAATGCGGCGGGCAAACACCTTGACCACGGCACCGCCCAAAAAGTACGGGACAAGTCTGGAAAGCATATTGAAATCGAAATTGTTCTGCAGATAGGGATCAAGCCGGGCTATATTGGCCCAGACAAGCACACTGAGAAGAAACGCGGCAAGAATGGGCCACGGCGATTTCCGCACGAGTGCTAATGAACCGAGCAGCGCGATCAGCAGGTAACACAGGAACTCGAAGTACAAGGTCCACAGTGATCCGTTCCACGCTCCCGGGTAGGGGACGCCGGCAGGAGTGCCCGCTATGTCGTAGCTGCTGATTTTGAGGAACATGTTTGCGAAGACCGAGTTGGCCGGCGTCGTGGGGGTCTGAAAAAACCCGTGCAGGGAAGAGTGCTGGGCCACGTAGGCAATGGGCGCAAATGCTCCAGCCATGACGAGCAGGCAGACGAGAAACGCCGGAAAAATTCTGGCGGCTCTGTGGACCAGATACGGCCCAATGTTGTTGTTGAACCTGCTGCCCGTAATCAAGTAGCCGCTGATGCCGAAGAATCCGGCAACCGCCCAGCCGCCAAGGTTCTCGCCCTTAAAGCCCGGCCCGGTCCCCGCGCCCACGACGAAGAAACTGTGGGCAAAGAGCACCATGAAAGCCAAAATCAGCCGGATAAGGTTCAGGCTGTTATTCCGAGGGTCCAGGGGTTTACCGAACAGCATCTTCGGCAGTTCCCTCGGCTTCACACCAAGCGCAGTCAATTTGTTCCCGTCTTTTGCTGGTTCTGGCCCTCACATCCTATCGCGGCGCACCGGTTGACCTTGCTCAGCCCCGTTTTTGCTGTGTCTGGCATCTACGGGATGATGGAAACATGCGCGGAATCATACTTGCCGGCGGTACCGGCTCCCGGCTTCACCCCATCACCCTCGGCATCAGCAAGCAGCTGGTGCCGGTCTATGACAAGCCGATGATCTATTATCCTTTGTCCACCCTGATCTTGGCAGGCATCACAGACATTCTGATCATCACCACTCCGCACGACGCAGAGCAGTTTGAACGCCTCCTGGGCGACGGAAGCATGTTCGGCGTTTCGTTAACTTATGTGCAGCAGCCGTCTCCCGACGGCTTGGCCCAGGCCTTCATCCTGGGAGCGGAGCACATCGGTCAGGAATCCGTGGCCCTGGTCCTAGGGGACAATATCTTTTACGGCCAGGGCATGGGCACCCAACTGCGGCGTTTCGAAAACATCGACGGCGGGGCCGTTTTCGGCTACTGGGTAGCCGACCCGACAGCGTACGGGGTCGTCGAATTCGACAGCACCGGCAAGGCGATTTCCCTGGAGGAGAAGCCGGCGAAGCCTAAGAGCCATTACGCCGTGCCGGGCCTTTACTTCTATGACAACGACGTCGTCGAGATAGCCAAAGACCTTCAGCCCTCCCCGCGCGGCGAGCTGGAAATCACCGACGTCAACCGGACCTACCTCGAACGCGGGAAACTGCAGGTGGAAATTCTACCCAGGGGCACGGCTTGGCTGGATACCGGCACCTTCGACTCCCTTAACGACGCCTCCAACTTTGTCCGGACCGTTGAACACCGGCAGGGTCTAAAGATCGGCGCACCAGAGGAAATCGCCTGGCGCCAGGGTTTCCTCACGAGCGATGAATTGCGGGAGCGCGCGGAGCCACTGGTCAAGGGCGGGTACGGCGCGTACCTGCTGGGGCTGCTGGAGCAGTAGTCAGCTGCAGTCGGTACCGCAAAAAGCGTGGCCGTCCCTGCGTCGGGTCCTCGCGGCTGAGTGCCGTCGTTCACTCATGCCCGACTAACGGCAGGCGGTGAGCCTGTAGAGTGCCGCATCGCCCCGCTGTTCAACGAGGGTCACAACACCGGCGGCTTCGAGATTCATCAAACCGGGCGTGGGGTGGGAGCCGTCATTGACCTCCTCGGTGCCAAAGTCCAGCACATACCGGACGTTGAGGTTGCGCACGGCCGGGCACACCGCTGGATTAGTATTGGCGTCCCTGAGGCCGCTGTAGATGATCGCATCGTCAGCGCTTATTGGACTCAGAACATGCAACTGCAGGGTCTTGCGGTCCGCGAGCGCGTAGGCAAGGGCGCTACCGTTCCAGGGGTTGGCGGCGATGATCGAATCCGGCGGGACAATGCGGTCCAGATCGCCCAGAATGGCCCTCTCGTCCGCCGTGAGCAGCTGCGAATCCGGCCGAAGCTGATAATTGATGCGTGCCCTGCCGGCGGAATAATCCATGCTGCCGGACTGTGCAAGAAGCGCGATGACGGTCAGCGCGATGACGGAAAACCCGGCAGCGGACGCTGCCGTGCGCCTGCGGGCGGCCGGTGTGCCGGCGTCGATCAGCTTGGCTCTGAGCGGGCGCCAGAGGCATCGTCTACACCATTCCCACAGCCAGATAGCGCCCGCTGCTGCCGGAAGCAGCGTGGCGGCAGGTAGTAACGCCGCCAACCGGAAACTGTCGTTGTACCAGGTACCCGTGGCGAAGTTCCGGAGATCCCCGGGGTGGAAACCGGACACGAGGATAAAAAGGATGGAGGCGACGGCGAATAAGCCCAGGATCCACCAGGTCTTCCTCCGTCGGGCCAGCACCACCAGGCCAACAACAAGAAACGCGGTCAGAAGGACAGCAGGGGGACGGGCCATGGGCGAGCTGGTCAGGATCTCGAAGATGGCGCGCCGGTAGGAGTGGATGGGCGGCCAGAAAGCTGCGTCGGCCGGGGGCCGCAGGACGTCCCACAGGACAGTGAATACAGTTGCCCCGGCAAGCAGCAGCAGTGTCCATAGCAGGAACGGGCGGCGGCTGGCCGGCCAGCTGGCTCTCCATCGCCGGGCCGCCCGAATATAGAGGTAGCAGAGCGCAGGCAGCAAAAATACCAAGAATGCCATTGTCGTGCTTGGATGTGCAATGGAAATCCCGGGAACGGCCAGGATCAGCGCCATTCCCGTCACGGGCCGGCTGAAGTCCGGAACCTTTGATAACCCAAGGGTCTGCACGCCGAGCGCCAGCACTCCCGGCAGCAGGGCGATGGACAGCAGGTTAGGGTAGAGCACCCCGAAATCGACCATCAGAATGGGAAAGGCGCCGAAACCCGCCGACAGTACGCCGGTGAGCAGGGCCGCGTGCATCTTCTGCCCGAAGACCTGCTGACAGAAGTAGACGCATCCCAGCGGCCAGACCAGCGCCCCGATGGCAAGGTTCGCAGCATTTACGGCGACCGGAATGGATGCGCCCGAAAGCTGTCCCACCAGGGCAGCGAAGGCATGCCAGGCGGCAGGGTAGAACGGGATCCCGGTCATGCCGCCGATTGTCAGCGATGATGCCTGTCCGGTCTGGTAAATGTACTGGATGGCGTTCAGATGGAATATATTGTCAAATGTCTGCGAAATACTGTCCGGGGAACCAAAGACAAAGAGCAGCCGCGCGCCGATAATCAGGGCCCCCAGCGCCACGCCGGCGACGGCGGAGTAAAAGCGCCTGTCAAACCGGCGCCGGCCTGTTTCGTCCGGCCAGGTGCGCGCCAGCACCTTCCTGGCCGCCCATGCCATGGCAGTTGCAAGACCAGCCAGGACCGCCACCGGAACGATGGACCAGGAATAGCCAAGGACGGGACCCGCCACCGCAGCCACGGCAATCAGCGAAACTGACATCACTGGAGCCAACGCAAATAGCGCAAACCCCCGCGCCCGGAGACCCCACGCCAGGAGCGCACCCGGCAGGAGAAGAACAAGCACAGCAATGGTTATCGCCGGTACTGCTGATAACCATGTCATGGCTGGCTGACTCCTTAGGGGTAGAACGGATCCACTGCACGGGCTCCTGGATCGTCAGCTTTCCGCGGACCGCCGGCGTAGTTCGGTAACAACGTCGTGCACCTCGCCGTCCATGATGACCTGGCCGTGCTCCAGCAAAACCGCGCGCTCACATACCGTGGCGACCAGATCCAGGTCATGGCTGACGACAAAGAGCGTCTTGCCGGCCGCGCCGAGCTCCCTGATTTTGGCGATGCACTTTCGCTGGAACGGCTCGTCCCCCACGGCAAGGATTTCGTCGATCAGGAAGACCTCGGGATCCGTGTGGACGGCAATGGAGAATGCCAGCCGAACATACATGCCCGAGGAATAGAACTTCACCTCCGTGTCAATGAATTCGCCGATTTCGGAGAACTCCACGATCGAGTCAAACATCGTATCGATTTGAGACTCCGTCATGCCGAGAATGGCGCCGTTGAGGTAGACGTTGTCGCGCCCGCTCAGGTCGTGGTGGAACCCGGCGCCCACCTCTATCAGGCCGGCCACCCGCCCGCGGGTCCGTACGGAGCCGCTGTCGGGTTGCAGGACGCCGGAAATGAGTTTGAGCAGCGTCGACTTGCCGGAGCCGTTAAGGCCCAGCAGGGCCACCGTTTCGCCCTGCCCCACGTGCAGGGAGACGTTCTTGAGCGCATCGAATTTCTTCGACAGATCGCCGCGGCGTCCGCGGAGCAGCCACACCAGGGCTTCCTTCAACGACCGGGTGTGCCGGAGGACAAACTCCTTGCGCACGTTTTCCACCGTGATGGCCGTACTGATGGACACTTCCTGCACGCTCATCACAGCTCCTGCGCGAATTTGGTGGAGAGCCTGCTGAAGGTGATTTGTCCGATGACCAGCACCAGCAGCGAAATCACGGCGCCCACGGGCAGCCAGAACGGGATCAGCCCGGGAACCAAGGCTGCCGCCGGCGCCGCCGCCTGGGTCTGGTTCAGGGTGGGTGTCCAGAACGACCAGTGGAAGATCTGCACGGCGATGGTCATCGGGTTCAGCTGGTAGACCCAGAAGAAGCGTCCCAGGACGTGCTCGACCTGGCTCCACAAATACAGCACCGGCGAGGCCCAGGTGACCATCATGACCAGCAGGTCGACGAGGTTTTCGGAGTCGCGGAAGTAGACGTTGACGGCACCAAAAAAAAGACCGAGGCCGACGGCGAGCACGGAGACCATGGCGAAGGCCGCCACCACAGCCAGCAGCTGCCAAATGGACGGGCTCCAGCCATTGAAGAAGCACACGATCAGCAGAATGACCACCTGCGGCAGGAAGTGTACCGCGGAAACCCAGACGCTGGCCACCGGAAAGAGTTCCCGTGGAAGGTAGATCTTCCGGATCAGGTCCCTGTTGCTGATAATGGAGCGGGTGGAGTTGCCCAGCGCCTCGGTGAAGAAATTAACCAGCACGATGCCGGCAAAGAGGTAGATCGGGTAGTTCGGTGTGGATCCCTGGACATTAAGGAACAGCCCGAGCGCCACGTAGAACACGGCGAACTGCAGGCCGGGTTTCAGGTAGGACCATAAGAGCCCCAACGCGGACCCGCGGTACCTGACCTTGATTTCCTTCATCACCAGCAGCTTGAGCAGGAAACGGTTCCGGTAAACGTCCCGCAGTCCGGCGCCGCGGCCGGGGTAGGTCAGTCCGGCTTCTGCAGCGCTCACTTGCGCTCTGCGGGCCCTGACGGCGCGCGGTCGTCGGTGCGGGAATGGCTGTCCGTCTGGGTGTGGATCTCGAAGGTCTTTTTCCACGCCTCGAAGGATGTGATCTGCGGCAGAGCCGCGCGGTATTGCTTGGCCAGCTCGTCCCATTCGCGGAACAGCCGCGCGTGCAGTCGGGCACTCTTGGCCAACATGTCCTTCATGACTTTGGGATCCCGCTGGTACCAGGAGGCACCGGTCCCTTCGGCATTGGAGACGACCACGGAGTCGTAGCCTGCCAGCCGCCACCACCTGTTGTCCCGGTGCGCAAGGTAGCCCTGCGGACGCTCGGCGGAGGAGGCCGCAGGGGCCTTCAGCAGCTGCCGGGCCATGGTTTTAGCTGCCCACGGAATCAGCTGCTTCTTCGACGGCGAGCCTTCCGCACCGCCGCCCTGCGGACCGCGGCCCAGCCGCGGGGCGGGGAAGTCATCCACGTCGTCCTTGATTTGGGCATCCGGGTAGGCGGCCTTGAGCGCGTTGAGCTGCGGCAGCTTGGTCGCCAGCTGGGAATGCAGGGCGTCTGGCCCGTTGAGAATGTCCTCCAGCGCAATCAGTCTGCCGTGCTGGGTGAAGTACTGCATGGAGATCAGATGTTTGACGTCGTTCTGCACGGATTCGCGCATCACGCGCCCCCCCTTGCCGAAGGGGCTGTGCAGCAGCGCGGTGATCGTTCTGTTGCGCTCGTGGAAGTAGGACTGCCATCCCACCAGATCGTCCTTGTCACCCCAGGACATGTGCCAGACGGCTGCACCCGGGAAGGAAACGGTGGCGAAACCGGCCTCGCGGGCGCGCAGACCGTACTCGGCGTCGTCCCATTTAATGAAAACCGGCAGGGAGAGTCCGATGTCGCGGATCACAGCCGTGGGAATCAGGCACATCCACCAGCCGTTGTAATCGACGTCCACCCGCCGGTGCATCCACGGCGTCTGCCGCAGGTTGGCGAGGGCAAAGTCGTGGCGCAGTTCCATGTCCGTGTGCGGCAGCGCGGGCTGGATGCGGTACGGGTCCACCACCTCACCAAAGGTGTGCATGGTGGTGCGGTTGTACAGATCGAACATGTGGCCACCGACTATTGTCGGTTTGCGGCAGTAGTCGGCAAAGGTCAGCATCCGGGCGATGCTTTCGGGCTCGATCACCACGTCATCATCGAGCAGGAGCGCATAGGCGCTGCCGTTCTCCACCGCCTCGAACATCCCGCGGGCAAAGCCGCCGGAGCCGCCGAGGTTGGACTGATTGATGATGCGCAGTTTGCCCTTGAGCTGCTCGGCCACTTCCGCAAAGCCCGGTTCCGCTTCCACCTTGCGGGTCCCCTGGTCGACAATGAGGATTTCGCTGACGTTGGTCAGGATTTCCGGATTTGCGGCCAGAATCCTGGCATTGTTCAGGCAGTAATCGGGCTTGTTCATTGTCGTGATTTCGAGCGTGACGTTACCCGGGACGCCGTCGCCCGCCACGGTGTCGGTGAGCCATGCGGCCTCCTCCAGCACCAGGTCATCGGCACCGGCTGCCAGATCGAACCAGTACCAGCCGCCGTCGCCGAAGGGCTTGAGCGTCAGCTCAAAGCTGTTGCTCTGCTCCCCGTCCACCCGCCGGCTCTCCACCCGCTGCACAACGCCCCGGGCGTTGGATTTGTAGACAATGACCGCTCCGCGGCCGGACGTGCGCACCTGCAGCCGCACCGAGCCCACCGTGGTCCAGCGGCGCCAGTAACTCGCCGGGAAGGCATTAAAGTAGGTGCCGAAGGAAAGCCGCGCTCCGCTGCGGACCGTCATGGACCTGCGGGAAATAAAATCCTCGAAATGCGCTTCCGCCGGGGTGGAGCTGATGAGGTTCAGCTTGTCTTCGCGCTTCTTTGGCAGCCGGTACATGCCGTCGTCCTCGATCAGCCGGACGCCGTTGACCGATCCGGCGTCCACGTACAGCGCCACCGTGTCGACGTGCCCGTCGGCGGGAAGGATAACCCGCTGCAGCACGGACGGGGTCCTGGTTGAGGTGCTCATGCGTCCACTCCTCCGCTTTCGAGTTTCGCTCCGCCGGTAAAGTGCGGCTTGATCTTGTTGTCGAACATGCTCAGGGCCGAGCCGATGGCCATATGCATATCGAGGTATTTGTACGTTCCCAGCCGGCCGCCGAAGAGCACCGATTCCTCACCCCTTGCCAGGTCGCGGTAGGCGAGCAGTTTGGCGCGGTCGCCGGCGGTATTGACCGGGTAATACGGCTCATCACCGTGCTGGGCGAAACGGGAGAACTCGCGCATGATGACGGTGGCGTCCTTGGTGTATTCCCGCTCCGGGTGGAAGTGCCGGAACTCGTGGATGCGGGTGTATGGCACGCCGTCATCCGGGTAGTTCATCACCGAGCAGCCCTGGAAATCCTCCACCGGGAGCACCTCCTCCTCCAGATCGATGGTGCGCCAGGACAGGTTCCCTTCGGCATAGTCGAAGTAGCGGTCCACCGGTCCGGTGTAAATGACCGGTACCTGACCGGCGACGGCGGCACGGCCGTATGCGCCGTCGTCGAAGAAATCGGTGTTCAATATCACCTCGATGTTCGGGTGGTCCGCCATCCGCTCGATCCAGGCGGTGTACCCGTCCACCGGCAGACCCTCGTGAGCGTCATTGAAGTAGCGGTTGTCATAGGTGTAGCGCACCGGCAACCGGGAAATGATTTCCGCGGGCAGGTCCTTGGGGTCCGTCTGCCACTGTTTGCCCGTGTAATGCTTGATGAAGGCCTCATACAGCGGGCGCCCGATCAGCTGGATTCCCTTGTCGTTGAGGTTCTGCGGATCCGTCCCGGCCAGCTCGCCGGCCTGCTCCTGAATCATTGCCCGGGCTTCGGCCGGCCCCATCGAGGCGCGGAAGAACTGGTTGATGGTGCCGAGGTTGATCGGCATCTGGTAGACCTCGCCGTTGTGGCTCGTGTGCACCTTGTGCTGGTAGTCCGTGAATTGCGTGAACCGGTTCACGTACTCCCAGACGCGTTCGTTGGAGGTATGGAAGAGGTGCGCGCCGTAGCGGTGCACCTCGATTCCGGTCTGCGCTTCTCTTTCGCTGTAGGCATTGCCGCCGATGTGATGGCGCCGGTCCAGCACGGCCACCTTCAAACCCAGCTCGGTGGCGGCGCGTTCGGCAATGGTGAGGCCAAAAAAACCCGAACCGACGACGACGAGATCAGCGTTCACAAACTCTCCTGTGCATATGCGTGCGGGCACAGCAGTGCCCGCGTCTACGGATCAACGTTACCTGACCTTCTGGCGCGTCACCCATTGGCCCGCCGTGATGGGAGCCAGGACGGGGCTAGGCCGGGACCGGGAGCACCGGGTACGCCATCCGTCCTCCACACCGGTCCGGGAACCCGGACGCGGCCACAATTCGCGGCCGCAGGACATCCCTGGCAATGGGGTTCTTCTAGCGTGGATGAAAACGGGACGCACGGGCTGGAGGCGCAAACGGAGCCATGAGACTTGAACTGACCGTCGTCTCGGCACCGGGCGCCGCGCCGGGCGACCCGGTGGAGCTCAGCGCCGATGTCCCCTTTGGTGCAGGCGGCTCCGTCCTTGCGCTGGATTTCGCCGGACGGTGGCCGAACACCGTCTTCAGCCTATCCGGTCAGCCGTTGTCGGCCCTAGTGGCGGGGACTCCCCCACTGGTCAATGGTGCCGTCCTGGTGGCCCGACCCGCCGGAGCGCCCGGTTCGCCAAAAGAGTCCATCCGGCGGAAGGGCCCGGCGCTGGTGCTGGCCGTACTGACAGGTCCCGACGCCGGAGCTGTCTTTGCCCTGCGACGCGGCAGGTACCGGATTGGACGGGGGCGGGTGGAAATATGCGTTCAGGATCCGGGACTTTCCCGCGTACATGCCGAACTCGAGGTGGGCGAACGCGTCATTACGTTGCGGCCGGCGGTCCCGACCGGCCACTATCTGGTGGACGGTGCTGCGCCCCGGTGGCCGGCAATCACGGTGGGCCGGGTCATCAGTTTTGGGTCGACCAGTCTGATGTTGACCTTCCTTCCGATTCCGAACGTCCCGGCAACGGGCACCGAGTGCGGCCCGCTGGTGATTTGCCACCCGCACGGTGGGCTGCGCGGTAAGGGGACGCTTTTGGCCACGTCTGCCCTTCCGCTCATGTTGGGCACAGGGCTGGCATTGCTGACCGGGCAGTGGATGTTTATGGCCTTTGCAGCGATGTCGGCTGTCACCGCCCTTGTGCCGCTGTTCGGCGTCCGGCACCGCCGGAGGTTACGTCAGGAGCTGGCGTCCGCCCTTCGGCTGGACAGCCGGCGCAGGAAGGCAGGGGCGCCGTCGGCCGCGAGCCTCGTGCTGCGCGGGCTCACCCCGCCCGGTCCTCTCTTCCCGGATGATGCTTCGCTCCCCCGGTCCCGCGGCTTTCCGGCCAACGGCCGCGGTGACGGCTCCCCCAGCTCCTGCGGCAGCGACGGGAGTCAGATGGGCGCTGCCGCGGGGGCTGGCCCGGTCCCTGAAATCAGAAGCGGCACCGGTGGGGGCGGCTCCCGAATTGGCGACTCCCGAATAGAGTGCGACGTCGAAACCTTTGCTGCGCTGGCAGTGCACCTGCGGGTGGGGACGGCGGACCAGCCGGCTAACATCGTCACTGACCCTCCGGATGCACACTTCACCCCACCCCTCTTGCCGGTCATGCCTGTGGTCGTGGCACTCGGGGTGGCCCCCGGCGGCCAGTCCGGCGGCCTCTCCTGCAGGATCCCCAGCGGCTCAGGCGCGAGCGTGCTCAGGGAACTGAACATTTCCGGCCCACGGGAGGCTATTGCCGGGCTGGTCAGATTTCTGCTGATGCAGCTCGATTCCGCCGGAATCCGCACCGTAGTCGCGGGTCCGGCCGATACCCTGCCGCTGGCCGCACGGTTTCTGCCGCATGTTTCAATCACGGCCGATGCCGGCACTCTCGGTGCACAGCTCGACCGGCCCGGCCCGGTCGTGGTGATTCAAACCGATGCTCTGCCCGGCTTGGCTGGCAGCCGTATCCTCCCGGCCCGGAAATACAATTCGCCGCGCGGGGTCTACGTCATCCGCTGCCACCCTGCGGCAACGGTAACCCAGGCAGCACCAGGAGCAGAAAAGACGGATGGAGCGGAACCGGCAACAGGACAGGGGGAGGAGACAGATGCGACAGGAACGGCCGGTGTCGGCTGGATCCGGCTCGGCACAGCGGGTGACGGTCCGCACGGGCTCCTGGGCTCGACAGCATTCGAGCCTGATCTGGTCAGCGCCGGGACTTTCGACCGCTACGCGCGACGACGCGCCGCGGTGGCCGGGGCATGCGCAGCTGACCTGCTCCCGGAGACAAGCGACAACGTCGTACCCACGGAGTGCCCGTTGATCGGGCTGGTCGGAATCAGCGCCGAATCGGTACTACATAACTGGTCGCGGCACGGTCCCGCGGCGCTTGCGGAAATTGCGATTGGGGTGGCTGCCGACGGTCCGCTGCTGCTGGACCTGGACCTGGAGCGGGACGGGCCGCATCTGCTGGTGGCAGGCACCACCGGCTCCGGAAAGTCGGAGCTGCTGCGTACTTTGGTGGCCAGCCTGGCGCTTTCGCACCCGCCGACGGTGTTGTCGCTGCTGTTTCTCGATTTCAAGGGCGGATCGGGGCTGGGTCCGCTTGCGGACCTTCCGCATTGCACCGGCCTGGTGACGGATATCTCTGGGCACGGACTGAACCGGGTGTTGACCTCACTGCGCGCGGAAACCCGTCGGCGGGAGGGCGTCTTTGGCCGGGCGGCAGCCGACGACATCCGCAGCTACGCGTCCAGCACAGCCGAGGGGCTCCCGCCCGTTCCCCATCTTGTGATTGTGATCGACGAATTCAGAATGCTGGTGGAACAGGCGCCGGATGCCATGTCGGAACTGATGCGTATTGCCGTCACCGGCCGTTCGCTGGGGATCCATCTGGTGATGGCAACCCAGCGGCCGCAGGGTGCCATCTCGGCCGATATCCGCGCCAACGTCACCACAAGCGTTTGTCTGCGCGTGCAGTCGGGCTACGAATCACTGGATGTCATCAATTCCCCGCTCGCCGGGGCCATCCCCCTCACGCTGCCCGGCAGGGCTTATATCAGCCGTGGCGGATCTCCGCCCATTGAATTTCAGACTGCTGCGCTGGGAACTCGGCAGCCGCCGACCGTGGGTCCGCGGATCCGGCCTGCGCGGCTTGCGGCGCAGGAGCCTCCTGCCGTCCGGGGTTCGGCCGGGCCAGCCGCTATGGCAGCGGCACTGGAATTGACCAGGCTGCTCGCGGCGGCCCAGGCACTGACGGGACAGACGCTGCCGGCCGCCCCGCTGGCACCGGAACTGCCGGCGCTGCTTTCGCTGGAACAGCTCCCCAGATCCGCGCCGGGCCAGATTCCGCTGGGCCTATTAGACCTGCCCGAACAGCAGTACGTCGCCCCGCTGACATGGGATCCGGTGCAGCAGTCCCATCTGGCGCTGATCGGTCCCGCGGCCGGTGCGCGGACCGCCATCTGCAGTCTGGCTATAGGACAACTGCTGCGATGCCGGCATCTGGATCCATGGCTGTATTGTCTCGACGGAGACGGATCCTTGGCCGCGCTGGCCCCCTGCGCTGCCGTCGGATCCCCGACCGCCCTGGTTGGCAATACCGCCGTGGGCTCCTATCTGGAACCCGTGGACCTACGCTCCGCGGCCCGGCTGCTGCAGTTGTTGGCCGGCGCTGCTGATGCACCCCGTTCGGCCACGACGGCGGCGGAAAACGTTCCGGCGCCGCTCATTCTGGCGGTCACCGGGTGGGGACGCTGGCTGTCCGCCATCCGGTCCGGGCCCTGGCCCTGGTGCGAAGACCTGCTGGCGGATATCGTCCGTGATGGACCGGGTTCCGGCGTTACCGTCATCATCAGCGGAGAGCGTGAGCTTGTTACCGCCCGGTTCATGGCAGGCATCCCAAACCGGGTCTTCTTACCCATGGGCGCCAGCGCGGAGTCGATGCTGGCGTGGCCCAGACTGCCCGCGGTGCCTGCCTGCTCGGGACGGGCACTGGTGATGGGGAAAATCGCCGACGATGTAGCCGGACCTGGGTCCGCTACCGGCAGCCATGCGGCCCAACTCGCTCTTCCCGGGGTGACAGCCGACGGCGACGCCCCGTTCGGTGTTCGGCCGGAGCTTCCCAAGGTTCCCCAGCCGCACGACAACCCCGTGCGGGACGATTCACTACGGGTCGATTCACTGCGGGACGATTCAATAGGGGCCGGTTCAAAACTGGCCAGTCCCCCGCGGGGCAACGCCCCGTTCCGTGTCCAAGCGCTGCCGAAGGAGGTCCTCGTCGACGATGTCCGTGCCGCGGTGCACCTGGCTAAAGCCGGAGAACCGGATTCGGGAAGCCTGCTTCTGGGCTTGGGTGGAGATAACCTCGACCCTGTTTTCGTCCGGCTGGAACCGGGATCCGTGCTGTTGGCCATCGGACCACCACGCAGCGGCAAGACCACGCTGCTGGATGCGCTCCCCGCGCTGAATCCGGGCGGCTTCGACTGGGTCTGCCCGCCGCGTGAATTCCGCACCGCAGGGGTGTCGGAAAGGGACTACCTCCCCGCAGCAGCGGAGAGCAGGCGAAACGGGCGGGTCCTGGCGCTGCTGCTCGATGACGTGGAGACCCTGTCGGAGGCCAGTCAGGCGGCTATTTACCAGCTGCTGGGGGTCGGAGCCGTAGTCATCGCCACGACAGACTCAGGTCAGTCCGCGCAGGGCCGGTTTCCGCTGGCCGTACAAGCACGCTGCCATGGGCAGGGGCTGGTGTTGGCCCCGCGCCGGCCGTCGGACGGAGACTTCTTCAACTGCCGGATAGATGCCCACGGTCAGACACCCCCGGGCCGCGCGGTGCTGCTGGACCGCGGCAGCATGAATTGGCTGCAACTCCCCGGGTTACACGATCCCCGCTTCAAGAACAGCGGTGACAGGACTTGAGGAGCCAGGTTAGGTTTACCGGACAGGCAATAACAGGCCCCGGCGTTTACAGTACCGGGCGTTTACAGTACCGGTGGGGCGCCGCCGGAACGCAGCGTGAACGCGACAACCTTGGGCGTGAAAAGCAGCACCAGGACCATCAGCGGCGGGACCAGCAGAAGCAGGCCGGGCAGAAGGAGCCCACCGACGAGTGTGGGGCCGGCGATTGTCAGCATCAGCAGCTGCCAGACAAAAGCCGCGGCACGGGTCCACCGGAAGCCGCGGTAGAGATTGACCGCCACGGCGCCGAGACCGACCCCGAGACCCAGCAAAAGAACCACCATGAAGATCGAGCCGCCTAGGGACTGGGGTACGGACGTGAGCAGGCCAACGATGTACCAGATGCCGGCGCCCAGCAGGGCAAGACCCTCCAAACCCACCACCCCGGCGGCGAGCACCACGCCCCCCGGGCGCACCGGCCGGTGGCCGGCCGGCGGCGTTTTCGCCGGGACGTCGCCGGGCAGCTGAGGATCATTTACTGGAGGTGTTGGCACAAGGGCACACTACCTGAGATTGCCTTGGGATAGCTTCGACGCAACTGCTGGACCCGGCCTGCGGGGCTTGCTCCGGTGCGCGGTGTGATGGATCGTACACCTGCGAACGCGACTTTCCCGGTACCAACCCCTTGTTTACGTCTCGTTAACATGACACGCTTGTTTAAGTGACCAAGGGGGCCCCAGAGGCCCTTTTCTTATGCGGCCGCACGTGAATGTTTTCACAAGGCCTGCCGCCCCGTTCCAGAAGGAGAAATGTGATCAGCATGGACTGGCGTAACCGCGCGGCCTGCCTCGACAAGGACCCGGAGCTGTTTTTCCCTGTCGGGAATACCGGCCCCGCCCTGCTTCAGATCGAGGAAGCCAAAAGCGTGTGCAGGCGCTGCCAGGTTGTTGACACCTGTCTCCAGTGGGCTCTCGAGTCCGGCCAGGATGCCGGAGTCTGGGGCGGCATGAGCGAAGACGAACGCCGCGCCCTCAAGCGCCGCGCCGCGCGCGCCCGCCGCGCCAGCTGACGACCGGCAAACAACCGCGGGACCGGATACCCGGATCCGCGGTTTTTTTGCACGTAGTGTCGGAGCAGAGAGGGTCAGCCGCCGCGGCTGATCAGGGCCATCTCCAGTTCGACCGTAGTCCCCCCGCCGTCCCGCGGTGACCAACGGATGGATCCTCCGAGCTCGCTGGTGACCAGAGTGCGGACTATCTGCAGGCCCAGGCCCTCGCTGTACGGTCCCTCGGGGAGCCCCACACCATCGTCGGACACCCAGATGTTGAGAATTTCCTCTCCTGCGTCGTTCACACTCCTGTTGGCCTTGAGCCATACCGTGCCTTCCCTCCCCTGCAGGCCGTGATCCACCGCGTTGGTGACCAGTTCGTTGATCACCAACGCCAAGGGCGTCGCAAAATCACTCGGCAGTTCACCGAAAACGCCCTCGCGCTCGGTGCGGACCCGCTGTGCAGGCGAGGCCACCTCGGCGGAAAGCCGGAACTGCCGGCCGATCAACTCGTCAAAATCGACACTTTGCGCCAGCCCCTGGGACAGCGTTTCGTGCACCAGGGCTATCGTCCCCACCCGCCGCATAGCCTGCTCCAGACCCTGTTTTCCCTCTTCGCTTTGCATCCGGCGCGACTGCATGCGCAGCAGCGCCGCCACGGTCTGCAGATTGTTTTTCACCCGGTGGTGGATCTCCCGGATCGTCGCATCCTTCGTCACCAGCTCCTGTTCGCGGCGGCGCAGTTCCGAGACGTCGCGGCAGAGCACCACCGCTCCGAATCGTTCGTGGCTGTCGCGAAGCGGTATCGCCCGCAGCGACAGGCTGACGCCGCGGGACTCGATTTCCGTCCGCCAAGGCATCCGCCCGGTCACCACCAGCGGCAGCGTTTCGTCCACCATTCGGCGGTCCTTGAGCAGCCCCGTCGTCACCTCCGCCAGCGACCTGCCCTCTAAGGATTCCGCGTCGCCCAGCCGGCGGTACGCGGAGACGCCGTTGGGGCTGGCGTACTGCACGATCCCTTCGGCATCGAGCCGGATCAGCCCGTCACCCACCCGCGGGGCCCCTCGGCGCGAACCAGTCGGAGAGGCAAAGTCAGGCCACAGTCCCAGCGTGCCCATTCGGAGCAGATCGTAGGCGCACTGCCGGTAGGTCAGCTCCAGTCTGGACGGCATCCGCGAACTTGACAGGTCCATATGCGTCGTCACTACCGCAAGCGTCCGCCCGTTGCGGACCATTGGAACGGCCTCCACCCGCATGGCCATATCCGTGTTCCAACCACTCGTATCGCCGGACCGCTCAATAACCTGGCTGTCCCAGGCCTTGCCCACCAGGGGCAACAGGTCACTGCGGATCGGATCCCCTACGAAGTCCGAGTGGAACACCGTGTGCGTGGTGGAGGGCCGGACATGGGCCAACGAAACATAGCCGATGTCCGGCTGCGGGAACCACAGCGCCAGGTCCGCAAAGGCCAGGTCCGCCACCAGTTGCCAGTCCCCGACCAGCAGATGCAGCCATTCCGCATCCCCCGGGCCGAGGTTGGCATGCTCCCTGATCGGGTCGGTGAAAATTGCCATTAAGTGACTCCTAGGAGCGCTGATCAGGGAAGAGCATGCCGGACGTCAGTGCCGCACGATCGACCGCAGGAGCCTCAATGCTACCGACAGGGACGCCATATCATCTTGTTCAAGCTGATTGACTTCGTCGAACATCTTCCTGGCCCGTCCCAGCTGCTCTGCGTTTTGGGCCTCCCAGGCCGCTATCCGTTCCGCGGCAGGCAGACCCCGCTCGGTCCCGTGCATCACGGCGACGGTCATGTCGGCCGTCGTTGCATACAAGTCGTCGCGCAGTGCGGCCCGGGCCAGGGACTGCCACCGGTCCTCACGCGGCAGTGCCGTGATCCGCTCCAGCATGCCGTCCACGCCGAAGTGGTTATACAGCGCAAAGTAGACGCGGGCCACGTCCCCGACGGGCTCTTCGATGCGGCCTGATACTTTGGCTACGTCGAGAAGCGCATAGCTCTCGAACAGCTGCGCCCAGCGCTGGCCCAGCTCCCCCGGCACGTCCCACTCGTCGGACCGCTGCTGCCAGGCCTCGACTCTTGACTTGTCGGCACCCTTCAGGAAGCCGGGAAGCTCGGCACGCAGGCCGGTGACCACGGGGGCGAACTGCCCGACGACCTCCTCGATCCGGCGTCCGTCGGTACCCTGATTCGCCAGCCAGCGGACCCCACGGTCCAGCAGTCGACGAATGTCAAGTTGGATGG
The DNA here is from genome assembly GCF_051131705.1 of Arthrobacter sp. A5. Classification (NCBI taxonomy): domain Bacteria; kingdom Bacillati; phylum Actinomycetota; class Actinomycetes; order Micrococcales; family Micrococcaceae; genus Arthrobacter; species Arthrobacter sp. A5. The sequence goes on from NZ_CP180316.1 coordinate 3,071,617, forward strand.
TGCACCAGTGCGCGGTGGGGAACGACGGCGGCAGCGCGTTCAGTGCCTCGAGCATGCCGTCCAGCTGGTAGATCTCACGCATGGCCACAAAGGCGCGGGCGATGACCGCCTCGCCGACCGAGGTCTCCTCCATGGCGCGGAAGGCAAAGGTAATGCCGCCGATGTTGATCATGTCGTTGGCCACGACCGTGGCTATGATTTCCCGACGCAGCGGGTGAGTGTCCAGCTCGGCATCGAAGCGTTCCGCCAACTGCTTGGGGAAGTAGTTGCGCAGGGTTGTCCGGAACCATGGATCGTCGGCCAGGTCGCTGGCCCCGAGGGCCCCCGCCAGCTCGATTTTCGCGTAGGCGACCAGCACCGCAAGTTCGGGCGAGGTCAGACCCTGTCCGCTCTCCAGCCTGGTCTGCAGGGTTCCCGTGGTCGGCAGCGCTTCGATGTCGCGCTTGAGGTCCGCCGAGGATTCCAGCCAGTCCATCAGCCGTTCGTAGCTCGGGGTCGCTTCGACCACCCGGGCCCTGTCGGCGAGCAGCAGAATGTTCTGCTCCACGTTGTCGGCGAGCACCAGCCGGCTGACCTCGTCCGTCATGGCGGCGAGGAAGTCCGCGCGCTCGGCCGGATCCAGCTTTCCGGCCGCAACCATCCGATCCACAAAAATCTTGATGTTTACCTCATGGTCGGAGCAATCCACCCCCGCGGAGTTGTCGATGGCATCGGTATTAAGGATTACCCCGGCCAGCGCGGCCTCGATGCGTCCGCGCTGGGTCATCCCGAGGTTTCCGCCCTCCCCGACCACCTTGACGCGAAGGTCCCGCCCGTCCACGCGGATGCCGTCGTTGGCCTTGTCGCCGACCATGGCATTGGTCTCGGTGCTGGCCTTAATGTAGGTGCCGATGCCGCCGTTATAGAGCAAGTCCGCGGGCGCCAGCAGAATGGCCCGCAGCAGTTCGGGCGCGCTGAGGTGCTTCGCGTCGTCAGGCAGGCCAAGCGCGGTGCGCACCTGATCGGAAATCGGGATGGCCTTGAGCTGACGTGGGTAGATTCCGCCGCCTGCACTGATCAGCGCGGAATCGTAGTCCGCCCAGGACGAACGGGGCAGTTCGAAGAGTCTGCGGCGCTCGGCGAAGGAGCTCGCCGCGTCGGGATTCGGATCCAGGAAAATGTGCCGGTGGTCAAAGGCCGCCAGCAGCTGTACATGTTCAGAGAGCAGCATGCCGTTACCAAAGACGTCCCCGGACATGTCCCCAACCCCGACGACGGTGAAGTCCTCGGTCTGCGTGTCCACGTCCAGCTCGCTGAAGTGCCGCTTGACTGATTCCCAGGCTCCGCGGGCGGTGATGCCCATGGCCTTGTGGTCGTAGCCGACCGATCCGCCGGACGCGAAGGCGTCCCCGAGCCAGAATCCGTATTCGGCGGACAACGAGTTGGCGATGTCGGAGAAGGACGCGGTGCCCTTGTCGGCCGCGACGACAAGGTAAGAATCGTCGTCGTCGTGCCTGACCACCCGGTCCGGCGGCACCAGCCGCTCGCCATCGGCACTGGTGACCAGATTGTCAGTAATATCCAGCAGGCCGCGGATGAATGTCTTGTAGCTCTCAACGCCCTCGGCGAGCCAGGCGGCGCGGTCGACGGCCGGGTCGGGCAGCGCCTTGGCAAAGAATCCGCCCTTGGCGCCGGTAGGGACGATGACGGCGTTCTTGACCGTCTGGGCTTTCACCAGCCCCAGCACCTCGGTCCGGAAGTCCTCGCGCCGGTCGGACCAACGCAACCCGCCGCGGGCCACCTTGCCGAAGCGCAGGTGCACGCCCTCCACCCGGGGCGAGTAGACCCAGATTTCGAACTTCGGACGGGGGAAGGGCAGTCCCTCGATCATGGTGGGGCTGAGCTTGATGCTCAGGTACGGCTTGTCCTGGAAGTAGTTGGTCCGCAGCGACGCCTCGATCAGATTGGCGAGTGTCCGCAGCACCCGGTCCGCATCCAGGGTGGGGACCTGTTCCAGCCCCGCAGCCAGTGCCGCGCGCACCTCTTCAAGCCGCGTGGCCCGGGTGTCGTCGCTGAGATCCGGGTCAAAACTTGCGTCGAAGAGCTCCACTAGGGAGCGGGTCACGGCGGCGTTGGCCAGCAGCGTGTCCGAGACGAAACCGTAGGAATTGGTGTTGCCCATCTGCCGCAGATATTTGGCATAGCTGCGCAGAATCACAATCTGCCGCCAGCCCATGCCCTCGCGCAGGACGAGCCTGTCGAAGGCGTCCGATTCGCTGGCCCCGGTGATCGCGGCCCCGAACGCCTCCGTGAGCAGGCCGGCGGTGGCCAGCGGATCGATTCCCTTGGGATACCGCAGCCCCAGATCGTACAGGAAGAAATCCCGCCGGTCCGCCGTCCTGATTTCGAAGGGACGCTCGTCAAGGACCTCGAGGCCCAGGTTGTGGAAATACGGCAGGATCTGACTCAGGCTCTTCGGATCCGCCATGTAGAGCTTGATCCGGGCGTCCTCCTCCGGCTCGGCTTCCGCTCCTTGCGGAATGTAGATGTGGGTGCCGGGCAGACAATGCGCGACGTCTCCGCCGGCGGTCTGGAGCGCATTGTAGGCGGTGTCGAATTCCTCGAACCGGCGGATATCCTCCAGCGCCTCTTCGACCTCAAAAATCACCCGATAGCCGGCCGGGAATGCGTCGGACCATTTCGCGGCCAGGTGCTTGGCGCTTTCGAGCCGGTGCGCACCGCGGAGCACTTCGCTGATGCCTTCGGGCCAGGAACGGGCGGCCATGACCAACCGCTGCTCCAGCGCGGCGGAATCCACCGTGACCAGCTCTTCTCCCTTCGGCAGCCGGATCCGGAAGAAGAGCCGGGCCAACGCGGATTCGCTCATCCGCGCCTCAAAATCAATGGACACCGCGGCGAACGTGCTGGTCAGCTCCGCTTCGATCCGGTGCCGGACGGCCGTGGTGTAACGGTCTCTGGGGATGTAGATCAGAGCGGACATGAACCGGCCGTAGATGTCCGGGCGCAGGAAGAGCCGGGTCCGCCGACGCTCCTGCAGACGCAGAATTCCCTGGGCCGTGGCGATCAGGTCATCGACCTCGATCTGGAAGAGCTCATCCCGCGGGTAGGTCTCCAACACAGCGAAGAGATCCTTGCCGGAGTGGGAATCCGGCGGAAACCCGAAGTGCCGCAGCACGGCGTCGACCTTCTCCCGCACCACGGGAATGTTCCGGACGCTTCCGGTGTAGACCGTCGAGGCGAACAGTCCGATGAAACGCTGCTCTCCGTTGACGTTTCCGGCCGCGTCAAAGGACTTGACGCCGATGTAGTCCAGATACGCGGCGCGGTGGACCGTGGAGCGGGAATTGGCTTTGGTGATGACGAGTGCCCGTTTTTCCCGCGCCTTGCGCCTGCCCGTATCGGTCAAATGTTGGACGTGCCGGTTGCCGCGGTCGTCGCGGAGCAGGCCCAGTCCGCTGCCTTCCCTGTTGACCAGAACGTCCTCGCCGTTTTCCTGCACGAGGTCATATTCCCGGTAACCGAGGAAGGTGAAATTGCCCGCATCCATCCAGTGCAGCAGGTCTTCCGCTTCGCGAAGGTCGACGATGGACTCGGCAGCGGAGACCTCGGCCAGCAGACCGGCGCGGCTCAGGGCGCGCTCCCGCATCTGCTGCCAATCCTCCACCGCCGCCCGGACATCGCCGAGGATTTTCGTGAGGCCAGAACACAGTTCCGCGTTGACGTCGTCGCCCACGCGGTCAATTTCGACGGCGATCCAGGACTCCATGAAGGAGGCGTTGTCGCCCTGGGAAATGAGAGCGGAAAGACTGGGCATCGCCGCCGTGTCGCCGCTGGCAATGCCGACGTGGGAGGGCACCCGCGCCACGTGGACCAGCTCGTTGGTGTCCCGGTTGCGAGTCACCACGAACATCGGGTGCATCACCAGGCGGATGGCGGCGTTTTGGCGGACCAGCTCGGCGTTGACCGAGTCCACCAGAAAGGGCATGTCATCGGTGACGATGTAGACAACGCTGCGGTCAACCTCGGAGGAAATGTGCACCTTGGTCTCGCCGGGTGCGCGGTCCCGGGCCAACCTGCGGTGCTCCTGCACCCGGTCCTTAAGTGTCTGCGGATCATAGGCCCGCGAATCTTCAGCGGCCAGCTGCTCGTAGTAGTCAGCGATGAATGTCTCCATGGCCGAATTATCCAGCGTGGTATCGGCCGAGTTGATTCCAGACGACATGAATAAACGCCTCCGTGACAGTTGTTGAAGGCCGCCTCATTGCGGCCCGATTCCGAGCCTAGCGCGAAATCCCCAACCGTGCTGTGGCCCTTCCGACAGCGGATCTTCGCCTGTGCTGGACGGGTGCACAAACTATCCGGGACACTGCCGTCCGGAGGGCCGAATCCGGCGCCGCCTCCAGCAGCAGCTGCCCGGCACTAAGGGTTTTGTCCGTTGCGGCCGGATCCCAGGGCAGGAAGTGGCCGATCCCCAGTGGCGGCCCAAACCGGTCCCAGGCCAGTTGCAGCGCACGCTCGGGCCCCCTGCCCGCGGCCGACGTACGGACCTTGTTGAGCACCACCGAAATGTCCGCGGCGAAGGTCAGCCCGGCGAGCTCGGCTAATCCGCGCACCAACCGCGGCAGCCCGACGGCGTCCGCGGCGCCGACCGCGTAAATGCTGTCCGCCGCGGCCAGGGACGCGAGCGTGGCAGCATTGCGGCGCGGGGCCAGAGTGTCGTAGCTGAGCTCCTCGTCCGACTCCAGACAGAACCCGCAGTCGATCACCGTCACCTCGGCAAGTTCCCGGCAGACCGCCAGCACCCCCTCTAGCGCCGCGGCCCGCAGTTCCGGCCATCTGTCCGCCCGGGTCAGCCCGGTCAGCACACGGATATGTCCGCCCCTGAAGACGACCGGGGTCGCCACGGTGCGCAGCCCATCGGCGGTCAACAGCCCCTGATCGGCCAGCCGGCAGGCCTGCGCCAGTCCCGCCGATTCGTCCAGCAGCCCCAGACTGGCACTGACGGTCGGTCCATAGCTGTCCGCATCCACCAGCAGGACGGACAGCCCCGAGGCCGCTAGCTCGGCGGCAATATTGACGGCAACCATGGTCCGGCCGGGTGCCCCGGTCGGGCCCCAGACGGCCAGGATCCGCGCTGCGGAAATCGCTTCCGTGCCGCCGTTCCCAGTGGGGTCAGGCGGCGCGGCTTCCCCGGTGTCATGCCCCGGCGGCGGTTCTCCGCGTCCGGCCGCAGGATCCAGCCGCGATGTGGCCGTCGCCGGGTGCGCTTGGGCACCGCTGGTTCCCCGCCCGGGCGTTCCCGCAGACGTGGCGACCGCCTCACGGATCTGCCCGGCCAGCGTTGCGGGATCCGTCGTGCTCGCCGCGACCAGAGCACCGATGCCGCGCAGCCGGCTGACTTCACCGCCGTCGTCGGCCAGTACGACGACGGCGACGCCGACGGCCGCCAGCCGGTCCACGAGGGTCGCCGTCAGTTCCTCCGAACCGGCAAGGACGACGGCGGCCCGGGCCAGCCCGCTCTGACAGGCAGCCAGCAGTTCGGTCAGTTCACCACAACGCCGCACCACCGTGACCTGGCCGTGCAGTTTCTCGAGGCCGCCGATCAGATCTTGTGTCGTCTGACCCACCGTCACGACAGGAATCTGCATTATTGTCCGCCTGCGGGGTTCCAGACCACGGCGATCTTCGCCTTGTTCGCCTGGGCGCCGAGAAGTTTGGGCATCTGGGCCGTTGTCACCAGCACATGCAGTTGGGTGGTTTTGTTCCCGCCCAGCGCCGATGAACCCGGAGTGAGTTCGGAGATTTCCGCGCCGGGCAGCAGCAGTGCCGGCTCACCCTATCCGTTTTTGCCGTCCGGAACAGAAATCCACACATCCACCCGTGAACCGACCGCCACTTCCTTCGGGAGCGCCTCTTCGACGCTGATGGCCGCCGGTTTTCGTCCCAGCGCGTCGGCCGTGCCCATGCTGGATTTGGCCAACAGCTCACCTCTCGGCACCAGACGGACGGCCATTTGTCCGGCCGGAAGGGGATCCGCGGCCACTGCATACATGCCCTCCGCGTCCCCGAGCCGGACCCGAACGGTGGTCAATTCGTCCGGAGTGATTTTTTGTCCCAGCCCAATGTTGTTCCTGGCCGCGTACACCTCAGTTGTTTGGTCGGCCCCGCCCACGAGCGCCACCACCGAGGCTATCGAGGCCAGGACAAGCAGAATGCCGACCAGCAGCCGTGGGTCTTTCCAGGAGGGCTTTTTGAGGCGGGCCGCCGGGGTGGAAACGCCAAGGCTCATCTGCACTCCCCCGAAGGTTCCCGTGGCGCTTCCCCGGTCCGCGCCTTTGCGGTCCTGGTTCGACCCGAATGATTTTCCTGCCTGTGTTCCTAGTTCTAATGGTTCGCGGCCCGGAAGGAAAGCCCCGGGGCGGAAAATGTGCAAAACCGCAGCATTGGTCACCGACGGAAACCGTCGGCAAAAACGGTCATGCAGGACCATTGAGCAAGCCTTGGGCAAATCCATTGGACAGGACCATCGGGCGAAACTTCCGGCCGAGGTAAACCGTCCAAGGTATCCGGGGCCCCCGAGAGGGTTGTGGACATCAGCATCAAAGGGGCGCAAACGTGGCAGGATGAAAGCATGCCACGCTTTCTGACCCTTTCGGACGTTGCGGAGCAACTGCAGCTGTCCGCGGCCGCCACGTACGCCCTGGTGCGCAGCGGCGAACTCGCCGCCATCCAGATCGGCGGCCGGGGGCAGTGGCGGGTAGAGGAATCCAAGTTTGAGGAATTCATCCAGGCGCGCTACGCGGCGACAGAGCAGCTGTTGGCCGCATCGAAACCTGCACCAGCACCTGACGTGGGGTCATCCAGCCGTCGCCGAAGCTGAGGGACCGCCTCCAACGGCTCCGCCTGCCAAGGCGCCGGCGGCTAAGAATCGGCCTGCCAAGACGCCGCCGGCAAAGGCGCGGTCGGCAAAGGCGCGGTCGACAAAGGCGCGGTCGGCTAAGGCGCGGTCGGCTAAGGCGCGGTCGGCTAAGGCGCGGTCGGCTAAGACAGCGTCTGCCAAATGCAGCCTAGGGGCGGCCGTTGTTCCGCGAGCTGACGGCCATCAGAGCGTCAAAAGGAATTGCATAGCTGGTGAGCACGTTGCGCTGGCGCCGCGGTTCGCCGTCGGCGGTCACAGCAAGCTCCACGTAATCGGAACCAACCCGGTCGAAGACACCGGAGAGCGGGCCGGCATGCTCCGAGTCCTCCAGATACAGATGAACGGCCGCTCTGTCGCGCGCAAGCGTCCGCAGGACCGATGCCAGCGAATGGCGGACCTTGCCGACCGGCTTGACTGCGGTCCCGGGCAGGCCCGAAATCCGAATCACGGCGTGCAGGGGCACCAGCACTGAACGGTTCCCGTCGGACATCAGCAGCCACCCGTGTCCCGTGCAGGCCAGCGTACCGCTGAGCTGCAGATTACCCTTCAGCAGCAGCGTCAGAGGGGCATCTACGCCGCCCCGGAGCCTGTCCGCCAGCCCGATTGCGGAGTCCTCGATCCGCGCCATTTCCGTGACACCCGCATCACGTTCCAATTGCTGCGCAGCATCCAATTGGTCCTCCATATCGCGAAAAAGCGAGTCCCAGCGCATGCCGCCAGCGTACGAGAGCCGGCCGGACGGGTCAACAGTCGGTCCACAGGGCGTCAACACAGGGATGGAGTTACCCACAGCCACCCCTCACCTCTGGACACAGCCATCCAAAGAAGTCAAAATCTATCAAAGAGCATCAAAATGGTTCAGAATAAGGCGGCGCGGGCTAACGGTGGAAGGAGTGCGCATCGTGCGAAAGCAACTGCGGGAAGATGCGGCCATGGCCGGGACCATACTCCTGCTGGGAGTCGCACTGGTCTATGTCGGGACCGTGCTGCTCCAGCGCTGGCTCGTGCAGGGCCGTCCTGGACGGACTCCCGGGTTTGAGGACGCGCTCGGAGCCGTGTCGGCGGCGATTGGATCCGCCGTCGTCCTCTGGTGGCTCTTTGCCCTACTGCTGGCCCTTGTTTCCTGCGTTCTGCACCGCACCGGGCGACGGCGGCTGGCCGGCGCTGCCGGGCGCCTGACACCGGCGTTTATGCGCAGACTGGTTCTGGCCGTCCTCGGGGTCAATCTGCTCTGCGCGCCCTTGGCTCACGGCGCTGAATCCCCCGTTGATCCGCTGTGGCATCCTGCCGTGGCCACCACCGCCCCGGCCGCCCCGGTCCTTCCCGCCGCGCGGACGGCCGTGGACCCGGTGACACCGGGTGCTCCGGAACCGCCGAGCCCGCTCTGGAAGCCGGAGGCACCCGTCGTATTCCCCGGGCCGCTGGCGCCGGTCCCCAGCCGTCCGCCGGACCAGATGCCGTCATCACGGGGTGAACAGACCCCGGCATCACCGGGCGGTCACGCCGCGGCGCAGCCGGTCGCACCAGCGGCCAATGACGCAGGCTCCGAGGACGCGAATATGGTCGTGGTGAGGGCCGGCGACAGCCTGTGGACTCTCGCCGCAAAGCAATTGGGTCCTTTTGCCACCGACGTGGAGATTGCCCGTCAATGGCCGCTCTGGTACCGCATCAACCGCGCCGTCATCGGCAGCGACCCAGGGCTTATCCTGCCGGGGCAGATTCTGCAGGAGCCCTGACATGTCGTCCCTTAGGCTTCCGGAGTACCTGGTCGGAGACGCTTTTCACCCACGCGCACCCAAGCAAGGAGAGAACCATGAACACGCATGCAGCCCTTGATGGCGCTGTCACGCCGATCCGGAGCCGTCCGGCGCCCGTGCTGGAACCGGCCGGGGAATTGGCTCCCGTTATTCCGATGCCGCCGCGGCATCGTGGTCTCCGCGCGGGAACAACGTCAGGACAGGCGGCGACCGCGGCAGAGGTCCTGGCAGTTCCGGCCTTGGGCGTGTTCACATCGGCAGATCGTGAGGCCGTTGAGCCAGGAGGCTCTGCGGACGGCGATGGCTCATCCCTGAAATCCCCAGCAGACAAATTCCGACACGATCTTGCCCAGGCGCGTGCGGCGGAAGCAGCCCTGGTTCGGGCCATGACGGCCAAGATCGGCCAGGCCGCCGTCGAGGTCCTGGCTGGCAGCAGGCCACCCCAGCAGCTGGCGCGCTGGCTGGACGCGCGCAGCTTCGAGGCCCTTCAAATCCGCGCAGAACTGACTCGGTCGGTACAGCGGAATCTGGATCACAGCGGCGGACACAGCAATGTCCATCAACTGCACCGCAACCCGTCGGTCAGGTCGGTGCACTGCTGTGCCGTCAGACCCGGGGTCTATGAGGCTTCGCTGGTCATCGCTGAACAGCAGCACGTCCGCGCCCTGGCCATGCGCATGGAGGAACGGAACGGCGTCTGGAAGGTGACCGCACTGGAAATCGGTTAACCAAGGTCCGGGCCCGGTCCCACTAAGGGCGGGACCGCCAGGGTCCCTACTTGGCGCGCCAGTGACACGAAAGGGCCGGTCTCGTCCGCTACCGCCGCTTCTTTTTCTTGGTCTTCGCAGTATTGGTCTTCGTCGCGGCAGCCTTCTTCGCCGACGGCGGCAACCCGCTACCGCTGGAGCGGCGTTCAGTGTGCGTCTCTGCTTCACCGGATACATCCGGAGCCGTGAACTGCAGCTGGGCCGGCTGCTCCGGAGCCTGCAGGCCCGGAGCCTTGAACTTCACGGCGGCGTGCTCCTCCGCCGGCTGCGCCTTCTCACCGTCGGAGGAGGCATCCGACACCCGCCTGAGCAGGGACTCCGGCTGATCGGCCATCACTCCTACCTGGGCTGCTGCCGGTTCTTCAACCTGGACCTCCAGATTGAACAGCAGCCCGACGCTTTCTTCCCTTATCGCACCCATCATGGCCTGGAACATGGTGAAACCCTCACGCTGATACTCCACCAGCGGATCACGCTGGGCCATGGCGCGCAGCCCGATGCCCTCCTTGAGATAGTCCATCTCGTAGAGGTGTTCCTGCCATTTGCGTCCGACCACTGAAAGCACCACCCGGCGCTCCAACTCACGCATCGTCTCGGAGCCCAGCTTTTCCTCGCGGTCCTGGTACGCCAGCTTCGCGTCCGATAGCAGCTCGGTTTTGAGCAGTTCGGGCGTGATCCGGCCTTCACCGCCGGCCTCTTCTTCCAGCTCGTCCGCGGTCACGGAGACGGGGTACAGGGTTTTCAGGCCACCCAGCAGCGCCGGGAAATCCCAGTCGCCGCTGTGGCCTTCCGCCGTCGCAGCGTCGATGGATTCGGTGACGGTGTCCTCCAGGAAGAACTGCACCTTTTCATGCAGATCATCGCCTTCCAGAATTCGACGTCGGTCCCCGTAGATGGCCTCGCGCTGTCGGTTCAGGACGTCGTCGTACTTCAAGACGTTCTTGCGCTGCTCGGCGTTGCGGCCCTCCACCTGGCCCTGGGCGGAGGCGATCGCCTTGGACACCAACCTGGATTCCAGTGCGACATCGTCGGGCATGACAGACCGGGACATCAGACGTTCCGCTGCTCCCGAGTTAAACAGGCGCATCAGGTCGTCAGTGAGCGAAAGGTAAAAGCGGGACTCGCCCGGATCGCCCTGGCGCCCGGAACGGCCGCGCAGCTGGTTATCGATGCGGCGTGACTCGTGACGTTCCGTACCCAGCACGTACAAACCGCCGGCCTCCACGACGTCGTCATGCTCGGACGACACGGCATTCTTGGCATCCTCGAAGGCTTCGGCCCAGGCCGCCTCGTAGTCCTCCGGCGTCTCCTCCGGGTCTAATCCGCGGGCCGCCAAGGCTGCAACAGCATTGAACTCCGCGTTCCCGCCGAGCATGATGTCGGTACCCCGGCCAGCCATGTTGGTGGCCACGGTGACGGATCCCTTGCGCCCGGCCTGGGCCACGATGGCGGCTTCGCGGGCATGGTTCTTCGCGTTCAGGACCTCATGCTTGATGCCGCGCGTGGCCAGCTGCTTGGAGAGGTATTCACTCTTCTCCACGCTGGTCGTACCAACCAAAACCGGCTGCCCGCTGGCGTGGCGCTTGGCGATGTCCTCGACGACTGCCTCGAACTTCACCACTTCGTTCTTGTACACCAAGTCCGGCTGATCGGTGCGGCGCATCGGCATGTTGGTCGGGATGGGCACGACGCCGAGGTTGTACGTGCCCATGAACTCGGCGGCCTCGGTCTCGGCGGTACCGGTCATACCGGAAAGCTTTTCATACAGCCGGAAATAATTCTGCAGCGTCACCGTGGCAAGCGTCTGGTTCTCCGCCTTGATTTCCACGCCTTCTTTGGCCTCGATGGCCTGGTGCATGCCCTCGTTATAGCGCCGACCCGCCAGAATACGGCCGGTGTGTTCGTCCACGATCAGGACCTCGCCGTCCAAAATGACGTAGTCCTTGTCGCGCTTGAACAGTTCCTTGGCCTTGATGGCGTTGTTCAGGAAACCGATCAGCGGCGTATTAGCGGATTCGTACAGGTTGCTGACGCCGAGGTAATCCTCGACCTTCTCGATGCCGGGCTCCAAGACACCCACTGTGCGCTTCTTCTCGTCCACCTCGTAGTCGTCCTCGCCGTTCAGGCGCAGCACCATCTTGGCGAATTCGCCGTACCAACGGTTCGCATCCCCCGAGGCGGGACCGGAAATAATCAGCGGGGTGCGGGCCTCATCGATCAGGATGGAGTCCACCTCGTCAACAATCGCGTAGTGATGGCCGCGCTGGACCAGTTCATCGGAGGCCCAGGCCATATTGTCGCGAAGGTAATCAAAGCCGAACTCGTTGTTGGTTCCGTAGGTGATGTCCGCCTCATACTGCTGGCGGCGCACGGCTGGATCCTGATTGGAGAGAATGCAGCCGCTGGTCAGCCCCAGGAACCGGTACACGCGGCCCATCAAATCGGACTGGTACTCGGCGAGGTAGTCGTTGACCGTGACCACATGGACGCCGTTGCCGCCCAGAGCATTGAGATACGCCGGAGCCGTGGCGACCAGCGTCTTACCTTCACCGGTCTTCATCTCGGCAATGTTGCCCAGATGCAGGGCCGCACCACCCATCAGCTGGACGCGGAAGTGTCGCAGGCCAAGGGTGCGCGACGACGCCTCGCGGACCGCCGCGAAGGCCTCTGGCAGCAGCTCATCCAGCAGCTCGCCGTCGGCATGGCGCGCCTTCAGCTTGTCCGTTTCCTCGCGGAGCTCGGCGTCAGTGAAGGTTTGGAACGGCTCCTCCAGCCTCTCGATGGCGTCCGCGTAGACATGAAGGCGCTTCAGTGTCTTGCGGTCACCGGTACGGAGGACTCGCTCGAGAAGTGATGGCACGGGTGTAGCTCCCAATCTATGGCTGCCTAAAACTGGCCTTTTCAGTCTACGTGAACAGACGAACGGCGCGCCGCCCCGGTTCCCCGGATCCGCTGCCGGCTGCATAAATTGACATCGATGATGCATTTCGCGCCGATGCCGATGACTGACATGGGCGTGAAATGCGACATCGATGAACGGGCGGGCGCGGGTGGGGGGTGCGACGGCGCGCGGGGGCGCTGGAGCGACGGTCAGCCGGCGCGGACGGCGGCCGCCAGTTCCGCGGCCAGCGTGCCGACGGGTTCGACGACGACGTCAGTCAGCGAGAGCCAAGCGGCCATCAGCTGCAGTTCCGCAGCGAGCTCGGAGGCGGTTTCCGGTGGACTCCCGGGTTCGGCAAAGGCGCTGCGGACCAGCAACACTGCGCGGAGTCTGTCGGCCTTGAGGTCCACCCGCGCCACCAATCGCTCACCGAGCAGAAACGGAAGCACGTAGTAGCCGTAGCGCCGCTTCGCCGCCGGGGTGTAAATCTCGATCCGATAGTGGAACCCGAAGAGCTCCTGAAGCCGGCGACGTTCAAAAACCAGCGAATCAAACGGACTCAACAGGGCCCGGCCCGCAGCGCGCCGCGGCAGCGTTGCCTGCACATGCCGGTAGACCGGTCCGTCCCAGCCGCGCACGCTGACCGGCTGCAGGATGCCCTCCTCTGCCAGCTCCGCAACTGCCTGAGCGGCCGGTTTGGCCGGCAGCCGGAAATAGTCAGCGAAACATTTGACGGTGCCGATACCGTGCGCCGCCGCCGCAGCCTCGACGAGACGGCGCAGGGACGCGTCCGGATCGGTGGGTGTGCACGTCTGGGCAAGGAGCGGCGGCGGCAGCACGGAACCGATCGGCGTGTACCGCCGCTCAAACTGGGCCGTGCGCGCCGCGGTGCCGACCGTTCCTTGTTCGAAAAGATCCTCCAGCACTCGTTTGGCCGCGTTCCAGTTCCAACCCCAGTTATCAGTGACCTTTGCCTGCCGGTGGTCAATGGCCCCGGTGATTTCCCGGGCCGTCATTGGAATCCCTTCGTCCAGCACGGAAAGAATCCTGGCTTCCAGCGAACTGCGAAGTTCCGGCTCCAGTGCCCGGGCGCCCACCCATTGCCGCTTTTGCCACAGCCGCAGGTCCCGGAAATGTTCCGGCCGGATGAAGCTGGCTTCATGCGCCCAGTACTCCATCATGGTGCGCGGCCGGGCTCCGGAGATCCGGTCCAGAAGGTCCCGGTCGTAATTGCCCAGCCGGGAAAAGAATGGCAGGTAATGGCTGCGGGAGAGCACGTTGACCGAGTCAATCTGAACCAGCTGCAGCCGGCCAAAGGTCCGGCCCACCGCCCGTGCGTTGACGGGGCCGGCGGGCCGTTCCTTTGCCAGTCCTTGGGCTCCCAATGCGATCCGACGGGCCTGTGAAAGACTCAGATCGGCCGCCACGGAACCCTCCTGGTCTATGCGATAGCCGCCTTATCCGGCGAGCGGTAGGCGATGATTTCGTCGGCCGGAGCAGACTCAATGCCGGCGCGGTCCGAATCCAATGAAATCACACCATACGTCCAACCCTCCCGGCGATACACCACGGACGGCGACCCGGTTGCCGAGTCGATGAAGAGATAGAAGTCGTGTCCCACCAGTTCCATATTGTCCACCGCGTCATCGAGCGAAACAGACGCCGTCGGGAAGACCTTCCGCCGGATCAGCACAGGAGAATCACCGGCCGGAATGTCATTTTCAATATCGAAGCGGGAACGTTCTTCCGCAGCACCGTCCGTCGTGGCAGTGGCTGACTGGGCGTAGATGGGTTCCGATGCGCTCACGGTGGGGAGCGCAGCCGTAGCCGTGTTGACTCCAATCGGAGCATGCCTGCCGTGGTGGACCTTCTTGCGGTCCCTTGCGCGGCGGAGTCTTTCCAGTAGCTTGTTGTAGGCCGTGTCAAAAGCCGCAAATTTATCCCCGGCGGATGCCTCGGCGCGGATCACCGGGCCGCGGCCCTGAACCGTTAGTTCGACTGTGAGCTGGGCATCCGCGGCACGTGCGTTCGTCTGCTTCGAAACCTTTGCATCGATGCGCTGGACCTTGTCTCCGAGCTGTTCAATCTTCGACATTTTTTCGCCGGCGTATTCGCGGAAGCGGTCCGAAACGGTGACGTTACGGCCGCTGATCAAGAACTCCATGGTGCCCTCCAAATGACTTCGGTGACACGACGGCCCGCAATGTCGTCCAGCCATTGCTTGACCGCCGACGGGTGGTCAACCTCTATGAGGTACCCGTTTAACCACGCTAGTCCACGTATCCCCGATATTCGTCTTTTAGCCACGCATTTCTTTCCTTGAAGTGGCTGTGAGCTGTGCGGAGCCATCGCGGGTCGGACCTCCGGCTGCCGCCAGCACCACGGATCCGCCGACTACGGCCCCGGCGGACCGCAGCGCGCGTGCGGCCTCCGCGACGGTGGCACCAGTGGTCAGCACATCGTCAACGATCAGCACCCGGCGGCCCTCCAACGCCCGGGCGCGAGCCGATCCAGGCCTGCCGCGGACATACATGGAATTGCGCACGTTCGCCCGGCGCGCCGAGCGACCCAAGCCCTTCTGGCTCAGCTGCCGCCAAGGCGGCCGGAACCTCAGCTTCAAGGCCCGGCATGTCGTTGTTCCCGGTGGAAAGGCCGAACGCCGGCGCAGGGTGAGCAGCAGCAGCCACACCGGGTCGTAGCCTCGCTTGCGGAATCCCTTGCCGCTGGTCGGCACCGGCACCACGAGCACGGGCCGGTCAGCGGTCAACGGCCAGTCGCCCACCGCCGCAGACAAGGCCCCAGCAAGCGGGCCGGCCAGCCTGGCGGCCAGATCGGTCCGTCCGTGGTTTTTGAAGGCCAGCAGCACCTGGGCAAGCTCGTCACGGTAGCTGCCGGCCGCCACCGACGGCAGCAGCACCGTGCCGTCCACATCCATCAGTGCCGGCGCGCTCTCTTCCGAGCGGAAGGGCCGGTTCGTCGCTGTGCGCATGGTCCGCGCACAGTCCCGGCACAGCGAGCTGTCCTCGGCACCGCAGACGACGCAGTCCGCGGGCAGCAGCAGGGCGGCCAGCTCCTGGCCCGCGGCGGTCAGCCACAGCACCAACCGCAGCCACCACGCTCCCGCCCGGGCACGATGGGATCCTGTCGGCGCGGGAGATCCCGTGGGCCTGCCCCGTCCGGAAGCATCGTGTGCGTCACCGTCGGGCCGTGCCGATCCGTTCAATTCAGTGTCCATTCGTGCCGCCATCCCGGTGCCGCTGTCCCTTATCACTGTCCATCTGCCCATTGTCTACGGGGGTTGCGGTTCCGCGAGGGAGGCAAAACGCGGATGTGGATGTCAAGAGACCGGGGATGGCGTGTGCAGGACAACACGCCGCGGGATGGCAGCTTCAGCCCCAGCGGACGAATGCGCCGGCCGCCAACGCTCCGGCATCAGCTTGGGTCAGCCGGCGAAGGACGCGTCCGTCACGTCCTTCGCCTGGACCACCCAACCGTTCCCCAGCCGCGCGTAGATATCCTTATCCGTTTGGGCGTACAGGTCCAGCCAGCTGTTGCCGGCACTCAGCCAGCGCATACCGTCCATTGGCGCCAGCTGCTGCGGATCGGATTTCAGGTCCAGAATTTCCACCGCCACGGGGCCCGTCGCGGATGGCCGCATGACTGCCATGCTGGTCTCGCTGACCCATGCACCGAAGCTCGGATTCACGGAACTCACCACCGTGATGGGCGGTGTGAGGTCCTTGGGCACGTCGCCGGCGCGCAGGATGCCGGTGATCTGGACGCTGCTGACACCGTTCTGCTCGGAAATGATCAGGGCGCGGCTGCCGTCGCGGGAGACCCGGAAGCTTGTCACCGTCCGCCCTGTCAGCCACTGCACTGACAGCACGACTGCGGCAGCCGGTTGTCCCGCTTTGCTCCCGTCCGGGTGGAACGCGATGACCTGCCCACCGCCGTCACCGGCTGCCGTCCAGACCCAGTCCTGCGGCGAAAACGACGGCGCCGTGAGGTTAGGCCCGGTGGCGCCGGCCTCCTCCAGTTGTCCGGGCACCACACTGAAGAGTTGACTATGATCGGCATTGAGGAAGGCATACTGCGGCTTGGTATAGGACTGTGCCGGGTGGGACGGGCCGTACTTGGCCATCGACGCCAGCCCGACTATCGCCGTCGTCTGCCCGTTGTCGAAGTGCACCAGCTCGCCCTTGGAAATGCCGACCTGGGTGTGCGGCACCTGGTGGTTGACCACCAAAGCAGGCTGCCCCGACTCCTGCGGCCCCAGGTCAATTTCGCGGGTATCCGCGCGGAGCGTGACCGAGGTGACCGTGTTGAGGTTGCGCTGCAGGGTCAGCAGCAGCTGCGCCTGCATCTGCTGGCGGGCCTTCACGGTGGCGTCCAGCAGCGGCTGCGCAGTCAGATCCAGTTGGGCCACTCCATTGTTGATCGGGACCGAGTCCCGCACCAGCCTGATGCCGTCCGGGAAGGCGCTGGCAACGGCGCCCTTGAGATACGGCGCGGGGCCATTGAGCATGGCCCGCACGATCGACGTTGCCCGGGTGGTGGCCTTACCGGCCAGCCAGCGGATGTCCGGCACGGCATAGGCAAACGACGGGTCATAGAAGTACAGCGAATAGGGGCTGTACAGTGTGGCAAAGTTGGCTGACTGCAGCATGATGCCGTCCGGCACGCTGCTGATGCGCCACTCACCGTCCTCCTTGACCAAACCGAACTTCACGGTTTCCACAGCACCCGCCTCCGCGGGTGTGAGAATTCCGTTCGCGTCCACCATGGACTCGGTCGAAAAATCAATTTTGAAGTCCGAATCCGTCCCCGTGCTGACGACCTTGAAGGTCTCCTTGTACACCAGCGTGCGCGCGTCCGCCCGCCACGTGCCGGAAATTTTGTGTGCCAGGTATTGCCGTGCCACCTGAAAGTCGTCCGTGACGCCGGTTCCGGCCGCAATAAAGCCTTCAATGATGCTCGTGGGGCTTGCCCCCTGAACAGGGGCGTTCTGCCGGAAGTCGATGTTGATCGGATTACTCCGTCCGGCCACCGGATCGCTCTTGCCTACGGCACCGCTGCTGGGAATAACGGCGCAGCCGGCCGCGCACAGCAGAACCGCGACGACGGCAGCCAGAAGACGCAGCAGGGACCGGATTCTCATCACAAAACCGCCTTGCCCTGGACCGAAATGGCCCCCGTTACCGTCGACTCGGACTGCGCGGCCGTCACGGCCGGCCCGGTGAGGTGCAGGTTACCCGTAGCGTCGTCGTCGCCCCCGGGCGGAAGGCCCACCGGAGAACGATCCAGCACGACTCCGCTGCGGCGCGGCAGGGTCAGCCGGAAACACGAACCGGCCGCCGGCTTACCCCAGGCCTCCAGCCAGCCACCGTGCAGTCGGGTGTCCTCCGTGGCTATGGACAAGCCCAGTCCGCTGCCCCCGGTGGTGCGCGCGCGGGCCGGATCGGCGCGCCAGAAACGGTCAAAAACGCGTGCCACGTCGCTGGCGGACATGCCGATGCCGTGATCGCGGACGGCAACGGCGATGGTGTCCGCGTCCGAGGCCAGATAGAGTTCCACGGCCAGCCCGTCCCCGTGTTCGAGGGCATTGACCACCAGATTCCGCAGGATCCTGTCAATCCGTCGGGGGTCCATGTCCACCACGCTGCCGTACTCCTCGGTACTGTCGATAACGGTGAGGGTGGAACCGCATTGCTCCGCCAACGGTTGGGCTCCCTCGAGGACGTTGTGGATCACCGCGTAGATGTCGCCGGGCTCCGCGTCCAACACGGCGGCCCCGGCATCGAAGCGGGAAATTTCCAGCAGATCCGACAGCAGCGCCTGGAAGCGCTCAACCTGGTGGTGCAGCAGCTCGGCGGAGCGTTTGTTCACGGGGTCAAAGGCTGCCCGGGCGTCGAAGAGTACCTCCGCGGCCATCCGCACCGTGGTCAGCGGAGTTCGGAGTTCATGCGACACATCAGAGACAAAACGCTGCTGCATGTGCGAAAGCATGGCCAACTGCGTGATCTGTTCCTGCAACGAGTTGGCCATGCGGTTAAATGAGGTGGCCAGGCGCGCCACTTCGTCCTCACCCTTGACCACCATGCGCTCCTGCAGTTCGCCGGCCGCGAGTTTTTCCGAGACCGCCGCGGCCTGACTGATCGGGAGGACAACGTTGCGCGTTACGTACAGGGCAATGCCACCGATCAACAGCAACAGGATGCCCCCACCCAGCCACAACACGGACTGAATATAGTTCAACGTGGACTGGGCGTTGTTGAGGTCGTAGATCAGATACAGCTCGTAGTTGGTCCCGAGCAGATTGACATTACTGCCGATCGCCACGGCCGGATGCTCCTCGCTGCTTCCGGCGCTCAGAGACATTGACTGCCAATACTGACCGGAATTTTCCTGAACCGCCTTGCGCAGCCCGTCCGGAATAATGGCGGGCGTGATCCCGCCGGAGCTCACGGTGGCAACGAACAGTGAATTGCTTTGCCCTGGCACCAGCACCATCAGGTACTTCCGGGTGTCGTCCGCGCCGCCAACTTCCAGCAGTTTCAAGGTGTCCCTGACATAGGTGGATGCGGCTGGCACGTCACTGAGCTGCGCATTGTCAAAGCTTTCCTGGACCTGCGTAATGCCCCGGGAAGATTCCTGTTTGGCCTGCTGCAGCCGCTCCTGAAAGAGACCGTTGGCAATCTGGCTGGACAGGTAGGCACCCACACCGACCAACGCGATAAATGCGATCAGCAGGGTCACCAGTACGGTGCGGAACTGCAATGAGGTGCGCCAGCGGCGGCGGACCGAGAGCCGCCGCCGATCCAGCCATCTCCCGACCGGCCGCAGCACGGGCAGCACCGCGGTCCACGCCAGCCGCAGCCACCCCGGGATGCGGCGAACGACGGCCAGCGTGCGGACGACGGCGCCGGGACCGTCGGGCGCGACGGCGCCGGTTCCGGGGGCGCTGCCCGGGCCGGATATGTCCGGATCGGGCACAGCCTCCCGGCCGCCCGGCACAGCATTCCGGCCGCCCGGCACAGCATTCCGGTCCCCGCGCACAGCGTCGCGGCCGTCGGCAGCAGTGCCACGGAGGATACCGCCGACGGGTGCGCCGGGCACGGCCTCGTCGTGCGCCCTGTGGTTTTGAACGTTAGTCATCCGCGCCTGCCGGATCGCCGCTCTATTGCCCGGCCTTGTAGCCCACGCCGCGGACCGTCAGCACAACTTCGGGGGCCTCGGGATCCTGCTCAATCTTCGAACGGAGCCGCTGGACATGGACATTCACCAGCCGGGTATCGGCCGCATGTCGGTATCCCCAGACTTGTTCCAGCAGCAGCTCGCGGGTAAATACCTGCCACGGTTTGCGGGCCAACGCCACCAGCAGATCAAATTCCAGCGGGGTCAGGGAAATCTTTTGCCCCGCCCGTCGCACCACATGTCCGGCGACATCGATCGTCACATCCGCGATCGCCAGCGTCTCCGGTGCCTTCTGATCGCCCGGACGCAGCCGTGCCCGCACCCGAGCCACCAGTTCCGCCGGTTTGAAAGGCTTCGGCACGTAATCGTCGGCACCGGATTCGAGACCGCGGACGACGTCGGACGTGTCGGCCTTAGCCGTCAGCATCACGATGGGCACATCGGATTCGGCCCGTATCTGACGGCATACCTCGATCCCGTCGACGCCCGGAAGCATCAGATCCAGCAGGACCAGATCTGGTTTGGCCGAACGGAATGCGGCCAGTGCCTGCGCTCCGTCGGCACAAAAGAACGGTTCAAACCCGTCATTGCGCAGCACAATGCCAATCATCTCCGCCAGTGCTTCGTCATCATCAACTACCAGAATGCGTGCCTTCATAGTTATATGTTCGCCTATCCCTTCACCAATGTCTTGTTTGCCCCCGTCCGAGGTCGCCCGCACCTTCCCCCGTGGCGCGAGATCACTAACTACCGCTGGTCACGCCGTGAGATTCCTCGGTGGCGAAACAGTCCCAACGAAAACCGGCCGGTTCCTTACCTTTGGCAGCGGTCCAGGGAGGAGCCGATGCCAAAGCCCAATAATGGCCGACGGCGGCTGGTGCCGATAGGCTGAACCGAGAGTCAGGATCCGGCACCGGTTTACCGCCGGCGCATTGGGAGATTGGCTGCGTTCAGATGGGGAGAAGATCATGACGCAGGAACCGGACGAACCGACCGGGGGTCGCGCCAGCGGGCCCGACCAGCCCGGGCCCAACCAGCAATGGGACCAGCCGTCCCGATGGGGCCAAGCACCCCAATGGGGGCAGGCCCCACAATGGGGTCAATACGGGCCGCCGGGAGGGCCGCCCCAGCCCGGGCCGCAACAGCCGTTCCCCGCTTACCAGCAGTATGTTGCGCCGCCGAAGCCCGGTGTCATTCCGCTGCGGCCACTCGGACTTGGTGAGATCCTCGATGGCGCATTCCAAGCCGCGCGGCGCAACGGCAAGGCGATGTTCGGTTCGGCACTGCTGGTCCAAGCTTTTTCCGCTGTGTTGACCGTCGTCCTGCTGGCGGTATTCTTCAGCGGCCGCACCTTGTATCAGCCGCTGATCGAAGGAACCGCGTCCAGAAGCCAGATAGTCTCTTTCGTTGTCGGCGCCGGGGCCACCGTGCTGATAGCGGTCCTGCTCCAGACGCTCACCCAGATGATCCTGCAGGGCGTCCTGGTGATCCCGGTGTCCCGCGCCGTACTCAACCGCACCACCACCTTCAAACAAATGTGGTCGCTGGCCCGCCGCCGCATCGGTTCGCTGATCGGGTTGTCCCTGCTCTATATGCTAGGCGCGAGCGTCGTGATCGCAATCGTCGTCCTCGTCGCAGTACTGCTCGTCGCCAATCTGGGCGTCGGCGGCGCCCTCATCACCGTAGCCCTGGTGCTGGCCATGATCGCCGGATTCATCTGGATCGGCACCAAGCTGCTCGTGGCTCCGGCCGCCATGATCGTGGAGAATCTCGGCATTTTCCACGCCGTTGCGCGGTCCTGGGGGCTGACCAGCAACAACTGGTGGCGCACCTTCGGCACCTCGATCGTCGCGAGCCTGATCGTCGGCGCCATCACCGGAGGCATTTCCACGGCCGTGGGCTTCGTCGTCAGCATCGTCACTATGCTCATCAACGCCAATCCCACCGAAGAGCAGCTGATTCTGCAGGCCGTCGTCGGGCAGGTGATATCCCTGCTTGTCTCCAGCATGATCGGCGCTGTCGCATTGGCGTTCCAAGCCGGCGTGCTGGCCCTGATCTATGTGAACCTGCGGATGCGCACGGAAGGCTTCGACATTGTGCTGATGAAGGAGCACGAAGGCGGCCCAGGAAGCGATCCGGATGGCATCCCCGGCGCTGTACCGGCAGCCAGGACATGGCCCGCAGCTCCAAAATGATAGTCTCCGGCGGCCCGTATCCGGCCTTAGTGCGCGCCGACGTACCGGTCATCCCGGGCGGCGATGAGGCGCGCAGATGGGCCCAAGAGGAATTGTCCAAGAAGGTCTACCAAGACGCCAGGCCCGGTCTGGCGGAGCTGATCCTGCAGCGGATCGTCAAATTTTTCCGGGATCTGCTGGATGGGCTCTCCGCCATCAACGGTAACCTGGGCCTGGTGCTGCTGGGCCTGCTGGTGCTGGTACTGGCCGCGATCGCTGTGTGGCTGGTTCGGCCGCGACTGAACCGGAAACAAGTTGCCGCCGCCGACATCTTCGAAAACGATGTGCCCCGCACCGCGGCTGAACACCGGAAGCTGGCAGCGCAGGCCGCAGGGGGCGGCGATTATGCGGGCGCCGTCGCCGAACAGTTCAGGGCGCTGGTCCGCGCGTCCGAGGAGCGCGCCGTCCTTGATCCGCAGCCTGGCCGGACTGCGGATGAAGTCACGGCCCGGCTCGTCGGCGCCTTCGCCGGGCACCGCGATGAATTGCTCGCTTCGGCGGGATTGTTTAACGGCGTCCGCTACGGGAAGGCGGTCCCCGCGGCGGCGGACTATGACCGACTGCTCGCACTGGAGCAGACTTTAGTGAAGCAAACTCCGGAATACGACGACGGCCCCGCTTCGGCGGTGGCTCGGCGATGAGCACTCCCTTTCAGCCGCCCGGCGCCGTCCCGGCGGCCGCGCACGAGGCGCCGCCGGTGACCGGGTGCGAAGGCCAGGGAAACGCCCTGTCTGGAGTTCGGAATGAGGCAGCCGACATCCATGAATCCGCTTCAACCGGTGGCCCCTCCGGCGGTGACCTCTACCGCGGTGGCCTCTCCACCGGCTCGGGACGCTTCCGTGCAACCCTGGGAAAGCACCGCTTCTGGCTGGTTGTCGGCGCGCTGTTCGTGCTGGTGACCCTGACTCTTTTCGTACTTGGCAGCCGGGAGCAGCGCAGCGCCGGCGAACTCGCTGCGGACAATCCGGCCCCCGAGGGCGCCATGGCCGCGGTACAGATCCTGCGGCAGCGCGGCGTCAGCGTCACCGCAACGGACACCCTCGCGGCGACGCTTAGCACCGTGCAGAAGGGCGGGGTCGCCGCTACGACGGTCCTGCTCTTCGATCCGTCAGGCCTGCTCGACCACGATCAGCTCCAGCGGCTGGCCGGAACCGGCAGCACTTTGGTGCTGGTGGAACCCGGGCCGCTAACGTTGGCCGGGGTCGGCGGTTCAATCACCGTAGCCGGCGCGGCATCCTTCCAGGCCGCCACTGCCGCAGCCGCCTGCGGCATGGCGGACGCCGAGGCTGCCGGGGCCATCAGCGCCGACGGCGGCACGGTTTACCGCGGCCCGGTGACCTGTTTTCCGGACGGGGGCACGCCCGACGGCGGTGGAGCCATGCCCGACGGCGGCACGGGCCGCACGCCCGCCAGCGCCGGCGGCGGCGGCACGCCCGACGGCGCTGGCTCCCCTGTCGGTGGTCCCGCTGACAGCGGAGATCGCGCCGGACTCTACGCAGCTAGCGCGGATGGGCGCACCATCGTCCTCGGCAACCGTGCGGTCCTCAGCAATGACAAGCTGGGCACCAGCGGCAATGCCGCCCTCGCCCTGCGCACCCTTGGCAAGGCCAGGAATCTGCTCTGGTATACACCGTCGCTGCAGGATTTAGCCCAGGCCGAAACCCCGAAAGACCTCGCCCAGCTCACCCCCGAGTGGCGGGTCCCGGCCGGGATCTGGCTGCTGATCGTGGCCGTTCTCGGCATGCTCTGGAAGGGCCGCCGCGACGGGCCCTTGGTGCCGGAACCGCTGCCGGTTGTGGTGCAGGCTTCTGAAACGGCCGCCGGGCGCGCCCGTCTTTACCAAGATGCCGGTGCTGTCGGCACTGCGGCCGCCAGCCTGCGGGCGGGTTCGCTGCTACGGATGGCACACCATCTTCGGTTGGGTCCCGGGGCGTCCAGAGACGATGTTGTCGCCTCGATCAGCGCCCAAACCGGGCGGTCCGCCGAAGAGTTGACGCAGCTGATTCAGGCCAAGCCGGGCACCGATGCGGCGCTGCTGCGCTGGGCACGGGACCTCGACGTACTAGAGAAAGAAGTCACCTCCAGATGAGCGAACAGTATCCCGACGGACAGCCCATTGTGGGTTTGCCATCTGCACCGGTGCCGGAGCAATTTGCCCCCAATTTGGCCTCCCTGGCAGCCCAGTACGCAGCCACGCAGCCGTTCACGCCGCAGCCACAGCCTTTGCCGCCGGCCGGTCCGGCGGAAACCGCGGAACCCGGCCGCCCCGCGGGCAGCCCGCCGGCGGGCAGCCCGCTGGCGGGCGCGGCCCCGCGGCACCAGCCCCGGAGCCTCGATCCGGTGCGGCAGGCGTTGTTGAACGTGCGCACGGAAGTCGCCAAGGCCGTCGTCGGGCAGGATGCAACGGTCACGGGCATGCTGATCGCACTGCTGGCCCGGGGCCACGTGCTGCTGGAGGGCGTCCCGGGCGTGGCCAAAACGCTGCTGGTCCGCACCCTCTCCACTGCGCTGAGCCTGGATGCCAAACGCATCCAGTTCACGCCAGACCTGATGCCCGGCGATGTGACCGGCTCGCTGATCTATGATGCCCACAGTTCTAATTTCAGCTTCCGTGAAGGCCCGGTCTTCACCAATATTCTGCTCGCCGATGAGATTAACCGGACCCCTCCGAAAACCCAGGCCGCATTGCTGGAGGCAATGGAAGAACACCAGGTCTCGGTGGACGGCGTATCACGAAAACTGCCGGCACCGTTCATGGTGGCAGCCACCCAGAACCCGGTCGAATATGAGGGCACGTATCCGCTGCCAGAGGCGCAGTTGGACAGGTTTCTGCTGAAGCTGACGATGCCGCTCCCGGGCCGCGACGACGAAATTGAGGTAGTCCGCCGGCACAGTCTCGGGTTCGATCCGCAGGATCTCGCGGCGGCCGGAGTCCGTTCCGTGGCCGGGGCCGCGGAGCTTGAACGGGCCAGAAATGCGGTGAACAAGGTCGGCATCTCCCCCGAAGTGCTCGCCTACATCGTGGATCTGGTCCGGGCCACCCGGGCTGCGCCGTCGTTTCAGCTCGGTGTCTCGCCCCGTGGCGCGACCGCCCTGCTGAACACCTCCCGCGCTTGGGCCTGGCTATCAGACCGGAGTTTTGTCACGCCCGACGACGTCAAGGCCCTCACGCTGCCGGCACTCCGTCACCGCGTGGGCCTGCGGCCCGAAGCGCAGATGGACGGGGTCAGCGTGGACGACGTGCTGGCGCATATTTTGGCCACCGTCCCCGTGCCGCGCTGACCGGGGATTGCGATGGCGATTACCGGAAGGTTTGTGCTGCTGGCGCTGGCGGGCCTGATCCCCTTGCTGCTATTCCCGGCAGCAGCAACCATCTTCCTATGGCTGCTGCTGCTGGCGGTGGTGCTGGCGATGGATCTCGTCCTGGCGGCGTCGGCGCGCACAGTGGTGCTGCGCCGCACCCTGCCGGACAGCGTCCGGCTCGGTGAGAGCACCAGCTCGGTCCTGACGATCGCCAACGGTTCCCGCCGGAGGATGCGCGCGCTGGTGCGCGAGGCGTGGCAACCCTCGGCCAACGCGCTGAACCCGCGCCAGCGGGTGCTCATTCCGTCGGGCGAACGGTCCCGGATCACCGTGCGGCTGCGGCCCACCCGGCGCGGTGACCTGCACACCCCGCACACCACCATTCGTTCCTACGGCCCGCTCGGGATGGCCGCCCGACAGCTGACGATCGCTGCACCGGGCCGCCTGCGGGTCCTTCCGCCATTCAACTCCAAGCGGCATCTGCCCTCGAGGCTGCGGAAACTGCGCGAACTCGATGGCAGGGCGGCCGTCCAGATCCGCGGTGCCGGCACCGAATTCGATTCCCTGCGCGACTACGTCCGCGGTGATGACGTGCGCTCCATTGACTGGCGGGCCGCCGCCCGGCGGCAGGGCGTCGTCGTCCGAACCTGGCGGCCCGAGCGGGACAGGCGCGTCGTCATCCTGCTAGACACCTCCCGGACCTCCGCTGCCCGGATCGAGGATGAGCCGCGGCTCGATACCGGGATCGAGGCCGCCCTGCTGCTGGCGGTACTGGCCGAGCGAGGCGGTGACCGGGTGGATTTTTTGGCCTTCGACCGCCGGATCCGGGCGCAGGCCGGGTCAACGACGAAGGGCAACCTGCTCGGCGCCCTGGTCCAGGCGATGGCCCCGCTGCGCTCCGAGCTGATAGAAATGGACTGGCAGCAGATTCCCGGCCGGATCCGCGCCGTCTCCGCCCACCGCTCCCTGGTGGTCCTGCTGACCGCGCTCGACTCGGGGGCGGCGGAGGAAGGCCTGCTGCCGATGCTGGCCCAGCTGGCACCCGACCATGTCGTCGTGGTGGCCGCGGTACGGGACCCGCTGCTGGGCCGGCTGCGTGCTGAACGGACGACGGCGTCGGATGTCTACCGTGCGGCAGCCGCCGAGCGCGCGCTGCTGGACCGGGAAGCACTCAGTGCGCTGATCCGAACGCTCGGCGTCGAGGTGGTGGACGAGGACCCGCACGAGCTTCCGCCGAGGCTGGCGGACATGTACATCCGGCTCAAGGCTGCCGGCCGGCTCTGACCGGGCCGCCTGCGTACATCCGGGCCGGACATCCATCCCGGTACCGAGCCCGTCCGGTCAACCGGCTTCCCCAGCCAGCAGCCTCCCAGCCAGCAGTTTCCGAGCCAGCAGCCTCCCCAGCCAGCAGTTTCCCGGCCAGCCCGTCGCCCCTCCAACCCGCTCTCCCGACCAGCCCGTCGCCCCAGCCAGCCCGCCTCCCGGCCAGCCCGCCTCGGTGGCCCGCCATGGGGCAGTAGGGTTAACGCATGAGCGGTATTTATGAACAGGCCCTGGGCGAGGATTTCCGCCGGCTCCAGCCCGAGGTCCAGGATTACTTCTCGCTGGAACCCGGCTCGGGGAGCTACGGCGTAGGAAACGGCACCTTCGACGTCGCCGGCTGCCCGCAGCCGTGGCTCCGTCCGCTGCTGAAACTGAGCACCGGCGAGGAGGCATTCTTTCCCGAATATGGCACCGCGGTTCCCTTCCGGATCGAAAACCATGCGCATCTGGACCCGTTCGGGCGCGCCAGCCTGACTGCCCGCCGCGAGATTAGCTTCCCGCATGTGACGCGGCTGTTCCAGGACACCACAAGCCTGCAGACTACCGGCAGCCGGAACACGCTGGTGGATTATGTCGGCAAGTACCGGCGGCTCGTGACGGACCTGAACGTGAGCGTCACCCCGGACGGCCTGCTGCGCGGTGTCTCACAACGGTCCCGGCTGCTGGCGGGCAAGGTCCGGCTGCCGCTTCCGGCCCTGCTGGATGCCAGGGCGTATGCGCAGCAATGGTGGGACCGTGGAACGGAACGCCACCGGATCCAGGTGAAGGTGATCCAGCCCCAGCTCGGTGTGGTGCTGGTCTATGCCGGCAGTTTCGACTACACGCTGGTGCCGTACCCGGCCCACGAAGCCGCCGCCCACGGCGTGCTGGGGTCGCTGCCCTCCTACGCCCAGCCGGCCCAGTGGGAAGCCAGGGTCTGACGGGTAGCGCCTATTCGGTGCGCACGTCGTTGAGCGCGCGGGCGGCATCCGTCAGCCGCGTCAGGACCGCACGCGCGGACGACGGCGTATGGCCGGCCAAGCCGGCCGCGGGCGTCAGGCGCAGTGCCGAGAGCTGACGTGCCGGCAGCCCCACCCCTCGCCACGGCCGCATGACCCTCTCCACCAGCCGGGACACCTGCGGCAGTTCCGCGGCGTGGTCCGCGGACGCGATGACGCCGGCCCACACCTGCTTCCCGTTTTCCACGGCACCGGCGAGCTGTTCCCAGTCTCCCGCCGCCAGCGCGCTCAAGGCCAGCGCGACACCGTCGGCCCCCGCGGTGAACGCCGCACCAATCGGGGCGTCGGCTCCCGGCAGCGCAAGCACCACCTGACCCGCTCCGGCGGCCTTCGCCGCGGCGAACACCAGCTCCCAGCCCTGGGAAACCTCCGGCGCGGCGATGGAGCGTAAGGTTCGGTAACCGCTGGCCGTGGGAATGGTGCCGGCCAGGACCCGGGCGATCTCCGGTTCATCGAGCTGCAGGGTCAGCTGCGCCCCGGGAACGGCTGAGCGCACGCGGGCCAGATGCTCCGCGATGCCGGCCGCCAGGGACTCAGTGATTTCCCGCCGCGCCCCGACATCCAGGAGGGCGCGTTCGCCGTAATGCGTATACAGCGAGGCGGCCATGGTCCACGGTCCGCACAGCTGGATCTTCAGCTCGTGCCCGGGCTGCTCCTCCGCGCCCACGACGTCGGCCAGGACGTTAATATCAGTGGACAGCGCCGAGACCGCCCGGCGCTGATCGGCGCCGGACCGGTCCACCAGCCGCCAGCCGAAGGGCTGCACGTCCACCGGCAGCTCGATGAGCACCGCAGCGGTCCGTCCCACCGCGTCGGAGCCTATCCCCCGGTCCGGCAGCTGCACCAGATACGGCAGATGCGGATCGCCGAGTTCACCGCGGGTGATCAGGGCAGCCTCCACCGGGTCTGTTCCCGGCCAGCTGCCGAGGGCGGTGGCGGTGACGGATCGGGTCGTCGGCTCTGCCGGCTCGGAACCGGTGTCCAAAGGGGCACTCACCGCGCGGCTGAGCCGCCGTCGTCGGCCGCTGTTCCCGCCGCGGAGTGCGTGCCGTTGGCGTTCACAACGGGCGTCGCCCCGGTCCGCAGGGCCTCGGAATGGCTCTCCGAAATGGCCTGATGGTGGCGGATCACCTCGCTGATGATGAAGTTCAGGAACTTCTCCGCGAAGGCGGGATCCAGATGCGCCGACTCGGCCAACGCCCGCAGCCGCGCGATCTGCGCGGCCTCCCGTCCCGGATCCCCCGGCGGGAGCCGGTGCTGCGCCTTCAGGAAACCGACCCGCTGGGTGGCCTTGAACCGCTCCGCGAGCAGATACACCAACGTCGCGTCTATATTGTCGATGCTGGAGCGCATCGAGAGCAGCTCGGCCATAACCTCGGGGGCAACATGGCCGGCAAGCGAGCTGGCGGTCGGGTCAAAATCCGGTACGGCCTCGTGCCGATGGGTCGGTTCGGTCATTGTTTTAGTCTAAGTGGTGGGCCGTCGTCACAAGCAATGTGGCCGCCCGCAGGGATTCGTCCCGGGGTCCCGCAGCTGTTGACAGCGCCGCCGCCTGTGCTGTAGTTGACATGTAGGAAGCCGCCGCTGCTGAGACAATCCGAGTACCCGGCTGCGCGGCACCGGCGAAGGAGCCATCATGAAGATTGCAGTCCTCGGCACAGGACCGGTCGGCCGGACGCTGGGGAGCAAATTTACCGCCCTCGGACACACTGTGGCCATGGGCTCGCGCGACGCCGCCAATCCGACAGCGGCCGAGTGGGTCGTGTCGGCCGGTGCGAAGGCCCGAGCGGCGAGTTTCTCCGGCGCCGCGGAAGGGTCGGACGTCATCGTCAATGCCACGGCCGGCGCATCGTCGCTGCTGGCACTTAACGCCTGCGGCGCCCGGAATCTGGCGGGTAAGGTGCTGATCGATGTCGCCAACGCGCTGGATTTTTCCGCCGGATTCCCGCCGTCGCTGTCGGTTCTCAATACCGACAGCCTGGCTGAATCCATCCAGCGCGTCTTTCCGGACGCCATGGTTGTGAAGACGCTGAACACCATGGCAGCGCCCGTCATGGTGGACCCTCAACTGGTGGCCGGCGGGGACCATGACGTTTTTCTTGCCGGGAACGACGACGACGCGAAGGCCGTCGTCGTCGGCCTGCTGCAGGAGATCGGTTGGCAGCCCGGGCACATCCGTGATCTCGGCGGCCTGGACGGCGCCCGGGGGATGGAAATGTACCTGCCGCTCTGGCTGAGGCTGATGGGGAACCTGGGCCACGCCAGTTTCAATTTCAGGGTCGTCTCCTGACCGGAAGGATCCGGTGCCCGATCCAGTCGGTGCGGCAGTGCTTTTCGGACTGATGTTCCGGTGCGTGCACCGGCTGTGCAGCAGCGCGCGGTGTGCCTCCGGGAAACCGACGCGCCGGGTGGCCTTGAACAGACGGAGGCCATTGGAAGTCTGATTGCAGTGCAGGCACGGCAATCAGACGTGATTGCCACTGTCCGTCAGGTGATCAGCGGTATCTAATGGACGCCCCCGTTCCGTGCGTCCAGGAAATGCGGCCACCTTGATAGTCTTGGGCCACGTTTCCTCGGCCGATCGAGTATTCGTTCGTGGTCGGGTAACCCAGGCGGCCGTTTTCGAACCCCGTGGACGCCCATGTCTTACGGATGCCGCCGATCGAAATGCGGGCACCGGTAGCCGGTGACCAAATGATTGCCCCGCCCTGGTAATTCTGGTACACACCGCCGTCGCGCAGACCGACAACTTCGTTTGTGACCGGATACCCTAAACGGCCGTTCTCAAAACCGCTCGCAGCCCATGCAGCACGAATGCCACCGACCGAAATGCGGGCTCCCGTAGCCGGCGACCAGATGATGGCGCCGCCCTCATAGTTCTGGTATACACCGCCGGCGCGCAAACCACCGACTTCGTCAGTGGTCGGATAACCCAGCCCCCCGTTCTCAAAACCCGTGGCGGCCCATTGTCCACGGATTCCGCCCATCGAAATCCGGGCTCCGGTAGCCGGTGACCACATGATGACGCCATTCCGGTAGTTCTGGTAGCAGCCCCCGCGGACGAGTCCACAAATGACGCCCGCGGTTGCAGAGCCGAGGCCCGGGTTAGCGGCCGCCTTTGCTTGAATCGGGGCCGCCCCCGTGGCGGGACTGCCGCTGGCAGCGGGCGGCGGATTGGAACCGGGATATCCGGCGAGATTGGACACGACGAGGCGCCAGCCCTTATAGGGGCCTGCGGTGGGGACGGTGATGCCGAGCCCGGCATCGGTCACTCTGGAATCCAGCATCGCAGCCTTGTGCGAGGGCGAATCCATCCACCAGTTGACCACGGCCGCGGGGGTGAAATTGAAGGCGATGATTTCGCTGTACCACGTGGCCCCGCGCGGTATCTGCTTGCCCGTGCCAGCTGGCCTGTGGATGGTGGCAAAGTCAAAATTGGGGTCGCGGGTGACCACGCCGAGATGGTCTGACCAATCCTGCGAAACATCCGCGATGCTCTGGTTCCACTTCAGCGGTGCAACACCTGCCGCCGCGCGCTTGGCGTTCATCAAATCGAACACCTGTCTGGCAAAGCTGTCGCTGTACAGGGAGGCGGGTACAACGACTGCTGGCCGCATTTCCTTGGCGACCGGTGCGGGCCCAGCAACGGCGGACGGTGCTGAGAGGACCAGCATAGCCAGCGCCGCCAGGGTGGCGGCGGACACGGCTGAGCGTCGCACGGTGTGCTTATTCATGAGACCTGTATTCCTTGTGTCGGACGGTCCGCAGAATCGGGCAGGCACAATCGGATTCCCAGCCAGCCGCCGGCGCCCTACTGCGGACCGGGAAATAACTCTCAAAGTATGCCAGAGTCCCAAGGCGGCCTTGTACCCCGGCAGGAATGCCGGGGTACAAGGCCGCCCGCAGGGGTGTCAGCTGAGCAGGAGGGCCCTGTGTGCTTCGCGCCGTTTCGCCTGCTCCGCCGGATCCGGCACCGGCAGGGACGCGATCAGCCGCTTCGTGTAGTCGTCCTGCGGACGGCACATCACCTCGCTGCCGATCCCTTGCTCCACCATCTTGCCTTTATACAACACGCCAACCCAGTGTGAGAGGATATCCACCACGGCGAGGTCATGGCTGATGAAGAGCGCAGCGAACCCGAACTCGGCCTGAATCTCCTTGAACAGCTCCAACACCTTGGCCTGCACCGAAACATCCAACGCCGACGTGGGCTCGTCGGCGATCAGCAGCCTCGGGTTCAGCGCCAGCGCCCGGGCCAATGACGCGCGCTGCCGCTGGCCGCCGGAGAGCTCATGCGGGTATCTGTCCGCGTAGGTCTTGGGCAGCTGAACCGCCTCCAGCAGTTCGGCAACACGCTTGTCCACGTCCTGGGGTGACCGGTCTTCGTGGATCAGGATCGGTTCCGCGACACATTCACCGATGGACAGCTGCGGGTTGAAGGAGGCCGCAGGATCCTGGAACACGAAGCCGATCTCCTTGCGCAGCGGCCGGAAGCTCCGCTCACGGAAATTGAGCATTTCGTAGCCGAGGACCTTCAGCGATCCGCCCGTGGTCTTGTTCAGCCCGGCGATGGCCCGCCCGATGGTCGTCTTCCCGGAACCGGACTCCCCCACCAGGCCGAAGACTTCACCGGCGGAAATGCTGAAGTTCACGCTGTCGACGGCCCGGAACGCCGGAGTACCGAGCCGGCCAGGGTACTCGATGACCAGATCCCGGGCCTGCACAAGCACCTCCGAATCCTGATGCGCCCGCTCCGTCAGCCCCGCCGAGGCGGAATTGCGGCCCAGATGAGGGACGGCCGCCAGCAGCTTCCTGGTGTAATCCTGTTTCGGTGAGGCGAAGAGCGTTATGGCGTCGGCTTCCTCCACCACATCGCCCTGATACATCACCACCACCCGGTCCGCAAGATCCGCCACCACGCCCATATTGTGCGTGATCAGGACGATTGACGTGCCGAAGATGTCGCGGCAGTCCCGCAGCAGCTCCAGAATTTCGGCCTGGACCGTGACATCCAGCGCCGTGGTGGGCTCATCCGCGACAATCAGCCCGGGATTGAGCGCCAGCGCCGCGGCAATCACCACCCGCTGTTTCTGCCCACCGGAGAACTGGTGCGGATAGTAGTCCACCCGTTTTTCCGGCTCCGGGATGCCCACCTTGCCCAGCGCCTCGATGGCCCGGGCCCGGGCGGCCTTTTTGCTGACCTTTCCGTGCGCGCGCAGCCCCTCGGCAATCTGCCAGCCGACGGTGAACACCGGGTTCAGCGCCGTGGAGGGCTCCTGGAACACCATGGCTACCTCCTGACCGCGGATCTGGCGCAGGTGCCGCGGCGTCACGCTGATCACGTTGTTGCCGCTGATCAGCACCGCCCCGGAGCTGATGGCCGTCTCCGGCAGCAGCCCCAGGATGGTTTTCGCGGTAACCGTTTTGCCCGATCCTGACTCACCGACGATGGCGACGATTTCGGCGGGCGCTACGTTGAGGGAGACGTCGTCGACCGCTTTGACGTCGCCGGTGTCCGTGGCAAAGGTGACCTTCAGGTGCTCAATGCTCAGCACCGGGCCGTCCTTCACGTCGCTGACCTCATCCAGCTGCTCTGCATGGCGTCTCATACCGTTACCTCGTTCTCAGGGGTGCTGTTCGCGGTGGGGCCGGCTGTGGCAGTGGGAGCCGTTTTGCCGGCACGTCGGCGGCCGCGTAGCCGTGGATCGTTCAGATCGTTCATGCTCTCGCCCACCAGGGTCAGGCCCAGCACGGTGAGAACGATGGCCGCTCCCGGGAAGACACCCGTCCACCAGATGCCGGCGGTGGTATCGGAGAGGGCCTTGTTCAGGTCGTAACCCCACTCGGCGGCGGAGGACGGTTCGATCCCAAAACCCAGGAATCCGAGGCCGGCCAGGGTCAAGATGGCTTCGGAGGCGTTCAGGGTAAAGATCAACGGCAGCGTCCGGGTGGCGTTCTTGTAGATGTGCCGGGCCATGATCCGCACTGATGAGGCGCCCACCACCATGGCTGATTCCACGAACGGCTCCGCCTTGAGCCTGATGGTCTCCGCCCGGATAACGCGGAAATACTGCGGGATGAACACCACCGTAATGGAGATGGCCGCCGCCATAATGCCCCCGAGCATGCTGGAGCGGCCCTGGCTGATCGCAATGGACATGACGATGGCAAGCAGCAGGGTGGGGAAGGCGTAGATGGCATCCGCAATTACGACCAGGATCCGGTCCAGCCAGCCGCCGATGTAGCCGGAGACCAGGCCGAGGGCGACGCCCAGGAAAATCGACAGAATCACGGCAACGACAATGACGAGGACCGCGGTCTGCGTCCCCCAGACCACGCGGGAGAGCACATCGTAACCGCCCGACGTCGTGCCCCACAGGTGTGCGGACGACGGCGGCTGCTGGGTGTCGAAGTGCTGGGCAAAGCCGTAGGGGGAGATCAACGGTGCGAGCGCCGCCGTCAGAAGGAACAACGCACTGATGATCAGACCGGTGACCAACATGCCGCGCTGCAGCCCCACGCTCTTGCGCAGGTGGGAGATCACGGGCAGGCGCTGGATAAGGGAACCGTCTTTTCTGCTCATCTTCAGTACCTCACTCGGGGATCGATCAGGGCGGCGACGACGTCCACGACGAAGTTGGTCAGCGCCACTATCACTGCCAGCAGGACCACGATCCCCTGCACCGCAACGAAGTCGCGCGCCGTGAGGTACTGGGCCAGCTGAAAGCCCAGGCCCTTCCACTCGAAGGTCGTTTCCGTCAGCACGGCGCCGCCGAGCAGCAAGGCGATCTGCAGGCCCATCACGGTGATGATGGGAATCAGCGCCGGCTTGTACGCATGTTTGGTCACCAGCCGGAATTCCCGGATACCGCGGGACCGGCCTGCTTCGACATAGTCCTTGCTCAGCGTGCCGATCACGTTGGTCCGGACCAGGCGCAGGAAGACGCCACCGGTCAGCAGGCCAAGCGCGATGGCAGGCAGTACGGCGTGCGCCATCACATCTCCCAGCGCAGCCATGTTGCCGCTGCGGATGGCATCAAGCCAGTAAATTCCCGAGGGATTCGCCAACGCCGTCAGGGCGATCTCATTGCCCGATTTGGCCCGGCCCGCGACGGGCAGCCAGCCCAATCCGACGGAAAAAATCAGCTTCAGCAGCAGGCCGGCGAAGAAAACAGGGGTCGCATAGGAGAGGATGGCGAAGACCCGCAGGACCGCGTCGGGCCATTTGTCGCGGTATTTGGCGGCCACCATGCCCAGCGGAATGCCGATGATCAACGCCACCACCAGTGAGTTGATCGCCAGTTCCAGGGTCGCGGTCCCGTAGGTCGCGAGCATATCCGTGACCTTGAGGTTGTCCGAGATGGTGCGGCCGAAATTGCCCGTAGCGATCTGACCCAGATATTCGATGTACTGCACCAGGATGGGCCTGTCATAGCCGGCCTCGTGGATCCTCGCCTGCAGGGCGTCGGGTGGGAGGCGCCCACCGAGCGCCGCGGTGATCGGATCGCCGGTGATCCGCATCAGGAAAAAGACCATGGTGATCAGGATGAAAATCGTGGGGAAGATCAGGAAAAACCTGACGACCAAATATTTGCCAAGCCCGCCGCCGGTTTTGGATCTCTTGGCAGGAAGAAGCCCATCTTCCTCTTGCGGCGGTGCGTCAATCAACGTTGTCATAACTACCCAGTTCTGTTGTGTCCGCCTGCCCGCGGCGGTCCGCCTCTGCGGAGCTCCGGCTCTCATGCCAGGAGGCGGGGCGCCGGTAGGCGCCACGCCGGCCCTCATGCAAGGAGGCGGGGCGCCGGTGGCCACCCCGCCTCCCCAACCGGCAGTCCGTACTTTATTTCAGGGTTTATCCCTGCCAGGGACTATTTGGACAGCACGCCCAGACGGAACTTGAACGATGCGTCCAACGTGCTGGCGACACCTTTAACGTCCTTGCCCGATACCGCGACCTGTGCGCCCTGCAGCAGGGGCAGGGTGGAAAGATCCTTGGCGACATCCGTCTGGATCTGCTCGATCATTTTCTGCCGCGCTGCCTTGTCGACGGTGGTGACCTGCTCGCTGATCAGGTCCGCGACGGCGGGGTTGGCATAGTGGTTCTTCAGGAAACTGGAGGCATCCCCGGCGAAGAACGGGGTCAGGTAGTTGTCCGCGTCGGAGTAGTCCGGGAACCAACCCAGCTGGTACAGCGGGTAGGCGTCCTTGACCCGGTCTTTGGTGTAGGTGACCCACTCTGTGGACTGCAGATTGACCTTGAACAGCCCGGTCTTCTCCAACTGGTCCTTGACCGCCGCATACTCGTCTCCGGACGAGGTTCCGTAGTGGTCCGGGTTGTACTGCAGGTTCAGGGACACGGGGGTGCTGACGCCGGCATCGGACAGCGCCTTCTTGGCCTTATCCGCGCTGGGCTTGCCGCTCCCGTCGCCGTACATCTCCTTCAGCGGCTCGATCGCTCCGGCAAAGCCCTGCGGGACGTAGGAGTACACCGGCAGGTAGGTGCCCTTGTAGACCTGGTCTGCAATCGCCTGCCGGTCAACGGAGTCCGCCACGGCCTGCCGGACTGCCAGGGACTTCGCGGGGTCCGCCTCGGGCGTGGTGGCACCGAACGGCATTGTGTTGAAGTTGAAGACGATGTAGCGCAGCTCACCGCCGGGGCCGACATCGACGTTGACCTTGTTGGAGCTCTTTAGGCTGTCGATGTCGGTGGCCGTCAGGCTCCGGGATGCCACATCGACATTGCCCTGCTGTACA
Organism: Arthrobacter sp. A5; assembly: GCF_051131705.1. Classification (NCBI taxonomy): domain Bacteria; kingdom Bacillati; phylum Actinomycetota; class Actinomycetes; order Micrococcales; family Micrococcaceae; genus Arthrobacter; species Arthrobacter sp. A5. The sequence continues at coordinate 3,107,747 of NZ_CP180316.1, forward strand.
TCGAGCTTCAGGTTGTTGGAATCCGCGTAGTACTTGACCGTGACGTTGTCCGTCGCGGGCTTGCCCAGCAGTCCCTTGTAATCCGGGTAGGCCTTGAAGCTGATCAGTTCGTTCTTTTTGTATGTCTCAATGGTGTACTGGCCGGCGAACGCCTTCGCCGCGATGATGTCCTCATCGTTCATGACCTTGTCCGCCGGGAACACCTTGTGGTCCACAATCGGTCCGGCAGGGCTGGACAGCACCTGGGCGAAGGTCTGGTCGTTCCCCTTCTTGAGGTTGAAGACCACGGTGGTGGGATCGGGAGCGTCCACGGTGGCCAGGTTGCCCAGCAATGCGGCGGGACCGTTGGCATCATTGATCTTCAGCTGACGGTCAAAACTGAACTTCACGTCGGTGGAATCAAGGGTATCGCCGTTGGCCCACTTGAGACCGGATTTCAGCTTCACGGTGTAGGCGGTAGGCGTGGTGAACGACGCCGACTCCGCCATGTCCGGCTGTGGATCTGCGCTGCCGGGCTTGGAGTTGAGCACAAACGGGTAGATCTGGTTCATCACCATGAAGGAACCGTTGTCGTATGAACCGGCGGGATCAAGGAAGGTCACCTTGTCCGTGGTGCCGAAGGAGATGGGCGCCCCGCTGAAGCCTGCCGTGTTGCTTGCGGAGGTACCGGCAGTGGGTCCAGTGCAGGCAGTCAGTGCCAGCGCGGAGACTCCGGCGAAGGCCATGAGGTAGCGCAGGCCTATCTTTTTCTTAGCCATGTGGGATCTTTCTTGTCGGAAGTGCAGTGCGCGGCCCAACACCTTCGTGAGGATTTGCCTGTGAGGGAGCGCACAATCGTGATCCCTCGTTTCTACCAGACCGGAAGGAGTTTTTCCCCCAACAACAAAAGTTGCAACCAGATGGTTATCCTCGCGAAGCAGCGCTGGCTGGCGAGCCACAGGAAATGCGGTCCTCAACTGCGGACAACAGCTGCCAGGACGGAGTCCCCCTGATTGTCCTGCCGGGCTGGCCGGAGGGGCGGGCTGGCCGGAGGGGGGCTGGCCGGAACCGTCGATTCTGGATAGGGTCGCAGGAGACATCGAAGCGACAGACTGGGGCCGCGGCCACCAGCCGAGCCGACCCGAAAGTTGGAAGTCCCATCAAGAAGAAACAGATCTTCACGGTCGGCCATTCAACGCATCCGATCGAAGAGTTTGTCGCGCTGCTCAACTCGCACGGAGTCGAAATGGTGGTGGATGTCCGCACCGTGCCCAGGTCCCGCCACAACCCGCAATTCATCTCGGAAGCACTGGCCGCAAGCCTTCCGGAGAACGGGATCGCATACCACCGATTGGAAGCTCTCGGCGGCCTGCGCCACGCCAGGAAAGACAGTGCGACCGGAATCAACGGCGCCTGGCGCAACGCCTCATTCCGCGGCTACGCGGACTACATGCAGACCAATGAATTTGCCGCGGGCCTCGAAAAGCTGATGACAATGGCGGACAAGGCTCCGACAGCCGTCATGTGCGCGGAAGCCGTTCCTTGGCGCTGCCACCGGTCACTGATCGGTGATGCGCTGCTGGTGCGCGGCATCGAAGTGCTGGACATCATGAGCGGAAAATCCGCCAAACCGCACGCCCTGACCTCGTTCGCCCGGATCGAAGGCACCACGGTGACTTATCCCCCGGAACAAAATCCCGGCTAGCCGAAATCCCCGGCCGGACTCTGCCATGCCGTGGATATGGACAAGCGCCAGGAAAATTCCCACGGCACCCGTCCCAATCACCGGCACAAGAGCCTCCTCAGGCCGGACCCGGCCGTTAACATCAGGCTAGAGCGCCGGTCGGGCCAGCGAGCGCGCCGTATCGATGGTCGCCTGGCCCAGCACACGGGTTCCCTGATACAGGACGACCGTCTGTCCCGGGGAAACACCGCGCAGCGGCTCGATCAGCGTCACCAGCAGCTCCTCACGCAACCCGCCGTCGTCGTCGGCCGTCACTTCGACGCACGCACGGGCCGGAACGGGGTCGCCATGCGCGCGGACCTGCGCGTAGCAGTCAAATTCCTCAGATACCGACCCGCACGTTGTCCCGTCAGCCCGTGTCCGCGCTGGCTCATGCCCCACGGGCTCATCCCCCACCGGGTCGACCACGGAACGTGGCTCAGCCACCGGGCCGGGAACGGCCGCGGGGATCGGCACGCCGGCCCAGGACAGCTTGATGCCGCGGATCTCGTCGACCGCCAGCAACGCCTGCGGCCCCACCACCACCTTGTTCTCCTTGGGCCGGATCTCCAGCACAAAGCGCGGCTTCCCGTCCGCGGCCGGTGTGCCCAGCTTCAGGCCGCGGCGCTGGCCCACAGTGAACGCATTGGCACCGGGGTGCTCGCCGACCTTGGTCCCGGACTCGTCGACAATGTCCCCGGTGCTCATCTCGATTTTCTCGGCCAGCCAACCGGCCGTGTCGCCGTCGGGTATGAAGCAGATGTCATGACTGTCCGGCTTCTTCGCCACGGACAGGCCACGGCGTTCGGCCTCGGCACGGACCTCGGCCTTGGACGGGGTGTCCGCCAGCGGGAACATCGAGTGCTGGAGTTGCTCATGGGTCAGCACACCGAGCACGTAGCTCTGGTCCTTGGCCCAGTCCGCGGCGCGGTGCAGCTCCTTGTTGCCGTTCCCGTCGTCGACCACTTTGGCGTAGTGCCCGGTGCAGACGGCATCGAAGCCCAGCGCGAGGGCCTTCTCCAACAGGGCGGCGAACTTGATCCGTTCGTTGCAGCGCATGCAGGGATTGGGGGTACGGCCGGCGGCATACTCGTCGATGAAGTCCTGGACCACGTCCTCCTTGAACCGCTCGGAGAAGTCCCAGACGTAATACGGAATGCCGAGCTTGTCGCAGGCGCGCCAGGCGTCGTTGGAGTCCTCGACCGTGCAGCAGCCGCGGCTGCCGGTCCGCAGGGTTCCGGGCATGCGGGAGAGTGCGAGGTGAACGCCGACGACGTCGTGCCCGGCGTCAACGGCCCGCGCGGCCGCTACAGCCGAGTCCACTCCCCCGCTCATGGCGGCTAGTACTCGCATTAGGTCCCTCCCAATTGGTGGTTTGGTGCTTGAGCCGGTCGATACCGACCGCCGCCGGGCGTTGTTGCGGTCATTGGGTCATGACCAGTGCTCGCGGCCATTGGGTCCCGGCCAGCGGTCGCAGCCAGCGGCAAAGTGGCTCACCGCTGGGTGCTGGCTGTTTGAATATTCGACATATGGGAGGCCATGCCGGCCTGTTTTGCCCGCGCATAAGCGTCCGGCAGGGCGGCTATGAACTTTTCAACGTCGACTGGGCCAGATGTATGCCCCAGGCTGAAGCGCTGGGCACCGCGGGCCGTCCCCTCGCTCAGGCCCATCGCCAGCAGCACATGCGACGGCCGGGGAACGCCGGCCGTGCAGGCGGACCCGGTGGAGGATTCGATCCCGGCCATGTCCAGCAGGAACAGCAGCGAATCGCCCTCACAGCCGGGAAATGTGAAGTGCGCGTTGCCCGGCAGTCGGCGTTCGGGAGCAAGGGCCGGATCCACACCGCGGAGCACGGCATCCGGGACGGTGGCCCGCACGCCGGCGATCAGCGCATCGCGGAGGGCAGCGATCCTGGCACTTTCGGCGGCCAGATGCCCGACGGCGTCCTGGGCCGCCGCCGCGAACGCAGCGATCGACGCGGTATCCAGGGTGCCGGACCGAACGTCGCGCTCCTGGCCACCGCCGTGCTGGACCGGCACCAATGTAACCGCACGACCCAACAACAGGGCGCCAACCCCGACGGGTCCGCCGATTTTATGCCCGCTGACGGACATCGCGGCGAGTCCCGAGGAGTCGAAGCCGACCGGGATCGAGCCGAAGGCCTGTACGGCATCTGAATGCACCGGAATGCCGTGCCCGGCGGCGAGCGCCGTTACCCCCGCGATCGGCTGGACCGTGCCCACCTCGTTGTTGGCCCACATCACGGTGACCAGCGCCACGGACTCCGCGCCGCCGTCGAGCTCTGCCTTCAACGCATCCAGGCGGAGCACGCCGTCGCCGTCCACCGGCAGCCAGACCACCTCCGCGCCCTCATGCTTTTCCAGCCATGCCACCGTGTCCTGCACGGCGGCGTGCTCCACGGAGGAGACCAAGATCCGCGTCCTGGCCGGATCCGCAGCACGACGGGCCCAGAAAAGCCCCTTGACGGCCAGGTTGTCCGCCTCGGTCCCGCCGGACGTAAAAATGACCTCGGACGGATGGGCACCGGCGGCCGCGGCCAGGGTTTCCCGGGCCTGCTCCACCACGGCGCGGGCACGCCGACCGGAGCCGTGCAGCGACGAGGGGTTGCCGCTGCGGCTGAGTTCGTGGATTAGTGCGGCCAACGCGGGCCCGGAGATAGGCGTGGTTGCCGCATGGTCAAGATACACGGGCATCGGACAATTCTACCGCGCCGCTGGAGGGTCCGTTGCGGAGGGACTCAATGCCCCGCTGCAGCGCGAGTGCGTTCCGGCCCGATCCGCGCAGGCCCCGAAGACTGCGCAACACAGTGCGCTCATCGAGGTCGCAAGGGGTCACGGAGTGGTCAGGGGCTGCGCCGCGGGATGCGGGCGCAGCAGTACGGGCCGTCCGGATCCGGCTGCACCTGGTGCACGCTGTCGGCACATCCTTGCAGTGCGCCCGTGAGCAGCGCCCCGTTAAGTCCGCAGACCACCTCCGTGTGGCTTCGGGCCAGCCGATGAAACGGGCAGTTGGACAGCAGATAACCGCCCTGCCCATCCGGCTCCGGAGAGTAGCCGGTCTGCGCCAGCATCCCCTCGATCGTCCCGGCCGCCGCACCGAGCCGGCGCCCCGTGTCGAAGGCCACCTCCGAGAGTGCCTCGCGGACGGGTGAGCCGTCCGCGTCCGATTTATCAATGGCGGCGGCCATCAGCCCCGCCGCCAGATCATAGGCGCGTTCCGGCACCGACGCCGCGACCTCCGGCCGCACCACATGGTACAGTTTCGCCGGCCGACCGGACCCGGGCCCGCTGCGGCCGCCGCGCTTGTGGTACTCCACACTGAGCACGCCACTGTCCACGAGCCTTTCCAACTGGACGGCGACGGTGCTGCGCGGAATGCCGGCGGATCCGGCCAGTTGATCCCGGCTCAGCGGTTCCGGACTGTGGCGCAGCAGTTCGTAGAGAGACCTTCGGACGGGGTCCCCTAGAGCGGCCACGGCTTGGAGCCGACCGTTCTGATCCAGTTCCTGCATGGCACGCCCCGTCTGCGTTGGTAACATCCTTGACATTTCGAGTGTGCGCTTCTAAAGTCAAAAATACAAGATTTAGAAGCCCCCAGGTATCAGAAGGGCAAGGCATCATGTTGACGCAGACGAATGCGGCCAGTCGGCTGCTGGAAACCGAGGATCCATTTGAGGGCGGCTTTTTGGAGTCCGCGCCGGTCAGGATCGGCACCGGCGCGCTCGGAAGGGGCGCCGGTTTAATCGAAGGGGATGCCGGCGCGGTCGAAGCTCCGGCCCGCTCTCCTGGTACCGTCGATCTGCCAGCCGCCGAGCGTGCCATCGCCGATTTCCTCCGTGCGCTGGGCCGTGACGTCCGTGAACCGCATCTGGCGGAAACTCCACGCCGGGTGGCAGGGGCCTTCCGCGAGATGCTCACTCCACGGGAAACCAACTGGACCACCTTCCCCAACGACGGGGGTTACCGCGAGCTGGTCCTGGTGAAAAACATCCCCTTCCACTCCCTCTGTGAACACCACCTCCTGCCCTTCCGCGGCGTCGCCCACATCGGTTATCTGCCCGGAGACCGTCTTTTAGGCCTGTCGAAACTGGCGCGTGGGCTGGAGCTCTTCGCCCGGGATCTGCAGGTTCAGGAACGGCTCACCACGCAGGTGGCGGATTGGCTGCGGGAGACGCTGAATCCGCGGGGTGCGGGCGTTGTCCTGGAGGCCGAACACCTGTGCATGTCCCTTCGCGGAGTCCTGAGCAGCGGCACCGTGACCCGCACGTCCACGTTCTACGGCGAGCTGGGCGCGGCCGGCCCGCTGCGAGACCAGTTCCCGAACTAGCCGACTTCCCGCAGCTTACCTTCGTTCGAAAGGAGCAGATCATGACAGACCCCGCCAGCTCCGCACACCCCGCTGATCCAGCAAATCCCGCTGATCCAGCAAATCCCGCCAGCAGCCAAGTCACGGTCCCCGCAGGCGCCCCCGCGCACAGCTCCAGCGGCCACAGCTCTGCCGGACACAGCTCCGGTGGCCGCGACGCGATGGTGATCATTGGGGCGGGCCTGTCTGGTGGCACCGCCGCCGCGACTCTGCGCTCCGAAGGCTTCGCCGGTCCAGTGATCCTGGTGGGGGCGGGGGGCAGGGTTCCTTATCTGCGTCCGCCGCTGTCCAAGGGCTTCCTGGCCGGCAAGGACAGCGAGGAATCGCTGCTGGTGAATACGGACGCTTGGTATGCCGACAACAAGGTGGAGCTGATCCTCTCGGATGCCGCCGTCGCCGTGGACCCTGAGGCCCACATGGTGACTCTCGCCAGCGGCCGGGTGCTCAGGTACGCCAAGCTGCTTCTGGCCACCGGAGCCGCCCCGCGCGTGATCCCTTTGCCGGGGGTCGAGCTGAAGGGTGTGCAGTATTTCCGCACCCATGCCGACAGCGTCCGCCTGCACAGCGAGCTGGCCGGCGGCGGCCGTCACCTGGTGCTGATCGGCTCCGGCTGGATCGGCATGGAAGTCGCCGCCACCGCACGGGAACTGGGCAACGAGGTCACCCTGCTCGGACTGGAGGAAGTCCCGCTGAGCACCGCCATCGGGGCAGAACTTGGACGGGTCTTCGCCGGCCGGCAGGAGGAGGCCGGCGTGCACTTCCGGCTGCCGGCCTCCGCGGGTGCGCTTAAGGGCGACGGCGACGGACGGGTCAGTGCCGTCGTCACCAGCACCGGCGAGGCGCTCCCGGCGGACCTGGTGGTGGTCGCCGTCGGCGTGGTCCCCAATACCGCCCTCGCCGTTGCTGCCGGACTGACCGTCAGCAACGGAATCGTCACGGACGCCGGGCTGCGCACCAGCGCGCAGGACATCCTGGCTGCCGGGGACGTCGCTAATGCATTTCATCCCGTGACCGGCGTTCACGCGCGCAGCGAGCACTGGGCCAACGCGATAGCCGGCGGAAAAACCGCGGCCAAATCCATGCTGGGTCAGGACACCGCACTCGCGGAGATCCCTTACTTCTACACCGACCAGTTTGATCTGGGCATGGAATACTCCGGTTACGCCGCACTGACCAAGGACGCCGAGCTCGTCATCCGCGGCAGCCTGGAGAAGCGCGAATTCATCGCCTTCTGGGTGCTCGCCGGGAAGGTGGTGGCCGGGATGAATGTCAACGTCTGGGACGTTCAGGATGCCATCAAGGAGCTCATCAGCAGCGCCCGTCCTGTCGACGCTGGGCGTCTGGCTGACCCGCAGATTTCCCTGGACGCGATGTGATGCGGATGGCCGCCCCCTCCGACGTGGCCCGGGCAGCTTCCGCAGCGGCGCAGCCCTTTTACGACCCGCCGCTGCTGTACCCGATCCACGGATTCGGCGAACGGATCCTCGACTTCCGGCGGCAGGTGGCCGTGATGGCGATCATCAACCGGACCCCGGATTCCTTTTACGACGGCGGCCGGACGTTCGCGCTGGATGCGGCGGTGGCCGCTTCGCTGCAGGCCGTCCAAGACGGCGCCGATTGGGTGGACATCGGCGGAGTCCCGTTCTCCCCCGGGCCGGCGCTGAGCGCGCGGGAAGAAGGGGAACGCGTAATCCCGGTGATCGAGGCCGTCGCAGCCCGCAGCGATGTGATCATCTCCGTCGATACCTTTCTGCCGGAGGTCGCGGAGCTGAGCATCGCCGCCGGCGCCCACGTCATCAATGACACCACCGGCCTGCAGAATCCGGAACTGGCCGCCGTCGTCGCCGCCAGCGAAGCACATCTGGTCATCACCCACAGCCTGGCCCGCCCGCGCACCGTGTTCCCTCGTCCGGAGTATGCGGATGTGGTCTCTGAGGTTGCCGATTTTCTGCGGAGGAAAACGGAGTACGCGCTGGAGCTGGGCATCCGGCCGGAGAAAATCCTCATCGATCCCGGCCACGATCTGAACAAGAACACGATGCATTCCCTGGAGCTCACACGTCGGTTCAGGGAAATCGCCACCCTCGGATTCCCATCGCTGGCCGCCGTCTCCAACAAGGACTTCATCGGCGAGACCCTCGATCAGGAAAAACACGACCGGACGGAGGGATCCTTGGCGGCCGCGGTGATCTGCATTCTGGGCGGAGCCCGGGTGGTGCGGATGCACGATGTCGCCGCCGCGCATTCCGCCGTCAGGCTCACCGAGTCGGTGCTCGGTTGGCGCAGCCCAGCGTATCAAAAACACAATATGGGCCCGAGCAATGAAACGGTGGTTCCATGAGCGACGCCACGACCGGCCCGATACACGGCTCGATGGACGGCCCGGCCAACGGCGCCCCGGCCGGCGGAACTGCCGGCGCGCCGATCACCCCGATTTTCCCTCACCCGTCCGGTGCGGCAACGGACGCCGAGCTGCTGAGCTGGTACGCCGGACCGCCGGAGGGTGGCCCGGACAGGGGTGCGCCCCGCGTCAGTTTCAATTTTGTCTCCAGTCTGGACGGTGCGGCCACGGTTGACGGGCGGTCCGGAGGCCTGGGTAGCGCGGCGGATCAGCGCATCTTCAAACTGCTGCGCCGCCACGCGGATGTGCTCCTGCTGGGCGCCCAGACGGTCCGGGCCGAGGGCTATGCCGGTGAACTGCTCGATGACGAAGCGCAGCGCTGGCGTGTGCGGCACGGCAAACCGGCACATCCGTCCGTCGCCATCGTGTCCGGGTCGCTGCGGCTGGACCCGGAGAGCAGATTCTTCACCGCCGCTCCCGTCCGCCCGCTGATTTTCACCACCGGGGCTGCACCCGCCAGCCGCCGCCGGTCCCTTGAGGCGGTGGCCGACGTGGTGACGGCCGGACAGCAGGTGCTGGACGTGGATGCGATCATCGACGAACTGACTGCCCGCGGACTGCCCGGGATACACTCCGAAGGCGGCCCGCACCTGTTCGGTTCGTTCCAGGAAGCAGGCCGCGTCGACGAGCTGTGCCTGTCGCTGTCCCCACTGCTGGTCGGCGGGCAGGGGCCCCGGATCAGCGCCAGCATCGCCGGAGTCAGCGGAACGGCGGCGGCCGCACCGGAAAAGATGCGGCTGGCGCATGTGCTCACCGGCGGGGACATGCTGTTCCTGCGCTACCTTAGAGGCTGAGGATCCCTTCCAGCGGCAGGGCAGCCACGGACAGCCCCGCCACGGACAGCGCAGCCACAAACGCAGGCACCGGTGAAGGAAGCACGCACTCGAACAACGCCTCGATAGAATTGCCGGACGCACGCATCGCCGACACGGAAGGGCCCCTCAGTGAGCGAAAAGTTCCTCACGCACTATCAGGTGCTCGGGATCCCGGCCACGTCGACGGAGCGGGAGATCAAGGCCGCGTACCGCAAGGCCGCCCGGCGGGCACATCCGGACCATGGCGGCGATCCCGCGGCTTTCCTGCTGGTCACGGCGGCCTATGAAACGCTGATCGATCCGAAGCGCCGGGCCGCCTATGACCGCTCCTACGGTGCCGGCTCGCAGCGCCAGCCCGGCTGGTACCAGCACTCCTCGCCGCCGGGATTCCGCACCCACTCCCGGACCGCGGATGCTTTCAGCACCGGCACCGGCGCCCCGCTCCGCAAGCCGAAGGTTTCTGCCGCCGATCCCGCGATGTACGTTCCGCCGTTCACGGACCTCCCCGCGGGAGCGGAACCGCTGCTGCCGCTTTCCCGGGCGGCCCAGCAAGTCCATGGCGCTCCACGCAAACGCGGGCTGTTCGGTGCGCAGGCCCGGCTGGCGCGGGAGGCGAGAACCATCGCGCTGGCGATGCAGCAGATCCTCCCGCACATTCCGTCGTCGAGGATGGTCAACGGGCTGACCTCTCCCGCGGACAACGGCTATATCGACCACGTTCTGCTGGCCGGCTATCGGATGGTGCTGATCGGATCGATGCTGCTGCCCGAGGGCGCGTACCGCTTCAACGGGACCTCCCTGCTGCACGGCGGAAAGACTGTCGAGCCGCCTCGAATACTCCCCGCGGTGCGCGCCATGGCGCAGCTGTTCCCGGAATGCAATGTCACCGGCTGGATCTGCGTCCACAGCCCGGACGGAAACCTATATCAGCCGGTCATCGATTACACGCGCGGCTGTGAACCTGACGGCTCCCACCTGGTCAACGCGGTCAATGGTTCCCGGCTGGTACGCGAGGTCCGGCATTTCCTGGCCGCCGGCCCGGCTCCTAATGTGGTCGATCTTTCCGTGCTCAGCCGGCTGCTGGGCGGCATGTACTGACGCGGTTCCGGAACGCGCCCGACGGCAGTGGGCCAGGCAAGGGTGCACATTCGACCGCCCGCGCCGGGAAATGCTCAGACGCGCGAGCGACGGCGGTGTCCAAAGGAAGCGCGCGGCAGACCCGCGGTCCCGGTACCGTACGTCACGGACCAGGGCTGCCGGTCGGCGGCTCATTCGCCGGCGCTGACCCAGGCCCCGGCACAGGCCCCGGCACGGAACCCGGCCCGGAACCCGGCCCGGAAATCGTCGGCGCCGGGGAAGCGGACGGGGCCGGCAACGGCGGGGACACCGGGGTCGACGGCGTTCCGGTCGCGGTTCCGGCGGGAGCGGACTCCGTCGCCGTTGGGGGCGTCGAACTCGACGTCGCCGTGCTCGGCACGGGTGCAGGCACGGGTGCGTGCGACGCCGGAACCGCCGGCTGCGGCTGATCCGTGCTGACGCTGCCTGCAGGGACGGGACGGACAAAGAGGTACAGGACCAGCACCCCCATGAAAAGCAGGGCCAGCAGTATTGTCGAGGTCCGGACCCGGCCGCCGAGGACCGTGGCGGGCAGACTCCGGGGCATCAGCGTCCCCGGCCCGGGCCGCCTGAGGTGCCCGCCGCGGATGTCCCGTCACCAGTTTCGGTGGCTGCGCCGGCTGCACCTGCAGGCGGCCCCTCCCCGGGGGCCGCGGTTGCGGGTATGGCTGCCGCGAGTACCGCAGCCGCGCCGAGGCCCTCCCGGTTGAATGCCATAACCACTCTGGCACGAAGCTCCCGACCCACCTGGAACTGCTTGCCCGGCAGTGTGCGGGCCACCATTCGCACCGTCACCCGGTCAATTTCGATGCTTTCAACTCCCATCACGGTCGGCTCGTCAAGGAGCAGCGGCCGCAGCTGCTCATCCGCGAAGGCCGCCGAGCCCACGCGCCGCAGCACGTCGTTGGCGTGCAGCACATCCACACCGGCGGGAAGCGGAAAATCCACCACGGCCCGGGCCCAGCCACGGGACAGGTTGGTGACCTGGGCCAGCTGACCGTTCGGAACCACAACGACCTCTCCGTTGACGGTCCGCAGCCGGGTGACCCGCAGCGACACATCTTCGATGGTCCCGGTTGCGCCCTCGGCAAATCCCGCCGCCGAGATGCGGACCAGGTCACCAAAGCCGTACTGGCGTTCGGCAAAAATGAAAAAACCGGCAAGGTAATCACGCACCACCTGCTGCGCGCCGAATCCGATGGCCGCCGCGATCAGCGCGGTGGGCGCAGCAAGGCTCCCGATCGGGATGCCAAACCGGGCCAGGACCAGCAATCCGGTGATGAACCAGACCAGCGCAATGCTCAGCCAGACGAGGATCTGCGCGACCGAATGCCGGTACTTGCTCACCTCGGAGCGCACCAGGTCATCCGCGTCGGGCGAAACCGCGTCGATCCGGTCGGTGATTCCGTCGCCGGACCAGGTGATGAAACGGGCCAAAAGCATGGCCCCGAGAATCAGCAGGACGATTTCCAGACCATTGCTGCGGATCCAGACACCAATGTCCGCGAACTGCGCCCCCATCGTCGCCGTCATCGCAAATACTCCGCCTTGACCCTGTCAGTAGCGGAAGACGGCGGCGACCGGGCCGCCGCCGGGCAGATCGCCGTCGTCGACCGTATGCACCTGCCCACCTCCGGACAGCGTGCCGACGGCGGCCAGATCCAGCTGCTCGCAGGAGAGGTACTCAGTGTCCTGCCCGAGACTGATGACCGCGGGGCTGTCCGCGCCGATGCGCTGCCAGCAGCACGGATCCAGGAAAAGCGTTTCCACCCTTCCGTCCACCGCAGCCTGACCGATCATCTCCTCGTCCATCGAAGCCCGGCCGGTGCCCTGCAGCTGCCCGAACCCGTCGATCGCCCTCCGCTTCAGCCCGCTCAGATGCTCTTCGATCACCGGCCATGCCGCTGCGTGGAGCTTCTCGTCGGAAAGCTGATCGGGGTTTTGCCGCACCGCCCCTACCACGTGCGGGTAGGTCCGCACTTCGCGGTAGATCCCGAGCATTTTTTCCAGCCCCACGACCACCATCGGCAGATCCAGCTCCGCCAGAATGTCATGCAGTCCCTTTCCCACGAGCTGCAGGAACCGCCGCACCTCATCGGTCTTGAAATCGTCCTCAGTGCCGCCATGGCCGAAGAAGACTGCTGCCCCGGAGGGACCGCCGGACAGCGAGCGCGCCACCGTGCCCGAGCGGGGCGCCCGGGGCTCCGAAACATCGCGGAGGCTGACGGGAATTTCACCGAGATCCATGTTCGAGACCCGGTCCCGGGTTCCCTCCAGCAACCGGATCTGGCGCTGACTGATGGTCAGCAGCAGGAAGCCGCCATCACCGGAAATCACCGGCAGCAGCGGACTTATGATGAAGCGGTCCCCCACGGTTGCCAGCTCCGGCACATGGACCGGAACACGGAATTCGCGGTGCCAGCCCGGGCGCAGGAAAACCGCCAGACCGTCGCTCATGTACTGCCAGGCCCTGCCGTCCTCGTGCAGCGCCCATGCCGGGGCAAGAAGCGCGTCAATTTCGGTCTTGCGCAGGCCCTTGTCCGTCAGCGCCGATGTCACACCGGCCACCAGGTTCTTCCAGCTCAACGGATCGGCTTCCATGCCGCTGCCGGAACGATGCGTCGGCATGTAAAGAGACACGTAGATGCCGCCCTGATCGTGCCCGCTGAGCTCTTCGAGTTGGGTTCTGGTCAAATGATCCATCTTGTCCTCCGCATCATTCCTGCCCGGGACGAAAAGCAATAACGTCCCATGCCACTGACCCTAGCCACGACCAACGGCCAAGTACAGAGCCAGCCCGATCATGAAGCGAACGCAGCGGCACCTAAGATAGAGGGGTGTTCCGCATACTGTTCTATAGACCCGAGATTCCCGGCAATACCGGCAATGCGATCCGGCTGGCCGCAATAACCGGCGCCGAGCTGCATTTGGTGGAACCGCTGGGATTCGATCTCGAAGATTCCAAACTCCGCCGTGCAGGCCTCGATTACCATGACCTTGCCGTGTTGCACGTGCATAAGAATCTGCAGGACGCCTGGCAGGCGCTCGCCCCCGAACGTGTTTACGCTTTTACCTCCGACGGCGAATGCTCCTACACGCGGATCGAGTACCAGGCGGGCGATGTTCTGCTGTTCGGACCGGAATCCGTCGGGCTGCCGACGAGTGTGAAACAGGATGCCCACGTCACCGCCCGCCTCCGGCTGCCGATGCTGCCGACTTTGCGTTCGCTGAATCTTGCCAATTCCGCGTCGATCGCCGTTTACGAAGCGTGGCGCCAGCATGACTTCGCCGGGGCACAGCTCTGACCCGGTGAGCTGATTCCGCGGCCGCTGACGCATTAACCCGCAATCCATCAAACGGAGGTATTCTCATGTCCGCACGTGATCCTGGCCTGGCCTTCACCGACGGTGCCCTGCAGTTCGAGGCCTGGTCCGATCAGCTGTGGGATCCGATGGGGTACGCCCTGGCATCGGCAGCACAGCTTCAGCCCGGTGAGCGGGTCCTCGACGCCTGCTGCGGCACGGGCGCCGCAACAGTCCCGGCCGCGGCCGCCGTCGGGCCCCAAGGTTCCGTCGACGCCGTCGACCTTTCCACCGGTCTGCTGCGCCTCGCCGCCGCCCGCGTCGGCGCGGCAAAGCTGCTGAACACCACGCTGACCGAAGCGGACGTCACGCAATGGCGCGGGCACCGGATTTTCGATGCCGTGCTTTGTTCCTACAGCATGTTCTTCTTCTCAGACATGGAGGCCGGAGTGGAGCATCTGGCCGATATGCTCCGCCCGGGCGGCCGGTTTGTCACCAGCACTTGGCTGGCCGGTGCGCTGGAACCCTTTGCCGGACGCATCCTCCAAGCCGCCGTCACCGAACGTCCGCGGCTGGAAGGCATCCTCCCCCGGCCCAACCGGAACATGGATAAGGTCTCTTCGGCCGACGCCCTCAAGAACTGGCTGCAGGACCGCGGCCTTACCGATGTCACCGTCACCGAGCGCACATTGTCCCTGACCGTCGACGACGAGATGGCGTGGACGTTGGTTATGGGCAGCGGCTGGCGGACCTACCTGCCGCGGGACCCGGAAGCCATCGAACGGGTCCGGAAGCTCTTTGTCCGTTCGGTGGGGCCGCAGGTGGAAATGAACTCGGATTCGCTGATTGGTGTGGGATACCGTCCCTAGCCGCGCGTCGGTGCGGGCCGCTGTGTCTACCGGCGACCCTGCCGGCGTCTGCGGATAATGTGCTCCCATCCGCACCTGCTCCGGCTCCGAATAACTACCGGAAGCAAAAATATCCGGACAGCTGATCCGGCGAGCACCGGAATCGAGGCAAGCGCATGTCGGCCGATCTTCAGCGGCGCAAATCGCAGCCAGGTTCCGCACACCCACACGCGCGCAGTCACCTCACGGCCTCTCATCCCCCGGGTCGACCCCGTTGGCCATTATGCTTGACCTTAATGGATACTCCACGAACTGCACGGCTGCCCGATCCGCCCCGGCAACTGCAGACACCCGACGATGCCGGCAACTCCGAGCGGGACAACCTCGCCCGGCTCATCTCGCTGACCGCGACCGGTGATCAGAGCGCCTTTGCGCAGCTCTACCAGCTCACCGCGAAGCGCGTTTACGGGATGGCACGGCGCGTCCTGATTGACGCGAATTTGGCTGAGGACACCACCCAAGAGGTCTACCTTCAGCTGTGGCAGTCTGCCGCCAAATATGACCCTGCCGCGGGCAGTCCCTTGGGGTGGTTGATGACGATTGCGCACCGCCGGGCGGTTGATAAAGTGCGATCGACGCAGAGCGCGACGGACCGCGAGGCCCGTTACGGCGCCACCAGCCATGTGATCGAGCACGACGACGTCGTCGACACGGTTAATGAGCGGCTCGACGCCGAGTCAGTGGTGAAGTGCTTAGCCACCCTGACTGTTACACAGCAGGAATCCGTGAAACTGGCCTACTATGGCGGACTGACCTATCGGGAAGTCGCCGAAAAACTTGGCGCCGCGGTGCCCACCATTAAGTCCCGCATCCGGGACGGACTATTACGGCTGAAAACCTGTCTGGAGGTGGGTTGAGATGAACGGACAAGCCATCAACAGCAATCAGTTCGCTGAGGATATCGCGACGGACCTCGCCCAGGGCAGGGTTATGGAGCTGGCGGAGATATACGCGGTGCACGCCGTGACCGACGCTGAGCGGGCGGAAATTGACGGGTACATTTCATCCGCACCCCACGAAATCCGGCACGGCTTTGAAGACCGGGTCCGGCAGGCCAGCGAAGCCCTCGCCGCCGCATACGCCACGGACGAAGCCGAACCGCCGGTAGGGCTGCTGGACAGTATCCTGGCTCAGCTGCCGCCGGCTGCCGCGGCAGCCGGCGCGTCGGAGGCTCCGGCTCCCGGCGCCGATGCGTCTGACACCGGGGCGGATGCTTCCTACACCGCCGGCACATCCGATGAATTGTCCGCCCGCCGGGAGCAAAAAGCCGCTCGGCGCGGTCTCTCCTCCGGGCGGCGCTGGCTGATCGGTGTGGCGGCGGCGGCAGCCATCGTCATCGGCGGTGTGGGTGTAGGAACAAATATTTTCAACAGCCAGGATCCCACCCGGCAGATACTTAACGCCGCCGATCTGCAGACCAAGAAGATTGAATTTCCGGCAGGTGGAACGGCCACCTTGGCCATTTCGGGGTCAAAGGACGCCGCGGTGGTGACCATGGAGAACGTTCCCGACCCGCCGGCCGGCAAGGTCTACCAGATGTGGCTGATCCCCAAAAATGGCACCGCGCCGGTCTCCCAGGGCACCGTGGACGCAGAAGCATTGTCCAAGGCAACAACCATCAAGGGCGTGGACAGCTCGTCCGCGTTTGCCATCACAGTGGAACCCGCGGGAGGCTCCGTCGGCCCAACGATGCCCACGGTCGCATCGCTCCCGCTCAACAGCTAGCACGTTCTCGGGCGACCCTTGACGTTGACGCAGCGTCAAGTTTTACAGTGATCGTATGCCCGGATCAGGGCACAGCGGCCCTGCAGGGCGGCGGAAACCGGCGTGAAAGGGAGCCTGCTGTGAAGGCGCATGATTCGGTCCATACCCGAGCAGCGCGGACCATCCTAACGGCCGGGGCAGGCGCTACGGGATCCGACTGGCCCATTTCGGACGTGGCCAGGATGTCCCGGGTTTCCTCGCGGACACTGCGGCATTATGACGCGATCGGGCTGTTGACTCCGGCCAGGACGGATCCCAGCGGCCATCGGCACTACGGACCGGCGGAACTTCGTCGGTTGCAGCGAATTCTACTGCTGCGTGGGCTGGGCCTGGCACTGGACACCATTGCAGCGGTCCTGGCGGGCGAAACGGATGAACTCGAAGCGCTCCGCACCCAGCACGGCTGGCTGTTGGCCGAACGTGACCGGATGGCGCGGATGGCCGCGACGGTCGATTCGACCATCAACGCATTGAGACGAGGAGAAACCATGAACGCCAACGAATTGTTCACCGGATTTGAAGAAAATCCTTACGAAGAGGAAGCCATTGCCCGCTGGGGCAAGGACGCCGTCGGACGGAGCAACGCTAAGTACGCGGCACTGTCCGCGGACGCCAAGCAGGGCATGGCGGACGAATCCGCCGCTATCAACGCCGACCTGGCCCGTTACCAGCGTGCCGGGTTGGCCGCCGACGACGACGCTGTCCAGACCGTCGTCGGGCGACACTACCGGTGGGTCTGTTTCCATTGGACACCGAATGCTCAGCAGTATGTGGGTCTGGGCCGGATGTACATCGACGAACCTCGGTTCCGTGCCGCCTACGAGACCGCCGGTGTGGACACGCAGTTCCTGCTTGAGGCCATCACGGCCTACGCCGCCGGAAACCTCGCTTAGCGCCCGGCTCGGTGGGCGTCGGGCGCCCGTTGCCTCGGCGGGCACCGGAGTCAGCCCTTGCGGCGCTTTATTTCCTCGGTGGCCTGCGGCAGCACGGTGAACAAATCTCCGACGATGCCGAAGTCCGCGATGTCAAACACCGGTGACTCGGCGTCCCGGTTCACAGCAACAATGACCTTGGATGTCTGCATCCCGGATTTCTGCTGAATGGCCCCCGAGATCCCGGCCGAAATATACAGCTGCGGGGAGACCGTTTTGCCCGTCTGTCCCACCTGCGCGGAGTGTTCGATCCAACCTGCGTCGGTGGCGGCCCGGGATGCGCCGACGGCAGCGCCGAGGACGTCGGCGAGCTCCTCCACAGGCCCGAAATTACCCTCCATGCCGCGTCCGCCCGCCACGACGATCCGTGCCTCTGTCAGCTCGGGACGGCCGCTGGCGGGCTTGCCCGTGCGGTCAATGATCCGCGCGGCAAGGCTGGCCGGACCGAAAATCACGGATACGACCTCCACCTCCGGCGAGGCCGGTACAGCCGCTTCTTCGGCATGGACGCTGTGCGGCTTGACGGTGATGACCGCAGTCGCCGTCGTCGCTCTGGCCGTCACAGTATATGAACCTGCCAGAACGGATTTTTGCACGTTCAGCCCCGCGTCGAGCCCCACAGCGTCGGAGATCACGCCGGCCGAAAGAGCGATGCCCACCCGCGCCGCGATTTCCTTGCACTCGGCGCTGTTCTCCAGCAGCACGGCCGCCGGTTGCAGCTGTGCGGCGACGTGGGTGAGGAAATCCGCCTTGGGAGCCACCAAGTATTCAAAAAGTTCGCTCTGCTCACACTGGTAAATCCTGCTGGCTCCGTGCGCACCCAGTGCGGTCAGAACCTCCCCTGACAGGGATCCGGCCAGCACCACCACGGGCTCCCCCACCGCGCGGGCCAGGGCCAGCAACTCCTGGGTGCTCTGGGGCAAAGCGGCGGCGCCCCCATGTGCGGAAGGCTGGTCAACAAAAACGAGAACTGCAGACATGGCGGGTCCTTCAGGCTCAGAGCAGCTTTTGGGCGGCGAGGAAATCCACCAGCAATAGGCCGGCGTTCCCTTCGTCGGTGATGATGGTGCCTGCCGTCCGCGGCGGCCGGACCTGCGCAGACTCGACGACGGTCCAAGACCCTGCCCGGCCGACCTGCGCCGGGTCGACGGCGATATCGGCCACCGTCAGTGTGGTCACCGTCTTCTTCTTGGCGGCCATGATGCCCTTGAAATTCGGGTAGCGCGGCGAATTGATCTGGTCCGTCACCGAGATCACGGCCGGCAGGGTGGCTTGGACCACCTCCGACTGGCTATCACCGTCCCGGCGGATAACCGCCCGGCGGACGCCGCCGTCGTCTGTCACCTCCAGCGACGCGGCGAAAGTCAGCTGAGGCAGCCCAAGACGAGCGGCCAGCTGTGCTGGAAGCAGGGACGTTTCCCCGTCCGTAGATGCCATCCCTGTCAGGATCAGATCCACCGGCCGGGAGGACGAAAGGTGACGGATCAGAGCCGCGAGCGCCAGGGACGTGGCGGCGGCGTCGGAGCCTGCCAGCGCCTCATCGCTGAGGTGGACACCTTCGAAGGCGCCGATCTGCAGCGCTTTTTTCACCGCGGCCACGGCTCCCGCGGGGCCCATTGTGACGGCGACGACATTATTTCCCGCGGCCACTCCGCCGCGCGCTTCCACCAGCTGAAGGGCCGCCTCGAGAGCATACTCGTCCAGTTCGGAAAGGATGCTGTCCGAGCGGTCTACCGTGTTTTCTTCGCCGGTCAGGTGCCGGTTTAACTGGACGTCCGGTACGTGTTTGACCAGAACCACTATGTTCAGTGCCGAATTTTCCATTGCTGCCCTTCATCCTGCAAGTCGTTACCCAAACCGGTTGCCGCACCCACCGGTCGGGGCACATTCACGGTCATCGCACCTGGCTGTTCTTTCCCCCAAGCTATCCTCATCGAGCTTAGTGCGTCGTCGTCGGCGACAGGCATTTATGCTGCGCAGCGTGACGATCGGCAGCGGCGCCGGGCAGCACCTCGGCGCAACCGGCCCCGGCACACTCGCTGCGTCGGATGGTGATCGCCGACCGGCCGGACAGCGGCCCAAACGCCACTGGAAGCGGGCGAACGACGTCACAAGCAGGCGCGGTTCCGCTGATCCGGAACCGCCCCTGCGGTCATGCCCTGCGGCGGTCATGCCCTGCTTTTATGCACTACTCTCGCCCTGCCCTGACCTGTTCACGCAGCGCCGCTGGCATGCTCCGCTGCTACTCGCTCGCCGCATCCAGGGTTACGTCCACGGACTGCTGCTTGCCGTCGCGGAGGAAGGTGGCCTTGACCGTAGCACCGGCCGCCTGTTCACGGACTGCCGCCGTCAGTGCTGAGGCATCGTCAATCACCCGAGTACCGAAGTTGGTGATGACATCACCGGCCTTGAATCCGGCCTTGTTCCCAGCCGATCCGGAAACCACCGAGGCAACAACGGCACCATTTGAGAAGGAGCCGGAGTTGGCCTGGCTGCCGGCGGCGCTGGGCTTGACCGAGACCCCGAGCTGACCATGGGTGGCTTTACCGTTGGCAATGATCTCCTGGGAAATCCGCTTGGCGGTGTCGATCGGGATAGAGAAGCCGACGCCGATGTTACCTGACTGGCTGCTCGAGCTGGATGAGGATCCAGCCGACGCGATGGCCACGTTGACGCCTATGATCTCACCCTTGGTATTCGTCAGTGCGCCGCCCGAGTTGCCGGGGTTGATCGCCGCATCGGTTTGAATCACGTTGAGGTTGACCGTACCGGTGGTCGCGCTGTTCGAGCCGCTGGAGCCGTCCGGTGGAGCAAAATTGAAGCCGTTGCCGTTACCCGATCCGGACGAATCACTCTGTGACTTCGGCACTGCAGAGGAGGCCACCTGAATGGTCCTGTTGAGCGTGGAGACAATGCCGTCCGTAACGGTACCGCTCAGCCCAAGCGGAGCACCGATGGCAATGACTGTGTCCCCGACATTGATCTTGTCCGAGTCTCCGAGCGTCGCCGGAACAAGACCGGGGGCGTTGATCTTGATGACGGCCAGATCGGACAGCGGATCGGTGCCGACGACCTTGGCCGGATACACCTTACCGTCACTGGTCCGGACCTCCAGCGTTGCATTGGCGGCCGCGCCATCCAGCGTCACCACGTGGGTGTTGGTGAGGATGTGCCCGGCCGTGTCAAGAATGACGCCGGAACCGGTTCCGCCGGAATTCCCCGATGCTGCAGAGATCGTAACCACGCTCGGAGTTGCCTTTTGCGCTGCTGCCGTTACCGCGCTGACGTCGTTGGTGTTGTTCACAATCAGGGGAATGTTCGGCGCGGCCTGACTGCTGCTCACGGCTGAGGTCGGATTGCCCAGCAGGAGCGAGGCGCCGGCCCCTGTCCCGCCGCCGACCAATGCCGCGGCAACCATGCCAGCTACGAAGATGCCGGCGCCGACCCTCTTCTTCTCGCGCCTTTTGCCGGGCCGCTGGCCGGCCGGATACCCCGGCCCTCCGGCATGCGGATGCGTCTGGCCAAAGACTGGGTGGCCATGTCCTGCGTTGTCCTGGGCGGAGTTGCCTAGTGAAGAACCGCTGTGGGAGAACGACGGTGAACCGGCCGGGTAGTCCGGCGGAGGCGCCGGAGTGCCGAAAGAGGTCTGAGCATATTGACCATACTGGGGCTGTGTTCCACCGGGCTGGCCGAAACCGGAGTGTGCTCCGGACTGGGCTGCGTGTGGGGACACATGCTCCGGCGCAGTCTGCATCGGGGAAGTCTGGTCTGACGACGTCTGTTCAGGGGAAACCACCGGAACTGGAGCATCGTCGGACGACCCGTGCCGGGCCGCGGTCGGCTCCTGAGCCGTCGACGCGGAGGACTCTCCGGCGTCGTGGCGCCGGTTCCACCACTCATGCATCGGCAAGGTGGGGTTAATGCCCTCGGCCGGAACAGGGCCGTCGCTGATCCGCTCCGTGTTGGTCCACTCCGAGCCGCTGTCCGAACCATGGCTGTTCGACACATGGTTGTCCGAAATCTGGTTGTCCCCGGCGTCCGGCTGCCCCTCGTTGGGCTGTCCGCTGCCGGACCGCTCCGGGGTGCTTGCCGCAGCGGTGCTGCCGCCCCTGCCCGTCCCTGCCGTGCCGTTCTCAGGTGTGCGGCTGTCAGTGGGGACGGCATCGCTGCCAAAGCCGGACTCGCCGCCATTGTGCTCGGTCATTGGTCTTTCCTTCCTTATCGGTAGTTCCACTATGGACGCCGGAACTGGAGCCTTCGCGAACGTTTGCTGGAAGCTTCCTGTGAACTGACATTCTCCACCCATGGACCGACAATCCAACCTATACCGGCAGCACCGGCCAGATTCGGCCGGCCAGATTCGGCCGGTCCCTCTAAAGTCTCCGCCGGACAGCTTGTTTTCGCTAGCGGCATATCCTGCAATATGGACTGGCATCTGGACGCATCATAGAATCAAAACCAGCTGCCACGGCTCGCTTCGGCACTTCGCTGCTGGGTCGCCGGGGCTCTTTGCCCGGAGTGCGCCCCGGCCGGGGTCTTCCACTAACGGGTTCGCAGGTAACGCACCGAAGGGTTTCATATGCGGTCCGGTCTCAGTTTGTTCACTCGCCTTCTTGCCGCGGCGGGACTCGCCGCCCTGCTGCTCCTCCCCGGGACAGCGGCCAATGCCGAACCGCCCGTGAACATTCCGGCCGGCCAGTACGTGGTGGATGCTGCCGGAGTTCTCGGCAGCAAAGCCGGTGACGTCAAAAACGCCCTCACACAGCTGAGCCGGGACCACGGTTACACCCTGTTCGTGGTGTACGTGAAGTCCTTCGATTCCATGGATCCACAGGCATGGGGCCAGTCCGTGGTCAACAGCAAGAGCATGGGCAGCCACGATGCCCTTCTCGCTGTGGCAACGGACGAGGGCCATTTCACGTTTCTTGGCGGAAAGAACACGACCCTGACGCCGCAACAGGGCGAAAACATCATCGGTAAGGCCATCAAGCCCCAGCTCAGCGGCCACAACTGGGCGCAGGCCGCGATCGACGCGGCCGCCGCCCTGGGCGACGCGGCCGGAGGCGGCAGCGGCACCGTTCCGAACCCCACCGGAGGTTACGTCGCCCTCGGTATTGGTGGCGTCGTCGTCCTCGGTGGGGCCGGCACGGCCCTCGCGATCCGCAGCAAACGACGGAAGACCGCTCAGGCTGCCACCGAGTCCGGCTACGGACCCGACGGCGAAAAGCTTGACCCTCTGGCGGGAGTCAGCATTCCCGAGCTGCGCCAGCGGGCCGGCTCCCTCCTCATTGCGGCCGATGACGCCATCAAATCCAGTGAACAAGAGGTAGGGTTCGCCCAGGCCGCCTATGGCGATGAGGCCGTGAAACCGTTTCAGAAGGCCCTGTTCGAGGCCCAAGGCCATCTGCAGGAGTCCTTTAAACTCCAACAGCAGCTCGACGATGCCATCCCGGATACAGTCGGGGAACAACGCGCCTGGTACGGGGAGATCATCCGCCGCTGCGAAGCCGCCAACGCGTCGTTGGAAGAGCAGAAGGAAAACTTCGATTCACTGCGGGAGCTGGAAAAGAATGCCCCGGAGGCATTGGCCACTGTGGCGGCCGGCCGCGAGGAGGCGGAAGCCAGGGTCGCCGCGGCGGAGGCCAACCTGACGGCCCTGCAGAGCCGGTACACGGAATCGGCTCTCTCCACCATCGGGGACAACATCAGCCAGGCGCAGGAACGGCTCGAATTTGTCCAGACCGCATCGCAGACGGCACAGGAGAAAATCTCCGCCTCGGACGCCAGCGGCGCCGCCGTGGCTGTGCGGGCGGCGGAGGAAAGTCTGCATCAGGCCAAGCTGCTGCTTGACGCAGTGGGCAAGGTCGCCGAGGGCCTCGATCAGGCGCTCTCGGCGCTGCGGGAGTCCGTACGAGAAACTGGCTCCGATCTGAATCAAGCCAAAGCTCTGGCCTCCTCGGGGACGAATCCGCACTTCACCGGCCAGATCGCCGCGGCCGAGTCAGTGCTGGATCAGGCACAGCAGGAGCTTGCGGCCGACCGGCTGGACCCCGTCTCCATCCTTGCCCAATTGGAAAAGGCCCACAGCGGTATCGATGCCATGCTTGCTGGCATCCGGGACCAGCAGCAGCAGGCCGCCCGGGCCTTGGCGTCGCTGGCCCAGACCATCAGGGCCGCGCAGGCGCAGATCTCCTCCTCGCAGGATTACATTGCCGCCCGCCGCGGCGGCGTCGGATCCGAGGCCCGGACCCGCATCGCCGAAGCGCAGCGGAACCTCGATTACGCGCTGTCCATCCAACGCAGCGATCCCGTCTCGGCGCTGACTTATGCGCAGCAGGCCAGCGCGTTGGCCCAACAGGCCGCCCAGCTTGCCCAGTCCGATGTCTCCGGCTTCCGCGGCGGCGGCGGTTACGGAGGGGGCGGCTTCGGCGGTGGTGGCTTCGGCGGCGCGATTTTGGGCGGTATCCTCGGCGGAATGATTTCCGGCGGCGGCAGGGACGGCGGCAGCTGGGGTGGCGGCGGATTTGGAGGATTCGGCGGCGGCGGAGGCGGAGGATTCGGCGGCGGAGGCGGTGGGGGCGGCTTCGGCGGCGGCGGCGGGAACTTCTGACGTCGACCACAGCGCAGGGAACGTCACACTCCGACGGCCGCGGGACCGTCTGGGTCGACGACGGCGGGGCGGTGAGCGGCCGCAGTACCGGAGGAAGCCAGACTATGGTTTTTGACAGGCTACATTCAGCGATATCAGGTTTGCCCATTCCTCACGGGGACCCAGAGCAGGACGAAAGGTAACACGATGGCTAAGCAGTCCATTTTTGGCCGTATCTCACAGTTGGCCAGGGCCAACATCAACGCGTTGCTGGACCAGGCCGAAGATCCGCAGAAAATGCTCGATCAGATGGTCCGTGACTACACCAACAACATTGCCGAAGCTGAATCAGCGGTGGCCCAGACCATCGGTAATCTGCGGATGCTCCAGGATGACTACCAGCAGGACATCAAGGCCTCACGGGATTGGGGCACTAAGGCCCTGGCAGCCAGCCGCAAAGCCGATGAATACCGCGCCGGGGGAAATGACCCAGACGCGCAGAAGTTCGACAATCTCGCCAAGATTGCGCTGCAGCGCCAGATGACCTCCGAGAACGAGGCCAGAACCGCCGAGCCGAGCATCGCAGCCCAGTCTGACGTCGTGGAGAAGCTCAAGACCGGGCTGAACCAGATGAAGGGCAAGCTCGGTGAGCTTTCCGCCAAGCGCAATGAGCTTATTGCCCGCTCAAAAACGGTGGAAGCACAAACGCAAGTCCACGACGCGCTCAAGAGCATCGACATCCTGGACCCCACCAGCGAGGTGAGCCGTTTCGAGGAAAAGATCCGCCGCGAAGAAGCCAAGGTCCGCGGCCAGGCTGAGCTGGCGGCCTCCAGCCTGGATGCCCAATTCAACAGTCTGGAGGATCTGGGCGAGCAGACCGAGATTGAAGCGAGACTCGCTGCCCTGAAGTCCGGGAACACTACCGCGCCGGCCGCGATCCAGGCAGGATCCCAGGACTCAAAGGCTACCGCCGGCGTGGATGAAGCCGAGTTCGAAAACCTCTGATCAGGTTTCTCGTCTGATCTGATAACTCGTCGACGCAGTTCGACACGGCAGGGGGTCCGCGGAAGCGGGCCCCTAAGCCGGCAGGGGGCCGGTGGAAACGGCAGCGTGGGTCGAGGTGCAGCCGGTAGATTGGGCGAATGGGACCGAGCATTCTATGACTGCGCGATGACTTGAGGTTAACAGACAACCCGGCGCTGGAGGCAGCCCGACGCCGCTGAGCCTCGCCAGCCGTTCTGGGCTCCAGCTCGGATCGACGGGCTGCACGCCCGCACGGACACCCTGGCCAGCTCGGATCTGCGCCCATCCCGGCCGGACCGGGCTCCCGGCTGCTGCACTTCAACCCGGATCTCGCGACCGTGAACTACCGCCCGGAATTCGACGGGTTCCCTTGGGAACCGGTATCCGCGGCCGAGCTGAAATCGTGGCAGCAGGGTACATCGGCTATCCACTGGTGGACGCAGACGCGGCCAGCAACCCCGCCAATTGGCAGTGGGTGGCGGGCTCCGGTGCCGATGCCCCACCCTATTTCCGGATTTTCAATCCTGTGACCCACAGCAAAAGTTCGACTGCGAGGGCCGGTATCTGCGCCGCTACCTTCCGGAACTTGGATTCGCCCCGGGGCCCTTTGACCTGTAGTGTGAGTCCCACGTAGGGGAGTATCCGTTACGCTGCATACGTCAACACGTGGAGCAATGTCGCTCCGCCGGGTGCAGCGGGCAGTCATATGAGACTGTTTGGAGAGACTTATGGTGATCGTTTATGCCGTCACCACCCTACGAAAGCAGCCATCATGACTGTATCCCCCCTCACCTGGGGCCTGACCATTGTCCTGATTCTCGGACTTCTGGCGTTCGATTATTTCTTCCACATCCGCAAGGCGCATGTGCCCAAGCTCCAAGAGGCCGCCCTCTGGTCCGGCATCTACGTGGGTCTGGCACTGCTGTTCGGCGTCGGGCTGTGGATTTTCGGCGGCACGCAAATGGGCACGGAATACTTTGCCGGATACGTGACCGAAAAAGCACTTTCCGTCGACAACCTGTTCGTGTTCCTGATTCTCATCGCAAGCTTCCGGGTACCCCGGGAGGACCAGCAGAAGGTACTGCTCTTCGGCATCGTCTTCTCCTTGCTGGCGCGGACAGGATTCATTTTCCTCGGTGCCGCTCTCATCAATTCCTTCGCCTGGGTCTTTTACATCTTCGGGCTGATCCTGCTGATCACCGCCGGCAACCTGCTCAAGCCGGAAAAGGAGGACGAGGGCTCCGCGGATAACTTCATCATCCGACTGGCCCGCAAGTTTTTCCACACCTCCGAGCATTACGACGGCGACAAGCTGTTCACGCAGGAAGACGGGAAACGCGTACTGACGCCGATGCTGCTGGTGATGGTGGCCATCGGAGGAACAGATCTGCTCTTCGCCCTGGATTCGATTCCCGCGATCTTCGGTCTGACACAGAACGTCTATATTGTTTTCACGGCCACAGCCTTCTCCCTCATGGGCCTTCGGCAGCTGTACTTTTTGATCGATGGACTGCTGGACCGGCTGATCTACCTCTCCTATGGCCTCGCCGCAATTCTCGCCTTCATCGGCGTCAAATTGGTACTGCACGCACTGCATGAAAATAACCTCCCCTTCGTCAATGGCGGGGAGTCCGTGCCGGTCCTGGAAATCAGCACCGGCCTGTCACTGGCCGTGATCATCGGCGTCCTGGCAGTGACTGTGGTTGCCTCCCTGCTCAGCCCGGCGGGCAAGGTGCAGGCGGCGGTTTCGGCATCCGGCACCATGCCACCGAGTACTTGGACCTGACCTACACGGTGGACCTCACCGAGCGCGAGCGTGTCTACACCCTGATGACGGCGGCCGAGCAGGACATCCGCAAAATGCCCCTGAAGCACCGGGACAAAGCCAAGGATGTGGATGAGATCCGCGAGCTGGTCCGCCGGGCGCACGCCGAGCATGCAAAGTTCCCGGCCAAGTAGCCCCTTATCCCAGCGGCCTACGGCCGAGGCGCCGACGTGTGACCTGCACGGCCTTGATTCCGCCGTGCAGGTCGGGCTCAAAGCAGGCCGGGCTCAAAGCCGGCCGAGCTGGGGAACCAGTTCGCGGAACAGGTCGGCGGCCGCGTTCGGGTCAGCCAGCGCGGTATTGATCAGGATTGCCACCGTTGCTTTTCTCACCGGGTCATACATGACCAGAGATTCGTAGCCGAATCCAACACCGGTGTGTCCCCACCAACCGTCGAGCTCCCCCAGCGCCAATCCATATCCGTCGTACGATGGAGTGAAGTCGCTGTTCTGCGGATCCGAAACCGAGGTCATCCGGGCAGCCTGCAGGTCCGAGGGAAGCAGCGTCCCCGACCCGAGTTCGGTCCCCCAACTGAGCAGATCACCGATATCTCCGAACAGTCCGCCCGCCGCGCTGTACAGCGTATCGCTGGGCGGCTGAAGGCCCGACGGACCATCCGCAGACGTATCCTCGGGCGGCTCCAGCACGGCACCCAACGCAGCATTGGGCGGATACACGATGGAGGTCAGGTGCAACGGATCCAGCAGCCGGGTCCTCACCTGCTGGTCCCAGGTTTGGCCCGTGAGCACCCTGATGATCGTTCCCAACAGCACGGTATTGGTATTGCTGTAGCCAAAGTCCGTGCCGGGGTCGAAAACCAGCGGCTGTGCAAAAGAATCTGCGAGCAGGTCCGCATCCGTCCAGATGTACTCGTCCCCGGAGTTCATCTGGTCCGAGAAGTCCTGAGTATCGGAATACTCAGCCAGCCCGGTCCGCATCTCCAGCGCCATCCGCACCGATATGGTGTCACCGGACGGAACCGAGGCCACGTAATCTGACACCGGGTCGTCCAGCCGCAGTTTCCCTTCGGCAACCAATTGGAGGATCACGGTGCCCACAAAGGTTTTGGTGATGCTCCGATAAGCGAATAGATCCGTTCCCTGAAGGAACGTTTCGTTGTCAACATCGGCGTAGCCATTCAGCGAGAGGAACCGGCCCCGCGCGGTGGCAATCCCGACGGCTACCCCGGCGGCACCCTGATCGGCAGCGAAATTGCTGACCGTCGACTGCAGATCGGGCGGAAGCGACTGCCAGAGCCCCTGCGGCGCGGCGGCCACAGGAATGGGCGTGCCACCGCCGGACGAACCGCTGCCAGACGTGCCGCCGCTGGTCGAGCCAATCCCGGGCGTCCCGCTTCCTGATTTGGCCCCGCCGGGCGTGCCGCCGCCGGGCGTGCCACCGGGTTTGGCCCCGCCGGCTAAATTGCCTCCGTTGACCTGTCCGTTGCGGTCTACATTAGCCCGGCTGTCCGCCCCGGCGCCGCGGTACCTGGCGGCACCGTCGTGAGATCCGGCCGCCGCGCCGGACCCGGCACCTTCCAACGACACAAAAGACAGACCGGTACCGACCAGGACACCCGCCACACAGCCAGCAGCTACGCGGCCGAAATGCTTCGGCAACCGTGCCATCGTGCCTCCCTGCTGGAGCGGCGCAGTCCGTGTCGGCCGCGGCGTTGTACTGCTGCTGTGCATGCCCGTACTGTACCTGCGGCTGCCCTACCCGCTTGCTGTGCCTTCCGATGCTGCGCTGACGGCCATGCCTCACATTTGGGCGAACGCCGCCGTCGCCGGATCCGCACCGATCCGCTGGCCGGCCTCCAAGGAGCCGACGGCTGCCAGCTCCTCGGCGGAGAGCGTCAGGGTGACGGCGGCCAGATTTTCCCGCATGCGTGATGAATCCGCGGATTTGGGAATCACGATAGTCCCTCGGCCCAGGTGCCAGGCCAGCACGACCTGCGCCGGTGTGGCACCGTGTTTCTGTGCCAGCGTCCGTACCGTTTCGGCAGACAGATCACTTCCCTGGCCCAGTGGGCTGTAGGCCTCGATCTCAATCCCGTGGGAGCGGCTTTTGGCCGCAACGTCCTCCTGCTGGAACGTGGGATGCAGTTCTATCTGATTGACCGCCGGAGTCATACTGCCACCGGCCAGCAATGTCTCCAGATTGGCCGGGAGGAAATTGGAGACACCGATGGCCCGGATCGCGCCCTTGGCGTATAGCTTCTCCATTGCGTTCCAGGCCTGCACGAACAGCCCTTGTGATGGGACCGGCCAGTGAATCAGATACAGGTCAACAATGTCCACACCGAGCGCCCTGCGGCTGTTCTCGAAAGCGGCTGCGGCACTCCCCTGTTCACCGTTGCGAAGCTTGGTGGTGATGAACAGCTCTTCGCGCGGAATCCCCGAGGCGACGATGGCAGCCCCTACGCCGGCCTCGTTGCCGTAGGCAGCGGCGGTGTCAATGTGGCGGTAACCGGCTGCCAGCGCGTCCTCGACGATTCTCTGGGTTTCCTCCGGCGGGACCTGAAAAACACCGAACCCCAGTTGAGGGATGGTTACCCCGTTGTTCAGAGTCAGCTCGGGCACGATAACCTTCGGCTCAGTAGACATATGTTTGCCTTTCCACGCTGTCATGCCGACGGCGGGAAGTTCCGCCGGCCTCTTCCCAGCCTAGACGCGTTTGGAGCAGACTGGAGGAATGGAATATACCCAGCTGGGCCGCTCTGGTCTGAAAGTGTCCCGTCTGTGCCTCGGGACGATGAACTTCGGACCGCAGACCCAGGAAACTGACTCCCACGCCATCATGGATTCGGCCCATCAGTCAGGGATAAATTACTTCGACACCGCCAATGTTTACGGTGGGGAACACCATCGGGGCTGGACCGAGGAGATCATCGGGCGCTGGTTTGCCCAGGGCGGCAACCGCCGCGAACATACCGTGCTGGCGACCAAGCTGTATGGCACCATGACGCACCTGCCCAATGAGTCGAAACTTTCCGCGCTGAATATCCGGCGGGCGCTGGACGCCAGCCTGAAGCGGCTGCAGACGGACTACATCGATGTTTACCAGTTCCACCACGTGGACCGGAACACGCCCTGGGAGGAGGTCTGGCAGGCCGTCGAAGTCGCCGTCCAGCAGGGCAAAATCCTGTATTCGGGCAGCAGCAACTTCGCCGGCTGGCACATCGCACACGCGCAGGAGGCTGCCGCACGGCGGCATTACAACGGTCTGATCAGCGAGCAGTCCATCTACAATCTCCTCACCCGGAACGTGGAACTCGAGGTCATTCCGGCAGCGCAGCACTATGGGCTGGGACTGATTCCGTGGTCGCCGCTGCATGGCGGCCTGTTGGGCGGAGTAATGAAAAAGGAGCGCGGCGGCGTCCGGCGCACTGAGGGCCGTGCCCAGGAGACCCTCAAAAACCATCGGGATCAGATCCAGCAGTACGAGGACTTCTGCGATGAACTCGGTCAGGAACCGGGCAACGTAGCCCTGGCCTGGCTGCTGCACCAGCCCGCTGTAACCGCTCCGATCGTGGGGCCCCGGACCCAGGAGCAATTGGACGCCGCCATTACCGCCTTGGATGTCAGGCTGGAAGACGACGCGCTCAACCGGCTCGACGATATCTTCCCCGGCCACCGGAGCGCGCCGGAAGACTACGCATGGTGAGCGTCCGGGGGTTCGCCGCCGCGCCCAGCATTCTCTTCATCGGTGGTACTGGTGTGATCAGCGCGGCCGCGGTGGAACGCGCCGTCGCCCAGGGACATCGGGTCACCGTACTGAACCGCGGCGTCTCGTCTCTGCGCCCGGCTCCGAAGGATGCCGAAGTCCTGCAGGCGGATGTCCGCGACGGTGCCGCGGTGCAGGCAGCCTTGGGAAATCGCAGGTTTGATGCCGTGGCGGACTTCGTCTCGTTCACCCCCGAGCATGCAGCCGCCGGAATCGCCCGATTCCTTGGGCGGACCGGTCAGTACGTTTTCATCAGCTCGGCCTCGGCCTACCAGAAACCGCCGGCCCGGTTGCCCGTCCTGGAATCGACGCCGCTGCGCAACCCGTTCTGGCAGTATTCACGGGACAAGATCGCCTGCGAGAACGTGCTGATGCAGGCCTACCGGGACGAGGGCTTCCCGGTGACGATCGTCCGCCCCTCGCACACTTATGACCGCACGTCCCTGCCCTTGCTGGGCGGGTGGACGGACATTCATCGGCTCCGGAGCGGCCTGCCGGTGCTGGTGCATGGCGACGGCACCTCGCTGTGGACGCTGACGCACAGCAGGGACTTTGCCGTCGCCTTCACCGCCCTGCTGGGCCGCCCGCAGGCAGTCGGCGAAAGCTACACGATTACCTCTGACGAATTCCTGCCCTGGGATCAGATTTACCGCCTGCTGGCCAAGGCAGCAGGCGTTTCGGAGCCCGAGCTGGTGCATGTGTCCTCGGAGACAATTGCCGCGCATGCGCCGTCGCTGGGCCCCGGATTGCTCGGGGACAAGGCGCACTCGGTCATTTTCGATAACGCCAAGATCAAGTCCCTGGTGCCCGAATACCGCGCGGACATTCCGTACTCCGCGGGGGCACGGGAAATCATCGGCTGGCACGACGCGCACCCCGAAGCGCAGACCGTCGACCGGGACTTCATGGCGTTGTCGGGTGGGCTTGTGGCTTGGGCCCGGCGGGCGCCGCTAACGGACTGAAACCCGGCCGCCGCTGACGTCCCAGCGGGTGTCCAGCCGGACTTTCTCCAGCAGCCGCCGGTCGTGCGTGACCAGCAGCAGGGTGCCGTCGTAACCTTCCAACGCCTCCTCCAGCTGCTCGATCGCGGGCAGATCCAAGTGGTTCGTGGGTTCGTCCAGCACCAGCAGATTGACGCCCTTGGCCTGCAGCAGGGCCAGCGCGGCACGCGTGCGCTCTCCCGGTGAGAGACTGCCGACGGCGGCACTGACCTGGTCCGCTTTGAGCCCGAATTTGGCCAGCAGGGTGCGCACCTCCGCGCCGTTCAGCTCCGGGACCTGGCTCTCAAACGCATCGCCGAGACCATCGGCCTCGGCCAGCCCTCCGCGGACCTGGTCAATTTCGCCCACCGCGACATTGGCGCCCAGAGCCGCCATGCCGCCGTCGGGCGCCTCATGTCCGAGCAGCAGCCGCAGCAGCGTCGTCTTGCCCGCGCCGTTGGGCCCGGTGATCCCGATCCGCTCCCCCGCATTGATCTGCAGCGACACCGGTCCCAGCGTAAAGTTGCCGTGCCGAACGACGGCCTGATTCAGCGTGGCCACCACAGAACTTGAGCGCGGCGCCGCCCCGATGGCGAACTGCAGATGCCACTCCTTGCGCGGTTCGGCCACCTCGTCCAACCGCGCAATGCGCGATTCCATCTGCCGGACCTTCTGCGCCTGCTTTTCCGAGGACTCCGTGCTGGCGCGGCGCCGGATCTTGTCATTGTCCGGGGCCTTCTTCATCGCGTTGCGCACGCCCTGCGAGCTCCATTCGCGCTGAGTGCGGGCGCGGGCGACCAGATCCGACTTTTTGTCGGCGAATTCGTCATAGGCCTCACGTGCCTGCCGGCGCGCGGTCGCCCGCTCCTGCAGATACGCGTCATAGCCGCCGTCGTAAACGGTCACCTGGTTCTGCGCCAGATCCAACTCAACCACGGAGGTAACGCAACGGGCCAGGAACTCGCGGTCGTGCGAAACCAGGACCACGCCCCCGCGCAGCCCCTGAACGAAGGATTCCAGCCGCTGCAGTCCTGCCAGATCCAAGTCATTGGTGGGCTCGTCCAGCAGGACAATGTCAAAGCGGCTGAGAAGCAGCGCCGCCAGGGCCACCCGGGCCGCCTGGCCGCCGGAAAGGGCGGTCATTTGCGCGTCCGGACCCGTTCCCAGCTCCAGCTCCGCCAGCACGGCGGGGATCCGGTCCTCCAGATCCGCCGCACCGCAGGCGAGCCAATGGTCCAGCGCCGCGGCGTAATCATCATTGGCCGAGGTGGTTCCCGAGCTCAGCGCGTCCGCGGCAGCTTCCATCCTTGCGGTTGCCTGGACCGAGCCGGTGCGGCGGGCGATGTAGCCGGTCACCGTTTCGCCGTGACGACCCTCATGTTCCTGCGGGAGCCAGCCGACAAAGGCATCCGACGGCGCCGTGCTGACCGTGCCCGCGAAGGGGCCTTCGACCCCGGCGAGGATGCGCAGCAGCGTTGATTTGCCGGCACCGTTGGCACCCACGACACCCACCACGTCCCCTCGTGCCACAGTCAGATTGAGATCGGCGAACAGTGTCCGGTGGGCGTGGCCGCCGGAAAGGTCCTTGGCCACCAATGTTGCACTCATTGGTCAAGTTTATTCAACCGGCGGAGGCTGCCCGCACATGGTGGACGGTCAGGCAGAGGAGAGCCCGCGCACGGACAGTCTGGGACGCGGGCTGACTGACCACAACTCCCGCCGGTGTGCTCAGTCGGACACCGTCTGACCACGACCGCAACTCCACACTGATACGGTCAGGCGCCGACGGGGAGACGACGATACAGGCTAAGATATATGTTCGATTTAACTATGGCCATGGTAGCATAACTAGAATATACTAGTAGCATGAACGGCGAACCCGGTTTCGAAGCACTCCTCGAGGAATACCTCGGGAGACCCGAACACGCCCGTCCCGGCCATGCCCAAGGCACTCTGACTGCGGTGTCCGCGGTCCCATTTCTCCCGGAATTGATATGGGGACCGAGCCGTCCGGTCACCGACGAGGACCTCCGGCACTCCCTGATGAACAGACCCGCCCTGGACATCACCGCTGCGGATAATCGAGTTGCCGACGGCCGGATGATCGATGACCCGCCGGCCGATCCACGGGCCGCCGATGTGCAACCGCCAGCGGAGAATAACCTGCCGGATACTGACCTGCAGCCCGCGGACCTGCAGCCACCGGCGGACAGTGACCTGCCGGACCCCGGCCTGCCGGATACTGACCTGCAGCCCGCGGATGTGCATCGACCGGTGCAGCCCGCGGATGTGCAGCCACCGGTGCTGCCAGAGAGTGATCTGGCGTCCCCGGATGTGCGGCTCGCTGGCCTGCAGGACGAATCCGCCCGCCGGGCACTGCTGGCCGCCCTGGTCCGTGAAGAGGACCCGGACCCGCTGGACCCGCTCCGCGCAGCCGCTGCCCTGCTGTTCACCGACCCGACAGGCGGGGACGCCGGCCAGAACCTGGACTACGCGGCCGCGGCCGGGAAAATGATGTCCTGGGCCCAGGCCATCCAGGCCCGGGCCGTGGCCGCGTTCGCCGCAGAACGCCCCCCGCTGCCGGCCGAAACACCCCGCAACCCCCGTATCCCCGGGCGCCGGGAGTGGCTGGCGGACAAATCCAAATGGGCCGCCGCGGAGATCGGCGCCGCCCTGCACACCAGCCATTACAGCGCCCAGCGCCTCCTGAACAACAGCGAAGACCTCACCATATTCCTCCCGGTCACCCTCGCACTGCAGGAACAAGGCATCCTGGACCGGGCCCGCGTCCAGGCCGTCCTCTACGGACTCGGCACCACCCCCGCCACGCTCTGGGGCCCGGTCGAAGCCGCCATCACCGCCCTCGCCCCGTCCCTGACCCCGCGGGCGCTGGAAAGATACGCCAGGGAAACAGCGGAGAAACTCGACCCCGAACCCCTCGCCGCCCGGCACGAACGCGCCCGCACCCACCGAGACGTCTGGTTCCTCGCCCAACCCGACGGAATGGCCGAAATCGGTGCCCTCCTCCCCGCCGTGGACGCCCGGCGCTTCTACGAAACCATCGACGCCTGGGCCCACCACGCCCAACACGAAGGCGAACCCTCCACCGGCACCACCCCCGGCGGGAAACCCTCCCGTGCAATCGCTGAATACCGCGCCGACGTCCTCATGGACCTCTTCGACCTCGCCCTGGACCCCGACCCCCAAAACACCACCAACAACACCACCGGCAACGGCAGCACCGGCAACGGCAGCACCGGCAACGGCGACGGCAGCACCGGCAACGGCAGCACCGGCAACGGCGACGGCAGCAACGGCGACGGCGACGGCAGCAACGGCGACGGCGACGGCAGCAGCACCAGTACCAGTACCGGCAGCGGCGCGGGCAGTACCGGTGTCGGTGCCAGCGGGGGCCGGGGTAGGAAAACCCGCCGCTACCCGCCGGCGCAGGTCGCCGTCACCGTCCCCGTCCTGACGCTGATGGGACTGGACGAACGGCCCGGCAACCTCGACGGGTACGGCCCCATCCCCGCCGACCAGGCCCGCGAACTCGCCGGCCTGGCGACCTCCTGGCTCAGGTTCCTCACCGACCCCGAAACCGGCACCATCCTCTCCATCGGACGCAACGCCTACACACCCGCGGCGGACCTGCGCCGCTGGATCATCAATCGGGACAAGACCTGCCGGGGCATCGGCTGCGATAAACCCGCCAGAAGTTGTGAAATCGACCACACCATCCCCTACCACCGGCAGACCTACGCCCCTGATGGCACACCCCTGCCACTGGGCGAAACCAGCGACACCAATCTCGGCGCATTCTGCGCATTCGACCACCACCTCAAAGACGACCCCGGCACCGGCTGGACCGTCTCCCAACCAACCCCTGGCGTCTTCATCCACACCTCACCCACCGGACGCGTCTACCCCAACAACCCCGAACTCCCACCACCCTTCTGACGAGCCCAATTCTCAGCCGGCAACGGCGCCTTCGCGACCAGGAGCATAGGATTGACGCCCTCAGTCACGCGGACAGCCAGCAATACATCTCTGTCCCTGGAAGCGCAACAAGTGGAACAGTGAGGGAAGCGGGATGCTGGTGATCACCTCGTCCCGATATTGGATCCGCCCTATACGGGCCTGAGTCGCGGCGGATAGCATCGGACACATGGACTTTAGATATCTTGGCAACAGCGGTTTCAAAGTATCCGAAATTACCTACGGCAACTGGCTTACGCACGGATCGCAGGTGGAGAATGATACCGCCACAGCCGGCGTCCGGACCGCCCTGGACGCAGGCGTCAGCACCTTTGACACGGCCGACGTCTATGCCAACACGGTAGCCGAAACAGTGCCCGGGGCTGCTCTGAAAGGCGAGCGGCGCCAGTCTCTGGAAATCTTCACCAAAGTATTCGGTCCGACCGGGCCCAAGGGGCACAACGACGTCGGGCTCTCCCGGAAGCACATCCTCGAGTCAATCGACGGCTCGCTCCGGCGGCTGCAGGCTTTTTGCCGACGTCGTCCGACAGGGCAAGGCGCTGTACATCGGCGTCAGCGAGTTGACCGCGCAACAGATCCGGGATGGCCACGCGCTGGCAAAGGAACTCGGCTAGGGCAACGGACGAAAAGGGCGCAGCGGACACCATCAAACGCTGGATGTCTCCGGAGGTTCTCAACGCGGTGCAAAAGCTCCGACCCATCGCCGACCATGCTGGTCTGAGCATGGCGCAGTTGGCCATCGCTTGGGTACTGCAGAACCAGAATGTCGCATCCGCAGTCATCGGTGCATCCCGGCCGGAGCAGGTGAGCTCCAATGTCAAGGCAGCGGGAGTCCGTCTCGATGCCGGCCTCCTGGCCAAAATTGACGACACCGTCGGGGCGCTGGCCAGCGGGATCCGGCCCTGACCACTTCCCCGGGCACGCGGGAGGCGTGAAAGCGGACAGGGTCGAGAGAACCAGCGACGGAAAAAGTGGAGTTAACGGCCAGCACAGGAGATAACTTATGAAATACGTCAAACTTGGAAACACTGGAACGG
Organism: Arthrobacter sp. A5; assembly: GCF_051131705.1. Taxonomy (NCBI): domain Bacteria; kingdom Bacillati; phylum Actinomycetota; class Actinomycetes; order Micrococcales; family Micrococcaceae; genus Arthrobacter; species Arthrobacter sp. A5. The sequence goes on from NZ_CP180316.1 coordinate 3,144,249, forward strand.
ACGTGTCGGCGCTTGCGCTGGGATGTATGAGCTACGGAGACCCGCAGCGAGGGAACCACGGATGGAGCCTGCCCGAGGATCAATCGCGTCCTTTCATCCGGCAGGCCCTTGAGCTCGGCTTCAATTTCTTTGACACCGCCAATGTCTACTCGAACGGCTCCAGCGAGGAAATCCTAGGCCGTGCCCTCACCGATTACGGACGCAGAGAAGAACTGGTAATTGCCACCAAAGTCCACGGTCGCATGGCCCCCGGGGCCAACGGGGCCGGACTGTCCCGCAAACAGATTCTGTGGCAGATCGATGAAAGTCTGCGCCGGCTCGGGACGGACTATGTCGATCTCTACCAGATCCACCGATGGGACCCCGAGACGCCGCTGGAGGAGACGCTGGAAGCACTGAACGACGTCGTCCGGTCCGGCAAGGTCCGCTATCTGGGCGCGTCATCCATGTATGCCTGGCAGTTCGCCAAGGCGCTGCACACGCAGACAGCAAACGGTTGGGCACGGTTCATCACGATGCAGGACCACTACAACCTGATCAACCGGGAGGAGGAGCGGGAAATGTATCCGCTGTGCCAGGACCAGAAAATCGGTGTCCTTCCGTGGAGTCCGTTGGCCCGCGGGCGGCTTACGCGGGATTGGGACGCGGCGACAACCCGTGCGGGCCTCGATGAGTTCGGCAAGTCCCTGTACCGGCAGGCCGAAGACGCGGACCGGAAGGTTTCCTCAGCCGTGGCGGCGGTGGCCGGCGCCCGCGGCGTGCCCCGGGCGCAGGTGGCATTGGCCTGGGTCTCGTCGAATCCCGCCGTGACCGCGCCGATTGTCGGCGCGACGAAGCTCAGCCATTTGGACGACGCCGTGGCCTCCCTGGAGATCAGTCTCAGCGCCGAAGAGTTATCGACCCTGGAGGAACACTACGTGCCACATGGGGTAGCCGGCTTTTGAGCACGATGTAACCGGCGGGAGACACGATGTAACCGGCGAATAAAGAGAGAGGCATAATCGACTGGAAAGCAAGAGGTCCTGACCGGCGTTTCCGCTGGTCAGGGCCTCTTTGTGGTTGCGGGGACAGGATTTGAACCTGTGACCTCTGGGTTATGAGCCCAGCGAGCTACCGAACTGCTCCACCCCGCGTCGCTTGCTCAACTATACCCGCTATTCCGCGGAAGATTGACCACTTCGCCTCGTCGGCCATCGCCATTCGGCGGATCCCGGGTCGAGCGGCAGATGCGATCTCCCACCGACTCCTCAGTATTCTCACAGGCCTCGGGCGGACATGGGCATCAATTACCTCCATCAGGCCAGTTGGGAGTGGAAGGATGTCGGTATGCGTGTTCTGCTGGTCGACGATGAGAAACTGCTGGCCGAAACCATCCGGCGCGGCCTGACCGGCGAAGGCTTCGTCGTCGACGTCGTCCATGACGGGATCAGCGGGCTGTGGGCCGCGACCGAAAACCCCTATGACGTCGTCGTACTGGATCTGATGCTGCCGGGCAAGCACGGCTACGCGGTGCTGAAGGAACTGCGGGAACGGCAGATCTGGACACCGGTGATGATGCTGACGGCCAAGGACGGCGAGTACGACCAGACGGATGCTTTCGATCTGGGCGCCGATGACTACCTGACTAAGCCGTTCAGTTTCCTTGTCCTGGTGGCGCGACTGCGCGCCCTGATCCGGCGAGGCGCGCCAGAGCGGCCGGTGACCCTCACCGTGGGCACTCTGCTGTTGGATCCGTTGAAGCGGTCCGTCTCCCGGGACGGGACGCAGATCGCCCTTACGGCCCGGGAATTCGGGCTGCTGTTGTTTTTGATGCGCCATCCGGACGAGGTGGTCTCCAAGGCGGAGATTCTGGATAACGTCTGGGATCCAATGTTCGACGGCGGAGATAACGTTGTCGAGGTTTACATCGGTTACTTGCGCCGAAAGATCGATGTGCCCTTCGGGCTTTCAACGCTGAGCACCGTGCGGGGCATGGGGTACCGGCTGTCCTCCGACTGACCAGTGCCAGGCGTCGGTTGAGGACCGGATTAGCAGCAACGCCGCGAAGCTTGCCGGTGTCAGCTACCCGACACGATGCCGGTCCTCACCTTCCTTGCGCACGACTCGCTGGACAGCAATCCGAAATGGCTCGACCTCCATGAGCGTCAGCTGAGCAAAGTGAAACGCCACGAAATTGTCGCGCTCAGGAGAGGTCACTATCCCCACTGGTCGGAGTCTACTGCTATGGCCAAGAAGATCAAAGATTTCCTCAACGCCGTTTCCAAGCCGTGAACATTCTCGTTTCCAGCGCGGCCGCGGCCGGGACGTCAGGAACCTCATTCTTCCTGGCCAAGCCCGGCGGGCTTTCTGCATCCGGGGAGCAGCGGGGAGACCGGGCGAGGGGCGGCCCGTTATCGGTGGTTAAAGTCGGCCGCCCGCTTTTCCATAAACGCCGTCATGCCCTCTTTCTGGTCCTCGGTGGCAAAGCAGGCGTAGATGAACCGGCGCTCCATGTGCACGCCTTCTGCCAGAGAGGTTTCAAATGCCGCGTTGACGGCTTCCTTGGCGATCATTGTCGCCGGCTTGGACATGGCGGCAATGGTTTCGGCCGTGGCGATGGCGCCGGCGAGCAGGTCGTCCACCGGCACCACCCGGGCCACCAGCCCGGACCGCTCCGCCTCTTCGGCACCCATGACGCGGCCGGTCAGCACCATTTCCATGGCTTTGGCCTTACCGATGGCGCGGGTCAGCCGCTGGGAGCCGCCCATCCCGGGAATCACGCCGAGCTTGATTTCGGGCTGTCCGAACTTGGCGTTGTCCGCGGCAATGATGAAGTCGCAGATCATGGCCAGTTCACAGCCCCCGCCCAGTGCGTGACCGGCGACGGCGGCAATCATGGGCGTCCGGACCCGCGCCAGTTCGTCCCAGGCGGAGAACCAGTCAGCCAGGTACATGTCCACCAGGGACTTCCCGGCCATCTCCTTGATATCCGCACCGGCGGCAAAGGCACGGGATGATCCGGTGATGACGATTGCACCCGTGCCCGGATCCTTGTCGAAGGCCCGCGCCGCCGCAACGATTTCGTGGCCCATGTCGTCGGTGAGTGCGTTCAGGGCCTCCGGCCGGTTGAGCGTGATGATGCCGACCCGGCCACGCTGCTCGGTAAGGATCGAAAGATAGTCGCTCATGCCTGCGTCCTGTTCTGTGCTGGGTTCTGCGCCGTGCCGTGCCCTGTGTTCCGACCTGCGGTCTGCGCTGCGGCGCGGATGTCATTGATGATTCCGGAGAAGTCGGTCCCGGCGCCGGCGCCCTCGGCGAACCGGCGGTGGATCTCCTCGGCCCGGCTGCCCAGCTCCGCCACCACGCCGGTCGCTTCGAGCGCCTGCGCGGCCTGCCCGGCGCCGGGGCCGCCACAGTGCACAATCCGCTTGCCCATCACGTCAAAAATCTCCGCGGCGTCGGCAAAGTCGCCGGCATCCCCGCCCACCCTGAACGTCAACGACCCGGCCTCGGCGCCCGCCACTCCACCAGACACCGGGGCATCCAGCCCACGGTGTCCTGCTGCCAGGACCATGTCGTGAGCGACGCGGGCATCGGCCACGGCAATGGTGGAACATTCCAAAAATAGGGACCCCGGTGCCGCCGCGGCCAGCAGCCCGTCGGACCCCTGATAGGCGGCAAGGACGTGTTGGCCAGCCGGCAGCATGGTAATGATCACCTCGGCCCCCGTGACCGCCTCCGCGCCTGACTCGGCGATCGTCAGGCCGTCGGTCCGGGCCGCGTCCACGGCCGCCGGTACAACATCGAAACCCGTGACCAAGTACCCGGCTCGGACAAGGTTAGCGGCCATCGGCGCCCCCATATGGCCCAGCCCGATGAACGCGATTGCCCTGCTCATGATGCTGCCTCCGATCGTGCCGGGACGAAGCTTAGACCGAGCTCGTCCGGGCCCAAGTCCTGGAAGGAATGTTCCACGTCCGCCGCGGACACATCCGCCAAGGTGGCGGGGTCCCACGCCGGATTGCGGTCTTTGTCGACCAGTTGTGCGCGGATCCCCTCCGCAAAGTCGGGCCAACTCAGCGCGTGCAGAGATACCCGGTAGTCCTGATTCAGCACCGCCTCCAGGCTGTCCATGCTCCTGGCGCGCCGCAGCGCCGCCAGCGTCACGCTCAGCGCGGTGGGCGACTTTGCCCGGATTGCTTCGGCCGCGCGCGCAGCCTCCAGCTGCCCAAGGTGGGCCAGCCGCTCAAGGATGGTGCCGACGTCGTCCCCGTCATAGGCCTGGTCGATCCAGTCCCGCTGCTGAGACAACGGCGATTCCGGCGTCACCTGCGCGTAACGGCCGACGACGGCGCGTGCGGGCCGTTCGGCCAGCCCACCGATGAGCGCGGGCAGGTCGGCGGAGTCCACAAAGTGGTCGGCCAGGCCCATCGCCATGGCGTCGGCGCCGTTGATCATGCCGGCGGTCAGGGCTGCGTGCGTGCCCAACTCGCCCGGCGCGCGTGAGAGCAGATACAGGCCGCCGACGTCCGGGACAAAACCGATGCCCGTTTCCGGCATGCCCACCCGGGAGCGTTCGGTGACAACGCGGATGGCGGCGTGCGCGGAAATACCCACTCCCCCGCCCAGGACCACTCCGTCCATCAAGGTCACGATCGGTTTGGGATAACGTTTGATCCTGGCGTTGAGAATGTATTCGTCGCGCCAGAAGGCGGCGCTTTCCGTGCCACCAAGGCGGGCGTCACGATAGATCGCCACGATGTCACCGCCGGCGCACAAGCCGCGCTCACCGGACCCGGAGATCAGAACGGTGCTGACGTCGTCGTCATTTTCCCAGGCATCCAGGGAGTCGGCGACCGCGGCGATCATGCCGTGCGTCAGGGCGTTCAAGGCCTTGGGCCGATTCAGGATCAGGTGGCCCAGGTGACCGGCTCGGTGCACCAGAACGTCGTCATTGTTCATTTCTTAGTCTCCACTGCCAGCCGGCCCACTATTAAGCGCATGATCTCGTTGCTGCCTTCCAGGATCTGATGGACGCGCAAATCCCGCACGATCTTCTCCAGGCCATACTCCGCCAAATAGCCGTAGCCGCCATGGAGCTGGAGGGCTTTGTTGGCCACGTTGAAGCCGGCGTCCGTGGCCACACGCTTGGCCATCGCGCACAGCCTCACGGTGTCTGCGGCTCCGCGATCCAGGGCTTCGGCGGCGCGCAGCACCAGGGTCCGCGCCGTTTCCAGCTCGGTGTCCATGTCCGCAATCTCGAAAAGCAGGGCCTGCTTGCTGATCAGGGTTCCGCCAAAGGCCGTGCGCTCCTTCAGATACGCGATGGACTTGTCCAGGGCGGCCTGGCCACCGCCCAGGGAGCAGGCGGCGATGTTGATCCGGCCGCCGTTGAGTCCCTTCATGGCAATGCCAAATCCGCTGCCTTCGGCCCCCAGCCGGTTGGCCACGGGGACGCGAACATCCTCAAAAATGACTTGGCGGGTGGGCTGTGCGTTCCACCCCATTTTCTTTTCGTTCGGCCCGAACGACAGACCCTGAAGGTTTGCCGGTACCACGATGGCCGTGATGCCGTGGCTGCCCGTGTCGGCTGTCCGTGCCATGACCAGATAGAAGCCGGCAGCACCGGCGCCGGAGATGAACTGTTTCGTCCCGTTCAGAACGTAATCGTCGCCGTCGCGCACCGCCTGGGTGCTCAGCGCCGCGGCGTCTGAACCGGCCCCCGGTTCCGTCAGGCAATAGCTCCCCAACGCCTCCATAGACGCCAGCTGCGGCACCCAATTGGCCCGCTGCTCGGCATTGCCAAAGGCGTCGATCATCCACACCACCATGTTGTGGATGGAGATGTACGCCGCGATGGTGGGGTCAGCTTTGGCCAGCTCCTCAAAAATCAGCACGGCATCGGTGCGCGTGAGCCCGGATCCGCCGTACTCTTCGCTCACATAGATTCCGCCCATGCCCAGCGTGCCCGCTTCGCGCAGGACGTCCACCGGGAAATGCTTCGTCTCATCCCAATATGCACTGTGCGGGGAAATGGCCCCGCCGGCAAAGTCGCGCACCATCGCCACCATGGCTTGCTGGTCCTCCGTGCGTTCAAACATGGGCGCTCCTTTGTCTGGCTGGACGGCTGGCCTGCTGTGGAACCATTTGATTGGACAGCTATCTACTCGCCGTTCCGTTAACTACTTACTCCTGAGGACGGTAGGTACTTATGATGCCCAGAGACTACTTGCTTACGGTCCGGGGACCACTTGCTCAGGGTTCCGGGGACTACTTGCTCACGGTTCCGGACAAGGCCGCCACCGGTCGCAGGAAGAGCGGCCGGGCCAGGAACCAGGCGGCCACGATCACCAGAAGGGAAGCTGCGAAGATGCCGAACCCCACCCAATTGATGTCGTCGCTGCTGCCGTACATATGGTTGAGGTTGCGCAGCGCCCCGGTGGCGAGAACCAAAGTGACGTGCACGATGATGAACAGCACGAAGTACAGCATGACCGGGAAGTGCAGCGACCGGGCGGCCTCGATGCGGTATGCCTTGTTCAGCTTCTCCGCCTTCTTTGGCCAGGCCGAGGACATGCGCAGCCCGGTGATGATGGCCAAGGGTGCGGCAATGAACACTGTCACAAAGTAGGTCAGCAGCTGCAGTGCGTTGTAGTTGACCCAGCCGTCCTCGATTGGCCAGCTAAGGGACGCGTACTGCAGGGCGGCGGAGACGGCGTTCGGGAACACGTCCCACCTGGTCGGGATGATCCGCATCCACTGTCCGGTGGCAAACAACACAATCACAAAGATGAGGCCGTTGAGCACCCACAGAGCGTCCAGGCTCAGGTGGAACCACAGGTCCAAACTCATCTTGACGGGCGCATTCCTGGTCCGGATCAGGCCCTTGTTGTTCCTGATCCAGTGCGCCGGCGGCCGCTTGGCGGTGCGCACCTGCCAGCCGGACCGGATGATCAGTACGATGAAGAACACATTCAGGAAGTGCTGCCAGGCCAGCCAGGCCGGAAAGCCCACGGGGGCGCTGTCCGGCAGACGCGATTGCCCGGGATAGTCGGTCAGGAAGGACTGCACACCCGACAAACCCGTGAACCATTTGGCCAGCAACACCACAACCAGCAGGCCACTGACCACTGCCGGCACAATCCAAATGAACCTGGACCACTTACTCTTCGTCGATGACGAATTCTTCACTGCTGTGGGCATCTTCTAAGGAACCTCTCGGCGAAGTGTGGCGGGCACGGACGCAGCTGTTTCCACCGTTCGTCAGCTGGTCCGGGCGTTGAGAGCGTCGATGAGTTTCGGCACCACCGTGAAGACGTCTCCCACAATGCCAAAATCCGCCACGTCAAAGATGGGTGCGTCCCCGTCCTTGTTGATGGCCACGATGGTCTTGGCGGTCTGCATGCCGGCCCGATGCTGGATGGCACCAGAAATGCCCAAGGCGATATACAGGTGCGGGGACACACTGGCACCGGTCTGTCCGACCTGCGCCGTGTGGCCAATAAAACCGGCGTCGACGGCGGCGCGCGAGGCTCCGACGGCGGCCCCCAACGCGTCGGCCAGTTGCTCCACCAGCACAAAGTTCTGCGCTGAACCCAAGCCGCGGCCGCCGGACACCACTGTGGCCGCGCCGCGCAGTTCCGGCCGGGCCAAAATGGCGGCTTCGTCGTTGAATCCGTCAATGACGGCAGCGTTTCCCTGTTCGACCGTCAGGGAAACCGCACTGACCTCCGGGGTGGCTGCGGGTGCGTGATCGTCGATGGCACCTGAACGGAGGGTGATGATGGGCAGCCCCACGTCCACTGCGGATTCAACGGTGTACGCACCCCCGAAAACCGAGTGCAGGGCCACGACTTTCCCGGCGTCGGCGCGCACGTCCACGGCGTCGGCCAGCAGACCGCCGCCGGTTCGCACAGCCAACCGGGCGGCCACCTCGCGCCCGTCCACGGAATTGGCCAGCACGACCGCGGACGGCTGCAGAGCACGGACGGCCTCACTCAACGCTTCCAGCGCCGGGATCACCAGAACGGCACCGGCCGCCGCTGTCACCGCAGCGTAAATCTGTGCCGCACCCAGCCCGCCAAGCCGGGCGACGTCGTCGTCCGTCAATGCCGTGGCGGTGGCAACCACGGCGACCGGCGTGCCCAACTTCGCGGCTGCGGCAAGCAATCCGCGGGTGGAGCCGGCGATTTCGCCGCGGTGGGACATTTCCACAAGTGCCAGAACGTTCGACATTCTTTTCCTCCCTCAGACCAGACGGTTTGCAACAAGGAACTCGGCCAGCTCGGTGGCTGCGGTTCCGTCGTCGACGATTTTCCTGCCCGCAGCGCGGGCCGTGCGTTCGGTGGTGGACACAACCACCGTGCTGCCGACCCTGGCATCCGCACCGGGTCCGAAGCCCGTCAGGCCTGCGCCGCCCAACTCTGCGCTGCCGAGGTCGGCGCTGCCCAGATCTGCCACAGACAGTGTAGTGACAGGCTTGCGCTTGGCGGTCAGAATGCCCTTGAAATTCGGGAACCGGGCCTCTGCGGAGCTTTCGGTCACGGTCACGATGGCGGGCAGTGCCGCATGGACATTCAATGTGCCGCCCTCACCCTGGCGAACACCGCGTACAGCTCCCTCGGTGATCTCGGCGGAAACCAATGAGCCAAGCAGCGGCAGGGCCAGGTGCTCGGCCACCATGGCCGGGACAACGCCGCCGCGGCCGTCGGTGGATTCGTTGCCGGCGAGCACGATGTCGAACCCGGTGACCTTCAGCCCAGCCGCGAGTGCTGCCGCGGTACGTTTGGTGTCCGCGCCCGCGAGGGAGTCGTCGAGGATGTGCACGCCGGAGTCCGCACCCATGGAAAGCGCCTTGCGCAATGCCTGGGTTGCCCCGTCCGGCCCCATCGTCATGACAACCACTTCGGTACTCTTATTCGCGTCCTTGACCCGCAGCGCCACCTCAAGGGCCCGCTCGTTGATCTCATCAACAACGCTGTCGCCGGCATCACGGTCCAGCAGACCCGTCGTCAGATCAAGCTTTCGCTCTTCCGCCGTATCCGGCACCTGTTTTACGAGTACGACGATCTTCATTCAACAACTCCTTTGTTGCAAAATCCTGCGGCGCAAAATCCTTTGATGCACAATGACTGATGCTTCACCACTGAGAATACTAGGAACTACTAGTATTTACTATGTGTCCCGAGTATTTTTTGTGATGAGGCTCGGTGTTTGCCGCCCGCCCGGTGCCGGCGGGAATCGTTCGTGAAAGGACTTTCGACGTGCCCCCAGCAACGCCGTTGCCGATGGACCCAATCGCCGAGGCCAAGCGGCTGTGGATTTCGCACGGCTGGTCCGACGCGGCCGACGGAATGGCCGCCGTCACATCGATCATTCGCGCTCAACAGATTATGTTGTCCCGCGTGGATGCCGCACTCAAGCCGCTTGGGTTATCGTTTGCGCGCTTTGAAATGCTGCGGTTGCTCAGCTTCAGCCGGGACGGGCTGCTGCCCATGGCAAGCGCGAGCGCCCGGCTGCAGGTCCATCCGACCAGCGTGACGAACGTGGTGGACAGGTTGGAGCGGGATGGCCTGGTGCGCAGATCCGCCCACCCGACGGACGGACGCGCCACCTTGGTGCTGCTGACAGACCTCGGCAGGGCCATGGTGGAGGATGCCACGGCCAGTCTCAATGAACATGTCTTCCGCAGCCTTGGCATCCCGCCCGATGACCTGACACGTCTGGTCCAGACGTTGGCGCAGTTTCGGCGCGGTTCCGGCGACTTCGTCGATCCACCCACTCCGCCGGACCCCCTGTAGCCGGAAGGAAGAACCGTAGCCGAGGGCTGTGCAAAGACAACGGAACCCCAAAACAGGCAAAAAGCGGCTCTTGTGACATATCCGTGGGCGTGACCTGCGCGCCTTAACGACCACACGCCGCTTTCTACCTAGGATTTTTGACTGTCAAAGGTACAAAAATCGAGGTTGGAAAACGGCGTGCAGAAATCAAGCATATGGTGCACCCTGCTGGGTGTCGAAAAAACGATTGTCCGGGGTCTGGATTTCGAGGAGGACACCGGTGTTTTCATCGCCTTGGTGAGCCCCATGAAGTCCATGCGCAACCGGTGCGGGATCTGTTCCAGGCGGTGCCGCCGATACGACCGCGGCGGTGGTCCCAGGAGATGGCGGACCCTGGATCTGGGAACCATCGAAACCTACCTGGTCGCCGAATCACCGCGGGTGCGCTGCCCCGAGCACGGGGTCACCGTCGCCGCCGTCCCGTGGGCCCGGCACCAGGCTGGCCACACCAGGATCTTTGACCAGCAGATCGCCTGGCTGGCCACCCAGACTTCCAAGAGCGCTGTCACCCAGTTGATGCGCATCGCCTGGCGCACCGTGGGCTCGATCATCGATCGGGTTTGGAAGGACACCGCCGCGACCTTCGACCCGTTCGCGAACCTGACACGCATTGGCATTGACGAGATCTCTTACAAGCGCGGACACAAGTACCTCACCGTGGTCGTGGACCATGATTCGGGCCGGCTCATCTGGGCCTCGCCGGGACGGGACAAGGCCACCCTGGGCAAGTTCTTCGACGCTCTGGGGGACGAACGGTGCACCGAGATCACGCATGTATCCGCGGATGCGGCCGAGTGGATCGCCACCGTCGTGGCCGCGCGCTGCCCCCAAGCGGTCCGCGTGGCCGACCCGTTCCACATCGTCATGTGGGCCACCGACGCCCTGGATGCAGAGCGGCGCACCGCCTGGAACCGGGCACGGAAAGCGGCCCGGGAGAACGAACCGGCCCGTGGCCGCGGACGACCACCCAAGGTCGCGCCGGAGAGGCCCGACAGTGAGCGGGCCACCAAGCTGAAGAACAGCCGCTACGCACTCTGGAAGAACCCCGAGGACCTCACCGAAAAGCAGCAGGCGAAGCTGTCCTGGATCGTGCAGACCGACCCCGTCCTGGGCCGGGCCTACTACTTGAAGGAAGGGCTGCGCACGGTCTTCAAGCTCCCTTATGCCGAAGCCGTGGTGGCCCTGGACCGATGGGTGTCCTGGGCCAGGAGATCCAGGATCCCCTCCTTCGTGAAACTCCAAAAGGCCATCGTCAAGCACCGCGACAGCATCCTGGCATCCATCGAACACGGGCTGTCGAACGGACGGATTGAATCCATGAATACGAAGATCAGGCTGATCACCCGGGTGGCGTTCGGGTTCAAGTCCCCCGAGGCCCTGATCAGCCTGGCCATGCTCAGCCTGGGTGGCCGTAAACCGGTGCTCCCGGGACGGAAATGACCCACGGATGTGTCAGGAGAGCCCAAAAAGCGCCCGCGTTGGGGTTCCGGTGACTGTGGCTCTCATGACGCGACCCACCCGCGACGACATTACGCCGCCCGTACTTACTTCACATCTTCTCGGTGTTCTTTGGCATGGCCCCAACAGGCGATCGTAAGGGGCGAACCGGTGTGTTAGGCGCGGTTTCGCACGCTACGCATTACCCCCATGACGGCTCCAACTACAAGCACTACGATCCCGATCCACAGCAGGAACATCGCAGCTTTGACGGCAATGCCCAAAACGAGGAGGACGACTCCAACAATTATCAGTGTAATTACTATTCCCATGCGCTGATCGTACAGGATTTACCCGGCCGCTGTTCAAGCGCAGACGTTCTTCGGGAAGCAGGTGAATTAATCGATGCAATCCTGTCTTGGGCAGGGGCGGTCGCTTCCCGTCAGACAGCGACAAGGCGGGGAAGAAGGTCGGTTCCCGGGACACGGCAATCGCGGTGCGGCGCAAGCGCGTTCAATTCAGGGAAGCATCGGATGCTTGCGCATTGTGGGGTGCGCGTTCCAGATTGGTTTTGGCGAGGATGGCGGCAACGACCTCGGATACCAGGTCTTCCTTCTCGCGAGCCTTGGCATCTTCTTGTTGCTGAACCTCCACGCGTGCCGCCTGCCAGGCAGACCAATGACCCGAGACGAGTGCCCAAAGGGAAAGTGCCGAGACGTAAATGACCGAGTCCAACCAACCCATCCACAACGAGAACGGGATCATCACGAGCCAAAAGACCGCGAGCCACCCATTGACTCGTCGCATGAAAGTAGGGTCTCCCTGGGCCATGGCCCACAGGCTCTTAACGGTGCTCATCTTACCTCCAGCTAGATTTTGTACGCCGTAACGGCCCGGGTGAACCTTATCAGCGGGCGCCGCAATACCCCGGACGAACGGAGTGAACTGGAAGGATCGAACGGCTGACGGTTCTGAGGCGCCCCGCTACAGTAATTTTCGTCAGCACAGCGGATCACCCGCCTTCTGTGCGGAGCGACGTCGACATGCAGAAAGTCACGCCTTTGGTTTATCCGTGCCATCAGACATTGTGCCGTCGTTTAGCTGCGCTCTTTCAGGGCGTCCTCGATCGCCGGTTGCCTGCGCGTCGAACCGTTCGCTCGGCGAGGTGGAGGTTCTCGTTGCCTCCCTTCCCGTCATTGGGCGCCGGACGCCGACCTGCTCGACTGTACGGGGACGAGCCGGCGTTTACGGGACCGCAAGGGAAGTCAGAGGCGCACCGGCGTGCCATCTTAGCGGAGCGGAAGGGTGCATTTGCGAGTCGGACACCAGGAGAATCCTCGAGGCCTAGGGTCCGGGCTGGGAGCCTTCGCCTGCCATGGACGCCACCAGCGTCACGGTGTCGACTGAAAACGCCGGCTAAAAGCTGGATCACCCACGCCGCGAGGTAAAAGAAAGAGGCCCTCACCGGCGTTTCCGCCAATCAGGGCCTCTTTCATGGTTGCGGGGACAGGATTTGAACCTGTGACCTCTGGGTTATGAGCCCAGCGAGCTACCGAACTGCTCCACCCCGCGTCGCATCACCAACTCTACCTGTGCGCCGTGGTGAGGCCAAATCGGCCAGGACCGCCGAGATGTTCCCTGCTGGACCATGGCCCGGGAATTCGGGACGGTTTCGTTGAATCCGTCCCGAATTCCCAAGCTTTAAGCTCAGATCACCAGGCCTACTTGGACGGGGTGGCTGACGACGACGGCGAACCGGTTGCGGCGCCCGAAGGGCCGGCTGACGGCGTGGCCGCCGGCGTTCCCGTCATCTTCGCCTCTGCCGCGAGCGCGGCAGCGATCGCCGCGTTGAGCTTCGTCTGGGCGGCACCGTAGGCGGCGAAGTCGCTCTTGGCCAGCGCGGCCTGTCCATCCTGGATTGCCTGGTTGGCATCCTGCAGCGCCTGGGTCAGCGAAGCCTGCGCCGTCGGGTCGGGAGCCACGGCGGGTCCACCGGTCCCGCCGGTCCCCGAACTTCCCGGCGTCGCCGTGCCGGTGGGCTTTTGGGAGTCGCCCGCCGCTGCACCCGAATTACCACCGAAGAGCTGGTCCAGCGCTTCGTTCAGGGTCGCCGCGTAACCGATCTTGTTGCCGAATGCCACCAGCACGCGCTGCAGGGTCGGATACGAGGTCTCACCGTTCGACTTCACGTAAACCGGCTGTACATACAGGAGTCCTCCGCCGACCGGAAGGGTCAGAAGGTTACCGTTGATCACGGTGGACTGGCCCAGCCGGAGCACGTTCAGCTGCTGCGAGACGGACGGGTCGGAGGTGAAGGTGTTTTGCACCTGCCCGGGCCCGGGGACCTGGGTCTCCGTGGGCAGCTCCAGCAGTCTGAGTTTGCCATAACCGGCCGCCTTCACCCCCTTTTCGTTCCCGGCGTCCGCATCCGCTGCCATGAAGCCGTAGAGCACGTTCCGTGAGTCTGTGCCCTGCACGGACTGCGGGATAAAGGATGTGGTCAGGGAGAACGCCGTCTTGTCCTGGCCCGGCATCTGCAGGGAGAGGTAGTACGGCGGCTGCTTAACGTTGTCCGTGGGCGAGGTGGGATCGTTCGGGACGCTCCACGCCTCGGTGTTTTGGTAGAACTTCCCCGGATCCGTCACGTGATAACGGCCCAGCAGTTCGCGCTGTACCTTGAAGAGATCCTCCGGGTAGCGCACATGGCTCATCAGATCGCCGGACATCTCCGTAAACGGTTTGATCGTCGTCGGGAACACCTTCTGCCAGGCCTTGAGGATCGGATCCTGATCGTCCCAGGCATAGAGGGAAACCGAACCATCATAGGCGTCAACTGTGGCCTTGACCGAATTGCGGATGTAGTTGATCGAGCTGTTCGGCAGCGCGCCCGTTCCGTTCTTGGACGTCAGCGAATCCGTGGTGGCGGATTCCAGCTGCTGTTGCTGCGCGTACGGGTACGCGGAGCTGGTGGTGTAGCCGTCCACGATCCATTTGACCCGCCCGTCGATGACGGCGGGGTACGGATTCCCGTCGATGGTCAGATAGGGCGCGACCTTGGCAACCCGCTCCTCCGGCGTCCGGTCATAGAGAATCTGGGACTTGTCGTTGACCCCATTGGTCAGCAGCAGGTCCGAGGACTGGAACCTGATGGAGTACAGCAGCCGGTTGAACCAGTTACCCACGTTCGGTCCGCCGTTGCCGGCGAAGGTTGAGTTGGAATCGGTGCCTCCGCTCGAGCTCTGCGGCCGGTCCAGTTCAACGTGTGTACCGTCGGCGTTGCCGCCCACGATCGAGTAATCGGGTGAAAACTGGCCGAAATAGATCCGCGGCTGGTAGCTGGTATCGGTGCCCAGCTTGCCGACCGACGGCACACCGGACTGCATGAATACCGGCTTGCCATCAACGGTGGCCGTATTTCCGTAGGCGGCCACCACGCCGTAGCCGTGCGTGTAGACCAGGTGATTGTTGTACCAGGTCTGCTGGGCGGTGGGGATGCCGTTCGGGTTCAGTTCGCGCACCGCGATGACGGTGTCCTGGACCTTGCCGTCAATCGTGTAGCGGTCCACATTCAACGTGCTGGGGAACTTGTAGTACGGGCGGTACTGTTCCAGCTGGCCAAAGGTGGTGGAGATCAGGTTCGGATCCAGCAGGCGGATATTCGCTGCCGTTTCCGCGTCCTGCCGCAGCGCACCCGGGGTGGCGTCCGTCGTCGCGTTGTACGGGGTCACCTCGACGTTATCCAAACCGTACGCCGAGCGGGTCATGTTGATGTTCTTTTGGATATACGCCGACTCCAGCGACTGCTCCGAAGGCTTGACCTGGAACTGCTGCACCGCCCAGGGGTAGATGCCGCCGGCCAGCAGCGAGGTGATGATCAACATCGCGGTCCCGATGATCGGCAGCCGCCAGCGGCCGATGACCGCGGTCACGATGAACAACACCGCGACCAGGCCCGCGGCAACGGCCAGGATGGCTTTGGTCGGGATGACGGCGTTGACATCCGTGTACATCGCGCCGGACCGCAGACCGCTGTTGTCCTGCAGCGTGGTGAAGCGGTCCAGCCAGAAGTTGATCGCCAGCAGAACGAGGAAGACGGCGGCGAGGACGGCCAGGTGGATCTGTGCGGCGCGGCTGGTGAACAGTCCGCGCTCCTGCAGCCTGATGGCCCCATACAGATAGTGCGTCATGATGCCGGCGATGGCCGCAATGAGCACCACGCTGATCAGGAACCCGATGACAAATCCGAGGAACGGCAGAGTGTTGAGGTAAAAGCTCAGATCAAGTCCGAACTGCGGATCCTTCTGCCCGAAGGGCACTTGGAAGAAGAACAGCAATACCTTCTGCCACTGGCCGGCCGCAGCGGTGCCGGCGAACAAAGCGAAGACGGCGGGCACACCGATCATGACCAGCCGACGGACCGGTTCCAGCTGAGCCTGGTAGTGGTTCAGGTTGTCCTGGACCTGGCTGTCCGGGGCATAGACCGGACGGGCCCGGTAGGCGACTTTAACGGAGGCGTAAACCCCACCGCCCATGATCAGGAACCCGACCAGGAAGGTCAGCAGGCGCGAGGCGTTTTCACGCCAGAAGACTTCCAAAAAGCCGAGCTGGTTATACCAGAGGACGTCAGTGTAGACGTTAGCGAAGAAGACGAATGCGACGACCAGAGCTGCCACCACGAGGAGTGTGGGCAGCAGCGGCCCGCGCCGGCGTCGGATGTTGGCGGGTCTGTTCGGACTGGCAGGACGGGAAGTCACGCTTACCTCTGTTTAGTCGGTGGTGGGAGTGATGATGTCATTTTGTGCTGTAAATTCCAGGATTATGTCATGGCGGTTTCAACCTGCCGTGCAGGTCGGCAGTGCGGGATCGTTTTGACCGGCGGCGATCTGGGCCACGGCATCTTCGGCCTGCTGCAGGGTCGCTACCCGGACCACCTGAAGGCCGGCGGGCACGTGCCCCACCACCTCGCCGCAGTTCGCAGCCGGGGCCAGAAAGACGGTGGCCCCGCTTTGCCGGGCACCGATCATTTTCTGGGCGATGCCGCCTATCGCTCCGACGTTACCCGCCGGATCGATGGTGCCGGTCCCGGCGAAGTGCTTACCGCCGGTGAGGTCCCCGGAGGTGACGGTGTCGATTATGCCCAAGGCAAACATCATTCCGGCGCTGGGGCCGCCCACGTTGCTTAGCGAGATGTTGACGTCGAAGGGGAACTTGAAGTTGTTCTGCAGCGCAATGCCCAGCAGATACTTCCCTGCCGTGCTCTTTTGCGGGATTATGGTCTTGGTCAGCAGATCGGAACCGCGGCGCACCTCCATGCTGATCGCCTTGCCGTTGCCGCCGGCCAAAGCATCCTGGATGACCTTGATGTCCGTGATCGGGGTACCGTCGATGGACACCAGGACGTCGCCGGGCTCCAGCTGGCCCTGCGAGGCGGAGCCTTCGGGAATTGCCGCCACCGCCAGCGTGGTGTCGAAGGGGATCTTCAGCTGGGTCAGGGCTGCCGCCGTCGCGTCTTCCTGCGAGGTCGTCATGGCGACGGCGTTCTGGCTGCTGATCTCCTGCTGGCTGGTCCCCGGCGGGTACAGCAGCTCTTCCGGGATGACCGAGCGGCTGCTGTCCAGCCAGGCTCGGTACGCCTCGACGACGTTCACGTTGCTGTTCGGACCGCCGCTGACGGAAACGGTCACGAGATCGAGCTGCCCGTCGGCCGGGAACGTCTGATGCCCGCTGACCTGGATGACGGGCTTGCCGCTATCCTTGCCCAAGGTGTTGAAGGTGGGCCCCGGGGATTCAATCACATACGGCACCGGCAAGCTCAGTGCCACGATGCACAGGGCGACGGCCAGTACTCCGGAAACTATCATCGTGATGAAGCGGCCGTCACGGGGCCTCTGCGGTGCCGGCACAGTGGAGGGACCGGACCAGGCAGCGGCGGGCCCTCCGATGGGTTGCCCTTGGGTGGGCCCCCCGGTGTTCGGATCGCTCACAACCTGTACCTCTCTTGCGGAAATTGCCGCCACGTTGCCTGACTTGTCCAAACCCCTAGCCTACGTGCTCGGATAGGGGTTCGGCTGTAACGGTTTGGCGGCCATTGCCGGGCCTCGCGCTCGGGGAAGCATCGGGGCCCCGGTCCGCCAGCCTGCGACCAGAGGGAACCGCACGGGAAGCACGGCGGAACGCCTTGGGAACCGCGGCGGAACCGCAGGGAACCCCAGCGAACCCCAGGGAAGCGCACGGGAACCACAGCGGAACTGCACGGGAGCGCGGCGCCGTTCCGCCGTCGTCGTACTGGGCTTTGCCGGTAGCGAACGGTGGACGCGGCGGGCAGACAAGGAACCGGGGCGGCGGTAACGTGAAGTTAAGAAGTAAATCCACCAAGGAACGGCCGCAGATGACTTCGAACCCAGCAAATAACGACGACGAAACACCTAAGGACCCGCTGTCCGAAATGCTGGCCAATCTGATGGGCGGCCAAGGCATCGAGGGCTTTGATCCGGCGGCGCTGGCCAAAGCCGCCGGTCTCCCGGACGATCCGAACGTCCTTTCCCAGCTCTTCGCCCAGGTTCAGGCGATGATGAGCAATCAGAGTGATGAACCCGTGAACTGGCAACTGGCTCACGACAACGCGCGGCAGGCCGTGGCCGGCGGGGATCCCTCGGTGACAGCGGCACAGTCCCGCGAAGTCGACGAGGCGCTGCGGCTGGCGGAGCTGTGGCTTGATCCGGTCACAGACCTGCCGAGTACAGGCCTGATTGGGCGGGCATGGTCGCGGGCGGAATGGGTGGAAGAGACGCTCGGCACGTGGAAGCGCCTCACGGAGCCGGTGGCCAACAGTATTGCTTTCGCCCTCTCCAGCACCCTCGGCGAACAGCTGCCGGAGGAAATGAAGTCCATGATGGGCGGCGCGTCCTCGATGCTGCAGAACATGGGCGGGGCGCTCTTTGGCATGCAGCTGGGTCAAGCCGTGGGTGCGCTGGCGCGTGAGGTGGTCAGTTCGACCGACATCGGCGTGCCACTTGCGGATCTGCAGATGGCACTGCTTCCGGCCAACGTTGCCGCCTTCGGTGCCGGGCTGGACCTGCCGGAACGGGATGTGCGGCTGTTCCTGGCGGTGCGCGAGGCGGCGCATGCCCGGCTCTTTGTCCAGGTTCCGTGGTTGCGCGGACACCTGCTGGGGGCGATCGAATCGTATGCCCGCGGAATTCACATCGACATGTCCCGGATGGAGGAATTGGCACGCGACCTCGATCCCAGTAACCCGGAAGGCATTCAGGCCGCTCTGTCCGAGGGCGTTTTCATGCCGCAGCGCACTCCGGAGCAAGATGCGGCTCTGGCCAAGCTGGAAACGGCGCTGGCCCTCGTTGAAGGATGGGTGGACGAGCTCAGCTTCGAAGCGGCCAGCAACCTTCCCTCCGCCGCGGCGCTGCGCGAAACCGTGCGCCGCCGCCGGGCAACGGGCGGTCCGGCAGAGCACGCCTTCGGCGCCCTGGTGGGACTGGAGCTGCGTCCGCGGCGGCTGCGCGAAGCCGCTACGCTCTGGGCTGCGTTGAAGGAACAACGCGGAATCGCCGGCCGTGACGCGATCTGGCAACATCCGGATCTGCTGCCGACCGCTGAAGATCTCGACGACCCTTCGGGTTTCGGCGAACGCCGGAAGCTGCTGGATGCCTCCGATTCCGACGTCGACGCCGCACTGCAGAAGCTGCTCGCCGGGGACTTTGAACAAAATGCCGACGCAGCGGCGCAGGACACGCCCCCGGAGCAGGGCGAACAGGCAGCGGACACTAGGGATACCGGGGAATCGGGCGGTACCAATTCGGGCAGTACCGAGCCGGGCAGTACCGAGCCGTGCGGTACCGATTCGGGCGGTACCGAGCCGGGCGGTACCGATTCGGGCGGTACCGAGCCGGATGAAGGTCCGCGCCCGCAGACTTAGCCCGCTGCCGTCCTCGGCGGCGGCGAAGGCCATGCTCTGCCGTGGGCTGGCTGACAGCTTCGACCGCAGACGAATCTTACCTGCCGCCATAGCGCGGCAGGTAAGGCCATGCGCGGCCGACGATGCAGACCGGCCGGGAGTTACCGGCTGGCGGATTCCAGTACCGGTTGGCTGACAGCCACCGCCCGACAAAATCGAATCCGACCCGGCGGGCAAACGAATACGCTCCGGCGCTGCTGGCGCCGGTTTCATCCTTGCTGGGCTTCACCGCTGTAGGCCTACCCATCGCCACCCGACTCCGTACAG
This sequence comes from Arthrobacter sp. A5, assembly GCF_051131705.1. NCBI lineage: Bacteria > Bacillati > Actinomycetota > Actinomycetes > Micrococcales > Micrococcaceae > Arthrobacter > Arthrobacter sp. A5. The sequence continues at coordinate 3,163,743 of NZ_CP180316.1, forward strand.
GCTTCGCCCTCATCGCCTGTCCCGCCCGGCTGCAGACCGCGGGATGTTGCGTAGGCGACGCCATCGAGGAATGCCTTGGCGCGCTCCAGCTGCGGGTACCCCTGCAGCAGTGCCCAGAATGCCGGTCCGTGGGAAGCCACCAGCAGATGTGACAGCTCGTGCAGGAGCACATAGTCGACCACCCAGCCGGGCATCCCGCGCACCTTGTCCGACAAGCGGATGGTCCGCTCTGCGGGGGTTGCGGATCCCCAGCGCGAATTCTGGTTGGTAACCCAACGGACGGTGGCCGGAATCGCCTTGCCCTCCAGGTACCGGCCGGAAAGCTCTGCGGCGCGTGCCATCAGCTCCCCGTCGGACCCGCCTCGGCGTTTTTCGAAGGTGCCGTTCCCGGCTTCCCCGGGCGCCCCGGGAGCGTAGCCTTTGGCGTCCAGCTTGGCCAGCATCTTGGCGACCCACTGCCGTTCCTGGGCCAAGCTGAAATGCGCGGGAATTGCCACCACGGCTGTCCCGCCCTCCCAAAATGCGGCCACGGTGCGCCGGCGCCGGGCCGACCTCCGGACAAGCACCGGTGCACCGCCGGCAGTGAGATGGGGAACGGGTGTCCGGTCGGAAGACATACTCCGACGTTACAACCCGTGGCTGACAACATTCCATTCGGCTCCGCGCCTGTGGATAACCGCACGGCGGCCGCCGTGCTGTGCCACGATCGTGCTATCCGGATGGCACACGGCTCCTCCGGTCCCCGTCGGAACGCCGGAGGAATCATGAAAATCAATCCCGGTCTGCGGATCGTTTCCAGAGACACCCATATGTTGCAGGTCGGCTTGGGACCCGGCGGTGTTATTCTCGAAGGCCTCACCCCAGCAGACAGTGCCTTTATCCGGCTGCTGCGCGAGGGCACCGGCAGCACAACGGTGGCGGACACCGCGGCCCGGGCACGGCTGGCCACACCCCGGGCACAACAGATCATCGGTTCGCTGTCCACCGTGCTGTTCGACGACACGGTACCCCTGGCGCCGCCGGGTTTCCGGGGGGAGCGGCTCGCCGGAGATGCCGCCCTGGCCGCCGCCGTCTACGGCTCCGCGGCCCTGCGTCCGCTGGCCGGACGCGGAAACGCGGTACTGCGGATTATTGGTCTGGGGCGAACCGGTGCAGCCCTGGCGCAGGGGCTGGTGGGAGCCGGCGTCGGCACCATTTTGCTTGAGGACGCTGCGCCGGTGGCGCCGGCGGATATCGGTCCGGGAGCCTACAGGCTGACCGATATCGGAATGAACCGCGCGGCAGCGCTCCGACGTCAGCTCTTGAGCCTGGACCCCGGCTGCCAGTCACACGTGGTCCGCTCGATGCAGAACGGCGGTTCGGACTTCCAGACCCTCGATCTGGTGATTTACGCGGGGCATGACGCCGTCGACCCGGCAGCCTCGGCCCAATTGATGAGCCGCGACCAACCGCATCTGATCGTGCTGCAGCGCGAACAGGATGCCACCGTGGGACCGCTGGTGATTCCAGGTGAGACAGCGTGCGGTGAATGCGTGGAACGGCACCGCGCCGCGGCAGACCCGCAATGGCCGCAGATCTGTGGGCAGTTGACGGACCCCGCCACACGCAGTCAGGCGACAGCTGTGGAAGAGAGTTCGATGGCGTTGTGCGCCGCCGGTTCTGCCGCGCGCCAGGCCCTGCTCTATCTGGACTGCATCAACCGCCCCGCTAGTTGGTCGGCCGTGCTGACGCTGCGTGCCTCAGATGGTGCGTGGCTGCAGCGCAGCTATCCCCCGCATCCGGAATGCGGCTGCCAGTTCCAACGCCAGCTCCAGACCAACGGCCGGCCCGCACCCGGGAGCGATCGTGTCGGCATCAGCGCACGTGCCACGGGATGCGGAGATAGCGCCAGTATGTTGGCTTCCCCGACTCGGTGGCGGGACCGTCAGCTGGAAGCGTCCGTCGTCAGAATTTCGAGGATCGATGCACCATAGCGTTCCAGTTTTGCCGGGCCCACACCGGGGAGCCCTGCGAGCTCGTCCGCGGACTGCGGCCGTGCCTCCGCGATGGCCACCAGCGTTGCGTCGGTGAAGACGACGAAGGCCGGAATCTCGGCCTGCTTGGCCTCCAACAGCCGCCATTGGCGGAGCGCGTCAAACGTTGCCTCCTCATAGCTGGGCGGGCAGTCCGCGCAGCGGCCCACCTTGCGTTCAGCGCCGGAGGAAAGCATCTTGCCGCAGATCCGGCAGGTCGATGGAGAAGCGGATTTTCTGCTCTTCCGGGGCGCCGGGCTCGACGGCGAAACTGTACCCGAGCTCCCGGGCCGGCGTGCGGAATTGGGCCGCAGCCCGTCCAGGAAGCGGGATGGCTTGCGGTTCGCCCGCCCCCCCGGCGTCCGGGCGGTCGACCAGGAAAGCGCCAGGAATTCCCGGGCCCGGGTGATCCCCACGTACAGCAGACGGCGTTCCTCATCAACTGTCTCCGCGGTGTCCGCGAACGAGATCGGCATCAGCCCCTCGCTCAAACCGACCAGGAACACCGCGTCCCATTCCAGCCCCTTCGCGGCGTGCAGCGACGCCAGCGTCACGCCTTGGACCGTGGGAGCGTGCTGGGCGACGGACCGTTCCTGCAGTTCCATCACAAAGTCGGCCAGACTGAAGCCACCCTCGGCGGACCCGCGGACGGCCACCAGCTCATCGGCCAGCGCCACCAGCGCGGCGAGGGATTCCCAGCGTTCCCGGACGGCGCCGCCGGTCTGTGGGGCATCATGGGTGTAGCCGAGGGTGGCCAGCACGTCCCGGACCAGCTGCCCCACCGGCTCATTCTCGGCCGCACGGGAGGCCGCCCGGAGCTGGAGAATGCCGTCCCGGACTTCCTTGCGGGCAAAGAAACGTTCACCGCCGCGCAACTGGTAGCCGACGCCGACGGAGGCCAGTGCCTGCTCATAGGCCTGTGACTGCCCGTTGGTCCGGAACAGCACCGCGATTCCACTGGCCCGTGTCCCGTTGTCAATAAGCACCTTGATGCGGGCCGCTACGGCGGCGGCCTCGGCCTCGTCGTCGCTGCATTCGACAAATTCCGGTACCGGACCCTCTTGCCGCTGCGCCACCAGGCGCAGCGGGGCGGACCAGCCGGCGTCGGCCACAGGGCCGGCGCTCCGCCGGGCCGATAGCAGGGAATTCGCCAGCTGCACGACCTGCGGCGTTGACCGGTAGTCTCTGACCAGCTTGACCAGCTGCGCCTTGGGATAGCGGGCGGGAAAGTCCAGCAGATGCCGCGAAGTGGCGCCGGTGAAGGAGTAGATGGTCTGGCTGGCATCGCCGACGACGCACAAGTCCTCTCGGCCGCCCAGCCACAGGTCCAGCATGCGCTGCTGCAGCGGCGAAACGTCCTGGTACTCGTCCACGACAAAGTGCCGGTATTGCTCCCGAACGGTGGCAGCGACGCGTGGATCCTCCTGCAGGATACCCACCGTGATCAGCAGAACATCCTCAAAGTCAATGACGTTCCGGTCCGTCTTTACATCCTCATAGGCCTGAAAAAGACGGCCGACGGCGGTCCGGTCCAGCCCGCCGGGTTCGCCGCGGTCCTGTGCCTGCGTCAGGTACGTCTCCGGGGTAAGCATGGAAACCTTTGCCCACTCAATCTCGGCGGCAAGGTCACGGATAGAGGCACGGTCGGAGGACAGCCGCAACCGGCGGGCAGCCTCGGCAATGAGCTGCGCCTTATGATCAAGCAGGCCGGGGATGGCCCCGCCGACGGCTTGGGGCCAGAAAAACTGCAGTTGCCGCAGCGCGGCGGCGTGGAAGGTCCGGGCCTGGACGCTGCCGACGCCGAGGTCGCGAAGGCGGGTCCGCATTTGCGCCGCGGCCCGCGCGGTGAAGGTCACGGCGAGCAGCCGCTGCGGGTTGTACACGCCGCTATGGACTCCGTAGGCAATCCGGTGCGTGATGGCCCGGGTCTTGCCGGTGCCGGCACCGGCCAGGACACACATCGGCCCGGTCAGCGTCGTCGCTACGGTGCGCTGTTCGTCATCGAGCCCGGCCAGGATTCGTTCCTCGAGGGTGCGCTCGTCGATGACGGGCGTTGCTCCATCCGTCATGCGCCGGCCGCCTTGCCTTCGGCGTGCTCCCGCTGTATGGCGCTCTTCGGTTGGACGGCCGGCTCCGGTGTCCCTGCGGCGTCCTGGATCGTGCCGCCGTACCAATGCTCGATCAGCGCCCTGGCAATGGAGGTACGGGTCGAAATCACCACCTCGCCAGCGGTGACCGCCTGCTGGATTTCGGCCCTGCTGAACCAGCGGGCGCGGCTGATTTCCACCCCGTCCGGCGTTGCCACCGTATCCTCGGTTTGGGCGGTGAATCCGAGCATCAGCGAGGCGGGAAAGGGCCAGCCCTGTGAGCCGAGGTACCGGGGGCTATGCAGCCGGACACCGACCTCCTCTGCAATCTCCCGCACCACTGCCTGCTCCAGCGACTCACCGGGCTCGACGAATCCGGCGAGGGTCGAGTAGCGGTTTGTCTCCCAGCTGCTCCCGCCCCCCAGCAGAATGCGGTCATCCGGGCCGACCACGGCGACAATAATGGCCGGATCGGTGCGGGGAAAGTGCTCCGAATTATCCGCCGGGCAGCGGCGCACCCAGCCGGCCACCTCGATCTCAGTAGCCGTGCCACACAGCGGACAGTGCTGATGGGTCCGGTGCCAATTGGTGATGGCGCTCGCCTCGATGAAGATGCCGGCATCCGCGGCTGGCAGGTTCAGGGCAACCTCACGGTACCCCGCCAGCCGGCTGCCCTCCGGAGCTTGGGTCAGCGCTTCCCCGGAGGCCTCGTCGGGCAGCACCACGACCAGGACGTCGGTGCCCAACGCCAGCTGCCCATACCTCAGCGGAGCGCCGACCGGCGGTACCTTGGCCGGTACGTTGGACTGCGCGTTGACCAGTGCGATGACCGGCATGTCGCCCCCCGCATGCTCCGCGGGGAGCTCCGCTGGGAACGCGGCGGGGAGCGCTGCGCCGTCGTCTGCCGCCGCCGTCGTCCGTCCCAAATAGACGGTCAGCTCGGGGGCCGGAAGCTCATTCGGATCCAAAAAAACAATGCTGTCCTGATGGACGAGGGCTCTTCCGCCGATCAGAACCATGCATTTTCCCTCCCGGCGGACCAGCAACTCCTCCAGAAAACCAGGCGCCGACCGGCGACCGCAGGCCCGGTCCAGGACGGTTTCGGCCCACGGCAACGGTTCGGTTTGGATCATAGATCTACCGTACGCAGTTGCACAGACAATTGACATTCCCGACCGGCTCCGCGCCGGCAAATATGGTGTGGGAAGAATAACGGATCACGCGACTCGCCGTGCCGCAACAGCGTGTTCCCCGCCTGTCCGCCTACGGTGGAGAGGTGAGACGAATGACACCCATCGAATTGGCCGCCGTAGCGACCGCCGCCGTGCCCGGCCTGGCTCCCGTTGCCTGCGCCCCGGAGCCGGATGATGCAGCCGACTTCGATTCGGCCATGCTGCTTGATTCCGGCCGCAAGCGCTGGCGCGTCCGGTCCCCCAAACATCCCGAGGCCAGCGCCCGGCTCGAAACCGAGCTGCTGGTGCTGCGGGCTTTCTCCCCAGGCATCCGCGCCGAACTGCCCTTCCTGATGCCCACCGTGGCCGGGACTGTCCGTCGCGGCGAGCTGACCACCTTTGTCTATTCCCATTTATCCGGTGCTCCGCGGTCGGTGGAGGAGCTGGCCGGCGGTGGGACCACGCTGGCAAAGGAAATCGGGACCACGATGGCGGCCATCCACGATTTGCCGCCCGGGCTCGTGAACAACGCGGATCTGCCCAGCTATACAGCCAATGAATTCCGCCAGCGCCGGCTGAACGAGTTGGACCAGGCTGCTACCACCGGCAAAATTCCCGCCACTTTGTTGCGGCGCTGGGAGCACGCGCTCGAAGACGTGGCACTGTGGCGTTTCAGTCCCTGCGTGGTGCATGGCGACCTGCATGAGGACAACGTGCTGGTGGAGAACCGGCGGGTCACGGCGGTCACGGGTTGGACTGATCTGCGGGTCGGCGACCCGGCGGACGATTTTGCCTGGCTGGTGGCCATTAATGACCAGCCGTTCGTCGACGCCGTTCAGGAAGCCTATGCGGCGGCGCGCAAGGAATCCCCGGACCGTCACCTGCTGCGACGGGCGGCCCTTTCCGCCGAATTTGCCTTGGCGCAGTGGCTGGTCAAGGGGGTCGCCGCCAACGACTCCCGGATGGTGGCGGAGGCGGAGGAGATGCTCCGTACGCTGGAAAACGATATCGCGACGTTCGGTGGCCAGCCGATCAGCACCGAACCCGAGATTCCTGCCACGCCGGCCACGGGAACCGCGCCCGTCACGGGGTCGGTACCCGCATCCAACGCAAAGGAGACGGATGGTCGTCACGACGACGACGACGACGACGACGACGACGCCGCCGGTAGCGCCGGTGTTGCCGAGGTGAGCAGCAACGCCGAGGCCAGCCACAAGGTGACAGTGGGAAAAATCGCCGGAGCTACGATCCCAGCGGCGAGTATCAGTGTGGAACCCGTTCCGGCCGACGCTGTCTCCGGGACGGACACGGCCACGGCCCCTGCTCCCAGCCCGGGCAACGGACAGGACAGAAGAGAGGATGCTAAGCCGGGCGATGACGGCGACGCTGCCACCGTCCTTCCCGGTTCAGCCGCCGGGGATACCGCCGTCGGCACACCGGAAGGCACCAGCGCCGAAAAGACCAGCGCCGAAGACACCAGCACCACCGCGATGAAGGTTATTCCACTGCATTCAGTCTGAGCCATCGGCCGTATAGGCCGAGCTGACGATGCGTTCCAGCTCGGCCTCGCCCGCCAGATCGTGCGGGCGGATCAGTTTATCCTGCCCCACGTAATAGAACGCCGCCCGGACGTCCTGCACGGGGACCCCCTTGAGCCTGGCCCACGCCAACCGGTAGACGGCCAGCTGCACGGAACGGGCGCCCAGCCCAGTGGCGGACGGAACCCGCCCGGTCTTCCAATCGATCAGGTCCCAGGCGCCGTCGTCGTCTCGGAACACCGCATCGATCCGCCCGCGGACTACAACGTCTCCGACCCGCGTCTCGACGGGCACCTCCAGCGTTTCCGGTGTGCGGTGCCCCCAGGCGGATGCCCGGAAGGTTTCCTGCATGTCGCCCAGCCCATAAGCTTCATCGACATGGCTGTCCGCGCCAGGGACCTCATCGAGGTCCAGCTGACCGGCCTGACCGAAGAATTCCTCCACCCAGGCGTGGAACGCCGTGCCTTTCCGTGCGGCCATTCCGGGCTTGCGCGGAACGGGCCGGCGCAGGGCCCGCGTCACCGCGGCCGCGTCGTCCCCGAGATCAACGAGCAGGGACGCTGAGATGTGGGCCGGCAGCTCCACCCGCTCCACATCCGACGCGAGCCGGCGCTGCGCCAGCAACAGAGCGGCTTCCTTGCCCCAACGTGGATTCCGCGCCAGAAAATCCGCCGTCCGCAGACGAGAGTCTCTCCCGGGCGAGTGGTCCGCGAGGGTGTGCAGCTCCAGCATGACGGCGCTCGCGGACGCCTCGACCGCGCGACGCCGGCCAGCCTTCCGTGCTGACCCCGGGCGGCCCTGGATGTCCGGACCTTCCAGCGGGTCATAGGGCCACTGCGCGGTTTCCAGTCCCGCCGTCAGCGGGTTCTCTTCGCCGGGTTCACAGTCCGCCAACCAGGGGCCCAGGACAGCCTGAGCCGGATGCAGCTTTGTCAGTGGCAGCAGCTCGGTCAGGAAGGCGGACGCACCGGCCGGTTTGGCGCGCCCGGCGCTCCATGCCGTGGAGGAGCACATCAGGAAGTTCTTGGCGCGGGTAAAGGCCACATACGCGAGACGCCGTTCCTCCTCTTCACCGTGGGCCTTGACATCCTCCGCATAGAGCTTCTCGCTGTCCAGCCAGCCCTTCTGATCCGGCCAGGACAGATCCCATTCCGGCAGGTCGTCCCGGTCCCCGCGGAGCGGCCACGGCAAGGATGCCGCTCCCTGCGACCAGCGGTCCGCCTTGCCGCTGGGGAAAGCGCCCTCATTAAGTCCGGGAACGTAGACGACGTCCCATTCCAGTCCTTTGGAGGCATGGACGGTCAGCAGCTGGACGGCATCCAGGTTGACCTCGGGCTGAGTCATTTCCAGTCCGCCTTCCTCGGATTCAGCCGTTTCGAGCCAGCCCAGAAAGGCCATCAGGTCCACCCGCTCGGCGGCCTGCATGAAGTCGGCTGCCGCATCCTGAAAGGCGTCGAGGTTACGGCGCGCATGGTGGATGCTGGAATTCGGCTTGGCCGCGAGCTCGATGTCCAGCAGCATGGTCCGCTCCACCTCCCCCAGCAAGGTGGTCAGGTCATCGCCGACAAAGCCGCGCAGGTAGCGGAGTTCGTCCCGCAGTGCCAGCAGCCGTGCCAAACCGGCATCTGTCAGGGTGCGGTTAAGCCGTTCGGGCCAGAAATCGCGTTTCAGTTGGTCCAGCCCCTCGACCAGGCTGGAGCCGTCCACCAGGTCAAGTTCAACAGTCACATCCTCCTGCGGGGTCCCCTCCTGAGCCAATTTGTCCCGCCGATCCGTTCCTGCGTCCGCTGCGTCCGGTACATCCGGGGCGTCCGGTCCCGCAGCGGGACTTGCACCGTATTCGCGCTGCCGGGCCAGATATCGGGACCAGTCTGCCAGCGCCATCAAATCCGCCGGGCCAAGCCGCCAGCGCGCCCCGGTGAGCAGCCGCATCAGCGAGTCGGAACGACCCGGATCGGCCAGCACCCGCAAGGTTGCGACCAGATCCACGATCTCGGGAGTCCCCAGCAGGCCGCCGAGGCCCACGATCTCGTAGGGGATTCCATTCGATTCAAGGGCAGTCTGCAGCGGAGCGAACTGCGCACGACGGCGGCACAGAACGGCTACCGTCGTCGGCTCTTGTTCCGCCGCGGCCGGGCTCCGGCCGGCCGCCGGGCTTCGGACGCTGCGGAAGTCCTTCTGTTCCAGAATGCTCTCGGCGACCGCGTCCGCCTCGTCCACCACGGTGGCGTAACGCGCCAACAGCACCCTGCCCACCCCGGCGTCGGTCTTCTGCCGCAGCGGGGATACGCTCACCGCAGGCCCCGGGACCCGGCTGACGGTGGCCCGGCGGCTGGCCGCCCGGCGGCGCTGGGCCGAATTCAGCACCTCGGACATGACATTGGCTGCGTTGAGGATATTGATGGAATTCCGCCACGCCGTTGTCAGTTCCGCCGTTGCCGCGGACCCACCCCCGGCCCTACGGAATATGTCCGGGAAACGGAAGAGCTGGCCGGCCGATGCCCCGCGGAAGCCGTAGATGGATTGGTGCGGATCCCCGACCGCTGTCACCGGATGGCCACCGCCGAAAAGCTTGGCGAACAGCTGGAGCTGGGCGTGCGAGGTGTCCTGGAATTCGTCCAGCAACACCACCTTAAACCGCTGCCGCTCCAGCTCTACTGCCTGCGGCACCTGATCGGCAATCCGGGCCGCGAGCGCCACCAGGTCTCCATAATCGAGGGCGTTGCGGTTGCGCTTGGCGGCCGCGTACCGCCCGACCATCTCCGCGACACTTCCCCGGGTCCGCAGCACATCGATCAGATCCGTTACCCCCTTGGTCGAGGCCCGGATCTTCCCGTCCAGATAGGGCATGGCAGCCAACTGGTCTGCGTAGGCCTTCACCATGGCACGGACAAATTCCGGGTCCTGCAGGTGTTCGGCACATTCACCGGCCAGATCCATCACGGCTTTGACCAGAGTCGACTTGGCGGCGGAAAAATGCTCATAGGCGCCGTCATAGCCTTCGACCACCTGACTGGCCAGCTGCCAGGATTCGGCGGCTCCGAGTACCACCGCATCGCGCTCAATCCCCAGCCGAAGACCGTAATCGGTGACGATGCCGCTGGCATAGGAATGATAAGTGGAGACCTTCGGCTCGAGTGCATCCCCAGCAGCGGCACCGGAGTCCGCAATTTTCCCTGACCGCGACAGTGCGGCAAGCTTTGTCAACTGGCGGCGGATCCGCCCAGCAAGTTCACCCGCTGCCTTACGCGTGAATGTCACGCCCAGGATTTCCTCCGGCAGAACGTAACCGTTGGCCACCAGCCAGACAACCCGGTCGGCCATCGTGGTGGTCTTCCCTGACCCGGCCCCGGCGATCACCAGCAACGGCTCCAGCGGCGACGCGATAATGACGGCCTGTTCGTCGGTGGGTGGAAACTGGCCCAGCAGTTCGGCGAGCTCATATGGCGAGATGTCCGTCTTTTCCGGAACCCCGCTGCCCGCGACCGCCGCAGCGCCTGTGGAATAGGTTGCACCGGTGCCACTCCCGGCATTTGTGCGGCCCCCGACCTCGGGGCTGCTCCCAGCAGCGGGCCTGCTCCCAGCATCGGTGCTGCTTGGACCGGTGGTGACTCCGCTCGGGCTGTTGGGGACTTCAGTGAGGTCGGTGCTCATTCGGTGATCTGCTTTCCTGCACTGCAAAGGGGGCAGACTTCGGGGACCGGGCAGCTGCCGTTGAAGCTGCCGCCCTTGGGATCATGGATTGCCATGAAGGTGGATCCGGACATCAGGCCTGCGGCCCTGCGGACCAGCGGGGTCGCCCAGTCGGCCTTGGCCTCCAAGGACTCCTGCTCCTGCACGTTCAGCGATCTGGTACCGTCCCCCAATTGGGCCAGCCGGGCCCCGCCGGTGCCCGCGCCTGCGGGAACGCCGTCCAGTCCGGTAAAGGCGCCGGCAGCCACGGCGGCCTGGTAGGCACCGAGCTGCGGATGATCGGCCAGCTCGGCAGCTTTCGGCTTGCGCCGTCCAGTCTTAAGATCGATGATCACGAGGTTTCCCTCGCCATCAATTTCCAGCCGGTCCACCTGACCGCGGAGCCTGACCATTCGCTGCCGCACGTCGTCTGCGGCCCCCGGGTCCGTGGCGGCAGTGCTGACTGCCGGCGGGTCTCCCGCGGGTGGTGCCTCAGTAAAAATGTCGTCTGCAGGAATGTCCACGCTGAAGTCCTGTTCCACAGCCAGCAGGCTGCGTCCCTCGGAGCGCATCTGAATGACATAGAGGGCCAGTTTGCGGACCATTTCCTCCGCGCGTTTAAGGTCCAGCTTTCCCTCCCATGTGTCTTTCATCCCCAAAGTTGGCCAGCGGCGCTGAAGTTCGGCAATGTATTGATGGCCGCCCGCATCGGGGTGTTCCTGGGCAATCGAGTGCACCAGGGTGCCCAGGCTGCGGGCAAAGTCGGTCGCGGCCTCTCCACCTGCGGCCTGGATAAACCAGTTGAGCGGAGACTTCAGTACCGCCTCCATCCGGGAAGGTGAGACGTTGACCGGTTCATCGCCCGGCACAATGGCGGCCTCGGACGTCAGCGGTGCGAGTCCCCACCACGTCTCCGGTGATGCGCCGGGCGCTCGGGCCTCGGTGAGGACGGCCAGCACCCTGGCTGCTTCCGGATCCGCAGCTGTCTCCGATTCCTGGCGCAGTTCCGCCACCAGCGAGCGCAGCGTCATGGGCCGGCTGACCTGTTCCACCGGGCGGGTCTGCATGCTGCTGCCGGGCCGCGGCTCCCACGGCGCAACGATGTCCAGGAACTGCGACGGCTGGAGATCCGCGGAGGACGCCGCCGTACAGATCAGCCGTTCGCTTGCGCGGGAAATGGCGGTGGAGAAGCTGCGCAATTCGTCATAGCGGATCTCCCGCAACCGGGCGGCGGGGCCCAGCTGGTGGGCCGCCGCCGCACCGCGCTCCAGTACATCCACGAGCAGCTGACTGCCCAGCAATTCACCGCGCAGACGTGTATTGGGCCAGATGCCTTCCTGCAGCCCGGCCACGATCACCACCGGCCATTCGCGCCCGGCTGCACTGGCCGGTGTGAGGATTTCCACCGCGTCGCTGCGCTGGGCCCGGGCCGCCAGCGTGTCCATCGGCAGTTCCTGATTCAGCAGGTACTCCAAGAACTGCCGCGGACTTGATCCCGGCAGTTGATCCACGTAGCGCTCGGCTGTCTGGAAGAGTGCCATGATGGCGTCCAGATCCCGATCGGCACGTATGCCCGCCGGACCGCCGGCCAGGGCCTGCGCCGCCCAGTAATCGGAGCAGCCGGATTCCTCCCAGAGGGCCCACAGAACCGTTTCCGCATTGGCCCCGGGATCCTCCAAAGCCTTTTGCCCGGCGGCCAGCATCCGGCCCATCCGGGCAGCGTTCTTCCCTTCCCAGCCAAGCTGGGAGAGCGCGGCCGGATGCAGCAGCGCCTCGATCAGTAAACTATCGCTGGCCCGGCCACTGCCACCGATCAGCTCTTCCCGCCGTAGCGCCTGGCGAAGCCGGCGCAGGCTGATCGCCGTTGACCTGCCCAGCCGAGAGGTCAGCAGGGAGACCGCCAGCTCGGCATCAAGGCGCTCCGGGTCCAGCACCACGCGGAAGGCATCCAGCAGCGGCTGCACTGCTGCTTCGTCGCGGACGGCATTCTCCGCCACCGGCACCTTGACGGAAATACCCTGGCCGCTCAAATAACGCTGCAGCTGCGCCAGCTGGGAACCGGTCCGGACGATCACGGCGATGTCTGCGAGCCGTCGCTTCCCATAATGCTGCAGATCAAGAATTCGTTCCGCCACCAACCGAAGTTCATGGATCTCCGAGGCCACCAGGTGTGCGGTCAGAGCCGCCGCAGACTCCGTCGGCTCGCGCACGCCCGCATGCGTACGTGCGTACGGGCCCGCATCCGGACCGGTGTCAGTATCCGCATCGGCAGCAGGACACCTCCCGGGACCCGGCTTCCCCTGAAGGATCCGCGCCTTATGGCCTCCCCTGCTGAGCGAAATCCGCTCGGCAACAGCCCCCCAAGCCCGCGCCAGTTCCGGATTCAGGCGATGCGAGGTGCTCAGCACGGCCTCCGTGACGCCCCCACTGCCGGCCAGACGCTCGCGGATCTTCCCTGCGAGGTCCGGACGCGCACCACGGAAGCCCTGCACCACGGTGTCCGGGCAGCCTGTGATCAGGACGTCCTTGCCCCGGCCCAGCAGCTCGAGCAGACGGTGCACGGCCTGGTTCGCTTCCTGGATATCGTCCACCAGGATCAGCTGCAGGCGGTCCCGCTCCCGGTCGAGATACTCCGTATCCGATTCGAAGAGCCCGATGACGGCTGTGATGATGCCGGCGGGGTCAAAGGAGCCCGACTTGCCCCAGTCCACAACATCCCGGTATTCGCCATACAGGTCCGCGGCGGCAATCCAGTCCTGCCGGCCGTTCGACACACCCAGGGCGGCCAACTCCTCCGGTGCCAGTCCGTACTCGATCACGCGGTCAAAAAGCTGCCGGATTTCCTGCCGGAAACCGCGGGTGCCGAGCGCCTCCCGCAGATCCTCCGGCCATGCCGGTGCCCGGCCGATCCCCAGCCTGTGACCGTCCAGCAGTTCCTTGATGATCAGGTCCTGCTCAGGGCCGCTGAGCAGCTTCGGTGCCCGCTCCAGATGCGGCAACCGGCCCTCCACCTTCGCGCGGCGCAGCACATCAAAGGCGTAAGAAGCCCAGGTGCGGGCCGGAGAGGTGCTCAGGCTCCGGTCCAGCCGGGCGCTCAGGCGGTCGCGCAGCCCGGATGCGGCCAGCCGCGAGGGACCCAGCAGCAGCACACCCGCGGGGTCGACGCCGTCGGCCTCTATCCGTTTGACGGCCGCTTCCACCAGCACGGTCGATTTACCGGTCCCCGGCGCACCCCAGATCAGCACGGGGCCGGTTCCCGACGCCAGCCCGACCACCGCCGCCTGGTCGGCGCTGAGTTCCGGCGCCTGAACCGAAACCGCGGCCGGGCGCACCAGCTCGAGAAGTGGCGTCTGCATCATGAAACAACTTCATCATGAGGCTCTGACATTTTCCGAGCCTCAGGCATTTTACCCGCCGCCAACCGGTCCCGGATGCCGTCGAGCAGCACAAAATCGTCGTTGGAAGGCTGCCAGCGTGCCGCGCCGATGTCCACCCGCCAGCCCTCCTCGGCCCGGGACTCGCCAGCCGTCCGCGCGTCGCCGGAGCCCCCACTCCCTTTCAGCGCCGTCGCCTCCGCGCGGTAGTGCTCCAGAGCGCGCGCGTCGTGGCAGACCGGCGGCTGGCCGCCGGCCCTTACCACCCGCCACCAAGGCACTGAACTGCCGTAATGGGACATGACGGACCCCACCTGCCGCGGGCCGCCGTCGTCCAGCAGCACGGCAATATCTCCATAGGAGAGGACGGCACCGGAGGGAATAAGGTCCACCACTTCCAGCACCGCATTTATGAACTCGGCACGCATATTCTCCAGCCTAACGGGAGGATGCGACGCAATGGCGGCAAAACGGGAGTCGCACCCCACGGCGGGCGTTGAAAGAAGTGTCGGTGCCGGCCGGTACGGTGGATTTATGAGCAGTTGGCACACACTCCCCAGGGCAGCGTTCGACGTCGAGACAACCGGCCGCGATCCGCGCGAGGCGCGGCTGGTCACCGCTTCGATTGTGGTGGTCGACGGCGGCGGGACGGTGACGGCCGAGCACGAGTGGCTTGCCGATCCCGGCATCGAGATTCCGGCTGAAGTAACGGCGATTCACGGGGTGACGACGGAGCGGGCCCGAACGCACGGCATTCCGGCCGCCCGGGCGGCAACGGAGGTGGCCCAGGTGCTCACGGGGCTATTCGCCGCCGGTATCCCCGTCATCGCGTTTAACGCCTGCTATGACTTCACCGTTCTGGCCCGCGAATCCGTCCGTCACAACGTGCTGCCGATCGGTGCCTTGCCGGTCATTGATCCGTACATCTGCAACAAACAGGTGCACAAATACCGTAAGGGCAGCCGGACATTGGGGGCGCTGTGCGCGGAGTATGGCGTCCGCCTTAAGGACGCGCACACCTCCGCCGCCGATGCGCTTGCCACCATCCGGCTCGCGGATGCGCTGGCACTCCGCTTTCCCGAGCTGCGGCTCGAAGCCGCTGCGCTGCACGCTTCCCAGGTTGGCTGGGCCGCCGCCCAGGCGGCGGACTTTCAGAGCTATCTGCGCCGGAAGAATCCGGCGGCCGTTATCGAGGGACACTGGCCGCTGCTCCCCTAGCGATCCGCGCCGACGATTCGCACCGGCGGTTATTGGGACATATCTCACACGACCCGATAAAGGCTGCGGGGCCACCGAGTGCCAGCAGGAATTCACTCCGCGCCGCACCAGCCCCGCAACCGAAGGTCGGGTAGGAGGAGTGACCAAATTATCTTCGTTGAACAGCGATGATTGGCGTCACTTGTGCATTCCGGCTTGCGAATCAACCCGGATGACATAATTTAGTTCGGCAAGTTGAGTTTCTGCTAAGGCGCTTATTGCACGCCAGCACACCGGCTCCCTGCCCACCCGAATTCCCCTCCCGCCGTGCCCTGCGGTACGGACCTCTATGAAAGTGATTGCCGGATGAAAACCAAAGCCCTCAAGTGGTTAACCACCGTTCCAGTCGCCGTCGCCCTGGCCGTCTCACTCTCCGCCTGCGGTGGCAGCGCTGACAGCGGCTCCTCGCCCACCGATGCCTTGGCCGGCAGCGACCAGCAGGCTCTGGACAAGTACACGACGAAAACCGTGACGCCGCTGGACCAGATCGACAAGTCCGCGCTGGGACTGATCACTGACGGCACCCTGCGCGTCGGCACACTCTCTGATGCCCCGCCGAACATTTTCCTGGACAAGTCCGGCAAGTTCACCGGTTTCGACAACGAGCTGCTTCGCGCCGTCGGGGATAAGCTAGGGCTGAAGGTCGAGTTTGCCTCCACGGATTTCTCCGCCCTGTTGGCCCAGGTGCAGAACAAGCAGTTCGACGTTGGATCCTCCTCCATCTCCACCACCGACAAACGCCGTGAGAACGTGGGCTTCACCAACGGCTACGACTTCGGCTACATGGCCGTCGTCGCCAAGACCGACTCCAGAATTAAGTCATTCAAGGACCTGACCAAGGACGATCGCATCGGCGTTGTCCAAGGGTCGATCCAGGATGATTACGTCACGAATACGCTCAAGATCGAGCCGGTGCGCTTCAATGACTACAATTCCCTGTACGCCAATCTGAAGAACGGCCAGGTTGACGCGTGGGTTGCGCCCTCCCAGCAGGCAACCGGCCAGGTCAAGGACGGCGACGGCACCGTGATTGCGGAGACCGTCATTAACACCCAGAACTTCACCGCCTACGCGGTGAACTCCAAGAACCAGGCTCTCATCGACGCCCTGAACTCCGGCCTGGACGCTGTGATCACCGACGGGACCTGGTCCAAGCTGGTCAAGGAGTGGTACCCGACCCGCGAGACCCCGAAGACGTGGAAGCCCGGCAGCAAGGCAGTCACCCTCCCGTAGGGCCGATTATGGACGCATTTGAGCAACTTCTCAAAACATTCTTTGACTGGAAGGCCATGGGCGCCGTAGTGCCCAACCTGCTCACGGTTGGTTTGCCCAATACATTGATTCTGGCTGTTTCGGCCGGCATTATCGGGTCCGTCCTGGGCATGATCCTGGCGATCATGGGCATCTCGCGCAATCCCTTGTGGCGATGGATCGCACGGATCTACACGGACATTTTCCGCGGTCTGCCTGCCATCGTGACGATCCTGCTGATCGGCATCGGTCTGGGCCCCTCCGTCCGCCAGCTTACCGGCTCCACCAATCCGTTCCCGTTAGGTGTTCTGGCGCTCTCCCTGATGGCGGCCGCCTACATAGGTGAGATCTTCCGATCGGGTATTCAAAGCGTGGAGAAGGGGCAGCTGGAAGCATCCCGTGCCCTGGGGTTCAGCTATGGGACTTCCATGCAGCTGGTCGTGGTGCCGCAGGGTATCCGGCGCGTGCTGCCGGCGCTGGTCAACCAGATGATCTCCCTAATTAAAGACTCGTCGCTGATCTATCTGCTTGGTCTGTTGGCCAGTCAGCGCGAGATCTTCCGGGTCGGCAATGATGCGGCCGCCAACTCCGGAAACCTCTCTCCCCTGGTGGCCGCCGGCATCCTTTACCTGGTGCTGACGGTACCGCTGACCCATCTGGTGAACTTCATCGACAACAGGCTCCGCACCGGCCGGCCGGAGAAACTCCAGCCCGATGAAGCCGCCGCCGTCGTCGGAAAGGGCGCGTAACCATGGCTGAGATCAGCTCCGGCACTCTGACCGGCAAGAATCTGCACCTGTCCTTCGGCCCCAACCACGTGCTGCGGGGGATTGATCTGCACGTTGAAAAGGGCACCACCGCCTCGGTGATCGGCCCCTCCGGCTCCGGAAAATCCACACTGCTGCGCGTGATGAACCGGCTCATCGAACCCGATCAGGGTGACATCCTGCTCGACGGGAAGTCCGTCCTGACGGAGAATCCGGACCAGCTGCGCCAGCGGATCGGCATGGTTTTCCAGCAATTCAACCTCTTCCAGCACAAGACCGTGGTGGAAAATGTCTCGATGGCCTTGCGGAAGCTGCGCAAAGTCCCCAAAGATCAGGCACGCGTCCAAGCGCTGGAACAGCTCGACCTTGTCGGGCTTCGGCACAAGGCCGACGCACGCCCCGCCAACCTCTCCGGCGGCCAACAGCAGCGCGTGGCCATTGCCCGTGCGCTGGCGATGCAGCCGGAAGTCATGTTCTTCGACGAGGCCACGTCGGCCCTGGATCCGGAGCTGGTCAAGGGGGTCCTCGCGTTGATGGCAGATTTGGCGAAGTCGGGTATGACAATGGTGGTTGTGACCCACGAGATGGGCTTCTGCCGCAATGTCTCGGATACGGTGACTTTCATGGACGCCGGCGTCGTGGTGGAGACCGGATCCCCTGATCAGCTCTTCACCGCCCCCGAGACGGACCGGCTGCGGGGCTTCCTCTCCGACGTTCTGTAGTCCGAGAACCGGTGGGCAGCCATCCCGGGACGGCATAATGCCAGACAAATGGACCGGTGCCGTGGAGATTCCCACGGCACCGGTCCATTTCAGCGGCATCCGGCCGGGTGTACCCGGCCGGCGTCCTAGTTAGGCGGCTGCGGCGGCCTTCGCCGCAGCAGGAAGCGCGTCCACGATACGGTTCATCGCCGCGTCATCGTGCGCCGCGGAAAGGAACCACGCCTCAAAGACCGACGGCGGCAGATAGACACCGGCGTCCAGCATCGCGTGGAAGAACGGCGCGTAACGGAACGTCTCCTGTCCCTGGGCGTCCTCGTAGTTGTGCACGCCCCGTTCGGACGTGCCGAAGGCGACGGAGAAGAGGCTGCCGGCGCGTTGGATGCTGTGGTCCACTCCGGCCGTGCTCAAAGCCTGGGACAGCGCCGAGGACAGCTCCATCGACCGTGCATCTACGGTTGCATAGACGTCCGCCGTCGCCGCGGTCAGCGTGGCGACACCGGCTGCCATGGCCACCGGATTCCCGGAGAGGGTGCCCGCCTGGTAGACCGGTCCCACCGGTGCCAGGTAGTCCATGACCTCCGCGCGGCCGCCCAGCGCCGCCGTCGGGAGTCCCCCACCGATCACTTTGCCAAAGGTAAACAGGTCCGGCGTCCACTCCGGACCCGAAGCTGTTGAGCTCCCTGTTGTCCCCCCGACCGGCGCCCCGGACGTCCCGCCAAGCGCTCCGCCGGTCAGCCCCCAGTAGCCGGCCGGTCCGGTGCGGAATCCGGTCAGCACCTCGTCGAGGATCAGCAGCGCGCCATGCCCGGCGGTGATCCGGGACAACCCGGCGTTGAAGCCCTCGCCCGGAGCCACCACGCCCATATTGGCCGGCGCGGCCTCCGTGATGACCGCGGCAATGCTGTGACCATGCCGGGCAAAGGCCGCCTCAACGGCGCCCAGATCGTTGTAAGGCAGCACCAGCGTTTCCGCGGCGGTGGCAGCGGTGACGCCGGCCGAGCCGGGCAGCGCCAGGGTGGCCAGGCCGGAGCCCGCGGCGGCCAGCAACGAGTCCAGATGCCCGTGGTAGCAGCCGGCGAACTTGATGATCAGGTTACGTCCGGTGAACCCGCGGGCCAGCCGGACCGCCGTCATGGTCGCCTCGGTACCGGTGGAGACCATGCGTAGCCGTTCGACGGCGGGCACGCGCTGCTGCACCAGCGACGCCAGTTCCGCCTCGGCCGGCGTCGAGGCCCCGAAGCTCAGTCCGCGGTCGACGGCGGCATGCACCGCCGCCAGAACGTCCGGGTGGGCGTGTCCCAGCAGGGCCGGCCCCCAGGAGCAGACCAGGTCCACATAGTCGCGTCCGTCCGCGTCCGTGAGATGGGCGCCCTTGGCGGACACCATGAAACGCGGCGTCCCGCCCACCGAGCCGAAGGCGCGTACCGGGGAATTGACGCCGCCGGGCATCAGGGACTTGGCCCGGTCGAAGAGTGAAGCTGAAATGTCTGTGCTGATCATAGGTCCATTCTTTCAGGCCGTGAGGGGCTTAGGGGTTTTTCAGCCAGCCGGCCAGTTCGGTGGCCCAGTAGGTCAGGACCATGGAAGCGCCGGCCCGCCTGATGCTGAGCACGGATTCCTCGATGGCGCGGCGCCTGTCGATCCAGCCGTTCGCGGCCGCGGCTTCGATCATCGCGTATTCGCCGGACACCTGATAGGCGGAGACCGGAACCGGGGACATCGCGGCCACGTCGGCCAAAATATCCAGATAGCTCATGGCCGGTTTCACCATCACCATGTCAGCGCCCTCGGCGAGGTCCAACTTTACCTCCAGCAGGGCCTCCCGCCGGTTACCCGGATCCATCTGATAGGTCCGCCGGTCCCCGGTCAGTTGGGAATCAACGGCTTCCCGGAAGGGACCGTAGAACGCCGACGCGTACTTCGCGGCGTACGCCAGCACGGACGTTTCCTCGAATCCGGCGGCGTCCAGCGCCTGCCGGATGACCGCTACCTGACCGTCCATCATGCCCGACGGCGCCAGCACCTGAGCACCGGCCCGCGCCTGTGCCACGGCCATGTCCGCATAAATTTCCAGCGTGGCATCGTTATCCACGCCGCCGGACGCGTTAAGCACGCCGCAGTGGCCGTGATCGGTGAACTCGTCCAGACAGAGATCGCTCATGACCACCAGATCATCGCCGACCTCCGCATGGACATCGCGGATGGCCTTGTTCAACACGCCGTCCGGGTCCAGCGAGGCGGAGCCGGTGGCATCGCGCTCGGCGGGTACGCCGAAGAGCATGATCCCGCCCACCCCGTGCTCCACGGCTTGGACCGCCGCACGCTTCAGCGATTCGGTACTGTGTTGGACCACGCCCGGCATGGAGTTGATGGGCAACGGATTGTTCAGACCCTCGCGGATAAAGGCGGGCAGAATCAGCTCGGCCGGATCCAGCCGGAATTCGGTCGTGAGGCGGCGAAGCGCGTTGGTGGCGCGCAGCCGGCGCGGACGGTGGTGGGGGAAACTCATGAGGACTCCTTCGGATCGGCAGCCGCGGTTACGGATGCGCGGACGGCCGGCTCGGTGGCCGCGGCGTCTTTCACGGCCTGTACCAGCGCTTCCACAATTCCGGCCGGCGTTGGTTTCTTCGCCGTGGCCGCGACGGCAAGGCCCAGCCGGACAGCTTCGTCACGGGTCGGTTCGCCGATGGCGACCAGCAGACATCGCTGGGGCAGCGGCGCGAGCTGGCGGGCAATGCTCCGGGCCGCGCTTGCTGACGCGGCGACGACGGCGTCAAGCCCGCCGCCGCTGATCAGCACCTTCGCTTGCGCCGGCGTCAGCGCTGGGGCGGGCGCACGGTAACTGGCCCGGCCGTCGCAGGCCGTACCGTTATTGACGAGGCCATTGACCGGCGCCGCGGCGCCTGGTTGACCGGAAGCCAGCACGGCGGTGAGCCGCTGCTCCGTCCGGGCCGGGTAGTCAACCGTCACGTATGCCGTGACCGAGTCGACCGCGGCCCCGCCCCGGCTCATGCCGGCCGCCAGGGCCGGGTCGGCGAGGTTGGAATGCGGCAGCAGGACCCGTGCCGCTCCGGCCGGCCACAAGGCCACCAGACCGGCAGCGGACTGCACGTCCTCAGGGGCCAGCTGCACGGTAAGTCCCTCGGCCTCCAGCACCCGTCGCGACGTAGGCCCGATGGTGGCAACCCGTGTCCCGGCCGGGACCAGCGCCGGCAGCTCGGTTCCGCGTTCGGCACACCACTGCTTCAGCGCGCGCACCGTGGTAATGCTGCTGACCAATAGCCAGTCGTACTCCCCGGCCGCCAGCGCCGCGAGGCGCCCTGACAACGAGTCCTGATCGGGGGCAAGCTCAAAATCGATCAGAGGCACCAGGAACGGGACGGCCCCTTGGTCCTGCAGGGCATGTACCAGCGCGTCCGCGCGGTCAGGGCTCCGTGTAATGGCGACCCGGAGTCCGCCCAGAGCGGAGCCGGCCGACATACCTGACCGCGGTGCCTGTTCCCGCGGAATCATTTCCCGCTGCCGGCCAGGTCGGCCAGATCCCCGGCGCCGTGGGCCAACAGTTCCTCGGCCAGATCGATGCCGAGCAGCGTGGCACCGACTTCGGTAAGGCCGTCGGTTGCCTTTTTCCGGCGCACGGATGCCGTGCCGTCCACGGCACAGACCACCGCGTCCAAATACAACATGCTGCCCTTCCGGAGCGCGAGGGCCCCGACCGGAGCACTGCAGCCGGCCTCAAGGCGCTCCAACAGAGCCCGTTCGGCAGTGACGGCGAGCCGGGTGTCGCGGTCGTCCAGCGCGGCCAATGCCCGCGCCAACTCTCCGGGCACACCGCTGGCGGTTCCGGTCACCGGACCAAAGCTTCCGGGGGCATCGGCCCTGCGGCACTCGACGGCCAGCGCGCCCTGCCCCGCCGCCGGGAGCATGATGTCGGGACTGAAGAACTCGCTGACCACATCAAGCCTGTCGATTCGTCCAAGCCCGGCTGCCGCCAGCACGACAGCGTCCAGGTCGCCGGATTTGCCCTCCAGAATGGGTACGTCGGCGTTACCCGGCAGCCCTGCGACGCGACCCAGTCTGGTATCGACGTTGCCGCGGATATCGACGATCTGAAGATCCGGCCGTGCGGCGCGCAGCTGGGCCGCACGGCGCGGCGAGCCTGTCCCCACCTTCGCGCCTGCGGGAAGGTCATCGAACGTCAGTCCGGCGCGCGCACACAGGGCGTCCCGGGCATCCTCACGAACGGGTATTGCCGCTAATTTGAGCCCCTCCGCGGCCCCTGTCGGGAGGTCCTTGAGCGAATGCACGGCAACGTCGCAGCGTCCGGTCAACAGCGCGTCACGGAGCGCGGTCACAAAAACTCCGGTGCCGCCCATCTGCGACAGCGGTCCGGTCAGGACGTCGCCGTCGGTCTTTACGTGCACCAGCTCGACGGCAAAACCTCCGACGGCGGCGAGCCTGTCAGCGGTCTGCTGCGTCTGGGTCAGCGCCAGCCTGCTCGCCCGGGTGCCTACTTTTACCGTGTCCACCCGGCTACCGTCCAACGGTGCTGTCCGCGCCGGCGATGCTGGGCGTTTCCCCGCGGAAGTTAGCGCAGCAGCCCGGCCGGCAGACGTCGTACCACGGTCCGAGATCCGTCATGGCCGGACGGTCCGTGATGTAGTTCGCCATGGTCCGTTCGCAGATCAGATCCGCCAGACCGGCGATGAATTTCCGGTGTGTGCCCGGTGTCGGGACGCGGTCAAAGGCCAGTCCCAGTCTTTCGCAGGTCTCTTTGGCTTCGGTGTCCAGATCCCAGACAACCTCCATGTGGTCCGTGACGAAGCCCAACGGCACTACCACCACGCCCTTGACGCCCTGCCCGGCCAGCTCGTCCAACGCATCATTGATATCCGGTTCCAGCCACGGAACGTGCGCCGCGCCGGACCGGGACTGGTAGACGAGTGACCACGGGGTGGGTGCGGCCGCACCGGTGACGGCATCAGCCCGCTTTATTACCTCGGCTCCGTTGGCCAGGTGCTGGGCCACATAAGCGGAGCCCTCGGCAAAGCGGCGTGGCTCATCCTCGGAGCGTCCGGCCGCCTCCGCATCGCGCAATGGAATGGAGTGCGTGGAAAAAAGGACGTGCACCGGCGCATCAGGGGTGCCAGCTGCGGCCAGATCGGCACGCACCTTGGCCAGTCCCGCGGCGGTACCTTCAATAAAGGGCTCCACAAAACCGGGGTGGTCAAAATACTGGCGGACCTTGTCCACGGCCAGCCTGCCGTCGAGCCCGGTGTCGGTCAGCGCGACGCCGATGTCCTCCCGGTACTGCCGGCAGCTGGAGTAACAGGAATAGGCGCTGGTGGTGATCATCAGCAGCCGGCGGTGGCCGGCGTCGTAGGCTTCCTGCAGTGTGTCCGCGATATAAGGCGCCCAGTTCCGGTTGCCCCACAACACCGGCAGGCCGATGCCCCGGGAGGCGAGCTCGGCTTCCAGATCCGTTTTCAGCACGCGGTTCTGCGCGTTGATTGGGCTGATGCCGCCATTGGCGCGGTAATGCTGGCTGACCTCTTCGAGGCGCTCATCCGGAATGCCGCGTCCGCGCGTGACGTTGCGCAGGAACGGAATCACGTCATCCTGGCCTTCCGGTCCGCCGAACGAGGCGAGCAGGACGGCGTCGTAGTTCCTCGGTGCCTTCCGGCCGGCCTCGGTGACCGGATTCACTACGGAAACGGCCCCCTTTGCCTCCTGCGTCATCGCAAAACCTCGGCAATTTGGCCGGCACTGATCCGGCGGCCGGTGTAGAACGGGATTTCTTCGCGGACATGCGTGCGGGCCTCCGTAGCGCGCAGATGGCGCATCAGATCAACCAGGTCCAGCACGTCGTCGGCTTCCAGTCCCAGGATCCATTCCCAGTCACCGAGGGCGAAGGACGAGACGGTGTTGGACAGTACTCCCGGAAAATCCCGGCCCAGCATGCCGTGGTCGCGCAGCATCTTGCCGCGCTCCTCCGGGGGGAGGATGTACCACTCGTAGGAGCGGACGAACGGGTACACACAGACCCAGTCCTTGGGCTCTGTCTTGGACATGTAGGACGGGGCATGGTTCTTGGCGAACTCAGCCTCGCGGTGCACGCCCATAGCCGACCAGGCAATCTCCGTACCGGTGAACAGATCGCTCCGGCGGATCTGCCGGACGGCCTGTTGGAGTCCGTCCGCGCTGGGACCGATCAGCCAGATCATCACGTCGGCGTCGCTGCGCATGGCGGAGACGTCGTAGGCCCCGCGCAAGGTGATGTGCTCTGTTGCCAAGCCGGCTACCAGTTCTTCAAAAGCGGCGACGCGCTGTTCGCTGCCCGCACCCGGCAGCCCAACGCGTTTGAAGACCGTCCAGAGGGTAAACGGACTCGTAACCGGCGTCGTATCGAACGTTTCCGGATCAGAAGTTTTAGTGACAGATTCCGCAGAAGTGTGGCTCATGGTTACCAGTTTGCCCCTCCGGACCCGAAAGTTGAAACCGACGACCTCTACAGCCGGTAGAAGTTGCGAAACTCACAGGCCACGAAGCCTAGTGGTGGCCGTCTTCGAAGTGCGGCTGCATCAGTCCGACAGCAGGAGCGCCACCGCGGCTCGGGCATCCATCACCACGGCGGACAGGCCATTCCCGGCCAGCCAGCCGCCGAGCAGCAGCAGCCCGGGTTGCCGCCGCGCAATGGCGCGGACCTCGGCCACCTCTTTGCGGTGCCCGACGGCGGCAAACGGCAATGAACCGGGCCACCGGACCACGTCCCAGTCCACCAGCACGCCGCGGCTGACCGTCTGACTTAGCAGGGTGGACGCGTCTGCGAGTGCTGCGGCGAGCAGCTCCTCATCGGTGGCGGGTTCCGTCCCGGCGCGGCTCGGCCCGGCAGGACTCGGCATTGCGGGTTCCGTCCCGGCGCGGCCGTAGGAGAGCCGGAGGACATGCCTACCGGGGCCGGCGAGATCGGCCAGCCATTGCCACTTTGCGGTGGCATGCGTCAGCGCCTTTGCCCGGATGCCAGAGGTCTGCGGGGCCACCAGAATGCCCGTGCCGCGGGGTTTCGTGTCCAGCTCCGGCAAATCCAGCACCAGCGTCACCAACCGCACATCCGGCCCGGCAGCCGGAGCGTGTTCGGCGAGTGCGGGAACGGCTGGCCCCAGCAAACGCACAGCCGCCGGTCCGTCGGTGGCCACCACCAGAACATCCGCCTGAGTGGTCCAGTCCCCGGCCGACACGGTCCACGCTCCTGCGGCAAACGATCTATTGGCCCCGCCCCGCGCTTTCGTAACAGATTCCGCCGGCGCATTGCGCGAAATCGCAGTCACCGGATGCCCCACATGCAGTTCCACCCCGGCCTGCCGCAAGGCCGCCGTCAGGGCGGAGACCAGCGTGAACATCCCGCCGGCAAGCCCGCCCACCGCGGATCCAGCCTTGGCGGATGCACGCTGGGCCGACACCGCGGCGGCCAGTGAACCATGCTGCAGGATCCCCTTGCGCAGCCCAGGCGCCACCACGTCCACGTCGATCAGTTCAGGATCCGCGGAATGCACGCCGCCCACCACCGGGGCCACAAGACGCTCCAGCACCTTCCGGCCCATCCTGGCCCGCACCAGCGCCGCAACGCTGCACTCTTCCGCCGTCGTCCCCACCGACGCGGGCAGCCGGGCATCCAGCGCTGCGCGCAGAGAACCGGCGAAACCGAGCGCCCGGCGGACTTCCGGCGCGTGCGGATCGGCAGGAATTCCCAGTACTCCGGTCCTGGGCAGCGGCAACGGGCCGTCCGGCAACTGCACCCAGGCGCCGGCGGGGTCGGGCGAGACGATGCTGCCGCCCAGCCCGAGGTCGGCCGCCAGGTCTGCGACCGCCGTCGAACGCGTGGCAAAAGACTCCGCGCCGCTGTCCAGCAGCAGGCCTGCCACCCCGTGCGAGCCCACGCAGCCCCCGAAGGCGTGCCCGGCTTCCAGCACGGTGACCCGATGGCCGGCCGCGGCGAGGTCACGGGCCGCCACCAGTCCGGAGATTCCGCCGCCGACGACGACCGCGCGCGGCTTCGATCGTGGACGCGGCTGCGGCCGTGACTGTGGCTCCCCTGCCGACATCACGGCTGGATCGAGTGGATCAGTTCCACGACCCGGGTAAGGACGGCCGGATCCGTCTCCGGTGGCACACCGTGCCCCAGGTTCAGCACGTGCCCGGGCGCGGCGGCACCGGCAGTGATGACCTCGCGCACGTGGGCTTCGAGCACCTCCCAGGGCGCGGACAGCAGAGCCGGATCGATGTTGCCCTGCAGCGGCACCTTTCCGCCCAGCCGGCGGTTGGCTTCATCCAGCGGCAATCGGTAGTCCACCCCGATCACGTCCACCCCGACGTCGTGCATGGCCCCGAGCAGCTCGGATGTCCCCGTACCGAAGTGGATCAGCGGCGCCCCCAGATCGCGCACATGATCCAGTGCACGTGAGGACGCGGGGGCCACGTAGCGGGTGTAATCGGCCAGCCCCAGCGAACCTGCCCAGGAGTCGAAGAGCTGGCCGGCGCTGGCCCCGGCTTCCAGCTGGGCGCGCAGGAACATCCCGGACGCGTCTGCCGCCCACCGGGTCAGTGCTTGCCAGGCAGCCGGATCCACATGCATCATGGTGCGCGGGCCCAGATGATCCCGCGAGGGTTTGCCCTCCACCATGTACGCGGCCAGCGTGAACGGCGCCCCGGCAAAGCCGACCAGCGGCGTCTTTCCGAGCTGGGCCACCGTCAGCCGGACGGCCTCGCGGATCGGCTCCAGCGCTTCGTCGGTCAGCGTGGGCAGGGCGCCCACATCCGCGGCCGTGCGGATCGGCGCATCCAGCACCGGACCCACGCCCGGGACAATGTCGACGCCGACGCCCGCCAGCTTAAGCGGGATGACGATGTCGGAGAAAAAGATGCCTGCGTCCACGTCGTGCCGCCGGACCGGCTGCACGGTGATCTCCGAGGCCAGTTCAGGGTTCAGGCAGGACTCCAGCATCGCCACGCCCTTGCGCAGCGCCCGGTATTCAGGCAGTGAACGCCCGGCCTGGCGCATGAACCACACCGGCCGCCGCGACGGCTTCCCCCCGCGGTAGGCGGTGATCAGCGGCGAATCGGCGGTGCGGCCATCCATCAGCGGATGTGTCTGGCTAAGTGTCATGGCTCTGATTCTGCCGAAGATCTGCCCAATTGGATAACCGCAGTGCCGCTGTGCTGGTTCCGGCTCCCATCCCAACTGCCGCCCCAGGCCCAGCCCCAGCCCCAGGCCCAGGCTCCGGCTCCGGCTTCGGGGAGGCAACGGCGGCCGGTCATCCGGCCGCATGGCGTCAAAACCGCGCCAGGACCGTGCGCGGGCGCCGGGCTGTATCCGTCCGAGGTAACGAAGATCACCGGTCAGAATTCAGCTATGGCTCCCCTTGCTTGTTCTATCTGGCCAAGAAGTCGGTACTATGGAGGGGTTGTGGTCCTATTCTCCCTTGTTGCGTCGCACGCCGATATTGACCTCGAGACAGTTGCCCGCCTGAGCGCCGGCGCCTCCGAGGTCCCTTTGTCCGTGCTCGATAGCCACCCCCAAATCCTCGGCGCGGTGGCGCTTGCGACCTGTAACCGGTATGAGATTTACGCCGAGACAAAGACGGACGACGACGTCGAAGCGGCACGTTCCGCGGTCATCAGCCGGATCAGCGAGACCAGCGGGCTCTCCGAACACACCGTCTCCCGTGCGTTCGAAACGCGCAGCGGACCGGCCGTGAGCCGGCACTTGTTTGCCGTCAGCGCGGGACTGGATTCCGCCGTCGTCGGTGAACGCGAAATTGCCGGCCAGGTCCGGCGCGCCCTGACCGGCGCCCAGCAGGATTCGACCGCCAGCCCCGCCCTGGTCCGGCTGTTTCAGTCCGCCTCCAAGGCCGCCAAAGATGTTGGCGCGCGGACCGCGCTGGGCAGCCGTGGGCTCTCCATCGTCTCGGTGGCACTGGATCTGGCTGCCGAACTCGGCGACGCACGGCCGGCCATGTCCGCCGCACGCCTTACCGCTGATGGCGGGACCCCTGCCGCTGACGGAGGGACCCATGCCGCCGGCGACTGGGTCAGCCGGGAGGGTACCGGCGGGGACTTCTCCGGCTCACGGGCCGTCATTTTCGGCACCGGAGCCTACGCCGGCGCCACCATGGCCAGGCTCACCGAACGCGGTTGCCGGGACATCTCGGTCTTCTCCTCCTCCGGCCGGGCAGCGGCTTTCGTCGCAACGCGCGGCGGGACCGCGCTGACAGCCGAGAGTCTCCAGGGCGCCGTCGCCGCCGCGGACATCCTGATCGGCTGCAGTGGATCGGACCATCGCGTCGACGCGGCAGAAATTGCCCGCCTGCGCCGCCGTTTGGCGCGCCCGCTGGTCATTGTTGATCTGGCGCTGACCCACGACTTCGATCCGGCCGTGGCGGAACTGGACGGCGTCGAACTGCTGACGCTCGAATCCGTCCGGCTGGCCGCACCGACGGAGCAGACGGAATCGATGGCGCACGCCAGCAGCATCGTTGCCGAGGCCGCCCGCAGCTTCGAAGATCAGCAGAGCGTCCGCTCCATGGACAGCGCCATCGTGGCACTGCGCCGACACACCATGGGCGTGCTGGATACCGAGATCGCCCGCGTACGTGCCCAGCACGGCTGCACCGCCGCGGCAGAGGAAGTGGAATTCGCGATGCGCCGGATGGTCAAGTCGCTGCTGCATATCCCGACGGTCCGGGCCCGCGAATTGGCGGCCGCCGGCGAGCAGGACAGCTACCTGGCCGGCCTCGAGGCTCTTTTTGGCATCACGGTGGATCAGCCGGCTGCCGTTTCTCCGCTCGAATGCCCGGTTGACCGCTCGGCCGACACGGCCTGAACTCCGTCCGGTGCCCGGCCCCGCTGTACCGGCCCACGCCTCCCCGCCGAGAACGCAGTTGCCCCGCGAAAACGCAGTTGCCCAGCACCGTTCTCGCGGTCCGGCCCCGTCCCCGCGGTCCGGCCACAGTTTCGCAGCCCAATCCGGCGCCGTTCTCACGGCCCCGGCCGGCCTTTTCGCAGCCCAATCAGGCGCCGTTCTCATGGCCCCGGCCTCGGCCCCGCTTACGCGGAGCGGATTGTCGCGGCTCGGCCCCGTTGTCGGGGAGCGGTGCCCCTCTCAGCCCGCTATCAGCACTGCGGTGACCGCGGCCCACGCGCATGCCGCGATCACCGTGCCCATCAGCAGCAGCCACACGACGGACGGAATCCCCGTCCGCCGGTACAAAAGGTACGCGTCCGAGGAAGCCAGCCGGTTCCGCCGCGTCAGGTGCACCGCGATGACGTTGAACCAGGCCAGCACGGCTCCCAGCAGCAGCGCCGCGCCGAGCACCAGCAGCACATGGCCCTGGACACGCCCGTCCGCCAGGTACAGCAGCGCCACGGATACCGCGGCGCAGACCAGCACGGCCAGGGCGCCGAACCAGTTGCGGACAAAGAGCAGGGACAGCAGCATGACAACGGCGCCCGCTAGGAGTGCCGCGCTCTGCCAGCCGGTCAACGCGGCGAGCACCAGCGCTGCGCCAACCGCGGCCGGCGCGGGATAGCCCCAGAAGCCGGACCAGACCGCCGGCCACCGTCCCCGCGCGAGGGTATGCGTCGTTCCGGACTGGTCGGACCGGATCCGAATGCCGGTCAGCCGCTGCCCGGTCAGCAGCGCGGCAAAGGCGTGGCCGAGTTCGTGGACCACCGTGACATAAATGCCGAAGTGCCGCCACACAATACCGGGGACCGCCAGTACCACGGCGGCGGCCAGAATCATTATCAGCACGGGGCCGGCGGGATCCAGCGGCGCTCCTCGGGTGATCGCACCGACCAGCGTGTCCGTCCAGCCGTCCGCGGAGAGCAGCGACACCTAAGCGAACACGTTAATGCCGGTGAGCTCCGCGGAAAGATCCCAGAGCCTGGCCGCGGCATCCGGGTCCACTGCGTGCGCATCGACGCCGGCCAGCCGGGACGTGGGCGAATCCGGGTCGGTCGGCTCGGCGATATCACAGTCCTCGCAGTAGACTCCACCCATCTCCGCCAGCACGGGCGCCGTGGCGGCCCAGATGGAAGTCGCGGCGCCCTGCTCCGGTGATTTAAACCGCGGATCGACTTTGCCCTGCGCATCCAACCAACCGGCGGCAATCATCTCTTCACGGGGCAAGTGGCGCTGCAGTTCGGTCATGATGCCGCCCGGATGTGCGGCGAAGGCCCGCACCCCCGCGCCGCGTCCGCGCCGGTCCAGCCAGACGGCAAAGAGACTGTCCGCCGTCTTGGCCTGTCCATACGCCTGCCATTTGTCATAGCCGGTGTTGAACTGCGGATCGTCGAACCGGATACCGGAGAGCTTGTGCCCGGTGGAGGACAACGCGACGACACGCGCACCGCCGCCGGCGGTCAGGGCCGGCCACAGCAGATTGGTCAAGGTGTAATGGCCCAAAGGGTTGGTGGCGAACTGCGACTCCCAGCCCGAAACCACGCGTTTTTCCGCGCTGTCCATGATGGCCGCGTTGTTGATCAGGATGTCCAGGCTGCGCCCGGAATCCAGAAAGCGGGCGCTGAAGTCTTTTACGCTGTGCTGATCCGCCAGATCCAGGGCATCAACGGCCACCCGGTCCGGATAAAGGCCGGCGGAGCCGAGGACCTCCTGAGCATGATCCGGCCGGCGGGCCGGAACCACCACCCATGCACCCGCCGCGGCCAGCGCCTTCGTGGTTTCCAGCCCCAGTCCTGAATAACCGCCCGTCACCATCGCGGTGGTTCCCTCCAGGTCAAGGCCTTGAAGCACCTCCTCCGCGGTGGAGCGTGCCCCGAAGCCGGAGTTGATCTTATGCTGCAATGTCATTTGTTCTGCCGAGGTGACATGTTCTGCGGAGGTGTCCATAAGCTCTTCCTGTTCTGGGCATCGTCGAATATGGGTGCGTATTCTGGGGCAATCGGCTCTCCCTAGCTGCAAAATGAGCACCTCAGGTCGATCGGCAGCCTGGTAACGGGTCAGTCAAGAGTCAGTTAGGGGTCAGTGACCGGTCAGTAGACGGGTTTGTCCGGTTCCACGTCCCGCACCCAGGCGAGTATGCCGCCATCCAAATGGACGACGTCGTCGTAACCGGCCGCCTGCAGGCTCGCCAGCGCCTGGGCCGAGCGGGCGCCGGACTTACAGTGCAGCACCAGCGGCACGTCGCGCGCGATCCGTGGCAGCGCGCTGCCGGTCTGGATCCCGGCCAGCGGGATCAGCACGGATCCGGGGATGCGCACGATGCCGAATTCTCCCGGCTCGCGGACATCGATGAGCTCAAAACCGTCTTCTCCGCGATCCCGGGCGGCAAGCCGTGCCGCGAGACCGCGGGCCGAAATGGTGTCCGTTGTGTCTGTCCCGGCCGCGGCCGCCGGTACACCGCAGAAGTCCGCATAGTCCACGAGGCCGGCCACGGGCACCGCGTCCGGGTCCTTGGAAATGCTGATTTCCCGCCAGCTGGAGCCCAGGGCGTCAAAAATCAAAAGGCGGCCGAGCAGGGAACGGCCTACGCCGGTGATCAGCTTCACGGCTTCGATCACCATCATGGAGCCGACGGCGGCGCAGAGCATCCCGAACACCCCGCCCTCGGCGCAGGAGGGGACGGATCCTGCGGCCGGCGGCTCCGGGTACAGGTCACGGTAGCTGGGGCCGAACTTCTCCCAAAAGACGCTGACCTGTCCATCGAAGCGCAGGATGGAGCCCCAAACATAGGGTTTGCCCTGCAGCGCAGCGGCGTCGTTAACCAGATAGCGGGTGGCGAAGTTGTCCGCGCCGTCCAGAATCAGATCGTAATCGGCAAACATTTCCAGCGCGTTGGATGAATCCAGCCGGAGCGGATGCAGCCGCACGTTCACCAGCGGATTCAACGCCGCAATGGAATCCCTGGCGGATTCGAGTTTGCTTCGGCCCACATCGGCGACCGAGTGGATCACCTGCCGCTGCAGATTGCTCAGGTCCACGTCGTCGTCGTCCACGATCCCGATGGTCCCCACGCCGGCGGCGGCCAGATACAGCAGTGCCGGCGAGCCCAGACCGCCGGCCCCGATCACCAGAACACGGGCATTCTTCAGCCGACGCTGCCCCTCGGTGCCGATCTCGGGGATGATCAGGTGTCTCGAATACCGCTCAATTTCCGTCCGGCTCAGTTCCGGACCGGGCTCCACCAGGGCTGGGAGGGCCGGGGAATCGGAACTGCGCTGCGCGGTGCTTGCCCGCAATGTTGGTACCATAAACATTAATCTATGCCCTTGGCGTGAGCGCAGTCATATTACCGGCCGGTAGAGTGGATCGATACGCTCCGGTGGGGCGCGAACCGGAAAGGCGCCACGGCATGACCCAGGATCCTCATGGCCCGCAACGGGCCGGCGGTCGCCCGCGGCTGGCCCGGCTCCCCCGCGATGAACGGCGCGCCCAGCTGTTGGCCGCCGCCCAGGAAGTCTTCGTCGCCAACGGCTACCACGGCACCGCGATGGATGAAATCGCCGACACCGCCCGCGTCAGCAAGCCGGTGCTGTACCAGCACTTTCCCAGCAAACGTGAACTCTATCTGGCTCTGCTCGACGCCCATTTGGCCGAGCTGACGAGTCGGCTGATCGCCGCTTTGGGCTCGACGACGGACAATAAGTTCCGCGTTCAGGCGACGATGCGCGCCTACTTCGAGTTCATTGCCAAGGATGATCAGGCGTACCGGTTCGTCTTTGAATCGGATCTGGTGAACGATCCCGAGGTCGCCGCCCGGCTCGAGACCTTTAATGCCGCCTATGCCGATGCCATTGCCGGCGTCATCTCCGAGGACACCAAGCTCCCCCATATCGAGGCCACCCTGCTGGGCCGTGCCCTGGCGGGAATGGCCCAGGTCAGTGCCCGCTACTGGTTGGAAACCGACGGGCATCTGGACCTCGATGTGGCCAGTGAACTGATTTACCGTTTGGCCTGGCGCGGAATCAGCCGCTTCCCCAAAGAGCCTTAGACTAAACTCAGGGACGGGCCGTGGGCCCGGATCCGCAATATGCCCGGTAATAAAAGGAGACACCACGGTGGAAATCAAGATCGGTATTCAGAACGTCGGACGCGAAATTGTGCTGGAGTCCGCCCAGAATGCGGATGAGGTCGCCACCCTCGTGTCCGAGGCCATCTCGAAGGGCGCCGAGCTTCGCCTGACCGATGATAAGGGCCGGGTCGTCATTGTCCCCGCCAACGTTTTAGGCTACGTCGAGGTTGGTGCCGAAGAATCGCGCCGGGTCGGCTTCGGCGCTCTCTAGACCAGACTGCCAGGAACAGGGAGGTACCGCCATGGTTGATCTTGTGGTCATCGCCTTGCTGTCCGCGGCCGCCGGCGCCATCGTGTGGGGAACGGACCGAAAACATCGCCACACGTATGGTGAACTGCTCCCCGCGGGCATTGCTGTGGCCGCTGCCCTGCTGACCTGGATCATCACGGTAGCAGCCGGGCTCGGCTATCAGCCGGGACTGACCTGGATCCCGTGGATTGCCTCGCTGCTGGTCGGCGTCGTTCTATCCACCACGGCAACGCAACTGCTGGGACGCCGTCGGACGGCGTTCGAGAGGGCCCATATGACCGTCATCCTGCGCCAATACTGAACTAGCGTCGCTGCTGTTCGGGCACTGAACCCGGCCATTTGTACCGGACCGGCTGGACCGTCGGGGTGGGTCCACCCTCAGGGCTCCGGACGCTTCAATTGGCGGGTGACGTTTCCCAGGCATTGCTCTCGAATCGCAGGATCCGGTTGAGGCCTGGGTATCGGGTTTCAGTGGTGGTGAGGTGGTCGCAGCCCTGGATACCGGCGGTTCTCTACGCCTCGAGCCGAACGAAGAAAGGATAACCCCGGCGCGCCAGCGGCAAACCGGAAACCCCGTACCTGGGGAGCCAAAACAAGCGAGAGCAGCGGCATAATCACTTACATAAATTAGCCGTTGACACAATCGCTTACATGGATAGCCCTAGCATGCCCAGAAGCGACAGCACGATGACCGTCACGGAAGCCATGGAACGTCTGGGCATTAGCCGCGTATCAGTTCACCAGCTTGTAAAGACCGGCAGCCTGGTCAGAACCGACAGCATCGGACGCAACACCATGATCGATGCAGGCTCCGTCGAACGCCTGGCAACCTCCCGCACCAGCCCCGGCAGAGCCTGGACGGAGCGAACCACGTGGGCGGCCCTGGCCCTTCTCTCCGGACAGGAGGCCCCATGGATCAACGGCGAAGCAGAGGAATCTGCACGCTCTTACGGGATGGCGCCAGATCCGGCCGGCAACGCCGTCATCCGTGGGTACCATACCCTCACCGTCGACCTGATGGACTCCCTAGCTGTGCGCGAACGCTCAGCCGGTGCCCGCATCCTCGGAGAGTTGCTCCATGACTTCAGCTGAGCGCACAGCAGACTTCTCCGACGGCGACCGCCCCGTACGGGATCTGCTCATGCCACCGGGCGGCTGGGGCACCCTATGACCGCAGTGCCTGCAGCGCACCGAATACTGCCGTGCTATCCGTTGCTCTCACTGATGCTCTGGCCCTGATTGGGGCCATGAAGGGCAGCGACCGGTCACGGATTATTACCCTTGCAGGCGCGCTAAAAGACCCCCCGGCACCGATCCTGGCTCATTCTCGACGAGGGCGAAAGGTCAGCCGGGCAGGATGCTCTGCGCATCCTCTCGACCAACCTCAGGAGTTCACACGCAAACCCAGCCGGCTGCGGTCCCCGGACAAGCTCTAGCACCTGGCTTCTCCGCCGACCTGCGTCGTTCTTCCATACGAGCCGTTTGTTCCTTACCCTGCGACGAGGGCCACTTGCCGGGCGCAAATCCGTCCTCACAGATCCGGGCCGCGCCCTTCCTCGGTGCACATGCACAGCCTGTTCTGCTGGGCATCCGTGACAATTACCCACTGGGGTGCATGGCTGTGGTCCAGCCCGGCCCCGGTACCTTCGACAGCGCTGAGTACAGCGGGAGATTCCGTGGCGCAGACGTGCACATCCACATGCATTCGGCTGGAGTTGGGGGTTTCCGTTTTCTGGAACCACACGTTCGGGCCGCGACCATAGGGGTCCACCAGATCGCCGTAGGGTCCGTCCTTGTAACCCAGCGCCAGCCGCCAGGTCTCGGCCACGGCGCTCGGGTCGGCCGTGTCGATGCCCAGCTCCACCGTCCGGTTCAGCTCCGGTTTCGCGGCGGCTGAAACCTCTTCGGCGGCGGCTGAGATTTCCTTGGCAAGTGCCGCGTCCCGGCTGGTCACCTCGCTGCCGGCATCATGGGATGTCAGCCTGAGGAACAACAGATTATAGCGCCAGTCAACGTCCGGATGATGGCCGGCCGCCTCCGCCAGGTCGCCGATGCGGGCCAGCAGATCCAGCGCCGCGCGGGCGGACGACAGCTTGAACACGGACTGCAGACCCCCCAACCGGTAGCTCCAGTGCGGCAATACCTCCAGCGCGTCATGGAGCTGCTGCCGGTTCAGAACGTCGGTGGCTGCCATCGCGGGCTCCCTCGTTGTCCGTGTGCTGCCGATCAGATGATGGGCAGCTAGAGGTCCGGTCGACCCTCCATCGCTGAGGAGGCCAGCGCGTGTTCACGCCGTGGAATCCGCCCGGCCTGTGCGGCCAGCCTACCGCCGATCACGGCATGTTTAAAGGCTTCCGCCATCCTGACCGGGTCTTGGGCACGCGTGACGGCAGTCGCCAGCAGGACGGCGTCGCAGCCCAGTTCCATCGCGAGTGCCGCGTCGGAGGCGGTGCCAATACCGGCATCAAGCACCACCGGAACGGAGGCCCGCGCGACGATCAGTTCAATGTTGTGCGGATTCAAAATGCCTAGCCCGGTGCCGATCGGCGCGCCGAGCGGCATCACGGCCGCCGCGCCCAGGTTTTCCAGCCTCAGCGCCAGCACCGGGTCGTCATTGGTATAGGCGAAGACCTTGAACCCGCGGCCCACCAGTTGTTCCGTGGCGTCAACGAGTTCGACGGCGTCCGGCAACAACGTGCGCTCGTCGGCGATGACTTCCAGCTTCACCCAATCCGTTTCCAGCGCCTCGCGGGCCAGCTCCGCCGTCATCACGGCTTCGCGTGCGGTAAAGCATCCCGCGGTATTGGGCAGCACCCGGATGTGGTGTTCCAGCAGCAGGGCAAAGAGCGAGGTGCCGGCAGGGGCTGACAGATTGTGCCGCCGCATGGCCACGGTGGTCAGCTCCGTTCCGGAGGCCAGCAGCGCTGCTCCCAGCCCGTCCAAACTGGGCGCTCCACCGGTTCCCATGATCAGACGCGAGGCCAGCGCAACGCCGTCGATCATCAGGCAATCCGCACCCGGAGAATCGGCGAGCGCCGCGCGGGCAGCGGTCGGGTCCAACGTCGTCTTAACTGCCTGCTCGTTCATTGCTTCAACCTTCGTCTTTCCATGGTTATTTCCGCATCCGCCACTGCATGAGCCGCGGAATCCGCCCCATCCACCGCCCCGTCAGCCTGTCGGTCAGCCCGAAGGCCACCTGCCGGTGGGTCGCTAGCCACCCTGAACCGCGGTCACGATTTCCACGTCGTCGTTATCCGCCAGCTCGGTGGCGTTCCACCGGCTGCGGGGGACAATGGCGGCATTGACGGCCACGGCCACGCCGAGCCGAGCGCCATCGGATGCCTGGCCGAACGCGTCGATGGCGCGCCCGGTGACCCCGGAAACCAGGGCGGCCACGTGCTGGCCGGTTTCCACCTGCTGGTTTTGTCCGTTGAGCCTGATGCTGATCATTGGTAATCCCCCTCATGATTGTGAACAGCTGACGGTGCTGCCGTTGCTGGGACTGCTGACGGTGTTGACGGTGTTGACGGTGCGGCAGGTCCGGCCGCATCGGGACCGGCCGAACCGGGGTCGACCGAATAGGCGCCGGCCGAATAGGCGACCACCGAAAACCGGTCCGGGCGGAACGGCGTCCACTCTAGAGCCGTGATGCCGTTCATCAGCTGCCGGCAGATCTGCGCGGCGATCGGGGTCAACAGCACCCCGTGCCGGAAGAAGCCGGTGGCGATGATGAGTCCCTCCACGTCGCCGTGTCGTCCAGCCACCCGGCCGAGCAGCGGTGCGTTGTCCGGCGTCCCGGGCCGGGCGCGCGCGGTTGTCTCCAGGAGTTCCAGCTCTGCAACTGCCGGCACCAGGGTCTGGGCGTCGCGCAGCAGCGCATAGACCCCGCCGGCGGACACGCCCGCCGCGGTGCTTCCCGAGGTGCTTTCCGCAGTCCCACCTCGGCTCCGCGAGCTTCCCGCGGTCCCAACTTCGCCCCCCGCGGCCCCTGCCGAACCTCCGACGACTCCCTCCTCGCGCTGGGTCGCACCGATGACCACCGTCCCGTCGTTGCGCGGCACGATGTACACCGGAACCCCGCGCACCAGTCCGCGGACGGTGGAGGTGAGCAGCGGCCGGAGATGTTCCGGAACACCGAGCCGAAGAATGTCTCCATACACCGGGCGCAGCGGCAGCCGAAGTCCGGCCGGCAGACCGGTCAGGGCGGGGGCCCCCAGCCCGTTGGCCACCACCACCTCGCCGGCACGGACCGTGCGCCCGTCCTCCAGCAGCACCCCCGTGACGCGGGAATCGGGATCGGCGGGATCGCGGTGCACCAGACCGGCGGCCTTCCGCCGGATCGAGGTCTGTTCCTCCATCAGCCGCCCGGACGCGGCCGCGACCACATTCAGCTGCACCCGGATCGCCGTTGCCAACCCCCGGGGATCCACCTGATGATCGTGCGCCACTCGAAAGGCGCAGGAGAGCTGGGGACCCAGCAGGGGTTCTTCAGCGCGGGCCTCGCGGATGGTCAGCGGATCCACCGCCAGCCCAAGCGAGAGCTGGACCTGCCGCAGGTCGGCGAGCGCCCTGCGGTCTGCCGCGTCGGCACCCAGCACCAGCGTCGCCGTGGTCCGGAAACCGGTGTCCGCATGACCAGCCGCAGCCAGCGGCGCCACGAACTCCGGCCACAGCGCGGCGGAGGCCAGTGTCAGCCCCAGCAACTGCTCCTCCTGGTAATGCAGCTCGCTGACAGGAGCCAGCATTCCGGCTGCGGCGAACGTTGCGCCGGCGGCGGGGCTGGGATCGATGACCGTCACAGAGCGTCCGGTACGCTGCACCTCCCAGGCGATGCCCAGGCCCACGATACCGCCGCCGACTACGACGACGTCGGCTTCAAGGGCCAATTCATTGCTCGCTGGCACGTGTTCTCCTTCCCTACGCCGGTATGAGCCGGATCAGGTTCCGTCCGCCGGGCCGTTGGCCCAGCGGAACAATTCGGTCGGCACGTGACGAAACGCCCGGTGCCCTCTCAGCCGGCTTTTCCGGCTCCCGCGGTACTGAACTAGTCTATGAGATATGACGCCCATTCCTGCCATAACCGCTTCCGCGCCGGATTCCGCCGCTCCCTCCGCCCAGCCTTCTGTTGCCGACGCGAGGCTGTATCTGTGCACCGATGCGCGCAAGGACCGTGGGGATTTTGCGGATTTCCTGCGCGCGGCCTACGCCGGAGGAGTGGATATCATCCAGCTCCGGGACAAGACGCTGCAGGCCGCCGAGGAGCTGGAACAGCTGGCGGTGCTGCGCGCCGTCGCCCGGGAACACGGCAAACTCTGGGCCGTCAATGACCGGGCGGACGTCGCCACGCTTTCCGGCGCCCCGGTCTTTCACATCGGCCAGCAGGATCTGCCGGTCGCCGCGGCCAGATCGCTGCTGGGCGCCGGCGTCGC
Organism: Arthrobacter sp. A5; assembly: GCF_051131705.1. Classification (NCBI taxonomy): domain Bacteria; kingdom Bacillati; phylum Actinomycetota; class Actinomycetes; order Micrococcales; family Micrococcaceae; genus Arthrobacter; species Arthrobacter sp. A5. The sequence continues at coordinate 3,202,363 of NZ_CP180316.1, forward strand.
GGTGGGACGTTCCAGCCACACGCCGGAACAGGCGGCCGCCGCTGCGGGCGACAGTGCGGGCTGGTCGGATGTGGCGTCCGACGACGGCGCGGGCCGGTCGGGCTTAGCGTCCGACGACGGCGCGGGCCGGGCCGGCGGGACAGTTGGCGGTTTCAGAGACGACGCCGTGGACTACTTTTGCGTCGGCCCGGTCTGGGCCACCCCGACCAAGCCCGGCCGTACCGCCGTCGGCCTGGAAATGGTGAAGTACGCCGCCTCGCTCCGCACGCGGACCCCGTGGTTCGCCATCGGCGGCATCGACCTCGGCAACGTGGACCAGGTCGTTGCCGCGGGAGCCAGCCGCATCGTTGTCGTGCGGGCTGTCACCGAGGCAACGGATCCGACGGCGGCCGCGCAGGCCCTGCGCGCGGCGCTCGGCTGAAGCTGACAACCACCCACTGCCCGCAGCACTCACACTCGGCTCCCGAACGGAAGACCACCCTGCCCCGCTCACCCCTCGAAATCAACAGCTGCGGATAGGTAGGCAGGGGGCCCACGTCCCCTCTCCGGCGCGCGGGCGGCCGGTCTGGCGTCTCAGGCTGTGATCAGGCGGGCGATGACGCCCGGAAGTTGGTCGAAGCCGGCCCGGGCGTCGGTGGTGAGTACGGTGCGACCGGTGGCCAGAGCGGTGGCGGCAATGATCAGGTCGTGCGCGCCGCGCGGGGCTCCGGAGCGGTGGACGTGGGCGAGCAGTTCGCTGTGTCGTACGGCGACGCGGCGCGTGTAGTTCTCGATCGGGAGTGCCTGTAGGGCGCGATCGAGGAACTCTCGGCGGGCGGTGCGCTGCGCGTCGGTCGCGGACAAGCGCACGCCGGTGAGGTATTCGGCAATGACGATCGCCGGGACCGTGGCGTCGGCGTCGTCGCCGGCGGCTGCAGCCAGGTCGAGCCGGCCGCGTTCGGCCGCGATCAGGACACTGGTGTCGAGGATCAGGCGCTCGGCCACGGGTCCTCGTCGGGCGTGACCGCGGCGCGGGCGGCCTGCATGTCGTTTTCGAATGTCGGGTCGGGCGTCGGTGTCCAGTCGGCTAATGCCGCCCGCAGCGAGCCCCAGGTGGCCGCGCTGGTCGCGGTGATCGTCGCGACCCGGCGCCCCGCCCGGGTGATCACGATCGTCTCGCCGTGCTCGGCCTCGTCGAGGACGGCTGAGAACGCCCGTGATACCTCGGATGCGCTCATCACCTTCATGCGATTCAGACTATCTGAATCAAGCTAATCGAAGCAAGGGATTTGCCTGAGAGTTCTGCGACGGTTACACCTTGGCGACGGCCGCGCTGACCGGGGTCGGATTCGTGAATAGGTCCAGAACGGGGCAGCGCTCATCCACCGTGCGGCGCAGTTCCTCGTAGCGTTCCTGCGTTTCCGGGCCCTTGATGTTGACCTTCAATCGGATGGCTTCGAAGCCGGGGCGGACGGCGGGGTCGATGCCAAACAGGCCGCGGACATCCAGATCCCCTTCGGCTTCGATGCTGATGTCCTCGATCACGATGCCGAGCTGGTCGGCGTACAGACGGTAGACCACCACCTGGCAGGACACGAGCGCGCCGAGGGCGTATTCGACCGGGCTGGCGGCAATGTCATCACCGGCGAGTCCCGCCGGCTCATCGACAGTGAACTGATGCTTGCCGGCGCTGATGCGGGTGGCAACGGAGCCGACGCCGACCCCGTCCGCCCGGTACGTCAGCTTGGCGTTGGCCGTATCCGCGCTAATGCGACGGGTCCAAAATCCGCCTGCCTCGGCAAGCCTGGCGGAACGGTCCGCGGCTGGATCCTGAGCGCCGGCTTCCCCTGCGGAGGTGAGAACTGTGGTTTCGGTCATGGGAGGTTCCTTCGGGTCGAAGGCGCGTGCCGGGCACGACGCCATACTTACGCGGCCCGGTCCTGCGCCCGGCGGCGTCGAATCGTCACCTGGGGCACCCCACTATAGCGATGAGGGTTGCCGCCCGACCGGCCAGGGCCTGTGGTCGGGACTCTTGATTCTGCTGTTCATTATGGACGATCGGCCCTCCCCGCTTCAAGGTTCCCTGGGGTTCAAGTCATGTGGCGCAACAATGGCTCGTAAGCCAGCGAACCTGCCGCTCGTCAAGCGTACTGGCGTGCCGTTCACAGTCTCCTTACAGACACTGCAGACATGCTTACGGGCAGGCTCACCAGCTGGTGCGAGCCGGATATTTGTTCGTGCTGATGGTCTCGAGCCCGTTCAGGAAATCAAACGCACTGTGGCCGGCGCGGCTAAGAACTTCACCGCCCGGTCTGGGTTGGGCGTGGCCCGACCTAGGCCGACACACCTCAGGAAAGACGACGTGGAACCGCTCCTCAATCTCAATATCGTCCAAGGCCCCTTGCTCTTTGCCTTCTACGCGGCAAGTCTGTTGGCGGTTCTGTATCTGTTGGTTCGGTCCGTGGTGCTGCCCCCCGCACTGCGGCCCTCCAAGGGCGGGCCCGTTCAGCGGTCGCGGCCCAAGCTCCCGCGTCCTACGGCCTGGCTGATCAGTGTGACCGTGGCCGTAGTCGGCGGTGCGGTGATAGGAGCAGTTACTCTTTACGTTTGCGAGAAGGTGCTGGACGTTTTCGGCATACCTCTGGATCCGGACACGAGGGTCTGGGTTGTCGCGGCGTTTGCCGGGGTGGCCCTCGCGCTCGTGAATTTGTGGCGGTCACGCTGGTGGCGGAAGACTGTCGCCGTCGTCGCCGTCGCGCTCTTCATCACCACGGCGACCCTGGGAATTAACGCCGGGTACGGATTGAACTCAACATTGGGTTCCCTGCTGAATCTCAATCCGGTCCATCATTTGGCCCTGCCCAAACTTAATCCGGCCCTGCAGCAGTCAAGCGCCGCCGCATTGTGGCAGAACTGGACAGCGCCGGCGGGGATGCCGACCGTGGGACGAACAGGGACTGTCGCGATTCCAGCCGTTGCCTCGGGCTTTCCTGCCCGTGATGCCTACCTTTACCTGCCTCCGGCAGCATTGGTGGACAACCCGCCGCCGTTGCCGGTCCTCGTTATGATGATGGGCCAACCGGGCGGTCCGGAACAGAGCCAACTTGCCGTGCAGGAACTTGACGCCATGGCCAAACAACATCAGGGACTCGGGCCCATCGTACTCACCGTTGACCAGCTGGGCAGCCCTTACCAGAACCCGCTTTGCGTCGACTCGCCCAAGGGCAACGTCGGCACCTACGTTACAGTCGACGTCGTAAACTACATCCACAAAAACCTGAACATGGCCACGGACCGGGCTCGTTGGGCCGTTGGTGGCTATTCCAATGGGGGTGAATGCGCGCTCTCGTTTGGCGCGAAAAGACCCGACCTCTTTGGCTCAATTCTGGATATATCCGGTGAGCTGGAACCCCGCGACGGCTCCATCGCGAACACCGTGAGCAAGGTATTTGCTGGGAATCAGGCCGCTTTTGACGCCGAAAAGCCGGCCAATATCCTCAAAGCACACAAATACAAGGACGAATTGGCGATCTTTACCAGCGGCTCCCTTGACCGGACCTACACGCCGCAGGCGGTGAAAGCTCAGGCCGATGCGAAAGCGGCCGGGATGAGTACCCTCCGATTCACCGGGACCGGCGTCGGCCACCGCGGAGATGCCGTCCAGTACGGAGTGAAGGCAGGACTGCCGCTGTTGTATAAACGATTCGGACTTTCCGCCCCGTAGACCTCAGCTCTGGCGCGGGCCTCAGCCCGAGCACCGGAGAGGAGGACTGGCCAGGACGGAAAAGGTTCCTCCGCCAACACGGCACGGATTGTCCCGGCAACGGCCTTTTTTACCGCGGTTACAAACCTTTTTGCGTGCCTTCAGGCGTACGCGTACACCATCACTTTTTAGGTTGTGGACGTCATGTCGCCCATTGGCCACCGGACCTATCCTCAAACTTACGATCCGCCTGCTGCCGGCATTTCTCCACGCAAGCACATCCTGAAGTCAATTGACGGCTCGCTCAAGCGGCTGCAGATCGACTATGTGGACCTCTACCAGCCCCACCGCTCAAGGAGAGTCCTACGTCCAAAAATGCGCTGCTATTCGCAGGCGGTTCCGTCGCCGTCCCGGTCGAGTGCTGAGCGGTAGCCGGGCTGGCCGCGGTAGAGCGGGGCTGCGCCGGCCTCTCTCGCAGCGGTGCAGTTTTGGTAGTAGGGTGCGGGAGCGGGCGGGACCGGCGCGGGAGCAGGCAGGACCGGAGCGGGCTCAACGGGTGCCGGCGCCACCGGCGGTGGCGCGGCCGGTGCCAGGGCCACCGGCGGTGGCGCGGGCTGATTGGTGGGAACGAGCTGATTGGGGCAGTCCGCAAGGATATCCGTCATGGCGTCATGCTCGGCCTGCGTTACCCACAAACTGTAAGTTGCCTTGACGGAGATCTGACGGGCCACGTACTCACAGCGAAAGCTGGTGTCCGGCGGCAGCCAGGTGGCCGCGTCACCGTCACCCTTCTGCTGGTTGGTCGGCCCGTCGGTGGCCTGCAGGTTCAGTGGGTCATTGGCGAAGGCAGTCCGCTGTTCCGTGCTTAGCTGCTGGGCTCCCTTCTGCCAAGCATCGCTCAGCGCCACCACGTGGTCGATCTGGACGGCGGAGCTGGTGTCCTGTCCGCGCACGAAGCCGATCGTGGTTCCGGTGTAGGGATCCGCCAGGGTTCCAGTCTGGATCTTGCAGGGAACGCTGTTCGTGTAGGTGGTGTTGGTCAGATCGCGCTGGAGGATGTCATTGCGGGTGTCGCAGCCGTTGGCGTCCACATCTACCCAGGCCGTCCCAAACAGGGCGCGGTCGTAGCCGGTCTTGGGTGCACGCCCCTTGACGGGAAGGCCGGCGAGCAGCTCGAATGCCCCGCTCGCATAGGCCGGCTGGGAATTGGGTGCGTGGTACAGGCCCGGCAGGAAGTAGCCGGAGATGTCGGCGATGAGCCCGGCGCTGCCGGAGGAGCGGTTGAACAGGCTGACCCTGCCGTCGGCCCCGACAGGCACGGTGACAAGGTTGGGCACGGTCTGCCCAACGCCGTAATTCACGTTCGACGCGTTCGGGCGGCCGGTACCGGAGGCGTAGGCGGTGACGAAACCGAAGGACTTCGCTTCGGTGACGGTCAGGTTGAACACCACCGCGGAGACATCCGCCGGGATCCCGCCGACCCCACCGACCTGGAACGACACCGCCGCATCAGCCCCGGCCGGAGAACCGGTACGGGTATCCAGAACCCGCAACGGTGCCATGGGCTGGAAGGCGCCGGGTGCCGTGGGGATGCCGGCGAGGAAGTAGCCGGAGATGTCGGCGATGAGCCCGGCGCTGCCGGAGGAGCGGTTGAACAGGCTGACCCTGCCGTCGGCCCCGACAGGCACGGTGACAAGGTTGGGCACGGTCTGCCCAACGCCGTAATTCACGTTCGACGCGTTCGGGCGGCCGGTACCGGAGGCGTAGGCGGTGACGAAACCGAAGGACTTCGCTTCGGTGACGGTCAGGTTGAACACCACCGCGGAGACATCCGCCGGGATCCCGCCGACCCCACCGACCTGGAACGACACCGCCGCATCAGCCCCGGCCGGAGAACCGGTACGGGTATCCAGAACCCGCAACGGTGCCATGGGCTGGAAGGCGCCGGGTGCCGTGGGGATGCCGGCGAGGAAGTAGCCGGAGATGTCGGCGATGAGCCCGGCGCTGCCGGAGGAGCGGTTGAACAGGCTGACCCTGCCGTCGGCCCCGACAGGCACGGTGACAAGGTTGGGCACGGTCTGCCCAACGCCGTAATTCACGTTCGACGCGTTCGGGCGGCCGGTACCGGAGGCGTAGGCGGTGACGAAACCGAAGGACTTCGCTTCGGTGACGGTCAGGTTGAACACCACCGCGGAGACATCCGCCGGGATCCCGCCGACCCCGCCGACCTGGAATGACACCGCCGCATCAGCCCCGGCCGGGGAACCGGTACGGGTATCCAGAACCCGCAACGGTGCCATGGCCACAAATGCCCCCGGTGCAGGTGCGGTCCGGAAGGTGGCGGTCCATCCGACGTTGGCCCCGGGGTTGATGCCGTAACCGGTTTGCGCCCGGGCGGTGACAGTTACGGTGCCGGCGCCGGGGTAAGTCCCGGCGACAATGACCTCGCCGTCGACGATGTAGTCGAGCCCCGCTACGGCGGGAACAGTATAGGTGTCGTTGACGGTGCCGTCCGCGTCCGTGAAAACCACCGGTGCCGGAGAGAGCCCGAGCGGGATGTCCACCGTGCCTTCGGAAGTACCCGGGACCGAAGCAACTGCCACCAAGGGAGGACCGGAAGAATTGGCGGCGACCGCCGGAGAAGCCATCCCTGCCACGAAAGCTAAGGCCAGCATGGAAACCACGGTGACCAAACGGCGTGACGGCATAGCGCTGTTCATAAAAACTTCCCCCAATATTGAGACTGGCACGACCCTACAGTACATTTCGGTATGTCCCGTCCGGGACATACCGAAACACAACGTAAGCCTTGTCCCGCAGACAGATAGCCGTGCCTTTCAAAACCTGCCGGCAGTGTATGGTGCTGCGCACCCGGCCCGCAGCCGCCGGGACCGTAATCCGCATCTCCGGGACCGCGATGGTAGCGATCGGTGCGTTCCTGCTGGCGGAGCAGCTCGTGCATTAGCGGCAAAGAGCCCACGACAGCTCCGGCGCCGAAGAAACCGGGCATCCCAGCGTTCCTGTGCGACCACGTTTCAGCGCGACCAGCACTGGTAACCTCGCATAACATTCCGCGCGAACAACAACGTCAGACCCTGCTGATAGCGTCATGATTGACCACAGACAATCCGCGGGGAGAACACCATGACAACGGCAACCACGGCTTTTCCGAGGCGGCATGGGAGGGTCTTGCCCTCGACCAGCTGGCCGAGCCGCTGGGCTGGCAGCCCAAGTCCTCGGAAACACGCGGAAAATGACGCCCCCTGCAAACAACAGCATTCAAGGCCGGAGATTTTCTTGGTCGTGGGTTCGATTCCCGCCCGGGCACACGCGTCACCGGCACAGTCCGGTATCTGACCGGCAGTCCCGCCGGTAAGAGGCGCAGCTCGCTGGCTAGGTTACGGATGGTGAGGCCATTTCGGTCGCCGGCCTGATGTTCGCATTGCGGTGAAAGACGTTGTCGGGGTCCCAGACGGCCTTAAGCTGTGCGAGCCTGTTGTATTTCTCGGCTCCATAGGAGGCCCGGACGCGCTCATCATCGGCATCGGAGAGGAAATTGACGTAGGTACCGGAGCCCGGGGCCTCGGAGCGCATCGCCGACCAGAAGGTCCGGACCCATTCCCGTTCCTGCGGAAGCATGTCCGGTATCGGACAGCTGGCCGAGATGTTGAATACCCACTTCCCGTTCCGGCTGCCGCCAAAGGCCGTATCGCCGTCGGCCACCCGCGAAAACGCCCCGGTCAGGGGGAAGACGGGGACGAAGGACAGGGGTGAGGCTTTGCGGGGCAGGTGCTCGACGAGAACGTCGATGGCTTCGTCGCTGAGGTCGTCCAGATATAGCGCCTTCTCGTAGGAGTAGGCACCCCAAGGGGCGCTTTCGTCGAACATGTGCCATTGTGGTGCCGGGGTCATTTGCCGGAACGGCTCGAGGGCCTTTTCGTGCTCCTCCGCCGTACCCCAATTGGCCACAACCAGGGCAAACCCCGGCTGGCCCTGGTACTCCGGCGGGACGAACGGAGCGGGGGGAGCACTGAAGCCCGCGATCAGGTAGCCCATATCATCCGGCAGCGTCGCCCCCAGATCCCGGCTGAACCGCAGGCCGTCGCGGCCGTGCTCGGGATCCCAGAAGAACATTGCCACGTTGGCCAGGGGCGGGACCTCATGGAGCGCAAATTCGAAGGTGGTGACGATGCCGAAATTGCCGCCGCCCCCACGCAGCGCCCAATACAGGTCGGTGTTGCTTTGGGCGGAGGCGGTCACGATGCGCCCGTCCGCGGTTACGACTTCGGCCGAAATGAGGTTGTCGCACGTTAGCCCGGCGCGGGACGTCAGCCAGCCGATGCCTCCGCCCAGAGTCAGACCGGCCACCCCGGTGTGGCTGATGAACCCGCCGGTCACCGCCAGGCCATGCTGCTGGGTGGCCCCGTCCAGCTGCTCCCAGGTGGTGCCGGCACCACAGCGAGCCCGCCGCGCCTGCGGATCCACGCTCACCGTGTCCATCGTGCCCAGATGGATCATCAGGCCACCGTCACCGACCCCGTGGCCGGCATAGCTGTGCCCGCCGCCGCGGACCGACAATTCCAGTCCTTCGGCGCGGGCGAAGGTAATGGCCTCGGCCACCTGTGCCGGTGTCGCGGGCCGGACGACGACTGCTGGTCTGCGGTCGATGTCGCCATTCCACACCGACCGGGCGCCGTCATAACCGGCGTCGCCGGAGACCATAACCTCTCCCCCGAACGACGCGCGAAGAGCGGAAATTGCGTTCTCAGAAACAGGCATGGTTGTCCTCCTGCGGTATGTGATATCAGGAGCGCACACCCCTGCAGCGCCCACTGGACCTACAGTTGCCGTACGTAATATGTTGGGGCTTCGCAAGGGTGGAAATGTTGGAAACGGAGCATGGTTCCGGCGAGCGAGCGGATCTGATGGCAGCGTCGGACCGGCATCTGGGGGTTCCTGCGCTTCACCGTCCGCGGGCTCACCGACGAGCAGGCGGCCACAACGGACGACACCGTTGCCAAGAGCATGGGACCACCTGAATGTGTCAATAAACATCACTATGCGGCCGCGCACCTTGTCGGTGGTCGTCCCGCAAGACGACTACTGAAACTGACACACCGGCCACCCCAGGGACCTAAATGAACTTTGTCAGAGCTTCGACATACGATGTTCAGTGAACCAATTGAAGCCATTGGAGCGCGGCCGTGGATTATTTTTCGATCAACTCCCTGCGTGAGACCCACGCCGGATGGTCGCTGCTGCGCGCCCAAAACGCACCGCTCGCGCTGACGTTCTTCATAACCGCCTTCACCGGCCCCAACGAGCGAAACCTTGGCCGCCAGGACCTGATCGACGTCCTGGATGACGTCCTGTTCAGCCTGCGGGATTCCCTCGGCGAGGATAAGTTCCCGCGCTCCGCGGGCGAGTACCTGGACGACTGGGCCGAGCCGGACAAGGCGTGGCTGCGGAAGTTTTACGCGGACAACCGGGACGAACCCGTCTACGACCTCACCGCGGCCACCGAGGACGTGATCCGGTGGGTGGAGGCCCTGCGCGGTCGGGACTTCGTGCCAACGCAGTCGCGGCTCTCCAGCATCTTCAACCTGCTGAAAACACTGGTCCACGGTTCGGAAACGGATCCTGAGGCCCGGCTTGCGGAACTGCAGCGCCAACGCGATGACATTGACGCTCAGATGGAACAAATACGCTCCGGCGAGATCCCCGTCATGAGCGGGCCCGAGGCTGTGGACCACTTCCACCAGCTGACCACCCAGGCCAAAGACCTGCTGGCGGACTTCCGTGAAGTGGAGCAGAACTTCCGCAAGCTGGACCGCAACCTGCGGGAACAAATCTCCATGTGGGAGGGCAGCCAGGGCGACCTCCTGGAGTCGATCTTCTCGTCCCAGCAGGACATCAGCGGATCATTGCAGGGCCGGACGTTCCAGGGCTTTTGGGATTACCTGATGTCCCCGCAGCTCCGCTCAGAGCTGCGGGACCTGCTGGAGCGGGCCACCCGGATCGAGGCCCTGGCCAAGCAGGACGGCCTCTACTCGATCACCGGCATGCAGACGGACTGGCTCCCGGCGGTCGAACAGACCCAGGCCACCGTGCGGCAGCTGTCCGCGCAGATCCGAAGACTGCTGGACGACAAGGTCTTCCTGGAAAACAAGCGAATCATGCAGTTGATCCGCAGCATCGAGTCAAGCGCCGTCGCCGTCCGCGGCAAGCCGCCGTCGGGCCCGTTCGCCGAACTGCCCGGCCATGACGTCCCGGTCGCTCTCCCCTTCGAGCGCCCCCTCTACGAGCCCAGCCGACAGGTGGCGATCAACGACGTCGTATCCGTCGCCGAGGACCTCGACTTGGACGCCAACGCGCTGTTTGACCAATTCCATGTGGATCCGCAGCGGCTCGAAACCAACATTGACGCGGTGCTGGTCGACGCCGCGCAGGCCACGCTGGCGGACATCACTGACGCCTTCCCGCTCAGCCAGGGCCTGGCCGAACTCGTCACGTACTTCCAGCTGGCCACCGAATCCACGTGGGCAACCATCAACTCGGACAAATCACAAACGCTTGCCTGGACGCTGCCGGACGGCAGCCTCCGCGAGGCAACCGTCGACCAAATCATCTTCGTGAGGCCATCATGAGCACAGCCCCCGCCGAAACAATTAAAACCAGGACGATAACCCCGGACGGTCTTCCCTTGGTTGTCACCAGGCTGTTCAAGGGCGTCGTCTACCGCGAGGCCGACGAAAAACTGTGGCAGTCACTCATGGAGCTCTCCGCGCAGACCCGCGACTACGTTGCCGTGCTGGGCCTGGAACTGGTCCTGGACGATACCGAGGGTTACGCGTTCCTGCGCTCCAGCCCGGCCGCCGACGCCGATTTGCCGCGTCTCATCCCCCGCCGCCAGCTGACCTTCCACGTCAGCCTGCTGCTGGCCCTGCTGCGTGCCCGGCTGGCCGAGTTTGACCAGCAAAACAGCGAAACCCGGCTGATCATGACGGCGGACCAGATCGGCGACATGGTCTCTGTCTTCCTGCCCGAATCCAGCAACGAGGCCCGCGTGCTGGACCAGCTGGCCACCAACATCAAGAAGGTCACCGAGCTGGGATTCCTGCGCAAACTGCGCGGCGCGGACCAAACCTATGAGGTGGCTCGGATCATCAAGGCCTATGTGGACGCCCAGTGGCTGGAAGAATTCGATTCCCGGCTCGCCGACTATCGATCCGCTCTCGCAGACGACAAAGCAGCAGGGAACAAGACCGAAGTGGACAAAGCATGAGTACCCAGACCCAGCCCGGGCTCTTCAGCCTGGATGACCTGACCGAGGACGACACCGGCACCCGGCCGGGCTTTCGGCTGCACCGTCTAGAGCTGCTGAACTGGGGAACGTTCAACAAGAACGTGCGCACCTTCCGGCTCGACGGCGAAAACAGCCTGCTGACAGGCGACATTGGCTCCGGCAAATCCACCGTGGTCGACGCCATCACCACCTTGCTGCTGCCCGCCAACAGGATCGAATACAACAAGGCCGCCGGTGCGCAAAAGAAGGAACGCAGCCTCATGTCCTACGTGCGCGGCTTCCACAAGAGTGCGCGCAGCGGCATCGGCGACACGTCCCGCCCGGTCGCATTGCGCGGCCCCGGCACCTTCACCGTGGTGCTGGGTGTCTTCCACAACGCCGCGCTGGGAAAGTCCATCTCCCTGGCCATCACGCTCTGGGCCACTCAGGAGGCCGGCCAGCCCACGCGCTTCTACTCCATCGCCGAGGGCGAGCAGTCCATCAAGGCCGACTTCTCCGACTTCGGCACCGACCTGGCCAAGCTGAAGCGGCGCCTGCGGAATGACGGCGTCGCGGTCTTCGACGTCTTTGAAAAGTATGCCGCCTCGTTCAAGCGCCACTTCGGCATTGGCTCGGCTCAGGCCATGGACCTGTTCCACCGCACCGTGTCCATGAAGCAGGTGGAGAACATCACCCACTTTGTGCGCACTAACATGCTGGAGGAGGACGATGTTGAAACCCGCATCAAGAACCTGCTGCACCACTTTGACGACCTGAAGAAGGCCCACGACGCCGTCCTGCGGGCCAAGGACCACATCCGGATGCTCGAACCCATCCGCGACAACGCAGCCCGCCACCACGCCCTGACCGTGGACTACGACCGCGCCCACGAGCAGCGCGAACAGCTGTCGCCCTGGGTCACCACGAAGAAGCTGCAGCTCAGCAAGGCCCACCTGCAGGAGCTGGAACGCACCGCGGCCCGGGTGACCGATGAGCAGACCACGTTGACCGCAGAAGTGGGCCGGCTGGGTCGGGAACTCGCCGATCTCCGGGACGATATCCGCAACAGCGGAGGCGGCCGGATCGCGGCCATCGAGGCCGATCTGGCACGCCTGGCCATCGAGTCCGGCGCCCAGCGCGAACGCTACAACACCTACGTGGAGGCGGCCACCGTCCTTGGCCTGTTCGCCCCGGATGACCAAGTGGTCTTCGACGCCAACGCCGCGGCCCTTCCCGGCGTCGAGAAGGAGCTCGCCGCGGACAACTCGGAGCTTCAGGGGCAGCGCACAGCGCTTGACCGGCAGCGGTCGGACGCCGCCGAGCAGGTCAGGGAGCATTCAGAAGAACTGAAAAGCCTGCTGAACAGGCAAAACCTGCTCCCCGGATGGCTGATCCAGTTGCGCCAAAAACTCTGCGCCGGGACGGGCATCGCCGAAACGGATCTGCCGTTTGCTGGCGAATTGCTGCGCGTGCGCGAGTCCGAAGCGGCGTGGGAAGGCGCCGCGGAGCGTACCCTGCACGGCTTTGCGCTGTCGCTGCTGGTGACCAGCGACCACTACCCGGCCGTCAGCGATTGGGTGGACGCCAACAACCTGCGCGCCCGGCTGGTCTACCTGAAGGTCGGCGACAACCAGGCACCACGCCCCGCCGCCCCGGACACCCTGGCCGGCAAGATCAGCATCAAGCCGGGCACGCCCCTGCGCGAGTTCCTGCTGGATGAGTTGGGCCGCCGCTTTGACCACCAGTGCTGCGCAAACATGGCCGAGTTCCGGCGCTACCCCAAGGCCCTGACCATCAACGGTCAGCTCAAGAGCGGCGGCGGCCGCCACGAAAAGGACGACCGCAAGGCGCTCACGGACCGTTCCAGCTACGTCCTGGGCTGGGACAACCATGACAAAATTGCCCGCCTGCGCTCCGCCCTGGAAGAAGCCGAAGGCAAGGTGCACACCGCCGGGGACGGGCTTGTCCGCATCGACGCGAAGTTGGGCAATCTGGGACGCTCGCAACGGCTCATCGGCACCATCGCCGCCGTCGCCAATTTCGCCGGACTGAACTGGCGGGCGACGGCGCGGACCATGGCGGATCTGGCGGAGGAGAAATCCCAGCTGGAGTCCTCCAGCGACATCCTGCGCGACCTCACCGCCCGGGAAGCCGCAGCCGCGGCCCGTTTGGACAAGGCCAACGGCAGGCTGACTGCCGTGCACGAGCGCATCGGAACCAACAAGGCCGCCGTCAAGGATATCACCGAGCAGATAGGCGACTGCTGTGAATCGCTGGCCGAGACTGCGCTGACGGACGACGCCGACCTGCTGGCTGAGCTGGGCAGGCTCACCGAAGCCGCACTTGAGTCCGGTGTATTGACGTACAAGAACACGGCGAAAATTGAGAGCAAGGTCCGGGACAAGCTCACCGGCACCATTGATGCGCTGAACAAGCAGGTGTTCCGCGCGTCCGAAACGACCATTAAGTTCATGGCCGATTTCCGAAACAAGTACCCGGCCGAGACCACGGATCTGGACGCCTCGCTGGAGGCCGCCGGCGAGTTCAACAAGATCCTTCAACAGTTGGTGGACAATGATCTCCCCCGGTTTGCCGAGCGGTTCAAGGAATCCCTGACCCAAAACACAATCCATGAAATTGTGGCCTTCAACGCGTTCCTCGACGCCCGCAAGCAGGACATTGTCTCCCGCATCGGCGAAATCAACGAGTCCCTGGCCCGGATTGAGTACAACCCTGGGCGGCACATCCAGCTGGAACCGCAGGCGACGTCCGATGCCGAGGTGCGGGAGTTCGGCATGGACCTGCGGGCCTGTTCGGAAGGGACCATAGGCGCGCAGGAACAGTATTCCGAGCAAAAGTTCCTGCAGGTCGAAAGCCTGGTGGAGCGCTTCCGCGGCCGGCCCGGGCTGACCAACCTGGATGAGCGGTGGACCGCCAAGGTCACCGACGTGCGCAACTGGTTCACCTTCTCCGCGTCGGAGCGGTGGACGGAAACCGGCGAGGAGCACGAGCACTTCACCGATTCCGGCGGCAAGTCCGGCGGGCAAAAGGAAAAGCTGGCGTACACCATCCTGGCCGCGGCGCTGGCGTTCCAGTTCGGCATCGCCGCGGGCCCGGGCGCCGGCCGCAGCTTCCGGTTTGTGGTGATTGATGAGGCGTTCGGGCGGGGATCGGATGAGTCCGCAAAGTACGGCCTGGAACTGTTCAAGCGCCTCAAGCTCCAGCTGCTCATTGTCACGCCGCTGCAAAAGATCCACGTCATCGAACCGTTCGTGGCCAACGTGGGCTTCGTCGCGAACGAGACCGGCGCGGACTCGCAGCTGCGCAACATGACCATCCATGAATACCGGGCCGAACGGGACAAGCGTGGCCGTTAAGCCGGCAGCACCGGGGTGGACCACGCCGGCGGATGTGCGCACGGCCTCCCTCCGGGTCTGGAACAGCGGCGAGTTGCTGCGCGCTCTGATCCTGCCTTCGGATCTGCACCCCCGGCGTCGTCCGCTGAAGCGCCCGACGGCCACTGCGTTGAGGACGGACTACGCCCGGGCCGCCGCGTGGGCCGAAATGTGGAACCCGGCACCCCGGGGCTGCCAGCTGGAGTACGTGAGCGTGGGTGCCAACACGATCGGCGCCAACACGCTGCCCGGCGCAGCCGTGTTTGCCTCCGCGGCGGACGAGATTGCGTTTCTGGGTCTGGGGCGCGAGGCTGCGCGGTTCGCCGAGCTGGCCCAGCAGGTGGCAGGCCTGGACGTGCGGCTCGACGCGTGGTCTTTGCGGCGGCCGTTGGAACTGCTCAGGCACGGCAACGACGCCCTGACCGCGGCACGAGTGGCCATCTGGCTGGCCGCGAACCCCGCGCCGGGCATGTACTTGCGCCAACTCTCCCTGCCCGGCGTCCACACGAAATTTGTGGAGACGCACCGGCGATTGATCGACGACATGGTGGCAACCCTGGAGCCCGGCCGGCCGCTGGCGGGAAAGAACTACGCCCGGCGGCACGGATTCCTGGCCGCACCGGACCGGGTTCGCCTGCGGTTTCTGGACGCCGCGCAGGCGCCCGTCCCCGGCATGACTGACCTGGAGGTGACGGGCGCGGCTTTCGCATCCCTTGCCGTGGACGTGGACCGGATCATCACCACGGAGAACCTGGCCAACTTCCTGGCGCTCCCGCCGGCACCCCGGACGCTGGCGGTGTTCGGCGGCGGCTACGGCTTCGAGGGGTTACGCGAGGCCGCTTGGCTGCGGGAGACCGAGGTGCTGTACTGGGGCGATCTCGACACCCACGGATTCCACATCCTGGACCAGCTCCGGTCCCACCACCCGCATGTGCGCAGCATCCTGATGGATGAGGAGACACTGCTCGCCCACCGCGATTTTTGGGGGCGAGAGGACACGCCCACCCGTGCAGCGCTGAGCCACCTGACCCCCGCGGAAAGCACGGTCTACGCAGACCTGCAGGCCGGCAGCCACCAGCCGTCGCTCCGGCTGGAGCAGGAACTGCTGCGCTGGGACTACGTCCTGGCGCGGCTTCCCTAGCCGACAGGGTCCCCGGCAGGGCGCCCTCCAACAAGTTCTTAGTGAAGCCCCGTATGTGGCCAGCGTTTGCCAGAATCCCCCGGTGTCCGTGGAGAGTTCCCACTGAGCCGCTCCATGGGCGGCGTGGTAACGGAACCCGACCTGGCCCGGACGGTCATGGCGGCGGACATCTCCGTTAAGTCCACTGCCACCCGTCCGGGAGCGCTTCCCCCACGCACTGCCTGCGCCGCATCCGGTTGGCTCCCCCGATCGTTTCTGACCGGCGTGGTTAGTCCCCCCTGCAGCACTCGCTCATGCTACTCCCAGCATCTACTTAGGAAGCGTTCAGAACAGCAATGTAGCGTGGAGTCAATGCTCTCTGAGTTCACTCGCCATCGTCCACCGGCGGCAGAGTCGGCAAACCCGGCAGCCGCTGCACCGCAGATCGGTGTACTGACCTCGCTCCGGTTTCTTGCCGCCGTGTGGGTGGTGCTGTTCCACCTGCAGTTGATGGGGAATACGTTTCTGGGACCTGTCTTTATGACCTTCCACCGGCTCATCGTCAGCGGCGATCTGGGCGTCGATGTGTTCTTTATCCTCAGCGGCTTCATCATCTCCTACACGTATCTGTTGAGGCTAGGACCCAAGCTCAACTGGCCCGGTTACCGTGATTTCGTCTGGGCGCGGTTCGCCCGGATGTGGCCGGCCTTTGCGCTGGTGGTCGGTCTGCTGGGTCTGTGGTTCGTGCTGGGCACGGTGCAGCACTCGGTGTTGGACTGGTCCCTGCAGGCCCGCGCGCCCGACCTCTCCGCCTGGGGCCTGGCGAAGCAGTTGTTGATGATCCACCTATGGTTCCAGCCGTTCAGCGACGGGGCCAGTTGGTTTGGTCCGGGCTGGACCGTCAGCGCGGAATGGCTGGCCTATTTGGCGTTTCCCGTCGCGGCATTGGGACTCTACCGCCTGCGCCTCCTGCACCCGGTTCCCGCGCTGGCCTCATCTCTGCTGCTGATGCTGCCGATCGCGCTGATCGGTCCGGGCCAGTTGGTCGACACGGGCCGGCCGTATCCCTACAGCTGGCTGGTCCGGATTCTCTGCTGCTTTTTAGCCGGCGCTTTCGCGTTCCTGGCGGCGCGGAACAGCGACCGGTTCGCATCCCGCCCCGCGCTGGCCGGACCGGCTGCCGTGATCGGCATCCTCGTAGTGGTGGCCTTTTTACTGGCGGTCCCGGCCCCGGGACACGGCAAAGTGGTGGTACTGGTCTTTCCCGCGCTGCTGGCACTGCTCAGTCTGGTCCGGGGCCGGGCGCGTGCGGCACTCTGCCATCCCTGGCTGTTGGCGGGTGGCCGGGCGTCCTACAGCCTGTATCTGGTGCACATGGCCTTCATCTACCTCTACCACTGGCTGACCGTGGAAGTGCTGCCCTCCGCAGGTCAGCTGGTCCGGAATGTCCTGGCGGTGGCGACCCTGGGCGGCATGGCGCTGGCCACCTATTTGCTGTTCAGCTATGTGGAAGAGCCTGCCCGCAAACGTCTACGGGCGGTGTTCTCGCGCACCGTCGCCCCGGCCACGGCGGGCTGATCCGCGCTCCGGTCGCATAGCGGACTATCGCCGGTCGCGCCCGCCCCGGTAACGCCGTCGAACGTTATTCAGCATCGTCGTCGGCGGACAGACCCCGGATCCCGGACACTTCCTCACCCAGCACACGGATCAAAGTCCGATTGTCCCCGGCCTGGACGCTGGACCCATGCGTAATCTCTGGGTGACCACAGCTCCGTGCTGAGAACGCCTGCTACGCGCGGACCAACCCGACAACCTCGGCAAGCAGCTCGTAGGAACGCAGCCAGTTCTCGACACCGCTGGCCTGGGTGGCCACGATCAGTTCATCGGCCTGGGCCAGTTCCGTAAAGTCGTCCAGATACTTCTTCACCTGTACGGGGGTTCCGACGGCGGAGTACCGGGCCATCTGCAGCACCTGCTGCCCCGCCGGGGATTCGAGCAGCAGGTCTGCCTCCTCGGGAGTAAACGTCCGGCCCTGGCCAACCATTTGGGAAATCCGGGCGCGCTTCCCCTCCAGGAACTGCTGCTGCGCATCTTCCTCGGTATCGGCGGCAATCACGTTCACACCCGCAATCACGTAGGGCTCCGAGAGCTGTTCGGACGGCTGGAACTCGCGACGGTAGATCTTCACGGCGTCCTCCAGTGCACTCGGGGCAAAATGCGAGGCAAAGGAATACGGCAGCCCAAGCGCGGCGGCCAGTTTCGCACCGAATAGGGAGGATCCGAGAATGTACAGCGGCACGTTGGTGCCCTTGCCCGGGATGGCGTTAATGCCGGGAATGCGGGTGTTTCCGGTCAGGTATCCCTGCAGTTCCATCACATCCTGCGGAAAGCTGTCCGAGGACATCGGATCCCGGCGCAAGGCGTGCATGGTCTTCTGGTCGCTGCCGGGAGCGCGGCCAAGTCCCAGGTCAATGCGCCCGGCGTGCAGGGTTTCCAGGGTTCCAAATTGCTCGGCGATGGTCAGCGGAGCGTGGTTGGGCAGCATGATGCCACCGGCGCCAAGGCGGATGGTGTTGGTGTGCGCCGCAACGTGGGCGATCAGAACGCTCGTGGCGGAGGAGGCAATGGTGGGCATGTTGTGGTGTTCCGCATACCAGATGCGCCGGTAGCCCCACTCCTCAGCTCGCTGCGCCAGCGCGACACTGGCCTTAAAGCTCTCGGCTGCTTCGCCCCGTCCAATATGTGCCAGATCAAGGATGGAGAGGGGAACAGTCATGGGGATGAGGCCTTTCATTGCGGGGAAAATGCACGCCGGCTGGGCCGGCTCGACTCTCTAGTGCCAACCGCGGGCGGCCTGTGCTTATTTCACCGTGCTTGTTTCACCGTGCTTATTTCACCCGTGCTTATTTCACCCCGGCCAGCGCCGCGAGTCCTGCCAGGGATCAGGCCACAGCGACGAGGCCATTCCGGCAGCTTCCAGCACTAGATTGGCGTCCAAGGGCGTCGACGTTTCCAGGACGCCCTGTCCGGCCACGCACAGACAAAACGCAGCCGACCCGCGGTCGGCAGGGGCCAGATCCCGAACTCCCGGGTCCAAGTATCCGCATACGGAACGGGCCGTCCCATGCCATCTATCACCGGCGTCGAGACCGGGGGCTCCAACGGCGCCTCATGCCGGTCGTAAGAGTTCCACGGGGACTCGTCGAGGGCTTTCCCGCGGCGCCCGTCAGAGAACTCCATCCCCCAGCGCAGACCACCGGGCCGCACCGCCGCGTTCAGATGCCAAGCGCCTGCAGCTGCCGTTCCGGATCCACCTGACGCACCGCAGCCAGAGCCGTAGCCCGGCCGGCCCGCGTGGCCCATCGTCGATGCCGAAGCGCCGTAGCCAACCAGCAAGACGCGCGGGTCTTTCGCAACCCGGACCACGTCCATCACAATGCCGCCACCCGGTTCGCGCAGCGCACAGGGGTCCTGCCCGTCCGCTGGGGCGGACATCACCACCTGGCACCGTTTCTGCTGCCCAATCGGGCACGGAGTGCGTCCGCTGCAGGACGGCAGGGACACCCTCGGGGCGCCGCGAACGGACCGTCGCGGCGCCGCGAAGCGAATAACGTCGCCCGCGGGCTAGGCGGTCAGGCCCAGCTGACTCATCCGTCGGGAATGGTTCTTGGTCAGCTGGGCCAGGAGCGTGCTGACCTCGTTGCGGGCGGCTGGAAGTTCGTCCTCGATCATCAGGCCGCGCAGGAAGCTGTGCTCCGTGCCCACGCGCTGGGCCTGTGTCAGGGCTTCCCCCACCAGCCGGCGGCCCCACAACGCCAGCCGGGACGCCAGCCGCGGATCGTCGGCGAGCATTTTCTTCAGCCGATCCTGGAGCAAGGCGCCGGATTCGTCATTTGTCTGGACGGCGTTGATCACCTCACGCGTCTTTTGATCCAGGAATTCGCTGATGGCCCGGTAGAAGTCCCCGGAAATGGCATCGACGACGTATGCCTTCATCAGGGACTCGTACCAGTCGGCGGGCCGGGTGCGGTCGTGGAAGGAATCGATGGACGGCTGGAACGGGCGCATGGCCAGCTCCACGTCCATGTTCATCTCGGCCAGCCGGGCCCTGACAACGTCAAAGTGTTCGAATTCGGTGACGGCCATCCGGCCCAGGGCGGCGCGGTCATGCAGTGTCGGCGAATAGCGGGCATCGGAGGAGAGCCGCTCGAACGCGGACAACTCGCCGTAGGCGATAACGCCCAAGAGATCCACAACAAACTTGTCGTAACGCGCGTTCAGCTCACCTGTGGAGACGTTCGGGGCGGACTCACCCGGCGGGATACTCATAGAAACTAGGGTAGCGGCTCTGTGATAGGTGCAGCCCTGTCCCGGCGCTTCACGGGGCGGCACCACGCGGCGGGGCCTGCGGGCTAGGCTTAGCGGGTGCCTTACTCTCACATTGACGTGCACACCAGCGCCGCCCAGCAGCAGCTTGCCCAGGCGCTGGCGGCCCTGAAGAGCGAATTCAAGCTCCCGGGGCAATTCGAGCAGGACGTGCTGGCGGAAGTCGCGGCGTCGATCGCCTCCCACCGGCTCCCGGATCTGGACCTCACGGCGCGGCCGTTCCTGACCATCGATCCCCCCGGTTCGATGGATCTTGACCAGGCCCTGTTTCTGGAAAAGACGGACTGCCTGGAAAAGACGCACCAGCCCGGGGCCGTCGGCGGCTATCTGGTGCATTACGCCATCGCCGACGTCCCCTCCTTCGTCCCCCCGGGTGGCGCGCTGGACGCGGAAACCCGTTTGCGCGCGCAGACCGTTTATACCCCGGACGGGCGGGTGCCGCTGCATCCGGCGGACATGAGCGAGGGCGCGGCCAGCCTGTTGCCGGATCGGGTGCGCTCGGCGTTCGTCTGGGAGATTGCGCTCAACGACGCGGGTGAGGCGGTTTCGACGACGGTGCGGCGCGCGGCGGTCCGCAGCGTCGCCCGGCTGGATTATGAGCAGGCGCAAGCCATTGTCGACGGCGGCGGGCGGGTCCCGGCAGGAACGACCGGCGACGGCGCCGGCCGGCTCCCGACAGGCACGAACGATGACGCTGCGGTTGCCCGCACGCTTGCGCTGCTCAAGGAAATCGGGCTCAAGCGTATTGCGCTGGAGCACCGGCGGGGAGGGGCCAGCCTGAACGTGCCGAAACAGGAAGTGGAGTTCGACGGCGGACAGTACAGACTGGTCTTTCGTCCCGCCTTACCCATCGAGGACTGGAACGCGCAGATCTCGCTGCTGACCGGCATGGCGGCCGCCGCCCTGATGCTGCAGGCAAAAGTAGGGATTCTGCGCACCATGCCGGAGCCGGACCACGGATCCGTGGACAGGTACCGGCGGCAGACCATCGCACTGAACAAGCCGTGGCCGGCGGAGATGCCTTACGGGGACTATCTGCGGTCGCTGGACACCGCCGACCCCAAGCAGCTGTCCCTGATGCACGCCGCCACCTCGCTGTTCCGCGGAGCCGGCTACACTCCCTTTGACGGAACGACGCCCGAGCGCTCCGTCCAGGCCGCCGTCGCCGCGCCCTACACGCACACGACGGCACCGCTGCGCCGGCTGGTGGACCGTTTTGTGCTGGCCATCTGCGCCGCGCTCAGCGCCGGGGAATCTGTTCCGCAGTGGGCCCGGGACGCGTTGCCTCATCTGCCGGCTATCATGATGGCCTCCGATCAGCAGGCCGCCAAGGTGGACCGGGCCGCGATAGATACCGTCGAAGCCGCCCTGCTGAGCACCCACATCGGCAACGAGTTCGACGCCGTCGTCATCAGCGGGCCTAAGACGAATGGAAACGGCAATGCTCCGCCCAGCCCCAGGAGCACTATCCAGCTCAAGGATCCGGCGGTTTCCGCATACTGCGAAGGTGTGCTGGAGCCCGGAACCAATATCCGCGTCCGGTTACTGCAGGCCGATATCGCCGTCCGGGCCGTGCTGTTCCGGCAGGTCTGAACGCGGCCGGAACGCAGGAAACAAGGGTTTTCCCAGCCTGACCCGCTAGACTGGCAGGGTAGACATGGATGCCCGGTCGTTGATTGATTCCTTTCTGAGTTCAACAAACCCGCCCCTACGCGATCTTATGATGCCGGGCTGCGCGTTCGCAGGAGAACTGCAGCGGCAGCCGGCAAGCAGTTGTTAGCCCGCGATCGGCTTCCGCTGAATGTGCCGCCTTGGCTGGCTCCGTTCGGTCCCTCAAAGGTACCGGCGTCGAGCCTTGGTCTGCGGCACCTGAATAGACGAATTGAACGGTAAGCATTTGAATACTGAGACTGAAACACAGCTGCATGCGGACAATACCGACGACGAACTCACCGTTGAGGCAACGCTGACAACCACCGCGGCGCCGCACCAGGAGGTGGCCCAGACCTTCGCGGACTTCAATGTCCGCGAGGACATTGTGGCCTCGCTGACCGAGGCTGGCATCACCCATCCCTTCCCGATCCAATCCATGACGCTGCCGATCGCGCTGGCAGGCCATGACATCATCGGGCAGGCGAAAACCGGTACCGGCAAGACGCTGGGCTTCGGCATTCCGGCCCTGCAGCGCGTCGTGGCACCCAAGGATCCGGGCTATGACAAGCTCCCCATCCCGGGGGCACCGCAGGCCATGGTGATTGTGCCGACCCGTGAACTCGCGGTCCAGGTTGCCAACGACCTGGCCACGGCATCGCGCCAGCGCGGCGCCCGGATCGTCACCATCTACGGCGGACGGGCCTATGAGCCGCAGATCGAATCCCTGCAGAAGGGCGTCGAGGTGGTGGTCGGCACCCCCGGCCGCCTGATCGATCTGTACAAGCAGAAACACCTCAATCTCAAGAGCGTCAAGATCGTGGTGCTGGACGAGGCCGACGAAATGCTGGACCTGGGCTTCCTGCCCGACGTCGAAACGCTGATTGCCGGCACCCCGGCCGTCCGCCAGACGCTGCTGTTCTCCGCAACCATGCCCGGCGCCGTCGTCGCCATGGCCCGGCGGTACATGACCCAGCCGACGCACATCCGCGCCGCGGACCCGGACGATGAGGGCCTGACCAAGCGCGACATCCGCCAGCTCATCTACCGAGCCCACAGCATGGACAAGGCCGAGGTGGTGGCACGGATCCTGCAGTCCCGCGGCCGCGGCCGGACCATCATCTTCACGAAAACCAAGCGTACCGCCGCCAAGGTGGCCGACGAGCTGGTGGACCGCGGTTTCGCCGCCGCCGCCATCCACGGCGACCTGGGCCAGGGCGCGCGCGAGCAGGCGCTTCGCGCCTTCCGCAACAACAAGGTCGACGTGCTCGTGGCCACCGATGTTGCCGCCCGCGGCATCGACGTCGACGACGTCACGCACGTAATCAATTATCAGTGCGTCGAGGACGAAAAGATCTACCTGCACCGCGTCGGACGCACCGGCCGTGCCGGCAACAAGGGCACCGCGGTGACTTTCGTGGACTGGGATGACATGCCCCGCTGGGCCCTGATCAACAAGGCCCTGGGGCTGAATAGTCCGGAGCCGGTGGAGACGTATTCCTCCTCGCCGCACCTGTACGAGGACCTGGACATCCCCGAGGGCACCAAGGGCCGGTTGCCCCGGAACAAGCGCACACACGCCGGGATCGACGCCGAGGTCCTGGAGGATCTGGGCGAGACGGGCAAGCGAAACGCCGCACCTCGCTCCGGCGGACATGGCGGCCGCTCATCGGACAATGGCCGTTCCGGCGCACGGAGCTCCGGCGGACGCGACGGCGCACGCTCTGCCTCGGACAGCGTCCGTTCCGGCGGCCGCTCATCGGATAACAACCGTTCAGGCGATAACAACCGTTCAGGCGGTCGCGGCTCCGGCGGACGTGAGGGCGCACGCTCAGCACCTGACAGCGCCCGCTCCGGCGGCCGCACGGAAACCGCCGGCGACGGCGGCGCTGAGCGCAGCCGCCGTCGTCCGTCCTCCGACCCGTCCGACGCCGGAACCACCGGTCCCGTCACTGCGCCCACCGGCAACGACGGCGAAGGCACGACCCAGGCGGCCCGCCCGCGCCGCAACCGCAGCCGGACCCGCCGCCGCAACGGCGAGGTTGTGGCCGGCGCCGAGTCGCAGGCAGCCGAGTAGCGCCGGGAACTTCGCAGCCGATGACGAGTACGCGATGGCAGCCTGATGGCGACGGCGCGAATTTGGTGGTGCAGGCAGACAACGCCGAGTACCTTCCCACCCTGCCGGACGGCGCCTTCACGCTGATCTACGTCGACCCGCCGTTCAACACCGGGCGTACGCAGAGCCGCCGGCAGACCACCATGACCCGCAGCGCCAACGGCGACCGGATCGGCTTTGGCGGGCAGAGTTATGCCACCACCAAGGGCGCCCTGCACAGCTACGACGACGCGTTCACGGATTATTGGTCGTTTCTGGAGCCGCGGCTGCTGCAGGCCTGGCGGCTGCTGGCCGAGGACGGCACCTTGTACGTGCATCTGGATTACCGCGAGGTGCACTACGCCAAGGTCATGCTGGACGCCATTTTCGGGCGGGACTGCTTTCTCAACGAGCTCATCTGGGCTTACGATTACGGTGCCCGCGCCAAGAACCGGTGGCCGGCCAAGCACGACAATATCTTGGTGTATGTGAAAAACCCGGCGAAATATCACTTCAACAGCGCAGAAGTGGACAGGGAGCCGTACATGGCGCCCGGGCTGGTGACGCCGGAAAAGCGCGAGCTCGGGAAGCTGCCCACCGATGTCTGGTGGCACACCATCGTCTCCCCGACTGGCAAGGAGAAGACCGGCTACCCCACGCAGAAACCCGAGGGGCTGCTGCGCCGGGTGGTGGCCGCGTCCTCGCGCCCGGGTGACTGGGTGCTGGACTTCTTTGCCGGATCCGGGACACTGGGGGCCGTTGCGTTCGGGCTGGGCCGGAAGTTCATCTGCGTGGACCAGAACCCGCAGGCCATCGAGGTCATGACCCGGCGGCTGGGACTTGCCGCGACCGTCGTCGCCCATCCCCCGGCCGACTGACAGACCCCGCCCTGACCGGACGACGGCGGTCCTGGTGCTGTTAGATGAGCGGGCGGCCCTCACGCCTGGTATGCTGCCATGCTCAACGCGCGCAACTAAAGGCCCCAAAGGTCTAAGCTGCAAAAAGGCATCCGGGCTGTCGAAGCTGGTAGATAGCATCCCCTGACGGAACAGCACCGCCGCCGCTGCCACCAGTGCTCAGTACCCATGGCCTAAGTCTGCCACTCGGCTACTAAGACTGTCCGACCCTGCTGAAGTGTGCAGTATATATCAGCCGTGGCGTGCCGGAGGCACTTGTCGCGGGCGGCGCACTCATGCATTGTGGCGAGCAGCCACGTCCAGTGCCTGGCTCACCGACACCTGCTCAGGCCATGAGCGCGTTTTTTTGCCCTGTGGTCAGTACGGTGGTTCGTGCGCAGTTGGTACATGTCAGCCAATAGTGTCGGCTGGTGGTCAGGAGGGGAATGAAGAACACGGTGAGTTTCGTCGCGCGTTCTTCCACGTCCTGCCGTGCACACTGACCGCAGTATTGGCATGTCCCGGGGCGGGAGAACAAGGTATGGAACACGGTTTTGAATCCAAAGAGCAGGAACATGGTCTCTGTCGTTTCAGGGCCGGTGGTAGGCGGCGTCTGGTGGGGCCGGACCTGTTATGTCATCGACACCCTGGGAGCCGCTTGCCTCAGCCCACCTGCGTTAGCATACGGTGGAAATCAGAGGCCCAGGTGGGGCAGCGGAGTCGTGGCCGTGGTGGGGATTGCCTCGATCAATGTTGTGAGGCGTAGACGCAGATCCGCTGATCTATCGTAATTCTCCAGAGACAGGCCGTTCACGGCATCCTGAGCGGACTGCAGCAATTCTCTGCCGGCGTCAGTTAGTGCAACTGTGGTGCTGCGCTGATCGGAGATTCCCCTGTTCCTAGTAATGAGGCCCTCGCTTTCCAGCCCTCGAAGAATTTTTCCAACGGTTTGGGCCCGGATCCTGAGACTGCCGGCCAGGGCTGCTTGAGATATGGGACCGGCCGCGGCCAGGGACATCAGGGCTGTGAACGAGGACATGGTCAGTTTCAGGGGCGCCAGGACCTGGTTACCGAGGTACTCCACGAGCCGGCCTGCCGTGATCAATAACCGTGCGGTGGGCCAGGAATCAAGATCCAGTGCGCGTTGCGATGTCGGTTCTGACGGCTCCTGGGCAGGGGTTCGATCTGGTCCGGATCTCAATGGCTCACGCCCCGGCCGGGTCCCGCCGCAGTAGCTCCCGGGTGCCAACCCACAAATTGTTGTCCCACGAAGAAGGAACCTGCGCTGCAGGCTGTGGGGATTTCGTAGGTTCGTGTTCTGCGCATCGTCCCTCCGGTGCCGGTGGCGTGCAGCTGGCCCCGGCCTCGGAAGGTGGCCGCGTTCCCCGCAGACCCCGCTTTCCCGGGGCGAGCCGCGGCTGTGCGCCTGAATGAACAGTCGCACAGCCGCCGTCTCCGTTCAGTACCTAGGCGTTTTGCACATTGTCTTTGGCTTCTGCCGCTCGGTCAGTGACATCGCCAACAGCGGACTGGCTTTCATCCTTGATGTGCTCGGCAGCATCGGACACCGTGGACTTCACACTTGCCACCGCTTCCTGAGCTGGTTCCTGCAGTCCTTGCGCGATGTCTTTCGCGGCCTCGCTCAAGTGCGACGTCAACGGGGCGGCGGCGTCCTTGATGGCCTGGGCGGCTTCACGCTCTTTCTGCGATGCAGGCATCAGCGAGGCAATGAGCATCCCGGCGCCGAAAGCGATCAAACCTGCTGCGATGGGATTGCCCTGGGCTTTCACCGCGACCCGGTGCGGGGCGTCTCCGATAGCCCCTCCGGTGCCGGAGATGCTATCACCTACTCCGGAAACAGCCTCGTGCGCGGTATCAGCGACCTGGTCAGCAGCACCCATGACGCGGTCTTTGAGCCCGGTGACGGCACCACGGACGCTTTCCTTGACCTTTTCGGTCTGCCGGTCCACAATGTGCGACGGGCTGACCTTATCGGCCAGTGCATCGACGTTGGCGCTCAAGGCGGCGCGGGTCTGTTCAATGTTGGCACGCAAGACTTCTGGGTTTTCGCTCATCGTGGTTCCTCGCTTGGTTTCAGAGTTCCGGGAATTTCCTGCAGGGTTTGCGTCGTTTTGGGCAGACCCTTGATAGCTTGCATCTCCTTGCGGCCCTTCACGGCCAGCACCGCAGCGATGATGCCCCAAACAACAGCGACGATCACAGCGGACCAGCCCAGCCCTGTGACGTAGGCGCCCAGCGCCCACCACAAAGCGATGGAGAGGAACAGCAAGGTGAAGCGTGCCGCTTCCGAGGCACCGGCGAATAGACCGGCACCCTTTCCCGCGCGGATGGCTGACTGTTTAGCCTCGACTTTGGCCAGCTCCACTTCCTGGCGCATCAAAGTCGAGATGTCACCGGATACTTGACCGAGTAAATCACCCAGAGACGTGGTGGCGGCTTTATGTTCAGCGGCGGTTTGGGGGATTTCGCTGCTCATCGGTACCTTCCGCCATCCGGGAAGGACTCCGTCTCGGGAGCCAGGTAATCCGGTGTTCCGGGCAAGGCTGACGTGGAAACCGGGGCCTCCCCTGCTGCAAGAGTTGGCTCCACATACACGTCACCGGCGCCGTAGGGCTGAACAGGGGCAGGGGCAACGACCGGTGAAACAGCCCTAACCGGAGTCGTTAAGGTGCCGTTTGCTGTCCCGCCGCTGGAAGCCCCAGCGCTTAGGCCTCTGGTCAGCCGGCCAGCTAGGATGCCGACACCGGTCGCGAGAGCCAGAAACGCAACCGGACGCTGCCGGGCGAAGCCTCGCACTTCCTCAAGCAGGGACCCCGGATTCCGTCCTTCGAGCCAGGACGCCAACGAGGCAGACCTGTCCGCAGTCTGACGGACCAGATCACTGGCCGTTCCGCTCTGATCGGAAGAGTTGGCCATGGAATGCAGTTCATCAGCGACAGAACGCAGACCCCCAGCGAGTCGCTGCTGTTGAGCGTCCGCCTGATCCACCAAGTCAGTGCGCACCTGGGCAAACAGGTCCTTGGCCTGGAACGCTACTTCTGACACGACCTGACTCGTCTCATCCTTCGCTGTCTCGGCAACGTGGCCTGCCGAGTGTGCGGCCACATGGGCCATGTCAGCGGCTTCTCCCTTGACTGCGTCTGCTGTGGAGTCGCTGACCGTCGCTTCCGGGGTAGCACCGTACGACGAGGTCTGTGCGTCCTGCGTCCGTGGGTTCTCTGTCATCGTCGCTCGCTTT
Organism: Arthrobacter sp. A5; assembly: GCF_051131705.1. Classification (NCBI taxonomy): domain Bacteria; kingdom Bacillati; phylum Actinomycetota; class Actinomycetes; order Micrococcales; family Micrococcaceae; genus Arthrobacter; species Arthrobacter sp. A5. The sequence goes on from NZ_CP180316.1 coordinate 3,230,131, forward strand.
CAAAGGTATGCTGCTGATCCGGAACTGGGATCCCTGGTTTTTCGATAGTAACCATGCTTACCACCCTATCGTAAGCATGGTTACTTTTAAACGGTCAACCCCTCGCCGACAGGACCACAGAATAAGGGTTCGCCTCATGGGCCTTGTAAATCTCCGGTACCCAATCGCGCCAGCTGGCGTGGATCCATGTGCGTCGTGCGGCGGATGTGGATCTAGGCTAAGTATGATTACTATTCATGGGAACTAGTTCTGACGGACTATCGACGACCACCAAGTAACCGGGCCTCCGTGCTGGAAGCCCGCCGAAGGAGACAACACAGTGGGATTTTTTGCTTTTCTGGTGCTCGGACTCATCGCCGGGGCCGTCGCCAAGCTGATACTTCCCGGACGCCAGGGCGGCGGCATTATCATCACCATGATTGTGGGAGTTATTGGAGCACTCCTCGGCGGCTGGCTAGGTGGCCTGGTCTTCGGAGCACACCTGCAGAGCTTCTTCTCACTTCAAACGTGGCTGCTCGCCATCGGCGGCTCCGTGGTGTTCCTGCTGGTCTGGGGCCTGATCACCAGGCGACTACGCAAGTAACCCACCCACACAACACCAAGCCGAACCGCCCGCCGGGTTGACGGACTGATCCCTCGGTACAGGTGGCGTCGCGGTACACCGCCGATGCTTCCGTACTGTCGCGGACAACATACCTTTCCTCGGAGGAACCAATCATGGAGAGCGCCATGCCATATCCCGTTAGTCCCGCATCCCGTTGCGTGGCCATCATCATCAATCCGTCAAAAAATGTGGCCGTGGACTTTAAGACGACCCTGCTGGACATCTGCCTTGAAGAAGGCTGGGCCGAGCCACTGTGGCTGGAGACAACAGAGGACGACCCCGGCGCCGGACAAGCACGCCAAGCATTAGAGGAAGACGTGGACCTGGTCATCGCCGCCGGTGGTGATGGGACCGTGCGGTGTGTCGCTGACGTCCTCGCCGGCACGGACACACCCTTGGGGCTTATTCCCTTAGGTACCGGCAATCTCCTGGCCCGGAATCTGGGTCTGGACGTCACGGACCCTTCGCTTCCGCCCGACTGGCCCTTACGCACGGTCAAGACCGGCCCATCGATGTCGTCAAAGCCGTGGTGGACCATGCCCAGGACGAGCAGGCGTTCCTCGTCATGGCCGGTCTCGGCTTCGACGCCGCCGTCATGGCCGATACGAACGACATGCTGAAGGACAAAGTGGGATGGCTGGCGTACGTTGATGCCGGCATCCGCAACCTTCCCGGCAAACCTGTCAAAACCAACATCAGCGTCGACGGCGCCCGGCCGCTGGGCCGGAGGCTGCGCTCTGTCATGGGCGGCAACTGCGGAAAACTTCAGGGTGGCCTCGAAATTTTTCCCGGCGCTAAATTCGACGACGGCATCCTCGAAATTATGACCGTCGCCCCCAGCGGCCGGTTAGGCTGGTTCGCGGTACTCGCTGGGCTCGTCAGCCGCGGCAAAACGAAAGATCCCGCCATCGAATACTTCCAAGGCAAGAAAGTGGAAATCAGCTTCGACGCCGCGCAAGCCATCCAGCTCGACGGCGACCATATTGGAGAAGCTAAACACCTCACCATGACCATCGATCCCGGCGCGTTGCTCGTCCGCCTACCCCAGCCCTGAAGTCTTTCGGCGCCGGTTCCAAAACGTCGGCAACCGATACCGGCCTCCTACGGCCGAACGACTACGGTGCCGCTGGAGAGATCCTCAATCCGCGACAACACGTCCGGTGCCGTGAGGTTTTCCCCCAGCTGATTCGGCTTCCCCAAGCCGTGGTAATCCGACGAACCCGTCACCAGCAGCGCATGCCGGGCCGCCAACGCGCGCAGCCAGGCCTTTCCCTCCTCCGGATTGTCCCGGTGGTCCACCTCTACGCCCAGCAGGCCAGCGTCGATCATGTCCCGGAAAGTCTGCTCCCCTACCACCCGGCCGCGGGCCGAGGCCACCGGGTGAGCAAAAACGGGGACGCCTCCTGCCGCCCTGACCAGTTCAACGGCGCGCATCGGATCCGGCGCGTAATGCGAGACGTAATAGTGCGAATGCGAAGTCAGAATGCTGGCGAACGCCTCGCTCCGGTCCGCCACGACCCCCGCCGCGACGAGCGCATCGGCAATATGCGGCCGGCCGACCGTTGCCCCCGGCGCCATATGCTGGGTGACATCGTCCCAGTTCAGCGGATAATCTTCCGCCAACCGCTCCACCATGCGCTCCGCCCGGCTCAGCCTGGCGTCCTTGGCCTTGGTGATTTCCTCCAGCAGCCCAGGATGGGCCGGGTCATGCAGGTATGACAGCAGGTGGACGCTGATTCCCTCGGCGGTGCGGCAGGAAACCTCCATGCCAGGCACCAGCGCCACACCGATTTCCCGCGCGGCCGTCGACGCCTCCGCCCAGCCGTCCGTGGTGTCGTGATCGGTCAGTGCCAGCGCGTCGAGGCCGGCGTCCCGGGCCGCGGCCAGTAAAACGGCCGGCGGCTGGGTTCCGTCCGAAACATTTGAATGGGTATGCAGATCGATCCTCACCCCTACAGCCTACGTCCGGCCGCTCCCGCATGCGGGCGCCCGCGCCGGACTCCGCCCCGGGCCGCCGGTGGCCCGATGTCGGGGCGCGGTGAGAGACTTAAGGGGTGAATGAGTCCCAGCAGAGCACCCCAGAGTCCGCATCCGCACAACAGCCCCTTGAGGACCGCGTGAACAACCGGTCGCAGAAGCCCCAGTCGGAGGCCTTCCGCGCCTTCATGGCCAGCAACTGGGCCCCAGGGTCCACCACCCTGCCCGAGCGTGCGGACGTTGCGGACCATGCGGCGCGCCGTCGTCGTGCCGTGTCGGTGCAGTTCAAGGGCGAGCGCCTTGTCATCCCGGCGGGTGCGCTGAAGGTCCGGTCCAATGACACGGACTACCGATTCCGCCCGCATTCAGGCTTTGCCCACTTGACGGGTCTGGGAGTGGATCACGAACCGGACGCCGTCCTGATTTTGGAGCCGACGGACGAAGGAGAGGGCGACGACGGCGGCAACCACCGCGCCACGCTCTACTTCCGTCCGCTGGCCGGCCGGGACACGGCACAGTTCTACGCTGATGCGCGCTCGGGCGAATTTTGGATCGGTCCGCGCCCCACGCTGGAGGAATTCACCGCGCGGCTGGGGCTGGCCACCGCCCATATTGACGAGCTGGAAATGGCGGTCACGAAGAACGTGGGTGAAACCTCAGTCGGCGGTGTTTCGGTCCGTCTGGTCCGCAAGGTCGACGAAAACCTCGACGCTCTGGTCGATACCGCCCGGTACAACACGGCCAAAGACCCGGATCAGCTGGATCTCAGCGCACTGGATGCCCTCGATGACAAGCTCACCGAGGCGCTCTCCGAACTGCGTCTGATCAAGGACGAGTGGGAAGTCGAGCAGATGCGGATCGCCGTCGCGGCGACGGTGGCCGGTTTTGAGGAAATCATCAAGGCCCTGCCCCGCGCCATCACGCATCCGCGCGGCGAACGCGTGGTGGAGGGCGCGTTCTTTGCCCGCGCCCGCGAGGAGGGCAACGAGCTCGGCTATGACACCATCGCGGCGGCCGGCAATAACGCCACCATCCTGCACTGGACGCGCAACACCGGTACGGTCAAGGCCGGCGAGCTGATTCTGGTCGACGCAGGCGTGGAGGCGGATTCGCTCTACACCGCTGACGTCACGCGCACCGTCCCCGTGAACGGCGAATACACCGAAACCCAGCGCAAGGTCTACCAAGCCGTGCTCGACGCTGCCGATGCCGCCTTCGCCGTCGCCGTCCCGGGCCGGAAGTTCCGCGATGTGCACACCGCGGCTATGGAGGTTCTCGCCGCGCGGCTGGAAGAGTGGGGACTGCTGCCGGTGTCCGCCGAAATCGCGCTCTCCGCCGAGGGTCAGCACCACCGTCGCTGGATGCCGCACGGTACGAGCCACCACCTGGGCCTGGACGTGCATGACTGCGCGCAGGCCAAGCGCGAGCTCTACCTGGACGGCATCATCACCGAGGGGATGATCTTCACCATCGAACCCGGCCTGTACTTCAAGGATGAGGATCTCGGGATCGGCGCCGAATACCGCGGCATCGGCGTCCGGATCGAAGACGACATCCTGATCACCGCCGACGGCCCGGTCAACCTCAGCTCGGCGCTGCCCCGCACCCCGGACGAGGTTGAGTCCTGGATGGCCGGCATTTATGGCGCCGAGGCGGCAGCCGCGAACTGACGCCGTCACCCGGCCCGGGTCTGGGTGGGCGCCGCGAGCGTCGGGACTGCGGGCATCGTGGTGTCGGTGCCGTAGCGGATGTCGTTGCGGGTCAGGGTGGCGAGGCGTTCGAGGAGGGCCCGGAAACTGTAGGCAGGGGCCCCGTCGGCGGTGGTCCGCCGGCTGGCTTTGGTCTGCGCGGCGGTGGAGCGTTGTGCGGGGGCAACGGGGTGGAACGTACCCGGTTTGGTGGACGGGGTGCTGGTTAGTCCGGGTTCCCGACTGTAGGAGACTACGTTTATGGGTTCCACTCGCAGGAGCTCCAGCCCGGGGGAGCTGATCTGATTGGCCGCGTTCGCGGTGAACGTTTGACTGCTCGTGGTGGCCCCGGTGCTGGTGGCGGTGAGCCGGTTCCCCCGCGCGTCGTACGTGTAAGTGTAGGTGGTGGGGCGGTGCCGCCGGTTACCGCTGCCTTCGTGAGCTGACCAGCCCGGTCGTAGGTGTAGGCGGTGACGGCGTTGGTGAGGTTGTCCTTCACCCATTGAATATTCGACCGGTCCGCGGATGCGGTAGCGGGGCACGTCGGGGCGGTCGAGCCGGCCGCGTGGCAGTATGTCAGGTCCATCACGGGCCGGTTGTCGGTATCCCCGGTGCCGACCTGGGAAGTGGTGCGGGTGACGCGTCCGGTGGTGTCGTAATCGGTGTGGGAGTGCGCGGCCCAGGTCGTGTGCCCGGTGTTGGCGTCCATCCAGATATCGGTGCGCCGTCCCCGGTCATCGGTCGCGAACGCCAGAACATGATTCCCGGAGTTGTACCGGTACGTCAACGAGGTCGGGACATTGGAGGTATCGAAGGCATAGCTCGTGGTCCTGCGGGTGTCCGTGGTGGAGGCAAGATTGGAGGCCTTGTCGTAGGTGTAGGTGATGGTCCCGCCGCCGGCGGTATTCGCCCGGGAGGTCAGCCGGTCCATTTGGTCATACCCGTAGGACGTGGTCCCGGCCCCGTCGGTGGCCGTCAACGGACGCCCCCACACATCGTATGTGAAGGCGCGGGCGCCCAGGGATGACCCGATCACCGGAGTCACGGAGGTCAGCTGATGGTTAGCATCGTAGCCGTAGGCGGTTTTGTTCGTCCCGTTCCCCGGTGCGGCGGCGGTGGCGGCGGTCCCGTCCGGGTCGCGGCCATCGCGTCCGTGGTGGTCATGGTGTTCCCGGCCCCGTCGAAGCTGTACAGGGACTGGTTGCCCGCATCATTGGTCGCCGACGTCGCCAGATACTTCGTGTTCGCGGCGGTGTTCCCATACGCGGCCTGCCCGGTCGCACCACCGGCCGTCCGGGAGGCGGTAACGGAATGACCGGTGTTCGCCCCGAACGTATTCGTTGTCATGCCTGCGGTGGCCCCGGTGCCCTGCGTCGCGGTGAGGGTGTCGAAATCCCCGGTATAGGTTGCCGACCTGGCCCGGCCCAGCGGATCCGTCGCGCTGGCGACCCGCCGGCCGTGGTGAGCGCGTACGTGGTGTGCGGGCCGGTGGCTACGGCCACGCCCTGGTCGGTGTCCGGGCCCGCGACCAGGGTCTGCATCCCGGAGGGGTAGGTAAACCGGGCGTTGGCGGTGCGGTCCGCGAAGGAGATGGTCTGCCCGTCCGTATTGAACGTCACCACCGTGGCGGTGGTGCGGGAAGTCAGGGTGTAACCGGTACCGGTTTTGACTAGGTCCGCTTTCACCCCGGCCGGGGCCGTGAACGCCGTCGTCGATCCGGAAACCGGGGTGAAAAGGGCGGAGTACCCGTCCCCGGCCGTGTACAGCACACCCGTGGGCGTGGTGGTCAGGGAACCGCGGCGCCCAGGGCCAGGGTCCAGCGCGGGGCGATACTGCCGGCGTATGTGGTGGCGGAGCGGGAGTTATAGACCACGCCCAGCGGCAACTCGGCGTTGATGTCCGGCAACGACAAACGCGTCAGGGACACCATCAGGTTTCCCGTGCCGACATCGACGGACGCGTTGACCTGGCCAGTGATCCGCCGCGCAGCGCTGTACCCCTAAAAGCTTCATGATTCCCCCAATAGAGACCGAGTAATAGACCTCACCATAAGCCCATGGAATCCTGTTTTGCATAGAGCAAAACGTGGACTTACCGAAGACGTCCGATTACATAGGTCTCCGGTCGTACCGATTCTCCGACTCGATATCTTTTACCGATGAGAAACCGAGCGTTCCTTGGTCACGTCGGCAGCTTATTCTCAGGGCACTTGCCTCGTGTGCATATGGCCCTCAATGATCCGCGGTCGCCAACGGCTGCATCCCGTTATTACCGGTCGGCAGGGGGCGCGGGTTGCCGGGCATCGTCAGTGTCAACTGGTGCAGGATCCTGCTCAGGAGTCGGCGGAACCTCCGCGGCGGGTGGGTTCTCCGGGCTCTGCGGCAAACGGATGCCGTACTGCGGGCGGCCATCCGGCAGGTCCGAGTACGTCCCCGGAGTTTTTCCGGTGGTGGGGATCACGGCGCCTTCGACGGGTGTCTCTTGGCCCTGCGTGCTGCCCGCGCTCCTGTCCTCTTCCGGTGCCGAGCCATACGGATCGGTCCAGCCGTTCGGCCGGGCCGGCGGCGGCTGGATGGGCTGGCTGCGCTGGGCCGGCGGCTGGTAGAGCTGCCCCGCCTGGGCCGGATGGGCCGCGCCCTTGCTCATCGGCAGCTGGGACAGCAGCCGGCGCGCCTCGGACGAGACCTCGACGCCGACAATAACGTCATAGCTGGAGGCAAGAACCTGGCTGGTGGAGGTGAAGTCCCGTTTCCCGCGCTGCATGGCGTAGCTGGCGATCCCGAAGAGCATCCAGAAGGCGGCACCCATCAGAATGGAGGTCATCATGGAGAAGTAGCCGCCGCCGGTGGCCGAACTGGAGGCAAAGAAGGACAGCAGCACACCGACGAACAATCCGAACCAGGCACCGGTCAAGGCGCCCGACAGGGCGACACGCGGGTAGCTGAGCTTACCGGTGACGCGCTCCACCATTTTCAGATCGTTGCCCACGATGGACACCTGCTGGACCGGGAATTTCTGGTCCGCAAGATAGTCCACTGCCTTCTGGGCGTCGAGGTAGGAGGTGTAGGAGCCTACGGTATCTCCGACCGGAACAGCACGAGCTGAGTCCACGCCGCGGGTACGTCCAAAAAGATTTGCCATACTTCATTGTCTCCCATGATTCTTACTGCGCGCAGGGATATCGCTGGCAGTGAACCGCGCGCGCCCCGCCGCCGGCTGTCAGGGAGCCTAAGGGACCGGAATCGAACGCCACAATGGGGACCGGAATTCCCCCATTTGGCGGCTTGCAACGTAGCCTGTAGTAGTGAGCACCAATCCCTCACGCGTCTTCGTTGCGCGTCTCCTCGGACTCGACGTTTTTGACCCGCTGGGTGACCGGCTGGGACGACTGCGTGACGTCGTCGTGCTCGCCCGCGGAGTCAGCGGAGCCCCGCACGCGGTGGGCATCGTCGTCGAAGTCCCGGGTAAAAAACGCGTCTTCGTGCCGATGACCCGCGTGACCTCGATGGAACAAACGCAGATCATCTGCACCGGTCTGGTCAATCTGCGCCGTTTTGAACAGCGCGGCGCGGAAATGCTGGTGGTTGGGGAGCTCTTTGACCGCAAGGTCACGTTGACCGACGGCAGCGGCGAAGCCGTGGTGGAAGACATCGCCATGGATGAGATGCGCAACGGTGACTGGCTGATCTCGAAGCTGTTCGTCCGCCGTGGATCGTCCACCTCGCGGCTGCGCGGGCTGCGCCGCGGTCACACCATGCTGATCGACTGGTCTGACGCCAATCAGGGCGAAAATACCGAACCGCAGGGCGCCAGCCAGTTTGTCGCCACGCATGAAGATCTCAAACCCGCGGACTTTGCCGATGCGCTGCAGGAAATGAGCGATAAGCGGCGCATGGAGGTGGCCAGCGAGCTCCAGGATGAGCGGCTGGCGGACGTGCTGCAGGAGCTGCCGGAAGAGGACCAGGTCCAGCTGCTTTCCGCGCTGGACAAGGAGCGTGCAGCGGATGTGCTCGAGGAGATGGATCCCGATGACGCCGCGGATCTGCTGGCGGATCTCTCCCCGGCCAAGGCCGAGGAACTGCTTGCGCTGATGAACCCGGACGACGCCGACGACGTCCGCCGTCTATTGCAGTACGACGACGACACGGCCGGCGGTCTGATGACGCCGGTGCCGGTGATCCTCCCTCCGGAGGCGACCGTGGCCGAGGCGCTCGCGCACGTGCGCAGCGAGGAACTTTCCCCCGCACTGGCCTCCGCCATCTTCATTTGCCGGCCGCCGCTGGAAACACCGACGGGGCGGTTCCTCGGTGTGGTGCATATCCAGCAGCTTTTACGCAGCGCCCCGCCGGAACAGCTCGGAACCATCGTGGACACCATGCTGGAACCCGTCTCCGATCATGCCACTGTCAGCGAGGTCAGCCACATCATGGCCTCCTACAATCTCAATTCCCTGCCGGTGGTTAATAAGGCCGGCCGCTTAGTCGGGGCGGTGACTGTTGACGACCTCCTGGACCACCTGCTCCCGGACGATTGGCGAACCCATGATGACGGTGCCCCGATAAGAAGACTGGGAGGCCGAATTGGCTGAGAAGCGCCCGTCCAAGGCCGGCGACCTGGACACCCCCCGCGAGCTAAGATCACGCATGCTGCCGAACTTCGCCAGCGATCCTGACACCTTCGGCCGCTTCGCCGAGCGCTTCGCGCGGTACATGGGCACGGCGAACTTCCTGCTTTACATGACGATTTTTGTGATCCTCTGGATTGCCTTCAATGTAATCGGACTGTTCGGGTTCCAGTGGGATCCATACCCATTCATCCTGCTGAACCTGTTTTTCTCCACCCAGGCTTCCTACGCCGCGCCCCTGATCCTGCTGGCGCAGAACCGGCAGGATGACCGGGACCGCGTCACGATCGAACAGGACCGTGCCCGGGATGAGCGCAACCTGGCGGACACCGAGTACCTGACCCGCGAGGTGGCCGCCCTGCGGATCTCGCTGCGGGAAGTCTCTACCCGTGACTTTGTCAGGTCCGAGCTGCGGTCGCTGTTGGAGGAGCTGTTGGCGGCCCAGGACCAGGAGACGGATAGCGAAACGCCGGCGCAGGAGATGCGCGAAAGATCCCGGGACAGCCGGGGGCCGGGGAGACCGCAGAATTCCGGCAAAACCCGTCAGCCCAAGAGCGTCGCTCCCGCGGCGGGTCCGGTTATCTGAGCGATGCCGGATGACATGAACGCAGCGGACCGGATGCCGGCGCGGGCCACCACCACGGGGCCGCGCGAGGCAGACCTGCGGGCCGCGCTGGCCGGCGTCATCGACCCGGAGCTGCGCCGGCCGATCACCGAGCTGGGCATGGTCGGGGATTTAACGGTCGACGACGGCGGCCGGGTACGCGCCGTCGTCCGGCTCACCATTGCCGGCTGCCCAATGCGGGATACGCTCAGCTCCGACACGGCACGGGCGCTTGGCGAGGTGGCCGGCGTCACCGGTGTTGACGTGGAGCTGATCGTGATGAGCACCGAGGAGCGGCAGGCCCTGAAGGAACGGCTCAAGGGCTCCGGCGGCAGCCGCGGCATCCCGTTCAACGCCCCCGACTCCCTGACGCGCATCTACGCAGTGGCCAGCGGTAAGGGCGGTGTCGGCAAATCCAGCGTCACCGTAAATCTGGCCTGTGCGATGGCTGCCAAAGGCCTGCGCGTGGGCATCGTGGACGCGGATGTTTACGGCTTTTCCGTCCCGGGCCTGATGGGATTGACGCAGCAAGGGATCACCCAGAGCCCCACCCGGGTGGATGAAATGATCCTGCCGCCGGTGGCCTACGGCGTGAAGGTCATCTCGATCGGCATGTTCGTCACCGGCAACCAACCGGTGGCCTGGCGCGGGCCAATGCTGCACCGGGCGCTGGAGCAGTTCCTTACCGATGTCTACTTCGGGGATTTGGACGTGCTGTTCCTGGATCTGCCGCCCGGAACCGGGGATGTGGCTATTTCGGTGGCGCAGCTGCTGCCCAAAGCGGAGATCCTGGTCGTCACCACGCCGCAGGCCGCCGCCGCTGACGTGGCCGAACGTGCGGGGGCCATCGCGCTGCAGACCGGGCAGAAGGTGGCGGGCGTGATCGAAAACATGTCCTTTTTGACCCTGCCGGATGGCAGTATCATGGACCTCTTCGGTTCCGGCGGCGGCAGGCTGCTGGCGGAGCGGCTCACCCGGACGGTGAATGCTCCGGTGCCGCTGCTGGGCCAGATCCCGCTGGACATTGCTCTGCGCGAAGGCGGGGACAACGGGGCCCCGGTAGTGCAGTGCGCGCCGGCATCGGCCGCCGCCGACGCGCTGCAGGAGATCGCCGATCAGCTGGCGTCGCGGCCGCGCGGCCTGTCCGGACTCAAACTCGGTATCACGCCGGGCTAGCAGGATTCAGGCTCCCCCGGGCCAGGCGGCGTCGTGCGCCGGGTCCGGCGAAACTACGTCGCTTCGAGGTCGAAGGGTGCCCGCTCTCCGGCGGTCAGCCGTTCGAACGTTTTCGCCGGCTCAGGGCCGCCAGCCGGGCCACCCCACATTGCGGTGTCGTGCGGTCCCGTGCCGTTTGGTGACGCGCCATTTGGTGACGCGCCGTTCGGCGATACGCCATCGGTGATCATGCCGGATGCTGCCCCGGCCGCGACCGGCGCGGAGGGGCTGACCGGCTTGGCCGGAGCTTCTTCGTCGTCCATCAAAGCGTCACGAATGATCCGGCGCGGATCGTACTGACGCGGGTCAAGCTTCTTCCAGTCGATCTCGTCCAGATCTACGCCGGCTTCGTCCTTGATGGTCTCCCGCGCCCCGGCCGCCATCCGACGGACCTCACGAATCAGGTTTTTGAGCTTCTCAACGTATTCGGGCAGCCGCTGAGGGCCGATCACCAACACTGCCACGATGGCAATGATGATCAACTCCGGAGTATTGATTCCAAACACCTTAGGAAGATTACCCTCTCCAGCTGAAAAGCAACGATTTAGCGCTGCCGCCCATTATGCCGGATTCTTGCGACCATATGGGGGACTCGGCGGCACCGGCCCACCACCACGACATCGGCCTGCCGACGCCGTCGGACCGCAGCCGGATGCCTCGGCTAGTGAATGCCGGCGATCCGCGGAAGCTTCAGCCGCGGCTTCGCTGCCTTCCGGCCGGCCGTCGCGGGCGCGTCACCGGCACGGCCGGGCGCTCGGTGGGCCAAGGACTCGCGGAGCATCGTGCGGCCGCGGTGGATCCGCGACCGCACCGTACCGAGCTTGATCCCGAGTGCTTCGGCGACCTCGTCATAGGAGAGGCCTTCGAGATCACACAGGACGACGGCGGCGCGGAAGTCCGGCGGGAGGGCCTCCAGTGCTGCCTGCACATCGATATCAAGGTTGTTGTACTCGAAGATCCGCTCCGGCCCCGGGTCTTTGCCCGGCAGCCGGGCATCGGCGTCGTCGGCCAGTGCGTCAAAACGAATGCGGCTCTTGCGGCGCGCCTGATCCAGGAACAGGTTAGTGGTGATCCGGTGCAGCCACCCGTCCATGGTACCGGGCTTGAAGTTTGCCAGCGACCGGAACACCCGCACGAATACCTCTTGGGTGAGGTCCTCCGCGTCATATCTGTTGCCGGTCAGGCGATAGGCGAGGCGGAAGACTTTTGCGGAATGGTTGGTGACGACGTCCTCCCAGGACGGCACCTCCCACTCGGTTTCCGTAGGCTGTTCCGCTGAACCGGAGCCGGCAGATGATCCGGACGGAGGCACCGGAAGAACCGGCCCATGCTTAGCAGCCGCCGCTGATGCACTCATGGCCGCTCCTTTCTGTCCTGGCCTTCCCGGAAACCCGGTTTGGCGTCGTGCGCTGCTCGTGCCGTCAGATCGGTCCAGCCGGGCAGATGGTCCGCCGGTAAAACGTCTCTGACACTAGGGGTTCGTTGCCACGGGAGGACCGGATGGTTTCACGCCGCCGTCGTCATTGCCGCCGTCGACCAGCCGTTCCGCAGACTAGTACGTCAGCGTCCGTTGCTGATATTCAGGAACTTTCATTATGTCAAATTAATGGCTCTCCTGACACATCCGTGGGTCATTTCCGTCCCGGGAGCACCGGTTTACGGCCACCCAGGCTGAGCATGGCCAGGCTGATCAGGGCCTCGGGGGACTTGAACCCGAACGCCACCCGGGTGATCAGCCTGATCTTCGTATTCATGGATTCAATCCGTCCGTTCGACAGCCCGTGTTCGATGGATGCCAGGATGCTGTCGCGGTGCTTGACGATGGCCTTTTGGAGTTTCACGAAGGAGGGGATCCTGGATCTCCTGGCCCAGGACACCCATCGGTCCAGGGCCACCACGGCTTCGGCATAAGGGAGCTTGAAGACCGTGCGCAGCCCTTCCTTCAAGTAGTAGGCCCGGCCCAGGACGGGGTCGGTCTGCACGATCCAGGACAGCTTCGCCTGCTGCTTTTCGGTGAGGTCCTCGGGGTTCTTCCAGAGTGCGTAGCGGCTGTTCTTCAGCTTGGTGGCCCGCTCACTGTCGGGCCTCTCCGGCGCGACCTTGGGTGGTCGTCCGCGGCCACGGGCCGGTTCGTTCTCCCGGGCCGCTTTCCGTGCCCGGTTCCAGGCGGTGCGCCGCTCTGCATCCAGGGCGTCGGTGGCCCACATGACGATGTGGAACGGGTCGGCCACGCGGACCGCTTGGGGGCAGCGCGCGGCCACGACGGTGGCGATCCACTCGGCCGCATCCGCGGATACATGCGTGATCTCGGTGCACCGTTCGTCCCCCAGAGCGTCGAAGAACTTGCCCAGGGTGGCCTTGTCCCGTCCCGGCGAGGCCCAGATGAGCCGGCCCGAATCATGGTCCACGACCACGGTGAGGTACTTGTGTCCGCGCTTGTAAGAGATCTCGTCAATGCCAATGCGTGTCAGGTTCGCGAACGGGTCGAAGGTCGCGGCGGTGTCCTTCCAAACCCGATCGATGATCGAGCCCACGGTGCGCCAGGCGATGCGCATCAACTGGGTGACAGCGCTCTTGGAAGTCTGGGTGGCCAGCCAGGCGATCTGCTGGTCAAAGATCCTGGTGTGGCCAGCCTGGTGCCGGGCCCACGGGACGGCGGCGACGGTGACCCCGTGCTCGGGGCAGCGCACCCGCGGTGATTCGGCGACCAGGTAGGTTTCGATGGTTCCCAGATCCAGGGTCCGCCATCTCCTGGGACCACCGCCGCGGTCGTATCGGCGGCACCGCCTGGAACAGATCCCGCACCGGTTGCGCATGGACTTCATGGGGCTCACCAAGGCGATGAAAACACCGGTGTCCTCCTCGAAATCCAGACCCCGGACAATCGTTTTTTCGACACCCAGCAGGGTGCACCATATGCTTGATTTCTGCACGCCGTTTTCCAACCTCGATTTTTGTACCTTTGACAGTCAAAAATCCTAGGTAGAAAGCGGCGTGTGGTCGTTAAGGCGCGCAGGTCACGCCCACGGATATGTCACAAGAGCCAAATTAATCTGGAAATAGACTGACAGCGCCTTGCGTTACGCGGGCGCAGCATATACCCGGCAGGCAGTAGGCTTGGAATCAAACCGTGCAACAGATGAGGAAAATTGAATTCATGAGTGCCGACAAGTCCACCAGCTGGTCCTACACGGAGGGCCTGCCTTCCGAGGACGATGTGTTGCTGCGCGCCCGTGAACGCTCCCATGAGCTGGGGATTATTCCCGTCAGCCCAGGCGTCGGCGCCGCACTGACGGTGCTGGCTGCCGTGTCGAAGGCGCAGACCGCGGTGGAGATCGGCACCGGAGCGGGAGTTTCGGGCGTCTGCCTGCTGCGCGGGCTCAGCCGTCAGTCCGTGCTGACCACCATCGACATCGACGTCGACCATCTCAAGGCCGCACGGGAGGCGTTCGTCGAATCCGGCTCTCCGGCCAACCGCACCCGAACCATCTCCGGACGCGCGGCGGATGTGCTCCCGCGTTTGACGGATTCCGCCTACGATCTGGTCTTCGTCGATGCCGACAAGCCCTCCTACCCGGGGTATGTGGAGCAGGCAATCAGACTGCTTAAGTCCGGCGGCCTCCTCATTGTCAATGATGCACTGGACAAGGACCGCGTCTCCGATCCGGCGATTCGGGATCACGGTACGGTGATTCTGCGCCAAGTGGGCAAGGCCGTGCGCGAGGATGACCGGCTCATGACTGCCATGCTGCCCACCGGCGACGGACTGCTGCTCGCCGTCAAGCGTTAGCGTCTGCGCTCTTCTCCTTGTCTGTATCCGGTGGTAGACCGGGTACATGAATACGAGAATGTCAGACCCTCAGGAAAACCCCTCTGAACAGCCACGTGCCGCGCGGCCCGGAGGGCAGCCGGGCGAACGGCAGCCGGGCGAAGGACAGCCGGGCGTGCCGTCCCCCACCGTCGCCCCCGCGGCCTTGGAACTGCGGCAACTGCCGGGCAGCGAACGGGAGGCAGTGGCCGGCGTAGCACCCGCGGCTGCGCGCCCGCTGCATCCGGCTTCCCAAGTGGACGCCACCGTGGTCCTGCGACGACGTGCGGAGCCAGGCGGCGAAGCGTTCAGCTCACCGCAGGATGCGCAGGCCATGGCCAGCGCATACGGTGCCGCGCCGGAGGATCTTGATCTGGTCACCTCAACCCTCAGTTCGCTCGGCGCGACAGTGCTTGAAAGCGACGCTCCGTCCCGGCGGGTCCGGGTATCCGGCACGGCAGAGGTCATGTCCCGCATCTTCGGCACGGAACTGAACCAGGTGGACGTCGCTGGTCCGGCCGGCCAGACCGAAAGCCACCGCCAGCGCACCGGCATGTTAAGTGTTCCGGTCAATCTGGACGGTGTGGTCACCGCCGTGCTCGGATTGGACGACAGGCCCCAGTCGCGCACGCTCTTCCGGGTCGCTCCATCCGCCGCGCAGGCCGTCTCCTATACACCGCTGGATCTGGGCCGCGTCTACAACTTTCCGAAGGACTTCGACGGCACGGGGCAGAGCATTGCCATCATCGAGCTTGGCGGCGGCTATGAGCAGGCCGACCTGGACACCTACTTCGCGACCTTGGGGATCCCCGGTCCATCGGTGCGCGCCGTCGGCGTGGACGGTGCCGTCAACCGTCCCGGCCAGGACCCGTCGGGCGCGGATGGGGAGGTCCTGTTGGATATTGAAGTGGCAGGAGCGTTAGCGCCCGGAGCACAGATTGTCGTGTATTTCGCACCGAACACGGACGCCGGTTTTCTGGATGCCGTCAGCATGGCAGCGCACGCCGTGCCCGCCCCGGCAGCTATCAGCATCAGCTGGGGCCAAAGCGAAGACGCCTGGACCGGACAGGCCAGAAACGCTCTGGATCAGGCACTGCAGGATGCGGCCCTGCTGGGCGTGACGGTCACGGCGGCGGCTGGCGACGACGGCAGCACGGACAGGGCAGCGGACAGCGCCGCCCACGTCGACTTCCCCGCTTCCAGCCCGCACGCGCTGGCCTGCGGCGGCACCCGGCTGGACGCCTCCCCGGGCACCGGTAAGGTCAACTCGGAAACGGTGTGGAACAACGGAGCCACTGGGGGAGCCACCGGCGGCGGAGTCAGCCGCAGTTTTGGTCTGCCCGACTGGCAGGGCAGCGTAGGGGTCCCGGCTCCGGCCGGGAAAGCGGGACGCGGAGTTCCGGATGTATCCGCCGTAGCGGATCCGCAAACCGGGTACCGCGTCCGGGTGGACGGCAAGGATATGGTGATCGGCGGGACCAGCGCCGTGTCACCCCTGTGGGCGGCGCTTATTGCCAGGCTGGCACAGGCTGCCGGGCACGGACTAGGCCTGGTGCAGCCTGCGCTCTACGGCAAGACCGGGCATGGAGCCGTTCCGGCCGGCTTCAGGGACATCGTCAGCGGCAACAACGGAGCCTTCGCGGCGGGGCCGGGCTGGGATGCCTGCACCGGTCTCGGCGTACCTGACGGTGCAGGGATTCTGGC
The DNA here is from genome assembly GCF_051131705.1 of Arthrobacter sp. A5. NCBI lineage: Bacteria > Bacillati > Actinomycetota > Actinomycetes > Micrococcales > Micrococcaceae > Arthrobacter > Arthrobacter sp. A5. Next base: position 3,246,355 of record NZ_CP180316.1, read on the forward strand.
TGTGCTGATTCCCGGAAAACGGACTCCCGGAAAGTGATCAGCAGCCCGCCGACCCGCCTGCCCTGGTTCCGCAGCCACTCTCCCGGAAAGTGATCAGCAGTCCGCCGACCCGCTCTTTGTTATGGCGGGTCGGCGGACCGCTGAGGTCCTGTCTCATTCCGGCAGGGTTCTATTCCGGTAGGTTCTATCCGTTAAGGCCATGCTCGGTACCGGTTTTCCGGCACCGTTATGCCAGCGTTTTATTCCGTGGCGCCGATCAGGCATTCTTTCAGGTTGACCGCCTCGGCAACCTTCAGCTCAACGACCAAGCGGCCGCCGCCCTCAAGCGGGACACGCATAATGAGGCTGCGGCCCTCTTTTGTAACTTCCATCGGACCATCGCCGGTTCTGGGTTTCATCGCCGCCATAAGGACTTCCCTTCACATTATGCGGGCGCTGGTCTCTTTGCAGATCCCCCGACCGCGAGGTAACGTCAGCCGCGCCGCCGTATGACGGGCCGTGCGGTTGGGGCAATCCGGTCTGCCCTTGTTCGTTCGCTCACACCATTATCCTGTAGAACAGGGTGCGGTGCTAATCGCAGCTCCCGGCGATGGACCATCCGGGGCGCGGATCTACGGCGGATAGTCTCCCCCGCCGGGCAGCTGCGCCCACGCCCATAGCCAGGTCACCCAGACAATCTGCAGCAGGATAAAAAGCGCCACCACCGTAACCCGATAGGCGCGGGAGCGGGACACGACGGCGGCGGCCAGGGCCAGCGGAAAGAGCGGGAGGAGCATACGGAAGGTGCTGGTCTGTGGCTGCAGGACAGCGATAATGTAGCCGAAATACGCCACGCACCACAGCTGCAGATCCGTGCCGATGGTCCGGACCGCCCGGGAATTGATAAACAGCGCAAAAAGCAGCACCAAGATGACGGGGGCGACCAGGCCCAGCACGGGGCCGAACAGCTGACGGCCGGTGTCGAACCACGGCGCAATCAGCACCAGAGAAGACCCGCGCCAGGCCGTTTCGGTGTCCGTATAGGCCTTCATCTCTCCGGTTGCAGCCCAGGCAATCAGTGGCCAGGCCACCGCGGAAAGTACGCTCACCAGCAGCAGCACCATGCCCCTGAGAAGCTCCGGACGCCTGACCGGCTCCGTTTTCCGGCGGAACAGGCGCAGGAGCAGGTGAACAAGGACGACGGCGGCGAAGGGCACGCCAGCCGGTCGCGAGAGACACATCAACAGGACCACAGGGACGGCCCAGAGGTAACGCTGCCGGACCAGCAGATACAGCGCGGACGCCAGCAGGAGAGTGCTGAGCGCTTCAGCATAGGGCACCTGCAGGACGGGGGAAATCGGGAACGTGACGAAGAAAACGACGCCCCACATCGCCGTCGCCACCGAAGCGAACCGACGGAAGAGCCGGTAGATCACCAACGCCGCGCCGAGCCCTGCGAGCAAGGAAACCGTGGGTGCCAGCACCAGCCATCCGAGCCCTGTCACCGCACTTAACCCGCGGACCAGAAGGGGGTACAGCGGGAAAAACGCCCACGGATTCTGCTGTGCTACCCCGGCAGCGTCACGCGGGATCGTCTGCGGATAGCCGTTGTCAAAGATGCCCTTGTACCAGGTGCTGTCCCAAATACCCACGAAGTGCAGGTAATCCGGGTGCGCCGGACCCCAGGGGCTGGCTCCCTGATGCAGTGAAACCGCTTCGAAGATGCAATAGGAGACGAACCGTGCAGCAAGATAGATCAACGTGATCTGCAGCCACCAGGGCCTGCGCCGTACGGCCGCACCGAGGCGCTGGGCCTGCTGCCACAGCGTGTCATTGATGGTCGGCACGGCGGACCTTTCCCGGGAGGCTGCGTCCGGTGGCTGCAATCCGTCGCCCACGGGCGGCGTCCCCGTACCGGGTGCCGTGACCGTCCGTCGAGCCGCCGCGGGTGCTGCCACGGGTACGGGTGTCCCGGCGGTACCTTGCGCAGTCATGGCTCGGGGCTGCGGGACCCGAGCACCGTTGGGGCTAGGCATTGCCGCGGACCCGGCAACCGTGCAGAAATGCTTCCAGACTGAGCCGCCGGAACAGGTCCCGCTCACCGCTGACCTGGCGCCCCCACTGCACATCGTGCTTGCGCTCATATGCGGCCTTCGGGCTCATGCCGGCCCAGCCGCAACAGGCCTTTCCATCCGCCCGGACAGTCAGGACGCTCACAGCGCTGATTCCCCGCGGGGCAGCGATTCCAGCTCGGTTATGCGGGCGTCTTTGGCCGCGAGCTGGTCCCTCAGCCGGTCCAGCACCTCGTCCACCTGATCCATCCGGTAGCCACGCAATCCAAGGGAAAACCGCAGTCTGTCCACATCTTCGGGCTGCGGGATTTCCGGCAGCAGCACCGGGGGCAGATTGGCCACCGGCGCGGTAAATCCATCGTCGGCGGCGGCAGAAGTGCCGGCGGAGGCCTTGTTCAGCCCGACGACGTACGACGCTACGGCTCCGGCCACGGCAATGGCCAGGAAGATCAGGAAATATGTCACTGACCCATGGTGCCAGATCCGGATGGTAGTTTGCTGAGGAAGGCCACCGCGAAGCAGCCCCTTCCCCGCAAATCCGGTAATTCCCAGCGAAGCCGCTTACTGCCGGCCCGTCACGCCGCCGGCCAGAATCATAGCCACTGCTTCGTCCGCGGAATCCGCCAACTGGACGATCTTCAGGTCCTTCGGCGACACCAAACCGTCCGCCACCAGGGTGCTGCTAATCCATTCCATCATCGGTCCCCAGAACTGCCTGCCGATCAGGACAATCGGGAAAGAGGTGACCTTTTGCGTCTGTACCAGCACCATTGCCTCAAAGAGTTCATCGAGGGTCCCCAGGCCGCCGGGAAGCACAATGAACCCTTGGGCGTATTTGACGAACATGGTCTTGCGGGCAAAGAAGTACCGGAAGTTGATGCCCAAATCCACCCACTCGTTCATGCCCTGCTCAAACGGAAGCTCGATCCCCAGTCCCACGGAGAGACCACCGGCCTCGCAGGCGCCCCTGTTGGCGGCTTCCATGGACCCCGGGCCGCCACCAGTGATGACGCCAATCTTCGCTTCCGCCAGCCGCCGGCCCACATCCACGCCCATTTGATAATGAACAGTGCCGGGCTTTGTGCGTGCCGATCCGAAAACGCTGACGGCTGGCCCCACATTCGCCAGCGCGCCGAACCCTTCAACGAATTCGCTCTGGATCCGCATGACGCGCCAGGGATCGGTGTGCGTAAAGTCGCCCCCGTTGCGCGAGTCCAGCAGTCGGGCATCCGACGTCGAGCCCTGCGCCTGGTCCCGGCGGAGCTCAATAGGGCCCTTGCGGCGCGGGGACCTGCGGCGGTTCGATTCCGTTGGTGCACTCATTCCCTAAGGTTATGCCACGATCTGCGCCGTTCCGTGCAGCGATTTTCATTGTTTCTATAGCGTCACGATCTTCGCCCTTACACCCATTTGTTGTTGCTCAGCCCGTAACATTCGGTAGATTCTCCTTATGACCAATGAAGCTCTTGCGCCTGCGCTCGTGGAACTGACCGCGGTTAACAAGCACTACGGTGCGTTGCATGTCCTGCAGGACATCAATCTGGAGGTTAAACGCGGAGAAGTGGTTGTGGTCATCGGGCCCTCGGGGTCCGGGAAGTCAACCCTCTGCAGGGCCATTAATCGGCTGGAGACGATCGACGACGGCGAAATCCGTATCGATGGCAAGAAACTTCCCGCTGAAGGAAAGGAACTTGCCCGCCTGCGCGCCGACGTCGGCATGGTGTTCCAGTCCTTTAACCTTTTCGCGCACAAAACCATTCTGGAAAATGTGACGCTGGGCCCGATCAAGGTCAAGGGCACATCCAAGGCCGAGGCTGAATCACAGGCCATGGCCCTGCTCGAACGGGTCGGCGTCGGTCATCAGGCGCAGAAATTGCCGGCGCAGCTTTCCGGCGGCCAGCAGCAGCGCGTTGCCATCGCGCGGGCCCTGGCCATGAAGCCCAAGGTCATGCTCTTTGACGAACCGACCTCGGCGCTGGATCCGGAAATGATCAATGAGGTCCTCGACGTTATGATCGGTCTGGCCAAGGAGGGCATGACGATGATCGTCGTCACGCACGAGATGGGCTTTGCCCGGAAAGCCGCCGACAGGGTTGTCTTTATGGCCGACGGTCAGATCGTCGAAGACAGCCAGCCTGAGGACTTCTTCACCCATCCCAAGAGCGCCCGTGCCAAGGACTTCCTGTCTAAAATCCTGACGCACTGACCGACTGGACCGATCCGGCCGCCGCAGGCGCCGGACCGATCCAGTCCAAGTGAACTCGCATCGGGCCGCTGGAGTGGCCCGCCTATGAAAGGAACACCATGAAGGCATTTATTGCCAAGAAGCGGCTGGGGGCCGCAGCCGTCATTGCGGCGGCAGCACTGGCGCTGACGGCGTGCGGCGGATCCGGCGGCGGCGGCGCTGCCCCGGGAGCCGACGCGAGCGCGGGGCCCTCTTACACCGTCGCCAAGGACGTTGCCCTGACGGGAAGCCCCACGTTTGACAAGATCAAGTCCAGCGGAACGGTCCGGGTCGGTGTCAAACAGGATCAGCCTGGTCTCGGATTCAAGGATGCTGCGACCGGTGAATACACCGGTTTCGACATCGAAATCGCTAAGTGGGTCGCCGCCTCGCTGGGCGTCGCCCAGGACAAAATCGAGTTCAAGCCGATCCCGTCGGCCAGCCGTGAATCCGCTATCACGAACGGCGACATCGACTACTACGTCGGCACCTACTCCATCACGGACAAGCGCAAGCAGCTGATCGATTTCGCCGGCCCGTACTTCGTCACCGGCCAGGGCCTGCTGGTGAAGAAGGACAACACGACCATCAAGAGCGAGAAGGACCTGGCCGGCAAGAACGTCTGCTCGGCCACGGGTTCAACGCCGATCCAGAACATCAAGACCAACTTTCCTGACACCAAGACCACTGAGTTTGACACCTACTCCAAGTGCATCGAGGCGCTCCGGGGCGGCCAGGTCGATGCTGTCACGACGGACCAGGCAATTCTGATCGGCTACGCAGCCCAGGAGCCGGATGCCTTCAAGGTTGTCGGTGAGCCCTTCACCACCGAAAAGTACGGCGTCGGCCTGCCCAAGGGTGACACCGCGCTGCGGACGTTCATCAACAAGGTGTTCACCGACGGCGGGGACACCTGGAAGAAGATCTATGACAGCACGCTCGGTAAGTCCGGGACCCAGGTGGACCAGCCCAAGGTCGACCAGTACTGAATCGCTGATTGACCAACCGGTGGTCCCGGCAGCATGCAGCGGCCGGGACCACCGGTTCCACCGGCACCGGACGGAATTGAAGAAGACAGGGCATTGTGAACACACTTACCGACAACCTCGAGCTGTTCACGACGGGGTTTAAGAACACCGGGATCCTTTTCATCGTCTCGGCTGTTTTTGCCTTAATTCTGGGCACCATTGTTGCGGCGATGCGGGTCTCCCCCGTTCCCGCCATGCGGGCGGCCGGAACACTGTACGTTAATACCGTCCGGAACATGCCGCTGACAGTTATCCTGGCGTTCTTCGCTCTGGGCTACCCCAAGCTTGGGTTGGTGCCGGTCAATTTCATCACCGCCGCTGCCATTGGACTGTCCCTCTATACGGCCACGTACGTGGCCGAGGCGATCCGTTCCGGCATTAACACCGTCCCCGTCGGCCAGGCGGAGGCTGCGCGGGCCATTGGCCTGCCATTTATGCAGTCCCTGACTCTGGTGATCCTGCCGCAAGCTTTCCGGTCCGTTATTCCGCCGCTGTTCAGTGTTTTCATCGCATTGTTGAAGAACACGACTGTTGCGGCGGGCTTTTCGGTCTTGGAGGCCGGTGCCATCCGCGCGAACCTCAGTGAGCGCGGCTACCCTGCGCTCACCGGTCTGCTCTGGGTGGCCCTCATTTTTGTCATCCTGGTCATCGGCGTCCTGTCCCCGTTGCAGCGCTATTTCGAGAACAAGTGGAGGGTTGCACGATGACCTCGATTCTTTTTGACGCCCCCGGTCCCCGGGCACGATCCCGCAACGTGGTCCTGAGCGTCATCACCGTGCTGGTGGTGCTGGCCATTATCGGCTTCATCATCTTGCGTTTCACCGAAAGCGGCCAGTTCACTGCCGCCAAGTGGAAGATTTTCACCTTCCCGCTGGTCCAAAAGACCATCCTGTCCAGTATCGGCGTCACGCTGAGAGCCTTCGCAGCCGCCGCCGTCGGCAGCTTGCTGTTCGGCATCCTGCTCGCCTTCGGCCGCCTCTCCGACCACCGCTGGATCAGCCTGCCGTGTTACTGGGTGACCGAACTGCTCCGCGCCATTCCGGTCCTGATCATGATGATGATCCTGTACTACGGACTCCCGCCGTTGGGCGTGCACGGAATCACTCCCTTCACCGCCGTCGTCGTCGCCCTTATCGCCTACAACGGCTCCGTGCTCGCGGAGGTTTTCCGCGCCGGAATCGAGTCGCTGCCCAAGGGCCAAAAGGAGGCCGGATTCGCCATTGGGCTGTCCAAGGGCAAGGTGCAGCGGCTGATCCTGCTGCCGCAGGCGGTGCGCGCGATGCTGCCCGTGATCATCGCCCAATTGGTGGTCATCCTCAAGGACACCGCGCTGGGCTTCATCATTACCTTCAATGAAATCCTGTTCCAGGCCAATTATTTCGGCACGCAGGCCCAGTACGGCTCTCCAGTGCTGCCGGCACTGATGGTCGCCGGTGCTACTTATATCGTGTTGTGCCTACTACTGTCCGGAATCGCGAAGTGGCTGGAATGGCGACTGCGCCGCGGACCGAAGGCCATCAAGATCCAGCCGAAGGTCATGGCGGACGCCTAGGATGCCTCAGCGGAGTACTACACTCTAGCCGAGCCAGCGGCCGAGGGCACGCAGGCAGGCGCGGATGTCTTCCGCTGCCACATGTTCATCGTCGCTGTGCGCCAGCAGGGCATCCCCGGGCCCGAAGTTGACGGCAGGAATTCCCAGCTCACCGAGCCTGGCCACGTCCGTCCAGCCATACTTGGGTTTGGGCTCAGCGCCGACTGCGGCCACGAAGCTGGCTGCGGCCGGATGGTTCAGCCCCGGTCGGGCGCCCGCGGCTGCGTCGGTGCGGACGACGTCGAAGCCGTCCAGCAGCGCACGGACCACTGCCTCGGCCTGATCAGGTGTCTTATCCGGGGCAAAGCGATAATTGATCTCCACCACGCACTCGTCCGGGATGACGTTCCCGGCTGTGCCACCCTTGACCCGGACGGCGTTGAGGCCCTCCCTGTACTCCAGTCCGTCCACGGTGACCGTCTGCGGTTGATAGTCCCGCAACCGGGCCAGAATGTCGGCGGCCGCGTGGATCGCATTCTCCCCCATCCACGACCGGGCCGAGTGCGCCGCTTTCCCCCGCGTGGTGGCTTCAACACGCATGGTGCCATTACAGCCGCCCTCCACGGTGCCGTTGGTCGGCTCGAGCAGGATGCCGAAATCGGCCTGCAGCCAGTCCGCTTGGTCCCTGGCCAGCCGGCCGAGCCCGCTCTTGGATGCCTCCACCTCTTCGTGGTCGTAAAAAATGAAGGTGACATTCTTGGTCGGTTCCGTCACGGTGGCGGCGAGTGCCAGCTGGACGGCGACCCCGCCCTTCATGTCGGTCGCGCCGCGGCCGTACAGCACCGCGTTTTCGTGCGGGGCGCCGTCCCAGCGGGCCGGGACGGTGCCGCGGGAGCCGGGCACGGTCGGCAGCGGAACGGTGTCCAGATGGCCGGCAAGAATAACCCGTTCAGCCCGTCCCAGCCTGGTCCGCGCCATGATCGCGTCTCCGTTACGCAGCACCTCCAGGTGCGGCAGGGTGCGCAGGGCAGCTTCCACGGCGTCGGCCAATGGGCCCTCGTCACCGGAAACGCTCTGGATGTCGATCAGGTCGGCCGTTAACCGGGCAACATCCTGGTGCAGGTCCAATGCATGAGTCATCGCTCCAGCCTAGCGGGGCGATGCGTTTACTACTGGCCCGGGAGGCCGTAGCTTTGCAGCATGCCGGTTCCGACGCACCGGGAGAATTCATGATTTCGTCTGTCAGCTTCGTCACCATCAACGTTGCCGATCAGCCGCGGGCCGAGTCCTTCTACACGGAAGTGCTGGGGTGGACGCTGCACACGGACCAGCCGATGGGGGAAGCGGATGGACCCAGGTGGATTGAAGTCGCCGCCCGGTGCACAGACCCGCATCGTCCTGTTTCGGGACGATGCGCACAAGCCGTCCTTCGGTCCATGCGTCTTCACCTGTGAGGATATTGAGCAAACCCACCGGGAGATGGTGGAAAAGGGCGTGGAGTTCACCCAGGCTCCCAAGGTCGAGGCCTGGGGCGCGTGGTGGGCGCAGTTTAAGGACTCGGAGGGCAATGAGTTTGGTCTGAGCCAGGCCAGCGGTATTTTGAGCCCGGCCGGCAGCGGCACAGTCCGGCCGGGGTGTGCCGGCGCAGCGGAGGACCTCCGGGCGGCCCGCGGCAGCGGATCGCGAGGCGAGTCAGCCGATCACCTTCCCGGCAGTAGGCGGGGGCTGGTTTTCGGCAACGGCCGCGCCGCCCGGTAAACTGGGCCTATGACTGAGACTGCCGCCGTAAGGCCCACAGCCCCCGCCGATCATGGCCGCACCGCCCACGGATTCGGGCTGGCAACAGTGACCGACGGCGGGACAGTTCTGGATGTCTGGTACCCGGCGCCTGCCTTGGGTTCCGCCGTCGGTTCTCTCGGTGACGCCCCGGAAGCCGATCCCCAACTGACCGCCCTGGCCGAACTCGGGAACGATCCCGACCGCGGTGTGGGCCAGAAGGTGGTATTTGCGCAGATCGACCTGGATCAGGCCCCCGCGGACACGGCAGACGCCTACCTGCGCCTGCACCTGCTCTCTCACCGGCTGGCGGCGCCGAACAGCATGAATCTGGACGGGATTTTCGGCAAACTGCCCAACGTCGTGTGGACCAGCTTTGGCCCGGCGGCGCCGGAGAACTTCGAGCTGACCCGCGCCCGACTCCGCCGCCGCGGGCCCGTGACCGTCTTTGGCGTGGACAAGTTTCCGCGGATGGTGGACTACGTTGTCCCGTCCGGCGTGCGCGTGGCAGACGCAGACCGGGTGCGCCTGGGGGCCCATCTGGCCGAGGGAACCACGGTAATGCACGAGGGTTTTGTGAATTTCAACGCCGGCACGTTGGGCGAATCCATGGTGGAAGGACGCATTTCGGCCGGTGTGGTGGTCGGTAACGGCACCGACGTTGGCGGCGGCGCGTCCATCATGGGGACGCTCTCCGGCGGCGGCAAGGAAAAAATCACGCTCGGCGAGCGCGTCCTGCTCGGGGCCAACTCCGGCGTGGGCATCAGCATCGGTGACGATTCCGTCGTAGAGGCCGGCCTCTACGTCACGGCCGGCACGCGCGTGCGCCTGGTGGGGCCGAGGGACGCCGGCGGCGAAGACACCACCCGCATCGTCAAGGCCAGTGAACTCTCCGGCGTGCCCAACCTGCTGTTCCGCCGTAACTCCGGCACCGGTGAGGTCGAGGTTCTGCCGCGTCAAGGCCAGAGCGTGGAGCTCAATGCTGCCCTGCACGCCAATTAGTCCAGCCGCGGCGGTCCCGGAGTCCTGACATGAGAGCGCAACGGAGCCTTCGGGCAGCCCTGATCTGGCTGCTTTCGATCGGGGTCGCCATAGTTCTGGTGGTCGCGGCCGGCCTCGGGGCGGTGAGTTTCTTCAGGCCGGGTGCACGTGCGCTTTCCGTCGGCTGTACGGCCAGCACCGGCGCGGGCTCCTATTCGCTGGCTCCCGACCAGACGGGGAATGCGTCCCTGATCACGGCCATCTCCGTCCGGCGCGGCCTTCCGGCGCGGGCGGCCTCGATCGGGCTGGCGGTGGCCCTGCAGGAATCCAAGCTGCGCAATATTACCCATGGTGATCTGGATTCGTTGGGCCTGTTCCAGCAGCGCCCGTCCCAGGGCTGGGGCACCGCCGAGGAGATCCTCGACCCGGTCTACGCCACGAATGCCTTTTTCAACGTCCTGATCACGGTGAACGGCTACGAAACGCTGCCCATCACCCAGGCGGCCCAGCAGGTGCAGCGTTCGGCGTATCCGGAGGCCTACGCACAGCGCGAGCCGCAGGGCAAGGCCTTCGCGTCGGCGTTGTCCGGCCTCTCCCCCGCCGCGCTCAATTGCACGCTGAATCCGGCCACGGGGAAGGGAGACCAGGTGTCCGTACTTGACGAGCTGGATCGTGCCTATGGCGCGGTGCCTGCGTCCGGCGGTGCCGGCAGCGTCACGATCAGCGCCGCGGGTACGGTCGGCTGGGGTTATGCCCAGTGGGCGGTGGCCAACGCCGACTCGCTCAATATCACCGAGGTCGCGTTCGACGGCAGGACGTGGATCAGGACGGAGAACGACGGCGGCGTCAACAAGGGCTGGCAGGTTTCCAACGCCGCGGCGGACCAGGTCCGCATTACGCTCAACGCGCCAACGCCGTGATCTCCGACAGGTGCCGGTTGCACCGCGTCGCACGCCGGCGCAATCGCGGCGCCGGTTGCGGCACCCGCTGGTCAGACCAGCAGCTCCACGACCGGCTGAACATAGCTGCGGAAATTCAGCTGGTCATCCAGCAGCCGCGAACTCATCAGCAGCCGGTCCGGCTCCAGAAACCAGGCCCTGGGCTCGGCGAGCGGCAGCTCCACGATCGTGAGCGTGAAGTCCCTGGCATTGCGCCCCAGCTCCATCTCCCGGTCCTGCACCAGCTCCGCCAGTACCGACGTCGCGCCCAGCGTCTCGCGTCCGGCCGCCAGCAGCGTGTACTCGCTCTGCCGCTCCCGGGCCCAGCTCAGCGCGGCACCGAAGTGGGCCTGCAGCAGGCGCTGCAGGGCCGGGACGTCGCTGAAGGCAGGGAAATCCGGCGCCGCGAGCTCGGGATACATCTTGGGGTAATGCCGCAACAGCAGGGTCCACCACTGCTCCCATTCCTGCCGGAGGGTTGCGGTCCCGCCGAATTCAGCCACGAGCCGGTGCGGATCGGTGGAATGAGCGGGAGGCTCGGCGGCGCACAGCGACGGCTCGCCCGCCCCTGCCAGGGATGCCAAATCCCTTAGATAAAGCGCAATCATCATCGGCCCTGAGGTGTCCATCGTTATTCGCCAGCCGGGACCGCCAGTGTGATGCATTGCGTTACCTTTCTGCGCGCGCTAACGCCGGTTCGTTGCGGTAACCGTCGTCTGCAGTTCCAGAATACTCCGCTCAGGCTCCGCGGAGTGAGGACAGATGGGCGCCGAGCACATTCCGGCTGAGCTCCTCCGTGGTCCATCGCGGCTGGAGCAGCATATGCAGGCACAGCCCATCGATCAGGGCAAGCAGCCGTTCGGCCTCCACCACCGGCTCCAGCGCGGTCCGCGTGGCCGGCGAGGCCAACAGCACCATGATGATCCGCCCTACCAGGCCTGCGGTCCCCCGGTAGCTGCTGTCGGCTTCGGCCGCAAGAACGACGTCGGTGCGGGCGGCCGTGACAAAGGAGAGCCAGACGCTCGATTCGAGTTCCCGCTGCGCGTCCAAAGGCAGCAGCTCCAGCAACACCTCGGCGCAGGCGTCGCTGAGTCTGTCGCCCGGAGCCCCGCGGGTACCGCTGGCCGACTCCAGTGCCGCGACCCTGTCTTCAAGCCGCCCGCGGATCCGTGCAGACACCGTGCGGAACGCAAAGATCATCAGCTCCGCCTGCCCGTCAAAGTAGTGCCGGACAGACCCCACCGCCAGCCCGGCTTCGGCTGCGACGGCGCGCAGCGAGGCCGCCTCCAGACCCGATTCGGCAACCACCTGGAAGAGTGCCTGCACCACATCTTCGCGGCGGATCAGCGGATCGATAACTTTGGGCATCCTCTTTTTTAGCACGCTCGGTCCAAATCATGTGGCACGACTGGTCCACCGAGGTCCCGTGGCGGATCCATGGGGCGGACCGGAGGCGGTGCGGGGGCAGGTCCCGGTCCCCATCCCCGTCCCGGTAGGGTTGGAACCATGAAAGTTTTGGTTACCGGCGGAACCGGTTACATAGGCTCACACACCGTCCTGTCCCTCCTGGAGGCCGGCCATGACGTACTCGTTGTAGACAATCTGGCTAACTCCAGCCGGGAGTCACTGAGCCGGGTGCAGGAGATCTCCGGCAGGACAGCAGTTTTTCACGCCGTCGATCTGCTGGATGAGCCGGCGCTGCGGGAGGTCTTTGCGCGGAACAGCGGGACGGAGGGCTCGCACAGCCGGATCGACGCCGTCATCCACTTTGCCGGGTTGAAGGCCGTCGGGGAGTCGGTCAGCCAGCCGCTGCGGTATTACCACAACAACGTCAGCGGCACCATCAATCTGCTTCGCGTCATGGATGACTACGGCGTGCGCACCCTGGTCTTCAGCTCCTCGGCCACTGTCTACGGTGAGAGCAACCCAGTGCCGTACATCGAAAAAATGGAGATCGGGGCGAATAACCCCTACGGCCGCACCAAGGAGCAGGTAGAGGATATCCTCAGTGACGTTGGCGCCGCCGACAGCCGCTGGCACATCGCGTTGCTGCGCTACTTCAACCCGGTGGGCGCGCACGAATCCGGCCGGATCGGCGAGGACCCGCTGGGCATTCCGAACAATCTGGTGCCGTTCATTGCCCAGGTGGCCGTCGGCCGGCGCGAAAAGCTGATGATCTTCGGCGGTGACTACGATACTCCGGACGGGACCTGCCTGCGCGACTACATCCACGTCATGGACCTATCCGAAGGCCATGTCGCCGCCGTCAATCATGTGGCACAAAAGGCCGGCGTGTTCCGTTGGAACCTCGGCTCCGGCATCGGCTCCTCCGTCTTTGACGTCCTACACTCCTTTGAGCGGGCAGTGGGCCACGAACTTGCACACGAAATAACCGGGCGGCGAGCCGGGGACCTTCCAGCGTTCTGGGCCGATCCGTCGGCCGCCCTGGCGGATCTGGGCTGGTCCACCAGCAAGACCCTGGACCAAATGTGCCAGGACCATTGGCGCTGGCAGAAGAACAATCCACAAGGCTACACCACTGCCTGACCTCCGGCTGTGCCGCAGCTGCCCGACTATGCGCCGATCCGAATGAGCGCTGAATCGAGCAGTTGCACCACAATAGATTTAAGAGTACGACGGCGGCCGGGGACCTTCGCTGGGAAAGTCTCCGACCGCCGTCGCCGGCCCTACGCTCTTAGCGCGACGGGTACATGCGCTCCGCTTCGCCCGTGTAGAGCTGTCGCGGACGGCCGATTTTGGTCTGCGGATCCTTCATCATTTCGCGCCACTGCGCAATCCAGCCAGGCAGGCGGCCGATCGCGAAGAGCACGGTGAACATCTTCTCCGGGAAGCCCATGGCCTTGTAGATCAGGCCGGTGTAGAAGTCCACGTTCGGGTAGAGCTTACGCGAGATGAAGTAGTCGTCGGTCAGTGCCACTTCTTCCAGGCGCATCGCGATGTCCAGCAGCTCGTCATTGCCGCCCAGCTTGGCGAGGATCTCGTGGGCCGTTTCCTTGACGATCTTGGCGCGCGGATCGTAATTCTTGTAGACCCGGTGTCCGAAGCCCATCAGCTTCACTCCGGCTTCCTTGTTCTTTACGCGCTCCACGAACTTCTCCACCGGCTCACCGCTGGCCTGGATCTGGCGAAGCATGTTCAACACGGCTTCATTTGCCCCGCCATGCAGCGGCCCGAACAGCGCATTGATGCCGGCGGAAACGGAGGCGAACATGTTGGCGTTGGAGCTGCCGACCAGACGAACCGTCGAGGTGGAGCAGTTCTGTTCGTGGTCCGCGTGCAGGATGAGCAAAAGGTCCAGGGCCTTGACCACCGTGGGGTCCAAGGTATAAGGCTCGGCGGGCAGGCCGAAGCTCAGGCGCAGGAAGTTTTCCACCAGGTTCATGGAATTGTCCGGGTAGAGCATCGGCTGACCGAGCGACTTCTTCAGCGCGTACGAGGCGATCACGGGCATCTTGGCCAGCAAACGGTAGGTGGACAGTTCGACTTGCTCGTCGTCGAAGGGATCCAGCGAGTCCTGGTAGAACGTGGAGAGCGCCGAGACCGCGGAGGAGAGCACGGGCATCGGGTGCGCATCGCGCGGGAAGCCGCCGAAAAAGCCCTTGAGATCCTCGTGCAGCAGGGTGTGGCGGCGGATGCGCTGGTCGAAGGAAGCGTACTCCGCCGGCGTCGGCAGGTTCCCGTAAATCAGGAGGTAGGAAACCTCCAGGAAGTTCGAGTGCGCCGCCAGCTCCTCGATCGGGTAGCCGCGGTACCGCAGAATGCCCTTGTCACCGTCAATGTAGGTAATGGCCGAGGTGGTGGCCGCGGTATTCATGAAACCGGGGTCGTAGGTGACAGCACCCGTGGCCGTCAGCAGCTTGGAAACGTCGTACCCGTCATTGCCCTCTGCGGCAGCAATCCGCGGCAGTGCGAGCTCTCCGCCGTCGTAGCGCAGGGATGCGCCCGTCGAATCAGTCATGGAGTCCCCTTCATGAGGTAGCCCAGCCTCTTCGCAGAGGCCCTATTGAGAAAATCATGCATTTGCGTCAGTGCGCCGGGTCAGTCAGTTAAGAAACTACCTCGCAGCAGGCCATCAGGACTAATCCTGCAGCACAAAATGCACACTAAAAGGCACCAAATGAGACGACCGTCACGCTGCGTTGCGGCTAGGCGCGCAGCCGGGCTGCTGCGGCATCAATACGTTCGTCCGTTCCGGTCAGCGCTACGCGGACGAATCCATTCCCCGCTTCACCGTAGAAAACACCCGGGCCCGCCACGATACCCCGCTTGGCCAGCCGGGAGATGGTGTGCCAGGTGTCTTCTCCCGCGGTGCACCACAGGTACAGTCCTGCCTCGGAGTGATGGATGGTAAGCCCGAACGCCTCCAACGCCGGCAGCAGGCGTTCGCGCCGGCTGCGGTACAGGTCCTTTTGTGCACGGACATGGTCATCCTCGCCCAGGGCCACGCGCATGGCTTCCTGCACGGGATACGGCACGATCATGCCTGCATGTTTACGGCTGTTGACCAGATTCGCCATAATGGCCGCGTCTCCGGCCACGAAAGCCGCACGGTAGCCGGCAACGTTGGACTGTTTACTCAGTGAGTAGACGGCCAGCAGGTTGGCCGTGGAATCTCCGCAGACCCTCGGGTCCAAGACACTCGGGACGGGCTCTCCGCCGCGCTCCGGGTCCCATTTCCCCCAGCCCAACTCGGCATAGCACTCATCGGAGGCAACGACCGCGCCCAGCTGCCTGGCCTGCTCAACCAGGATCTTCAGCTCCTCCGCGGTGCGGACGATCCCGGTAGGGTTGGCCGGGGAATTGATCCACACGAGCCGCACCCGGGCCCGGGTATCCGCGTCCAGCTCGTCCAGCGAGTCAGCGGCAACAGCCGTGGCACCGGCCATCAGCGCGCCGATATCGTAGGTGGGGTAGGCGACAGCGGGACGGACGACGACGTCCCCGGCCCCAAGTCCCAGCAGCAAAGGCAGCCACGCCACCAGTTCCTTGGAACCGACGGTGGGCATAACGTCGGCCGGGTCCAGCCCGGGGACGCCGCGGCGTCGGTCAAACCAGTCCACGATCGCCTGCCGCAGCGCGGACGTGCCATGCGTAGTGGGATAGCCCGGCGCATCGGCCGCACCGGACAACGCTTGCCGGATCACGGCAGGGGTGGGATCAACGGGTGTGCCGATGGAGAGATTGACGGCCCCTCCGGAGTGCATGGATGCCGTCCGGGCATAGGGGGCCATGGCGTCCCACGGATACTCGGGCAGGGCGAGGCCAAAGGCCGCTCGTCCGGTACCCGGGCCGGCGTCGACGGCAGCAGCCGTGCCCGTATCCGTGGCAGCAGCCGTGCCCGTATCCGTGGCAGCGGCCACCCCCGCAGCGTCTGTGGCGGGTTCCGTGGCTGGTCGAGTCGTCAAACGATCGTCAGCCCTGGTTCTGCGGTGGAAGCACAGAAATAATGGGGTGGTCGCGGTGCGTGTTGCCGATTTTAGCGGCTCCGCCCGGCGAACCGAGCTCGTCGAAGAACTCGACGTTGGCCTTGTAATATTCGGCCCATTCGTCCGGGGTGTCGTCCTCGTAGTAAATGGCTTCGACTGGGCAGACCGGTTCGCATGCGCCGCAGTCCACGCACTCGTCGGGATGGATGTAGAGCGAACGCTCACCCTCATAGATGCAGTCGACGGGGCATTCCTCGATACATGCCTTGTCCTTGACATCCACGCACGGCTGCGCGATTACATACGTCACGTCCCGACCTTCCTGGAGAAATTGTGCCCCGGGAAATGTGCACCCGGGAATGGTGTGGGTTGTCTTCATTATCCCCCACCGCAGGCCAGCTGCCGGCCATTCAAGACCTAGTATGAACTCGTGGACACCGCCGTGAACAGACTCAAGCTCCTACCCCTGGGCACCCGCGTAGTTGTACGCTACCGGATCGACGGCGGCCTGACCGATGCCCTGGGCCTGCTCAGCGCGCTGGATCCGATGCAGTGCGTCGTGCAGACCAGATCAGGGGACGTGGTGATTGCGTTGGAGGACGTGCAGGCCGCGAAACCGGTTCCGCCGGCACCCGAACGCCGGCCCGCCGCCCGATAAAAGCCGCCGCCGCCCGATATGGGTTGGGCCGGTCGCCAACCCGAATCCCGGCCGGCCGCCATCAGGATCCCGGCCGTCACCCACCGGTATCCGGCCGTCAGCCTAATCCCGGAGCCTGGCGACGGCTCCGATGGTGGCGGAGCACGTAGGCGCAGCCGAGCCCCGCAGCGAGCGTCGCCACCGCGATGCCATAAAGCCAGACCGTGCCCTGCAGATCGCCGATCACCAATCCGTATTCGCCCCGTGGAATGGCAAGCAGACCAGCCACCAGATAGGCGGCAAATCCGCTGACCGCGCTCAGCCAGCCAGACCTCCCCCACAGCCCGATGAACAGGCTCAGGGAGAGGACCAGCAGCAGAGCCGCCGCGGCGCCCCACGGGAGCAGCAGATCCCCCGCCAGCAGGACGTGGCCATGCAGCGCGGTACCCAGCAGACCGCCCACGATGCCGGCAGCAACGGCTGCGACGGACCTGCGCAGGAGGGAGGGCGCTGTGCGCAGCGGCGGGGTCGTCCGATCGGTCCCGCCCGTTCCGCCGACGGCGGGCGGGTCACCGTCCGGGGCCACGGCGGGCGGGGCACCGTCCGGGGCGAGGCCAGACAATGTCCGATCCCCGTCCGCCACCCCGAAGATCTGGAACGTCTCCACCCCTGAAATGTCCTTCCAGGCGCCGTCGGACAGCGCATAACGGCTGCCGTCCACGGTTACCTGCGTCCGGTGCGCCGACATCGCCGCGCGCTTGGCCATAAAGTCCCCGTGCACCTCAATCAGTGCCGCGTTCCCCTCAACCGGGCGTTCCGGACGGTCGCTGAGGATCGTGTACACCGCGGGCACGCGCCAGGCACGGCCCTCCACGGGGCTTCCAGCCGGGCCCTCCACGGGGCTTCCGGCCGGTTCAGCAGTCGGGTCAGCAGTCGGGTCACGTGGCCCCACGATGGCAGCGTCGTTGTCCGGGCGCGGGTATCCGGCGTGGGATCCGCCCGGGAGCCGGCCGCGGCCATCCTCCGCCGCGGCCAGCTGCACGGCGCGGACGGTCAGCTCGTGGGTGCGGATGTGGTCCGGGTGGCCGTAGCCGCCATCCCCGGCATACGTGATGACAGCGTGCGGACGAAGCGTACGGATGAGCTGTGCCGCATGGCCGGCCACCTCGTCGAGCGGAGCCCGAGAGAGCGAACCGGGGAGTACCGTTTCGGCGGCCCGGGCGCGGCCGTCAGAGCCCCAGGACATCCCCGAGTCGCGGTAGACCATGTCCGGGCCCGGACCGGCGTTCGCAGGTCCCTGACCCAGCCAGAAATTCCGCTGCACCCCCAGCGCCCGGAGGGCTGCGGCGAGCTCACGCGTGCGCACGGCGGCCAGCCCGTCGCCGTCGTCGGTATTTCCCGGCTGAGCTACTTCCAAATGCCGCAGCTCTGCCGGAATGACCTCGCCCAGCTCGCCGCGGGTGCACGTCAGCAGCGCCACCTCGGCCCCCTGCGCGGCATACAGTGCCATGGTGGCGCCGGTGACCAAAGTTTCATCATCCGGGTGCGCGTGTACGAAAAGCAGCCGGAATCCGGTTGCTCCCGTTAACGGCAGCAACCCACCCCTAGACTTGTCGGGGGCGGGTTGCTGTTGAGTCATATCTCTATTTTGCCGGACTTTTCAGAGCCGGCTCACGCGGTGCTGCTATGACTTGGCGCGGCTGCGGTATGCCTTGGCGCGTTCGCTGGCATCCAGGATGAGCTTACGAATCCGGATGGTCTCGGGCGTAACCTCGACGCACTCGTCTTCGCGGGAGAATTCCAAGGATTCCTCCAGCGTCAGGTTGCGCGGCGGAGTCAGGTTTTCGAACGTATCCGAGGAAGCTGCACGCATGTTGGTGAGCTTCTTTTCCTTGGTGATGTTCACGTCCATGTCATCGGCGCGGGAGTTCTCGCCGACGATCATGCCTTCGTACACCTCGGTGGTGGGCTGGACGAAGAAGGACCCGCGCTCCTGGAGATTGATCATGGCGAACGGTGTGACGACGCCGGAACGGTCCGCGATCATGGAGCCATTCGTGCGGTACTCGATCGGGCCGTGCCACGGCTCGTAGCCCTCGGCAATGGAGGCCGCGATGCCGGCACCGCGGGTATCCGTCAGGAATCGCGTGCGGAATCCGATCAGGCCACGGGCGGGGACGATGAATTCCATCCGGACCCAGCCGGTGCCGTGGTTGGCCATGTTGGTCATCCGACCCTTGCGGGCTGCCATCAGCTGGGTCACGTTGCCCAGGTATTCTTCCGGCACGTCGATGGTCATGTGGTCCATCGGCTCATGGATCTTGCCGTCGATGGTCCGGGTGACCACCTGCGGCTTGCCAACGGTCAGCTCGAAGCCCTCGCGGCGCATCTGCTCCACGAGGATGGCCAGCGCCAGCTCGCCGCGGCCCTGGACTTCCCAGGCGTCGGGACGCTCGGTGGGGAGCACCTGCAGGGAAACGTTACCGATCAGTTCTTTGTCCAGTCGGTCCTTTACCTGGCGGGCGGTGACCTTGTGGCCCTTGACGCGGCCGGCCAGCGGTGAGGTGTTGATGCCGATAGTCATGGAGATGGCCGGATCGTCCACCTTGATCAGCGGCAGCGGCTGCGGGTTGTCCGGGTCGGTCAGCGTCTCACCGATGGTGATGTCTTCAATACCGGCGACGGCGACGATCTCGCCGGGGCCAGCGGACTCGACCGAGACACGCTCGAGTGCCTTGGTGGCGAGCAGCTCGGTGATCTTGACGTTCTTCAACTCACCATCATGGCGCGCCCAGGCAACGATCTGGCCCTTGCGCAGGGTGCCGTTGTAGATGCGCAGCAGCGCCAAACGCCCCAGGAACGGCGAGGCGTCCAAGTTCGTCACATGCGCCTGCAGAACCCCCTCGGGGTCGTACGTGGGGGCGGGGATGTGGTCGAGGATGGTCTTGAACAGCGGTTCCAGGTCATCGTTATTGGGCACGCTGCCGTTTTCGGGCTGATCAAGCGACGCGGCACCCACCTTGGCGGCGGCGTACACGACGGGGACGTTCAGAACTGCATCCAGGTCCAGGTCGGGAACCTCGTCCGCAAGGTCGGATGCCAGACCCAGCAGCAGGTCCATGGATTCGTGCACGACCTCGTCAATACGGGAGTCGGGCCGGTCCGTCTTATTCACCAGCAGGATCACCGGCAGCTTCGCGGCCAAGGCCTTGCGGAGCACAAAGCGGGTCTGCGGCAGCGGGCCCTCGGACGCGTCCACCAGCAGGACGACGCCGTCAACCATGGACAGGCCGCGCTCCACCTCGCCACCGAAGTCGGCGTGGCCGGGGGTGTCAATGACGCTGATCGTGATGGTCTCGCCGTTGGAGGACGGACCGTTGTAGGCAACGGTGGTGTTTTTGGCCAGAATCGTGATGCCTTTTTCACGTTCGAGGTCGCCGGAGTCCATGACTCGTTCCGCCACGTTGCCGTGGGCAGCAAACGAATGGGTCTGCTTCAGCATGGCATCCACCAAGGTGGTCTTGCCATGGTCAACGTGCGCCACGATGGCGACGTTCCGCAGATCATTTCGTGAGGCTAGTTTGGCGGTGGTTTCAGACATGCGATAAGGCTCGATTCAGTATGTTCCCGGCGGAGGACCCGTAGGCCATCACGGTGTTAGACCCAGATATCTCAGCACTACACGCGGACATCTGGTGGCCCTCAAAATGGGCACATGTGTTTATTCTACTGGGTGGAGCAATCAATGGCCTAAATTAAGCGTTCCCGCCGGCACAGGCAGACCGCCTTTGAGGGTCGGATCCGGGTTGGGGATTCCGACCCCGGTTGACCGGCGATAAGGCTGCAGGGAAGCGGACTGTAACGTTTACGCGACCATCGGATTCCGGTCCGCCAACGACTGGATTTATCGCCGTCCTTGCCGGATAGTTGCGGGAGTAACGTGCGTGAATCAGATGGAGTCAGAATGCTCAGATCGACGGCTCTGTCCCGTGCGGCCCTACCGGCATTGGTGCTCATGCTGCTCTGCGCAGGGTGCGCCCCGGTAGCCGAGGCGCCCCACGTCGCGGCAGCCGCACCCGGTGCCCAGGCCGCCGCGGTGCGGGTAACCACAACCCCCTCCATCACAGTCCCCACCACGGCGGAGACCATCCCGCCGGCACCCACCACCGACGCAGCCAGCCGGCAGCCGGATGCCACCGCGGCTCTGCCCGCAGGTGCCTTGTACCTGAATCCGGCGACCGGCCGGAAGGAAATGGTCGAACCCAATATCGGGCGCACGGCGGTGCTGATCGGCGACTCGCAGTCGGAGGGCGCCGCCGGCGTCGTCGCGAAGAACACCTGGACCAATACGGCCTTGGCCAATCTGGGCTACAACGTGGAATTCCGCGGCCGCGGCGGGACCGGGTTCGTTGCGGCCAACGGCAGGACCGGCAACTACCCGGACGCCCTGGAAAACGGCAACTGGTACCTCCCCTACGGCCAGGCCCCACTGGTGGTGATCCAGGGCGGCGGCAACGATGCTTCGCGTGGTGCCACCGACGAGCAGATCATGGCCAACGCCGCGCGGCTGCTCAAGGATCTCAAGCAGACCTACCCGGAATCGAAGTTCGTCATGATCGGCACCCTGGCCAAGGGCACCCCGTACGGCGGCGCGCGGCGCAGCCAGGTGGATGCGCTGCTGGGCACGTTCGCGACCCAAAACCACATACCGTTCGTCAGCGTCGGCGACTGGATCACCCTATACGGCGTAGGTGACAAACTGGCCGACGGCGTCCACCTCACCGCCGCGGGCCACAGGGTCCTGGCCGACGTCCTCAGC
Organism: Arthrobacter sp. A5; assembly: GCF_051131705.1. Lineage (NCBI taxonomy): Bacteria > Bacillati > Actinomycetota > Actinomycetes > Micrococcales > Micrococcaceae > Arthrobacter > Arthrobacter sp. A5. Next base: position 3,267,787 of record NZ_CP180316.1, read on the forward strand.
CGGCAATTGACCGCCCTCGGAGTTACGCCGCCCATCAAGGGCACCGGCGCCGTCGTCGCCCGCCTTTCAAAGGTGGGCTGAAAGCGCACCCGGCGCCCGGCCGAGCCAGCCAGCCTAGGCGCAAGCGGCGCCATCCAGCCTAGGCGCAAGCGGCGCCATCCGATCCGATGGCGCCGCTTGTTGTTGATTCTGCTGTTTTCCGGACCTGCTGTTCTTCAGAACCCGCAGTTCTTCGGTTCCGCGCTACGCAACCTCGGGCGGCAGTTCCAGCCGGGAGCCGGGGATGGCATCCAGGAGTGCACGCGTATAGCCCTGCGTGGGCGAGTTGAAGACCTCGTCCGTGGTCCCCGTTTCGACGACCCGGCCCTTCTCCATGACGCAGACGTGATCGGCGATCTGCCGTACGACGGCCAGGTCATGGGTGATGAACAGGTACGTCAGCCCCAACTCGGTCTGCAGATCCGCCAGCAGGTTCAGTATCTGCGCCTGCACCAGCACATCCAGGGCCGACACTGCTTCGTCGCAGATCACGATTTCCGGGTCAAGTGCCAGTGCCCTGGCCACCGCAACGCGCTGACGCTGGCCACCCGAAAGCTCATTCGGGAACCGCTGCATGGAGGACGCCGGGAGGGCGACCTGGTCCAGCAGCTCGCGGACCTTCGCTTCCCTGCTCTTCTTGTCCCCGATGCCGTGCACCCGCAGCGGCTCTTCGATCGTCCGGTAGATGTTGTACATCGGGTCCAAGGATCCATAGGGGTCCTGGAAGATCGGCTGCACCCGCCGGCGGAAGTTGAACAGCGACTTCTTGTCCAGCGCGGTGAGGTCGACGCCGTCGAAAATGATGTTGCCCGCCGTGGGTTTTTCCAGATTCAGCACCATTTTGGCTACCGTCGATTTGCCCGAACCAGACTCGCCCACCACCGCGAGGGTGGTTCCGCGTTTGATGTTGAAGGAGACGTCGTCCACGGCCTTGAATTCCGAGCTGCCACCCGCGCCACCGCGGAGCTTGTACACCTTGGTCAGATTTTTGACCTCGATGACGTCATCAGTCTTCGCGAGCGATGCATCCGTCTCCGGAGTCAGCACATCGCTGGATTCAAGGCCGGCCGCCTTGGCGGACTTGATCCGCTGCGACGCCAGCGACGGAGCCGAAGCGACCAGGCGCTGGGTGTAGGGGTGCCGCGGGTTACGCAGGATCTCCAGGGCCGGCCCGGATTCCACCACTCGCCCCTTGTACATCACGACGACCTTCTCGGCCCGCTCTGCAGCGAGACCAAGGTCGTGGGTGATCAGCAGAACGGCCGTTCCTAATTCAGAGGTCATGGTCGCGAGGTGGTCCAGGATCTGGCGCTGAACCGTCACGTCCAGGGCCGATGTGGGCTCGTCGGCTATCAGCAGCCGGGGGCTGCAGGAGAGCCCGATGGCGATGAGCGCACGCTGACGCATGCCGCCGGAAAACTCGTGCGGATACTGTTTGGCGCGGCGCGCGGCGTCCGGCAGACCGGCATCGGCAAGCACCTCCGCGACCTGCACGTGAATGTCTTTGCGCGCCAGATTATTCGCCTTGAGGGTTTCCTTGACCTGAAAGCCGATTTTCCACACCGGGTTCAGGTTCGACATCGGGTCCTGCGGCACCATGCCGATGGAACGGCCTCGGAGCTCGAGGATCCGCTTGCTGTCGGCCTGTGTCAGGTCCTCGCCATCAAACAGAATCCGGCCACCACTGACGTAACCGTTCTCGGGCAGGAGTCCGATGGCGGCCAACGCCGTCGTCGACTTTCCGGAGCCGGATTCGCCCACAATGGCGACGGTTTCGCCGGGCATGATCGTCAGATTCGCATTGCGGACTGCCGGAACGTCTCCGGACGCGGTGGTGAAGGTGATGGCCAGGTCCCGCAGTTCCAACAGGGGCCGCGGCCCCGTGCCATCTTGCTCGGTGATCTGCACTCGGTCTTTGCTCATCGTTTGCGTGCCTTCGGATCAAGAGCGTCACGCACGGCATCGCCGAGCATAATGAAACTCAGTACGGTAATCGACAGGGCGACGGCGGGCCACAGCAGGGTCGAGGGGTTATTGCGCAAAGACGTCTGTGCCGCAGCAATGTCATTGCCCCACGACATCACCGTCCCCGGCAGGCCGATGCCCAGGAAGGAAAGTGTCGCCTCGGCCACGATGAACACACCCAACGACACCGTCGCGATCACAATGACCGGGGACAGCGAGTTCGGGATGACGTGCGTGATCAGTGCCTTGACCCTGGACACACCCAGCGATTTGGCGGCCACCACAAAGTCGGCATTGCGGACCTCGATGACGGCACCGCGGGTGATGCGGGCGATCTGCGGCCAGCCGAGAACCACCAGTGTTGCCACCACGGTCCAGACGCTGCGGTGCTCACGGACGGCCGGCAGCGAGTTGATCACGATGGCGCCAAGGATCAGCGGCAGAGCGAAGAAGATGTCCGCCAGACGGGCCAGGACCGCGTCCAGCCACCCGCCGTAGTACCCGGCGATGGCACCGATGGTACCGCCGATAATCAGCACACCGAGGGTGGAAAACACCCCCACGGCCAGGGACGCCTGCGTGCCGTGGATTAATCGAGCATAAACGTCGCAGCCCTGCAGTGTGAAGCCGAGCGGATGGCCGCCCTCGGGGCCCGCATTGGAGTTGATCAGATCGCACTGCGTGGGGACGGTCTGCGTGAACAGACCGGGAAAGAAAGCCACTGTCAGGGTCAGGAGAATCAGCAGCGCAGAGATGATGAAAAGCGGCTGCCGGCGCAGGTTCTTCCACGCCTCGGCCCACAAGCTCAGCGGTGCTGCCTGCTCATTCAGCGAATCGGTGGCCTGCAGCGGAGTCTGTTCGATATCCGCGACAAAATGTTCTATCCGGTGGTTACTGGAGGTACTACTTATGGGGGTATTTTCAGGCATAACGAATCCTTGGGTCTAGCCAGGCGTACAGCAGGTCCACCAGCAGGTTGGCGAGGACGAACACGAGCACCAGGATGCTGACGATCGAGACAACCATCGGCCCCTCGCCCGCGAGCACCGCCCGGTACAAGGTATTGCCCACGCCCGGGACATTGAAGATCCCCTCGGTGACAATGGCCCCACCCATCAGGCCACCGAGATCCGCACCGAGAAAGGTGACAACCGGGATGAGGGAGTTGCGCAGAATATGGACCATGACGACGCGGCGCCGGGACAGTCCCTTGGCTGTGGCTGTCCGCACGTAGTCGGCGTTCATGTTTTCCAAAATGCTGGTCCGGGTCAGCCGCAGCACGTAAGCAAAGGAAACCAGGCCGAGAACAACGGCCGGCAGAGTCAGATCCGCCCAGTCAGCGGCGCTGCCGACCGTCGGTTTTGCCCAGCCGAGTTTGACGCCGACGACGAACTGCAGCACGAAGCCGAGCACAAAGGTCGGGATGGCGATGACCACCAGGGAGGCAATGAGGACGGTGCCGTCGAAGAGCTTGCCCTTGCGCAGGCCGGCGAATACTCCCGCTGTGACTCCGAAGATTGCTTCAATGGCCAGCGCCATGATGGCCAGCCGCGCAGTCACGGGAAATGCCTGGCCAATGATGGCGGCAATGGGGCGGCCGGAAAAGCTGGTGCCAAGGTTGAAGGTGAAGAGGTTCTTGATGAAGATGCCGTACTGGATGAAGAACGGCTGATCCAGATGGTATTGTGCGGTTAATTGGGCTACGACGGCCGGGCTGATGGGTTTACCACCGGACAAGGCGTCGATCGGGCTGCCGGACATCGAGAAAACCAGGTAGTAGACAATCAGTGTCGACCCGAAAAACACCGGGATGACCTGGAGCACTCGCCGGAAGATGAACCGCAGCATTACGAGATCCTTGTGGAATCGTAGTAAGTGACAGAGAGAAACATGGATACCTTTTGTGGTGAGGACTTACCGGCCCGACGATGGGGCCCGACCATCAGGTCGGGCCCCATCGATGTACGGCTGGTTTATTTGCCGGAGATGTTGTAATAGAGCGGGACACCGTTCCAGCCGAAGTCGACGCCGGTGACGTTGTTGCTCCAGCCACCCGTCTGGGCCTGGTACCACAGCGGGATCACCGGCAGATCCTTGAAGAGGATCTGCTGAGCCTCGTTGAAGATCTTGTTGCCCTCATCGGTGGACTTGGCATTCAGCCCTTCCTTCAGCTTGGCATCGAACGCAGGGTTCGAGTAGTTCCCGTCATTGGAACCTGCGCCGGTGCCGTACAGCGGGCCGAGGAAGTTGTACAGCGACGGGTAGTCGGCCTGCCAGCCGGCGCGTGAGGCTCCGGTCAGCTGCTTCTTATTGACGTCGTTGCGCAGTTCCTTGAATGTCGCGTACGGCTTGCCCTCGGCCTGGATGCCGAGCGCGTTCTTGATCTGGTTCGTCGCAGCATCAACGTATTCCTTGTTGCCGGCGCCATCCACGTTGTACGCGATGGTGAACGTCGAGTTGTCCCACGGGGTGATGGCGTTGGCCTGGTCCCACAGTTTCTTGGCCGCGCTTGCGTCGTAGGTCAGCACGTCCGCGCCGGGCACGCTGTCACTGTAGCCCTCAATAACCGGGGAGGTGAAGTCCTTGGCGACCTTCTTGGTGTTGTTGAAAATTTTGTCGATGATCAGGTTGCGGTCGATCGACTTGGAGATGGCCTGGCGGCGTAACTGGCCGGCTTCGCCCTGGAACGCCGGCAGGTAACTCGGGATAGTCAGCGTCGCGTTGCCTGCGTAGGCCTTGACGATGCTGCGGTCCCCGAGGTCCTTCTGGAAGGACTTGATACTGCTGGCGGGGATTCCATCCAGCACGTCCAGGTTGTCCGCCAGCAGGTCCTGGTAGGCCGCGTCGGCCGTGGTGTAGACCTTGAAGGTGACGCCGGCGTTCTTGGGCTTGCGCGGGCCCGTGTAATTCGGGTTCGGCACCAGATCGAGCTCGGCGTTGTGGTTCCAGGTCTTCAGCGTGTATGGCCCGTTGCCGGTCGGCTTCTCGCCGGCGGCCTTCGGGTCCGCGATCGCGGCTTCGGTCAGCGGGAAGAAGGCCGTGTAGCCAAGGCGCAGCTTCCAGTCGGACTCGGCCTGTGCCAGTTTCACCGTGAAGGTGGTGTCATCGACGACCTTCAGACCGGACATCGTTTGCGCGGTCGGCGCAGCCGTCTTGCCATCGGCGGCCATGGCGCTCACGTCTTTATAGCCCTCGATGGACTCGAAGAAATACGAGTTCAGTTGGGCGTTGGTGCTCAGCGCACCAAAGTTCCAGGCGTCAACGAAGTTTTTGGCGGTGATGGGCGAGCCGTCGCTGAACTTCTCGCCGCTCTTGATCTTGATGGTGTAGTTCTGCGAGTCGGTGGAGTCGATGGAATCGGCCATTTCGTTCACCGTCTTGCCCGAAGCGTCGTAGCTCAAAAGGCCGGAGAAGATCAGGTCCATCACGCGGCCGCCATAGACCTCGTTGGTGTTGGCCGGCAGCAGCGGGTTCTGCGGTTCCCCGCCGAACGCGGTGATGACCTTCGTCGTGTCAGCTGAAGTGTTGGTGGTGCCGGTGCTGCCGCCGCTGCAGGCCGTCATGGCCAGAGCGACCACAGTGGCGACACCGAGAGCTTTGGAAATACGCGAAAAACGCATTCCGCCTCCTATTTCTATGCGAGAGACTCCGGCATTCTTTAGTGCCGGGTTTTTGGTGCTGGGGTCGTGCACCACGGGTCTGTGGCCAGCATCACGTGGATATGAGCCTAGACCCGAATGTTTCCGATAGGAAACACTAGCGGCCCCTGGGGCATCTTGTTACCGAGATGTAACCTTGGGTTTTAGCGGGCACGAAAGCTGTCCCGGAGACTGTCGCCGCCCGGCCGGGCGCGTTGGTTCCGGCGCATCCGCTGGCTGTCCGGGTCCGGCACCGGAACCGCCGCCAGCAGACGCCGGGTGTAGTCGTCGCGCGGATTCCCAAAGACCTGTTCCCGCGGACCCTGTTCCACGATTCGGCCGCCCTGCAGGACGACGATCCGATCCGCCAGGGAGTCAGCCACGGACAGATCGTGGGTGATGAAGAGGCAGGCAAAGCCGAGTTCGCGCTGCAGCATCCGCAGCAGGTCCAGGACCTTCGCCTGGACCGAAACGTCCAGGGCGGAGGTCGGCTCATCGGCTACCAGCAGATCCGGCGATAAGCTCAGCGCTCTGGCAATTGCCACCCGCTGCTTCTGGCCCTCGGAGAGTTCGTGCGGATATCGGTTGCGGTGGCTGCGGGGCAGCTGGACCTGGTCCAGCAGCTCATCGACGCGGCGCTGCAGGCCGGCCCCGCGCGAGCCCTTGGCCAGCAGCAGTGGTTCGCCGATGGTCGCCGCGACGGGCATCCGGGGATTGAGGGAGCCCGATGGTTCCTGGAACACCATGCCGACTCTTTCCTGCAGGGCGCGCAATTCCCGGGGCCGGACGGAGTCCAGTCGCCGATCCAGCAACCGCAGCACTCCCGCCGTCACGGGCAGCAGGCCAACGGCGGCATGTCCCACCGAGGTCTTACCGGACCCAGACTCCCCCACCAGCCCCACCAGCTCGGAAGGGTAGATGGTCAGATCGATACCATCGACCGCGCGGAACGCCCCTGCGCCTCGTGCGCCGGGGTAGTCAATGCCCACTCCGGACAGCTCAAGGACAGGACGTCCGCGTCCTTCTCCCGCGCCGGCTGCGCGGCCTTCTTCGGTCGGCCCTTCCGCGCGGCAGTCTTCTGCGGGCGCGGTAGCGGGGCGCCTGCCCAGCCGCGGAACGGCTTGCAGAAGTGCCTTTGTATACTCGTGCCGCGGTGCTGAAAATATCCCGTGGGCGGTGCCGGTCTCCACGGCCACGCCGGCGCTCATCACAATGACCCGGTCGGCCAGGTCGGCCACGACACCGAGATCATGGGTGATCAGCACGATCGCCGCATCGAGGTCTGTCCGCAGCCGGCGCAGCAAATCGAGTATCTCCGCCTGCACAATCACATCCAGGGCGGTGGTTGCCTCATCCGCGATCAACAGCTTGGGTCGGCAGCACAGGGACTGCGCGATCAGGGCCCGCTGGCGCTGACCGCCGGAAAGCTGGTGCGGATAGGAGTCAAAGGTTCTTTCCGGATCCGGCAGCTCCACCGAGGCAAGCATCCGCAGCGCATCGCTGCGGGCCTGCGCCGGCGACATCGCGCTGTGCTGCCGCAGGGTCTCCACAATCTGAAAGCCCACCGTGAACACCGGGTTCAGCGCCGTCATCGGGTCCTGGAAGATCATCGCAATATCCTTACCGCGGATGCGGCGGAGCGTGCCGGGTGTGGCGTTCAATATTTCCCCGCCATTGAACCACACGCTGCCTGTCGCCCTGCCGTTCGCCGGCAGCAGTCCCAGCAGCGCCATCGAGCTGGCGGTCTTGCCCGAACCGGACTCCCCCACGATGGCCAGCACCTCGCCTGAATGCACGTGAAAGTCCAATCCGACAACCGCCGGCACCCAGTGCCGGTCGACAGCGAAATCGACCCTTAAACCGCGCACAGCAAGGACGGGGGCGCCAGCGGACTCTGCAGGGTCCGGCGGTTCAGCTGCCGACCCGGCTGATGAGGTGCCACGCCGGCCTGGCACCGGCCGCGAACCGCCGGCAGCTTCCCTGCTCCTAGCTGGAGCGGCGCTCCCGTGGCGCGGATCGAACGCATCACGCAGGCCGTCGCCGATGAAGTTGATGCACAGGCAGATCACCACAATAAACACGCCTGGCCACCAGAACAACCACGGGCGGGTGGACATGGATGACTGGTTCGCGACCACCAGCAGCCCGAGCGAGGTGTCCGGCGCCTGGACTCCGAAGCCCAGATAGCTCAGCCCCGCTTCGAGCAGGATCGCCGAAGACATCAGCAGCGTGGCATTTACAATGATCACTCCGGCGGCATTGGGCAGCAGATGCCTGGTAATGATCCGGTGGTTCGAGGCGCCCGCAAGCCGGGCGGCGTCAACGAACTCCAGCTCCCGCAGAACCAGGAACTCCGCGCGGACCAGCCTGGCCATGGAGGTCCAGATCACCAGACCTAGGAACATGCCCAGCAGCACCACGCCCAGGTTCTGCTGCAGGAAGGTGAAGACATCGTCCGAAAATGAGCGCACCACGGTGACGTTCCCGTCCGCGTCCAGCACCGTCCGCCCCGTTCCGGCATGCCCCACGAGCACACCGAGCACAGCGGCGATGACGACGCCCGGAACGACGATGACCATGTCCGTGATCCGCATCAGCAGGGCACCGATGGCGCCACTGAAGTAGCCCGCGGCCGCCCCCACCAGCACGCCGATCGCGGTGCCCATAATGCCGATGGTGACCATGACGATGATCGACAGCTGGGCTCCCCGCATCGTCATCGCGAACATGTCGCGGCCCACGCGGTCCTGCCCGAATGGATGGTCCCCGAAGTCCAGCGGAAACCGGTAGGTGGGGGCGGCATCGTTGATGATCGGCAATACCTCGTCGTAGCGGTAGTGCCACCAGCCGGGAATATCGATCACGCCCCAAAGCCTGATGCCGGCGGCGCTGAAGACCAGAAGGATGACCAGTGCGAGGGCAGTAAGTCCCGTCAGGGCCCCGACATTGCCGAAGAACCTGCGCCGGACCAGCCGTCCCGGGCTTGGACTTGGACCGAAGCCTGGGTGCCGGCCGCTGGCCTGCGGCTTCGCCGTCATGCGCCGACCTTCACCCGGGGATCCAGCGCGGCATAGACCAGGTCGGCCAACAGATTGCAGGCCAGCGCCGTGATGGCCACAACCACGAAAAACGCCATCACAGGGTTCGGATCCACCTGGCGCAGACCGTCGACGAACATTGAGCCCATTCCACGGTAAGAGAAAACACTTTCCGTGATCACCGCTCCGCCGATCAGTCCGCCGATATCAACGGCCGCGATGGTGGTCAGCGGCATGAGCGCATTCCGGAAGGCGTGCCGCAGGACGACGGTGAACTCCGGCAGGCCCTTGGCCCGTGCCGTGCGGACGTAGTCCATGTTCATGACGTCCAGCATCGAGGACCTCGCGTAGCGCGTGTAGGAGGCAATGGAGATCAGGACGAGCGCGGCGGTCGGCAGCAGAAGGTGAGTCATCCGGTCCAGGCCCGTGACCCACAGGTCCCCCTCCAAGCCCGGCGTCGCGGCACCGATGGTGGCGATCGGGCGGCCGTGGATGCGGCTGTCGGAGAAGTACACGGGCCAGGCCTGCATAAATCTGTCGATCAGAATTACCAGCCCCACCAGCAGACCCGTCAGTGACGCGGCCGTGATATTGCCCCGGCGGTCATCTCCCCCAAGCAGAAATCCGATCAGAACTGCGGCCAGAATCGTGGCCGCGGCCAGCAGCACGATCATCAGCGACGTCGCCCGATCCAGCAGGCCCTGCACTGCAAAGTAGGAGGCCACCCCCGTTGCGGCGGCGGCAAATGCGGCGTAAAGCGCCCTGGTGTTGTGCAGGCCCGCGGTCAGCGCGGTGAAGCCGAAAGCTGCACCCGCTCCGGAGAGTGCGATCGCAACGGGTCCGAGGCCGGGGGCGCTGAACCAGTCCGCGGCCGAAACGTAGGTCAAAACCGCAGCCGTCGCGGCGCCGGCCGAACCGCCCGCCACCATCCGGCGCCTGGCGCCGCCGCCGGCACCGAGAGCGGTGACCACGCAGACCACTGCGGCAATCAGCAGGACCGCGGCGGCCGGGATCCGGGGAGAACTGAGAAAGTTGTTGAAACCGATGGCGCCGTATTCCTTCAGCAGCACGGCGGCCCAGAAGACCGGCAGCGAAAAAAACAGAAAGGACAGGAACGTCACGCCGTAGTCAAGGGCGCTGCGCCGGCGCAGGGCGGTGACGATACCCAGCGTCACGCCAATGACCACGGCAAGCAGTGCGGCGGCGCTGACCAAAGACAGGGTCTGCACCATGGCCGTTCCCAATTGTTCTGTCACGGGCTGGCCCTGCAGGTTCTTGCCCAGATCGCAGGACCCGGCGAACGGAACCAGGCATCCTGCTGCCCCCCGGAGCCAGATAAAGTACCGCAGCGGCGCCGGAACGTTCAGGTGCAGCAGCTCCGTGCGCTGCGCGATGAGCTGCGGCCGGTTCGCGGACGTGCTGGACCGAAGCTCCTGCAGCGGATCCCCGGACGCAGCCGTCAGCAGGTACACGACGAAGGATGCGCCCAGCAGGATGAGCACGGCCGCGGAAACGCGCCGGACAAGATACGTCACCATGTTTACGCCCCCTGCTGTTGCATCCGCGGTTGTGGCAACCCCTCCTGACGCCGCGCTGGCCCGAGCCAGGGTGCGCTACTTACGGGCCCACTGCCAGTAGTTCCACCAGACACCGGTCTGGCCGGCCATCGGCTTGATCCCTGTGACGGCGGAGCTGTAGGCCACCACCCCGGGTGGCTGGAACAATGGCAGCCCGTAGTCGGAGGACCAAATGATCTTATCGAGCTGAATGAGCAGGTCTGCCTGTTTTCCCATGTCATCGGTGACGATCAGTTGATCCATCAGCTTGTCTGCATCGGCGTTGGAGAACTTGTTGTAGTTCGAGACGCTGCCGGAGCGGAATAGTTGCGGAATCTGGCTGACTCCGACTCCCGGACTGTTCCAGCCGAAGATGGCGGCGTCGTAGCTGCCGTCCCCCAGATGAGTGTTCCAGTCAGCCCCAAGGCCGCCGTCGACGACGTTGAAGCCTGCCTTGGCCGCCGAGTCCTTAATCAGCGTGAACGCATCGGCCCGATTGCTGTTGGCCTTGCTGTACATAATCCGCACCGTGGGCGTGGCCCCGTTGAGTAGCCTTTTGGCCCCTTCGATGTCAACATCCACGAATGCCGCCGAGCCGTTGTTCTTGATCGAATCCGCATACTTTGGCTGTGCCGGAAGGAAGACCTGGGACTCCAGTGGCTTGGCCCCCGCATCCAGTTTTTGGATGATTTTGTTGACCAGGTCCTGCCGCGGGACTGTTTTGAGGAACGCTTCACGGACGTTCTGGTCAGCAAAGACACCGGTGAAGTTAAGGTCCAGATGATCATAGGAGAGCTGGTCGAACTGATTGAAGGAAACGCCCTGACCGGCCATGGCCTTCAGCTGGACCGCGCTGTCCGCGGCGGGCTGCGGCGCGATGATGTCGGCTTCCTGGTTCTTCAGGGCGGCGACCTGCGCGGACGCGTCGGCAATGAACCGCACCATAATGCTGTCCAGGCTCGCGGCGGGTCCCCATTTATAGTCGGTGTTCCGGCTGAGCGTCAGCGACTGGTCGGGGACGATGCCGGTGACGATGTACGGACCGTTGGAGAGGAAAACCGAGGTGTCCGTGGGCATCGTTTTGGTATCAAAACCTGTGTTCCAGTATTCGGCCACCTTGCGCAGATCGGCGTTGGGCGTTACCGGCTCGTCCGGATTGCCCTTGGGCACAGTCTTCAGGAGGCTGCTCAGAGCGGCGGCGTCCTTCAGCCCGGCCTTCTGCGCCACCGCATGCGCGGGAACGTCCACCGGCGAGCCGAAGACGACTTCCCAATCGGCAAATGGTTTCGTGTACTTGAGCGTCAGGGAACGCCCATTGTCGCCGATCTCCGGCAACTCAGTCATGGCCAGTCCGGCGGTGTCCCCGCCAAATTCGAAATAGTGATTGCCCGCTAGGACATTGCCCTCTTTGTCCATCGTCGCGTCGTTGTAATAACCGGACTGGGCGGCCCAAGCCAGCATCAGGTCATTGGCATCAACGGGCGCTCCGTCGGACCACTTAACGCCGTCATTAATGGTGTATCTGATCGTCAGCGGATTGTCGGAAATTTTCTCATATTTTCCGAACTTTTCGTTCTTAACGATGTTCAGTTTGTCGTCTATGTAGTTAAATCCCGTGTGCGTTGCATAGGCGATCTTGGAGTTAATGTCCGCACTGCCGGTACCGGTGTTGGGGTTGAAGGAGTTAAACGCATTCGTTTCCGCGACCACAGCAGTCCCGCCTGACACTGCGCCGCTGGTACTCGCGCTGGTGGTCACCGGACCTGGCGCGGCCGTACATCCACTCAACACGAGCATGGTTACCGCTGCCGCCCCCACGGCCTTAGAAACACGTCCGAAACGCATTTCTCCTCCTTGTGATTCTGCTATCGCGTCGATCGGTTGGCGTGCACCCCGGGCAGCCTCGTGCCGAGCAGACACCTCGCGTCTGCCGCCTGCTGAAAGCCTAAACCGGATTCTCCGTTTGGCAGGCCCATAAGATGAAGCGCCGTGGCGTTGTTACCTAGATGTAGTGCATCCTGCCATCGTGATCGGGTAATGGACGGAATAAGAGGTCAGGACGGTGGGCTCCCGGACCGGGAGCCCACCGAAGTTATCGATTCATTCTTAGGCCCGCTGACCCGGGCCGACGAACAGTTCATGCTGTGACTTCTGGAGGAATAAGGACTCATGGCTGAGCCAAGACTGATGGGGGAACAAGGACTCATGGGTGAGCAAGGTTGGGAAAATCCCCCTGCCCCACACTGGCAGCATACCAGCGCCGCCAATCCCCATCTGTCGGAGCACCATCCGCGTCATCAGCGGGGCTGCCCATCCAAATTGTCCCGGGCTTGCAGCCTTGATAACCTGCGGCTACGCCAAAGAATATTTTGCTGCAGTCTGGTCATGCGGCGGTCTTGGACGATGTGGCGATTCTAGACGTTAAAGCGGAACTCCACCACGTCGCCGTCGGCCATCACATACTCTTTGCCTTCGATCCTGACCTTGCCGCGGGACTTGGCCTCCGCCATCGTGCCCGCCGCCATCAGATCATCGAAGCTGACCACCTCGGCCTTGATGAAACCACGCTGAAAGTCCGTATGGATGACCCCGGCGGCCTGCGGCGCCGTGTCACCCCGACGGATGGTCCAGGCGCGCGTCTCTTTGGGGCCGGCCGTCAGATAGGTCTGCAGGCCCAGCGTGTGGAAGCCGACGCGGGCCAGCTGGTCCAGCCCGGATTCCTCCTGCCCGTTCAGCTCCAGCATTTCGCGGGCCTCGGCCTCGTCCAGTTCCACCAGATCCGCTTCCAGCTTGGCGTCCAGGAAAATCGCGTCCGCGGGGGCAACCAGGGCGCGCAGCTCCGCCTGGCGTTCCGGGCTGCCCAGCACCGCGTCGTCGACGTTGAAAACGTAGATGAACGGCTTGGCCGTCAACAGGCTCAGCTCGCTCAGGTATTCCGGCTCCAGCTTGTCGCTGGCGACCGAGGAGAAAATGGTGTCGCCGCGTTCCAGTACGGTCTGCGCCTTTTGAATGGCGGCGAGCTCCGCCGGCTCGCGCTGTTTGAGCTTCACGGCCTTCTCGATACGCGGGATGGCTTTTTCGATGGTCTGCAGATCAGCGAGAATCAGCTCTGTGTTGATGGTTTCCATGTCCGAGCGGGGATCAACCTTGCCGTCAACATGCACGACGTCGGGGTCATCGAAAACGCGGATCACCTGGGCGATCGCCTCGGCTTCGCGGATGTTGGCCAGGAATTTGTTGCCCAGACCCTCGCCCTCGGAGGCGCCCTTGACGATCCCTGCGATGTCCACAAAGGACACCGTGGCCGGCAGCAGCCGCGCTGAGCTGAAGACCCCGGCGAGCTTTGCCAGCCGCGGGTCCGGGAGGCTGACGACGCCGACATTCGGTTCGATCGTCGCGAACGGATAGTTCGCCGCGAGCACGTTGTTGCGCGTCAGCGCGTTGAATAGGGTTGATTTGCCGACGTTGGGCAGTCCGACAATGCCAATAGTAAGAGCCACGGTATGCAATCCTACCGGCAGGGCCCTGGTCACGGCGCCAGTGCCGTCGCGGACACATAGATGAAGCAATTGGCGCCCATGCCGCCCGGCGGCCATGGGCGCGAGGTGCGCATGGGCGCGAAGTGCGACATCGATGCTTTCGTGAAACTGTCGGTGCGGCGTGCGAAGGTAATTACATGGATGGATTCGCGGTTTTGCTGGCAGCTTTGATGCTTCTGATCGGCCTGATGGTCGGAGCCGCCGTCGCGGCTGTGCACTTCCGCCGGCGGCTGGCAGCGTCGGAGGAGGATTTCGACGGCGTGAGCTCGCGGCTGGGGCAGGTCACCGCGGAGCTCGCGGGTGCCGACGCCGAGCGCAGGCTGCTGGGGACGGCGAACCGCGCGTTGGGTGAACGCCAGGCCACTGACGCCTCCGTGCTTAACGCCTTGGGACCGGTGGCGGAGAAACTCTCGGAGGTGCAGCGGCAGGTGGGGCTGTTGGAGCGGGACCGCGTGGAACAGTACGGTCAGCTGGCCCAGCAGCTTCGGGATGCCAAGGACGCGGATGCGCAGCTGCTGCTGACCACGACGTCACTTGCCTCCGCGCTGAGGTCCAACAGCGCGCGTGGAAAGTGGGGCGAGGTGCAGTTGCGGCGAGTAGTGGAAGCCGCCGGCATGCTGGCGCACGTGGACTTCACCGAGCAGGTCCACACGGCCACCGCGGACGGAATCAGCCGCCCGGACATGGTGGTGCGGCTGCCGGGTAATAAGGAACTGGTCCTGGACGCAAAGGTGCCGCTGTCCGCGTACCTGCAGGCACACGAAAACTCCGGGCTGTCCGGTCCCGCCAGCGGTGCGCACGGATCCGCGGCGGACACCGCCGGCGCAGCGCTCAACTCCGAGGAACTGCTCCTGCGCCATGTCAAGGCACTGAAGGCGCACGTGGATGCACTGGCGGGAAAAAGGTACTGGGAAGCGGGGGCGAACACTCCGGAGCTGGTCATCTGCTTCGTGCCTGCCGAATCGATCCTTTCGTCGGCCCTGCTGACGGATCCGGCGCTGCTGGACTATGCCATCACCCGCAATGTCGTGCTGGCCTCCCCCATCAGCCTGCTCGCCATTCTCAAAGCCGTGGCCTTCAGCTGGCGCCAGGATGTACTGACCGAGAGCGCCAAGGAACTTTTCGAGCTCTCCAGCTCCCTCTATACCCGTCTCGGCACACTTGGCGACAACGTGGGGAAACTCGGCTCTTCGCTCAAGTCCTCAGTGGACCGCTACAACGCGCTGGTGGGAACGCTGGAGGCCCGCGTGCTCCCCACCGCCCGCAAACTGAACTCGCTGGATGCGGACACGCTGGCGGCGCCGTCCCAGGTTGACGTCTCACCGCGCTCGCTCAGCGCCCCCGAACTCACGGCAGACATCCGTTAGCCCACGTAACTTCGGGTCAGCCGGCCCTGCCGCCGTCGTGCCTCAACCCCGTCAACCCAACCAGGCCGCAGCACCTGTACTCAAACCGCGGTTGGCTGCGGGTGCTGCTACCTAGTTCGACGGGCGGGTGCCTCTGCCCCCCAGGGCATGGCTGGTGTCGCCGGCGGCCTTCAGGGTGGCGCGCAGTTCCTTCGGCAGGGAGAACAACAGATCCTCTTCGGCCGTCACAATTTCCTCAACGTCCGCATAACCATAGTCAGCCAGCAGGCGCAGCACGTCCTGCACGAGGATCTCGGGCACCGATGCGCCGCTGGTGACACCCACCGTGGCGACGCCCTCGAACCAGCGCTCGTCCACCTCGTTGGCAAAGTCCACCCGGTATGAGGCCAGGGCGCCGTATTCCAAGGCAACCTCCACCAGCCGCACCGAGTTGGAGGAATTTGCCGAGCCGACGACGATCACCAGATCGGCGCGGGGGGAAATGTTTTTGATGGCCACCTGGCGGTTAGTGGTGGCGTAACAGATGTCATCGCTGGGAGGATCCTGCAGCGTGGGGAAACGTTCCTTGAGCAGCCGGACTGTTTCCATCGTCTCGTCCACGCTCAACGTCGTCTGGGACAGCCAGATGACCTTTTCCGGGTCGCGTACCTGGACTTTGTCCACCTCATGGGGGCCGTTGACGATCTGGATATGCTCGGGTGCTTCACCGGCGGTGCCCTCGACCTCTTCGTGGCCTTCATGGCCGATCAGCAGGATGTCAAAGTCGTCCTTGGCGAAGCGCACCGCTTCCCGGTGGACTTTCGTCACCAGCGGGCACGTGGCATCAATGGTGCGCAACCCGCGGTCGGCCGCGGAGGCGACGACGGCCGGCGACACACCATGCGCGGAGAAGACCACCAGTGCGCCCTCGGGAACCTCCTCGTTCTCGTCCACAAAAATGGCGCCCTTGGCCTCCAGGGTGCTGACTACGTGCACGTTGTGCACGATCTGCTTGCGCACGTAGACTGGCGGCCCGTAGTGCTCCAGGGCTTTTTCCACCGCTATGACGGCCCTGTCGACGCCGGCACAATAGCCCCGCGGGGCGGCAAGCAGAACCCGCCTGGGACCGTCGACCGGCGAGGCGGCCGCGACGTCTGAAGGCGTTCGCCGTCGGCGCGGAACAATGGGCATCGGGACAGAAACGGCGGTGCTGATCATGCTCCCATTCTACGTGGTGGCCCACAACGAGCCCTCCGCGAGGCCAAACCCTCGTCCCGTCATCGACCGTTAGCGCCGCGCCGCCGTCGACCTTAACGCCGCATCGCCGTCGACCGTTGGCGCTGCATCACTGCCCGGTCAGCGCCGCGAGAAAATGCGTCCCAGGCCACCGGCCACGACCAGCACCCCGGCCCCGGCGAGCACGATGCCGATCCACTGGCCGAAGCTGGCGATGGAAGCCATGACGAACTGCTGTTTGAAAAGTTCCGCGACGTCATTGCCGCTGGTGCTGGCCAGTACCGTCTCCACGACGCGGTCCATCGCCAGCTTCCATAGGCCAGCGACCACGGCCAGGCCGATCCCCGCGAGCAGGATGGTCGTGGAACGCCGCCGCGCAATAACCAGGGCGAGCAGCAGCGCCAGCAGCGCTCCACCGGCCAGCCAGTACCCCAGGGGAGCGAATGTGGCCAATTTGACGATGGCCGACCGCTGCTCCGGTTGGCCAACCTCGATCAGAACCTGCTCCGGCGCAGTCACCTGGCTGCCGAGTCCCGCCGCGACCTTCAGCTCCACCAGACCCAGCAGCGGGGCAGTATCCAGTGTCAACCGGTCCCGCCCGCTGACCTGCTGCCCATCCGACGGGGTGGCCGCAACGGTGAGCCGATGACTGCGGCGGAGGGTCTCCGTCCACGCGGCCGGATACCCCGGGTCCGAGCTGAGGGCGTGCGTCGCCGATTCGATGATGGGTTGAACGAACGCCAGCACTCCGGAGTCAAGCTTGAGCTGCGAGGACAATGTCTTCGCGGTCGCATCAGCGAGCGCCTTCTGGAACTTGGCATCGGAGCCCAGCGGTGCGGCCATCGCGACGAAGCCTGATTCCTGCACGACATTCCGGTCAGCCCAGATGGCCGGAACGGACACGGCCGTCAGTGCCAGGGTCAGCAGCACCATAATCGCCGCGAAAAAACTACGCATCTGTCTCCCATGAAGTGACCTGTCAGGCGATAACTGTATCTGCCGCTGCTGCAAAGGGCCGCTTTTCGACGGCGGAGAAGCCGACCGCGCCGCTGTGGAGGCGACATCGAGGTGCTGTGGATGTGTCGATGGTCGGGTCCATGATGTGGTTAGAGTGGAAATGTGAATGTGGAGGTAAGGCCTGTGACTGAGGATCCACTGTCCGCCGACAGCAGCTGCGCCGGCAGGACGCCAGCTTTAGGGCGCGAACCCGTGGAGCTGGAGCCCGCCCTGCCCCAGCAGCGGGTGATAGCGGCAACGGCGGGCGAGACGAGCGCCGAAAATCCCTGGCCGCTGCATCTGCTCTCCGAAAAGCTCAAAGCGCATATCGAGCGGGCACCGTCCGCCTGGGTCGAGGGGCAGATCATTGAACTCAACCGCCGGGCCAGCGTCAGTTACGTGACGCTGCGGGACCTCGACGCGGAAGTCTCGTTCAGCGTCACGGTTTGGGGCTCCGTCATCGCCGCCATGGAACGCCCGTTGGAGCGGGGCGCTCGGGTGGTCGCCCAGCTGAGGCCGCATTTCTGGGTCAAAACGGGTCGGCTGTCCATGCAGAGCAGTGATATTCGTCCGGTCGGCTTGGGTGATTTACTGGCGAGGATCGAGCAGCTCCGTCAGGCCTTGGCGTCCGAGGGTCTCTTTGCAGCCGAACGGAAGAAGAAGCTGCCACTGCTGCCGCACTGCATCGGTCTGATCACCGGCCGGAATTCGGACGCCATGAAGGATGTCCTGCGCAATACTTCACTTCGCTGGCCGGCCGTCCAGTTCGAAGTCCGCGAGGTGGCGGTGCAGGGAGTCAACGCCGTCACCCAGGTCAGCGCCGCGCTGGCCGAGCTCGACGCCAATCCGGCCGTTGACATCATCGTGATTGCCCGGGGCGGCGGCTCGCTGGAGGATCTGCTGCCGTTCAGTCATGAAAGCCTGATCCGCGCCGTGGCGGCCGCCCGCACTCCCGTGGTCAGCGCCATCGGCCATGAGGCGGACCGCCCCCTGCTGGACGACATCGCGGACCTTCGGGCATCCACCCCCACCGATGCCGCCAAGAGAATAGTCCCGGACGTTGCCGAGGAGCGCACCCGCGTCCAGCAGGCCCGCGAACGGCTTAATCGAAGAGTCCGTTCGTTGATCGAACGCGAATCGGAGCGCCTGCACCAGCTCCGCACCCGGCCGGTCCTGGCCAACCCTGCTGGTATGGTCATCGTCCGCGCGGAGGACATCAGCCGGCTCCAGTTGCGGTCCCGTGCTGCCATGAACACTGCGCTGGCGCGGCATATGGACAGCATCCTGCATCTTCGGGCCCAGGTCCGGGCACTCTCGCCGCAGAAGACCCTGGACCGCGGCTACGCCGTCGTACAACTGACGGACGGTTCGGTGGTTCGCGCGCCTGAGCAGGTCAGCCCAGGTGCCGCACTACGGATTCGCGTCGCCGCCGGTGAATTCGCCGCCGCCGCGGAACCGGGCTGATGCGGGCTGATCCCGCTCAGCAGACCTCCCCCACCCGCCGGCCGTATACGGCCATCACCGATGAACGGATCATCATGACTACCGATATCACCAATGGATCATCCCCAGAGCCGAATTCCGAGGTGGCCGCATTGAGCTATGAACAGGCACGCGAGCAGCTCGTCAGCGTCGTCAGCCAGCTCGAAGCCGGCGGTGCCAGCCTGGAAGAATCCTTGGCCCTGTGGGAACGCGGTGAGGCGCTGGCTAAGCGGTGCGAGGAATGGCTTGAGGGCGCTAAAGCCCGGCTCGCCCGCGACGCCGCGGGGTCACTGGGCCGCGCCGACCCCAGCATGGCAGACGCCGGCATTCGGAGTGCGCACGGCGACGACGGCAGGTAACGACCGGCGTCGTCGGCACCACCAGCATCCTGGGCACTTTTCGTCGTGTTCGATGTCCGGCACTGCGTCAACCGACCGCGCTCTCGTCGTTGGCCTGCCCCCGGCTTTGAACGCCGTCGACTCCCGTTCAGGACGCAAATACTTTGCGGCGGTCCCCGGCTGGGGACGCCGTCGCCCTTCGTTTAGGACGCGGCGACTTTGCGGCGCTCCTCGGCCAAATCAAAATCGCCAGTCGGCCAGGTCAGTTCCATGCCCTCCAGCTCGGCCAGGAGGATTTCCTGCACGGCAAGCCTGGCGTACCACTTCTTCCCGGCCGGCACCACGTACCAGGACACGGCCGCGCTGGTCCGCTTGATAACCTCTTGATAGGCCTCCATGTACTGCGGCCAGAATGCCCGCTCGGTGAGGTCATCCACCCGGTACTTCCAGTACTTGGTGGGATCCTGCAGACGCGCCGCGAGCCGCTCCTTCTGCGTGTCCGGGCTGATGTTGAGCATGATTTTGATGATCCGCGTTCCGTCAGCCGTCAGCTTGGCCTCAAAATCGTTGATGGCACCGTAGCGTCGGTCGAGCTCGTCCGGAGTGGCCCATTTATGCACCCGGTGGATCAGCACGTCCTCATAGTGCGAACGGTCGAAGACGCCGAGCATCCCTGCGGCAGGTACTTCCTTCTCGATCCGCCAGAGGAAGTCGTGGCGCTTCTCCGCGGGCGTCGGAGCCTTGAATGCCTTAAGCCGCACGCCCTGGGGATCGACGGAGCCCACCACATGGGAAACAATCCCGCCTTTGCCCGCGGTGTCCATCGCCTGCAGCACCAGCAGCACGGATTTCGCGCCGCCGTACTGGCCCTGCGCAAAGAGCTGCTCCTGCAGCACCGTCAGTTTCCGCGCCCGCGCCGCCAGTATCAGCTGGCCGTCCTTCTTGTTCCCGGTGAATCCGGGTGACGCGTCCGTGGGAGCCTCTGCCAGCTTGAAGCCGGGCCCGGTCTTGAGCAGTTTGGCTGGTTTTTTGTTGAATCCCACTTTGCTTACGACATGTTTCGTGGCCATGGTGCACTTTCCCTTCGGTGCGCAGCTGCCGATTTCCAGGCCTGCGCCGGATCAGATCGTTCCACCGTACCCGGGAGGGGGCTAGGGCCGGTAGTGGCTGAGGAATTCGCCGATGCGGCCCACGGCCTCTTCAAGGTCTTTGACGTTCGGCAGAGTGACCAGCCGGAAGTGATCCGGGCGGATCCAATTGAAGGCGGTGCCATGGGAGATGAGGATCTTTTGTTCGGTCAGCAGGTCCAGGGCAAATTTCTCGTCGTCCTTAATCGGATAAACCTCGGGATCCAGCCTCGGGAACAGGTACAGCGCCCCCTGCGCCTGCTGCACGCTGACCCCCGGGATCGCGTTGAGCATCCGGTACGCAACATCGCGCTGCTCCTTGAGGCGACCGCCCGGCAGGATCAGATCGGTGATGCTTTGGTGCCCGCCCAACGCGGTCTGGATGGCGTGCTGACCAGGGACGTTGGCGCACATGCGCATATTCGCCAGCAAATTGATCCCCTCCAAATAATCCGCGGCTTCGACCTTGGGACCGGAGATCGCGAGCCAGCCGGATCGGTAGCCGCAGATGCGATAGGCCTTGGAGAGCCCGCTGAAGGTCATGCACAGCACATCGTCACCGGTAATCGACGCTGTGTTGATGTGAGTGGCCTCGTCATAGAGGATTTTCTCGTAGATCTCATCCGAGAAAATCACCAGCCCGTGTTTACGGGCCAGCTCCACCATGGATGTCAGGACGTACCGGGGATAGACCGACCCGGTGGGGTTGTTCGGGTTGATGATGACGATGCCCTTGGTCCGGGGCGTAATTTTGGCCTCCAGATCCGCCAGATCCGGCCACCATTCGTTTTCTTCGGTGCATAGATAATGCACCGGCCGGCCGCCAGCCAGGCTCACCGACGCAGTCCACAGCGGATAATCCGGCGTCGGCACCAGCACTTCATCACCGTTGTTGAGCAGCGCCATCAGGGAAAGCGTGATCAGTTCGCTGACCCCGTTGCCGAGGTAGACGTCGTCGACATGAATGTTGCTGATACCACGGGTCTGGTAATACTGCACGACGGCGGTGCGGGCCGAGAAGATGCCGCGCGAGTCGCTGTAACCCTGAGCATGGGGCAGATGGCGGATGATGTCCACCAGAATGGCGTCCGGCGCTTCAAACCCGAACGGCGCGGGGTTCCCAATATTGAGCTTGAGGATGCGCTGTCCCTCCGCCTCCATTTTCTGGGCGTGTTCGAGCACCGGTCCTCGGATGTCGTAGAGAACATTGTGGAGTTTGGTGGACTGCCTGAATTCTGCCATTCACCCAATATGGCACAGGAGCCCTGGTCGCGGGCCGCATTTCAGGCCGCGACGCACGGTCCAATACCGGGAAATTGGCCCCTCCCACGCAGTGTGGCGTCTACGGCAGCGGGATTACCGTTCGCGTTGAATTCCCGCTCCGCGCCGGATTTCCTCCGTCATCACTGCAGGAATCTCTGATGGAAAACGCCAGCACCCGCCCCGGAACAGGCTCCGGAGCGGGCGCAGGAATGACCTCTAAGGCGGGAGATGCTACTTCGTGATGCCCTTGTCCTTGAGCCATTTAGCCGCCGCATCTTTGGGGTCCATCTTCTGGTCGCCGCTGACCTGGCGGTTCAGGTCGATCAGATCATTGGTGGTCAATAGACCCGAAACCTTGTTCAGCGCCGTCTTGGCCGTGTCGCTGACCTTGTCCGTTTTAATCAGTGGCAGAACCTGCTGGGCGGCCCAGTTCGATTTGGGGTCCTCGAGCACCACCAGGTCCTGGTCCACGATGTCCGGGGTGGTGGTGAAGATGTCCGCGACCTGCACGTCATCACTGGTCAGCGCCTTCACGGTCACCGGTCCGCTGGGCAGCGGATCGAATTTCGCCGGAACGCAGTTGTATTTGGTTTTCAGGCCGGCCAGACCGTTGGCCCGTTCGGCAAATTCCGGCGGCGCCCCCACGGTGAGCTTGTCGCAGACCTTCGCCATGTCCTCAATCGTCTTGAGGTTGTACTTCTGCGCCGTCACCTTGGTGACCACCATGGCGTCCTTGTCCTCGGCCTTGGACGCCTCCAGCACGCTCAGGCCGCTGTCCAGCTTGGCCTGCAGCGCCTTCACAATGGCGTCCGGATCCGTCGCGGTGCTGGTCGGATCCACCTTGGTCAGCAGATTGCCGCTGTAATCGGGGATGATGTCGATCGAGCCGTCTTTGATGGCCGGAAAATAGATCTCGCGGGAACCAATGTTGAGTTTGGTGGTCGCCGTGACTCCCGCCGCGGTCAGCGCCCCGGCGTAAATCTCCGCGATCGTCGCGTTCTCCGGAAAGTCTGCGCTGCCGACAATGACGGCGCCGCCCGCGTCGGCCGAACCGGTCGCGGTGGCGTTTCCGAGCGGGCTTCCGCCACCGCCGCCGCAGGCGCTCAGGGTCAAGGCCACCGATATTCCGGCGGCTAGGCCAAAGACAGCACGGCGTGCAATCATACGGCGCTGAATATGCGTCATGAATTTCCTCCTTGTACGCCGGCTGTGATGATTTCACGGCCAGTCAATGAATCGCTCGTCCGCTGCGGGACGGCCTTCAAACCAGGTGATACGGCCAGCCGCTGCACACCCGCGAGCACGGTGTCCAGACAGATCGCCAGTACCGCAATGACCACGGCCCCGCCCAGCACGCGACCGTAGTCGCTCACGGAGAGCCCGTCGATCAGGAAACGCCCCAGACCCCCCAGATTGATGTAGGCGACCACCGCGACGGTCGCCACCACCTGCAGAACACCGGCCCGGAATCCCCCGAGTATCACCGGGAGCCCGTTGGGCACTTCCACCCGGAACAGGATCTGCACCTCGGTCATTCCCATGCTCCGGGCGGCATCCACAGTGTCCGTGCTCACGGCGGAGATCCCCGCATACGTGCCGGCCAGGATCGGCGGCACGGCCAACAGGACCAGCGCCCAGATCGGCGGCATCAGCCCCAGCCCGGCCAGCAACACGAACAGCGTCAGCACACCCAGCGTCGGCAGGGCGCGCAGCACTCCCGCAAGGGCAATAACGACGACGCGTCCCCGGCCCGTGTGCCCGACATACAGTCCGATGGGCGCAGCTATTGCGACGGCGATGGCGAGCGTCAGACAGGTATAACCCAAGTGCCCCACCGTGCGCAGTGGGATGCCGTCCTGCCCCTGCCAATGCGCCGGATTCATCAGCCACTCATAGCCCTGGACCAATGGATTGTCCGAGGAATAGGTCTCCAGCACGGTCCCGATGCTCATAAGGCTACCGCCTTGGCGCGCGGGCCGTTGGCGCGCGGGCCGTTGGCGCGCGGGCCGGCGGTCCGCAGCCACGGAGTGAGCAGCCGCTGCAGCAGCACCAGAACCGCGTCCATCAGCAACGCCAGCAGCAGCGTCCCGATGATCCCAATGACAATTTCCGTCACGAAGTCACGCTTCAGCCCGTCGGTGAACAGCGAGCCCAGGCTCCCGATGCCGAGCAGGGCGCCCACGCTGACCAGCGAGATGTTACTGACGGAAATCACCCGCAGGCCGGCAAAAAGCACCGGCACGGACAGCGGCAGGTCCACGGACAAAAACCGCATCAGCGGTTTGTAGCCCATCGCCACGGCGGCCTGCCGGATGGTCTCATCGACCGAATTCAGCGCATCCAGCGTCGAGCGCAGCAACAGCGCCACCGCGTAAATCACCAGCGCCACGATGACGTTGGCCATGTCCAAGATCCGGGTTCCCAGAATGACCGGCAGGATCACAAACAGCGCCAGCGAGGGAATCGTGTACAGGACCGACCCGGCGAAGAGCAGGAAACCCCTCAGCGTCTTGTTCATCCGCGCCAGTTGGGCCAGCGGAATGGCAATCAGCACGCTGATCAGCAGCGGAATCACCGATTGGTACAGGTGCAGTCCGGCCAGCGAGAGCACATGGCCGAAGTTTGCGACCAGCCAGGCCATCAGGCACCGCCCTCGCGGGCACTGCGCGCAGCTTCGATGGCCGCCAGCACCTCCGGCGCCTTGACCACCCCGGTGACCACGCCGCCGTCGTTCACTGCCACACCGAGCCCGGCCGGCGAGGACAGCACGGCGTCCAAGGCACGGCGCAGCGTCTCCCCCTCGTGGAACAGCGAACCGCCGGGCACCAAATCGGGGCCTGCCACCGGGGAGAGCCAGCCCAGCGGCCGGTCGGCGTCATCAACGGCGAGCGTCCACGACGCTGCCGTGAACCCGGCCACCAGCTGCGCCGGCCCGACGGTGGGGACGGGATGGATCTGCACGGAATCCGCGCCGGAAAAAGCCAGGTGCCGGAAGCCGCGGTCGCGGCCGACGAAGTTGGCGACAAAATCATCCACCGGCGCCCGCAGAATTTCCTCTGCAGCGGCGTACTGGGCCAGCCTTCCCCCGGTGGCGAAGACGGCGACCTTGTCCCCCAGCACCGTGGCCTCGTCAATGTCATGCGTGACAAAAACAATCGTTTTGGCCAGGTCGCGCTGCAGCCGCAGCAGCTCCTGCTGCAGTTCGGCGCGGACTACCGGATCGACGGCGCTGAACGGCTCGTCCATCAGGAGCACAGGCGGGTCCGCAGCCAGCGCCCGAGCCACGCCGACGCGCTGTTGCTGGCCGCCGGAGAGCTGGCTGGGGTAGCGTCTGCCCATGCCGGCGGAGAGCCCGACGACGTCGAGCAGCTCCTCGGCCCGGCGCCGAGCCTGCGCGCGCGGCACCCGGTTCAGCCGCAGCACGGTGGCCACATTGTCCGTCACGGTGCGGTGCGGGAGCAGACCCGCAGACTGCATGACGTAGCCCATAGACCGGCGGAGGGCGGCCGCGGGCACCGCAGATACGTCCTTGCCGTCCACGGTGATGGTCCCGCTGGTCGGTTCAACCATCCGGTTGATCATCCGCAGCGAGGTTGTTTTGCCGCAGCCGGACGGCCCCACGAACACCGTGATGGCGCCCTTGTCGATTGCCATGGTCAGGTTTTCGACCGCGGGCTGGTTATCCAGATAGCGTTTGGTGATCCGGGAGAACTCGATCATCGGCTGCACCCCGGATCCGTTGACTGCGGGAATGCTGCCGGGCCGCGCCGCGGATTCGGGCACAGATGTCCGGGCGTCTGGTACTGCCATCGTGGTTTCCTCACTGTTGGCGGCCATCGCGATCAAGATCAATACCCGTGCCAGATGATCATAAGCAGGGTGATTTCCGCTGTAAAGCCTACCGGCATGCTTTCCGGACAAAAACGCAGCCGGTCTTACAGAACCAGCCTAGTATGCGCGGGCCGCCAGCGGACAGCACTTCGGGGCCGTCCGCCGGAGCGCCGCTAGCTGGCGGGCCGGGCCGGCCGCGCCGCAGGCAGCCGGATCAGCTTCTTGTTAGCGAATTCGTTCATCCCGAATTTGGCGAGCTCACGGCCGACACCCGAGCGCTTGACGCCGCCAAAGGGCAGGTCCGCCTGGGTACCGGTCACCGAGTTGATCCAGACCATGCCGGTGTCCAGCCGTGACGCCACCTCTTTGGCCTTATCTGCGCTGGCGCTGAAGACCGAGCCTCCCAGCCCGAACGGAGAGGCGTTGGCCAGGTCCACCGCCTCGTCCGCGTTGGCGACCTTGTAGATCACCGCTGCCGGGCCGAACAGCTCCTCGGAGTAGGCGCGCATGTCCGGCGTGACCCCGGTCAGGACGGTCGGGGTGAAGTAGGAGCCGGGGCCGTCCACCTTGCCACCGCCGGTGTGCACCGTGGCGCCCTTGGCAACGGCGTCGTCGATCTGTTCACCCAGGCCATCGGCGGCGCTCTGCGAGGACAGCGGACCCATCCGGGTCGCCGGATCAGACGGATCGCCGGGCTGCAGGGCTGCCGCCCGGGCGGTGAACTTTTCCACGAATTCCTGGTAGTAATCCTCCTGGACGATAAAGCGTTTGGAGGCAGTGCAGGCCTGGCCGGCGTTCCCCATCCGCCCGGCGACAGCCGCCTTGACGGTGCTGTCCATGTCATCACTGTCCAGCACGATGAACGGGTCGGATCCGCCCAGCTCCAGCACATAGCGTTTCAGGTTCCGCCCGGCAATCTCTCCCACGGCCGATCCGGCCCGCTCGCTGCCGGTCAGGGACACGCCCTGAATCCGCGGATCAGCGATCATGTCCGCAATCTGTTCCTTGCTGGCAAAGATGTTGATGTACGCATCCTCCGGCAGCCCGGCATCCTTGAAGATCTGCTCGATGGCCAGCGCCGACTGAGGGCAGTTTTCAGCGTGCTTCAACAGGACCGTGTTCCCCAACATCAGGTTCGGGGCCGCAAACCGCGCCACCTGATAGTACGGGTAGTTCCATGGCATGATGCCGACCAGGGAACCGATGGGTTCGGTCCGGATCACCGCTTCGCCGCCGCCGACCGCGTCAAGTTCTTCATCCTCCATGAACCGCGGGCCCTGGGTGGCGTAATAGCTGTAGATGCTCGCGACCAGTTCCACCTCGCCTTGGGCCTCGCGGACCGGTTTGCCCATCTCCAAAGTGATGATTGCGGCCAGCTCTTCCTTACGCTCGCTGTACAGCGCCGCGACTTTCGTCAAGATGCGGCTGCGCTCGGTGACCTCTGTAGCGCGCCAGGAGGCAAAGGCCGCATGCGAGCGCTGCAGCGTACTCTCGATGTCCGCATCCGTCGCGGAGTGGAATTCCTGCACGGTTTTACCGGTGGCCGGGTTGACACTTTTGTATGAACTCATAGACCTACCGTAACCACACGGCGACCCGGAGGGAAAGGTCAGGGCAGATCGTGCACGTACTGTTCCGCCCGGGCCGAGGTCCGGGCGGTCACGCAATTCCAGTTCGGTCCCAAGGTGCTCCAGCTCAAGCACCGTGATGCGGTTGGAACCGCCACGCAGCAGCGGTGCCGGTAGGTACAACGTGACTTGCGGCCCCACTTCCCAATACCGGCCCAACAGGAAACCATTCACCGGAGACAAAACCCCTACAGGATCATGGGAGCGCCAGATATGTGTCGGCGGGGCGTCCATGTCCACGTCCGCGAATGCGAAGCAACCCCGGCAACCCCGGCGACCCCGGCAACCACGGCCGCCTTGATGCCGTCGTCTGCTGTGGAAACCCTCCAACACGCCGGTATACAAGCCGTCGATCAAGAAGTATGCGCGGTCGTGCGGCCGGCTGATCCTGAGGGCGGATCCAGCCTTCGGAGGCACCGCGACGGCGCTGTAGAGCACCACGCCGGGGTCCAAACCAAGCTGCTCGAAAGACAGCGGGGCGACGCGGGGCACCGGGGAACCGGAGCGCGCAGACCGGCAGCCTGGAACTCGGTGCGGGATGGAATTTCTCGGTCAGGCGGCGCGGCCATCCTTTCGGCCGCGGGAGACGGCGGAGAATACCGTGCCGCCGAGTCAGTTCAACCAGTGCCCCGGCGGCGCGCCTAGACTGGCGGCATGAGCAATCTGGAGGCCCATCCGCAGGAAACGGTGTGCCCACCGTCTGATGATGAGGGCCCGTCCGTGCGGCTGTTGCCCGCGCGCGAGGTGCCGCTGGGCGGGATCCGCGCCATGACCGTTTCCCGCACGCTGCCGCAACGCGGATTGCCGACGATCGGGGCCTGGTGTTTCCTGGACAGTTATGGTCCCGGATCGGATGCCATGACGGTCCTGCCGCATCCGCACATCGGGCTGCAGACCGTCAGTTGGCTCCTGACCGGCACCATCAGGCACCGCGACAGCCTCGGCTCGGATGTCCTGGTCCGCCCGGGCGAGCTGAACCTCATGACAGCCGGTGCCGGCGTCGCGCATTCCGAGTTTTCGGTGCGGCCGCCGAAGGAGGACGACGACGGGACCCTCCGTGGCCTGCAGCTGTGGGTTGCGCTGCCGGATCGGGTGCGTCAGCAGGGACCCCGGTTCGAGCAACACTCCGAGCTCCCGGTTCTGCACGGCCGCAACTACGCCGCTACCGTGATCATCGGCAGCCTCGGCGGAGCCGTCTCCCCTGCGCTGGTCCATACGCCCCTGCTGGCCGCGGACGTGTCCGTTGGCGCTGCCGGAGAGGTGTCGATGCCGCTGGATCCGGGTTTCGAGCACGCTGTGCTGGCGTTGGACGGAGCCCTGAAGATCGACGGCGTACCAGTATCACCGGGACCGCTGGCGCATCTGGGCACAGGTCGGAGCGGGTTGGACGCTGCCGCTGCCGAGGGTGCCAGGTTCCTCCTGATCGGCGGCGAGCCGTTCGAAGAAGAACTGCTGATGTGGTGGAACTTCGTCGGCAGGAACCACGACGAAATCGTCCGCGCCCGGCAGGATTGGGAGGACCGCAGCGGCCGGTTCCCCGAGGTCCGCGGGCACGGTCCCGACGCGAAAGCCGAGGCCGGGCGGATTCCGGCCCCGCCGATGCCCGCAGTCCGGCTTTCACCACGGCGGCGGTGCGGTTCTTAGTCGGTAGGGTGCTTCGGCCGGATGCCGTGGAGATGGACCGCTGCCGTGGAGATGGACCGCTGCCGTGGAAATTCCCGCGGCACCGGTCCATTTCCGCAGCAGATGGGCGGCCGGGTCCCGGGCGGCAGGACCACGGGCAGACGGGATTCACGGCGGGCGGGCGTCCGCTGCGCCGGGACAGCCACGGCCCGGCGCTAAACCCCGGAGGTCAGCCTCAGGACGCCGAAAATGGGATCCTGCGCGAGCACCCGCACATCGATCAGACCAAAAGTGGCCAGATGGGCCTTGAATGCGTCCTGCAGCGGTGGCTGGTTCATGCCCAGCCCGCTGCCCAGCACAATCGGCCCGGAAATATTCAACTGTTCGGCGCATTGGGCGGCGAGCGCAGCGAGGTCCCCACCACCCTGATGGATCATCGCCAGGCTCTCCGGGTGCCCTGCTGCGGCGGCGTCAAAGACCAGCGGCGACATCGCCGCCCAGTAGCGCCGGCCTGTAGCGCCGTGGAAATGTGCAATCAGCTCGCCCGGAGCCTGCAGCCCGCATTCCGCCAGCAGGGCACGAGTCAGGACGTCCGGCGCCATCCCCAGGTTCATCCTGTGCAGACTATGCCGTACGGCCTCGCGCCCGAACCAGTACCCACTGCCCTCGTCACCGAGCAGGTAGCCCCAGCCCCCGGCCCGGGCTTGCGCGCCGGCGGCGTTGGTCCCCCAGGCGGCCGAACCGGTGCCAGCAATGACCGCCACGCCGGTATCGGCACCACCGGCGGCGAGGAGCAGACGGGTGTCATGGACCACGGTCACCTTGGCGCCGGTTACATGCGGGGCAATCAGCGCGGCCAGCGCCGCGGCGTCGTCGTCGGTGTCAACGCCGCCGGAGCCCGCGAAAACCTGTGAAACGTCGGCTCCGCCGACCTTGGCGAATATCGCTCCGAGGTTCGCCGCCGCTTCCTCACGGCTGACGTTCTGCACGTTGGCGCTGCCCGCCTCGGCGTCGACCTCGATCACGCCATCGCGCCATCGGATGCCCCTGGTTTTGGACCCGCCGATATCCAGCCCGATGATGCTGACGGTACGGGAGGCGGTTCCGGTCTCATCGATGGTCACCTCCATAGACTAGCCATGGGCACCCGGAAAGCCGGTATCCAGACCCGCGCTGCCGGCAAAAAGCACGGCGCAGCAGGGGCCTGCCGTCGGCCAGTGCCAGCTCGCGGAAACGCCTGACCGGATCCGGTTCCCGGGCCCGGATCCGCCAGGCCAGACCAATCTCCCGCTGGGCCACGGGCGCCTCGATCACCAACTCCTTCCAGCCCAGCGGACTGGTCACCGGGGTGAGGTGATCGACTCCGGAGGGGGCCAGCACACTGACCCCCAGCCCGGCGGAAACCAGCCCGCGCAGGGTGTGCGAATCCTGCCCCTCGAAAGTGATACGGGGCTTAAACCCCGCTTCCCGGCACAGGCCGTCGAAGATCGACCGGAGTCCGAACCCCTCACCGAGCACGACAAATCCCTCGGTCCGGGCATCCTCCAACCGGACGCTGCGGTGTGCCGCGAGCCGATGATTCTGCGGTACCACGAGCCGCAAAGGTTCGGCATACAACAGTTCCGCACCCAGCGTCCCGGTGACCTCCGGCACTGGGGCCACGATGGCCAGGTCCACCCGGCCCTCGGTCAGGGCTGCCAGGCATTCGGCGCGCGGGCCCTACAGGAGCGCAAAGGTCACGGCCGGGTGCTGCAAACTGAATGCCCTGATCAGCAGCGGAAGGGTTGCCTCCCCGAAGGTGTGTTGAAATGCTACGGCAACCCGGCCGCGTGCCTGCTTCGACTGCGTCCGCACCTCATAGAGCCCGGCCTGCACCTCGGCGAGGGCGGCCTGGAGCCGGGGGATGAGCAACTGCGCTGCCGGGGTCAACCGGATGCCGCGTCCGTTCCGCACGGTGAGTTCGGTGCCGACGACGGCGGCGGCCCGGGCGAGCGCGCGGCTCACCGTGGGCTGTGGAAAGTTCAGCAGTTCCGCGGTCTCGGTGATCCTGCCGGTTCTCCCCAACGTCACCAGGATCGGGATCACCGGCAGCAGCCGCAGCAGATCCCGGTAGTCCGTCTCGTTCATTAGAATTCCCCCATGCGGTCCGACCCGTCCCGGTCGACGAATGCCGTTCGCCCAGTGCCGTCGTGACCAGTGCTGTCCCGACCAGTGCCTGACCAGTGCCGTACTGACAGAGTGCAGCTCCACGTCATATGATCGGCTGCTATCAATTATCGCTAAACATGCATTAGACGCATCCAATCCTGTTTTCTACGCTGGAAGGGTGAACTCGTCCCCGCAGGAAACCCCGCCCCTTGAACAGCCATGGCTGGGCCACAACAAGGGAAGCCGCGGTTACCGCCGGGTTCTATTGGCCCTGTTATGCGCTGGAATCGCCACCTTTGCCCAGTTGTATTCGGTTCAAGGGCTGCTGCCCTTGCTGGCGCGGGACCTGCAGATCACCGCCGCACAGGCGGGCCTGACCATCTCGGTGGCCACCATCGGGTTGGCAGTGACGGTCATTCCGTGGTCCTTTGCGGCGGACAGGTTCGGCCGGATCGCAGTGATGGGGACCGCCATCATCGCGGCCACTATTCTGGGGCTGCTGGCGCCGCTGTCCCCGAACTTTCCGGTCCTTCTGACGGCTCGAACGCTGGAGGGAATGGCGCTGGGCGGAATCCCGGCCTTGGCCATCGCCTACCTGAATGAGGAGATCAACAAGGTGCACGCAGCGATGGCCGCCGGAGCCTACGTCGCCGGTACCACCGTTGGCGGTCTGCTCGGCCGGCTGCTGGCCGGCCCGATCGCAGAACTGGCCGGCTGGCGGGTCGGGATCCTTGCCGTTTCGGTTGTTTCAGCGGCGGCCGCCGCTGGGTTTCTGCTGCTGGCTCCGGAACCGCGCGGCTTTACTCCGGCGCCGCGGAACAGCTTCGGCCAGGCGCTGTCCCGGCTGCTCCCGGCGCTGCGCCACCGGCGGCTGCTGGCCCTCTACGCCCAGGCGTTCCTGCTGATGGGCTCGTTCGTGAGCGTGTACAACTACATGGGCTTCCGACTGGAGGCGCCACCATACCTGCTGCCGATGGCCGCCGTCGCCCTGATTTTCCTGGCCTACCTGGCCGGCACGGTGTCTTCGCGCTGGGCGGCGTCGCTGTCCCTGCGCGCCGGGCGGCGGAACATCCTGCTCGGCAGCATCGCCGTGATGACCGCCGGCCTCGGGGTGACACTCCTCGCCGGTCTGCCGCTGATTCTGTTCGGGCTGGTGCTTTTTACGGCCGGGTTCTTCGGTGCCCACAGCATCGCCTCGGGCTGGACCGGAAGCGTCTTCCCCGCCGGCCGGGCGCAGGCCGCGTCACTGTACAACCTCAGCTACTACGCCGGATCCAGCGTGGTCGGATGGGCTTCCGGTTTCGTTTTTCAGTCCGCCGGCTGGACCGCGCTGGTGGTGGCACTGGCGGTCCTGGCGGTGCTCGCCGCGTCCACCGCGCTGTTGCTTTTGCCCGCCGGAGGCACCGAGGCACGCCGCCCACGGAAAATGACCGCGATCGGATAACCTCTTGGACAGGCTCCTGCACGGCCGGCAACTGCGTAGAATTCAACCTAAAGACCAAGCCGCGGGCCTACATTCCGCCGGGCGGCAGGTCCGAAAAGAACCAGGAGCCCGGCATGGCCTCGGCCGCGAAGAACGCCCGACGTGACCCGTCCGCCGCCGGGCCGACCCCGGAACCCTTGGACGCCGTCGACCGTCAGATCATCGACGCACTGGTGGCGGACGCACGGATCACCAACCGGGATCTGGCCGACGCCGTCGGCATTGCGCCATCCACCGCACTGATGCGCACCCGCGCCCTCCTCGACAGGGGCGCCATCGAGGGCTTCCACGCGCAGCTGAACCTGAACGCCGTCGGCCGGTCGGTGCAGGCGCTGATCGCCGTCCGGCTGCGCGCGCACGACAGGGACCAGATCGACAGGTTTACCGGAACGGTGCCGCTGCTTCCCGAGGTGCTGTCCACCTTCCACGTTTCCGGATCCGTGGATTACCTGCTGCACATTGCCGTGCCCAATACGGATGTGCTCCGCGACTGGGTGCTGGACAACCTCACGACGGATCCGGTGGTCGGGCAGACCGAAACCACCCTCGTGTTCAGCCACCTTCCGGGCAACACCGGCCCCCTGCCCGCTTAATGTTCGCCGGATCCTCGGGCCCAACGGGCACCCGCAGCATCGCAGTACCGCGAGCCGTCACCGGCTCACAGTCAAGCCGTCACCGGCTCCCGACAGGTCTATGCGGCCACGTCAGATTCGTTGGCGAGACCATCGCCGGCCGGCTGCAATTGACTCTTTTGCAACTCGGCACGGTCGCGTTCACGGCCTCTGGCTGCGCCCATCATGAAAATAATGATGACGAAGATGGCGGCCAGCCAGACCGCGACGATGATTGCAACGAACAACCACAACGGCACTAAAATTCTCCTCGCGGGACATCGAACATCAACCCAACGTAGCCAAGCTTACCGGGCCGGGGCGCGGACAGTTCACAGCGTTTGTCGTCAGTGGAAAAGGACAATGCCGGAAAGGACAATGTCAACACCTACCTCTTCGACGGCGCCATCGTCCCGGGCCCGGAGGGAATCATCACGCCTCAGCGGTCGCCTTTCCCCTGCTTGCTGAGCCCCCTCCCCTTCAGATGATGGTGGGCACGCGGCGGCTGGCTGGCGCGGCGCCAGGCGACGACGGCGAGAACGGCACAGGCTGCGGCGACGACTGCGGCGAATCCCGCCACCACGGTCGGCAGCCCCCACACGCCGGCCGCCGCACCCATCCCGATCACCGGCAGGGCGCTGCCCAGATAGGTGATGACATAGACCGCGCTGATGATCTGCGCATGCCGGGCCGGTTCCACTGCGCGGGCCACGTCGTTGAAGACCATGTGAAAGGCGATGCCCTGCCCCGCTCCGGCCGTGACGCTGGCCAGGACCAACAGCCAGGCTGACGGTGCCGCGCCGGCCACCGCGATCAGCAGCACGGACAGCCCCAGCACGGCCAGCCCGGCCGGGACCAGGAAACGGCCCCGAACGCTCAGCAGCTGGCTGAGGGCGGACGAGCCCAGGGTCAGCGCGGCGACCACGCCGATCAGCGGCCGCGATTGGGTGTGCAGGGCGACGGCAAAATAGCCGGGGGCAAGCGAGAGGCAGAAACCGAAGACGGCGAAACTGAGAAAGCCGACGCCGGCGGCCAGCCAGAAGGTGCCGCGGGCCGCGCGCGAAACAGTGGGCCGGCGGGGCCTGAGCGCGGCCAGTGCGGCGCCGTTGGCCGCCGGCCTGATCGCAGGTCGGGCGTCGAGCAGATACAGCGGCACCAACAGCAGCAGCAGCACCACGGCGTGGATCACGAACGGGGTCCGGGTAGGGTCCGGCAACCGGGACAGCAGGCCGCCGATCACTGGGCCGGCGGCGACACCCCCGAAGGATGCCAGCAAAGTGAACCGGGAAGCCCACTCCGGACGGTCGGGCAGCAGATCCCGCAGGGCAGCGGCGCTGGCACCGGTGGCGAGCGCAACGGCGACTCCCTGCAGAGCGCGACCCGCAGCGAGCGTCGGCAGGTTCTCCGCCGCGCCGAAGACCAGCCCGCCGGCCAGGCCGATCAGCACGGCCAGTACGAGCGCGGCGCGGCGGCCTATATGGTCCGACCAGTGCCCGAACAGGATCAGCCCCGCCACGAGTGCGAGGACGTAGCTGGAGAAGGCGGCGGTGATGTCCAAGGGGCTCAAGCCCAGCCGGGCGGCCAGCAGCGGGTAGAGCGGGGTGGCCAGGTTCGCGCCGATCAGCAGGGTGAAAATGACGACGCCGGCCAATACCAGGCGCGCCGATACGGAAGCGTTCCAGCCCCGGGGACCGGCGTCGACGGGACGCATCCGTAATTCATTCAGGACGGTCATGCGGCTCATTTCCTCAGGGGCTCAGGTACTGCCGGAGGGTGACCGGAACTGTACTATTTCCTCTATAGACTGAAGCAACACGAGTCAGTTGAACTCGCACGGCGCCTATATTTGATGGTTTTGATCAACATCGTCCGTTACCACCGAACCGGAGTGCTCCCGATGAGCAAACTCGATGCCCTGGACCTGAAGCTGCTGCTCGAACTGGTGCGGGATCCGCGCGCCCAGATCGGTGAGCTGGGCGAGACACTGGGCGTGGCACGCAACACGGTGCAGACCCGGCTCCGACGCCTGCTGCGCTCCGGAACGCTGCGCGACGGCGGGCGTGAGGTGGACCTGGCAGCGATCGATTACGACGTCGTCGCCTTCGTCACGATTGAGGTGACACACCGCGAACTCGACGGCGTCATCGCGGCCCTGCGCAAACAGCCGCAGGTGTTGGAGGTCTATGAAATTTCCGGCCGCGGCGATGTCTGGTGCAGGCTGGCCGCCACCGACGTCCACCATCTGCAGAACGCCCTGCGGGCGCTGCTGCGCATCCGTGGGGTCATCCGCACCGAAACGTCGCTGGCCCTGCACGAGCACATCCCCTACCGTGTCCAACCACTGCTGGGCGGCATGGCCGCAGAACAGTGATGGCCGTGGTTAAAAGGACGTTTCCGCCCCGGACGCGGATAATGAACCCGTGACCATCATCGACAACGCCGTTTACGTCAACGGCGTGCGCACCGCGGATCCCCTCAGTCTCGAGCAGACCTACGCGACGCTCGCCGAACGCGGCGGGATGGTGTGGATCGGGATGTTCCGCCCCACCGCGACCGAGATGGATTCCGTCGCTGGCCAATTCGGGCTGCATGAGCTGGCGGTGGAAGACGCCATCAAGGCGCACCAGCGGCCCAAGATGGAACGCTATGATGACATCCTTTTCACCGTCCTGAGGCCCGCGCACTACATCGATGCCGATGAGGTGGTGGAATTCGGTGAGCTGCACATCTTCACCGGCACGAACTTCGTGATCGCGATCCGGCATGCCGAGACCCCGGGGCTGGCCCGCGTGCGACACAGGCTGGAAGGCAATCCCGAGCTATTGGCGCTGGGGCCAGAGGCCGTCCTGTACGCCATCCTGGACCAGGTGGTGGATGACTATGCGCCGGTGATTGCCGGGCTGGAAAATGATATCGATGAGATCGAGGACCAGCTCTTTGCCGGCGATCCCACCGTTTCGCGCCGCATCTACCAGCTTTCCCGCGAGGTGATCCAGTTTCAGCGCGCCATTCACCCGCTGACGGATATGCTCACAGCGCTGGAACTCGGTTTTGAAAAACACGGCGTACACCGTGAGCTCGAGCGCTCCCTGCGCGATGTCCAGGACCACGTCCAGAACGTCACGGCCCGCGCGGATTCCTTCCGTCAGCTGCTGCAGAATGCGCTGACGGTGGACGGCACACTGACCACCAACCGGCAGAACGAGGCCAGCGCGGCGCAGAATGAGGAGCTCAAAAAGATCTCCTCCTGGGCTGCAATCTTCTTTGCCCCGTCCTTCGTCGCCTCGGTGTACGGGATGAACTTCCACATCATGCCCGAGCTGTCCTGGACGTTCGGCTACCCCTTTGCGATCGGGCTGATGCTGGCCCTCTGTGCCCTGATGTACACGGTGTTCAAACGGAAGAAGTGGCTCTAGACGGAAGCAAGGACGTGCATGGGCCAGCGAGCATCATTGGCGCTGCGGGACGCTGTAGTTCCGAAATCTCCATCCCCATTCAACCCGCGTCCGGTGCCGCCGGAATTCAGATCCGTGCGGCTACGCTGTTTTCCATGACACTTCCCGTATCCGACACCCTCGTTACCTACCCTGCCGGGCAAACCTCGGGAAAAGCCGTCGTGCTGCACACTCAGCTGCTTAATCCCAGTCAGTTGCACCATCACGGTCCGCTCCTCCAGCACAGGCAGGAGCACGACGACGGCAGGCTGGCAGTCCTGCTGGACACCACGCCGTGCCATCCGGTGGACGCCGGCTGGCCTGACCAGGGCCCGGACCGTGCGGTGATCCGCCTGGCCGGTGCCGGAGAAGCCGGTGCCGTAAAAGCCGGTGCCGTAAAAGCCGGTGCCGTAGATCAGCCAGGCCAATGGCCGGTGCTGGACTGCGTTGTGGCCGCGACGAACGGCCAGGACCTGTTCATCGGCGGCGATATCCCGGTCCGCAAGGGAACCGAAGGCTGGAATTTCGTGGTGGTCCACCTGCTGCCGGCTGGTGCGCGCCTGCCCGAGGGCGCCGCCGTCGAAGTTTACATTGATGCGGACCACCGCGCCGCCTTGAGCGCCGGACACAGCGCCTGCCACGCGGCGTCGCTGGCCTTGAACCGCGCGCTGGCACAGCGGTGGTCCAAGGAAACCCGTGCCGATGCCTTGGGCTGCCCGGACTTTGACGGCGCGGCCATTGCCTCCTCCAGCATCGAGGAATACGGGTCGGTGGACGTTTTCCGGCTGAACAAGTCCCTGCGGCGCAAAGGGTTCAACGCCGACGGTCTGGTCGCGGAGCTGGGCGCGCTCACCGGGTCCATCGACGAAACCCTGGCCGGCTGGGTCCGTGCCGGCGCGCCCGTGCAGATAGAGTGCGACGGCGGCGGCCTCACGGCCCGCCGGTGCTGGGTGTGCGCGTTGCCCGAGGGGGAGGCCCGCATCCCGTGCGGCGGCACGCACGTCGATTCGCTGGCGCGCCTCGGCCGGATCGCCGTAGACCTCACCGCCTTGGAGGACCAGGGAACCACGGTGCTGCGGATGGTCACCCGTACCGGTGCGCCGTGATGAGGCAAGCTCAGGGCGCCGATGACGGGGCGGAGCCGCGACAACGGTGCTGCGCAGCTCCGCTCTCGCGAGCGAGCCCCTTCGTCGCGAGCCAGCCCCGCTTTGACGGGCCAGCGAACGCCCGCTTTAGCGCGAATGCCCCGCTCTGAGACACGGCCTGGGACGAGTGGCTACTGATTCAACAGCTACTTGTTCAGCGCTTACTTGTTCAGGGGGGACATGTCCGCATACCTGTCTCCCGCGGCGGCCGGCAGATCGCTCAGCTCCGCAAGCTGCCCGGGTGTGAGCACCAGCGCATCGGCGCCCACGTTTTCCTCCAGGTAAGCGATCCGCTTGGTCCCGGGGATGGGCGCTATGTCATCCCCCTGGGCGAGCAGCCAGGCCAGAGCCACCTGCCCGGGCGCGGCCCCGGCTTCGGCGGCCACCGCATCCACCTGCTCCACGATGCGGATGTTGGCCTTCAGGTTGTCGCCCTCGAATCGCGGGTTCTGCCGGCGGAAATCGGAATCATCGAGCTCATCCACGGACCTGATCGTGCCGGTCAGAAAGCCGCGTCCCAGTGGGGAATACGGCACGAACCCGATCCCCAGCGCCCGGACGGTCGGCAGGATCTCCTTTTCCGGATCCCGTGACCAGAGCGAATACTCCGTCTGAACTGCCGTAACCGGGTGCACCGCGTGCGCCCGGCGGATCGTTTCCGGCGCTGCCTCGGATAAACCATAGTGACGGATCTTCCCCTCCTGGATCAGCTCCGCCAGGGCACCTACCGTATCCTCGATCGGAGTGCCGGGATCCATCCGGTGCTGATAGTACAGATCTATGTAGTCCGTCTTCAGGCGCTTGAGGGATCCCTCCACGGACAGCCGGATGTTTTCGGCGCTGCCGTCCAGCCCGCGGCTGCCATCACCGCGGTGCAGGAGGGTGCCGAATTTCGTGGCGATCACGACCTCGTCACGCCGTCCCGCGAACGCGTTGCCCAGCAACTCCTCGTTGAGATACGGTCCGTACATTTCGGCCGTGTCGAAAAACGTGACCCCCAGTTCCTGTGCGCGGTGGATGGTGCGGATGGCGCCGGCGTCGTCCGCACCGCTGCCGGTGTAGAAGGCCGACATCCCCATACAGCCCAGCCCCAACCTGGAAACTTCCAGACCCTGTGATCCCAATGAGATTTTCTTCATGGCTGATGCTTCCTCTTCGTCGATTGGTCCCCCCGTCAACGCTAGAGGCTGCACGGCCCGCGTCAAGGGTTCCGGCCACCGGTCCTGCTCAGGTCGCCTTTCCCGGAAAAGCGTGGCCCAGCATGTTCTTAATCTGCTCCTCGGTTGCGGCATCGGTTTGCACCGCTGCGATATTTGCCGCGCTGACCGCCTCGATGACCTCGGCGCGGGCAATAGTGATGCCGCGCGGGGCGTCAATACCTAGCCGGACGCTGTCTCCGCGCACGTCGAGGAGCGTGATGACGATGTCCTCCCCGATGAGAAGCTTTTCACCGAGCTTCCGTGTTAGTACCAGCACTGTTTGAGCCTACCTTGCCTTGAGGAAACGATATGTTGCCTGGCATGGGCCCTCCCCAGGGGCTGAAGCCGGCGGGGACGGGCCAGGCCAGGCAACGAGCCGTTACAGATCCGCGGCGGTGGCCGGACCGCTCTCGATCCAGCCCACCGGCAGTCCCAGTTCAAGGACCGTGCCAGGGGTCAGGGTTTCCGTGCTGCCCAGCACGGCCAGGGCATCTGCCTTCACGGCCCAGCCGACCCTGTCCACCCAGACCGCCGTGTCGGCCGGCTTGCGTGCGGCATCCACCGCCACCCAGACCTGATCCGCATCCACCTCGCTGAGGGCAGCGGACGGGACGTGGCCCCCCGGGCTGATCCCGAAAGCGATGATCACCGTCCGCCCGGCCGCCACGCCGGCTGCACGCGCAGCCGCCAGACCGATGCGCCCCGCAACATGTTCGGTCCCCATGGATTTGATCGCTCCGGCGGTTCTGATCTCCGCGTCCTTGAGCACCCGGCCCATAGATCGGGTGATTTCCATCGGATCCGCAGCCAGCCCGACAACCATGACCACCTTGCCGGATCCGGAAACGAGGGCGGGCGCGTCAGTAACCTCCGGGGCCCCGTCCGCCGGGGCTGCCGCCGTGAGGTCTTCCAGCAGCGCCGCGAAGCCGTTTGAAACGGTCGAAACGGTCGGGAACCGTGCCCCGTTCGCGGCGGCGTCCGCTGCGTCGGCCTCTTTCAGCAGCGCGCTTATACCGGTCCGTGCAGGCCGTGCGGCGGCTGCCGGCACGACGGCGCCGTCAACTTCCACCGTGACCTCAAAAAAGTGCCGCGCGAAGAACCCGCCAAGCCCGCCTTCGGAGACCTTTTCGGCCGCGATGATCCGGGCCGCGCTGCCATGGCTGTTAAACAGCTTCCATTCAATCCCCTCCATGGACTCGCCCCTAAGCTGAAATCTGCTCGACACCACGTACCACCCCTACCGTTTCAATGGCCACATTGGCCGCCGTCGCCTCTTGATATGAAAGTACCGGCAGGCCACCGGACTGCGCTGACACCAGCCGCCGGACGGCCGGACGCAGCGCGGGCGCACACACCAGCACCACGTCCCGGCCCAGTGCGCCGGCCGCGGCGACGGAAGACTTCAAAGATTCCAGCACCGCCTCAACGCGGCCGGCGTGCATCACAATCTGAGTACCCTGCTCCGAGGGCCGCACCGCCTCGAGCATGGATTGTTCCAGCAGCGGGTCGATCATGATGACGGAGAGCGTCTGGCCATCCAAGTAACGTGCCGCGAGCGCGGGTCCCAGCGCCTGCCGTGAGGCTTCGATCAGACCCTCCGGATCCGTGGCCACCTTGGCCCGCAGCGTGAGCGCCTCGTAGATGCGCGGCAGATCGTTGATCGGTACCTGCTCCGCCAACAGGCCCTGCAGCACACGCTGCACCTCGGCTAGGGACAGGGCCCCTGGGATGAGCTCCTCCACCGCGGAGGGATTGACCGCTCGGACCCCGTCCGTCAGCACTCGGACGTCTTCGCGGGAGAGCAAGCGGGGGGCGTTGTCCGTGACGATGGCGGACAAATGCGTGACCAGTACGGAGACGCGGTCTATGACGGTTGCCCCGGCCATCTCGGCGCTGTGCCGCAGCTCCGCCGGGATCCATTTGCCGGCCAGGCCGAACACCGGCTCCGCCGTGGTGACTCCCGGCAGCCCTTCCAGGTTCTCACCGAGCGCCAGCACCTTCCCCCCCGGCGCCGTCCCGCGCCCGGCCTCCACGCCGGCAATCCTGATCACGTAGCTGCCCGAGGGAAGCTCCACGCTGTCCCGGGTGCGCACCGGCGGGACCACCAGGCCCAGTTCCATGGCGATCTTGTGCCGCAGCGAACGCACCCTGGCCAACAGGTCGTCGGAGGCACCCGAGACCAGGTCCACCAGGTCCGGGGCCAGCAGGATCTCCACCGCGTGCACCCGCATCGCTTCGATCAGGTCCTCCGTCGTTTCGGGGCGCGGAGCAGCCGCCTCCTGCGCCGCCGCTGCAGCGCTGGCGGCCTTGTCAGCCCGGTCCTTGGTTTTGATCCGCTGCGAGGCGATCAGGAGTCCGATCCCCACCAGCATAAAGGGAATGACCGGCATGCCCGGGATCAGGCCCATGGCGATGGCGGCCAGGCCGGCAATCTGCAGGGCCGTCCGGGACTGCCCCAGCTGCGCCGACGCTGTGGTGCCCATGTCCGATTCGGCGTTGGAGCGGGTCACTATCATACCGGTGGAAACGGCCATCAGCAGGGCGGGAATCTGGGTGACCAGCCCGTCGCCGATGGTGAGCAAGGCATAGGTGTTGAGCGCGTCCGTGATGGACATGCCACGCTGGGCCATGCCGATGGCGATCCCGCCGACAAGGTTAATGACGATGATGATGATGCCGGCGATCGCATCACCCTTAACGAACTTCGACGCGCCGTCCATCGCACCGTAGAAGTCGGCTTCCGCGGACACCTCCGCCCGCCGTTCACGCGCCTGCACATCGGTGATCAGCCCGGCGTTGAGATCTGCGTCAATGGCCATCTGCTTGCCCGGCATGGCATCAAGGGTGAAGCGCGCCCCCACCTCGGCAACCCGCTCGGCGCCCTTGGTCACCACCACAAACTGGATGACCACCAGCAGCATAAAGATCACCGAGCCGATGATCAGCGAGCCGCCCACCGTGACCTTGCCGAAGGCGTTGATGACGGCCCCGGCGTGCGCCTGTCCGAGCACCAGCCGGGTGGAGGAGACGTTGAGTCCCAGCCGGAACAGCGTCGCCACCAGCAGCAGGGACGGGAAGACCGAGAAGTCGAGCGGCTTTTTCACGAACATGGTGGTCAGCAGCGTCACCAGCGCCAGCAGAATGTTGATGATGATCAGCACATCCAGCAGCGGCGCCGGGATCGGCACGATCAGCAGCATTATGACGCCCACCACGCCCACGGGCACGGCGAGCTTAGAGAAGTTGCGGTTCACTCTAGGTTCCTTCGGATATCAACGGAAGCGCGGTCATGGTCTGGGGCCGGCTGGGCCGGCCCCGGGATTTCAGCGCCAGCACAAAGGCCAGCACCCGGGCCACGGCGTCGTAAAGCTCAAGAGGAATCTCATGACCTAGCGCGCAGCCTGCATGCAGGGCACGTGCCAGCGCAACGTCACGGATCATCGGCACGCCCTTGGATTCGGCCTCCCGGCGGATCCGCGCCGCCATGTGTCCGGCCCCTTTGGCCACCACCCGCGGCGCCGATTTCCCTGGCTCGTACTTGACCGCGACCGCGAGATGCGTCGGATTCAGCAGGACGACGTCGGCGCTTGAGATGGCGGTGATCATGCGGTTCCGGCTCATGGACAGTTGCCGAGACCGGCGCTGGGACTTGATCAGCGGGTCGCCGTCGGTGTTTTTGTTCTCGTCCTTGACCTCCCGCTTGGTCATCCGCGTCTTCTTCCGGTTCCGCCGCATGACGACAAAAACGTCCGCGGCGGCCAGCACCAGACCGGCTGCCACCGCGAACTCCAGCATCGAGGCAACGCCGCCGCCCGCCGCGGACAGCAGCGCGCTGACCGGCAGTCCCCCGGCATTGAGGAGTACGGGCATGAGGCCCTGAACCACGGCATAAAGAACCAGGCCGACGACGGCGGTCTTCAGCAGCGCTTTGAGACCCTGCCACAGCGCCTGCGTGCCGAGGACCCGCTTGAGTCCCTTCAACAGGTCAAAGTGATCGAATTTGACCTCAAATTTCTTGAAGTGGATGCCACCCTGCAGGGCCGCCCCGGCCAGTACGGCCAGGGCCACCACCACCAGCAATGGCGTCAGGGTGGCGGCCAGCGACGCGCACCCGGCGCCGAGGGCAGCGAGGGCCCGGCCGGGATCGGGGTTGGACGCGACGACACGGATGCTGAACAGCTGATCCGCCGCGGCGTCGCCGGCCCGTGCGATGGTGATCGGCAGCATGATGGCGGCGGCGCCCACACCCAGCCACGCGGTGACGTCCTGGGACCGGGACAACTGGCCCTTGGAACGGACCTCCTTCATCCGCTTCTGTGTGGCGTCTTCGGTGCGTTCCTGTGAATCCGACATCTAGCCGCCCCCTGACAACTGGCTGAACGCCTGGCCGGCCAGCGCCGCAACAATCCGGGGCAGGGCGGCGTACACCGCACCGGCCAGGGCCAGCGTGAGGAAAATCTTCAACGGAAAGCCCAGCGCGAACGCGTTCAGCGCCGGTGCCACCCGGGTCAGCAGTCCAAGCCCGACGTCGGCCAGGAACAGCACCACCAACAGCGGTCCGGCGATCTGGACGGCGGCCAGGAACATCAGTCCGGTGGCCGCGGTCATGGCTTGAACCGGGTGCGTCAGGTCGATCCCGCCGCCCAACGGCAGCGCGGTGAAACTGCGGACCATTCCGCCGATCACCAGCTGGTAGCCGTCCGAGGCGAAGAGCAGAGCGAGGGTGGTCATCTGGAACAGCCGGGTGAACTGGGCCCCGTTGAGCATCGCCTGCGGGTCGAAGGCCTGGGCCATCTGGAACCCGCCGAACATGTCCACCAGGCTGCCGGCCGACTGGACCGCAGAAAAGATCAGCAGCACCAAAAAGCCCAGGGACGCACCCACTACCACCTCCAGCACCAGGCCGGTGATGAAGCCGGCGGTATCGACGGATTTGTAGGCCGGCGCCACCTTCGGCGACACGGCCAAGGCCAGCCCCAGCCCCAGCATGGCCTTGATCCGCAGCGGGAATCCGTTGTAGGAAAAGGGCGGGGCCACCACAAAGAACGCCACCATCCGCACGCTGGCAAGCATCAACGCCTCCAGCCAGGCG
The DNA here is from genome assembly GCF_051131705.1 of Arthrobacter sp. A5. Taxonomy (NCBI): domain Bacteria; kingdom Bacillati; phylum Actinomycetota; class Actinomycetes; order Micrococcales; family Micrococcaceae; genus Arthrobacter; species Arthrobacter sp. A5. Next base: position 3,311,544 of record NZ_CP180316.1, read on the forward strand.
GGGTTCAGCGTGAGCGCCACCTCAGCCGCCGCCATTGAGCAGGGCGGGGATCTTGGCGAACATTTCATGCGTGAACGTGACCATCTCGGTGATCATCCAGTGCCCGGCGATCAACAGCACCACGGCCACAGCGATGGCTTTAGGCACGAAGGAGAGCGTGACCTCCTGGATCTGCGTGATCGACTGCAGCAGCGAGATGAGCAGGCCGACGGCGAGCGCGGTCAGCAGGACCGGGGCGGCCAGCTTCGCCGCCGTCAGCAGCGCCTGTGTTCCGATGTCCAGAACGGCGTTGGTATCCATCAGCCGCCCCGGTAACTCTGGATCAGCGCCGTAATGACCATGCCCCAGCCGTCCACCAGAACAAACAGCAGGATCTTGAAGGGCAGCGAAACCATCACCGGCGGAAGCATCATCATGCCCATCGACATCAGGGCCGAGGAGACCACAATGTCGATAATCAGGAACGGGATGAAAATGACGAAACCGATGATGAAGGCGGCCCGGAGCTCGGAAATCATGAACGACGGAATGAGCGTGGTCATCGGCACGTCGGCAGCACTGGCAGGATTATCCATCCCCGCGGCCCGCGTCATCAGGGCAATGTCCTCCTGCCGGGTGTGCGCAAGCATGAAGGTCTGCAGCGGTTTCGATGCCGCCTCAACCGCCGCACCGAAATCGAGGTGCCCGCCCAGATAGGGCTGCACGGCCAGGTTATTCACGTCCGTTAGGACCGGCATCATGATGAAGAAGGACAGGAAGAGCGCCAGGCCGGCCAGCACCTGGTTCGGCGGAATATTGGGCAGGGCCAGGGCATTGCGCGTCATCGCCAGCACCACAAAGATCTTGGTGAACGAGGTCATCATCAGCAGCAGTGCCGGCGCAACGGAGAGCAGCGTGATACCAATCAGCGTTACGACGGCGCTGGACGGAGTGCCGTCGGGACCGTTGATTTTGACCGTTACGCCGCCGTCGGACGACGGCGGATTGGCCGGATTCGTCGGATCAGCCGGCGCCGTTGGGTCCGCCGGCACGGTGGGATCCGCCGGGTCAAAGGGAACAGGAGCCAGCGGGACCTGCGCCGTCGGGGCGTAGACAAAGGGGACAGGAGCCAGCGGGACCTGAGCCGCTGGCAGGGGGTGCGCGGGAACGGCATCCAGCGGTGCAGCGTGCGCACCGGCGGTGCCGAGGAAAAGGAGCGCCGTGACAGCCAGTAGCGCGAGCACCAGCCATGAAACGGGCCTGCCCGCCCGGCGCGCCCGGACGGCGGCTTTCAACCGGCCAGCCCTTTCCGGGCCGCCGCGGCCGCCTGCCGCCATGTGGAGGCGGACAGTATGGATCCGCCCAGGGACCCGCCCATGGATCCCTGGTTGGGGGCTTCGCCCTGCAGGGGTGCCCGAATGGGTCCCCGCCAGGATCCGTTAAGTGCCGATTTGCGTTCGCGCCGGCTCAACGGCGCCCTTGCGGGACCGGCGGCCCCGAACCCCTCCGACTGTGCCTGTGCCTGTGCCTGTGCCTGTGCCTGTGCCTGATGCAGCGTACCGGCAAACGCTTCGGCGGCGGCTTCTTCAACCGGCAGCTCGGATAAGTGCAGGACGTTGACCGAGTGCTCGGTCACGCCGAGCACGAACCGCTGTCCCCCGGTTTCCACCACCACCACGGACGCTTTCTGGCCAAGACCCCGCCTCGCGACCACCTTCAGCGGATCCAGGGCGCCGCGCACACCGGCGCCGCGGCTGAGCCGCCGCTGCACCAGCCAGAGCACGGCTATCACCGCCCCGAGGGAGAGCACCACCCGCAGGGCGAGGATCAACGTGTCCATCTAACCGACCGCTTCGGCGACGTCGAGAATCTTGGTGATGCGGATGGCGTAGTCCTGATCGACGACGACGACCTCGCCCTTGGCGATCAGCCGCCCGTTAAGCAGCACGTCGGCAGGAGCGCCGGCAGAGCGGTCGAGCTCGATCACGCGGCCCGGTTCCAGCCCGAGCACGTCGCGCACGGACATGCGGGTTCGCCCGATCTCGACGGTGAGGGTCATTTCGACGTTGTTGATCCGGCCCAGTTTGCCAATCATCGATTCATCGGAGGCCCGGGCACCAGCACCGTTCGGGGCGTGTTCCCGGATCCGGATGGCGAACCAGCCCGCCGTCTCCGCCGCGCCGGTCAGTTCGAAGATTACGGTTTCGGGATCCGAGAACAGCGCGGCACCGTCCTCGGTCCGGGATTGGCCCAGCACGCCCGCACCGAGCACCGAGATGGCACGCTCGAAGGAAGGGCGGAGCACATCCGCCAGCGAAACCAGGGACGAGTCCGTCCCGCCGGCACCGGCCAGCGGGGCAGCGTCCGTCAGCACCAGCGCAATATCCGCGGACAGTGCACCCACAAAGGAGGCCATGACGGTGCCGGTTACCGATACCCGCGCGGGCAGGCCGCCCGGATGCACGGCCGCACGCAGCGCGGTCACGGTCGGCAGCAGGTCGGTCAGTGCAGCGGCAGCGGCGGTGTGCAGGGTCTGATTCGCGCTCATCGCGGGTTCTCCTCGGTAGTAACGATGATGCCGGCCAATCGGGATCCCTTGGAGCCCAGCGCCGCGGCGGCCAGCGGCTGGCCATCCACGGCGACGTCGACCGGGCGGTCCTTCGGGTGCGGCAGGGGAAGGACGTCTCCCACGGCAAGGTTCAAAATGGTGCCAGGCCGGATGGTGGTGGGGGTCAGCCGCAGGGAGACATCCACCGGAATGTGTACCAGCTGCGCCAGGATGCGTTCCCGGCAATGCACGGCCGTATCCAGGGGATTGGCTGCGCCCAGGTGCGGGAGCAGTATTTCGGCGGGTATGGCCACCGTGGCGGGGGCGCTGACTCCGCCCACCGTGATCGTAAAGAAGGACACAATCATCAGATCCGAGGGAGCCGCTGCCTGGGCGAACTGGGAGTTGTACTGGATACCGGCGATCTTAATAGGCACGGTCAGCAGCGAATCCAGCGAGTAGCGCAGATTCTCCAGTGCGTCGTCCATCAAATGCAGGACCAGGGACTGCTCGATCTGGGTGAATTTCCGGTTTGGCAACGGCTGGCTCCCGTTGCCGCCCAGCATATGGACCACTAGTCCGAGACCGGCCGCCGTCGGAAACTGAATCACCGCCTGGGAGGTGTTGCCTTCGAGCGCGCACAGCACCATCGGCGTCGTGGACGGCAACGCCGCCGAGTACTCGTCATAGGTCTGCATGAGGACTTGACCGGAAACAATCCGCGACTTCACCCGGACCCTGGCGGTCAGGTGCGTGCCCCACTGCCGGGCGAAGGTCTCCATGGCGAGTTCCAGGACGCGGCTGTGTTCACGTGCCAGCGTCGTGGGACGTCCGAAATCGAAAACGTCGATGCCTAAGGTCTGCCTGCCGGCCGTCCCTTCGGGCGTTCCTTCTCGCACTACTCTCACGTCAGCCACTATCGGCCGGTCTGTTCGCGCCGTTAGCAGTTACCCGCGGCTTTCTTAGCCGCCGCCGTCGAACCTCTTCTGCCGGCAGCCGGCGCTCACTGTCCGCCGGCCTTGAGGACCTGAGGAATCAGCGAGCGCACGCTCTCGGGCTGGTCCGAAAGCACCACGATATCCACCCGGCGGTTCTTGGCCAGATCGTCGGCGCTGTTCGTCGCCCCCACCGGCCGGGCCGCCCCAAAGCTGACGGCGGCCATCCGGGTCTGGGATATACCATCCGCCTCGATCAGATGCCGGACGACGTTGGTGGCCCGGGCTGCGGAGATTTCCCAGTACTGCGGATTGGGAATCGACTCCGGCACCAGCGCTGCGTTTCCCTCCACCGAGACATCCAACGACACCTCTGCCAGGACCGGGGCAATCGCATCCAAGACGGCGGTCGTAGGTCTGGTCAGTCGGGCATCATCGGGCATAAAGAATGTCTCCGAACTCACCAGTCGGACGGTGAGGCCGCGCTCATCGATTTTGAACTTCACGGCAGCAGTCATGCCAATGGCCGCAAGGTTGGCCTCCATCTTGTCCCGCAGGGCTGTCAGCCGCGCGACTTCCTTCTGGGCCAATTCCTTCTGGACGGATTCCGGTGGGGCCACGTTCGTTTGGATCACCGCCGGATCGGCAAAGCCTTCGGCTTCCGAATTGATCTTGTCCGGCGGGACCACGACGCCGGTGGCGGTGTCAACCTTGGTGGTCTGTTCGACGCCGAAGCCGGTGGCGAGCGAATTCTTCAGCCTCTCGAATTTGTTGGAATCCACCGTGGACATGGCGTACAGGACGATGAACATGCACATCAGGACGGTGACCATATCCATATAGGAAGCCATCCACCGTTCGTCGGCGTGCTGTACCGCCGGCTTCCCGAAGTTCCGCCGGCGCGGACGTGCGCTCACGCCGCTTCCTTTTCCTTGCTCTTGGGACTCTTAGGTCCGCTGGCGCCCTTCAATGCGGAGCCGGTCTTCAGATCATGGTCGGGGACCATGGCCCGCAGCCGTTCGCGCAGCAGCAGCGGCTGACTGCCGGCCTGGACGGCAAGGACACCTTCCATCAGCAGCACCATCCGCTCCACCTCCAGCTCCGAAATCCGGGCCATTCTGCTGCCGATCGGCAGCCAGATGAAGTTGGCCGACAGCAGCCCCCACAACGTGGCGACGAACGCGCTGGCGATCATCGGTCCCAGCTTGTCCGGGCTGCTGAGATTCTCCAGCACGTGGGTCAGCGAAACGACCGTACCGATGATGCCGACGGTCGGGGCATACCCGCCGAGACTGTTGAAGAACTTGGCGGCGCCATGATCGGTCTTGATTTTCGTACCGACCTCGTCTTCGAGCATCATCCGCAGTTCATCGCCATCCGTGCCGTCGGCGATGTTTTGCAGGGCGCCGCGCAGGAAGGGATCGCTGACCTTGGCGGCCTCCTGTTCCAGGGCGAGCAGGCCTTCGCTTCTGGCCGTCTCCGCCAGCTTGACCACCTGGTCAATGCTTTCCGTCGGCGGCGTGGTCTTGCCCTTGATGGCACGGGGCAGCGCCTTCGCGGCCTGCATGACGTCCTTGAAGGTGGAGCCGGCAAGCCCGACGGCGAGGGTCCCGCCAAAGACCAGGATCATCGGCGGAGGCAGGAGCAGGGACTGAATATGGGCGCCCTCGAGGGTGACCATGCCGAACAGGGCGCCAAAGGCGAGGGCCAGGCCAATAAGTGTTGACGGGTCCATGGAGTTACCTTGCTGGTGGTAGCGGGACGGTATTGCCGGGCCGCTCGCTGCCGGGATCGGAGGGCGGAACAATCGTTAGGGTGCGGCCGCCGTGCTGCGCCACCGCTGCGGTGGCATGGCGCGCCAGACTGATGACATAGGCACGGTACCGAGCGATCAGTTCGATGACTTCGGCCAGGGATTCGGTGACAATATATTTTGCACCGTCCGCCATCACCAAAGTGGTGTCCGGGTTGGCATGGATACGCTCGATGAGGTCAGGGTTGATCGCAAACTCGCGGTTATCCAGCCGGGTCACTACGATCATCGGTTCATCCTTGCCTCGTCAGACCCTACGGGGCCGTCGCAAGCTACTGTCGGCAGTCTCCGGCGTTTTGTTAGCTGCCGGGAACGGCCAATTCAGCGTCAGCGCTTCAGATTTGTCAGTTCCTGGAGTACTTCATCGGAGGTGGTGATGATGCGGGCATTGGCCTGGAACCCGCGCTGGGCCACAATCAGGTTGGTGAACTCCTGGGAGAGATCCACGTTCGACATCTCCAACGCGCCGCTGGTGAGCGTGCCGATACCGGCCGACCCGGCCGTGCCCACCGTCGCCGCACCGGAGTTGGAACTGACCTTGTAGGAGGAATTTCCGGCTTTTTCCAGGCCTCCGGGGTTGGTGAAGGTGGCCAGGGCGATCCTGCCGACGGGTTCCGTCACGCCGTTACTGAAGGAACCGACGATGGTCCCGTCCTTGCTCACCGAAAAGGTCTCCAGCGTGCCCGCGGCCCCGCCGTCGTCGGCCTTGGCGCTGATAGTGCTCAGCCCGGCAAACCCGGTGACGGTGGAAAGGTCCACCGGAATGCCGCCGACGCTCACGCTGGCCCCGCTACCGGCAGCCTGCTTACCGTTGGTGAAGGTCAGCGTCGCGGAGGAGCCGTTGTCCCCGGCGGCCGTCCACCCGGCCGCGGTCCTGGTGAAGGACACGGCTGCGCTCGTGACTTTTCCGGATGCGTCGTAGACCTTAATGTCGCGGACCAGTGCAGCGGCCCCCGGGGCCGTCTCCGGCGGCAGATTTCCGCTCGCCGTGGCTCTGGAGGTCGCCACCGCGGGCGCCAGCGTCTGCCCGGAGAGCACAATGTCCCCCACCTGGCCACCGGTGGGAATTGTCCCGTCCGCCGCCGCCGTCCAGCCCTGCAGAATGCCGCCGTCGGCCGTTACCAGCCGGCCCTGCGCATCCGGGTTCAGCGCACCGGAACGCGTGTACAGCGTGTCCGCGCCCTGTTGGGTGACGAAGAAGCCGTCGCCGGAGATCATCATGTCCGTGGACTTGCCCGTGGACTGGGAGGACCCCTGCGCAAAGTTGGTGGAAATCCCGGCCACCTGCACTCCGAGACCCACCTGCGCGGCGTTGGTGCCGCCGTCGGCCGGCTGCGGCGCCGAAGCACTCTTGGTGAGCTGGGAGAGCGTGTCCTGGAATTGCACCGAGGACGATTTGAAGCCCTGGGTGTTGACATTGGCGATGTTATTGCCGGTTACATCCAGCATGGTCTGGTGGGCGCGGAGCCCGGAGATACCGGAGTACAGGGAACGAAGCACGGTGTTTTCCTTTCGGGAGGGACAAGCAGGCGCGAAGCATGGTGGAACTGCGGTGTTGCTGGAAAGCCGTTGGCTCTTTGTCAGCTTTTCGTGCTGACGCCGGAGACCGCGTCGAGGGGCATCGTCTTGCCGTCCACGGTGATCTGCGGAACCGGTCCCGCGTAGGAAACCGAGCTGGCAAGACCGGTCAGCGTGTCCCCGTCTTTGCCCGTGTAGGTGATCTGCTGACCCACCAACGCGGCGGACGCCATCCGCATCTGGAGCGAAAAGTTTTCCGTGCCGGTGGTTTCCATCGCGGTGAGTTTTTCCATCATGGCCAGTTGAGTGGTCTGGCCGATCATCTGATTGGTGTCCATCGGCGAGCTCGGATCCTGGTTCTGCAGCTGGGTCACCAGCAACGACATGAACATGGAGCCGTCCATCACCTGTTTCGGGGCCGTCGTCGGAGCGCTGGCGTAGAGGCTACTGCCGCTGCTGGCTGTGGTTGCGGTTACCGGGTCAATGGCCACGGGTGCTGCTCCTTCTCTCAGGTGGTGATGTCAAGGGTGGATCCTGGGCCGGCATGGGCGTTGCTGACACCCGGCTCTGGGCCCGGCGGCTCGAACTGCCGGTTACCGGGCTGCCCGGCGTTCGCGGGAGCCGGGGAGGTCCGGCCATCGGCGCCCTGGGCCTCCGGGTCCCGGGCGTCGGGGTCCCGGCCGGGCTGGTTTCCGGATGCAAGATCGAGGCTGGCGTTCATTCCCGTCGCTGCCAGGACCCGCTTCAGATCGGGAAGGGCAGCCCGGAGCGCGTCACGCCCGGAATCGTTCGGGGCGTACAGCTCGATCCTGATGTTATCCGCGGAAATATGCGCCCGCACCGTAACCGGGCCCAATGCATCGGGAGCGATGCGGACGGTCATCACGTGTTCCCCGGGCCTGGCCGTTGCCAGTGCGGCCAACGGCCCCGAAATCTGGCTGGCAAGCGGGACCGGGGCAGGCTGCGGGGCTCCGGAAGGCCGCGGCACGGGCGTGCCGGATGCCGCGGGAGCCGCCTGTAAGGAAACGATGGGGCCGGGCACGAGGGGCGCGCCCTGATCACCAGGGGAAAAGGTGGTTTGTGACGCTGTCGGCGCCGGTGTATTGGAGGTCAGCCCACCGGGGCGGACGACGGCGGCGGTCGGCGAAGCAGGCGCCGCAGCCAGCGCTGCGGGCGACGACACGGGCGACGCCAGAGACGTAGCTGGCGTCGCCGTCCCCCCTGAGGCTGCAGCTGACACTGTCATCGCGCCCGCAGCCGGAGCCGGCGTCGTCGTCGTAGTCGGTGCGGAAGCTGCAGCCGTCGTAGTCGTGGCGCCTGCAGCTGCAGGCATCGGGGCAGATGCAGACCGCATCGCGTCCTGCGACCTGGTGGAATTACTCGCTCCGGCCACAGCCTCCGGCACGGAAGGGGGCACGTCGGCCCCCGCGTCGTCGGCCGTACGGGTGCCTTCGGCCGTACGGGTGCCGTCGGCCGGCTGCGGTCCCGGCTCAATGCCAGCAGCCGACAGCGATCCGGTGGCTAAAGGATCTGCCGCCAGCAGAGCGCCAACGGTCAGCAGGCTGCCACCAACCGGCACGGCCACGGCAATCGGCGCCAGAGCGCCAGCGGCAACGGGCGCCGCTGTCCCGCCCGGCTCGGTGCCGGCAGCAACCGGCTTCCCGCTGCGGGCTGTTCCTTGCGGTGCTGATTTCTGCCCGGCGGAACCGGCGGACGTGCCCACGACGGCACGCAAGACGGCGCCAAACGCCGCTTCCCCCTGTCGCCCTCCCCTGCCGCGGCTCTGGCCCGCTGCGCCGGAATCCCGGGCTCTCGTAGGCGACAGCGCCAGCTGCAGGCCCGAAAGCGCGCTCATGTCTTCTCCCTATCGAGCCCGCGGCCCGTCTCCCGAGCCGACTCGCGGTCCGACTCCCGATCCGGCCCCCGGTCCGACTCGCGATCCGACCCCCGGCCCCGGTTCGGTCCACTGTCCGGCCCCCGGTCCCGGTCGCGGTGCCAAGCCGTCACCGCTATCTCATCCAAAACGGTCTGCTCGGAGTGGAGCAGTTCCGCGGCCACGAGTTCCGCATGCTTCGCCGCCAGCTTCTCCAGCCGGACGGAACCGGCCCGCGCCTCATTGAATACTGTCTGCGCCTGGTCCTGCTGTACCCGGTTCTGCTGCGACACTGCTTCGAGCTCGGCCAACATACTGCGTGCGGACGAACGTGCAGCGGCCATAGCACTCAGCGCGGCGGCGGTGGCCACCTCGCTGGTCGTTTGCTGCAGTTCACCGCGGGCGGCGTTCTGCCGCGCGCCGTGGGCAGACGCTCTCGCATTCGCGCCGGCCAGCTCGGCGGCGGCGGCATCCTGGCGCAGGTGCCGCAGGCGGAGCAGCCCAGCCAGCGGAAATGCACGGGACATCAGGTACCTCCAAGGGTCTGGACCAGCCGGTTCAACTGGTTCCATGCATCAATGCCAGCCGTCTGATCGTCCATCCGCTGCTGCAGGAACGCGTTGATGGCGGCCTCGTGATCCACGGCGGCATCCACCAGCGGGTTCGTCCCACGCTGGTAAGCGCCGACGTCGAGCAGGTCCTGCACGCCCTTGCGCGCGGCAAGCACCCGACGCAAGGCGGTGGCCGTCCCGCCCTCCTCGGCCGAAATGACCTTGGAGGCGACGCGGGAAATGGAACTAAGGACGTCGATGGAGGGAAAGTGGCCGACGACGGCCAGCCTGCGGTCCAGCACGACGTGACCGTCCAGTATGGAGCGGGCGGCGTCAGCGATCGGTTCGTTGTGGTCGTCTCCGTCCACCAGCACCGTGTATATTCCGGTGACCGAGCCGCGCTCGGCTGTTCCGGCACGCTCGAGTAGTTGGGCCAGGACCGAGAAGGTCGACGGCGGGTACCCCCGGGTAGCGGGCGGCTCGCCGACGGACAGGCCGATCTCACGCTGGGCCATGGCGACCCGCGTCAGCGAATCCATCATCAGCACGACGTCGGCACCGCAGTCTCGGAAGGATTCCGCGATGCGGGTGGCGGTGAAGGCGGCGCGCAGGCGCATCAGAGCCGGCTCATCCGAGGTGGAGACCACCACAATGGCCCGGGCCAGTCCCTCCGCGCCGAGATCATCTTCGAGAAACTCACGGACCTCGCGGCCGCGCTCGCCCACCAGCGCGATCACGGAAACCTCTGCGTCGGTGCCGCGGGCAATCATGGACAACAGCGAGGATTTACCCACTCCGGAACCGGCGAACAGGCCCATCCGCTGGCCCTTGCCGACCGTCAGGAGGGTGTCCATGGCCCGCACGCCCAGCTGCAGTCGCTCGGAAATCCGGATGCGGTGCATGGCCGAGGGAGTGTCATGATCCAACGGCACCCTGCCGTCAGCCATGAGTGGACCCTTGCCATCGATCGGGCGGCACAGACCGTCCAGCACGCGGCCAAACAGCCCTACCCCGGTGGGGACCAGCAGAGGCGTTCCTTTCGTCCGTGCCGGAGAGCCGGCCCCGATCCCGGCCATTCTGCCCAGCGGCATACAGCGGATGCCGGTCCGGGTAGAGGCAACCACTTCGGCGTCCACGCCGGGATTCTCACCGATGGTGACAAGGTCGCCGACGGCACAGTCGAGCCCGGCCAGCTCCACTCCGAGCCCGACGACGGATGATACCGACCCAACCCGCTCGGGACGCGCCGCGGCCAGGGCCGCTTCGAACCGGTGAGCGTGCGGACGCCAGGATGTCGTCATTCGGAGTCACCCCGGAGGGCATCCTTGGCCCGCGCCAGCGCGGTGCCGATCCGCGCGTCAAGGTAGCCGTACTCGAACTCCGCCATGGCATCCCCCGGCGCCAGCTCGGTATCCGGAACGAGGCGGACGCGGGCCCCGGCAAGCGTGTCCGCATCCAGGGTTGCCAGATCCGCGGGATTCATCCGTACGGCGTAGGTGCCTGCGGCGGCCCGCTGCGTCATCGCCCGCGTCAGCGCCGCCCGGGCGGAGTGTTCGCCGTCGGACAACTCTTTGCCGATGACCGCTTCGGCCAACTCCAAAGACCCTGCCAGCAGCGCATCCTGCGCCTCCGTGACCACCGGCAGCACCACCGCATTGACCGCCGCCACCGCACTGTTGAGCGTGGCCACCCCCTGCTCTGTTGCGGCCCGCAGCCGCAGCAGCCCGGCGGCATGCTCGGCCTCCATCTCGGCGCGCCGCGTCTGCGACTCCGCCTCGGCGGCCCGCATTCCGAAGGCGTAACCGATCGAGTGGCCCCGGATATAGCCCGGCGTTCCGGGACCGTCGGGTGCGGTCCCCTCAACGGGGGCGAAGCTGATCGGCGTGAAGGCGGCACCGGTGAAAGCGCCGGTGGAGGCGGCACCAGTGAAAGCGCCAGTGGAGGTGCCAGCAGGCGAATTAGTAGACAAGGTCGTCCTCCTCGTTCCGCCGCACGGTGATGGTCCCCGCCGCTTCGAGCTCGCGGATCGAGCGCACAATGTCAGCCCGGGCCTGCTCCACCTGGGAGGCCCGCACCGGACCGGTTGCACCGCTCTCAGACTGCAAAATTTCAAGATTCCGCTCGGTGATATTCGCGTGCACAACGTCGACGAGCTCGACAGCGGCGCCCTTGAGCGCCAAGGCCAGGACACCGGCGTCAATGCCGCGCAGCACCTGTTGGACATCCTTGCGGTCCAGCTTCACAATGTCCGCGAACGTCAGCATCCGCGAACGGATCTCCTCCGCCAGAACCGGGTCCCGCTCCTCCAGCCCCTCCATCAGGGACTTTTCGGTGGCGACATCCGCCCGGTTGAGAATCTCGACCAGGGACTCGACGCCGCCGATCACCTCCACCGTTTCAGGCAGCGAGACGACGGCATTGGCCCGTGCCCGCAGCGTCTCGGCAACAATACCGACCGCTTCCGGGGTGGCGGTACCCATCGAGGCAAAGGCCTGCGCCACCTCGGCGCCGAGCGGCTCGCCCAGACCTGCAAGCACGGCGGAGGCTTTCTGCGCACTGACATGGCCGAGCACCAGGGCGATGGTCTGCGGCAGCTCCCCATCCAGCAGGATCAGAATCTGCCGCGCATCCGCCTCAGCCAGAAATTCAAAGGACGTCCCGGCCATTGACGATTCGAGCCGGCTCATGACGCTCGCGGCCTTCTCCGAGCCGAATGATGCCTTCAGCAGTTCAAGGGCGAAGTCCCGCCCGCCACGGGTATTTGAGCTGCTGTGAAAGGTCATCTCATGAAATTCGTTGATGACCTCCCCCGCCAGCGCCGGGTCCACCCGCTGGAGCGAGACAATCTCCGCAGCGACTTCCTCCGCCTCGGCTTCGGTGAACTGTTGCATCACCCGGGCGGCCTTTTCCGGCTCCAACTGCATCAGGATAATGGCGGCCTTCTGCATGCCCGTCAAGGCCGATTCCGCGGTCTTCATACCGATGTCCTGCTGTCATCCATCATGCTCCGCAGGTATGCTGCCGTCTTTTCCGGGTCGTGGGTGGCCAGCGAATCGATCCGGGCCCGTTTGTCATCCAGATCATCGGGCGCGTCGTCGGGCAGCCGCGGAATTTCCCGCACTGCCGGCGGAGGAGTCAGCTGAAGGGAGGTCGCGGCGGGTTCCAGCAGCCCCATCTGATCCAGCCGCTCCCCGAGGTCGACGGGCTGCCGGCTCTGCCGCCGGTTCTTGAGCGCGTACAGCAGCAATGCCAGGGCAATCAGGAGCAGAATGCTGGCCACGATGATGATGGTCTTCCACGTCTCCGCCGTGCGCTGGGCATCGGCCTCGGCCTTTGCCGCATCGAGGGCAGCCTTGGCGTCAGCGGCGCCGGAGGTGTTGAACGGCAGCGCCGCGACGGTCACAACATCCCCGCGGGCAATATTGATGCCCGCTGCGGAGGAGACCAGATCACGCAGGGTGGACATGTCCAATCCGTCAGCGGTCGGTTTGTTCACCGCAACCGACACCGTCTGCCGCGTCACCGCGCCGGCGGGAATGGTCGTGGTTTCAGTGGTTTTATTCACCGCGTTGTTCTTCGTCGTCTTGTCGGAGGTGAACGTCCCGTTTCCGTCGGCATTGGGTGCCGCCGAGCTCTCGGCCCCGAGCACGCCGGCAGCCGCGGCCCCGGTGCCGGTGTAGGACTCGGTCGCCTTGGATTCGCTCAGAGCGGGAGCCTGGTCGGGGTTGGTGAAGGATTCCTGCACCTTCTGACCGGTCTGCTGGCTCATATCCGCTGCTACGGCCACCGTGGCGTTACCGGGACCCGCCACCCGGTCGAGCATGGCCTGCACGGCGGCGCTGATGCGCTTCTCATAGTCGGAGCCCTGCTTGGCGGCTCCCCCGGCAGCCCCGGTTCCGACGGCGGAAAGTACGGTTCCGGAGGAGTCAATGACCGCAACGTTGAGCGGTTTCAGCCCGTCAATGGACGCGGAGGTCAGGTGAACGATGGCCTGGACCTGATCGGAATCCAGCGAGGTTCCCTTCGCGCTTTCGATGAACACCGACGCCGTCGGGTCCTGTTTCTGGGAGGCAAACACCGTGTCCTTGGGGATCGCCAGCTTCACCGAGGCGGCTTTTACACCGTTCATGGCGGAAATCGTGGACGCCAACTCGCCCTCCATGGCCCGCTGGTACGTGACGGTCTGCTGGAATTCCGACGATGTCACGCCCATGTTGTCCAACAGCGAGTAGCCGGCCGTCTTGTTCGCCGGCAGCCCCGCCGCGGCCGCCTTGAGGCGCTCGTCGTAGACCTTCGCCTCCGGCACCATGATCGTGGCCCCGCCGTTGGTCAGCTCGTACGGCACGCCGTCCGTGCGCAGCTGGTCCACAATGGTGTTCGCGTCCGCCGCGGCGAGTCCGGAAAACAGCGGTGTGTAGGTGGGCCTGGTGAGCCAGGACGTGAGCGCGATTCCGCCCAGCACCAGCGCGGCAATGCCGATAATGGCAATGGTGCGCTGTGCCACGCTGAAGCTGCCCACGGCCTTGGTGAACCGCGCAAAAAAGGCGGATAGCTGTGCCGGCATCAGGCTTGCATCCGCATGATCTCGTTGAACGCGTCAACGCCCTTATTCCGGACCGCCGCCACCAGTTCCAGCGTCACCTGCGCCCGCGTAGCGGCAAGCGTCGCGGTGTGAATATCGTCCAGGTTGCCGGTCACGGCCTTAATGGCCAGGTCATTGGAGTTGGACTGCAGTTGCTGCAGTCCGTCCACGGCACCGGTCAGCGTCGAGGCGAAGTCCGCGTCGCCGTCCGGGGCGGCGGGCTGGACCGCTGGCAGATAGCCCGTCGCGGAAACGCCCTGGACCGTGGGAATTGCGGCGATGGCCATCAGGCTTTTCCGATCTGCAGGGCGGCTTCGTAGGTAGTTTTAGCGCGGTCGACGACGGCGGCATTGGCTTGGTAGCCCCGCTGGGCCATGATCAGCTTGCCCATTTCCAGCCCCAGATCGATGTCCGGGTAGCGGACGTAGCCGTCCTTGTCCGCGAGTGGATTCTCCGGTTCGTGGACCAGCCGTCCAGCCGCGTCCCCCAACACGGTTCCGGCCACGTAGACGCCTGAATTTCCCGGCCCCTCCTGGGCCTGCACGTAGCGCGCCTGGAAAGCGGCGCCGTTCGTGCTCTTGGCGGTATTGACGTTGGCTAGATTGTCTGACACGGCGTCAAGCCACTTGCGGTGCACGGTCAGCCCAGAACCGGCGATGCTGATTGCGTCCGTCATCAGTTGGTCCGCAGTGCCGAGCGCACACCGGTGAACGGCGCGTTGGAGGCCTGGGCCGCGAACTGGTAGCGCAGAACGGTAGAAATGTTGGCGAGCGTCTCGGTATCGAGGTTGACGTTGTTGCCGTTCAGCTGCGTCGCATCCAGCGACCGCGCCGTCGTCGCCTCTGCGTGTCCGTCCCGTGCCTGCACCGAGGAACTCAGCGCGGACTCGAAGGCGACCTTTTTGGCGTGGTAATTGGGGGTATTGACGTTGGCAATATTGTCGGCAATGCTGCGCTGGCGCAGGGCCAGACCATCAAGGGCGCTGCTGAGCGCCACAGTAGTCACGGAATCGAACAACGTTTACCCGCTTTACAAAAAAGGGACAAGTCGGCCGATCCGTGGCCAATTCAAGTGAGCGATCCTTGCTCGTCTCTATCTATCGGCGCGGGACACGCGTCCGTTAGCAGAATCGCCAAAACTTTTACCTGGCAGCCGTGACGTGGACGGGACGTCTGAAAATATTCGCACACACGTTCGGAAAAATTTTGGGAATTGTAGCTTAATTAGAATAGAATTGAAGCATGGACGGCGGGAAGAGCTTCGAAACGCTCCTCGGGGATTACCTCGGGATACCCCCGCACGCCCGCCCCGAAGATTTCCAAGCCAACGGATCCCGGCCAGAAGGTCCCCATCTCACCCAGTGGGAGTTCGGGTGGGGTCCGGCCCGCACTCTGACGGGCGAGGACCTGTGCCGCTCCCTGAAGCCCTCCGCCGTCATCGCCAAGCACCCGGGCAGTGATCTACATCCCTCCAAAGAGCAGCTCCCCGATCTGCAGGACGCAGACCCACAGGTCCCCGACGCGCAGGTCTCGGATCTGCAGGACGCTGAGCTCCTTGACGCTAACCGGCAGGATAACCATCAGCCTGATGGTGACCTGCAGGTCGAGTCCGTCCGTCGGGTCCTGTTGGCGGGCCTGGTCCGGGAAGAGGACCCCGACAGGCTGGACCCGCTACGGACCGCCGAGGCCCTGCTGCTCACCGACCCCGCCGGCGGTGATGCCGACCAGAAGCTCGACTACGCCGCCGCAGCCGGGAAAATGGTGTCCTGGGCCCAGGCCATCCAGACCCGGGCCGTCGCCGCGTTCGCCGCAGAACGGCCCCCGCTGCCGGCCGAAACACCACGGCGCTTCACCGTGCCGGCCCGGTCCGAATGGATCAGCGAACGCTCCCGGTACGCGGCAGCGGAAATCGGTGCCGCCCTGCACATCGGCCGCTACAGCGCCCAGCGCCTCCTGGACAACAGCGACTACCTCACCAGCATGCTCCCTGCCACCCTCGCCCAGCACGAGCAGGGCCTCCTGGACCGGGCCCGCGTCCACGCCGTCCTCTCCGGACTCGGCACCACCCCGGCCGAACTCTGGGGCCCGGTCGAAGACGCGATCACCGCCCTCGCACCCTCCCTGACACCCAAAGCCCTGGAACGGCATGCCCGCGAAACGGCGGAGAAACTCGACCCCGAACCCCTCGCCGCCCGGCACGAACGCGCCCGCACCCACCGCGACGTCTGGTTCTTCGCCCAACCCGACGGAATGGCCGAAATCGGTGCCCTCCTCCCCGCCGTGGACGCCCGGCGCTTCTACGAAACCATCGACGCCTGGGCCCACCACGCCCAACACGAAGGCGAACCCTCCACCGGCACCACCCCCGGCGGGAAACCCTCCCGCGCGATCAACGAATACCGCGCCGACGTCATGGTCGACCTCTTCAACAACGCCCTGGACCCCGACCCCAGCGACGACACCGACACCACCGAAGACACCGACCCCGACGACACCGACACCAGCGACTGCACCGACGATACCGACACCGGGAACGCAGGGAAGACCGGCACCGACACCGGGAACGCCGGGAAGACCGCCCGTGGCCGCCGGAAGGCCCCCCGCTACGCACCCGCCCAGATCGCCGTCACCGTCCCCGTCCTGACCCTGATGGGACTGGACGAACGCCCCGGCAACCTCAACGGCTACGGCCCCATCCCAGCCGACCAGGCCCGCGAACTCGCCGGCCAGGCAACCTCCTGGCTCAGGATCCTCACCCACCCCGAAAACGGCACCATCCTCTCCATCGGCCGGACAGCCTACGAACCCGCGGCGGACCTGCGCCGCTGGATCATCAACCGGGACAAAACCTGCCGCGGCATCGGCTGCGACAAACCCGCAAGACTCTGCGACATCGATCACACCATCCCCTACCACCGGCAGACCTACGCCCCCGACGGCACACCCCTGCCCCTGGGCGAAACCAGCGACACCAACCTAGGCCCCCTGTGCACAGCCGATCACCACCTCAAAGACGACCCCGGCACCGGCTGGACCGTCACCCAACCAACCCCCGGCGTCTTCATCCACACCTCACCCACCGGACGCGTCTACCCCAACAACCCCGAACCACCACCACCCTTCTGACCTGAAGGTGGAGCTGTACGTTCTGAACCCTCCCAGCACTCGGCATTGACACCAGCGTCAGCTCAGAGCTACAGACGGCAAGTTCGTCACAGTCGAGTGCCGCATCTGGAACCCGAGTGAATACAAGCGGAGCGCGCGTGTTCTCGGAGTAAATTCCTACGGCGCCTCGATCATTCCTACGGCCTCTTTGACATTGTCGGTCGTTCCGTTAGCCCTTCCGTTCAAACGCGCTAGGTCTAGCCCGTAACGTCCAGAAAAACCGGCCGCCCAGTGGGTATCGTCTCCGGCACCGATTGAACGGCGGCCAGGTGCCGCGCGGTCTCGTGGAGCTGCGCTTCCAGACGTTCGACGGCGTCATGCTGGGCTGCGAGCAGCCGGCGAGCCCGGCCGATCAGTCCGGCGGGAATCGGCCCCGGATCAGCCAGCGGCAGCCACGGAGTCGCGTTGTTTGCTGTCTGCACAGCCGATTCACGTTCCGCCGCTACCGTGGCATCGGCCGAGGCGTCTTGGCGCCGGACCCCATACAAGGACTCCCCCGGAACTGGCGCATTGACCCCGGCCTCTAGCTGCTCCAGAATCCCGAGCCATTGGAGGCCATGTTCAATGCCCTGGTGGATGCCCTGTACAATGCCCTCGTCGAAGCCCTGTTCAATGCCCTCGTGGAAGCCCTGTTCAATGCCCTGTCCGGTGCTCCGTTCGGTGCTCTGTCCAGTACCCGGCGCCTTAGCCAATGCCGAGGCTTCCGCCCGTGAATGCCGGTGCTCCGGTCCGGACGGGCAGCGATGCAGCCGCCTCGTGCCAGGATTGCCGCAGCGGTTCCAGGACCGCAATACAGTCGCGGGTCTTCCCGGCGTCCCGCTCAATGTTCGCCTCAATCATCCTGTTGGATGCAAACGTATACAGCGCGAACAGCTGATCGGCACCGTCCCAGGCATCCGCGTTCAGCGAGGTGGATAATTCGGCAACAATTGCCTGCGCGTGGACCAGATTCTCCGACGCGGCCGCCCAGTTTTGCCCTTGTTGGGCTGCCTCGGCGCGGCCCAGGTCAAGCAGCAGCCTGTCGTACAGCATGGTCAGCAGCCGGGCCGGCGGGGCCGACAGGACCGCCTCCCGGTTGTATTTGGCCATTTGCTGTGCGTAGGCAGTACTCATGGTGCTCATGCTCCCGTGCTCGATGACGATAGGCCGGACAGCTGTGCGGTCAGCCAGGACTGCTGGGACTTCATTTTTCCCAACGCAACTTCCAGGGCGGCATAAGTTGACTGCAGCCCGGCCTGCCTGCTCGCCAGCCGGAGGTCCCAGCTGCTGATCTGGTCGCTGAGATCTTTGATGGCGCTCTGCTGGCCGGTGATCTGGGAGGTTATGGTACCGCTGTATTTATCGGAGGCGACAGCGGCGGCAGTGCCTACCCGGGAGGCAATTTCAGCGAGGGCGGCTTTAGTCCCGGTGGGATCCTTCGCCAAAGCGGCCGTCAGCTTGTCCGCATCAAAGAGCAGATTTCCGTCGCGGGTGATGCCAACGCCGAATTCTGATGGCGAGTGGCCATTCACCGGCAGCGACGCGGCGGAGAGCACCTTCTGGCTCACGTCCCTGACGGTGCTGTCCCCGGTGAAGGGCCCCGTTGCGGTGACCGTCTTACCGCTGGCATCCGTGCTGGTGCTAACGGCACTGCGGGCGGCAATCAGGGAAAAGACCCCGTTCAGGGCGGTAACCAGATCCGAGGCCATCTTGGCGGCCTGCTTGTCATCGCGTGCCACGGTAACCGTGGCGGGGCCCAGGGCACCGGAAGCCAGCGTCACGGCGCCGCCGGGAAGCAGTTCCGGAAAAGTATTGGTGGCCGAAGTAACGGCTTGGGCAGCGGCGGTGCCGGCCCAGAGAGTCACCTGCGCGTCTTGGGCGGTTTTGATGTCTATCACGGCGGCGGTGGTGCCGGAAATGCTGAACTGGGCGGCGGCACCGGCCGAAGCTGCAGTGAGCTGGAGGCGGTATTGGGGATTCCCGCCGGAGTCAGTCCCGCTAGCCACTTTCATCGCGGTGACACCCGCCGGGGCGGCATTGATCGCTTTGACCACGTCATCCAAAGAGTTGGAGGCCGCTGTGATGGTGGTCGCCGTGCCGTCTTTGGCCGTGAGGGTGAGCCCGCTGTCCGGCCATACGGTCAAGGCGCCCGTTACACTGACCTGGGTTTGCGAGAGTCTATCGACCACAAAATCGATTTGCCCTGCGG
The DNA here is from genome assembly GCF_051131705.1 of Arthrobacter sp. A5. Taxonomy (NCBI): domain Bacteria; kingdom Bacillati; phylum Actinomycetota; class Actinomycetes; order Micrococcales; family Micrococcaceae; genus Arthrobacter; species Arthrobacter sp. A5. Next base: position 3,330,695 of record NZ_CP180316.1, read on the forward strand.
AGGCCCCGGCCGTGGACACAGCCGTCACCTTGTCGGAGCTGCTCGTTGCCGCATAGACGTCGAAGGCGGCGGGCTTCGCGGCCGTCTTAGCGAGGACGGCGAGCGCGGCAATTTTGGTGTTTAACGCCTGCAACGCCGACGCCATGACCTGCGTGTCCGAGACCTTGTTTTTCAGGAGCGTCTGTGGAATGGCTTCCACTTTCATCAGCGAGGCAATAAGCGTGGTGGTGTCCAGACCACTCGACAAGCCATCGAGAGTGATTCCCATGCGCGTAACTCCTGATACGTCTCTAACTACGGAAGCGGCCTACCTGCGGCCGATGAACGGGTGAGCAGCACTCGTCCATCCGCCGCAGGAGCCGCGATCAGTCCTGTTCCTGTTACCGAGGCCCTGTTACCGGATAAACCCTGTTACCTGAAGAACGTACTTAGAGGGTCTAGGTCACAGGGTTTATTTCACCAGGTTTAGCGCAGGAGCTGCAGCACACCCTGGTTGGACTGGTTGGCCTGCGCAAGCATGGCGGTCCCGGCCTGCGACAGGATGTTATTGCGGGTGTACTTCACCATTTCCTCAGCCATATCCGTGTCGCGGATACGGGATCCGGCGGCGGAGAGGTTTTCCTTGGAAACGGCCAGGTTCTTGATGACGCTTTCGAACCGGTTCTGGTCCGCTCCGAGGGAGGCGCGGGCGGTCGATACGGCCTTGATCTGCGTATCCAGGGCGTCGATCGTAGTCAAAGCATCAGCGGCGCTTGAGAAGCCTGTTCCCGAAGCCAAGGTGGACACGGCCGTACCGATGGCCTTTACGTCTGAGAAGTTGACCGAGATCTGGTCCGCGCCTGCGACACTGCCCGCGCCGATCTGGAAAGTCAGGCTCGTGGTAACGCCGTCAAGCAGCTTCTTGCCGTTGAAGTTCGTCGAATCGCCGATCCGAGTCAGTTCCTTACCCAGCGCGGTGACCTCAGTGGAGATCGCGGCACGTGAATCCACGCTGTTCGAGTCGTTGCCGGCCTGAACAGCCAGGTCACGAACACGCTGCAGGATGGACTGCACTTCGCCCAGGGAGCCTTCAGCGGTCTGGATGACGCTGATGCCGTCTTGAGCGTTGCGGGCTGCGACGGTCATGCCGCCCACCTGTGACTTCAGGCCCTCCGAGATCGCCAGGCCGGCGGCGTCATCGCCGGCACGGTTGATGCGCAGGCCGCTGGAGAGCTTTTCCAATGACTTGGACAGGTCGTTCTGCGTGTTGGCCAGGTTGCGGTAGGTGTTGTTTGCCGCGAGGTTGGTGTTGATCTGCATGCCCATGTTGTATTCCTCCGTGAGTGGGGTCAGTTTCGCCGGCCCATCCATGGTCCGGCACACTCAACTATCGGCGGAGCAGGTACGGCGGTTAGCAGCTCGCGGAAGACAATTCGGAATTCGCCTTTTTGCGTATTTTCAGGCGACGACGACGTCCATCGCCGGCGCCGGGTGATGGTGCGCGGCGCGGGTAATGCCCCCTGCGGTGTGGCCGCCCATGGCGGACAGGTAGGCGTTGCGTCGCTGTGGGGCGATCCGGGACAGCGGAACGTGCGTGTCGCCGTCGTCGTTCCCGTAATGCGTGCCCATCCCGTCGCCGAGCAGACGGATCGCCTCGGCGCGCTGCTGGGACACGGCGGAATGCGTGGAGCCCAGCTCCGCGGCAAGGTCCTTGACGCTGCGGTCCTGAAAATAAATCTGCTCCACCACGTAGCGCATCTTTGCCGGCAGCGTGCCGACGGCGGCGCGGAGGTACTGCAGCCGCTCGGCGGCCAGCAGCTCGCCCTCGGGGGAGGCATTTTCCGCAACCAGAAACCCGGCGGTGACCTCGTCAATGGTTGAGACGGTTCGCGCAGCATCGGCCAAGGCGGCATCGGCTTCATCCCGAGTCACCCCCAAGGACGCGGCTATCTCATCCACCGTCGGGATCCGGCCCAACGCGGCAGTCAGAGTCTCACGGATGGCCAACGTCTCTTTAATCCGGCGCCGGACCGAGCGGGGAGCCCAGTCGCCGGACCGCATTTCATCGGCAAAAGCGCCGACAATACGACGGCGGGCAAAGGCTCCAAAGGGGACGCCGAAGTCCGGGTTGTAGGCCTCGGCCGAGGTGATCAGCGCAATGGCGCCCACCGACGCCAGATCATCCCGTGAGAGATGGGTGGCCTTGGCACACAGTTCGGACACGAGATAGCCAACCAATGGCAGGTTTTCGATGACCAGCTCATTGCGCTTAATACGATTCATTTATTTGGTTCCCCCGGGAGCCGTCAACGCCAACAGAAGGCTCCCGAACTGACCAGAGACCATGATCAGCCGTATAACTCGGGCGCGCTACGTGAAACATACCACCAGTGCGGACTAACATAAAGACATTCCCTGCCGATAGTTGGGTAACAACTAGGCGGCGATCTGACGTCTGTCGGAATTTTACAGAGGAGCTGGTGAGGTTGGGCGCCCAGGAATTGTCCTCGTTGCTGTGGAAAGAACGGGAACTACTGGAGCTTTTGACGTTCAAGCTGGAGGAGGAACAACTGATCCTCACCTCCGGAAAAACCCGTTGGCTGCAGCACGCCACGCGTGAGGTTGAGCAGGTGGTGGAGCGGCTGCGGACGGCCGGGCTCGGCCGCACCGTTGAAGTTTCCGCGCTCGCCAGGGAGTGGGGCACGGAGGAGAACGCCAGCCTGCGCGACATCGCCGCGCAGGCGCCGGCCGGTCCCTGGTCCGAGATCTTCGCGGGCCATTTGAACGCCCTGGCGGAACTGACAACGCGGATCCGCGAACTCCGGGACGCCAACGACCAGTTCCTGCGTGCGGCCGCCCGCTCGACGCAGGAAACCGTGGCCGGGCTGGTACCGGACGCCGGCACCTACAATTCCCGCGGTGGCACCGGGCTGGACGCCGGCGCCAGACTCTTCGATAAAGACCTGTGAGGACCTCTTCATGAGCACATTCGGTGCACTGAACGCCGCATTCTCCGGCCTGACCGCTGCCCAGCAGGGGCTGAGCGTCACGGGCCAGAACATTGCCAATGCGAACACCGCCGGTTACACCCGGCAGCGCGTGACCACATCCGCGATCGGTGAAGGCGCCAATGTTGGGCTTTTTTCCGCCGGCGCCCGTGCCGGGCAGGGGGTTTCCGTGGACGGCGTGGCCCGCCTGGGTGATACGTTCCTGGATGCCAGGGTCCGCTCCACCACCGCGGCCGCCGGGTATACCGCGGTGCGCAGCAACGCCCTCACCACGATCGAGGACTCGACACACGAACCCGGCGCGAAGGGGATTTCCGCCAAGCTGCAGGCTTTCTGGGCCGGCTGGGGCGCGATGGCCAACCAGGCCGGTGAGGCGGCCCCCGCCGCTGTTCTCCTGGCCGCCGCGAACGACCTGGCCGGACAGCTGGCCGTCGGATACGGGAATTTGGAAGCCCAGTGGTCCCAGGGCCGTTCGCAGGTGGACGGCATGGCCACGGACCTGAATAACGCCGCCGCCCAGGTCGCGGACCTGAATCTGCGCATCCGCTCGACGATCGCCGCCGGCGGTTCCGCCAACGAGATGGTGGACCAGCGCAGCCAGCTCACCGCCACCATTGCGTCGCTGGCCGGTGGCGCAGTCCGGGACACCGGTGACGGCATGGTGGACGTTCTGGTGGGCGGCAACGCGATGGTTTCCGGCGGAACGGCCCGCACCGTGCAGGTGGCCGGCGCCTATGTGATGGACTCCCCGGGCGCCGGCACTGGCCCCGCCCGAACCTACGCCGTCCAGCTGGAATGGACGGACCGGACAGGAGCCGCCGTACCGCTCGACGGCGGCGAAATCGCCGGCGCCTTGTCCGTGCTGGCTCCGGCCGGCGGCGGTGCGGGCGACGCGGCCGGCACCGGTGGTTCGATTGCCGAGGCGGCCGCTTCCTACAACACGTTTGCGCAGAAGCTGGCCGACGCCGTCAACACGGCACACCGGGCGGGCGTCACTACCGCGGGGACGGCCGGAGGGGACTTCTTTGATTTTTCGCCCGGCAAACCATCGGCCCAGGGACTGACCGTTGCGGTCACCGACGTTTCCGGCCTGGCCACGGGGAGCGCCACTGGCGGAGCCCTCAATGGCGGCAACGCGGACGCCATTTCGCAGCTGGGCGTGGGACCGGACTCTCCGGGCACCGCGTGGAGCGGCTTCATCACCAAGCTGGGCGCGGCGTCACGCTCGGCGCAGCAGCAGGGACAGCTGGCCGCCGCCTCGGCGGTGAGCGCCACGCAGCTGCAGGCCTCCTCGGCCTCGGTCAGCCTGAATGAGGAAAACATGAATCTGCTCTCCTACCAGCATGCCTACCAGGCAGCGGCGCGCGTCATGACGGCCGTGGATGAGATGCTGGACGTACTGATCAACAGAACCGGACTCGTGGGGAGATAGCGCATGATTAGCCGTGTCACCAATCAGACCATGATGGACTCCGCGCAGCGGAACCTGCAGTCGAGTTCATCCCAGCTGGCCAAACTCCAGGACCGTGCCTCGACGCTCAAAGCGATCGGGCGGCCCTCGGATGATCCCGCCGCCGCTGCCGCCGCGCTTCAGGTACGCGCCCAGCAGTCTGCGACGGATCAATACGGCCGCAACATCGAAAATGGAAACGGCTGGCTGGCGACGGTTGACACCACCATGTCCAGCGCGTCGTTCATTCTGAACCGGGTCCGGGACCTGACCGTGCAGGGCGCTAATGGCGGTGTGAGCAGCGGGGCCAAGGAGGCCCTCGCGGTGGAGATCACCGGTCTGAAAACAGACCTGCTCAGCCAGGCCAACACCAAGTTCATGAGCCGGAACATCTTCGCCGGAAACTCCAACGACTCCTCGCCGTTCTCCTCGACCGCACCCTACACCGTACCGGCGGGCGGCGCCGTCGAACGCCGCGTTGGCAATGAAACCAGTATCCGGGTGGACGCCGACGGGGCGGCCGTTTTTGGTACGGGTGACACGTCAGTCTTCGCACTGCTGGACAAAATCACCGCCGACCTCACCTCCGGAGCTGACGTGAGCGCACATCTGAAGGATCTCGAAGCGCGGATGACGGCGATCAGCAGCCGGCACGCCGAGGTCGGCACCCGGCAGGCACAGCTGCTGCGCGCACAGGAGACCAACACCGCCCTCAAGGGCACGCTGGAGGCCACCAGATCCGGCATCGAGGACCTGGACCTTGGCAAGGCCATCCTGGATCTGCAGCTGCAGGCGACCAATTACCAGGCCGCGCTCGCCGTGACGGCGAAGGTGCTCCCGATGTCCCTGATGGACTTCCTCCGGTGAGCGTCGCCCTGACGTTCGCCGCCCCTCCGCCCGGGCTGGAACCACTGGTGGACTTCACTCTGGATCCGGTGGCCGGCGCCGACGGCCTCTACCGGCTGCAGTCGGTAGCCGGTGCGGACCGGCGGTTGTACGTCCTTGACGCGTCCGTCTATCTGCCCGATTACGCCCCGTTGCTCTCCGACGAGCAGTGCACGGTGCTGGCGCTGGACACACCCGAGCAGGCACAGGTTCTGGTGGTGGCAAACTTCGGTGAGCGGACCACCACCGTGAACCTGATGGCGCCCATCGTGGTGAACAACAGCACGCGCCGCTGTTCACAGGTCATTCTGGACGGCCAGGGTTGGCCGCTGCGCGGAGATTTGGCGGAGCTCACCTCGCCATAGCAGGGCCGTAGGACCAGGCTGACTTACGGCAGTTTTCCCGCGCCGAACAGCCGTTGGAGGCTCCTGCCAACTCGACCCAGTCCCGCGCCGAGTCGAGCCGGGCACCATCATCATCACCAGCGCAGCGATAGCCATTCAGCCGCAACTGTGATGAATACCACCTTGGATCCGGGAAGCAGCAGGCACGGTCCGAACGCTTGCAAAGGGGAACACCGTACGTCTTATCCACAGATTTGTCCCCCACAAATTTGTCTCCCCCACAGAAAGCAGCGTCATGAGCATCGATAACGCCGTCGTCGTCAATCTTCAGGATGAACTGATCCTGGACAGCGAAGCCACCGACGCCCTCTTCCTTGAGGCGCGTACGACCAACACCTTCACCGATGAGCCGGTGACCGAGGAGCAGATGCGTGCCATCTATGAGCTCACCAAGATGGGCCCGACGGCGATGAACATCCAACCGCTGCGCGTCACTTGGGTGCGCTCCGCCGAGGCCCGCGACCGTCTGGTCTCCTACATGGCGGACGGCAATGCCGCGAAGACCGCGACGGCGCCGATGGTCGCCATCCTGAGCGTCGACGGGGACTGGCACGAGCACTTCCCCACCTTCTTCCCGCACGCTCCCGAGCGTAAGGCCATGTTCGAGGGCAAGGACGCACTCAGGTCCGCAATGGCCGGTAACAACGGCCACATGCAGGCGGCCTACTTCATCATGGCCGTCCGGGCCGCTGGGTTGGCTGCCGGCCCGATGGCAGGCTTCGACACCGCCGCCATCGATGCTGACTTCCACGCCGGCACCAGCCGGAAAACCATCATGGTGGTCAACATCGGCAAGCCGGGCGAGAACGCCTGGTTGCCCCGTCTGCCGCGCCTTGACTACGACGTAGCCACCGCCACGGTCTAGCAGTACCTTGTCAGGGTGGGGCTCGCTGTCGGCAGTCGGGGGCGATGTCCGAGGACGCCAGCGAGCCCCAACTTTGGAGTCCTTTGACGATGCCGCGGTCGTGCGCGGCAGCCGTGTTCGATCCGCCGCCGCAGTTCCGAAGGCCCCCCGTCATTTCTGGCCGACCCGTAGGGAATGTTTGACCCACCGCATATGATGACGGCATGTCATCCTTCAGCGTCACGCGCAATATCGTTATCCCGGCCGCCGCGGCAGAGATCTATCCCTTTGTTTACGACTTCCACCAGTGGACCAATTGGTCGCCGTGGGAGAAAATTGATCCGTCCATGAAGCGCACCTACTCCGGCGCCGAAGCCGGCGTGGGAGCAAAATATGCGTGGACCGGGAATCGCAAGGCAGGTTCGGGCACCATGGAAATTGTGGATGTCACCGCGCCTTCCAGCATCGGCATCCGGCTGGAATTCACAAAGCCCATGAAGGCCGTCAACCCCACCAAATTCACCTTCACGCCCGAGGCCGGCGGAACCCGCGTCACCTGGACCATGACGGGCGACAACAAGGGCGTTGGCCGCGTTTTTGCTTTGTTTATGAGCATGGACAAAATGGTGGGGGGCGACTTCGACAAGGGTCTCGCCTCCCTCGCCGAAGCTGTCGCGGCCGCCAAGGGGTAGGCCGCGGTACCACGCCCAATGTGGCGTTGACGGGGGTCAGTCCCGAGGTGCCACCGGAACGTGCTCAGCGTCATTTGAACGAGCCGGCAGCGATGAAAAACCCGCCAAAGTCCGTCATGTATTTTAATGCCCTTTAGGTGAGGCAGATTCCCTTCCTGCCGGTTTCGTTTTGCCCGGGCTTGATAGACTGGATACCGATCGAGCAGGCAACCAGCCCGGACCGGGAGTTGCCAATCGCAGGCTTCCGGGCCGAACGCGTTCCGCACCCGATCCGCCCAACGAATCAGCACCCCCACCGCCGGTCCCGGCATGCCTGCGGCCGGCGCAGGGGCGTGTCCGCCCGCATAGGAGAAGCCTCACCCGATGACAGCCCAGGTCACTGAAACCTACCGCGAAGAACTCTGGAACCGCCGCTACGAACCGAACGTCGCGGCCGTTAACGAACTCTGCGATTCCCTCGTCGACCTCCGGCCGGGCAGTGAGGTTTCTTACATCGACCCGGTCCACAACGTGGACGAATGCCGCATCATCAGTCTGTACTCCAATATCGGTTCCGCACACGACTCCGGCTTTGTCACGCCTGGGGATGATGATGCCGTGGCGCGCCTGATGGGAGTGCAATGGCAGATCGGCCTACGGCCCGAATACATCATGCCGTGGAATGTGCACCCCTGGTTCACCCACGGGAAAGCCAACGGCAAGCTCGCGCCCGGAGAGATTTCGGCCGGCCTCAAACCACTCCTGAGGCTCCTGGCACTGGTCCCCAGGGCCTCCGCCATCGTGGCCCACGGGACCGAGGCAAACCGGCTGGCCGGTCTGCTCCTGAAGACCGAGAACCCAATGATCTGGCGCCGGGGAGTCAAGACATACAAGGTGCGTTCCCTTGGCGGCAAGTCCTTCGGCGGCTCAGCCACCCGGCAGCAGGAATGGCTCGAGGAGATGAAGGCGGCCTACGCGGATGCGATGGCGCGCACGGGCCTGACTGCCGCGTAGCCGTCAGGACCCCGGCTGCCGGGAAGCAGTCGAGAGCCAGCTGAACTCCGGGATTTCCTTGGCCAGAAATGCGCGCACTCCCTCCGCGGGATCGCTGCTCGCGGCCATCTCCTGTTGCCAGTACTCGTTGCGCGCCGCCAGGTCCTCCGCTCCGCCGGCGATGGCGTCCACCAGGTCCTTCATCGCGTGAATGGACAGCTGGGAGCGCGATGCCAGCCGGCGGGCGAAGGAATCAATGTCAGCCCAGAACTCCGGCTGCGGGACTACGCGCGCCACCAGGCCCAGAGCCAAGGCAGTATGGGCATCCACGAAGTCGCCGCTGAAGAGCAGGAACTTCGCCGGAGCCGGCCCCACCTGCCGGACCAGCCGGTCAATCCCGGACAGCGGATAGACAATGCCGATCTTCGCCGGTGTGATGCCGAAGACCGCAGCATCGGAGGCGATTCTGATGTCGCAGGCACCGGCGATCTGCCAGGCTCCGCCCATGCAGTATCCGTCGATGGCTGCGATCGTGGGCTTGCGGAATTTGGACAGGGCACGTTCGGCTGCACTGATCCGGCCGCCGTCGCTGTGACCGGTGCTGGGGTCCAACAGGATCTGCTGCAGCGCGCCGATGTCCGCGCCGGCGGAAAAGTCCGAGCCCACGCCGCGCACCACCACCACCTTGATAGATGGCTCCCCGTCCAGGCGTGCCAGCACGGGTTCAAACTGACCCCACATCTCCTCGGTGACGGCATTTCGCATGCCAGGGTTCTCCAGCAGCACCGTCGCCACGGGGCCACGCTGCTGGACCCGGAGGGTCCCCTTCGCCTGGACCGTTCTCTTCGCCCGGACCGACCCGGTTCCGCTCATGAAACGGTGCTCTCAGCACGAACGTCCGCGGCCATCACAATGCCGGCCGCCAGCAGGCCCGCGATTTGGTCCGCACTGAGCTGCAGCTCTTCCAGGACCTTCCGGGTGTCCTCCCCCAGGGCCGGCGGGGGCTTGCGGATTGCGGTTGCCTGCCCGTCAATGGACAGCGGCCCGCGCAGCAGTGGCAGGGCACTGCCGTCACGTCGGCGCATGTGTTTGACCATGTCCAGGGACTGCACCTGCTCGTCGTCGAAGACCTGCTGAAAATTGTAGATCGGCCCCGCCGGGATCTTGGCCTGACGGAATTTACGGACCCAGTCCGCGCCGTCTCCGGCCGCGAGCAGCTCTTCCAGCCGTAGGTTGAGCGGACCCCTGTTGAGGGTGCGCAGCTTGCCCGTCCGGTATTCCGGTTCATCGGCCAGCGCGGGATCGCCGAGCAGCTGACACAACAGCTGCCACTGCTTTTGCGTCCCGACGGCGACGATGACGGGAATGTCCGCCGTCTTGAACACCCCGTAGGGGGACAGCACCGGATGGTTGTTGCCTTGCGGCGTGGGGATCTCACCGGTGCTCAGGTAACGCTGACCCTGAAAACTGGAGATCGAGAGCGCCGACTCAAGCAACGACGTCGACACCGCCATCCCCGCCCCGTGGCTCGCACGGCCGGCCAGCGCCGCCGCAATGCCGAACGCGGTGAACATGCCGGCCACCATGTCGATGATCGGGACTCCGATGCGGAACATATGCTCCGCATCGGCACCGGTAACGGACATCAGCCCCGACATCCCCTGCGCCACCTGGTCCAGTCCGGCGGCCTGGCTCAGCGGACCCGTCGCGCCGAAGCCGCTCACCGACGCGATGATCAGCTCAGGCTTGGCCGCGCGAAGTTCCGCCGGGTCCAGTCCCATGGTGCGCAGGACTCCCGGACGGAAATTTTCGACGACGACGTCGGCCGCGAGCGCCAGCCGGCGCAGCAGGGCCCTCCCTTCGGGGCTGTAGAAATCGACCGCGATGGAGGACTTGCCCCGGTTCGTGGAGTCAAAGTAAAGGCTCTGGTCATTTTCGAAGGGGGGCCAGGACCGGGTCGAATCGCCGCCCTTGATGCTCTCCACCTTGGTCACCTCGGCACCCAGGTCTGTTAGGAGCGCGGTGGCGTACGGCCCGGCCAGGGCACGGCTCAGGTCCAGGACCTTGATGCCCTCCAGCGGACCGCGGGTTCGTGAACCGGCTGCCGGCTCAGACATGGAGTCCACCGTGGCTGCGCAGCTTGACGTTGATCTGCTTGGTCTGGGTAAACCCGGCCAGCATCCCCTCCAAGGACACTTCCCGGCCCAGCCCGCTCTGCTTGTAGCCACCGTAGGACTGGCCGGCCACCTGGCCGCCGCCCTGATTCACCTGCACCCACCCGGCCTCCAGCCGGTGCGCGGTGTTCAGCGCATTGTCCAGGTTATGGCTCCAGACGTAGGCCGCCAGGCCGAAGTGCGTGTCGTTGGCCATCCGCACCACGTCATCGGTGTCATGCCACGGGATCGCCACCAGCACCGGGCCGAAGATCTCTTCCTGCGCCAGCCGGAACTCGTTTTTCGCCCCGCTGAAGATGGTGGGCAGGTGGTAGTAACCCGCCAGGAGCGGCCCTTCCGATGGGGCTTCGCCGCCCAGCGCGGTGGTCATGCCGGGGGTGGAACGGCCCTCGGACAGGTAACTGCTGATCTGGGTAAACTGCTTGTTGTTGATCACCGCGCCCATATCCGTGGCCTCGTCCAACGGATCACCCACCTTCAGGGCGCTGAGCCGTGCCACCAGTTTGTCCATGACCTCGTCATGGATGTCCTCATGCAGGAACAGCCGGGAACCGGCGGTGCAGCTCTGCCCCTGCCGGGTAAAACGCGAGGCCAGCAGCAGTCCGTCGATCAGCTCGTCGTCGACCGCGTCCGGGAACACAATGGAAGGGTTCTTGCCGCCCAGCTCCAGGGACATATGCGCCAGCCGCTCGCCGGCCTGCCGGGCGACCCCGCGTCCCACCTCCGTCGATCCGGTGAAGGAAACCTTGGCCACGTCCGGGTGATCCGCCAGCGCCGCGCCGATGACCGAGCCGCGCCCGGTCAGCGCGTTGACCACCCCTGGAGGGAGGTGCCGATTGCAGACCTCGGCCAGCAGCAGGATGGTCAGCGGTGCGTCGTCGGCGGCTTTCATTATGACGGTATTGCCCGCGGCCAGGGCGGCCGGGATTTTGAACGAGGCGATCATCAGCGGCGAGTTCCACGGCAGAATGCAGGCCACCACGCCCAGCGGCTCCAGCCTGGTGTACTGCAGCTGATCGTCACCCGCGGGCAGCGTCGCGCCTTTGTCTTCCCCTGCCACGCCGGCAAAATACCGGAACAGCGACACCATGGACAATACCTCCGGGCGGGCCTGCGTCCGCAGCGCGTTGCCGGTGTCCAGTGCGGTCAGCCTGGCGAACTCCTCGGAACGCTCCTCCAGCTCATCTGCAATCCGGGCCAGGGCGCGTTGCCTGCCGCTGAAATGCAGGGCCCGCCACTCCGGGAAGACGCGGAGGGCAGCGGCCACCGCTTTGTCCACGTCCGCCGGTCCGGCCGCCGGGACCCGGGCAATGACCGCTTCCCGGCGGGCCGGGTTATTCACCGGCCGCCACTGCGGGGCCTGGCTGCCGACCTGCTGAGCCTCCACTTGCCGGCCGTCGATCCACATCGGCCAGTCGGTCACCGGCGAGTCCGCGTTCATGCCCGTGTGCGGCGCGGCGGGAGTGTTGTTCGTGGTCTGCGTCATTTTGTTACTTTCCCCGAGGTCAGAGAGCCGTCCACCAGGGAGACGATCATCGAGCAGTCCTTGCGGCCCTGATCCGCATCAATCAGCCGCTGGAAGAGCTGCTGTACACGCTCACCAATCTCCAGCGGGGTGCCGGTGCTGCGGGCGGCGGAAATGGCCAGGCTGATGTCCTTGTTGGCCAGCTCCGCTGTGAACGTCGGGGCAAAGTCCTTGTTGGACGCCGCCGTGGGAACCACCCCGGCCAGCGGATACCAGGTGCGCAGCGCCCAGCTGTCCCCGGAAGAGACGGAGGCAATGTTCCAGAAAACCTGCTTGTCCAGACCCAGCCGGTCGGCGAGCACCGCGCCCTCGGCGGTGGAGGCCAGATTGATGAACAGCATCAGGTTGTTGCAGATTTTCGCGGCCTGACCGGTCGTCGCAGCGCCCGTGGGAATGATATTCGCCGCCATCGGTTCAATGTACTTCGACGCGTCGGCAACGGCAACCGATTCGCCGCCGATCATGAACGTCAATGTCCCCGCCTGGGCCCCGCTCATACCGCCGGAGACGGGCGCATCCACAAAACGAAAAGCGCCATCGGCGGCCGCGTCGTGAACCGCCCGGGCCGAGTCGATGTCAATGGTTGAGGAATCGACCAGCAGTGTCTCTTTTGCCGCGGATGACAGGATGCCGCCGTCGCCCAGATAGACCGTGCGGACGTGGTCACCCTTCGGAAGCATGGTGAAGGCGACGTCGGCGCCGTCCACCGCGTCGGCAATGCTCGGCGCCGGAGTGACACCGTGGCCGACCGCTGCGGCCAGTGCCGCCGCGTCGAGATCAAAACCGCGCACCTCGTGCCCGGCCTTGATCATGTTCGCGGTCATGGGGCCGCCCATGTGCCCTAAACCAATCCATGCGACTACAGCCATGATGAAAGCCCCTTGCTTCTGCGGTGTCCGGACTGATCCGGTTATGACTAGGATCACACCCTGTTAGAGTGCATTCAAGCCAAATATTGGCAGAGACCCTGTGCAGGAATGCACATGAAGGAGACTGCAGCGGTGGACTTTAAGAAATTCCCCAGCCCGGATGATCTGCTCATCCTGCTCACGGTGGCGCGGTTGGGCCGCTTTACCGCCGTCGCGCAGGCTTTGGAAACCTCCCATACCACCATCTCCCGCCGCATTCTCGCCCTCGACAAACGCCTGGGCGGGCGGACGCTGGAACGCAATCCGCATGGTTGGGAGCTCACCGAGCTGGGCCGGCAGGCCGTCCGTGCCGCCGAAGGAATCGAGCACAGCCTCGGCGATCTCGCGGCCAGCCTGGATACCGGTTCCGGTTCCCTCGCCGGACTGGTCCGCGTGAGCACCTCGGACGGGTTCGGCGCCGCCATCGCCGCCCCGGCGCTGGTACGGCTGCAATGCAGCCATCCGCAGCTCAAGGTGGAGCTCCTCAGCGCCACGCGGAAGGTCAGCCAGAACCGTTCCGGCGTCGATCTGGAAATAGTGGCCGGCCACATTGATGCCAGCAGGGCCGAGACGGTCTTCCTGACGGATTATTTCCTCCGGCTCTATGCCAGCCCTGAATATCTGAAGACCAAGGGGACACCTGCGAGCGCAATGGATCTCCAACGGCACACCTTTGTTTCCTACGTGGAATCCGTGCTCCAGATCGCCGAGCTGGGGCACCGATCCTCTGCCCTCTCCGAACCGGCGGCAGCATTTCAGGCCACGAGCATCTTTGCCCAGATTGAAGCCGTCAGGGGCCATGGCGGCATCGGAATACTGCCGTCCTTCATGGTTTGCGGCCAGCCGGACTTCGTTCCTGTTCTGCCGGCGGCCTTTGAACGCCGGCTGAGCTTTTGGGCGGCAGCGCGCCCGGAGTCCCCCCGCTCCGCCGCGGTGCAGGCCGTGATCGGAGCCATTTTGCAGGAGACCAGGCTCCGGCGGGACGCGCAGCGAAACCACGTCCCCACCATCGGGGAAGCCGGCCCATCAGCCGGACCATGGGCAACAGGGTCCGGACCACCATGTATCCGAAAACCATGTGGAAGAGCAGCTCCTCATTGGTCCACCGGGTCCCGCTGCTCCCGCGGCGGAGACCGGCGCGGTCAGCCGCGAGCAGGTATTCTGTCAGCTCGCCGCAGGCCCGTTCGTAGCCGGCAACGATATCCTCAAGACGATTGTCCATCACTGAATTCCCTAATAGCCTCGCGCAAGGTAGACAGAGCCGGCAGGCCGGAAAGTCCCCCGGGTGTCCCATATACCCGGCAGGTCAGTGCGGGTTCAGCATCAGACGGTAAGAGATCGGCCCCGTTCAAGCTGAACGTCGGCGAACCATGAAACAGCAGTTCCGCTGCCTCTTCATTGGTCGTGATTTCCCGAACGGTGAGACTTTCGGCAGCCAGGCCTTCCAGCTCCAAAGCACGCCTGTACAGCTCCCTGGCCTGTGGGCCGTGGGGGCAATCCTCAATGGTGCGTAATTCGATGTCCATGGTTTATTCTCCCGCTCCCGCGTGCTTAATTTCAGCCCCTCGCGACACACCGCGGCCATTCGCCGGGCAGGCGGCCTGTTCTCGGCGTCCAGGATGCGCAGCAGAAAGCCCGAATCCTCAAGGCACTCGCCGACCCTAAACGGCTGCGGCTGCCTTCCATCCTAAAGGCGGGCGACGACGGCGAGGCCTGCGTCTGCGATCTCACCAGCCCACTGGACCTGGGCCAACCGGCGGTATCCCACCACCCCAGGATCCTGCTCGACGCCGGGCTGCTGAGCCGCGAAAAGCGGGGCACATGGGCCCTTCACGCTGTCCAGCCGCCATCCATCGTGTAGGACGCACCGGTAACCATGGCGGCCTGATCGGATGCCAGCCAGGTAACCAGGGACGCCACCTCGGCAGGTTCCACCAACCGCTTGACCGCGTTCCGGGCCAGCATCACATCGCTGAGCACCTGCTCCGGAGCGATCCCGTGGGTGCGGGCCTGATCGGCGATCTGCCCCTCAACGAGTGGGGTCCGCACGTAGCCCGGATTCACGCAGTTGCTGGTGACCCCGTATGGGCCGCCCTCCAGAGCGGTGACCTTGGAGAGACCTTCCAACCCGTGCTTGGCGCTCACGTAGGCGGATTTGAAGGCCGAGGCGCGTAACCCGTGGATGGAGGAGATATTGATGATGCGGCCGTGGTTTTGCGCATACATGTGGGGCAGTGCGGCGCGGATCAGCAGGAACGGCACCTCCAGCATGAGCGTGATGATGCGGCGGAATGCAGCCGGATCAAACTCCTGGATGGGACTAATGGCCTGAATCCCGGCATTGTTGAGCAGAATATCCACATCCAGCGTCAACGACTCCAGCGCGCCGGTGTCCAGCAGATCCACTTCCCAGGCTTCCCCGCCGACTTCGGTTGCGAGGGCGGCCGCAGCCGTGCCGTCCCGGTCCGCCACAATGACGTGTGCGCCTTGGGCGGCCAGGGCCCGGGCGCAGGCTGCCCCCAGGCCGCCCGCGCCACCGGTGATCAGTGCCCGTCGTCCGTCAATCCGGCCCGGCAAGGGCCCGGAGCCGTTCGCCGTCGGCCTGGTCTCTGACACGTCATTCCCCGTCGCGTTTTTTCCCGTCGCATTGTTTCCCGTCGACTTGGTCTCCATCGACTTGTTTCCCGGCGCGTGATTCGCTGGAGCACCGTTCTCTGCTGCATTAATAGGCATTCCCTAACCAACCTTGCTTTCACTTTGTACCGATGCGCTCCCGTTCATGGCCAGCGTACCGGCCGCGTCGGCGTCGTCCACGTCCTGCAGGGAAATCCCCTTGGTCTCCTTCAGGCACAGGACGGCGACGGCGGTGACGATGCAGGCAGCCATCAGGTAAAGCGCCACCGGGACGGAGGACTTGTAGTGCTCCAGCAGGGCGGTGGCGATGATCGGGGCCATCGATCCGGCCACGATCGACGTCACCTGGTAGCCCAGCGAGACGCCGGAGTAGCGCATCCGGGTGGGGAACATCTCCGCCATAATGGACGGCTGGCCGGCGTACATCAGCGCGTGGAACAGCAGCCCGATCGTCACGGAGGCCAGGATGACGAGGTCGTTGCCCGTATCCATCATGGGAAAGGCGAAGAAACCCCAGGTTGCTCCGGTCACGGCACCGGCCATGTAGGTAGGCTTGCGGCCGATCGCGTCGGAGAGCTTGCCGACCAATGGAACCACGCAGAAGTGAATGGCGTGGGCCACCAGCAGGAGCAGCAGGATGCGGGCGGTGTCCGCGTGCACAATGAACTTCAGATACGTGATGGAGAACGTGACCACCAGGTAGTACAGGATGTTCTCGGCGAAGCGCAGCCCCATGGCGGTGAATACGCCGCGGGGGTAGCGCCGGAAGACCTCGGCGACGCCGTATCCGGCCTTCGGGTTGGCCTGGATTTCTTCGTGCGCCTTCAGGAAGATGGGGGCGTCGCTGACCTTGGTGCGGATGTAGTAACCGACGACGACGATGACGGCCGAGAGCCAGAAGCCGATGCGCCAGCCCCAGCCAAGGAAAGCTTGCTCGCTCAGCGTGGAGGAGAGGAAGAGCAGGACCCCGGTGGCGAGCAGGTTGCCCATCGGGACGGCGGACTGCGGCCAGGAGGACCAGAAACCGCGTGACTTGTTGGGGCTGTGCTCGGCGACCAGCAGGACGGCGCCACCCCATTCACCGCCGACGGCGAAGCCCTGGATAAAGCGGAGCCCCACCAGCATGCCAGGCGCCCAGTAGCCGGCCTGCGCAAAGCCGGGCAGGCAGCCCATCAGAAACGTCGACGCGCCGACCAGGATGATGCTGAGCTGAAGCAGTTTCTTGCGGCCGAACTTGTCGCCGAAGTGACCGAAGACAATGCCGCCAAGCGGGCGGGCCACGAAGCCCACCGCATAGGTCAGGAAGGCCGCCATCACACCGTCGAGGTCGGAACCGGCGTTGGGGAAGAACATCTTGCCGAAGACCAGGCTGGCAGCGGTGGCATAAAGGAAGAACTCGTACCACTCCACCACCGTCCCGGCCATGGAAGCGGCGACGACCTTCTTCAGCCCTGATTGTTTGACGGATTGTTGCGGCGGCGTTTGCATGCTCATCAGCATCTCCTTGCGTGTGCACTGACACGGCGTTTTTTGAACGTGGTAATCGCCCTGCACCGGTACCCGACTGTGATCTGCGGCACGTTGCGGAGCGGCTTAGTTGAGTATCACAGCGCCCCCGGGTTCGGACAACCGCCATTAGCG
Source organism: Arthrobacter sp. A5 (assembly GCF_051131705.1). Classification (NCBI taxonomy): domain Bacteria; kingdom Bacillati; phylum Actinomycetota; class Actinomycetes; order Micrococcales; family Micrococcaceae; genus Arthrobacter; species Arthrobacter sp. A5. The sequence goes on from NZ_CP180316.1 coordinate 3,347,811, forward strand.
CAGACCGCATCTGCAGGAATGCACCGCCGCGCCGCGGGGCCCCACCGTGACGCCTATCCCCAGCCGCGACGCGTGGCCCGGCCGTCATCCCTGTCTCCGCCCGTCAACTCTGTCTCCGGCCATTAACCTAGCTCTGGGATGCTGGCTGTACGCTCAGCCCGGCTAGAAACAAGTCCACGCCGAAGTTAAAAGCATCATCAGCACCGTCACTAGCCCCCGAGCCGTCGTCATCTCCGCCTCCATCCCGCGTGACCAGCCCGGCGCGGACGAGATCAGCCTGGGTCTGTTCCTCCGCCACGGCCCCAAGGATGTAATGGGTCACCGCTCTGGCAGCCCACCCAGCCTGCGGCTCCCCGAGGCCTGCGGTGGCCAGCAGCCGGCGCAACGTAATGACCGGGCCCAGCGCCTGGGGGTCCAGCGCCTGGGCAAGGGACACCACCTCGGCCCCGTCCCGAACCTGCAGCAGCGCCCGGCGGATCTCCAGCGCCAGCCGCCGGATCGAGCCCGCACTGGCGCCCGGACCTGCCGCGCCGCCGTCGCCCGCTACGTCATCGGCTGCCGCACCGCCGTCTACGTTCTCCAGAATCCGCTCGGCCAGGACACCCAACAGCTCCTGCTTATTTTTCACATGCCAATACAGGGCCCCCGGCTGCACGCCGAGATCCCGGGCCAGCCGCCGCATGGACAGATCCGCCAGACCATAGTCGCGCAGGATTTTCAGTGCAGTGTCGATAATCTGCTGTCGTGATAGTGACATCCGCATCCTGATCGTTTGTGTACACGTCCCATGGAAGTCCCGGGCCGCAGTCCCTCCATAATGCCGCACGATTGAAGCGCTGCGCGCCCGGGCACTCCCCCATCGCGGTCCTGGCCATCGCTCCCGGCCCGAATAGCAGGCCGGCGTCGAGCAATGCACCGGCCTTCACCGGAACCGGCAACGCGCAGGGGCCCTCCCTTGCGCGGCCGGACCAACGTCAGGGAAAGTCCGGCACCCCTGGGAAAGTCCGGCACCCCCAAAGTCCAGCACCCCCAAAGTCCGGCACCCCTACCGCCGCGGCGTCCGCTAAGGCAAGATCGAAGCATGGAACCGTCCGCCGCATCCCCTGTCCAGCCCATGCTCGCCAAGGCTGTGGACGCCGTGCCGGATCCGGACAGCGTCCTGGGCGGACTCAGCTACGAGCCGAAATGGGATGGCTTCCGTGGCATCGTCTACTTTGACGGATCGAAGGTGGAGATCGGCAGCCGCGGGTCGAAGATGCTGACCCGCTATTTTCCCGAACTGGAGAGTGCCTTCGCCCGGCTTTTGCCCGGCCCATGCGTGCTCGACGGCGAGATCGTGGTCCGCAGCGGAGAACCGGGCCGCGAACGCCTGGATTGGGAAGCCTTGTCGCAGCGCATCCACCCGGCCACCAGCCGAGTCCGCAAGCTCGCCGAAGAGACCCCGGCAATGTTCGTCGCCTTTGACCTCCTGGCGCAGGGCAAGGACAGCCTCCTTGACACCCCCTTCGGAGAACGGCGCGCGGCGCTTGAAGCACTGGCCGGAGACCTCGGCGCCCCGATCCACCTGACCCGGACCAGCACAGACGTTGCGCTTGCCCGCCACTGGCTCGTCGAGTTCGAGGGCGCGGGGCTCGACGGCGTCGTCGCCAAGCCGCTTGCCGCCGCCTACGCGCCCGGCAAGCGCCTGATGCTCAAAACCAAGCACCACAGAACGGCGGACGTGGTGCTCCTCGGTTACCGCGTCCACAAAAGCGGCAGCGGGGTCGGCTCACTCCTGCTGGGCCTCTACGACGGCGACGGCGAACTGCGGAATATCGGGGGCGCGTCCGCGTTCAGCGATGCCCGCCGGCTGGAACTGATCGATGAGCTCGCCCCGCTCGTCCTCAAGGACGACGACGGCGCCGTCGTCACCGGCGAGACGGAACGCAGCCGCTTCTCCGCGGGCAAGGACATCTCTTACGTGCGCCTGCGGCCCGACCGGGTGGTTGAGGTGCGCTACGACCAGATGGAGGGCGCACGATTCCGGCACACCGTGCAGTTTTTCCGCTGGCGCCCCGACCGGGAGGCACGGTCATGCACCTTCGAGCAGCTGGAGCGGCCCATTGCCTATGACCTGAACCGGGTGCTCGCCTGACGGCCAGATGCTCGCCTGACGACCCGATGAGGTTTCCTGCTGCGGCGCTACGTAGCCGCCGGGTCCGGCTTGCGGGCGCGGCTGGGCTGCACCCGCGGCGGCTCCCCTGGCATTTTCGGGTAATCAGGCGGGAAAGGCAGCTCGCCCAATCCGGCCTCCACGTCCCGCTTCCACCAGCCGAGCAGCTCCCCGATTGTCCCGGGCGTCGCATGCATGTCGGCCCACGGGTCGCCGACCGTTTTAAGCCGCTCCGGCACGGTGGCAAGCGTGTAGTTCCGCGGATCCGCGTTCTCCAGCTCGTCCCACGCCAGCGGACAGGAGACTGGCGCGTGCGCCAGGGCACGCGGGCTGTAGGCGCCTGCAATCGTCCGGTCGCGGTTCGCCTGATTGAAATCAACGAAAACCCGACGGCCGCGCTCTTCCTTCCACCACGCCGTCGTGACCTTCTGGGGCATGCGGCGCTCAAGTTCACGGGACGCCGCGATCACGGCGTGACGCACATCCAGGAATTCGTGTACCGGTTCGATCGCGGCGAACACGTGCAGGCCGCGGTTTCCGGAGGTCTTGATAAAGGCGGTGAGGCCAGCCTCCGCCAGCACGGACCTCAGCTCCAGTGCAACCGGGACCGCATCGGCAAAGTCCGTGCCCGGCTGCGGGTCCAGGTCAATGCGCAGCTGATCCGGATTGTCCGAATTGCCGGCGCGGGAAGCCCACGGATGGAACACCACGGTGTTCATCTGTACCGCCCATACGGCAGCCGCCGGCTCATCGATGACCAGCTGCGGATGGGACCGAGCGCTCGGATAGACGACCATCACCGACCGGACGAACTCCGGTGCGCCCTTAGGCGGGTTCTTCGAAAAGAACTGCTCGCCGTCGATCCCGTCCGGAAACCGCTGCAGGGAGACCGGCCGGTCTCCATTGGCGGCGACGAAGGCCTCCCCCACCGCCACGATGTACCGGGCAAGGTCCAGCTTCGAGATCCCTGGCTCCGGCCAGAGGATCCTCCCAGGGCTGGAGATCCGCACCTCGCGTTCCCCATGCGGTCCGCCGACGGGAAGTATTACTGCTTCGCTTGCCATAGGAACAACCTACTCAAGGAAGGCCGCCGCGTCATGTGTTTCCGTTCGGCACCGAGAACTCAGGACCGTTCGTGACAACGGGGCCGAGCCGTGACGACGGGGCGGAGCCGTGACGACGGGGCGGAGCAGCACCGTCATCACGGTCCCGCCCCGTTGTCAGCGCGACGCGGCAGGAAACCAGCTGATTCCTCAGGGTCGTCACGCGGTTTAGGCGCACTGCAGCCCGTCGGACGTACAGCCCATGCAGCTCATCCCGCCAGGCAGCTCATCCCGCCAGGCAGCTCATCCCGCCAGGCAGCGCCGGCTGCCCTGGCGTCGGCGCCGGACCGACCAGGTGAACGGTCAGCCCCACCACCGAGCCGAAAGCATTGCGACCGAAGAAGCGGTACATGGATTCCGTGGTCCGCAGTCCGATGAAGTTCGGGTCCAGGTAGTGAACCTCCGTATCAAAGGGCGCCAACCCGCAGACGGATACGCTATCTGCGTGACGCGGCGGATCCCACGCCGTGACCTCACCCCGCTCGATCCGGCGCCCCCGGGTTTCGGCTCGATGTCCATCGGCCACAGCCAGCCGGCGTTGCCGGTCGTGACCTCATCGAACACCTGCTGCGGCGCCCCGCCAATGTCGGTTTCGGAGACGATCTCAAAGTCCTTACCCACGGTTCTGCTCCTCGATCAGGCCGGCGTTTCTGCCGGCTGCCTGTGGTGATGAAGCCGGATAGCGGGCAGCGGTAACGCTTGGATGAAGGGCGCGCTGGCGAACCGGGCCTCGCCGTCCATGACAAGGTGGCAAGCGGCTTTGGGCCGCCGCCGCTCCGGTCATCAGGGTCCCGACATCGACCACCGGCCGGGCCTCGACCGCCAGCACCCAGCGGGCGGAAAGCCGGTCTGGGGACAGCCCGGGCTCCGCCTGGACCGCCGCCAGCGCCGCGGGTGAAATGACGAACGACGACGCCATCCCCCGCACGATGCGCTCGCTCACGTTGCCCTTGCGGCGCTCTTGGATCAGTTCCACCAGCCCGTGCCGCTCCAGCGCCTTGAGGTGGTAGTTCACCTTCAGTGAGCCCAGACGGTTGGGCCGCAGGAATTCGCGCTCGTGGTGATCATCCGTCGCGCCGAGCTCGGAGGCAGCCCAGCGGGGTGCCACCTTATGGTCAGTCCAGGAACATCATTCCTGGAACGGCCGAACCTCGGTTGGAAGGCCGGTCACGCGGGTGGCCCTGCGGCCCCATTCGAGGGCGGCGTCAAGATCTGATGCGGTGATGATCCAGAAACCGCCCAGGTGCTCCTTACCCTCGGCGAAGGGGCCGTCGGTGGTGAGCACCTCCCCATCCTGGAGCCGCAGCACGGTGGAGGTGTTCGCCGGGTAGAGGCCCCCGGTGAATACCCAGGCTCCGGCATCCTTGATCTCCTGGTTGAGGACGTCGATGTCCTGCATCACTTTCTCCAGAAAATCCGGCGGCGGGATCTCCCCATCGGGCTGATACATACTGAGCAGATACTGGGTCATTCCGTGTTCCTCCTTATGGTTGACGCCAACCTTTTGCCGGCGTCCCAACGGTCATAAGAACGGCCTACGCCCGCGAGGACAACCGCGCCACAAAAGAGGCGGAATTTTCGGTCGTCACGGATGCTGCAGAACTCAACCTATTCACAGCCTACGAACGAAGCAATTGACTGACTAGTAAGCAACGTAAGCCGAGGGCAATGGCACTAGGATGACCACGCAAAGCAGGGTCTCGCGGGCCAGCTCGAAATCGGGCCGGATGCCTTCGATGAGCTCACAGTCGTGGAGCTTGCCGGGTTCGTCCGCTCGTTCTAGAGACGTTCGAAATTGCCTCCCCTCCTGGGGAGGAAACGGAACCTCGACACCCAGCTGCGTCCCGGCAGCAATGGCGAGCGCAGCTGGCGACGGCACTTCATGTCTTCCTGGAAAAGTGGACAGTCGGTCGATTTTGCCTGCGGTAACGAGAGATATATATCGTGTGTATTCCAATGCGCGGAAGAATGCGATGGAAGGCAATCCAAAGTAAGGGTCGCGGCGCTTCTCCTTCTTCGGGACACCGCCGGTTCCCGTCGTTATGCTGCTTAGACCGGTACCGCCGCAGTGAGCGAGATCCTTTTACGCGACATCCCCACGACGGGCGGTTGCCTCGAATATGGGGACTACGTCGACAAGGTGGGGGGCTCGTTTGAGAAGCTGCAGGCGGCTCCGGTTAGCCTCATTTCTGGGGCACATTGCCTAGCGATCGAGTAGCAGGGAGCGACTTTGAGTTCATAGCCGGAAGTGGCACGGCTTGTGCTGCGGGCGAAGCAGTTGATTGGCTCATTGATTTCTGCGCCGCTGAACATCGAGATCATGCCTCGAAAGTAGCAAAACGGGACCGGTCAGGGCGGCAAGTGCGCGGCGCCGTCGGGCCTGGACCTTTGCCGGCGGCCCGCTACGCACGCCGGTCTTGCGCCGGTGATAACGTGTCGGATATGTGCGTCGAAGTTGCCTGTTTTGGCCGCCCCACCCATTGATGAAGGAAGGCTTGTCTGCTCTCATGGGGAATTTCTCCTCTGCGTGGAAGGGATTGCTCCTCGGCTTCCGAACCTTTCTGCGTTGGCTTGCCCCGAAACATCCGGCCCAGGTGATTGTGGCAGGCTTTGTGGGCGCGATCGCTGCCGGAACGTTTTTACTGATGCTGCCGGTGGCGAAGCAGGGCCCGGGCGGGGCCTCCCTGCTGGAATCATTGTTCACCGCTACCTCCTCCGTTTGTGTTACAGGGCTGATCGTTGTGGACACGCCGGTATTCTGGACTCCGTTCGGCCAGACAATCATTATGGTTTTGATTCAAATCGGCGGTTTTGGTGTCATGTCGTTCGGCACCGTGCTCGGGGTTCTGGTGGCCCGAAGGCTGGGCCTGCGGTCCAGGCTATCGGCCGCTGCGGAGACCAAAAGCACGGGCATCGGAGATGTGCGCCTTGTCCTGTTGGGGGTCCTGAAAATCAGCCTCGGCACGGAGGCCGTCCTGACACTGGTACTGACGATACGTTTCATGACCGGATACGGTTACGCGCCCGGCAAAGCACTGTGGCTGGGCGTATTCCATTCAGTTTCCTCATTCAACAACGCCGGATTCGCCCTGTTTTCAGATAACCTGACGGGCTTCGTGGCCGACCCATGGATATGCCTTCCCATTGCCGTCGCGGTCATCATCGGTGGACTCGGATTCCCGGTGCTCTTTGAATTGCGCCGCCAGTACCGCCGTCCGGTGCTGTGGAGCATGAACACCAAACTCGTCCTGAGCGGGTCGGTGGTGCTCCTGATCGCAGGAACGGCATTCATTGTGGCCGTGGAATGGATGAACCCTGCCACTTTGGGACACCTGCAGCCGGGCGAACGGATTCTCGCCGGATTCTTCCAGTCAGCAATCACCCGGACAGCGGGCTTCAACAGCATCGATATAGGCCAGATGCACCCCGTGTCCTGGATGGGCATGGATATCCTGATGTTCATCGGGGGCGGCCCCGCCGGCACCGCTGGAGGGCTGAAAATAACGACCTTTTCCGTACTGTTTTTCATCCTTTCCACCGAGGTGCGTAGCGGAACCGCCGTCAACATCTTCGGCAAGCGCCTTTCCCGCGCTGTTCACCGGCAGGCCATCACTGTTGTCCTGCTCGCGATCGCCCTGGTCGTCGTGTCGACCATGATCCTGATGCTCATCTCCGGCTTCGGGCAGGAGAAGATTCTCTTTGAAGTCGTCTCCGCGTTCGCCACCGTGGGGCTGTCCACCGGCATCACCGCCGGTCTCCCGCCGGCTGGGCAGGTGATCCTGATCATCCTGATGCTCGTTGGACGCCTCGGGCCCGTCACCCTCGGATCAGCTCTGGCCCTGCGGCGTCGTCCCATACTCTATGAATTCCCCAAGGAAAGGCCACTCATTGGCTAAGAACATTTTCTCCACCCGGACCGGCGACCGGATCGCGCAGGCCAACTCCGTCGCGGTCCTCGGATTGGGCCGCTTCGGGGGTGCCCTCGCGCTGGAATTGGAAGCCCAGGGCACGGAAGTCTTGGGGATCGACGCCGACGAGGACACCGTTCAGTCATTCAATGGACGCCTGACGCATGTGGTGCGCGCGGATTCCACGAAAGAGGAAGTGCTGCGCCAGCTCTCCGTCCACGAATTTGACCGCGCCGTCGTGGGCATCGGTTCAGACATCGAAGCCAGCATCCTCACCACGTCACGGCTTCTGACCTTTAAGAGACCGCAGATCTGGGCCAAAGCCATCAGCGAACCGCACGCGGAAATCCTGGGCCAGCTCGGGGTTGAACACGTCATCCGGCCCGAACACGACATGGGCCGCCGGGTCGCCCATCTGGTCCTGGGATCGATCCTGGACTACGTGGAGTTCGAAGACAACTTCGTCATGATCCGAACCCGCCCCCCGGCGGTCGCGACTGACCGACCCCTCGGAGTGCTCCAACTCCGAGACAAATACGGCATCACCATCGTCGCAGTAAAGCGCTCCGGAAATGCTTGGGAACACACGACGGCCCAGACCATCCTCGACGGTGACGACCAAATCATCGTGCAGGGAACCAAACCGCAAGCCGAAACCTTCAGCAAGCTCCCCTGAGCGACCGGCGGAATATTCGCGGAAGAGTTCGTTTCAGACGTACTTCAGGAATTGAAGATCGATTACGTCCGGCGCGGACCTCGCCGGAGAACGGCGGGTCGCATCCGCGCAGGAATTTCAGAGTGCCCGAGACGACGACTCCTGAGCGCCCCCGGGGGCAGCTACTGCCACGCTCCTGCCACCGGTCAGCGCTCGCTAAGCGCCGCGGTGTCGCCGGAATCAGGCTCGCAGTTGCGTTCGGTGTTCGGGATGAGCCGCTCGTGGAGCAATTGGGCCAAGTGCTTGGACGGACTTTTTCCTATTTGTTCGATCTGGAGGCGGCAGGAAAAGCCATCGGCAACTACCTCATCTTCCGGACCGGCCTGTTGCAAGGCCGGCATGAAGGACTGTTCTGCACATGCCACCGAGACGTCGTAGTGTCCTTTTTCAAAACCAAAGTTACCGGCGAGGCCGCAGCAGCCGTCTGTGACCGAGGTGACGTCAAGCCCCGCCGAGATCAGCAGTTCCGTGTCGGCTTCAGTGCCGAAGGTACTGCGCTGGTGGCAATGGAATTGCGCCAGCGCTTTGGTGGGCATGCTGTGATCGAAATCCAGACCGCGGCCGGAGAGCGCCTCGGCCAGGGACTTTACGCGGGCCGAAACACGCTTCGCGGCGTCCGTGTTGAGCAGTTCGACGACGTCGGTGCGCAGCGCTGCCCCGCAGCTGGGCTCGAGAACGATGATAGGGGTTTCGCTCCCGTCATCCAAAGCCGCCACGGTGCGCCGCATGATGGTCTTGGCGGCGTCGAGCTGCCCGGTGGAGACCCACGTCAGCCCGCAGCACAACCCCCGGGGCGGCGGAAGGGTTTGGTAACCAGCGGCACGCAGCAATGCGACAGCCTGCCCCGTGATCCCAGGCGAAAATGAATCAGTAAAGGAGTCAAGCCACACGATGACCGGCTGCGCCCCGGCCATATCAGGGGTGGCCATCTCAGGGGTGGCCGTATCGGGGGCGGGCGTGCGGCGCAGGGCGCTGCGCCCGGTGCGGCGGTACAGTTTCGGGATGGCGCGTTGCTGGTCGATTCCGCCCAGCGTCCTCGCCAACTTGGCCACGCCGGGGATGCCCATCGCAAGGTTGACCAGCGGCGCAATGGGCGAGGCGAGACGGAGCCAAAGCGGCAGCCACCCCATGGAGTAGTGCGAGGCCTGCCGGATCCGGCCCTTGTAATGCTGGTATAGGAATTCGGCTTTGTAGGTGGCCATGTCCACCGAAACCGGGCACTCGGAATGGCAGGCCTTGCAGGACAGGCACAGATCAAGGGCATCCTTGACCTCGGTGGAACGCCAGCCTTCCTCCTGCAGGGAGCCGTTCATCATCTCGGAGAGCAGTCGGGACCGGCCCCTGGTGCTGTGGCGTTCGTCCTGGGTAGCGCGGAAGGACGGACACATGCCGCCTCCTGAGGTTGTGCGGCAGGATCCGACGCCGACGCAGCGGCGCACCGCCTTGGTAAAGTCACCGGAGTCATCCGAATAGGCGAAGGCCAGACCTTTCGTGGCGCTTTGCTGTCCCAAATTGCGCAGATCCGCGTCCAAGGGTGCGGGATCGACGATGATGCCCGGATTGAGCAGTTTTCCGGGGTCGAAAGCATGTTTGAAGGCGCCGAAAGCCGCCAGCATCCGGGGCGAGTACTGCCGGTCGAGCAGTTCCGAGCGGGCGCGTCCGTCGCCGTGTTCACCGGAGAGCGACCCGCCATGGGAGGTTACCACCTCTGCTGCGGCTTCCTGGAAGTGCCGGAAGTGGCGGACCCCTTCGGCCGTGAAGAGGTTGTGATCGATGCGGATGTGCAGGCAGCCTTCACCGAAGTGTCCGTAGAGCATGCCGTGGACGTTGAACCTCGCCATTAGGGACCGGAAATCCCTGATGTAGGCACCCAGGTTTTCTGGAGGGACGGCGGCGTCCTCCCACCCCGGCCACGCTTCCTGACCGTCTGCGGTACGGGAAGCCAGCCCGGCGCCGCGTTCGCGAATGGACCAGTAGCCGCGCTGCGCGGCGCCGACGATGATCTGCACGTCGATGGCACCCGTCTCGCGTGCCACCTTGCGCATCTCCTCCGCCTTGGCGCGGGCGTCGTCGTCATTGAACCCGCCAACCTCCACCAGCAGCCACGCGCTGCCCTCCGGCAGGGTAGGGCGATGCCCGGGCCCCGGCCGGGAGTCGGAGGCGCGGACCAATTCGGCTTCCATGCCCTCCACCGTCAGCGGGCCTGCCTGGGCCACGACGGGAGCCGCGACGGCGGCAGCATATTCGTCCCGGTAGCCGGCGACGACGAGTTGGCGCACGGGCGGGGACCTGACCAGTTTCACGGTCGCGGCCGTGATAAGAGAGCAGCTGCCTTCACTGCCGACGAGGGCCTTGGCAACGTCAAGGTTGTTTTCGGGTAAGAGGTACTGCAGGCCGTATCCGGAGATCTGCCGACGGAAAGTTCCCAGTTCGGTGCGGATTTCCCCCAGATAGGCGTCTCGGACGGTGATGAGTTCTTTCACCAGCCCGGCAGCGGAATCCGGGATGGGCTGGCCGGTGCGGCCGTGGGCGGCGACGGAGGCTGAGGTGCCGTCGGCCAAGACAAGGTCCAGAGCATGGACGTTGTCCGCGGTCGTTCCCCATGCCACGGAGTGGGATCCGCAGGCATTGGTGCCGATCATCCCGCCCAAGGTGCACCGGTCGTGCGTGGACGGATCAACGCCAAAGGTGAGCCCGTCATGCTCTGCTCGTGCCCGGAGTGCGTCCAGGATGACCCCGGGTTCGACGACGGCGGTACGGGCTTCGGGGTCCACGGACAAGATGTTGTTCATGTGCCGGGTGAAGTCAACGACTACTCCGGGGCCGATGGCGTTGCCAGCAATATTAGTTCCAGTGCCGCGCGCGGTGACAGGGATGTCCTCCTCCCGGCAAACCTGAACTATGAAGGCGACGTCCCCGGCATGGCGTGGAAAGGCAACACCTTGGGGCAGCACCCGGTGATTGGAGGCGTCGCTGGCAAACGCGGCTCTGGTGCCGGCGTCAGTACGGAAATCCCCATCGATGCTGGCACGGATTTCTCCGGCCCATGTCGGCGTGATGTCAGAATTCATTTCAGTACAAGCTTTCTGGGGGTCTCATCGGCCGCGGACTGCAACCGACCGTGGTCAAGGCCCTGACCGCCGAGGGCCTTGACCAATTGTTCCAATGCCTGGGGCGGCTGAGGGCTGTCCGGTTGGCCGGCGTCCGAGGCAAGGACCAGCCGGTCCCCGGCGGCTCGTGCTACCGCCGCGAGACCGGTCTCGGTCATTCCTGGCTGATGCCACAGCTGGTAGGCGGTAATTTCCACGTAGGCTCCCACATCGGCGAGTTCACCGATCTCGGCCGGGCTCATCCCAGGAACCGTATAGGAGGGATGGGTGAGCAGGAACCGGGAGATGCCACGGCTCCTGGCCTGGTCGAAAAGCCACCGGCATTCGCGTCTGCTCAAATGCCCGGTGCAGAGCACTGCGTCGTGGTCGGCAATTAAATCCAGAACGAGGGCGATGTCGGCCATCTGGTTGTCTCGAGGAACGAGTACCGGGGGAACGGCCAGCGTGTGCCGGTCAAGGCGGGGATCCAGGTCGTTCAGCCGCGGCAGGTGCGCGGACTCCTGGGTGTGTGCATCGGCGGTGGGGAACCAGATCATCCTGCCACCACTGGAAAGAGCCGCGAGAACCGCCGCGGGATTGATGCCTCCCGCGGCGCTGTTCAGCGCCACGCCCCCCACCACGTCCAGCCCGGACGAGCGGGCCAGCGCGGCGGCGCGCCCTACTGTGGACTCGTGGTGGGCTTTAAGGACAAACCCGCTGAATCCCGCGTCAGCGTAACGGGAGCAGATTTCATCGTCGTAGCCGATGCGGTCCACCACATCGGGAGCGGCGTGCACGTGCACGTCAAACATGGCGTCCACCTCCCCGAGGTTCAGGAGCGAGACCGGCACGAGTCAGAGTGTCGATCACGAAGCTGTTGCGGGCTTCTGCCAGTATTGGCGTGTCGGCGCGAAGCTTCCGCAGGGCCGCGAGGTCCAGTGTGGCCTCCAGAATGGTTTCTGAGTCCCCGGCGTTGGCGAGGGTGTTCCCGTCTGGGCCAAGAATCCGGGAACCGCCCCAGAATCTGGCGCCGCCGTCCGTTCCGCATCGGTTGATGAACACGACGTAACACTGGAGCAGCAGGGCCGTGTGCTCCAGAATCACCTGCCAGGTGCGTTGTATCTGGTCGGGGTTGGTGCCGTCGATGCTGGCCACGGGCACGATGAGTACCTCGGCCCCGGCCCTGGCGGCGAGCCAGGGTACGACAGGGTGCCACATGTCGTTGCAGATCACCGTGGCGCACCGGGCGCCACGGATCACGGCGGTCTCCAGGACGATGCCGGCCTCAAAGCTGAGGTGCTCGTTCCAAGGGGAATAGGAGACCGGGTGGATTTTGTGCTGGAAGTCCCTGGTCCTTGCGCTGGAATCGGCGAGCATGTAGGTGTTGCGGGGTAGCCCTCTGCCTGCATTTTCGGCGAATCCGATGCCGATGGCGGCGGGCACGGAGACCAGCGAGTCCAGCCTCGGGTCGTCCGCGGTCAACGCTTGAAGGTCGGCGCCGGGGCCGAACCCGTACCCGTTCAGAGCCAGCTCCGGGGTCAGTACCAGGTCGACGTTTCCGAGCCGGTCACGCAGATCGATGATCCTGGCGATGTTCGAGTCGACTTCGCCGAAGACGGGGGCGGTCTGGAGCAGCCCCACGGTGAGGACGGGGGGCCGCTCCCCGCCGGTTACTTCAGTTTGTTGGCCGTCAACCACCCGCTGGCCACCTCCTCAGGAGTTTTGCCGTCAACGTCGATCTGCGCGTTGAGCTTCTGCAGTTCGTTGGTAGTCAGCAGCTTGCTGACCGGCTCCATCGTGGTTTGGATCTGCGGGTTCTTATCCAGCACGGCGCTGCCCACGTTCAGGGACAGATTGTAGGGCGGGAAGAAATGCTTGTCGTCCTCAAGCACGGTCAGCCCCAGGGAAGCGATGCGCCCGTCGGTGGCAAAAACTTCACCGAAGTTGCAGGGGTTGTTCTTCGCTATCGCGTTGTAGATCGGTCCTTCGGCCAGGGTGGCAACCTTGTCCTGGGACAGGCTCATGCCGTAGGCCTTCTCCAGCCCGGGCCAGCCGTCGTCGCGGCCAAAGAATTCCGAGGCGCCGCAGAAGGTGGCGTTCCCGGGGTCGGTTTGAGCCAGTTTTGCATAGTCCGAGAGCGTGGAGACACCCAGTTTCTTTGCGGTCTCGGTCTTGACCGCCACGGCGTAGGTGTTGTTGGCGGCGGCCGGCGGCAGCCAGACGACGTTGTTCTTGGCCTTGTCCATTACGCTGAGCTTCTGGTACATCACTGTCGGGTCAGTGATCGTTTCCTTCTGCTGCAGGTCAGTGATCCAACCGGTGCCGGTGTATTCCCAGTACATGTCGATGGCTCCGCTGGTGAGGGCACCCCGAACAGCGTTGGATCCGCTCATTCCACAGGTGCGCTTCACCGTCGCTCCCTGGGATTCGAGCCGTTCAGCAGTGATTTCACATAGCAGGAGCTGCTCGGTGAATTCCTTCGAGCCCACGTTCAAGGTGGCACCCTTAAGCGGGCCGTCTTGGGCCGGGCCCGCGGCCTGCCCCGGGCCGCTGCTGTTCAGGGCGCAGCCGCTGGTCAACACCACGCTGAGTAACCCGACGGCAGCAAGCAAACTTTTACGCATCTGTGTCTCCTTTTGGATTGGTTGTTTTTCAGATTCCGCGCGGACGAAGCAGGCGCTCGGCGATGCCGGCCAGCCAGTCCACGGTCAGGGCCAGAGCGATGGTCAGCGCGCTGCCAAGAATGAGTACGGGCATCCGGTTCAGGGAAATCCCCGAGGAAATGATGGTTCCCAAGCCACCCGCGTTGGTGAAAGCGGCCAGGGTAGCCACCCCCACGTTCAGGATCAGCGCGACCCGGATCCCGGCTAGCATCACGGGGACTGCGAGGGGGAGCTCGATGGTGTAGAGGACCTCCCGGGCACTCATGCCCATCCCCCGCCCGGCGTCGATGAGCGCCGGGTTGACCTGCCGGATGCCGACCATCGTGTTGCGCAGGACCGGCAACAGGGCATAGACGACTAAGGCGATCACCGCCATCCAAAAACCGACCCCGAACAGCATGGCCAGCAGGACCAGCACACCGATCGAGGGGACGGCTTGGCCTGCATTCGCTGCAGCCAAAACAGCCCCGCCGGCTCTGCGGGCACGGGGCCGGGTCAGGGCCACGCCGGCCGGGACACCGATGACGATGGTCAGCACGGTTGAGACGGCCACCAGCTGCACGTGCTGCCACAGCGAGGCAAGGACCACCCCGGGGGCCATGCTGCGGGTTTCACTGGAATCCAGGGGAATGGAGCTGACATACAGGGAAACTCCGACCACGAGGGCAATCACGATCGCCGGCATCACCCAGAGCGTTGAGCGCCGGCTTCCCGGCAGCGTCACCCGTTCCATCACGGTCGAGCTCATGAGAGCGCCCTCGTTGGTTCGGCAGCGGCGGTCAGCAGCCCCTGCAGGTCAATGAACCGGGTAGCACCTGTTTCGAGCTTCACGCAGACTCCTTCCGCCCTCGCGGCCAGGACCTGTTCCAAGGCCCGGTGCACAGTTTCCCCGGCACCCACCTGCACGGTCCTGAGCAGGCCGCCGGCATCCGGGGTGGACAAATCGATGACGTCCGACACCTTCAGCAGGGAGAGCCTGCGAACGGCCGCGCCGGCGCCGACAAAATCCCGGACGAAATCGTCGGCCGGATTGCTCAGTATCTCCAAAGGCGTGTCGAACTGGGCCAGCCTGGACCCTGCGCCGAAGATCGCGATCCGGTCGCCCAGGCGCAGAGCCTCGTCAATATCGTGGGTGACAAAAACGATCGTCTTCCGGATCCTTTCCTGAAGGCGCAGAAATTCCAGCTGCAGTTTTTCCCGGGCGATCGGGTCCACCGCGCCGAAGGGTTCGTCCATCAGCATCACCGGCGGATCCGCCGCCAGGGCCCGGGCCACGCCGACCCGCTGCTGCTGGCCACCCGAGAGCTGACGCGGGTAACGGCGGGCATACGTAGCCGGTTCCAGACCGACCAGCTCCAGCAGTTCCTCAGCCCGTTGGACCCTCTTGGCCTTCGGGGTGCCCAATAATTTTGGCACCAAAGCAACGTTCTCGGCGATCGTCAGGTGCGGCAGGAGCCCGATCTGCTGAATCACGTAACCGATACCGCGGCGCAGGCGATCCACGTCGACGTGGGTGACGTCCTTGCCGTCGATCCAAATCCGTCCCTCGCTGGGTTCGACCAGGCGGTTGATCATCCGCAGTGTCGTGGTCTTCCCGCACCCCGAGGGGCCGACCAGAACCACGAACTCACCGCGCTTGATTTCCATCGACAGGCCAGTCACCGCGGCCTTGGGCTGATCGGCGTAGCGTTTCGACACGCCGTCCAGGAAAATCATGGTGTCCGGGCTGCATTCTGGTTTTTCAGACATTTAATCCTCGCAGAGTGGTGATTTTCGCGATCGCGATAAAAAGGAGATCAAGGACCAGTGCCACCAGCACAACCCCGATCACTCCCGACAAAGCCTCATTCAGGGCGTTCGCTCCCCCGATGCGGGCCAGGCCGCGGAAGATCAGCTCTCCCAGTCCGGGCCCGCGGACGACGGCGCCGATCGCGGCGGTCGCAACAAGCATGATCGTGGCCGTCCGGATACCGTTCAGTATCACCGGCCATGCCAGCGGGATCACGACCGTGCGCATCCGCCTTCCCCGGCCCATGCCCAGGCCCCGGGCGGCGTCGATGACCGCTGGGTCCACGCCCTCAATTCCGGTCACTGTATTGCGCAGGATCGGGAAGATCCCATAGATCGCCAGAGCCACCACGGTCGGAGCGACGCCCAAGCCCAGCAGCGGGATCATGAGGGCAAACAGGGCGAAGGATGGGATGGTCAGGAGCGTGCCGGTCACGGACAACAGCGCCTGCCGCAGGCCGGGCATCGACTCCGTCACCAGGGCAAGCCCTATTCCTATGACCGCCGAAATTGCGACACTGATGAGAACCAGTTCAGCGTGCTGCTCCGCCAGGAACAGCAAACGAGTAGCGTTATCGGCCAAATACGACAGCAACACGGCGATACCGGATCAGACTGTGGGAAGGGCCGCGAACGCGGGCTTGAAAAAGGGCAGGGCGAAGCGTTGCATGATTTCTCCTGTTAGTTTCTTGACTAGATGGATAAACGGAAAGTTCGAGGACAGCAGATCTAGGTTTCCGGAACATGGAGTGGCCACTACGCCAAAGAGCGAACCGCCGAAAGTGGTTGTTGAAAAGCCTGGACGGCCGAAAGCAGGTGACCCGCGAACACGTGTATATGAGGTTCAATACGGAGTGCAGGGCCCGAAATGTTCACGGCAGCTGTAATTCGTCCAGAATAATCGCGCACCGGTGCGCCGATGCCCAACAGTTCCGGGTCAAATATCCGGTTTGCCACCGTGTAGCCCCGACGGCGGGCGTCCTGCACCCGGGCAAGGAACTCCCGGGCCTCCCGGGCCGTGATGCCGTCGTCGCCCCGCCGGACGATGTCGACAATATGTTCATCTTCATGGTCCAACAGCAGCGCCATCCCACTTGAACTGCGGTTCACCGGCACTGTGCGTCCCACCCAGCCCACCGCTTCAATGGAGCGCCTCGAGCTCTCCGAGTGAACCGTCAATACCTCGCCATCGCTGAGCACCGTCAGATACGTCCGCTCCCGAACCATCTCGGTCAAGCGCAACATCACCGGCCCCGCGGTTTTCATCAAACGCTGATCACCGGCGCGCAAAGCCAGAGCAAACAGCCGCCAGCTCAACTCATATCGACCTGCAGCATCGCGGGCAACCAGGCCGCTCTCCAGCAGACTTTTAAGCTGGCGCGACACGACCGATTTTTCACGCCCCATAGACCGCGAAACGTCAGAAACGGTCATACCCTCCGGAAACTCTGCGACGTCCGCAGAACTTAGTACGTCAAGGATTGCCATAACCCTCGCCGCTCCAGTATGTTTCTGCTCCATGACCATGTCCCAAATACTAAGCATCGGATGTGACGTATGCAACAAGCCGTTGCATAAACCGCAACGGTTTCCGAGAAGTCTTCACTTCTGAAGACGGACCCCGCCCACTTGCACCGTGGGCCAGGTGAGGAAACAGTTGTCTCGGACCCTTAGGCGGATACGCTTCGGGACGGGGAAGAGCTCACCAGGAATGCCTGGTCAAAAAACTCCTTCAGCCGGTCGCACAGCATCAAAAATTCCGGGTGGTCACTGTACATAAAATCATTGTGCCGGCCGTCGACGGTGTACAGCGTTTTCGGGGACGACGCCGACGCGTACAAGGCCAAGGCCTCGTCGTAAGGGTGCAGAGAATTGCGCGACCCATGTCCGATGAACAGCGGCGTCGGCGCCAGGTTCCTGACCACTTTTCCCACCTTCAAATCGAGAATCGATTCTGTGAACTGCAGCCGGGTCGGGTGTCCAAATCCGTACACTTGAGCGAGTTCTTTTTGCACGTAATCGTCCGTTGCAGGATCAAGCGGGTAATGGGCGAAGGTGTCTGCCAGTTTCGATTCCCCTTCAAGGACCCGCCGCACGCGGTCTTCGTGCACCTCGTCGAGAATCCGGGTCCATTCATCGTAGGAATGAATCGACTTCAGCCACCGTTCACCATCGTAAAATCCATTCAGCGAAGCCACGGCAGCAACGTTTCTTCCCTTTTCAGCGGCGAGGACCACATTGGCCGCGCCCATTCCCCATCCGATGAGTCCCAGCTGTTGATCATCAACATCTTTCTGTGACTGCATGAAAGTGACCGCATTGCGGATATCCGCGACCTGCTCTTCGATAAGAACCGTGCCCTTGTCACCCTCGCTGTCTGCCATCCCACGGTAGTCGAATCCAAGGCAGATGTATCCGCGCTCCGTCATCTGGCGCGCGAACATCTTCGGGTAGAACTCATTGAATCCCTGGTAGCCGGAGTTAATAATTAGGGCCGGCTGGGGTCCGCTCGTTGAATTGTCAGGGTAATAGAGCGTGGCCTTGAGGCGGCTGCCTTCACTGAAGAATGTTGTTTCTTTCTCAATCATTTTTTTCCTTCGTTTAGTACTTAAGCAGGCGATACATCGAATGGCTGGCAGCCGCTGCGGCGGGCTCTCAGTCACACGCCTTACTATGCAAGCATGTTGCTCGAAGTGCAATGGAGCGATGCAGATACTGCAACCAACATGTGAACCCCCGCAAAGGGGAGGGGGAAGCGCTAGTGCCTGAGCTGCCGGTCGTTCCTCCGCTAAGCGTCGCTCACGGCGATTCCACCTGCCGGCAGGGATCGGTGGTCCGCCGTCATGTCCTGATGCGATAGCGAAGATATACAACCCCGTTGCGGAAACGGCGCTCCTCCAGCAGTTCGAGCTTCAGGTGGACTCCATCGGGAAGGAAGTGTTTGCCCTCTCCCACCACGACGGGCGTAACAAACATGCGGCACTCATCAACCAGGCCTGCCTTGATCGCATGGGCGGCGAGGTCAGTGCCGCCCACAGTCATGTCGTGTGCCGCCGTCGTCTTCATCTTCCGGACCGCCCCGACGTCGAAATCCCGCTCAATCCGCGTCCTGGCGCTGGAGGCCGCCTTCAGCGTCCCGGAGTACACGATCTTGTCGGCCGCCTGCCATATCTCTGCAAAGTCCCGGACAAAGGGAGACTGGTCCGTCCGGGCGTATATGGTCTCCCAGGCGGCCATCACCTCGTACATCCGCCGCCCGTAGAGATAGGTGCCGACCTGGCGCTCGAGGTCGTTGACGAACCTGTGCACCTCCTCGTCCGGCACACTCCAGTCGAAGCTGCCGTCCTTGTCCGCTACGTAGCCGTCGAGCGACGTGATACCGGAGTAGATCAGTGTGGCCATGCTGCGCCTTCAATCCGCATGTCGGTTGCGCCTTCACGGTAGTCCGGTCGGAGATTCACCGGTAGTCCGGTCGGGGTTTTTGCTGGTAGTCCGAGGATAGATTCAGCGGCCCGCGGCCCGCAACAGATCTGACTCAACTTCCCGCGGCCGCAACAGGTCTGACGCAGCTGCCCGCGCCCGCACCAACTTGCCCCGGTCATTTGTCCGGGGCCTTGCCTGAGCCGGGCTCGGCGACATCCATCTGGAGGCACGGCACCGGCGGGTCCTGCTACTTTTCGGCCCCGGCCGCCATGCCCTTGATGAAGTATTTCTGCAGGAACAGGTAGGCCACCAGCACCGGTGGCACGGCGATCAGCGACGCGGCGGAGGCCGCGCCCAGGTTGCTGCTCTGCTGCGCGAAGAAGGAGCCGATGGCCGGGGCAATGGTCTGCACGCTGGGTTTGGCCGGCAGGTAGACGGACATCGAGTAGTCATTCCAGATGGCCACGCCAGCCAGGATCACCACGGTTGCGGTGACCGGCTTGAGCACGGGGATACGATGCGGAAAAGGATCTGGAACGTGTTTTTCCGACTTCTCTCGGGATGCCGACCGGCCGCCCCTTTGTGCGGCACGGCCGGTGATCAGGACCGCCGGTTAGCGCGGTCCGTTGTCGAGCAGGTTGATCGTGGTCGTGACGTGAACGATGTGCCGCCATCCGCGCCGGGCAGCCAGGACGGCGGCCGGGCTGACACGGAAGCCTTTGCTGTGCACAATGGTCAGTAGCTCGGCATCGATGACGTCCTGCCGGAGTTCATTTAGCCAGGACAGGCGGATGGCCGGGCCGGAAGGCAGCCGCAGCCGCTCGGTGATCCTGCCGCCAAGCGCGCCGGCCACCAGGATTGAACCGACCCCGACCAGCACCAAGACGTCGACGGGGGCTCCGGCGTTGGCCACGACGAGGGAGGGGACGAACAGTGCGATGATGAGGCCGATCCGCTGCATCAGTGCCCGCAGTAGCTGGCCTTTGGTCCGTCGCCGCGCGGTCAGCGAGGTCAACTCCCGGTCGGAATTCCGCTGCGCCCTCAGCCGCCACTCCTTGGCGGTCCCGAGCAAAGTCCTGACGTTGGCTTCCGCAACCTTCAATTCCGCCGGGTATTCGTTCCGCAGGTCCACGAGTAGCGGATCCTCCCGGTCTGACCACTCCTGGGCAAGGCGGTGATTGATTGCCGCGGCAAGATGGTTCAGTCCCATCCGCGCTGCCGAACTTATGGGAACCTTCGGATATTCATCGGCCGCTTCAAACCCGCCGGCGTTCCGGCCTTCCGCCAGAATCCCATAGCGGGGTGAACCATCCGTCATGACGTAGCTGCTGACGACCCGAGCGCCGGCATGCACTGCGGTGGATTCAATGGTTGGGGACATAGGAGAGGCCTTTCGGGCTGAGATTAGGGTTCAGGCACCGGGTGAACGGCGTCTGTATTGGCTCTCCCCCCACTCTGCAGGGCCAACTCTAAATTAATGATGGCACACCTTCGGCCCTCGCACACATTGCGCCCGCAGACCGTGATACCAGCACAACAGCGGATCAACGCGAAAACAAGGTTCTTACGCAAGAAGTTGAACATTGTTCCCGCCCTGCACGCGTCGCCCTGCACGGTCCCCGCCCTGCAGGGCCCGCCTCCTCAAAGGCAGCTCTTTGCAGCCAACGGGACGCAGCTCTTGCAGCCAACGGGACTCAGGCGGCCAGCACCTCGATTTCACCGGGTTTTGCGGCGTTTGACGCGAAAACGAGCCGCCGGTTGGCAATCTTGTCGGTAAAGAACCGGTCGTGGCTGACCACCACCACAGCGCCCGGGAAATGCAGCAGCGCCCGTTCCATCACCTGCGTGCTGGACAGGTCCAGATGGTTGGTCGGCTCATCCAAAAGCAGCACCGAGGCGCCGGAGAGCAGGCACTGCGCCATGGCCACGCGCGCCCGCTGCCCGCCGGACAGATTCCCGATCCGCTGCGCGAGGTCGGCCTCGGAGAACTGGAACATCGCCAGGAACCTGTTGACCGATTTTTTCGTCGCGGTCAGTGCCAGGCTGTCAGGCATCGCATTGACCGCATGGGTGACCGTGTCGTCGTCGTCGAGCTCCTCCAGCACCTTGTTGTAGGAGACCAACCCCGCGCCCTTCGCCCAGACCACGTCGCCCGAATCCGCCTGCTCCTCCCCCGTCAACACCCGCAGCAGCGTGGTCTTGCCGCTGCCGTTCGCGCCCAGCACCACGATCCGGTTGCCCCGCCGGATCTCGAGACTCAGGTCGTTGAACAACAGCTTTTCACCGTAGGCCTTGGCGAGCCCCTCCACCCGGCACAGCACATCCTTGACGTGCAGGCCGCCGTATATTTCGGTGATGATCTTGTCCACCGGCCGAGGTGCGCGGGACTTTTTGATCTTGGCCAGCTGGTTCCCCAGGCCCTTGCCGGCAGCCTTCGCGGCCTCGCGGCGGTCCGAAAGTCCTTCCGCCTCGAGTGCCAGGAGCTCGGACTCGTGCACGAACTGGCTTTCCAGGGTCTTGAGCCGGAACTGTTTCGCCACCACGTACTCGCCAAAGTTGCCCGGGTACTCATGCAGGTGGAAGTTCTCCACCTCGATAATGCGGGTGACGACGGCGTCAAGGAACTTCCGGTCATGCGAGACAATGATCGCGGCACCTTTAAAAGTCCTGAACCAGCTTTCGAGCCATTCGACGCCGGCGACGTCCAAATAGTTGGTGGGCTCATCCAGCAGCAGCACATCCGGTCCCTCGAGCAGGATTTTCGCCAGGGCTGCACGATTGCGCCAGCCACCGGACAGCTCATCGATGGCGCAGATACGGTGGGCTTCGTTGAAGCCGAGCGTGGTGAGCACCTTGTCGATGTTGCGCTGGTAGTCCCACCCGTCGAGCCGGTCCATATCCTCAAACAGCTCGGACTGGCGGTGGATCAGCCGGTCAAGTTCCGCAGCATCCGAGGGGTCCGCGGCGATGGCCGCGTCGATTAATGCCAGTTCGGCTTCGATGACCTTGATGTTGACGAACAGGGCGTCGAGGACTTCCCAGATGGTGGCGGCGCCGTTCAACTCGGAGAACTGGGAGAAGTAGCCCACCTTGGTGCCAAGCTCCAGAGCGACAGTCCCACTGTCCGGGGGCAGCTGGCCGAGGATCAGCTTCAGAATGGTCGATTTACCGGAGCCATTCTTGCCGATCAGCCCGACGCGGTCCCCTGGCTCGAGCCGGAAAAACGCCTCCCGCAGGACCTGTACATTATCGAAGCGGACGCTGACGTCGTTCAGCCGGATCAGGCTCATTGATGCAGTCCTATCAAGGGGTGTTCTGGCGGCCGGAGTACCGTCCGTCACCGGTGCGTTCTGCGGGCAATTCCGCGGTCGTTGCGGCCCGACCAAGACCGCGGCTCGCTGTCGGCAGGAGCTGTATGGCCACTGTTGATTCTACCGGCACAGGATTCTCCCCGACAGCAGCCGACAAATGCACTCCGCCCGTCCACCCGGTCGTGGATAGGGCTGGCAGCTGCGCAATACTAGACAGATACCCCATGGGGGTATAAGTTCGGCAGTACCGACCATGACGTCACGGCCCCGTCGGCCGGCACGCAATGAAGGTCCTCACCCCCACGGTCCAGCGGAGCGCCTGCTGAATTGACCCGACGCTCCCGGTCCGGCCGGCCGCCGACGCGGTCTCGTTCCAGGTCTCCGGCATGGCCTGCGGCCGCTGCGTCTCCGGCATCACTGAACAACGGCAGGCCCTCGACGGCGTTGCGGACGGCCGTCGAGGAAGCCGGCAACCGGCTCGCCGACGCCTGAACACCGCACCGAGCCAAAAGGAGAGTCGTGAACACCCCGCATCACGACCACACGACCACACTGGAGGACGAGGTCCGCGAAGAGTCCCGTACCGCGGTCCGGGAACTGCAGGAACGCGGAGTGAAGGTCGCCATGATCGCCGGCGACGCACGCCAGGTTGCCGACGCCGACCTGGGCATCGACGAGATCTTTGCTGAGGTCCTGCCCCAGGACAAGGACAAGAAGGTCCTGGAACTGCAGCACCGCGGGCTGAAGGTCGCCATGGTCGGCGACGGCGTCAACGACTCCCCCGCCCTGGCCCGCGCCGAGGTGGGCATCGCCATCGGTGCCGGCACCGACGTCGCCATGGAATCGGCAGGCGTCGTCCTGGCCGGCAATGACCCGCGCTCCGTGGTCTCCATGATCGAGCTCTCCAAGGCCAGCTACCGCAAGATGATCCAGAACCTGATCTGGGCCACCGGCTACAACATCGTTGCGGTCCCCCTGGCCGCGGGCGTGCTCGCCTTTGCCGGCGTCGCCATTTCCCCGGCCGTCGCGGCAATCCTGATGTCGATCTCCACCATCGTCGTGGCTCTGAATGCGCAACTGCTGCGCCGCCTCGACCTGAACCCAAGCCGAGTCCGGTGAGCACGGTCTGCGCCTGTACGCACCGTTGCAGGGCTGACAGACAGCAACCAACTTTGAAGCGCACAACATTATGAAGCGCTACCTTTCGATCTCCGCTCTGGCCCTAGCGGCCGCGATCACCATGGCCGGCTGCGGCTCCCCCACAGGCACCAATACTGCCGCCGCCCGCCACCGGCAGCAGTTCGAGCAGCATGCCGGGCATGAATATGGGCGCCCAGTCTTCCCCGCCGTCCGCGTCCGCGCATAACAGTGCCGACGCCATGTTCGTGCAGATGATGATCCCCCACCACGAACAGGCCGTGACAATGAGCGACATGATGCTGGCCGAGGACGGACTCGATCCGCGCACCAAGGAACTCGCCACGCAGATCAAGGCGGCCCAGGCCGCGGAAATCACCAAAATGACCGGCTGGCCAACCGCCTGGCATGAAGGACCTGCTCAACACCCGCTGATCTCCCGCTGATCTCCGCTGATCTCCCGCTGATCTCCCGCTGATCTCCCGCTGCCGGCCTTACCATGGGGCGAGGCAGAAGCCGCGCCCCATGCCCCGTCTCGTGCCCGCCGGCTATTTCAGCCAGTTCTCCGTGCCGGCGTGAGCCATCGGGTGTGAAACTGTCGAACCACGTATCACGAGAGTGCTTTCCAACATCACATGCGGCTGATCCACGACGCCGCCGGCCATGAGCCGTCGTAACCACTCACCGGCCGTGGTGCCCAATTCCCTCGCGGGAAGGTGAACCGTGGTCAGTCCCGGATTACTGGCGGCCGAGTACGGCAGATCATCAAATCCGGTGACGGCCAATTGGTCAGGGATCCGCACACCCTGTACCCGCGCTTCCTGCACCACGCCGTAGGCGTGCGTGTCAGTGCAGCACACGACGGCGGTCACACCCGATTGCTGCCACGCCGGCCAGGCCGCGGCGAATGACATCGCGGCAGCTCCGACGTCGACCGTTGTGCTCGCGAGCGCGCCCTCCGGCACCGCCATGCCAAGCTTGGCGGCCTGGTCATAAAAAGCTTCGCGCCGCACCCGGAAAGTCTCGGTGCCGGTCACGCTGTCCAGGTACGCAACCGTGCGGTGACCGGCGGAGGCCAGATGATTGGCCAGTTCACGTGCTCCGTGGCCGACATCAAAGTTGACCGACGGCGCTTGGCTGTCGATCCCTGGCGCATCCAGCAGCACCATGGGGCCGGTCGCTGACAAGGCCGCCAGGAAATCTGCATTCGGGGCATCCACGAGGAATCCGGCCGGACGCAGGGAGAAGAGTTTCCGGATGTCGTCCGGATGCGGCGTCTGCCCGGCGTCGGTGACGGATAGCAGCAGCTGGAATTCCTTCCCCATGGCAGACCGAACGCCTGCAATGACTTCAGCGAAGAAGGGGTTGGAAACATCGGGGGCCACCAGGATCACGATGTTGCTGCGGCCCTTCGCCAGGGAGCTGCCAATGCCGTCGACGACGTAGCCGAGTTCCGCTATGGCCCGTTCCACCTTCGCTATGTTCTGCGTGGAAACCCTGCCGGCGGTCTTGCCGTTTGTCACCAAGGACACCGTGGCGGTGGACACGCCAGCGAGGGCCGCCACCATGGCGGCCGTGGCGCGGGGGCGGCTCTGCGATGGGACGTTGGTACGTGGTTCAGTCTCCATCCCTCGATCGTATCGTCAGCCAGGCGCGTCGCACGCCCACTAAACGTCAAGCGCTTGATGCATTTCACATTAAGCGCTTGACGTGCGCGCGGCGGGGTGCCAGAATTCTGGAGATGACCCTGCGGCCCCAACGCTAACGGCCCCCATGACGTGGAGAAAAAATTGAACCCTGAGCCGGAATTAACCTCCGAGAAGTCCCGCACGGCGGGCCTGGACACCTTCGACGCCCGCACCCCCCGAAAGATCATTTTGGATTGCGACCCCGGCCACGACGATGCCGTCGCCATCCTGCTGGCTCACGGCAATCCGGACATAGAGCTGCTCGCGGTAACAACCGTCGTCGGCAATCAGACCCTGGAAAAGGTAACCCGCAATGCGTTGGCCGTGGGCACCATCGCCGGCATCACCGGGGTTCCGTTTGCGGCCGGCTGCCCGCGGCCGCTGGTGCGTAACATCGAGACCGCGCCGGACATCCACGGGGACAGCGGCATGGACGGCCCGGTTCTGCCGGAGCCCACCATCACGCTCGACCCAAGACACGCCGTCGACCTCATCATCGACACCATCATGGCGCACGAGCCCGGCACGGTAACCATTGTCCCCACCGCAGGGCTGACCAACATTGCCCTGGCAGCCCGCAAGGAACCGCGCATCGTGGAGCGCGTGAAGGAAGTTGTGCTGATGGGCGGCGGCTATCACGTGGGCAACTGGAGCGCCATGGCCGAGTTCAACATCAAGATCGACCCCGAGGCCGCACACATCGTGTTCAACGAAAAGTGGCCGGTGGTGATGGTGGGCCTGGACCTGACACACCAGGCGCTGGCCACCCCGGACGTGGTGGCGCGGATTGAGGCCGTGGGTACCAAACCGGCCAGGTTCGTCATGGAGCTGATGGAATTCTTCACCAAAACCTACAAGGACGCGCAGGGCTTCGACTACCCGCCGGTGCACGACCCCTGCGCCGTGGCCTACGTGATCGACCCGTCCGTCATGACCACGCAAAAGGTCCCGGTGGACATTGAATTGAACGGCACGCTCACCCTTGGCATGACGGTTGCGGACTTCCGGGCACCGGCGCCCGCGGACTGCAACACCTCCGTTGCGGTAAAACTGGACCATCAGAAGTTCTGGGACCTCGTCACCGACGCGCTGGTCCGGATCGGGGATGTGGAAGCATGAGTACCGCCTTCAGCCGCACCAAGTCCAAAGCCGGCAGCGTCACGGCCCTGATGGTGGCGCTGCTGGCCGCCTGTATCGCCTTCCAGCTCAACGCGTCCATGCTCAGTCCCGCCCTGGTCACCATGGGCGAGGAACTGCACATCAACCAGGCCGTGATCGGTCTGTCGCAGACCTGGTTCTTCACCGCGGCGGCGCTGTTTTCCCTGTTCCTGCCCCGCCTGAGCGACATCATCGGCCGCAAAAAGGTGCTGTTGGGCATGATGATCATGATGGCCGCCGGCTCGGTCATCTCCGCCGTTGCCCCAGACGTCACCTGGTTGTTCGTGGGACGCATCGTCCAAGGTGTCAGCGGCCCTACCGTGCCGCTGGCCCTGATCATGCTGCGCTCCGAAGTCACCGACGCCAAGAAATACGGCGGACTGATGGGCCTGATTACGGCGGTCAACGGCGGCATTGCCGGCATTGACTCGTTCGTGGGCGGCTTCTTCGCACAGCATTACGGTTTCCGCAGCATCTTCTGGCTGATGGTGGTCCTCGGAGCGGCCGCCGCCGTGCTGGTGGCCTTCCTTTCCCGCGAAAGCAAGCCCGGCGAGGGCACGCGGATGGACTGGCGGGGCGTGTTCTTCATCGTCGTTGCGGTCGGTGCCCTGCTGACGGCCCTCAACCAGGCAACATCCCTTCTGGGCGCCTACTCGACCGACACCCTGGTGCAGACGATCGTCCTGGCGGTCATCGCCGTCGTCGGCTTCCTCTTGTTCTGGAACACGGAGAAACGCTCCAGGCACCCGATGGTGGAAATGGTGCACCTGCGCCGGCGCGCCACCTGGGCCACCCTGCTGACCACCACCTTGACCATGACCGGCATTTTCGCCGTGATCAACGGCATTGTGCCCGCGTTTGTGCAGGCGGCGGATCCCGGCTTCGGCATCGGCGCCACCGAAATGTCGCTGCTCATCCTCACCCCGTACGCCCTGCTCGGCTGGGTCTTCGGCCCGATCACCGGCCGGCTGGCGCCCGTGCTCGGCTACACCCGGGTGCTGCGGATCGGCCTGATCGGCGCCCTGGTGGCGCTGGCCGTGATCGGTTTCTTTGGCCTGCACAACCTGGGCCTGATGATTGCCGGCACGGTGCTGCTGGGGATTATGTATGCCGGCACCGTGAACATCATGCTCAACGGCCTGGGCGTGGTGCACTCCCCCGAGGGCAACCCCGGCTTCCTGCCCGGGATGAACGCCGGCGCGTTTAACCTGGGCGCCGGCCTGAGTTTTTTGGTGCTGCCGGCGATTCTGGTGGCCGCTGGAACCATGGGCGTTGTGGCGTCCTACACCACGGTGGTGATTGTGGCCCTGGTGATCACGGCGCTGGCGCTGGCCTCCTCGCTGCTGATTCCCAAGCCGGTTGACGCCGAGGTCCACGCTTAAATGCCCGCACCTGCCCGCACCCAGCCCGCACCTGCCCGCCACCGACAGCCTGGAAAGGCACGCCATGACTTCCCGACGCATCATTGTGGCCGGTTCGCTGAACGCAGACCTGACCATTTACTGCGACCGCCTGCCGCTGCCGGGCGAGACCCTGCACGGGACCGGTTTTGCCGTCAACGCCGGCGGTAAGAGTGCCAACCAGGCCGTGGCGGCCAGCCTGGTGGGTGGTTCGGTGACGCTGATCGGCGCGGTGGGCGACGACGCCAACGGGGCGATGCTGCTGGCCTCCACTGCGGCCGCCGGGGTCGATGTCAGCCGCGTGCGCTGCACCGCCGGGCCCACGGGTGTCGCGGTGATTTCCGTCGACAGCCACGGGGAGAACTCGATCATCATCTCCGCCGGTGCCAACGGCAAGCTGGCTCCGGAGCAGATGGACGCGGACTCGTTTGCCGGTGCCGCGGTGGTCTGCCTGTGCCTGGAAGTGCCGCTGGATACCGTGCAGGCCGCGGCGCAGGCAGGGCACGACGGCGGCGCCACCGTTTTGCTGAACCTCTCACCCTATGCGTCCATTCCGTCCGAACTGGCGGCGCTGACGGATGTGCTGCTGGTGAATGCGCACGAGGCCTCGGAGTTCCTGGACGGCTTCACACTGCCCTCCGCGCAGGACCCGGAGTCCGAGTGGGAACCCGCCGTGGCCAGGTTAGCCGCGCGCGGCCTGTCCCGGGTGCTGGTCACGCTTGGTTCGCAGGGTTCCGTGGTGCTGGATTCCACCTCGCCCGCGCGCGTGGCGCGCATTGCACCCACCCGGGTTGACGCCGTCGACACCACCGGCGCGGGCGACGCATTCACCGGAGCTGTGGCCGCCCGCCTGGCCGCCGGTGATTCCCTGCTGGCGGCCGCCCGTTACGCCTCCGTGGCCGCGGCCATGGCGGCCACCAAGAATGGCACCCAGGCGGCCTATCCCACGGCGGCGGAGGTTGCGGCCCGCACTGCTTCGGGCGGGAGAACGACTTCTTCCCGGTCGTAGAGCCGGGCGAAACCGTCCGCTGAGCGCAGGCGTAGAGTGAAAAACATGCCAGCGCAAAGCCCAGCCCAGCCCACCACGTACCTCGGACGCACGGGAGTGGAGGTCAGCCGCCTCGCCCTCGGCACCATGATGTTCGGCGATTGGGGCAACAAAGATCACGAAGCTTCGATCCGCATCATTCATCGCGCCCTTAATGCTGGCATCAACTTCATTGACACCGCTGATATCTACTCGTTCGGGGAGTCGGAGGAGATCGTCGGCAAGGCAATTGCCCAATCCGGCAGGCGCGAAGATATCATTTTGGCCACTAAGTTTTTCAACGGCATGAAACAGCAGCCTAACTATCGTGGCGGTTCGCGCCGCTGGATTATCCGCTCGGTCGAAGACTCCCTGCGCCGGCTCGGTACCGACTACATCGACCTCTACCAGATGCACCGTCCCGATGAGCACACCGACATCGAGGAAAGTCTCGGCGCCCTCAGCGATTTGGTCGCCCAGGGAAAGGTGCGCTACATCGGCTCGTCCACGTTCCAGCCATCGCAGGTCGTCGAGGCCCAATGGACTTCGCGTGAGCGCCACCTGGCACGCTTCGTCACGGAGCAGCCACCCTACTCAATGCTCACGCGAGGCATCGAGGCCGATCTGCTGCCGACTACGCAGCGGCACGGAATGGGGACCCTGGTCTGGAGCCCGCTAGCGGGCGGATGGCTCAGTGGCAAGTTCCGCAAGGGACAGGATCTGCCGGCCACCCATCGCAGCGATCGCGATCCTGGTCGCTACGACCTGGGCAACCCCAAGATAGCCGCCAAGTTCGACGCCGCGGACAAGTTGGGCGGACTTGCCGACGAACTGGGCATCCCGCTCGTGTACCTCGCCATCGCGTTCGTGCTGCGTCACCCCGCGGTCACGAGCGCGATCATCGGGCCCCGGACCATGGAGCAGCTCGAGTCACAGCTGGATGCCGCTGCGCTCGAGCTCGACGCATCCACCCTCGACCGCATCGACGAAATCGTGCCGCCCGGGGTGAATGTGAACCCCGATGATGCTGGTTTCAGCAATTTCTGGTTGACGCCCGAGCTCCGCCGGCGGTGACCTGCGCGTCGGCACGGAAGTGTCTCTCCCCGGGAGCAAAACCTCCGCCGCGTCGACGTCCAATCCCACCGCACTGTGTCAGAGGATCTGTACTGTTTAATTGTGTGGCCAGCCGATCCCCCAATACGGCTGGCCACATCTCTTTTGCGGCCGCGAATGCCGTACCACCAGAGTTCTGAGCCATGACTCTAATCGAAGGACCGAAGGGGTTGCCGCCGCCCCCAAAAATAACGCCGGCACATTCGGACGTCCGCGGATGCCGAACTACTTTCCCATCGAACCCGCAGCCCCCAAAGAAGAGAATAGACCAATGACGAGTTAGAAACAATATGGTCATCCGGTTTAATCTGGTCATTCCCATGCCATGCTTGTCGAATCTGGTGTTGCCGGATTCATCGCCGGATTCAGCAGTCCCGACAACCACATCACGTCCATCGTCGAACTCGCAGTGGAGAACGAGGTGGTCCTGGTGCGCCCATCCCGAGGTCTCACGCCCGGGTGGCAGCCTTCGCCGGTTTCGAACTGGAACCATCACCGGAAATCAGTCCGGACAGAGCCTTCAGATCCTCGTGAAAATCTTCATGCACAATCCCGGGGAGCAGGATCGCCCACATTTCTTCGATGCGCAGCATGACGTCCGCGCGGCGGGTCAGTACGTCGGAGACCATTTGAACCCCGGTGAACGACGCCACGATGAACCGGGCAAATGCAGCAGGATCCACTCCGGAGCGAATGTGACCTTCCTTCTTGGCCTGATCCGCCAAGTCTTCCATCGTGGCGATCCAGTCTTCATAAGGTTCCGGCATGGGGGCACCGAACGCCGTCGCTTCAAAGGTCAGGCGGATGCCAGCCCTGACAACGAGTTCATTGACGAGCTGGAGCCCGAAGGCACGGCACATGAGGATCATCGTCACCAGTGCCGGACGGTTCTCGTTGAGGAGTTCTTCGCTGTACGCACGGGCCATCCGGTGCTGCTCCTCGATAACGGCCTTGGCCAGCACTTCCTTGGATTGGAAATGAAAGTAGAGGGCTCCCTTGGTCACCGCTGCGGCGTCCGACACCTGGGTCAGGCTGGCATTGCCGTAGCCGTGCTCCTCAAAGACCGCCGCTGCACCGGCAAGGATCGCCTCACGTGTGGCCTTTGCTCGATCCTGAAGGACCATTGATGAACCTCCCCCCTAGTCGGATGTCATGTTTGCCTGACCCTCGATCATGAACTCTCCGGTGGGAGTCAAATTGCCGCCCGGCGAGGATCCTTCCGCCCGGTGCCTCCGGTTTCATCGGACGCCTGGATCTCCAGGCCCTTCCGAAAACGCGACGACGCCCCTCCTTGCGATCCTAGCAAGACGGCCGACCGGGCCGCCCGGTTCCTCAGCAGGTACCGGATAAGAGCCTCAACACTGAACGACTGTCACCGGCAATCAAGGGAAGTGACAACGACGCCGGCCGCCACCGTGCGCGGATGGCTGCTGAGCTGTAGCTCTGGTCCCGGAAGACGGAATCACGCCGGTTGTCGAAATATGCGCGCCGCGCGCAGAAGCGCATAGCGCGGGCACGGCCATCCGGCAGGGCATCCGTTGTACGCGCCGGATTTTTGGAATATGACCTAGCTCTTGGGCCGGTTCGGGATGTACTGCAGTGCCCACTTGTTGCCGTCGGGATCAACATCGGACACAGGGACAAACACAAGTTCAAGTTTCCAGTCCATGCGCCACAGGTTAGTCGGCAGCGCTGGAGACCGGTAGGGGGTGGCACCGATGTTTTTGACGGCAGCGCACCCGTGCGGCCGGATTCTCGAGACGTTCCCATCCGCTGGCCTAAAACAATATCTCCAGGTCTGCCCAATTGAGCTGATTACCGTTTCCTGCTCCATCCCGCGCACCTGAGGAACTAGTGACCCTTGAAGGCTTCAGCGAGCCACCAGGAACCGCCGTCGGACGCTATTTTGGCATGCGGCAATGTCCGTGTCGGGGAACTCCACGGTGGAGGTATCAATGCCTGGTGCGGCGAAGTGATGCACCTCGGCTCCGTAGGCGGCATCGTTGTAGACCAGGCAGACCAGTGGCAGAGACAGGCGCACTGCTGTTTCCAGCTCCGAAATGCCCATCAGGAACCCTCCGTCACCGGTGCCGAGAACCGGCAGCCTCCGGGCTGGGCCATGGCGGCACCGATGGCCGTATAGAGTCCAAGCCCGATGGCATGAAAGGACTGGGTGAAACAGAAACCGAATTCGTCCGGAACCGAGAGGTACTGGCTGGGGTAGCCCATGAAGTTGCCGGAATCCACGGAGACGATCCGTTCAGCAGGCAGGAGTTCATCAAGCCTCGCGCTGAGAACCCGGGGGTCCATTCGGTCTGCCGTGGAAAAGTCCTCGATGGGCACATCCCGCCACTGTGACTCCGGGGCAATTCGACGGCGGATTTCCTCCGTGCGGCACTTCTGCTCCGGTCCGCCGCGCCTCCGCCATCGTGGCCACGCCGCCTTCGTGGGATGCAGCGCGTTGGCGGTGAACGACAAGCCCATCGTACAACGTACGGAAATGCGATAGGCAAAGGAGATGATGGTAGAAAGAATGGAAAACCCACTGCACGAATCGCGGACGATATGAAGGCAGATGAGACGCCGATCGTTGAGCGTGGTCTCTTATCCATATCGGAGGAGGCATCGGAGCTGGCCCGGCGACGTTCGGCCGTGATCGCCCCGTTCGCCGCGTTGGGAACTGTGGGAAAGCAAGCTGCTGATGATGCTGCCGAGCAGTTGGGTCTATCACGACGTCGGGTCTACTCGTTGGTGACGCGGGCGAGCGCCGGGGGATTCTTCGTAAGCGAGAAAGTACCGCCATGCAGGCTCGAACCATATGCCCATATGAACGAGTATGCTGGTATGCATGAAGACGACCCTGAACTTGCCAGACGCGCTCTTTGACGCATTGAAGCGGGCGGCGGCAACCGAAAAGCGCACGGTCACGAGCATCGTGGAGGAAGCGCTCCGGCAACGACTTTCGTCCGCTCAGCGCTACGCGGGAAAACCGCTTCAGCTCCCGACATGGAACGGCAAGAGCGCGGACGGCTATCTCGTCGATATCGCGGACCGGGAGGCACTGTGGGCGACTATGGATGAATCCGCGTGATTCTCGTCGACGTCAATGTGCTGGTGTACGCGTTCGACTCGGATGCACCGCAGCACGAGGCATATGCACCGTGGCTCGCCGAAGCGTTGGGGGGAGCCGTGCCGACCGTAGCAGAGGAGTTCGCGCTTCTCGACACCGTCCTATCCGGGTTTGTGCGCATCGTCACGCATCCGAAAATCATGCCGTCCCCTGCTCCCATCAGACGCGCACTTGAATTCGTGAACGCGCTGATCGGCGCTCCTTCCGCGAGATGGTTGCCTGCGTCCGAGTCTTTGTGGCGAGCGTTCGCACAACTGATCGACGTCGATCGGGCCGTCAAGGGCAACCTGGTGCCCGACGCCTACATCGCCGCTGCTGCCATTGCCCACGGGGCTCGTCTCGCGACGGCAGATCGAGGATTCGCCCGGTTTTCAGGATTGACCTGGTTCGATCCTGCGGACGGACAGCGCTGACGTGCGTCGCGGTCAGTTACTGAGGCCGCACCTGGATATCCTCTTGACAGCCGCAACTTGTTGTTGCTCAGGCGCCCGAAGCAATGCCAGAGATCAACCCGCTATTATACCAGCTCCGGGGCAGACTTTGGGGGGTTGATGGGGACGGCGAACCTACCTTTGTTGCCAGCCGTAGGGAATCGCTTAGCCCGGTCACCGGCATGGACTGACTGCCGGGTTCTGGTTTGCGGACAGACGCACACTAATCGCTGCAGGCTACGGTGAGTGTAAGTTGAGTCTGAATTGCTTGTAGCCATCCAGTCACTCTTGGCCGAAGTCGCGGACGACACACGGACACGAAAGTCTGCTGGCTTAACTAGATACCCCGCTGCGGTCCAACGACCGTAGTCCGACGGCCCCTTCCGGGGGGCCGTTTTTTTTCTTCCCCACGTCGGTGGCCGGATACTGCGTCGCCAACCATTGCTGGTCCCGATCTAAGGCAAGCCGGTCAGGACCAGGCGACGACGAGGCGGGCGATCTGGTCCGGGATCATGACGTCGATCCCGGTGAGCTCCCGGAACCGCCGCAGCCGGTTCATCAGCGTATTGCGGTGGCAGAAGAGCTGTTCCGAGGCGGCGCCCACGCTGCCGGTGACCGCGTAGGTCCGGACCGCTTCGACAAGTCGTTCGCGCTCCGCTCCCCC
Organism: Arthrobacter sp. A5; assembly: GCF_051131705.1. Lineage (NCBI taxonomy): Bacteria > Bacillati > Actinomycetota > Actinomycetes > Micrococcales > Micrococcaceae > Arthrobacter > Arthrobacter sp. A5. The sequence goes on from NZ_CP180316.1 coordinate 3,381,711, forward strand.
ACACCGGGCCAGGGCGGTGTCGACGTCGGCGGCGATGGGGATCCCGGCCTCGGCCAGTCGCATGCGGGCGATTCTCGCCCACGCCCGCTTGAGCATTAGGGCCCCTTTGTCGCGGTCGCTGATCAGGCTGGCGAGATCCCCGGCGATGCGGGCGGATGAGGCGAGCGCCGGTAGTCCCGCCACGTTTTCGACCAGACCGCAGCGCAGATGCCGGATCTCTTCCGCGGCCTCGTGCACGGCCGAACCGGGGCGTTCATCGACGGGCCAGAAAGCCACCAGTGCATCCCCCAGAGGATGGGTGAAGATCTCGCTGCCCCGCCGCGCCGCATGGGCGATGACCACGCGCAGTTGCGTTGCCTCGGTGCCGGCCGCCACCGTAACGTCCAGGGGCGTGTCCGGGTGGAGGCCCAGTTCGTTGGCGATCCGGTCCAGCATCTCCGTTGTGGGATTGACCGGCCCGAAGACCGCGGCCACATAGCCCTGCCGGATCGCCGTCGCCTCGTTGAGGATGCGCTGCTGCTCGGCCATGTAGATGACCTGCGTCTGGCTGGCATAGGAGTCGACGACATGCCACACAATTTCGGCGTGCCGCACCAGCAGGGCCGCGTCGGCTTCGTCGGCCTGGGCAGTCAGCTCGCTCCAGAGCACCGAGAAGTCCAGGCGGATCGCGGACATGAGGGACTCGACCGGAATACCGGCACGGGCTCGGGAGACCCCCACCTCGGTGGCGATGCGCAGCCGTTCGGCCTCCATCCCCGCGGAATCGACGTCGTGCCGCAGACTCTTGATCAGGGCCGCGAACGACGTTGCCGCGGTCCTTCGGATTTCGCTGGCCGGGAGCGGCGCCTTTCGGTAACTGGGTATCTGCAGGACCCGGTCCAGGAAGGTGCTGGTCAGGGCCGCCACCAGGAGCCGGTCCAGCAATTCATGCCAGCGCCGCGCCTCGGCCCCGTCGGATCCCACTGTTTGGGTCGAATAAAAGTTGCTCACAGTATTAGAATATGTGCTTTTGCACAATGTGTTGCGGAGATTTGGCGACATTCCGTGCCCGTATGAGCTGCGCCACAACGGCAGACTCGGAAGTATTCAATTTCCTGTCCGCGCATCGCCGCTGCCGGACCTGCATTCCCACCACCAAATGGACCTACCGCGGAGATCCCATGACGTATCAACCCACGAATGTTGAAGCCGGAGCGACCCGGACCATCACCGACAAGGAAGCGACCAAGGTCGCCATCGGTGCCATGATCGGCACCGCCATGGAATGGTACGACTTCTTCCTGTTCAGCGCCGCGGCCGCCTTGATTTTCAATGCCCAGTACTTCCATAGCGCCGATCCCACGGCAGCGACCATGGCGGCGTTCGCCACCTTCGGCGTCGGTCTGGTGTTCCGACCGCTAGGCGGCATGTTCTTCGGTGCCATGGGGGACAAGATCGGACGCCGCAGGACGCTGATGGTCACCATCGTCGGCATTGGCGTCGTCACCGGCTTGATCGGCATGCTGCCGACCTATTTTGCCATTGGCATCGCCGCGCCGATCTTGTTGGTGCTGCTGCGCGCCGTGCAGGGCCTCTTCGTGGGCGGCGAATGGTCCGGCGCCATGACCCTGGTCGTGGAAAACGCCCCGTTGAAGAAGCGAGCACGGTATGCCGCACTGCCGCAGATCGGCTCCCCGATCGGAACGATCCTCTCCTCGGGCGGCTTCTTTGCGATGACCCTGCTGTTCTCGGCGGAGAATTTCAATTCGTTCGGATGGCGTATCCCATTCCTGGCGGCGATCCCGATGCTGCTGATCGCCCTGTACATCCGCAGCCGCCTCGACGAGTCCCCGGTCTTCACCGAACTGCTGGAAAAGGGCGAAACAGAGAAGGCTCCGATCCGCACCGTCCTGGTCGAGTCATGGAAGCACATCATTGTGGGCATGGCCGCGGCGCTGCTGGGCGTCGGCGGCTTCTACCTGGTCACGGAGTTTGTCGTCTACTACGGGGTTAAGATTCTGCACTACGATGCCGGCCTCATGCTGCTGGGCGGGATGATCGCCGCCATCGTGGAAATCCCGGTGCTTCTCCTCGGCGGCCGCCTCGGCGAGCGCTTCGGTGCCAGCCGGGTGATCATCTACGGCGGCCTTGTCTCCGCCGTCGTCGCCGTTCCATCCTTCATGCTCATCTCCAGCGGCAACGAGGTGCTCGTGATCCTTGGCATGGTCCTCGCCGTGGCCGCCCTGTCGTTCCCTTACGCTGCCTCCGGAACCGTACTGACCGGCCTGTTCCCGGCACGCACGCGCTACACCGGGGTCGGTTTCGCCCAGAACGTGGCCGGCATGATCAGCGGATTCATACCGCTGGCCGCCACAGGCCTCGTCGCCTCGGCCGCCAACCACTGGTGGCCCGCGGCAGCGATCCTGATCTTCCTGTCGCTCTTCACCGCGGTCGCCGGCATCGTCGCGCCGCGGATGAGCGTGAGCCTGCCCGGCTTCAAGCACTGAGCAACCTTCAAGTACCGAGCAACCTTCAAACACCGAGCGACACGTCCCCACCGAGAATGACAGGAAAGAATCACCTCATGCCACAATCAGCCGGCCATCTTCTGGTCCGCCAGCTCGAAGCCCATGGCGTGCCCCGCGTCTACAGTGTTCCCGGGGAAAGCTTCCTGGATGTGTTGGACGGACTGCATGATTCCCCCATCCACACCGTGGTCGCCCGCCAGGAAGGCGGCGCCGGGTTCATGGCCCTGGCGGAGGCCCGGCTCACCGGCATGCCCGGCGTCGCCATGGTCACCCGCGGTCCCGGCGCGGCCAATACGATGATTGCCGTGCACACGGCGTGGCAGGATGCGACGCCTCTGATCCTGTTCGTGGGCCTGATCCCGACCGCGGACCGGGACCGGGATTCCTTCCAGGAATTCAGCCTGACCGGCTGGTTCTCGACCACCGCCAAGCGCGTCTTCGTCCTCGACGACGAAGACCGGACCGCAGAGATGGTCGCCGAAGCGATGCATCTGGCAACGTCGGGCCGGCCCGGTCCCGTCGTCGTCGGCCTGCCCGAGGACGTGCTGATACGCACGACGGCGGCAACCCCGGTTCCGCCGCGCGAGGTGGGGAGCGCGACGCCGTCGGTCGCTGAAATGGGCGAGGTGGCGGCCCGGATGTCGGCGGCGGCCCGGCCACTGATCGTGGTGGGTGGCGAGGACTGGAACGAGCAGTCCGGCCGGGCACTGATGGATTGGGCGGCGGCCGCCCGCGTGCCGGTTGCCGCGGACTGGCGGGCGTACGACGTCGTCCCTCACGACGGTCCCGCATGGGCAGGCTGGCTGGGGTACGGCAGGGCCGACACCTTGGCCCGCCGGCTCGATGAGGCCGATCTGCTGGTTTTTGTGGGCTCCGGCCGCTCCGATGTGATGAGCGACGGTTTTACCCGCGGCGTCGGGGCGCAAACGGTGCTGGTGCTGCCCGATCCGGAGGCCACCATGCACGCGGGCCGGATCGACCAGCACCTGCTCACCCCGGCATCAACGTTCGTCGCATCCCTGCCCGCAGCCGATGCCGCACGGGGAACACGAGGGACCGGCTGGATGGATGAGCTCGCCGCGGACCAGGAACGTTTCGCGACCCCCCGCCCGGACGGCGGCACCGGCGTGGATCTCGCCGGCGTGGATCTCGGTATGGCCTTCGAGGTGCTGGAGCGACGGCTGCCCGCGGACCGGGTGCTGACCTACGGGGCAGGCAACGCGACGATCTGGGGTCACCGCTATCTGAGCCACCACGGCGCCCGTTCCCTGGTGGGTCCGCGGAACGGTGCGATGGGCGTGGCCGTGCCCGCCGCCGTCGCCGCTTCCCTGGTCTATCCGGAGCGCCAGGTGGTGGCGGTGTGTGGGGATGGTGATTTCTTCATGAACGCCCAGGAGCTGGCGGTTCCGTTCGCCCACGGCGGCGCCCCTCTGGTGCTGGTGATCGACAACGGGATTTACGGCACGATCGTCCAACACCAGCGAGCGCATTCCCCGGGGCGCCCCTCCGGCACGCAGATGACCAACCCGGACTTCGCCGCCTGGATGCGCTCCTTCGGCGGATACGGCGAATATGTCGAGCACACCGGGGACTTCGAGGAGGCGCTGGAGCGGGCACTGGCCAGCGGGCTGCCCGCGCTGCTGCATCTGCGCACCGACCCGGACATCCTGGCCCCGTCGGCGGATAACGGGTACGCCGCCCAGTGGGGCGCCGAGGCAGCCCGATGAAACTGGACCTGATTCTCCGCGGTGCCAACATCATCACGCTCGAGCCGGAACGTCCGACGGCGTCCAGCGTGGGCGTGCTCAACGGTCGCATCGTCGGCTTCGACGAGGAATTGGACGGGTGCACCGCAACCCGGGTCGAGCAGCTGGAAGGAGCCACCGTGGTACCAGGGTTCATCGACGCACACTGCCATACGACATGGTGGGGCCTGGGACTGAGCGCGGTCGATCTGGAACCGGCACGCGGAATGGAAGAACTTTATGCCCTCCTCGAGGCCGAGGTGGAACGCCTCGCCGATGATCCCGGCGCATGGGTCAAGGGCACGGGCTTCAACCACAAACACCACGGCGGAGCGTTCCCCGATATTGACCGGCTCGATGCCATCACCGGGGACCGGCCGCTGTATCTGCGCCACGTCTCCGGTCACTCCTCCATCACCAATACGGCCACCCTGGGCCTGGCCGGGGTTTTTGCGCCCGGATTTGAAGACCCCGAGGGCGGGGCGGTGCTGCGGACCGCCAACGGCTCCCCCACCGGCGTCGTCGAGGAATCCGCGCAGGCCCTCATCCAGAACCTGCTGCTGCCCTACTCGATCCCGCAGATCGTCAAGGCCCTGGACGATGCCACGACCCGGTACGCGGCCGAGGGCATCACCAGTTTCACAGAGGCCGGGATCGGCGGCGGCTGGATCGGCCACAGTCCTATCGAGGTCCAGGCTTATCTCAGCGCCCACCGCGCCGGGCGGTTGCGGGCCCGCGCACAGCTGATGCCGGCCCTTGACGCGCTCCATCCGATATCCGCCAACGCGGCGGACATGCACGGGAAAGGAACCGGGCGGGGCCTGGATCTGGGGGCGATTGCCGGGTTCGGCAACGAATGGGTCTCGCTGGGCCCGGTGAAGGTCTTCATGGACGGATCCCTGCTCGGTGCCACGGCCGCCGTGACCGAGGACTATTGCGGTCACCCGCACAACACCGGTTATCTGCTTGAGGGTCCACAGGCGTACCGGGACAAGGTCAGCGAAGCCTACCGCGCCGGTTGGCCGATCGCCCTGCACGCCATCGGGGACGCCGCCATCGACCTGGCCCTGGACATCATCGGGCACTGCCAGGACCAGTACGGCCGCAATTGTCTGCCCAACCGGATCGAGCATTTCGGCATCGCCCGCCCGGACCAGGTGGAACGGGCCGCCGCGGCCGGTATCGCCGTCACTCCGCAGGCCGCGTTCATCGGGCCGCTCGGCGACCAGTTTGCCGAACTCGTGGGGCCGGAGCGGGAAGGCTGGCTCTACCGCGGCCGCTCCCTCGTCGATGCCGGAGTGTTGGTCGCCGGCAGCTCCGACCTGCCGGTGGCGGACAACAACGTGCGGCGGGGCATGCAGTCCTGGGTGGACCGGACCACCGAGAACGGCCTGATCCTGGGCGGTGCCGGCGAGGGCCTCACCCCGGAGGAGGCGCTGCGCACCTATACGGAATGGGCGGCCATGGCCACCGGGACCGACGGCGACCGCGGCACCCTGCGGGCGGGCAAGCTCGCCGACTTCGTGGTGCTCTCCGGTTCCCCGCTGACCGCACCGGACATCGGTGCGCTCGACGTCGTCGCCACCCTTCTCGGCGGCACCTTCAGCTATGAGCAGCATGCGAAAACCCCAGCTCTTCTTCCGAACGGAGACAACAAATGACAACATCCCCAAGCCGTGACAATGGGTCCCGGGACCATAAATCCCGGGACAGTACGTTCCGGGACAACGCGTTCCTGGCCGATTTCCGGTCGATGAGCACAATCGGGGCCACCGCCGGCGGCGGGGTTGACCGGCAGGCTGGCACCGCCGCGGACGGGCAGACCCGCTTCTGGTTCCGCGGGCTCATGGAGGGGCACGGGTTCGTGATCCGCTACGACGAAGTGGGCAATCAGTTCGCGCTCCTTGAGCTCGCCCCCGGTGCCCCGTACGTGGCGATCGGATCACACCTTGATTCACAGCCGTTGGGCGGCCGGTTCGACGGCGCCTATGGGGTGCTCGCCGGCGCGCATGCCGCCATCGACCTCATGGAGCAGGCTGCGGCCGGCGACGGTGAGCCGATGTTCAACATCGCCGTAGTCAACTGGTTCAACGAGGAGGGGTGCCGCTTCAAACCCTCCATGATGGGCAGCTCCGTCTTCACCGGAAAGATCCCGGCCGAACAAGCCCTGGCGACCAGCGACCCGCACGGGGTGACGGTCCGGGAGGCACTGAACGCCATCGGCACCCGCGGCGACTTCCGGCTCGACGTCGCCGCGTACGTGGAAATCCACATCGAGCAGGGGCGTTCGCTCGAAGACGCCGGCTTGAGTATCGGCCTGGTTGAATCGACCTGGGGGCGAACAAGTACGAGTTCGTGGTCCACGGGGAGCAGGGGCACACCGGTGCCACCGTGATCAAGGACCGCAAGGACGCCCTACTGGGGGCTTCCGCGCTGGTGGTCGCGGCCAGGGAGATCGCCAACCGGTTCAGCACCGACGAGCATATGGTCATCACCTCCTGCGGGGAGTTCACCGTCTTCCCCAACTCCCCCGTGGTGGTGGCCAGCCGGGTGGACCTTCTGGTGGACGTGCGCAGCACCGATCCGGACGTCCTGGCGGCGGCCGACGCCGAGCTGCACCGGCGGGCGGCCGAGATCGAGGCGTTTGCCGACGTCCGGATCGAACGCGGCGCAGAGCACGTATGGGACGCGAAAACCTACGATCAGGCGGGCATGAAACTGGCCGCCGCCAGCGCCGATAAGCTCGGTCTGGGATACGGCATAGTCCGTACCCTGGCTGGACATGATTCCACCAACCTCAAGGACATGGTGCCCACCATCATGCTCTTCGTGCCCAGCGTCGAGGGCATCTCCCACAACGAACGCGAACTGACCAGCGACGCAGACATGCTCGCGGGCCTGGCCATGCTCACCGAAGTCGCGGGCCGGATGGTGAACGGCGAGCTCGTGCAAGGATAGGACCGCGTCGGATTTCCCGGCCAACCGCGGCTACTGGGCCACAAAGACAGCCAAGTACTGTAAACAGGAGAGTGCCACGTGTTTTCATCTGATTCCGCGCTGAGCCGGGCGCAGTCCACGGTTCAGCTGGACAACGACCAGTTTCGCGTGACCGAGTGGCGGTTCGCGCGCAACACGGAAACGGGCTGGCATGTCCACTCCCTTGATTATGTCGTGGTGCCGATGACCACCGGAGAGCTGATACTCAATACGCGGGACGACTCCTACCCCTTCAAGCTGACTGCGGGTGCAGCCTACACAAGGGCCCCTGGTCTGGAACACAATATTGCGAACCACGGCGGGACCGAGATCGTGTTCCTCGAGGTCGAGCGCAAGTAGGCCGCCCGCGAGCGACAGGTGTACCTGCCGCGCCGCGGTTAGGCCGGACTCGATTGCACCGTCAATAAAACTGTCCCGGTCGTTGGCATAGTCTGAGCTGGCCGGGCGTACGCAGCCGAACGACTCCTGCAGTGCGGCCAGGTAGCGGGTCAGCTGGCCGGACTGCTGCATCGGCCATGTCGCGGGCGACAGCTCATCGTTGGTCCAATTATGCCCGGCCACCTCCAATACTTCGAGGTCTCCGCGCCACAGGGCCAGCGCCGAGGACACGCCCGCGCGGTCGTTCGGATCCAGCAGCGAAGCATCCGGACCAAACGCCACGAGCGTGGTGGAGTCCTCGTCGAAGTATTCGGTTCGGGCGAAAGTCAGCGGCATCCCGCGGCCGCCGTAGGCACTGAACGGCTGCACCCGCCCGGCCACCTTGATCCACGTCTTCATCCCTCGGCTGGCGCTACCCTCGGCACGGTGCCGTCGGACATGTGGACCGGCGCGCAGTCGTCGTTCTGAACCAGCCGGGCTACTCGCGCTCCCAGCCGGAATTCCGCCGAGGAATCCGCTTGCATGCACCGCGCCAGGTACCCCGTGCCTTCCTTGAGTTTATATGTCGACGCCGCCTCGTCCATCAACTCACATGACAGTCCGCATCTGCCTCTGCGTGTTCAATGGCTGCACAGAATTCCTCCGCCATCCGGGTGCTGATGGCGTTTGCGGCCATGGCAACCTGCCCATAGGCGACCGCGGAACTTCGCGGAAACGCTCGCCAGGAACGATGAAATCGCCGAGCGTCCTATAAAACGTTCCGACAACACCGGCGTCGTCATCCACGAACTCTGATCGCCCACGGTCAGGATAGCGGCCACAGCCAGCAGATGACCGACCTGCGCAACCGCGTCCACCGCCACGTTCCCCTGCAGCAGCGATGATTCCTCAACGTGCTGCTCACGTTCCTTGTCGTGCCGATCAGCCGGACTCTAGCCGCACTGTCGGCGGCAACCTATGGAAACAGTGCCGCTGCAAAGCCGGTCCGCTCCGTCACACTGCTGATGATCAGCACCATGCTCGACGCAGGTTGCCTCACCAGTTCTCTCGGCCTAACTCGGTGGCGGACAGGCACCGCACTCAAAGCCGACCTTGCCCGTCGCAACCCGACCCGCCGCCGTCGTCCGCCCGGGAAAGAACAGCGCTTCGCTTGCCGGGCCGACTCCACCGTGTGCGCCAATGGCAACTCTCCGGAGGACATCGGTCCCGTCAACTTCATGTCCGCACTCATCGTCGCGGGCCATGAACTACCGTGAAACCCGGAAATTTCCCCACTGGGCGGACAAGTGCCTGCGCTTGCCCCGGGAACGCTTGGAAGATGAGACCCAAGTCCTCATCGCTCCAGTTCCGACTCAACGCGAGATGCCGTCGGTATTGAGTACTCCATCAAAGGCGAGTTGTGCCAGGCCAGCCGCTGAGGGCCTGAGTCAGCGGGCCATCCCGCCATTCCGGTCGATTATTCGCTCCACCCAACCATGCCGCTGCAGGGAGGGGATTTGCCAATGGATGTTCGTGATCCGCCCTTCCCACGTTTCAGCGCATATTTTGGTACGCCTGCAGCCCTGGGGCCGTTAGCAGATGCGGCGTCCCGAGCACTCTGTCAAGAGCCGACTCGCTCATCAGCCCCTGTCCGCGAACCACGTCCACTACGCTGGCGCCGGTGGCCATGGCCTCTTGTGCCACTTCGGTTGCGAAGCGGTAGCCCAGATAGGGGACGAGTGCGGTGACCAGGCCTATGGATTGTTCCACGCTGGTCAGCAGCGCCACCGGGTCCGCTGTAATGCCGTCCACGCAGCGCTCGGCGAGCACGGTGCAGGCGGAGCGCAGTTCGCGCAGGGAGGAAAACAGGGCGCGGGCCATGATCGGCTCGAACGCGTTGAGCTGTAGCTGGCCGGATTCTGCGGCCATCGTGATGGTGATGTCATTGCCTACGACGGAGTAGGCCACCTGGTTGACCACCTCGGGGATCACCGGGTTCACTTTGCCCGGCATGATGGACGATCCGGCTTGGACGGGCGGCAGCTGGATCTCGCCGAATCCGGCGCGCGGGCCGGAGGAGAGGAGGCGCAAATCGTTGGCAACCTTGGACAGCTTTACGGCAATGCGTTTAAGCACGCTGTGCAGCTGGACCAGTCCGCCAACGTCCTGCGTCGCTTCGATCAGGTCCCCGGCCGGGATGACCTCCACGCCGCTGATGGCTGCCAGGTGCTGACAGGCCAGCCGGGCGTAGTCGACGTGCGAGTTGAGCCCGGTACCGATGGCTGTGCCGCCGAGGTTGACCTCGGAGATCAGTTCCATCGCTTCGCGCAGCCGCTGCTCGTCTTCGGCCATCATCACGGCAAAGGTCTTGAATTCCTGTCCCAGGGTCATCGGCACGGCGTCCTGGAGTTGGGTGCGTCCCATCTTCAGGTAGCCGGCGAATTCCTCGGCCTTGGCAGCGAAGGATCGGCGCAGCCCAGCCATGGCGTTCAGTAAATCCTCGGCGGAGCGATATAGTCCCACCCGCAGGGCGGTCGGGTATACATCATTGGTGCTTTGGCCCAGGTTCACGTGGTCCAGCGGATGAAGCAGATCGTACTGCCCGCGCTCGGCGCCCATCAGTTCCAGCGCCCTGTTGGCGATGACCTCATTGGCGTTCATATTGGTGGAGGTTCCGGCACCGCCCTGAACGACGTCGACGATGAATTGCTCGTGCAGCTTGCCGGACCGGATTTCACGGCACGCGGCCATGATGGCCTCAGCGCGCGGGCCGTCCAGCAGCCCCAGTTCTCGGTTGGTGGTGGCGGCGGCTTCCTTGACGGAAGCCAATGCCACCACGAGATGCCTATACAGTCCGATAGACACTCCGGAAATGGGAAAGTTCAGGCTGGCGCGCAACGTGTGAACGCCGTAATAGGCGCCGTGGGGGACGTCCAGCCAACCGAGCAGATCGTGTTCGCGGCGGAACTCAGCTGACATCGACGCTCTCCATTTCCAGCGGGATTCCGGGGCCGTTCGGTGACAACCGTGCGGCGCCGCGGCTGATCAACCGGGCGCGCAGCCTCGAGTCGGCAGCAAGGTCGATGCAGGTGTGCGCCATGGCCTTGGCCGCATCCAGCACCGCCCGATCGGCTGCGGCGGTGATACAGGCGGCGGCGAATTCCCTCTGGTGGTTCACCGCTGGCAGCGACTCTATGCCGATGTATGGATGGATGGCCGGCAGCATCTGGGAAACGTTGCCCATGTCCGTGGAGGCGCGGTTCATCCGCATGTCCGGGCCGGAACTGGTAAACGTGCGGCCCAGCGCGATGGCGTTGGCCACGTAGAGATCCAGGATCGCCTCATTCGTGGCGAATTCGGCGTAGGGCTTGCTTTCGGCCTCAATCTCCAGCTCGCAGCCCGTGGACAGGGCCCCGGCCTCGAAACAGCGGCGTACCTTCGCCTCGAGCACGGCCAGGTCAGCCAGCGAACCGGCACGCACGTACCAGCGGCCTTCGGTGACCTCCGGGATGGCGTTGGGAGCTTCTCCGCCGCTGGTGACGACGCCGTGGACGCGGACCCCGGATTCCAGCTGCTGACGCAACAGCCCGATAGCCACCTGTGCCACGGTGAAGGCGTCAGCCGCGTTGATCCCGCGTTCGGGGTAGGCGCCGGCGTGGCTGGCCTTACCCCGGTACCGGATCTTGCTGTGCGAGACGGCGTACGGTTCGGCCCGGGACACGTCGAGCGGACCGGGGTGGACCATCATGGCGGCGTGCACGCCGTGGAATGCGCCGCCGTCGAGCAGTTCAATCTTTCCGCCTCCGCCTTCCTCGGCCGGTGTCCCAAATACCGTCAGTGTGATGTCAAGGGCGTCCACCACCGGGGCCAGCGCGGCGGCTGTCCCCACGGCTGCCGCTGCAATGATGTTGTGTCCGCAGGCGTGACCGAGCCCCGGCAGGGCGTCGTATTCGGCACAGATGCCCAAATGCAGGCTGCCGCTGCCCACGGTGGCGGCAAACGCCGTCGGCAGTCCGCACAGATTCGTCTCCACGTTGAACCCGACACCGGCGAGTTCGGCAGCCACCCAGGCGGAGGCGTTGGTCTCCTGCCAGGCAATCTCCGGATGGGCATGAATGCGATGCGAGAGCGCCACCAGCCGGTCTTCCAGGGAGTCGATGCGGGCGCTGGCGATGTCCTTCATCCTGTTCACAGGTCCCCCGGAACACCATAGGCGGGAGCGGTTTCCGGGTGGACGGCGCGGGTCAGGTAGTCGATCTTTTGCGGTTCCCACAGTGTCCAGAGTTCGGACAACCGGGTGATCGGATCGTCGTCGTCCCAGTCCGCCCGCAGGTCCGTGACCGGCCATGCAGCGTGGTCCACCACGACGAGTCCCGCCGAATGCTGCGGTCCCTCTTCACCCCCAGCATCGCGGCCGGCGCGAAGACCTGCGAGCAGCCGATCCTCGAAGGCCCCGTCAGCGGAACTGTACGCGGCCATGATGGCATCCACCACCTCCGGGCTGGAAAGCAGATTTCCGGCGGCCACGGCACCTGCACCTTCCACAGTCCGGTGCGTGCCCAGTGTCCCGGAGCCACTGAAGGCGGCCGTGCGGCCGTGTGCGTCAACCACGCTCAGCTGGCGGTAGTTGATGTCCTCAGTCCCGGCCACCAGCTTGGCCATCGCCTCGGCCGCCGGCGCACCGGCTTCCAGCAGGTCCAGCAGCGCAGTGCCAAGCCCCGGGTCGGTGATGTTCTGCGAGGCAGTACCGCCCACGCCCTGGCGCAAATGGACGCAGCGGGCGGCGACGGCCGGTGAGGACGAGGTGACCACCATGCCGAACGCGCCGGTCTGCGGATCGCGGGCTACTAGGGAAAACGTCATGGGAACTCCTTTTAGTTGGCTAACGAGGCAGAGTTGCTGAGGACGGCGGTGGCATCGATTTCCACCAGCCATTCGGGGCGGCCCAGGGCGCTGACCACCAGGCCCGTTGAGACTGGGAAGACGCCTTTGAGCCACTTGCCCATGGTCCGGTAGACGGGTTCGCGGTAGCGCGGGTCGATCAGGTAGACGGTCACCTTCACAATGTCCTCAAGGCTGCCTCCGGCCTCCTCGAGCAGCATCTTGATGTTAGCCATCGCCTTCTCGGCCTGCGCCTCCACGTCACCGATGCCAAGGGATTCCCGGGTGTCCAGGTCCTGGCCGATCTGCCCGCGAAGGTAGACGACTCCGTTGGCGACCACTGCCTGGCACAGGTCGTTGTCCAGATTCTGCTCAGGATATGTGTCCTTCGAGTTGAAGGTTCTGATGCGGGTGTGCTGCATCAGACCTGCACCCCGCCCAGGATCTTGTCCGAGAGGCCCGCAGAGGCTTTCACCAGGCCCAGCGGCCCGTCGAAGTCAAAGTTGCGGTAGACGGCACCCAGCTGGGCGAAGGGCGGGGACTGTGCAAAAAGCTGGAACGTGAGGCGGTGCCCGGCGTAATCGCTGTTGAGCAGGTCGCGGGCGAAGGCCAGCAGCCGGCGACGGTCCTCGGAGACCCAGTTCTCATTCACGGAGTAGAACTTCTCCAGCCACGGTGCGGTCTCCGGATCGGCGAAGGTGGCCGAATCCGGGGTGATGCAGATCTGCCCGCCGCACAGTTCGCGGGCCAGGTGCATCATGGCGGGCAGCTGGGACAGTGCTGTGACCCGGCCCGCGTAAAGCAGCGACTGGTTGGGCATGAGCAGGCCGCCGGGGCTGGTCTCGGCATTGGCGATGGCCGCTGTGAGATGGGCGTTGATACCCTCTCGGTAGCAGGCCAGTTGCGCCAGCTTCTCCTGGACTGCCTGCTGCTTTTCCAGCCCAGTCTGCTTCACGTTCCACAGCGCGGATCCAATCATCAGGTCGGCCAGGTGCAGGGTGCGCTGGACGAAGGGGAAGGCGCTGTAGCGATGCAGGGTGGAGCGGATGAAGGCGGCGGCCTTGGTATGCCGGTAGAACAGCACGTCCTCCCAAGGGATTTCGACGTCGTCGAACACCACCAGGGATTCCACCTCGTCCACGCGGTTGGCCAGCGGGTAGTCTTCCGACGGCGCCCTGCCTGCAAAGCCGTTGCGGGAGATGAACTTGAGCCCTGGACTACCCATGTCCATGACGAAACCGACAGCGTAGTCGGAGAGCTCGCTGTTGCCCCAGTTCGCGATCGTCGGCTTGGTGAAGGCCTGATTGGAATAGGCGGCTGCCGTCTCATACTTTGCTCCGCGGACCACAATGCCGTTGTCGGTTTCGCGGACCACGTGCAGGAGCATGTCCGGGTCCTGGTCCTGCGGGGCCTTGGACCGGTCGCCCTTGGGGTCCGTGTTCGCGGAAACGTGGAACGGGTCTGCCGTGATCGACTGCGCAATGTGGCGGCGGATGTTCTCCGAGAACCGCGGATCCACTTCGTTGAGGACGTCCTGGCCGTCGTAGAGGGACCACATCTCGCCGATCGTCTCATCGCCAACGCGGGTGACCACTCCGCCGGCCTCGCGCTGGACCAGGTCCACGGCGGCCCGCTTGTCGTTCCAGTCCTGCCGGGTCTTGGGCAGCCGGTTGGCAATGGCGTTCAGTTCGCCGGTGGTCTCATCGGCGTACGTCATGACCTTCTGCGTCTCCTCCTCGTGGGCAAGATCGTAGATGCGGGCCCGGACGTCCACGATCGGCTTGAACATGGTGTGCGTGGTGACGTCGTCCACCTTTTCCCCGTTAATCCAGACCTTGCGGCCGTCGCGGATGGATTCGCGGTATTCATCTCCGGTGCGGATCATGTGGCGTTCTCCTTGGTGTTCTTGCGGTAGGTGGGGCCCGAGCCGGGGTAATCGTCGAAGACGGACGGCGGGACGGGGAGGGGTTTGGCATAGGTTTGGGCGCTGTAGATCAGCGGGTCCCCGCCGTGCGTTTCAACGTTGGTGACAAGGCCTATGTAGATCCTGTGCGTGCCGGCCTCAACCATTTGGTGGATGCTGCAGTCAAAGCTGGCCACGGCGTCGGCGATGCGCGGCGATCCGGACGGGGCCGGCTCCCACTGGCCGCAGCTGAAGTCCCAGGGATCCTTGCCGGGCCAGGGGCGTCCGGCAAAGGTGTCAGCAACGTGGTCATGCTGGCTGCCCAGCACATTGACGGTGAAGGCGCCGTTGGCGTGGATGGCCTCGTTGATCGGGCTGCGGCTGTTGATGCAGACCAGCACCAGGCGGGGGTCAGCGGAGACGGAGCACATGGCGCTCACCGTCTGGGCAAAACGACCCGTTTCGCCCTCGGTGGCCACCACGGTAACACCGGTGGCCACGGCGCCCATCGCAGCAATGAATGGATCGTAGGGCCGCGTGGGCGTTGGTGCGGCAGTGGAGGTGCTGTCGGCTGAAACAGTCATCGTTTTCTCCTTGTCCGGTTGCAGATTCATCTGCAATCAGTATTCGGAGTAGAAACGGTATGTGTCCAACATAAGTTTCTGATCATTGCCATCGGTTTTATAGAAACCCCGACAGCGGAGAGCCTGCCCGGGCGATCGACGTGGAAAATCCGGCCGGATCCTGCTAGGCCCGAGTTCCCAACGAGGTCCGGCATTGGTCGATGAACGCGACCGCACGCCGCGTCAGCCGGACTCCGTTCAGGTGAACGGCGCCTGCATTCAGGCCGGGAAATGTACCGGTCAGTGGTCTGGTGACGAATGCCAGACCCTCGTAGCTCATGTTGATGTTGGTCCGCTGGCTCAGGATCGAGTAGCCCAGGCCGCGGGCGACGAGTGCTCGGACCATTTCAAAGCTGGTGGTGCGGAACCTGACGTTAGGAGTCAGATTCTCTGCGCCGAAGAATGACAGGAAGTAGTCCCCGCCCGGCGGAAGGTCAAAGAGGATCAGCGGCTGCGGCGCAAGATCCGCCAGGGCGAGGTTCTCCCGGCTGGCCAGTTCGTGGCGCTCGGGCAGGATGACGTAGGGCGGCGTGGAGACCACCACATTGAGCGCCAGATCTTTCGCAATGTGGCGCTGGCCGAAGTCGTATTCGTACAGGATGGCCAAGTCCAGCGAACCGTCCCGCAACTGTTCCTCCAATCGGGTGTGCGATCCCTCGACGAAGTTCAGGTCCACGTCCGGATGGTTTTTTGTGAAATCCGCGATGACGCGCGGCAGCAGGATCGGTGCCAGTGTGCTGTAGCAGCCCACTGCCAGTTTTCCCGAAAGGGATTCACTGGACTCCCGGGCGGAATTGCGCAGATCCTCCATACCGGCCACCAGCCTGCGGGCATCAGTCAGGACCTGCTGCCCCACATTGGTCAGCGTCAGCCCGCGCGGATGCCGGATGAAAACCTGCACGTCCAGTGCCTCTTCAAGATCGGACAGCGCCGTGGAAACGGCCGACTGGGAAAGATAGAGCCGTGCTGCGGCGGCCGTTACGCTGCCGGTCTCCGCAGCCGCAATAAGGTATTCAAGTTGCCGCAAACTGAAATTAGACATCGATTTAACCGAACCCCTTCTTCTAATACATCTGTTTTACATGCCGTGTGATCCATTGCATAGTCGTTCTCAGTACCAACGCCGTCGCCTGATCAAGGAGCAGATCATGACCGATCCCGATCTTCAACTTTTGTTCGATACTCTCTCCATCGATTCGACTTGGGGGCGCGAACAGCAACTGGCGGACTTCATGGCGGCGCAGATGCGTGCCTGGGGCGTCGATGATGTCGAACTTGTCGAGTCCCTGCCTGGCCGTCCCAGTGTTGGCGGCCGGATCCGCGGTACAGGAGGCGGAAAGTCCCTGATCCTGAACGGGCACCTGGACATCTATGAAACGTCCCCGGACTGGACCCGTGATCCCTTCACGCCTGTTGTGGAGAACGGTCGCGTGTACGGGGCCGGTATTGCCGACATGAAAGCGGCGACGACGGCGGCCCTCGCTGTGATGCGACGCATCGCCACCTCCGGCGAACGACCCCGAGGGGACGTCATATTCCAAGGGGTCTCGTGTCATTTTGAGGGCGGCGTGGGAACCCGCTCCCTGCTGGAGGCCGGCTTCACCGCCGACGCCGCCATCTGTGGCGAGCCCACGGACAACACCATCGGCACCGTGCACCGGGGCGCCGCATACCTGAAGATCACCACGTTCGGAAAGCAGGCGCACACCTCCGCCAAAGAGATGGGGCTGAACGCCATTGAAACCATGGAACCGATTCTCGTCGCTATGCGGGACCTGGAGGGTGCGATGCCCTACACCCCGCACCCTGATCTGCCTGGCGGCCCGAACCTGAACATCGGCACCATCCGCGGCGGCACCAAACACAACCAGGTTCCGGACCGTTGCGAAATGACCTGCGACATCCGGCTGCTGCCGTCACAGGACCCCTATGATGTCAAGGTCCAAGTGGAACAGATGATCAGCAATCTGAAAGCCACCGATCCCCGGATAGAAGCCACCGTGGAATTCAGCGACCACTGGCTCAGCGGACCCAGGCTCCCCTACGAGATCGACCGTTCCTCCCCCATTTCCACCACCGTAGCGGCCGCCGTCGCCGCCACAGGCTCCGACCCCGTGTACCAGGGCATCCAGTTCTGGACGGACATGGTGCCACTGAAGCAGTTCGGCATCCCCGCAGTCAACGTCGGCCCTGGCACACCGCCCTACAGCTGGCCCGACGAATGGGTCGAACTAGACAAATACCGGCAAATTATCGATGTCTACGCCCACGCCGTCACCCTCTGGTGCAAATAGCCACTCCCCGAAAGGAAATTTACTCCCATGAAAAGCTACAACCGAATCGCCGTCTTTACGGGTGCCGCAGTGGCCGCTACACTCGCCCTCTCCGCCTGCGGAGGCGCCAGCCCCGCCGCCGAGAAGTCGCCCACCGTGAACACCAAGACCTCAGGCATCCTCAGTATCGGAAGCGACCTTACCTACCCCCCGTACGACATGCTGACCGATGGCAAGCCAGCGGGCTTCGACGTCGACTTCATGAACGCCGTCTCCGCTGACCTTGGTCTCAAACCGCAGTTCTCAGACACCCGGTTCGCACAAATCGTCGCAGGCATCAAGGCAGACCGCTATGACGTAATCGCGTCTACGCTGTATGTCTCTGAGGCGCGCAGCAAAGAGGTCGACTTCGTCCCCTACTTCCAAACCGGTAACGCAATCCTGGTTCCCAAGGACGCCACACCGCTGACCAACGCCCAAGATCTGTGCGGCAAGAAAGTCTCTGTCATCACAGCCACCGTCATCGCCAAGCTCATGCCCACTACCGAAAGTGACAAGTGCAAGGCCGCCGGCAAGCAGCCCATCACAGTCCAGGAATTCCCCACCGACCCGGAAGCCACCCAGGCCCTGCTATCCGCGCAGGTGGACGCGCAGATGACCGATGCAGCCGTTGCGAAAACCGTCGTAGAGAAAACCAATGGCCGGCTCAAGATCAGCTCGGACTCACTGATCTACCCCATCGCGGTTGGCCTGGCAGTGAAGAAGGGCAACGCCGCCCTGCAGCAGGCCCTGACGAAGAGCGTGGAGAATTTGAAAACCTCCGGCGAATACGCCAAACTCCTGACCAAGTACAACGTACAGGCCGTTGATCCCGCTGTGCTTACCGAATCTCTGAAACAGGGTTAGTCATGACATTCGACTGGGCCTATACCTTCTCCCTCTTTGGCGATCCCGAACTCTGGAAGGCAGCCGGCGTCGTCGTTGCCCTGAGTGTTCTCGCTTGGGTAATTGCGAACGTAGCAGGCATCTTCCTGGCACTGATGAAAGAATCGCGGTCGAAGCTGCTCTCCAGCATTGCCGGCGTCTATGTCTGGCTCTTCCGGTCCCTGCCGCTTCTGGTATTGCTCGTTTTCGCCTACAACGTTCCGCAGGTCTTCCCTGCCACCCAGGTGATCCTGGGCTCCTCGTTCAATGCTGCGCTCATAGCCCTTGTGCTCAGTGAGGCGGCCTACATGGCGGAGATCCACCGCGGTGGACTGCTCTCCGTATCCATCGATCAGCGCGAGGCGGCCCGGGCACTGGGTCTGCCGTACGGGCACGTCCAGCGCCACATCGTCGTCCCACAGGCCTTCCGGATCGCACTGCCGGCGCTGGGCAACGAATTTGTCTCCATCCTCAAGCTGACATCCCTTGCCAGCGTCATCTCGCTGCAGGAGATCCTGCTGGTAGGTCAGCGCCTGTACACGCAGAACTTCCTTGTGCTGGAAACCCTGCTGGCCGTTGCGGTCTTCTACGTCCTTCTGGTCACAGTATTTGACCAGCTCCGTGCACTCCTGGAGCGCAAGCTCGACGTCAACCGGCGCCGGCCCTCACTGCAGACCGAGCCCGATAACGCTGCGGATGTCCGCGTGGCACGCGGACGCGAACGTCGCCCCCACAACGGCGACAAACTTGTCCACGCGCAGGGCGTGAGAAAGTCATTCCACGGTAACCAAGTCCTTAAGGGCGTCGACGTTGATGTCCACGCCGGCGAGGTAGTGGTCGTGATCGGACCATCCGGCTCCGGGAAAACAACCCTGGTGCGCACGCTCAACCATCTGGAGCCGGCCGATGGCGGCGTAATTGAGGTCAATGGTCAACTGTTGGGCAACCGACACGGCACGCAGGGTCGGATAGTGGCCCTGTCCGACAAGGAAGTTTCGCTCCAGCGGCGCAATGTTGGCATGGTATTCCAACGGTTTAACCTCTTCCCGCACAAGACGGTGCTTGAAAACGTCACCTTGGCCCCCATCCAGCTGCGGCAGTTCTCCAGCGCCGAGGGAGAGTCCTTCGGAATGGAGCTGCTCGGCAAGGTAGGTATGGCCGCGCATGCCAAGAAGTATCCCCACCAGCTCTCCGGTGGCCAGCAGCAGCGCGTTGCCATCGCCCGGGCGCTGGCCATGAAACCGTCCGTGATGCTCTTCGATGAACCCACCTCGGCACTGGACCCGGAACTGGTCCAGGAGGTCCTCGCCGTCATCGCCGACCTAGCCCAGGAGGGCGTCACCATGGTCATAGTGACGCACGAAATGAAGCTAGCCCGCGACGTAGCGGACTGGGTCGTGTTCATGGAAGATGGCGCCGTGGGCCAGCAGGGGCCGCCGGAATCCGTGTTCGGCCCCAACGCAGACCCGCGCATCAAGCGGTTCGTGCAAACCGTCTCCGACGTCCCACTGACGTCCGGAACTCCCGTCCTCGGGTAACCCCTGTCCGGCACAATCTGCAGTAGCGGCTTTCGGCATCTACCGGAAGCCGCTACTGCAGTTCAACCTCGGCGTATATCGCGGCGATGTGCTGCGTCATAGCCTGAGTGGTCGTCCCATTGGCAACCATCTGTATAGTCTGCCCCTGTGCGGCGCAGGTGCGTCTGGGACATGATGCTGGAAATACTTGTGAACACCGCGGACGTGTCGCCAATTCAGCCGTAGCCGCACGCCGTAGCGACTGCCGGGGACGAGCAACCGCAACCGCCGTCGCTACCTAAGGCCCTCCTCATCAGTTGCTGCAAGGGGCGCACTTTCGGCGGACCCAGCGGAGGCCCGGAGCGCGGCATACACCGGTCGTAACACTTCGGCAAGTGGACGCGAGCGGACTGTGACATCCATTGGCGGCAGCTGGTCCACCAGCAGCGCCCCGCTCACGGAACTCCGCCGCACAGGGACCGGCACAGGCGGGACGAAGAAGGTGTCCAGTACTTCGGTGAGAGGGGAGCCTGCGCGTCCCTCGTTCCCGCCAGCGTCGTCTGCCGCGTGCATCCGTCCCAGCAGATCCTCGCGTTCGCGTCCGCGCCAGGCAAGGATCCGGAACGGGTCGTCGTCGAACTGCTCGGCCAGCAGGTAGAACACCGCCGCCAGGTGCTTGCACGGCACTTCCCAGTCGGGGCAGGAGCAGTCCAGGCTCAGCTCTGCTGCGTTGCGGGGGAAGAGCCACAGACCGACGGCGGTGAATACGTCTTCGATGTCGGCGGGCATCTCCCCCGCCAGCAGGGTCGCCACATACCAGGCGTTGGCGGCGAGCGCCTCCTCCACCGCAGCCCACTCCGCCTTCCCAAACGCGGCGAGGCCGATGCGCACGCGGTAGGGCTTTGCCCGTGAGCCCTGGACGCTTGCGGCGACCGTGCCGGCATCGATGTCCAGCGAGATCACCTGCCCGCGCCGGGCGTAGTTGCGGCCACGTTGCAGGCGCCCACCCACACCAAGACTCTCCAGCACCTCGATGAACCGCGCTGACCACCAGCTCGTGCCGATGGCACCGCGCACACTTCGGGCCTTGACACCGCCCTCGACACTACGCGGGGTGGACGGCGGAAAGAACGGCGAATCGTACCGGCTAGTCACCGACGGCCTCCTTCGACAGGGCGAACAGATCACGCAGGCTCGCGGTAGACAACTCGGTGAGCCAGCCCTCGCCGTCGCCCACCACCAGGTCCGCCAACGCTGCCTTCTCCTCAATCATGTTATCGATCCGCTCCTCCAGCGTGCCCCTGCAGATGAACTTGCGCACCTGCACACGCCGCTTCTGCCCGATCCTAAAGGCCCTGTCGGTGGCCTGATTCTCCACCGCCGGGTTCCACCAGCGATCAAGGTGAATGACGTGGTTGGCGGCGGTCAGGTTCAGTCCCGTACCGCCGGCTTTCAGTGAGAGCAGGAAGATCGGCGGCCCGTCGGCAGACTGGAACCGGCGCACCATCTCGGTCCGGTTCTGACGGGAGGTGCCGCCGTGCAGATAGGCGACGTCCGTGTCGAAGCGGGCTGCGAGGTGCGGCAGCAGCATCTCGGCGAACTCGGTGTACTGAGTGAAGCACAGCACCTTGTCGCCCTCGGCAAGGATCTCCTCCAGGATCTCCTCGAGCCGGAGCACCTTGCCGCTGCGTTGCCCCACGGCGGAGCGGTCGTGCAGCAACTGGGCCGGATGGTTGCAGATCTGCTTGAGCTTCGCCATCGCGGCCAGCACATTTCCGCGGCGCTCGATTCCGTCGGACTCCTCGATTTTCTCCATCATGTCGTCGACGACGGACTGGTACAGTGACGCCTGCTCGCTCGTCAGCGTGTAGAACTGCTTGATCTCGATTTTTTCCGGCAGATCGTCGATGATTGTCGGATCGGTCTTAACGCGGCGCAGGAGGTACGGCCGGGTGATCGCCCGCACCCTCTCGGCGGCCGCCTCGTCGCGGTGGCGTTCGATCGGGATCGAATAACGGGTGCGGAACAGCTCCGCCGAACCCAACATGCCAGGGTTCAGGAAGTCCATGATCGACCACATCTCGCCGAGCCGGTTCTCCACCGGGGTGCCCGTGAGGGCGATCCGATGGGCGGCGGCAAGACGCTTGACGGCCTTTGCCGAGCGGGAGAGCCTGTTCTTCACCGCCTGCGCCTCATCGAGCACAATACGGTTCCAGGTGACGGCCTCGAACAGCTCCAGATCGCGCGTCAGCGTTGTGTAGGTGGTGACCAACATGTCGATGCCATTCAGGCCTTCGCCGAAGTCCTCACCGCGCAACCGGTCCGGACCGTGATGCACCCACATCCGCAACCCGGGCGCGAATTTTGCGGCCTCGGCCTCCCAGTTGCCGATCAGGGACATCGGACACACCAGCAAGGTAGGACCGGCGTCGGGATACTCTTCCCTGTGCACCGCCTCCAGTGCCAGCAGCTGAACGGTCTTGCCAAGTCCCATGTCGTCGGCGAGGCAGGCACCGACCGCGAGCTCGGCGAGGAAGTTCAGCCACGCCAGACCACGTTCCTGATATGGGCGCAGTGTGGCGCGGAAGCTCTCCGGCGGGGCGACCGGCTGAATTTTGGCGTCCGCCGAGCCGTCCAGCAGGGCTCCCAGCCAGCCGTCGGCGGTGATGCCGGCAACCTCCAGCGGCAGCTCGAGATCATCGGGATGAGTGGCGGCAAGGCGGAGAACATCCGCCACCGTGCCGCGTCCCGTTTCCTCGCGCTGCAGGAAATCAATGCCGCGTCGCAGTTGTTCGGGGTTGACCGTCACCCACTGGCCCCGCAGCCGAACCAGCGGGGCCTTCGCCTCGGCCAACGCGGCGATCTCCTCATCTGTGAGGGTGTGATCGCCCACGGCGAGGCTCCATTGGAAGTCGCACAGTTGCTCCCGGCCGAAGGCGGGAGCTTTGCCGGTATCATCGCCCATCGGTGTGGACGCCGAGAGCTTCAGGCCCAGCTTCGCGCGTTTGTCCCACCATGAGGGCAGCAGCACCGAGAAACCGGCCTCGTCCAGGGCGGGGGCAGCATCGCGCAGGAAGGCAAACGCGCCTTCCGAGTCAAGGTTGAGCCCACTGGGGCGCGACTGCCGCAGCCCAGGCTCCAGTGCGGGGTAGACGCGTACCGCCTTGCCCAGCTCAGCGAGCAGCACCTCCTGCGGATGGCCAAGCCAACGGGCCAGGGCCCCGCCGTCGCGCCATACCTGTTCAGCCGCCACCATCAGGCTGGGGTCTGAGGATGACTGGAGCAGGAACTCCAGCCGCCATGCGGGCACCTCCAGCCGTGCATCCACGGCGGATGCGTCACCGCTTACAGCCAGCGAAAGGAGTGGGCCTCCCCCGGGCTGCTCAGTGCTGAGAGCCTCGCTGACAGCCTCACTGAGCCGGAAGGTTGCACGGGCCGGAGCAGTGGCCTCCCGCACATACTCAGACCACGGCGCGAGCCCCCGTTCCAGCTCGGCAAGCGCCGGTTCCGGCACCCGGACGCGGGCGTCTGCGGTGTGAAGCGCCTCCAGCCATGCCTCGGCAGCGCGCGGTTGCAGAGGTTTCCGCCCCCGGCGCGGAGGCAGCATCGGCAGGTTGCGCGGCAGCCGGCCGCGAACCGCGGCATCGGTGAGAACGTCGAGGGACGACGTGATAAGTTCACCGGCATCCTCGGAGCCCGGTTCTGCCCGGAACGCGGCGGGCATACCGGCAATGAGATCGCCGAAGGCGAGCGCGTCCGGCCCCCGCAGCACCGCGCGCCACCGCGCCTCGGCGACGGCAGCGTCGCCTTCGTCAGCGTCGTGGTCGTCGTCGTCGGACCCGGCGAAAGTCCAGGCGATCCCCGGGAGCACTCGGCCCCGTTCCGCGAGTTCGTCGGCAAACCGACCCACTTCACCGAGGAACCGCGCGGAAGGTGCGATACGTACGTCGCCCAGTAACTCCGGTCCGTCGCCCGGGAACCGGTCGGGAAAGAGCGCGGAAGCCAACCCGCTGGCATTATGCTCACCGCCAAAGGCACTGAACACCGCCGGATTGACCCACACGACCGGCACCGTCCACGGCAACAGGGACGGACCGGTTGAGCTTGGCGGCCGCGGCGTGATCCGCACGAGCTCGGGAGAGTCCAGCGGCGAGCGTCGTAGCGAGGGCAGCAACAACGTTGTACTGCCCAGCTCGCCGGTCTGCATTGCCGCGACGACGTCGGCCGATGCGGCGAAGGGATGGGGTCGGGCGGCCTTCAGCCCCTGGTTTGCGCTTTTTACCGTCTTTTCGGAGTCTTCGGCCCACAGCCCGGGGCCACGGTTGAGCGACCAGAACGAGTGGAGCACCAGCAAGCGCGTTGCCTTTCTCGATGGGTTGCGACACTCAAGCCTACTACTACCCAGTTTCTACCCCTCCCGGCAGCAGGGGCTTCCAAACGTTCCCGCATCCGCCGGGGCCTGGTGGCGTATACGGTCGCCGTGGGCAAGGAGGTCGCTTGGGATTCGTCCTCTACTTGAGATTCGTCCTCTATAGGCCCGATTCTTCGTTATTCTTCGGTCGGTCAAGGTACTTTTTGACCGTCGCGATCTTCATGTAGAGCCGCAGGTCGTCGCCGCCGGTGGGAACAAACCCGTGATGGGTGTACCAGGCGACTAAGTCCGCATTGTCGGCGTCGACCACGACGATCTGACCTCCGGCCCGTTCAGCGGCAGCCATGATGGTTTCGAGTGCCGCGCGTAAGATCTGCCCGCCCCATTGGTTCACTTTGTCGCCGCGCAAGGACTTATCGAAGGCCAGCCTGGCCAACAACCAAGCGGGCGCATTGCGTAGAATTTTCCGTTGGAGCTCGATCCATACTCGACGGCCTGCGCGGCATACTCGGTAAGCCACTGGTTGTGTTCAGGGTAGCCACAGTCGAAGGCCCCCAGTCAAACCCGGGGCCAGCTTCGCTACTCGATGGGTCGATGTGGTCATCGACCGATCAGTCTCGGAAGCTTGGACAGTGCGGCGAGCTCGGTGGACTCATCGGGCATGTCCAGCGACGCCATCATTACATCGGAGACCTCGGGCGCCATGAGGGTAACGTCAGAGCGTGCGATCACCTTTTGAGCCGCCTGGCGAGCGGCGTCGGCTACAAATGCTGACTTCGTAACATGGAGCAGGCTCGCTGCTTCAGCGATGAGGACGATCGCCTGCTCAGGCTCGGAGGCTCACATTCAGAGTCACGCACAAGCGTGCGAGCCAGTAGAATTCTTCGGGCCGGGCGAAGGTCCTGATGAAGCTGTGGTCGACCTGCAAGTCGGACTCGCTCACACGGACACCAAAGAAGACGTAGGCGCGCTTCCCGTCGAACAAGCCGTGGGCCCGGGAACGCAACGAGGTTCAAGTCCCGGTGCCTCACTAGGCGTGCCATGACCTTGTCAATATACTCATCCGGCCGGAGTGCTCCGCCCGCCACTAGCCATTGGGCCGGTTCGGGATGTACTGCACCGCCCACTTGTTGCCGTCGGGATCGGCGAAATAAACGAAGTGGCCCCAGTCCTGGACGTCGACCTCGCTGACGTCCACGCCGTTGTTCTTGAGCTGCGCGTGCGCGGCCTGGATGTCGCCCACCACCATTTGCAGGCTGGGTGCGGTGCCGGGAGCGGCCTCGGTGAGGCCCTCGCCGATGCAGATGGAGCAGGCCGAGCCGGGCGGGGTCAGCTGAACGAAGCGGATCGAGTCGCTGGGCCGTTCGTCGAAGTCGGCGTTGAAGCCGACGTTGTTCACGTAGAAATCCTTGGCGCGGTCCACGTCGGACACGGGGACAAACACAAGTTCAAGTTTCCAGTCCATGCGCCACACGCTAGCGGAGGTCGCGGGAAACCGGTAGGGGCAGCGGACCTGGGTCTTTAGCCTCGGACTCCAGGCTGCCCTGTCGTTGGTCCATTTTTGGCCAAAAAAGGCAGCGTCGAGGACGTCACGGATCAACGTCCAGGGCTGGCCGAAGGCATCATTTTCCGAGTGCAGTGGGGTTTGCCGGAAAGTGCGCAGTCTGCCATGTTTTGCCCGTCGCGGTGATGGCGAATGTCTCGATACCGGGCCGCGCCTCGATCAGTCTCGGGCTTCCTCCCCCATGGCGAGGGCCGCGGTGGCAAAGGCATCCACCGTTGTGAGGCCCTCACCGGTGAGGGTGATGGTGGCAAGGCGCGCGGCGAGGGCCAGCACGTTCCCGGGCCATCGTCGTACATTTCTTCCGGCCCCGTCAGTGAACCCGGATGCCCCCAACATTGAGCGACGGGGCCACAAGCTCTGCCCAACGATCCTTGACCGTCCGGATGACGTCGGCGGGCGCCGCATCCCAGATCTGCTGGTTAAAAATCTCCACCTCCACCACGCCGCGGTAGCCGGCCTGCTCCATCCAGGCTCCGATGGGCGCAAAGTCGATTACGCCGTCGCCCATGAATCCGCGGGACAGCAGCGCATCCGCGGCAATGGGCAGGTTGAAATCGCACACCTGGAAGGAGGCAATGCGGCCCTGACTCCCGGCGCGGGCAATCTGTTCCTTCAGCGCCGGGTCCCACCAGACGTGGAAGGTGTCAACGACGACGCCGACAGTCTCCGCCGGGTGCGGCGCGGCCAGGTCCAGCGCCTGCCCCAGGGTGGAGATGACGGCACGGTCGGCGGCATACATGGGGTGCAGCGGCTCTAGGACCAGCCGCACACCATGTTCCAGAGCAAAGGGCACCAGCTCGGCCAGCCGGTCCGCCACATTCCGGCGAGCGGCCAGCAGGTCCTTGCCGCCGGACGCGGGCGTGCTGGCGGTCCCGCCGTCGACGGCGCCCGGAGCCACGCTGAAGGCGGGCAGCCCGCCCGCCACCATGACCAGCTCCGTAGCACCTAGGGCCTTTGCTTCCATAATGGCCGCGCGGTTGTCCGCCAGCGCCGCCGCGGCACCGGCCGGATCGGCAGCCGTCAGGAAGCCGCCGCGGCACAGGCTGGAGACACTCAGGCCGGAAGCTTTGACGAGCTCCACGGCATTCTCCAGACCCACTTCGGCCACCTTGTCCCGCCACAGGCCGATGTGGCCCAGCCCGGCCGCCCGGCACAGCTCAAGTGCCTCGGCCAGTGAGGCCTTCTTGATGGTGGCCGTGTTCAGCGACAGCCTCTCGAACAGCGCACTCACGCCGCTGCTCTTTTTCCATTGATTCCTGCAACGGCCAGGTACATGCCCATCCGCTCAGCCGCCAGTGCAGGATCCAGCAGCAGTCCGGCGTCGTCGGCCAGCCGGAACAGCTGGACCAGGTGCGCCACGCTGCGTCCTGAGTGCAGCCCGCCCACCATGGAAAATGCGGGCTGGAAGCCGTTGAGCCAGGCGAGGAACGCGATGCCGGTCTTGTAGAAGTACGTCGGCGCCTCAAAGGCGTGCAGCCCCAGCGCACGCGTCGAGTCCAGGATGGCCCTCGCCCGCACCGGATCGCCGTCGTCGTACGCCTGCAGCGCCGTGGAGGCGGCGGGTGCAATGGCGGCGAAGATGCCCAGCAGCGCATCCGAATGGCTCTCGCCGTCACCGTCGATCAGCTCCGGGTAGTTGAAGTCGTCCCCGGTGTACAGCCGGACACCTGGCGGCAGGGCCGCGCGCAGTCGGACCTCGTGCGCGGCATCCAGCAAGGACACCTTCACGCCGTCTACCTTGTCCGCATAGGCTTCAATGAGCGCCAGGAAGGTCGCCGTGGCGGCGTCGACGTCGCCGGAGCCCCAGTAGCCAGCCAATGCGGGATCAAACATCGTGCCCAGCCAGTGCAGCACCACCGGCTCGCGGACCTCGGCCAGCAGTGTCGAGTACACGTGCAGGTAGTCCGCCGGGCCGCTGGCCACGCGGCTCAGTGCCCGGGAGGCCATCAGGATCACCTTGGCCCCGGATTCCTCCACTACCGCGACCTGTTCGCGGTAGGCGGCCAGCACGGTCTCCAGGCCCTCCGGGCCGGGCTCGACGGCGGCGGGGTCGAGTTGGTCCGTGCCCGCACCGCAGGCCAGCAGGTCGCGGGTCGTGCGCTCCGGGGTGGCGATGCCTGCGGCCTCGGCGGCGCTGCGGCGGATGAGCTCGCGGGTGGCGGTCCAGTCCAGGCCCATGCCTCGTTGGGCGGTGTCCATGGCGTCGGCAATGCCAAGGCCCCAGCTCCACAGCTCGTGCCGGAAGGCCAGCGTGGCGTCCCAGTCAATGTCCGCCGGGGCGCCCGGCGTGTTGTTCCCAAGCGCCCTTGGTGTGACATGCGCCGCGGCATAAACCTTGCGGGAGCGGATCAGCCCGGCCGGTTTGGTCCAGGGACCGGGCTGGTTCAGCACCAATTCTTGGAGCGCGACGGCGCCACTTGCGTCCGCGCCCGCCGGCAGGAAGACGCTGGGACCTGTTGCGGCACGGTTCCGGGCGGAGTTGCCGACGGCTGACGCCGGTGCGCCGGAAGCCCCAGTTTCGGCAGCTTCGGCGCTCACAGCACGATCTCCGGAATGTCCAGCGTGCGGCGCTCAGCTGAGGACTGCAGGCCCAGCTCGGCCAGCTGCACACCGCGAGCGGCGGAGAGCAGACCAAAGCGGTGCTCGCGGCCGGCGACGACGTCGCGCAGGAATTCCTCCCACTGCAGCTTGAAGCCGTTGTCCAAGTCGGCATTGGCGGGGACCTCGGCCCACTGCTCGCGGAAGGGCTCGGTGACGGGCAGATCCGGATTCCAGACCGGCTTGGGGGTGTTGGCGCGCTGCTGGGAGACGCATTTGCGCAGGCCGGCGACGGCGGAACCGTGCGTGCCGTCCACCTGGAACTCCACCAGCTCGTCGCGGTACACGCGCACGGCCCAGGAGGAGTTGATCTGGCCCACCACGGCGTCGCCGGCTGCGGTCTCGAGGTCGAAGATGCCGTAGGCGGCGTCGTCGGCCGTGGCCTCGTATTTGTTGCCGGCCTCGTCCCAGCGGGCCGGGATGTGCGTGGCGGTCTTGGCGTTGACGCTCCTGACCTTCCCAATGATGCCCTCGAGCACGTAGCTCCAGTGGCAGAACATGTCGGTGGTCATGCCACCGCCGTCTTCCTTGCGGTAATTCCACGACGGGCGCTGGGCGGCCTGGATGTCGCCCTCAAACACCCAGTAGCCGAACTCGCCGCAGATGGAGAGGATCCGGCCAAAGAAGCCTTCATCCACCAGACGGCGCAGCTTGACCAGACCGGGCAGGTACAGCTTGTCATGCACCACACCGGCCGTGACGCCGGATTCCCGGCCGATGCGGGCCAGCTCAATGGCCTCTTCCAGTGTCTCCGCCGTCGGCTTCTCCGTGAAGATGTGCTTGCCGGCGGCCATTGCCTTCTTCAACGTGGCGGCCCGAAGACTGGTCATCGAGGCGTCAAAGACCACGTCCACGGAGGGATCGTTGATGACGGCGTCCATATCTGTGGACCACTCGTCCACGCCGTGGCGCTTGGCCAGCTCCCGGACCTTTTCCTCGTTGCGGCCCACCAGGATCGGCTCGATGTCGATGGTGGTGCCGTCCGCCAGGACCAGACCCGAATCGCGCAGCGGCAGGATGGAACGCAGCAGGTGCTGGCGGTATCCCATGCGGCCGGTGATGCCGTTCATGGCGATGCGAAGCACGGGGGGCTGCGTAGTTTGCTCAGTCATGGGTTCTCCCTGGAAGTGTTTGTGTCGAGGGACCTTCCTTACGTTGGAAAGCGCTTTCCACGCTATACTGGGAACACCCGGTTGGTCAATGCCTTTTCCTGAATGCGTGACACAGACGGCGCAATTGCCCTCAGCCGCGTCCCGCCGCTCCCGCACAACCAGCGAAAAGAGGACCTCATGGCCGCAACGCTCAGCGATGTTGCGCGGCGTGCGGGCGTGTCCCTGGCCACGGCATCGCGGGTGGTTAACGGCTCCGAGCGGATCCCCGCGGCAGCCATCGCGGACCGTGTCCGAGCGGCAGCCGCGGAACTGGAGTACGTGGCCAACGCCCAGGCCCAGGCTCTGGCCCGTTCGGCCACCCGCCTGGTTGGCCTGGTGGTGCACGACATCGCAGACCCGTACTTTTCCACCATTGCCCGCGGCGTGCAGCGCTGGGCCGGGCAACAGGGACAGCAGGTGCTGCTGGCCAGTTCGGACCACGATCCAGCGGCCGAGCTCGACGCGGTCACGGCCTTCATGTCCTACCGCACCGATGCCATCGTCCTGGCCGGCTCCCGGCTGCGGACCCCGGATCCCGCCCTGAACCAGACGCTGGCAGGCTACATCGCCGGTGGAGGACGGGTCGTCAGCCTCGGCGCCACCGGCATCCCGGAGGCACAGCACGTGGACATCGCCAACGAGACCGGGGCCTTTGCGCTGGCCACGGAGCTGGTTTCGCTCGGTCTCCAGCGGTTCGCCATCCTGGCAGGCCCGGAGCAGCTGGCCACGGCCTGGCAGCGGGCCACCGGCTTCCTGCGGGCGCTGGCCGCCGCCGGCCTGGCCCCCCTCGCCGTCTTGCCCGGCGGCTTCACCAGCCGGGGCGGCTACGACGCGGCCCTGGAGTGCATGGTCCGGCTGGGCGGCGCCGCGGCCAGGCCTGACCAAAGAACCCAGGAGGGGCCGCTGTGCCTGCTGGCGGCCAACGACGTCATGGCGCTCGGTGCTATCACGGCCATGCGCAGCCTCGGGCTTAGTGTCCCCCGCGACGTCCAGGTGGCGGGCTTTGACGACATCCCCACGCTGCGCGACCACTCGCCGGAACTGACTACGTACCGGCTCCCGCTGGAGGAAATCGGCCAGGTGGCGGCCAAGCTCGCCCTGGCCGCGGACGCCGTCGGGCCGGTGCACATCGACGGCGACGTACTCATCCGCGAAAGCGCCGGCCGCCCGGGCCATTAAACGCCTCCGCCGGTTCGCGCTCAAGCCCGAGTTTCACTACAGCATGAGATTCAGCAACAAGGTCGCCGTGGTCACTGCCGCAGGCGCCGGCATCGGGGGGGTCCGTGGCACGACGCCTCGCTGCCGAGGGTGCTGCGGTCGTAGTTTCCGATGTCAATGACGAGGCCGGTCAGGCGGTCGCCGCTGCCATCCCGGCCGCTGGCGGGCGGCCATGCCCAAGCCCGTCCAGGACGTCACCCCGGCCGAATGGGACCGCACGATGGCCGTCACGCTGCCCAAAACGTTCCTGTGCCTGCAGGCGGAGGCGGCGTACATGGCCAGGCACGACGACGGCGCGATCGTGAACATTGACTCGGGGTGACAGGGCTTTCCTCCACCCCATGCTTACCCCGTATGGCGCCTCCAAGCATGGCGTCGTGAGCCTGACCCGGGGTGTTGCGATGGAGAACGCGGACCGGGGCATCCGTGTCAACGGGGTGGCTCCGGGCGCCGTTGATACCGCGGCGCTTGCCTCGCTGCCCGAGGACGCCAGAGCGGGGTACGCGGCCGAGGCGCCCAGGAAGCGGCTGGGCCGGCCCGACGAAATCGCCAACGCGGCAATCTGGCTGCTCCCGGACGAGGCCAGCTTCGTCACGGGCGTCGTCCTGCCGGTCGATGGCGGGACCCTGCATGCCTGACCCTGCACCCGGATACCGTCACGAACTAATCGTCGCCCTCACTCGGATCCTCGCCGAATGGACGGCGCCGGATTTCCTGACGGCGGTCGCCGCCAGGGAGGGCGTTTCCCTGGACCCCGGTGCAATTGTCATGGTCACGATCCTGTCCCGGCAGGGCGCCTCCCGCCCATCCCGGCTGGCCGCGCAGATGGTAACCGGAGCCTCCAACGTCAGCAAGATCGTTGGCCGGCTCACCGAGGCCGGGCTTGCTGTTCGGGGCCCCGACCCATCGGACGCGCGTGTCCAGCCCGTGCATCTCACCGGTGCAGGGCGCCGGGTCGCCGGTGCATTCGTCCGGGCCGGCGATGGGCTGGTCGACGAGCTGCTGGACGACTGGGACGAGGCGGACCGGCGGGCGTTCACTGCCATGCTGCAACGCTTTGAACGGTCAACCATTGCCCTGTCTTCCCGATTGCTGGGCCGACACCCCCATGGAAGGATAATCAGCATCTTGAACCGCCCCCCAGCAAGCGTGCGCTGAGCCGCTGGGTGCGGCGCGAAACCAACACGCGTCACTGGGCCGGCGCCGGTATTCCGCTGCACGCGATCGCACCCGAGGACGGTGCCCCCGCCGATGACCGCCGACCTGTTGTCCACTCCCGAGGGTCGGGAGATGACGGACATATGGCGCTGGCGCGCTTTGGGATTATCTGGAGACCTTCCCCATCAGCCCGGCAATGGGCCTTAGGAATATCGGTCGCGCAAGGAACCAAGCAGCGACCATGACCGCGAGAGAAAAGGCAAAGACGCCAAACCCTAGCCAGCTGGCATCATCACGCCCACCATACATGTGGTTGAGGTTCCGCAGCATTCCTGTGGACAGCACCAGCGCGACATGCACGGCGACGAAGCCCGCGAAGAAGAGCATCACGGGGAAGTGGATCTTCCGGGCAACCTCGATGGGATAGGCCCTGTCCAAGGCCGCATTGCCCTTTGGCCATGCCGGGCTCATCCGCACTCCGGTGATCGCAGCCAGGGGTGCGGCCAGGAAAACGACGGCGAAGTAGGACAGCAGCTGCAGTGCGTTGTAGTTCACCCAGCCGTTCTCCATCGGCCAGTCCAGGGACGCATACTGCAGAGCGGCACTCAGCGCATTGGGAAAGATGTCCCAGCTGGTCGGAACGATGCGCACCCACCCGCCGGTAGCGAACAGCAGCACCACGAACACCAACCCATTGAGCAGCCACAGCACATCCAGGCTGAGGTGGAACCACAGGTCCAGGCTGATCTTGGTCGGCTTGTTCCTGGTCTTGAACAGACCGGCGTTTTTCCGCGTCCAATAACCCTTTGGTCGAGCTGTGTTTCGAACCTGCCAGCCCGAGCGGATGATCAGGATGAGGAAGAACGCATTGAGGAAGTGCTGCCAACCGAGCCAGGCTGGCAGTCCCACCGGGGCGCCGTTGGGCAGTTCGGACTGCCCCGGGTAGCTGAGCAGAAAGTCCTGAACCGGCTCCAGGCTGCGCATCCATTTGGCCAGGAGCACGACGACGGCCAGGGACAGCACGGCGATAGCGACCCATTTGGCCAGCGACAGCCATCCGATGGCCCCGGGCTTGGTCGCTGGGCCGGGCTTGGTTAGCAACGACATGTCATGATCTCCCTAGACGCCGGCGCCGGCGCGTGCTTCGAGGACGGACTGCAGCTGGGGCAGGATCGTGAACAGGTCCCCGACAATGCCGAAGTCGGTGATGTCGAAGATGGGGGCATCCTCATCCTCGTTGATGGCCACAATCCGCTTGGCCGTCTGCATGCCCGCACGGTGCTGGATGGCGCCGGAGATGCCGACCGCGAGGTATAGATCCGGGGAGACGCTGATGCCGGTCTGGCCCACCTGGTGGCTTTGCGGAACGTAACCGGCATCCACGGCGGCGCGGGAGGCGCCCAGGCCAGCACCC
The DNA here is from genome assembly GCF_051131705.1 of Arthrobacter sp. A5. Classification (NCBI taxonomy): domain Bacteria; kingdom Bacillati; phylum Actinomycetota; class Actinomycetes; order Micrococcales; family Micrococcaceae; genus Arthrobacter; species Arthrobacter sp. A5. The sequence goes on from NZ_CP180316.1 coordinate 3,414,913, forward strand.
AGGGAATCCGCCAGCTGCTCAACCAGGGCGAAGTTTTCCTTCGACCCAAGCCCCCGCCCGCCGGAAACCACGATTTTGGCCGACGGCAACTCGGGGCGGTCTGAGCTGGACGGGGCCGCATGCGTGGCCGTGATGGTCGCCGCGGCGTGGGCGTCGACGTCGAGCTGGATCACCTCAACCTGGGGCGCGGCAGCGGCGGGGGCCGGCTCGCCGCTGGATGCCACGGTCATCATCGCGATGCCGGAACCGACGCCGGACTCGGTGGTGTAGCTCCCGCCGTACACCGAATGCGTGGCCGTGATCCTGCCTTCGACGTTTTTCACGTCGATGGCCTCGAGCAAGACGGGGTTGCCGGTGCGGGCGGCAAGGCGTCCGATGGCTTCGCGGCCATCGGCGCTGTTGGAGGCCAGTACCGCCCGCGGTGCGTAGCGCTTCATGGCCTCGGCCAGTGCCGCCACTGCCCCGGCTGCCACATGGCTGGTGGCGGTGGGGGTCTCTGCCACGAAAACCGTCGGTGCACCCAGTTTGCCGAGCTGCGCCACCAGTTCGTCGCTGGTCCCGGCAGGGGCGGCCAGAACCGCGACGGGCTCGCCCAGCCGGGTTGCCAGCTGCAACAGGTGGCCCGTGGTGGAACGAAGCGCGCCATTGGCCGCCACTTCAACGTTGACAAGAATACTGCTCATGGTGTGCAGTCCTTTCAGATCAGGTTTTCGGCGCTGAGGTAAGCAATGAGCTGGGATGCGGCGTTTCCGTCGTCGACGATCTTGCGTCCCGCGGTCCGGGCGGGCCGCTTGCGGGACGCAAGCACGACGTTTCCGTCGGCGTTCCGGATGTCCGCCATCCGCAGGCTTGCGGCGTCGCACACGGCAACGGGCTTGCGCTTGGCCGTCATGATGCCCTTGAACTTGGGGAAGCGAGCCTCGGGTGCGCGTTCGGTGACGGAGATGACTGCGGGCAGCTGGGCCACCAGCGCTTGGGTGCCATCGGCGCTCTGTCGCTCACCGGTGACGGACGCGCCGGTGAAGTGCGCGGAATTCAGCGGCCCCAGGAAGGGAACGCCGAGCAGCTCGGCCACCATGGCCGGTACGACGCCGCCGCGCCCGTCGGTTGACTCGTTTCCGGCGATCACCACGTCGAAATCCGCGCCTGTCAGCCCGCTGGCCAGGACCCGAGCGGTGGTCAGGGCATCGGCGCCGGCAAATCCGTCGTCGACCAGGTGCATGGCCGAATCCGCACCCATGGACAGCGCCTTGCGGAGCGCCTCGGTGGCGCTGCCCGGGCCCATGGTCACGGCGACGATTTCCACAGACTTGTCCGCGTCCTTTTGCCGCAGGGCCGTCTCGAGCGCGCGTTCGGTGATTTCGTCGGCGACCCGTTCGCTCGCCGCCCGGTCCACATATCCCCCTGAGGTGAGTTTCCGGTCGTCCCAGGTGTCGGGGACCTGTTTGATCAGGACTGCAATTTTCATGGAATATCCTCCCTGTTCGAGCGGCCTTAGGCCGTTGCGGCTACTGGTTGACCGGTGCTGTGCGCGGCCGGTGGGGTGCGGTGGGTGTAGGTGCCGCGGTCCAGCACCACGGTGTCCCCGACGCGGACCTGGAACAGTGCGCCGGTCTCGGTCTTCCAGATGCTGGTGGTCAGCTCGTCCCCCGGGACCACCGGGGAGGCGAAGCGGACGCTGAGCGAGCCGAAGTTTCCGGGGTCCGAATCCGCGATGTTTTCCAGCACTGCCCGTCCGGCGAATCCCATGGTGCACAGCCCGTGCAGGATCGGCTTCTCGAAGCCGACCATGCCGGCCAGCTGGGGGTCGGAGTGCAGCGGGTTCCGGTCCCCGTTGAGCCGGTAGATCAGCGCCTGGTCCAGCGAGGTCCGTTGGACGATGGCTGCATCGGCTGTGCGTTCCGGGACGCTCCAGCTCTCGGCCGGTCCGGACTGGCCACCGAATCCGCCTTCGCCGCGGATGATCATGGTGGTGACGCTGGTGGCCACCGGTTCGCGGGTCTGCGCGTCGAGTAATTCGGTGCTTAGCTCGATGACGGCGTTCCTGCCCCTGTCGTGCACCGCGCTCATGCCACTGACGGGGATCACGGTGCCACGGGTGGCCAGGCTGCGGTGCAGCGTGATGGATTGGCCGCCGTGCAGGATCTGCGAGAGCTTGAAGTCGCCCAGCTCGTCCATCGAACCACCCGAACCGCCCAGCACGACGGCGAAGGTCGGCAGGACCTGTTGCTCGATGCCCCGGGAGTTTTCGGTGGTGAAGGCCAGATTTTCCAGCTGGTTCCGGGAGCCTGCCCCCACGCTGACGGCGTAGAGCAGGGCGTCCCTGGAGTCCCAGCTGAAGGGGGCACCTTCGCGTCTCTTCCCTATGTTTTCCTGGTGGATAGCCATCGGTCTTGCTCCTTCCACGGGTAATCCCGGGTCGCTTCCGACGCTCACCTGACGGTGGCGCGGATCATAGTATCCTCAAATACTATAACCAGATTCTAGTTCTTGTCTACGGAACGCTTCACTCGTCCCGATGCGGCTTGACCTCTGCCGCGTGCCCCAGCTGGAACCGGCTGGCTACTGTGCAGCTCCTGCCGGAACCTTGGGTGAGCTGCTCCGACGTGCCGCGCGTTCCTGCGAGGTTTCCGGGACCCACCTCACGGGATCGCGTTTGAGCAGCAGGGCCACCGCCACCGAGAGCACGGCAAAGACCAGCACGAAGATGAATGCCGCGCTGATTCCCGTCTGGTCGACCAGCGTCGTCACGGGGTTCTGGTGGCTGGCCAGGATGTAGGCACCGATGGCGGTGGCCGTGGACTGCCCCACGTTGCGCACCATGGTGTTGGCGCCGGCGGTTTCCGAGGTGTGGGTTTCCGGAATGGCCTCAATCAGCACATTAGGCAGCGCCCCGTAGGTCAGCGAGATGCCGATGCCGTTCAGCGCCAGGGCCACGATGAACATCATGGAGTTGCCTAACGTGAGCAGGATGACCGGAAGGACCAGGGTCATCAGCAGCAACCCGCCAATGAAGACCGAGCGCGCGCCATAGCGATATGCCAGGCGGCCGCCCAGGGGCGAGAAGAAGTAGCCGAGGAGCGCTGTCACGCCACTGAGGATGCCGGCGGAGGCTGCGGTGAAGCCGAGCCCGAAGCCCAAGCCCGTGGGGTACTGTAGGACCATTTGCGTGGGCACCGCCAGTCCGCCAATCGGACCGATGGCGGCCAGCAGCGTTGCGGTCATCACCAGGGCAATCTGGCGGTTCTTGAACATCCGCAGGTTCACGATCGGCGATTCGACCCGCAGTTCCCACCAGATCCACAAGGCGATGACGCCCAGGCCCAGGACGATCAGGCCCAGGAACTGGGCCGAGGCGAAGCCGGTCCGCGAGCTGAAGGACAGGGCCAGCAGGATGGCGCTAACCGCAATCGGGAGGAGCAGCGACCCCAGGTAATCGGGCTTTTCCCGGGTGGGGGCAACGTTGTCACGCGGGATGACGAAGTAGACGGCGATGGCGGCCAGCAGGGCCAGCACCGCTGCGAAGGCAAAGATCCCGTGCCAGGAATAGGCATCGATCATGAACCCGGCGATGAGGGCGCCGCCGGCGCCGGCGATCAGGGCCGAGGCGCCGATCATGGAGACGCCGACCGGGACACGTTTCGCCTCCAGATGTTCGCGGGCCAGGCCGAAGGCCAGCCCCATCACCGCACCGGCGGTTCCCTGGATGGCGCGGCCCAGGATGATCATGCCGAGGCTGCCGCCGAGCAGTGAGATCAGGGACCCCAGGCTGGCGATGGCCAGCACGATGACCAGGACCTTGCGCCGGCCGTACATGTCGCCGAAGCGTCCGCCCATGACACCGGCGGAGGCCGAGACCAGCAGGTAGGCGGTCACCACCCAGGCGACGGTGTTGGCGTCGACCTTGAATTCGTTGATCAGCGTGGGAAGCGTGACGTACATCATCGACAGTTCAAAGGCCGAGACGATCTCTGCCAGGATCAGGGCCGCCACGATGGCGATGAATCCTGGACTTTTGAGCCTCTGGAGGGTAGCGGCCTGCCGGCCCATGGGTGCGGACATCGTTGTCCTGCCTTTCAGGTGTGCGGAGAAAAGAAAGCGATGACACCCCGAACGGTGGCGTTCGACGGCGGTGATGCAAACAATCTTTGGGTCTGGGAGGCACTCGGGATGAGGAGGTGGTCCGGGCGGGTTCGGCTAACCGTCCCCATAGGCGACGGATTTTGTCCAGAAGAATTCCTCGAGCCCCTCCAGACCGCCCTCGTTTCCATTTCCGGAGTGGCCGATGCCGCCGAATGGCCGTTCGGTGACGGCGTTGGGTGCGCCGTTGACCACCACTTCACCGGTCTCCAGCTGCTCGGTGAGCCGGATGGCCCGCCGGGCGTCGGAGGTCCAGATGTAGCCGGAGAGCCCGTAGTCGGTGTCATTGGCCAAGGCCAGGGCGTGGGCCTCATCCGTGAACCGGATGACGGCCAGGACAGGACCGAAAACCTCTTTATGGGCGAGTTCGCTGGACGGGTCAACGTCGGCCAGGATGGTCGGCGGGTAGTAGAAACCTTCGGCGAGCTCGCCGCCGGCGCGGGCACCGCCGGCGACGACGCGGGCGCCCTCCTCCTGGGCCCGGGCAACCATGGCTTCGACGCGGTCGATGGCACCCTGGTTTATCACCGGCCCGCAGACGGTATCGGCTTCCTCCGGGTTGCCGACCTTGAAGGACGCGGCGATGTCCGCGACCTTGGCCACGAAGGCATCGTAGATGGAGTCCTGCACCAGCAGCCGGGTGGGCAGGGCGCACGCCTGCCCGCTCATGACTCCGAAGGCCATGAAGGTCGAATGCCTGGCCGCGGCGTCAAGATCTGCGTCGGCGAAGACAAGATTAGCCGACTTGCCGCCGAGCTCCAGCAGGACGGGTTTGAAGGTCCGGGCGGCGGCAGCGGTGATCTTGCGTGCGGTTTCCGGGCCGCCGGTAAACGTCACCTTCTTGACCAGCGGGTGGTCCACCAGGGCGGCGCCGGCCTCGGCGCCGCCGGGCACAACGTTGAAGACACCGTCGGGAATACCGGCTGCGCGGACCAGATCTGCAAAGAGCATGGCGCTGAAGGGTGTCAGCTCGCTGGGCTTGACCACTACGGTGTTCCCGGCGGCCAGTGCCGCTGGAACCTTCATGGCCAGTGACATCAACGGTGCGTTCCAGGTGATGATCGCCCCGATCACGCCGTAGGGTTGGCGCAATGTGTGCCCGAAGGACCCGCCGGCGCTCACCACGGAAGTGATCCGGCCCAGCGGAAGCTTGTCGGCCCAGCCGCCGTAGTAGCGGATCCATTCCGCGGCTGCCGCCACCGATGCGTGCGCCGTGGCCTGCGGGGTTCCGTTGTCGGCGATGGCCAGCGCCGCGAATTCCCCGGCATGCTCCTCGACGAGGTCGGCGAGTTTGAGCAGGGCCCGCCCGCGCTGCCGGGCCGGCGTCGTTCTCCAGAGAGAGAATGCCTGGTGCGCAGCCTGCACGGCGTCGTCGACGTCGGCGGATCCGGCCAGCGGGACCCGGGCATCGCGCTGTCCGGTGGCCGGGTTGACGTGTTCGTGGAAGGCCACGCCGATGCTGCGGGATTCGGAACCGATGCGCAGCGTGACTTCGGGAAGGGCATGATCAGTGGCGATGCTCATCCTAGTTCTCCGGTTCGTAGCGCAGCATGGTGATGTCGTCGTCGGGGTAGTCGCAGAAGACGGGCCTGACCCGCATACCGATCCTGATGTCCTCGTGGGCGATGTTGATCAGTTCGGTGGAGAACTTCGGTCCCTCGTCCCACTGGACCACGGCCAGGACCATGGGGCCCTCGCTGGCGAAGTGCGGGGAGACGGGGCGGGTTGTGATCGTGTAGGTGTACAGCGTTCCGGCGCCGGGAATATCGCGCCATTCCAGGTCATCGGCCAGCGTGCGGGGGGCCAGCGGGCGCGGGTAGAAGATGTACTCGCCCAGCGATGGCGAGTACTGGATGCAGACCTTGTGTTCGGCCAGGGCGTCCCAGAACGGCTGGGTCAACGGGGTGGGGACGGGCATGGGCCGTTCGAAAACGGGTGCGGTGGGGGTGGTGCTCATGGTGTTTGCTCCTAGTCGCCTTCGAGGATCAGTGCTGTTTGTTCGCTCATGATGCCGCCGTTGCCGGTGACAAAGGCCCGGTTGCAGTCGACGATCTGAGCCTGGCCGGCGCGGCCCATGATCTGCCGCGCCCCGTCGATCACGTGGTGCATGCCCCCGGCGATGCCGGCCTGGCCGAAGGAAAGCTGGCCGCCGGCGGTGTTCATCGGGAAGTCGCCGCGGAAGGTCAGGTCGTGTTCGTTGACGAACTGCATGCCCTTGCCCTTTTCGGCGAAGCCCGCGTCCTCCAGGCTCATCAGCACGGTGATCGAGTAGCAGTCGTAGATCGAGACCATGTCCACGTCACCGCGGCCGATCCCGGCCATGGTGAACGCCTGGTCCGCTGCGTGGATCATCGGCGAGTACATCAGGTCCCGGGCGTAGGTGGGCGTCTTGTAGGGGACGCGCTCGCCGAAGCCCGTGATCCAGACCGGACGGTTCCTGGACTTCCTGGCCTTGTCCTTGTTGCCGATGACGACGGCGGCCCCGCCTTGGCAGGGCATGACGATTTCCAGCATGTGCAGCGGGTCCGCGACCATGGGCGATGCCAGGACGTCCTCGATGGTCAGCGGCTTGCCGTGGAAGACCGCATCCGGGGTGGCACAGGCGTTGGTGCGCTGGTCGACGGCGATCTTGGCCATGGCCCGTTCGTCGTAGCCGAACTCGTGGCCGTAGCGCTTGGCGATCTGACCGTAGGGGCCATTCTGCCCCAGGTTGGCGTAGGGAATCTCGAATTCGGCCTGCGGCGAGCCATAAGCTTTGGACGAGGCGCCGAAGAACATGCTCTCCTCCATCACGAAGGGGCGGCGTTCGTGGGTGGGAACCTCGTGCGTACCGGGGAAGGTCACCAGGACGGTCTCGCACAGGCCCAGTTCGACGGCGGCGGCGGCCCGCCAGACGGCGGCGGCGGAACCTGCCCCGCCCAGGTCGACGATTTCGGCGAAGTTGGCGTTGATGCCCAGGTATTCGGTGATGGTGGAGGGCACGAACATGCTGGCCTCGCCGATCAGCGGGGTGACGATGCCGTCCACGTCCGTCGCATCCAGGCCCGCATCATCCAGTGCGGCCTTGGAGAGCCTGGCCCACTGCTCCAGGTTGAAGGTTTTTTCGCGCGCGAGTTTGCGCTGCGGTGGCAATTCGTAATAGCCAAGGATCGCGGCTTCTGCTCGAAGGCCCATGGTGATCTCCTTAGAATAGGGTCGTTTGTGCCGGTTGGCACCTGTTTTTGGGTGCACGGGATAGTGGTTGGTTGTTGGTCTCGAGGTCTGATATGGCGTGCGCGCCATGTGTCGGTCTAGGTGCGGGCGCCTACCGGCGATGCCCGCAGGGCAGAAATCCGGACCCCGATTCCGGGATGTTTCGCGCCGGCCTGCAGCTGCGTCAGCAGGTCCGCGGGGTACTCCCCCGGCGCCCAGGTTTCGGTCGACGGCAGGATCCCGAGGGACTGGATGCCGATGGATGCCGAGTCAGGGCGGGCTTCGGTCAGCAGCAGGTCTGCGCCGTTGTTCCAGTGGAATCCCAGTGTCGTCGGAGTTTGGCCGATGCGGAATTCACGGGCACCGAGGATGCTGACCAGCACCTGCCGGGCCCGCTGCAGATCCGGAACCAATCCGTGAATGGCCTGCAACCGGACCGGTTCGATGTCGAGTTGCTCCCACGGACACTCCCCCGTGGCGTTGGGGGCGCCCAGGGTCATCTCCTCGATGCTCTCCGGTGCCTGGACCATTTGGGCCAGGAACCCCAAGCCGGTGTCCTTGGGGTGCAGGAACGCCTCCTGCCACTGCCGGTGATTCAGGTTCACCAGGATGGGTTCGATCCCCGCTGCCTGCGCCCCGGTGATGGCGGCCCGGATGTCGTGCACCTTGAAGGTGATGTGGTGTGGGGTCGCTCGCCCCTCGTTCCCGTCCAGAAACCGTTGGATGAACGAGTGCTCGGCCCCGCCGGGCTCGAGCAGTTCCAGGCGCATGTCATCTGCAACGGCCAGTTGGCAGGGGTTGAAGACCGGCATCGTGAAGCCGCTGGCCCAGCGTGCACCGAGTTCACGGTTGAGCACCGAGCCCGCCACCGGCCAGGCCGGAACGGCAATGGCCAGGTGGTCCAGTTCGTGGGCGCTCATGTGAGAGCCCCCGCGGCCGGTGCTAGGTGCCTTCGGCCTCGAACTGGGCCAGTCGCAGCCCGATCATCCGCACGAAGCTGTCCAACACCCGATGCGCTTCGGCCATGGTCTTGTCCCCGTTCAGCAGCCGAGCGACGAGGTCCATCAGCACGCACCAGACCATTGCCGTGATGTCCGCGGCCTCCTCCTCCCCGAGCATCGCGAAGTCCGCGTGGAGCGGTTCCTCGAGCACGACGCCGAGCTGTTGCATCAGTGCCGACACCTGCGGATCCGAGGTTGAGCGCAGCAGCAGGATGGCCTTGTAGAAGTTCGGATGGCGCTCGAAGGCGGCCAACGACATCCGCATGCGTTGTTGGACACGTTCGGCGGTGCTGAGGTTCTCCGCCCACGACTGGTCGGCCGAATTGAAGGGCACGCTCCAGTCGTACACGACGTTCGCGTACAGGTGTTCCTTTGAGGAGAAGTACCGATACAGCGTTCCCAGTGCGACGTTTGCCTCGGCCGCGACATCGCGGATCTGGATTGATTCGTAGTCGCTGCTGCGCAGCAGCGACTTCGCGGCATCCAGGATCCGCTGCCGGCGCATGACCTGGTACGCGGGAAGATCGACCATGTCGCCGGAGAGTATTCCGGACATCGGTCGCCTCCTGCTTGTAAATCGGGTGGATGTCCAACGCTACCACCGGGCCTTAGGGCCGAAGTGCTGGATGGTTGTCATCACAGGTCCTTCCAACGGATCAGTGCGTCGAGGGCTTCGATCTGGTCCCCGGCCACGCGGAGCGGGTTGATTTCGAACTCTTCGAGGTCGTCCCCGAGGCCGATCGCCACCTGCGAAATCCGGAAGATGACGTTGGCCAGCTCGTCGAGGTCGGTCGCCGCATTGCCGCGGAACCCGGTGAGCAGGTCGATCCCCTTGAGGGATTCGAGCATGCGGCGGATCTCCCGCGGGCCCACCGGGAGCAGGCGCAGTGCGGAGTCCTGGAGCACCTCGACCATGACGCCGCCAAAGCCCACGGCCATGACCAGACCCCATTGCGGGTCGCGGACGATGCCCACCAGCAGTTCGTTGCCGCCGGCACGCATGGGCGAGACCGCGACACCCTGCACCCGGGCCTCGGGCGCCAGGGTGGCGACCGATGAGCGAATGGACCTGTAGGCCTCGGTGACTGCCTCGGCGTCCTGGAGCAGCAGTCGGACGCCGCCGACCTCGGTTTTGTGCGCAATGTCCTCGGAGGCCACCTTGAGCACGACCGGGTATCCCATGCCCGCGGCTGCCGCCACTGCCTGCTCGGCCGAGCCGGCGATGCTGGCCGGAACGTAGGGCACGCCGTGCTCGCGCAGGAAGGCACCGGTTTCGATTTCGGTCCATTTTTTGGTGCCGTTGGGCTTGTCGACGCGTGGAGCCTCGGGCACGACGGGATCGGTCGCGAGTTCGGCGACGCGACGGCCCCACCAGGCACTCCGTGCCACGGCCGGGATGCCGCGGTCGAAGGAGTCGGAGGCGTGTGGGTAGCCGTATTCGGTGGCGAACTGGCGTCCGAACTCCGTGACTTCGGTGGGCAGGAAGCTCATCGGGATCACCGGCTTGGGCGAGGAGGTGAGCTGGCGCAGCAACTCATCGTGGTTGCCGCGGCCCATATCCGCCATGACCTGGTTCGCCGGCCAGGATGCGTTGACAACGATAAAATCAAAGTTGGGGTCGTCAATGAAACACTGGTTGGCCTTGGTGATAATGGTGGGGTCCACCGAAATATAGCCAGTGGTATCCATGGGGTTATTGACGGTGGAATAGACCGGCAGGCCTGCATCGTGGAGCCCACGCACCGTTGCTTCGGACGGCGCGGGCAATTCCAGGCCCACCGTTTCGGCCTTGTCGGCAACCAAGGCGCACATGGCGCCGGAGCCGGTGACCACACCCATCCGGTTTCCGGCCAAGGCCCCATAGGATTCGATGATCCCGGCGGCGGCGACCAGGTCCTCGATGCTTTCGACCCGGATCACCCCGAACTGCTGACAGGCGGCGTCGATGACCTTGTCGTCGCCCACCAGGGACCCAGTGTGTGCCGCGGCGACGCGGGCAGAGGCTTCGCAGCGTCCGGCCTTGAAGACCACGATCGGTTTGCCGGCCTGGCGGGCCCGGGCGGCAACGTCGAGGAACTGCGCGGGATTCGAAATCTGTTCCAGGTAGGCGGCGATGACCGTGGTGTTCTCGTCATCGACCAGCAGGCCCATCACGTCAATGGCCGAGACCATCGCCTCGTTGCCGACCGTCACCGCCGTTGAGCAGCCCACACCCCGCGAGGCCATGTAGGGAAGCAGGTAGATCGCAAGGGCACCGGACTGGCTCGCCACCCCGACGCCACCAGAGATCATCGGCATCTGGGTCATGTGGCTGAAGGCCGCGACCTTTGCATGCGAATTGATGAATCCGAGGTTGTTGGGCCCGAGGATCAGCTGCCCGGCATCACGGGCACGCTCGACCAGCTTGGCTTGGAGAGCCTCGCCCTCGGGTCCGGCCTCGCTCAGGCCTGCGGCCAGCAGGATGAGGTTGCGGATGCCCTTGAGTCGGGCATCTTCGAGGATCACTTCCAGCGAGTTGCTGCCGGTAAGCACGATGGCTAGGTCCGGGACTGCGGGCAACTCGGCAATTGAGGTGAAGGAGGATTGCCCGTGGCATTCCTCGCCGCGCCGGTTCACCAGGTACAGCTCGCCATCGAAGCCGCCGGCCTTGAGGTTGGTGTAGGTGAAGTGCGACCAGCTGGACTTGGTGTTGGCACCAACGATCACGATGGACCGTGGCTCAAGCAGTTCGTGCAGTCTGGCGGAATCGAGGGTTCGCAAGGTATTAGTATCGCGCGTCAACGTTGTCATGCGAAGGTGTCCTTTCGGTGAGACAGGAGGGTACTGGATTCCTGGGGTGGACAGGGGGTAGTGGATTTCTGGGTGGACAGGCGGAATTAGCCGCGCGGCAGGCCGAGGATGCGTTCGGCGATGACATTGAGCTGGATTTCCACGGTGCCGCCGCCGAGCAGGACCTGCGGCACCCCGAGTTGCCCTGTGACCGCGTCAGCGGGGGCTTCGGCGAACAGCGTTGCCGGGCCGGCCAGGCGCAGGACGCGCGATGCGGCTTCGCGGGATAGCCTGGCCTGGGCGACCTTGGCCAGCGAGGAGCCGGCCCCGGGTTGGATGCCGTGGACTTGGCGCAGGGTTTCGCGCAGGTTCAGTGCACCGATGGCTGAGCTGATGGCCACGATCTGTCCCAGCGAGGTGAAAGCCTCGCGCTCGCTGCCGACGAAGCCGCGGTCGCGGATCAGCGTGCGCATTGCGTCCTCGGTTCCCGCCGATACACCGGAGGAAATCTGGGTGCGTTCGTTCTGCAGCGTGGTGGCGGTGATGCGCCAGCCCTGCCCTGCCTCACCGAGCAGGTACTCATCGGGCACGAAGACGGAGTCGAGGAAGACCTCGTTGAATTCGGAGTCGCCTGTGGGCTGCTTCAGCGGGCGTACGACGACACTGGCGCTGCGCATGTCGACAAGGAAGTAGCTCAGCCCCTTGTGCTTGGGTACCTCAGTGTCGGTGCGGGCCAGGCAGATACCCCAGTCGGCTGCGTGCGCGCCCGAAGTCCAGACCTTTTGCCCCTTGAGTTCCCAGCCGCCGTCGATCTTGGTGGCGCGGGTGGAGAGGCCGGCCAGGTCGGAGCCGGCGCCGGGCTCGGAGAAGAGCTGGCACCAGGCGAGTTCACCGCGCAGCGTGGGCAGCGCGAACTGCTCCTTGATGGCCTCGGTGCCGTAGGCCAGGATCGTGGGCATGGCCCACTCGCCGATGACCGACGTCGGCTGGACAATTCCGTGGCGGAAGTATTCCTGTGAGATGACGACCTGCTCGGCCGGGGAGGCGCCCATGCCGTACGGGGCCGGCCAATGCGGGGCCGCCAGTCCGTTTTCGGCCAGGAAGGTGCGCTGCGAGCCGCGGGAGTACCAGCGGCCGCCGTCGTGCTCATTGACAAGGGTTGCCGCTACATCAAGCAGCTTGCCGATGTGCTGCCGGAAAGCGGGATCCTCGTCCGGCAGTTCAATCTCGATCTGCCGGTCAAGCTCAACGGCGATCCTGCCCAGCGAGGCAAGCCGGTCGTCCAACGGCGAGACCTGGGCGGCGAGAGTGATGGCGCGGCGCCAGTAGAGGTGGGCGTCGTGCTCCCAGGTGAAGCCGATACCTCCGAAGATGGTGACAGCCTCGGTGACCGCCTCGACGGAGGGGACGATGGCTGCCTCGATGGCTGAGCCGGCTGCTAACGCCTGCTGCGTCGCGTCCTGTTCCAAGGCTACGGCGGCGGACCATGCAGCTGCGGTGGCAAGTTCGGAGGCGATGAGGAGGTTGGCGCATTTGTGCTTAATGGCCTGGAAGGAGCCGATCGGCTTGCCGAACTGTTCGCGGAGTTTGGCGTAGTCGGTGGAGGCTTCCACGGCCCACCGCATGACACCGGCTGCCTCCGCGGCGAGCAGGGCCGCCTGAAGGGTTTCGACGTAGGTTGCGTACAGTCCCTCGAGGATGACTTCGCCGTCGATGACCAGCCCGTCCAGAACCAGGGTTCCGGCGTCGCGGGTGAGGTCCGAGCAGGTTGCTGCAATTCTCTTCAGGCCCGGGGTCTGCACATCAATAAGCGCGAAACGAGTTGCGGATTCGGCGTTGAATCCGACTACCAGGTATTCGGCCGAAAGGAGCGAGGATACCTTAGCGCTGCCACGCAGCCTCCACCCCTGGTCCGTAGCGACGGCAAGTAGAGCGGATGATGGCATCACCAAAGCGCCGGTTGCACCCTCAGCGAAGAGAGCTAACCCTCGTGTGGAAGCCTTGCATTCCTCGGCACCCGCAACGGCGGCACTGGCCAGCACCGTTGAAACATAGGGGCCCGGAACCAGACGACGGCCGAATTCTTCAACCACGATTGCGGTATCGGCAACAGTGCCTCCCTGGCCGCCATGTTCCTCGCTGATGTGCAGTGCGTGGAGTCCGTTATCAACCAACTCACTCCAATACGAGGGGCGCCCACCGGTACTGTAAGCGTCCAACTGCCCACGCGTGTCGAGAATACCGGCGAAGCGTTCGGCAAATTCGGAAGCCACAGCAGCCAGGTCGGCGTGCTCTGCTGTAAGGGAAAGCGGCATCTAATCACTCCATTATCACGGACGATTCCCTACTCCGGGGATGGCATATCGTCGACTGGCACTTCAGGAACTGAAACTAGAGTCTAGTTCATATATTGGTCCTGGACAATGGTTTTTTAAAGTCAGTTTTGTGGCCCCTTGTTTGTGGCCCTTGTGGGGACCCGTGAGGGCGTGAAAATAGGGGCGGGTTGCCCGCCACGGCGATGCTTCCTTGGCGTCTGAGCCCTGTGATTATGCCGGCAAATGCGGGCTGCCTAGCGCGCTGAGCAGGGACGATGCGAAAAGGTCGGCATAACGCGAAGGTCGGCATAATCAACTGAACCAACGGATCTCCACCCGCTAAACGATCACCGGGATGGCAGCGGCAGATACCACTGACCACATCCGCGGCCACCTCAAATACGCCGGCCGCTCCGACCCGCTCTTCTCCGACAACGCAATCACCGCGATCCACCACGCCTCACGGGGATACCCTAGGTCGGTGAAGAACCTGGCCGTCGCTGCCCTGACATCGACCTATGCCGGCAACAAATCCATCGTGGACCTCGGCGCGGCCCAATCCGCGATCACCGAAAACAGTGAATAACCCGGGTTGACGCCGACGTCACCGGACATGACGGGCCCCCTCGTCAAATAACGCGACGGATAACAGCTTGAGTAGCCGGTCGATCGTGGTACCGGAGACCTTCAGTAGCTGCGCCCTCGCCAACGGAGTAGGTCTCTGTCAGGACCTTGAGGGTGTTATAGCCGTAGGTCCGTGGCCGCGGTCTGCACGGGACTGCCTTGGCCGGCCCCTTCCGTTTACGGGCCGTGGACAGTGCCCGGCGGGCGTTGGGCCGGGACCTGCCGGGGACAGCGACCAGCTCATCGGGAATCACACCTATGACCTTCTTCGATTCCTCCTCATCATCCCGTGCATACTGCTTCGTGATTTCCCGACGCGTTCCCGTCGACAGACCCGTCCCTCATCGTGGCCGCCGCGCCCGGGCGGCCCGTGGATTACGCGAGCGTTTCTCAAATGAGGCACGCAACCCATCTCGCGAGCACCGTTGATGAGTCTGCCCGACCCCTTGACAGGCTCCGTCGCGCCGGGAATAGTGATGCGGACCACAACAGAACAGAAATAAGAATCTAGTTCTTACGGTTCTCTTTTCCAAGATTCAGGCGAACCCCAAATACCTGGGTTCACTACGGCTGTGTGGGGCAGGTCGATACGCATTTTCTGCCAGACAGAAAACCGGTGGGTGGAGCCTCGCGCACCTCCGGTGCGGGCGATAGCCACCAGGAAAAACCTAGGGAGAAGTTTATGCCGAGCACCAACACACCGGAACTTCGGGCATCTACCGGTGTTCCACTCAAAATGAGCGCCATTATCGGGTTCTTGATTTTCGTCGAATTCACCAGCGGCTTCGTCCAGGGGTACTACATCCCGTTGTATGGGGCCATGTCTGCCCGGTGGGGGATCACAGATGCAGACATCACTTGGTTCGTCACCCTCTGGACGCTTTCCTCGGCAGTCTGTATTCCGGTGCTGGCCAAGCTTGGGGATATTTTTGGGCACCGCAAAATGCTCCGTCTGGCCGTCATCGCTGTACTGGTGGGCGTGTGCTTCGTGGCATATTCCAATAACTACACATTAGTTCTCGTAGGGCGCATCCTGACGGGGCCGCTTTCGGTCTGGTTGCCACTGGAGATTGCGCTGGTTCACGATCGCATCGCAGGCGAACGAGCCCGCAAGTCGGTTGGTCTGCTCATCTCCTTCATGACGGTCGGCGTTGTCGCCGGAATGTTAGTCTCTGGAGTGATTGCAGGGCTCGAGCGGAACTTCACCATGGTGTTGCTGGTGCCAGCCATTATCACAGCACTTTGCGTGTTTGTGGTCTTCTTCCTCGTCCCCGAATCAACGGTTCGATCCAAATCGACTGTGGACTACCTTGGCTTTTTAGGGCTTGCCGCCTCCATGATCACGCTGTTGCTGGCCCTTAGTGGGATCCAAAAATATGGAATTTCTTCGCCTCAGGTACTGGTCCCCCTGTTGACCTGTGGGGTAATCACGGTGGCATGGGTATGGTGGGAATCTCAGACCGCCTGCCCTGCCATAGATCTGAGGTTGGTCCGGTCACGCCTCATGTGGCCTCCCTACCTGACCGCTTTCCTGTTCGGCATCGTCACGCTGGGATCGCAGACAGTCATTACCACCTTTCTGGCTGCTAAACCCAAGGTGGTCGGCTTCGGATTTGCCATGGCTCCCGGAAACATCTCACTCTTGACGGCAGGAGATACGCTTACTGCATGCGTGGCTGCTGCAACCTTCGCATACTTGGCCCGTGCCATCGGTATGCGCGGGGTGTTGCTGGTGGGAGTTACGTTCCTTGCCACGGCAAACTTGCTGCTCATCTTTGCGAACGACCAAATGTCATTGGTGGTTCTTAGCCTCATCTTCATTGGTACGGGATCTGGCCTACTCCTCGGAGCCCTGCCGTCCTTGGTAGCCGAACTCTCCCCCGCGGATCAAACTGGTATTGCCTCAGGCATCTACAACTCGCTCAAAACGTTGGGTGGCGCGGTGGGCGGAGCCATCTTCGGTGTCATCATGGCCTCGACGGTGATTAGTGGTTCCGGCGCCGCACTAAGCTCCTACAAAATGGTGTGGATCATCGGTGTGGCAGCACTTTGTCTGTGCGTGGTTTCGTTGCTGTTCATGAGACAACAGAAACCGCCGGCGAATGCCATTGCCATTGCCATAACAGAGTACCCGGAGGTGAAACGGCCGGACAGCGAGTCCGTTCACTAACTTTGTGACACACGGTAGCGTGCGTGGAGGAAGGTCATTCCTCGCCCGCTACCTCAACGACGAGGATCGAACCGTAGCCGTAAACCAGGGAGTGGCAGTGGATCAGCAGACCATTATTTATCCGGCAAAAATCGTGCGAACCATGGATCCCTCACGGCCTGTGGCCACAGCCATCGCGGTCAGAGACGGATTCATTTGAGCCGTGGGATCGGTCGAGGAGCTCCGCGCCTACCCAAACACCGTGATTGATGAAAGATATGCGCAGCAGGTGATGGTGCCGGGATTCGTTGAGGCTCACGCGCATGCTGGCTCCGGAGGAATGTGGGAGGGGCAGATCTACGTAGGCTATTTTGACCGCACCGATCCGAATGGAAACCTCTGGCCCGGATGCACCAGCACGGAGGCGGTCCTGCGACGGTTGCGCGAGGTCGAGTCCGCCATGCGTGATACGGATACGCCATTGCAGGCCTGGGGTATGGACAACATCTACTTCCCGAAACAGAGCATTCTGGTCCACGATCTCGACACCATCTCCACCACCAGGCTGATCCAAATCAGCCACGCCAACGGGCACGTGGCGGTCGTCAATTCTGCAGTCCTCGCCAAGGCTGGCATCGATTCCTCCAACCAAACCGAGGGCGTGGAAAAGTACGCCGATGGAATGCCCAATGGTGAACTCCGAGAATTTGCCGCCATGTGTTTGGTACATCACTTCTTTGAAGGCGGCTTGCTCGCGCTTTCGGCCAGGGCACTGAGCCAATTCGCGCAGGACGCAGTGAATCACGGCGTGACCACCATTACCGATTTGGGCACCATGGGGTTGCTCACCGAAGAGGGACGGGCTGTATACACGGACACGGTTGATGAGAACTTTCCGGTAAGACTGAACGTCTTCCAATTTGGGGTGGGGTTGGGGACCGGTCCGCTGGCGGCTGCCATGGCGGAACATTTGGCGGAGCTGAAATCTGAGGGCAACGAAAACCTGCGTTTTGGGCACGTTAAACTCATACTTGATGGGTCGATTCAGGGCTTCACTGCCAGACTCTTGGCCCCGGGCTACCTCGGGGATCAACCCAACGGGATTTGGAACATCACACCCGAAGAGTTCGAGGTGGCCTTCACCGCGTTCCACCGCGCCGGGCTATTGATTCACGTACATTGCAATGGGGACCAAGCCAGCCAGCTCTTTCTCGATACTCTGGAAGCGGTGCTGACCAAATATCCACGGCCCGATCACCGGCACACCATCACGCATTCTCAGCTGACCACTCAGGCTCAATACCGACGAGCCGCGGCGCTGGGGGCCTGCGCCAATATTTTTTCGAACCATCTGTGGACCTGGGGAGATCAGCATGCCGACAGGATCTTAGGGTGGGACCGGGCCTCACGGATGGACGCAGCACGCTCCGCGCTCGACGCCGGGGTTCCCATCTCAGTGCACTGCGACACCCCGGTGACCGAATTGAACCCGCTGAAGAGCATGAAGCATGCCATCACACGACTGACAGTCTCGGGGAGAGTGCTGGGCGAATACGAATGTCTCAGCGTGCATGAAGCGCTGCATGCGGTGACCCTGGGGGCCGCTTACATGTTGAAAATGGATGAGGAAGTGGGATCCCTCGAGGCCGGAAAACGCGCGGACGTGGCCATTCTTGCGCGGGACCCCTTCGAGGTGGATCCTCAGATGATTGGCGAGATCCGGGTGCTGGGCACAATAATTGGCGGCCGTCACCAGGACGCCAAACACGGCACCTCGGACCCGGTTCAATAATGTCTATCCCCCTTATGGTCATCGGCGGGTACCTTGGCGGGGGAAAACCACTCTTGTCAATGACCTGTTGGCCCATAGCGATGAGCGAATTGCCGTCGTCGTCGACGATTTAGGTGAACTTAACATTGACCCTCGGTTGATTCGATCGGCCAAGGAAAACACCATTGAACTGGCCAACGGCTGCATCTGCTGCAACCTCAGCCGTGCTGAACCTCACTGCGTCGGCAGTGCTGCAGGCATTTCCGGTGGGGCCGTTGTCCCGCCAACGGCGCCTATTCTCCAACCGGACGGAGGGGACGTCCTGCAAAGCGATTACCGGAGGGTTTCCGGCTATGACGTGATGCTCCAACGACGCTCCTGGTACTGCTCGGGGTTGCCGCGCAGGCGGCAGGGCTCGCTGTCCCAAAGGCACTGCCCTTGGCCAAACCCGACAGTCCTATGTCGTCTCTTGTATACCAAATTGACAAAAATCGTGATGCATACGCATATTTTTCCTGACTTGGTCTACTGTGGCATACAAAGCTACGCCACTGGAGGTTACTCATGTCTGACCCCCCCGTTATCCGTAACGTACGGCCGTGGGGCGGGTCGGCCGCCGACGTCACGATCGTCGGTGGCCGGGTTGGCTCAGTCGTCGCACACGATCCGTCGGCGGCCCCGTCCGGTGTCGCCGTGATCGAAGGAAGGGGCCGCCTGTTACTGCCGTCCTTCTCCGATGTTCATGTTCATCTTGACTCCAATCGGTTGGGTCTGCCATTCCGCGAACATACCGGCGCCCCTGGCGTGTGGGGCATGATGCTGAACGACCGCAACAGCTGGCGCGATGCGGAAACGTCGATCGGAGAGCGTGCCCAGACGGGGCTGCGCATGATGATCGAGCGCGGGACCACGCGCGTGCGCAGCTTCGCCCAGGTGGACACGGACTGCGGGCTGGAGAAGTTCGAGGCAGTACTCGCCGCCCGCCAGATGTACCGGGACCGGGCCGAGGTGAAGGTCATCGCCTTCCCGCAGGCCGGACTATTGCTGGAAAACGGCACGGCAGAGCTCATGGAGGAGGCGCTGAAGGCCGGCGCCGATGTCATGGGCGGCATCGATCCATGCGCGCTGGACAAGGATCCCGTCCGCCATCTGGACATCGTGTTCGGCCTGGCCGAAAAATATCAGGTGCCCATCGACATCCATCTGCACGAACCCGGCGAGTTAGGGCACTTCAGCGCCGCGTTGATCGCTGACCGCACCCGCTCCCTGGGCATGCAAGGCAATGTGACGATCTCCCATGGCTACCCTCTATGGGGTGTCAGCGAGGCCCACACGCGGACGTTGGTCGAAACTTGGGCGGAACTGGACATCTCGACGGCGACCGTCGCGCCCGGCGGTCGGTTCCAACTGCCGCTGGCCGACCTGGCCGACGCCGGCGTCCGCGTGGGCTTGGGTGAGGACGGCCAGCGCGATTACTGGTCTCCCTACGGGAACGCCGACATGCTCGACCGCACGTGGCAGCTGGCCTTCGTCAGCGGCTACCGCTCCGACCACCTAATTGAGCACGCTCTGGCCGTGGCCACGGTTGGCGGGGCGTCCATCCTGGACCGCACGGTCCCCCGGCTGGCCTCCGTGACGGACCGGCCCGGCACCAGCGTCGGTGATCCGGCCGAATTCCTGCTGGTGTCGGGGGACTGCGTCAGCGCCGCCGTCATGGACCGGCCGTCGGATCGTACCGTCATCCACAGGGGCCGCGTCGTCGCGGACCAGCTGGCGCTCGTCTGACGGCATAGTCCGCGCCCCGCGAGGTAGCCGGGCCACTATGCTGGCCTCAGGGATAGTCGGTCTTGGTCCCCGTCCCGATACACCACGGAAGGGTGATCCATGGCTTTGCAGGCAGCCGACGACGTCGCAGACCCGCAGCACTCAATGGCGGACTTCGCGTATCGGCGGATCAGCGACAAGATCCTCAGCGGCGACTACCCGGCTGGGTTCCGCCTCCGGGAGCGCGAGCTGTCCGACGATCTGGACATCTCGCGCATCCCCATCCGCGAATCGCTGCACCAGCTCGAGGCCGACGGGTTCATCGTCACCTACCCGCGGCGGGGTGCCGTCGTGCGAGAGTTCACGGTCAGCGACGCCGAGGAACTCTTCGACATCCGGCTCAATCTTGAGGTCTTCGCTGCCCGGAAGGCCGCGGAGTTCGTCGCGGCCGGAGGCGTGGCACCGCGACTGGCCGAGTTACAGGAGGAGTCCGCGTCGGCCACGGCACGCGAGGACATCGCGGCGGTCGCCGCGTTGAACTCTGCGCTGCACGCCGAGATTATTGCCATGAGTGGCAACACACTGCTTGCCACCGCCATGCGCCCTGTACTTGGCCGGCTCCAACGATTGTTCGCTCTCACATCGGACCGCGATCCCCAAGCCCAGTGCACCGAGCATGCGGGACTGTGCGCCGCCATTTACGCTGGAAAGCCGGAACTCGCTGCCGCCCTCGCCTATGCGCATATCGAACTTGGCCGCGAGCCCTCTCTCGCCGGCTTGGCAACCGCCCTGACCACCGGACACAAGGGCATCACCCAGTAGCGCCGGTAGCGCCGGTAGCGCCGGTAGCGCCGGTAGCGCCGGTAGCGCCGGTAGCGCCGGTAGCGCCGGTAGATTCAACTCTCCTGACAGGTCAAGCGGTTCAGTCACTACCGGCTGAGGTCAACCCGTAGCCCCAGACCCTGTTCGATGGCCCCGTCGTACAAGAGCCTCCCGATGGCCAGATCCAGCATGCCGATGCCCACGGAGTTGAACAGCGTGATATCTGCGTCGCTGATGCGGCCCGGGACCCGTCCGGCCACCACCTCGCCGAGTTCCCCCTGGACATCCGCCAGCGACAGCGCGCCCTCCCCCACAGGAATGAGCAGGTCGCCGGACTTCTCCGCCGCTGTGGCACGGCTGTCGACGAAGATCCGCGAGCGCACCATCCCTTCCGTGTCGATCTCTCGGTGATCCGGACGGGGCCGGGAGCCCACTGCGTTGATGTGCTGGCCGTCCCGGAACCAGCGCCCGTGCACCACCGGCTCCGTGGCGGGCGTCAGCGTGCACACCACATCGGCCGTCTCGAAGACTTCCCCGGGGGAGCCGACCACGGTGACGGACAGCCCGTGGCGGAGCACCTGCTCGCGGAACCCGTCCGTCGTCGTCGTCGACCGGGACCATACGACTACTTCCTCGATCGGTAGCACGGCGAGCATCGCCTCCACATGCGCAACCGCGAGCGCGCCCGCACCCACCAGCCCCAACACCCGACTGTCCGGCCGGCCCAGGTGTCTGCTGGCCACAGCGCTGGCGGCGGCCGTGCGCACCCGTGTGGGCACACGTCCGTCCAGAATGGCCAGCGTCTCCCCCGTGATTTGCGAGGCGAGCAGGATCGTGGAGCGCTGAGTGGGCAGCCCGGCACCGCGGTTGGCCGGGATGTCCGCCAGCAGCTTCACGGACGCCAGCTGCTGCTCGTCGGCAAGAGCGGTCATCGGCACGAAGCGCGCGTCCGAGCTGGGCAGGTGGAGCGACGTCGGAGCGGGCTGGTGGGCAGTGCCCCTGGTGATGTCACCGAAGGCGAGTTCGACGGCGGCGATCGTGGCCTGCATGTCCGCCAGCACGGCGAGGTCCGAGGCGGTGAGGATCAGGGTCATGGCGGGGTTCCTTGGATCGGGTCAGGCAGGGAAGTGGGTCACTTGAGGTCCGCTGCGGGGAAAAGCCGGCGGGAAGAGTTCATCGGCACTGCGCCGGAGCATGTCCCGCTCGGAGTAGGCGTTCCGCATGCGGCCGAACAAGGTCTGGGCCCGGGCACGCAACGCCGGAAGGTCGATGCCAGGCACCGCTCCGTCACGCACCACCATCCGGCCGGCCACCACGGAGTGCGTGACGGAGCGGGCGCTACCGTTGAGCAGCAGCGTGCGGACCGGGTCATCGAGCACGCCGTCGCGGAAGTCGGCCAGCGAGAACGCGACCAGGTCGGCCTGCGCTCCGGCCTCCAGCCGGCCCAGGTCCGGCCGGTGCAGGGCCCGCGCGCCCCCGAGCGTCGCCGCGTCGAAGTAGCGCTCGACCGGTGCAGCGTCGGCGGCGCCGTCCACGATCTTGGCCAGATGCACGCCTGTGTCCATGCCGCGGACCAGGTCCGGTGGGAAGGAGTCCGTGCCCAG
Organism: Arthrobacter sp. A5; assembly: GCF_051131705.1. NCBI lineage: Bacteria > Bacillati > Actinomycetota > Actinomycetes > Micrococcales > Micrococcaceae > Arthrobacter > Arthrobacter sp. A5. The sequence continues at coordinate 3,437,064 of NZ_CP180316.1, forward strand.
GCACATGTTAATGCCCGCGGCCAGGTAGGTGCCGAACGAGTGCAGGGCACTGCCGTACCGGAAGGATGTCTGCGGGCAGTGGATGATGGAAGCCCCCGCGTCGGCCAGCACGGCCAGGTCACCGTGGTCCTCCCCCGCAACGAGGGGGTTACGGTCGATCATCATGCCATGGGGAATCAGCAAGTTAGCACTGAGCAGCCCGGTGCGCTCCAGCAGCTCCAGCGGCGTCACGCCGTAGCGCTCTTGGATCAGCCTGCGCTCCAGCAGCCCCTGGAGCGCGTGCAGGCGCACCAGCACCTGACGAGACCCGGCTGCAGCCGCTGTGGCGGCCATCAGCTCTTCGGTAAGAGTCTCGATCCGGCACGGCAGCAGCACGCCCGTGACCAGCGGATCGTCGAGCTCCTGCGTGTAGTCCAGGAACCGCTTGGCCTCGGCCAGCCCGGCATTGCCCAGCTCCTCATCGAACGCTACCGCGCGTTCGCCGTCCGGACCGACCACGTTCACGCCCGAGCGGTAGGCCGGACCGAGGAATCCGCGCAGGCCGATCCGGCGGGACGTGGCGGCCATGCCGACCAATTCCTCGTAACTTTCCGCCCAAGCGCTGTGCACTTCCGACGCTATTGGCATGTAGGTGGTGATTCCGTGCAGAGCCAGCTGGACCAGCGCGAATTCGCGCACCACCTGGCGCTCCTCGGGCGTGAATACGTCCTGGCGTCGGTGGTCGAAGTAGTTCTGCGACCACTGAAACCCCTCGGACCGGTCGACGGGGGACCATGAATCCAGGATGAGGTGGTCGATGTCCGTCAGCGCGTCTAAATCGATCAGCCCCGGCGTGACCAGTGACGCGCCCAGCTCCAGCGTCTCGTCGAAGGAACCGTCCCGGAGCGGCCCCGCGTACACGATCGAATCGTCCTCATAGACAACTTGGCCACCGGAAACCAGCACGTGCCGCCCGCTCTCGTGGACCAGCACGTGGTCTGCGCGGATACATGTTCGCACGCTTGCCTCCTTCAAAGACGTGGGCCGGATGGCTTACGTCCTCCAGTATAACCGCATTTGGTATTCCAAATATGGAGACGTCTCCCTGCGGGAAAGGAGCGAGACGTCGCTTAACGCCGCTGTTCCTGCGACCCGGTGAAATTCCGGAGGTGATTTACATCTCATCGTGTATTCGCTACTATCACTTTGGTATACAACTTCAAGGAAGACAGTGAGAGACATGAGCTACTCCATCGGCACTCGGCACCCCGCCCCCGGGATCGCCCGCGGCCACTGGACCACCGTCATCGTCCTGTCGGTGGCGGTCTCCGCCGTCTCCGTTCTCATCGGCACAGTGAAAATCCAACTGGGACCGGCCGCCGTCGTCCTCTTTCCCATCATCTGGGCGGTGGTCCTCGGCGCGATCCTGGGCACGCAGCGCTTGCGCCCCATCTCTCCTGCCGCGCGGTCCGTGGCAACCCTGCTGCTGGAGATTGGCATCATCGTCTTCCTGGCCCGGCTCGGCACCCAGATCGGCCCGACCTTGATGAAGCTCGGCGGCATCGGTCCGGCCGTGGCGTTGCAGGAGGTGGGCCATATCTTCGGCACCGTGATCATCGCGCTGCCGGTCGCCGTCGCCCTCGGCCTGGGCCGCGTCGCCATCGGCGCCACCTGGTCGATCGACCGCGAATCGTTCCTGGCCTACGCCATCCAGCGCTTCGGCGTCCGCTCGCCCGAATACCGCGGGGTGTTCTCCGTCTGGCTCCTCGGCAGCCTGTTCGGCGCCGTGTTCATCTCCCTGCTGGCCGGCTTCCTCGGCGGCCTGTCCATCTTCGACCCCCGCGCCCTGGCGCTGGGACTGGGCCTGGGCTCCGCGTCGATGATGCTCGGCGGCGCCGGCGCGCTGTCCCTGCTTTACCCGAGCCAGGCACCCGAGATCATGGCCCTGGCCGCCCTGTCCAACCTGGTGACCAACATCGTGGGCTTCTACGCCGGGGTATTTCTGTCGCTGCCGCTGTGCCGCCGCCTCTACACGTTCTGGAGCCGGCTCTTCGGCAGGGACGACGACGGCCGGCGGGTGGGGCGGGCAACGCAGGCAGCTGCCGTGCCTGCAGGCCCGGCAGCCCTACCCGCGCCGGACGCTCCTGTGGCAGTGGAGGACCCAGAGGTGCCCCTCTCATGGCGGACGCAGCTGCTGGCGTACGGCGTTGTGGGCGTGTCCGGCCTGCTGATGAACCTTTTGGGGACCAAGGCCTTCGTCCCTGGCGACCTGCTCGGCATGGTCATCCTGCTGCTGCTCACGGCGCTGTCATTCCGGCTGGCGAAGTGGCTGCCTACCGTGCCCTCGAGCGTGTGGGTTCTGGGCATCGCCACGGTACTCTCGGCTCCGTTCCTGCCCACATCCCAGCTGTTCGCGACCCTGACCGGCAACCTCGACGTCATCCTGATGGGCGTGCCCACCCTGGCGCTGATCGGCCTCACCGTGGGGCGCGATATCCCGGCGTTGAAGGCGCTCAGCTGGAAGGTGGTCATCGTAGCGCTGATCACCTATAGCGCCTCGTTCATCGCCGCCGCAGCCCTGGGCCAGACCGTCCTGCACCTGTAGTGTCCTGTACCTGTAGTGTCCTGTACCTGTAGTGTCCTGTACCTGTAGTCCGGTCACGCAGTGGTTTTTTCAGCAGACTTGGCTGAACTATCGGGCAACTTGCATGCGTTCCGGCACCCGCTAGGACAACCGCCGTCGTCATTGCGCACCTGAGTGCGTGGCCTCCTTTCAGTCGCGCGAGTGTTGGGCGTAGACCCTGCGCCCAATTTCGGGGTCCACGTTCCACGTTGCGGCGAGTCGTTCGTGCACGGCGCGCCAGCTGGCCAGGGAGGCGGCTTCGCTCATCCGGTGATCAGCGAGTAAGGCGTCCAGCCGGGCGAAACAACGGTCCCAGCCGGCCCCGGCCAGCGCGGCCTGGTCTCGGTCGGTGAAGGTGTGTGTGAACGCGAGCACGCATCCAGTGCCCTCGGGCCGCAGCTCGAACCGCAGGGTTCCCTCCCCTTGCCAGGACCCGTCAGTAAACGGGGCGCCTCACTAGCCCCGACCTCAAGCCCGCCGGGGAACCACTGGTGCAGCTCGGCGGGATAGGTCAGGGCCTGCCACAGCCGCCCGATCGGCTGATCGTAGCGACGTTCCAGCCGCAGGACCGGGCCATCCTCGAGTACGGGTCCACGGAAGGCCAGGCCCGCGATGAACTCGCGGCCGGGAGCGGGATCGAGCCCGAATTGCGCCGCGTAGCGCTCGTGCCGCTCCCCGATCGGTACGTGGGCGCTTTCTTCGGACAGGAACCCCCCGCTGAGGTGTGACTCGAGCCGGTCGAGGTAACAGGCCCATCCGGCTGCCGTCTGGGCGGCGACTACGCGGTCGTCAAAGACGTGGGTGAACACCAACACGCATTCGGCCTGCTCCTCCTTGAGCTCAAATCGGAACAGCTGGCCGCCGAAGGTCCATTCGATCCGCTGCGGCGCAGTGAGTTCGGTGATTTGTCCGGTTTGTCCTCCCGCTTCGAAAGTCTCGCCCGCTTCAGGGGTCCAGTCGGCCGCAGCGGGAAACCACTGTCCGAGCTCGGCAGGCACGACGACGGCGCGTCACACCCACTTCATCGGATGCGCCAGACGGCGCTCAAATTGCAGCACCGCGCGACCGTCGCTGGTCTTCAAAGTTACGTTCATTGTGGGTACTCCTCGGACAGTCGACGATTCCACGAGCGGCGCCCGCACCGGATCAAACACCTTGCCGGGATTGAGCAGGTTGTGCGGATCAAATACCGCCTTGATCTGCCGTTGCAGCCCAAGCTGGATGGCGCCGAGTTCGTCCCCAAGCCAGCGCCGTTTGAGAATCCCGATGCCATGTTCGCCGGATAGCGTGCCGCCCAGGGCCAAGGCGTAGGCGAAAAGTTCCTCTGCGGCGGCCCAAATGGAGTCCGGGACAGATTCACCACTGAAGACGAAGCTCGGATGAAGATTGCCGTCCCCCGCGTGGCACGTAGTGGGAATCATGACACCATACTTAATTTCAAGATCGGAGATTTTGGCAAACGCCGCAGTCATTTGAGACCGGGGCACGGCGATATCTTCAACCAGCAAGGTCCCCATGGCCTCCAAAGACGGGAACACCTGCCGCCGCACGTCCACCAGGGCCTTGGCAGTCTCCGGATCGGTCGTAATTTCCACCCGTCCCCCGGCATCGCGGATGATCCCGGCCATCTCCGAGGCCTCTGATTCCGCGCCGGGGCCATCACACTGGAGAAGGAAGTACGCATTCCCTCGTACGACAAGATCCACGCCGGTATAGCGACTCACACATTCCAGCGTGCGCCGGTCCAGCAACTCCATCATTGCCGGCTGCAGTCCGGCAGCCGTAATGGCGGCCGAGGCCGCAGCGGCCTCGGCGACCGAATCGAAGAAGGCGGCAATAGTGGCCACCGTGCCGGTTACCAGAGAGCGCAGTTTCAGCGTGGCCTCGACGATCACGCCCAAGGTACCCTCGGAGCCGACCATCAACGCACACACATCGTAGCCGGTGACCCCCTTGACCGTGCGGTGTCCCACCGAAATCAGCCGGCCGTCGGCCAGCACGACCTTCAACGCCAGGACGGCTTCGCGGGTGACGCCGTATTTGGCGCACAGCAGGCCGCCGGAATTCATCGCGATATTCCCGCCAACGGTTGAGATGTCCTTGCTGGCTGGATCCGGCGGCCACCACATGCCCTGCTTTGCCAGTTCACGGTTCAGGTCACCATTGAGGATGCCGGGCTCGACGACGGCGAGCCGGTTATCGGGTGAGACCTCCAAAATCCGCGTCATGGACGTCGTGGAGAGGATAATTTCACCGGCTCCGGCAATGGCGCCGCCGGAGAGGCCGGTGCCGGCGCCCCTGGTGACCACTGGGGTGCGATGCTCGTGGGCAATTCTGCACACGGTCTGCACATCGTCGACGGTGCGGGCCTGCACCACCGCCAGTGCCGTGCCGGAGGCCAGATGGCCGGAGCGGTCCGCCCGGTACATCTGCAAGACCGAAGGATCAGTCTGTACCAGGCCGGGCAACGCTGCGGACAAGTGGTGGACGACATCCATGCTTTCCCTCTTTTCGTTTTCGTTGGATACTGCAGGCGTGTCCCGCCAGAGGCTCCGACCGCCGCGCTTCGCAGGCAGACAGAGCACCGATAGTGCCCTCAGCAGCGCGGTGCCAGTAGGCCTGGTCCGGCTGCACGCAGCTCCTCGACGCTGGCCATTCCCAGCAATTGGAGTGTCCGACGGAACTGACCGGTGAGCAGGTCCGCAACATGTTCCACCCCCTCCTGGCCGCCGCCCACCAGCCCCCACAGGTAGGCGCGCCCCACCATGCAGGCGTCAGCTCCAAGGGCGATGGCGGTGGCGACGTCCGAACCATGCCGGATGCCCGAATCCACCAGAATGGCGAAATCTTCGCCGACGGCGGCCCGGACCGGCCGAACAAGTTCCACCGGGGCCAGGGTCCGGTCGAGCTGCCTGCCTCCATGGTTGGACAAATGCACACCGTCCACGCCCAGGCTCTGGGCGCGTTTGGCGTCGGCGGGGCCGATCGGCCCCTTCAAGACCAGCTTTCCGGGCCACGCCTGGCGCAGGGTGTCCAGGTCCTCCCACGTCACGCCGGGGTCAAACTGTTGGCCGATGTTATCAACGCTGTAGCCGCTGGACCGGTCCTTCACGTTGGCAAATGTCAGGGCCGGACCAGCCAGCATGCCCGCCCAGTATCCGGGTCGGCTTCCAATGTCCGCCAGGCTCCTTAGCGAGAGAGCTGGGGGAATGGTCAGGCCATTTCGCACGTCACGTAACCTATTACCGGTGACCGCCGTATCCACGGCGACTTCCAGCACGCGGTACCCACTGGCCCACGCCCGCCTGACCAGCTCGAGCGTCAGGGCACGATCTTTCCAGACATACAGCTGAAACCAGAGGTCCGCAGAGTTCATGCCTGCGGCTTCGGCCAAATCCTCCAACGACGTGCTGGCCATGGTGGAGAGAACATAAGGAATGCCGGCCCTTGCGGCCGCCCGCGCCACGGCAGGCTCCCCGCGCGGATCGATCATCCTGGTGTAGCCGGTGGGCGCAAAACCCAGGGGGACGGCGGTTTTGCGCCCCAGGATCGTAGCGGAAAGGTCCGGGTTCCCGACATCGGTCAGGACTCTGGGAAGGTAATGGTAGCGACCCAGTGCGTCTGTGTTGTTCCGCAACGAGTCCTCACTGTCCGCTCCGCCGTCGACATAGTCGAAGACAGGCCGCGGCAAGCGGCGTTTGGCGGCCAGCCGAACATCATCGATGGTCCGGCACCGCTCCAACCGCCGGCTGGTCCGGCTTCCGGAGGGCGGCTTGATCGAGACAAGTTTCAGGGCCTGTGAAACTTTCATGCGGTGGCCTTCCGGGTCAATGTGCCCAGCAGTTGCGTCAATCGGCTGGCAGAGTTCATGACGTGCGCTGCAACGGCGTCGGCATCCAGCGTCGAACCGAGCATGTAGCTGACGCCGATGGCGCCCGGCCCGCCGGAGGGGCTAAAAACCGGCGCAGCAATGCAGCGGACACCGGAAGCTGTTTCGCCGTCATCGAGGCTGTAGCCGCGCTCCCGGACCTGGGCAAGCTCGGCCATGATCCCGACGTCCCGCCCTACCTCGCCACCGGACGGCAGGTGAGCTGCCAGCTCGTTCCCCGGCAGCCAGGCTAAGGCTGCCTTCCCTACCGCCGTGACAACGGCCGGCAGCCTGGCACCCACGGAACTTGCCAGTTTGATGCCCAGGCCGGGAGGGTCCTGTTTGCAGAGGTAGACGGCGTCGGTTCCGTCGAGAACCGCGTAGTGCGAGGTGATGCCCAGCTCTTTCGTCAAACCCGCCAGTTGCGGGATGACAATGTCGACGGCGTTATTGGAGCGCAGGTGCGCGGCACCGACTTCGAACGCCCGCAGCCCGATGGAGTACGACGCGTGCTCGGTGACTTCCAGGAACTCCCGACTGGCCAGGGCCCGAAGAATAGCATGCGCGGTGCTTTTGGGGATGTCCAATTGCTCGGCTATCCGGGTCAGTGGCAACGGTTTGTCGGAGCCCGATAGTAGTTCGAGGATTTTCAGGGCTCGTAAAACCGAGGTGCTCATCTGTTCCTACTCCTCGCCTATCAAAGGACCGCACTGAGAAACGCCCGGGTGCGCTCCTCTTGGGGGTCGCCCAAAACGTCGTGCGGCTGGCCCCGCTCAACGACGCAGCCATTATCAATGAAGACTATTCCGTCCGCGACCTCACGGGCAAAGCCCATCTCATGGGTCACCACCACCATGGTCATCCCGGAACTGGCCAGGTCTTTCATCACGTCCAGGACCTCCCCCACCAATTCGGGGTCCAGCGAGGAGGTGGGCTCGTCGAAAAGCATCAGCTGCGGTTCCATCGCAAGTGCCCGGGCGATGGCGACTCGTTGCTGCTGGCCGCCGGACATGGCATACGGGTAGGCATGTGCCCGGCTCCCCAGCCCCACGCGCTCCAGCAGCGCCATGCCCTGTTCGGTTGCCTTCTTCTTAGAGATCCCTTTGACCTGCACCGGACCCTCGATGACATTTTCCAGCGCAGTCTTGTGGCCGAAGAGGTTGAAATGCTGGAACACCATGCCGATATTGGCCCGTTCGCGGCAGACGTCCTTGTCCTTTAGCTCGTATAACCTGTCCCCGTTCTGGCGGTAACCCACCAGCGAGCCGTTGACCGATAGGCGTCCGCCGTCGATCTTCTCCAAGTGGTTGATGCACCGCAGAAACGTGGATTTACCCGATCCCGAGGGACCGATGATACACAGCACCTCACCACGGAAAACCTGCAGGTCAATCCCCTTGAGGATCTCCAGGTCGCCAAATGATTTGGTGACCTGCTCGGCATGGACGATCAGTTGCTTGCTCATGCCGTCCTCCTGAGGGCCAGGTTTTTACGAATCCGGCGCGCAAAACTGGGTCGGGATCCCGGCGCACTGCGACCAAGCCGGTCCTCCAGCATCTGCTGCAGGACGCTGAACACGGTAGTCAGGGCCAGATACCAGATGGTAACGGTGAAGAGCAGCTCGATCACCTTGAAGTTGGCGGTGTAAATCTTGTTCGCGGAGTGCAGCAGTTCGCTGAAGGAAATGGTGTAGGCCAGGGACGTGAACTTCAGGCATGCAATGAACTCATTGCCCAGCGGCGGAATGATCACGCGCATCGCCTGTGGCAGGACGATCCTGCGCATGATTTTGGCGCGCGGCATTCCGATGGCCGAGGCAGCCTCGCGTTGGCCGTGGTCGACGGAGAGGATGCCACCGCGCACGATTTCCGAAATGTAGGCACCCTCATTTATGCCCAGCCCCAGCAAAGCCGCCAGAAACGGCGTCATCAGCGTGTTCATGGGCATGGACACCAGGCCCGGGATCGTGAAGGTATTGAAAATGATCGCCAGGTTGAACCAGATCAGCAGCTGTACCAGCAGTGGAGTACCCCGGAACAGCCAAACGTACCCGCCGCCGACCCAGCGCAGGACCGGATTTGGCGACTGGCGCATCACTGCGGTCAGCACGCCAAGGACCAGTCCCAACGCCATGGACAGCAGCAGGAGCAGCAGCGTATTGCGCACTCCCTCAAGGATTCCGGGGACCGTCAAGTACTCGACCACCGCGGAGTAATCGATGTCAGCGACCACGAATGCCCGCACGAGCAGGGCCAGCAACACCAGAATCACGATGGCCAGCACCCACCGTCCGGGGTATTTCAGCGGGACAACTGTCAGCGCCCTGGCGGACGTTGGCACCGCGGGCACTTCGCGCCCGGTCTCAGGCTTGTTTTCGACTACCACCACGTGCTCCTTTTCCTGTTGTCAGTTCATCGGGCACGGTGGGCTATTTAGGACTGATGCCGGCCGTCACGGGGTTTACCGTGGACTCGGTGATGCCGATGCTGCCCAGATCCCACTTCTTCAGTACCGCTTGGTACGAGCCGTCGTCGATGATGGCCTGCCAAGCCTTCCCCAGGGCATCACGCAACGTTGATTCCTTCTTGCTGAAGACCATCGAGAAGAAGCGCTTCTCCACTTGCAGCCCACTAACGACCTCAAGTTTGCCCTCGGACTGCTGGGCGAAGTACGCGGCCGTCGGGTAGTTCTCAAGCAGTGCCACAGCCTTGCCTTGTTTTACCGCGAGCTGCTCGGCGGCGTTGCCGTCAAAAGTGAGTACGTCGATGGGCTGTTTGCCGGCATCGGTGCACACCTTGGATTGGGCCTCGAGATACTGTGGCTGAACGCCTCCGCGCACGGCCGCGATGGGCTTTCCGCAGAGGTCTTCAACCGTGGCTAGTCCGGTCGGATTACCCTTTTGGACGACAAAACCCTGGGAGGACTGTAGATATGACACCATATCGAAGGTCTTTTCGCGTTCAGCCGTGTCATTGACGGCACCAAAGATTACGTCGTACCTCTTGGTGGTCAGTGCCGGCAGCAGAGTGTCAAAACTGGCGTTGTTCCAGGTGAAGGAGACACCGAGCTGCTTTTCCAGCTCCTTGGACAACTCGACTTCGAAGCCGGCCAGCGGGCCCGCGGCCTCGTAGTACTCGAACGGCGGGTAATCGATGGCGGAGCCAATTTGGATGGTGCCCGCCTTCTGGACGGACTCCGGCAGCGACTTGTAAAGCGGTGCCGTGCTGTTGGCAGCCTGGTCCTTCACCGCCCCGTTCACGTCACCGGGGGTGGCAGAACTGCACCCGGACAGCAGGAGGCCGGCAAGGACAGGGACGGCGAATAGGGCTCTTTTGCGGATTTTGTGGCGGGGATCGATGGCACTCACGGGGCATCCTCCAAGGGTGTGGGCAACTGAAAACTCGCTGACAAATTCACATATACGAACACTGTTCGATATGAGAGAAACAGTATGGTGTAGTCTACGTCACTGTCAATGGGTGGGCCGAAAATGACGGACCGCCTTAAATCCCGCCCGGCGGGAACTCCTCCCGGGCCATTGACTTACCGCAAACGGCTTTGTAACGTGTTCACATATTCGTATGACGATCGTATATATGAACAAATCACGGGACGAAGGCCGGAAGGAAAGCTCAGGACGACGCCGCCGACCACAACCCACCTGGCGCCTCTTCACCACATTCCTCTACCCGGAAGGCCCACCTAATGACCATCGCTGAACGCCCGTGGCTCAACCGCCTGCAGCCCTACCAGCCGGGGAATCGAGCCCCGATCGCGGACGGATCAATGGCATCGAATGAATCCCCCTTGGGAGCCAGTCCTGATGTCGCGGCGGCAATCTGCGGTGCGCTGGCGCAAGCACATCGTTACCCCGACCCGCTGGCGCAGGAATTGACGTCAGAGCTGGCGTCGCTGCATCACGTTGCCCCGGACCAGATCCTCATCGGCAATGGTTCCGATGAGCTGATCTTCCTGCTCGCCTCGGCCTACCTTGCCCATGGAGGCCATGCCGTCTGCGCAGCACCCCCGTATCAGATCGACAGGATCAGTACCTATGCGGTAAACGCCCGCCTGACACAGGTGCCGTTGCGCGATTGGGCGCATGATCTGGAAACGATGGCTGCCGTTGACGCGGATATCGCCTATGTGGTTAACCCGCACAATCCGACGGGAACGGTGTGCACACCGGCGGGGATCCGCAAATTCGTGGCACGAAGCCCGGCGCGGCTCGTGGTCATTGATGAGGCGTATATCGATTTCACCGACGATCCGAACACCCAAACTGCCATCCCGCTCGTGTCGGGCGGAGGGGTTGCCGTCCTGCGGACCTTCTCCAAGATTCACGGGCTGGCCGGCCTGCGGGTGGGCTACCTGGTGGCGGAGCAGGACGTCATCGCGACGCTACAAAAGATCCGGCCGCCGTTTTCGGTCAGCTCTGTGGCACAGGCTGCCGCCCTGGCGGCTCTGCGGGACCCCGCGCACCAGCTCGCCGTGCGCGAACACACGCTGCGTATCCGCGCCGAAATGGTCCTCCTGCTTGAACAGACCGGTTACCCGGTTATCCCGTCCCAGGCGAACTTTCTCCTCGTCCAGACTCTTGACGAGACGGAGTTCGTCTCAGCCGTGCTCCGGCATGGAATCTCGGTGCGCCCGGGAAGCAGCCTGGGCCTACCCGGAACCGTGCGGATCAGCGTGCCTACCCAGCGCGGGCTGGAACTGCTGCGAGGAGCCCTGCCTCCCGTCCGAGAACTGCTACAACCGACCGCCGCCGCTGCCAGCGGCCTTGTTTAGAGGAGAGTCCATGTTCATCAAGAATGCCTGGTACGTCATCGCTTCATCTGACGAAGTTGTCCACGAACCGATGAAGCGCACCATACTCGGAGACGACGTCGTGCTCTACCGAAAGCGCGACGGCGCCGTCGTCGCCCTTGACGACCGGTGCGCCCACCGCGCATACCCACTCTCGGCAGGCCGGCTCGTCGGCGACAACATCCAGTGCGGCTACCATGGGTTCGAATACAATTGCGCCGGAATCTGCGTCCGGGTGCCGGCTCAGGAGCGTATCCCGGAACGTGCGGTAGTACAGGCCTTTCCCGTCGTTGAAGCTCACCGCTGGGTGTGGATATGGATGGGGGATCCGCAAAAAGCCGCGGCGGTTCCCGTGCCTGATACCCACTGGATGACGGATCCGGCCTGGGACCGGGTGACCCACATCAGGCTCTTCCACAGCAGCGCGGATTTGATCCATGACAATTTACTGGACCTGACCCATGAAAGTTTCCTGCACCAGTCCACCATCGGCGATGAGGCCGTCTACGAAAACGGCATCACCGTGGAAGTTGAGGCCCAGACGGTCAGCGTCGACCGATGGATGCCAGGGTGCCACCCGTCGCCACTGTTTGAAAAGGCCACGGGGTTGACTTTGGTAGACCGCTGGCACACGACCGAATTCCAGATCCCCAGCCTGCACGTAATCCACGCCGGTGTGGTGGAGCCAGGCGGCCGCCGTGAAGACGGGCATCTGCTCACTGTGCTCAATGCCATTACTCCGGCAACCGAGAACACCGCGTGGTACTTCTACGCATTCTGCCGCGACTTCGCCGTTGGTGACGAGGCGATGAACGAGCTGCTCCAACAAAGCCTGGGCGAAGTCTTGACCGAGGACGAAGACGCCTTGGCTCTGCAGCAGGAGCGAATGGAAACCCGTCCCGCACGTCTTCCGGATGTGCTAATCGCCCAAGATGCCGGGGTCGCCAAGGCCCGAAGGATCCTGGCGCGGATGCTGGCGGCAGAAGCCAAGGAATTGGCCAATGCGGGGCAGCTGCCGTGAGGCTGGTCTTGAGGGCAGGGTCCCATCGCGAGGTTGCCGACGGGGCCCTGGAAGTGGCCGCCTCCCCCGACACGCCGCGCCGGGAACGGTGGCAATGGGACATCCGCGTGTTTGAAGCCGCCACCGCGCCGAATGGAAGTCAGCGCCAGGGCGTTCCGGTCAGCGCCAACCTTGGGCGTGGCGATGGCTCGGCATCGCGCATCGAGGTGCACGCCGACGCGGCACTGGTCCGTCCGGAAATTCAGGTACGTAGCGTCGGCACCGGCTTCGACGTCGAACGAGAGTTGCAGGAGGTGGTGGCCGTCATCGTCGGATCCGGCTCGGCGCTGGCCGAAGGCCGTCACCGGCTTCGCGAATTGGATGCGCTCATTTTGGAGGGCGATGATCCATACTTCCTGCGGATCGAGCCAGGGTCTGACATCGATGCCACCGTCGCCGTGATTCGACTCAAGGGCACCGGCTCCATCGGCTGGGTGCCCTGAGCGGCGCCCCGAGCGGCCTATTTAGGCGCGTCCTTTGAGGATGAGGTGCCAGTAGACCCGAGGGAGAATATTGCGCTCCAGGATCCAGGTGGAATGGTGCTCCTTCATGCTGCCTTTCCACGGCAACGTCGGTTTGGGCCTGTGCAGGTGGTCGAATTCGGCGAAGACCACCGTGGACCGGGAAACGGTGAAGGGCGTCGCGGAGTAATGGTTGTACTTATGGCGGGGGGCCCTTCCCTTGCTGGCGGCCTTGAGATTTTTCGCCAGGGCCAGTGTCTGTTTCCGCAGGGATGCGCCCGACTTGAAGTTCTTGGTGCCGGCTGCGTCACCAAGAGACCAGATGTCCCGGTAGCGACTGTGCTGCAGGGTTTCCGGGTTTACGTCCACAAAGCCGCCCGGATCCCCGGGGCGGGTCAGGCCACTGGTCCGAAGCCAGTCCGGTGCCACCTGAGGGGGCACCCCATGAAGCAGATCGTAGCGAAGGACCTCGCTGCCTGCTGCCACTGATTCGGCCCGGGCGGCCGGATTGGTCACCGGTGAGATCGTCACAGCTGAGATCGTTACCGTTTGCGCGGCGCCGTCAACGTCTGTGACCTCACTGCTGCAGCGCAGCTCCACCCCATACTCGGCGATCTTCCGATTCAATTCCTGGTCCACCACGTCCACTCCGTAGACGGTGGGAGTCGGCACCACCGTGACCACGCGGATATCGTCGAGGACACCTTCCTGCCGCCAGTAGTCGCAGGCAAGGTACATGATTTTCTGGGTGGCCCCATCACACTTCACTGTCCCGGACGGCATGGTGAAAACGGCCGTCCCGCGCTGGAGTCCGCGGACAAGGTCCCACGTCTTCGGGGCCAGCTCGAACACCTAGTTGGACGACGCGGAGGGAGTGCTCATCGCCTCGGCTAAGCCCGGCACCGCATCCCAGTCCAACCGCATGCCCGGGCAGATGACCAGCTGACGGTAGGCCAGCATCGTCCCCGAGGCGAGTTGGACGGTTTGCGCGTCCGGTGCGATATCCACGGCCGCGTCGCGAATCCAACGCACACCCTTGGGCATGACGTCAGCCTGCGGCCGCACAGCCTCTTTCGCCCGCGCCGTTCCGCCGCCGATGTGAGAGAACAGCGGTTGATACAGGTGCCTGTCGCTGGGCTCGACGATAACGATGTCCCTGAATCCGTATCGGTGCAGCCGCGCGGCCAGCGAGATGCCGGCGTTCCCGCCACCGATGATGACGACGTCATGGTCTTCGGCTCCATCGCTCCCCGGGACGGCCGGTGACCCCGCTGCAGGATCAACATCAAGTGTGCTTGACCAGTAACTGGAAGCCATGGGTATTCTCCCTTGTGAGTCAGTCTGCCGCATATCCGTCGAGCCTACGTGAGGATCGGCAGCGGCAGAAGTGCGGGACGCCCGGAACGTCTGCGATGCGGCAGCAACTTTCAAGCCTGCTGGATGCCGCTGACTCCAAGGCAGCGCGCCGCGGACGACCGTTTCCGCACCGAACCGGAGCGAAATCTGCCGTGCTCAGGCAACGACCGGGCCGCCCGCTACGTCGAGTGTTGTGCCGCTGATCCAGTTTGAGCCGTCGGAAGCCAGGAACAGCGCGGCGTCAGCGACGTCGTCGGGGGTTCCGAGGCGTTGAAGAAAGTGGTGGTGAGGTTGGCGTCGATCGAGGCGCGCCACCCATCCCCGGTGATGTCCTCGACCGGCCCGGGAGGGATCGGGTTTCCTCCTGCGTTGGCGACAAGGATGTCGATCGTCCCGAGATCGTCCTCGATGCCCGACCGCATGGCCTCGATCTGTGCGAAGTCAGTCAGATCGGCGACGACCGAGATTGCTTGCCCGCCCGTCGTCGTGATCTGCTCCCGAACTGCAACGGCGGCTTCGTAGTTGCGCCCATCCTCTCCTATTCCAATGTTTGGTGACCAGGTCGTGAAGCGCAACCGACGGCCGGATCTACCCCTTGTCAGTGCGCGTCTGCCTGGGTCTCGGTCATCCTGATAGTCAGGGCCAGCGGGTCCACGGTTACCCGCAGGTGCGTTGCCTGGCCCAGGTGATCGCCGTCGAGCTGGAATTCCTGCGGGCGGTCTACGGTGATGTCCGCGGTTTTGCCCGTAAGGCTCCGCACCGACCGGTTGGTGGTTGTGTTTTTGCCTAAGATCCCCGCAATAACGCCGACCCAGCCAAACTTGCCGCGGGGGGCAAGTGTCAAGAGATCGAGGATGCCATCGGTGTTCACAGCCCCCGGAAAGATCTCCACCCCGCCCATCAACTTTCCGCAATTGCCCACCATGACACCCCGGACCTTGCGGTGGTTCTCGGCCTTGCCGTCAACGCTGATTCTGGCGGTCACCGGTTTCCCCGACAGATTGCGGATGCCGGACTCGACGTAGGCGAGCCAGCCCACGCGGTCCTTGAGGCCATCGACTGCGTCGGCCATGATGGATGCATCGTAGCCCAGCCCGGCTGCGACGAGAAAAATCCGTCCCTGCTCCTCGTGGTCGACCATAGCCTGCACGACGTCGATCTTGGTCTCGGTACCGTGCAGAACATTGCGGGCTGCGGTCACTGGGTCTGTGATGAAAATGCCGAGGTTGCGGGCCAGCAGGTTACCCGTTCCCAGCGGCACCAAACCCATGGCGGTATCCGTGCCGGCAAGGACCCCAGCGACACACCGGACGGTGCCGTCTCCGCCGGCGGCAATGACAACATCGACGCCGGCATCAAGGGCCTCCTTGGCCTGGCCACGGCCGGGATCGTCCTCGGTGGTTTCCAGCCACAGAGGCTCGGCCCAGCCAGCGTCCGCGCACAGCCGGAAGAATGTCGGTTTGAAATTCTCGCCCGGGGACTTCGTCGTATTGATGACCACGGCGGCACGCCTGCCCCGCCGGGGATGGGTCTGTGCCATGTCGTCCTTGCATGTTGGGAATGTCGAGCAACACTGAATCCTAACCCGGAGGGACTCCTGCGTGGGGATGGGAAGCGAGCTTGGTTGGTGTCCCGGCTACCCCACTGGGCATGCGCTGTGCAGAGAATTCCGCATCGTCCGTGGATTTCCGCATCGTCCGTGCTCGCGGGTGTCAATGGTTTTCGGGGCCGTAGATGAAGGCTTTGGCGTGATTTTCCGCTTTTTTGAAGGCGTCGTTGCGCAGTGTGACGTCCTGACTCTGTTGGGATTCGATGTAGTCGGTGATTCCGGGGCGCAAAAGCCAGATATCGCCGGCCGGTGGCAGATAGAACAATGCGAAGGCCATGCACTCATTGAGATAAACCTCCTGGACGCTCCCACCGCAGTGGACCGACGATTATCTGGGGCTGCCCGGCCGCTGCTCCGGCCCTGGCCGGCCGCGCCCCGGACGAGCGACCCCGCGCTGCGCCTGTTACCTTGCGGCGGTGGTCATAGAGGGCCCTTTGCACCGGGTCGGCCAGGACAGCATGCGCGGCCATTATTTCCTGCAGCGCCTTACCTTCAATGGCCGCATCGGCCGGCGTAGCCGGCAACGGGCGAGTGTCCGGATGATAGCGGCGCAGCAGGGACCTGTACGCGCGGCCGACTTCACCGGCGGTGACTTCCGGGCCGATGTGCAGCACGGCATAGAAATCCGGCAATCCCGACACGATGGCTCACACTTCCTCTCGGTGTCGGTAGTGGGTGAACGTAGAGGATGGGGTGGTCCCCGGCCGTGGGGGCCGGGGACCGTCGGGTGCGGGAGGCAACGCCAAGACCGTATTCGCTGCACGTGCGGCGCGCTGGCGTGGGTTTGAGACATCCGCCCGTCCTCATGCCGGCCTTTGCGTGGCCTTCCCGGCCTGGATAAACTCCTGGCTTTTCTTCCCGTCCCCGTGGTCAGGCCTTGATGGCCTGGCGGTCAGCGGCTTTGGTGGCGATGGAGATCTTGCGAGGCTTGGCCTGCTCCGCTACGGGGATGCGAAGTGCCAGCACGCCGGCGTCGTAACTGGCCTGGATGTTTTGGGTATCCAGGTTCTCGCCCAGTATCAGTTGGCGGCTGAACACCCCGCGCGGCCGTTCGGCGGCGAGCATCTCCTTGTTCCCGTCCAGAGCGGCACGTTCGGCCCTGACGGTGACCACGTTGCGTTCCACATCCAAATTGATCGACTCCGGACTGACGCCTGGCAGGTCAAACTCGACTTCAAACATGTCGCCCTCACGCCACGCATCCATCGGCATGGCTGCCGGGCTAACCGCGGTCCCCAGCACCTGCTGGGCGAGCCGGTCGAGTTCACGGAACGGATCTGTACGCATCAACATGGCTATTCACTCCTTTACTGGTGCCACTTGATTTTTGATGTCACTTGATGCCATCTTTACTTGTTGTTTCCCCACCGCTACCTATCGTGGCGGGTATAGATTTTTTATAACATGACTGGCACACTGGTGCAAGGGGTTTTTCGTGAATCGTCGTTTATGGGTGAACGCAGTCTGGGATTGGGGCGTAAGGTGACCGGGGATCCACAGGCGCGCGGCGTCTACGCCATCTCCGTTGCGGCTGAACTCGTCGAAATGGGTCAGCAGAACCTCCGCCTCTACGAACGCAAGGGTCTTGTGGAGCCGGGACGCACCGAAGGGGGAACCCGTCGGTACAGCGACAACGACCTGGTGACCCTGCGACGCATCGCCGACTTGCTCGCTTTGGGACTCAACCTCTCCGGCATTCGACTGGTCCTGGCTCTGGAAGCGGAAAACAAGGTATTGCGGACAGAACTCTCACACCGTCCGGCGGGACCGGGCACCGAGCCGCGCACCACGGCCGGCCCGCGCCGCCAAACCCGCCGCCGCTAGCGATCCCGCGCAGGTGCGCGTCGCCCTGGGATCCAGCGATCCAAGGCGCCATGGCACTGATCTATCCCGGGTCGCGGGCGACCCCCCGGACCGCCACTGTCGCCGCCGGCATGGTGGCATGACAGGTCCTCCGCGACGTGGCCGTCGTATGGGCGGAAGGTCCCAACAACGAGCTCGAGCTGACCGGCGAGGTCTCCGGGACGTGGCGGCTGGGCCGGACGGGCGGCACTGCGGTGCGCGTCACTGCTGATGAAGTGGACTTCTGCCGCCGCCTTTCCGGACGCCCACCCGACACCGGGGTATCCCTGGAGGCCGGCGATGCGGACGTATTGGGCCTAGTGGAGGCCCTGCAAGTCCTGTTCTAGCGCGAGCCCGTGTCGTCAGCCAGCAAGTACCGATTTGGGAACGTTGCGCACCGCTCTTCGGGGCGACCGACTGTGCCGCCGTCGTCAACCGTGTCTCGGCTCCCGGGCTCCTCAGTGGCGGGGCCGCCCCACCCACACCCCATGCAGCAGCGGAACCACCGAGACGATCATCAGCCCACTGCCGAGCACCGTGTCGTCGGCGCGGACCACGGAACCGGCGATGAGCAGGGCGCCGAAGATCAGTGCCGATCCCGACCGCTGCACCATCCGGTTAAGCCGTGCCACCTGCCGCTCCAGGCGCGGGCTGGCCACCGACACGGAACCGTCCTCGATGCGGGTGACAAGCCCATCCAGGCGTTTGGACAGACGAAGGCTGACCCCGGCGGCCTCGAGCGCCTGCCGGGCCAGATCCTGAACGATGTTGCCGCGCTCATCACGCAGCAGCTGCGCCGCGTAGGGTTCAACCGAATCCCACAGATTGAACCGGGCGTCCAGCGAGCTGCACACACCCGAGGTCAGCGACATCGCGCGGATAATGAGCAGGAAGTTCTCCGGCAACTGGAACGGCAACGAGCGAACCACGCCACCGAACTCCACCCCAAAATCACGGAACTCCCGCGGTCCACCTCGCGAAGCTCGGCGAAGCCCATCCCGCCGAACCGGGCGAAGAGGTGCGTCATCGCCCGCTCCAGCTCGGCAGTGTCGGCCGAGGGCACCAGCACACCAACGTCGCTGATCGCGCTCACCAAGCCCTTACCGTCACGCGAGGCGGCCGCGATCAGCAGCTTCCGCAGGCCGCTGCGCGTGCCGGGCGGAACCTCGCCCATCATGCCGAAGTCGATGAACGTCAGCTTCCATGGGTGGTCTTCGGATGAACCGGTGCCCGGGGTGATGAAGATATTTCCGGGGTGTGGATCGGCGTGGAAAAAGCCATTCGTGAACATTTGGTCGAACATCACCGACGCGAATACCGGGGCCACCTGCGCCGGATCGATGCCCGCCGCACGCAGTGTCTCCGAGTCCGTGATCTTGATGGCCGTGACATCTTCCAGGGTAAGCACGCGTCGGGTGGTCCGCTCCCAGACAACGCCGGGCACACTCACTCTGTCGTCGTCGGCGAATTCAGCGGCAAAGCGCTCGGAATGCGCCGCTTCCTGAAGGTAGTCGATCTCCTCGAGACTGGACTGCGCGAACTCCTCGACCAAGGCGGGCATGTCGGCGCGGTTCGAGACGAGGCGCACGTGGCTGAGCCAGCCGCCAACCTTGCGCAACGCGGCCAGATCGACGTCGACAATCGCATCGATGCCCGGCCGCTGCACTTTCATCACCACGGACTCGAGTCCGGTATCGGCGGCATCGGCGGAACGAAGTTGTGCCCGGTGCGCCTGCCCGAGGGATGCAGCGGCGACGGGCGTCTGATCGACCCACGCGAACACCTTCTCCAGCGGCGCACGCAGCTCCGCCTCGGCGAGGGTGCGGATGGCCGGGAACGGGACGGCGGGCACCTCGTCCTGCAGTCCTGCCAGTTCGTCGGTGATTTCCGGCGGGAGCACATCGAGCCTGGACGAGAGAAACTGCCCGACCTTGATCATCAGACCACCAAGGTCCACCGCGAGCACATGGAAGCGCTGTGCGAAGCGCCGCATCCGTTTGGTCCGGGTGCGTTCGGCAATCTTCACCAGCCCAACGCGGGGCAGGAAGAGCTCGAACCACCAGGTGACGGCAAGATGCCACGCGGCGAAGCGCAGGATGCGGCGGTAACGGGCACGGGTGTCCCCTGCGCCGGGTACCGGATCTGCCCGGTCCCGACGAATCGACGTCACCCCCGTCAATCCTGGGCGAGGATTGAATACAGCCGACGACGTGCCTCGTCGAGTACCGTCACGGCTTCCTTCACCTGCTTCGAAGTACCAGTGCGGCCCACTTGCGCCGCGGCCTGCGCGAGCTCGATGCCAGCCTTGGGCAGCGCCGCGAAGCCGGTGCCCGATGCTGGACCCGGTGTCTCCCAAGGCGCTGGCGCATCGCCACCGGCTACCTCCTCCCGGCCTGCCTCGGTCAGCGAGTAGATCTTACGGCCGTTGGATTCCTCGGCAATGATGAAGCCCTCGTCGGCCAGCAGCTGCAACGTTGGGTACACGGAACCGGCGCTGGGCTTCCAGCTGCCGCCGCTGCGCTCCTCGATTTCACGGATGATCTGGTAGCCGTGCATCGGCCGCTCCGCGAGCAGGGCCAGCACCGCCGAGCGCACCTCGCCTCGACCTGCACGGGTTCCCGATCGCTTCTCAAACTTTGATCGCAACTCCTCAACGGCCTGCCACACGCCGTCGATGTTGGGGACGCCAAATCCGCCTGCCTGGTATGAATTATCCATTATGCTCTCCTTGAATGGATCGCGAACGATATACAACGATAGTTAACGATATGCCCCCATATGCACCAAAAACAAGGGTGCCGGGCCGACGCCGCCCCCTCCTCAGCGGTTCTGGCGGCTGCAGTTAATCGAGGCAGAACTCGTTGCCCTCCGGATCGTGCATCGTGATGAAGCCAGACGTCATCGCCGCCTTGTCGGGCTCGACCCGATAGGCACGAGTCGCACCGAGCGTCTGAAGACGGTTGGCTTCGGTCTCGAGGGCGCTCATTCGTTCGTCGCCCTCAAGGCCGGGCGCCACACGGACGTCGAGGTGGAGCCGGTTCTTGACGGTCTTGTCCTCGGGCACGCGCTGGAAGAAAACGCGGGGATGCGTTCCGTCGACGGGGAGGATCGCCGGGCGCGAGTTCCACTGGTCGCGCGGCACACCGAAAGCTTCTAGGGCCGCATCCATGATTCGAATCCGTCGGGCGGCGATTGCACCTGATAGCCAAGCACCTCGGCCCGGAACGCCGCCAAGGCAGCAGGATCGGCGCAGTCAATCGTGATCTGCACGTCTTTCGTCATGGGCCCACTCTCGCACGGATACGGCGATACTTTGAAGACCAAAGACGTTATTGGCCTGTGCGTGCGGGAGCATCACGAGCGGCGAACTGTACAATCGGCGCATGGTGACGATTCGTGAAGAACCGGACTGCGGAAACGCCACGCGGAAGAAGATTCTGCGGGATTTCGGACGCGGAGCGAGCGTTGACGGTTTCTTCGATGTGGCAGACGGAACGAGATGGGGTTCGGTCATGTCCTGCGCTTTGCCGGCGCAGCCAAGACCGCGAAGATCGTCGGCGTGAAGAGCCACGTCATCAACGTCACGGATGAGTCAACAGCTGCACTGACGGCACAGCTTTAGCACCGCGCTGGCACGCCTTGGGTCCACCGACCCCAGGCCCCTTCGCGTGGTTCAAGCGTTTCCCGAATGAGTTGGCAGGCACTGGGTAAGGGTTCAATAATGGCAGCACTACGTTCTTTGGATAGCCGTCGGGCGGTTTCGCTCAGTGGCCCGCCAGCGATAATTACAGCCTGGGCACCGTCTGCAACTGACCGACGTACTGCCGCCTGCAGCTCCCGGAACCGGGCTTCTGCATTTTGCAGCCAGCGTGAGCGGATCCGACTCCGTCAGTCGCACTCCGCAGAAGTACTCGGTCCGTTGGTGCTCCATCACCAGCTCCGTCAAGGACGTCACGAGAAGTGGTGTAGTGGTCGCCATGCCGAAGCGTCTGCCATGCTGGGACGCCGCCAGAATCGCGGCTTCCCCGATCCCCACCACGGGGATGGTTAATTCCCGGGGAGAGTTCGGCCCGTCCGGGGTAACCGATGGCGGCAACGATGATTGCTATCACGCGAGACCCGTCGGGACCGGACAGACCTTCACCACCTTTTGAACGTGGACTCTTGCGGCCGCCACGTTCTCTGGGTTAATCAGCATCCCAGGACCCTGCAACGCCGTGATGCCCACGACCTTCTGGACACAGGCTACCTCTTCACCTTCCACACGTGGTTTGCCAAAGGCTTCCGGCGGACTCAACGACAATGCCGAAGACCAAGAGGGCCCGCCTAGGTTCGCGGCGGGCCACACTTCCTTAGTGACCCCTGCCAGCCGCCAGGACGCCTGGTGTCCCGCTGCGGATCCATACACTCGTAACGAACCCGTGGAAACCAAAAGGCCGACTCCGACCTGCCCTGCTCGTGGCTACGGAGCGACCGGTTGACGTCCGGTACCGCAGAGCCTAATTTATCAACATAAGGTTATACAACGAAAGGCTTATAGAATCAGTGAGTGATACTCTTAGCTCCGTTTTCGGCGCACTGGCCGACCCAACGCGACGGGCGATTCTGCAGCAACTCATGCTGGGGGACGCGCCCGTCGCAGAGTTGGCCCGCCCGTTCGACATGAGCCAGCCCGCGATTTCCAATCACCTTCGGGTTCTGGAAAAGGCTGGCCTGATTACCAGAAGGAGGGTCGCAACCGCGCGGCTAAGCCACTTAGAGGCGAGTCGATTGAAAGAGGCCAATGAATACGTCGAGAGATACCGACGCTTTTGGACAGAGTCGTTCGATCGGTTGGACGATGCCCTCCGGACCTTCCAGGGCCCGGACGATGAACCAGGGATCGAACATGACGCCTAACGACCGGACCGAAGTGACAAACCGGGACGTTTTCATAACCCGCGCGTTCAACGCCCCGCGGGAACTCGTGTGGCGTTTCTGGACCGAGCCCGCAGCGTTGGCCTCCTGGTTTGGTCCCACCGGGGTTTCCGTTCCCGTTGACAGCGTCCTGATCGAACTTGTGGAGGGCGGCCGGTGGGAATTAGCCATGCGCAATGACGAGACCGGCGAATTGAATCCCATCCGGGGAAAGATCGTCTCGTTCAAGCGTCCCGAGCACCTCGAAATAAAGATGGACGCAGACGCGACCGGCGGAGCACTTCACGACATCCTCCTGCGCGTGGAGTTTCACGACCATGGCAGCCGCACCCGCGTCACTCTTCACCAGGGACCCTTCACCGCCGATCTTCGCGATCTCACGGCGGAGGGCTGGTACCTTTCATTCCATCAACTCGACATCCAGCTGAAGGCCGCAACGAAATGACCAAGAACACGAACATTGGAACTGTCCTCACCGTCGTTTCGCTCGACGGGACGCGGATTTCTGTCGAACGACTTGGCGCCGGGCCGAGCCTGGTTCTCATAGACGGCGCGTTCTGCGGCAGATCGTTTGGCCCCGCGCGGGCCCTCGCTGCGAAACTCGCGGATTCTTTCACCGTCTACTTCTACGACCGCCGAGGAAGAGGCGACAGCGGTGACACGATGCCCTATGCCGTCGAACGAGAGATCGAGGACCTCTCTGCAGTGCTGCGGGAGGCTGGCCCCGACTCCTACGTCTACGCGACTTCGTCTGGTTCCGCACTCGCGCTTGAAGCCGCCGCGTCGGGTGTGAAGATCCGGCGCCTGGCTACCTACGAAGCTCCCTACACGGGCGTAGGCGTCAAAGATGGTGTTCCGGTCGATCACCAGGCACGCCTCGAGGACCTCCTCAGGGCAGGGAAACGGGGCGCCGCGGTGTCTTACTTTCTCGTGAAGATGATCGGTGTACCGGCGTTTGTCCCCCTCATGCTGCACATCATGCCGGGGGTCTGGAAGAAGCAGACCGCCGCCGCCAACACCCTTCCCTACGACACTGAAGTGATGAACAATTTTTCCGTCCCGCTGGAGAGATTCCGCCGGATCTCCATTCCGACTCGCATTATGGTCGGGGGGAAGGCCGGTGCGTCGATGACCGACGCGCAGGCGGCGGTGGCGGCCGCCATTCCAGACAGTGAACATCGGGTCTTGGAAGGGCAAACGCACCAAGTCAGCCCGACAGTCATCGCCGCGCAACTCAGAGAATTCTTCGCAGACGAATCGGCCCGCCGGCCCTAACATCGAAATTCCCCGGAAGAGGCATTCCCATGGCCAGATCCAGAGTGAGTTCGGCAAACCCATCAACG
This sequence comes from Arthrobacter sp. A5, assembly GCF_051131705.1. Lineage (NCBI taxonomy): Bacteria > Bacillati > Actinomycetota > Actinomycetes > Micrococcales > Micrococcaceae > Arthrobacter > Arthrobacter sp. A5. The sequence goes on from NZ_CP180316.1 coordinate 3,460,931, forward strand.
TCAGATAGCCTCAGCAACTTCGACGCGACAACGCGAAGACTACTCGCCTGCGGGATCGCAGCGGGGCCACTGTACCTCGTCGTCGGCTTCGCTCAAGCGTTCACGCGAAAGGGCTTCGATCCCGCGCACAACGACCTCAGCGTCCTCGCCAACGGCGCGCTCGGCTGGATCCAGATCGCTAACCTGATCATCACCGGTGTATTGACTCTCCTGTGCGCTGCCGGACTGCGTCGCGTGCTTCGCGGCGGGACGGGCCAGCTCTGGGGGCCGCTGCTGATCGGACTCTTTGCCCTAGGACTCATTGGGGCTGGGGTATTCGTCGCAGACCCGATGAATGGATTCCCTCTCGGCACTCCAGCGGGCCACCCGACCAACCCCACCCTGCACGGGTTCTTGCATTTTGTGACCGGCGGCATCGGATTCAGCGGATTCATCGTCGGTGCTCTCGTTATCTCCCAACGGTTCTTTGCCGACGGTGAACGCTTCCTCGGCTGGTTCTCTGTCGTCACCGGAGTGCTGTTCTTGTTCGCTTTCGTCGGTATTGCAACAGGTTCTACTCGGGCTCTCATCGTTCTCGGCTTCACAGCCGCCGTCGTCCTCGCCTGGATCTGGCTCGCTGTGGTTTCGGTGCGATTCCGTAAGCCGGAGCGTGTTTCCCCGGACACCTGAATTGTCTGGGCGCGCTGTGGTTTACCGAGGTGGAGGCCAGCGGGTGCGGGAACTAATCACCGGGCGGTTGGACCAGTTCCTGAAGAAGGTGGCCCCTGATCACCCGGCAGCAGCCGGACATTCCACAACTTGTCCGGCGGGTGCGTCGCAGCTGCCGGCAGGATCGGCGGAGCAGACGCCGGTTTCGGGCAGCTCCAGATGCACGGCGTCTGCGGATTCGGCGTCGCCGGCGAGCGCGGCAGCGATGGACCGGACCTGCTCGTAGCCTGTGGCAAGCAAAAAGGTCGGCGCGCGGCCGTAGGACTTCATCCCGGCAATGTAGAAATCCTTCTCCGGGTGGGCCAGCACCTTCGCACCGTGGGCAGGGACGGTGCCGCAGGAGTGCAACTCGGGGTCAATGAGTGGTCCAAGCTCCCTTGGTGCCTCCACGGCGGGATCAAGTTCCAAACGAATCTCCCGCAGGATGCCCAGGTCGGGCCGGAATCCGGTGGCCGGGATCAACAGATCCACAGCCAACGTCACCGGACCATCCGGCGTCGCGCCGGTAACAGCCAGGCCGTCCCCCACCGCGAAGGAAAGGGTGGTGAAGGAGGTGTGCAGCTCGATGTAGCCGTCATCAACGAGTCCGCGCAGCCGGGTGCCGAGCCGGCCGCGTGCCGGCAGAGCGTCAAGGTCTCCCCCGCCATACATTCGTGAGGCGTCAGCGCCTCGGACTGCCCAACTGACCCGTGTACCCGGTTCATTCTTGGCGAGCTGCCCCAGGGAAATCAGGATGTTGGCTGCCGAGTGTCCAGCCCCGATGACTAAAACGTGCCGGCCGGCGAAACGGGCACGGTCTGTCCCCGTCACATCGGGCAGTGGCCCGGTAATCACGCCGCGTTCAACGGCCTGGGCCTCGCCAGGGGCACCCAGACCGGCCTGTCCGAGCGGGTTGGGCTGGGCCCAGGTGCCGGAGGCGTCAATCACGGCGCGCACCTGATGGTCCGTCACGGTTCCGTCAGCCACCTCAACCCGGACCAGAAAAGGCCTCCCGCCGCGGCCCTGGGATTGGGTCTTGTCCATGCCTACGCGGCTGACAGCAATGACCTTGGCGGATGCGTGCAAGGCGGACGCGATGGCCGGGATGGCGGCCAAGGGTTTCAAATACCCTTCGACGAGCTCGATCCCGTACGGCAGGGAGCTACGCCGGGGCTCGGCCCACCCGGCGGGTTCGAGCAGCCGCCGGGAGGCCGGGTCAATATTGTGCTGCCACGATGAGAACAAGCGAATGTGTCCCCAGTTCAGAATGGCCGCCCCGACGTCCTCACCCGCTTCGAAAATGATGGGGGTCAGGCCGCGTTCGATCAGGTTTGCTGCCGCGGCCAGGCCCACCGGGCCGGCCCCGATGATGGCAACAGGCAGGCCATGTGGCTGTGTCGTCATGGTTTTGGTTTTCCCGTTGGAGATTCAGGAACCGGGAGCAGTTGGCTGATGAGCGCCCGAACACGGGACTTGATGTCGTCTCGGATGGGGCGGACAGCATCCACGCCGTGCCCAGCGGGGTCTTCCAGTTCCCAGTCCTCGTAGCGTTTGCCGGGAAAGATCGGGCAGGTATCCCCGCATCCCATGGTGATGACGACGTCTGACTCCCGGACGGCGTCGGCGCTGAGGACCTTGGGAATCTCGGCCGACATGTCGATGCCGTCCTCCGCCATCGCGGCCACGGCGGCAGGGTTGACCGACGCGGCGGGTTCGGAGCCGGCCGAATGAACCTCGATGGCTCCGCCGGAGAGCGCGGCGAGGTAGGCGGCAGCCATTTGTGAACGTCCGGCGTTGTGCACGCAAACGAACAGGACGGACGGCTTTTTGGTGGTACCGGTGGCACTCATGACTTCAGGCTCCTAACGAAAATCGCGGGACGTTGGCCAGGCTGACCGTGGCTGGTGGGTAAAGAACCGTGTTCGCGCCCACAGGGCGACGTAGACCAGGGCAATAAGGACCGGCACCTCAATCAGGGGTCCGACGACTCCTGCCAGAGCCTGGCCGGAGGTGACACCGAAGGTGCCGATCGCGACGGCGATGGCGAGTTCAAAGTTGTTGCCGGCCGCGGTGAACGCCAGGGTTGTGGTCTTGGCGTAGCCAAGACCCAGCGCACGGCCGATGCCCATGCCGGCACCAAACACCACCACAAAGTAGACCAGCAGCGGCACGGCGACGCGGACGACGTCGAACGGCTGGGACGTGATGGTCTGCCCTTGCAGGGCGAAAAGCAGTGTGATGGTGAACAACAAGCCGAATAGGGCCCACGGTCCCAGCCTTGGCAGGAACGTCCCCTCATACCAGTCGCGCCCCTTTGCCCTTTCCCCCACAGTGCGCGTCAGGAAACCCGCCAGCAGCGGAAGTCCCAGAAACACCAAAACGGAGATGGTAATCGACCCGAACGAGAAGTCAGCGCTGGTGACCGGCAGGCCCAGCCAGCCAGGCACGACCTGAAGGTAGAACCAGCCCAAGGCGCCGAAGGCGAGAACCTGAAAAACGGAATTAATGAAGACCAACACGGCTGCAGCTTCCCGGTCCCCGCACGCCAGATCGTTCCAGATCATCACCATGGCAATGCAACGGGCCAGGCCCACAATGATCAGCCCGGTCCGGTACTCGGGCAGATCGGGAACGAAGATCCAGGCCAAGGCAAACATGAACGCCGGCGCCAGCAGCCAGTTCAGCACCAGCGAGGTGATCATGAGCCTGCGGTCCGCCAATACGCGGCCGGTCTCGTTGTAGCGTACCTTCGCCAGCACCGGGTACATCATCACCAGTAGACCCACAGCGATCGGCAGCGAAACGGAGCCGATCTTCAGCGCGTCCAGCGCGGTGTTCAGGCCAGGAATGAATTTACCCAGCAGCAGCCCGACTGCCATAGCCGCAATGATCCACACCGGTAGAAACCGATCCACGGTGGAGAGTTTGCCCAAACCGGCGGCCTCTGCGGCTGGTGAAGGGGCGGTGGTCTGAATACTCACAGGGCTCCTAGTCAGATCGACGTAAGATTGATGGTTGTCGATACAGAAAGTATTGCCCCATATATCGACAACTGTCAATATATGGCCCATAATAAAGATATGCACACTACAGTAGCGACCGAGACCGGGGATGATCAGCCCTGCTGCGAACCGGGCGGGCTCCCGGTCCTCAATGCCGCCCAAGCGCACGATGCGGCACGGATCCTCAAGGCGCTCTCCGACCCGAACAGGTTGCGGCTGCTCTCGATCGTCAAAGCAGGCGACGGCGGCAAAGCCTGCGTGTGCGACCTCACCGAACCCCTCGATTTGGGCCAACCCACCGTCTCCCATCATCTCAAGATCCTGGTCGACGCCGGATTGTTGGAGCGCGAGAAACGCGGCACGTGGGCGTACTATTCCTTGGTGCCCGGTGCCCTCGAACGGGCCGCCTCGCTGATCACGCAGCTTTGACCATAAATCGTCGCCCCGGCATCCAGGTGCGCCGCATGGCTGATGGCGACTGGGAAGCAGTCCGGCGCATCTACGGCCAGGGGATCGCCAGCGGCAACGCCACCTTCGAAGCACTCGTGCCGACAAAGTCGGAGTTCCTGTCATCGCGCATACCCGAGCTTTGCCTCACTGCAACTGACGGCGGTGCCATCATTGGCTGGGCAGCGGCATCACCAACCTCTGCCCGAGGTGCCTACCGCGGCGTCGTTGAACACTCCATTTACGTTGATCCAGAGCAGGCAGGCCGTGGCATCGGCCGCATTTTGCTCAGCGAACTCATCAACAGTGCCCGTGCGAACGGATACTGGACCATCCAATCCGCGATCTTCCCGGAGAACACCGCCAGCCGCGCCCTGCATCGCAAGGCAGGATTCCGTGAAGTCGGCCGACGTGAACGCATCGCCCTGATGGCCCACGGACCTTGGGCCGGACAATGGCGTGACACCATCCTCTACGAGCTCCGCCTCTAACAGCCACGGCTGACCTTCGATCAGTAAGGCTGGCCTCTGACCACCAAGCCCGCGACCACGAGCCTCTGACCGCATAACCGAAATCAACTACGAAACTGACTCAATAACTCGACGTGCGCGTGAACAAGCTCGTATCGGGTCGTCGCATACCGTCCCTTGGCCCTGGTTCCCGGCGCCCAATTACCGATAGCACCCGCGTCCCGTAAGCCGATGCAGCAGCGCCGCGCTAGTCCCCCGGCGGAGTCTTCAGCGTCCAAGGGTTTTCCCAGGTTCCGGCTTCTCCCCACTTCATGGTTTCCCTTGGGCATCCTTGACCTCGTCGTCGAACCCGGCCGTCATCCTACGCGCGTGCCCATGCTCTGGGTACAAACAGGTGGCCGCCGGCCGCAGGCCCCCCTCAAGGAATCCGTTTTGTTCAGGCAACGCAAGTACGTCACCGCTGCCACAATTCAGGAAGCAGTAAGTCGGCTGGACCGGTCATCTTCGTTCGGTGGGGCGCCAGCAGCCGGGCGGTCCAGCCCCAGATGACCGCGCAGCGTCGAGGCGGTGTAGCGGGTGCGGAAGAGTCCCCGGCGCTGGAGGACGGGGATGACGTCATCGACGAACTCGTCCAGGGAATCGGGCAGCAGCGGGGGCATCAGGTTGAACCCGTCAGCGCCTCCGGAGCGGAACCAGAGCTCCATCTGGTCAGCGATCTGCTCCGGCGTGCCGACCATGGTGCAGTGGCCCCCTCCTGCGGCCAGGCGCCCCAGCAACTGCCGCACGGTGGGACGTTCGGTTTCAATAATGCGCAATATGGTGGCATAACGGCCCTGCGGCCCAGTAAATTCTGCCGCCGGTGGCAGGGACGGCACGGGGGCGTCCAGCTCCCAGCCGGTACAGTCCTGCTGCACGAACGTGCCCAGCTGTGTCAGGGATTCTCCGGTGGGCAGCAGCGCATCCGTCCGGTCCTGTTTGGCCCGGGCTTCGGCCGCGGTGGAGCCCACATACGTCACCAATCCGGGCATGATCGCTACCTTCTGCGGATTACGCCCGGCAGCAGCGATCCGCTGTTTCATATCCGCATAGTAGGCCTGGGCGCTGGGAAGATCGTAGGCCACGGCGTAAATCCCTTCCGCGTACCGGGCGGCAAGATCCCGGCCGGCCCCGGAAGCACCGGCCTGGAACAGCACGGGGCGTCCCTGCGGGCCCCGGGGCACATTCAAGGGCCCCTCCACCCGGAAGTGGTCCCCCTCATGATGCAACGGCCGGACCAGGGCCGGATCGGCATAGAACCCGGCCCTGTCCCGAACCAGCGCATCATCAGCCCAAGAGTCCCACAACCCCAGCGCTACCTCAATGAACTCCGCAGCGCGGCCGTAGCGCTGCGCGTGGCCGGGCATCGCTTCCAGCCCGTGATTGCGGGCTTCAGCATCGAACATCGACGTGACCACGTTCGCCCCGATCCGCCCGGCACTGATGTGATCCAGGGAGGCGAGCATCCGGGCAGCATGAAAAGGGGAATAAAAGGTCGCCGAGACGGTGCTGATAAGCCCGATGTTTTCCGTTGCCCGGGCCATGGCCGCCAGCGCGGTCAACGGTTCCAGAAACCATCTCGGCCCGGCGCCGACGTCACCGGCGGACTGCCCGTCGGCGAAAAACACGGCATCGAACAAGCCGCGTTCGGCGCTTTGTGCGAGCCGCTCATAATAGCCGATCTCTCCGAGCTGCTCCAGCGGCGATCCGCGCCGCCGCCACGCAGCACCGTGGTGGCCGGCTCCCAGCAGGAAAGCGTTCAAATGCAGTTGCCGATTCCCGTTCATCGCCAGGGCGCCTAGTCCATGACCAGTCCGCCGTCGACCACCAGGTTCTGCCCGGTAACCGACCGCGCCCAAGGCGAGGCGAAAAACAAGATGGCATCGGCGAACTCGGCCGGGGTGGTGACCTTACCCAGGGGGGTCGAAGCGGCAATGTAGTCAAAGACCTCCTCCGGGGTTGCGGCGCTGGCATCAGTGGTGCGCAGCAGGCCGCCGGAGACCATGTTCACGGCAATATTGTGCTGCCCCAGATCCTTGGCCATGGTGCGCGTCAAGGACAGCAGGGCGGCCTTGGCCGCGGTGTAGTCGTGGTACGGGACCACCGGGTTCTGGAACAGATTGGTCCCAACGTTGATGATGCGCCCAAACCCGTGGCCGCGCATCCCCTCCAAAGCCTGCTGGGTCGTGGTCAAAGCACCCCGGACACTGCCGGCGAACTGTGCCTCGAACTCCGCCCATGAAATATCCCCGGCACCGGAGCGGGCATCCCCGTTAAACGAGAAATCGGCCAGCGCATTATTGACCACAGTGGTGACGGCGGAACCGAAATGGGACCTGGCCTGCTCCAGCAAAACCGACACCTGACCGGCGTCGGTGACGTCAGCCTGCAGAGCAACAGCGCGCTCGGGGCCATAACCGGCGGCCAGTTCCCCGGCGGCTTCGGCACTGCGGCGGTAATTGATGACCACCCGCGCCCCCCGGCCCGCGAACGCCTGCACAATACTGCTGCCCAGGCCCCGCCCGCCGCCGGTCACAAGAACAATTTGTTCTGCCAGTTCCATCAGTTTCTTCACCTTCGGATAAGGCGAAAGGATGCGATCCGGACGCCAGGACCGTGCGAACCGTTGCAGGACATCCCTTCGCTAGTGTCAACTAGATCAGGTTCAACGGGTGTCATCTCAGCCGGGCCAATAAAGCCGCCCGGCACCCCGTGTCACTGGGAGCGAGTATATACCCATCCCGCGGCCAAACCAGCGCCCGCACCTGGCCGTGCGGCCGCCGTGCCCTGCCCGAACCGCTTCCCAAACGGCTCCCGTCCCGGACACCGCGGCGCGACCACCGGACCTCCCGTACCGCGGGCACCGGTACCCCCGTGGACCGGCCGGCCCTGCAAACCACCAAAACAGACACCTCCAATAACCGCATCAACATACAGGGGTTAGCGGCCCAACAGTGCAAACCTGCCGCCGCCGGCTAGCCTGCGTGCTGATCCGCGTGGGGGTCGGGGATGCCGATGTACTGCGTGTAGAGGTATTCCTGGATTCCTCGCAGACCGCGACATTGCCGTGGGGTAAACGTGGGGTGGCCGTCGATGCAATCAGGCACCATGACAATCACTGCGCGTGCCTCAGCCTGAATTCAGGCCCAGTAACCCCGTAACCGAAGGGACCATGGGCAAGGAATCGCACACTTCGGTAGTCACCGGGGGCGCACCGAAGGCGGCCGGCTTCTCAGGGCGTCCGTAGTCGACAGCACGAGCCTTCAGCTCCTGCTGGGAGCTTGCCTGGACCGCGACGCGCGAAGCATCCGCAGAGCCGTTTCGGTCCATTAACACGCGATTCCCGCACAGATCACTAGCAACGTCTTTTTACCGGGGGCGCGACGGCCGGTCTGAGAGTGGCTTCGTCATCGAGACCTGACTGACACATCACGGTCAAGTCCCGCTGCCCCGACACCCGATCCATCAGGACGGCCTGGTCACTGACCTCGCAGCAGTGCCGCGCTAGATCGCCCGCATGCGGTTGTTCCGCGGGTTGTGTTCGAGCTCTGCAAGACCCAGCGCTTCCAGAAGCGGAGGTAGGTACATGCCGACCCTGCCGCGATATCCCTTTTTGAGCCCATACCAACCACCCACGGGATTCGTAATGGCCCGACCCCAGGACTCCACCGTGCCGTCCTTGGCGGATTTCTGTTCGTCCGCGCTGCCGAGTTCCACCCAGTCGCCACGGTCGCGGAGCATGGCGTGCAGCTCGCCAACAATCCGCAGCTGGTACTTCAACACCGTCTTGCCCACGGTGCAGACCAGCTCTTGCGGGTCGGGACCTTCGTCGCGGTACATCGTGTACTCAGACGTCCCCGGCGGAGTCTTCAGTGTCCACGGGTTTTCCCTGGTGCCGGCTGCTCCCCAATTAACCGTTGCCATGGGCATCCTTGTCCTCGTCGTCGAACCCTGCCGTCATCCTACGCGAGTGCCCATGTTCTGGGTACGAACTGGAGGCCGCCGGCCGCAGGCCCCCGTCAAGGAGTCCCTTTCTTTCAGGCAAGTACGCTGAAGCCTGTGGACACGTTTCATCTGCCGTTGCCCGTGGTCAGGGAAGCTATCTCGGACAGTGAGCGGCGCAGCTCCCGGTAGCGTTCGGCCCCTAGCGCCTCGGACCAGCGCCGCTCGGTTTCGGCGATGATGTGTCGCGAAAGGTCCACGGCGGCGCTTCCTGCCGCCGTCAATGTCACTACCTTGGCTCGCTTGTCGGCAGGATCTGGAGCGATGCCAACATAACCTCCCCGTTCCAGATACTTCATGAATTGGCCGATTCCGGCTTTGGTGATGGCGGCGCGCTCGGCCAACTCGGTCAGCCGGATCCCATCCTTGGGAATTAGCGACATCACCCGGTAGTGCGAGGCCCTGAGGCCCGGGATGAACCCTGCCTTGATGGCTGATCTCATGCTCCCAAAGGCGCCGGCCAGAAGGTCTGCAATGTGTGGCAGGGATTCTCGAGCTGTGGAAGCATTGACATGAGTCATAAAGCAACTTTACTATTTATTCGGTAAACCTAGTTTACTAATATGGTCCGGCTTTCGAGCCGGGGCTTGCGGCTCCCATTGAAAGGGCGCATCAGGCAGATGCCCATACTCGAGAACATGGATGCCTTGGGTACCGCCTCGATGGAGGCTGGAAAGCTGGCCGCCCTGGCTGCTGCGGCTCTCCGGTAATCGGCCGTCGAGCTCCTGTCAGCCAGGGCTACGGAGATCTCGTTTCCGATGTTCAACATGACCACGGGCGGCCTTTGGCGGGTCGAAGGGACGGTGCGTACCGCCTCCGGTGCTGTCAATGGCCCCGATTCGGCGGCCTCAGGCTTCAGTATGGTTGTCAAGCTCGTCCAGTCCCCGCTTCTATGGAGCGGCATGGAGCAGGTTCCCCTCCACTTCCGGGAATAGCTGGCGCACCATTACCGGTGGCGCACGGAGGCCGAAGTCTATGCCTCCGAACGGGCAGCAGCGATGTAAAAGAATCTCGGCCCGGCCATATCCGCGGCAAGGGACGCCGCCAGATTGGGGTTCTACCTGGACGGGGCCACTATGATTTTCATGTCTGGCATTCGTGGCGAAGATCTGTGGCGGGTCCCGGTCGTGGCCCAATCCGCGGATCGGCGCCTGATCGCCGGCCTTCGCTCCTTGGCCGACCGGTCCTATGAACTGGCCGACGAGATGCCCGCCCTTCCGGTTCTGCCTGCCCACGGCGCCGCCAGTCCGCAAAATCTCCTGGTCGAAAGCACCGGACATGTCCGGGGCGGATCCACCAACTTCGCGCTCATCGGCTGGGGGCTGTACGGGGGAGCCTGTGCCGCCTTCGATCTGGGCCAACTGCTGGCTGGCTGGCTGGGTCAACCAGGGAACTCTGGCCGGGGCGAGCTCTACCGCCTGGAGCCCCTATGCTTCCAGGCGTACTGCGAGGGCCTGGCCATCTCTGGCGCCGACATCCCGGAAGAGATAGTGCGACGCGGGCACGCGGCGTCCATGGCCCTTTTCACGGGGTTGTAGGCCGTCGCCACCCAGCGCCTGGCGGAGCCTGACTCAGAGGAACTGCGCACGTTCGTGTCCGGTCGCGTGGAGATGGCCCGCTTCGTCCTCGACCTGCTCGGCTCAACAGAGTGACTTCCGCCTGGATGCTCCAGCACCCCCGAAAGGCAACACAGTGAACCGCAGGACCCGATCCAGGTGCTTACCGTTGCCCTGGTTCGTGTCTCCAGCACGACGTTCAGCTGCCAGGCCGTGGGCGCCCAGGCGTTCACCCTGACCGCCGCAACGGCTCCTTTCGTCGGACACTACGCGGACACCTTCGGCGTCGTCGGCGCCGTCGGACGCATCGAACAGGTTGGAGTGACGATACCGTGAGCACAACATTGAACGTCACTGCAGGAATTTGGACGCTGGCCGCACCGGAGAGTACGGCAGCGTTCATTGCCCCCCATCTGTGGACCAGCGTCCGGGGTGCCGTGCCCTTCCGGTCTGCCGTTGCCCAGATCGGGCACGACGGCGACCTTATCACCGCTACGGCCGACCTTGATGTAAGCGCCCTGGCCACCGGCAATGCCCGTCGCGACCGGGACCTGGCCAAACCCATCTGCTGGATACCGGTAACCACCCCGTCCTGACTGTCACAGTCACTGCAAGCACTCGAACGCTGACGGCTGGAATGCTCTGGCAACCGTCACGGTGCGCGGGGCCGAATGCCACGCCGAGCTGAATGCGACAATCATCAACTGCTCCAAAGATGGAGGGATACGCGTTGCCATCGTGGGTAGCTTCGACAGGTCACCGGCCGGAATGAAAGTGCCCGGCTTCATTATCGGGAGGCGGATCGGGCTCGAGGTGGAGGCGCAGTTCCGGCGCGACGAACAAAGCCGGTAGCGGGCTCGGACGGAACGCTGGGCCCGGGATATGGACATCGGCGGCCAGCGTGTCCGTTTCGCCCCGGACCACCCGCGCTCCAATCACAGCCTGTGTCGGGGTGTTTGACGCCGCATAGACGGAAAGCCGGGAAAGAAAGCTACTCTCGTGCCGGCATACCCGGCCCAGCACCCGCAGCCAATCCTCCAATTACACGACCGTTGGAGCCGAACCTGGCGTATGAAGGGTAGCGCAGGTGGGCCCTGTTGAGCCGCCTGGCGAGGCAAAGACCGTGCGTACGAGATCGGGCCGGTGGACATCGAAGAGCCTCGGGACACGAGTCCAGGCGTCGACCCGCAGATCGTCAGGAATCCGCGGCGAAAGCTCTCTGCCGTCGACAAGTTCGTATCGCCCTGAGCCCGCCACGCCCCCTGCCGGCAAAATCGCCGACCACTTCGGTGCGGTGTCACGGTCGTCGGCGGGGTCTTTTGCGGCGCTTTTCAGAGCGGACAAAACCGCGGTTTGGTATCGGCCCGCCGCCGAATGCACTCACAGTCCACGCACAGCCAAGTGATGGTGGTCCGACAGGGTCCGGTTCGACGATAGAAACAACTTCGAACCCGTCGGAGCCGAATCCAGGGAGCACAACCTTGAACAAGGTCCAGAAAATCGCGGCAGGCGCCACTCTGATCGGCGCTCTCGTGGGCGGCGGCGCCCTCACCGCCATGGCACTGCCCGCCAGCGCCGCCACAGCCACAGCCACAGCCACAGCGAGCCCCCCATGATCCGCCACGGACGGCAGGGCGGGGAACGAAATGGCCCTTACTGGTGATACAGCCACGAAGGTCAAGGACGCGGTCCTGGCGGCCAGCGCCGGCGCCACCGTCGACAGGACGACCACCGAGGACGACGGCAGCGCCGCCTACGAAGCCCACATCACCAAGGTGGACGGCACCCACGCCACGGTCAAACTCGACACCAACTTCGCGATCACCTCCACCGAGGTCGGCGGTGGCGGCCGCCACCACGGCAACGAAACCGATCTAACCGGCGACACGGCAACGAAAGTCGAGGCCGCCGTACTGGCTGCCAACGCCGGCGCCACTGTCGAGAACACGACCACCGAGGACGACGGCAGCGCCGCCTACGAGGCCCACATCACCAAGGCCGACGGCACCCACGCCATCGTAAAACTCGACACCAACTTCGCCATCACCGCCACTGAAACCGGTCAAGGCCACGGCAACTAGCCCAACCACTACACCTCGGGGTGGACGCAGCTATGCTGCGTCCACCCCTTTTTAGACTTGCACGGCGGCCCGGTCTACCCGCCTGACCCGATTGTCCTGGAAAGTGCCCGAAAGTGGATTTTGGTTCGGCATCCCGTTCCGAGTGACAGCCATGGCCGTGCATCGGTCATTCAATCACAGGGCCCTCGCCCAATGAGCCAGCGCCGCCCCTGAACCCTGGAGCTGGCTTTTCTGGTGGTCCGTTATGCTCAACTCATGGGGCCCGATCGTTACCTTGCCGAGCTGGCCAGCGACCTCGACCGTCTCAGCGCTCTTGCGCGCCAGACGGACGAAATACTGACCCGTTCTGTTCCTGGCTGTCCGGGCTGGACCCTCGACGAGCTTTTCGGGCACCTCGGTGCAATCGAACGGTGGGCAGCTCAAGTGGTTCTGGAGGGGAACTTCGTCGAGGAACCGGCCCCGCCGGCCAGGGGCCCGGCAGCATGGTTCCTCGAAGGGGCGGACACCTTCCTCAAGGCAATGGCGGCCCTCGATCCCGAGACACCGTGCTGGAACTTTGGCCCACCCCCGCGGAAGGCCGGATTCTGGCTTCGGCGGCAGGCACACGAACACGCCATCCACATCGTCGACGCCTGCCAAGCGTCAGATCTGGAGGCCCCCGCTCTCGGGGAGGACTTCATGCTCGACGGAATCGACGAAGTCCTGGCAATGTTCACCCCACGCCAGCTCCGGCTGAAGCGCATGCCACACTCGGAAGAAGCCGTGGCCTTCCACGTACCCGGGGCCCCCGGCTGGACACTGGGCCAAGGGCCCGCTACGGCATCGATTACCGCCCCAGTGCACGATATGTACCTCGGCCTCTGGGGCCGTTCCAACCTCGCGGAAACCGCAATCATCGAAGGTGACGCTGACCTCGCGCTCCGAGTCCTGCAAGGCCCATTCACGCCCTGAACCAGGCCCATTGGGGATTAGTTCGTGAAAAAGGACTCTCATGAAGGCAGAGCCTCGGATAGTTGGTCCCAACCCTGGCTCTGGAGATCCACATTCCGTCACGTGGCCTGGCGATGATGACGGGAGGAACAGCGTATGAGACTTCCCCGCGGTTGTACGTTCTACCACTTCAATAAACTCGTTTCATGAGTGAGACTGCCGCTAACTCGGTGACCCTTCGTTTCCTTGCAGCCCCCACCGACGTCGGGCACAGCGGCTCGGTGGATGCCGGCACGGTGCTGGAGTGGGTGGACAAGGCAGCCTACGCCGCCGCCGTCGGCTGGTCCAAGTCTTACGGTGTGACCGCCTATGTGGGTAACGTCCACTTTGCCGACCCCGTCAACAATGGCGACATGGTGGAAGTGGACGCAACTATCGTCTACACCGGACGGTCATCGATGCACATCCGCACCGTGGTGTCCTCGGGCGACCCAAGAGGCGGGACACCCACGATGCGCAGTCAGTGCATCGTGATATTCGTGGCCGTCGGCGAGGACGGCAAACCCATCCCGGTAACACGCTTTGAGCCCGCCACGCCGGAGGAGATTGAACACTACGATGATGCTCTGGCCAGGATCAAAGTCCGGGAAGAGATCGTGGCGGCCATGAAGGCCCAGAACTATACCGATGCGGGAACGGCCGAGCGCGTGGTCCTGAGATTCATGGCCGCCCCCACGGACGTTAATTGGGGCGGCAAGGTTCACGGCGGGATGGTGATGAAATGGATCGACGAAGCCGCCTACGTGTGCGCATCACGTTACTGCGGAAATGACACCGTGGCGGTGTTCTCCGGAGGTGTACGCTTCTACCGGCCGCTGCTGATCGGCCACGTGGTGGAAGTGGAGGCCCGGCTGGTCTACACGGGAACGAAGGGCATGCACATCGCAGTCCACGTCCGTTCGGGAGATCCCAAGGGACGTCAGATGAGGCTGACCACCTACTGCCTGACCGTGATGGTGGCACGAGACGACTCCGGCAACTCGGTGCCGGTTCACCCTTGGGTTCCCGTTTCCGATGAGGACAAGCGTTTGCACGCCCATGCCCGGGATCTGCTCAAAATCCGCGGCCGGGCGCCAGGAAACAGGCTCCCCAACCACCTGTTGCGGGCTGAAAATACGACGACGCCAGGCTAGACAGTTGAGTCCGTTGCGTTTCGACGGCCGCCTCACCACCGCGCTCTGCCTCCCCCGCGCCCGCCGGCGGACGTGCACCGCGCTCAAAGCCGGACTGTCCGTGCGCAACGCGACCCGCCGCCGTCGTCCGCTCGGCAAGGAACCGCACTTCTCACCGGGCAAAGCAGGCTCGTCCGTTTACCGCTTAGCGTGTTCGAACAGTGGGGAGAGCAGGCGCGTCGTCAAGGTATCCGACCCGGACGAGGAAAATCTCCGGCAGTTCGGGCCCAGTTGGCCCATCGTTTCCACCCACCGCGCGGCAGCCGGACCAGCGTCCCTGGACCCGCCACGGCATCCCCCTCGGCGAACCAGTAGTGCAGCTTACCTTCCAGGACGTGAACGACGGCGTCTTCGCGGGTCTGGCGAAGATTTCCTCGGTGAGTATCCGGGCCCCTTCGACGACGCCGGTGAGGATGGTGGGCCGGTAGAAGTACCCGGGGCCCTCGACGGCGCCGCCGCCGGTCACTGCGGCCGCACCTTCTGCGACCGCGTGCGTGACGAGCTGGTGGACCTTCTCCCGGCTCTTGGCGTCGATCAATGGCCCATTGTCGAATGTTTTTCCGTGCCGCGGGCCGGGGTAATCTCGGACATCTGGGCGGCGAATTTTTCCGTGAATTCGTTCGCGACGGTTTCGTGGATGATGAAGCGGTTGGCCGCGGTACAGGCCTCGCCCATGTTGCGCATCTTGGCGATCATGGCCCCCGCGACGGCGGCGTCGATGTCGGCGTCTTCAAAGACCACGAAGGGGGCGTTACCACCCAGCTCCATGGAGGTGCGCAGCACCGGTCTTGGAGGCATTCGCCAGCAACCCCCGCCCAACCTCGGTGGAGCCGGTGAAGGAGATCTTGCGCAGGCGGGGTCCGTGACAAGCGGGCCGGTGCTGGCGCCGGCGGTGGAGGTGGGGATGACGTTCAGCACTCCGGCCGGCAGCCCGGCTTCCTGCATGAGTGCAGCGAACAGCTGGGAGGTCAGCGGGGTCAGGTTCGCTGGCTTCAGAACCATGGTGCACCCGGCAGCAACCGCCGGGGCAATCTTGCGGGTCGCCATCGCCAGAGGGAAGTTCCAGGGCGTGACCAGCAGACACGGGCCAACAGGCTTCTTGGTGACCAACAGCCTGGACGTGCCTTCGGGGGCGATGGAATAACGCCCGAATGTCCTTACTGCTTCCTCAGAGAACCAGCGCAGGAACTCCGCCGCATAGGTGACTTCGCTGCGGGCCTGCGCCAGCGGCTTGCCCATTTCCAGGGTCATGAGCAGGGCAAAGTCCCCGGCCCGTTGCGTGACGAGTTCAAACGCCCGGCGCAGGATCTCCCCGCGCTGCCGCGGCGGGACCTGCGCCCAGGACTCCCGGGCGGCCGCTGCCGCGTCCAGGGCTGCCAAGGCGTCCTCGGGACCGGCATCGGCAACGGCCATCAGCACCTCTCCCGTGGCGGGATCCTCCACGTCAAAGGTTATCCCGGAAGTCGCCGGCCGCCACCTGCCATCAATCAGCAGGCCGGCCGGAACCGTGGACAGCAGCCGGGTTTCTTCCTCAGGTGAAACAGACATTCAATTCTTCCAATCTTTGAGTGCAAGTGGTCCCGGACCGCATGGTGTCGTGGCAGAGGGTGATGGTGGCTGGCGGCTCCTGGCTAGTAGGCCTTCACGCACTGTTCGACGACGAGGTGGATGAGGGCGAACACCTTGTCCTCATCGATCGCCTTCAGCGCCGCGGCGAGGGCGGCGGGGATGTCCCGGTCCGTCTCGACCTTGATTCCGAAGCCGCCACGCCTGGGACATCACGGCAAAATCCGGGTTTTTCAGCTGGGTACCGGAGATCCTGGCCGGGTAGTGCCGTTCCTGATGAGTGCGGATCGTGGCGTATTCCTGGTTGTCCATGACGACCACCAACGGCGTGGCACCGTATTGGGCGGCGGTGGCCAGTTCCTGGCCGTTCATGAGGAATTCGCCGTCCCCGGCGATGGTCACCACGCGCCGGCCGGGGTGGGCCAGGGACGCGGCGACGGCGGCCGGGACCGAGTAGCCCATGGATCCGTTCCGTGCGCTGAGCATGGAGGCGTAGCCCCGGGTGGGAAAGTAGCGGTGGGCCCAGTCGGTGTGCTCACCGGCACCAAAAGTGACCACTGCATCCGACGGAAGCGTTGGCACCAGGTTCGCCATCAGGGTGTCCATCCGCGCCGCCCCGGCCCCCGGGACGGCGTCGGGAAGCGCGGCGAATTGTTCCTGTTGCGCACGCATCCTTGCCGTCCAGGCCTTCCATTCGTCACTCACTGGAAGCTCAATCCTCTCCAGGTCCCGGACAAAGGCGTCCGGTTTGGCAACGATCTGGCGCGACACCCCCCCCGGAGCGTCCGCGCAGGGACGGATCCATACTGACAATGAAGTTCTTCTTGGTCCAGTCCTAGCGGCACAAAAAGCCGTCAGTGATGACGTCGCCGGGCACTGTGCCGACGAAGACCAGCAGGTCGGTCTCCTCCAGCAGGTCATGGGTGGGCCGGGGCCGGCCGTACCCGATCGGGCCCACATAGGACGGAGAATCGAAGGGGACGGTCCCTTCGGTGCGCCACTCGGCCGCGGCAGGGATGTGATGACGCTCCAGCCACCGGGTCAGCCGGTCGGCCCCGTCCTGGGTCCAGTCATTGCCGCCCGTAACGAACAGCGGCCTGCTTGAGGCGGCCAAGGCGTTGGCCAAGGCGTCGGAGTCCTCCCCGGTCATGCCACCTCCAACGACGGGGATGGGCGGGTGCAGGGACGGGTTGACGTGTTCCCGGATGATGTCCTCGGGCAGGCCGACGACGACGGGGCCGGGACGGCCGTTCATGGCCGCGAACATGGCCTCGGCAACGATTTCCGAGGCACGTTCGGCATGGTCAAGGACCATGACGCGCTTGGCTCCGGTATCGAACCAGGCCTTGCTGTCGAATTCCCGGAATGCCTCCCGGTCGCGGTGGTCAAAGGGAATCAGCCCGACGAAGAGGCCCATGGGTGTTGAATCCTGCCAGGCGGTGTGCAGCCCAACGTGGGCGTTCGCCGCCCCTGGCCCCCGGGTCACCATCGCAATGCCCGGAAGCTGGTTCATCTTCCCGTCGGCCTCAGCCATGTAGCTCGCACCGCCCTCATGCCGGCAGACGATGGTTTCAATCGGCGAGCCGTGCACAGCCGTGCAGGACCTCGCGGTAGCTTTCCCCCGGGACCACGTGGACGCGCCGGACGCCGTGGGCCACGAGCGAGTCGACTATGACGTGCCCTGCCGACGGCGCCGCGGGTGCAGGGACGTCAGCGGAAGATATGTCGCAGGCAGTCCCGTTCTGCGTCTTCGTGTCTATCCCGCGGCGTGGACGGCGACGTTCAGTAACGTCATGGTGTTTCCTTGTCTATGGATTATCGGCTGTCGCGGATGCATTCCGGAGTTCTCAGGCGTGGAGTGAGGCGGCGTCTTCGAGGTTTTTGCCTTTGGTTTCCGGTGCCATGAAGTAACTGGCTCCGGCTCCGACCAGGGCAATGCCGGCGGCGATCCACATGGTGCCCGAGAGCCCCAGGTGGGTCAGTGCCAAGGGGGTGGCGAAGGTTCCGATGGCGGCGCCGATGCGGCTGGTTCCGGTGCACAGGCCCACGGCGGTGGCCCGGACCTTGGTCGGGAACAGCTCGTTTGGATAGATCCATTCCAGGATTGAGGGCCCGCCGTTGAAGATGGCGTAAAAGGCGAAGGCGAGAGCGATCAGTCCCAGCGGGGCGGTGGGGAAGAGTGCCAGGAACAGCAGGCCGACGCCGGAGAGGATGAACCCCCAGATCAGGACGGGGCGGCGGCCAAGCTTGTCCACGACGAGCAGGGCGACAATGTTGCCTACAAGGAAGAATAGGTTGATCAGTCCGTAGCCGATGTTTGCTGCGTCTCCGGACTCGAGGTGGAACAGGGCCAGGATCTGCGGTCCAAAGGCGTAGATCGAGAACAGGGTCACGATGGTGCAGGTCCAGAAGATGGAGATGAAGATGACACGGTTCAGGTAGCCGCCGGTGAGCACCATCTTGAAGGCCTTGCCGGTGCTGAGCTTGACGGCATTGGGGTCATGGGCTGTGATCCCGTCCAGGGTCGCCCCCTCACCGATGGTCTTCTTCAAGATGGCCAGGGCCTCGTCGTGGCGGCCCTTGCCGACCAGCCAGTGCGGGGATTCCGGGATCGTGGCCCGGGCAATGAGGATCAAGACGGCCGGGACCGCCGAGGACAGGAGCATCCACCGCCAGCCGTCTTCCAGGGACAGCAGCCAGTAGCCGACAAAGGCGGCCACGGTTGCCCCGACGAACCACATGGCGTTTAGGCCGCCGAGCAGCCGTGCCCGCCAGTTCGCGGGCACGAATTCGGCTACGAGTGCGGTGGCGATGGGGTAGTCCGCCCCAACCGCTATGCCGATGAGCAGGCGCAGCGTAAACAACTGCCAGGGCTCATTGACCCAGAACTGTGCGACGGAAAACACGATGATCGCGACCAGGTCGATCGTGTACATGAGTTTGCGCCCGATTTTGTCGGTGATGTTGCCGAAGACCAGGCCACCGATGAAGACGCCGACCAGGGCGGAGGCGCCGATGAGCCCGTTCCACCACTCGTTCATCTGCCATTGGGGAATGACCTGGACCAAGGCGATGCCGATGATGGCCAGGATATAGCCGTCCAGGAACGGCCCACCCGAGCTGAACAGCGTCAGGCGCTTGTGGAACGAGTTCAGCGGTGCTGAATCAATGGTTAGTTGGGAGGTGGGTGCTGGAACAGGTGCGTGGAGCATGGTGGTTCCGATCTGGGCTTAGGGAAAGCGGCGGTGGTTACCCGACAGATCCGTGACCGAGGGTGGGTCAGGCTGTTGCGGCTGCGACGGCATCGATTTCGATGCGCTTCTGGCCCCGGAAACGGGCAACCTGCACCGTGGTACGGGGAGGCAGTGGATGGCCGCTGAGCCGGGTGAGGTAGGCGGCGTTGTAGTCCTCGAACTCGTCCAGGTCCGCGAGGTAGACGGTGAGTTTGAGGAGGCTGGAAAGGTCTGAATGTGCACCCGACAGGGCGTTTTCCAGGTTGTCGAATGCTTGGGTTACTTGGCCGGCAATGTCGGCTGGGGTTGAACCGTCGGCGCGGGTGGGCACTTGCCCGCAGAGAAAGACGATGCCGTTGACGGCGGCCGAGGCTGAGTAGGGCCGGGGCTTACCGTCGGAGAACTGGGTGCGCTCGATGCTGCTCACCGGTCCGCCATGAGGTAGTTCCGGGAAAGCTGATACATGCGATGCCATTCGTGGTCACTTACTTTCAGGGGGTTTTGACAAATGTTTGCGTCCTGGCGGGCCGGTCCGGAAGTGCCAGGAAGGACGACGACGACCGTGTTTTCCCCGTCCGACGGCGGCAGCAGCGATGCTGCCAGGGCTGTGCTGGGCGGCTCGCTTGCCGAGGTGACGGTGCCGTTGTTGACGGAGAGGTATTCCGTGCCGGCCTTGGTGGAGATGGCCACAATAATGGTGCGCCGCAGGTTGGCGCTGCGCCGCAGCAGCAGGTCGTTCCACAGTTGGCGCGGGATACCGGAACACGTGGTGCGGCTGACCCGGACTTCCTCGGCACCGCCGCTGGCGGCCAGGTCGATAAGCTGCATCGCCGAACGCAGTGCCGGTTGGTCCGGGCAGTCGAGCTCGTGAACGGTGACACCGGCCCACACAGTCGCTTTAGTCCCGGCGGCCCGCACGGGCTGTGCCCAGTCTGCCGCGAGCAGTTGCTCCAACAGGGCAAGCCCGTCCTTCGAGTCGACTTCGGCCCGCAGCACGGCCAGTCCGCCCTCCTGGGCCTCGGCGGGGTCCGCACCCGCGGCGCACATGGCGCGGAACGCCGATTCGACGATCTCGCGGGGCTGGACGGAGCAGACGGCATTCCCGTGGACACTGTCTGTGATGCCTGACACTTTGGTCTCAGACACTGGGGTCTCAGACATGGGCCTTCTCCTTGGTGTTGTCCATGACCTCGGCGAACAGGCGGCTGAAGTTGCCGCCGAGGACCGCGGCAATGGTGTCATCAGTGAGTCCGGCAGCCACCAGTCCTTCGGTGAGCCGGGGGAAGTCTTCGGGTCCCGTGAACCAGTTGGGCCAGGCGGGCCACCGGGGTGAGTTTTCCGGTGCGGTCGGCTGCCAGCGGCCGTTGCGGAGCCAGCCGACGAATTCGTGGTCCCAGCCGCGGGTGCAGTCGCTGCCCAGACCGACATGAGAGGGCCCATACTGATCCACCATGCGCGAGACCATGCCGGCAAAGCTCTCAATGGTCACGTGTTCGCCGCCGCTGACGGTCGGGTAGAGGCAGCAACCGATGACTCCCCCGCGGTCCACGAGCGGTTGGATCACGTCGTGCGGCTTGTTGCGGGGCGTGTCGAAGAACCACAGGGGGTTTGAATGCGTGATTGCGACGGGCATCGTGGAGACCTCGATCGCGTCGCGGCTGGTCCGGTACCCGACGTGCGAGAGGTCGACGAGCATCCCGACTCGGTTCATCTCCGAAACCACGACCCGTCCGTATCGGGTGAGCCCGGAATCCTCTGTCTCGAAGCAGCCGCCGCCGAGCAGGTTCTGGTTGTTGTAGGTCAGCTGGGCAATGCGGACACCCAGGCGGTGGAAAAGTTCCACATAGCGATAGTCGTCCTCGAAGGGGCTGGCGTTCTGGAAGCCGAGAAAGACGGCGATCTTGTCCTGTTCCTTCGCCTTTTCAATGTCGGCGCCGCTGGTGGCCAGGAAGAAAAGATCTTCGTTGCGGTTGGCCAGCTCGAGCCATTGGCCGATGGAGCGGATCGTTTCAGCCGCATTTTCCCAGACGGCGCAGGTGGCGTTGACGGCGCTGACGCCGCCGGTGCGCAGTTCTTCCAGGACAGGCCTGCTCCAGTTACTGATCTGCAGTCCGTCCACGACGGTCGCCTGCTGGTGCACACTCATTATTTCGCTCCTTCGGGCGCCAGTGGAAACAGCCAATCGTCGTCGTCTGTTCCGTTCATGACATCCGCCACGCGCGGAGCGCCGCTGAACAAAGTGACGCGCACCCAGTCAGTGGACTGCGGGCTGAAGTTGTTCATCCCGTAGGTCGCCAATTGAAAGCGTTGGGTGCTCAGCGGCAGGAATTGCGCATCCAGGAGGTTGTCCTGCAAATCCCCGTAGCGGTAATCCTTGGTTTGCTGGATCCGTTCGGTAGCAAACCGGTGGTCCGGATGGGCCAGCAGGAATTCGGCCACGCTGGCCCCGGCGGGGAAGCGTCCCAAATCAGCAGCCAGGGCGTTGATCCGGCGTGCCACGTCCGTGCAGTGCTGCACTGTGCCGGGCGCCATCTGTATCCGTTGCGCCCGCCTCGGTTCTTCGCTGTCCGCGGAGGTGTACCAGTAGTAGGTGGAGCGCTCCGGGGCGGCAAAGTCGTAGTTGCGGGTCCAGCCATAATTTTGATCCAGCAGTGCCCGCAGTTCGCCCCCGCGCATGGCAGGGTCAAAGGGCGGCGGGGCGGCCACCGTGAGAAGGGCGTCGGCCTCCTGATCGAAATCGTGCCGGAGTTCAATGACGATGGAGGCGAAGAGGCCGCGGGCTTCCGGGCTAAGGTCGCCCGCCAGTTCGTGCAGGCGCGCCAGCACGGGGGCGGCCTTCCCACCGGAAGCCATGAAGGCTTGGAGTTCGCGCAGCAGTTGGCGAAGTTGGGGCCTGATCGAATCGGTCGAAAGGAACGGCACGGTCTTCAACTCGGACTTTTCCGCCAGGTGCCGGTCAGCCCTCTCAAGTTGTTCAACAACCCGGCCCAGGTCAGGATCCTCCGGTGTGTAACTGGTGGCGAGTCCCGCGGCGAGGGGAAGCTCGCGGAGCTTGCACCAGGCGTCGAGGTAGCCGGGGTGGTTGACCAGGAAAGGCACCATGCCCAAGCCGGTGGCGTTGCCCAGCCCAAAGTACTTGCCCCACTCCGCATTCAGGGGAACAGCATTGGTGCCGGCGGCCCGAGCCTTGGCCCTGGCGACGTGCTCCACCAGATCCATGCTGAGCTCGCGCAGCAGCCAGGCGGCGAGCATTTGCGAACGGTAGGGGACGGACAAGGGGTGGGCGGCGGGCAGGGTGGCCAGCTCCTTGAGGCCGAACTTGCCGTTGCCGTAGAACGCGGTGCTGCGGATTAGGTAGGGGCTGGGGCCGATCTTCGCAACCTCGGGCTGGGTCCCCGCGGCAAGGCAGTCGCTCACATAGTCGAAGAAGCGGGCGCTGCGGTTGGCCCGGGTCATGATGATCGTTTCCGGGTCGGTGCGGCCTTGTTCCTGGACCGTGACGTTGCGGCGCAGTTCCGCCTCGCGCTCGGGGCTCAGTTCACCTTCGATGAGTGCGGCCGTGACGTCCCAGGCGTTCGCGATGACCCTGTCGGTGCGTTCGCTTTCTTCCAGTGCCTGGCAGAAAGCGATGAACTTCAAGCTGAAGCCCTCGATGTCAAGGGTGTAGACGGCTGTCCCCCGGCCCAGCTCGTCCAGCTCCAGACGGGACTTGGTCACACGCCATTGGTGGGAGGCCGCGCGGCGGAGCATCGTGCGGGCAAAACTGTGCCGGGTGCCCCAGGCGCCGTTCATGTCGGAACCGCAGAGCACAGCCTCCGGGGTGCGCAGCTCACACCTGGTTTTTTCGTCGATGAGGTTCATGGTCATGCCTTCTTGGGTGCCAGGCGCAGGTAGGCGGTCTTCTCGTGGGTGAAGAAAGTGGCGGCGGCGGCGCTGTTCTGCTCCCGGGGTCCGGCGAAGGTGGAGTCCTTCATTCCCCCGAACGGGGCGTGCAGTTCGGAGCCGGTGGTCGGGGCGTTGACCTTGACCAGGCCTGCCTGCAGCGCGGACACGCAGCGGCGGATGGCACGCTCGTCGCTGCTGAAGACGGCGGCGGTGAGGCCGAACGCCGTGTTATTTGCCAGTTCGATGGCATCCTCCAGGGTGTCTGCGTGCAGCACGGTTGTCACGGGGCCAAAGACTTCCTCCTGGCAGATGGTCATGGAGCGCGGTCCGGTCAGCACGGTGGGGGCGACGTAGCTGCCTTCGCCCTCTGGCAGAGTCGACTGGGCCAGGATTTCCCCGCCTTCCGCCAGCGCCTGTTCGATGGCGGCGTTGATTTCCCCGCGGGCCGACGGCGAGACGACGGGGCCGATCTGGACCGAGGGATCCGTGCCCGGTCCCAGCACCAGGGCCGACACCTTGTCCTTGACTCGTGCCAGGAAGTCCTCGTGCCCGCCGCCGACCAGGATCACGCGCCGCGTGGCGGTGCACTTCTGACCGGTGGAACCCATGGCCGCGTTGACTACGCTGGTGGCAGCCAGCTCAGCATCCGCATCCGGAAGGACCAGTGTGGCGTTGTGACCGCCGAGTTCAAGCTGCAGTTTCGCTCCCCGTCCACAGACTATTCCCCGGATGTGGTGGCCGACCGGCACGGAGCCGGTGAACGTCACACCACCCACCAAGGGATCGGACACCAGTTCGGAGCCCAGCTGGCCCGGGCCCAGGATCAGGTTGACCACGCCGGCGGGGACACCGGCGGCAGCCAGCGCCTCCATCAGCAGAACGGAGACCCCCGGCGTGTTGCTCGCCGACTTCCACACCACCGTGTTGCCGTTCAGGAGCGCCGGAGCGATCTTCCAGGCCGGAATCTGCAGGGGGAAGTTCCACGGGGTGATCACCCCGACCACGCCCAGAGGCCGCCGTATGGTCAGGATCCGCTCCTCCGGATGACTGGAGGGGAATTCGGTACCCACGGGATTGCGGGCGGAGGCGGCATGGTAGTCAAAGGTGTCCGCCGATGCATCAACCTCCATCCTGGACTCCGCGATTGTCTTGCCGTGTTCGGCGGTCATGACGGCGGCGATTTCCTCGGCCCGGTCCCGGATGGCTGCCGCGGCGGTCGCCAGGACGCGGCCGCGTGCCAGAATGCCCAGCTCGTCCCAGGCCGTGGTTGCGGCAGCGGCGGCCTGGATCGCCTGGCCCAGCTCCGCGGAGCCGGCCTGGTGGTAGCTGGTCACTGCCTGGTCCGGCACTGCCGGGTTGTATCGGGACACGAAAGCACCTGATCCCTCAACCCAGATACCGTTGATGAAGCTGCTGGCGGGTTTGGTCAATACGGGCATTTTCAATCCTTTGTTCCGTGCCAATCTGTGACTTCTCTCACCACCAACGTTAGGCGCATTGCCTTGCGAATTGAAGTATCTATTTGACGCACTTCAATATCCATTTAGTCTTGATTGCATGAACCTCAGACGCCTTGAACTTTTCGTCGCAGTGGCCGAAGAACTCCACTTCAACCGTGCAGCCCAGCGCCTTCACATGGCACAGCCGCCGTTGAGCCAGCAGATACGCAAGCTGGAGGACGAGTGCAAGGTCGCCCTGTTCGTGCGCAATTCCCGCAACGTGGAACTGACCGCTGAGGGCGAGGTGCTGTTGGAGCATGCGCGCAAGGTCCTGGTCCAATACGCCGTCATGACGGCGGCACTGTCGCATGCCAGGAACGGTGAACTTGGCCGGCTGCGGCTGGGCTTTGTTTCTTCGGCGGCCATATCCATGGTGCCCGGCCTGGTCCGGCACATGCGCTCACAGTGGCCTGGGATCGATCTCCAACTGCGCGAGGAGACCACGGATGTGCAATTGGAGCTCATTGCAGCCGGCATCCTTGACGCCGGCATTGCGCGGGAGGTCCGGACAGTGGCGGGCATCAGCGCCACGGTGCTCCGGTACGAGCCCCTGGTGGTCGCCGTGGCCGACGACCACCGCCTCGCCGCACAGTCCCCTGTGGGCCTAAAGGATCTGAAAGGTGAGGCTTTCATTGCCTTTCCGCGAAGCCGCATCTCATCGCTCTTTGACCACATTTCGGCCCTGCTCCATGCCGTGGGCGTGGACTTTGACATCGCCCAGGAAGCCGTCCAGTTCCCCACCATTCTCGGCCTCGTCGCAGCCCACCTGGGCATCGCCGTCGTGCCCGAATCGATGCGCGCGTTCGCCATCCCGGGACTGGTCTACCTGGACATTGAAGACGCCAACGCCAGCTCGACGGTCAGCCTGATTTACGCCACCGACACATCCAACTCCTTGCTCGTGACAAAAGTCAAGGAAGCGTTCCAGGAAATCCTCGTCTCCTGACCGGGCACACCGGGCGGTGGGGCTCAAGCGTCCTGGGAGTCGGGCCCTTCCGACGGCAACGCCTCATGAGAGCAGTCGTCGCCAGGCGGGGCGTCGAGCCCTGCCGCGGGGGCTATGGGCGTTGACCTGGACTGGGAACTAATCGAAAGGCAGGCCCTGGTCAAATACACGCTCCGATGACACCGGAGCTGTCCCGCTGAATGCGTGGCCCTGCCATGAGTTGGTAGGACCCCGCTTTCAGCTTCGCCGGGCAAATCCCAGCGAATCCACTCGCCGCCACCGGAAGCGAACGAGCCTCCAGGGAAGATCAGCCAGATGACCTGAAATACGGATCCGAGCCACACAGCCAACTCATGAACCTCCGGCATCACGGGCGATCTTCACCGGGTGACAGCAGCTTCTGGTTCAGGCACAACCAGCCTGCAGTCGTCCCGTTGGCACTCAGAAAACCACGATCGTTGGATCGTCTGCCGCCTGAAATAACAATCGCTTTGCGGGGCAGTCCGGACTCCCGAGGGTGATGATGGTATTAGGCCATTTGGCGGCCGAGACTCGCCTCCTGGCTGGCACCCTCCGCGGTTGTCCTTTCCGGGAGCCGTCCGCCGGCCGTTGGCCTGCACCAAACGCATGGGCGGACATGACTTATTAGGAGCCCGACCAAGAGGTCCCCTTCGTCTGGAGCCCTGGGCTTACCCGTTTCAGGATTTGGAAGCGCTGCTGTAGCGTTCGTCGCGCCAAGCGAGTGCCGCTTTGAGGCCCTCCGCAGAGGCTACCGCGTCGAATTCCTGTTGTTCGGGGGTGTTCGCTCCGTTGATCATGGCCGAGATGTCGATGTTTGCCTTGACGGCGGTTTGAAGTCCTTTGGCTTCGTAGGCGCGGTTAAGTGCCTGCTTGGTCAGTTGCAGGATCGGAAGGGGGGTTGGTGCGATGCGCAGGGCAAGTTCAAGTGCAGCCGAGCCGAGGTCCTCCCGGGGCACGGTCTTGTTGACTAGACCAAGGTGGAGGGCCTGTCCGGCATCGATCGTGTCACCTGTGAAGAGTAGTTCATTGGTTTTCTTCTGGCCGAGCACGAAGGGCATGAGCAGAGTGACCGGTCCGGACCCGTATTGGATTTCGGGCTCGCCGAACTGAGCATCATCGGCTGCGACAACCATGTCGCAGGCCATGGCGATTTCACAGGCCCCGCCGAGGCAGTGTCCCTGCACTACGGCGATGGTGGGCTTGGGCAGGGACCACAAACGCATGCTGACCTCTGAGTCCCGACGCAGCACCGGGAGCCATTGAAGTGGCGTCTCGGTCCCGCTCTCGATTTCGTCGGTCATGTCGAAGCCGGCGGAGAATGAACGCCCGCTTCCGGCGATGAGGACGACTTTGATCGAGTCGTCAGCAGTCGCCTGGGTGATCCGCTTGTCGAACTCGTCGAGCATGTCGGCATTGATGGCGTTGAGCTTCTCGGGGCGGTTAAGGGTGATCGTGGCAACGGGCCCATTGGTTTCGTAGAGCACTACATCAGACATTTGATTCCGGTCCTTCGTCGGTTGTGGGGCAGGTCCCTGGACATTGGCGGGAATGTCGAGGGTTCCTAGGGATGGTTCGTCGGCTTGAGGCTAGGCTGTTTGGTGGAGGATGATGCGTGCGTCGAGGGCGAGTGCCCGGGTGGGGGTGACCGCGATCGGATTGCATTCAATCTCGTCGATTTCGGGATGCTCGGCTGCGAAGCGTGACAGGGTCGCGACCAATTGTGCGGCTTTATCGATGGCAACCGCCGGTTTCCCCCGGAATCCGGTGAGGAGGGCGGCGCCCCTGAGGGAGAGGAGCAGCTCCTTGGCTTGCTCGGTGGTGATGGGGCCCAGTGCGCACCGGGTGTCCTTGAGCAGCTCTGTGTAGACACCTCCGACGCCCACGAGCACGATCGGGCCAAAGGTTGGGTCACGACGGACACCAATGATCAGTTCGACCGCCCCGTCAGTGTAAGCCATCTCCTCGATCGAGCAGCTCGGCGGTGCGAGTCGAGCCCGCACATCGTGCCACGCGGTCAGTAGCCCGTTAAGGTCGGGGATGTTTAATATGACCCCGCCGTTGTCGGATTTGTGCTCATCACCTAAGGCTTTGAGGACCAGTGGGTAGTGAAGGTTGGCGGCTGCGGCCTTGAGCTCGTGAAGGGTGGTGACCTCCGATGCAGGGCTGAAAGGAATACCCGCTGCCGCCAATGCACGGCGCGCCCTGCCGTATCCGGTCACCACCAGCGGAGCTGCTGTTGGTGCCGGAAGCACCGGTAGCGGTTGAGGGGCGAATTGGTGCCTGCGGACCAGTCGGCTCATCGCCCACGACGCGTGCTCAACGTTGCGGTAGACGGCAATCCCGCTCTCACGGAGCGCAACCACCGGGGCCGAGTCGGAAAACATGGTCTGGGCCACGAAGCTGGCCCCCGACCCGGCCACGAGGGAGCCGATGTCGCGGCCGGCCTGTACCTCACCATCCAGGACTGAGGGATCATAGTCGCTGTAGCCGCCGAAAAATCCGGTCATGAGGATTGAGTCCGACTCGCAGCTGGCTACCAGTCGTTTCACGACCCGTGCGAAGCAGGAAATGTCTTGCTCGCCACCACCAGCGATATCGATGGGGTTTGAAATCCCGGCGGTGGGTGGGAGTTCGCCGGCGATCTGCGTCGAGAGGTCGTGGGAAAATTCTTCGACCTGCAGCCCGGCTTCTTCGAGGCTGTCGCTTGCCAGAGAAGCGTGGCCGCCGCCGTCGGACAATACCGCCACACGTGATCCGGCGGGGGGCCGGGTGCGCACCAAGGCTTGGAGAAGGTTTGCCATTTCCAGTGGGCTGGAAACGAGTTCGGCACCTGTTGCCTCACAGACGGCTTCGAGGACAACATGTGAGGTGACGAGGGACCCGGTGTGCGAGGCCGCCCCGCGGGTGGATGCTGCACCGCGGCCAACGGACAGCAGAACGAGGGGCTTGCCGGCGCGGGCGGCGCGGGCGGCGGCAGCAGCGAACTTACGACCGTCCTTAAACCCCTCGCAATAAACTGCGATGGCGGAGGTCCCCTCGTGATCGACGCAACTGTCGATGAGGTCGGCGACGTCAAGGTCCGCGCAATTACCCAAACTCGCGAAGCGGGACACTCCGAGTCCCTGTTCACAGAGGTGCTCGGCCAGGTCAATCGCAACGTTCCCGCTCTGGGAGATGATCGCTACGGAGCCGGGGCGGAAATCGTTGACTGTGGCATCGAGTCCTGTCGTGTTGTCCAGCACGCCAAGGCAGTTCGGGCCCAGCATGGGGATTCCTGCCCTCCTGAGCCGGGCGACGAGCGCGTCCTGGCGTGCCAGTCCCTCAGCGCCCGTTTCGCCCAGGCCCGCGGTAATCGCCACGATTGCCTTGACTTCGGCGGTGATGGCGTCATCCACGGCCTCGTCGAAACCAGCCGCGGGTACAGCGATCACCGCAAGATCAACCTGGCCTTTCAGTGCGGCCAGGCTATGGGCGGCGGGATGACCTAGAATCGTCGGCCGGGATTTGTTAATGAGATGGGCCTGGCGGCGGGCGCTGTCCCGCAACGCGCGCACGGCAAGCCAATTTCCATACTTCCCGGGATCGTTGCTCGCTCCCACGATGGCGATCGAGGTTGGATCGAATAGCGCAGCAAGGTTCCTGCGATAAACAAGCGGGGTACTGGCGGCGGGGGTCATCGAAAGTTCTCCATCTAAAGCGGGGTGTTTAGCCTTGATTGGTCAAGTGGCCAGGACGGACAGAAGCGGTCAGGCGAGCATCTCAGTTCATCCACCCCAGGCCTGCCAGTTCAGCCGGCCTGAGGCAGTTGCACTAGCGTCGGTGGCAGGAATCCAAAGATGGCGGAGGCCGTGCCCGGAATCCTCCGCAACCTCCATGGTCTGCTAGGGGATAATCACGATCTTTCCTTGAACATCACCACTGTCGAGCTTCTTCAGTCCAAGCGCGGCATCGGCCAGCGGAAGGACCGAGTCGATCTGCGGGCGCAGACCGGTGGTGTCCAGCAGCGACAGAAGCTGCTCGAGCTCGCCACGGGTGCCCATCGTTGATCCCAGGACCCGCAACTGCAGGAAAAAGAGACGATTCAGATCCGCGGCCGGATTGGGCCCACTAGTCGCCCCGCACGTCACGATCGCACCCCCTGGCTTGAGGGATTTCAATGAGTGCGCCCAGGTGGCCTCCCCGACATTGTCAATGACGGCGTGCACCCGTTCAGGCAGTCGTACGCCGGACTCAAATACTTGGTCGGCCCCGAGCACAAGAGCAGCTTCACGTTTGGCGGCGCTGCGGCCCACCACCCAAACACGCAGGCCCGCGGCCTTCCCCAACGAGATCGCAGCCGTCGCCACCCCGCCACCAGCTCCCTGAACCAGAACCGTTGATCCAGGCGCAAGCCGGAGCTTGATGAACAGCATCCGGTAGGCAGTCAGCCACGCGGTCGGAAGGCAAGCGGCCTCTTCAAATGACAAGGAGGCCGGTTTTGCCACCAGGTTGCGTCGAGGCACCAGAATCTTTTCCGCCAAGGTGCCGTCGTAGACTTCCGACAGCAGCGACCGCTTCGGATCAAGGGTGTCATCTCCGACCCAGCCCGGCGAGGTGACAACGCCGTGCACTACGACGTCGTTGCCTTCCTCATCGATGCCGGCCGCATCCCCGCCGAGAATCATGGGCAGCTGATCAGCGCGAATACCCACCCCTCGCAGGGTCCACAGGTCATGGTGATTCAACGCCGCCGCCTTCACGGTGACAGTTGTCCAGCCTTCACGTGGTTCGGGTTCGGGCCGGTCGGCGACAACCAGACCCGACACAGGATCGTTGGCATTAATGGCATTGGCGTAAGCAGCAAGCATGAGAAGGGGCCTTTCCCTAGATTTTATTGAAGTGGTCTTGCTATAGAAACGGTTGAAATCCGCTGGCGATCTGAAGTGCTCCCGCTTTTATGGACTCGGTCCTATACAGCACGATGTCAGCCATCGGGTTTCCTTACCCGGTGGGGCAAACGTCGGTTTTCAAGGATGCGGATGGCGTGCCACAGTCGTCATCTGGAGGGCGGAATAACCCGGACTAGAGGTCGTCGAGTTCGCCTTCAGCGAGCATCAGGGCGTCGGCTGCCAAGGCTTCCTGGGCCTCCTTTGTCGTGTCCAGCGATATGCAGGCGATCAGGTATACGCCGGCCGCGACGGGCAGACCGATGAAAACGGACAGGTCCATGCCGTTGAGCGCGTGCGCGACAGGTCCGGTGAACCACGAGGTACTGAAGAACGGGATCATGCAGGCGAATCCGGCTCCGTACGCGAGCAGTCCCCGCCAGCTCCACCGCCCGTAGATTCCCCGTGGGTTGAAGATCTCCCGTATCGAGTAGTGCGTCTTGCGCACCACGTAGAAGTCGATCAGGTTGATCGCCGTCCACGGAGTCAGCAGGTAGAACAACAAACCCAGGAAGCTGCTGAAGTTGCTCAGGAAGTTATTAGTGGCGGTCAGGGTGAGAACGAAGCAAATGGCGGCGATGATTACCAGTGCCGTGATCCGGGCCGCAGTGGTCGGGCACAGCTTCTTGATCGAGTCTTTGACGCTCAACAGAGTCAGGGACCCGCCGTAGAAGTTCAGCGATGAGATCGTAATCAGGCCAGGAATGGTAGCGAGCAGCAGAAGAGTCCCGAAGCCCGGGAAGACGTGGTCTCCGAGGGCACGCAGCGCGGGTACCACGTCGAGCTGCATGTTTAGCACTGCGGCGACGGCCCCGAGCAGCATGACCCACGCCCCGCCGAGGAGCGTGCCGGTGTAGGTGCTCCAAAAGGTGGACCGGATCGGGACGGTCGGGGGCAGGTACCGGGAGTAGTCCGAGACGTAGATGGCCCAGCTGAGCTGGTAGGCGGCCGCGGCGATGAACTGGGCGAGGAAGGGCGTCACCTGGAAGTTGGCCAGATCGAACTGGCTCGCCGGTAGACGCACCATAATGAGGGCTCCAACGCTGGCGACCAGAAGGCCGGCGACAAGCGGGAAAGACAGCCAGCGCTGGGCCTTGTGGATCCAGTCATAACCGGCGATAGCCAGCAGTAGGGCCAGCGCCGTGAACACGACATAGGAGACAATCGGCGGCACGTGCGCGATGTCTTCCATCGCCTGACCGGCGAGCACCTGGTTGAACACGTTGTACCCGACATAGCTGACGAGCGCAACGACCCATACTACCAGCGCCCCCATGTAACCGAACTGCGGTCGTGACTGGATCATCTGGGGAAGGCCGAGCTGGGGCCCCTGGGTCGAATGAAAGGCCATGAAGAACGTGCCGAAGGCACACCCGGCGACGATCGCGATCATCGACCACAGCAGATTTGCTCCCAAACTTACACCGATGACCCCGGTCGCAACGGTTGCCAACTGCGCGCCGCCTGTAAACCAGACCGGAAAGAGGTGCCAAACCTTTCCATGCCGCTCCGACAGCGGAACGTAGTCGATGGACCGGGATTCGACCTGAGCGATCCGCCCCAAGGGTGGTGACAGGTCAAGACGCCCGTCAGCGGGAACCTGATCGCCGTCGAGCGACGAGACGTGAGGCCCAAAATCTGGCATAGTCATGGATTTTTCCCTTCGAGTAAAACCACGAAACTACGCGACCGGTGGAGGGTAACGATGATCGCTTCCAACGCAATCACGCCGTGGTGTAGATCACATCGTAGGCATCAACACAGCCAATGATGCACTGTGCTGGAGTATGATAAAAACTCCCCAGACAGTGTTTCGATATGAGATCCTCCGAGCACGTGCAGGAACTGTTGAGAACATCACCGGCGGTGATTTTTCTGGTCAAGATTGGATGAAAAAGCCACATGTCGTTGTCATTGCGTGAGCTGCTGCAGATTCCTCAAATCTCTACCGACCTGCTTGCCGGAGCCGAGGGCTTGGACCAGCCGGTGGTGTGGGCTCACGCCTGCGAGATGCCAGACCCCTGGGACTGGCTTGGGCCGCAAGAACTACTCCTGACCATCGGGTACTGCGTACCACGCAGGGCCGAACAGCAGGCCATGTTCATCCGCACGCTCGCACAGGCAGGCGTCGCCGGGATGGTGGTGCATGGTGAACCGCCAATGCCCAGAATCACCCAAGCGATGCTCAAGGCCGCCGACGAACTCTCGTTCCCGGTGCTGCGCTCCGGCAACGCGACCCCTTACTCCGTCATTGCGCGTGCAGTAGCCAGCGCCAACCAGCACGAACAACTGCATCGTCTGGGCAGGCTGTCCCGTCTAAGCACTGTGCTGAGCGACCCTGCGAACACTTCCCGAAATTTGCCGCTTGGCCGGATCGCCGATGAACTCGGACACCGGGTCTACGTGCTCGACGCCACGTCAGGCACACCAATCTTCCCCACCCCCGAACCGGTCGACCCACGCGTTAGTGCGGCGATAGTTGCCCAGGCCACGCCAGACGTCAAGCGCCTTCCGGGCCGCCTACATATCGATTTGGAAGAGCAGTCGGTGACTTGCTTCCCGGTACCCAGCAGCCGTCGAGCGGCCCTTCTCGTCGTCTTCGACAACGAAGCGCATCGGATGGACCCTTTTGCCGTTCTGCACGTAGTGAACCTGATCGCGATAGAGATCGAGCGACTAAGTGTCGCCTACGACATACGGCGACAACGCTCCTCGGATCTGATGCGCCAGCTGATCGATGGCCGGCTCGACAGCGAGTCCGCGACCCAGCAGCTCAAGGAATATGGCCTCTTCAGGGATGGACTTGTCGCCGCAGCCCTGCCAGAGGGATACCTCGCCCCCGACCACCTACTGATGGACCAGGACTTCCCTTATCTCATGACCGAGGACAACGGACACGAGATCATCCTGCTCCGCCGTCAGGACATCCCGACCCTCGTTGATCTTCTCAGCCCGTCCCTCGCGATCGGGACCTCCGACGTCATTCATGCAATTACTCACATCAACGACGGAGTACGCGCCGCGAAATGGGCGCTGGAAAGCGCAAGCTCGCAAGGGGGAGGCCACGTCGACTACGCCAGCACACACCCGCCGTTCCTCCCGCGAACAGTCACCGAGGCCCTCGACCTGGTCCGCACGGTGCTGGGCACGATCTTGGACTACGACAGCGAGCATGAAACAAAACTCGTTCACTCCCTCGAGGTCTACCTTTCCTGCGACCGCTCATGGAAACAAGCAGCCACCGTCTTGAACATCCACAAGCAAACCCTCGGCTACCGCCTGAACAAGATCGAGTCCCTCAGCGGCCGCCGGCTGGCCAGCACCGCAGACATCGCTGAGCTGTGGCTAGCGGTGCTCGCACTCCGCGTTATCGGCGAGGAGAAGAATCCGTAATGACCAGACCCAATCAATACCCCCATGTGGCCGCGGGACATGGCCGCCATGTTGAACCGATTTTGGTCTATGGCTCCAAGCGTCCCCTGGCGTCTGCTATTCTCTGTGGAAACGTCGTCCTGGAACCCGCTCACAGAACCATTCCACCCAACTCCAGATGGCTACCCGTGGATAACCCACAATGGACCTAGGAACTATGATGCTTGAACGATCCGGTGACCATGACTTTGGCTATGAGCTCCACGAAGGTTCGCCAGTGCGTATCCAATGGCATTTCTATGGCCAATCGGAGTTGCCGGTCGCGGTGCAGACCTGGGAAATCCCAGCGGGCGGATTCGAAGGTATGCATGCCCATACGGAGAACGACATCCCGCTGGAGGAGATCTACATCGTCATAGAAGGTACTGGATGCATGCGCGTCGATGACGAGACCTTCGACATAGCTACTGGAGATTCGGTGCTAGCCCGCGTTGGGACGAGCCATGATTTGCGCAATACCGGCGACGGGCCGCTCAAATTACTGGTCGTCTGGGGAAACCCGGGGACAGCGGACTATTCGAATTTCGGCTCCGCCAAGCTGGCACAGGCCGCACGTGCAACCTTTTCCGCGAATAGGCCTGCATAGGGACTCTCTTCGATGTTTGCGGCAAACACATGAACAACGTCGTTTGCGAACGTCCAGCGTCTCAATAGGAGAGACGAACAGGGCGGGGCGGTTAAAGGCGAAAACCCCTAGACATAAGGAAGAAATGTTTGTCACAGCCATAACGCTGCTCTGGCAAGGCAAATGACCTCCTGCCCTCGCTCAAGCGCTTGGCGGGCAACCTCATAACCAAGCCAGGCAGCACCACCCAGATTTAGAAGCCTCATGTGCCCATCACTCCGGCTACGCGCTTGCAGAGATAGAGGTTCATCCGTCAGCGGATGTTCAGCGCTGCAGGAGTCTCTGAAGGATGTAGGTTTCACCGTAGGACAGATCTACGGAGGCTCGCATCGCCGGCCCGTCGTCGAAGGAGACGGCGAGTTCCTCGTCGCCATTCTACATGCCGGAGCCACATGAATTGGATCGGTGGCTCGGTTCCGTTTTTCAGGTCCGCTGCCTGATCTTCCCTGAGGGCTCGTTCGCTTCTGGTGGCGGCGAAAGGATTCGCCGGGATTTGTCCAGTGAAGTTGAAAGCGGGGCCCTACCAACTGATGGTAGGGCCCCGCTTTCAGCAGGACAGCTCCGGTGTTATCGGAGCGTGTATCTGACCAGGCCTGCTTTTCGATCAGTTCCCAGTCAAGGTCAACGCTTAATCCAGGCTTGTCCGATGCCCTCACAAGTCCGTTGGAATCTATGCGGATCGGGTCAAGCGCGGCGTACTCCATCCGTTCCAATGGCATGGCCTGTTCAAAATAGCGGCAATTGGGGAACGCGAGCATGAGGTGCAGGTGGCGGCTTGGGAGCGGATATAGCCCCACGACTGCAATTCGACATTCATCGAATGTGCCCGGGCGGCGGATATGATGCGTTGGTTCCGGTGACCGGCAAGAGCCAACCGCCACGCCGCCCCGGTCCTCGCCAGGGGTCAATATTGGATCGGCAAAAAGGGATCAATCTGATCGCCCCACAGGGTTTGAGGTGCTCGGCCTCGGCGCTGCCAAGGAGCGTGGCGATCGCAACGATGAAGTCACTAGCCCATCGCTCGGCGGTTGAGGCGTTCGAGGTGGAAAAGTCAAATTGCTAGGGCCCCGGGCATGCGCCGACAAGCACTGCCGGACATCCTGTTCCCACAGCAACTGGTTCACGACAGCTGCTGCGGAAGCTGCGTTACCTTGAGCCGCGGCAGAGAGGGCAGCACACAATCTTGCGCTCAACACCACCCAATAGCTCCACCTCGGACCCGGTGAGTTCCGGCGGGGACCTGGTCACGGACGAGCCGTTCCAAGGGATGCCTTGCGAACTTATGTCTGAGCATATGCGGGTGTACTGCGGAATCCCAGGCCCAGAGAACTTGCGGATCTTGGTCGATGTCCGCCGTCGCGCGACGTTCTTCGCCGCGGTCGCATGCACTCTCTTCATCCCCACCGTCTACGACGCAACGGACCCGCTAATCGGCGGCCGCAACCATATCGGCCTGGTCTTCGTGATCGCCATGTTGATCAGCTTCTGGCAATTTCACACCGCCACGGTGCTCGCCATTTTTACGGACAGAGTACGACGGCGGCACCACCTCGTGCGCGGACGGTGGGCCGTCGCTGTGGCGGCGACGGCCGTCGTCGTCGGCTTCAGAAGCAGCCACGTCGACGCAACGAACCACCTTCTGCCTCCCGCCCACGCCAATCAGCCAGGCATGCAGCTGTTCTTATGGGCAGGTTCAGGCTTCATCATCTGGGTCTGCGGCGAGCCAGCAGCAAACCATCTGCGTTTCCTGCCCAAAGTGGACTCTCCCCGCTTCAAGGCCGGATTCGGCTGCTTTGCCGGAGGATGCATATTCATGGGTCTGTCCCTGGCAAATCGGCTGACTCTCGGTTAGGGCTGTTCACTTCTTTGACCACTGCGCCCCGTGACGTGAGGTAGAGTGCCACTCCTGCGCCGTAAGAGCCTGTGCCCTCGACAGCGACGGCCGCAATCACGCCGAAGGACCGCATCCAGTTCCACAAATCCAAATATGAATCGGCATAATGCCGCAGGACTGGGTTGCCACCAGCTGACCCAGATGGTCGATGACCGCCGCCCCATGGATGTCCTTGTGCGTGTTAATACCTGTATAGATACCGGGAACCACTGCCGACAGATCCAAACGAAGACACGACGGTCAGTTGACAAAGCGGGACAGGCAACAGCCCCCGGCACC
Organism: Arthrobacter sp. A5; assembly: GCF_051131705.1. NCBI lineage: Bacteria > Bacillati > Actinomycetota > Actinomycetes > Micrococcales > Micrococcaceae > Arthrobacter > Arthrobacter sp. A5. The sequence goes on from NZ_CP180316.1 coordinate 3,497,679, forward strand.
CACATACCATTCTTAGTGTTGACACCGTGGTTTGTGAGTTTTGGCGCGCAGGTGAATGCATGCCAAAAGCTTTTCCTGAAGAGTTCCGCCCTGTTCCATGAGCGATGGAGGCGGACGGATGCTAGGCCGATCCCAGGGCGGCAAGCACCGACATGGCCTCCTGAACGACATCCGTCACGGGGAACGACGGCCGGTTAACGCCGGCCATCTCCTCCATGACACGGACCACCTGACAGCTGTAACCGAACTCGTTGTCGTACCAGACGTGGAGACCACCTCGGGTGAGTCAATGTAATCGATCTGCTTGCGCAGGTCCGAGTGCAGTGACATCTCACGAAGGTAGTTGTTCACCTCGTCCTTGGTGGTTCCGTTTTGGAGGCTGAGGTTCAGGATGGCCAGGGAAACGTCCGGAGTGGGGACCCGGATGGAGCTGCCCGTGAGCTTACCCAGCAGTTCGGGCAGCGCCTTGGCCACTGCCTGGGCAGCACCGGTTTCGGTAATCACCATGTTCAGCGCGGCGGAGCGGCCGCGCCGGTCACCCTTGTGGAAGTTGTCGATCAGGTTCTGGTCATTGGTGAACGAGTGGACAGTTTCCACGTGGCCGTGGATCACGCCGAACCTGTCATTGATGGCCTTTAGGACCGGAGTGATGGCGTTCGTAGTGCAGGACGCCGCGGACACGATCTGGTCCGTGTCTTCGATGGTGCCGTGGTTGATGCCGTGGACGATGTTCTTCAGCTGACTCTTGCCCGGAGCGGTCAGCAGTACCCGAGCAATACCCTTGCTCTGAAGGTGCTGGGACAGTCCTTCAGCGTCACGCCAGCGGCCGGTGTTGTCCACCAACAGGGCATTCGTGATGCCGTAGGCGGTGTAGTCAATGGTGGCAGGGTTGTCCGAGTAGATGACCTGCACCTGGACCCCGTTGGCCGTGATGATGTCGGCATTCTCGTTGATCCGGATAGTGCCCTCGAAGGAACCGTGAACCGAGTCGCGGCGCAGAAGGCTGGCACGCTTGGCAAGGTCGTTGTCGGACCCGCGGCGGACCACAATGGCGCGCAGGCGCAGGCCATGGCCACCACCGGTCTTTTCGATTAGGAGGCGGGCCAGCAGCCGGCCGATGCGGCCGAAGCCGTAGAGCACGACGTCGGTGCTGGTACGGTCGTCACCGCCGCTCTTGCCCACGATCTCGGTGAGCTCGGCACGAAGGAATTCCTCGAGGGTTGCACCGTTGCCCTCTTCCTTGAACTTCTGGTTCAGGCGCGCGATGTCGATCGCGGCCGAGCCCAGCTTCAGCTGCGCCAATGTGTTCAGCAAAGGGGCAGTCTCCTCCAGGAGCAATTCGTCCTTACTGATCCTGCGCGCGAAGCGATGCGCCTAGAGGATGTTCATAGTGGACACGTTGATCAAACTCCGGCCATGAATGCTGGTCACCACGTTGTTTTCGCGGTACAGCCGGCCGATCACCGGAATCATGGCCTCGGCGAGGGCCTCCCTGTCCATCCACCTATCAAGACTAGAATCTGAGTTTTGTAGCATCGGGCTGCCTTTCCAAAAAGGGTCGGATCTGTTTGAGCTTCAGCTCCCGAGGTGCTCCAGGGACTGCAGGAATCTGGCGGCTCCTTGCTCAGGTTGTGCCGCCGTGCTGTTTTGGCCCGATGAGATCCTGAGCGGATGTTCAAAAATGCCCTCACACCCCTTGTCTTGGTCGAAGAGCCGGCCAAGTTTGCCACCCTCGTGTGCCGTCGGTCTTTTCGAAGGAGATGGGCTAGTCGGTGGCGGACCGTACTTACCTGGCTGCCAGCACCGGAGCCAAGATCAGTTTTCTGCTGGGCTGGAACCACCGCGACGGCGTCAGCCAGGTCAGCGAGCGCAGAGCCCGGGTTTGCGGTAAGGGCAACGGTCCTCGCCTGTGCTTTGGCTGCGGTCTCGGCAGCTTTCACAACCCCGGAGGTGCCCCCGGAACCGGATGCGACCAGAAGAAGCAGCCTGGAGCCAGCTGCTCTACGCCGATGACTGCGTCGGTAGCTGCAATCTTCCCCAAGACAAGGGAAACGTTGCTGGCGTTGGTTCCCCCGGATACTTCCGAGGCGGGTTCGTTCATGACGCTGAAATGCAACTCTCTCCTCCAGACGTGGGCCTTTCGTCCATCCTCCTATCATTTGCGGGTAGGGTAAGCGCTCATTCGGGATGGTTCAAACTACTCGTTTTGGTAGCTACTGCATGGATAGCCCCGTCGATCGTTACATATTGAGTCATTGCGAACCATTGACTTGAACATCCGTTCATGTCACAGTATTCACATCGCAGTGACACGCATCACGTCGATGGAGTGTCACTCAGATCTACAAGGCATACCGCAAAGCAGATTCCCCACTACAGAAACGGTAAAGACAATGGCCACAACCACGCCTCAACCCCCGCCACTGACGTCGGGGGAAGCAATCGATTTTTGGCCGGCGGAGCCCATGAAGGCCCTGAAGGGCGATTGGGGGCGATTGAGCTGCAGGTTCATCAACGCTCATCCTGAAGGCGGCTGGAACGACTTCATCCTCTCGGAATGGGAGCTGAAGGCCTGCGCCTGGGAGGACTTCCACCCACACAGCGAGACTGCTTTCGTGCTGGAAGGCGAACTCCATATCGAGAGCCAAGGCAAGACTGTCATCCTGAAGCCGGGTGATTCGGCGCGTGTCAATCCCGGCCGGATGGGCAGGTACTGGGCACCCGTCTATGCGCGGATGGTCACCATTTACGGCCCCAACCCCGAAGGTCTAGAGTCACACTCCTTCCGATACTCCGAAATCTGAGCCCTGATACATCCCCGTCAGGACTGGACGCCTACACGACCTACGCCCTAAACTACGCCCACAAGTGGGTGCTGCCTGCATCCATGGTGAGCCTAGGCCCTTACTGGCTTGGAGTCGACGGAGCCTTGGTCGTTGATCAGTAAAACAGGCTGATCCACTCGACAATTAAGTGGCCGGTGGAGCGGACGTGTACATCCTGATTCGAAGCCGGAATCAGCATGCCCATCCTGGCAGGATTCATGGATCGCCTTGTGCGTGCCTTAGCAGGACGCCTGCGCGACGCGGAACACCTTGAGTGCCGCATCTAAGGGCACGTCGGTCCGCAATTAACTAAAAACAAAACTTATATCGGCAGAAGTGGCTGATAGCCCACACGAAAGGGAAAGTAATGACTGAAAAGACAGCCTCCATCTCCGCCAGCCTTATCCGCGATGCAGAGAAGGTTAAGGAGCTGGAGGATTGGGGTCCTTGTCCTGAAGCGACTGGACCGCAGATGGATACGCGCGGAATATACCTGTGGAAGGACGAGAACGGTGCCGAATCTGGCATTTGGGAATGCACCGCTGGGCCTTCTCGCTGGGTTCTTGAAACACACGAGTTTTTGCATGTTCTTTCAGGGTCGATGACGATCAACGCCGACGGCGGCGAGCCCGAGTTCGTTGGGCCCGGAGACGCGGTCTTCGTTCCCCGGGGCTGGAGCGGTAACTGGGAGATTCACGAGACACTGCGCAAAGTTTTCGTGATCTTCTAACAGCGGCGAAGACGGGGCTTCCGATGCGAAACCCTATCGGCTGCTCCCAGAAATTTCAGTGCCCAGGAGAGCTGCTACGAGCTCTGCTACAGCAAACACGCAACAATAACGGCCATCAAAAATGAACAGTTCTGACAAAGATTAAGTCAGACTTTCACAACACTAATCACCACAGCACTATTTACAGGAGTAACCATGGAAACCGTCGTAGGAACACTGAGCAAAACCGGATCCATTCACAAGGTGGAAAACGGTTATATTGGACTGCCGTCGATGAACGTGCCTGGATGTGACGCCGCCATCGCGGACTCCCTCACCAACCCCGAGGGCTCGGTCATGAGCTCCGGATTCTTCGAGCTGAAGGCCTCCGAACCCCTGGTGTACACGTACACCTGCGACGAGATGAAGGTCGTTATCAAGGGTGAGTTCATCCTCACCGACCGGGCGACAGGGGAAGTGACACACGCGAAGGAGCGCGACGTGCTGTTTTTCCCCAAGGGAGCAGAAGTGACGTTTGAGACCCCTGACTACGGTCTGGGGTTCTTCACCGCTCACGGCTCCATGTCAGCCTAGGGAACATCGCACGATCCGAATCCATGCCGCCGGCAACAGTTAGATACCGGTGGCGACCCGGGGAGCCACCTTGTGGTCCAATACGGGGGGCGCCAATGCATACTCGCTCACCGGTTCAGGCAGCACCCCCATCCGAATACACCATCTCGGTACTCCAAGTCGAAGACAGGGCGGGCGGCCCGATGACCATCCATTGGATTGTCATCGGTGACCGTGTTCAGGCTTCGCGTCCCCGTAATTACCTTTGCCCCTGCGGCAACAGTTACGCATCGTCTGCTTGTGCGGCAGGGGCAGAGGTATCTCAGGGGGACGTTCCCTACCAGTACTTCGAGGGACACCCCAGCACCGGGATCTTTACCTGACCGACCGAGTCAAAGCCGAGAACACCACCATGATGTGCTGCGTTTCACGCAGCCAAGACGAAGAATTGGAGCTGGATCCTTGAGTATCATCGACAAAGACCGTGACACGGCGAAAGACCGTGATTCTGGGTCCGCCAAATTTATCGAGAGCAATGTGCCCAAGGTTAATTGGCGCGTGTTCATTATTGCTTCTATCGTCATCCTCGCTTTCACTATTTGGGCGATGGTGTTCCCCGCCAACGCGGATGACACCATGGCGGTCGTGACGTCTTGGGTCGCAGCGAACGTCGGCTGGGTGTACGTTGTCACCGTCACTGTCGTGATCGGTTTTGTGCTGTGGGTGGCGTTGTCCAAGGTGGGCTCGGTCCGGATGGGCCCGGATAATTCCCGTCCGCAGTACAAGCTCTTCACGTGGGTGGCCCAGCTGTTCGCCGCCGGTGTGGGAATCGACATGCTGTTCTACTCCGTGACCGGACCCATCACCCAGTACATGACGCCGCCGGAGGGCCAAGGCCAGACGGCGGCGGCAGCTCAGGACGCCGTGGTGTGGACCATGTTCCACTACGGGATCGCCGGCTGGGCCATGTATGCGCTCCTCGGCATGGCCATGGGGTACTTCGCCTACCGGTGGGGCACGCCGCTGTCGATCCGAGCAGTCTTGTATCCGTTGCTGGGCAAGCGCGTCCGTGGGGGCTTGGGCGACGCGGTCGACATTGTCACCCTCGTGGGTACTGTTTTCGGTGTGGCCACGGCCATGGGAATCGGCGTGGTACTGCTGGACATCGGCTTCTCCTTAATTTTTGGTCTGCAGTCAGGCCTGGCCCTGCAGATCGCGCTGGTGATTGTCGCCGTCATTCTGACCATCGCCTCATGCACCTCCGGCGTTGACAAAGGAATCCGCTGGGTTGCGGAGCTGAACATCTGGGCCGCCGCAGCCTTGCTGCTGTACATCCTGGTGACCGGTCAGACCGCGTTCTTGCTCAACGCCCTGGTAGAGAACATCGGACGCTTTGCCGTCACCCTGCCCGGCCGTACGCTGCAGACGTTCGCGTACGAAGCAGGCGGTTCGGAATGGATGGCCGGCTGGACTTTGTTCTTCTGGGCCTTCTGGCTTGCTTGGGGCCCGTTCGTGGGCCTGTTCCTGGCACGCATCTCACGCGGCCGGACGCTGCGCGAATTTGTCATCGCTGCAATCACCGCCCCCGTGCTGTGCGACTTCCTGGTCGTGAGCATCTTCGGCAACAGCGCCATGCACGAGGTACTGAACGGCAACACGAAGTTCGCCCAACTGGCCATCGACAGCCCGGAACGGGGCTGGTACGCCCTGCTTGAGATGTTTCCCGGAGCCGCTTTCCTGATCGGGTTGGGCACGTTGTCCGGCATGCTGTTCTACCTCACCAGCGCCAACTCCGGCGCCATGATGATGTCCAATTTCTCCTCCCGCATCACTAACGCATCCCAGGACGGGGCTAAATGGCTGCGTATCTTCTGGGCCATACTCACCGCGCTGCTCACCATCGCGATGCTTGTAGCAGGCGGCGTAACCACCATGGAACACGCCACACTGATCTTCGCCCTGCCGGTGACGATCATCGCCTGGTTGGTCATGGCCTCCTTCACAAAAGCACTACGGGTGGAGCGGGCACAACGTGAAGGCCAGGCACTGCGTCAGCAATCAAAGGCTGTGCACGGCAGCCACGGGCCCGACCGCACCTGGCGCCAGAGACTGACAGGGATACGGTCCTATCCTTCCAAAAATGAGCTAGCCCAGTTCATGGAACACACGGCCCAGCCAGCCCTAGCCGAGCTGGTCAACGAGTTTATTGAACAAGGTCACCAGGCAACCCTGGACGCTGTCCCGAGCCAATACACGGGTATTACCGATTACGCGCTGGTTGTCACCATTCCGGACCATCGCGACTTCCTCTATCAGGTCCAGGCCGTGGAAGCCCCGGTGCCGACGTTCGGTGGGCGTACGTTCCACGAAGCGGACGTCTACTATCGCGCGGAAGTCTTCTCACCGACCGGCTCCGAGGGCTACGACCTGATGGGCGTAACGCAGCAGCAAATAATCGACGACGTCCTAGCCCGTTACGAGGGCCACCTGGGCTTCCTAACCTCCTTGGGTCAGCAGGCAAGCTCTTCCACACTCACCCCGCCGGTAACACCAACTACAAATCCCACATCGCGCAGACGGCGCGCAGCGCCTGAGCGAGACGGCGACAGCGCAGGCGGCGGCGTCAAGGAGTGACCGGCCAGGGTCAGGCAGTGACCTCTTGCACGCCCCGGAACCCGGCAGCGGCATAGACACCCAGGATGCCACCTAGGTGGCGAAGAAATCCAGCTCCTCCTTCTCAAGGACCAGGCGCAAAAGTAGGTTCTCGAGGTGGCCTTCGCCGCCACCATAAACATGGTGGCGGCGAATCCGTCGCCCACCATGTAGCTCTCCCGACGCGTCATGTGCACGCCGTTCGGGTTGTCGCACAGGCCACGCGGTGAACCCCAGAGCAAGGAGCTTCTCATGCACGATGTCGCCGGGGTGTTCCTACAGGGCTGCTACACCCATGTGGCCATCTTGTGGCAGGAATGGTCGGTTATCCGGCCGCGTTGCCGGGTAACCGGCGCTTGGGCGCCTTGCCAACGGGCCCCTTCACATAGCACGGCGAATAACTGGGCAGGTCGGATCAATCCGGCAGCCAAGAAGCCACAAAGCACCCGGCCAGTGAAGACCGGGCCGCGGCAACGCTACGCACCGGCGGTAATTGAGGAGTTCATTCACCTGCTGCGGGAAGTTGATGAGCAGCGGCCACGAGGAAGTGCCCATAGACGGCCAACAGAACGCACACGATTCGATGGCCGCCCGGAGGGCTCGGATCTCGTCATTCCAGCTCTGAGAATTCGATCCTTCATTGCTGGCGGGGTTGCACCAAAAGCCTACTCCGTCATGAAGTCGTGAAACGTCGCCACGCCACCGGCCAAGGGGACGTCGGCCAAGGGGACGTCGGCGGCCCCTCCGATCCCTGTATTCCCGTGCCAGCAGCCTTCATCTGGACGTTCAGGAGGCGTCGCAGGTCGAGGTGACGAAGGTTGTCAACCGACTCGGTTCCAACTCGAAATCAGGCACATTAACACCCGATTTTGGGCTCTTGGACAGGGAAATGAGAAGTGATGCACCTGGCCGCCAGCGGGCACCCTTTGTGGCCTCCCGGTGCGAATTCGACAAAATCCTATTGGGCACCTGTGGACACTTCTTCGTGGCCGCTGACAGTTGGCAGCCTCAGCGCGGCAGCGAAGCAGCTGGACCTGAATTGCTCCACCCACTCCAACTGGGCGATCGAGGCCGGCATGGCCTCGATCTGTCTGCGCCGCCCCTCGCCCGAAACAGATTCACTACCTGGCTTGCGTCAAGAAGGAGCGGGCACGCCGCCCTCGCCGTTGGAGTCAGCAAACAGAGATCCTACGAACGGGACCGGCAACAGGCGGCAAAGGACACGGCACCCGCCAAGTGCCATGCCGTGGGTCTTTCGTATAAACAGGAAGTGACAATTACTTTTGCGGAGACTCCAACCCCTGCCGCGGCACCTGAACTGCCGGCAGCTCTGGCGGAACCGGCCCCGCACCTGTGGCCCTGAAAGCTCTCGAGCACCCCATCAACACCCGTTACCTGTCACTGCAGGAACGGGAGAGAATCGCGGGCGTGCGCTCCAACAGAACCTCAATGCAGGCGCTCGGCAGGGCGTTGGGCCGCTCCGGGGGCACCATCAGCCCTGAGATTAAACGCAACGTCCACCCGCTACTGAGTTACGGGCCATGACTGCCGCACCGGGCAGCCACCTCGGCCCAAGGACCAGGGCTCCTGACATAGCTGATGATTGAGTGTGTAGCTTTCGCGTAATTCCGGTGTTCTTGTTGGGCTGAAACCTGTTAATTCCGCCTCAGATACGATATAATTTATGAAAGTAAACTATGCGGGCGGAATGGGGTGGAATGATGGCTTGGATGACTGCGCAACCGCCTCTGCCAATGGCCCCCGTCGCTGCTGCCTGCCCGATTGGTGCTGCCGTCTCCCTCGTGGAGGACGATGAGGGCGGGAAGGTCTTCCTTCACGGTGAACTGGCCTACGTGTGGGTGCCCGGAGATTCAGTAACTCGCCGCTTCGCTGCCGTGAACCTGATGGAGCTCAAAGCGGCGGTCGTGGAGGAGATTGCCACCGCATTCAAGGTCGGCGCGGTGACGTTGTATCGGTGGCGCAAGCAACTGGCCACCGAGGGTGTGGCCGGTCTGATCCTGGAACAACGCGGCCCGAAGGGCCCGTCACGGTTGAGTGAAGACATGATCACTGAGATTGTTGTTCTGCGTGAGTCCGGAATGAGTCTGCAGGCCGTCGGAGACGCGGTGGGTGTCTCCGAATTCAGCGTCCGCCGTGCCCTGGCCATCACCAAGGAGCGAACCACGGCACCCACCGAGGCGGCAGCAGTGAAGGTCCCTGCGCTCGTAAGTCCAACACCGACACCGGAAGCGGCACAGCCGGCATTGTGGCAGGAAGAATCCGCCGATCTGCCCGTGTCGCCGGCGCCGACGGAACGCCGCAGTGAGCGGTCAGCAGCCCGTGCCGGTCAACTGGTGTGCGCTGCCCCGGTGTTTGCTCCGGCGGCGAAAGTGCCGTTGGCTGGGTTGTTTCTGGCCTTGCCCGCGCTGGAGCGGACCGGTCTGCTCGCCTGCGCGAAGAACACTTTTGGTGCTTTGCCGGACGGCTTCTATGGGCTCGACACGATGCTCCTGGACGCTGTTCTCCGCGCCTTGCTCGGGGAATCAAGGGCCGAGGGCGCGACCCGGATCAACCCCACCGATCTGGGAAGGGTGCTGGGGATGGATCGGGCACCGGAAGTAAAAACGATCCGCCGCAAAACAGACCTCATGGCCGACACCGGAAAAACCGGGGAGTTCCTGATCGCCCTGGCCGAACACCACCTGAACCCCGGGAACGGAAATGATCCTGACGGTGAGGAGCTCCTTGCCGTTCTCTATGTGGATGGGCATGTGCGTGCTTACCAAGGCGCGAAGAAGATCGGGAAAGTACACTCGACCAGGTTGAAGTTCCCGACCCCGGCAACGGAGGAGACCTGGGTTTCCGACTCCCACGGATCCCCGGTATTCGTCGTCATGGCCGAACCGGGTACCGCCCTGACCAAGGAACTACGCACCCTGCTTCCGGCCTTGCGGGACATCATCGGGGACCAGCGGCGAGTACTCGTCGGGTTTGACCGTGGCGGCTGGTCCCCAGCCCTGTTCCAGCACATGGAAGCGGCAGGTTTTGATGTGCTGACCTGGCGCAAAGGCACCACACCACCAATCCCCGAAGACCAATTCAGTCCGGTTTCCCATCGTGATGAGCACGGTGAAACACGTTCCTGGCTGGCGGCCGACACGATGGTTGATCTGCCCCTGCCCGCGACCGTAAAAACTGGTGAACTGTTCCGGATGCGCCAGATCAGCAGGATCGTTCCCGCACGAGGCGGCGCCACACGCCAGATCCACATCCTCACCACCAACCAGGAGATGTCCGTTGGTGAGGTGATTTACCGGATGGGTTCACGCTGGCGGCAGGAAAACTACTTCCGTTACGCCAGGATGCATTTCGACCTGGATTCCCATGATGCTTACGGCAGTACCGATGATGACCCGCACCGCTCGGTGCCGAACCCCGCGAAGAAGGAGGCCTACAAGACAGTCCTGGCCGCCCGGGCCCGCTACCAGCAGGTATCAGCCCAGACGGATACGGCGATGCTGGGCCTGAAAACACCCGCACACGGTACCGGGGGCATCATCGTCACCAACGCCATGCACAACGCGATCAACGCACCCCTCTTCGCCGCCGAAGCCGCTCAAGATACCGCGGAGGCAGCTCACCGGGAGATTCCTGCCCGGTTGCCGTTAGGTGGACTCGCCCCCGGGCAGCAGGTCCTCGATACCGAAGTCAAACTGATTACGCACGGGATCCGGATGGCCGCCTACAACACCATGATGACCCTGGCCAGGGAAATCCGCACCAACACCGGTTACGCCCGCGCCACCGAAGAAGCCCACACCCTGACCAGGTCAGCGCTGAACACCAGCGGTGACATCGACACCACGACCCCGGGCTTCCTGACCATCCGGCTGAACCCACTCCCCACAGCAAGGGCCAGCAAAGCCATCAGCGAGCTTTGCGAACACCTCACCGCCACCGAAACCCGTCACCCAGGCACCGACCTGATCCTGCGCTACACCGTCAAAAACAAAGAACCAACCAACAAAAACTAAATCGCTATGTCAGGAGCCCTGAGGACAGTAAGCTGGCAGAACACGGGGAACCGCACTTTAGCTGAGGCACGCAGGAATCATTTCGCGAGCTACCTGGCATCAGGCACCACGTAAGTCGTTCAAGGTGAAGTGGTTGAACGTTTTCCATGGCCCAAGCAATAGACTTACTGTAAGGAAATTGCCCTGTCGGGCCGAAACCGGGAGACTGGAGAGTGTGTTATGCGGGTATCCTCAGAAGACCGAAAAGAACAGTTGATTTCAGCGACCGTTGAAATTATGCGTCGTGAGGGTGTTCAGTCGGTAACTATTCGGGCTATAGCAAAAGAGGCTAATGCCCCCTTGGCTACGGCGCATTATTGCTTTAGCAATAAAGAAGAGCTCATGGAAGCGGCCGCCGAGGCTTGGTTTAAGAACCTGCGCCGCTTTTCCAGTGACGTCTCGGAGCATTTGGGACTTCGTAAGGCTGTGGAACAAGTGGCCGAAGGCTACTGGCGCGCACTAGAGGAAGAGCCCGCAAGCATACTTGCTGAGATCGAACTCATTCTGTGGGCAACACGCAATTCCGATGTCAGCCCGCTGGCCGCGAAAATTTATCCCGCCTACGAAGTGGAGCTGGGAAATATATTCTCTTCCGCAGCCGAAAGCAGTGGTGATCAGTGCCTCGTAGGTTTCGGTACGCTGGTAAGGTGCTTTCTTATGATCTACGACGGGGCGGCCATACAATGCATGACCGCTCCGGGGGCGATCGATTACCGCGCTCAGTTCTTCATGATGGTTGATGCACTTCTGATCAAGGCCGGCGTCTAAAGTTCCTCTGCCACCAGGCTTTTTTTGCCTCATAGCAATACCTCCGGAATGGTGAGTCGATGCCTAATACGAAAGTAAGGTAGGTCAGGCTACCTCCAGGGCGGCTGCAAAGTCGTTTAGCTGATAGTGATGCCAGCTAGTTTGAGTGCTCGATCGGGGTAGTTTCGGGCTGCCCGGGCGGCTTTGGCAAGGTTGGTTTCGCCTTGGAGTCGGAGAATCATGATGGCGATGTTCCGCAGGGAGGCCATGACTCGTGGCGCTTCACCGTTTCGGACCTGGCTATGGTCCTCCCGCCAGGTCACGTCGCGTCGGTAGTGGAGTCCGTTTTCGATGGTCGAGTGGCCGCGGATCCATGCCCCTATCTCGGAGGGTTTCCCCTGCGATGGTGCCAATGAAGTGACGATATAGACGGTCTCGGTGAACCACTTACGGGTTCCCAATGGCCGTGACTTGCGGGTGATCTGGGCGGCTTGGGCTGCGTGGGGGAAGTTCATGCCTGCGGCAATACTGACGCACTTGACGGTCCTTTCAATGTCTCTGCCGTTGGCAGTTTCAAGGGTCTTGTGTCCGTTCCTGACGCGCTTCCAAGGAAGGTCAGCACATTGCCTATGCAGACCTGGCTGGTTTCCCTTCACGGTGAGCACGTAGGAGGCACAACGGTCATGAAGATAGTCGGCATGTTTGCGTTGTGTATGAAGGGCGTCCGCGGTGACGACAACGCCCGTCAGGTCCTTGATTCCGTCCAGAAGTTTTGAAAAGTAGGGGATCTCGTTGGATTCCCTGCCACCCAGACTTGCTCCAACACTGCACCGCTTCCATGGTCTCGCGAACCGCCGCCGTTCTTGGCACCACGGACTTCCTTGCCATCGAGAGCGATCACCGAAACGCCGATAGCCGCCTGCACCCATGCCCCAGCCAGACGATCCAGCAGGTCGGCATCAAGGCGTTCAAGGACCCTGCCCAGCGTCGTCGCGTGCGGGAACCGATCCCCAGTGCAGACAGTTGCTCCCGTGCCGTATCTTCGGCCCATTCAGCCATCTCCACCAGCGATGTAGCTCCGGCCAGTCCATGCAACGCGGCAAGGACCGTGCCGGGATCAACACCCACCGCGCCAGGGGCGGCGAATTCGTCGAGGAACAGGGCAAGGTGAGAAGATGACATGCGAGAACTCCTGGCAACACAGAGGCTTTGACACCATCTGGGTTAACAGGAGTTCTCACTTTTTAACAGCCACGACCCCGTTCGTCTCACATGTTAAGACACTGCCGGCCCGCAAATGACTTTGCAGCCGCCCTGGGCTACCTCTGGGGTGGTCAGGGTGAGGTTGTAGCCGAGTACTTGGAGGCGGCGAATGGCGTTGTTCTTGGTTCGTGTGGGGTCGTTTTTGGTGCAGAAGTCCTGTCCTGGGTCGTGATAGCACTCGCTCTCGGCCAGGATGGCCCACAGCAGGGACGACGTGGGGTGCTTGGCCGCCAAGTCGACGGCCTCGTCCCCGGCTGCCAGCCGCGCCTGGATGTCCTCCTCGGCCGGAAGCAGCGTGGGCTCCGGACCCATGAGGTTCCGGCAAAATTCGTCGCTCATGCTACTTATACGTCTTGCCCGCGGAGCCGAGCTGCGCGGCAGCCTCAACGACGCGGGCGGCCAGGCCCTTTTCGGCGGCGGCGCCCCAGACGCGGGGATCGTAGGTCTTCTTGTTGCCAACGTCGCCATCAACCTTCAGGACGCCGTAGTAATTCGCGAACATGTGGCCAGCCACCGGGCGGGTGAACGCGTACTGGGTGTCGGTGTCAATGTTCATCTTGATGACCCCGTAGGAGACGGCGTCCTTGATTTCCTGCTCGGACGAGCGGGAGCCGCCGTGGAAGACGAGGTCAAACGGGCTGTTCTTGCCCAGCTTCGCGCCAACAGGCTCCTGAATGTCCTTGAGGATCTCCGGGCGCAGCTTGACGTTGCCCGGCTTGTACACGCCGTGCACGTTGCCGAACGTCAGGGCCGTGATGTAGCGGCCGTTCTCGCTGGAGCCAAGCGCCTCCACCGTGGCCAGTCCGTCGTCCACCGTGGAGTACAGCTTGTCGTTGATGGCGTTCTCGACGCCGTCTTCCTCGCCGCCAACAGCACCGATCTCCACCTCAAGAATGATATGCGCGGCGGAGGTTCGGGCCAGTAGTTCGCGGCCGATGCGCAGGTTTTCCTCCAGGGTCTCGACGGAGCCGTCCCACATGTGCGAGTTGAAGATTGGGTCGCGGCCGGCCTTGACCTCGGCCTCGGAAGCTGCCAACAGCGGAAGGACAAAGCTGTCCAGCCTGTCCTTCGGGCAGTGGTCGGTGTGCAGGGCTGCGTTGACGGGGTAGTTCCTGGCAACTTCGCGGGCGAAAGCGGCGAAGCCGAGCGAACCGGCCACCATGTCCTTCACGCCAGCGCCGGACCAGTAGGCCGAACCGCCGGTGGAAACCTGGACGATGCCGTCGGAGCCGGCGTCGGCGAAGCCCTGGAGCGTTGCGTTGAGCGTCTGCGAGGAGGTGACATTGACCGCCGGGTAGGCGAATCCGCCGGCCTTGGCGCGGTCGATCATTTCGGCGTACTTGTCCGGTGTTGCAACGGGCATTGAAAGCTCCTTGGGCTGAGTGTCTTCTATGGGTCTTTCCCTACTGGTCAGGGCATTTTCTGACTTCCGCTAGGTGCGTGGGTCAGTAGTCCGTCCTAGTTTTAAAACGCCGGCGAATTATTTAAAACGCCGGCGGATTAGCCGGGCTGCCGGATGTGGGGCTGGGAGAATTGGGGTATGGATGCCGGTTCCCAGGATGGTTTGTTCGCCGAGTCGCTCGTGGGGCCCCTCGTGCCTCCGGCCGTTGATGAGCCGATGGATGCCAACGGCGGGGCCAGGAAGCGGTTCCGGGGGTTTGAACCCGAGGCGGTGATGCTGGTCCCGCCGTCACTGGATGAGTGGCTGCCGCAAAACCATCTGGCCCGGTTCATTGCCGAAATGGTGGACACGGAGCTGGACCTGGCCCGCTTCTACAAGTCCTATGCGAAGGCCAAGGGCCAGCCGCCGTATGATCCGCGCCTGATGCTGCGCATCGTCCTGTACGGATATTGTGTCGGGGTCCGCTCCTCGCGGGAGTTGGAGCGGGCATGTACGGATGTGGTCGCGTTCCGGTGGCTGGCCGCGCAGCAGGCCCCTGATTTCCGCTCGATCGCCCGTTTCCGCGAACGCCACCTCGCGGCCCTGGCGAACGTGTTCCTCCAGGCCCTGGAACTGTGCCGGGCCGCGGGTATGGTCTCCCTGGGCAGGGTGGCCCTGGACGGGACGAAGGTGCGGGCCAACGCGTCCCGGCACAAGGCCATGAGCTATGCCCGGTTGAGCGCGAAGCAGAAGGTCCTGGCCGATGAGATCAGCGACCTGATGGAAGAGGCGAAGACCGTCGACGCGGCCGAGGACGCCCGCTTCGGGCCGGGCACTCGCGGGGACGAACTCCCCGCGGAGCTGGCGAACAGGCGGGCCCGGGCCGCGGCGATGGCCACGGCCCGTGCCTCACTGGAGGAAGAAGCCGCTGCCAAGGCCCGCCAGCTCGCGGAAGAGAAGGCCCGGTCCCGCGGCGATGATGACGAGGACATCACCGCTGCCGGCGACACTGCCGCTGCGAAGGCCGAGCCGAAGCCCACGGCGCAACGGAACTTCACGGACCCGGACGCGCGGATCATGAAAACCGCGGATGGTTCATACCATTACTGCTACAACGGCCAGGCCGTCGTGGATGCTGACCACCAGGTAATTGTTGCCACCAGATTGAACAACGTGGCCGTGGATGTGCAGCAGCTGGCCCCCATGATCGAACACACGGCTGTCTCTGTAGGTGCAATGCCCACGACGTGGAGTGCCGACGCCGGGTATTGCTCGGCAGCCAACCTCGAGCACGTCAAAGACGTTGAAACGGCTCATTCAACCGAGTTCTTCATCTCCACCCGACGCATGAAACACGGTACGCCGATTCCCGAGTCGCCCCGGGGCAGGATCCCGGCCAACGCGAGCCTGGCAGAACGGATGGGACGGAAACTCAAAACCAAGAAGGGCAAGAAAATTTATGCCCGGCGCAAAGCGATCGTTGAACCGGTCTTCGGCCAGATCAAGACCCGGCAGGGCAAAAACGTGCTCCTGCGCGGCATGGAGAAGGCAGCGCGTGAGTGGGAGTTGCTGGCAGGGTGCCACAACCTAATGAAGCTCTTCAGCCACCGCACCCGGGCGGCCTCCCTGGCGCGGATGTAGAACGGGGGCCGGCAACGGGGCAGCCCCGGGACGCCAACGGCGGCTCTTCACACCTCGCTGAACGATCCCTCGGGGCGGGGGCGCCTCCTTCAAAGGAAATTATTACCGGCATCAGGATTCATCGGCTGCCACGCCGCCGAACATCAAACGGCTAAAACCACTACCGACCCATGCACCTAGGTTTTCAGCCGAACAGGTAAGGCTGCTTCTTCATAGCGTTGAACGGGGACGAGCTTTGGCCTGTGGGTGGCTTCTGCGATGCTCACTGGGTACACCCCCGCGCTGCGCGAGTCCAAGGGCTGTGGCGCGGGATTCGATGCCGGCGTGGGCCGCGATCATGGGAGCGAGGATGTCTGCTATTCCGCCAAGTCGGGGGCGCTCAAATGCATCGAGTCCCTTGTGGGAGTGGGCTTCGGTCATGCCTCGAGCACAAATCCTTCCGCCACAACGATAACAGGGGCTCTCCCCCGGTGCCGGAGGGAATTGACCCACTCGCATATCTGAGCGATCGAGCGGGGATGCTCTGGAATGAGGATTGCGTGTGCACCGGCAGCCATGCCGGCATGAAGCGCGATCCAGCCAGCGTTGCGGCCCATGACTTCCACAACGATGCAGCGCTGGTGAGATTCCGCCGTTGTGTGAATGCGGTCCACCGCTTCCCTGGCGATCTCCACACGCCTACCACGGGCAGTCCCGCTTCCGCGAGCCTCCGGGCTGCCGTTAGGGTGCCCTCTCCACCGACTGCGAGGATCGCGTCGATACGGTTCTCTTTGATCACCCGCGAGATATTCTCTGGGCCTCCGCGGGGTCCCTCGAATGGGTTGGTCCGAGATGAGCCAAAAATCGTGCCTCCCTGCTTGGATAAACCCCGGACACTAGTCCGGTCAAGGTGCATGAGACCGGCGTTGACGACTCCTCGCCAACCGTACTTGAAGCCAACGAACTCGTTGCCTGGGACGCGGCTGCTCTTCAGTGCTGCTCCCCGGATGACCGCGTTCAGCCCTGGACAGTCACCGCCCGAGGTGAGAATGCCAATCCTCATCTGATCCCTTACCTCTCTGGGTGCATAGAACGCCGGCAGGGTTGAGCCCCTACTCTCGGCCTGCCACAATCCACTCCCTTTTTGACGAGCCCGCGCCGAACCGCTTAGTGAAGCGCCAGTTACTCGGCAACCTCGCCGGTAGCCTCGTAGCTGGCGATCTTTCCGATGCGGCGCACGTGGCGCTCGGCGTTGCTAAATGGTTCCGCCAGGAATGCCTTGATCAGTTCGGTGGCCTCCTTAACGGTGTGCTGGCGCCCGCCGACTGCGACAACGTTGGCGTTGTTGTGTTGACGGGCCAGTTTGGCGGTGTCGAGGTTCCAGGCTAGGGCCGCGCGCACGCCTTTGACCTTGTTCGCGGAGATCTGCTCGCCGTTACCCGAGCCGCCCAGCACTATCCCGAGGGCGTCAACGCCCGCGGCCTGGTCGGCCACCACGGCCAGGGCGGCGTTGATGCAGAATGCCGGGTAGTCGTCCTCGGCGTCGTAGGCCTTGGGCCCGTGGTCTACCATCTCGTAGCCGCTGGCGGACAGTGCGGTGATGAGGTGGGAGCTAAGTTCCAGGCCGGCGTGGTCGGTTGCGATGTGAACGCGCATGAGTGGGTCTTTCAGGCTAATTGGGGCGGGGTGCGGTGTTGTTGGGGTTGAAGGCGAGTTGGCCGTTTGCGCGTAGTGACTCGATGGCGTCCGCGGGTGACGGCTTGCCGTACACGGCCGATCCGGCCACGAAGACGTTGGCGCCGGCCTCAGCGGCGCGGGTGATGGTTTCCTCCGTGATGCCGCCGTCGACCTGGATGGCGACGTCCACCCCGGAACCTTCGATCGCCGCGCGGGCGCGCCGGATCTTGGGCAGCATGACGTCCAGGAATGCCTGGCCGCCGAAGCCCGGCTCGACGGTCATGATCAACAGCATGTCCAGTTCGGGGAGGATGTCCAGGTATGGTTCCACCGGGGTGGCCGGGCGCAGTGCCATGCCTGCTTTGGCCCCGCGCGCGCGAAGTTCGCGGGCGAGTTTGATGGGGGCGTCGGACGCCTCGACGTGGAAGGTCACCGAGCTCAGGCCGGCGTCGGCGAACTGGGGCGCCCACCGGTCCACATTGGAAATCATCAGGTGGGCGTCCAGCGGCACGGGGCTGACCTTTTGCAGCCGTTCCACGACGGGCAGGCCGATGGTCAGGTTCGGTACGAAGTGATTGTCCATGACATCCACGTGCACGGCGTCGGCGTTGCTGATGCGGGCCAGCTCGGCTTCGAGGTTGACGAAGTCGGCCGAGAGGATGCTGGGGTTGATACAGCACTTCAGGGGTGAAACGGACATGGTGTCTGCCTTTCGGTAACAGTCAGAGCCTGGGGCTCGGGACTCTCGGCCCGGACCGGCGGCCTGGGCCGGCGCCTGCGGCCCGTTGATTCCGGTAAGGAGTGATTCCGGTACCGGGGCGTGGAGGCCCCCCGAAGAGGGGTCTCCACGCTGCCGGACGGTTGGCGGTTAGCCTGCCTGGCGGGGTTAGGAAGCTTTCCGTGCGGTGGTGAGGGCGCCATCGACGTCGGCGAGCAGTTCCTTCCAGCTGGCCACGAACTTGTCCAGGCCTTCGGATTCGAGCTGGGCGACGACGTCGTCGTAGGAGACACCGAGTGCTTCGAGGGCGGTGAGCACGCTGTGTGCTTCCTCGTAGGTGCCGGTGATGGTGTCACCGGTGACTACGCCGTGGTCGAAGGTGGCGTCGAGGGTCTTCTCCGGCATGGTGTTGACGATGTCGGCGGCGACTAGCTCGGTGACGTAGAGGGTGTCGGGGTAGGCCGGGTCCTTCACGCCGGTGGAAGCCCACAGCGGGCGCTGCGGGCGGGCGCCGGCTTCGGCCAGGACTGCCCAGCGCTCGGTGGAGAAGAGCTCTTCGTAGACCTGGTAGGCGAGGCGTGCGTTGGCGACGCCGGCCTTGCCCTTGAGTGCCGTGGCTTCGTCGGTGCCGATGGCGTCCAGGCGCTTGTCGATCTCGGTGTCCACGCGGGAGACAAAGAACGACGCGACGGAGTGGATCGTGGAGAGGTCGTGGCCGTTGTCCCTGGCCAGTTTCAGACCCGCTTGGAAGGCGTTGATGACTGCGCGGTAGCGTTCCAGGGAGAAGATCAGGGTCACGTTGACGCTGATGCCTTCGCTCAGGGTTGCCGTGATGGCCGGGAGGCCTTCGAGCGTTGCCGGGATCTTGATGTGGACGTTGTCGCGGTTGACCTTCTTGTAAAGGTGCTTCGCTTCGGCGACCGTGCCGGCGGTGTCCCAAGCGAGGCGGGGGTCGACCTCGATGGAAACGCGGCCGTCGACGCCCTTGGTTGCCGCGGCGATGGGGGCGAAGAGGTCGCAGGCGTCGGCGACGTCGGTGGTGGTGATCTCGAAGATCGTCTCTTCGATGGAGGCACCGGCAGCGGCCTGGGCCGCGATGATGGCGTCGTAGTCCGTGCCGGAGGTGATCGCGGCGTGGAAGATGCTGGGGTTCGTGGTGACACCAACGACGTTCTTCTGGTCGATGAGCTTCTGCAGGGTGCCGGTCTTGAGGCGGCCGCGGGAGAGGTCGTCCAGCCAGATGGACACACCGGCGTCGGAAAGCTGTGCGGTGGGTGTTGCGTTGGTCATGGCTTCTGCTTCTTCCTTCGAAAATGATGACAGTTCGCGGTGCAGGTGCAGGTGGGAATTAGTTGCCTGCGGCGGCGATGGAGTCCTTGGCGGCGGCAGCGACTGCTTCTGCGGTGATGCCGAACTCCTGGAACAGGCGCTTGTAGTCTGCCGAGGCCCCGAAGTGCTCAAGGCTGACGGAACGGCCGGCGTCGCCGACGAATTCCTTCCAGCCCAGGGCCAGTCCGGCCTCGACGGACACGCGGGCCTTGACCGCTGCCGGCAGGACTGCCTCGCGGTAGGCGGCGTCCTGCTTGTTGAACCACTCGACACACGGCATGGAGATGACGCGGGTGGCGATGCCTTCGGCCTGCAATGCTTCGCGGGCCTGGACGGCGAGCTGGACCTCGGAACCGGTGCCGATCAGGATGACCTGGGCGTCCACGGTCTTGCCGTCCTTGGATGCCTCGGCCAGCACGTAGCCGCCCCTGGCCACACCGGCGGTGGAAGCGAACGTGTCACCCTCGGCTGTGCCCTCGCCGCGGGCGAAGGTGGGGACGTTCTGACGGGTCAGCACGATGCCTGCCGGGTTCTCGTGGTTCTCCAATATGGTCTTCCACGCTGTGCCAACCTCGTTGGAGTCGCCGGGGCGGACGACGTCCAGGCCCGGGATCGCACGCAGGGTGGAGAGCTGTTCCACCGGCTGGTGGGTGGGGCCGTCTTCGCCCAGGCCGATCGAGTCGTGCGACCACACATAGATGGACGGGACGCCCATCAGGGCTCCGAGGCGGATGGCGGGCTTCTGGTAGTCGCTGAAGATCAGGAACGTGCCGGAGAACGCGCGGGTGCGGCCGTGCAGCGAGATGCCGTTCACGATCGACGCGGCGGCGTGCTCGCGGATGCCGAAGTGCAGGACGCGGCCGTACGGGTTGCCCTTCCACGTTTCCGTGGAACGGGAGGCCGGGATGAACGACGGCGATCCTTCGATGGTGGTGTTGTTCGACTCCGCCAGATCCGCGGAACCGCCCCACAGTTCCGGCATGACCGGGCCGATCGCGTTCAGGACCTTGCCGGACGCGGCGCGGGTCGAGACGTCCTTGCCGGCTTCGAACACGGGCAAAGCGCTCTCCAGTTCCGCGGGGAGCTGCTTGGCTTCGATCCGTTCGAGCAGGGCAGCGCCCTCGGGGTTGGCTGCCTGCCAGGCGTTGAAGGACTCGTCCCATTCCTTGCGGGCAGCCGCGCCGCGGTCCACCACCTGGCGGGCGTGGGCCAGCACGTCCTGGTCCACTTCGAAGGATTTCTCGGGGTCGAAGCCCAGCACTTCCTTCAGGGCCGCGACTTCCTCCGCGCCCAGGGCTGAACCGTGGATCTTGCCGGTGTTCTGCTTCTTCGGGGCGGGGTAGCCGATGATGGTGCGCAGCGAGATGATGGAGGGCTTGGAGGTCTCGGCCTTCGCAGCCAGGAGTGCGGAGTAGAGCTCCTGGACGTCTTCGACGTATTCGCCCGTCTTGGTCCAGTCCACGCGCTGGGTGTGCCAGCCGTAGGACTCGTAGCGCGCCAGGACGTCCTCGGTGAAGGAGATGTCGGTGTCGTCCTCGATGGAGATGTGGTTCTCATCGTAGACCACCACGAGGTTGCCCAGTTCCTGGTGCCCGGCCAGGGAGGAAGCCTCGGAGGTCACGCCTTCCTGGAGATCGCCATCGGAGGCAATGACCCAGATGGTGTGGTCGAACGGGGACTCGCCGGCCGGAGCATCGGCGTCGAACAGGCCACGCATCCGGCGCTGGGAGTAGGCGAAACCGACCGAGGAGGCCAGGCCCTGGCCCAGCGGGCCCGTGGTGATTTCCACACCGGCGGTGTGCTTGTATTCCGGGTGGCCCGGGGTCAGCGAACCCCAGGTGCGCAGAGCCTCAAGGTCCTTCAGTTCCAGGCCGTAGCCGGAGAGGAACAGCTGGATATACAGGGTCAGCGAGGAGTGCCCGGGTGACAGGATGAAACGGTCACGTCCCAGCCAGTCCGGGTTCTTCGGGTCGTGGCGCATCAGCTTCTGGAAGAGAAGGTACGCGGCCGGGGCCAGGCTCATGGCCGTGCCCGGGTGGCCGTTGCCGACCTTTTCGACGGCGTCCGCGGCCAAAACGCGGATTGTGTCCACGGCGCGCCGGTCCTCGGCCGTCCAGTTGAGTGTTGCTGATTCAGTACCTGTGGTGCTGTCTACGGCACTCGTCGCATTTGCGGTCGGCTTCACGATTGGTCCCCTTCGGTTCGGTCATCGGCCCTGTAACGGCCGAACGGATGATTCTGGTTGATATCCATGATCCCGAAACAAACGGGTAGGGGTAACACTGTTTTCTGACGGTTCTGACTACACTTAAGGACTGGCCAGACATTCCCGCCCCCGGTAGACTACCCAGATGAGCGCAGCCACCGACCAGCCACTGAAAGAATCCACCAAGCCCCTTCCAGACCTGCCGTGGCCGCTCTTGCAGGAGGTGGCAGCATTGGCCGATGCCCCCCTGACCCAGATCGCGGAGCGACTACGTGATGCCACGCTCCCCTACCTGGAAAGCAGCGCGCTGGTCATCTTCACCGAAGACTGCACGGGGCGCCCGCAGAAGAAGGCTGGCGAGGAAGAAATCATTTCCCGGGTCTCCATCGCCGAGCTTGACACGCTTCGCGCTGCCCTTTCGGATGAGACACCCTGGTTCGGGGAAGCCGAGCTCGCCGGCCGGCCCCGCCCCGTACTCGCCCTCAAACACGCCCCCAGCCACGCCCTCCTCGTCCTCACGGATCCGCACCCGGCCGATCCAGGGCACAACGCCGGGCTGGACCTGGTGACGTATCTGTGGCGCATTGCTGCCCGGCGGATCCAGGAGAAAGTAGCCGACGCGCCGCCGTCATACCTGCTGGAATCACGGGCAGCCTCAGCTGAACGCGTCCGCGTGACGGCGGAACTGACCGATCTGCACTCCACGACCCTGGAGACCCTCCTGGCAGCCCTGCGCTCAACCTCCTTGGACAATGCAACAGCCCGCTCCACCGTCACCGACCTCACCGCCAAAGCCTTGATCGGGCTCCGCACCCTCAGCGACCGCACGACGGACCTGGTGGAAGAGCCCGTCGCCACAGCCTTCGAACGCCTGCGGGAGGACCTGCGACCACTCACGCGCTTCAGCGGCATTGAGGTCGAGTTCATCAAACCACCCCTAAATGGAAGGGCCCTGCCCGGCGAAGTTGCCCACGCCGCACGGGCCGTCGTCCGCGGACTTGTACTGGCCATGATGGAACAACCCGACGTCAGCAGAATCCGGACGCAGTGGGACTGCGACGGCGAAAACCTGCTGATCAACGTACGCGACGACGGCGGCGGCACACTCGCCGCCGACGCCCCGAGCATCAGCCGCCTGGACCGCCGGGTCCAAGCGCTCACCGGACACCTGCAGATCGACGTGATGCCCGGCTGGGGTGCAGACGTCCTCGTCACACTCCCCCTGGACCCGCCGACACGCCCGGCCCGGGGGGATATCGCCGGATGGAACCTTGCCGCCCGCGAACTCGAAGTGCTCCAACACCTAGCCGCCGGACAACGCAACCGCACCATCGCCTCAACACTGGGCATCAGCGAGAACACGGTCAAGTTCCATGTACGGAACCTCTTCAAGAAGCTCGACGTCAGCTCCCGCACCGAGGCCATCGCCCTGGCACACAACCACGGACTCCGATGACGCTGTAACGACCCGGCGGCACCGGGACAATCCGTGCCCCGTCGAGGCACGACGGTACAATGAGCAGCGCACCCCGGGACGAAGTGGGTCATCCCTACGGCGCTGCTCGCTGGTCCCGTAGGTCAGGATTCAGGCATCTGGACCACCAGCAGCCACATCCGCAGCGCCTTGCGGAACGCCGCCGACGGGTCGATGGCGTTGATCTGCAGGTCCGGACGCCGGGCCGACGGCAGGCGGAGAGTCAATCTTCGACGCTCTTGTGGTCCCGGCTGTCGATGATGCCGAGGACCTGGCCGGTGTCCGGATCCACGATTGTGGGCATCAGCGGCATCGGTCGGGGTCCGTGCTTTCGATTCCGGGTCCTGGGGGGTAGGGCACGGAACGGAGCGGTGTTGTGTTGTGTTCCTTTAGGTGGTGATCAGTGACAAATGGTCCTGTTTTTGTCCTGGTTCCGCGGTGCCGGTCGATGGCTGGTGGCTTTCGTGGTCCGCGCTGGATGTTCCAAGGCTACGAACGGTTTCGCCGAAGACTTCGTCGGGGTCGAGGCGGCGGAGTTCTTCGGCGAGGCAGTCTTTGAGGCTGCGGCGTGGCAGGGAGATCCGTTGGGCGGGTTGGCCGGGCTGGGTGAGTTCGGCGATGGTGTGGCCGGGCCTGACGAGTTGGATGTCGCCGCTGCGGCGGTGGAGGCGGACCCGCCGGATCCCGGTCCCGGCGGGGTCCGCGAGGATGGTGACGGGCACGTCTAGGGCCAGGGTGAGCCAGGCCGCGAGGAGTGCGGTGGAGGGTGAGTCGGTGGCGCCCTCGACGTCCACGGCCGTGACGGGGGCGTCGTCGGCCTGGTCCAGGACGGCGGCGAGCTGGATCCGCCAGTTCGTCAGCCGGGTCCAGGCCAGGTCCGTGTCGCCGGCTTTGTAGGTGGCGCGGATGTTCTCGAGCGCGGCGACCGGGTCTGTTTCATTGGCCGAGTCGGTGATCCGGCGGTGTGCGATCCGTCCGATGGAGGTCTGCCCGGCGTTTGCCGGGGCCCCGTGCGGCCACCACGCGACAATCGGCGCGTCCGGCAGGAGCAGGGCCGCGACGAGGGACTCGCTTTCGGCGGCGAGTTCCCCGGAGCCGCGGAGCACGATCACTTCGGAGGCGCCGGCGTCCCCGCCGACCCGGATCTGGGCGTCCAGGCGGGTGGGCGCGTCCGCGCCGGCGTCCGCGAGGACGATGATCCGGCAGGGATGCTCGCGGCTGGCCTCGTTCGCGGCCTCGATCGCGTCTTCCTCGAGCCCGGAGCGGGTGATGATGACCAGGGTCAGGACCCGGCCCAGGGCGGTCACACCGCCCTGGGCGCGCAGGGCCGTGATCTTCCTGGAGATCTTCGAAGTTGTTGTATTGGGCAGATCTACGATCATGGCCTTCTCCAGGTTCGTCCGTCACGGGCCAGCAGTTCATCAGCCGAAGCCGGGCCGCCGCGGATCCCGGAGCGGATTACGCCCAGACCACACACGAATCAAGGTAAGTAACAGACATCGTTGCCTTCCATTTTTCGACCGGTCACGGCCCGGCAGCGCCGCCGTCGACCGACGCTCACGAGAGTGTCTGCTCCCAGGTCTGCCCAAAGGGGACCGTGTCCTGAACTCGAGCGTGTACCGGCCAGGTTCATGGCGGGTGACCAGGATGCCGGTACACCGTTGGGTCATCACCACCTGCCGGAGCACGACCTCTGCATCGTCGAGCAACTCGTTAAGTTGACCAGGCTTGGTAACGAGGACTTCCAAATGCTCGATGGTCTGACTACGCATGATGAACAGCTTCCCTCCCAGGGATTTGAGTCCCCAACGTGCCAACCCCTCATCGTTGGGGTGAGCTGTGTCCTAGATCGAATACAGCGTGACGGGATCACCACGAACCAACAGATGACGGCAGCCTGTGCCGTTCTCGATGACCCATATCAGTCGGCCGTCGTCAGCGCGCTCATCAACATAAGCTGCGTAGCAGAACGAATCGATGGACCAGACTTCAACGCATTCCCCGTGCTGAAGGGAAGCCCACGCCCGGACAGGCTCCTGGTCGGGGAATCTGCGACTTCCCCTGAACGGTCCCATTGTTTGTTGACTCATGTCTTAGTTCTTCCGACGAACCGGTAGTGCCCGCGGTGACGTCTCTGCGCCGGGGCCCAGACAAGGAATTCCACGACCGCGGGCCCCTGAAGTTACAGGGCTACACCCCGGAGGTGGCGTCCCGCGGCTTTTAAAGGTGCGGGACGCCACCGTCAATCGGAGGGCTAGGAGATGGCGTCGCGGAGCTGCTTGGCTGCCAAGGCAGGGTCGGCTGCGCTGTAGATGGAGCCGCCAACGACGGCGACATCGGCCCCGGCACGCTGGACGGCTTCGATGGTGCTCAAGCTCACGCCGCCGGCCACGGAGAACGGAACGCGGGCTTCTTCTCCGGCCCTGAGCAACCCGCTCAAGTCGTGACCGGGCTTGGCCTGCTCGTCCAGACCAGCGTGCATCTCCACGAACTTCGCCCCCAGCGCGCGGGCTTCCTTGGCGCGGGTGACCTTGTCTGCCACACCGATGAGGTCCACGACGATGCCCTTATTGTGGGCCTTGGCCGCTTTGACGCCACCGGCGATGGTGGAGTCATCGGCGCTGCCAAGTATGGAGACCAGGTCGGCGCCGGCCTTGAAGGCGATGTCAGCCTCAAGCTCTCCAGCATCCATGGTCTTCATATCAGCAAAGACGATCTTGTCCGGGTGCGCGTTCTTGACAGCGGTGACGGCGGAGAGCCCGGCCGCCTTGATCAACGGGGTACCGAGTTCGATGATGTCGACGTACTCAGCGACCTGACCGGCCAGTTTGAGGGCGTCTTCGACGGTCAGGAGGTCCATAGCAACTTGGAGTTTCATGATGTTGTTTCTTTCTGTAGGGAACTGCGGTGGATATGGAAAGTGGAGGCCTCGATTATTCGAGGTTGGCGTGCCTGAGCCAAAGCTGTTCGGCCTGTTCATCGGCGTTGTCCCACAACGACTGGAAGATGGCCTCGGTGGCGAGGAAAAGCACCTGTTCGAAGAGGGACCCGGAGTACTGACGGGAAACGCTGGAGCCGTGGTCGGTCTTCTGGGCGGCAGGAATAATCACCAGCGCGTCGGCGAGACCAGCAAGCGGAGAATCCGGGTTGGTGGTGAACGCGGCAATCCGCGCCCCGGCCTTCGCCGCGGTTTCCGCCGAATTAACCACTCCCGAAGTCGTCCCCGACCCGGAAGCCACCAAAAGCAGGTCACCGGAACTGATCGCAGGAGTAGTGGTATCACCGGCAACATGGACAGTCAGGCCCAGGTGCATCAGCCGCATGGCCGCCATCCGCAGGACCAGCCCGCTCCGGCCCGCACCAGCAACGAACACCCGACCCGTCTGCCCGAGGTGGCCTGCCAGGCCGGCCATCTCCTGCTCATCAATCTGGGCCGCCGTGTCCGCGATCTCGTCCCTGACGAGGGACAGATTACGGACAATGTCATCTGCGGTACTGTGCACGGTAGGCGTCGCTTCTGCGGTCGGCTTCACGATTGGTCCCCTTCGGTTCGGTCATCGGCCCTGTAACGGCCGAACGGATGATTCTGGTTGATATCCATGATCCCGAAACAAACGGGTAGGGGTAACACTGTTTTCTGACGGTTCTGACTACACTTAAGGACTGGCCAGACATTCCCGCCCCCGGTAGACTACCCAGATGAGCGCAGCCACCGACCAGCCACTGAAAGAATCCACCAAGCCCCTTCCAGACCTGCCGTGGCCGCTCTTGCAGGAGGTGGCAGCATTGGCCGATGCCCCCCTGACCCAGATCGCGGAGCGACTACGTGATGCCACGCTCCCCTACCTGGAAAGCAGCGCGCTGGTCATCTTCACCGAAGACTGCACGGGGCGCCCGCAGAAGAAGGCTGGCGAGGAAGAAATCATTTCCCGGGTCTCCATCGCCGAGCTTGACACGCTTCGCGCTGCCCTTTCGGATGAGACACCCTGGTTCGGGGAAGCCGAGCTCGCCGGCCGGCCCCGCCCCGTACTCGCCCTCAAACACGCCCCCAGCCACGCCCTCCTCGTCCTCACGGATCCGCACCCGGCCGATCCAGGGCACAACGCCGGGCTGGACCTGGTGACGTATCTGTGGCGCATTGCTGCCCGGCGGATCCAGGAGAAAGTAGCCGACGCGCCGCCGTCATACCTGCTGGAATCACGGGCAGCCTCAGCTGAACGCGTCCGCGTGACGGCGGAACTGACCGATCTGCACTCCACGACCCTGGAGACCCTCCTGGCAGCCCTGCGCTCAACCTCCTTGGACAATGCAACAGCCCGCTCCACCGTCACCGACCTCACCGCCAAAGCCTTGATCGGGCTCCGCACCCTCAGCGACCGCACGACGGACCTGGTGGAAGAGCCCGTCGCCACAGCCTTCGAACGCCTGCGGGAGGACCTGCGACCACTCACGCGCTTCAGCGGCATTGAGGTCGAGTTCATCAAACCACCCCTAAATGGAAGGGCCCTGCCCGGCGAAGTTGCCCACGCCGCACGGGCCGTCGTCCGCGGACTTGTACTGGCCATGATGGAACAACCCGACGTCAGCAGAATCCGGACGCAGTGGGACTGCGACGGCGAAAACCTGCTGATCAACGTACGCGACGACGGCGGCGGCACACTCGCCGCCGACGCCCCGAGCATCAGCCGCCTGGACCGCCGGGTCCAAGCGCTCACCGGACACCTGCAGATCGACGTGATGCCCGGCTGGGGTGCAGACGTCCTCGTCACACTCCCCCTGGACCCGCCGACACGCCCGGCCCGGGGGGATATCGCCGGATGGAACCTTGCCGCCCGCGAACTCGAAGTGCTCCAACACCTAGCCGCCGGACAACGCAACCGCACCATCGCCTCAACACTGGGCATCAGCGAGAACACGGTCAAGTTCCATGTACGGAACCTCTTCAAGAAGCTCGACGTCAGCTCCCGCACCGAGGCCATCGCCCTGGCACACAACCACGGACTCCGATGACAGTGCAACGGCCCGGCGGCACCGGGACAATCCGTGCCCCGACGAGACACCGGGCAATAGCCACGAGGCCGTGACCGATCATGGCCAGCACACCCGGGACGAAGCGGGTCATCCCTACGGCGCTGATCGCTGGTCCCGTAGGTCAGGATTCAGGCATCGGGACCATCAGTCGCGTGACAGACAAGGTAGAAATCGTCTAGAGGCAATGAATCTTCCAGTACCTGTCTCATAGCACTCGGGCTGGAAGACGGACCAGATAGCGTCGGCGGGACCAAGCGCTCTGTCAGTCGAAGATTCCTGCCTCGGGTATGACATGCGGCAGGACCAACACGGGTCCTGTCCATTGGCGTTACGACCAAAACGGCGCTTGTTGGAAATAGGAAGGAGTGGTAGGAGCGACCGGTCCACCCCCGTTCAGCTGGCTGTGCCACCTCAAGGTTATCGCGAATGGCTTCGTGTCCCGAGCAGGGCACCATAAGTTTCGATGCAGCCTCGTTCAGTGCCGCCGGTGCCTGGCGGTTCTTGTGGCCGGAATGGTGCATGTAGGGGTCTAACCCGCAGCGGAAAAACAGGCTCCAACTCGACACCAAGAAGAAACGGCGTCAACCGCAACAGACAAAAAATATTCGCCTACCATCACCTCAACGACAGGGGCGGGAGCCAGCCACGGCCGCATTTTCAACCCCCACGGCGCGACAGCGTCACCACACCGCTGAAAATGACAAATTCTGTAGCGACCCGGACCAGATCCTCGAAATCGGTGTTGAACCGGGACTCTGCCCGGGCAAACGGTACGCCTTGGACCACCACACCGCGCGTGGGGCACCGCAGCCGACGCAGGAGCATCCGCAGGATCATCGGCCCCCCCCCGGAGACATCCAGATGCCGCCAGGAGGATTCGCTCCACCGGGTGTCATAGCCCGCCACCGTGTTGAACCCGCAGTGCGGGCACCCGAGGCGCTTGCGGGCCTTCAACGCCACGGTGACAGTCACCGGGGCGCCCGGTGTAACATCCACATCCGTCACCCTGACTCCGGGGCAGATCCAGGCCGCGGTTGAGTAGAGTGGTAGCACTCATGGGTAACTCCGGAACGATCAAGGCTGTGTGAGAACTTCCAAACCTACCGGGTTGCCCATGCTTTCCCTCCTACCACAGAAATCCTGACGCACACTTCTGTCAGGAGAGCCGAAGGTTAATAGTTATGTCGTGGATCATTCTTGTGGCATCTGGTGTTCTGGAAGCTGTTTGGGCCACTGCCCTGGGCAAGTCCGAGGGCTTCAGCAAACTGGGGCCGACCATAGTTTTTGCCGTCGCCATCCTGATGAGCATGGCTGGCCTGGCCGTGGCCATGCGCGAAATCCCCACCGGAACGGCCTATGCCGTATGGGTGGGCATCGGGGCCGCGATCACCGTCAGCTACGCCATGATCTTTGGCGGCGAGGCCGGCTCAGTGATCAAGGTGTTGCTCATTTTCGGGCTGGTGGGCTGCGTGATCGGCCTGAAGATGGTCGATCAAAGCCACTGACCGCCGGGCCAGTCCCGAAGCCTTTACCCCAGCTCCACACGCTCAGGGGTCGGCTCGTCCAGGCTCCGCGCGCCCAGCATAGGCTCGGTCACCTTTGCAAGGGGCAGCGAATGCTGAGGGCTCATCCGTTCAGCCGACGTACGTGACGATCTACCCGGTGGCCTAACCGAAAGGGTAGTTTAAACCGTCCCGATGAGCGTTTCCCCTGACTGCAAATGTCAGGACGATGGATGATAGGCCCATCTTTGGAGGAGGAGAAGTGAATTTGACCGCCATGACCAAACCCTTCCCATTGACGATTGAAGGTTCAATCGCTGCTTAATCGAGCCGCGGCCATCACCACCAGCCCGCCGGAGACGATACCGGCGAGTAGCAGCAGAAAGGTAAATCCAAATGAGCATAACCTTCCAGCCCAGCGAGCTCTTCGAAGCGGAGCTAGACGAATCCCTACTCGGCCCCCCATTGGCCGAGGTGATAGGCAAAGAGATTCCTACGAGGATAGCCATTCCCTTTACCAGCGACGACTCACGCATCCTCTCTGGAGTCTGGGAAGCCGAACCAGGCCTCTCGCGATGGGAGTTTTTAGAGCGCGGTGAGGTGATTCACGTCCTTGAAGGCCGCATGGTGGTCACGGAGGATGACGGTGAAGCCGTCACTCTGGAGGCCGGAAGTGCCGCCGTCTTCCCAATTGGGTGGCGAGGGACTTGGGAGATCCAAGAACGGATCAGAAAGTTCTTTGTGATATTCACGCCCTAACCGCGGCAACTCTGCCGGTCAGGCCCGGCGGTACATCCCGGGTCTGACCGGTTGTGACCGTGAGCGGGCTTTCCCAGTGCGGACAGTGGATACCGGATTTTCTGTTTATCTCAACTTGGGACAATCTGATGTGCAACGCCAAGTCGGTCGATGAGCAGCCCTCGTGCAACCAAATACCTCGCTTAAGCGTCCGTCAAATCAAACTGAGGTATACCGGAAATTCGGTAACCACTGGCACCGTGAAGGAGCTGACTTCAAGCGCCCATAACGGACGTAGTGCCTATCCGGTTTGCTCAGGTGTAGCTTGGCAGCATAGGACAGTCAGATTTCCCGCGGTCAATTCTGGAGTTTTAGGCCAAGGTTGTTGATGAGCAGGCTGGCCTGGACTATCGTCTGGGGTGCCGCTGCCCGACGGATTCACCTGAGACGGCCTGGACGATGCCGCACAAGCTCCGACGTGCCAGGTGGCACCGGAACGGGCCCTGCTGAGCCGGGAAGTCGAAGTCGATGAATGCGAGGTCATAGAGCACCGCGGCCGCCCTCCCCCGTTCCGGCGGGGGCCAGTCCCAGCGCCCGGCCCAGTTCCGTGCAGGAATGCACGACGGCGGCAACGCCTGCCGCCGCCAGTTCGCCGTCGGGGGCGAAGCCCCACGAGACGCCGATGCAGTCCAGGCCGTTGGCGCGCGCACCGTTGACATCCTGGTGCCTGTCCCCCACCATGATGGTGCGGGGCGCTGTGGCGTGTGGCCCGGCATGTCCGGCCAGCCCTTCGAGCGCAGCGGCGATGACCCCTGTCTTGTCTGCCCGGTACCCCGGCGCGCCGGGCATGAGCGTCTCGTCAGCGTGCGATCCGCAGATCAGGTCAAAGGAATCGGCCAGCCCGTGGTGGGTCAGCAGCGTATGGGCCAGCGGCTCGGGCTTCTGGGTGGCCACGGCCAGTTGCAGGCCCGCAGCGCGGAGTTCCGTGAGCAGCTCGCCGATGCCCGGGTACACCCTCGACATCGCCATCCCCTCCCCGGCATACCAGGCGCGGTACGTGGCGATGACCTCGCCCACCAGGGGTTCCGGCACGCCGGCAATCGACACGAGCGCGTCGGCGAGCTTGGGCCCGACCATCTTCTCCAGCTCCGCGGGCGCGAGCGCGGGCAGGCCCACGGTCCGCAGCGCATGGGCGATGCCACCGGTGATGCCTCCCGCCGGGTCGACAAGCGTGCCGTCAAGGTCAAACAGGACAGCGTCAAAAAGACCGGCGTCAAGAAGGATGGCGTCGAAAAGGCCGGTACCCGGTGGGACGGATCCAGAAAGCGGGCCGTCTGGCGGCGTGGCGGGGGTCGTGCCGTCGTCGGACGCGGCGGGCGCAGCAATACTCACGTCGACAGTTTCCCACAGTCCCGGCGTCCGGCCAGCATCCATGCCCCGGTGACGATGTCATCGATGACATTGAAATACCTTCAGGACATGGACGGGCCCTCCGCGGACGATGTTTGCAGCCGGTGGAATTTCCCGCCTCGGGACGTAAGCCGCGCGACGTGGATGCCGCTGGCCGTTGCCGAGAATCCGAGCTCAACCAGGCTGGTAATGACGAGATCCGCACTCAGATCCGCCGCTGCGTGTGTACCCGCCACGGCCAGGGTCGTGCACCCGGCATCATGCGCGGAGCGCAGGCCAGCCGCTGCGTCCTCGACGACGAGGCAGCGGCCGGGGTCGAAACCCAGCCGCCGGGCGCCGAGCGCAAAAGGTTCGGGGTCCGGTTTGCCGCGTACGACGTCGTCGAAGGTGACTACCACGCAGGGTGGCACCAGCCCGGAAGCCGTGATACGTGCCGCGGCCAGGGACCGCGTACACGAGGTGACAATCGCTTTGCGATATTCCCCGATGGCGGAGAGCGCTTCGGCGGCTCCGGGAAGGACGGTGATGCCGCCGACTTCGGCGATTTCGATTTGTTGAATGCGCTCAAAGGCTTCGTCGAACTCTTCGGTCGGAACCAGGGAAGCCACAATGTCCTGGGCCGGCTGGCCGTGGGCGCCGTCCAGGAACGATGGATCTAGTTTACGTTCGGCACACCACGCGAGCCAGGCCCGACGCACCGCGGGGGTCGAGTCTATGAGGGTGCCGTCCATATCGAACAGGACAGCGTCAAACGTCTGCCCGATCACGGGTCGCAAAGGCCCGCTCACCTCAGCGGCATAGGCCCCGGAGACAAGGATGGTGCGGTCATTGAAGTGGGTCATAGATGCGGCGTCTTTCTTTCTCCGCATTCCGGCATGGATTTCGTCCCTATCGCCTGTGGAATCCCCGTTCGAAGAAAAATCTAGCCCTCATGTGGGGGGGTTGATGAGGATTCGAACAGTGATTGGCGCCAAGCCCTCTAGGAGGACTCCTCGGGTGGAACGACGCCGAAAAATCCTGGGACTGCCTCCTGCAGGCTCACGCTTCTCGCCTCAAGGGAAGTTCTCCAGGGCCCGTCTGCCCGAGGATGTCCGAAAGGAAGATTGGCTGTGGCATCATCAACAGCTGGGGACTATTGGCTGGATCGGCTTCTGCAATGGGGAGTGGATAAAGTCTTTGCCTGCCCGGGCGATGGGATCAACGCAATCGTGGCAGCCATCGGGAAGGCCGAAAACCCGGCTTTGCGGTCGGCGTCTCCGGCCCGAGCGGCAAAGTCTTTAACTAACGCCTGGGCCAGCGCCAGAAAGGGGTCTCGGTTCAGACGCCCGCCTCTTGTTTCCGCGCTTCCCTGTCGAGAGCTTCCAACACCCGGGCGTTGTTTGCCGCGTCCGTGACATCGTAGCGCAGCGGCGTACCGTTTAGGACGCTGTCGGCGAAGTGTTCGCCCATCCGTACGAAGTGGTTTTCACCCTTGACCTCGTGATGGATGGTGTCCTGCCCGAAGTGATGCTCCTCCAGGATCGAATCCTCCTCCAAGAGTCCAAAAGGATTGTCGAGGTAGAGCCGGCCCCCGGTGCCCGTGAGTTCCAAAAAGTTGCGGCGCTCGAGGTTCACGCCGGTATCAAAAAGCACGGTTGCGCTGCCCGGAAAGCGCAGCATGCCCGCAATGCTGACGTCAATTCGACCTCCGTCGTTGGCGTCGCGGTAGTTGCCAAAGGCGGAGACTCGAGTGGGCTCCTGCGCCGCGACCATCCGGCTCACGTTGACGCAGTAGCACCCCGTATCGAAAAGTGCGCCGCCTCCGAGCCCGTTATACCAGCGGATGTTGTCGTCCCCGCCCGCATCGAAAGAGTGACCGACGTGGACAAACGTCAATGTGCCCACCGCATGGGCCGCGAGCAGCTCTTGCAGCTTCTCGAAACGCGGGTGAAAACGGTACATGAAGCCTTCCAGGACTTTGAGCCCGGTCTCCTCGGCCTTGCGCGTAATCTCCTCGCACTCGGCGGCGCTCATCGCCAAAGGCTTCTCACAGAGGACGTGCTTGCCTGCGTCCAAGGATTTGAGAATCCACTCGAGGTGCAGTGCGTTTGGCAGCGCAATGTAGACAGCGTCGATGTCCGGGGAAGCGAGCAGCGCCTCATAAGAGCCAAACGCCTGTGGGATGCCATGCTTCTCGGCGTACTCCCTGGCCTTTTCCTCGGTGCGGGAAGCGATACCTACGACCTGACCGTTTTTCGTTTCCTGCAACGCCGGAATTGTCTTGCGGACGATGCGGGCGCTGCCCAGGACGCCCCAACGCAATTTCTCACTCATTGAACTCTCCTTTTTTTACAACCTACCCCGCCTGAGAAGGGTACTGTGAACCGCAGCGCTAATTGGCTGGGATATCGCAACGCTAAATGTCCATAGAACCGGAGCGCTCTTCCCGCGCGGTGGCTTGGAGGGTTTAAAGCAGTCGCGACCCAGCAGGGAATGCAACTTAACGCTGCGGGAAAAACGGTAACTGGATCCAAGTGTCACATTCCAAGGATCAGCCCCTGGAGAATTCTCGAATGCAGCCAACTGCCGAGCTATCGGATGCTATTTCATTACCCGTAGGTTGGCTGAGTCAAGGCTGGATCAGCCAACACAACAAAAGTAGCACCCCAAGAGCCCTCCCAGAAACAGAAATATAGATCGTCCGAGGTGCGGCTGTGGGTGCATGCGGTCACCGTCCATAGCGGAACAAACCCGCCAACCATACCTAAGACCAAGTAAGGGCGTTCGACCACCACGGCGCACAGCGGCATTGGAACGCCAAGTACGAAGGGCCTTAAAACCGTGGGACGTCACCTCCGTGGCGCGCCCTGCAACGTCAGGGTTAGTCGCCGGCCTTGATCAGGAGTGCATCACCATCATGAAGAACTGTGCGCGGTGATCGGTAGCCGTCGGGTCGGCCAGGTATTGAATGGCCGCTCCTTCGAAGACCATGAGGAAGGACCTTACCAGCGTCGGGAGGCTATGCGCCAGCACTGATCACCACTGTTTTTGGCCGCGGAAGAGAATGTATTTCCGGCTCTTCCGAATTGAGAGTGTAGTCGGGGCTGCAGTGTGAGGAGCCTGGGGTCGGCAAGTTGTTTCAGCTGAGGTGAGGGCCTTGGGAGAGAATCAGATTATCTAGATCGTGATTCCTCTACCGCAAGGCCCTCGTGTTCCACGCTACCTTTCACAGCCCTGACCTGACCACATTCTGCCGCCTTGATGAGCTCGGACTTGAGGTGACCGGTCAGTACCTGCGCCCAGATCGTGCCGTCCTGGCCTGCCGCGTCACCGAGGCCGATGACTGGTGTTCCCGGTGCGGATGCCAGGGAGTCCCACGGGACACGGTGACTCGTCGGCTGGGCCATGAACCCTTCGGATGGCGCCCGACCACACTGCTGGTGAGTATCCGCCGCTACCGCTGCACCGGGTGCGGGCACGTGTGGCGGCAGAACACCTCCATGGCCGCGGAGCAGCGGGCGAAACTTTCCCGCCGCGGGCTGCGCTGGGCACTGGAAGGGATCGTATGCCAACACCTCACGGTCGCCCGTGTTGCCGAGGGCCTGGGCGTGACCTGGAACACCGCGAACAAGGCTGTCCTGGCCGAGGGCAGGCGTGTGTTGATTGATGATCAACACCGCTTCGACGGTGTGAAGGTCATCGGTGTTGACGAGCATGTTTGGCGGCACACCCGCCGCGGGGACAAGTACGTCACCGTGATCATTGATCTGACTCCGATCAGGGACGGCACCGGCCCATCGAGGCTCCTGGACATGGTCGAAGGCCGCTCCAAACAAGTCTTCGTCACTTGGCTGAAGGCACGCCCACAGCAGTGGCGGGACGGGGTTGAAGTGGTCGCCATGGACGGGTTTTCCGGGTTCAAGAGTGCCGCCACCGAGGAACTCCCTGATGCCGTTCCGGTGATGGATCCATTTCATGTGGTCCGCTTGGCTGGGGAGGCGCTGGATTCGTGCCGGCGGCGAGTTCAGCAGCAGACGCGCGGGCACCGCGGAAGGGCCGGAGACCCGTTGTATTCGGCTAGGCGGACGCTGCATACTGGGGCGGATCTGCTTACCGAAAAGCAACGCGACCGCCTTGAAACCTTGTTCTCCACCGATACGCATGTCGAAGTCGAGGCGAGCTGGGGCCTCTACCAACGCATGATCGCCGCGTACCGGGAACCGGACCGCTCCCGCGGACAGGAGATGATGCAAGCCGTGATCGACTCCCTCAGCGCCGGCGTCCCCAGCGCGCTCACCGAGCTCAGAACCCTTGGCCGCACGCTCAAACGCCGAGCCGTCGATGTGCTCGCCTACTTTGAGCGGCCTGGCACTTCCAATGGCCCAACTGAGGCGATAAATGGCCGTCTTGAACACCTTCGTGGTTCCGCTCTCGGGTTCCGTAACATCACCAATTACATCGCCAGATCGCTGCTGGAATCCGGCGGATTCAGACCCCGACTACACTCTCAATTCTGAAGAGCCGTATTTCCCAGCTCCAATTCATAGGCGGAATAAATTTCGCGGCCAGCGGGCTGACATCGGAATTGCGTGTTGCCCGCAGAATGAGTTCCATCTGAGCAAGCATGTTTGTGGGATCTTCCTCCAGCGAGCGCCAGGAGCCTTCGGCTACTTGTTCCACAGCCTTACGAAGACCCAAATGGACCGGGATGTCGCTGGAAAAGCGGCTCATGTGAATAAACCAAGCCTCGGCGGCCGCGTCCATGAGCTCGTCGTTATTGCCAAAGCAATAATATGGCTCTTCAGAATTGAGGGTGTAATTTCGGTCTGAATCCGCCGGATTCCAGCAGTGATCTTGCGACGTAGTTGGTGAGGTTGCGGAAGCCAAGAGCGGATCCGCGTAGGTGTTCGAGCCGGCCATTGATGGCTTCAGTTGGCCCGTTGGAGGTCCCTGGTCGGTCGAAGTATGCCAACACGTCTGCTGCCCGGCGATTGAGGGTCCGCCCGAGTGTTCTGAGCTCGGTGAGTGCGCTGGGAACTCCGGTGCTGACGGATTTGATCACGGCTTGCATCAACTCCCGCCCTTTGGGCCGGTCTGGTTCCCGGTAGGCGGCAACCATGCGTTGGTAGATGCCCCAGCTCGCTTCAACTTCTACATGCGTATCCGTAGAGAACAGGGTTTCAAGGCGTTGGCGTTGCTTGTCCGTGAGCAGATCCGCCCCGGTATGAAGCGTCAGCCTAGCCGAATAGAGCGGGTCGCCGGCCCGTCCACGGTGCCCGCAGCTCTGCTGCTGGACGCGCCGGCGGCAGCTATCCAAAGCCTCCCCAGCCAGACGGACGACATGGAATGGATCCATGACCGGAACAGCGTCGGGGAGCTCTTCGGCCACTGCGCTCTTGAACCCGGAGAACCCGTCCATGGCAACGACCTCGATCCCTTGCCGCCACGGTTGTGGGCGTGCTTTTAGCCAGGTGGCGAAGACTTGTTTTGAGCGGCCTTCGACCATGTCCAGCAGGCGGGAAGGGCCCGTGCCATCACGGATCGGTGTGAGGTCAATGATGACGGTGACGTACTTGTCTCCGCGGCGGGTGTGTCGCCAAACATGCTCATCGACACCAATGACCTTGACCGCGTCGAACCGGTGCCGGTCATCAATCAACACACGCTTGCCTTCGGCCAGGACGGCCTTGTTCGCGGTATTCCAGCTCACGCCCAGGCCTTCGGCAACGCGGGCGACAGTGAGGTGTTGGCACACGATTCCTTCCAGCGCCCACCGCAGCCCGCGGCGGGAGAGTTTCGCCCGCGGTTCGGCGGCCTTGGACGTGTCTTGCCGCCATACTTTCCCACACCCGGAGCATTTGTACCTGCGCACTCTCAGCAGCAGTGTGGTTGGGCGCCAACCGAAGGGTTCATGGCCCAGCCGACGAGTCACCGTGTCCCGAGGGATGCCTTGACTCCCGCAGTTCCGGCACCAGTCATCCGGATCAACAACACGGCAGGCCAGGACGGCCTGATCGCGGCTCAGGTACTGCCCCGTGGCCTCGAGTCCGAGCTCATCGAGGCGGCAGAATGTGGTCAGGTCAGGGCTATGGAAGGTAGCGTGGAACACGAGGGCCAAGAGGCAAGAGGAATCACGATCTAGACAATCCGATTCTCTCCCAAGGCCCTCACCTCAACCGAAACAACCTCCCGCCCCGGACTCCTCACGTGGCAACGCTGACTACACTCTCAATTCTGAAGAGCCAATAATATGCCGTAGCCAAGGGCGCATTGGCCTCTTTGGCTATGGCCCGGATGGTCACTGCCTGAACACCCTCACGACGCATCAGTTCAACCGTCGCTGCAATTAACTGTTCACTTCGGTCTTCTGCGGCTACCCGCATGGCTCACTCTATAGTCACTTGGTTTCGGCCCGACAGGGGCACTTCCTTACAGTAAGACTCTTGCTTGCGCCATGGAAAAGCTTTAACATCTTCATCATGAACGGTTGACCTAAACGCCTGTTCATGTAAGGATATTCACAATATCGTGACACACATCACAAGGAAGCTGTTTATCATGCGTAGTCAGACCATCGAGCCTTTGGAAGTCCTCCTCACCACGCCCGGTCAACGTTACGAGTTGCTCGACGATGCAGAGGCCAAGCTCCGGCAGGTAGCGATGGCCCACCGGTGTGCCGGCATCCTGGTCACCCGCCATGATCCATCCCGGTACTCGCTCGCACTCAGCGACACGGTTCCCTTTGGGGAGACCTGGGAGCAGACACTCTCGTAACCGTCGGTGGACGGCCGCACTGCCGGGCCGTCACCGTGGATCACTTCCGTTTGGTCTCATTGGCCAACGACATGCTCACCGCAGGTCCGCCAGCGGGTCTCCCGGGAGCAAAACGGGGGCCGCGGCCTGAAGACGGACAAAGCCTGAGCCCACGGGCAGTTGCTGCTGCGCGGTTACGGCATCCTCTTGCGAAGCAATGGACGGACTGTGGCTCGTCATGCGGGGCCGGGACCTGATCCTGCACGCACCCGCCCGCTCCCCCTTGCACCGCCAGCAAATCATCCTGCACGAATTTAGCCACATGATCCTCCATCACGACGACGCGACGGTTCCCGATGGTTCCCGGTGGGCCTGTAGGCCCACGCAGCCTGCCGTGCGGTGTGTTCGCGCATTCGCTCGATGCTCGAGGTCAGCCGTTCGTGGAATGTGATGGGACCGAATCCGCCGTCGTCCTCTGTGTACGAAGCCTGTTCCGCGCGCTGCAGGCCGTAGAGCTCGGCGACCATGTCGCTGTGTTTCCACCAGCAGTCCGGCACCACGGAGGTTGGCAGATGGTAAGTATCCACCAGCCACTGCACCCACTGTCCAAGGTGTTTCCAAACCGCCTCCGCGGTGCGAGGATCCATGTCGCGCCATCGGTATGTCATCGGAACCCGTTTGGAGCGTTTGCTCTCGGTCGAGCCGAACAGCATGGCGGCAAACTCGTCTTCGGCGCCTCCGCCGACGGTGTATTCGAAGGACTCTTCCTCATCCATGGTGTTTTCCTATTCGTCTGCCGGTGCGGCGTTCTCGCTGGTCTCTTGGCGCCGGCGGTGGCCTGCGGCGAGTTCGAGTTCGGTTTCGTTTTTGGACACACCGAGCTGCGTGGCGTCTTTGCGTTTGTGCCATTCGCGCAGGTCCAACAGAATGGGGCGGGTTCGCCTGCCCAGCATGATCGCTGTTCCGACGGGAAGTCGGCGGATCTCGTGCAATGGGATGACCGGGGCTTCCCGGATCTGTTCGCCATCCTGGCGCCCCTGAGCGGACCATGACCGGGTATTGACGGTGGTGCTCCGTTCACCGATGAGCCCGTCCAGGGCCCGCAGGTCGCGTTCGTCCGATCCACCACCAAAGATCACTTTGATGATGGCGGCGTCCCAGATGGTGGCCGCCTCGTCTATGGACCAGCCGGACCGTGCCTGGGACAGGGATTGGAGCACGACCATCGTGGAGATGCCGATGCCGCCGCCGTCGAGAGCGCCACAGGGAGTCCGGGCCATGGTGAAAGGTTCGCAATCTCGTCCAGGATCAGCGACAGCGGCGGATCCAGCCGTCCCCCCAGGGCAATAAACGCCATCTCCCGCGCCGCGTAATCGATGTCCTCGATCAGCGCCGACAGGTACGGTCCGGCTGAGGCGGCCCCGGATTTTGTGCCAATCAGGTAGAGCGTGCCGCGCTGACGGATGAAATCCTTGGGATCAAATTGTTCTGCCTCACCGTGCGGGTCAAGTGCCGACAGAACTTTTGGAGATGATAGAGGCGCGACGGCGGCCGTGACGCCGATCCACGAGTTTGAGGTGTTGCGGGGTCATCTTCAATGATTCCCATCAGATCGGCCTGCCAGCCAAGCGCGGCTTCCGGCTGGCCCAGAATCTCCAGCGCCGAAACGCCCTCACCCTGTCCCCGGACAGCGCCGCCGCATGCAGCAGGCATTGCAGCACAATGACGGATCGCTTCTGCCACGCGGCATTCTCGTCTTTGACTTCGGTGTCCATCTCGGGGTCCTTGCAACCGCGGACCGGCGACCACCGCAGCGTCGTCGGCAATCCCGACGTGCCCTGTGGATCGAACACCGTCACTGGCCGGCCGCCGGAGGCCCGGGCGCGCATCGTCACCACCAGGTTGTCGGCACGGGTCGACGTCGTCACAACGGCTCCGGGTGCATCGAGAATGGCGTTGATGAGTCTTCGCCGCCACGGCCTGGCACTGGATCGACCCAGCGCTGCGCTACCAGCGAGCCTACGAGCTCCTGCGACCCCGCGGCCACCTCGCCTTCTGGAGTGCCACCCATGTCATTCCCGAAGGCGGAGACCCCGTTCTTCTTCGAGATCCAGGAAGTCTACGAGGAGATCGGCGAGGGATGCCCGCGCGCGAAACCTGGCTGCGGCCTGGCGACATCCCCCACAGCCGCGCCGAGAGCGACCGAAGCGGTCTCTTCGAGGACGTGGTCGTTCGCCACTTCGATTGGGACGTCAGCTACGACGCCGAGGAGTACCTCCAGCTGCTCGACACGTTTTCCGGCCACATCGCCATGCAAGAATGGCAGCGCAGACTGAGTGCCCGCACCGCTGAGCGGACACCATGACGTCGCCGGGTGTGATCCTGACGACCCGTGGTCCGGTTAGGTACCACAGACCCCCTGCAGCGGATCTTGGTCCCTAGGACTACAGGTGTCCGGTGAGTGCGGAAGGTGTCCATACGGGCCACACCGGATCACCAATGAGACGCCCGCTTTCGTAGTTGGCAAGGGGCAGGAACGGCGTGGGCGCGCGGCTGTTGTCGTAGAAGATGCAGCGGTCAGCGAGGTCGCGTGCTTCCGCGACCAGGTCCCAGAGGCGCCGATAGCGTTCCCGCACCTTGGTTTCGGGAACTGTATGTCCGCCCTGTGCTGCCCGGTATTTCACTCGCAGGACAGTGACTTCCTCTGGGACGAGCATTACGTGCAGGGTGACAAGGTAGCCGGCAAAGGTGCCTTCTTTTATGGCTCAACTTTGCTGGGATGGCTGAATACGGTCTCGGTGATGAAGGAACGCCGGTGGTTTAGCGCGTCGTCACGTGCCGCCATTGCAGCAGCGGAAGCATCTTAAGCATGCTCGGCCTCATGGCCGGGCCAGCGCAGCGCTGCGATCTCATCTGCATTGATAAACGGAGGGTGCGTAACTGGTTGCAATACAGCGTGCACGAACGTGGTCTTACCTGCGCCGTTTGGTCCCGCAAGGACATGAAGGACGGGTGAACTCACGCTGGATTGGCGCTGGGGTTGCGAACAACTGCATGGCCCTGCTTATCCGCTTCTGCCCAGGGCCGACCGGCTTCTTGCAAGCGGTCTTTCAAACTCAGTCCCGCGATCTTTGCCGAGATCTGCTCATCCCACGCCACCCGGACCATGGCCTGCGCGGCATCCGGAAGACTGTCATAAGACGACTGTGCCGTCAGAACTTTGTTGATCGCTCCGTGCGTGATTATCGGCGACGCTTCCAGTTCGCGGCCATTGCGAGCCCAGTGATCCAACTGCTGCGCAGCACTGCGGCTTTGAATCTCGCCGGCGACCTTCGCGGCCCCGAA
Source organism: Arthrobacter sp. A5 (assembly GCF_051131705.1). Classification (NCBI taxonomy): domain Bacteria; kingdom Bacillati; phylum Actinomycetota; class Actinomycetes; order Micrococcales; family Micrococcaceae; genus Arthrobacter; species Arthrobacter sp. A5. Next base: position 3,539,684 of record NZ_CP180316.1, read on the forward strand.
AAGTTCCCCATCAATGCGAGTTGGCATCGTCTTCATAATTAGACCGTAGCATCCCGCTACACTTGGCACCATGGCCGTGAGCGGAAGTAATTCATTTGCCGCCGCAACCGTATGCGGGACCTCTAACGGCACGGATCACTATCCCGGAGGTGGATCGTTGGCCCCGGGCGACCACCGTAGGTGGAGCGTCAGTCGGCGACCATCTCGTCGTCGCTAAGCCAGCTAACGGCACAGTTCTGAAGATCCGGGCTCCGTGCCGCTTCGAGATGATCTACGCCATCGCCGACGGTGATCCGTATGGCATCCGCTGCCTTGGGGAAAATGGTGCCCAACGCTTCACGAAACCGGGCAGCTCCGGTCGGCGGAACATGCGTGTCGGCTGCCCAAGCTCGAAACTGATCGCAGTCGGGTCCAGTCCGGCGTAGCAACGATCGCGGCGACTCTTGTGACTCGTATATCAGCTCCGGCTAGGGCGACAGCGATATCACCACCCATAGACACCCCCGGCCACGTAGTGATTGCTCAAAGCATGCCGCGGCGCAGCTCGGCATTCGGGAACGGCCATTACGGAAAAGCACTACATCACGAAAGCAACGGAATCTCCTGACCTCACCGCCGCAGTGGAGCAATTTGACAGTCAAGAACCTTACAACGGTTCAAAAAACGTCTGCACTTGGATGACTTGAACCAGCAGTACATGTTGCGCGTGGGGACACCGAAGCTGCCCCGTCCTTTGCGTCAATACGAGGACGCAACCGACGACCAGTTGGAGGTGGAGACGCTGCCGCTGCTGGGCGACCAAGGCGACGGCATGAGGAGCCTCATTAACGTTCTCATCCCTTTGCTGACCGCTACCTATCCCATTCTGATTGTCGATGAACCGGAGGCATTCCTTCACCCCCTCAGGCCTTCGCACTGGGCCAGGAGCTGGGGAGGATTGCCAGCGCCAAGGACATACAGGTCGTAGTAGCGACTCACGACAGAAACATCCTCGCTGGCCTAGTCAACGCGGACGCCCCCTATCGGTGGTGCGTCTAGTTCGCGAGCACGACGACAATACAAAGGCCTACCAGCTCAGGTCGGAGGCCTTGCGAGGCATCATGAAGGACCCCGTTCTAAAGTACAGCCACGTCCTCGACGGACTGTTCCACGAAGTGGCGATCCTTGCCGAGCTTGGAGATATCTGTGGTGTATGACTGCGCTGCGATCTTGAGGCCTTCGGCCATGGTCAGATAGGGGCTCCACAGCCCGGCGAGCTGGTCCACGGTCATGCCGGCTGCCAGGATGTAGACGCCGGCGGCGGCCTGTTCCCCGGCGTCCTGGGCGACGGCGGTGATGCCGAGGATGCGCCGGGTGTCGGCGGTGGCGACGATATTGATGAACCCGCGGGTATCCCTGTTCACCAATGCGCGGGGTACGTACTCCAGAGGCAGGACCCGGCACTCGCACCGAATGCCGGCTTCGTTGGCTTGGCGGTCGGTCATGCCGACGGCGGCCAGGGCGGGGCTGGTGAAGGTAACCCGGGGCAGGTGCCGGTAGTCGACGTCGCGGCCTGCATGGTTGAACGCGTTCTCAACGGCGCGGGTGCCGTGGGCGGCGGCGACGTAGACGAATTCGTGGTGTCCGGTCACGTCTCCGGCTACCCAGATCCGTTTGTTGGTGCTGTTCAGCTGCGGGTTGACTAGGATTTCGCCACGGGGTCCGGTCTTGACGTCGACGGCGGACAGGTTCAGGCTCCGGGCAACCGTCGCCGCGGTCCGTGAGACTGCCGTAGCAGGGGACCCGGCAAGCTGCGATCCCGGACGCATCTGCAGCTACCTCTAAATCCGGTCGCAGCCCAATGCCCACCTGGTCGGCTGGATTCCGAAAGAGCTGTATTCCGAACGACACACGGAACGCATTGTGCATGGCGCCGCCGGCGGAACACATAACAGGCTCGAGGCCCGGGACCAGGCCCTCATTCTCAGCCGGGCTCCGGTCGGGCCGGCGGGCTGTGGGCAATGCGCTGGATTCCGACTGGTCGAACACTCCGGCGCCCCGAGGGGACGTCCCGAGGATCTTTGGCCCGGCGGCGGGGTTCCGGACGGGTCAGTTGTCGATGCTGGCCAGGGTAGCCAGGCCCTGCACTGTGATCTGGGGTCTTTTTTCGGCACCTGGGAACGTGTGGGCAGTGTCCGGATCGTCCACGACGGCCAACGCCGACGTCGGGATGCTCAGTGTGACCGTGTCGCCGGCGGCAAGCGCACGGCCCCACGGAATTTCGGCACGCAACAGAACCCCGGCCGCATCCACGCTGACCAGCCGCCGCGGACCCAGGACCCGCAGCCCGGAAACCGTTGCATGGAGCCCGGGGCCGTTACCCGGGCCGACTTCGATGCTCTCCTGGCGCACGAGCAGAATCCCTGGGCCGGGCGGCCAGGTCGTGTCACCGGGCAGCCGCAGCGCGCCCAGCGCCGAGTGGTGGCATCCGTTGCGCACGGTGCCCGGGATCTCGTTGGCACCGCCCATCAGCCGGCTGGCTTCCAGGGAGACCGGGCGTGAGTACATCCGTTCAACGCTGTCATGCTGGAGCATCCGGCCGCCACTGAACAGGGCAATCTTCTCGGCCACGGCGGCTGCCTCACTGCGGTCATGGGTGACCATCAGGACTGTGGGGTTCACGCTGCGCCGCAGCTGCGCCAGCAGATCATGCATGACAGAGCGCAGTTCCGGATCCAGGGCGCTGAACGGCTCGTCCAGCAGCAGCACTGCCGGTCTGGCTGCCAGGGCCCGGGCGATGGCGACCCGCTGTGCCTGGCCGCCGGAGAGCGCCGCGACCGGGCGTGGGCCAAACCCTGCCAGCTGCACGAGTTCGAGGAAGCCGGCAGCATCGGCCCGTGCCGCCCTCTTGGCGACTCCGCGGACGGTGCCGGCGAAAGCAACATTGTCCAGGACATTCAGGTGTGGGAAGAGCAGCGGACGCTGCTGGACCATGGCCATGCCGCGGTGCTCGGGCCTGACCCCGGCCATGTCTTGGCCGCCGACCAGGACACGACCGGCGTCGGGCCGCTCGAGGCCGGAGATGGCGCGCAGCAGGCTACTCTTCCCGGCACCGGAGGGACCCAGCAGCGCGGTGCACGAGCACGCCTCCACGGTCAGGTCGACGTGGTCCAGGACGGGTGAGGCGGTGCCCGGGAATGATTTTGACAGTCCCTCCACCGTGACCGCTGGGATCATTTCACGTCTCCATTCGTTTGATGACTTCTTGGCCGGCGCCCGAAGAGTCCAAGGACCAGCAGCAGGACAAGCGGCGGCAGCAGGGCCGCCGCGGAGAGCAGTGCGACGGTGGCATCGTTGCCGGTGCCAGCGGCCGCGGCAGCCACCAGGAGGGGGACGGTGACGATCGTGCCGCCACCGACGAGGACGGTGATGACATAGTCGCTCCAGCCGACCAGGAATGCCAGGAAGGCTGCCCGGGCCAGGGCCGGCGCCAGCAACGGCAGCTGAACCCGCCACATGACCTGCCATGCAGAGGCGCCAAGGAGGCGGGCCTCCTCCTCGACGGCGAGGTCGTGGGCGCCGTAGGCGACACGCATGGTGTAGCTCGTGTACGGCAGGGCGTACACCGTCAGCAGAAGAACGACGCCGGCAAAGGGGGGAACCTGCAGGCGCAACAGCAGCACGTTCAGTCCCAGTGCCGCGACGAATGCCGGCAGGGCGAGCGGGGCGAACAGCAGGACGTTCACGGCCGAGGCGAGGAGGACCCGGCGGTAGGCCAGGGCGCGTGCGGCAAGAATACCAAGGGGCGTGGCGACTGCGCTGACCAGCAGCCCCAGGAGCAGGGAGCGGCCGAAGGCCGGCACGGCACCCTGCGCGAGGGCGGCACGCACCCCGCCCCAGCCCCAGGCCTGGGGCAGCACTGCCGGAAAGGACCAGCGGTCGGCAAAGGCCCACAAGGCCAGGGGCACGAGCGGCAGGACGAACCAAAGCGCCAGAGCCAGGGCCAACAGGACCCTGAGGGTGCGGGCGATGCCATGGGATGCCCTCAGCCCGTTTCCGGGCCGGACGGGCCAGGAGAGTGGCGTACGGGAATCGGGTGGGAGGGTCAGCGCCACAGTGTGCTCCTGCGCAGGTAGGCCAGGGCGGCGGCCACGGCGCCAAAGGACAGCAGGGTGGTCACGATGGCCACTGCTGCCGCTTCAGGCCTGGCGGTGAGTGTTGCGGCATTGAACAGGCGCAGCGCCATGACGGGCAGGGGTTCCGGATACGCCCGTCCCAGCAGCCATGCGACTTCGTAGGAGCCAAAGCTGTAGACGAAGATGATCGTGGCGGAGACGGTCAAGGTGGGCAGGCTGAGGGGAAGCAGGACGTTCCGGAGCCGGCTGAGCCTCCCGGCGCCCAACAGTGCTGCTGTTTCGTCGTAGCTGACCGCCCGGGTGGCGAGGGTTCCGGTGACCACCAAGGCCACGAAGGCTGATTCCTTCCATCCGTATTCTGCGACAACGCCGATCCACCACGGACCGCCGACCAGTTCCGGCCATGACCCGCCGGCATTGAACAGGCGGGCGAGCAGTCCCGAGTCGGCCAGCAGCAAGGAGACGGAGGCAGCGCCGACGATGTGCGGCACGGGAACGGTCAGAGTGCCCAGGGCGGCGACGACCTTGCCACACCACCTGCCCTGGACAATGACAAGCGCTGCGGTGAACCCCACGAGGCAGGCCACCACTGTCGATGCCGCAGCTATCGCCAGGGAAAGGACGATCCCCACCGGCAGGTCGCTGGCCTGGGCTGCATACGCCGCCGCCGTCAGGGACGGCGGGCCCACCAGGGGGAACAGGCCCAGGCTCTGGGCGAGGGCCGTGGCCATTCCCCCGATGACCACGAAAGCGGTAATGAGGATGGCGGGGGCTGCCATCAGCGTCCCGGGAAGCCAGGAACGACCGCCTACGGGCGCCGGTGGGGCCATGTCCGTCATCACCGGCCCGCCAGAACCAGTCGCCGCCACGCGTCGTCGAGCGCCGGCACCCAAGCGGCAGAAAGTTCCGGGTTGGCATTTCGGGAAAGCACATCGTAGGACGGCACGACGGCGGACTGCGGCAGCTGCTCGAACAGGGCTCGCTGGGCAGGGTCCAACCGGGCAGTGTCCAGAACGGTGTACTGGCCCCAGACCCGCGGGTCTGCTTTGGCGGCCTGTTGTTCCGGTGACAGCGCCAGGTTCGCGACTGCCATAGCCGCTGCCTTGTGCCCGGAGGTTGACGGGATGGCAAGAAAACTGGCGTTCCCCACCGTGCCCTCGTTCAGGGTGAGGACTTTCGTGGCGGCAGGATAGGTGCCGTCGGCGACGAGTTTGGTCAGTTCGGCCGGTCCGTAGGTCATGGTGAAGTCCACCTGCCCACCCGCATAGAGGGTATTGAGTTCAGCGGAGGTCTTGGGGTATGTCTTACCCTGGCGCCAGAGTGAAGGGGCCAGTTCCTTGAGCCTGCTGTACAGGGCGGGGGTGAGCCGGTCGAAGGCTTTCTGGTCAAAGCGCAGCGGCACATTTTTGTCACCGCCGGAGACGCTGTCGAGTCCTTCCCGGATAAAGACGGATCCGGTGAAATCCGGGGGCGCGGGGTAGGTGAAGCGGCCGGGGTGTTGTTGTGCCCAGTCCAACAGCCCGGCCAGGGTATGTGGCGGGTCGGTGACGGTAGCGGAGTTGTAGGCGATGGTGAACTGCGCTTTGCTCCACGGTGCCTCGCAACCCTGGACCGGGGTTCCGAAGTCGTTGCCCAGCAGGGGATCGGAGGAGTTGGTCAGCAACATGTTCGGCAGCTGCGACGTCCAGCCGCATGACCAGGCGCCGGCCTGCTTTCCGGTGCCGAAGTTGTCCCCGTTGACCCAGACCAAGTCGACGGTGCCATCCCGGGTGCCGGCCTGGATCTCGGTCAGGACACGGTTCAGGGCGTCTCTGGTATCGGCGACGGGAACGCGCTGGAGCGTGACCCCCAGCGTGGCCGCGGCCGGGATCAAGTCCTTGTCCACATAGGCGTTGCCCTGTTCGTCACCGCCATACATCCACAACCGCACCGTCTGGCCCTTCGCATCCGCGACGACCTGGTCCCAGCTGGCAAAACTCTGCTGCGCCGGGGCTGGGGCGCTGCAGGCGCTGAGGACAAGCAAGGCAGCGGCAGCGCCTGCGATGAACGTGCCGAACCGGATGCGGCGGATGCCGAACCTTCGCATATCAGCCTTTCCTTGTCCGCGCGCCGGCCGGGCCGGTGGTCGAATCCGTGGAGGCAGGAACGGTCGAGGCCGGATCCCCGTTCGCCGGAGGGCGTGTGACGGGCCTGATGGGGAGCATTTTGCGCAATCCGACGTTTTCGCCGGCATCCAGGACCGAATGCTGGACACAGGCGGGCACCAGCACCCCGGTCTCCGCGTGGCTCATGGTGTACATGCAGGCGCCGAGGCGTTCTTGGGTTTCCTTGATTTTCGGGTCATCGCTGGCCACGCCTTGCTCCATCAATGCCCAGGCCGGGGCGACGTCGGCGGCATCCATGAAGTTGTGCACCACGAACGTCCTGAAGGACAGGCGGCGTTTGAAGGCCGCGGACGCTACGGCCCGCAGCCCGCCCGCCCGGCGCATCAGGCGCACGGCGAAGGAGACGAGGTGGGGAACGTCGCCCGGGTAGGACAGGAGCGCCCGCAGGATTTTCGCGCCCACAATCCAGGCGGGGGTGCCGCCAAAAATCATGCCACCAAAGTGCGCCAGGACCCTGTCGCGGGCCGCAAGGTCCCTGGGGTCATCCGGGTCCAGCAGGGCAGCGCTGCGGGTCCCGGCGGTGACGGTGACGGCGGTCCTGTTGCAGCGCGGGTCCCCAAACTGGGTGCCCTGCCACGGGATGGCATGCCCGGCCCCGGCCTCGATCCGGGACCACACCGCATCGATGGAGACGGCCTCGAATCCTTCGGACCACCTGCGGTCATCCCCGATGTAGGCTGCCGGTTGGAACGAGAGCATGTCATACGGCATCTCCAACACGACCCGGGCCACCTCGGTGACTTGGTCAAGGTTGGCCGGTGTGACGGTCATGTTGTGGGCGAGGTAGGAACGGACGCCGTGATCGTGTTTAAGGGTGGTGAACATTTCAGCGAACTGTGCCCGGAACGGGTTGAGCTCGGCTTCGCTGTGGGGGCGCACGGCGCCGCGTCGTCCGCGCATCAGCGAATCAAAGTGGGCGGCGAAGGAGACCCTGTCAAAGCGTGGCGTGCCGCCCGGGCCCAGTACGACGTCGAGCAGGTATTGGTAGTCAAAGTCTCCGTGGGTCATGGACATCGGTTCCCGGCCGTTGGCACGCATGGCCAACAGCGCCGCGGCGTGGTCCCCGGCGGGGAGCAGGCTGACTTCCCCGCCGATCAACTGGGCATGGGCGCGGGGGCCACGGACGCTGCGGAGGTACTCCATCTGTTCGGTGACGCCTTTGACGGTGTGGCCGCCGTCGATCCTGACTTTGTTCGCGTCGGCCGAGTGGTAGCAGGGTGAGCAGGTGAGGTTGCATTTGGGGAAGACTCCGTGCGTGCCTTCGCATCCGACGGCGGTCCGCCCCAGCAGCTGGCCGGGGGTTTTGACGTGATCAGGCAGCTGCGCCCAGCGCCGCTCCAGTGCATTCCTGCTTTCGGGCTGGATCGGCCTGGTGGTCATTTCGATGCCTCGGAGGAGGGCGGCGATCTTCATGGTGGTCCTCTTGGTCATGCTGCGGATGCGGGCTGGAGGCGGATGGTGGTCCGGTTCCCTTTTAGGCGTGCAGTTCCGGTGCCGCCGGGAGATCCAGCTCGGTGCCGGCGTAGTGGTTGAAGTAGTTGGTGAACAGGTTCGCGGCAATGTGGGCAAAAGTCTCTGCGAGTTCATCGGCACTCCAGCCGGCGGCCAGGGCAGCCTGCCAGGTGGCTTCCTGGACGTGTCCGGTGTTGGCCGCGGCCTCGCGGGCGACGGCGGTGATGGTGTCGATCTTGTCGTCGAAGTCCACTTCCCCGGCGCGGATGTCAAGGATCTGCTGCTCCTCAAGGCCCGCCCGTCGGGCCGAGAGGGTGTGCGCGGCCTGGCAGTAGTCGCAGCCGTTCTGGTTGCCCACGGCCAGGGCGATGGCCTCCCGGGTGCGGGCGTTGAAGGTGCCGTGTGCGGCGATGGCTGCGTTCATCCCCGTGTAGGAGGCGATCACGGCCGGAGAGTGTGCCATTCCGGCATGGATGTTCAGCAGCTTGCCCATTTTCCGCTCGAGTTTCCTCGCTGTCTCTTGTGAGGCTTCGGGTGCGGTGGCAACGGTGTGAGTGGGAATGCGTGGCATGGGGGGTGATCTCCGGTCTTTCGTAATGTGGGGGGCAAGCAGGGTGGCGAGAGAGTGACGGCTCAGTGTTTCTCGTCGCGAATGACGATGCCACTGGCGGGGTCGAAAGCGACGTGGCCCTTGATCGTCCAGGCAAGCGGGGACGGCAGGGGGTAGGACCAGGCGGCGTTGGAAGCGCGGAAACCACCGGCGTGGACATGGTGGTAGCGGGCGATGCCCTTCCAAAAGCACAAGGTGCGCAGCCAACTCTTCGCCAAGACAGCGGGTTCGACGGAGTTGGGCGGAAAGTAGTGGTTTCCCTCCAGAAAGACCGTCTGCTCCGCGCGGGCGATCACCTGGCCGTGAAACGTGGCCGTTATCATGAGGAGCTCCGGGCCAGTTTATGAAGGATGTCCCGGTCCGTGACGATAATGCGTCCGCGGCCCTGCCGGACGGCATTTTTGCCGGTGAGCTCGCCCATGACCTTGCTGGTGGCCTCCCGGGAGGCGCCCAGCAGCCCGGCGAGTTGTTCGTGGGTGAGGTGGATGGTGCGTCCCTGGCTGAAACGGTGCGGTGTGATGTTCTCCGAGAGTTTCAACAGTGTTGAGGCAACCTGGGCGGAAAGCGGTTTCAGGGCCAGGTCGGTGAGGCGTTCCTCAAGCCGGGCGACCTGCTCGCCGAGCAGCCGGGAGATGCGGATGGCGATGCGCGGATCCGAAAGCAGGAACCGTTCGACCTCGTCCACGCTGAGTTGGCAGATCGTGGCATCCTCGATGGCCTCGGCGTAGTTGTCATACATGCGCTGGCCGACGAGCATCATTTCCCCGAACACGGCACCGGGTTCCAGGATGGCCATGGTCAGGGCCTTGCCGTCCTCGGCGACCCTGAAGACCCGGACCCGGCCGCTCTTGAGGATGAACAGGGCCGTGACCGGCTGGGACTGGCTGAAGAGCAGTTCCCCGCGGCGGAACAGCCGGGCCGGGGCCATGAGGTCCATGGCCGCGATTTCCTGGGCGCTCAGGTCGGCGAACAGCTCGACTTCGGTCAAGCAGCTGAACGGATCAAGCGGTCCACTCACCAACGGTTCTGCCTCTCGTAGGCTCGGGGTCCACGGCCTCAGGTCGCCGGGGACGACGGCGGCCAGCTCACTTTTGCATTCATCCCTCATGGCCGGCCCGCAATGACCCGTACGGCCACCAACCCCAGAATAGCCCCAAAGATCATGTGCCCCATCAGGCTCAGCACAGCGGTCGGGCTGACGGCGAAAAGCGGCATGCCCAACATGGCTGGCATGATCATCAGCGGACCCAGGACCCACCAGATGGCTCCGTAGGCAAGTCCGACGAGCGCGCTGCGGCGATAACCGGTCAGGGGCCGGTTGCCGAACAGTACGGTCAGGCCCAGCCCGATAAACACAGAAATCATCAGGTGGACGCCGAATCCGACCACGGCCGACGAGGAGCCGACCATGGAGGCGATCATTGGCAGCATGCCCATCATCGCCATCAGCATGCCGAAAACGATGCCGCCGGCAAGGCCGCCGGAGACCCCGGCGAGAACCCGCTTGCCCAGGCCGGAGGAAATGGAAGAGTGTGTAAGAGCTGGTGCGGAAGCCATGGCGGCGGCCTTTCGTGGAGGTGGTTGTGCTGACCCCTTCAACGTATGACCGGTCAAGGCCCCTCTTCCGTAATCTGGAGTACACAACAAGCCACTGCCGCCGGCCTTGTCCTTTATCGCGATCGCATCCCCGCCCGAGAGCCTGCGCGGTGGCGGTTCACCCTGTCCGGCTCGGCACCGTTTTCCCGGCCCGGATCTGGAGGTGGCCCGCCCGGGCCGAGGCCCGGACGACCTCGGTGCACTGTTCCTCGACGGCCCGCCAGGGTGCGGCATGGATGTCGGAGCCACCCAGCGCGCAGGCCAGCCGCGCCAGCGGAGTCAGCCACCGCGCCCAGCCCAAAGGGTCCTGCATGTCCACGACCCCGACCAGGCCGCCCGGGCCCAGCAGGGACGTCGTGGTCGCCCAGGCCCGTTCCCAATCACCCATTAGCGACAGCGAGTACGTGGCAAGGGCGGCGTCCGAGAGGGCCGTTCCCCCTGCCTCCACGATGCGTCTCTGGAGGGTGGCGGGGTCCTCAAGCACCATATCCGCCTGGACCAGGATGACATTGTCGCAGTGGCGGGCTTCGGCGCGGCGGCGGGCCTGGCGGAGCATCTGGGCGCTGCGGTCGATGCCCACGATCGTGCCGGAGGCACCGATACGGTCCTGCAGCAGGGCGAAATTCAGCCCCGTGCCGCATCCGATGTCCAGCACCTGCTGGCCCTGAGTGGGGGCGAGGGCAGCGATGCCGAGCACCCGTCCGGCATGATAGAGAGGGTATTCCCCCGACAGCAGGTCATAGAACGGGGCAAACCGCGTGTATTTATCGCCCAAGGTGGGCTCCTTCCGGTTCGTTCCGTTTCGCTCCGCGTCGGCGGCACGGTCGCGGCGGACCGCACCGGCCGGTGCAGTGTCCGGCAATCAAGCTCACTCAAGAGGAGTCCATCATGACAGACAAGCACCAACTCGTAGACTTGCTGGTGGTGGGCGGCGGCACGGCCGGAATCGTCGGCGCCACGACGGCGGCCGGGATGGGGGCGCGCACCGTGCTGGTTGAACGAGCCCGCACGGGAGGTGACTGCCTGTGGACCGGATGCGTCCCGTCCAAGACGCTCCTCTCAGCCGCCGAACACGCGGCACAAGTGCGTGCACTGACCGGGCAGGCACCGGAATTCAAGGCAGTGCGGGAACGCATCTTCGCCGCTATCAACTTCATTGAACCCGTCGACTCCCCGGCAGCGCTCGAAGCCGCCGGGGTGCGGGTTATCAAGGGCACCCTGACGTTTCGCGGACCCGGTGTGGCTGAGGTCGACGGCGAGACCATCCGCTTCCGGCAGGCGCTGGTCGCCACTGGTGCCGCGCCGACCACCACCGGCATCGCGGGATTGGATCGGGACTTAGTGGTGACTTCGGAGACGGTGTGGGACCTGGAGACCCTCCCGGCCCGGCTGACCATTGTGGGAGGCGGTCCTATCGCCTGCGAACTCGGGCAGGCCTTCGCCCGCCTGGGATCTCAGGTGACCATGGTGGTCCGCTCCCGCATCCTTCCCAGGGAAGACCCCGACGCAGCCTCGCTGGTGCGACAAGCCCTCGAATCCGACGGCGTCCGCATCTTGGAGCACACCACCATTGAAAAGGCTGCCAGCACGGGCGCGGGGACCCGGCTCCAGCTCGGGACCGGCACGGCCCTTGCGGCTGACACGGTCCTGATGGCCATAGGCCGTTCGCCCCGGACCGCCGGCCTTGGCTTGGAGCGGGTGGGGGTGGAGCTGGATGGGGGCGGCCACATTGTCACGGATACACGGATGAGGACCACCAACCCTCTCATCTGGGCCGCGGGGGACGTGACGGCGAACCTGCAGTTCACGCATCTGGCCGGGGTCCACGCATCCGTGTCCGCCGCCAATGCGGTCCTTGGGCTCAAACGGCGCATCAGCGCCACGGTGCCCCGGGTGACGTTCACGTCCCCGGAGGTTGCCGCCGTCGGGCTTTCCACGGCCGACGGCGGTTCGGGGCACCGCGTCCGGACGGTCCAGCACTCCCACGTTGACCGGGCCGTGACCGAAGGCAACACGGGCGGGTTCACCCGGCTGGTCGTGGACCGTCGGGGGAAAATCCTCGGCGGCACCCTGGTGGGCCCCCGGGCCGGGGAATCCCTGGCCGAGCTGACCCTGGCTGTGCAGAAGGGCATGACCACCTCGAATATTGCCGGAACAACGCATGCTTACCCCACCTATTCGGACGGCGTGTGGAACGCCGCCGTTGCTGATGTCAGGGAGCGCTTGGCCTCCCCCCTGATGGGGCGGGCCACGGCGGCCCTGGTCTGGGGGCGGCGCCGCTGGCTGGACAGCGCTGCGCTTCACCGCAGGGAGCGGTAGCCGGCGATGATCCGCTGGACCGCGCTGGCCGTGACCAGCAGCGCCCAGACGGCGGCGATTTCCCACGCACCACCGGGGAAGATGAGCCACAGGCTGTGCACGGCTACGGTCTCCGCACCCTCGGTCAGGCCGGGCAGGAACGACAGCGACCGACCGTCCCGGATCTGGCGGCCGGCTTTTTCGGCGATGGAGGAGAACGCAAGGAACGCGGTGCCGTTGATGTAGTAGGCAAAAAGGACCAGCAGGAACGGCAGCCACGGGGCGGCGAATGCGGCGTTTGCGCCGATACCCACGCCCACCACCGTTGCCCCGTAGACGACGAAGTCGGCGCAGATGTCCCAGAATCCGCCCCTGCCGGTGTCCTGGTTTCCGGTGCGGCGGTTCCGGCGCCGGGCCAGCGGACCGTCGAGGCCGTCGGCGATCCGGCACAACAGCCACGCGGCCAGGGCAGGCAGCCAGCACTGCCCGGCCGCCAGGGCTGCACTGGCCAGGCCAAGAACCAGGTTCAGGGCCGTCAGCCTGTCCGGAGTGATCCCCGGCCGGTCCAGCCAAGCGGCGGCCCGTCCCAGGGCCGGCTCCATGACCCGCCGCAACCTGGCATCAAACATCGGCGCCCTTCCCCGTCCGGCGCCGCCGGACGGCGACCACCAGCCCCGCCAAAGTCAGCACTCCGAGGGCGCCGAGCGCGAGGTCGAGCTGCCATCCCGGCTTGAGGCCGAACGCACCCAGCGCCACGAAACTCACCGTGCCGGGAAGGATACCGATCGCAGTCCCAAAGAAGTACTGCCACCAGCCCAGGGAGGTCAGCCCAGCTGCATAATTGATAGCCGTAAACGGCAGAACGGGCACCAGGCGGACACCGATCATGGCCGCCAGCCCGCGCCGCCGCAGCAGCCGGTCGACTTTCTCCACCCGCGTGCCTGTGAATCTCTCCACCGCCTCCCGGCCCAGCCAGCGGCCCAGCCAGAAGGCAGCCACGGAACCGAGCATCGCACCGGCATAGACGACGGCGAGACCGCCGCCGAGCCCAAAGATCAGCCCCGCTGCAACGGAGAGGACGTTCTTGGGCACCGGAGCCAGCGTCAGCGCTGCATAGGCGACGATGAACGCCGCTGGCCCCCACCAGCCTGTTCTGCCGAAATAGCTGCGGATCTCCCCGACCGGCGGGAGCGGAGAGACCAGCACCGCTGCTGCGGCGGCAGCCACGAGAAACACAAGGATCCCCAGCCGCATCAGCGCCCGGCGCCGTCCGCCCGGAACGGGACCCGTCACGGGGTTTCCCCGCCGCCGGCGGCAGGGAGCCGGTCTTCGTCCTCTGCCGTGCTGATGGCCCAGGCTGCGTTGACGAGGCCGATATGGCTGAACGCCTGCGGGAAGTTTCCGAGCAGCTCGCTGCTGTCCGGGGCAACCTCCTCGGCCAGCAGGCCCAGATCCGTGGCGAACCCCGCGGCCCGTTCGAAGACGGCCCGGGCGCGCCGGGTCTGTCCGGCCAGTGCCAGGGCATGGGCGAGCCAGAACGTGCACAGCAGGAACGTGCCCTCCTCCCCGGAGAGCCCGTCGTCGGCCTGGTACCGGTACACCAGACCCCGCCTGTCCGTGAGCCGGTCTTCGATGGCGTCGATCGTGGCAAGCATCCGGGGATCGTCGGCGGCCACGAACCCCACGATGGAGAGCATCAGCGCCGACGCGTCCAGGTCCTCGGAGCCGTAGGCCCGGGTATAGGCGCCGGCTGTTTCGTTCCAGCCGTTGGTCCGGATCGAGTCGGCGAGCTGCGCCCGGGTCTGCATCCAGTGCGGAACCCGCTCTTCCGCGTTCAGGACCCCGGCGAGGCTGATGGCCCGGTCAACGGCCACCCAGCACATCAGCTTTGAATGCAGGTAATGCCGGGGAGTGCCGCGGACCTCCCAGATGCCCTGATCCGTGGACTGCCAGCGCGATGCTGCAGCGTCGGCCGCATCGGCAAGGAACCGCCGCGTCCCGGGCTCCAAATCGTTGAGATATTCCGGGAGGGTGGCGGCTGCGTCGAGGATCTCGCCGTAGACGTCGAGCTGGCGCTGGTCCCAAGCGCCGTTGCCCACCCGCACCGGGGCGCTTGAGCGCCAGCCCGGAAGGTGGGCCAGTTCGCGCTCGGACAGGTCCCGTTCCCCGCCGATGCCGTACATGATCTGCAGCTCGTCGCCGCCGCTCAGCCGGCCGGCGGCCGCCGTCGCGAGGAACTGGAAAAATTTCCCGGCCTCGTCCGGACACGCGGCCACCCACAGCGCCTGCAAGGTCATGCTGGCGTCCCGGATCCAGGTGTACCGGTAGTCCCAGTTCCGGGTGCCGCCGGCGACCTCGGGCAGGGACGTCGTCGGGGCTGCGACGATCGCACCGGTCGGATAGAACGTCAGTGCCTGCAGGATCCGGCCGCTGGAAGCGACCAGATCCTGCCAGGGCCCGTCGTAGCTCTGATGCAGCTGCGACCAGCTGCCCCAGCCCTCCATCGTGTCCTCAATCCGGCGGCCAATCTCTGCCTGGCTCCAGAACGCCGGCGATACCGGCCCGGGATTCTCGTGGTGAAGGGCGAATCCCAGAACGTCTCCGGCACGGAGAACCAGCTTCGCCCGCGCTTCACCATTATCCAGCGCGAAGGCAACCGGGGTGGAGAAAGCCAGCACGTCGGCCCCGCCGTGGACGAGGATTCCGCCGGCCGTGTCCTCAAGGAGCGGCCGGACGAGTCCGTACTCCGGCCGCGGCGCGAAAGTCACCTCCATCTCGACTTCTCCGTCGACACAGGCCACCTGCCGCAGCAACGTTCCGGGCGCCCCGGCACCGAGTTCGTGGCCCCGGTTCCCGTCTCCCAGCACCAGGGCATCGGTGACTGTCACCGTCCCGCCCACCGCGGCGTGGACCGTTTCAAGCACCATCGTCGGGCCGAGGTACCGCCGGGTCGAGGCGTCTGGGGCCGCAGGCCGGATCGACCAGAAACCCGCGTCCTCACCCAGAATCCGTCCGAACACTGAGGGGCTGTCAAAACGGGGGAAACACAGCCAGTCCACGGACCCCGAGGCGCTCACCAGGGCGGCGGAGCGGCAATCCGAGAGCATGGCGTAGTTGGCAATGGGTTCACTGGTCATCGGTACACCCTGCCTGATTCATTCAAGACCGTCCAGCGCGTCGTCAATGGCGCGGTGGAACGTCGGGTAAGCGTAGATCATCCGGCGCAGCGTGCTGACCGGAATCCGGGCGTGGACCGCCAGTGTCAAGGAAGAAAGGACCTCGCCCCCGGCAGGGCCGGCGGACGTTGCTCCGACCAACACCCCGCGGTCGGCGTCCTCGACGAGTTTGATGAATCCCTGGTTTCCGGACTTGTGGAGCCAGCCGCGGGCGGACGTGGCCAGGTCCGTGAGCCCGACACGGACGTTCAGGCCTTTCCCGCGGGCCTGGGCCTCGGTCATGCCCACGGAACCGATCTCGGGATCGGTAAACGTCACCCGCGGAACCGCATGGTATTCCGCCGGGCCCGGGTCCTGGCCCAGGATGTGCCCGACGGCGATGGCCGCCTGATACATGGACACGTGGGTAAAGGCGCCCTTGCCGGTGATGTCCCCGATGGCGTAGACGCCGTCGGCAATTCGCATGTGCACATCGGGGTCCAGGAACCCAGCGACCGGATCCAGGCCCAAGGCGGCCACAGCGAGGGCGTCGAGGTTGGTGGTGCGGCCCGTGGCCACCAGGAGCCGGCTGGCGGTCAGGGTGGATCCTCCGACGTCGACTCTGAACGTGCCCGCGGAGTGATGAACGCTTTGTATCCGCGCCCCGACGTGGACGTCGACGCCCTCCCCGCGCAGCACGTCCCCGAGGAGCTTGCCGGCCTCGGGCTCTTCCGGGGGCAGCAGGCCCGGCGCGGCTTCCAGGACGCTGACCCGGGTTCCGAAGCGTGCAAAGGCCTGCGCCAGTTCCGCCCCGATCGCCCCTCCCCCGATAACTATCAGGGATTCCGGGACCTCGGAGGCGGCGATTGCCTCCCGGTTTGTCCAGTACGGCACGTCGGCCAGGCCCGGGATGGGAGGAATCATCGGTTCCGTGCCGGTATTGATCACGATGGCGCGGCGGGCGGTGAACTCCTGACCGCCTGCAGTGACGGTCCGCGGCCCGGTGATTTTGCCCCGGCCACGGACAAACCGTCCGCCTTTGCCGGTAAAGCGGTCTACCGCTACGGTGTCATCCCAATTGTCGGTGGCCTCCGAGCGAATCCGCTCTGCCACGGGAGCCCAGTCCGGGCGGACATCGGCATCCCCGGCGAGGCCGCGAATCCTTCGGCCCTCTGCCAGGGAGTTCCCGGCCCGGATCATCATCTTGCTCGGAATGCAGCCGTAGTAGGGACACTCCCCGCCAACCAGACGTCCTTCGATTCCCACGACCGAGAGGCCCGCTTCTGCGAGCTCGCCAGCTGCGGTCTCACCGCCCGGCCCCTCCCGATGACAACAACATCAACAATCTCAGCCATGAAAACTCCTCCTCGTTTATCAACGTGGCATTCCTGAAAGCCTGGCGCGCTGCCACTCCCACCCAAGCAGGCGTCGGTCCTGTGCGCCAGCCGATCCACGCTACCGGCGTCCCTGGCCGCATGTTGGTTCTTTCCGGCGGAACGCCTCGTGGCGGCGACCCTTTTATCCGTGAAACCCGGTCTCACCACCGTAGGGGTGTTCCCGGACCAAGTTCTGCGATCGGGGACACACAACGCCTGATGCGCACTTTGCGGAAGCTGGGGCGCAGGATACTGCCGACAGATAGTACGTGGCGGCGGTCCGACCGACTCTCAGAAAGCGTGCTTGTATCTGAGCGAGAAATACCCTTGGCATTTTCTCTAAGTGGCTATCCAAGTAACTGCCGCGATTGCAAATTTTTAGCAGTTCATTCCGGAATGTGTCAAATCAAATGGGCTCTTCGCATTTAGGCATGGTTTGCCGCTTTTTTCCGGTATGGGCGATGGCCGCCGGCTGCGAGTAGGCATCTGAGTCTGTAGTGGTCGAAGTTCCGGAATCCGCGGGCGATCCGCCGTGTGGTCTCGATAACACCGTTGATCGCTTCGGTCGGTCCGTTGGAGGCCCCGTGTGTCTCGAAGTACGCGAGGATCGCGCTCTTCCATTGCCGTAGGGTCCTGCCGAGTCTGGCGATCTCCGGGATCGGACAGGACGGGAAAGAAGTGAGTATCCCGGTCACCAGATCCCGGCCTCTGGCCGGGTTGGAGTGGTATACATCCCGGAGCTTCTGGTAGCACTGCCAGGCCAGCGTGACTTCATGGCCGGGATCTCCGGCGATGAGTTTGTCCTCCAGCCGTTTGGCCTGTTTGTCGTTGAGGTGTTCGGCACCGATCTGCAGGGTGCGGCGGATCCCAAAGAGCGGGTCCCCTTTACGTCCGCGGTGTCCCAGGGTGCTTTGTTGGACGCGGCGGCGGACATCGTCCAGAGCAGCACCACCAAGCTTTACGACGTGGAATGCGTCAACGACGGTGATTGCTTCGGGTAGCTCATCACGGACGGCGTTGGCGTAACCACGGAATGGATCCAGTGTTGCGACCTTGATCCCCTCGGCGAAGTCCTTGCCCTGGGCCTTGATCCAGTCCGCGTAGACCTTCCCCGACCGTCCCGGCATAAGATCCAGCAGCCGGGCATGAACACGGCCCTTCTCATCGCGGGTGTGGTCCACGATCCCGGTGACCATGCCCGTGCCGGGGAAGCCGGTATGGGACCAGACATGCTCGTCAACGCCGAGGGCGTCCACCCCGGTCAGCCGGACCTTGTCCGCGAGCCGCCGGAGTGCTTCGGCTTCGATTCCGTCCCAGACGGTCCGCCACGCCACGCCGAGCTGGTGTGCCAGGGCCGAGACGGAGGTATCGAAGCGTTCCAGTGCGTCCACGGCCCAGTGCACGGCCCGGGTCGTGAGTTTCGCCCGACGACCGGCCAGGGCGTGTTCCTCGGTGAAGGTGCCTCTGGGGCAGCCGGTGTCCGGACACCGCCATACCCGCTTAACCCAGACCAGGGACACCGGCCGCCCCAACGACGGTGCGTCGTGCAGGCGGACTTTACGGCGGCCGTGGCCGATCGCCACAACCCCGCAGTCCGGGCAACCGGTGGTGTTCTGATCGGTTTCGACATGAAGGAGGAGTCTGCTGGCAGCATTCGCGGCAGAGATGACGTGCACGCCGTCGACGGCGAACATCGTGTCTGCCCGTTCGCACCAGCGCCCATTCGGGCAGGACATAGAATTAGACAAGTCAGGGTCTCTTTTATGATTGGAAGCTTGGTCGCTACCAATTCAAGGAGACCCTGACCTCGTTCCGCCTCACGCCACGCCGCGCAGGCCGGAGAACATCCCACAAATCCCAATTCTTAGGCCGCCCTAACCATGCTCAAATGCGAAGAGCCATCAAATGAGGCATGATGGTTGTTGTTAATGAACCGAGGGTTCGGGGCGTTTTGCTGGGTCGTTGATCGCCGCTTTGAGGGGCAGCGGGGGTGTGATTGGGCGGCGGGCGAAGCGTTCGGGATGCGCGTTGTGTGCCCGGTCCAGGGTGGCTTGGCGTTGTTCACGCACGGCGGCGGTGCCGTAATGGACGCTGGCCGGGGTGTGGTATCCGATCCCGGAGTGACGGTGCTCATGGTTGTAGTAGGTGATGAAACCCTCCATCCAGGTCCTGGCCTCGTTGACGGACGCGAAGCGATCCGGGTAGTCAGAGACATACTTCATGGTCTTAAATTGGGCCTCCGAAAATGGGTTGTCATTCGATGTGTGGGGTCTGGAATGCGACCGGGTGATGTCCATGTCCACCAGCATCGAGGCCAGGGCCTGGAGGTCATTGCGGCCCCACCGTCCGCGTGCAGATACCCTGGCGGGTGCCCGGTCTGCGCAACTGTGTGTGATCGACTATTTGTAGGCCGTTTCAGCCAGGGAATCCTGCCGGGTTAGTGGCCGGTTTCCTGCTAAAAGAGCGCTAAGAATCAGGCCAGGCATTTCCCCTCCGGTTCATGGATTTTTGGGGAGTGCGCAGAGATTGAGATCACCGGGTGGTTCGGGGCGGTTCCCAGCGTGTTGGGGACATGGGCCCGCCACCCCCAGATAAGTTCCTTACGGCGCTGCCATTGCGAAGCGTATGCGCCGGAAGGGCTGGAAAGCAGATGACGGTACCCATGTCAGTACAAGAAAATATCAGACGACTGGACTCCCAAGGTGTCCCTGTGCGTGAGATCGCCCGCAGGTTGGGCATCAGCAGGGATTCGGTGGCCAAGTACGCCGATCGGGAAGACTTCTCCCCGGTGCCGCCGGCACCGTTGGCGCGGCCAGGGGGCTCGGTGTTGACCGGGTTTGAACACATCATCCAGGGGTGGTTGGGCGAGGACCAACGGAGGAACCGCAAGCAGCGGCATACGGCCAAACGGATCTTTGACCGGCTCGTTGATGAGCACGGTTTCACTGGCACCTATTCACCGGTCCAACGGTTCGTGAAGAAGTGGACGGCCCGGAACCGGCAGGCGGGTGAGGGCTTCACTGAACTGGTGTGGCCGGCCGGAACGGTGCAGGTCGATTTCGGGCAGGCCGAGGCGATCATTGCCGGGATCCGGCAGATCCTGCATATTCTGGTGGTGACTTTCCCGTTTTCGAACATGCGCTTCGTTCAGGCGTACCGGGGCGAAACTGCCGAATGCGTCAGCCACGGACTGCGCAGGGTGTTCGAGCACGCTGGGGCCGTGCCACGGCAGATGGTCTTTGATAACGCCACCGGCATCGGACGGCGGGTCGGGACCAAGGTCGTGGAGACGAAACTCTTTGGTGCGTTCAAGCTTCACTATCGGTCCGAGTCCCGCTACTGCAACCCGTACTCGGGCCACGAGAAAGGGAACGTGGAGAACGCGGTCGGATTCCTGCGCCGTAACTTCATGGTTCCCGAACCAGAGGCCGCCACGCTGGCCGGCCTGAACGAGGTGTTGCTGGCCAGGTGCGATGCGTTGGCCACCACCACGCACTATCGCAAGGGCCTGAGCGTGGGCGAGTTATTCGCCCACGACGTTTCCGCTTCGTTGGCGCTGCCCGGAGTCGCTTTCGACCCGGTGCGCTATGAGTCGCGGAAGGCCGATAAGACCGGGAATATCCTCATTGATGGGAACACCTATGCCGCCGGGCCCGCCTTCCACAGCAGGAACCTCACCGTGGGGTTGCGCCACGACGTGGTGCAGATCCTTGATGAGCACTCAGCCCCGGTCAGGTCCTTCCCGCGGGCCTTCGGACACCAGGCCCAGACGATCTTCGAACCAGCATCCCTGGTCCCGTTGCTGGTCACCAAACCCGGTGCCTGGGGGCATTCCCCGCTGCGGGCCCTGGTCACCGACCCGGTGCGCGACTGGCTGGACAAAGCGACCGTAAAGGACCGGCGCAGGTTGCTCAGCGCGGTGGATGCCGCTTCAGGATCCGCCGGCTTCGATGCCGCGATGCAGGCCGCTGACACGCTGATCCAGCGCGGGGATGAACCAGATATGGCAGCGCTGGGGATGCTGGCCCGCAGGCTGGCGCACGGCACCGAACCGGCTGCTGCGAACGTGGATCTGAGCATCTACGACACCTTCACCACGTTGGAGACGACCACGGGAGAAGTCGCATGAGCATGACCACCGTCCAAGACATCCTCGAAGCAGGCAAACATGCCTCCCTGACCGGCAGCGTCTTGAGTGAATGGGCCGAGAAAGGAACACCGAAACAACGCGAATACCTCCACGGGGTGCTGTTGGCAGAGCACGAATCCCGGCAGGAATCACGCCGGGCCCGGCTGTTGAAATCCGCGCGCCTACCGGCGTTGAAAAGCCTGTCCGGTTTTGATTACTCCAGCGTCCGATTCCCCGAAGACTACGGACGGCAGGCCTTGGAATCCCTGGCGTTCATCAACCACGCCCAGGACCTGGTCCTCTACGGGGACGTGGGCACCGGCAAAACCCACATGGCCTCCGCCTTGGTGGCCGCCGCCTGCCAGAAAGGCATCCAGGCACGTTTCTTCACCACGTCCTCCCTGGTGATGACGTTGCGCCGGGCCAAGGACGAAGACCGCCTGGATAAAGAGTTGGCATCCCTGGCCAAAAACCAGATCCTGGCCATCGACCTATGCCGAGCCGGTAACTATGCCGAGGTGCTGGGAACGCGGGTACCAGAAGAGGCCCTGCCGCTGGGGTCCGGACAAGAATCGACTGTTCCCATATCGGCATAGTTTCCGTGGGAGGACGCTGGTCATGGAAGCAACGGTGCTTCCATGAAGGAGGCGAAATCTCATGTCTGGACCGAAGAGAAATGACGGTCAACTGGGTGCGCAGGTTGAGGGGTATCGGGCATGGTTGGTGCGGCGGGGCTACACGCCGGGCACAATCCGGAACATGCTCAAGGACATTGGGCGGGTCGGTCGATGGCTCTCTTCCGAGGGGTTGAGGGCCGAGGAGTTGAATGAGCAGGTCCTGAGCGGGTTTTTGTCTGCCCGGAAAGCAGTGGTAACTCGGAGATTCCCTGGCCCGCGGGCTTTGGTGCCACTGCTGGAATTTTTGCGGTACTCCGGTATTGCCCCGGCGGCATCCCCGTTGGCGACAGCACTTGGCGAGCTGATGGATGAATATCGTTCCTGGATGTTCCAGGAACGTGGACTCGCCCCGACAACGGTGCACCGATATGAGAACACGGCACGACGATTCCTCGAGGAACAGTGTCACAGTAGTGGTGTTTTCGTGCCGTCGGCCTTGACGGGGGCGGATGTCAATGCGTTCTTGCTACGGGAGTGCAACAGGGTGTCGGCCGGCTCGGCGAAGGGCCGTGTGGCTGAACTACGGGCCGTTTTGCGTTTCCTGTATCTGCAAGGAATCACCGAGCTGCGGCTGGGATCGGCCGTACCCCCGGTGGGTGGCTGGCGGTTGGCAACTCTGCCGCCACCGACAGTCTCGGCTACCGATGTGCAGTTGTTGCTTGACAGTTTTGACCGCAGCACGCAGCTGGGCGCCCGGGATTTCGCGATTGCGATGCTGGTGGCCCGTCTGGGGCTGCGATCAATCGAGGTCGCACGGCTGGAACTGTGTGACATGGATTGGCGTGCCGGTGAACTGGTGGTTCGTGGCAAGGCCCGCCGGCAGGACCGGATGCCGCTGCTCGCCGGAGTCGGTGAAGCCTTGGTGGCCTATTTGTCGTGTGGCCGGAACCCCGCCGATGCCGTTCATGTCTTCTTGACCTGCCGCGCTCCTCGGGGACCGATCCGTGCCGACTTGGTCGGAGACGTCATTGAACGCGCCTGCAAACGCGCGGGACTACCCAAGTTTGGCCCGCACCGGCTCAGGCATGCCTTGGCTGGTGAGATGCTCAAACAGGGCGCCGGCCTTACGACGATCAGCCAGGTCCTGCGTCACCAGGATCTGGCCACGACGGCTCTTTATGCCAAGGTCGACTTTGACTCGCTGCGCCAGGTGGCCCAACCATGGCCGGGGACGGCACGATGAGCGGGCTGGAGCAGGACCTGGCGAACTATCTGCAGCTGCGCCGTTCACTCGGGCACGAACTCGCTGAAAGCCACCGGCTGCTGCCAGGCTTTGTAGTGTTCCTTGATACCCGTGGATGCACGACGATAACCACGCAGGCGGCGTTGGAGTGGTCGCAGCAACCATCGACAACGGCACCTTCGAGCGTGGGCCCGAGGCGAATGACCGCGGCACGCGGATTCGCCCGCTATCTCTCCGGGATCTATCCCGGCACCGAAGTCCCGCCCTTAGAGCTGATGCCCCACCGCCAGCGATGGCGTCTGCCATTCATCTACTCCAGTACTGATATCGGAGCGTTGATGAGCCAGGCCCGCTGCTTGATTGACCAACCATTGCGGGCGGCTACCTATGAAACCTTGATTGGGTTGTTGGCGGCAACTGGGCTGCGCATTGGTGAGGCCATCAAACTTGACCGCACGGACGTGGACTGGAGCGAGAGAGTGTTGTTGATCCGCGAGTCCAAGTTCGGCAAGTCCCGGCTCGTGCCAGTGCAGGAGAGCACCATCCAGGCGTTGAAGAGTCATGCAACCTTGCGCGATGAACTGCAGCCAACATCAATCGACGCCAGTTTCTTCGTGTCCCTGACCCGCAAGCGCCTCAGCTACCAGGTCGTGCAGCATACGTTCCGGTGCCTGGTGACTGCTGCCGGAATCGGGGCCGATTCGCCCTCCGCCCCCAGAATTCATGATCTAAGACATTCCTTTGCCATTCAAACCTTGCTTGGTTGGTACCGCAGCGACGAGGACGTGCAGGCCAAGATCCCGTCACTGTCAACGTATCTTGGCCACCGCGAACCGGCTTCCACGTACTGGTATCTTTCGGCGGCGCCGGAACTGCTTGCCGTGGCCGCCGCACGTCAAGACGCGCAGTGGATGAAGGCACGCTCATGACGCTCATCGCCTCGACCCTGCAACTGTTCTTCACGGACCGCCTCGCCCAACAGCGCCAAGCTAGTCCCCGCACCATCGCCGCCTACCGAGACACCCTCAAACTCCTTTTGGAGTTCGTGTATGAACAGACCAAGAAATTGCCAGCTCGACTCGATTGGGACGACCTGGACGCGACCATGATCTCCCGGTTTCTCAACCATCTCGAGGACCAGCGGCACAATAGCGTCAGAACCCGCAATGTCCGCCTCACCGCGATCCGTTCGCTCTTCTCCTACGCGGCACTGCGCCATCCCGAACATGCGCTCCTGATCCAGCGAGTGTTGGCGATTCCGCCCAAACGGTTCGAAAAACGCATCGTCACTTTCCTGACGGCACCGGAAGTTGACGCCATGATCGCCGCCCCAGACCAATCCACTTGGGAAGGGCGCCGAGACAAGGCGCTGATGCTGTTGGCCATTCAGACAGGGCTGCGCGTTTCGGAGATCACCGGGCTGAATTGCAATGACGTGACGCTGGGGACCGGCGCCAACGTGCGATGTGAAGGCAAGGGACGCAAGCAACGTAAGGTTCCACTCAATGTCCCCGTCGAAGCGCTACTGCGGGCCTGGTTGAAAGAACGAGCAGTCCAACCCCAGGACCCACTTTTTCCCACACGCATCGGACGCCGCCTCAGCCGCGATGCCGTCGCCCTGCGCGTCAGCACTCATGCCAAGACCGCTACGCAACAATGCCCGTCACTGGAAGGCAAGACAATTCACCCCCACGTCTTCCGCCACACCTGTGCCATGTCCCTGCTCCAAGCCGGCGTTGATACCTCAGTGATCGCATTGTGGCTTGGCCACGCGGGAGTTCGTTCCACGGACGCATATATCCATGCTGACCTCACCATCAAGGAAAAAGCACTCGCCCTCGTGACACCCACAGCGGCAACCCCAGGACGCTACCACCCGACAGACAAGACACTGGCGTTCCTTGAAAGCCTGTAACTATGCCGATATGGGAACAGCCGATTCTTGTCCGGACCCCAGCGGCAGGGCCTCTTCTGGTACCCGCGTTCCCAGCACCTCGGCATAGTTACCGGCTCGGCATAGATCAATCTATGCGGATATCCGCATAGATTGATGAATTTGGATACCTTCCGATCGACACCGAAGGCGCCCGGTTATTGTTCCAAGTCATCGCCGATGGCTACGAAAAACGGAGTCTGATTATCACCACGAATTTGGAGTTCTCCCGGTGGGGAACGGTGTTCGGTGATGACAACATGGCAGCTGCCGTCATCGACCGCATCGTCCATCACGGGCGACTGCTTCAGTTCCGCGGCGAGTCCTACAGGGTCAAGCATGCCCTGATGAAATAGGCAACCAACCCAAATGGCCGGAAACGGTGCTCAGATGGCCTGATTCTTAGCGCTGAAACGGCCTACTTAAAGTTGACGAAACACAGCAACGATCTCCTGCACGAGGTCAGCGGCAAGCTGACCGTCTTCGATACGTTCGATCCGCCAACCGACCACGTAGCGGGAGAAGATATCGAGCACCACGTAGGCGTGGTACCAGATCCCCTTGGCCGGGCCACGCATTTTGGTGATGTCCCACGACCACACGTCGTTCGGCTCCGTGGCGACCAGCTCGGGAATCGCCCGAGCTGGATGGGTGGCCTGCCGGCGCCGTTCCCCGCCCATCTTGGCCTCCGCCAAGACCCGATACATGCTCCGCTGCGAGCACCAATACCTTCCCTCGTCCAGCTCACGGACGTAGACCTCAGGACTCTGGACATAGGGCGTGACTGTCGCGATGGCTTCCGTGTGATTCCGGTGTTTTTGTTGAGTGGTCGGCTGTTAATTTTCCCTCAGACGCGATAGAATCTAAGCAAGATAATCGGCGGCTTCGGGAGGGGTGGATGATGGGCGTGATGACATCTCAACTGCCCCTTCCGATGGCCATGGACGCCAGTGCCGTCCCGATTGGTCTGGCGGTGTCGCTGGTCGAGGATGAGACGGGTGGCAGGGCTTTTGTTCATGGGGAACTCTCTTACGCCTGGGATGTCGGGGACACCGCGACGCGCCGGTTCACGGCGGCGAAACTGGCGGACATTAAGGCCGCGTCGGTGGCGGAGATTTCTGCCGCTTTCGGTGTGGATCCGGGCACGTTGTGGCGCTGGCGCCAGATCCTGGCCATGGATGGGGTGTTGGGTCTGGCCCCGGAAAAGCCGGGCCCGAGGGGGCCCAGCCGGCTGACGGAATCCATGATGTCCGAGATCCGCGCCTTGCGCTCCACCGGCCTGCCACTGCGCGCAGTCGGTGCGAAAGTGGGTGTCTCCGAATTCACCGTCCGGCGGACATTGGCCATGGAAACCGCCGCACAGGAACCGGCCACTGCGCACCCGTCCCGGCAGGACCCGGAAGCCGGTCCCGTCATCACCGAACCGGCGGAAGGGCTGCCGGTTCTGCCGGCTGCGGCGGACCGGTCCGGGGAACGGGCCTGGGCCCGGACCGGGCTGCTGGAATGCGCGGCCCCGGCGTTCGCCCCGGCGGCCCGGGTGCCGTTGGCCGGGCTGTTCCTGGCCCTGCCCGCCCTGGTGAACACCGGATTGCTGGAGTGTGCGAAGGAGGTGTTCGGGGCGTTGCCGAACGGGTTTTACGGTCTGGACACCATCCTCACCGGGGCGGTGTTTCAGGCCCTGGCCGGGGAACCCCGGGCCGAGGGGATAACCCGGATCGACCCGGTCGCGATGGGACGGGTGCTGGGTCTGGACCGGGCGCCGGAAGTGAAAACCCTCCGCCGCAAAACCGCGGCCCTGGCCGGGACCGGCAGGGCCGGGGAACTGCTGACCGCGATGGCAACCAGACACCTGAACGGCAGCGGTGACGAGGAGGGCGGGGGTCTGGCCGCGGTGCTCTACGTTGACGGGCATGTCCGCGCCTATCAGGGCACGAGGAAGATCGGGAAGGTCCATTCCACGAGGTTGAAGTTCCCGGTCCCGGCGACCGAGGAGACCTGGGTCGCCGACGGACACGGGTCCCCGGTGCTGGTGGTCATGGCCGAACCCGGGGCCGCGCTGACCGGGGAACTGCGCCGGCTCCTGCCGACCCTGCGATTGATTATCGGCGATGACCGCAGGGTGCTGGTCGGTTTCGACCGGGGCGGCTGGTCCCCGGCCCTGTTCCAACACATGAGCGGGCAAGGCTTCGATGTGCTGACCTGGCGCAAGGGCACCACCGGGGACATCGACGACTCCCTCTTCAGCGAGGTCACGCACACCGACGAACACGGACAAACCCGGACCTGGGCCGCGGCCGACATCCGGGTCGAGGTGCCTGTCGGAACTACCGGGGAAGTGTTGTCGATGCGCCAGATCAGCCGCAAGGTCAAGGTCCCGGCAGGCGGGTTACGGCAGATCCACATCCTCACCACCGACACAAACCTCGCTACCGGGGAAGCGATTTACCGTATGGGTGCCAGGTGGCGGCAGGAAAACTACTTCCGCTACGCCAGGATCCGCTTCGCCCTGGATTCCCACGACGCCTACACCAGTACCGATGATGATCCGGAACGGTCGGTGCCGAACCCGGCCAAACGCAAGGCCTACCAGAACGTACTTACCGCCAAAACCCGGTACGGGAAGGCCCTCGCCGACACCGATGCCGCGTTGCTGGCGGCCCGGACCCCGGCGCCGGGAACGGCCACGGTCCTGATCACCAATGCCGGGCACAACGCGATCACCGCGGACCTTTTCACCGCCCAAACCGTCTTCGAGGAGGCGCAGGCGGTGCATAAGGAGATCCCGGCCCGGGTACCCCTTGGTGACATCGCCCCGGGCCAGCAGGTCCTGGACACCGAGACGAAACTGCTCACCCACGCGATCCGGATGGCCGCGTTCAACACCGCGTCCACCCTGGCCAGGGAGATCCGCACCAACACCGGCTACGCCCGCGCCGACGACGAAGCCCACGCCCTGATCCGGCAGGCTCTCACGACCAGCGGCGACATCGACCCCGGCCGGGACGGCTACCTCACCATCCGCCTCGACCCCCTCCCCACCAAACGGGCCACGGCCGCGATCGCCGAACTCTGCGACCACCTCACCAGCACCGAAACCCGTTACCCAGGCACGGACCGGATCCTGCGATTCGAGACAAAGAAACGCGAAACGTCGCTCAGCGATTAAAGCGCTAGGTCAGGAGTCCTGGACCTGGGTTGGTGAAAGGTTCGCGTAGTCCTGCCGGTTTGAGTACCGTCAGGATCTGGGCACGCTCCGCCGCCGAGAGCTCCGCCGGGTGCTGCGCCTTGGGCCAAGGCCCATGCATCCGCGGTTGGGGGTTGGCCTGCCGGTGATGGGTGGCCCGGGACCGGCCCACCAGCTTGCAGGCCTTCACCACCCCGATATGCGAGCTGAGCTCCGCTACCGTCTCTGCTTGCCACGACTGGTATCCGATGCCGGTGATAACGCGTTCTTCGACGAGAGAGCTTCCAAGAACGCGACTCCTTTTCCCAAGGTATCCAAGGCGGCATCCGAAGAAGCCAGCTGGTCGCGAGTCTTCTCGTGCGAGGCCCGCTCCGCGACCAGTTCCTTGGTCAGCTGGTCGATCTGGACCTGCTCGGATGTTTTCTTCGGCCGGCCCCGACGTGCTGCCGGCTTGTCGAGCGTGCCCGCTTCGAACGCGGCCCGCCATTCCTGGACATGGGAGTCATAGAGCCTTTCGCGACGCAGCACCGCACCCTTGGATCCCATCGGTGCCGCATCGTATTCCCGAACGATCGCTCGTTTGAACTCGGCGCTAAAGGTCCTGCGTACCGACCGGTTGGCCCGGGGGCCCTGCTCCGGCGCGCCCGGGCCCTGACTGATTGATTCCTCCGGTACGGGCCGACCGGTTCCTGCTGGTGTGGTGGTGCTCGTGGTCGTAGTCATGGTAAAGCTTCCCTCCTGCCTTCAGCCCCTATTCTCGTTCAAGAAGCGGTCTCTAACGAGTCTGGCTGATAGGGGAGGCCGGCTTCTTTTCGGGCAGCACGAATACTGGCACCTACGGCTGAATCACTGTCCATGGCACTCCCTTAAGTGGCAATATACCGCAGGTCCATTTAGCCAGTGATTCACTAGTGCACCAGCTATTTGCATTCGGCAGCATTCTGCCGGTGCGTTTAGGCCACTAACGCGGCAGGTGTGCATCAATTAGGTAGGACGACCACCGCAGACTGGGCACTCACCGCTAGGTTTCTCACGTGATTTGTCGGCCGGTCGTTGCTTGGTCAACTCATGCCCCAAGTATCTCTGCCCAAAGGGGCAAATGCCGTTATTGCATCGCCACTCCACGCTGCCCTCCGGCTGGAGCTACGCTGGACCGCACCGTCAGCAACTGACGAACTGGACTTGTTCATGCTGCTGCTGGATTCCAACGGCCGAATAACAGATAACGCAGACATTGTCTTCTATAACCAGCCAGACTACGCCGCAGGTGCAGCCAAGTATCTTGGACGGAATGATGCAGGCCCAGGGCAGGCACACAATGCAGAAATAACACTCGGAAGACTGCCCGAAAATGTGTACTCCATCGCCATTGCTGCTGCATTGGACTCGGAAGACTCCCAGCTGGGGGCACTGTCCTCCCTTGACCTGACTGCCACGAGTGATTTTGGCACCCTTTTCAGCATCCCTTGCGAAGGCCTTTCCAGTGAACGCGTTGCCGTGGTCGCCGAAATCTACCGTAGGAACGGCGACTGGAAGGTCCGCTCAGTATCCCAAGGCTGGAACGGGGGCCTGCCAGACCTCCTCACCCACTACGGCGCCGTCATTGACGACCAGCCGAGCTCACCAGCACCGAACCAAATGGGCACTGCAACGCCAACGCCAAATGCTGCACCAGTCAAAGCAGATGAGGCCAAGCTCTCGGCGCTTCAAGACCTGGACCATCGGATTCGCGAGCGCGAGGCCGTTTTGGCTGATTTGGAATCCCGCATTGTTGAAACTCGTGAAATTAACCTCCTGCAGGATCTGGGCATCTACGATTTTTCACATCCGCTTGAAGATGCCCTCCAGTACAAGGATCGACTGACTCAGCTGCGCACCTCGATAAAAGCACTAGTCAAAGCATGTGCGGTAACAGGGGCCACCAATTGGGCTGTCAACGGAAACCTTGCCAAGGGAGCCCAAATGGTGAGAGAACAATGCAAGTTGATGCTCAGGGCTTACAACGCGGAAGCCGACAACTGCGTTAGAACAGTCCGTGCACATTCTCTGGATGGAGCGCGCCAAGAGTTCCATTGAAAAGCTCGGCAAGAGCATGGCCATCGAGATCACTGACGACTATCACCAGCTGCGACTGGACGAACTCAAGCTCACCGCTGATTATCATGTGAAAGTCGCAAACGAGCGTGAGGCCCAGCGAACTTTGAGGGAGGAGGCCCGCGAACAAGAAAAGGTCGAGAAGGAGCTGCAGAAGGCTCGTGAAAAAGTTGAGCAGGAACGCAGCAAATACCAGGCCGCCTTGGCTATTGCCATAGAGAACGGTGAACCGGAAGCCATTGCCACAATGCAGCAATTTGTGGCGGATGCCGACGCCAAGCTCCACGACCTTGAAAATCGGCAAGCCAATGTGCGCACGGGCTACATATATGTAATCTCCAATCTGGGTGCTTTTGGTGACCGCATCGTAAAGATCGGCATGACTCGTAGGCTCGAGCCGACTGAACGAATCCGTGAACTTAGCGGAGCCGGCGTTCCATTCCTCTACGACGTCCACGTCCTCTTCTTCAGCGAAGACGCTGCAGCTCTGGAAGCACAGTTGCACCGCGAATTCGAGGCTAAACGAGTCAACAAAGTCAACCTTCGACGTGAGTTTTTCTATGCCACTCCCGCAGAGGTCAAGGAAGCCGTCAATCGTCTGGTTGGGGTTACAACTCTAGAATTTAAGGAAGAATCAGAAGCAAGCGAGTTCAGGCTCAGCCTGTCACTGTCGAAAGGCAAATAATGGGGTTCAAGAAAAGCGCATCAATCAAGGTCATGCCTGGAGTGCGTGTTCGCGTCTCCGCCAAGGGTGTCAGCGCCTATGCCGGCCGAACCAAAATCATGGGCACGTCGACGTCGAGCACCCGTCGGACCACTGCTCAGCGGACGCCTGCACGCAAGACTGCAACCAGACCAACTGCAGTACGGAACTCTGCGTCCGCTCCACGCTATACACCTGCGGCCAGGCCAGGAATGCTCGCTCCCAAAGAGGAAAAGGCACTCTACGCCTACGCTGTGACTCGCCACGCGGCAGAGCTGGACCCTAGAGTCATACAACATCCGGTCTATGGGCAGGCAGCCGCGGCTCTGTTAGGACTCCAACATCTGCAGGCCGGCAACAACGAGGCTTGTGTTCAGGCACTGCAAAGTGTCATTCATGGGCAGCCCCCCATTGAAGCCAACCACTTTATGTCGAAATATCTCCCGCATTTCTCCTTCGAGCTGGAGATAGCCGGCGGGGTCACCGCCCAGTTCCCCATGACTAACGCTGCATTGACGCTTGCTCTTGTGGAAGCGCTACAGTCCCTGCAGAGAATCCCCGAAGCAATTGAGTACGTTGAAGGACTCAATCCGACGTACCCGGCCCTGCTAAGTCTCGCAGAGCTCTACTCAGACCAGGGCAACTGGTCAGAGGTCATTAGACTGACTGACTCGTTGCCTGTGGACTCAGAATTGACTGGTTTGCTGGCGATTTTGAGGTCCCAAGCCCATTTCGAGTTAGATCAGTTGGTGGCAGCCAAGGAATGTCTTAAGCCCTTGACTGCAAGTAAGAAATACTCGGACAATCTTCGCTTCAAGGCCTTGGCTCTGCGCTCCAACATCAGTCTCGAAGAAAAAGCCTATGCCAGAGCCATCGCAGACCTTGAGAAGATCTTGGCGGAGAACTCCCAGATATCTGGGATTCGCGAAGCGATTGCGGACGTTCACCAGGCCAGAGAAGATGCTGAGCAGCTGAAGGCTCAGGCAGTAGCTGCAAAGGCGGCCGAAACTCTACGAATCCGAGAAGAAAAAGGGGCTGAGGCGCAACGACTTCGCGACGAAAAAACGGCTGAAGCGCAGCGACTACGAGGGGCAAAAGCAGCAGAGGCCCTGAGATTGCGTGAAGAAAAAGCCGCAGCCAAGCTGGCTCTGAACGCTACACCGGTTATGCAAACGAGCATTATCAATCTCAGCGACGACCTTGAAAAGGAAGCACCTGTCATAAACGATAAACCCGCCTCCGATCTAGCGGTGGACTCGGCCAACGAACCTGGTTTTTACCCAGATCCAGAAGGTGCTGCCCCTTACAGGTATTGGGACGGCAAAGCTTGGACCTCACGCGTCCGCATGACGAAATAGGCCTTGCTCGTAGGCGCATGTCTCGCCTCATCGGCACTAATCGGCTAGTCAGAATGATGGAGTCCGTCCGTGCTGTAGACGACGGCAGGACCCGCCCCCCTGCGAAGCCATGAGTCTGATCGGGTGGCAGGCCTTCCGGGAATATCAAGATGAGCGCTAATGGGTTCAAATCAAAGCGTGTCGCTGGTCAAAAGCGTGTCGTTTCCGTGTCACTAGGCGGAAATTGGGCAAGAAGAAAAGCCCTCCAACCAACGTTTCCGCTGGTCAGAGAGCTTTCGTGGTGGAGCTAAGGAGATTCGAACTCCTGACCTCTTCGATGCGAACGAAGCGCGCTACCAACTGCGCCATAGCCCCGCGATGGCACTGCCATCGACTTCTTTAGAGTAGCGCCCTGACCTGCACTTTCCAAACGCCGCACCCCCCGATCCAGCACTCCGATCCTGCAGTCCGGCGGTTCAAGCGCCGCGGGAATCGAGCCACTGGCTGAAGGTCACGGTCCCGCCGGCATGCTCGGGCACCAGATTCCCGCCCTGCCGCAGGAATCTGCCCAGGCTGCCCGGCAGCGGCAGCGGGGTGGTCATGCCCTTGCGCCCGGTGGCGGCCTTCCACTGCTGGACCAGCTGGCGCATGGTCAGCACCTCGGGTCCGCCGATGATCCGGGTACTGTGCGCCGGGGCGGCATCATCCACCGCGGCGTCCACCAGGGCGCGGGCAACGTCCGCGGTGGCAATCGGCTGGAAGGAGACTCCCCTGATCACGGGGATCAGCCCGTACCTGGCGCCCGAACTGAAGATGCCGGCCACCAGATCGTGGAACTGGGTGGCGGCGACCACGGATGCGGGCAGCTGCGCTCGCTCGTACTGCCGTGCGCGGGCCGCCTGCACCTTGTAGTAGCCGTAATCGGCGTTCCCGGCGTTGGCGATGGTCAGCAGAACCGCCCGACCCACGCCGGCCGCTGCTGCGGCGCGGAGCAACCGGCCGCTGGTGGCGGGGAGAATTTTCAGCGCGGCGCCGATCTTGGCATCCAGGGTTTCGATCAGCAGATCCGCCCCGGCCAGTGCTTCGGCGAGCCCTTCGCCAGAGGCAGCGTCGGCGACGACGTATTCAGGTCCCTCCATGCGTGAGGGGTGGTCGGGCGCGGGCAGGTGCCGGCTGAGGGAGCGTACGCCGTATCCACGCCGCGCGGCCTCGGCCACCACCATTCGACCGGCCGTTCCGGTACCGCCTGCCACCGCGATTAACACCATGGGAGCAGACTATCCGGCTCAGCGCGTCAGCGGAATGCCGGAAGCCGTGATCTTGCCTCGGATGCGAACGGGCCCGGTCTTGCGGATCGCGGCGGGCCTGTCGGGTCCGTGCTTGAGACGGGAGTTGTGCAGACCGACGACGCTGGACCCGAAACAGCGGCCTACCGGACGCTCGGGGCTAAGCAGCGCCGGTCGGCGAAGCTTAGGCTCGCCGGCGCTGCAGGACGTCGTCGAGGTTGCTGAGGCCGTGCACCGGTTTGGTCTTTGCGGGAACGACGACGGCGCCCGCGGGGGTCTGCGCACCGGACCGTTGCGCTGTGGCCTGCCCGCCGGACGGTTCCACGGCCGTCGCCCCGGCGGCCGGTTTCACGTCTGTGGCGGTTTCGCTGGGCGCTGCTTCGGTGGCTGCAGCTGCTTCGGTGGCCGCGGCAGCTTCGGTGGCTTTGATGGATGTCTTCGCGGCGGCCTTGGGTGCGGCGGGGAGTCCCAGCGGGGCCGGGGCGGGACGGTCGGCCTTGGCGGCTTGGACGTAGCCGGGCTTGGGGATTTCGACCGGCTCCCAGGTCGGGGGTTCGGCAACGACACGGGTGTGGGCCACTTCGGCGTCCGCGGCGCCCCGGGCGGCGACTTCCAGGGCTTCCCGGCGGAGTTCGGCGGCGGTCAGCGGCTTGTTCGCTTCCCGGGCTGCCTGGACTGTGTGCCCGGTGGCCCCGGCGTCAAAATCGGCCGAGTCGAAAACTGTAACGGCGGGCTGGCCGGGAGCTGGCTGTCCTGCGGCTCCGGCGGTGGCTGTGTGGGCGGCGGCGGTACGGACGGGAACTGGCGCGGACCCCATGGCCTCTCGGAAGGCGGCGTCGACCTTACGCCTACGACCCCGAATGGCGAGGGCCCGGAGCAATGCAAGCGAGGCGAGGAAGACGATCCCGCCGGCGGCAGGGATCAGGCCCGATGCCAGGCCCAGCAGTTTCAGACCACCACCGATAACGACCGTCAGCAGCGCCAGGAAGCCCAGCAAGGCCACGGCGGTTCGGCCATAGCGGATTTTAAGTCTGGCCGACGGCGCCGCCCGCGCGGCACCGTCGTGGCCGCCGTCGTGGCCGCCGTCACTGTGCCGGTCAACGTTAGGTGTGCCGCCGTCGTGCTGGCCGCGCCCGCCGCCGTCGTGCATCCCACCGTCGTACCTGACGCCGTCATCCTGCAGCCGGGCATCGGACCCCGTTCGCGCTGCGGTCTGCGGGCGCGCGCTGGCCGCCGACGGAGCGGGGGAAGTGCCGGTGTTGTTCATCTGTGTCTCCTGCGTCGGCGGAGTTTCCATGGCCATGAAAACGTCTGGGCGAGGGGCCGGGGCAACCTCAAAGGCTATGGCCTGCTCCGGGACCGCGGCCGGACTGTCTGCCAAGGGGATCGGCTGCTGTCTGCGCAGCACATATGGACCCACCCACACCAGCCAGAGGGCGACAGCGATCAGCAAAATCACTGAGGTATTCACGGGGATATCCACGGTTCAACTTTAAGGGGAATTCATGGCCGCCCGGGCATTAGCTGGGGCGTGTCGCAAGGTACCGGAGAATTAGATCCCGCCCGGTCCGGCGCCGTGGGTCAGTCGCCGCGGCTGCGCAGCCAGCGCGACAACAGCCCCTCCGGGACTTCCTCGGCCGTGAGCGCGAAGCTGCGGTGGTCCGTCCATTGCCCGTCGATGTGCAGATAACGCGGCCGCAGCCCCTCGTCGCGGAAGCCCAGTTTCTCCACCACCCGCAGACTCGGCGCGTTTTCCGGCCGGATATTAATTTCCATCCGGTGCAGGCCAAGACGGCCGAAACAGTGGTCCGTGGCCATGGCCACGGCGGTCGGGGTAATGCCGCGGCCGGCACGCTCCTGTTCCACCCAGTACCCCAACGTGGCGCTCATTGCGGACCCCCAGACAATCGAGGAGACAGTCAGTTGGCCGATCAGCTGCGGCGCCGCGGAGCCGGGGAACCGTTCGGCGATGACGAACGGCAGCGCCGTGGACGCCCGCGCCTGATCGTTCAGGGCACGGACCATGCCGGCGAAGGTTGGCAGCTGGGCGCCGGGGACGGGACTGGTGGCTTCCCAGGGCGCGAGCCACTCGGCGTTGCGCCGGCGGACTTCACGCCAGGCTTTTTTGTCCCGGTAGCGGATCGGCCGGAGCACAATATCCCCGCACTCCAGTGTCACCGGCCAGCCGGCGTCCCCCCACACGGCACTAGGCCGGCAGCTGGGCCGCGAATCCACCCAGCCACTTGCGCAGCTCCGGACCCAGGTCTTCACGGTCACAGGCCAGCGTGACGACGGCCTTGAGGTAGCTCAACTTGTCCCCGGTGTCGTAGCGTCGGCCACGGAAAACGACGCCGTAGACGCCACCGCCATCCCCCTCCCTGCCCGCCATGGTCTGCAGCGCATCGGTGAGCTGAATTTCTCCGCCGCGGCCCGGCGGCGTCTCCTCGAGGACGGCGAAGATATCCGGATGCAGCACGTACCGGCCGATCATCGCCAGGTTCGATGGCGCTTCCTCCACGCTGGGCTTCTCCACGAGCCGCCGGACGCGCACGTAGCTTTCGCCGTCGATCTCCTCCATGTCCGCACAGCCGTAGGCGGAGATCTGCTCGGGCTCCACCTCGATCAGCGCGATGACGGATCCGCCGGTTTTGGCCTGCACATCCATCATGGTGGTCAGCAGTTCGTCGCGCTCGTCGATGAGGTCATCACCGAGCAGGACGGCAAACGGCTCGTTCCCCACGTGGGTCTTGGCGCGCATGACCGCGTGGCCCAGGCCCTTGGGGTCGCCCTGCCGGACGTAGTGGATCTCGCCGAGTTCGGTGGCGTGCTGGACGGCCGCGAGCCGGTCCTCATCCCCCTTGGCCTCAAGCAGCCGTTCGACGCCCGGCACCCGGTCGAAATGGTCCTCCAGCGCGCGCTTATTGCGGCCGGTGATCATCAGGACATCCTGAAGACCGGCACTGACGGCCTCCTGGACAACGTACTGGATGGCCGGCTTGTCGACGACGGGGAGCATTTCCTTTGGCATGGCCTTGGTGGCCGGGAGGAAGCGTGTGCCCAGACCCGCGACGGGGATTACGGCCTTGCGAACTCGAGGTGCAGAAGTCATTGTCCTAGGCTACTGGAGGATATTGAAGTTTGGTTGCAGCGGCGCAACGGATTGTGCAGGTACGGCAAATACGGTGCTCCTTCGTCCGGCTACCGCAGGTGCGGCCGGACGGAGGCAAAAGCTGCTCGGATGCGGTTCCAAGGGGAACGGGAGAAACGATGAGGGGCAAGAGCGAGATGCGCGCAGTATTGCGCGTTAGACGGCAGGCAATGAACGACGGCGACCGCGAGGACGCCGGCCGGCGCCTGGCTGCGCAAGCGCTGAGCTGGGCGCGTTCGTTGAGCAACGGGAGGGAGCATGCCCCTTCGGCTGGCGCCGGGGAGCAGCGTAGGCCGTCGTCGGGCAGCGCGGCGGAGCTGGCGTCGTATTCGGGCAGTGCTGCGGGGCCGGTCCCAGGGTCTGCCCCCGTCCGCCTCGGTGCCTACGTTTCCGGTGGGACGGAGCCGCCGACGGAACAGCTGCTGCACGTTCTGGTCCAGGCCGGCTACCAGATCCTGGTGCCCGTGTGTGAGCCGGACTTCAAGCTATCCTGGGTTCGCTGGCGGCCGGACATTCCCCTGCGGCGCAGCCGACTGGCTCCCGTGGACGAACCTGCCGGAGAACGTCAGTCTGCGGATGTCATGGCCGGAGCTGCCGGAATCCTGCTGCCGGCGCTGGCCGCTGATGCCGGGGGAAACCGGCTGGGACATGGGGGCGGATACTACGACCGGTTTCTTGCCGCACTGGCGCAAACCGGAACCCGGCCAGCTACTGCCGCGGTGGTGTACGACCATGAGCTGCTCTCCGCCGGAGAACTGGAACACGACGTCCTGGATGCCCGTGTGGGCGGCGTCCTGACCCCGCGGGGCTATACGGCAGCGACGGCGAGTGGCACCTGAGAGAGTGCTAGAATTGGCACTCAGGGCCTTAGACTGCTAACGTATCCCGGTTCAGCCACGGCCCTGACCCATGTTTTCAGGAGGAAAATCTGTGCCAACCTACGCTTACGCCTGCAAGGACTGCGGCCACGCCTTCGATATCGTGCAGTCGTTCAGTGACAATTCCCTGACCGACTGCCCGTCGTGCGATGGCGCGCTGCGCAAGAAGTTCAACTCCGTGGGCGTCGTATTCAAAGGGCCAGGCTTCTACCGGACGGACTCGCGCGACAGCAAGGGCGCCGGCGTGCCGGCTGCGGGCAAGGGAAGCTCCGCGAAGGAGTCCGTTTCTGCGGCGCCGGCGGCCGCCGCGGGAGCCCGCAGTTCCAAGAGCTCCGGCAGCTCCAATGGCAAACCCACAGTCTCCGCGGGTAAGTCGACCGCGGCTGCTGCGGCCGCCAGCTGATATAGCACAGCCGCGCTAAACCATCCGGCGCCCCGGCAAAGGGCGTGCCGGCCCGGCCCCGTCCCCGGATACAAACGGGCTCATTCTCCCTCCACGGCGCCCGCCAGCCCCTGCCCCGACCACAAAACCGTTCGTCCGTTCCCCGCGCACCGGAAATGACCCTTAGCGTCAAGAGATGAAGCAATTCGGTCAACAATCCACCCAACTGCGTCCGGTAAGTTATCCAGGTGCTGCGTCGCGGGCGTCGCTACGCCACCGGCTGGCCAGGCTGCTGCGGCGGCGGCGCCGCCTGCTGGCCGCGCTGCTGTTCTGCGCCGCGGCCGCCACGATCGTCCAGCAGCTAACACCAGCACCCTTGGCCACTTTCGAAGCGGTGGTCGCGGCAAGGGACCTCGCCGGCGGAACCACACTGGGATCGGGGGATCTCGCGGTGCAGAATCTGCCGCAGTACGCCGTACCGGGGGCTGCCTTCCGCTCGGTGGATAACGTCGCCGGCCAGCAGCTCTCCGGGCCGCTGCGGAAGGGCCAGGTCATCACGGATGCGGCACTGCTGGGTGCCGGCCTGCTCGTTGGCGCACCGCCGGGCAGCCAAGCAGTGCCGATCCGGCTTGCCGACGCGGCCACCGTCGCATTGATCAACCCGGGGCAGCGGGTCAACGTAGTGCTAAGCACCAGCGCCGGCTTGGACCAGACCATCAGCAACCAACTATTGGCGGAAGCAGTCCCGGTGCTCTGGAAACCACCGGCAAACGGTCAATCCCAGAACTTGCTCCCCGGAAGGGAAACGGACGGTCTGGTGGTCGTGGCTGCCTCTGCGGAACAGGCCCTGAAGCTGGCGGGTGCTTCCGCGCGTGGCAAGCTCTTCCTGGTGCTGATCGACTCCAGCTGACCGGTTCGGCCGTGCATCTGTTGCTTAGCCCCAGTGCGGCGGCCGCTGCTCCTTCAGCCAGTCGTCGTGGCCCTCGTCCGCATTATCGCCCCAGGTCCGCGGGTCATCTTTGGCCGCAACGGTAGGGAGCAAAGGCTCAGCGGCAGCGGCAGCGTCTTCGGAGACCGAGCCGGCAGTTGGACTGACGTCCGAGCCGGTGTCCTGGCCGTAAGTTCCACCGTGGGCGAAGTGCTCGGACATTTCCGGCTCTGCTCTCCCCGGCTCTGTCTCGTCCGACTCTGCTCTCTCCAGCTCAGTCTCGTCCGGCGCTGACTTTTCCGGCTCTGTCATTTCCGGCTTTGCCTCTTCCGGCACTGCCTCTTCCGGCTCTGCGGTATCCCGCGGCGCTTCTTCCGAAGTAGCAGTTCCCAGCGCCGCGGTTCCCGGCACAGTTCCCTGGCGCACCGCGCTCGCCGTCGTCGGCTGCTCCGCCGCGTCGGTCCCCTGCCCTGGGGCCGGGGGTGCGATCCCGTGCCCTGCAGTGTCCGGTGCGCTCCCCTGTGACACAGACTCCCGGGCGTTCTCCTGCGCTGCAGGCTCCGCCGCCCCGCGGTCGGCTGCCGAACTCCGATGCTGTCCGGCCCCCAGGCTGCTCCCGGCAGCGCCCAACAGGGAAGAGACCGCGCCCTCGTTCAGGGCCGGCGAGAGGCCAAGATAGCCTCCGATCCGGTCAGCGCACTGGGACGGGTAGGTGAAGACCTCGATCGTCCACAGCGGCATGTAGCGCCAGCCAAGTTTCTCCAGCAGCTGCGGATGCAGGCGGCTGCGCTCCCTAACGCTCATCTTCTGGTACTTGGCCGTACCGTCGGACTCAACGGCCACCGGTGTGGGGATCTCGTCGTCCTGTTTTCCGAGATTCTCCAGTGGATCGGCGGCTGCCACCATATCGATGACCCCGTCGTAGCGGTGCCAGACGCGCGCACCGCAGGCACGCAGCCGTTCCGCCAGATCGGCCACCAGAGCGTCTTCACCCAGAGACTGCTCGCTGGCCGCCGCGCGTGAGGCAGTGGTTCCCAGCTGTGAATTGCCCGCCAACTCGCGGTCCAGCAACTCATAGAAATCGCGGGCACCGTGGCTCAACCGGGCCTCATCCAGATCCTCCGGCCGGAAGCAGGTGATGATCTGCAGATGTTCCCGGGCCCGGGTCATGGCGAGAGCAAACTTTGAGCGGCCGTCAGCCGCCGAGAGCGGGCCGAAGTTATGGAGGGCGCGCCCATGCGGTGTGCGCCCGTACCCCAAGGAGAAAATGATGTGGTCACGGACCAGGCCGGCGGCCCGATCCACGGTCACCACGCGGAACGATTCATTGCCGGAGCCGAAGAAATCAGCCAGCAGCGGGTGGTTGGGCATCTGCATGCGGATCGCCTGGGCTACCCGCGTCGCGTGTTGCTCGCTGGCGGTCACCACGGCCAGTGAGGAACGGGGGCGGACGCGGGCGTGTTCGAAGACCAGGTCGACGACGCGGTTAACCTCGGCGACCACCGATTCGACGCCGTCGGTCCCGCTACCGGGCAGTCCCGTTCCGTCCGGCAGATAGTCCACTACCAGGGACCTGTCCAGGCCGGTGACGGTGCGCCCGTCGGGCATCCGTTCCAGCTGGTCGTCGTAGAAACTCTTGCTCAGCTGGAGGACCAGGTCCTCGTCAACCGCGCGATAGGACACGCTCAGCCTGCTGCTGGGGAGAACCTTTGCCAGCGAGCCGAAGATGCTTTCGGGCCGCTTGGAGTCTTCCTCCCCGCGTGCCACCCTTTCGATGGCCACGGAGAAGGCGCGCGGAGCGGCGGTCTGCTCATCACCGAAGGCAATCACCTGCTGCGCGCGGGCCACGGCCGGCAGTGCGGCCTGCAGTGAAGTTGACTCGGCATCCAGAATAACGACGGCGTCAAAGCGCTGTCCCGGCGGAATCACAGATGGCAGCATCAGCGGACTGGCTGTCCACACCGGCAACAGGTTCGCCAGCAGACTGGGCGTCTGGGCGGCGAGGGATTCGAGGGTGACGCGGTCGTCCTTAAGCAAATTGCGCAGCAGTTCGCCCTGCCGGTTTCGTCCGGAGACCGTGGCCGCCCATTGCTGTGCGAGCCGCCAGCGCAGCCTGGCGCTGCCGCTGGATACGTGGGCCTGATCCGCCAGCCGGAATTCTGCTTCCAGGCGGCGCAGATTCTCGCCATCCGACATGGCCAGATAGTCATCACCGCTGATCATCGCTTCCAGGGCCGACTGCCACCATGCCAGTTCGAGTTCCGTCCGGGTTTCGGCCGGCGCCACCTCGCGGTCCGCCAAATCATCGAGCAGTTCGCCCAGCCCGTGTTCGCGCATGCTCTCCAGCAGCAGCGTCCGTTCCGGCAGGGTTTCCAGCGTCTTCTTCTCATCCACCAGACGCCGCAGCCGTCCGATCAGCTCGTCGAAGGCTGTCCGGTCCAGTTCGCCACCGGCGGCCGTTCGTTCCACCGCGGCGCTGAGCGCCTGCAGGTCATTGCCGATTTCGGTGTGGGCGGTGCGCAGATCCGCCAGCCCCGATGGCACCGCCGGGTGGCGCTGTGTGGTGGCGTAATCCGCCCACAGCGCACGCTGCTCCTGGACCAGCACCAGCGAGCTGTGCAGGTCGGAGATGTAGACGCCCGGGCGGACGTACTCCTTGGCCACGCGGCGCAGGCGCGAGCGCTGCATGGCCGCCATCGCCAGATTCCGCTCCCGCCGCCAGCCGGAGCTGGCAGTGGCGGAAATCAGATCCGTGACCGGACGGTCGAAGATGTCCGGGGTGAATTTGTCCAGGCTTTCCCGGACGGCGACCAGCAGTTCCAGCTGCTCACCCCATTCGACGAAGGTATGTCCCTGCCGGATTTCCGCGAAGTCGGCGACCTCGTTCATCCTCCGGTTGAATTCGGGCAGCTTTTCCAGCAACCCGGTGGCCAGGGCGTGCGCCTCTTCGGTTTCCTTCCGGGTCACCAGCCGCGCACCGTGCCAGGAGCTGGCGGTGGCGGCCTTGCTGAAACTGCCCAGTTCCGCGGCGCGGCGCAATCGCCCGGCCAATTCGTCGCGGTCCGCGATGTTGTCCAGGACGCTGCGCTTGAGCCGGACCGTCGTCGCAGGCGCCGGGTGGATGGAGGTCAGCTCCGCCAGCGACTGCATGGCCTGGTACGGCGAGCAGCCCCACCGTTCACGGATATTGTGCAGCGATGCGACGTGGTCCATCAGCTGGTGCCGGTGCTCGGTCAGGGTGCGGTGCAAATTGGCCAGCTTGGGCTCGGTTGCCTTCTCGTTGCGCACGATGGCACGGACCAGCGCGGATTTGAGCTGCTGCGGCCCCGTCTGCGCGCCGAGCTGCAGCAGCATGGAGTCCAATCCCAGACCGCTGAGCCGCTGCGCCAGTTCGTTCAGTGTGGCCCGGCGCTCCCCGACGACCAGGACGCTCTTGCCCTCGTGCACCAGAGCGGCCACCGCGTTGATTGCCGTCTGTGTCTGCCCGGTGCCGGGCGGCGTCGACACGACCAGCGAGTCTCCGGCGCGGATCATATCCAGCACGCGCTGCTGCCGGGCGTCGGCATCCAGGACCAGGAGTTCGTCCTGCGGGGCGCGCGCATCCAGCGGCGGGAACCTGACCCGTGCGGACTCCTGCGTGCCGTCGACGCGTCCGCCCGTGCCGCCGTCGTTGTTGGAACTGAGTG
Organism: Arthrobacter sp. A5; assembly: GCF_051131705.1. Lineage (NCBI taxonomy): Bacteria > Bacillati > Actinomycetota > Actinomycetes > Micrococcales > Micrococcaceae > Arthrobacter > Arthrobacter sp. A5. The sequence goes on from NZ_CP180316.1 coordinate 3,581,999, forward strand.
CGGCGACGAACGGATTGCCGGCCAGCAGCGCAGGATCGTGCAGGTGCTCGGCCAGGTCGGCGAAGGTGGACACCAGCAGATGGTGCTCTACCTCGGCGCCCTTGATGGGCTGAACCAGCGCGCGGAGCCGTTCCAGCACCGGGGCCGGATCGAAGCGCGCCGTGCTGTAGGCCAACCTGGCCAGCGCCTGCGGATCGACCGAAATGCCGTGGACCTGCTGGAGGTTGCGGACCAGTGCCGGGTTGATCCGGGCCTGCTCGGTGAGCTGCAGTTCGTAGTCGTCCTGGCCGGGCCGGGCGGTCAGGACGACGGCGGTAAGCAGCACGGGTGCGCAGAGATGGTGCGGTTGCGCCGCGCCGGCGTTCGTTCCGCCGGGGTTGGTCCTGCCGGGGTTGGTCCAGCTGGCCGTGCCGGCCGCCAGATAGCCGACGTCGATGCCCCGGTCCGAGCCGAGCTCAAAGATTTTCGCGCGCAGGGTTCCCGCGGTGCGGACGGCGACGGCGTAGTGGCCCGTTTCGCGGATCAGGGTCGAGAGCCTGGTCCGCCGGCCGGCCAGCAGCTGCGCCAGGCCGGAGGGGTGGGCGTGGGTCAGGTCGATACTGCCCTCGGGCGCCTTGGTGAATGCCAGCAGCGTGTCCGGCCCGGAGTATGTGCCCAGCCCGGCCAGCCATGTCCGGAGCTCCTCGGAGCCCTCACCCTGACTGACTTTTTCGGACACTAGTGCCTTCTTCTGTTTGCTTGAGCTCTCAGGGCTTGGGCGTGACGATCTGGACCATACGGGCATACTTTTGAGGCTATCCCGGCTGGCTGGTTATCGCGGCAACGGCGCACTGAAACGGCGAAGAAAATACCTCAAATTCGGCTTTTCCGACCGATCCGCGGCACCGTTCGCCGCTACTCCCATTCGATGGTTCCCGGCGGCTTGCTGGTCACGTCCAGCACGACGCGGTTGACGCCGTCGACCTCGTTGGTGATCCGGCTGGAGATCCGGGCCAGCAGGTCATACGGCAGCCGGGACCAGTCCGCCGTCATGGCGTCCTCACTGGAAACCGGACGGAGCACGATCGGGTGACCGTAAGTCCGGCCATCGCCCTGCACTCCCACACTGCGAACATCGGCCAGCAGCACCACGGGCATCTGCCACACTTCGTTGTCCAGCCCGGCGGCGGTCAGTTCCGCACGCGCGATGGCGTCGGCCTTCCGCAACAGTTCCAGACGCTCCCGGGTGACGTCCCCGACAATGCGGATCCCCAGTCCGGGCCCGGGGAATGGCTGGCGCCCGACAATTTCAGCCGGCAGCCCGAGCTGCGCGCCGACGGCCCGTACCTCGTCCTTGAACAACGCCCGCAGCGGTTCGACCAGTTCAAACTGCAGATCCTCGGGCAGGCCGCCCACATTGTGGTGACTCTTGATGTTCGCGGCCCCCTCGCCGCCGCCGGACTCCACGACGTCCGGGTACAGCGTTCCCTGCACCAGGAACTTGATCGCTTCCCCATCCGAGCCGGCCGCATTGATGAGCGTCCGCTCCGCCTCTTCGAACGCCCGGATGAACTCCCGCCCGATGATTTTGCGCTTGGTTTCCGGATCGGAGACGCCGGCAAGGGCGTCGAGGAAACGGTCTGTTTCCTTGGCAACATAAAGCTTGACGCCGGTCGCGGCGACAAAATCCCGCTCCACCTGCTCCGCCTCGCCCTCCCGCAGCAGACCGTGATCGACGAAGACACACGTCAACTGCTCACCCACGGCACGCTGGACGAGTGCGGCAGCCACGGCGGAGTCCACGCCGCCGGACAGCCCGCAGATCACCCGGGCGCCGCCGATCTGTTCGCGGATCCGCTGGACCTGCTCTTCGACGATGTTGCCGGTGGTCCAGTTCGGTTCCAGCTTGGCGCCGTTGAACAGGAAGTTTTCCAGCACCTGCTGGCCGTAGTCCGAGTGCTTGACCTCCGGGTGCCACTGCACACCGAAGAGGCATTTCGCCTCATTGGAGAACGCCGCCACCGGGGCGCCCGCCGTGCTGGCCAGCACTTCAAATCCGGCCGGAGCCTGCTGGACGCTGTCGCCGTGGCTCATCCAGGCATTCTGGTGGTTGGGGGTGCCGGCAAGAATCGAGCGACCCTCCCCCACCGTGGTGATATCGGTGGCACCGTATTCGCGCAGACCGGTCTGTGCAACCGTGCCGCCCAGCGCCGCCGCCATGGCTTGGAAGCCGTAGCAGATCCCCAGCACGGGGACCCCGGTTTCGAAGAGATCCGCTGCCACGGACGGGGCACCTTCCGCGTAGACGCTAGAGGGACCACCGGAAAGGATGATGGCTGCCGGGTTCTTGGCCAGCAGCTGTTCGGTGCTGAGCGTGTGCGGAACCACCTCGGAGTACACATTGGCCTCGCGGACGCGGCGGGCGATCAACTGGGCGTACTGGGCGCCGTAGTCAACGACTAGGACGGGCTGATGCGCGGTCTGGGCCATAACGGGGGTAGTCACCCATCAATCTTAACCCAAGCCGGAAGCCTCGACGGAACGTGGGGATCAGTAGCGCTTGGAGGCCTTGGGGAAAGTTGCCAGCTCTGACTCCACTTGCCGGTGGATCCTGGTCTCCAGGAAAAAGGACAGAAACGGGATGACCCCACCCAGCGCGATGAGGATGAACCTGCTGAACGGCCAGCGCATCAGCGACCACAGTCGGAAATCGGCAATCAGATAGACCACATACATCCAGCCGTGCACAATCAGCACAGTCGTGGAGAGATTAAAGCCGCCCATGACGCTGAAGCCGCCGTCCTGCACGGCGGCGAACCCGAACCCGTGCGCCGTCCCCGTCGCCGCGTCGGTGCCACCGGCCATCAGCACCGAACTGAAGCCATAGCGCACCACAAGTTCGGCCGTGAGCAGCAGCAGCATGGACCCGGTCAGGTAGGCAAGCGCCTTGTAAAACCCGAGTGCCGATTTGATCTGCGCGGCGGTACCGCCGAAACGTCGTTTGGGAGCCTTGGATGGAGCTGTCACTGATGTACCTCACTGGATTTTCGGGCCGTCGTGCCGCCCTCGTTTGGGGTTCCCGTAGTCTGCTGCCCTGCGGGCAGTCCGCTGTCGCCGTCGTCGTCGTCGTCGTCATCGCCGTCATAGTAATCGTCGTCGTCGCCTTCCTGACCGCGGCGATACTCATCGGACACGAGCCGCCACCATAGGAACACAGCGAAGCCGGCGAAGACAAACCACTCGATGGCGTAGAAGATATTGAGCCAGTTGACGGGTGCTTCATCCGGCTGTGCCGTTACCGTGATGGCGTGCAGATTCCCGGCGACCGCGCGGGCCCCCACGTCCTTGCCCCCGGACAGCTCACTGTTGGAAATAATGAAGCCCGGGTAGCTGCTGACCTGCCAGACGTTGACCAGCTGGGCGGTGGAGAGCGCCGCGACTTCCCCTGCCGGGACATCGGGCTTGGGGTTGGGGGCCTCGGACGGTATCAGGCGTCCGCCCAAATTGATGGGGCCCGACGTCGGCGCCTGGGCCTGTGCCGGATCGCTCAGCCAGCCGCGCGCAACCGGAATGACCGTCTCGTTCGAGGCGACGGCACCCTTGAGGACCGGGGCGCCGTCGACGACGAACGCGGTCACCACCCAGTATCCGCTCTCGCCGTCCTGCAGCCTGTTCTGCACCAGCACCTGCCGGGAGGCATCAAAGTGCCCCGTGGCGGTCACCAGCTGGTCAGCCGCGCCGGAGTGCATCGGAGTCCCCGGATCCAGCACGGAAAGCAGTGGCTTGGCGCTTTCCAGCACCACCGGCGGAGCATCCGTGCGCTCCGTGGACCGGGAAAACTGCCACTGACTGAGCAGGACGAAGACTCCGGAGATCGCGAGCGCAAAGATCAGCGCGGCAATCCAGCGGGGTTTCAGGGCGGTTTTCAACACCCCTTAAAGGTACTTCTTCCGCGTGTAGAAATCCCAATGGTCCCACAGGCGCTGGAAGCCCCCGACCGAGCTGGCACGCATGCAAGGTCACCATCCTTGCTGCCCGCTAAACGACAGGCCGTGGCCTGTCGCCGAACTCAGTGGTCGAAAAACACCAGTGTGGAGTTGATCAATTCAGCAATGACCTCCGTGTCGTGGGCGCGCCGCAGCGACTCCCGGAAGTTCTCCTTGAACAACGAGCGTGCCAAGGTGGCCAGCACCTCGAGATGTTCGGAAAAGGAGCTGGCCGGCGTGGCGATCAGCAGCACCACTGTGGCGGGGCCATCCACCGCACCGAAGTCCAAGCTGTATCCGTGCCGGGTGATGCCCACCGCGATAGAGGTGCGGGTGACAAATTCACTGCGCGCATGCGGCATCCCGATTCCGCCCGGCAGCCCGGTGGCCATCTGGTGCTCCCGCGCGTTGACCTGCGCCAGGAAGCCGTCCAGATCCGAGATACGACCCGCCTCGTAGAGCCGCGCGGCCAGCTGTGCCGCGGCGTCCTCCTTGGTACCGGCTTCCATTTCCAGGATGACCAGTTCCGGCGTCGTCAGCAGCGCGTCATAACGCTCGAGAGGGACCTCTGTCATATCTGCCTTTCCGGCCGCGCCTGTGTGCCGCGAATCCGATCCGCCGCGGCCGCAGCGTCAGGTACGCGACGTGCCGCCTTCCACGCTCAGCCGGGCCGCGTCCGCGGACTTATCGTCCGGCTGCTCTTGGCTCAGACGCTCCGCTTCCACCCGTGCCACGTAGTTTTCGATTTCGGTCTCCTGCCGCTCCCCGCTCCAGCCCAGAATTCCACTCATAAGTTTAGCCACTACCGGTGCCGCCGCGACGCCGCGGTCCCAGGATTCAATCGAAATCCGGGTCCGCCGGGTGAGCACGTCCGTCACGTGCAGCGCGCCCTCGTGGGTGGTGGCATACACCACCTCGGCCTCCAGATAATCGTCGGCGCCCGGAAGCGCCCGGCCCAGCCCGGCGTCGTCGGCGATCAGTTGCAGCACATCCGCCGCCATCGAGCCGTAACGGTTCAGCAGGTGCTCCACCCGCGCCACGTGCACTCCGGTCTCTTCCGCGGTGCGGTTCCTGCGGTTCCAAGCCGCCTTGAAACCCTCCGCACCGAGCAGCGGAATGGTGGCCGTGACGCTGGCCGGGACCTTTTCGTCCAGCGTGCGGGTGGCCTCATCCACGGCGTCCTTGGCCATCACCCGGTACGTGGTCCACTTACCCCCCGCCACCACCACCATGCCGGGAACCGGATGCGAGACGACGTGCTCCCGCGACAGCTTGGCGGTGGAATCGCTCTCCCCTGCCAACAGCGGGCGCAGCCCGGCATAGACGCCCTCCACGTCCTCCCGGGTAAGAGGGCGCTTGAGCACCTTATTGACGTGGTCCAGCAGATAATCGATGTCCTGCGCGGATGCAGCAGGATGGGCCTTGTCCAGCTCCCAGTCGGTGTCCGTTGTCCCAATGATCCAGTGCCGCCCCCAGGGGATCACAAAGAGGACGGACTTTTCGGTCTGCAGAATCAGCCCGACGGTGGACTGGAACCGATCCCGCGGCACCACCAGGTGGATGCCCTTGGACGCGCGCACCTTCAACTGCCCGCGGTCAGTGACCATGCCTTGCGTGTCATCCGTCCACACGCCCGTCGCGTTCACGATCTGTTTGGCTCGGATGTCGAACTCAGTGCCGTCCTGGTTGTTTCGGACCTTCGCCCCCACCACGCGCTCACCCTCGCGCAGGAAATCGACGACGCTGACCTGGTTCACCGCGTACGCTCCGTAGCTGGCGGCGGTGCGCACCATGTTCGCTACATACCGGGCGTCGTCGACCTGCCCGTCGTAGTAGCGGATGGAGCCGATCATGGCGTCGTCCTTGAGGCTTGGGGCAGCCCGCAGGGTCGCTTTTTTGCTCAAGTGCTTATGCCTGGGCACGCCACGGCTGTTGCCGGAGGTCAGCCCCAGCGTGTCGTAGAGCAAGATGCCGGCGCCGACAAAGGGCCGCTGAACAAACCGTTTGGTCAGCGGATACAGAAACGGGACCGGACGGGTCAGGTGCGGGGCAATGCGCTGGAGCAGCAGACCGCGCTCCTGCAGTGCCTCGGTGACCAACGCAAATTCGAGCATCGGCAGATACCGCAGGCCGCCGTGGATGAGTTTGGAGGAGCGCGACGACGTTCCCGCAGCCCAGTCGTTGGCCTCCACTATGCCTACGTTCAAACCCCGGGTGACGGCGTCCAACGCGGCGCCAACGCCCACCACGCCGCCGCCCACCACCAGGATATCCAGCTCCTGGCCGGGACCACTGCTCGCTTTCAGCGCCACCAGAGCGGCCTCACGGGCCTGCGGACCAAGATTACCTGTGGGATGTTCTGCGGCGGACATGCGGACCTCCTGGCTGGACAACGCTGTGGTGACTTCACCTTACTTCGTTGCCGTACAGAAAGGCAGGGTCCGAGCCGACGGGCGCTGCACACACCTAAATGATTCATCATTGCCGGGAAGAACAAACCCAACACAACAGCACTGGATTTCGCTGCCAAGAATCAGCACTCTGAACCTGTTTCCATTCGCTGTGGCTGTTAACTCAAAATGGCGGTTAATCAGGGTGGAATATGGCGGCTCGATTGCTTATCAGGGCACCGTTGTCTGTGTCCGTGGTCTCACAGCAGTTGACAAGAACTCCTGCTAGGAAACCACCACTTCCACGCGCTGGAATTCCTTCAGATCCGAATAGCCCGTGGTGGCCATGGAACGGCGGAGCGCGCCGATCAGGTTCGAAGTTCCGTTGGCCTGGTGCGCCGGCCCGAAAAGCACCTCACCCAAGGGTCCGACGGTATCCAGACGAACCCGGTCCCCGCGTGGCAGTTCCGGGTGGTGCGCCTCGGCACCCCAGTGCCAGCCCTGCCCCGGAGCCTCATCGGCACGCGCCAAGGCGGCTCCGAGCATCACGGCGTCGGCGCCCATCGCGATGGCCTTGACAATGTCACCGCTGGAGCCCATGCCGCCGTCGGCAATGACATGCACGTACCGGCCGCCGGACTCATCCAAATAATCCCGCCGGGCACTGGCGACGTCGGAGATGGCGCTGGCCATTGGAGCCCTGATGCCCAACGCCCGGCGGGTGGTGGTGGACGCGCCGCCGCCAAACCCCACCAAGACTCCTGCCGCACCGGTTCGCATCAGATGCAGCGCGGGAGTGTAGCCGGCAGCTCCGCCGACGATGACCGGCACATCGAGCTCATAGATAAATTGTTTGAGATTCAGCGGCTCCGCGGTCTTGGAGACATGCTCCGCAGAGACCGTGGTGCCCCGGATAACGAAGATATCCACACCTGCTGCGACGACGGTTTTGTAGAATTCCTGCGTTCGCTGCGGGGTCAGGGCGCCCGCGACGGTGACGCCCGCTGCTCTGATCTCGGCCAGCCGTGAGGTGATCAGTTCGGGCTGGACAGGCGCTTCATAGAGCTCCTGCATGCGGCGGGTTGCGGCTGGGTCCGTCACGGAGGACTCCAGCGCGGCAATCTCGTCCAACACGGGCTGCGGATTTTCGTACCTGGTCCAGAGTCCTTCCAGATCGAGGACACCCAAACCGCCCAGGTTACCCAGCGCAATCGCGGTGGCCGGGGACATCACCGAATCCATCGGGGCGCCGATGACGGGGGTTTCAAACTGGTAGGCATCAATCTGCCATTTGACCGAAACGTCCTTCGGATCGCGGGTCCGGCGGGACGGTATTATTGCGATGTCATCCAGGGAGTAGGCACGGCGCCCACGCTTGCCACGGCCGATTTCAATGTCATAAGTCACTGCTCAAGGTTAGCGTAGGTGCCTATGCAGCAACGCACCGTCGTGGCCGGTGGGGGCTACTTGGAGCCATAGTTGGGCGCTTCCACCGTCATCTGGATGTCGTGCGGGTGGGATTCCTTGAGCCCGGCGGCGGTGATGCGGACGAACTTACCCTTCGCTTTGAGCTCCGGGACGGTGCGTGCGCCCGTGTAGAACATTGTCTGGCGCAGCCCGCCGACCAGTTGATAGGCCACGGATGAGAGCGGCCCGCGGTACGCCACCCGGCCTTCAATGCCTTCGGGAATGAGTTTGTCGTCCCCGGAAACATCCGCCTGGAAGTAGCGGTCCTTGGAGTATGAGGTGCTCTTGCCACGGGTCTGCATGGCACCGAGCGAACCCATCCCGCGGTAGGTCTTGAACTGCTTCCCATTGACAAAAATCAGCTCGCCGGGGGCCTCTTCGGTCCCCGCCAAGAGGGAGCCCAGCATCACCGTATCAGCGCCGGCCACCAGCGCCTTGCCGATGTCGCCTGAATACTGCAGGCCGCCGTCGGCGATCAGCGGCACGCCGGCAGGAATCGCGGCCTTGGCGGATTCGTAGATGGCGGTGATCTGTGGAACCCCTACTCCGGCCACCACTCGGGTGGTGCAGATGGACCCCGGCCCCACGCCCACCTTTATGCCATCGGCACCGGCATCGATCAGCGCCTGCGCACCCTCGCGGGTGGCTGCCTGGCCGCCAATGATGTCAACATTCGCGGCGGCGGGCTCGGCCTTGAGCCGTGCGATCATGTCCAGCACACCCTGGCTGTGGCCGTTGGCCGTGTCCACAAAAAGCGCATCCACGCCGGCGTCGACCAGTTTCATGGCACGCTCCCAGCCGTCCCCGAAGAAGCCGATCGCGGCACCCACGCGCAGCCGGCCGGCGTCGTCCTTGGTGGCCAGCGGATACTGCTCGGCCTTGGTAAAGTCCTTGACCGTGATCAGCCCGCGCAACCGGCCGTCGTCGTCGACCAGCGGCAGCTTTTCGATCTTGTTCTTGGCGAGCAGGCCGGAGGCATCCTCGCGGCTGATCCCGACAGTGCCGGTGACCAGCGGCATCTTCGTCATGACCTCGCGGACCAGGCGCCGCAGGTATTCGCTGTCCGGGATAAAGACCGTGTCGCGGTTGGTGACGATGCCCAGCAGCTTGCCCTCGGCGTCGACGACGGGCAGTCCCGACACGCTGTAGTGCCGGCACAGGTCGTCGAGTTCCTGCAAGGTGGCATCCGGGCCGATGGTCACAGGGTTGGTGATCATGCCGGACTCGCTGCGTTTGACGCGGTCCACCTGCTCCGCCTGATCATCGATGGAGAGGTTGCGGTGCACCACGCCAAGACCGCCCTGCCGCGCCATTGCGATGGCCATCCGGGATCCGGTGACGGTATCCATCGCGGCGGAGAGCAGCGGTGTGTTGACGGTAATGCGCCGGGAGACACGCGACCCGGTATCCGCCTCGGAGGGAATCACGTCCGTGTGGCCGGGCAGCAGCAGCACGTCGTCGTAGGTCAGCCCGATGAGGGCGAACGGGTTATGGATTTCGGGCTCGGTCATGAGTGCTCCTCAGCGGTGGTGCCGGGTGGGGTGTGCACCGACGGCCAGAGGCGTCATTACGGTCTGGTCTGTGCGTTTTATACATTCTAAAACGAAAGCGTGCGCCGCCCTATTCCGGGCCCGGGCCGGGCTGCGTGACAGGGGCACCGCTTGCTTCGCCAACCGGCCGCCGCCCCGCCACGCCAACGCCAGCCGGCGTCCCCACGCCACGCCAGCAGGCCTCCGCCGTCAGTGCCAGCCGGTCTCCGCCAACAGCCGCTGTTCAAAGATGGCCGACATGGATTGGGTATACGTCTTGGTCAGATGGTTATCGTCCTTGTAGACGTAGACATTCCCCACCACCGCCGGGCAGACTCCGTTGGCGCAGATGTAGTCGCTCAGATCCAGGGCGAAGAAGTTCGGGACATCCTGGTAGGCATCCATGGGCGCCGTCGCGGCCAGGCTCTCGGACAGCGGTGGATTGCAGGCGGGCGCCGCGGCGCCCTTCGTGGCCGCACAGTCGGCCATGTTGATGGTGAAGCGCGGGTTATCCCGCATCCCGATCACCTGAATCCCCGCGTCGGTAAACCCCTTGATGCCGTCCAGATAGCCCGGCACCTCCGTTTCAAACGGCGCCTGCTCAAGCGTCAGGGACGCCAAGGTGAAGACCGCATCGGGTTTGAGCGACATGACATAGCCCCGGTCCAGGTCATTAAATTCATTGCAGTCATCCGCGCGGGAGGGCGCGTCGGCACCGTAGCGGCAGCCGGATTTGATCAACATCACAATCTGCCAGTTACGCTGCGCAGCGATGGTGTCCCAGTCCGGAAGCCACTGCTGCGAGTGCGAGTCACCCAGCACCACGATGGTCTTGGCAGGCGTTCCCACCGGCTGATTGGCGTGGCAGATCTGCGCCAGCACCGGCGACGCCGGGACCAGCCGTCCCGTGCAGTCACCTTCGATGGTGGCGAATTCGTTCTTGAGCTCGGCCGGGGCCGGAATCACCTTGGCACTGGGCGACGACGTTCCGGCGTAGCCCGGTTCCAGCGCGGCAGCGCCGGGATTGTCGGAAGCAGGCTGCGCGGCGGCGGCGGCGTCGTAAGCGGTAATGCGGTTCTGCCAGAGGGCCACCGGACCGGCCAGCAGGGCGCCGCAGGCCACGAGGACGACGGCGGCACGCCAGACATGGTGCTCGGGCCAGTTCCAGCAGCGCAGCGGAGTCTCGACGAATTTGGTGGTCAGGAACGCCAGCAGGATGGATGAGCCGATAATCGCCAACCCCTGCCACACGTTGGCCCCGCGCTGCCCCGCCGCGACCAGGAAAATGACCAGCACGGGCCAGTGCCACAGGTACAGCGCGTAGGAAATATTCCCCATCCCCACCAGCGGCCGGGCGGAAAGGATCCGGTCAGCGCCCAGCGGGCTGCCGGTCTGGCCGGCCACAATGATCAGGGCTGCCGAGAGGGTGGGCCAGAGCGCGACATAGCCGGGAAACTGCTGGTCCACCACCAGAATCAGTCCGCAGCTGAGCATCCCCGCGACGCCGAGCCAGCCCATCAGGACGCGCAGCCCGCGCGGGAAACTCAGGTACGGCAGCGCCAGTGCCAGCAGGGAGCCGAGCGCGAATTCCCACAGCCTGGCCCGGGTGTCAAAGTATGCGTAGGCCTGGTTGGCTGCGGTCTCGCGCACCGAAAAAGCCAGCGAGAAGGCGAACACCAGTCCAAACGCGGCGGCCAGCAGGGCTCGGTAACTAAGCCATTTTTCCGCCGCCGGATACCTCGACGTCAGGCCGGTGCGCTTGAGCAGCCGCTGAATCAGTGCCGCGGCGGCAAAAATCAGCGGCCAGAGAATGAAAACCTGTCCCTGAATGGAGAGCGACCAGAAGTGCTGCAACGGGCTGGCCCCGGAATGATCGACCGCGTAGTAGTCCACCGAGGTGTCCGCGAGAACCCAGTTTTGGAAGTACAGCAATGATGCCCAGGCCTGCTGCAGGACGTCCGGCCAGCGCCGCGGTGGCAGCACCGCCCAAGTTCCGGCCAGCACCGCCACGAGTACGACGACCGCGGCCGGCAGCAGCCGCTTAAACAGGTGAAGCCAGTGCCGGACCAGCCGAAGCGGCTCCCCCCGCTCCACCTTTCGGGCGAACTGCAGGGTCATCAGGAATGCGGAAATCAGGAGAAAGATGTCCACGCCGCCGGAGACCCGCCCCAGCCAGACGTGATAGGCAACCACCATCAGCACGGCCAGGGCGCGCAGACCCTGGACCTCCGGGCGGAACCCCTTCTTCGCCGCCGCGGGCCTGCCTCCGGCCCGAGGACTTGGCTTGGCCCGCGCATCTGAAACGGCCGTCGGCAGTCCTTCGGCAGCCGGCGCGGGATTATTCTGTCCGGAAACCATTATTTTCCCTCCTCCCAACCGGTTGCGGCGAAGACAGCCTGCTCCACAACGGGAGTCAGCGTTTTCATATACGTTCGTGTCACATGGCTGCCGTCCTTGTAGACCATGACGTTTCCAATCACGGCCGGACAGCTCTCATCGACGCAGAAATACGGTGTGAAATCCAGGAAATTCACTCCGGGGAGGCTCTCCCGCAACGCATCCGTCGGCGATATGTCCGCGAAGTTCTGGTCCTGGGCAGTGGCGCAGACCGAGTAATCCTTGGGATTCTTGGCCACGCAGTCCGGGCCTGACGCCAGCGGTGTCTGGTCGAAGCGGGGCGTATCCCTGATGGCGAGGACGGGAATCCGGGCGGCGGCGAACTCTCGGACAACGCCGGCCCACGACGGGTCCAGGTATTCGCTGGTCGTGAAGTTGTACGCCGCACGGGTGCTGGTGGTCAGCACAGCATCCGGCTTGAGCTCCAGCGCGGCCTGCACCGAACTGCTGACGAACCGGTTACAGCCCGCCGGGACGGTGCCGTCCGCGCCGTCCGTCAGGGGACAGAACCCCGCCGTGAAGGCAATCACCCGCCAGTTGTATTTCCTGGCAATATCCAGCAGCGGCGTGCTCCACATCAGGGCGTGGGAACTGCCCACCACCACGACCGTCCTGGCCGGGTTGGCATCGTTTCCGTTGTCGCACCGGGTCCGGGACACGTCGGATTCATCCAGCACCGTGCAGCCGCCGTCCCATTGCGGCCATTCATCGGCAATATCCGTCAGGGCGGGAACCAGCGGAGCGGTCCGCGAGCCGGCGGCCGGCGTATAGCCGGCAAACAGGGCCGCCGCTCCCGGGTTTTCGGGTGTGGACCCGACCCCGGCCTTCGGGCTGACGGCCTGAATGTGCAGCTGCAGGCCACCCAGCGGAACAGCGATCAGCGCCAGCGAGACCGCCATGACGGCCGCGGCGCGCAGCTTGCTGGACCCGGCCCATTTCCAGTCCCGGACCGGCTTCTCCACGAACCGGGTGGTCAGGATGGACAGCACCAGGGCCGCCACGATCACCACGGTGCCCGAGAGCCAGCCCGCCTTTTCCTTGTCGAAGACCATCAGGTAGATGATCAGCAGCGGCCAATGCCACAGGTACAGGGCGTAGGAATTGCCGCCCATGAAGACCAACGGTCTGGAACTGAGGAAACGGTCCATGCCGAACCTGCTGTCCGACCGGCCGGCGATGATGATCAGTGCGGCTGCGAGCGTGGGCCAGAGGGCAATGAAACCGGGAAACTGTTGCTCTATGTCGAGAACGATGCCACAGCTGATCATGGCCACGACGCCAAGCCAGCCCAGCAGGACCCGAACGCGGTGTGGAAGGTTCAGGTAGGGCAGCAACAGCGCAAGCAGCGAGCCGAGGGCAAATTCCCAGAGCCGGGCGCGGGTATCAAAATATGCGAACGCCTGGTTGCTGCCGGTCTCGCGGATGGAAACGAGCAGCGAAAGGATGAAGATCAGGCCGAAAATGTAGGTCAGCAGCACCCGGTAGCGCAGCCGGAACGTCCTGGCCAGCAGCGCCGCGGCCGCAAAGATCAGGGGCCACAAAATAAACACTTGTCCTTGGATGGACAGCGACCAGAAATGCTGCAGCGGACTCGCCAGGCTGTGATCCGCCGCATAGTAATCCACCGAGTTGGACGTCAGTGCCCAGTTTTCAAAGTAGAACGCGGACGCCCACGTTTGAGCGAAGATGTCTTTCCATCGCGTCTGCGGCAGCCACAGGTAGGTCGCCGCCAGCACCGAAAGCAGGACAACGACGACGGCGGGCAGCAGCCGCTTGAACAGGTGCAGCCAGTGCTTGAGCAGGTCCAGCGGCGTCCCCCGCTCCACCCTGCCGACGAACTGGCGGGTCATCAGGAAGGCGGATACCAGCAGGAATATGTCCACCCCGCCGGACACCCGGCCCAGCCAGACATGGTAGATGACCACCATCAGCACGGCCAGTGAACGCAGCCCCTGAACCTCCGGCAGGAACTTCCGGTTGTGGGGTCCACCGTTCGCGGACCCTGCCGCGGACGACCTCCCGGAGCCCGTGGGCCTGGCCATGGTCCCGGTTGTCACTCGTTAATCACCTAACGTTCAGCAAAAGTCCATTCCGCGGCAGCGGGAACTCAACCTTCCACGTTACCTGAACGTGACCTTCCGCTGCCACGTTAGTGTTTCTTGCCACTTTTGCGGCAGCAACAGAACTGCCCCGCAGCAGCTGCGCGCAAACCGGGGTTTACGTGCAGCCGATGCGGGGCAGTGGTACCAGCGGGAATTCTAGTGCTGATTACCTGATTCGTCATCGTCGTCGGCCGGCTTTTCCGTCACCAGGGCCTCGGTGGTGAGGACCAGTGCGGCGATGGAAGCAGCGTTACGCAGCGCGGAACGCGTGACCTTCACCGGGTCGATGATGCCGGCTGCAATCAGGTCGCCGTACTCGCCGGTGGCGGCGTTGAAGCCGTGGCCATCGGGGAGTTCGCCAACCTTGTTGACCACCACATAGCCGTCATGCCCGGCGTTCTGGGCAATCCAGCGCAGCGGCTGGGCAATGGCGCGGCGGACAAGTCCGACGGCGGTCGCGGCGTCGCCGTCGAGCTTGGAGACGTAAGGATCATCGTCCAGGGCCTTGGCGGCCTGGACCAGTGCGGAACCGCCACCAGCCACGATGCCCTCTTCGAGCGCGGCGCGGGTGGAGGAAACGGCATCCTCGATGCGGTGTTTCTTCTCCTTGAGCTCGACCTCGGTGGCTGCGCCGACCTTGATCACGCCGATGCCTCCGGCCAGCTTGGCCAGACGCTCCTGCAGCTTCTCTTTGTCCCAATCGGAATCGGTGCGCTCGAGTTCGGCGCGGATCTGCTTGACGCGGTCCGCGACGTCCTCGGACGAGCCGGCGCCGTCGACAATGGTGGTGGTGTCCTTGGTGACGGTGATCCGGCGTGCGGTGCCGAGCACCTCGAGGCCGACCTGGTCCAGGCTCAGGCCGATCTCCGGGGAGACCACCTGCGCACCGGTCAGGGTCGCGATGTCCTGCAGCATCGCCTTGCGGCGGTCGCCGAAGCCCGGTGCCTTGACGGCAACCACGTTCAGCGTGCCGCGGATTTTGTTGACGATCAGCGTGGACAGAGCCTCGCCGTCGACGTCCTCGGCAATGATGAACAGCGGCTTGGCGGCCTGCAGAGCCTTCTCCAGCAGGGGCAGGAAATCCTGGATGGAGGAGATCTTGCCCTGGTTGATCAGGATCAGCGCATCTTCCAGCACCGCTTCCTGGCGCTCGGCGTCGGTGACGAAGTACGGCGAGAGGTAGCCCTTGTCGAACTGCATACCTTCGGTGAGCACCAGCTCGGTTGCCGTGGTGGAGGATTCCTCAATGGTGATCACACCATCCTTGCCGACCTTGTCGAATGCCTCGGCGAGCAGTTCGCCGATTTCCGGGCTCTGGGCCGAGATGGCGGCAACTTCCGCCACCTGACGTCCCTGGACCTCGCGGGCATTCTCCAACAGACGCTTGGCGATCGCGTCCACCGATACCTCGATGCCGCGCTTCAGGTCTCCGGGAGCGGCGCCCGCGGCAACGTTGCGCAGGCCTTCCTTGACCAGAGCCTGCGCCAAGACCGTCGCCGTCGTCGTTCCATCGCCGGCCACGTCGTTGGTCTTGGTCGCAACTTCCTTTGCCAGCTGCGCACCAAGGTTCTCGTACGGGTCCTCGAGCTCCACCTCACGGGCGATCGTAACGCCGTCGTTCGTGATGGTGGGGGCACCCCACTTCTTATCCAGCACAACGTTGCGGCCGCGCGGCCCCAGGGTCACCTTGACGGTGTTCGCCAGCTTATCGATGCCGGCTTCCAGGGAACGGCGGGCAGCGTCGTTGAATTCCAGCTGCTTTGCCATAATTCTGTGTCCTTTCAAGGCGAAACCCCGCACCCTGGATCCCGGAAGGGAGCGGCGGTGCGGGGATCCGTCAAAGCGATATGTGCTTCAGGAAGCTACTTAGCTGTTAGTTAGCTAGGTGCTACTTAACTACGATGGCGAGAACGTCGCGGGCGGACAGCACCAACAGTTCCTCGCCGCCCGTCTTGACTTCGGTTCCACCGTACTTGGAGTAGATGACGACGTCGCCGACGGCTACATCAATCGGGACGCGGTTGCCGTTGTCATCAATGCGGCCTGGGCCGACTGCGACAACTTCACCTTCCTGAGGCTTTTCCTTGGCGGTGTCCGGGATCACCAGGCCGGAAGCAGTAGTCTGCTCGGCTTCCAGCTGACGGACAACAATACGATCCTCAAGAGGCTTAATAGAGACCGACACTCGGACCTCCCCTTCACATGAGTAAAATCTGCGGATGATTGCAATGAATGCGTCAACGTTGGTACTGCCAGCCGTCGTCGCGGTGCCGGTGGCAAGACCGTTTGCCGCACTCATCTTCAATTAGCACCCTACGGGTGAGAGTGCTAACCCCGACTCTATGGTTTGGCTGGCACTCGGTCAAGGTGAGTGCCAGTTTTCGCTTCGTGTCCGCCGTCAGCGGAAAACGGTGTGGGCGTCGTGGCTGCCCGGTCCGCGGCGCTCGCACAGCGGCGAAACCCGGTGGTGCGCAGGATAGGCACCACCGCATCCGGCGGGGCCCGCCCTGCGCTCATTGCACCGGATAGGCTTCTTTACATGGCCCAGGAACAGATTTCACCCCTTTTCACCTCCGAAGGCTGGGAGCTGCTGAACTCGCTGGGCCCGTACGCCGAAAAGGATGCCCTCGCGCTCAACTCCCGGCTGCGCACTGCAGGGCACTCCGCCGAACTTGTCTCCGCCGTACTGACACAGTCCCGGCTGCGGACCAAGGCCGAGGCCAAGTTCGGCGAGTTCGCCCGCCAGATGATTTTCACGCGGGCCGGGCTGGAGCAGGCCACGCGGCTCAACGTGGCGGCGCGGCACGCGGAACGCTTCATCTCCGCCAAGGTGGCGCACGTGGCTGATCTGGGCTGCGGGATCGGGGCCGATTCGCTGGCGCTCTCGAGCCTGGACATTGCGGTGACCGCCGTGGAGCTGGACGAGACCACCGCGGCCTGCGCCACCTTGAACCTGATGCCCTTCCCGTCCGCCACGGTGATCCAGGCGGACGCCACCACGGTGGATCTGACCGGAGTTGACGGCGTCTGGCTTGACCCGGCCCGGCGGACGACCACGACGTCGGGGACCACCAGGTTGTTTGATCCGGAGGCTTTTTCGCCGCCACTGTCCTTCGTCGAAACCCTGGCTGCGCGGGGCCTGGCCGTGGGCGTCAAACTGGGCCCCGGTATACCGCACGAATCCCTCCCGGCGGGCTGCGAAGCGCAATGGGTCTCTGTCGACGGCGACGTTGTGGAGGCGGCCCTGTGGTTCAACGCGCTCGCCCGGCCGGAGGTGAACCGCGCGGCGCTGGTGATCGGGGCGCGGGGGTCCGCGGAGCTGACCAGCGCGGTACCCTACGATCCTTCAGCGCAGGACGTTGAAACGGGTCCGGCGGAAGGCTACCTCTATGAGCCCGATGGAGCGGTCATCCGTGCCGGTCTGGTTGCGGATCTGGCCAGGACCATTGACGGGCATCTGCTCGATCCCCATATTGCCTACATCTGCGCAGCGGAGCTGCGGGACACGCCGTTTGCTAGGGCCTACCGCGTGCTTGAGGTGAAACCCTACAACGTCCGGGCTCTGAAGAGCTGGGTGCAGGCCAACCGGATCGGGGTGCTGGACATCAAGAAGCGCGGCATGGCGGTCACCCCGGAGGAACTGCGCAAGCAGTTGCTCCCCGGTGCGGGCAAGCGGCGGAAGGACGCCATTAACACCGCAACCCTGGTCCTGACCCGGATCGGTGCTGACCGGGTCGCGATCGTCGTCGAGCCCGTCACTCACCCTGCACTGCCGCGTGCGCTGTGACCGATAACTGGCTGTGACCCGTGCCGTTTTTCGACGTCTCCTGCACACTTCAGCTGTAGCGTGCGAGCGAACAGTCGCGCGAGGTGCGCACGCCGTCCTTTTTGCCCTTTTTCTCGGCCCAAAGAAACTTTTCCCCAACCTCCAACCCCAGACTTGAGAGCGGAATCTCGACCCGGTCACAAGGGCGCAGGGCTTTATCCTGTGCTATCGGGAAGTGCCCAGAACCTTAGGAATGGCTTCCGCGGGGGACCGTCTCGTAGTGTACTGGCCAATTCAAACTTTCCTTCGGACAGAGCAGTTATCCACGGCTCTGGCTCAAGTCCGCGCTTCTATCAGCGGCAACGCGGGCACTGGTCGCAGCCTCGCTCTCCGCCCGTCCCGGAACCCGGTAACCCGGTCATCATCGCTCAAGGTGTAGTCAAGAGCCCATTTCGCTCGCTGCCACCACTGGTCCTTTCGGTCGGTCCTCCCCTTGAGACCTCGGTCCGCCGACGCATATCGCCGTTGAGAACGGCTGGCCAAGGCCACGCCTGCAAGGGCCAGCGCCGCGGCCGTATCGCCGCACGCCGGCTTCCAGAAGATCTGCCTTTACGAGGCGCCCATCCTGATGCCTCGGTGTGCAAAGGACTTCTGACATTTTGCGCAGACGACTTCGAAAATGACGCCCCTCAACTGGCCTTAAACTCCTGTACTCCGGCTCCTCAAGAAAGCTGATGAGGAGCCGGAGTACAGAGCGTGCGGTGCAGGTGCTACTTGGTGTTCACGGTGATGGTGGCGACGCCGACCAGCATGCCTTCCTTCACAGCGTCCGTCTTGAACGTCTTGTTCAGCAGACCGGCCGCGACGTCGGAGATCTTCACCTCGGTACCCTGCAGGATCGCGGTGTCGCCCTCGGTCTTGAGCGGCATCAGGGTGGAACCGTCAAGGTTGAAGATGTACGCCTGCTTCGCCGCGACGGTCCCGTTGACTGCCACATCGCCATAGAGCTTGGAGGTGCCCGGGTCAATGGTGAAGTTGGTCAGGTCCACCTTGGTGTCCCCGGCCGTCAAGGAGAAGCCTGAACCGGCGTGGCTGATCAGACCCTGCACAAACGGGCGATAGGCCTCTGCCGGATCATAGTAATCAACCTTGCCGCCCGTGATCGGGAAGATCAATGAACCGTCGGTCAGCTGCGCGGTCCCGATGACTCCCGGGGTCAGGCCCAGGGTCTTCAGCGCAGCGCCGAAGGAAGCGTCGAGCTTAACCGCGGTGGTGGTGCCTGTCAGGGCCGGAATGGAGGCCAACGGCTTGGGCGTCGACGTCATCGCCGATGAGCTCGAGGACGCACTCGTCGTTTTGCTGGAGACGGCCGTATCGGTACTGCTGCACGCTGCCAGCGAGAACAGGAGTGCTCCGGATGCTGCAACCGCGCCGACTGTGGTAAAAATTGATTTACGCATGATAAATAATCCCTAACTGTGTGATTGGTGTCCGTTGCCGAAGGTGTCTATCCACCGGCTGGCCTGTCACAGGTACTTCGCGGCGGCAGCGGGAGCGGATGGGTCAGCTATTAACCGTTACCGTCCCGTTACCGTCAGGCCACCGGATGTAGCCGTCGCAGACGGACCCGTTCGCCCCACTCGATCCGGCCGCTGGGCTCGGCGCCTCGGATCCGCAGAGTGCCCTGGGGACGGTTTTGGCGCGCTGTGAGTTGGACCGGTGGCCTGCTGCTCGTCGTCTACGGCGGCATCAGCACGGTGACCAGCGTCGCCGTCTTGCTGGGGGTGATCCGTCCGGAGGGCGGTTACGACGCCACGGCAACGATGGGCCACGCCTGGCTATGGGACCCTTGTTTCTGATCTGGGGGGGTTGCTTTAATCTGATCCCTGTGGCTCTCGCGCAGAACCGTGACGACCGACCCGACACCCGGATCCACACCAGCCACAGACGGTTTCTGAAAGGACAATTTCCAGATGACGGGCATGTTTGCGGGCGACTGGGAGCGCCACGGGGTGCACTGCGGAGCCGAGTAGGCCAGGTCACACGGCCGTAGTCCGGGGGAACCACAACGAAGTCAGGGTTCCGGCCACGGCATGGCTCTCGTCGAAGGTGAGATTACGCGGTGCGAGTCATTGTGGCATTCGTAAAGTTGGAGCAACCTACGGCTGCCCTCGATCAGCACCCTGTCATCCCAGCTAGTGGACGGCTGGTGGATCGGATGCCATCCTGATGCGATGGCCAACGAAGAGGACGTCCGGCGCATATGCTTTTCCCTTCCCGGCGTCTGCGAACGACCAAGTTGGGGACAGCCCGCCTGGTTCGCCCGCACCCTGATGGCCCGGATGTGGGAGGAAGGCGTACTTACGGTGAAGAGCCAGGAGCGAGACGCCCTCGCAGGCATCGCCCCGGATATCTACTTCTGGACTCCCCACCACCAACGTTCACCCATCCTTGTCCTCATCCATCTCGACAAGATTGCGTCCGAGGAACTCCAAGAACCTTTGGAGGAGTCATACCGCATCGCCGGTGCGCCACAGCGGTAGGAGCATGGCAGGGATTTCGAACAGGGCACACTCAGTCGCACCTTCGTTGCCAACCTCACCGGTTACCGGCCATTGTTGCGGGACTGCTGGGCGCCTTAGCCAGCGCGCGGGGTTCACGGTGCTAACGACTCCCCCGCTGGTATTGAACGAAACCCTCGACCTGATCTCCGTCCAAGGCGGTCGAATTCCTGGTATACACCGACCAGACCGAAGGACCTCAAACCAGGACCCTCATGGACGCCGCCAGCAAAGCCGGCATGCCGGTGGCCGACTTCATCGAAACGCTCCCGAAGGCCGCAATTATCTGCAATGGCGAGCGCCAACGTTGACCAGCTCGAAAAAGGTTCTGCGGGGCTAAGCCGCCCGTAAGCCAGTCCCTTCATCAGGCATTCGCTGCATCCCAAGGACACTCCGGCCATGGCAAGAGAAACAGCCCTTTCAAGCCGCCCCGCACTTCTGCCCGGAGACCGGCCGCTGGCTGGCACAACGGGACGTCAATACCGGTCGATATCTTTAGTCCCGCTTGTTCAAGGCCGTGAGGGCGGGGCGATTCTGTTCTGGACAATATCCATGACGGGCGGGATGGCCTCTGTCTGCCTCGCTACGGATAGCAAATCGTGATGCATTCGAGATGCAGTGGAGGCGGGAACGGCATCTCCGGATCTTAACTTCCGGCGAGATCCGTTAAGTAGTCGATGACATCGAGATGATGGCGCGTTAGTGGACCTATGGCCGTGGTGGCTGTTCAAGATGTCATTCGCAGAAGCGACGCCGAATCGGAGTCTGGGGAGGATCGGTAATTAAACTCGCGCTAAGTGGTCATGCGGACTCGTCTGCGCGTTTGATGGCACGGTAGACCGTTGAACGCGCTACTGCGAAGAGTTCGGCAAGTTCCGCCGTCGTGTGTCCCGGCCCGGTGAACCGAGACCAGGGGGGCTTCCTTTTTCTGTGAGAGCTTGGGTTGTTTCCCGCGCAGGCGGCCTTTTGCCTTTGCCAATCGGCACCCAAGTAATCGGTCGTCGCTTCCACGACCACGAAGTCCCGGCAGTCGCCAGAGAGCTCGAACGACTCAGCTAACAGCCCGAGCTGGGCGAGAGCTTAAAATGGGATCTCCCGGCGCTTTCATTTGTATTGCCGTGTTCCTGGTCCGGTGATTCCAGGCTTTGCTGTCGTCAGCCAGATTCCATGCTGAGGTAGCGGTAGACGGTGGCCCGGCTTGTGCCGATGATCATTCCGATGTCGGCCGGTTTTAGACCCTGGGTTTTCAAATCGCGGGCCCGCTTGACGTTGGGGTGGTTGGCGGTGATTTCCTGGCGCCCTGCCTTGCGGCCGTGGGAGGCGGCGACGGCCATGCCGGCCTTGGTGCGTTCGGAGAGTTGGTCGCGTTCGAGCTGGGCGAGGCGGAGATGATGGTGACCATGGCTTGGGCCATGGCCCGGCCCGGTTCACTGGCGGGGTCTCAGGACTCTGGACATAGGGCGTGACTGTCGCGATGGCTTCCGTGTGATTCCGGTGTTTTTGTTGAGTGGTCGGCTGTTAATTTTCCCTCAGACGCGATAGAATCTAAGCAAGATAATCGGCGGCTTCGGGAGGGGTGGATGATGGGCGTGATGACATCTCAACTGCCCCTTCCGATGGCCATGGACGCCGGTGCCGTCCCGATTGGTCTGGCGGTGTCGCTGGTCGAGGATGAGACGGGTGGCAGGGCTTTTGTTCATGGGGAACTCTCTTACGCCTGGGATGTCGGGGAAACCGCGACGCGCCGGTTCACGGCGGCGAAACTGGCGGACATTAAGGCCGCGTCGGTGGCGGAGATTTCTGCCGCTTTCGGTGTGGATCCGGGCACGTTGTGGCGCTGGCGCCAGATCCTGGCCATGGATGGGGTGTTGGGTCTGGCCCCGGAAAAGCCGGGCCCGAGGGGGCCCAGCCGGCTGACGGAATCCATGATGTCCGAGATCCGCGCCTTGCGCTCCACCGGCCTGCCACTGCGCGCAGTCGGTGCGAAAGTGGGTGTCTCCGAATTCACCGTCCGGCGGACATTGGCCATGGAAACCGCCGCACAGGAACCGGCCACTGCGCACCCGTCCCGGCAGGACCCGGAAGCCGGTCCCGTCATCACCGAACCGGCGGAAGGGCTGCCGGTTCTGCCGGCTGCGGCGGACCGGTCCGGGGAACGGGCCTGGGCCCGGACCGGGCTGCTGGAATGCGCGGCCCCGGTGTTCGCCCCGGCGGCCCGGGTGCCGTTGGCCGGGCTGTTCCTGGCCCTGCCCGCCCTGGTGAACACCGGATTGCTGGAGTGTGCGAAGGATGTCTTCGGGGCGTTGCCGAACGGGTTTTACGGTCTGGACACCATCCTCACCGGGGCGGTGTTTCAGGCCCTGGCCGGGGAACCCCGGGCCGAGGGGATAACCCGGATCGACCCGGTCGCGATGGGACGGGTGCTGGGTCTGGACCGGGCGCCGGAAGTGAAAACCCTCCGCCGCAAAACCGCGGCCCTGGCCGGGACCGGCAGGGCCGGGGAACTGCTGACCGCGATGGCAACCAGACACCTGAACGGCAGCGGTGACGAGGAGGGCGGGGGTCTGGCCGCGGTGCTCTACGTTGACGGGCATGTCCGCGCCTATCAGGGCACGAGGAAGATCGGGAAGGTCCATTCCACGAGGTTGAAGTTCCCGGTCCCGGCGACCGAGGAGACCTGGGTCGCCGACGGACACGGGTCCCCGGTGCTGGTGGTCATGGCCGAACCCGGGGCCGCGCTGACCGGGGAACTGCGCCGGCTCCTGCCGACCCTGCGATTGATTATCGGCGATGACCGCAGGGTGCTGGTCGGTTTCGACCGGGGCGGCTGGTCCCCGGCCCTGTTCCAACACATGAGCGGGCAAGGCTTCGATGTGCTGACCTGGCGCAAGGGCACCACCGGGGACATCGACGACTCCCTCTTCAGCGAGGTCACGCACACCGACGAACACGGACAAACCCGGACCTGGGCCGCGGCCGACATCCGGGTCGAGGTGCCTGTCGGAACTACCGGGGAAGTGTTGTCGATGCGCCAGATCAGCCGCAAGGTCAAGGTCCCGGCAGGCGGGTTACGGCAGATCCACATCCTCACCACCGACACAAACCTCGCTACCGGGGAAGCGATTTACCGTATGGGTGCCAGGTGGCGGCAGGAAAACTACTTCCGCTACGCCAGGATCCGCTTCGCCCTGGATTCCCACGACGCCTACACCAGTACCGATGATGATCCGGAACGGTCGGTGCCGAACCCGGCCAAACGCAAGGCCTACCAGAACGTACTTACCGCCAAAACCCGGTACGGGAAGGCCCTCGCCGACACCGATGCCGCGTTGCTGGCGGCCCGGACCCCGGCGCCGGGAACGGCCACGGTCCTGATCACCAATGCCGGGCACAACGCGATCACCGCGGACCTTTTCACCGCCCAAACCGTCTTCGAGGAGGCGCAGGCGGTGCATAAGGAGATCCCGGCCCGGGTACCCCTTGGTGACATCGCCCCGGGCCAGCAGGTCCTGGACACCGAGACGAAACTGCTCACCCACGCGATCCGGATGGCCGCGTTCAACACCGCCACCACCCTGGCCAGGGAGATCCGCACCAACACCGGCTACGCCCGCGCCGACGACGAAGCCCACGCCCTGATCCGGCAGGCTCTCACGACCAGCGGCGACATCGACCCCGGCCGGGACGGCTACCTCACCATCCGCCTCGACCCCCTCCCCACCAAACGGGCCACGGCCGCGATCGCCGAACTCTGCGACCACCTCACCAGCACCGAAACCCGTTACCCAGGCACGGACCGGATCCTGCGATTCGAGACAAAGAAACGCGAAACGTCGCTCAGCGAATAAAGCGCTAGGTCAGGAGTCCTGGGTCTGTGGCGATGCCGTCGCGCAGCGAGCGGAACTTGATGCCGTCTGCCTTGAAGTCGTCGAGGAGTTCGAGCAGGTGGCGGGTGCGGCGTCCGACGCGGTCCGGTTTCCAGACGACGACTTCATCGCCGCGGCTGAGGCGCTCCAGCATCTTGTCCAGTTCGGGACGGCTGGTTTTGGTCCCGCTGATCCCATGGTCGCGGTAGATGCGTTCACAGCCTGCAGCTTCCAGCTCCCTGATCTGCAGCTCGGTGTCTTGGTCCGCGGTACTGACCCGGGCATATCCCAGACGTGTAATGTGTCTTCCCCTCCAACGTCCCATCAAAGACTACTTTCCTGTGATGATGAGAATATAAGGATGAGACACATTGTTGAGACTTCCCGAGGTGCAGACACGCCGCAAACTCGAGGCGCAGAAGGTGGCGGCTCGTGCTCCGGTCAATGGTTCCTTAGACAAGACGCCTCCAGTTTGGCCGGCGGCTTACGCGGCATTTTGTGCGGTCCCCGCGGGGCCGTGTCGGCGCCATGGCCTTGCACCTCGCAGCACGAGCCTCCATCATCTTCGCCTTGCCACGCAACCAAGTACGAGCACGCTTGATAGTTTGGCCGGGTCGCAGGTCATCAGGCCGGGCAGTCTTGAAGAGGTCAAGGTCAAGGTTCTCGCAAAAGCATGGTTGCATGCTAGACCGAGCATGGTGTCAGCAAACAGAGGAGATTATTGGAGTCGCTCGGACGTTGTTGGGTTTTTAGGAATCTAATTGCCGGCAGCTGGCATGCTGATTGTGGCCTCGGCACCTCTTCTAGGCTGGGTTATTTCTCCAGTTGGGTTTGAGCCGTTGCACCCCTGCCCAGCTCCACAACGGTTGCGCTCATCTCATCTGCGAGCCGGAGCACGTCATACATACCGGCCACCGTCCTGTCACGGCTGTATGCGGTAACTCTGGTTTCCCCTCGGTGTCGTCGACCTGGAAGCGGAGGCTGGGCTGAGACTTCATGTACCGTCCCGCGTCCCGGTGGGACCAGGTCCCGGCGGACCACTCTCGATCGATCTTGACCCAAACATCCTGACCTACGATGTCCGCGCTCAAACCGGGCACGTGGAAAGATTGGGCCAGAGTGTCCAGGGCCTGCCTGCTTGTGAGCCCCGAAGTCCAGTGTTCGTTGAGCGCGAAGCGCTCCACGGCCGGTCCAAACAGCAGAAAGACCCACAGGGCCACCATGTTTGGCCAGAGTGCGGTACCAGCCACTTGGCTTGCCTCAAAAATCACCGACCACCCAACAGCAGTAATCCCAATAACGGTGACAATGACGAGCATTACCTTCTTCCAACGGCCCGAAACCGGAACCAATGCCCGCGCCTTGCCCCGGGCCGAGGCAAGATAAATTCCCAAGGCCAGGGTAAAGACGGACTGAAGGCCGAAAAGAATATCCATGGCAATGTCAATGCCGCGGTCCCGACGAGAAAACACGACCAGCACCATGGCGAGCATCCCTAAGGCCGTCATCGCCAGCCCGGAAGCAATCCGGAATCGCTTGTCCCGCGCCGAAGGCTCCATGGCTTCATACAACCGTGCGAAATTCACTATGTCAACGAGCTAGACAATCTCCACGAGGCTCGGAAAAGCATTTCAAGAAACAGTTCAACCACGGGCTCCCCGGCTAACGGCCACCATCTATGAGGAAGTCCTGGTACACCCTCTCTGGAGCACTGGGAAGCGGACCGTGGAGTGTTCCCGCTTTTGTGGACTCGAGATTAAGCCGCGAGTTCGTGAATTGATTTATAGCCTAACTCATATTCGAGCGGTGTCAAATAGCCGTTAGCTGAATGACGGCGCCGCGTGTTGTAGTAGCCTTCGATCCAGAGGAATGTTTCTCTACGGAGGCGTTTCAGGTCCGGCCATGGTTTAGTGTGAATGAGTTCTTTCTTGTAGGTCGCGAAAAATGACTCGGATACGGCGTTGTCGTAACATGTCCCGGTCCGTCCGAGAGAGCGTATAATTTTGTTATTCACACAATATGTGGCGAATTCATTTGAAGTGTATTGCGGGCTCTTCAGAATTGAGAGTGTAGTCGGGGTCTGAATCCGCCGGATTCCAGCAGCGATCTGGCGATGTAATTGGTGATGTTACGGAACCCGAGAGCGGAACCACGAAGGTGTTCAAGACGGCCATTTATCGCCTCAGTTGGGCCATTGGAAGTGCCAGGCCGCTCAAAGTAGGCGAGCACATCGACGGCTCGGCGTTTGAGCGTGCGGCCAAGGGTTCTGAGCTCGGTGAGCGCGCTGGGGACGCCGGCGCTGAGGGAGTCGATCACGGCTTGCATCATCTCCTGTCCGCGGGAGCGGTCCGGTTCCCGGTACGCGGCGATCATGCGTTGGTAGAGGCCCCAGCTCGCCTCGACTTCGACATGCGTATCGGTGGAGAACAAGGTTTCAAGGCGGTCGCGTTGCTTTTCGGTAAGCAGATCCGCCCCAGTATGCAGCGTCCGCCTAGGTGCGTGGGTCAGTAGTCCGTCCTAGTTTTAAAACGCCGGCGAATTATTTAAAACGCCGGCGGATTAGCCGGGCTGCCGGATGTGGGGCTGGGAGAATTGGGGTATGGATGCCGGTTCCCAGGATGGTTTGTTCGCCGAGTCGCTCGTGGGGCCCCTCGTGCCTCCGGCCGTTGATGAGCCGATGGATGCCAACGGCGGGGCCAGGAAGCGGTTCCGGGGGTTTGAACCCGAGGCGGTGATGCTGGTCCCGCCGTCACTGGATGAGTGGCTGCCGCAAAACCATCTGGCCCGGTTCATTGCCGAAATGGTGGACACGGAGCTGGACCTGGCCCGCTTCTACAAGTCCTATGCGAAGGCCAAGGGCCAGCCGCCGTATGATCCGCGCCTGATGCTGCGCATCGTCCTGTACGGATATTGTGTCGGGGTCCGCTCCTCGCGGGAGTTGGAGCGGGCATGTACGGATGTGGTCGCGTTCCGGTGGCTGGCCGCGCAGCAGGCCCCTGATTTCCGCTCGATCGCCCGTTTCCGCGAACGCCACCTCGCGGCCCTGGCGAACGTGTTCCTCCAGGCCCTGGAACTGTGCCGGGCCGCGGGTATGGTCTCCCTGGGCAGGGTGGCCCTGGACGGGACGAAGGTGCGGGCCAACGCGTCCCGGCACAAGGCCATGAGCTATGCCCGGTTGAGCGCGAAGCAGAAGGTCCTGGCCGATGAGATCAGCGACCTGATGGAAGAGGCGAAGACCGTCGACGCGGCCGAGGACGCCCGCTTCGGGCCGGGCACTCGCGGGGACGAACTCCCCGCGGAGCTGGCGAACAGGCGGGCCCGGGCCGCGGCGATGGCCACGGCCCGTGCCTCACTGGAGGAAGAAGCCGCTGCCAAGGCCCGCCAGCTCGCGGAAGAGAAGGCCCGGTCCCGCGGCGATGATGACGAGGACATCACCGCTGCCGGCGACACTGCCGCTGCGAAGGCCGAGCCGAAGCCCACGGCGCAACGGAACTTCACGGACCCGGACGCGCGGATCATGAAAACCGCGGATGGTTCATACCATTACTGCTACAACGGCCAGGCCGTCGTGGATGCTGACCACCAGGTAATTGTTGCCACCAGATTGAACAACGTGGCCGTGGATGTGCAGCAGCTGGCCCCCATGATCGAACACACGGCTGTCTCTGTAGGTGCAATGCCCACGACGTGGAGTGCCGACGCCGGGTATTGCTCGGCAGCCAACCTCGAGCACGTCAAAGACGTTGAAACGGCTCATTCAACCGAGTTCTTCATCTCCACCCGACGCATGAAACACGGTACGCCGATTCCCGAGTCGCCCCGGGGCAGGATCCCGGCCAACGCGAGCCTGGCAGAACGGATGGGACGGAAACTCAAAACCAAGAAGGGCAAGAAAATTTATGCCCGGCGCAAAGCGATCGTTGAACCGGTCTTCGGCCAGATCAAGACCCGGCAGGGCAAAAACGTGCTCCTGCGCGGCATGGAGAAGGCAGCGCGTGAGTGGGAGTTGCTGGCAGGGTGCCACAACCTAATGAAGCTCTTCAGCCACCGCACCCGGGCGGCCTCCCTGGCGCGGATGTAGAACGGGGGCCGGCAACGGGGCAGCCCCGGGACGCCAACGGCGGCTCTTCACACCTCGCTGAACGATCCCTCGGGGCGGGGGCGCCTCCTTCAAAGGAAATTATTACCGGCATCAGGATTCATCGGCTGCCACGCCGCCGAACATCAAACGGCTAAAACCACTACCGACCCATGCACCTAGCTGAATACAACGGGTCTCCGGCCCTTCCGCGGTGCCCGCGCGTCTGCTGCTGAACTCGCCGCCGGCACGAATCCAGCGCCTCCCCAGCCAAGCGGACCACATGAAATGGATCCATCACCGGAACGGCATCAGGGAGTTCCTCGGTGGCGGCACTCTTGAACCCGGAAAACCCGTCCATGGCGACCACTTCAACCCCGTCCCGCCACTGCTGTGGGCGTGCCTTCAGCCAAGTGACGAAGACTTGTTTGGAGCGGCCTTCGACCATGTCCAGGAGCCTCGATGGGCCGGTGCCGTCCCTGATCGGAGTCAGATCAATGATCACGGTGACGTACTTGTCCCCGCGGCGGGTGTGCCGCCAAACATGCTCGTCAACACCGATGACCTTCACACCGTCGAAGCGGTGTTGATCATCAATCAACACACGCCTGCCCTCGGCCAGGACAGCCTTGTTCGCGGTGTTCCAGGTCACGCCCAGGCCCTCGGCAACACGGGCGACCGTGAGGTGTTGGCATACGATCCCTTCCAGTGCCCAGCGCAGCCCGCGGCGGGAAAGTTTCGCCCGCTGCTCCGCGGCCATGGAGGTGTTCTGCCGCCACACGTGCCCGCACCCGGTGCAGCGGTAGCGGCGGATACTCACCAGCAGTGTGGTCGGGCGCCATCCGAAGGGTTCATGGCCCAGCCGACGAGTCACCGTGTCCCGTGGGACTCCCTGGCATCCGCACCGGGAACACCAGTCATCGGCCTCGGTGACGCGGCAGGCCAGGACGGCACGATCTGGGCGCAGGTACTGACCGGTCACCTCAAGTCCGAGCTCATCAAGGCGGCAGAATGTGGTCAGGTCAGGGCTGTGAAAGGTAGCGTGGAACACGAGGGCCTTGCGGTAGAGGAATCACGATCTAGATAATCTGATTCTCTCCCAAGGCCCTCACCTCAGCTGAAACAACTTGCCGACCCCAGGCTCCTCACACTGCAGCCCCGACTACACTCTCAATTCGGAAGAGCCGTATTGCGTGCCGCGGTCTGAATGGAAGATTACCGGTGCCGGCGGTTGGCGGCGGGTGATGGCCATATCCAGGGCATCGGTGACCAGAGACGTGCGCATGTGGGTGTCCAGGGCCCAGCCGACCAGGGCGCGCGAATGCAGATCGATTACGGTGGCGAGGTAGGCCCACCCGTCCCAGGTCTTGATGTAGGTGATATCCCCGCACCAGGCCGTATTGGGCTCGGCGGCGGTGAAGTTGCGTTTGATCAGATCGGGTGCGTTGACCTTCTCCTCACCGGGAACGGTGGTGACCTTCTACGCTTTGGGATGACGGCCTTGCAGCCCGGCGACCCGCATCAGCCGGTGCACGCGTTTGGCGCTGATCCGCCACCCCTGAGCGGTTAATTCCGCCCAGGTCCGACGCACCCCGGGGTTGCCGTCAAGGTCCTTATGTTCGGCCTTGATGACCTCCAGCAAGGTCTCGTCCTCGACCTGCCGGACACTGGGGCCGCGGTTGCGCCAAGCGTAGTAGCCAGAGGTGGAGACGCCGAGCTCGGCGCACATGAACGAAACGTCGTACGTATTTGAATCAGCCCAGTCCGCAATAGCAGCGAAGATCACTACTGGCCTTTCGCGAACCAGGTCGAAACTTTTTTTGCGAAGTCGAGCTGCATTTCAAGTTTCGCGTTTTCCGTGCGTAAACGCTGCAGCTCCATCCTCTCTGACTCGGTCAACGGTTTCTCAGTAGCCACAATCGAGTCCGGTTGAATCTTCTTCATCCACTTCCTAATAGTCGTTTCGCTAATAGCGAGTTTCTTGGCAACCTCGGGCACGGAATGCCCACCCTCAATAACCAACGCTACCGCGTCACGCTTATATTCATCAGTGAAGCTCCTGCGAGTGGAACCCATAAAAGTAGTCTCCTACAGTCGGGAACCCGGACCAACCCCCACCCCGTCCATCAAACCGGGTACGCTCCACCGCGGCGGCCACCCCAGGGTTCGGGCTACAACCACAATTAGTTTCGAAAGCGAACCCACGCGAAGACCTCGCCCAACACTAGCGACGCTGCCCCAATGTCGTTGGTGTTGGCCACAAGCACCCACACTTTTGGTCTTGAAGTAGACAAGATCGCTTTTCAAGTCCGCAGATACACGCCTTAGTATCGTCTTATCAAAGGATCCTTTGTTGGGACGTAACCTGGGCGTGAATCTACGGATCTTGAGGCACACGGGTTGCAAGTTCCCCTTTCAGGGCTCTGATTCCACGAAGCCTGCGCTCTGTGTCGAAGGGCGCATAATCCCAAGCCCGGCAAAAAGGACGATCCCAATCCACATCAAGGGACCTAGCGTCGGAAGAACATTCGTTTCGCCTACGAGTATAAAGGCAGGTAAAAAAGCCAAGGCAGACTGGATAAAGCCACCGGCCCCGGAGTGCATCAGATTCTTTTTTCGCGAGGAGGCGGTTCCACTCGGCAAGGATATGAGAAGCTCCAGGGCGTCGAAGCCGGAAGCGCCGGGGCTGTTGAAGAAATCGACTGCGTTCCGATTGCATGCGCTGTACCTGCCCGTCGGGTCGTAGATCGAGGTGATAGCATCCCTTGGGGTAAACCTCCCGCCGCCGTTGAGTGCGCCGTTGATGGCAGCCGCCCGCCCCTCCGCCCACCGGGTGTAGGCGTGTTCGAGCGCCGTCTCCTGATCAACCTACACATCCAGGAGAGTCACTCTGCTGTAGTCGTTCAGTTCGAGCAGTGAAAAATAGCGGGACGGAAGCCCGCTCCAGGACAGGGTCCCCTCAATTACTACGTTGTCCCGGGCCTCGAGGCAGCGTTCGGTCAGGCGGTCAGCGAGGTACACGGACTCGTTGTGGACTAGGGATGACACTTCTTTGGGCATGAGTGGTACCCGTCCTCTAGATGCTGCGCGAAAGATTTAATCAAAGGTGCCGTCCTGAACGGCGGCATTCAGGAGCTTGAGCTTGATCGCGTCGGCGTCGATGATCCGCCATCCCGGACCGCCAAGTTCCAGTTTCCGCAGGAGCGTCGACTTGCCGGCTCCCGGTGGGGCCGCCGCGGGACTGTGTCTTCCACCTATGCGGCCGTCGGGTGGACGGCCTGCAAGATCGCCTCGTAGTCTTCCATGTCGATCAGATCCCGATGAACGGCGTCGGTGATGTCATCCAGCTCCCGCCAGTCAGGGCACCGAGCGGATTGCCTGGTTCAGCGCCTGCAGAGAAGGTGTAAGGCCACGTCTTCAGCTGCTGCATCATTGCGTCGTGGCTGATGCGTTGTGCATGGAAATCAAGGATGACCTCACGCGGCGTCCGCTTGAGCATGTCCGGGAAGTTCTCAATCTTCCGCAGGATCCGGTGGACCTCCGGCTGGGAGATGGAGAGCCGGCGGGCGACGGACGAAGCTCATCGACAGAGGTAGACAGGCCACGGAAACAACGAAGAATTAGGATCCGGAGACGTTCAGCATGATAGCGGACCCCCGGACGAAATCTTCGAATTTGTACCAGGAAATGATCTAGGGCGATGTCGCCAAGAAGGCCCCCTGCGAACGGGTGCTCTCGGGCCGTGGCGATCCGTCACGACTCGGTGAGCAATCGTGGTCGACACCCATCCGATGCAGTAGTCAGCAAAGATCAACAGGAACGGCTGCACACCCGCAGGACCGCGGATCGTCCGTACGAGCGTCAGAACAACCGCCCAGGCGATGGCCAGGCCGATGCTGTAATACCCATTGGTCCTGAACCGGTTCATAGCTGCATCCATTCCGCTTTCGAGGCCCGCTGATCTCATGGTCCCGCGCTGATGCGAGTGGCGACAAGGCCCCAGGGTGTCTTCGCCCTTCCCTGTGAATGTGGTTTGACAACAAGCAGCCACGCCAACGTGGCGGGCGCCGGTCCTGGCCGGCGCAACGGCATAGGGTTGAACTGTGAGCAAATCAGAAGTGCCCGTAATAGTTGACGTGATCCTTCCCTGCCTTGACGAGCGGGACGCCCTGCCGTGGGTGTTGTCCCGGCTGCCGCAGGGGTACCGGGCCATCGTTGTGGACAACGGCTCAACCGACGGATCGGCGGACGTCGCCGCCGAGCTGGGGGCGATGGTGATTCGTGAACCGGTCCGAGGTTTCGGCTCTGCAGCCCATGCCGGGCTGCGGGCAGCAACGGCGGATTACGTGGCTTTCTGCGATTGCGATGGTTCCATGGATCCG
This sequence comes from Arthrobacter sp. A5, assembly GCF_051131705.1. Lineage (NCBI taxonomy): Bacteria > Bacillati > Actinomycetota > Actinomycetes > Micrococcales > Micrococcaceae > Arthrobacter > Arthrobacter sp. A5. The sequence goes on from NZ_CP180316.1 coordinate 3,614,502, forward strand.
GCCGCGTTGCCCGGGCTGATGGCCCTGGTTCTGGACGGAACTGCCGATCTGGTGATGGGCAGCCGGCGGCCAAAGCGCCGATCCTGGCCACTGCACGCCCGGATAGCCAATCTGGTGTTGGCCTGGCGTCTGCGCCGACTCACCGGAGAAAAAGTGACTGATCTGGGCCCGATGCGCTGTGCAGGCCGCGAGGCCCTTCTCTCGCTGAATCTGCTGGACCGGCGCAGTGGCTATCCGTTGGAAATGTTCCTCAAGGCCAGCCAGCGCCATTGGAGGATCAGCGAGCTGCCGATCAACTACTCGCCGCGGACGGGTAAGTCCAAGGTCACCGGAACGGTCCGAGGTACCCTGACAGCTGTTATGGACATGTCCGCCCAGCTGCGAAGCGCCCGGCTTCTCAGTTCGGCGGCACCCGTCCAAAGTGTCCGCGGGAACGAAGAAGAGGAGTGATACGTGAAATTAATCTGACCATTGCAGTCATCGCCAAAGAGTGCCTCCCCGGCAAGGTCAAGACCCGTCTGTGTCCGCCTCTGACGGCGGAACAGGCAGCCAGCATTGCCCGGGCCAGCCTGAGCCAGACGCTTCAAACAGTCCGGGGAGTCCCCTCAGCCGAACGGCTGCTGGTACTGGACGGACGCCCGCAAGCACGGGATTCCGTCGGATTCCGGGTGGTCCCGCAGGCGGACGGTGGCCTGGATCAGCGGCTGGCCGCGATCTGCGACGATGCCGTGGGACCGCTGTTGATCATCGGCATGGACACCCCCCAGCTGACCCGGTTCCATCTGCAGGGGCTGCTCGAAGATTGGTCCACGGGGGCGCCCGTGCACGACGCTTGGCTGGGCTTGGCGGCTGATGGCGGATTCTGGGCCCTGGCCATGCGTGAGCCCCGGGGCGACCTCATCCGGGGCGTTCCGATGTCCACCGCCAGCACGGGTACCGTACAGCTCGCCCGGTTGACTGCCGCCGGGCTCAGCGTCGGCCTTCTGCCTTGTCTTCAGGACGTGGACACTTTCCCCGATGCGGTCGAGGTCGCGGCCCAAGCGGCTGGGACCTCGTTCGCTGCCGCCGTCGGATTCGTGGCCGATAACGTACTGGCGGGCGGGCGGTCATGAGCCAGGCGACGCTCGCCCACAGCCTCCGCCCCGCCGCCGGCTACCCGGGGGGTCCGGCAGAACATACCGGCACGATGCCGCATTTCGGGCAAGGCTCGGCCGAGCCGTACGCCCGAGCGTTGGATCAGGGTAAGGGATCGCTGACGCTGTGGCCGTTGAACCCCGGCGACGGGCTGGAACCTGTTGTTTTCAACGTGCACAGCTGGTGCGCGCCCGCCACGGCGCTGGAGCGCGCCCTGTTGGGCAGCCTCGACGGGCCCCTGCTGGACATCGGCTGCGGCCCGGGCCGGCTCCTGGCCGCGTCCCAGTCGCTGGGGATAACCGCACTCGGGCTGGACACCAGCGCCCCGGCAGTTCATCGCGCCCTCAACCGGGGAACACGGGCTGTACGGCAGTCGGTCTTTGCTCCCGTCCCGCACGCCGGCCGGTGGAGCGCGGGGTTGCTGCTGGACGGAAATATCGGCATCGGCGGGGACGTCAGCGCCCTGCTGCGCCGCTGCGGACAGATTTTGGCCGCGGACGGAACCCTGCTGGTGGAGACCGATGCGAATGACAGCGTTGACGCAGCCTTCCACGCTGTAATGGAGGACGACGACGCGAACTTCAGCGAACCGTTCCGCTGGGCCCGTGCCGGTCTCACGTCCCTGACGGCGAAGGCTGAGTCCAGCGGTTGGCAGGTAACGACAACCCAGCGGATTCAGGGACGGGTTTTCTGCCGCCTGAACCGTCGCCCGGTTCGCCGTTCCAGCAGGTAGATCACGGCAGCGGCGGCGATGGCGAGCGCCAGCCAGAGCCAGGCAAGATGGGCAGCGTAGTCCGCTTCCAGCACGCTGGTGTTCCGGGCCACGGATTGGGCCCGGACCAGCGTGACCGTCAGCAGAGTCAGCACCGCACCGGTCATGAGCGCGCTCCGCAGGACGGCAGCCGAGGAGCTCCCCAGCCCGAAGGTGAATCGGTTCAGGGCGGCACCTACCAAGCTGGTCAGTGGGACCAGGAGCCCGTCATGGAGCAGTACCGCGCAGGCCAGCCAGAACAGCAGGCCCACCAGCTGGGCCACGCCCAGCTGCGAGGGCAGGCCTAGGAGCCCATAGGCGGCAATGCCCGCACCCACCAGTCCCAGGACCAGGCGGATCACATGAAGGCCGGTTCCGGTCTTCGGGTTCGGTACCGCGGGCGTGGATTGTTGTACCGGCGTGCTCACAATATCTCCAGACTCTGCAGCCATTTGGTCTGCAGGACGCCCGGGCGGCCCGGGGCAATAATCCGTGCCGGATAGCCATGGTCCAGCTCCAGCACCCCGCCGTTGAGCTCCAGGGCCACCAGCGTCTGTTCGTCCGCCGTATACACGGCGGGCATGCTCATAAAACGGTAGGCGCCCTCTGGTTCCAGGCTTGTCACCAGCAGATCCGATTCCGGCGCCGCCCCCATGGCCTGCACCAGGTCCCGGATGCGAACACCCCGCCACCGCACGGTTTGGCTCCACCCCTCGACGCACGCTATCGGGAGGTCATGCTCCGCCTGCGGCAGGGCGCCCAGCTCTCCCAAGGTGTAGCTGCGGCTCTGCCCGCGGTAACTGATGTTCAGCTTCCAGCCGGGATTCTGCGCCAGCGGACCAACCTTGGCATCGGCTGCCGTGCGGTTCACCGGAACGCCCTGCGGACCCGTACCCATCTTCCGTGGAGCGAAGAAGTTGGCCGGTGAAAGCCAGGCGAAGGACTGGCCGGCGGTGCCGAGCACCACCGCACCCGTGGTCACGCCTACCGCTGCCAGAAAGCCGCGCCGGGACCAGCGCCCGGCCACGGCCGGGGGCTGACGTCCGCCCGGGCCCGCCGCCGTCGTCATCACTTCTGCCGCCGTCGTCACTTCTGCTTCCCGGGGCCGCCGTGCCCGCCGCCAGTGTCCGGCGATCAGCGGAAGCTTGACGGCGATGTGCAGCAGCAGCGATCCCCAGACCACCCAGGACAGCCAGTAGTGCGTCTCGCGGAACGGGAAGGGCCACGGGTACCACTTGTAGGTGTTGATCAGCCCCGTCACCACCTGGACCAGCGACGACGCGACAAGCAGGGCAATGGACCCGCGCTCCAAGGCGTGGACCACGGAACGCACCGGAGGCCATTTGAGCAGTTCCGGGTAGACGGACCACAGTTTGGCCAGCAGCAGCGGGATGGAGGCGATTCCGGAGGTGATGTGCAGCCCCTGGGTCAGCTGGTAAATCCCGACCGGCCGGGTGGGGAACAACATCCAGGACGGCGGGTTCTGCAAGCCGTGACTGAACAGGCCTGTAGCGAAGCACACCGTGAAACAGATCCCCAGCCACCGGCCCAGCACCACGGTCAGCCTGGTACTGCGCACCGGGGAGGCGAATTTGGCAGCGAGCGCATCGGTAAGCCTGTTCATGCGGGGGTTCTCACTACCGATCGGTGGAAGGACAAGTCTGCTCGTACCCGAAACGCACGAGACGCCAGATTGGTGCCCGATTCCCGGCGGATAGGGCAGGATCGAAGGGTGGATGCACCCAAGAACACACTAGACGACGGCGGCGCCGGGCGCCCAAAAGCGGCGCCGGTGCTGGCGCTGCTGCTTTTGCTGATGGCGGCCGTCTTATGGTGGACGGTGCAGCCGCACAACCCTTTTCCGTTGGCAGTGCTGGCCGGCAACCTCGTTTCCTGGCTGCTGCTGGCAGCCGCCGTACGGGCACTGCGCCGGATCCGGCCCGCCAGGACCAAACCCATGACTGTCGGCGCCGTCGTTATTGCCGGTTCCCTGCTCCTGGGCCTGGCCGCACTGAGCGCGCCGCCGGCCACCAGCAACGATTCGGCCCGCTACGCGTGGGACGGCATCGTACAGAACGCAGGGATCTCTCCCTACGCGCACGTGCCCCTGGACGAGTCCCTGGTTGTGCTTCGTCCCTCGTGGCTGTTCGCTCCCGGCACCGCCGCGGCGAAGGGCGAAACCCGCTGCGCGCCGGATCTGTTTGCCACCGCCCCGGTTCCCACCCGCGGATCACCGTCCGGGGAACCGCTGTGCACCGCCATCAACCGGCCCAACGTGCCGACCATTTACCCGCCGACGGCGGAACTGTACTTTCTCGGCATCAGGCTCGCGGTGCCAGATGCCGTGGGCTACCTGGCGTTCCAGGTCGGCGGGCTGCTGGTGAGTTTGGCCGTGACGCTCCTGCTGCTGGCGGCCCTCCCCCGTCTTGGGCTGCCGCGCTATGTGGCGGCTGTGTGGGCCTGGAGCCCATTGGTGCTGATCGAAGGGGTCAACAATGCCCATGTCGATCTGCTCGGCGGGGCCCTGCTGCTCGCGTCCGGGCTGCTGCTGACCGCGGGAAAGACGGTTAAACCGTTGCGCTCCGGAGCGATGTTCGGTGCAGCGGTGGCCACCAAACTCATTCCCGCCATTGCAGCCCCGGCGCTGCTGTTCCGGCGGCCGGTCAGGTTCATCGGTGCGGCGCTGGCCACCTTCGCCCTGCTGTATACACCGTATGTGCTGACGGCGGGCTGGAGCGTCATCGGCTTTCTTCCCGGGTATCTCAAGGAAGAGGGCTACAGCGACCAGATTGGCATCCGCTTCGCGCTGGCCCAATTCGTCTCCGGCGGACCCTGGCCGATGCTGCTCAGCGCGGCGGCGCTGCTGGCGCTGGCGCTGACGGTGCTGCGCAGGACGACGGCGCACAACGTGTGGGAACAGCAGACGCAGATGATCGGGCTGGCCTTGCTGATCATCAGCCCGAACTATCCCTGGTATGCCCTCATGCTGTTGCCCTTCGTCATTCTGAGCAGGTACTGGGAGTACATCGGCGTCATGATCGCGCTGAACATCATCTACCTGCTGCCGGGGGATCCGGTGTTCAGCGGCCCCGTCAACCGCGGCAGCCTTGCCGCCGCGGCCGCGGCCATCGCCGTGGGCGCCTGGCGCCGCCGTCTGGCATCCCACCTGGACTGTGCCCGCCATGGCCTGGAGACTACGCCCGAGATGGCAGGATAGACGCTATGCAACTACAGGACCACGGCCTCGCTCCGGCGCGTATCGGCATTATCGGCGGCTCGGGGACGGCGCGTCTCCTCGGGGCCCAGGTGCTGGACGTCATCACGCCCGATACCCCCTACGGTCCCACTTCCGGCCCCGTCACGCTGGCCTCGGTGGCGGGGCGGCCCGTCGCTTTCCTCGCCCGGCACGGTGCCGGCCATTCGCTGCCGCCGCAACAGATCAACTACCGGGCCAACCTTTGGGCGCTCAAAAAACTGGGCGCGGAAGCAATCATTTCGTCCTCGGCGGTGGGTGGGCTGCGCCCTGGTTATGCCCCGGAAACCTTTGTCCTCACCGATCAGCTGATCGACCGGACCGGCGGCCGGCGGGACACCTATTTCGACGGCGTGCTGCCGACCGGCGTGCGCCACCTGCCGGCCGCCGACCCGTTCTGCGGCACGCTCCGCGGGCATCTGCGCGACGCGCTGCTGGCGCGTGGCCTGCAGTTCCGCGACGCGGGCACCGTGGTCGTCATCAACGGGCCGCGTTTTTCGACCCGGGCCGAATCCGCCTGGTATGTTTCCGGCGGTGCGGACATCATCAGCATGACCCAGTATCCGGAACCCGTGTTGGCGGCCGAGCTCAACATGGGCTTCGCGAACCTCGCCTACGTCACCGACTCCGACACCGGCCACGATGGTTCGGCTCCGGTCACGGCCGAGGCTGTCTTTGACCGTCTGACGAGCGCCCAGCCGCACATTTTCGCGGTCCTCGAAGCGGCAGTCGGCAGCTTTGCTGACGGCTACCGTGCTCCGCAGCTGATGGATGCTGAGGCGGTCCGGATCATCATGGAACAGCCGGTTCTCAGCCCGGCGGCCAGCCGATGAGACTGCTGGTCACCGGAGGTGCGGGCTTCATCGGATCCGTCGTCGTCGAGGCGGCACTGGCAAAGGGCTGGGACGTGCGGGTCCTGGACTCCCTGGACCCGCAGATCCACCCGCAGCCGCCCCGGCTTGATCCCCGCGTCGAGCTGACCGTCGGGGACACGGCGGACCCAGCCGCGGTCCGCGGGGCGCTCATGGGGATCGACGCCGTCTGCCATCAGAGCGCAAAGGTGGGTCTCGGCGTGAGCTTTGCCGACGCGCCCGATTATGTCAGGAACAACGATTTCGCCACCGCCGTCCTGCTGGCCGCAATGGAACAGTCGGGGATAAGGAAACTGGTCCTTGCCTCGTCGATGGTCGTTTACGGTGAAGGAGCATATCTGGATCCGGTCTCGGGACAGCCGGTTCGCCCCGGTCCCCGGCTCGTGGCGGATCTGAAAGCAGGTATGTTCGATCCGAGGAACCCATCCACGGCAGAACCGCTCATCCCCGCCATGGTCACCGAGGCCGCCCGGTTGGATCCCCGCAATGTCTACGCCGCCTCCAAGGTCAGCCAGGAACACCTCGTGTCCTCCTGGGCGCGCGCCGTTGGTGGCGAGGCGATAGCACTGCGCTACCACAACGTCTACGGACCGATGATGCCCAAAAACACTCCGTATGCCGGGGTTGCGTCGCTTTTCCGTTCCGCGATCAGCAGGGGTGAGGCCCCGCAGGTGTTTGAGGACGGCCTTCAGCGCCGCAGCTTCATCCACGTCCGCGACATCGCCTCGGCGAACATCTTCGCCCTTGAGGCACTCCAGGACGGGTACGGGCGCCAGTTCGGAGCGTACAACGTCGGTGCCGATGCCCCGCAGACCATCGGAGATGTGGCGCGGGCGCTCAGCACTTTCAGCCACGCGCCAGCACCCGTTGTGACGGGGAAGTTCCGGCTCGGCGACGTCCGGCATATCACCGCCTCGTCGGAGCTGATCAAGAAGGAGCTTCGATGGCGCCCGCTCGTGGGCTTCGATGAGGGGATGCGGGAATTCGCCTTGGCGCCCTTGCGTGGCGACGAGGAATAGCGTGGGCTGGATCTCCACGCGGCGCGGACCTGCTCCCGGCTCGGGCGCATGTCAGGACCCTCGGAGATTCCAGGTCAAACACTGATACTTGAGCCATGTCCGAGACGATAGTGAGCGGCCGACGGGCCACTTGGGCCGAGGTCGCCGCGTGGCGCGCACAGTTGCGGGATGGGGCCCTGAGTTGTGGCGTCACTGACCCGCGACTGCGTGCCGACGGCGCCGTGATCGTGCACGCGTCGGACGCCGGTTTTCAGCTCAACGACCACCTCAGAGGGCCGGCTCCCCTGCGCGGCGACGAAGGCCAGCACATTTTAGGCGCGGGAAAATTCCGACGCCGCGCGAACCTGCTCCGGGCTTGGACGCACGCCGGTGTACAGCACAAACTGCTCCTCCGCCTGAATCGCAATGACCTCGGCACCGGTAATAACCTGCTTGCCGGCACTGCGGGCGGCGCTAATGAGTGGTGTTTCGGACGGCAGGGCGACGACGTCGAACACCACCCGCGCGGCAGTCACGGCGTCGTCGTCGAACGACTGCACCCTTTCGTCTTCACCCCTCATACTCCCCCTCATGCCAAGAGGTGTGACGTTAATGATGAGGTCCGCCGTCGTTCCTCCCACCTCCGGTAGCCAGCCGAAGCCGTAGAGGTCCGCAAGTGCGCGGCCGGTTGTTTCATTGCGGGCAATGACGGTAACCGCAGTGAAGCCGGCATCGCGCGCCGCCGCCGCCACGGCCTTGGCCATGCCTCCGGAACCGCGCAGGAGCACGGAGTAAGCCGCGGGCACGGCGTGGTCCTTCAACAGCCGCGCAATCGCGAGGTAATCCGTGTTGTACGCCGTGAGGACGCCGCCGTCGTTCACTATCGTGTTCACCGATGCAATGGCCTCGGCCGACGGGTCCATCCGGTCCACCAGCCCAATGACGGCCTCCTTGTAGGGCATCGACACCGCAGCCCCACGGATCGGCAGGCCCCGGATCCCGGCCACCGCCGCCGCAATATCAGTCGGGGCGAAGGCCTTGTAGACAAAGTTCAGGCCCAGCTCGTCGTAGAGATAGTTGTGGAAGCGGGTCCCGATGTTGCTCGGCCGCGCTGCCAATGAAATGCACAGGGTCATGTCTTTGTTCAAGATAGGCACCCTCCCATTCTGCACCTCCCGTTCCACTCTCCCGGCAACACTCTGCCGGCAACACACTCCGGGCAAAGGATTTGTTCCGAGCGCGTCCGGCGGCGGCATCCGGGCCCAGCTTTCCGCCATGGGATGAGCGTCACATCGGCTGCTGCGGCACCCGGTCCGGCGCCCCCCTGCACTAGAATAGGCCAGTATTCGTGCGGCATTCGGGCCGCCTACTCCGGTCCCGGAGACGATGTGAGGAGAACATATGAAGATCGATTTCGCCTCATCGGCACAGTCCACATTGGGCGTGGAATGGGAACTGGCGCTGGTGGATTCCGGGACGGGCGAGCTGGTTCCGGTCGCCGACAAGGTGCTTGCCGCCGTGGGCCGTGCCCACCCCGAGCTGAGTGCGGACGAGGAACATCCGCACATCAAACAAGAGCTGCTGCTGAACACCGTGGAGCTTGTCACGGGCGTGTGCCATACGGTGGCCGAGGCCAAAGCCGATTTGTCCCGGACCCTGGCGACGCTGCGCGAAGCCACAGATCCGCTGGGGGTTGAGCTGCTCTGCTCCGGCTCGCACCCGTTCAGCCAGACCAGCCGCCAGGCGGTCACGGATAAGGAACGGTACGCCAAACTGATCGACCGCACCCAGTGGTGGGGCAGCCAAATGGTGATCTACGGCGTCCACGTCCACGTGGGTCTGGACAGCGTCCACAAGGCCATGCCGGTGCTGGACGGCCTGGTCAACTACTTTCCGCACTTTCAGGCACTCTCCGCTTCGTCGCCCTTTTGGAACGGTGAGGACACCGGTTATGCCTCCCAGCGCGCGCTGATGTTCCAGCAGCTGCCAACCGCCGGTCTGCCGTTCCAGTTCGCCACCTGGGCCGAGTACGAGGCGTATGTGCAGGACATGTTCACCACCGGTGTCATCGATTCGATCAGCGAAATCCGCTGGGACATCCGCCCGGTACCCGGATTGGGGACCGTTGAAATGCGCGTCTGCGACGGCCTGTCAACGCTGGAGGAAGTGGGCGCCATCGCCGCGCTCACGCAGTGCCTGGTGGACGACTTTTCCCGCACCCTCGACGACGGCGGCAGCATCCCGACGATGCCGCCGTGGCACGTACAGGAAAACAAATGGCGTGCGGCCCGCTACGGCTTGGACGCCATCATCATCCTCGATGCCGCCGGTAACGAACGGCTCGTGACGGAGGACACGCTGGAACTGCTGAACAAGCTGGAACCGGTAGCCAAACGCCTCAATTGCGCGGACGAGCTCGCCGATGTGGAGAAGATTATCCGCCGCGGCGCCGGCTACCAGCGTCAGCGGGCGGTGGCCAACGCGCACGGCGGCGACCTGCACGCCGTCGTCGACGACCTGATCCAGCGGCTGCGCTCCGGCCCCGCCGCACGCTGACCCGGTCCGCTCCTCAGACGACCGTCGAGTGGACAGATCTGCCCCCAAAACGCGCTCTTTCAGGGCAGACGCACCCACTCAGCGGAGGGACGCCGGGTGCCGCCGAGGTTACAGGCTGGATGCGGTTACAGGCTGGATGCGGTTAGAGGCTGATGCTGCCGACCGGCATGGACGAGTCCGGGGCGAAGGAGATGCCGCTGGGACGGACCCCGTGCATCACCAGTTGGGCGCCTAGCGCGGCCACCATGGCGCCGTTATCCGTGCACAGAGCCAGCCGCGGTACCAGCAACCTGATTCCGGCGGCGGTGGTGCGTTCCTGAGCAAGCTCACGGAGCCTGCTGTTCGCTGCCACCCCGCCGCCCAGCAGCAGCGTGCTGATCCCCCGTTCGCGGCAGGACAGCACGGCCTTGGCGGTAATGACGTCCAGCACTGCTTCCTGGAAACTGGCCGCGATATCCGCCAGCGGCGGCTGCCGGCCCTGCGCTTCGAAGGTTTCCACGCACCGTGCGACCGCCGTCTTGAGACCGGAGAAGGAGAAATCATAGCGGTGCGGACCCGGCGCCTCGGTGGTCCCCATATATTTGGGCGCGGTGAGCCCGCGCGGGAATGGGATGGCGCCGGGGTTCCCGGTCTTCGCCAGCGCATCGATGGCCGGACCGCCGGGGTAGGTCAGTCCCAGCAAGCGCGCCACCTTGTCGAAGGCTTCACCGGCCGCGTCGTCGATCGTCGCGCCCAGCAGTTCAACGTCCTCGGCGATGCTGCCAACGCGCAGGATTTCCGTGTGCCCGCCGGAGACCAGCAGTGCACCGATGTTCTCCAGGCTTCCGTTCCTTAGCTCCCCGGCACCGGACGGAGCCGGGACTGCTTCGTCCAGCAGCGCCACGCCCACATGCGCCACCAGGTGGTTGATAGCGTACAGCGGTTTGCCTGTTGCCAGCGCCAGTGCTTTGGCCGCGCAGACGCCCACCATGAGCGCGCCCGCGAGCCCCGGGCCGCTGGTGACGGCGATCGCGTCCACGTCTGCGAGCGCAACGCCGGCAGCCGCGAGGGCCTGGTGGAGCGTAGGAATCATGGCGTCCAGATGGGCCCGGGAGGCGATTTCCGGAATCACGCCACCGAAACGGACGTGCTCCTCCATCGAGGAGGACACCGTGTTGGCGAGCAGCTGGGTTCCGCGGACTATACCCACGCCGGTCTCATCGCAGGAGGATTCGATGCCCAAAATCAGGGGTTCGGTCCGGTTCATGCCGTTACCTCATCAGTTGCCGTCAGCCGGAGCCGCATAATCAGGGCATCCGTTCCGTCCCGGTAATAGCGGGGTCGGGTGTGGATCTGCTCAAAACCGAAGCGCAGGTAGAGCTGCTGGGCCCGCGGATTGTCCGCACGGACCTCCAGCAGGACATCGGCAGCCCCGCGGCGGCTCGCCTCAGCCAGCAGTTCGGTCAGCAGCGCACGTCCGATCCCCCGGCCCTCGCACTCAGGCTGCACGGCGATGGTCTGCACGTCGGCAATGGGCAGGATGCACATCAGTCCGGCGTAGCCGACAATCCGGCCTGCCAGCTCGGCCACCAGATAGCGCCGCGTCTGCGGCTGGGCGAGTTCGTCCTCGAACATCTGCCGCGGCCAGAAGTCCACCGGGAAAAGCGAAACCTCCAGCCCGCAGACCGTGTCAATATCCGCGGCCCTCATGTCCCGCAGCTGGTGCTCCGGAGCCTTGCGATGGCCCCGAATCTGGTCGTCGCCGGGGCCCGTGAAGTCCCCCGCGGCCGACGGCTCCCCGCACCCTCCCTGCCCGATCACAGCGCACGCTTCCGCGGCCCGGGGACCTTGGCGTCCGACTCCCGCAGGTACAGCGGGGTGCTCGGCAGCAGCGGGCCGCCCTTGGCATAGTCAGCCTCTTGGAGTTCGTCAGCCTTTTGACGTTCGTCAGCCTTTTGAAGTTCGACGGCGGCATAGCGTCCCAGCGATGCCGCCGTGGGCTGGGCCTGGGCCAGAGCCTGGGGCACGGTGCACCCGCCGCGCTCGAGAACGTCACGGTAGAGACCGGCACCCGCACCGAGGACGGGCAGCGCCGGCAGATCCGCCGCGGGCCCGACGTGGGGCCCCTCCAGCAACGTTGCATCCCGGGAATATCGGGCCCAGTACACTTCCTTTCGGCGTGCGTCGGTGGCGATGACAAAATCCCGTTCCGGCTGCGGGGGTCCCTTTGCAGGGTCGTCGGCCCGGTATCCCGTACCGAAGACGACGTCCCAAGCCAGCGCGTTCAGGCTCATCACGCCATGCAGCGGAACATCCCAGACGTAGCTGAGCATCCGTGCCACCGCGATGCCCGAACGGAGCCCGGTGAACGGACCGGGCCCAACGCCGACGACGATGGCGTCCAGGGCCGCCCCCTCGGTGACCGGGTCACCGAACAGCGATTCAATGCCCGGCACCAGCACCTCCGCATGGCTGCGGGTATCCTCGGTGGCAAAGCTGGCAACGACGGCGGCGCCGGCCGGGCGGGAGCCGCCGGCTGCCGTCGTCCTGATCAGCGCCGCGCTGGCGATGGCGGAGGTATCAATGGAGAGAATCAGCACTAACCCAACCTAGTCCATCGGTTCTGCGCCGGGCGGTGGCATCCGGCCGGTGCCGGACGCGAAGCCGGTGCCGGAGCGGGAGTCTGAGCCGGAGGGGGAAAGATCGGATAGATCGGCTCCGTTCCACCGGGGACCGATGGCGCTGATCCGCAGCAGTCTCGGCTCGTCCTCGCCGTCGTCCGCGCCGTCGTCCGCGCCGCCTTCGTTCGGTGCTGCTCCGCCTTCGCCTGCCCCGGTGGCCCGCAACAGGTGGATTTCCAGCCGGCTCTCGGTCAGGTGTTCCACTCGGCCCGCGCCCCATTCCACCACCGTGACGGCGGAATCCATCGTATTCTCCAGGTCTATGTCGTCGACTTCCCCGGCGGATTCCAGTCGGTACGCGTCCACGTGCACCAGGTCCGGACCTCCCGGGTTGGGCCCATCGGTGAGGTTGGGATGGATCCTCACCAGCACGAACGTGGGCGAGATGATGCCTGGGCGGACTCCCAGTCCCCGGCCCAGTCCCTGGGTGAAGGTCGTCTTTCCTGCACCGAGCTCCCCGCTGAGGACCAGCAGGTCCCCCGTGGCGAGCAACGCACCCAGCCGTTCGGCGATTGCCTGGGTCGCCTCCGTGGTTGTTACCCGAAATTCCCACATCCTGCTCATTCGGCCCGCCAAGCCGAAATCCACCCTGCAGCCGCGGCCGCCTGTCGCAAGTGGCGCACACGTATGGGCTCCAGGCACACAGGAACGCACCGTGCGCCAACGCCGGGGCCAACTCCGCGCTGAACGATCCGCCGCATCAGGCTCGCTGCGCTTTCGTGGCCGCGTTCCCGGCTGCCGCCCCGGTTGAGGCAGCGTGAATTGAACCACTGGGAAGAGCACGCCCGCGGGCTTCGTTGAGATAGACCCGCGGCACGCGGGGCCCGATCCGGGTAATGATTTCGTAGTTGATGGTGCCCGCAGCGGCCGCCCAGTCGTCCGCGGTGGGGCCGCCGCCGTCGCCCGTTCCGAAGAGCTCGGCTTCCGCGCCCAGCACCGATGCACCCCCCGCGACCGATGCGTCCGGCCCCAGATCCACCACCATCTGGTCCATCGCCACACGACCCACTACAGGATATGTCTTTCCATTGATCCGCACCGGACCGCCGGTGGCCACCCGGGGGATGCCGTCTCCGTATCCCAGCGGGATCAGGGCCAGGGTGCTCGGCCGGTCCGTCACATAGTTCAGGCCGTAGGAGACGCCCTGATGAGCCGGCACATCCTTGCAGGACGCGACGAGAGTCTTGACGGTCATGGCCGGGCGCAGACCCAGCTCCGCCGAGGTCTGGTTTTCGAAGGGCGAGAGCCCATAGATGCCCAGTCCGGCGCGGACCAGATCAAAATGCGCGTCCGGCCGGGAAAGAATGGCCGGGGTGTTGGCCAGGTGCCGGACCTCCAGGTCCGCGCCGGCGTCCTCCGCGACGGCGACCGCCTCCCGGAACCGCTGCAGCTGTTCGTCCGTTTCGACGCGGTCGGGCTCGTCCGCCACGGCGAAGTGAGTGAACACCCCCACCACGCGCAGCAGGCCCTGTTCCTGGTAGTCCATCGCCTCACCGACCAACGAGTCCCAGAGTGCGGCTGTGCTGCCGTTGCGGCCCAAACCCGTGTCGATTTTTAGGTGCACCCTGGCCGGCCGCTGCCGGTCGCGGGCGGCAGCAACAATGTACTCCAGTTCCCAGCCCGAGCAGCCCACGTCGATGCCGGCCTCCAGCGCAGCTCCGAATTCGCTGGCCGGGGTGTGCAGCCACGCCAGCACGGGGGCGTCGATGCCGGCCCCGCGCAGCTTCAGGGCCTCGGAGATGTGAGCCACTCCCAGCCAGCTGGCGCCCGCTTCCAATGCGGCCCTGGCCACCGGAACCATGCCGTGGCCGTAGGCATCGGCCTTGACCACCGCCATCAGTCTGGCCGGGGAAATGACGTCGCACAGCTGTCGTACATTGTGCCGGATCGCGCCGAGATCGATCTCGGCCCGGCGTTCGGAAAAGGCAGGCGCTTCGGTTGGAATCACCCTTCCATTTTAGGCATCAGATTGATGGGCAATGGTCGCCGAGGCGCGGCGCACCGCCTCCGCCGGCACGTCCAACAGCACATCCTCAAGGAACGAGTAGCGGCGCAGCCACTGTTTCCGCATACCTTCGCGGGACATGTTCATCCGGCGCCACCAGTCCGCAATGTCGCCCCACCCGGGCGCCGCCAGCGACCCGCCCACTTGCTGCACCGAGAGCGCTGCGCACAGGTTCGCGAAGCTCAGCCGGTCCGCCAGCTTCCAGCCTGCCAGGCAACCGACCACGAAAGCCGCCCCGAAACAGTCACCCGCGCCGGTCGGGTCAAAGGCATTCACCGGCAGCGCCGGCACCCATTCCTCCTCCCCGGTGATGGAGTCCACCGCCAGCGCCCCTTGGCCGCCCGCTGTAACCACCGCCAGCGGGACCTGGTCCGCTAAGGAGTACAAGGCGGCCCAGGGGTCATCCGTACGGGTCAGCGCCATGGCCTCCACCGAGTTGGGCATAAACGCGTGGAAATGCTTCAGATTCGCCAGCATGCCCCCGGGCCAGCGACCGCTGGGATCCCAGCCGACGGCGCCAAAGAGTTTGGTGCCGTCCCGCGCAGCTGCGAGCGCCCACGGCGCCAACTCCTCCTCCAGGGGCACGACGGCGGCCCGGGCTGTGGGTGGCGGGTCGCCGATGAGCTCGGAGGCGGACAGCGGGGAAGGGTGCCCGTGGGTCACCATGGAGCGGTCCTTGAGGACCGAGAGCGAGATGGTGACCGGTGAATGCCAGCCGGGAAAGCGGCGTGACGATGACAGGTCCACGTGCTCGCGGGCGGAGAGGATGTTCCAGTTGAAGTCCCCGTAGCCATCATCACCAAACGCGGCGGCCAGCGTGACATTCAGTCCCAGCCGGCTGGCGGCTATGGCCTGGTTGGCCACTCCCCCGGGGCACGATCCCATCCCCTCGGACCAGAGCTCGGTGCCCGGCGACGGGAGCTCCTGAAGACCGGTGAAGATGATGTCCCAGAACACCGAGCCGGTCAGGATCAGATCAAAGCGTTCCCGCTGCGTAGCGCGTTGGACGGCCAGCGGATCGAACCGGTGGTGCACCGGGTTTTGACGGCACGCGGCTCCGGAGGGGCCGGAGTCGGGAGCCGGTGCGCCGGCGAGCCCTATGTCAGGGACCGGTGCGCCGGCGGGACGGATGCCGGAAACCGGAGCCGCGGGCGGGGAAACCCGCGGGGGCGGAGCACCGAGGGACGGATTCCGCAGGTCTGGCGCTCGAAGGGATCGAACACCTTCTGGAAACTGGCTGGTACCCATGTACGGCACCCTACTGTACGGCACAATAAATGTATGCGGGCTCCCGGAACGGACGACACAGCTTCAGCGCCGAGAGGGCCGGACGGCGCCGCGGCTCAGCACATCCGGGCGACCGGTGCGCGGCTGGCGGTTATTGGCGGTGGCGGCTTCCGCGTGCCGCTGGTCTACCGCGCCCTGTCCGGACCACGGTATGCGGGACTGATCACGGACCTGGCGCTTTACGATCCGGATCCGGAACGGCTGCAGGCCATCCGGCGCGTGTTGGAGACCATGCCCGGCCTGAAGAATCCGCCGCGGCTGCAGCTGTGCACCGCGCTGGAACAAGCCCTGAACGGGGCGGACGTGGTGTTTGCCGCCATCCGGCCCGGGTCCACCGCCGGCCGGATAGTGGATGAGAAGGTGGCCCTGGACTTGGGGCTGCTGGGACAGGAAACCACCGGCGCGGGCGGCATCTCCTACGCGCTGCGTTCGATTCCGCAGATGCTCGCGGTGGCGCATGCCATGACGCGGATTTGTCCGGGCGCGTGGCTGGTGAACTTCACGAATCCCGCCGGCATGGTGACCCAGGCGCTGGAACCGGTCCTGGGCCCACGGGTGCTGGGGATCTGCGATTCCCCGATAGGCCTGGTGCGGCGCGCAGGCGGCGCCGCCGGGTTCAGCTTGTCTAGCGGTCCGGAGGCCGGCCGGTCCCCGGGCTCCGGTTCCAAGGGGTCCGGTTCCAAGGGGTCCGGTGGCACGCTGACCGGAGTCGACTACGTGGGCCTGAACCACATGGGTTGGCTGCGCGGCCTCACCCGGGACGGCAAGGATTACCTGCCGGCGCTGTTGGCACACCCGGGCAAGCTTGCCGGGTTCGAGGAAGGCCGGCTGTTCGGCGCGGACCTGCTGCGGCTGCTGGGCTGCATTCCCAACGAGTACCTGTTCTACTATTACCGCCGGCGGCAGGCGCTGGCCGGCATCCTGGCCGCCGGGCAGACGCGCGGCGAATCCATTGACCGGGCGCAGGCGCTGCTGTATCCGCAGCTTGGCGCCGCAGGTCCGGAGGCCTTCGCGCTGTGGGACGCCGCCCGCACCGCACGGGAAGAAGGCTATCTGGCCGAGGCCCGCAACGCCTCCGGTGCCTCCGATGCCTCCGGCGCCTCCGCGACCGGGGATACTTCCGGCGCTACCACGCACCGCGATTCCGAGGATCTGGCCGGCGGCGGCTACGAGCAGGTGGCCCTGGATGCCATGCACGCCCTGCTCACCGGAACGCCCGCGGAACTGATCCTCAACGTCCGCAACGACGGCGCCGTTGCCGCCCTGCCCGACGACGCCATCATCGAGGTTCCCGCGCGGGTGGACGGCGGCGGTGCCCGGCCTTTGACGCAGTCCACTCCGGACCTGCATCAGCTGGGACTGATGCTGACGCTCAAAGCCGTGGAAACCGCCGTCGTGCAGGCCTCCACGGAAGGAAGCCGGGACGCCGCGCTGCGCGCCTTCACCCTTCACCCGCTGGTGGACGGCGCCGAACTGGCCCGGGCGCTGCTGGACGGCTACGAAAGGGCCTTCCCCGCGCTCGGCCGGATGTGGCGCTGACGGAGGGTGGCGACCAACTGCGGTCAGCGGCTGATGGCCTCCGCAATAGGGCAAGCACGGGCTAAGCGCCTGTCGGTGGTCAGCAGTGGTACGTCCATCCTGCTGGCGAGCCGCACGTAAAGTGCATCCGCCAGACGGATATTATCGCGGTACTCCCAAGCCCCGGTCAGCAGATCTCCCAGCAGGTGACGCGTCAGAGGGAGAGTCTCCAGCCACTCCAAGGCACCGCGGATGTCGGCATCGGAAAGCTCTCCCGCGCGATGCAGCTGGCCGAGCGCGGAGAGAACTTCGGCGTCGAGATGGGCCGGGGCATGAAGAACAGTGCCCCGCAAACGGGTGGCAGCAGCGGCCGCATAATCCGTACCCGCCAGCAAGTCCACCAGCACTGACGCGTCGACCACCACGATCTCGGCTGCGTCAATCATCGGTATGGCCGAATTCGGCACGGGCGGCGTCCAACGCCCCCAGAGCCGCGTCGTGTGGGACCACCTTTTCCCGGACGGGTAGGTTGTCCAGCCAGGCATCGGTGTCGCAGCGTTTCAGCTCCGCGGCAATCGCGGCCTGGGTCAGTGCGGAGACATTCAATCCACGTGCACGGGCGCGCCCAGCGAGTTCGTCAGGCACATGCACATTCAATCGAGCCATACACAACACCATACACACAATTCCCAGTCGGGGAACGTTCGCCGCAGGATTCCTGCACGCCGCGACCCCCGTCGGCACCGCCGAGTGGCCCCAAACCCGACCAGCACCGGTACCGGCTACTGGCCCATGGCCTTGTTCGCCGCGTCCTGCGCCTGTTGCAGCCCCTCCTTCACCGGCGTCCGGCCCAGGAAGATCTCATTGAAGATGGGCTTCCAAGCGTTGAACGCCGCCGAATAGTTGGAGCCGATCGGCGCGCTGACGGTCTTGCCCTCCGCCGCCTTGGCGAACTGGCCTGCATCGATGTTCTTGCCCTGCCAGAATTGCTGGTAGGAGCTCTGCGCGCCCGTCACGGCGGGAACGGCGGCACCCTCGGCGCCGATGAACTTGGAACCGTCCGCCGAACCGAGCCACTTGAGTACCTTCACCGTGGCGTCCGCGTTCTTGGTTTTCGCGTTGCCGGCGGCAACAATGTTGTTCACCACCGATACCCGGCCTTCGGGACCGGCAGGAATCGGCGCAACCGCCCAGTCGAATTTGGCGCCGTCGGCCACGTTCTTGAGGTTATAGGTCCCGGACTGGAACATGGCCACCTTGCCCTGGATGAACGCGTCCCGCAGGAAGTCTCCGTTGTCATTGGTGTCGGCGGCACCGGGCGAGACATGGTACTTATTGATCAGATCCACGATGTACTGGAACGCCTGGGCACTCTTGTCCGAGGCGAAGACGAACTTCTCCCCGTCTTGGAATGCGCCGCCGTTGGAGCCGATGAAGTTGTAGTAGATGGCCTGCAGGTCCTGGCTGGCGTTGTAGCCGTACTGGACAATGTGGTCCTTGTCGAAGGCGGGATCATCGGCGCTCTTGCCGTTCGCATCCAGGGTCAGCTTCTGCGCGGCCTTCAAAAAGGTGTCCCTGGACGGATCGGTCGGGTCCCAGCTCAGGTTCGCCGGGTCCACGCCCGCCTTGGCCAGCATGGCCTTGTTATAGTAGACGGCGATGCCGCCGTCGGTGAGCTGCGGAACGCCCCACAGCTTGGCGTTGCGGGTGTATTGGTCGACGGCGGCCGGCATCCAGCCACTCTTCTCGCCGTCGAACTCAGAGCCGATCTGAAGCAGGTTGGAATTGTCCGCATACGGGGCAAAGTAAGATCCGCTGATCCAGAAAATGTCATCCGCATTGCCGCCGGATACGTCCGTGCGCAGCTTGTCGAAGTAGGTGTTGTAAGGCTCCAGCGTGGTTTTGACGGTGATGCCGGGATTCTGGGATTCGAATTCCTTAAAGGACGCGTCGTAGGCCTTTTGCACCTGTTCGTCCCAGAGCCTGACGGTGACGGTCGCCGCGGAGCCGGATTTGTTGTTGTTATTATTTTCAGCCGCCGGCGAGCAGCCCGTGGCCGCCATTGCCAGCACGGCGGCACCGGCCACGGCCGTTGCCCCCTTGCGCCATATGTTTTTCATTGTCCTGTCCTTATCCGTCCGCGCGGGCCGCGCGGACTCTCTATTTGAATCCGGTAATCGCGAGGGAGGAAATAATGTGCTTTTGGAAAATGGCGAACAGCACCAGCAGCGGCGCCATGGCCACGGTGGTGGCCGCCATCACCAGGGTCCAGTTTCCGTTGTACTGCGACTGCAGGCCGGCGGTGGCCACCGTCACCGTCTGCCAGGTCTTTCCACTGGTGATGATCAGCGGCCAGAGGAAATTGTTCCAATGGCTCACCACGGTGATGATCGTCAGCGTGGCTAGGATGGGCCGGCTCAGCGGCAGCACAATGCTCCACAGGATGCGCAGGGTTCCGGCGCCGTCCAGCCGCGCTGCGCTGATCAAATCCTGCGGAATGGAGCGGAAATACTCCCGGAGCAGGAAAATCGCATACGGCGATCCGAAGACGAACGGCAGCACCAGCCCCCAGAACGTGTTGCGCAGACCCAGCTCGGAGAACATGGTGTACAGCGGGATGACCGTCACCACCTGCGGCACCATCAGCGTCCCCAGGTAGAGCCAGAACAAGGCATCGCGGAACGGGAATTCGATGCGCGCGAAGGCGTAGGCGGCCAGCACGGAGAAGCCCAGCTGTCCGACGACGACGATCAGCACCAATTGCGCCGTCACGGCGATGGGGGCCCAGAAGTCCCGGTCGCCGGAAAAGAGCGTCAGGAAGTTCTCACCCGTCGCCGGCGACGGCAGGTTCAGGGCCGGCTGCGCGGCGAACTGGCCGGGCGTTTTGAATGCGGTCATCAGGCTCAGGACAAACGGCGCCAGCGTGATCACCAGGCCCAGGCCCAGAATGAGGTAGCTGAGCACGTTAAGGCCCAGCACGGCCGGCTCCGGCCGGCGCGGGACCAGACCGCTCGGGACCGGCCGCGGGGCACCCGGGCTGCGCGGCGTCTGACGACGGGCCGTGCCGCGTTTCGCCGTCGTCGTTCCGTCCCCCGAAGGAAGGGACCTGGATGAAGAGGATCGGAACGGAAAGGGTCGGTTCTTAGGCGAGGTCATAGGTGATCCTTTTGCGGAAATAGAACTGCTGTGCCAGCGTCACGGCCACCAGAACCACAAACAGCACCAGCGCCATCACAGACGCCCGGCCCAGGTTGAAGGTCTGGAACGCTTCGCCGTAAATCCGCGTGGCGATGACGTCGGTGCTGCCCCGCGGGCCGCCATTCGGGGTGAGCGCATAAATGGTGTCAAAGGCCTGGAAGCTGCTGATCACCCCGGTGACCAACACAAAGAACATGGTGGGCCGCAGCAGTGGCAGCTTGACCTGCCAGAACGTCTGCCAGGCATTGGCCCCGTCCACCCGGGCCGCGTCCACCAGCTGCATCGGAATGGCGGCCAACCCGGCCATAAAGAACAGCGTCACGTAGCCCACCTGGGACCAGATGCTCACGCTGGCGACGGCAGGGAGCGCCAGCACGGGGTCCGACAGCCACGCCGTCTGCCCTCCGAGCATCGCGTTCAGCGCGCCGCCGGTGGGAGCGAAGATCCACTTCCAGACCACGCCGAGCGCCAGCGGGGCACAGATCCATGGCACCACATAGACCACCCGGAACAGACCCGAGCCGGGCAGAGCGCGGGACAGCAGGGTGGCGCAGAACAAACCCAGAACTGTCTGCAGCGGAATGACCATGAGCACAAAGAGCAACGTCACCAGCAGCGACCCGCGGAAAGCGGTGTCGCTGAAGACGTCCGCAAAGTTCTCCAGCCCAACAAATTTTGCCGGACTGAGCAGATCCCAGCTGTTCACCGACAGCCAGATCACCACCAGAATGGGAAAGACAAGGAATGCCAGGATGCCGAATAAGCTTGGAGCCAGAAGAAGGTATCCGATTCCTGCCTCGCGGCGGACGAGTTTGCCGGCCATGAGGATTCACCTTCTTCCCTTTGCAGTACAGTGTCCGCACTACCGTGGGCCCGCACAAGCGCCGGCCCACACAACGGTTGGTCCGTCATGGATTCGACTGCACACTAGATTCAACCGCAGAATGCGCCCAAGCGCATCGCACACCGTCGCTAAGGAACAAAAAAGGCAGAATCAGGCTGCCAAGAGGAGCGTCTCATGCATACCGTCCGGCGCGTGGCCATGCTGTCACTGCACACCTCCGTGCTGGACCAGCCCGGCGTCGGCGATGCCGGGGGCATGAATGTCTACGTCCGCTCTTTGGCTCTTGAACTGGCGGCGGCCGGCGTCGAGGTGGAGATTTTCACCCGGCAGACATCCGCGGAACAGCCTGCCCGGGTTCCGCTCGCAGAGGGCGTCGTGGTCCGTCACGTCGCGGCCGGCCCGCTGCACAAAGTCCCCAAGGAAAAGCTGCCAGCGCTGGTGCCGGACCTGGCCGGCGCCGTCGCCGGAGTGCGCCAGGAGGGCGGCGGCGTCGGCTTCGATGTCATCCACTCGCACTATTGGGTCTCCGGCATGGCCGGCCTGCTGCTGGCCGGCCAGTGGGGGCTGCCGCTGGTGCACACCATGCACACGATGGCCCGGGTCAAGAACCAGCACCTGCCACCGGGGCAGAGCGCCGAACCCAGTCTGCGCGAGGAGGGCGAGCAGCAGATCGTCCGCCGTGCCACCCGGCTGATCGCCAACACCACGGCCGAAGCGGCGGAGCTGGAGCGCCATTACAACGGGTGTGAGAGCAGAATCGATGTGGTGGCCCCGGGTGTGGATCTGAAAATCTTCAAGCCCGCCTTCCGGGACAGGTCACGCCGCCAACTGGGAATAGCGCCGGAGACGTTCCATGTGGTGTTTGCGGGCAGGCTGCAGCGGCTGAAGGGACCACACGTGCTGATCAAGGCCGCCGGGGTGCTGCACCGGCTCCGGCCCGACATCAGCCTCCAGGTCACCGTCATCGGATCGCCCAGCGGTTCCGACCATTACAATCTTGCCCGGCTGATCTCCAGCCAAGGCCTCGACGATGTGGTCACCCTGAAGCCGGCCGTGGCGGCGGTGGAGCTGGCAGACTGGTACCGTTCCGCCGACGTGGTCGCGATGCCGTCGTCAAGCGAATCCTTCGGCCTGGTGGCACTGGAAGCCCAGGCCTGCGGCACGCCCGTGGTCGCGACCGACGTCGGCGGCCTTCCCCGCGCTGTCAGTGACGGCCGCACCGGGCTGCTGGTTGCCGGCCGGGACCCGGAGCCTTGGGCCGCTGCGTTGGAGTCCCTCTATGATTTCCCGCAGACCCGGGAGGACATGGGGCGGGCCGCTTCTGTCTACGCCGAAACCTTCGGCTGGCAGCACACCGCCGAGCTCACCATCGCCAGCTACGACCGCGCGCTCGCCGGCCGAAGTGCCGTAGCCGGGCGGTAGTCAGACACACAAAGGCCAAATTCTGGAGGGCGACGGCGGCCGCACCGCGAAGTACTCAGTCCGTTTCAGGGCCACGACAATGGCTCAGGGCTCAAACCTCCTTAAAGGCTGTTCCGATCTTTTCCATGATCGCCGGAGAAGGCATCCGATCATTCGAATGCATAGACATGAACGGTACGATACTTCCAGAATGCACCGCAGCGGACCGGACGTCATCGTCCGATAGCCAACCAACCACCTCGGCGGTCAAGGCGAAGCCTCACTGGATGCACATCCGCCTATAAATAAGAGTCGGTAGTCCGCTAGGCATGGTCGCGTGGCGGTTCAGCTCAAACCCAGGCTCAGGTTCCGCAGAAGGTCCGGTAGGCGCCGAAGTTTTCCGGGCGGCGGCCGCGTAGCGCTCGAGATCTGGGCGCTCGTCGTAGGGGGTAGTCACCGCGTCCAGGAGCCGTTTGAGCGGATCCAGGTCGCCCCCGGTCGCAGAGGCGAGGGCCTCCTCAACGAGATGGTTGCGCGGGATGTAGACGGGGTTGACCCGGTCCATCACGTCGGCGTCCGGACCCAAGGCGCGCCAGCGCTCCGCCCAGGCATCGAACGCCGCCGGTTCGAGGAACAGGCCCCGCGCGGGTTCAGTGTGGCCGCGGACGGCCGTGCCGAGGCTCCGGAAGAATGATGTGTGGTCGACATGGCCCTCCTGAAGCAAGGTGAGCAGCTCGTGCACCAGCGGCGAGGTCACTTCGTCCCCGAGGCCGTCGCGCAGACCGAGCTTGGTCTTCATACCGGCCGACCAGGCGGCGCTGTACTGCCGGCGGAATGCGCCTAGTGACTCCACCGCGAGTGCAGCCGCTTGCTCCTGCTCGTCGTGGAAGAGGGGTAGGAGAGCCTCTGCGAGCCGGGCGAGGTTCCACTCCGCCATGACCGGCTGGTTGCCGTAGGCGTAGCGTCCGCCCTCGTCGATAGAACTGTAGACCGTGGCCGGGTCGAAGGCCTCCATAAATGCGCACGGCCCGTAGTCGATGGTCTCGCCCGAGATTGTCATGTTGTCGGTGTTCATGACCCCGTGGACGAAACCCACGAGCATCCACTGCGCCACCAGCGACGCCTGGGCGGCTATCACCGCCTGGAATAGTGCGAGATAGGGGTGCTCGGCCTCCGCGGCGCCGGCGTGGTGACGGCTGATCGCATGATCGGCGAGGCGGCGCAGGAGGTTGATGTCGCCCGTGGCCCGGGCGTACTGGAAGCTGCCCACGCGCAGATGGCTGCTCGCGACCCGTGTGAGCACTGCTCCTGGCAGCAGGGTCTCGCGCCGCACCGAACGCCCGGTCGCCACCACGGCGAGGGATCGTGTCGTGGGTATACCCAAGGCGTGCATCGCCTCACTCACGACGTACTCGCGCAGCATCGGACCGACCGCGGCCAGGCCGTCGCCACCGCGAGCGAACGGTGTGCGCCCGGAGCCCTTAAGGTGGACGTCGCGAAGGTGGCCGTCCGCGTCGGCTATCTCACCGAGCAGGAGTGCGCGCCCGTCGCCGAGACGGGGGGCGAACCAGCCGAACTGGTGGCCGGCGTAGGCCTGCGCCACCGGAGTCGCGCCACTGGGGACCAGGTTACCGATCAGCAAACGTACGCCCCCAGAACTCCGCAGGGAGGCGGCGTCCAGACCCAGCTCGGTGGCCAGCGGCTCGTTGAGCACGAGCAGTCGCGGGTCCGGACCCTCCTCCGCCCGCCAAGGAAGGGCCATCTCCGCAAACTCCCGAGCAAAGCGACCGTAAAAAGTAACGCTTGATAAGGCTGTGGCACTCATCCATCAAGAATACCTGCGACACCGTGACCGGTGTCACCTTCCGAAGTCCCCAGCGCCGGACTCCTTGGCCTTGGGGACCGAGATGAGTCGACATAAACACCGAGCACCATCCGAACGCCGATAACAGCGCATATATCTACGAGAAGTCGCCTCTAAGCTGGTCGCTGCCGCCGAACCGTTTAGCGGCCTCCCCATGAGGTGCTGCCGGTCGCCAAGGAACGGCTCTGCTGGGGCTGGGCAACCCGGTAGGCTTGTTTTTGCTGTACGCAGTTTATGGTCTGAGCTTCAATGTGTTCGTCTACACGGCGTTCATCAAGTCCATTCCGGCCGAGCTGGAAGAGGCGGCGATCATGGACGGCGCCAGCGTCTGGACCACGTTCCGACAAGTCATCTTCCCGCTGCTCACGCCGATGAACGCCACGGTAGGCATTCTCACGTGCATGTGAGCCTGGAACGATTTCCTCCTGCCGCGTGTCCTAATCGCCCAACGCTGGGTTATCTCCGGCGTCATGAGAGGATCCATCAAATAATGAGCATCGAAACTCCTGCCCTGCATCCGGACGCCAATTGGTGGCGGCAGGCGGCGGTTTACCAGATCTATCCGCGCAGTTTCGCCGACGCCAACCGGGACGGCCTCGGCGATCTGCCCGGCGTGACCTCCCGCATGGGGTACCTCTCGGAGCTGGGCATCGACGCCATTTGGCTGAGCCCGTTCTACCCGTCGGCGCTGGCTGACGGCGGATATGACGTGGACGACCACCGCAACGTGGACCCGCGGCTGGGCAGCCTTGCGGACTTTGACGCCATGGTGGCGTCCGCGCATGCCGCCGATATCCGCATCATCGTGGACATCGTGCCCAATCACAGCTCCAACCGGCATGTCTGGTTCCAGGAGGCCCTCGCGTCCGCGCCCGGGTCTGCCGCGCGGGCGCGCTATCACTTCCTTGACGGGTTGGGGGACGACGGCGCCCGGCCGCCTTCCGATTGGCCGTCCCACTTTGGCGGGGGTGCCTGGACCCGGGTGGTGGAACAGGCCGGCCCCAATGCGGGTAAACCGGGGCAGTGGTATCTGCACCTGTTCGCCCCGGAGCAGCCGGACTTCAATTGGGATCACCCCGAGGTGCGTGCGGACTTCCACACCACGCTGCGCTTCTGGGCCGACCGCGGCGTGGATGGGTTCCGGGTAGATGTGGCCCACGCCCTGGTCAAGGACATGTCGTTGCCGCTGCGGTCGAAACCGGCGCTGGCAGTCCTGGTGGATGACGGCACCGACCCGCTCTTCGACCGTGATGCGGTCCATGAAGTGTTTGCAGGCTGGCGGGCGGTCCTGAATGAATACAATCCGCCGCGCACAGCCGTGGCCGAGGCGTGGGTGCCGTTCACCGACCGGCGGCTCAAATATGCCCAGCCCACCGGGCTGGGCCAGGCGTTCAACTTTGACCTGCTGCAGGCCCCGTTCGTCGCCGCCGAATTCCGTGCCATCGTGCAGAAATGCCTGGCGGAGGCGGCAGGTTCCGGCGCGTCCTCCACTTGGGTGTTCTCCAACCATGACGTGATCCGGCACCCGTCCCGCTACGCCCTGCCCGACGGCAGCACGGAGGACGACCTGGAAGCCTGGCTGCTGGCCGACGGCGAGGCACCTGCTGCCGATTTGGCTCGTGGCCTGCGCCGGGCGCGCGCTGCCACGCTGTTCATGCTTGGGCTGCCAGGTTCCGCCTACCTGTACCAGGGTGAGGAATTGGGCCTGTTCGAGGTGGCCGACCTGCCGCAGGCCTCCCTGCAGGACCCCACCTGGTTCCGGACAAAGCACAAGGTGAAGGGCCGCGACGGCTGCCGGGTCCCGCTGCCGTGGGATGCCACTGCTGAGAACTTCGGGTTTGGCGGCACCCCGTGGCTGCCCCAACCCGCCTGGTTCGCGGACAATGCCGTCACTGTCCAGGACGGCGTGGCCGGGTCCACCCTGGAGTTGTACCGTGTCGCGCTGCGCTGGCGCCGCAAACTGCAATGCGACGAGTCGTTGGCATGGCTTTCCGCGCCCCGCGATACGTTGACGCATTACCGCCGCCCCAACGGCTGGGAGGTGCTCACCAACTTCGGCGACGCTCCCACACCGTTGCCTGCCGGCGTCGACTCCGCCACGGTGGTGCTCAGCAGCGGCGCCCCGTGGGCTGCCGGCGCCTGCATCCCGGCCGAAACCACTCTCTGGCTGGCCCCGTAACCCGGTTTCGACGGGTCCACTCCCTGGACGCAGATAAGTCTGCGCCCGTTCCCTGCGGGAACGGGCGCAGCACGATCACGAACGACTAACGGTCCACGTCTCCGCGGATAAAGGCCTCGACCTTTTCGTGGGCGAGGTCATCGGCATACTGCTCCGGCGGGGACTTCATGAAGTAGCTGGAGGCGGAGAGGAGGGGCCCGCCGATGCCCCTGTCCAGGGCAATCTTGGCGGCCCGGATGGCGTCAATGATCACACCGGCCGAGTTCGGTGAATCCCAGACCTCAAGCTTGTATTCCAGCGACACCGGTGCATCCCCGAAGTTGCGGCCTTCGAGCCGGACGAAGGCCCATTTGCGGTCATCGAGCCACGCCACGTAGTCGCTCGGGCCGATGTGCACGTCGTCTGCCGCCAGTACGGCGGAGGTGTTGGACGTGACGGCCTGCGTTTTGGAGATCTTCTTGGATTCCAGCCGGTCGCGCTCCAGCATGTTCTTGAAGTCCATGTTTCCGCCCACGTTGAGCTGGTACGTCCGGTCCAGCACCACACCGCGGTCCTCGAACAGTTTTGCCATCACACGGTGAGTGATGGTGGCGCCGATCTGGCTCTTGATGTCGTCACCGACGATGGGCACCCCGGCCGCGGTGAACTTGTCTGCCCATTCCTTTGTTCCGGCGATGAAGACGGGCAGCGCATTGACAAAGGCCACGCCGGCATCAATGGCGCACTGTGCGTAGTGTTTGGCGGCGGCGTCGGAACCGACGGGCAGGTAGCAAACCAGGACATCGGCCTGCACCTCGTGCAAAACCGCGACCACGTCGACGGCTTCCTCATCGGATTCCACGATCGTCTCGCGGTAGTACTTTCCAAGCCCGTCCAGCGTCGGTCCGCGGCGCACCGGCACGTCCAAGTTGGGCACATCGGCGAGCTTGATGGTGTTGTTTTCGCTCGCGCCGATGGCCTCGGAAAGGTCCAGTCCCACCTTTTTTGAATCGACATCGAAAGCGGCCACAAAGTGCACGTCATTGACGTGATACGGGCCGAACTCCACATGCATCAGACCGGGCACAGCGGCGGCGGGGTCCGCGTGCTGGTAATACTGCACGCCCTGCACCAGTGACGAGGCGCAGTTTCCGACTCCGACAATGGCTACCCGAATTGGATGAGAAGACACGGAACTCCTTATTAATTTTGCAATTCATATTCTGCAATTCAATGGTGCAACAGACCTGGCCCGCTGCGGCCGCAGCTGTTGGCGGGGCAAGGCGGGGCGGCGTCCAGAGGCGCCTGATCATTATATTCCAACAGGGAACCGGCTGAAGTTGTTCCCTGTCCTGATAAACACCCCCGGGCGGGCATCCTAAAACGTGAGGCTGGCTTACCGCTGGGCCCACAGGTTGATGGCGGACTCGACGGCGAACTCGTCAATGGCAGTTAACTCATCCGTGCTGAATTGCAGGTTCTGCACGGCGGCCAGATTGTTTTCCAGCTGCCGAACGCTCGAAGCGCCGACCAGTGCCGACGTGACGGGCGACCCCTTGGGCTGGTCCCGCAGAACCCAGGCGATCGCCATCTGCGCCAGCGACTGGCCCCGTCCGCCGGCGATCCTGTTGAGCTCCCGCACGCGCGTCATCTTGTCTTCGGTGAGGGCCTCCCCGGACAGAAAACGCTCCTTCGCGGCCCGGGAGTCGGCCGGAATCCCGTCGAGGTAGCGGTCCGTGAGCATGCCCTGGGCCAGCGGCGAGAAGGCGATCGAGCCGGCGCCGACCTGGTCCAATGCCTCGTACAGGTTCGGGGTCCCGTCTTCGGTCCAGCGGTTGAGCAGAGAATAGGAGGGCTGGTGGATCAGCAGCGGGGTGCCCAGATCCTTGAGGATCCGGGCCGCTTCCAGGGTCTGCTCAGGCGTATAGGAGGAGATACCCGCGTACAGGGCCTTACCGGAGCGCACCGCGGTGTCCAGCGCGCCCATGGTTTCCTCCATCGGGGTGTCGGGGTCCGGCCGGTGGCTGTAGAAGATGTCCACGTAGTCAAGGCTCATCCGCTGCAACGACGCGTCAAGGCTGGAGAGCAGGTACTTCCGGGATCCCCATTCGCCGTACGGCCCCGGCCACATGTAGTAGCCGGCCTTGGTCGAGATGACCAGCTCATCGCGGTACGGCGTGAAGTCATCCGCCAGGTGCCGGCCGAAGTTGGTCTCCGCGGATCCGTCCGGCGGCCCGTAATTGTTGGCCAGGTCGAAGTGTGTGACGCCCAGATCGAAGGCACGGCGCAGGATGGCCCGCTGCTCCTGAAAGCCCTTGTCATCGCCGAAGTTGTGCCACAGTCCCAGGGAGATGGCGGGCAGC
This sequence comes from Arthrobacter sp. A5, assembly GCF_051131705.1. NCBI lineage: Bacteria > Bacillati > Actinomycetota > Actinomycetes > Micrococcales > Micrococcaceae > Arthrobacter > Arthrobacter sp. A5. The sequence continues at coordinate 3,643,364 of NZ_CP180316.1, forward strand.
TTCAGCCCGCTCTTCCCCACGCGGCGGTACGGCATCCATCCATAACGATCTTCGGCAGCGGAATAGGTCATGCCTTCATCATGCCACCAACCCTGCGGAAGACCACGGCGCTGCGGCCCGGCAGTTCCAGCTGCCCGGCGGAGAGCACCGCGCCGTCCCGGGTGCTGAAGAGAATCTGCGCAACGCCGGCAGAGTTCGGAATGGCGCACGGTTCGTCGGCGAGGTTCACCGCGACGCTCACCGCCTCCGGACCGCTGCCGCGGTGTATCAGCAGCCACCGGTCCGCCTCGCTGAAGTCCACCCGCGTTGCGCCCGGCGTCGGGTCGGTCAGGGCCGGAGTGCTTCGGCGCAGGGCGATCAGCTGCCGGTACTGCTCCAGCAGGTATGCGTGCGCGCCGCCGGCGGCCTCGTCCCAGTCGAGCTTGGAGCGGGCAAACGTCTGCGGGTCCTGCGGGTCCGGCACCGCGGCCGGATCCCATCCCATCCGCTCAAATTCGCGGATCCGGCCTTCCGCCGTCGCCTTTCCCAGCTCCGCTTCCGGGTGCGAGGTGAAGAACTGCCACGGCGTCCCGGCCCCGTACTCCTCGCCCATGAAAAGCATCGGGGTGAAGGGGGAGGCCAGATTCAGCACCGCTGCCACGGCCAGCAGGTCAAAGCCGACGGCGGCGCCGAGCCGGTCTCCGATGGCGCGGTTGCCGATCTGGTCGTGGTTTTGAATGCAGACCACCAGCTGCCAGGGTGCGGCGGCCCGCGGGTCAACCACCCTGCCGTGGTGCCGGCCCCGGAAGCTTGAGTACGTGCCGTCGTGGAAGAACCCGTTGGCGAGAACCTTGGCCAACGCCCCGACGGAGGCAAAATCCGCGTAGTAGCCATCGGTTTCACCGGTGATGTTCACATGCACGGCGTGGTGGAAGTCGTCGCTCCACTGCCCGGTCAGCCCGTCGCCATGGGCCGCGCGGGGGTAAATCAGGCGGGGGTCATTGAGATCGGATTCCGCGATCAGGGACAGCGGCCGGCTGAGCGCCACGGATGCCGCGTCGGCGCGCACGGCCAGTTCCTCCAGAATGTGCACCGCCCGACTGTCCTGGAGCGCGTGCACCGCATCCAGCCGCAGCCCGTCCACATGATAGTCACGGAACCACATCAGCATGTTTTCCACGATGTACCGGCGCACCTCATCGGAGCCCGGCTCGTCGAGGTTCACGGTGTCTCCCCAGGTGTTGGAGGAGCCTTGCGCCAGGTACGGGCCGAACCGCGGAAGATAATTGCCGCTGGGCCCCAGATGGTTATAGACCACGTCTTGGATCACGCCCAGCCCGCGCCGGTGGCAGGCATCGACGAACCGCTGGTAGGCCTCCGGCCCGCCGTAGACTTCGTGCACCGCGTACCACAGCACGCCGTCGTATCCCCAGTTGTGCGTGCCATTGAACGCATTGACCGGCAGCAGCTCGACGAAGTCCACACCCAGGTCGACCAGATAATCCAGTTTGGCGATGGCGGCATCGAGCGTGCCCTCCGGCGTGAACGTGCCGATGTGCAGTTCGTAGATCACCCCGCCGGCCAGCGGACGCCCGGTCCACGCGCCGTCGCCCCACAGGTAGCCTCCGGCGTCGAAGGTCCGGGACAGCTCGTGCACGCCGCCCGGCTGGCGCCGCGAGCGCGGATCCGGCAGCGGCGTGTCCTCGCCGTTGAGCAGGTAGCCGTAATCCACGTCGGCACCGCGGGGCGCGCCGGCAGCGGCCCACCAGCCGTCCGCGCTGCGCGTCATCGGCAGCCGCTGGCCCTCGGCCAGCAGGGTGACGGATTCGGCATCGGGTGCCCAAAGATCAAAACGCGTGCTGGCGGTGTCCCGGTCGATCATGGTTCTCCTCGGTCGTTGTGGTTTAGTCGCCGGTCCGCGCCAGCAGCGCCACCGGAAAGTCGGTGAGAATTTCCGCCACGGGTACCGGCTCCGCCGGGTGAGTGCGCCCAGTCAGCAGATCGGTGCACCCGTAGGGAAGCACGACGGCGGTCCCCCGCCAGCCGCCGTCGGCCTCCAGCCCGCGGGACAGCCGGGTAGCCACAGCGATCGCCGCGCCGGTATCAAACGCCAGCAGGTGGCCCGCGGCAGGGCCGTTGGCCTGCACCGGTGTGTAGCCGGTGAACAGTTCCGGCCGATCCCGGCGCAGGCGCAGCGCACGCGAGGTCACCAGCAGTTTGGCCATCCCGGTGTCGAGGCCGCCAGACCCGTCGGCAGTTGCATCGAAAACGCCGGCGCCGTCACCGCTGCTTTCACCGTTGCCGGCACCCGCGGTGCGGGCGTCCAGCGCTGCCAGCCGCCGCCGTCTTTCGTCAAAATCGATTGGCCGGCGATTGTCCGGGTCGGTCAGGGACTGCTCGTACAACTCGCTGCCCTGGTACACATCCGGGACCCCGGGAATCATCAGCTGCAGCAGTTTGGCACCGAGGGCATTCGCGTGGAAGTACGGCCGGATCCGGTCCACGAAGCCGTCGATCAGCGCCGTCACCTCCGGATTGTCATAGGCCGCATCCACGAGCGATGCCAGCTGCCGTTCAAAGGCCTCATCCGGAGCAGTCCAGGTGGTGGAATTCCCGGCCTCCCGGGCCGCCTTCTGCGCGTACCCTTGCAGCCGGTCACGGCTGAGCGGCCAGGCGCCGACCGCCGACTGCCAGAGCAGATTCTCCAGCGGTCCATCCGGGAGCGGGGCCAGCTCCCGGAGCCGTTCCAGCAGCTGTTCCCACTCCGCCGGTAGCTCTGAAAGCACGGAAATCCGCGCGCGGGTGTCCTCACCGCGTTTCGTGTCGTGGGTGCTCAGCGCATTCATGCCCAGCGGCTCCCGACCGTGCCGGGCAGCCATGAAGTGGTGGAACTCGTCCGTTCCGACGGACCAGACGGCCGGGTCCGCACCGACCTCCGTCAACGAGGTCAGCCGCGTGTATTGGTAGAACGCGCAGTCTTCCACACCCTTAGCCATCACCATTCCGGAGGTCTGCTGAAAACGGATGGCCAATTGATCCCCGGTCCGCGTTCCCTCCGCGGCCGCATCGGGCGCGGCTCCGGGTCGGCCACCCAGCAGCGGCAGCAGAATATCCAATGCCGGCCCCAGCTCCGGGCGCCGCGTGCGGGCCCGGCCGGCGGCGCGTTCCAGACGCTCGAGACCGATCGGCAGATAAGTCCGGTAGACGTCGAAATTACCAATCATTTCCGCCAGCGCATCCTCGGCATCCGCAGCGGACAGCGGGCTGCCCGGAGGAACCAGACGGGCCAGCCGGCGGATTTCCGAGTTCAGCATGCCGTCGGTCACTGCCCGTTTGGTCCCGTGGATCAGTTCCGCGTAACCGCATTCTTCGCCGCGCAGCCGGGCATCCAGCATGCTTAAGGGTGCCTCGCCTTCCGAGTCCACAAAGATCCGGTCCAGCTGCGCCAGCGCGTCGTAGCCGGTGGTTCCCTCGCAGCGCAAAGAGTCCGGCAGCGTTTCCCCTGGCTCGAGGATCTTCTCGATCAGCAGGTAAGCGCCGTCCGTGGCGTCCTTGAGTCGCCGCAGGTATCCGGCCGGATCGGCCAGGCCGTCCGGGTGGTCCACCCGCAGCCCGTCTACCCAGCCCTGTCGGACCCAATGCAGGATCCGGGCGTGGGATTCGTCGAAAACCCAGGGAACCTCGACCCGGATGCCGGCAAGCGAATTGACGGCGAAAAACCGCCGGTAGTTCAGATCGTGGTCGGCGCGGCGCCAGTCGACCAGCTCGTAGTGCTGCCGGTCGTGTACCGCTCGGGCCTGAGCGACGGTGGGAACGCGGGCGCCGTCGTCCGGTTCAGCGCCGTCTGGTTCAGCGCCGTCGACCGTTCCCCAGCTTCTGTCCGCCAGCGGAAAACGGTGCTCGTGATAGTGCAGCTCGGAGCCGTGCACCTCAAGCGCGTCCAGATCCGCCGCCGAGCCCAGCACCGGCAGCCTGATCCGGCCGCCACCGGCATCCCAGTCAACGTCGAACGCCTCCGCATAGCGGGACTCCCGGCCCTCCTTGAGCAACGACCACCACCAGGGGTTCGCAGCCGGCGTGGCCACGCCCATATGGTTGGGCACAATGTCCAGCAGGATTCCCATCCCCGCCGCATGCGCCTTGGCAGCCAGTGCGGCCAGCGCGTCCTCGCCGCCGCGCGCCGGATCCAGCAGCGAAGGGTCGACGACGTCGTAGCCGTGGTTCGATCCGGCCTCCGCCTTCAGCAGGGGGGACAGGTAGAGCCAGTCCGCGCCCAACCGGGCCACGTAATCCACCTGCCCGGCGGCATCCCACAGCGTGAATCCGTCGTGGATCTGGAGTCGGTAGGTGGAAGCGGGTGTTTTCATCTGCGGGTTCCTCCGTAATGGCTGCACAACGGCGTCCCGCGCCTTGCGTTGCCTTGACGCAAGACGCGGGACACGGCTCTAGAGTTCGCTGCTCAATCCCGGCATGGGGCTGACGCGTTCGGCCAATGAAGCGGCCACTGAATGGTCCGGCTCTTCCTCCTGCGCGGAATGTGCCCGAAGCACCATCAGAGCCTTGGCTTCGATAGCGATCTTGGCGGAGCTGCCCAACGTCACGGCATCATCGGCATGGACTCCAGCGGTGTCGATCACGACGTCCCATTTAGGAGCGTAATCCTTCGACGGGAGCGTCAGTTCCACCACATCGTCATGGGCATTGAAGTAGAGCAGGAAATTCACATCCGTGATTTGGTGACCCCGCCGGTCCACGCCGCTGATGGAGTCACCGTTGAAGAAGACTCCGATGGTGCGCCCGAACCCGCTGTCCCAGTCGTCGGGCAGCATTTCCCGGCCATCGACGTTCAGCCAGACGATGTCCGGGAGCTTGTCGCCTTGACCGCGCAGCACCGGCCGGCCATCGAAGAAACGGCTGCGGCGGAACGTGGGGTGGTCGGCCCGCAACCGGTTCACGGCGGCTGTGAACTCCACCAGCGGTTTATCCACGGCATCCCAGTGCACCCAGCTCAGCTCGGAGTCCTGGCAGTAGGTGTTGTTGTTGCCTTGCTGAGTGCGGCCCAGCTCATCACCGTGCAGCAGCATGGGCACGCCCTGGGACAGCAGCAGCGTGGCGATGAAGTTGCGCTGCTGCCGTGCCCGCAGTCCAAGAACCTTTGGATCCTCGGTCGGGCCCTCCACACCGCAGTTCCAGGAGCGGTTGTGGGACTCGCCGTCGTTGTTCCCCTCCCCATTAGCCTCGTTGTGCTTGTCGTTGTAGGAGACCAGATCAGCGATGGTGAAACCGTCATGGGCCGTAACGAAGTTGATGGATGCCACCGGGCGCCGGCCCGATTTTTCGTAAAGGTCCGCGGAGCCGGTCAGCCGGGAGGCAAACTCACCCAGCGTTGACGGCTCACCGCGCCAGAAATCACGCACGGTATCCCGGTACTTGCCGTTCCACTCCGTCCACTGCGGCGGGAAATTACCAACCTGATAGCCGCCGGGACCAATGTCCCACGGTTCGGCAATGAGTTTCACCTGGGACACCACCGGATCCTGCTGAATCAGTTCAAAGAAAGTGGACAGCTTGTCCACGTCATAGAACTCCCGGGCCAGCGTGGAGGCCAGATCAAAACGGAACCCGTCCACATGCATTTCGGTGACCCAGTAGCGCAGCGAATCCATCAGCAGCTGCAGGGCGTGCGGGTTGCGCACGTTCAGCGAATTGCCAGTGCCGGTGTAATCCATGTAGTGCTTTTCGTCGCCGTCCATCAGACGGTAGTACGCGGCGTTGTCGATGCCCCGGAAGGAGAGCGTGGGGCCCAGGTGGTTTCCTTCGGCCGTGTGGTTGTAGACCACGTCCAGGATGACCTCGATGTCCGCCAGATGCAGGGCGCGGACCATCGCTTTGAAGTCCTGCACCTGCTGTCCCAGATCCCCCGTGGAGCTGTATTCGTTGTGCGGGGCGAAGAATCCAATGGTGTTGTAGCCCCAGTAGTTCGACAAGCCTTGATCCAGCAGGGTGCTGTCCTGGACGAACTGGTGGACGGGCATCAGTTCAATGGCCGTGATGCCGAGCTTCTTCAGATGTTCGATGACGGACGGGTGCGCAACGCCGGCATAGGTTCCGCGCTGCTCTTCCGGCACGTCCGGGTGCAGCTGTGTCAGGCCCTTGACATGGGCCTCGTAAATGACCGAGTGGTGATACGGCGTGCGGGGGGAACGGTCACCGTCCCAGTCGAAGAAAGGATTTATGACGACGCCGAGCATCATGTGTGGGGCGGAATCGGCATCATTCTTGGAGTCCGGGTCTCCCAAATTATAAGAAAAAAGTGACGGATCCCAGTCGATTTTTCCGGCTACTGCCTTCGCATAAGGGTCCAGCAGCAGTTTGTTGGGATTACCCCGCTGGCCCTGCTCCGGGTCATACAGGCCGGTGACGCGGTATCCGTATTTCTGCCCAGGCTGGATCTGCGGGAGGTAGCAATGCCAGACGTAGCCGTCCACCTCGACGACGGCGACGCTGGTCTGCGTTCCGTCGTCGTCGAAAAGGCAGAGCTGCACGGACTCGGCAACCTCGCTGAAAATCGCGAAATTGGTGCCGTTTCCGTCAAAGGTGGCTCCCAGCGGATAGGCGTTTCCCGGCCAAACTTCCATGTGTACTCCCAGCTCAGTCCAACAAGTATTCACGACTCTTCCATACGCTAAGGAAACTTAGCGTATTCCACCCCTAGGTTACCGGGCCGGAGGGCGCAGTCTGCGCCAGATCCGCGGAACCGCCGTTGCGAGGTCCCTGGCGTGCAGCGGACCGCCGGCCCCGGCCAACGCACCGGCCCGGCCGTGCAGACTTGCGGCCGCGGCGCCGATGGCTGCCCAGCGGTCCTCGGCCGCGATGCCCAAGGCGCTGAAACGCCCGGTGTCCTCGGCCAGGGCCGCCAACAGCGCGCCGAGGATTCCCGCCAATGTGTCCCCGCTGCCGGCGGTGGCCAGCCAGGGCGTGCCCTCGCTCTGGCTGAAGACGGATCCGCCCGGCGACGCAACCAGGGTGGTTGCGCCCTTGAGCAGAACGGTGGCTCCGGTCAGCTTCGCGGCCGCGAGGGCATGGGCCATGCCCTGCGCCTCAACCTGCTCCCGGCTGACATCCCGACCCAGGCGCCGGAGCAGCTGGGCCAGTTCTCCGGCGTGTGGAGTCAGAATGATGTGCGCCCCGACGTTTGCGGGCAGCACGGTCAGCGCTCCTGCATCCGCGACAACAGGCAGTCCCGAGTCGAAGGCGTCACGGCAGCGCCGCAACTGACCGTCATCGCCGCCGGCATCGCCGCGCCTGTCACCGCCGGCACCACCACCCCTGTCACCCCTGTCAACGCGGCCGTCTCCGCTGATCCCGGGACCGGCCAGCCAGGCCTGCACCCGGCTGTTCGCCACGGTGCCTTCGCCGCAGACCACTTCGGGACTGCCGGCATGGATCAACGCGGCCACCGACCCGGGCCCCAGGTAACGGACCATGCCGACGCCGCAGGCCAGCGCCCCGGCACAGGAAAGCTGCGCGGCCCCGGGATATTGGGCTGAGCCGGCCACGATGCCCAACACGCCACGGGTGTACTTCTGGTCATCCCGATCCGGGGCCGGCAGCAGGGCGGCCAGATCGGCCGCCTCGAGCCGGCGCAGCGCCGGGTCCCGGAGCTGCCCTTCCAGCCCGATGCCGATTACCTGCACTCGGCCGGCCACGCCCTCCCCGGGGGGTGAAAACAGCCCCGTCTTGGCCGCTCCGAAGGTCACGGTTAGCCCGGCCTTCAGCACCGGTTCGAACACCTCCCCGGTGTCCGCGTCAACGCCGCTGGGCAGATCACAGGCCACGACAGAGGGGCCGCTAAGGTTTTGGAGTGATCTCACGGCGGCCGCCCACGGCTCCCGCAGCCCACCGCGGGCCCCGGTTCCCAGAACCGCGTCGATCAGTACGTCTGCGGCGACGGCCTCCGCCAGCCAACCGCCGTCGGCCTGGGCGCTTTCCGGGCCGTCCCCGAAAAGACTCTTCTCCCCGTTGCCGGCAGCGTATCCCTCGCCGTCGCCTGCAGCATCTCCCGCGGTGTCTGCCCTACCGTCGCCCGCAGCGTCTCCCCCACCAGCGGTGTCTCTCTCAGCCTCCACGTGACCGCCTGCCCCGCCGGCGTCCGGGTCCGGCAGCATCACGGTACGGCCGCCCGCCCGGCGGAAACCGGCCAGCGCGGCCGCATGCACTCCCGCGGAGCCCAGCACCGCCGTCGCCCGTGCTCCGCGCGCCGCCAGGGCCGCCGCGGCATAGAGAGCGTCGGCGCCGTTGTTCCCGCTCCCGACCAGCACCACGATTCGGGCGCCATAGACACCGCCGCAGCGCTCTTTGAGCAGCTGTACGACGGCGTGGCTGAGTCCGTGCGCGGCGCGCTGCATCAGGACCGGGCCCTGCCCGGCCGCGAGCAGGGGCTGTTCGGCCGCGCGGACATCCGTTCCGCTGTAGGCGCGCAGCATGTTATCCCTCGGCGATAACCATGGCGGTCGAAATTCCGCCGTCGTGGCTCATCGACAAGTGCCAGCGCTTGACGCCCTTGGCGGCAGCCACGGCGGCCACCGTGTCCTTGACCTGGACGGTGGGTCCATGTTCATCCAGACCGATCCAACAGTCCTGCCAGTTCATTCCGGCGGGGGCGCCGAGGGTTTTGGCTACGGCTTCCTTCGCGGCAAACCGGGCGGCCAGCGAGCGGGTGTTCAGTGTCCGCTCCGCCGGCACGAACAAACGTTCCCGCAGCCCCGGCGTTCGCTCCAGCTGGCGCGCGAACCGCTCTACGTCCACCACGTCCACGCCAATCCCAATGATCATGGTCCCAGCCTAGCGGGCGAGGGGCCCCGAACGAGCGAAGCGAGTTTGGGGAGGACGAGCGAAGCGAGTTTGGGGAGGACGCTAGGCGCTAGCGGGAGCCACCGCCACTGTTCCCGGACTCGTCACGCAAAGCGGCGGAGCGCCGGGCTCAGCCGGAGCTGGCTTCTCCGCCGAAGCCAGAATGCTGCAGCTCCGGACGAGCGCTGGTGAAATTCCCCCGCGAGTCCGTTCACATCTGCGGCTCAAGAGGGGGCAGGGGCAGGATCGGGTCGGGGCACGGAAGCGTGTCTGCCCCGGCTACTCGACGGTGACCGATTTCGCCAGGTTACGCGGCTGGTCCACGTCAAAGCCCTTAGCCGTGGCCAGCTCGCAGGCAAACAGCTGCAGCGGCACGGTGGTCAGCAGGGGGGCCAGCAACGGAGCTATCTCCGGGATGTAGAAGACGTGCTCCGCATAGGCGCTGACCGCCTCGTCGCCCGCTTCCGCGATCACGATTGTCTTGGCCCCGCGGGCGCGGATCTCCTGGATATTGGAGACCACCTTGGCGTGCAGGGAATCGCGGCCACGCGGGGAGGGAACAATCACCACCACGGGCAGTCCTTCTTCGATCAGCGCGATGGGGCCGTGCTTGAGCTCTCCGGCAGCAAACCCCTCGGCATGGATGTACGCCAGTTCCTTGAGCTTGAGGGCGCCCTCCATGGCCACCGGGAAGCCGACATGGCGGCCCAGGAACAGCACGGTCTTGGTCCCGGCCATGGACCTGGCAAGCTCCTTGATCTGCCCGTCGTTGTCAAGGATCTGCTGGATCTTCGCCGGCGCCTTCGACAGGTCGGCGAGGATGTCCTTGATCTCGCCCTGGAATTTGTTCCCGCGCAGCTGTGCCAGATACAACCCCAGCAGGTAGGCGGCTGTGATCTGGGCCAGGAATGCCTTGGTGGAGGCGACGGCGATCTCCGGACCGGCGTGCGTGTACAGCACCGCATCGGATTCGCGCGGAATGGTGGAGCCGTTGGTGTTGCAGATCGCGACCGTCATCGCGCCCTGTTCGCGGGCGTAGCGGACCGCCATCAGGGTGTCCATGGTCTCGCCGGACTGCGAGATGGAAACGATTAGCGTACGGGCATCCACGATCGGATCGCGGTAGCGGAATTCGTGCGATAGCTCCACCTCGGTGGGGATCCGGCACCAGTGTTCAATGGCGTATTTGGCCACCTGACCGGCATAGGCGGAGGTGCCGCAGGCGAGCACAATGATTTTGTTGACAGTCTTGAGCAGCGAAGGATCTATCCGGATCTCATCCAGGGTCAGCCGGCCATGCACGTCCGAACGTCCCAGCAGCGTCTGTCCGACGGCGTCGGGCTGGTCATGAATTTCCTTTTCCATAAAGGAGGGGTAGCCGTCTTTTTCCGCCGCCGCGGCGTCCCAATCGACGTGGTATTCCTTGCCCGCGGCGGGCGCCCCATGAAAGTCGGTGATCTCCACGGACTCCGGTGTGATGGTGACAATCTGGTCCTGCCCCAGCTCGACGGCGCGGCGGGTGTAATCGATGAAGCCGGACACGTCGGACCCGAGGAAATTCTCGCCCTCGCCCAAGCCCACCACCAGCGGTGAGTTCCGCCGCGCGGCGACGACGGCGTCCGGCTGGTCCGCGTGTACGGCCAGAAGGGTGAAGGCACCCTCCAGCTGCCGGCAGGTGCGTTGCATAGCCAGGGACAGCGCGTCCTCGGGGCCGTTGCCGGACTCCAGGACATCGCGGTAGGTATCCGCCAGCAGCACTGCAGCGACCTCCGTGTCGGTGTCCGAGGCAAAGGTGTGGCCCTTGCGCAGCAGGTCAGACTTCAGCTCGGCGAAGTTCTCGATGATCCCGTTGTGGATCAGCGCAAGCCGGCCCACGTCGGCCAGGTGCGGATGGGCGTTCAGATCCGTCGGGCCGCCATGCGTGGCCCAGCGGGTATGGCCGATGCCGGTTACGGCGTCCGGCAGCGGGCTCGCGTCCAACACGGCCAGGAGATTCGCCAGCTTCCCAGATTTTTTCCGTGATTCGATGTGTCCATCCGCGACGACGGCGATGCCCGCCGAATCATAACCGCGGTATTCCAGCCGGCGCAGGCCCTCCAGTACGACGTCCAACGCACCATGCCCGGGTGCCGCGACACCATTCCCGCCGCGGGGGCGGCCCACATATCCCACAATTCCACACATGTCTTCAAGCCTAGCCGCCGCACACAAGGAAGGACGTAGGATCTCCACGCCTGGCGGCATTTCCGCAATGACCGCCGCACAAGGCAGAATCACTTAGGTGACTTTGCAACGGAACGAGTCCAGCGGCAACGACGGCGTCTCCCCCTTTGTGGAGCTGGACCGCCAGACGTGGTCCCGGCTTTCCAACGAGATCGAGCTGCCCCTCGACGAGGCGGATATTCAGCGGCTGCGCGGCCTGGGTGACCAACTGAACATGAAAGAGATCCGCGAGGTCTACCTCCCGCTGTCCCGGCTACTCAACCTGTACGTGGCCGCCGCCGGCCAGCTGCACGCCGCCACCACAACGTTCCTGGGCGAACAGGTCCGCCGCACCCCGTTCGTGATCGGCGTCGCCGGCTCCGTCGCGGTCGGAAAGTCCACCACCGCCAGGGTGCTGCGGGAGATGCTCCGCCGCTGGCCCGATACCCCCGACGTGGAACTCGTGACCACTGACGGCTTTCTCTACCCGAATGCCGAGCTGGAACGGCGCGGGCTCATGCAGCGCAAGGGATTCCCGGAGTCCTACGACCGGCGAGCCCTCCTGCGCTTTGTCAGTGCGGTCAAGAGCGGCGCCGAGGAGGTCCGCGCCCCCTGGTATTCGCACCTTACCTATGACATTGTCCCGGGCAGGGAAGTCGTTGTGCGGCGCCCGGACGTGCTGATCGTCGAAGGCCTGAATGTGCTGGCTCCGGCACGTCCGCGGCTGGACGGGAGGTCGGGGCTCGCGGTCAGCGATTTCTTTGACTTTTCCATCTTCGTGGATGCCAAAACACCCTACATAGAGCAGTGGTATGTTGACCGGTTCAGGTCATTGCGGTCCTCCGCATTCGCAAATCCGGAATCCTATTTCCGCCGCTATGCCGATCTCTCGGACGCCGAGGCCGTGACAACGGCGGTGGATATCTGGAAGCGGATCAATGAGCCCAACCTCACGCAGAACGTTCTCCCCACCCGCGGCCGCGCCCAGTTGGTCCTGACCAAGGACGCAGATCATTCCATCCGCCGCATGCTGCTGCGCAAGACATAGCCATGGCCACGCTCCCCGGCCGCCGCACGGTGGCAAAATTCCTGGTCGGTGGCACCGCCCTGGCCATTTTCGCTGCCTGCACCGCGCCGGCCCGGCCCGTGCCGTCGTCGTCGTCCGCTTCAAAGCCCGGCACGACGGCGGCGGCAGCGCCGGGCGCGGACGGGCCGCCCGCGGGCGCATCGGTTTCCGGCGAGTCTACAGCGCCCTCCCCACAACCGGCCGGGGGCGCCCCATCGCCGGCGGCCTCACCTGCGCATGCACTCACGGCAACGTTTTCGCTGACGGACCCTTCCAGTCCCTGGGTGCTGGTCAACAAGCACCATCCGCTGAACCCCGTAGGCTATGAACCGCCAGACCTTGTCCAGCCGCAGGTTGTACTCGGCAGCGGCGGCGAAACAGCCCTGCTCCGCGTCGAGGCCGCGGACGCCGCGGGCAGGATGTTCGCCGCTGCGGCCGCCGCCGGTGCGGCCATGACGCTGCTGAGCAGTTACCGCTCCTATGACACCCAGCTGGCGCTTTACAACAACTATGTGGCCGGCTTCGGCAGCGACGATGCGGACACAAAATCCGCCAGGGCAGGATACTCGGAACACCAGACCGGGCTCGCCCTCGACATCGGTGATGCCGGCGGCGCCTGCGCCTTCGACCCTTGCTTCGCGGAGCAGCCCGCCGCCGCGTGGGCGGCCGGGAACTGCCATCGGTTCGGATTCATCGTCCGCTATCAGCTGGGAAAGGACGGCATGACCGGCTTCTTCGCCGAGCCCTGGCATCTGCGCTATGTAGGGGTCGAACTGGCGACCGACCTCGTGGCGAAGGGCTACGGCAGCTACGAGGAGTATCTCGGCCTCGAACCCGCGCCTGCGTATCTGTAGCCCGACACGCCGCCGGGACCGGACGGCGAGGTCCCGGAGCTATCGGAGGACCCGCGCGATAACTTAGGGACATGCTAAAGGGATTCAGAGCTTTCATTATGAAGGGCAACGTCGTAGATCTTGCCGTCGCCGTGGTCATTGGTGCTGCTTTCGGAGCGGTGGTCACCACCCTCGTCAACAGCGTCCTCATGCCCCTGATGGCCAAGATCCTCGGGGTGGTGAATTTTGACAACTTCCTGGCCTGGGACGACGTCAGGTTCGGTGTCCTGCTGACCGCCGTCGTCAACTTTGTGCTGATCGCCGCATCGATCTACTTCGTCGTCGTGGTTCCGATGAATCTCATGATCGCGCGCCGGGACGCTAAACTCGGCATCAAGGAAGCAGGACCCGACGTCGATCCCCACATTGAGCTGTTGACGGAAATCCGCGACTCGCTGCGCTCCCGAGCACAGTAGGGGTCTGAGGAGGATCCGTACAGGATTGAACGCTAAAGGGGTATTCGTGCAGCCGTTGACAGCGCTAGGCGTCTTCCGGTTTGGCGGCCGTGGTGTGGATGTGACGGTAGATCGTCATGGGTGTGACGTCGCAGGAGTGGGCGATCTCGGCCATGGTGAACTGGCGTGAGTCGTACATCCGCTGTGCTTTGCTGGTGAGTTCCGGCGTCATCTTGGGTGTCCTGCCACCCTTTCGTCCGCGGAAGCGGGCGGCGATCAGTCCGGCTTTGGTGCGTTCTCTGATCAGTGCCGCTTCGTATTCGGCCATGAGGGCGAACATTCCGAACACGAGTTTGCCGCCGGCGGTGGTGGTGTCGACGATCCCGTTGGTCAGCGACTGAACGCCGACGTCGCGTTCATCGAGTGTGGTGACGATGTCGATCAGATCGCGGAGGTTCCGTCCGAGGCGGTCAATTTTCCAGATGACAAGGGTGTCGCCGGGCCGGAGGTCCGTCAGGCAAAGGTTCCATTGAGGGCGGTCGGCCTTAGTTCCGGTTGCGGTGTCCGTGTAGATCTTCAGGCAGCCTTCGAGGCCCAGGGCGTCGAGTTGCAGCTGCGGGTCCTGGTCGGTGGTGCTGACTCTGGCGTATCCGATTTTGTGGCCCGTGGATGGGAGCCTATCGCAACCCATAAATGCAAGCCAGTTTTGTTGGCTTGAATTAGTGGCGGGTTTTGGTAGGCACAATGGGTGACATTTGGTCGCGCGTGACCGGGCGGGACGGGCCCATCGCAGACGGCCGTTTGCGATAGACCCAGTGACACACCTAAGTTCCTGCCGCTGCACCGTTTCGATCCATCACCAGCAGCGTTGCCGGGCAGCCTTTCTGCCGGACCAATTGTGCCCGTCTGCTAGAAGGCCCTGTTGGGGGCCTTTCCCGGGGAGGATCCGATCTTGTCGTGGTGTTGGAGGAGGGCGCGGGGTGCGTCGAAGGCGACCGCACCCACCAACCGCCCGTCCGGTCCGCCGTTGGTGAAGCCTGCGAGGAAGCGGTTTTTGGGGACGGAGCCTTCCAGGATTGTCATTGCGGTTCCCAGCGACGGCATGCCCGCGGACTGGATCCTGACCCCGTGCTGGTGGGACCAGAAACGCGGGACCGGTGTGTAGGGGGTTGCCGTTCCCGGACCGGCCGCCAGGGTGTCGGCGGCGGCCCGTCCCATTTCGATGGCGTTGATCCAATGCTCGACCCGGCGGGGGGTGGCGTCGAACCTGTGGTTGGGCCACCGGGCCACGTCCCCGGCAGCAACGATGCCCTCGACCGGCCGGCCGTCGATGTCGAGCACGGTGCAGCTTTCATCGCACAACACTCCGTTGGTGGTGTCCAGGCCGCTGCCGTGCAGCCACCCCGTGGAGGGTTCGGTGCCGACTCCCACAACGGCCGCGTCTGCGGTGACCGTTTCCCCGTCGTCGAGCTGCAGGCGGGCCCCCGTGCCGGTTTCGGTCCAGCCGGCCACGCCGACGCCCAGGTGCAGGCGGACGCCGGCGCGTCGGTGGAGATCCCCCACGACGGCGCCAAGCACGTTGCCGAGCTCGCGGTGGAGCAGGGTGGGGCTGCGGTCGATCAGGGTGACGGCGAGGCCGCGTTCGCGGGCGGTGGAGGCGATTTCGCAGCCGATGAACCCTCCGCCGATGATGGCGATCCGCACTGCCCCGGTCATGGCCCGGTCGATGGCCCGGGCGTCCGCCAGGGTGCGCAGGGCCCACACATGCGGGGAGTGCATGGGGGCGCCGGGCAGGTGCCTGGCCCGGACGCCGGTGGCGATGACGAGCTTGTCGAACCCGATGTCGGCCCCGGTGTCGAGGGTGACCGTGCGGCGGGTGATGTCCAGGGCTGCGGCCGCGGCCCCGGACATCCACCGTGCGTCCAGGGGGGTGTAGGTGCGCAGTGGGAGGTCTTTGATGCTGCGGCTTCCGGTGAGCAGTCCCTTGGAGAGCGGTGTGCGGTTGTAGGGGCCGTGGGGTTCGTCCCCGATCATCACCAGCTCTCCGGTGAACCCCGTTTCGCGCAGGCGTTCCGCGGCGGAGATGGCGGCCAGTCCGTTGCCGACGATCAGGATGCGTTCGTGTCGGGTGTTCATGGGTTCCTCCCGGTGATGCTGATGGCCTGCATGGGGCAGATCCTTGCGGCCTGCAGCACCTTCTCGGTGTCCTGCCCGGACGGGGCGGGCGTGTAGCGCAGGCGCCCGTCGGGGCCCAGGGCGAAGACCTGGGGTGCTTCCTGCTGGCACAGGCCGAACAGGTGGCAGTGGTTGTTGTCCACGCTGATGCTGATGCGTCCCGCGGACGACGGCGCGTCGATGTTGTTGGGTGCCACCGGGTCAGACCTCTTCCGGGGAGATGCGCAGACCCGCGGCCGCCCGGGCCGGCAGCAGCCTGAGGAGGAACAGCAGCCCGGCCGCGCCGGCGCATCCGAGGACGCCGACGCCGAGAAGGCCCAGGGCCTTGACCTCGGCGGAGGCGGTGAAGGTGTGGATCAGGGACAGGGCGAAGGAGCCGTAGGCCAGGTAGTGCACCAGGTGCCAGCGGCGGTAGCCCAGGCGGCGCTGCAGCACGATGGAGGCGGCGACGGCCAGTCCAAGGTCGAGGCCGATGATGCCCAGTCCGACACTGGTGTCCCCGCCGGCCACGAAGGGCACCAGGGCGTTGATGGGCCGGAACACGGTCCCGGTCTGGAAGATGTAGGAAACCCGTGCAGGCAGCCGAACGTCAGGGTCGTCACGGCCAGGACCATGTGCGTGGTCGACATGGTGGTCCTGCTGACAATCCTGCGTGCCCACCCGGTGGTGGTCAGGATACCGAAGCAGACCGTGAGTGCCATGAGCCCGTAGGACAGGTAGCCCGCCAGTGTCGCGATGTGCCTGATGCCCTGGTCGAAGGGTACGTACTGTTCAAGGGGTACATACGCCGCGGCGAGGGAGGACAGGCCCGGTCCGGTGGCGGCCAACGCGACCAGGTGAAGTGTATCGGGCAAGGCGATCTCCTTGGAGTAGACTCGGTTCCGCGTAGTCCTACATGTCGTAGGAGTTGAATCTTACATGATGTAAGACAAGAGGTAGTGTCCATGGGAAGGATTGTTATGGACGGAACGGTGGCGGCATGATCCATGGGGACGGCCCCGACGAGGGGCGCAGGCAGCGGGGCGAGCTGGAGGCGCAGGTGCTGGCGGTGCTGTGGGCTGCCGACACCCGGGCCATGACCGGGGCTCAGGTGCATGAGGCGTTGCAGGCACCGGACCTGTCCTATAAGACCGTGCTGACGGTGTTGACCCGTCTGCTGGCCAAGGGACAGGTGGCCCGTGAAAAGTCCGGGCGGGCCTTTCTCTTCCGTCCGGTTCCGGACGGGTCGGCTGTCACTGCAGAACGGATGGCCCGGGTTCTGGCCCGGGGGGCGGACCGCGCTGCGGTCCTGCAGGGCTTCCTCGACGCCATCGACCCCGCCGACGAAGCGGTGTTGCGGGAGCTGATCTCCGCCCACGACCACCGGAACGGCCGGCCATGATCGTCAGCGTTTACATCCCCCTGCTGCTCGGATGCCTGCTCGCCTGGTTGGGGACGTACTTGGGGCGATGGTTCGCTCCGGCCGCAGCGACCCGGCTGCTCACCGCACTGGCCGTTCTTTCGGCCACGGCCACCACGGGATCCCTGCTCTTGATGGCGGTCGGCGGACTGCTCAAGACCATCGCCGGCCCCCTAGCAGGACAGGGCGGCGTCCTGGGGGTCAGGGACTCGGTGCCCTGGCCGGTCGGGGCGGCGGCGGCGCTGGTGCTGGCCATGCTCGCGGTCCGGCTGATCCGTGTCGTGGCTTTTGAGGTGGGCATCCTGCGCGAACTCCGGGAAGCCGTAGGCTTCACCGATGAAAGCCTGCTTGTGTTCGACGACGCGCGGATCTACGCCTACGCCGTGCCCGTCGGAAGGGGAACGGTCGTTGTCTCGACGGCCATGATGGACACCCTGGATGCGGGAGAACGCCGGGCACTGTTGGCCCATGAGCAGGCCCACCTGACCCATCGGCACCACCTGCACCGGCTGGCTGCCTCGCTCGGGACGGCGTTGAATCCCCTGCTGGGCCCCCTGGCCCGGGAAGTGAAGCTGCAGACCGAACGCTGGGCGGACGAGAGCGCGGCCACCCTGACCACCCGCCAGGTCACGGCCCGGTCCCTGGCCCGTGCCGCTCTGGCGGCAGCCATGGTCCCGCGCGCCTCCCTGGCCTATGCGGCGGACAGCATCCGGGAGCGGCTGGACGCCCTGGCCGCGGCACCGGAACGGAACCGCTGGCACACCGTTGTCCCGGCGGCCGTTGCCTGTGCCATTGCCGGGGGTGCCCTGCTCGATGCTGCCAAGGCCTGCTGCCGGCTGATCGAAATCATCTGCCCGTGAAGCAGGCCAGACCTCCGGCCCGTACCCGGAGCCGGGGACCGCGGCCGGGCCCGGCGGGAGGATCCATACCGTGATCACACTGGTTGCTGCGGGGGCGGTGTCCCTGCTGGCGTCGCTGCTGCTCACTCCTTTGTTTGTCCGGCTGGCACACTCGCGGCGGCATGCCACCGGGCCTGCGGGGGATGCGGTCACCACCATGGGCGGCATCGTGGTGATCACCAGCTCGCTGCTGGGATACCTGACCGTCGTGATGCTCAAGGGCCCGCCGCCCGCCGCCCACCGCCACGGCCGGGCTGATCATTTTCCTGCTCATCGGCCTCGGAATCGTTGGAGCGGTGGCGGACATCATCACGGCCCGGCAGCGGAGCAGTCGGACCCTGGGGCGCCTCATCAAAGGCTGCGGCCAGCTGATCGTCGTGGTGGTATTCGGGGTCCTGTCCCTGACCCTGACCGATGCCCACGGCGTCGCCCCCGCATCGTTGGACGTGTCCTTACTGCGCGACCTACCCGCCGGTTTCGCGGGCCTGGGCGTTGTTGCCGGCGTCGTGGCGGCGACGGCGTGGATCTGTGTGCTGGTGGGAGGGATGGCAAACGCCGCCACCACGGTGGAGGATTTCGACGGGCTGGCGGTGGGAGCTCTTATCTTCTCGATCGGTGCGTTCGTGTTGATTGGTTTCTGGCAGACCGTCCAGTCCTGCACCAATCCGGCACTCCGTTCCCTGCTGGCACACAAGTGTTACCCGGTCACGGATCCGGCCGGCCTCACCGAAATGGCGGTCGTGCTCGTCTCCGCCCTGGTCGGATTCCTCTGGTGGAACACCTACCCCACCCGGGTGCGTCTAGGGGAAACCGGCACCACGGCGCTTGGCGGTGCTCTGGCCGGGTTGGCCATCTTTGCCCGTACGGAACTGCTCCTGGTGCTGGTCGGCGGCCTCTTCCTGTTCCTGGCCGCGACCCGGATGGTCCCGGGCATCGGCAGACATGGATCCGCGGCAGGTCCACGTGGTCCGTTGCATAGGAACCTGGAATCTGCCGGGTGGGCGCGGATGACGGTGATCGTCAGGTTCTGGATTAGCGCAGGGCTGGCCGGCGCAACCGGCTTCGGGATCTTTTACGCGGACTGGGTGGTCCGGTAGGGCCATCCCCGCCGGGGGTGTCGCGGTTCTCCGGAGGGGAGGTGCCGGACCACCGGGGAGCCGGTCCGGGCTGCGGGTACGCTGCGGCCGCCAGTGTAAAGCCTGGCTCACCTGTCGGCCCGCTCCCCGCCGGGGCGGCCAGTCACCGATGCACCGCCTCCACACCGGTACGCGGCGTGCCGCGTTTCATCAGGGGGATGAAGAGCAGGAGGGCGGCCCCCTGGGAGGCCACGATGAAGACCAGCACGCCGGGCAGCGAGGCGGCGTACAGTGCCCCGATGATGGTGGCCCCGACCAGCCACGCCACACCGTAGATGGAGGTAAGGATGACGACACCCCAGACCAAGCCAATTGCAAGCCTCTGACATGCCGCAACGTCGCCCTCGCCTCCGAAAACGTCGACACGTGGCGCGACGAGCTCGCCACCATCGACCGGGACCTCGGCTCTGTGCCGCTCCTCCCACCGCTGCTGAAAGCACGTCTGGAAGCCCGCCGCGTTCAGGTTGCACACTTCATAACGCGACATCAGGAGCCACAATGACGCGTCGCGTTCTTCGGTTACGTCCCGTGGAGTGGTGTAGTTCCCGGCTTCTGAGCATCGGATTTCCGACGTGAAGAGCCATCGTGCGATGGTCAGTGAGTACCGATCAAAGAACTCACAAAGGACACAAACACACGATGGCTCTAGACCAGTCTGCCCTGCTCGATCTCCTCGGACAACTGAAGCTCACCGATGTCTCGGACCGGATCCGTGCCGCGACCGAAACGCTGTACCAGCAGCTCATCGAGGCTGAGGCGACCGCGTTCATCGGTGCCGCCCCGTTCGAGCGCTCCGAGGCGCCTACCACCCAGCGCAACGGGTCCCGGCCCAGGACGTTGACTACTACCGCCGGGGACCTGAACCTGAAGATCCCGAAGCTGCGGAACGGGTCGTTCTTCCCGGCCTTGCTGGAGCGCCGCCGCCGTGTGGACCAGGCTCTTTACGCGGTGGTGATGGAGGCCTACCTGCACGGGGTCTCCACCCGCAAGGTCGATGATCTGGTCAAAGCGCTCGGGGCCGATACCGGGATCTCCAAGTCTGAAGTTTCCCGGATCTGCGAGGCCCTCGACCACGAAGTCGGCGCGTTCAGGGACCGCGATCTGTCGGTCATGGAATACCCGTATGTGTTCCTGGACGCCACCTACTGCAAGGCCCGTGTCGGGCACCGTGTGGTGTCCCAGGCGGTCGTGGTCGCCTTCGGGGTTGCCGCCGACGGACGCCGGGAAGTCCTGGGCTTCGACGTCGGCGACAGCGAAAACGAAACGTTCTGGACGGCGTTCCTGCGGTCGTTGAAGGCCCGCGGGCTGGACGGAGTGAAGCTGGTGATCTCCGACGCCCACAGCGGCCTGAAGAAAGCCATCGGGACGGTGTTCCAGGGCGCGGCATGGCAGCGCTGCCGCGTGCATTTCATGCGCAACGTTCTCTCGACCGTGCCGAAGGGATCCCAGGACATGGTTGCCTCGATCATCCGCACCGCCTTCGCCCAGCCCGATGCCGGGCACGTGAACACCCAGTTCGACGAAGTCACCCGGATGCTGGTCAAATCCCATCCGAAGGTCGCCGCGATGCTCGGCGACGCCCGGGAGGACGTGCTCGCGTTCACCGGGTTCCCCGCCAGACACTGGCGCCAGATCTGGTCCACGAATCCCATGGAACGGGTCAACAAGGAAATCAAGAGGCGGACCGACGTCGTCGGGGTCTTCCCCAACCCTGCAGCCCTCCTCCGGCTCGCCGGCGCGGTCCTCGTCGAGCAACACGACGAGTGGGAAGCCGGGGACCGCCGATACCTTTCCGAGGCGTCCATGGCCGAACTAAAAGCAATGAACACGGCACCCGCCGAACCGGTCGAGGAGGCGATTTTGCTCCCCGAACTCACTGCAGCATAATCAGAGAACTGACCCGCACGGTGTCGAGGCAAACTCCACCACTCAGCGGGACGTAACCCGTTCTTCTCCCCAGCGAAGCAGAGGTCCGTACTGCTCTCACGCAGTTGCGAAAAACGAACGAGAACGGCATAGTCACGGCACGGAACCTCGCAGGTCAGCTTGGCCTGTCGAACTCAACCTTCTGGCGACACTTCCCGGAAATCGCTCAAGAGGTCGCCGACGAGCGTCGAAGCACGCTTCGCGTCGCCCGGACAGTTCCTGCCGGCCCACCACGGGCCAGCGAGCCTGACGGCGCTCTCCGAAGCGAAAACGTGAAACTGAGGGATCAGATTGAGCTTGCAGTCGCACATATCCAACGACTCACAATCGACAACGAGGCACTTGGAGAACAACTTGAAGCCCAAAGGCACATTGTAAAACTTCCCAGGGGCGGCTCGCAGAGATGAAGAACGGTATTTCTGCGCTCGGAAACAACAACCAACAGCCCTCGGGCGTTATGAGAGACCGGGGTACGGCAACCTCGAACCCGACCGACTGGCTGACCACTATGTGGCGGGGGTGTGCCGAATCCGTTAGGGACTCGCAGCCCGATGGACCCCTCCTACACTGCGGTCCAAAGCATTTTGCGAGTTTTGCCGCCGTGGTCGTCCAGCGGCGAAAATCCGGTCCCGGACACTATGGATGTGCATCCACCACCCCGGGTCCTGATCCCGTCGAGCCGGTGGCAGGGCATGGACTACTCGTTTCCGCAATCGGGACGCTGTACAGTTCGGATCAACGGCGATGGATCCCGCCGGGGAGTGAATGCCCGAACCGCCATTATGGCTGATGGTTTCCTGCCTTGTCGTTCGAAGGTAGGTCACTATGCCCGGAATAGTTGCCGCGCCCAGGCTGTGGTGGCCGGCCTCCACCGTTGAGGCAATGGCCGGGGCAGACGGAAACCATCTGCATTGTTTGCCAATACCGGCTCCTGTCCGGGCTCAGGCCGCACTGGTGGTGGAGTGGTGAGCGTCCGGCCTGAACGACCCTTGGTTCCGCGGGCTTCCTTTGTCCTGGCTGGGGAAGAGGTCCGCCAGCTGTGGTCGTTCGTGCATGGGGACATCATGGACGGTGGCCTGCGCCGGTATCTGCGCGGCTCGTTGGGGTTGTGTCCGCGCCATGCCTGGGGCCATGCGGTCGTGGAGATCGAATTGTGGCAGGCCGGGGCCGGGCTGCGGGGAGGGCACCAACCTTTCGATGTTGCCGTCCTCCACGAGGACCTTCTGAACCATGTGGCCTCTGAACTGGGGCGCCGGCCCGGAATGTTCCACCGGCATCCGGAAGCCATCCTCAGCCCGGTGAACCCTTGCCGTATCTGCAGTGAAATGGACGGACCGGCCACGCCAGGGCTGCGGATGGGCTACGCGAATTCGAACACGGCTGCCCTGACCGATGAGGCCAACCTCCTGGACTACACCCGGCGTTGGTGCACCGAAACTCTGGATACCTGGGCGGCCCGGGCCTGCCCGGCCTGCACAGGTGAGGACGCCGACAGCGTCCAAGACTGGTTCACCGGGTCATTGGCGGACCGGGCACTGTTGTGCCGACGGCACCTGCTGGCATCAGGGAGCCTGAGCGCCGAGCTCCGGACCATGGTGGTTCAACGACTGACGGAAATCCGCAGACGCCTGCTACGGCTCATCGAGTCCATGACCGATACGGGGGCGCCTGCCACGGCCGGGGACAACGCGTCATGGATTGAGGCCCTGGGCTGGTTCGCCGGCTGGGGTCTGCCCCTGCACCTGGCACAGACAGGAATCCCGCCCTTTCCACGTCCCACACAAGATCCCCTCTGAAAGGAAGCACCATGGAAGAACATTTTGCCGTGATCGAAATCCCCGCCGGCAGCAACAACAAATATGAGATGGACCATGACAGTGGCCGCATTGTCCTGGACCGTGCCCTGTACACGGCTTTCGGCTACCCGGCCGACTACGGATTCATCGACGGGACCTTGGGCCTGGACGGCGACCCGCTGGACGTTCTGGTCCTGCTGGAGAACCCGGTGCTTCCGGGCATCGGAATCCGGGTCCGGGCCGTGGGGGTCTTCAACATGGTCGACGAGGCCGGACCGGACTCAAAGATCATTGCCGTGCCCTTTGGCGACCGCCGCTGGGACGACATCACCGACACCGGCGACGTTCCCGCACCGGTGCGGGAACGGATTGAGCATTTCTTTACCCACTACAAGGAACTGGAACCGGGGAAGTGGGTGACTGTGCAGGGCTGGGGCGGCCGCGAGGAAGCGGACCGGCTCCTGGCCGAGGCCTATGAAAGGCACAGCTAAACCGGCCCGGAGCCGCCGGTGATAGCACGGTCATGGGCTGGCGCCGGGTAGACACGGCACTGTAGGGTCGGTATCGGTGATGGATCCCGCCGGAACTGCCCTGCAGTTCGAACCGCCGCCTGGCTGATGGTTCCTACCTTTGCACTTCAAAGGTAGGTGGACTATGCCCGGTCTCGGCACTCTGATCCTGCTGCGTCACGGCCAAAGCACCCTCAACGCCCAAGGACGGTTTACCGGGCTGCTCGACCCGCCGCTGACGACCCGGGGCCGTGGGGAAGCCCGGCACGCCGCCGAAACCCTCGCCGCCGCCGCATTCATCCCCGAGATCATACTTTCCTCCACGATGGCCCGTGCCGTGGAAACGGCAGAGCTGGTCACCGGGTTGCTCACGGCCGGGACGGCGTCGGTCCAAACGGCCTGGGAACTCAATGAACGCAGCTATGGCTCCCTGACCGGACGGCGAAGAAAAGAACTTCTGGCCGAATTCGGGCCCCAGGTGCTCCATTACTGGCGCCGGTCCCTCTACGCGGCCCCGCCACCGATGACACCCCGGCAGCTGGCCGCCATCGGCCGCAGCCACGCAGTGGCTGCCATGCCCCCGGGCACCGCCCGCCCCACGGAGTCCCTGAACGCCGTGGCCACACGGGTCCGGGGACTCTGGCACCAAACCCTCCGGCCCCTCCTGCACGCCGGATCAGAAGTCTTGGTGGTCGGCCACGGCAATTCCCTGCGTGCCCTGTGCCTGGTCATCGACTCCCTCACCGAGGACGAGGTCGAGGGGTTGAACCTGCCCACCGGGCACCCGTTGGAATACCGCTTCCACCCAGGATTCGTTCCGTATCCGCGGGCCGGGACCTACCTTGACCCCGGCGCAGCCGCCGACGCCGTGGGCGTACTCGCCGCCGACGGCGGCACGTGAACGGCCACATGCTTTCCAACCTTGACCACCCCTCACCACTGACCGGAGCGACCACCATGAATGAGCTGACCTTCACCGCCGTCCACGCCTTGCAGATCCTCGACTCACGCGGCCACCCCACCCTGCGCGTGACCCTGACATCCCGTGACGGCGCCGTGGCAACGGCCTCGGCACCCTCGGGAGCGTCCACCGGCGCCCACGAGGCCATCGAATTGCGCGACGGCGGACCGGCGTACGCGGGTCGCGGCGTGGAAAGCGCCGTTGCGGGGATCAACACCGTCATCCGGGAGCTGCTGCTCTCCCGGCCCTGGCCGAGCCAACGCATCCTGGATGCGGCGTTGTGTGAGCTGGATGGAACGGCGGAGAAGTCCCGGCTGGGGGCCAACGCCGTTGTCGCCGTATCCATGGCCGCCGCCCGTGCCTTCGCTACCGCCTCCGGGCACCCGCTGCACACCTGGATCGGGCATTCCCTCGGGCGGGCCGAACGGCTGCCCGTCCCGCACTTCAACGTCCTCAACGGCGGCGCCCACGCAGCGAACCCGCTCGCCTTCCAGGAATTCATGATCGCCCCAACCGGCGCCCCTACCCTGCCTGAGGCCATCCGGTGGGGCTCGGAAATCTACCACGCCCTGGGCGCGGCGCTGCGGCACAAGGGCCTCTCCACCGGGCTCGGAGATGAGGGAGGCTACGCCCCGGAAATCTCCCGGCCCGAAGAGGCCCTTGAGCTGATCACGGCCGCCATCTCCGATGCCGGCTACACCCCGGGGACCGGCGGGGTGTCCATCGCCTTGGACCCGGCCGCGAACTACTTCTACCAAGACGGCAGCTACGAGCTGAACGGGCGCTCCTACACACCCACCCAGCTGACCGGGTATTACGAGAAACTGATCTCAGAATATCCGATCCGCAGCCTGGAGGACCCCCTGGCCGAAGATGACCGGCCGGGGTGGCCGGAGCTGACGGCGGCCCTGGGCCGCCGGGTGCAGGTCGTCGGCGATGACCTGTTCGTCACCAACCCCGACCGGGTCCGGACAGGCATCGCGGAGGCGGCCGCGAACGCGGTGTTGATCAAACCCAACCAAATCGGCACCGTCACAGAAACCCTGGACACCCTTACTGTCGCCGACCGGGGCGGGTTCACCGCCATGGTCTCCCACCGTTCCGGGGAAACAGAGGATACTTTTGTGGCGGACCTGGCCGTCGGCTCCGGCTGCGGACAGCTCAAGTCCGGGGCCCCGGCCCGGGGGGAACGGGTAGCCAAATACAACCGGCTCCTTGAAATCGCCGACGCCCACCCAGCCATGCCCTACGGGCCGGGAACCGGCCCTCAGGAAACGGCCGCCCGTCATGACTGAGCCAGGACGGCCCCGGGATGCCCACTACCGCATTACCCGCCCCGTGTTGATGGGTGTCATCCCCGGCCAGCCGCTGGCCGTCGCCCACCGGGCCGCCGAGCTGGCGTACAGCCTGGACGTCGAGCTGGTCTGCGCCTATGTGGATGTCACCAGCTACCTGGTGGAGGAGGCACCGGACGGCTCGGTCGCCTCCCAACCCATCGACCCGGACGGGGTCGATGACGATCTTGAGGCCATCTCCGCCGGAATCAAGGACCGTCTCTCCGATCCTGTCCCCGTACGGGATCCCCTGGAGCTACCGGGCCCTGGCCGGGGAGCCCGTCCACGCGCTGGGACGCCTGGCCCACACCCTGGATGCGTCCATGATCGTCATCGGAACCCACGAACGCGGGCTCGGGCACCGGCTGGAGGAATTTCTCACCGGTTCCCTCGCAGTCCACCTGGCTCACCGGTGCCAACGAGGGCGGAAAATCAACGTTCCTGCGCAGCCTCGGCGCCGCCCAGCTGATGATGCAATGCGGCATGTTTGTCTGCGCCGACTACTTCAGCTCGAGCATCAGCAATGCCATCTACAGCCACTACAAACGCGAGGAAGACGCCGAACTCAACAGCGGCAAACTCGATGAGGAACTCGAGCGCATGAGCACCATCGCCGACACCATCACCCCCCATTCACTCGTACTCTTCAACGAGTCCTTCTCCGCCACCAACGAACGCGAAGGATCAGCCATCGCCCGGAACATCATCACCGCCCTGTTGGAGACAAACATACGCATCGTGTTCGTGACCCACTTCTTTGACCTCTCCCACGGCCTCTACACCCAACACCTGCCCAGGGCCCTGTTCCTGCAGGCGCAACGGGAAGACGACGGCCGACGGACCCACCGAATCGTAGAAGGAGAGCCGGCCTACACCAGCTACGGCGAAGACCTCTATGAGCAGATCTTCAGCAAGCACCGGCAGGCGTTCCGGCCCCCGCCACGGATGGGTCCTAGAAGCAGTCACCACCGGTGACGGGCCGTCCCGGGCCAATCACTTAACGGTGTCGGTCATCCGGCGCGGCGTCAGCGCCGGGGAGGAAAAGACCGCCCCGGCCATCCAGAACGCCGCATACAAAAAGGCCACGGTCGGGGAGAAGACCGCCCACAGGACACCGGCCACCACGGTCGCGCCCAGGTCACCAAAGGACTGCACCAGCCCCAACAGCCCGTACCCATTGCCCCTCAACCGGTCCGGCAGCAGTAACGCCACCGCCGTCTGCTCCGACGTCTCCGCGAAGCCAATCCCGACACCGGCGAGCACAAACCCAGCCAGCAACACCACCCAGCCACCCCCATCGATGGCAAAAAGTAGATAGGCGGCCACATACATGGCCGCGCCCAGGGTGAAGACCAGTCGCGGGCTCAGCCGATCGATCAGATGCCCACCGGCCAGGGCCGCGGCCGACGCCGCGGCGTTGTGGCATGCATACATCAGGATCGCCGCGGTCACTGCCGTCCCGGCGCCCATCCCGCCGGCTTCCAGTACCGTCGTGGCCCGCAGGATCAGCAGCGTCGCCGCAAGGTTTCCCAGTTCAAAGAACGACACCGGCAGCAGAGCCGTGAACAAGCCGGCCTGACGCAATTCGCCCACATTGAAACTGAGCGTCCGCTTCCCGGCCGGGGTGGCCACCACCTTGCGGGCCTGCCGTGCGGCCACCACGATGGCCACGGCAGCAAACATGCTCGGGATAAAGGACAACACGATCGCCGTCCTGATGCCCAGCAGCCCCACCAGGGAAGCCGCCAGCAGCGGGCCCACAATGGCCCCCGCGTTATCACCCGCCCGTTCAATGCCGGCCGCGCGCCCGTACGCGGTCCGGGGCGTGATCGACACCAGGAGCGTGTCCCGCGCCGGGGACCGCACCCCACGCGACGCCCACGCCAGCGCACGGAACCCGGCGACCTGCCACACCGCGGTACAGACCCCGATCAGGGCCGTCGCGATGGCGGTCAGCAGGTATCCGCCCGAGGCGATCTTGGCCCGGCGGGACGGATCATTGGACAGCGGGCCGCCAGCGAGCTTGCTCAACCCCACCAGGGCATCCGAGACGCCCTCTATCGCGCCCAGCGCGGCCGGGCCGCTGTGCAGGGTCGAACTGAGAAAGGACGGCAGCAAGGAGGTGACGAGCTCATGGCCCGAATCACTGAAAAAGGAAGCCGCACCCACCCCGAGAATGCCCGGATTGAGCCACTTCCCCGCCCGATCCGGCCCGGACCCGGAATCTGAGACACCCACTGGACCGGCAGTCCCAGGTACCGGACCAATGCCCTCACCTGCGGCGGTGCGATCATCTGCACCACCGTGGTCCCCACTCGTTTCGCCCATGGCAATCTCCCACCCGTCGCTCGGGGCAGGAAACCATCAGCCATATTGGCGGTTCGGACCCCAGGGCCCCGGCGGGATCCATCACCGTTAGCACGATCGTAACCGAAAGCCGGCCCAGCTGACACGCACCGCAAAAAGCCCCCAGACGCCAACAGATGCTTCCCCTGACCGGCCGTCCAGGGAACACGGATCCTCGGACGGGTCGGCGGCACGCTGACCTCCAGCACATTGGTCCGCAATCCGCCGGGGAACCGGCCGTCGTCAGTGCCAAGGCCACAGGGCCCGGGGTGGCTGTGCCCAGGAATCCCTGCCCCAGCGCAACACATGGCAAGGACACGCCCCACCGCCCCCGTCTGGCCATCGCCGGCGACAGGACCCGGCCTGCGACGACACCCACCGCGCGGCCAGGAATCTCCATTCCATGCACCCGCCAACGATGCCCGGGAGCACCGGGGGTGGGCGCGCCACCGGCTAATGGTGATGGCGGAAAATGTCCATGGCTTCACGGACGGCGTAGTAGACGATGACCAGGCCCGCCAGCGGATCCGCCCACCGCCACCCCGCCAAATCATTGAGCACGACACCGGTCAGGACCGCAGTGGCCAGCAACCCGTCGATGAACGTCACCCGCCCTTCGGCCACCAGGACCCGATTGCCCAACGCCTTGCCCGTGCGTGACCTGCCCGCAGCGAGGGTAAACATGACGACGGCCGTGACAGCAGTCCAGGCAATCCCACCCGGACTCGGTGTCGCACGGTGACCTACGGCCAAGGCAACCCCGGATTGGACCAACAGGTAGCCTGCCAGGACAAGAAACGCCCCGCCAATCAATTTCAGGGCCCATCTTTGACGCTGTTCGCCGGTGCCCGAGAGTTCCCAGATCACGACCAGGCTGGCGCCGATCTCAATCAGGCTGTCCAGGCCGAACCCGGCAAGGGCCACCGACCCGGCCGCAATCGAGGCAACCGCCAGAATAACGACACCAATCACGTTCCAGCCCAAAGTGAACCATTCCAGGGCAAATCCGCGCCGCCGCAGCCGATTCGAGTCCACGGCCTGCACATCGTCAAGCACCATCGCTCTGCCCCGATTTCGCGGCCGTCGGGCCCAGCCCTGCGAGCCGTTCAATGATCGCCAATCCGGCCGGAGTCCCGGGCCAGTGCTCGCGCAGCGACACCGGCCCAGCACTGCGAATCACCGAACGCAATGTGATCGCCACAATGATGACGTCATCTGCGTGACCAATCACCGGCAGGAAGTCCGGGACAAGATCCAGCGGAGACACCAAGTACACCAGCAGCAGAACAAGCCGGACACGAACACCACGCGGCAGGGACCGGTCAGCGCCCATGCGCCGGATGACGCGCAAAAGATCCGGCAACAGACGCAGTGCATCGTTTAGACCCACCGTCTCCGGATGGCGCCGGGCATAAATCCAGATGGCCAACAAAAGAACCAGATAGATGGCGGCCAGACCTGCCAAGATCCCGAGCAACGGTTCCCACCACTTCAAAGCCCTACTCTCCCGTCCCTGGCATCACCGAGTCGACCGGGGCGTGAAGGACCGCATAGACCCTCTCTGCATAGCTATCAAACACTGCCGCGCAGCACCGCAGCCTTTCCTCCGAGGCCAGCGCCTGCGGAAGTTCGAGCACGTCCAGAACGTTTCGTTTTCGCTGTCGCCGACGTCGAAGCCCAGGACTTCCCGGCGTCCGTCGGCGGCAACCCCGAAGGCGACCACGACCGCCTGGGACACCACACGGTGCCCGACACGGGCCTTGCAGTAGGTGGCGTCCAGGAACACATACGGGTATTCCATGACCGACAGATCGCGGTCCCTGAACGCGCCGACTTCGTGGTCGAGGGCCTCGCAGATCCGGGAAACTTCAGACTTGGAGATCCCGGTATCGGCCCCGAGCGCTTTGACCAGATCATCGACCTTGCGGGTGGAGACCCCGTGCAGGTAGGCCTCCATCACCACCGCGTAAAGAGCCTGGTCCACACGGCGGCGGCGCTCCAGCAAGGCCGGGAAGAACGACCCGTTCCGCAGCTTCGGGATCTTCAGGTTCAGGTCCCCGGCGGTAGTAGTCAACGTCCTGGGCCGGGACCCGTTGCGCTGGGTGGTAGGCGCCTCGGAGCGCTCGAACGGGGCGGCACCGATGAACGCGGTCGCCTCAGCCTCGATGAGCTGCTGGTACAGCGTTTCGGTCGCGGCACGGATCCGGTCCGAGACATCGGTGAGCTTCAGTTGTCCGAGGAGATCGAGCAGGGCAGACTGGTCTAGAGCCATCGTGTGTTTGTGTCCTTTGTGAGTTCTTTGATCGGTACTCACTGACCATCGCACGATGGCTCTTCACGTCGGAAATCCGATGCTCAGAAGCCGGGAACTACACCACTCCACGGGACGTAACCCTAAAGGAGCGAAAAAACAGTGGATAACGTACACCCCGTCATCACCTCAAGAGTCGTTTTTGACCGGATCAGACAAGACCATGACATTGCCGACCTTGAAGTCCGATTCGTGTACCCAGAACAGCTCAAAGCAATGATTCGGGACTATGTCCTGCCGTACATGGACTATCCGGAATTCGACCTGCACATCACCCAGGACAAGGGCTTGATCGATGCTGTCACCTATAACGCCGGCAACTTCACCATCACCACCGAAAACCCCGCCGTCGTAGACGAAGCCGGCACCGGTACCGGCGAGAACCTGGTCCCAGGTCGAAAAACGCTCAACAACGAGAGAACACTCCAAAGTGCTGCCCAAAACCACCTGGACGCCACCATGCGGCTGGAGGAAACCAAACAGCAACTGGCACAGATCATCCGCACGGCAGCAGGGAAGCATCCCAACCCGGAATGGATAGCCGACCAAACCGGACTCAATCCGAACGTCGCGGAACAGGTGTTGAGCGTCGCATTGTTTGACGGCGGCCGCGTCGTGTCCAGTGGTGATGGATGATTTTGGGAGAAAGCCTGATTAGGCTGGCCGGCAGCGTCAGAGTAACGATGACCTGTTAAGCGAATGGCTCGGCGTAAGACTTTGTAACCTCAACGTCAGTTCTAACGCGGAAGGCCGCGCTGATCCTCACCTTAAAATCATGATCTTGGGGTTGTTGGGTCGGAATTGCTCAGCGGACGTTTGACCTGCCCCGCATACGCCGGCGAAACCGTCGCCGCGAGGGCGGCGCTGCATCAGTTGGAGCCTCCCGGGCACCAGATCATCTATTAGGCTCAGCTCACAGTTATGTGCAGTTTCGCGGTGTGAGGCGTTGTAGTGCCCTTGCGTCGGCAGAGTTGAGAGTCAGTTGTCGGTAGCGGCCACTGCACATAATCGTCAGGCTTCTTGTATCCGAATAGTTCGGAAGACAAGGAGCAGATGATGAAAACTCGTGATCGATTGACGCTGGAAGGAACACTGTCCGATTTCGATGAGTATCTGCGCCGCATCCGCGGCGTATTGCTCATCCTCGACCATCCCATCACGCTACTGGGCCGCAACTCCGATGGTTAAAGACCTGCGTCGCCAAGAGGTGCCAGCTATCTTGAAGCTTGGAACCGCCAGCGCAGCTCTTCCATCCGGCGGACGCAACCTTCGCTTGACGGCCCCGGCAACGAAGCCAGTGACTCGCGCCGGGGCATATCAATAACGACCCATACTGACGTGCTCCGCGATGCCACCTCGGTCCCTAGCGGTTCGCTGGCCAGGGCGACGGCAAATGCACCGTAGTGGCGGGTATCTGGGCTTCGAGTTGCCGCGTTGTCATTTTAGAAGTCGTCTGCACCGGTTCATGCGGCGGAAGGGTGCGAGTGCAGGCGGCTACTGACATCGGATTGTCAGAAGTCCCGTGCACCGTCATGCATTTTTCAAGAGTCCTCTGCACCAAAAACGCGTCACGGTGCTGCAGCTGCGGCGGTGTTTGTTGCTGGGACCCAGCGGTACAGCGTAGGTACTGAGACGCCGAGACTGGCGGCTACTTCTTTTGGCGGAGTCCCCTAGCGCAACAGTTTCCTGGCCGAGCGGATCTTGGCGTCAGTCATGATTCGTTTACGGCCACCGATCCTGCCTTGTTCTCTGGCTGCCCGAAGGCCCGCTTGGGCGCGCTCGACCATGAGCTCGCGTTCCATTTGCGCGAGCGATGCCATGACGTTGAAGAAGAAGCGCCCCGACGCTGTGGTGGTGTCGATTGAGTCGGTGAGGCTGACAAAGCCAATGCCCTGGTCATTGAGTCCGCCGGCAAAGTCCAGCAGGTCATTCACGCTTCGGCCAAGTCGGTCCAGCTTCCACACCACGAGAGTGTCCCCCGTCGCGTAACTGGTCCAGTGCCTGGGCGAGCACTGGACGCTTGGCCCAGGTGCCGCTGATGGTGTCCTCGTAAATGCGGTCGCAACCGGCAGCACGCAGCGCATCGCGTTGAAGGCCAAGGTTCTGATCCCGCGTAGAGACTCTGGCGTATCCAACGCGATGGGCAGTCATCCGGGGTCTTCTACCTCCTCGAAACTCGATTCAGGGCTCTCCATGAACGAGAGGTACCGGCGCGCCGTCAAGGCACGGGGTCATTTCTCGACCGAGCAGGCTGCGCTAAAGTGCCTTTATCTGGTCACCCGATCCCTCGATCCGAACGGTCCCGGCAAGACCCGATGGGCCGTGCGTTGGAAGCCAGCTTTGAACGCCTTCGCCATCACTTTCAGCGACCGATTCCCGGCAGACACTCTCAATTCGGAAGAGCCTGAAAACTACTAAATCAAAATACCGGATACACCGTTAATGAGATAGTCCCGCTGCCAGCAGTATACATGAGTTATCCGATACGAATGTGCGTTCCGGAAGTTCGGCAATGCCCCTTCAAGCTCCGGAATGAGCAGTTCGATGAGGCATAATTACCGTGAGCAGTGTCAAGGGCATGACGGGATGTTGGGTCTATTGTGGTGTTGAATTGTGGTGTTGAAGCAGTTATGGAAATCAATTTAGTTCGTAGGGCTGACCGGGCATCGATGGTGGGATGAGGGCGTATGAGACATAGACAAGCCAAAAAATTTGGCAGTGCGCGGCGTTCGCTGACGTCGGGCATAGCCGCAGTTTGCCTCGCTGTCGGGATCGGTACCGTCGGTGTTGGACTTCAGAGCCATGCTTCCCCTGAAGCCACGGCTTTCCAAACGCCCGTCACCCCATCCTCGCCTCCGGCTCTGATCTCAACGCCACCCACACCAGCCCCCGCAGCAGCGCCGGCATCGCCTGCTACGCCAGCGGTACCGGCCCCACCGCCAGGCCCGGTTCCCGCAACCGCGCCTGCACCGCCGCCGGCTGCGTCGGGCGTGTCGAGTGCTCTGGTTGGGCCGGTCCTTCCCGCCTCGAAGCCTGCCACGGTGGCCATTGACACCATTGGTGTGAGTTCCGGGTTGATGAAACTGGGTTTGGAAGCCGACGGGACGGTCGCTGTGCCGCCTGGGGATGCTGACGCCCCCGCCGGTTGGTACGAGAATGCGCCCACTCCTGGTGAGCTCGGATCCTCGATCATCCTTGGCCACGTCAATTCAATTCAAACCGGTGTCGGCGTGTTCTACCGCTTGCATGAGTTGCAGGACGCGGATCAGGTGTCCGTGACCCGCGAGGATGGGACGGTGGCAGTTTTTCAGGTGTACCGCGTGGACACCTATGACAAGGCATCTTTTCCCGCCGCGCAGGTTTACGGCAACGCTGGCCGGGCGGAATTACGACTGATCACCTGTGGTGGGTACGACCCATCGACGGGCGAATTCAACCAAAACACTGTTGCATACGCTTACCTGATTTCCAGCCATCCTGCATAGAATCCAGCGAATTTTTATGGTCACAAAGCACGTCAGCGCTTGTAATTATTCGTTTGACCGATAGTGTC
The DNA here is from genome assembly GCF_051131705.1 of Arthrobacter sp. A5. Lineage (NCBI taxonomy): Bacteria > Bacillati > Actinomycetota > Actinomycetes > Micrococcales > Micrococcaceae > Arthrobacter > Arthrobacter sp. A5. The sequence goes on from NZ_CP180316.1 coordinate 3,677,097, forward strand.
ATGAGTACAAGGGGGGTTGACCGTAACGTCTCCCAGTGTCTCTAATGAATGGTTGGTGTTGGGTTATGTTCGATCAGAGTTTTATTGCCAAAGCTATTTCCAGAAGCGCGGAAAACTCGGTAGACCGACGCCGGTTTTTCCGCACCGCGGGACTGACCGGTTTGGGCGTCAGCTCAGCGGCGCTGCTCGCCACAGCAGCACCGGCCCATGCCGCCACCATGGACATGACAGGCCCCAGTGATTCGGCGATCCTGAACTTCGCCCTGAACCTGGAATACCTGGAAGCGGAGTTCTACCTGCGAGCCATTGACGGTCAGGGGCTTCCCGCTGATCTGGTCACCGGGACCGGCACCCCCGGCGGTGTCACCGGCGGGCACGCTGTGCCCTTCAAGACCAAGGCCATCGAGCAGTACGCCAGGGAAATCGCGGCAGATGAAAAAGCACACGTGGCTTTCCTGCGCACAGCACTCGGCAGCGCCGCCGTCTCCCGCCCCAGCATCGACATCGGCGCGAGCTTCACCGCAGCTGCCGTCGCCGCAGGGCTGATCAAGGAAGGCGAACCTTTCGACGTCTATGAAAACGAAGATAACTTCCTGCTGGGCGCATTCATCTTCGAAGATGTCGGAGTCACCGCCTACAAGGGTGCCGCTCCCCTGATCGACAACAAAACATTCCTGGACGCAGCCGCCGGTATCCTTGCCGTCGAGGCGTACCACGCCGGCATCATCAGGACCTCGCTCTACTCCAAGGACCTGCAGGTACCGGCCCTTGCAATCTCTGACGCCAGGGACAGCCTCGATGGACCCGATGACCTGGATCAGGGAATCGGCACCACGGAGGAGGCGAACCTCGTACCCACCGACGCAAACGGACTCGCCTTCAGCCGCACCCCCGGCCAGGTCCTGAACATCGTCTACTTGAACCCCGAACCAGTACGCTCCGGCGGATTCTTCCCCAACGGTGTCAATGGCGAACTCAACGGCAGCGGAAACCTCGGCCCACAAGCAGGCGGATCCATCCCCTCCGGCGCCCCGGGAACCGGCATCGAGGGAACCAACACCAGCGGACCCGACATGGGCCTGATCGGCCTCGGAGGCGGAGTGGCCCTCGCCGCCGGCGCAGCCCTAGCCGTACACCACAAGATGGGCACCAAGACCGCAGCGGAAACCACCACGGCGCAGTCAGAGTAAAAAGCACCCGCCCCAAACGGCCGCAAAGCAGCCGTAGACAGCAATCCCGAGTGCAGATGGTTATCATGCCGCTTCAACAACGGCTTCGATGACCATCTGCACTTATGCTTGAACGCTTAAACTTGTGGGGGCCCGGCTCAATCAGTTGTTACTGCTCTGGCGGCGCACAGCGTATGTTCCACCGGCTGCAGCGAGGAGGACCAGACCTCCACCGAGAGCGATGATGGTAGACCCGTCACCCGTTTCGTTCACCACCCCAGTGTCGGCGCCGCCCTTGGGTACCGCAGCCATCTGATCCATTCCCTTGGTCTCTGCACTACCGGGCTCCGCAACCTCAGGCGCCGGCGTGCAGACAACTTCTGATAGTCCGTGCAGTCGTCTTCTGAAACTGACAACATTCCCACATGGGGCACGCTCCCCGTTTCGCGAGCACTATTCGTGAGTCTCATCGCTAAGTGGGTACGGCATACGGGCTCGAAGTAAGTTCCGCAGCCTTCTAACAGGGGTGGCTTGTGAATTAGTAAAATATCCGACGCTAACGTTCTTTGCTGGGTGGCCGCGTCCACGGGTTCCGGAGTGCTCCCGGAGGTGATAGACGCGGACGGCGCTTCCGCGGAGGTGGGTTACGCGGCCGGCTGACTGGGGATCCCAGCATGATCGGTACAGGATTGAACGCTAAGACCGGGGCCGGGCGACACCGGTTTCTGTCTCGTGTTGTATTGGGTCATGGCTGTTGATTTTCCTGAGTGATGAGCAGGTCGCTGCTTTCGGGCGGTTTCCACCGGCACCTGATCGGGATTTCCTGGAACGGTTCTGCCTGTTGGACGATACGGATTTGGCGCTGGTCGGGAAGCGGCGTGGCGGTCACAACCGGCTTGGTTTTGCGGTTCAGCTGGCAACCGTGCGGGTGGTTGGCAGGTTTCTTGCAAATCCGGTGGACGTGCCGTGGACCCTGGTTGAGTTCCTGGCCGGCCAGCTGGACATCGGGGACCCCTCGACCGTCAAGGGACCACCATGTCGACCACGCACATGGTCCTGGCCGTGACGACCCTGACGTTCGGCTGCCTGCACGGGTTTCCTACATCTTCCAGACCGGGACCGTGTTCCGGCCCATCAACGCCCTGGTGCCCTTCGTGGCCGGCGGGGACACCAGTGTCGGACTGGGCATCATCGGCCTCGACCTTGGACTGGCCGTCGCCGCCTCCATCGTGCTGCAGCGCCGCCTGGGCTACCGCCGCTGGCACCTGGTGCACTACCTGGCCTACGGCTCCTTCGCCCTGTCCCTGATCCACACCTTCACCGCCTCCGCCGAGGTCAAGGCCCTGGGCCTTCTCGGCGTCGGCGTCCTCGGATGCGCCGGCGCGGCCGGGCTGCTGTTCCTCCTCAGGCTGCTGCCGGCCCGGGCGGCCGCGGGTCTGCGCATCTCCCCGGAAGAGGTCTGACCCGGTGGCACCCAACAACATCGACGCGCCGTCGTCCGCGGGACGCATCAGCATCAGCGTGGACAACAACCACTGCCACCTGTTCGGCCTGTGCCAGCAGGAAGCACCCCAGGTCTTCGCCCTGGGCCCCGACGGGCGCCTGCGCTACACGCCCGCCCCGTCCGGGCAGGACACCGAGAAGGTGCTGCAGGCCGCAAGGATCTGCCCCATGCAGGCCATCAGCATCACCGGGAGGAACCCATGAACACCCGACACGAACGCATCCTGATCGTCGGCAACGGACTGGCCGCCATCTCCGCCGCGGAACGCCTGCGCGAAACGGGGTTCACCGGAGAGCTGGTGATGATCGGGGACGAACCCCACGGCCCCTACAACCGCACACCGCTCTCCAAGGGACTGCTCACCGGAAGCCGCAGCATCAAAGACCTCCCACTGCGCACCTACACCCCCCTGGACGCACGGTGGATGTCCGGGGCCGCGGCCGCAGCCCTGGACATCACCCGCCGCACGGTCACCCTCGACACCGGGGCCGACATCGGGTTCGACAAGCTCGTCATCGCCACCGGCGTCCGGGCCAGGCACCTGCCCGGCGCCCCCATGCACTCCCCGCATGTGTGGGCCCTGCGCACCCTGGCGGACGCCCGGGCCATCGACCGGGCCATGACCGGGGCAGTGCGGATCGCCATCATCGGCGGAGGGTTCATCGGCTGCGAAATCGCCTCCACCGCCCGCGAACGCGGCCTCGCCGTCACCCTGATCGACCGCAGCCCCACCCTGCTCCACCGCGAGCTCGGCAACGTGCTTGGCGCCGTCGTGGGGGATCTCCACCGACGCGCCGGCGTCCGCCTGCACCTGGGCGTCGGCGTGGCCGGCTGGACCGAAACCGGCACGGGGGCCCGCCTGCAGCTCGACGACGGGGAAACGGTCACCGCAGACGCGGCCGTTGTGGGAGTCGGCACCGAACCCTCCACGGGGTGGCTGCACGGCAGCGGCCTGGACACCACCAACGGAGTGTTGTGCGATGAAAGCTGCACCGTGCTCGACATCGACGGCCGGCCGGTCGAGGGCATCGTTGCTGCCGGGGACGTGGCCCGGTGGCCCAACCACAGGTTCGACGCCACCCCCCGCCGGGTCGAGCATTGGATCAACGCCATCGAAATGGGACGGGCCGCCGCCGACACCCTGGCGGCCGGTCCGGGAACGGCAACCCCCTACACACCGGTCCCGCGTTTCTGGTCCCACCAGCACGGGGTCAGGATCCAGTCCGCGGGCATGCCGTCGCTGGGAACCGCAATGACAATCCTGGAAGGCTCCGTCCCCAAAAACCGCTTCCTCGCAGGCTTCACCAACGGCGGACCGGACGGGCGGTTGGTGGGTGCGGTCGCCTTCGACGCACCCCGCGCCCTCCTCCAACACCACGACAAGATCGGATCCTCCCCGGGAAAGGCCCCCAACAGGGGGTCGCCGCAGAAAACGGAAAAAATCGTACGCTAAGGGCGCGTGGAGCCAGGTAGCCACTGGACTGCAGCTTGTCAATTGAATCTAGTCAAAGTCCGTCCGTAAGCGGAACCCTGAACGGGACGACTCAGCGGGCGGGTCAGGAGTGACCAGGAAGGGCCAGCGTCAGGCGATTTGCTCACTTCGAGACACATCAGGCGTGCCCGCAGCCCACTGGGATGGGACTCTCATCGATCCCACCGGACGCCGGGGTCTCTTCCTTTCTTGGCCAGACATCCAGTCTGCGACCGCGCCGACTCTTTCGCAGGAGCCATGTTCGGTGTCACGGCCCGCAACACCCACATGCGTGAATCCATTGACAAACGCTTCCTCCATCACAAATACTTAGGTCTGTGCCTAAGTATTACGAAGAGCTCGACTTCGTGCTCCGTGCTCTGGCGGATCCGACGCGCCGGGCTATCGTCGAACGGCTGGCGAAGTCCCCAGCCGTCGTGTCCGAACTCGCAGCACCGTTCTCGATGGCATTGCCGTCGCTCATGCAGCACCTGCGCGTCCTCGAGAACGCGGGATTAGTCATGTCGCAGAAGCACGGACGCGTCCGCACCGTGAGCCTGCGACCGGGCGCCCTCGACGTACTGCACCTGTGGCTCGGCGAGCAAAGAACCCCAGCAGAAGACCAAGCCGACCGACTCGGCATCCACCTGATCCGCACCACCCACGAAGGAGACCTCACATGACCCGCGTTCGCATCGCCCTGTTCACCTCGCTGGACGGCTACACCTCAACGACCGACCACTCCCCCGAAAATCCGATGGGGGAGGACTGGGGGCGCCTCACGGAGGCATATATCGCAACCCGCACGATGCAAGAGCGCTTCGGTGACACCAACGGCACCGGCACGACCGGCGTTGATGACTCCTACGCCGCCGCGTTCTTCGAGGGCGTCGGCGCCGAGATCATGGGCGCGGCAATGTTCGGCCTGCACACATTCCCCGACGATCCGGACTGGAAGGGCTGGTGGGGTGAACAGCCGCCGTACGGGACCCCGGTCTACGTCCTTACCCACACCGCACCGCGTCCGCCGATCCCGATGCAGGGTGGTACGACGTTCCACTTCCGCAGTGGCGCAATCGAGGACGTGCTCGCCGAGGCGACCGAGGTTGCCGGTGGCCTGGACGTGCGCGTCGGCGGTGGAGTCAGCACCGCGCGCGACTTCCTGCGCGCCGGCCTGGTCGACGAGTTGCACCTCATGGTCGCCCCGATCCTCCTCGGCCGGGGGAATCGTCTCTGGGACGACCTGCCCGGCCTCGACCTCACCCATAAAGTGACGACCGAAGTGGCCGAGAGCGGCACGATCCACGTCACCTTCACCCGATAGGACGTACACATGACGATCGAACGCCGACTCGCCCGCGCCGAATTCACCCTGACCCGCGACTACCCGGCATCTGTGGAACGCGTCTGGGACGCGTTCGCTGACGAGAAGCAGAAGCTGGGCTGGTGGGGTGGAGGCAACACCATGGAAGCCAGTGACTGGGCCTTCGACTTCCGCGTCGGCGGACGGGACATAGCCGAGGGCAAATTTCACAACGGTCCAGTCTCTCGGTACGAGGCCACATACACCGACATCGTCGAGCACAACCGCATCGTCACGACGTACGACATGTGGCTCGACGGGATCCACACCTCGACGTCGGTGGCGTCGTTGGAGTTTGACCCGATCGACGAGGGCACCCGATTCACCCACGTCGAGCACGGTGTCTTCTTCGACCAGTTCTATGCTGACAGCGACGTCCGTGAGAAGGGCACCCGGGGCCTGCTCCAGGCTCTGGGCAACTACCTCGCGTCGGGCACCTAGCGCACCCGTCAGCGACCGATCACGCTCTCCAAAACCGAAAACCGGTCCAATCTCCGCCATGAAGCAGCCGCACACGTCCGAGAAAATCACCCACCCCAGGGGCAACCAAACCCCGGGCAAAACCCTTGGAGAAACCATGTTTGAAACAGTCGTGCGAGACGGGGTCGTCTTAAAGCCCCTTGAGACATGGCACGCCGGCGAGTTCGCCGACCATATGAACAGGGCAAGAGACCATATCCGGCCGTGGGTCGGACCGAATTTTGTCACCGACACCGTCGACGGTGCCCGCGCTACCCTTCAACGTTACGCCACAGCCACCGCGAATGATGGAGCACGCATCTATGGCCTCTGGGACGGGGGCAAGCTCGTCGGAGGCTTGATGTTCGTCGCCTTTGACCCCGTCTGGGGCATTTGCGAAATCGGCTGCTGGCTCGAACCCGATGCTGTCGGAGGCGGTCTCATCACCCGGTCAGTCGAACTGCTCATGGAGTGGGCCTTCCTAGAGCGGGGGATGTCTCGCGTGGAATGGCGGTGCCGGACCGAAAACGACCGCAGTATTGCTGTCGCGCGGCGACTGCGTATGCGCTCGGACGGCGTTCTCCGCAGTAGCTGGGTCTACGACGGGAATCGTTACGACAAGGCGGTATTTTCAATACTCCGGGCCGAATGGATGAACACACGACCTGTCATCGCTCAATGACAGACACCGCCCGACGACGACCGCTCCGCTCTGAACGCCCGTTGGATCCGAGGCTGGGCGCTCTCCCGCGGGATGGCCTACGACGCGAATCGTAAGAGTACTAGCCATGGATGAAAACCCGATCGCATACTCATCCGGCGTCCAGACCCCGCCCGCAAGGCGGTCCTCCACCGGACATATCAGCCGTTGACCTGCTGCTTTGCAAATGGTGGCTCGTGAAGTGTCCGTATAGGGTGTTCGGTGATAAGTCTGGTGAAGGGGCGTTATACGGGACACTATTTGACGCCGATTTCGGCTGGTGTAACTGTAGCCGTCAGGCGTCGAGCATATGCGGCACGCCGTTCCGAACGCCTTACCGTACGATTTATTCCGTTTTCTGTGGCGACCCCAACAGGGCCTTCTAGCAGACGGGCACAATTGGTCCGGCAGAAAGGCTGCCCGGCAACGCTGCTGGTGATGGATCGAAACGGTGCAGCGGCAGGAACTTAGGTGTGTCACTGGGTCTATCGCAAACGGCCGTCTGCGATGGGCCCGTCCCGCCCGGTCACGCGCGACCAAATGTCACCCATTGTGCCTACCAAAACCCGCCACTAATTCAAGCCAACAAAACTGGCTTGCATTTATGGGTTGCGATAGGCTCCCATCCACGGGCCACAAAATCGGATACGCCAGAGTCAGCACCACCGACCAGGACCCGCAGCTGCAACTCGACGCCCTGGGCCTCGAAGGCTGCCTGAAGATCTACACGGACACCGCAACCGGAACTAAGGCCGACCGCCCTCAATGGAACCTTTGCCTGACGGACCTCCGGCCCGGCGACACCCTTGTCATCTGGAAAATTGACCGCCTCGGACGGAACCTCCGCGATCTGATCGACATCGTCACCACACTCGATGAACGCGACGTCGGCGTTCAGTCGCTGACTAACGGGATCGTCGACACCACCACCGCCGGCGGCAAACTCGTGTTCGGAATGTTCGCCCTCATGGCCGAATACGAAGCGGCACTGATCAGAGAACGCACCAAAGCCGGACTGATCGCCGCCCGCTTCCGCGGACGAAAGGGTGGCAGGACACCCAAGATGACGCCGGAACTCACAGCAAAGCACAGCGGATGTACGACTCACGCCAGTTCACCATGGCCGAGATCGCCCACTCCTGCGACGTCACACCCATGACGATCTACCGTCACATCCACACCACGGCCGCCAAACCGGAAGACGCCTAGCGCTGTCAACGGCTGCACGAATACCCCTTTAGCGTTCAATCCTGTACGGATCCTCCTCAGACCCCCAGTAGCGCTCACGGCAGTAGCTGAAAAGGGCCGGGCTCCGATTGGAGTCCCGCCCTTTTCATTTCTGCGGTGCCTTTCCAGCTTTGCAGGGCGAGCTCAGCTTGGCAGGGCAAGTTCAGCTTTGCAGGGCGAGCCGGGATTCGACGACGGCCGCCAGGTCCTCACAAATGCGCGTTGCCGTGACCATGTCCCCCGCCTCCACCATCACGCGGACCAAAGCTTCGGTACCGGAGGGGCGCAGCAGGACACGCCCAGACTGTCCGAGCTCGAGTTGGGCCAAGGCCACCGCCGCGCCGACACCCTCATCGGTTTGGGCCCGGTGTTTATCCACGCCCTTGACGTTGATCATCAGCTGCGGGAGCTTGGTCATGACGGTGGCCAGCTCCTTCAGGCTCCGGCCCGTCCGTGCCAGCTGCGCGGCAAGCTGCAGCCCGGTCAGCACCCCGTCGCCCGTCGTCGCATGGTCCGCGAAGATGACGTGCCCGGACTGCTCCCCGCCCAGCGTGAAACCGCCCTCGCGCATGGCTTCCAGCACATAGCGGTCCCCGACCGCTGTTTCCCGAATGCTGATACCGGCGGCGCGGAGCGCGATCTTCAGCCCCAGATTGCTCATCACGGTCGCCACCAGAACGTCGTCCTTGAGCCGGCCCGCATTCTTGAGGGCTACGGCAAGGATGGCCATGATCTGGTCTCCGTCGACCACCGCACCCTCATGGTCCACGGCAAGGCACCTATCGGCGTCCCCGTCGTGCGCTATGCCAAGGTCGGCGCCGTGCCTCAGGACGGCGGCCTGCAGCTGCCCCGGATGGGTGGAACCGACTCCATCGTTAATGTTCAGGCCGTCCGGCTCGGCGCCGATGACAATGACCTCGGCGCCGGCGCTCTTGAAGACCTCCGGCGAGCATCCACTGGCTGCCCCGTTGGCGCAATCAAGGACCACCCGGACGCCGTCAAGCCGGTTCGGCAGGGTGGAGAGCAGATGGACAACATAGCGGTCCTCTGCATCGGCAAAGCGCTGAATACGGCCCACACCGACCCCGACCGGGCGGAAAATCTCGCGCTCCCGCTGGGCCTCGATGGCATCCTCGATCTCGTCGTCGAGCTTCTGGCCGCCGCGGGCGAAGAATTTGATGCCGTTATCCGGAGCGGGGTTATGCGAGGCGGAGATCATCACGCCGAAATCCGCGCCCAAATCGGCGATCAGGAAGGCAAGCGCAGGGGTCGGCAGCACGCCTGCGTCGTAGACGTCCACGCCGGCGCTCGCCAGGCCGGCCTCCACCGCCGCTCCGATGAACTCGCCGCTGGCTCGAGGATCGCGGGCTATGACCGCCCGCGGACGTTGGCCCTCCGCCATCCGATCATGACCCAGGACCACCGCGGCGGCCTGCGCCAGTGATAGTGCCAGCTCCGCTGTGAGCAGGCCGTTGGCCAAGCCCCGGACACCGTCGGTTCCAAATAATCTAGACATCGCCCCCTAGTCTAATCGATGGCGCTGTTCCGCCCGTTCACCCGATCGAGGTCGCACTTCGCGCCCATGCCGCGAGAATCATGGGCGTGAAGTACGTCATCGATGAAGGGGACGGGACGCGGAAAGCCCGCCGGAACCGTAGTTCCAGCGGGCTTTCTGATCCTGCGTGCGGGCCGCAGCCGAAGCGGTGTTTAGCGCTTGGAGTACTGGCCTGCCTTGCGGGCCTTCTTGAGACCGGCCTTCTTGCGCTCAATGACGCGTGCGTCACGGGTCAGGAAGCCGGCCTTCTTCAGCGTGGCGCGGTTGTTGTCCTCATCGATCTCGTTCAGTGAACGGGCAACGCCCAGGCGCAGCGCACCGGCCTGGCCGGACGGGCCACCGCCGTGGATACGGGCCATGACGTCGTATGCACCGTCAAGGTCCAGGATCCGGAACGGCTCGTTGACCTCCTGCTGGTGCAGCTTGTTCGGGAAGTAGTCATCGAGCTGGCGGCCATTGACGATCCACTTGCCGGAGCCGGGGACGACGCGCACACGGGCGATTGCCTGCTTACGGCGGCCGACGGCTGCGCCGGAAACGGTTAGGGCCGGGCGCTCCTTCTTGGGGGCTGCGTCCGATGCCGGGACGCTTTCCGACGTGTAGCTGGTGGGTACCGCTTCCTCAGCCGGGGCGGCCTCGGTGTTCAGCTCTTCAGTATTCTGAGCCACAATTCTCCTTGAAATGAATTTATTGGGTGGTGGCCAGAACTACTGGGCGACCTGGGTGATTTCGTACGTCGTCGGCTGCTGTGCAGCGTGCGGGTGCTCGGCGCCTTTGTAGACCTTCAGCTTGCCCAGCTGCTGTTCAGCAAGGGAATTCTTCGGGAGCATGCCGCGGATGGCCTTCTCTACGGCGCGGACCGGGTTCTTCTCCAGCAGCTCGGCGTAGTTGACGCTGGACAGGCCGCCGGGGTAACCCGAGTGGCGGTAGGCACGCTTCTGCTCGAGCTTGGCGCCGGTGAGGGCAACCTTCTCGGCGTTGATGATGATGACGAAATCGCCCATGTCCATGTGGGACGCAAAGGTCGCCTTGTGCTTGCCGCGCAGCAGAATTGCGGTCTGGCTTGCGAGACGGCCTAGGACAATGTCGGTGGCGTCAATGACGAGCCACTGGCGCTTGATGTCGCCGGGCTTCGGGGTGTACGTACGCACGGTTTTTGCCTTCGTTTCTTGTTCTTGGGTGGCGATAATAGTCGGTTACGCCTGCTATCTATGCGCGACCGGAACAGAGGTGAGGGCTCTATAAAACCAGTAATCCTTGCATCCCGATCACGCCTGCTGAATTGCGACCCATGCAACAGAGTCTCCAGGCAGGCGCGCAGTATCGAGAAAGGACACGCACAACGACTATCAACGATAGCGTGGATGGCCCGCATAGGTCAAAGCGTCGACTGCGGCGCACCGAAACCAGTGGACCGGGAATAGGCCGACGGCGCGCTGCCGCGGCTTGCGATTGGAAATCCACACACCCCAGCTGTTGGGCGGGGAGTGTTAGACCCGGCTCGCCCGGGTGAGCTCCTGCCGGGCCAGCATCCCGGCGTCGTCCGGATAGCGGACCTCTTCAAGGACAAGTGGATGGGGCGGCGCGAGTCTGGATTTGGCGTTGCGTGCGCGGGCCAGCAGCCGCTCATGCAGCCAGTCCGGCTCTTCCAGCCCCTCGCCTACCTGCACCGCCGACCCGACCAGCGAGCGGACCATGTTGTGGCAAAACGCGTCGGCTTGGACGGTCACCGTAATGATCCCGTCCGCGCCGCGGGAAAATTCGAAGCGCTGGAGCTCCCGGCGGGTCGTTGCGCCATCGCGCGGTTTGCAGTAGGACCGGAAATCCTGCACCCCAAGGAGGGTGACCGCAGCGGCGTTCATGCGGTCCACGTCCAGTGCCTGCTGATACCACAGTGTGCTGTAGCGCAGCAGCGGATCCCACTGCAACTGTGCATCCGCAATCCGGTAACTATAACGGCGCCACATGGCCGAAAACCTCGCGTCGAATCCCGCCGGCGCGAGGGAGGCCGCATGGACCTCAATGACGCCCGTCAGCTTCCCGAGCCCCCGGCTCAGGGCTCCGCGCAGCCGGCGCACCAAGGAGGCTGCCGGGTCCAGATCGTGACCGCGGAGCAGGCCGAACCATTCCGCCGTCGTCAGGTCACAGTGCACCACCTGCCCGCGGGCGTGCACGCCCGTATCTGTACGCCCTGCGACAGTCACCCGGACGGGGCGCCTGATCATCAGCGCCAGTGCTTCCTCCAGCGTTCCCTGGACCGTGCGCAGGCCCGGTTGCACGGCCCACCCGCTGAACGGGCCGCCGTCGTAACTGATATCAAGGCGGATACGCAAAAATCCGCTGCCCCTTTCTACGGAGGCAGCGGATTCCTGATCAGTCATGGTTCTAAATTACTTCGCGATCGCGGCGAAGCCGAAATCATGGGAAGTATCTATTTTTCGCCTTCGCTCTTGGCGGTCCCGGCAACGTCCGCGGACTCTGCTGCAACGGCGTCAGCGTCAGCGGTCTCCACCGCTTCGGCGGCAACGGGCTCCACCGCTTCGGCGGCAACGGGCTCAGCCGCCGGAGCAGCTGATTCGACGGGCTCGGCCGCCGGAGCAGCTGCAACCCTGGCGGACTTCTCCGCTTCGGCCACGACTGCCTGCTTCGCGCTGACCGGCTCCAACACCAGTTCAATAACGGCCATCGGGGCATTGTCACCCTTACGCGGACCGATCTTGGTGATGCGGGTGTAGCCGCCGTCGCGGTTCTCCACGGCCTTGGCAATGTCCGTGAACAGCTCGTGGACGATGCCCTTATTGCTGATCAGGCCCATGACGCGGCGGCGGGAGGACAGGTCTCCGCGCTTCGCGAAGGTGACCAGACGCTCAGCGTACGGCTTCAGGCGCTTGGCCTTGGTCTCCGTGGTGGTGATGCGCTTGTGCTCAAACAGGGCTGCGGCCAGGTTCGCCAGGATCAACCGCTGGTGTGCCGGGCTGCCTCCAAGGCGCGGACCCTTAGTGGGGGTGGGCATGGTGTTTTCTCCTCAAGTGTTGGCTGATCGGCCCGTGGCAGAAGGCTGCGTCGGGGCCGGCCGGCCGAAGTGTGTTCGTCTTTAGAGCTCGTCGTCGCCGTATGCGTCGTCGTTCTCGTCGATGGCTGCGGCACGTGCTGCTAGGTCAAATCCTGGAGGGGAATCCTTCAGGGACAGACCGAGCTCAACAAGCTTTGCCTTGACCTCGTCGATGGACTTGGCACCGAAGTTCCGGATGTCCATCAGGTCCGCCTCGGAGCGAGCCACAAGTTCACCCACGGAGTGGATGCCCTCACGCTTGAGGCAATTGTAGGAACGGACGGTCAGGTCCAGATCCTCGATCGGCAGGGCCATATCAGCGGCCAAGGCCGCATCCGTCGGGGACGGACCGATCTCAATACCTTCGGCGGCGGTATTGAGCTCGCGGGCCAGGCCGAAGAGTTCAACCAGCGTTGTGCCAGCGGAGGCAATGGCATCGCGAGGTGCAATCGCCTGCTTCGTCTCCACGTCGACTACCAAGCGGTCGAAGTCGGTGCGCTGCTCGACACGGGTGGCTTCCACGCGGAAAGTCACCTTCAGAACCGGCGAATAAATGGAATCCACCGGAATACGGCCGATCTCAGAATCACCGGCCTTGTTCTGTGCTGCGGAGACATAGCCACGACCCCGCTCGATGGTCAGCTCGAGCTCGAACTTCCCCTTCGAGTTCAGCGTGGCAATGTGCAGATCCGGGTTGTGGAATTCGACGCCGGCCGGCGGTGCGATGTCCGCGGCCGTGACGACGCCGGGGCCCTGCTTGCGCAGGTAGGCGACGACGGGCTCGTCGTGCTCGGAGGACACCGAGAGGTTCTTGATGTTCAGGATGATCTCGGTGACGTCTTCCTTGACACCGGGAACAGTGGTGAATTCGTGCAGGACGCCATCGATCCGGATGCTGGTGACAGCAGCGCCGGGAATGGAGGACAGCAGGGTACGGCGGAGGGAGTTTCCGAGCGTGTAACCGAAGCCCGGCTCCAACGGTTCAATGACGAAACGGGAGCGGTTATCGGAAACTACTTCTTCAGAGAGGGTGGGGCGCTGTGCAATGAGCACTGGGGGTTTCCTTTCAGCGAGCATCCGCTATATGACGCAACACAGGTGGTGGAAAAGACGGTCTGAGACTTAACGCCCGTCGAGTTGGCCCGTCACGGTCCATCCGGATTCAGAATCCGGACAGCTGCGACGGGCCAACTCGGGCACTATTGCTTAGACGCGGCGGCGCTTGGGCGGACGGCAGCCGTTGTGGGCGCTGGGGGTGACATCCTGAATGGAGCCAACCTCGAGGCCAGCGGCCTGCAGTGAACGGATGGCGGTTTCGCGGCCGGAACCCGGACCCTTCACAAAGACGTCCACCTTACGCAGGCCGTGCTCCTGGGCGCGCTTCGCGGCGGCCTCGGCAGCCATCTGGGCCGCGAACGGAGTCGACTTGCGGGAACCCTTGAAGCCAACTTCGCCGGCGGAAGCCCACGAGATGACGGCGCCATTCGGGTCCGTGATGGACACGATGGTGTTGTTAAAGGTGCTCTTGATGTGCGCCTGACCAAGCGCGATATTCTTTTTGTCCTTCTTGCGCGGCTTGCGAACCGCACCGCGAGTCTTCGGGGGCATTCTTTTCTCCTACAGAAAGTTATTTGTGAGGCACGTTGTCAACGCAGCGTTGTTAACGTGCGGCCTTCTTCTTGCCGGCCACGGTGCGCTTCGGGCCCTTGCGGGTGCGAGCGTTGGTTTTCGTACGCTGACCGTGGACGGGCATGCCGCGGCGATGCCGGATACCTTGGTAGCTGCCGATTTCAACCTTGCGGCGGATATCTGCAGCCACCTCGCGGCGAAGGTCGCCTTCAACCTTGTAGTTACCCTCGATGTAGTCGCGCAGCTGAACCATTTCAGCGTCGGACAGGTCCTTTACACGGACGTCGGGAGAGATCCCGGTGTCAGCCAAAGTCTTGTGAGCACGGGTCTTGCCCACGCCGTAGATGTATGTAAGCGCTACTTCCAGCCGCTTTTCGCGGGGAAGGTCTACGCCAGCGAGACGTGCCATATCGGCTGTACTCCTTGTGTAAACCGGAGGTCCTAAGCAGTACACCCACACGTTCCGTGTGGCCCCGGCCTCCGACCGGGGGTCCGCTGACTGTTTCGGTTTGACTCGACACCCGATGGGCAACCATCGGGACAGCTCAGCTTGTGCTGCCTTTAATTTACTTGCGTGGGTAAAGCAGTGTCAGGAATTTCCCGGAAAGGGAAATCAGCCCTGGCGCTGCTTGTGGCGCGGGTTCTCGCAGATCACCATGACTCGACCATTACGGCGAATCACCTTGCACTTTTCGCAGATCTGCTTGACGCTCGGCTTGACCTTCATGGCGTTCCTTTGCGTGTTGTGCAGTTGTGGTTATTTGTAGCGGTAGACAATACGACCACGTGTCAGGTCGTAAGGGCTCAGCTCCACCACTACTCGGTCCTCAGGAAGGATACGAATATAGTGCTGGCGCATTTTTCCTGAGATATGGGCAAGAACGATGTGCTTGTTGGTCAGCTCAACGCGAAACATCGCATTGGGCAGAGCCTCAGTCACAACGCCCTCGATCTCAATGACCCCGTCTTTCTTGGCCATATCCTCCGCTAACTGGTTCGGCCTCATGCCTGAAGATCTGGTAAATATCCCGGCAGGGGGCTAGGTCTACTACTGATTTGGTGTTTAAGTTGCACCGGCACCCGGTCACAAATGCTTCCCAGCCCTGAGCCCATCCACAACTGATGCGAATCAGCGGGCGGATTCTACTCTGGAGAAGGCACGCGAGGGCGCAGACAACCAACAAGCCACTCTACGTCATGACAGGCGATAAAGTTAAATCCGTTCCGTCCCGGGCTCCGGGTACGCGGGCAGCGAGCCGGCCTTGGTCGAAATGGCACTGGCGGAATGGATGCCATCCAGGATGGCCAGCCGCACCGCCGTGGCCGCCGCCGCCTGCAGTTCCATCAGTGAGCCGACCAGGGAACCGGTCCCGGAGTCGAGCGCCGCGGCACCGGTGGCGAGGGTGAAGATGGTGTCCCCATCGGCCAAGGTATGCACCGGATCCAGCGCCCGCGCCATCCCGGCGTGCGCCGCCGTCGCCGTCCTTTTGGCTTCGGCTGCTGTCAGCACGGCGTTGGTCGCCACCACCACGAGAGTCGTATTCAGCCCGGCGGACTCCTTGGGTCCGCCGGGTGTCCCGTCCACTGGTGCGGACGGCTGCCACGGCAGCCCGGCAGCGTTAACAACGGCGAAGGCGCCGACCAGCACGTGCCGGTTGGCTCCCGTCAAACGCACCGAAGCGGTGCCCGTGCCGCCCTTGAACCGGCCCCCCACCCAGCGCCGCCCCGGTGCCGGCACCGACGTTGCCGCGCGCCACCCCACCGTGTTCATCCGAGGCCCCGGCGGCAGCCGCGGCTGCATACCCCATCGCCGCATCCGGCCGGGCCGCGAAGTCACCACCGCGGCCAAGATCAAAAATGGCGGCGGCGGGCACGATCGGGACCACCCCTCCCGGAACCCGGAAGCCGCGGCCTTGCTCCTCGCACCACAGCTGCGCGCCCGTGGCCGCCGCCAACCCGAAGGCGCTGCCGCCGGTCAGCACCACCGCATCGACGGTGGGAACCAATGTGGTCGGATCCAGCGCATCAGTCTCGTGGGTTCCCGGGCCACCGCCGCGGACGTCAACGGAACCAATGCTGTCCGGCGGCGGAAGCACCACGCTGACACCGGTCAGCCAGCCGTCGCCGACGCGCTGTACCTGCCCCACCCTGATGCCCGGGACGTCGGTAATGGATCCGCCGGTCTCACTCATGCTTCCATTGTGCCCGCATCCACACCCCTGCGGCCGGGACTAGGCCGCGGGAACCGGGACAGGGGTCACGCCCAGCGGAACCAGCCGGGACGCCCCGCCGTCCTCGGCGCTCAGGACCCAGATGCCCTGGTCATGAATCGCTATCGAGTGCTCCCAGTGCGCCGCCCTGGCGCCATCGGCCGTGATTACGGTCCAATCGTCACCGAGCACCTCGGTGTCCAGCCCCCCACGCACCAGCATCGGTTCAATGGCCAGGCACAGACCGGACCGGAGCCGCGGACCGCGGTGGCTCGTGCGGTAATTGAGCACATCCGGGGGCATGTGCATCGCGCTCCCGATGCCGTGGCCCACGTAGTCCTCCAGGATGCCCAGCGCGTGCCCCGGCACCGAGCTGACGTAATCATCGATCGCTGCACCGATATCACCGACAAATTTCCCGCCAGCCATCGCCGCAATCCCCCGCCACATGGCTTCCTCGGTAATGTCCGAGAGCCGCTGGTCCGCCGGGTCCGCCGCCGGCGCTGCGCCAACAATCATGCTCCGTGCAGAGTCCGAGTGCCAGCCATCGATGATCGCCCCGCCATCCACGGACAGGACGTCGCCGTCCTTGAGCACGCGCGCGGACGGGATGCCGTGGACCACCTCCTCATTGATCGAGGTGCAGACAGTGGCCGGAAACCCGTGATAGCCCAGAAAGTTGGAGGTCGCACCGGCTTCCTTGAGCACGCCGGCGAAGGCAACATCCAGATCCTTCGTCGTCGCTCCCGCAACGGCGGTCGCCAGCACCGTGTCCAGGGCACGGCTGAGCACCACGCCGGCCTCGGCCATGGTGCGCATCTGCGCGTTTGATTTGTATTCGATCCGCGGTTGGCCGAAAGCCATGGCAGTGTCCCTTCCAAAAGACTAAACAGCTAAGGCTCCTCCCTGGCGGGGAGGAGCCTCAGCGTGCATGATTACGCAAAATTTAGGCGGTCTTGGCTACTTCGATGGCCTTCATAACGCGGTCTGTGACCTCATCGATTTCACCGATCCCGTCGACCTGCGTCAGGATCCCGCGTTCGGCATACCGTGCGACGACGGCTTCGGTCTGTCCGTGGTAAAGGTCCAGACGGTGCCGGATGACGGCCGTGTTGTCGTCGCTGCGTCCGGTGTCCAGCGCCCGTCCGAGCAGACGCTTGACCAGCTCGTCGTCGTCGGCCGTCAACTGCAGCACAACGTCCAGCCTCGACTCGGCCTGGGCCAGAATGTCGTCGAGCTCATCGACCTGAACCGTGGTCCTCGGGTAGCCGTCCAGCAGGAACCCGTCCTGCACATCGTCCTGCAGCAGCCGGTCGCGGACCATCTTGTTCGTCACGCTGTCCGGGACAAAGTCGCCGTTGTCCATGTACTTTTTCGCCTCGATGCCCAGCGGCGTCTCACCCTTGACGTTGGCGCGGAAGATATCTCCGGTGGATATCGCCACCACGCCCAGCCGCTCGGAAATCCGTTCCGCCTGAGTGCCTTTACCCGATCCGGGGGGACCGATAATCAGCATTCTCGTCATCGCAATAACCCTTCGTAGTGGCGTTGTTGAAGCTGCGCATCGATCTGCTTGACCGTTTCCAACCCGACGCCAACAATGATCAACAGCGAGGTTCCGCCGAACGGGAAGTTCTGGTTTGCCTGAATCAGGACCAGAGCGATCAGCGGGATCAGCGCCACAAAACCGAGGTACACGGCTCCGGGCAGCGTGATGCGCGAAATAACGTACTGCAGGTAGTCCTGGGTCGGTTTTCCGGCGCGGATGCCCGGAATGAAGCCGCCGTACTTCTTCATGTTGTCCGACACTTCTTCAGGGTTGAAGGTGATGGCCACATAGAAGTAGGTGAAGAAGACGATCAGCAGGAAATAGATCACCATGTACAGCGGATGATCGCCCTTCGTTAGGTTGCTCGTGACCCAGGTGACCCAGGCCGGCGGCTCGCTGCCGTTCTTGGGCGCGGCGAACTGCGCGATCAACGACGGCAGGTAGAGCATCGAGGAGGCGAAGATCACCGGGATAACGCCGGCCATATTGACCTTGATCGGAATGTACGTGCTGGTTCCGCCCATCGTGCGGCGGCCGATCATGCGTTTGGCGTACTGTACCGGGACCCGCCGCTGCGACTGTTCAACAAAGACAACAAGAGCGACGACGACGAGCCCGATCAGCAGGACCGTCATAAAGACGCCCCAGCCCTTGGTCTTGATGATTTCACCCAGCGAGGTGGGGAAGCGCGCCGCGATGGCGATAAAGATGAGCAACGACATTCCGTTGCCCACGCCCTTCTCCGTGATGAGCTCCCCCATCCACATGATCAGACCGGTACCCGCGGTCAGCGTGATGACCAGCAGGAGGGTGGTGATCAGGCTGTCATTGGGAATGATGGCCGTCGGAGTGCCGGCGGCGCCGCAGTTGCCCAGCAGCTGTCCGGAACGCGCCAGCGTTACCAGCGTGGTGGCATTCAAAAGCCCCAGGGCGATGGTCAGGTACCGGGTGTACTGGGTCAGGGTCCCCTGCCCCTGGGCCCCTTCCAGATGCAGCTCCTGGAAGCGCGGGATCACCACGCGCAGCAGCTGAATGATGATGCTGGCCGTGATATAGGGCATGATGCCCAAGGCAAAGATGGAAACCTGAAGCAGGGCGCCGCCGCTGAACAGATTCACCAGCTGATAGATGCCTTGGTTCGTGTCGGCGCTGTTCAGGCAGGCCTGGACATTGCGGTAGTTCACACCGGGCGAGGGGACAAAAGCACCCAAGCGGAAGATAGCGATTATTCCCAGCGTGAACAACAACTTGCGTCGCAGATCAGGCGTGCGAAAGGCGCGGCCAAATGCGGTAAGCAAGCGTCCTCCTGAAGTCTAGTAAGTTGAGGCGGGATCCGGTCGATGAGGCCCAATAACCGAGTCTAATGGGTGGCGCGGCCGGCAAAGGAACGACGGCGTGCAGCTGGCAGCAGGTGTGCTTCGCACCTTAGATGACGAAAACTCTTGGTGAGCGGGAACACGTCCCGCTCACCAAGAGTCTAGTCTGCTGACAGATTCACTCGTAAACGTTAAAGTTCGGTCGTGCTTCCGCCTGCTGCAGCAATCTTTTCTTTTGCACTGGTCGAGTATGCATCGACTGTGACATCAACCTTGACGGTGATGTCACCGGTGCCGAGCACCTTCACGGGCTGGTTCTTGCGGACCGCACCCTTCTCAACCAGGTCCGCCACGGAGATGGTGCCACCGTCGGGGAACAGCTCGGAGATCCTGTCCAGGTTCACGACCTGGTACTCGACCCGGAACGGGTTCTTGAAGCCGCGCAGTTTCGGCAGCCTCATGTGCAGTGGCAGCTGGCCACCGGCGAATCCGGCCTTGATCTGGTAGCGGGCCTTCGTACCCTTGGTACCACGCCCGGCAGTCTTACCCTTGGAACCTTCACCACGACCGACTCGGGTCTTGGCGGTTTTGGCTCCGGGGGCGGGACGCAGGTGATGGACCTTCAGAGCAGTCTGCTTCTGGGGAGTCTGCTCCTGGGCAGTTCCCTCGGTCGTCTTGTCTGTAGCCATAATTACTTCGCCTCCTCAACCTTTATCAGGTGCGGAACCGTGTTGATCATGCCAACGGTCACTGCGTCAGCCGTACGAACGACGGAGTCGCCGATGTGCTTTAGGCCCAGCGAACGCAACGTGTCCTTCTGGTTCTGCTTGCCACCAATGGTGGACTTGGTCTGAGTGATTTCCAGTTTCGCGTCAGACGCCTGGATTCTCTTCGGTGTCGTCATTACGCACCCACCTTCTGGTTCTGCATGGCACGCAGCAGGGCCGGCGGAACAACCTCGTCCAGCGGCAGGCCCCGACGGGCAGCCACAGCGGCAGGTTCTTCCAGGGCCTTCAGCGCGGCAACAGTTGCGTGCACAATGTTGATGGCGTTGGTCGAGCCCAGGGACTTGGAGAGAACATCGTGGATGCCCACGCACTCCAGAATGGCGCGGACCGGACCGCCGGCGATAACACCGGTACCCGGGGAAGCCGGACGCAGCAGGACAACGCCTGCAGCAGCCTCGCCCTGAACCTGGTGCGGGATGGTCCCGCCGATGCGCGGAACGCGGAAGAAGGACTTCTTGGCTTCTTCAACGCCCTTGGCAATGGCCGCGGGAACTTCCTTGGCCTTGCCGTAGCCGACGCCGACCATGCCATTGCCGTCCCCGACGACGACCAGTGCGGTGAAGCTGAAGCGACGACCGCCCTTGACGACCTTGGCGACACGGTTGATGTTGACAACGCGCTCGACGAACTGGTTCTTCTCGGCCTCGCGGCCGCCCCGTCCGCCATCGCGTCCACCACGGCCACCATCGCGTCCACCACGGCCGCCTTCGCGGCCGCCCCGATCGCCGCCGCGGCTTGCGCCACGGCCGCCATCGGTTGCAGTCGCCGGAGCGGCTGCGGCGGTTGCGTTGTCAGCTGCCGCATTCTCAGCGCCTGCGGCTTTGGTCGCTGCTGCGGCTGTTGCGGTGCCTTCGGCACTTGTTTCAGACACAGTGTTCTCCTTGTTGATGTTTTCGCTCACAGTGCCAGCCCACCTTCACGTGCGCCTTCAGCGATCGCTGCGATGCGGCCGTGGTAACGGTTGCCTCCGCGGTCGAAGACGACGGCTTCGATACCGGCCTTCTTTGCGCGCTCGGCAACGAGCTCGCCAACGCGCTTGGCCTTGGCGGTCTTATCACCGTCAAATGCGCGCAGGTCGGCTTCAAGCGTCGAAGCGGAGGCCACGGTTACACCCTGGCTGTCATCGACGATCTGAACGAATACGTGGCGCGCTGAGCGGTTGACCACCAGACGCGGGCGGACCGCGGTACCGGTGACGCGCTTACGGACCCGCAGGTGGCGACGGCCGCGTGCTGCGGACTTGGACTTGCCTTTAACGGACATAGCCATGATTACTTACCAGCCTTTCCGACCTTGCGGCGGATGATCTCGCCGGCGTAACGGATGCCCTTGCCCTTGTACGGGTCCGGCTTCCGGAGCTTGCGGATGTTGGCAGCAACCTCGCCCACCTGCTGCTTGTTGTTGCCTGAGACAGAGATCTTGGTGGGGCCCTCTACCGTCAGTGCGATGCCGGCGGGAGCCTTGACGGCAACCGGGTGGCTGTAGCCCAGGGCGAACTCGAGATCCGAGCCCTTCGCCTGGACACGGTAACCGGTGCCAACGATTTCCAGCTTCTTCTCGTACCCCTGGGTAACGCCAATAATCAGGTTGTTGATCAGGGTACGGGTGAGGCCGTGCAGCGAACGCGAGGCGCGCTCGTCGTTGGGGCGGCTGACAGTCAGCGTGCCTTCTTCAAGAGCGACCTCGATCGGGCTGGCCACAGTGTGGTCCAGCTCGCCTTTGGGACCCTTGACGGAAACTACGCTGCCATTGATCTTGACCTCTACGCCGGCGGGCACGGAGATGGGGAGACGTCCAATACGTGACATTATTTTTTCCCTTCCCTGTTACCAGACGTAGGCGAGGACTTCCCCACCCACGCCTTTCTTGGCGGCCTGACGGTCGGTCAGCAGACCGGAAGACGTCGACAGTATGGCGATACCCAGGCCACCGAGCACGCGCGGCAAGGTGGTGGACTTAGCGTAAACGCGCAGGCCGGGCTTAGAGATCCGACGGATGCCGGCGATTGAACGCTGGCGCTCCGGGCCGAATTTCAGGTCAATGGTCAGCTTCTTGCCGACCTCAGCGTCTTCGATCTTCCAGGCTGCGATGTAACCCTCAGCCTTGAGAATGTCGGCAACGTGTCCCTTGAGTTTGCTGTATGGCATGGTCACGGAATCGTGGTATGCCGAGTTTGCATTGCGCAGACGCGTGAGCATATCTGCGACAGGATCTGTCATTGTCATGTGGGCTCTTGCCCTCCCTCGAAACGGTTTCCTTGCCCGGCGCCAAGGCTTGTCGGGACCTCGGTCCCGACAAGCCCTGCTACCGGAATACCGGACCTGTTACGTAGATTAGTTATCTTCGGTCTTGAACGGGAAGCCAAGCGCCTTCAGCAGCGCACGGCCCTCGTCGTCGGTCTTTGCGGTGGTGACAACCGTGATGTCCATACCGCGGACGCGGTCGATGGAATCCTGGTCGATCTCATGGAACATAACCTGCTCGGTCAGACCGAAGGTGTAGTTTCCGTTGCCATCGAACTGCTTGCCGTTGAGCCCGCGGAAGTCACGGATACGCGGAAGAGCCAGCGACACCAGACGATCCACGAACTCCCACATGCGGTCGCCGCGCAAAGTTGCGTGCGTACCGATCGGCATGCCTTCGCGCAGTTTGAACTGTGCGATGGATTTGCGGGCCTTGGTGACCACGGGCTTCTGGCCGGTAATCAGGGTCAGATCGCGGACAGCGCCGTCGATCAGCTTGGAGTCCTTGGCGGCATCTCCAACACCCATGTTCACAACAACCTTGACCAGGCGGGGCACCTGGTTGACGTTCTCGTACTTGAAATCGTCAGCCAGGGTCTTCTTAATCTCGGCCGCGTAGCGGGCCTTCAGACGGGGCGCGACCTTCGGGGCAGCGTTATCGGCTGCGGCTTGCGTTACTGCTGCACTCATGACAGGTCCTTCCCGGAGCTCTTGGCAACACGGACGCGGACGTCACGCGAGCGGCCGTCGCGCTCGACGGTCTCGGTGCGGTAGCCAACGCGCGTCGGCTTCTTCGTGGACGGGTCCACAACGGCGACGTTGGAAATGTGGATAGCGGCTTCCACCGTCTCGATGCCACCGGTCTTGGTGCCGCCCTGCGACTGCCCAGCCTTGGTGTGCTTCGTGACCCGGTTGACGCCCTCCACCAGCACGCGGTTCGTCTCCGGGAAAACGCGCAGAACCTTGCCCTGCTTGCCGCGGTCTCCGCCGCGCTCCTGCTTGGCGCCGGACATGACCTGAACCAGGTCACCCTTTTTGATCTTGAGCTTCACTGTTTTCTGTCCCATGGTTTAGAGCACCTCCGGAGCAAGCGAGATGATCTTCATGAACTTCTTGTCGCGAAGTTCACGGCCAACGGGACCGAAGATACGGGTACCGCGGGGGTCGCCGTCGTTCTTCAGAATCACCGCAGCGTTCTCATCAAATTTAATGTAGGAACCATCCGCGCGGCGGCGTTCCTTCTTGGTGCGAACGATGACGGCCTTGACGACGTCACCCTTCTTGACGTTTCCGCCCGGGATTGCATCCTTGACGGTGGCGACAATAACGTCACCGATGCCTGCGTAGCGACGGCCAGACCCACCGAGAACACGGATGGTCAGGATTTCCTTGGCCCCCGTGTTGTCAGCGATCTTAAGTCGCGACTCCTGCTGAATCACTTAGTACTCCTGTCGTCGCGCCGGTTCTCTCAACGAGCCTTGCGGAACGGATATTTGTCTCATGGACGGCCTGGTGTCCAGAACCATCCCCACGGCCTCCCAATGTATGCCGCGCTGGGCGCAGCATACATTGGGTCCTTCGGCCGCGTGGGCCCAAGGCATCTCCCGCCTTTGACGGCGCGTGCGGAGACCAGGCAAACTACAGTTTTGCTATTTGGCCTTTTCGAGAATCTCGACCAGACGCCACCGCTTGGTAGCGGAAAGCGGCCGGGTTTCACTGATCAGAACCATGTCGCCGATGCCGGCGGTGTTCTGCTCATCGTGAACTTTGACCTTTGAGGTGCGACGGATAACTTTACCGTACAAAGCGTGCTTTACACGATCTTCAACCTCTACGACGATCGTCTTCTCCATTTTGTCGGAGACGACGTAGCCGCGAAGCTTCTTCCGGTCACCCCGGACCGCGGCCTTGGCCGCGCCCGTCGTGGCTCCGGTTTCAGCCGCGGCTGCATCCTTATGCTCAGTGCTCACTTGGCGTCCTCCTCAGACTTGTCAGCCTTCTTGGCAGCCTTTTTGGCTTCCTTGTCGGCCTTGTCAGCCTTCTTTTCGGCGTCAGCCTTCTTGTCAGTCTTCTTGCCTGCCTTGTCCTCGGACACGGCATCCACCACCGCGGTGGCGACGGCCGGGCGGATGCCCAGCTCGCGCTCACGCAGCACGGTGTAGATCCGGGCAATGTCGCGCTTCACAGCGCGCAAACGACCGTGGTTTTCAAGCTGACCAGTGGCGGACTGGAAACGGAGGTTGAACAGCTCCTCCTTAGCTTTACGGAGTTCTTCAACGAGACGCTCGTTGTCCAAACCATCAAGCTGCTCAGGTGCAAGTTCCTTTGACCCAACTGCCATTTCTATTCACCACCTTCGCGACGCACAATGCGTGCCTTCAACGGGAGCTTGTGGATTGCCAGGCGCAGGGCCTCACGAGCTACCTCTTCATTTACACCAGACAGTTCAAACAGGACACGGCCCGGCTTGACGTTCGCGATCCACCACTCGGGTGAACCCTTACCGGAACCCATGCGGGTTTCGGCCGGCTTCTTTGTCAGCGGACGGTCCGGGTAGATGTTGATCCAGACCTTACCGCCACGCTTGATATGACGCGTCATGGCGATACGAGCGGACTCGATCTGACGGTTCGTGACGTAGGCCGGAGTCAGCGCCTGGATTCCCCAGTCACCGAAGGTGACAGTGGTACCGCCGGTTGCCTGGCCGGAACGGCCGGGGTGGTGCTGCTTGCGGAACCTAACTCGACGTGGGATAAGCATTTAAGCCTGTCCTCCTTCTGCTGCCGGAGCAGCCGCCTGTGCCACGGGAGCGGCGGCCGCGGGGGCTGCGGCCGGAGCTGCACCCTCAGCGGACTCGCCCTGCGGGCGGTCATTACGACGACGGTCGCCGCCGCGGGGGGCGCCAGCGCCGCCCCGGGGTCCACGATCGCCGCCGTCGCCGTCCCTACGCGGGGCACGGCCTCGGGACGGAGCGGCAGCTGCCTGGGCAGCCAGCTCCTTGGACGTGACGTCGCCCTTGTAGATCCAGACCTTGACTCCGATGCGGCCAAACACAGTCTTGGCTTCGAAGAAGCCGTAGTCGATGTTGGCACGCAGGGTGTGCAGGGGCACACGGCCTTCGCGGTAGAACTCGGTGCGGGACATTTCCGCTCCGCCCAGACGGCCTGCACAAGCGACACGGATGCCCTTGACGCTGCCGGTGCGCTGTGCCGACTGCATGGCCTTCTTCATCGCGCGGCGGAAAGCCACACGCGAAGTCAGCTGCTCGGCGATGCCCTGGGCCACCAGCTGCGCGTCTGCTTCCGGGTTCTTTACCTCCAGGATGTTCAGCTGCACCTGCTTCCCTGTGAGCTTCTCCAGCTCGCCGCGGATGCGGTCCGCCTCGGCGCCACGGCGGCCGATTACGATGCCCGGACGGGCCGTGTGGATATCCACACGGACGCGGTCCCGGGTGCGCTCGATCTCAACCTTGGAGATGCCGGCCCGCTCCATGCCGGTGGACATGAGCGCGCGGATCTTGATGTCCTCGCGGACAAAATCCTTGTAACGCTGCCCGGCCTTGTTGCTGTCAGCAAACCAGTGCGAAACATGGTCGGTGGTGATGCCGAGTCGGAACCCGTGCGGGTTTACTTTCTGTCCCACTTAGCGAGCCTCCTCTTTCTCGGGAGTTGCAACGACCAGGGTGATGTGGCTGGTGCGTTTCTTGATCTGGAACGCACGGCCCTGGGCCCGCGGCCGGAACCGCTTCATCGTTGCGCCTTCATCAACGAATGCTTCGCTGATGTACAAATCGCCTTCATCAAACGCGATGCTGTCGCGGTCAGCCAGTACGCGGGCGTTAGCCATCGCGGACTGGAGTACCTTGAAGACCGGTTCTGAAGCTGCCTGGGGGGCAAACTTCAGTATCGCCATTGCCTCATTCGCCTGCTTGCCACGAATCAGGTTGACGACGCGCCGGGCCTTCATAGGCGTTACGCGAATATGACGCGCAATTGCCTTGGCTTCCATTGCTATCCTTCTCTCGTCTTAGCCGTCAGTGCAGGCGCCTAGCGGCGCTTGCCCTTACGGTCGTCCTTCACATGGCCGCGGAATGTCCGCGTCAGAGCGAATTCGCCGAGCTTGTGCCCGACCATCGACTCGGTCACAAACACGGGGATGTGCTTGCGCCCGTCATGCACGGCGATCGTGTGTCCCAGCATGTCCGGGATGATCATCGAGCGGCGGGACCAGGTCTTAATAACGTTCTTGGTGCCCTTTTCGTTTTCCGCAGCGACCTTGACAAAGAGGTGCTGGTCAACGAAAGGACCCTTTTTTAGACTGCGTGGCATGCGTCAGGCTCCTATCGCTTGTTCTTGCCAGTACGACGGCGACGCACAATGAGTTTGTCGCTCTCTTTGTTCGGGCGGCGGGTACGGCCCTCGGGCTTACCGTTCGGGTTGACTGGGTGACGTCCACCGGAAGTCTTGCCCTCACCACCACCATGGGGGTGGTCCACCGGGTTCATGGCCACACCACGCACGGTCGGGCGGACGCCCTTCCAGCGCATACGGCCGGCCTTACCCCAGTTGATGTTGGACTGTTCAGCGTTACCGACCTCACCGATCGTCGCGCGGCAGCGGACGTCAACGTTGCGGATTTCGCCGGAAGGCAGTCGCAGCTGGGCGAAGCGGCCTTCCTTGGCGACGAGCTGGGTTGATGCTCCGGCGGAGCGGGCCATCTTGGCGCCGCCTCCGGGACGCAACTCCACGGCGTGGATAACGGTACCCACCGGGATGTTGCGCAGCGGCAGGTTGTTACCCGGTTTGATGTCGGCACTCGCGCCGGCCTCAACAAAGTCACCCTGCTTGAGCTTGTTCGGAGCGATGATGTACCGCTTGGTGCCATCAAGGTAGTGCAGCAGCGCAATACGCGCGGTGCGGTTGGGATCATATTCGATCTCAGCAACGCGGGCATTAATGCCGTCTTTGTCGTGACGACGGAAGTCGATCAGACGGTACTGGCGCTTGTGGCCACCACCCTTGTGACGGGTCGTGATGCGGCCGGTGTTGTTGCGGCCACCCTTTTTGGGCAGCGGACGTACCAGAGACTTCTCCGGCGTCGACCGCGTGATTTCGGTGAAGTCGGCAACGCTCGAGCCACGACGGCCCGGGGTTGTCGGCTTGTATTTACGGATTCCCATGTTTTATTTCCTCGTTAAAGTGGTCTCCGCTTATGAAAGCGGACCGCCGAAGATGTCGATTGTGCCTTCTTTGAGGGTCACGATGGCACGCTTGGTGCCCTTGCGCTGACCCCATCCGAACTTGGTCCGCTTGCGCTTACCGGCACGATTGAGAGTGTTGATCGATTCGACCTTGACGGAGAAAATCTTCTCCACGGCCAACTTGATCTCGGTCTTGTTCGAGCGGGGGTCGACCAGGAAGGTGTACTTACCTTCATCGATCAAGCCGTAGCTCTTTTCCGATACGACGGGTGCAATGACGACGTCGCGCGGATCCTTGATGGTGGCGGCGCTCACTTGGCGTCCTCCTCGGTTACTGGGGCTTCGACAGATGCCTCGGCCGCAGCCTTCGGAGCGGCCTTGGCCTTCGGTGCGGCCTTGGCCTTGGGGGCGGCCTTAGCTGCGGCTGCGTCAACCACTACTGAATCAACCACCACCGCTTCAATTGCAGCGTCGTCGGCGGCGGCGTCAACATCCTCAAGTCCGAGCAGCGCACCGGAAGCGAAAGCCTCCGCAGCAGCGTTGCCGGACACGAAAGCATCGTAGGCAGCCTTGGTGAAGACAACGTCGTCGGAAACCAGCACGTCGTAGGTGTTCAGCTGATCCACGTACAGCACGTGCAGGTCCGGCAGGTTGCGCACGGACAGTGCCACGACGTCGTTTGACCGCTCAATCGCGACGAGCAGGTTCTTGCGCGCGGTGAGTGAACGCAATGCTGCCAGCGCTTCCTTGGCGGACGGCTTGGAGCCGCTCACCAGGTCGGCGACGACGTGGATACGGCCGTTGCGTGCCCGGTCGGAGAGAGCGCCGCGCAGTGCAGCTGCCTTCATCTTCTTGGGTGTGCGCTGGGAGTAGTCACGCGGTGTCGGCCCATGGACAACGCCACCACCGGTCATGTGAGGAGCACGGATGGAACCCTGACGGGCGCGGCCGGTGCCCTTCTGCTTGAATGGCTTACGGCCTGCACCGGATACCTCGGCGCGGGTCTTCGTCTTGTGCGTGCCCTGGCGGGCAGCGGCAAGCTGAGCCACGACGACCTGGTGCAGCAACGGCACGTTGGTCTGAACGTCGAAGATCTCTGCAGGCAGGTCTACGGAAATAGTCTTTGCCATTTGGTTATGCTCCCTTCACGGCAGTGCGCACGAGGACGACCTGGCCGCGGGCGCCGGGAACGGCACCCTTGATGAGCAGCAGCGACTTCGCGGCGTCAACGCCATGAACCGTGAGGTTCAGCGTGGTGTGACGGACGGCGCCCATGCGGCCGGCCATGCGCACGCCCTTGAATACGCGGCTGGGGGTGGATGCGCCACCGATGGAGCCAGGCTTGCGGTGGTTCTTGTGAGCACCGTGCGAGGCACCGACGCCATGGAAGCCGTGACGCTTCATAACGCCGGCGAAGCCCTTGCCCTTTGAAGTACCGACGACGTCGACCTTCTGGCCGGCTTCGAAGATCTCCACGGAGAGCTCCTGGCCGAGGGTGTAGGAGTCGGCGTCCGCGGTGCGCAGCTCGACGACGTGGCGACGGGGGGTGACACCGGCCTTGTCAAAGTGACCAGCCAGCGGCTTGGTGACCTTGCGCGGGTCGATCTGGCCGTAGCCGATCTGGACGGCGGTGTAGCCATCAAGGTCTGCATTGCGCAGCTGGGTGATGACGTTGGAATCGGCCTGGACGACGGTAACCGGCACAAGGCGGTTGTTTTCGTCCCAGACCTGGGTCATGCCGAGCTTCGTGCCCAGGATGCCCTTAACGTTGCGGGTAGCGGTCATAGTTTCTCAGCCCCTCCCTACAGCTTGATTTCGATGTTCACGTCGGCCGGCAGGTCAAGACGCATAAGCGAGTCAACAGCCTTCGGCGTGGGGTCGATGATGTCGATCAGACGCTTGTGCGTGCGCATTTCAAAGTGCTCGCGGCTGTCCTTGTACTTGTGAGGCGAACGGATAACGCAGTACACGTTCTTTTCCGTCGGCAGCGGCACGGGGCCGACCACCGTTGCGCCTGCGCGCGTGACCGTCTCAACGATCTTCCGTGCTGATACGTCAATGACCTCATGGTCATATGACTTCAGCCGGATGCGGATTTTTTGTCCCG
Source organism: Arthrobacter sp. A5 (assembly GCF_051131705.1). Taxonomy (NCBI): domain Bacteria; kingdom Bacillati; phylum Actinomycetota; class Actinomycetes; order Micrococcales; family Micrococcaceae; genus Arthrobacter; species Arthrobacter sp. A5. The sequence goes on from NZ_CP180316.1 coordinate 3,706,639, forward strand.
CCATGGCGTCGTGACTCTCTTTCCTGACATAGCGCCCTGCACTAGCGACACTGTTGACTAAACGCTGTTTACTTACTCGTTCTGCCGGGCACCCGGTACTACCCGGTGCCCAGCGGTGCGGCTCTCACAGCCACGCTTCCAGCGGACTGAATCCGGACATATCCGGGTTCCTCAATCGGCCGAAGCTCCGACCCCCGCGGTCGGGCGTGTCGCGGATCTAATGCGCACATACCCGTAAACCGCTGGGAGGTGGGTTATGTTTGGGCTTCAACTTGGACCCTGGCACCGAGCATTATCTCGATCGGGACACGAAGAAGCGCTTGAACAACTTATCCAGTATGGCGGATATCCGCGGCAAATGCCAATTCCCCAGCCGTCAGCGCCTGCCCCGGCGCCCGGAAAGCCATGGTTTCCCGCCCGGTGGCCCTGTGAGATGCTGGTGCTGTGACAGGGGCCACATCCGTGCCTGATGTGCTGGGCAGTTTGTTCATCCCGGTTGTTTATTCCCGTCTTCTTCCGGACCCCGCACCACCACCGGTCCTGTCGCCGTCGCCCATGTAAAGGAAGTCCGCTGATGACCGGCTCTGCACTTTCCCTCCCGGCTCTCGCCGCACTGCTGCCAGCGGATTTCACCCTGGGCGTGGCCACCGCTGCCTTTCAGATTGAAGGCGGTGTGCGCGAAGGCGGGCGTGGCCCATCGGGCTGGGACGACTTCACCCGGCAGAGCGGCCGGATCCTGAACGCGGACACCGCAGATGTTTCCTGCGACCACTATCACCGTTTCGCCGAGGACATAGCCTTGATGAAGGACCTCGGCGTTGACTCCTACCGGCTTTCGCTGGCCTGGCCAAGGGTTCAGCCGGGCGGCAGCGGGCCCGCCAACCCCGCCGGTCTGGCGTTCTACGACCAGCTCGTGGATGACCTGCTGGCCGCAGGCATCAAGCCGATGGCCACGCTCTACCACTGGGACACTCCGCTCCCCCTGGAGCTGGCCGGCGGCTGGCTGACGCGTTCAACCGCAGAGCGCTTTGGCGAGTATGCGGCACTCGCCGGGGCGGCCCTCGGCGACAGGGTGGACAAGTGGATCACCGTCAACGAGCCGTCCTCGGTCACGCTCAACGGCTATGGGCTCGGCGTGCACGCCCCCGGCCGGGCCCTGCTCTTTGACGGTCTCCCTGCAGCCCACCACCAACTGCTGGGACATGGACTGGCGGTTCAGGCTTTGCGTTCGGCCGGGGCCACAGGCGGAATCGGCATCACCAACGTGCACACGCCGGTGGTCCCGGCGGCTGTTGACGATACCGGCGACCAGCTCTTCGCCGAGCTCTTCGATCTGCTGCACAACCGCATCTTTGCGGACCCGGTACTTCTGGGCCGTTACCCCGATGTACCCGCGTTCCTTGCCCCTGTCTTTGAGCCGCTGCTCGCCATGCCTGCGGCCGATCTCGAGACGATCCGACAGCCGCTGGATTTTTACGGGCTGAACTACTACGCGCCGACCAGGATCGCCGCCGGCCCGGGACCCTCCGGCACCGCGGCCGGCACCGGGGACGGCACCGCCAACGCGCTGGCCGGGCTGCCGTTCCGGCCGGAACCCTGGCCGGAGTATCCACAGACCGCGTTCGGCTGGCCGGTTGCGCCTGACTATTTTTCCACCGCGCTGGAGCAGATGGCGAACCGCTACGGTGCCGCCCTGCCTCCCGTCTACATCACGGAAAACGGCGCGAGCTTCCCGGACGAGCTCACGACCGGAGGTCGGATCGAAGACAGTCGGCGGATTGACTATCTCGGCGCGCACCTGGCCGCGGCCGTGGACGCCGCGCAGCCCGGCGGCCCCGCCGAGGCCCTGGAACTGCAGGGATACTACATCTGGTCCCTGTTGGACAATTTTGAATGGGCCGCCGGTTATTGTCAACGCCTCGGGCTGGTCCACGTCGACTTCGAGACCCTGGTCCGCACGCCGAGGGACTCCTACTATTGGCTGCAGGAACTCATCAGGCTTCGGCCGTAGCGCACGCGGCGTTAAACGCCAAAGGGCGCCCCCCCGAAGTGGAGTGACGCCCTGGCGCGAGCCGGCTAAGCGGCTGGCACCGGGTCCCTACGTGGCGACGAAGTCGACACGAAAAGGTATGCCGAACGCGCTACTTGACGATCTTGGTGACGCGGCCTGAGCCAACGGTGCGGCCACCCTCACGGATGGCGAAGCCAAGGCCCTCTTCCATGGCGATCGGCTGGATCAGCGCGACAGTCATTTCGGTGTTGTCGCCGGGCATAACCATTTCCGTGCCCTCGGGCAGGGTGATGACGCCGGTAACATCCGTGGTGCGGAAGTAGAACTGCGGGCGGTAGTTGGAGTAGAACGGGTTGTGACGCCCGCCTTCGTCCTTCGCCAGGATGTAGACGTTGGCCTCGAAATCGGTGTGCGGGGTAATGGAACCCGGCTTGACGATAACCTGGCCACGCTCTACGTCTTCGCGCTTGATACCGCGCAGCAGCAGACCACAGTTCTCGCCGGCCCATGCCTCGTCGAGCTGCTTGTGGAACATTTCGATACCGGTAACGGTGGTCTTCTGGACCGGACGGATACCAACAATTTCAACTTCAGAGTTGATCTTGAGGGTACCGCGCTCCGCGCGACCCGTGACAACGGTTCCCCGGCCGGTGATGGTGAAGACATCTTCAACCGGCATCAGGAACGGCTTGTCCTTGTCGCGGATCGGATCCGGAACGCTCTCGTCCACCGCATCCATCAGGTCCTCAACGGACTTGACCCATACCGGATCGCCTTCCAGAGCCTTCAGGCCCGAAACGCGCACCACGGGAGCGTTGTCGCCGTCGAAGCCCTGCGCGGTGAGCAGCTCACGAACCTCCATTTCGACGAGGTCGAGGAGCTCCTCGTCATCCACCATGTCCGACTTATTCAGCGCAACCAGCAGGTAGGGAACGCCAACCTGGCGGGCGAGCAGAACGTGCTCGCGGGTCTGAGCCATCGGGCCATCGGTAGCGGCAACCACGAGGATCGCGCCGTCCATCTGCGCTGCACCAGTGATCATGTTCTTGATGTAGTCAGCGTGGCCGGGAGCATCGACGTGTGCATAATGACGCTTCTCGGTCTGGTACTCAACATGGGAGATGTTGATGGTAATGCCGCGCTGCTTCTCCTCAGGAGCAGAGTCAATCGACGCGAAGTCGCGCTGCTCGTTGATCGTCGGGTACTTGTCGTACAGTACCTTGGAGATGGCAGCCGTCAGCGTCGTCTTACCATGGTCAACGTGACCGATGGTGCCGATGTTAACGTGCGGCTTAGTCCGCTCGAACTTTGCCTTTGCCACAGGTTCCTCCTAGAACGTTTTGAGAAGACTTACTCGTCAGCGGCGCTTTTCGCTACTGAAACTTCAGCAAGTCTACTGGGGGGCTTTGGGTTTGGTGAAATTGCCGGTTTCTTCGGGCATCGGCTGCAATGCCCTCGGCGTTGTTGCTACTTGCTGGTTGTTACTCGCCGCGGTTCTTCTGGATGATCTCGTCGGCAACAGCCTTCGGAACCTCAGAGTAGCTGTCGAACTTCATCGAGTACACGGCACGGCCCTGGGTCTTGGACCGAAGGTCACCGATGTATCCGAACATCCCCGACAGCGGCACGTGGGCAACGATTACCTTCACGCCGCTTGCATCCTCCATCGACTGCATCTGGCCACGACGGGAGTTGAGGTCACCGATTACTTCACCCATGTATTCCTCAGGGGTGCGGACTTCAACTTCCATCAGCGGTTCGAGCAGAACCGGGTTCGCCATCCGTGCGGCTTCCTTGAAAGCCATCCGGCCGGCGATCTTGAACGCCATTTCCGACGAGTCGACATCGTGGTAGGCGCCATCAAGCAGTTTCGCTCTGATGCCCACAACCGGGTAACCGGCCAGGACACCATCATTGAGCGCGTCCTGGATGCCGGCGTCAACGCTGGGGATGTATTCACGCGGAATACGGCCACCGCTGACCTTGTTCTCGAAGGCATACAGCACGCCTTCAACAACATCCATCGGCTCAATCGCAATCTGCACCTTGGCAAACTGACCGGAACCACCGGTCTGCTTCTTGTGGGTGTAGTCGTGCTTGACGACGGCGCGCTTGATGGTTTCGCGGTACGCGACCTGCGGCTTGCCCACGTTGGCTTCAACGTGGAATTCACGGCGCATACGGTCAACCAGGATATCCAGGTGCAGCTCACCCATGCCGGCAATGATGGTCTGCCCGGTGTCCTCGTTGAGGGAGACCTGGAAGGTCGGGTCCTCTTCGGAGAGCTTCTGGATGGCGGTGGAGAGTTTCTCTTGGTCACCCTTGGTCTTCGGCTCGATCGCAACCGAGATCACGGGCTCCGGGAAGCTCATGGACTCGAGCACGATCGGGTCCGCGAGGTCGCACAGCGTGTCGCCGGTAGTGGTGTCCTTCAGACCGATCGCCGCGTAGATGTGCCCCGTGGTGACCCCGTCCACCGGGTTTTCCTTGTTGGCGTGCATCTGGAACAGCTTGCCGATGCGTTCCTTCTTGTTCTTGGTGGAGTTCAGCACCTGCGTTCCCGAGGATGCATGCCCGGAGTACACGCGGATGTAGGTCAGACGCCCGAAGAACGGGTGCGTCACAACCTTGAACGCGAGAGCCGAGAACGGCGCCTGCGAATTTGCCGCCCGCGTGACAATCTTCTCTTCATCGCGCACGTCGTGACCCTGAATATCAGGAACGTCCAGCGGCGACGGAAGGTAGGAGACAACCGCGTCCAGCATCGGCTGGACGCCCTTGTTCTTGAATGCAGATCCGCACAGCACCGGGTAAATCTGGCTGCTGACGGTCAGCGTACGGATGCCCGCCTTGATCTCGGCGACGGTGAGTTCTTCACCACCGAGGTATTTCTCCATCAGCTCGTCGTCGGATTCGGCGACGGTTTCGAGCATCGCGGCGCGGTACTCTTCGGCCTTGGCCTGCAGTCCGGCGGGGATGGGTTCAACGGTGTACTTGGCACCCATCTCGGTCTCGCCACGCCAGGTGAGCGCACGCATTTCGATCAGATCGACAACGCCTTCAAATTCGCTCTCCGAGCCGATCGGCAGCTGGAGAACCAGCGGCTTGGCACCCAGTCGCTTGATGATGGTGTCCACGGTGAAGTAGAAGTCCGCGCCGAGCTTGTCCATCTTGTTGACGAAGCAGATACGGGGAACATCATACTTATCGGCCTGGCGCCATACAGTCTCGGACTGCGGTTCCACGCCTTCCTTGCCGTCAAACACGGCGACGGCGCCGTCGAGGACGCGCAGTGAGCGCTCCACCTCAACGGTGAAGTCGACGTGACCGGGGGTGTCGATGATGTTGATCTGGTTGTTGTCCCAGAAGCAGGTGGTGGCGGCGGAGGTGATCGTAATGCCACGTTCCTGCTCCTGTGCCATCCAGTCCATGGTCGAGGCACCGTCGTGCGTTTCACCAATTTTGTGGTTCACGCCCGTGTAGAACAGGATGCGCTCGGTGGTGGTGGTCTTGCCTGCATCAATGTGAGCCATGATGCCAATATTGCGGACCTTACTAAGGTCGGTAAGCACGTCGAGTGCCACGGTGTCTCCCTTTGTCGGAAAGCCTTTTTTTGGCCGACGACGTCAGGCTAGTGCCGCCGTCGTCGGCCGAAAGGTTCTACCAGCGGTAGTGGGCGAAGGCCTTGTTGGACTCGGCCATCTTATGAGTGTCTTCGCGGCGCTTCACGGCCGCACCAAGACCGTTGGAGGCATCCAGAATCTCGTTACGCAGACGCTCGGTCATGGTCTTCTCGCGGCGGCCCTTGGAGTAGCCGACCAGCCAACGCAACGCCAGCGCGGTTGCGCGGCCCGGCTTGACCTCAACGGGAACCTGGTAGGTCGCGCCACCGACACGGCGGGACTTGACCTCAAGGCTGGGCTTGATGTTTTCCATGGCCTTCTTCAGAGCGGCAACGGGGTCTCCCCCGGACTTCTCCTGGGCGCCCGCGAGTGCGCCGTACACGATGCGCTCTGCGGTGGACTTCTTGCCGTCAACGAGGACCTTATTGATCAGCTGCGTGACCAACGGCGAACCGTAAACGGGATCAATTACTAGCGGCCGCTTGGGGGCCGGACCCTTGCGAGGCATATTACTTCTTCTCCATCTTTGCACCGTAGCGGCTGCGGGCCTGCTTGCGGTTCTTTACGCCCTGGGTATCAAGTGCACCGCGGACGATCTTGTAACGAACACCGGGAAGGTCCTTAACACGACCACCGCGGACGAGCACAATGGAGTGCTCCTGGAGGTTGTGGCCCACACCGGGGATGTAGGCGGTTACTTCCACGCCACCGTTGAGGCGCACGCGGGCAACCTTCCGCAGAGCCGAGTTAGGCTTCTTCGGAGTCGTGGTGTAAACACGGGTGCACACGCCGCGGCGCATGGGGCTTCCCTTAAGAGCGGGAGCCTTGGTCTTTGAGATCTTAGGGGAGCGGCCCTTACGGACCAACTGCTGAATCGTAGGCACTTTCGTGTTCTCCGTTTTTTCTCGAGAGGGTTCTCGTGTTGCTTTGCCCCGCCACTCACCTGCGTAGCCGCGTGTGGTGAGCGCTGAAGCGAAGCCCTATCATTCGTCGTCGCACCCTACGCGGCCTGACCGCACCTAGGCATGCAAAAATGTGGCATTCGTTGCACAGGAACCCTGCAACCGGAACTGCGTCCCGAGGCAACCGCCTCACAACACATTCATCCACTGCCACACTAACAATTGTTAACCAGTCTAACACGCCGCCGGGCCGCCCCTTGACTTCGGCTGCTCCCGCCGTTTCGGACCTCTTGACGCAGCCACCGGGCCGGAGCACTCTCAGGGTAGCGCATGCGTTTCCCTGGCCCGCCGGGCCTGCTTATGCGCCAGGAGGGTGACCCGCCATGACAAGGACCAACTCTCATTACGGATGGATTCCCGATCTGCCGGACCAGCGTGATCATCTGTATGCCGTTCCCCCACCGTTGGTCGCCAAACTCCCGGCCAAGGTCGATCTGACCCCGCAATGCCCGCCGGTCTATGACCAGGGACAGCTCGGCTCCTGTACCGGCAATGGCATCGCGGGGAGCCTGCAGTTCGACGCCATGAAAGAGGGGCTTCCCGACACTTCCGTCCCCTCCCGGCTGTTCATCTACTACAACGAGCGCGTGATCGAGGGCACCGTCGGCTCGGATTCCGGTGCGATGATCCGGGACGGGATTAAGACGGTGGCCCAAACGGGCGCCTGTGATGAATCGAACTGGCCGTACGACATCACAAAATTTTCGGTCAAACCTCCGGACAGCTGCTTTCAGCAGGCCGGCTCCCACCGGGTGATCAGCTATTCACGCGTGGTCCAATCGCTGGGACAGCTGAAGGGATGCCTTGCCGCCGGCTATCCAATCGTCTTCGGCTTTACCGTGTACGAGAGCTTCGAAGAGCCCACCGTCACCTCCACCGGAACGGTACCAATGCCGGCGTCCAATGAGAAGGTCCTGGGCGGCCATTGCGTGCTGGCGGTCGGCTATGACGACGCGGCACAGCGCTTCGTCATCCGGAATTCCTGGGGCAGCGGATGGGGCAAGCAGGGCTATGCCACCATGCCGTACGCGTATCTATTGACCAGCGCACTGTCCACCGATTTCTGGACCATCCGGTCCACGAGCTGAGCGTCGGCGGACGGCGGGTCCCCCGCACGCAGGGCCATTGACGCCAGGTCCATAAACGAGGGCGGCCCCGCACCGGAAGGTGAGGGGCCGCCCTCGTCGTTCGCCGCCTCCCAAGCTTCGCAAGCTCAGCTTGGGACCCTCGGCAGCTCTCTTAGCTCAGCTAGTTGCTGAAACCGGTACCCAGGTCGTAGTCATCCAACGGGATGGCATGGAACTCCGGTGAAAGGTCTCCGCCGACGCCGGTGTAGTCAAAGTCGCTGAAGGCGCTCGGTCCGGTGAACAGGTTGGCCTTCGCTTCCTCGGTCGGCTCCACCTTGACGTTGGTGTAGCGCGGCAGGCCGGTCCCGGCAGGGATCAGCTTACCGATGATGACATTTTCCTTCAGGCCCAACAGCGGATCGCTCTTGCCTTCCATGGCCGCCTGCGTGAGGACGCGGGTGGTCTCCTGGAAGGATGCTGCGGACAGCCAGGACTCGGTGGCCAGCGAAGCCTTGGTGATACCCATCAGCTCGTTACGGCCCGACGCCGGCTGCTTGCCTTCGGATACCACGCGGCGGTTCTCGGATTCGAACCGTCCGCGCTCTGCCAGCTCGCCCGGCAGGAGGTTGGATTCGCCGGATTCGATGACCGTAACGCGGCGCAGCATCTGGCGGACGATAACCTCGACGTGCTTGTCGTGGATCCCCACACCCTGGCTGCGGTAGACACGCTGGACTTCCTCCACCAGATGCTTCTGAGCGGCACGCGGGCCTAGAATACGCAGCACCTGCTTCGGGTCAACTGCACCCACCACCAGCTTCTGGCCGACCTCCACGTGATCGCCATCGGCAACCTGCAGACGCGCACGGCGCAGCACCGGGTACGCGATTTCCTCGGTACCGTCGTCGGGAGTCAGCACCAGCCGCATCTGACGCTCGGACTCTTCGATGCTGATGCGTCCGGCCGCCTCGGCGATCGGGGCAACACCCTTGGGTGTGCGTGCCTCGAAGAGCTCCTGAATACGCGGCAGACCCTGCGTGATGTCCTCGCCGCGGCTGGCCGAAACAGCACCACCGGTGTGGAACGTACGCATGGTCAGCTGGGTACCGGGCTCACCAATGGACTGTGCGGCGATGATGCCTACGGCCTCACCTATGTCCACGGTCTTACCGGTGGCCAGTGAACGGCCGTAGCACAGGGCACAGGTTCCGACGGCGGACTCACAGGTGAGTACGGAGCGGACCTTGACGTCGGTGATGCCGGCGGCGAAGAGCTCGCCGATCAGCACGTCGCCGACGTCGGCACCGGCCTCGGCCAGCATCTTGCCGGTGGAATCCAGCACTTCGGTGGCCAGGGTGCGGGCGTAAACGCTGTTCTCGACTTCCTCGTGCAGCGTGAGCTCGCCATTGGCATCCACCACGGCGATCGGCAGGGTCAGGCCCCGCTCGGTGCCGCAGTCATCTTCACGGACGATGACGTCCTGCGAAACGTCCACCAGACGGCGGGTCAGGTAACCCGAGTTGGCGGTACGCAGGGCCGTATCGGCCAGTCCCTTGCGGGCACCGTGCGTGGCAATGAAGTATTCCAGCACCGACAGGCCCTCGCGGTAGGAGGACTTGATCGGTCGGGGAATAATCTCACCCTTCGGGTTGGCCACGAGGCCGCGGATACCGGCAATCTGACGGACCTGCATCCAGTTCCCACGGGCACCGGATGAAACCATCCGGTTGATCGTGTTGGAAGCGGAAAGGTTCTTCCGCATCACATCGGCGATCTCGTTGGTGGCCTGGTTCCAGATGTCGATCAGTTCCTGACGGCGCTCGTCATCGGCGATCAGGCCCTTCTCGAACTGGGACTGCACCTTGGCGGCCTTGGCCTCGTAACCCTCCAGAATGGCGGGCTTCTCCTTGGGCACCTCAATGTCGGAGATGGCCACGGTGACACCGGAGCGCGTGGCCCAGTAGAAACCGGCATCCTTGAGGTTATCCAGCGTCGCCGCCACAACAACCTTCGGGTAACGCTCTGCCAGGTCGTTCACGATCGTGGAGAGCTCGCCCTTGTCAGCGACATTCTCCACCCACGGGTAGTCCTCGGGCAGGGTCTCGTTGAAGATGACCTGTCCCAGCGACGTGTTGACGATGGCCGGCTGGCCGGCCTCCCAGCCTTCCGGAGCTTCCCAGCCCGCGTACGGGACAAAGTTGTCCAACCGGATCTTGACCTGCGAATTCAGGTGCAGCACACCCGCGTCGTGAGCCATGATGGCTTCTGCCGCTGTGGTGAAAGACCTGCCTTCCCCGGCGGAACCGGAGCGCTTGGTGGTCAGGTGGTACAGACCAATGATCATGTCCTGTGAAGGGAGGGTCACCGGACGGCCGTCCGAGGGCTTCAGGATGTTGTTCGAGGACAGCATCAGAATGCGTGCCTCGGCCTGCGCCTCGGGGCTCAGCGGCAGGTGCACTGCCATCTGGTCGCCGTCGAAGTCGGCGTTGAACGCGCCACAGACCAGCGGGTGCAGCTGGATGGCCTTACCCTCCACCAGCTGGGGCTCGAACGCCTGGATGCCCAAACGGTGCAGGGTTGGTGCACGGTTCAGCAGTACCGGGTGCTCGGTGATGATCTCCTCGAGCACATCCCAGACCTGCGGGCGGAAACGCTCCACCATCCGCTTGGCGCTCTTGATGTTCTGCGCATGGTTCAGATCAACCAGGCGCTTCATCACGAACGGCTTGAAGAGCTCCAGCGCCATCTGCTTGGGCAGACCACACTGGTGCAGCTTCAGCTGCGGCCCGACGACGATCACGGAACGGCCGGAGTAGTCTACGCGCTTACCCAGCAGGTTCTGGCGGAAACGACCCTGCTTGCCCTTGAGCATGTCGGAGAGCGATTTCAGCGGACGGTTACCCGGTCCGGTGACCGGGCGGCCGCGCCGGCCGTTGTCGAAGAGGCTGTCAACGGCCTCCTGAAGCATCCGCTTCTCGTTGTTGACAATGATCTCCGGCGCGCCCAGATCGAGCAGCCGCTTGAGACGGTTGTTGCGGTTGATCACGCGGCGGTACAGGTCGTTCAGGTCCGAGGTGGCGAAACGGCCACCGTCGAGCTGGACCATCGGGCGCAGTTCCGGCGGTATCACCGGGACAGCATCCAGCACCATGCCGAGCGGGGAGTTGTTGGTGGTCAGGAACGCGTTGACCACCTTCAGCCGCTTCAGGGCGCGGGTCTTGCGCTGGCCCTTGCCGTTGGCGATGATGTCGCGCAGCAGCTCGCCTTCGGCGGGCATGTCGAAGCTTTCCAGCCGCTTCTTGATCGCCTCGGCGCCCATGGAGCCCTCGAAGAACATGCCGTAGCGGTCACGCAGCTCGCGGTACAGGCCCTCGTCGCCTTCGAGATCGGCAACCTTGAGCCCCTTGAAACGGTCCCACACCTGGGTGAGGCGCTCGATTTCCGCATCCGCACGCTTGCGGATGTTGGCCATCTGTCGGTCCGCGGAGTCGCGGGCCTTCTTCTTCTCGGCCGCCTTGGCGCCCTCGCCCTCGAGACGGGCAAGCTCGTTCTCCAGATCCCGGGCCACCGTGGCGATGTCCGAATCGCGGGTATCGACGAGCTGCTTCGTCTCCAGGTCATGCTCGACCTGCAGGTTCGGCAGTTCCGCGTGGCGCGCTTCCTCATCGACGCTGGTGATCATGTAGGCAGCGAAGTAGATGACCTTTTCGAGGTCCTTCGGGGCCAGGTCAAGGAGGTAGCCCAGACGGGACGGGACACCCTTGAAGTACCAAATGTGCGTGACCGGTGCGGCCAGCTCGATATGCCCCATCCGCTCGCGGCGCACCTTCGCACGGGTGACCTCGACGCCGCAGCGCTCACAGATGATGCCCTTGAAACGGACGCGCTTGTACTTGCCGCAGTAGCACTCCCAGTCCCGGGACGGGCCGAAGATCTTCTCGCAGAAGAGGCCGTCTTTCTCGGGCTTGAGCGTGCGGTAGTTGATGGTTTCCGGCTTCTTGACTTCGCCGTGCGACCAGTCGCGGATATCATCCGCGGTGGCCAGGCCGATCTGCATGAGGCCGAAGGAGGATTCGCTGGACATATGGTCCCTGTTCTCTCTTGTTCTCTAATTCTGAATGTCTATGCGGGGTGCGGAGAAGTTTGCAGTTCATCGGCTACGCCGGGCGGCTCCCGGAACGTCGGACCGAAGGGCCCCTCGGCCGCTGGGCGGCCTCGGAACCTTGGCGTCCGACTTCCTCCGGAAGCCGTCCGGCTCGTGTCTGGGCTCGGGGGAAGGCGTGCGCCAAGCGACTAAGGCCGCCCGCGGCCGCAGGAGCCTTCGGCACGCCGTCCCGAGCCTAGGCACGAGAACCGGTTACGGAACTAAACTTCTTCGACGGAATTCGGCTCGGCCCGTGAAAGGTCGATGCCCAGTTCCTCCGCTGCCCGGAAGACTTCTTCATCCGAGTCACGCATCTCAATCGTGGTGCCGTCGGTGGAAAGCACTTCCACGTTCAGGCACAGCGACTGCATTTCCTTGATCAGAACCTTGAAGGATTCGGGGATACCCGGCTCCGGAATGTTCTCGCCCTTGACGATGGCCTCATAGACCTTCACGCGGCCGTGGATGTCATCGGACTTGATCGTCAATAGTTCCTGCAGCGTGTACGCCGCGCCATAGGCCTCCAGTGCCCACACTTCCATCTCACCAAAGCGCTGTCCGCCGAACTGCGCCTTACCGCCCAAGGGCTGCTGGGTGATCATGGAGTACGGACCGGTGGAGCGGGCGTGAATCTTGTCGTCCACCAGGTGGTGGAGCTTCAGGATGTACATATAGCCCACTGAAATCGGGTCCGGGAACTGCTCGCCGGAACGGCCGTCGAAAAGCACGGTCTTTCCGGAGGAGTCGATCAGGCGCACACCGTCACGGGTGAGCGTCGTCGAATCGAGCAGGCCGGTGATTTCTTCCTCACGGGCGCCGTCGAACACGGGCGTGGCAACCGTCGTCTGGCCGGAAACCCGGGGCAGATTCGGCAGGTTCTTGACCCATTCCGGCTCTCCCTCGATGTTCCAACCGGTCTTCGCGACCCAGCCGAGGTGTGTTTCCAGCACCTGTCCGACGTTCATGCGGCCCGGAACACCCAGCGGGTTGAGCACGATGTCGACCGGGGTGCCGTCAGCCAGGAACGGCATGTCCTCGATCGGCAGGATCTTGGAGATAACACCCTTGTTGCCGTGCCGGCCGGCCAGCTTGTCACCATCGGTGATCTTGCGCTTGTTGGCTACGTAGATGCGCACCAGCTGGTTGACGCCCGGGGGCAGCTCGTCGTCGGAGTCGCGGTCAAAGATCCGGACGCCGATGACGGTGCCGGACTCGCCGTGCGGAACCTTCAGCGAGGTGTCGCGGACTTCGCGGCTCTTCTCACCGAAGATGGCGCGCAGCAGACGCTCTTCCGGAGTCAGTTCGGTCTCGCCCTTGGGAGTGACCTTGCCGACCAGGATGTCGCCGGCCTCTACCTCGGCACCGATGTGGATGATGCCGCGCTCGTCCAGACCGGCGAGGATTTCCTCGGAGACGTTCGGGATGTCGCGGGTGATTTCTTCGGCACCGAGCTTGGTGTCGCGGGCATCAATCTCATGCTCTTCGATGTGGATGGAGGAGAGTACATCCTCGGCCACAATGCGCTGGCTGAGGATGATCGCGTCCTCGTAGTTGTGGCCTTCCCAGGACATGAATGCCACGAGCAGGTTCTTCCCCAGTGCAAGCTCCCCCTGATCCGTGGCGGGACCGTCGGCGATGATGCCGCCGACTTCCAGCCGCAGGCCCTCGGAGACCAGGACGCGCTGGTTGTACGCGGTGCCCTGGTTGGAGCGGTGGTACTTGGCAATCGGGTACTTCGTTTCGGTGCCGTCGTCGTTGAGCATGACGACCAGGTCCGCCGAAACCTCGGAGACCACCCCCGCCTTCTTGGCAATGACGACGTCGCCTGCGTCGACCGCCGTCGCGCGCTCCATGCCGGTGCCCACGAAAGGAGCCTCGGAACGGACCAGCGGCACGGCCTGGCGCTGCATGTTCGCACCCATCAGGGCGCGGTTGGCGTCGTCATGCTCCAGGAACGGGATCAGGGCGGTAGCCACCGACACCATCTGGCGCGGCGACACGTCCATGTACTCGACCTCGGCGGCCGGAATAAGCACCGGCTCGCCGCCACCGCCGCGCTGGCGGACCAGGACGGTTTCCTCGGCAAAGTCGCTGTCAGTCGTCAGCGGCGCGTTGGCCTGGGCAATGACAACTTCAACCTCGTCATCGGCGGTGAGGTAATCGACGTCGTCGCTCACGTGGCCGTTGGCAACCTTGCGGTACGGCGTCTCGATGAAACCGAAGGGGTTGATCCGGCCGTAGGACGCCAGCGAACCGATCAGACCGATGTTCGGGCCTTCAGGGGTCTCGATGGGACACATGCGTCCGTAGTGCGACGGGTGAACGTCACGGACCTCCATACCGGCGCGGTCACGGGACAGACCACCCGGGCCGAGCGCGGAAAGACGGCGTTTGTGCGTCAGACCGGCCAGCGGGTTGTTCTGGTCCATGAACTGCGACAGCTGCGACGTTCCGAAGAACTCCTTGATCGCGGCCACCACCGGACGGATGTTGATCAGGGTCTGCGGCGTGATCGCTTCGACGTCCTGGGTCGTCATGCGCTCGCGGACAACGCGTTCCATCCGGGAAAGACCGGTGCGGACCTGGTTCTCGATCAGCTCGCCGACGGCGCGGATACGGCGGTTGCCGAAGTGGTCGATGTCGTCGGTTTCGACGCGGAGCTCGTGCGCCTTGCCATCGCGCTTGCCGGCCAGCGTCTTGTCGCCGTTGTGCAGCGCAACCAGGAACTTGATCATCGCGACGATGTCGTCGATGTCCAGCACCGATGCATCATCGGCGTTGAGCTGCTTGTCGATGCCGAGTTTGCGGTTGATCTTGTAACGGCCGACCTTGGCCAGATCGTAGCGCTTCGGGTTGAAGTACAGGTTGTGCAGCAGTGCGTCGGCAGCCTCGACTGTGGGCGGCTCGCCCGGACGCAGCTTCCGGTAGATGTCCAGCAAGGCATCTTCGCGGGTCACGGTGGTGTCTTTTTCCATCGTGGCGCGGATGGAGTCGTATTGGCCGAATTCCTCGAGGATCTGGCCCTCACTCCAGCCGAGTGCCTTCAGCAGGACGGTGACCGACTGCTTGCGCTTGCGGTCAAGGCGGACGCCGACCTGATCACGCTTGTCGATTTCGAGTTCAAACCAGGCGCCGCGGGACGGGATGATCTTGGCGGTGAAGATGTCCTTATCGCTCGTCTTGTCCGCGGTGCGCTCAAAGTACGCACCCGGGGAACGGACCAGCTGGGAGACGACGACGCGCTCGGTGCCGTTGATGACGAAGGTACCTTTCTCCGTCATCAACGGGAAGTCGCCCATGAACACCGTCTGCTGCTTGATCTCACCGGTGTTGTTGTTCATGAACTCGGCCTTCACGTACAGCGGAGCCGCAAAGGTCGCGTCGCGGTCCTTGCACTCAGCCATCGTGTACTTCGGATCGGAGAACTCCGGTTCCGAGAAGGACAGGGACATGGTGCCCTGGAAATCCTCGATCGGGGAGATCTCTTCGAAGATGTCGGCCAGCCCCGATGTGGTGGCGACACTCTGGTCCCCGGATTCCACGGCGACGTGCATTCGTGACTGCCAGCGCTCATTGCCGACGAGCCAGTCAAAGCTCTCGGTCTGCAGCGCGAGCAGATTCGGAACGTCAAGGGGCTCATGAATCTTTGCGAATGAGATACGACGCGTGGCACCATCGGTGCTGTTGGTATCAATAGCGGTTGAAGCACTCGTTACATTAGCGCTGTTTACATTAGAGGTGCTCGAGGCGACCAAGAGGGATCCTTCCACAGACCTTCAGGCGTGTTCTGCGTAACCCTTACCGTTCTTCGAACTGATTCGACGCCAAACTGACCCGCTGCGTTCGGCGAACACAACTGATTTCATGGCAAAGCCCACCGCTATATGAAGGCTGAAGGTTAAGAGGGGAGACGCAAAGATCTACAATACGGCAAATCGCCGGCCATGTCCAATGGACCATCCATCATACGCCTCGTCGAGAAGTTCTGTGCGCGTGGAGTGCCCGTGCCGGAAATATCCCGCCGCGGCAAGCTGTTAGATTCTATGTGAGCGGCGCCTCAAGTTAACCAGCGCCGGTGACGTGACGAACTCCGACCCGATGAAAGCGAAGTGCTCTTCCATGACCGCAAATCCTTCTGACGTTGTCATCTTGTCCGGGGCGCGGACACCCTTCGGGCGACTGAACGGCCAGCTGGGCGGATTCACCGCCGTCGAGCTGGGCGCCAAGGCCATTACCGGCGCGCTGGACCGGGCGGGCGTCAGTGCCGGTCAGGTGGACGCCGTCATTATGGGCCAGGTAATCCAGGCCGGAGCCGGCCAGAACCCGGCCCGGCAGAGCGCGATTGCAGCCGGTATCGGCTGGAATGTCCCCACCGTGACGATCAACAAGGTGTGCCTGTCCGGACTGGCCGCCATCACGGATGCCGCCCGCCTGATCCATTCCGGTGAGGCGAGCGTGGTGGTCGCCGGCGGCCAGGAGTCCATGAGCAACGGTCCGCACCTGCTCCCCGGTTCCCGCCAGGGCTGGACCTACGGTGACTTCACCGCCATCGATTCCGTTGCCCGTGACGGGCTGACCGACGCCTTTGACCATGAATCGATGGGCACCTCCACGGAGCGGCATAACGGCCGGCTCGGCATCGACCGGCGCGCCCAGGACGAGGTTGCGGCCGCGTCCCATCAGCGCGCCTCAGCCGCCGCGGAGTCGGGAATTTTTGACGATGAAATCGTCACCGTGGCGGTTCCGCAGCGCAAGGGCCCGGATCTGACCGTCGCCAAGGACGAAGGCCTGCGGCCGCAGACAACTGTCCAGACACTGGCTGGCCTGCGGCCGGCCTTCGCCAAGGACGGCACGATCACGGCAGGGAACTCCTCCCCACTCTCGGACGGTGCTGCCGCCGTCGTGCTCAGTACCCGCGGCTATGCAGAGGACAACGGACTGTCCTGGCTCGCCGTTGTCGGCAAGCCCGGGCAGGTGGCCGGACCGGATACCTCGCTGCAGTCACAGCCCTCCAATGCGATCAACAAGGCGCTCAAACTTGCCGGTTGGGCGGTGGCGGATCTGGACTTCATCGAAATCAACGAGGCGTTCGGGGCCGTCGCCGTGCAGTCCCTCAAGGATCTTGATTACCCGCTGGAAAAGTGCAATATCCACGGCGGGGCGATCGCCATGGGACACCCCATCGGTGCGTCCGGCGCGCGGCTTGCCCTGCACGCCGCACAGGAGCTCAGCCGGCGCGGCGCCGGCAAGGCTGCGGTGTCCCTCTGCGGCGGCGGCGGCCAGGGCGAGGCCTTGTTGCTGTACCGCGACTGACCCGACACAGGGGCTAACCCGCACAACGCGAATCTGCGACACAAGCCGCGCACTGTTGGGGTCTCGCCGCGCGCAGGAGCAGCTCCTGCGCGGGGCCCACTCCCAGCAGTGCGCAGAATGATCCGCCCCGATGCAAAGAAGCCCCGCACCAACCGGTGCGGGGCTTCTTTGTAGCTGAGAGTAACTGTTACTTGAGGGTAACGGTTGCTCCGGCTGCTTCCAGGGATTCCTTTGCCTTCTCGGCAGCTTCCTTGGTCGCGCCTTCGAGAACAGCCTTCGGCGCGGAGTCTACGACGTCCTTGGCTTCCTTCAGTCCGAGGGAGGTCAGGGCGCGCACCTCCTTGATGACGGCAATCTTCTTGTCGCCGGCGGCTTCGAGGATAACGTCGAAGGAATCCTTCTCGGCTTCTTCCTCAGCGGCACCGGCCGCGGGGCCCGCAACGGCAACGGCGGCGGCGGTGACCTCGAAGGTCTCCTCGAAGACCTTGACGAACTCGGAGAGTTCGATAATGGTCAGTTCCTTGAAAGCTGCAATGAGCTCGTCGTTGGTGAGCTTAGCCATGTGTGGCGCTCCTTCTTGTTTTTGGCCGTGATGGCCGGAGTCTATAACCTAAAGTCCTCGTGGAATTCAGGATGGAACCGGGGTTGGACCCCATGAGGACTAGGCCTCGGCGGACGCTTCTGCCGCAGGCGCTTCTGCTGCCGGCTCTTCGCCGGCGGCCGGTGCTTCGGCGTCAGCGGCCGAAGCCTCAACAACGGGAGCTTCGGTGCCTTCGTCAAGCTTGAGGCGCAGCGCGTCGAGGGTGCGGGCGGCCGCAGCCATCGGGGCGAGCAGAACCGCAGCAACACGGGCCAGCTGCACTTCACGCGACTCAAGAGCCGCAAGTGCGGCAACTTCAGCAGCATCCAGCGCTCTACCTTCGAAGTAACCGGTCTTGATGACCAGCGCCTTGTTGGTCTTTGCAAAATCCGTCAGGCTCTTTGCTGCCGCAACAGCGTCACCCTTAATGAACGCGATAGCGGTCGGGCCGGCCAGGTGGCCTTCAAAAGCACCAACACCGGCTTCCTTGGCCGCAATGGCGGTCAGGGTGTTCTTGACGACCGAGAATTTGTTCTCGCGGCCGAGAGAAACACGCAGCTCCTTGAGCTGTGCAACGGTGAGCCCGCGGTATTCGGTTAGGACTGCAGCGTTGGACGCGTTGAAATCGTTGGTGATTTCCTCCACGGCTGCCACCTTGTTCGGCGTTGCCATAACCCTCCTTCCGGGAAATTAAAGCCGGTCAGTTCGGGTCCCCGTGCCGGATGAGCAGCACATACTAAAAACGCCCCGCGCAGATGCCCGGGGCTTCGCCTCGACAGGGCATCCGGAGTCCGGATGGTGGTGGAGGCTCACTTCGTTCACCTGCGCCGGCCGCCCTAGCATAGGGACTTTCGGATGGAATTCCGCCCGTATTCCCGCTCGCGATGACAGATTGTGATCACTAGCGGGGGGGTGAATTTCCGTCGACCG
Organism: Arthrobacter sp. A5; assembly: GCF_051131705.1. Classification (NCBI taxonomy): domain Bacteria; kingdom Bacillati; phylum Actinomycetota; class Actinomycetes; order Micrococcales; family Micrococcaceae; genus Arthrobacter; species Arthrobacter sp. A5. The sequence goes on from NZ_CP180316.1 coordinate 3,725,269, forward strand.
ACGGTCTTTGGTGATTTCAGCCTACGGGATGTACCCCCGGGTCGCCAAATCCTAGGTCCCGGTGCCGAGCGGCTTTTTCCACTGCCCGGTGACCCCCGCCGGCGCGAAGCCGAGCTTGCGGTTGACCTCAATCATGTAGTCCCGTTCCACCACGTTCCAGGTATAGACGGAACGGGCAAGCGGAAACCGCTCGGCCAGTAGCTCAAGATTCCCCACCTTGATCAACATGCCCAGGTTTTTCCCCCGATGCTCAGGCAGAACGATCGTGTCGTCCTGGAAAACCACGTCGTCCCGGTGTCCTAGCACCGAGATGGACGTGAAGCCAACCAGCTTGCCGATGGCCAGTTCCTCCACCGCTGTCACCAGCGTGTGCCGGCCACGCGCCTGGGCTAATGCCTCGGTCTCGCGGAGCCGGTCTACGGTCCACAGATCCTGCCCGTCGCCGTCGTGAGCAGCGTCGTCGCCGTCCGCGGCGGCGTCGGCGGCCATGGCGGCTTCCAGCGCGACGATGCATTCCGCCCACCGGTCCGGGCACTGGTCCACCCATTGATGCAGTGCGTAATCGCCGCCCTGCAGTCCGCTCAATCCGGCCTTCAGTCGGGCGGCCACGGCCGGGTCCAAGGGCACGTGGCAGGCACTGAACTGCCCTACCTGCTGCAGGTCATACCCGGCACTCCGGGCAAAAATCACCTCCCGGCTGCTCAGCGGCAGATATCCCAGGCCATCGGCCGCAGTCAGGCTCTCGTCGTCGCGCTGGCCGAGGGTGGAGGCCGGATGATTCGTCTCCACCATCACCTTGCGCCGGTTTTCGCCCCGGACAAACTGCTCGGCGGCGGCGAGCAGCTCACGGCCCACGCCGTTGTTCTGGGCCGAGGGCAGAACATCCAAGGTCACGTGCGCCAGATCGGTGTTGTCGGTCAGCGGCAGGGCAATCCCGGCACGACCCACAATCACCCCGTCGACCCGCGCCAGCAGGACCACGTACCACTCATATGGGTCCGAAAATGTCTGCAGCATTTCATCCGCCGTATAGGCGAGGTCGTCATTTCCCCAGGTATGGATCCGGACCTGACGTGATACCGCCACGGACGCCAGCAGATCCTGCGCCTCGGGACCCTCGAGGGAGTCCGGCGGCCGAAGCTGTTCGATCTGGATCGTCTTCACAAAATCCCTTCCGGACATGGACGGCCCGGCACCATACCCGCAACGTGCGGGGTACCGGGACGGCTGGGCAGATGCACCGCGTCGGTGCTGACGCTCAACGTCATTGTTGAAGCCACTTTCTCAGGGTTGATCAAATCATAGGCCCGCGGAAGGGGACACGGAGTCTGCGGGGGCGCCATCTACCGAATCCCGGCCGTCCCGGGATAGTCATCGATGACCAGTTGTAGGACAAAGTCGTGTTCCACGCGGGCGCCCAGGCGGAAGCTCTTCGTGCCGACTTCATGAAATCCGCACTTGGCGTAAAAGCGGAGCGCGCGCGTGTTTTCGCTATTGACGCCCAGCCATACCGACGCTCCGCCGAACTTGCGGGCGCGGTTGACGGAGTCATTCATGAGCCGGCGCGCCGTTCCGCCGCCGTGGTGTTCCGGATGGACATAGAACTTGCTCAGTTCGATGGCCGGCAGGGCCGTAACCGCGGCAGCCACTTTAGAATCCGACGGGGGCTCGGCCACCAGCAGGCTGTAGGCCAGCAGCGCCCCGTGCTCCTCCGCGACAAGGACCGCCGCGCGCGGATCCACGATGAAGCCGTCGAAATTCTCCGCGGCCAGATTGGTCCCGATAAACGCCGCGATATCAGTTTCACCGGCGTCCGGAGGACACGCCAGCGGGAAGGTCAGCGCAGCCAGGCTGGCAAGTGCCGGAACGTCAGGGATCTGGGCTGCACGGATCGTCACGGTCATGCCGGTTCCTTTCTGGTGGAGATGTCGTGGCCGAAACCCTGCGCAGGGCAGAAAAGGACGGCGCAGGGTACAAAAAGGCCGGTGCAGCAACTGCTGCACCGGCCTTCAGCGGGCTTTTATCCCTATGCTTCCGTCAGGACTTTGGTGACGCTCGGGTCCACGGCGATGCCCGGGCCGAACGTGGTGGCGACGGTTGCCTTCTGCAGGTAACGGCCCTTGGAAGCGGACGGCTTCAGACGAAGCACCTCTTCCAGGGCTGCCGCATAGTTCTCCGCCAACTGGACGGCCCCGAAGGAGACCTTGCCGACGATGAAGTGGAGGTTGGAGTGCTTGTCCACGCGGAAGTCGATCTTTCCGCCCTTGATGTCCTGCACAGCCTTGGCAACATCGTTGGTGACGGTACCGGTCTTCGGGTTCGGCATCAGGTTGCGCGGGCCCAGGATCTTACCCAGGCGGCCGACCTTACCCATCAGGTCCGGAGTTGCCACGGCGGAGTCGAAGTCGGTCCAGCCGCCCTGGATTTTTTCGATCAGGTCGTCAGAACCAACGAAATCGGCTCCGGCTGCGATCGCTGCCTCGGCACGGTCACCCGTGGCGAAAACAAGTACGCGGGCGGTCTTACCGGTTCCGTGCGGCAGAATAACGGTACCGCGCACCATCTGGTCCGCCTTGCGGGGGTCGACGCCCAACCGGAAAGCAACCTCTACGGTCGCATCGAACTTGGACGGGTTGGTTTCCTTGGCGAGCTTAATGGCCTCCATCGGCGCGTAGAAATTCTCCGCGTCGATCTTGGCGGCCGCTGCCTCATATGCTTTGCTGCGCTTTGCCATGCTGCTGTTTCTCCTTGTGCAGTTGTGGTCTGCGGACCGCGCTGGGCCCTGCCACCGGCGGCGGTTGGCACCTGCGCGCCCTGTCCGCCGTCGTTATCTGGTTTGTCTTGATATTCGGCGATCTCCACCCAGGCGCTGACGCCCTTGGTCGATCACCGGGGTAATGCTCGGGTTCCTCAGGCTTCGACGGTATTCAATGTGTCGAAGCCTTGCGGGACTCACTTCCGGCGGGTGCTTCGTTCCTCAACCCCCACCGTCCGTTCATTCCTCAGGCTTCGACGGTGATGCCCATGGAGCGGGCGGTGCCGGCGATGATCTTCATTGCGCCTTCGATGTCCGTCGCGTTCAGATCCACCATCTTCTGCGTCGCAATCTCGGTCACCTGGGCCTTGGTCAGGTTGGCAACCTTAACGGTATGCGGGGTTCCTGAACCCTTGGCAACACCGGCGGCCTTCTTGATCAGCTCTGCAGCCGGCGGCGTCTTGGTGATGAACGTGAAGGAACGGTCTTCGTAGACCGTGATTTCCACCGGGATAACGTTTCCGCGCTGGGATTCCGTGGCAGCGTTGTACGCCTTGCAGAATTCCATGATGTTGACACCATGCTGACCAAGGGCGGGTCCGATGGGAGGCGCCGGGTTAGCGGCACCTGCCTGGATCTGCAGCTTGATGAGGCCGGTGACCTTTTTCTTGGGGGCCAATTTCGGGTCCTTCTTTCAATAACTTTCCTGGGGCGACGGAGCGCACCCCAGGTTCTTTGACCATCATGGCGTGATGGTCACCGCTCCGTTCCGGCTAAGCGGGCCGGTCCGGAGCGAAAACTAATTATACGAGCTCCAGCCCTAGATCTTTGAAACCTGATTGAATGAGAGCGTGACGGGGGTTTCACGTTCAAAGATGGAGACCAACACCACCAAGGTCTGGGATTCCGGCTTGATTTCGGAGATGGTGGCCGGCAGCGTCTCGAACGGGCCGTCCTTGACGATAACGGACTCGCCAACCTCGAAGTCGATAATCGCATCAGCTGGATGGTGCCTGACCGGTTGGCCTGCTTCGGCCTGCTCTTCCTCGAAGATCGGCGCCAGCATCGAGAAGACCTCGTCCAGACGCAGCGGGACCGGGTTGTGGGCGTTGCCCACAAAGCCTGTGACGCCGGGAGTGTGGCGGACGACCCCCCACGATGCGTCGGTCAGATCCATCCGGACCAGGACATAGCCGGGGATGCGAACGCGGTTCACCACCTTGCGCTGCGCATTCTTGATCTCCACGACCTCCTCCATCGGAACCTGGATTTCGAAGATGTGCTCTTCCATATTCAGGGACGTGATGCGGGTTTCGAGGTTCGCCTTGACGCGGTTTTCGTAGCCGGCGTAGGAGTGGATAACATACCAGTCACCCTCCTGGCGACGCAGCCTGGCCTTGAATTCATCGGCCGGGTCCACTGCGGCTTCCGCCGCGGCGACCGCGAGGGCATCGACGTCGGACGGATCGGCGACGGCGTCGCTCGGGTCGGTCTCGTCGTCGGCCGTGTCGGTGCGATCGGCGACGGCGTCGCTCGGGACGGTCTCGTCGTCAGTCGGTTCCGTGTCGTCGGACGTGTGGCCGACGGAATCGGGCGTGTCTGCGACGGCGTCGCCCGAGTCGGTCTCGTCGTCGGCCACCTCCCCCTGCGCCTCCACGGATGATTCTTCTCCGGTTTCGGCTACAGCGGAATTCGAGTCGCCGTCTGCGTTTGCCGCAGCCGCACTTTCGTCCAGCACACTCTCGTTTACTTCGAGCTCCTGCTCAGACACGTATTTCCTGCTTTCCTAATCCGAACTTAAATGGCTCAAACCGACCCCGTACCGATGATTCCTGCGGGGTCGGCAATGTCGAGCGCCTTATTGCTCTACGGGGCCGCTTCCGCCAAAAATCCACAGGACGGCCTTACCGAAGGCAAGATCCAGGCCGGTGACGATTGCCATCATGATGATCACGAACACCAGCACCACAACCGTGTAATTCACCAGCTCTTTACGAGTCGGTGCCACAACCTTACGCAGCTCCCCGATGACTTGCCGGATGAAGAGTGCGATGCGCGCGAAGAACCCGGGCTTACTGGGCTTCGTGCTTTTCTTGGCGGGACGGCCCCGGGAGCTGCTGGCAGCTGTTTCGGTCACCAATGCCTCACTCATCCTCGTAGGTCCGGTCACCTGTTCAGAGCTGAACGGTTCCTTAGTGCTGGTTTTTCCACGCCGCTGTTTACTTCAGTGCTGGTTGTCGCTGAGCCGTGCAGCGGATCCGGGACCGATAATCGTGATGACTATCGGCCCGGGCCGCCGCACCGATTGTGCGCAGGGCAGACAGGACTCGAACCTGCAACCTGCGGTTTTGGAGACCGCTGCGCTACCAATTGCGCCACTACCCTATGTAGCCGGTGATCCCTCGCCATCCGCCCCGGCCTCCATCGGAGATCCTCTGCAGGAATCCGTCAGATAGGCGCGGTTCACCATGGCGATTTCAACACCGGGAAACAGTCTACGCAATCGAAGGCCCCACGTCGAACCGGGACGCCCGTACGCCTAAACTAGACTCGGATATCCCCGCCAGGTACGAACCTCTCCAGAAAGAGTCCCCCAAATGTCTGCCGAAGTGAGCGCAGTTCCCTCCGCCCCTGCCGCGCGGGTATCCGCCCGGATCGCCGCGATTGCCGAGTCGGCCACGCTGGCCGTGGATGCCAAGGCCAAGGCGCTCAAGGCGGCGGGACATCCGGTGATCGGATTCGGCGCCGGGGAACCCGACTTCGCGACTCCCGATTACATTGTTGAGGCGGCCATCGAAGCTGCCCGTCAGCCCCGCAACCACCGGTATTCCCCCGCGGCTGGCCTGCCGGAGCTCAAGGCGGCCATTGCCGCCAAGACCCTGCGGGATTCCGGTTACCGCGTTGACCCGTCGCAGGTGGTCGTCACCAATGGAGGGAAACAGGCCGTCTACGAGGCATTCGCAACCCTGCTGGATCCGGGTGACGAGGTGCTGCTGCCGACGCCGTACTGGACAACCTATCCGGAGGCCATCCGGCTTGCCGGCGGTGTACCGGTGGAGGTTTTCGCCGGGCCGGAGCAGGGCTATCTGATCAGCGTCGACCAGCTGGAGGCTGCCCTGACCCCGCGGACCAAGATCCTATTGTTCGTCTCGCCGTCAAACCCGACCGGGGCCGTATATTCCCCGGAACAGACCAAGGACATCGGTCAATGGGCGGCCGCGAAGGGCTTGTGGGTCATCACCGACGAAATCTACGAGCACCTGACATACGACGGCGTGCCGTTCACCTCGATTGCCACCGCGGCGCCGGAACTCGGCGACCGCGTGGTCATCCTCAACGGCGTCGCTAAGACCTACGCCATGACCGGCTGGCGGGTTGGTTGGATGATCGGGCCCAAAGACGTGGTGAAGGCGGCGACGAATCTGCAGTCACATGCGACCTCCAACGTCGCCAACATCACCCAGCTGGCGGCCCTTGCCGCCGTCGCCGGTCCTTTGACTGCCGTGGAAGAGATGAAGGTGGCCTTCGATCGTCGCCGCAAGGCCATCGTTGCGGGTCTCAATGCGATCGACGGCGTCGTTTGCCCAACGCCGCATGGCGCCTTCTACGTGTACGCGGACGTCCGCGGGTTGCTCGGCCGCGAACTGGGCGGCGTGCGGTGCGCCACTTCGGCCGAGCTGGCCGCCCTCATCCTGGACACGGTGGAGGTGGCCGTTGTTCCCGGCGAGGCGTTCGGCCCTAGTGGCTTCCTCCGATTCTCCTACGCCCTCGGAGACGATGACCTAGCCGTTGGCGTCCGTCGGCTGCAGGAGTTCCTGGGCAGCGCGGAGTAAGGGCAGCACAGAGTAGGGGCAAGGGAAAGTGGGGCGGTGCAAAAGAGGCGAGCCATGACGCTAGTGTTCGAGGCGATCCTGCCAGCGATGCCAGGGCGCTTCCATTTTCCAATGAACGCTTAGGGTGTGGAATGCGCGGGAGAAACGACGCATGAGATTCCTTGACCCGCATAGGGCTCGAGGCGAGATTCCCACACGGAGATTGGAATCGTAGCGGATTTTGCGATGCGGTCCAAGGATGAAACTCAAATCGATGTCGTCGTGCACTTGCGCATCGTATCGTCGTACGCTGCGCCGGATCTCGCACCAGCAGCTGCGCCGAATAGCCATATTGGAACCGAACAGGGGCCAGTGCGCCAGCGCTGCACCGACGGCGAGAAAGTACAGCCTCATGTACAGGATCCCTGCTAAGGCTCGCTGATAGCGGGGAAGACCATAAAAAACGCCGGGGCCGGTGAGACCTGTTAGCGTCTCATCCGCAGCAAAATGCGCGGCGATCCTGGCCAACCAATCGGGGGGAGGCCTGGAGTCCGCATCACACCGGACAAGAATATCCCCGACGGCGGCGTCGTAGCCGGCCGCGGCAGCGGCCCAAATGCCGCTCGCTTGCTCAAAAACCACCGCGGCACCATAGAGTTCGGCAATACGTGCGCTTTCGTCCCGGCATCCGTTGTCAACGACGATAACTTCAATCGGGTCCACTGTTTGCTTGGCGAGGGCCTGTAAGCACTGCTTGAGGTTTTCGGCATCGTCCCTGCAGGGGATCACTACAGACAGCGTCAGCACTCTGCGGACGGTCCACCCTTTGGGACAATCCCGACCTGACCGCCCGCCGTCGTCATACTCCGCCTAACATGAATGAAGGCTGCGGGCTACTTTTTTTCTTCCAGCCGCAGCGCGATGCCGATTGCGAAAAAAGTGGGTGCCCAGTGCCCGATGAAAATTCCCCAGCGGTCTGATTGGGCCTTGGAATCGTCCGGCTTGCCTCGGCTAATAAGCCACGCTATGAAGGAAAGGGCAATGGAGGCGAATCCACCAAGATACGCATACTCACTCTTGATTCCGGTTTCGTGAAGCTTCTCAATCATTCAGACCGACCTCCGTAGGTAATCAAATCGTTGAAGAGCTTCCAGCCTTGCACAGATCGTGCATGATTTGAAGGGTCTGGATGACGCTCCCCCTTTGACGGATGGCAACCTTCTCTCCGTGCGGGATCTGCAACTGATGTCAGCGCTTGACCTAGAGCGGGTCCTCGAGAGCGGCGTAGGCATCCAATGCTCTCTCCCGTGAAGGTGCTAGTTCTACTATGGGCGGCGGGTATTTCTTATTGCCGTCCTGGGAGTGTGGCCCTTTCCAGGGCTCGTGGATCGCCTTGGGACCGAGCCCGGCGAGCTCGGCGACGAACTGGCGCAAATAAGCCCCGTCCGGATCGAATTTACGACTCTGCGTTATTGGATTGAAAACTCTAAAATATGGTGCCGCGTCGGCACCGGAGCCGGCCACCCATTGCCAGTTCGCCGGATTGTTGGCGGCGTCAGCGTCCACCAACGTGTCCCAGAACCATTGCTCGCCAACCCGCCAGTCTACGAGCAGATTCTTGACCAGGAACGACGCAACGACCATGCGTATGCGGTTATGCATCCAACCGGTCTGCCAGAGCTGGCGCATTCCGGCGTCCACCAGCGGGTATCCGGTACGGCCTTGCTGCCAGGCTGCCAGTTCCCCCGGGGACGGTGTCTGCCATTGGAAGGCATCAAATTTCCGACGATAGTTTACGGCGGCGAGGTGCGGATGGAAGTAGAGCAGCTGCCAGCAGAACTCCCGCCACCCCAGTTCGGTACGGAACACCGCCAGATCCTCGGCTGCGCCTCCCTGGACGGAACGAATCGCGTGCCAGATTCGAAAGGGGCTGATTTCGCCAAACCGCAGATGTGGTGACAGCCGGCTGGTTGCTTCGACGGCTGGCTTGTCTCGATCCACGGCGTAGCCGGCGCCGCCGCGGTCGCAGAATTCCGCCAAGCGGCGTTCGGCTCCGTCTTCGCCCGGGGCCCATTCAGCGCTCAGTCCGGCAGCCCAGTCAGGTTTGGGCAGCAGGGACCAACTGCTCAACACGTCGCTGTCAGCATGGACGGCATCAATAAAGGACGATGCGGGCAGGGGATGGCGAGGTTCGGACCGATCGGTGCACGCTCGCCAAAATGGCGTGAAAACTTTATAGGGTGTTCCCGATCCCGTCTTGATCTCCCAAGGCTCGAACAGCAGATTGGCGTGAAAACTTGCCACCTCCAGCCCTTGGTTAGTCAAGGCAGCTTTGATCTGTCCATCAATGGCTCTCTCCGCCGAGCCATAGCGGCGGTTCCAAAAAACCCCTTCTACTTTCATCTCGCTGACGAGATCGCCCACTACGTCAAAGGCTTTGCCGCGCCGGAGTACAAGAGTGGAGCCGATTGCCTTCAGCGACAAGTCCAACGCAGCCAAGGATTTGTGGAGCCACCATTTCGTGGCACCGCCCAAAGGCCGTATCCCGGTGCTCTGCTCATCCAGAATGTAGACGACGGCAACCTTTCCGCCTCGGCCGCAGGCAGCATGAAGTGCAGGATTGTCGACTAGGCGCAGGTCATCGCGAAGCCACACCAGAGAAGTGCCCATTGGCGGTCAATCCACCTTTCAATTAATGTTCGGACGCGCCTAGAGTTCGACGACGTGACTGTCACCGGCGTTGATCTGCTTGCCGGTGACGCGCGCCTTGGCCCAGCGAAAGGCGACGCTGGCCACGCCGCCGGGCGTTTCCCAGTATTCGGCCGAATCCGAGTCGACGTGAATGAGCGTCAGACCAGGTGTTTCAGGGCCGTCGGGGAAGAACGCCGTATTGGCCTGACTCCACAGCTCCTTGACCTTCGCCGTGTCCTGCAAGGTCTTAGCAGTGCCGGAGACCGATACCCAGTCGGTGCCATGACCGAAGGAAACATTGACCTTATTGCTTAGTTCCAGCTCCGCCACGACGGAGGTGTCCTTATCGGTAAGGAACCACAGGTCCGCATCGTCAGCGGTCTGCTGTACGGTCATCGGCCGGCTGATCGGCGTTCCATCTTTGTCGACGGTGGTGAACATGCCGATTTTGGACTCATTAACGATATCGATGATCCGGCGGATTTCCTCATTCTCTGCCATGACGTCTCCTTGCGTTGCGGTGGTAGCTTCTTCCATTTTCATCCTATGGGTCCCGGTCAAGGGCCGGGAGGAGAACTTCATCGTGCGGCGTACCAGATGAGTAACAGCGTCACCAGGAAGCCGGTCGAAAAATTGATCCACAGGAATCGCTTCCAGCCGGCATTGGCGGATTCGGCCGAGGCATCCGTGATGAACCAGTAGGGCGCGGCGCTGGCCGCGTAAGGAAGGACAAGAATGGCAGCTAATGGTCCCGGCCAGCTGGTTCCTAGCATCAGGACGCCGCCCAAGAGGTACAGGATCACGGACAGCCGGACGGTGCGTCTTCCATTGAGGACTGTGGCGATGGAACGGATGCCGGCGTCGCGGTCCGCGGTGATGTCCTGCACAGCGCCGAAGGCATGACTGGCTACGCCCCATAAAAAGAACGCACCCAACAGGGCCAGGAGCTGCGTGTTCCATACCGCCCCTGCCAATGCCAGTGCGAAGGTGGCGGGGCTGACGAAGTGGGTACTGGAGGTAATAGAGTCCAAAAAGGGCCGCTCTTTGAAGCGCAGCCCTGGAACGCTGTAGGCCATAACAGCGAAGACGCTCACCGCGAGCACGGCCCACGACAGCGGATTGCCGACCACGGCAAGATAGATCAGAAAAGGGACATTCGTGACTGCGGCGGCGATGAGCGTCGTGCGATGCATGACCCGCCCGAGTACCGCGCCCTCCACTCCGCCTTTTCGTGGATTTCGCAGATCGGACTCATAGTCGAAAACATCGTTGATGCCGTACATGGCCAAATTGTAGGGAATCAGGAAGTACAAGGTTCCGATAACCCAGGTGAGATCTATTCCTCCGGTCGTCAGCAGATAGGCGGCCCCAAACGGGTATGCGGTGTTGACCCAGGAAATGGGTCGGGAGGAGACGAATAGAACTCGTAGGGGGGATGGTGTGGTTGACTGCTCAGTCATGGGGTCCTTCCTGCAACGTTGTCGTCCTACCCGGCTTCTTGGCCAGCCCGATCCACATGGCCGGCAGCAGCAGGAGCGCACCGACCGGGTACGCGAAGTCCTCGAGGGGGGCCAGCCCGATCATTGCGCCGGAAATCTTCTCCGGATTGTAGCCAAAGAGGCCTGCGGCGATCATCGCGTTGTCGAAAACAGCCGTCAGCACCAACAGCAGCGCTGCAGATTGCCCCACCGCTCGCAGATGAAAGGACCAAAGCTTGCCGCTAAGGGGGCTCCGCTGACTGATTCGGATGAAGGCGGCAACCGCGGCGACGGCAGCGGGTAGCAGGAACACGACGTTGATAGTCCAATACGTCATGAGGCACTCGCATCCCGGGATGCACGGCCGACGGAACCGGTGCCGGTCCGGGGAGCCGGCTGGAAGCTGCCGGTGCGCGCCCGCCGACTCAGGCCGGTGTAAAGGATCATGGTCAGATAGCACAGGAATGCCAGGAAGAAGGCTTCCTCCAACGGAAGCTCGGGAGCGATCATGAGGCCCGTCATAATATCTGTTTCCCCGCGATAGAAGATGCCCAATCGAATTCCCGTCACGTCCCACGACAGAAAGAATGCCATCCCTATAGCCACCACAACGGAGGCGCAGACTGGTTGTTCCCAGAAAAACAGGCGGTATCGCCAGTCCAAGGTGGCCATTCCGGCCAGGGAAAGGAGCAAAACGCCCAAATACAGCATGCTCATCACCGGCTGACTCTGTCCCCGGACCTCAAATATAGGGGGGTGAGTGGTTCCGGCATAGGAGAGCTGGAGCGGTCTTTGCGGAGGCGTTTGACGGCCAGTTCGGCACTGATCAGGCACATCGGCAACCCGATGCCGGGGATGGTTGAGCTTCCGGCGTAGATCAGCCCCGTCACTTTTCGGCTCGCGTTCCCGGAACGGAGGAACGCGCTTTGTTTTAGCACATGTGCCGGTCCGAGGGCTCCCCCATGCCAGGCATTGAGGTCCATGGCGAAGTCACCCGGTGAAATTGTCCGTCGTGTTCGGACCCGGTCGGCCAGGTCGGGGATATCGGCCCAGGAGGAAATTTGCTCGATCACCGCATCCGCTATGCTCTCGATCCGATCGTCACCGGCTTTATCGACGCCGCCGCGGCCCAAGGAGGGGTCCGCCGGAATCGGCACCAGGACGAAGACGTTCTCACTGCCGTCCGGACTAAGAGAATCATCCGTTTGGCTCGGTTTGCAGATGTACAGCGATGCCGGCTCGGGGACGGAAGAGGGATCGCCGAAAATGCGGTCGAAATTCTCGGTCCAGTTTTCGGTGAACAGTAAGGTGTGATGTTCCAGTTGGGGCAGGCTTCCCTCGACGCCCAGGCAAAGCAGGATGGCGCCGGGCCCGGAAATTCGCCGGCCCCAATACCGCTCCGGAAAGGTCTGCAAATGGTGCGGGAGCAGCGTAGTTTCCATGTGATGGAGATCGGCGGCGCCCACCACAACGTCGGCGGCCAGTTCACGGTTGTTCCCGTCAGCGTCGGTGAAGCGGACCCCGGTCACGCGTGGACGACTCCGATTGCGACCGCTGGGTGCGGTGATGATTTCAGTGACGGGACTGTTGGTGAGAAGGTTCGCCCCCTCTGCGTGGGCAAGACCTGCGATGGAACGAATCACCGTATCGAAGCCGCCCATGGGGTAAAGAACGCCGTCGGAGAGGTCCAAATGGCTCATCAGGTGGAACATGCTGGGCGCGGTGAAAGGTGACGCACCCAAGAACACGGCCGGATATCCCAGAATCTGGCGTAATTGCGGATTTCGAACGTACCTCCCCGCAAAGCTATCCAGAGGTTGCAGCAACAGACGGGCCAGTTTGGGCAGACGCTGCAGGACCTCCGGTCGCAGGAACGATCGAAAGGACTGGAACGAGGTGTAGAGAAAATGACGAATCGCCATCGTGTAGGTCTCTTCGGCAGAGGTGAGGTATTTGTCCAGCATTTTGCCCGCACCTGGCTCCATGCTTTCAAATAGTTCGACGACGTTGGTCCTGCCCGCTGGCAGGTCCACCGGTGTTTTTTCGGCTTCAAAAATAACGCGGTAGGCGGGGTCCAGCCGCACTAAATTCAATTGCTCCGCCGCAGAGGTGCCGAGGAGTCGGTAGAAGTGGTCGAATACCTCCGGCATCAGGTACCAGGAAGGCCCGGTGTCGAAGGTGAAACCTTGCGATTTCCACTGGCCTGCCCGGCCGCCGAGGGTGTCCTGCTTTTCCAGCAAAGTGACGGTGTATCCACTCCTGGCTAGCAGGGCGGCGGCGGCGAGGCCGCCGATGCCACCGCCGATTACCACGGCGTGCCCTGCCGGGTGCTCCGTTGGGGGAAAGCCTGCGAAGTCTTTGGGCTCAGACATCAGCCGGCGTTTCTGCTCGTGAAAATGACACGAGTGTGAGGGCAGCGGCAACGACAAGCCGTAATTTGACGCGGTTTGGTACTCGGATTCGACGTTGGAGCAAGTCTTTGGCCGGCGTACGGCGGGTCCGTCGGGACAATTCGGAGAACAACGCATGGGCAAGGGCCACGGCCCGTCTGCTGCCTGGCGGCAGAGCGCTGATTGCTGCTTTGCTGATCAATAGATCCCTATCAATGTCATCCAGCAGGCCGTCTTTTTGAGCATCGGTCAGCCGGTCAGGCACAAGATCCGGAAAGTAGCTTCGCCCCAGGACCATGAAATCCATTGAAAGATCACGCAGGAAGTTGATCTTTTGGAATGCCGCCCCCAAGTGGCGGGCCTCGTCCTTTAGCGCCTCGTAGGTGCCAGTGGCATCGCACTGATCAATGAGGAACGCTCGCAAACACATCAGTCCGATCACTTCGGCTGATCCATAAATATATTGTTCGAAGCTCTCACGCGTAAACGCTGCTGGTTGTAGGTCCGATCGCATGGATGAGAAGAATGGACGCGTCAACTCTTGTCCAAAGCCGGCGGTTCTGGCCGTCCGTGCAAAGGCATGCACGATCAGGTTGGTGCTGTAACCACATTTGATGGCGCGTTCCACTTCCGCCTCAAGGTCATCGAGTTGGCGGCCGATAGCGCTGCCTTCAATTTTGGCTGCAGCCGCACCGTCTACCATTTCGTCCGCTATCCGCACCAGGGCATAAACATTCGCCACATGCGGACGAATCTCGACGGCGAGCAGCCGAACAGCCAGCGAGAAGGACGTAGAGTACTGCCGGATGACGACGGCGGCGCTCTGCGCCGCGACTCGGTCATAAAGGTCCGCTGTCGTATTTTTCATTTCTGCTCACCTTGTTCTGGCAATAACGGCCGCTATCAAGTTTTCCAGTCGCTTCCTTAGGGCTTCCGGGATGTGGGCACTGGACAGGCCTTCCAGGCCTTGATCAGCGAAACTTCGGGCCAGCCGTTCCGCATTGCGGCGGGAGCCGGATGTGGTCAGCAGTTTACGCACCGCGTCCGCTTGCGTGTGGGATAAATCAGGGTTCCCCAAATGTGCTGCAATCGCGGGCCATTCGGACTGGGTCGCGGCGTAGCCCATCAGGACCGTCCGCTTGCCTTCGCGCAGATCTCCCAAGGTGCTCTTGCCGGTACCAACCTCGTGGCCAAAAACTCCGAGCAGGTCATCGACGATTTGGTAGGCGATGCCCATATCGCGACCAATTTTTCCTAGTTCTGCGATGGTTTGATCATTGGCGCCCGCGAGCACGGCGCCTGCTTTCAGCGGCGCTTCGAAGGAGTAGAGCGCTGTCTTTAGCTGTTCCATCCCAATGATGTCCGAGGCCGAGATGTCAGCATCGGGAAAGGAATACTCGATGTCCAGCAACTCCCCCGCGGCCGACGCCATGATCGCGTCGTCCAAGATTTCCAGCAGACGTGTTCTGACGGTTTCCCCGACCTCGCTGCGGTCAATCAGGCGGTAGGCGTTAAAGAGAGCCAGGTCTCCTGCCACCACTGCGACGGACATGGCGCGATGTTTCGCTTCCCCAGCCGGCAGCCCAGCAGCCTGGGCTTGCTGGAGGTAACGGCCGGAAAGATTAGGCCGACCGCGGCGGACGAAATCCCGGTCCACAACGTCGTCGTGAATGATGAAGGCCGTGTGCAATAGCTCAAAGGCTGTTCCTATTTGAGCCGCGTTGAGCATTTGGGATCCGTCCAAGCCCTTATACGCCGTCCACACCATCAGGGGCCGGAAGCGCTTGCCGCCCAACGTTGTCTCTTCCAACGAATCCCACAACTTCGCAAAGCGGGGCGTCAGCTGCGCTGCCCGGGCTTTGGAGCCGGCAAAAAAGTCAGCCATAACCGTATCCACGAGACCGAGATAGACCTCGGTGGAGCCGCCAGTCTTCGTTGCTGTCCCCGGCGCAGGGCCGTTGGGGACACTACGCCCATGACCGTCCAAGAAGGAAAGTGCGTTCTCCGGGTCGGGATCAGGGACCTGATTTCGGCTGTAGTCGAATTTTACCTCGGGGTGAAACATCAGTTCTCACCTTTTCCTTCAGTCGTGGCAGGGGCGACCTTGCGTTCGAGTACGAGGACAATCCTGGCCAGATAGTCGGTGATCGCCGCCTGCTGGTCACGGCTGTAGTCAGCCACAAGTGCGTCAATTTCACTGATCATGGGCAGCAGGCTGCCCATGGCCCGCTGAGCGGATTGCGGACTGGGTACCACCAGAAGGCTGCGGCGGTCTGTGGGGTGCGGTTTGCGGTACACGTGTCCGACCTTGGCCAATCGGTCTACCGCAACCGTCATAGCTGCTGTGCTGATCCCCAGCAATTGCGCCAAGGTACTGGGCGTCATTGGACCGCGCTGTATAAGGTGCTGCATCGCATCAAGATCCGTGGCGTTGACTTCAAGCTCTCTCCCGAGTTGCTTCTCCACTTCGTGGTTGAGGACCAATATCCGGCGCATGAGCTGCGAAGCCTCATTCCGGGTTGTCCTCGCATCCAGCCGCGGCGCTTCCTCCTCCATGAGATTCAAGATACACCTAAATCTATATACCTTGATAACTAAAATACTTAGTAATAAAGTTATTAGGTGAAAGGAGGATGACCATGCATCCGAACCGGCGATCGTCAGGAACCGAGTTGCTCGCCCTCTCCAGCAAGAAAGATACGGTCCGTCGACTGGCGGTTCTGCTCAGTGCCATTGCAGCGGTGATGGGTTCCTTCATCGGCTCTGGTGCCGCGTGCGGTACTCCGATTGCGCAAGCGGCAGGCGGTGCGCTGGGACCCAACGCGACGCTGATGGCCCCTGCCGTACCGGCTTTCAGTGTCTGGAGTGTGATTTATCTTGGGTCGTGTGCCTATGCCATGTGGCAAATCCTGCCGGGCCGCGCCTTAAGCACACGCCAACGGCGACTGGGGTATCCAGTAGCGGCCTCGCTGCTGCTCAACGCCGGTTGGATTTTCGCCATCCAGGCAGGAAACCTCGCGTTGAGTGTGGCAGTCATCGCGCTTCTCATTGCCGTACTGAGCTGGATCTTCACACTCTGTGTGCGGATGCGTCCTCAGTCCCTGGTTGAAGCCGCGATCTGCGACGGCACGTTGGGACTATATCTTGGCTGGATTTGTGTTGCCGCTGCTGCCAACGTCAGTGCCCTGCTGGTCACCGTCGGCTTCTCCGGGTGGGGAATTCAGCCGGCCGTGTGGGCTTGGTTCGTCCTGGCTGTGGCCGGGCTGATCGGAGTCGGCCTCGCAGTTTACGGTCAGGGCAGGCTGGCACCGGCGGCAACCCTGATTTGGGGTCTGGGGTGGGTGGCCGTGTCGCGGCTGTCGGGCGACCTTCCCTCAGTACCGGCGGCGTTAGCTGCGATGATCGCGGCCGTAGGCGTCGCCGTCGTAACCCTTGCGGTTAGGTTTGCAAGCGGCCGGCGCGTGAACTTGGAAAGCAGCCGGCTCCCTTCCGCCTCCGCGAGCGTCAGAGGACGTGCGTTATGAACGCCCCTAATCATGCACGTTGGTTCGGTTTGGTATTCATTAGCCTGGCGGTCGCCCTCATCATCGTCGACTCGACGATAGTCAACGTCATCATCGTCGACTCGACGATAGTCAACGTCATCATCGTCGACTCGACGATAGTCAACGTCGCAATTCCCTCGATTGTCAAAGTTCTTTCCGTCACCTCTACCCAAGTTCAATGGGTGCAGGAATCTTACACTTTGGTCTTCGCAGCGCTATTGCTCGTTTTCGGTAACCTGGCGGACCGATTCGGACGGCGTCGACTGCTGGTGCTGGGGGTTACCGTCTTTGCTCTGTCCTCGGTCCTTGCAGCGCTAAGCCAATCAGGTGATTTCCTGATCGGTGCCCGAGTACTCCAAGGGATCGGCGGAGCGATGGTGCTTCCCACCACCCTTTCCATCATCAACGCCACGTTCCAGGGCAAAGAACGCGCCCTGGCGTTCGCAGTGTGGGGGTCCACCATTGGCGGCATGACCGCCGTCGGCCCGTTGCTAGGCGGCTGGCTAACCACCGATTTTTCATGGCGGTGGGCCTTCGCCATCAATATTCCTCTCGGCGTCATCATTATCGTCGGAGCACTGCTCACCGTCGCCGAAACGAGCGATCCGGGGGCCGGCCGGAGCGTGGATTGGGGAGGTGCCGCCTTATCCGTGCTTGCAAGCGCCAGCTTGGTGTTTGGGCTCATCGAAGGACGCAACTACGGATGGTGGCTGACGAATGTACCGTTCCAGATCGGCGATTTGTCCTGGCCATACCAGCTTTCCCCCGTGCCGGTAGCGTTCGCCCTCATGGCAGCTTCCGGTGTCGTGTTCGTCGTTCGGGGCCGCGCCCGCGACCGTCGCGGCGCCAGCTCCATGCTTGACTTCAGCCTGTTCGCCATCCCATCCTTCCGCAATGGGAACATTGCCGCCATGATTGTCAGTTTGGGAGAATTTGGCATCATACTTTCGTTGCCCATTTGGCTTCAGAATGTCCTTGGCTACACCGCCCTACAAACAGGTCTAATCCTGCTAGCCCTGGCCGTCGGATCTTTTCTGGCCAGCGGATTCGTTGGAGCTCTCGGAAACAAGATCCCCGCGGTGGCCGTCGTCAGGATCGGCATTGCCGCCGAAATTGTGGGGATCACAGGCCTCGGTGCGGTGATAGGACCTTCTACCGGCTGGGGAATTCTCATTCCTTTCCTCTTTGTCTACGGATTCGGCGTTGGACTCGCCACCGCCCAACTCACCGGTGTTGTCCTCAAAGACGTGCCACCTGCCAAAAGCGGGCAGGCATCCGGCACTGCGAGTACGGGTCGGCAGATCGGCTCCGCCTTAGGCATTGCAGTGCTCGGCACCATTTTGTTTACGACGGCCACCGTACAGCTGGACAACTCTCTTAAAGACCGGCAGGTACCCGAGCCGAGCCGTAGCGAGGTGGTATCCGCCGTCGGGGAAAGTTCCGGTGCCGCGATCGCAGGCTTGGAGAACAACACACAGACGCTTGCGGTAGCCGACGCTGGCAGGAAGGCATTTTCCAATGGCACTAAATACTCCGCCTATGCCGCAGCGGGTTTTCTGGCCATTGGGCTCCTGGCCACGTTGTCCTTGGGCCGCGGCACGGCGGCGGAAAAGATCCGAACCCCGGTTGCAATAACCGCCACCGTGCATCAGGCCCATAATGGACTACCGGACCACGACGACAAGAGAAACCGGAGATCTCGACCATGACTGCAACCGCCTTGGTGCTCGGATCCACCGGATACATCGGCGGCCGTCTCGTGCCACGTCTGCTGGATGCCGGATACAACGTTCGGGTTCTGGTACGGTCACCGAGCAAACTCACCGATGTTCCATGGGGGCCCCGGGTGGATATTATCCAAGGGGATCTGGAGGATCCATCATCCATGCGGACTGCGGCAGCCGGGGCTGACATCTTGTACTACCTTGTCCACTCCATGGGATCCTCCTCGAAGAGCCACCAACAGTTTGACGAGATTGAGCGCCGCTGTGCCGCGAATGTCGCCGCCGCCGCCAGCGACGCCGGAGTGAATCGAATTGTGTACCTAAGCGGTCTGCACCCCTCCGTCACAGGGCTAAGCCGCCACCTGCGCTCAAGGGTGGACGTAGGGGAGATCCTACTGGCTTCGAGCGTCCCAACGGCCGTCCTGCAGGCCGGTGTCGTCATTGGGTCCGGGTCTGCCTCCTTCGAAATGATCCGGCAGCTGACCGAAGTACTGCCCGTGATGGTGGCACCGCGCTGGGTTCGCAACCGAGTACAGCCCATCGCAGTACGAGACGTACTGCACTACCTCCTGGGTGCCGCAGGGCTGCCGGCCGGTCTCAACCGAACTTTTGATATAGGGGGCCCGGACGTTCTGCGCTACGACCAAGTAATGAATGGCTACGCCGCGGAAGCAGGGCTGCCGCATCGACCAGTTCTTGCCTTACCGGTCCTCACGCCATGGCTTGCTTCGCAATGGGTCAATCTCGTCACCCCGATTCCGCGGTCTTTGGCCGTGCCGCTGATCGGTTCGCTACTCTACGATTGCATCGTCCAAGAACAGGATATTCACAGCTACGTGCCGCTGCCGGGGCCCGGTCCGACCGGTTACCGTCAGGCCGTCCGGCTCGCCTTGGCCAAACTGGCAGTCGGAGACGTGGAAACGAGTTGGCAGGATGCGTCCGTCCTTGGCGCGCCCAGTGATCCTATGCCCAGCGACCCGCAGTGGGCCGGACAACGCATCTATCACGACACGAGACAACAGCACACCCAAGCCGATAGGGAGCAACTATGGCAGGTCATTGAAGGCATCGGCGGCGACAACGGCTGGTACTCCTTCCCGCTGGCCTGGGCCATTCGTGGCTGGATGGACAAACTCGTCGGCGGCGTTGGATTGCGCCGCGGGCGACGGCACCCCAAACAACTGAATACCGGCGACGCGCTGGATTTTTGGCGGGTTGAAAAGATCGATCGTGGACACTTGCTTCGACTCAGGGCAGAGATGAAAGTACCGGGTCTTGCATGGCTCGAAATGCAGGCCAAGGACGACGACGGCGGCTCCCTATACGTCCAGCGGGCCCTGTTCTTTCCCAGAGGATTAGGGGGAAGGCTCTACTGGCTGGCCGTTCTGCCGTTCCATGGCGTGATCTTCAAAGGCATGGCGCACCGGATTTCAGAAGCTGCGGCCAGCACGACCACGAACCGAAAGGACATAAAATGAACACTCCGGTGGAGCACGTCCGGCTGATGGACCACGAGGGCCGCGAAATTGGCACCGCAGACAAGCGGACAGTGCACAGTCGAAACACCCCTCTGCACCTGGCCTTTTCCTGCCATGTTTTCGACACCCACGGACGCACCCTAGTCACCCGGCGCGCCCTGTCAAAACTGACATGGCCGGGGGTGTGGACAAACGCCTTCTGCGGACACCCGGCCCCCGGTGAATCGTTCGAGAATGCAATCGGCCGACGGGCAGCGGAAGAGCTCCGCATTGAACTAACCGCGCCCACCCTTGTATTGCCTGAATTCCGCTACCGCGCCGTTGACGCATCCGGCATCGTCGAAAACGAAATCTGCCCGGTGTTCAGCGCCATTTATTGGGATGGTCCGACCCTAGATCCGAACTCCCTCGAAGTGTGCGATTGGGCTTGGGTAAAGCTTCAAGACCTACGCCGGTCAGCGGCCGCGACTCCCTTTGCCTTCAGTCCCTGGCTGGTCCTTCAGCTGCAGGACGGCGTCGCACTCTCGTCAACGAACTGAGCCAGCCCAATGTGGAAGCTTCGATCCTGCATTTGGCGATTTAGTCGCCTTCGGTAAGGTACTTCTCGCCACTTTCTGATTCATGGCTAGTAAACTTTTTGTCCATTTCGGCCATCGACGCTGCTTCTGCCTCGCTCGGGGGCTTTACCGGGTCGTCGCTTGCCGAACGATCCGCATCACCGAAAATCGCTCCAAGGCCCTTGGCATCCTGAGTTACTTCACCCGGTGCCAATTCCTCGGAGGATCCGCGCCGGTTTTCATCTTCTCCCTGGGCTGCGGAACGGGCTGCGGAAGAACCTTGGACGGGGAGAGCAGGCTCTTCCCCGCGGTCGTCCTGACTCGCCATATCATGATCCTTCCAATCCCATTGAGTGGAGCTTGAAACCTCATGATAACAATTCAATCGTGAGCGGGCTCTCCTGGGCTGAGATTGGACATACAGCGTCCGCGCGCCGGACCCGAGTTGCCCGCGTCACACGACCGTCTAGACTCGTTGGAAGAGCTCAACGGAGTGCTCGGCATCCTTGACCACTCCTCCCGAAGGACTTGCGCCAAATATGAAAATCGGAATTCTCACCAGCGGCGGCGACTGCCCCGGGCTCAACGCTGTGATCCGCGGTGCCGTACTGAAGGGCATCAAAATCCATGGGCAGGAATTTGTCGGTTTCCGCGACGGCTGGCGCGGCGTCGTCGAGGGCGACATCATGGACCTGCCGCGGCAAAGTGTCCGCGGTATTTCCAAGCAGGGTGGCACTATTCTGGGAACCTCGCGCACCAATCCGTTCGAGGGTAACGGCGGTTCCGATGTCATCAAGGCGCACATGGACCGGATGGGGATCGACGCGATGATTGCGATCGGCGGTGAGGGCACCCTTGCAGCGGCCAAACGGCTCACCGACGCAGGATTGAAGATTGTCGGTGTGCCGAAAACCGTTGACAATGATCTGGACGCGACGGACTACACCTTCGGCTTTGACACCGCTGTCCAAATCGCGACGGAAGCGATCGACAGGCTCCGCACTACCGGCGAATCTCATCATCGCTGCATGATTGCCGAGGTGATGGGCCGGCATGTGGGCTGGATTGCGTTGCACGCAGGCATGGCCTCCGGCGCCCACGCAATCCTCATCCCCGAACAGCCCATCAGCATGGAACAAATCACAGACTGGGTCGACGAAGCCCACGAACGCGGCAGGGCGCCTCTGGTTGTGGTGGCGGAAGGCTTCGTCACCACGGACATGGAGTCACCCCATTCGGAACGGGGGCTGGACACCTTCGGCCGGCCGCGACTGGGCGGAATCGCCGATCAGCTGGCCCCTGCGATCGAGGAACGGACCGGAATCGAAACCCGGGCCACCATCCTCGGCCACATTCAGCGCGGCGGTGTGCCTTCGGCCTTTGATCGCGTCCTGGCCACCCGCTTGGGCATGGCGGCCATTGATTCGGTGGTCGACGGCATGTGGGGAACCATGGTCTCCCTCACCGGCACCGAAATTGACCATGTCCCGTTCGACAAGGCGCTGGGCAACCTTAAGACGGTTCCGCAGCACCGCTATGACGAGGCCGCCATCCTCTTCGGCTGATTCCGATCGGATCCCGACCCGACATGATTCCATCAGAGCGGATGTGAGACCGTGGAAACATGAGTTTTGACGAGGGCGGCATTCCCATCGTGCAGCTGGCGTGGGAACGGCGGCTCGGATTGCACGACGGCGCCATCGGCCGCGCCGCTGAACCGGACACCGGCAGGGTGGTTAAGCGCGACGACGACGCCGTTACCCTAAGCTTCATCCGACTCTGGGGCCGCTCGCTGCTGGTGGGCCCCGGCTGGGTCGTCGATGCTGCCGCCGGTTTCACCGACGCCGAACTCACAGATCACGCCACCCTGCTCGGCTTGACTCGTGCTTATGGCGGCCACGGCCTCGGTACGGCGTCCCTGTATTTCGCCGATGACCTCCCCTTGGTCCAGCCAGCCACTGAACTCGCTGTCTCGGCGGGCAATCCGGCGGCCGTCCGGCTCGAATTGCAGTGCCCTCCGGATGACGCGAATGAGGTAAGGCTGGGCACCTTGGAACATAAGTTCACGTTGATGAACGAAGACGTTCCGTTGGCCTGCGGTGCCTATACCGAGTGGCAGGGCCTGCTGGCCAGGCTCGGAGTTCTGGTCGCTCCGGACCAACGGCGCCAGGGCTGGGGTCTATTGGCCGCGTCGGTGGCCGCGCACGAGGCGCTGGCCTCTGGACTGATCCTGCAATGGCGGGCCGACGTGAGCAACTTTGCGTCCAATGCCCTGGCCCGCTCGCTGGGTCTGGAATGGGCCGGGACCCAGACATCCGTCCGGCTGGGCTGACCCGACTCCTCGCGGGCTGAGCGCACCGCCAGTGGACTGACCGGCCACCGCGCGGCGACCGCGCAGCCCGCCCCTAACCGGCCGGCCGGCTACTCGGCGTCTACAGGGACGGCTACGTGCCTTCCGGCTCGGGCAGCGCGGGCATTGCCCTCCCCCGCTGACGGCCCCACTGGCACGGCCGCGCCGCCGTCGGCCTTTACAGCGCTCTGGCCGCTGCCACCGTCCCAGTTTCCGACCGGCTTCGGCTTGGCCAGGAACATCGCCACCGCGGCGCCAAGGATAATGACAGCGGCGGGCAGCAGGACGGACTGGCCCATGGCCGTGGAGAAGCCGGCATGAAGCACCTGCGGCAGGCTCCCGGAGAACTCCATCGAATTGCTTTGTCCGGTGGCGCCGGGAATTTTCGGCAGCTCCGCCGACAGCCGCGCCTGCATCAGCGCAGCGATCGCGGCACTGCCGAGGACGGCACCGACCTGGCGGGTGGTGTTGTAAATCCCGGCACCGGCACCGGCCTCACGCGGCCCCAGATTGCGGGTTGCTGTGGTGGAAAGCGGCGCCCAGATCCCCGCGTTCGCCAGCCCCAGCACGGCACTTGGCAGCAGGAACAACCAGATGGACGTATCCGGTGCCATCAAAGCCGCGTTCCAGAACAGCGCAACGGCCATCAGCGCCAGCCCCGCGGACGCGATATATTTCGGGTTGACCCGATCCACGAGCCTGCCCACCACGGGGGCCAGCCCGCCTGAGATCAGCGCCATCGGCACCATCATCAGGGCCGATTGGGTCGGGGTCAGCCCGCGGACCAGCTGGTAGTAGAAGATCAGGGGAAGGCTCATGGCGGTAATGCTGAAGCCCACGGTGGTGATGGCGATGTTGGCCAGCGAGAAGTTGCGTTCGCGGAACAGATGCAGCGGAAGCAGCGGCTCGCCCTTGTTCAGCGCCTGCCAGATCACGAAGAGTACCAGCACGGCGATGCCGGCACTAATGAGCCCCCAGACGCTGATGACGCCGGTGATGGTCCCCCAGTTGTAGGTGCTCCCTTCCTGGATTCCGAAGACCAGCAGGAACATGCCGACGGCGCTGAGCACCACGCCCACAATGTCGAACCTGTGCGGGTGCGTGCTCAGCGTCGGCACCAGCCGCCAGGCCAGCACGAAGCCGACGATGCCGATGGGAACGTTGATGAAGAAAATCCATTCCCAGCCCAGCCCGTCCACCAGCACCCCGCCCAGGATCGGCCCCACCAGGGTGGCGACGCCGGCCGTGGCACCCCACAGCCCCATCGCCTGCCCGCGGCGGTCCGGCGGGAAGATCCGCGTGATGACCGCCATGGTCTGCGGTGTCATCAGTGCAGCGCCCAGACCCTGCACCGCCCGTGCGGTGATCAGCATGGTGATATCACCGGACAGGCCACACCAGAGCGAGGCAAGGGTGAAGACCACCAGACCGGCCAGGTAAAGATTCTTCGGGCCGAAGCGGTCACCCAGGCGGCCGGTGATCAGCAAAGGCACCGCGTACGCCAGCAGGTAGGCGCTCGTCACCCAGATGACGGAATTAATATCCGCGTGCAGACCATCCATAATGGCCGGATTGGCCACCGAAACAATGGTCGTGTCGATCAGAATCATAAAAAAGCCGATCACCAGCGACCAGAGGGCCGGCCACGGCCGTTTCACGTTTTCCACTGTGCTCCTTGGGAAAGGACCTACCAGCCAAGGCTGCCGGTCTTGATGTCTTTTTGCAGGCCGCGGACCCAGTCAATCTCCGCCCGCAGCATGGTCATTTGATATGAAAGATCGATCCAGTATTTCTTTGCCACGTTTTTTTCCGTGACGATCCGTTCGCCGTGGACCAGTCGGGTCAGCTGTCCCTCCAGCGCGGCGACGCGCTCCTCCAGTAGTTCGACGACGTCGTCCCCCGGCAGGTTGTGCGCTTCAGCGACACCCAGTGGGAAGCTGGGGTATTCGTTGACCGGGGTGGCCAGCAGATCCCGGAGCCGAACCGACAGCGCTTCCCGTCCGGGCCCGGAAATTTCGTAGCTGGTCCGTTCCGGACGGTTCCCTTCCCGGTCTGTACCGGCCGCCCTGACCAGCCCCTGCTCTTCCAACCGCCCGACACAGTGGTACAGCGTTCCCGGGCGGATCTTGAGCAGCCGATCCTCGCTGCGCGCCATCAGCAACTGGTACATCTCGTACGGGTGCATGGGCCGCTCGGCCAGCAGGGCCAGGGCGGCAACCGACAACGGATTGAGGGCGGAGGAACGAGGCATGTCTGCTGCTCCTGGAGGTGGTTGGGCGGCATTTGGGCCGAGTGGCACGCGGACCAGCTGGTCCGAAATGAGGCGGCGGGACTTACCGGCACCAGGTTGCTCGTTGAGGATTATTCCAGATAGAATATACAGCGGTCTTTGTCGTTCCCGCAACCCGCAGATTGCCAAGCATGCATCTTGTCATGATTCTCCGGGAGCACGGCGGGGTTGTGCCCGTTAGCGCGGCACCCGAAGGAAACCGGTCTGGCGGCCAACGACCTGCCCGGCGTCGGGGGCCACGATCGTTTCCTGAGCCGCCACGTATTTTTCCCCGGCATCGAGCACCGTCAGTTCCGCGGCGGGATCCACGGTCCGCTTGATCACGGCCAGCGCGATCGGACCCATCTCGAAGTGCTGGGCCACCGAGGTCACCGTTCCCACCTGGCGTTCCCCGAGCAGCACAGCGCTGCCGGCCGCGGGCAGCGTGTGCTGCGAGCCGTCCAGCTGCAGGAACACCAGCCGGCGGGGCGGATGACCCAGGTTGTGGACCCGGGCCACCGTTTCCTGGCCCTTGTAACAACCCTTGGCCAGGTGCACCGCGGTGCGCAGCAGGTCCAGCTCATGCGGGATCGTCTTATCGTCGGTCTCGGCGCCCAGACGCGGCCGCCAGGCGGCGATCCGCAGCGCCTCGGCGGCCCACGATCCGGCCAGCGGCCGCACCCCCACGGCCGCATCAAGATCTGCCATCGGGATCAGGTATTCGAACCAGCTGCGGTCCAGCCCGGGGTGTGACTCCTCGGGAACCGCGGTGTAAGCGAAACCGCCGGGAGCAATGTGCGGCCACGGATCGCGCCAACAGAGACGTTCGGACCACTCAGTCACCGGATTCACCGTGCCGGCCACGGCCCAAAGCCCGGAAACGTCAGCGACCTCGACGCGCAGCATAAACCTCATGCCAGTCAGCCATGCGGCCAGCGGCGCCGCCTCGGCTGCTTCGACAATCAGCCAGGTGGTGGCGCCGTCGTCGAGCACCCGCACGTCATGCTCAATCCGTCCCTGAATACTGAGCAGCAGCAGCTCCGTGCTTACCCCGGGCGCCAGATCGGTCAGCTGCGCAGAGGAGAGCGTATTGAGCCAGCTGAGCCGGTCAGGGCCGGAAACCGTCACCACGCCGCGGTGGGAAAGGTCGACGACGGCGGTGAGGTTCTTTCCCTGCGCGGCGGCGACGTGCACGCCGGCCAGCAGGCGCTGTTCACGGTATGGATCACCGTAGTGGGCGGCAACGCCGGCGTCCAGACCACCGGCCTCGACGGCGCCCGAGCGCCGCAACAGAGTGCTTTTATACGTCATGTTGGCCTAACGCTTCCGTCGGGACCGGTATTCCGCCACGGTACGGCGCCAACGGCTTGCCACACCACGGCGGGCAGCTCAGTCATCATTTTTTGGGGCAGGATTGCATCTCTTCAGGATCGCGGAGGCATGGGCCTCCAGGGAGCTGCCCTGCGCGGCAACGTCCCAACGCCAGAACAGGTCGCCGTTGACCAGACCAAAAATCCGGGTGGCCGCACTGTAATCCTTCGAGCCGGCCCCGCGCATCACAGCATCAGTGGCGAGCTGGATCTGCGGACCCTTGATCTGGCCGTAATAGAGCTCCGCAATGCCACCAGGATGAATAATGTTCGCCATGATGTCAAAACCGCCGTCGGCATTACGCAGTCTTTCCACCTCGTCCGCCGTCGTCAAGGCGGGGACAATATCCGCCGGGATCAGGCCGGGACCGCCGTCCGCGTCATTAAGCTGGCGGTCCAAGGACCAGAATCCGGTCTCCACCGATAGGGGGCGC
This sequence comes from Arthrobacter sp. A5, assembly GCF_051131705.1. Lineage (NCBI taxonomy): Bacteria > Bacillati > Actinomycetota > Actinomycetes > Micrococcales > Micrococcaceae > Arthrobacter > Arthrobacter sp. A5. The sequence continues at coordinate 3,752,122 of NZ_CP180316.1, forward strand.
AGCTGCAGGCCGTCTTCGTCGGTGAGCCAACTGCGGGCCGTGTACTGCAGATAGGGCAGGCCGTTGGTCTCAAAGGAAACCAGCTGGGAAAAATACTCTGACTCGGCCTCGCCGGTGCCCAACCTTCCGCTGCCGCGCCATTGCCCCAACAGCCAGGAGAGCGGGACCAACTCGGGCGTTAGATCCGTTGGAATCTCGATCGGCACGGTGCTACCTCCGCCACTATGTCATGCGGACAAGGCCGCCGCTGTTTACTGCTGGCCCTTGAAGAGACGCCACAGAACGAGAACGGCAAACCATGCCATGGCCAGACCGGCGATGACCAGCAGACATATGTAGAAAATTTCCAAACCCAGTATCGACATGTCGTCATCCTATCGCGAAGTTCAGGGCCCTACGTTATCAGCAGCTTGTCAATGAAATACACCAGCGCGCCCAAGGCTCCCAACGGGGCGATGCCCATCGCGATGGCGCCCTGGAAGTTCCTCGGCCGCCCCGCGGTACCCGCCAGGCGCCGGAAACTCATCAGCACCGCGGCCACGGCGGCGCCGATCACCGCGGCCTCCAGGACATGGAGCTCGGAGAACAGCAGGGCCGCCAATGGTCCGGCGAGGGCGGCCAGAAGTATGGCCAACGGGGCAATCACCCGATCCGGCCAGCGGATCATGCCGATCAGCAGGGCCACGAGTGCGCTGACCCCGGCAATGAGCGTCATCGCGGTGTCGCCGGTGAACCGGTGCGCAGCAATCCAGCCGGAGCCCAGCCCCGCCAGCAGCACCCCCGCACTGGCCCCAAGCGTCGATTCCAGCCGGTGGCTTTGCCCCGTGCCGCGGATCAGCTGGACCACAAAGACCGCCCCGATGCCAAGGGCAAGGAAGACCGGAAGCCAGATCAGATAGCCGGGCCCCGGGGAGACGGCCGCAGCGACGGCGCCGCACGTTCCAACCAGCGTGATCACGGTACCGAGCGTCTTCTTCGCCGGGATGCTCAGGTAGTGCGGCCAGCCGAAGCCGAAGAGCACGGAGACCAGGATCCCCGCGGCAAGTGAAAGCCCCAGCGCTCCATACGAGCTGGCGATGATGATGGCAAGGGCCACTACGCCGGCTATACCCATCGTCCACGTTTTCACAGTCCAATCCTGCCCTATGCGGGGGATGTCTGCCGGACCCGCGGTTTAGCGGCGAGGCGGAGCCATCCGCCGTCCATGCCAGTACACTATGAAAAACATCCCGCGCCGAGGGCCATGAACGGCGGCGCGGGAACCGCCCGATGATGCGCGCTGAGCACATTGGAGGAAGCATGTCCCAGATCCTATTACTGACCAACAGCAACGGCTCGTCGGTGGATATCCTGCCTGCTTTGGAACTTCTCAGCCACCGGGTTCATATTCTCCCCGCTGTTCCCACCGCTCTGCTGGACACTGAACCGTGCGATATCGTCATGCTCGATGCCCGCAAGGACTTGGCAGGCTCCCGGTCATTGACCCGGCTCCTACGGACCACCGGGCTGGACACACCCCTGATACTGATTCTCACCGAGGGTGGCATGGCCGCGGTTTCCGCCACCTGGGCCGCAGACGACATTGTGCTCGATTCGGCCGGCCCCGCGGAAGTGGAGGCACGGCTGCGACTGGCCCTGGCACGCTCCGGGGCATCCGATGAGGCGGTCCCGGCCGAAATCCGCGCCGCCGGAGTGGTCATTGATGAAAACAGCTACACAGCCCGGGTCAACGGCGCCGTGCTGAACCTGACCTACAAGGAATTCGAACTGCTGAAGTACCTGGCCCAGCATCCCGGGCGGGTGTTCACACGTGCCCAACTTCTCAACGAGGTCTGGGGCTACGACTACTACGGAGGCACCCGGACCGTTGATGTGCATGTCAGGCGGCTACGGGCGAAGCTCGGCTCGGATCACGAAAATCTGATCGGCACGGTCCGCAATGTCGGCTACCGGCTATCGACTGCCCGGATGCCGGATGAAGAACTCGCGGAAGCGTAAGGAACCGGTGGTCCGAATAGCCGGCGGTTCATTTGGCTGCTTGGTGGAGGACATACGGGTTGAACGTATCGAAGGCACCCCGGTGGTGCATCCCCCTCGGCTTGGCCGCGCCGGGTCCCTCCGCTCAGTAGTTCCTTAGCGGACGGTCGTCATGGGGCCTGCTCAAGTTGACCTGTTCACTCTATGGCAGTTTCGCAGCAATCCGCAAATGCCCCAAACGGCTGGCGACAGCATGGAGAACAGCACAGGGAACAGCAGGCAACAGCATGGGGAACAGCATGCCGGACAACGGAGATGACGTCCGCATAGCCGGCGGCGCCGTCGTTCCTCGCCAGTACCGGTGCCGGGCACTAGGCTTTGTCCATGAGCGAGACAGAGACGGATAACTGGCCGGTCCGGACCGGCAGCGGCGCCCCGGAGCCCGAGGCCCTGCGGGACATCATGGCCCTGGTCGCGGCAGCCTTCGACACCGACGGCAACCCCCCGCTCTCCGAGCAGACCCTCGTGGAGTTGGCGTCGCCGGCCGCGGAGGCGGACGCGCTGCTGACTCTGCTGGCCTACGCGCCGGAGGAAAAGTCCGATCCCTCCACCGGCCAGGACCTAGCCGGCCTCGCCGTCGTATCCCCGGTCGGCGGGTCCGGCGTACTGGAGATCGTGGTGCACCCAAATTACCGCAACCAGGGCGTCGGAACGTTGTTGGTCGACAAGCTGAAAGCAAACCGGGGACTGGCCGGGATCAAGGCATGGTCCCATGGCGATCACGAGGCGGCCGCTGATCTGGCCGCCCGCTACGGGTACGTGGCCGTGCGGGAATTGTGGCGGATGCGGCTGATCCGCACGCACGGGTCTGACCAGGCGCTGCCGGAGGCCGTACTCCCGCCGGGCGTCACGCTGCGGACCTTTATTCCCGGCCAGGATGAACACGCTTGGCTGGCGGCGAACGCCGCGGCCTTTGCCCACCATCCCGAACAGGGTTCCATGACGCTCTCCGATCTGCAGGCCCGGATGACGGAACGTTGGTTCGATCCGGCGGGTTTCTTCTTGGCCACCGACGCCGAGGGAACGATCCTGGGCTTCCACTGGACCAAGGTTCACCCGGAGACCGGCCACCACCCCTCGTTGGGTGAGGTCTACGTCGTCGGCGTGACACCGCAGGCCCAGGGATCCGGACTGGGCCGCACTCTCAGCACGGCCGGGATCAGATACCTGCAGGGCCGCGGACTGAGCGCGATCATGCTCTACGTGGATGCTGACAACCAGGCTGCCGTCTCGCTGTATCGCAGTCTGGGGTTCACCCGGTGGGACGCGGATGTCATGTACGGGCCGCGGCCGGAGTGAAGAAGCCGGAGTGGAAAAGCCGGAGTCTAGAAGCCGGACCGAAGAAGCCGCAGCGAAGAAAGCTGCCGTGAAGAAAGCGAATAACTTGTACTGTTGAAGGGGGAGAACCGAGCTCTAGGGGAGACATAATGAATCCGGAAACGGCGGGCGCGCCGAACACGGCGGCCATTCTGGTCACTGAACGATTTGGTTCCTCCGAGGTGCAGGCCTCGAGGGCGACGGAGGACCGGATTGATATTCCCGAGTTCGCGCCCAACTTGGTACCCGACGGCGAGGTGACTCCCGATCGGTTTCTGGACCGTGAGCTGAGCTGGCTCGCCTTCAACGCGCGGGTCCTTGAATTGGCCGAAGACCCGGATCTGCAGCTGCTGGAACGGGTTAATTTCCTGTCCATCTTCGCCTCCAATCTGGACGAATTCTTCATGGTGCGGGTGGCGGGGCTGAAGCGGCGCATCGCCGCGGGACTGGCCGTCCCCTCCCCCGCGGGCTTGAGCCCGATCGGGGTGCTGGAGCAGATCAGCGACGCGGCCCACGAGCTGCATGTCCGGCACGCGCGCGCCTTCGCAGATCAGATCCGCCCGGCGCTGGCCGCCGAGAACATCCATCTGATGCACTGGGACGAACTTGATGAGACGGCTAAAGCGACGCTGAGCACCATGTTCGCGGAGAAGGTCTTCCCCATCCTCACCCCGCTGGCAGTGGATCCGGCCCACCCATTCCCCTACATCTCCGGCCTATCGCTGAATCTGGCCGTGGTGGTGCGCAATCCGGTCAGCGACAAGGAGCTCTTCGCCCGGCTCAAGGTTCCGGACCAGCTCCCCCGTCTGATCTCGGTGGACGGTCCGCGCGCCGGAACGGTCCCCGGCCGGGTGGCCCGGTTCATTCCGCTCGAGGAGGTCATCTCCGAGCATCTGGACCAGCTCTTCCCGGGCATGGAGGTGCTTGAACACCACACGTTCCGCGTCACCCGCAACGAGGACCTCGAGGTCGAAGAGGACGACGCGGAAAACCTGCTGCAGGCCCTGGAGAAGGAACTCCTGCGCCGCCGCTTCGGGCCGCCTGTCCGCCTTGAGGTCGCAACGGACATCAATCCCAATATTCAGGCGCTCTTGGTGCGCGAGCTCGATGTGGAGGAATCGGAGGTCTATGCCCTCCCTGCCCCGCTGGACCTGCGCGGCCTGTCCGTGATTGGGGGCATCGATCGCTCCGATCTGCGCTATCCCAAGAACGTTGCGCATACGTCCCGCTACCTCAATGAATCGGAAACGGCCAAGGCGGCCAACGTCTTTGCGGCGATGCGCCGCCGTGACATTCTGCTGCATCACCCCTACGATTCGTTCTCCACCTCGGTCCAGGCCTTCCTGGAACAGGCCGCGTCGGATCCGAAGGTCCAGGCCATCAAGCAGACCCTGTACCGCACCTCCGGAGACTCGCCCATCGTGGACGCGCTGGTCGACGCGGCCGAGGCCGGCAAGCAGGTGCTGGCGCTGGTGGAGATCAAGGCCCGGTTTGATGAGCAGGCCAACATTTCCTGGGCACGCAAGCTTGAACAGGCCGGCGTGCACGTGGTGTACGGCATTGTCGGGCTGAAAACGCACTGCAAGCTTTCCCTGGTGGTGCGCCAGGAGCTCGATGGGCTCCGCCGGTACTGTCACATCGGCACCGGCAATTACCACCCCCGCACCGCGCGCTACTACGAGGACCTGGGCCTGCTGACGGCGGACAACCAGGTGGGCGAGGACCTGACGAAGCTCTTTAACCAGCTCTCCGGCTATGCGCCCAAGTCCACGTTCAAGCGCCTGCTGGTGGCCCCGCGGTCCGTCCGGTCCGGCCTGATCGACCGGATCGAACATGAAATCACCAACAAGCGTGCCGGGCTGCCGGCCAAGGTGCAGATTAAGGTCAACTCCATCGTCGACGAGGCGATTATCGATTCGCTCTACCGCGCCTCACAGGCCGGCGTCCAGGTGGACGTCATTGTCCGCGGCATCTGCTCGCTGCGTCCCGGCGTGCCCGGTCTGAGCGAGAACATCAGGGTGCGTTCCATTCTGGGCCGCTTCCTGGAGCACTCGCGCGTGTTCACCTTTGCCAATGGCGGGGACCCGGTGGTTTACATCGGATCGGCGGACATGATGCACCGCAACCTTGACCGCCGGGTGGAAGCGCTGGTTCAGCTGCGCAACCCGGATGACATTACCTACGTCCTCACCTTGCTGGACCGTTACGTCGATCCCGAAACCTCCAGCTGGCATCTTGACGACGCCGGTGACTGGACACGCCATCATCTGACCGAGTCCGGGGCGCCGCTCTCCGATGTGCAGTCCTGGCTGCTGGCCAGCCGTTCCCGCCAGCGGTCGTCCACCCGGCATTGATGAAGAACCCTTCATCGGCTTCCGGCGCGCCCGGAAGGACTTCCGGAACGGCAGCCGGGAGCCTGGGGGCCACCGGCGTACAGGCCTTCGACGTACGCGCCGCCGGCGCCCTGTGCTGGCGGGTGACCAAAAAGGAACTCAAGGTGCTGCTGATCCACCGGCCGCGCTACGACGATTGGTCCTGGCCCAAGGGCAAGCTCGACGACGGCGAGACGCTGCCCGAGTGCGCCGTGCGGGAGGTGTCCGAGGAAATCGGGCTGAACATCAGCCTCGGCATTCCGTTGCCGGCTACCGTGTATGTCGTCAATGCCGGGCTCAAGGAGGTCCGGTACTGGGCCAGCAACGTCCCCGATGCCGTTCCGGTTCCGGACGGCAACGAAGTGGACGGCTTCCTGTGGTGTTCCCCGGAGCGCGCCGCGGAGCTGCTCTCCAACCCAACGGACAAGGAACCTCTCGACGCCCTGGTGGCGGCGCATCGCCGGTCCGAGCTGGCGACGTGGCCGCTGCTGGTCGTCCGCCATGCCAAGGCCAAACCCCGCTCTGCCTGGACCCTGGCCGAGGGCGACCGTCCGCTGGCCGCGACCGGGCTGCGCCAGGCCCTGACGCTCAGCCGGCTGTTAATGGCCTGGCGTCCCGGCCGGGTGGCGACCAGTCCCTGGCTGCGGTGCGTGTCCACGATGTCTCCCTATGTCAAGGAGTCCAACGCGAAGGTGAAGATTTACGATTCCCTGACCGAAGCAAAACATGGCCGGCAACCGCACAAGACGTCCGCCGTCGTCGGACGCCTGTTGGAAAAGCGCCGCCCGGTGGCGCTGTGCACCCACCGGCCGGCCCTGCCCACGGTACTGGCGCAGCTGGGCGCCCACATGCCGCCGTCGCTCCGTGCCGCGCTGCCCACGGCCGATCCCTTCCTGGCCCCGGGCGAGGTCATTATCTGCCAGATCAGCTGCGCGGATGAGCCCCAGATCGTCTCCGTGGAGCAATACAAACCGTACGAGGACTGAAACGGCCGCCGGTAGACTGGTGCCGTGACCATTCCTACCCCGTATGAAGACCTCCTGCGCGACGTGCTGGCGCACGGCGCCGCCAAAGCGGACCGCACCGGCACCGGCACGCGCAGCGTTTTCGGCCGTCAGCTGCGCTTCGATCTGAGCGGGGGTTTCCCGCTGATCACCACCAAGCGCGTGCACTTCAAGTCCGTGGCCCTGGAGCTGCTGTGGTTCCTGCGCGGCGATTCCAATGTGAAGTGGCTGCAGGAGCGCGGCGTCAAGATCTGGAATGAATGGGCCGACGACGACGGCGAGCTTGGCCCGGTTTACGGCGTCCAGTGGCGCTCCTGGCCGACCCCCGACGGCGGCCACATCGATCAGATCGCCGAGCTGATGGCGGGGCTGAAGAGCGATCCGGACTCCCGTCGGCACATCGTCTCGGCCTGGAATGTGGCCGAATTGAAGAACATGGCGCTGGCGCCGTGCCATGCGTTCTTCCAGTTCTACGTGACGCCGTCGGCCGGCGGTCCGGACGCGGGGCCCGGAAAGCTCAGCTGCCAGCTGTACCAGCGCAGCGCGGACACCTTTCTGGGGGTTCCCTTCAACATTGCCTCCTATGCCCTGCTGACAATGATGATCGCGCAGCAGGCCGGATTGGAGCCGGGCGAGTTCGTCTGGACCGGGGGCGACGTGCATATCTACGACAATCACGTCGAACAGGTGGCCGAACAGCTCGGCCGTGAGCCCTATCCGTACCCGCAGCTGCACATCAAACGGAGGCCGGAGTCGATTTTTGACTACGCTCCTGAGGACTTCGAGCTGGTCAATTACCAGCACCACCCGGCGATTAAGGCCCCGATCGCGGTATGAACAATGACCCCGTATCGGCCGTGCCGCCCGTGGCCGCCTCGCCCTCCCTCGGGACGGATGGGCTGGATCTGCACCGGTTCCACGAGCCCATCATCGGCATGATCTGGGCGCAGACCCGGCAGGGCGTCATCGGCAAGGACGGTGGAATGCCGTGGCGACTGCCGGAGGACATGGCACACTTCAAGCGTGTCACCACCGGCCATCCTGTCATCATGGGCCGGCGCACCTGGGAATCCTTTTCCCCGAAGTTCCGCCCGCTCCCGGAGCGGACCAATATCGTCATCACCGGGCGGCAGGACTGGGCCGACACACCGGACGCCGCGGGCGCCATCGTCGTTCATTCCCTCGAAGACGCGTTGGTGGAGGCGCAGTTCAGGCCCGGCGGCAACGAGGTCTGGATCATCGGCGGCGGCCAGGTCTATGGCCAGGCGCTGGAGCATGCCAACGTCGCAGCGATTACCGTGATCGATTCCGAGACCGAGGGCGATACCGGCGCACCGCAACTCGGGCCGGAGTGGACCTTCCGCGGCGGGACACCGGTGGAGGGCTGGCATACCGGGAAAAACGGGACGCAGTACCGCTACACACTGTGGGCCAAGGGTAGTTCCGAGTTCACTTCCGACGACGTCTGACGGCAGCCTCGGAAGTGGCTGAACTGGCTGAACTGTCCTGATTTCCGTCCTTCCTTCCGTCCTGCCTTCCGTGCGGAGCAGGCTCCAGCGAAGCCTTGACACCCGGCACCCCGGCTGGAAAAGTTCCGGGCGGGGCCAAGGGATACCCCAGTTGCCCTTTTTGGCGGACCCCAGCCGGTGGTCGATTGAAGAGCATCCCGCGGCACGCACGTAGTTTCACATCCGGTCTCTTCCAAGCCGGATATCCCCTGGGGTACTTGTTTGGCGGCCTGCTGGCCGGCACGCTATCCGAACGGTATGGCCGCGAACGAATCATCATTATTTTTTGCGGCCCTGGCCCTGCCGTGCATCCCGCTGTGGGCCTTTGCCTCCGGTTCGATTTGGCTGGGCGTGGGCGCGTTCCTCGTTCAATTCATGGTGCAGGGAGCCTGGGGCGTCATACCCGCCTACCTCAATGTTCTGGTACTGGTCCCGGAGGGAACCCGGGCGGTACTGCCGGGCTTCGTCTACCAACTGGGCAATGTCATTGCCGCGGGCAACGCGACGCGTAACGTGACGAGGACGGTGCTCACTGATCCCTCGTCTAAACTTGGCCCATGACACAAAGTGTAGGTTTTGTCGGCTGGCGCGGCATGGTCGGCTCCGTTCTCATGCAGCGCATGCAGGACGAGGATGACTTTGCCGGCATTGACCCGGTCTTTTTTTCGACCTCCAATGCCGGGGCTGCCGCTCCGGGGTTCGCCGACGGCGCCGGTTCACTGGCGGATGCATTCGATCTTGAGACACTGGCCAAGTTGCCGATCATTGTCACGGCGCAAGGCGGCGACTACACCTCGGATGTACATCCCCGGCTCCGCGCAGCCGGGTGGGACGGACTATGGATCGACGCGGCCTCCACCCTGCGGATGAAAAACGACTCCATCGTCGTACTGGATCCGGTGAACCGGGAAGCCATCGATGCGGGGCTGGCCGGCGGCGTCCGCGACTTCATTGGCGGGAACTGCACCGTTTCCTGCATGCTGATGGGCCTGGGCGGCCTCTTCCGCAACGGCTTGGTCGAGTGGGGAACCTCGATGACCTACCAGGCCGCATCCGGCGGGGGCGCCCGCCACATGCGCGAACTCCTGAACCAGTTCGGGGCGCTGCATGGAGCCGTGGCCTCCGAGCTGCAAAATGCTTCGTCCGCCATCCTCGAGATCGACCGCGCGGTGCTGACGGAGCAGCAGAACCCGGAACTGGATTCTGCCCAGTTCGGCGTCCCGCTGGCCGGTTCCCTGATCCCTTGGATCGACGCGGACATGGGCAACGGCCAGTCCAAGGAAGAGTGGAAGAACGGCGCGGAAACCAACAAGATCCTGGGCACCTCCGGCGCAGACCGCATCCTGATGGACGGCCTGTGCATCCGGGTCGGGGCGATGCGCTCACATTCCCAGGCCCTAACGCTGAAGCTGCGCGAAGATCTGCCGGTGTCAGAGATTGAATCCCTGCTTGCCGCGGACAACCCGTGGGTCAAGGTGATCCCCAACACGAAGGAAGCGTCCATGCGCGGACTCACGCCTGTCGCTGCTTCCGGCACGTTGGACATCCCGGTGGGCAGGATTCGGAAGCTGGAGATGGGCCCGGAGTACATCAGCGCGTTCACCGTGGGCGATCAACTCCTCTGGGGCGCAGCGGAACCGCTGCGCCGCATGCTGAACATCGCCATCGGGGAGCTCTGACCCGCAGCCGAGCTCTGCCGTCCCGGTGCGCATACCGCCCCGCCACCGACGAAGGGGCTGCCCCGCGAAAGCGATGACGCGCAACATCGTCATCGCGGGCTAGCCCCTTCGTCGCGAGCCGACCCCGCTTTGACGGGCCAAGGGAGCGCCGACATTCGCGAGAAAGCCCCGTTGTCAGACGCTGGCGGGGGCCAGGAATGCAGCGTAAGCTTCTGCTGCCTTGGCGAAGCCGCGCTGTTGGGCCGGGGTGAGTGCCACAAACGGAACCGGCTCGACGACGGCGGCGCCCGGCCGGGCGTTCGCCGTCGTGTTCTGCTTTCGGCGCCAGGTCCCCACCACCTCGCCGCGGGCGAGGATGGTGGCCTTGAACATTCCGTTGTTGCCCGGCACGGTGAGCGCGGCATACTCGGGGGAAAGTGCTGCGCTGCGGTCGGTGTAGCCAAGCAGGAACTCGTCGAACCCCGGCAGCAGCAGCACGGATCTGGATCCCGGGAGCTGCTTCCCAGGATCCAGATCCCGCCAGGTGAGCAGATCGGCGGTTTCCCGCGACATCCAGTACATAGTGCCGTCGACCTGAAGCTCCAGCAGCCGGCTCTGCACCTGCTGCAGTCCCGTCCGGGCGTCCTTGAGGGTCAGTTTGGTCCACCAACAGAAGTCCTTCAGTGTGGCAGGTCCGTGGCTGCGCATATACCGCAGCACCAGCTCGGCCAGGGCCTCGTCCCGGTCCATCGATCGTGGACTGCGGATCCACCGGTCCATTAACACGAACCGCTGGGCGTTTCCGTCGCTGGGACCTTGGACCAACATGCCGGTCAGGCTCAACAGCCACAACAGGTGGATACCTCGCTGGTTTTCCGTCGCTTGGCCGGCAGCCCGGAAGGCGGTCAACAATTCGTCACGGGACGCCGAGGCATTGTCGGCGGCCAGCAGCGTGACCGCAACATCGCGGACCGCGTCGATGTCCGCCGTCGTAATTTCCAACTGGCGGTGCCGGCCGGCCATACCGGCAAGCATGCGCGTGGAAGTCAGTGCCATGATCCAGCCCAAATCCTCGGCCGCTGTCAGGTGCAGTGTTCCTCGCATGGGCCAGGAGCGGACGATCTCTCCGGCGTCCAAGGCGGCCTGCACGTCGGACCGGCGTGTGCCCGGCGCCCGCAGCCCGACCGACCAGAGCGCCCCGGGGAGGTCCTGGCCCTGCATGGCCGTCATCCAGCGCACCACTTCGACGGGGCCAGCAAAGGAGCTGCCCACCAGGCTCTGGCTGGAAAGCCGGAGTCGGGCCAGCATGGCCGGCGTAACGCGATGTGTCATGTGGTGCATCATAGGCGACGGTCCCCGAACGCAAAACTGACGTGCCGATAGTGGGGACGCTTAGGGAAACGGCCTCATCACGGTCACCTCAGCTGAAGGAGCAGGGCCGGGGATCTAGCGGCCGGTGCGCACCGCCGAATCCCAGCGCCAGTGCTGGCCCCGGGTCTCAGCAGTGCGGCCGGAGGAACGCAGCAGATCCTGCCAGCAATCGGACGTCCGGCGAACGTCGGGGAACAGCCGCGCGAGGACCCGGTCGGTGATCGCATCGTCCGGCCGGTAGTCGACGCCCTGGGCGGTCAGTATGTCGTGGCAGTGCAGGACGGCTTCGACAATGCCCATGGCGGCGAAACCGGAGGCATCGGAGAGTCCGGCGGGGTGATATCCGCGCCGGTCGGCCGGGGCGGCAGCGACGACGGCAACGAGCAGGCCGCCCACTGCGTCGAGGCAGCTGACAATGCCAGGCGTCCCGGTGCCGGCATCCGGGTAGAAGAGGAGTTGCGGGCCACCATCCCGCCAAGGCGGCGGATCCTGCAACTCGATATAGGATTCCTGCGGTGGTTTGGTCCCGGAAAGCTGCATGGCGTAAAAACCGAAATCATCCAGAATGTGCGCGGCCGTTTCCCTGCAGCTCCAGTCGAGTTCATGGGCATTCAGCTGCCAGTTATCATCGGGGATTCCAGAAAAGCGACCCATCAGATCATCGATGACGGTCCGCAGGTCTTCGGCAGTGGGTTCCATGAGCCGATCCTGCTACAAACGCGGAACCGGCGCAATTTCATCGGTCCTCGGCGACCCGCGGCACGATTCCCCGAGGGGTCAGCGGGCGGAGCGCATGTTCGCGGTGATCGGGCACTCGAAGGGATCGCGCTGACCCAAGCCGACCCGGTTCAGGTACTTCATCACAATCATGTAGGACTGTCCGAGCGTGGTCTCCGTGTACTTGATGTTGCGCTCGGCGCAGTACTGACGGACCATCGGCTGCACCAGCTTCAGATTCTTGGAGGACATGGTGGGGAACAGGTGGTGCTCGATCTGGTAATTCAGGCCACCCATGCCCTTGTCCACCCACCAGCCGCCGGAAATGTTGCGGCTCATCAGCGTCTGACGGCGCATGAAGTCGATCTTGACGTCCTTGGGCACCAGCGGCATGCCCTTGTGGTTCGGAGCGAAGGCGCCGCCAAAATACACGCCGAAGGAGGCCAGGTGAACAACCATGAACGCCAGGGCAATCCAGGGACCCATGACGATGAAGGCGGCGACCGGCAGTCCGATCAGGCGCACGGCCAAGAACCCGATTTCGGCCTTGCGGGACGGTACGATCTCATTTTTGTTGAAGACCCGGCGCAGCGCCGAGATGTGCAGGTCCAGCGCCACCAGCGTCAGCAACGGAAAGAAGAACGTACCCTGGTGCGCGGCGAACCATTTGCCGAAGCCCTTGCGCTGGCCGGCGTCCTCCGGGTTGAAAATTACGGCGCCGGTGGCAATGTCATCATCCTTGCCGATTTTATTCGGGTTGGCGTGGTGCTTGCCATGCTTGTTCATCCACCAGCCGTAGCTCAGTCCGACGAAGAGGTTCCCGACGATGCGTCCGGTCCACTCGTTCTTCTTAGCGGAGGCGAAGATCTGCCGGTGCGCGGCGTCGTGGGCCAGGAAGCCGGCCTGGCCCAGCAGGAAGGAGAAGATGAGGGCGGTCAACATCTGCCACCAGCTCTGTCCCAGCGTCACAAACATGACGCCTGTGGCGGCGAAAGCTACGCCCAGTCTGATCATTCGCCAGGTGTACCAGCTAATGTCGCGCTTCATCAGGCCAGCGGCCCGGACTGTCTCCGCCAGCGCAATGAAATCGGTGACATGGCGGTCCCGCGCCGGGCGAGCCGTGCGGATCGGGCTCTGGAGTGTTACAGATGACATGTGAAGGCCCTTCGAAGACTTAATTCTTGATCTTCTTCGACACTACGGAGCCGGTACCCGCCGGCGCATCACACGGTGGAGTGGTCTTGCCCCCCTACCGGCGTATGGTATGACGCATTAGCTGCGGCGGCGCTTCAAGAACCCGGACCGAACATCAGAGGACGCAGCCGATCAGCAATGGTTCGGGCTGGAGCGAAATACCGAATTTGGCGTCGACGCCGGCGCGCACCGCCCGGGCCACCGCCAGCACGTCTTCCGTGGTTGCGAACCCGCGGTTAGTGATGGCAAGCGTATGTTTGGTGGACAGCGACGCCCGCGCGCCGGAGACGCTGCCGCTCTGCAGCCCGAAACCCTTGGTAAAGCCCGCGCGGTCTATCAGCCACGCGGCACTGAGCTTCACCAATCCGCCGTCTGGCGCAGGGTACTTCGGCGCCTCCGCCGGCAACGACCTAGCCACGGACGCTGTCACCATCGGGTTCGTGAAGAAGGAGCCTGTGGACCAAGTGTCCCTGTCCTCGGTGTCCAGCACCATGCCCTTGCCTGCCCGCAGGGCCAGCACCTCGCGGCGCACGTCCAATCCGTAGGCCCGTTTGCCCACCTCGACGCCCAGTACCCGCGCCAGCTCGGCGTACCTGATGGGTGCGCTCATCCGCCCCAGTGCCAGTTGGAACTCGACCGTCAGCACCACGTAGCGCGGCGAACCCGCCGTCGTCGTCTGTTTAAGGATTGAATCGCGATACCCAAATTTCAGCTCTGAATGGGTGAACGTCTGCAGCACATTCCGCTGCCTGTCCCAGACCCTGACGGCCGAAATGGTCTGTGACACGTCAGCGCCGTAGGCACCCACATTCTGTACGGGGGTGGCTCCGGCGAGACCCGGAATGCCGGAGAGCGCCTCGATCCCGCTCCAGGCATGAAGCACCGCCGTGTGAACCAGGTCGTCGAAATTATGGCCTGCTTGGACGACGACGGACACGCCGCCGCAGCTATCCTCCGAGTTGATGGTGTAGCCCGTGCTGGCGATCCTGAGCACCGTGCCGGCGAAGCCTGCATCGGCAATCACCAGGTTGGAGCCGCCACCGATGATCAGCAGCGGATCGCCGGCCGCATCGGCCGAACGCACCACCTCGATGATCTCCTGTTCCGAACAGGCCTCGATGAAGTTTCCGGCGGCCCCGCCGGTGCCCAGTGTGGTCAGGGAACTCAGGAGCTTTTGCTGTGTCACGCTTCCAGCCTATCTGCCTCGCTGGCAGAGGGGTTCAACCCTAAAAGATGGAACACAGAAGGATGGAGCGCGGCGGGAATTCATTCACGCCAGCCGGACAACGGCCTGAGCCTTGACCAGGACCTTCTGACCCTCGGCGCTTACCGTAAGATCGACCCGCACAGTGGATTTCTCTGTGTCAAGGGCACCAATAACGCCGACGACGGCGATCTCGGCTCCGGTTTCCGAGTCGGGGACCGGCACGGGCCGGGTAAAACGGGTCTGATAATCCACGACGGCTCCCGGATCCCCGACCCAATCGGTCACCAGCTGGACGGCGGCACCCATTGTCAACATGCCGTGCGCGATCACGCCGGGCAGTTCCACCTCCCGGGCGAACCGTTCATTCCAATGAATCGGGTTGAAGTCGCCGGAGGCGCCGGCGTAGCGGACCAGATCCTGCCGTGTCACCGCGATCCGGCGTGAACCGACTTCCTGGCCGACGGTGAGTGCGGAAATATGCATTACTGCCCCTCCCCGCGGACCAGGATGGCGGACGTGGTTGTGGCCACCGGCTCGCCCTCCGTCGTCGAAATTTCTGCCCTTGTGGTGATCATGGCGCCCCCGCCCATGGCGCGGACGCTGTCCACGTGCAGTGCGGCCATCAGGCGGTCGCCGGCCACGATCGGGCGATGGTGCGTGAAGCGCTGCTCGGCATGCACGACGCGGGAAAAGTCGATTCCCGAGGTCGGATCGCTGATCAGCTGGGCGTCGGCCCGCTGTGCCACGATGATGGCGAAGGTAGGCGGAGCCACCAGATCAGCGTGCCCGAGAGCCTTGGCCGCCTCAATCTCGAAATGCGCGGGGTGGGTGGCTTTGACCGCGAGCGCGAAGTCGCGGATCTTTTCACGGCCGACCTCATAGACGGCCCCGGCGGGGTAGCTGCGGCCCTGGAGGTCCGGATTTATACTCATGCTTCAACATTAGCGGAGCACGGAAATCTGCGGAGCACGGAAGTTAACGCGGCACGGAAATCGGCGGACCACGTAGCCACCTGGGCTGAGGTGGAGTGGAAACGGCTCGAATCAACCGGGAGAGCGTTCCACATCCTGCGCATTTTTGTCCAGCCGCCAGCCGCGCCACACCGGATGCCGCAGCCGTCCGGTGCCTGTCCATTCCGAAAAGGCCACCTCGCCCACCAGCTTCGGAGTTACCCAACTGGCGTCCGCCGCATCGGCGCGCGGGACATCGTCAAACGGTGTAGTTCGGCGCTCGATGCGTGCCAGTTCCGTGGTCAGCTCCACCAACTCACGCTCGCTGAAACCGGTGCCGACCCGGCCCACATAGTTCAGCGAGCCGCCGTCCGGGACACCGAGCAGCAGGGATCCGACCATTCCCTCACGCTGCCCCTTGCCTGGACGCCAGCCACCCACGACTACCTCTTGGCTGCGCTCATGCTTGATTTTTATCCACCCTGGGCTCCGTTTTCCGGCCTCATAGCGGCTGGTGGCCTTTTTGGCCAGAACGCCTTCGAGGCCCAGCTCCGAGCTGCTCGCCAGCGCCTGTTCCGCCGTGAGGTCCAGCAGCGGGGACAGCTGAATGCGGCCGTCCCGGTCCGGTGACAGCGCGCTCTGCAGCCGAGGCCGGCGCGCGGAGAGGTCCGCTCCGGTGAGTCGTTCGCCATCGACGAAGAGCAGGTCAAAGACCATGAAGTGAACCGGCACCTCCTTTTGGGCACGGTCAACATCTGCAGGACGGGTGAGTTTCATCCTGCTCTGCAGGAGCCCGAAGTCCGGCCTCCCGGCCTTGTTGAGGGCAACGATTTCGCCGTCCAGCACCGCGTCGCGGGCAGCCACAAGGTCGGACAGCTCCGCAAGCTCGGGATAGACGGCGGTCATATCAATGCCGTTCCGACTGGTCAGCGTGACTTTGCCGTCCTGCACAGCGGCAATGGCGCGCA
Source organism: Arthrobacter sp. A5 (assembly GCF_051131705.1). Lineage (NCBI taxonomy): Bacteria > Bacillati > Actinomycetota > Actinomycetes > Micrococcales > Micrococcaceae > Arthrobacter > Arthrobacter sp. A5. Next base: position 3,768,425 of record NZ_CP180316.1, read on the forward strand.
CGCCGTCCCACTTCATCTCCAGAAACCAATCCTCGTCAGCGTCCAGATCCTGCAGAGAGCCAACGGTCGCCAGCATGGGCATGATCGATGGAACGCCTGATCCGTCCCTGGCCGAAGCCTTTGCGGCGGCCGGTGCCTCTTCCCTCGCCCCGTTGCCGGCGCCTTTGGCACCCGGCTGGTCCTTCATCAGGTGGATCAGCCAGGTGTTCTCGGCCCGGCCATCCCCGCCGGTGTGGATCAGGGCGTACTTCCGCACGCCTCCCAGGCCCCCCTCGGGGCGGCCGGTCAGGGTGGCAATGATTTCCTTCCCGTCCCGCCATTTTTCCGCTTCGTAGCTGCCCGCGTCCCAGATCGTGACCTCGCCCGCACCATATTGCCCCCGCGGAATGGACCCCGCGAACGTCCCGTATTCAAGCGGATGATCCTCGGTCTGGACGGCCAGATGGTTCTTCCCCGTCGATTCGGGCACGCCCTTCGGGAGCGCCCAGGAGACCAAAACGCCGTCGCGCTCCAGCCGGAAATCCCAGTGCAGCCGGCTCGCATGATGCTCCTGGATAACAAAACTCCGCCCCTCCGCAGGACCGGCGCGTGCCGCGGGCACCGGCTCAGGAGTCTTGCCCGCATCCCGCATGCTGCGGTACTTCACCAGCCGGTCCACGCCGCCGTCGTCGTCATTGGCAGTGCTGTCCTTCGCCTTGGCCCCGATGCCCCCGAACTGCCCGGTCAGCGCCGCCATCGGATCCTTCCGCTTTTTGATCCGCCGCAGCACTTCCCGGTAATCCAGCTGCGCCAGCGCAGGGGAAGCCAGCTCGCGCCAGGTCCGCGGGAACGCCACCATCGGCTCCAACCGACCACGCAGCGAATACGGGGCCACAGTGGTCTTCGCCGCGTTGTTCTGGCTCCAGTCCACCAGAACCCTCCCCCGACGCAGAGACTTCTTCATGTCGCTGACCACCAGATCCGGATGGTCCGCTTCCAAGGCCCTCGCCAACTCGTGGGCAAACGCGGAAATTTCATCCGACGAGCGCATCCCGTCCAGCCCCGCATAGAGATGGATCCCCTTGCTGCCGCTGGTCACTGGCACCGGCAGCATCCCCATATCCGTCAGAATCGCCCGGGCCAGGTGCGCGACCTGCACACACTCGGGCAGCCCCATGCCCTCCCCCGGGTCCAAGTCCAGCACCAGCCGGTCCGGATTGAGCGCGTTACCATCCGGGCCGAAACGCCATTGCGGCACGTGTATTTCCAACGCGGCAATCTGCCCCAGCCACGTCAGAGTCGCCGGATCGTTGACCAGGGGGTAGTCGTTGGTGCGGTCCTTGTGCTCGATGCTGCCGCGCGGCACCCAGTCCGGGGCTGAACCGTCGAGATTCTTCTGGAAGAACATCTGCCCCGGGTGTTCGGCGGTCCCCACGCCGTGGACCCATCGTTTGCGCGTCGCCGGCCGGTCTTTCGCGGCGGAGATCAGCAGCGGCGACACCGCGGAATAGTAGGAGATGACGTCCCCCTTGGTGGTGCCGGAATGCGGATACAGCACCTTGTTGAGATTGCTCAGCGTCAGCCGGCGCCCGGCAACGGTGACGGTCTGTTTATCCCGCCCGGGCTCCTCCGACGGTGTCATGCCCCCAGTTTTATCCGATTCCGGGGCGAAAGCTAGCTTTGTTCAGCAGCCGTGGTGTTCACTGGGCAGATGAGAGCTATCTGGAAGGGCGCGGTTGCCTTTGGCCTGGTCAACGTCCCCGTGAAGGTCTACAGCGCCACCCAGGACCACGACATCGCGCTGCATCAGGTCCATGACAAGGACGGCGGCCGGATCCGGTACCAGCGGCGCTGCGAGATCTGCGGGGATGTGGTGGACTATGACCACATTGATAAGGCGTACGACGACGGCGACAGGACAGTCGTGCTGACGGACGAGGATCTCGCCTCCCTGCCGGAGGAACGCAGCCGGGAGATCGATGTGGTCCAGTTTGTCCCCAGCGCCGCGCTGGATCCGATCATGTTTGACCGGAGCTACTTCTTGGAGCCGGATTCAAAGTCGGCCAAGGCCTATGTACTGCTGCGCAGGACGCTGGAGGAAACGGACCGCACCGCCATCGTGCAGTTCGCGCTGCGGCAGAAAACCCGGCTCGGAGCCCTGCGGGTGCGCGGGGATGTCCTGATGCTGCAGTCCCTGCTCTGGGACGACGAGGTCCGGGAAGCCAGCTTCCCGGCGCTGAACGAATCCGTCCGTATCTCCGCCAAGGAACGGGAAATGTCCGCCGCTCTGGTGGATTCATTCTCCGGTGACTTCGAGCCGGAACAGTTCACCGACGAGTATCAGGTGCAGCTGCGCACCCTCATTGACGCCAAGCTGGCCACGGGTGATGCGCTGGACACCGAAGCCACCTTCGGAGAGAGTGACGAGAGCAGTACGGGCCAGGTCCTCGATCTGATGGAGGCGTTGAAGCGCAGTGTGGAACGAAACCGCAAGTCCAAACCGGCCACTGCAGCGTCCAGGTCAGGGTCCACGCCTGCGCGGAAAACAACTGCGCACAAGCCGCCGGCCGACGAGCCTTCGGCCAGGAAACCGGCTGCCAAGAAGTCGGCAAAGCGTCAGGGCGCGTAATGCCGGCGGCCGGGTGCCGAAAGCCCGCCCCGTGACCACCCGCACCGTGACCACCCACCGTTGATTACCTGCCGCCGCCCATTGTGTGAATGACCATTGTGAGGACGCCATGACCAGCACCGACCAGCCGCAGCCCCCAGCCCATGCCGAACCCGCCCGCACCTTCACCCACGCTCCCGCCGATGTGCCTGGCTCTGGTCCTGCCCATGCCCCTGGGTCTGGCCCTGCCGGCCACAAGACCGCCGCGATGGACCCGGTCCGGCTCGAACCGGACCGAAGCCGCCGGGCCGCAGGGGTAGCCGAACTCGGCGGCCTGGCGGACCGTGCGCTGGCCTGCAACGGCGCCGTCGGCGCGGCACTCACGCTGGCAGTCAGCCTGGGGCAGGAACTGCCGCACCCGATGGAGGGCCGGACCATGCATCTATGGGAATCCCTTGCCACACTTGGCGCCTGCAACCTGACCGTTGCGAGAACCATCGAGCCGCATCTGGATGCCCTGAGCATCATTCATCAGGCGCCGTCTGTTGAGCTCGACGCCGTGGTGGAGGCCGACGACAGCTGTTGGGGTGTCTTTGCCGCCGAGGGCAAGGACCATCATCTGAAGGCCCACCGTCATGGCGACGGATGGGTCCTCACCGGGACAAAGCCGTGGTGTTCCCTGGCGACTCATCTCACCCACGCCATCGTCACCGCCCGCACGGACAGCGGACGGCGGGCCTTTGCGGTCAGCCTGAAGGATCCTGGGGTCAGTTCGTCCGATGTCGGCTGGGTGGCCCTCGGCCTGCCGGAGGTCACCAGCGGCCCGGTGTCCTTTGACCATGTGCCGGCGACTCCGATCGGCGGGACAGGCTGGTATTTTTCGCGCCCCGGGTTTTCCTGGGGCGGTGCAGGTGTGGCGGCGATCTGGTTCGGTGCCGCCACGGCTGTGGCCCGCAGGGTCTACGCGCATGGCAGGGGCCGGGAGCCGGATCAGATTTCCCTCATGCATCTTGGGCTGATAGACGGCCACCTGGCGGCCGGGCGCAATGCGCTGGCGGTTGCGGCCCGGCGGGCCGACGGCACCAGGCGCGCAGGCCCCGATGCGCTGACGGCGGCACGTGCCCGGGCCGCCGTCGCTCATGCGAGCGAGTCGATACTGGAGCTGGCCGGCCATGCTATGGGTCCGGAACCGCTGGCCTTCGATATCCATCATGCCAGGCGTACCGCCGATCTTGCCTTCTATCTGCGCCAGGACCACGCGGAGAGATCCGTGGCATCGATCGGCCAGCAGATCCTCGCACAATCGCAGCTTCCATGGTGACGTTCAGCCATCTGGACCACGGCACGGACGAGCAGCTGTGGCGCGACTCGACACGGCTTGCGGACACACCGGAGCTGAACCTTCGGTTCGGGAGCTACACCAGACTGGTGCTCGTTGCGGCCCATCCCGACGACGAAACGCTGGCCGCCGCGGGCCTGCTGCAGCAGGCCACCCGGCACGGGCTGGAGGTCCGGCTGGTGGTGGCCACGGATGGTGAGGCATCCCACCCCGGCTCCAGCACGCATACCCCCGAACAGCTGGCCGTCATCCGACGCCAGGAACTCGTACACGCCGTTGGTACCGTTGCCCCGGCGGCGCTGATCACCCACCTGGGCATTCCCGACGGCCGCGTCGCCGTCGGCCGCGACCAGCTGAGACGGACAATCCTCGCCGAATGCGGCCCCGAACCCGGCGAATCCCTGATCGTGGCGCCGTGGCGCTCCGACGGGCATGCCGACCACGACGCGGCGGGGGAAGCCGCGGCAGCGGCCGCGCTGGAAAGCGGGAACCCGCTGCTGGAATACCCGGTCTGGCTCTGGCATTGGGGCACCCCGGACGATCCATCGGTGCCGTGGGCGTCCATGCGCCGGCTGACCCTGGACGGCCCGGATATGGCACGCAGGGAACAGGCCATCAACTGCCACTTCAGCCAGAATGCGCCGCTCTCTGACCTGCCCGGAGACGAGACCCTGCTGTCCGCGGCGATGATCAGCCATTTCAGCCGACCGTTTGAAATCTTCATCGATGCCGCCGGGTCCATAGTGCCCGACGGCGATGAGCGGCTGAGCTGGGCGCAGGCCCAGTTTGACGCGGTTCACCGCAATCTGGCCGAGCCGTGGTCCGCGCCGGAGGCCTGGTACGAAGAACGCAAGCGGCTGCTGACGCTGGCCGCCTTGCCGGCGCGGCACTATGTCTCCGCGCTGGAGATCGGCTGTTCCACCGGGGTACTGACCCGCGACCTTGCCAGACGCTGCGACAGAGTGCTGGGCGTGGACCTGAGCGCCGAAGCGGTGAAAACCGCTGCCCGACGGACGGCCGGGATCCCCGGCGTACGCACTCTGCAGCTGGCCGTGCCCGGGCACTGGCCGGAGGGATCCTTCGACGTGATCGTCCTGTCCGAGGTGGGATACTACCTGGACCACGAATCACTGCAGCAGACCCTGGAGCTGATGCTCGGCTCGCTGCTGCCCGGCGGAACCCTGCTGGCGTGCCACTGGCGGCACCAGATCAGCGGCTGGCCGCTGCGCGGCGACGAGGTGCATGAATTCCTGCGCGGCGACGGGCGGCTCAGACCCCGTGGACGTTACACCGAAGAAGATTTCATCCTGGAGGTCTTCACGGTGCCGCAGGACGGATCATGACATCCGCGCTCAGGCAACTGGCCGTCGTCGTCCCGGCACGCAACGAAGAGCGCCTGCTCCCCCGCTGCCTCGATGCCCTCGACGAGGCACATCGGGTCCTGCGGCGCACCCGTCCGGGGCTGGAAGTGAGCGTGACGGTGGTGCTTGACCGGACCAACGATGCATCCGCAGCCATCGTCGAACGGAACACCCTAGCCACCGCACTCAGCTACGGGGCGGGCAACGTCGGCCGTGCACGGAATTTCGGCATCCGCAGTGCATTGCGGGCCTGCGGGCTGCTGCCCGCCGCCGTGTGGATAGCGAATACCGACGCGGACAGCTTCGTGCCGGGAAACTGGCTGCTGGCCCAGGCCGAGGCCGCGGAAGAGGGCTGGGATGTCATGGTGGGTACGGTCGAGCCGGAGACGTCGGATCTGACCGAGGCGCAACTGGACCGTTGGTTTGCAGCCCACAGCCTGCGGGACGGGCATAACCATATCCATGGCGCAAACCTGGGTTTCCGTGCCGATGCCTATGAACGGCTGGGCGGTTTCCAGGGCCTGGCGCTGCATGAGGACCGCGGCTTTGTCCTCGCTGCCGCTGCCGCGGGACTGCGGATGCGCGCCACCGATGCCTGCCGTGTCCAGACCTCTGGGCGGACGACGAGCTTCGTCCAGGGTGGCTTTGCCGACTACCTTGCCAGCGAAATTAAAGTCTAGGGATTCCCGGCAGCGGGTGTTTGCTCCTTGAGCATGCCGACAACACGAAGCAGTTTCCCGGTGGCCTCGGCCCCGAAGCGTTCCTGCTGTCCCTGCGGTCCGCCGAATAGCGCGGCATTGTAGTAGAGGCCGTCACCGATCAGCAGAATGGCACGGGCGACGGCGGCGTCCTGGACTTCTTCCCGGATCAGTTCCAGCCATCTGCTTTGCATCGCTGTGAAGGCCTCACTGACCTGGACATCCTGGCTCTGGGCCAGCCGCGTCGCCGCCACCAGTGTCCGGTCGAAGGTGGTTTCGGAGAAGACGGACGTGCGGATGTAATAGTCCGCCGGGCCCTCCGGAGCCTGACGCATCCTGGCAAAGTCCACCTCGGCGAGTTCGCCGAGCTTCTGAATCAGCCCCGAGGTCAGCGCGTCCCGGCTCTTGAAGTGGTAGAGCAGCCCACCCTTGGACACCCCGGCGGCCGCGGCCACCGCATCTAACGTGGCCGAGCGTTCACCCTCATTGATCAGAAGGTTCTCGAAGGCAAGCAGGATACGGTCCCGGGCCGAGGGCTGATTGGGCATGGCACCCATCCTACCTAAGCAGCGGTCTCTTTATACCGGCTGGACGGTTTACTAAACAGTCCAGACGGTATAGTATCGTAGAACCTCTTACCACTTAAGGAATGCCGCATCATGTCAGCCAGCACTGCCCGTCACTCCGCCGCCCCGATGGCCGCGGGTACCTTGCGTACGGCACCCGCCGGTACCAGGGCAGGCCGCCGTGAATGGCTGGCCCTGTCAGTGCTGATGCTCCCGGTATTGCTCGTCGCCGTGGACAATACCGTGCTCAGCTTTGCCGTCCCGGCCATTTCACTGGCACTGAACCCTACCGCCACAGGCCTGCTCTGGATCATCGATATTTACCCGTTGATCCTGGCGGGCCTGCTCGTCCCGATGGGCAGCATGGCCGACCGCTTCGGCCGCCGCCGGATGCTCATGGTAGGCAGTCTGGGCTTCACCGCCGTGTCCGTGGTTGCCGCCTTTGCGCCCAGCGCCAACGCCCTGATCGGGTGCCGGGCCATGCTGGGACTCTTCGGAGCCATGCTGATGCCCTCCACCCTGTCGCTGATCCGCAATATCTTCACAGACGCCGGTCAGCGCCGCACCGCGATCGCCATCTGGGCCGCGGCATTCTCCGGCGGCGCGGCCTTGGGGCCGCTGCTGGGCGGGCTGCTGCTGGAGAACTTCTGGTGGGGCGGGGTCGTCCTCCTCGCCGTCCCGATGCTCATCCCGCTGGCCATCCTGGCCCCGCTGTGTGTCCCCGAATCGAAAGACCCCGCCCCCGGGCGGATTGACACGGCGAGCATCGCCCTTTCCTTCGGGACGATGGTCCCGCTGATCTACGGCATCAAGGCGCTCGCAACGGAAGCCCCCGGCCCCGGTTCACTGTTGCCGCTGCTGGTTGGACTTGTCGGCGTTGTCCTGGGGGTCGTCTTCGTTCACCGTCAACTGAGGCAAAGGACGCCCATGCTGGACGTCCGGCTATTCACCAACCCCGTGTTCAGCGGGGCCGTGGCGGCAAATCTGCTCAGCATTTTCTCGCTGGTGGGTTTCCTGTATTTTGTCTCGCAGCACCTGCAGCTGGTGGCCGGGCAGTCCCCCACCCGGGCCGGGCTGACCCTCCTTCCCGGACTGGTCATGTCGATCGTGACCGGATTGCTGGTGGTGCGGCTGGCGCGGCGCATCCGACCAGCCTTTCTGGTGGCCACCGGGCTGCTGCTCAACGCGGCCGGGTACCTGACCGTGCTGCTGAACGGCTCCGGATCCGAATCCGGACTACTGCTGGCCTTTGTCCTCCTTGGCTCAGGAGTCGGCATGGCGGAGACTATTTCCAATGACCTGATTCTGGCGACGGCGCCGGCGGCCAAGGCCGGTGCGGCATCCGCCATATCGGAGACGGCTTATGAGGTGGGTTCCGTGCTGGGAACCGCGGTGCTGGGCAGCATTCTGGCAGCCGCATACCGGTTCCATGTTTCCGTGCCGGATTCTCTCTCGGCCCAGGCACACGAGGGCGCACGTCAGACGCTGGGCGGGGCCATCAACGCCGCAGCCTCGCTGCCGCCCGGCCAGGCCGCGGAGCTGATCGGCTCCGCCCAGCGCGCCTTCGATTCCGGTGCCGGCGTGGTGGCTGCCGTCGGGCTTGCCATGATGCTCGCCGCCGCAGCCATGTCGTTGCTCACCCTCCGCCGGGTGGCGAGAGGCTGACGACGACGGCGGCGGCCATCTGCCGCCGTCGTCGCCCGTTACCCGTCAGCCGTCACCCGCCGTCACCCGCCGTCAACGTTGGCCAGGCCGTCAACGTCTGCGCATCAGCAGCCCGGCCGGTACTGCGCATGTTGACCCGGGCGCATGGTTGGCGCTTTTTCCTGCGCAGAAGCCTACGGACGTGCCGGCCGCGGAACTCCTGGCCTCGGCCCGGCAGGCCTTTGACTCCGGGGCGGGCCTGGTGTCCGCCGTCGGGCTGGTGCTGATGCCCGGAGCCGCCGCCATGTCACTGCTCACCCTCCGCCGGGTGGCGAGAGGCAGACGTCCTCGTCGTCGCCTGTCCTTGAAGTCGTCGGCTGACCCACTGTCCAGCCGGAACAGTCTAGTGCCGAACGCGCCCGAGCCTGCCAAGCAGGGACTCCAACTCGCCGGCCACCTGTACCGGATCATTCAACAGGTGCAGATGGTTGGTGGCGGGCAACGTGCGCACCGGCCACTGCCGCCGCGCGGCTTCGTCCCGCTCCGCGGCGTAGATATCACCAAAAGCCAGATACGCCCCCGGCCGAGAAGCCCAGCCCTCCGGCACCGGCAGCGACCCCTCGAAATAGGACAGCGGAAGGCGTTGCTGCTCCCCCTCGACCCGCGCCCGGGTAACGGCGTCCGGGAACAAGGACGCAACGTCGGCCTCGTCCCACCACATGGTCCAAACCGGAAGCAGACCGGTCTTGTCCGCGATCCCCCGCAGGAAATCCAGAAATGCCGCTGGCGCAAGCGGAACGCGCCCGCGGTCCGGCGGGAGTACGGCGTCAACGAAAATGGAGGCGACAACCCGCCGCTGCATCACCAGCGCCGGGACGTAGGCGCCAGCGTTGCTGTGCGGTATCACCACAAGCTCCCGGTCCAGCGGCAGCGCAGCGAGGAAAGCGTCCAGAACGTCCTGTGTTGTCTGCGGCGGCGCGGATACCGGGCATGTCACGACATCCCAGCCACGGTCATCCAGCACCTGCGCCACCGGCTGCCACACGGACGGGCCCAGCAGCGGGCTGGGGAGAAGCATCAGTGACGTGGGCATGCGGTTATTTCCTGCGCAGCAGCTTCCGGACGTGCTGGCCGCGGACCACCAGACCCACCATGTGCAGAATCAGGCCCAGGCCAATGAACGGCAGCCCAAGGTACGTCCTGGCCGGATCATGAGCGTTCGCCCCGACGACGGTGAGCACCAGGCCGACGGCGATCGCGCCCATGGCGCCGAAGACCAGGACCTTGTAGAGCCGGCCGGAGGTTTCCCAAAATTCGTTGAGCACGCACACCAGCTTAGCCCTTGCATCCGAGGTGCCCGCGTTGGGGCGTTTCGGCAAAATGGCCCCAACGCGGGCACCTCAGATGTCAGAAGAGGGAATCCTGGACGATAGGGACTGCGGAACGGTGGTGGCCAAGGGTGATGCGTCTGCCCTTGAGCTGGCCCAGGTTGGCCACGAAGTCCGAATCGATGCCATCCATACCGGCCAGCACGTAACCGCCCAGCATGGCCCTGATCAACAGCCCGTGCCCGCCGTCGTCCAAGGTCGACGGATAAGCGTGCCGACGCTCCCGCGGCGCGGCGCCCGGATCGGCCAGTCCGGCCGCGAGAGCCGGCCGGTCCCAGCCTTCCCTTACGGTTTGGAAGCCCGCCATCCCGACGCCCCGCAGAATTTCCCTGACGGCACCGGCGTGGCGGCCGTTGACTGCGGCCAGTTCAGCGGCCGGCAACGGCTCCAGCAGCGCCGCCGCCTTCGCCGCGGATCTGATGTGCTGCGTCAGCCCCAGATTCGCGGTGACCAGGTCTTCCAGCTGCCGGACGATGCGGCCGTCGTCAGCGAGTGCGACGTACTGCGCCAGCACCGCACCCTGCTCCGCGAGCCTGCTCCATTTGCTGCGTTGCGATGCCGTGCCGACCTTCGTGGCCCCGTCGGCAAAGGTCGCAATGTAAAGCCAGTGCGGCTGGCCCAGGTACGCCCTGAGCCCGGCGGGCGCGATGCCGCTGCGGTGAAAGTCATGCATATAGCGGAAATCATCGCGGGCAAAACACCGTCCGCACTGATAGCTCCGCTCCGCGGCGGCCGATTCCGGACAGCGACAATGCACGGACACCGTCGGCCCCTGCACGACAAAGGAGCCCACGCACTGCCGCGGCCCGTTGTGAACACCGAACCGCAGCCATTGGCCGGCCGACAACGGGACGGCAGCATCGCCGTCGTCCGTTGTGCAGGACAGCGATGGTCCGGTTGCGTCCCACACCACCCCGCGGATCAGCATGCCACCACCGCGAACCCCAGATCCACTCCGTCGAGTCGGGACATCTGGCCCTTCAACCACCGCTCCAAGGGCAGATGCCACCACTCACCCGGCCGGGCGCGGCGGGCGCGGCCACTGTGACTGGCCCGACGGCCACGCCTGATCAGACCGCCGGCTGGACGCCGAAGGCTACGGCCAGCTTGATGATCTTCTCGGCACGCCCGAGCCGCGGCAGATCCGAACCATCCCGGATCACGCCGCCGCGGGCATCGAAATCCGCCATGAAGTCCGAAGCCCAGGCAACGTCGGTGGGGGTAGGGCTGATGACCTCGTTAATGATCGTGGTCTGATCCGTGGCCAGGCAGAGCTTCCCCGTCATCCCCATCGCGACAGTGATGGCAGACTGCTCGCGCAGAATCGGGTGGTTGGTGCCCACCGTGGGTCCGTCGATGGGACCAGGAAGGTTCCCGACTCGGCTCGCCACCACCAGCTTGGCGCGGGGATAGGCCATCGCTTCGCGGTCCGCGCTCATCCCCGTGTCCCGGCGGAAGTCACCGGAACCGAAGGCCAACCGGAATGCGCCCTCCGACCGCGCGATGTGATTCGCTTCCTCGATCCCGACTGCGGATTCCACCAACGCCAGCACACGGCTTTTACCGTCCAGCCGGTGGTAGGTCTCCTTGACCTGCTCCGCGTTCTCCGTCTTGGCGAGCATGACCCCCAGCAGCCCGGGAACATTGCGCAGACCTGCCACATCGTCAGCCCAGAAATCCGAGTGGACGTCATTGATCCGCACCCATGCCTGCCCGCCGTTGCGCAGCCAATCGATGACCGCCGTCCGCGCCGAGGGCTTGTTGACCGGGTCAACGGCGTCCTCGATGTCAAGCACAATGGCATCCGCCCGCGACGACGCCGCATCGTCAAAGATCTCGGGCTTGGTCGCCGGGACCAGGAGCCAGGACCTGGCGATGTCTGCGGGAATATTGCGGGAACGGACATTATTGGCGGGAGGGGCGGTGTTGCCGACGGTGGAAGACATAGATCTACCGTATATCCGCCGGGGCCGCGGCGACTATTCCGCGCCCGTGTGGTGGGGGCGCCTCCCACACGTGGCGGGCTACTCCGCCGTCCGCGGCTTTTCCTTGCGCATCATCGCGGAGAGGACGACGGCGGCAACGGCGATGACGGCGGCTACCAGGAACGCCGTGCGGATTCCGGCTTCCTCGCCGGAGGCAAGGGTGGCGAGGGCAAAGACGGAAACCAGCAGGGCCGTGCCCGCAGCCCCGGCCACCTGCTGCAGCGTGCTCATGATCGCCGAGCCGTGCGAGTACAAATGCGGCGGGAGGGGATTTAGGCCGGAGGTAAAGGCCGGAGTGAACAGCAGCGCCAGACCGGCACTGAGCGCCATATATACCGTCACGATCCACCAGACAGGGGTCTGCGCCGCCAGCATGGAGAACTGCCACAGGCACAGCACCATGAGCACCGACCCGGACACGGTCAGCGGCAACGGTCCGATCCTGTCGTAAAGCCGCCCCACCACCGGGCCCAGCAACCCCATCGCCAAACCACCCGGCAGAAGCACCAGACCGGTGGTGACACTTTCGAGGTGGTGGACCTGCTGGAGGTAAATGGGCAGCAAAATCACGCTACCGAACAGCGCCATCATCGCCACCACCATCAGCACGGTCGAGACGGTGAACATCCGGAACCTGAACGCTGCCAGATCAAGCAACGGGGCTCCGCTTTTCTGCGGGCTCAGCTGGCGAAGCACAAAGGCCACCAGGCACACTATGCCGACGACCAAGGCGGCGAGCGCCGGGACGTTGGATCCGCCGTCGCCCTGGCCGCCGATCCGGCTCAGGCCGTAGACCACGCCGCCGAACGCCGGCATGGTGAGGACCACCGAGAAAACGTCGAGCTTATTGACTTCCTTTTCGCCGATGTTCGTCAGGTATTTGGCACCAATGGCGAGGGCCAGCAGGGCAATCGGCAGTACGAAAATGAACATGAACCGCCAGGACAGCACCTGCAGAATCAACCCGGAAACCGTCGGGCCCAGTGCCGGCGCCACCGAAATGGCGATGGTCACATTGCCCATCACCAAGCCGCGCCGTTCCAGCGGTACCAGAGTCAGAATCGTGGTCATCAGCAGCGGCAGCATGGTGGCCGTCCCCACCGCCTGAATCACCCGGGCCAGCAGCAGTACCTCAAAACCGGGCGCCAGTGCCGCCAGCGCCGTGCCGGTGCAAAACGCGCCCATCGCCAGCAGAAACACGGTCCGCGTAGTCAGCCGCTGCAGCACAAAGCCCGTGGTCGGAATGACAACGGCCATGGTGAGCATGAAGCCGGTGGAGAGCCACTGGATGGTGGATGCGGAGACGTTCAGGTTGTCCATCAGGCGCGGCAGTGCGACGTTCATGATGGTTTCGTTGAGGATCACCACAAACGTCGCCACCAGAAGCGTCGCAATCACCGCGACGGATTCCCTGGGCATTTTCGTAGTTGCGGCTGCGGGCGCGCCGGTTTGCGTGCTGGCGTCAAAAGACATGAGAATTCCTGGGAGAGAGGGTTCCGAAACTGTTATTTTAGCTGCGTTTCACGGTACATGGCCAGGGCTCGACGGTGTTCCCGCCGTTCGCTCACCGCGGGCCTGAGTGCGTTGCACACACTCGACGGCGCACCCCGTAGCCACACGGTCAGTAGTGGTAACGGCATTGCCAGATGATCAGCTGCGAGGAGTCGAATGAATAGACCAGCCGGTGCTCCTGCGTGATCCGCCGAGACCGGAATCACGTCCGATCCGTACGTGCAAATTAACTCGCGCTTCACAGCAACGCGGGCGCCTACCTACTCCGGCATGATCATGGTCCGCAGATCCAGCTGCCGCAGCACGTGGTCCGCCGCTTCCGGATCCGTGCCGGGCTCATTCCGTGCCTCGATGATCTCCTGCCGGGCGGCGTCCAATGCTATGGTCTGTACGGCCACGACCAGCTCTCGGCTGCGCGCGCGCAGCTCCCGCGCCGCGGCCTCGTCCAGCTTGCCGCCGTCATTGGCCACAGTCGCCTGGGCCCCCGAGCCGTCCGTCAGCTCCCCATACAGCCGCGTCATCCGCTCCCGGACCAGTTTGACCTTCTCCGGCGGGAGTTCCTTCACGAGTGCATTGTTTTTCAACGCCGCCTTTGCCGCGGATTGTGCCCGGCGGGCCAGAATGCGGGCCGCGTCGCGCTGCACCGACGGATCATCGGACGCCTTCAAGACGCGCATCAGCCACGGCAGGGTCAGCCCAGGCAGCACCAGCGTGGCCAGCAGCACAGCGCAGGCGATCACGATGATCTCGTGCCGCGCGGGGAAGTCGCTTCCGTCGTCCAGCGTTAGCGGCAGGGCCAAAGCCAGCGCCAGCGTGGCCAGCCCTCGCATGCCGCACCAGGACAGGACGATCACATCCTTGAAGGAAACCCTGGACAGCTCAGTGCCACGCTTCTTGATCATCTGGGCCACCATCGTCAGCCAGAGCACGCGGACCACGATCACCAGCACGCAGACCACGACGGCTGGCACGGCCATGGCGAAAACCGCGGTGCCTTCCTCATCGATCACCCGCTTGATCGCCAGGCCCACCAGTCCAAAGGCAAGCCCGGTCGCGAGCAGTTCCACCACATCCCAGAACGCGGCACGGGTAATCCGTTCCGCCGCGTCCTCCGCCCGGGCGTGGCGCTTCAGTTCCAGCGCGGTGACGACGACCGCGATCACGCCGGACGCATGCACCTCCTCGGCCAGAATGTACGCGGCAAACGGAACGACCAGGGTTACCGCGCTGCGCGCCACCGTGGATTGGATCAGCCGGGTCATCAGGGCCGTGATCCAGCCCATCGCCATACCGACCACCACGGCGATGGCGGCTCCGAGCACAAACTTAAGGGCGACGTCCGGTCCGATTTTCGATCCGGCGACGGTGGCCATGGCGGCAGCCTGGAAGATCACGATGGCCGCCGCGTCGTTGAACAGACCCTCGCTCTGCAGGATGGTGTTCAGCCGGCGGGGCATGTGCACGCGGGCGGATACTGATTCCACGGCCACCGGATCCGGCGGGGCCACCATGGCGCCGAGCGCGATGGCAGCCGAAATCCCGATCCCGGGGATCAGCAGCCCGGCGGCTCCGGCCACCACGGCGGTCGACACCACGACGAGGGCAACCGCCATCAGCAGCAGCGTCCGCCAGCGGATCCGGAACACGGCCCAGGAACTCTTCTGCGCCGTGGCAAAAAGCAGCGGCGGCAGGAAGATCGGCAGGATCAGTTCCGGGGCGATCTGCAGATCGGGAAAGCCCGGTATGAAGGTGAGCGCAGCGGAAAGAATCAGCATCAGCACCGGGTAGGGAAGCCGCAGCCGGTCCCCCAGGCCGACGGCGACAACCGTGGCAAAGAGCAGTCCAACTATGAGCGCCAGCTGTTCCACAGTGCCGCCTTCCCGGGTCGGGTGGAATTAGTCGGCTGCTGGCTCAGACGATGCCAGCGGCCACTACAAAGTTACTCTGTACGGAGCGCCGGCCGCGGTCAGGATCAGTACCCGCCTTCTACGACAGGTCCGCGGCCCTCAGGATCACCAGGCACCTCGGAATCAACGAGAAACAAGGCGCGGTACCCGGCATCGTTACACGGATCCCATGGCGGTGCCGTTCCTGGCGGCGCCACGTCCCATGATTGCGTCGAGGGGGCCATGAGTTCCGGAAGCCGCGGCGGGTGGTGGTCCGGTGGCGGGGGCGGGTAGAACCGCCCGGCCGGTGACGTCCACGCCGTTTGACCGGTATTAGTCATCGACGGGGTCCAACCCCGCATGCGCTGTCCGGGCGGATCGCCGACGCCGGTTTCCCCATCGGCTGATGTTCCATCACACGTTACGAACTTGCCTTTCCTTTTGCCGTGGCAGTCCTTACCGTCTTTGAAGTGTTTGATCAGATGATGCTTTTTACACTCATCCGTGAGCTCATCTTCAGACGTCCCGCTACCGTGTTCCCAGCCGGTGATGTGATCGAGCTGTGTATCGGCAGTTACAGTGTTGCAGCCGGTGAACGTGCACGTCTGATCCCGGGCACGCAACCAAGTCCGTAGCCGTTTCGAAACCCGGTAGCGGTCTCTTCCGATGGCGAGGGGTTCCCCTGTGTGCGGGTGGATGAGGAGCCTGATGATTTCGGGGCATTCGGCGGCGAGTTTGCGGGCCAGATCCGGGGGGATCGGGCCGTAGCCTTCGAGTTCGGCCGGTTCATCGGTCAATCCCATCAAGGCGAAGACGGGGATGGTAACCAGGATCTGCGCCTGGGGAGAAGGGCACCCGTCAGGGCTCCCGGTTCCCGAATTCGCATCATCGAGATCGTCGTTATCTGCCTCGTCGGCTGCGCTACCAACGGCTGAACCATCGGCAGCTGTGCCGTCAGCAGCTATCGGAGCCGCCGGTGAGCCTTGACCGTTCAGCATCCAACCAGCAGCAATGTCCACCCGTAACTGAGTCAGTGTTCTGGGTTCCTCGGGACCCTGTGCAGAGCGGGCAGCTCTGGTAGCCCGGTTCCAGATACCTTGGGCAGTAGGGGCAGGCAAATACGCGGACAGGTATGACATCCCGTCCCGGTCCGGCGTCAGCTGAAGCCGGCGTTGCGTCACGGCGGCCTTATGCCGGGAAACCATCGTTTCCGGGTGCTCCCGTTCCCGCCACTTCCGCGCTTTGGCCTTAAACTTCGGCACGGTCAGTCCCGGGGCTAAGGCCAGCAGACGGGATTCAAACTCCGCTGCCACGCAGGCGGGGATGCCGGGTTCCGCCGCAGCTGTCAGGGACCCAACCTCATCGAGAATGACCTCGGGATGTCGGTATGACAGATCCCCCGCCGCCAGCGCCTGAAGAGTCCGGGGCCTCTCATGAACTAAAATGAAGCTCTCCGAGAGCAGCGCGTTCGCGGCGGCTTCGGGGATGCACAGCGCGGCGGCCAGCTCGGCTGCGGTGGACGCCGCAGCCTCCTGCCGCTGCCACCAGTCCAGGCCCAGCCCCCTGCTGATCCGATCGCTGGCAGCATCGAGACGCTCAATCTCACGCGCCTTCCCGGCCGCAACGCGGGCTTCCAGCCGCCCCCACTGGATGAGCGCATCCACGGAACCGTTGTAGGTTGCTTCCTCCGCGCTCAGCCACTCGTCCGCGGCAGCGACGCCGGCCTCGAAATCCGGATTCAAAACCCCGGAGCCCCGCCGGCGCTCCGGATAGCCCGGATGGGGCGGATACGGCTGGTGGGCGCCCAGCGCAGACTCGAAGCCCTCCGGCAGGACCAGAGCGGCGAGCAGCACGGCCGTCGTCGGCTGCGCTTCTGACCCGCCCGGTGTGCCCGGTGCTCCTGCTGAACCGTCCATAACTCAACATTGCCACCAGCCACTGACATTATGACTCCGCCGGCACTTCCGGCCCGAATAAGCGGCGCTATCCACGCTCGGCTCGCGGCCCGCCCCCTTGGTCGTGCACCGGCGCCGTGAAAACCGCCAAGTTCGCTGACCTCGGTCATCCCGGCCGTTCTGCAGGTCCACCGGCCCCTCGGTTCGCCTGAACAGTCATCGCACCTTCAGCGCCCACAACCGCAGGACGCGGTAAAGGATTCCGACGGCGAACATGGTCAGTCCGGCACTCACCGAGATCAGCGGCAGCGTAGCCACCAATACTACGCACGCCAGCGCGCCCACGACCTGCAGGGCCTTAGGATAGCACCGGTCCTGCCGCGGCTGCGTATAGGCGGCGATGTTGGCCACCAGATAGTAGACCAGTACTCCGAAGGAGGAGAACCCGATGGCGCCGCGCAGATCCGTGACAAGGATGACGGCGCAGATCACCACGGCGAGCAGGACTTCCGCCCGGTGCGGGACCTTGTAGCGGGGATGGACCGCGGCCAGCCAGCGCGGCAGGTCGGATTCGCGTGCCATGGCGAGGCTGGTTCTGCCCAACCCGGCGATCAGCGCCAGCAAGGCGCCGAGAGAAGCCAGTGCCGCTCCGATTCGCGCCACCGGAGCCACGCCCGACCACGTACCGGAAGAAACCGCGGCAGCCAGTGGCACCGGCGATTCAGCCACACCCGCCGTGCCCAGCGAGGACAGCACCGTAACGGCGATCACGGCGTAGACGACGACGGTGATCCCCAAGGCAATGACGATCGCCCGCGGGATGGTCCGCCGCGGTTCACGGACCTCCTCCCCCATCGTGGCAATGCGGGCGTAACCCGCGAACGCAAAGAACAGCAGGCCTGCTGACTGCAGGATCCCGTACCAGCCGTGGGAGAGGAGCCCGCCGCCAGTGATTCGGGACGCATCCCCCGCACCGGACGCCCAGACCGCTGCCACAATGACGGCCAACGCGATCAGAACGCCGACGACGATCACGCGCGTCAGCGCGGCGGTGCGGGTCACTCCGTGGTAGTTGACCACGGCCAGCAGCACAACGGCGGCAATGGCCACCGGCCGCTCCCAGCCTACCGGGGCAGCATACGCAGCAAAGGTCAGCGCCATCGCCGCGCTGCTGGCTGTTTTGCCGATCACAAACCCCCAGCCGGCAAGGAACCCGGGCCACGGTCCCAAGCGCTCGCGCCCGTAAACATAGGTGCCGCCCGATACCGGGTATACCGTCGCGAGCTGCGCCGAGGATGTTGCATTGCAGAACGCCACGAAGGCAGCAACGGCCAGTCCGATGAGCAGACCTGACCCGGCCGATTCCGCAGCCGGGGTGAACGCCACAAAGACGCCGGCACCAATCATGGACCCCAGCCCGATCATGACAGCATCGACCGTTCCCAGTCTGCGCGCCAACGCCGGGCTGCTGCTCATGGAAAGTTCGCCTTCCGGATTTCGGGATACTCTACGGTGGGAAGCAACACCGTCCGCCGTCTTAGATTTGCATCCGCCGTCACGGTCTTAACTTTATTGGGAAGTGCCCCTGCCGCAGAAAATGCGACTCAACACGCAGAAAAACCCCCGGAATCACGCGGCTTCCGGGGGTTCTTTTCTGTAGCGGTGGGGAGACTCGATCTCCCGACCTCACGATTATGAGTCGTGCGCTCTAACCAACTGAGCTACACCGCCGTAAATGAGTGCGGCCCATGCCAGCCGGCCAAAACCGCCTTGACACGAGCCTCTCATTCAGAGCCCCCCACCGGAATCGATCCGGTGACCTCGTTCTTACCAAGAACGCGCTCTACCACTGAGCTAGGGGGGCAACGAAAGAAAACTTTACCAGCGGATTTCCCAACTGCGAAATCCACACGGAAGCACCCGCCCGTGACACAGGGTCTTAGTCACCGTGTCTGTCCGCATTCTCCGCTTCCATCGTACGTCCCGTCGCGGTGGGCGTCGCGGATCTGGTGGGATCGGCCGGTCCAAGGAGAGGTTCGACGCCGGCGCCACCACCTGCCGGCGATGCTTGCCGTTCGCGGCCGGGTCCGAAACCCGTGCTGACGTCATCCCTATATTCGACAACATTCTCGTTGTTTTTACCGACGTCGTTGTTGTTTCTACTGGGAAGGGCTCCGCCCTCCGCTTCGGCGCCCGAGCGCTCCAGGGAAGACGGGGTCGACGTGTCATGGGGATCGCTTTCCCGGCTTTCGTCATTGCCTTCCACCGCAGGACCCTCCGTTCCAAGATTCAGCGCGTCCTTCACCTTTCTCTTTGCGTCTTCCAGAAAACCCATCGGATGAACCTTTCACTGAGCAGTTCAGCGCAAGCCAGGAGTGCGCCGGGACCAGACGACTACGCCCTCGTCGTGACCTAACCCGATCGTACGTCGCGTGACTGACACCGCCAACGGGCAGGACGATTACTGCGTGATAGCCGCCTCAAGACGTCCGCTCGCGGGTCACAGACGCATGGCCAGGCGGCAGTGGCTTCCCACGCCGATGCACTCTTCACTGCAAGCAGCTCGGGCCCGGCCACTTATGACGCCCGTCCCCGCCAATGACGAGGGGACGCCGCCGTCATTGGCGGGGATGGGCGTCATCTCCGCCAGAAGGTCTCCAGAGCCACCATGCGTGGTCCGCCGCGACGTGTTAGGTTCCGTCAAGGGGGCTAGTGGTGTGTCTCCAAAATAGTTTATGACTTGTGGATTAAGCTGGGAACATGTCGAATCCAGCTCCCGCATTGACCCTCACCGACGCCCAGCACCAGGTCTTGGAGGCCCTGTCCAAGTCTCGGCTTGCTTCACATCGCGAGGTGCAGCGGGCGCAGGTTCTCCTGATGGCTGCCGAGGGCCTGGCTAACGAGTGGATCTCCCGGGTGGTGGGTGTAAGCCCGGCGACGGTGCGGGCTTGGCGTGCCCGGTTCGTAGGGGAAGGGCTGAAGGAGTTCGGCAAGGTCAAGGAGGGGCGGGGGCGCAAGCCGGCGATCCCGGAGTCGAAGATCGCCGAAATCGTTGAATTGACGCGGTTTTCCAAACCGGAGGGTGCGACGCATTGGTCGGTGCGGTCCATGGCGGCACGTGTCGGTGTGTCTCCGGCGCAGGTGCAGCGGATTTGGGCGGCACGTGGGCTGAAGCCGCACCTGATCAAGACGTTCAAGCTCTCCACCGATCCGAACTTTGACGAGAAGCTCATTGATGTGTGCGGGCTGTACCTGAATCCGCCGGAGAACGCGATGGTTTTCTGCATGGATGAGAAGACCTCGATCCAGGCTCTTGACCGTTCCCAACCGTCCCTGCCGATGGTCAGGGGTCGGGCCGAGACCGTAACGCATGACTACAAGCGCAACGGAACCACCACGCTCTTCGCGGCCTTGGAGGTCGCCACGGGAAAGGTCCTGGGATCCTGCGTGCCCAAGCACCGGCACGATGAATTCCTGGGGTTTCTAAAAACCATCGAGAAGGAGGTCCCCAAGGGCCTTCAAATCCACCTCATAGTGGACAACTATGCGACCCATAAGCATTCGAACGTGAAAGCATGGCTGGAGAAGAACCCGCGGTTTCACCTGCATTTCACCCCAACCTCCTCCTCCTGGCTGAACCTGGTGGAGCGCTGGTTCAGGGACCTCACGGAGAGGGCACTGCGCCGCGGGGTCTTCCACTCGGTGCCGGATTTAATCGAGAAAATCGAAGCCTACATCCGCGTCAACAACGAGAACCCCACGCCGCTGATTTGGACAGCGACCGCCGACTCCATCATCGAAAAAGTCCGCCGCGGACGCGTAGCCCTCCAAGCCACAAAACAAAACTGAGACACTACACTAGCTATTCATAGGGAGGACCGATGGGCAAGGAACGGCTCTCACACAGCAGTCAAAGCGTTGCGGATGCGCTCCGCGAGGCCGGGGCGCTGGGGCAGGTGCGCGTGCTTCCGGACTCCACCCGCACGGCGGTGGAGGCTGCGCAGGCTCTGGGCTGCGAGGTTGGCGCCATCGCGAACTCACTGGTATTTATGTGCGACGGCGGCCCGCTGCTCGCGCTGACCAGCGGCAGCCATCGGGTGGACACCAAGGCACTGGCGACCAGGCTCGAACGGGGAAAGATCCACCGCGCAACTCCGGAGCAAGTGCGTGCGGCGACGGGTCAGTCCATCGGGGGTGTGGCGCCTGTGGGCCATCCGGTACGAGTTGAAACGGTGGTCGACGAGACGCTTGCGGATTACCCGGTGCTCTGGGCATCCGCCGGCACGCCGCACAGCGTCTTCCCGACCGACTACAAGGAGCTGCTCTCGCTCACCTGTGGCCGCAGCGCCAAGGTCGACTGACAGCCTTCAGCAGCGCGCGTTAACAGACATACCTTAACTTAAGAGACACACCTTTAAAGGATGGGGTCCGGAACCTGACGGTTCCGGACCCTAAATCGTTGAACTGCTTAGCTCACCCGAACTGCATAGCTCGCCGAGCTGTTGCGTCCTACCATTTGCCCTTGCGGTTGAAGTCGGCAGCGCCGGCTTCCTTACCACCGTGGCGCGGCTTGCGGTCGCCGGCACCGTTCGCGGTGTGCCCGGCATAGCCGGACTCGGAGGTGCGGTTGTGGGTGCGTTCGCCGCCACCCTGGTAACCGCCCTGAGCGGAGCTGCGGTCGCCGTCGTACTTTTTCTTGAAGCCACCCTGGCCGCGGTCGTTGCGCTCGCCGCCACCCTGATAGCCGCCCTGGCTGCGCCCCTTGTAACCGCCGCCGCCTTCCCGCTCCGACCGGGGGCTGCGGCCCTTGTCCAATTCGAGGTGGATCAGCTCGCCGCCGATGCGGGTCCGGCTCAGGGCGCGCAACTGGTCGGCGCTCAGCTCGGCGGGCAGCTCGACCAGGGTGTGGTCCGAGCGGATATCGATGCCGCCGATTTGTGCCGACGACAGGCCGCCCTCGTTGGCGATGGCGCCGACGATGGAGCCGGGCATGACGCGCTGGCGGCGTCCGACGGCGATCCGGTACGTGGCGTTGCCCGCGGTCAGTGTGCGTGTCGGTCCGCGGGAGCCGAAGCCGTCCTTGGAGCGCTCACGCTGCTGGTACTCCGGTGCTGCCGGAAGGTCGTTGACCAACAGCGGCTGACCGCCCTGGGCCATCACGGCCAGTGCGGCGGCGATCTCCGCTGCGGGGACATCATGCTCTTCCTCGTAGCGTGAGATCAGGTCGCGGAATTTGGAGACGTCCTTGGAGGAGAGCGTCTCGGTGATCTTGTCCGCGAACTTGCCCAGGCGCAGACCGTTGATGGTCTCCGCACTCGGCAGGTGCATCTGCTCCACCGGCTGGCGGGTGGCCTTTTCGATGGAACGCAGCAGGTACTTCTCCCGCGGCGTCATGAACAGGATCGCATCTCCACTGCGGCCGGCGCGGCCGGTGCGGCCGATCCGGTGCACGTAGGACTCGGTGTCATGCGGGATGTCGTAGTTGACGACGTGGCTGATGCGCTCGACGTCAAGGCCGCGGGCCGCGACGTCGGTGGCCACGAGAACGTCGATCTTGCCGTCGCGCAGGGCCTCGATGGTGCGCTCGCGCTGCTGCTGCGGGATGTCGCCGTTGATGGCGGCGGCCAGGAAGCCGCGGGATTTGAGCTTGTCCGCGAGTTCCTCGGTGGCCATCTTGGTGCGCACAAAGGCGATGACGCCGTCGAACTCCTCAACCTCAAGCACGCGGGTCAGCGCGTCCAGCTTGTGCGGCCCCATGACCTGCAGGTAGCGCTGGCGGGTGTTCTCGCCCGTGGTGGTCTTGGATTTGACGGAGATTTCTGCGGGGTTGTTCAGGTACTTCTTGGCAATCCGGCGGATCGCTGACGGCATGGTCGCGGAGAAAAGCGCTACTTGCTTGTTCTCCGGGGTCTGCGAGAGGATCTGCTCGACGTCCTCGGCGAAGCCCATCCGCAGCATTTCATCGGCCTCATCGAGGACCAGGTACTGCAGGTTGGACAGGTCCAGGGAACCCTTGGACAGGTGGTCAATGACGCGTCCGGGCGTGCCGACGACGACCTGCGCGCCGCGGCGCAGGCCAGCCAGCTGCGGGCCGTAGGCGGAGCCGCCGTAGACCGGCAGCACACTGAATTCGTCCAGGTGCGCGGCGTAGGAGGAAAAGGCCTCGGCGACCTGGAGGGCCAGTTCGCGGGTCGGTGCCAGCACCAGGATCTGGGTGGCCTTGGACGGACCGTTGATGGCCATCAGATCGGCCATCCGGGACAGTGCGGGGACGGCGAACGCTGCGGTCTTACCGGTTCCGGTCTGCGCCAGGCCGACGACGTCGCGGCCTTCCAGCAGCACCGGAATGGTGGCTGCCTGGATGGCAGAGGGCTTTTCGTAGCCGACGTCGCTGAGTGCGGCGAGAACGCGGGAGTCAATTCCCATGTCCGCAAAGCGCATTTCGTGCTCATCCGACTCGGTGTTCACGCTGACGACCGGGTTGCTGGTGGCGGTGGTTTCGGGCAAGTTTTCGGGCATGGGGAAGATTCCTCATTCACATAGGGCCAGACGGCTTGGATGCCGCATTACAAAGAAATCCAGCCGCCATAACCATCCCGTGGCAGGACCTCTCGCCATAGCTGCGTACCGCTTGCGCGGTGACGGGCAACAGCTGTGAGCTGATGCCGTATGGCGTTTTCTTTGCCGGCGATCCCCTAATGAACTGAACAACCCCGCTTGCTGCTTGCGGGACCCATACACTGCGACTTCTGCCTCAAGAATTGGGCAGAAAGATAAAGGAGATACCGGAGTGGGGGATATTTCAAGTGTACTATATGGTGTCACGGCGGCAAACCCCGAAGCCCGTGGGTGCACCGTGAGGTTGCGCACATGCCTCCCCCGTTACCGGCGAGTCAGGATTCGCTGTCGAGCGCCGGCACGTCAGGAGTCCGCGCGGAGGATGTTTTCGAAATACGGACGGAGCGCATGCGCCAATTGCAGCTCGCCGTCGTCGTGCAGTTTCGTCAGTGTCCTTACGTCATCCGCCGTCGGACTGCTGAAGAACTTTCCAACGGTGATGCCATGTGCCGGTCTGGAAATCACGGTGATATCATCGCCGGCCTGAATCTCGCCCTTGGTGACCACCCGCAGGTATGTGCCGATCAGCCCCACGTCGGTGAACCGCTTGACCCAACGCGGCTCGCGCATACGGCGTTGAAAGGTGGCACAGGGTGTGCGGGCCATCGTGACCTCGGCAATGACGGAGGCGCCGATTTTCCAGCGTTCCCCAATCACTGCCCGCGTGGTCTCGATCCCGGCGGTGCGCAGATTTTCCCCGAACATCCCGGGCGGCACCTCGCGGCCGAGCTCCGCAGCCCAGAATTCCGCCTCCTGCTGAGAGTAGGCGTAGAGCGCCTTGTCCGCCCCGCCGTGATGCTTCCGGTCCACCTGGACATCGCCGTACAGCCCCAACGTTCGGACCTTCACTGCGACCCCCACCGGCCGTTTATCAATGGCGGTCACGCCGATGCCAAGGTCCGGACGCAGTTCGTGGACGCGGCAGACGGCGAGCAGGGTTCCGGTGGTCACCGGCCCATCCTAACTGAGGCCCGCCGCGACGGTACCGCCAGGCCCCCATGACGCACTCACCAGGGTGGCCTCGCCGGGATGAGGCGGGGCGGGATGGGTGGGGCGGGTGGGGTGACGGGGCGGGGCGGTTGGGGCGACGGGGCGGGGGCGGGTGGGGTGACGGGGCGGGACAGGGTCTACGTGCGGGACTCTGCGGGCGTGGGATCCGCTTCGATTGACTCCAGCGGATCGGTTTCCGGTGCCCAGCGCGGCAGGAAGGACGCGGCGACGGCGGCCAGGACCATGCCGCCAGCCATGATCCACATGGTGCTGGTGAAGGCGCCCGCAAAGACTGCCGGCCTGCTGGTGCCGGTGCCGGCGTCCAGGGCGTTGAAGAAGATTGTGCCGATGATCGCCACACCGAGGGCTCCGGAGAGCTGGGTGGTGGTGTTGAATAGCCCGGACGCCGAACCGGCGCTCTTCACCGGAACTTCGGAGAGCACGAAGATTCCCACCGGGGCCACAACCATGCCAAAGCCCGCGCCCCCGAGTGCCAGCCCGGCAATGAGCTGCCACGGCGTGACACCGGCACCGGCCGCCTGGACGGTAAAGATGAGGACCACAAAGCCGGCGGCGATCACCAGCGGACCCAGCTGAAGCACCACCTTGCCAATCTTCCGGGCCAGGATCGCCGCAGAGAGGCCAGCCAGAATCGGCACCATCACGGAGAACGGGATCATGGTCAGCCCGGATTTGAGGATCGGGTAGTCCAGCCCCAGCTGCAGGAACAGGGTCTGGATCAGGAAGAAGCCGTTCATTGGAATGAAGAAGAGCATCATCAGGGCCATGCCTGCGGCGAAGGAGCGGTTCTTGAACAGCGAAACTGCCACCAGGGGTTCGCCGCCGCCGCGTTCCTCACGCCGCTGCAGGACGACGAATCCCAACAGGATCAGCACCCCGGCCGCCATCATCAAAAAGGTCCACAGTGGCCAGTCCTGCTCGCGGCCCATGGTCAGCGGGTAGAGTACGCCGAGTATTCCGGCGGCCAGCATCAGCACGCCCGGAATATCCAGCCGGTGGCGCACCGGGGCGGCGGATTCGGGGATAAACCGGATGGCGCACAGCACGGCGAAGATTCCGACCGGAACGTTCACAAAGAAGATGGTCCGCCAGCCCCAGCCAAAGAGATCCGCATCCGTCAGGACGGCCCCAAGGATCGGGCCGGACACCGCGGCGACTCCGGCAAGTGCGGAGAATCCGGCCATTGCACCGGCCCGCTCGCTTGGCTTGTACATGACCTGGATGCTGGAGAGCACCTGCGGAATCATCGCCGCCGCTGCGAAGCCCTGCAGTCCCCGGGAGGCAATCAGCATTTCAGGATTCATCGCCAGCCCGCAGAGCACGGAGGAGAGGGTGAACAGAACCAGTCCGACGACGAAGAGCCGTTTGCGCCCGTAGATGTCGCCCAGCCGCGAGCCGGTGATCAGGCCGATTGCCAGTGCCAGCGTGTAGGACGCCACCATCCACTGCAGTTCGCTGCTGTGGGCGCTCAGGGATTGTTCGATCTGGGGCAGGGCGACGTTGACAATGGTCGCGTCGAGAAGCTCCATGAAGGAAGCAAGAAAAAGCGAGATCAGGGCAAAAGACCGGGCCCGACCGGTGGGCAGCGCGCTCATTGGGCCAGCTCCGCGGGCAGCAGCCGGGTGCGCCCGCGTGCGCAGAGAAGCGCCACCGGCAGGAAAATTCGTGTCATAATTCGTGGTCCTCTGGTTTTCGTGACTCAAGATCTTTCGGTGTTTCCAATTTGTGGGCAAAGCCCTGCAGAGACTCGCGGCTCCATGTCATCGCGCCTGTCGTCAGATCGTCAATCAGTCCGTCCAACCAAGCGAGCTCCGTGCGGTTGACCTGCAGGTTCAGCTCCGCGTCCAAAAGGAACAACCGCGGAATCGTGTCCTCGACAGCGGAAATTCCCGCGCTCAGCCGCTCCACGTCGGCGCCCAACGCTGCGCGCCGGATGCGCAGATACTCTGCGGCGCTGGCAGGTTCCAGCAGCGGCAAATGTGCCAGCGCCGCCGGGAATTCCGGGTATTCGCGCCGCGGAGCGGATAGCATTTCGCCCATCCACGCTGCCGCGGCTTCGCGGCCCTCAGCGGTGATCTCATAGACGGATCGTTCCGGCCGATGCCCCTCACGAATGGTTTCCCGCACCCGGACCAGACCATCCCTGCCCAGTCTGTCGATCGTGTTGTACAGGCTGGCCCGCTGGCTGACATTGATGACCTCGTCCTTGCCTCGCTCCGCTATCAGCGCCTGCATCCGGTAGGGGTGCATGGGTGCTTCCGCCAGCAGGGCAAGAACGGCGAGGGCGATGGGCGAGCGTTTGGGCACGGACATCATGGTATTAGTCAGTTTATGATTAGACAAACTTGACTAAGACACCGCTTCCCCATCCTCATCCCCTGGTCGTGGCCCGCCGCAGGACCTCCCCCGCGCCTGAGAGCCTCCCCCATATCTGAGAGCCCCCCCGTTACCCACACATCAGAGGTGCGCTTCCTGGGGCAGTTCATCACCCACGGACCCATCATGGGCACCTCAGATATGGAGCACGCGCGGACCAGAGGCGGACCGAATATGCTAGCGATCGGCGGAGAAACCGCCGTCGGCCTTGATCAGTTGTCCGCTGACCCAGCGCCCCGCGGGCGAGAGCAGGAAAGCCGCGACGCCGGCGACGTCGACCGGCATACCGAGCCGTCCGGTCGGCTGCAATGACGTCAGCTCGGCCCGGGTAGCGTCGTCCATCCAGCCGGTGTCGACGGGTCCGGGGTTGAGCACGTTGGAGCTGATCCCCAGCGGCCCCAGCTCCCGGGCCGCGGCAATGACAATCCGGTCAAGTGCTCCCTTGGAGGCGCCGTATGGCAGGTTGTGGCCGGTATGGTCGCTGGTCAGCGCAAGTATGGCGCCGCCGTCGCCTGGTATTTGCCGGGCAAAGGCGGCGATCAGCTGCCAGCTGGCACGGGTATTGACGGCGAAATGACGGTCGAAGTTCTCGAGCGTGGTGTCCAGAATGGACGAATCGGTGGACTGGCAGTGTGAGAGCACCAGTCCACTGAGCGGTCCGACGACGGCGGCCCGTGCCATCAGCCCGTCCGCTCCGGTTGGGTCCTCAAAGTCGGCGGGAAACGAGTTGACCGTCGCACCGGACGCCTGCAGCTCGGCGGTAAGGATGCCGACGTCGTCCGGCTGGACGCCCCATGGCATCCGCGCGTCATAGTCCTGCCAATAGCTCAACAGCAGATCCCAGCCGTCCGTGGCGAGTCTGCGGGCAACGGCGGCGCCGATGCCCGCCGTGCGGCCGACGCCGGTGACCAGTGCGGTTTTCCGTTCCATACTCTCAGGCATGCAGCCAGCATAACCGCGCAGACGGACGTCCCTTAATCCGCCCCATCGAACATCTGAGGTGCTCTTTCAGCGGCCGATTCCGCCATTCTGCTCCGCCGCGGGCTCCTCGGAGCCGGAGGGGTGGCAGTCCAGCCGCCGACAGAGGGCACCGGGCGCCTGGCGAGCGCCGTCCCCCGCCATCGTTGTCGGGGTCACGGGGTAGGTTGGAAGACAGTCACGAACCCCGGCGAAAGGGTCTTCCATGAGCACAGCTCCAGTCTCCCGCAACAGACCGCGCGAACGAAAGCCCCTGGCCGTCACCAATGCCCATGTGGTCCCCATCGACGGGGAGCCATTCGAGGGGACTGTGGTGATCACGGGCGGCCGGATTTCCGCGCTGGGGCCGAAGGTGAAGATTCCCGCCGGAGCCGAGGTTCTGGATGCCGAAGGCGCCTGGCTGCTGCCCGGATTCATCGACGCTCACGTTCACCTGGGCATGCATCCGGAGGGCGAGGTAGGCTCCACCAGCGACGTCAACGAGATGACAGACCCGAACATGGCTGCGGTCCGCGCCATTGACGCCGTCGACCCCTTTGACCCCGGATTTGATGATGCGCTGGCCGGCGGCATCACCTCCGTCAACATCAATCCCGGTTCCGGGAACCCGATCGGCGGCCTGGCCGTGGCGCTGCACACGCATGGACGCTACATCGAGGAGATGGTGCTCCGCTCCCCCAGCGGACTCAAATCCGCGCTGGGCGAGAACCCGAAGACCGTTTACGGGGACAAAAAACAGACGCCGTCCACCCGGCTGGGCACCGCGATGGTGATCCGCAAGGCCTTCATCGACGCGCAGAATTACATGGCCAAGGCGGACAAGAACGCCCGCGACCCCCAGTTGGACGCGTTGGCCATGGTGCTGCGCAGGGAAATCCCCTGGCGTCAGCATTGCCACCGGGCCGATGACATTGCCACGGCGCTGCGGCTGGCTGACGAATTCGGCTACGAGCTGGTGCTGGACCACGGGACGGAGGCGCATGTGCTGGCCGATGTGCTGGCAGAGCGGGGCATCCCGGTGCTGATCGGGCCGCTGTTCACCACCAAATCCAAGGTGGAACTGCGCGGGCGCTCGCTGGCGAACCCGGGCAAGCTGGCCGCAGCCGGCGTCGAGATCTCCATCATCACCGACCACCCGGTTGTGCCGGTCAACTTCCTGGTGCACCAGTGCACGCTGGCAGTCAAGGAAGGGCTGGACCGGCAGACGGCGCTGCGGGCCATCACCATCAACCCGGCCAAGGTGCTGGGGCTGGCGGACCGGATCGGCTCGCTGACGCAGGGCAAGGATGCGGATCTGGTGCTGTGGAGCGGCGACCCGCTCGACGTTATGCAGCGGGCGCTGAGGGTTTGGATCGGTGGGAAGCAGGTCTACAAGTACGACGGCGAAACCCGGCAGGGAGCGGTCGCTCCCCGCTAGCCCTCCCCGCTAGCCCGAAGTTACGTGGACCTTTCGCTCTGATTCCTTGAGTTTCCTGGCGAAAGGTCCATTTTCGGCCAATAACTGTAGACAGAATATTCGGCATGTCGTTACCGGTGCTGACCACACACGGGTGTAGTTTGTTGGTACGAGTCAGCAGGAGAAGCCGGTTCACGTAGTCAGAGTGAGGAAGTCCCACACTGACAAGCACGGCCTGGAACGCGATTACCGTTCGGCTTATCTGCGCCGCAGCTTCCGGGAGGGCGGGAAGGTCCGCAACGAGACGGTGGCGAACCTCTCGGCCCTGCCCGACCACGTCGTAGACCTGATCGAGGCCGGACTCAAGGGCCAGCACCTGGTCCCGGCCGATGCCGCGGCCACGATCCTGCGCTCCCGCCCGCACGGGCACGTCGCCGCGGTCACCGCGCAGGCGAAGGCCCTCGGGTTGCCGGCCCTGCTCGGGCCCGCCTGCCCGCAGCGGGACCTGGCCCTGGCTTTGGTGATCGCCCGGGTCTGCCGGCCCGGCTCGAAACTGGCCACCACACGATGGTGGGCCGACACCACCCTGGCCGTGGACCTCGGCCTCACCGCAGCCGGCACCGACGAGGTCTACGCCGCGATGGACTGGCTCGAGACCCGGCAGGAGAGCATCGAAAAGGCCCTGGCCAAAAAACACCTGTCCCCGGGGGCGAACCCGGACCGGCTGGCCCTGTTCGACCTGTCCTCCTCCTGGGTCACCGGGCACCACTGCCCGCTGGCCGCACGGGGCTACTCCCGGGACGGGAAGAAGGGACTGCCGCAGATCGAATACGGCCTGCTCACCGACCCGGAAGGCCGTCCCGTCTCCGTCCGGGTCGTGCCGGGGAACACGGCGGACCCGACCGCTTTCGAGGCCCTCGCGAAGGACCTCAAAACCCGGTATGGACTCCAGGAGATGGTCATGGTCGGGGACCGCGGCATGATCACCAGTGCCCGCATCGAGGCGCTGAAGGAACTCGGCGGCCTCGGCTGGGTCACCGCGCTGCGGGCCCCGGCGATCCAGGCGCCGGCCGCCGACGACGGGCCCCTGCAGATGTCCCTGTTCGATGAAACGAACCTGGCCGAGATCAGCCACCCGGACTATCCCGGCGAACGGCTGATCGCCTGCCGCAACCCCGCCCTCGCGGCCGAACGCTCACGCAAACGCGGCGACCTGCTCGCCGCAACCGATAAGGAACTGGCCAAAATCACCGCCGCCACCCAAGCGGGCAGGCTCAAGGACGCCGGGCGCATCGGGATCCGCGCCGGGAAAGTCGTCGGGAAATACAACATGGAAAAGCACTACAAACTCGACATCACCGATACCTCCTTCACCTACGCCCGCAACGAGGAGAACATCGCCGCCGAGGCGGCCCTGGACGGGATCTACATCATCCGCACCACCATCCCCGACAAGCAGATGGACGCCGCCAAAGTCGTGGCAACGTATAAGTCCCTGGCCAACGTCGAACGTGACTTCCGCTCCATCAAGGCCATCGACCTGGCCCTGCGCCCGATCCACCACCACACCGAAACCCGGGTCCGGGCGCACGTGTTCATCTGCATGCTCGCCGCCTACCTCACCTGGCACCTCCGCAAAGCGTGGGCGCCGCTGACCTTCACCGACGAACACCGCCCCGAACCGGCCGACCCCGTCGCCCCCGCACAACGCTCCACCGCCGCGCAGACCAAAGCCAGCCGGCGGACCACCGCCGACGGGGCCCCTGCCTACAGTTTCCGGGCCCTGCTCGAACACCTCGCCACCCTGACCCGCAACGACATCCGTTACGGCACCGACACCACGATGCCCGCAGTCCCGACGCTCGCGGCGCCCACACCCATCCAGCGCCGTGCCTTCGAACTCATCGGCCAAACCCTCCCGCTGAACCTGAAGTAGACAGAAGGAAGAAACCCCAAAACCACGAAATCCCCGCCGGAAGTCAAGGACGGCGGGGATTTCCCACGTCACCACCCACGTAACTTCGGGCTAGCGGGACTGACTTGGCGCCCGGAACGGCGGCGGTCCCATCGAACGGCTTCCAGCACCATGGTGGCTGAGATCGTTGCCAGTCCGACGGCGAACGTCTGGACGGCGACAGGCTGGAACATCGCTCCCTTGACGCTCCGCCAGCTCCCGGTCCTGCACTGCTTCCGGGCCGTGGACTTCTACAATCCGGACGGGGCCTTCGCTGGGACCGTAGCACCGCGGGAGGGAGTCGCCCGGATCCGGTTGTTGACTTCGCGCGTCATGAGATTCCATGGATTCCCCTCCATCGCGTCTTTGCATTAACCACGTTGCTGAACCCTTACCGCCGTCGGCACGCCGGCAACCAGACCTGGCGGCGACTGCTGCAAGAGCGGGCAGAAACCTGAATACGGCACAAAAGCGCCCCGATTCTCATGGAACCGGGGCGCTTTCGACGGGCGGGACACTTTTATCCACCGCTGCGTCCGTGGTGATGGTTACGGCCGCGGCGATGCCGCATTGCCTGCTAAGCGGGAAGCTGCAGGACCTGGCCTGTCATGATGAGGTCCGGATGGATGATCGTGCCGGTATTGGCGCTGTACAGGGCCTCCCAGTCGCCGGCCAGGCCCACCTTTTCTGCAATGGTGCTAAGCGTGTCGCCGGAGGCCACAGTGTAGGTTTCCCCGCTCAGCGCAACCGGAACCTGGACCACGGGAGCCACGGGAGCCACGGGGGCCACGGGGGCCACCGGAGCCTGGGCAATGGGGGCCTCGGCTACGGACTGCACGGTGACCGGTGCAACGGGCTGGGCCTGAACCGGCGCAGGTGCCGGAACCGCCGCCGGCGCGCCGCCGCCACCCGAGAGACCTAACTTGGCGGAGCAGCCGGGCCAAGCGCCCCAGCCCTGGCCGGCCTGAACGCGTTCGGCCACGGCAATCTGCTGAGCCTTGGACGCGTTCTCGGGTGCACCCGTTCCGCCGTAGGCAGCCCAGGTGCTCGGCGTGAACTGCAGGCCGCCGGAGAAGCCGTTCCCAGTGTTAATGCTCCAATTGCCGCCGCTTTCACACTGGGCCAGCGCATCCCAGGTACTCTCCGGCGCCGCTTGGGCAGCCGTTCCGGAAATAGCCAGGCCTGCACCGGCGATTGCTGCAACTGCGACGCCACGGCGCACATTGCGGCCAAATTTAGTGTTCTTCATAAGTGGTGCTCCGAAGGCCACCTGCACTCCGCCCGTCCCCGGACTTCTTCGCGTCGCCGTCGAGCCTGTTGGTATGGAGGTTACTTCCGGTGCCTGCCGTCATGACGGCGTGCGGTGTAGGGCAGACCCGGGCGTTTTCTTGGCGCACCTCGTGGTGCCGCCGTCCCCGAAGGGCTTCTTCCACGGTAAAGCACCCCGGGGCCGATGCCAAATCGATACAAAAATGACCAGATTGTTATATTCTCGTGACGAAACCGGCTACTGGATGATCTAGGGAGCTCCCTCACGCCAAGTGCCCATCCGTGCGCCAGTCGACAATCAGCGTGCACCGTGCGGTCCCCAGGCATCCAATCGACGCCTGCTGCCCACCGCGCCGGGCCCCGCATCCCTTCATGGACACGAGGCTTTCGACGCAATGGGTGCAGAATGTGGCGGCTAATATCCCTTTCGAATGGGTCGTCATCGTCGGGCGGCAGGCTAGGCAGGTCGCCCCGTATTGGCGTCCATCTGGGGCTTCTGGCGGCTTTGGCCGTGGTCAGACATGGGTGGCGATGCGCGCCCTCCGCGCGTACCGGCGCTCGGTCTGACCCCCGCCCCGTCCATACCCATCGATATCGATACAGGAGGCGGCTCAGAGCAGGTTGAGGGCCTGCTCCAAATCCGCCAGCAGATCCTCAATATCCTCGATGCCGACGGAGAGCCGGATCAGGTTCTCCGGGACGGCCAGCTCGGTGCCCTTGACCGAGGCGTGCGTCATCTCCGACGGATAGTTCATCAGCGACTCGATCCCGCCCAGCGACTCGGCCAGCGTAAACACCCGCGTGGACTCGGCCACGGTGCGTGCCGCAGCCTCCCCGCCGGCAAACTGCACGGAAATCATGCCGCCGAACTTCCGCATTTGGCCTGCCGCCAGCTGGTGCCCGGGATGATCGGGCAGACCCGGGTACAGCACGCGCTCCACCTCGGGTCGGGTCAGCAGCCACTCGGCAATCCGCTGCGCGTTCTCGCAGTGCCGGTCCATCCGCACGCCAAGCGTCTTCAGCCCGCGGGTGGTCAGCCAGGCCTCCATCGGCGCGGACACGGCGCCGACGGCGAACTGCACGAAGCCGATTTTCTCCGCCAGAGCCGCGTCATTGAGCACCACGGCACCGCCACTGGCATCCGAATGGCCGCCGATGTACTTGGTGGTGGAATGCACGACGACGTCAGCTCCCAAAGCGAGCGGGGTCTGCAGGTACGGGGAGGCGAAGGTGTTGTCCACCACCAGCACCGCCCCGGCCTCGTCCGCGATCCGTGCCAGCACGGCGATATCGGTGATCTTCATCATCGGGTTGGAGGGCGTCTCGACCCAGATCATCTTGGTCTTGCCGTCGCGGCCGCCGGCCCCGACGGCAGCCCGAACCGCGTCGTGGTCGGACATGTCCACGGCTGCGTTGCTGATCCCCCACACGGACAGCACCTTGTTGATCAGCCGGTAGGTTCCGCCGTAGACGTCGTTGCCGAGCACAATATGGTCCCCCGGCACCAACGCGGCCCGGATCAGCGCATCCTCGGCGGCGAGCCCGGACGCGAAGCTGAACGCATGCTCCCCACCCTCCAGCGCCGCGAGCTGCGTCTGCAGCGAGTCCCGCGTCGGGTTGGTGCCGCGGCCATATTCGTAGCCATTGCGCAGCACGCCAATGCCGTCCTGCGCGAAAGTCGAGGTCTGGTACAGCGGCGGCACGACGGCACCCGTCGTGGCGTCCGGCTCCTGGCCGGCGTGCACGGCGCGGGTATTAAATCCTTGACTCATCTTCGTTCCTGCCTTAGTCGTTGAGGTAGTTCAGCAGATCATGCCGCGTCAGCACGCCAACCGGCGCACCGACAAAGGTCACCATCAGCGCGTCCACGTCCTGCAGTTTGCTGCGCGCGGCGGAAATCGGCTCCAGTGAACCGATGATCGGCAGCGCCGGCTGCATGTGTTCGGTGATCTTGTCCGTCAGTTTGGCCTCGCCGCGGAACAGCTTGCCGGTGAGGGTCCGCTCGTCCACGGCCCCGATCACCTCACCCATCACCACCGGCGGCTCCTGCGTCAGCACCGGGATCTGCGAGACACCGTATTCGCTCATCAGGTTGATCACGTCGCGGACGGTTTCGTTGGGGTGGATGTGCACCAGCGCCGGCAACTGCCCGTTCTTGCTCCGCAGCACCTCACCGATCGCCGGCTCCTCGTGGATCTTGAGGAAGCCGTACGACTGCATCCACTTGTCGTTGAAGATTTTAGCCAGGTAGCCGCGGCCGCTGTCCGGCAGCAGAACGACGACGACGTCATCGGGTCCCAGCCCCTTTGCGGCTTCCAGCGCGGCCACCACCGCCATGCCACTGGAGCCGCCGACCAGCAAACCCTCTTCGCGGGCAAGCCGTCGCGTCATGGCGAAGCTGTCGGCGTCCGAAACCGCAATGATTTCGTGCGGGACCGCCGGATCATAGGACGCCGGCCAGATGTCCTCACCGACTCCCTCCACCAAATATGGGCGCCCGCTTCCGCCCGAGTAGACCGAGCCTTCCGGGTCCGCCCCGATGATCCGGACCTCGCCGCCGTCGTGCTCTGCGCGGTCCGCCGAGACCTCGCGCAGATAGCGGCCGGCGCCGGTAATGGTTCCTCCCGTGCCCACGCCGGCGACAAAGTGCGTTACCTTGCCGTCGGTGTCCCGCCAGATCTCAGGGCCCGTGGTCTCGTAGTGACTCAGCGGGCCGTTCCGGTTGGAGAACTGATCCGGCTTGTAGGCCCCCGGAATCTCGCGGACCAGCCGGTCGGAGACGCCGTAGTAGGACTGCGGGCTGTCCGCGGCCACCGCCGTCGGGGTCACCACAACCTCGGCGCCGTAGGCCTGAAGCACCGCGCGCTTGTCCTCACCCACCTTGTCGGGGACCACGAAAACGCAGTTGTAGCCGCGCTGCTGGGCGACCATCGCCATGGCCACGCCGGTGTTGCCGGAGGTCGGCTCGACGACGGTCCCGCCCGGGGCAATCCGGCCCTCCTTGGCGGCTTCGTCAAGCATCTTCACCGCGATCCGGTCCTTCGCGGAGCCGCCCGGGTTCATGTATTCCAGCTTGACCAGGATGGTGGCGGCAAGGCCTTCGGTGATTTTGTTCAGCCTGACCAGGGGCGTGTTGCCGATCAGGTCCAGGACGGAGTTGGCGTACTTCATACTCCAAGGTTATGGGCTGGTCAACCGCAGGGCTAACCGGACAGGGCTTTGGCGCCTTTCGCACCGGCCAGCTCGGCGTCCTCCTCCGAGACGCCGGGGAACCCCGGCATGAATCGCCGGTAGGTGGTCACAGTTTGACGCCGGCAGCAGGCTTCACCTCGAGCGGCGGTCGACAGCGGCAAGAAGAGCCGCGCCAAGCTCCGCCGGCCTCGTGAATTGGGGCCAGTGCCCGGTGGGCAGATCCACGTATTCCACTTCACGGATGCGTGCGAGCTCCGCCACGTAAGGGTGGCCGGCCTCGATCCGCTCGGCGAGCACGGCGGACGGGAACTCGCATGCGATGACAGTGGCTGGGACGTCATAGCGGCGCTCGTCGTGGAGGTGCTGTTGGTCGGAGGTGACAAGCCTGGGCTCCGGGACGGCGCGTGCGCGGAACATGGCCCGCAGCCCGTCGTCCAGGTCGGTGAGGTCGGCCTCCTCGAAGCCGTCCCACGGCGGCAGCGGCACGTCATCCCCCTCGACCGGGAGCGAGTCATTGATGGCTGCGCCCTCGCCGAGCGGACCGCTGTCCACGTACACAGCGCGGGCCACACGGTCGGGGCGCGCGTCGACGACGCCGTGGATGACGGCGCCACCGCCGGAGTGGCCGACGAGGACCACCGGCCCGTCGATGGCGTCGACCTTCGCCACGACCGCGTCGATGTGATCGCGCAGGCCGATCCCGGCCCGCGGTGCATCCACCGCCTCCAGCCCGGGCAACGTGAGCGGATGGACTTGGTGGCCCGCCGCGACGAGCGCCGGGGTGACCTCCGACCACGACGAGGCGTCCAACCAGAAACCGGGAACCAGGATGATGTCCATGACGAGACTCTACCCTCTGGGTACCTTGGACCTCCGGGCGCAATCTGACCCCGCTCCGTGTTCTGCCCACCTTTGGGGACGACACTCCGGCAATCCGGATGACCCGCCGAAATTTCCGACGCAATTTCCCAAAACGTGGCCAGAATTCAGAGTCCGAGCCGCTCGGCGGATTTGGTCCGGGCGCCCCCGGGTCAGATCAGCGCAGCCGAGAGGCGGTTCGGGGTGCCGAACCGATGTGCGGTGATGCTGACGGCCTGCTCGCGCAGGAACGGCAGGAGCTCGATCCGGCCGGCGGGCGTCACAGGACCGGGATAAATGGCCACGTCCGGACGCCCCCCGGTGGCGGCGCTCAGGGCCGCGCTGTCGCCGCCGATGAGCCTGATCCGGCCGGCGCCGAGCCGTGCCGCACGGGCCAGCCAGACGGAGTCGTCCTCTATGCGCACGGTAAGGTGCTCAGCCGCCAGTTCTGTCAGGGCGGACGTCACGGAAACAGGAAGCTCGACGGCGCTGGAGACCGTGAGCTTCGATCCGGCCAGCAGGCCGGCGGCCAGCACTCGGAGCAGGGACACCAGCGGCTCCCCCTCGGACAGCCTGACCGTGACAGGGATCGGGCGGTAGCGGAAGATGTTGCGTTCCGCGCTGAGCTGGGAGACATCCTTGCTGGTGCCGAACTCCTCGCCCCAGGCCGCCGCATCACTGCGCAAGGCCAGGGCCAGCGCGGCGGCCTCCTCCGTGGAAAGGGCGCTGCCGGCGGCCCTGGCGGCCGCGGACAGTTTCGTGCTGACAGGAGGCAGATCGGCGACAGCCGTCAGAGCCCCAGCCGCCTCTTTGGACCCGGGCTCAAGCTCGGCCGGAACCCAGCTGCCCAGACCGATCAAGTAGTTCGGGCCACCGGCCTTGCCGCCGGCACCGACGGCCGACTTCTTCCAGCCGCCGAAGGGCTGGCGCCGGACAATGGCACCAGTGATCCCGCGGTTCACGTAAAGGTTACCGGCCTCGATGGTGTCCAGCCACACGCCAATTTCCGCCGAATCCAGCGAATGCAGCCCGGAGGTAAGGCCGTACTCAATCTGGTTCGCCATCGCGATGGCCTCTTCGAGCGTGGCGGCGGTCATTACGCCCAACACCGGGCCGAAGAATTCGGTCAGGTGGAAGTAGGAGCCGCGCCGCACGCCGGAGCGCACGCCAGGGGACCACAACCGGCCGGTTTCATCGAGCTGTCCCGGCTTCACGGCCCAGCTCTCACCTTTGCCCAGTGTGGTCAGCGCATTGAGCAGTTTCCCATTCGCGGGCTCAATGATCGGGCCCATCTGCACGGTGGCGTCGGCGGGGTAGCCCACCTTCAGCGACCGGACTGCGTCGACCAGCTGATGATGGAAGCGCTTGGAGGTTGCCACGCTGCCGACCAGGATTACCAGCGAGGCCGCGGAGCATTTCTGCCCGGCGTGCCCGAAGGCGGAGTGGACAACGTCCTTGGCCGCGAGATCCAGATCCGCGCTCGGCGTGACGATAATGGCGTTCTTGCCCGAGGTCTCAGCCAGCAGCGGCAGATCCGGGCGGAAACTCCGGAACAGCTCGGCGGTTTCGTAACCGCCGGTCAGGATCACGCGGTCCACGCTGGGATGCGCCACCAGCTGCTGCCCCAGTTCGCGCTCACCCAGCTGCACCAGCGCCAGCACGTCGCGGGGCACTCCCGCTTCCCATAGCGCCTCCACCATGACGGCGCCGGAACGCCGGGCCTGGGTGGCGGGCTTAATAACGACGGCGGACCCGGCGGCGAGCGCTGCCAGCGTCGAGCCGGCGGGGATGGCCACCGGGAAGTTCCACGGCGGCGTCACCACGGTGACCTTCGCCGGAACGAAGGTGGCGCCGTCGACCATGTCCAGTTCCTTGGCGCGCTCGGCGTAGAAATGCGCAAAGTCTATGGCCTCGCTGACCTCCGGGTCGCCCTGGTCAATGGTTTTTCCCGTCTCCGCGGCCATTACCTCGATCAAGCCAGCACGGCGGGCCTCCAGCGCATCTCCCGCGCGGTGCAGGACGGCGGCGCGCTCGGCACCGCTGAGCGCCCCCCACGCCTTGCCCTTCTGCACCGCGGTCTCGATCACGGTGTCAAGGGTCTGCGCGTCGGTGATGGTCGCGGCCTGCACCGTCGCCTTGCCCAGCGTGGAGGACGCGACGCGGTCCAGGATGGCCCGGCCCCAGGCCCGGTTGGCCGGCAGCGCCGGATCCGTGTCCGGGGTGTTCCCGAAACCGTCCGCCGGCGCGGGGCTGGCCGGCCGGTTACGGTCCTGGCTGCGGTTCGGCGCCGGCACGGCGTCGTCGAGGCTGGCCAGCGAGTCGAGGAAGCGCTGCTTCTCGCGCTCGAACAGGGCCTCATTGTCGGCGAGTTCAAAGACCGCGGACATGAAGTTGTCCTGGCTGGCGCCCTCTTCCAGACGGCGGATCAGGTAGGCGATGGCGACGTCGAACTCCACCGGGTGTACCACCGGGGTGTACAGCAGCAAACGGCCCACATCCTTGCGCACCACCTCGGCCTGTCCGGTGGCCATGCCGAGCAGCATTTCAAACTCGATTCCCGCAGTCACCCCGCGCCGCTGGGCCAGCAGCCAGGCAAAGGCAACGTCAAAGAGATTGTGGCCGGCGACGCCGATCCGGACGGCATCAATGCGCTCCGGCGTCAGCGCATAGTTGATGACGCGCTTATAGTTCGTGTCCGAATCCTGCTTACTGCCCCAGGTGGCCAGCGGCCAGTCATGGATGGACGCTTCGACCTGTTCCATCGGCAGGTTGGCGCCCTTCACGACGCGGACCTTGATGGGAGCGCCGCCCTGAGCGCGCCGGGCGGTGGCCCATTCCTGCAGCTGCATCATGGCGCCGAGCGCATCCGGCAGGTAGGCCTGGAGTACAATGCCGGCTTCCAGGTTTTTGAATTCCGGCTGGTCCAGAATGCGGGTGAAGACCGCAATTGTCAGACTTAGATCCTTGTACTCCTCCATGTCCAGGTTGATGAACTTGGGCTTCGGGAAGGAGGCCGCAAGGCGGTACAACGGAGTCAGCGTGTCCACCACATGCTCCACCGCCTCGTCAAAGCCCCAGAGCGAGTGCGGGGCCACGGTGGACGATTCCTTGATGGAAACGTAGTCCACGTCGGGCCGGGCCAACAGTTTCCGGGTGCCCTCCAGCCGCCGCTGCGCCTCGTGCCCGCCAAGCACGGCCTCGCCCAGAAGGTTGACGTTCAGATCCACGCCGTCCTTACGGATCCCGGCGATGGCCGGGCCCAGCTTGGCGTCGGTGGCATCCACGATCAGATGTCCCACCATCTCGCGCAGCACCCGGCGGGCGATCGGGATGACCAACTGCGGCATCACCGGAGCCATCACCCCGCCGAGGCGGACGGCGCCGCGCATGTACCAGGGCAGGAAGGCCGGAACTTTCGGCGCCAGGGCCGCCAGGTTACGTCCAGCCACGGCGGGATCTTCGGGCCGGATCACGCCGTCCACGAAGCCGACGGTGAAGTCCAGCCCGTTCGGGTCCTTGAGGACGCCGGCGAGCCGGCTGGCGGAGACGTCCACCGGCACCTTTGCGGCGTCGGTCAGCCAACGTCGTACGACGGCGACCGTTTCATCCGCGAGTTCCTGCGGGTCTGCGGCGGAACTGCCCGCTCGGAAGCCCGCGGTGTTCGAGGAGGGCACGGCGGCTTCCTGGGTTGAGCTGGTCATAGCGGGAATCGGATCCTTCTGCTGGTGTCTTTAGGTGCTCGTTCCTCCAGTATGTGACTAGTATCAAATCAGGAAAAGCGATCTTTTCTAATCAATAATCATTAGCCTCTTCGATGGATTGAGAACAACGATGCTCGACGTGCGCCGCCTGCGTCTGCTCCGCGAGCTGAAGATCAGGGGAACCCTCGCAGGGGTCGCGGAGGCGCTGAACTTCAGTCCGTCTTCGGTCTCACAACAGCTGGCCCTTCTGGAGAAGGAAGCCGGCGTCCAGCTGCTTCGAAAATCGGGGCGCCGTGTGCAGCTGACGCCGCAGGCACAAATCCTGATCGACCACACATCCGAACTGCTCGAAACCCTGGAACGCGCGGAAGCGGATCTGGCGGCATCAGTGACTAACGTGACCGGAACCGTCCGGCTGGCCGTTTTTCAATCCGCGGCGCTGGCGCTGATGCCGGATGCGCTGACCATCATGCGGCACGAATATCCGGACGTCCGGATCGAAATGACGCAGAAGGAGCCGGAGACGGCCCTCTACGAAACATGGGCCAGGGACTTCGATCTGGTGATCGCGGAGCAGTATCCCGGCCATGCCGCCCCCCGGTACCCCGAGCTCGACCGCGTCACCCTCACCAGTGACGCCATCCGCCTCGCCACGCCGCCGTCGGCACCGGGCGGTGAGGCGATCGGCTCCCTCGCGGACACGGCGCCGCTCCCCTGGGTGATGGAGCCGCGCGGCGCAGCCTCCCGCCATTGGGCCGAGCAGGCCTGTCGGCAGGCGGGATTCGAGCCGGACGTCCGTTACGAGACTGCCGACCTGCAGGCCCAGATCCGTCTGATCGAGTCCGGCAACGCCGTCGCCCTGATGCCCGATCTGGTTTGGACGGGGCGCAAGACGACGGTCCGGCTGCTTGAGCTTCCCGGTCAGCCGCGCCGCACCGTGTTCACGTCGGCCCGCAGTGCCAGCCGGCGCCGGCCGGCCATCCTGGCGTGCCGCGAGGTTCTGAAGCGTGCCGCGGAGCTCACCGGAGCCGGGGCGCGGTGAAATGGTGACGTGGTGACGATCCCGCGCAATGTGGCCATCCCCGCCGTCGTATTTCTGGCCGGTGCGGGCTGCCTCGCCTCCGGCGCGCTGCCGTGGCCGGATTTCCTGGCACTGGCCGGACGGACCGTGCCGATCCTGCTTTTCGTTACGGCAATGACGCTGGTGACCGAGCTGGCCGACGCGGCCGGCGTCTTCCGCGCGCTCACCGGGTGGATTGCCCTGCGTGGGCTGAACAGCGGCGGCCGGGGCAGGGTGCTGGTGCTGTGGCTCTTCGTCGTCCTTCTCTCCACCCTGAGCACGGTGTTCCTCTCCCTCGATTCCACGGCCGTGCTGGTGACTCCGGTGGTGGTGCTGCTGGCCATTCATGCCAAGATCCCGCCGCTGCCCTTCGCGCTAACCACCATCTGGCTGGCCAATACCGGCTCCCTGTTGTTGCCGGTTTCCAATCTGACCAACCTGCTGGCGCAGCACCAGCTGGATACCTCGCCGGTGCGTTTTGCCGCCCTGGTCTGGGCGCCGTCCGTTGTCGGCGTCCTGCTTCCGGTCCTCATACTGTGGCTGATTTTTCGCCGGGACCTGCGCGGCAGATACCGTCCGCTGGCCCGAGCGACGGACGCCGACCGCCCGCTGCTGGTCACGGCCGGTGCGATCGTGCTGCTGCTGCTGCCCGCACTCGTTTCCGGCGTCCCGGTGTTCATCCCGTCCGGTATCGCCGCGCTCTTCCTGCTGGCCCTCTTCTTCGTTCGCCGGCACGCCGCCGTGCGCTGGAGCATGGTGCCGTGGCGACCGCTGCTGCTGACCATCGGGCTGTTTATGGTGGTGCAGACCCTGCACACGCATGGCCTGGCCGCGCTGCTGGCGCAGGTGTCCGGTCACGGGGACGGCTTCACGTCCCTGCTCCGTCTCAGCGGAATCGGGGCCTTGGCGGCGAACGGCGTCAACAATCTTCCTGCCTATCTGGCACTGGAGCCGGTGGCGGGTTCACCCGTCCGGCTGGCCGCCCTGCTGATCGGCGTCAACATGGGGCCACTCGTTTCGCCGTGGGCCTCGCTGGCCACGCTGCTCTGGCACGAACGCCTCAAATCCCTGGGGCTCAGCATCTCCTGGGGCGGGTTCGCCCTCGCTGGCCTGGCCGCCGTCGTCGTCGTCGTTCCACTGGCGGTCCTCTCGCTCTGGCTCAGCGCCGGCCTGCCTGCCTGAACGGCCCGTCCAGCCCCCTGGCCTTCACACCCGTTCATCGCAAACTCCGCCTGCGACCGCGACGCCCCTCGCTGTTAAGGCCTTTATCCCGAAGGGAAAGTGCCGCAGGACGCACGGCGGAAATCGCCGCTGCCCGGCCGCGCATGCGACCATGGAGGGATGACCGTAGCCCCCACTCTGGAGCCCGATGCGCCGGATGTGGTGTGGCAGCCCCAAGGTCCATTCGATCTGGGCCAGACACTCGGGATACTCCCGCGCGGCGCCGCGGACCGCACGATCATGCTCGCCGGCAGCGTTGCGTGGCTGGGCTTCGGCACTCCGACTGGGGCCGCCACTATCCGGCTCACGGTCACGTCCAGCGGGGTAGGGACACAAGGGGCAGGAAAACAAGCGGTGACGGCGCGGGCCTGGGGTCCGGGAGCGGCTCCAGCGCTGGCAAGCGTGCCTGCTCTGCTCGGCGCCGGCGATGACTGGACAAGCTTCGACCACCCGGATTTCCAGGCAACACTCCCCCGCCTCGTGACCCAGGCCCGACGGCGGAACCGCGCAGTGCGCCTGCCGGCCACCGGCCGCATGGTGGATGCCATTATCCCCGCGGTGCTGGAGCAGAAGGTTACGATGAAGGAGGCCCGCCACGGCTTCCGGTATCTGGTGCAGAAGTTCGGCTCACCCGCGCCAGGTGCGCAGGTCAACGGCCCTGTTCCTGCCGGTCTGATGGTCGCCCCCACCGCGGAACAGTGGGCCCGGATCCCATCCTGGGACTGGCACGAGGCGGGAGTGGGCCCGCAGCGCTCGGCAACGGTCATGCGCGTGACCCGCGTGGCGTCGTCGTTGGAGCGCCTGTCCGCGCTCTCCGCTTCCGAGGCCGCGGTCAAACTGCAGACCATTCCAGGTATCGGCATCTGGACGGCAGCGGAAGTGACCCAACGGACCCACGGCGACGCGGATGCCATCTCGGTCGGTGACTATCATCTGGCGGCTTTCGTCGGCCGGGCGCTGACCGGGCTGCCGGTGGACGACGCCGGCATGTGCGAGCTGCTTGAACCATGGCGCGGGCACCGCCAGCGCGTGGTGCGGATGCTGGGGCTGAGTGGATTCCACAAGCCCGCATTTGGGCCGCGGATGACGATCCAGGATCACCGCCGGCACTAACCCCGGGGGCTGCTCCGCGGCACGCCGCGGAAATGGACAAGTGCCGTGGGAATTTCCACGGCACTTGTCCATTCACAGGGCACTTGTCCAAATCAGCGGCAAGAGGCGATCGGAAACCCCGGTTAGGCTGGTTCCATGAGTGAAACCATTGATCTGACGGCCACCTTCGTCCCCAATGACGGCGAATACGTCCGTATGAAACTGGCGTTGGAGATTGCGATCGAGCAGGTCGTCACGGAGCCCGGCTGCCTGCGCTACGAAATCACCGAAGACAGCGAGGAACGCATTGTGCTCACGGAGCGGTGGGAATCGGCGGTGGATCTGGACAAACACAGCCAAGGCATCGCCGTGCAGGACCTCAACGAGTCCCTCAGCGCACTGCTGGCCGAGCCCGTGCAGCTCGACCGAAGCTGACGGGGGCCCTGCATTCTGATGCGGAAGCCCTAGATGATCTCGCCGGCGGCTGCGCCGTCGCCTTCAGCGGCAGGAGCCTGAGCCTCGGCCTGCTGCCGGGCCACATGGTCGTGGACCTCTTTCATGTCCAGCGCCTTGACGGCCGTGATGACCTCATCGAGCTGCGGGCCGTTCAACGCGCCAGGCTGGGAGAAGACCAGCACCTTTTCGCGGAAGGCCATCAGCGTCGGGATCGAAGTGATGTTGGCCTCGGAGGCGAGCTGCTGCTCGGCCTCCGTGTCGACCTTGGCGAAGACAACGTCATCGTGCTGCTGCGACGCGGCATCGTAGGTCGGCGCGAAACGCACACACGGCTGGCACCAGGACGCCCAGAAATCGACCAGGACAATGTCATTGCCCTCGATGGTGGATCCGAATGATTCTGTCGTGATATCAACTGTAGCCATGCCTTAACGCTACGGCAGGCGATGCGAGGGCACCAGTGACGGCGGCGGATTTCGCTGACCGCGTGAGTGGGAATAACGACGGCGGTCCGTTCTGTGTGCGGGCACGGAACGGACCGCCGTCGTCACCTATCGGCCCGTCCCGATGGAGCTACA
This sequence comes from Arthrobacter sp. A5, assembly GCF_051131705.1. NCBI lineage: Bacteria > Bacillati > Actinomycetota > Actinomycetes > Micrococcales > Micrococcaceae > Arthrobacter > Arthrobacter sp. A5. The sequence goes on from NZ_CP180316.1 coordinate 3,813,046, forward strand.
CCCCGTGCGGGGCGTGCGCTGCCAGGTACCTGCGGCCACCCACAATGATCAGCATGCCGATCAGCAGTGCGGCGGCGGCGGTGTAGAACATCACCGGGGCGCCGAAGTGCTCGGCCAGTTTCGCCGCGGCGAAGGGGGCAATCGAGCCGCCCAGCCAGCGGACGAAGTTGTATCCGGCACTGGCCACGGGCCGCGGCGAATCCGAGACCTCCATGGCCAGTTCGGTGAAGAGAGTGTTGTTGATGCCCAGCAGGGCACCGCCGATGATCACCAGCACCACAATCGTTGGAACGGAATGTCCCGCCGCCAGGCCCAATCCCACCAGCACCAGCAGCAATGCGCCGAGGGAACCCAGCAAAGTCTTCACCGGACCAAAGCGGCGCTGCAGCACGGGAGCAACGAACACGGAGAACACGGCCACCGCGACGCCCCAGCCGAAGAAAACAGCGCCAATCCCATACGCATTCATGCCAAGAATGAACGGTGTGAATGCCAGGATGGTGAAGAAGCCGTAGTTGTAGAACAGGGCACTGCCCGCCGTGGTCCGCAGCCCGGGGTGCGCGAGGGCCAGCAGCGGGTCACGCAGCCGGGTGCGCTTGGCCGGAGCGGGTGTCTTGGGCAGCAGTATCATCAGCGCCATGAACGCCGCGGCCATCAAGGTGGCGGTGCCGAAGAACGGCGCGCGCCACTGCCAGCCGCCCAGCAGCGCCCCCACCAGGGGGCCGAGCGAAAGACCCAGTCCCAAGGCCGCCTCGTAGAGGATGATGGCGGTGGCACTGCCGCCGCTGGCCACGCCGACCATGACGGCGAGGGCCGTGGCGACGAAGAGCGCGTTGCCCAACCCCCAGCCGGCGCGGAATCCGACAAGGGTGAACACATCTCCGGATGTTCCGGCAAGCGCGGCGAACACCACGATGATGCCCAGCCCGATCAGCAACGTTTTCTTACCGCCGATCCTCGAGGACACAAACCCGGTAATGAGCATGGCCACCGCGGTGACCAGGAAGTAGCTGGTGAACAGCAGAGAAACCTGGCTTGGCGTGGCCTGCAGGTTTTCCGCGATCGCCGGCAGGATCGGATCCACCAGCCCGATGCCCATGAAGGCGAAGACGGACGCGAGCGCCACGGCCCAGACAGCCTTCGGCTGTTGGAGCATGGACGTTTTCTCCGCCCGCAGCGTGTCTTCTATTTCGGCTGTTGCGTCTGTTGCGTCTGTTTCCCCAACTCCTTGGGTCGTGTTAGCTGCCCTGTTGGCTGCCACGGTTCCTCCTTATGCGTAGTGCTGCAAAATATTTAGGGCTGCAAAATGCCCTGCTTCGGACGGTCGGTTGCCGGCTGCTGCGTCCAGCGTCCGCCCGGTTCCTGGGCCACCGACTATCCGGTCATGGCCGCATTGAGTTTGTTCATTGCCGGAATTGCGTGGGCAATCGCGTCTTGCTCTGCAGGGGTTAGCGTCGCCAACCCGGCGCCAAGCAAGGCGTTGCGGACATGGTTAGCGGCTTCCAGAGCATCGCGGCCTGCCGCGGTCAGGCTGACCAGGACAGCGCGCGCATCCTTCACGTCCTGGGTCCGCTTGACCAGACCGGCGTTTTCCAGCCTAATGATCTGCTCCGTGGCGCTGGGAACGCGCACGCCGGCCTTGCGGGCGATCTCGCTGACGCGGACGGACCCTTCAGCAACGATGTTCAGGGTGCTGACCTGCCCGGTGCTGAGCTCCCCCTCGGCGTCCAGCGACCTGATCAGGTACACGGCGCGGCGAAGGCTCTCCCGGTAGCGGCCGGCCAGCACATGCAGCGTTTCGTCTCCCATACTTAGGTAGCCTAATAGTTAGACTGCCTAAGTGTCAAAACGTGATGGAAGTGGTGGAATGAATTATGGCCAGCACCGATGACAGCTACGACGACCGCACCCATGACGGGAACGGTGATGGAGGCGACGGCCACGACGACGGACACGACGACGGTCGCGACAACAGACACGACGACGACGTCCCTTCCCGGCAGCCGCTGCTGCACACCCTGGTAGCGGCGGTCGCCGCCCCGTATCAGCTCTGGCTCGGTGCCGATGGACAGCTGCGTCCCACGGCGGCGCAAGGCGCCTACCTTGGCGACACACGGATCCTCTCCTGTGCCATCGTGACCATCGACGGCCAGGAACCGGAGGCCATCACTGCGCAGGTCAGGCCGGCGGCAGGTGGCCAGCTGATCGAGGCCCGCTTCATGTTCCGAGGCACGGGTCCCGCCGTCCTGTCGCCGCCGTGCGAGGTGACTAGGTCCCTGCTGGTCACGCCGCAGGGAATCCACGAAACCATCCGTATCGCGTCCGCCCTTTCAACGGCAGTCACGATGGAACTGGGGCTGCACCTCGGCGCGGATCTTGCCGGTATGGACTCCGTCCGGGGTGGAATGAAAACCCGGACGCTCCGGCCCGAAACCGGCGGTGGAACGCACCGCTGGAGCAGGGCCGACGGCGTCAGCTCGTCGGCCGTCGTCACCGCGGAAACCAGCGCGGCGAGTACGACGGATACGCGCGCCGCCGACCCGGGCACCGCAAAAGCAAACCCGGTGGCGCAAGGTGTCGGCGCCGTCGTCCATTCCATCACGCTGTCGCCGCACGGAGCCGCGGAGTTCGGCTGGCACCTGACCGGGACCGATCCGCTTTCGCCCATTACGGCGGCACCGGTCTGGCAGCAGCCGAAGCTGGAGTCCGGCCAGAACCGCGGCCAAAAACCGGACCACAGGCTTGTCGGGCTGGTGGCGCAAGCTTCCTCGGACCTGGCCGGACTGCGTCTGTCCGTCCGCAGGCCGGCAGCACCGGGCGAACACGCCGGGTCAGGGTCCACAGAAACGTTCCTGGCGGCCGGGGCACCGTGGTACTTCACCTTGTTCGGTCGAGACTCGCTCTGGGCGGCACGCCTTCTGCTGACCCGCGATCCCGCGCTGGTGGCCGGTACCCTGCGGACGCTGGCGGCGCTTCAAGGCACCACGGACGATCCCGCCACGGCGCAGGAGCCGGGGAAAATCCTGCACGAGCTGCGGCGGGGAGGTTTCAGTATTCCGAGCGAGCACCAGGGCGCGGCCCTTCATCTCCCGCCGCTGTACTACGGTACGGTGGATGCCACGCCGCTATGGGTCTGCCTGCTGCACGACGCATGGCAGGCCGGTCTCCCCGATGATGAGGTGGAAGTGCTGCTGGATCCCTGTGAAGCGGCGCTGGAATGGATGGTGGAGTACGGGGATTCCGACGGTGACGGTTTCCTCGAATACATCGATCCGACCGGAACGGGGCTGGCCAATCAGGGCTGGAAGGATTCCGCCGACGCGGTCCGCTGGCCTGATGGTGCGTTGGCATCCGGTCCGATTGCGCTCTGCGAGGTCCAGGCCTATGCGTACGAGGCGGCCATGGGGGGCTCGGCACTGCTGACGGCTTTCGGCCGTTCCGCATCCCGCTGGCGGGCCTGGGGCACAGACCTTCAACGCCGCTTCCGGGACAAATTCTGGTGCGAGGACGAGTCCGGACGCTTCCCCGCCCTCGCTTTAGATGCCCAGAAACGTCCGGTCCCCAGCGCCGCGAGCAACATGGGCCATCTGCTGGGAACGGGGCTGCTGAACGCCGGCGAAAGCCGTGCCGTGGCCGAACGGCTGCTGGCGCCGGATCTGTTCACCGGCTTCGGCATTCGGACCCTCTCCAATACGAATGCCGGCTACTGGCCGCTGAGTTACCACTGCGGGTCCGTCTGGACCCATGACACTGCCATCATTGTGGCCGGGCTCCGCACGGACGGGCATGTGGACGCGGCTCGGCGGGTTGCCGGTGGTCTGCTGGATGCGGCGGAAGCGTTTAACTACCGCCTCCCGGAATTGTTCGCCGGCTATTCCCGGCGGCAGGCTCCCGTCCCGGTGCCGTACCCCATGTCCTGTTTCCCGCAGGCCTGGGCGGCTGCCGCCGCCGCACCAATTCTCGACGCCTTGGACTAAGTGGCCGGTTCGTCGACGACGGGACGACGGGACGACGCGACGACCGGAAGCTGGCCGCGCTCCGCGGGACAAACCCGACTACAGTGTCCGGCCGAAGATCAGCTGAACGGCACCGCCGTCGTCTACCGTTTGTCGTTCCAAAGTCAGGCCGAGGTTCCCCGCCACCTTCTGGGACGGCAGATTGTCCGGGTGGACGATCGCGATGATGCGCCGGATTTCCCGCTCCCTGGCGAAGTCGACGCAGCGCCGCGCGGCCTCCGTCGCATAGCCGCGCCGCTGCATTTCCGCCCGAACGTGGTACCCGATCTCCACTTCCTGGACCCCATCGACGGTCTGCACGGTGAGGCCGCAATCCCCCACGAACCCGCCGTCGTGCGTCGTGATTTTCCACAGACCGAAGCCGTGCGCGCGGTAATTGTCACTGTTCCAGTCGATCCAGCGCTGCGCTCCGGCGCGGTCACGCGGGGCGGCGTAGTAGCGCATGACAAACGGATCGCCGAGCAGGGCCGCCACTTCGTCCAGGTCGGCGTTGGTCATCTCATCCAGCATCAGCCGGTCCGTTGTGAAAACAGCCATCCGCTGCAACTACTGCGCGGTCCTGTCGGTGCGTTCCGGCGTGTGGGTTGAAAAGATGACAGATTGTCCGGATCCGTCATCCCGGTCCAGATCCTTTCGGCGGAGCAGGCCCGCGGCCAAGGCGGTCCGTTGGGACGGAATATTTTCCGGCTTCGTCCTGGCGATCACCGGGATATCGGGAAAATGCCGTGCCCCGAGCAGCAACGCGTGCCGCGCCGCTTCGACCGCAAACCCCCTCCCCCACACATCCGGGGCCAACCTGTAATACAGATTCAGCACGTTCTGATCCAGCCACCGGGTCAGGCGAAGGCCTGCAAATCCTATGACGCCGGCGGCGCCCTCGGGTTTCATGGAATCCAGGCTCTCCACTGCCCAATAGCCGAAGGAATGTCGATCCCAATGTCCGATCCACTCCTGCAAACGGCGCGCGCTCGCTGCCATGTCCAGGTCCGGCCCAGCGGGGTTATACACGTTCGTGGCGGGATCTGCATGGATCAGGTGCACCGCCTGCAGATCGGACGTCCGCGGTCGGCGCAGAAGGAGGTGCTCCGTCCCGGCGGAGCAGAAGTCCTCGCCGATACTACTTGTCATTCACCAGAGACTACCCTGCGGTTCGCGGCGCGGACAGTCCCCGCGCGCCCGCCCGCCGCAGACGACGGCCGCCGGCCGAGAGCGACTGCTCCCCAGCCGCAGACGACTGCCGCCCGCCGAAGGCGACAGCTGCCGAAGGCGACAGCTGCCGTCCACAGGGTATTAACCGGCGGTTCACTGCGGGTCCTCACACTGAAGACGTTGGCTCGGTTAGACAGCAAGGTGCGATGGCTTTGAAAGGGCAGAAATGGAAGAGGCAGAAATGAGACGGCATAGCAACCCTGCGCAGCCCACTGCGACCACAGGTCCGTGGCCGGCGCTCGAACGGGACGAGCCGATCTGCCTGATCGATCCGCACGGCTGGCGGCTGACCGGCCGAGTGGACGCCATGACGGAGGACCGCAGCACGGTCTGGATACAGCTCGACGGCGGACGCGGACGGCGGCTGGTTCATCAGCAGGACGGCTACCAGATCGAGTAGCAGGCCTGCGGAGGCTGGCTGGGTGCCTGCGCCGATATACCGCGGCCGGCGGCGGTATATCGGGGAAATCAGACCCTATGATTAGGGTAAACATTCGCCGTCGGCAGCGAGGCCCAGTCCTCAGCAACGGGTAACGGCGGCCATAGTCATGAAGGTCGGTTTCCATGAGTGATGACAGTCTAAAACAAGTCCGCATAGCAGCCGCGGATCTGGAAACCCTTGAGTTTGAGCGGGACGCCGCGACGATGACTTTGCAGGACGCCGTATCCGAGGCTGTAGCACACGGCGGTTCCGTTGAGGCGGTGGCTGAAGCATCATTTCTGTCCGTCTCGGAGGTGGAAGCCCTCACCGGGCCCATCGATGTAGTCCGCCCGACGGAGCCCGAAACCCAGCACGAGCCCGAAACCCAGCCCTAGAGTAGAGTGCGTGCCGGTCACCCCTTCCTTCCCGCCCGCTCACACCTTCTCCGCCCCCTCACAGACGCATGACGAGCGCCGCCCCAGAACATGGTCAATCCTTGAGGCATCCACCAGCGATACCCCAATCGACAACTCCCTCATCGACCCCGGAAAATGAGGACGAGCCCAAAATCCTCACATCGGCTGAGCTGAACGGGATAGGCATGGTCCGGCCCATGCGTGCAAGGCAGTGCCGATGTCCGGGGCCAAGGGGCAATGAAAAAGACCCGCCCGGATCTCCGAAGAGATCCGAACGGGTCTGCATTCCGTGCTGCTACTGCGGTGGCAGATACTGGATTCGAACCAGTGAAGGCGTTGCCAGCTGATTTACAGTCAGCCCCCTTTGGCCGCTCGGGTAATCTGCCGCGGGCCTGCCGTTCCGGAGTCCGGATCGGCATCGCTTCCAACAAGTGGAAGCACTAAAACAATACTAGGAATTCGGCCAAGAATCGAATCGGGCCGCTGTCCGTTTCCGGTCGCGGTTATGCATCCGATTGGATGCGCCGGATCAGCTGCTGTTCGAACCGGCCGGCCTGCTCCTGCGTCACCTGCCGCAGGGCAACGGCGTGGGCCAGATCCGCATGCACGCCGTCGATGCGGGACGACGCGGCTGCGGGAGAAGGCGTTGAGGTCCCAACGCCGGAAAACGCGGTGGAAGCAGCCAGGGTGGCCGCGGCAAGCATGGTTCCAGCTGCGACCTTTGCGCCCCTGACGATGTATCTGCGCGGTTTTCCGGTGGACATACTGATCTCCTTCATCGGGACGAACTCCTAGACCGTTCAACACTCGCTGACCTGATTGTGCTCCCGCTTACCGTCCGCTTGGAACGGACTGTGAACGGCTGCACCGTGACCGTCGACCGCTCTGCCTCGGCACTGTCCCAATTCACGTTCGGACACTGCCGCAATCAGGCTCGTCGAAGTGTGTCGAGCTTAAGGCTCGACGACGGCGCTGCCGGCTGCCGCCGTCGCCCTCTCTCATGCCTTCGGTCACCGGGCTAGGCTAGTAGCCAGACCGTTTGTGCAATCAGTTCCGATTAAGTGGAGGACCACATGGCCAGTGAATCAACATTCGACGTCGTCAGTAAAGTCGATAAACAGGAAGTCGCCAACGCTCTGAACCAGGCGCAGAAGGAAGTGGCCCAGCGCTACGATTTCAAAGGCATCGGGGCCGAAATTGACTTCAGCGGTGAAAAGATCCTGCTGAAGGCGAACTCGGAGGAGCGCGTGAAGGCCGTGCTGGATGTTTTCGAAAGCAAGCTGATCAAGCGCGGAATCTCGCTTAAGTCACTGGACGCCGGGGAGCCCTTCGCCTCCGGCAAGGAATACCGGCTGGAGGCCTCCATTAAGGAAGGCATCGAGCAGGACATCGCCAAGAAGATCAACAAGCTGATCCGCGACGAGGCGCCGAAGGGCGTGAAATCGCAGATCCAGGGCGACGAGCTGCGCGTGAGCTCCAAGAGCCGCGACGATCTTCAAGCCACGATGGCCCTGTTGAAGAACTTCGAGGATGCTGACCTTCAGTTCATCAACTTCCGCTAAGGGCTGCCTGCCGACGACGGGGCGTCCCCGCGATGACGATGTTGCCCCGCACCTTCATCGCGGTGTGCCCCCGGCTTCGAGGCTGAGCCCGCTTCCGCCAACCCCTTGATCCTGCCGGTGGGTCGGAATAGAGTCGCACTTGCCTCCCTTTCCCTCCCACGACAGGATCACCCATGGCCAACCCTGACGTCACCCCCGGTGCTCCTTGCTGGATCGACCTCATGACCTCGGATCCGGACAAAGCCAAGGATTTTACGCCCAACTCTTCGGCTGGGACTATGAAGTCGGCGATCAGGAAACCTACGGCGGCTACACCACCGCGTTCAAGGACGGCCGGTCCGTGGCTGGCCTGATGAAGAACGACGGGCAGTCCGGTTACCCGGATGTCTGGACAATCTACCTTCGGGTGGAGGATATCAATGCCGCGGTGGAAGCCGTGACGGCAGCCGACGGACAGATTTTTATGCCGCCGATGGTGGTACCGGAGCAGGGCAGCATGGGGATGATCGGTGACGCCTCCGGCGCGGCCGTCGGCGTATGGCAATTTGGTGGCCATACGGGTTTCCAGGCCCATGGTGAGCCCGGCGCCGCGGTATGGCATGAGCTGCACACCCGCGATTACGCCACGGCTGTGAAATTCTACGAAAATGTCTTCGGCTGGGAAACCAGCGTCATGAGTGATACCCCTGAATTCCGCTACACCACGCTGGGGGCCGCGGAGGGCGCCAGGCCGGCATCTTGGACGCATCGGCTTTCCTGCCCGAAGGTGTCCCGGCGAACTGGCAGGTCTATTTCGGCGTCGAGAATACCGACGCGGCCATCGAGAAGGCGCTCTCATTGGGCGGCCAGCTGATCCAGCCGGCCGAGAACACTCCGTTTGGACGTCTGGCAACCCTGGCGGACCCGACGGGTGCGATGTTCAAGATCGATCAGGAAAACGTCTGACCGGCCGCTGATCGGACCCGCCGGGACCGAGGTCATCCGGCGGGTTTGACCAGCCCCGTGTCGTAACACAGCACCACGGCCTGCACCCTGTCCCGGAGTGAGAGTTTGGACAGGATTTTGCTGACATGCGTCTTGACCGTCTGCTCCGCGATGTAGAGCTCGGCGGCAATTTCCTGATTTGAAAGGCCTCGTCCCACCAGAACCATCACCTCGCGCTCGCGTTCCGTCAGGCCGCCGAGCCGCTCCGTGCAGGGCGCGGGTCGGGGCTGGCTGTTGGCAAACTGCTCGATCAGACGCCTCGTGACAGACGGTGCCAGCAGCGCTTCACCGGCGGCCACGATCCTGACCGCCGCCACCAGCTCGTCGGCCATCGCATCCTTGAGCAGGAAGCCGCTGGCACCGAGCCGCAGGGCGTCATAAACATAGTCGTCCGCGTCAAAGGTTGTCAGCATGAGCACGTGCGTCGTGGCCGCCTCGTGCGCGGAGTCCTTTGAACCGAGGATTTTCCGGGCGGCCTCGAGTCCGTTCATGACCGGCATGCGCACGTCCATCAGGACCACGTCCGGGATCAGCGCCGCTGCCAGACTCACGGCCTCGGCGCCGTCCTGCGCCTGACCGACGACGTCTATGTCATTCTGGGCGTCCAGCAGGGCCGCGAATCCGGCCCGCACCATGGCCTGATCATCCACCAACAACACGCGAATCGTCATTTCGTCCCGCCCGTTCCCATCGTGACCAGCGGCAGTGTGGCCCTGACCAAAAAGCCTCCGTTGCTCAGCGGCGTGCACTGCACGGATCCACCGACAATGCTGGCCCGCTCCCGCATCCCGATCAGTCCCTGTCCGGGATGCGTACGGTCAAGCTGCGCCAGCACCGCGCCGATTCCGGAAGGCCCGTTGGTGATCTCCAGCTGGAGCGTCCGTGCTATCGGGCGCAGGGAGAGCGTAACCGTGGCCCCCGGCGCATGCCGGATCACATTGCTCAGAGCCTCCTGGGCGATGCGGTATGCCGTCAGGCCGATGACCTCGCTGACATCGACGGCCTCGGCCGCGCCCAGGCTCTCCGAGTCCGAATCGACGGCGACATCAACGCCGGCCGTCCGCGCAGCCGCAACCAGCTGGGGAATATCCGTCAGCCCGGGCTGCGGGGACAGATCGCGGGCCGTGCCGTCGCTGCGCAGTGCACCGAGCATGCTGCGCATCTCCGTCATGGCCCGTCTGGAGTTCGCCGCAATGTCATCGAATTCCTGTTTCAGTGTCTTGTCCAGATCGGGATGACGGTACTGCGCCGTCGTGGCTTGGACCACCACAATAGACATTCCGTGTGCCACCACGTCGTGCAGTTCACGGGCGATCCGGGCCCTTTCCTCGGCGAGACGGCGCATGGACTGTTCTTCCGCTGACACGTTGCGTTCCGCCAGGAGTTGCCGACGGATGTTCTGCCACTGCTGGGTGATGACGGCCGCCACCATCAGGCCACCGGACACCGAGGCGAACACGACCACGTTCATTTCAGCGCCCAGCGGAACGTAGGCAGGCATGCCCCGATAATTCACCGCGACGCCGATGAAGATGCTCAGCAGCCAGATCACCGCCGGCAGCATCCAGTAACTCCGCAGACCGGCCACGCACATCACTAGAATCTGAGTCAGCATTGCGACCACGCTGAACGGCATCGGGGCGGAGCCCGGCGGCGTGGAGACCAGCGGCATCACCGCCAGCGGCAGCAGGGACAGGAGCCCGCCGGGCACGGGACGGACCACCGTCAAGGCCAGGGAGCCGGTATGGAGAATGGCCATGCCCAGGGCGAAGGGGAGCGGCATCTTGTACAGATTCACGTTCAGTGGGGCGCCGACGGCCATCAGGGCCACGCAGGCGGTGATGAAGCCCAACCACGCCCAGCTGATTTTTTTCAGTCTCAACCGCGGCATTGCTGCCATCTGTGCAGCCAGATCGAGACGTTTAGTCGCTGGCATTGCGCCGCAATCCCGGCTGCTCCAGGCGCACGCCGACCGCGGGACCAGCCGCAGAGCCAGCGGCAGGCCCGGCAGCGGGGCCTGAGGCGGTGGTGGCGCTCGGGCCGTGGGCGAATCCGTCTGCATCCGAATCGTCGGTTGGCCCGTCCGCTGTGGTGTCGGCCAGAGCCAGGCCGCCCGCGGGCTGGCTTTGCCAGCTCACCACCTCCCACGTCCGGTCCCGGCCGCGCCCGTTGGCGGCGCCGCCACCCGTCCCGCCGGCGGCCCGGGACGCAGAGGTGCCGGACCCAGCCTTACCGGGCAACGCCGTCGTCGAGCCTTCCAACACCACGATGCCGGTATTGCTGAGCGCATAATTTTCCCGATGTTCCGGGTCTAGGTTGCCGGCGCGGCAGGCGGACCAGGTGCGGATCATGGCGCCGTGGCTGACCATGGCGACCGTGCCACCTCCGGACGCCAGCTCGGCCTCCCGGACGACGGCGTCAAAACGCGCCAGGACGTCGTTGCCGGTGTCGGCCCCGGGCATCCGGATCTCGGGTTTGCCCTGGATCCAGTCCCGCACCACCTCCAGGTAGGCCCCGATGGATTGCAGATCTCCCTGCATCTCCAACCCCCCGGCACTGATCTCGCGCAGCCCGGAACGGATCCTGGGCTCCAGCCCCAAGGCGGCGGCCAGCGGCGCCGCGGTCAGCTGGGCCCGCGTCTGGTTGGAAACGTAGAGCGCCGCCAGCGGATCCGTGCCGTTGAGCCAGGCCAGCGCGGCCGGGATGGCCAGCGCCTGCCGCCGGCCAAGGTCGGTCAGACCGGGGCCAGGCACCGCCGTATCCAGCAGGTTGCGTACATTTGACGGCGTTTGGCCGTGCCGGATGAGGATCAGTCGCATGCTCAATTGTCCCTGAAAAGCGTGGTCGAAGTGTTCGAACGGTGGGGAACTAGTTCAGCGCACGTCCTGCCATCCGTTCCAGCCGGGCAATCCGCTCCGGCATCGGAGGGTGCGTGGAGAACATCCGCCCCGCCGCACCGCGGAATGGATTGGCGATCATCAGGTGGCTGGTGTTGACCAGGTCCTGCTTCCGTGGCAGCGGCGCCTGCTCCACCCCTCGCTCCAGTTTGCGTAATGCGGATGCCAGTGCCAGTGGATCATCCGTCAGCGTTGAACCGTCCTCGTCGGCATCATATTCGCGGGTCCGGCTGATGGCCAACTGGATCACCGACGCGGCCAGCGGCGCGAGCAGTGCCATGGCGATCATGGCCAGCGGATTGGCGTTCCGATTATCGCGACCGCCGCCGAAGAAGAGCGCGAATTGGGCCACGGAGGTGATGACACCGGCGACGGCGGCGGCGACGGACGACGTCAAAATGTCGCGGTTGTAGACGTGCATGAGCTCGTGGCCGAGCACGCCGCGCAGCTCGCGCTCGGTGAGAATGTTCAGGATCCCTTGCGTGCAACATACCGCGGCATTGCGCGGATTGCGCCCGGTGGCAAAGGCATTCGGAGCCAAGGTGGGGGAAACGTAGATCCGGGGCATCGGCTGATTGGCCTTGGTGGAGAGTTCCCGCACGGTCTGATAAATGCCCGGCACCTGCTCCTCCGTCACCGGATAGGCCTGCATGGAGCGGATGGCGATTTTATCCGAATTCCAGTAGCCGTACGCCGTTGTCCCGACGCCGATCAACGCCATGATCCAGATCGGGGCCGAGCTGCGCATCCCGGTGGCGAGTATCCCTCCAATTGCCAGCAGCACCACCCACAGCACGCCGAAAAGAGCAGCGGTTTTCAACCCGTTGAAATGCCTGTGCACGTTCGTTTCTCCTTTGACGGCCGACGCCTGCCGGACACTAATGGAAACGGCCGAGCGGGCCCGCATGTTCCCGCCGGCACTTCAGCGCGGGTCGGGCAGCAGAACACAACTGTGAAATGGTCAGGAGTCGAAATTTTGCTCGCTCGTTTCGTGGCTGGACTCCCATCCGACCCCATGCAGCCGCGGTCACGGCTCGGGGTGCAGCGCGTCGTAGTGGAGGAACCGAGGCTGGAGCCGGACCATCAGCCAAACGGCCAGGATGCACAAAATGCCGCCGACAATGGCGGCCATTGCCTCGCCCAGGCGTTGGCCTGTGCCGCCGGCAAACAGGTCGCCCAGCCGTGGACCGCCGGCGACGACGACGATGAAGACGCCCTGCAGCCTGCCGCGCATATTATCCGGCGTGGCGGACTGCAGGATGGTTGACCGGAAGACGCCGCTCACCGAGTCTGCGACGCCGGACACCACCAGGGCGAAGACGGCGCCGATGATCCACGGTGAGGTGCCCTGGCCGGCGTAATGGCCGCCCAGCAGAATCACGGTGCCCATGCCGGTAATGGAAGCGCCCCAGATGGTGATGCTCCAGACCACCGCCAGCCCCTGCCGGCGGATGTGGCCCAACGGACCGGAGAAGAGCGCCGCCAGCAAAGAGCCGGCCGCTATCGCCGCGAGCAGCAGACCCGCCGTCGCCGCTCCTCCGCCCAGCCAGACGGCGCCGACGGCCGGCAGCAGTGCACGCGGCATGGCGAAAATCATGGCGCACAAGTCCACCAGGAACGTCATCCGGACGTTGGGGCGGCTGCCGAGGAATTTCAGACCCTCCAGCACGGAGCGGAAACCAGCCCGTCGCACCGCGCCTTCCGGCGGCAGCGATGGAAGTTTGAACAGAGCCCAGAGGGAGGCCGTGAATGTCAGCACGTCCACGGTGTAGGTCCAGCTGTAACCGACGCTTGCCACCAGCACCCCCGCGGCCAGTGGCCCGACGGTGGTGCCCAGGCCAAAGACGATCATGCTCAGCGCATTGGCCGCGGGAAGGAGTTCGCGCCGCACCAGCCGGGGGATGATGGCGCTGCGGGCCGGCTGGTTGATCCCCGCGGCGGCGGACTGCACGGCGACAAGGAGGTAAAGCACCAGAACTTCATGCACTCCGAGCCAGGCCTGCAGCGCGATGCAGATTGTAACCAGCCACAAGACGCCGGCGGACAGCAGCGCCACCGTCCGGCGGTCATGTGCATCCACAACGGAACCGCCGTACAGGCCCGCAATGACAAGCGGCACTAAAGCGAAGATGCCCAGCACACCGACGGCGAGAATGGACTGGCTGAGGCTGTACACCTCCAGGCTCACCGCCACCACTGTCAACTGGGTCCCGATCGAGGACAGGCCCAGTCCCAGCCACAGCCGCCGGAAGTCAGGGCTTTCCTGCAGAGGCGTGATGTCCGCCAGGAGTTTTTGCACCGGTCAAGCCTAGCGGCACAGCATGCCACGGCGGTGCAACGGGCGTTGGCGGCCGCATGGTTCCGGGGCCGGCCGGCAAAACCAAGAACCGCCGTCAGACCTTAAGATGCCCTTATTGCGACTTTGTCGGAATAAGTGGTTGACTGGAGGCATGACGACGACGCAGGGCACCAGCGGGGAAGTGTGGACGCAGCAACTGCATGACCACGACCGCCGGGTGACCAAGCAGCGCCTCGCTGTACTTGCCGCCGTCGCCCGTTCTCCGCATGCCACCGCCGAAGCCGTTGCCTCGGCGGCACGGGCGGAACTGCCCCAGTTGACGGTGCAGTCCGTCTACGTGGTGCTGGCAGACCTCACCGGGCTGGGCATGCTGCGCCGGATCGAGCCGCCCAACTCGCCGGCCCGTTATGAAACACGGACCGGAGACAACCACCACCACGCCATTTGCACCGGCTGCGGACGGATCGAAGACGTGGACTGCGCCGTCGGACACGCCCCGTGCCTGACGCCGGGTATGAGCGCCGGCGCCATCATCGGCCACATCACCGTCGCGGATGTGCTGTACCAGGGCATCTGCGCCGGCTGCGCCGCCGGCGAACCCGCTGATCGGCAAACCGGCTGATCATCACACGGGCTTTCCCTATCCAACCTAACCACCCCTACCCCCACCCCCACCAAGGAGAGATATGACTGACCATTCCATCGTGCAAAATTCAGCTGTGCCGCATTCCACAACGCAGTCGGGTGCCCCCGTCACCAGCGACGCGCACGCCCAGTCAACCGGTGCCGACGGCGCCATCGCGCTGACCGACCACTACCTGGTCGAAAAACTGGCGCAGTTCAACCGTGAGCGGGTCCCGGAGCGCGTCGTGCATGCCAAGGGCGGCGGCGCATTCGGCACCTTCAAGACCACCGAGGACGTCTCGCGCTACACCAAGGCTGCGCTGTTCCAGCCCGGCGTGGAGACCGAAACGCTGACCCGTTTCTCCTCTGTGGCGGGTGAGGCGGGCTCGCCGGACACCTGGCGCGACCCGCGCGGCTTCTCCACGAAGTTCTACACCACCGAGGGCAACTACGACCTGGTGGGCAACAACACCCCGGTCTTCTTCATCCGCGACGGCATCAAGTTCCCGGACTTCATCCACAGCCAAAAGCGCCTTCCCGGCTCCAACCTGCGCGACGCCGACATGCAGTGGGACTTTTGGACCCTCTCCCCCGAGTCCGCGCACCAGGTCACCTGGCTGATGGGCGACCGCGGGCTGCCGGCCTCCTGGCGTCAGATGCAGGGCTACGGCTCGCACACCTACCAGTGGATCAACGCAGCCGGCGAGCAGTTCTGGGTCAAGTACCATTTTCACTCCAATCAGGGTGTGAACGCCATGAGCGGCGACGAGGCCGAGCAGCTGGCCGGCTCGGACGCGGACTACTACATCCGCGACCTGCACGACAACATCGAGACCGGCAATTTCCCCTCCTGGGACCTGCACGTGCAGATCATGCCGTACGCGGATGCCAAGGACTACCGGTTCAACCCGTTTGACCTGACCAAGATCTGGTCCAAGAAGGACTATCCGCTGATCAAGGTCGGCACGATGACACTGGACAGGAACCCGGAGAACTACTTCGCGCAGATCGAGCAGGCCGCCTTCGCGCCGTCGAACTTCGTGCCCGGCATTGCCGGCAGCCCGGACAAGATGCTGCAGGCCCGCATCTTCTCCTACGCGGACGCACACCGCTACCGGGTGGGCACCAACCACGCCCAACTGCCGGTGAACGCGCCGAAGAACCAGGTGAACAACTACAGCCAGAACGGTGCTGCCCGTTACACCTTCAACGACGCCAGCACCCCGGTTTACGCACCGAACTCCAAGGGCGGTGCCGCGGCCGTTGAGCCGGCAAACGTGGGTGGCGGCTGGGAGAACGACGGCGAGTTGACGCTCTCGGCACATTCCCTGCACTCGGCCGATGATGACTTCGGCCAAGCCGGCACGCTCTACCGCGAGGTGTTCGACGACGGCGAACGCGCCCGGCTGCTGGAAACCATCACCGGCGCCGTGGGCGGCGTCCAGGACGGCGGCATCAAGGAACGCGCCATCGGTTACTGGACCAAGGTGGATTCGGACCTCGGCGCCAAGCTTCGCGCCAACCTGGGTTCCGGTGAGAGCATCGAATCGGATGCGGAAGCGGCCATCAAGTACTAGGCCTAACACGGACTGAGTACGACACGGTACTGAGCAGAAAGGGCGGTTTCCCTCAGCGGGAAGCCGCCCTTTCTGCGTCCGCGCTGCGGCCCGATTTCCCCGCGACCGTACTCAGGCGTCGATCGAGACCTTGTCGCCGTCGTCGGCCGCCGCCGAACCGCTGCTAACACCTTCGCCGGAGCGCCTGCTCTTCAACTGCCTGCCCAGCCGGGAATTCCATGCTCCGTAGGAGAAGTAGATCACTAGACCTGCCACCAGCCAGATGCCGAAGAAGACCCAGGTCAAAGTGGCCAAGTTGAACATCAGGTAGATGCACAGCAGGGCCGAGGCCACCGGGATGACAGGGCCAAACGGTACCCGGAAGGAGGGTTTGAGGTCCGGGCGTTTGCGGCGCAGCACCAAAATCCCGAGGCTCACCATGACAAAGGCGGACAGCGTGCCGATGTTGATCATCTCGGCCAGCAGATCAACCGGAGTGAAGCCTGCAAGCAGTGCCACCAACCCGCCACAGATGATCTGTGTCCGCGCGGGAGTGCTGCGTTTTGCGGAAGTCTTGCTCAATGCGCGGGGCAACAACCCGTCGCGGCTCATCGCCATGGTGACCCGGGCAAGACCCATCAGCAACACCATGATCACTGTGGTCAGGCCGATCAGGGAACCGAGGGAAATGACTACGACGGCCCAGTCCGCACCCACGAGGTGGAACGCGGTTGCCAAGGACGGATCCGCTGCCTTGGCCAGATCCTGGTAGGACACCATGCCCGTTACCACCAGGGTGACCAGGATATACAGCACCGTGACCACGGCGAGCCCGGCAAAGATTCCACGCGGCAGGGTCTTTTTCGGGTTCTTGACCTCCTCGGCGCTGGTCGCGACAACGTCGAAGCCGATGAAAGCGAAGAAGACCAGCGCGGCGCCAGAGATCACACCGGTGAAACCGTACATGGCCGGGTTGGCCCCGCTCAAAAAGGACAGGAACGGCTGCTCGGTCCAGGATCCGCCGGTTGCCGGCGCCGGCTGGGACTCCGGCACGAAGGGTGTGTAGTTCTGTGCCTTGACGAAGAAGAACCCAACCACGATTACGAAGATGACGATCGCTATTTTGATAATGGTGAAGACGCTGTTGACCCGCGCGGACAGCTTCGTGCCCAGCACCAGCACCGTGGTAAAGACGGCGACGACGACCAACGGTCCCCAGTAAAGGGTCACGGAGCCCAGATGCAGCTGGGCAGGGATATTGACATTCACGGCCTGCAGGAAGTCGCTGAGATATACGCCCCAGTACTTGGCGATCACGGAGCCGGCCATTAGCAGTTCCAGGATCAGGTTCCAGCCTATAATCCAGGCCAGCAGCTCTCCCATGGTGGCGTAGGTGAAGACGTACGCGCTGCCGGTCACGGGAATGGCGGTGGCAAATTCCGCGTAGCACATGATGGCCAACGCGCAGGTGACGGCGGCCAGCAAAAAACTGACGGTCACGGCCGGGCCGGCATTATGGGCAGCCGCCTTCGCCCCGACCGAGAAGATGCCTGCGCCGACGGCCACCGCGATGCCCATGATCATCAAGTCCCAGGTGTTAAGGGAGCGTTTGAGGGTCCGGCCGGGCTCCTGAGCGTCGTTGAGGGAGCTTTCAATGGACTTTGTGCGCAGTAGATACATAGAAATCCGTCGTGGTGGGAGCTAAAGGGACCCATCCACGTTATCGAAAGCGTGTAGCTTCGGCCGCCCTGGCGGTGTCACCGTCTCACATAGTGAGACGGGGCGTTATCCGTTGTGCGCGTTCTCGCTGATTCCAGCGGAGGTGCCCCTGGAAATGGAAACCATATCCTCGCGCGGCACCACCTTCACGCGCGGGCGTTTGACGAAGGCGCCACCCTCATCGGATCCCGCCCTCTCAGCGTCGCCATCCGCACCAAATTCGGCGCCGTATTCTGCGCCGAGAGCCATCTCATGAGCATCCAGCTTCAACCAGCCCTCCCAGCTGGTGTACTGGACGCCGCGGGATTCCAGCAGATCGATGACAGCCTGCTCCTCGGGCTTCTCGGCCTTGGGCAGGCTCAGCCGGTCCTCCAGCAGGCAGCCGATGGTCTCTAACGCATCCCCCTTGGTACTCCCGATCAGGCCGACGGGCCCCCGCTTGATCCAGCCGGTGGCGAAGATGCCTGGAACCGGCTTGCCGTCTGTATCCAGCACTCGGCCCGCCTCGTTGGGGATGACGCCCCGTGCTGCGTCAAATTCCACTTCGGGCAGCTCTGAACCGAGGTACCCGATGGCCCGGTATACGGCTTGGACCGGATACTCAACAATTTCGCCGGTACCGCGCGCGCGTCCGGTTCCGTCCAGCTCATTTCGCTCGAACTTCATGCCACTGACTTTGCCGTCCGTGCCGACGATTTCGACGGGGCTGTGCAGGAAATGCAGATGCAGACGCCGGGATGCCGGCTTGTCAGCATGGGATGGCTCTTCAACGAGCCAGTTGGTCAGCGTGTTGACCATGGTCTTGACCTGGTTATTCGTCCTGATCGCCTCATCCGAGGCTGCATCAAAGACAAAGTCCTCCGGATACAAAACAATGTCCACATCTTTCGAATGCGACAGCTCGCGCAGCTCCAACGGCGTGAACTTCACCTGCGCCGGCCCGCGCCGCCCGAAAATATGCACATCGGTCACGGGAGACGCCTTCAACCCCCGGTACACGTTGTCCGGAATTTCGGTCACCAGCAGATCCTCGGCATGTTTTGACAGCATCCGGGCCACATCCAGGGCCACATTGCCATTCCCGATCACCGCAACTTCCTTGGCATCCAGCGGCCACTCCCGCGGCACATCCGGATGGCCGTCATACCAGGAGACAAAATCCGCCCCACCGAAGGACCCCTCCAGCTCGACACCGGGAATCTTCAGCCCGGAATCTTTGATGGCGCCGGTGGAAAAAATCACCGCGTCGTAGAAGGACCGAATATCGGACAAGGTGAGGTCCCGTCCATAGGTCACATTGCCCAAGAACCGGATGTCGCCCCGGTCCAGCACCTTGTGCAGGGCGTTCACAATGCCCTTGATCCGGGGATGATCCGGGGCCACGCCATAACGGATCAAACCGTACGGGGCCGGATATGTCTCAAAAAGATCAATACTGACCTCAACATCGCCGCCGCGAACTTCCTGCGATTTCGTGAGAATGTCCGCGGCATACACGCCGGCCGGGCCGGAACCGATGATGGCTACCCGAAGTGGTCGGGCGGTTGCCGAGTTAGACACTGAAGAGTCCTTCCGAACGATCAATCTGCAGATCAAGCCATTTTTCTGGCGCAGGGTCGTAGCCGCAGCCGCCAGCTACCAGTCTAAATGGCCGTTTCACCTGGGGACCAAAGACGTGATGCGGAATACTGCCGGGAAAGCTGATGTTATGGGTCTTGTGTCTGCCAGCAACCCTGCCCTCAATTCCGTACCCGGCGCTTCAACACCCCGGCGTGAACCGCGAAGCGACTCCACCGCGGGCGTGCTCTTCGGGATGGGCGCCTACAGCCTCTGGGGTCTCCTGCCGGTCTACTTTATCTGGCTCGTCCCCGCCGGCGCTGTCGAAATTGTGGCCAACCGGGTTGTCTGGTCGCTGGGGTTTTGTGCCCTTCTGCTGACTGTTACCAAGGCATGGCCGCAGCTGATCGCGGCCGTACGGAACAAACGGATTTTGGGCAACCTCTCCGTTGCCGCCGTACTGATCGCGGTGAACTGGCTGACCTATACGTTCGGCGTTACCACCGGCCAGGCCATTGAGGCGTCGCTGGGCTATTTCATTAATCCGTTGGTCTCTGTGCTGCTGGGCGTCATCTTCCTGAAGGAGAAGCTGCGCCCCCTACAGTGGGCTGCCGTCGGTGTCGGGTTTGCCGCCGTCGTCGTCCTGACAATCGGCTACGGCCGGCTGCCGTGGATCGCCCTGGTCCTGGCCTTCAGCTTCGGTCTGTACGGGTTTATGAAGAAGCGGGTCGGGCCCAGGGTCGATGCGGCGTCGAGCCTGAGCATTGAAACCGCGGTGCTGGCCCCGTTCGCCGCCGTCGTTATGATCGTCCTGTCGCTCAACGGTCAGGACACGCTTGGCACCCTCGGCGCGGGGCATTTCTGGCTGATGGCCGCGTCCGGAATTATTACTGCGGTGCCGTTGCTGTTTTTCGGAGCTGCTGCCCGACGGCTCCCGATGACGACCATCGGATTGCTGCAGTACTTTACTCCGGTCATTCAATTCATACTTGCGATCACAGTGCTCGGCGAACAGATGGGCCTCGAACGGTGGATCGGCTTCTGCATCGTCTGGCTGGCACTGGTGCTGCTTACCGTTGATATGCTCCGCAATTACGGACGGAACCGGAGCCTGCGCCGGGCTCGCTCCGTAATGCCGGCCGCTCCGGCCGCGAAGCCGGGTCAAGCCCGCGAGAACGCTGCGGCCCAGCCCCTTCCGCGCGACTGAGCCCCCGCCTCAGTCTTTAAATGCCCCAGACGCTAGCCATCGATTCGCAGGTAGTCACGGGGAACGACCACCATCGGCACCGGCAGGGCGCGCAGAATCTTGTTGGCAGTTGCGCCCATGAACAGCTTCCGACGCTCCGCCAGCCGGCTGGACCCGACGATGACGAGTTCGCCGTCCTCCCAGCCCAGGCTGTCGACCGCTTCCTCGATGGTCCGGCCATGCGCCAGAGTCACCGTCGTGGACCCGCCCGAGCGCCGTTGCGCGGCCTCGGTCAGCACGGTGTTGGCATGCTGGCGGGCAGGGCTGAGTGCATTGCTCAACTCGTAATGCCGTTGCATGAGTTCGTCGAGCTCCACCACAGACACCAGACGAAGCGGCAGATCGCGCCGGCCCGCCGCGTTGATCCCGACGTCCGTGACGGATTCCCAGCCCTCGCGGGTCCCCACCATGGCCGTCAGCCGTGTGAGCGGTTCCGTGCGCTGATAGCCGCGCGGTGCCAGCGCCACGGGCACCGGCGAGGCATGCAACAGCGCGTTGGCCACACTGCCGACGGTGAAACGCTTGAACAGCCCGTTGCTGGCGGCGCCAACCACGATCAGCAGAGCCGAATACTCAACGGCGGCCTCAATCAGCCCGCTGGCAAAGGAATCCGCAGCCCGAACATGGAATTCGGCCTGCACGCCTTTCGGAACAAGGTCCAGTGCGTCCCGTTTAACCGCGACCGCGTCCTGCACCAGGGCGGCCTTGTCCCCGACGACATAGACCAGGTCCAGGCGCGCACCCTGGGTCCATGCGATGACGGATGCCAGGGCAATGGCGTCGGCCCCGCGTTCATTGGGCGTATATCCAACTACATATCGCATCAAAACAACCCCTCATCGGGTTTGTGGCTGCCGGCCGCTCCTAATGATGGCGCAGGACCGGCCGGCAGCGTTCCGGTCGTGTAGCTCAGACTCTACCCGCCGTCTCAGACGTTGGCGCGGATCGCCTCCACCAGCACATCCAGCCCGTCTTTGAGCAGCTCGTCGCTGATCACCAGCGGCGGCAGCAGCCGGACCACATTGCCGTAGGTGCCGCAGGTCAGGATGACGACGCCGGCCTGCAGGCACGCCGCGGCGACGGCCTTGGTGGCCTCCGGGTTCGGTTCCTTCGTCGTCTGTGCCGTGCCCGGCCTGACAAGTTCGACGGCGAGCATGGCGCCCCGGCCGCGCAGGTCACCGATTATGCCGCCGTCGCCCATGTCCGCCGCCAGTGCACCGAGCCGGTCCATCACGAGCTTTTCGATCCGCTGCGCGCGCGCATTGAGGTCGAGTTCCCGCATGGTTCCGATCGCGGCCAGCGCGGCGGCGCAGGCCACCGGGTTCCCGCCGTAGGTCCCGCCCAGGCCGCCCGGGTGGACGGCGTCCAGCAGGTCAGCCCGGCCGGTGATGGCGCTCAGCGGCAGGCCGCCGGCAATGCCTTTGGCCATGGTGATGATGTCCGGGACAACACCCTCGTGCTGGGAGGCAAACCAGGACCCGGTGCGGCAGAAGCCGGACTGCACCTCATCGGCGATGAAAACAATGCCCTTTTCCTTGGCCCAGGCGGCCAGCGCCGGCAGAAAGCCCTCGGCCGGCACAATGAAACCGCCCTCGCCCTGGATCGGTTCGATCAGGATGGCAGCAACGGAATCGGACCCAATCTGCTTCTCAATCATGGTGATGGCGCGCTGGGCGGCCTCTTCACCCTTAATGTCCGACTCTTCGCGGTACGGGTAGCTCATCGGCACCCGGTAGACCTCCGGCGCGAACGGACCGAAGTTCGTCTTGTACGGCATCGCCTTGGCGGTGAGCGCCATCGTCAGGTTGGTGCGGCCATGGTAGGCGTGGTCAAAGGCGACGATCGCGTCCCGGCCGGTGGCCAGACGTGCCACCTTGACGGCGTTTTCCACGGCTTCCGCCCCCGAGTTAAACAGCACGGAGCGCTTCTCATGGTCGCCCGGGGTGAGTTTGGCCAGCTCCTCCGCCACGGCAATGTAGCCCTCGTAGGGGGTGACCATGAAACAGGTGTGCGTGAAGTGTTCCGCCTGCTCCTTAACGGCGCCGACGACGGCGGGGTCGGACGCACCGACGCTCGTCACCGCGATGCCGGCACCCAGGTCGATGAACGAGTTGCCGTCCACGTCCACGATCACGCCGCCGTCAGCATCCGCCACGTACACCGGCACGCTGGAGGCCACTCCGCCAGCCACCACGGCCTTGCGCCGTTCTGTCAGTGCCGCCGATTTGGGTCCGGGGAACGCCCCGAGGATCTGCCGCTTCTGCGCCAACCGGTACTGGATGTCTGCCATCTTTGCTGCCTTTCTAAAGTTGTCTGTTAATTGGGAGGCTCAGCTAATTGGGAGGCTCAGCCCAGAGAACGTGACCGACCACAAGCCGGCGGCGTCGTTTTGGGTAGGCGCGCATCGCCGACCAGAGCGCCGCGCCGGTCGCCCAGCGACGGGAACGGCGCGCCGGCTGGTGCCTAAGCGCGGCCAAACGAGTCCGCCGGCGAACCCAGCTGCCGCCGCCGTCGTCCTACGCGTCCAGCGCGCTCATCACATGCTTAATCCGGGTGTAATCCTCGACGCCGTACATCGACAGATCCTTGCCGTAGCCCGACTGCTTAAACCCGCCGTGCGGCATCTCCGCGGTGAGCATGATGTGGGTATTGATCCAGACGGCGCCGAAATCCAAGTCCCGTGAGACCCGCATGGCCGTCCCGTGATTGCTGGTCCAGACGCTGGAGGCCAACGCGAAATCCACGTCGTTGGCCAACTCCACGGCCTCTTCCTCCGTCCGGAAGGTCTGCACCGTGAGCACCGGGCCGAAGGTTTCCTGCTGGACAATGTCGTCCGTCTGCCGGACGCCATCAACGATGGTGGGCTCGAAGAAGAATCCTTTCGCACCCACCCGCTTACCGCCGGTTACGACGGTGGCGTGCTCCGGGATGTTTTCAACGACCTTGCAGACGGCGTTGAAATGGTTGATGTTGTTCAACGGTCCGTAATAGTTCCGGGCGTCGTCTTCGTTCCCCGTTTCCAAGCCCTTGGCCGCCGTCGCGAGCGCCGCCAGCAGCTCGTCGTGGGCGGATTCCTCCACCAGCACCCGGGTGATGGCGGTGCAGTCCTGGCCCGCATTAAAGAACGCGAATTCAGCGATGGACTGGGCGGTTTTACCCAGGTCCGCCTCGGCGAAGACAACCGCCGGAGCCTTACCGCCGAGCTCCAAATGCGCCCGCTTCAACCCCGCTGCCGCGCCGGTGGCGACGGCAATGCCGGCACGCACTGAGCCGGTGATCGACACCATGGCGGGGATCTTGTGTTCAACCATCGCGGCACCGGTGGCACCGTTGCCCAGCACCACATTGAAGACGCCCGGGGGCAGAATGTCCTTCGCGATGTCGGCCAGCACCAGCGTACTTTCCGGCGTCGTGTCACTGGGCTTAAGCACCACGGTATTCCCGGCAGCGAGCGCTGGACCGATCTTCCAAATAGCCATCAACAACGGGTAGTTCCAGGGCGTCACCTGCGCAATCACGCCGACGGGCTCACGACGGACGAAGGAAGTGAAGCCGTCCATGTACTCGCCGGCGGATTTGCCCTCCAGCAGCCGGGCCGCACCGGCAAAGAAGCGCAGCTGGTCGGCACCGGTGGCCACTTCTTCGTCGGCAATCATCTGCCGCACCTGGCCGGTGTTGCGGTGCTGGGCCTCTACCAGGTCCTCGCTACGGGCCTCCATGGCGTCGGCCAGTTGAAGCAGCAGCCCCTGACGCTCCCGCGGCGTGGTTCGCCGCCAGCTGCGGAAGGCCGTGGCCGCGGCACTCATGGCTGCCGCCACGTCGGCCTGTTCCGAGATCGGGGCGCTGGCCACGGTCTCCCCATTCGTGGGGTTGACGATCTCCAGCGAATCCGAGCCCTTGACGGACACAAATTCCCCATTGATGAAATTCTGCAGGGTGTGGACCACGGTGTACAACCTCTCCTGTCGAATGCCCCTGCAGCGGCGGATCTGCGGCAGAGACTTGTCTCGAGCCTAGGCCACGGGTTCGCCACAGGTGAATGGGCGGCTGCACTATGCAATGGTGCGGGTTCAGTGCGGTTATACAGGGCCGTTTATGCAGGGCCGTCTTGGAAGGTCGGCAACGACATCCCGACCTACAGCTCGTCGGCCAGGGGCCTCGGTGCCGCAGTGAGGTCCGGACATCTATCGGACCTTCAAGCACGCAGCGCCTTTAGGCGCAATTGCAAAGCTTGTCCACGCGCCGGAGCCGTCCGGAGCGTCCCGACGCGGAAAGCCCCTCAAAACGACGGCGGGTCAGCCACTGCGGGTCCTGCAAATCTTCCGCAGGCCCCACAGTGTAACCGCGCCTAAACGGCAGCCGTCCCCGGGCTTTCCTGACCGGAGATGGCGGCACCCTTGCTGCGGTTCACCATCAGGCCCAGCAAGTCGAAGACGACGGTTGCGGCCGCGAGGGTGGTGATGTCGGCGTGGTCGTAGGCCGGGGCGACTTCGACGACGTCGGCGCCGACAATGTTGATGCCGTTAAGCCCGCGGAGCAAGGCGAGCAGTTCCCGGGAGTGCAGACCACCCATTTCGGGAGTACCCGTCCCCGGTGCATAGGCCGGGTCCAGCACGTCGATGTCGATCGAGACGTAGACGGGGGTATTACCCAAGCGGTCCTTCACACGCTGGACTGCGGCCGGAACACCGATGACATCCAGATCCGAGCAGCGGATGATCTGGAAGCCGAACTCGTGGTCCCGCAGGAAGTCATCACGATCGTAAACCGGGCCACGGATACCCACGTGCATCGACTTGTCCTCGATGAGAAGGCCTTCTTCGAATGCCCGGCGAAAGATAGTTCCATGAGTGATCGACTGGTCGAAGTAGATGTCCCAGGTGTCCAGGTGTGCGTCGAAGTGGAGCAGTGCCACCGGGCCGTGAACCGTATTCAGCGCCCGCAGCATGGGCAGGGCGATGGTGTGGTCACCGCCGATGGAGATCAGCTTCTTGTCTTTGCCCAGCAGCGGCAGGGCCTGTTCTTCTATTTCGCGCACGGCTCGGGTGATGTCGTATGGTGTGCAGGCAATGTCGCCGGCATCCACAACCTGAGCTTCGTAGACGGGTTCAACATCGAGTTCCGGGTGGTAGCCCGGGCGCAGCAGGCGGGAGGCCTCGCGGACAGCAGCCGGGCCGAACCGCGCGCCCGGACGGAAGGAGGTTCCGCCGTCGAACGGGACGCCAACGATTGCAATGTCATAGTCCGGAACTCGGTCGATTTGAGGAAGTCGGGCGAAGGTGCCCAGGCCCGCGTAGCGGGGGACCTTGGTTGCGTCGACGGGTCCGATGGGATCGTGGGTGGTCATGACAGGGATCCTTCCGTTGCTTTGCTGGTAGCCGGCTGAACTGGCATTTCTGTGGTGAGTTCCGAAAGCGACTTATTGGCGGTTTCCGGCGCGAGCAGGAAGGTGGCCAGCAGGCCGATCAGGGAGATAACGGCACCGATGAGCAGCGAGCCAGCGGCACCAAAACTGAGAATAGCGACCGGCATCAAATAGGTGCTGGCTGCGGAACCTACGCGGCTGATTGCCGTCCCGAAGCCCACAGCCGTGGCGCGAATCTCTGTGGGGAAGAGTTCGTTGGGGTAGACGACCTCAAGGAAGCTGGAGGCGCCGGAGGCGAACGCAAAGATAGCCAGCGCGATGAAGAGGGGTGCGGCCTGCACGTTCGGAATGAAGGCGGGGATGGCCAAGGCCACCACGATGATGCCGAAACTCCACAGGAGCAGTCTGCGGCGCCCGATTCTTTCGACCAGCCACAGACCGGGAATGCCGCCGACGACGAACAGCATAGAGATCAGGAAGGACCCGCCGTAGAGATTAGCGTCGCCCGTCATACCCATGGACCCTAGTAGGTCCGGTGCGAACGTGTAGACCGCGAAGAGCGGGATGACCTGGGCGGTCCAGAAGATGGATACGAACAGGGTGCGCTTCCAGAACTGGCCCCTGAAGATGTCCATGAACTTACCCTGCTTGGTCGGACCATCGCTGTCCGATGCGACGTCGGCGAGGCCGTACTGCTGACCATAGACCTTCTTGATGACAGCGTCCGCCTCGTCGCGGCGCCCCCGGGAGAGCAGCCAGCGCGGGGATTCTGGGGTCCCGAGGCGGAACAGCAGCGTGATGATGGCGAAGATCGCGGGGCTGGCAAGCAGGACGCGCCACGTGCCAGGTCCCATGTCGCGCAGAAGGTAACCCACTCCGAACGCCGCCGCTGCGCCGATGGCCCACACCACGAAGGTGGCCCCGAGGAGACGTCCGCGGTGCTTCTTGGGCAAGAACTCTGCCAGCAGGGAGGTGGCGATCGGGTAGTCGGCGCCGATGGCCATACCAAGGAGAAAGCGGCAAAGTAACACCTGCCAAACTTCGGTGGCGATGCCGCTGAGCAGGGAGAATACGGCCAGGGCGATTAGGTCGGCGATGTACATGTGGTGGCGGCCGATCTTGTCGGTCAGCCACCCGAAGATAGCACCGCCGAAGAAGATGCCGACCAGGCTCGCGGCACCAATCAGGCCGATTTCCACCGTACTCAGGTGTAAGCCAGGGGTCATAGTGATCAACGCGATTCCGATGATCGACAGCGCGTAGCCATCGATGAACGGGCCGCCGGAAGCGAAGAAGGTCAGCTTCTTGTGGAATTTGGTCAGCGGGGCGTCATCAATGAGATTGCTGGTTGCGCTCATGGCAAACCCTCTCGTGAATGCTCTTATCGAGCGGGGAAGTTCAGTCTCTTAATTGTTGGTGACCGGCATCACTCGGTACATGCGAAGATTGACTACAAATGACAGAGAGACTTATACATACGTATAAGGCCGCCATGGGGGCGGCCTCCGCTTCAAGCACAGGAGAACTCTGAGTGGCTATTGCTGTGGCCGAATTGCTGGCCGAACCCCAACTGGGGTTGACACTTCTTGCTGGGCCGGGAGGGCTGGGCAACCGCGTCACTTGGGCCCATACCTCCGATCTGCCGCGCCTGTGGGAATGGGTCACGGGTGGCGAGATGATGATGACCAACGGCCTGTCGATACCAGCAGACGCCGGGGGGCAGGTTGAACTTGCCGAGGCGCTGGTCAATGCGGGGGCCAGCGCGCTGGCCATCGGAGAACAGATGCATGCCCCTGAGCTGACGCAGGACTTTCTCGACGCCTGTAACCGGCTGCCGCTGCCGATGATAAACGTCCCGTATCCGCTCCCGTTCATTGCCATTGCGCGTTCTGTTGCTGAGTCCTCGCTGCTGGAGGAGTCCCGCCGCTTGCGCCAGACTGCGCGCATCTATGATCTGCTCCGGCTCGCAGGTCCCTCCGACGACCATTGGCAAAACCTGGTTCACGGGGTGGAGGCGGAGCTCGACGCCAGCCTCTTCGTCGTGGACCGGCGGTGCCTCCACGCCTGGCAGTCCGGTGGCCACACGCCGCCGGGGCCACTCCTTGAGGAACTTGAACCACTGACCAGCAAAGCACCCGTGGCCAGCAAGAAGTTCCAATGGCATCGGCTCGCGGACCGCCAAGTCCTGATGATGGACATTCCGACGCACGCCAACGCCCTCCTGGTGGTGCTTCCGAATTCGGGACCCCGCCCGGACGCGGTGGTGCTGCTCCACGCAGCGACCGTTCTGGGACTGGAAATGTCCCGAACGGTTCTTTCCCTGGAGAACCAGCGACGACTGGGGGCGGAGTTCCTCCTGCAGGCTTTGGACGGGAGGCTTGGAGTTGTGGACATTGAAAACCGCCTGCCGGAATTCGGCATTGGATCGCCGGAATTCGTGATCATCTCAATGTCCAGCGACAACGGAGAGAGCTTGGCGAACATCCATGTTGACCTCTGGAGACATGGGTATCAGACGGCCTGCCTGCGCCGGTTCAACACCCTGCATCTGGCCGTGGCCTCAGACTGCACAGACGACCTGCTCCGGCACACAGTCTCCCAGGATGTGAGGATCGGAATCAGCCGGCCTGCACGGCCGGCGGGTGTTCAGCGGGCCCTGCAGGAATCGAACTGGGCGCTGGGCACCGCATTGGACACCGACGGTCGGCTGGTCCGCTACGCCGATGGTCCCTCGTGGCTGGGACTTACCAGCTTCGAGGAAGGCAACGCGCTTGTCCAAAGACTCCTCGGACCGATTTTCGAGTACGAAAAGGGAGAGCAGGGGGATCTCATCCTCACCCTGAAGACGTTCCTGGACACACAGCGATCTTGGCAGAAAACGGCGGCTGCACTCTTTGCACACCGCCAGACGATCGTCTACCGGATACGGAAGATCGGTGAGCTGACCGGTCTTAACATGACCGAAACCTCCACCCTGGCCCAGCTGTGGTTTGCCCTGCAGATTCATGAAGCCATGGGTCTGCCGGGCAATCAGCGGGGCCTTCCGGCCAACGCGATCAACATTCCGCAACGGAAGTAACTCCCGCCACCTAAGTAAGGGATCAACCGACGTGGACCCGCGGTCGCAGGGCCGGATCCTTATCCGTTTCGCGCAGAATCTCGCGCACCACCGGGGCGGTGTCCCCTCGGCCGAGGATGAGGTAGCGCAACAGGTGTCCCAGCGGATTGCCCTCGGCCCATTCGAAGTAGCAGTGCGGACGCACCCCGGTCGTGTCCCGCAGCGCGATCAGGACGGCCGCGATGGCATTCGGAACGGCCGGGCTCTCCACCCGCAGGACCCGGTAGCCGCCGACATCGACTCCACGCACCCGCAGGACGTCGCTAAACGCGGACGGGTCAACAACCTCAACTTCCAGGAACAGCACGTCCGCCTTGCCAGGCACAGGGTTCAGCCCCCGCTGCTCTGACTCCTTGTCGGCATACTCTGCGGCGTCGTCGCGCTGGCGCTGGTTAGCGATCAGGTTCAGCGCGCCGTCGTGCCGGATCGATTCCGTGACGAACAGCCGCGCCGGCTGGTCGAAATCAATCCGCTCGACCCGCAGTTCCGTGGTCCGTGAGATCCGGGAGATCAGCGAAACAACAATGATCGCGGCAATGAAGACCGCGGAGATGGCAATGCCGTCAGGTTTCTCGATGACGTTGGCCACCAGCGCGTAGAGCAGGACCAGGGTCAGGGCAAGGAAGCCTACGATGCCCAGGCGGTGGTGGCGCCGGACGGCGGAAACGGTGACAGCCACCGCTCCGGAAACCATCATGGCCAGGATCCCGGTGGCGTATGCTCCGGCCTGCGCGTTGACATCGGCACGGAAGAGGATGGTGATGCCCACGCTGATTGCGGTGTAGACCAGTACGACGGGCCGCACGGCGCGTCCCCATTCCGGGGCCATCCCGTAGGAAGGTAGGTAACGCGGAACGATGTTGATCAGTCCTGCCATGGCGGAGGCACCGGCGAACCAGAGGATCAGGACGCTGCTGATGTCATAAACGGTGCCGAAGCTGCTGCCCAGGTATTCGTGGGCCAGGTAGGCCAGGGCGCGGCCGCTGGCCTGGCCGCCGTCCTTGAATTCGGCAGGCGGGATCAGCACAGTGGTGATGAAGCTGGTGGTCATCAGGTAAGCGCTCATGATCAGGGCTGCGGTGGTGAGCAGCTTGCGCGTGTTGCGGATCCGCGATGCCAGGCGCTTTTCCGGCGTGTCTCCGCGTGCCGTGATCAGCGGCATCATGCTGACGCCGGTTTCGAAGCCGGACAGGCCCAGGACCAGCAGCGGGAACGCAATGATGGCCGGACCGAGGACGCCGCCGGGTCCGCCGCTGCTCGAGAGCAGCCGATCCGTCCAGCCGTTCAGGAGCCCTGGCCGGGTGAACACTTCGACGAAGCCGACGACGACGATCGCGGCGTTGAGCGCCAGATATACGGCCACCAACGGGATGGCAACCCCGACGGCCTCGTTAAAGCCGAGCAGGAAAACCCCTCCCAGGATGAGCAGCAGCACCACCGTGATCGGTACTGCCGCGCCCCGCAACCCGTTGGGCAACAGAGGATTCTGCAGGATCTGCACGGTGGCATCCGCTCCCGACAACTTGATGGTGATGATCCAGGAGGTAACCACGAAACCGAGCAGTATCAGGACAAAGAATTTGCCCCGCCAGAACGGCAGCAGCTTTTCCAGCATGGCCACCGAACCCTGGCCGTGGGGGCTCTCCTTGGCCACCCGACGGTACATCGGCAGCATCCCCAGCAACGTCAGCGCCACGATCAGCAGCGTTGCCAAGGGGGACAGTGCGCTGGCCGCCAGAGCCGCGATGCCCGGCAGGTAGGCCAGTGATGAGAAGTAATCGACGCCGGTGAGGCACATGACCTTCCACCAGGCGTTGGGTTTGGCATGGATCTCCTCCGTCTCAGGTCCGACAGGTGCCACCCGGTTGGCCAATAGCCAGCGGGCCAACGGGCTGGAGGAGGCGGGTCGCTTCGGCTGCAGGCTGACCTGGGCCGGCAGGGCGTAATCCGGAGGTGTCTTAGTCATGTTCTTCATTCTGATCTCCCATCAGCCCGGAGAGTAGTGTCAGATTGCCTGGCCGCGTCGTTTCGGGGCGTAGATTCTTGTTGGCAGATCGAAGGACCTGTGGACGGCTCGTACGGCAACGGGAGTGACTCCGCCCACTTAACAAAGGGATCAGATGTCTGACGTTTTATGTTTGGTGCATGACTTCCGGACAGATGAACACCCAAGCCGGGTCGGCCTCGCTGGCGGTAACCGGGCCGAATGCAACCGGGCCGAGTGCATCCGGACCGAACCAAACGGGGCCGAACCAATCGGGGCCGAAGGCAACAGTCCTGAGAGCAAAACGTGGACAGCTGAGCGCCCGTCCCGACGATGAGCCTTTCGGGGAGACGCTGGAGGAAACGCTGGCACCTGAGCTGCCCGAACACCTTCCCTCTCCTGCCGCGCACGGCTGGCTGCCTGCCACCTTGGGGATCGCCGCCGTCGTACTGATTGGCCTGAACCTGCGTGCCGGAATCGCCAGCGCCGCTGCCCTTTTCCATGACCTGCAGCAGGTTATGGGCTACGGATCCCTGATCGCTGCAGTGCTGCCCTCCATTCCCACGCTCTGCTTCGCCGTTGCCGGTGCCGGAACGTCCTGGCTGGTGAGACGGCTGGGCGTGGAGAAGGCCATCGCGGTCGCACTGCTGATGCTCACCTCCGGGCTGGCCGTCCGCGGCGTCCCCTCGGTTGGCATACTGCTGGTTGGGACGTTGGTCAGCATGTCCGGGCTGGCCGTCTGCAACGTGGCCATGCCGTCGTTCATCAGGGATCATTACGCGCACAAAACGGCCCTGCTGACGGGGGTGTACACGATCACCATGTCCGCGGGCGCCACCGTCGCGGCCGCTGTCAGTGTGCCGCTGGCACAGCAGCTGCACTCCCCCTCGCTGGGGCTCGCGGCCTGGGCGATTCTGAGCGTGGTCACACTTCTGGCGTTTCTGCCGATGGCTGTAGCGGCCCACCGCAGTCCTGAAACAGGCCCGGGGAAGGTTATTTCGCCATGGTCACTGCTGCGGACCCGTGCTGGCCTGCTGATTACGGCGTTCTTTAGCGTTCAAGGGCTGATTGCCTACTCGCTGATCAGCTGGCTGCCCTATATCCTCACGTCCCGGGGCCTGGATGCCGCTGCCAGCGGGATGCTGCTGGCGGTCATGCAGGTCGTCTCGGTTCCCGGCAATGTGCTGCTGCTGACCATGGCCGGCCGACCGCGCCTGCTGCGCCACGCGTTCGTGCTGTCCACCGGTTCGCTGCTCGTGGGGGCGTTTGCCCTGCTCCTGCTTCCGGTCGGCCTGGCCGCGCTACCGGCGGTGCTGTTGGGCTTCGGGCTCGGCGTGTTCCCGCTGGTGCTGGTGGTCATCAGCCGCAGCGGATCATCAACGGCAGAAACGACCGCGATGTCCACGCTGGCCCAATCCGTCGGCTACCTGGTGGCGACGATCGGCCCGCTCGGCATGGGACTGCTGCACGGCGCAACCGGCGACTGGACGCTGCCCTTAATACTGCTGGCGGCCGTGGGGGCACTGCAGGTGGTTTTGGGCTATCTGCTCGCCGGTCCGGCTACGAAACCGGAAGCGAAAAGGACTCCGGCTACGAATAGGACCTCGGCGTGACCCTCTTTCGAAGCCGCCGCCAACCGCTGACCGAAGGAGTCACGGCGACGCTGCGCGAGCGATCAAGGCGCCGGCCCATTGACAGGATCTTCCTCAGCAACGTTCTGCAGCAGCAGGACCTCAGCTTAGACGGGTGCAGCGCCGACGGCCACGAATGCCTGCTCGAGGCCATCACAGCGCACGACGAGACGGCGGCCGTCGACAGCGTGGACAGGAACCAAAGCTCCTGCATGGCGTGGCCGCGGAGTTGTTGAGGGCCGGGCTGATGCGGGCACCGGATGGTGCCGCCGCACTAGGACCGGGAAAATTGTAGTGCATTTGTATAATTGACTTATGTCGATCTCCCTCGCCGATCTGCTGGCAACGCCGCAGCTGCACTTGAAAAACCTCGGCGCTGCGCAAGGCACGCTGAAAACCCCGATTCAGTGGGCCGCGGTCACCGAGCTGGAAAACCCCCAGCCGTTCCTCAGCGGCGGTGAACTCGTGCTCACCACGGGCCTCAAAAGCAACACGGCCGCCGCCCAGCGCTCTTTCGTCCGCCAGGTACAGCGGGCCGGCGCCGTCGGCCTCGGTTTTGGCATCGGACTCGGCCATGACCAGGTCCCCACGGCGCTGATCGCCGAAGCGAACAGATGGGGGCTGCCGGTCGTCGAGGTCCCGTACCGGACTCCGTTTATCGCCATCGGCAAGCTCGTGGCTGACTCGCGCTCGGCCGATCACTACGCCAAGCTCGAGCGGCTGCTGACCCAGCATCAGATTCTGGCCCAGTCGCTGCTCGCCGGCGGCGGCCTGAACGCCCTGTTGGCCAAGCTGGCCGGGATGATCCGCACCGATGCGGTGCTGACCCAGTTCAACAGCGAGCTGTTCAGCACCTGCCCCGGTACCGACGTCGACGACGAAAACTGGCTTCCCGTGGTGCTCGCGACGGGCAAGCGCGACGCCAGCACGCTCTGGCTGCGCAAACCATTCGACGACGGCGGGATCGTTGACTATGCCAAGGGCCTGATCAGTGTGGAGCTGAACAACCTGGTGCAGCGCCGGCAGACCGCCCGACAGCTGGCCGGCCAGGTGTTCCAAGACATTATCCGCGGCTCCCTCGACGGGCCCGATGCCACGGCCCGGCTGCAAAGCGTGCACGTGAATCCGGCCGCCAAAAACATGGTGCTGCTGGTGCGCGTCCCGGCCGGCCGCTCCGACACCCTGGCGGGCATGGCCCTGCCGCAGCCGCTCGAATCCGCGGTGGCCGCCGTGCTCGGCAGCGCGGATCAGCAGGAATTGCTCATCATCTGCCCGACTCACAGCGGCGCCCCGGCCACGCTGGGCACCGCACTCAGCCGGCAGATGACCGACGTCGGCATCAAGGCGCCGGTGGGAATCGGCGGGGCCTATGCCCAGGCCAACGGGCTGCGTTGGAGCTATTTTGAGGCGAAGGAAGCCGCCTCCCGTGGTCTGGCGGTGAATGAACCGGAGCGGCTCAGCCTAACCTCGCTGCTGCTGGCCAGCGAGGACGTGCCGATGACGGATATGGCGACGGAAGCGCTGGCCCCCCTGCTGGCCTTCGACGCCGCCCACGGCGCCGAGCTGGTTAACACGCTGGAAAGCTACCTGCAGCTCAACGGCTCGGTGGCGTCCGTTGCGGAGGCGCTGACCTTGCACCGCAACACCGTCCGGTACCGGCTGACACAGATCTCCGAGCTGACCGGCTACGATCCTGCCGTCACCGCGGACCGGGTTCAGCTCTGGCTGGCGCTGGCCGTGCGGCGGCTCGCCCGGGAGTAACCAGCCAGGGAGTACCTACAGCAGTTCGGCTTTGGCCGTCGTTGCGACCCACTTCGGCATGGCCGTCAGCGCGATGATCAACAAGGTGTCCCAAGGATGGTTCCCAGATCAGGCATCTTTTGCAGCAGCTGCCGCATCAGGATGCAGCCGATTACTCAGCGGCACCACATCCCCCTGGCGGTACAGCAGCGACCGGAGTTCCGATTCCGTGGAATCCGGCCGGCGCGGGTCTATCGTCTCGCCGGAGGTGAAGTGGTCCAGTATCCTCGGGTCAACGTAGCTCTTCCGCGCGATGGTAGGCGTATTTCCGAGCACGCCGGCGGCCTCCTCAATGGCCCGGCTGATCGCCTTTTTGCGGTCCATGACCTTACGCTGCGGGCCGGTGCGGGCCAGGCTGGCCGCCGCTGCGGCCGTTCCGCGCAGAGTCCGGAAATCCTTGGCGGTAAAGTCCCCAGCGGTGTGCTCCTTGACGTAAGCGTTGATTTCCGCGCTGGTCACCGGGTGCCAGTGCCGGCCGTCTTTGTAGGCGAGCAGCCGTGCCTTGCCGCCGCGCCGTTTCAGTTCCCGGACCAACACCGCAAGATCCGGATCGGTGATGTCGGAGGTCCATTCCTTGCCGCTCTTGGCGGGGAACTTGAGCCGCAGCCTGTCTCCGTTGACCGCGACATGTGCACAGAGAAGGGTGGCCAGGCCGCGGCTGCCGTTTTCATTCGTATACCGCTCGGAACCGACCCGGAGCGAGCCGCTGTCCAGCATCCGGAAGGCCCCGGCCAGCACCCGGTCCCGGGTCAGACCCAGGCTGCGCAGGTCCATCGTGACGCGGCGACGCGCCACCGGCAGGGACTCTGCCAGCGCCAGCGCGCGGTCAAACTTGACCCTGTCCTTCTGTTCCCGCCACGTGGGATGGTAAATATACTGCCGCCGGCCCACGGAGTCGAGTCCCGTGGCCTGGATATGGCCGTTCTCGTAGGGGGCAATCCACACGTTCGTCCAGGCCGGCGGGATGCCGACGCTTTCCAGCCGATCCCGAACGGTGCCGAACGGCAGCGTTGAGCCGTCGAGGCCGCGGTAGCTGAAACCGCTGCCGGATCTGACCCGCCGGTAGCCCCGTCCGGAGGTATTGCTGCGGCGAAGACTCAAGGACATGCCCCCTTGCCAACGGTGGTCAGCGGACCGGGTCAGCCTTTATCCGGCCGCCGCTTTCGCTTATCGTAAGCCTGCTGACGGGATTTTCCCACGTCCGCAACCGTGAGCGGTCACCGGGCCATCACACTTCGGCCGTCACACTTCGACGGCGGCGCCGCGGGAAACAGTCACCATATCCACGCGCGGCACCACCTTCACCCGCTCGCGCTGCACGCCCCCGTCCGAGGATGCCGCTGCGCCCAGCGCCTTTTCGTGGGCATCCAGCTCCAGCCAGCCGTCCCAACTGGTGTACTGCACCCCGCGCTCATCCAGCAGATCGACGACGGCTTCCGGTTCCGCGTGCACGGCGGCCGGCAGCTGCGCGAGATCCCGAAGCAGGTGTGTCACCGTTTCCAGAGCGTCGCCCTTGGTGTGGCCGATCAGGCCGACGGGTCCCCGCTTGATCCAGCCGGTGGTGTAAACCCCAGGGACCGGCGCGCCGTCGGCGTCCAGCACCCGGCCGCCGTCGTTCTCCACGACACCCCGTACGTGATCGAACTCAACGTCTGCCAGCGCAGACCCGAGGTATCCGACCGAGCGGTACACGGCCTGGACCGGATACTCGATAATTTCCCCGGTACCGCGGGCATTTCCGGTGCCATCCAGCTCGGTCCGTTCGAACCTGATCCCGCTGACCTTGCCATCCGTGCCGATGATCTCCACCGGGCTGTGCAGGAAATGCAGATGCAACCGGCGCGACGCGGTTGATGTAACGGCGGAGACGTCGTCATCCTGGTCGACCAGCCAGTTCGTCAGAGTACCGACCATCGTCTTGATCTGGTTGTTGGTCCGGATCGCTTCATCGGAGGCCGCATCGAACTCGAAATCCTCCGGATAGAGCACGATGTCCACATCCTTGGAATGCGACAGCTCACGCAGCTCCAACGGCGTGAACTTCACCTGCGCCGGCCCGCGCCGCCCGAAAATATGCACATCCGTCACCGGCGAGGCCTGCAGACCCCGGTGGACATTGTCCGGAATCTCCGTCACCAGCAGATCCTCGGCATGTTTTGACAGCATCCGGGCCACATCCAGGGCCACATTGCCATTCCCGATCACGGCAACGTGCTTCGCGGTCAGCGGCCACTCGCGCGGCACATCGGGGTGGCCGTCGTACCAGGAGACGAAGTCCGCGCCGCCGAATGAACCCTCCAGCTCGACCCCGGGAATATTCAGATCCGCGTCCTTGATAGCGCCGGTGGCGAAAATGACGGCGTCGTAATGGGCCTGCAGGTCGGCCAAAGACAGGTCCGTACCGAAATCAACATTGCCGAAGAAGCGGATGTCGCCGCGGTCCAGCACCTTGTGCAGGGCGTTCACGATGCCCTTGATCCGGGGATGATCCGGGGCCACGCCGTAACGGATCAGCCCATAGGGGGCCGGATAGCGGTCGAAGAGGTCGATGCTGACATGCAGGCCGCCGTTGCGGACTTCTTCGCTCTTGGTCAGGATATCCGCCGCATAGACGCCGGCCGGGCCGGAGCCGATCACGGCCACCCGCAGCGGGCGTCCCTCGGTTCCGACGGATTTTTCGCAGCTGTTTGTTGACACGGTGGTTTCCTTTTCTTCCTGGTGCCCGTCATCGACTGGGCAATTGCTGTCCGTTTGGGCGCCCACAAGCGCGCCTATTGCTCAATCGATGGAAA
Source organism: Arthrobacter sp. A5 (assembly GCF_051131705.1). Taxonomy (NCBI): domain Bacteria; kingdom Bacillati; phylum Actinomycetota; class Actinomycetes; order Micrococcales; family Micrococcaceae; genus Arthrobacter; species Arthrobacter sp. A5. Next base: position 3,850,242 of record NZ_CP180316.1, read on the forward strand.
TCTTTGCCTTTGCCAGGGCGACGGCGGCGAGCGGGCTGACGCGGACCACGTCGCCGACGACGATCACGGCCGGGTTCGCGACGCCGGCCGCTTCCGCCTGGTCCGCTATGCCGGCCAGCGTCCCGATCGTCACGCGCTGATCGGCTCCGTAACCGTTCTCGATAATACCGACAGGGCAGTCGGGACCGCGGCCATTGGCGGCCAGGAGCTCCGCGGATCGGCGCAGGGTTCCGACCCCCATCAGCAGCACCACGGTGTGATCGCTGCCCGCGGGTACGTTGGAGAGTTCCTCGTGGCCGCTGATCATGGTGAAGGCCTTGGCCAGACCGCGGTGCGTCACCGGGATCCCCGCCGCGGCCGGGACGGAGACAGCGGAGGTGACGCCGGAGACCACTTCCACATCAATACCCTGAGCGCGGCAGAACAGCGCTTCCTCCCCACCTCGGCCCAGCACGTAGGGATCCCCACCCTTAAGCCGGACCACCCGATGACCGGCTTGGGCCTCGCGGACCAGGATCTCGTTGATCTGCTGCTGCGGAACAAGATGGTGGCCCGGAGCCTTGCCTACCTCGATGACTCGCACCTCGGGATCCAGATCCGCCAACAGGTCGCGTGGCCCCAGCCGGTCCGCCACCACCACATCGGCCTGTGCCAGCAACCGGCGTCCGCGCACGGTGATCAGCCCCGGATCGCCCGGACCACCGCCGACCAGGGCCACAGATCCGCTGGCGCCTGGTGATGTGCGGTGCCGCCGAAGGGGCAGGTCACCACATTCCAGGGCCACCGCCACCGCGCTGCGCAGCACCGCGGCCCGACGTGGATCTCCGCCGGCGCTGATGGCGATCTTCACATCGTCCACCTCGGCAACGGCAGGGGTCCAGGCGGCAGACGCTTCATGATCGGAGGCATTGACGCACCAGATCCGCTGCGCCTCGGCGTCGGCCGCGACCAGCGAATCCACCTCCGCGACACCGGTGGCGGTCTGCACAAACCAGACCCCGTCCAGATCACCGGCAAGATAGCCCCGTTCGCGCCACCGCACCAGCCCGGCGTCGGCCAGTGCCCTGACCCCGCCCTCTGCCTCCGGTGCCACCACAGTGACCAGCGCGCCGGCGTCGAGCAGCCCCTTGGCGCGGCGCGCGGCAACCGGTCCGGCACCCACCACCAACACGGGGCGGCCCAGCAGCCGCAGCGAGATGGGGTATATGTCTTGAACAGCCATGGAAACACCTTAAGGAGAGAAATTCGGCGGAGCCAAAGAGTGCGAAACACCCGTTCACGCGGCGTCACGCGGGGACATACCGGCCACCGGGCCGGCAGAACGGCAGAACGGCAGAACACGAGCGGGCGGCACATCAGGTGGCGGCCAGTAGTCCCCTTCCGCGCAGCAGCCGGCGTTCCAACGGCGCGAAAAACAGCAGCTCCACGGCGATCCCGACAATAAGAATCAGCAAGATGGCGCTCATGACGACGGCCATGTCGGACAGGTCCCGGCCCTGCTGCAGCAACGAGCCCAGCCCAAAGCCCATGGATCCGCCCATCGCAATGATCTCCGCGGCCATCAGCGAGCGCCAGGAGAAGGCCCAGCCCTGCTTCAGCCCGGCCAGGTAGCCCGGCAGCGCCGCCGGCAGTACAATCTGCACCGCCATCGCCCAGCGCCCAGCCCCGAGCACCTGCCCCATCCGGCGGTACTGCGGCGGAATCTGGTCCACCCCCGCGATCAGCCCGTTAATGATCGACGGCACCGCTCCCATCAGCAAGACAAAGTAGACGGTGGCATCGGAGAGTCCAAACCAGATGATCGCGGCGGGCACCCAGGCCACGGACGGCAGCACCTGCAGCCCGGAAATCAGTGGCCCCAGCGCCGTGCGCAGCGGCCGCACCTGGACTATCAACAGCCCGATCGGCGTGGCGATCAGCGCGCTGGCCACGAAGCCGATGAACCCACGCTGCACGCTTGTCCAGACTGCGCCCTGCAGCTTGCCGTCGCCCCACAGCGCCGACAGCGACGCGGCCACATCCAGCGGACCGGGCACCAGATCCGCGCGTTTGTGGCCCAGCATGATGTAGAGCTGCCAGAGCAGGACCAGAACGACGACGGCGCCAAGCGGCGCGAGGATTTTGGTCAGGTTCAGCGACGGACGGGGCGGCAGCTCGGACTGCAACGCATCCAGCCCGGCCTCGACCTCGCTCACCGAGTGCCCTCCGCCGATCGAGTCTGGGGCCGCACCAGCAGGGTTTTCCGGCCACCCCTGCGGGGGCAGGGAACCGACGGAGAGCAGGACCTCTTGTTCAGCGGACATGGCGGCTGATCTCCTTGCGCAGTTCGGCGGTGATTTCCGCCGCCAGGGTGGCGGCCTCTTCCGGCGCCTTCTGTTTGGCGGACACCGTCCATTCCCGAACCACTCGGCCCGGGCGCGAGGACATCAACAGCACCCGCTGGCCCAGCCGGACCGCTTCGCGGACATTGTGGGTGACAAAAACGATGGTCCGGCCGGTCCCGCGCCAGATGCGCTCCAACTCGTCGTGCAGCAGGTCCCGGGTGATGGCATCGAGCGCCGCAAATGGTTCATCCATCAGCAGCACATGCCGGTCCTGCGCCAGCGAACGGGCCAGCGCAACACGCTGGCGCATGCCACCGGAAAGCTCATGTGGGCGCTTGTGCCCGGAGCCGGCCAAATGCACCAGCTCCAGCAGTTCCTCCGCCCGCCTCCCCACTTCAGCCTTCGGAACCCCGCGCAGCCGCAGCGCCAGTTCAATGTTTCCGCGCGCGCTCAGCCACGGGAACAGCGTCGCATCCTGGAACATGAAGGCGGCGCCGTCAGCCGGGAGCTCCATGGAACCCGCAGTGGGAGGCTGCAGACCGGCCACCAGGTTCAGCAACGTCGACTTCCCGCATCCCGACGCACCCAGCAGCGCGACGAATTCCCCGGGCCGGATCACCAGATTGACGTCGTCGAGCACCGGTGCGCCCGCGCCGAAGCGTTTCCCCACCCCGCATAATTCAATCGCCACTCCCGGATCAACCGGGATCCGTACGTCGTGGTTCCCGTCCCGGCCCCCTACCAGGGGCTGAACCGGCGCCGCCGTCACTGGCTGCCCAAACCCGCGGCGGAGACGGCCGGCAGACCGGCATCTCTGAGCACCGCGTTCAGCGGGCCTAGATTCACTATGCCGCCGAGGTCCGCGCTCTTGGTCGTGCCGGCGTCGACCCCGTCCTGCAGCAGTTTGCGGTACGTTCCGGCCAACGGATCGTCGGTAAAGCTGAGACCGGACAGGGACCGGGACAGCACGTCAGCGGGCAGGGCGGAGCCCGCAGCCGTCGTCAATCCGGTATTGATCACCTCGGCGGCCGCGGCGGGATTCTGCCGCAGCCACTGCACCGACTCCACATGCCCCTTCAGCAGCGTCCGGACAGTCTCCGGATGCTGATCCAGGAAATTCTTGTTCACGACAAGAATCGTCGTGGGGAACTGGCCCGGCTTCGCCGTCAGCGAGCCGTCCCACAGATCCTTCTCATCCACCAGCACCGTGGCCCCGGCCTGGAGCACCAGACGCGACGCCCAGGGCTCAGGCAACCACGCGCCGTCGAGCTTTCCATCCTGGAACAGCTTCAGCGCCGCGGCGTTGTCCGTCGGATTGATGGTCACGGCGTCCGGCGCTCCTGCGTCAGCCTGTCCGGTTTTCAGACCCTGCCTTCCCAGCCAGGAGCGCAGCGCCACGTCCTGGGTTCCGCCCAGCTGCGGGGTGGCCAGAACTTTGCCCTTGAGGTCTGCGGCGGTTCGGATTGACGGCTGGACCACCAGCTGCGCCCCGCCTGACGCCGCGCCGGCAATGACGCGAAGCGACTCGCCCCTGCTCTTGACAAAGGAATTGATGGCCGGGTTCGGGCCCAGATACGCGGCATCGATGGCCCCGGCATTGAGCGCCTCCACCGCCGCCGGCCCGGCGTTAAACACCTGGGTGCTCAGCTTCGTGGCGCCCAAGTCCTTTTGGAAGAATCCCTGCTGCAGCCCGATCAGCGCGGGAGCATGCGTCACGTTGCCGAAGTAACCCAGCTTCAGGGTGGCCGCCGGCGTGGTCACTGCGGCGGTGGGTGCCGGCGCATTTTTCTGTGTCACGGAGGCGACGGCGGCACCGGCGCCGATCAGCAGCACCAGCGCCGCAAGGAGGGAAATTTCAAGCCCTCGACGCCGGCGCCTGGGTGCGTCGCCAGCGACGATTCTAATGGTGGCCGGCTTCTTAGGAATGGTCATGGACTCACCCTAGAGTCGCCCGAAGCCCCGCTCAATGGCGCGGAAACCCGGGGTCATCTACGTTCATGTGGCGTCACACGAAGCTCGCCGTCGTTGCGGTCACCGACTATCGACTGCGAATCTCTGCGCCAGATGCTCCGCGCGGATATAGATGGCTGCCGAGGGCACGGTCTTGCCGCTCAAATAGGTGGAGAGGCGGGACTGGGATGTACCCAGACGTGATCACTTATCAGGTGAACTACGCGCAGACCCTGATCAAGTCCTTCGCCCGCTCCCAGGACAACCCGCACATCGCGATCTCGGTGGACATGCTGGACACCGGGATCGATGTGCCGGAAGTCGTGAATCTGGTCTTCTTCAAGCCCGTGCGGTCGAAGACCAAATTCTGGCAGATAGTGGCCCGCGGGACCCGCCTTTGCCCGGACTTGTTCGGCCCGGGCGAGAATAAGCAGGACTTCTTCATCTTCGACCTCTGCGGGAACGTGGAATTCTTCAATGCCGGGTTGGTGGGAAATGAAGGCTCCGTTGCGCGGTCTTTGGCGGAGACAACTTTTGTGGCGCGGGTCCAGCTGCTCCGATCCGTAGCGGCGTCCGGTGTGGGCGGGAGCGAACCGGTGGTGGCGGATCTGGTGCGCACCCTGAGTGCACAGGTAAGCCGCCTGCCCTTCAACAATTTTCTCGTCAAGCCGCATCGCGAGGCCGTGGAGAAATATGCCAAAGCGGAGAACTGGAGCGGGCTCTCCGATACCGAGGCGTCCGTGCTGGAAACCGAAGTTGCCCGGGTCGCGGGCATCGGTTCACTGCCTGATACCGAGGAAGCAAAGCGATTCGATCTACTGATACTTCGCGCACAACTGGCTGCTCTGGAAGAACCGGGGGCAGTGGAGACCCTGCGGCGGCGCCTTCAGCAGATTGCCGGCGCCTTGGCCGAACAGCCCAATATTCCTGCCGTTGCCGCCCAACTGCCGCTGATTGAGCAGCTGCTGGACGATCACGAATGGGAAGCGGTGAGCGTTGACTGGCTGGAGCTTGCGCGCAAGCGTTTGCGCGGGCTGGTCCACCTGATCGAAAAGAAGCGTCGAAAGATCGTCTACACCAACTTTGAAGATGAACTGGGGGAACTTCGAGAGGATACGCTCATGGGCGTCTCCATGGGTGGCACGGATTCAAACGGTATCGCGAGAAGGTCCAGGCGTATCTGCGCGGACGGCTGGACCTTGCGGCAATCCAGCGGCTTCGCCGCAATAAACCGCTGACCGAGCTGGATCTGGCCGAGCTGGAGCGCAGTCTGACAGATTGCGGCGCCGGGTCAGAGGAAGATCTGGCCCGGGCCCGGCAGGAAGGTTTGGCCGGTTTCGTCAGGTCACTGGTAGGACTGGACCGGGCCGCCGTCGAGGAAACCCGCTCCGAGTTTATTGGTGATTCCACTTTGACCGCCGGGCAGCTGGACTTCCTGAACCTGCTGGTGGTCCAGCTGTGCGAGAACGGTTCGGTGTCGATGGACGCGCTGTACGTCTCGCCCTACAGCGAGCTGGCGCCGGCCGGTCCGGATGATCTGTTCGGGGACACGCGCTTTGATCAGCTGGAGCGGGTCCTGCGGTCCTTCGATAGTCCGTTCAAGGTGGGCTGAGTAACGGCGCCCTGCGTCTCAAGCGACTATCTCCACTTGAACACCGACAGCGTCGTATGTGGACTTGGCTCGTGCATCACGGGTTGCGAGTACGTACTCATGCTCGGCGGCAGCAAGGGCAACAATCGCGTCGTACGCCGCGCCACCGGCTATGCCAAGTCCCGCAAGAGTTTGCGGTATGCGTTTCGAAGCCGTCGGACTCAAAAGCAGTGGCGCGGCGAAGCGTTCGGTTAATAGTCTGGCGGCATCGCCAGGGGCGAGCCTGGCGTCCCCAGGCAAGCGCGTCAGCACAGCGTAAGTCTCCACCAAGGCGTGGCCGCTGAGCGCAAGTTCGCGCCCGCCCCACCACTCGGCGACCAGAGCATGCGCTCGGTGACTCATCAACAGCAGCGGTACTGCAACGCTGGTATCCAGCGCGACCGCGGGGTTCAACGCCGGCCGGAGTCAATGAGGCCGAAGACAATGTCGTCATCGATCTCCGTCGTACTCACCGCTACAAGCACACCCGACTCCTCGACTAGTCGTGCGGTTCGCCCGGCGGGGATCATCTGCAACCCGCTCCCATAAGGGGATATATCGACCACCGATCCCGGACGGAGCCCCAGTGCATCGCGTAAGGACTTGGGAACGACGATGCGACCCACCGAATCCAGAGTTGCTTCCATAGGGAAAACGCTACCAGCGTACTCCCAATTTGAATAGCAGTCAGGAACTGAGGAGTGACGGCGCGGTCCGCCCTGCCGAAGTACGACGGCGGCAGGTGACTTCCATACGAAAGTTACCTGCCGCCGTCGTACTCTTCGCTTTTAGTGCCCCGCCTATTTCGGGACGTCCGGGTTGACCTCGGCCTTCGTAATGGCCACGCTGCCCACGCCCCACTCATCGAGGATCTTCTTGTAGTCGCCGTTTTCGATCAGCTTATTCATCGCCTTGGCCACCACGTCCGTGAAGGGAAGGTCGTTCTTGGCCACGGCAATACCCACCGGGGAGGCCTCGTAGACGTCGCCAAAGGATTCGAGCTGGCCCTTGGTCTGCGTGACCGCGTAGGCGATGGTGATGGACCCGGCGGGCATGGCGTCCACGCTGCCGTTGACCAGGCGCGTGGTGACATCCGTCTGGTTCTTCAGGCTCACGATCTTGATGGCCGGCTTGCCGGCTGCGGCGCACTTGTCGTTGCGGCCCGCCAGGTCTTTGGTCTCCTGGAAGGAGCCCGTCTGCACGGCAATGCTGCGGCCGCAGATGTCGTCCAGGCTGAACTTCTTCGGGTTGCCTTGCTGCACGGCCCACTGGGTACCGGCGCTGAGGTAGCTGACAAAGTTCGCGGCTTGCTTGCGCTCGTTGGTGATGAAGAACGACGACGCGCTCAGGTCATACTTGGGCCCCAGCGAGGGCAGGATGCTGGTGAACGCGGCACTCTGGACGTCGATCTTGAGTCCCAGCAGCGCGCCGATGGCCTTGGCCAGGTCGACGTCGTAGCCGACGGGAGTCTGGCCGTCGGTGCCGCCCAGGAATTCCGCCGGGGCATACGACGTGTCGGAGCCCATCGCCAGCGTGCCCTTGTCCCGCAGTGCCTGCGGGACCGCGGCGGCCAGGGTGGCGTCCTTGGGGATGGCGGAGACATTAAACGACGACGACGACGCGGACGCTGCTGCGCCCTGCTGGGACGCGTTGGTGCAGCCTGTCAGCGCCAGGGCTGCCGCGGCGAGCAGGCCTGTCGAGAGCGAAAATATCGACTTCGCGGTCATGGGGACCCTCCGGCTCGGCTGGGTAAGCGTGGCCATAACTGGAATCAGGGTGTGCGGCGCACGCTACATTTGTCAAAATGTTATACCGGGGGCGCGAAATGGATTGCATCCATGGCCGCCGATGACATGGTGCTGCCATGGCGCCCTTCACGTTGCCGCAGCTGCGCTCTTTTTGCCGCGGTCTTCCGCCCGGAAAAGGCCCCGTGGATCAAGATGGTGCTGGCCATGCCGACCCTAGTGACCCGCCACTTCAACGTCTTCGATCCCGTCGTGACGACGGTCGGCAAGCTGGTGGCCGGAACGCAGGGCAACATCATCCCGGCTAATGCGACCTTCGACCTGACGCTGCGGACCTTCTCCCCGGACCACAAGGAACGGCTGCTGGCCGGAGCGTTCATCATGCTGGGCGCGACGACGGCCGCTGACCCTGGGGCCGCTGCCAGCAATCACTCGCCGCGTGCCGCCTTCGAATGAACTATCAGCGTATTTCCTGTGAGGGCCACCTTCCCCTCCGGCTCAGATCGCCTACCGCTCGTCCTCCGAGTCGCCGGGATGGCCCTTGATCAGACCGGCGGCCAGGGTATTGCCGTCGGCGGGGTCGATGACCAGAAAGGCACCGGTGCGCCGGTGCGCGGCGTACGGCTCGGTGGGCAGCGGTGAAGCCAGCCGGATCTGTACGCTGCCAATGTCGTTGAGCTCCAGGCCGGAGGCCGGCTGTTCGCGGAAGTTGGCCAGATCCAGCTTCCCGGTGACGGCGCGGACCAGTGCCTGGACGGTTCGGCTGCCGTGCTTGACGAGGACTCTGCCGCCTTCGCGCAGCGGCTTGGGCGAGAGCCAGCAGAGCTCCGCGTACAGGTCCTGCGCCGGAGCGGTGAACGTTCCCGCGGCCGCGATGAGATCGCCCCGGGCAACGTCTATCTCGTCGGCCAGTCGCAGTGAGACGGACTGTGGCGCCACCGCGCGCTGCAGCTCCGAACCGGCGAAATCAATGCCGACGACGGTCGTTTGCCGCCCGGAGGGCAGCACCGTCACGCGCTCCCCCACGGCGACGGACCCGGAGGCCAGCTGGCCGGCATAGGCGCGGTAATCGCGAAACGCGCTCTGGCCGCCGTCGCCCGTTTCCGCAAGCTCTGCCGCCAGCTCCGGCGCCAGTGCGCCCTGCGGCCGAATCACCGTCTGCACGGGGAAGCGGAACGGCTCCTGCCCGCGCTCCAGCTCATCGGTGGACGGAAGCGCTTGCAGGATCTCCAGCAGACTGGGCCCGGTGTACCAAGGGGTGTGCGCGGAGCGATCCACCACATTGCCGCCCTCCAGCGCGGAAACCGGCACCACCAGCACGTCCTCCAGCCCCAGCTCGGCGCTGACTTTCCGGACGTCGTCGGCGATAGCGGTGAAGACGTCCGCGCTGTAGCCGACCAGATCAATCTTGTTCACGGCCACCACCACGTGCGGCACCCGTAGCAGCCGCAGCACGCAAAGATGCCGCCGGGTCTGCTCCAGCACGCCCTTGCGCGCGTCAATGAGGACGACGACGGCGTCCGCCGTGGACGCGCCCGTCACCGTGTTTTTGGTGTACTGCACGTGCCCTGGGCAGTCCGCCAGGATGAAGCTGCGCCGATCGGTGGCGAAGTAGCGGTAGGCGACGTCGATGGTGATGCCCTGTTCGCGTTCCGCCCGGAGCCCGTCGGTGAGCAGCGCCAGGTCGATCTGCTGGCCGGCGGGCGCGGAGCCGGGCTCGCCGCCGCCGAAACCGCGCTCCGCCGAGGTCCGGGTGACCGACTCCAGCTGGTCGGCCAGGATGGCTTTGCTGTCGTGCAGCAGCCGGCCCACGAGCGTTGATTTGCCGTCGTCAACGGACCCGGCGGTGGCGAACCGGAAGAGCGTATTATCCGTTAGGACAGCGCCGGAACTGTCAATGCGGCCGGCATCGTCGGTGCTTTCGGCAAGTTCGGATCGGTCGCTAAGTTCGGTGATTGCGGTCATTAGAAATAGCCGTCCTTCTTGCGGTCTTCCATGGCGGCCTCGGAGATGCGGTCATCGGCCCGAGTGGCACCACGTTCGGTAATGGTGGAGGCTGCTACTTCGCGGACCACGTCCGCCACCGTCGCAGCGGCGGATTCGACGGCGCCGGTGCAGGACATGTCTCCCACGGTCCGGTAACGCACCGTTTTGATCAGGACCGGTTCGTCTGCCCGGGGAAGCGAAACGTCACCCACGGCACGCCACATGCCGTCGCGGGCATACACCTCGCGTTCATGCGCGTAGTACAGGCCGGGCAGCTCAATACCTTCGCGTTCGACGTAGCGCCAAATGTCCAGTTCGGTCCAGTTGCTGATCGGGAACGCCCGGACATGCTGGCCTGCGGTGTGCCGGCCGTTGTACAGATTCCACAGTTCCGGACGCTGATTGCGCGGATCCCACTGGCCGAATTCGTCGCGCAGGCTCAGAATGCGTTCCTTGGCCCGCGCCTTATCCTCGTCCCTGCGCCCGCCGCCGAAGACGGCGTCGAACCTGTTGACCCTGATGGCTTCCAGCAGCGGCGCGGTCTGCAGCGGGTTGCGTGTCCCGTCCGCGCGCTCGGCCAGCTCGCCGCTGTCGATGTGGTCCTGCACCAGCCCAATGACGAGCCGGAGCCCGAGCCGGGCCACCGTGCGGTCGCGGAATTCGATCACCTCGGGGAAGTTGTGGCCGGTGTCCACGTGCAGCACCGGGAACGGCACCCTGCCCGGCCAGAAGGCCTTCGTGGCCAGGTGCAACATGACCACGGAGTCCTTGCCACCACTGAACAGCAGGGCCGGGCGCTCAAACTCGGCCACCACCTCACGGATGATATGGATCGCCTCGGATTCAAGCACGTCCAGCGAGGTCAGCCGATAGGCGGAAACTGGCGACTGGGTCCTGTCGATGGTCTGTGTACTCATACGTGAAGTCCGCATTCTGTCTTGGAGGTTCCGGCCCAACGGCCGGCACGGGGGTCTTCGCCGGGGGCGACTTTCCGGGTGCAGGGCAAGCAACCGATCGAGGGATAGCCCTGGCTCAGCAACGGGTTGACGGGGAGCAGATTGTCCTCGGAATACTGCACCACCGCGTCGAAGGTCCAGGACGCGATCGGGTTGACCTTGAGGAGTCCGTTGGCTTCGTCCCAGCTGACCAGTGGTGTGTTGATCCGCGTCGGAGCCTCTTCGCGGCGCACGCCGGTGAACCAGAGTTCGTATCCGGACAGCGATTTCCGCAGCGGCGCCACCTTGCGCAGGGCACAGCACCGGCCGGGATCGCTGGCGAAAAGGTCCTTGCCCAGCAGCGAGTCCTGCTCGGCCACGGTCTGTTCCGGCAGCACATCCACCACATTGACCCGCAGCCCGGCCGCCACCTCGTTGCGGGTGGCATGGGTCTCGGGGAAGTGATAACCGGTTTCCAGGAAAAGCACGTCTACGTCCGGCAACTGGTCCGCGACCAGAGCCGGCAGCACCGCATCGGCCATGGAGCAGGCGACGGCGACGGCGCCGACGGCGAAGTTCCGCGCGACCCAAGCGATGACGTCCTCGGCGGCGGCATCCCAGCCGAGCTCGGCAGCACCCGATACGGCCAAAGCCTTCAGCTCGGCGTGACCGCGACGGGCCAGACCAGGGGCCGTTTGACGACCCGGCCCGCTCATTGCAGCACTCCCTCGTCGGCCTGCAGCGCCCACTGCGCGAATGACTCTTCCCCGGAACGGCCGGCAACGTACGCCCGCACCACGCGTTCCACGTAGTCCGGCAGCTGAGCCACAGTGACCTTGAGTCCACGGATGGTACGGCCCAGCCCGGCCTCGGCCCGGCCCACGTCAGCCAGCCCGCCGCCCAAGTGGACCTGGAAACCTGGCGTGGGATCGCCGTCGGGCGTTGGCAGCATCATGCCTTTCAAACCGATGTCCGCGGTCTGGATCCGCGCGCAGGAGTTGGGGCAACCATTGATGTGCAGCGCGATGGGCTGCGTCAGCTCGCCGCTGTCGGTCAGATCCGCCAGCCGCTTCTCCAGCTCTTCGATCGCCGTCGCCGCCGTGTCCTTCGTGTTGACGATGGCGAGCTTGCAGAACTCGATGCCCGTGCACGCGATGGTGGAACGGCGGAACAGCGACGGCCGCGCGCTCAGGCCCAGCGAGTCGAGCGCCGTGACCAGGGATTCCACCCGCTCCCCGGGAACGTCGAGGATCACCAGTTTCTGGTGCGGAGTGGTGCGCAGCCGGAAGGAACCGTGTGCCTCCAGAACATCCGCGAGCGCAGTCATGGTTTCCCCGGACAGCCGCCCGACGGTAGGCGCGGCGCCGACGAAGAAATTGCCGTCCTTCTGCTCATGGATGCCGATGTGATCCCCGGGGGAAGTCGGCTTCGGCGCCGCCGGACCATCGGGAAGCTTGTACCCAAGGTATTCGTCCTCCAGGATCTGCCGGAATTTTTCCGTTCCCCAGTCCGCCAGCAGGAATTTCAGACGCGCCTTGTTGCGCATCCGCCGGTAACCATAATCACGGAAAATGCTGGTCACGCCCACCCAGGCATCCACCGCGGTTTCCGGGGAAACAAAGGCACCCAGCCGCTCGGCCAGCCGCGGATTGGTGGAAAGAGCGCCGCCGACCCACAGGTCATAACCGGGTCCAAGCTCCGGATGCACTACGCCCACCAGGGCAAAGTCGTTGATCTCGTGGACCACGTCCTGCGAGGGATGCCCGGTGATGGCCGTCTTGTATTTGCGCGGCAGATTCGCAAAATCCGGGTCTCCGATGAAGCGTGCGCTGAGCTCACGGATCAGCCCGGACGGGTCTATAATCTCGTCCTTGGCGATCCCCGCGACCGGACTGCCGAGAATGACGCGGGGAACGTCACCGCAGGCCTCGGTGGTGGAAAGTCCCACGGATTCCAGCCGGCGCCAGATTTCCGGCATGTTCTCTATCTCGATCCAGTGCAGCTGGATGTTCTGCCGGTCCGTCAAATCGGCCGAGCCCCGGGCAAAATCGGTGGAGATGCCGCCGATCACGCGCAGCTGTTCGGTGCTCAGCGCCCCGCCGTCGATCCGTACCCGCAGCATGAAGTACCGGTCCTCGAGCTCGTGCGGCTCCAGCGCGGCGGTCTTGCCGCCGTCGATCCCCTGCCGGCGCTGGGTGTACAGGCCCCACCAGCGGAACCGGCCATGCAGATCATCGGAGCTGATGCTGTCAAAACCCTGCTCAGCATAAACGGTTTCAATCCGCGCCCGGCAGCTTAAACCGCCGTCCTCCTGCTTCCACACCTCGTTGGCGTTCAGGGGCGCGGTGCCGTCCACCTTCCATTGGCCGTGCGGCTTGGCCGCTGGCCGGCCCGGACGGACGGGGCGTTCCGAGGGGGCGGACTCTGCGGCCGTTCCGGCTAGAGCTGTCTGTGTCATGTTTCGAGCGTAGGGGCGCATCTGGCGGCCTCAAAGGAAAACGAAACGCTAGGTCACGCGCGGAAACATGGCGTCATGTTGGCGCAATGTTGCGGACGACGGCGCGCGGTCAACTTACGACGGCGCCCACGGGCTGAGGCGCCCGGTCAGACGATGCCGGGTAGGACGATGCCGGGTAGGACGATGCCGGGTAGGACGATGCCGGGTTGGACGATCAATGCTGCCCCTGCGCTGCGGCTACTGCCGCACCGCGCGGTCGAATCTTTCCAGCGCGATCCGGGCAATCGTGCCGACACCCGCCGGCAGCAGCGGAGCACTCACCAGATCCGCACCGGCTTCGGCCAGCTGGTCGTGGAAGAACCCCGGCGCCAGCAGGTAGGAGGCGACGGCCACACGCTCATGGCCCTTGGCCCGTAGCTGCGCAACCGCGTCCGGCACCGAGGGATGGGCCCCGGCACCGTAACCGGCCAGGATGCGGTTACCCCGCAGGTGCCGCAGCCCGGCGGCAACGACGCCCACGCTAACGGCCGCAGCCGGTTCCGAGGACCCCGCGGATGCCAGCACGACCCCCCAGTCCTGTGGGACGCCCAAGCCCTGCGCGACTCCCCCGTCCTGCGGGACGCCGTCGGGCTTCAATTCCTGCAGCCGCTCGTGCAGCAGCAGCGCCAGACGCGGGTCAGGCCCCAATGGCTCCGCCGCCGTCAGGCCCGGATCTCCTGCAACGGCTCGCGCGATGTCCACCCGCACATGGAATCCCACGGACAGGAGTAACGGCACGACGACGGCGCGCGTCCCCGCGGGCAGCGCGGAGACGACTTCGGGCAACGCCGGTTCCTGAACGTCAACGTACGCCTCCAGCACCGTCAGCTCCGGACGCAGGGCCCCGATTTCCGCCCGGACCGCGTCAATGCAGGCCTGGCCGGCAGGATCGCGGGTTCCGTGCGCGCAGGCAATCATAACCGGGCCCGGCGCGGCCTCGTTCGGCTCCGCCCGCCGTGCCACCTGGTCGTCCCCGCATCCCTCCGCCAGCCCGCTCACCGGCGCGGCCGCCGTCGTGCTTCACCGGCGCCAATGTGCAGCGTCCCCGCGGTGGGCCGGTAGATGCCCAGCAGCGCCCGGATCGCCGTCCTTTTGCCCGAGCCGTTGCTGCCCAGAAAGCCAAAGGTTTCGCCCTCCCTCACGTCGAAGGACAGGTCCTGAATCACCGTCTGCTCGCCGAAGCCCATCCGGAAGTGTGTGCTGTGGACCAGCGGAGCGGCTGTCGCAGAAGTCATCTGCCCAGCCTAGCCAGTTTCCGGGCCGGGCGTCCTGATCCCGGCGCACGCCCCGGCCCGACGTTCCACCGCTCTGAGCGGATCGAGCGAACACCCGCTCACGCCGTAACCTGATAAGCGACCACCCGGACCGGATCGAACCGAGATGCAAGCCATGAATTTCGACGTCGCATTGACCCTGGACCTGCTGGGGGTATTCTTTTTCGCTGTTTCCGGATGCCTGTTGGCCGCGCGCAGGGGCTTCGACATCGTCGGGTCGCTGCTGCTCGGGTCTCTCGTGGGGCTCGGCGGCGGCGTGATCCGGGACGTCATCATCAATGCCGGCGTGCCAGCCGCCTTCTCCCAGCCGCTCTATCTCGTTCCCCCGGTGCTGGCGGCCGTGCTGGTGCATCTGTTGTTCAGCCGTGTGGAGCTCGGCGGCAGGCTGCTGATCATTTTCGACGCCGGCGGCCTGGCCCTGTTCTGCGTCACCGGCGCGCTCAAGGCCCTCGACGCCGGGCTCAATCCGGTGGCCGCGATCCTGCTCGGCGTGACAACAGCCGTGGGCGGTGGCCTGCTCCGCGACATCACTGCCAACGAGGTTCCGCAGCTATTCGACTCGAAGGACCTGTACGGGATTCCGGCCTTCGTCGGCGCAGGGCTGACCACCGTGCTCTTCAGCACGGGAATGCTCAACCTGGTCACCGGAACTGCTGCCGCCGTCGCCGTTTTTGCCCTGCGCATTCTGGCCTGGCACTTTGGCTGGCGCGCTCCGATGGCGGCACGCTGTCACCGCAGGGACGCCGCCCGCGGCTAGGATTGACAGGAGATCCCCCACCGACTCGGAGCCTAAGTATGAGCGACATGTTCCTGAACAATTTCCGCGCCCTGGTCCCCAAATATCTGGAGGAGCCCTGGCAGGAAGCGGACGGCATCCCGCTGGCCGAACTCGACCAGCTGCTGGCCGGGCACAACGTCACCGTCCCACAGGTGCTGCGCGAGTTCCTGCATGCGCTGGGCGGCTGCGAGGACCTGATGGAGGCCTATTACTATTTCTGGGATCCGGAGGAACTCGAGGTGGAAGACGGCTACCTGCTGTTTCTCGAGGATGAGGACGAGGAGTTCACCTGGGGCTTCCGCGCCGAGCAGTTGACCGTCCCCGATCCGATTGTCTGGCGGCGCAATAACGCCAACGGGACCTGGACCAGCGAGGACGGCACCTTCAGCGAGTTCGTCTTCGACATGTTCGAGTGGGTCTTCTCTGATGAGGACGACCTTGACGGCGACGAGGCTGACGGGGGTGAGGACTAACGAAGGTTCAGGCCGCCGTGGCGTCAAAGTTTGCCCGCATTGGACAGCCCACAGTCCATGTCCTTCCACGACACGCCGTCTCATGGCGGTCGCCGAGGCTCAACATGGGCACGCGCCGGTCAGACGCTGTTTCAGGAAGTCCAGATCAATGTCGCCTCGGCCAACGGCACATTGCGCCATGGACAGAGCTTCAAATTTGGGGAGACGGGTGGCCGCGTGCAGCAGGACGTCGGCCAGGGGCGCCAATGGAAGCTTCTCGTTGCGCGGCAACCCGACGGCCCGATGCACAACAGTACCCTCCCCTGAGGCGCCATTCGAGCATGCGAGGTGCAGTTCGGGATGCTCGTGAAGACGCCACAAGTGATAGTTCGGAGCAGCCGAAACACAGGTGATGTAGCCGTTGGACCGCAGTGCCCGTACCATCAGTGGGTCCGCGCTGGGGCAGGCCTTGGCCCAGGCTTAGACCGCCCGGTCGACGACGGCCCGGGCGAACCCGCTCAGCGCGGATTTCACCACACCCTCGGGAACCGGAGCCAGCGACGCCACTGCCTCCTCCGCCCATTGCCGGGCAATCGCCCAGGACTCCGCCGTGACGGCGTGCTCCCGCAGCGCTGCCACCGCCTCGGCCAGAGCATCGTCGCCGCTCAGATCTCCCTCGACCAGTGCGAGCACGCCGGCGGCGGACTCATCGCCGGCAGCAGCGGCCTTGCGCAGCAGCAGGACCGGCAGCGTGGCCACGCCCTCACGCAGATCGGTCCCGGGTGACTTTCCGGAAACCTGCTTCAACCCCGTGACGTCTATGACGTCGTCGGCCAGCTGGAAGGCAACGCCCACCTTCTCGCCGTACTCGACCAGCACCCGCTGGATCGGTTCCTCGACGCCGGCAAAGATCGCCCCCAGCTGCCCGGACGCGGCGACCAGGGAACCGGTTTTGTCCGCAATAACCGACAGATAATGATCCACCGGGTCCTGATCCGGACGCGGGCCGACGGTCTCATGGAGCTGGCCCAGACAGAGCCGCTCGAAGGTCCGGGCTTGGATCCCCAGCGCCTTCGCGCCCAGCTCGGAGACCAGGATGGAGGCCCGCGCAAAGATCAGGTCACCGGTCAGAATGGCAACGGTGTTTCCCCACACTTCATGGGCGGTCGGCGCGCCGCGGCGAAACGGCGCCGAATCCATGACGTCGTCGTGATAGAGCGTGGCCAAGTGCGTGAGCTCCACGACGACGGCGGCCTGGATCACCTCGGGGCGGCTGGGGTCCCCGAGCTGGGACGCCAGCAACGTCAGCAGCGGGCGGATGCGTTTCCCGCCGGCTTCCACCAGGTGCCTGCTCGTGGCATCCGCCAGCGGATCCGAGTTGGCGATGGCTTCGCGAAGCTGCTTCTCCACCTTGGCCAGCGACAGTGAAATCGCCGGGCCAAGGTCCGGATCCGCTGCAATCTCGGCGAACCCCTTGGGCAATTGAAGGCCAGTGGCAATGGCCATGGTCGTTGGAGCCGGCTCTGCGGATTCGGGACGGCCATGTCCGGCGTGGGTCCAGCCGGAGTCTGCGGAAGTAGTCACGGCTTAACACTAACTTTCGTAAAGAGGCGGAGTTGTATTTCCGGGCCAATAAGCCGGCCGCCTGGCTTAATACTGATGGTCATGCTGTCTGGTTATTGGTGGCCGGAACCAGCATTTCCAGCAAATGAATCACTCTATCCTCAAAGCCCTTGCCGCCACTGTCTGTCAGGTTTGCCAGCATCCGCACCACAAAGCGCATCAGCACGGGGATGGGCATGCCGCTGAGCAGCGCGAGCTTCATGATCCGGGGTTTGCCGATCAGCTGCGCAAAGGCCCTTCCGAGCGTAAAGTGGCTTCCCCATTGTCCGCGGATATACCCGCTGTAGCCGGCGAGCGCATGGTCGCGGGCCAGCACGGAATTGGCCCCGGCAGCCCGTTGAATGAATTCGGCCGCATAGCGCGCGGACTCCATGGCATAGGAAATTCCTTCGCCGTTGAAAGGACTGACCATTCCACCGGCGTCACCAAGCAGCAGCATGCCCGGTGAATAATGCGGAGTCCGGTTAAAGCCCATCGGGAGCGCCGCTCCGCGGATTTCGCCCACCTGGTTGTCCGGATTAAAGCCCCATTCATCCGGCATGCCGGCGGTCCAGTCGCGCAGCACCTGTTTGTAGTCGAGCTTGCCGAATTCACGGGAGGAATTCAGAATGCCCAGGCCCACATTGGATGTGCCGTCGCCGACGCCGAAGACCCAGCCATAGCCGGGAAGCGGATTCCCCGCCTTGTCCGGCAATTCCAGCCAGCCCTCCATCCAGTCGTCGTTGTGCCGCGGACTGGTGAAATAGGTGCGAACCGCCACCCCGAGCGGGCGGTCGTCGCGTTTGTGCATCCCCGCCGAGACGGCCGTCCGGGTGGAATTGCCGTCCGCCGCCAGCACCACTTCGGCTTCAAAATCCTTGCTTGCGCCGGTTTTGCGGCCGGCATCATCGAGCAGCGCAGCGGTGACACCAACCACTCGTCCGCCGGCATCCCTGCGGGCGGCGGTGACGCTGTGGCGTTCAAGGACGACGGCGCCCGCAGCCTGAGCGTGCCGGGACAGGGCTTCGTCGAATCCCAACCTGGTGCGGATCAGGCCGTATTGCGGAAAATCGCTCAGTTCCGGCCACGGAACCTCCACCGTGCGGCCACCGGCGATCAGCCGCAGGCCCTTGTTCCGGCGCCACCCCTGCGCCTCGTCGTGCGGCAGACCCAGCAGCGCAACCTCTCGCACGGCCCGCGGCGTCAGACCGTCACCACAAACCTTCTCCCGCGGGAACGCGGTCTTTTCGAGCACGGTGACGTCCAGGCCGGCCCTGGCCAGGTAATAAGCAGCGGTGGAACCGGCCGGTCCGGCACCGACAATGAGGATCTTCATCTGGCGGCTGGCCTTCGCGGCCGGTGCGTGCGCGACACCGGCCCAACGGGTCCGTTATCTTCGCGACCCGGTTTGATGGCCCGGTGGACGGCGACGATACCGCCGCTGAGGTTGCGGTAGGCCAGATCGGTCCAGCCCGCGTCCTGGATCCACTGCGAGAGATGGTCCTGGTCCGGCCAGGCCCGGATGGACTCCGCCAGATAGACGTAGGCGACGGGGTTGGAGGAAACCTTGGTCGCGATCGCCGGGAGCGCGCGCATCAGATATTCGGTGTACATGGTCCGCCAGAGGGCAACGGTGGGGGCGGAGAACTCCGCTATCACCAGCTTCCCGCCGGGCTTGGTCACGCGCAGCATTTCCTCCAGTGCCTTGTGCGGGGCGGTGACATTGCGCAGCCCGAAGGAGATGGTCGTGGCGTCAAACGAATTGTCCGCAAACGGCAGATTGGTCGCGTCCCCGGCGATGAAATCGATGTCCGGGCGCCGGCGCTTGCCGACCTTGAGCATCCCAACGGAGAAATCACAAGCCACCACGCTGATGCCGGCATCCGCGTACGGCTCACTGGAGGTGCCGGTTCCGGCGGCCACGTCCAGGACCCGCTGACCAGGCTTTGCCCCCACCGCGTCCACCACGATCCGACGCCAACGGCGGGTCTGCCCCAAGGACAGGACATCATTCACGACGTCGTATTTGGGCGCAACATCATCAAACATTGCGGCTACTTCATCCGGACGCTTCTCCAACGATGCACGGTTCACCTGTCCATTCTGTCAAAGATTGGCTGCATCCGTGCACTCCGGCCATGCCGCTCCACCCCGTCGGCGCACCTGCTACCGCGGAGTAGTGTTAATTCATCATGATCGCGCCCCTGACAACGCTCACCGTCCCGTTGGACACATCCGCGCTGGATACATCTTTTTTTGATCCATCGCCCGCAACTGCCGACTCGGCCCCCGGGCAGGATGGAGCGGCACGCCCGGGCGCACTGCTGAATTTTCTCCGTGCCGACGCCGCCTTGTGCTGGGTCCGCCGCTGTGAGGGGCTGGTGGGTTTCGGTGAGATTGCCCGGTTTACCGGGACCGGCCCGGAGCGCTTTTCCGCCGCGGAGTCCTGGTGGAAAGAGCTGCTGGCGGGCGCGGCGGTCGACGACGGCGTCCGGCTGCCCGGTACCGGCCCGATTGCTTTCGGAACGTTCGCGTTTTCCAAAACGTCCGATTACAAGTCGCGGCTCATTGTGCCCCGGATCGTCGTCGGCTTCAGGGGCGGCCGGGCTTGGCTGACCGAGCTGTGCTTGGACGGCGGCTCCCTCACGGCGGAGGGCGCGCACGCGGAACTTGCCCGTCTGGCCGCCGCACCGGGCGCGGACGACGCGGCGGGTGGGGCTCCGGGCGGCGACGCAGCAGGTGCGGCTCGGACCGGCACGAGGAAGGACATCCCGGCGCAGCCGAGGGCGGAACTTGCACCGGGGTCGCTCACCGAGCAGGAGTGGATGGATTCCGTGGCGGCAGGAGTGCGCGCCATCGAATCCGAGCACCTGGAAAAAATCGTGCTGGCCCGCGACATCGTTGCCCGGCTGGACGGGCCCGTCTCCCGGGCGGGGCTGCTGCAGACCCTGGCGCAGCAGTACAGCGAATGCTGGACCTATGGCGTCGAGGGTGTGGTGGGGTCCACGCCCGAGATGCTGATCAAGGTAGAAGGGACCACGGCGCTGGCGCGGGTACTGGCCGGGACACTGGACCGCGAAGGGGCGCCGGAGGACGGCGAAGGCTTTGCCCGGGAGGTGTTGGCCGGCTCGGTAAAACAGCGTCAGGAACACGATTTCGCGGTTCACTCGTTGACCCGTCAACTGGCCCCGTTCGCCGTCGACCTTTCCGTCCCGCCGGAGCCGTTCATCCTGGAACTGCCCAATGTCTGGCATCTGGCCTCCGACGTCGAAGCTGTCCTGGCCGACGCCGACGGGCATCTGCCCACGTCACTGGCGCTGGTGGAGGCGCTCCACCCCACGGCGGCCGTCTGCGGCACGCCGCGCAGCAAGGCCGGGGCGTTGATCCTGGAACTGGAGCAGCTGGACCGCGGACCGTACGCGGGCCCGGTGGGATGGCTTGACGGGGCAGGAAACGGTGAATGGGGCATCGCTCTGCGCGGTGCGGTGCTGGAAGATCCGACGACGGTCCGGCTGTATGCGGGCGCCGGGATCGTGGCAGCCTCCGATCCGGCCGCTGAGCTGGCCGAAACATGGGCAAAGTTCCGTCCGATGCTGCAGGCACTCGGTCTGCGGACGTGAGCGGCTGCACCGGGGGCTGCCGCCTTGTGCCGTCCGGGCTGTTTGATTCCGTGTTGCTTGACCAGCGGTGTTTGACCAACGGTGTCTGATGCAGTGCTGCTGTGCCACCTCATTGGCGGCGATTCCGGGATTCCAGACTTTGCTTCACGGAGGCCCCTTGCGCGCGGCCGGATAAAGTTGTCGAATAGTGAAATGATGTTGTCTGTGATGCACATCTCATCGCGGTTATACACTGTAATACCTAGACCTCGTATTTCCTCCTGACACAAAGGGTAACAAGATGCCACTCTCCTCCAAGCTGATGGTCCGGATGACGGCCGTTGCCGCTGTAGCTGCCTTGGCACTGACCGGCTGCACCACGGCCTCCCAGAACAATGCCGGAGCACAATCCGGGGCTTCCGGCTCCTCCAGCTTTGACCCCGGCGCGGTCCAGAAGGATGATGCGCTGGCCGCGGCCGTTCCCGCCGCACTCAAGAGCAAGGGAACCATCACCGTCGGATCCGATACGTCCTACGCCCCGGCCGAGTTCCTGGGCGGCTCCGACGGGCAGACCCCACAGGGCTACGACATCGATTTTGCCAAGGCCATCGGCGCCACCCTGGGCATGCCAGTCAAGGTACAGACCGCCGAATTCACCGGTATCATTCCCGCCCTTGGCGCCAAGTACGATCTGGGGATTTCCTCCTTCACGATCAACGCAGAACGACTACAGGCGGTCAATATGGTCAGCTACTTCAACGCCGGCACGCTCTGGGCGGTGCAGAAGGGCAACCCGAAGAAATTCTCCCTCGATGACGTCTGCGGCAAGACCATCGGTGTCCAGACCGGAACGGTGGAGGAAGACCCGGATGTCTCCGGCCGTTCCGCAAAATGTGTTGCCGACGGCAAGGCCGCCATCAATATTGTGACGCTGAAGGCGCAAACGGATGTCACCACCCGCCTGGTCAACGGCAGCATCGACGCGATGTCGGCTGACTCCCCCATCATCGGCTACGCACTCTCGCAGACCGGAGACAAGCTGGAGGTGCTCGGCGACGTCTACGATTCCGCGCCGCAGGGAATCATCACGCTCAAGAGCGACACCGCGCTGGCCGATCTGATTGGCAAGGTTATGAACAAGCTGATTGACGACGGCGACTACAAGAAGATTCTGGATACCTGGAACAACTCCAAGGGGGCCATCACCAAGTCTGAGGTGAACCCGGCGGTGGGAAGTTGAGCGGCCCTGCCCTCAGCGGCACCCGGTCGGATAAGGCGGCGCCGGCGCGGCCTGAGCTCATTGACGCGGTTCCGGTCCGGCATCCGGGCCGCTGGGCCGGTGCGGTGATCATCTTCATCGTTGCGGCACTGCTGGTGCAGAGCCTGGTCACCAATCAGAATTTCCGCTGGGACACCGTCGGCACCTACCTCTTGGATGTCCTGGTGATCCAGGGCATCGGCTGGACCCTGCTGCTGACGGTCCTGTCCATGGTGATCGCGATTGTGCTGGCGATTTTACTGGCCTTCATGCGGCAGTCCGATAACCCGCTGTTCCGCTATGTCAGCTGGGTCTGGGTCTGGTTTTTCCGCGGCACCCCGGTGTACACCCAGCTGGTGTTCTGGGGTCTGATCGCCGTGCTGTATCCCAAGATCGCTCTCGGCGTGCCGTTCGGTCCCGAATTGTTCAGTTTCAGCACCCAGGATGTCATCAACGCATTCATCGCCGCCGTTCTCGGCCTGGGCCTGAATGAGTCCGCCTACCTGGCGGAAATCTTCCGGGCCGGCCTGAAGTCCGTGGACACGGGCCAGATGGAAGCGGCGGAAGCGCTGGGCATGCGCAAGTCCAAGATCATGTGGCGCATCATCCTGCCGCAGGCCATGCGCGTCATCGTGCCTCCCACGGGCAACGAAACCATCGGCATGCTCAAGACCACTTCGCTGGTGCTCGCTGTGCCGTTCACCCTGGACCTGACGTTCGTCACCAACGGGATCGCCAACCGCAGCTACCTGCCGATCCCGCTGCTGATCGTCGCCGCCATCTGGTACTTGGTGATCACCAGCGTCCTGATGGTGGGCCAGTACTTTATTGAACGCCACTACGGCAAGGGCGTGGACAATCTGATTCCCGCTCCGGTCAAGGCCACCCAGGCCGTTACCGCAGCCCATACCACGCCGGCAACAACGGCGGACGAAGGTGGCCACGTATGAGCACGCCAATGAACGAAACCGTTGCTGCCGTGAAGACCGGCGAACCGCTGGTCCGGATCGAGGACGTCCACAAGTTTTTCGGCACCCACCATGTCCTGCGCGGAATCGACATGACGGTCCGGGAGGGGGAGGTGTCCGTCATTATCGGGCCTTCCGGCTCCGGAAAATCAACCCTGCTGCGTTGCGTCAATATGCTCGAAACCATCAGCGCCGGGCGGATCCGCGTACGCGACGACCTGATCGGCTTCCGGGACGTCAATGGCAGGCTGCATCATCTGCCGGCCAAGGACATCGCGGCCCAGCGCCGGGAAATCGGCATGGTGTTCCAGCGTTTCAACCTGTTCCCGCACCGGACAGCGCTGCAGAATATCATCGAGGCCCCCACGCAGGTCAAAAGGCAATCCAAAGCGGCTGCCAGGGCCAAGGCCATGGAACTGCTGGACCGTGTGGGACTGGCGGAAAAGGCCGACTACTACCCCGCACAGCTTTCCGGTGGCCAGCAGCAGCGTGTCGCCATTGCCCGCGCGCTGGCGATGGAGCCGGAGCTCATGCTCTTTGATGAGCCGACGTCGGCGCTGGACCCTGAGCTGGTCGGTGACGTCCTGAACGTGATGAAGGATCTGGCCCAGTCGGGGATGACCATGATCGTGGTCACGCATGAAATCGGCTTCGCCCGCGAGGTCGGGGACACACTGACGTTCATGGACGCTGGGGTCGTGGTGGAAAGTGGGGATCCACGCGAGGTCATGGCGAACCCGCTGCACGCCCGCACCCGGGAATTCCTTAGCCGCGTCCTGTAACCCCAGCCGCATCCGCTAACCCAAG
Source organism: Arthrobacter sp. A5 (assembly GCF_051131705.1). Taxonomy (NCBI): domain Bacteria; kingdom Bacillati; phylum Actinomycetota; class Actinomycetes; order Micrococcales; family Micrococcaceae; genus Arthrobacter; species Arthrobacter sp. A5. Next base: position 3,874,047 of record NZ_CP180316.1, read on the forward strand.
CCGCATCCGCTAGCCCAAGCCGCGTCCGCTGACCAGGACCGCCCTCCCCGCGGCCATCCAGCCCCCGGATCGATATCGCACTTCGCGCCCAATGTTGGTCAACAACACGGGCTCGGAGTGCGACATCGACGGGGTTTAAGGCAGGACGCGGGTGACCCTTTGATCCACGGCCTGCCGGACCCTTTCGTGCAGCGCCCGCAGCCCTTCCCGACCGGCCGGTACCTCCAGCACGGAGCGGCCGCGGAACGGCTCGGCCAGCGCCGCGGTGAGCTCCGCCGTCGTGCCAACGCTCCGATGCATAACGCCATAACCGGCCGCAAGGGCGGCAAGGTCCACCGAGTGCGGCGTGCCAAAGAGACGCTCGACGGCGGCGGCGTACCGCGGGCGACCGGCCAGAATGCCGTGTTCCAGAGTCGTAAAGATCCCGCCCCCGCTGTCGTTGAGCACCACCAATTGCAGATCGGGTTCGGGCTCGCCCGTGCCCAGCAGCAGGCCGCCGGCATCGTGCAAAAGAGTCAGATCCCCCAGCAAAACCCGCGTCGACGCACCGTCTGCCAGCGCAATTCCGCCACCGGTCGAGACGGTTCCGTCAATTCCGGCCAGGCCGCGGTTGGCGAAGACCCGCACCGTGTCCCGACCCGGGACGGGATGCGGTTTGGGTCGACCGGCCAGATCCACATCCCGGACCGGATTGGAAGATCCCAGCATCAGGTTTCCGCGGGTCTGTGCCCAGACCGCGCGGGCCAGATGCAGCCCGGTCAGCGGCCCCGGCTGCGTCAACAGCTCGTCCAGAGCCGCCTCGGCCCCCAGAGCCGCTATCTGCCAGGATTCCAGCCAGTCCGCAGGGCCATGGCCGGCAAAGGCGATGAGCTCGTCCCAGTCCGTCAGCACCAGCTCAGGTCGACGTCCCGGCTCAAACCAGGCAACCTTGCGGGGCAGATACAGGGCCCGTTCCAGGTCTGCCCGGGCCAGCAGCGCGGCCACCGGCCGGGACAGAGTCGGGCGCCCGAAAACCACCACCCGCTCGATCGGCTGCGGCGAACCCGCCCCGAAATACTCCAGCAGCAACCGGTAGGGGCCGATGGCGTTCGGGCCATAGCGGGCGTTCGACGACGGCTCTGCCAACAGCGGAAGTCCCAGGCTACGGGCAAAGATCTCCGCGGAGGCACCGGCCCCGTGCCCGGCGACGACGACACTCCGCCGCGAGTTCCCCGTGCGCACCGGAGCCGGTTCGACGGTTTGCGGCGCTGTTGCGACTCGCTCGGCGGATTGCGCTGCCCCGGCAGTATCGGTCTCAGCGGTGTTGGCCTCCCTAGTGTCGGCGTCCGCAGTGTTGGACTCCACAGAGTCCTCATACACGGGCAGCTCCCAACCGCTGCCGTTCAGCGCCGGCGTCAGCGGATCCCGGAACGCCAGATTGAGCTGTACGGGCCCTGCAGGCGTACCGGGAAGTCTTCCCTGGGCCGCGCTCAGCGCCGTGCCGATGGCCGTCGTTGGGTCCGTCCCTGCGGCCACGTCGGTAGCGAAGCGTACATGGTCGCCGAAGATATCCAGCTGGACCGTCGTTTGGTTGGCGCCTGTCCCGCGCAGTTCCTCCGGGCGGTCCGCCGAAAGCACCAGCAGCGGTACTGCGGCATGGTTGGCTTCCATGACCGCCGGCAGGAGGTTCCCCACCGCGGTCCCGGAGGTGGTCAGCACCGCGGCCGGTCCGCCGCTGCCAAGCGCCAGCCCCAAGGCAGTGAATCCGGCTACCCGCTCATCAATGCGTACCTGCAGACGCAGCAGACCCACCGCTTCCGCCTCGGCCAGCGCGTAGGACATCGGCGCGCTGCGGGACCCGGGAGCCAGCACCACCTGACGCACTCCTCCGGTGATCAGTGCCTGTACGGCAAGCCGAGCCGCATCCATCGAGCTAAGAGAAGTCACACCCACCATCTAACCTCATCGACTGTGCACTGGATGTCCCGAAGAGGGCCATATCGGACCGCATCGGGACATCAGTGGCTCAGCTGATGCGGCCTGCGGCGAGAACCGCATAGCTGCGCCGCAGACGGTCCAGCCACCAGTCCCTGCGCGGCCCGGAGGCGGCGTACTTCTCCAGCAGATCGGGCTCCGCGGCGACGTCGCGCACGGCAATGTGCCCACCCTCCGCGACCAGCGATTCCCGCACGACGTCACCACCCATCAGCGACACCGTGCCCAGTCCGCAGGCGTAGGGAAGGTCGGGCAGTGCCGCAGCCAGCGCCACCCCGGCCCTGATCCCCACGGAGCTGTCCAGTGCAGAGCTGACGACGGCGGGCAGGCCGGCTTCGGCGACGATAGCCAGGGCACGCCGCACTCCCCGCAGCGGTGCCGCCTTGACGATGATCAGATCGGCGGCACCAGCGCGGGCGACGGCCAACGGATCGGTTTCTTTTCGTACGCTTTCGTCGGCAGCGATCAGCACTGGGATGCCGCGTTCAGCCACGATGCGGCGGACCGCTGCCAGTCCGTCGATGCTCGGTACCGGCTGCTCTGCGTACTCCAGCTGGAAGGCGCCCAGTTGGGTCAATGCCTGAACGGCCTCATCGACGGACCAGCCGCCGTTGGCATCCACCCGGAGTGCAGCGTCGGGGAGTGCTGCCCGAACGGCGGCAACCCGGGCCACGTCGTCGTCCAGGGTCTGTCCGCGCTCCGCCACCTTCACCTTGACGGCCACGGCGGTATCAAAGGACGCAAGAATCCCGGGAACGCGCGCGGCGTCCACGGCTGGAACGGTCGCGTTGACGGGGATGGAACTGCGCAGCGGTTCGGGGAACCCTTCCCAGCCTGCCTCAATGGCGCCGTCAAGCCAGCGGGCGGATTCAGCGTCGTCGTACTCGGGAAAGGGGGAAAACTCCGACCAGCCGGCGGGACCATCGAAGAGCAGAATCTCGCGCTGCAGGACCCCGCGGAACCTGACCCGCATGGGCAGGACCACCACATGTGAGGCGGCCATCAATTGGTCCAGTGCGGGCAAGCGATCCTGGTCCCTCGAGGGCTGCATCTTTCCACTCTAACGCCGCGGACCAGCACTGGCGCTCCCGCCATAGCCGGCGCCGCGAAGCCCACCACAGAGGGTGTCGGGGTGGTCCCACCATCGTCGGCGCCGGGGCGTTCCCACTATGGGCGGTGCCGGCATCGTCGGCGCCGGGGCGCTCCCACTATGACGCTGTCCGGCCGCTCCCGCCGAGGGCGGCGCCGTCCGCGCGCGCAGTGGTAGACGATGACCGGCGCAGACATAGGCTGCGCACAGCACACGCCAACCAATCTATGGGAGCCTAGAAGAGATGAAATCGAGTTCCCCGGCCTCCAGTCAGAACCGGCGCCATGCCTCGCCGCTGGCGGCGCCGCACCCCGGTTATTTCCTGCTGGCCGCCGTCATCGCTGTGCTGGGCGTAGTCGGCACCTATCTGTTCTACATCCGCACCACCACGGGTCAGTACATTGATGAGTCGGCTCTCGACGAGGCGGCCCGGGCCCAGGCCATGATCGGGACGCCAAGCGCAACTTTCCTCGATGCCCTGCCCGCAATCTCCGTGGTGATCGCCGCCGTCGTCGTGGTCTTTGTCATGTTCGCCCGACGCCGCTGGCTGTCCGCAGGGATCGCGGTGACCGCGATGGTGGCAGCAAACCTGTGCACGCAGCTGATTAAGTCATCGCTGCCCGACCGTCCGGACCGCGGGGTTGTCACGTTGGATCTGAATTCGCTGCCATCCGGGCACAGCACGCTGGCAGCATCCGCGGCCGCGGCCGTCTTTTTGGTTGTTTCGCCGCGTTGGCGCCCGGCCGTGGGATTTTTCGGCGGCAGCTACGCCGTCTTCGCCGGTGTGGCTACGCTGATCAATCAATGGCACCGGCCCGCCGACGTGATCACCGCGTTTTTGGTTGTAGCATTCTGGACCGTACTGGCCGGACTTGCGATCATGCGCACAGGATCGAGCTGGAACGTCTGGGACGGTTATGGCGAGCACTGGGCCGCGTCACGGATCTGGCCGTTCCTGTCCGTGCTCGCGGGCATGCTGGCCGCGGTGCTGGCAGTACTGGTGCTGCGGGAACTCACTCCCGCAGGCGGAAATCAGGTGAGCACCACGAATTATTTGTGGGTGGGTGTGGCCCTGATAGTGATCTGCGGTTATCTGGTGACAGTGGCCGGGACGCTGCTCTTCGGCCTGGAAGCACGCCAAAGAGCACGTCCCCCGCTGAGCCGGACTGCACGGAGCAGAGCTGAGTTGCGCTGAGCCGGACTGCACTGCACAGGTGCGAACTGCGCTGGTGCGGACAGCAGAGGTGTGGACTGTACTGGACCGCGCTGCGCTGAGCTGGGCTGCACGAACTGGACCGCGGGAACCAGCGGTGCGCCGCATTATCGGCGGAGTCCTGGACCCCGTCCGGTGCGCCGGGTCGTCGGCGTGGTGCGGCGCTGTTCCGAGGGCCCGCGGAGAACGGCCGCGCCCCGGTCAGGCGCATTGCGCGGAATCCAGTACCACAGGGCCGCTGCTGCCGCCAGACCGAGGACACCGGTGGCGGAGATTCCAATGGACAGCGTCGCGACCGCCGTCAGCCCGGAAAGCAGCGCAGGGCCACCCGAACTTCCGACGTCCGAAAGGAAGCGCCAGATCCCGAGGAACTGCGCCCGGCCGCACGACGGCGAATAGTCGGCGCCAAGCGTCATCACCATGCCCGACCCGATCCCGTTGCCGAATCCGATCAGCAGCGAGACCAACAACAACGTTCCGGCACCGGTACTCAAGGGCATCAGTATCAGCGCGAGTCCCATCAGCAGCATGGACGGAACAGCAACCCAGGTTCTCCCGTTTCGGTCCATCACCTTCCCCGCAGGGTAGAAGACCAGCATGTCAATCGCTCCGGACAGACCGTAGATCAATGACGTCGTGGCGGCATCAAGACCAAGGTTCTCGGCCCACAGCGGGATGACTGCCTGCCGGGATGCGCGGACCGCACTGACCAGCAGCACGCCGAGCCCCACGGTAAGGAATATCCTCCGGTGGCTGACCAACAGCGAGCGGACGCTGGGAGGAGGCGCTGGGGCGGCGGACCGACTGCTGTCCGGATGGACGAGGTCCGGAAGCGTCCAAGCGACCGCGCCGGCGGCCACCACCGCGGCGGCTCCGACCCAGTAGGCGCCGGACAGGCCCATCAGCTGAATAGCCAGCGCACCCGCAAACGGGCCGGCGAACACACCCACGCGCATGACCCCGCCCAGTGTGGACAACGCCCGGGCCCGGAACTGCACGGGAACGGCCTCGGTCAGGTAACTCTGCCGGGCCAGATTGAAAACGGCAGACGCCGCACCGATCAGGAAAATTCCCACGGCGAAAACCCAGATGTTGGGGGCGAGCCCGCAGCACACCATGGCGAACATACTCATGGTAGCCGCGACGATGATCGCGGGGCGTTCTCCGTATTTCGCCGTCAGCAAAGAAGCGGGGACATTGCTCAGCAGCGAACCAATCCCCAGCAGTGTGACGATCAGCGCCGCGGCTGCAACAGAGGCACCCAGACCCCGCGAGCTCAGTGCGACAACGGGAAGAATGGCGCCTTCGCCGAGGCCGAAGAGGAGCGAAGGTCCGAAGGCTGGAATGGCGATTTTGCGCAGGCTGAGTCTGCCTGCGCTGTCATTTTCTCTCACCCACCTACTTTAGGCTCACCGCCTGCAGTCCGCCGGGGGCAACCGCTACGCGCTGGTTTCCTTGAGCCGGGTAATGAACCAACGGGACTGGTCGGGCCCATAGGGCAGAATCGGAATCGCTTTGGTTGCCAGGTCGGGCATTTCCCGGCTGGCTTGCAGGGCCTGTCCGACCGCAGTCGCCATTGTCCTGGCCATAACGCGGACAAAATCGTCGCTGACGGGCAAACCATGCCCCGGCACGAGGAAGTCATAGCGGTTCCGGAGCGCGGAGAGCTGCCGTAAGGTATTGGCCCAGTCGACGGGGTAGGAATCCTCGAAGGAAGGATGCGCACCCTGCTCCACCAAGTCCCCGGCGAAAAGCGCGGTCTCTGCACCCACCAGCAGGTCACCATCGGTGTGTCCGCGTCCCAGATAAAACAGTGTGGCCGCACGTCCGCCCAGATCGATGAGAACTGGCTGGTCTTTGACTAAAGCGGTCGGCAGCACTATGTGCGTGTTCTCACCCTCGCCCGCAGCCATTTCCGCCTCGGCCCCGTCCAGCGCCGACCGCTGGGATTCCGCCTCATCCACCATTTCACGGGCCGCGTTTTCGTGGGCCCAGAATTCGGTCGCTCCGGCGGCAGCGAACACGGCGTTGCCGAAAAAATGATCATAGTGCGCGTGGGTATTAACCACCGTCAAAGGGAGGTCCGTCAGCTCGCGGATGGCGGTAAGGATTTCCGCCGCCTGCCGCGGTCCGCACCCGGTATCGATGACCAAGCCCCGATCCCTGCCAACCACCAATCCCGTATTGAGCAGCGCACCAGGGGTGCTCAATACGTAGTTCCCGGCTCCGACTTCACGCCAATGCGCCATGAATTTCCCTATTTTCCGCTCGTCTCGGATCTGTCCCGCTTACGTCCGGCCCAGTGCCGCCCGTCACGTAGCGCTGAGTCAACCATATTCCAGAGCGGCTGCCGCCGGACCCGACGCTACGCCGCCGGAGCGTTTTCCGCCCGGGCCAGCTGTTTTCCACCGGCCTGGCCATTTTCCCTGCCCTGCCCTGCCCTGCCCTGCCCTGCCCTGCCCTACCCGACCATTTCCCCCGCCCTGCCACGGGACGTTCCATCTCAACGCGCGACCCTCACAAGTCCGCCAGAATTGCGCCCGGGTTCTCGATTGCGTCCGCCACATACCGCAGGAATCCCCCGGCCGTGCCGCCGTCGCAGACCCGGTGGTCGAAGACCAGGGTGAGCTCGGTGAGCTTCCGGACTGCAAGCACGCCGTCCACTACCCACGGCTTATCTATGATCCGACCAATGCCCAGGATGGCCGACTCCGGATAATTGATAATGGCCGCCGAGCCGTCCACGCCGAAAACTCCGTAGTTATTGAGCGTAAAGGTACCGCGCGTCAGCTCTGCCGGTGTCGCCTTTCCCTGACGTACGACGGCGGTCAGCCGACGGATCTCGGTGTCCAGTTCCCTGGCGCTGAGCTTCTCGGCGTGTTCGATGGACGGGACCATCAGTCCGCGGTCTGTCTGGGCAGCAAAGCCCAGATTCACGCCATCCAGGGCGACGATGTCGTGGCCGTCGGGCGTGGTTACGATCCTGGTGTTGAGCTCCGGATACCGGGTCAGGCCGGCCATAACAAAACGGGCGATGAACGCCAGCAGGCCGGGTGTGCTGGCCGGATGGGTCTGCTTCAGCTTCCGGCGGAGTTCCACCAATGCCGTAGCGTCAACGTCGACCCAGACGGTGGCCTCCGGGATTTCGCTGCGGCTTCGCGTCAGATTGGCAGCCACCGTTTTCCGCAGGCCTTTCAACGGCGTGCGGCCGCGGATGGTCAGTCCCGTTCTTTCATCACGCCCGCCGGCATCGATCCGCAGATCACTTCGGCCAGCGCCGTCCACCCCGCGGGTCCCCGCGGACGTCGTTTCCGTGCCTGCACTGCCTGCACTGCCTGCACTGCTTGCACTGCTTGCACTGCTTGCACTGCTTGCACTGCTTGCACTGCCTGCACTGCCTGCACTGCTTGCACTGCTTGCACTGCTTGCACTGCTTGCACTGCTTGCAGGAAATTGTCCGGCAACGGTTGCTTCGACGTCTTTGCGCAGGATCAGCCCCTGCGGGCCCGACCCCGCGATGAGTCGCAGCGGGACGCCGTTGTCACGGGCGAGCTTGCGGACCAACGGCGAAATCACCAGCGGGGCAGATCCCTGCCCGAGGCCGTCGATATCACCACCAGGCCGCTGATTGAGGACGTTCGCATCACCACCAGGCCGAGGATCGAACCCGTCCGGATCACCGTCCGTTTCGACGGGTATCACCAGCACGACGGGCTCGCTCAGCGTCTTCTTCCGCGGACGGGTCCGGCCGCCGGCACCGTGTCCGGAGGTGCCGTAGCCGATCAGCACGTTTCCGGAACCCTCTGCCTTGGCCACGCTCTCCACCCGCTCCCCGGCCTCGACCGTCGATGGGGCGACGGATACGGAGATCAGCGGCTTGCCGACATCCATCGTCTGCCCCGCTTCCCCGTGAAGTACCGCCACCAAGCCGGCAAAGGGCGAGGGCACCTCCACGACGGATTTGGCCGTTTCCACCTCCGCGATCGGCTGATCCACGATGATTTCATCCCCCACATTGACCAGCCAGTTCACCAACTCCGCCTCGGTCAGGCCCTCCCCCAGATCCGGCAGCAAAAACACCTGCAGACTCACTTGTCCTCCCACTGGAGCTCGTCCACGACATCCAGGAGGCGGTCCACACCCGGCAGATAATGCTGCTCCAGCTTCGGCGCAGGGTACGGAATGTCGAAGCCCGTAACGCGCCGCACGGGTGATGCGAGGGAGTGGAAGCAACGCTCCTGCACCCGCGCCACGATCTCCGCGGCAACGGAGGCAAATCCGGGGGCTTCGGCGATCACCACGGCGCGCCCCGTGCGCCGCACGGCGGCACAGACCGTTTCATCGTCGAACGGCACCAGCGAGCGCACATCGATCACCTGCAGTGATCGACCCTCCTCCGCCGCCGTTTCCGCGGCGGCGAGCGCCGTCGGCACGGAGGGTCCGTAGGCGATCAGGGTCGCATCAGATCCTTCCCTGACGATGACGGCCTTGCCGATCGATGTTACCGCTGTGGCTTCCGCTCCGGTGCCGTCGGCGTAGCGGAGGCGCAGAGCATCGACATCCACCTCTTCCTTGGCGAAATACAGCTTCTTCGGCTCCAGGAAAACCACCGGATCCGGGCAGGCAATGGCGTCCCGCAACATCGTGTAGGCATCCGCCGCGGTGGACGGCGCCAGCACGGTCAGCCCGGGCGTGTGCACATAGTAAGCCTCGGAGGAATCACAGTGGTGCTCCACCCCGCCGATCCCACCCGCGTAGGGGATCCTGATGACCATCGGCAGCCGGACCTTGCCCTTGGTTCGGTTGGCCATCTTGGCCACATGGCTGACGACCTGCTCGAAGGCCGGGTAAGCGAAGGCATCAAACTGCATCTCCACCACCGGCTTCATCTTGTTCATGGCCATCCCGACAGCCATCCCCACAATGCCCGATTCGGCCAGCGGCGTGTCAAAGCAGCGCTCCTCGCCGAAGCGCTTGGTCAGACCGTCCGTGATTCGGAAGACTCCGCCGAGCAGGCCCACGTCCTCACCGAAAACGACGACGGCGTCGTCGGCTTCCATGGCGTCCGACATGGCGAGGTTCAGCGCCTTCGCAAACGTCAGTGACTGCGGCTTTGCTGCTGCGGGTCCTGCCGGGAGCCCTTTCGCGGGGGCAGCCGCGGGGGCAGCCGCGGGCGGTGTCTGCACCGACGGATCTGCCGCCGTCGGGCTGGCTGAAATCGTCGTCATGACGTGGCTCCTTCGCGGCTGAGTTCCTCGCGCAGCATGTCCGACTGCTCGAGCAGTTGGGGCGTGGGCTCGCTGTAGACGAACCTGAAAAGGTCCTGCGGATCCACAGTAACCTCGACGTTTAGTCCGTCGCGCAACACTGCGGCGACGCGTTCGGCCTCGGCACCAATCCGTTCTTCTTCGGCGGCCGTCAGGAGACCGGCCGCGCTCAGATACGTCCGCAGGCGCAGCAGCGGATCGCGGGGTTCCCAGGCTCGGACCTCGTCGTCCGAGCGGTACCGGCTGGCGTCGTCGGCGTTGGTATGTGACTGCATCCGGTAGGTGTGGGCCTCGATCAGCGACGGGCCGCCCCCGCTCCGGGCGCGCCGAACGGCGTCATCCAGCACGGCGAGCAGCGCGGCCAGATCGTTGCCGTCCACGCGTTCGCCCGGCATCCCGTAGCCGATCGCCTTGTGCGCGAGGGACGGCGCCACGCTCTGATGGATCAGCGGCACCGAAATGGCGTATTCGTTGTTCTGCACAAAAAAGATCACCGGGACATGGAAAACGGCGGCAAAATTCAACGCCTCATGGAAGTCACCCTCGCTGCTGGCCCCATCGCCGCACAGTGCGACGACGACGGTGTCCTCGCCCCTGAGCTTGGCAGCGTGGGCGACGCCGACTGCGTGCAGCAGCTGCGTGGCCAGCGGCGTTGATTGGGTGGCGACATTGTGTTCGTAGGGGTCGTAGCCACCGTGCCAGCTGCCGCGGAGCAGCTCCATCACCTGCACCGGATCGACGCCGCGGGCCATCACCGCAACGGTGTCCCGGTAGGTGGGGAACAGCCAGTCACGGTCCGCAAGGCACATCGCCGCGGCCACCTGGCAGGCCTCCTGGCCGTGCGACGACGGGTAGACCGCCATTCTGCCTTGCCGGACCAGCGCCGACGCCTGATCATTCACGCGCCGACCCATGACGAGCTGACCGTACCCGCGCAGCAGGGTCTGCTCCGTCGGCAGCGCATAGCTCGTCTTAAACGTCCGGCCGACGGCGGCGGAACCGTTTTCGTCGATCAGTCTCACCGGCTGCTGGGATGGCAGCATGTCCGCTTCGGGCTGCGCCGTTCCTCGGGAATGCGGGCTCACTCCATCACCGTCCTCACTGTCGGGCGTTCCATCCGTTCCCGCGGCGGGGCGCCGCAGGAGACCCAGAACTTCAAGATACTCTGAACCTAAAGATGCTCTGGTTCTCAATTATGCGATCGGCGGACAATTCGTATCCAGAGGTGCCAAAAACTGTGGAAAATACCATCAATATGACGTATTCTGGCAGACGGAATGTAAATGTGAGCCGGATTGCGTTCCGTTTTTCCCATGGCGTCTTCCCCCGCCACCCTTTTGCAGAGAGTTTGCAGAGAGTTTGCAGAGAGCAGCCAAGTGGCCGATCCCAACCCCGCACCGCTGGACGACGTTGACCGCAGAATCATTGCCGAACTGACCCGGGACGGCCGGATGTCCGTGACAACGGTGGCGGAAAACGTCCACATCTCCCGGGCCCACGCCTACTCCCGCATCGCGCGGCTGACCGGAGACGGCGTGCTGACCAAATTCACCGTGCTGGTGGATCCGACCAAGGCCGGTCTGCGGTCGTCCGCGTATGTCACGCTGAAGGTCCGCCAGCATTCCTGGCGCGAGCTGAAGGAAAAGCTGCGGGCCATCCCGGAGATTCACCACATAGCCCTGGTCGGCGGGGACTTCGACGTGATCCTGCTGGTGCGGGCGGTGGACAATGTGGACCTGCGCCGGGTCATCTTCGATCAGCTGCAGTCCATGCCCGGCGTGCTGGACACCCAGACGTTCCTGGTGTTCGAGGACGTGGACACCCGTTGACCGGCGGATGTCGGGGGGTCGGCCTCCGCGAGCCGGTCCGGGTCAATGGCTTCCTGGGCCGCACTCACAGACTTTGCTGCAGATGAGTCCCCGAGCGCATCTGGTCCACCCATTCGACACCGTCCACGTCGCGCCCACTCCAGGATCCGAATGCCCTGTGCATCGCGGCGAGGTCATACTCGACGGAACGTTCCGCACCGTAGACAGCCACCACCGCATTCCGGATGAGATCGGATATCGAACGTCCGATGCATGCGGCGACCACATCGAGGGTCCGTCGTTCTTCCTCCGTGAGGTAAATCTGCGCCCGCAGCACCAAGTTCTAAGCCCACATTCGGACCACACATTGGAGTAGGCGCCAACGAGCGGACCGGCAGAGTAAGAAACAATTTTCGCGGGCGCCCCGTAGCTGTCGGTCTGCCCGCCTCAGGCCCGGTCCTTCGGTTTTGCCTCCGCCCGATCTGGATCGCTCTCATGGTGGACCGCGACGCCGGCAGTCACCAGGCCAATGCCGAACAGGTCTTCGGACGTGTGCATCTGCCCGAGCACCACGAGACCCATACGGGTAGCAGCCGCCGGCAGCTTTGCCGAGCATCAACGCGAACGTCGTCCGGGGCAGCTGCAGTTCTTCGGCGGCTCACGATTATCGATATCGAGCGCGGCACATTCCGGGAAGCTGGACTGCTGCTGCCGGGCGGCTCACTGCGAAGTCTTGACGCCCTGCACCTTGCCGTGGCGGAACGGATGGCGGCCGATGAATTCGTGACTACGATGTCCGGCAGGCCGATGCCGCCCGCACGGTGGGGCTCACGGTCGTGGATCCCTCCTGACGTCACGCAACTGTCGCGGGACCACGCAGTAAGACTAAGCCCGACGACGGCGTGAACTGGCTGGCGGTGAATTCCGTCCCTGCGGGGTCGCGGATCAGGACAGTACGCGTCCACTCGGTATCGTCCTGCGCCACGATCTGCCCAGCCCGCTGAGGCATCAGGCGAACCGTTGCCGGGCTGCTTGGCGGGATACTCCTAGTGCGAGGGCAATCTGGTTCCAGGATCTGCCGCGCGCCCGGGCCATGTTAACGGTCTCCCGCAGATGTACTTCATCGGCGCGTAGGGCTTCGGAAATCACCGCGACCTCTCGAAGGTCGTCCGTAACGTCAACCTCCACGGCATCGGGGTCAAGTTCGTCGGCGAGGTGCTCGAATCGCTGCGCGGCCCGCTCAATCTCATCTTCCGTGTGCTGCATGTCAGCATCCGGCACCCCGTGCATGCGCGCTGGCTCGCCGATCCGCATACAGACAAGATATCTTGTCTAAGTCGGAGACGGCAAGAAAAACCGTTCACGGCTTTCTGCAAGCGGAAGCACAACGGGAACCTTGGTGGAATCTCCGCCGTCAGCGGCTGGAATTGACACCATGGTCTCCCTCCCCAAGCATCGCCTGGCGTACGTTTTTCACCACGCACGTGACCGCACAATGCCCGCAAGTCGAACCTTCACGGGAACGCCTCGGCATCCAAAAGCCAACGGTCAGCGGGCCAGTTCCGTCAGGTCGCGAGCTGGGCGCCCCACTCAGCACCACAAGTGCCGAACTGACGCGGCCAAGTGTCCGCGGACTCGGTAACATGAATTCGCCGAGCCGTCTGGGACGGGCATGGGTGGCGAAGACCTGCGGGAAAGCCGGTAATGCAGGCGACTCCGGTGCAGTCCGCTACTGAAAATAACAACTGCTGCCGTGGAATCAGCCGTGTGCACGTCACTGAAGTTCCACTGGTTCGTTGACCGCCTGCGCCCCCAGACGTCGTCGAGCCTGCCAGATGCAGAACCTGGCGCCCTATGGATTGGTCAGCACCACACCGCGTCCGCCTTCTCCCCCGTCAGCAGGCGCCAAATGACCGCAGCTCTGGCCGAGACCAGCTGCCAGCCCTGCCCGGCCAGGCTGTGCTTTCGGCCTCACGCGGGCACAGTTTCCCGGCTCACCGGACCACCGCGAGCCGCGTGCAGACGAGCTCACCATTTTGGGCGAATTCTTCCACCCTGAACTCGATCCGCCGCGGCAGCACCGGCGCTCCGGCGCCCAGCGTCACCGGTGCATACTGGATCCATACCTCGTCAAGCAGGCCGTTGTCGTCGAACTGACCGACCAGGTCGCCGCCGCCCACAAGCCACAGGTTCCGACCAGCCGCAGCCGTAACCATCTCGGCATGCACCGCGGCCACTTCACCCTGGGTGAACCGCACGTCACCACCGCCGAAGGCCTCAATGTCACGATGGGTGAAAACCCAGCAAGGGATGGAGTAGGGCCAGTCGCCATCGCTATTGTCGCGGAGCCACTCGTATGTGGTGGCACCCATTGCCATGGCTCCAACAGCCTCGATGAAGCCGTCGTAGCCCATCGGTCCTTTACCGTCGACGTCACGCGAGAGTAACCACGAGAGCGAGTTATCGGCGTCGGCAATGAAGCCATCCAGGGAACTGGCAGTGTAGTAGATCGATTTCATCGTCATATCCTGTCAGTCCCCATGGCGACTGACAATGACCCAATCCAAGGCACGACCGGCCAGGGGCTGCCTCTGCCGGCCGATTCCGTCACGAAAATCAGCGAAGAAGCGAGCGTCACAATCGTATTCCTTAGCTTCTCCGCGGAGTTGAGATTTCTGGAGCTCGTTTGCCATTGCAGCATTGGCACGGATAAGCCCGAATGTGGCCGCGACCGCAGTCAGTGCGAACAGAAGGCTCAATGACAGAGCCGCATAGTAATCGGGGGCCGGCCAGGGAATAGTTCTGTCACCGCCGAATGAGGTGATCATGAGCCACGCGACGAAGAACCCGAGCCCGACGGATAGCAGAAGAACCGCCAGCAGCGGAACAGCGGCCTCACGGACGATGACCCTACGCAGGACTGCGACGGGCATGCCCATCAGCCGCATCAGCCGGATCAGCCCCAGCACGCGCTTGGGGTCAAGGATCGCAGCCGCGGTCGACACGGCCAGTGAGATTCCGGCGATGACGACGGCCACGAAGACGCCGATGTAGGCAAATGCCGACAATCCTTGGATCAGTCGTGTGCTGCTCATCGTGGAGAGGTCCGCGGGAGAGCTGTTAGGGATGGCGGTCACCCCTGAGGTGTTCACTGGCGGCTCCGGCGAAGATGGAGACCATGAAGACCGCGATGACCAGCCCCGATACCGAGCGGAAGGTTGCCACTGGGGTCCGGCGGGTCCGGCTGGCCGCGATGACTGCTGCGGCGTCGCGCGCCCGACGTAGCCCGATGCTGCTGACATGGTTCACCGAAGCCCTGTTCGGCCGTTGCCCCATCGAGCTGAAACCCTCACAGTCGTGGACAGACGATGATTGGTTCGTGGATCAGGACAACCGAAACCCCCGGTCCGGCGAGGGCTGGCGGGCGCTGCAGCAAGGAACGGGATCCGGACGAATCATCGGCGGAAACTTATGCACGATCAATCTATTGCAGGGAACGCGCTACATGCCGCCACTGGATGACGCGCTACTCATGATCGAAGACGACTAGGAGAGCCATCCTGTAGCGTTCGCCCGTGAACTCACCTCGCTCCTGCAACAGCCAGATGCCGACGGCGTCCGGGGCCTGTACGCTTCATGGCATGCCTGCCTCCGTTCCACTGAGCGATTCCGATGCACGCGGCCAACTTGCTGCGATCATCAACCGCTCACACTGATCACGAGCCGGTTTTTCTGTCTCGACGCGGTCGCCGGGTGGCGGCCATTATCGACGCTGGCGATCTGGAACGTCTGATCGAACTCGCAGAGGATATGTCCAAATTCGCGCGGCCGAGGAATCGCGCGAAGAGATGCGCCAAAAGGGAAAGCGAACCGATTCCGTGGGAGGAAGTTAAGGCGGACCTCGGCCTCGTATGACTTATTCGGTCACGAGCGCCCGGCTGCCGAACGTCAATAGCGCAAGTTTGACCCTCAGGTCCGTCGCGGGATGCAGGCCGCAATCGACCTCCTGGCCCGCGGCCCGCGTCCACCCATTCAGTCAGCGGCCAAAATCGGGTTTGCGCTTGGCGGCGAAGGCGGCAAAACCTTCGGCGTAATCGGCCGTCTTGGACAGTCCCGCCTGCGCGGTGTTTTCTTCCCCGACGGCGGACCACAGTCCCAGCCGCTCGTCGCGGATGGCGGCCACCAGGTCCTTGCTCGCGGCAAACGCCTGGGTTGGGCCGGATGCGACCTTGGCCGCGGTGGCACGGGTAAACGCAAGCAATTCGGCAGCGGGAAGGGAACGGCTGAAAAGGCCCGATGCGACGGCGTCGGCACCGCTCATGAGCTCCGCCGTGTAGATCAAATCCAGCGTTCGGTGTGCCCCCAGGCGTTCGGTGAGGAGCCAGTGCCCGCCGGAATCCAGCGTTGCGCCGAGATTCGCGAACGGGGAACCGATCTTGGCGGTGTCCGCGATGTAGACGACGTCGGTGGCAATCAGCAGACCCAAGCCCACGCCCAGGCAGGCACCCTGGGCCGCCGCGAAGGTGGGTGCCGGGAACGCGCTCATTTTCTTCAACAGCGGAGTCAGCAGGTCGCCGAGGTAGCCCATGGCGTCGTCGTTGTCGGGCGTGACGTTGGAGATGTCCCGTCCGGCGCAGAACGCGCGGCCCTCGCCGCGGAGCAGTAGCGCGCGGACGGTACCGTCCGCGGCGGCGGAGGCGGCGTCGTCGTACGCCTGACTCAGCTCCGTCAGCGCAGCCTCGTCCAGCGCATTGAGCTTGGCCGGGGCATTGAGGACGATTTCGGCGACGTTATCGGCGATGGTCAGGTCAATCATGGGCGTTCCCTTTTAGACGTCGTAGTCAACCGTGACTGCGTCACTGGTGGGACGGGCCTGGCAGGTGAGGACGTAGCCCTTTGCCACCTCGTCCGGTTCCAGTGCGTAGTTCTCCGCCATCTCAACGGTTCCGCTGACCAGTTTGGCGCGGCAGGTGCCGCAGACGCCGCCGGCACAGGCGAAGGGGACATCCGGACGCACCCGCAGCGCCGCGTTCAGAATGGACTCCCGAGCGTGCGTGGGGCTGGCCACCACGCCCTCCAGACCGTCCAGTTTGAAGGTGATCCGGTAGGTTTTCACCGATTCGTCGACGACGATCGCGCGGCCGGCCTGCCCCTCGGGCCGGTCAGGCCGACCGGTACTGAAGAGTTCGAACCGTACCCGCTCCGGCGAAACACCGCGTTCAGCCAGGGTGTCACGGCACAGCTGGACCAGCTCAAACGGTCCGCACAGGAACCACTCGTCAATATCATCGGTGTGGATGGCCGCGCTGAGCAGCAGATCGAGTTTTTCGGCGTCGATCCGTCCGGTCATCAGGGGGGCTATCCGCTGCTCCCGGGACAGCACATGGTGCAGTGCCAGCCGGGCCGGGTACTGGTCCTTGAGGTCCGCCAGTTCCTCCAGGAACATCACGTCAATGGCCGCCTTGTTGGCGTACACCAGGTCAAACCGGGTCTGCGGATCGGCGGCCAGCAGGGTCCGGGCAATGGCTATCACGGGAGTGATGCCGGAGCCTGCCGCGATCGCCACGTAGCTCCCGGAGGCCCCCGCCAGCTGCTCCGGATGGTTCATGCTGTTCATCACGTTGCGCGGCATCCCGTGTTTGGAAATGAAAGCGCCCGACGGGCTCATCACGTCCAGTACCGCGCCGGGCTGCAGCTCGGCGTTGGCCCAGGTGGAAAACATGCCGCCCAGATCCCGCTTGATGGCCACCCGGATCTCCGAGCTGCCGTCCGGGAAATGGACCGGGACGGCGCAGATGGAATAGCTGCGCCGGATTTCCTGCGCCGCTCCTGACTCGTCCGGCAGCGTGGTGCGCAGGGCCACGTACTGCCCGGGGAGGTAGTCGAACTGTCCGGACAGCTCCGGTGGGACGGCGAACGTCACCTCAATCGCATCCTCGGTCAGCCGGCGCACCTGTGACACGGTGAGCGGATGGAAGGAGGCCCTGCGCTTCGCCGGGGTGTCCGGGGCAACTTCCTCCAGCAAGCTGGGAGGCACGGACGAGGGTGCGGTCGGTGAAACGGTCATCAGAGCACCTTGAAATAGTCGAAAGGTTCCTTGCAGTCCTGGCAGACATACAGCGCCTTGCAGGCTGTGGAGCCGAACCGGGTCAGTTCCTTCGTGTTCAGCGAGGAACACTGCGGACATTTGACCTGCAGGGTCAGCCGGACCGGGCCGCCCGCATTGTGGCCCAAGCCACCCGCGGTGGAATGTCCGGTGGGGGCGGCGATGCCGTACTCCTGCAGTTTCGATTTGCCGGCATCGCTCATCCAGTCCGTCGTCCACGCCGGCGAGAGCACCAGCTTCACGTGCACGGCCGGGTAACCTGCATGCTGAAACGCGGTGACCACATCGTCGCGTATCGCGTCCATGGCCGGGCAGCCTGAGTAGGTCGGCGTAATGGTGACCTCGACCGCCGGGACCAAACCGTCGTCGTCGTACAAGCGCACGTCCCGAAGGATGCCCAGATCCGCAATGCTGAGCACCGGAATCTCCGGATCGCAGACGCCTGCGGCAATGTCCCAGGCCTTCTGAACTGCCGTCGTCGTCCGTACCGTTCCCGGGACCGCGGTGTCCGTGTACCGGTCCACAACCATCACCAGTCCGCGCCCGGATGCTCGCGCGCCAGGACCTGCATCTCGGCCAGGATGAAGCCCAAGTGCTCGGAATGCCGTCCCTGTCGCCCGCCGCCGAGGGCCGCAGGCACCTGCGGAATCTCGATCTCCGCTTCCGTCAGGACCTCGCCGGTCAGCTGGTCAAAATCTGCACGCAGCGCAGAAGGTACGACGGCGGCGTCCCCGAGTCGGGCGGTCAGGTCATCATCTTCAAAGAGCTCACCGACATAGGGCCACAGCAGCCGAAAACCGGCGAGCAGGCGGCGGCGGGACTCCTCAGTGCCCAGGGCCAGCCGCAGCACCCACTGCGCGCTGTGGTCCCGATGATAGTCCACCTCTTTGACGGCCTTCGCGGCAATGGCCGCCAGCGTGGCATCGGCCGAGGCGGTCAGCCGGCGGTACAGCTCGTACTGGTAATACGACACGATGAACTGCCGCACGATGGTCACCGCGAAGTCGCCGTTGGGCTGCTCAAAAAGATGCGCCGAGCGGAATTCCGGTTCCCGGCGGAAATAGGCCAGCTCGTCTTCGGTCTTGCCCCAGGCAGCTCCGGCGTAGGTCAGGAACGAACGGGCGTGGCCCAGCTGGTCCAGGGCGATATTGCCCAAGGCCACGTCCTCTTCCAGCTCCGGCGCGCGCGAAATCCAATGCCCAAGCCGCTGCGCCAGGATCAGGGCGTCGTCGCCGAGTCGGAGCGCGTATTCGCCCACGTCCTCGCTGGGCCTGGCGGTCCCATGCTGGACCGCGAGCGCGATGTCCTCAGGCCGCAGGGCATTCCCCGGCGTGATGCGCGTTGCGCTTGCTTCACTCACAGATGCTTCACACCCTCGCTCTTGACGTAATACGTCGCATGGCGGTAATCCTTGCCCTGCGGGGATTCGAAGAAGGAGCCCTTGGAATCCGGATCGCTGGCCGCAATCGCATCAGCGGGAACCACCCAGATGGAGACACCTTCGTTACGTCGGGTGTAGAGATCCCGCGCGTTCCGAAGCGCCATGGCCGCGTCCGGGGCGTGCAGGGATCCGGCGTGGACGTGCGAGAGGCCGCGGCTGGAGCGGACAAATACTTCCCACAACGGCCAGCCGAGAGATTCGCTCACGCTGCAACCTCATTCTTGGCGGCCATCTTCGCGGCGTACGCCGTCGCTGCCTCGCGAACCCAGGCGCCGCCCTCGTGCGCCTCACGCCGTCGTTCCATCCGCTGGGCATTGCAGGGACCACGGCCGGCCAGGACTTCCTTGAACTCGTCCCAGTCCAGCGCACCGTGTTCCCACTTCTTCGTTTCCTCGTTGAAACGGATCTCGGCATCCGGCAGGGAGAGTCCGAGCACCTTGACCTGCTCGGCCATCATCCCGACGAACCGGGATCGCAGTTCATCGTTGCTGAATCGCTTGATGTTCCACGCCATGGACTGCTTGGAGTTGGGCGAATCATCATCCGGCGGCCCGAACATCATCAGGGACGGGGCATACCAGCGGTTGACCGCATCCTGCGCCATCTGCTTCTGCGCGGGCGTCCCGTTGGCGAGCTCCAGGAGGATCTCGAAGCCCTGCCGCTGGTGGAAGGACTCTTCCTTGCAGACCCGGACCATCGCCCGTCCGTAGGGGCCAAAGGAGGCCCTGCACAGCGGCACCTGATTGCAGATCGCGGCGCCGTCGACCATCCAGCCGATGGCACCCATATCCGCCCACGTCACCGTGGGGTAGTTGAAGATACTGGAGTAGCGGGCCTTGCCCGCCACCAGCTGGCCCATCATCTCGTCGCGGGAGGTGCCGAGCGTTTCCGCCGCCGAGTACAAGTACAGCCCGTGGCCCGCTTCGTCCTGGACTTTGGCCATCAGGATGGCCTTGCGTTTGAGGCTCGGCGCGCGGGTGATCCAGTTTGCCTCCGGCTGCATGCCGATGATTTCGGAGTGCGCGTGCTGGGAGATCTGCCGCACCAGGGTGCGCCGGTACGCGTCCGGCATCCAGTCGCGCGGTTCGATCCGCGAGTCCGCCGCCATGGCACGGTCAAAGTACGCCTGCCCGGCCTCGGCATCGGCCTGCTGCTCTGGGGACTGCTGCGCTGCGGCACCGCTGACCGCCTGCAGTTGCTGCTCCATTACTACTCCTCCGGTACGGCCCTGACCTGCTGGGACCCTAAGCTGCTGCTGCCTGACCGCCGATGACTAATTACCGACCGTTCGTTCAGGATATAAGACGGCTGTGAGGTGCGTCAAGCGTCCGGGCCGGTCCGGGCCGGAGCGGGCCGGAGCGAGCCGGAGCGAGCCGGAAGGGTCTGCACCGCAGGACCGCACCCCCGGACATGAGAGCTGTTCGGATTGTGCCGAACAAGGAGCGGGAGTACTTCGGCTGCCGAGACTGACCATGACCTTCGCCGCAGTCGAACTTTGACCACCTGCAGCGTCAGAACACGCGCAAAACCGGCAACACGCCGACCCTTTCCCCTGCAACTGCCCGGAAGATGGTCAGAGTTCGACGGCAAGCCGGGGAGAACACCGCCCCGGCTGGATAGAGTGGCATTCATGACTGACGCCTCCCTCACTACGCCCCCTGACCCTGCCCTGCCTCCCGTCGCCAAGAAAGTCCCCGTCACCCGGACGCACCATGGGGACACCTTCACCGACAGCTTCGAATGGCTCCGCGACAAGGAGAATCCGGAGGTCAAGGCCCATCTGGAAGCGGAACAGGCCTACACGGATGCTGTCACGGCCGATCAGGAGCCGCTGCGGCAGGACATTTTCGACGAGATTAAGAGCCGCACCCAAGAGACCGATCTCTCCGTACCCAGCCGGAAGGACGGCTGGTGGTACTACACCCGGACCGAGGAGGGCAAGGCCTACGGCGTGCACTGCCGGGTGCGGGCGGCGGACACCGGCAACCCGGTGCAGGATTGGACGCCGCCGGTGATCGAAGCGGGCGCGGAGATGCCGGGCGAGCAGATCCTGCTGGACGGCAATGCCGAGGCGGAGGGCAAACCCTTCTTCTCGCTCGGCGGCGCCGCGGTCACCAGGGACGGACATCTGTACGCCTATGCGCAGGACAACGCCGGGGACGAGGTTTTCACGGTGCGGATTAAGGACCTGCGGAGCGGTGAGCTGCTCGACGACGTGATCGAGCATGTGTTCTACGGGCTGGTCTTCGCTCCCGACGGCAACACGCTCTTCTACATGCTGGCCGACGAGTCCTGGCGCCCGTACCAGGTGAAATCCCATGTCTTGGGCACGCCCGTCGCGGCCGACGAGGTCCTTTATCAGGAGGATGACGTGGCCATGTGGACCGGCTTTGAGCTCTCCGCGGACCGCCGTGCCCTGGTGGTCAGCATCGGCTGCTCCGAATACAGCGAGTCCCGCTACCTGCGTTTCGACGCCCCCGAGGCCGGCCTGCAGATGGTCATCCCCCGGGCGGAAAACGTTCTCTACGACGCGGAGCCCTTCCTGTTGGACGGCGCGGAAAAGATCCTGCTCACGCATAACCGGGACGCGGTGAACTCGATGATTTCGCTGCTGGACGCGGCGGAGTTGGGCAGGCCGGTAGCCGAACAGCAGTGGGCGACGGTCGTGGAGCACGACGACGACGTCCGGGTCAACGGCGCGACGGTCACCGCAACGCACATGGTCCTGTCCGTCCGGCAGGACACCATCGAGCGGGTCCAGGTAATCGAGCTCTCCGGGCTGGGCACGCCAGCCCAGTCCCCCGCGGTGGAACCGGCATTTGAGGAAGAGCTTTACACCACGAGCATGGGCGGATCCGACTATGAGGCGCCCGTGATCCGCCTCGGCTACACCTCCTATCTGACGCCGCCAAGAATCTATGACTACGTTCTACCCTCCGGCTCTGACAATCCCGCGGGCGACTCGAGTGGTCAGGGCGCCCGCGCAGCTGCTGGAACCGGCGCAGGCGGAACCGGTACGACAGATGTCACCGGAGGGGAACTGTTGCTCCGCAAGGAATCCCCCGTCCTGGGCGGTTACTCCCCCACCGACTATGTCGCCGAGCGGGAATGGGCGCAGGCCCCTGACGGTACCCGCGTCCCGCTGTCCGTCATCCGCCGGGCGGATCTGCACCGCGACAGCTCCAATGCGGGCGTGATCTACGGTTACGGCTCCTACGAGGTGAGCATGGATCCGGCGTTCTCCATTGCACGGCTGTCCCTGCTGGACCGCGGGATCGTGTTCGTCGTGGCGCATATCCGCGGCGGCGGCGAGATGGGGCGCCACTGGTATGAACAGGGCAAGAAGACGGATAAGAAGAACACCTTTACGGATTTCATTGCCGGCACGGACTGGCTGGCCGGCTCCGGCTGGGTCGATCCGGAGCGGATCGCGGCCATCGGCGGCTCCGCCGGCGGCCTGCTGATGGGTGCGGTAGCCAACCTGGCCCCGGAAAAGTTTGCCGCCGTCGTTGCCCAGGTCCCTTTTGTGGACGCGCTGACCACAATCCTCGATCCGGAGCTGCCGCTCTCGGCGCTGGAATGGGAGGAGTGGGGCAACCCGATCACGGACGCCGAGGTGTACCACTACATGAAGGACTACACGCCGTACGAGAATATCCGGCCGGTGGCTTACCCGCGGATCGCCGCCGTCACCAGTTTCAACGACACCCGCGTGCTGTATGTGGAGCCGGCCAAATGGGTGCAGGCGCTGCGGGAAACGACCACGGGCGGCGAGCCGATCGTGCTGAAGATCGAGATGGACGGTGGACATGGCGGCGCGTCGGGCCGCTATGAGGGGTGGAAGATGCGCGCCTGGGATTATGCCTTCGTGGCGGATGCCGTGGGCGCCACCGAGCTGCTCGGATAGCTGCCCCCTCCCCCGCTCCGCCCGGCTCCCAGCTCCCCGCTCCCGCGGCCCCCGCTCCGATCGGGAAATGGGGAACCGTAGAATGCGCCGGCTTGACATCACCCGCCGCTAGGGTATTACCTAATGAACATTCGGTAAGTCAGGTGAGAGGAATCACATGCTCGGCAGCAGCATCAGTCACCCCATACTGACCAACGATTATGCGTCGGAGTGGCTGGGCATCGAGGTCCGCAAGCTCGGCGACGGTCATGCCACGATCACCATGACCCTGCGGCGGGAAATGATGAACGGCTTCGGTGTGACGCATGGCGGGATGATCTTCGCCTTCGCCGATACCGCCTTCGCCCTGGCCTGCAACCCAGCGGACGGCGACGGCAGCACGATGACCGTGGCCTCCGGCGTCGACGTTAATTTCCTCAAGCCAAGCCACGAGGGCCAGACGATCACCGCCACGGCGGAGCGCCGGAGCAGCCAGGGGCGCAGCGGCATCTTTGACGTCCGGATCTTCGCGGGGGCGCCGGAGAACGACGAGGTGATCGCCGAATTCCGCGGCCGCAGCCGGACGGTTCCGAAGCGGGCCGTCCCGGACAAAACCATGCCTGACAAAACCGTGCCGACAAAACCGTGCCCGACCTAACTACCATTTCAGCCAGTTCAAGTACCGGAGAGGCCCGTCAACGATGACCGACACAGCAATCCCCACGACCGCCCGCCACGACCCTGCCGCGCTGGATCCCGCGGAAACCATGAGCCGCGACGAGCTCGAGTCTGTGCAACTGCGCCGTTTGCAGCAGACGTTGGCCTATGCCTACGAACGGGTGCCGCTGTACAAGCGCAAGTTCGATGAGGTCGGAGTCCACCCCGACGATCTGCGCGCGCTGGAGGATCTGGCGAAGTTCCCGTACACCACCAAGGAGGACCTGCGCGGCGAATACCCGTTTGGCATGTTCGCCGTACCGCAGAACCAGATTGCCCGCATTCATGCCAGCTCCGGAACCACCGGCAGGCCCACGGTCGTCGGCTACACCAAAAACGATCTGGACGTGTGGGCCTCCCTGGTGGCAAGGTCCATGCGTGCCTCCGGCGTTCGTCCCGGCAACAAGGTTCACGTTGCCTACGGCTACGGACTTTTTACCGGCGGCCTGGGCGCGCACTACGGCGCGGAGGCCCTCGGCACTACGGTCATTCCGATGTCCGGCGGCCAGACAGAAAAGCAGGTCCAGCTCATCACCGATTTTGCGCCCGACGTCATCATGTGCACGCCGACGTACCTGTTGACAATTATGGATGCAATGCGCCATCAGGGCATCGATCCGCGCAAATCCTCGCTGAAGACCGCCGTCTGCGGAGCCGAACCGTGGACGGATGAGATGCGGCACGAGCTGGAAATGGGACTGGATCTGGATGCCTGCGACATTTACGGCCTCTCCGAGGTCATGGGTCCGGGCGTCGCGGGTGAATCGGTGGAGACCAAGGATGGCTGCCATATCTGGGAGGACCACTTCCGCCCGGAAATCATCGACCCGTTCGATCACACCACGGTTCTGAGCGATGGTCAGCATGGGGAGCTCGTCTTCACATCGCTGACCAAGGAGGCGCTGCCGGTCATCCGGTACCGGACCAAGGACCTGACCCGGCTGCTGCCCGGGACTGCGCGTCCGTCCATGCGCCGGATGGGCCGGATCACCGGGCGCAGCGATGACATGATCATTCTGCGCGGGGTGAATATGTTCCCGTCCCAGATCGAAGAAATCGCCCTGCGCATTCCCGCGCTCAGCCCGCATTTCCAGCTGGAACTCTCCCGTCCGGAGGGGCGCCGGATGGACGAAATGGCCATCAGGATTGAACCACGGGAAGGAACCACGCAGGAGGTGCGCACCGCCGCCGCGGCCACGCTCCAGGAGCAGATCAAGATCCACGTCGGCTCCTCGGCCCGGATCATCCTGGTGGAACCCGGCGAGCTGGAGCGGTCAAACGGCAAGCTCCGTAGGATCTACGATCTGCGCCCCAAGACGCCGTAGCCGCGTGAGAAACTGAGGATCATGACCATCGAGTCGAAACCTATGTCTGCGGAGTCCCCCGCCAAACGCGGGCGCCCTGGCTATGACCAGCAATCGGTACTGCGCATCTCGGTGGAGGTCTTCAACAAGCACGGTTATGAAGCAACGTCGATGGGTGTGCTGGCGGATTATCTGGGGATTTCAAAGTCGGCGATCTACCACCACGTCCCGTCCAAAGAGGACCTGCTCAGGCTCGCACTGGAGGAAGCCCTGGGCGGCCTGGAGGGGATTCTGGCCGAGCCCGGAGCCGCCGCCGGGGCTGCTGATGCGCGGCTGGAATTCGTACTGCGGCGCACGGTGGCCGTGCTGACGGACAAACTGCCGTTCGTCACCCTGCTGCTGCGGCTGCGCGGCAACACGGACATGGAGCGCGACGCGGTGGGCCGCCGCCGCGAGTTTGACCGCCGTGTGGCGGGCCTGATCGCGGACGCCCAGCGCGACGGATCACTGCGCCGGGACATCGACCCGCGGACCATCACGCGGTTGCTCTTCGGCACCATCAATTCCATTGTGGAATGGTATAAACCCGGCGGTTCGCTGTCTGCGGAACGCCTGGCCGACGACGTCATCACCATGGTCTTCAGCGGCCTGCACCGCTGAGCGGGGTCCATGAGACGAAAGACCGGTTGACCGGACTCCTGGACGGCCTTGATTCCTGCACGGCCTGAACCGTGACGCCGGCCCGGCCGAAACCGTCAGTCCGCGCGGCCGAACACCACCACGCAGTTCTGCCCACCAAATCCGAAGGCGTTCGTCAGCGCGTTGCCGACTCGAACCGACCTGGCCTCATTAGGCACATAGTCCAGATCGCACTCGGGATCCGGCGTGTTGTAGTTGATCGTCGGGGGGATCACGCCCTCCGATATTGCCCGCGCGCAGACCAGCCCGGCCAGGGCCCCGGCCGCGCCGATCAGATGACCCGTCATGGATTTCGGGGCGGAAACGGCCACGGTATCCGCTGCCGCTCCAAGGGCCTGCCGGATGGCGAACGTTTCGGTGCGGTCATTGGCCTTCGTGGACGTTCCGTGCGCGCAGATATAGGCAATGTCCGCCGGCTCCAGCCGAGCATTGCGCAGGCCGCGGCGGATCGCCTCGGCGGCGTATTTGCCGCCGGGCTCCGGCGCCACCGTGTGGAACGCGTCGCTGGTCAGCGCCCCGCCCTTCACCTCGGCATAGGCCCGGACCCCCCGGGCGCGTGCCGTCTCCAACCGTTCCAGCACAAAGACCACGGCACCCTCGCCAAAGACAAAGCCGTCCCGGTCAGCATCGAAGGGCCGGGAGGCCTCGGTGGGAGCCTCGTTGTGCGTTGACAGGGCCCGCATGGCGCTGAGGCCGCCGAACATCACCGGGGTGATTGAGGCATCCACGCCGCCGGCAATGACATAGTCCGCGTCCCCGGCCAGCAGCGCGCACCGGGCTTCCAGCAGCGCGTAGGCCCCGCTGGCGCAGGCAAGTGCACTGGCATTGACCGGGCCGTGCACGCCTAGGCTGATGGCCACCTCGCAGGCGGCCATATTCGTCAGCGAGGCCGCAACGAAGTTCGGACTGATCCGGCGCAGGCCCTCGTCGGCCTTGGTCCGGACCGCGTCCTCGATCTCGGCAAAGCCGGAGACGGCGGAATTGATGAAGACCGCGGCCTCCAGTTCCGAAAGATCGGCGGGCAGACCCGCATCGGCAACCGCTTCGTGCGCCGCGGTCACGGCCAGCTGCGAGGTCCGGGAGGAGCGTTTGCGCGCCTTAAAGGACATCCGGTCCGGGGGCTCGAAGTTCTTGACCTCAGCGGCAATCCTGGTCGGGAACTCCGAGGCGTCAAAGAGGGTTATCGGTCCGACCCCGCTGACACCGCCGGTCAGCGCGGTCCAGGTCTGCGCCGCGGTATTGCCCACCGGGGTGAGGGCCCCGATGCCGGTGATGACGACGCGGCTCCCCGCGGTCCCGCCGGACGTTATTGGACTCACTCTTCGGCTCCGTCGCGCGCGACCGCAGCCTCCGGCATGTGGCCGGCGGCAGCACCGCCGTCGGGCACCAACAACAGGCCGTCCGCAGCGTCCCGGACAGCAGCTTCGGCGACCTTGTAGTGCATCTTTTTTCCCGTGGCCGTCAGCGGCAGCTCGTCCACAAAGCGGTAGGCGCGAGGCCGTTTGAAATTGGACAGCAGCGGGTGCTCGCGGCAGTGTCGGTCCAGCTCGTCAACGGACACCTCACCTTGCACAATGACATACGCCGCCACGGTCTGTCCCCAGTGCGCGTCGGAAAGGCCGACCACGATGGCGTCGCTCACGCCGGGATGCTCGGCGAGGACCTCTTCGACCTGCACCGGGTGGATGTTCTCCCCGCCGGAGATGATCATGTCGTCCTTGCGGCCCACAATGGTGATGAACCCGTCCTCGTCCCAGCTGGCCAGATCCCCGGGGTACAGCCAGCCGTGGTGGAACTTTTCCTCGTCCTTGTCCGGCAGGTTGAAGTACGAAAAACCGGATTTCGGCGACCGCATGATTATTTCGCCCACCTCTTCTCCGTCCCGGGCGGCGAAGTCGTCGGGATCGGCGGACCGGTCCTCGTAAAGCCGGACGACGGCGACGTCGTCGTCGGTGCAGGCGCGGCCGGCGGTGCCGGCATGGGACGGCAGATCCTCCGGCCGCAGGAAGGTGTTCCAGAACGCCTCCGTGGTGCCGTAGCCGTTGAAAATACGTGTGGTGAGCACCCGCTGATAACGCAGCACGGCCGCCCGGGTCAGAGGTGCTCCCATGGTCACAATGCCGCGCAGCCGGGAGAGGTCCCGTGGTCTGCGCTCCTGCTCATCCGCCAGCATGCCGAGGGTGACGGGTGCTCCGATCAGGAAGGTGATCTCATATTTTTCCACCCAGTCCAGCACCGTCGCCGCGTTGAAGGACCGCAGCGGGACCACCGAGCCGCCCGCGTAAAACACCGGATTGGGGCCGCCCGAGTAGAGGCCGCCGCGGTGGAACCAGGGCGTCATGTTCAGGGTGCGGTCCTGAGGCGTCAGCGGGAAATGCATGATCACGTCGTGCGCGCTCATCACCTCCACCAACGAGGGCAGCGGCACACCCTTGGGCATGCCGGTGGTACCGGAGGTGTACAGCCGGGTAGTCTCCTCGTAAACCGAAAAATCCGCCGGGAGGCTCAGTGTGCGCTCGGGGGCGGTGGCCAGCGCGGCCCCGAACGAGCCGACGACGCCACCGGTCCCCGTGTCGGCGCCGTCGGCCACCCCAACCGCCAACAGCACCGGCGACACACCGGAAATTTCCACGGCCTGCTGCGCTCCTGCCGCTTCCCGCGCCCCGAAGATGAACACTGCCGGTTCGCTGTCCGCGAGAATGTGCGCCGTCTCGCCCGGGGCCAAGCGGAAGTTGATCGGCACGCCGATGGCGCCGAGGCGCTGGGTGGCCAGGTACAGGATGGCGAATTCCGGGCAGTTGGTGAGCTGGTAGACCACCCGGTCCCCGCGCTTCACGCCCAGCTCTGCGAGCGCCGAGGCGGCCCGGGCGACGTCGGCGTCGAGCTCCCGGTAGGTCCAGGAACGGTCCGTCTCCGGGTCGAGCATGGCCGGCTGGCTGCCGTAGCGGCTCACGTTCCGGCGGAAGCCGGCTTCATAGGTAAACGCGTGCTCAAAGTACTCCCGGAATCGACTGGCGTCGTAACTCACATGGCCTCCTCGGTAGCTGACCGCGCAGTGTCATGACGAGAGGTGCCAGGGCGCCTGCATTTGATGGTGATTCTTGCACCGGTTATCGGGCGGCACAACCTTGGCCGCCCCGTTCCTCCAGCGGCAAGATGCAACCGCATGCCGAGTATCTCCGGCACGGCCGCCGGTCAGCCCGCGTGGCGCTCGAAATACTCCGCTACCGATAGCCGTGCGCCTTGCGATTGCTTGTGAGTGCCGGTCTACCACGGAGCGCCTTTTCTACCTCGTCAGGACCGCCAAGGGCGCCCTAAGGGCAGCCCGGGCCTTGTGTCGGCGTCGGACGCCTTTCCTTTGCCCGGCGAACGGGCGCGCTTCCGGCGACAGTGCCCCGGGGAGTAGGCCGTCTCGCCGAGTTCGGTCTGTTACAACACCGCGCTATGCGGGACGGACCCGGCTCATCCGCGCCAATCCGGAGAACCGGCTCTACCCACCGATGGCAGAAATCATCACCGATACGTATGGGCCCCGTCCCGTCTTAGAGGACCTGCTGGCCGAGGTGGACGGCATCGAGGCTGCGTACATCTACGGTTCCTGGGCGGCCCGTCGCACCGGAACCCCGGGCCCTCCCCCGAATGATGTCGATGTCCTGGTCATCGGTTCCGCCTCGCGCAGTGCCCTAGGCGATGTCGCTGCGGAAGCCGGCAACCGGCTCGCCCGCGAGGTAAACATCCACCGCGTAACACGCGAAGCCTGGGAAGCAGCCCAGGGCCCGTTTGAACGTACTGTGAAATCACGACCAATGATCAAACTCTCCCTGGGGGCATAAAGTCATGGTTATCCGCTGGAACCAGGGCCGGGACGTCGTCGATAATTTGCTGAACAAGGGCCAGCTGGAGCGTATCACGGCCAGCCGCGAGCTTGCCGACCAGATGCTGAGCGCTGCGCGGGCCCACCTTGAATCGGCACGGCAAGTGGCCGGCCGAGACACTGCCGGCGCCTTCCAAATGGCCTACGACGCAGCGCGCAAGTCCATGGCGGCGGTCCTCGCCAACCAAGGATTGCGGGCCAAAGGCCTCGGCGCCCATACGACGATCCATGAAGCTGTCCGCGCCCAGCTCGACCCGCCGAGTCTGCCTGCGGCTCCCGGGCTATTCCTTCGCCACTAGGGTCAGCACGTCATAGGTCGCCACAATCTCGTCGTTCTGGTTGTGCAGGATCGCATCCCAGCGGACCTCGCCGTACTCGTCCGTTTCGCGCGGGGTGATCTGCTTGGCCGTAAGCGTGACGCGGAAGGAGTCCCCTGCGGCCACCGGGGTGATGAACCTCAGGTTCTCCAGTCCGTAGTTCGCCAGCACGGGTCCCGGTTCGGGATCCACGAACAGGCCCGCGGCCCAGGACAGCAGCAGGTAGCCGTGTGCCACGATGCCGGGGAAGAACGGGTTGGCCGCGGCCGCTTCCTGATTGGTGTGGGCGTAGAAGGTGTCCCCGGTGGTGTTGGCGAACGCTGTGATGTCCTTGAGGGAGACCTGACGGAGCCTGGAGGCGAAGGCATCACCGATCCGCAGTTCGGAGAGTGACTTGCGGAACGGATGCTCGCCGGCTGCGTCACCTGCTCCGAAGTTCCGGTCAGCACCGGTGTGCCAGACCCCTGTGATGGCGGTCAGCATATTGGGCGATCCCTGCACGGCGGTGCGCTGCATGTGGTGGTAGACCGAGCGGACGCCGCCCAGTTCCTCACCCCCACCGGCCCGTCCCGGTCCGCCGTGGACCAGATGTGGCACCGGGGAGCCATGCCCGGTGGAACTGCGGGCATCCTCCCTGTTCAGCAGCAGCACCCGGCCGTGGTGGGCCGCGATCCCGGTTACCAACTCCTGCGCCACGGCCGGATCATTGGTGCAGACGGTTGCGACCAGGGAGCCGCCGCCCAGCGCGGCCAGCCGGATGGCCTCGCTGACGTCCCCATTCGCCGATTCATATCCGACCACCGAGGCGACCGGACCAAAGGCCTCCAGTGAGTGCACCTCCGGTGCCTGCGCGTTATCCCAGTCCAGCAGCACCGGGGACATAAAAGCGCCGTCCGCAGATGGACCGACGCTGCCATCCGCGTGGATGACCGCGGGTGCGGCCAGGTTGCCGTAGGCCAGCGTGCCACCGGCAGCGATCATGGTCTCGACGGCGGAGCGGACCTCGGCGAGCTGGTCCAAAGATGTAAGCGCGCCCATCGTGACGCCGTCGGCCCGTGGATCGCCAACGACGACACGCTTTCGGAGCGCGGCGCCGATCGCGTCCACGACGTCCCGGCGCACCGTCTCGGGCACTATCGCGCGCCGGATGCTGGTGCATTTCTGTCCGGCTTTGGACGTCATCTCGGTCACCACGGATGCAATATAAGCCGCGAACTCTGCACTGCCAGGAACGACATCCGGGCCCAGAATGGCGGCGTTCAATGAATCGGTCTCAGAGGTGAAGCGCACCCCGCCGGACACCACATTCGGGTGGCTCTTGAGCGTTTTAGCGGTCCCGGCGGATCCGGTGAAGGCCACCAGGTCGCGGTAATCGAGTTCATCGAGCAGGTTCCGGGCGGAACCGGAGATCAGCTGCAGCGACCCGGCCGGAAGAATCCCGGAGCCGATGATCAGCCGCACCATAGCGGCGGCCACGTACCCGGTGGGAGTGGCGGGTTTGACGATGCTCGGCACGCCCGCAATGAACGCCGGAGCCAGCTTCTCCAGCATGCCCCAGACGGGGAAATTGAAGGCGTTGATCTGCACCGCCACGCCCGGAATGCGCGTGTAGATATGCTCACCGACGAACGAGCCGTCGCGGGACAGCGCCTCGGCGGGCCCGTCGATGACCACCTGGGAGTTGGGCAGTTCGCGCCTGCCCTTGGAACCGAAGGTGAAGAGAACGCCGATGCCGCCGTCGATGTCCACCTTCGAATCGCTCAAGGTGGCGCCGCTGCAGGCGGAGATCGCGTAAAGCTCTTCGCGGCGGCCGCTGAGGTACTGCGCCAGTTCCTTAAGCTTCAGGGCGCGTTGGTGAAAGGTCAGTTTCCCCAGTTCCCGCTGGCCCACGGTCCGGCCATGCGCGACGACGGCGGCCAGGTCCAGCCCGTCCGCGCTCACCGCCGCCATCACTTCGCCGGTGCTGGCGTCACGGATGGGAGTGCGCCGCCCTGCCGTGGCCGCGTCCTCGCCGTCGGGTACATCGGGTGTCCACCATGCATCGCGGACGTAGCTCGGGACTGTTTCCACGGTTTCTGCCGTGAGGCCAAGGGCTGGGGCTGTCATCGTCGACGGTTCCTTTCGAAGCACTTCCGGTTTGGGTCTGCCACCACCCGGAGGAGATATACTGACCGGGCGTTCAGTAATAAGCCCAGACTACATTATTGTCGGTCCAGCCACACGTTCTAGGAGACCCGCCCATGAAAGAGCACACCCCCGAAGCTGACCCCATTGCCTCGGCACCGGCGCGACAGATGGCGTCGGATCCGGCAGTCTCGGTGCCGGCAGTCTCGGATCCGGCAGTTTCGGTGCCGGCAGGGCAGATCGTGCCGTGGCAGATCGTGCTGGGCGAGTTGGATCAAAAGATGGGCGTGGTCATCTCCGAGCAATCCGCCGAACGTGTCGTGGCCACGATGCCGGTGGAGGGAAACCGCCAGTCCTTCGGGTTGCTGCACGGTGGCGCGTCCTTGGCCTTCGGCGAGGCAATTGGCTCCTGGGCCGCCGTCATCCATGCCAGCACCACCGGCCGGACCGCCGTCGGCGTGGACGTTTCGGCCACCCACCATCGTTCTGCCCGCAGCGGACTGGTGACCGGCATCGCCACGGCAATCCATCTTGGCCGCACCACCACCAGCCACGAAGTGATCCTCTACGACGAGCAGGAACGCCGATTGTGCACGCTGCGGATCACCAACCTGATTCTGGACCGGCCGAACCCCGCGGGGTAACAGCGCCGATTACCCGATGATGGGCCTTGCCGGGCGTACGTGGTGGCTGAATGTGGTCAAACTCCAACGGCTGTCCGGCAGTGCTCGGAAAATCAGGACCAGCCGAAATCCGCACACTGGCTGAGCTACCGGATAGGCATGCAGGGGCAAAAATCAGCAGCGGCAGGTCAGTGCACCAAACATTGGACCCCGTGATCCACCAAACGGTTGATGACGAGGAAAATCCGAAGGCTAGACTCGAAAATATGGAAACAGTTCTGAACATATTGCACGTGGTCGCCGCGGTATTCCTGATCGGCCCCATGGCCATTTTGCCGATGACCGCCATGGGAATGCTCCGCCGGGGCCGAAACAGCGACGTCGCCGCGCTGGCTAAATCGACCAATGTATTAAGCCTCCTGTCACTGCTGGTGGTGGTCTTCGGCTTCGGCGTGCTCGGCATGAGCGATCCCAAATACCACCTTTCGATCACCACCGGCTGGGTCCTGATCTCGATCGTCGCGTACGTCGTGGCACTGGCACTGAACCTGTTCATCGTCGTACCAGCCATGCGCAAGGCCGCCGCGGGCGTTGACGTCACTTCCGGCGCCGGGGCCGCTTCGGCCGGCGGGACCGCTTTGGGGGCAGGGGAACCAGCCGGCGCCCGGGCCGGATACCCGCAGATTGCGGCATCGTCGGGACTCGTGACGCTGCTGCTGGTGCTCGTCGTTGTGCTTATGGTCTGGAAGCCCTAAACTCCCCTACAGCCGCCGAAGGACGAACAACGACGGCGCCCGACTGGTAGTGCCGACGACGACGGCGCACCGCCCGTTAGCGCTTTCTGGCCAGCCGAAACTCCAGGCCGTTTTTCACCATGGGCCATTCGGAATCAAGGATGGAAAACACGACAGTGTCCCGCAGCGACCCGTCCGCAAGCCGCTGATGATTGCGCAGCACGCCGTCCTGTTTGGCGCCAAGGCGGGAGATGGCTCCCCGCGACTGCTGATTCATCCAGTGCGTGCGGAATTCCACGGCGATGCAGCCCAGGACCTCGAAGGCATGGGTCAGCAGCAGCAGCTTGGACGCCGCGTTGGTGCCCGTCCGCTGCGCACCGGCGGCGTTCCAGGTGGAGCCGATCTCCAGGCGCCTGTTGGCCCGGTCAATGTTCATATACGTGGTCATGCCAATGATCCGGCCATCAGCGGTCCGCCGCGCCGTAAACGGGATCATCTGGCCGCTGGCCTGCAGGTCCAGCCGCCGCTCAATCTCCGCGCGCATGCCCTCCTGCCGCGGCACCGAGGTGTACCAAAGCTTCCATAATTCGCCGTCCTGCGCGGCGGCAACCAGCCCGTCGTGGTGTTCCATGGACAGGGGTTCCAGGGTAACCAGAGGTCCGGTCAGGGTGAGCGGTTGTATCTCCATCATGGGCCCAGTTTAGACGGGCAGACACCGCAGGAAGCTGACCAAGTCCCCTGATCGGGCCACCCCATTTCACGTAGCACAATTTGTGCTACTTTAGCTACATGGGTAAGTCGGTGGGTATCAGGGAATTACGGCAAAACGCGTCAGCCATCCTGGCGGAGGCGCTGCGAACGGGCGAGCCGGTGAGCATCACGTCCCATGGAAAGCTCCAGGCAACGCTGGTTCCCGCGGCTGTGGACCTCCGCTTCGAACAGCGCCTGATCGACAGCGGTGCGCTGAAACCTGGCACGGGCAGGGCCTGGGAGATTCAACCCATCGAAGCACCACCAGGGACCCCCTCCAGCAAAGAAATACTGGACGATCTGTCCGCGGACCGCTTGTGATCTATTTCGACACCTCAGCGCTTGTGAAGTTGATACGTACCGAAGCCGAAACTTCAAGCTTCCAACAGTTCCTGCTGGACAACAGCCATGAAATGCACGCCACCTCTGCGTTAGGCATCGTCGAGATCCACCGTGCCGCCATGCGGATCGGAGCCGCCGCACAAATGCGTGCCTTCGAGGTTGCTGAAGCTTTCGGTACCCTGGCCTTGACACCGTCAGTTCTGGCCAGGGCTGCCGCCGCAGAACCAGCAAGCCTGCGGACCCTCGACGCAATTCACATATCCACGGCCCTGCTGACCGAAGCTTCGCTGCTGGTGACCTACGACAAACGCATGACGGAATCCGCCCGGCTGTACGGCTTATCCGTTGCCAGCCCCGGAGCCGCCGACGAGCCGCTTCGGTAGCTAGCCTTTCCAGTCAAAGAAGCCGCTGCCGGACTTGCGCCCCAGTTCGCCGCGGGCCACCTTGTCACGCAGGATCTGCGGAGGCGCAAACCGCTCCCCCAGAGTCGAGTGGAGATACTCTGCAATTGAGAGTCTGACGTCGAGCCCGACGATGTCGGTGGTCCGCAGCGGCCCCACCGGATGCTTGTAGCCCAGCACCATGGCCGCATCAATGTCCTCGGGGGAAGCCACCCCCTCTTCCACCATCCGCATGGCTTCCAGCGCAATGGCAACGCCCAGCCGCGAGGAGGCGAAGCCGGGTGCGTCCCGGACGACGACGGGCGTCTTGCCCAGCGCGTCGACCCAGCCGCGGGCCGCAGATTCCAGCTCGGCCGAGGTGTGCTCGGCCAGCACGATTTCCACCAGCAGCGACGCCGGAACCGGATTGAAGAAATGCAGTCCGCAGAAACGCTCGGGACGTTTCAATTGCTCCGCGAGGGCGCCGATGGACAGGGACGACGTATTGGTGGCAAGCCACGCGGCCGGGTCCAGCTTCTCCTCCACAGACGTCAGGGCGGCACTCTTGAGGGCAAAATCCTCCGGCACCGCCTCCACCACGAGGGCACAGCCGGCGAAGGCGGCATAATCGGTAGCGACGCTGAGCCGTGAGGTCAGCGTGGCCAGCGGTTCCGCCGTCGTCCCGCGTGCCACACTTTTGGCCAACGCTTCGGTGACACGGTCGTGCGCGGCGGCGGCGGCGTCGTCGTCTCGCTCCACCACCACGACGGCGGCACCGGCCACGGCGAAGGCATGCGCAATGCCGGCCCCCATCCGGCCGCCGCCGAGCACCCCAACACGGTCGGGGAAGGGATCGTCAGGGAACTTGCGGGCCGGGTCGCTCATTTTTTGTTCCTTTTCTTGTCCTTGTTCCTGTCCAGGAAGGCCTGCATCCGTTCGAACTTAGCGGGCGATTCAAAAAGTACGGACTGTGCGTCCATATCCGCCTGCGGATGCATCCCCTCCGGAACATGGAAAAGGGCCTTGGTGAACTGCACGGCCAGCTGATCCTGTGCGGCAATCCGATCCGCCAGTGCATTGGCCGCGTCCATCAGGGCCTCGGGTTCGTGCAGCTCGGTAATCAGGTGCAGAGCCAGCGCCTCCTGGGCGTTGAGCACGCGGCCGGCCAGCAGGACTTCCTTCGCCACCGGCTCGCCTATCAGCTCGCGCAGCCGCCAGCTGGCACCGGCCGCGGCGAGAATACCCAGCCCGGTCTCCGGATTGCCGATCTTCACCGAGGGGGTGCCGATCCTGAAGTCGGCGGCATAGGCCAGTTCCGCGCCGCCGCCCAGGGTGTAGCCGTCCAGGGCTGCGATCACGGGCATTTTCAGGGCCGCAATCCGCATGAACAGCTTGATATTGATGCCCTGCAGCGCATCCGCGCGGCGGCGTTCGCGCAGCTCGGCGATGTCCGCGCCGGAGGCAAACACGGCCGGACCGGAGCCAGCCGCACCAGAGCCAGCATCGCCGGAACCCGTGCCGCCGGAAAGGATCAGGATTTTCGGCGTGGCCTCCAGAAGCGCGCAGACGGCGTGCAACTCGTCCACCATTTCCTGGTTGATCGCATTTCGCGCCTGCGGTCGGTTCAGCTGGACCAGCAGCCGGTCCGGGCGCTCCTCAACCAACAGCGTCCGGTACGCGTCTACGGAAGGCTGCGCCGGCCCGGGGCTATCCGGCATCAGAGCGCCTGCACCATCAGGGCGGTGCCCTGACCGACGCCGACACACATGGTGGCAAGCCCGGTTTCCGCACCTTCGCGTTCCATCCGGCCCAGCAGCGTGATGACGATCCGGGAGCCGGAGGAACCCAGCGGATGGCCCAGCGCGATGGCGCCGCCGTCCCGGTTGACGATCTCCGGGTCCAGGCCAAGCCGGCGAATACAGGCCAGCGACTGCGTGGCGAACGCCTCGTTGAGTTCCACCGCCCCGATAGTCTCCAGCGCGATCCCGGTGCGCGCCAGCAGCTTCCGGGTGGCCGGAACGGGGCCCAGACCCATGATCTCCGGAGCCAACCCCGCGGAAACGCCGTCCAGCACCCGGGCCCGCGGTGTCAGGCCGAAGCGCTTCAGCGCCGCTTCACTGGCCACCATCACCGCGGAGGCGCCGTCGTTGACCGAAGAGGAATTG
This sequence comes from Arthrobacter sp. A5, assembly GCF_051131705.1. NCBI lineage: Bacteria > Bacillati > Actinomycetota > Actinomycetes > Micrococcales > Micrococcaceae > Arthrobacter > Arthrobacter sp. A5. The sequence goes on from NZ_CP180316.1 coordinate 3,910,861, forward strand.
CCGGCGGTGACGATGCCGTCGGGTTTGACAATGGAGCGCAGCTTGGCCAGCGCATCCGCAGTGGTTTCCCGGCGTGGACCCTCATCCGTATCCACGGGCGCCTTCGCCGTCTGCACCGGGACTATCTCCGCCGCGAAACGGCCGGCGTCAATGGCGGCGAGGGCCTTCTGGTGCGAAGACAACGCGAACGCGTCCGCGTCCCCGCGGCTGATGCCGTCCAGCTCAGCCACTTCCTCGGCCGTCTGCGGCATCGAGTAGGTCGCCTTGTCGCGTGCCGTGAACGCCTGGTTGGCGAAGCGCCACCCGATGGAGGTGTCCGCCAGTTCGCCGGGCTTGGCGAAAGCCTTCTCCGGTTTAGCCATGACCCACGGTGCCCGGCTCATGGATTCCACCCCGCCGGCTATCACCACGTCAGCGGCGCCGGACTTGATCATCTGCGAGGCCATGATGATCGCCGACATGCCGGAGGCACACAGCCGGTTCACGGTGATGCCCGGAATGTCGTCGGGCAGCCCCGCCAGCAGGGTGCTCATCCGTGCGACATTGCGGTTGTCCTCGCCGGCCTGATTGGCGCACCCGAGAATTACTTCGTCGATACCCGCCGGATCCATTCCGGTCCGGGAAACGAGGGAGCTGAGAGTCAGCGCCGCGAGGTCGTCCGGCCGGACGCCGGCGAGGGCTCCACCGTACCGGCCCACGGGTGTGCGCACTCCATCGACCAGGAATGCCTGAGGTCCGTCAAAAGCATGGGTCATCAGAACTTCCTTCACGCAAGGGGCCGGAACGCCGTCGTTCATGGCCGGAAAATTACCGACCGCTCGTTCTATAAATAAATCACGACGGCGGCGTCCCGGTCAACCAGCGCTCCACCGCAGGTGCACCGAAGGTTTAGGTGCAAGAGGTCGGTTAGGTGAACAGGGCGTTTCGGGGCTCGTTCTTTTTCACAAACTGCCAGCCGAGCCACAGCACCACCGCGAAGAACGGAATGGTGGCCAAGGTCCACAACCCGAGCAGGAAAACGTCACCGTCTTTGCTGGTCATCGTGTCAAACCCGATCAGTATAGTGATGGCCAGCAGCGCCAGCAGCCCGATCCAGCTGGTCCAGGGCGCGCCGGGCATCGGCAGACTCGAAATCCGCCCCTTCTTTTTCCGCAGCATGATCTGGCAGGCAAAGATGGACGCCCAAGTGAAGATGACTCCGATGGACGCCGTATTCAGCGCCAAGTCAAATGCGTGCGAGCCGCCCAGCCAGATGTTCAGCAAAATTCCCACCAGATATACACCTGCGATGCTCAGGATGGCAGCGTACGGTACGTGCCGCGAGGACATTTTTGTCAGCCACTGGGGAGCGTGCCCATTATTGGCCATAGTGCGGAAAACCCGGCCGATCGAATACAACCCGGAGTTACAGGAGGAGAGCGCGGCCGTGATCACCACGATGTTCATCACGGAGCCCACCCAGCCGAGACCCATGGTGCTGAAAACGGTCACGAAGGGGCTCTCCCCGGTTTTGTAATGATCCGAGGGCATCAGCATGGCAAGCAGCGTCACCGAACCGACGTAAAAGACAACGATACGAACGACGACGGCTCGGATCGCCTTGGGCACCTCGCGTTCGGGATTCTGCATCTCACCGGCCGTGATACCCACGAGCTCGATGGCGTTGTAGGCAAAAATCACGGCGTTCAGGACCAGGATCATCACCATGGCACCCTTGGGGAACATGCCGCCGTCGTCGTAGAACAGGTTGTTCATCGACGCGTGCGAGTCACCCACCTGGGCGTTGGTGACCACCATCAGGGTGCCGGCGATCAGGAACAACACGATGGCGGCGACCTTCAGGCAGGAGGCCCAGAACTCAAACTCGCCAAAGGCCTTGACGCTGAGCAGGTTGACGGCCACCAGCAGCACCAGAGCGCACAGGGCGCTGAGCTCCACCGGAACGTGCGGGAAGAAGAACTGGAAGTACAGGCCGATCGCAATCAGCTCGGCGATCCCTGTCATGGCCCAGTTAATGAAGTACATCCAGCCGGAAAGGTAGGCACCCTTCTTACCGAAAAGCTCCCCCGCGTACGAGACGAAGGAACCGGACGTCTGCCGGTACATGATCAGTTCACCCAGCGCGCGCATCAGCAGGTAGGCAATGACACCGGCGATGGCGTAGGAGAATATCAGCGCGGGCCCGGTGGAAGCCAGCCGGCCACCGGCACCCATAAACAGCCCGACCCCAATGGCACCGCCCATGGCTATCATGGTCACGTGCCGCCGGGACAGGGTCCGGGCGTACCCCTCCGACGTTATTCCCCCCGGGCCATCGCCTTTGACTGCTGTTAACGGATTTTCTTCGGCTAACTTATTGGACACACAAATTCCTTCAGTTCAGATCACAATGCTTCCGCGGGCCGCACCGGACGAACGTCTCACCAACGGCTGACAACCGCTGGAACAGTGCACGAAGCAGGTAACAGTTTAGCCGAGCGAAGGCCCAGGACTCCTGACCTAGCGCTTTAATCGCTGAGCGACGTTTCGCGTTTCTTTGTCTCGAATCGCAGGATCCGGTCCGTGCCTGGGTAACGGGTTTCGGTGCTGGTGAGGTGGTCGCAGAGTTCGGCGATCGCGGCCGTGGCCCGTTTGGTGGGGAGGGGGTCGAGGCGGATGGTGAGGTAGCCGTCCCGGCCGGGGTCGATGTCGCCGCTGGTCGTGAGAGCCTGCCGGATCAGGGCGTGGGCTTCGTCGTCGGCGCGGGCGTAGCCGGTGTTGGTGCGGATCTCCCTGGCCAGGGTGGACGCGGTGTTGAACGCGGCCATCCGGATCGCGTGGGTGAGCAGTTTCGTCTCGGTGTCCAGGACCTGCTGGCCCGGGGCGATGTCACCAAGGGGTACCCGGGCCGGGATCTCCTTATGCACCGCCTGCGCCTCCTCGAAGACGGTTTGGGCGGTGAAAAGGTCCGCGGTGATCGCGTTGTGCCCGGCATTGGTGATCAGGACCGTGGCCGTTCCCGGCGCCGGGGTCCGGGCCGCCAGCAACGCGGCATCGGTGTCGGCGAGGGCCTTCCCGTACCGGGTTTTGGCGGTAAGTACGTTCTGGTAGGCCTTGCGTTTGGCCGGGTTCGGCACCGACCGTTCCGGATCATCATCGGTACTGGTGTAGGCGTCGTGGGAATCCAGGGCGAAGCGGATCCTGGCGTAGCGGAAGTAGTTCTCCTGCCGCCACCTGGCACCCATACGGTAAATCGCTTCCCCGGTAGCGAGGTCTGTGTCGGTGGTGAGGATGTGGATCTGCCGTAACCCGCCTGCCGGGACCTTGACCTTGCGGCTGATCTGGCGCATCGACAACACTTCCCCGGTAGTTCCGACAGGCACCTCGACCCGGATGTCGGCCGCGGCCCAGGACCGGGTTTGTCCGTGTTCATCGGTGTGCGTGACCTCGCTGAAGAGGGAGTCGTCGATGTCCCCGGTGGTGCCCTTGCGCCAGGTCAGCACATCAAAACCTGCTGAACTCATGTGTTGGAACAGGGCCGGGGACCAGCCGCCCCGGTCGAAACCGACCAGCACCCTGCGGTCATCGCCGATAATCAATCGCAGGGTCGGCAGGAGCCGGCGCAGTTCCCCGGTCAGCGCGGCCCCGGGTTCGGCCATGACCACCAGCACCGGGGACCCGTGTCCGTCGGCGACCCAGGTCTCCTCGGTCGCCGGGACCGGGAACTTCAACCTCGTGGAATGGACCTTCCCGATCTTCCTCGTGCCCTGATAGGCGCGGACATGCCCGTCAACGTAGAGCACCGCGGCCAGACCCCCGCCCTCCTCGTCACCGCTGCCGTTCAGGTGTCTGGTTGCCATCGCGGTCAGCAGTTCCCCGGCCCTGCCGGTCCCGGCCAGGGCCGCGGTTTTGCGGCGGAGGGTTTTCACTTCCGGCGCCCGGTCCAGACCCAGCACCCGTCCCATCGCGACCGGGTCGATCCGGGTTATCCCCTCGGCCCGGGGTTCCCCGGCCAGGGCCTGAAACACCGCCCCGGTGAGGATGGTGTCCAGACCGTAAAACCCGTTCGGCAACGCCCCGAAGACATCCTTCGCACACTCCAGCAATCCGGTGTTCACCAGGGCGGGCAGGGCCAGGAACAGCCCGGCCAACGGCACCCGGGCCGCCGGGGCGAACGCCGGGGCCGCGCATTCCAGCAGCCCGGTCCGGGCCCAGGCCCGTTCCCCGGACCGGTCCGCCGCAGCCGGCAGAACCGGCAGCCCTTCCGCCGGTTCGGTGATGACGGGACCGGCTTCCGGGTCCTGCCGGGACGGGTGCGCAGTGGCCGGTTCCTGTGCGGCGGTTTCCATGGCCAATGTCCGCCGGACGGTGAATTCGGAGACACCCACTTTCGCACCGACTGCGCGCAGTGGCAGGCCGGTGGAGCGCAAGGCGCGGATCTCGGACATCATGGATTCCGTCAGCCGGCTGGGCCCCCTCGGGCCCGGCTTTTCCGGGGCCAGACCCAACACCCCATCCATGGCCAGGACCTGGCGCCAGCGCCACAACGTGCCCGGATCCACACCGAAAGCGGCAGAAATCTCCGCCACCGACGCGGCCTTAATGTCCGCCAGTTTCGCCGCCGTGAACCGGCGCGTCGCGGTGTCCCCGACATCCCAGGCGTAAGAGAGTTCCCCATGAACAAAAGCCCTGCCACCCGTCTCATCCTCGACCAGCGACACCGCCAGACCAATCGGGACGGCACTGGCGTCCATGGCCATCGGAAGGGGCAGTTGAGATGTCATCACGCCCATCATCCACCCCTCCCGAAGCCGCCGATTATCTTGCTTAGATTCTATCGCGTCTGAGGGAAAATTAACAGCCGACCACTCAACAAAAACACCGGAATCACACGGAAGCCATCGCGACAGTCACGCCCTATGTCCAGAGTCCTGAGGCCTGCGCTGTGACCGGCGTCCCTTCCGGCGCCGGGCAGCCTGGTCCATCGCCACCGAGGTCCGGTGCTCCACGCGTCGTATTCATTGGTCCTGTCAGTTGCTGTCCATGGCGCTTAACGCCCCTCGTTCCATATGCAGCACCGTGCCGCCGTCGAGCCCCATAAACCAGCGACGCAGCGAGCGGTCGTGGCTGACCATCACCAATGTGCCTCGGTAGGCGGCAAACACCTCCTCCAGCTCACCCACCAGAACCGGTGCCAGATGGTTGGTCGGTTCATCGAAGAGGATCACGTCGTAACAGCCCACCAGCAGCCGGGCCAGAGCCAACCGCCTGTACTGGCCCACGGACAGCGAGCCCACCGGGACGTATAAATCCCGGCTCCGGAACAGACCAAGCCGCAGCAGCCGGTCGGCGTGCACATCGATGTCCCCGGCCAGGCCGGCGGCAAATGCGGGCAGCAGCCGGCGCCGGGGGTTCTGCGGAGGTGCCAGCTCCTGCGGCAGGTAGCCGAGGGCGCCGCGCCGCACCACGGTACCGCGTTCGGGCTTCTGGACTCCGGCGAGCACGTCAAGCAATGTGGTCTTCCCGGCACCATCGGGACCGGTGATGAGCAGCTTTTCCCCCGCCTGGGCGGTGAACCGGCTCACATCGAGGCGGCCCGGCACGGCGATGCCAACGGCGGTCAGGACCTCACCCACAGGATCGTGACCGCCGCCGAGGCCCGCCGCCAGCGTTAACGGCTCCGGTGGCCGCGCTACGGCGTTCTCTTCGAGCCGGCGAAGCCGTTCCTGGGCATTGCGGACCTTGCTGGCCGCAGCCTGCTGCCAAGTGCCGGCCTTAAAGTCGAACCCCATTTTGTCCCCGTCGCGGCGCCGGCCGTAACCCATCTTCTGTGCAACCGTGTCGGCCTGCAGCCGCTCGGCGGTCATGGCATCAATCCACTGCTGGTATTCCTGCTCCCAGCGCCGCCGCTCCGCGGCCTTTTCCGCCACGTAGCCCACGTACCCGTTGCCGTAGCGGCGTACCTCGCGCCTGTCGCCGTCCACCTCGATCACCGTGGCGGCAACCCGGGTCAGGAACGTCCGGTCATGGGACACCGCGATCACGGTTCCACGGTGCCCCGCCAGCTGCGCCTCCAGCCATTCGACGGCTTCGGTATCCAAATGGTTGGTGGGTTCGTCCAGGAGCAGAATAGGCGGCGGGTCCGCCAGCAGGCAGGCCAGTGCCAGCCGTTCCTGCTCGCCGCCGGACAATGACTCCAGCAGCCGGTCCCTGCCGATTCCAGCCAGGCCGAGGTGATTCATGGCGGAGTCCACCCGGGCGTCCGCTTGGTATCCGCCGCGCAGCTCGAACTGCCCCAGTAAAGCGCCGTAACTGTCGAGTTCTTCGGTGCAGGCCACCGCCATGGCATTTTCGAGGCCTCGAAGCCGTGCCTCCATCGCCCGAAGCCCGGACAGCGCCTTGTCGATGGCGCCGGCCACCGTGGATCCGGCGACGACGGGTAGGGTCTGCGCCAGGTAGCCGACCTCCGCACCAACGGTGACGTTTCCCCCGTCGGGCTTCTCCAGGCCCGCAATCAGCCGCAGCAGCGTTGATTTACCGGCGCCGTTCTCGCCGACAATTCCGATGTGCGCGCCGTCGTCGATGATCAGGTCAACGTGGGCCAGCAGGAGTTTGTCTCCATAACCGTGCGAGACGTCCCACAGCGTGACGTTACCGGGCTGTTGATCAAAGGGGTGGGTCATCTGAAGTCCTTGCGGTTTCGCCAATGTCTGCCGCTGGAAACCGCTCGCCGCAGGGTGCCTAAAACACTCGCGGGACGGCGCATCACCGGCACGGGCATGAAATCGCGTTACTTCTTCATGTTTCAAGCGTGCGGCACAGGGTCACTGCGCGTCAAGATCGGGACGCCATCGACGCGCACGCGCAGGCAGATTGGTGGGCAGAGACCCTGGGCTGGACTGTGGAGCCCTCGGACGAAGCCTTCATCCGCTCGATGATCGACCAGGGACACGCATGCGAAGAGGACACCATGATCCACACGGCGCCCTGGTCCGGCGGGCCGGCGCGGCGGTCTGCCCGGCGGGGGGAACTGGGGCTCACCGGCGGGCGCCGCATTTTGTTCCAGCCCGGCCGGAGGATAAAACCGGCAAAAACAGGGTGCACTGGGACATCAATCTGGCTGGGGCGGATAAGGATGAGGTCCGCGCGGGGCTTGAGGCCCGCGGCGCCGTACACCTTTGGACGGCCAGTCAGGGTCCCTATGCCTGGCACACCATGGCCGATCCGGAGGGCAACGAGTTCTGCATCTCGTGATCATTGCCTCGCCGGTTGCACCCGCCGCACGCGCTGCGGCCCGAGTCTCAGGGCGCCGGCCGTGGAAAAGACCGGGGTGCGGGAGAATCCGGCCTAAACTCGATCCGTGAGTACAGTAGATCCCGCCCTGGAATTGCCCGCAAAAGTCTCCGACATTTTCGACCCGCAGCAATGGCGCCTGGTCGCCGGCTTTGAAGGCCTAGCGGATGTGACCTACCACCGACAGGTGAAACGGGCGGCCGGCCCGGACGCGGGTGCCGGCGCGCCCGCGCGTGACTTACCCACCGTCCGGATCGCGTTCAACCGTCCGGAGGTGCGCAATGCCTTCCGGCCTTCAACCGTGGACGATCTCTACCGTGCGCTCGACCACGCGCGGATGACCCCCGACGTGGCCACGGTGCTGCTGACCGGCAACGGCCCCTCCCCCAAGGACGGCGGCCATTCATTTTGTTCCGGCGGCGATCAGCGCATCCGGGGCCGGGACGGCTACCGCTATGCGGAGGGCCAGACCCAGGAAACCATCGACCCCGCCCGGGCAGGCCGGCTCCATATTCTGGAGGTCCAGCGGCTGATGCGCACCATGCCCAAGGTGATCATGGCCGTCGTCAACGGCTGGGCGGCGGGCGGCGGCCACTCGCTGCACGTGGTGGCGGATCTGTCCATCGCCTCCCGCGAGCACGGCAAATTCAAGCAGACGGATGCGACCGTGGGCAGCTTCGACGCCGGTTACGGCTCGGCGCTGCTCGCCCGGCAGATCGGCCAGAAAGCCGCCCGGGAGATCTTTTTCCTGGCCCGCGAATATTCCGCAGAAGATATGTACAGGATGGGCGCGGTCAACGAGGTTGTTGAGCACGAGCGGCTGGAGCAGGTGGCGCTGGAATATGCCGCGGACATCGCCCGGCAGTCGCCGCAGGCCCTCCGGATGCTGAAGTTTGCCTTCAATCTGGCCGACGACGGGCTGGCCGGGCAGCAGGTCTTCGCCGGCGAGGCGACCCGGTTGGCCTATATGACCGATGAGGCCGTGGAAGGCAAGGAAGCCTTCCTGGCGAAGCGCGAGCCGGACTGGTCACGTTTTCCCTACTACTTCTAAGGCACTGCAGCATGGATATCGATCCCGTTCTCAGCGCGCTGGCGGCGGCCCTATCCGGTGAAGGACCTGCCGTGCAGCTGCAGCCCGCTGCCTTTCCCCAGTGGCTTCCGATCATTAATCTCCTGCCGGACGCGCGGTCCGCCTTCGGCGACGACGACGGGATCGCCGTCGTGGTTTCCACCTCCGGCTCCACTGGCCGGCCCAAGCGTACGATGCTCGGCGTGCATGCACTGGCCGCGTCCTCGATGGGAACGGCCGTTGCGCTGGGAGGGGAGGGTCAGTGGCTGCTGGCCCTCCCGGTCCACTACGTCGCCGGGATCCAGGTGCTGGTCCGCTCGCTCTTCGCCGGCACCCGGCCCTGGGTCATGGATCTCTCCGGCGGGTTCAGCGCCGAGGCCTTCACCGCGGCGGCGCAGGAAATGACGGACCGTAACCGCTACACCTCGCTGGTCCCGACCCAGCTGCACCGGCTGCTGACTGACCCGGCGCCGGAAACGTTGACGGTCCTACGCCGTTTCGATGCGATCCTGCTCGGCGGCTCCCCCGTCACGGCGGACCTGCTGCAGTCCTCGCGCGACGCCGGCATCAAAGTGGTCACGACGTACGGCATGAGTGAAACCTGCGGTGGCTGCGTGTACGACGGCGCCCCGCTGGAGGGCGTGCAGGTGGCCGTCCGGGACGGTCGGATCTGGCTGGGCGGCGACGTCGTTGCCTCCGGCTACCTGGACGCTCCCGGGCTGACCGGGCAGAGTTTCCACACGGGGAGGCCGGGCAGCGAGCCGGGGGCAGAGGCGCCGCCTGCCGCGGGCGATGCGCCGGCCCTTCGGTGGTACCGCACCGACGACGAGGGTGAATTGACCGCGGACGGAAGGCTGCTGGTGCGCGGGCGCGTCGACGACGTCATCATCACCGGCGGCATCAAGGTGTCCGCGCATTTGGTGGCGGAGCGGCTCCGCCTCCTGCCCGGCGTCCGGGACGTCTTTGTTGCCGGCCTCCCCGATCACGACTGGGGGCAGCGTGTCGGCGCCGCCGTCGTCGGGACCTGTACCGTGGAGGAACTGCAGGCCGGCGCCGCCGCCGTGCTGGAACCCTACGCTGTGCCGAAAACCGTACTGTTGATCGCCGAGCTGCCGATGCTGGCCACCGGAAAACCCGACCGGCAGGAGCTGATCACACGGCTTGCAGCGGGTGGAACCGGCCACGGTTCGACGGCCCCGCGGCTTCCGCCACAATAGGCCCGGACGGAAGATGCAGCGCATAAGTAGCGTCCCAAGGGACACCGGGAGCAACACCGGGCCGGTCATCCGGCCGGGCAACGCACCGGGAACAACACCAAACATTTCACCGAGAATGAGGAGTACCATCGTGGCCACTGCCGGTCAATGGATCGAAGGGGCCCGGCTGCGCACGTTGCCGATGGCCATTGCGCCGGTGATTATCGGCACGGCCGCCGCCTACGATCTGGGCGCCTTGCGCCCGGTGAACGCGGTGCTGGCGGCGTGCGTGGCGCTGCTGCTGCAGATCGGCGTGAACTTTGCCAACGATTATTCCGACGGCATCCGCGGGACGGACGATGTCCGGGTGGGGCCGCTGCGGCTGGTTGGTTCGGGGGCCGCGACGCCGGCCCAGGTAAAAGCGGCAGCCTTTGCTGCCTTCGGGCTGGCCATGCTGGCCGGGCTGGCGCTAGTCATCCTGTCGCAGACCTGGTGGCTGCTGCTGATCGGCGCGGGCTGCGTGCTGGCCGCGTGGGGCTACACCGGCGGGAAGAATCCCTACGGCTATCTGGGACTGGGAGACGTCTTCGTGTTTGTCTTCTTCGGCCTCGTCGCGACTCTGGGCACCACGTACACGCAGGCCGGCGCCCTCAGTCCTGCCGCCGTCGTCGGAGCCGTCGGAACCGGGCTGATCGCCGTCGCGCTACTGATGGCCAACAACGTCCGGGACATCCCCACCGACGCCCAGGTCGGTAAACGGACCCTGGCCGTGCGTCTTGGGGACCGTAACGCCCGGTGGAGCTACGTGCTGATGCTGGCCGTGGCGCTGCTGCTGGGCCTGGTCATCGTTCCGCAGAAACCCTGGATCCTGCTGGTGCTGCTGCTGATTCCCGCCTGCCTGATGCCCAGCTGGCTGATGCTCAAGGGCAAGAAACGCAAGAGCCTGATCCCGGTACTCAAACAAACCGGACTAATCAATCTGGGCTACAGCATTCTGTTCGCCGCCGGTCTGGTGCTGTCCAAGGGCTGGTAACGCCCGGACTGCTCAGGGCCCCAGAAACTCGCGCGGGATCTCCCCGGGTGTACCTGGCGCCGGGCTGCTCTTCGCCGCGATGGGACCGGCCCCTTCGTTCCTGGTCGGACCCCCGGCGCCGGTCTTCCTTGTCGGCCCCTCGGCCCCGACGTTCCTGCGGTCGTCAGACTCAATCGTGACATCGGGGTGGGCATCGACCAGGGCATCCTCGGCATTGGCATCCATCAGCTCCGTGGCGCTGCGGATCGGTTTGGCGTTGCCGGAAAAACGCGTGCGCAATTGCTCCGCGGCGGCCTCGCGCTGCCGACGGAACAAGAGGTAGCTGATGCAGAACGCGATCAGCACCGCGAATATCCCGGCCAAGATCGGGGCCATGCCCAGCAGCAGGAACAACACGAACAGCGGCACAAAAACGCCCGCACGAATCAGGAAGTACTTGAAAAAAGCCACACTCCGAGTTTAGACGCTCAAGCTGGACATTTCGCCGGGAGCCTTAGGACGCCGCCAGACGTTAGAATGAATCATGGTCCGGCTACTTTTGGTCATTCTTCCTCTGGCCTTCCTCATCTATGGGCTGATCGACTGTATCCGAAGCGATTCCGCCGATGTGCGCAGCCTCCCCAAAGCCGCCTGGGTGCTGGTGATTGTGCTGCTGCCGCTCATCGGGGTGGCAATGTGGCTTATCTTTGGACGCCCCAGCTACACCCCGCAGCCCAGCGCCTACCCCAGACAGTCCATGGCCCCGGACGACGACCCGGATTTTCTGCGTAACCTCGAGACGGCCCGCCGGCACAGGGCCGAGGCAGAGCGCCTGCGCAAGCTCAAAGAGGAACTGGAAGCCCGCCAGGCAAAGCTGCCGGACAAAAAACCGGGCGACGACGACGCCGCGCAGGACGGCACGAACCGTCAGGACAAGCCGGGCTCGACGTCCTAGACGAAACAGCGAGAGCGTTCACCTCCCCTTGAATACCTGCGAGCAATTGCGGCCCACGGCCTACTCCCATCATCACCGTCAAGTGATCATTGCGCGGCAATTCAGGCCCGCACCCGTTCCCAGGAAGCTATAGGGCCTTGAGTTACGCTGAAGAGCGGATGCGCCTCCGGGGCGACCTCGTCGGCCCAGCGCCTCGCTACTTGCGGACTTCGCGTGCCAAGCTTCGTCAACAGGTGCAACCATTCGTAGGCCAACTGGCCGGATGTGACGGGAATCAGCGCATCCAACTCCGGCCGTGCGCTGATTTTTCCGGTGTTAAAGCGGTAGCCGCGCGCATCCGCTTCCTCTGCAATGGCGCTGAGATAGATCCCGATCGCCCCGATCGGGTCGGACTGAGCCATGAATCGTTCAAGTTGCGGATGGTTACGGTAACCGCGGCCTGGGTTCGCGAGCACTGATTGCGCCAGCAACGCCTCCCGCCAGCACGCGGTGAGCGCTTGGCGGTCGAAATACCGCGGGTGAAGGGACCAGAGCCGCATATTGTTTCAGCCGTCCCATTCAGCCGCGGAGGGCAGCAAGGTGCCCGGAGTCGCCGCCGGTTGGCGTGCCGAGAGGCCGTTCATTAGGCACTGCCACCGGGAGCGTCGACGGCGGCGCTCAACAGATCCAGGAAGCGGATGACAGCTTGCTGCTGATCGGCCGGCAGACCAGCAGCAACCACGAACATCCGCTCGTGCATGGAACCCAGAGATTTGTGTACTTCGTGGTGTGCCTTCGTTGTGGCATACAGCAGTTGCGCCCGACGGTCGAGCGGGTTAGGTTCGCGCCGGACGTGCCCGGTCCGGGCCATTCGCCCCAGCAGCTTCGCAGTCGCTGCCGACGAAATTCCAAGTTTGCGGGTCAAATCCGTCGGGCCGATCGCGTGTCCGCTGGGTTCGGCCGCGATCAGGTGCCGAAGGGCACTTAGGTCGGTTTCATTCATGTCCATGTCGGCCTTGAGTCGCCGCCGCATGCCAGCGTCGGCAGCATGGAAGCGGCGCAAGGCCTGGAGCACCTCCACAGCCGAGCCGGCCGAGGCACCGGCGTACCAGTAACTGTTCGGCGCCTTGCTGTTCTCTTCGGCGGTCATGGGTCAATATTATCGCCTAAAAGCTAGCTAGGTTAGATAAATTCAGGTTAGGCTCGAGGGCAAGGTGAGAGCCATAACTTGGGTCAGAAGGCAGAACTGCATACTTGGACTCGTTTTTTGGTCGGAGCCCGATTGATGATCAACCTCGCCATCTCCACTTAATCACGGAAGAAGAACATCATGGCCGGAAATCTTATCGCCCGATCCGTGCACGACCTGACTGCAGCGGCCTGGTTTGGAGGTTCCCTCATGGGAGCCATCGGCCTCAACGGGGCAGCCGCGGAAGCAAAAGATCCAACCGAGCGCACACATCTGTCCAGCTTGGGGTGGAAGAAGTGGGCCCCTGTACAGACAGCGGCATTTGCCGCCCATATTGTTGCCGGTCTCGCTGTGACCTGGGAAAACAAGGACCGCTTTGCCAAGCAGCACGGCGTTACCCGCCTTTCCGTTTATAAAACTGTAGTCACCCTGACCGGTGCGGCAGTAACCTTGTACGCCGGACTGGTGGGGAAGAAGGTTGACGAGCTTGCCGCTGAAGGCGCTGAAGGCGCCACGGAGCCCAAAGCCGGCGCGTCAAGTGAGCTGAAATCTGCTCAGAAGCAGTTGAAGATTCTGCAGTGGGCCATTCCGGTTTTCGCTGGTTGGGTCATTGTTCTAGGTGCGAAGCACGGTGAAATGCAGCGGCCGAAGAATGTGATTAAAGGTCTTGCGCGTTAGCCGAATACCGGGCAACCGATGATCCTAAGTTGTCACAATGTTGCTTAGGTGGCTGTCCGTCGCCGGCCATCCCGTCGTAAGTCCGCACCGATTTCGCCAGGGAATACGGAGGCTCGTCGATAACGAACGCTACCGGGTGATCTTCCGGCGATTCGTTCCGGCGGGGTTTCGGGACAAAGCGCCCCGTCTCCCAAAGTAGTCTCCATGTACGCACGGAGCAGGGCGCGTTTGCTGCCCTGCTCCGCCACGTTGGGCGTCCGGACGGTGACGCCGGCGGGCCGGGCGGGATGATGCCTTCACGTTTAGCGACCTCGGAGCCGACCGCCAGCCAGATGAGCTGACTCGGCACCCGGACCCTTATTGACCCTTACGCCGGAATCCGGTTTTCGTCCGGCGGAGAACACCTGGGTGCTTATCCGACTCCTGCGTAGGAGTGCAGTCCGGCGAAGTAGACGTTGACGATGGTGAAGTTGAAGACCACGCAGAGATACCCCACGATGGACAGCCATGCTGCGCGGGTTCCGGTCCAGCCGCGGGTGGCCCGGGCGTGCAGGTATCCTGCGTAAACCACCCAGATGACGAACGTCCAGACTTCCTTGGTGTCCCAGCCCCAGAACCGACCCCAGGCTGCCTCGGCCCAGATGGAGCCGAACATCAGCGTCAAGGTCCACCCCACAAAGGCGATGGCATTGATCCGGTACGCCATGTTTTCCAGGCTCAGTGCCGAGGGTACCAGCCGCATGAACGGGGCTCTGTCCGGCCGGCCCTGCTCGAGTGCACCCTCGCGTCGGGACTGCACCAGCTGCAGGACGGACATCGCGAATGTCAGGGTGAACAGCGCGGAGGACATGACCGCGATGGAGACGTGAATGACCAGCCAGTAGCTCTGCAGTGCCGGTACCAGATGTCCGGCCGGCGTCCAGAACGCCACCGAGGCCGCCGTCAGCATCACGAGCACCAGACCGATCACGAAGGTGCCCAGGAACCGCAGATCGCGTCGGGTCAGGACGATCAGGAACACGGCGGCGACAACGAAGCCGCCGGTAGTGCAGAACTCGTACATATTGCCCCAGGGAACCCGGCCGGCGGCAAGACCTCGGGAGAGAACACCCGCCCCGTGGATCACAGCGGCGATCAGGGTCAGGGCGACGGCCACTCGTGCCGGCACCCGGCGTTCGGACCCGTAGCGCATCGAGTCATCTGCCGTGATGCCAGTGTCCCGGGCGGAGGCGTCCGCATGGAAGGTCGGCCGCTGGACGCGACCCTCGGGCCCCTCGATCTCACTGTCCAAAGATCCGTTGGATCCGGCGACCACGGATCCGGCCATAACGCCGACGCGGGTCCTGGACTTCGCCGCGGCCGCGTGCTCGCTCTGCGCCAGCACAGCCTTCGTGGTCTTGCTGTTCTGCACCAGATCCCAGGCAAAAGCGATGAAGGCGATGGCATAAGCAATGGCCGCCAGCAGCATGAACCGCTCGCTGTACAGGGCGAAAGTTTCGTTGATTTGTGGCATTACTGGTCCTTACTTACCGTCGCAGAACCGGTACTGGTCCGGCCTGTTGATGATTGCGCCCCGTTGCTATCTTCCGCCTGTTCAGCACCGGGTGCCAACCAGCGTTTCTCCAGCAGGGCCCGGATGGCGGTTGCCTCCGCGGCCAGCCGGTGGTCTTCGCCCCTGGCCAGCAGCCCGTACTCCACCATCGTGCGCCCGTCGGCATGGTTTCCGGTGCGGATCCACACCCGCCTGCGGTTCAGGAACAGTGATCCCACCAGCCCCAGCAAGGCGGTGACGCCGAAAATCAGCGCCCAACCCTGTCCCGGGTTGTGGTGGATGTCCAAAGCAACGTACCGCTTGATGCCATCGAAGCTGACGCTCCCCTTACCCTCCGGCAGCGTATAGGAAGCCCCCGGGCTCAGCACAATGCCGCCGGCTTTCAAGTCCCGGCCGTTGAGCTGCGTGAGCTTGGACGTGTCCAGCGTGAAGACGTTCTTTGGCTGCCCGGCGTCGAGTCCCAGGTCCCCGAAGTACGAGTTGAGGTTCAGCTGTGGGTTGAACGGGTCCGGATCGGAGGCGACCGCCACACCCTTGTCGTTGATGAGGGCGGTGGGCAGGAAGAACCCCACAAATCCGAGTTGGCTGGGCTTGGCATCCGGTGCCTTGATGACCAGCAGCGAGGTGTACGCGCCGTCGCTGGGAACGGAAACCACCGGCCCCTGGAACGCCACCTTGCCGTCGCCGTCCTTCACGGTCACGACGGGCGCGTAGCCGTTGCCGACCAGATAGATGCTGGTGCCGCCAAGGTTGACCGGCGAATTGACCTTGAGGGCCTGCTGTTGAGCGGACGACGACGGCGAGGACTTAGTGGTCAGCGTTGCCTTGAAATCCAACGGCTGGCCGTAATGGGACTTCGATTCGCGGTCAAACTTAACCTCGAATTTATCCAGTTGAATGGAATATGGCTCCAACTGCGCGGCGTCGAAATTGCTGCCCGGGGTGAATGTGTCATAGCCGACCAGCGTGTTGACGAAGGTGTCTCCTTCGACCAGGACGCGCTGCCCGCTGTAGCCGAAGAGTCCCCCGAGCGCGACGGATACCAGCACACCGATCAGCGCGGTATGGAAGAGCAGGTTGCCCACCTCCTTGGTGAAGCCGCGCTCCGCTCCTACTGACGGCCGATCGCCGTCGGCATCGCGTATTTCCAGCCGATAGCCGCGGGACTTCAACGCCGCAGCGGCATCCCGGATGGCCTCACCGGCCGGGATGCCGCGGGCCGCCGGAATCTCCAGGGTGCCGTACTCGGGGAGTCGGGACAACCGGTGGGGCGTCCGCGGCGGCTGCGACCGCATGGCCTTGTAATGCGCGATGGCCCGCGGCACGACGCAGCCGATCAGCGAAATGAACAGCAGAATGTAGATGGCGGAGAACCAGGGTGAGGAATAGACGTCAAAGAGTTTGAACCAGTCCAGCACCGGCCCCGTATCCGGATGGTCCTGCAGGTACTTCGTCACCACAGCCGGGTCTGCCGGACGCTGCGGGAAGAGCGAGCCGGGAACCGCGCCCACGGCGAGCAGCAGCAACAGGAAAAGCGCCGTTCGCATGCTGGTCAGCTGCCGCCACGCCCAGCGCAGGGTTCCGAAGAAGCCCAGCTGCGGCGGGACCACGGCAGCATTGTCCGGGGCAGCATTGTCCGGGGCAGCGCCGGGGGCTGTTCTGGTCGGGGCTGCGTCGTCCGGGGCTGCGCCGTCCGGGGCTGCGCCGGTCGCGGGATTCTGTCTCTTGTGCGCTGTCGCTTTCAAGGAATCTGCGTCTTTCAAGGAATTGGCGTCCTTCAACGGATCGGAGTCGTTCATCAGATCGGCAATCTCACTTCGTTGGCAAACCAGAACTGCAGCTCGTTAATCCACGTTCCCCACAGGCCGGCTGCCATCAGCAGCCCCAGGACAATCAACATCCCGCCGCCGAACCACTGCAGGATTCTGCGGTGCGCCCGGAAGTAGGCAAGCGCGCCCAGGCCCCGCCGCAATCCGAGTGCGATCAGCAGGAACGGCAGGCCCAGTCCGATGCAGTAGACGAACGTCAGCACGGCGCCTCTGACCGCGCTGGAGCCGTCGGAAAATGCAAGAGCCTGCACCGCGCCGAGGGTCGGCCCCGTACAGGGCGCCCAGCCCAGCCCGAAGGTGATCCCGAGGACGGGTGCTCCCCACAGACCTGCCGGCGTTTTGCGGTGGATTTTCGCCTCCCGCTGAAACCAGCTCATGCCGCCAAGGAAAATCACGCCCAGCACGATCACGAGCACGCCCAACAGCTGCGTCACCCACGCCGCGTCAGGGCCCTTGAGCCACGCGCCCAGCTGCCCGAAGACGGCGCCGATCAGCATAAAGACGGCGGAAAAACCGAGCACAAAAAGCCCGATGCCGGCAAACATCCGCCCGCGCCGCTGCTTCTGGAGGTCAACGCCGGTCAGCCCGGTAACATATCCGAGGTAGCCGGGGACCAGCGGGAGCACGCACGGGGACAAGAAGGAGACCAGACCGGCCAGCAGCGCTACCGGCATGGCGAGCAGCATCGAACCGCTCAGTACCGTTTCGGCAAAGGGGTTATTCACGGGCTCTCAGCCAGCGCTGCGCTAATCAGGGTTTTCAGCGTGCTCTTGTCCGCGAGGCCGAGAATCCGGGACGAGACCCTTCCCTTTTTGTCCAGCACGAGCGTGGTGGGCACGGCTGCCGGCGGGACGAATCCGGTCAAGGCCAGCAGTACCCCGCCGTCGCGGTCATTGAAGCTCGGGTAGCTCAGTGAGAAGTTCCGGTTGAACGCATCGGCCGTGGCTGCCTCATCGCGGATATTGACCCCGTAGAAGCCCGCACCTTGCGGCCCGAGCGACCGGTAAAGGCTCTCCAGATCCGGGGCTTCCGCCCGACAGGGGGCACAGGCGGCGTACCAAAAGTTCAGCACGGTGACCTTGCCGGCAAAGCTGTCCGATGACACCGCCGTGCCGTCGAAAAGCTTGCCGGAGAAACTGACTGCGGGTTTCCGCTCCGCCGCGGCAAACTCCGTGACGGAACCGTCCCCGGCAATGTAGTTTTTGTTGTCCCCAGCGTTGGCCTGCTGCGCCAGCGGGTCCTGGGCCGTACAGGCGGATAGGACAAGAGCCAGAGCCGCGCCGGAGGCGGCCAGCAGGGATCGGCGGCTCATGGGAGGGCTCACGGGTTTATCCACATCTGAACTGGAGTGAAATTTCCATAGTTGAGTTATCTACAGGGCGATTCAAGTCTCTTCGCCGCGATTCGAGTTTTCTACAGGACGTCGAAAAGACAATTCTCTCTCACTCCGGGACACTTTCTCAAGCTCCCGGGGTCGTTGCCGCGCCGGGCAGCAGCGACGCAGCCGGTTCGCTGTACCTGACGTTCGCGATGACTTCCCCGTCAAAAACCAAACTGGTCAACGAGGCCAGCGTGCATTCACGCCGCCGGGGGTCGTGCCACAGCGGCTTGTTTTCCGCCGTAAGCCGTGTGACCCAGATGGGCAGTTGGTGGCTGACCATCACCGCCTCCGCTTCGTCGCCGCCCAGTTCGAGGGCCCGACGGCGGACATCGTGCACCGCTTCCATCACTCGGGCGGCCTGCTGCTTATATGGCTCGCCCCAGGAAGGCCGCAGCGGATTCCAGAAATATGGCCAGTTCCTGGGTCTAAGGATCTCATGCCGGGACACCTTGCGGCCTTCGAAATGGTTCTCCGCCTCAATGATCCGCACATCCGTGCGGATATCGAGCCCCAGTGCGGCGGCAGAGGGTTGAGCGGTTTCCTGCGCCCGCGTCAAAGGCGAGGCAACCAGATGAACCAGCTTGGCGCCGTCGTCCGCCTTCTGCCGCAGGTGATCGGCGACCAACGCGGCCATGGCACGGCCGCGTTCGGAAAGATGAAATTCCGGCAGCCTGCCATAGAGGACGCCTTCGGGGTTAAATACCTCACCATGGCGCAATAAATGGACAGTGACTCGGGGCATGTTACTAAGTTTCTCAAAGGAGGCGGGCAATCACTAAATCAGGAGATTCCCAGGAACCGCCGGCACGCTGGAAAAAGGTTTCCCGGACTCGGAATAATAGATGCGTTTGCATCCTTATACCTTTCGATGGAGGGCAGACAGCCTTCCTGAACACAACTTTGTCGCATCTTGAACGTGACAGCTGATCAAGGAGAACGCATGTCCACTTCAACGCATCTCACCTCAACCGGACTCGACCAGGGCATCTGGAACCTCGACGGCGCGCACAGCGAGGTCGGTTTCACCGTCCGGCACGCGGGCATCAGCAAGGTCCGCGGAAGGTTCACTGACATCGCCGCGACCGCGACGGTAGGCCAGACCGCGGAGTCATCCTCGGTTACCGCGACCGTCCAGGCCGCCAGCTTCGACTCTGGAGACCCCAACCGCGACGGGCATGTCCGCGGCGCCGATTTCTTCGATGTGGAGAATTTCCCCGAGCTGACCTTCGTCTCCGGTTCGATCACCGGCACCGGCGAGGACTACGAGCTGGCCGGGGACCTCACCATCCGCGGCATCACCAAGCCGGTGACCTTCGAAACGGAGTTCAACGGTGTGGCCGTTGATCCGTTCGGCGCCACGCGCGCTGGTTTCTCCGGCAAAACTGTCATCAGCCGCAAGGACTTCGGCCTGACATGGAATGCCGCGCTGGAAGCCGGCGGCGTACTCGTGGGCGACAAGGTCACGATCACCCTCGAAGTAGCCTTCGTCAAGGCGTAATTCAGCAGCGGGGCCGCCATCCGCAGCCTCCTGTGCAGGGCAACGGCCGACGCGCCCCGGGCTCCGGTTCCCGGGGCGCGCCGCCCGTCGACCCTAGGTCGCGGTATATATTGCGCTTATAGGGCCGGCTGAATTGCGCTTATTGTCGCCGGTTAAGCCGATTGACACGGTGCGGTTAGCACGACGCGGCCGCTTCAGCGTCCCTATGCAAAGTATGGGGCCGGGGCTATGGTGTGAGCATGAGCACACCATACGAGAGCCCTGACCCGGAGCATTCCGGCGGGCAGCCACCGGCGGCTGGACGGGACTCCCGACCGGCTTCCGACGCCGCACCCGAATCGGGTTCGGGTTACGAGCAGCAGGCTCCCCCCGGCTACCAGCAACCCGGCTACCAGCAACCCGGCTACCAGCAACCCGGCTACCAGCAACCCGGCTACCAGCAGCCACCTCCGGCATATCAGCAACGCGCGGCCGGGCAGCAGGGCGGATACCTTCAGCGGCCCAAGTCACCGGCGGCAAATTTCAGCCACTTTCCGGAAAGACTCCGCGACCTTACCGCCGTTCCCCGGGAAGTAAAGAACGCGTACCTTCTCTTCGTCGCCGGTGCCCTTCTCAACCTGCTGGCAAGTCTGGTCAGTCTGATCCTTGTCGGGAGCCGATCCGGCGCATTTGTCGTGGGCTTCGCCGTGATCGGTTTCGTCTTTGCGATTATCTTTACCGCAGTTTTCATCTGGTTAGCCCTCCTCATGAAGGAAGGTGTTGGCTGGGCCCGCGTCGTACTGATCATACTGGCTGCTCTGAACATCATCGGGGGACTCTTCTCGCTCATCGGGATGTTCGCCAGTGCCGTGAGCCTGATTAATCTGCTGAGCTCCGTCGCCATCGTCATCGGCGGCATCCTCCTGCTGCTGCCCCCGGCCCAGGCATACTTCAAGGCGCGCCGGCCGCAGGGGTATCTGCAGTAGTTCCTGGTATTCAGCAAGGGCGGGGTTAGCGCCTTGAGGGGACCGCGGTAGGGTTGAAGAACCCGCCGCGGTTCACCTCTTTAACACCCGGTCCGCGGCAAAAGCCTCATCCGCAACCGACCGATTGGACCCTCATGAGCGCCCCGGACGAAGAGCCCCGGACCGGGCCGAAGGCAACGCCCGGACTCGGCCACTATGGTGAGATATCCCCAGGTGTTCCACGCTACGGGCAGTATGCTCCGCCGGGATACCAGCGGCCCGCAACCGACCCGGCGCCCGCTAAGTCGCCGCGGTCCGGCCGTTCCAGCGGGCCAGACGAAGGAACCACGGTTAAGCGCACCGGGGAAAAGCGAGCCGCGCGGCAGACGCCGCCGCGTCAGGTGGAGATCGCCTTCCGGCTGATTCTGGGCGCCGGCGTGATCGAAGCCATGCTGGTGGTCCTGGGGGCCATCGCCATGGTCACTCCGGGTGGACAATCCACCGCAGGGCAGATGCTCCTGGACGCCGGGCTGAAGGACGCCAGCCTGCTGCAGCCACTGCTCATTACCGCTGTGGTGCTCAGCACGGCGGCGGTGGGAATCTATGTCCTGATCGCGTTCCAGATCCGCAAGGGCCGCAACTGGGCCCGCATCACCGGAGCCGTTTTGGCGGCATTGTCCCTTTTGTCGCTGCTCCAGCCGGACCTGATCACAGCGGCCCAGATGCTCCTCGGCATTGTCGCCATGGTTCTGCTGTTCCGGGGCCCAGCCACGGACTACTTCAGGCGCTAGGACGGCCCTCGCGCAGGCCCGGCTCCTGGGCGCGTTGGGCATGGTAGGCGAGGATCTGCAGCTCGGTGGCCATATCCACCTTGCGGAGGTTGACGAAGGCCGGCACTTGGAGGACCACCGGCGCAAAACTCAGGATGCTGTGGACACCGGCCGCGATCACCCGGTCACACATCTGCTGGGCCACCGTACCCGGCAGTGCGAGCACCACCATATTCGCCCTGGTACGCGCCAGGACAACCTCCAGGTCCTTAACATCACTGACCCGGAGCCAGCCCACCTCATTGCCAACCATCAGCTGATCCGCATCGAAGAGCGCCACGACGTCGAAGCCCCGGGATTCAAAGCCCGCATAGCGTGCGAGGGCCCGGCCCAGGTTGCCGGCGCCGACTATCGCCACGCGCCAGTCGTGTGTCAGTCCGAGTGCGGCTGCGATTTCGCCGCTCAGATGCTGGGCTTCGTAACCGACTCCGCGGGTTCCGTATGAACCGAGATACGACAGGTCCTTGCGGACATTGGAAGAACTCACGCCGGCCGCGTCCGCCAGCGCCTCGGAGGAAACACGCTCGGCCCCACCGGCCAGCATCGCGGTGAGGGCACGTAGATAAATCGTCAGCCGTGCCACGGTTGCGGGCGGCAGCTGGCGCGCGACAGCCGGCAGTTCTGCCGGCTGTTCCGGGGAAATGTGAGATGAGGGCACGAACGTTGCTCCAGATTTCTTCGACTGCACCATGCTGCCGTAGCGCGGAACCTATGCGTAAAGCCGCCGTCGGGCTATCTCCACTGTAGGGCTCCGGACGGGGGCGGCAAAGTCGACGGCCGTGCGTTCACTTGGGCGGCGGTTCCATTGCCTCGAGGAGAATCCGCCGCAGCCGGTCCGGATCGATCTTCCAAAAATCGCGCTGCACACCGTTGACCAGAACCACGGGAACTTCCTCCGCGAAGCGCGCGGTGAGGCTTTCGTCATCGTCTATCGATTGTTCCTCCCAGCGCAGGCCCAAGTCCGCCGCTACAGTGTCCACCACGATCCTGGCCCCGCCGCATAGATGGCAGCCGGATCTGGTCACCAGAGTGAGTTCGGGATGTGCGGGCGCCGGTTCCTGCTGCCGGCCGTCGGAACTACGCATACGACAAATCTAGTCCGCCTGGCCCGGCGCGGCCGCCGCCAAGAGGCGCTATCGGGCATAGACCATTCCGATTGACTAGACTCAAGCCATGCCCGAAGTGAACTTAGTGACAGCCGAGGACCTCCCGGCCAGTTCGGACCACGAGGGCGAAGCCGCTTTTTTTGACGTCGATAACACCTTGATGAAGGGCGCCAGCCTCTTCCACGTTGCCCGCAAGATGTACCAAAAGAAGGCCTTCACTCTTCGCGACGCCGCAGGATTCGCCTGGAAGCAGGCAAAGTTTGTGTTGCGCGGGGAGACGATGGAAGATGTCCATTCCGTCCGTGACACCGCCCTGGTCCTCGCCGCCGGAATTCCCGTCGAGACTATCCAAACCATGGGTGAGGAGGTCTTCGACGAGATGATCGAGTCGAAGATCTGGCCCGGGACACTGGCACTGACCCAGCAGCACCTCCGCAGCGGCCGCCAGGTCTGGCTGCTGACCGCCACGCCGATCGAGGTTGCCGGCGTGATCGCCTCCAGGTTGGGCCTCAGCGGGGCGCTGGGCACCGTGTGCGAGATCGAGGACGGCCATTACACCGGACGGCTTGTCGGGGATATCCTGCACGGCCCGGCCAAAGCCGCGGCGGCGCGTGAACTGGCCGCTCGTGAGCACCTGGCGTTAGCACGCTGCTGGGCCTACAGCGACTCCTACAACGACATCCCGCTGCTGAGCGCCGTGGGCAATCCGGTGGCCATCAACCCGGATGCCCGGCTGCGCCGCCATGCCCGGGACAATAACTGGCCGGTTTATGATTTTCGGTCCGGCCGCCGTGCAGCAACGTGGGGGCTGCGGGCCGCCACCGGGGCAGGCATCATTTATGGCGGCTGGAAAGGGTTTGGCCGCATCCGCCGCCGCTGACCTCCCCTCCACCGCCCAGCGGTACCGCCTTGGACGCCGTAGTAGCGGCCCAAAACAAATGCCCGCCACCACAACGGTGACGGGCATTCCAAGCTTCGGGAAGTTTCTCTACTTCTTGTTGCGGCGCTGGTGACGGGTCTTGCGAAGCAGCTTGCGATGCTTCTTCTTCGCCATACGCTTGCGACGCTTCTTAATAACTGAACCCACGAAAGTCCTCACAAACTGTTGAACGACAACTTCCTTGCGGGCAGTTGTCAACGAATAGGCCGACCGATCACAAGGTATCGGTCAAAGCCGGAAATGGATCTTTAACAGGGTACCGCCTCTAAGCGGTGTCCGCCGAACCGGAGCCACCGGCATCGCCGCGGCCCTCCACAATGGACGACTGGACATAACCGGCCACCGCAGACTCCGGAACCCGGTACGAGTGTCCGAAACGCACGGCCGGGAGCTCCCCCGAATGCACCAGACGGTATACGGTCATCTTGGAAACCCGCATCACGTCGGCCACTTCCGACACGGTCAGAAACTTTACGTCGGAGAAGTTCTGCCCCTGCGCCACGATGCCCCGCATTCCTTCGCTCACGTCTGTTTCCGACGGCGTGGCAGGATGCTGGGTGCATCGTTCAACCGTATCCAGCTACTCTAGGGGTAGAATCGGCCATTGGGAAAGTTCCTAAGGCATTAATACTACTCCAGGCATTAATACTCAGTGCCCGCCCTGCGTCGCGTTTTTGGCCCGGCGCGTGCGTGCGCTGCCCGCCAGACGGTCCAGCACGGCGGCCGTAACATCCCATTCCATGCAGGCGTCGGTCACGCTCTGTCCGTAGGTCAACGACGCGGTTGACGCGGTCCCGGCGGCGACCGCGGCGACATCCAAAGTTTGTGCCCCGCCGGCCAGGAAACTTTCCAGCATGACGCCGGCAACGGCGTCGGCCGATTTCCCGCCGGCTTCCAGCTGTGCGCCGATTTCCAGTGCGACCTCGGCCTGGCGGTGATGGTTCTTGCCGCTGTTCGCATGGCTGGCATCGACAATCAGCCGGGGGTTCAGGCCGGCAGCCGCAAGTCGTGTGGACGCCGCGGTGACCTCCTGCACCCCGTAGTTCGGCCCCTGGTGGCCGCCGCGAAGGATCATGTGGGTATCGGGATTGCCCGCGGTGGAGACAAGCGCTGCGTGGCCCGCCGCGTCGATTCCCAGGAAAGACTGCGGCACGCAGGAAGCGGCGCACGCGTCGAGCGCCACCTGCAGGCCGCCGTCGGTCCCGTTCTTGAAGCCGACCGGCATGGAGAGGCCGGAGACCAGCTGCCGGTGGATCTGGCTTTCCGTGGTGCGGGCGCCGACGGCACCCCAGGAGATGAGATCGGCGGTGTACTGCGGACTAATCGGTTCCAGGAATTCGGTCCCCACCGGCATACCCAGCCGTCCCACCTGGAGCAGGAAATTACGCGCCTGCCGCAGTCCGGTCGGGACGTCGTGGCGCCCGTCCAGCCCGGGATCGTTGATCAGGCCCTTCCAGCCGACGGTGGTGCGCGGCTTCTCGAAGTAGGCCCGCATGACGATCAGCAGATTCTCCTTGTGCCGCTCGGCCGCGCTGACCAGTCGGCGAGCGTACTCCAGTCCGGCACGGGTGTCGTGGATGGAACACGGACCCACGATCACCAGCAGCCGATCATCAACGCCGTCCATGATGGCGCGCACCTGATCCCGCCCGCGCTCGACGACGGCGCTTAGCTGCGCGTTCACCGGGAGCTCGGTGGTCAGTTGGGCAGCGGACGGCAACGGGGTGAATTGGCTGACCCGCAGGTTCGAGGTGGGCCGTGCAGCCGCAGTGTAGGCGCTGGAGCCCCCACCGGCGCCTGCCGCGCCGGTGGCCGCACCGCATGCCGCGCCAGTGGCCCTGTAGGCGGCTGCCGCGTGGCTGGCGGGGCCGGCACATACGCCGGTGGATGTCGCGTCGATGGTCATGGGAGGTCCTGTTCCTTGGCTGGAAGCGGGCCCTGAACAGAACCCGCCGGAAATGGCGAAGGACAGAGAATAATCCCTGTCCTGTTGGCTCTGAAGAAGGTCGGATGCGTGTCAGTCAGACGCGGGCCCCTCCAGAGCCAACGGAAAATACGCATACCAACGGTTTGTCATGGCCCCACCATAGCCAGGTTTCTAACCGGTCAGCAACTCCGCGACGAATTCCAGCTGCTTGATCCAGTGGTACTCCTGTCCACCCTCGTGGTTATTGAAGCGGTAGATCTCCAGTTCCTTGCGCGTTGCCGCCTCGGATCCGTAGGCGTTGTAGGCGGCAAACACCGTCGATGGGGGGCAGATATCGTCCATCAGCGCCACCGAAAACAACGCTCTCGCGGTCGCCGCGCGGCCCAGGTGTACGCCGTCGAAATAATTCAACACCTGCAGAACCTGCTCATAGCGGTCCCGGTGCCGGTTGAGGAAGCCGGCAATCTCCTGGTATGGTCCGCGCGGAGCAATATCAATGGCCCGCGGGAAGTCCTGCAGGAACGGCACATCGGGCAGGGCTCCGATGACGCCGTCGAGCCGGCCGGCTGCCAGCCCGGCGACGGCGAGGGTGATGCCGCCGCCCTGGCTGACGCCGGCGAGCACCACGCGGGACGCATCCACCTCCGGGTGCGCCTGCGCCGCCTGCACGGCTCGGAACGCGTCGACGTACAGCCGCCGGTAGTAGTAGCTTTCCTTGCTGCGGATCCCCCGCGTCATCAGCCCGGCGTAGGCCACTTCTCCGGCGGACGGGTGCGGATCGGCCGTCTCACCGGAGATCCCGCCATAGCCCTGTCCCCGGGTGTCCATGATGAAGTGCGCGTAGCCGGCCTGTGCCCATCTGGTGTCCTGGTTGACCAGGCCTCGTCCGCCTGAGTAGCCGGCATAGTGCACGACGACGGGAAGCCGGGCTTCCGGGGCACGGTGCGCGGGCAGGTGGAGCCAGCCCTTGATGGGTGCGCCGTCGGCGCCGGAAAACGACACGTCAAGGGTATCGATGACCGTCAGGTGGTTATCCACGGGGGTGAACCGTGCATTCAACGGGAAGGCGCGGACCGCGGCGATTGTCGCATCCCAGAATCCGTCGATGTCCGCCGGCCTGCTGGCCGCCGAGGTGTAGTCCCGCAGCTGTTCCAGCGGATAGTCAGAGAGCGGCATGGGTGGCTTTCCTGTTGGCGGCCGGCAGGTTGATCGATGGTGCACTTCGCGCCCATGTCCGGGCGAAACATGGGCGCGAGGTGGGACCTGGATGCGGGGTCCGGGAGGGTCCGAGGCGGTTGGAGCCGGGAGGGGCCGAGCGGCTAGATCAGGCCTTGGGCCAGCATCGCATCCGCGACCTTGACGAAGCCACCGATGTTCGCGCCCACCACGTAATTGCCCGGCGAGCCGTACGTGTCCGCGGTCTGCGCGCAGCGGTCGTGGATGCCAACCATGATATCGGTCAGCCGGGCCTCGGTGTGCTCGAAGCTCCAGGAGTCCCTGCTGGCATTCTGCTGCATTTCCAGGGCAGAGGTGGCCACACCCCCGGCGTTCGCCGCCTTCCCCGGTGCGAAGAGGATCCCCGCTTCCTGGAAAAGGGCCACCGCGTCGCGGGTGCAGGGCATGTTCGCGCCTTCGGCCACCGCCAGCAAACCGTTCTTGACCAGGACCGCCGCGGCGGCAGCATCCAGTTCGTTCTGGGTGGCGCAGGGCAGCGCCACGGTCGCCGGAACGTCCCAGACGGATCCGCCTTCAACATAGCTGACGGCGGATCCCCGGCGGGCCGCGTAGTCCTTCAGACGCCCGCGCTCGACTTCCTTGATCTGCCGCAGCAGCCCAACATCGATGCCCTTCTCGTCCACCACGTAGCCGGCGGAATCGGAGCAGGACACCACATTCGCGCCGAGCTGCTGTGACTTGGCGATGGCGTAGATGGCGACATTTCCGGAGCCCGATACCACCACGCGTTGACCGTCAAAGGACTGGCCGCGCGTCTTCAGCATTTCCTGGGTGAAGAGCACCGTTCCATAGCCAGTGGCCTCCGGGCGGACCAATGAGCCACCCCAGGACATGCCCTTGCCCGTGAGCACACCCGACTCGAACCTGTTGGTGATCCGCTTGTACTGTCCGAAGAGATAACCGATCTCGCGACCGCCCACGCCGATATCCCCGGCGGGAACGTCAGTGTACTCGCCGATGTGGCGGTACAGCTCCGTCATGAAGGACTGGCAGAAGCGCATGACCTCCGCATCGGATTTGCCCCGGGGGTCAAAGTCGGAGCCGCCCTTGCCGCCACCGATCGGCATCCCGGTGAGCGCGTTCTTGAAGATCTGCTCAAAGCCAAGGAATTTCACGATCCCCAGGTACACGGACGGATGAAAGCGCAGACCGCCCTTGAACGGTCCCAGCGCGGAATTGAACTCCACCCGGAAGCCCCGGTTGATCTGGACCTGACCGGCGTCGTCCGTCCACGGTACGCGGAAAATGATCTGGCGTTCGGGCTCGCAGAGGCGTTCCAGCACCGCAGCATCCAGGAACTCGGGGTGCTTGTCGAGCACCGGGCCGAGGCTTTCAAAGACCTCAACGACTGCCTGGTGAAACTCGTGTTCCCCCGGGTTGCGGGCCAATACCTGGTCCCGGATGGTTCCGAGTCTTCCGTCCATAGGTCTCCCCTATACAAATCATGTGGCTGCTACTAGCCGTGCGTCTGCGCGAACGGCGGATTAATTCATTTCCATGGTTCCAGCCAGGAGGTCCTACATGCGAATCGCGGTCACTGTGTGAGACGGATTCCGGTAGCGGCCGCGGTGGAAATCACGTCACATAATCCCTTGCCCGGCCGGACTCAGTCTTTGCGCCGGCCGAATTTCGGCAGATTCGCCAACAGATCGGCGGCCTTGTAGGCCGCCCGCCCCACCGTCCGTCCGAGCTGCTGGGGCCTTGTTCCGTCCGTACCCAGCACGGTGTCGGGTCCGAGGACGACCGGCAGCGTCACTGCCGCCGGCAGCGCCGGCGCCTGGTCCGGGGTCCTTTCCCGGCCGCGGTCCGGTGCCCTCTCGGGCTCCCGGTCAGGCGCCAGCTCAGGCTCTCCGCGCAAACGCGGCTCCCGCACCGGGACGCGGTACTGTGCTGAAGTCTGCTGGCCTGCCGGCGTAAGGGCTTCCGTCCGCAGTCCGTCGGAGGCCGACCGGGTACCGTCGACGGTCACCGGGACGGCCGATTCGTTCGCACCCGGGCCGGCCGCGCAGCCGTCGAACTCCGCCAACCAGCTGCGCACCAGACGCAGCGGGTCAGGTGTGAGCGCGTAAAAACGCTTCTGCCCTTCAGCCCGCATGGTGACCAGGGAGGCTTCGCGCAGCACGCGCAGGTGCTTGGAAACGGTAGGCTGGCTCGCGCCGAGCTCCTCAACCAGCTGCCCGACAGCCTTATCCCCCGCTTTCAACGAAGCCAGAATGTCACGCCGGGTCGCCTCCGCGATAACCGCAAAAACATCGTCATTCACCATGCCACCACCCTAGCGATATA
The DNA here is from genome assembly GCF_051131705.1 of Arthrobacter sp. A5. Lineage (NCBI taxonomy): Bacteria > Bacillati > Actinomycetota > Actinomycetes > Micrococcales > Micrococcaceae > Arthrobacter > Arthrobacter sp. A5. The sequence continues at coordinate 3,939,740 of NZ_CP180316.1, forward strand.
TGCGCCCGAGGGCATCCGTCCTTCCCTGGCGTTGGCAGGCTATTGGCACGCAGCCGTTCAGTCGAACCAGCCGTTCAGTCGAACCACGGGTCCAGACCGTACAGCGGGAAGATTTCCTTGCGGGTTGCCATCACGGTGCGGTCCACCGCGTCGTTGGGGTTGTACCCCACCTCCCACGAGCGCCACCAGAGATCGACGCCGTCGCCCATTAGTTCCGGGGCTGCCCGGCCGTATCTCTCCAGCACATAATCCCGCCAGGGCTGCGGGACCACGGTCCTCAGCGGCAGCGGGACCCCGCTTGAAATGGCGATCAGGTGGCTCCAGACCCGCGGCACCACGCTGGTGACGTTGTAACCGCCGCCGCCGGTGGCAATCCAACGATCCCCGCAGAGTCTGGCCGCGAGCCGCGCAATGCCGAGCGCAGCCTCACGCTGGGCGTCCACGCTGGTGTTCAGATGCGTCAGCGGATCGTCCTTGTGCGAATCGCAGCCGTGCTGGCTGACGATGATCTCCGGTTTGAAGGCCTCCACGAGCTGAGGCACGACGGCGTGGAAGGCGCGCAGCCAGCCTGCGTCACCGGTCTGCGGGGGAAGGGCCACATTCACGGCGGTTCCCGGAGCGTCCGGACCACCAATGTCATTGGCGAATCCAGTGCCCGGAAACAAGGTCAGACCGCTTTCATGCAGCGAGATGGTCAGAACCCGCGGATCGTTCCAGAAAATACTCTGGGTTCCGTCACCGTGATGGGCGTCGATGTCCAAATAGGCCACCCGCCGGACGCCGCCGTCGAGCAGGCGTTGGACGGCGAGCGCCGCGTCGTTGTAGATGCAGAAGCCGCTGGCCTTGTCCCGGCTGGCGTGGTGCATACCGCCGCTAAAATTGACCGCGTGCACGGTATTCCCGGACAGCACGGCTTCAGCAGCAGCCCAAGAACCGCCTGCCAGCCGCGCGCTGGCCTCATGGATGCCCGCGAAGGCCGGATCGTCCTCGGTGCCCAGACCGCGGGCTTCGTCGGGGTGGTCCGGATTGAGGCTGACGCGGCGCACGGCGGCAATGTAGTCGCGGCTGTGCACGGTGCCCAGCTGCGCGTCCGTGGCCACCGCTGGTTCCAGCAGCTCCAGCCCGGGCCGGTGAAAGAGGCCCAGCGCATCGGCAAGGCGGGCGGTCAGCTCCAGCCGGGCCGGCGCCATCGGGTGATCGGCGCCAAAGTTGTAGGCCATCATGGCCTCGCTCCAGACTATGCTGGTCGGGACGGCCGTTGGCCCGGTGCTCGCGATCGATGACATCTCTCACAGGCTACCCAATTGGGACGCCGCGCGCTTCCCGCAGCTCCCGTGCATCCCGCGGAATCCGCGCCGGAAAGGTGGTTGACTACTCAACAGAGCAATTACGCCGGTTCGCCGCGCGTGCCGCGGCACCGAACAGGATGGCAGGAGGGACAGGACACGCATGACCAAGAGTCAAAATGTCAGGCACCGACCTAAGACCTCCGCCCGCTTCGGCTTCACCGCTGTCCGCGACTTCGTGGACAGGGTGGCCAACAGCTCACCGGCGCGGCTGGCACTGATTGTCTTCGCCTTGGTCATTCTGCTGTTCACCGGCCTGCTGTCCTTGCCCGTCTCCGCGGCGGACGGCAAGGTCACACCCTTCCACGATGCACTCTTCACGGCGGTTTCAGCCGTCTGCGTCACAGGTCTCACCACCGTGTCCACGGCACTGCACTGGACCTTCTTCGGCCAGCTGGTGATCCTGATCGGCATTTTCGTCGGAGGCCTGGGGATTTTGACCTTGGCCTCACTGATGGCGCTCATGGTCAGCAAGCGACTCGGTGTGCGCGGCAAGTTGATCGCCCAAGAGGCCATGAACGCCGGCCGGCTCGGCGAGGTCGGTACGCTGCTGCGGATCGTCATCACCACGTCCGTGTGCATCGAAATCGCGCTGGCCCTGATGCTCGTGCCGCGGTTCATGATCCTGGGCGAGAGTTTCCCACAGGCAATCTGGCATGCCGTGTTCTACTCCATTTCCTCCTTCAACAACGCTGGATTCACCCCGCAATCGGACGGCGTGGTCCCCTATGAAAACGACCTCTGGGTGCTGACACCACTGATGCTGGGCGGCTTTATCGGCAGTCTCGGCTTCCCGGTGCTGATGGTTCTGCTGAGCTCGGGGTTCCGGATCAGGCGCTGGAACCTGCATACCAAACTCACCATCCAGGTTTCCCTGATTCTGCTGGTCTCAGGTGCCTTTCTCTGGGGGTTCATGGAATGGTCCAACCCGGCCACCATCGGCTCCATGGGTGTGGGTGACAAGGTCACGCACGCGCTCTTCGCCTCCGTGATGAGCAGGTCGCTGGGATTCAATCTGGTGGACATGAACCAAATGAACTCCTCCACCATGCTGCTCACCGATGCGCTGATGTTCGCCGGCGGTGGCTCTGCCTCAACGGCAGGCGGCATCAAGGTCACCACGCTGGCGGTGATGTTCCTGGCCATCATGGCCGAGGCGCGCGGCGACAATGATGTCAAGATCTACGGTCGCACCATCCCACAGGGTATCCTGCGGGTGGCGATCTCGGTGATCATGATGGGTGCCACGCTGGTCATGGTGGCCACCGGAGCACTGCTGGCCATCAGCGGTCAGAGCCTGGACCGGGTGCTCTTTGAGGCCATCTCCGCCTTTGCCACGGTAGGACTGAGCACCGGGCTGAGCTCTCAGCTTCCCCCGGCGGGGGTTTATGTCCTGTCGGTTCTCATGTTCGCCGGCCGCATCGGCAGCATCACGCTTGCCGCGGCGCTTGCTCTGCGCCAGCGCCGTCAGCTGTTCCACTATCCGGAAGAAAGGCCGATCATTGGCTGAAAAATCCAGCTCCAACAGATCCAACTCCAATCGCCCGTCGCATAACGCCCCCGTCCTGGTGATCGGGCTCGGCCGTTTCGGCGCCGCCACCGCGGAACAACTGGTGAAACAGGGCCGGGAGGTTCTGGCCATCGAGCGGGACCCGGTCCTGGTGCAGAAGTGGGCCGGGACGCTCACGCACGTGGTGGAGGCCGACGCCACCAACATCGATGCGCTGCGCCAGCTGGGCGCGCAGGACTTCTCCTCCGCCGTCGTCGGCGTCGGCACTTCCATTGAGTCGAGTGTGCTGATCACCGTGAACCTGGTGGATCTGGGCATTGAGCACCTGTGGGTCAAGGCCATCACCCAGTCACATGGCAAGATTCTGACCCGGATCGGCGCCAACCATGTGATCTATCCGGAGGCGGATGCCGGCGTCCGCGCCGCGCACCTGGTCTCCGGGCGGATGCTGGATTTCATTGAATTCGACGACGATTTTGCCATCGTGAAGATGTACCCGCCGACGGAAACGCAAGGCTTCACCCTGGCCGAATCCAAGGTCCGCAGCAAATATGGTATCACCGTGGTGGGTGTGAAATCACCCGGCGAGGATTTCACCTACGCGCAGCCGGACACCAAGGTTTCCGGACGCGACATGCTGATCGTCTCCGGACATGTGGATCTGTTGGAGCGTTTCGCGGCCCGTCCCTGACATCCGGACGGGCTGCCCCTTTGGGGCGGCGCCGCCCGGACGTCGGCCCGCTTCCGCCGCACCAGCAGGGACTACGCAGTCTTGGGTGCCTGGATCTGCAGCACCACCTTGACATCCCCGGCGCCGTGCGTGAAGGCCTCGCGGAAATCCGCCAGTGGAACCCGCCGAGTGATCAGCCTGCCCAGCCATGCTGCATCCGCTCTGCCGAGCGCCTCCACCGCCGCCTCGTAATGACGCCGGTTTGCGTTGACGCTGCCGAAGACCACTTGGTTACCCAGGACCGCCTGGCGGTTCATCGCGCCGACGTCCACAGCAGTGGTCTTCCCGGTGCTGGAAACGCCGGTCAGGCATGCGATTGCGTCTGTCGCGCCGCACGTCATCACCTCGATCACCACGGACGGGACGCCGGTACATTCGAGCAGGACGTCGGCTTTGACGCCGGACTCCGCGAGTGAGTCCGTATGATAGACCGCGCCCAGATCCCTGACCAAGCCGGGCTTCGGTCCGTCTGTCACCCGGTCGAAAACATGGACTTCCAGCCCGCGCTGGCTGCCGAGCAGTGCCGCCAGCAGCCCCACGGGTCCTGCACCCGTCACCACCGCTGTTTTCGGGTCAAAGAACGCCCGGCTGCCGATCCGGTCAAGCTGTTCCCATGCCTTGGCCACAATCGTGGTGGGTTCGAGAAGCACGCCGATGTCCGCCATGGACCTGTCCAGCCTGACCAGCGCATCGGGATCCGCCCGCCACTGCTCCCTGGCAAAGCCGTGCAACCCCTTGATCCCATGCTCGGTGTACCGGCCATTGCGGCACATATCCCATTCGCCCGCGGCGCAGGCCTTGCAGGGCACCGGATCCGGTCTGCGGACGATACCGACCACAAGGTCGCCGGGGCTCAGATCCGATCCTTGCGGAGCCTCAAGCACCCTGCCGATATTTTCATGGCCCAGGACCAGGAAGGAGGAGCCTTCGGGAGCTTGGCCGTATTGGGCATCGATGATTTCCACATCGGTCCCGCACAGCCCCACGGCCAGCCCCGCCACTAGAACTGAGCCTTCGTGGGGGTCAGGGGCGGGAATGTTCCGTAATTCCAGCGAGTCTTTCGTACCGGGAACGATAGTTAATGCCTGCACGGTGCTCCTCCTAGTGAGGTACGGGGGTATGAGGTGCCAGAACCTCAGCATACTTACCGACCCGGACAGATCCCATAGTCACCGGCAACAGGGGAAATTCACAGCTGACTAGCGGCCCGCCAGATCCTCGGTGATCGCCGCCGCCCGCGCGGCCGCTGCCTTCGTCCCGGCGGCGACGATGGCCGGAAGGCCCTGCGCCTCGAAGGTGGCAATCGCCTGTTCGGTGGTGCCGCCGGGGCTGCTGACGGCGCGGCGCAGCACCGCGGGATCCGCCCCGGGCTCCGTGAGCATCAGACCGGCACCGGCCACCGTTTCGCGGGCCAGCATCCGCGCGGTGTCCTCATCCAGGCCGAATTCCTGCGCGGCGGCCGCCAGGGCTTCCGCCAGATAGAAAACGTAGGCCGGCCCCGAGCCGCTGATGGCGGATACGGCGTCCTGTTGCTCCTCGGGCACATCGAGCACCAGGCCCGAGGAAACGAACACCTCGTGGGCCAGGGACAACTGTTCCGGCGTGGTCCCTGATCCGGTGGACAGGGCGACGACGCCGCGGCGCACCTTCAGCGGCGTGTTCGGGATCGATCGGATCACCGGCTGATCCTGCGGTAAAGCCGCAGCCAGCTGGGCCAGGGAAACGCCGGCCGCCACGCTGACCAGCACGGTTCCTGCCGCCAGCGCTGGCGCAACCTCACGGCACAGCTGAGCGATACCGGCGGGTTTGACGGCCAGAATCACCACATCGGCGCCCTGCACGGCCAGCGGGTTGGCCTCCGGTTCCTCCGCACCGGCCAGAGCGGTGATGCCGTACCGGGAGGCCAGCTCCTCCGCCCGCTCGACACGTCGAACGGTTGCCACCACGGATGACGGCTTGAGCCCGGAGCCGAGCAGGCCGGCGAGGATTGCCTCGCCCATGGACCCGCAGCCAAGAAAAGCGATTCTATTGATCATGCAGCCATCTTTTCACAACCACCGATTCAGCGTGGGCCCCGCGCTACCTCAATCGCTACCTCAATGCGGGTCCTGCGGGACGGCAATGCGCCCCTGCGGGCCTTCTATTGGCAGTCAATTCCCAGCCTGTCGACAGGTCGCGCTCAGAATCCTTCATTACTGTAGTAACTACCCCATAAAGGTGCGAGTGATAACCGATCGGCTCCGGATTGCCGGCTCCGATCATTGCGCCGGAGAGTCCGCCGATGTTTCCCCCCAATCATCGGCTCACGGCTTTCCGGCGCTTTCGCTTTTAAGGTTCCTTGAGGAGCCCGGGCTAACGGTCCGAGGGGGAGACCGGGCCGGGGACCAGGGTCACTCGCCCGCAGTTGGACCAGATGAAGGCGGGCAGACTGCAGGGTTTCCGCCAGCCATTCCTCGCGCTCCCCGGCCCCCTTGGCCTTACGCGTCGATATCTAGGCGACATCGGCGCCGTCGAACCCGTGTTCGCACAGATACGTCAGCACCTCAACGCATTCCTGCCGACCGTAGCCCGGCACCAGGTGCTCATCCTTGCCGGAGTCCGTTCCGTCCGTGAGAGGCAGATGCCGCTGCCGGGTCCCCGCCCCTTGATTGCGTCGAGGCTGCTCGCGTCCGCGGAGGGGGCGTGCGACAGGTCCCAAGTGACGTCGTCGTAATCCTGCCCGATCGGGTCCCAGTGCGGCAGGTACGCCGGCGCCTACCGTCCGCGCACCCGCCAGGGGTACATATCCTCCACCGCGATCCGGATCCCGTAGGACTCGGCGAGATCGCGCACCCCGTGGCCGAACGTTTCGGCATAGTCGTTCTGCCAGCGGAACGGCGGGTGAACCACGACGGCGGCGGCGCCCACCTTGACGGCGATCTGCGCCGAGCGCTCGATCTTGTTCCAGGCGCTGCCCCAGACCTGCTGTGTGAGCAGGAGTGTGGGGCATAGATGGCAAGCACGGGCTGCCCGTAACGCTGGCTGAGGCTGATCAAGGCGTCCGTATTCTGGCTGACGGCGTTGTGCGTCACCATCACCTCAACGCCGTCGTACCCCGGATCGGCGGCTACGGCGAACGCGTCATGGACCGTGAGCGGCTAGACCGAGGCGCTCGAAAGGGCCACCGGGATATGCCTGTCAGCGCTCGGCTCGGGCCGGCCCAGGGCGCGTTCCGCCTCGGCCATCACTTCCTAACCTGCCTCAGCCAAGCGATTTCGACGTAACGGAATATGGGCAGGCGGCGCCAGCGGGCCGTCAAAAACCAACTGATCGAGCCGGCGAAGGATCAGTCCCTCCCGCAGCGCCCAGGGGCAGATCTGCACGCTCTGCACATTGAACAGCTGCAGCGCAGCCTCCGCCACCAAGGCACCCGCCAGCACCTGGTGGGCGCGGGCGGTGGAGACGCCGGGCAGATGAAGCCTGTCCGCGGCGGTCATCGCCGCCAGTCTTTGCGTCCACAGTCCCAGATCGGAGAGCAGCAAATCCCTCCGGATATACGGACCCATGGAACTGGGCGCGGCGCCCGTGATGCGCGCCAGCGCACGGAACGTCTTCGACGAGCCGGTGACGAGGTTGGGAGTCCCGAGTTTCAGGGTCTGCGCCACGGGTTCCTTAAGCGTGGCCCGGATGTGTTTGCGCAGATCCTTCACGCTCTTGGCGCTGGGTGGATCCTCCGGCAGCCAGTCCAGCGTCAGGCGGCCGGCCCCCAGCGCAACCGAGTTGGCGATAGCGGGAAGCTCGTTCTGGCCCATCGCGATTTCAAACGAACCGCCGCCGATATCCAGGTTCAGGATGGTGCCGGCTCCCCAGCCGTACCAGCGCCGGACGGCGAAGAACGTCATCTCCGCTTCCTCTTCCCCGGTGAGCTCCTCCAAGGCGATGGTGGTCTCGCGCTGGACGCGGGCCAGTACCTCGGCCCCGTTGGTGGCCTCCCGGATGGCCGAGGTGCAGAATGCCAGCAGGTCCTTCGCCTTGTGCTTGGCGGCGAATTCCCAGGCTTCCAGCATGAATTCGATCAATTCATGCTGCCCGGCATCGCTGATGTTGCCCTCCGGATCAAGGTACTGCACCAGGGAGAGCGAGCGCTTGTGCGAGGCAAAGGGCACCGGCTGGGCACCCGGGTGCGCGTCGACAAGCAGCAGGTGGACCGTGTTTGAACCAATGTCGAGGACGCCAAGTCGCATGTGCCAATTATTGCGCGTCCCGGCGTTGCCGCGTTAACCAACGCCTGCTCGGTGAAGGGACCCCGCCGGGGCGGTGCATGGTGCCGTGGAAATGGAAAGATGCCGGCGAAATTCCCGCGGCATCCGTCCAAATCCAAGGCACAACTCCGGAGTCTAGCTGTTACGTACGACTCAGCCAGCCGCCGTCGTCCGTCCAAGGCGCGGTCCCTACTTCTTGGCCGCGACCTTGCGCTTGGCCGGCGCCTTGGTGGTCCGTTTGACCGGGCCCCGCTCGCGCTTGTCCGCCAGCAACTCCACCGCTCGTTCACGCGTCAGTTCCTCCATGGACGTGTCCCGGGGAACTGTAATGTTCGTGACGCCGTCGGTAATGTACGGGCCGAATCGGCCTTCCTTCACCACAATTGCCTTGCCGGAGACGGGGTCCTCACCGAATTCAGCAAGCGGCGGCACCGCGGCCCGGGCACCGCGCTGTTTGGGCTGCGAATAAATCGCGAGCGCGTCCTCGAGGGTGATCGTGAAGATCTCCTCTTCGGTGCCGATAGAGCGCGAGTCTGTCCCCTTTTTCAGGTAGGGACCAAACCGGCCGTTCTGCACCGTGATCTCATGGCCCTCGGCATCGGCCCCGAGCACCCGTGGCAGACTCATCAGCTGCAGAGCCTGATCCAAGGTGACCTCTTCAACCGTCATCGATTTGAACAGGGAGCCGGTCTGCGGCTTGGCTTTGACGGGCTTTTTCGGTGGCTTCGGTTTGCCGTTCTTGTAATATTCCACCGGAGCATTCGCCAGTTCCTCAGCCGTCGGCTCGGGGATGATCTCGGTCACGTAGGCACCGTAGCGACCGTTCTTGGCCACCACGGAACGCCCGGTCGCCGGGTCAGTCCCCAGCACGCGTTCCTCCGGCGCGGCGGTGTTCATCAGCTCTACGGCCTTTTCGGCGGTGAGCTCATCCGGAGCAAGATCCTCGGGGACGTTCGCCCGGGCGGACTCGATGATCTCCCCCGTCTTTTCGTCCAGAGTGGGGACGGAGCTTTCCAGATAAGGCCCGAACTTGCCGACCCGCAGGGTGATGCCGTCCGTGATCGGGATGGAATTGATCTCCCGGGCATCGATCTCACCCAGATTGTTCACAATGTTCAGCAAGCCGGCGTCGTGATCGTCGCCGAAGTAGAAGTGCTTGAGCCAGTTGGCGCCCACTTCCTCACCCTTGGCGATGCGGTCCAGGCCGGTTTCCATGCCGGCGGTGAATTTGTAGTCCACATAATCGGTGAAGTGCTGCTCCAGCAGCCGGACCACGGAGAACGCCACCCAGCTGGGCACCAGCGCCGAACCCTGCTTGCGGACATAGCCGCGGTCCATGATGGTGGAGAGCGTGGACGCGTAGGTGGACGGCCGGCCGATGTCGCGCTCTTCCATTTCCTTCGTCAGCGAAGCCTCGGTGAAGCGCGGGGGAGGCGAGGTTTCGTGGCCCAGGGCGGCCACGTCGGCAGCACGCAGGGCGTCGTTTTCCTTGACATTCGGCAGCCGGCGGTCCGCGTCCGAATCCTCCGAACCGCGGACCTCGTCTTTGCCCTCTTCATAGGCGGCCAGGAAGCCCCGGAAGGTGATCACCGTTCCGGAGGCGGAGAACTCCGCGTCCTGGTTCCCGGAAGGCCCGGTAAACGCAGCGCCCAGCCGGATTGTCGCCGTCGAGCCTTTGGCATCCGCCATCTGCGAGGCGACCGTACGCTTCCAGATCAATTCGTACAGTTTGAATTCGTCGCCCTTAAGCGCACTGGCTACCTGAGCGGGCGTGCGGAAGGAGTCTCCAGCGGGCCGGACGGCCTCGTGCGCCTCCTGCGCGTTCGCGCTCTTGTTCGCGTAAACGCGCTTGGCCTGCGGCACAAACTCCGTTCCGTACAGCTCCGCTGCCTGCCGGCGCGCGGCATTGACGGCCTCGTCGCTGAGCGCCGAGGAATCCGTACGCATATACGTGATGTACCCGTTTTCGTACAGCCGCTGCGCCACCTGCATCGTGCTCTTGGACGAGAAACGCAGCTTACGTCCCGCCTCCTGCTGCAGTGTCGACGTCGTAAACGGTGCGGCCGGACGACGAGTGTAGGGCTTATGCTCCATCGACCGGACGGTGAAATCTGCCGTTTCCAGGGCCGACGCTATGGCTTTGGCAGATTCTTCGCGCAGATGTGCCACGTTTTTGCCGGTCAGCTCGCCGGCGTCGTTGAAATCGCGGCCCGAGGCGACGCGCTGGCCGTCCAGGGACGCCAGCTTGGCCCGGAAAGCCTCGTCCGAGGTCAGCGGGGTGAAGGTGCCCGCCAGATCCCAGTAGGAGGCGGACCGGAAAGCCATCCGCTCACGCTCACGCACCACCACCATCCGCGTGACGACGGACTGCACCCGTCCCGCGGAGAGCCCGCGGGAAACTTTACGCCAGAGAACGGGCGAAATTTCATAGCCATAGAGACGGTCCAGGACGCGCCTGGTCTCCTGCGCATCCACCAGATCCGTGTCCAGGTCGCGCAGATTGCCGAGGGCGCGCTGCAGGGATTCCTTGGTGATCTCCGCAAACGTCATCCGATATACAGGGACTTTGGGTTTGAGCACCTCGAGCAGGTGCCAGGCAATGGCCTCGCCTTCGCGGTCACCGTCAGTTGCGAGATAGAGTTCGTCGGCGTCCTTGAGCGCTGCCTTAAGCTCGGCGACCTTCTTCTTTTTGTCCGGCGAGACGACATAGTAGGGCTTAAAGTCGTTATCCAGATCGACGGCGAACTTGCCGATGGAGGTCTTTTTCAGCTCCGCCGGGAGGTCTGAAGGCTGCGGCAGGTCACGGATGTGGCCGATGGATGCCTCGACCACAAAGCCCTCGCCAAGATACTTGCCAATGGTCTTGCTTTTGGCGGGTGACTCGACGATGACTAGCTTCTTGCCGGACTTCGGCTTGGCAGCTGTTGCCTTGGTGGGCACGGTACTCCTACGTGGGACAGGTTAGGTGGGCAGACTCAGCCCCCGAGAGCCTAGTTCACCATATTTTCTCACCCAACGTGCATTCGCCCGTCTAACTGCACGTCCGGGCCCACGGCCATCTGGCCGTCTCCCCTTCCCAACTGAGTCGCATTTGTTGCACTCAAATCGCGTTTTGAGTGCAACAAATGCGACTCAGTTGGGAAGGGCGGTTCGGTTGGGGCGGGGGCTCAACTGGGGGTGATGGGGAGGAGGAAGCCGTCCAGGATCAGCTGACGGATCTCCTCGAGCAGCCCGTGGGTGAAGCTGTCGGATGCGCTGCCGTCCTCCTCCCGGCCCAGCAGCGCCGCCAGCGCCCCAATGATCTGCCCGACCGTTAGTTCGCCATCGCAGACCGAGACAAAACCGGCCAGTTCCGTGCTGAGCAGATTGGTACGGCGCAGCCCGGCACCCTGGCGGAGCAGAATCACCCCGGGATGTTCGGCCCCGGGACGCTGGTGGCGTTCTTCGGTGACGTCCTCGGCCACGGTCAGTCGGGTGTCCTGCAGACGGCCCGGTGCAAGCCCGGCCAGCCAGTCGGCATGCCCGACGGCGGCGCCCAGGTGCGGGCCGACCGGCTGTTCTATCGGGTACAGAATCTCCTCGAAGCGTCGGATCCGGGGTCCGGCGGATTTTTCCAGCAGGAGTTCGACGGCGTTCAGCAGCAGGTTGAATCGGGTGAAGGCGAGCGCCCGCTCTGAAATATCGGTCGCCGCCACCTGGTCCGCATGGTGCAGCAGGTGGAAGGTCTGGATACCACAGCCGGTGCCCACATCCAGCGCACGCGCGACCGGGGTGCGGACGATGCTTTGCGCCAGGGTCAGCGAGGCCTGCCCGATGCCGAGCACGTGATCCCGGCGCAGCACGCCGGGCCGCTGATGGGCGGCAAGGTCACTCGCCACCCACAGCTCCGCCCCGCCGCTGCCGTCGTCGTTCGCCGGCCAGCCATAGGGCCGAAGGTCGACGGCGGCGCGCAGCGCGTCCGGCCCATCGGCGTCCACCAGCCGCAGTGCCAGCAGAGCATCCACGCCGGATTCCGGCAGAGCGGCAGCGAGCGTTCCGCGCGCCACCGGCTCCGCCAGCAGCCAGAGCCTGACGACGGCGGCCAAGCCGCCGTCGTCGTCCCGGGTTTTCAGCAGCGCCGGGACGGGCTGGTCCCGGGTAAACGCCTGGTACGCCTCGACGCCCAACAGTGCCTCGACGCCGTCGACCGTGTAGCCCAGCGCGGTCAGGTCCCGTGCCAGCGCCGCGAGCAACGCCGGATCCTCGCTGACAGGGGCGTCGGGGACGTTAGCAAAATCAGTCACAGTCATCAGTTTATGGGCAGCCCAGCTGCGGACGGCGGACCGGCTCCGCCGCCGGCTGCCTTGGACCGACGGCGCTGGCCCGACTCATTTACCGGGCAGAGGTGCCTCGGCAGCCTACCGCTTAAACCGCGCAGCCCTGCGGACAGAGCAGTGTTTCCGGGCCAGCCGCGCACCCGGCACAGTAGAGCGCCAGGTTGCGGCAGTCGGGGTTGGAACAGTTTTCGAACTTGCTGGTCGGGCCATCGCAGCGCACGCAAACGCCGATGGTCTTGGAATCTTCGCTGAATTCAAGGTGCATCCGCTTGTCGAAGACGTAGAGCGAGCCTTCCCAGAGCCCGGCGTCCTTGAACGTTTCGCCGTACCGCACGATCCCGCCATCGAGCTGATAGACCTCTTTGAAACCGCGGTTGACCATCAGCCAGCTGAGCACCTCGCAACGGATACCGCCGGTGCAGTACGTCACCACCGGCTTGTCCTTGAGCCCGTCGTATTTGCCGGAATCAAGCTCTTTGATGAAGTCATGGGTGGTGGCCACATCCGGCACCACCGCGTTTTTGAACTTGCCGATCTGGGCTTCGAAGGCATTGCGCCCGTCAAAAAAAACGACGTCGTTGCCCTTATCCGCGACCAGTGTGTGCAGCTCCTCGGGTTTGAGGTGCGTTCCTCCGCCGACGACGCCAGCCCCGTCCACCTTCAGCTCTCCTGGCGCGCCGAAACTGACGATTTCATCCCGGACCTTCACGCTCAACCGGGGAAAGTCCTCCGCTGACCCGTCCGACCATTTGACGTCGATGGTTTTGAATCCGGGGTATTCGCGGGTTGTCTTGAGATACTGTTTGACGTTCCGCAGCTCCCCACCGACGGTGGCGTTGATACCATCGCGGGAAATCAGGAGGCGCCCGCGCAGGCCCAGCTTTTCGCACAACGCACGCTGCCAAAGCCGGACCGCGACCGGGTCCGCGACGGGGGTGAAGCAGTAAAAAAGCACAATTCGGTTCAAAGCCACGGTTCAAGCCTACGGGCCGGCGGCAAATTCAGCCGGGCGTCGCCGCGGCGAAACGGCGTATTCTGCGGTTGAAGAAAGCCTCTACGCCGCGGTAGGCGAGGGCCAAAGCGCCGACCAGCACCAACCACAGCAGCACCGCCTGCAGCAGCATGGGCAAAGCCGAAAGCAGCCGCCCCAGGATCGCTATCACCACCGGCGGAAGGAGGAAGAACAACACCATGGCCAGCAACAGGCCCAGGCCGCCGCGTTTGATCCCCGGCACCGAGTTCGCCGTCGGCCACATCCGGGGGAACGGCCCGGAGCGCGCCAGCAGCTTCGCCGTCAGGAGCGCGGCCGCGGCCGCGGAGGCGAACACGACGATCAGCAGCACCATGTTGCCGCGCAGGTACTGTGCACTCAACTGCAGCGCCGCGATGGCGCCGGTGAGGAGCAGCAGATAGGACCCCGGCACGGCAAACGGCTCACGATTCAGGTCGGCCTCTGAGGATTTCATCTCCCTATTGAACCAAACCCTCGCCGGATGCACCGCCACGGGCTGCCCAGCAGCGTCCGTGCCGGACGGCCGGCGGCGTGGGATGCGGGCGGCGTGGGGTTCGGGCGGCGTGGGGTTCGGGCGGCGTGGGGTTCGGGCGGCGTGGATGCGGGCGGCCGGCGGCATGGCGTGCCGGACGGCGGGTGACAGAATACATGGGTGGCATTGGATGATTCACTGATCCCGCTGCTGGGCCGCGGGCCGGCTCCGGAGCAGCTCCAGCATGTGCGGAAAATCCCGGCCCGGACGGCCGTCACGGAGCCGTGGCCCGGCTGGGTGCATCCCGACATCATCGACGCCTACGCCGCTTTGGGCGTGCACGAGCCGTGGCGGCACCAAGTCCAAGGCGCCCAGCTGGCCCACGACGGCGGGCACGTCGTCATTGCCACCGGAACGGCCTCCGGCAAGTCGTTGGCCTACCAGCTGCCGGCACTGGACGCCGTTCACCGCGCGGAGCTCAGGGTGCTGGCGGAACCGGGAAAAATCAATCCGGACGGTGCTGTGGCGCTGTACCTCTCCCCGACCAAGGCGCTCGCGGCAGATCAGTACGCTGCCATCCACTCCCTGCACCTGCCCACCATCCGGGCGGCGACATACGACGGCGACACCGATACCGCCGAGCGTCGCTGGATCCGGGACCATGCCAACTTTGTCCTGTGCAACCCTGACATGCTGCACTTTGGCGTGCTGCCCAACCACATCTGGTGGGCCGGATTCTTCCGGCGGCTGAAATTCGTCATCATCGATGAGGCCCACAGCTACCGCGGCGTCTTCGGTTCCCATGTGGCCAATCTGATGCGCAGGCTGCGCCGTATCTGCGCATACTACGGAGCCGATCCGGTCTTCATTGCGGCCTCGGCCACATCATCCGACCCTGAGGTGTCTTTCGGCCGGCTGATCGGGGCTTCTGTGACCGGATTAACGCAGGACTACTCTCCGCACGGCTCCACCACGGTGGCTTTTTGGGAGCCTGCCCTAATGGAGTTCAAAGGCGAAAACGGCGCCCCAGCGCGGCGCACGGCCATCGCCGAAACCGCCGATCTGATGGCCAATTTGGTCTCGGCCAGGATCCGCACCATCGCCTTCATCAAGTCCCGACGGGGCGCCGAGACCATCGCAGGCATTGCCAAGCGGCTGCTGGACGAGGTGGACCACAGCCTTCCCCAGCGCATCGCGGCCTACCGGTCCGGCTATCTACCGGAAGAACGACGTGCCTTAGAGAAGGCCCTCCGTTCCGGTGAGTTGCTGGGCGTGTCCAGCACGTCCGCGCTGGAACTGGGCATCGATATCTCCGGCCTGGACGCCGTACTGATCGCCGGGTGGCCTGGCACCAGAGCATCCCTATTCCAACAGATCGGCCGCGCTGGCCGCGCCGGGCAGGACGCCGTAGCCGCGTTCGTCGCCAGCGATGATCCCTTGGACACCTATCTCGTTCACCACCCCGAAGCCATTTTCGATGTTCAGGTGGAAGCCACCGTATTTGACCCTTCCAACCCCTATGTCCTGGGTCCGCACCTGTGCGCTGCCGCTGCAGAGCTTCCGCTGGGACCAGGGGACCTGGAGCTGTTCGGGCCGGCAACGCTGAAGCTTTTGGACCAACTGGTCAAGGATGGCTACCTGCGCCGTCGGCCTGCAGGCTGGTTTTGGACCCATCCGCAGAGCGCTGCGGGGATGGTCAATCTCAGGGCCGACGGCGGCGGCCCGATCAGCATTGTCGACGTGGACACCGGCTCGCTGCTGGGCACGATGGATTCGCCCCAGTCCCATTACCAGGCTCACCAGGGCGCCGTCTATGTCCATCAAGGTGAAACTTTTGTGGTCGAGGAACTCAACGAGCAGGACCACTGT
The DNA here is from genome assembly GCF_051131705.1 of Arthrobacter sp. A5. Lineage (NCBI taxonomy): Bacteria > Bacillati > Actinomycetota > Actinomycetes > Micrococcales > Micrococcaceae > Arthrobacter > Arthrobacter sp. A5. The sequence continues at coordinate 3,955,236 of NZ_CP180316.1, forward strand.
GCCGTGGTCAGGCGAGGCAACCCGGACTACTACACCACGGCCCGGGACGTCACCCAGATCGAGGTCCTCCGTTCTCTACGGCACGAACTCTGGGGCCCGGTCGAAATCCATTTCGGCGAGGTACAGGTCACCACGCAGGTCGTCTCCTTTCAGCGCAAAGCGTTTGTCTCCAACGAGGTGCTCGGTGAAGAACCCCTCGATCTGGGCGCCCATGACCTGTTCACCAAGGCGGTCTGGTTCACCTTGGACAACGAGACGATGCTCGCGGGTGGCCTGACGGAACCGCAGTTTCCGGGGGCCCTGCACGCTGCTGAACATGCCGCCATCGGATTGCTCCCGCTCGTTGCATCGAGCGACCGCTGGGACGTGGGCGGAGTATCCACGGCAATCCACGCGGATACCGGTCAGCCGACCATCTTCGTCTACGACGGGCATCCGGGCGGGGCCGGATTTGCCGAGCGTGCCTTTGAAGCCGCACGGATCTGGCTTAGGGCCACTCGTGATGCCATTGCCGCCTGTGAATGCGACGCCGGCTGCCCGTCCTGCGTGCAATCCCCAAAATGTGGCAATAAGAACAATCCTCTGGACAAGGGAGGCGCCGTGCAGCTGATCGACATTCTGCTGGCCGGAGCGGCCGTAGCCGACGGGACACCACCATTCAGCGAGCACCGGCGTGGCGCCACGGCGCAGTAGTCGTATTAGGCGGTGGTCCTGCACGAGAGTGCCCGGTTGCCGCTCCCCACGGACCCGCCAGAATGACCCTCGTCCTGACCTCCACGATCTCCCCGTCAGGACCTCCCACGATGCAGCTGACCATTACGGCGTGATGCTGGACCACGATGTCTTCCGCTACGCCGCATGGTTCACCGGTAATGATGTTCCGGGCCGCATCGGCGCCTGCCAAGGCTCCAAGATCGGCTGCGGTTGCGGCCCGGGCCGCCCCGATGGCGGCCTGAGCCAGGAGAAGTAGCGCTGCCAGCAGCATGAGCAGGACCAACGCTAATCCAACGGTCAGGACGGTGCCCGAACCGCAGTCCGGGGCACCGGGACGCCTGGCCTGGGCCGGAGTCGTCGATCCAGTCACTATTCCCGGACCCGTCACAGGGCAGGACTTGGGTCGCGTCATCGAGCTGGACCTGAGTCGCGTCATCGCGCTGGACATAGTGCCGACACCTGCCGCAGTCATGGTCCTGGTCCAGGCGATGGGTCGCTGCCGCCGTTATGCCAGCTCTTCTGCGGAACCAGCTCTACCGCTACCGCGACCGGCACAGATTCCTGCCTTGCCACCGCATCCGCGGTCAGAGGCCAACTCACCAGACCCGATAGCGGGCCGGAGACCCGAATACTGACTTCCGCTCGGACATAGCCGCCCGCTCTACTGACAGTTACCTCTGCGTCATGTCCAGCGATCTGCCTGGCGGCTGCCACGGCGGTGGCTGCTGGATCTCCCCGTGCCAGGGCACGTGCTGCGGAACGCGCAGATTCTTCCAGTCTCAGCTGTGTCACCCCGATCAGCGCCGCCAGCAACAGCAGTGCCAAGAGAACGGTCAGCGACGGTAGTGCAACTGCCAACTCGGCCGTAACGGACCCGCGCTGCCGACCGCCCCGAACGTGGCATGACACAAAATTCCGCTGACAAGCAGGCCGGCTATAGGGCCCCTCGCCTGTGCTGTTCCAAGCGCACCCGAAACCACTCGCTGGACCCAACGTCACGGCAGACTCAGAGCGGTGCGGATGATGCCGAGCAGGAAGCCTCGCACCTCGGCTGGGCCTTCCTTCCCTGCCTCGTCGGTTCGTATTCCTGTTGGCTTTGCCATCTGATCCTCCTGGATCGTTCCGGGCCGCCCCTGCGGCGGGTTCCATTTAAACGATCCCTTTCCAGTTCCGTCAGCGACAGTGGCCGATGTAAAGAGGTGCATCCCGCTGCCACCGACGAACGTTGTGGAGGGCTTGTCTGCCTGTCGCCGTCAGCGGAATGACGGCACCATGGCCACGATCACGGGGACTACTCCCAGACACAGAAAAGCAGGCAACGAACAAAGCCCCAAGGGGATCACTAACTTCACGCCGAGGGACGCCGCACGGTGTTCGGACTCACGCTGGGCGGACCTGCGCAGCTGGGCCGCCTCAGCGTAAAGCAACGCAGCCGAGGGCGCACCCGTTACGGCGGCGAAGGTCAGCGCCTCGTACAATCCGCCCATTTGCGGATGTCCCCTGACCGGGCGCCAGGACGTCTGCCAAGAAGCCCCGATGCTCAGGCCTGCAATCACTGTTGCCAGGCCCTCCCGTGTCCGTGTCGTTGTCACAGCGGCGAGGAGTTCCAGAGACCGGGACAGCGGGAGTCCGGCATCGAGACAGGTGGCGAGCAGTTCCAGCATGAGCGGAACGTCGGCGATGCCCCCGCCCGGCCCATCAGTGTCCGGATCGCCGATCCGTTTCCGAACTGCACCCAGCTGCCGCCAACGGCTACTCCCGGTGGACGGCAGCAACAATGCATTCGACGCGCCAAGGAGGGCAAATGCCAGCCATAGCCACGCTGTCACGGCGAATCACGTGCCGCTGCTCTGATCAGGGCTCCGGACCAGAAACGGCCAGCAGCCATCAGGGCGACGCCGATGGAGAGCGCGGCCCAGCCAACCGGACCACCGAAAAGAACCGCCAGCGGGTCAACCCCCATAAGCATTCCCAAGAGGAGACCCAGCAGGGGCAGCCAGCTCAGCAGCCGGACGGTTGCCTTTGGCCCGGCAAGCGATGTTTCCCGGCTGGCGGCGGCGTCCATTTCCGACTCCAGGCGCACAGCGTACCGTTGCAGCACGGCGGCCAGCGGCGACCCGCTGATCTCAGCGACATCCAGGCAGGCAGCCAGCTCCTGCCAGTGCTTGCACTGCGGGTATTGACTAGCGGAGACACTGACAGCTGCGCAGCCGGACCGGATCGCCGAACTGGCGCTGAGCCCTAAAACGGTGGCCTGGTACGCCGCCTGGAGGAGCTGCGCGTTCAGCCCTTGGCCGCCGCTTGCCAACAGCAGCTGTGCTCCGGATGCAGTGGCTCTTCTGCCAGCCGCAACCGGCGCCGCAACCCTGGTTGCCAGCAGATCCGCCCACAAATTTTGACCCGAGCGGCCAGCCGCGAGCAGAGCGGACAGTTCCCGGACCAGCCTCGCCATTTCGGCAGTATCCGCCGGATGCGGCCGCCCTCCGAACAGCTGACGCACGCGGGACGAACGCGGCCGGCCGCGCTCATCTTGGATCCCGTCGCGGGTTGCCACGCCAAGACCAGGCGACGGGTCCGCGTATACCCCGGAAGTGCGGCCACTCCTCCCCTGTTCTCGCACTGCGGTCATCCACCGGATGCCGGAGAACGAAAGAACCACGCAGCCGAGCGCCGGAAAAACGAACATCAGGATCAGGTTCACCCTCGCCTCCTTCTCCGGGCGGTACCCCGATCTCCAGCGGTCTGCACTTCACGGCCACGGCAGGCGGAGTCCCGATCGGGGGAATCCCGATCGGGGGAATCCCGATCGGGGGAATCCCCGTCGGGGGAATCCCGGTCGGCGGAATCCCGATCGTGGGCGGCCTGCTCCTGCTGGACCCGATCGGCGAAGACCTGATCGGCGTCACCGCGATCGTCGGAGGGGGCCGGCAGGCCGGGGTCCGGGCCACCCAAGAGCTCCCGAAGCTGCTCCCAACCAGCCCCGTAAACCAGCCTGCGGGTGCGGCGGCCGGCGGCCGGCCCCGGAGGCTCCGCCGGCGACGCGGACCGCCGGCCGGTGGCCACACCGGCGGACGATCCATCCTTGATGCTCACCGCCGGTGCGACCTCGAGCCTGCCCGCTTTCAATGTCGCCACCCCGATTTCCGCCACCCTGCGCCCGGAGGGATGCCGTTCGAGATGCACCACTACGTCCAGCGCGCTGGCAGCCTGGATTGCCACGGCCTCGGTGCTCAGCCCGGCGAGCGCGCCCAGAGCTGCCAGCCTCGCGGGGACATCCGACGCACTGTTCGCATGGATCGTGCCCCCACCGCCCCGATGGCCGGTGTTCAGGGCTGAGAGCAACTCCCGCACCTCCGCGCCCCGGCACTCCCCCACAATCAGCCGGCTTGGGCTCATCCGCAGGGCCTGCCGTACCAGCTCGGTAAGCTCCACCGCGCCTCCGCCCTCGGCGTTGGCGTGCCGCGCCTCCAGCGTCAGCACGTGGGGATGATCCGGTTCGAGTTCCGCGGCGTCCTCGATCAGCACAAGCCGCTCGCGAAGCTGACACATTCCAAGCAGGGTCGAGAGCAGGGTGGTTTTGCCCGTTCCGGTGGCGCCGCTGATCAGGAAACTGAGCCGCCTGCCGATGACGGCACGCAGCAATGCAGCGATGCCTGGCTCGGCAAACCCGGAGAGCACCAGCTCGTCCATGGTAAAGACCTCTGCCCGTCTGATCCGGACCGACAGGATCACCCCCTGCGCCGAGATCGGCGGCAGAACCGCGTGAATCCGGAAGCCGCCGTCGAGCCTTACATCAACACAAGGTGAGCCGTCGTCCAACCGTCGTCCGCCGGAAGCAATCAGCCGCACAGCCAGCGCCCTGAGCTGCTCTTCGCCCGTAAAGGAAATATCCACGACTTCCGCCCCTTGTCCGCGGTCCACCCACACCGACCGCGGGCCATTGACGAAGATGTCGGTGATTTCCGGGTCCTTCAGCAATGGTTGGAGTGGTCCCAGTCCGCTGAGCTCGGCATTGATGCTCTCCACCGCGGCCAGCGATCCGGCCGTCCCTAAAAGCCTGCCGCTATCCCGCACCGCTGCCGCGACACGAAGCGACGTGACAGGCCCGGCCTCCGAGAGCACCGCGCGGCGCACGGTGTCCAGGAGCGTTTCATCCACGGCGCGCAAGCGCGGGAGCTGGGAATGACGTCTCATCCCGGCACACTTCGCAGGCTTACCAGAACGCGGTCGGCAAGCCGCCTGACCTTTCGGGACTTGGCCAGATCGGCCAGCTGTCCACGTTCGGTCGCTGCCGCGGCGGCGCGCAGAACCGGCATGATCCCGAGGACTGCGCAACCCACGGAGTCCGCGATCAGTTGCACATCCAGCCCTTCACGCAGCGGCGCGCGGACCACCAGCGCCGTCGGCAGCGAGGGAAGGTCGTTCAGCAGCCTGGCACTCGCTGCTGACGGCCGCAATTGGGCTGGAACCACCGTTAGCAGCTGATCACAATGCTTCCCGAGCGACGACAGTGCATTCCGGTTGCGGCCAAGATCCACCACTGCGAGCTCATAGCCGCGCCGGGCGGCCCGCAGGACTTGGGCGCCGGTTGCTCCGGGGCCAAAATCAGTCCCGCTGGACGCCCCGTACCCGCCCCATGAAAGCAATGAGAATCCGGCGACGACAGGCAGCGAGGCTGCCAACTGGTCGGGGTTGATGGTGCCGGACGCTGCCAGTAGATCCGGCCACCGCAGGCCGGCAGGCTCCTCGGCGGTCACGGCGATGTCCAGACCCCCTCCCCATTCGTCACCGTCAACCAGCAACGTCCGAACACCAGCCGTCGCCGCGCAGGCGGCCAGCAGGACGGCCAATGTGGACGCACCCGCCCCACCACAGCCGCCAACAACGCCGAGAATGAAACCTTCCGCGGCCGGATCGCGCAGCTGGCTGAGGAATTCCGCCAGCCATTCGGACGCCTCGGGCAGGACGGCGACCCGATCCGCGCTGGAAAGCGATGCCTGCCGCCACAGCTGCTCCCTTTCGGCGGAGAATCCAACCAGCAGGGTCGGGCCACGCCGGCGCCGGAAGTCCGATGCCACATCGATCCCGACCATTACGGCGGCAGCGGCGTCCCACTCTCCGCGCGCCTCCTCAACCGTAGGAAAGACCATCAGTCCAACAGAGGCAGCAGCGGCAACCCGCCCAATCTCATCGTGCAGCGGACCGGATTCCGTCACCAGCAAGACCCGGCTGCCGTTCGGCGGCAGCCACGCGGCCCGGTTACCGGTGTGGTCGGTAGCAGCCGCTTGGGGGTCCGAAGCTGCGCCGGTCCCCTTCGGCAGACGCACCGCTCTGCGCGTCCTGGCTATCGATTGTTCCGGCATCGTCTCAGTCTTCGCCCCGATGAGCGGGAATCTTGGTGCAGCTTCGAATATGTGGACCCGAGGCGGTGCAGGAGTGCTCGTGGAGGAGTGGTGAGGGCGGGGTACGGCCACCACGGCGGCGCCACCGCGAGCTGTCACTGACAGTCACTTCCAAGGCCGCGAATGACATATATTGGCCGTGCACACGCCGCCCGCCCGGGCGCGCATCCCGCAGGGGTGGAAATCGCAGGCACAAAGGGCACCAGGGGCACAGGGGAGAATGTATCCACGTACCTCCTTATCGGCAGGCGTGCGCGCGTGCCGCGGACCCCGCAGATCGACGACCGATGGGATGCCTGCAACAAGGCCCTCCACCGCGAGTGCACACCGTGGATCCCATTCCGCGAGCTCAGTGAGCAGGCGCTCGCAACCACCTATCGGGAACTCCGGATCGACGCAGACCCCGAAGACACCGTCGCCGACTCGGCAGGCTTACTGGCCAGTATGGCGACGTGGCCGTTGTGGCCGGATGTGTCCGCCGATTCCCTCCTCGGACTGCCCCCCGAGCGCCTCGGTCTTCTCACGAACATCGACACTGCAGTGCTGGAGATGACGGCCGTGATGCTGCTGAGCATCTTCGACCCGCCCTGCGTCATGACCTCCGAAACCGTGCAGGCCTACAAGCAATCCGCCGATTTTTACCACCGCGCTGGCGCTTCGATCGGACACCTTGCCGCATGGCCTCATCGGCGCGGGACGTTCGAGGCACACTTCAATCCGGGCTCCCCTGCGTTCGGCTGGCTCGTCCCGGCCACGCACGTCGACAACTTGGGCCGCGGCCACCCTTTGCTGCCGGCTCAATCGGCGAGCTCGGCCCCACCATCGAATCGGCCGTCGCAACGCTGTGATCTCCGGGATCGGGTCAACCGGGCACACCAGCACGATTTTTCCGTGCAGGTGGCCTGATTCGCTGTGCCAATCAGCGTCGGCGGCCTATTTCCATCGGGTAGACATCCCCGATCTTGATGTCGAAACGGCCGGTCCTCCGCATGGCAGGATCCAAGCGCTTCGCACCACGACGCGCCCTTCCCACAACCTCTGGGGATCAGATTCTGAGCTGTCGCCATCGAGTGCGGCACGAGAGCTCCCCTTGACAGCAAGAAATCCGGATCCAGAATATAGGTATGGGCCCCACCGTGGGTTCGAGGATTCCGATGTCACCTGGAGACCAAACATGGACAACTTCGAGGATGATGACGGGGGGCTGTCGACGTGCGTCGCAGCCAGCTCGTCGAAAATCGGGTTGATCGTCCCCAGTTCCAATACGACCATGGAGACGGAACTACCGGAACTGTTCCGGCGACAGTCTGCTGCTACGGGTCATCGCTATACATTTCATTCGGCTCGAGCAAAGCTGCGCAACGTCACGGTTGAGGAACTGGCCGCGATGGTCGACAAGGCGGCCGAGTGCGCCGACGCGGTCTCGGATGCCGACGTGGATGTGATTGCCTACGCGTGTCTGGTGGCAGTGATGGCCCAGGGCCCTTGGGCACACAAGCGCTCGGAAACCCTTATGACCCATGCGGCAGCCGATAACGGGCATCCGGCCCCGGTGACGAGCAGCGCAGGGGCTCTGGTCCGCACGCTACAGGAGTTGGGCGCACACCGGGTTGCGATGGTCGCACCGTATATGCCGGACCTCACAAGGCTCGTCAGTGACTACATCGAAGGCGCGGGAATCGCCGTCCAGGACGTGATCGGGCTGGCGGTCGCAGACAACCTGAAAGTCGGCCGCTTGGACACCCGGAAGCTGCCGGAAATCGCCCGGAGACTTGACCGCGACGGTGTCGACGCGATTGTCCTTTCGGCCTGCGTGCAGATGCCGTCCTTGGACGCAGTCCAGCAAGTCGAAGACGAACTCGGTCTCCCGGTCGTCACCGCCGCGACAGCCACCGCGTACGAGATTCTCCGGGCGCTTGGCCACGAGCCCGCCATGGCCGGTGCAGGTCGGTTGCTTGCCGACCGCTCCACCGTCGATGCGTCGGCGTCACTCGCATGACGGCATCTGCAGACCCGGCAGCGGACGGACCGCGGGGCGCCCTACAGGATCTGTTGGTGTTGGACCTGACTCGGATACTTTCCGGCCCATTTGCCACGATGACCCTGGCCGATCTCGGTGCCGACGTGATCAAGATCGAACAACCCAGCACCGGTGACGACACGAGGGCGTGGGGCCCACCGTTCCAGGGAGAAGAAGCAGCGTACTTCCTCTCCGTCAACCGCAACAAACGCAGCATGGCCGTGGATCTGAAGTCTGCCGAGGGGCGTGAGGCAGTGTGGAAGCTGGCCGCGAGGGCAGACGTGCTGGTCGAGAATTTTCGACCGGGCACGGCGGCGGGTCTCGGCTTCGGATTCGATGAACTTTCGAAGGCGAATCCCGGATTGGTCTATGCGTCGATCAGCGGCTACGGGCAGACCGGTCCTGAAGCCAGGCGGGCAGGCTACGACGCGATCGCTCAGGCGCGAAGCGGCATCATGAGCGTCACCGGGGAGGCGGACGGTCCCCCGGTGAGGGTCGGCGTCAGCAGTGCAGACCTGGTCGCCGGGATGTGGGCCACGATCGGGATACTGGCCGCCCTGCATGAGAAGCAGCGGACGGGCCTAGGTCAGGGGGTGGACATCAGCCTGCTGGATGGCTCTGTCGCGTGGTTGACCTATGTGGCGAGCGGGTATTTCGCCTCCGGGAATACGCCCCGGCGCTACGGCTCAGCACACCCCACCATCGCACCATATCAGGCGTTCGCGTCTTCGGACGCGTATGTAATGGTGGCGGTGGGCAATGACGGACTGTGGAAACGCTTCACGTCCGCCATCGAACGCGAAGATCTCCTCCGCGACGAACGGTTTGCCACAAATTCGGCACGGGTCGAGAACCGAAACGTTCTGATCCCGGTGATCGAGGACATCATGCTGACGCACACCACAGAAGAATGGGTGCACACTTTGAACACTGCCGGGGTGCCGGTGGGCCCCATCCAGACCGTTGGCCAGGCAGTGCAGGATCCGCAGGTCGTTGCGCGGGGAATGGTGGTCGAAATGCAACACCCGACGGCGGGGAGGGTGAACACGGTTGGCTGCCCGATTCGGCTCACTCGGACCCCGGCGAGCGTCCGGATGCCGCCGCCCCTGTTGGGCCAGCAGACCGACGAGATCCTGGCCGGCCTCGGTTACGATGCCGTTGATATTGCAGGCCTCCACGCGAGCGGTGCAGTCGAGTGACGACCATCACCATCGGAGACGGTGAGATACTCAACGCACTGGGCAAAGCTCATGGGCGGGCGCTGGGAGAGGCGGCCATGTCGCTGAAGGCCACGATATCGACCACAGCGGCGGTCATCCGCGGGCCGGGGAGGTGCTTTTGTTCCGGCTCGGATTCGAGGGAGTTCGTGCATGCATCCGCTGACGACGTCCGAACCGCTTTCGTCGCGATAGCCGCAGCACTGCTGGCCGTCGGAGACATTCCTGTGCCGACAGTCGCCGCAATCGAAGGAGTGGCGGCAGTGGCAGTATGCCAGCTCGCACTCGCCTGCGACCTGCAGTTGATGGGGAGTTCGGCCCGCATTGGCATGCCTACCTCCCAGCTCGAATTCTCGTGTCGGCGATCCTCGCCAACCGGACGGATCGGTCCGTCCGGGACGGGCACCTAGGCTGGGAAGTAACTTTCGTTCTGTGAGGTAAACCATTGAAGGGTCAATAAGATGCGCGCCGCCGTCCTCCGTTCCCCCGTTCCTGCCGGAACCAGCTATTCAACGGCGAAACCGTTGGTCCTCGAGGAGCTGGTGGCGCCGGAGCCGCGCGCCGGCGAGCTCGGCGTGCGCATCGTCTACTCAAGCCTCTGCCACTCCGACCTGTCCGTGGTGGACGGGTCACGCATCCGCCCGTTACGCATGGCGTTGGGCCACGAAGCAGTCGGCCGCGTGCTCACCTTGGGCGAAGGCGTAAGTGATGTGCGTGTCGGCGACCACGTCGTGCTGGTGTTCGTACCCAGCTGCGGCAGCTGCCGGGCCTGCGCCGCCGGGCGGCCGGCGCTGTGCCACCGGGCCGCCGTTGTCAACGGCTCCGGCGACCTGCTGCACGGGGAAGCCCTGCTGAAAACCGCCGGAGGAGAGAGGATCAACCATCACCTGGGAGTCTCCGCGTTCGCCGACTACGCTGTCGTGGCTCGGGAATCCGCGGTGGTCATAGACGACGACGTGCCCGATGCCGTTGCCGCGATGTTCGGCTGCGCGGTGCTGACCGGCGCGGGGGCGGTCCGCAATACCGCCGCCGTGCAGCCGGGCCAGTCTGTCGTAATCTTCGGGCTCGGCGCCGTCGGCCTCTCCGCCGTCATGGCAGCCACGCTCGCCGAAGCATCCGCGGTCATCGCGATCGACCCGAATGCGGCAAAGCACCAGCTCGCCCTGGACTGCGGGGCGAGCACGGTGGGGACGCCCGACGACGCCGCCCGGCTGGTCGCCGAGGCTGCCGGAGATGGTGTGGACGTGGCCATCGAAGCGGTGGGTTCGGCTGCGGTCCTCGCCTCCTGCCTGGATCTGATCACCCGCGGCGGTGCCGTCGTCTCCGTCGGTCTGCCGCATCCTTCCGCAAAACTGGTCGTGCCGGCCCTGCAATTCGCCGGCGCCGGCAAAAGGCTGCTCGGTTCCTACATGGGCGACGCCGTGCCGGGCCGGGACATTCCCCTCTACTTGGGGTACTGGCGGGAAGGGAAACTACCGGTGGAGCTGCTGCACTCCGACACCAGGCCGCTGGCAGAAATCAACGAAGGCCTGGATGATTTGGCGGCAGGCCGCGTGGTGCGCAGGCTGTTCCAGGCGTGACGCCTGGAAGAGTTCGTGATAACTGAACTGGTTGACGTAACCGAGTGAAGGAGCTTGACGATGGCTGTAGTTGGATGGATCGGACTTGGCAACATGGGCGGCGGCATGTCCGCGAACCTGGTCAACGCCGGGCATGAGGTGCGCGGCTTCGACCTAAGCGAGGCCGCCATGGCGGCGGCCGGGACAGCCGGCGTGAAGCTTGTCGGCAGCATCGCAGAAGCGGTCGGGGGCGCCGACGTCGTCTTCACCATGCTGCCCAAGGGCGATCACGCCCGAGCAGTCTACCTGAACGACGACGGCGTATTGGCCCACGCCGACCCGAGGACCCTGCTGGTCGACTCGTCCACCATCGACATCGAATCCGCGCGGACGTTGCACGGTGCCGCCGCCGCCGCCGGGTTCCGCTTCGTGGACGCCCCCGTCTCCGGAGGAATGAGCGGGGCGCGGGCCGGAACGCTGACCTTCATGGTCGGCGGGGAGAGCCACGCGGTCGAGGATGCCGGCGTCTTCATCAAGCCCATGGCCGGGAACATCATCCCTACCGGTGGTGCCACCACGGGTCAGGCCGCCAAGATCTGCAATAACCTCATGCTCTTCATCAACCTCGCCGGCACGGCCGAAGGTGCCGTGCTGGCGGACCGGCTTGGGCTCGATAAGCAGGTGTTCTGGAATATCGCCTCAGTTTCGTCAGGGGACAGCTGGGCGCTGCGTACCTGGTACCCGGTCCCCGGGGTCGTGTCCACCGCGGCATCGAACAACGACTTTGCGCCCACCTTCACCGTCGAGTTGGCCAAGAAGGACATCGGTCTCGCCATCGCTGCGGCCAAGGGCACCGGGACTCCGCTGCACATCGGCGAGCACGTCGAGCAGCTGTACCAGCGTCTGATCGACGCCGGCGACGCCGGCAAAGACTGCTCCATAATCGTCAAGTTGGTGGACGGCACGCTGGAGCAGCAGCAGTAGCTGCTGTAGGAGCGGCCGGCCCCTCCCGGAGGTCCCGAAGGTGCCGGCTCCCCGGTCAGCGGCTACGAAACGCGCCGCGAGCCTTTAACCTCTCGTGTATAGGTTTCGGGGTCTGAGATATCGGACTTGGAGTAGTCCCTTAGCCCGAAAGCCGCAGCAATCGTGATCAGGGCCGAGACCAGTATGTATACGGATACCGCATACCCGGTTCCGAACTGATGGAGCAGGAAAGTGGCAACCAGTGCGGCCGGCCCACCGGCGATGATCGAGGCTAGCTGGTAGCCCAGCCCAGCGCCGGTGTACCGGAGGTTGGTCGGGAAGTTCTCCGCAATGATCGACGCCTGCGGGCCGTATTGCATCGCGTGCGGGATGAGCGCCACACACAAGGCAACGAAGACCAGCCAACCGATGCCGCTGTCGAGAAGTGCGAAGTAGACAAAGCCCCAGACGCCGGTGATGGCCGCCCCGATCAGGTAGATCTTTTTGCGACCGACCGTGTCGGACAGGTGCCCGAAGTATGGCACACAAAAGAGCTCGATGGCCGCCGCGATCATGGTGCCGATCAGAACGAAGTTGTACGAGTAATTGTGGTTCTTGTCGGTCAGGTAGGACAACACGAACGCGGTCACGATGTAGAACGGCATCTGCTCCGACATCCGCAAGAGCGCCGACAGGATGATCGCTTTCGGGTACCTTTTGATCACCTCGAGAACCGGAGCCTTTTGGGTCTTCTGGGTCTTGACCACCTCGGCGAACATCGGGGTTTCCAGGATTTTGAGCCGGATGTAAAGCCCGATGCCGACCAGGACCAGGCTGAGCAGGAACGGGATCCGCCAGCCCCAGGCAATGAAGGCGTCCGTGCCCATGATGCCGTTGAACACGGCAAGCAGACCGGTGGAGAGAATGATGCCGATGGCGACACCAAGCTGCGGCCAGCTGGCCATCAGCCCTCTGCGCTTCTGGTCACCCCATTCCATCGAAAGAAGAATGGAACCGCCCCACTCGCCACCGACGGCGATGCCTTGAAAGATGCGAAGGATGATCAGGACGGCTGGTGCAGCGTCGCCCCAGGTCGTCGCACCGGGAAGCACACCGATCAGCGCGGTCGAGATCCCCATCATCAGCAGCGTGATGATCAGCATCGCCTTGCGGCCAATCCGGTCGCCCCAGTGCCCGAAGATCGCCGCTCCGACCGGACGGGCCAGGAAGCCGACGAAGTAGGTGGCGAACGCGGAGATCAGCCCCAGATAGGGGGACATGTGGGGGAAGAACACATGTGGGAACACCAGTGCCGCCGCTGTGCCGTAGAGGAAGTAGTCGTACCACTCGATTGTCGTCCCGATGGTGCTGGCGATCGCCGCTTTGCGCGCCTGACTTCGCTGTTCGAGGCCACTCACTGCAGCCGGCTCGAGTTTGGACATTACTGTCTCACTTTCCCTGTTGAACGTTCAACTGGGTCCAGGCACGCCGCCCGGGCTCGGGTAACGGGGTGCGCTCGCTTTCCACGACTGTGTGTTTCGTGTGCACCGTGCTTACACCTAACTGTTTAGCCAGAGTCGAGTAAGTTGTCAAGGAATCCAATGCAGCGGCGGAAATCACAGGCGCACAGCCAACAAGTCCCAGCCCCCACCAGCAGCGCCCAAAATCGCCGGACGCTGGGGCACAGGAGACAATGGAGGCATGTACCTGCTGCTGGCCGCATCCGACGCGCGCGCCGCCCCCGAGGGCACCGACAGACAGAGCGCGCCCATTGGCCCTTGTGCGGACATTATCCCCCTCAACTCCCTTGGAGAAGCCACGGCTGCCAGACGCACCCTGGCAGTTGCCGACCTACCGGCCGCCGTAACACAGTTGGAAAACGAGCAGCGGCCGCGCTGGGTGTGGAATCGGACGCAGAGCTGGTATCCACCGCTGCTGGACGCCGGCGTCAGTGTCGAGCGCTGCCATGACGTGGCACTATGCCGCAACATCCTGGTCTTTTCGGCCCTCACCGCAGACACTGACTACGCCAATACCACGGCCCCGCTCCGCTTTGATGACATTCTTGACCCGAGCCCCGAAGCCGCGAATCAGGACAGCCTCTTTGATACGCCCGTCAACCGGGGCGGACCCTTTATCGACGCCCTGCGGCAGGAATTCGCCGCCCAGCTGGAAGCCGTCCGCCGCTCCGTTCAGCCGGGCCGTCTGGCCTTGCTCCTGGCGGCCGAGTCCGCCGGCGCGTTAATTGCCGCGGAAATGCGCCACACCGGGCTGCCGTGGCGCGAAGACCTGCACGAACAGATCCTCACCCATCAGCTGGGCCCTCGACCGGCCGGTCTGCAGCGGCCGGAGAAGCTTGAATTCCTGGCCGGTCGGCTCCGCGAGGAGCTCAACGCCCCTGCTCTGAATCCGGATTCCGCCCAGGAACTGATGCGGGCCCTGCACCGGGCCGGCATCGAGACGAAGACCACCAGATCCTGGGAGCTTCAGCAGATCACCCACCCGGCCATTGCACCACTGCTGGCGTACAAGAAAATCAGCCGGCTCCATGCCGCGAACGGGTGGGCGTGGCTGGATCAATGGGTGGCCGGCGGCCGGTTCCGTCCCGAATACGTCGTTGGCGGCGTGGTCTCGGGCCGTTGGGCCTCGCGCGGCGGCGGCGCCCTGCAGATTCCCCAACAGATACGCGGCGCAGCCCACGCGGATCCGGGCTGCAAACTGATCGTGGCGGACGCCGCCCAGCTGGAGCCCCGCGTGCTGGCTGCGTTGGCCCGGGACACCAGAATGGCTGAGGCCGCCCGGGATAAGGATCTCTATGCCGGGATTGCCGCGCAGGGCTTCGGTGGGGACCGGGCGAAGGCCAAGGGGGCGCTGTTGGGTGCCATTTACGGGGCGACCACCGGCGAATCCGGCCGGCTGATGGCGCAGCTGACCCGCACCTACCCGGAAGCCGTTGGTTTTGTCGAAGCAGCCGCCCGCGCCGGGGAACGCGGCGAGGTGGTGACGTCCCGGCTGGGACGCAGCTGTCCGCCGCCGTCGTCGGACTGGCTCGCCGGTCAGCGCAGCAGCACCGCGGAGGAACAGCGCCGGGCGGAAAACACGGCCCGATCGCGCGGGCGCTTTACCCGGAATTTCGTTGTGCAGGGGTCCGCTGCGGATTGGGCCGCCTGCTGGCTGGCTGAATTACGACGGCGGCTGCGCACCTTGGCGTCCGACCGCGCGGCGGTGCACGGTACCGGGGCTGCCAAGGAAGCGGAACTCGTTTTCTTCCTGCACGACGAGGTGATGGTTCATGCGCCGGAGGACCAGGTACAGACGGTCAGGCGGCTGGTGGAGGAGTCTTCTCAGACGGCAACGCGGTTGCTCTTCGGCGAGATACCGATCGCGTTTCCGGTCAACATCACCGTCGTCGACTCCTACGCCGACGCCAAATGACCCCTCCCGTCAGTCCCCCGCCCCAACTAGGTAGCAGCAGATGCACTCATTTCGCAATTTGAGTGCATCTGCTGCGACCTAGTTGTGAAGGGCGGGCGAGGCGAATGGGGTGTGTCAGAGGGGCGGGGAAATGACCCGGGCCGTGTCCCACGGGACGGACCAGCCGAGCTGTTCGAACGCCCGGCTCAGGATGCCGGCGGTAAAACCCCAGACGACGACGCCGTTGACCAGGAAGGCAGGGCTGCTGAACGTCTGCGGGCCACGGGTGAGTGTGGCCGTATACCGGTTGTCCGGGTCCAGCAGGTCCCGCACCGGTATCCGGAAAACCTGGGCGGATTCACCGTAATCAACCACAGCGACGGGCGACGGCGAGTGCCACCACGCCAACACCGGCGTGACCATGAAGTTGCTGACCGACAAGGCAAGTTCGGGCAGCCGGCCCAGGATCTCCACGCCGTCCGGATCCAGCCCGGTTTCCTCCACCGCTTCGCGCAGGGCTGCCGCGTCCACGGAGGCATCACCTGGATCGACCCCGCCTCCCGGAAACGCGACCTGGCCCGGATGATCCGTCAGGGTGGCGGCCCGCTCGATCAGCAGCACGTCAAGCGAAGCCGGGGCCAGCGGTTTGTCAGAAGCGGCGGGGACGGAATCCAGCGCACCGAACAGCAGCAGCACCGCGGCCTTGCGGGCGGTCGCCGGGTCCACCGGGGGCAGACGGCGATCCTCCCCGGCAGGGGCAAGTGCGGCGGCCGCCCCTGCCAGTGAGACAAGGTCCGCGTACACGCTCACTGTCCCGTCGCCGCCCTCGCGGTCCCCTGCCCGCGGGTCTGTGCACCGCCTGCCGGCTCCGCATCGTCGCTGCCCGGGCCCTGCACCGGCTCCGGCGGGGCCGGCGTGCTCCCGGATCGTGGCAGGGGTTGCGCCAGGCGCTGGGATTCCTGCCGGTATTCGGCCGCCCGGGAGACGTCCGCCAGCATGCGCGCGAGCAATTCCTCGTTGCCTGGCGCCAGTTCGTATTTGAGCAGTTTTTTCGCCTTCTCCGGGTCCGTTTCGCCCTCGCCGTAGGAAGGGCACAGCGTAGCGACAGGGCAGGCTCCGCAGGCGGGTTTCCGCGCGTGGCAAACGCGGCGCCCGTGGAAGACCACGCGGTGCGAGAGCATGGTCCAGTCGGCCGGATCGAAGAGTGCACCCACATTGGATTCGATCTGGACCGGGTCCGCGGATGCCGTCCAGCCAAAGCGCTGGGACAACCGGATGAAGTGGGTGTCCACGGTGATTCCGGGGATGCCAAAAGCGTTGCCCAGCACCACATTGGCGGTTTTGCGTCCGACGCCGGCCAGCGTCACCAGATCTTCCAACCGCCCCGGCACCACGCCGTCGTACTCATCGACTATCCTCGTGGCCAACGAGATCAGGCTGCGTGTCTTCGCGCGGAAGAACCCGGTGGGCTGGATCATGGTTTCCAGCTCCGCGGTGTTGGCCTCCGCCAGCGCCCGCGCATCGGGGTATTTCGCGAAAAGCGCCGGCGTCGTCTGGTTGACCCGCACATCCGTGGTCTGCGCGGAGAGCACCGTGGCCACCACAAGTTCGAACGCGTTGCTGAAATCAAGCTCCGCGTGTGCGTAAGGGTAGGCGTCCGCGAGCAGCCGGTTAATTTTGCGGGCGCGCCGCTTGAGCGCCAGCGGTGATTCGCCGCCGCTCGGGACGTCTGTGGCAGGCATTCGGTTGGACACGGACTACTCGCCCTCGGGCGCCCGCTCGATGTTGCTCAGATCACGCAGTACGCCCACGCGACCCTCGGTGTTCTGCACCAGGAAGTCATGCCCGCGGTCCTGCAGCGCCAGGATCCAGACGCCGGGCTCGACGTTGTACACAAACGCGCCGCTCGTCTCGTCGACGACGGGGCGCGGCCGATCCACGGCGAACCAGAAGGCGTCGTAGACGGGATTTTCATCGTGGTCCTGATTAGTCTTCGCGCGTGACGACGGGTCGACGGTGGCGCCGATGCTCGCCGGAGCGGGACGGCTCTCCGCGTTGTCGCGAGCCGGCTGCGCCTCGGTGTGGACGGCCGGGTTCACGGTCGTCCGCGGAGCTGCTTGGGCCGCGGCGTGCGGGCGCGGGTCAGGTTCGACGGCGGCGCCTGCCGGGGCGGCCGTGTCAGGTGTTCGGGACTGGCCAGCCGCTGCTTTGTTCCCCGCGGCAGGGTTATTTCCCGCGACAGCGGAGGGCGCGTCGGCAGCGTTATTCCCCGCGGCAGCGTTGTTCCCCGCGGCAGCGTTGTTCCCCGCGGCAGCGTTGTTCCCCGCGGCAGCGTTGTTCCCCGCGGCAGCGTTGTTCCCCGCGGCAGCGTTATTCCCCGCGGCAGCGTTATTCCCCGCGGCAGCGTTATTCCCCGCGGCAGCGTTATTCCCCGCGGCAGCGTTATTCCCCGCGGCAGCGTTATTCCCCGCGGCAGGGTTATTCCCCGCGGCAGGGGAGGGCGCGTCGGCAGCGGAGGGCGCGTCGGCAACGCCGCGGCCTCGCAGCCGGGCTGCGAACGCGGTCGCCGTCCCCCCGAGCTTTGCTCCAACGTGACTGCCGTGCTGGCCCGCATCGTGGCTGCCGTGCTGGCCGGCGTGGGTGTGTGGAGTGCCCGCGGAGGGAGCGCTGCCCGCACCTTGCGCGACGGGGCGCTGCTTCGGTTTGGCCGCAGCCGGCTTAGGGGACGCGGGCTTAACGACGGCAGGAACGATGTCCCGGGCCACGAGATGCGCGGGCGTCTCGGAACGGTCCGCAAAATCACCGACAAAGAAGGGCAGCCAAGGCGCTGCGACTGTAGACGCGAGCAGGCCGAGGGAACCGATCAGACCGATCAGGAAGGCCAGCCGGAAATCGGTCACCGTGTAGAGGAAGAAGAAGCCGGCAGCGAAAGAGGCCACCACGGAGCCGAACTGGTCCGCGGAAAGCGAACCGACCCGGATTTTGGCGGTGGGCACCAGCCGGCGGGCCAGGAACAACGCGCCGACCAGCAGCGGCAGCAGAATGCCGATGACAAGGAAGTACAGCGAGAAGCCGTTCCACACATTGACGTAATAATCGGTCTGGAAAAGCGGAAGCAGGGAGGCGATGAAGATCACCACGACAGATCCCAGCGCCACCAGATCGCGCAGGGTCAGCGGACCCAGCAGTGCCTGGCTCCGGGCCGCAGCAGCCCTGGCCGCCGGAGGTGATCCGTGTCCCGCGGCCTGCTGGTCCGCGGATGCCGCGCCAGTGCCCGGCCCGGTATTCGCACTCGTACCGGCTGCATCCGCACGGGCGGGCACCGCGTGGGCGCCCGCTGCAATGCCGGATGCGGTCTGCGCCTCAGCGTGCGCCTCCTCGTTGCCGGGCCCGGTGCTTCCGGAGCTCTCTGCGGCCCTGTGTCCTGCGCCGAAATGCTGCTCTGTCATTAGCTGCTCCTAGCCGAACGGCGGTCCAGCAGCCGGCCGGTGTGTCTGTTGGGAACGTTCATCAGTTGGGAACTTGTCGACGACGGCCCGCGGGTGTCGTCGCCAAATCACGGTTCCATTACAGCCTAATGACACAAACCTGACATCTCCAGCAGGATCCCCCACCGCGGCCCGTCGCCGCGGCTGTCCGAGGCGATTCCGGGCGCACTTGGGCGCAGATCCGGCCCATTCGCGGCCGGACCATGTGACCGCGGACACGCGTGACTTCTTCCGCGCTAAGGTTTAAGACGGAACCAATCTTCGTGCCGGCAGGTGCAGATCCAGCAGCAGATACAGACGGAAGGCAACCATGCCACCGTTCGCCGGCACCCGTAGGGAATAGAGGGTTAGAGATGTCCCAGGACACGACCGCGGCTTCGGCTGCCACCAGCAATACCGGCGATGCGCTGGAAAACCTGCTGCACGAAAACCGCAGGTTCCCGCCGAGCGCCGACTTCGCCGCCCATGCGGTCATCCAGGCCGGCGAATATGAGGAGGCTGCAGCGGACCGACCGGCTTTCTGGGCCAAACAGGCCCGTGGGCTGCTGTCCTGGCACAAGGACTTCACCGAGACTCTCGACTGGTCAAACCCGCCGTTCGCCAAGTGGTTCGGCGACGGCCAGCTCAATGCGGCCTACAACGCCCTCGACCGGCACGTTGAAAACGGCCTGGGCGAGCGGGTCGCCATCTACTTCGAAGGTGAGCCCGGCGACACCCGCACCTACACCTACGCCCAGCTGACCGAGGAGGTCAAGAAGGCCGCCAACGCCTTTGAATCCCTTGGCGTGGTCAAGGGCGACCGCGTCGCGGTGTACCTTCCGATGATTCCGGAGGCCGTCATCACGTTGCTGGCGTGCGCCCGGATCGGTGCAGTGCACTCCGTCGTGTTCGGCGGCTTCTCCGCGGACGCCCTGCGATCACGCATCGACGATGCCGAGGCGAAACTCGTCGTCACCGCGGACGGCACCTACCGCCGCGGCAAACCCAGCGCCCTCAAACCGGCCGTTGACGCGGCCCTCACCGCACCCGGGCACACCGTCGGGCACGTCGTCGTCGTCAAGCGCAACGGTGAGAACGTTGACTGGACCGAGGGCCGCGATCTGTGGTGGGACGATTCGGTCGGCGCTGCGTCCGCCGAGCACACCGCCGTCGGCCATGATGCCGAACATCCGCTGTTCATCCTCTACACCTCGGGCACCACCGGCAGGCCCAAGGGCATTCTGCACACCACCGGCGGTTACCTGACGCAGGCGGCCTACACACACAAGGCCGTCTTTGACCTGCACCCGGAAACGGACGTCTACTGGTGCACGGCCGACGTCGGCTGGGTCACCGGACACACCTACGTGGCCTATGCGCCGCTGATCAACGGCGCCACCCAGCTCATCTACGAGGGCACCCCGGATTCGCCGCATCAGGGCCGCTGGTGGGAACTGATCGAAAAGTACAAGGTTTCCATCCTCTACACTGCGCCCACCGCGATCCGGACCTGCATGAAGTGGGGACGCGAGATCCCGACCAAGTACGACCTGTCCTCCATCCGGGTGCTCGGTTCCGTGGGCGAGCCGATCAACCCCGAGGCCTGGATGTGGTACCGGGACGTGATCGGCGCCAACGCGGGCAGGAACGGCGAAAAGAAGGAGAACCCGGCGCCCATCGTGGACACCTGGTGGCAGACCGAGACCGGCGCGCAGATGATCGCCCCGCTCCCCGGCGTCACCGCCACCAAGCCGGGTTCGGCGCAGACACCGCTGCCGGGCATTGCGGTGGATGTGGTGGATGAGATGGGTGAATCGGTACCGAACGGCAGCGGCGGGTATCTGGTGATCCGCGAGCCCTGGCCGGCCATGCTGCGCGGCATCTGGGGCGACGAGCAGCGCTACAAGGACACCTACTGGTCCCGTTTCGACTCGATGTACTTTGCCGGTGATGGTGCCAAGTTCGACGACGACGGCGACGTCTGGTTGCTCGGGCGGGTCGACGACGTCATGAACGTCTCCGGGCACCGGCTCTCCACCACCGAGATCGAATCAGCGTTGGTCAGCCACCCCTCGGTGGCGGAGGCAGCCGTCGTGGGGGCAGCGGACGAGACCACCGGCCAGACGGTTGTGGCGTTTGTGATTCTGCGCGGCAGCGCCGTTGATGATCCCGATATTGTTACGACGCTGCGCAACCATGTGGGCAAGGAGATCGGCCCGATCGCCAAGCCCAAGACCATCCTGGTGGTGCCCGAGCTGCCCAAGACCCGCTCCGGGAAGATCATGCGGCGGCTGCTCAAGGACGTCGCGGAGGGCCGCGACGTGGGCGATGCGTCCACTTTGGCGGACAACTCGGTGATGCAGCAGATCGCCGATTCACTCAAAAAGTAGCCGCAGCAGCAGTAACCGCAGCACCCTCCCAATCTGAGGTGCGCACGATGGGCCGTCCGGGCATCTTCGCCCCATCGCGCGTGCCTCAGCTGTTTAACACCGTAACGCAAACGTGACGAAATGATCGAAAATTATATCTTTTGGGTCTTGACGTTCGATTTTGATCCTTTTATGCTTGCTGGTATGTGATCTGCTTCACAGCTGCATGTCTTTCAAGGAGAAATCATGTCACCAAATGAAGAGCGCTCCGCCGCCGATATCAACCGCACGGGCATGGGCCGCCGCACCTTGCTCAAGACCTTCGGCGTCGGCGCTGTCGGCCTGGCCGGCATTCCCCTCATCTCCGCCTGCACCGGTGGCAGCGGACCCGGCGCCGCCGCCACCGCCTCGAAGTCGCTGACCTTTGGTTCCGGCTCATCCGATGATGTTCCCAAGGCCGCCTACAAGGCCGTGACGGACGCCTTCACCAAGAAGTCGGGCATCACCGTGGCAACGAATGTGGTGCCGCACAACGACTTCCAGAACAAAATCAACACCTACCTGCAGGGCAGCCCGGACGATACTTTCACCTGGTTTGCCGGCTACCGGATGCAGTACTACGCCGGTAAGGGACTGCTCACGCCCGTCGATGACGTCTGGGACAAGATCGGCACCAACTTCTCCGACGCCATGAAGAAGGCCTCCACGGGTCCGGATGGTAAAAAATATTTCGTGCCGAACTACAACTACCCCTGGGGGTTCTTCTACCTGAAAAGCTTCTGGGCGGAGAAGGGCTACGAGGTGCCCGCGACCTTCGACGCGCTCAAGACCCTGTGCGCCAAGATGCAGACTGATGGCCTCATCCCCATCGAATTCGCCGACAAAGACGGCTGGCCCGCGTTCGGCACCTTCGATTACATCAACATGCGCCTCAACGGCTACCAGTTCCACATGGACCTCACCGCTCACAAGGAGTCCTGGGACCAGAAGAAGGTCAGCGACGTCTTCGACACCTGGAAGGCGCTGCTGCCGTACCAGAACCCCGGTGCCTTGGGCATGACGTGGCAGGACTCCGCCAAATCCCTGGGCGACAAAAAATCCGGCATGTACCTGCTGGGCTCCTTTGTCACCCAGCAGTTCACGGACCCGGCTCTTCTGGCGGACGTCGACTTCTTCCCGTTCCCGGAGATTGCGATGGAAGGGATGGATGCGGTGGAGGCCCCCATCGACGGGCTGCTGCTGTCCAAGAAGGGCGGCCAGAATCAGGCCGCACACGATTTCATGGCGTTCATGGGCACCGCTGAGGGCCAGGAGGCGTATGCCTCGGTGGACCCGTCCAACATCGCCACCGTGAAGGGTGCGGACCTGTCCAAATTCAGTCCGCTGAACAAGAAGTGTGCGGACGTTATTGCCAACGCCAAGAGCATCAGCCAGTTCTTTGACCGGGATGCTCTTCCCGCGATGGCGAACAACGTGATGATTCCTGCGCTGCAGGCATTCATTAAGGATGGCTCCGTGGACGTCAAAAACCTTGAAGCCCAGGCAAAGCAGCTATACGCCGCCCAGTAGCGGCACGGCCCGATCCTGGGCCCGATCCTGACCGCGGCGCCTTCACCGGTTTCATCCGCTCCCGAGAAAACGAGTTGCTATGAGTTCGTCAACCCAATCACCGGTGGCCCTGGTTTCTGCCGAAGCCCCGGGCGGACGCCGTCGGAACCGCAAGGTCCGGCGGATGTCCCGCACGGACAAGATCGTCCTCAGCATCATGGTCGGCATCCCGACCCTGATCCAGCTGGTGCTGATCTGGATACCGACGGTGCTGTCCATCGGACTGTCGTTTGTGCGCTGGAACGGACTGGACCTGTCCGATATCAAGGCCGCCGGAGCGGACAACTACAACTACGTTTTCAATGATTACCCGCCGTTCTGGCCGGCGGTGCAGCACAACATTCTCTGGCTGGTGTTTTTGGCGATCATCGCCACTCCGCTGGGACTGTTGCTTGCTGTGCTGCTGGATCAGAATATCCGCGGCAGCAAGATCTACCAGAGTATTTTCTTCATGCCGGTGATGCTCTCGCTGGCCCTGATCGGCATAATCTGGCAACTGTTCTACCAAAAGGACAACGGCCTGTTGAACTTCCTGCTGGGCACCGCCGGGACGCCGCAGGCGGTGGACTGGTTCGGCAATTCGGACGTCAATATCTGGGCCGCGCTGATCGCCGCAACCTGGCGGCATGCCGGCTACGTCATGATCCTGTACCTGGCCGGCCTCAAGGGCGTGGATGCTTCGCTGAAGGAAGCCGCAGCGCTGGACGGGGCCAACGCCTACCAGACGTTCTTCCGCGTGGTCCTGCCTGCCATGCGTCCGATCAACATCGTAATTGTCGTCATCACCATCATCGAATCACTGCGCGCCTTCGACATTGTGTATGTCATCAACCGCGGCACCAACGGTCTGGAACTCATCAGTGCCCTGGTGATCCAAAACCTCGTGGGCGAGGGCCAGGTCATCGGCGTCGGTTCGGCGCTCGCCGTGATTCTGCTGGTCATTTCCCTGGTTCCCATCGTCTTCTACTTGTCCCGCGCCTTCGGGAAGGAAAAATCCGAATGAGCACCTCAGTCAGCTCCCTCCAGGCAAAATCCGGCAGCGCCGGCGTCCAGGCCGGCCGCCGTGCCCACAAGCGCCATTACGGGACCCACATCTTCCTGACCGTGATGGCCGTCATGTGGCTCATCCCGCTGGGCTGGTCCCTGTACACCGCCCTCCGGCCCAAGGCTGATACGGACAAGTTCGGGTATTTCAGTCTTGGCGGGGTCTTCAATTTCGATAACTTTGTCACCGCCTGGAATCAGGGCGGATTTCCTAAATATTTCCTCAACTCCATAATCATCACGGTCCCCACGATTATCCTGGTGCTGCTTTTTTCCTCGATGATGGCGTTCGCCGTCAGCCGAGTGAGCTGGAAATTCAACATCACCTTGCTGATCATGTTCACAGCCGGCAATCTGCTGCCCCCGCAGGTCCTGGCGGCCCCGCTGTTCTCCATGTTTAAACACTTTGGCCTGCCGTATTGGTTCAGCGATTCGGGAAACCTGCTCAATACCTACATCAGCGTCATTGCCGTCAACACGGCGTTCCAGATCGGTTTCTGCACCTTCGTGCTGTCGAATTACATGAAGGCGCTCTCCTCGGATCTGACCGAGGCAGCCCTGGTGGACGGCGCGGGCATCTGGCGCCAGTATTGGGAAATAATCATCCCCCTGTGCCGCCCCGCGATTGCCGCGCTGGCCACCCTGGAGCTGATCTTTATCTACAACGACTTCTTCTGGCCGCTGTTGTTCATTCAATCCGGTGACCGCCTCCCGGTGACCACAGCGATCAACAATCTGCAGGGCGAGTTCCTGTCCAACTACAATCTGCTGGCCGCCGGCGCCATGATCACAGTGGTCCCCACACTCGTTGTGTACGTGCTGCTGCAGCGGCACTTTGTTGCCGGCCTGACTCTCGGTTCAAGTAAGGGATAGAAAAAGATATGAGCATGGACTACGTGACCTCACGGATCGGCGCCGGAGATGCGGATTCCGGACCGCGGCTGGCCTTCGGCGGCGACTACAATCCGGAGCAGTGGCCGGAGGACGTCTGGGCCGAAGACATGGCGCTGATGCGCGAAGCCGGCGTCAACCTCGTCAGTGTGGGAATCTTCAGCTGGGCCCTGCTGGAACCGGCGGAGGGGGTCTACGAATTCGATTGGCTGGATCGCGTCCTCGACCTGCTGCATGCCAAGGGCATCAGCGTCGATCTGGCGAATGCGACCGCATCTCCCCCACCGTGGTTCAGCCACAAGTACCCGCAGTCCCTGCCGGTGACGGCCGACGGCGTCCGGCACAGTTACGGTTCCCGGCAAGCCTTCAGCGCCAGCAGCCCGGACTACCGCCGCGCCGCCGCCGCGCTCACCAAGGCGATCGTCGAGCGCTACGCACGCCATCCCGCCGTCGTTATGTGGCATGTCCACAACGAGTACGGCTGTCACAACCAGCCAGATTACGGCGACAACGCGGCCGCGGCCTTCCGGACGTGGCTGCAGCATCGGTACGGGAGCCTGGATGGCCTCAACGCCGCCTGGGGAACGGCCTTTTGGTCCCAGCATTACTACAGCTGGGAAGAGATCCTGCCACCGCGCGCGTCCGGCACCTGGCTCAATCCGTCCCAGCAGCTGGACTTCGCGCGTTTCTCCTCAGATGCCCTGCTGGAGTGCTTCCGCGCGGAGGCGGAGATCATCCGCGCGGGATCACAGCACCCGGTCACCACCAATTTCATGGGCTTCAGCATGACCCTGGAGCGGCCCGTGGACTACTGGCGGTGGGCCGGGCACATGGACATCGTTTCCAATGATCATTACCTGATAGCGGCCGACGAGCGGAACTTCCAGGAACTGGCCATGACGGCGGATCTGTCACGCGGCTGGTCCGGCGGCCTACCGTGGCTGCTGATGGAACACTCCACGTCGGCGGTGAATTGGCAGCCACGCAATGTCGCCAAGATGCCCGGTGAGATGCTCCGCAACTCGCTGTCGCATGTGGCGCGCGGGTCCGACGGTGCGCTGTTCTTCCAGTGGCGCGCTTCCCGGGCGGGTGCGGAGAAATTCCACTCGGCCATGTTGCCGCACGCCGGGACGGACAGCAAAGTCTGGCGTGAGGTGGTGGACCTGGGGCAGGCGCTGCGGTCCATTTCCGAAGTGGCGGGTTCCACCGTGGCCGATGTGCAGGTCGCCATCCTGCACGATACGGATGCGCGCTGGGCCGCGGAACTGGATTCGCAGCCCAGCGTGGACGCGGACTGCATCGCCGAGACCCGTCGCTGGCACGATGCCTTCTTCCGCGCCGGCATCACCACCGATATCCGGCGCAGCACCGATGACCTGTCCGGCTACCGGCTGGTGGTGGCGCCAATGCTCTACCTGCTCACCGACGAGGGCACGGCCAACATCGCACGGTTCGTGGAGGACGGCGGGCACCTGATGGTCGGTTACTTCTCGGGCATCGTGGACGAAAATGACCACATCCGAATGGACCCGATCCATGGACACGGATATCCCGGCGCCTTCCACGACCTGCTGGGCGTGCGGATCGAAGAATTCTTCCCGCTGCGGGCCGGCGCGACGGTCCCGCTGAGCGGCTTCGGTGAAGGAAGCGTGTGGAGCGAACTGGGGCGGACGACGACGGCGGAAACCATGGCGACATTCACCGGTGGCGCAGTGGCCGGCTCGCCGGCGGTTACCCGCAACACGCACGGCAGCGGGTTGGCCTATTATCTCGCGACGTCGCTCACGTCCGCAGGGATGTCCGCACTGCTCGCGGACATCGCCACGGTGGCCGGCGTCCGTCCCGTAGTGGCGGATGTTCCGGAGGATGTCGAGGTGGTGAAGCGTTCGCGGGATGGCCGCAGCTGGCTCTTTGTCATGAACCACAGCGATCGGGCCGCCGGCCTGCAGGTCTCCGGCACGGAGCTGCTCAGCGGCGAGAGCGTCGGGCCACTGCTCACTGTGCAGGCCGGCCGGACCGCCGTCGTCCGTTTAGACGAGCAGCCCGACTAGCCCAACCAGCCGATCAGCCCGACTAGCTGGCCGATCCGCCCACTCAAGTGTGAGCTCCCAACCCTACGTGAGGAACCCAGATGCTAGCCGATGCCCGCCGCTCCGCCACCGCTGCCGCCGTTGCGCGCGAGGGGGTGGTCCGTGTCTCGGATCTGGCCGAAATGTTCGGGGTTTCCCTGATGACGGTGCGCCGTGACATCGATGTGCTTGATGAAGCGGGCCTGCTGGAGAAAATCCACGGCGGTGCCAAGATCCGGGGCGGTGCCAGCACGCACGAGCCCGGCTTTGAGCTCAAATCCACCCAAGCCCAAGACGAAAAGGAAGCGATTGCCGCCGAAGCCGCCTCACTGGCACAGGAAGGAATGGCGATCGGGCTCAGCGCCGGCACCACCACCTTTGCGCTGGCGAAACTGCTCTGCCAGAAGAGGGGTCTCACCGTGGTGACCAATTCGGTGCGGATCGCGGATGTTTTCCATGCCTCCGCCGCCAAGCTGACCGTCATTCTCACGGGCGGCGAACGGACACCCTCAGATGCACTGGTGGGCCCGATTGCCACCTCGTCGGTGCGTCAGCTGCACCTGGATCTGCTCTTCCTCGGGGTCCACGGGGTGGACGCGGACGCGGGCTTCACCACGCCCAACCTGCTCGAAGCAGAAATGGACCGGGCCCTGATTGCGGCGTCACGCAAGGTGGTGGTCCTGGCAGATCACAGCAAATGGGGCATGCAGGGCATCAGCACCATCGCGGCCCTGGAGGATGTGGACGAAGTGATCAGCGACGCGGGCCTCGGCCAGGACGCGCAGCGGGTACTGCGCCAGCGCGTGGGCCGGCTGCGGCTGGTCCCTGTCCCGCAGCAGCAATCCGCCTGACCGACTGTTCCAGACTTCCCGAAGAGGTGCCTGATGGACCCGATATACCTGCGCGTCGACAGCGCGAGCGTACTGATCGACGTCAGCTCCGGTGAGCCCTCCGTGCTGCACTGGGGTGCGGATTTGGGTGCAACACTGCCGGATCTGTCCGCCCTGGGGTCAGGTGGCATGCCGGTACCGCATTCCGCGCTGGACACTCCGGTGGTGCTGGGCCTGTTGCCGCAGGCGTCCTCAGGATGGCGCGGCCGCCCTGGGCTGCGCGGGAGCGCCGGGACACAGGGCGCGGCGGGAACGGGCTTCTCCGCCCGGCTGAGCTTGACCGGGATGCGGGCCACCGGCACCTCGGCCATCCTCACGCAGGAGGATGCGGAACTGGGCCTGACGGTTGTCAGTGAACTTAACCTGCACGACGGCGGTCTGCTGGAGATACGGCACACGCTGACCAACGATGGCACGACGGATTACGCGCTGGAGGAACTCGCCGCTGTGCTCCCGATAGGCCCGGACGGGACCGAGATCCTGGATCTGACGGGCCGCTGGTGCCGGGAACGCCATCCGCAGCGACGACCGGTCCAGCAGGGAACCTGGCTGCGCAGCGGCCGGCACGGCCGCACCGGCCATGATTCCGCGCTGCTGCTGGCCGTCGGATCCGCCGGTTTCGGCAACCGCCAAGGAAAGGTCTGGGCGGCGCATTTTGCCTGGAGCGGGAACCATCAGGCCTATGTGGAGGGGTTGGCGGACGGTCGCACCGTGATCGGTGCCGCGGAGCTCCTGGGATCCGGCGAGGTGCTCCTGACACCGGGACAGAGCTACGCCACGCCGCCGCTCTTTGCGGCGTACTCCGACCGCGGTCTGGACGGAATCTCCGAGGCCTTTTATGCTTGGTTCCGCGCCCGCGGACACCACCCCTCCTCACCGCGGCCGGTTGTCGTGAATACCTGGGAAGCGGTCTACTTCAATCACGATCTGGACGTCCTGACGGAACTGGCCGCGTCTGCAGCGGAACTGGGTGCGGAGCGCTTCGTGCTCGACGACGGCTGGTTCCGGCACCGCCGCGACGATCACGCGGGTTTAGGTGACTGGTACGTCGACGCTGACATCTGGCCCGACGGTTTGGGTCCGCTGATCGAGGCGGTCACCAGCAGGGGCATGGAGTTCGGCCTGTGGGTGGAGCCGGAAATGATCAACTCCGACTCCGACACCGCACGTGCCCATCCTGATTGGATAGCCGGCCCCGCCGCCGCCCGGGCCGAACCCGCCGGTCAAGCCGAACCGGCCGATGGAGTCGAAACCGCTGCTTGGTCGCGTCCGGAACAGACCCACCGGCTGCCGCTGGAGTGGCGACATCAGCAGGTGCTGGATCTCGTCAACCCGGAGGCATGGCAGTACATCTACGACCGAATGGACGCGCTGCTGACCGCGCATCCCATCGCCTACCTCAAGTGGGACCAGAACCGGGATCTGCTCGAGATGGGCCACGCGGACCGGCCCTCCGTGCACGAACAGACGCTGGCCGCTTACCGGCTCTTCGACGCACTCCGGGCTGCGCATCCGACGGTGGAAATTGAAAGCTGCTCCTCCGGTGGAGCCCGGGTTGACCTGGGGATCCTGGAACGGACGGACCGGATTTGGGCCTCGGACTGCAACGATGCGCTGGAACGGCAGACCATTCAGCGCTGGACCGGCATCGTAGTCCCGCCGGAACTTGTCGGATCCCACATCGGCCCCACCACCTCGCACACCACGGCCCGCACCCACGAACTGTCGTTCCGCGCCATCACCGCGCTGTTTGGCCACTTCGGCTTGGAATGGGACATCCGTACCGTCGCCGGTGCCGAACGAGACGAGCTGCGAGGCTTCATCGCCCTTTATAAGCGGTTCCGCCCACTGATCCACGGCGGACGAATGGTCCGCGCAGATCTGCCCGATCCATCGCTGCTGCTGCACGGCGTCGTTGCCGGGGACGCGACAGAGGCGCTGTTCGCGCTCGTGGCCGTCTCGACGTCGTACGCAGAGCAGACGGGCCGCGTCTGCGTCCCCGGCCTGGCGGCGGAACGGAACTACCGGGTTGACCTGATATACCCCATGCGGGGCGGGACCTTCACCCAGGCAGCTCCGCCCGCCTGGGTGGCCGACGGGGTGAGGGCGTCCGGACAGTTCCTGGCGGAGGTCGGCCTTCCGATGCCGATTCTGAACCCGGAGCACGCCATACTCCTGCACTTCTCCGCCCCTTGATCCGATTTGAGCTGCCCGTGTTGCGGCAGCGTCACCCGATTGCCCTCACTACGGGCACCTCACACGGGACAAAATGGGATAGTGGGATATGACCTCTGAAGCGTCTTCGACCGGCCGTGGCACCATCCTGATCGTGAACGGGCCCAACCTCAACCTGCTGGGAACCCGCGAGCCAGGCATCTACGGCCATGCAACCCTAGTCAATCTGCAGGATCTCGTGGCGGTCGCTGCCCGCGGGCATGGGTTCGACTCGGACTTCATCCAGTCCAATCACGAGGGCGCCCTGGTGGACGCGATCCATGCGGCCAGGGATTCGGCGGTGGGCATCGTGATCAACGCCGGCGCGTATACGCACACCTCGATCGCCATCCGTGACGCGCTGGCCGGCGTCGGGCTGCCGGCCGTGGAGGTGCATATTTCAAATGTGCACCGGCGCGAAGAATTCCGGCACTTCTCCTACCTCTCCGCAGTGGTGGACGCGGTGATCGTGGGCGCGGGCATGCACGGCTACGAACTCGCCATCAGCTATCTGGCTAAAGCCCTCGCACGGTAAGGGACGGCGGTCCCACACCACCGGCCCCGGCGCCACCGGTGCATACGGCTACTTCTTCGTACACTGCCCGGCGGAAACCTGCTGGTCCAGCCCCGGCGCCGCATGCACCACCGGAGCCAGCTCCGTGAGCGTGAACGCGTAACCGACCTGCGCCGCCGCCGTCGCCCGTGCAAAAACGACGCCCACCACTTGGCCGGAGTTGTTCAGCAATGGACCGCCGGAGTTACCGGGCTGCACATCGGCGGCCAACTGGTACACCTCTTCGGCGGCGGGATTCTGCCCATAGATATCCGGCACCAGCACGTTGGAGACGGTCTGGACCGTTGCCGGTTCCGAGGTGAACGGACCGCCGT
The DNA here is from genome assembly GCF_051131705.1 of Arthrobacter sp. A5. NCBI lineage: Bacteria > Bacillati > Actinomycetota > Actinomycetes > Micrococcales > Micrococcaceae > Arthrobacter > Arthrobacter sp. A5. The sequence continues at coordinate 3,985,965 of NZ_CP180316.1, forward strand.
GCGGGTAGCCGGCAAAAGCGGCCCCGTCCCCTGCCTGCAGCTGGCTGCCCAGCGGCAGCGTGGCCGTCTGCAGCCCGTCGACGGCGATCACCGCCAGATCCTGCTGTGGATCAAAGGACACCACACGGCCTGGAAGCGAGCCACCGCCGGGAAGCTCCACCACGGGGCGGCTCACCCCGGCCACCACGTGCGCGTTCGTCACCACCCGGCCGGGCGAGACCACAAAGCCCGAGCCCGTCTGATTCTGACCGCACTGGAACGCCGTCCCGGTGATCTTCAAGATGGACTGCGCGGCCGAATTCAGCGCTGGGGTGTCGGTACTGGTGTTCGGCGGATTCATCGGCGTCACCGGGCCGAGCTGATCGAACAGCTGCGGGATGCCCTCGTTCAGCACGATGGAACGCAGCTGCGCCACGGACGATTTCACTGGCGTCGGCGTGAGTGAATCAATGGTGCCGATGACCTTGGACTGGCCCAGCTGCGTGGAGACGAACGGGATGCCGAGGTTGGAGACACTGAAGGCGAGCACCGAGATCATCAGCGCCCCCACGCCCAGGTTCAGCGCCCCGCCGAGCAGCCGGTCCACCGCACGCACCGGGCGGAACTTCACCCGCCGCCCGATCAGCGTGCCCAGCCGGATTCCCAGCGTATGGCCCAGCACCACGAGCACCAGCACGGCCGCGATCACGGCCACCGTCCGCCAGCCGCTGTCGCCGGCCAGCGAACTCACAAAGGGAACGGCAAAGAACGCAGCCGCCGCGCCGGCCACAAAGCCGAGGATGCCGCCAAGGCTCACCACGAGTCCCACACGCAGGCCGTAGATAAGCTGACCGATGAGCCACAGCAGCAACACCAGGTCCAGCACAGTGAATCCGAACATGCCCGTCCTTGCCCCGGCCACGATCGGGTCCGGACTGCCAAGTTTAGCCTCCCCGACCGGGACGAAACCTGAGCGTCTGCCCACTGCCGCCCGCATGGCGGGGAAGGCGGATTCCGTCCCGCCACGGGAGGGACCGCAGGGTCGCAGTGCCGCCGGGCGGAAAACGCTGCCCGACGGCGGCCAACCACCGCCGCGGTGATGAGCCGGTTCGCAGCCCCTTAGCCGGAAAACACTGCCCGACGACGTCCCGGGCGGCAGCCGTGGGGGCGACCCCGTCCTGGGAGTCTTTTAGGCGCCCTCCGGCAGCCGCACAACCGGTGCTGATGCCAAGTTGGTCACAAAACGGTGAGAATTCTGAAACAATTGTCATAACGCCACTATTCGCCCACTTCCAACAGGAGATTTCATGGACATCGAGGTACTGCGCAGGGCACCGTTGTTTGCCACGCTTGACGACGAGGCATTCCGTCTGTTAACGGACGAGCTGGCTGAGGTGGACCTCTCCCGGGGGGCCTCCGTTTTCCGGGAGGGCGACCAGGGCGACCAGCTGTATTTCATCGTTTCCGGCAAGGTCAAGCTGGGCCGGACGTCTCCGGACGGCCGTGAATCGCTGGTGGCCATCCTCGGCCCGGGCGAGCTGTTCGGCGAGATGGCGCTGTTTGATCCGGCGCCCCGCAGCACGACCGCAACCGCGGTCTCCGAGACGCGGCTGGCCGGGTTGAAGAACGAAAGCCTCAACGCATTGCTGGGCAACCGCCCCGAAGTTTCCATGCAGCTCCTGCAGGCCCTGGCGCGCCGCCTGCGGCGCACGAACGACAACCTCTCGGATCTGGTCTTTTCCGACGTTCCCGGCCGCGTGGCCAAGGCGCTGCTGGATCTGGCGGACCGGTTTGGACGCCCCGCCACGGACGGTGTGTTGGTGGCCCATGAACTCACGCAGGAGGAGCTGGCCCAGTTGGTCGGAGCGTCGCGTGAGACCGTCAATAAGGCTCTGGCCGAATTTGTTCAACGTGGCTGGCTGCGCCTCGAGGCCCGCGCCGTCGTCATTCTTGACATCAACCGTCTGCGCCAGCGCTCGCGTTAGCCGCTGGCCTCTTGCCAGCCAGTACGACGGCGGCGCCCGGGTCGCCGCTGCGGCTGCCACGGCGGTACCCGCTGAGAGGCGCACCAATTATGGACGGGCACCCCTGCTGAAGCGCGGTGCCCGTCCGTATCTGCTGCCAATCCGGGCGGATGCCCGGTAGCCCGTCAGCGTTCCCGGCTGACTGCCCCCTCGGAGACCGGTGCCGAGGCAACCTCCAGCCAGAACTCCCCGTCCTTCTCGACCAGGCGCGGCTGGTAGGCCACCGCGGAACGCTTATGGTTCAAATAGGCAATGCAGCCGCGCGCGGACGCAATCTTTTCCAAAATGATTTCGCAACCGGGTACCGTCAGCTCGGACAGGGTGAGGCCCACCGTATCGGGTTGCCCGATTTCGTCCCCCAAGGACACCCCTTCACGGCCGGAGACCAGCTTCGCGGCGCTGGCCCAGCGTGCCCAGACACCCCTGCTGGAGAGCAGCGACGGGGTCTGGTTCACCGGCGCGGCGGCGGCGAAATACCGGGTATCAAACCGGCGATGGGCGAAGTCCGGACTGAGCCAGTTCACCAGCGGCTTGAGCAGATCGGTGCGCAGGCCCAGTCCGCGCTTTGCCAGCATCTCCGGGAAGGTCTTGTCCTGATCCGCGATCGCCTCCCGGGCGGCCATCCACTCCGCCCCTTGGGTTCCTTCCACCAGCGAGGACGCATCCCGGCCCGCGAGCAGTATGCCGGTCTCCTCGAAGGTCTCGCGGATGGCGGCCACCACGTGGCGGCGGGCCAGCGATTCGTCGGCCATTCCCATGCTCCTGGCCCACGTCGCCGGCGACGGGCCCACCCAGTCCATCGCGTCGTCGTCGTGCGCCTCAATACTGCCACCGGGGAACGACACCCGGCCCAGCGGTGAGACCCCATTGCGGTACCCCAGATACGTCTGCAACCCGTCCGGACCGTCCTTGAGCAGAACCACCGACGACGCAGACCGCGGCTTACTCGGGGTGCGTTCGCCGAACTCCACCCACGTCCGGGCCGCCGCCAGCTGATCGGGGAGCAGCCGGAACGTCCGCGTCCCCGCGGGTCTACTGGAACTGAGCAATCAGCTCAACCTCGACGGGTGAATCAAGCGGCAGCACAGCCACGCCCACCGCGGACCGTGCGTGCACGCCGGCCTCGCCGAAAACCTGGCCCAGCAGCTCGGACGCGCCGTTGATAACACCGGGCTGTCCGGTGAAGGCAGGGTCAGACGAGACGAAACCGACCACCTTCACGATGCGGGTGATCCGGTCCAGATCGCCGATCGCGTTCTTGACCGCGGCCAGCGCATTCACGGCGCACACGGCGGCCAGCGATTTCGCTTCCGCGGCGGACACGCCGGCGGAACCGACCTTGCCGGTGACTGTGAGTTTGCCGTCAATAAAGGGCAGCTGCCCGGACGTGTAAACGTGGTCGCCGGACACCACGGCAGGTACGTAGGCGGCAACCGGGGCAGCGACGTCGGGCAGGGTCAGTCCGAGCTCCCGCAGGCGGGCTTCAACGGCCGACGACGCCGGGGCGGCTTCGCGCGTCTGAGCTGCGTTTTCGTTCTCCGTCACGGCTACTGCTTCTCCCTCTTAAGGTAAGCGACCAGACCCTTGCCGTCCGGTCCGGCGATGACCTGCACAAGCTCCCAGCCGTCATCGCCCCACTGGTCAAGAATCTGCTTCGTGGCGTGGATGATGAGCGGAATCGTGGCGTACTCCCATTTGGTCATGAGCTAAAGCGTAGCCCTTACCGGTAAACTGGGAAAATGGCAGCATTGAAGAACCCTCTTTTCGACACGGCGACGACCCTGGGCAAGATCCTGGGGTTCCTTGCTGTCAGCGGTATTTGCGGTGTCCTGGTCGCTGGCCTGATGGTTCCCGCGGTGGCGGTGACGGGAACAACTGCCAGCAACTCCATCAGTTACTTCGATGATCTGCCCAGCGAGCTGAAGATCGACGCTCCCTCGCAGTCCACCAAGGTCCTCGCCAATGACGGCTCGGTCATCGCCACGTTCTACGACCAGAACCGCGTGCAGGTCGGGCTCGATGCCATGTCCCCCTTTATCAAGGAGGGTGTCATTGCCATTGAGGACTCCCGCTTCTACGAGCACGGCGGCATCGACAGCACCGGTATTCTCCGTGCACTGGTCGCCACTGCGCAGGGCGGCCGGCAGGGCGCTTCCACGCTGACACAGCAGTACGTCAACAACGTCATCATCGCCACGCAGGAGGCCAACGGGCAGTCGGACCAGATCAAGTTCGGAGCCGACAAGACCATCGGCGACAAAGTCCGCGAGATGAAGCTGTCCATCGCCCTGGAGAAGAAGTATTCCAAGGACGATATCCTCAAGGGTTACCTCAACATCGTCTACTTCGCCAACGGCGCCTACGGCATCGAGGCGGCTGCGAACCTGTACTTCGGCGTCTCCGCGAAAGATCTGACGCTGCCGGAGGCCGCCATGCTGGCCGGCGTCGTCAACAGTCCTACGTACTACGATCCGGTCAAGGAGCCGGACCATGCACTGGCCCGGCGCAACCTGGTTTTGGACAAGCTGCTGCAGACTGGAAAGATCAGCCAGGCCGATCACGACGCCGCCGTCGCCAGCCCGATTGCGTTGAACCTGCAGCCCAGCAAACAGGGCTGCATCTCCGCCGCGTCGGCGCCGTACTTCTGCGATTACGTCCGGCACACGATTTTGAACAACTCGGCCTACGGGAGCACACCCGAGGAGCGCCAGAAGTTCCTGGACCGCGGGGGTCTGACCATCCAGACGACCCTGGACCCGCGGCTGCAGACTGCGGCGCAGAATCAGGTCAATGACACCCAGCCTGCCGATGACCCGAATCAGAAGGGAACCTCGCTGACCACGGTGGAGCCCGGGACCGGCAAGATCCTCTCCATGGCCCAGAACACCATCTATTCCAATGTCGAAGCGCTCGGCAATACGAACCTGAACTTCAATGTGGACCAGGGCGACGGCGGCGGCGCCGGGTTCCAGCCCGGGTCAACCATGAAGACGGTTACGTTTGCCGAATGGCTCAACGAGGGCCACTCGATGAATGAGACGGTTGACGCGAGCCGCAGACTTTACCCGGGCAATTTCCCTTGGAAAGCGACCTGTGTGCCGGACCAGCACTACTTCGGCGCCTATGATCCGTCCGAGCCCGGCAGCTTCCTGCTGCCCAACGATGAACCGGGCTACTACTCGCCGATGACGGTGCTGAACGGCATCACGAAGTCCATCAACACCGCAACCTTTGCCTCGGCTGCCAAGCTGGATCTGTGCGGCCTCAACAGCATGGGTACGGCGATGGGCCTCCACGATGCCGGCAACGGAACGGCGCTGGACTGGACCAGCACCATCTCGAGCCTGATTGGTGGCGGAAAGAACGTCTCGCCCCTGACGATGGCCAACGGCTTCGCCACCTTTGCCAGCGGCGGCGTGTACTGCAACCCCACGGCCATCACCTCCATCACGGATTACCAGAACAAGACGTACCCCGTCCCGGGCGCGGACTGCAAGCAGACCATCAAACCCGAGGTCGCGGCGGGCGTGAACTACGCGCTGCAGGATGTGGTCACCAAGGGCTCCGCCTACGGGCTGGGCATCGGCACGCCAGCAGCAGCCAAGACCGGCACCACCGACGGCTCCGAGCAGACCTGGGTTATCGGCTACACGCCGAAGCTGGCGACGGCGTCCTGGTGGGGCTATTGGAAGGAAGGCGCCACCCGGTACGCGACGGACTACACCTACAAAGGCAAGTTCTACCCGCAGGTTGACGGTGCCTACATTGCCGGGCCGCAGTGGCAGAACTATATGAAACAAGCGGTCCAGTTCTACCCGGGCGGTACCTTCGTGGCGCCACCAACGAACCTGTTGGCTCCCCCATCCAACGGGAGGTCCACGCCACCGTCCAGCAGTCCTCCCGCCACCACGGCTCCAAAGCAGTAGCCGGCATGGCTGAAACATCCGCACACCGGCCCAACGGCTGGTTGGCCGCCCTTGCCGTGACGGCGGGGACGGCTGCCGCCTGCACCGCCTATGGAGCGCTGGTGGAACGCAACTGGTTTGAGCTGCGCCGAGAGACCGTACCCTGCCTGCCTGCCGGGTCCGGCCCGTTCACGGTACTGCACCTGTCCGACATCCATCTCAGCCCCGGACAGGGCAAGAAGACACGCTGGCTACAGAGTCTTGTTGAACTCAGCCCGGATCTGGTGGTGAACACCGGCGACAATCTCAGCCATGTCAACGCCATCCCGCCGCTATTGGAGGCACTGGGCCCGCTGATGGAGTTTCCCGGGGTCTTCGTTCCGGGATCCAATGACTACTTCGCCCCGATGCTGAAGAACCCGCTGTCGTATCTGACTGGTCCGTCCAAGCTGGCCGAAGGGAAAATTGCCAAACGCCAGCCCAAGAGGCTGGACACCGAAGGCCTGCACGCTGGCTTCGGCATGGCAGGGTGGATCAATCTGACCAACCGCCACCAGTCGATGGGACTCCGCGGGGTCCGCTTTGAGTTCACGGGCGTCGATGATCCGCATCTGAACCGGGAACGCTTTGCCGGCTGGCCCGCCGGATCGGGGCAAAACGCTTCCCCGCACGTGCGGATTGCGGTGGCGCACGCCCCGTACCAGCGCGTGCTCGACCGCTTCACGGAGGACGGCGCCGATCTGATCCTGGCTGGACACACACACGGCGGGCAGGTGTGCATCCCCGGTTACGGAGCGCTGGTCAGCAACTGCGATCTGCCCACCTGGCGGGCCAAGGGCCTCAACGATTGGGAACACAACGGCCGGACGACGCCGGTCAACGTCTCGGGCGGCATCGGTACCTCCAGCACCGCGCCCATCCGGTTCGCCTGCCGACCCGAAGCGGTCCTGCTCACGCTCACCGCCCGGGCCTAATTCGTCGCTGCATGGCGGGCTATGGAGGGTAGACTGCCCGCCATCTGGCTGTGCGCCGGCCGTCTTAGTCCCGCTTCCCCTCCCGTCCGCTCCGCTCCCCCAACTGGGTCGCAACCCCCCTTCCCCTCCCGTCCCCCAACTAGGTCGCAGTTGCGGCACTCAAACTCCGGTATGAGTGCCGCAACTGCGACCCAGTTTGGCCGGGGATGGTCTCGTTTCGCGATGCCGCACAAAATCCGCTATTCTTGAGAGGTTGCTTTTCCCGAACTTGAAAAAGGACGGGGAGGGACAGCGGATCGGGGTGTGGCGCAGTTTGGTAGCGCGCGTCGTTCGGGACGACGAGGCCGCAGGTTCAAATCCTGTCACCCCGACCAGAGTCTCTTTATTCGAACCATGGTTCAAGTAGATCGACTTTAGTTGAAACAACAGAGGTGGCGTCGAGAAATCGGCGCCATCTTTGTTTTCCGGGAACTGGTTGGAAAGTACGCCTGAAACGCCCAAAATGACCCCTTGTTCGGACGATTGGGTCGATCCATGGACGGACATCGCCAACGCGGGTTTGATCGATCGGTAGGCCGTTTGGGCCGCGAAGATGTCATCGAACGGTTGATTCATGTCTGTTCCAACCGAGCCGTTCTGATCCACAAGGAATCGGTGATAAAAGGATTCGTTGAGTAGCCGCCGGACCTTATCTGTCGCCTTCTCGTAGTAAGACTTCGGGTCGGCGATCTGATCAATCGCCTTGGCAAGAAGCTGACCACCTACCGCGATCTGCTCGCCGATGTTCGCCAGGCTGTCTTCGATGCGGGAACGTTGAACGCGCAGCTCATGCATTTTCTCCCGGACCTTCGACTGCGGCAGGATGCCATCGGCCGCAATGTCAACGAGCCGGCTCTCCTTGGCCTCAACTTCTTTGAGCTGGTTCCTGTACTTCGCGTACATCTCCTTTATGTCCTGCTGTTCACCAACAAGGGCTTCTTCGAGTCTGGCGCGAATGTCCTCCTCGAACTCCTTGTCCAGCACGAGCTGACCGTAGGATTCGGCCACACTATCTTCGACGAGGTAGGCGGGTAAATATGGAAGATCACACTGACCTTCCTGCCGAGCACGACAGAAAAAGTACTCGTGAACCGTACCTCCGCGCCCTTTCGCCTGCGTATAGATGACGCGGCTTTCCCGACCCTGCCGATGACACTTGCCGCAGTAGATCATCCCCTTGAGGAAGTGATTGTGAATGCGATCCCTGGTGCCTGATCCGCTGCGCGAGCTCATGATCTCCTGGACCTCATCGAAAAGGTCTTGCCCGATGATCGGCTCGTGGCGTCCCGGATAAGCATCGCCCTTGTAGACGACGTAACCGACGTAGTACGGATCTTTGAGCATCTGATGCAGCCGGCTGGCGGAGACTGGCTTCTCCGGGTATCGAGCTGTCCGACGGCTCGTCAAACCGAGGTCCGCCATCGTCGCTTCCAGCCGCTCGATGGAGTATTTCCCGGTGGCGTACAGTTCAAAGGCCTTGAGCACGAGCGGCGCTCTAGTTTCATCGAGCCCGACGCTGTTGATCATGCGTCCGTCGATGTCTTTTCGGATGTTGAGGTACCCGATCTTGGCCTTACCGACCGTGCCGCCATTAATGGCCTTGTTGCGCATCTTGATCCGGATGTCTTCACCGCTGAGCTGGTTCTGCACCTGGTTCATGATGTCGGTGACGGCTTCCATAGCTTCCGCGTACGTGCCCTCACCGAAGTCCTCACGGGCGGAAAGTAAGCGCACGCCCAGCTTGTCGAGATGACGCCGCGTGATGGCCGCATCGGTGAAGTTACGAAACGCACGCGAGCGGGCGTAAACAATCACATAGTCAACGTCGCGGTTGTCCTGCAGGAACTTCAGCAGAGCCTGGAAAACGGGTCGCTTCTCGATCGTTTGGGCCGACACACCGGGCTCCACGAATTCCTCCATGATGTCGGCGTTGACCGCTTCGGCCTTTTGACCACAGATGTCACGCTGCGTCGCGATGGAGTTCCCGTCCTTATCGATATCAACAGCTGTTTGGGTCTGCTTCTTGCTCGATACCCGAAGATACAGAACTGCCTTACGCGGTTTCAGTGCCTCGATTTCCTCGATGGTCATAGTCATACTCCTTGTGTTTGGGTGCGGTGATTCATGCGGTACTGCCATGAACGGGAGAACGGCGTGCTTTGGGGTGTGCAACGGGGGACGGGCTCGGCGATGCCTGTTTGGCGCAGTCGCACGGTCATCGCAGCTTCGGATACTTGAAAGTGTGCTGCGAGATCAGCCGTTCGCTGCATGCCACCGTAGTAGGCACGCTTGAGAAGCTTTTTCGGAACGAGCAGGCATCCGGCGAAGTAGTCAGCCGCTTGCTCGGCCTGTTCAGCAGGAGATGCGTCACGACTTCCGATATACAAAGCGTCGGCACGATTGTGGTCGATGATGTGCTTGTACTCGTGGGCAAGCGTGAAACGCTGACGGTTGTAATTCTCGTGCTTGTTGAGCTGGATGATCCAGTTGCTTCCGTTCCAGAAGCTGGCCCCTGAGACCGGAGCGTCGATCATCTCGATTTCAACCTTGGGCAGGTCGGCGATGAATTCAACTGGCACTGGACCGTCCTCGATGCCGTGGAGCGCCAAGAGTCGGATGGCTTGGTGCTCGGCCACCTGCCTTGCCTCAGAGTGGGAACGAACCTCTCGGTTCGGGATGAGCGCGCGGAGAGTAGCCAGAACGCTCCGTTCGATATATGTGGTGATATGTTCGTTGGTCATGGCTTTCTCCTTTCTCTGAGAAGTAGTTGGTTATTCGTCCTCGCCGGGTGCGGGCCCGGTATTTATATTGATGCCGTGCCGGGCGGCTACATCGCGAAAATGCTCTTCAATCTCACGGACTGCGCTGTCCGGCATGCCTTTGAATTTCGTGCGTAGGTACGGATTGAGCGTTGGTAGGTCGGAGCCGCGCAGCATGCTCGATTCGGCCAGGATGTCGGTCAGTGGAAGCTGGAGAACGTCGGCGATGGCGCGAAGATTGTCCATGCGGGGATTGGCAATCTGTCCCAGCTCTAGCCGGGTGATCGTTCCCTTCGCGACCCCTGCTTGCCGGGCGACTTCGCTCGCGGAAAGACCCAGCCTCTGCCGCTGCTTCCGGATTGTTTCGGCTAAGCCTTGAATGTCTTTTTTCTGCATTTGTTCTGTCTCCAATTTCTGTTTGTATTATGAATCGATCGTTCAATTCCTTCAACGATTTAAGCGAATTCCACAACAGAAATTTCGTCAAGGCAGGAAGGCCTTCCTAATATTCCGGAAGGTCAAATACGGCTATTGAAGACGTAGATTCCGGAGTCAGATTCGATCACGTAAATCTCACCGCTGAGTCGCAAGTCCTCGCCCATCGCGTCCGCGTCAATTTTGGCGTACGGCTTCAGTGACTCTGGCAGGTGTGCGTCAACTTCCTGCTGCCATCCCATGTCATCGATGATCCGCTCGGCGTATGCCTCCAGCGTGGGGTATTCGCCGAGGTAGGCCTCTTCGAAGTAGTGCCAATCTTCGGCGTCTAGGCCGGAGTAGTCCACCCATGCGGCGAAGGCGGGGCCATATTTGGTGATGCCTTCGGCCAGTGCAGTCTATCCAGGTGCCGAGCAGTCGCCCATTGTTGTAGTCAGCCAGCGATGCGACGTAGATGGCGGGGGTGGTGCCCCTGTCTCGTTCTGGAGTGGGCTCGGGTAGTTGTTCGTGGTTCATATGTCCTCCTTTCGTTTATGCGGTGGGTGGTGGCAAGGACAGCGGAGGCGCTCTCGATAGAGCGCTGCTCACGCCGTCCCTGCCGGTGGTGCTCGAACTAGCGTCCGCGTGCCGCGCGGGGCTTGGCCGCTTCCTGATCGGTGCCGAACAGCTGAGCGATAGCCTCCCGTCGGGCAGCAGCTTCTCGGTCGATTTCCGCGATGGCGGATTCGGCTTGAGATGCCAGATCAGTGTTCTCCTTGATGCCGGCGATGTGCGCCATCAAGGCCTTTCTGATCTCATCCGTGATCGTGCTTCCCCGCAGCTGCGCAATGAGCGTCAGCTGGATGTGGACCTCCGGTTCGAGCCGGATGGCAAGAGTCTTCACTCCTGCCGGGTTCTGGCGGTCCCCGCCAGTGGTAGGTGTCGTCATGACAACTCCTCGGATTGTGCGACCGGCGGGACTCCGGAATGGAATCCTCGTCACCGGCCGCAGCGCACCGACGAGCTGTCTGGGCGCTATCCGTTTGGTGGCGAACGCGAACGAGCTGCTGTGATCCGCTCTTGCGCTTCCCGAGCAAAGGTGGGATTCAGCTCGATACCCAACCAATTACGGCCGAGCGATTCAGCGACGACGGCGGTCGAGCCACTGCCAATGAAGGGGTCAAGGACGATGCCGGGCTCTGGATCCTCGTCGTGACTGCAGCCCGCCTGAAGTGCCAGCCGCATGGCGGTCTGCCCTAGCCTGCGGATTGGTCGTCGCCACGGTGCGCGGCAGATGGCGCAACGTGCTTCTGGGGTTCCGGCTTGAATACAACGGATAGCAAGCGGTTCAGGAAATGTGGCGTGGTGACTGCCCTTGCCAGCGGCCGTGGCGATTGTCCAGACGTCCCCAGGGTTCTTGCCGAGGGGATGGCCGACAATTCCACGAGCTTTCATGTCCGCAAGACCGGTCGTCGAATCGGCATTGGGCCCCCGCCACCTTTCCTTGGCGGGACGTCGCGATGAGGCACGAGGTGGCCGACCAGGCTTCGACAGATGCGGCACGCGAATGGCGTCGAGGTCGAAGTAGTAGCGTTCCTGCTTCGCGAACAGGTAGATCACCTCATGGGCCGCTGTCAGCCGGTCGCGCACGCTGGTTGGCATGGGATTCGGCTTGGCCCAGATGATCTTGTTGCGGACTATCCATCCATCGTCCTGCAGTAGCTGAGCTACGCGTTCTGGCACCAGAAGCAGGCTCTTGGACGGCGCGCCTTGGCGAGGATGGTTGGCGTACGTATCGCCGAGATTAAGCCAGAAGGTGCCCGTCGGGACTAAGACGCGGTCGATCTCGCGTGCAACGGCCCGAATCACGCCAGCCCACGCCTCCACATCTGCTTCGAGCCCCATCTGGCCGTCGGCATCATAGTCACGTAATCGGAAGTATGGTGGGCTCGTCAGGCACATATCCACCGATCCGGTCGGGAGCTTTCGGAGCTGGTCCAAAGCGTCCCCGACGTACAAGACGTTGACCGGTTCAGTCATGGCGAACCTCCCGGATGAGCTGAGCGGCGACCTCCTCCAAGGCGGTGATGCGGTAAAGCCCCCGGGTCACCCTGGCGTTCCGTTGCATTGCCGTCAGAAATGCTTGGCGGCGGCGCTCTGCCACGTTTGGGCGGTAGGCATCCATAGCCCAGACGACCTTTGGAAAGCCGCCGAATTCACGCTGTTCGATGCCCGTGTCGAGATATTCCTCGTACAACAGGCACTTGCCGAGGACGGTCGGCAGGCTCTCGTGACCAAGGTCCACTTCAACGAAGAACGCCTCAACATCCTGATCCCCGGGATGGGCAGCGAGCTCAACATACAGGTCTGGTCGAAGCACTTGACCGACGCCAAGGCGGTCCGTGTAGTGGCGACGGGCCTCGCCTTCCGGAGCCAGCTTTACGACCTCTGCGCCCGATTCGGATGCAGCGGCGATGATGCTGACAGCAACGTCGGCTATGGCCAGAGTGTGATCAAGGAATCGTGACGATGGCTCGTCGAAGCGCTTACGTCGGCGACTAGACTCCTGGTTCCGTTGAATGCGTTCGCCGGCTGTATCGATGAAGTAAACCAGCCCCTCCGAACCTGCCCGGACACCACCTATCCGCCGATTGAGGACGCCCAAAATGCGATGGCTTCGTAGTCTTGCCAGGACTCGGCGGCAGGTTCGAGCACCCGATTCTGCCGTCGCGTGCTCGGCAAAATGCAAGGTTTCGATGTGACGCGCCGTCAAGAAGCGATAGCGCTCCACAGACCACAGGACAGCGCGATCGCGTTCACTGAGCCGGCCTTCAATATCGTTCAAGCAACGCCGACTTATGCGCGGGCCAGTATGGGCTCCGGCGCTAGGTACAGCACCGGTATTCGGCGCCCCAATTGGTGCTAATTCTTCGCTGACCTGCGCAGATGTATCCGCTGGCATCGACGCGGTCGGGTAGCCGGCCGGTAGAGTCCGCTCGACAGTCATGGATGGCTCCTTCTACGGCGACCCTCAACTGCGCCGGACTCAGGAGAAGGAGTCAGAATGCTTCGAAGCCTACGTTCTATGACGTCTTTTGATTGACCGAACTGGCTGCGACTTAGGGCCCGGATCTTGTCCGGTGACGAGTTTGGCTTCGGGATGTCTAACGTGACGCCGGATGCCCAGTCAGTCACTGCGCTCTTGCGGACAAGCTGCGCGTAGATGTGACGCGACGGCAACGCCATGAAGTCTTCCGGTTCAAGACCAGGTGCCATGGCGGCGGCCGCCTTGGCGTCCCTGGATGCGAGTTGAAAGAAGACTCGGGATCGACAGTTGGCCTCGAATGCCGTGCGCATGCTTTGGGGCAACTGGTCGAGGTACTGGTGGGCCACATGGAACCCAGCGCCGAGACTGCGCGAAGTTGCCAGTGCATCCCCCATATCGGTCGGTAGTCGCAGATACTCCTGCACCTCATCGAGGTAGATCATGACCGGGTGGCGTTTCTTGGCTGCAATGCTGGCGCGTTCCTGAATGGCCTGCCACAGTTCGGCGACGACCATGGCTCCTAATAGTTGAGCGGCCTCGGGTCCGAGCACCCCTTTCTGAAGTGGGACGAGCAGAATCTTCCGCTCCGTCAGCACCTGGCGAAGATTGAACCGTGGCGTTGGCTGCGCCAATACGTGACGAAGATGCGGATCAAGCAACGGGCGTAGCTTATTCATTAGCGGTGCCGTCACCTGCGCACTGGCCTCTGGGGATAGTTGGTCATACCAGTGCCAGAAGGGTCCCGCCGAAAATGGGTCATCACTCGCGATCTGGCGGGTGACCGACTGCCGGAACTTTCTGTTGTTGAGCAGAATGGGCAGCATGGCCAAGCTGGCGTCCTCCCGCTGGGCGAGTGCCAATAGGGAGTGCCGCAGAATGTCCGAGCTTCGAGGACCGAGCTGGTCACCGTAGAGAGCGTGGAACGTGCCGAATAGCTGGTCGGCGACGAGAGCCGGACTCCGCCCGTGGCCATCGAGTGGATTGATCCCTACAGGCACGTCATCTAACGGATCCAGCACGATGACATCAGCCTGCCGCTCCGGGGGAACATGCTTTAGTACATCGCGAATCAGATCTTTGGGCTCGACGACGACACAGCTGCGCCCAGCTTTCATGTCCCCGATAATGAGTGAGAGCAGCATGGAACTCTTGCCCACACCGGTGGGTCCCATTGCCCACAGATGGTGGCAGCTATCCTTTGGCGCTAGGCCCAGCCGGGCATCGCCAGCACCGGGGGCTGTCGCCCGACCCACAATTCGATCTGCGTCCGACACCGTAAAAGACGGTCGGATCTGCCGTGGATGAGCTGGCGGCTGCCCAGGGTAGGCAACCTTACCCTCACCAACCGGCCATGCGCTGAGCAGGCCCACCTCGACGGCAGACAGCCGCTGACCGGAAGCGAAGCGCGGCCACTCAGAACTAGGGTTGTTCAGCTTATGGGTCTGATCAAAGCGGACACGAAAGCGGAGCCCTGGCGCCACCATCGAGCGGAATGCATTGACCACGCCGCCTATTAGGGCTCGCCGACGATCTTCCTCGAATGCGCTGACGCCGATGCGAACGAAGGTAGCGAAGCCATGGTCGCCTTGCTTCGCTTCGATGCGCCGGCTGATCGCCCGACGCTGCTCCGGCTGCACGCCAGTGAGGATAAGCGAGGTGATTCCCTGATCGACTTGGGCAACAGCATGAGGAGTCAGCTGAGGAATGAACCTCGGCCCCAATATGATCTGGACCACCAGGCTTTCGTTTCCATGGACGGCCGTCAGGCTAGCCAAGACAGCTCGTGTTGAACCTTCCGGATCCCGAGGCTCTAGAGCTTGTGCAGGCATGTTGACGGAAACCCGGCGGGCGGACTGGGCCGGTAACCGGGAAGCATCATCGGCGACAACGATGGCCCCAACGACCAGACGTTCGATGTCCCGGCGGACTGCAGGCGCCTGTCGTCGCTGCGTGCCAACCATGTAGCGGATGCCCTGTTTATCCGCTCGGGCCTCCAGAATGATTTGCGGTGCGTGACTCTGCGAACTCCATACACGCAGCAGGTTGATGGCCTGCTCATCGTCGAGCGGGCGGGGCCAGAAAATCTCCTGCCACACTAATTGTCGAAGGATAGGATCGGAACTATTCATCGTTCGAATCCTCCGCAGTACGCTGGACGCTTTTCTGCTCGTGCTGAATTTGGGCTTCCCGCTCTGCTTCCGCCTGAGCCATGGCGATGACGGCGCGACTCAACTTACGAAGGTCAGGACGATCGCGCTCGACTCCCCGGACGACAATCCGGCCGCCTCTACGCGGTCTAGCCTGACGACTCCGGCCAGGACGTTTGTTGCTAGTAGACATAGTTGATTCCCTCCTTCCTTCGGTGTTGTGATTGGCGGCAAACGTTCAACAAATTGAACGATGTCTGAGGCTTAGTATGCGTTCAATAAGTTGAACGTTCAAGCATTTTTGCGCAAATCACAACACCGACTGGAAGAGCTGTAGTTGCCGCGCTGCGGCGATGGATTTAGTACCTATTTCGGCGGTATTGGATGACTGCCCATACCGCCCAGATGATGGCAACGACGCCGACGCAGGCGATCAGAAACGGCAGGATGGACTGAAGCACCTGAATCGCGCAGTAAAGTGCGACAACGGCCAGCAGAACTGACATGCAGGCGCCAATCACCCGGTCAAACCAGGACCTGGGATTCGGATCAACGCTCATCGCTGACGCTCCATTTCCAGGTAAATGCCTGTGTTCAAACCGTGCCTCACGCAGTCGAGTGCGAACTGCAGCTGATCCCCGACGTACTGTTTCGTGACGGCATAGAACATGACTTGGCCGACGGCGTCGCCTTCGAATAGATGCCATTCAAGATCGTTCCGGCTAAATCCCGCGCGTTCGAATCGCCGCATCAGCCAGCGCGCCAGCTCGAACTCATTCGGAGACGAAAAGCTCAAACCCTGCTCAACGTGGGCAACATCGTGAACGTAGCGGTAGGCCATATTGACCTCCGGCGAGCCGAAAACCACGCTGCTGCTGTTCTCGTTGGAGACAGGTAGCGGGCGTCCATTCTTCTGCGAGGCGGCAAAGGCTTCGCACAGATCTTTGTACTTTTCCGGCGCGTCATTTGCCGGTTCCCATCCGAAGTACAGACGGCCCTCAATCTTGTGGGCCTGGTCGATGACATAGTCAGAGAGTCGCTTTTGCGCTGCGACAAGCTCACTTGACGTAAATGATTCGGGCATGACAAGTAACCCCTTTCTAGAGGCATGTAAAAAGTGGTGTAGCAGCCGAGCTATCGAACTTAGCGGCCAGCCGTTACTGACGCCGGCGCATGTCCCGCAGGGCTTGTTGATACGCCGCATCGAGGCGGCTAACCGTTTCGTGGGAATCCTCGGTGATGCCGAAAATCTGATCCTGAGACTGAGCCATCCGGTCGCGCCAGTAGTCAGCAACGACAAGGTACGCGGCCGCAATGGAAGCTGCGCAGGTGATCATGATGGCAATCCAGAAGATGGCAGTCATGACCGCCGCGGCCCCTTCGGCCAGGTTTCCAGCGCCGTCAGAGCCATGGCCGACATCTGCTGCGAAATTAAGCGCAGATGCCGCGCTGTCGCTGGCGAGTCAGCCTTGACTGCCCTCGCTGCGGAGTCCAACTCATCCACCAGCGTCGCGATCCGCCCGATAAACAGACGGACAGCGGCCTCGTGCTGCAGCACTTCGGGCTCCATGTAGTCAATGGGCTTCAGCGGATTTACAAATTCGTGCTTCATGGCCGAACCCCGCTACCGCTGGAGCCGGCGTACTTCCCACGCCGCGTACTCGGCGAAGGAATCTGCGATGTAGTTGAGCCGCTCCGATGTGCGCGGATCGCCGTCGGACTGGAACTGCACCTCCCGGCTCAACATACCGGTCAGGTGCATACCTGTTGCGGCGACATAGCCGGCGGCCTGGACACGCGCCGCTGTGACGAGGCCGTTGGCCACTTCGGCGTTCTGGCGGCGCTGGAGAGACTTGCCCTCGGAACGCGAGAACCCCTCGGGGGCGCTGAAGGGGGTGATCTTGCCACTTGGGCGAGGAATAAGTTCAGACATCGGTATGCCTTCCTGCTTAGAAATTCGGTTCGCCCTCTTGAGCGAAAGCCGTACATCCAGCATGCAGTAGCATAGTGGCGGCGTCACTGACACTAAACTGACACCCTACTGGGGCTGTTCACAAACAGCCGGCAAGGACGAACCGCAGGAAACGACTGATGGCAGATGACCCGATACGAGAGGAGATCCACAAGGAGCTACGGACGTTTCGGCGCGGCCTCGGTCCGCTCACACGGCAGCGATTGTCGGGACACGATCAGCTGACAGACTTCGTCGGGCACGGGAGCGAGGAGCAGACGTTCGATGTACTTATGCACCTTGCGGCTATACACGACGACGGCGAGGACGGCACGATCCGCGCGTTCTTCGAGACGAGTGGGATGGATACCGCAGGAGACAACCTTGACCAGCGACTTAAGGAATGTTCCCGGAAGCGCTTCGTGACGGAGCGTACAATTCTTCGCCGCAGTGACAGAGGTGCCGTTCAACTCAGCGAGATAATCCGCGACGGGTATTTATATGACCGTCCGCTCGGTAATGTATATGCAGCTCAAGTTGAGAACCAGAGCGAGAGCATATCTTCGGTTGGCATCAGCATAGAGGTGCCGGAGGGCATGGCATATCGCCGGCCGAAGGTGTTTATCGAGGGCGTGGAGCAAGATCTTCCTTTCGCGCTTGGGGAATCAAACTTGTCCCACATGCTAAGAGCATTCGAGTCGATCAGTGTCTCTCTCGATCCTTCTGGGCCGGACCTCGACGAGCCGGTTACGACTATAGAAATTCACTGGGTTATGCCCGTTTGGGTGAGTTGGATGCTTGGTGCTCACTTCATGAACCCTGGCCTCTTTGCGACCGTAAGCGTAGAGCGTAACAGTTCGGCCCGAATAGATGTCCGTCGCGTCGAATTTAAGACCCGTAATACAGAGTCGGCGGTGTCAGCGAAATGATATGAAGCGAATTACTGACCGCCGCCTCACCCAATGATTTACGAAAAAGGCAATTCAGGTTAAAATCAGAGCAGATGTCGCGTCCGGTGGGAGCAAAGCTCCCGGGCAGCGACGCTCCACCTGAAGAGCACGCGGTGCACTGCTGCACAGATCTGTCAGTGCTCGCTGCTAAGTTGATTACGAAGCCTCAGGGGATCACGTAAGCGCGCACGCGCAAGGAGTTTAGACACAACCATGGCCGGAGTCACCAAGGAAGCGCAGCGCGCGGAGCTACACAAGACGATCTGGCGGATCGCGAACGACCTGCGCGGAAGCGTCGATGGTTGGGACTTCAAGAGCTACGTGCTCGGGATCCTCTTCTACCGCTACATCTCAGAAAACCTCACGGCCTACATCAACGAGGGTGAGCGAAAGGCCGGTCACCCGGACTTCGACTATGCAGAACTAGCGGACTCGGAAGCCGAGTTTGGGCGCAAAGAGACAGTCGCTGAGAAGGGTGTCTACATCCTCCCCTCTGAGCTCTTCGCCAACGTACGTAAGCGCGCTGCGAACGATGAAAACCTCAACGAGACGCTCGAAAACGTATTCAAGAACATAGAGGGCTCGGCCGTCGGTACTGATGCCGAGGACGATCTAAAGGGTCTCTTCGACGACCTCGATGTCAACTCTGGCAAGCTCGGTCACACGGTCGCCAAGCGGAACGAAAAGCTCGTGAAGCTTCTTGACGCCATCGGTGATCTTACGCTGGGCAATTTTTCCGACCACACAATCGACGCTTTCGGTGATGCCTACGAGTACCTCATGCAGATGTACGCATCAGCTGCGGGTAAATCCGGTGGTGAGTACTACACCCCTCAAGAGGTGTCAGAGCTACTCGCCCGCCTCACGGTGGTAGGCAAGACATCCGTGAACAAGGTCTACGACCCGGCCTGTGGCTCAGGCTCCCTACTTCTAAAGTTCGCAAAAGTACTTGGCAAGGAAAACGTCCGCCAGGGCTTTTATGGCCAGGAAATCAACCTGACCACCCACAACCTCGCCCGGATCAACATGTTCCTACACGACCTCAACTACGAAAAGTTTAATCTCGCCCACGGCGATACCCTAATCGATCCCGCGCATTGGGACGACGAACCCTTTGAAGCGATCGTCTCCAACCCTCCTTACTCGATCAGGTGGGATGGCGATTCGAACCCGCTCCTAATCAACGATCCTCGTTTCGCTCCCGCAGGTGTTCTGGCGCCCAAATCGAAGGCTGATCTAGCCTTCACGATGCACATCCTGTCTTGGCTCGCCGTGGACGGAACGGCCGCGATCGTCGAGTTCCCCGGAGTGCTCTACCGATCCGGAGCGGAACAGAAAATACGCAAGTACCTCATCGACAACAACTATGTCGACGCAGTGATTCAGCTCCCGCCCGACCTCTTCTTCGGCACCACAATTGCGACCTGCATCATCGTTTTGAAGAAATCCAAGAAGGATAATGCAGTCCTCTTTATCGACGCCTCAGCAGAGTTTGTGCGAGGTGGAAATAAGAACAAACTTACTGAGGAAAACCAGCGAAAAATTCTCGAGGGCTTCATCGCGCGCGGAGAAATCGATCATTTCACACGGCTTGTCACGAACGAAGAGATATCTGCGAATAACTACAACATTGCAGTTTCCTCCTATGTAGAGCAACTAGACACGCGTGAAGTAACCGACATCACCGAATTGAACGCGAGTATCGCCCAGGGTGTTACGCGCCAGCAGGAACTTCGCACAGCCATAGATGAAATCATCGCGAGCTTGGATGGTTCTCTGTGAACCGAATCGACAAGCTTGTCCAAGAACTCTGCCCCGAAGGCGTTCGGTACGAACCCCTGTCTGGTATAGGTGAATGGTTTGGAGGTGGTACACCTTCGAAAGCTCGAACGGCTTATTGGGAGAACGGCACCATACCTTGGATCTCACCGAAGGATATGAGCGGTAGGTCAATCATCGATTCAACTGTCGACCACATCACCGAGGCCGCCGTTCAGGGATCTGCAACTAGGCTCGTACCAGCCAATTCAATCGCCATGGTCGTCCGCTCTAGCATCCTCGATCGGATCCTACCCACCGCACTAGTCCCTGTCCCTGCTGCGCTCAACCAGGATATGAAAGCAGTAGTGCCCCGAGAAGACATTTTGCCGGGTTATATTCTCCATCAACTACGCGCACGAGGACAGGAAATCCTTCGATTCGCTCGCAAGACTGGCGGATCGGTTTCGTCGATTGAAAGTGCCAAACTCTTCTCATTCCGCATCCCCATTCCGCCCGTTGCAGTCCAACAGGAAATTGTGAGCGTTTTTGACGCATTCGCGACGCTCGAATCGGAGTTGGAATCGCAGCTCGCAACGGAGTTGGATGCTCGTCGCCGGCAGTATGCACACTACCGCGACTCTCTCTTGGCGTTTACTGACTCGGACACTCCAAAGCTCCCCCTAGGTGAGTTCTCGACTCTTGTCCGTGGGAACGGTATGCCAAAAACCGACTTCACCGACTCTGGCGTTGCGGCTATCCACTATGGACAGATTTACACCCATTACGGCACCTCAGCTACGGAGACCATGTCCTTCGTATCTCCCGAGAAAGCAACCAAGCTTGCCAAGGTAGACCCCGGCGACTTGGTAATTACAAATACGAGCGAAAACCTGGAAGACGTCGGCAAAACAGTGGCTTGGCTTGGACAGGAGCAAGCTGTTACGGGTGGCCATGCCACTGTTATTAAACACCAACAAAATTCTAAATACCTTGCGTACTACTTTCAGACAACCGAGTTCGCAGTCGCAAAGCGAAAATACGCATCGGGCACAAAGGTGATCGACGTGTCGGCCAAAAGCCTCGCGAAGATCGCGATCCCCCTACCACCAGTCAGCGAGCAAGAACGCATCGTCGCAATTCTCGACAAGTTCAGTTCGTTAGTGAACGACCTCAGCACCGGTCTTCCAGGGGAAATTGCCGCCCGTCGAAAGCAATACGAGTATTACCGCGAGAAGGTGCTTACGTTTGAGGAGATCGCGGCATGAGTGAAGCAATGACTAGAAAATATGACCCGATTGCAGTCAGTAGTGAAAGTACGGTCGTTGCCGAGTACATCCCGGACAGTCCAATCGATGCGGCCTATCAATCTGAGGCCGATCTTGAGCGTGAATTCATCAAGCTCTTGCAGTCTCAGGCTTACGAGTACTTGCCCGTCACGAGCGAGCCGCAACTCATTACGAACCTCCGTGCGCAGCTGGAAGTACTGAATCGCACCACCTTCAGCGACAGCGAATGGGATACCTTCTTCACGGAGCGAATTATAGGCGCTAATGATGGCATTGCCGAGAAGACCCTACGACTTCAGGAAGACCACGTTCAGCTACTGCGACGCGATGACGGCTCGACGAAGAACATCCTGCTCATCGACAAGGCGAATATCCATAACAACCGCCTTCAGGTCATAAACCAGTACGAGATCGGACAGGGCGAAGGCGGTGCTGCACGTTCCACACGCTACGACGCAACCGTGCTGGTCAACGGTCTTCCTATGGTCCACATCGAGCTGAAGCGCCGTGGTGTCGATATCCGCGAAGCGTTCAACCAGATCGACCGCTATCAGCGCGATAGTTTTTGGGCTGGGTCCGGCTTGTTCGAGTACGTGCAGCTGTTCGTCATCAGTAACGGGACGCTGACGAAGTATTACTCCAACACGACTCGTCGTCAGCATTTGGCCGATGCCGCCGGCTTGAAGAAAGCGCGAAAGACATCGAACTCATTTGAGTTCACCTCGTGGTGGGCCGACGCTCAGAATAAGCCGATTCAGGATCTGACAGCGTTTGCAAAAACGTTCTTTGCAAAGCACACCATCTTGAACCTGCTCACGAAATACTGCGTCCTAACAGCTGACCGGATGCTGCTGGTCATGCGGCCGTACCAGATCGTGGCCACGGAGCGGATCCTGCAGAAGATCGACATCTCGACAAACTACAAGCAGCTGGGTTCCGTCGTTGCAGGCGGCTATGTCTGGCATACCACAGGCTCGGGCAAGACGCTGACGAGCTTCAAGACCGCGCAGCTTGCCTCGAAACTTCCTACCGTGAACAAGGTGCTGTTCGTCGTGGACCGCAAGGACCTCGACTATCAGACGATGCGCGAGTATGACCGGTTCGAGAAGGGCGCAGCCAACTCAAACACCTCGACAGCAGTACTCAAGAAGCAGCTTGAGAACCCCCAGGCGCGGATTATCATCACAACCATCCAGAAGCTTGCGACGTTTATCAAGGCGAACGCCGGACACGAGATCTACTCAGGCCACGTTGTGATCATCTTCGACGAATGCCACCGTTCACAGTTCGGTGATATGCATACCGCGATTACTAAGGCTTTCAAGCGCTATAACCTCTTCGGCTTCACTGGCACGCCAATCTTCGCCGCAAATGCGGGCAGCGGTGGCAACCCGCAGCTAAAGACTACTGAGCAGGCGTTTGGCGACAAGTTGCACACCTACACGATCGTTGACGCGATCACCGATAAAAATGTTCTGCCGTTTCGTATTGACTACGTCAACACCATCAAGCTTCCGGAAGGTCTCACGGACAAACAGGTGTCCGCCATCGACACAGAGCAGGCACTGCTTGCACCGGAGCGGCTACGGCAGGTCACCGCCTACATACTTGAGCACTTCGACCAGAAAACGAAGCGAGCTCAGCACTACTCGCTCGCTGGCAAGCGAATGCATGGTTTCAATGCGCTCTTCGCGACCGCCTCGATTGAGGCCGCCAAGCGCTACTACAATCAGTTCTTCATACAGCAACGTGACCTCCCGCCAGCTCGTCAGCTAAAGGTTGGTCTCATCTACTCCTACGCAGCGAACGAAGCAGTGGAAGATGGCGCTCTGGACGAGGAGGGCTTCGAAACAACTGCACTCGATGCCTCGTCGCGAGACTTCCTGGAGGACGCAATCCAGGACTACAACGACATGTTCGGCACCAGCTTTGACACCTCCGCTGACAAGTTCCAGAACTACTACAAGGACCTCTCGCTGCGTCTCAAGCAGCGCGAGATCGACGTCGTCATTGTGGTCAACATGTTCCTTACTGGATTCGACGCCACGACACTGAACACGCTTTTCGTCGACAAGAATCTGCGGGCACATGGTCTCATTCAGGCATATTCGCGAACCAACCGCATTCTCAACTCAGTCAAGACCTACGGCAACATCATCACGTTCCGCGATCTCGAGGAAGAGACCAACGACGCCATTGCGCTCTTTGGTAACAAGAATGCCCAGGGCATCGTGATCCTCAAGCCATACGCCGAGTATTACGACGAGTACGCCGACAAAGTCACTGAGCTATTGGAGAACTTCCCGCTCGGTACGCCGATCGTCGGCGAGGCGGCACAAAAGGCGTTTATCGCCCTCTTCGGCACCATCCTTCGGCTCCAGAATATCCTGACGTCTTTTGACGACTTTGCCGGCCAAGAGATTCTGACAGATCGACAAGGCCAGGACTACCGCAGCGTCTACTTGGACCTTTATGCCGAGTTCCGCCGCGACAAGGACTCGGCCAAGGAGTCGATAAATGACGATGTCGTGTTCGAAATTGAGCTCATCAAACAGGTTGAAATCAACGTTGATTACATCCTCATGCTTGTGCAAAAGTATCGCGACGAGCGCGGTGATGGCGACGACAAGGAAATCCGCGCTGAAATTTCGCGTGCCGTCGATGCCAGCCCGAGCCTACGCAACAAGAAGGATCTCATCGAAGCGTTCGTGGATTCGGTCTCGGCTACCGGTGAAATCGACGAAGAGTGGCGCGCTTTCATCGCCGGCCGCAAAGAAGCCGAACTTGATGCGATCATCGAGTCTGAGAGCCTGAGACCGGAAGAGACCCGCGTGTTTGTCGAGACAG
Source organism: Arthrobacter sp. A5 (assembly GCF_051131705.1). NCBI lineage: Bacteria > Bacillati > Actinomycetota > Actinomycetes > Micrococcales > Micrococcaceae > Arthrobacter > Arthrobacter sp. A5. The sequence goes on from NZ_CP180316.1 coordinate 4,010,047, forward strand.
CCTTCCGTGACGGCAGCATCCAGACAACAGGCACTGCGATCACGAAGGTACTCCCTCCAGTGTCGCGATTCTCAGCCAAGGGCGGTCATGGCGAGAAGAAGCAGCGTGTGCTTGAGAAACTAGGCGCCTTCTTCGAGCGGTTCTTTGGACTCAGCTCAGGCGGAGGCGAGTGATGACATCCAAACCTTCTTCCATGATCAAGATCGTGTATTTCGATGAGGAGTCGGCCTCGGATTACCTTGACATCTCCGTTGGCGGTAAGTCGGTCTCGACCAGCGAGCATGTCAAGGAACGCACCAGGGACATGCAGGCGCGGGTCGAGACGAGCGTGGCGGCGAAGCTTAGCTGGCTTCCCTTTATCGGTGCGTCGGCCGAGACAAGCGCCGGAGTTGATGTATCAAGCGCTGGACGGAGCCTTCTTAGTAAGACGCTGTCCAACACAATCTTGACTGATTATCTCGCGCAGGTCACGGACGACGAGCGGATTACGCGGCTGAGCGGTCTGCGCGTGACCGCCCCCGAGGACTCAATGGCGTACATGAAGATGTTCACGCCGTATATGGTCATCGCCAAAACCGAGGACCAGGGCATCGATCTAGCGCGGCTCGACGAAGCCCTCGCGGGCGCTAAAGGCTACTACGAACTGCTTGGTGAGGATGCAAATGGCTCGAAGCGCGTACTACGATTCAACATCAAAGCGTTCCGGAACAACTACGGCCTGACCGACCTCAGCCGGATGCGGCTCGTCTTCCATGGCGTTCTCGTCGGACAAACAACAGAACATGGTCTCGGCATGCAGGCGGAGATGTCGGTCGAAACAGACAATCAGCCATTGACCGCGGCTGAACTCGTCGATGGCAAGCTCGCCAAAAGTGATGATCTCCTCGACGTCTACGACGTGATCCTCGCAGGAGTCCAGCATGACGGGTGATATCAAGGTGACCCTCTATTACGGTCCGATGTCGTGGTTCGAGGAGCAGCTCGGGAAGAAGAAGCGCGAGGGGTTATTTGAGATCGTCAACGAGCGTGACGAGGCCAACCGCCGCCACACCCACGTCGTTGAAGGCCAGCAGGCGCCTGATCCTGAGGAAACCGCACCTCGGCCGAAGCGCGTTGTGTCAGAGTCCAGCGACTATGCGAGCTTGAACGAGCACGTCATCACGAATTTCGCGGGGCTGATCCGCACAGTCAATCCCGAGCACCTGCATCTACACAACCCTCCGGCGAATGTTCACGCTCAGCTTGAACGTGCCTTCCCTACCGACGTGAAACGGTACGAATACCCCGCGGTGACGCGGGAGACCCTCGTCCGATTTCGTGATGGCTTTGCAGGCCACTTAGTTGGTCAGGCTGCCGTAAAGGAATCCTTGCTCGCCGCACTGTATCCGCTCACTACGACCCGACATACCAAGCCGGTGGTATTGATGTTCTACGGCCCGTCCGGAGTCGGCAAAACCGAGACTGCCCAGTTCGTCAATGACCTACTTGTCGGCACGCTGATGCGCAAGCAGTTCTCCATGTTCCACAACGAGAAGTTCGCCTCGTATCTGTTCGGGGGAACACACTCGGAAGCCTCATTCGCACACGACCTGCTCGACCGAGAATCTGGTGTCATTTTGATCGACGAGTTCGATAAGGCGAACTCCGTCTTCCACAGCGCATTCTATCAACTCTTTGACAGCGGCGTATTTGAGGACAAGAACTATAGCGTGCAGCTTGGGTCATCCCTGATCATCTGCACTTCGAACTACAGCTCCGAGAACAATATCCGCGAGGCGCTCGGCGACGCCCTCTATTCTCGGTTCGATTCTCTGGTTCGATTCAATCCACTATCTAAGGACGAGATCAGGCAAGTCATAGACCGACTCGTCGAGAATCGTTTCACCAAACTCGCGCCAGATGAACAATCTCGACTGGAGCGCGACGAGATCAAGGCCACTCTGTACCCGCTAGCCGACAAATCTGGCAACGTCCGAAAGCTCGGCAAGTAGTCGACGAAGTTATCTCCTTGGTACTTGTACGCGCTGTATTGAGTGAAGAGGCGCCGATCAGCCCAGCGCCGCCCAGTGAGAGGAGCTTGGTGCATGAGGGTTAGACAATTAGAAATAGAACACTTCCGGGGCATCGCGACGGGACGCGTGGTATTCCAACAGCACACGCTGCTGGTTGGTGGAAACAATATCGGCAAGTCCACCGTATGCGAGGCGCTGGAACTCGTGCTAGGACCGGAGCGCCTCTACCGTCGACCCGTTATTGACGAGCATGATTTCTTTCGCGGTGACTATCGGGGCGACGGCGACAACCCCCGTGAGATACGCGTTCGTGCCGTACTGACGGACCTATCAGATGAGCAGTTGCGACGCTTCTTCCAACATGTCCGACGCTGGGATGATGCAAGCCTCTCCTTCCTCGACGAGGAGCCGGGCGGACTCGCATCAGCAGATGGCGACGGCACAACTTGGGCGCTTCCTGTCGTGTTCATCGGGCGCTACGACCGCGATGAGGACGACTTTATCGGTGAGACGTTCTTTGACCACCCAACGCCAGAGCTGGACGAACTCGACGAGGATGAGCGCGCCTCACTCGGCGGCGGCAGAGCACCATTCACTCGCGGTCACAAGCGCCTCTGTGCATTTGTGTTCCTTCGAGCTCTGCGCACTGGAACTCGAGCACTCAGTATGCAGCGCGGCTCTCTACTAGTGTAGTGTCTCAGTTTTGTTTTGTGGCTTGGAGGGCTACGCGTCCGCGGCGGACTTTTTCGATGATGGAGTCGGCGGTCGCTGTCCAAATCAGCGGCGTGGGGTTCTCGTTGTTGACGCGGATGTAGGCTTCGATTTTCTCGATTAAATCCGGCACCGAGTGGAAGACCCCGCGGCGCAGTGCCCTCTCCGTGAGGTCCCTGAACCAGCGCTCCACCAGGTTCAGCCAGGAGGAGGTTGGGGTGAAATGCAGGTGAAACCGCGGGTTCTTCTCCAGCCACGCTTTCACGTTCGAATGCTTATGGGTCGCATAGTTGTCCACTATGAGGTGGATTTGAAGGCCCTTGGGGACCTCCTTCTCGATGGTTTTTAGAAACCCCAGGAATTCATCGTGCCGGTGCTTGGGCACGCAGGATCCCAGGACCTTTCCCGTGGCGACCTCCAAGGCCGCGAAGAGCGTGGTGGTTCCGTTGCGCTTGTAGTCATGCGTTACGGTCTCGGCCCGACCCCTGACCATCGGCAGGGACGGTTGGGAACGGTCAAGAGCCTGGATCGAGGTCTTCTCATCCATGCAGAAAACCATCGCGTTCTCCGGCGGATTCAGGTACAGCCCGCACACATCAATGAGCTTCTCGTCAAAGTTCGGATCGGTGGAGAGCTTGAACGTCTTGATCAGGTGCGGCTTCAGCCCACGTGCCGCCCAAATCCGCTGCACCTGCGCCGGAGACACACCGACACGTGCCGCCATGGACCGCACCGACCAATGCGTCGCACCCTCCGGTTTGGAAAACCGCGTCAATTCAACGATTTCGGCGATCTTCGACTCCGGGATCGCCGGCTTGCGCCCCCGCCCCTCCTTGACCTTGCCGAACTCCTTCAGCCCTTCCCCTACGAACCGGGCACGCCAAGCCCGCACCGTCGCCGGGCTTACACCCACCACCCGGGAGATCCACTCGTTAGCCAGGCCCTCGGCAGCCATCAGGAGAACCTGCGCCCGCTGCACCTCGCGATGTGAAGCAAGCCGAGACTTGGACAGGGCCTCCAAGACCTGGTGCTGGGCGTCGGTGAGGGTCAATGCGGGAGCTGGATTCGACATGTTCCCAGCTTAATCCACAAGTCATAAACTATTTTGGAGACACACCACTAGTGTAGTGTCTCAGTTTTGTTTTGTGGCTTGGAGGGCTACGCGTCCGCGGCGGACTTTTTCGATGATGGAGTCGGCGGTCGCTGTCCAAATCAGCGGCGTGGGGTTCTCGTTGTTGACGCGGATGTAGGCTTCGATTTTCTCGATTAAATCCGGCACCGAGTGGAAGACCCCGCGGCGCAGTGCCCTCTCCGTGAGGTCCCTGAACCAGCGCTCCACCAGGTTCAGCCAGGAGGAGGAGGTTGGGGTGAAATGCAGGTGAAACCGCGGGTTCTTCTCCAGCCACGCTTTCACGTTCGAATGCTTATGGGTCGCATAGTTGTCCACTATGAGGTGGATTTGAAGGCCCTTGGGGACCTCCTTCTCGATGGTTTTTAGAAACCCCAGGAATTCATCGTGCCGGTGCTTGGGCACGCAGGATCCCAGGACCTTTCCCGTGGCGACCTCCAAGGCCGCGAAGAGCGTGGTGGTTCCGTTGCGCTTGTAGTCATGCGTTACGGTCTCGGCCCGACCCCTGACCATCGGCAGGGACGGTTGGGAACGGTCAAGAGCCTGGATCGAGGTCTTCTCATCCATGCAGAAAACCATCGCGTTCTCCGGCGGATTCAGGTACAGCCCGCACACATCAATGAGCTTCTCGTCAAAGTTCGGATCGGTGGAGAGCTTGAACGTCTTGATCAGGTGCGGCTTCAGCCCACGTGCCGCCCAAATCCGCTGCACCTGCGCCGGAGACACACCGACACGTGCCGCCATGGACCGCACCGACCAATGCGTCGCACCCTCCGGTTTGGAAAACCGCGTCAATTCAACGATTTCGGCGATCTTCGACTCCGGGATCGCCGGCTTGCGCCCCCGCCCCTCCTTGACCTTGCCGAACTCCTTCAGCCCTTCCCCTACGAACCGGGCACGCCAAGCCCGCACCGTCGCCGGGCTTACACCCACCACCCGGGAGATCCACTCGTTAGCCAGGCCCTCGGCAGCCATCAGGAGAACCTGCGCCCGCTGCACCTCGCGATGTGAAGCAAGCCGAGACTTGGACAGGGCCTCCAAGACCTCGTGCTGGGCGTCGGTGAGGGTCAATGCGGGAGCTGGATTCGACATGTTCCCAGTTTAATCCACAAGTCATAAACTATTTTGGAGACACACCACTAGACACCATCCTTCGGATCGGTGGCGATGGCGCGTCAGAGATGTGGCAGGATGCACTCGGGTCGCTGCAGGCCCTGGACCCAGCAATCGGAGAGATCGAGCAGCTCAAGGCGATTCGAGAGAGGATCCGGACTCGCCTCGGTAAGTTCGTCAATCTTGCGCCAGGCGAAGATTCCGCCGCCTTCTTTGCGTCGGATCTTACACGCGAGCACCTGCGCGAAGTTGTCAGGCTCTTCGTCGCAACCCAGCCAAGCAACCACTCCGTGCCCTTCGCCAAGCAAGGCACCGGCTCGATCAACCTGTTGGTCTTCGCTCTGCTAACGATTATCGCCGATCTCAAGGAGGATAAATCGGTCATTTTCGTAATGGAGGAGCCGGAGATCGCTCTTCCACCCCACACCCAGCGGCGCGTCACTAAGTATGTAGTGCAGCAAATGGGACAATCAATCGTCACCTCTCACTCGCCCTACGTGATCGAGCAGTTCGACCCAGAGAACGTGGTTATTCTCTCGCGCGACGGCAATACGTTCTCAGGCACACCGATAAACACCGCGAGCGTTAAGCCGAAGACTTATCGCTCGCAGCGCCGACAATTCGCGGAAGGAATCCTGAGTCGCGCCGTGTTCGTTCTCGAGGGCCAGACAGAGATGGTTGCAGTACACGCCGTCTCGACCGCGCTTGAACATTTCCGAGAGGACTACTCGCACATCGACCTCAGCGGCGTATCCCTATTCAATGCGGGGAGCGACCGCGAAGTGCCTCGATACGCGCCGATCTTCAAAGCACTCGGCAAGCGGGTCTACGGCATGCGCGACAAACTGAATGTTCCAGATGCAGCGGACGCCGCGGAGAATATCGAATCTTTCGACAGTTTTTGGGAGTCGCCCGAGGCGGGCATTGAACAGATCCTCGTAAAGCAGGTTCCAACGCGCGTGCTACGAAGCTTTCTTGATGAGGTAGTACAGCGCGACGACTATCCGACAAGTCATCCGTACGTAGCAGCGCAGGTTGCGGATGATGAAGTGGCTGATCTGACGGCGAAGGTATTAAAGGCTCGTAAGGGTGATGCGTTTGGCTTCGGCTATACAGGCACACTCATCGAACAATGCCAGACAGAAGCAGACCTGCCCGCGTTCATACGCAATGCGCTTCTGGTTATAGATCAGCAACTCGCACATGAGCCTGAGCTCGCCCTGGATGAGGATGACCCTATACGGGAAGACGCCCTGGAACCCGAGGAGTAGACATCGTGAAGGTGCAACTCTCTGAGAATGCCCGCAGTGCACTGGAGCACGACTGCCCGATCTTCGTGCTCGGGGGGCCAGGTTCAGGAAAAACTACGTTGTCGCTCCTAAAAGCTCAGTCAATGCTCCATGCCATGCAGCCTGGTCAGGAGATCCTCTTCCTCAGCTTCTCTCGTGCCGCAGTCCGCCAGGTGGAGATCCGCTGCCGTGATATCTTGCGCACAGAAGAGCGGCGTCTGATTGCCGTGCGCACTTATCACGCCTTCGCGATGGACATCCTGCGAGCACACGGACGACTACTTACGGGCCGCACTCCTCGCATCGTCTATCCAGGAGCCGAGAACCTCACAAAAGCTTCCTTCCAGGGCGACTGGAGCGCCGAAGCTGAGCGGCTCGCTCGCGATGACGGCCGCTACGTTTTTAGTCAGTTCGCCGCTGCCGCCGCCCAACTCGTCGCCGATACGGAGTCGATCGCCAGCCTCATAGCAAGCAGATACCCAGTGATCATCCTGGATGAGTTCCAAGACACAGATGATGCACAATGGGCGCTCGTAAAGGCACTCTCGGTCAGATCAAAGACCGTCTTTATGGCTGACCCAGATCAGCGGATTTTCGACTACGACGCCCGCGTAGACCCAGAGCGCCTGAATCACTTACGCGAGCACCTCAGCCCGACAGAGTTCGACCTAAGCGGCGAAAATCACTGCAGCCCGGACGCGGGAATTCTACAGTACGCTAACGCCGTCCTCACTAATCGCGCCTTGCCAGAAACAAGGGATGTCATCACGCACTCCTACTGGGCAAACGCTTTCGATAGCACCGTACATGCTGCTGTCATCTGGATGTTCGCCTCGCTGCGCAAGGCTGGCGTCGTACACCCCTCAGTCGTGGTGCTCGCGCGCACAAACTCACTGGTCGGCAAACTGTCGGGAGTTCTAAGTCAAGAGCACACCTTCAATGGAAGAACGCTTCGCCCAGTCGAGCACGATGTCCTATGGGATGCCGATCTCACAGCGGCCGCCGCACTGGTGGTGGCATCCATCCTTGAATGGGAAAGCCATGCCAAGGATGCCGCGCTCAGCCAAACCTTCGACCGCATAGCCGACTACTTTGAGGTGAAAAATGCCGTCAGCTCCAGCCAGGCGGCACGACAGGCCGGCGAGCGATATAGGACGGCTGCCGAGCGAGCACGCAAAGGTGATGCACAGCGGCTCACCAGCGCCAAGACACTTACCGCTACGTACGAAGGTGGGCTGGTGCTACAGGGTGATCCGGCTAAGGATTGGCTTCAAGCGCGCGACCTGCTTGCTGCTGGGAATGACCTGGCGGATTTACTAGCGAACGCCAAATTCGTGAGGCTCTTCCGTGCCACCGATGAGATCGGGAGTCGTCTTGCCTCGGCCTGGGACCAACACGGCAGCTACGGCCGCGCGATCGATCTTGTGCGGCGAGCGCTCGAAGCGGGCAAACTCCAGTCGGACCAACGCGATGCCCGAGGTTGCGTGCTCATGACCATTCACAAAGCAAAAGGCAAAGAATTCGACGGGGTATTACTGATAGAGGGCCAATATCAGGGCACCTTCTTCCGGGACAACGACTCGGAGGCGGAGCGCTTTGCAGCCCGACGCCTCCTGAGGGTTGGCATCACGCGGGCACGGCATCAGGTGGTTATTATCCGGCCAAACGGCGCACTTCCACTTGCCGGACATTCTTAGCGACACATTCACTCGCCTGCAGCCCTACTCAGCAGGAAAAGTCTGGCAGTGTCATAACTGCATCCGACCCGTTTGGCGATGTCGCGGATGACCATCCCCTGCTTGCGGAGACGAAGAATCTCCTTCTCCTTGGCTGGCGTCAGACCCCGAGGCCTGGCGCGCACGCCATGCTCAGTTAGTAAGCGCAGGAAGGTTGACTTGGCGATGCCGTTTTCGTGAGCCAATGTCGTACTCATCTCGCCGGCTTTGTATCGAGCAACGAGCTGGGCGAGTTCATCCGAACTGAAGCGATCGGCGATCCGGTAGCGCTGCGTCTTCGGCATGGCTTGCGGCGGGCGTGGCCTGGCACGGCTAGCATCCATGTGCTCCAGTGCAGCGGCGATCGTAGTGAGCTGGTCCATTTTGTGGCAACCACGCTTGGAGTAACTTGCAAGGACCTCGACCAGCAAAAGAGCCCGCTTCCGTTATCCGGGAGCGGGCTTTACTTTGCAGATTTTCACGGGCGACTGAGTACGCGCCCGCCAGTTTCTACGCGGGTCCCCAAACGGTGGTCCACCAGGCACCGAGCGTCGGGGCAGAGGGCAAAACGGCCGCATCCGGCCAGTTCCCCACCCGAGCAGGCGACGCATCCGGCCAGTTCCCCACCCGAGCAGGCGACGCATCCGGCCAGTTCCCCACCCGAGCAGGCGACGCATCCGGCCAGTTCCCCACCCGAGCAGGCGACGCATCCGGCCAGTTCCCCACCCGAGCAGGCGACGCATCCGGCCAGTTCCCCACCCGAGCAGGCGACGCATCCGGCCAGTTCCCCACCCGAGCAGGCGACGCATCCGGCCAGTTCCCCACCCGAGCAGGCGACGCATCCGGCCAGTTCCCCACCCGAGCAGGCGACGCATCCGGCCAGTTCCCCACCCGAGCAGGCGACGCATCCGGCCAGTTCCCCACCCGAGCAGGCGACGCATCCGGCCAGTTCCCCACCCGAGCAGGCGACGCATCCGGCCAATTCCCCACCCGAGCAGGCGACGCATCCGGCCAATTCCCCACCCGAGCAGGCGACGCATCCGGCCAATTCCCCACCCGAGCAGGCGTGGCTGCCCCAGACACCGTCGCTGGCTCTGCCGCGTTCGCCGTTGCCGGCACGGCAAGCGCGCCCACAGCCACGACGCCAGCGATGGTAAGAGATGTTGCAAACCTGTTCATGAAATCAGCCTTCGGGTTGGATGGTGAAAGTGCGGGTTTTCAATTGTTGACAACAATTGTAAAATCGAGTGTAAACCAGGTGTCACAATAGTTACAGACCTTGCGCCGGGCCGCGAGGCAAACAAGGAGGAAACAGTGGGCAATAGTTTCGGGGACCGCCTACGAGCCGAAAGACTGGCCAGAAGTCTGACCCAGGCTGAGCTCGGAGGCGACCTATACTCCGCAAGTTACGTTTCATTACTTGAAAACGCCCGGCGCGAACCCACGCCCGAGGTCATAATTCAGCTGGCAAAACAGCTCCAGCTTGCCCCGCATGCGGTCCAGGAGTGGACCACTCCGGTCTCGGCGGAGGAGACGGGCTACCTGCTGGCGGTCCTCTACGCGCGCCAGTCCTGGGATATGCGAGACTACGCCCTGGCATCACTCCACGCGGAAAAAGCAGCGCTGATGGCGCAGCAGAACAAAGACATTGTGTCCTGGTGGAACATGGCGCATCTGCATGCCAGTTCACTGCTGAAAAATGCAGAGTACGCCAAGTGCAAAGAGGTCATCGGCACGGTTCTAAGGCATCCGCTGTCCCAGGAGACGGCCGGGCTGGAGGTCCGTGCGCGCCAGCTGATGGCCTCGGCCTGCCTGGGGCTGGGGCAGCTGCCCGAGGCCGTGGAGCATGCCACCGTGGCCGTTACCCGCGGCGCTTCCCTGCCGCAGGAGTCAAATGCCTACATCGCCGCCGTGCGGACTCTGATCGCGGCTCTTTCTGAAAGCGGCCGGCTCGACGACGCGTGGGTGCACTGCCAGACACTGTCCGCTTTGGAGGACGAATCCATGCTCCCCCAGCTGGCCGGCGAAATGTACTGGGTGATCGGCAATGTCGCCTTCATGCGCAACGACGTTGAGCAAGGTCTCGCCAATCACGCCAAGGCGGGACGGTTGCTTTCGCCGGCAAGTGATCTGGCCCTGTGGGCCCGTTTCAACAAGGCCACGGCGTCGGTGCGCCTGTCCGCGGGTGTGGTGGAACCGGAGACCCTGGAAGCCATTGAACGCGCCGAACTGGCACAGTCTGTGGTGGGGGCAAACCTTTCGGACGAGCTTGAAGTTGCGCTGATCCGTGCGCGCTGGCTGTACCTGACGGGGGCGTTGGAGCCCGCCGTCGAGCTTCTCTCGGACATCTACCGCCAGCGGGACGACTTAGCCAGGCATACCGCCGGCGAGGTCGCACTGCTGCTGGGCAAGACCCGCAAGGCGATGGGCCAGTTCCCGGAGGCGATGGAACTCCTGACGGAGGCCAAGGACCAGTTTGCCAGTGCCGGAGCAGCGGACCGGGTGGCTCTCGCGTTGGATAATATACTGGAAATCCGAGCGGCAGGCCGGATGGGCTAGCTGCGGAGCCAACGACAGGAGACGGTGATGGCGAGCAGGCAGAATGGGAAAAACACATCGGGCCGGAAACGGCTGGCAAAACTGGCGCTGACGGCGGCCCAGCTCGGGCTGCAGGCCGCTGCGCTGGCGGATCTGAAGAAACGGACGTCCGCCCAGGTCAACGGCCCGAAGGCGATCTGGGTGGCGTGCTCGTTCATTAATTTCGCCAGCCCGATCCTCTACTTCGTCTGCGGCCGCCGGAAATAGCCGCCGGAAGCCAGCCGGCAGCCCTCCGTCTCAGACGAACGTGCGGCCGGTCAGCTTTTCGTACGCCTCCACATAACGCCCGCGGGTGCGCTCGACGACGGCGTCCGGCAAGGCGGGCGGCGGCGCGTCAGAGGACTTGTCCCAGCCGGATTCCGCCCCCGTAAGCCAGTCACGCACATACTGCTTGTCAAAGCTCGGCTGCGTCCGGCCCGGTGCCCACTGGTCCGCGTCCCAGAACCGGGATGAATCGGGTGTCAGCACCTCGTCCCCCAACGTGATGGTGCCGGTGGCAGAGTCGATCCCGAATTCCACTTTGGTGTCGGCCAGGATGATGCCCCGGGCCCGGGCGATTTGCTCCGCCCGCGCGTAAATCTTCAGTGTAAGGGCCTGCAGCGACGCCGCATGGTTGGCGCCAACGGTATCGACGACGGCGGCGAAGGTGACGTTTTCGTCGTGCTCGCCGACCTCAGCCTTGGCCGAGGGTGTGAAAATGGGCCGCTCCAGCCGGGAGCCGTCTGTCAGCCCGGCGGGCAGCGGCAGGCCGCAGACCGTCTGCGTCTGCCGGTATTCCAGCAGCCCGGAGCCGGTGAGGTAGCCGCGGGCGATGCATTCCACAGGGAACATCCGAAGCTTTTTGCAGATCATCGCACGGCCGGCAACCTCCGCCGGCACGCCGTCGGCAACGGTGCTGCCGAGCACATGATTTGGCACGTCCAGCTGCTCGAACCACCACAGGCTCAGCTGCGTGAGGATGCGCCCCTTGTCCGGAATCCCGGTGGCCAGAACGTGGTCGTAGGCGCTGATCCTGTCGCTGGCCACCACGAGCACCACATCGTCACCGGCCGTCACGGGATTCTCGTCCGCCGGAGCGTACAAATCCCGGACCTTTCCGGAGTATATGTGCTGCCAGCCAGCCAATTGCGGCGCGCTCACAGCCGGTCCGCCTGTCCCTGACCGGTGACAGGTATTGGACCGGTGCAGCTGGCCGCCGGTACGGTGATTTCCCCGCGAGCCGCCTTCGCCGCGATATCGCGGCGGTACTGTGAGCCGTCCAGCTTGATCAGCGAGACGCCGTCGTAGGCCCGTTCGCGGGCCTCCTCCAGATCGATTCCCAAGGCAACCACGGCGAGCACCCGGCCGCCCGCGCTGACGGTCTTGCCGTCGTCGTCCAGCGCCGTTCCGGCGTGCAGCACATGCACCTGCTCCAGGGCGTTGGCCTTGTTCAGGCCGCGGATCCTGTCGCCCATGCGCGGCGCGTCCGGGTAATTTTCGGACGCCAGGACGACGGCGACGGCACTGTCTGGCGACCAACGCAGGTCCTCGGCCTCGTCCAGTTGGCCGCGCGCGGCCGCCATCAGCAGGCCGCCCAGCGGCGTCTTCAGCCGGGCGAGCACAGCCTGCGTTTCCGGGTCCCCGAAACGCGCGTTGAACTCGATCACCCGCATCCCACGGCTGGTCAGCGCCAGCCCACAGTAGAGCACGCCCACGAAGGGAGTCCCGCGGCGGGCCATTTCATCGACGGTGGGCTGGGCCACGCGGGAGATGACCTCCTCGACCAGACCCGTTGGCGCCCAGTCCAGCGGCGAATAGGCCCCCATGCCGCCGGTGTTCGGGCCCTCGTCGCCATCGAAAATACGCTTGAAATCCTGTGCCGGGGCCAGCGGAACCACGCTTCGGCCGTCGGCGAGCACGAAGAGCGACACTTCGGGGCCGTCCAGGAACTCTTCGATGACCACCTCGCCGCCGGCGTCGAAGCAGCTCTGCGCGTGGGCCAGCGCTTCGGCACGGTCCGAGGTGACCACAACGCCCTTGCCCGCCGCGAGTCCGTCGTCCTTGACTACGAACGGGGCGCCAAAGGCATCGAGCGCGTCTGCGGCCTGCTCGGCATTGCTGGCGACCCGGGCCATCGCGGTTGGAACGCCTGCTTCGGCCATGACCTGCTTGGCAAACGCCTTGGACGCCTCCAGCCGGGCGGCCTCCTTGCCGGGGCCGAAAACGGGGATGCCGGCCGCGCGGACGGCATCGGCAACTCCCGCGGCCAGCGGTGCCTCGGGGCCGACGACGACCAGATCCACCGTCAGGCGGGTGGCCAAAGCCGTCACCGCTGCCGGGTCATTAGCGTCCACGCTGTGTGTCGGCACCAGCTTGCCGATGCCGGCATTGCCGGGGGCAGCGTGAACCTCGGAAACGTTGGGGTCGCTGAGCAGGGAACGGACTATGGCATGTTCGCGGCCACCGGGGCCAATCACGAGAACCTTCACGCTTCAAGGGTACTTTGCCCCGACGGGCGGGGGCTCAACGTGCGCAGCGGGCGGTGTGGCAGCCCGTGACGGGACACAGGACCAGGAAACCCGCCGCTCCTGCATAGACTAAGCGGATGCTGCAAACATTCTCCGCCGACGCCGCCGTCGAACTAGCCGTGCTCGAACGCAGCGGGTTTGTCGAATCCCGTCACATCGGCTCCGCCGTTGTCCTGGCTGGAGATGGTTCCGTTGTCACATCGCTGGGCGACATCTCCGCCCCGATGTACCCGCGCTCCTCGCTAAAGCCGCTGCAGGCCCTCGCTTCGATGCAGGCGGGCGTCCCGCTGCGGGGCGTCCAGGCTGCCATGGCCTGCGGCAGCCACGTGGGCTCGCAGGAGCACAGGGACGTGGTGGAGGGGATGCTCCGGGCCGGCGGGATTACGGAGCAGGATCTCCGCTGCCCGGAGGATTGGCCGGAGGACGCCCGGGCCTGGATCGAGACGATTCGTGCCGGAGGCGGCAAGAGCAAGATCGCGATGAACTGTTCCGGCAAACACGCCGCCTTCCTCTGGGCGTGCACCGAGAACGGCTGGGACCTGCGCTCCTATTTGGAGCCGAACCATCCCCTGCAGCAGCTGGTCCGCTCGGTGATCGAGGAATACACACAGGAATCGGTGGTGCATACCGGCGTGGACGGCTGCGGAGCTCCCGTCACTGCGGTGTCACTGACCGGCCTGGCGAGGGCCTACTCCAAGCTGGCGAAGGCCCCGGCCGATAAGAATGCAAATGCCCGTGCCGCCACCATCACCACATCGATGCTGGACTACCCGTGGGCGGTGCACGGCAGCGGCAAATCGGACACGGTGGTGATGGAGGAACTGGGAATTCTCACCAAACGCGGTGCCGAGGGCGTCCTGGCGATATCCACCCCCACAGGCGCCGCGGTGGCACTGAAAATGCTGGATGGAAACGGCCGCGCGGCAACATTGGTGGGGCTGACATTGCTGGCCGCTGCGGGGGCGGTGGATGCACCCGATGTGGCGCGCGTGCTGGAGCGCGTGGTCTCTCCCATTACGGGCGGCGGACGTCCGGTGGGCAGCCTGCGCCTGAGCTCGACCGTCAGCGCACTCTTGGATTAGCCGACTCATGGCCTAGCCCGGCTGTTGGCTTAGCCGGGCTGTTGGATTAGCCGGGCTGTTGGATTAGCCGAATTCAGGGGTTGGCCCGGCTTTTGAATCAACACAGCCGAAGCGGTGAAACACGGCCGACAAGTGGGGCGACATGGCCCTTCGACAGCTTATTCCTGGGGCAGACTCCCCACTCGAGGGCGGAATGGAGGGCCACGATGGTCGCGAGGCGGCGGGTGGAGATTGTGGTTGGCCTGGCCGCCGTGGCGGCTTGGCAGGCCGGCCCGGTGGACCGCGGGACCTTGGCAACGGCAGTCCGCTACACGCTCGAAGAGGTGGCAGCCAGGGCGCCGGGGAATTCGGTGGAGGTCCGGGTGCCCCCGTTTGGAGTGGCCCAATGCGTAGCCGGACCCCGGCATACCCGCGGAACACCGCCCAATGTCGTTGAGTGCGACGCCGACACCTGGCTGGGGATGGCCGCGGGCCGGCTGAGCTGGGCAGATGCCGTTGCCGCCGGGAGCGTGGCCGCGTCAGGACTGCGGGCCGATCTGGCGGGTCTGCTCCCGCTCTGACCGTCGCCCGCGTCATCCATCCGCCCGCTCTGCCCGCCGCCCGCGGTGCAGGTGCCTCCAGCGCAGGTAGGCTTAAGACTATGACTTCCCTGCCTTCCAGCGAGCCGAACCGCAGCCAGCCGCACGCATCCGAGCCGGTCCAGGAGGCACCCGAGCGGCGGCGGGCCACCGTGCGCCGGGCGCCGAAGTTTGTCCCGTTCCTGGTGCTCGGCGCCCTGGTGGGCGTACTGGCCGCGGCGATAGTAGCCGTGGCCGGTCCCGGCAGCGCTAACTTCGACCGCAGCACGGTTTTCGGGTTCTTCGCCGTCCTGCTGGCCCTGCCGGGGGTGGCTTTGGGCGGCGTTCTGGCCCTGCTGCTGGACCGGGCCAGCATCCGCCGCAGCGAGCGGATTGTGCTCGAACGGGCGCCCGGTGACGACGCCGCTCCGGCCGCAGACCAGGTTCCGTGACCCCCTCCCGGCAATACGTGAGATAATTCTCTGGTGGCACGCGGAGACGGAAAACTTTCCCATGATCTTTTACCCGGTGAAAAAGGCCCCCAGGATGCCTGTGGCGTCTTTGGTGTTTGGGCACCCGGTGAAGAGGTCGCAAAACTAACCTATTACGGGCTGTATGCGCTACAGCACCGCGGACAAGAATCGGCCGGCATTGCCACCAGCGACGGCAACCGGATCAGCGTCTACAAGGATATGGGCCTGGTGTCCCAGGTCTTCGATGAGACGACGCTTAATACGCTCACCGGGCACATCGCCGTCGGGCATTGCCGGTATTCCACCACCGGTTCGTCCAACTGGGCCAACGCACAGCCCACCCTGGGTGCCACCGCAACTGGTACCGTGGCGCTGGCCCATAACGGCAACCTAACCAACACCGCCGAGCTCTATGACATGGTGCTCGAACGCCATGGCAAGCCGACGTCCGGCGAAATGGCGCAGGGCAATACGTCCGACACGGCGCTGGTCACCACCCTGCTCAAGGGCGACGACGACCGTTCCCTTGAGGACACCGCAATGGACCTGCTGCCGAAAATCCACGGCGCGTTCTGTTTCGTCTTCATGGATGAAGGCACCCTCTACGCCGCCCGCGATCCGCACGGCGTCCGGCCGCTGGTGCTCGGCCGGCTGCAGCGCGGCTGGGTGGTTGCCTCCGAGGGCGCCGCCTTGGCGACCGTGGGTGCAAGCTACATCCGGGACATCGAGCCCGGCGAATTTATTGCCATTGACGAGGACGGCGTCCGGAGCCAGCGGTTCGCGCCGTCCACCCCGGCCGGCTGCGTCTTCGAATACGTCTATCTGGCCCGGCCGGATGCCACGATTGCCGGCCGCTCGGTCTACGAATCCCGCGTGGAAATGGGCCGGCAGCTGGCCCGGGAAAACAGCTTCGATGCGGATATTGTGATTCCTGTGCCGGAGTCCGGAACGCCTGCCGCCGTCGGTTATGCGGAGGAATCCGGCATCCCGTTTGCGCACGGCTTCGTCAAGAACGCCTATGTGGGGCGGACATTCATCCAACCCAGCGAGACGCTGCGCCAGCTCGGTATCCGGCTGAAACTCAATGCGCTGGAATCCGTCATCCGCGGCAAACGCATTGTGGTGGTGGATGATTCGATCGTCCGCGGAAACACCCAGCGCGCCGTGGTCCGGATGCTCCGTGAGGCCGGCGCAGCCGAGGTGCATGTCAAGATTTCTTCGCCGCCCGTGCGCTGGCCCTGTTTTTACGGCATTGACTTTGCCTCCCGCGCGGAGCTGATCGCCAACGGGGCCGCCATTGACGAGATCAGCAAGTCGATCGGCGCCGATTCACTGGCCTACATCTCCGAGGACGGCATGATCAATGCCACCCTGCAGCCGCGCGAGCGCCTCTGCACGGCCTGCTTCACGGGCGTCTACCCGATCAAACTGCCGACGGCGGACCGGCTCGGAAAGAATCTGCTGGAACGTACCGATCCGGCCGATGACACCACCTCCACCGGCTGCGACCCGGGGCCGGACGCCGAGCTTGAACCCCTGCTGACACCCAGCGACAGGCACACCGCCGGCGCGCACGATGACCAAAAGAAAGAGACAGTATGACTTCCGCTGGGCAGAACTCCGCACCGTCCGGCGCTGCCGGGATTACCTACGCCAGTGCAGGTGTCGACGTCGAGGCGGGCGACCGGGCCGTCGAACTGATGAAGGGCGCCGTCAAGGCGACGCATGGCCCCGAGGTGCTGGGCGGTGTGGGCGGCTTTGCCGGCCTGTACGACGTTTCCCGGCTGTTGACCTACACGAAGCCGCTGCTCGCCACCTCCACCGACGGTGTCGGCACCAAGGTCGCTATCGCCCAGGCCATGGACATCCACGACACGATTGGCTTCGATCTGGTCGGCATGGTGGTCGATGACATCGTAGTGGTAGGCGCCGAGCCGCTGTTCATGACGGACTACATCGCCTGCGGCAAGGTGGTCCCCGAACGCATCGCGGACATCGTCCGCGGCATCGCCGCGGCCTGCGAGGTGGCCGGCACCGCGCTGGTGGGTGGCGAAACGGCCGAACACCCGGGGCTGTTGGGCGAAAGCGAGTACGACGTTGCCGGCGCGGCGACCGGTGTGGTGGAAGCGGCTAATCTGTTGGGACCGGACCGCGTCCGCGCGGGCGACGTGGTGATCGGCATGGCCTCCTCAGGCCTGCACTCCAACGGCTATTCACTGGTGCGCCGGGTGATTAATCATGCCGGCTGGGCACTGGACCGCCAGGTCTCGGAGCTCGGCCGCACGCTCGGCGAGGAGCTGTTGGAGCCGACGCGGGTTTATGCCGCGGACTGCCTGGACCTGGCCCGCTTTTTGCCCGTCGGATCCCCCGCCGGTGTGCATGGTTTCAGTCACATCACCGGCGGAGGATTGGCCGCGAACCTGGCCCGGGTGCTGCCGCAGGGCCTCGTCGCAACGGTGGACCGCTCCACCTGGAGCCTGCCGGCCATCTTCAAGCTCGTCGCGGAACTGGGCAACGTCCCGCTGGCCGATCTCGAGCGAACCCTGAATCTCGGCGTTGGCATGATCGCGATCGTCTCCGCCGAAGCCGCGGACGCCGCCGTCGCCCGTCTCACCGAACGCGGACTGCCCGCCTGGATGATGGGCACCGTCTCCGCGCAGTCCGTGGACATGAACAGGACCGGCCCGGACTACGTCCAGGGAGCCAAGGGAGTCGACGGCGGCGCTGTCAGGCTGGTCAGCACCTACGCCTGACCACCAGAGCGGCCTGCGCCTGACACCCGAGCACCGTCCGCTTCTTCGTCGCTCCATCCACCCCGTCATCCGCGGCTCCGGCCACCCCGTTATCCACCACCTATGCGCCCATCCCCCCGGCCATGAGAGCGAAGACGGCGCCCTGCGGATCGCTGAACACGCCCATTCTGCCGATCGTCGAAACATCGAACGGTGGAGCTATGACGTGACCGCCCAGCTCGGCAATCTTCGCGGCGGTCACGTCCACATCCGCCACGTTGAAATACACGGTCCAGTTGTTCGGCATTTCCGGCATCGGCTTAGCCAGCGCGCCGCCCACGCTCCGGCCACTGACCATCAGCTGGGTATAATCGCTCATGTCCCCGGCAGGTCCGGTCTCGGCTTCCAGCCCGGCAACGGACCGGTAGAACGGCAGCACAGCCGCCACGTCGTCGACCTGGAGTTCATTCCAGATGACCGCGCCGGGCTCATTAACTACACTGGAACCGATCATCCCCTTGGCTTCCCACAGCCCCACCGGTGTTCCGGACGAATCGGTGGCGATGACCATGCGTCCGTTCCCCGGGACCTCGTCCGGTGGGAACATCAGTGATCCGCCTGCCTCCGTGACCCGCGCTGCGGCTTCGTCTACGTTGTCCACAGCCAAGTACGTGGTCCAGTTGGACGGGATCCCGGAAGCTGCCATCTCCGGCATTTGCTGCGACAGGCCGGCTACATTGCCGCTGTTTTTGGTCGCGAGGTAATACGTCATCTCCGGGCTCATCACATTGGCCGCATACTCCCAACCGAAGATTCCGGCGTAGAAAGCCCTGGCTCCGTCCACGTCGGTGCTGGAGAGGTCCACCCAGCAGGGGGTTCCTTGCGCATAGCTGTCTACGGTGGGCATTGCAAATCCTTTCCGAGCGGATGTGAAAGTGCCGAAGAGGCACCCTCTGGTGTCCCGCACAGCAGCAGGCCGGCGGCGGTCCCAAAGCCATCCAAGCACTCCGACGTCCGGCTGGGAAGAGGTCCCGGACAGAAACCTTCCGGGCACAACAAATACCCCGCCTGGTCGGCCCGGTAACCGGAACCATCACATCTGGCAGGGTGTTGTTGCATCTCAGGCAGGTCTGCGGACCTAGCCGATACGGCGGGTGTCCACCTCGTCGTCGTCCTCCGAAAACTTGTCCGCATACTTGTCCTCGTACGCCGAATAGTCCGGCTCTACGGGACTCTCCGTGTAGCGGCTGGAGACACGCCTCTCGGTGGCCCCCAGTTCGCGCTGGAGCGCCGTGTAATCAGTGTTCGGGGAGTAATACTTGATGTCCCGAGCCTGCTTGGTTGCCTTAGCCTTTTGACGGCCGCGCCCCATGGCGTGACCCCCTTTTGCACTCGGACCGGAGGTGGTCGCTCGGCTAAGAGCGAGGCCCCGGAATGTTTGGTCAATTTGTCGTAACTCTAGATTACATGCTTTCCCCCGTCTCCGTGCGCGCATGCGCCCTCGCATCTTCGGTAGAGTCGTTTTCAAGGGAACCGAGGCAGCGCCGGAAACAGGCGGTCGGCCGCAGGCACGACGTGATCGCCGGCGGTTTTTCCTTGGCGACGGATGGCTGCGGATGGCAGCAGTGGACCGGCAGGAAAGGTGTTTTCTTCGATGAGCAAGCAGGACGACGATCAGACGGGGGCCGACCGGAGCGTGGGAGCGCGGAGCGGGAAGGCGCGCGGCGATGAGGGGCACGACGACGGCGGTACGGCGGTTCCGCCGACCCCTCCTTCCGTGCCGGAGCCGGCAGTGTCCGAAGACGCCAATATTCAGCTCGAAGAGCCGCACCTTGCTGCTGCCGAAATCAGTAGCGAGGTAGCGCAATCCACCTCGTTGAATGAGGTGGAGGCCGAGGCCGCGCGGGTCGCCGAGGAAGCGCAGGCGACCGGAACCATGGTGGCCGGCAACGAGTTTAAGGCGCCGCCGGCACCCGCTTTGCCCAGGGGTGATGCAGACAGCGGCGATGCCGACAGAAATACCCCCACGGCCCCGCGTGCCGCAGCCACTTCGGCGGACAATGAACGCGGCGCCGGACCGGCAGCCACAGTGCCGACCGACCCCACGGCAGCACCGGCCGCAGGCAATCCGTGGAGCAAATCCGCGACCGTCCCGGCCCACCCGGCTGGGGCCCACCCGGTCCCGGCCCACCCGGCTGCGGCCGCCACCCGGTCAGGCAACCCGGCGGGTGGCAGCAACCCCAAGTTGTACATTATGATCGGCCTCGCGGTCATCGGCGTGCTGCTGATCATCGGAGCAATCTGGCTGATCGTCTCTCTCCTCAGCGGATCCCGGGATCAGGCCCCCGTATCGAGCGCGGCACAGACGTCTGCAGCGACGAACCCGGCAGCTTCCAGCGCGGTCAACACCCCGAACCCGTCGGCCTCCCCTTCCCTCACCTCGACCCCGTCGCCGAACAACAACGGCGTGATTGCAACCAATGTTCCGCCGCTGAAGTGGGCGAAAGGCGATTGCCTGAAGAGTTTTCAGAGCGCCAGCCAAAATGCCGACGTGGTGGATTGCACCGCTGCCCATTCCGCACAGCTGGTGGGGACCTACACCTACCCGGCGGGTGCCGATTACCCCGGACTGGATGCCCTCAAAGCGAAGGCAACCGACACCTGCAATGCCGTCAAACTCTCCAGCGCCGCCAATAACTACACCTACAAACCGAAGTCCGGATATCCGTCGGAAAGCACTTGGTCGAAGGGCGACCGCCGAGTGGACTGCATCATCGTGGACGATTCGGGCGAGAACATTAAGGAGTCCCTGCTGGGCTAGCCGGACCGCGGATGGGTCATTTGCGGCTGACGGACAGTCCCGTGGGGCCATGCCCATTCGCCAGCGCATCCACGCTGAGCTCCTCTATGTCTGCAGCGGTGTCGACGACGACGGTATCCCCATCCGTGACCGTGCCGGCCAGAATCTCGCGGGCCAGCCGGTCGCCGATTTCACGCTGCACGAGCCGGCGCAGCGGCCTTCCCCCGTAGGCCGGATCGTAGCCGGTCATCGCCAGCCATGCCCGGGCTCCATCCGTCACCTCCAGGCTCAGACGGCGCTCATGCAGGCGCGCAGCCAAGGACTGAACCTGCAGATCCACAATTTTGGACAGCTCGTCCACGCTCAGCGCATCAAACATCACGATGTCGTCCAGGCGGTTCAGGAACTCCGGCTTGAAGGAGTCATTGACCACGTCCATCACCAGTTTTTGCTTGGCCTCGGGAGCCAGGGTCTGATCCACCAGGTACTGGCTGCCCAAGTTTGAGGTCAGCACCAAAATTACGTTCCGGAAATCAACGGTTCGTCCCTGACCATCCGTGAGCCGGCCGTCGTCGAACACCTGCAGCAGGATGTCGAAGACTTCCGGGTGCGCTTTTTCCACCTCGTCGAGCAGCACAACGGAATACGGGCGACGGCGGACGGCTTCGGTCAGCTGGCCACCCTCCTCGTAGCCCACATATCCCGGAGGGGCACCCACCAGCCGGGCCACGGAATGCTTCTGGGAGTACTCGCTCATGTCGATCCGGACCATGGCCCGCTCGTCGTCGAACAGGAAGTCCGCGAGCGCCTTGGCGAGCTCCGTTTTGCCCACACCGGTGGGGCCCAGGAAGAGGAAGGAACCGGTGGGCCGGTCGGGGTCCGAAATTCCTGCCCGCGCACGGCGCACCGCATCCGAGACGGCGGCAACGGCCTTGGACTGGCCGATCAACCGCGCTCCCAGCACCTGCTCCATCTGCAGCAGCTTCTGCGATTCGCCCTGCAGCATCCGGCCGGCCGGGATCCCGGTCCAGGCGGAGATGACCTCGGCTATGTCGTCGGCGGTGACCTCCTCGGCGACCATCAGCTGGGATTTGTCCGAAAATTCCTCTTCCGCGGCTGCAGTGTCCAGTTCGCGCTGGAGTGCCGGGATTTCGCCGTACAGGACCCGCGACGCCTGCTCCAGATCGCCGTCGCGCTGTGCCTTGTCCGCCACGGACCGCATCTCGTCCAGCTTCGCCTTGAGCTCGCCAACGCGGTTCAGGCCGGCCTTTTCCGCCTCCCACCGGGCGTTCAGGGCGTTCAGCTCCTCTTTCCTGTCCGCCATGTCCGCCCGCAGTGCGTCCAGCCGGTCCCGCGACGCGGCATCCGTTTCCCCGGTCAGCGCCAGTTCCTCCATGGTCAGCCGGTCCACCGATCGGCGCAGCCGGTCAATCTCCTCCGGAGCGGAGTCGATCTCCATGCGCAGCCGGGACGCGGCCTCATCCACCAGGTCGATGGCCTTGTCCGGCAGCTGCCGGCCCGCGATGTACCGGTTGGACAGGGTGGCCGCGGCAACCAAGGCGGAGTCCGCGATCGCCACCTTGTGGTGCGCCTCGTAGCGTTCCTTGAGTCCGCGGAGAATACCAATGGTGTCGGGGACGCTGGGCTCACCGACGTAGACCTGCTGGAACCGCCGCTCCAGCGCCGCGTCCTTCTCGATGCGTTCGCGGTATTCATCCAGCGTGGTGGCGCCGATCAGTCGCAGCTCGCCACGGGCCAGCATCGGTTTGAGCATATTGCCCGCATCCATGGACCCCTCGGCCGCGCCCGCGCCGACCACCGTGTGGATCTCATCGATGAAGGTCACGATCTGCCCCTCGGAGTTCTTGATTTCCTCCAGCACGGCCTTCAACCGTTCCTCGAATTCACCGCGGTATTTAGCGCCAGCCACCATCGCGGCCAGGTCGAGGCTGACCAGCGTCTTCCCGCGCAGGCTCTCCGGCACGTCGCCCGCAACCATGCGCTGCGCCAGGCCCTCGACGACGGCGGTCTTACCCACGCCGGGTTCACCGATCAGCACCGGGTTGTTCTTAGTGCGCCGGCTGAGCACCTGAATCACCCGGCGGATCTCCGAGTCACGGCCGATCACGGGATCCAGTTTGCCGGACCGTGCGATTGCGGTCAGATCGACACCGTACTTTTCCAGGGCCTGAAACGTGTTTTCCGGATCCGGAGTGGACACCTTCCCGCTGCCGCGCACATTCGGGAGGGCCGCTTCCAAAGCCTTGGTGCCGGCACCGGCGTCCCGCAGCACCTTCCCGGCCTCGCCCGCATCAGCGGCGATGCCGAGCAGCAGGTGTTCGGTGGAGACATAGCTGTCACCCAGGCGGTCCGCCTCCTTTTGGGCCGACTGCAGCACCATCAGCGCATTCCTGCTGAGCTGGGCCTGTGCCACGCTGGTCCCGGAGGAGGCGGGCAGGGACTTGATTGCCTGGCTGGCACCAAGACTGACCTGATCCGGGTCGACGCCGGCACCCTTCAGCAGGGCGACCGCCACGCCTTCGCGCTGATCCATCAGGGCTTTGAGCAGGTGCGCGGGTTCGACCTGCGGGTTGCCCGCGGTTGAGGCGTTCATCGCGGCGGCGGACAGAGCCTCCTGGCTCTTGGTCGTGAATTTGGCGTCCACAGAGAGCTCCTTTCAAAGCGGCAATTCGACTGCGTCCAGGCGGACGCGCCATCTATTAACTTGAGTGTACTACGCTCAACTTCAGAAAAGAGTCCGCTGCTACCCATGATTGCCCACGGCGAAATCCCTGTCTACGCCGGGCGCGGTCTGTCATCGGCCGGGCAGCAAATGCCCGATCCGGAAGTGAGCGCGAGGAGGTGAGCGGAACAGAGGGTGAGCGGAACAGGGGGTGAACGGGATAGGGATGGGAAACAGAGGGACAGTGCTCTGCGGCTCAGTCGATGGAGGGAACGCTTCAGGCAACCGCTACCGTTGAGGGCATGGACGGATTTGAACTCATCATCTTCGACTGCGACGGCGTGCTGGTGGACAGCGAACGGCTGACGGTGGCGATCGAGGCGCGCCTGCTCACGGAACTGGGCGCCCCGCACTCGGAACAGGACGTCGTGGACACCTTCATGGGCCGCACGTCCGCCGACGGCCCGGCAGTGCTGGAACGGATCCTTGGGCCGGAGAAGGCCGCCGAATTTGATCGGCGCTCCAGCGCTGAAATCCGGCGGGCCTTCGCCAACGAGCTCGCCCCCGTCCCCGGCATCGAGTCGCTGCTTAAGGCCTTGGCATCGCGGGGCCAGCGCAGCTGCGTTGCTTCCAGCGGATCGCACAGCAAAATGCGCTTGACCCTCGGACTCACCGGGCTGGCGAAGCACTTTGGCGGCCGCATTTTCAGCGCCGCGGAGGTTCAACACGGCAAACCCGCCCCTGATCTGTTCCTGCACGCCGCCCGGGTTCTGGGGGTAAACCCGGCCCGCTGCGCCGTCGTGGAGGACAGCGTTCCCGGTGTCCGGGCTGCCGACGCCGCCGGAATGACGGTGTTCGGCTTCACCGGAGGGCTGGCTCCGGCCGGTGCCCTGACCGCTGCCGGGGCCATTCCCTTCGACCGGATGGAGGAGCTGCTGGACGTTTTCGCTCCCGGTCCGCCAGGCGCGGCTGGGCGGGCGGATGTTGCTTGTGCTCCGGACCCGGCCGGCCCGGCCAGATGACCCTCTATCTGGACCCGCCGGTCTGGCCGGCGCATGGCACCGTGTTTTCACATCTTGTCTCGGACCTGTCGCTGACGGAGCTGCACGATTTCGCCGCCGACGCCGGCATCCCCGGACGGGCGTTCGACAGGGACCACTACGATGTGCCGGCGCGCCGGTATGCGGATCTGGTCCGCCTGGGCGCTGTCGAGGTCTCCGGCAAGACCCTTGCCCGGCTGCTGATTTCCAGTGGGCTGCGGGTCCGCGCGCGGGACCGCAATGAGTCCCTCGAGCGGGCCCTGCTGCAGCGCTGGACCGCGCTCCTGCCCGGCCGGGAGGAGATCGGCCGGGACCTGCTCGGCCGGTGGGGCGAGCCGCACCGGCACTACCACGGACGCACGCACCTGCTGGCAGTGCTGGAGGCCCTCGCGCTGCTGCATCCGGAGCCGGCAGGGCCGGTCCTGTTCGCCGCCTGGTTCCACGACGCGGTGTACCGGGGCGTGCCCGGTGCGGATGAGGAGCAGTCGGCGCAGCTGGCGGAATCCGCGCTCACGCACGCGGGGCTGCCCGCGGTTCAGATCCGCGAGACGGCACGGCTGGTCCGGCTCACTGCCAATCACATTCCGGGACCCGCGGACGACGGCGGCGCGCTGCTGTGCGATGCCGATCTGTCCGTTCTCGGCGGCTCACCCGAGCAGTACGGGCAATATCTGCGGGCCGTCCGGGCAGACTACGCCCACGTCAGCGACGCCGACTTCGCCACCGGGCGCGCCGTCGTCGTCCGGGAACTGCTCAAACTGGACCCACTGTTCCATACCCCGGCGGCGCAAAGCCTGTGGCTGCGGGCCGCGCAGCGGAATCTGGAAGGCGAGCTCGCCGGCGGCCTGGGCAGCCCCGGAAACTGACGCCGTCCTCCGCCCAGCCGAAGTGGCTCCCGGCCGCCTCCGGCTCAGGACAGCGGATTGGCCGCGCGGCTTTCCGTACTGAGCAGCACGACGACGGACGCCCCGGTCACGCCCATCCCTTGCCGGAGCGCGGGGCTGGCGGCGGCGACCTTGAATCCGGCCAATGATGCCGCCCCGCACGGCCCGCTGTCCAGCCCGAGCCGCTCCAACGAAAGGACCGCCTGCAGATCCTGGTCCTCGGTGATCGTGACAGCCGCGTCGATTCCACCCTGCAGGACAGGCCACGCGATGCTGGAAACGGTGCCGCAATTCAGACCGGCCATCCGGGTCGGGCCGGTACGCACCGCCACCGGTCGCCCGGACTGCAGGGATTCCAGCAGGCAGGCCGAGTTCACCGGTTCCACGCTCAGCAGCGACGGGCCGGACGCGGCCGTCCCGCGATGACCGCTACTGTCACCACCGCGGTCACCCCCGCGATAGTGGGCCACGGTCGCCTGGATCAGTGAGCCGACGCCGCAAGGAGTCACCACCACGTCCGGGCCGCCGGCGCGGGCATCGAGCAGCTGCGCGTCGATTTCGCGGAAGATCGTCGAATATCCCTCCACTATCCAGCCGGGGATCTGCTCGTACCCTGTCCACGCGGTGTCCTGCAGCAGCAGCGCCGCGGGGCCCGCTGCCGCGGCCTCCTCGGCCGTGCGGACGACGTCGTCATAGGGTGCATCGATCTCATTCAGCACGGCGCCTTCCCCGAGAATGCCGTCCTTGGCGCGCTGGCCGATCGACGCGGGGACGAACACGTGGGCCGGCAGCCCGAGCAGACCGGCGGTATGGGCCACCGCCCGGCCGTGGTTTCCGTCGGTGGCACAGACCAGCCGGATGCTGCCGTCGAAATGTGCCGCCAATTCGTGAAAGGTCCAGGACCGCTCCGGCTCCGGCGTCCTTTCCGCCAGGGCCCGGTACACAGCCCAGGAGGCACCCACCATTTTGAACGCCGGCAGGCCAAACCGCTGGGCTTCCTCCTTGACGAAAACACGCCCCACGCCGAGCTCGGCCGCCAGCTCCGGGCAGTCCCGCAGCGGCGTCGGCGCATAGCCGGGCAGCCGCCGGTGGAATTCGAGCACGCCCGCCGGCGCACTGACACTGCGGTATTCACGCGCTGGCGGGTTCAGGTACCAGTTGTCGGTCTTCACGGGGGCAGTCATGTCACCATTGTGTCGCCCGAACCGTCAAACGGCCAGCACGTCCCCGAGCGGGGCAGAAACTGGGTATGAGGAGGATCGGTACGGAAATTCACGTTTGGGGGTCACATAGCTGATGAATTGGGCGCATGGCGGTCGATTTTCTAAGTGATGAGCAGGCTGCCGGGTTCGGCCGCGACCTGCACCAGCTGGTCAACATCGTCCGCGACCTGACCGAACGTGGCGTCGGGTTTTAGGTCCTCACCGGTCAGGGAGCAGCCATCGACACCACCACCGGTTCCGGGAAACTGGTTTTCGGGATATTTGCCGCCCTGGCCCAGTTCGAACGCGAGCTCATCTCAGAACGCACCATCGCCGGCCTCGCCTCCGCCCGTTCCCGAGGCCGCAAAGGCGGCCGCCCGTTCAAGATGACCCCGGCGAAGGTTCGGCTGGGCCATGGCTTCCATGGCCCAGCCCGAAACCAAAGTTGGCGAGCTCTGCAAGGAGCTGGGCATTACCCGGCAGACCTTGTACCGTCATGTCTCCCCAACTGGGGAACTGCGCCCCGACGGGGAGAGGCTCCTGAACCCGAAACAACGGTCGCTTCAGAAAATCGAAAAAATTACCGCTGGCAGCTAAGAGGACGCGGAACACTTTGCCGCGGTGGTCTGCCGCGGTCGGAGTGGGAGACCACGAATGTCAGAGGTCCGTCGTCGAAGACGTTCCAGCAGATCGGGCTTCGACGCCGCTGGTCATCAAGGACCAGCTCTCGAACCTCCGTGGGAATTCTTTCTCGCTGCCAGTCTCGTTCCCGGACGCGTGCTGACTCTGCCTCACTGGCGAAAGCGGAAGCAACGGCTGCCCTGATCGCATATGCCGCAGCTCTCAGGTCGTGGGCTGCGACGTGGGCCACCGCCACTGCTTGCCCGGCCGCAGGAGCGGCGAACTTCGCCGGGTCGGGCAGTCCACGTGCGGCGGCATTCGCCACGAAAGCGGCCGGTGCGCATCACGCATGCGCACGTCGCCGCGGACCCAAGCACGATCAATGTCGATAGCGTCACGCGGGCGGGTGTCGCGCGGCTGCCCCTGCTCGAAAAGGTGCAGGACATGTTCGGCGCACAGGGCGGCCCACTCCCCAAGCAGCCGGTGCTGCTCGTCTGTCAATGTTCCGCCGCGGCGCACAGTGATCAGTCGGGGGTCACGCTCGGCTGGCAGGATCGGCATGAGTACACTCTTTCTCGTCATCCCGCGCGATTGCCACGTCCAGTCCCTCACGACGTACCGCCGGCAGAGGCCCGATAGACCATCCCTTACTGCGACGGCTTTAGGATGCTCGCCCAGGCATATGGCCGGCATTACCGTTCAGGTCTGAGGTTGACGCCGGCCAGTACGACCACCTGCTGCGCCGGGACGCCCACGATCCCCTAGACTTCCAGATCGAGGGAATCCTCACGGATTGACTCACTTCGGACCGCTGCCCGGCGGACCGCTGAGCACCGTGGGGACGTACTCAAGCAGCTGGAGCCGACCGTCGAAGGTCCTGCTGTCCACAGCCGGTTCCCGTCCGGGTCGAACCACACCATGCCTCGCTCCCAGTCCCTAACCGGCACCATGCTGGACAGGTGCGTCATCGACCCCATGCCGGCATGGTACCCCCGGAGCGATCAGACGTTCAAGGGGCGTCCTCCAGGGCGGCGTCCGACCACAACGACGTAGCGGTGTGGCCCATGAGGAAGTTTCGGTACTACGTACAGGCGAACCACCGTGCTACCGATCCTCCTCAGACCCTCAGACGGCAGCAGGCGCCGATCCGCGCACAGCCGAGGGCTTTAACACAGGACAGGACCGGGCAGCGGTGCACCGTGCACCGTGCAGAGACCATCTACCTGCAGACGCGCAAGGGCGGCATGGCCGATAAGCTGGAACAGTGCTACGTCTTTCCGCCCGCGGTCCCATCGGTGCTTCCAGACCGGGCGCCTCCAAACCGGGCGCCTCCCGACCCAGCAGCTCCAGATCGGGCGCCTCCCGACCCAGCAGCTCCAGATCGGGCACTTCCCGGCCCGGTGCTTCCCGACCCGTCCCTGCGACCGCGGCCATTGCCGGGCGTCCAGCGGATATCTGATGGCTGCAGCGAAGTCCGCCGGATCCAGCAAGCTGCAGGCACCGCGGCTCTCCGCCGTGCGGCTCCACGACCTCCGGGATGCTCCACAGGCGTCGTTTCAGTCGGGGGTCAGCTACGATGGCGAGCGCTACGATCGACCCGCTCTGGATGGTCTGGATATCACGGCCGCCGATTTCATCGAATGCGAATTCAATGGCGCCACATTCCACGAGGCCCAGCTTCGCGGGACCAGATTCCGTGATTGCCTCCTCGCCGACAGCTTCGCCCCCGTGTTCACGGCTGCGCGCTCCAGCTGGCGGGACGTGGTCATCACCGCACTGCGCTGGGGGTCGGCCGAGCTCTACGACAGCACCTGGCAGTCGGTGCGGATTGATGGTGGCAAACTGGACTTCGTCAACCTTCGCGCCGCGAAAATCTCCGATCTGCTGATCAGTGACTGCATCATCAACGAGCTCGACCTCGGTGGCAGCGCGGTCAACAGGGTCGCGCTGAAGAACTGCCGGATCGGCACCCTCGATGTCGGTCAGGCCACCCTCAAGGACCTGGATCTGCGCAGTTCCGAATTCAAAGCCATCCACGGAATCGGCAATCTGGCGGGATCCGTCATCGACGACTACCAGCTGGGCCTGCTGGCTCCCCTGCTCGCGGACCATCTGGGCATTACCGTCGCCTGAGCGAACAACGGCCATCCAAGGCCGCCATATCCGCCAGATCAACCACCGCCGGCTCCCCCGCCGTGTCCTCCGTCGGCTGGCCCGCCTAAAATTGGACCATGGCATCCTCCTTTGAAAGTGTTCTGGCCACCCGTGGAACCGGCGGGTACCGGCAGTACCGCATCCCGGCGCTGGCGGTGAGTATGCGAGGCACGCTGCTGGCTGCTTACGACGGACGGCCCAATCTTGATGATCTGCCCAACCCGATCGACCTGCTCCTGCGCCGCAGCACCGATGCCGGCCGGACCTGGGGTCCGCAGCAGGTGGTCCGCACGGGAACCGGGCTGGAAGGATTTGGGGATCCGAGCCTGCTGGTGGACGCGGAAACCGGCCGTATTTTCATGTTCCACGCTGCGGGCACGCAGGCGGGCTTCTTCGAGGCGGTGGCCGGGCTGGAACCGTCCGACGCCGTCCAGCACTGTGACTACAGTTTTTCGGACGACGACGGCGACAGCTGGCAGCACCGCAGGATCACCGGCCAGCTCAAACGGGACCGGATCACCGGCATCTTTGCCGCGGCGGGACAAGGCATCCAGCTGCACGTCGGGCCTTACCGGGGCCGGCTGATCCAGCAGTTTGTGGTTCTTGTAGCCGGCGAAATTCTGGCCGCTTCCGCCTACAGCGACGACCACGGCGAAACCTGGACCTTGGGCGTCTTCGTCGGACCGGGGACCAATGAGAACAAGGTCGTGGGGCTCGCGGACGGGCGCGTTCTGCTGCATTCGCGCAGTACGCCGTACCGGCTGACGGCAATCTCAACCGACGGCGGGCACTCCTACTCGGCCCCGCGCCCGCATCCTCAACTCCCGGACCCCAGCGACAACGGATCGGTGGCCAGGTTCGACGGACTGCCAGCACTGACCGGGCTGGCTTCGGACGGATGGATGGCTGGCTTATTGCCACCCACAATCATGACACCGCCCTGCGCCGGAACACCGTGCTCAAGCTGTCCGAAGACAACGGCGCTTCCTGGCCGCACGCGTTGGTCCTCTGCCCTGGAAGCTCGGCCTACTCCACCGCTGCCCGACTCCCGGACGGCCGGATCGGCGTGCTGTATGAGCGCCAGGGCTACCGCGAGATCGTCTTCACCTCCGTAGACGCCAATGAACTGCTCGAGGCTGGGGAACTACCGGACGCCGGGGAGCTGCTCGGCGAGTCCTTCCGGTGTGCCGTCCCGGGCGAAGCGGAGGCGGACGGCGACGTGATTTTCGATATGGAGCTGCGGTCGATCTCCCCCGGTCTGCCGGAGATTTGGCAGACCGTGGGGCCGAGCGTCACCCTGGCCGGTCCGCAGGACGGCTTTTCCTCCTCCGTGTGGAAGGAAATGGGTCAGGGCTACTCCGAGGAAGCGGTTCAGGTGCTCTCCGACCGCAGATCACAAGAGCTGAACTATGGGCCGCCACGGCCTGGCTATCTCAGCGGAGACATCCTGGCCTTTTCCGGCCGGGCCGCCACCCTCGGCGGCCGGGCACGGGCCGTGCTGCTGGACGGGAACTTCGCCGGCGCTCCCATCCGCAGCGCGGCCGCCGTGGAACCTGGCAGGCCCGTGCTGTTTCCGTCCCTGACCTACACCGTGACGGCGGCCGATGTTGCGGCCGGCTGTGCGATGGTCTCCTTCACGCTGACAGCGGGCCCGGCGGGCTCCCCTGTCAGGCGTGCCCGGACCTTCCGTTTCGATACCGGCAGAGGAGACGTGCGCATCACAAATTGAGCCGTCCGCCGTCGCCGGGCCCGACGGGGCCCCTCCCGACGGCGTCCGGTCCCACGGCGTCCTGTCCGGCGCCGCCCTGCCCGACGGAGGCGGTGCCGACAGGGCCGAGCGTCCTGAGCTGACGGTCCGCCTTAAGCCGGGCCAGCTCCCTCTCTACATCGTGGTCGGCACTGACCCGATCGAGCTCGCGCGCCACGGGGTCTCGGAACGGTCTCGCCGGATCCTCCAGCGCACCGGTACTGAACATTTCCTCCAGCGCCGCCGACCGGGCCTGCATCCGTTGGGCGTGCTCCTCCGCTCGCCCCATGGCCAAGGAGACGTCGGTCATTTCCTTGTTCAGACCGCCCAGCGATTCGCCGATGCGGCTTTGCGCCTCGGCTGCCGTATACGTGGCCCTAATGGTCTCCGCGCGCAGACGGAAGCCTTCCACACGAGTCTGCAGCTGCCCCAACCCCGCGGACAGCTTCTTTTCCTGTGCATAGAGGGCATCCCGTGCCGTGGTGATATCCGAGAGCTGCCCGGCGATATCGGCCCGCCGGGAAAGTGCCAGCTGGGCGAGCTCTTCATGGTCCAGGTCGACGGCCTGCTGTGCCTGCCGGTGCAGCCGCACCATTGCCGCGTGCAGTTCGTTGGCCTGCAGTTCCAGACGATGCCGGCTGGTGGACACGTCCGCGATTCCCCGGCGGACCTCATGCAGGGCGGCCAGCTGATTCCGGTAGGAGTAGTCCATGCTCAGCTGCGGGTCCTCATACTTGTCCACGGCGGCATTGGCCTTGGACCGGAAAATCATGGTGATTCGCTGGGTCAGCTTCATGGCGCCCTCCTGCGGGGTTAGAGGTTTCGGAGCTTGGGGTTCGGCGACTGGGGATTCGGCGGATCCGGGGGCGGCGACTGCGGGTATCTAAGGCGAGTATAGGTGGCGGTCCAGTTGTCCAGCATTTTCGCCTCGATGTCCAGGCGCCGCATCAGCTCGGAAAGGTCGACGGCGGTCATGGGCTGGGAGGTTCGGGCCAGTGCCTGCCGCACGCCGGCGGCTGTCTGCAGAATCTGTTCGGTCTGGGCGCCCAGGGTCTGCGCGTACGCGCGCTGAACGTCTGGGTCCGGCTCTTTTTCGGCTACCGCGAGCTGGCGGTCCACCACGTGCGCGGCATGATTGAGCGTCTGCACAATGTAACCCAGGTTGCCCACGTGCTGCCGTGAGTCCGCCGCAACGCCGAGGCTGCGGTTGGTTGCGGCCAGGGAATCCTGCAGCCGTAGCCGGGAAGTAGCCAGCCCGCGCCGATGCGGGGTACCGGTCCGGGCGCGGTGGATCAGTGCGCCTCGTCGGGCTCTTGCACCGGGAGCCGCGCGCCTGACCAGTCCCCGGGCGCCCCGGTAGAGCAGAATTCCAGCGGTGATGGCCGCTGCGAGGAACATCAACAAGATGCCCAGCAGCACGATCAGAAGAACGCTTCCGGGATCCATTTTCCGCGCTACCTCCACACAGCCGAAGCCGCAGCAGCATCCGGAGCAGCGGCTTATGCGCAGAAGCCTAGCACGCACGGCGGGTGGCCGGCGGGAGCCAGCTGTCCCGCCTCCTTAATGCTCCCTGATGGAATTGGCTGAACTTCCGCGGAGGCAAAGAAAGAGGTAAGGCCTGCAAAAGCGCTCGTGCGTTCCTCTCGCTCGGCACAATCTGGACCACGGTACTGCCCCCTTCTGGTTCCCCCTTCCAGAAAAGTCAATGCCGCTACCGGCCTTCAATCAACCGTGCCTGCCGGACAATGCGACCCTCCGTCGAAAAGCCGGCGCCGTCATTTGTCGTCGTCCATGCCTATCCAGTCAGCTCAGCTCTTCGGAGTGGGTGGTTTGGCCGCGATCACCACGACCCCGCGGAATGGGTGCCGAAACTCCACAATCGACCTCGGAAAATCAGGACGAGCCATAATCGTCACGCAAGCTGAGTCAGCCGGATAGGCACGGTCGTCGCCAATTGTTCTCGTCGTCGGCGCGGCCGCTAGTCTGCGGGCTGCGAGTCCCGCCACTGGTCGATTTCGTCGAGCAGCGTGCTGCTCCGTTCGGCGCCCAGGAACGCTGAACGAACGGAATTTGCGGCCAGCTGTGCCAGTTGTTCCGTGCCCAATCCGAAGGTCCCTGTCAGCTGCGCGAAATTGTCGTCGAGATACCCGCCGAAGTAGGACGGATCATCGGAATGGACGGAAACGTTGAGCCCGCGGGCGAGCATCCGGGGCAGCGGGTGGTCAGCCAGCGTGTCCACCGAACGTAACCGCACGTTGGACAGCGGGCATACCGTCAGCGGGATCTGCTCGGCCACCAGCCGCTGCACCAGAACTTCGTCCTCCAGGGCCCGGATGCCATGATCGATCCGGGCCACACCGAGCAGGTCCAGTGCCTCCCAGATATAGCCGGGTTCCCCTTCCTCCCCAGCGTGTGCCACGCATTTGAGCCCGGCCGCGTGGGCGCGCGCGAAAACTGCCGTGAATTTAGACGGCGGGTGTCCCACTTCGGCCGAGTCCAGTCCAATCCCAATGATCGGCGCGTCCATCGCGATCAGCTGCTCGAGCACGCCAAGGGCCTCTTCGGCGGGCCGGTCCCGCAGGAATGCCGCAATCAGCGACGTGCTCATGCCATTTCGGGCCTCGCTGTCGCGCAGCGCCGCGGCGACGCCGTTGATGCAGGTTTCCAGCGGCACCCCGCGGACCAGATGCGCCTGCGGATCGAGGAAAATTTCCGCATGCCGCACCCCTGCGGCATGGGCCCGGGCGAGGTATGCGCTAGTCATGTCCGCGAAGTCCTGCTCCGTCCGCAGTACCGCCATGTTGGCGTAATACAGGTCCAGGAACGATTGCAGGTCGGTGAATTCGTACTGCTTCCGAAGGTCCTCGACATCCCGGTACGGCAGCACAATAGCATTACGGCGGGCCAGTTCGAAGATCAACTCGGGCTCGAGCGTGCCTTCGATGTGCAGGTGCAGCTCGGCGGTGGGCAAACGGGACATACGGGCCTTTCCGGCGATGTAGGCATGCCGCACCGGCAGCCTTTCCATGCAACAGCATACGGACCCCTCCGCCGGCCCCCAAAGATCATGCCTGACCGAACCCGTCCCGCTCTCATCACCTGCCCGCCGGACGCTACCCGAAGGCGCCCGTCGGTGCATCTTGACACGGGAGTAAACTGGGCCGATCCGAGTGGTTGCACGATCTTCCGGAGGCATTCATGAGTCAGACAACAAGCCCCTACTCAATCTGGCGGCGCAAACCTGTTCAAGAAGTCGACGATGAGAAAGGCGGCGGACTGCTGAGGAGCCTTGGGCTGTGGCAGCTCACGGCGATCGGCGTCGGCGGCATTATCGGCGTGGGCATCTTCACGCTTGCCGGTGTGGTGGCGCACGGCGACAGCGCCAATCCCGGCGTCGGACCCGCCGTCGTTATCTCCTTTTTGGTCGCCGGCCTGGCCAGCGGCGCCGCGGCCCTCTCGTACGCCGAATTTGCGGGCATGATCCCCAGGGCTGGCTCCGCCTATACCTACGGTTACGTTGCCCTGGGCGAGCTTATCGGCTGGTTCATCGGCTGGGACCTGCTGCTTGAATATATTGCGATTGTGGCCGTCGTAGCCATCGGGATCTCCGGCTATTTCAGTGCGTTCATGAGCGGGATCGGGGTTCAGGTCCCGGACTGGATCTCCAGCGCCTGGACCCCCGACACCCCCCACGGCATCATTAATCTGCCCGCCATCGTTGTCTGTCTGCTGGTGACATGGATCCTCAGCCGCGGCTCGAAGAGCTTCGGCCGGTTTGAGCTGGTGGCCGTGGCGGTGAAGGTGCTGCTGATTTTAGGCATCATCGGGATCGGCATGTTCCACCTTAACGGCTCGAACTTCGTCCCCTTTATGCCCACCAGTTTTGGGCCGGTCCTCGGAGGCGCGGCAACCGTCTTTTTCGCCGTCTTCGGTTATGACGCAATGAGCACCGCTGCGGAAGAAGCCACGGACGCCAAGAAACATATGCCCAAGGCGATTATTCTCTCGCTGGTGATCGCGATGATTCTCTACGTGCTGGCGACCCTGGTGCTCACGGGGATGCAGAAGTACACCGAGCTCAACCCGAACAGCGCTTTCGCCTCCGCTTTCGATTCCGTGGGACTGCCCACAATCGCCACCATCATTGCCGGCTTCGCCGTTATTTCCATCCTGACCGTGATGCTGACCTTCCTGCTGGGGGTGACCCGGGTCTGGTTCGCGATGAGCCGTGATGGCCTGTTGCCCAAATGGTTTTCCCAGACGGACAAGAAACGTGTCCCACAGCGGGTTACCTGGATTGCCGGCGGTGCCTCCGCGGTGCTGGCCGGGGTGCTCCCCATCCGGCTTGTTGCCGACCTGACCAATATCGGCATCCTGGCGGCCTTCGTGGTGGTCTGCGTGGCGGTCATCGTCCTCCGCCGTACCAAGCCGGATGAACCCCGCACCTTCAGGCTCCCCTTCATGCCCGTCGTGCCCGCCTTCGGTGTCATCGCGTCCGCTTTCCTGATTACCCAGCTGCACTGGGAGACCTGGCTGCGGTTCGTGATCTGGCTGCTGATCGGTCTGGTCATCTACTTTCTCTACGGCCGCAAGCACTCGCTGATGAATCCGGACAGCCCGCGGCACGCTACCGAGGCGGCCACCCGAACACCCGCCGGGTAGTCTGAAGCCATGCGTAAAAAAGCCGACCGGGCCGATCTGGTCTTCCAGTTCGTTAGCTTTGCCCTAGTTTGTCTGGCCCTGTCGGTGCTGCCGTGGCCCTTTCCGGTCAAAATTGCCGCCGCCTTCGGGCTCTCCCTGCTGCTCTCGGCGGTCTACACCAGCGCGCGGCGAAGGAACCGGCGCAGGAGAGCCGAGCCGAAAAGGATGCGCGTGATCAGCATCGAAAGCGTGGAGGACTAACCCGGTGGACGTCATCCGCTACAGCGAACTCAGGCCGTCCCGTTGGGCCAACGGAGGCGGTGTGACGCGCACGGTCGCCGCCTCCCCGTCCAGCGGCAGCAACTGGGACTGGCGCATCAGCATCGCGGAGGTCAGCCATGCGGGTCCGTTTTCCCCGCTGCCGGGCATCGACCGCATAGTCACTGTGATTGACGGTGATCTGCTGATGCTGGAGGTCGACGGCGACGAGCACCTGTTGGAGAAATACCGACCGTTCCGCTTCTCCGGGGACAGCGCCACCGACGCCGCCCTGCCGACGGGCAACGTGATGGATCTGAGCGTGATGACGCGGCGCGGCGGTTTCAAGGCTTACACCACCATCATCGAGCTCTCCCGGAAACGCCCGCACCCGGTCTTCGCCGGCCAGCATGCCGTCCTGCTGCAGGGCGATGCAACCACGACGGCTGGTGGCCCGGCCGCGGCAACCACCAGCGGAACCGGGGGCGTGGCACTGTCCCGCTTTGACGCCGTCGCCGGTTCCGACGCGGCGCCCGAGCTGACTGGCCGCGGCTTTCTGGCTATTGTGAGCATCGCCGCCGCAGAACAGTAAACCGCCACCAAAGTACGGAAACAGTTCTTAACACACGGCCAGCGCCAGGGTTCGAAATGGCGCTCCGCGCCTTCGATGTCAGCGCGGGAGGCTGCCAATGATGACGGTGGCAGCCAGCTCGTCGGATTCGACCACCCGCGGGAGCAGCCCGCAGCGGGTAAAAATACCTACGGTGCGTGGCGCTTGACGCTCGCTGCATTCGACCAGCAGATGGCCTTCGGGCGCCAGCCACAATGGCGCGGCAGCCCCCACCCGCCGCTGCACGTCAAGCCCGTCCCCGCCGCCGTCGAGCGCCGCCCGTGGTTCGTGGATCCGCGCTTCCGGTGGCATCATCCCGATCTCCCCGGTCGGGACATAGGGCGCATTGACGACCAGAACGTCGACGCAGCCCCGCAGCGCAGGCGGAAGGGGCTCAAAAAGATCACCTTCGAACACCTGACCACCGACGGCGGTGATGTTGCGGCGGGCGCACCGGACCGCGGCGGGATCGATGTCGGCGGCGTATATCCGGGCGCTCGGAGCGGCGGCGGCCAGTGCCGCGCCTATCGCGCCGGAGCCGCAGCAAAGGTCGACGACGACGGCTTCGGGCCCGGACAACGCGAAGGCCTGCTGGACGAGGAACTCGGTGCGGCGGCGAGGCACAAAAACACCCGGATCCACTGCGATCCGCAGGCCGCAGAACTCTGCCCAGCCGAGTATGTGCTCCAGCGGCAGGCCGGCTACCCGCCGGTCCACCATGCTGTCGAGATCTGCGGGCGTCAGCGCGGCGGAAAGGAGAAGTTTCGCCTCATCTTCGGCATAGACGCACCCGGCGGCCCGAAGCCTCCTGATGATGGCGACTGAGGAGGAAGAAGGCGGCAGAGGAGACGGGGAAGCTGACAATGGAGTGCCTTTCGGTGTGCCCTGGCGCCCTCCTGCGTCACCTGCGCGGGGTGAACCACACGTCCGCGATGCGGAGGCGCCCGAGCTGATACAGCAGTAATCGCTCTCACCTCCTCGGCGCTTAACGCTGGAAACAACGTAGCGCTACATAGTGCGGCAAGCAACTGTGCCAGCCGACCCGGGGAGAGCCCCACTGACACGGGGCCCGTGCTCGGCGGATTTTTCCATCGATTAGGATGCCGGCGAACCCTGTACCAATTTGCTGGATGAGTTTGCCTGCGGTATCTGGTACCTCGGCGAGGCCACGGACATGCCGGCGGCCCTATAAATGCAGTCGGAGATCAGTGCGGCGTTCGCCACAACGGAACGGCTGACAGAGGGCGGTCCCGACGCCATTATGTCCTTCGACGTGGATGGTCATCGGAAGCGGATCAACGGGTCGCTTTCGCGGGTCAGTGATCTCGCCCGTGCCGGCGGCCGCGCCCGCGTTAATGCCAGCGCCCCTCGAAGGCCCGGTTCAGGGCCCTTCCCGCCGCCGATCTGATCGGAGCGGACCTGCAGCGGCCGCACAGTTAAATGGCCGAGCAGCCGGCGAAAAGGTACCTGAAAATACCTGTCGCCAGCTGCCCGTCCGGGATGAAACCTGCCCGCTTAGCGGCTGCGGCGCTGGTTCGACGCCGGGGCCGAGGCGCGGCGGGGACCAGCTCCGCGTGCCGTTCGATCGGAGCCGCCGCCCTTATAGCTGCCGGTTGAGGTTCCCCCAGTGGTGGAGGACCAGACCTGGGCCGATCCTTGGGCACGAGGGGCAGTGCCGCGCTGACTTGCGGCATTCTGCCCCGCACCCGAACGGCCGGCAGCCCGCGGCGCATCATTGCGGTGCGATGCTGCCTGCGGAGCGCGCTTAGGGCCGCGTGCAACGTCACCGGCGCCCTCGGCGCGGGCCGGACGACGGTTCTCGCTGCCAAACCGGGGTGCCTGTGTCTGTTCCTTGCGGCGGTCCTCACGGTTGCTCGATTCGGGGGCTCCGGCGTAAACCCTGCCGCGTTCACCGCGACCTCCCCGACCGCCGGCGGCCGGGGCGCCCTGACCGGATCGGCGTGCGCGTTTGCGCTCGGCATTGGCACCGGTGGACTCACCGCCGCCCTGCTGACCGGTCTTGCCCGCCTGCAGAGCGGCACGGGTGCGCGGGTCGACCTTACCGGCAACCTCACCCACGAGCGTGGCAATCAGCGGGTGGCTGGCGGTGACGCGCTCAAAGGAGACGTCGACGCCGGCTGCCTTCATCAGTTTCTTGACGTCGGACTGCTGCTCCGGCAGCGTGATGGTCACAACGGTTCCATCGGATCCGGCCCGTGCCGTACGGCCCGAGCGGTGCAGATAGGCCTTGTGCTCGGTGGGCGGGTCGACATGGATCACTAGTTCGACGTCGTCGACGTGCACGCCGCGGGCGGCCACATCGGTGGCGACAAGCACACGCACCTCACCGGAGGAGAACTCCGCCAGGTTGCGGTCACGGGCGTTTTGCGACAGGTTCCCGTGCAGGTCGACGGCGGGAATGCCGGCGTCGGTCAGCGTCTTGGCCAGCTTGCGGGCGTGGTGCTTGGTGCGCATGAACAGCAGACGGCGGCCGGCTCCGGAAGCCAACTCCACGATTAGCTGCTTCTTGACCGTTTGGTCGCCAACCACCAGAACATGGTGTTCCATGGTGCTCACGGACGCCTTGGGATCATCGACCGAGTGCGTCAACGGGTTGCTGAGGTAACGCTGGACGATCTTGTCCACGCCATTGTCGAGCGTGGCGGAAAACAGCAGGCGCTGGCCATCCTTCGGCGTGGTGTCCAGGAGCCGCTTGACCACCGGCAGGAAGCCGAGGTCCGCCATGTGGTCGGCCTCGTCCAGCACGGTGATTTCGACCGCTTCCAGGGTGACCAGGCGCTGCTTCATCAGGTCTTCAAGCCGGCCCGGGCAGGCGATGACGATGTCGACGCCGGCCCTGAGTGCACGCTCCTGGCGCTGCTGGGAGACACCTCCGTAGATCACGGTGGTCGTGAGGCCCATTTCCTTGGCCAGCGGCTCAATCGTGTTGTTCAGCTGGGTGGCCAGCTCGCGGGTTGGTGCCAGGACCAGGCCCAACGGGCGGCCCGGTTTCCGGCGGTAGGCGGCTTCGGCCTCGGCCTCGGCCAGGCGCGCTACCAGCGGAAGGGCAAAGGCAATGGTCTTACCGGAGCCGGTGCGGCCGCGGCCCAAGACATCCCGGCCTGCCAGCGTGTCCGGAAGGGTCTTGACCTGGATCGGAAACGGCTCCTCGATCCCTTTGGCGGCGAGGGAAGCGGCAAGGACCTTGGGCACACCAAGGCTGGAGAACGTAGTCATAGGAGATAGTTGCTTTCGGTTCGGCATAAATACGATGCCCTGCGCCGGCCGGCGCAGGGATTCGCCGAAGAAATGTCAGAAAATGTCTACCGCAGACCATGCACCGGGCCCGGCATATGCGGGCTCATCTGAAATCATGGAAAATAACTTGCGGGACTGGATCAACGCGTTCATCGACGCATGAAGGGCGCTAAGGCGCTTCAAGTGCCTTCAGTCTATCAGGCCACCGACTCAAGTCCTGCCAAATCGGACGGACCTCCCGGCAGCACGACGGCGCCCGTTGCCGTACGTCGGAGGCAAGCCGCCACCCCACCCGCTTTGGCGAGTTCAGAATCACAGTGCTTTCCACAATTTCCAGTTCCGGAATCCGCTCGGCCATGGCCACCTCTGCGCTCATCATGTCCTCCGCCGGATGCAGCCACATCAGCACGAGAAAGTTGGCGGAACGAGCGCAGGATCCGCGCAACCTCATCATGGCGCGCCGCGGGAACCCTGCCGGTCCACTCGCAGCTGGCAGGATAGCCGGAATAACCCTGCGCCGGCTCGCACCGAGAGGAGAGCAGGCCGCTGGCCAGCAGCGGGTTAAGCTGCCGACCCCACCGTGGACGGGTATCCGCAAAGACCTGACATAGCCGACGACGGCGGCGGGCACGCCAGGACCGCCCACGGCGGCGGCACTGCCGCGCTCCTGCGTCGGGTGCCGCCGTCGTCGTCCTCCCTGCGCGCTCTGCGTTGCAACCGCCGTCCCGGCCAGACGTTCCGAAGGGCCGGGCGGCGGCCCGAACAGCCGGGCAGGCCGCCCCCCGTGGCCTGCGGCCGGTATTCTGGAGGCAATGAGCGAATTCCCAGAAGCAGCCCGCGCATCCCTTCCGCGCGCTGTGACACCCGGCAGCCAAGCCTCGCACGGAACCTATCAGGCCCAGCCCGTTTCCTTTGTACGCCGTGGCACACGGCTGCAGGGACGGCGCGAGCGGGCTTGGCAGGAATACGAAAAAACCTACGCCATCGACGTTCCCCGGCATGTGGCGGATACTTCAGTACACCCGGACTTCGTCTTTGCTGCCGAGGACACCTTCGGCCGCCGCGCGCCGTTGATCGTGGAGATCGGATCCGGGCTAGGCGACGCCGTCGTCTTTGCCGCTGAGCAGAACCCGGACAAGGATTTTCTGGCCGTGGAGGTCTATCTCCCCGGGCTGGCGCAGACCCTGCTGAAGGTCGCGTCACGGGGGCTCACTAACGTCCGCGTTGTCCAAGCCAATGCACCCGAAGTGCTCAGCACCATGCTGCCGGCGGGGTCCGTGAGCGAAGTCTGGGTGTTCTTCCCCGATCCGTGGCACAAAACCAAACACAACAAGCGCCGCATGGTCAAGGAAACCTTCGCCCCGCTGGTCTCCCGGGTCCTGCAGCCGGGCGGTCTCTGGCGGTTGGCGACGGACTGGTCCGATTACGCCCGGCAAATGCGCGAGGTTCTCTCGACCTCCGAGGACTTCGCCAACGTCCACGACGGGGAACGAATTGGAGCAGATAGCCCGCTTACTCAGTCCAGGACGACGGCGGTCGACTGCGACCGATCCGATGAGCCGGACACCGAGGGCGGGTGGGCGCCGCGCTTCGCCGGTCGGATCCTGACCGGATTCGAGAATAAGGCGCAGCTGGCAGGGCGGACTGTTTTCGATCTGACTTTCCGGCGCCTGTAGCTGGCTTCACAGGTGGCTGGCCTTCCCTGCACATCGTTGCGGAGGCCCGCGGTTGCGCACATTGTCCGGGGCCGGCTTAGCCCGGTGCCATCGGCGGCCTAGCCTCGGAGCATGAGAGCACACAGAGCGATTGCGCAAATGGCTACAGCGGAGCGACCCCGCGAAAGGCTCCGGCGTGTGGGTGTGCGCAGGCTTCGCGACGCGGAGCTGCTGGCCGTGATCATCGGGTCCGGACTGCCGGGCTGCAGCAGCCTGGAACTGGCCGCCCGGATCCTGAAAAAGACGTCGGGAGCCGCGGCCCTCACCGAGGTCACCGTGGAGCAGCTCCTGGAGGTGGATGGCGTAGGGCCAGCGCTTGCCATGCGGATAGTAGCAGGCTGTGAACTCACCCGGAGGGCACTTTCCCGAGGCCGACAAGACTGGCCGCGGCCCAATCCCCTGCCCGCTGCAATGGACCCCTACGGTAGCTGAGCGGCCACCGGCATTTCTTTCTGTGGGTGGTCGTCGCGGAGGTCACCAGCGGCCGCGTGGAGGCCTTCCGGCGTAACTCCTTCGGCAACTGAGCGAAGTCCGGCACTTCATGCTGTGAGCTGTAGACCACCACCGCGGGCGAGCGGAGACTTGGGCGCCACCCTCTTTTGCCGTCATAGGTGGTTCATCAGTTTCGCCGGCGACCCCGGGCGGGAAACCGGGAAACCGGGAAATCGGCAACAGGGAAATAAGTTAGCCCCGCTCAAGAGGTTATCCCCAACCCAAATGTGTACTATTATTCTCCTCCGTCAGCGCGTATTATGGTATACATGTTCGATACATTGAGTTCCGGTTCCGCAGGGTCCGCACACAACGCGGCCGGCACACCCCCGGCTTCGACCCTCGGCACTGCCCACTCGGGCGCCCGAGCTGCCGCCGGAGCGGGTGCTCGCTCGGGCGCCGCTTCCGCGGGCGCCGGTCCTGTTGCTGCCGGTCCTGTTGCTGCCGGTCCTGTTTCTGCCGGTCCTGTTTCTGCCGGTCCTGTTGTTGCTGGTCGGGTTGGGATGATTGCGGGGTGGATCACTGTTTTGGCGGGGATGGATCCCGAGGACGGGGATGACGGGGAGCGGATCGGGTTGCTGCGGGTGATGGAGGACCTCAAATCCGCTGCCTGCGCGGGGCAGGCCCGTACCGCTGCCGCGTTCGACGCGTCCCAGCGCCGGGCGCAGGCCGGGGCGGGTATCCCGGCCGCGGAGCTGGGCAAGGGCATCGGGGGGCAGATCGCGTTGGCGCGGCGGGAATCCCCGCAGCAGGGAAACCGGCTGCTGGGCCTGGCCCGGATCCTCGTGACCGAGATGCCGCACACCCTCACGGCCCTGAGCAGCGGGCTGCTCAATGAGTGGCGGGCGGTACTGCTGGCCCGGGAGACCGCGTGCCTGAGCGCCGATGACCGGCGCACCGTTGATGCCGGGCTCGCCGCCGACACCGGGGCGCTGGCGGGGATGGGGAACAACAAGCTCGTCAACGAGGCCAAACGGGCCGCGTACGCCCTTGACCCGCAGTCCGTCACCGCGCGGAACGCGAAGGCCGAAAACGACCGGCACGTCAGCTGCCGGCCCGCGCCGGACACCATGACGTACCTGACCGGGCTGCTCCCCGTCGCTCAGGGCGTGGCCGTGTACGCGGCACTGGCGAGGGAAGCGGATTCCCTGCGCGCGTCCGGAGACGGACGCGGACGCGGGCAGATCATGGCCGACACCCTCGTCCACCGCGTCACCGGTACCCCCGGCGGGATCACCGGCGTTGAGATCCAACTCGTCATGACAGACCGGACCCTCTTCCAGGGCGACAGCGAACCGGCCTACCTCCCCGGCTACGGCATCGTCCCCGCGCAATGGGCCCGGAACCTCACCCGCCGCACCCACACCAACAGACCCACCAACAGACCCACCAAACCCGGTGGATCCGCCGGCAGCTCCGGCGGGGAGATGCCGGACGCGGCGATGCCGGATGAACCGGGGATCCGGGTGTCGCTGCGCAGACTGTTCACCGCCCCGGGGACCGGGCAGCTCGTCGGCATGGACGCGAGGTCCAGGTTCTTCCCGCCGGGACTGCAGCGCCTCATCCGGACCAGGGACCAGACCTGCCGGACCCCCTACTGCGACGCGCCGATCCGGCACGCGGACCACATCATGCCACACAACCGCAAAGGCGCCACCAGCGAAATCAACGGGGAGGGAACATGCGAACGCTGCAACCTCGCCAAGGAAGCGCCCGGCTGGTCCTCCATCCCACGACCCGGACCCCGCCATACCGTCCAAATCACCACCCCCACCGGACACACCTACCAATCCACCGCACCCGCCCTACCCGGCACCACACGAACGGGAGCCGGCCGGCCGGGAACGAGAACCACCGCCAAGAGAAAGAAATACTTCCGCCAAGTCGTACCCGGCCGATTCTCGTCGCCCTAATCCCGGGTCCCACCGCCGGAACACACCTCAGGCGCGGGACCGACAAACTTGCATAGCCCGACCTGAGCCGTCAAATCTGTTCCGTCAATCTGGTAGGTTAATGGAATTTTCTAATGGGACTTTCGAATGCTGTATGGCTCCGTGCGTGAGGGGCCCTTACCGCGTTACACGGCTACCGCTGGGTCGGGCTGCTTCTGCCAGGGCCACCGTCCGGTAATTTCCAACTCCAGGGAAAAACTGAGGAACGTACGAATAATCACGATGACGGCCAGCACCCCCACGCTGG
The DNA here is from genome assembly GCF_051131705.1 of Arthrobacter sp. A5. Lineage (NCBI taxonomy): Bacteria > Bacillati > Actinomycetota > Actinomycetes > Micrococcales > Micrococcaceae > Arthrobacter > Arthrobacter sp. A5. Next base: position 4,054,269 of record NZ_CP180316.1, read on the forward strand.
TAAACGTCGGGGTCACTGCGACGGTCCGGATAATGTCTGCGGCCACCAGCAGCTCAAGACCCAGCAGAATGGACCTCCCGAGGAGTTGACGGTACGCCGTGTACAGGGATAGCTTGCCGGCCACTGCCACCCGCTTTGGCCGGTAGCCGCGCAGGGCCAACGGAAAAGATACCAATGCCCCAACGATCATGACGGCCACTCCGGCAGCGTCCAGATACTGTCCGGCGGCTTCGATAATGCGTTGAAAATCCATGACGTCCTCTCAATCCAAGTCAACTCCACGCGGGTCGGGCCACTTTGTCTGGCTCAGCGGCCGAACAACGCAGGCCGCGGCTGCGATGCGGGTCCTGCCGCCGCCTAAGATTGAACAGTAGAGGTCTGGTCTTCAGATCCCCTAAATAATCTGCAGGAAGTCTATTCAGTGACGTTTCCCCCCGCCGGCTCTTCGGAACTGGTTACCCGGGCCGCCGGAATCAATGAACAATCCGCCGCTGCCGGATTTGATTATTTCAGGTCAGACCGCGTCGCCGGGATCGAATTCGAACCAGGCACGGGGTTGCTGCGAGGCGAGGTAGCCGGAACCACCGTATATAACGCCACAGCCAAACTCGTCCACGGAGTTGATGGGGCATGGTCCTGCACCGGGGGTATCTGCAGCTGCCCCGTCCGGCAGAACTGCAAGCACGTCGCGGCGCTTCTCTTCGCCGGCGAAGACGATCCATTCATCGGAGCGCTGCTCGGCGCCCGCGCTACCGCGCCCCCTAGCGGCACCACTGCAACGGGGGAATCGTCCGGCTGGGAGGAGGCGCTGCAGAATCTGCTTCCGACGAGGGCGATCACCCCGCAGGATGACCGGCCACCGCTCGCCCTGCAGTTTGAAATTGAACAGCCCGTCCCACAGTTCTCACCGGCCGGCCGCCGAGGCATCAGCGGATACCGGGACAAGAGTCCCAGCAAGCCACAGCTCAATGTCCGTCCCGTTGCAATGGGTGCCAAGGGCAAATGGCTCCGCACCGGCATCGGCTGGAGCACTCTGAATTATCTGAACTTCGGTCGCAAGTTCAACGAAAGCCATTTGGATTGGCTGATCGAATTCCTCGGCTCGCACTCCCCCGTGCTCCACCATCAGGGCGCGGTGCCACCGTGGCTGTCGCTTAACACCTTTGCCGGCAGGAACCTGTGGATACTCTTGTCCGAGGCCAAGGGCATAGGGCTGAACTTGGTTCATAGCCGCGGCTCGATGGAGCCCATCCGCGTCCTTGACCATACCGCCGTCGTCCAACTGAATCTGAGCCGTCCTGAGGACGGCGGCCTCGATCTCGGCGCTCTCGTCGTCGTCGGTGGCAGCCCCGTCGCTCCGGCCATCGTGGGTTCCATCGGCAGGCCGGCCCACGGGCTGTTCTATGCCGACGACGACGGGCTCCTGCCCGATACCTCTGTCCAGAACGCGCCGGACGCCATAGTTCCTGGCATCATCACTCTCGCCCCGCTGGAATCCCCGTCCTCCGAACAGCTGTTGGATTTCGTGACCGGTGCAGCCAAGGTTCGAATCCCGGCCCAGGATGAGGAACGGTTCCTGACGCAATTTTATCCGCAGCTCAAGCGCGCAGCGGATGTGGTCTCCGCCGACCATTCAGTGGATTTGCCGGCGTTGTCGGCGCCCACTCTTTCATTGCTGGCCAACTTTGGGCAGGATCACTCACTTCGGCTGCATTGGGAGTGGCACTATGCGGCAGGGACCCGCGTGAGCGCACGGCCGTTGTGGGGGCGCCCGGAGGATTCGGGGTCCCGGGATGAGGTGGCGGAGGCCCGCATTCTGGTAGCGGTCGGGGAACCATGGTCGGTTGTGCCGCCGATGGGCGAATCAGCCAATAGCCTATGGGGCGAACCCCGGCTGAGTGCGGCCGTCACGCTCCAGGGCCTGCACACGCTGGCCTTCACCGAGAAGGTGCTGCCGGCGCTGGCGCTCCTGCCCGGTGTCGAGGTCGAGACGGTCGGGGAAATAGCCGACTATAGGGAAGCCGTGGAGGCGCCCGTGGTCAGTATCTCCACCACCGCAACCAACGACCGTGACTGGTTCGATCTGGGCATTGTGATCACGCTTGAAGGCGAGCCGGTGTCCTTCTCCGATGTCTTTTCCGCCTTGGCGGCAGGCCATACGCGGATGCTGCTGCCCGGCGGTGCCCATTTTTCGCTGGATCTCCCCGAACTTCTTAAACTGCGCGAACTCATCGATGAGGCTCGCGGCCTGCAGGACAGCACCGCCGGTGAGCTGACTATCAGCCGCTTCCAGGCCGGGCTGTGGGACGAGCTAACGCAGCTGGGGCTCGTGGATCAGCAGGCGGCGGCGTGGCGCAGCTCTGTTGAGGGACTACTGCGCGGGGCTGACACGGAACCGCTGCCGGCACCGGAAGCCCTTAACGCCATATTGCGTCCGTACCAGCTTGAGGGGTACAACTGGCTCAGTTTTCTCTTCAACAGCGGTCTGGGCGGCGTCCTGGCCGATGACATGGGACTGGGGAAAACCGTTCAGACGCTCGCCCTTATCTGTGCAGCCAAAGAGGAGAAGCCGGACTCGGCACCGTTCCTGGTCGTGGCACCGACCAGCGTGGTGGGTAACTGGCAGGCCGAGGCCTTGCGCTTTGCCCCCGGGCTGAGGACCTCGGCGATAGGGGAAACGTTCGCCAAGAGCCGGCTCAACGCCGGAGATTTCTTTGCCGCCGCCGACATCGTCGTGACCTCCTATGCGCTGTTCCGGATCGACTTCGAATCCTACGCTTCCCATCCCTGGGCGGGGCTGATCCTGGACGAGGCGCAGTTCGTGAAAAACCATCAGTCCAAGGCCTATCAGTGCGCCCGCAAGCTGGCTGCCCCTTTCAAACTGGCCATCACCGGCACGCCGCTGGAAAACAATTTGATGGAACTCTGGACGCTGACCTCGATAGTGGCGCCGGGCCTGTTCCCGAGCCCCAAACGTTTCGCCGAGTTTTATCAAAGACCGATCGAAAAATCCGGGAGCCCGGATCTACTGGCCAAGCTGCGGACCCGCGTGCGGCCTTTGATGCTGCGGCGCACCAAAGAACAGGTCATCAAGGACCTTCCTCCCAAACAGGAGCAGGTGCTCGAGGTAACGCTCAATCCGCGGCACCAGAAGGTCTACCAGACCCATCTGCAGCGCGAACGGCAGAAGATCCTGGGTCTGCTGGAAAACGTTAATAAGCACCGCTTCACCATTTTCCAGTCGCTGACCCTGCTGCGGCAGCTCAGTCTGGACCCGTCGCTGGTGGACGAGGCGCTGGAAGGCGTGCGGTCCAGCAAACTCGATGTCCTCTTTGAACAGCTCGAAGACGTGCTGGAAGAGGGCCACCGGGCACTGATTTTCAGCCAGTTCACCGGGTTCCTCAGCAAGGTCAGGCAGCGGCTCACCACGCAGGGGACCAAGTTCTGTTATCTGGACGGCAGCACGCGGAACCGGGGCGCGGTCGTCGACGAGTTCAAACGGGGCACGGCGCCGCTGTTCCTGATCAGCCTGAAGGCCGGCGGGTTCGGGCTGAACCTGACCGAGGCCGACTACGTTTTTATCCTGGATCCATGGTGGAACCCCGCGTCGGAGGCCCAGGCTGTGGACCGGACGCACCGGATCGGTCAGGAGAAGAACGTCATGGTGTACCGGCTCGTCGCCAAGGACACGATCGAAGAAAAGGTCATGGCGCTCAAGGCCAAGAAGTCGCAGCTGTTTGCCGACGTTATGAGCGGGGATCCGCTCTCCGGCGGGGCGCTGACCGCAGCCGATCTGGCCGGGCTGTTCAGCGACTAGCCCAAACTTACGACCAGCCCGGGCCGTGACGGTAGTGACGGTAGTAAGGCAACCGGCTAGAGCTGTGGACGCCAGACGACGACGGCCTGGGATCGCGGGCGCGGACGCTGGCCGTGGGTCAGCGTCACCACATCCCCCGCCAAGCCGGCGGCAAATACCCGGGCCGCGTCGCGTCCACGGCGGCGGCGCGCATCGGAGCCGGCGGAGGCCAGCTCTCCGGTCAGTTCTTCGACCCGGGACCGGAGGGCAGCGACCTGGTTTTCCAGTTCGAGGATGCGCTTGATGCCTTCGAGTGAAACTCCCGCCTGGGAAAGCCGCTGTACCTCGCGCAGCGTGTCCACGTCGTGCTGGGAATACCGGCGGGAGCGACCAGGAGCGCGGCTGGGCGAAACGAGCCCCAATCGGTCATATTGTCGCAGCGTCTGGGGGTGCATGTCCGCCAACTCCGCCGCCACCGAGATGACGAAAATCGGGATGCCTGGATCTATGCCCAATGCCCTCTCCTTTCACTTCGACACTCCCGCCTGCCGTTCCCAGGTCCCGCTACAATCGGGCCTTCGCCGCCAGTTCAGACCTCGGATCGCCGTCGGCTGTCGCTTTCGCGAATGCCTTGACCGCTTCTTCGGCTTCCTTGCTGAGCTTCCGCGGGACCGCAACGTCGATGGTGACAAGCAGATCGCCGGAGGTTTTCGCCGTCGTCACGCCCTTGCCTTTGACACGCAGGGTGCGCCCGGATGGCGTCCCCGCGGGAACCCGGAGCTTGACCAGGTCGCCGGCCAGCGTGGGCACCGAGATGTCGGCGCCGAGCGCTGCCTCCGGGAAGGTGACGGGCACGTGGATGCGGATATTGTTGCCGTCGCGCATGAAGAATTCATGGGCCTTAACCTGCACCGTGACCATCAGATCGCCCGGGCCTGCCGCTCCCTGCTGGCCCTTGCCGCGGACGCGGACCTTCTGGCCGTCCTTGATGCCGGCCGGGATCCGCACGTCGATGACCTCGCCGGACGGTTCCCGCAGCCCAATCGTGGTACCGCGGATTGAACCAGCAAAGGAAATCGTGGTGGACGCCGTCCGATCCGCTCCCTTCGTGGGGGGCGGCTGGTACCCGCCGAACCCACCGCCACCGCCGCCGAAGAGATCGGCGAATTCGGGCGGAAGCCCAGAGGCATCGAAGCCCTGCGTCCCGCGACTGCGTGCTCCGCCGCCGCCACGCTGGGCGTTGAAGAGGCCGCCGAAGAGGTCATCGAAGCCGGCTCCTTGGCCGCCCGTTCCCGCGCCGCCGGCGCTGAACCGGGCACCGCCGCCCATGGCCCGGATGGCGTCATACTGTTCGCGGTCCTCGCTGCTGGAAAGCACCGAGTATGCCTCGGAAATATCCTTGAAGGTCTTTTCCGCGGCCGCATCGCCGGGATTGGTGTCCGGGTGGTATTTGCGGGCGAGTTTGCGGTAGGCCTTCTTGACGTCGGCCGCTGAAGCGTCTTTGGAAACGCCCAGGATCTTATAAAAGTCCTTGTCGACCCAATCCTGACTTGCCAAGGCGTCTCCTTTCTAAACATTCGTGGATCGAGTGAGCAGTAGATGCACGAATAGGGGCTCTAAAGGACACCTACTGCTCACTCGATGGTGGTCAGGCCGGTACGGCCACAATAACCTGGGCTGCGCGCAGGACGCGGGCTTCGGTCCGGTAGCCGGCGCGGAGCACCTGGCTGACCGTATCGATCTCGACGTCCTGGCCCGGCTGCTGGATCAATGCCTCATGCACGGTCGGATCGAACGCTACACCGGTTTCATCGATGCGCGTCAGACCATACGTTTTCAACGTGTTCTCCAGCTTGACGGAAATGGACGCGAACGGCCCGTCCGCCAGATCGCCGTGCTGGCGCGCGGCATCGATATCGTCCAGCACCGGCAGCAGCGAGTTCAGGACGCCGACGACGGCCATCTCCCCTGCCACCGCACGGTCGCGCTCCACGCGCTTGCGGTAGTTGACATATTCCGCCTGGAGCCGCAGCAGATCATTCTTCAGCTCCGCGGCCAGCTCGGCTGCAGAGCCCTGAACGACCGATTCCTCGGCGGGCACCTCGACACCGTTGAGAATGTCCTCGGCCTGGGACAGCGCGTCGCCATCGGCAGCCTTGGCCGCCGCGCCAGCGGAGTCTGCCGCGGCCCCCTCTTCGGGGGTCCCGGCCGGCTCGACCGGCGACTGCTCGTTTGCGCTATCCGCATCGTCACCGTGGTTGGCCATGATTACTTCTTCTCGTCTTCGTCGATGATTTCGGCGTCAACAATATCTTCATCGGCGCCGGCGCCGTCAGCACCAGCCGCTCCGGCATCGGCACCCGCCGCACCATCGGCGGCGGAAGCCTCGGACTGGGCGGCGGCATAGATGGCTTCGCCGAGCTTGGACTGGGAAGCCTGCAGCTTCTCAAATGTGCTCTTGACGGCGTCGTCGTCGGTCCCGGCCAACGCGGCCTTGAGGGCGTCGACATCTGCCGAAACCTCCGTCTTGACGTCTTCCGGCAGCTTGTCGTCATTGTCGGCCAAGATCTTGGCCACCGAGTACTGCAGCTGCTCGGCGCTGTTGCGGGTATCGGCCTGCTCGCGGCGGGCCTTGTCCTCGGAGGCGTGCTCCTCGGCCTCGCGGACCATCCGGTCGATGTCATCCTTGGACAGCGCGGTCCCGCCGGTGATCGTCATGGACTGCTCCTTGCCGGTGCCCTTGTCCTTGGCGGACACGTGCACGATGCCGTTGGCGTCGATATCGAAGGTGACCTCAACCTGCGGTAACCCGCGCGGGGCCGGTGCGATGCCGGTCAGCTCAAAGGTTCCCAGCGGCTTGTTGTCCCGGGTGAACTCGCGCTCGCCCTGGAAGACCTGGATGGCCACGGAGGGCTGGTTGTCATCGGCGGTGGTGAAGGTCTCCGAACGCTTGGTCGGGATGGCCGTGTTGCGCTCGATCAGGTGCGTCATGATGCCGCCCTTGGTCTCGATGCCCAGTGAAAGCGGGGTGACGTCGATGAGCAGCACGTCCTTGCGCTCGCCCTTGAGGACGCCGGCCTGGAGTGCCGCGCCAACGGCCACCACCTCATCCGGGTTGACGCCCTTGTTCGGCTCCTGGCCACCGGCCAGTTCCTTGACCAGGTCGTAGACGGCGGGCATACGCGTGGATCCGCCGACGAGCACGATGTGGTCGATATCGGAGACCTTGATGCCGGCTTCCTTGATCACGTCGTGGAACGGCTTCTTGGTGCGCTCCAGCAGATCCGAGGTCAGTTCCTGGAACTTGGCGCGGGTCAGCTGCTCGTCAAGGTGCACCGGGCCGTCGGCGGTCACGGAAAGGTACTGCAGCGAAATGTTGGTGCTGGTCGCGGAGGAGAGCTCCTTCTTGGCCTGCTCGGATGCCTCACGCAGACGCTGCAGGGCAATCTTGTCCTTGGACAGATCCATGCCCTTGACCTTGAGCTGCTTGAGCAGGTAGTCCACGACGCGCTGGTCCCAGTCGTCGCCGCCGAGGCGGTTGTCGCCGGAAGTGGAGCGGACCTGGATCGTGGAGAAATTGTCCTCGTCCTTGCCGACTTCCAGCAGGGAGACGTCGAAGGTTCCGCCGCCGAGGTCGAAGACCAGGATGAGCTCGTCTTCCTTGCCCTTATCCAGTCCGTAGGCCAAGGCCGCCGCGGTCGGCTCGTTGACGATGCGCAGCACGTTCAGGCCGGCGATCTCGCCGGCTTCCTTCGTGGCCTGGCGCTGGGCGTCATTGAAGTACGCCGGTACGGTGACCACGGCGTCGGTGACCTTCTCACCCAGGTAGCTTTCGGCGTCGTTCTTGAGCTTCATCAGGATGCGCGCGGAGATTTCCTGCGCCGTGTACTTCTTGTCGTCGATCGCGACGCTCCAGTCGGTGCCCATGTGGCGCTTGACGGAAGCGACGGTGCGGTCGATGTTGTTGACGGCCTGGCGCTTGGCGATCTCGCCGACCAGGACCTCACCGGTCTTGGAGAACGCGACGACGGACGGCGTGGTGCGGCCGCCTTCGGCATTGGCGATGACGGTGGGCTCGCCGCCTTCGAGTACGGAGACGACGGAGTTCGTGGTTCCGAGGTCAATTCCTACTGCACGTGACATAAGGGCGTTTCCTTTCAGTTTCCGCTGCCGGAGTTCGCCGCCGGCCCCAACCTTCGAGGCCCGCCGACTCCGCTCAACCAGCGGTCCATTGAGCGTTCTGCACTCAACCCTACTCAGGCCTGAATCGATGTCAAATCAAGTTGAGCCTAGTAGACTCAAGTTTCACTTTAGGCGAACGGACGACGGCGGCACGCGGCCGCCGTCGTCGGCTTACCGGACCGCAGTCACTGGCGATGCCCAGCCCACGCCGGGGTAGCGATGTATATTCCGCCACGTTGGCACCGGCACTGCGTACTCCGTATCAAGGCGCGAGCAACGCTGGCGGAGGCAGCGGGCCGCGCGTATTGTCCCCCATATGAGCGAACATGGGCCCAGCAAGAACGACGTCTACACCCACGGCCACCATGAGAGCGTGCTGCGCTCGCATGCGGCCCGGAGCGCCGCAAACTCCGCCGCGTACCTGGTTCCGCACCTGACTCACGGGCTCTCCGTGCTCGACGTGGGCAGCGGTCCCGGCACCATCACCGCGGACTTCGCCCGCCTGGTGGCCCCCGGCGAGGTTATCGGCCTGGACCGAGCGCCGGAGGTGGTGGCCCAGGCCCAGGCGCTGGCGGCGGAACAGCATCTGGACAATCTGAGCTTCCTGACCGGGAACATTTATGACCTCGATTTTACCGATGGCCAGTTCGACGTCGTTCACGCCCACCAGGTGCTGCAGCATCTGACCGATCCGGTTGCGGCTCTACGGGAAATGCGCCGCGTCACCAAGCCCGGCGGCATCGTGGCAGTGCGGGATGCCGACTTCCATGGCATGTCCTGGTATCCGCAGCTGCCCGAATTGGACGACTGGATGTCCCTGTATCAGGAGTTGGCCCGGCACAACCGCGCCGAGCCCGACGCCGGCCGTCGCCTGATCAGCTGGGCGCAGGCTGCCGGTTTCACGGACATCACGCCGTCGTCGGCCAGTTGGCTCTACGCCACGGACGAGCAGCGACAATGGCACGCCGAAGTCTGGGCGGACCGGATCGTTCATTCCGCCTTCGCCAAGCAGGCACTGAACTATGGACTGGCGGACCGGGCCGGCCTGGAGCGGATCTCCGCCGGCTGGCGCGTCTGGGGCGCCGCCGCGGACGGCTGGTTCCTGATCCCAAACGGGGAGGTCATCGCCCGGGCCTGAAGTCCTCTCCTGCGCTCCTCCACAGAGCCTTCCAGGATCCCGGTTGCCCACATTGACGGGTCACCGTCTTCCACCGTTGCCATCCGGCCCGCTAGCGTCGATTCATGAGCTACGAACATCCAGATTATCCATACCATTACCGGGCAGAGCCTTATGTTGCGGAGGTTGACCAAGTAGACTTGGTCTACATGGGTCAGTACAACGTTCAGGACGCAAAAACGAGGCTCTCTGAGCTGCTGAATTTGGTTGAGAACGGCGAAGACGTCGTCATCGCGAAGGCGGGCAAGCCGGTCGCGCGGCTCGTCCGAATCGAGCGACCCACCCAACGCCGCCTCGGTTTCGTCAAGGGCCGGCTTCCCGAAGGCTTTCTCGAGCCCGCGCCGGAGGAGGAACTGCAGTTATGGGAACAGCCACTTATCTCCTCGACACCCACACCGTTGTCTGGGCACTGACTGAGCCGCGCAAGCTGTCCACCAAAGCCCGCCGCGTCATCCAATCGATTGACAATGTGCTGGTTGCCTCGGCTGTCACCGCCCACGAACTTTCCTACAAGCACCACATCGGCCGCCTGCCGGATCTGGACGCACTCTTCGTGGGCTACCGCCGTCATGTGCTGGAGCTCACTTCCGAAGAGCTGCCGATCTCAGGACTGCATGCGCTGGAAGCCGGCCAACTTGACTGGCAGCACCGCGACCCCTTCGATCGCATCATCGCCGCCCAGGCCATGATTGAGGGTATGCCACTGATCACCGCCGATCCGGTTTTCGCCGGTCTCGCCGGTCTGGAGACCCTTTGGTGACGGGTTCCATTGGTGACGGGGCTGCCTGGTGGCAGGGGGCCTTGCCGCGTCGGCCCCTAAGATCGAATCATGGCCTCTCTCATCGTTCCCGACATCCGTTTCCACGCGTCCTGGCTGGCCGGCACCGCGGAGTTCGACGGCGGTCATCTCGATGGTGCAGGCGCCGAGGACTGGCGGCTGGATGAGCTGCGGGATCCGGAAACCTTTCGACGTTTCACCGCCGCACTGATCGCGGACGCGCTGCCGGAGACGAAGCGCAAGGAAGGCTTCGTCCCCTGCACCTACCGCTGGATCGTTGAAGGGAACATCTTTCTTGGCTCGATCGCCGTCCGGCACCAGCTCACCGACTACCTGTTCGAGCAGGGCGGTCATATCGACTACAGCATTCGTCCGAGTGCGCGGCGGCAAGGGCACGCCCGGAAGGCACTCCGTGACGCCCTGCCGATAGCGCGGATCCTGGGCATTAATCGGGTTCTACTGACCTGCGACGAGGCGAACGTCGGCTCGCGGGCAACCATCGAGTGCAATGGCGGCGTCTACGAGGACAGCCGCAACGGCAAACGGCGCTACTGGATTGAGCCGGCCCCGTCAGCTGCACCGTAGAGGCCAAATTCTTGTGCCCGACAGGGTTGTGCCCGACAGGCTTGTGCCCGACAGGGTTGTTGCGCTCGCGTCTGAAAGCCGCGGCGTGACGGCAGGCCGTTTCGCACGCTTTAAGCTTGCCTAATGGAATTTTCCCTCTGGCTGGCCCTGGTCGGGGCTGGCGCGATGATCAGCCTCACCCCCGGGGCGGGAGCCATCAACACTATGAGCAACGCCCTGACGGCGGGATTCCGGCGCGCGATCTGGGGAATTCTGGGCCAACAGCTGGCGCTCATCATCCAAATCGTCATTGTTGCCGCCGGCGTCGGCCTTCTGGTTTCCAGCTCGCCGCTGGCCTTCCACATCATCCGGTACGCCGGGGCCGCCTACCTGGTCTACCTCGGCATCCGCAAGCTGCTGGCGAAGGCCGACACCAGCGCGGAAGATTCCACCGGCAGGGTCCGCGAGGCACGCCGCTCCATGTTCCTGCGCGGTCTCTGGGTCAATCTGCTCAACCCCAAGGCGATTGTCTTCTTCCTCGCCTTCATGCCGCAATTCATCCGCCCGCAGGAGCCATTGGCGCAGCAGTACGTGGTCCTGACGGCAACCGTGGTGTTGATTGACGTCGTGGTGATGTGGTTGATCTTCGCCGCGGGAGCCAAGCAGCTCCAACATCTCACGGCCAGCGAACGCGGGCAGCTGACGCTGAACAGGATATTCGGTCTGCTCTTCATCGCCGTCGGCGCCCTGCTCGTGGTCCTCTGACGATAGCCGTCGGCGTCCCGCAGCCGCATACCAGCCGCCCCGTCGGCGGTACTGACGGCCCCCTCGTTACACTGTTGTCATGACGCTGCCCTACCGGAACCTTGCCCGCCGCACCGGAGACCGTGGACGTCCGCCGATGGCCGGGCCAATGCCTGCGTCATCCTTTCGCGGCGGTGCCCAAGCCTCGGCGGGGGCTGCCGATGTTCGGCGCTAGCAGCACCGCGCCGGTGATCATCGGCATTGACGGCCGCTCCGGAGCGGGGAAAACCGTGTTGGCGCTGGAGCTCGCTGCCCTGCTGCGCGAGCACCGCAGAGTCTCGGTCTTCCATCTTGAGGACATTTATCCCGGCTGGAACGGGCTGGCCGCCGGCGTGGAGCGCTATGTGAGCACCGTCCTCACACCGCTGCGGCAGGGCCTGCCTGCGCAGTGGACCAGCTGGGACTGGGAAAACCACTACGACGGCGCACCACGCGTCACGGAGCCAGCCGAGATCGTGATCGTTGAAGGCGTTGGGGCGGCGCATTCGTCGGCCACACCCTACTTGGACACCATCGTATGGGTAGAGGCGGCGCCGGGCGAGCGGAAGTTCCGTGCGCTGGCCAGGGACGGCGTAACATTTGCGCCGTTCTGGGATGCCTGGGCCGACCAGGAGGATGAGCTGCTGGCCGCAGGGGGGGCCGCCGCGACCGCAGACCTGCTGGTTGAGGGGCGTGCGGATGACTCCGTGCCGGCCCAGGTGCTGCTGGCGCTGACTTCCCTGCCGCCGCTGGAGGCGCTGCTGGCACCGGAACGCTCCCGGCGCCGCGGGCTGGAGCTGGAGGTGCGGCGGCTCGAGGCCTATCCGGACCAGGAGTCGCTTTTCGAGACGCTGTACGGCAGGTCCGAAAACTCCGTCTGGCTGGACAGCTCGGACGCCGATTCCCGGTCGGCTCCCGGAACGGCTCGGGCAGCTTCCGCCGGGCAGGCTCCCGTCGGGCAGGCCACGGCGGCCCTTGACACCCGGAGCCGGTTCTCCATCATGGCGGACGACGGCGGCAGTTACGGTCAGTTTGCCCGGCACGGCGACGGCGTGACCAAAGTCAGGACGGGCGCCGTGACGGCCCGTGTCCAGGACCCGTTTTTCCGCTGGCTGGACACCGTCTGGGGCCGTAAGGCCGTCCGTACCCCGGACGACTATGACTGCGGCTTCGCCCTCGGCTGGCTTGGCTACCTGGGCTATGAACTCAAACGGGAAACGGGAGGAGCGGATGCAGCGGGGCCGGGAACAGCCGGACGCCCAGATGATGCCGCACTGATTTTCGCCGGGCGGGCGGTCGTCGTCGACCATGCCCGCCGCTGCGTCTACCTATTGGCCCTCTCCCAGCAGGGCCATGGCACGGATGGTGCTGCCGGGGCTTCGGAAGCGGCGGCCTGGCTGAATGCCGCTCGCGCCGCTGTCGAAGCGCTCGCTTCCGATGAGCTCCCAACGGATTCGCCGGAGTTTGGGCCGCCGACGACCGGCCAGTTGACGAGCGAACCGCCGACGACGGGGCCCGGAGCCGGGGCCGAAGCGCCGGTGTTCACCATCCGGGATTCTGAGTCAGCCTACCAGGACAAAATCGCCCGGGCCCAGGCGCAGATTGCGGATGGTAATTCCTACGAGATCTGCCTGACGACGTCGCTCACGGCTACCACCGCGGTCCCGCTCGATCCGTGGCGGACCTATCGGCAGCTGCGCCGACGGAATCCGGCCCCTTTTGCCAGCTACCTGCGCTTCGGCGCACTCGCCGTCGCCGGTACCTCGCCCGAGCGGTTCCTGCGGATCACCGCCGGCGGCACGATGCGGGCGGAGCCGATCAAGGGCACCCGGCGTCGGCATCCGGATCCGGACCTGGACGCGGCACTGAAATCCGAGCTGGCAAACTCGGCGAAAGACCGGGCGGAGAACATCATGATTGTGGATCTGCTCCGAAATGACCTCTCGCACTTCGCCGTGCCGGATTCGCTCTCGGTTCCCCGTCTCTGCGCTGTGGAAAGCTACGCCACCGTGCACCAGATGGTCAGCACCATTGAGGCGCAGCTTCGGCCCGGGTCCACCCGCACCGAGGCCGTGGCCGCCGCGTTCCCCGCCGGCTCCATGACCGGCGCGCCAAAAATCAGCACCATGGCCATTTTGGACCGGCTGGAAGCAGCCCCTCGCGGAATTTATTCTGGCGCCATCGGCTATTTTTCCCTCGATGGCGCCGCCGACCTGTCCGTCACCATCCGCACGCTCGTGATCGAAACGACGGACGACGGCAGCGGTCGGCTCAGTTTGGGCGCGGGCGGTGCGATCACCGCGGACTCCGTTCCGCAGGAGGAATGGCTGGAGATCCAGGCGAAGGCGTACGGCGTGCTCTCGGCCCTCGGCACGGTCTTTCCCGGCTAGCCCACCGCGCCGCGCCCAGCCCGGGTGGGCCGAAAGGCGGCCTGCCCGCGGCACTAAGCTGAACCATGACTGTTTTGGTATTCTTGGACCCCTCCGCTCCGGACGGACGCATTGCCGACGCCAGCAAGCCCACACTGATGGCCACGGACCAGGGAGCCACCCGGGGAGACGGGGTTTTCGAATCCCTGCTGGTGGTCGGCGGGACGCCACGGAAGCCCCAGGCGCATCTGGACCGGCTGGATTCCTCCGCTCGGGCCATGGATCTGCAGATACCGTCCCAGGACGCGTGGCGGCGTGCCATGACGACGGCGGTCACCGAATTCCGCCGCAACCGCGCCTCCGCCCGGGCCGGAGGCGCGGTTGGGGCCGGCGGCACCGGAGAAGACAGCCGGATGAGCGCCACGGAAAACATCCCCGACGAGATGGTGCTCAAGCTCATCGTCACCCGCGGCGTCGAGGGGAGCACGATCCCGACGGCTTGGGTCCAGGCCTCGGAGCCTCCCGCCACCGGTCGGGCGCAACGCGAAAGCGGAATCGATGTGCTGTTGCTGGAACGCGGTTACGACAGCTCCATCGCCGAGCGTGCGCCGTGGCTTCTGCTGGGTGCCAAGACCTTGTCCTACGCGGTGAATATGGCGGCCTTGCGCTACGCCCGTGTGCATGGCGCGGACGACGTGATTTTCACCAGCGGTGACGGGCGCGTGCTGGAGGGCCCGACGTCGTCCGTTCTGCTGGCCCATGCCGAAGGTGGCGGGCCCGACCGGGTCAAGCGACTGATCACGCCCCAGCTGGACAGCGGAATCTTGCCCGGCACCTCGCAGGGTGCGCTGTTTACGGCCGCCAAGGCCGCCGGCTGGGAGCTGGGTTACGGCCCCGTGGAGCCCGGGGATCTCTTCGACGCGGACGGCGTCTGGCTGATTTCCAGTATCCGGCTGCTCGCCCCCGTGAATCATATTGACGGCCGGGAAATCGGCAGCCCCGACGTGCGCGCCGGCCTTACCGCCGAGTTGAACCAACTGATCCACGACGCGGAGTAGCTCCTCAGTCCGGCATCAGCCCCCGTCATCCGGCGCCACAGTCCGGCGTCCTGTTGACCGGCTGATCCGTCGGTGTGCTAATTTTCTAGATGAGTAACGAGCGCCAGTGCCAAGCCCTGACTTGCTGGCCGGCAACCCTCTATTCCGGCGGGGTGCCTCAGGTGACTACTCGGCAAAACCTGGCTTGACGGCCACGGGCTGCAAGCGTGAACGTTCCCGGCAAGGCCCCGGGCTGTCTGCACCTTCCGCTTGCACCCTTCGATTGCAATGAGGAGACTACCTTGACAGCTACACCCGCCAAAGAAACCCCGCTGACTTACCGGCTGCTCACCGGTCCGGATGACCATTCGTTCTGCGAGCGCGTCAGTGCCGCCTTGGCCGAAGGCTATATTCTCTATGGCAGCCCGTCGCTGGCGTTCGACGGCGGCCGGACCGTTGCCGCGCAGGCGGTCATTCTGCCCGGTGCCGGGTCAACGGACGACGGCGTCAAATGAGCTACGCGGGCGACCTCACCCCGGCACAGGCTTGGGACAAGCTCGCGGTCGGGGCCGTGCTGGTGGATGTGCGCACCGAGGCTGAATGGCACCACATCGGCGTGCCGGACACCTCGATGACCGGACGTGACCCGCTGTTGATCCAGTGGAACCTGGCCGGCGGCGTGCTGAACCCGGATTTCCTCGACGAACTGCGCGCCCAGGCCCCCGATGAGGGGCAGACCGAGCTGGTCTTCCTTTGCCGTTCCGGCGTGCGCTCGGTCAGCGCCGCGGAGGCCGCGTCGGGCGCCGGATTCACCAGTTGGAATGTGCTGGAAGGGTTCGAGGGCGTCCCGGATGCTTACGGGGACCGGATCGTCAACGGCTGGAAAAACCGCCAGCTCCCTTGCAAATAGGCTCCGAGCTAAAGGACTGAGATGAGCAATTTTAATCAGGATGCTCCGGGCTGGGCGCCGGATACCCAGGCGGTGCGCGGTGGCCTGGACCGCTCCAACTTCCAGGAGACCTCGGAGGCGCTGTTCCTGAACTCCGGTTATGTCTATGAATCGGCGGAGGCGGCGGAGGCGGCCTTCACCGGTGAGGTGGACCGTTTCGTCTACTCCCGGTACGGGAATCCGTCCGTCGCCACGTTCCAGGAAAGGTTGCGGCTGCTCGAGGGCACGGAAGCCTGCTTCGCCACCGCCTCCGGGATGTCCGCAGTTTTCACCGCCCTCGGGGCCCTCTTGGCGGCAGGCGACCGGGTGGTCGCGGCCCGTTCGCTGTTCGGCTCCTGCTTCGTGATCCTGAATGAGATCCTGCCGCGCTGGGGCGTAGAGACGGTCTTCGTTGACGGCGCGGATCTCGGCCAGTGGCGGGAGGCATTATCCGTGCCCACGACGGCGGTATTCTTCGAATCGCCGTCGAACCCGATGCAGGAAATTGTCGATATCCGGGCCGTCTGCGGACTGGCCCATGCCGCGGGAGCCAAGGTGGTGGCGGACAATGTCTTCGCCACCCCGCTGTTGCAAAAGTGTGGCGAACTGGGCGCGGATGTGATCGTGTATTCCGGGACCAAGCACATCGACGGGCAGGGCCGCGTCCTTGGCGGCGCCATTTTGGGCACCAAGGAGTTTATTGACGGTCCGGTCAAGCAGCTGATGCGCCATACCGGTCCGGCACTGTCGGCGTTCAACGCGTGGGTGCTGACGAAGGGGCTCGAGACCATGGGGCTGCGCGTTGCGCACTCCGCGGCAAATGCCCTGCGGCTCGCCGAGTTCCTCGAACAGCATCCCGCGGTGAGCTGGGTCAGGTATCCACTGCTGCCCTCGCACCCGCAGTTTGAAATGGCACGTGCACAGATGAAGGCCGGTGGAACCGTGCTCACCTTCGAGCTGGCCGCAGCCGGCCAAGCTCCCCCTGTGAGCCGGGCTAATACAGCCAGGGCCGGGGAACCCACAGTGGCGGGCATGGCCGGGGAACCCAAAGTGGCGGACAAGGACGCAGAACGCGCAGTAGGGGCCGCGTCCGGCACGACGGCGAAGGACGCCGCGTTTGCCCTGCTCAACGCCCTGACGATCATCGACATCTCCAACAACCTGGGCGATGCGAAGTCTTTGATCACGCATCCGGCCACGACGACACACCGGGCGATGGGACCGGAAGGCCGGGCCGCGATCGGGCTGACTGACGGTGTTCTCCGGCTCTCGGTGGGTCTGGAGGACATCGGGGACCTCACCCGGGATCTGGCCACCGCCCTCGCCGCGACGCAAGCGTAACCGACCAAGGCGAGCGACCGCCGCTCAGTCCTGGAAGTACTCGATCTCGGCGCCGAGTGTGTTCAGCCGCTCGGCCAGATCCTCGTAACCCCGTTCAATCACGTAGATGTTCCGCAGCTCGGAGGTGCCCTTCGCCGCCAGCATCGCCAGCAGGATGCAGGCGGCCGGACGCAGCGCCGGCGGGCAGCCGATTTCCGCCGCGCGCCAGCGAGTGGGGCCGGTAACATCGATCCGGTGCGGATCCAACAGCCGAACCCGGGCGCCGAGCCGGTTGAGTTCGGTCAGGTAAATGGCCCTGTTCTCATAGACCCAGTCATGGATCAGCGTCGACCCCTGGGCGCAGGAGGCAATCACGGCGAAGAACGGAAGATTGTCAATGTTCAGCCCAGGGAACGGCATGGCGTGGATCTTGTCCGCCGCCGCGGTCAGCTCGGACGGCAGAGTGGTGATGTCCACGAGCCTGGTATGGCCGTTATGGGCGGTGTATTCGTCGGACTTGCGGTACCGGAAGCCCATCTGCTCCAGCACGCTGAGCTCGATTTCCATGAACTCGATCGGCACGCGCCGGATCGTCACCTCGGAACCCGTCACAATGCCGGCCGTGATCAGGCTCATCGCCTCGATTGGGTCCTCGGACGGTGAATATTCGAGGTCGACGTCAATCCTGGCCTTGCCCCGGATGGTCAGCGTGGTGCTGCCGATCCCGTCCACACGAACGCCCAGTCCCTGCAGGTAGAAACACAGATCCTGGACCATATAGTTGGGACTGGCGTTGCGGATCACGGTGGTGCCTTCACGGTGGGCTGCGGCCATGATGGCATTCTCTGTCACGGTGTCCCCGCGCTCGGTCAGCACGAACGAGCGGTCCTCGGTGTCGGCCTCGGGAGCCTGGATGGCGTAGAACCCAGCATGCGCCTTGACTGACAGCCCGAATTCACGCAGCGCCTGCAGATGCGGACCCACGGTGCGCGTTCCCAGATCGCAGCCGCCGGCATACGGCAGCCGGTAACTGGCCTCTTCATCCAGCAGCGGCCCCAACAGCATGATGACACTGCGGGTGCGCCGCGCGGCCTCCACGTCCATGGCGGCCAGGTTCAGCACGGCGGGTCGGCGGACCAGTAGATCGTTGGCGTTCAGCCACGTACATTCGACACCGATGCTGGTCAGCAGTTCGACGATCCGGTTGACCTCCTCGATCCGCGCCAGCCGGCGCAGCGTCGTGGAGCCGCGGTTCAGCAGACTGGCGCACAGCAGGGCGACGCCGGCATTCTTACTGGAGTTGACGTCTACGCTGCCGGAGAGTTGATGTCCACCCACCACGCGCAGATGGGTGATCCGCGGCTTGCCGCTCCCGCCGACGTTGACGATGCTGCGGCCGAAGATGGACTCCATCCGCTGGATCATCTTGAGGCTCAGATTTTGTTTCCCCTGTTCCATCCGGGCGACCGCGCTTTGGCTCGTGCCGAGCTCGGCGGCCAGCCGGCCCTGGGTCCAGCCCCTATCGGTGCGGGCGTCCCGGACCAACACTCCAACGGATTCCGCAGCTACCTGAGTCATACCTCTACTAATATCATGAAGTGCATAAACAGTGTCAAATTGACGACCCGCAACGCGATCTTGCCGCTAATACCGGCACCCTAACCAGGTGGTGCGATATTTGCGGGGATAATCGGCCTTGCACCGCAACGAACCGCCGCGTATGTCAACCGTACCTCTACCCGGATGTTGCGCCGCCTTCACCACGCCGCAGTCCGGTGCCAAACCGGGTAAACCATGCAGGCCAGCACGCCGGGTCGAGGAGGCTGCAACCCCTGTCACATGGGTTGAGTTACGCTGGCCTCACACGATTCAGGAGGTGCCACGGAAAGCCACTTCCTTCGATGTTGCCCGCGTGGCGGGCGTGTCGCGCAGCGCCATCAGTTTAGTCCTTAACGGCCGGCACAGACGGCAATATCGCCAAGGATAAGCAGGAACGCATTCTGGCTGCGGCCAAGGAACTCAACTACACTCCCAACGCCGTCGCCCGCTGGAGGGCCGTTCGCCGGCAAGCTCCTCCAAGGGGCATGTTCGCCGCCATGAGTTTGCGCGAGCACATTCCGGCCCCGGTTATGGCAGGCGTCCCGGCAATTCTGGCCAACAGTTTCGATCCCGCTAACGCGCTCCGCTCTGTCATCCCCGATGAGCTCTCCGGTGGGCGCAGCGCAGCCCAGATCCTGATCAACGCCCGCCATCGCGACATTGCATTCCTGGCCGGCACGGACGAACTCGTCGCCCCGGGGCGCCGTAGTGATGGTTTCCAACGGGCCATGGCGGCTGCGAACTTGCCGGCGACGAATATTGTGACCACCGCGTGGGAAGTCAACAAAGGTTTCGCCGCCGCCATGCACCTTTTAACCAACGACGACGGCCGGACACCTCGGACGGATCGGCCCACCGGGATCGTGTGCGCCAATGACCGCGTGGCGGTGGGCGTTCTACTTGCCTGCGGCCGGCTGCGGCTGCGCGTCCCGGAAGATCTGAGCATCGTTGGCTATGACGACGAACCGCAGCGTGCCGGCCCCGCTAGGTCAGGCCCCCCTTCCCCCTTCCCCGGCCACAAGGGCGGCAGGGCCGCAGGGAAAGTAATCAGCGGGGCTTTGACGCGGCAGCTCTTTCACAACGCCAATTTGTGTATGGTGACAATGGCGACGCGTGGACGCACCACAAAGTGCGATGCTGGGGTCGGGTAGCTATGGACCGTCTTTGTCACGGAGCCGGTTCCAAAAACCTCCACCAGGGCCACCGCAGGCATCTCGCGCTGTAAAGCGTGACGGAACTCACGCTTTATGCGCGCAAGACTCATGCTTCGAAGGTCAGCCCGGGAAACCCAGGCCACTTGGGAACAGCGGAAAACCCGCGGGTCCTAGAGAACGCAATAGGGTTCCTGCGCTCTCAGGAACCCGCGGATTCCATGTGGTTGGTCGTTTTACCCGAGCACCGGATTCCAGGTCCCCAGTACGACGGCGGCGCCCACCACTGCGGCGGCGATCAGCAGTCCGGCGGCGAAGACCCACGGGTCCATCGGTCCGAACGTGGATTCCCTGGCCCAGCTCCGCGGTCCTGCGCCGAAGCCCTTGGCTTCCATGGTCACGGCCAGTCGGGAGGCCCTCCGGACAGCCTGGACCAGCAGTGCCATTCCCTGTCCGAGGGACGACCTGAACCGCGCGGCAAATCCCCCGCCACTGCCCACACCGCGGGCACGCCGCGCCATCCCCAGGGTCTGCCATTCCTCCACCAGCAGGCCGACGAGGCGCATCGCGGCCAGGGCCCCGAGTACAAAACGGTGCGGGAGCTTCATTTTCTGCGCCAGCGCGTCCGCCAGATCCGTCGGGTCGGTACTGGCCAGCACGATCAGTCCCGGCAGCGCAATGGCAATTCCGCGGAGCATAATCGCGACGCCGGACTCCAGCGAGCCTTCGGTAAAGAGCAACGGGCCCCAGTCCAGCAGCACCGCCCCGGTCTTCGGTGCCAGCAGCGCCGAACCGTAGCCGCCCACCAGCGCCGCGGCCAGAATCGGCCAGCCGCGCAGCAGCAACGTCCGGACGCTCAGACCGGCAAGCGGCAGCACCGCCAGTTCGCAGACCAACGCCACGGTGGCCGACGCCCAGTCCACGCTCAGCAGTAAGGCGATTGTCAGGACCAGCGCGGCAGCCAGTTTAGAGAGAGGGTTCGCCTTCGCCAACACGGCAGTGGACCGGGGACCGGCCATCACATCAAGGCTCACCGGGCACCCACGGCACCGCTGCGGGCAACGTCAGACCGCGCAACTCTTTGCGGCGCAGCTTCGGACCGCGCAGCTTCAAGGGGCCGGCCGTCGGCTGAAAGCCGGAGCCGCGCTCCCCCTAGCACTTCCGTGAAATCCTCATCGTGGGTCACCGAGATCACCGCGGTGCCGGCATCGAGCAGTTCCGTGAGCAGGCTCGCGAGTTCGGCCCAGGTATTGGCGTCCTGGCCGAACGTCGGCTCGTCCAGCACCAGCAGCGATGGGCTTGCGGCCAGTACGGTGGCCACGGAGAGCCTGCGTTTCTCACCGCCGGAGAGCGTGTACGGGTTGGCCTCGGTCAGATGCGTCAGCCGTAGCCGTTCCAGCAGCTCCCCCACCCGATCGGACCCCCGGCCCAGGATTTTCGGTCCGAAATTCAGCTCGTCCAGCACACGCCCGGTGATGAACTGATGCTCGGGCTCCTGGAACACGGTGCCGATGCGCTGGATCAGCTCTCCTCCCCTCCACCGATGGGGTTCCGGTCCGGCCCCACGGCGCAGTCCTTTGCCGGCGCGCAGCTCTCCGTCCAACGGCGGCAGCAATCCGCCCAAGGTGAGGGCGAGCGTCGATTTCCCGGCACCGTTTGGCCCCGTGATGCTCAGCGCCGAACCTGCGGTCACCGTCAGGTCGACGCCCGACGACGCCGCTATGGCCGGGTGCCGTGCGGCACGGCCGCGCTTTCGGCTATCCGTTGCCTGCCGCGACACCGCGAGCTGCCCAGCGTGCAGCAGTAGATCCCCGCTGCCGGAGCTGCCGCCGGCCAGACTGCCGGGGCCGCTCGACGCCGGACTGACATACCCGAAGGATGTCTGGACCGCAGCGCCAGCAGCGGGCCCGCGGAGCATTTCGGCCCCGGTACGGGTGCGCGGGCGGGTGGCGGGCACATAGCCGGGCACCCAGACTCCCGCGCCGGTCAGCATTTGCCGGGCCTGCATCAGCACCTGGCGGGGCGGACCGTCAATCAGCACTCCGCCGCCGTGGCCCCGGTCCCCTGGCGCGAGCACCACGATCCGGTCCACCGCATCCACCCAGACCGCCACCCTGTGCTCGACCACCACCATCGTGGCCCCGGTCCGGTCCAGCATCCGCAGCACGGCGTCGCGGACCTCAAGCACCCCGGCGGGATCAAGGTTCGCGGTGGGTTCGTCCAGCAGCAGCAGACCCGGCTGCATGGCCAGAATACCGGCCAGACCAAGGCGCTGTTTCTGCCCGCCGGAGAGTGCCGAGGTGGCACGGTCCAGTGGAAAATCCAGTCCGACGGCATCGAGTGCGCCGACGACCCGGCGCCAGATCTCGTCCCGGGGAACGGCAAGATTTTCCGCACCGAACGCCACATCGTCACCGATCCGCGAGAGCACCACCTGCGCTTCCGGATCCTGCTGCATCAGGCCGGCACGCCCGCGGCGGGCGGCGGGATTTTCGCCGTCGACCGTCAGCAGGCCCGACTCCGCTGCATCCTGATCCGCCCCCAGCACCCCGGCGAGGGCATGCAGCAGGGTGGATTTTCCGGCCCCCGAGGGCCCCAGCAGCAGCACGCGCTCCCCCGGGGAGATCTCCAGTTCCAGATCGTGGACGGCCTGCGCCGCGCGCCCGGAATGCTGCCAGCCCCAACCTTTCGCGGAAACCGCGGCGGCCCGAACGCCCTCCCGGGTTCCGCCGTTGTCGTAGCTAGCCATGTCCTAGAACGCAGACTCCGCCGCGGCCCGCCGGGACGCCAGATTGGCCAGCGCACCCGTCTTCGCGAGTCCGCGGACCGCAAGCCAGGAGAGCAGCCCGGCGATGAGTGCACCGGAGACCGCGCCGAAGACCAGGTAAACGGTCTTCCACGCCACATCCCATTCCGCGTTGTACCCCAGATTATCCAGAATTCCCATGGCCACACCGGCCATCGCCCCGGCCAGCAGGGCAATCGGCAGGTTGAATTTGCGGTACCGGAAGACGGCGAAGGCCAGCTCCGCGCCGATACCCTGCACCAGGCCCGACAGCAGCACGGTAAGGCCGAAATGTGAGCCAAGTAACGCCTCGACCAAGGCGGCGATAATTTCGCAGTACAGCGCCGCGCCGGGTTTGCGGATCACCAGCCCGCCGATCACACCCGCAATCAGCCAGCCGCCGCCATAGAGCCCGCCCAGCGGCGGAAAGGCCGCAGTGATAATGGAAATGCCCGCGTAGCCGGCGGACCAGAGCCAGAAAATGACGCCGACGGCGACGGCCAGGACGGAGGCGACGACGATGTCAACGACCCGCCAGTTTGAGGCGGTCCGGGCACCTGTGGCGCTGCCCAATGGCTGTGTCGATCCGGGGTCCGGCGATGTCGGTGTGGATTCGGGGCCGTTTCCGCCCGCGTGTGTCTTACTCATTGCGTTTCCTCCTTTTCAGGAGGGGCGGCAGGGTGCTTGCAGGGCACCGCATGCCGAAGAGAACTCGACTCCCTTCGCCGGTACTAGCCGGATCAGGTTCGAGGGTCTGCGGCTGTCCGCACTCTCAGCGCCCGGTTCCGTTGGACGGATCCGGCGCTCCCCTGTCGTGTTAATTGCAACTCCCAGCCTACACCGGACTCCGTGCCCGTGCGCGGCATCTCATCGGTCTCGTGCAACGGCCGCTGTTCGCGCTAGGCTGTCGGATAGCCGGTCGGCTGGGGCTTCGGTTCCGACGCCGGGCGGCATGTGCACATTTTTTCTTTTTCGTTGTGAGCGACGTTTTATCCCCACCGGGTACCGACCCGGTAAGCCCCGAGGAGGCCACATGAACATCCTGCTGAAACTGCTGGGGACCGGAGTTAGCATCGGTGCGGGGTTCCTCGCCAACAAGACTGTGGACCTGGTGTGGCAGAAAAGCACCGGGAAGAAGCCACCGAAGGACGGCACCAACCTGGAGTACAGCCTGCGCTCGGCGCTGACCTTCGCGCTGGTCTCCTCCGCCGTCGCCGCCATCATCCAGGTCATCGCCGGCCGCGGGACGCAGAAGGCAATCGCCCGGATCAACAAGAGCCCGAACGAGGTTTAGCCCGCCGGGACGGGCGCCTCAGTTTCCGGTTTCGTAGGTGTCCTGGTCAGTGTGTGTCCGGTCCGGCCTCCCACGGACCGCCTCGCGTGCGCCGCTGCCACCACGTCGTCCAGTTCGTCGACGCTGAGCATGTCCTGGCGCAGGTGCTTGGTCCGGTAGCCGGCGCGTCCGACCATGTGCGCCGAGACGGGCACGGTCAGCAGCTGGAATATCCAGGCCACCAGCAGCACCGGCAGTACCGCCCAGTCGCGTTGCTGCAGCCCCACTGCCGCCAGCAGCAGGAGCAGACCGAGCACCTGGGGCTTGGTGGCCGCATGCATCCGGCTCATCAGGTCCGGAAACCGCAATAGCCCGATGGTGGCGGCCAGGGACATCAGCGCGCCCACCAGAATGAAGATGATGCTCAGGACGTCGATGATGTCATCGACGGCTGCTGCAGGTCCGTTCATTCCTAACCTTTCCGGTCCAAGACGAAGCGTGCTACGGTCACCGAGCCGATGAAACCGATGAGGCTCAGTGCCACCAGCAGCGCCAGACTGTGCAGGTGGTGATTCACCGCCATATCGGTGGCCAGCGCCGCCCCCACGATGGCCAGCAGGACATCCGCTGCCAGCACCCGGTCCAGCAGGGACGGCCCAACTGCCATCCGGTAGATGGCGCCCGCGGCCGCCAGGGACAGAATTACCGTCACGATCACGAGCACCAACGTCATCGCGTTCATGGCTTAGCCCTGCCCGTTTCGGCCCGCAGGGCGGCCACCTCCTCTTGAGTGCCCATCACCCGGATCAGCCACGCTTCCACGCCGCGCACACGGGTGTTGGCGAGCCTGCTGACGCTGCTGGCCATGGCACGCGTCTGGAACCGCGCATTCTGGCGCACCCCACAGGACGCCGAACTGCCGGATCCCGTGCTGCTGGCCACCAAACCCGACGGGACGACGGCGCTGCGCACCAGCAAGTACGTCAGCAACACCGCGTCGGGGCGTTTCCAGGGCAAAGGCACCGTTCCGCTGCTGCCGAAAATGATGGTCGGCTCGACGATGGGGCTGGTGGGTCTGGGGCTTGCCCTGACCGTATTCGCCGGTCCGCTGTTCCAGCTGACCAATTCGGCCGCAAGCGAGATGCTGGACCGTGGTGCGTACATTGCAGCGGTGCTGGGCGGAACGGCGGCGGGCAAATGACGCGAAAAAGAGTCCCGCTCCGGCAGGAACTTCCCCTGCTGATCTGGCTGCTGATCATCTGGGGTGCGCTGTGGCGCGACTTCAGCGTGGGCAATTTGGTGTTCGGCGCCCTGATCGCACTGGGCATATCCCGGCTGTTCTACCTTCCTCCCGTCGAACTCAGCGGCCGCTTCAACGTCGTTAAGGCGTTCGTCTTTGCGCTGATTTTTATTCGGGACATCGTGACCGCGAGCTTCCAGGTGTTTTACCGACGTGCATCAGGGTCTGCGTCCCCGGGTCCAGGTGCGCCAGCTTGACGGCCAGGTCCGCCATGTTGATGGTGCCGGTGGCGGCGTAGATCATCGCGATGGCGCTCAGGAAC
The DNA here is from genome assembly GCF_051131705.1 of Arthrobacter sp. A5. NCBI lineage: Bacteria > Bacillati > Actinomycetota > Actinomycetes > Micrococcales > Micrococcaceae > Arthrobacter > Arthrobacter sp. A5. The sequence goes on from NZ_CP180316.1 coordinate 4,079,573, forward strand.
AGCAGCGAGGACACGACGCTGACCACCACGTAGGTCACGCCGGCCCGGATCCGCTCCCCCGTACCCCCGAGGGTCATCAGTACATAGCTGGCGGTCAGCAGAATCTCAAACCCCACGTAGAGATTGAACAGATCCCCGGACAGGAAGGCATTGGAGACGCCCGCCACCAGAATCAGGTACGTCGGATGGAACACCGAAACGGGACCCTCTTCGTCGCCGTCGGCCTCGCCCTGCCCGGTCGCGTAGATCAACACGGAAAGGCTGATGGCTGCCCAGCGGAACCGCCATCGCCCCGCTCTGCCAGACGGAGGCCAGCAGCAGCACCTCCACCAGCAGCGTAAAGGCCAGCACCGAGATGCTCATGGTGCGCTGGGCACGGGGATGGCGGATCAGCAGGAAGGCCGCTGCGGCTCCCAGGAAGGGCAGGACGACGGCGAGGGGTGCGAAAGCGGTGACGTTCACTTCCGGCTCCCTCCGTCGGTGGGGCGCGGGTCTGTCCTGTGGTCACCCGGCGTTTGGGCGGCAGGCTTTTCCTCGTCGCCGAACTCCGTGGTTTCCATGGCTATCTCCGAGTCTTCTTCGGCGTCAAAATTGTCCTGCGTGGCCACCCCTGGATCCTCCACATCGTCCTGGATTTCGTCCTGCCGGCCCAGCAGCCAGGACCGGTAAATCAGCCCGAGCAGGAAGGACGTCACCGCGAAGGAAATGACAATGGAAGTCAGAATCAGTGCCTGCGGGAGCGAGTCGTTGTATTCCTGCGCCGGAATACCTTTGCCAAAATCGGCACCAAGCCGGCGTACCCGCCGGTGGACAGCAGCAGAATGTTTGTGGCATTGGCCAGCAGCACCAGCCCGAGCAGCACCCGGGTAAGACTGCGTTCCAACAGCAGGTAGATACCGGCTGCGTACAGCACGCCCATCACCAGCAGTAGCGTCATGTTCGCATTCACGGGCCCACCTCCAGCGATTCGTCCTCGATGGCCGCGGCGCCGCCGGGCTCGGTGTCCTCTTCATACTGGTCGATTTCCGCCCCAGGCTGCGCAGGACGTCCATCACCAGTCCGACCACGACCATATACACGCCGATGTCGAACAGGGTGGAGGTGACGAATTTGATGTCGCCGAAGACCGGGAGGTACAGCTCGAGAATGGCGCTCTGGAACACCTGGCTGCCCAACAGCAGCGGTGCCGACGCGGAGCAGGCCTCGATGCCCAAGCCGCTCCCGAACATCCAGCCGGCGCTGACCCGGGAGGCCTCCGCCAGTTCGAACCTGCCGCCGGCCAGATAGCGGATGGCCAGCGCCAGCCCGGCCATAAGTCCGCCCGCGAACCCGCCGCCAGGGCCGTTGTGGCCGACCAGCAGCAGGTACACGGAGAAGATAATGATGCTGTGGAACAGCAGCCGGGTGATCACCTCGAAAATAATCGAGCGCCGTTCCGGATGTCCGGGCGGACGCCACCGGACGGCCCGCGCACCCTGCCCACGCTGCCGGTCTTCACCGTTGCCGCGCGCGGCAGCCGGTCTCCGCGTCCCCGCACAAAAATCAGGCTCGCGACACCGGTGGCGGCAATTGCCAGCACCGAGATCTCCCCGAAGGTGTCCCAGGTGCGGATGTCGACCAGCGTGACGTTGACTATGTTCAGGCCGCCGCCACCCTCGTAGGCGAGTTTCGGGAAGCCCAACGACACGGGGCTGTCGACGCGGGAGCCCATAGCGGTCAGGGCAACGAAAATCATGGTGGTGCCGAATGCTGCCCCGAGCAGCAGACGGATCCAGCGGTGCGAACCGGCCGTCCGTTCCCGCAGCCTTGCCGGGAGGCTGCGCATGGCCAGCACACAGGCCACCAGAATGATCGTCTCCACCAGGATCTGGGTCAGGGCCAGATCCGGCGCACCCTGCAGGGCAAAAATCAGAGCAATGCCGTAGCCGGTGACGCTGACCATCAGCACGGCCAGGAAACGCTTGCTGGCCCGGACGGCGGCGAGCGCACCCAAAATGATCCCCACCGCGGCAATGATCTGCACCGGGGACCCGGGATCCACAAAATAGAGCGTGTCAGGCAGGGGTCGCCCGGCGGCCAGCAGGGCCGCCACGTCGAGCACGATCGCGGTGGAGAGGATCACCGCCAGATAAAAAACAGCGAGCGGCGCTGGGTGCGGCCGGTAACCCACACCGCCACCGCGTCGAGGGCCAGAATGATCCTGCGGTAACCCCTTTCCGCGTCCAGCAGGGGACGGACCTTCTCCTGCAGCCGCTCCACGTGGATCCGGCCGGCAAACAGCAGCAGCCCGGCTGCCACGGTCACGGCGGTCAGTCCCAGCGCCGGCGTGAGTCCATGCCACAGTGCCAGGTGGGTGCCGCCGTCGTCCGTCCCGGCTGGGAAGAGCTGCGCATACGGGGCAATCCAGCTGTCCACGGCGCCGGGAAATAAGCCGTAGAGAATCGTGAGTCCGCTGAGGATGGCCGGCGTGGCCAGGAATCCCCATGACACCGGTTTGAACGCGGTGGCCGTGCCGTTCCCCCGATCCGCGCGGCCGTAACCCGCGCGTGCCCGGTTCGCGCGGCCCTGATCCGCACGGCCCTTGTCCGCAGCTGGCGTGAGCGCGGATGGCTTATCCGCGAAGCCGCCCCAAATGAACCGCGCGCTGTAGGCGAAAGTCAGCACGGAACCCAGGACGAGCCCGAACAGCACCGCGGTGCCCAGCGGGTTCCCTTGGGCGCGCTCGATGAACGCCGCGTAGACCGATTCCTTGGCCACGAACCCGGCCAGCGGCGGGAATCCGGCCATCGAGGCCGCGCCGATCACCGCCACGACGCCGAGCCGCGGTGCGGAGCGGAACACGCCGGAAAGTCTGCGGATATCGCGCGTTCCGGTCTGGTGGTCGATGATCCCCACCACCAGGAACAGGGTCGCCTTGAACAGACCGTGGGCCAGCAGCAGGGCAAGTCCGGCCAGGGCCGCGCCGCGGTTGCAGAGCCCGACGACGACGGTCAGGAACCCGAGCTGGCTCACTGTCCCGTAGGCGAGAATCAGCTTCAAGTCATGCTGACGCAGGGCGCGCCAGCCGCCCACCAGCACGGTGCCGCGGCCGAGCACGGTGACGGTAACCTGCCATCCGGGCTCCTGCGCCAAGCCGGGGGCGAGGCGGGCGATCAGGTAGATGCCCGCCTTGACCATCGCGGCGGCATGCAGGTACGCGCTCACCGGCGTGGGCGCCGCCATCGCCGCCGGGAGCCAGAAGTGGAAGGGGACCAGCGCGGATTTGCTCATCGCGCCGATCAGGATCAGCACCAGCGCAATCCCGACCGCGGGAGCCGCACCGGTGGCCGCACCGCTGGCGACTCCCCCGCCGCCGGCCAGCAGAGCCGGGGCCAGCTCCAGCACACGGGAAATCCGGAACGTCCCCGCAGCCTGGCCCAGCATGATCAGGCCCACCAGCATCGCCAGGCCGTCGAAGATGGTGACCAGCAGAGCCTGCAGAGCGGCGCGGCGGGCGGCGATCCGGGTCCGTGCGTAGCCGATCAGCAGGTAGGACAGGATGCTGGTCAGTTCCCAGAAAATATGGAGCGGGATCAGGTCGTCGGCGGTGACCAACCAAACATGACCCCGGCGAAATCCAGCAGCTGCGCGCCAAACCCGCCCAGGTCGGCGTCGTCGGTCTTGAAATAGTGCGCGCAGTAGGCCAGCACCAGCGTTCCGACGCCCAGCACCAGCAGGCACATCAGCCAGGCCAGCGGGTCCATTCGGAAGGCCAGCTCAAGTCTGAGCGCCGGGACCCACTCGACCAGTTGCGTCGGGACGCTGGCAGGCCCCGAGGAGTAAACCGCGTCGTGCTGAAAGATCAGCCAGATGAAGCTCCCGGCCGGAACGGCGGCCAGCAGGTAGAACGCGTGCCGGCCCAGTCGGCGGAAGAATAAGGGCGCCACCAATGCGGCTACGAAATGTAGGGCAAGGATGAGCAACACGATCGGCTCCGCAATACCTGGGGGTCATTTGTCGTTTCTGCGCCAACCGGGCGGCCTTAGCCTGTCCGTCGCGTCCAGTTTACCAACCCTGCTGCGCCGGCCGGAGCACATGTGCCCGCGCAGGCATGTATTTCAGCTGCCGTTTACCGCGCCGTGCTGCGCGGGACCCCGGGGACGTATAGCATTCTGGCTATGAGTGAGCTCACACCGGCGGCCGGTTATTCCGGTCTTGCCGAGGCCAAGGCCCCTGCCACGAAGGGCCAGATTATCGCCTGGGCATCCTGGGACTGGGGGTCGGCGGCATTCAACGCCGTGATGACCACCTTCATATTCACCGCGCTGTACCTCACCGGGGATGCCTTCGGCGGTTCCGATCACGCCTCGGCCGTGCTGGCCTTTGCGCTGTCCGTTTCCGGGGTCGCCATCGCGCTTTTTGCCCCGGTGACCGGCCAGCGCTCGGACCGCAGCGGCCGGCGCCGGCTGTGGCTCGGAGTGAACACGCTGATGGTGGCGGCACTCACGGCGAGCTGCTTTTTCGTCCAGCCGCATGAGTCCTATCTGCTCTTCGGTTGCCTGGCCATTGCCGCGGGGCATGTTTTTGCCGAGCTCGCCTCGGTCAATTACAACGCCATGCTGCTGCAGATTTCCACCCGGGCCACCATCGGCCGGATCAGCGGAATCGGCTGGTCCGCCGGCTATCTGGGCGGCATTGTGGCGCTGCTGATCGTCTACTACGGGTTGATCGCACCCAAGGTGGGCATCTTCGGCATCACCGACGACGACGGGATGACCTACCGGGTGGTGGCGTTGTTCTCCGCGGCGTGGATCATCATTTTCTCCATCCCGGTGCTGCTGGCGGTGCCGGAATCCAAGGCCGATCCGGCACAGACCAGGGTCGGTCTCGTCCGCTCCTATCTGGATCTCTTCGCCACGATTGCCAGGCTGTGGCGGACCCAGCGGCACACGCTGTACTTCCTGATGAGCAGTGCCATCTTCCGCGACGGACTGGCCGCGATCTTCACCTTCGGCGCCGTGATCGCCGTCGGCAGCTTCGGCTTCGCGAAGGGCGACGTGCTGATCTTCGCGATCGCCGGCAACGTCGTCGCCGCCGTCGGCGCCATTTCAGCCGGGTTCCTCGATGATCGGCTCGGGCCTAAAACCGTCATCGTCATCTCACTTGTGGGGTTGCTCGGCTCCGGGACGGTACTGCTCTTCCTGCAGGGCAAGACGGTGTTCTGGATCTTCGGCCTGCTGCTGTCCCTCTTCGTCGGGCCGGCGCAGTCCTCCGCGCGCACCTTTATCGGCAGGCTGGCCCCGGCCGGCCAGGAGGGCGAACTTTTCGGGCTTTACGCCACCACCGGGCGCGCGGTGTCCTTCCTCGCGCCGATGCTCTTCGGGCTGTTCATCGTCTGGTTCGGCTCCCAGCGCTGGGGCATCGCCGGCATCCTCATCGTGCTCTTGGCGGGGCTGCTCCTGCTGCTCCCCGTCAAGGCTCCCGAGCACCACATCCCCGCCCCGGCCCCGACCTAACCCCGGTCGCCTTCCCCTCCCCAACTAGGTAGCAGCAGGTGCACCCAAAGCGCGTTTTGGCTGCACCTGCTGCTACCTAGTTGGGCCGGGGCCGGTGAGGGAAAGGGTCAGATGGCGGTGATATGGAAGTTCTGGAAGGAACGGGACGCGGTGGGGCCCCGCTGGCCCTGATAGCGGTTGCCGTATTCCCCGCTGCCGTAGGGGTGCTCGGCGGGTGAGCTCAGCCGGAAGAAGCACAGCTGACCGATCTTCATCCCCGGCCAGAGCTTGATCGGCAGTGTGGCCACATTGGACAGCTCCAGTGTCACGTGGCCCGAGAATCCGGGATCAATGAAACCGGCCGTCGAGTGCGTCAGCAGGCCCAGCCGCCCCAACGAGGATTTGCCCTCCAGCCGGGCCGCAATATCGTCCGGCAGCGTCACGGCCTCGAAGGTTGAGCCGAGCACAAACTCCCCGGGATGCAGAATGAACGGCTCATCGGGGGCGACCTCCACCAGACGGGTCAGATCCGGCTGGTCCTCGGCCGGATCGATGTGCGCGTACTTGTGGTTGTCGAACAACCGGAACAGCCGGTCAATCCGCACGTCGATGCTGGATGGCTGCACCATGGTGGGATCGTAGGGGTCCAAGACAATGCGCTTGGCGTCAATTTCGGCACGGATGTCGCGGTCTGAGATGAGCACCATCTAAAGTTAGCGCATCATCCTCCCCGCAGAGCAGTGCGCCGGTAGGATGCGACGGCGGAGCCAAAGCGCGGCAGGTAAGGGGCCGCCACCGCCGCCCTGGTCAAGGTTTGACCACATTGGACCCGGCGGCGAAAAACGACGCGTGTCACGAAAACAGCCGGCGAGTCGGTCGGGAACCTGGTCAAACCTTCACCGTCTGCTGCGTGACTCCACGGTAGCGGCACCGATTTCTGTGCGGACCGCATAGAGCTCGGGAAAGAAGGTCAGCTCCAGGGCGCGCTGCAGGAATCCCACGCCCGAAGAGCCTCCGGTTCCGGTCTTCATGCCGATGGTCCGCAGGACGGTCTTCATATGCCGGAACCGCCAGAGCTGGAAATTATCCTCCAGGTCGACCAGTTCCTCGCAGGCCTCATAGAGATCCCAGTTGTCCGCCGGGTTCTCGTAGATTGCCCGGTACAACTGGACCAGCTCGTCGTTGAAGACGTGCGCCGTGGTGAAGTCCCGTTCCAGCAGCTCGACGGGAACCGCGAAGCCGCGCCGGCCCAGCAGCCGGATGAATTCGTCATAGATGCTGCTCTGTCCCAACAGCTCTTCAAGCACCGCATGCGCGGCGGGGTCCGAGGCAAAGACCTTGAGCATTCCGGCGTTCTTATTGCCCAGCAGAAACTCCACCGCGCGGTACTGGGCGGACTGAAAACCGGACGCGGCCCCCAAATCACCACGGAACTGGGCATATTCCGACGGGGTCAAGGTGGCCAGCACGGACCATTGCTCGGTCAGGCTCCGCTGGATGTGCTTGATCCGGGCGATCCCCTTCATAGCCATGCGCAGATCATCGGCCATCAGCGCCTGCCGCACCGCCCGGAGCTCATGCAGCACCAGCTTGAGCCAGAGCTCGGAGGTCTGGTGCTGGATGATGAAGAGCATCTCGTCGTGATGTTCGGGCCGGCTGACCGGATGCTGGGCGGAGAGCAGTTCATCGAGAGCCAGGTAGGAGCCGTAGCTCATCTTGTCCCGGAAGTCCGTTTCGATGCCGGATTCAATCTTCCGCGTATTCTTCTTTACCGCCACAGCCAGTCCTTAATATGGGCGTCATTGCCGTGCTTCAGCCTACGCCGGTGTGCGGATGGACCGGCGGGGACGACGGCGGACTATTGGCGGGCCGAGCGCTGTTATATCTAGCACCGGTCCAGCAAGGACCGACGGTTCAACGCACGACTAAGGTAGTCCCATGAACATTGTAGAAACCCCGCTGCCGGGGATCGGCGTCCGCAGAGAGCTCACGCTGACCACCGGCCGACGCGTTGGCGTGGTCACGCACCGCGACGGTCAGACGGAACTCATCGTCTCCAGACTCGATGACCCGGACGCCTGCGCCGCGTCCATCCCGCTCAGCGCCGACGAATCGGCCGCCTTGGGTGGCCTGCTCGGGGGTACCAAGCTGATCGCCCAGCTGTCCGCGGAACAGAAGGATCTGCCCGGGGTAAGCACCCAGCAGTTCCTCGTCCACGATAGCGCGCGCTTCGCCGGCGGCACGCTCGGTGACACTCAGATGCGGACCCACACCGGCGCGTCCGTCGTCGCCATCCTCCGGCAGGGAAGCGTCATCGCCTCCCCGCGGCCGGATCAGCTTCTGCTCTCCGGCGATGTCGTTGTCATTGTCGGCACCGACTCCGGCCTGGCCGCGGCGGCAGACATCCTGCAGTCCAAATAGGAGGCGCGGCTTCCCCCTGTGAACGACACCACGCTCTCGCTCATTCAGCTCGGCATCGTCTTTTTCGGACTCGGCGTCCTGGGCCGGCTCGCCGGGATGATCGGCATGTCCCCCGTTCCCCTGTACCTTCTCGGCGGCCTGGCGTTCGGCCACGGCGGCCTGATCGACTTCGGCGGGATCGAAGACTTCGGCCACATCGCCAGCGAAATCGGCGTGGTTCTCCTGCTGCTGATGCTGGGATTGGAATATACGGCCAACGAGCTGGTGACCGGACTTAAACAATCCTGGCTGGCCGGAGTGGTGGATCTGGTGCTCAACATGGCCCCCGGCGCTGCGGTCGCCCTGCTGCTGGGCTGGGGCCCGGTGGGTGCGCTGGTGATGGCGGGCGTCACCTATATCTCCTCCTCCGGAATTATCGCCAAGGTCCTTGGCGACCTCGGACGCCTCGGTAACCGCGAAACCCCGGTGATTTTGTCCATCCTGGTGATCGAGGACCTGGCCATGGCGGCCTATCTTCCGGTCCTGACCGCCGTGCTCTCCGGAGTTTCGATCGCCGGCGGGCTGACCGCTGTGGGCGTAGCCCTGGCCGTGGTGACGGTGGTGCTCGTACTGGCACTGAAATTCGGCCACCTGGTCTCGGCGATCATCGACAGTCCGGACCGCGAAACCTTTCTGCTCAAGCTGCTCGGAGCCGCGCTGCTGATCGCCGGCCTGGCCTCGGCCATGCAGGTCTCCGCCGCCGTCGGCGCGTTCCTGCTCGGCATCGCCATTTCCGGCGCCACCGCCAACAACGCCACGCGCGTGCTGGAGCCCCTGCGCGACCTGTTCGCGGCCATGTTCTTCGTTGTCTTCGGCCTCAACACGGACCCCGCGTCCATTCCGCCGGTACTCGGATTCGCCCTGCTGCTGGCCGCCGTGACCTCGGTGACCAAAATCGCCACCGGCTGGTGGGCCGCCAGCCGGCAGGGCATCCGCAGGCTGGGTCGGGCACGCGCCGGTGCGGCCCTGATTGCCCGCGGCGAATTCTCCATTGTCATTGCCGGTCTGGCCGTCGCGGCCGGCAGCGTGCCCAATGACCTGGCCGCGCTGGCCACCACCTACGTGCTCATCATGGCCGTTTTCGGCCCCATTGCGGCCCGCTACGTCGAACCGCTGGTCACGCTATTCCAGCGGGAGCCCCTCCCTGCCCTCTGACGCGCCAACCGCGACCAGTGCGGGCGCGCACTGACCGCTTCTTACCGCTGACCAACGACGACGACGGCACGGCATGGGGTTGACCATGCCCAGCCGGCGCCGCGGATCGGATTGGGAAGGTGCATCCAGCTGCTGATTCCCGGTCGGGGGTGCGCAAAACGACCCGCAGAATGAGGTAGTGTGGTCATTGCTGTCTGAGGGTTTCCCTCCAGTGCGGGCGTAGCTCAATGGTAGAGCGCTAGCTTCCCAAGCTTGATACGCGGGTCCGATTCCCGTCGCCCGCTCCACTGCGCACGCGGTCTGCTCCACCGCCACGTCGATCAGGCCCCTTGCCGCGCGGGTATTCCCGTGGCACTATCGGGAAGATGACGATCCCCACGCGCGCGTTTGCCCATATCCGCTTGACCGTCTCCGATATAGACCGGTCGCGGGCTTTCTACGATGAAGTCTTTGGCTTGCCAGTGGCCTTCGAGGTGCCCGCTGGTGCGGATGATGCCACCCGCGAACAGCTGGGCTGGCTCTTCGGCGGGGTGGTCTACCAACTCGGTGACTCCCTGTTTGGACTGCGTCCGGTCGGTAAGGACAGCTTCGATGAAGACCGGGTGGGCCTGGACCATGCCAGCTTCGCCCTCCAGTCGAAGGCGGAGCTCGAGGCAGCGGCGGCCCAGTTGGACCGCAGCGGTGTCACCCACGAAGGAATCAAGGACATCGGCGTCGGTTACATCCTGGAATTCAGGGACCCGGACAATATCGCTTTGGAGCTCTTCGCGCCGAAGGCGTAGGTGCGGCGGCGGATCGCCGGCCGGTGCAGTTCGGCACCGGCCGGCGCGGCTCAGTTCCGCAGTCAATCCAGCAGTGCGGCCGCCAGAGCCTTGCCGACAAACGCGCCGAACTCCGCCGCGGTCCACCCCCGCGTGAGCACCACGTTCTCGTACAATTCCGGAGCGGTGTAGGTCCACATCACATCCGCCGCCCGGGCGGCGGTGAGGCCCTCCGTGAGCAGCCCCCGCGCGGCCATGGTCCGGGCGTTGTGCAGCATGCGTTCGTAGCGGGCCGCGCCCACCTCGTCCTGCAATGCCGCCATCTCCGTGTCCCCGGCCGCGGCGGCCTCGCGGATGAGCCGCGGAGCGGATCTCCGCCGGAACCGAACCCCCGCCCGACACGCTCTGTGTATGGATCCCCCGCACCAGCCCGGGCTTACCTCCGTACGCCTTGTAAACGGTTTCCGGCGACACCGCCGCCGCGATGGCCGCTATCGTCGTCGGGCCATATCCGCCGGAGAGCAGCAGGCGCCGCGCCGCCGTCAGGATCACCTCCCGGTTGCGCTCTGCTACGAGCCCGGCGGCCTCGTAGGGACGTTTTTCATTGACGGCTGGGGACAAAATGCTACACTCCTTATTGGATACAAATAACTGTATCCAATTTTTGCCGGACGCTCCGGATGGAACCGGATGCACGGTCGGAAGCGGCTCCGCTGGCCGCGGTCAGCGGTCTTTTGGAGGCAACAAATGCCCACGATCCCGACGCCGCCGCCGCCTGCTTTGCGGTGGACTACGTCAACGAAACTCCGGCCCATCCGCTGTGCGGCTTCTCCGGGCGCGACCAGGTCCGCACCAACTGGACCCACATCTTTTCCGCCGTCCCGGATCTGGGTACACGCCTGCTGGGCACCGCCGTCAACGGCCGGGGAAAGGCGGGCGGGGGAGTGGACGACGGCGGCCGGAACGCCGCCGTCGACGGCGAAGGAAAGGGCGCCGTTGACGTATGGTCCGAGTGGCTGATGACCGGCACCCGGCGCGATGGCGACGCCCACGAAATGGCCGGTGTCGTCATCTTTAGTGTCCATGGCGGCGCCATAACGGCCGCCCGGTTCTTTTTGGAGCCGGTGGAAGGCGGAAGACGCCCTGCAGGATCCTGCTTCCCGCGGGCAATTAATCAACCGGGGAGGCCTCAACCTGACCCTGAACGAGCTCTCCCGGGCGCTGCACGCCGCGGCCGGGAGTGCGGGGTCGACCAAGCGGATACCGCTGCCCGTGTTGAGACTCATGTCGGTGGGCGCCCGGCCCTTCTCGCCGTTCCTGGCGCGGGCGGCGGGCGCGGGCGGCGCGTGCCGCCGTCGTCCTGAACACCACGGACATGACGTTCGACGACGGACCGCCCCGGGCGCTGCTGCCGGGGTTGCCGAGCACGGGGCTGGCCGCCGTGCTGGCCGCCGGCGTCAACTGATGAAAGAGCCGCCTGTCGTCGTGTCCACGGCCCAGGCCGGCGTGGGACTCCGCAGCACTTAGCGTGTATGGTCAGTCACACGGACCATTTCGGTTCCCTTTAGGAGTGATCATGGCAGACAAATCCCCAGGAAAATCCTCAGCAAAAAAGCCCGGCAAGTCCATCAAGGAAAAGCGCGCAGAAAAGCGGGCCACCGAAGCCTCTGCCAGCCCGGTGGATAAAATCGCGGCAACCAAAAAGAAGTGATTGCGTCAGCGGGCGGTATGACGCTGGGTGTCCTGGCAACATCACGCAAGCCTGACGAGCGCCGCCTTCCGATTCATCCGCTGCATCTGGAGCGCATCAACGCCGGAATCAGCAGAAACATCATTCTGGAACACGGCTACGGCGAGCCCTTTGGTCTCTCCGATGAGCAGCTAAAGCCCTTAGTGGGCCGGATCGCCAGCCGCGAAGAGCTGATTGCCGCTGCTGACGTTGTGCTGCTGCCGAAACCTCAGCCGGAGGACCTGGTCGAGTTGCGCGATGGCCAAATCCTCTGGGGCTGGCCGCACGTCGTACAGGACCGCGCGATCACCCAGCTCGCCATCGACAAGCGCCTGACACTGATCGCGTTCGAAGCCATGAACCACTGGACAAGCGATGGTGGGTTCAGCCTTCACGTCTTTCATAAGAACAATGAACTGGCCGGATACTGTTCGGTGCTGCATGCGCTGGCACTGACCGGGTCTACCGGCGATTACGGGCGCCGGCTCAGCGCCGTCGTTCTTGGTTTCGGGGCAACGGCCCGTGGCGCCATCACCGCGCTGAACGCGCACGGAATCCACGATGTCCAGGTGCTCACCAGCCGTGATGTTGCCGCCGTCGGCTCTCCCATCCATTCGGCCCAGATCGTCCGGTTCGATCAGGACGAGTCCGCTCCGTATCTGAGCCATGTGCTGACCGAGGAGGGCCGGATGCCGCTGGCACCGTTCCTCGCGGCGAGCGACATCGTGGTCAACTGCACGCTGCAGGATCCGAACGCGCCGCTGATGTACCTGCGCACCGAGGATCTTGGCGCCTTCAGCCCCGGTAGTCTGATCATCGATGTTTCCTGTGATGAGGGCATGGGCTTCAGCTGGGCGCGGTCGACGACGTTCACGGAACCGATGTTCGAGGTCGGCGACCACGTCGGCTACTACGCCGTGGACCACAGCCCATCGTATTTGTGGAACTCGGCAACGTGGGAAATCAGCGAGGCCCTGCTACCGTTCCTGGAGACCGTGCTGGCCGGCCCCGATGCGTGGGCCGGCAATGAGACGATCCGCCGCGCGATCGAAATCCAGGACGGGCACATCCTGAACGAGAACGCCCTCCGCTTTCAGCACCGCTCACCCGGGTACCCGCACCTGACCGAGGCGGACCCGGCCGTTCCCTGAAGCGGGGGCTTTCGCCGCCCCCTGCGCGGCGTGGGGCGGGTGCTGTGCGTGCGGACGGTGCCGGTAGGGTACGGGTGGGTGGACCGCGCCCGGTCAATCTTGTCCGGGCTGGGAAACCGGCTCGAACAGTTCGACGGGATTTCCGGACGGGTCCTCCAGCAGAATCTGATTGCCGCCGATTCCGGTGACTATGTCATTGCGGAAGTGGACTCCCGCGCCGCGCAGCCGTTGCACTGTTGCCGGAAGGTCGGCTACGTCCAGCGATATCCTGTTCCAGCCGCCGGGAGCCGGCCGTGTCCCGTCCGGCATGGACTGGCCGCCGCCTCCGGCCGCACTGGGTGAACTGAGCAGCAGCCGGAGTGCGCCGCGGCGAATGATCGCGAAACTTGGTGCCGGATGCATCACCTCGCTGAAGTCCAGCTGCTGACAGTAAAACGCAATGGCCGCCCCGACGTCATCAACGATGTAGCGTACCCTTATCTGTGCCATGACATTCTCCTGCTCGTCGGTCCCCTACCGGCACTCCGCGAGTCCCGGCTGTAACACGCAGCGCGCGCTGTCTGCGGCAGGCCCTGATCCGCGGCCACACCCGGGAACAGCTGCGGGTCCTGATGCCGGGTGACCAGTGCAGGAGACTTGATGTTTGACCCCGCGCGTCCTCGTGAACGGCGACGACGCCGGTATCAAGCCGGTCACCTCAGGACCGTTCAGAGCAGGATGTACAACAGACGGTGGGGGTCTGACTGCGCTTCCCTTACCTCTCTTGGCAGTCCTGAAGCCGGGCCTACGACCGGTGGCGGAAAGGCGGAATGGACGCTTTCAGATTAAGTCCCCGAGGCCGTCAAAGCACCGGCCAGAGTAGAGAAATCTGCTGATCGTGCGGCGCACTCCCGGGCCGCACTCTCGGCGCGCGGACGGTTACCCGCCCGCGGTCCCACGCGTCCCGGGCTCAGCCCGCGGTACCAAGCTCCCCGGTCTCCCGGCGCCGCACGATCAGCACTGGACGCCGTCGGCTCTTCCGGTCGACCCTGAGGGTGAGATGGCCGCGCCGCGCCAGCACAACGGCGATCAGGGCAGCCGCGGCGCCCGGCACCGTTCCGGCGACGACCATGGCCCATTGCGGGCCGAGGTGCTCGGCGAGGGCGCCGATCAGCGGGCCGCCGATGGCCTGGCCGCCGATCAGCACAATGATGTACAGGCTCATGACGCGGCCACGTATCCGGACATTGGTGGAGATCTGCACCAATTGGTTGGAACTGGTCAGAAAGGTCAGCGACGCGTAGCCGGCAGCCACCAGCACCGCGCAGAAGATCCACATGCTCGGCGCGGCGGCCGCCAGGACCAGCAGCATGCCGTAACTGCCGGCCGCCCCGACGACGGTGCGCAGCCGCAGCACGGGCCGCCGGGTCGAGGCAACCGCTCCGGCGAGCGCGCCGACCGCCACCAGCGTGTTCAGCAGTCCGTATCCGCCGGCGCCGGAATAAAAGACAGTATTTGCGTAGGCCGCCATCAACACGGGCAGGCTCATGGCAAAAACAGCAATGAAACCTGCCATCACGGCGGGCCAGAAGATGGTCGGTTTCCGCATCGCGTAGTCAAGCCCCTCGCGCAGTTGGCCCTTGGATCTGGGGGCGGGCGCCGATCTGAGCAGATCCCTGGTGCGCAGGCGGGCGAGCGTGCCGACCGTGAAAAAACAGGCCAGGGCATTCACGGCGAAGGCCCAGCCGCCGCCCACCGCGCTGATGAGCACGCCGCTGATGGCCGGTCCGATCATCGCGCCGATCTGGAAGATGGAGGAGTTCACGCTGATGGCATTGCGCAGCTGAACCGGCCCTACCAATTCGTTGACAAAAACCTGACGCGCCGGCTGGTCGACGACGGTGACCAAGCCCAGCAGGAAGGCGATGCCGTAGATGTGCCACACCTGGATGGCGCCGCTGAGCGCGAGCACGGCCATGACCACGGCCAGCACGCCCGCGGCACCCTGACTGATCATGAGGATCATGCGCTTGGAGCAGCGGTCGGCGATGATGCCGCCCAACGGCATGAGCAGCAACGACGGTGCGAACTGCATCGCCACCGTAATGCCGACGGCGGTCACGCTGCCGGAGAGCTGGAGCACCAACCAGTCCTGTGCGATCCGCTGCATCCAGAGCGCGATCACAGCGACCAGATGGGCCACGGCGAAGAGCCTGAAGTTGGGTACCTTCAGCGAGGAAAATGTTTGGCGCCACGGCGGACGTTGGGCGGCCAGGTCAATTGGAGCGGTCAGGGTGGAAACGCCGGGCAGCGCTGGTGGGGGTGTCAAGAGAATTCTGAGGTCGTTTTTTCGTTACGGGAATAAATTCCACCCTAGCGAGCGGGCTAGTATTCCCAAAGGATATGATGTCTATAAGTACCATTACAGTTTGTAATGAGAGGCCGACGAGGAGGCTCCCGATGCTGTTCGATCCGGCTCAGCTGCGCAGCTTTTTGGCTGTCGCCGAGACAGGAAGCTTCACCCGGGCCGCGGAACGGCTGCACTTGAGCCAGCCCACCGTCAGCCAGCATGTGAAGAAACTTGAGACCGAGTCCGGGCGTCAGCTCGTGGCCCGGGACACCCGCGAGGTCCGGCTGACGGACAACGGGGACGCCATGACGGGATTTGCGCGCACGATTCTGGCGGCCAACGAAGACGCGGCCCGCTACTTTTCCGGCGCAGCGATGCGTGGGCGGCTGCGGTTCGGGACCGCCGATGATCTGGCCATCACCGGACTGCCTCGGATCCTGCGTGAATTCCGCCAGCTGTACCCGCAGATCAACCTCGAACTCACCGTCAGCCAAAGCGATCAATTGCACCGCCGGCTCAAGGCCGGGCAGCTGGACCTGGTGTTCATCAAGTGGGTGTCGGGCGCGCAGGAGGGAGTGGTGGTTAAACAGGATTCCTTCTCTTGGGTGGGGCTGGAACAGACCGTGCTGGAACACGCCGCCCCGGTGCCGCTGATTGCCTACCCCGCCCCCAGCCTGAGCCGCAAACTCGCCATCGATGCGCTGGAGCAGGCCGGCCGCACCTGGCGGATCACCTGCAGCACCAAACAGATCAGCGGCGTGCTGGCCGCACTGCGGGCCGGCATCGGAGTCGCCGTGATGCCGACCTCGCTGGTGCCGGAGGATCTGAAGGTCATCACCCGACGCTTCAGTCTGCCGCCGGTAGGCGACGTGGATTTCACGCTGATCCGCAATCCGTTGGCAAATACCGAAGTCGTGGATGCGCTGACCCAGGCGATCATGGGGCGTAAGCTCACCCCGCACACGAGGACGCAATAAGGGAGTCAGCCTGAGCCCGGAGAATTCCGTCGCGTTAGAATTACCCGTTATGAACAGAACGATGTTTAAATCCAAAATCCACCGCGCCACTGTCACTCACGCGGACCTGCATTATGTCGGCTCCGTAACGGTCGACGAAGACCTGCTGGATGCCGCCGATATTCTGCCCGGCGAATTGGTCTCCATTGTGGACGTCACGAACGGTGCCCGGCTGGAAACGTACACAATTCCGGGTGAGCGAGGCTCCGGCGTGCTGGGCATCAATGGTCCCGCGGCCCATCTGGTGCAGGTTGGCGACTTGGTCATCCTGATCACCTACGCACAAATGACGACGGCGGAGGCCCGCGACTATGTCCCCGCCGTCGTCCATGTTGATGCCGGTAACCGGATCGTGCGGCTGGGCACGGACCCCGCCGAGGCTGTCACCCCCGGCCTGCTCCGCCCTCCGCTGGCCACCAACCGCTGCTGAGGGGCAGCGTTGTGGGCCGAGAACGAAGCGTCCGGCTACCGCGCGGAACTGGCTCCCCCTGAATCGGGATCATCCACCGCCGGATTCTGCGTGTCGGGATCGTCCACCGTCGGGTTCTGCACGCTGGAAGCTGCCGAACCCGGGGCGCTCGGATGCGACTCGGCGGCACCCGGTCCGCCGGCTCCGATGGACGGATTGTCCAAGCCACCGGAAGGCTTATCGAGGCCGCCGGCCATTGCCCCGGTACCTGTGCCCGCCGCACCCGCGGTGCCGACGTCGTCGGCCCTGGAATGTGCAGCGGAGTCCGGCGCTGAAACGTCTCCGCGCCAACTGCCGGTCTCCGAACGGCGCCCCTCAATAAAATCCTTGAACCGCCGCAGATCCGACTTCACCTGGCGGTCATCCGCGCCAAGGGCCGAACCGACCTTCTCCAGGAATGTCTCCGGATCCCAGTCCAGCTGCACGGTTACCCGGGCGGACTCATCATCGAGGCGGTGAAACGTCACCACGCCGGCATGGGATTTGCCGTCCACGCTCTTCCATGCCACCCGCTCATCGGGGTGCTGTTCGGTGATGACAGCGTCGAACTCGCGCCGCACGCCGCCGATGTTCGTCACCCAATGATTGGTGGTTTCCGAGGTCTGCGTGATCGATTCCACGCCGTTCATAAATTCGGGAAAGGATGCGAACTGCGTCCACTGGTTGTAGGCCCGCGTGACCGGCACCCCTACGTCGATGGATTCCAGTACTGTCGCCACGATGTCTCCTTCCGGAGGGTCAGTTGGCTGCTTCGAAGCGCCCCCGTGCGGCCGCCCGTTTTCCACGCTACCTGCGCCGCTGGCCCTGATCAAGGTTCCGGGAGGTCTTCGTGTCCTACTCCGGGCGTTCGTCCGCACCGGCGCCGCGGGCAGCAATGCCGTCCCGCCAGGAATGGGCCGGGCGGTAGCCGATCAGGCTGCGGGCGGCCTTAATACTCAGCAACGTTTCATGGCCTCTGATGGTCCCGTGCCGCTCCAGGCCGGGAAACACCTCGTCCAACAGGTCCGACGACGGCCGGTCCATAATGGTGTCGGCGGCGGCTATGATGACATTTTCGGATCCGGTGGTATCCGCTTCCAAGGCGTTCCGGCAGGCTGCGGCGACATCCCGCACGTCGACGTAGCCCCAGAGATTCCAGCGGCGCGACGGCGCGTCCGGCCAGAAGCCGGGAACCCGGGCGTAGTCCTCCGGCGCGAAAATATTGGAAATACGCAGGCCAACAAAGGGGATGCCCGACCAGCCGGAAACATGCGCCGCGGCCTGCTCCCCGAGGACCTTCGAGAGGGCGTAGGCGCTGCTCGGATAGGGGAAATGCTCCTCATCAACGGGTGCATAGTGCAGCTCACCGTCCCTCTCGCCCGCCTTGTCGCTCCCGCCGAAGGGCAGCCCGAGGGTGGTTTCCGACGACGCCCACACCACCCGCTCCAGCCGCAGCGCCGCCGCAGCCAAAAAAACGTTCTGGTTCGCCGCCGTGTTGCGGTTGATGGTTTCCGCCGGCGGGTACATGCCCGGTTCCGGGATATTGGCCAGATGGACGACGGCGTCTGTTCCGCTGAGTGCCTGAAGTGCCTGACCGTAATCGGTCAGATCCACGCGCATGGTTGGACAGCCCAGATCCGAATTACGGCCGACCGGTCCGGTTATGTCGCTCGCATGCACCGAATAGCCGTGGGCGAGCAGATCGGTCACGGCCGCACGGCCCGCCTTGCCGTGGGCTCCAGTGACCGCAATGGTCTTCATGGTGGTCCTTCCGTCGTGTGGGACGTCGCCTCGGTGGCTTCAGCTTAGGCTGAGCCAGTGCACCTTATTGACGTTTTGCTTATCAATCTTCAGTCTATTGGGGTCCTGCGTCCTGGTGGCCGGTCGTTGACTTCCGATTCACCGGCCCAAGGCGCCTGAGCATGCTGGGCGTTCTGCAGGGTTTTTCCGTCATCTGGGTCGTCATCCTGGTGGGTTATCTGCTGGGCCGCGTCGACGTGCTCGGGCCGGACGGCGAGCGTATCCTCAGCCGTCTGGTGTTCTTCGTCGCCACCCCGGCGCTGATGCTGCAGACGCTGAGCCACACGGATCTGCGCGCCGTTTTCTCCACGTCCCTGCTGGTGGCCGCGTTGAGCGCCTTTGCGGCGTCGCTGGTCTACCTGCTGGTGGCCGGCGTCGTCCTCAAGCGCCCGACCGGAACGGCGCTGGTCGGTGCGATGTCCGCGTCCTTGGTCAATGCCGCCTATCTCGGTATTCCGATTGCGGTATATGTCCTCGGGGACGCCTCCTTCGCAGCTCCGGTGCTGATCTTCCAGTTGGCCTTCTACACCCCGCTCTTCGTGCTGCTGCTCGACAACGCCGGTCGCCGGCGCCGCGCGTCATTGTGGACTTTCCTGGGCCAGATACCCAGGAACCCGGTGCTGATTGCCTCGCTGCTGGGACTGCTGATCGCCGCAGTCGGGTGGCAGCCCCCGAATCTGGTCATGCAGCCATTCGTTCTGCTGGGCGGGGCGGCCGTCCCCGGCGCGCTGCTCGCCTTCGGGATTTCCCTTCATGGTTCAAGGCCCCTGCAGAACAGCGCCGGCCGCGCTGAGGTCTTACTGGCCTCCGCGGTCAAGCTGGCGCTGCAGCCGGCCGTCGCATTTTTCCTGGCCCGCTACCTGCTGGATCTTCGAGGACACGCCCTATTTGCCGCCGTCGTACTGGCCGCTTTACCCACGGCACAGAACGTCTTTATTGTTGCCTCCCGCTATAAATCGGGCGTGGCGGTGGCCAAGGACACCGTGCTGCTGACCACCGCCGTCGGGGTCCCGATTCTGGTCCTGGTTTCCGCCCTGCTGGCCTAAGGCGTTTCCGCCCTGCTGGCCTAAGAGGCACCCCTCCGCCGTCCGGTCACGTCCTCACTCTGCAGTGCGGTGACAGCAGAACGCGCCGAAGCAGCGGGTATCGTGGACACAGTGAAAAACGGCACCCGACTCATGAGGATCGCGGCCGGCTGGCTGCTGGGACTGATGCTGGCCGTGGCCGCCGCGATCATCACCATCACGATGGTAAATGCCAGCTTTTTCGGTCCGCAACAGCCCGTGCGCGATTACCTCCAGGCCCTGCGCGATGGCGACGGAGCCAAGGCCTTGGGCCTGCTCAAGGCGACCGTACCCGCGGGCAACCCCGCGGTACTGGACGGCAGCGGACTCAAGAGCGCGGCTGCGGCCATCGAGGACCTGCAGATCGGGGACCCTCAGGAGCAGGCAGACGGCCGGGTCAAAGTCCCCGCCAGCTACAAAATCGACGGAGCCGACCACAGCACCGAGTTCCTGCTGGAACCGGCCGGCAACCGGTGGCTCTTCTTCAGCACCTGGACGTTTGTTCCTGCTCCGCTGCCAACCATCGATGTTTCCGTCGTGAATGAAACGACCGCCTCACTGAACGGCGTAGGGGTCACCATGCCGTCGGGCCGGAGCACTTTTTCGGTCCTGTACCCGGGGCAGTACAAGGCCTCATTTCAGAGCGGACTATTCCAGGCCCCGTCGGTCACCACCGCCGTGACTTCGGCAGGGGACAAGCCCTTCGCCGTCGAGCTGAACACGGCGCCGTCGCCGAAACTCATGGCCGATGTCAACAGCCAGCTCCACCAGTATCTGGACGGTTGCGCCAAACAACAGGTGCTGCTTCCCGCCGGCTGCCCGTTCAGCAATCATTCGGACAACCGGATTGTCACCCCGGTGGTCTGGAGCATCGAAAGTTATCCAACGGTCGGGATCTCCGCCTACGGTGGGGAATGGGTGATCGCTCCACTGACCGTCAAGGCGCAGGTGAGCTACCAGGAACAGCAGCTGTACACGGGCGCGGTGGTACCGGTGGAAGAGGCGCAGAGCTTCGGCTTCACCGCCAAATTGGATACCGGCGGCGGGAGCGTCACCGTCACCCCCGTCGTGGATTATTGACCACAAGCGTTAGCGGGATGGCCCGCCCCGCGGGACCACGGGCGCGCGTTTAACCTGCCATCAGTATCGGGCGGCGCGTCCGGGTCGGTCTTCGGGCGCGCAGCGCGAGCTGCACCCTTTCCGCGACCCGGTGCGGTCGGTACAGGACATCAGGGTACTGGATCCGCAGCAGCACATGGCCGGAGATGCCGGCAGCCGCGTCACGCCATGGGGCAGACGCGAATTGCCCGGCCGGCGGCCGGCGCTCCAATCCAACGATCTCCGCGACGAGATAACCGTCGATCAGAAAGTGCACCACGCCCACACCGTGGACCCAGCTTTGGGCCTGAACCTCGAATCCGAACCGCCGGAACAGGATTCTGGCCAGCGTTTCCCACGGCGAATCGGCCCCCTCCTCCACCAGATCCAGCGCAGTTCGGGCCTTCCCATCACGACCTGCCGGGAGATGTCGACGCAGAACCTCCGGATCCACAAGTCCTTGATTCACCGCCGATTCCACCATGACCACGGACTCCGGTATGGGCAGGCAGAAAAGCGCATGGATCAGCACGTCTTCCAGCGCGGCCACCGGCGCACCAGTAACGGGGCACGACAGCGGTGCCGCGTGCAGCACGGTGCGCGGTTCAGGCAACGGAACGGGGTGCGGCCCGGCCCGGGGTGCGGAGTACAGGACCGGTTGCGGCCCCGTTTCCGGACCGCGGAGACCGTTGCCGACAGCAAGATGTATAAGGGAAGGCTCCGCCACCACCCACAGCCCATACTGCCCGGCGGCGGAGGCACAGGTCAGCACGCCGCGGTGGCGCAGCGCCTGCACGAACGCGGCGGGGGCGCCGGGAACCGCCAAAATCCCCCGCTCCCGTGTCTGCACCTGCTTCCCCGCGACCGCCCGGGCCAGCTGTGCCGTCGTGAAACCGCGCTGCACAAGGGCTTCCGTCCGTGCCGCCCCACCAAGGCTCCGCAAAACCTGCTCAACATCCATGCCGACAAGCATTCCAAGCCGCAACGCGGAGCGGCAGCATCGCTCGCCATTATGTGCCCGGCTGCGCCACCGGGGCAGGGTGTGGAGAGAGGATGACCGTATATTGGGCTATGCGACCCTATCGGCAATGTGCAACCCTCTTGGCAATGCGCGACCCTCTCGGCGAGGCACCGAACGGGCATGGCGTCGCAGCCTGCCCGTTAGTCCATTCCGAGCAGATCAAGCGTCAGCCCGGTGTCGCCGGAGGCGTCCAGCAGTACCGGAATGCCCCAATCCTGCTGGTACAGGTGGCAGGCTGCGTGGTCTGGGATCTGTCCGTCGGCCGTTTCCGGGCCGTCGCAGGCCGCCGCCCGAGCTGTGATATGCAGGACCCCCTCAGGGACGTCGGCTGAAAGTGTCAGCGTACGGTGCAGACCAATCGAAGTGCCGCCGCCCGCCGTTAGCAGATCAGGCGGTGTGGAGGAGACCTTCAGCTGCGTCGGGTCGCCCCAGCGGTCGTCCAGCTTCTGTCCCGTCGGTGCGGAAAAGCGCACCTGCAGGGCCAGCG
This sequence comes from Arthrobacter sp. A5, assembly GCF_051131705.1. Taxonomy (NCBI): domain Bacteria; kingdom Bacillati; phylum Actinomycetota; class Actinomycetes; order Micrococcales; family Micrococcaceae; genus Arthrobacter; species Arthrobacter sp. A5. The sequence continues at coordinate 4,101,566 of NZ_CP180316.1, forward strand.
CGCCGGGTGCCACCGGCGTCTTGGGACGCTGGGTCTGCGCGGCACCCTCGTCGACCTGCTGGGCTTCCTTGGGGACCGGCAACCGGACCAGCTGGTGCCGGTTGGCTTCCACCACAATCAGCAGCGGGGTGTCGCCGCTGCTGTCGAGCAGCACATCGGAAGGCTCTGCGAGCCCGCGGGCAAGGGTGCTCAGTGTCCCGGCGACCGGGTCGAAACGCCGGACAGCGCCGTTGTAGGTGTCCGCGACGGCGACCGAACCGTCCGGGAGCACGGTGACGCCCAGCGGGTGCTGCAGGCGTGCCTGCTCCGCGGCTCCGTCTCGGAAGCCGAAGTCGAAGAGTCCGGTGCCGACGGCGGTTTCCACCGCGACCTCCCCTGCGGCACCTTCCCAACCAGGTCGCACTGTCGGCACGTTAGCGGGCTCATTCGTGCCGGCGCTGCTACCTAGTTGCGCGGGGGGCGGAGTCGCGAACCGCAGCACCCGCAGCGCGGACGTTTCCGAATCAGCCACCCAAATGCTGCCATCCGGTGCCTCCGCGAGGCCGGACGGCTGAGCAAACCAGGCCTGACCGGCAGGGCCGTCCAGCAGCCCCTCCAGACCGTTGCCCGCCACGATGGTCACCTGGCCGGTCGCCGGGTCGAAACCAAAGATCTGATGCACGCCGGCCATCGCCACGGCTACACGGTTAAGCGCCGCCGACCAGACAACGTCCCAGGGAGATGACAGCGCGACCTCCAGCGGACACAAGCCCAGATCGCCGCCCGTCAGTGCGGCGCCGTCGTCGTCCACGCGGGCCGGGCCGCCCTCCAGCAACCGCTGCACACCGTTTCCGGCCAGCGTCCGCACGGAGCCGTCAGTCAGCCGCACGCCGCGCAACCGGTGGTTCACGGAATCGGCGACCACCACGTCGTACCCGGCCTGGGCGGCGACCGCATCCGGGAGCAGCGTCAGGCCCTGCGGCTCATTGAACTGCGCGGTCTCGGCCGTGCCGTCGGCATGCCCCTTCACGCCGGAGCCGATGGTCCGCCGCACGCTCTGCAGGTCCGGGCCGAGCTCCACCAGCCGGTGATGTCCGGTATCGGAGACCAGGAATCGGCCATTGGGCAGCGGGAGGACCTTGCCGGGGAAGCGCAGGGCGCCCGACGTCGGCGCCGGGGCAACGTACGGGCCGTCGCCACGGTGCAGCGTGCCCTTGGCCTCATGCTCCGCGATCAGCTCCGGAATCAGCGTCGCCAACCCGGCCGCGTGTCCCTCACCGGAAAGATGCGCCACGATGTAGCCCTCCGGATCGATGACCACCAAGGTGGGCCAGGCGCGGGCAGCGTAGGCCTGCCAAGTGAGCAGCTCCGGATCATCGAGCACGGGGTGGCGGATTTCATAGCGTTCGACGGCGGCGGCGAGGGCCACCGGGTCGGCCTCATGTTCAAATTTGGGCGAGTGAACACCAACGGTGACCAGCACGTCGGAGTATTCCTGCTCCAGCGGCCGCAGCTCGTCGATCACGTGCAGGCAATTGATGCAGCAAAACGTCCAGAAATCCAGCAGCACGATCTTGCCGCGCAGCTGCTCCAGCCCGAGTGTTTTTCCGCCGGTATTCAGCCAGCCGCGGCCCTGCAGCTCGGAGGCCCTGATTCTCAGGTGCGGTGCGGTTCCTACTGGTGCATCCACTATCGTTGTTCTCCCTGCTTCGCGTCGTGCACGGTACTGTCCCGGTGGGCCAGCCCGGCAAACATATCGTTGTAAGCACTCAGGTCTGCGTCATTATTCCGGTCCGCCGCACGGTCCTTGCGTTTGGTCTCGCGCTCATCCGATCGGGACCACATCACCGCAACGCCCAGGGCGACCAGCAGCGTGGGCACCTCACCGATTCCCCAGGCGATGGCTCCGGCGGCCTGCTGATCGGCAATCGCGGAGGCACCCCAGTTGCGACCCATGTTCCCGAAGTAGTCCCCGGCCAACAAGGCCGTGGAGCTCATCAGCGTCACACCGAAGAATGCGTGGAAGGCCATGGTGGCCAGGAGCAGCAACAGGCGCAGCGGGTAGGGGGCCCGACGGGGCAGCGGATCGATGCCGATCATGGTCAGTATGAAGACGTAACCGGTCAGGGTGAAGTGCAGAATCATCAGCTCGTGTCCGATGTGGTCCCGCATGGCGTAGCCGAAGGCGCCCGAGTAGTAGAAAAGCACGAGGCTGCCGGCAAAGTTGGCTGCCGCGAAAAGCGGGTGAGTTACGAGCTTCGAGAACCTGGAGTGGACAATCACCAGTATCCACTCGCGGGCGCCCCGACTGCCATCGCCGCGCGGGACCAAGGTTTTCAGGGCCAGCGAGACGGGGGCTGCCAGCACCATAAACAGGGGTGCCACCACCATCAGCGCCATGTGGTCCACCATGTGCGCGCTGAAGAGAACGCGGCCGTATACCGCGGGGCCGCCGGACGTGATGTAAACCAGCGACGCCATGCCGATCAGCCAGCAGATCAACCGCGGCACGGGCCATTTGTCTCCGCGCCGGCGGAGCTTGAGCACCGCGGATACGTAGAACGCCGTACTGACCAGCACAAAGGCTATCCAGAGCCAGTCCAGCCGCCACTGGCTGAACCAGCGGGAAAAAGTCAATTCCGGCGGCAACGGGTATCCGCTGAGGATGACCGCCGGGGTGGCGTCAGGGGCGAAGCTGGTGGGCTGCGGCGGAGCGGACCGGCTCAACGCCACCGCGATTCCACTGGTGGCTCCCATAATGATCAACTCACTAAGGATCAGTTGCCAGAGCACCCGGGTGGCGGACAGCGCCTGCTTGCCGGACGTGCCGCTCTCCAGCCGGGGGATGATCCAGGACCGGTGCATGTAGCCGATGCTGCCGAGCACGATGATGGCGACGGTTTTGGCCATGATCAGCTGGCCGTAGGAAGAGGAGAAGAGGGAGTCCCAGCTGGTCACGCGAATGGCCGCGTTGATGACACCGGAGGCGAAAACGACGAAGAAACACACCAGCGCCAGGGCGGAAAACCGTTTCAGTACCGGTGCGGTCAGCAGGCCCAGCTTGCCCGACACCGCGGCCAGCGCGATGATGCCGCCCACCCAGAGAGCAACTCCGATGATGTGCAGGAGCAGGGAATTCACCGCGCCCTCGTGGTCCGAGCCGCTCGAGGAGTGGCCGATCAGCGCCTGCGGCACGAGCCCGAGAAGGGCCAGCACCAGGGTCAGGCCCAATCCGGTCTGCGAACGGATTCCGAAACAAAGCGTCGTGACGACGGCGGCGAAGATGCAGATGGAGAGCCAGGCTTGGCCGGTGGGTTGGTCCGTCATGAAGTAGACCAACTGGTTCGAGTAATCGCCGGTTCCTGAAATCGGCAGGCCCGCGATGTCCGAATAGGTGAAGATAAGCACCGCCGCCGCGGAGATGGTCCAGAGGGCTCCGGCCCCGGCGGCCAGGGTCATGGCACGGGTAAAGGCGGGGTGCTCGGGCGCAGGAGGGTACGGCGCATCCCGGGTGCTCCGGGCGGCCCGTGCCGCGGGGCTGGACCGCGTGGGTTTGAGTTCCTTGGGCAGCAGCACCACCGCGAAAATGAGTGCGCCAATTACCGCGGCAATCGAAAGGTTATGGATGGTCAGGGAAACCGGTAATCCCCACCGGGTCAAAGCCCCCGGATCCACCAGTGCCTTGGCAGCGGCCGCGCCGGAAAAGATCAGGGCGATCACCAGGGCCAGCAGTGCGGCGCCGCCGCCGCCCAGCAGCCACACGCTTCGGATCCCCGCTGCGGCTACTGAGCCATGCGTGGAAGGGGTTTTCTGGGGAGCGGTGGTTACTGGCACACATCCATTCTCCGGCACCCCCTTGGCTTGCGCGAATCCGCGCTCCCTTGCCTTACGCGAATCCGCGCTCCCTTGCCTTACGCGAACTAGCGCCGGGGGAAGCCAGCCGCTGTCGGCTCCTTCCCAACTAGGTAGCAGCACCTGCACTCGAACCACGTTATGACTGCAGGTGCTGCTACCTAGTTGGGAGAGAAGAGCCCGCGTGACGGCGAAAGGCGGCCACCTTGCGGCAGCCACCCTCCGCCAATGCTTTACGAAACCATGCGAAGACTACTTCTTGGTGGAGACGGCAGCCTTGAGCTTAGAGCCTGCGGTCAGCTTGACGCTGTGGCCGGCGGCGATCTGGATGGCCTCGCCGGTCTGCGGGTTGCGGCCCGTGCGTGCGGCGCGGTCGGTGCGCTCAACAGCCAACCAACCCGGGATGGTGATCTTCTCGCCCGAGGCGACGGAACTCTCGAAAACCGAGAAAAGGGCGTCCAGCACAGCGTTCACTGCGGTCTGGCTGGTGTCAGCCTTAGCCGCGACCTCTGCAACCAATTCACTACGATTCTTAGCCATGTATGTCCTCCTGGACGTGGGATGGATGAAGCTTGCACGCCGGTTGCGTGCCAACCACTGTTAGCGAACATACCAGTTCCACCTCTCTAAATCGGCTACTTCTCGGGGTTTTTCGGGGATTTCCGTGAATTTTCCGGCCGTCATCGCGCTTTTTGCGCTCTCAGCCAACCTTTTGCCGTGCCGGTACCGGTCAACGGGAGCGACGACGGCGGCCCGCTGCCGCCGTCGTCGTTCCTCATCCACGTAGCAGCACACGCACTCAAACGCCGGAATGGATGCAGCTGCTGCGACCCAGATTCGAAACATGAAAAAAGGACGGCGGCCACAGGGGCCACCGTCCTTCTTGATGCGACGAAGCGAATCAGCTCACAAAACAGCCGTTTCTCTGCCGCAGCGACTTACCAGCTGGACTTGGTGATGCCGGGCAGCTCGCCCCGGTGTGCCATGTCGCGGAAACGGACACGGGAGATACCGAACTTCTGGAGCGTGCCACGGGGCCGTCCGTCGATCGTGTCGCGGTTGCGCAGACGCACCGGCGATGCGTTGCGCGGAAGCTTCTGCAGGCCCAGACGTGCGGCCTCGCGGGCCTCGTCGGTGGCGTTCGCGTCGACCAGAGTCTTCTTCAACTCGAGGCGCTTGGCGGCGTAACGCTCAACGATGACTTTACGCTGTTCGTTCTTTGCAATCATTGACTTCTTAGCCATATGTTTAGCGCTCCTCTCGGAATTCGACGTGCTGGCGGATCTTGGGATCGTACTTCTTCAGAACCAGACGGTCCGGGTCGTTACGGCGGTTTTTGCGGGTGACGTAAGTGAAACCCGTACCCGCGGTGCTCTTGAGCTTGATGATCGGACGTACGTCCCTGTCTTTTGCCATTAGAGCTTCACCCCGCGTGCCTGGATCTGCGCGACGACGGCGTCAATACCGCGCACGTCGATGGTCTTGATGCCACGGACCGAAAGGGTCAGGGTGACATTGCGGCGCAGGGACGGAACCCAGTAGCGCTTCTTCTGAATGTTCGGATCGAACCGACGCTTGTTGCGTCGATGCGAGTGCGAAATGCTGTGCCCAAAGCCCGGCTCGGCTCCAGTCACTTGGCAGTGAGCTGCCATGACTATCCTCCAAAAAAATGAATGTTCAGCGGTTTTACCCGCCATGAAATGCGTTCAGGGGCGTCCCTGGCCGGCAACCGAAGCAGCCGAGGTAATGGCGATTCCGCGCAACTTGAGCCCCTAACTACCGGCCTCCGGGAGATGAATCCCGGCAACCGGAGCAATTGCGCACGCTCCGCGCCACCTGACGCCTGTCCATTCTATGAGCTGGGGCGGATTAAGACCAATCGGTCGGTCGCCCCGGTAGCCCGCCCCGGCGCCGCCTGCTGAGCAGCAGATACTTCTTCGGGGCCGCATTACGACGTCTTCCTCCCCGACGGATGTGCCTGGGGTGCTGGGAATTGGGTGGCGTGTGGGTCAGGATGCTGGGGGCGTGTGAAGTTCCGGCCACCGCGGACTCAGGGCGTCGCCGGAGGAGACGCCACGCAGCCGCCGGCTAATCCACGGTCCCACGTATTCGCGCGCCCATTGGGCATTGGCCGCGGCCACCTTCAACCGGCTGAGCACCGGCAGAGGCTCCAGTTCCGGGACTTCCACCACGGATTCCCGGTCCAGCACAGCCAGCACACGCCGGGCCATATTAATGTGTCCCGGCGTGGACATGTGCATGCGATCCACGCTCCACATCCGCGGGTCGTCGTATTCATCAAAACGCCAGTAGTCCACCGTCAACGCGTCGTGCTTATCGGCTACCTCCCGCACCAGCTCGTTATAAATCGCGGTCCGCCCCCGGGTTTTCCCGAAAACCCCGGAGGCCTTGGAATCGAAGCCGGTGAACATCAGCACCGCAGCACCGGTGGCGCGGAGTTTGGCGATGCCGCGGCTGTAATCCCCCATTAGTGCGTCGATGTCGACTTTGGGCCGCAGAATGTCATTGGCTCCGGCGTAGATACTGACAAGAGTGGGGCCCAGCACCACGGCGGCATCGATCTGTTCACTCAGTACCTGCCGCATTTTCTTCCCGCGGATGGCCAAATTTGCATACCCTAGACCAGGTTCACCGGGCGCGAAGGACTTGGCGAGCTGTTCCGCCACCCGGTCCGCCCAACCGCGGCAACCGTGTGGCAGCACCGCATCGGTGTCACCCATGCCTTCGGTGAAAGAATCCCCGAGTGCCACGTATTTCGCCGTAAATTCCACACTTACCTCCGTCTCGGGGAACTGGATACCTAATCCTATGATCAATACCACCCTGGCTTGGAAGGTGCCGCCGAACCCCGTTCCCTTGAACCCCGTTCAGGAGCATCTACCCGCGCACCGAGTCGGGTTCCGGGATGCGTTACGCACTGGTTTCCTGCAGCAGACCGCCGCCAGCGGCAGGCCGGAAGGTTCCCCGAAACGGGGGGACTCTGTTCGTGTAGGCAGCGGTTGCCGGCCTTGAGACGGTTCCAGCGCGGGAGCTCTTGGTGCGCATCCAGCGGCCGACGACGAGATCAGCGGATGCGCACCGAGGGCGACCGACAACAGTTTCACCTTCCCGGCCGCCCGAGCAGCTTCAGCGCTTCGATTTAGCCGTCACCCTTCGCGGCCCCCACTCCGGTTCAGCTGCGGTTACGATTGGTGGCAACCGCCGAATCCGGCCGGATCCCAAACCGACCTCTCCGGAGATCCTTGACATAGAGAGCACCTCATGCCCACCAACCTGCGCCTCACCCCGAACGACGCGTTTCCCGAAAATCTCGACAAGATCGCGGACAAGAAACTGCAGATCCTCGACAGCCAAATACAGCGCCAGCTTGACCGCGAATATGTCGTGGATGGCGAACCGAACCCGGAGACGGAGTTTCGGCACTATGAAATTGACGAAGAATTCGTCGAGCGGGAGAGCGCTGAGAGCGCTGAGAGCGCTGAGAGCGCCGCTCCAACTAACGCCTAGAGGCCTGCCGCCACCTTCCGGGACGGAGCCGACACCCTTCAGCCGCCGGTGAAACCGTGAATGTCCGAGCCAGCTGATAGACCACTTGGTACCACTACCAAGGAGGCTGTCATGAAACTACTCGTTGCCACTGCCCTGACCCAGGGTGAGCGGCAGAACGACTATTGCTTCGCCGTCGAAGGTGAACTGGTATTTATCCTTCCGCCGTGCGCCGCAGACCGGAAGGATCCCGACGGGCCCTGCGGCTGCGGCCGGGGGTTTGCCGGCCTGGTCTCGCAACACGCGACGACCACGGCGAGGGTCACTGATGTGCCCGACGCCACCGCGCGGAACTATACAGAGGCGTTACGGAGCGGAATAAAGGACCAGGGATATCCGACAGACGGGGTAACCGATCTGTCCAACGGTCTCCTGGAACTGGCCTCGTACTGGCAGTTCGGCTCCGTCATCGAACGGCGCCTGGATCAATTCGCCCGCCGGGCGCTGTTTCACCCCATCAACGGCGCCGACCCTAATATCGCACCATCGGTTCACACGATCCCCGACGCCGATCTACTGGTTATTAGAACCAGATGCGCGGCCAAGGTACGCGAGACTGACGGATCCGGTTTCCCTATCGACGTTCTGGTCAGGGGCCGGGACGTGACCCTGCTGGAGTACCGTTTATGGCCCTCGGACCGTCCTGGTGAGGAATTCACGTGGACGTACAGGCCTGCCGCCCGGCTACGGTATTTGGGCAGTTCTGGAGAGTGGCAGCTGTTGTGGACCAGTGGAATGAACCAGTGGCACAGCTATGACACGCTGCCCCGCAGTGTGCAGGTCGCCGAGCTGCTGGATGAGATTGATGCGGACCCGCACATGCTGCTCCGGGCCAGCAGACCGTCATCCATTCCCTTTATCGAGAGGCGCCGGCCGTGCTGAATTACTGGTTAGGTGTAGTCAGCGCGGACCACGTCGCCCGGGGCGTACAGCTGGGAATTGCGCAGGTCGATCATGGCAAACCGGGAGCGTTGCGCCGGATGCTCCCCGGCGATGGCCTTGTTTATTACTCACCCCGAACCAGCCTGCTGGACGGCCTGATGCTGCAAGCCTTCACCGCCGTGGGACGGATAGCCGACGGCGACCCGTGGCAGGCCGACGAAGGCCAGTTCCAGCCGTGGCGGCGGCGGGTGACATACGACGACGGTGCGCCGGTGCCGCTACAGGCGCTCAAGCCACGCCTGCAGCTAACGCAGGAGAAGAACTGGGGCTACGCACTGCGTCGAGGTGTGATCCCCCTGGCCGAGGATGACTTTATTCTGATTCATGCGGCCATGCTCAATGTCGCCAGCGGAAAACCGCAGCCGCAGTCATGGAAGCATCCCGATCAGGATAGCGAGGGCTGAGGGCTTGGTGACGGACGATGATAGAGGAGTGAATCCTAACTCCGCGACACCGACCACGTGCTGATCCGCAGGGCCCGGCCAAAGCAACAGGTCCCAGAACAAAAGGGTGCAGGGCAAAAGGGTGCAGGGCAAAAGACGGAAATCTCGCGGGTGGGCATTTGGGGAACCAAGTACCGCAAGGCGACGGTGGGCCTGTTCAGTCTGGCCTTTCTCGTCGCGTATTCCGTCTCCGCCATCACCACGGCGATGCCCCGGGCAGCGCAGGAACTGCAGGGCCTTCCACTCTACGGCCTGGCCTTTGCTGTCACCATGGCGACCTCCGTGGTCGCGATGGCCTTCGCGGCGCCATGGATTGACCACTCCGGGCCGGGCGCGCCCCTGATGGCAGGCATCGCGGTGGATTGCCTGGGCCTGCTGGTGGCTGCCGCCGCGCCCACCATGGAAGTCCTCGTGGCAGGGCGCGCCATTCAGGGTCTGGGCGCCGGGCTGGAGGGCGTGGCCCTGTACGTGGTGATTGCCCGCGTTTTCCCGGCCGCCCTGCGGGCTAAGATGTTTGCCGCGCTTGCTGCCGCCTGGGTGCTGCCTTCAATTGTCGGGCCTGCGATCAGCGGAGCTGTGACTGATCAGTTCGGCTGGCGCTGGGTGTTCGTCTCCGTTCCCTTCCTGGCCGTCTCCGCCGTGGCACTGGTCCGCTCCGGCACCCGCGGTATGAACATGACCGCTCCGACCCGCGCTACGGTGTCCCGTATCAGGCTTCATCGTTTGGGCGTCCCCCAACTGCGCATTCCCCAACTGCGGCTTGCTCCGGTATGGCGTCGGCCCGGCTGGGCCCTTGCATCTGCCGTCGCAGTGCTGGTCCTGGGGAACGCAGCCCAGCGCACGCAACCCTGGTGGCCCGTGGAACTCAGCGTTGCCGTCGTCGTCCTGATTCTCGCCGTACCCAGATTGCTGCCGCAGGGAACCTGGCGTTCACGACGCGGCATGCCCTCGCTGATCCTGATGCGCGCGCTGATTGGCACCGCGTTCACGCTGGGCGATGTGTATCTGCCGCTGCTGATGATTCAGCAGCGCGGGCTGCCGGCGTGGCTTGCCGGGCTATCGCTCACCGTAGGTGGCATTACCTGGTTCACCGGTTCCTGGTTTGCCGGCCGCGGCGTCGTGGCACCGCATGGCCGGCTGATGCTCGGGGCGCTGGGAATCCTGCTGGGCGTGGTGATTTGCGCCCTGGTGGTGCTGCCGACCACGCCCGTGTGGATCGCGTGGCTGGGCTGGGCCTTCGCTGGGCTAGGGATGGGTATGGCCTACCCGACGCAGTCCGTCCTGGTGCTGGAGCAGGCGCCGCCCGCGGACCAGGGAAGCAATGCTTCCGCCCTGCAGTTGAACGAGACGCTGACCACCGCCGCCGTGCTGGGTGCGGTGGGTGCAGTCTTTGCCGCCCTGCTGGTCAATCCGGAGGCTGGTTTCGCCGTGGCATTTGGCGTCGCCGCGCTGCTGGCCCTCGCCGCGGGACTGGTCGCCCGGCGTACCGGCTAAGATCCCTACGGGGCCTCAGCGCATTTTGTGCAGCTCAAGCGATTGGCGCGGCTCAGCACTTGAAACACCTCAGGCGTGCTCGGCCTTGCCGAGCCGCCAGTAACCCATGAATGCCACGCGATCGGGCTGGACGCCTGCATTGCGGACCAAATACCGGTCCAGCTCGCGCACCATCCCGGCTTCACCAGCGATCGCTGCGCCTGCTCTCAGCCCGAGCGCCGTCCCGCCGCTCCCGACTCCGGCGCCGTCGCGCCCGCTCCCAGGTGACCTCTCGCCCGGAAGGAGCGAAGGAGAAGCGTTGTGCAATGCCGCCTCGGATGCTATTCCTTGAGGGCAGGGTCTTTTGTGCGGGTCGGACCGCGGAAGGTCCTTCACGAGAACAAAAGGTACCGAACCAGACAAAGGAGCAGCGATGACTGACCACGACGACGAGGAGCAGGCCCTGGCCCGTTGGGGCCATCGACTCTCTCAGGCGCTGCAGATTTTGGATTTGGAGGTGGACCAGAAATTGATTCTCCGGCTGGCCGATGAGTCCGGCCGGTCGGTGGGTCCCTCCGCAGGCCCCATCAGCACCTTCGTCGTCGGCTATGCCGCGGCGCTGGCTGCCACCAGCGGCCATGTCGACCCGCAGGCTGCGGTGAGGTCCGCCGCCGACACCGCCCTGAAGCTGTGTGAGGACGGAACGCCCGGCGGCCCCGACACGGAAGGATGGGCCGGCACGGCGCAGTAGCGCGGTAGCGCGCCGACAAATTACTGAAGGCCACCCTCCCGCCGTCGCCCGTCAACCACCTTCCCGTCGCCCGTCAGCCGCAGTCCGTCCGCGCGCGCCGTCCGTTGCCGTCGCCGCTATCGGCACCCACTGCCATGTCAACCGGCTGACGTGGGCTCCAGCCGCACAATGACATGTTTGGAGACCGGAGTGTTGCTTCCGTAGGCCACACTGTCCAGCGGCACCAGCACGTTCGCCTCCGGGTAGTACGCGGCAGCGCATCCCCTAGCCGTGGGGTAGGAGACCAGCCGGTAGTTGCGCAGCACCCGCTCCTGGTTGTCGTGGTGCTCGCCGTGCACGTCAACGTACTGGCCGTCCGCCAGGCCCAGTGCGGCAAGGTCTTCAGGGTTCACGAACACCACCTGACGGCCCTTCTTGATCCCCCGGTAGCGGTCGTTGTGGCCGTAGATGGTCGTGTTGAACTGGTCGTGCGACCTCATGGTCTGCAGGATCAGCCGCCCCGGCGGGCAGTCGACGTGCTCCAGGTCGTTCACCGTGAACACGGCCTTGCCGGTGGGTGTGTGGAAAGTCCGGGAATCCCGCGGCCCGTTCGCGAGCACGAAGCCGCCGTCCTGGCGGATGCGTTCGTTGTAGTTTTCGCAGCCGCCCACCACGTGCGAAATGTGCTCCCGGATCAGGTCATAGTTCCGCTCGAATCCGGCCCAGTCCACCGCCACCTTGTCCCCCAGTGTCGCCTGGGCCAGCCGAGACACGATGGCCACCTCGGAGAGCAGGTTCGGCGCCACCGGTTCCACCTTGCCCCAGGACGGGTGCACCGCGCAGACCGTGTCCTCCACCGAAACAAACTGAATGCCGCTGGCCTGCCGGTCGATTTCCGTCCGGCCCATGGTGGGCAGGATCAGCGCCTCCCGGCCCACCACCGTGTGCGACCTGTTGAGCTTCGTCGAAATCTGCACGCTCATATCCAGGTTTTCCATCGCCGCCTCGGCCGCGGTGCTGTCGGAAATCGCACCCACCAGGTTCCCGCCCATGGCCACGAAAACCTTCATGCCGCCGTCGCGCATCTTCTCAATGGTCTGCACCGCGTCGGTGCCGTGCTCGCGGGGCGGATTGAAACGAAACTCCTTCTCCAGCGCGTCCAGGAAGATCGGCGGCATCTGCTCCCAGATGCCCATCGTCCGGTCCCCCTGGACGTTGCTGTGCCCGCGGATCGGGGAAGCGCCGGCGCCGGGCTTGCCGATGTTGCCGCGCAGCAGGAGCAGGTTGATGACCTCCTTGATGGCAGCCACACCCTTTTTTTGCTGGGTGAGTCCCATCGCCCAGGTGATGATGACCCGGTCCGCCTGCAGGTACCGGTCCGCCAGCTCGTCGATCTCCTCCCGACGCAGGCCCGTCGCCTCCAACACCGCGCCCTCGTCCAACCGGGTCAAGTGCGCCTTCAGTTCCTCCAGCCCCTGGCAGTGCTCCTTGATAAAGTCATGGTCCAGCACCGTACCCGGCTTCGCGTCCTCCGCATCCAGGACCCGCTTGCAGAGAGCCTGCAGCAGCGCCATGTCCCCGCCCAAACGGATCTGCAGAAACTGGTCAGCCATCTCGGTCCCGGACCCGATGATCCCCTTGACCTCCTGCGGGTTCTTGTAGCGCCGAAGGCCGGCCTCGGGAAGCGGGTTCACGGCGACGATCTGCGCGCCGTTGTTCTTGGCCTCCTCCAGCGCGGTGAGCATACGCGGGTGGTTGGTGCCGGGGTTCTGGCCCATGACGATGATCAGCTGGGCCTTGCCGAAGTCGTCGTAGGCGATGGTGCTTTTGCCGATGCCCAGCGTCTGTCCCATCGCCCAGCCGGTGGATTCGTGGCACATATTGGAGCAGTCCGGCAGGTTGTTGGTGCCGAAGGCGCGCACGAACAGCTGGTAGCTGAACGCCGCCTCGTTGGAGGTGCGCCCGCTGGTGTAGAACGAGGCCTCGTCCGGGGAGTCCAGGCTGTTCAGCTTCGCGGCGATGATTTTGAACGCTTCATCCCAGCTGATCGGCTGGTAGTGGTCCTTGCCGGCGGGCTTGTAGACCGGTTGGGTGAGGCGGCCCTGCTGTCCCAGCCAGTACTCCGACTTGGTGCGGAGCTCGCTCACCGGATTCTGCGCCCAGAAGTCCGAGTCAACGGTGATGGGGGTGGCCTCCCAGGTGACCGCCTTGGCCCCGTTCTCGCAGAATTCAAAGGCCTTGCGGTGGTCCGGATCCGGCCACGCGCAGCTCATGCAGTCGAAGCCGTCCCGGTGGTTCATCGCCAGCAGGGTTTTCCGGCTCCTGTTCACTCCCATATCCTTCAGCGCGGGGCCCATCGAATGAAGGACGCCGGGCAGGCCAGCAGCCCAGGTTTTCGGCTTGCCGACCTCGATCTGGCTTTTGTCTTCGTCCTCGACCTGGGGATTTTTGCGGGCCATTGGGGGCACTTCCCTTCACTAACGACGGCGTGTCCCGACGGTGGGACGAGCGGCGGCTGCGCGCACCTATCTAAGGCCTAACAGTTATTGGGAGGGGCCGCAAGCGATCCTGCAATTTCCGGCGGGCGGGAATACGAGTAGGACTGCGCTGCGGCACATCGAAAAGGGCCGCCTGGCGAATCGCAGGAGCCCTCATTGCCTCGTCTGAGTCTGTTCCCTTCCTCTCGACAATTTCACGCCGTACGGTGCAGCTACGGAAACAAGGGAGGGTCGCGCTCTGGCACCGTATTTCGGGAGGCCGCGAACGAAGCGGCGGTAGAACAAGCGGTCGTTAATATGCACCATAGTCTGGAAGCGCTTGGCGCCGCCGCGGCAGCACTGGAGGTCCGGGTATCGCCGCAGATGGCCCGCGGAGTCCAGGTCACTGGGAACACATGGCGCGACCTGACCTGGCTGTCCTATTCTCTGTGCCCCGCTCCACGTCGACGCCGGGTGGTAGGACCATAAGGCGCTTTAAGTTGATGCGCTCCCGTCCGTCACGGCGCGCGGGGGCCTGGGGGGCTTAAACCGTTCGGGCGCCGTCGTCCTCCACGAACCGCGGCTGGCCGGCACGCCAGCCGAACAGGGCGCACAGCACCCCGATCGTCAGGAACATGAAGCCGGCCGGCGCAAAACTTCCGGTGGCCGCGTGCAGCCAGCCCACCAGCAGTGTGCCGGTGGACCCAACACCGTAGCCCACGCCCTGCATCATGCCGGACAGGTGCGCGGCGGTGTGCGCGTCCCGGGTCCGCAGCACAATCATGGTCAGCGCCGCGGCGGTCAGACTCCCCTGACCCAGCCCCAGCAGCCCGGTCCAGATCCAGATGCCGCCCAGCGGGCCAAAGATGCTCAGGGCGAAGCCGGTGCCGGTCATCAGCGCCACCGCCACGTTGACGCCGCGCTGGCGCCGCAGTCTGACCGCCAGCGCGGGGGCCAGCAGCGAGCCGGCCATCTGCAGCACGATCGACACGGCCACGATGGTTCCTGCGGTGCCACCGTCCACCCCCCTCTCGCGCAGGCTCGGCGCCAGCCAGGCGAAGACGGAAAAGGACATCATCGCCTGGAAGACCATGAACAAGGTGACCTGCCAGGCCAGCGGCGAGCGCCACACGCTTGGACCGGCCGCGATCCGCCCGCGCCGCGCATGCCGCTGACGCACCGCGATGGGTGCCCACAGCAGCGCGGCCGCCGCCGCCGGCAGGGCCCAGAAACCGAGGGCGGTCTGCCACGAGCCGGTGGCCTCATAGAGCGGGTGCGTGAAGCCGGCGCCAAGGGCTGCGGCGCCGCAGATGGACATGGTGTACAGCCCGCTCATCAGGCCCAGCCGGTGCTGGAAATCCCGCTTTACCAGGCCTGGCATCAAGACGTTGACGACGGCGATGGCAGCTCCCGCGGCGAACGTACCGGCCAGCATGGCCGGCACCGCCCCCAGGCCGCGCACGGTCAGCCCCAGCGTGAGCACGATCATGGCGCCCAGCAGCGTCCGCTCCGCGCCGAAACGACGCGCCAGGCCGGGAGCCAACGGCGCAAAGAGGCCCAGGAACGTCACCGGAACCGTGGTCAGCAGAGTGACCACGAGCGGCGGCAGTCCCGTGGCCGCGGTGATTTCCGTCAGCACCGCCGCAAAACTGGAAAAAACCGTGCGCAGGTTCAGCCCCACCAGGATCAGGCAGGTCGCGATGTACAGCAGGCTGCGGCGGCCCGTGACGCGGGTGGGATCGCGGCGGGGACCTCGTCCGCCTCGGGGTCCAGCAGGAGCTTCGCGGCGGCATGCCCAGGAACTCTCCGGAGATCAGCCGGCCCACGGAGCGGTTCAGCGGGTGGTTCCGGTGGCAGGTCAGACTCCGGAGCGGTGGTGTTCACCGTCGCGATCGTATCGAAGTAACGTCAGTTCGCGGTAACGGGACTTGTGCGAACGCGTCGCCCGGGGAAGGCCGCCGGCTCATGCTCCGTGCCCCAGTGCCACTTCCTCGCCTGCCTTCACGGGTCCGGGTGCAGTCCCATCCCCGAACGGCCGGCCACCCAACTTTTCCCGCCCGTGCGCGGTCAGCCAACCGGACGTGTCCGGGCCCTTGGGCACGATCTGCGTGGGATTGATGTCCGTGTGCACCATGTAGTAGTGCTGCTTGATCTGCTGGAAATCGATCGTGTCACCGAAGCCAGGGGTCTGGAACAGGTCCCTGGCATAGCCCCAGAGAGCGGGCATCTCGGTGAGCGTGTTCCGGTTGCATTTGAAATGCCCGTGATAGACCGCGTCAAAGCGCGCCAGTGTCGTGAAGAGCCGCACGTCCGCTTCGGTAATCGTCTCCCCCATCAGAAAGCGTTGCGCGGCCAGCCGCTCCTCCAGCCAGTCCAACGCAGTGAACAGCCGATCGTAGGCATCCTCGTAGGCTTCCTGGGAGCCGGCGAAGCCGCAGCGGTAGACGCCGTTGTTGACTTCGGTGAAGACCCGCTTGTTGACCTGATCGATCTCTTCGCGCAGCTCTTCGGGATAGAGCCGGGGGGCGCCGTCGCGCTGGTAGTCGGTCCACTCGGTGGAAAAGTCCAGCGTGATCTGCGGAAAGTTGTTGGTGACCACGGCGCCGGAGGGAACGTCGACGACGGCGGGTACGGTGATGCCGCGCGGATAGCCGGGGAAGCGCTTGAAATAGGCGTCCTGGATCCGCTCAATACCCAGCACCGGGTCTTGTCCGTCCGGATCCAGGTCAAAGGTCCAACTGCGCACATCATGGGTGGGACCCGGTTGGCCGAGGGAAATAACGTCCTCCAGGCCCAGCAGCCGTCGGACGATCACCGTCCGGTTGGCCCAGGGGCAAGCGCGGGCGGCGATCAGCCGGTAGCGACCCGGATTTACCGGCCACCGGCCGGCCTCCGGATCGTCGCCACCGCGGAGAATCCGGTCCTCAATGTAATTGGTGTCGCGGGTGTACTCTTGGCCGCCGGTGACATAGGTGTTTGTGCTCATGGACCAGCTTAGGCCGATTCCGTCAGCAATCCGAGGGCCCGCCACCATGGACGTGCTGCTGTTCCGCGGCCAGCCAGTCCTCCACCTGAAGCCCTGGCACCCGGCCAAATTCCCAAACATTATTGGTGACAACGGTCAGACCCCGGGAGCGGGCATGGCCGGCAATCATGACGTCATATGAACCAATGGGAGTTCCCGCTTTGCGCAGTTGGCCGCGAATCTGACCACAGTGGTAGGCGGCAGCGTCATCAAAGGACAGTAGCTCGAGCCTTGCTGTGCGATGTTCGCCTCAAGCGTGGCCGAGCATTCGGCCCCGTAGATGAGTTCCGAGAGCACCACGGTTGACATCGCCAATGTTCCGCTGAGCCCATTGAACTTCTCCCGCAGGTACGCCGGCCTGTTTTTGAGAATAAAGATCACCGTGTAGGTGTCCGGCAGGTAACGCAGCATTAAAGACCTTCACGCTCGGGCTGCGGCGGGTGCTCTCGGTGGGCCGGGAAATCCGCAGACACCGCCGGTCCGTCAAACCAGCTATTCCAGACCATATCCACCGGAGCGATGATTCGCGTCTTTCCCTGCGCCAGAATGGAAACCTCCCGGACCGACGGCGGCATCTCCAGGGCCTTCGGCAGCCGGACTGCCTGAGATTGATTACTTCTGAAGATCTTCGTTCCAAGGCTGCTCCAGATTGCCCTGTATCTGGACACGTGCCGCGGAAATTCCCACGGCATTCTTCCGGGCGAACGGCAAAACGCGATCGGTAACCCTGGTTAGGCTTTATTTCAGGCCGAGCAGGGCCTTCCGGACGGCGATGCTAAGCTGCATTCCCCGGCCGGCCGTTCCGCCCTCCTCGACGCGCTGGGGAACGTAGCCGAAACCGACCCCGTACGCCGGGTCCGCAAACCCCAAAGCCCCATTGGCGCCGTCGTGCCCGAACGCCTGCGCACTGCCGAAATCCATCCGCGCGTGGGATTTCATGAACACCACGGCAAACGCGCCGAGCTCGCTGAACACACGGTCGGCGCCCCAGACCTGCTCCTGGCTCATCACCGCAATGGTCTGCGGCGTCAGGAACGGCGCGCCGCCGTCGACCCCTGTACTGGCGGCCGCATACAACCTCGCCAGCCCGACGGCGGAACCCACACCGGCGCCGCTGCTGCTGCCCGCGGCGCGGATGGACCGCATGTTCGGCAGCGCCAGCAGATTGCCCGCCGACATGTTGGCCGAGCTGCCCAGGATGCCGGCCGGGTCCACGAAGGGCGCACGGGGGTCCTCGTCGAAGAGCACGTTCCGGAAGCGAGGTTCCTGGCCCTCCGGCAACCCCAGAAACATATCCACGGCAAATGGATCCCGGATCCGCTCCTCGTACAACGCCTGCAGCGTGCCGCCGGTGACCCGTCGGCAGAGCTCCTCCAGCAGCACGCCCATGGTCAGCGCGTGATACCCAAAGGCGGTACCCGGACGCCAATACGGGACCGCGTCGGCCAGCCGGGCGGCGACGGCGGCCGAATCGTTGTATTCATCCATTCTGAAACCGCCCGGTACGCCCACGACGCCGGCCTGATGGCTCAACAGCTGGCGGACGGTGAGCGTGTCTTTGCCGTGGCTGCCAAATTCGGGCCAGTACCGGGTAACGTCAGCATCCAGGTCCACCAGGCCGTCCTGGACCAGCAGACTGAATGCGAGCGCGCTGGCGCCTTTGGAACAGGAATACACCCCGGTGACGGAGTCAGCGGCAATGTCCGGGCCGCCGTGCAGGTCGACGACTTTGGCACCCTCGTGATAGACGGCCAGCTGCGCACTGTACCGGGGATCGGCGGCGAGCAGGGAATCAAGAAGGTCGCGGACGGCGTCGAACATTGGGGCGGCAAACCCTCGGGCGCGCTTAGTCATGCCCTCCAGCCTATGTCGCCATGGTTCGCGCCCCGCCCATGGCTTCCCAAGCTACCCGCGAGTAGCATGGGTCACACCCCGTCGGGTTCCCACCCGGGCAGGCTCTGCAACAACGGGGCGGCGAAAGGGGCCACCATGAGCATCAAGGCTGACAACGCAAGCGCAGGAACCTACCCGGCTTCGGAAAACCACTCCCCTGAAAACCCTGGCCCGAAAGTCACCGAGCAGGACGCGCGGAAGGTGGCCGAGGATGCGCGTGAGACCAGCTGGACCCGGCCGAGCTTCGCCAGGGGGCTCTACCTGGGCAGCTTCGACATCGCCCTGATCCATCCGCACCCGGAGCCCACGGCGGACGACACGAAGCGCGGCGGAGAATTCCTGGGACGGCTGCGAACCTACTGTGAAACGCTGGACTCCGCCCGGATCGAACGGGACGCGCTGATCCCGGATGAATACCTCGCCGGGTTGACCGAACTGGGCGTCTTTGGCATGAAGATTCCCCGTGAATATGGCGGCCTGGGCCTTTCCCTGACGTATTACGGTAGGGCGCTTCAGCTGCTCGGTTCCGTCCACCCGTCATTTGGCGCGCTGGTTTCCGCGCATCAGTCCATTGGCGTGCCGGAACCGGTGAAGGTCTTTGGCACCGAGGAGCAGAAAAGGGAGTACCTGCCCCGCTGTGCCGCCGGCGCCATAACCGCGTTTTTGCTGACCGAGCCGGATGTGGGTTCTGACCCGGCGCGGATGGGCTGCACCGCCGTGCTCAGCGAGGACGGCTCCGAGTATGTGGTCGACGGCGTTAAACTCTGGACCACCAACGGGGTGATCGCCGAAATCGTGGTGGTGATGGCCACCGTGCCCCGGCACACACTGCCGGACGGAACACAGGCCAAGGGCGGCATCACGGCTTTCGTGGTGGAGGCGGACACCCCCGGCGTCACGGTTGAAAACCGCAATTCTTTTATGGGCCTGCGCGGCATCGAGAACGGCGTGACGCGTTTCCATCAGGTGCGCATCCCGGTAGCAAACCGGCTGGGCCGTGAAGGCCAGGGGCTGAAGATTGCGCTGACCACGCTGAACACCGGCCGGCTGTCCATCCCGGGGATGTGCGCCGCGACCGGAAAGTGGACCCTGAAGATCGCCCGCGAGTGGTCCAATGCCCGCACGCAGTGGGGCAAACCCGTGGGCGAGCACGAAGCCGTGGGCAAGAAGATCGCCTTCCTGGCCGCCACCGCTTTTGCCCTTGAAGCGGTGTTCGAACTCTCCGCGGAACTGGCCGATTCGGGTATGAAGGACGTCCGCATCGAGGCCGCGCTGGCCAAACTGTGGTCCTCGGAGATGGCTTATCGGTGTGCCGACGAGCTGGTGCAGATCCGCGGCGGCCGCGGCTACGAGACGGCGGCGTCGCTAGCGGCCCGGGGTGAGCGCGCTGTTCCGGCCGAGCAGTTGCTGCGCGATATGCGCATCAACCGGATCTTTGAGGGCTCCACAGAGATCATGCATCTGCTGATCGCCCGCGAAGCGGTGGATGCGCATTTGAGCGCCGCAGGTGACCTGGCCTCCACCACCGCGTCGCTGCAGGACAAGGGCAAGGCCGCCGTCGCCGCGAGCGGTTTCTACGCCAAGTGGCTGCCCAAACTGGCCGTCGGAAGGGGCATGGATCCGCGCTCCTACAACGAGTTCGGCCCGCTGGCGAAGCACCTGCGCTACGTGGAACGCGAATCCCGCAAGCTGGCCCGGCAGACCTTTTACGGGATGGGCCGCTGGCAGGCCAAGCTCGAGTACAAGCAGGCATTTCTTGGCCGGATCGTGGACATCGGCGCCGAGTTGTTCGCCATGGCCGCCTGCTGCAGCCGCGCGGAGATGCTGCGCGTGAAGGATCCCGTGCAGGGCCGGTACGCGATAGAGCTGGCCGATGCGTTCTGCGGCCAGGCCCGGCTCCGCGTCGACGCGCTGTTCACGGACCTGTGGCATAACACGGACGACGGCGACAGGCGGCTTGCGTCGCAGGTGCTGGCAGGCGATTTCGGCTGGCTTGAACACGGCATCATCGACGTCTCGGAGGGCACCGGGCCGTGGATCTCCGACGCCGCCCCCGGCCCGAGCCGCAAGGAGAACCAGCGCCGCAGATACCGCTGACCCCAGTCCCGCCCCGCCGCCCCCAGCGGCCCCTTATTCCCCAAGTAGGCGGTGGGCTCGGGACGGATCGAGCGGTCAAGGTCGGCCCGGGACCCCATCGCGCCGTCGATGACCTCACCTGAGGCTGGGTCAGGCCTCCAGCGCTGCGCTCAGGAAGGCCAGTGTCTTTTGCCATGCGTCGTCCGCGGCACCCTGCCGGTAGGCACACTTGTTGCTGTCATTGAAGAAAGCATGCCCCGCGTCCGGATGGACGACGGCGGTAAAGGCCACGTCCGCCTCTTGCATGGAGTCCTTCAGCGCCGGAGCTTGGCCTCCGTTTCATAAGAACTCTCACTATCGAAAATGAGGCGGCTGACCGCGATCGCCATCCGCAGCCGCAGCTGTGGCGGTGGCCCGTCCGGAGCGGTAGTCTCCTGTAGAGCGATCAATTCCGGTAATTCCTGCTGAAGGCGGACCCCCATGACCTCGTCTATCAATACCGAAACCGGCGAACGGGCCGATCTGCTCGAATCCCTGAACCGGCATCGGTCCTTCCTGCGCTTCACCGTGCGCGACCTCACTGACGAGCAGGCGGCGGAACGTCCCACTCGAAGCGAGCTGTGTCTGGGCGGTCTGCTCAAGCACGTTGCAGCCACCGAGCAGGGGTGGGTCAACTTCATGATGGACGGCGCAGCCGCTTTGGGCTCGGCGGACGATGCGGACTTGGGCGACCGGGCCCGCGAATTCAGCATGCTGGAGGGCGAGACGCTCACCGGTCTGTTGGAGGCGTACGATCAGGTCGCCGCCCGGACCGACGAGCTCGTCGCCACTCTGCCCGACCTGGACATTTCGCACCCGCTGCCTGCGGCCCCCTGGTTCGAGCCCGGCGCCCGGTGGTCCGCCCGCCGCGTCCTGCTGCACATCATCGCCGAGACCGCCCAGCACGCCGGCCATGCGGATATCCTCCGCGAGTCCCTCGACGGCGCCAAGACCATGGGGTAGCAACTGTGCGCATGGATGAAGCCGTCGACGCATTTGCCGCGGACCTGGATTACCCCATGTATATCGTTACCGTGGGTAGGGACCAGCAGTCACCACCGGAATCCCGCTCCGGCTGCCTGGTCGGGTTCGCCACCCAGTGCAGTATCGACCCGCCGCGTTTCCTGGTCTGTATCTCCAAGGCCAACCACACCTATAGACTCGCCCGCAGCGCATCCATCCTGGGGCTGCACGTCCTGGGCCCCGAGCAGCATGATCTGGCCCAGCTGTTCGGCGGCGAAACCGGGGACGACGTCGACAAGTTCGCCGGCTGCCAATGGCGCCACGGTCCCGGAGGAGTTCCCTTGCTCACCCAGTGCCCGCGCTGGCTGGTCGGAAATGTTCTGCACCGGACCGATCTCGGCGACCACGCCGGATTCCTGCTGGAGCCGACGCAGATCCACACCGGCCCCGGCCCCGCCGGGCTGTACTTTTCGCAGCTGCAGGATATGCAGGCCGGCCACCCGGCCTAAGGGCGCCGACCCGCATTGTCAGGGCGCGGGCTCGCGGAGGATCCAGTGCTGCGGGTCCAGACCACGGACCACCTTGCGGCCGATCCGCGCGAGGTCGGCCGCGTCGTCGTCGTCCAGTTGGTCAAACACCAGGGCCCGCACAGTGTCCACATGCCCCGGCGCCAGCGCCGCGATCAGTTCCATTCCAGGATCCGTGACCGTGGCCGTGGTGACCCGCGCGTCCTCCGCGTGCGTGCAACGCGTGACGTAGCCGCGGCCTTCCAGCTTCTTCACGACGTGCGACAGCCGCGACAGCGACGCACTTGTCCGGGCGGCAAGCTCGCTCATGGGCAGGGTCCGCTCCGCGGCTTCGGAGAGCATGGCCAGCACGTTGTAGTCGAACAGCGAGAGCCTGGCCTCCTGCTGTAGGGGCCCATCCAAGGCTCCGGGCAGCAGCGTCATGGTGGACAACAACGCCAGCCACGCCTGGCGCTCCTGCGCGGACAACCACCTCGGTTCACTCATAAATTAATCATCCCACAACACTTGACCCTTCAACTTTTTAGGCCTATATTTAGTTGTAGGTTCAAGTAAACGTCTTCCAGCAGAACAGATTCCATGACCTCGCTCCTGAACCGCCTTTTCGGAAAGAAGAAAACCATGAGCAGCACCGACATCACCATCATCGGCAACGGCAGTATGGCCCGCGGTATCGCCACCCGGGCGCTGGCCGCCGACCGCACCCTCCAGATCCTGGGCCAGGACGCGGCCAAGTCGCAGGCTCTCGCCGCTGAGCTCGGCGCCAACGCCACCTCCGGCACCATGGATCAGGCCCCCGAGGGCCAGATTGTTGTGCTGGCCGTTCCGTTCGGAGCGGCCAAGTCCGTGGTCTCGGCTTATGGCACCGCCCTGGCTGGCAAGACCCTCGTGGACATCACCAATCCGGTGAACATGGAGACCTTTGATTCCCTGGTCGTCGCACCGGGCAGCTCCGCCGCCGAAGAATTAGCCGCGCTGGCGCCTGCCGGCACGCACGTAGTGAAAGCCTTCAACACCACGTTCGCCGGTACCTTAGTGGCGGGCGAAGCCGCGGGCCAGCCGCTGGATGTCTTCATCGCAGGCGATGACACGGCGGCCAATTCCGCGGTGAGCAGCCTCGTGGCTGCCGGCGGCATGCGCCCGCTGGTGGTAGGGCCGCTCAAGCGCGCCCGCGAACTCGAAGGTTTCCAGTTCGTCCTGATGACTCTGCAGGCCAACCCGGAGTTCACCGACTTCAACTGGAACACCGGTCTGAAGATCCTGAGCTAGCGTCCTCGGCGGCGGCCTGGGAGCGGAACGCGCCCCGCCTGTCGGCGCGCTCCGACCGGAAAGTCCGACGACGCAAGGCGGGCAGGCGCCGTCGTCGTCCTGCCGTACGTCGTGGAACTGAGGCGGAATCGGACCATCAATAACATCTTCGGCGCCTCGGCTGAAGCGCTGGAAACTGCAGGCCCGTCGAAGGTCTGCGGCTTTACGGCTGCGGAACGGCAAGACCAGAGCGCGAGCCGGCCGCTCCGTCGCGCTTCTGAGCGCGCGGACGCCTACCCGGCCAGCGGGTGCCAAACCGCAACCGACATGGACAGCCGCGGCTGAAATAGCAGGGGTTGGCCGTTTCTGGTGCGCAAATGCCGGGCACCCGCTCGCCCTGGCAGTTTCATCGGTTCTGGTGAATGTTAGCCTTTGACCCCAAGCGACTTAGGGCGTAGATTTTTTATCAATTAGTTAGTTGATAAAGAAGGAGGTTGATAACCATCACCGACACCGGCGACGACGACCGTCTCGACAGAGCATTCCTAGCCCTCGCAGACCCGGCCCGCCGCCGCATCATCGCCAGACTCAGCAGGGGACCGGCCACGGTCAACGAACTTGCCGAACCCTTCGCCATCACCAAGCAGGCGATCTCAAAACACATCCAGGTCCTCGAACAGGCACAACTGGTCACGCGTACCCGCGACGCCCAGCGCCGGCCGGTTCACTTGAACCCCCTTCAGCTGGAGGCACTCACCGCGTGGATCGACCAGTACCGGCTGGTCCGTGAAGGGCAGTTCCGCGGCCTTGATGCAGTACTTCAAGCCCAAGCCATACTCCGATCCCAAGCCGCCGAAGCAGACGGCCAGCAGACAAAGGACTGATCATGAGCAACGCACTCAAACTCACCGTCTCCGACGGCGTCCCGTTCATTGACTTTGAGCGGGAGTTTGCTTTCCCCGTGGCGGCCGTGTTCCGGGCGCACTCTGAGCCGAAGCTGATCGCCCAATGGCTCGGTCCGCGCCACAACAAAATCGAGATCGACCACTACGATTTCCGCACCGGCGGCAGCTACTGTAGTGTCTCAGTTTTGTTTTGTGGCTTGGAGGGCTACGCGTCCGCGGCGGACTTTTTCGATGATGGAGTCGGCGGTCGCTGTCCAAATCAGCGGCGTGGGGTTCTCGTTGTTGACGCGGATGTAGGCTTCGATTTTCTCGATTAAATCCGGCACCGAGTGGAAGACCCCGCGGCGCAGTGCCCTCTCCGTGAGGTCCCTGAACCAGCGCTCCACCAGGTTCAGCCAGGAGGAGGAGGTTGGGGTGAAATGCAGGTGAAACCGCGGGTTCTTCTCCAGCCACGCTTTCACGTTCGAATGCTTATGGGTCGCATAGTTGTCCACTATGAGGTGGATTTGAAGGCCCTTGGGGACCTCCTTCTCGATGGTTTTTAGAAACCCCAGGAATTCATCGTGCCGGTGCTTGGGCACGCAGGATCCCAGGACCTTTCCCGTGGCGACCTCCAAGGCCGCGAAGAGCGTGGTGGTTCCGTTGCGCTTGTAGTCATGCGTTACGGTCTCGGCCCGACCCCTGACCATCGGCAGGGACGGTTGGGAACGGTCAAGAGCCTGGATCGAGGTCTTCTCATCCATGCAGAAAACCATCGCGTTCTCCGGCGGATTCAGGTACAGCCCGCACACATCAATGAGCTTCTCGTCAAAGTTCGGATCGGTGGAGAGCTTGAACGTCTTGATCAGGTGCGGCTTCAGCCCACGTGCCGCCCAAATCCGCTGCACCTGCGCCGGAGACACACCGACACGTGCCGCCATGGACCGCACCGACCAATGCGTCGCACCCTCCGGTTTGGAAAACCGCGTCAATTCAACGATTTCGGCGATCTTCGACTCCGGGATCGCCGGCTTGCGCCCCCGCCCCTCCTTGACCTTGCCGAACTCCTTCAGCCCTTCCCCTACGAACCGGGCACGCCAAGCCCGCACCGTCGCCGGGCTTACACCCACCACCCGGGAGATCCACTCGTTAGCCAGGCCCTCGGCAGCCATCAGGAGAACCTGCGCCCGCTGCACCTCGCGATGTGAAGCAAGCCGAGACTTGGACAGGGCCTCCAAGACCTGGTGCTGGGCGTCGGTGAGGGTCAATGCGGGAGCTGGATTCGACATGTTCCCAGCTTAATCCACAAGTCATAAACTATTTTGGAGACACACCACTACCTTTACCACCACACCGGTCCCGACGGCGTCTCCTACGCGTTTAGCGGCGTCTTCCATACCGTCCGGGAAAACGAGTTTGCCATCCAAACTTTCGAATTCGACGGCTATCCGGACGTAGTCAGCATCGAATTCGCGACGTTTGAAGACCTCGGCGACGGACGCACGCGGCTCCGCGGGCACGCCGTCTACCCCAGCCAGGAGGCCCGCGACGGCATGGCTTCCGCTGGCATGGAAGGCGGCTTGTCCGAGGGATACGAACGGCTCGACGAGCTGCTGGGAATCTAAGTAGACGGACCATGGACTAGACCTTCAAAGCTGTCGTCCTGCCGGCCAGTGACACTGACCGGCTATCGGGTTCTACCGCGACAACGTCCGGGCCCGAAAAACCGCTAATCCCCCTCGAGCACCGCGGCCGTGAGTCGGGGTGGAACAGCAGGAAGACAAGATTTCGCACCAGCTGTGGACATCCGCCCCCGCTATTCCAAGTTGCAGGCTCCGATGTCCACAGCTGGTGCGTCCGGTGCGTCCGGTGCGGAACATCATCCCCCGCCCGCCGCCCACGTGGCCGTCAGTCAGTCAGGACGTCCTTGGTGCCGTGGTCGTAGCGGAAAGTGATCGTTCCGCCGGCATGGTGCAGCTCGTGGTTGGACCCGCTGCGCACCCCAAATGCCCCGTAGTTCTCGTCCCAGCTCCGATTGACCACGGCCTTGTAGCTGTAAAAACCTTCGGGCAGTTCGGCGCTCAGCTTCCAGAGCCGATCCGAGTCGTCGAAGCTCATCTGCACCTCGGCAAAGTCGGGTTCCCAGTTTTCCGGCGCGCCCAACAGAATGCCGAAGTCACCCACGATGGCGACCGAGTCCGGCTGCGGGCCGAGTTCGACGGCGGACGGGCCACCTTGCGCGGGTTCCGGCGCCTGCGCTACGGGCGTCTGCGCTTCGGGTGTCTGCGCTTCGGGTGCCAGCGCTTCGACAGACGCTGGGGCGTCCGGCGCGGCAGCAGCCTTGCGCGGACGGGATTTCCGTGTGCCGGTCGCCGCTGCTTCCGGCGCGCCAGTCCCGGGCTGGTCCGCCGCCGTCGTCGCTTTTGCCCGCGCCGCCGGAGTCTTTGCGGACGCCTTTGCGGCACGAGCCACCGTTTCCTTTGGCTGCTCGGGCGCGGCGGTCGGCACCGGCATGTCGGCCGGTACCGGCGTCCCGGCCGCAAGCGCAGCCGCCAGCGAGTCCGCGTCGGGGAAGGCCACCGTGGCCCGCAGCCCGTCGTCGGTGAGCGACCAACCGGACCGTCCCTTCAACAGCCATCCGGCCTTCACCAGCTTGGCGGTTGCCGTGGTCAGGGCCTTGTGGCCCCTCGGCACTCCCCCGCTGAGCAACTGGCTTTCCTCAGCGTCCAACGGTACCCGTTCGACGGCCTCCGTCAGTACCGTCCCGGCGCCCGGCTTCTCGCCCCGCCAGACCCCGGCCGCCATGATGTCGAGCACGGCTTTAAGGCGGCGGTTGCTGTTATTCCCGATGTCAAGTCCCACGGTTTTCCTCCTGCGAGTTTCAGTGTGCTCCCAGTCTGCCAGCCGCGGGCCCGGCGCACCATGCGGGGCCTATCTTCACCGTCATAAAAGAACCCATCGACGGCGGGGCGGCATGTCAGGCCCGGCAGCGCCGCTGATCACTGCATCCGCCGCGGCAGAAACCGGGCGAGGGTGCGGAACTCCCCGGACACGGTGTTCAGGGCTCCCGCCGTCATCATATTCCACGATGCGGATATTTGTTCTTCTATTGCGGAAATCTATGATGCGGATTACAGTTGTCTCAATCCTCCACGGTGAGGTGGAACGAATGATTGGTTCTGATCGATGCATACTTCCAAGCACACTGCGCTGAAAGCGAGTTCGGCAGCAGTCAGGGAGACCCGGGCGACTCCGCCTGGCTTCCCCTTACGTGTATCTGATCGCCCAAGCGGCGCATTCAGATACCGGTCCCTAAACATTCTGACGCGCTTCCATATATCCGAAGCGCCTTCCCGCAGAAAAGGTTCCCGATGAGTTTCGCCCCGAACGCCACGCCACCTGCCGACATGACCCCGAACGAACACAACGAACACCACAAACACCACGAACACCACGAACACCCCGACCCGATAATGCATCAGCCGCCGGCCGTAGCGCTGGGTATCCAGGGCGTCCCCTCCACTAGTCCGCGGCTCTACAACCAGGACCTCGCCCCTACTCAGATGGCCGGCCGGCGGTGGAGCGCGTACAGCATTTTCACGCTGTGGGCCAACGATGTGCATAGTCTGGGCAACTATGGTTTCGCTCTTGGACTCTTTGCACTGGGCCTTGGCGCTTGGCAGATTCTGCTGGCCCTGGGCATTGGCGCGGTTCTCCTATTCATACTGCTGACGTTTTCTGGATTTATGGGGCACAAGACCGGTGTCCCGTTCCCGGTCATGAGCCGCATCGCATTCGGCATTCATGGGGCACAAATTCCCGCCCTGATCCGAGGCGGGGTCGCCATCGTCTGGTTCGGCATTCAGACCTATCTTGCGTCCCTGGTGCTGCGCGTTCTGTTGATCGCTCTCGTCCCCGGGCTCAAGGATCTGGACGGCAACTCGATCCTCGGACTGTCCACCCTGGGTTGGGTCACTTTCGTGTTCCTCTGGATTGTGCAGGTCGTCATCGTCAGGTACGGCATGGATATGATCCGCAAGTACGAGGCGTTCGCAGGACCCATCATCCTCGTCACCATGATCTCCCTGGCCGTGTGGATGTTCGTCCAGGCCGGCGGATCCATCGCGTGGTCCACGAGCCACAGCCTCACCGGCGGTGAGATGTGGCGCACCATCTTCGCCGGTGGCGCCCTCTGGGTCTCCATCTACGCCACCTTCGTGCTCAACTTCTGCGACTTCACCCGTTCCTCCACTACCCGCAAGTCCATCATTAAGGGTAATTTCTGGGGCATCCCGATCAACATGCTGCTCTTCGGCGTCATCGTCGTCGTCCTGGCCGGCGCCCAGTTCAAAATCAATGGCACTATTATCGCCAGCCCATCCGACATCGTGCAGACCGTCCCCAACACGATCCTGCTGGTGGCCGCCGCACTGGCCCTGCTGGTGCTGACCATCGCGGTGAACCTGATGGCCAACTTCGTCGCTCCTATCTACGCACTCACCAACCTGTTCCCCAGGAAGCTGAACTTCCGCCGTGCCGGCCTGGTCAGCGCCATCATCGGACTGGTCATCCTGCCCTGGAACCTGTACAACAACCCAGTCGTGATCGTGTACTTCCTCGGTGGCCTGGGGGCCCTGCTCGGCCCGCTGTTCGGCGTTATCATGGCCGACTATTGGCTGATCCGCCGCACCAGGATCGACGTCCCGGAGCTATACAGCGAGGTCGCCAGCGGATCCTACTTCTACCGCAACGGCTTCAACGTGCGGGCAATCGCCGCATTCATCCCTGCCGCCGTCATCTCCCTCGTCATCGCCTTCGTTCCTGTGCTTGAGCCGCTCTCCGCGTTCTCGTGGTTTTTCGGCGCCGGCCTCGGGGCAGTGCTCTACTTTGCACTGGCCGACCGCAAGCGGACATTCCGTGATGTTTCGGGCGAGCCGATCGCCGTCCCCAGCGTGCACTAACAGCGTGCACTAACTCACGTGCACTAACTCAGTGCCCCCGGGCGCATTAACACGGGCCGCCGGCCCGGATGACACCGGGCCGGCGGGCACTGACAGCCAACTGAACCAGCCAACCTGAAAGACCACTCTGATGCGCATCCTGATCGCCAACGTGAACACGACCCGGTCCATGACCGATTCCATCGCCAACCAAGCCCGTGCCGTGGCCGCGCCGGGCACCGAAATCATCGGGCTGACGCCGCGGTTCGGAGCGGACTCCTGCGAGGGGAACTTCGAAAGCTACCTGGCCGCCGTCGCCGTGATGGACAAGATCCTTGCTTATCCGGAGCCTTTTGACGCCGTCATCCAGGCCGGGTACGGCGAGCACGGGCGCGAAGGGCTGCAGGAGCTGCTGGACGTGCCGGTGGTGGATATCACCGAAGCGGCGGCGAGCACCGCCATGTTCCTGGGCCACAAGTACTCCGTGGTGACCACCTTGGATCGGACGGTCCCGCTCATCGAGGACCGGTTGAAACTGGCCGGACTGGACGCACGCTGTGCCTCCGTCCGGGCCAGCGGGCTTGCGGTGCTGGAGCTAGAGGAAGACCCGGCGCGGGCCGTGGCTGCGATCACCGACCAGGCCGAACGCGCGGTAACGCAGGACAAGGCAGAAGTTATCGTCCTCGGCTGCGGCGGCATGGCGGGCCTCGACGAACAGATCCGCACCCGGCTGGGCGTCCCGGTGGTGGACGGCGTAGCCTCCGCAGTGACCATCGCGGAATCCTTGGTCCGGATGGGACTTTCAACCTCAAAGGTGCGCACCTACGCGACACCACGCCCGAAGAAGGTCATTGGCTGGCCCCTTGAACTGCGTCTCGACGACGCCACCGTCTGATTCGGCTTCCGCGGCGCGTGACTCGGCTTCCGCGGCGCGTGACTCGGCTTCCGCGGCGTGTGACTCGGCACCCGCCGCGCGTGACTCGGGTTCCGCCGGTGACCTTCCACCATCAGGCGCGCAGGAGGGACAGCATCGCGGTTGTGGCCGAATGATACGGATGCGGTTTCGTTGACTAACCCGAGGGAAAGTCCTAGCATTATTTCACTGGACAATAATTTCTTTTCGCGATACGAAATCATAGAAGGAGGCACCTCGTGATGCACAGCGCCACCATCAGCAGGGAACCACTGCGCGCCGAATCCTCAAGCGAGCCGGCGCAGGCTAAGGCAGTGCGGCCCAAGACCGTAGAGGCCGACGTCGCCCGCTCGTGGCTGCTGGTGCCGGCCACCCGCCCCGAAGCCTTCGGAGAAGCCGCAGCCTCGGCCGCCGACGCCATCGTGCTGGACATAGAGGACGCCGTTGATCCGGGTAAAAAACCTGAGGCCAGGGAGGCCGTCAACCGCTGGCTGCACGACGGCGGCAGGGCATGGGTGCGCGTCAATGACGCGACCTCGGACTTCTGGGCCGACGATCTGGCGGCCCTCCGGGATGCGCCCGGTCTGCTGGGCGTGATGCTCGCGAAAACCGAATCGCCGGAACAGGTCTCGACCACCTTTGACCGGCTCGGCGGCAAGCACCGGATAGTCGCCCTGGTCGAATCCGCCTGCGGCATCGAGGAGGCAACCCACATCGCGAGAGCCCACGGCGCCTTCCGGCTGGCGTTCGGCAGCGGTGACTTCCGGCGCGATACCGGCATGAGTGCGGACCGGGAGGCCATGGCTTACCCGCGGGCAAAACTGGTGGTGGCCAGCCGTGCAGGGAACCTTCCCGGTCCCATCGACGGCCCGACCGTTGGCACCAGTCATCCGATCCTGCGGGAGCAGTCGGGCATTACTGTGATGATGGGAATGACCGGCAAGCTGTGCCTGTCCACAGATCAGACGCCAGTGGTCAACGAGGTCATCAGCCCTACCCCGACAGACATGGCCTGGGCCTGCGACTTCCTTGCCGATTTCGAAGCCCGCGGCGGGATTATCCGGGACGGCAGCGATCTGCCCCGGATAGGCCGCGCCCGCAAGATTCTCACCCTGGCAACGGCGCTCGGCCTTTATCCGGCGCTTCCGTAATCCGGCCCGCTCCGCCGACCCGGCCAAGCCGACGGCTGAAGTCCGCGGAGAGATTTTGCCGTCAAAAACCGATAACCCAAACCCTTCAGAAGAGAATTAAGGACCCACCATGTCGTCACAACTCAAGCCCGGAACAACTGCGCCCGGCTTCAGCCTCCAGGATGCCTCCGGCAGCACCGTTTCCCTCTCCGATTTCAGCGGCCGCAACGTTGTGGTGTATTTCTATCCCAAGGCCGCGACGCCGGGGTGCACCACCGAGGCCTGCGACTTCCGCGACAGCCTCGGCTCGCTGAAGAAGGGCGGCTACGAGGTGGTCGGGATCTCCCCCGACTCACCCGAAGAGTTGAGCAGTTTTATCGAGGACCAGGGCCTGACCTTTCCGCTGCTGTCCGACGACGGCGCGCAGGTAGCGCGCGAATGGGGCGCCTGGGGGGCTAAAACCGTGAGCGGCAAGGAAACGGAGGGTGTGCTGCGCTCCACCTTCGTGCTGGACAGCGAGGGCCGCGTGACCCACGCAGCCTACAGTGTTGCGCCAACCGGTCACGTCGCGCAGCTGCGGGAGACCCTCGGCGTGAGCTGACCCCATCCACGACAGGCCCCGACCCGGACGCTCCGGGCCGGGGCCTTGGCGCGCCCGAAACCTGCGGCTTCCGCTGCGGGCCAGGGGCCTTGGCCCGCCGCCGCGTCCGGTCCTCTGGACAAAACTTGCCCGAGAATCTTTCCTTGCCCGAGAATCTTTCGTCGTGGGCTTGACAGGGGCGATGTGACACGGTTCACTATTACATATGCTGAAATAACAGTTCCACGATGCGAGATTTATTTTCGTATAGCCCTACACCGTGGATGCCAGCATTTTTAGTACGAGGTACAAGCAATGTTGCTTGAACAAATGACCCTTGAGCGATTCAATCAGTTAGAGCCCTCCGAGGCGGTCGCCGTCCTCCGCCCCTGTATTGACGTACCGCGTTGGATCGACGAGATAGCCCAGGCCCGGCCTTTTATCAGCATCGAAGCCTTGCTGGACTACGCCGGCAAGGCAGCCAATCCGTTCGCAGACGCGGAAATCGAATCGGCGCTCTCCCACCACCCCCGGATCGGGGAACGCGCAGCCGGCAGCAATGCCGAGGCTGCCCTGTCTCGTTCCGAACAGGCAGCTCTCGGCCCTACCGATGCACAGGTGGCGGCAGAGCTCGTGGCGGGAAACCGGTCGTATGAGGAAAAATTCGGCCGGGTCTTCCTGATCCGGGCCGCCGGTCGGAGTTCACGCGAAATCCTGGCCGCCCTCAACGAGCGTCTGCAGAACACTCCCGAAACCGAGAATCCCATCGTTGCCCAGCAGTTGCGCGAAATCGCCCTGTTGCGGCTCAAAGGAGGAGTAACCGCGTGAGCGTCTCCCATGTGACCACCCACATTCTGGATACCGCAGCCGGCACGCCGGCGGCAGGTGTCGCCGTCGAGCTTTATGCCCGCGACGGTGACGCTTGGTCCACGATTGCGACGGGCAAAACAGATGCCGACGGTCGGGTGAAAGACCTTGGCCCCGAGCGGCTTGCCTCCGGAGATTACCGGCTGCACTTTGCCACCGGGGCCTACTTCGCCGGCATCAACACGGACACCTTCTTCCCGGAGGTTGTGCTGACATTCACTGTCGCCCAGAGCGAGGCGCACTACCACGTGCCGCTGCTGCTCAGTCCATTCGCCTACTCAACGTACAGAGGAAACTAATCATGAGCAGCAACAACATCATTCTCGGCGCCAACCAGTTCGGCAAGGCGGAGGTCCGCCTGGTCAAGGTCACCCGCGACACGGACCGCCACGAGATCGAGGACCTCAACGTCACCTCCGAGCTGCGCGGGGACTTCGAGGCAGCCCACCTGGAAGGCGACAACGCGCATGTCGTCCCGACGGATACGCAGAAGAACACCGTCTACGCCTTTGCCCGTGAAGGCGTCGGCTCGCCGGAGAAGTTCCTGCTCCGCTTGGCCGAGCACTTCACCTCCGGCTTCGAGTGGGTGGACGGCGGCCGGTGGGCGGCAGAGTCCTATACCTGGGACCGCATCCAGGCCGATGGGTCCGCGCACAACCACTCGTTCGTCAAGAACGGAACGGAAACCCGGACCGCCGTCGTCGTCAAGGACGGCGACGACGTCCAGGTCGTGGGCGGCCTCAAGGGCCTGACGGTCCTTAAGACCACTCAGTCCGGCTTCGAGGGCTTCCCGGTGGACAAGTACACCACCTTGGCTGAGACAAGTGAGCGGATCTTGTCGACCGAGGTCGCAGCCCGGTGGCGTTACAACACCACCGACGTTGACTTCAACAAGGCCTACGACGACGTCAAGGCCCTGCTGCTGGAAGGATTTACGGAGAACTACTCCACAGCCCTGCAGAACACCCTGTACGGAATGGGCAAGAAGGTCCTCGAGGCCCACCCCGAAATCGATGAGATCAAGTTCTCCATGCCGAACAAGCACCACTTCCTCGTGGATCTGTCTCCCTTCGGGTTGGACAATCCGAACGAGGTCTTCTTCGCCGCTGACCGTCCTTACGGTCTGATCGAAGCAACGGTCCTGCGTGAAGACGCATCCGACGCCGGCCGGGCCTGGGAAGGCATCGCCGGCTTCTGCTAGGACCTGGTGCCCCGGGGACGGGCTGACCGCCCGTCCCGGGACACTCTTGACCCGACACTTTCAGCGCGGAAGAACCCGCCAAGCGAAGTATCAATCGGGCAGTTTCATGACCAAAGCTTTTCATGCACCCCGCATGACCAAAATTTTTCATGACGGCACGATTGATTGCCGAGACGGAGATACAGCAAAATGTCTAAATCAACCAGATTACGACGCTCGCGGCCCGCGACCACCGACAGGCCCGAAGACGAGCGGATGTCGATAGGGGCCAGCTTCGGCTACGGGCTCCAGCATGTCCTGACCATGTACGGCGGCATCATTGCCGTGCCGCTGATCGTTGGGCAGGCCGCGGGTATGAACACCGCGGATATCGGCCTGCTGATTGCCGCCTGCCTTTTCATGGGCGGCCTCGCCACGTTGCTGCAGACTGTGGGTGTGCCGTTCTTCGGCTCCCAGCTGCCGCTGGTCCAAGGCGTATCGTTTGCCGGCGTTGCGACCATGGTGGCAATCGTCAAGGGCGGTGGCGGCATCCAATCTGTCTTCGGCGCCGTCATTGTCTCCTCCGTGATCGGGTTCCTGATCACCCCCATCTTTTCCAAGATCATAAAGTTCTTCCCGCCCGTGGTGACCGGGACCGTGATCACCGTCATCGGGCTGTCCCTGATGCCCGTCGCGGCCAATTGGGCCATGGGGGGCAACGCCAAAGCCCCGGACTACGGCAGCGTCGCCAATATTGGGCTGGCAGCCCTGACCCTGGCCATCGTCCTGCTGCTCAGCAAGCTTGGCAGCAGCACCATTTCGCGCCTCTCGATCCTGCTGGCCATTGTGATCGGCACGCTGGTGGCTGTACCCCTCGGGATGGCCAACTTCTCCAAAGTCGGCGTCGGTGAGATCGCCGCGTTCCCCGTACCGTTCCACCTGGGCTTGCCCACGTTCAACATTGCCGCCATCATCTCCATGTTCATCGTTGTTTTGGTCATCATGGTGGAGACCTCAGCGGATATCCTGGCGGTCGGCGAAATCGTCGGCACGAAGGTTGATGCCAAACGGCTCGGCAACGGCCTGCGGGCGGATATGGCCGCCAGTGCCGTGGCCCCCATCTTCGGCTCTTTCACGCAAAGCGCCTTTGCCCAGAACGTAGGTCTAGTGGCCGTCACGGGCATTAAGAGCCGGTTTGTCGTTGCCGCCGGCGGCGTCATCCTGGTGATCCTGGGTCTGTTGCCCGTGATGGGACGCGTGGTGGCAGCCGTGCCGACGTCGGTCCTGGGCGGCGCGGGCATCGTCCTGTTCGGTACGGTGGCAGCCAGCGGTATCCGTACGCTCTCCACGGTCAGCTACAAAAACAACATGAACCTGATCATCGTGGCGACAGCCATTGGTGCGGGGATCATTCCCATCGCCGCGCCTACGTTCTACAACAAGTTCCCCGACTGGTTCGCGACCATCTTCCACTCCGGCATCAGCTCTGCAGCCATCATGGCGATCCTGCTGAACCTGCTGTTCAATCACCTCAAGGCCGGCAACTCGGAGAACCCGTCAGTGTTCGCCGCCGCAGCTGACCGCTTGGTTCCTGCTGAGGTGGTGGAAGCCCTGGAGCACGGCGACCGTTGGGAAGACGGCAAACTCATTGATGCTGCCGGCTCCGAGGTGCCGATCCGCCGGGTCGAATCCGGGCACTAGATTCACGTCGACTGTGCAGCAGGTGACCGAACGGGGTCTCGTTCACCCATCGGCTGCACAGTCGATGCGTTCGGGACACTGGATCCGCAGCAGGCTCAACGCTGCCGTCAGCAGCCCTGCCGGGAAGCGGACGGCAGCGTTGTGCCGGCTGTATCCATTGACTACGTCAGATCAGCCTCGGCCTATGAAAGGCATGCCAGCAGCCGTGATCAGCACGGATCCAACGCTGACCGACGGCGGCATATCCACCATCATCAGCACCGCCCGGGCCGCTTCGGCCACCGGGAACGTGGGCTCCACCAGGCGCCGGCCGTCCGCCTGCAGGGCACCCGTGCCCACGCCGAGGGTTGACATGATGTCCGTCGCGGTGTTGCCGATGTCGATTTGCCCGCAGGTGATGCCGAATTCGCGCCCGTCCAGTTCGATGGACTTGGTCAGCCCC
Source organism: Arthrobacter sp. A5 (assembly GCF_051131705.1). Taxonomy (NCBI): domain Bacteria; kingdom Bacillati; phylum Actinomycetota; class Actinomycetes; order Micrococcales; family Micrococcaceae; genus Arthrobacter; species Arthrobacter sp. A5. Next base: position 4,137,437 of record NZ_CP180316.1, read on the forward strand.
GTCATGGCATGTTTGGTCACCGTATAGGCTGCCGACCGGGGCCGCGGCGAATGCGCGGAGATCGAGCCGTTGTTGATGATCCTTCCGCCCTGCGGCTGTTGCGCCTTCATGGCCCGTACTGCGGCCGCGGCGCAAAGCATGGATCCGGTCAGGTTCACGGACACGGTGCTTTCCCAGTCCCGCAGGGAGATCTCGTCCACCGACCCGACGGGACCAAATATGCCCGCGTTGTTGAACAGCACATCCACCCGTCCGAATTCCCCCACCCCGCGGTCAAAGAGTGCTTCGACCTCGTCCGGCAGGGTCACGTCGGTTGGCTGTATCAGTGCGGCGGCATGACCGTCGGCGGTGTCGTGGAGTTCCTGCTCCCTCCGACCGGCCAGGACCAGCCGATATCCGGAGCGCAGCAGCAGTCGTGCCACGGCCCGGCCGATCCCCGAGCCGGCGCCGGTCACGACGGCGACCCTGCCGCCGTCGTTCTTCCCGCCGACGCACCCGCTGCCCGGGTCTCTGTCCGACATACTCCCCGCGTCATTCCTCGAGTCGCTGCATAGTCCGCTGCTCACGGGATCTCCATTTCAACATTCAACCGACATGCCACCGGGCGATGGGTATTGACCGCTCCCGCAGACACCTGTATTCTCATTCTACAATATTTGTTTCTCATAATACGGAAAATATGACGTACCGGTCGAACCTCCGGGAGAAACGCTTTCAACGACGAAAGGTCTGACGTGGCCGCAGGCGAAGAGAACTCCCACATCCTGAGCGGACTAACCCACCGACTGCCGGACGGCGATCCGGAAGAAACTGCCGAGTGGATCGAGTCCCTGGACTCCCTGATCCAGGAACAGGGCACGGAACGCGCCCAATTCATTATGCGCAGCCTGCTGCAGCGGGCCGGTGCGCAGAGCGTCGGCGTGCCGATGGTGACCACGACGGACTACGTCAATACCATCCCCGCGGACCAGGAGCCGGAGTTCCCGGGGGATGAGGATATTGAACGGCGCTACCGCCGTTGGCTGCGCTGGAATGCCGCCGTGATGGTGCACCGTGCGCAGCGCCCCGATATCGGCGTGGGCGGGCATATTTCCACCTACGCCGGCGCCTCCACCATCTACGAGGTCGGCTTTAACCACTTCTTCCGGGGCAAGGACCACCCCGGCGGCGGAGACCAGATCTTCTTCCAGGGCCACGCCTCCCCCGGCATGTACGCCCGCGCGTTCATGGAAGGCCGGCTGTCCGAGCAGGATCTGGACGGATTCCGGCAGGAAAAGTCCAAGGAAGGGCACGCGCTTTCCTCCTACCCGCACCCGCGCCTGATGCCGGAGTTCTGGGAATTCCCCACCGTTTCCATGGGCATTGGCCCGATGAACGCGATCTACCAGGCGCAGTCCAACCGGTACCTGCACAATCGTGGTCTCAAGGACACCTCCGACCAGCAGGTCTGGGCGTTCCTGGGCGACGGCGAAATGGACGAGCCGGAAAGCCGCGGCCTGCTGCAACTCGCGGCCAATGACAAGCTCGACAACCTCAACTTCGTGATCAACTGCAACCTCCAGCGGCTGGACGGGCCGGTGCGCGGCAACGGCAAGATCATGCAGGAGCTGGAGGCTTTCTTCCGCGGCGCCGGCTGGAACGTGATCAAGGTTGTCTGGGGCCGCGAGTGGGATGACCTGCTGGCCAAGGACCGCGAGGGCGCGCTGGTGGAGGTCATGAATACCACGGTCGACGGCGATTACCAGACCTACAAGGCCGAGTCCGGCGGTTTTGTTCGCGAGCACTTCTTCGGCCAGACCGCGCAGACCAAGGAAATGGTTGCCGATCTGAGCGACGACGAGATCTGGAACCTCAAGCGCGGTGGTCACGACTACCGCAAGGTCTACGCGGCGTACAAGGCCGCCACCGAGTTCAAGGGCAAGCCCACGGTGGTGCTGGTGAAAACGGTCAAGGGTTACGGGCTGGGCACCAACTTCGAGGCCCGCAACGCCACGCACCAGATGAAGAAACTCACGCTCAAGGACCTCAAGGACTTCCGCGATCTGCTCCGCATCCCCATCTCCGACGAGGTACTGGAGAAGGACCCGTACCGGCCCCCGTACTACCACCCGGGGATGGAGGCGCCGGAGATTAAATACCTAATGGAACGCCGCGCCGAACTGGGCGGCTCCGTTCCCGAAAGGCGGACGGCGCATAAGGCGCTGCCGGTGAGCGATTCGAAGAGCTTTGATATCGCCAAGCGTGGCTCCGGCAAACAGCAGGCCGCCACCACGATGGCCTTCGTGCGGCTGTTCAAGGAACTGATCCGGGATAAGGAGTTCGGCAAGCGGATTGTGCCGATCATCCCCGACGAGGCCCGCACGTTCGGCATCGATGCCTTCTTCCCGACGGCGAAGATCTACAACCCGAACGGCCAGAATTACCTGTCAGTGGACCGCGACCTGGTGCTGGCGTACAAGGAATCCACGTCCGGTCAGATTGTGCATGCTGGGATCAACGAGGCCGGTTCCGTCGCTGCGTTCACGGCCGCGGGCACCGCCTACGCCACGCATGGCGAACCGCTGATCCCGGTCTACGTCTTCTACTCCATGTTCGGGTTCCAGCGCACCGGCGACGCCTTCTGGGCCGCCGGGGACCAGATGACCCGCGGTTTCATCATCGGCGCCACCGCGGGCCGCACCACCCTCACGGGTGAAGGACTGCAGCACGCGGACGGACACTCCCCGCTGCTGGCCTCCACCAACCCGGCCGTGGTCACCTACGACCCCGCGTACGGATACGAAATCGGCCATATTATGCGTGCCGGATTGGAGCGCATGTACGGCGGCAAGCACACCGATCCGAACGTTATGTACTACATCACGGTCTACAACGAGCCGATCACGCAGCCAGCCGAGCCGGAGGGCTTGGACGTCAACGCGCTGCTCAAGGGGATGTATCTGCTGGCTCCCTCCCGGACGGAAGGCCCGCGGGCCCAGCTGCTCGCCTCAGGCGTGTCCGTGCCGTGGGCGCTGGAAGCCCAACGGATCCTCGCCGACGACTGGGGAGTTTCGGCCGATGTCTGGTCGGTGACGTCCTGGACCGAGCTGCGCCGCGACGGGCTGGAGGCCGAGGAGCAGGAGTTCCTGGACCCGACGGCGGAACCGCGCCTGCCGTTTGTCACCTCGGCACTGCAGGGCAGCAGCGGACCCGTGATCGCGGTCAGCGACTACATGAAGGCCGTCCCGGATCAGATCCGGCAGTTTGTGCCCGGCGACTACGCGGTGCTCGGGGCCGACGGCTTCGGCTTCTCCGACACCCGCGCCGCCGCCCGCCGGTTCTTCAAGATCGACTCCCACTCCGTCGTCGTCCGGACGCTGCAGCTGCTCGCCAAGCGCGGGGAGGTCGACTCCTCGGTACCGGTACTGGCCGCGGAGAAGTACCAGCTGAACAACGTCAACGCCGGCACCACGGGCGGCGCGGGCGGCGACAGCTAGCGCCGCGCCAGCGCCACACTAAAGGCGGGGTTTCGCCGTCGTCCCGGCGGCAGGACCTGCCACCGGGAGTGCACAGAAAAGCCGGCCCATGACGGACCGGCTTTTCTGTGCGGATCTGACCCGGCAGGACGAAAGGGTCCACGCGCACACCGGCTCCGTGAACAGATCCGAAGCCTTGCTAAAGGTCCAAAACGAGCCGTTTACCCTTGCAGCGCGAGACGCAGATCATCATGGTATCCCCGGCCAGGCGCTCGTCCTCCGAAAGCAGGCTGTCCCGGTGATCGATCTCGCCGCTGACCACCGCTGTCTCGCAGGTACCGCAAATGCCCTCTTGGCAGGAGCTGAGCACCGGCAGGCCGGCGCCTTCCAGCGCCTTCAGGACGGTGGTTCCGGCCGGCACTTCGACTTCGGAGCCATCGGACAGCTCCACGGTGAAATCGTGGTCTCCGTCCACCACCGCCGCAGCAGCACCGGCGTCCGCCGGGTCCGGGACAAACCGCTCAAAGTGAAACCGGGAGGCGTCCGCCCAGGCCCCGGTCATGGACTGGATGATCTTAAGCAGCGGCCCCGGTCCACAGGTGTAGAGATGGAATCCGGCGCCGGGCTGGTGAAGCAGCTCCGCCAGCGGGAAAAGCCCGCTTTCATCGTCGGCATGGATGTGGACGCTGCCGCCGTAGGCCTCTAGCTCGTTAAGGAATGCCATGCTGTTCCGGCTGCGGCCCAGATACACCAGGCGCCAGGGCACACCGGTCTCCGCGGCCCTGCGGATCATCGGCAGGATCGGGGTGATGCCGATGCCGCCGGCGATGAACAGGTATTCGGGGGCCGGCGCCAGCGCGAAGTTGTTCCGCGGTGGACGGACTTGGACCTTGGTGCCGGGCCGCAGCTCATCATGGACAAAGGCAGAGCCACCGCGCCCGGCCGGTTCGCGCAGCACGGCGACACGCCAGTCCGCCTGGCCGGTTTCCGAACACAGGGAGTACTGGCGCATCACCCCGTTGGGCAGCATTAGATCCACGTGCGCCCCGGGCTCCCACTGCGGCAGCTCCCCGCCGAAGGGGCACTGGAGCGTCAAGGAGACCACGCAGTCCGACTCCCGGCTGATGCTGCTGACGTTAACGTCGAAGAACTCTGCTGTTTTCATTGCTTTACTTTCGGTCGTCGGGGCCGGTGGCCATCAGCTGCCCGCTACTCGGAGAGCACTGATGCCAAGAAAGACTTGGTGCGCTCATTCTGGGGATTGGTGATGACGCCGCGGGCCGGTCCCTCTTCAACTACGTGTCCGCCGTCCATGAAGATCACCCGGTCCGCCACATCCCGGGCGAAATTCATCTCGTGGGTGACGACGACCATGGTCATGCCGGACTGTGCGAGGTCCTTCATCACCTTGAGCACCTCGCCCACCAGCTCAGGGTCCAAGGCGGAGGTCGGCTCGTCGAAAAGCATGAGCTTAGGCTCCATGCACAATGCCCGGGCGATGGCCACGCGCTGTTGCTGACCACCGGAGAGCTGCCGCGGGTAGGCGCCGGCTTTGTCGCCCAGCCCCACTTTTTCCAGCAGCCGCAATGCGCGTTCGGCCGCCACCGACTTCTTTTCCTTGCGCACCAACCGTGGAGCCTCGATCAGATTTTCCACGACGGTCATATGCGGGAACAGGTTGAACTGTTGGAAGACCATGCCGATGTCGGTGCGTTGGCGGCAGATGTCCTTGTGGCTCTGTTCGTGGAGCTTCGTGCCTTTGAGGTCATAGCCGACGATCCTGCCGTCGACCCACATCCGCCCGCCGTCGACTGTTTCCAAGTGGTTGATGCAGCGCAGGAAAGTACTCTTGCCGGAACCGGAGGGACCAATCAGGCAGATCACTTCACCGGAGGCCACCTGCAGGTCGATTCCCTTGAGGACCTCGAGGGACCCGTAGCTTTTGCAGATCGCATCCGCCTTGATCATCGGCTCCAGTGTTGCTTGTGCCGTCATGGCCGTCCGCCTTTCAGGGAGAGCGCATCGTGGGTGCGGAAGAACTTCTTTAGCTGCTGCAGGGGTGTGGGCGGCAGGGCCCGCTGGTTGCCGCGGGCGTAACGGCGTTCCAGGTAGTACTGGCCGACGGTCAATACGGACGTAATCAGCAGGTACCACAGGCTGGCGACTATCAGCATGGGGATCGTTTCGAAGGTACGCGCGTAGATGACCTGGGCCGAGTACAGCAGCTCGGGCACCGAGATGACGCTGACCAATGAGGTGGCTTTGAGCATCCCGATGGTCTCATTGCCGGTGGGCGGGATGATGACGCGCATGGCCTGCGGCAGCACTATCCGGCGCATGGTCTGCATCCGGGTAATCCCGAGTGCCTCGGCCGCCTCGATCTGCCCGTTGTCCACGGATAGAATGCCGGCGCGGACAATCTCGGACATATACGCGCCCTGGTTCAGGCCCAGTCCCAGAATGGCCGCGGTCATTGGTGTGATCAGTTGATTGGCGTCCAGATGGATGCCGGGGATGCCCAGGGTGATGACCGGGTATAGCGCCGCCAGGTTGAACCAGAACAGCAGCTGCACCAGGACCGGTGTGCCCCGGAAAAAGTTCACGTAGCCAAATGCCGCCGTGCGCACCACCGGGTTGGTTGACAGCCGCATCACGGCGAAGATGACGCCGAGCACGGTGCCGATCACCATACTGATGGCCGTCAGTTCCAGCGTAATTAGGATCCCCCTGCCGATGGACACCTCGCTGAGGTAGAGCACGACGACGTCCCAGCCGAAGTGGGGATTCGTCAGGACAGAGCGCAGCAACAGTCCCGCCACGGCCAGGATGACGACGGCGGACACCCAGCGGCCGGGATGCCGTGCCTTGACGACAGTGTAGGCGTCGCCTGACGGCTCCGCCGTTGCCGCCGGAGCCGTCAGGGTCGCTGAATCTTCCTTCATCGCTTACTTCTTATCCAGTACGTCGGAGGTCACCAGAACGCTGTCCGGAAGGCCCCATTTGCTGCTGATGCCGCGGTAGAAGCTGCTGTCGAGGACATCCCGGGTGGCTTCCGTGACGGCGTCCTTCAGCCCGGAATCCTTGGCCAGCGCCAGCCCCGCGGGGGCCGGGTCGTAGTCCTTGCCCTTGGCCAACTCGAACTTATTGCCGGCCAGTTTGCTCTGGTAGGCCAATGAGGTGCTGTCCGCCACCACTCCATCGACGCGCCCGGACGTCAGGGCGAGATTGGCCTCGGTTTGCGCTGGGAAGTTCTGCACCTCGATAGCCGCCTTTCCGCTTGCGGTGCATTCCTTCGAGAAGGACGGAATCAGTTCCATGGACTGGATGGACCCCTTCTGCCCGGCAATCTTCTTGCCGCACATCGACGTCGGATCCATCGTGATGTTCTGTGGGTTTCCGGCCATGACGGCAACACCGGAACCACCGTTGATGTACTGGACAAAGTCAACAATTTTCTCGCGCTCGGGCGTGATCGAGTAGGCCGAAAGGGCCATGTCGTATTTGCCCGATGCCAGTCCGGGCAGGATGGTGTCGAAGGTTCCGGCCACATGTTCCGCCTTCAGACCCAGAGCTGCGGCGACGGCGTCGGAAAAGTCGACATCCCAGCCGATGATGGTCTTATTGTCCGTATCGAAGTACTCAAACGGGGCGTAGGTGGGGTCGGACGCGACTCGCAGGACCCCGGCCGAACGGATGCTCTCGGGCAGCAGATCCCGGGCCTTCTGATTGACTTTGATCTCGGTGATGGACGGCGCTGCGGCCGATGTGTCCGCTCCGGAGTTCTTCGGTGCGGCCTCCGAAACGGTGGTACAGGCGCTCATGGACAGCGCCAGGAGCAGGCAACCGGTCACGAGGATGGATTTGCGGGAAGGATGCATTTGGATACCTTTCATGGGCCGACCTGAATGGTCCGGCAACAGTGTCTCTGGACGTAACCGACGAAATTTAGTGCAGCACTGCGCAGTTTTGACGTGTGCGGCACTGCGCGGTGTTGAGGGAACCCGTCAGGGTACCCACCGGAGTACCTTGGCCTTCGTTGGTGCGAGCGTAATGACCTGCACAGCGGAATCTCCGACGGGCAGCGACAGCCGGATGGTCTCCGGATCTTCGCCTTCGACGATGAAGACATCACCGCGGCGCAGCCACCGTTCCCACGGCCCGTTCTCCGCGGCCACGAGTGCTTCGCCCGTCAATGCCGCCACGATGAGCTGCTCCCCGGCGCCGCGCTGAAACAGGCCGGTGTACCCGCCCTCGTAGCGTGCGCTGACTGCGGCAATGTGGCTTTCATCCGCCTCCAGCGTCACAGCCGGTTCCACCGTCGACTCGTTCAGCTCTATCGTCCAGCGCCACGGGTCGCCACGTTCGGCCGAGTCCGGACAGGCCGCAAGGATCCTCGCACCCGACTCGGCGGAGGTTTCCGCGCCCAGGGCGTTGGCCCTGATCAGCATCCACATACCGGACCTACCCGTTCCTGGCGGCAGCAGGCTCCAGTCGTGCCGCCTCCTGGACCTGTGGCCGGGCCTGATGCTCTTTCTTGAGAAGAGCATTGAAGATGCGCCGGGCCTTGGCCACGCCGCCGTCCTGGGCGATGAGGACGTCATGTTCGCCGTCGGGGCGCGTCTGCATACCGATCTCCTGCGCCTCAAGCGCCTCGGCATCTTCGTCCAATACCGTGCCCAGCCCGACGCGCAGTTCCTCGGTGGCCTGTTCATTGTCTACGGCGAAGTTGCGGCTGAAGGCGTAGTAGTACCAGGCATTGTGTTCGTCAATGGGGGTTATACCGTTGAGTACCTTGATCAGGTACCCCTCTTCGCGCGGGCGGCCCACACCGGTGATACCCGAGTGCAGTACATGCATATTGGGCACGAAGAACTCGGTGCAGTGGAAGCGGTCGAACAGCCCCCGGGCGTCCATCGTCTCGGCGTACAGCGGCGGCGCAGCGACGGACGGCATCAGCCGGTCCACACTGACCACGTTGCCTTCCACCTCAACCGTTATGCCGTGCTCGTAAATGTAGTCATCGCCCACAGTTGTCTTGTGCAAGAAGGATTCGTGGGTCAGATCCAGCAGGTTATCGTGGATCAGGGAGGCACGGCACTTGAAATGGTAGGAGTGCGTGACGGTAGCCCACTCGGGGTCGACCATCCAATGCGTGTCCGGCACATCGGCCGGATCGGCCAATTCCGCGTCTCCGGTCCAGACCCAGATCCACCCGTCTTTTTCAACGACGGGGTATTTCCGCACTCGTGCACGCTCCGGAACCGTGGTCTGTCCCGGCACCTTGGTGCACACTCCGTCGGCACCGTAGGTGAAACCGTGGTATCCGCACTCCACCGAATCTCCGATGGTTCGCCCGGCCGAGAGCGGGAACGCCCGGTGAGCACAGCGGTCGGCCAACGCGACTGCTGCATTGTCCTGCCTACGGAAGAGCACGATCGGCTGCTCGCAAATGACGCGACGTACCGGTTTGCGGGTCACTTCGTTGGACCACGCAGCCACGTACCAAGTATTTAATACATACATTTCAAGTCTCCTGACTGACGGTGTATACAATGTATTCGAGGTCACAGTCGGGGGTCAAGGGTTTTTTGTTACGCTTACCTTAATTCGTCGCTCCGAGGCGATGGGGAGAGTTTTCCAGGTCGGTGGCGGGGAAAACCTGAAGCCACGCCAAGATGCCAGAGTCGAACGAACAGAAAGCGGAGGAATGCCTTGGCCGCGCAACCTAGAGACGTAAGACCCCTGGCGGTGCGGGTCTACGAACACATCAGCGGCGACATCGTAAGTGGGGTGCTCCCCGCCGGCACGGCCCTGATCCAGGAACAGGTCGCGGCCCAGTACAGCGTCTCCCGCACTCCTGTCCGGGACGCATTGACACAGCTAACGTTGGAAAACCTGACCACACTGGTGCCGGGCAGAGGGTACATTGTCAATCAGCTCGACGACCGTGAGATCGCCAATGTCTTCGAAGTCCGCTATGCCCTTGAAACGCTGGCCGTCCGGCGGGCCTGCGGTGTCTACACCCCGCAGCAACTGATCCGCATGAACAGCCTCGTTGAGGAAACCGCGATCATTGATCCGGCGGACAGCCTGGAAATCTTCCGCCTCGGCCGGGCCTTCCATATAGCCCTGATGGAGCCCTCCGGCAATGACTTCCTAGTCAATGTGCTCACCTCCATTTGGAACCACCCCGTCCAAAAACGGATCACCCTCACCTACCGCCAGGGCGCAAACTATCTAGCAAAAGTCGTGCATGACCACCGCGGCATACTGCAGGCGCTAAGGGACAATGATCCGGTGGCCGCCGTCGAGGTGCTGAGCCGGTGCCATGATGTCAGCGACCCGAACCGGGCGGAATCGCAGTCACAGCCGCAGGAACCACAGAAGACCTTCGAGCCCGAGGCTGGCGGAAGCTAGACCCGGCTCATCCGCTAGACCCGGCTCATCCAGCAGACCCGGCTCATCCGGCTCGTCCGGCCGCCGTTCCTGACGGGCGTCTTTGCCGCAACCGAGTAGGACCACCGAGTCAACGCCGCCAAGTCCCGGGCCGGGAGAATTCCTCATCGAATAATCTGTTGATTTGAGGACAGACACCGAATACTGTGTATTCAAACGCTCAATCCCCGCCCGATAGAAAATGGTCACAGTGCCTTCACTTCAGCATGACGCGGACGCCCTCCGAGATGAGATCATCGATTTCCGCCGGGCCCTCCACCGCATCCCGGAAATCGGCCTCAACCTGCCGCTGACACAGCGGCTGCTGCTTGACCGGCTGGAGGACCTTGACGGCTTGGAGATTACCCTGGGCCACCGGCAAAGTGCCGTCACTGCCGTGCTGCGCGGCGGACGGCTCAGGGAAGACGGCACCGCCGGCCCCGTGGTTTTACTGCGGGGGGACATGGACGCGCTTCCGGTCAGCGAAGAGACCGGCCTGGATTTTAGCTCCGAAATTCCCGGAGCCATGCACGCCTGCGGGCACGATATGCATGTGGCCGCCCTCTACGGCGCCGTCCGTGTGCTGCACCAGCGACGGGAGGATCTCTGCGGCGACGTGGTTTTCATGTTCCAGCCGGGTGAAGAAGATTACAACGGCGCACGCTTCATGGTTGAAGACGGCGTCCTGGACGCAGCGGGCCGGCAGGTCGAGGCCGCGTTCGGGCTCCATGTCTTTTCCGGCAAGTTCGACAATGGAGTTTTCTACTCCCGTCCGGGCACGCTCATGGCTGGCTGTGAAGAATTTTATGTCACCGTCAGAGGCGAGGGCGGACACGGGTCGCAGCCACATCTGGCCAAGGATCCGGTGCCCGTAGCCTGCGAAATGGTGCTCGCCATGCAGACCCTGGTGACGCGCGGTTTCGACGTATTCGATCCGGTGGTGGCCACCGTCGGGCGGATAGCGGCAGGTACTCTGGGGAATATCATTCCCGACACGGCAAGTTTTGATCTGACGCTGCGGGTCTTCTCGTCGGAGAACCGGGACAGGATCGTTGCCGATGTCCAGCGCCTGTGCCGCGGCATTGCGGATGCCCATGGCATGACGGTGGAGCTCGTGCAGACACCGGACTACCCTGTCACCGTCAACGCGCCGCAGGAACACCAATACTTGGCGGACATCATCACCAAAACCTTCGGAACCGGCAGCTTCCGCGAATTGGATGTGCCGATGACGGGTTCGGAGGATTTCTCACACGTACTGCACGAAGTTCCCGGCGCCTATGTGCTGCTCGGCGCAACTCTCGAGGAGGAACCCCTGAAGGCAGCTATGAACCATTCTCCCCGCGCTGCCTTCGATGACTCTCTCTTGCCGAAAGCCGCGGCTGTCCTGGCCGAACTGGCCTTCCAGCGGGCGGACTATTCTGCCTGAGTCCCCGGGTGGGGATAGATTAGCGCTATGGCATGGGCGGGGACAGCGGACTCCGGAACAGCGCAAGCTTCAGATGCGCAGGTCAGCAGGGAGTGACCGGGACGACGACGGCGGTCCTGCTGGCCGCGGGTGCCGGCCGCCGGTTGGGCCGGGGCCCGAAGGCCCTGCTTGCGTTCCGGGGAACAACGCTGGTTGAGCATCTGGCCGGCGTGCTCCGCGCGGGCGGCTGCCGGGACGTCGTCGTCGTACTGGGCGCGGATGCTCAGCTGGTCCGGTCCCGCACCGATCTGCGGTCCTACCGGATCCTCGAGAACCCGCGCTGGGCGGAGGGCATGAGCACCTCGTTCCGGCTGGGCATCGGCGCTGCCCATCCCGGGAACCACGTGCTGGTGGCGCTCGTGGATCAGCCCGCACTCACCGCTGCGACGGTGACCCGGCTGCTGGAGGCGCACCGGGGCGGAAGGGTGACCGCCGCCGGGTACATCCCCTCCCCCGAAAGCGTCTTCCCCGAAAGCGCGCCCGCCAACAGTGCTTCCCGCGACAGCCCGTCCTCTCACGGCGCATCCCCGGACAGTGCGTCCTCCTACAGCGCAGCGGTCCTGCAGCGCGGGCATCCGGTCCTTTTCGATTCATCTCTGGCCCGGCAGGCGGCTGCTGTAGCGTCCGGAGACTCTGGCGCCCGTACTTTCCTGCGGACCAACCCAGGGCTAGTGGATCTGATCGACTGCTCTGACCAGTCCGACGGTGCCGACGTTGACACCGTCGAGGGCCTGCATCTGCTGGGCTGAGCCAACGTCCGCCAAGCCAGCGTCCCGCAGTCCCAGATAGATCCTGTCCCGCGCCAGCGGCAGCTCGGTGAACCTGACCCCGGTGGCGTTCCGGATCGCGTTCGCCAGCGCTGGCGCCACCGGGTTGAACGGGCTCTCACTCATGGACTTCGCTCCGAGCGGACCCAACTCGTCCGAGGTTTTGGCAAAATAGACCTCGCTGCGCGGCACATCCGCGAACGTGGGCAGGTGATACTGCCGAAAAATTTTCGTCTCCACCGCCCCTTCCGCGCCAACCACCACGTCCTCGTAGAGCGCCGCACCCATAGCCTGCGCAATGCCGCCCTCCACCTGGCCGCGGCACTGCATCGGATTCACCACCACACCGGCGTCGGCCGCCTGGACGCTTTGCACGATCCGCAGCTCGCCCGTGCCTGAATTCACCGCCACCCGGAAACCGTGCACATTGAAGGCCACGGACCGCGGGCTGCCACCCCAACGTCCCTGCGCCAGCAGCGGCGTTCCGGCGGCCTCGGCGTGCCGGTACAGCTCCTCCAGCGGGATGCGGACGCCGGCGCAACCGACCGAGCCGGAGTCCAGCCGGCAGTCCGACACGTCCGCGCCGCTGATAACGGCGGCGGACTTCAGCAGTGTGCAGGCGAGTTCCTCCGCCGCAGCCAGCGATGCCTTGCCCGCCACCACGGTGCCGGTGGAACCGAACGCCCCGCTGTCATGACCGACGACGTCGGTATCGGACTGCCGGACCAGGACCCGGTCCGCCGTGGTCCCCAGCGCGGTGGCCACCAACTGGGCGTGCACCGTCGTCGTGCCGTTACCGAACTCCGCTGTGCCCACGCTTGCCTGGTAACGACCGTCCGGCAGCAGCGCCACCGTGGCCTCGGCAAAATGGCCGCGCGGCGGCACCGTGTCGATCATGGACACCGCGGACCCTTCGCCGACCAGCCACCCCGGCCCGGGATCATCAACGCCGGCCGCCCGCTCCCGTTCGCGGCCGCGCGCCAACGCGTCCGCGGTCAGTGCAATGCACTGGTCCAGCCCGTAGCTGCCCGGCAGCAGGATCACATCCTCCTCCGGCTCCGGCTGGGTGGACAACATCACGTCCCCCTTGGCGATGATGTTGCGCCGGCGGAACTCCATCGGGTCCATCCCGATGCCCGCCGCCAGCTCATCCATTGCGGATTCGACGGCGAAGATCATCTGGCTCAAACCATAACCGCGGAAGGCACCGGCCGGAACGGTGTTCGTGTAGACGGCGTGGGCGTCCACCTTCTTGTTGGCGCAGCGGTAAATGGCAATGGATTCACCGCAGCCGTGGAACATTACGCCGGGGGCGTGGTTGCCGTAGGCACCTGTGTTGGTGACAACGTCGAAGGACAGCGCGGTCAGCGTTCCGTCGCGGCGCGCGCCGGCCCGGACATGGATCCGGAAGGGGTGCCGGGTGGTGGCCGCGGTGAATTGTTCTTCGCGCGTGAATTCCAGCTGCACGGGGCGTTTCAGCTTCAGCGCAGCGAGCGCCACGATGTCCTCGGTGAGCATTTCCTGTTTACCGCCGAATCCGCCGCCCACCCGTTCGCAGATCACCCGGACCTTTTCCGGCGGCAGGCCGAAGACGCGGCAGAGTGCCCGCCGGGTCAGGAAGGGCACCTGCGTTGAGGTGCGCAGCACCAGCCGGTCGGCGGCGTCGAAATACGCAATGGCGGCGTGAGTTTCCAGGGCAGCGTGCTGCACGCGCTGGGTCCGGTAGGTGTTTTCGTGGACAAAGTCTGCAACAGCAAGCCCGGCCTCCACATCCCCCAGCTCGCTGTGCAGTTCCGCCACCACGTTGTGTTCGGGGCGCGAAATGCGGCACTCCAGCGGATCCTTTTCCCCGTGGATCACCGGCGCCCCCGGCCTCATGGCCGCCACCGGATCGAACACCGCCGGCAGCACCTGGTAGTCAACGCGGAGCCTGCGCACTCCCTCTTCGGCCGCGCCGACGCTGTCCGCCACCACCGCGGCGACGCGCTGGCCGATGAAGCGGACCACGTCGTCGAGCACCCGGGTATCATCCGGATCATCCAGATAGCCCTCGTGCTGGGCGGTGGAGAAGCGCTGGGCGGGGGCGTCCTCGTGGGTGAAAACCGCCTGAACACCGGGCACCCCCAGCGCGCCCGCGGCATCAATGGAAAGAATGCGGGCGTGCGCGTGCGGCGAGCGCAGCACCTTCAGATGCAGTAGGTCCGGGAGCTCCCCCGCCGGAACATCCAGCGCGTACCGCGCTGCCCCGGTCACCACGCCCAGACCGGCGGGGGCGGCCACGTTGTCGCCGGCCTGCTGGCGGTCCCCGCCGACATGACAGACCCCGCGGACCGCATCCTCGATGGCGCGGTAGCCGGTGCAGCGGCAGAGGTTGCCCTTGAGGTTCCGGGGCAGGTTCCGCTTCTGTTCCTCATCAAAGGTGGCCGCTGTCATCAGCATTCCGGCGGTGCAGAACCCGCACTGGAAACCCTGGGCGGCCAGGAAATTCTCCTGCATCGGGTGCAGGCCCTCCGGCGTGGCCAGACCCTCCACGGTGGTGACCTGCCGGCCGTCGGCGCGGACCGCCGGGTAGATGCAGCTGTGCACCGGTTTCCCGTCCACGTGGACCGTGCAGGCTCCGCAGTCGCCGCCGTCACAGCCCTTCTTGACCCCCAGGTTGCCCTGCTCACGCAAAAAGGTGCGCAAGCACTGGCCGGGACGGGGCTGGGCGTCCGTGGACGAGCCGTTGATGTCCATCGCCATGTCCTACGCACCTTCCTGGCGGGTTCCGGCAGGGCCGTTTCCGGCGGGACTGTTTCCGGCAGGTCTGTTTACGTCAGGTCTGTTTCCGTCAGAGGTGATTCCGTCAAGGTTGTTTCCGGGAGGGAGAAGCTCGGCGCGGATTTCCTCCGCCAGCCGATAGGTCATATCGCGGCGCCACGCGGGCAGACCGTGGATGTCATCGTGATAGAGCGACTGCGGAATCGCCGCGTCCAGCGCAGCCCGCAGCCCGTCAGCGGTAGGCACGCCACCGCCGTCGCGCATTCCGCCGCCACTGTCCCTGCCCACTTGGCCGCCGTCGCGCATTCCACCGCCGTCGGTCAGGCCGGTCGACGACGGCGCAAAGCGCAGCTTGACCGGGCGCTTTGTCGCGGCCGTGACCGTCAGCACGAAGCTGCCGTCGTCGTCGCGCCGGCCGATCAGCAGCACGCCCGACCGCCCCAGGTTGGACAGCGACAGCCGGCGGAATGCCGTCTGCGCGCGCAGGGCGGCGGCCGGCAGGGTAATGCTGCGCAGCAGTTCACCGGGCGCCAGCGACGTCACGCCGTCTCCGACCACCAGCTCTTCGACCGCCACGGCGCGCGTGCTGCCGTCGACCGTCCAGATTCTGGCGGTCCCGTCCAAGGCTGCGGTCAGCGACGTCATGGGTCCGGCCGGCAGCGCGGTGCACAGATTCCCGCCCACCGTGGACATGTTCCAGATTTTGAAGGAGGCCACAAAGGCGTCGCAGCACGGGCGCACCAAGTCAAGCCCGGGCCACGTCGCCGGCAAATTTGGCTGCCCTGACACTTCCGCCGTTTCCGCCGTTTCCAGTAGTGCATACAGCTCGGCGATGGTGCAGGTAGCGGCCAGCTCAAGGCCGTCTGCCGTAACGGTAACGGGCGTCCAGCCTGCGGCGCTGATGTCCAGCAACCGGCGCAGCACGCTGCTCCCGTAGGAAAACAGCACTGTCCCGCCGGCCAGCCACGCGTCGCCCGGCCGCCAGCGCCCCGGGTCCGTGGTGTGGATGGTGGATTCGATGGTGTTCATATCCATGCCAAGCTCCTAATGTTGCGAAAAATCAGTGGTGCGCGGTGGCATGCACAGAAGCAGCGGGCAACGGCCCATCATCGCCCCGGCCAGCGCCATGGATGGGACCGGCACCATGGCGCAACGGGCCGACACTGCGCTTGCCGGCGCGGGTGGCCAGAATCTCTGCGGTGATGGAAACGGCCACCTCGGCCGGTGTCACCGCGCCCAGGTCCAGGCCGATGGGCGAATGCAGGCGGTCCAGGCTCGCCGGCGGAACTCCGGCGTCGAGCAGCGCCTCGGTCCGCTGAGCATGGCTGCGCCGCGATCCCATGGCCCCCAGATAGGCAACGTCAAGGTCCAGCGCCGCCGTGAGCAGCGGGATTTCGAATTTAGGGTCGTGGGTGAGCACGCAGATCACGCTGCGTCCATCCACCCGGCCCGCCGCGGCCTCCGTCCGCAGGTAGCGGTCCGGCCAGCTGGTGACCACCTCGTCCGCGCGGTCGAAGCGGGGCTGCCCGGAGAAGGCCGGGCGTGCGTCGCAGAGCGTCACGCGGTAACCGAGCAGCTGCGCGACCGGCAACAGCGCGGCACCGAAATCATTGGCTCCAAACAGCAGGAACCGTGGCGCACTGAGCCGGGATTCAACGAACAACGTGAGCGGCTCGCCGCAACAATCGGCCGAGTCGGTGGTCAGCCGGAGCTGCCCGGTCCAACCCGCGCGCAGCAGCGGTATCAGTTGCGCGGCGGCCGTTTGCACCGCAACCGACTCTCCCAGCATGGCGGTCAACCCGGTGATGATGGACTCCGGCTGCACGTTCTGCGGTTCGGAAACGACGACGACGCCGCCACCGCCTGCGTCGATGCGCCGGATCAGCGCGGCCGCCGCCATCGGGCTGCGCCCGGCTAATGCCGCCAACGCGCCGGCCGTCAACATCGGCGCCGCGGGAGTCCGTTCTCCCGTGGAGACCGGCTGAACCAGCACCTCGAGACTGCCTCCGCAGGTCAGCCCGACGGCGAGCGCGTCGGAGTCGGTGTAACCGAAATGCCGCCGGCTCGACTCACCGCTGGCAATCGCTTCGAAGGCGGCCTCGACGACGGCGCCTTCGATGCAGCCGCTCGAGAGACTGCCCGTCAGCGCACCGTCCGGGCTCACCAGCATGGACGTCCCGAGCGCCCGCGGCACCGAACCCGTTGCTCCCACGATGGTGGCGACGGCGTACGGGCGGCCGTCGCCGGACTCTGCCAGCAGTGCCAGCAGCGAATCCAGAAGATCCAACATGACTGTATTATTCCTCCTCCGCGGGTGGTGCGGCCTTGAATCCCGGTTTGGCGTGTGGGCCGCGGGCCTGGACATAGTCTTTGGGTCGCACATCTGGTCGGGTAGGGGCAGGCACGCGGCGCCGCTCCGGGAGGGACCCCCCGAACCGCGCAGCGCCTACGTCCTAGCCGCCCATCCAGGCAGCGATCGGCCCACGGGCAAAATAGACCAGGAAACCGGCCGCAACCACCCACATCAGCGGATGGATCTTTTTCCCCTTGCCCGAAGCACCCCGGACCACCACCCAGCTGATGAACCCCACGCCGATTCCGTTAGCAATCGAGTAGGTCAGCGGCATGGTGACAATCGTCAGAAAGACCGGCAGGGCCACCGAGAACTTCTTGAAGTTAATCTCCCGGATCTGGGCCACCATCATGGCACCAACCGCCACCAGCGCCGCTGCGGCAACCTCTATGGGCACCACCGCGGTGAGCGGTGTCAGGAACATAGAGCCCAGGAACAACAGGCCCGTGACCACCGAGGCCAGTCCCGTGCGGGCGCCCTCGCCAATCCCGGCGGCGGAATCCACATAGACCGTGTTCGATGATCCGCTGGTCATTCCGCCGGCGACGGCGCCGATCCCCTCGACGATGAACGCGGACTTCAGCCGGGGGAAAGTCCCGCGCTTGTCCGCCAGTCCGGCACTCTTGGCCAGTCCCGTCATCGTTCCCATCGCATCGAAGAAGTTCGTGAAAACCAGGGTGAAGACGAGCATGGTGGCCGCGAGCGCCCCCAGCCGGCCGAAGGCTCCGAAGAGATCGAAGTGTCCCAGCAGCCCGAAGTCCGGCACGGATACGAGCGTTCCGGAGAGCTCCGGCTTGTTCAGATGCCAGCCGCCCGCGTTGGACGGTCCGGACGAACCGATCCGGAAGACCGCCTCGATGACGACGGCGGCGATGGTGCTCACGATGATGCCGATCAGCAGACCGCCCTGAACCTTGCGCGCCAGCAGGATCCCGATCAGCAGCAGGGCGCCGACAAAGACCAGGGTCGGCACCGAGGTGATGGAGCCGCCGTCGCCCAACTGAACGGGCGGCCCGCCCTTAGTTGGCCGGACAAAGCCGGAATCGACAAATCCAATGAAGGCGATGAACAGACCGATGCCCACGGTGATGGCGGCTTTAAGTTCGCGCGGCACCGCCCGGAAAATGGCCGTCCGCGCGCCCGTGATGCCGAACAGCACGATCAGGACGCCGTTAATCACCACCAGTCCCATGGCTTCCGGCCAGGTCACCTCGCCGATGACGGAGACAGCAAGGAAGGAATTGATGCCCAGGCCTGCCGCCAGTCCGAACGGCAGGTTCGCCACGATGCCGAACAGGATCGTCATGACCCCGGCCGTCAGACCAGTGACGGCGCCGACCTGCGCCGCCGGCAACCAGCCGCCGGCCACATCCACCGGCGCGGTCGACGCATTGAGGCCGCCCAAAATCAGCGGATTGAGGATGACGATGTAGGCCATCGTGAAGAAGGTGACCAGCCCGCCGCGCATTTCCCTGGCAATGGTTGAGCCGCGCTCGGCGACCTGGAAGAAGCGGTCCAGCCGGGGAAACGCGCGCACGCGGCCCTTGCCTGTGGCTGAGGCGGGATTCTGCTCTTCGCTTGTTTTCGTCAGAAGTGTCATGGAGATCGCCGGCGCCTAGTAATCGATCCGGGTGTCGCTGGCCAGCCATGCTTTGAACGGCGCCAGCGGGCTCGTTTCCTCCGGGGTCAACCGGCGCACCGGCATCGACCGCAGTTCCACCGGCGTTTCGAAATAGTCGTAGAAGACGGCGTCATCGAAGCCGGCCCGCGCCGCATCGTGCCGGTCGGCCGCGAAGATGACCTGGTCAATGCGCGCCCAAAGCGCCGAAGCCAGGCACATGGGGCATGGCTCGCAGCTGGTGTAAAGGGTGGCTCCGGTCAGATCAAAGGTGCCGGATCCCGCACAAGCCGCCCGGATGGCGGTGACTTCCGCGTGTGCGGTGGGGTCATTGGTGGCCGTGACCCGGTTGAGTCCTTCGAACGCCCGGCCTTCGGCGGTGACGACGACGGCGCCGAACGGGCCGCCGTTGTTGTGGACGTTCCGGGTGGCGAGGTCAATGGCCTGGACCAGATAGGTTTCGAGCTCAGCTGCAGATTTCATGGCGACTTCCTTGCGTCAGAAGCAGCCCGGCCGCGCAGATGGTACGCGGTGTAACGGCGAGTCCAGAGCGGCCCGGCAGCTTCAGTGAGTATGAAGGTTCAGTTACCCGGTAGATAGCATTCCGCTGAAGGTATGCCCGCCTGTGGCTGAAGACGACACTAACAGCAAATTGTGACTGGCACCATACTTTCTTTGAAACTTTTTTCTCGACAGACGAAATATTTTGACGGCGACGTCAGTGGTGGGCGGTCCGCCTCTGAATCGCGTCCAGCTGCTGGGCCAGCCCATTCATCACGATGCGCAGCCCATAGTCGAAAGCTTCATCCGCGCGCTGCTGGGTGCTCGGCGGCGGCGTCGCCAGGGCGGCGGCCAAGGCGGGTCCGGCCTGACCCCCCGGCGTCCATACCACTTCAGGGGCGGCAACGTCGAGCGCCGAGCCGAGCACGAAGCTGTCCAGCGTGGTAATCGCCTTCAGCACTTCCACCGGATCAAAACCGGCGTCGGTCAGCACCTCCGCCAGCAGGTTGTACATCCGGGTGGTGGCTGGGTGGGAGACCGGGTAAGCGGTCAGCAGCGGAATCAACCGTGGGTGGCGTGCATAGCTGTTGCGATACTGCCGGCAGATCTCGGTAACTGTGGCGTACCAGTCGGAGCCGTGGTGCGGCAGGTGAATGTGGTCGGAGGCCAATCCGCGCATGAGTTCCACGATCTCGGCCCGGCCGGACACGTGGTTGTACAGCGAGGACGGCCGGACGCCCAACTTTGCGGCGAGGCCGGGGATGGTGAACTCCCCGCTGTGGTCAACCAGTGCCAGAGCGCTCTTCGCGATTCTCTCCACGGATAACAGTGGCGTCAACGGGCGAGCCATGGTGCTCCTTGAATAGATGGCAGATAGTTGCCGGGATGGATGCCTACCTTCGAATCTATCAATTCCCGGAACAGGCTCTTGCATCCATTCGCCGCTGCCCCCATAACAAAACGAATGATATTCGTTTTACGTGAGCCAACTCTCATTGTGGCCACTCCCGTCAGGAGCCAAGCATGCTTGAAATAACCACATTTGAACCCCCGACATCGTTCGCCCGCGTCGATGCACCCCGCCGCCGTCCTTTGCGGGTCGGCCTCGTGCAGCACCGCTGGCTAGCTGACGCCGCTGCGCTGCGTGCCGAACTCAACCAGGGCATCGCCCGTGCCGCCGGGCACGACGCCGGCATCGTTTTTCTTCCGGAACTCACCTTGTCCCGCTACCCGGCCGACACCGTGCCGACGTCGGCCCCCGGCACGACGGCGGAGGATTTGCCCTCCGGGCCCACCTTTACCTTCGCAGCCGAAGCGGCACGTGCCCACGGTGTACATGTGCACGCGTCCCTGTACGAAAGGGCCGAGACCGGTGACGGACTGGGTCTCAACACCTCCATCCTGGTCTCCCCTGCCGGCGAGCTCGTCGGCCGCACCCGGAAACTGCACATCCCGGTCACCGAGGGCTACTACGAAGACAAGTATTTCCGCGGCGGCGACGCCGGCCAGCCCTACCCGGTCTACAACATCGAGGACCTCGTCGATGTCCGGTTGGGCATGCCCACCTGCTGGGATGAGTGGTTCCCCGAAGTGGCCCGCCTCTACTCACTCGACGGAGCGGAACTGCTCGTCTACCCGACAGCGATCGGCTCCGAGCCGGCCCATCCCGGCTTCGACACGCAACCGCTCTGGCAGCAGGTGATCGTCGGCAACGGAATCGCCAATGGCCTGTTCATGGTGGCACCGAACCGGTACGGCGACGAGGGGGCGGTGACCTTTTACGGCTCTTCGTTTATCTCCGACCCTTATGGCCGGATCCTCGTCCAGGCGCCGCGGAACCAATCCGCGGTCCTGGTGGCGGACCTGGATCTGGACCAGCGCAAGGACTGGCTGGATCTCTTTCCCTTCCTCGCCACCCGCCGCCCGGACACCTACGGCCGCTTGACCGATCCGGTCAATAACACCATCAATGGACTGCAGCCGCAGACCACCCACATGGACTATCAGGTGCGGGCATGAGTTGGCGGATGCCGGCGGAGACCGAGCCGCAGGAACGAATCTGGATGGCCTTCCCGGTGGACGGCTACACACTGGGCGGGACGGCAGCCCAAGCTCACGAAGCGCGCTCAACGTGGGCCGCCGTGGCCCACGCCGCGGCCGAGTTCGAGCCGGTCACTGTGATGGTTGACCCGAGCGCCGCGGCTGTCGCCCGGCAGTACCTCTCGGCTGATATAGACATCGTTGAAGCGCCGCTGAACGATGCTTGGATGCGGGACATCGGGCCGACCTTCGTGGTCGACGACGGCGGCAGCCGGCTCGGCGCCGTCGACTGGGTCTTCAACGGTTGGGGCCAGCAGAGCTGGGCCACGTGGGACAAAGACGCCACGATCGGAGCCCAGGTGACGGCCGCAGCCAGGGCCGTGCCGGTAGCCTCCAAGCTGGTCAACGAGGGCGGCGCCATCCATGTTGACGGCCGGGGCACCGTGCTGGTCACTGAGACCGTCCAGCTTGATCCGTTCCGCAACCCGGGCGCGGGCAAATCGGACATCGAGGCCGAACTGGCACGAACCCTCGGGGCCAGCAACGTGATCTGGCTGCCGCGCGGGCTCACTCGCGACGCCGATACCTTCGGCACCCGCGGCCATGTCGACATCGTCGCGACCATTCCCTCCCCAGGCGTCCTGCTGGTGCACCGGCAAGCGGACCCGGAACACCCGGACTTCACGATCTGCCAGGACATCATCGACCATCTCGCCACCACGGCGGACGCAGAGGGGAACCCGTGGCGAATCGTGGAGCTTCCCGCGCCGGCGACATTGCAGGACGAGGAAGGATTCGTCGACTACAGCTACGTCAACCATCTTGTGGTCAATGGTGGCGTCATCGCCTGCCGTTTCGACGATGTTGCGGACCAAACCGCGGTGGAAATTCTCCGCGCATGTTACCCAGGCCGACGGGTCGTCACCGTCGACGCCCGACCGCTGTTTGCACGCGGAGGCGGAATCCATTGCATAACGCAACAACAACCCGCACTACACATTGATACCCCGCGCTGACGCATTCGGCGACCACGCACATCAGAAAGGCGACAAAATGTCACCGCAACACGGAACACTGCAGCGCCGGCTGAAGCTGCGACATGTAGTCTTCATCGGCCTTGCCTATATGTCACCCTTTGCGGTGTTCGATACCTTTGGCATCGTGACCGAGGCGACCAACGGGCACGTCCCGGCGTCGTACATCATCGTCACGATCGCCGTCATCTTCACCGCATTCAGCTATGCCAAGATGGTTCGGATCTACCCGTCTGCCGGGTCGGCGTACACCTACACCCGCAAGACCATCAATCCGGAGTGGGCTTCCTCGTCGGCTGGGCTGCGCTGCTGGACTACCTGTTCCTGCCGATGATCAATGCCTTGTTGGCCAAGATCTATCTCTCCGCCGAGTTCCCCGACGTCCCCGGCTGGGTCTGGATCGTCGGCCTCATCGTCGTCGTCACCGTACTCAACATCGTGGGCGTGAAGATCAGCGCTTCCGCCAACATGATCATGGTCGTGTTCCAGGCAGTCGTCGCCGTCGTGTTCGTTGCCCTCACCATCAAGGCGATTCTGTCGGACAACGCCCTGCAGTTCTCCCTCGCCCCCTTCTACGCGATGGATATGGACACGGCCAGCCTGATCGGCGGCGCCTCCGTGCTTGCCCTGGCCTTCCTGGGCTTCGATGCTGTCACGACACTGTCCGAGGAGACCGTCGAACCCAAGAAGAACATGCCGCGCGCGATCATGTGGGTCGCAGCACTCGGTGCCCTGTTCTTCATCACGGTCACCTACTTCCTGCAGACCCTCGTCCCGGATTTGGCGTCTTTGGAACAAATCACCACGGATACGGAGAGCGCGTCCCCGCACATTGCCCTCTTCATTGGCGGCATTATCTTCCAGACGATCTTCCTGGTCGGAGCAACCTTCTCCGTGCTGTCCTCGGGCCTCGCCTCACAGACGAGCGCGTCCCGCCTGCTGTACGCGATGGGCCGGGACGGGATCCTGTTCAAGCGTTTCTTCGGCTACGTGCATCCGCGATTTGGAACACCTGTACTGAACATTCTCGCCATCGCGGTGATCGCCTTGACCGCGCTGATGCTGGACCTCAACTCCGCGACGTCCCTGATTAATTTCGGCGCGTTCACGGCGTTCGCCTTCGTGAATTTGTCGGTGATCGCGTTCCACATCCGCCGCAAGGGCGTCCATTTCGATGGCTCGACGCTCGGGTGGATCATGGCGCCGGCGATTGGGTTCCTGATCAATGCGTACCTGTGGGCCAATCTAGATCCGCTGGCCATGACCGTAGGTGTCGTGTGGACCCTGATCGGCGTCGTCTACCTACTGTGGATCACTCAAGGATTCCGTCGGCCGACGCCGGAAGTGGCATTCGATGAGGCCGACGGGACGCCGCAACGCGAATCGGAAGTCGAGCTTGCGTGACGGCATCGAGAATTAAAGATCGAGAACTGACCACCCCTACTCGGCGGTCTGGCCGCCACCACTGATGACGGGGCGTAGCCGCGATGACGGGGCGTAACCGCGATGACGATGTTGGCCAGCATCGTTGTCGCGGCTACGCCCCGTCATCGGCGCGATCACAGTCATGGCTCGGCCCCGAGGCACGCGGGTGCAGCGCGGGCGGGGCGGTGGCTCAGCAGGCTAGGACGCGCGGCTGGCCTGGTCCAGGTCGTCGCCGATGATCCGGGCGGCAGCGTGCAGCAGCGGAATCGCCCGGTCCGCAAACCCTTCGTCCACCCGGGAGACCGGTCCGGACACGGAAACGGCCGTGGGCGTGGGGGCGCCGGGAATCGCCACGGCGAAGCAGCGGACGCCGATTTCCTGCTCGTTGTCATCGATGGAATAGCCGCGCTCACGGATCCGCTGCAGATCCGCCAGCAGCTCCTCGACGTCACCGATGCTCCGGTCCGTGGGGGTGGGCATGCCTGCGCGGCCGACGATGCCGCGCACCACGTCGTCGTCGAGCTGGGCCAGAATCGCCTTGCCCACGCCGGAATCGTGGGTGTGCACGCGGCGCCCCACCTCGGTGAACATCCGCATCGAGTGCGCGGACGGCACCTGCGCGATGTAGACCACCATGTCGCCGTCGAGCATCGCCATATTGGACGTCTCGCCCAGCTTTTGGACGAGCGACACCAGCTGCGGCCGGACCAGCGCGCCGAGCTGCTTACTGGCGCCGTCGCCGAGCCGGATCAGCCGCGGACCGAGCGCATAACGCCGGTTCGGCAGCTGCCGGGCGTAGCCCAGTTTGACCAGCGTACGCAGCAGCCTGTGGATCGTGGGCAGCGGCAGATCGGTGGAACCGGCCAGCTCGGACAGCGTCACCTCGCCGCCGGCATCGGTGACGAGCTCCAGCAATTCGAAGACACGCTCCACGGACTGCACGCCGCCGGCAGGTTTTACAGCCATTTCCATCGTCTCCCGTAAGTCATGCGACATTATTTATCCGCATCGCGAAATATCCGCCCCTCGTAGTCCCAAGATACCGCACCGTCGGACGCGCCCGGCCTTGAAGTGCCAAAGGGATTGTGTTTCCGCAAGATAGATAATAATATCCATAATACGAAAAGATTTCTATCGCAGACGACGCCGGCCCGACCGGCACCAGGAGGAAATTCAATGGCGAGTCCCAGCCCCGGAAATTCGATCACCCTGCGCGTTGAAGCGCCGTCCAGCTTCACCGCCACCAGCGAGCTGGCCGCCGCGGTTGCCGCCGCGGGCGCAGCCGTCACTGCGCTGGATGTCACCGAATCCCACCACGAGCGTCTGGTGGTGGACGTCACCTGCAACACTACCGACGATGCGCACGCCGTCCGCGTCAAAGATGCGTTGGACGCGCTCGACGGCGTCACCGTCCGCAAGGTCTCTGACCGCACCTTTTTGATGCACCTGGGCGGCAAGCTCGAGGTCGTCCCCAAGGTAGCCCTGCGCAACCGGGACGATCTGTCCCGTGCCTACACGCCCGGCGTCGCCCGCGTCTGCATGGCAATTGCTGAAGATCCCAGCGCGGCCCGCAACCTGACCATCAAGCGCAACACGATTGCCGTCGTCACCGATGGCTCCGCCGTCCTTGGCCTGGGCAATATCGGCCCCGCCGCGGCGCTGCCGGTGATGGAAGGCAAGGCCGCGCTGTTCAAGCAGTTCGCCAACGTTGACGCGTGGCCGGTCTGCCTGGACACGCAGGACACCGAAGAGATCATCATGATCGTCAAGGCGCTGGCCCCCGTTTACGGCGGCGTCAACCTCGAGGACATCGCTGCCCCGCGCTGCTTCGAAATCGAAAAGCGGCTGCGCGATGAACTCGATATCCCGGTCTTCCACGATGACCAGCACGGCACTGCCATTGTCACCCTGGCCGCGCTGACCAACGCTCTGCGCGTGGTGGACAAGAAGATCGGCGACGTGAAGTTCGTGGTGGCCGGCGTCGGTGCCGCGGGCAATGCCATCATCCAGCTGCTGATCGCCGAGGGCGCCAACAATATCGTCGCCTGCGGGCGCAACGGCGCCATCAACCGCACAGAAACCTACACCGATGCGCACCGCACCTGGCTGGCCGAGAATACCAACCCGGACAACTTCACCGGCACCCTGCACGAGGCCGTCGCCGGCGCGGACGTGTTCATCGGCGTCAGCGGCCCGAATGTCTTGGGCGAGGAGCAGGTGGCCAGCATGGCGGAGAAGTCCATCGTCTTCGCGATGGCAAACCCCACCCCTGAGGTGGATCCGGCCATCGCGTCCAAGTACGCCGCCGTCGTAGCCACCGGGCGCAGCGACTTCCCCAACCAGATCAACAATGTACTTGCCTTTCCCGGATTCTTCCGCGGGCTGCTCGATGCCGGCGTTGCCGACATCACGCCGGAAATGCTGGTTGCCGCCGCCACTGCAATTGCCAACCGTGTGGGCGATGATGAGCTGAACGCCAGCTTCATTGTGCCGAGCGTTTTCGACCAGCACGTTGCCGGCGACGTGGCATCAGCCGTAGCCGCCGCTGCCGGACACACCACTGAGAAGGGACAAGTTTCATGACCTCCGCATCCACACCCGCCCTGACCCTTTCCGATGCGAACCCGATCGACCGGGCCGAGGAGATCCTCACTCCCGAGGCACTGGCGTTCATCGAGGAACTGAACCGCCGCTTCGCCCCGACGCGCCGGAAGCGCCTGAACGACCGTGCCGCCAAGCGCGAGCAGGTGGCCCGGACCGGCCGGCTGGATTTCCTGCCCGAAACCGCCGATGTCCGCGCCGGCGACTGGAAGGTTGCCGCCGCGCCGGCGGCGCTGCAGGACCGCCGGGTTGAAATGACCGGACCCGCGTCCCCGGCCAAAATGGCGATCAACGCGCTCAATTCAGGCGCCAAGGTCTGGCTGGCCGACCTGGAGGATGCCAGCACCCCCACCTGGCCGAACGTGATCGACGCAGTGCTGAACCTGCGCGACGCCGCCGCCGGGACACTGAGCTACACCTCGCCGGAGGGCAAAGAATACCGGCTGCGCACCGACGCACCTCTTGCCACCGTGATCGCCCGCCCGCGCGGCTGGCACATGGACGAACGGCATGTGCTGGTCGACGGCGAACCGGCCGTGGCCGCGCTGGTGGACTTTGGTCTGCTGTTCTTTCATACCGCCAAGCTGCTGCTGGCTAACGGCGCCGGTCCGTATTACTACCTGCCGAAGATGGAAAGCCATCTGGAGGCCAGGCTGTGGAACGAGGTCTTCGTCTTCGCGCAGGACTACCTGGGCGTGCCGCAGGGCAGCATCCGCGCCACGGTCCTGATCGAGACCATCCCGGCCGCGTTCGAAATGGATGAGATCCTCTTCGAGCTGCGCGACCACGCCTCCGGCCTCAACGCTGGCCGTTGGGACTACCTTTTCAGCATGATCAAATACTTCCGCGACGCCGGCGAGGCGTTCATTCTCCCGGACCGCGCATCCGTGGCCATGACGGCCCCGTTCATGCGCGCCTACACGGAGCTGTTGGTCAAGACCTGCCACGCACGCGCCGCGTTCGCGATGGGTGGGATGGCAGCCGTCATTCCGAACCGGCGCGAGCCCGAGGTCACCGAGCAGGCCTTCGCGAAGGTCCGTGCGGACAAAACCCGCGAGGCCAATGACGGCTTTGACGGCTCCTGGGTAGCGCACCCGGACCTGGTTCCCATCTGCCAGGAGGTATTCGACGCCGTCCTCGGAGACCGCCCGAACCAGCTGGACAAGCAGCGCCCGGAGGTCTCCGTCACCGCGGATCAGCTCCTGGACGTGGCCTCCGCGCCGGGCGAGGTCACCGAGGCCGGAATGCGGGCGAACCTGTATGTAGCGGTGGCCTACACCGCCGTCTGGATCTCCGGCAACGGCGCGGTGGCCATCCACAACCTGATGGAGGACGCCGCCACGGCGGAGATTTCCCGCTCACAGGTGTGGCAGCAGATCCGCAATGAGGTCACCCTCACGGACACCGGCAACACCGCCACCCGCGAGCTCGTCACGCGGATCCTGGCCGAGGAAACGGAGAAGCTGCGCGGCGAGGTGGGCGAAGAATCCTTCGAGAAGTACTACAAGCCCGCCAGCGAACTCATCGCCGATATCTGCCTCTCCGAGGAGTACACGGACTTCCTGACCACTCCCGCCTACGAACTGGTGGGCTAGCGATGGCTGAAACTCAGTCACTGACAGCGGCGGACCTGGCGCACATCGATGCTTCCTGCGCCGCCACGGACCAGCTGCTTGACCGCAACTACCCGGGCGACGACGGCACCCGCCAGCCCGTGCACACCGTGTACGTGCCGGCGGACAAGTTCACCACCACCTTTGCCGCCGACTGGGGCGCACAGGGCCTTGAGGCGATCAACAACGCCGGCGGCCTCGAGCGCCTCGGCGCGCTGCTGGGGCAAGACGGGGAACTGGCTGCGGCCGTGGCTCCCCGGGTTGCCGCCAAGCTGGCGAACGAGCCGATTGAGGACCTGCGCCTGGACTTTGAGGACGGCTTTGGCAACCGCGGCGACGACGTCGAGGATGCCGCCGCCGTGACGGCCGCCAAGACCGTCAGCGCCGCAGTGGCCGCCGGGACGGCCCCGCCGTTCGTGGGCATCCGCTTCAAGTGCTTCGAGGCACCGACCCGGGCCCGGGGCGTGCGCACCCTGGACCTGTTCGTCTCCACCCTGGCGCAGGCGGGGGAACTCCCCGACGGCCTGGTGCTGACACTGCCCAAGGTGACCACGGTCGATCAGGTCAAGGCCATGGACTTCGCCGTGGGCCGTTTAGAGGAAATCCACGGACTGCCTGCCGGACGCCTGCGTTTTGAGGTGCAGGTGGAAACCCCGCAGCTCATCCTGGGCCCCGACGGCACCTCCCCCGTGGCGCAGCTGCCCCACGTGGTCCCCGGACGCATCAGCGGTCTGCACTACGGCACCTACGACTACAGCGCCTCGCTGGAGATCTCCGCCGAGTACCAGTCCATGGAGCACCCGGTGGCGGACTTCGCCAAGGAAATCATGCAGCTGGCCGTGGCCGGAACGGGCATCCGCCTCTCCGACGGCTCTACTAACATCATGCCGATCGGCGACGGCGCGGACGCCGCCTGGGCACTGCACGGCCGGCTAGTGCGGCGTTCCCTGGAACGCGGCTACTACCAGGGCTGGGACCTGAACCCCGCCCAGCTGCCGAGCCGTTTCAGCGCCACGTACGCCTTCTACCGCCAAGGCCTCCCGGCAGCCGCCGTGCGCCTGCGCAACTACGTCCAGCAGACCCCGGGCGCCGTCATGGACGAACCGGCCACGGCACGCGCCCTGGCCAACTTCATCCTGCGCGGCCTGGTCTGCGGCGCCGCCGGCGCCGAGGAAGTGCTGGCCCTGACGAGCCTTGACCAAACCCAACTGACGGCGCTGGCCCACCCGCGGCTCGCCACCGTCTCTCACTGAAGGATTCACTGATGGGCAAGTACTACTACCCCGAGGGCGGCCTGCCGCCGCAAACACACCTCACCACCGAACGCGCCATCGTCAAGGAGGCCTACACGGTCATCCCCAAGGGCGTGCTGACGGACATCGTCACGAGCAACCTCCCGGGATTCACCAACACCCGATCTTGGATCATCGCCCGCCCGATCTCCGGCTTCGCCACCACCTTCTCCCAGCTGATCGTGGAGATCGGTGCCGGCGGTGGCTCCGAGAAGCCCGAGCAGGAGGCCGGCGTCGAAGGGGTCATCTTCGTCACCAAGGGCAAGGTCAACCTGACCCTCGAGGGCGAGCTGCACCCGCTGGAGGAAGGCGGCTACGCCTACCTGGCCGCCGGTGACGCATGGAGCCTGGAGAACGTCTCCGACGACATCGTCTCCTTCCACTGGATCCGCAAGGCCTACGAGCGTCTCGAGGGCTACGAGGCCAAGTCCTTCGTCACGAGCGACGCCGAGGTGGCGCCCAACGAGATGCCCGACGTCGACGGCGTCTGGAAGACAACCCGCTTCGCCGACCCGAACGACCTGGCTCACGACATGCACGTGAACATCGTGACGTTCCGGCCCGGCGGCGTGATCCCCTTCCCGGAGACCCACGTGATGGAGCACGGCCTGTACGTGCTCGAGGGCAAGGCCATGTACCTGCTCAACAACGACTGGGTCGAGGTGGAGGCCGGCGACTTCATGTGGCTGCGCGCTTTCTGCCCGCAGGCCTGCTACGCCGGCGGCCCGGGCAACTTCCGCTACCTGCTGTACAAGGACGTCAACCGGCAGATCCGCCTGACGTAACCGGCGGCATCTCGCTTGGTCGATCGCTACCGTCCGGTGATCCAGACTCCTTTTGCCGCTCGTCTGGACGGATGCCGCTGAAATTTCCACGGCATCCGTCCATTTCCACGGCATCTCGGGAGCCGGTGGCGCCTGATGACTCCGTGATGCCGTGCGAATTTTGACCCCTGACCCACATGGTGATCGACCAGGGCCGGCCACGTCCGCGTGGAGATCCCAGGCGAGCCCGCCAAGTCACCTTTCGTCTGGGTTACGGACGCCGTTTGCCGGCGCGGTACCGACACCACAGGAGCCACCGATCGGCCGATGTCGCTTCTGCTAGGGTCTGTCCATGGATGAGAACCTGGGGAAGTTCATCGCATACTTCGGCACGCTGGCGCGCCTGGCGCAGGCCGGACTGGAGCTGGTGAAGGGCGGCGATGAGCTGCTCCGGACACTCACCGATCACCTTGGCGCGGCCGCTCAGGACCTATGTGTTGTGGTGGAGGAGATCGCACCGCACCGCCTGGTGGACCTCGACATCCTGCTGGAAGCCATGGCTGGCGGGGATCCGGACAACAGGCTGGTGGGCATCGGCGGCGGCGAGCAGCGCAACCATATGTCCCTCGGCGACATCATCCAGCAATCGCTGATTTTTCCGAACTTCCCGCTGTCCCAGCCCGACTACACGAATCTTTCCGTCGGCCCCGACGAGCAGCGCCAGGCCGTGGCGCTGGGATTGCGGCTCTTTACGTACGCGAGCTCGCCCGTCGCGGTCCTCCAACGCGAAGCGAAACCCAAATTCGGCCGGCAGTTCGCCGCGCTGGAGGTCCTCGCCGCCCGGCCCTCCGTGGCCGCCGATTTCCTGGCCAATGTGCGCCGCGAAATGGAGCACCGAAGCGTCTTCAAGGGCCAGATCATCGCCCTGAGCATCAGCGATTTCGGGCCCAGCGTCGGCGGGGTGACGTTCGTGCGGCGCCCCGAACTGTCCGGCAGCGACGTCATCCTCCCCGACGGCCTCCTCAGCAGGGTGGAGAACCACACTCTGGGCATCGCCCGGCAGGCCGACGTCCTGAGGGCGCACGGGCAGCACCTCAAGCGCGGCCTGCTCCTGTACGGTCCGCCGGGGACCGGCAAGACGCACACAGTCCGCTATCTCCTGAGTCAAAGTGAGGGCACGACGGCGGTGCTCCTCTCGGGCGGTTCGCTCGCCCGAATCTCGGAGGCGGCCAAGACCGCACGGGCCCTCGCGCCCTCAATCGTCGTGCTGGAGGACTGCGACCTGATCGCCGAGGACCGCAGTTTCGGCCACGGCCCGCAGCCCCTGCTCTTCGAAGTGCTCGATGCCATGGACGGGCTGGATAACGATTCTGACGTCGCCTTTGTCCTGACTACCAACCGCGTGGACATGCTGGAGCGCGCCCTTGCCCAGCGGCCCGGACGCGTGGACCTGGCCGTGGAATCCCGCTCCCGTCCGAGCATGAGCGCACGGAACTGCTGCGCCTGTACTCGCGCGGGCTTGCCTTTTCACCGTCGGCGCTCGAGTCCGCCACGGCACGAACCGCGGGCACCACGGCCTCGTTCGCCAAGGAGCTGGTCCGGCGCTCCGTGGTTGCCGCGTCATTGGCCGGCGAGGACCCCGCCGATGCGCACCTCGCCGCTGCCGTGGACCAGCTCATGGCCGACGGCGAAGCTCTCACCCGTCAAGGACATTGAGGAAGCCGCCACTGAGATCGCTGTTCTTTGGCTGGATGTGGACCCCCACGACGTCCGCGTACACGTAGCCCTGCGCCTTCCCGAAGCCGTGGCGAAGATGTGGCAGGACGGCGAGGCCCGCGAAGATGCTGCCCGCGAAATGGTGAAGGGGGCGGCCGTTCTCAAGCGAGCAGCAGTTCATGAGTTGGGCGCCGGAGGAGTGACATTGAGCGATGCTGGAATTCTGCTCGGTCTCTCCACCCAGCGGGTGCACCAACTCTCCAAATTATGGAGCGCGCGAACAGCGGATCGCCGTTCATGGAATCTGCACCGCGATCCCGAGGGATCCGCAGTAGCTGACCAGCCAGTCAAAGCCCGGACCCGCACTGAATATCACTCCGCCGGTGGTCGTCGGGGTCAGATCCCTGACACCAACGCGGTCACCGAAGAGTACGAACGCTCTGTCCGTATTGCGCCGGTTACTCATCCAGACGACACCGTCGAAACCCGATTTGTAGGCAGCTTCGGCCCAACGGACTGTCCTTGAGGACTGGGACGCTGTCGTCGCGCTCAGGGTCCCTGCGTCGGTTCCCAACACACGCAGACCATCTCCCATGAATACTGCAAGTTTCAGTTCCCGTGTGGTGGCGATAGTTGCGGCAACACTGTCGGCGAAACTCGGGTACAGGATCTTGCCGTTGCGCAATGGAACGCTATGGAGGATCGTTTCACAGACAGCAGCCTCAAGGGTGTCTGCGGCATAAAGAACCGGCACAGCGGGGTTTCCGAAAAAGGCAAACCGGATGCGGCTGCCGAAGCCTGGATTGAATTCCGCAGCCAATCGGGTGTTGGAGAAGACCCGCCACAGCTCAGTGCCTTCCTGCAGTACCAAGGCCTGCGCCTCAAACGGCTGAGGAGGGGCTAACCTCACCACTGAACGTTGAAACTCTGCTCCGCGGCGTAGACGACTTCGTCCCCGCGATCCAGCCGGTCGACCGGCCGTGCATCATCAAGATACCCTGTGGAAGCAACAAGCCACAGTGCCAGGCTGGCTTCACTCCACCCTGCTTTTTTGGCCACCGTGATGAGACGGCCGATCACGGGCAAGATGACGCCGTGTACGCGGTCCACCTGAAACCCGGGGTATCGGTAGCCCCTCGGCCGGTTGATCGCCAACAACCTTCCTGCGGACCGCTGCTCGGAAGCCCAACTCCGATTCGGCGACTTCGATCCAACTGCCGCGGAGACCTCGGTACTGGTCAGGAGACCAAACTCGGCTTCCATTTCTCGCCAGGTATTTTCGGTCTCCTGCATGACGGCGGCCAGTTGGGGCGACACGGCGACGTCCACGGCAGCGAGAGCAGGGCCGAGCGCTTCGACGCTGCGCGCCATATTTTCGGCCATTTGCATCAGCAGAGGGCGTTTCCCCTGCGCTCCAGTGAGTGATTCTTCCTGCTGTTCCGTCGTCACTTTGGTTCTCCCGTCCGACGCTTTCGACACAGGAGTCTACCTGTCGGGATCGTCAGGCGCCATGACACGACGCCCTGGGAATGCCTGGAGATCTCCACCCTCGCGGATCTCCACGCAGCCGCGGGTGGCACCGGGCAACCGCTAGGAGAGGCGGCCGCTCAGCAGGGGTTGACGGTATGGCATCGCAGGCCTAAACTTTCATTAGGCAAGATATAGTTTTCATTGTGTGAAAACTATGGAACATTTAACACGAATCATCAAGACGCTGGCGAAGGACACCCATAATGACGTACACAGTGAACTGCTCCATCCTCCTGACGGATCTCCCCCTGCTGGAGCGGCCGGCCGCGGCCAAGGTTGCCGGCTTTGACGCCGTCGAATTCTGGTGGCCCTTCGCTGAGTCGGTTCCCGCCGATGCCGAGGTGGCAGCCTTCGAAAACGCCATCACGGATGCCGGCGTCCAGCTCACAGGTCTGAACTTCAACGCCGGGAACATGCCGGCCGGGGACCGCGGACTGGTGTCCTGGAAGGGTCGCTGCTCGGAGTTCAAGGACAATATCGACGTCGTCGCCGGCATCGGCGGACGCCTGGGCTGCAAGGCCTTCAATGCCCTCTATGGCAACCGGATGGCTGAATTCACGCCCGAGGAGCAGGACGAACTCGCCGTGAAGAACCTGGTGGCCGCGGCCCAGGGCGTGGCCGGGATCGGTGGGACGGTGCTGCTGGAGCCTGTCAGCGGCGCCGAGCTCTATCCGATCAAGACCGCCGCGCAGGCCATGGACGTGATCGGCAAGGTCCGCGCCGCCGGTGCGGAGAACATCGCGCTGCTGGCGGATTTCTACCACCTCTCGGTAAACGGTGACGATGTGGCCGCCGTGATCGACAGCTACGCCAAGGACTTCGGCCACATCCAGATCGCCGATGCACCGGGCCGCGGCGCCCCCGGTTCGGGCGAACTCCCGCTCGGCGACTGGATCACGAAGAGCCGCGACCTCGGCTACGACGGCCACATCGGCCTCGAATACAAGACGGAGACGGACCAAGCCTTCGCCTGGCTGATCCGCTAGCCGGCATCTTAGGCGCAGCGCAGCACCCGGCACCGCCCGCACTCCCCGCACTCCCCGCACCGCCCGCACTCCCCGCACCGCCCGCACTCCCCGCACTCCCCGCACCGCCCGCACCCCACGCACCCCACGCACCCCACGCACCCCAGCGCAGCGACCCTCCCCCTCCCAACTGGGTCGCACTTGAGGCACTCAAAACCGCGAATGAGTGCAACAACTGCTACCTAGTTGGGGCACACACCCCGCAGACGCACAAACGCGAAGACCCAAAGGATTCATTATGACAAACGTTGCAGTTATCGGACTCGGCATCATGGGCCTCCCCATGGCCACTAATCTCGTCAAGGCCGGCTTCACCGTCACGGGCTTCAACCGCAGCCAGGACAAGATTGACGCCTTGGTCGAGGCGGGCGGCAACGGCGCCGGCAACATTGCCGAGGCCGTCAAGGATGCCGACGTCGTCATCACCATGGTGCCGGACTCCCCCGATGTTGAGGGCGTCGTGTCCGGCCCGGAGGGCGTCTTCGCCAACGCCAAGTCAGGAGCGTACTGGGTCGACGCGAGCAGCATCCGCCCGGATGTCAGCGTCCGGCTCGCCAAAGACGCCAAGGAAGCCGGCGTCAAGCCCCTCGACGCTCCGGTCTCCGGCGGTGAGCAGGGCGCCATCGACGCCGTGCTCTCCATCATGGTTGGCGGGGACGCCGCGGACTTTGATGCCGTTGCTGACGTGCTGAACGCCGTCGGCAAGACGATTGTGCACGTCGGCCCCTCCGGTTCGGGCCAGACGGTCAAGGCGGCCAACCAGCTGATCGTGGCCGGCAACATCGAGCTGCTCGCGGAGGCCATCGTCTTCCTCGAGGCCTACGGCGTGGACACCAAGGCCGCGCTGAAGGTGCTCGGCGGCGGCCTGGCCGGCTCCAAGGTCCTCGAGCAGAAGGGTCAGAAGATGCTGGACCGCTCCTTCGAGCCCGGCTTCCGCCTGCAGCTGCACAACAAGGACATGGGCATCGTCACCTCCGCCGCCCGCGAAGCCGGGGTCACCATCCCGCTCGGGGCCCTGGTCGCACAGCTGGTCGGCTCCATGGTCAACCAGGGCGACGGCGGCCTGGACCACTCCGGTCTCTTCAAGCTCGTCGAGCAGCTTTCCGGCAAGTCCGGAAAAAACTAGCCAAGCCCGATCAACGGACCGTCCTGCACGATCCAATAGCCGGAGCAACCGGCACGGTTTAATCAACCGGACCGCTTAATCAACCGGACCGCCCAACGCAGTCCAATCAGCCGGATCAACCGGCACAAAACTATTTACAGACTTCCCCCGGCCGGCGCGCAGCGCCGGCCGGGGGACACCAGAAGGAGAATCCCATGTCCAAGATGCGCACCGTTGATGTTGCGATCGCGATCCTGAAGAAGGAGGGCGCCACCGAGGCGTTCGGCCTGCCGGGCGCCGCGATCAACCCGTTCTATTCAGCCATGAAGGCCGACGGCGGCATCCGCCACACGCTGGCCCGTCACGTCGAGGGCGCGTCGCATATGGCCGATGGCTACAGCCGCGCGGCCGATGGCAACATCGGCCTCTGCCTGGGCACCTCGGGCCCCGCCGGCACGGACATGATCACCGGCCTGTACGCCGCGTGGGCGGATTCCGTGCCGATCCTGTGCATCACCGGCCAGGCACCGGTGGCCAAGCTGCACAAAGAAGACTTCCAGGCCGTCGACATCTCCTCCATCGCCGCTCCGGTGACCAAAATGGCCATGACCGTGCTGGAGCCGGGCCAGATCCCGGGCGCCTTCCAGAAGGCGTTCTACCTGATGCGCTCCGGCCGTCCGGGCCCGGTCCTGCTGGACCTGCCCTTTGATGTGCAGATGGCGGAGATCGAATTCGACATCGATGCCTATGAGCCGCTCGCCGTGTCCAAGCCCAAGGCCAGCCGCCGCCAGGCCGAGAAGGCGCTGGACATGCTCACCGCCGCGGAGCGCCCGCTGATCGTGGCCGGCGGTGGCATCATCAACGCCGGCGCCTCCGCGCAGCTGGTTGAACTGGCGGAACTGCTCAACGTCCCGGTCATCCCGACGCTGATGGGCTGGGGAATCCTTCCCGATGACCATCCGCTGATGGCCGGCATGGCGGGCCTGCAGACCTCGCACCGCTACGGCAACGAAACCATGCTGGCATCGGACTTCGTGATCGGCATCGGCAACCGCTGGGCCAACCGCCACACCGGCGGCATCGAGACGTACACCAAGGGCCGCACGTTCGTGCACATCGACATCGAGCCGACCCAGATCGGCCGGGTCTTCGCCCCGGACCTGGGCATCGTCTCCGACGCCGGTGCCGCGCTGGATACGCTGCTGGAGGTGGCTCGCGAGCGCAAGGCCGCCGGGCCGTTCCCGGACTACAACCCGTGGGTCAAGGACTGCACCGCCCGCAAGGGTGCCCTGCAGCGCAAGACCCACTTCGAGAACATCCCGATCAAACCACAGCGCGTCTACGAGGAAATGAACAAGGCGTTCGGCAAGGACACCACCTACGTTTCCACCATTGGGCTGTCCCAGATCGCCGGCGCGCAGATGCTGCACGTCTTCGGCCCGCGCCAGTGGATCAATGCCGGCCAGGCGGGTCCGTTGGGCTGGACCGTACCGGCAGCGCTCGGTGTGGTGCGCGGCAAACCCGATGGTACCGTCGTCGCCCTTTCCGGTGACTACGATTTCCAGTTCATGATCGAAGAACTGGCCGTGGGCGCGCAGTTCCAGCTCCCCTACATCCACGTGGTCGTGAACAACTCCTACCTGGGCCTGATCCGCCAGTCCCAGCGCGGCTTCAAGATGGACTTCGAGGTCTCGCTGGCCTTCGATAACATCAACTCCCCGGAGACCAACGGCTACGGCGTGGACCACGTCAAGGTCGCCGAGGGGCTGGGCTGCAAGGCCATCCGGGTGGAAGATCCCGCGGATCTGGCCGCCGCGTTCGAAAAGGCGCAGGCGATGATGGGCGAGTTCAAGGTCCCGGTGATCGTGGAGGTCATCCTGGAGCGCGTCACCAACATCTCCATGGGCACCGAGCTGGACAACGTGACCGAGTTCGAGGACCTGGCCGAGAAGCACCAGGATGCCCCCACCGCGATCATCGCCCTGCTGGACTGAGAGAAGCACATGCGCATTGTCATAGCCCCGGATAAATTCAAAGGCTCGCTCGCCGCTCCGGAGGTGGCCGCGCACCTGGCCGCCGGCCTGCTGGCCGCGGATCCGGGGCTGACAGTGGAGCAAATTCCAGTGGCCGACGGCGGCGAGGGGACGTTGGACGCCGCCGTCGCCTCAGGCTTTGAGCGCCGAAGCGCTACGGTGGCCGGCCCGACGGGCCTGCCGATCAGCGCGGACTTCGCGGTCCGCGGCAGCCAGGCGGTCATCGAAATGGCGGTGGCCTCCGGGCTCGCCGTGCTCCCCAACGGTGAACTGGCAGCGCTGACTGCCACCAGCCGCGGCACCGGGGACCTGATCCGGGCCGCCCTGGACGCCGGCTGCACGGACATCGTCCTCGGTGTGGGCGGCAGCGCGTGCACCGACGGCGGCGCCGGGCTGCTCAGCGCACTGGGCGTGAAACTGCTGGACGCACGCGGGCAGAAACTGCCCGACGGCGGCGGCGCCCTGGCGCGACTGGCGGAGGTGAGCGTCTGCGGGCTGGACCCACGGCTGGCCACCACAAACATAGTGCTGGCCAGCGATGTGGACAACCCGCTGCTGGGCCCCAACGGCGCGGCGGAAATCTTCGGCCCCCAAAAGGGCGCCTCCCCGCAGGACGTACTGGCGCTGGAGCACGGGCTTGAATGCTACTTCCGGCTGCTCTCCAACGCCATCGGCACGCATGCCGTCACCACCTCCGATGCTCCCGGAGCCGGGGCCGCCGGCGGTGTGGGCTACGCGGCGCTGGCCGTGCTGGGTGCGGTGCGCCGACCCGGCATCGAGGTGGTCCTTGACTTCACCGGGCTGGACGGGAGAATTGCGGGAACAGATCTGGTCATTACCGGCGAAGGCAGCCTGGATGAGCAGAGCCTGGGCGGCAAGACACCGATGGGAGTGGCGCAGGCCGCGGCGCGCGCCGGCATCCCGGTGATCGCCGTCTGCGGGCGAACCACCCTTGACCGCGGGACTCTGGCCGCCGCCGGCTTTGCCCAGACGTATGCCCTGACGGAGCTCGAGGCGGATGTCAGTAAATGCATGACGGAGGCCGGCGTGCTGCTGGAACAGCTAGGCGCGAAGATCGCCCTGCAGTGGGCCACCGAATCCGATACAAAGGAGTATTTCAATGTCTGAAACAACAGCAGCGCCCGATGCGGCACCCAAGGCCGCGTTTGATCTCGTCATCCGAGGAGGGCGGATCCTGACCACCGCTGGCATCGTGGCCCGCGAGGTGGGGATCCGCGACGGCGTGATCGTCGCCATCGAACCCCTAGGCAACGGATTGGAAGGCGCCAGGAGCATTGACCTGGCCGACGACGAAACGCTGATCCCGGGCCTGGTGGATACCCACGTTCACGTCAACGAGCCCGGCAGGACGGAATGGGAAGGCTTTGCCTCCGCCACCCGCGCCGCCGCGGCCGGCGGAGTCACCACCATCATCGACATGCCGTTGAACAGCATTCCGCCGACGACGACGGTGGAAGCCCTGGAGCTCAAGCGCAGCGTGGCGCGTGACCAGGCCTTCGTAGATGTCGGTTTCTGGGGCGGTGCCATCCCGGGCAACAAGAAAGACCTGCGTGGGCTGCACGACGACGGCGTCTTCGGCTTCAAATGCTTCCTGCTGCACTCCGGTGTGGACGAATTCCCCCATCTCGAGGCGGATGAGATGGAAGCGGACATGGCCGAGCTCAGGAGCTTCGACTCCCTGATGATCGTCCACGCGGAAGACTCGCGGGCCATCGACCATGCGCCCAGCGCCGAGGGGAACCACTACGACAGGTTCCTGGCCTCCCGTCCCCGTGGAGCGGAAAACGTAGCGGTTGCCGAGGTCATTGAGCGCGCCCGCTGGACCGGCGCCCGTGCGCACATCCTGCACCTGAGCTCCTCCGACGCGCTGCCCATGATCGCCACCGCCAAGCGCGACGGC
Source organism: Arthrobacter sp. A5 (assembly GCF_051131705.1). Taxonomy (NCBI): domain Bacteria; kingdom Bacillati; phylum Actinomycetota; class Actinomycetes; order Micrococcales; family Micrococcaceae; genus Arthrobacter; species Arthrobacter sp. A5. Next base: position 4,176,893 of record NZ_CP180316.1, read on the forward strand.
GTCCGGCTCACGGTGGAGACCTGCCCGCACTACCTCACACTGATGGCGGAGGAAATCCCCAACGGTGCCACCGCCTACAAGTGCTGCCCCCCCATCCGCGAAGCAGCCAACCGCGAACTCCTTTGGGCCGGGCTGGAGGATGGCACCATCGACTGCATCGTGTCCGATCACTCCCCCAGCACACTGGATCTGAAGGATCTGGAAAACGGCGACTTTGCCGTTGCCTGGGGCGGGGTCTCCTCGCTGCAGCTGGGGCTGTCCCTGATCTGGACCGAGGCCCGGCAGCGCGGCATCACGCTTGAACAGGTCATCTCGTGGATGTCCACCAAACCAGCGCAACTGGCCCGGCTGACCCAAAAGGGCCAGCTGGCACTGGGCTACGACGCCGACCTGGCCATCTTTGCCGCCGACGACGCCTACGTGGTGGACGTCTCGAAGCTCAAGCACAAGAACCCCATCACGCCCTACGACGGCCGCCCGCTGGCCGGAGTGGTCCGCAAAACCTTTTTACGCGGCCATGAAATCGACGGCATGACGCCCACCGGGAACCTGCTGCGCCGCGGGGACGTGGGCTAGCCGGTCCAACCGGTCCAACCGGTCCAACGGTCGAGCCGCACCAGCCGGTCGGGGCCCTTTAGCCGTGTGGTCGCTATCTTTCGCTTTGGTACTCTCAAAGCGACAGATAGCGACCTTTCACTGTGAGGCCTCGGACGGGAATCCGGGTTCCATCTCGCGATGCTGTTCTGTCGCAACAAACGCGTCTGCAGCGAAGTCCCCTACCGGATGGTCCAGTACGCGGACCCCGCGATATTGGACCAGGGCAGACAGTTCCGCTAACCCGGCATCGCCAAACCAGTGTGCGGGCCCGCAGAAGGTGATCTGCTGCGGCGAACACACGTTCACCGTCGCTGATGGCAGGTTCGGCACCGACATTCGCCCGAAGCCATTCGGCGACGGCCGCCCAAGAATAGAGGGCCCATCCATCCGCAGACCGCGGCGCGGGAAAACCGCCAGCCCCGCGCTTGCCCTGGGCAAGCAGGCGCAAGCTCTCGTAGCTTCGGCCGATCCTCCCGGCGATCGTCTTAAGCGAAACGAGATCTTCCTCATCGATGCCATTGACCTGAAACCCAGCCCGGGCAGCGTCCTCGACAACGCTGATGATCGCTGCACTCGGCGATACCGCTTCCCGGTTTACATCCAGCACACCTCGACCGTCTCGCGTGCCGGGAAAAGCATCGTCAAGACCGGCCTCAAAGAGTCGGTCGTAGTCCTCGTCGACGGGAGCCCGATCGAGGAAGACTACGAATTCAAAATCGCTCACGTTGTTCACCTCCCCGGTGATTGTGTCTGCTGGTAAATCTCTGAATAGCTGCCGCGTTGTCTTCAGGAACGCGAGGAGTGGACCAAATTGCTACCTCATCTGCACAAACGCGACAGCGGACCATACCCCAGCGATGTCCTTTGTGGATCTCCACGACTTCGAATTGCGAAGCGTCCAACGACCTGATGGCCTGATGGCCTGATGGCCTGATGGCCTGATGGCCTGATTAATCGGATTCTTGCCGGCCCGCGCTGACCATGCATTTAAGCGAACATCTGGGCGTTGTGAGTTTACAACAGCCTCCACGTGGTAAAATCTAGCCGCTCGCGCCCAGCTAAGGCCTTTAGTCGAGGGGTCGCTATCTCTCGCTTCACACTCACTTTGGTACCCTCAAAGCGACAGACAGTGACCAATCGCTGTGAGCATTCGGAAGGAGACCCATGAGCAGCAGAGCGCTCGTCCTCGGCGGCGGCGGAGTTACCGGCATCGGCTGGGAAACCGGGCTGATTGCAGGACTCGCTGAGCGCGGTATCCACCTCAGCGAAGCCGACCGCATCATTGGAACATCCGCTGGCTCCAGCGTCGCCGCCACCCTGACCTCCGGCATCTCCGCCAACGACGCCTACCAAACCCAAATCGCCAGCCACGGAAGCGAAAAGGCCGCCACGCTCGGCATCAGCAACATCGCACGCCTCCTCGGCCCACGACTCCTCCCCCGTTCCGACCCGGCCATCGCGCGGCGAATCGGCCGTGCCGCCCTCCGAGCCAGCACCGTCAGCGAGGCCGAGCGCCGCGAAATCATCGCCCATCGCGTCCCCTCCGCCAAGGGGCCGGAAACCGACCTGCGCATCATCGCCATCAACGCCAACACCGGCGAGCGCCGCGTCTTTACCAAGGACAGCCGTGCCTTCAAAGACAACGGCATTTCCTTGGTCGATGCCGTTGCCGCAAGCTGTGCCGTTCCAACCGTCTGGCCACCCGTCACCATCGGCGCTCACCGTTATATCGACGGCGGAACCCTCTCCGGCACCAACACCAACACCGACCTCGCCGCCGGCTGCGACGTCGTCGTCGTCCTCGCTCCCATCGCCATGTCACTACGGAAGCGCTGGTCGGTGGCCGGTCAACTGGCCGCGTTGGGCCCCTCGGTCCGCACCCTGCTGATCACCCCCATCAACGCCGCTAAGCAAGCCATGGGCCGCAACTCCCTCGACCCGGCCTTCCGTGAAACCGCTGCCCGCGCCGGTAAGGATCAAGCAGCGACGGTCGCTGACGCCGTCCACCGTCTCTGGTCCTAACGCAGCAGCTACTCACCGACAGACGAACTTCTGCAAGCTTGCGAAGAAATAACGCGAAGAGCAAGCGGGAAATCGGACTACCCTAGTTGGTTACCAGCGGACGAGGTCGAAACCAGTACATCGTCAATTCGCTCATTGAGGAAGCCATCACTTCCAGCCAGTTGGAGGGAGCCTCAACCTCCCGGCGTGTCGCCAAGGAAATGATTACTAGCGGTCGAACGCCTGTGGGAGAACTCCCGGGCCGGGCGTATGAAACAGCACCGGTCCTTGCCGCCTACTCGCCCTACTCAGCTTCCGAAGGTAACGCCTCATGGTTCACACGCCCATGGGAGCGGCGGTCTTCCTTCATCCCGGCCTCGAAGAGGTGCCGCTTCCCGTCAACAAGCTCCTGGCGGGCCAGTTTTTCCGCCGCCTTGAACTCCGCGTAATAGCCGTCGTCGTAATCCTCAATGACCTGGAACGTCCACCGGCCGTCGATCACGTTCCGGCCCACGATCTGCTGATCCAACTTATCCGCCAGTCCGGTGTGTCCGGCTTCGCGGAGCAGATCGACTGCCTCACCCAGCGCCAGGTCTGCCTTACCGGTCAGCCGATGGAATCCGTAGAGGTAGCCTCGTGCTTGTTCGACCACTTCGAGGGCCTCGGACAGTTTGCCAAGGGCCATCACGGTCGCGTCCGTCACGCCGTTCGGGCGCTGGTGGTTGGCATCGGGACCGTCGGGCGCGGAATTACTCATGCTGCTTAGCATATAGGCGGAGCGCTCAGAGGCCGGTGTCGCGGCTCTCGTTGCGGGTGATGTGTTCACCAGTGTTGGGGTCCACCACGGACCTGCTCTCAGTTACCCGGCGCTGCCGGCGGGAGCCGCTCATAACCAGCGAGATGATGAGCCCCAGGACACCCACGATCAGCAGAATGTAACCGACCAGGTGCAGATCAACGTAAGGGACGGCGCTGCCATCAATGGCAAAAGCCAGAATAGCTCCGACAGCGATCAGGAAAATGGACGATCCGATTCTCATTTTGAACCTCCTCGTGGGACGGCATGGGCACAGGGCCCGCTGCGCGGATGGCCAGCCGTGAATGCAGCCTACATCACAGTCGCTGCGGCGCGGTGCAGGCCAGCTGTATCGATGATCGAAAATTCCTTCGGCTTCGAAGCCGAAGGCACCTTCGATGTATCTCACCAGTAACAGTCACCCTCACGGCAACGGTCGAAGCCCTCGGCATGACCAGTCGGACCACGTGGTCGCCGGGCCTACCGGGCCTACCGGGCCTACTATGGAGGAATGAAGGGCAGCGGAAATGTGCGCGCGAAAACCGCGCTGCTAACGCTGGTGGCGGTGCTGCTTGCCGCGGGCTGCGGGTTGCCGCAAGGCAGGGGAAGCACAGGTGGTTTCCCGGAAATCCAACCCTTGTCGACGCCGTCGAACATCTCAGACTCACCGTCCGCAGCGCCGGACACGACAGCACCACTCACGCCGTCGCCGTCGTCCACACCGCCGGCAGCGTTCACCGGCAACGCCGCGGACTATCAACCCATCCCCAGCGCACCGTCGGGGACCAGCCCGGGAGTATCCCTGGACTGGCTGCTTGACGGGGTGAACGATTCGCTCAACCGGGTTTACCTGACGGCCATGGTACCCGCCTGCAACCGCCCGCTGCAGGCCATCATCACGGAAGAACCGTCCCGCGTAGTCCTGACACTCGCCGGCGCCATACCGACGCCGGGGATGGTCTGCCCACACAACGTGGCCATGTTCCACGGCTACGTGCAACTTGCGGATCCCGTGGGCAGCAGGATTTTGGCTCCCCGACCGGCCGGTTAATTGCGGGGCTCCCGGCGTCGGCCGCAACCGGTGGGCCAGGTCCCCGAAACCGGTGGGCCATAAACCCCGGGTAGAGCTTCGGCGTGGTCAGCCGTGGTCAGCACGGCTCCGCTAGCACGGTGGTCTGCACCGTCGCAACGCCTGGTCGCGACGGAACACTACTGAACCCGAATCGGAGCGGTGGCCGGATGGGTGCCAGCTCGCCGGCGTCGCGCCCCTCCCAGCTCACCACGGCCGCATCGATCCGCCGTACATCGGTGACCCCATAAAACTCCCGGCGGCCGTCCCGGGCGGAACCGGCGGTCTGGACCCCTGGACTCAGCCGGGCCGCCACCGGGCTGATGGCGCGCAGCCAGCGCGGGTGAACCGCCAAACGCCGCGGCAGCAGCGCCGCGGCATAGCCCAGAATGGATCTGGCCCCCACACGGGCCCGGATCCGCAGCTGCCCGGCTTCGACCACCAGATTCCCCGCGTCAAAGGTCGCCGTCACCTCCACCAGACGCGTCTCGTCAAAGACGTACGTGTCCCCGATGAACTCGGCTGTTGCGGCATCCGGGGCCAGCAGAATCCTGTGTCCGGACGCCAGCTCCACCATCACATCGGCGAACTGTCCGAAAGGAGACGTCGCCCAGACTCCGACCACAGCGCGGAGCCCGGAAGCAGTCCCCAGCCCTGCAATATGGCCGGCGAAGATCAGCGGCGCTCCGTGGCGGCCCAGGTCAGTTGGTGACGTCAGTTGGTGTGGTGCGGTCCGGCCACGGCTTCGGCCAGCTTCCCGAGCGAGCCCTCCAGCTGGTGCGCCTCTACCACCGGGAAGGAGATCTGCCGCAGCACGTCCTTGTCCGTCACCTGGCTCCAGTCGTACGTGAGCGAGACTTTTGTGGAATCCGGCGCGGTCGCTTCCAGTTCCCAGACCCATTCCCAGCCGGCCGGTTCCTTGCCTGCGTCGGCCGTCTTCCAGGCCAGCAGCTTGTTCGGATCAAACCCCACCACATAATTCTCTGTCTGGTACTCCCCGCCCAACTTGTCCCAGAACATGTTCATCGTGAACACCTGCCCCACGGCGGTGATCCGGTCCGTCTTCTCATCCGAGCGCACCATCCCCGAGCCATCGAGCTGAGTATGGTTGGCCGGGTTGCTCAGCAGCTTGAAAATCTCCTTCGCCGGGGCATCGATTACGCGGTCCACTGTCAGTCTTCCTTCGGTTTCAGTCATCGTTCCAGCATTGCGCAGTTTGCTGATGAATTCCAGTGCACCGAATTACGACGACGGCGGCGGGCAGTCAGGCGGCGACGGCGCGGCTGCGGTGCGGTGGTGTCCAGTGCTTAAATCCGTCCCGGAATATCGACGGGCAGCACGTGGTTGCCGCCACCATGACTATCCACAACACCCAAAGCAGCCACACGCCGTCGACCATTGACCTCAAGGACCTCGGCACCGTGCACCGCCTCGGCTTCGGCGCCATGCGCATTGTCGGGGACGGAGTGTGGGGTGAGCCCGCGGACCGGCGCGCCGCCGTCGCCGTCGTGCGCCGCGCCGTCGAACTGGGCGTGGACTTCATCGACACCGCCGATTCCTACGGGCCGAATATCAGCGAGGAGATCATCGCCGAGGCCGTGCACCCCTATGGCGGCAGCCTGAAAATCGCCACCAAGGTCGGGTTCACCCGCACCGGACCCGACAAGTGGGTGCCGGTGGGGCGCGCGGAATACCTGCGTCAGCAGACCGAGCTGAGCCTGCGCAAGCTCAAGGTTGACGCGCTGGACCTCCTGCAACTGCACCGCATTGACCCCAAGGTGGACGCCGAGGAGCAGTTTGGCGTGCTGCGCGACCTGCAGCAGGAAGGCAAGGTCAAGGCGCTGGGCCTGTCGCAGGTCAGCGTCGACGAGCTCAAGGCCGCCGCCAAATTCTTCACCGTCTCCACCGTGCAAAACCGCTACAACCTCACGGACAACTCCTCCGAGGACGTGCTGGATTACGCGGAAGAAAACGGCATCGGCTTCATCCCTTGGGCACCCATTTCCGCCGGCGAACTGGCACAGCCCGGCGGCGCGCTGGACGAAGCAGCAAAGCGTTTAGGCGCGACGACGGCGCAGGTCGCCCTGGCGTGGCTGCTGCGCCGCTCCCCCGTGATGATGCCGATCCCGGGCACCGGATCCGTCAAGCACCTGGAGGAAAACCTGGGCGCAGCCAGTGTCGTGCTGGATGATGCGACATTCGCGGAACTCTCTGCCGCGCGGCATGGCTCGGCGAAGTGATCTGTTGTCCCAGGACTCATAGTCCTGGCCCTGCCACTTGTAGCGCAGAACGTCGTCCACGCCGATCTCGTCCGCGTATGGCCGCTCGTTGCCGTGTGGACGGTAGACAGTCTGGATGGACAGAGCTGCCTCAAACTCCTTCGGTTTGCGGTAAGGGGATTCCCAGCGCCGCCATCAGGCCGACGTTGACGTCGGCCATCGCCGCCATTGACAAGCCACTTAGCTCAGCGACCGGTTCGTCATCATAAAGAGTTGTGACCTCGTCGCATAGAGCCCAACCGTTCACAGCGTTCTCTGGAGGGAGGGCAACACGGCTGGGCCGGTCGCTGCGGACGGTCGTGGTGATGCGAATCGCCAGGGCGTTGCCGAACGCCTGGTTGCGCTGGTTATTCGAGACAACGAGCCAATACTTTTCGCCGACCTCCTCGGAGAGCGTGGCCGCGTAGATTACGCCCCGGCGCAGCGGCAAGGTCGGCCGCTTTCGGTTGGGACTCATTCGCCTACGCTATGCCCCGCGGACGCCGGCGCATCGCAGCTGCCTCACGCTGGTGCTCGGGGTCGCCAGCTTCTTCAGCGTAACTCAACGCCGCGATTTCTTCCCGAAGAGACTTGACACCTGCATCAAAAATTGCGCTGGCAACCGTGGACTCAGGCGACTCCGCCGTAATTTTTGCGTGCGCGAAGGCAGCGAGTACGACGAAGTCCTCAGGTTTGCTGCGAATCTCTTGAATGAAAAGCGCACGTTCCTCGGTCAACGGCAGGCCAATCCGTGGAGTACGGCGGGCTTTCACATCAGTCACATCTTAATCCTACACGGTGGTGCCCACCGCGGCAGCCAGCATGGACTCCGTTGTGGTCGCCACCCCGGCAATGGCTGGGGGCTGGTAGTACGTGGTCGGTCGCCGTCGACGTAGGAACGATGGGATGTCGGCTGGTCCGCGCCAATCCCAGCTCGGCTTTAACTTCTTCCCACGGCAAGGGGCATCCGCCGGTTTCTTCCATTTCGGCCCGGGCAGCGGCAGCGGGACGCAAGTCCGCCCGGTCCTCGGCTACTAGAGGTGTCGGCGTGTGGCGCCGGGCGCCCTGACCCGCCTGCCGCCGTCGTCGCTCGCGCCATGCAACTCCGGCTAACGTCCCGGTTAGCGGAACAGCCCGCTGTAAGCGTTCAGCGCGAGCTGGCCACCCAGGTGCGCGTAGAGGACGTTGCTGGTGGCGGGAATATCGCGGCTCTTGACCAGGTCAATCAGGCCCGCCAGGGACTTGCCCTCGTAAACCGGGTCCGTGATCATCCCTTCCAGGGAGCCGCCCAGCCGAATCGCGTCCAGGGTCGATTCGACAGGGACGCCGTAGAAGTCCCCGGCCCAGCCCTCCAGCACGTTGATTTCGTCATCGCGCAGCTCGCGGCCCAGACCGATCAGTTCGGCGGTGTTGCGGGCGATTCGCTCCACCTGGTCGCGGGTCTTCTGCAGCGTGGCCGAGGCGTCAATGCCAATCACGCGGCGCGGCCGGTCCTGGCCGGCGAATCCGGCGATCATGCCGGCGTGGGTTGAGCCGGTCACGGTGCAGACCACGATGGTGTCGAAGAAAATCCCGAGGTCCTTCTCCTGCTGTTCCACTTCATAGGCCCAGTTCGCGAAGCCAAGACCGCCGAGCTTGTGGTCGGAGGCGCCCGCCGGGATGGCGTAGGGCTTGCCGCCGGCTTCCTCCACCTCATGGATGGCCTGCTCCCAGCTGCTGCGGATGCCGATGTCGAACCCGGCATTGTCCAGCGTGACGTGGGCGCCCATGATGCGGGAGAGCTGGATGTTGCCGACCCGGTCGGTCAGCGGGTCGGGCCAGTCCACCCAGTTCTCCTGCACCAGCCGCGCCTTGAGCCCGAGCTTGGCCGCCACTGCTGCAACCTGGCGCGTGTGGTTCGACTGATACCCGCCGATCGAGACCAGGGTATCGGCACCCTGGGCCAGCGCGTCCGGCACCAGGTACTCCAGTTTCCGGGTCTTGTTGCCGCCGAAGGCCAGCCCGCTGTTGACGTCCTCGCGCTTGGCCCAGATCTGCGCGCCGCCCAAATGCTGACTCAGCCGCGGCAGCGAATGGACGGGGCTGGGCCCGAAAGTGAGGGGGTAACGCTCAAAATCCGTGATGGCCACAGGATCTCCTTGTTATGGGTTTGCGGGACACTCAGGTGCGGAAGAGCGTTGGCCGGCATCTACTTGCCGGACCAACATGTAATATATTGCATGCCTTTCCGACTCGCCTGTCAAGGCACTGGACGGCCGACGGCGGCAGGCGGGTGCCGCCGTCGTCGGCCGTCCGGTTATGAGGGGAAGAAGACGCGGATGGAGGCCGGACCAGTGTGTATATCATTTGCAGCATGCCTATCCCCTCCATCCAGGGCGTCCACAAGCGTTCGCTCCTGCGCGACAACGTGTACCAATCTCTCCGCGATGCGATAGTCGACGGAACGTTCGCACCGGGGGAAAGGTTGAAGGACAGCGAGCTGGAGCAATGGCTGGGCGTCAGCCGTACTCCCATCCGCGAGGCGCTTTTGCGGTTGGAGCGCGCCGGGCTGGCCGTCGCCGTGCCCGGCCGGGCAACCATCGTTGCTCCCTTCGACCTGGCATCCACTATTAGCGCGCAGCAGGTGGTGGCGTCAATGCATGAGTTGGCGGCCCGGCTGACCGTTCCTTCCCTGACGGCGGAGCACATTGCCCTGATGGAGGAGGCCAACTCGCTATTCGCCGCGGCCTTGCAGGATCAGAATGTGGACGGTGCGCTCCTGGCGGACGATGACTTCCACGGCGTCTTGGTGGCCCGCTGCGGAAACACGGTGGTCCCCGAGGTGCTGGAACAAAGCACTCCGGTGCTGCGCCGGGTGGAACGGGTGCACTTCGCGTCCTTTGCCGCCCGGACCTCGGTGTCCCAGCACGCGGAAATTATCCGGTGTGCCCGCGACGGCGACGCGGAGGGCGCGGCCCGGGCCAGCCGGGAAAACTGGCTCAGCCTGCGCTACACGCTGCCCGAATAGGGGCGCCAAGGCAGCAGTCGTGGACCATCCCCGCCCTAACCTTGGCGGATGCTGCGGGCGGCGCAGGCCCTCTCCCTGACGAGGTACCTGCTGCGCGAACCAGGGAACCTGATGCAACGCCGCAGGTTCCATACCTTAACGCTTCCGTCGTACGACAGCCACAGGCCAGGGTCCATGGCCATGCTGACAGAGGTGTCATTCTCAGTGCTCTTCGGGAAGGCCGCGGCGAGTGAACGTAATCGACGCGAGGGTCGTCGTCGAGTTGCTCGCCAACGATCTCGATCCCGACCTACTCGGTAATGAGGAGTTGATAGCTCCGCACCTCATCGACAGTGAAGTGACCAACGTCTTCCGCCGTCTTGTCGTTCACGCAGCTTCGGCCAGAAACCACGCCCTGCGCCCCGCTCTGACACAATGGCGGGCATGGGAAACGCCGAAAAGGGACTCGAACTCCGCATCTCACTGGACGGGATCGCGCCGCCGATCTGGCGGTCGATCCGTGTCCCGGAGAGCATAGAACTGGCGGAGCTGCACCGGGTGATCCAGTTGGCGTTCGGCTGGGAGGACCGCCATCTGCACCAGTTCACCGCCGGAATTGACCCGGACACGCAACGAATCCTCTCGGACGAAGAGACCTCCCGGGAGATCGGGGTCGAATCCGAGACCGGCGTCAAGCTGACCGCCGTGCTGGAGACGGTGGCAGGCTCGACCGGCACAGATGCGACTAGCGCTGCCGCAGCCGCTGGCCGGCCCGCCACGCTGGCGTACGAGTACGACTTCGGCGATTCCTGGGACCATACCGTCGCGCTGACGGGGCGGTGCTTGATCCAGCCGGGCCAGATTACGTGTAGCGGCGGCGAGCGCCGCGGTCCGGTGGAGGATTCCGGCGGGATCAGCGGCTATACCCACCTGAGCGAGGTGCTCGCGGATCCGCGGCATCCGGAGTATGAAGATCTGGCGGACTGGTACGCGGGCGCCGCGTCGATGCCGGGCACTTTGGACGCTGAATCTTTCGATCCGGAGGCCTTCGACATCGACGCCGTCAACGCGCGCCTGGCACGTTTTGCCTTGCTGCGCAGTGCCGGACCGCCCACCGAAACCGAGCTTGCCGCCGTCGTCCGTCCTATCCATTGGCTGCTGCAGCGCGCCGGGACCGATGGCCTGGAACTCACGGCAGCCGGTTACCTCAAACCCGCCGTGGTACGCGCGGCCGTGAGCGAGCTGGGCTGGCAGGAGCGCTGTTACGGGACGATTAACCGCGAGGACCAGGCCATTCCGGTGCTCGCGCTGCGTGAGAATTGCGTGCGGTGGAAGCTGCTGCGCAAGACCAAGGGGCGGCTGGTCCTCACGCCGGCGGCACGGAAAATGGCCGACGACGACGCCGCCTTGTGGGCGCACGTAGCCGAACGTCTTGCGTTGCCTGGCAGCAACGCCGCGGACCTGGTGCACCGCGTGGTTGTCGGCTGGTTGCTGGAAGGCACCATGCCCGAATGGAACGTCATCGCAGCGGTGCTGGCCGATATCCTGAATAACTCGATGTTCCGGATGCCCGGTGGCGCGCCCGTGGAAGAGCTGGACGCAATGGGCCTGTATCGGGATCTGCGCTGGTCACTGGGCTGCCTGGACATAAGGGAACCGGAGGAAAAGTTCGGCAAACAGGGCCCGCTCACGCTGGCAGGGATCAAATTTCTGCTGGACGTGCGGCAGCGCAGGAGCCGGGAATAAGCACGACCGGGAGTCAGCATGAAGGGAATCAGCATGGACGCCGCCGCGAAAGAGCCAGCTATGTGCCGCAGATCAGCATCCGGAGCGATCCAGTTCCTGCAGCAGGCGTGGCCGGTTGCGGTGCCGGTACCTGATATCTGAGATCAAGGCAGCGACCAGATCGGTTTGCCCCGTATCCGTGGCAAGGCCGCGCAGTTGCACAAGGCGGCGGCCGGCACTCTTGTAGTTGCGGACGTCGGCCACCTGAAGGTCCGATTCCACCAGGCGCTGCAGCACCGGGATGACGGCCGCGGGGTTTGACTGCTGGTAAGCATCAACCAGTTGGGTCCACAAGCCATCGTCGTCGAGTCCTGTTCGGTGCGCCTCGGCCCAGGCACGCGGCACGTCCTTGATCGAAAGGAGAAGGAAAACAATGTAGTCATAGGTCCGCTGTTCCAGCCGTTCCAAGACAGCCGTTTCCATGACACCCCACCGATCCCCCGCTGCCCGGAATACAGCGGTCGCGTTGCTCGACGTTGGCCAACGCTCAAACACCGTCCGACGCGCGGCAAGTTCCTCCGCCGGCCTGTGCTCGGCCAGCAGGCTGCCCCAATAATGGCCAGCGGCCTCCGCCTGATGACCCGACAGCATAATCAACGGGGTCGATCTCGAAGAATTCCTGATCATCTAGGAATTGGAACCGGATCATCCACTGCACCAGTTTCGCCGGCGTGGGCGGCGCCTGCGTGCACGACCGGGCATGCAGCTTCAGCAATCCCCTGACCACGTCGCCGATGATGCCGCTGGAATCGTCCGCCCGCAACAGGATGCGGCAGAGGCTGGCGATCGCTGTCTGCGCCGGGGCGATGACGGCTGCCGGATCGCCGAGTTCGGCCGCCCCCTGCAGCAGTTGAAGGCCCTCTGACGCCTGCCTGCCGAATGCATGTGCGGCGCTCCATCGATGCAGGTCCGCGCGGGTGCGAAACAAAGGCAGAACTTCGGCTGCGGAGTACTGATCCGGTTCAAATGCCATCCACTTATCCTCCCAGCTACGCGACGGCGTCGTGGGTTTACAGGTGTTGCACTTCATCCATCAGTGTTACACGGGGGTATGCCTACGACCAGGCGCCGCCACGTCATCACTGAATCGGAAGAAGTCGAGGCCGCGCTCCGTGATGCTGCCCAAGTTTGGCCAGAGGATGCTCTGCGCCCTGGCATACTCCTGGCCAGGCTCTTGCGGGAAGGCCACAAAGCCATTCATAACGAGCGGCAACGCGCCCTTTCCGCCCGCATTCAGGCCGTCGATGGAGCGGCTGGCAGTATGAGCGGTGTATACGGCCCGGACTACCTGAGATTACTCAGGGACGAGTGGCCCGCGTGATCGCCCTGGATGCCAGCATCCTCATCGCACTTTTGGAAAATGAAGATCCGCATCACGAGGCTGCCAAGGCGTTCCTCGCAACGTCGGCCAGCGAGTCGTGGGTCATTAATGTCCTGACCCTGGCCGAAGTTTTGGTCGCACCGGCCAGGGTGGGTCGTCTCCGACAAGCCCGATCCGCGTTGGCTCTCTTGAACATTCACACCGACTCGTTGGCAGCAGACCAGGCCCCGGAGCTGGCCTCGCTCCGGGCGGAAACCGGGCTGAAGATGCCGGCCGCATGCGTGCTGCTCACGGCGGTCAACTCCGGCGCCTCACTGGCAACCTTCGACTCAACATTGGCTGCTGCGGCAGACCAACTGGGCGTGGCCCTTCGGTTGTGATTCAGCCGGTTGTGATTCAGCCGGTTGTGATTCAGCCAGCGGATTCTCCCCCCGATTGGCCGGCCGTGAGTGCAGCGGGCCTCACACGGCCGCCGCGTCAGGGAACTGTCCCGGCTATCCTGCCGGCTGCGCTATGACCATCTCCTCGCTGCGCTCCCACAGCGCCCTGGCCAATCCGGCGTCGTCGGCCTGCTTGTTCGCCTTCGCGACCTTGCGCTTGGCATAATACTGTCCGGAAATCCAGTCCGATCCGGGCCGCGCGGTCGCCAGCCAGACCAGCGTGTCTGCGCCCTGCTCCGGGGTCAGCATGAACCTGCGCATGATGCCCTTGTAGGCAAAACGCATCGGACTGTTCGACTCGGCGGAGAAGTTCGTCGCCACCCCTCCCGGGTGGAACGCCGCCGTCGTCAGTCCTTGCCCACCGTAACGGCGGTCAAGTTCCTTCGTGAACAAAATGTTCGCCAGCTTGGCATTGCCGTACGCCCGGTTCGTGCCGTACTTCTTTTCGGCGTCCAGATCATCGATGTCCAGATGACCGAAGAAACTGTTGGCCACGCTGGAGGTATTGATCACCCGGGCCTTGCTCTCCAACAGTACGTCCAGCAACAGGGTCGTCAGCAGGAACGGTGCCAGATGGTTTACCTGGAACGTCTTCTCGTGCCCGTCCACGGTCAGCCCGCGGCGCCCCATAATGCCGCCGGCGTTGTTGGCCAGCACGTCGATGCGCGGATATTTTTCCTTCAGCGCGGCCGCCAGCCCGCGCACCTGGTCCAGCTGGGCGAAGTCGGCGAGGAAGTGCTCCGCGCCGAGTTCGTTGGCGATCGCCTTGGTCTTTTCCGGCGACCGGCCGACGACGACGACACGGTCACCTGTCGCAGCCAACGCCCGCGCCGCTGCGGCACCGATTCCGTCGCTGGCTCCGGTGATGACGATCGTACGTTCTGCCATGGCTAATCCTTCGGGTTATCCAGCGGGAGGTCCGCAGTGCGGGGAGAGAGCTGCTGATGATAGAACGGCGCCTGCGCGTCACTTGTTCCGGACCCAGCTTGTTGTTATACGTCAGCTTCGATCGCTAAAATCCAATGGGGGGAATCATGGGTTCAAAACCACCCATCTCACGCCGAAAGCCAGGGCCCATCCTGGCCGCGGTGTATAACGAATCCGGGCAGTTGATCGATGCAGAAGTAGCCAGGAAGGGTCTGGGGATTCCTGTCTCCTCTGGGGCAAATACGAAGTACCTTGCAACAGTCCGGGCAGCCGCTGCTGCCGTTGCCGCGCTGGCTTCGGCCAAGGTGGTCCACGCTCTGCTCTCTGCCGGAGCCGGTTCAACCAAACCCGTGCTTTGGGCTGCGTTCAGCGCTGCGGATATTTCGCGGCACCTCGCCCGTGTCACGCGGCGATCGACCGGATAGACGCCAACGTTCCGGTGTTGGAGAACCGCCGTGACGAGCTGTTGGCCGCTAACGCGCGGGCCGCGGCGGATAAGGCAGCAGCAGAAGCCGCCGCGGCCGCTGCTGCAGAACAAGCTGTCGCCGCACAAGCGGCACGAGACGCGGCAGTGCAAGAAGCAGCAGTGCAAGGAGCGGCAGCGCAGGAGGCGGCAAGGCGGGACGCGCTAAGGGTCAGCAATCTTCCGGCACCGTATGCACCCCCGGCTCCCCAGCCCTACGTCCCTCCCGCCGCGCAACCGTATATCGCACCCGATGTCGTTCCTGCCCCGGCCAAGGGCTACACAGGCCCGCGCTGCTACGCCCCGGGCGGCAAGACGTACCGGCCCTGCTGACGGCGCGTCCGGGGGTTCCATCTCTTGCAGCCGGCCGGCGGGGCGTCGACCGCTACACTGACGATTGACACAAAACTGAAGTTGGGTACAACCAGCTTTGACCTATAACAACAGATCGGAAAATAATGCGAGCTTGGGGGCTCCTCGCCGTCACCACACTTCTCTTAATGACCGCCACCGGATGCACTTCGGAACCGGCCGCAGTCCAATCCACCCGGCCGGTAGCACCTCCGGCGTCGTCGCCCGAGCCGGTGCTCGTGAAGGTGGCCACTGCCGCCGAGCTCGGTGAACCGGTGTGGCTGGACAAGTCGATCTACTTTGGTCCGCCGCAGAGCGGCTGCGTTCTCGGCCCGGCGGACAAGATGGTCTGCATGCAGCGCTCCGGAAAGGCAGCGCCGCAGATGAACGCCATCATCGGCCAGAGCCAGCTCCGGAATCCTCTCTCGCTGGAGCGGACTCCCCCGGTCGCCATTCCCGGCATCACGGGCAATGATCGGGTGTCGCTCAACCACGTCCTCGCCGCGCCGGGCGGCTTTGTCTTCCTCTACCAGAGTGACCCGATTGATAGCGCCTACCAGCTGAGTTTTGTCACTGACCAGGGCGCCCAGCTCTGGGCCAGTAGGCTCCCCACGGTTCCCAGGGATCTCGCGGTCACCGCGGACGAACTGCTGATCGGGACCCCCGACGGCGTCAGCTCGCTAAAGCTTTCCAACGGCACCCCGGGTGCCACGCACGCTAAGGCAGGAACTTTGCTGGCGGGGACCACGTCGGAGCGGGACGGTTTCAGCTCCTACGCGCCCGGCGTCGTCGGACTTTCCACGTCCGACGGCGGCACGGTCCTTAACGCGGTCGACGTTCACGGCTCCCAGGGAACCTCGTGCGAGTTCACCGGTGCCGCGGGCTGCACGCCGACGCGGGTGCTGTACGCCGATTCCGAGTACCTGGTGGTTGAGGAAAACGCAGGCGAGGGCGGCCCAACGTCGGCCTACGATGCCAAAGGCGCCAAACTGTGGACCGTGGATCAGCCGCTGACGAGCGTCGTCCGGTTCCAGGAAGCGCTTGTTTTGGGCTACGCGGGACCCACCAAGAACACGTCCTTACCTGCCGGGCGCATGGCGGTTGTCTCCGCGCTGGACGGTACAGAATTGGTATCGGGAGCGGCTGTTGAAGGCGGGAGCGCTTACGTCGCGGGCGTTACCGCCGGGGGTGTCATCTACGGCTTTGATGGTCCGGGCGTGCCGGGAGCCTACGACGTTTCGTACTCGGTGCTGCCGATAACGCTGACGGTCACACAGCGGCAGGTTGCTGCGACCGCAGCCGCACCGGCGACGGCGGCACCGGTGCAACCACGTCATCGTCTGGCGGCTGGACGACGCGCACTACGGAAGCAGGAGGCTTCAGCTTTAATCTGCCGGCCGACTGGACTGTCAGCTCCACGCCCGCCGCTGAACCAGCCGGCGCACGGACCGTCGCAACAGATCCGTCCGGAACGGTGAAATTCGAGGTAATCGAGGGGATCAGCGGCCTGGGCGGAGCCTGCGGCCCCGGCGGTTCGGCACCCGATGAAGCAGCCACCGTACTGCGGTTGCCGGTGAAGGGCCTGAATCTCGCCTCACCGTCGATCTCCTCCCAGACCCCGACGGTCACCGTAAAAATGCACGGTCCCAATGTGGGATATACCGTCAAGGACGTCAAACCTGCGGCCGGTATCTGCGATATGTACCCCTTCATTCAATGGCAGCCGGCCGGAACCAGTGGCTTTAGCGCCTCGATCAGCACCACCGCGTATGCCCAGAATTCCGGCGCCTCCGGGACGGCAGATGCACCCATGTCCGGCTACCTGAAGTCAGCGATCCACAGCCAGCTGATGCACGTCTTCTTGAGTATTCAAGCCAAGAAGTAGCCGGTCGAGGCCGTTGGGCTGGCACCCGGGTCCCGCAGGGTTCTAACTGTTCCGCCCCCGGGCCGCCACGCGCCACGTATCGGCCACGGCGCCGTCGACCATCACCACCAGCTCATCGGCCAGGTTCACCGCCGCGCACACGTGGTTCGGCACCACCCGGACCAGCTCCCCCAGGCCCGGCAGCGCCGCGCCGGCAGGGAATTCCACGGTGGCATGGTGCTCGGACAGCGCGGTGATGCGTGCGTCCGGATGGTCAGGGAGCCGGCCGCCGCCGGTGGCCCAGGCCAGCCGGTCCGCGCCGAGCGTTTTGCTGCCGGAGTCCAGAATGACGTGCTGCCCGCTGCGGCTGACCGCCGTCGCCACGGCCCAGAGGGCGATGTCATCCCAGCCGCAGGTGCCCATTTCCAGCTGCTGAGCGTCATTGAAGAGGTAGACCCCGGGGCGCACCTCGGTCAGAACTGAAGCGTCCGCCGCTGCCGCCGTCGGGGTCGAACCGCCGCTGACCACCGCCGCTGCCAGCCCGGCAGCGGCGAGGGACTCCACCGCGACGGCGAGCGCCTGCGCCTCATCCTCGGCGGCGCTGCCCCGGTTTCCCGGTCCATAACCATGGCCGGGAAAAGTAAATACTCCGCGGACGTCGAGCCCGGCGTCCGCCGCAGCGCGGGCAAGAACACCGGCGTCGGCCGGAGCAATGCCGCTGCGGTGGTGGCCGCTGTCCACTTCCACCAGCACACCGACCGGGGCTCCCGCCGTCGTCGCGGCCAGTTGGCGTGCGCCTTCCTCCGTGTCGATGCCGACCGTCAGCGTGATGTTCTCCGTGAGCGCCCGCAGCCGCGCACCTTTCCCCTCGTCCGCCCACAGCGGGTAGGCGATGAAGATGTCCTTCACTCCGGATACCGCGAAGACTTCCGCCTCGCCCAGGGTTGCGACGGTCAGCCCGACGGCGCCGAGCCCGATCTGCCGCTGGGCCAGCTCAACCACCTTGTGCGTCTTGGCGTGCGGCCGCAGGGACAGGCCCCTGGCCGCGGCGCTATCCGCCATCCCGGTCAGGTTCCGCTCCACGATGGCGGCGTCCACGGCAAGGAACGGCGTCGGAGGAAGATGGCGGGCGCTCAGGCTGGCAGTCATGTCTTCATCGTGTCAGGAATCCGGGGACAGGGCCAAGGCCATTGGATGACGGGTGCGGACCTGCCTGCGGACGGCCAGGGTCCTTGGACAACAGGGCGCGGATTTACCCGCTCAGCCGTCCACCGCACGCGTCATCCCCAGGCTGAACCCGCCAATCGGGTTCAGCCGGATGGCGGCCAATCCGTCATAGCGGCTCAGGTACGGCATGTCGTCGGCGCCCCAGCGATCGCGGAAATCATCCCGCGCGCCCTCCGGATCCGTATAACGCACATCAATCAGCCCCAGCGTTGCCGCAAATTCAGAGAGCATGGCCAGAACATAGCGCCCCTGGAGCACGGCACAGTCGTCGGCACCGTCGTCACCGAAACTGCCTTATTCGGGCCTCCAGATACAGCTTCCAGCGGCCGCGCTCGCTCCGGTGCACGGTGGGATCAAACCCCGCTTCCTTTCCCTGCCATCAAGGACCGCGTCCAGGGTCGCGGCGTAACTGGCGCGCGCCTCGGAATATCTCATGGTCTTCATTCGGCCTCCTTCGTACAAAATTTTGTACAGGATCCTCAGGTTTATACGTGGGGCCGGTGGCCGCTGCAGTGCGCAGATCTGCCCGCCCGGACGTGCCTATTGTGCCTTGCCGGTCCCGAGCATGCGTGCCACTTTTTCCTCCAGCGAGGCGACGGTCGCGTCCGGCAGCACGATCAGGCCATCCAGCTCACGGCGGGCACGCCGGTAGGCTGTTTGCCGCTCGGCCGGCGTGGCGGCGTCGTCAACGGCGATGGTAATCAGCTTCCGGGCGGTGGCCAGCCGCTGGCGCTCCGGTCCGGTAAAGCTGCTGTCCCTGACCCGCCGGGCTTCCCGCTCGGCCACCTCGAAGGCGACCTCGTACCCGTTGACGGCCGCGCGGTATTCATCCAGCCGACCCTTGGCGGTGATTTCTTCGGGGCTGCCCGGGCGCAGCCCGTCGGCCTCCCTCTTGGCGCGCAGGAACGCGACCGTGAGCGGTTCGCGCACGTCTGTCATCATCGGAAAATCGATGAGCTTCCCCACGTCCAGTTCGTAGGCCAACCAGCGCTTGTTGACGCCGTCGTGCGTGGTCATCAGCTGCCCCACCTCATCGGCGCGGACCTGTTCCACCCGCTGGGCCTGGTTTTTGACCTTGTACAGCTCGAGTTTGCGTTGGTACCGGCGTTCGCCGGCCCGCGTCCAGGCGCGTGCCCAGCCGCCGACCACGCCGCTGAGCGGGAACACGAGCCACCAGAAGTGGCCGACAAAATTGAGAATGGACTGCACGCTTCCATCGTCGCACCCCCGGACACGCACTTCCAGACCCGGCGTCGTCCCATCTCCCGGGGGCTGACAGGCGCGGGTCCCGGTGATAGACCATAAGCATGCTGACTCACGAGCCCCGGCCAACTGTTACCGCCCGTCCCGCCCAACGCGCCCGTACTGCCCCAGTGGTCGCAGCCGCCGCGATACCCACGGTCGTCAGGGAAGTCCCGATGGTCCCGGCTGCGACGGCCGTCCCCCGCTTCGGCTTCGGCTTCGGCTTCGGCTTCGGCTTCGGCTTCGGCTTCGGCTTCGGCTTCGGCTTCGGGGGACGGTAGCCATGCCGCGGATCGAGGACTACGCGATCATTGGCGACCTGCACACCGCGGCTCTGGTCGGGACCAACGGCTCAATGGACTGGCTGTGCCTGCCGCATTTCGACTCGCCCGCCTGCTTTGCAGCACTGCTGGACGACGACGACGCCGGCCGCTGGCTGCTGGCGCCGGAAGAGGGGGGCGTGTGCACCAGCCGACGCTATCAACGCGGAACGCTGATTCTGGAATCGGAATGGCGCACCAAGCACGGCCGGGTCCGCGTCACGGACTTTATGCCGCCGCGCGACGAGGTTGCCGACGTCGTCCGTATTGTTGAGGGGCTCAGCGGGACCGTGCGCATGCGCGGTGAACTGGTGCTGCGCTTTGACTACGGCCACATTGTGCCGTGGGTGCGTAAGCACGGGAAGGGGATCCGCGCCGTGGCGGGCCCGGACGCCGTACTGCTGGCGACGCCGGTAGCTGTGAAGGGCGAGCACATGAGCTCGGTCAGCGAATTCACGGTGAAGGCGGGCGAAAAGGTGCCGTTCGTATTGACCTGGCATCCCAGCCACCTGACACATCACCGGACCCGCACCATCGATCCGGACAAGGCGCTGACCCAGACGCACGATTACTGGACGCAGTGGAGTGGGCGCAGCAAGGCCACCGGCCCGTACAAGGAGGCCGTGCAGCGGTCGTTGATCACGCTTAAGGCGCTGACCTATGTCCCGACCGGCGGCATCGTGGCCGCAGCCACCACCTCCCTGCCGGAGCAGATCGGCGGCCCGCGGAACTGGGACTACCGCTATTGCTGGCTGCGCGATTCCACCCTGACGCTGCAGGCGCTGCTCGCCGCCGGCTATACGGATGAGGCGACGGCGTGGCGGGACTGGCTGCTGCGCTCGGTGGCCGGTGATCCGGCGGACCTGCAGATCATGTACGCCATTGACGGCCGGCGGCGCATTCCGGAGGCGGAGCTGGATTGGCTGCGCGGCTACGAAGGATCATCCCCGGTCCGCACGGGCAACGCCGCGGCGGATCAGCTCCAACTCGATGTCTGGGGCGAGGTGCTGGATGGGCTATCGCTGACCCGTAATGCACTGCTGAAGGCCGATGACGATTCCTGGGGTGTGCAGACGGCTCTGATGGAGCACCTCGAAGGGGCATGGGACCAGCCGGACAACGGGCTGTGGGAAATGCGCGGGCCGCGGCGGCACTTCACCCATTCGAAGGTGATGACCTGGGTAGCGGCGGACCGGATGGTCAAGGCAATTCGAAAATTCCACCTGGCCGGGCCAGTAGACCGGTGGGAGGCGCTGCGGGACACCATTCACGCGGACGTCATGGCGAAGGGCTTCGATCCGGACCGCAACACCTTTGTCCAGTCCTACGGCAGCACCGAATTGGACGCCAGCCTGCTGCTGATACCGCGCGTGGGGTTCCTGCCGCCGGATGATCCGCGTGTTATCGGCACCATTGACGCCATCCTGCAGGACCTCTCACAGGACGGTTTTGTGATGCGGTACCGACCGCAGAAGAGCGACGACGGCCTTCCGGGCGGAGAGGGCGTGTTCCTGGCCTGCTCCTTCTGGATGGTGGACGCGCAGCTCGGAGCCGGGCGGCGGCGGGAGGCCACCGAGTTGTTCGAGCGGCTGCTGGCGCTGCGCAACGACGTCGGCCTGCTCAGCGAGGAATGGGACACGCAGGCCGGGCGCCAACTTGGCAACACCCCGCAGGCGTTTAGCCATTTTGCGCTGGTGAACAGCGCCATGCAGCTCCATCATGGGAAAGCGCACCGCAGCGACGCTCCGATTCCCGGCGCCCCTCAAAACTGAGGTGACCGTGGTGGGGCACAACCGGGGGAATTGACCCCATCGCGGGCGCCTAAGATGCTGGTTAGCGTGGCCATTAGGACGAGCGGCGGCCACGAACGGTTATGGACACGCCTTTGCCTATACGCGTGACCGTTCCTGCTTCCGCAATGGACGACCTGGCTTCCTCAATGGGGATACACTCCGGTTCACACTGCGCAGCCCGCCATGCCGTCTCCCTCGGGCAAGTCCATTCCGATGACCAGCCACTGTTTCTGCACAGGGGGTGGTATTGGGGTGGGGGTGCACTTTGTGTGGGTGGTCCGGGTTTTGTCGGTGTGTTCGCCTAGTGTTCTTTGTATGGGAACAAAAGGAGACGCGGGAGGCTTTCCCGGGGTGACGGACATCGCGGGGCTCCGAGGTGCGGTGGCCGTGCTGGCGTCTTTTACCGCGTCCTTCGCGGGGGCCGCGCCGCTGCTGGGCAGGGACGCTTTGCTGGAAGCGGCGGACCTGATCGAAGGCGCTTCCCGGCTGATCGAGGTGAACCAGGTGACCGTGGCGCATGCGATCGATACGCAGAACCTCGCCGCGACGGGAGGTGTGGATACCCGCTTCGTCTGGGATGTCCCGGCCGGGGGTAAATCCCCGTACCGCCGAGTCCAGGACCTGCTGATCGAGCGGTTGCGGATCTCCCGCTCGGCCGCGAACCGGCGGGTCTTCCTGGGCCGGGACCTGCTGCCCTGCCGGTCCGCGGACGGGACGGTTACCGGGCCGGTGTATCCGCTGCTGGCCCGGGCCGCGGCCGCCGGCGCCGTGTCGGGGGAAACCCTGAACCTGGCCGTGCGGGCCCTGAACACGGTGCGGGTCAAGGCCACCGCGGCGCAGCTGACCGGGATGGAAACGGTCTTGGCCGGTCGGGCCCTCACCACGGACCCGGACACCCTGGCCCGGGATGCCCGGGAGCGGGAACTGCAGATCGACCGGGACGCCGGGGAACCGACCGCGGAGGAACTCACGGAACGGCAGGGCGTCCACGACCACGGCATGTACCGGGGACTGCACCATGTAGAGATCTTCGCGACCCAGCCCCAGTACGAGGTCCTGCAGACCGTGATGAACACCGGCACGAATCCGCGCACCTACTCCCTGGAGCAGCGCTCCTTGGATCAGCGGACCCGGCCGCAGAAACTCCTCGATGCCCTGACCGGGGCGTGCGGGATCGCGCTGCGCGCCGGGGAACTCCCCGAATCCGGGGGCAACCATGCGCAGGTCCTCGTGACCGTCGATTACCGGGAGTTGTTCGATAAGCTGGCGACCGGGCGCATGGCCGGGGAGTTCATGTTCACCGGCGCGGTGACGGCCGAGAACGTCCGGGAGCTGGCCTGCAACGCGGACCTCATTCCCGTCGTTCTCGGCGCGGCCGGGGAGGTCCTGGATCAGGGCCGGTCCCGGCGGCTGCATACCAGGGCCCAGCGTCTGGCCCTGACCGCCCGGGACCGGGGCTGCAGCAGACCCGGATGCACGATGCCCGCGGCGTGGACCGAGTGCCACCATGTGAGGTTCTGGGACGAGCACCACGGACGCACCAGCGTCAACAACGGGGCGTTGGCGTGTACGTATGACCATCATCTGATTCATCAGGGACGCTGGAAAATTCTGATGAAACACGGCCTCCCGTACTGGCTCGCGCCACAGGACCTCGACCCGTCCAGGACACCACGGCGGAACACGTACTTCAATCCACCCCGCCCCGGCGCCCCCGAAACCCTCCCACCCCTGGACCCCAACACCAATACCGGCTGGGACCGGGACGCGGAGACCGACGCGGGGAACGACCGGGACGCGGAGATTGCGGCCGAGACCGCGGGGGAGACTGCCGGGGAAATTAATGCCGAACCCTCGGCCGAGACCGGCGCCGGATTGAGGGTGAGACTGCCGCGGAGAACGGCACTGGGGCCGGGATCCAGCGGCAGACGACACTCAGCGGTGACCGAGGCAGGTTGAACAGACGTGCAAGCTGAACCATGCCGCAGACCAGAACCCCCACCGATAACCCCCGCGGACAGCAAGCCACGGCGGTCCCGACCGACATGGCCCGTCGGAACCGGGAGGAGCGTCTGCGGTCTGGACCGGTCCGGCCTGTCGGGAGCCGGAGGAGCGTCTGCAGTCTGGACGGGCTCGCCCTCTGGGCGAGGGGATCAGGCGTCTGCGGTCAGGACCAACGGCTGGGAATTACCGGCGCGGCGGACCGTTGATCCAGACAGCTCTCGGAGGCGCTGGCGCGAGCCGGGACTGGACCCTTGTAATATGCGGATGAGGCACGTCCAGCCCGGATTGTTGCCAGCGGCAGGTGAACAGGTGTTCACTGGAAGGTGAATCAGCGTTCACCAGGTCCTTTCGAAAGGCTTGCCCTTGCCCTTGCCCTCGCACTCCACGAAGACCACTGCCCGCAGACCCACCGGTTTGGTAATCGCTATCCTTTGTCTGTCAGGCACGGTGGTGTCACTGCAGCAGACCATGGTGATTCCGCTGCTGCCGGACTTCCCCAAAATCCTGAACACCAGCCCGGACGATGTCTCCTGGCTGGTTACCGTCACGCTGCTGACCAGCGCCGTGGCGACTCCTATAGTGTCCCGGCTGGCGGACATGTTCGGGAAGCGCAGGATGATGCTCGTTGCCATGATCCTGATGGTGATCGGCTCCGTCATCGCGGCCCTGGGCGGCAATTTCGTCACGTTGGTGGTGGGCCGGGCTTTCCAGGGGTTCGCCGCTTCGCTGATCCCGGTGGGCATCAGCATTATGCGAGATGAGCTGCCCAAGGAAAAGGTGGCCTCGGCTGTCGCGCTGATGAGCGCGACGCTGGGCATCGGCAGCGCACTGGGCCTGCCGCTCTCGGGCATCATTTATGAGGCGTTGGGCTGGCAGGCCATTTTCTGGCTGTCGGCCGCGGTCGGCCTCGCGCTGATCGCTGCGGTGCTCGCGGTGGTGCCGGAATCCGAGCTGCGGACGCGCGGGAGGTTCGATTTCCTGGGTGCCGCGATGCTTTCCGTTGCCCTGACCACGCTGTTGCTGGCCATTTCGAAGGGCGGCAGCTGGGGCTGGAACAGCGAGCCGGTCATCCTGCTGTTCATCACCACCGCAGTGGTATTGGCCATCTGGTTCCCGTTCGAGCTACGGGTCAGCCAGCCGATGCTGGATCTGCGCACGTCCGCGCGTCGTCCGGTGCTGCTGACCAATATCGCCTCGATTCTGGTGGGATTTTCGATGTACGCGAATATGCTCTCCACCACGCAGCAGCTGCAGATGCCCAAAGTCTCCGGTTATGGCTTCGAGCTGAGCGTCGTCATCGCCGGGCTCTGCATGGTGCCGTCCGGATTGGCCATGGTGGCGCTGGCCCCAATTTCCGCGATGATCACCAAGCGGTTCGGTGCCAAGACCACGCTAATTGTCGGCGCGCTGGTTCTTGCTGTGGCCTACGTTGCCCGGGTTTTCCTGACCCGCGAGGTCTGGATGATCATTGTTGGCGCCATCGTGGTCAGTATGGGTACAGCAATTGCCTACGCTGCGATGCCGACGTTGATCATGCGCTCGGTGCCGATTACGGAAACCGCCTCGGCCAACGGTCTTAACTCGCTTTTGCGCGCGGTGGGAACCTCGACGGCGTCTGCCACGGTGGCCGCAATCCTCACCTCGGTGGTCATGGACCATAACGGGATGTCGTTGCCGACGCTGGACGCATTCAAGTTCATCTTCTGGTTCGCCGCGGTCGCTGCTCTGCTCTCTGTAGGCGTAACGGTGTTCATTCCGAAATTCCTGGCGCCGCTGTCCAAAGCAACTGCTGACCGGGTCGCCGGTGCGGTGCCGGGCAAGGCCGCCGAGGGAGGCGCCTCTGCCGTTCCTGTAGGCGTCTTCCCGGCACGGGTGCCTGCCGCGGCCGCGTCCTCAGATCGGCCTGAGAAGACAGCCGTGCGCAGCAAGGCTCCGGCTATGGTCGGGGCTGTTACGGCCCTGAATGAAACAGCCGACGACGGCGAGGTGGAGATTGTGGTAAGCGGCACGGTGGTCCGTGCCGACCGCCGGCCGATCCGCAACGCGGTGGTCAATGTTCTGAGCACAGCTGGTGAGCCGGTGGATTGGAGCCGGGCCAATAACGAGGGCGTTTATTCTGTGGTGCTGCCCGGCCCGGGTCGTTATCTCGTGGTGTCCAGTGCGGACGGCTGGGCCCCGCATTCCCAGGTCCTGGAGTTCACGGATCCGGACAGCTGGCAGCAGATCAGTCTCGTGCAGCGGCTCACCCTCTCCGGAACGGTGGACCGAGCAGCCGGTTTAGAAGGTGAAGAGAGTCCGGATAGTGTATACTATGCGGACAGTGCGGGCGGTGGGGGTGGCCTGCAGAACGAAGCCCTGGTGACGCTCACGAAACCGACAGGTGAGTTTGTGGCCTCCACGCATACCAAGGACGGGCGGTATGAATTGCCTCTGCCAGCCACGGGACGATACATCCTGACTACCCTTGATCCGCAGGGACGTGCTGCCCAGGCCAGGCAGATCGTGGTCGCGAGCCAATCCGCCGTCGTCGACTTTGACGCTGCCGGGGGCGATATGGCACGGGCGTCCGACTCGGCGGCGGTGGCACAATGACGGACAACGCCACGCGCACTGCCATAGTCGATGCCGGCCGTGAACTCTTTGGCGAGCGCGGTTACAACGCCGTGACCATCAAAGACGTTGCCGCCCGTGCGGGCTTTTCCCCCGCGATGGTAATGAAGGTGATGGGCAGTAAAGCCGAGCTGTACACCGCTTCGGCTCCGTCGGCTCCTAATCTGGACGACGCGGGCAGCGATGAACCGGTGGGGCACCAGCTGGTGCGCCGGATTGTTGCCCGTCGGGACCGTGGAGAGGCCGAGCCGTGGGCCATGGTGCCGATTCTGATCCACGATGCGCCGGATCCGGACGTTGCTCGGACGACCTTCAGGACCAGGTACGTCAGCAGGATTGCCGAGCGGATCGGCGACCGGTCACCGGATTTTCGGCGCGCGAAGCTGGTCATCTGCGCGCTGCTTGGTCTGGGCGCGGGCGTACGGACTCTCAGCGTCCTGGCACCGGACGAGTCAGATAGCGAGGAACTGATCCGTCAGTACGGCGCCTTGGTGCAGAGCATTATCGACGGCGTGTAGGCAAAATTTTAGGCGGGCGCCGCCGACGCCTGCCTCAGGTGCCACGGTCGCAGCGCGCCGCGTCCGCATGGCCGCATGGCCGCATGGCCGCATGGCCGCAGCAGGAAGCTATCCTTGTGTCTATCCAGCACGACCGGGTGCCGCGGAGCGGCGGCATTTCCGACACGGCCTGGTGTTCCGAACCGGCGGTGGCAATGGCCGTGTTCGAGGCCGCTCCGTAATCTTTATGTCGAATTGGTCTCATTCTGCACGACCTGGCGTGTGGGGGTGTCCGCTCCCGAGGATTACGCGTAAGGTCCAAATCCTGCACCAAATTTTGCCGCCACGACATGTGGCCACGCCGCGGATGGCCGTCCACCCGCACGACGCTCTTGGGGAGCTTTTATGGACCAGTATCTGACAGTCAACGACTTGCTCGTCTATTCCGGAACCCTACTGATTGCCGCAGCGATGTTCGCAATTATTGGCGTCGCCTTCCTTGGCTGCCTGCTGCTCGCATTGGCAGCGAGGGGGCTCCAGTGGGCCAGTCTGAAGCTGACCGACGCCGTGCTCCGGCAGTGGGCTGAGTGGCACCAGCATGGTGGGGGGACGGATCAGTCGGTGCAGGGAATCGCCGACCCACGGCCGACGACGGAGGCCGTGACGGTGCTCGACTCCGCCGCCGGGCACTAGACGGTACCTGCCCGGCCACGATTGCCGATGCTGGGACGGTAGGTCCGTCCCAGCATCGTCGCTCTTAGCAGCTAGTCGGTCTTGACGATGAACACATCGCAAGGCGCGTGGTGAGCCACGGTGTTGGCCACGCTTCCGAGGAGCCGGCCCATGCCCTGCATCCGCACGCTTCCGACAACAATCATCGACGCCCCGACCCGCTCGGCCTCCGAGATGAGGACCTCGTGCGGCTTACCCCGGACGGCCGCGTAGCTGATCTCCACGCTTGTTGTACCGAGTTGGGTGACGACAAGCTGCGCCACCTTTTCCGCATCATCCGCGTCGGACACCACCCAGCGGTCACTGCCGATCTCAACAACTTCCGTCCTGTCGCCCTCATAGGCGGTCACCACCCGAAGGCTTGACTCCAGGGCTGTGGCCAACCGCACCGCACCGCGTGCGGCCTTCATAGCCGTCTCGCTTCCATCGACTCCGACAACGATGATCCCCGCCATTTTGCTGCTCCTTCGTTCGGCTGTGCAATCCCATAACACGTCCCTACATTAAGTCACATCTGAGAGTGCATCGTAGCCATGTGCTGTTATTGAAGGTGCGACGACGGAGCAGCCGCACCCAGCACAAGGGCGCCGAGGCAATCCCGACGTACGATTCCGACCAACAGAGATCTACCCAACAGATACCGCGCATGAGATGAAAGGTCCCGTTATGATGGCTCTCCCCGAATTGGCCATCACCGGATCGACCGGGCATCTTGGTGGTCTTCTGGCCCGGCGGCTCGCCGCGGCGGACGTGCCGCTGCGTCTGCTGGTGCGCGATGTGAACCGTGCCCCGGAACTGCCCGGCGCGGTGGCCGTGCCGGTGGACTATGCGGACGCCGCCGTTGCCGCGGCGGCCTTGGGCGGGGTGAAGGTGCTTTTCATGGTCTCCGCGGCCGAGGCGCAGGATCGCCAGCAGCAGCATTATTCGTTCATCGATGCCGCCGTGGCGGCCGGAGTGGAACACATTGTCTACA
Source organism: Arthrobacter sp. A5 (assembly GCF_051131705.1). Lineage (NCBI taxonomy): Bacteria > Bacillati > Actinomycetota > Actinomycetes > Micrococcales > Micrococcaceae > Arthrobacter > Arthrobacter sp. A5. Next base: position 4,205,149 of record NZ_CP180316.1, read on the forward strand.
CCTCATTTTTCGGCGCGGCGCCGGAGGCCACGTTCACGCTGGCCCGCGATCATTTGGGCAACGGAGGAATACCTCAAAGTGTCCGGCATGGCGTACACGCTGCTGCGGGATAACTTCTACCTGGACTTCCTGCCCGAGCTGACCGGGGACGACGGCGTAATCCGAGGACCGGCGGGCGACGGCAGGGTTGCGGCCGTGACGCGGTCGGACATTGCCCGGGTCGCCGCCGAGGTTCTTCGGGCGCCTGCCGCTCACGCCGGGTCCACCCATGATCTGACCGGACCGGAGGAACTCACGCTGGCGCAGGCTGCGGAGATCATCTCCCAGGAAACCGGCCGCCGCGTCACCTTCCACAACGAAACCACGGAGGAGGCGTATGCCTCCCGTGCCGGCTACGGTGCGCCGCGGTGGCAGATGGATGCGTGGGTCAGTACGTATTCGGCGATGGCCGCCGGGGAGCTGTCCGGGCCGACGACGGCGGTGCGGGACCTGACGGGGACGGCGCCGATGTCGCTGCGCGATTTCCTGCAGAGCTGATCCCGGCGGGACAAGCGACTCCCTCGCCGAGAACGGGGCTCACCCGCGGCGGACCATCGAGGACGGGGCTCCCCCATGAAGACGGTGCTGCCCGGCACCGTTTTCGCGGGGCCGCCCCGCTTTCGGCGAGCCAGCCACCCCTGGGGCAGCGGATTTGGGCGGACACCATCAGCGGAATCCAGTAGGCGCGGTCGCCGCCGGGCAGCAGCCGGGCCAGCGCGTCGGTCCCCGTAACGAGGACGGCCAGCCGGATGGCGTGCCGGGCGATCCCCGCAGACCGCGCGGGCGGTCGGGCCGGGATCCGGCAGATAAGCTGGGCGCACCATATCCACGCGCGCCGGGAGGACCCAGATGACCATTGCCACAGCCGATCTCTATGACGAGCGGGGCGAGGAGCTCCAGTCCGTGCCCATTCAGTTCCGTGACTTCGGCGCGGTCAAGGCCTTCAGCGGTCCCGCCAGGACCGTCCGCTGCCACGGTGACAATGCGCTGTTCAAATCGATTGTCTCCACCCCCGGGCACGGCGCCGTGATGATCTTGGACGGCGGCGGCTCGCTTGAGTCCGCCCTGATGGGAGATATGATCGCCCGGCTCGCCGTGGACAACGGCTGGGCCGGCGTCGTCATCAACGGACCGGTCCGCGACAGTGAAGCCCTTGCCACGATGCCGCTGGGCGTGAAGGCTCTTGGCACCAATCCACGCAAGAGCAGCAAGGACGGGACCGGTGAGGCGGACATTGTTGTGCAGCTCGGCTCCGTCACCATCCGGCCCGGGGCCATGGTCTATTGTGATCCGGACGGGATCCTCGTCGAGCGCGCCTAAGAGTATGGACCTCGATCAGCGGGACCGCCGGACTTGGCCTGGTGGGACAGCGAGGTGAGATAGCGGCCGGCCGGGAAAACTACCGGCCGGCCGGAGCCGCGGCAACGCGTCCGGAAACGGCCTCGGGACGCTCCCCCACCCTGCCGGTGCGCCCTCTGCGTTTCCGGACCGCTGCGACAACCCTGCAGGCAGCGTAAATGAGGAACGAGATGGTCGTGACGTACGGGCTGATCGGCACCGAGCCACCGAGCGCTAGAAGCATTCCGCCGACCATCGACACGACCGCGAAGGCCACGCTCAAAACCGGGACAAGGACGGGTGAGGCCGACACCCGCAGCGCCGCTGCCGCCGGCGTCACCAGGATCGACAGGACGAGCAATGCCCCGACAATCTGCACGGACACGGCGACTGCGAGGCCGAGCAGCAGCATGAAAATGATGGACAGAACCCGCACCGGGACACCGCGGGCGGCGGCCACGTCGGCATCGACGCTGGCAAACATGAGCGGACGCCACACGATCGCCAGACCAACGAGGATGACCGCGGAGATGATGAGCAGCGATGTCAGGCGCGGGTCGTCAATGGCAACGATCTGCCCTGTCAGCAATCCGAATTTATTGGCCGAACGACCCGAGTACAGCGCCAGGCTCAGGATGCCCAGACCGAGGCCGAAGGGCATCAGCACGGCCGTGATGGAGTTCCGGTCCTGGGCCCGGGACCCCAGAATGCCGATCAGCAGCGCGGCGATCAGCGAGCCGGCCAGGGATCCTTCAACCACTCCGAATCCGAACAGCAGGCCCGCCGATGCGCCGGCGAAGCTGAGTTCACTGATCCCGTGCACGGCGAAGGGCATGTCCCGGGCGACGACGAACACGCCAATCAGGCCGCCGACAATTCCCAGTGCTGCGCCCGCCAGGAGAGAGTTTTGCAGCAGTACGAGGAGTTCACCGTAGTTCTCGAACTGGAACAGTTGAGACCACCACGAGGCATCGGCGGCAGGCAGACTGGCCGCTGACAGTGTTTCGATCATGGTTTTGTGGCGCCTTCCGTGACGTGCCGGCCGCCGTGGTCCGGTTCATGTTGGGCGTCGTGGAGCACGTCCAGTCCGTCGGGATGTGAATGCGGCCCGTCCGGTGCACCGACGACGACGATGCGGCCGTGCGTCCGGATAACGTCCACGGGCGAGCCGTACAGGTCACTGAGCACATCGGAGCGCAGCACTTCGTCGGGAGAGCCGATACGAAAGCGGCCGCCGGCAAGATAGAGGACGCGGTCGACCATGCCGAGGATGGGATTCACATCATGGGTGACAAAGAGGACACCGAATCTACGCTCACGGCGGTGCCGGTCGATCAGTTCGCTGACGAGTCGTTGGTGGGCGAGGTCGAGGGACAGCAGCGGCTCGTCGCACAGCAGAAGCCTGGGACCGCCGGCCAATGCCTGGCCGACGCGCAAGCGCTGCTGTTCGCCGCCGGAAAGAGTTGAGATCGGGACCTTGGCATACGGCCGGCCACCGACGACGTCGAGGACTGCAGCGACATCCGTGCGGCGCCTGCGGGAAGGCAATGGAAATCCCCACCGGTGCCCGTCCAGGCCAAGTGCCACCAGGTCACGCGCGCGCAGCGGCGTACCTTCGCCGGCCGGTTTCTGCTGCGGGATGTACCCGATGCGGCGGTTGCCGCGGGCAAGGGGTTCGCCCAGGAAAGTCGCTTCGCCGCTGAGCAGCCGCTGCTGGCCGAGGATGACCTTCAGCAGACTCGTCTTACCGGAGCCGTTGGCTCCGAGCACGGCGATGAATTCACCGGCCGCTACGTCCAGGTCGAGCCCGCTCCAGAGAGTGCGTTCGGCGAAGCCGAGCGTCGCATTGCGCAGCCGGAGCACGACGCCGGCGCCGCCCTGGGCGGGCGCGTCCGCCGTCGTGCCGGTGATGTCAATTGTCACAGGGCCATTATCCAATAGTTGCGGCGCTGCCGTGCCGGCCGTGGCGGCTGCTACTTGGCAAGTGCCGCTGATATCGCGTTCAAAGTATCGCTCATCCAGCCGACGTAGTCCTTACCTTCAGGCAGTGTCTCGGTGACGGGAACGACGGCGATACCGTTTTCCTTCGCCGCCGTCAGTACGGCCTCGGCCTGTGCACCGGGGGCCTGCTCGTTGTAGGCGAGCAGCTTCACCGCGTGGCTGCTGTAGAGGGCGAGTGTTTCCTGCAGCACGCTCGGCGCCACGTCCGTTTCTTCTTCCACGGCCTTGCTGAACTCGACGGACGTCTTGTTCCCGAGTCCGATTGCATCCAGCATGTACAGCGGCACGGGCTCCGTGATGGAAGCGCCGACGCCGGTGTACTTCGTCTTCAGATCGGCCTCCTGCTGCTCCATCGCGGCAATCCTGCCCTTGAGAGCGTCAGCATTGCCGACGAAAACCGCCGCATCCTTTGCGTCAACCTTTGAATAGGCGCCCTCGATTTGATCGATGACTTTCTGCACCGTGGCGAAGTCATACCAGACGTGCTCGTTCAGGGCGCCGTTTGCGGAAGCCTGCCTGCCCGAGATGTCCACCGCGTTGAGCCGGACTGCCGATTCGTTCCGGGCGGCGGTAATCATCGTGTTGACGAAATCGTCGTAGCCGCCGCCGTTCTCCACGATAACGTCCGCTTTGGACAAGGCGAGCTGGTTCTGTGCGTTTGCCTCGTACTGGTGCGGGTCCTTGGCCGGATCATCAATAATCGAGGTGACAGCAACATGATCCCCGCCGATGGTCTGGGCAATGGAGCCCCAGACGTCCGTTGAAGCCACCACCTTAATGGTGCCTGAGCCGGCGGTTCGCTGGGCATCGGCGGACGAGCATCCGACAAGAGTCAGCACGGTGGCGACGGCTAGGAGCGGAACGGCGATCAGCTTGCGGTTCATGGGACCAATCTGGCTAAGAACGAGGTTTAGGGAGGACGGACAGGCTCGTTGCGGTGCGGAAGCCCCGGACCAGCGCGCCGTCGCGGATGGGCCGCCATCGCTTTCAAGAATATGGCTAATGAGAATCAGAGTCAATATCAGTAACGCTACCAAGGCAACGATGTGTGCGCCCGCCCCCTGGGACCGGGCGGAAGCCGGATGCGGGCCGGCCGATAGCTGACTGCACAGCGCGGCTGCCGGACCTTAGCGGAAGTTTGAGGCCCCGAGCAACGGCCGCAGCAAGGCCTTCTTCCCCGCGTCGACGCGCAACAGCGTCCGCGTATCCGTTTGGAAAAACGCCAGCACCGTTTCCGCAGCAACGCACTGCGCGCCCGTAACGGGATCGTGGATGGCGTAGGCCACGGTCAGGCTGGCTCCGTTGATGGCGCTGATCCATACCTCGACGCGTGCCGGGATGTTGCGGTAATTCAGCGGCATCAGATATCTGACGCGGTGTTCTGCCACTAGCGCCTGGGTCCCCTCCGGCATGTTATTGAACACCGGCAGCTCCACATCCAGCCCGGGCAGGCCGGTACCGGCGGGGGGTCCGAAGGCGTGGATACGTGCCTCCTCGAGGATCCGGATGATCTCCACATTGTTGATATGCCCGTAGGCGTCCATGTCTCCCCAGCGCATGGGGACGGAACATGTCAGCCGGCGTCCGCCGTCGTGCCCGGTTTCCGCACTCACGGTGTGCTCCCTTCGACCGACCCGGTGCCCGACGCAGCGGGCGCCGCCGCGGTCACGGCGTTGACGGACCTCGGGCCTTCCCGCAGCAGATGTGCCATCGTGTCGACGCTGTTGGCGATGCGGTCCGCCGCATCCAGCACGGCAGGCAGAACGTCGCGCGGAAAGTCCGGAGCCTGCCGCAGCCCCAACTCCAATTCGGCATACGCGCTCCGCAGGCTGCGGGTACCGCGCGGCGCGGAACCGGTCGCGGCCGCGTTCTCGCAGGCGAGCAGGGTCCCGTCCACGCCGGCGATGTAGGGTGCCAGCGGGTCAAGCATTTCCGCGACGGGACGGCCGTTCTGGCGCAGCGAAATGCGCGCGGCGTCGAGCACCATGGCGGCCTGAATAAGCAGGTGGCTTTGCGCCAGCACACCCTCGCTGATGTACAGAATCCGGTGACCCGTCACCGGCTCGGCCTGCGTTCGGTCCAGCGAGGCCTGGGCATTGGAGCGGGCAAGGCGCGCATCGATGCGCGCGGCGTCAATCCGCGGCTTCCGGGCCTGTGGATCGGTGATCGCGACAAGGTACCGGCGGTACGCAGCCAGCAATTCGGCCATCCGGGTGGGCAGGTAGGCGCGCTCCCAGGCGGGCCACGCAAGTATTGCCGCGACGGCCAGAACACCGGCCAGCGCGGTATCCAGCAGGCGCGGGACGACGACGACGGACGCCGGCGAGCCGGCCAGGTCAAGGAGGGCGACCAGATAGGCCGCGATCCAGGTCCCCATGAACAGGGCGTTCGGCGCACCGGAGGAACGGACCGCGAAGACGAAGACCACCACCAGTCCGATCAGCGCGTAACTGCCCGCGGGCGCAAGCAGGAAGGTCGCGGCCGTGCCGATGCCGAGCCCGATCAGGGTGCCGAACAGACGGGCGCTGGTGCGCTGGAGCGTGGCGGCGAAGTCGGGACGCAGGAGCAGCAGCACCATCAGCGAAACCCAGTAGCCCCGATCCCCGCCGGGCAGCAGCCGGGCCAGGCCGTCTGTGGCGGTGACCAGGACGGCCAGCCGGACGGCGTGCCGGGCAATGGCGGAGTTGAAGTGCAGGTTCGCCCGCAGCGTACCGAGCGGGGCCTGCAGCGCGACGCGGACATTCCCGACCTTCGCTGCCTGCTCATCGGCCCGGCCCTCCAGCGCTCCCGGCGTGACGATCCGCCCGCATGCCCGGAGCTGGCCGTCCAGGGCACGGGCGTGCAGGAGGGCAAAGTGCCCGGTCGGAGAATCCGGAAATCGTCCCATCACTTCCTCCATCCCGGCCAGTGCTGCCGACGCCGGCTGCAGGCCGCCGTCGTCGAACTTACGGCCCTTACCCAGTGCCTCGGCGACTGCATCGAGCGCGGTTCCCGCGGCCAGCAGCAGCTCGTGCACGGCATCGCGCTGCGGCCGGCGCCCGGCGCGTTCGAACCTCTCGACGCAGTACGCGAGCGCCATCACCTCAAGCCTGATCCGCTCCGCTTCGTCGAGCAGCGCGCGGTAGGACTGCATGCTCGGACCGTGGCCGTGGCCGAACCCGGTGATCGTGTCACGGGCCTTGTCCAGCACCGCGGCGGCCCCGGGCGCCATCCGTTTGGGCTGCGGCGAACGAACCCGCTCGGCCAGCTTCCGGTACAGACCGGCGAGCACCGCCCGCTCCGGCGCGTGCCGGTGCAGGGGCCAGCCGGCGACGGCGAGCAGGCTCTGCACGAGCCCTGCCGCGGCAATCAGCGCCGCAATACCCAGCGCGTTGGCGGGGGTCTGCGGGAACCGGTTAAGCACAATCGCAACGGCGGTGGCCGCGGTGCCGATCTGCGAAACATTGGCGCCGAGCGAGAGCAGCATGCCGGTGATGAAGGCGAAAACCGCAACCAACAGCAGCGACAGCGGCACGGAGGGGGCGCAAAGAATGCTTAATCCACCGCCGATTCCGGCCGCCGCAGACGTCGTGACCATCCGCGCCAGCCGCAGCCGGTACCCGCCCGGCCGGTCGGAAAACGCGGCGAACATGGCCCCGACGGCGCCGAAAACACCGATGCCGATGTTCCCGACCACCACCCCAACGACGAGCGGGACGGCGACCCCCATGGCGTTCCGGGCGGCCACGACGGGGTCCGATTGGGAAAAGTCCAACCGCAGCGATTGTCTGACGGTTGCGGAGATCGAGGTCAGTGCGGGCACCCTTTCAGTATGGCACCGGGCATCGACGGCGGCAGGCCCGGGCCAAGGGGGACGGGAATCGGCCGCCGGGTCGCCTGGTCAGCGGGATTCTGGCCGAACGGGTGGCGGTCCTCATGAGCCGTCACAGAAAATCCGTCGCCGCGCATGCGATCCACATTTCCGATAAATCTCTGGTGTTCTTAAGACTTCTGCCGGTCTCGGCTTCGATACGTTGAAGCCGGTATACCAATGTCTGACGATGGATTCCCAGGGCCGTCGAGGTCGCAGACCAGTTCCGATCGTGCTCAAGGAAACAGCGGAGAGTTTCAAACAGTCGCGTCCGCTCCCCCGACTCGGTAAAGAGAGATCCTAGGACCTTCCGGACAACCTCACGCGCTTCTGCCGCCGACCGAGGCAGGAGCGAAAGCTCGACGTCGCCGTAGTACGCCACCCGGCGCTCACCCTCGCGCACTGAACCCAGCGCCCAGGCAGCGGAACGGACCGCGTCGCGGACATCCCGGATACCGGTGAACGTGGTGGAAACTCCGATCCTTTGGCACAGCGGAAGCAGGAGTTCGCACGCCGTTTTGGTGTCGCGTCCGTTGATCCAGCAGACAAATTGGCCGTGGTGTTCAACGGAGGCGTTTGCTATGCCAGCCAAAACCAGTAGCAGCTGAATTTCCTCTGCTGCATCGGCCGGGACCGCCAACGCCGCGAATTCCATGCCGACCAGACCGAGATCCTTGGCCGCTTGTGCCGTGTTTCCGGTTCCGGTTCCGGTCTGACCGATGAGAATCGAAGCAATCAACTGTGTTCCCCGTGCAATGAGCCCCAGCTTCGCGGCCATCACACGATCCACCTCAACTGCAACCGCATCGCGCAGGTGCAGGGCGGTAAAAGAGTCGAGCATTTCACCGCCTTGCTCGGATATCGCTAGGACAGCATCATGCTGAGAGGGAATCTTCCAGACGCTCACTTCGTCTTTTGCCGCCTTTCGCAGCCGGTCGGCATGGCCGGGCGCATCCACTCCGGTCCTGTGACGGACACGCGTGACGAGATCCTCGTCCGGGACCAGCATGCCGGCTAAGAGTGTGGCTCCCGTTTTCGCATCGAGCACGCACATATTGACACTGAAGACCGCCTCCAGCTTCGAGACGAATGTCTCCGGCTCGACGACCTGGTCGATCAAAACGCGGTATAGCCTGTTCAGCGTCAGCATCTGTTGCGTCTGGATCGAGGAATTCGCGGCCGCTACCGTTCGCCCGATTGCAGCAAAAGGAACCTTGTGGGAGATCAGCAGAATGGGGAACCCCCGGCGGTCCGCCTCATCCAACATTGCCTGAGATAGCGGCGGAGACATCAACTCGTCGCCAATGGCGATGGCCGCCAGCCGTGAATCGTCGAGGCGGCCAATGAACGAAACCTGCTCCTCCGCAGCGCTGGGAACACAGAGCCCTACGGTCATGAGAAGCTCATCCGGGCCAAGCCACTGAGTGGGATCAGGCATTTCACAGCTGTGAGCCCAGACAACTTCGCGGTCCAGGCCTCCCGCCCCCGCGACGACCCGGCTGCCCAGGGCTGGTATGTCCGTCAGGCTCCGGATGCGCAGCGGCTCATTCATTCTCTGATCCTACTCATGTATGAACATTCGGCGGAATTCATACAACTGTCTAATAGTGCGGTCCGGCGCCTATGGGTAATGTCGACCGAGGCATCAACCGTGATTTCCATCACGCAATAATGCAAACCCCACCTGTCAAAGGAGACGTTATGGATTCCCTGGCCATCATGGATGAGGCACCCGTCTCGAAATTCCATAAAAAACTTCTGCTCGCTTGTTGCGGCGGACCGTTCCTCGACGGATACGTCTTGAGCATCATCGGGATCGCGTTGATAGGTATTAAGGCGGATTTCAATCTCGGCAGCGTGGAAGTCGGGCTCATCGGCGCGGCCTCGCTCGTGGGCATTCTGTTCGGCGCGACGATCTTCGGCAACCTGACCGACAGGATCGGACGCGAAAAGATGTATGCCCTCGACCTCACGGTGCTGGTCGCTGCATGCTTTCTCTCAACGTTTATCCAGCTTGGATGGCAGCTGATAATCCTGCGCTTCATCCTTGGGCTGGCCATCGGTGCCGACTATCCGATCGCAACGTCCCTGTTGACAGAGTTCACGCCGACGAAAAAACGCGGCTACATGATCGGCATGGCGGCCTTCTCATGGTCCCTGGGGGCGGGCTTTGCGTACGTGGTTGGAACCACGGTGGTGGTTTCCACCGGCGGCTACGACGCCTGGCGCTGGTTGTTGCTCAGCAGCGCGATTTTAGGCGTAATCGTCGTGGCCCTGCGGCGGGGCATCCCGGAATCCCCGCGCTGGCTGCTCCTGAAGGGGCGCGTCGCCGAGGCCGAAAAGGTAGTCGAAGCTGTCTACGGCAGGAAACTCAATCTCTCGACTCAGACGTCCTTAAACAAGCAGGAAGAGATGACGGGCCGGGCCGCCTTCAAGGCAATTGTCTCCGGCGGTTATCTCAAGCGGACAATTATGTGCGGGACTCTCTATTTGACGCAGATCACCCCCCAGTACGCGCTGCTCACGTTCAGCCCACTGATACTGGCAGGCTTCGGCATCGCCGACGGACCGCTGGGTCTCGTCGGTGAGCTGACCATTACCATCCTCTTCGCGGTCGGTTGCCTTCCGGCCATGAAACTGGTGGAAACAAAGGGACGCCGGCCCATGACCGTGATCCCGTTTGCCTTGATGCTGCTCCCGCTGGTGGCACTTTGGCTCTTCCCGAATGGCCCCCTCTGGTTCGTTATTTTTGCGTTCTGCTTCTACGCATTCACGTCAGGCGGTCCGAATATCACGGAGTGGATCTACCCGAACGAACTGTTTCCCACCGAGATCCGTGCCACCGCCGTTGGCGTCTCCGTCGGCATCAGCCGGATCGGGGCGGCCACAGGCGTCTATCTACTGCCCATAAGCCTCGAGCAACTCGGAACAGGGACCACCATGATGTTCGGCGCAATTTTGACTCTCGTCGGTTTGCTCGCCTGCTACGCCTGGGCGCCCGAAACCAAAGGCAGAAGCCTTGAAGACACCTCCGGGCTTCCTGTCACCGAAGCTGAACGCGGCAAGGCTCCTGCGTTGATGGCATCGAATGCGCCGCAGGGCTAACAATGTTGAGGCACGGACCCCCTCTCCGTCCCGAGCTGGGCTGCCGGCCCGCTGTCCGTCCTCGTCTCTTCCCTATCCTCGTTCCCGGACTCGGCTCCCGGCACGGGCTCCCCCGTTACGGCCCCGGACTCGGCTGCGGTAATGCCCCGGGGCGTTCCCCGGCCCACCCACCGAGCCAGGCCGACAGGCGGGCATTAGCCTGCGCGGAGGAACGTTCGGCCGCTTGTTATACGCACCCGGCAGCAATAGTGGCAAAGTAGACGGCCAGATCCGAGATCTCCACGTTGGCCAGCCGCTGGAGCCGGGCATGCAGCAGGGAGGTGTGGGTGGTCTCGGCTGCCCTGACGAAGCTGCCGCCCTCACGGCTGCGCCGTGTTTCCACCAATTCGGCCCCGCGCAGCGCGCCCAGGCCCTCCCGCGCGGTGACCACGGCGTCACCAAGACGCTTCGCCAGTTATGCTTCGCTGGGCAGACGCGCCGGGGCAAGGACACCCAGAATGATCGCATCCGTCAGCGGTTGGGCCACCTGCTCGGCCCGCCCGCCGCCGGCCAGCTGCGCGAAAACCGCCGATCTGGCCCCGGGGGCCGCAGGCGGCCGGTTTCTCGGGCCGGCATCTGCTTCCATAGGTTTACCTCAGCCGACGCAAAGTCCGGCGAATCCGCCGCAGGCGGATCTGAGACCGGTGGATCTGACAGGCCAATCAACAACGAGCGAATGCGCCGGTAGGCCAATTGACCAATACTGGATAGAACGTTCAATGAGGATCCTTAAGACCGTTGCTAAGCTTCCAAACCACCGGACGTGACAAGCCGGACGCCACAAGACAGAAGGACAAGGCAGCCCCTTCCTGCCCTGCATCCTTGGAAATGCAGCCCGTACAGCAAAAAGGACACAAATGCTCCCCTCCGCGCATTGCGCAGAACCGTCAGCCGGTCCGCTCGACGGAATCATCGTCGCCGATTTTTCCCGTGTCCTGGCCGGCCCACTCGCCACCATGACGTTGGCCGATCTGGGCGCCCGGGTGATCAAGGTCGAGCGGCCCGGGACCGGGGATGACACCCGCCATTGGGGGCCGCCGTTTTCCGCTACGGGGGCAACGTATTTCGAAAGCGTCAACCGCAATAAGGAGTCCGTCTGTCTTGATCTTGGCGACCCGGCCGACCGGAAGCTGGCGCGCAGCCTCGCGCTCAGGGCCGACGTCGTTGCTGAGAACTTCATGGTGGGCACAATGGACAAGCTTGGGCTTGGCTACGCGGACCTCGCAGCGGAGAATCCGGGCCTGGTTTACGCCTCAATCACCGGATTCGGCAGCGCCGGCGGGGCGGCGCTGCCCGGCTACGACTTCATCGTCCAGGCCCTCGGAGGCCTGATGAGCATTACCGGGGAGGCCGACGGCGGCCCGGTCAAGGCCGGCGTCGCGCTGGTCGACGTGCTCACCGCCAAGGACGCGGCCATCGGCATCCTCGCCGCGCTTACCGCGCGCCGGTCCACCGGACGCGGGGCGCGGCTTGAACTTAATCTGCTCTCCAGCCTGCAGGGGGCACTGGCCAACCAGGGCCAGGCGTATCTGGGTGCGGATAAAATCCCCGGCCGGATGGGCAACGACCATCCGTCGATCGTGCCCTACCAACTGCTCCAATGCTCGGACGGTCCGCTGGCCGTGGCCTGCGGCAACGACGGTCAGTTTGCCCGGCTCACGGCGGTGCTGGGATGCGACGAGCTGGCAGCCGATCCACGGTTTGCGGCCAACAGTGCTCGCGTGGCGAACCGGTTGGAACTGGTGGAACTGCTGGAGAAGGCGCTGGGCACCGCGCCGGCGGAAATCTGGCAGGGCAAGCTGACCGGCGCCGGGGTCCCGGCCGGGCAGGTGGCGACCATCGCCGAGGGCCTGGACTTCGCTGCATCCCTGGGACTGGAGCCCACCATTGATGTCAGGAATTCGGCGGGCGATACGGTCGGCCGGCAGGTGCGACACCCCATCACATGGACCCCGCCGCTCCCGCCGCGCACCCAGGCGCCGCCGGCACTGGGCGCGGACGATCGGGCCATCCGCGGGTGGCTCGCTTCGCCACAGTAGGTACTGCCCTGCACCATGACCCGACCGCCTTACCACCGGACGAAGCGGTGCGGTCCGGCGCAGCTACGAAGAATGGCTCCCGGCGCGGCTTCCGCCGGTGCACCGCAGTGCCAGCCACAGATTTGCCGCCACATCCGGGTCATCCAGGTCGGTATTGAGGAGTTTCGCCGCGATTGCAATCCGGTGCCGCAGTGAATTCCGGTGCACCCCGAGTTCGCGGGCGGTGACTTCCCATTGGCCGCGGTGGCGCAGGTAACTGCGGACGGTCTCGACCAGATCTGCCCGGGGATAGGCACGCAGTTCCGCGACCCAGCGCTCCGCCTGCCGATCAGCCGGGGTGCCGCCGGCCCCGGCCAGCTGCCCGGCCTTAACCCGGCGTGCAGCGTCGGCCAGTTCCGCAATATGGTCCACGGCGCGGTGCAGGGACATGGGACGGCTGAGCACCGCGGCCGGCAGTGCTCCACCTGCGCTTCCTGCAGCGGCAGTCAGGCCGGCTGATACCCCGGGCCGCACGGGCCTGACCGGAAGTCCGACGGCTGATTCACTACCGGACTCGGCGACGGCGGCACCCGCCGGAATCCCACGCTGCGGCTCGGCATCCAGAATCAGGACAGCCAGTCCGTTCTCGGCGTAGCGCAAGCTGCAACCACGGACGGCGGCGGCCAGCCCGGGCCACGGCTCTTCCTGGAGCAGCGTGCCCAGCAGCGCAACGGTATCCGCGTAGGACATGTCCGCAGTCACAGTTTCCGCAGGCATGGTGTCCGCAGCCATGGCGGTTTTGTCGGCACCGGGCCGGATGACCAGTAGCCGTACCTGTTCCGGCGGCGGCGCCATCTGCAGATCCACAGCAAGTGCACGACCTGCCTCCACATGTCCCTTGAGGATCATCCTCGCCACGGCCGCCCCGAGCGTGGCACGGGTGCCGGCAACTTCCAGGTCCTGCTGCGCCTTGAGCGAGAGCAGCACGCACACCGTCAGGATAATCTGCCGATCGGCCTTGGTCAGCTTCCGGCCGGCGCCGATCGCGAGGAAACCAGCCATCTGCTCCCCCACCAGGACTGGATATTCGACGACATCGGTGCCGTGCAGCTGGAAGGTCGCCGCCGAATAGGTGGTGGCCATGTTCAGGCGTGACGTTTCGAGCCGCAGCTGCGGTACAACCCCTTGAGCGGTTGCAGGCCAGATTGTCTCGGCGCCATCCAGTGACGTTAAATAGACCACCCAGCCGCCGAGCGCCTGGGCCAGCGCCTTCACCACGGCGATCAAGGCGTCGGGCCGGGTGGCGGCCCGGGCCAGCGCCGTTTGCGTGCCCAGGCTGGCAGCCAGATCCGCCTGTCCGCCGCGGGCGACCAGATCCCAATAGTTCCTGGAGACGGTCATAAACGGTGTGCCGGCGGGGATGATCAGCAGCGCCAGTCCCGCGTCGTCGCAGGCGGACGTCAGCGCGGGAGGAACCGCGTCAATGCCGGCCCCCAGCCCGAGTCCAAGCGCGGCGATGTCCCGTTCCACGAGCCGCTCCACGTAGCGCAGCACCTTTTCCGCACTGCCCGAGACGGGGATGCCCGTGGTCAGCAGCAACTCGCCGCCTTCCAGATACGGCGTGGGATCGTCAAGCTCCGATATGTGCACACCGGAGATCTGTCGGCGGGCCACCTCCGCCCCGCCGGCTGGTTGCAGCGCATCGAGCTCGCCGCAAAGCTGCGCGAGACTGATCATGGTGCCCCCATTCCCGCCGATGCCGCAACCCTGGAAAAGCGTTTTGGATATTCTATCTAAAATTCGGCACATTATGGTCGTTGTACCTAATGGCAACGGTCCCGGCAATGGCTACTTTTGATTCATGACACCTACCACACGGCCGGTTCCCCAGTCCCGCCACCTCGCGACCTCGATTCCTGGTCCCAAGTCCCAGACGCTGCACAGCAAGCGCCTGCAGGAAGTCACCGGTGGGTTCGGTGTGACCCTGCCCGTTTTCATCGACCGCGCAGAGGGCGGCATCCTGGCGGATGTCGATGGCAACCGCCTCATTGACTTCGCCTCCGGCATCGCGGTGACCAGCGTGGGCGCCTCGAACCCGCACGTCCAGGCCCGCGTGGCGGAGCAGCTGGAACGCTTCACCCACACCTGTTTCATGGTCACCGAATACGAGTCATTCACTGAGGTGGCCACATGGCTAAACGAGCACACGCCCGGTGACTTCGAGAAGCGTACGGCCCTGTTTTCCACCGGATCGGAAGCGGTGGAAAATGCCGTCAAGATCTCCCGTGCAGCGACCGGGCGGGACAAGGTCTTGGTTTTCGATGACGCCTATCACGGCCGCACCATGCTCACGATGGCCATGACGGCCAAGGAAAACCCCTACAAGAAGAGCTTCGGTCCGTTCCCCTCCGATGTCCACCGTGCCCCGATGGCCGCGCCGCTGCGCTGGGCGACGGGCGCGGAAAACGCCACCGCCGAGGCCCTGGCCGGCGTGGAGCAGACGCTGGCCGACCACGGCGCGGAGAACTTTGCCGCCATGGTCATTGAACCCATTCAGGGCGAGGGCGGGTTGATCGTGCCGGCGACGGGATTCCTGACCGGGCTGCGGGAGATCGCCACCCGCCACGGCATCGTCTTCGTGATTGATGAGATCCAGGCCGGCATGGGCCGCACGGGTGCCCTCTTCGCCAGCGAGCATGAGGGCGTGGTAGGGGATCTTATCCTGACCGCCAAGGCGCTGGTCGGCGGCCTGCCGCTCAGTGCGGTGACCGGCCGCGCCGAGCTGATGAACGCTGTCCACACCGGTGGCTTGGGCGGCACCTACGCCGGCAACCCGCTGGCCTGCGCCGCGGCACTGGGCGTCTTCGAAGCCTTTGCGGACGGCTCCCTGCTTGCCAACGCCCGCCGCATTGAAACCACTGCCCGTGCGGTCCTCGAACCCCTGCTGGCCGGCACCGCCGTCGTCGTCGACGTCCGCGGCCGCGGTGCCATGCTGGCCGTCGAATTCGCGGACCAGAACACGTTGGAGCCGCTGCCGGAGATTGCCAAGGCAGTGGCCGCGGCATGCCATGAGCAGGGCGTGCTGGTGCTGGTCTGCGGCACCTACGGCAATGTCATCCGCCTGTTGCCGCCGCTGGTGATCGGTGATGAACTATTGGCCGACGGTCTCCAGGTTCTTGCCGAAAGCATCCTGGCGGCGGACCGCGAGCCGGTTGCCGCCGTCGTCGTTTAGTCGGCCGGCCGCACCCGCAACTCAGCCGTCCCTCCCCACAGAAAGCAAAAACCATGCCAGATGCAGTTGATCTGATCAATATTGATTCCCTCCTCAGCGCCGACGAAATTGAGCTCCGCCGGTCCGTCCGTGCGTTCGTGGACACCGAAATCAAGCCCAACATCGCCGGCTGGTATGAGAATGCCGTCTTCCCGCTGGAGATCGTCCCCGAGATGGCCAAGCTGGGGCTGCTGGGCATGCATTTGAAGGGCTACGGCTGCGCCGGGCGTTCCGCCGTCATGTACGGACTGGCCGGCATGGAGCTGGAGGCGGGTGACTCCGGGCTGCGGACATTCGTCAGCGTGCAGGGATCCCTGGCGATGAGCGCCATCTACAAGCACGGCTCAGAAGAGCAGAAAAACGAATGGCTGCCCAGGATGGCCGCCGGCGAAGCGATCGGCTGCTTTGGCCTCACGGAACCCACCGCCGGGTCCGACCCCGGCGCCATGAAAACCTTCGCTCGCCGTGATGGCTCCGGCCCGGACGCGGACTGGGTCATCAACGGCAGCAAGCGCTGGATCGGATTGGCCTCGGTGGCCAAGGTCGCCCTTATCTGGGCCCAGACCGACGACGGCGTCCGCGGCTTTGTAGTCCCCACCGAGACGCAGGGCTTCACGGCCACGCCCATCGAACCCAAGCTGTCCATGCGGGCGTCCATCCAGTGCGACATCGAACTCTCCGGCGTCCGCCTGCCCGCCGACGCCGTGCTCCCGCACGCCAAGGGCCTGCGCGGTCCGTTCGAGTGCCTCAACGAGGCCCGCTACGGCATCATCTGGGGCGCGATGGGCGCCGCCAGGGACAGCTACCTCGCGGCTCTGGAGTACGCCAAGGAGCGCCTGCAGTTCGACAAACCGCTGGCCGGGTACCAGCTCACGCAGGAAAAACTCGTCAATATGGCCTTGGAGATCAACAAGGGCACCCTGCTGGCCTTGCATCTGGGGCGCCTCAAGGATGCCGGGCAGCTGAGCCAGCACCAGATCTCCGTCGGCAAACTCAACAATTGCCGGGAAGCCATCACCATCTGCCGAGACGCCCGGGCCATCCTCGGCGGCAACGGCATCACGCTGGACTACTCCCCGCTGCGCCATGCGAACAACCTGGAATCCGTCCGCACCTACGAGGGAACCGACGAGGTGCACACCCTGATCCTGGGCCAGCACATCACTGGCATCCCTGCCTTCCGCTAAGAACGCCTTCCGCTAAGAAAGAGGGACCATGACCGACGTTATTCAACTCCGGCATTACATCGACGGCGCCTGGCTCGATGGCACCGGTGCGGCCACCAGCAGTTTCAATCCGGCACGGCCCGAAGAGTGCGTGGCGCGCGGGCTGCAGGCGGGGTCGGACGACGTCGATGCCGCCATGGGTGCAGCGGCACGGGCCGCGCGCGGGTGGGCACGCACCCCCGCGCATGACCGTGGCGCCGTCCTGCTGCGGGCGGCGGCCGTCCTTGAGGAGTCCGCGGAGAGCTGGGGACTCGAACTTGCCCGCGAAGAGGGCAAGACGCTCGCCGAGGGCAGGGGCGAGGTGCGCCGGGCCGCGCAGATCTTCCGCTATTACGGGAACGACGGCGACCGAACGGCCGGGGAGATCTTCTCCTCGCCGCGCCGCGGCGAGAAGATCCTGGTCACCCGCAAACCGCTCGGCGTCGTCGGCGTGATCACGCCGTTCAACTTCCCGATCGCCATTCCTGCCTGGAAAATCGCCCCGGCGCTGACGTACGGCAACACCGTGGTCTGGAAGCCGGCCAGCACCGTGCCGCTGTTGGCCATGCGCCTGGCGCAGGCGCTGGACGCCGCGGGCCTGCCCGCCGGCGTGCTGAACCTGCTGATCGGCCCCGGCTCGATCGGCAACCAGTTGGTGGAGCACCCAGCCCTGGACGGCCTGACCTTTACCGGCTCCACCGGCGTCGGCCGCCGGCTGGCCGGTGCTGCGGCCGGCCGGGGAGTTCCCGTCCAAGCGGAAATGGGCGGCAAGAACGCGGCCGTGGTGCTCGCCGACGCGGACCTGGAACTCGCCGCCGATCAGGTCATGCTCGGCGCCTTCCGGTCCACAGGCCAGAAGTGCACGGCCACCTCCCGGCTCATTGTCGCGGACAGCGTTGCGGACGAGTTCCTGGCCATGCTGCGGAGCAGGGCCGAATCGCTCATCGTGGGCAATCCCGCCGATCCGTCGGTCCAAATGGGGCCGGTGGTCAACGACGGCGCCCGCAAATCCATCCAAACCGGCATCGATACGGCGCTGGCCCAGGGGGCAACGCTGGTCACGGGCGGCCGCCCCTACAGCGGCGGCGAGCTGGCCGCCGGCTACTTTATTGCCCCGACCATTGTGGAGCTGCCGGCTGCCGGCGCCGCTGCCGGACCGGTGGATGCCTGGCGGGAGGAGCTGTTCGGCCCGGTGCTTTGCGTCCGCCGGGCAGCCACGGCGGACGAGGCCTTCGAGCTCGCCAACGACAACGAATTCGGGCTCTCGGCTGCCCTTTTCACCCAAGACGTGACCCGCGCCCTGGAAGCGATGGATGAGATCGACGTCGGCATTCTGCACGTGAACTCCGAATCGGCCAGCGCGGACCCGCATGTGCCGTTCGGCGGCGCCAAGAAGAGCGGCTATGGGCCTAAGGAGCAGGGCCAGTCCGCCAAGGAGTTCTTCACGCACACCACGACCGTCTATCTGCGCGGCGGAACCCCCGGAGCGTGAGGAAGCCCGGCGCGTGAGTTTCCCCCGCGTGTGAGCATGTCCGGCCGTGTGAGCATGTCCGGGCAGCGATGGCGCTGGCTTCCGCTGACCGGGTTCGGAACCGTCGCAGGAAGACAGGCAGACGACAGACAGACGACAGGTATCCGGGTAACGGACGCCGAGTCGGCGAATCACCGTTCCGCGGGGACCGCATCGAGCACCAGTTGATCGTCGTCGGCGAGCAGGTCATGCGCCAGTTTCTCCAAGCGCTCCGCCAGCTCCGGGTGCTCCCCCGGGTCCCAACCGGCCAGCAGCTCCGTGAGCCCGTCACGCCGGGCCGTGGTGAGGCGGTCGACGGCGGAACGCCCGGCCGGCGTGAGCGTGAACTTTTCGCCGCTGTCGCTGAGAATGTGGGCAGCGGCGTGCGCGCCGCCGGGACGGCCGTCAGAGCCACGACGCGTGCCGCCGTCGTCGGCCCCGGCATCCACATTGGGAGCGCCCCGCCCGCCCGCGGCCCGGGCTCCCGCAGCCCGATCGTCGGCAGCCGGGGCGCCCCTTACCGAGATGCCCGTGACCAGCTCGTTCCGGAGCAGCTCCTGCACCAGGGGCTCCAGATCCGTTTGGCCGGTGTGCAGACCGCTGGCCAGCGTGGACAGACTGGCGGCCGGCCGCTCGGCAAACCTGTAAAGCAGCCACACGGCCCCTGGCTCCAAATCGACGTCGGCCTGCTGAGCCAAATGCCGGTACATCTCCGCCCGGTTTTCGTGCTGCAGCAGGTGGTTGAGCTTGCGCTCCACTTCCTGCAGCGATGTGCGTCCCTCCGGCGGAATAAAGGCCTCGGCTGCATCGGCGTCCACCGTGGCCCGCAGCTTCAGCTCGGGCAGCAGCAAGGTGAGCACAAAGGCCAGCGCACCAACGGGTGCGGCGATCAGGAACACGGTCTGCAGCGCGTTGGCGTACTGGGAAATGAATTCGGCGCGCGCACCCGCCGGCAGCGCCGCCAGCTGCGCGGGGTTGATGTTCGCCCCGCTCAGGCCCGCAGGCAGAGTGTGTGTGGCCAGCACGGCGGCGAAAATGGCCCCAAAAACGGCCGAGCCGAACGAGCCGCCAATGGACCGGAAGAAGGTGGCGCCGGAGGTTGCTGTGCCCAGATTGGAGTAATCCACGGCGTTCTGCACCGCAATCACCAGCACCTGCATGACCCCGCCGATGCCGATGCCCAGGATGAACATGAACAGTGAGACCACGATGGTCGGCGTGTTCTGATCCATGGTGGAGAACAGAAACAGGCCCACGGTCATGACGGCGGTGCCGGCCACTGGAAAGATCTTGTAGCGGCCCCACCGTGATATCAGCCGGCCCGAACCGATGGACGTCAGCAGCAGGCCCCCCATCATGGGCAGCAGCTGCAGCCCAGAGCTCGTGGCGGCGTCGCCCCGGACCACCTGCAGGAACAACGGCAGGAACGTGATGGCGCCGAACATGGCGAAACCGACGATGAAGCCGATTCCGCTGGCTACCGCGAAGACCCTGTTGCGGAACAGGGTCAGCGGAATGACGGGCTCCTTGGTACGGCGCTCGATCAGCACGAACAGCACGATCAACACCGCGCTGGCCACGGCGAGGCCGATGATGAACGCTGAGCCCCAGGAGTATGAGGTGCCACCAAGGGTTGTCACCAGCACCAGACCGGTGGCTGCTGCGGCGAGTGCTGCGGTGCCCAGGTAGTCGATCTGTCGTTTGACCCGTTCCCCGGAGCCGGGCAGCACCGAGGCCACCACGATCAGTGCCGCCGCTCCGATGGGAATATTGACGTAGAAAACCCAGCGCCAAGGTGAGGATCAGCGCGGCCTTCCGCGTTAGAACTGACGTTGAGGTTACAAAGTCTTACGCCGAGCCATTCGCTTAACAGGTCATCGTTACTCTGACGCTGCCGGCCAGCCTAATCAGGCTTTCTCCCAAAATCATCCATCACCACTGGACACGACGCGGCCGCCGTCAAACAATGCGACGCTCAACACCTGTTCCGCGACGTTCAGATTGAGTCCGGTTTGGTCGGCTATCCATTCCGGGTTGGGATGCTTCCCTGCTGCCGTGCGGATGAGCTGTGCCAGTTGCTGTTTGGTTTCCTCCAGCCGCATGGTGGCGTCCAGGTGGTTTTGGGCAGCACTTTGGAGTGTTCTCTCGTTGTTGAGCGTTTTTCGACCTGGGACCAGGTTCTCGCCGGTACCGGTGCCGGCTTCGTCTGCGACGGCGGGGTTTTCGGTGGTGATGGTGAAGTTGCCGGCGTTATAGGTGACAGCATCGATCAAGCCCTTGTCCTGGGTGATGTGCAGGTCGAATTCCGGATAGTCCATGTACGGCAGGACATAGTCCCGAATCATTGCTTTGAGCTGTTCTGGGTACACGAATCGGACTTCAAGGTCGGCAATGTCATGGTCTTGTCTGATCCGGTCAAAAACGACTCTTGAGGTGATGACGGGGTGTACGTTGTCCACTGTTTTTTCGCTCCTTTAGGTCGCGTCGGCGGGATGTGGGTATCTGTCGGCCGCGACTGCGGACATCAGGTTTTACGCCTGCGACAGGGCCTACCCCGTTTCCGGTGTCCGCTCCGCTGAGCTGTCGTGGACAAACTGGATGTGAAAGATATTCGGTGCGACCAGCCATGGGGATGGGTGCGCTTCACTCCGCTGCCGACGCTTTGGGCGCGAATGTGGGGCCACCACCGGGACTGGAGTGTTTGCGCGTGCGGATGCCTTCGGTAATTTCGTGTTGTTGAAACAACGATCTGTGCACTCGACTTTCGGACATCCGTGCAGACGACTTCGGAAAATGGCACTGTTCTTCCACATGCTCGCCGCGATCGCGGAGTTCGAGCACAATCTCATCGTCGAACCCACCCACGACGGTCTTGCGGCCGTCTGCGCCCGCGGTCGCAAGGGCGGTCCAAAGTTCAAGATGAGACCGAAAAGATCCGCCAGGCTCGCGAGGTACGACGCGGGCGAGTATACGGTGCAGGAGATCGCCGACACACTCGGGGTTTGTTGTCGGATTCACGGAATTGGACTAGCGTGAAAAAACCAACCAGAGGAGCATCATGAGCGACCCCGGAACTGAACAACAGCCCTACGGCGAACCCGAGGATCCCCGAACAAACAACCCGTCTACGAAACCGGCAGGAGAACCCGACAAGACGGAAGACCCGGACGGCACCCCCGTGACGGAAGACCCGGACGGCACCCCCGTGACGGAAGACCCGGACGGCACCCCCGTGACGGAAGACCCGGACGGCACCCCCGTGGAGAACCCCTCGGGAGGCTGATAGTTTCCAACGGTGGAGGACTGGCGGGGCGCCGCAGTGAACCCTTCCGTGTCCCACCGCTCATTTTGCTATGTTCCATAAATTAACGCGATGAGTAGTAATACTGTTCCTCGCGTTTCCACAGGAACACGCTTCGCGGCGCAGGCTCGGCTGTGGACAGAACGACACGGTCTAAAGGTGCCGTCCCTGGCGGAGCCCGCTGGTTTTTCTCGTTCATGGAAGTTGTTCTGTCTCTAGCCTCGGCCTTCACGCGGTACGTCCGAAAGCCGGCTTCCGCAGTCAACGAACAGTCATCATCAGCCAGGTCAAAGTGCTGCCAGACACCAGCGTCGTCGTTGCCCGTCAAGAAAGGACAATATGCTCTCGCTAATTCGCTTCCATGGCTTTGCATGTCTCTATAGCCAGCCGTCAATGAGGACTGCCAGAACACAGCACAGGGCGGCGACACCCAACAAGACCATGCCATCTATCACCCTGGATGTCCACAAAATCTGCATCCAGGGCGCCGAGGATCTGTACGACCATACGGCCGCAGAAGGCTGGAACTGGTCGACAATTGCAGCGGCCGAGGATAGATTCGTCCATAAGCCCACATCAATCGCCTTCACCACCAGGGAGTGACATGCAATCATTTGACGCGACACCCAACGAGAAGAATCCAGATCCGCTAGGCAGCGAAGAAAGCGCCTCTGACGCAGAGAGTACGGCGGACCCGAACGGGGCCGCCACGCAAAAACCAGCCCGCAAGGACGCTGACGCGCTGCCCGATGGTTCGGGCACTGACCGCCGCCAGGGCATCGAGGATCAAGGTAAGGAAAACGGCGAACAAAGTTTCGACGCCGGCTAGTCGGCCGGGGTGCCGCCCGCCCCTTGACTGATCGGGCGGCACGCCCTAGGCGCAGGCGTGGACTATCCCAGTACATTTGGACAGTTTCAGGACTGGTTCGGTACCGATGATGCGTGTCTGGAGTGCCTGGCAAAGTTGCGCTGGCCAGATGGATTCCTCTGCCCTAAATGCGGCGCTGGCGAGTGCTGGCGTACGGGTGCTGGGCTATGGATGTGTCGGGGATGCTCACGGCGGACGTCGGTGACAGCCGGGACCATTTTTGACCGCACCCGCACTCCGATGCGGACCTGGTTTGCCGTCTGGTTTGTCACCCCGCAGAAGAACGGTGTCTCTGGGGTCGCTTCAGAAAACGGAAAAAATCGTACGCTAAGGCCGCGTCGAGGCAGGTAACCACTGGTCCGCAGCTTGTCGATGGAAGCTGGCCAAAGTCCGTCCGTTTGGGGAACCTTGGCTGGGACAGCTAAGCAGTCCCAGCAGGGCGAGGGCCGATGCTTCACCTCCGTCTGGTTATGACCACCAAAGTGATTCGTCGACTTCTTCCCCTTGTGCAGCCTGAAGCACCGTGGGACGCAACTCCGCCCACGCAGTGTCGCTATTGGCGAGCCGGACGACAGTATCGAGCCCAACAGATCCAGACCCATGGCGTTCCAGAGCGCTGCGTTTCACGACGTAGAACGACCATTGACCGAGGTCCAGCGGTCGATAATCCTCGTGGGCCACAGCAGTCTGAACGCAGAAGACGTAAACGTGGGCGTTCAGTCCTTTTCCACCCGGATCGTAACCGTGACGTGGGTGGTATCGGGTGCTCCGTAAACCGCTGAAAGCGATTCGACTCGGCCTAGGCTGTTCCCACGCCTGCAAGTAAGCAGACGACTTTACCTCGATCCGGATCTTGTCCAACAGAAGGTCGTACGCGTCCCACTCCACCCGCGTGACATCGTGCAACCCGAGAGCCTTCGCGACGAGGAACTCAGCCAGATACCCGCGCGTGTTATTCATGCGCAAGTCGCTCATAGCGAACCGCCAGAAGTCAACGACCGTGGCGTCCATGCCAACAAACCGATCAGAACCTTGGCTGGGTGGTGCCGGCGGTGGAACTATCCATGCTTCGTCAGCCATGCCAAAACACTACAATCGGATCCGCTAATCAGTCATTGACCCTGTTTCGTCCTTCGACGGCCTGTCCCGTTAGAGGGCTCTTCGCATTTGAGCATGGTTAGGGCGGCCTAAGAATTGGGATTTGTGGGATGTTCTCCGGCCTGCGCGGCGTGGCGTGAGGCGGAACGAGGTCAGGGTCTCCTTGAATTGGTAGCGACCAAGCTTCCAATCATAAAAGAGACCCTGACTTGTCTAATTCTATGTCCTGCCCGAATGGGCGCTGGTGCGAACGGGCAGACACGATGTTCGCCGTCGACGGCGTGCACGTCATCTCTGCCGCGAATGCTGCCAGCAGACTCCTCCTTCATGTCGAAACCGATCAGAACACCACCGGTTGCCCGGACTGCGGGGTTGTGGCGATCGGCCACGGCCGCCGTAAAGTCCGCCTGCACGACGCACCGTCGTTGGGGCGGCCGGTGTCCCTGGTCTGGGTTAAGCGGGTATGGCGGTGTCCGGACACCGGCTGCCCCAGAGGCACCTTCACCGAGGAACACGCCCTGGCCGGTCGTCGGGCGAAACTCACGACCCGGGCCGTGCACTGGGCCGTGGACGCACTGGAACGCTTCGATACCTCCGTCTCGGCCCTGGCACACCAGCTCGGCGTGGCGTGGCGGACCGTCTGGGACGGAATCGAAGCCGAAGCACTCCGGCGGCTCGCGGACAAGGTCCGGCTGACCGGGGTGGACGCCCTCGGCGTTGACGAGCATGTCTGGTCCCATACCGGCTTCCCCGGCACGGGCATGGTCACCGGGATCGTGGACCACACCCGCGATGAGAAGGGCCGTGTTAATGCCCGGCTGCTGGATCTTATGCCGGGACGGTCGGGGAAGGTCTACGCGGACTGGATCAAGGCCCAGGGCAAGGACTTCGCCGAGGGGATCAAGGTCGCAACACTGGATCCATTCCGTGGTTACGCCAACGCCGTCCGTGATGAGCTACCCGAAGCAATCACCGTCGTTGACGCATTCCACGTCGTAAAGCTTGGTGGTGCTGCTCTGGACGATGTCCGCCGCCGCGTCCAACAAAGCACCCTGGGACACCGCGGACGTAAAGGGGACCCGCTCTTTGGGATCCGCCGCACCCTGCAGATCGGTGCCGAACACCTCAACGACAAACAGGCCAAACGGCTGGAGGACAAACTCATCGCCGGAGATCCCGGCCATGAAGTCACGCTGGCCTGGCAGTGCTACCAGAAGCTCCGGGATGTATACCACTCCAACCCGGCCAGAGGCCGGGATCTGGTGACCGGGATACTCACTTCTTTCCCGTCCTGTCCGATCCCGGAGATCGCCAGACTCGGCAGGACCCTACGGCAATGGAAGAGCGCGATCCTCGCGTACTTCGAGACACACGGGGCCTCCAACGGACCGACCGAAGCGATCAACGGTGTTATCGAGACCACACGGCGGATCGCCCGCGGATTCCGGAACTTCGACCACTACAGACTCAGATGCCTACTCGCAGCCGGCGGCCATCGCCCATACCGGAAAAAAGCGGCAAACCATGCCTAAATGCGAAGAGCCACCTATCCGCTACTGGCCTCCCGCCTCGGCGATTTAGGCCACGTCCCGTAAGCCGGTCCCGCACCGGACACACCTGCCCCGGACCTGCACAGTTGCAAGCACTGGCAGAACAGGTTGAGTCCACTGTGGGGCTACGTCAATTAGGGTCTAGTTCGACTATGGTTAGACATAAATGATGGAGGGTCTTAAGGATGACTGGACATAAAGGGCAGGTGGTTGGCTACGTGAGGGTGAGCGCCGCCGACCAGAACGAGGCGCGGCAGCTCGAAGCACTTGGCCCTGTAGATAGGCTGTTCTGTGAGAAGGTCAGCGGCAAGAACACAGACGACAGAGCCCAGCTCCAAGAAATGCTCGGTTACGTCCGCGACGGGGACAAGGTTCGAGTGAAGTCACTCGACCGTTTGGCACGGTCCACGACGGACCTTCTCGCTCTCGTTGAGCAACTCAAAGCCAAGGGCGTCGCCTTGGAGTTCATCGACAACCCGGCCCTGAACACTGACACGGCCTAAGGGGAGTTCATGCTCACGGTCCTCGCCGCCATCGCGCAGTTGGAGCGCAAGACCATCCGTGAGCGACAGGCCGAGGGCATCGCCATTGCCAAGAGGAACGGCGTCTA
Organism: Arthrobacter sp. A5; assembly: GCF_051131705.1. Classification (NCBI taxonomy): domain Bacteria; kingdom Bacillati; phylum Actinomycetota; class Actinomycetes; order Micrococcales; family Micrococcaceae; genus Arthrobacter; species Arthrobacter sp. A5. The sequence continues at coordinate 4,230,952 of NZ_CP180316.1, forward strand.
CGACCGCGTCCCGAAGCTTTCACCGGAACAGATCCAACTGGCACGCGAACGGATTGACCAGGACGTGCCCAAAGCCAAAGTGGCCCGGGATCTCGGCGTCTCGCGGCAGACGCTGTACGCAGCCCTGAACGGCAGCGGGAAGTATGCGTGCGCCGGTTCAGGCTGCTGACCCGAATGTATCCGAGACGCTGACCGCTCACAGTCCCCCCAGGATTGAAACTGTCAGGATGAAATCCGAGACCCGCGACAACACTTGTTAATGAATCGAAAAGAGGACTTCATTCTGACAGGCGAGAAGGCATCATGCCTGACGTCAAGTTGGGGTAAACCCCAACTTGGCGGCCCACGGCACCTTCAGGAGCACCGGGCCTCCGACGAGGGGAAGTCAGTTAAATAGTCCTATAGGGGTAGGTGGTCAGCCTTTTGCGGGCTGGCGAATCGACAGATAGTGAAAATGGCAGCCAGGGATCATTGGGCGTTCATCAAGCATCCTGCAGTAGTTCCGCGCCAACTTTCACGCCTCGTTCCTCTCCTCTAATGTGTCAACCGACTAGACTGGCGTGATCGCAGCGCCAGCGTTCGTCTCGACGCAAGCCGCAAACGAGGCCGGCAGAAGGATAGGCACAGCCATGACAGAGGATAAGCCGCCGTTCCCGCCCTTCACGCGCGAGACCGCGACGCAGAAGGTCCGAGCCGGTGAAGACGGCTGGAACGCGCGCGATCCGGTAAAGGTCGCTTCCGCGTACACGGTCGATAGCTGGTGGCGCAACCGGTCGGAATTCGTCGAGGGGCGCGACGCCATCATCGCTTTCCTCACCCGTAAGTGGCAGCACGAACTCGAATATCGCCTGATCAAAGAGATGTGGGCGTTCGAGGGCAACCGCATTGCTGTGCGCTTCGCCTACGAGTACCACGATTCCGACGGCGCATGGTTCCGTGCGTACGGCAACGAGAACTGGCACTTTGACGAGCACGGACTCATGCGTTGGCGGCATGCGAGCATTAACGACGTGCCGATCAAGGAATCCGAACGCAAGTTCAACTGGTATCGTAGCGGTCCCCGTCCGCTTGACCACCCGGGCTTGAGCGACTTCGGATTCTAGCTTGTCGTTTCGAGGCAACTAGTCGCCACCGACACCAGCGTTGGCAGCCATGTGATCGAGGTATTGGGTGACTCGGCTTAGGCAGTGGAAAACTCCTGGCAGGTCAAGGTTCTGCTCCCGGGTGGAGACCCGGGCATTAGCCGATGCGGTGTGCAGCCATGGGGGGTCCCTTCTCAAAACTCGATTCCGGGTCTTGGTTCAGCTGTACCGTTCCGAGAACTATTTGTGAGAATCAGGGGTCAGTGGCCAGTCCCGTGTTCGAAGTGCTGGTTTTCCGCGGCAGGACGCCGCGCTGGAGCGGGGAACGACAGGCCGGGAGATTCTCGATTCGTGGTCTTCTCGGAATCCTTCGTTACCGAGAATGGACGTCAGGCTGCAGGGCACCGCCCCGGTGGCTGCCTTCACGCATCGGATGCCTCCTCGAACGGGTGCACCGGATGTGCAGACGACTTTGGATATTCCGTGAAGTGAGCTTCTGAAGGTGACAGGTACCTTCCGAACTCAGATCGACATCGCCCCTGCGATATGTCTCGTATCCCATTCGTTGTTATACCTTTGAATTACGAGAGCTTGCACCGGCGCCGGCTTTCTCCGTGCGCCGGCGCCCGATAAGGAGAGCCATGAACGCTTACGCAGTCATCAACCCGGCAACCGGCGAGACAGTGAAGACCTATCCCACGATCAGTGGTGCTGATCTAGACGCCGCGATCGGCGCTGCCGACGCCGCACACCGCGACTGGTCGCGCGCAAGCACCGTCGCAGAGCGCGCCGCGCTCATCCGCCGAGTCGGCGAGCTGTTTGCCGAACGCCGTCAGGAGCTGTCCGAGATCATCGTCCGAGAGATGGGCAAGCCGATGGTGCAGGCGCTCGGCGAGGTTGACTTCAGCGCGGACATCTACGCCTATTACGCGAACAACGCCGAGGCACTGCTGCGCGACGAGCCGGTCGCACTCCTGGCCGGCGAAGGCTCAGCGCTGATCCGCCGTTCCTCGCTGGGCGTTCTGCTGGGTATCATGCCGTGGAACTTCCCGTACTACCAGGTCGCCCGCTTCGCCGGCCCGAACCTGGTGATCGGCAACACCATCCTCCTCAAACACGCCGAGCAGTGCCCGGAATCAGCCGCGGCGATCGAGGCGATCTTCCACGACGCGGGCTTCCCCGCGGGCGCCTACACGAACATTTACGCATCGCACGAGCAGATCGCGACGGTCGTCGCCGACAAGCGGCTGCAGGGTGTCTCGCTCACCGGGTCCGAGCGGGCCGGTGCCGCCGTCGCGGAGGTTGCTGGCCGCAACCTGAAAAAGATCGTGCTCGAGCTCGGCGGTTCCGACCCGTTCATCCTGCTGTCCACCGACGATTTGGATGCGACGGTGAACGCTGCGCTAACCGCCCGCCTGGACAACAACGGTCAGGCGTGCAACGCCGCCAAGCGTTTCATCGTCGCGGACGACCTCTACGATCCGTTCGTTGAGAAGTTCTCGGCGGCCATCTCGGCTGTCAAAATGGGCGACCCCACGGCGGAGGGCACCGATCTCGGCCCGCTTTCCTCCGCCAAGGCCACCGAAACCCTCATCAAGCAGGTAGCGCGAGCCGTCGAACAGGGCGCGACGCTGGTCACCGGTGGCACCGTGGACGGCAACTTCTACGCCGGAACGGTGCTGACGGACGTGCAGCCCGGCTCGGATGCGTTCCACGAGGAGTTCTTCGGCCCCGTCGCGCAGATCTTCCGCGTCCGCGATGAGTCAGCGGCGATCGCCCTGGCGAACAATACGCCGTTCGGCCTCGGCTCCTATGTCTTCACGACGGACCCCGAGCAGGCGCTCCGGGTTGCCGACGGGATCGAGGCCGGAATGGTCTTCGTCAACCTTGTCGGCGCGGACGGCGCCGAGCTGCCCTTCGGCGGTGTCAAGCGCTCCGGCTCAGGACGTGAGCTCGGACGTTTCGGCGCAGACGAGTTCGTCAACAAGAAGATGATCCGCATCGGCTGACACCGCCGTAGGATCTCGGAATGGAACTGTATATTGAACGGCGCATGTCTGATCAGGTGGCGGGTTGGTTAGGCTGATTTGGGGTATTCAGCTGACCGCCTAACTCTGGATTATTCAGGCTGGGGTCACCATCGGCCCATAGACGCCACGAATTTGCAGACAAGTACTCAACACCGGAACGCCACGCCGAAGCCGCCTGAGCCGGTGGGGGCGACTACCAGGCTTCGAGCACCCAACCCCAGCCCAATCCGGCTTGGAGCGCATTGGATAAATGTGCACTAGTGGTGTGTCTCCAAAATAGTTTATGACTTGTGGATTAAGCTGGGAACATGTCGAATCCAGCTCCCGCATTGACCCTCACCGACGCCCAGCACCAGGTCTTGGAGGCCCTGTCCAAGTCTCGGCTTGCTTCACATCGCGAGGTGCAGCGGGCGCAGGTTCTCCTGATGGCTGCCGAGGGCCTGGCTAACGAGTGGATCTCCCGGGTGGTGGGTGTAAGCCCGGCGACGGTGCGGGCTTGGCGTGCCCGGTTCGTAGGGGAAGGGCTGAAGGAGTTCGGCAAGGTCAAGGAGGGGCGGGGGCGCAAGCCGGCGATCCCGGAGTCGAAGATCGCCGAAATCGTTGAATTGACGCGGTTTTCCAAACCGGAGGGTGCGACGCATTGGTCGGTGCGGTCCATGGCGGCACGTGTCGGTGTGTCTCCGGCGCAGGTGCAGCGGATTTGGGCGGCACGTGGGCTGAAGCCGCACCTGATCAAGACGTTCAAGCTCTCCACCGATCCGAACTTTGACGAGAAGCTCATTGATGTGTGCGGGCTGTACCTGAATCCGCCGGAGAACGCGATGGTTTTCTGCATGGATGAGAAGACCTCGATCCAGGCTCTTGACCGTTCCCAACCGTCCCTGCCGATGGTCAGGGGTCGGGCCGAGACCGTAACGCATGACTACAAGCGCAACGGAACCACCACGCTCTTCGCGGCCTTGGAGGTCGCCACGGGAAAGGTCCTGGGATCCTGCGTGCCCAAGCACCGGCACGATGAATTCCTGGGGTTTCTAAAAACCATCGAGAAGGAGGTCCCCAAGGGCCTTCAAATCCACCTCATAGTGGACAACTATGCGACCCATAAGCATTCGAACGTGAAAGCGTGGCTGGAGAAGAACCCGCGGTTTCACCTGCATTTCACCCCAACCTCCTCCTCCTGGCTGAACCTGGTGGAGCGCTGGTTCAGGGACCTCACGGAGAGGGCACTGCGCCGCGGGGTCTTCCACTCGGTGCCGGATTTAATCGAGAAAATCGAAGCCTACATCCGCGTCAACAACGAGAACCCCACGCCGCTGATTTGGACAGCGACCGCCGACTCCATCATCGAAAAAGTCCGCCGCGGACGCGTAGCCCTCCAAGCCACAAAACAAAACTGAGACACTACACTAGTCCGGTCAGATGTATACCCCAGAGGCTGGTTTCTGATGGGTGTGAGCCGGTCACGATGGATGTCAGTGCCGTTCCCAAGTGTCTTGCTGGGCCATCAGTATGCGTGCCACTCATACGGGTGAGGTCGGGCCGGAGAATTAGCGGGAGCGCACCGGCTCAGCCTGTAAGCAAGGCTAGACCTTGCGAACGCTCGGTGTGGCCTCGAGCGTGTCTGCTTGGAGTTCACACCAAATGGACGCATCACCTACCTGCAGGGGATCGCGCAGGCAGGTACTCAGATTCATGCTCTTGCCTTTTGGACTTGACCACAGCCTTCACCATACGGACACAAAATGGCTGTGCAGACGACTTCTGAAAGCGACACCCACGCACGTCACGAGCCTGATTCCCGACGTCCCATCAAAGGATGGTTTTGTCTGATTCCGAGAATAGCGGGATGAGACACAATATTGAGACAACCAGGGTCCGCGAGAAGCCGCGCACTTGCGGCACAGAAGGTCGACCGCGGTGAATCCTGTCAATGGTTCCATTGTTGAGATTGACTAATTGGCTGATCATCTACATCGTCGCATCACAATCGGGAGATCGAATGGTTGGCACGGGTGCGACTACATCGGCCAGCAGACGGCGCTCAACGCCAAACACGGGTTCTGGATGAGCCAGGCCGAACACGACACGATCCACCGCACCATCACCAACCGATGCCCCGTCAAGAAACCGTCACCGCGGACGGCTGTCCCGCTTGCGAACCTCGGGCGGAGAAGCCGACGTTGGCGCGATTGGCCACTCTTGCCCATTGGGTCGGTTGGGTCGTGGACCGAGCCACCGATGTTCAGTTTGATTTCGCGGCTGGCGAGGTCGTCTGCTATTTCGTGGGCGTCTCGGACGGAACGGGCCAGGCGGTCGAGCTTGGTGACCTTGAAGGTATCCCCAGCCTGGCAAGCGGCCAGAGCCTCGCGGAGATCCGAGCGCACTGACGGCCATTGAATCGTGGCCCTCCTGTTGGCCATCTATGTCTTGTCATCTGCCAACGAATTTAGTATTCGCTCGGATGCCTTCAGGGTCAAGAATGGACGACACGCATGCCTGCCGTCGCTCGACCGTGCCGCCGAGGATGTGCACTGGCTTGTTAAGCGTCTTGAGCAGCTGGTAGAGGTGCTCGCCCGCTTCACGCTGGAAGCGGGCGCTGATCGGTGCATCGTCGGCTGGGAGCGGGAACTCGACCGGGATGAAGAAGATCTCGTCGTAGTTCGCCTCGGTGTAGGCCAGCGCCTCCTCAATGAAGTCCTCGATGAGGGCGAGCTGGACCTGCCCTGTATCCGGGATGAAGGGTGTGACGTCGGCTGCTGGGAAGACCCCGTACTGGAGCCTCGTGGCCGCGTATACCCACTCGTGGAGGACCGATCCGTCCGAGATGATGAATTCGGCCGAGTGCTCTTGTTGGATGCGCTCGGTATAGCGCCGCTGGGTGAGGCGGAGGACTTCCTCGTTCGTGCAGTCCTGGAGGGACTTCAGTTGGCCCGGCTGCGGATTGTGCATTGGTGTGGGAACCGGTGCGATGAAGCGGCGGTTCCCGGTAAGTGCGTTGGTTAGGGTGGTTTTGCCGACGCCGTGGGCGCCGGTGATGGCGATTCGCATTGTGCCTCGATGGGTTGTTAGGTGACGGGAATGAGGTGCCAGCCGAGCTGGCTCGATTTTGTGGCAAAGGACTCTTTGGGATGCCCCACGACGACGGGGTGTCCGGTGCGCTCCATGAAGGGTTCATCGGAGGCGTCGTCTCCGTAGGCGTGGCAGGAGTCAAGGTCGTAGCCAAGACGGGCAGCGTGCGCCTGGACCGCATCTGCCTTGCCGTGGCTGATCATCGGCGTTGTGATGCCGCCGGTGTAGTGGCCGCCGGTAATCTCGGGCTCGGAGGCGAGGATGTCGTCCGCGCCCACATGCTTGGCGAGGGGTTGAGGGCCGGGAGGAACGAGCCACTGACGAGCACAATCCTGTCGCCAAGCACTTCGTGTTCGAGCATGCGGTCGTGGACCTCCGGGTGGATCAGCTGTTGCCCGTGGGTGGCCAGGGCGTGCTTGAACCACTCCCTGCCAAGTTTCTCGACGTCGCCCACCCGACGCCCTGCCCACCAGGTGAAGTACTTCCGATTGGTGTCCTGTCGAGGTGCACCGTTGAGCTTGAGCTCGCGCAGGTGGGCCAGGAAGGCGTTTCCTTCGCTCAGCCGATTCGTGTTGGCGGCGTCGAAGCGGAGTAGCTCAAACATCGTGGTGAGCGGGGTGACGGTGCCGTCGACGTCGAAGTACGCTGCGGCGGGCTGGCGGCTGGTCAGCGTGTTGTCTCGAAAGCGCGCCGGTCGCCGATCAGGGTGGCGAGGGCAGGGAAGTTGCCGGCCTCGGCGATCTCCCAGTCCTGGATGGTGAAGCCGTACTTCTCGCTGACCATGACGGCGATCTCCACGAGGGACAGCGAGTCCACGTCCATCTCATCGAAGCTTGCGTCCACCACGGCGTCGGCGAGTAGTTCGGGTGCCTTGTCGCGGACGTCTGGGACGCACACCTGCCCGGCCTTGCCGCGGAAGGCAAGCGCACCGAGGCGAATTGGAGTGCCGGGTACGTGGACCGGCTGCGGGTCACTGACGCACTCATCACCCTTCTGGTCGTTGGCGTTTCGGGGTCTGAGGAGGACCGGCACGGATATTCACGCTTAGGAGCCCGGTGCCTGTTGAATTGGTGGGATGGCCGCCGATTTTCATCAGTGATGAACAGACCCCCGGGTTCGTCCGATTTCCTGATGAGGTAGCGCGGGAAGACCTGCCGTCCACTCAACCCATCTCGCGCAGGTACCAGTACGGGTGGCCGGGGATCACCTTCTTGTAGAGACTTGTCATACTTTAGGTCATGGGTCATTTCGAAGGAAGAATCAAGCACCAAACCGGCTGTCACAAGGGAAAACGGTTCATTGACCCGCTGAACAGTCCCCAATAACCCCCATCTAGTGTAGTGTCTCAGTTTTGTTTTGTGGAGGGCTACGCGTCCGCGGCGGACTTTTTCGATGATGGAGTCGGCGGTCGCTGTCCAAATCAGCGGCGTGGGGTTCTCGTTGTTGACGCGGATGTAGGCTTCGATTTTCTCGATTAAATCCGGCACCGAGTGGAAGACCCCGCGGCGCAGTGCCCTCTCCGTGAGGTCCCTGAACCAGCGCTCCACCAGGTTCAGCCAGGAGGAGGAGGTTGGGGTGAAATGCAGGTGAAACCGCGGGTTCTTCTCCAGCCATGCTTTCACGTTCGAATGCTTATGGGTCGCATAGTTGTCCACTATGAGGTGGATTTGAAGGCCCTTGGGGACCTCCTTCTCGATGGTTTTTAGAAACCCCAGGAATTCATCGTGCCGGTGCTTGGGCACGCAGGATCCCAGGACCTTTCCCGTGGCGACCTCCAAGGCCGCGAAGAGCGTGGTGGTTCCGTTGCGCTTGTAGTCATGCGTTACGGTCTCGGCCCGACCCCTGACCATCGGCAGGGACGGTTGGGAACGGTCAAGAGCCTGGATCGAGGTCTTCTCATCCATGCAGAAAACCATCGCGTTCTCCGGCGGATTCAGGTACAGCCCGCACACATCAATGAGCTTCTCGTCAAAGTTCGGATCGGTGGAGAGCTTGAACGTCTTGATCAGGTGCGGCTTCAGCCCACGTGCCGCCCAAATCCGCTGCACCTGCGCCGGAGACACACCGACACGTGCCGCCATGGACCGCACCGACCAATGCGTCGCACCCTCCGGTTTGGAAAACCGCGTCAATTCAACGATTTCGGCGATCTTCGACTCCGGGATCGCCGGCTTGCGCCCCCGCCCCTCCTTGACCTTGCCGAACTCCTTCAGCCCTTCCCCTACGAACCGGGCACGCCAAGCCCGCACCGTCGCCGGGCTTACACCCACCACCCGGGAGATCCACTCGTTAGCCAGGCCCTCGGCAGCCATCAGGAGAACCTGCGCCCGCTGCACCTCGCGATGTGAAGCAAGCCGAGACTTGGACAGGGCCTCCAAGACCTGGTGCTGGGCGTCGGTGAGGGTCAATGCGGGAGCTGGATTCGACATGTTCCCAGCTTAATCCACAAGTCATAAACTATTTTGGAGACACACCACTAGTCGCCTGGCTGGAGGGGCAGGAAAGCCTGAAGTTCCTCAACCTGTTTTTGGCCCCGTACTTCAGGGCCACCACGTATTCCGGCGACCAGATCGGCGCCGCCTGCTGCAACGACATCCAGGCGGCGGGGGCGATGATGAACCGGCTCCTGGTGGGCAAGGAACTGAGCCCCAGCCTGGTGATCAGCGGGGTCCTGGACCAGGCGGCGAGGGTCCGCACCCGCTGGCTGCCGCGGTTCTCCCAGCTCGCCATGAACGAGCCGCACCTAACCAACCGCTACCTGAACCTCATGGCCTTCGCTGCCCAGAGGTCCCCCGTCCCGGCCCAGGCGTACTTCGACACCCTGGATCCCGCCGCCCGTCAGCGGCTGACCAAGGCGATCCAGGATTCGCCGCACGGGCGAACGCCCGGCCGCTCACGGAAGACCGTCCAGGCAGTGATCGCGGCCCTGGTCACCGCGGCGGCGCTGGTCTTCACAGGTTTCGTGGGCACCCAGGCCAGAACGGTGCTGCTGACCGCCCCGGAGGACTCGGTTACTGTCGAACCCCAGGAGACCTCCGACCCCCAGCAGCCCCCCGAGCCCCAGCAGAGCCCCGAACCGACGCCTCCGACCGCCGCGCAGGTCCTGCTCAGCCACCTTCCGTCCTCGTTCGCCGGCAGGTGCCAGGAGGTAAGCGAGCAGGACCCCGGCCAGGCGCTGGGGCTGGTGGCGGAGCTGTCGTGTTCGCCCGCTTCCGGCGCCCCGGAGAAGGCGTATTTTCTGCAGTACTTCAACGTCCCGGCCCTGGAACAGTCCTTCTCCTCCCTGACCAGTAAAATTCCAGTGTCGGCGAGCACCTGCAGGGCCACCTTTCAGGGGCGCGGCACCTTCGCCCAGGGGAACGCGACCACCGGTAGATACGGGTGTTATCAGACTGACGCCGGGGAGAGCATCTACGTCTGGACCAACTTTCAGCTGGGAATCATGGGTCAGGCCACCGACTCCTCGATGTCGTTCGGCGATTTGCGCAGCTGGCAGATCACCGATGCCCAGCTGAGATAGTGGCGACGGATCAGTGCCCCGGGCGAATCGCCAGCGGCGAGCCCGAACGTTTGGGGCTCCGCCCCGGCGCGGCTCCCGGCGTACCCCCGCGCCCGGCTGACGGTCCGGGCGGCGGCCGGATCCGCAGAAAAATGCAACGTCGGCACAGTGCCGAATAGCTCCACCGTCGGGAGCAGAGGAAGTCCCCGGCGGTCTCACACCCAGCTGTGCGGGGCCGGCCTCCGGCTGCCGGGCAGGGCGTTCCCCTCGCGCCATTGCCGGATCCAGTCGGGCAGTACCAGGTCTGCCGGCGGCGGTCCCGCCATCGCGAAGATCTCCTCGTTACTCCCCGGCCCGTGCTTGCCGACCAGCCGGGTGGCGACGTGCGCGCGGGCGTAGATCTCGCCGTCGGCCACCATCCGGTGTTCGAAGTAAATGGCCTTATCATCGACGCCAACGACGTGAGTCCCTATGGAATAGCGCTGCCCTAATTTCAAGGATTTTCGGAACGCGATCGTTTCCGCGCCGGCCACAGGACTCCAGTCCTTGCGGCGCATTGTGCCCCACATGCCGCTGCGGGCCAGGTGTCCGAGCCGACCCAGGTCCATCAGCGAAAAATACATGCCGTTGTTGACGTGCATGGCCAGATCGAGGTCTGTCGGGAGAACCCGCATGGCCACCGAGGAGGGCTCCCAGAAGCCATCCGGCGGCGTCGTCGGGAGGGCAGAAATATGTGCAGGAGGGTGCGCAGGAGCAGGTGCATTCCGTCCATGCTACTCGCTGGTAACTTAGGCGGGCTACCCGCCCATCCATGCGGAAACTCATTCGCCGAGCGTCACCGGCTGATCTCCTCGAGCCAGCGCTACCGCCGCCCACGGAGGAGAACTACCGGGTGGCGAACTGGATCCAGACGCCGATGATCCACGCGCTGCCGGCCAGTGCGGCGAAACCGAATTCGGCCAGTATGCCCAGCCCGGTCGCTTTCAGCGCGGCCAGACTCGACGACAGTGCTGGGGCCAAGCCACGCTGCCGCGCCAGCTCGCTGAGAAAAAGTCCGGCCGCAAAACCAATCAGCAGCCCGACCACGGGGATGATGAAGAACCCCGCGATTCCCAAGGCCAGGCCGGCCAGCACTGACCGCCCGGGGATCTGCCGCCGTCGCATGGTCCGCCCGGTCAGCACCGCACTGGAGAGCATGCCGGCGGTGACCAACACGAGCCCGACGGCGAACACCACCCAGCCGACGGGGCTCGCCACCGCCAGGGCCCAGGCCAGCAGACTCAGCGCGATCAGGATGCTGCCCGGCAGCACCGGGATGACGACTCCGGCGGCTCCAACGAAGATGAGCAAACCGCAAATGACTGTCCAAACCAGCTGGGTGTCCATGGTGCCAGTCTGCCACTGCCAGCCGGGCGCATGCAGGGCGGGCAAGCCAAGCCGGTCTAGCAGGCCGACAAGCCACCGCCAGCCAAACCGGGCCGGATATGCCAAGGTCTTGAACGACGACGAAGCCCCCTGGATGCGCAAGGCACATCCTGGGGTCTTCGGCTGCGAAAACAGCGGAACGGCGCGTTCAGGTGAGGACCCGCTCCATCGTGAGGTTGCCGCTGTGTCGGCGGACTTCTCCGGCCGGGACCGGTAGGCCAACGGTCGGATCCTCGCCGGAGGTTGCTTGTGGCTTGTCCGGCTGCTGCTGTCCATTGGAACAAACTGCGGACAATCAGTGCAATCGCTGCTGCGGATAGTGGACAATATGATCAAATACGCCTCCATCAAATCTCCGGGAAGTGGTCATATTGCAGAACCTGGACGCTACCGACCGCAGAATCCTGCTGGCCCTTGATGAAGACCCGCGCATTCCGGTGCTGCTGCTGGCGCAAAAACTTGCCTTGGCCCGCGGCACCGTCCAGTCCCGGCTGGAAAAGCTGTCGGCCTCGGGCGCACTGCGTGCCAACAGCAGCCGCATAACTCCGGCGGCGCTGGGCAGGGGCGTGGGCGCGAGCGTTCGGGTGGAGGTGGACCAGCACCACTTACGCGAGGCGATCGAGGGACTCAAGCGGATTCCCGAGGTGCTCGAATGCCATGCCCCGGCCGGCGACACCGATCTGCTGGTGCGGGTGGTGGCACGGACACCGGACGATCTGTATCGGGTCAGTGAAGAAATCCGGCTCTGTCCCGGCATCATGCGCACATCCACCAGCATGTTCCTGCGCGAGCTGATCCCCTATCGAATGACCGGGCTTCTCGCCTCCGAATAACGACCCTCCCGACCGGGGGACATCCGCCCTAATATCGGGCGCCAAGGCCTGTCTCCCCACTTGGCGTGAAGTGCCTGCGGTCAGTCCACGCTCTTGATTTTGACAACGAAAACGGCTCCCAGCAGCCCGATCACGGCCGCGACTACGTAGAGCAGTAGGTACCCACCGTTGACCGCCGTCACCAGGAACCAGGCAACTGCCGGCGCAATGACCTGCGGCAGTGAATTGGCCACGTTGATCACCCCCATGTCCTTGCCGCGATCGGCGGCGAACGGGAGCACCTGTGTCAGCAAGGCAAAATCCACCGCGAGGTACGCCCCATAGCCGACGCCCAGCACCGCGGCGCCGACCAAGGCTCCGGCCCACGTCGGGAAGAAGGCCAGAATAAGCGCGGACAGGGCAATAATGACGGAAGAACCGATCACGAATGGTTTCCGTTTCCCGGCCCGGTCCGTCCACATCCCGCCAATAACGGCGGTGATGAGCGTCATCACGGCATAGATGCCGGTCAAGATCAGCACTCCGAGTGCCGGATCGGCGTAGTGCACCGCATCCATCAGAAAGAAGAGCAGGTACAGCGTGACCAAGTGATTCCCCACATTGACCAGGAACCGCGTCAGCCAGGCCCAGCAAAAATCCGGAAAAGCGAAGGGTGAGAAGAAGCTCAGCAGGAAACCTGGCAGCGAAAAGGCCGGCCGGAGCGCCGGATCGAGGGGCTGGTCTTCCGAGGTGAACAAATACATCACGATCCCCAGCATCAGTGCCGCCGCGCAGACCAGGTAGCCGAGCCCGAAGTTTCCGGCAACCGCCGCGGCTACTCCAGCGCCGATCAGGATACCGGCCGTTGCCCCCATCGACGCGAGACCGCCGATGGTCCCGCGCTGGCGAACCGGAACGCGGTCCGGGACCGCCGCGGTGATCGCGGCGAGCGCCCCGTTGCAGCCCAGCTGGACCAGGCACCACAACGCCGTCATCGCGGCCACTCCGGGAGCGACCGTGAGCCCGAGCAGGCCGATCGTTCCCAGCAGGGACCCGATCAGCACCCAAGGGACCCGTCTGCCGAGGCGGGACAGGGTCCGGTCCGAAAATGCCCCGAACAGCGGGTTGGCCACCAGCGAAACCGCGGCGCCGCAGCCGGTCACCAGCGCCAGAATTCCTTCCTTATTGGCGGCATCGAAGTGGATGGCTTGCTGGCCCAGCAGCACCTGGATCGGACCGAAGAATGCGGCGTTGATGCCCACGTTGACCAGCACCACGCCGGCCGTCCAGCGGTGACGGACCTTCGTGACAGGCTCGTGCAGCGCCGTTCGCGTTCCGGCGGTGCCTCTGTCCGGATAACTCTTTGATGGCTGGCTCAGCGTCATGGCACTCTTTCCTCGCCCAGCGGATGGACGGCCCGCTATTGGCTTCAGCCTACGGCGTCAGCCGTTCTGTGCGCGCACCGTTTCGATAATTTTCAGTGCCGCCACCGAGTCCGCCGGATCCACCGGAAGCGCGCCGCGCTCCAGCAGCGACGCCGCCAGCAGTTCATAGAACGCCGGGAAATTTCCGCGTTCCGTTGGCACGGGAATCAGCGCCCCGTCGCGGCCCAGCGTGCCCCAGTTCTCCTGCGGATCCAGGCCGTAGGCCGGACTACCGGGCAGCATGCCGGCAAGGATTTGTGCCTCCTGCAGATCGGCGCGCAACTTCGTGTACCCGGCCTTGGCGCCGAGCACGCGGAAGCGGGGGCCCAGCCGGGCGGCGCTGAAATTCATCCATAAGTGCGAGCGCACGCCGTTGGCATGACGCAGCGCCACAAAGTCGTCGTCGTCGGCCTTTTCCTGCGGCCGCCGCGCGCTCAGCTCGCCGTACACACGCGTAACGGGACCAAATAGCTGCAGCGCCTGATCGATCAAGTGCGTGCCCAGATCGTACAGCAGCCCGCCGCCGTCGTCCGCCCTTGCCGCCGCCTTCCAAGGCTTGGCAATCTCCTGCGACCAGCGCTCAATCCGGGACTCGAAACGGTACACCTCGCCGAGCGCGTCCTCCGCCAGCAGTTTGCGCAGCGTGAGGTATTCCCCGTCCCAGCGCCGGTTCTGATAGACGGTCAGCGGTACGCCCAGCCCGGTGGCCCGGTCGATCAGTTCCTGTCCCTGCCCCGACGTCACGGTGAACGGTTTGTCGACGACGACGGCGATCCGGCGGTCCAGCGCGGCGTGCGCCAACGGCGCGTGGCTGGCCGGAGGAGTGCCGAGGACGACCAGATCCAGTCCGGGCTGTGCGAACAGCTCGTCCGCGCTGTCCAGGACGCGCGCCCGCGGGTACCGGGCCCGCGCCAGGGCCCGACGCTCCGGATTGGAAGTGACGATTGAATCCAGTGAATAGCGGGGATTGGCAGCGATGGCGGGAGCATGAAAGACGCTTCCGGCCAGGCCGAAGCCAACAATGGCGGTGCGGATCGGCTGCATGGCAGCCAGCTTACCGGGAGGCACCGATGGCACAGATGGCACAGATGGGAGCGGACCGGGACTCCCGCTCGTATTACAGCCTCGTTAGGGGGTGGATTCCCGGGCCCTGAGTCCCTTTATTGACCATGCTCGGCGTTCCGCCTGCTCGACGGCCAAGACCGTCTTCTGGGCACCTGCTGGGTGCAGATGCCCAGAACAGCTGGGATACTTTAGCTGGTACCGAGTTCAGTTCGCAGCGTGGGACGAAAGAAGGCAGTCCGTACGCGTTATATCGTTGGCTATACCGAAGATGCCCGCGGCAGGGACGCCATTGCCCTTGCATCGGCTCTGGCGCAAACCACCGGCGTTCAGTTGGACCTGGTGCACGTTCTCAGCAATCCGGCGCCGCAGGACGCCGCCTTCCCTCCGGAGCGGGCCGTCCAGGAATTCCTCACCGGCACCGCTGACGGATGGCTGGACGAGGGACTGGCCATGGTGCCTCAAGGGCTTCCCGCGCACAAGCACATCAGTTACGCAGACTCATTCGCCGAGGGCCTGATTGAAGCTGCCACGGAGCTAAACGCAAGTCTCATCGTGGTCGGTGCTGCCCGCAACGGATTGCTCAAGCGCTTTACCATCGGTTCCGTCGCCAATGCACTGCTGCATGCCTCTCCGATTCCAGTGGCGCTGGCGCCGTCCGGTTACCGGTCAGAGGGTGCCGTCACTCGCATGACGTGCGCCGTGGGCACCAGAGAAGGAGCGGACACGCTCTTGGATGTGGCGGTCGACGCGTCCTCACGGCGGCACATTCCCCTGCGGCTGATCTCGCTGGTCGCCCTGGGCCCCGAGGAAACCGAGAGCAACAGCCAGTCCGTTGAACGCGCCAGATCCCACGCAGACTCGGTACGAACACGGGCAGCTGAAAAAGCAGACGAAAAGACGACAGTGACTGCGTTGATCGCTCATGGAAGAACCATTGAAGCAGCAATTGAAAGCCTTGAATGGGACGACAATGACATCGTGCTGATAGGCTCCAGCAGACTGGCTCAGAACAGCCAAATTTTTCTCGGTGCGACCGCGAACAAGATGCTCCGTGCTCTGCCGGTTCCGATGGTCGTAGTACCTCGCGATTACGGAAGCCCGTGCTGAACCGTCCGCGATCGCCGGAAGTGGAATATTCCGACCCGCGCGACTGCGCGCAGAGATCAGCTACCCTCGAAGACCATCCCCTGACTCCGCATCCAACAGGGCTTCAATGGCGTCCGGTGGTGGGTTTGCCACTCTGGTCGACTGCCCAGTCGGCCGGATCTCTGCGTCTTCGGTCTTCGCCTCCAGCACCTGCCGGAACAAAGCCATGCCCTCGTCATGCGTCTAGGCTCGACCCATGGCCCAACTACCGCCGCGTACCGCGCCGCCCCTTCCGGATGAGGAGGCGCGGTCGCTGGCCCGTGTCCTCGAGGCGGACAAGGATGTGACGATCTTCGTGGACGGCACCGTTCACCGGCTCTCCGCCGGCGCGGTGGGCGCAGTACTGGACCTGCTGCAACGGTTTGCCCGCGGCGAAGGAATCGTGGTCAGTTCGGTGGAAAATCTGCTGACCACTTCCCAGGCGTCCGAAGTCGGAGGCATCTCGCACACCTATCTGCGCAGGCTCACTGATGCCGGCATCATCCCCGTGCAGTACCGCGGCACGCACCGGCGGATCCGCCTGCAGGACATGCTGGCGTGGCTGGCGACGCAGCCGAATGCACTGGAGACCGGTGGCGGGGCAGCCGGTGGCGGGGCAACCGGTGGCGGGGCAACCGGTGGCGGGGTGGCCGGGGACTAACCCCTCGCCGCGGCGGCAGAGCCGGGGCCGGGGGCTGCAGTGCCGCGGTCGGATCGGCCCCGCGGCATCACAACCGCGGCCTGCGCTGCCAGCGGCCGGCCTTGATGGCCAGATGGAGTTCCAACCGAATCCGCCCATGCAGCGGATCAGTCCCGAGCAGCGCCCTGATGCGGGCGATCCGGTTATAGACACTACTGCGGTGCAGATGCACCGCGTCCGCTACGTCCTGCACCGCGCCGTCGTTGTCGTACAGCAGTTCCAGCACCGGCAGCAGTTCGGCGTTGCGGTCCTGCGCCTGCAGGGTGCGGTAGTGCACGGATGTCAGCTGATCCCAGCGGCCAGCCGCCAACAGCTGATAAACGCCCGCGGACCGGTAATTGAGCAGATCGCCGAACTGTGGATCCACCGCCGACGCCTGCACAGCCACCGCGGATTGCTGATACGCAGCGGCCAGCTGCCGCTGGGCCGCGAAGGGCTCGCTGAGTCCCATCAGAACCCGGGCCGTAGCGCCTGCGCGCTTCGCCAGCTCCCGCTCATACCGCTCCAGCACGGCGGCATGGCTCCTCTCACCGTGCGAGGCGTGGAACAGGATCACGGCGTGAGTGTCGGTTCCGGCACTGAAGAGGGCGTCGTCGATGCCGATCGTGGCCTGCAGCGCTGCGGCTCGATGAATTAGGGTAGCGGCCAGCGGATCCGACCGCGCGGGTAACACCTGGGCAGGCCCGGGCCCCGCCGGGGCACCGGCTACCTCGAAAATAATCCCCAGCTGCCACGGCGCGCGTTGCAGCATCTCCTCCCGGCCGGCCGCCGCTGCAGCGGTCTCGGCAGCACACGCGGCAAGGAAGCCCTGCTCCCGCCGGCGTCGGCTCTCCGATTCTGCCGTATTTGAATCCAGCAACAACGACGCCAGCAGATCCAGACCGTCCCGGACACCGGGCAACTGAGCCAGGATCGCCGTCGCCGATTGGTCCGCCTCGTCCTGCTGCACCCAGAGATACCCCACCCGGAAGCCGCGGACCAGCAGCGGAACGCAAACGCGGCCGAGCATGCCAAGCTCATCGTTAGCCGGGACGACGACGGGGCGCACCGCAGCCGAGATACCGTGCGAGAGCTGCCACCCGCTGACATCCGCCGGAACCCGCTTGCTGAGCAGGAAATTCACCCGCACCTTGTCCGCATGCAACTGGTCCGAGCTGTAGGCGAGCAGGACGCCGTCGAGATCCTCCAGCGACAGCCCCCTGCCCAGCTTCGCGGCCAGCTGCTCGACCAGCTGCTCAACGTCGGTTGTGTGCATGCTCCAACATTACTTTCGGCCGGCGACAGCAGACGACAATTGACGTCCCCGCACACGACATATGTCGATCCCCGGGGCCCAAACGGACCGGAATACCGCCGCGGGCGCTCGGACAGCCCTGCGGCCGCCTGTACCGCGCATCACATCCGGACCTAAGCTGAATACCCGGCGGACAACGCGGCCGTCCTCGCATCCGGCCCGATCCCCGTCCCAAAAGCCAGACTCAAATTTCAGTCCCAAAAGCCAGACCCAGCTACGGAGAAACCATGATCATCGCCGTCCCCAAGGAAATTAAGAACAACGAATTCCGCGTCGCCATCACCGCCTCAGGGGTCCACGAGTTTAGGGACCACGGCCACCAGGTTCTGGTTGAAAAGGGCGCTGGTCTGGGCTCGAACATCACCGATGCGGAATATACGGACGCGGGTGCCGAGCTGGTGGACACCGCCGAGGAACTGTGGAAGCGCGCGGATATGGTGATGAAGGTCAAGGAGCCGATTGCCGCCGAATACCACCACTTCCGGCAGGGTCTGATCCTGTTCGCCTACCTGCATTTGGCCGCCGAACCCGAGCTGACCGCTGCGCTGATGGAATCCGGCGTGACCGCCATCGCGTATGAGACCGTCCAGGCTGGCCGTTCTCTGCCACTGCTGGCACCCATGTCCGAGGTAGCCGGACGGCTGTCCGTACAGGTCGGTGCACAGAGCATGACGGCGCCCGCCGGCGGCCCAGGCATTTTGCTCGGCGGTGTCCCCGGTGTCCGGCCAGCCAAGGTTGTGGTGCTTGGTGCCGGGGTAGCGGGAAGTAATGCCGCGGCCATGGCCGTGGGCGCAGGCGCCGAGGTCACCATCCTGGACATTAATATTGAGCGGCTGCGCGAGCTCGGCGCCATCTACCAGGGCAGGCTTAAGACGGTGGCATCCAACAGGCTTGAAATTGAGAGGTCCCTGCTGGAGGCCGACCTGGTGATCGGCTCGGTCCTGATCCCCGGAGCCAAGGCGCCGAAGCTGGTCACCAACGCGACGGTGTCCCGGATGAAGCCGGGATCAGTTCTGGTGGATATCGCCGTGGACCAGGGTGGCTGCTTTGAAGACAGCCATCCCACCACCCATGAGGACCCCACCTTCACGGTGCATAACTCGATCTTCTACTGCGTAGCGAACATGCCGGGCGCGGTGCCGAACACCTCGACCTACGCGCTGACCAACGTCACCCTGCGGTACGCCGTCGCCCTGGCCAACCTCGGCGTCAGCGATGCGCTGCAGCGGGACGCCTCGCTCGCGGCCGGACTGAACGTGGCCGGCGGCAAGGTGACCCACCACTCGGTTTCCAGCGCCCTCGGGCTGGAACTGGCGGCGGATTGGTCCGGACTCCTCTGAAAACAGCGCCGGCAACCGGCGGTTGGGCTCGAGCTCCCGCCGTCGGCCGCCGATCGGTGACCGCGGCCTGGCTGACGTCAGACGCGGTGGCGAGCAGCAGGAACAGTTACGGACGGCAGTCACGGTCGCAGCGGCCGGCCAATCGGAGACGACCAGAAAACATTTGATGCCTCTTTAGCAACAATGGGGCTATCCTTGGTCTGTGACCTACAAAACAGCGCGCGCCACCGATGCCGCAGAGCCGCTCCCCGCCGAAACCGAAGAGGCCCTCTTACGGGCCGAAGCGCAAAGCTCCGGAACCGTCCACCCACATGAGTCGCTCTTCTCCGACCGCGCCGCAAATATCAAGCAGTCCGCGGTTCGGGATGTCTTTGAAATCTCCATGCAGCCCGGCCTCGTGTCCCTGGCCGGCGGCAATCCGTATCTGCAGTCCCTGCCGCTGGAAAAGCTGGGACAGGCTGCGGCAGCCATCATCGCCGAGCAGGGGTTGGAGGCGCTGCAGTACGGAGGCGGCCAGGGGACACTGGAACTCCGGCGGCAGATCTGCATGGTGATGGCCGCCGAGGGCATCACAGATGCGGATCCGGAGAACGTTGTCATCACGGCCGGTTCCCAGTCCGCCCAGGATATCGCGGCCAAGGTGTTCTGCAATCCCGGGGACGTCGTGCTGATTGAGGATCCGACCTACGTGGGTGCGCTGAACACGTTTGAGACGTACCAGATCGATGTGCAGCCCGTCCTGGTCGACGACGACGGCCTAGTGCCATCAGAGCTCCGGCGCCGCATCGCCGAACTGCGCTCCGCGGGCAAAACAGTCAAGATGCTGTATACGATTCCCAACTTCAGCAACCCCTCCGGCGTAACGCTTTCCCGCAGTCGACGGCAGGAAATCGTTGATATATGCCGTGAAGCGAATGTTCTGGTGCTGGAGGATAACCCGTACGGTCTGCTGAAGTTCGATGGCGAACTCGCGTCACCGCTACGGGCGGGGAATGCGCGCGAAGTGCTGTATTTGGGCTCCTTTTCCAAGATTTTTGCCCCTGGTCTGCGAATCGGCTGGGCGCTGGTCCCCGCACATCTGAAGCAGCGTTTCTACCTCGCCAGCGAAGCTGTCACGCTTTGCCCACCGACGTTCAACCAGATGCTCGTGTCGACATATCTGCGGGACTTTGACTGGATGGGGCAGATCCGCACCTACCGAGCGCTCTACCAGGAACGCTGCGAAGCCATGCTCGCGGCGCTGACCGAGCTCATGCCCGCGGGGATCCGGTGGACCGCTCCGGCGGGCGGCTTCTTTATCTGGCTGACAGTCCCCGAGCACGTGGATACCTATCCGCTGCTGCGCAAGGGGATCGACGCCGGCGTGGTGTTTGTGCCGGGAGCTGCCTTCACCTCGGTCACAGGGCCCAGCAACACTCTGCGGCTCGCCTTCAGCTCCGCTACGCCGGAAAACATCTGGGAAGGTGTCCGCCGGCTCGCCCCGGTGCTGCGTGCCGCCGTCGACCGTCACCATTAACCTCATCTGAGGTACCCATTAGTGGCCGTTCCGTGGATTGGCCACAAACGCGCGCCTCAGATGATCAGTCAAGGAGCAGCGCCGGCTCTTCCAGGATTGATGCCACGTCCGCCATAAAGCGGGCAGATAGATCGCCGTCGACCACGCGGTGGTCGAAGGAACCGCCCAGCGTGGTGATCCAGCGCGGCAGCACCTCGCCGTCGAGCACCCATGGCTTTTGCTTAATCGTGCCGAATGCGACGATCGCCACCTCGCCCGGATTGATGATCGGGGTACCCGTGTCAATGCCCAGGGCGCCAATATTTGTGATGGTCAGCGAGCCGCCCGCCATCTGCGCCGGCTGCGTCCTGCCCGCGCGCGCGGTGCTGGCCAACTCATTGATGGCAACGGCCAGCTCCTTGAGCGACAAATCCTGCGCATCCTTGATGTTCGGCACCAGCAGCCCGCGCGGCGTGGCGGCGGCGATGCCAAGATTCATGAAGTGCTTGACGATAATCTCATCCCCGGTCCAGGTCGCATTGACCGACGGATTGCGCGCCGCCGCCCAGATCACGGCCTTGGACAGAATCAGCAGCGGCGAAACCTTGATGCCCTCAAAATCCCGTGAATTCTTCAACCGCTTGACAAATTCCATTGTGCGGCTGGCATCGACATCCACAAAAATGCTCACGTGCGGGGCGCTAAAGGCACTCTCCACCATCGCCCTCGCCGTCGCCTTCCGCACGCCCCTGACCTGAATCCGGGAGACGCGCTGATCCGCGGCAGCGCCCAGCCCGCTGGCCCTGATGGGCTGCCAGAAGCTCCCCGCGTCGTCCCGTTCCGCGGTCCGTTGGTCCTGGTAACTGAGTAGATCCTTTTTCGTGACCTCCCCGCGCGGCCCCGTCGGGGATACATCGGCCAGATTGATCCCGAGATCCTTGGCTGCCTTGCGGACCGGAGGCTTGGCCAGCACGCGGCCGTCCCTGGTCCCGATTGCGGCAGGTCCGAAGGATGGAACGGACGACGGCGTCACTAAGGAGTCCGTGCCCGTCGCCACCGCGGGAGCCGCCATGGTGACGGACGGAGCCGCCGTTGGGACGGACGGAGCCGCCGTTGGGACGGACGGAGCCGCCGTTGGGACGGACGGAGTTGCCGTGCGCCGCGGCCGGCGCTTGACCGCGTCGGCTTTGGGTCCTGAACCAACCAGCGGCTTCCCTTCGGGCGCCCGCTCCACATCTGCCGCCCGAGCGCTATACATGGGGATCGCACCGGCCGCTTCCGCTGCGGCGCCAATTCTGATGATCGCGGTGCCGACGTCCACTGTCTGCCCCTCCTCGACCAGCAACTGGGCGACGAGCCCGGCGTAGGGCGAGGGCAGCTCAACAATGGACTTGGCGGTTTCAATCTCGACGAGCACATCGTTAATGGCAACGATATCGCCAAGCTTGACCTTCCACGAGACGATTTCCGCCTCGGTCAGGCCTTCGCCGACATCGGGCAGATTGAACGTATTCAGTGCGGACATCGGTGGCCTTCCTTAGTACGCCAGGGCGCGGTCGAGCGCCTCTAGAATCCGGTCAATGTCCGGCAGGTAATGCTCCTCCACACGGGCTACCGGGTAGGCCATGTGGAACCCACCCACTCGGAGAGCCGGCGCCTCCAGCGCATAAAAACAACGCTCACTGATGCGGGCCGCTATCTCCCCGCCGAGGCCCCCGAAGGTGGGCGCTTCGTGTGCAATGATCAGCCGCCCGGTCTTCTCCACTGACGCCGTTACGGCGTCAAAATCGATCGGGGAAATGGACCGCAGGTCAATGACCTCCACGCTGTGCCCTTCCTCCGCCGCGGTATCCGCGGCGGCCAGCGCCACGGGAACGAGCGGCCCGTACGCGACCACCGTGGCGTCCGTTCCGGCGCGCAGCACCTGGGCCTGGAATGCATCAAGCCCCGGCGATTCCGTATTCACATCGCCCTTGAGCCAGTACCGTCGCTTGGGCTCAAAGACAATGACCGGGTCCGGACACGCCACGGCCTGTTGGATCATCCAGTACGCATCATGGGCATTCGAGGGTGAAATAATCCGCAGACCGGCGGTGTGGGCGAAGAGAGCCTCCGGGGACTCGGAGTGGTGCTCAATGGACCCGATCCCGCCGCCGTAGGGAATGCGGATGACCACCGGCGCGCTCAGCTGACCACTGCTGCGGGTGTGGATCTTAGCCAGCTGGGTGGTGATCTGATTAAAGCCGGGAAAAACGAAACCGTCGAACTGGATCTCACAGATGGGGCTGTAGCCACGCAGCGCCATCCCGATCGCGGTGCCGATAATACCGGACTCGGCCAGCGGTGTATCCATCACCCGGTTCGCACCAAATTCGGCCTTCAATCCTTCCGTGACCCGGTACACGCCACCGAGTGCACCGATGTCCTCGCCCATGATCAGCGTCTTCGGATTGGCGGCCAGCGTGGCGCGGAGGCCTTCGTTGATGGCCTTCGCGATGGTCATCGTGGTCATGCTGCACCGTTTTCGGTCGTGCTCCCGGCGACAGTGCCCGCGCCCTGGTCGGCAAAGGAGGCCTCGTAATTCTCAAACCAAGCCAGTTCCTCGGCCACCAGCGGGTGAGCCTGCGCATACACGTTGGCAAAGGAGGAGCGGATGTCCGGGACGGTCATGGCCAGCGTTGTCTTGCGGACATAGGCGGCCAGCTCGTCGCCGTCGTTCTTTATGGACGCGAAGAACGCATCGTCGGCAAGGTTTTGTGCGCGCAGATATGTTTCCAGCCGGATCAGCGGGTCCTTGGCGCGCCACTTGTCCTCCTCAGCCGCCGGCCGGTACTTGGTGGGGTCATCGGCCGTGGTGTGGGCGCCGACGCGGTAGGTGTACGCCTCGATCAACACCGGTCCCTGGCCCGAGCGCGCGTGCTCCAGCGCCCATTCCGAGACGGCGTGCACCGCGAGGACGTCATTGCCGTCCACCCGGATACCGGGAAACCCATAGCCGCCGGCCCGGTTCACCAGCGGGACCCGCGACTGGACCTCAAAGGGAACGGATATGGCCCAGTGGTTGTTCTGGCAGAAGAAGACAACGGGGGCGTTGTAGGAGGCGGCGAAAACCATCGATTCGTGCACGTCGCCCTCGGAGCTGGCACCGTCACCGAAATAGGCGACGGCGGCGGCAGGCTCGGTTTCCGGATCGGCCGCCAAATCACGCTGGATCCCCATTGCGTAACCCACCGCGTGCAGGGTCTGCACGGCGAGGACCAGGGTGTACAAGTGAAAATTGTTGTCCTTGGGGTTCCAACCGCCGTTGGAAATGCCCCGGAAAAGCTTCAGCAGCTGGGACAGATCGACGCCGCGGGTCAGCGCCACGCCGTGCTCACGGTAGGTGGGGAAAATATAGTCCTGCGGTTGCGTGGCCCGCCCGGAACCGATCTGGGCCGCTTCCTGGCCGGTCAGCGGCACCCAGAGGGCAAGCTCGCCCTGACGTTGGAGGGCTGTGGCCTCCTGATCAAACCGGCGGATGGTGGCCATGTCGCGGTAAAACCCCCGCAGCTTCTCGGGAGTCAGACGCTCCAGGAAGGGGCTGAAGGTAGCGTCGTGCCGGAGTGTTCCGTCCGGGCCCAGCAGCTGGACCATGTCGTCCTCGGGGGCGGCCGTTTCCGCCGCCTGGGCTGCTTCCAAGGACTCCCCGGGCTCATCAAGTCCGGCATCCTCAAACTCGGTGGTGGGTAGCTGGGCGGCGCCCATACCGTCTCCTCGCCTGCCGCATCTGCAACATCGGTTCATCAGTGGGAAGACATACGTCTTCCGGAATGCTTCCCGCAGACGCATATATTCATCTATTTCCGGATTCAACTGTAGCGGCAGGCCGGCCCTGCTGACGTTTATTAAGCGCTAGGAACCCTGCGGCGCTTTTGTATACTCCACACAGAGTTCCAGAAAGCGGGTATTGGCTTCGGTCTCGCCGATGCTGACCCGCACGCCCTCGTCGCCGAAGGCCCGGACGGACAGCCCCCGCTGCCCGGCGAGGGCGGCAAACCCGGTGCTGCTCTCCCCCAAGTTGAGCCAGACAAAGTTTCCCTGCGCATCGGGAATGTCCCAGCCCAAGGCCCTGAGGCCGGCCGTCACACGGTTCCGTTCATCCACGAGACTTTGTACCCTTTCTACAACCTGCTCGTAGTACTGCAAGGACACGACGGCGGCGTGCTCAGCCAGCGAAGACACGGCGAAGGGCGTGGCCGTCACCCGCAGATACCGGGTCAGTTCGGGCCGGGACACAGAGTACCCGACCCGAAGCCCGGCCAGCCCGTGCGCCTTGGAAAAGGTCCGCAGGACCACCACGTTGGGGTATTTGCGGTACATGGCAACGCCGTCCACGGCATCCTCAGCGCGGACGAACTCCATATACGCCTCGTCGATGACGATCACGACATCGGCCGGGACGGAGCCGATGAACCGCTCCACTTCCTCGGTGAACAGCACCGGTCCCGTCGGGTTGTTCGGCGTGCACAGCAGGATCACCCGGGTGCGGTCGGTAACGGCAGCCGCCATGGCGTCCAGGTCATGGGTACCATCCGCTTTGAGCGGGACCATGATGCTCTGGGCCCCGGCCAGTCCCACGCAGATCGGGTATGCCTCGAAAGACCGCCACGCGTAAATGACCTCGTCCGGGCGGCCGTCCTCGTTCTGGCCCGCAAACGCGGACAGCAGCTGGTTCAGGGCACCCAGGCTGCCGGCACCCGTGACAATATCCTCGGCGGCCACGTCAAGGAACTTCCCCAGAGCAGTGCGCAGCTTGGTGCTCAGCGAGTCCGGATACCTATTGATGTCCGCGAGCGAACGCACGGCATCGAGCACGGCCGGAACGGGTCCCAGGGGATTTTCATTCGACGAAAGCTTGAAGCTCTGCAGTCCTTCGACGACGATGGGCGGTTTGCCTGCGGTATACCGGGGCAGGGTGCCCACGACGGAGCGGGGGTGAACCACAGCAGCAGCGGTGGGGTTCTCAGTTGTCATGGTTACAGCTTAATGCCGCTGGCCCGTGCCCATGTCTGGCAGGTATGGGATTATGGCGCATGGGTAAATTCATTGTCCGTGTCCTGGTCAACGCGCTGGCGCTCTGGATCGCCAGCGCACTCCTGCCTGGCCTGCAGATCTCCTCCAGCGGCGCGGGCGGGCTAATGCCGGGCAACAGCACCGCAGGCGCCGTACTGGCCTTCGTCGCCATTGGGCTGATTTGCGGCGTGGTCAACGCCCTCGTCAAGCCAATTGTGAAACTGCTGTCCCTACCCATCACCTTTATCACTTTGGGTCTGTTCACCGTCATTATCAATGCCTCCATGTTGTGGCTGACCTCCTGGCTGAGCCGTTACACGCCCGTTCGCTTCACCATCGACACCTTCCTGTGGACCGCCGTGCTGGCGGCGATCGTGATCAGCGTTGTTTCGATGATCGCCATCTCCCTCACCGGCATCAACGGGAGCCGGGTCAGCAGGCGCAGCTAGACGGCGTCTTCACCCTGCGTCTTTTGTCTTTTCGCCTTGCGTTTTCTGCCTGTTTTTGTCTGTGCCCTGGTAGACGAATTTGCGGTAGCTGACTGCTCCGGTCAGCGCCGCCGGACCCAGGAATTCCAGCAGCGCCTCCTTGTGCGCCAGCACCGAGACGTTCAGGCTTCCATCCAGTTGTTCCGCGTCATCCAGATAAGAATCCAGACTGTGCGCGCCAGTGACTAACTTCCCCGGATCCAGCCATGTGTTAGCCCGCCGCCGGTCGGTGGTAACGGTGACCCAATCGGCGGACTCAGGCGCCGCCGCCAAGTCCAGAGCCGGGACTACATCGTCGACATTTTCCAAAGCCAGCACCTTGATCCCCGGCTGCACGTTCTGATTGGCCGCGGGGGCGCCGGCTATATTGAGGATCCGCACGTTAACCTCAGCGAGGAACGCCGGGTCGGAGGCCATGGCTGCCGCGTGGATTCCGCCGCCACTATGGCCGTTGATCATGACTCCTTCCCCGGGCATGGCGCCGGCATCCCGGAGCGCACTCTTGACCCACTCCTGGACCAGGATCTGATGTTGTGCAAATTTTGCCCGCTGGGCCGACGTCATTGCTTCCACATCCCCTTCCACGTCCCAGGGATTGGCACTGTCCAGCGGCCACCACTGCTCCGTCCCGGGAAGATCGGCTATCCACGCCACGGAGCCGTCGCCGCGGTCGATCCGCTTGATCACGATGGCCGCGGGCGCCACCGAGTAAGCGTCCTGAGAACCGGCCAGTGCGTCGTGCAGCGTGGGAGCCATGGTGCCGAGGACGAAGTCGGCTTGGGCGCCGGTCCCCCGCTCTGCACCCTGCCTCTCCGACGGCCGGGGTACCGGTCCCTGGTTGGTCGAACCCGGGCCCGTCGGAAATCGGAGTGCCGGACGCTGGGCGGCATTCCATTCGGACGGTGGGACCCGCCGCATCAGCAGGTCTCCCAGCATGAATAGACCGGCTGCGTCCATGAAGTGCCGCAGCCCGGTCGCTGCGGCCACACCAGCCGGCTTCAGCACCCCCGTCCGGCCCGGTCCGGAAGCGGTCTGCGACGGCAGCCCAGGCGGAAAACCCAGCAGGCCGACCAGGTAATCGGGGACATGCCCCATTACGTCCTCTGTCACGTCCCGCAGTCCTCGTTTCTGCACATCGACCCCCAGTGAGGTGGCTTGGTACATGGCCACAAACGGGGCCAGCGGCAGCCCAAAGACGCGAAGCAGCAGGCCGCCCATGTGGGCGTCAGCTGACTTCTGCCACTCCAGCCCCGCCATGGCCTGGTTTTCCGCATCCTGATAGCGGACTACGGCGGTCCGGGCATTGTCGGCCGTTTTCTGCAGTTCAACGCGGCACTCACGGCAATCTGCTGCAGCGTCACGGAGGACCGGGATGAGGCCAAAAGGTTGGGCACCGACGATGGGTGTCGCGCACTCCGCATAATTTAGGGCGCCGGCTGCCGTCCGTTCCACGTCAGCCAGTTCGTCGGCAACGCGCTGCAGCCCGGAACTTGCCAGGACCATCTCGCTGAGCACGTAGCTGACCGAGCCTGCTCCTCCGCGCACGGTATAGCTGCTGGCCGGAGCATAACTGCCGGCCGGCGCCCTTAGGACGGCGGCCAGCGCTACGGACGGTGCAGGCAGGACTGGGCCGCCGACAGGCCCTTCCGGTGCAATATTCTGCGGATCCGTCAGCCAGCCACCGATCTGCCGGTTCACGGCAACAGCCCCGAAGCACCGGACCAGGTAAGGCGACCGGAACCCGTCGGACCGCCCGCCCCTGCCCTGCCCACCGGTGCCAAGACGCCGCCGCCGGCTAAAATCCCAGAGCCAGCCAAACTACCCAGTGCGGACTGTCCCGCTGTGCCATCGGACTCCTCCGCGTAGAGCTGGGACGCATAGCGGTGCAGCATTTCCGCGCCGTCCCGCAGCATGCCCGCGGCGTCCTGCATCCGCCGCTCCCGCTCCGCCAGCAGGTTCCGGAACGCGGTGGCGGCCGGCGATTGCCAGCGCAGCTGACCGGCGCCATGCACCCGGCACCTCAGCCCGTCCATATCTTCCGCCGCCCTGAACAGGTCACCTGCCAGGCGCGCTACGTCATCGGCCCGCGGCGCGAGCCGTCCCGCCGTCGTCATCAGTCCTGCCCCTTCCCCGCCATCGCCATCAGTCCTGCCCCTTCCCCTTCCCCTCGTCCGGCCGTGCCGTGTTTGAGCGGCCGCCCCCTGCCCGCTGCCTGTACCAGCCTCGCGGTCTGCTGCTGACGACGCTAGACCGGCAGCTGCTGACCGACCAGAGCGGCCACCAGAAAGGTGCCCCCACTCCGTCGTTTGCAGGGCTGTGCAGGACGGGTTCACCTCAAATCCCGGTTTATGCACTGCAAGGAGCCGCCCAACCGTCGGGCTGCGGGACTTCGTGAAAGAATTGCGGTATGTCTGAAACCGCTACCGCCGCTGAATCTGCCACCCGCACACCCTCCGGACGGGTGGCCTTAGCCGCCGCCGATGCGCGCATCCCGCTTGGCCCGCTCGATGGCCGGTACCAGCGGGCGGTCGCACCGCTGGTGGACTACCTCTCCGAAGCTGCGCTGAACCGGGACCGGGTGGCCGTCGAGGTCGAATGGCTGATCCACCTCACGTCGCACCGGGTGCTGCCCGGAACCGTTGAGCTGGACGCCGATCAGCAAGCTCAACTGCGCGCCATCGTGACCGGGTTCGACGCCGGCTCTGTGGCGGAACTGGCCGAAATCGAAAAGGTTACGGTCCATGATGTGAAGGCGGTGGAATACTACCTCGGGCGAAGGCTGCCGAGCATCGGAATCGAAAATCTCACGTCGCTGGTTCACTTCGGCTGCACCAGCGAGGACGTCAACAACCTCTCCTACGCAATGGGCATCAAGGGCGCCGTGCAGAATGTCTGGCTTCCGGCCGCCCGGGCACTGGTGGCCAAAATCACGGAAATGGCGCAGACGAACCGCGCCGTTCCCATGCTCTCCCGTACGCACGGCCAGCCCGCCACACCAACGACGCTGGGTAAGGAGCTCGCGGTGACGGCGCATCGACTCGGCCGGCAGCTAAAGCGCGTGGAAAACACTGAATATCTGGGCAAGATCAACGGAGCCACCGGGACCTATGCCGCGCACTACGCCTCTGTGCCCTCGGCGGACTGGGAGCAGGTCTCGCGCAGTTTCATTGAAGGGCTGGGCCTGACCTGGAACCCGCTCACGACGCAGATCGAGTCGCACGACTGGCAAGCCGAGCTTTACTCCGACATGGCCCGCTTCAACCGCATTCTGCACAACCTCTGCACGGACGTCTGGAGTTACATCTCCATCGGCTACTTTGCCCAGGTTCCTGTTCCCGGCGCCACCGGGTCCTCGACCATGCCGCACAAAGTCAACCCGATCCGCTTTGAAAACGCCGAGGCCAATCTGGAGATGTCCAGCGCACTGCTGGATACCCTTGCGGCCACGCTGGTGACCAGCCGCTGGCAGCGGGACCTGACCGATTCCTCCAGCCAGCGCAACATCGGCGTCGCCTTCGGTCATTCACTGCTGGCCATCAACAACGTACTGGGCGGCTTGGACAGGCTGGACACCGCCGAGGACGTGCTGGCGGCCGATTTGGACCAAAACTGGGAGGTGCTGGGCGAGGCGATCCAGATGGTGATGCGTGCGGAAGCGATCGCCGGCGTCCCTGGGATGGAAAACCCGTACGAAAGGCTCAAGGACCTGACCCGAGGGCAGCGTATAAATGCCGCCCGCATGCAGGACTTCGTCTCCAGGCTGGGGCTTTCCGCGGACGCCGAGGCGCGCCTGTTGGCCCTCACCCCCGGCGGCTACACCGGCATTGCGGACCTTCTCGTGGATCATCTGCGGGATTAGTCGCTGCCGCACATACTTCAATACAGCCGGTTCAGCACCGCCGGTTCAGCACGTTTAGGGGCAGTCCAGGGGCAGGCAGTCCGGGGTCAAGGCAGTCCGGGGTCAAGGCAGTCCGGGGTCAAGGCAGTCCGGGGTCAAGGCAGTCCGGGGTCAAGGCAGTCCGGGGTCAAGGCAGGCAGTTTGTAAGGCCCCACGGCGGCACTCACCAAGCGTTTCCGGCGCGACAGTGCCGACATCGGATACTCGGCGTCTTATAATCCTGTAGGTTTATGAGGCCGCCCAAGGTGGCGGCTACGAGCACGTAGGCGGCCCGTGGGCGTCCCTCAAGGTGGCGGCTACGCGGTTGCTTTCGACCTCGAACCGGGTTAGTAGACGCACCATGTCGCTGCGGTCCTCGGCGTTCCAATCTTCCAGCAGCTCATCGATGAGGGAATTTCCCGAACGCTGCAGTGCCTCCCCTGCCCGTTGCCCGGCCTGGGTGAGCACGATCAGCGAGGCCCGCGAATCCATCGGGTCCCCGGAACGACCAACGAGTCCAGCCTGTTGAAGGCGCGCGGTGATCTTGGAGATGTTGGAGGCTCCGGTGACCATCCGCTCGGCCAGCGCCGAGGGCCGCTGGGCACCGGAGTTGTTCAGGATGGTGAGCAGCGTCAGGGCCCCCGGGTCCAGCACCACGCCCTCGCGCGCGGCGACCGCGGTGGTGAAGTCCGGCGCCGTCCATTGCGCCAAGATCCCGTTCAGGACCTGGATTAGCGCCGCATTCTGCTCCGTTGCGGCCATGGCTAGGCCTCGGTTCCGCCGTCTACACGCAGCACGACGCCGGTGATGAAGGCGGCCTGGTCCGAAAGCAGGAAGGCGGTTGCGTTGGCGATGTCCTCCGGCTGTCCCAGGCGCTTCATCGGGATCTCTGCGGCGTATCCGGCCTTGGCCTTGGGAGGCAGGGAAGCCAGCGCGGCGGTTTCAATGGCGCCCGGCGCCACCGCGTTGACGCGGATGCCCAGTGCCGCGTTTTCCTTGGCAACGCTGCGGGTCAAGGAAACCACCCCGTGCTTTGCCGCTCCATAGGGAGTCAGTTGGGGTGTGGCACTGATGCCTGCCAGCGAGGCGATGTTCACGATGGAACCGCGTCCCTGCTCCAGGAAGTGGGCGACCTGGGTCTGCATGGCCAGAAAGGTGCCGCGCAAGGTCACGTTGATGGTGCGGTCCCAGTCCGCGGCGGTGATCTCCTGCACGGGCTTGGGCATGGCCCCGACACCCGCGTTGTTCACTGCCATGTCCAAGCGGCCGAAGCTCTCGATTGCGAAGGGAACCAGAGCGTTGACCTCGTCCGCTTCGGCGACATTGGCATGCTTGTAGGCGGCGCGTCCGCCGGCGGCCTCGATGAGCGAAACTGTTTCGGCGCCGGCCTCGTCGTTGACGTCTGAGACGATGATCGAGGCACCGTCGGCGGCTAGGTGCAGGGCAATGGCGCGGCCGATTCCGGCTCCGGCTGCAGTGACAAGTGCTACCTGGTTCTCAAAAAGCATGAGAAAAGCTCTTCTCCTTGGGTCGAATTTACTGTCGCATAGACAGCATATACCCGCGAGGTGCCCAGCGGAACACCGGCCCGGCAAACACCTCGTCCGGTAACCTCCCGGTATCACGCCGCAATCGAGGCGCAATGCCCGGGCGGACCAATGTGCCCCGGAGCAGGACGAGGCTACAGGGTGACGACACACAGGGGCGGTGTTGAAGTTTTACCCGGAGACGACCTCACGCCGGGATTCCCAGCGCCGTAGCAGCAAGGCGATCAGCACCGCCGCGGCAATTCCAATCACCGTGAAAATGACTCGCTCAAGGGTCAGCTCGAAACCGCGCTCGACGTCGCCGAGAGAGGCGAAGATCAACAGCATCGGTGTCAGAGCCAGCGCCTGCATCAGGTAGGCCCCTCCCATGGAATACCAGACGAGGAAGAACAGGCACAGCACGGCGACGATGACAGCGCCCCACACGGGTAGGAACAGCACCACCAGCAGGGCCACCACGGCCCCCAGGAAGGTGCCGATGAGGCGCCCGTTTAAGGTCTCGCGGCGCTGGTTGGGCAGTGGTCGCAAGGCCATCAGTATGGTTACGGCGATCCAGTAGCCATGGGGGATGTTATTGGTCAGGCTCCAGAACATTATCGCCGCGCACAACAGGCCCACCGCGATGCCGTGCTCCCAGGCAGTTCGCTTTTCCACGGGCAGGGTCGGAGCCTGGAACTTCAGCATGCGGGTGATGAAGGCACCTACCACGCCACCGGCAAGAATCCACAACGCCGCGGACCACCAGCTGAGGTTGATAGGACCCGGGCCAAACAGGATCACCATGATCGGTGTCAACGAGAGCAGCCCGGCGGAGCGCTGGTTGGTGACCGCAAACAGGACCGCAGAGATGAACATAAGCACCGCGATGGCCCACGGCGTTGAACCGGCCCATGCCGCCAACCCGCCAAGTGCGGCGCCCAGGACCACCAGCAGCGCCGCCTGGCGCGGTCGACTCACCGGAGTGACCGCCATCCCCAGGCCCATCGCCAGGCCAAATCCCATGCTGGCCGAGGACCCTCCCAGCACGCTCACGATTGCGGAAGGAATCAGGATTGCCACTAAAAGCTTTAACGTTATCGGCAGGGTTCCCGGTTGAGGGCGGCTAAAAATCACCATGGTGTCGTTACCTTTCCATGGGCCGGCGGGTAGCAGCTGCACGAACCCTCCGAGGATGGATTTGGTGAAGAGATCGGCATTAACAACCACCATACTGGTGCGAATCCCTCTCGATCCCACGACGGAACACCATTATTCTTCTGGCACGAATCACCCCCGGCAATCCGTCCGGTCTGCTACACATGCAAGATGTGCGGGGTTGGCCCAGGACGCTGGGCGCGCATGTCCGCCCCTTCACAATTGGACGTGGCGTGGTGTTTTCTTCGGTACGGGCGGCGGCCGCCCAAACCTCGCAAAAAAATGCGACAGCGATCGTTGGAAACCACAGGCTGCCGATTCTCGATTCGAACCATCCTTGAAATCCTTCGTTATCGAGAAGAGCTCCACCCAGCTCTCTGGCTCAAGGGTCACACCAGGCTTGACCGTAGTCCGCCCGGCGGTTGGCGGACGCCATCGCACGGGCGGTCCAGTTGCTCTACGGAAAGTACTTGACTAAATGGAAAGTACTTTCCTATACTCGTGGAATCAGCCGCCAATAAGGAGAGGCCCCATAATGGACGAGACAACGGGCAGCCCGTCGCCGGCACAGGCGCAGGCGCTTCTGGCCAAAGCCGATTCGATCGGGGCCGCATCGACCAACGCTGCGGCCTGGCCCGTGGCCATAATTTTCACCAGCCTGGCGATCCTGGGTTCCATGCTGATGATCGGAATGCAGATCGTTTCCCATACCGGGTACGGCGCGCCGCTGCTGGCCGCGGCTGTGGGTGTTTGGGCCGTTGCGACGGCAAGCATCTGGCCGATGTTTCAGAGGTCGACCAAAGTCGGGTTCACGAAGCGGTTCCTGACATCCCTGGCCGCCTACTTCGCCCTGTACGGGGTTGCATTGGGTGTGGGGGTCAGTCTCTTCCGCGACGGCAACCTGTGGTTCTACATATCGTCCGCCATCGTCTTGGGCGGCATCGGCCTGGCCGCAGCCTTCCGCGAACTGCGCGCATGAGCACTGCCTCGGATCATCCCCGTCACAAGCTCAATGAGCTCGTCCACTCACCGGTCCGCTTTTCCATCATGGCAGCGCTGGCTCGTGCGGAATCCTTGGACTTCATGGACCTCCGTGACGCCATCCAGGTCAGCGATTCCGTCCTCAGCAAACAACTGTCCGTCTTGGAAAAGGCCGGCTACGTAAAGATCAAGAAGACTTTCGCCGGGAAGATGCCGCGAACCTCGGCGAGTTTGACCGCGAACGGACGCGAGGCCTGGACTGGACACCTGCAGATCCTGCGGGACATTGCGGGGGGCTAATGCTCTGTCAGCGGTTCGTGCGGATCGCGAGGAGTTTATGGCCCTCCGGGATCTTGCCCGTGAGGACTTCTGTGGCTTCTTTCGTAGGCGTTGCCATCCGGGCAAAATGACCCTCGCCAAGGTGCGGCTCGCCGTGGCCTTCATGGGCAAGCCGGGCCAAAAGGCTGAAGATCGCAGCCAATGCCCGAGCGGAAGGCAAAACAGCACAGCACGCCGCGGAACTCGTGCATCACCGCCGAACTCATCGACTATCCATGGCGGCCAGAGCTGCTCGTTGGGGACGCAGGAATTCGAAAAGTTCTCGCAGTCGCCATTACCGCCGTGGCTGCCCAAGCGTCTTTCGAGCGGGGTGGCCCGCGGCGGAACGACCTCCCGGTAGTGGCAGGCCCAGGTGAGCCCGGATTAACCCAAAGTAAAGCATCCGGCAGGCATAGCAGAGCAGGCACTCGCCAGCCCTCGGCGCAAACGACGAAGCCGCCATCCCGTCGACAAGTCTGCCAAGCGGGGCCATTTGCCCGTTGAGATCCGGTGGAAAGGGGCACATCTCCCCACGGACCAACGTCGGCCCGCGGAGAACAGGAGCGTCGGCGGCCGGGAAAAGGAGCCGTGCTCATCTGAGCACGGATGAATTGCTCATATGATACTCTGAAGCAAAGTTCCTGCAACCGAGGAGATTCGATGACGAAACTGGCCTCCGCCGCCCTGCCTGTCCTGGCCGAACGCATCGGCGCCCCTGCCACACCGGGGTATGACCGCAGCACCCTGAAAACCGGTATTGTGCATTTCGGCATGGGCGGCTTCCACCGCGCTCATCAGGCCATGTACCTGGACCGGCTGATGAATCAGGGGAAAGCCCTGGACTGGGCCATCTGCGGCGTCGGTGTGCTGGCCCACGATGAGAAAATGAAGCAGGTAATGGCAGATCAAAACTGCCTCTACACCCTGCTGCTGAAGAATCCGGACGGCACCCGCGAGGCCCGCGTCATCGGCTCCGTTGCGCAGTACCTGTTCGCGCCGGACGATCCGGAGGCGGTGATCGAGAAGATGGCTTCCTCGGAAGTGCGCATCGTTTCACTTACCGTGACCGAGGGCGGCTACAACTTCCACCATGTCACCGGGGAGTTCGACGCCACAAACCCGGACGTGCTGCTGGATCTGCAGCCCGGCGCCGCGCCGCGGACAACCTTCGGTCTCATCACCGAGGCCCTGGGCCGTCGGCGCGCGCGTGGCATGACGCCCTTCACCGTGATGTCCTGCGACAACATCCAGGGCAACGGGGACGTGGCCAAGAAGATGTTCACTGCATTTGCCTCCCTCAAGGACCCCGAACTCGGTGACTGGATGGCGGCGAATGTTCTGTTCCCGAACAGCATGGTGGACCGCATCACCCCTGTCACGACGGATGCCGACCGCGAGGCCATCGCCGCCGAATTCGGCGTTGAGGATCAGTGGCCCGTGGTCTGCGAACCCTTTGAACAATGGGTGCTGGAGGATCATTTCAGTCTGGGCCGGCCCCCGTACGAGGATGCCGGGGTGCAGCTGGTGGAGGACGTCGAACCCTACGAGCTGATGAAACTGCGGCTGCTCAATGCCAGCCATCAGGGGTTGTGCTATTTCGGCTACCTGACCGGCTACCGTTACGCCCATGAGGTCGCTCAGGATCCCCTGTTCGCCCGGTTCCTGCTCGATTACATGGATCAAGAGGGCACCCCCACGCTCGCCGAACTGCCGGGCGTGGACCTGCCGCTTTACAAGCGCACCCTGATCGAACGCTTCTCCAATGCATACGTCCGTGACACGTTGGCGCGGCTGTGCGCGGAAAGTTCGGACCGGATCCCGAAGTGGCTGCTGCCGGTGATCCGGATCAATTTGGAGAACGACGGCGACATCTTCCGTTCAGCGGGCATCGTCGCGTCTTGGGCGCGGTACGCCGAGGGAGTCGACGAAAACGGCGGGGTGATCGACGTCGTCGACCGCCTCAAGGAGCCGCTGATGGCCGCGGCCGCACGGCAGCACGAGGATAAGCTCGCGTTTCTGGCCAACCGCGAGGTCTTCGGCGACCTGATCGACAGCGAGCGCTTCGTCGCCGCATACCTGCAGACCCTCGATACGCTGCACACCGCGGGCGCACGCGCGGCCGTAGCCCAACTCGTCGGGTAGCTGACGCTCCTGGCGCCAGCGTGACGCCCACGCATCCGCGTTCGCACCAGTAAAGTAGACCAGCTGTCTGCCGGTCTTTATGACTTGTCCGATGCCCGCCAGCGCATCGATCGCGCCCTCCTAGCCGCGAACGACTCCGAGCGGGCGCATGATGTCTATGGCGTGCTGTCCAAGGGTCTGCGCCAGCGGGTTGCCTTGGCGAGGGCGTTACTCAGCGACCCTGAGGTGCTCTTCCTCGACGAGCCGACCTCGGGTCTGGATCCGTCGCCGCCCGAGGGGTTCATGAGTTGAGCGACGGGCTCCGCACGCGGGGCGTGACAATCTTTCTCACCGCTCACCGCCTCGAGGGGGCCCAGCGAATCTGCGATCGTGTTGCTATCTACACCACCCTGCGCGTGATCGGTCGACCCGACGCGCTGCGAGAGCAGTTGTTTGCCAGGACGCTCATGGTCAGGACCTCGTCCCGTTCCCCGAGCCGGACCGCGTCCTTGCCTGCCTCCCGGCCGTGGACGGTTGGCACCCGGACGGCCCCGAAGCATACGTCCTCGCTGTCTCCGATTCGACGTTGGCCGCACCAGAGGTTAGCCGGGTTCTCGTGGCGGCTGGCGCTGACGCGCTGTCGATCAGCGAGTCGCACCACTCGCTCGAGGACGTCTACCTCAAGCTGATCAAGGAGGACTAAGAGGCGAGTCGGAGGTGAGGATAAGCAGCAGACACGTCCGGGCCGTCTTCCGGAAGGAGCTCCGAGAGTACCGGCGCAACCGCTCCATCGTTGCGGCGATGGAGCGGTTGCCACTGTTCTTCGGCATCAACCCGCTGGTTGAGATCTTCCTGCTGCCCGCGTCGACATCACACGCGCTCTCCCACGGCGACTTTCTGTCGTACCTGCCAGGCAATCCGGCGATCGCGCCGGTGGTCCTACGAGACTGCTGACAGGTCTGTACAAGACCAATACTTAGTTGTACGTTTTATGCATGGCAACCATGAATGTAAGTGCCGCGAGAGAGAACCTCCCAGCAGCGATGGAGACGGCACGAACAGAAGCGGTATTTCTCGAGCGCTACGGCCGATCGGCCGCCGTATTGGTGAGTCCGGAACAATACGAGAAGATGATGCACGCTTTGGAAGAGACCGAGGACATCGCTGCCTTTGACGCCGCGATGGCCGAAGAGGGAGAGAATATACCGTGGGATCAGGCCAAGGCTGATCTCGGCTGGGTATGAACGAATACCGCATTGAGGTCCGCCCCGCGGCATTGCGCGCTCTTCGCAAACTGGATCCATCGATCCGGGGCCGAATACACGGCGCCATTGCGTTGCTGGGCCAGGACCCTCGGCCGCCCGGGGCACGAAAACTTAGGGGCCGGGATGGCCTTCGTGTGCGAGTCGGCAACTATCGCATCCTCTATACCGTCAACGACGATGTCCTGATCGTCGTTGTCGTAACGCTTGGACACCGACGCGACGTCTACAAGGAGTAACCCCAACGGAATGCCCGGTGGACAAGCACGGGGCCGTGGTCCAGTATCGTTCCGTGCTGCTGCGCCGCAGCTTCCGCGAGGAAGGCAAGGTCAAGCACGAGACCCTGGCCAATCTCTCCGCCCTGCCGGACCCGCCATTGAGACGTTGAAGGCGTCCCTGGCAGGCAAGATGATGGTGGTGGAGGCCGGCGCACACCTGCAGGTCACCCAAAACCGTCGGGCAGAACAACATGGCCAGGCACTTCACCATCACCATCAGCACCCTGAGCTACGCGCGCGGCTCCCGTTACACCCCTCGCGGCTAAACCCCGTAGACGGTCTGCCTCGCCTGGCCGTAGCGGCCGCGCACCTCGGCGCCCCATCCGCCGTCAGGCTCAAAACACGCCTCGATCCGGCGCTCCCACGCCGGCAACACACCGGTGGCCGCCCACGCCGCCTGACGTGCCGCACCCAGTGCCACGTATTCGTTGGCCACCGGCACCTCGACGGGCAGTCCGAAAACCGAGGCTGCAGCCTGCCGGAGGGACCGCGATTTGGCCCCGCCACCAATCAGCAGCACCCGCTTGGCGGGCACCCCGTGCTCCTTCATCCGTTCGATGGCGTCGGCGAGCGAATTCAGCACGCCCAGAACCGCGGCCCGGGCCACATTTTCCGCGGTCATATTCGACCGGCTCAGCCCCAGCAGGCTGCCATGGGCGTCGGGCAGGTTGGGCGTGCGTTCGCCATCCAGATACGGCAGCAGCATCAACCCCTCCGCAGCCGGGTCGGCTGCGAGCGCCATCGCGTCAAGGGTGGTCAGATCGATCTGCAGCATCTGGGCCGTCGCCGACATCACCCGCGCCGAATTCAACATGGCAAGCAGCGGCAGGTGGTTGCCCGTGGCATCCGCGAACCCCGCGATGTGTCCGCTCGGATCGCGGGTGGGTGTGGTCGACGTGGTGAAGACCGTCCCCGACGTTCCGATGGATACAACAATTTCCCCCGGCTGCAGGCCCAAGCCAAGGGCGGCGCCGGCATTGTCTCCGGCGCCGGCGCCCAGCACGGCGTGTTGCAGACCCCAGGACGGCAGCACCGGGCCGCCCTGGCCGCCGGGTGTGAGTACCTGTGGCAGCTCCGGAACCCGGCCGAAGTAGCGCTGCAGCAGCTCGGGCCGGTAACTGTCCGTGACGGGACTGAAATATCCCGTCCCCGAGGCGTCGCTGCGGTCCGTGGTGAACCGCCCGGACAGCTGATAGTTCAGCCAGTCATGCGGCAGCACCACCCGCGCCAGGCGTGCGGCGGCCGCGGGCTCGTTCCGCGCCAGCCACGCCAGCTTCGTCAGCGTAAAAGAGGCCACCGGCACCACATTGACGGCATCCACCCAGGCCTCGGCACCGAGTTCGGCGCGCATGGTCCGCGCGTCGCCGGCGCTGCGGATGTCGTTCCAGAGCAGCGCGTCAAAGACCGGCTCGTTTTCTGCGTCCAGGGCCACCATGCCGTGCTGCTGGGCGGCCACGGAAACGCCCGTCACGTCCCCGCCCAGCCCCGGAATCCCGGCGCTGTGCCAAGCCTGGCGCAGCGCCGACGTCCAAAGATGCGGGTCGACGGCGGTGCCGTCCGGATGGGCGGCGGTGCCGCTGGCGACGATGCGCCCGGTTCCCGCGTCGACGGCCAGCACCTTGCAGGACTGGGTTGAGGAATCGACTCCCACAACCGTCGTCACAGTTTTTCCTTGAGCTGGTATTCCTTCAGGTCTCTTTCCTTCGAGTCGATTACTTTCTGATCCTTTTCCTGCCGGCCTTTTTCCTTGATCAGCGCGGTGGCGAGGGATTCGTCCGCGACCAGCGTACTGACTATGCCTGCCGCAGAGGCGGCGCGGACGGCGGCGGCGCGTTCGGCCCCGTGCCCGACGGCGACGACCATAAATGTGCGCTTGAGCTGGCTCAGACTGACGCCCAAGATCCGGCTGTCCAGTTCGGTGACCACCGCCGATCCGGCCGCGTCGATGAGGCGTCCGGAGCATTCCGCGACCGCGCCGCCGGTGATGCCCTGCTCGCGTGCAGTGTTGTCCACCCGGTCCCAGACGGTGGATAGGCTCGGCGCCCAGGCACCGATGGCAATGACGGCAATATCCAGCGCATCGGCCTTCCGCAGGGCATCGGAAATTTCCGGCTGCAGCTTCAGCCCCGAGGCCATGGCGGCGCTGTCCACGACCAGCGGCGCCCACAGTGGCCAGGTGCGGCCGTTCGAGGCCTGTCCCAGCCGCTGGATCAGCTCCAGCGGATTGCCGTCGCCGGCCACCGGCAGCGCGCCCGCCAGCTGAACCACATCGCATTTGGGCAGCTCGGTGACATACCGGGCGGCGAGGTCCAGGGTGCGGGACCAGGAAATGCCAAGAGTCATACCGGCGCGGACGCCGCCCATCAGTTCCCGGGCCACGGCGCGGGCCAGGATGTCGCGCTGCTGGACCTCGTCGCCGGCGGTTTTGACCACCACGAGTTTCCGGATACCCAGCCAGGCCGCCAGCTGATGCAGATCCTTCGGCGGCATGGAACCCGGCGTGCGGACCTCGATCTTCACGATGCCCTCGGCGCGCGCCTCATCCAGCATCCGCGCCACCTGGAAGCGTGAAATTCCGTAGGTAGTGGCTATCTCGACCTTGGATCTATTGCCCAAATAGTAGTCCCTGCCGATGAGGGCAAGAAGCTCTTCATGCGTTGGCTGGGGCACCGGATTCTTCTTTCGGATAATACGGATAAGCATCAGGTCTTGCTCAAACGAGTCTATATGACTAGAGTCACTTTACAAATGAGCAACTGTTCGCTCTCAAATGAGCACGACGATTGAAGGGGCCAATGAAATTTCCACACCACAACGCACGTCGCCGGCGTCCGCAGGACAGGAAGACCCGGCTCGGGGCCCTGCTGGCGGGCGCCGCCGCCGTCACCCTTGCGCTGTCCGGCTGCGCCCCGGCTGCCAGCGGCGAAGGCGCCAAAGCCGACATCGTCGTGGCCATCGTCGCCAACCCGCAGATGAAGGACGCCATTTCCCTGCAGGACGACTTCAAAGCCAAGCACCCGGACGTTAACGTGAAATTCGTGACGCTGCCCGAGAACGAGGCCAGGGCCAAGATCACCGCATCCGTGGCCACCGGCGGCGGCGAGTTCGACGTCGTCATGATCTCCAACTACGAAACCCAGATGTGGGCGAAGAACGGCTGGATCGAGGACCTCCAGCCGATGGCCGATGCCACGTCCGGCTACGACACCGCAGACTTCATCCCCACCATCAAGGATGCGCTCAGCTACAAGGGTGACATGTATTCGGTCCCGTTCTACGGGGAATCGTCCTTCCTGGTGTACCGCGAGGACCTGTTCAAGCAGGCCGGGCTGACCATGCCGGCGCACCCCACCTGGGCCGAAGTCAGTGCCCTGGCCCAGAAGCTCAACGACCCATCGAAGGACTTCGCCGGCATCTGCCTGCGCGGGCTCGCTGGCTGGGGCGAGGTCATGGCGCCGCTGGACACCGTGATCAACACCTACGGCGGCCAATGGTTCGACAAGGACTGGAAGGCCAGGCTGGACTCGCCGCAGGTAAAGTCCGCCGTCACCGACTACGTGGACCTGCTGCAAACGGCTGGCCAGCCCGGCGCCGCAACCAGTGGCTACGGCGACTGCATCACCCGCTACAGCCAGGGCAAGGCGGCCATGTGGTACGACGCCACGGCCATGGTCTCCAGCATTGAGGATCCCAGTTCCTCGCTGGTGGCGGGCAAGTCCGGGTACGCCCCGGCACCCGTGAAGGACACCAAGTCCGCCGGCTGGCTGTACAGCTGGTCGCTGGCCGTCCCGACCACCACCAAGCACAAGGCTGCGGCCTGGGACTTCATCTCCTGGATGACGAACAAGGACTACATCAAGCTGGTGGGCAACAAAATCGGCTGGGAGCGGGTACCCCCGGGGAGCCGCCAGTCCACCTATGAAATCCCCGAGTACGCGAAGGTGGCGCAGGCCTATGCCAAGCCCACCCTGGATGCCATGTACTCGGCCACGCAGGAGACCAGCATGGTCAATCCCGTCCCCTACCCGGGCCTGCAGTTTGTGGGCATCCCCGAGTTCCAGGACCTGGGCACCCGGGTCAGTCAGCAGGTCTCGGCCGCGATTGCCGGACAAAAATCCGTTGAAGACGCACTCAAGCAGGCGCAGCTCTATGCGGAATCCATTGCGCAGTCCTACCAACAAGGAGGAAAGTGATGGCCAGCACTCTCGTTGACCGGCACAATCTCAAACGACACAAGCTCAAGAATGCCACGAATGGAACCAGGCATTCCAAGGTGGAGGGCTGGCGCCGGCGCGGTCCCTTGCTGCCGGCCCTGGTCTTCACGATCATCGTCACTCAGCTGCCGTTCCTGGTCACCATCTGGTATTCGCTGCGCAACTGGAACCTGCTCCGTCCGGACGGCAACCAGTTCACCGGCCTGCAAAACTATGTGGACATCTTCCTGGACTCCACATTCCGCAGCTCCGCCCTGAACAGCATCATCATCACCCTGGGCT
Source organism: Arthrobacter sp. A5 (assembly GCF_051131705.1). Taxonomy (NCBI): domain Bacteria; kingdom Bacillati; phylum Actinomycetota; class Actinomycetes; order Micrococcales; family Micrococcaceae; genus Arthrobacter; species Arthrobacter sp. A5. Next base: position 4,272,866 of record NZ_CP180316.1, read on the forward strand.
GCGTCTTTGCCGCCATGGTTCTGGGCATCATCTTCGCGCTCCTGCTCGACCGCAAGTTCCGCGGCCAGGGCGTGGTGCGCACCATGCTCATCACCCCGTTCCTGATCATGCCGGTGGCCGGTGCCACGCTTTGGAGCGTCTCCATGCTCAATCCAAGCTTCGGCCTGGTGAACTGGGTGATCTCCCTGGTGGGCATCCCGCCCGTGGACTGGACGTCGTCGTTCCCTGTGGTCTCCATCCTGATGGCCCTGGTCTGGCAGTGGACGCCGTTCACTATGCTGCTGGTGCTGGCCGGCCTGCAGTCGCAGCCCAAGGACGTGCTGGAAGCGGCGCAGATTGACGGCGCCAGCTGGGGCAAGACGTTCCTTTGGGTCACGCTCCCGCAATTGCGCCGCTACATTGAGCTCGGCGTCCTGCTCGGCACCATCTACGTGGTCAACACCTTCGACCAGATCTACCTGATGACCGCCGGCGGCCCCGGCACCGCCAGCGCCAACCTGCCGTTCTACATCTACCAACGGGCCTTCCTGGGCTTCGACATCGGCCAGGCAGCCGCGATGGGTGTAGTGGTGGTCATCGCCACCATCATCATCGCCACGTTCGCCCTGCGCCTCATCTTCCGCAGCTTTGACACGAAGGACTAAGCCGTGACCACCACCATGACCCCCCATTCCACCGCTCCGTCCGCCGAGCGGAGGTCCCGTGAAGCCCGACGGCGGCTCAGTGGTTCCGCGATCACCACCGGCACGTGGGTGCTGGCGTTCATCTTCTTCGCCCCGGTGATCTGGCTGGTGATGACGGCCTTCAAGCAGGAATCGGTGGCCGCCTCCAACCCGCCCGTGTTCTTCTTCGTGCCAACGTTCGACCAGTTTGCGGCCGTCCTGGGCAACGGAGCGGGCAGCTACTTCCTAAATTCGCTGATCGCCACCGGCGTGTCCACGGTCTTCGTGATCCTGCTGGCAGTGCCGGCGTCGTACGCGTTGAGCATCCGGCCGGTGAAGAAGACCCAGGACGTCCTGTTCTTCTTCATCTCCACCAAGATGCTGCCCGTGGTCGCCGTGATCATGCCCATCTATGTGATTGCCGGACAGATCAAGGCCCTGGACAACATCTGGACGCTGGTGGTGCTGTACACGGCCATGAACCTGCCCATCGCCGTGTGGATGATGCGCTCCTTCTTCCAGGAAGTCCCCGCCGAGGTCCTGGAGGCGGCCGCGATGGACGGCGCCGGCCTGATCAAGACCCTGCGCACCATCCTGATGCCCATGGTCACTCCGGGTCTGGCCGCAACGGCCCTGATCTGCGTGATCTTTGCCTGGAACGAGTTCTTCTTCGCCCTGAACGTCACCGCCGCCAACGCGGCCACGGTGCCCGTTTTCCTGGTCTCGCAGATGACCAGCGAGGGCCTGTTCCTGGCCAAGCTGTCGGCGGCCTCCGTGCTGGCGTCGCTGCCGGTCGTGATTGCCGGCTGGGTGGCGCAAAAGCAGCTGGTGCGCGGCCTGTCCATGGGCGCGGTGAAATGACGACGACGATGAAGGTTGCGGTTCTCAGCGGTCCCTTCGATGCCGGTCACGGCAGCGTGCATGTGGAAGAACGCCCCCTGCCGGTGCCGGGGCCAAGCGAGGTCCTGGTCCGGATCAAATCCGTGGGCGTCTGCGGATCGGATACGCATTATTACCGGCACGGACGGATCGGTAACTATCTGGTGGACCGGCCCCTGGTGCTCGGCCATGAGCCCTCCGGTGTTATCGTCGCCCTCGGGCCCGGGGTGCTGAACCGGACCACCGGTCAGCGGGTGTCGCTGGAACCGGGTGTCCCGGAGCCGCTTTCCGCGCAGACGCTGGCCGGCCGCTACAACCTGGATCCCGGTGTGCGGTTCTTTGCCACCCCGCCGGTGGACGGTGTGTTCGCCGAGTATGCCGTCCACCCCGCGGCGTTCTGCCATCCCGTTCCCGATTCCGTCTCCGACGACGCGGCCGCCTTGCTGGAGCCGCTCAGTGTTGCGATTGCGGCAAGCCGCGCCGGCAAGGTGGGGCTCGGCGACAAGGTGCTGGTGGCCGGTGCGGGCCCGATCGGTCTGCTCGCGGCGAAGGTCGCCCAACTGGCCGGCGGCGTCGTCACCCTCACGGATGTCCGCGCCGAACGCCTGGAACTGGCCGCGCACTACGGTGCGTCGCATAGTTATCCGGCGCGCGCGGCCCCGGCCGCCGGGCCCGAATTCGACGTCTTCATCGACGCAACCGGAGCGGAACCGGCGGTACTGGACGGACTGGCCCGGTTGGCTCCCCGGGGCCGGTGTGTCCTGGTTGGGATGGGAGCCGACACCATCGCCTTGCCGGTGCAGCTGGTGCAGGGCCGTGAGCTTCTGATCACCGGAACGTTCCGGTACGCCAACACCTGGCCGACCGCCATCGAACTGGCGGCAATATCTGCGGTTGACCTGGACGGACTGGTCACCTCGGTGCACGGGCTCGATGACGTGGAAGCGGCCTTGACCGTCGGAGCCACCCCCGGCGCACTGAAGGCGGTCGTCCACCCCTGACGCCAATTCAGCCAGGGTCCGCATGACCCGCACGTCTCTCATGACAAGCGCTGCACCATCGGCCGGTGCCGGCGGTAAACGTTTGCGAAACAGGAACCAGCAGCCGGGACACGGTGTTCGCGGCGGAGCCGCTCATGGGACTGGGGCAGCATTTTCCGCGCGTTCTTGGCCGTGTGGATGCGGCGGCCAAGTGGCATCGGTTGATGGTCGGGGAATGGTGCCCAGCAGGGTAAAGGCGTCAGTGACCAGTGCGGACACGAGGTCATCACCGGCACGCATTCACTGCCCGTAGTGTTCTTTTGCAGGGCGTAAATGTCGTTGGAGCCCGGCCATTCGCTTCTAACAAAAAACTGTTAGGACCATGGATAACAACAACATTTTGTTAGTACTGCATAGCCGGGAGACGTCACGAAGAACCCAAGACTGTCCTGCTGAAACACTTCGAAGAGATCAAAAGGGCGAACTTAACTGGGCAGTCTGCCGCGTTCAGCTCGAACCCCGTCACAACCGTGAAGACGCCATCGTTAACGTGCTCCATAGCCGCCTCATCGAAGTGCAAGCTCAGGTATGCCGCATCGAAAACCTTCGGCAGCGAACAGAAATGGTCGTCAATAGCGTTCGCTCGTTGGAAACGATGACCATTGAGGATTTCACCGTTTCGCTGTCCGGCACGACTGATCGGGAAGCTTCCAATCTGGCAGAAGACCTCTTAGAGACAACACTCATTGCAGTTAAAGCGGGAAAATCGGGCCTCGTGCTCATGCTGGACGAAGCGCAGGTACTCGTGGATGAGAAAGACCGGGAGGGGCAGCACCCTCTGTCTTTGCTCGTTGAAGCCGTAAACAGCCTGCAGGAACAGCACGTACCCTTAGCGCTTGTGCTTTGCGGGTTGCCTACGCTTATCTCGAATCTCTTGAAGCGAGAACCTACAGCGAGCGGATGTTCCGCGGGGAAGAAGTTGGTCGTCTGACACGGGAAGAAACCCGAGAGGCTTTCCTCCGGCCACTCGATGGAACCGGCAGAACGGCCCGTTCGGATCTTGTAAACGCCGTAATGGACGACGTTGAGGGCTATCCATACTTTGTGCAACTGTGGGGGGCCGAACTCTGGGAAGAGGCGGAAGACATCACAACAGACTCCATGACTGCCAGCCTTCTAGTAGGACTCCGTGAGACTATCTTCAGGCGATTGGATCATGACTTCTACTCTCCAACGATCGATTCCCTAACCCCTGCCGAACAACACCTACTGCAACTCACAGGGGATTGCGAGTATCCGCCGTTGCGAACCGCCGATATCCATCGGGTGACATCTCGCAAGCAGGGAAATGTCAATGTGCTCATGGGGCGGCTTGCAGACCAAGGTGTTGTCTACAGGCTTCAAAAGGGCACCTACGAATACACCGCACCGAAGCTCCACGAATACTTGATACGACGTAAATCGCGCGCCACCTGGAAGTGATTCTGACATCCTGCCAGCCGCAAACCGATGCCGTCCGCTAGTCTCACGAACACTGGTTGATGACACTCCCGCCGATTACCGCCAGCACCGGCCGTTGTAGGGGCAGATGTGCCGACTCGCCGGTTAGGACCCAGCGGACAGGACCGCTCAACCACCGGCCACGGATTGGATGATCATCAGCTCCTGCCCGGGCTGCACCTCGGTGTCCGTCCCGCGGAGCCGGCGGACGTCGTCGTGCCCCAGATAAATGTTAACGTAGCGGCGCAGCGCGCCCGTCTCATCGCGCACCCGCCGGTCGAAGACAGGAAACTGAGCACCGATCGTGTCCAGCAGCGCCGCCACGGACACCGCCCCCTCCACGGCGAGCAGGAGTTCTTCCCTCCCGCCGGTGAACGGGCGCAGCAGACTGGGGACACGCACCAGAACGTCCGCAGGCTCGGTCATGGCATTCCTGGTTAACCGGCGACGACGGCGGCACGTACACAGAGCACATCGGGCAGGTGAGAGGCGACTTCCGTAAACGTGGTGCCCTCATCCGCGCTGGCGTACACGGACCCGCCGCGTGTCCCGAAGTATACCCCTACAGGCTCTGCCGTATCCGTCGCGGCCGCATCTCGGAGGACTACGTTGTACTCGGACTGCGGCAGGCCCGCATCCGCGCGGATCCAGCTGGCTCCGGCGTCGTCCGTGCGGTGCACCGCAAGCTTTCCGTCCGGCGGAATCCGCTCGCCGTCGGCCTTGATCGGGATCACCCAAGCGGTGCCGGAACGCCTCGGGTGCGACAGCATCACAAAACCGAAGTCCGCCGGCAGCCCGTCCGCAATGGAGGTCCAGCTGTCCGCATTGTCATCGGAGCGGTACACCCCGTGGTGATTCTGTGCGTAGAGCCGCTCCGGCTGTACGGCGTCGCGGGCGATCTTGTGCACACATTGGCCGAACTCCGGCTGCGGATCCGGCATGAAATATGCCGAGATACCGTGGTTCCGGGCCTCCCATGATTCCCCGCCGTCGGTGCTCCGATAGACGCCTCCGGTGCTCATGGCGACATGGACCGTCTGCAGGTCCGCCGGGCTGGGCAGCACCGTGTGCGCGGCCGCACCGCCGAAGCCCGCGCCCCACTGGGACCGGTGCGGGTGGTCCCACAACCCGCGGTTGAGCTCAAAGTGCTCGCCGCCGTCGGTGGATTTCCAGACGGAGATCGGTTCGCAGCCCGCCCACACCACGCCCGGGCGGTCGGTGGAATCGGGCTGCAGCTGCCAGATGCGTTCCAACGCGGCCCCGGTGTCCGGCGGAAAGGCGATCGCAGCCTGCTCCGGCTCGGTCCAGTTGGCGCCGAAATAATCCGAATGCACCACATTGGTTCCCCAGTGTTCGGAGCGTGCGGCCACCAGAATGCGCGTCCGGCCCCCCCGGGTGTCGATGCCGATGCCGGGAATCTCGTTCATCAGGAAATGCGGGCCGGTGAAATCCCAGGTCTTGCGGTCCGTGCTGGTGCCCACCCAGAGACCCTTTTTGGTGCCGATCGCCAAAACCACGCTCGCGTTGGTTGCCATGCCCCCCATTCGACCACCGGGGAGGGCCCGACGCAACAGTTTTTTCGGTCCGGGTCAAAATCGGCTCAGGATCTGGCCCCGGGGCAAAAATTGCCGCGCGGGGGTACGTGCAGTTTTCAGGGGCAGATGTCCACATTCGACTGGCGGGAGTTCAGGGTTTCGGAGCGGGTTTCGGGCAGCGTCTCCAGGTAGTTGGCGTGCTCCAGTTCCGGATGGCGGGGGCCGCGTAGTTCATCCAGCCTCACCAGCACCACCCCGGCCACGATCAGCGCCCCACCGAGCAGCTGGATGGACCGCGGCAGCTCACCAAGCAGCAGCCAGGCCCAGATGACCGCGAACAGCACCTCGAACAACGCCACAAAGGAAGCCACCTTGGACCCGAGCCCCCGTACCGCCACTATCCCGGCTATGTACGCGAAAACGGTCGTCACGAGCACCAGTCCCAAAATGGGAACCAGCCAGCTGACCTGCCGGCCGACGAAGATTGCGTCCCCGGTGGAGAAGGTCAGCGGCATCGCGCCGAGCCCACCGAGAGCAAAAATCAGTCCGGCGCCCACCGCCATACCACCGCCGGCCATGAGCACCGGCGGCACGTTGTCGTCCGACCGCGCGGACATGATGAAGAACGCTGCTGAGCAGACGGCCGCGGCCAGCCCCCACAGAACGCCCTGCAAATCCAGCTTCTGTGCCCCTGCAAGGTCGAGCACCAGTACCAGGCCCCCCATCGCGCACACAGCGCCGAGGACCGTCAGCACCCGAGGTGACGTGCGTGTGCGCAGCCAAACCCAGCCAACCAGCAACACGGGGGAAAGGTATTCCAGCAGCAGCGCAACGCCCACCGAAAGGTGCTGAACGGCGTTGAAGTAGAAGAGCTGACAGAGGGCAATCGGCACAATCCCATACAACGCCACCCGGCCCAAGGACCGCCGCACGGTGTGCCATCGCCGGACCAGGGTGACAAGCACGGGGGCCAGAAGGACGACGGCACCGCCGCCAATGCGTACCGCCACCGCCGCGCCGGGAGACCAGCCGCTTTCAAAGAGGGACTTGGCAAACGAGCCGGAAAGCGCAAAGGCCGCCGCCGAAATTAGGGCCACCAGCAATGCGGAGGATGCGGGGCTGCGGGTCTTGCGTATCGTCGTCATCAGGTCATACTCCGGTGTCGGTCCTGAGCGTCCTCACCAAGGGGACGTCATGAGTAAAGCGCGGTATGGTAGTGACTCTACGACTATGTTATGTCAGGAGTCAAAGTGGTATTCAGCAATGACACCGAGATTGCGCTTGGATCGGCGGCAGCGCTTATCAACACCGGGGAACGCGATGCCGACGCCCTGGCGACTGTCCATGATCTGGAGGTGTTCGTCGAGCAGGAACAGTTTTCCGGCCCGCGCACGCGCAGCCTTGCCGAGCTTCGGTCGGTCCGGCAATTAAGGTGTCAGCTGCGGGAGATCTGGACGGCAGAGGAAGAGGACGCCGTGCGGCTGACCAACCTGATCCTCGCCAATGCCCGTGCGTTACCGCAGTTGGTCAAACACGACCAGTGGGACTGGCACCTGCACGCAACCGCGCCGGAGGCCCCGCTGGCATTGCGGATGGGTACGGAAGCGGCAATGGCCCTGGTGGATGTCATCAGGGGCAAAGAACTGGGCCGGCTGCGCATCTGCGCGGCCGGCGACTGCAACGCAGTGGTGCTCGACCTTTCCAAGAACCGCTCACGGCGCTTCTGCGACACCGGCAATTGCGCCAACCGCACCCACGTGGCGGCATACCGCCGCCGACGCAAATCGGACCAAATGCCGGCCTGAACCGGAGCCGCACCGGACAAAGGCGAATCTGGCGCATCAGACGCGGCACCCGGCCAGTTGGCGGAAGGTGGCTCCGCAACTGTCCGGCGCCGACCCGCCGTCGGATCAGGTCCGCATTATTTGTTGGTCCCCGCGGAAACGGATCCTTGCAGTTGGCGCTGGAAGATCACATACACCACCAGCACGGGGACCACGGTAATCACGACTGCGGCAAACAGTGCGCCGAAATTGACCGCGTATCCCGCCTGGGACGCAAACGCGGCCATGCCTTGGGACAGGACGTAGTGCCCCACATTGGTGTTGAGCGCGACCGGAATGAGGAACTGGTTCCAGAGTCCGAGGAAATTGAAAATCAGCACCGACGCCAGCCCCGGCTTCGCCATCGGCAGCATGACCTGGAAAAAGGTCCGCCATTCCCCTGCCCCGTCAATGGCCGCCGCCTCGCCGATCTCGTGGGGGAGCGTCTTAAAGAAGGAAAAGAGGAAGAACACGGTGAACGGCAGCGCAAACGCCACGTAGACAATGATCAGGCCCGGGAGGGTATTGAGCAGGCCAATGTTTTTAAGGATGAAGAACAGCGGAACGATGGCCAGAAAGATCGGGAATGTCAGCCCGGCGAGCATCAGGTAGTAAATAGCGCGGCTGCCCGGGAATTTAAAGCGCGCCAGCACGTAGGCGCACATTGCGCCCAGCACCATCACAATGATCAGGGCGAAGCCCACCACGATGATGGTGTTCACAAAGTAGCTGCCGATCCCCGCCGTGGTCCAGGCCGAGACATAGTTGTCAAAATTCCACTGCTCGGGCAGGGAGAACGGGGAGGCAAAAATCTCCCGCGTCGTCTTGAAGGACGTCATCAGGGTCCACAACAGCGGCAGAATGACGATCAGGGACCAGATGATGAGCATGGTGTGCGAGACGGCTGCGACGGCCTTGTCGCCGGACGTTTCCTTGGACTTCCTCAGGAGTTCCATGGGTACCGCACGCCGTCGTGAGGTCTGTTTGAGTGACATCATCGTGCGTCATCCTTTCCGCCGGTCAGCCTGTTGACCAGAAACACCAGCCCGGAGAACGCCAAGGTTACGGCCGCCAGGACCACGCCCATGGCACTGGCGTAGCCGAACTGGTTCTTGGTGAAGGCGGTGGAGAACAGCTGCTGGGACATGACCAGCGTGGAGTTGTTGGGGCCACCGCCGGAATTCATGACCTGCATGTAAACGAAGGCGTCAAGGGCCAGGATTCCCATGTAGACGTAGGCCGTCTGGATGTTGTCCCGGATCAGCGGAACGGTGATGCTGACCATGGTGCGGACCCTGCCGGCGCCATCGATCCTGGCCGCCTCAAACAACTCCGCGGGGATGCCCTTGATGGCCGCGACGAACAGGACCATGTAGAAGCCGATGAAACCCCACACGATGACAAACATCGTGGCGACCATGGCGGTGCGTTCATCCCCGAGCCACGGGAAGGACTTGAACTGGTCTAAGCCGAGTGAGGTCAGGATTCCGTTCACCAGACCGTTGCTCGGATCGTAGATCTGCGTCCACATGATGCCGATGATGATGGCAGGAATGACGTAAGGGAAAAACGAGACCACGCGGTAGAAACTGGAGTTCTTCAGGCCCTTGATCTGTCCGCGGCTGCTGCCCCCAACGGTGACCAGGGTGGCAAGAATCAGGCTGAGGATGATAGTCACCAGGGGCAACACAATCACCAGAATGATGTTGTTGCCAAGTGCCTTCATAAATGTGGCGTTGTGAAAGAGCTTCACGTAATTGTCCAGGCCGATGAAGTTCATATTCGCGGTGAACCCGGACCAGTCGGTCATGGAGTAATACGCGGCCTGGACGAACGGCGAGATCACGAAAATAACGTATACAGCCAGCGGCAGGCCGAGAAAAACAACCATGAAACTGACCTTGTCGAAGGTCAGTTTCTTCCGGCGGGACCGGATAGCGGCGGGCTTGCCGCTATCCGGACGCACCTGGGAACTTAGATCAATCACTTCACTTCACTTCACTTCAATCTTCGTTACTGAACTGTCGTTGCGCACGTCATCGGTGATCTTCTGCAGGCCGGAAGTAAGCGTCGCCGCGTCCGATTTGCCGTCCAGGAAGGTGTTCCACAGCACCAGCTGGTCCTTGTTCATTCCGTACAGGTCAACGAAACCCCAGGTGAAGATGTTCGACCCCGCGGCGTCGAGCAGCTTGGTCTGGGAGACCAGGGCCGTGGAGCCGAACCCGTCGGCCGGGACCGTGCCCTTGACGATGCTCGGGGCCAGCTTCGTCTTGGCGAAGTTGGTGGCCGCATCCTTGGACAGCATGGTGCGCAGCAGTTCCTTGCCGCCGGCAACATTCTTGCCCTTGGACGGAACGATGAAAGGCTCGCCCGCGGCACTGTGCATGGCGTCGTACGGCATCTTGGAGGATGAGGTGACCGTGAATTCCGGCGCCCCCGTCATCTTGAAGCCGGGCCTGGTCTGGTCCTTCATTTCGTTTTCAATCCACGAACCCGACGGGTACAGCAGAGCAGACTCGTCGTTGCTCCACTGTGCCTGTGCCGCCGTGAACTTCGTGCCGGAACCACCCGGCTTGAAGTAGCCGGCCTTGACCGCCTTTTCCATCGCGGCGAACACGCTTTGGATGGCCGGCTGGGACCAGCACTTATCCTTGAGGTTGTCCACGGCCAGGCGGACCGCGTCGCCGCCTTCCTTGATGGCGGAACCCAGGGCCAGGGTCTGGTAGTAGGTGGCCGCTTCCTTACCCCAGACAAAGAGGTACTTGTCCTTGGCCTTGGCCTTGGCGCCGAGGTCAAGCGCCTCGTCCCAGGTCTTCGGGACCGTCCAGCCGTTGTCCTGGAACAACGAGGCCGAGTACCACAGGGCGTATATTGTCAGCGCGTAGTTCAACGCAGCCAGCTTGCCGCCGAAGGTTCCCGGCGCCTCTACCCCCGCATACAGGGTGTCCTTGATGACCGTGCCCTCGAGGTTCTTAACTTCGAGGACGGAATTCAAGTCCTCCAGCTGGTCCAGGATCGCACTGAACCCCATGGCGCCTTCACCCGAGTTGTCAATCAGGTCTGGCGGGTTACCTCCGACGAAACGCGACTGCAGTTCCTGCGCGATGGCCGTCGAGGGCGCTATTTTGGCGGTGCTGCCCGGATGGTTCTTCTCCAGCAGCTTGCCCGCGAATTCGACATAGTCGATGCCGTAGCCGCCCTTGAAGATGACCGCATCAATGGTGGAGTTATCCGCCATGCCGAAGGGGTTCGTGTCGGATACCGGGCCCGCGGCCGTGGAGGCGGCGGGCGCGCCGCCTCCGCCGCCCGCGCACGATGCCAGCGAACCGGCGACGGGAACCAGGACCGCCGCAGCCAGGACGCCCCGGAGGAAACCACGGCGTTGCAGAGTTTTGTTCTGGATGTTCATTGTTTTAGTGCCTTCCATTATTGGTGCGAAACGGGTTCGATCTAATGTTTTTGGTTCGTCCGGCGCCGCATCCCTGTCTGACAGGATGCTGAACGGCTCCGGTAATTCCGCAGGTCATGCCTCGCGCCTGATTTTGCCCTGATAGAGGTTTTCGAGGCCCTTGTTGTGTTCGTCGCCACCCGGAATATTCGCCGAAATATAGAGGGGCGGTGTCTTCCCCGCGGCCGCGAGCCGACGGGCCGTTCCGATCGTCAGCAGCTGTGCAATGAACGCTGCCGTGATCGATGAGACGGCGCCGACACCCCCTATACCTGGAAGTTCGAGTGTGGTGTCGCCGTAAGGAGCCTCGTTATCGATGACAACGTCGGCGATCTCACTGAGCCGCATACCACTGGGGTGCTTGGTCTCGACGGCATTGGTATGCCGTAGGCTGGTGACGGCGATGACCTTGTGTCCGCGGTCTTTCGCCAGCAGCGCCAGGCCCACGACCGATCCGTTGACCCCGGAGTTCGAGGCGATAATAAAGACGTCCGCCGCGCCGATGGGAGATATATCGAAGAGTTCGTCGACGACGGCGGGGTCCCTTTCCAGCGAGGAGCCGCCAAGAGTGCCCGCTTCGCGGCCGCCCCTGAGGACGACGTCGCGCAGGGCGATCTTATTGGTCGGGATCAGTCCTCCGGCGCGGCCGGCGAACTCCATCGAGAAGGCCTCGGAGTGACCGGTGCCAAACGTTTGCACTACGCCGCCGGCTTCCAGGGCGTTGACTATCAGATCCACCGCCCCGTCCAGACCGCCGGACCGGGCCTCCGCAGCCAGCTGGTCCAGTCTGCCCGTGACCTCAAGCAGATACCCGTCCACCACGTCAGACATGGTTCCTCCTCTTTCGTGACGACGTCGCGGTGTACAGACTGTCGTGTTGATCCACCCTTGAGGTCGACCGGGTAGACCGACGGTGCGGTGCGACGGCCATCGCGGAGGAAGCAAGCTTCGTCGTGGTCTGCGTGAAGTTGAGCTGGGCCACCAGCAGATAGAGCAGATCCAGCACCAGCAGCTGAACGTGCTTGGCCGAAAGATCGTCGGGCTGAAGGAACTGCTCGTGGACGGAGGTAATGATCTGCAGGTCCGCCGCCTCCGCAAGCGGGGAACCCGGGTTGTTGCTCAAGGCCACCGTCATGGCTCCGGCCGCACCGGCCTGCCGCAGCATTTGGATGGTCTCCTCGGTCCGGCCGGTGTTGGAGATACCGATGGCCAGACAGGTGCTGTCCTGGATGGCGGCGCTGGTCAGACCGGCGTGGGCCTCCGACCAATGGTGTGCATTGATTCCGATCCGGTATAACCTGGACTGCATCTCTTTGGCCATCAACGCACTGCCACCGATGCCGTAAATGTCCACATGAGTACTGAGCGCGATCCGCCGGGCGATCTTATTCATCAGCGCCATGTCCATGACCGTCGCTGTTTCGCGCAGTGACCGAGTGTGTGCGTTGACCAAAGTACTGAGGACGTCCTCCGGAGCATCATCCGGACCAAAGGCGCGGCCGATGTCCACCTTCCAGGATTCCTTGGCATCGCTGCGTCCGGCATCCCCGGCAATGGCCACACGGAAGGGGACGTAGCCGGTGTAGCCCAGGAGCCGGCAGAACCGCGTCACGGTGGCCGCGGAGGTCCCCGTCTGCTCGGCCAGTTCCAAGATGGACAGTTGGATCGGCGCCGCCGGATGCTGGAGCAGATATCCGGCGACCTTAGCCATGGCTGCCGGCATTTCGGGTAGCTTGGCCTGAATGCGGTTCACGACACCCACCGCAGTACCAGCCCCACCAGCAGACGTGAACGTTGACATAAATGAAAATCCGTTTCTTGATTTCGATCGATCCTTGAAAACTATTCTCAGACCCGATGTGTGTCAAGTCATAATGTAGACACGGAATGGTAACGATGCAGAATATTCTTGCCTTTGACGCCGGAGGAACGTCCACCCGCGCCGTCATATTGGACCGCTTGGGCAGCTGCCTTGGCTACGGCAGGGGTGGCAGCGGAAACCCTGTTTCCAGCGGATTTGCGGTCGCGTTGGCATCCCTGCGCGGGGCACTGGAAGGCGCCGCGGCGCAGCTGGGAGCGGCGTCCGGCGGCTACTCTTCGGCGGTCATCGCGATGGCTGGCTCGTCCGTGCACACTTCGGCGGACTTGCTCTCTGGAGAACTAGCGGCGCTCGGGCTGCGGGGAAGCCTTGTGATCGAAGCTGATCTATTGGCGACGTTTTTTTCCGGGACCTTTCATGACCAAGGGTATGCACTCGTGGCGGGAACCGGCGCGGTGGGAGCACGAATCAAGGACGGCAGGCTCGACGCCGTGGCGGACGGAATGGGCTGGCTGCTCGGCGATGCCGGATCCGGGTTCTGGATCGGTCATCACGTGGTCCGAGCCGTCACCGCAGCGGTGGATGGACGCGGGCCGCGGACTCTGCTGACCGCCGCACTGATGGATGCCCTCGGCATCGACCCGGGACTGGCCGCGATCATCCAAGGACGCCCGGCGGCGGCCCAGCAGATGGTCGACGCGCTCTACGACCTGCGGCCGGTGGAACTCGCCCGCTTCGCCCCGCTTGCTTTTGAAGCCGCCCAGAACAAATCCGCACCGGATCCAGTCGCGCGGGAAATACTGGAAGGCGCTGCCAGAGCCCTATCCGCCACCCTCGGTGCCGTGATTGATCCATCAACCAGGGGACCCGTCGTATTCGGCGGCAGCATCCTCAGCAGGGATTCCCCGCTGGCGTCGTCGGTGAAGCGGTCACTGCCCGGCCCCGCACTCGAAGGCGCAGGAGTGATACGGGTCGCCGACGGCGTCGTGGGGGCCGCGGTGCTCGCGTTGCGGCACGCCGGGGTCACCGTAGACGCAGCAGTCTATTCCCGGATCGGCAACACGTTGGCGGCCCTTCGCGGACCCTAGCTGGCTACTGCCGGGAGCCGCCGTCGTCGTTACGCGGCTTCTGCTGCCGACGCTGGTTCTGAGCCAGCCGCTCAGCGGAGGTGAGATTCACACCTGATCCCTTGCCCAGGTGTTCGGCGTTCTCCTTGTAGCTCATGGACAGCATCGCGGCCACGACCAGACAGACAATGAAAGCGACGCCGAACGCGATGGCCGCGAGATCCCAGCGGGGCGTATGCGCGGTGCCTCCAGTTGAGAAAACCAGCGTCACGACCCCCGCGATCAATCCCAGCACAAAGGAAAACCCCAACGGCGCCTTTACCGAGATCCGCGGTTCCCCGGGCGTTGCCGGTCTCTTCTCCGCCACGTCATGTCCTCCTGTTGTTTCCGGCGCTGCCGGTGCTTTGCCCGTTCTGCAGGGCGGCACGCGCAAATGTTGTCCCGCGGCAGAGCCCACCCGCAAGTTCTACGCGGAGTAGAAGGCCCGGTATCTCTAGTTTACGGCCTGGCCGGCTTCCCCGCGTCGAAGCGGATGGTCAGGCCGGCCAGCAGCAGCAGGGCTCCGGTGACGATCGAGCCGCCGCCGGCCACGCCAAGGAGAGCGTGCGGCCCCAGCTCCGTGAAAAAGGGAAGCACCACAGCCGTACCGATGCCCACAATGCCTGCCGTGAGCCAGTCCCGCGCCAACAGGTGTCTCCCGCGGTATTTGATGCCCAGGTAGAGCTCACCGAGCCCGAGCACGAACAGCCCCGCCGCCCCGATCCAGGCCACAAAAGAGTTCGAAGCATGGAAAAACAGGATGAAACCGCAGGCTGCAAGGACGCCGGCAGGCAGCGCCAAGGCAATGAAGTTCTTGTTCGTTTTGGCCAGGCGTAGGTGCTGCAGCAGCCAGCTCAGGGAGGCGGCGGAGGCCAGGAAATACACCCCGATTGCCAGTCCCATCCCGGCGGTGTTCGGCGCGGCCCAAAAAACCGTCACCGCGCCGAAAACCAGACCCACAAGGGCGCGCAACAGCACCGGTTTCCACAGCGACGCCGGCTGCGCCGGGCTGCCGGCCTCGGGCAGGAGAACGGGTACGGGAGGTTCAGTCACCGTGCCAGTTTAGTCGCCCTAGCTAGGTTCCCGCGCGGTTCCTGATTCCCGTCGACTCCAGTATGCAAATGTGCAATCCCTAGTGTGCCCCGGCTCGCATCCAGCGAGTGCTCCGCGCCCGTAGCCCGAGGGTCAACGCACGCGCGGCCATATAGCCCAGTGCGAAGGCCGCCCACAGCCAGCCCAGCCCGCCCGGCCCGGTTCTTGCTGCAGCGGAGACCCAGAACAGCAGCGGCAGGTAAACCAACAGATTGGCCACGCCGGCCAGCGCCAGGTACCGGGCATCGCCGGCTCCTATCAGCACGCCGTCCAGCACAAAGACAAGTCCGGCGAGCGGTTGGCCGATGGCGAGCACCAACAGGGCCGACGCGAGCGCTGCATGCACCCCCTGGTCCGGGGTGAACAGCCACCCGGCCCAGGGCCCGGCCACCAGCAGCAGCAGTCCGGTTCCAGCCCCAAAGACCAGTCCCCAGCGGACCATGGTGCCGGTCAACTCCTTGACTCGGAGCACGTTCTCCGCGCCGAGCTCCTTGCCGACCAACGCCTGTGCCGCGATCGCAAGCGCGTCCAACGCGAACGCCAAAAAGGTGAAGATCGTCATGGCCAACTGGTGGGCTGCCAAATTCACGGCCCCCTGCGCCGTGGCCACCAGCACGGTGGCCAGGATGGCAATCCGCAGGCTAAGCGTACGCAGCATCAGCCAGCTTCCCACCCGCGATACAGCACGAATTCCAGCCCAATCAGGAGCCAACTGTACCCCGTGTTGCCGTGCAGCCCGGGCCACGATAACCAGATAGACCCCCGCCATACCCCACTGCGCGATGCTGGTCCCAAGCGC
The DNA here is from genome assembly GCF_051131705.1 of Arthrobacter sp. A5. Taxonomy (NCBI): domain Bacteria; kingdom Bacillati; phylum Actinomycetota; class Actinomycetes; order Micrococcales; family Micrococcaceae; genus Arthrobacter; species Arthrobacter sp. A5. The sequence continues at coordinate 4,288,509 of NZ_CP180316.1, forward strand.
CGAGCCAGCCACCGAGAGGCCCAGCCCGAACACCAGCAGCAAGTTCAGTGCGATGTTGACCATAAAGCCCACACCCGCCACCAGCAGCGGCGTCCGGGTATCCTGCAGACCCCGCAGCACGCCCGTTGCGGCCAGCACCAGCAGCATTGCGGGCAGCCCCGGCATCGAAAACCGAAGATACTCGACGCCGAATTCCAGAACAGGGCCGCTGGCTCCCAGCAAACCCAGGGCGGGCGCGGCGAGCGCGTACCCGGTTATCGCGAGCCCGAAGCCCAGCAGTACCGCCAGCCAGAGCCCGTCCCGCCCAACGGCGAGCGCGTCAGCCAGCCGTCCGGCCCCCAGCAATCGGGCGACGGCCGGCGTCGTCGAATACGCCAGGAACACCAACAGCCCGACGGCCGTCTGCAACACCGTCGCCGCGAGTCCGACGCCAGCCAGCTGGTCCACGCCAAGGTGCCCGACAATCGCCGAATCGGCGAGCAAGAAAAGTGGTTCCGCAATCAGCGCGCCGAAGGCGGGGACCGCCAGATGCAGGATCTGTCGGCTGATAGTAGTTGTGGGCACCGGACAATGCTAGCCGTCAGCGACCGACCCCCTGGCCGTCAGAGCGACCATGGACGCCCGGAGTTCCCGCAGCACGAGTTGTACGTTGATGCGGTGCCTGATATCGATCTCCGTACCGGCGAGAGTGGAAATCAGCTATGGCGCCCTCCAGGGAATAGCCGTGATGCACCAAAACCCAGCGCTCCGTGGCTAAATCCGCCGGTCAGCCTTTCCTTGCCCGCCAGCGGATGGCTACGGCTCATGGCCACATCCAACGGTTCAAAGACCAGCGGCTCCACGTTCAAAGTGCGCGGACACGCGGGACTGTTGGGCAGCCGGTGAGCCAGCACCAGATCATAATCGGCCGTCAGCAGCGGAAAGTCCTGACCGGGCACTCCTCCGTTCCGGCCCTGCTGGCCCTCCGATTCGTCGTCGCTGTTCTCTGACAATACTGCCCATTTGGTACTGGCACGGCCGCCGATCCCCGGCCGAGCCGAACGGTTGACTGGCCTCATCCTGGGCCTCACGCAGGCGGCCGTTCTACTGCTGGAGACTTCCGGTGTCTCCCTGACGCTTGCCACCAACGCCGGGCTGATTATCTCGCTGACTGTCATCTTCACTCCCATGCTCGAATCCGTCGCAGCCCGACGCTGGCTTCCGCCGGCGTATTTCGTCGCCGCGGTCGTCTCCGTCGTCGTCGGAATGGCCATTGGCGGCGAAAGCCTGGGCCCTCCCGCCGTGGCCGGCGCCGTCCTGATCATCGCCGCCAGCTACGCCGGCCAGCGAATCGAGACAAAATTCAGGACAGGTCTGCCAGCGAAGCTAGAAGGAGCCGGTGCCGGCGGAGTCAACGGCCATGTTGGAGAATCGGGAATAGTGGCCCTGGAATCCGACGACAATGGTCTTGGTGGGACCGTTACGGTGTTTGGCCACGATGACGTCAGCCTCCCCGGCCCGCGGTGATTCCTTGTCATAGATATCCTCGCGATGCAGCAAGATCACCATGTCCGCATCCTGCTCGATCGAGCCCGACTCGCGAAGATCGGAGATCATGGGCTTCTTGTCCGTACGTTGCTCCGAACCACGGTTCAGCTGCGAGAGTGCAATGACAGGGACCTGCAGTTCCTTGGCGAGAAGCTTCAGCGCGCGGGAGAACTCGGAGACCTCTTGCTGGCGCGATTCGACCTTTTTGCCGGAAGACATCAGCTGCAGGTAGTCCAGAATGACCAGCTTCAACCCGTGCTGCTGCTTAAGCCGACGACATTTCGCCCGGATCTCCATCAAGGACATGTTCGGGCTGTCATCGATGAAAAGCGGTGCATCATTCATCCGACCCATCGTGGTGGCAATCTTGGACCACTGATCGTCCTTGATGGTTCCTTTGCGCAGATCCTGCAGGCTGATGGTGGCTTCGGCTGAGAGCAGGCGCATGGCGAGCTCGTTGCGGCCCATTTCCAGCGAGAAGACCACCGTCGGCAGGTTGTGCTTTATCGCCGCGGAACGGGCCCAGTCCAAAGCGAATGTAGATTTGCCCACGGCCGGCCTGGCCGCGATAACTATCATCTGCCCGGCGTGCAGCCCGTTGGTGAGTTCGTCGAGTTCGTAGAATCCGGTAGGCACGCCGGTCATGCCTTCACCACGGTGCCCGGAGGCTTCAATCTCGTCGACGGTTGATTCCATCACGTCCTTTAGGGCGACGTAGTCTTCCGCGGAGCGGCGCTCGGCGACGGCGTACACCTCAGCCTGGGCGGCGTTGACGATGTCTTCAACCTCGCCGTCGTTCGCGTACCCGAGCTGCACGATCTTGGTGCCGGCGTTTACGAGCCGCCGCAGGACCGCGCGTTCACCGACGATTTCGGCGTAAAAGCCGGCGTTGGCCGCGGTGGGAACGGATTGGATCAGCTGGTGCAGATAGGCCGGACCGCCGATTTTGGAAATTTCCCCGCGCTTGGTCAGCTCATCCGCCACGGTGACCGCGTCCGCAGGTTCACCACGCCCGTACAGATCGAGGATTGCCTCATAGATACTCTCGTGCGAAGGGCGGTAGAAGTCGTTACCGCGCAGCACCTCGACCACGTCGGCGATGGCATCCTTGGAGAGCATCATGCCGCCGAGCACGCTCTGCTCCGCAACGAGATCCTGGGGCGGGGTGCGGGCAAAATCCGGTTCGCGGAGGGTCCCGACCGAGTCCACATTCGTCGTTGACATCGGTAATGCCCCTTTCGTGCCGCGCAGGTCTGCCGACCGTGAACCGACAAGATGCCGGACTGTTCCGCGGATACCTCATTCCTAACAGCCGGCACCGACAAAGTGCGTTGCTGGGAAGGGATCCTCAGTCACGGTAGACCCTCAGCGCAGGACAGCCAACCCGAGCCTGTGGATAACTTGTGAATAGTGCGGGCGTGTCTTGTGCACAGGCTGGGGAGAACGCTGTGGATATCATTAATTATTCCGCTCTCATACGGCTCTGACCTGCGAAAACGTTCCCCACAACCTGTGGAGGAAAAGAAGTTTTCCTCCAACCTTCATCCACAGCTTACGTGTTGACAAAGCGTCGCACTGCCGATAGCCGGCCGCGTGCAAATGGCGAAGTATGCACCCCTGGTATCGCCATTGGATCCCGTCGGGGGCGTCTGACCACGGCGTATTCCCGTACGGGCATACCCCCGGCCGATGAGCGTCTGACCGCCGGTCGCGAGCAGTCACATAATCCGTTGCGAGCATAGGATTGGCTGCGCCGCACCGGACCGTTCGCAGCTGGCCAAAGGTGGCATATGCTCGGGTTATGGACTGGTTCATTGTGGTGCTCATCGCGGTCGTCGGAGTCATCGTGCTTGTCTGGGCAGCCAAGGCGGGCAGAACCGGGAAGAGCGGCCTCTCCGACGCCGACCGTTATCAGCAGGAGCTGGCGCGCAAGGCGCAGGCGCAGATCCAGGCGTCGGCGCGCTCGGCCGCACAGCGCCCGGCCCATCCGTCCCAGCGTACCGGTTACTCTCAGGCCAACGCTTACCGCACGTCGCCCGCTCAGGGACAGAACGAAACCCACGGCCAGAACGTCGCCCGGGGTCAGAATGAATCCCACGGGCAGAACCTTAGCGGCCGTAACGGGGGCCAGAATGGTGGTCGCTTTGCCGGCCAGGACCAGCCCATGTCAATGGATCCGCAGCTGGTCTCACAGCTTCAGGCGCTCGTTCGCAACGGCAGCAAGATGCAGGCCATCGCGCTGCTGCGCTCCAAGACGGGTGTTGGCCTCATGGATGCGAAGACGTTCGTGGACCGGCTCGGGTAACAGCGGTGCGGGGTAACAGCGGGCGCTGAGCCTCCACCGCTGGGTCTCGCCGTTAGATCCCAACCGTCCCACTGATGCAGGTTCGGCAGCGTCCGCCCACCCAGATGTCCGTTCCGTCCGCCTCGATATAAATCCGTCCAGCCCGGCCCAACACGGTGCCCTGCGAGGCAACGTAGCGCGTCGGTGCCCGCCCGGAGCCGATCAGCCATTGTGCGGCTCCAGCGTTGAAGCTGCCGGTGACCGGGTCCTCTGTCACCGCGTCGTTGGCAATGAACGTACGCACTTCGAAGTAAGTCTCCGATCGTGCTGTGTGTGGCCCTATGATCCCAACCTTGAGTCCGTCGAGCGCAGCATAGTCAGGGCGGACGTCGAGGACCTGCTGCGCCGAGCCAAGCAGTACGCCGATCCACTCCGGTCCATTTATCAGCCACGAGACGTCCAGCAGCTCCGCAGCCGCCAGACCAAGCCCCGCAGCAAGCGCACCCATCGTGGCTTCGTCCGGCGGTCCCGAGCGTGTCAGTGGCGGGGCCGCGAAGGCCAGCCGGTCGCCGTCGTGCTTCACCCTCACCAGACCGGCGGCACATTCCTGGATGAGCATGTTCCCACTCTTAGCCACTCCACCGGCCGCCAACCAGGCGTGCGCGGAGCCGAGCGTCGGATGTCCGGCAAAGGGAAACTCTTCAGTGGCTGTGAAGATCCTGATCCTATAGTCGGCAAGGGGGGTCGCCAGGCGGCAGCAGAAAGGTGGTTTCGGAAAGGTTGGTCCAGTTCGCGAACTGCTGCATCTGATCGCCGCTGAGCCCCTGGGCGTCCAGCACCACGGCGAGCGGATTTCCGCGGTACGGAGAGCCGGAAAAGACGTCAACTTGGGCAAACGGTCGCAGGGTCACGGCCACAGGCTATCAGGCCTAGACTGAGCCCATGGTGGACGGCATCAGGGGGACGGACGGCGGCACCGGAACGGGTGACGACCGCGCCGAAGCGGACGACGACCGCGACGCTCGTCAGCGGGCGGCGCTGCGGGCCGCGCTGGCCGAGAATCAGCGGGAGCAGGCGGAGGGGAAGCTGAGCACGCTGGAGCGGGTGCAAAAGCTTATGACCAGCGACGCGTTCACCAGCTATGCCACCTTTGGACGTGCCGGCACCGATCCGGAGAGTGCCGATCCTGAGGGCAGTGGTCCCACCGGGGACGGCAAAGGGCCCCTACCCGATGGGTAGAGGCCCTCGCCTTCAAACCTGCGGGATACCCAAACTCGCTTGGAGTCCCTTCAACTGTTGATCGATTAGCTGGAAACAACGTCCAGGTTGATCACAGCGGCAACGTCCTCATGCAGACGGACATTGGCGGTGTAGGAGCCAACACTCTTAATGTGCGCCGGCAATTCAACCTTGCGCTTGTCGATCGTGCCGAGCCCGGCAGCCTCGACTGCCTTGGCTACATCTTCGGCCTTAACGGTACCGAAGAGGCGGCCGGATTCCCCGGCCTTGACGACGAGCTTGACCGGCTTCGCGGACAAAGCAACGGCCTGGGCCTGGGCAGCTTCAACCGAAGCATGCGCACGAGCGGCACGGCCAGCCTTGATCGACAGAACCTGCTTCTCGCCACCCTTGCTCCAGGTCAGGGCGAAGCCGCGGGGCAGAAGGTAGTTACGGGCGTAACCGTTCTTCACCTCGACGATATCGCCGGCGGCACCGAGACCGGTGACTTCATGGGTCAGAATGAGCTTAGACATCTAGTTATCCCCTTCGCTTAGCCGCGGCCGGCGCCGGAGTAGGGCAGCAGCGCAACTTCGCGGGCATTCTTGATTGCCTGGGCGAGCTTGCGCTGTTCCTGAACGGTGACGCCCGTGACGCGGCGCGCACGGATCTTTCCCCGGTCGGAGATGAACTTGCGCAGCAATGCTACGTCCTTGTAGTCGATGACGGTGACGTCAGCGGCCTTCAAGGGATTGGACTTTGGTTTGGGCTTACGGAGTTCAGCCTTTGCCATCGTGGAGCTCCTTAGTATTCGTGGAGCCCGTGGATATGGATCCACGGGATGGTTTGCGACGGCAACTGCCGTCATGAATAGTGTTTAGAAGGGAGGTTCCGAGGAATCCGGACCCGCACCCCACCCTGCAGAACCACCGGAGGGCGCGCCCCACGGGTCGTCAGCCGGAGCGGACTGGCCCGATCCCTGGCTTCCGCCGCCACTCCAAGCCGGGTTTCCCCCACCGGAGTTGCCGCCGAAGTTACCGCCACCGCTGTTGCCGCCGAAGCCGCCGCCACTGTTGCCTCCGCCACCACCGCCGGAGCGCTGGGTGCGGTTGACCTTGGCATTGGCGTAGCGCAGCGAGGGGCCGATCTCGTCGACCTCAAGCTCCATCACGGTGCGTTTTTCGCCTTCTTTGGTCTCGTAGGTACGCGACTTCAGCCGGCCGGAGACGATCACGCGGGTGCCCTTGGTCAGGGACTCCGCAACGTTCTCGGCAGCCTCACGCCAAACGGATGCGCGGAGGAACAGCGTTTCGCCGTCCTTCCACTCATTCGACTGACGGTCAAAGGTCCGCGGAGTGGATGCGATGGTGAAGTTCGCTACTGCCGAACCTGACGGCGTGAACCGCAGTTCCGGATCGCTGGTGAGATTCCCAACGACAGTAATAATGGTTTCGCCTGCCATCTGCTCCTGCTTCCTGCTGGTGTGTTCCTACGGATGAAAACGCTGAAAAGCTGAAACCGGAATTACTCGGCAACGACCTTCTGGTCCTCGGGACGGATAATCTTGGTGCGCAGGATGGTCTCGTTGAGACCCAGCTGGCGGTCAAGTTCCTGGGTGGTAGCCGGAGCTGCGGTGAAGTTCACCACTGCGTAGATACCTTCGGTCTTCTTCTTGATCTCGTAAGCCAGTCGACGACGGCCCCAGATGTCTACCTTTTCGATGGTTCCACCATCGGTGGTAATGACACTCAGGAACTTCTGAAGCGACGGCTCAACGGTACGCTCTTCGACCTCGGGGTCGATGATTACCATCAGTTCGTAAGGACGCATATGTGAACCCACCTCCTTTGGGCTAAACGGCTACGGTCTTTCCGTAACAGGAGGTTCATTTGCGGTGACTGGGCGGGCTACGGACAGGAGCAAGCGGAAAACCCGCTACCGGCCGCCAGCACAGACTTATCTATATTACCGTAAGTACGACGGCGACAGGACCGGCTGTGGATAGCGGTCGTCTGTCCCTGTGGATACTTTCAAACGTCAAGTTCCGATCTGGGTTAAACTAGGTGCACATGCCGGGAACCTCTTCTGACACGGGGTCAGAGACCGCGCACGCAGTACTACGTTACGGCGCTGGCAGTGGAGGATTCAGGGCACGCAACCCAGCGGGTCAGCAACGCACCGCGTCCGAGGCTGGCCTTGGATGAGGCGATAACCGCGCTCGATAAATCCCAGAAACGGCTAATGCAGGACGCGTACTACCGGCAGGAAGCCTTCCGGCTCCTGTAACCTCGGCTCATAGCTGAATATCGATGATTGGGGGCGCACTGGCGCGCAGCGGTGAGGAAATCCGGGCGGCTCTGGTCAATTTTGCCGGCAAATGGAGCCCGTAGGCGGGCAGTGAGAAGGCGGAGGCCCAGACCTTCCTCAACGAGCTCTTTGAGTCTTACGGCTCCAATCGTCAGACCGCCGCGCTGATATCCCCCTGGGCTATTGATCTGCGGCGATGCGGGCCTGCCACCACTATTCCGGTAGGGGTCTGCGCGCCGTCTCCGGAAGGAAGATGTAGACCACCAGGGAAATGGCGGTCAGGACCATTACGTACCAGCCGAACAATCCTGGGTTGTTCCACTCGGCGAAGAGGGTGCCCATGAGCGGTGCCGTACCGCCAAAGAGAGCGACGGCCAGCGAGTAGGGGAAGCCGATGCCTGCGGCGCGGACATGGGTTGGAATTGTCTCGGCATTGATCGCCGCCGAGATGGAGGTGTAGCCGCTGAGGACGAGCATGCCGAGCATCATGACGCCAAGCGCGCCCCAGAAGCCGGATCTGGACACCAGATACAGCCCGGGAATGATTCCGGCGGTGAAGATCGCCGCAAATCCTATCAGCAGCGGCCTGCGGCCTATCCGATCCGAAAGCGCGCCCACCAGCGGTTGAATGAGCATGAAGAACACCAGGGCGATCGTCGACATCAACAGCAGCGGGCCCTGGCCCAGCGAGCCGTTGGCCTTGGCATATGTGGGCAGGTACGTGGTCCAGGTGTAGTACGTGATGGTTCCGGCGATCGTGATGCCCACAATCAGCAGGGACTGCCGGGGATACTTGATCAGCGCGTCGAAGACCCCGGCCCGCTTGGTCTTTTCCGGTTCGATGAATGTTTCCGCGGCGCCGCGCCGGATCCACAGGCCAACGAGGCTGAGAACCGCACCGAGGATGAACGGCACGCGCCAGCCCCAGGCATTCATGCCGGCTGAACCGAGGTTGAATACCAGGGCCGCTGCCAGGCCGGAGGCGATGAGCTGACCGAACGTGGTAGAGACGTATTGAAAGGAGGAAAAGAATCCCCGCCGGTTGGCGGGCGCGGATTCGACCAGGAAGACCGAATTGGCGGCAAATTCGCCGCCTACCGAAAGCCCGGAAATCATCCGGCCCAAGATCAGGATGATCGGGGACCAGACCCCCACCGCGTCAAACGTTGGTGTAAGGCCCACAATGAGGCTGCCCAGACCCATGGTGAGAATGGTCAGTGACAGGGTGTTTTTTCGGCCGATCTTATCCGCCAGATTGCCGATGAAAAGCCCGCCAATAGGCCGCAGCAGGAACGCCGCAGCGAAGATGGCGAACGCACTGAGCAGGGAAGCGGTGGGATCATGCGATGGGAAGATCTGACCGGAAAAGTTCACTGCCAGAAAGCTGTAGGCATACCAGTCATACCATTCGACGGCGTTCCCGACACCGGCTGCGGCGATCTGCCTGACGCCGTTGCCGGTACCCGTGGGATTGATGGTTGTGTTCGCCGCCATGTGATGCTCACCGTCGTTCGTGAATTCGTGCCACCGCTGACTCTGGCCACGATACGCCCGCCCGTCAAGAACCGCGGATGCGCGCCGTCCGGCCCGCAGCAACATGTGGGAAGATCGGGCCATGGCGATCACATCACTTCGGGCACGGCGCGCGCATCTGCGTTTTGCGATCATGATCCTGGCCGGGATAGTTGCCGGCCTCGGTACCGCGTTTTTGGGAGAGTGGATCTATGCCCCGGCGGTGGGCTGGGCGGCTGCGGCGCTGATCTACAACCTCTGGATCTGGCTGACCATCTCCCGCATGGATGCGGATGCCACGGCCCGGCATGCCGTGGAGGAGGATCCCCGGCGTTCCACCGCTGATCTGTTGATTCTGTTGGCCGCCCTGGTCAGCTTGGCCGCCGTCGTTCTGGTCATGATCGCGGCGCAGGACGCCAAGGGCATCGCCAAACTGCTGCTGGCGCTCCTCGCCTTGGGCACCGTGAGTCTGTCCTGGCTCCTGGTGCACACGCTCTTCACCCTGCGTTACGCGGAAATCTACTACTCGCGGCGCGTGCCGAAGGGAATCAGCTTCAATCAGGACGAGCCGCCGCAGTATACGGACTTCGCCTATACCGCCTTCAGCCTGGGCATGACGTACCAGGTCTCGGACACGGACATCCAAACGCGTGAAATGCGCTCCGCCGCGCTCCGGCACAGCCTACTGGCCTACGTCTTCGGCACCGGCATCCTCGCCACCACCATCAACCTGGTGGTCAGCTTGGCCCAGTAGCGCGCCGGTCCCCGCGCGGCCGTGAACTCAGCCCACGGGCCAAGGTCGGGGGCTCAGACCACCGGCGCTCAGGCCACGGTCCCGAAGAAGACCTCTGCCACCCGGGCCAGCCGGAAGGGATCTTCCACCCCGCACAGTTCCCGGGCCGAGTGCATCGACAGCAGCGGCGTGCCGACATCGACTGTCCTGATGCCGAGCCGGGTGGCCGTCAGCGGTCCAATGGTGGAGCCGCACGGCATCACATTGTTGGAAACGAATTCCTGATATGGCACCCCGGCACCCCGGCATAGGCGCGCCCAGACGGCAGCCCCGGCACCATCCGTAGCGTAGCGCTGATTGGCATTGATCTTCAGCAGCGGGCCGCCGTTGAGCACCGGACGGTTGGCCGGATCGTGGCGCTCCGGATAGTTCGGATGCACCGCGTGCCCGGCGTCGGCGGAGACACAAAAGGAATTACTGAAGGCGCGGCGCCGTTCGCTCACCGTCGCACCGAGCCCGTCGGAAACCCGGGTCAAGACATCCTCCAGGATCGGACCGCAGGCGCCGGAGCGGGAGGCGCTGCCCACTTCCTCGTGGTCAAAAGCGGCGAAAACTGCGATCGGGCCGTCCGCCGCGCCGGCTTCGGCGGCCGCGATCAAGGCAATGAGGCCGGCATGGACGGAGGTCAGGTTGTCCATCCGGCCGGCGGCGAAGAGCTCCCCCTTCGCCCCGAGGACGGCAGCGGCCTGCGTGTCGGCAATGACGACGTCGTACCCGCCGATCTGCGCCGGGTCCAGGCCGGCCTCGGCCGCCAGCAGCCCGAGCAGATCAGCGCCGGCCGGATCGCCGAGTCCCCAGACCGGATTCATGTGCTGCTGCTTGTCCAGCACCAGCCCGTCGTTGACCCCGCGGTCCAGGTGAATGGCGAGCTGGGGGAAGCGCAGCAGCGGGCCGCTGGCCACCAGCGCCTCGGTCCCGTCCAGCGCCACCAATCTGCCCGCCAGCCTCAGTTCGCGGTCCAGCCAGGAATTCAGCAGCGGACCGCCATAGACTTCCACGCCGGCCTGCAGCATGCCAAACCTGCCTGTGGTGGGCTTGGGTTTGAGCTTGAAGGACGGAGAATCCGTGTGCGCACCAAGAATGTTGAACCCGGTGACCGCCGTGGCATGCTCCGGCGTCAGCCAGGCTATGATGGCACCGTCGCGGATGAGGAAGAACCGCCCAGGTCCGCCGGTCCAGGCCTGCGATTCAGCCAGTTGGGTGAACCCGGCGGCGGTCAGCCGACGTCCCGCCTCATGGGCGGCGTGAAAGCTCGACGGCGACGAGCTGATGTAGGCGCCCAGGTCCAGGATGTGGTTCACGGCTTCAGTCATACAACGATTTAACCAAACATCCGTCACCCCTGCAGCCACAGCCGATGGTTCACGAACCCGGATTGAATTCCGGCAATCACACACCTGGCCGCTGGTATGCGGGGATAGGCGCGGCTACCGGCGCCGATGAAGCGATCGTTCAGTAGTCGGGGTTGCTCGGCACCACCAGGCCGGTCTCATACGCGTAAACCACCACTTGGACCCGGTCCCGAAGGTGAAGCTTCGTCAGAATCCGGCGCACATGGGTCTTCACCGTCGCCTCGGACAAAAAGAACGTGTGCGCGATCTCGGCATTGGAGAGGCCCTCCGCGATGGCCTGCAGGACCTCGGTCTCACGTCGGGTCAGCTCGGCCAGCAAAGGGTCCTTGGACTCCTGCCCGTTCCGCGGCGGCCGGGAGCGGACAAATTCTCCAGCAGCCGCTGGGTGACCCGCGGGGCCACCACGGCATCCCCACTGGCCACCAGATGGATAGCGCGGATGAGTTCGGCGGGGGCAACATCCTTGAGCAGGAAAGCGCTCGCCCCCGCCTGCAGCCCCGCGAACGCATATTCGTCCAGGTCGAAAGTCGTCAAAATGATGATCCGGGCGCAGCTCCCGCCCGCGGTGATCTTCCGGGTAGCGGCAATACCGTCCATAACGGGCATCCGCACATCCATCAGGACCACATCGGGCCGCAACAGCGCCGCCTTGGCTACCGCCTCGGCACCATCGGAGGCCTCCCCACCACGACGATCGACTCCTCACCCTCCAGAATCAGCCGGAACCCCATTCTCAGCAGCGGCTGGTCATCAACCAGCAGCACCGAAGCGGCGGCGTCTGCCCCAGGCGTGCCGCCGTCGTCGTCGTGCGCAGGCAAACTCATGGTCTCCTCAACGGTGGGCCAACGTTCGTGAAGTGCGGACGGACTCTCGGTTCGAGAGTCACCGCGGTCAGGTGTTCAGTACGGCCTCAACCACCCACCCGCCGTAGGGGCCCGGGCCGGCCTGCACCGTTCCAGCATAGATGTTGGCCCGCTCCCGCATGCCGACAATCCCCTGCCCCGTACCCACGGAAGGGACTTCTAACGTGCTGCCGCGCCCGTCGTCGGATATCCGCAGCCGCACCTGTCCGCCCCAATGCGTAATTTCCACCTGGACCCGTGAAATTGACCGGCCGTAGCGCAGCACATTCGTCCGCGACTCCTGCAGGATCCGGTAGACGGTGAGCTGAAAGGCGGGGTCCGTCGGGAGCGCCGGTCCTGTCCGGGTCAGCGTCAGTGGCAGACCCGCCGTCCGAAAGCCGTCCAGCAGACCATCGATGCCTGCTCCGGCCGGCAGCGGTCGTCTCGACTGCGACGTCAGTGATCCGTCCGCCCGCAGCACGCCGAGCACCCGGCGCATATCGGCGAGAGCGGTGCGTCCCGTCTGGGACAGTTCCGCAAGCACCTGGCCGGCGCGCTCGGGACTGCGTTTGACGACGACGGCGGCCCCGTCCGACAGGGCGATCATCACGGTCAGCGAGTGCGCCACCACGTCATGCATTTCACGGGCGATCCGGTTCCGCTCGGAGACCGACGCCAGCTGGGCATTGCGGTCCGCCCAGGCGCGCAGTTCCATCTCATGCTCACGGTCCCGCCGTACGTTCAGTCCGATTCCGGTGGCGACCACATTGGACAGCAGAACGACGGCGGCGGCAATGATGCCGGTCAGCGCCAGGTTGTCGGTCCCCTCTGAAACCATTCGGGTAGGGAGCCTGAAGAGGAGGAGGAACACCAGCAGCAGCGGCAGGCTGACCGCCGTCGTCGTGATGAAGCTGAAAACCCGGCCGCGCTGCACCGCGACGGCGTACAGCCCGAACCACAGACTCAGGCTGGCGTTACTGGAGAGCGGGTCCTGGACCAGCAGCACCGTTTCGATCACCGCCAGCACGACGACGGCGACAGGCCGGCGCCGCCGGAACATCAGCAGACCGGCGGAGACGACGGTCAGAATCAGGTGCAGAAACTCACCGCGATCAGCCGCGGGATTACCGTGGACGCGGACAGCAGGAGGTAGATGGCGACGATCACGAGATCCATGACCAGCGGCCGTTCGTAAAAGTACCGCCGGAACGCTCCGCGGCGCCTCGCGGTGAGTTCGGCCGGGGACACGGCCGCTATGCCCTGCCCGCCATGCAGTTCGGCAGTGGCACCGTAGGCCGTCCGTTCCGCCGGTGCCCCTGCCTGCTCTGTGGTGCCCATGGTGGTGAGCCTAGGTGCCCTGTTTCCCCGCAGGCTAGAGGTCACGCTTCTTGAGCGTGACCACTGCCGGAATCAGGAAGACCAGGATCCAGGCCAGGAAGATCAGGCCACCGGCCCCCGGATCGATAAAGGCATCGCGGTGCCCGATCTCCAGCATCCTGCCGCCGGCCACGCTGGGCACGTACTCATTGACATGCATCCAGAATTCCCCCGGCACCAGGCCGAGCAGCGAGGTGGCGAACGGCAGCACGAAGAACAGCGCTACCAGCACCATGATCCCGCCGGCCGAATTGCGCAGCAGCGCTCCCAGCGACAGACCGATCAGGGCGACGCCGGCAACGTACAGGCCGCCCATGAAGATCCCCTGCACCACGCCGTCGCGCTGCAGGCTCATGCTGACCCCGTAGGCGTGCAGGATCGGAATGGAGATCAGGAAGGTGACGAACGCCGCGACAAGCGTGAGAGCATAGGCCACCACAACCAGCACAATGGCCTTGGCCGCGAACGCCGGCAGGCGCCTGGGAACGGCTGTCATTGTGGAGCGGATCATGGCGGTGGCGAACTCGGAGGAAATGAACAGCACCGCCAGGGATCCGAGAATCAGAATGCCGATTTGCAGACCGGCATTGGGGACACCGTAAATGTCGAAAGCCGGCGGCAGACTCTGTTCCGCCATGGCCTCGGTCAGCTTGACGCCGCGCGCGCCTTGGGCCGGCCCCCTTTCTGCCGCACCACTCATGAGCTGCTGTATCACCGTTCCGCGAAGCCAGGCCGCCAACGTGCCCACGCCGATGACGGCCACGAAGGCGCACAGCACCAGGAGTTTGGTGGACAGCAGCGAGCGGAATTTGATCCATTCGGACTTCAGCACACCGCCGAAGGTCAGTCCGGCCGAACCGGCGGTCGAGGGGACGGCAGACTTGGCCGTTGTTGAGGTACCCATAGCTCTTACTTTCCTTCCGCGCGGTCGAAACCGCTGCCGGTCATCGGATCGGCATTCGTGCCGGCCGGGGGGAAGCCGCCCGGGGCGGGGACTGCAGCGGCGAAGGGGCCGGGACCTGAACCCGAGCCGGGGCCGCTGTCGAGTGGATGGGAGTGGTATTCGACCTCGTCCTTGGTCAGATCGAAGTACGCCTCTTCCAGCGAGGCGTTCAGCGGGGTCAGCTCGTAGATCAGCACCCGGTTGTCCAGCGCGATGCGGGCAATCTGGTGAGCATCAAGGCCGGACACCTCCAGTGTCTCGTTTTCGCCGCTGTTGACACTCACACCGTTGCCGGCGAGCAGAGCGGCCAGCTCGGAGACCTGCTGCGCCCGTACCCTGGTCCGGGCCTGCTGGTTGCCGGCGATGATGTCCTTGATCGGGGCATCGGCGATGATCCGGCCACGGCCAATGACGATCAGGTGATCCGCGGTCTGGGCCATTTCGCTCATCAGGTGCGAGGAAAGGAAGATGGTTTTGCCTTGGCCGGCCAGGTACCTGACCAGGTTGCGCACCCAGAGGACACCTTCGGGGTCCAGCCCGTTGACCGGTTCATCAAGGATAAGGGTCTGCGGGTCGCCCAGCAGGGCGGCGGCAATGCCCAGACGCTGCCCCATGCCCAGGGAGAATCCGCCGGCTTTTTTCTTCGCGACCTCCGCCAAACCGGTCATTTCGATGACCTCGTTCACCCGATGGTCCGGAATATTGTGCGTCGCCGCCATGGCCAGCAGGTGGTTGTAGGCGCTGCGGCTGGTGTGCACGGCCTTGGCATCCAACAGGGCGCCGACCTGGTGCAGCGGATCCTTGTGATTGGCGTACGGCAGCGCGTTCACAATGACAGATCCGGCGGAGGGACGATCCAAGCCCACGATCATCCGCATCGTGGTGGATTTGCCGGCCCCGTTGGGCCCGAGGAAACCCGTCACCTGGCCGGGCCTGACGGTGAAGGTCACGCCTGCCACGGCGGGTTTTTCACCGTAATGCTTAGCGAGGTTTGTTGCCTCGATCATGTGATCATCCTCTTGTGTAGATCTGCCGGCAGCCTGGTGGCTGCTGTCTGTCGATTTCAGCCTCAACGCTACCCACCCTCCGGGCATTAAACGTCTGTCTGGGGGATGATTCAGGGTCCGCTCCGGGTAATCCGCAGGGATGACATCGGGATTTATCTTCGGATCGGCCCCGGGACCGACCCGGTCCAGGCCCTCCTAAAATCTACCGGGAACTGATGGAGGCAAATTTCCGCACGCACAGCGGCACGAAGACCGTCAGCATCACGAGGGCGCCGATTATCACGGTGGGAATGGCATGCTGCATAGGCCACGCATACGGAATGGGCGCAGTACCTAGGTTCCCGAACAGCTGCCGCGCGGCCTGTACCAGGGCCGAGACCGGATTCCAGTCCGCGAATAGCCGCAGCGGAGTGGGAAGGTTGCTGCTTTGAACGAAGGCATTGGAAATAAAAGTCAGCGGAAACAGCACCACAAAGGAGGCGTTATTAATGGTCTCCGGACTCTTCACGCTCATCCCCAGCAGGGCCATCACCCAGCTGAAGGCATAGCTGAACAGCAGCAGCAGGCCAATGACGGCCAGAAAATGCAGCACGGAGGAGTTCACCCGCCAACCCACCGCAAGACAGGTGGCGATCATGATCAGCATGGAAATTGCGTTGAGCAGCAGGTCACTGTTGGTGCGCCCGATCAGCACCGCCGAAGGACTCATTGGCAGGGTCCGGAACCGGTCAATGATGCCGGCTTTCAGGTCCTGGGCCATGGCGGAGCCGGAAAACGTTGAACCGAACACCACCGTCTGACCGAAAATCCCCGCCATCAGGTACTGCGTGTAGTCCGTCCCCGTCACCGCGATGGACCCGCCATACACCTGGCTGAAGAGCAGCACAAACATGATCGGCTGGAGTACGGCGAAGAGCAGCATGTCCGGCGAGCGCTTCATCTTGATCAGATTGCGCTTCGTGACGATCCATCCGTCGGAGAGCCACAGTGCCGCGGGATTGAGCCGGACCTGGGGCAATGTCGTGGTCATTGAACCCTCTTTTCCGTGACCTTCTCCGGTCCACTGGCGTGGTCAGCCATTTCCTGGCCGGTGCCGTGCCCGGTGAGTCTGAGGAATACGTCATCGAGAGTGGGCCGGCGGATCCCGGCATCGTGCAGGGCAATGCCGGCATCGTTCAGTGCCCCCAGGACCCTGTGCAGGGACACCGGCCCGTTGATCACCCCGACCTCCAGGCTTCGGCCGTCACCGTCCGTCGAGGGTTCGCCCTCGCCGTGGCGGGTCAGGATTTCGCGGGCCGCGTCGGCGTCGGACTCCGCGACCAGCGTGACTTCCACACGGTGGCCGCCGATCCGGGCCTTGAGCTCATCCGCCGTACCCTCCGCGATGACCTTTCCGTCGTCGATCACGGAAATCTCATCCGCCAGCTGGTCGGCTTCCTCAAGGTACTGCGTGGTCAGCAGCAGCGTCGTCCCGTCCGCCACCAAGGACTTGATGACGTCCCACATTGCCAGCCGGCCGTGCGGATCCAGCCCTGTGGTGGGCTCGTCGAGGAAGAGGACCTTGGGCCGGATAACCAGGGCGCCGGCCAGGTCGATCCGGCGTCGCATGCCGCCGGAGAACCCTTTGACCGGCCGGTTCTGCGCGGCCGTCAGCTCAAACATCTCTATCAACTCGCCGGCACGCTGTTTCGCCAGTTTCGCGCCCAAATGGTAGAGCCGCCCGACCATTTCCAGGTTTTCAAAGCCGGTGAGATTTTCATCCACTGCCGCGTATTGCCCGGAGACTCCGATGATGCGACGCGCGGCCTTCGGGTCACGAAGGACATCAATACCGGCGATGCTGGCGGAGCCGGCGTCGGGCCTGGTCAGCGTCGTGAGGACCTTCACGGCCGTTGTCTTGCCTGCTCCATTGGGTCCCAGCAGTGCCTTCACTGTCCCTTCCGGCACGGCGAGATTCAGCCCATCGAGCGCATGCACAGCTCCGCCCTTGGCCTTGTAGACCTTCGTCAAACCGGTTGCCTCAATGATCACGCGTCACCTGCTTCGTTAACGGTCCCGCTTAACCAAATGTGAACCGCATCACATATTACCCCCGGTGCTCAGGCCGGCCCAGCTCCGCCCGGACGGCCGGGAGCGGCTTTGCCGCCGGTGCCGTCAGCAGCGAAGCAACGATGGCGGCGCCCACCGCCAGCAGCGCGACCCGGATCGTCAAATGATCCCCAAGGAATCCCAACAGCGGCGGCCCGGCCAGGAAGGCCACATAGCCGATGGTCGAAACAACCGACACCCGTGCGGCTGCCCGCTGCGGATCATCCGCCGCAGCCGACATCCCCATCGGGAAGCCAAGGGCGGCGCCGGCTCCCCAAAGGATGGCGCCGAGCCCGGCAATCCAGATATTCGGACCAAAAACGAAGACAACCAGACCCACCAGTGCCGCACCCAGGCTTGCATACAGCACGGGAACCCGGCCGAAGCGGTCAATATAGCGCCCGCCAATGAAACGGAAGATGGTCATCGAGGCAACGAACACGGCGAACATTACGGCGCCCACGGACTCGCTGCTGTGCAGCCCGTCCACGGTAGCCTTGGCAATCCAGTCGTTGGCGGCCCCTTCGGTGAGCGCTGCACCCAGGACCACCAGCCCCACCAGCACCGTGCGCAGTTCCCGCCAAGCGCTGGGGGCGGGTTTCACCGGTGACGGATTGTCGAGCCGGACCCCTTCGGCGTGGCCGGTGTGCAGGTCCCGCTCCGGCAGGTAATACCGGGTCGCCACCAGCAGCACCACCATCACGAAGACCGCGATCGCGGTCAGGTGCAGGGACAGGCTGAGATTCAGACTGGACATTCCGGCACCCAGCAGGGCACCAACAAAGGCCCCGCCGCTGAACCCGGCATGGAACCGGGGCATGACCGTGCGGCCCAGATGCCGCTCCACTTCCGCGCCTTCGATGTTCTGCGAGACGTCCCACAGCCCGATGCCAATTCCAAAGAGGAACAGCCCGACGACGACTATCGGCACCGAGGTGACCAGCAGCGCCATCGAAATGACCAGGGCCCCGATGGCCGCCAAGGACCCTCCCAGACGAGAGGTGTTGGCCGTTCCGATCCGGCCCACGATAGTCCCGGCCACGGGAAGGGCCAGCACCGAACCGGCAGCTCCTGTCAGCAGCACCGCGCCCATTTCGCCCGGATTCAGGCCCAGCACGCGGGTGACAGCGGGGATCCGGGCGGCCCAACTGGCGAAGGCCAGCCCGTTGATGGCAAAAACCACGAAAGTGGCAATGGCCGCCTTGTTGACCTGCTCCGGTTTCATACCGAACCCCGTTCCGCCGCGCGGGCCGTGAGCGCATCCGCCACCGCCGCGAACTCGGCCAGCGCCGCCTGCAGGTCCTCCACGATTTCCTGCGCAATGATCTCGGGCGGCACGCCGTCGTCCGCGGATTCCAGCGAGGGGTCCTTCAGCCAGGTGATGTCCAGGTTGACCTTGTCCCGCGCCAGGAGTTCCTCATAGCCAAAGGAGATGAAGCGCTCGGATTCCACCCGCTGGGAGCGGTCCTCCGCGGCAAAGGAGGCAATGAAATCCGCTAGGTGCTCGTCCCGCAGCGGGTTCTGCTTCATGGTGAAGTGCTCGCCCACGCGGAAGTCATAGGCCCAGAGCTTGTCAGTCCAGTGCTTCTCCGGCCGGGCACGTTTCCGGTCGAAGAACAGCACATTGGCCTTGACGCCACCGGCATAAAAGATGCCGGTGGGCAGACGCAGCAGGGTGTGCACGTCGTACTCCTTCAGCAGCCGCCGCCGAATGGTTTCCCCCACCCCGCCCTCGAAGAGCACGTTGTCCGGAACCACCACGGCAGCCCGGCCGCCGACGGCCATCAGCGAGGCGATGTGCTGCAGGAAGTTCAGCTGCTTGTTAGTGGTGGTGACCCAGAAGTCCGGGCGGGAGTAGGAAACGTCCTCCCTTTCCGCCCGGCCCTCATCGTCGGTCACCGTAATGGAGGACTTCTTGCCGAACGGCGGATTCGCCAGCACCAGCGTGGCGTGCGTGGACGACACCCCGGAGAGGGCGTCGCGCACGTCAATCACGGGTTCCCCGTTTTCGCGGCCCACCCCGTGCAGGAAAAGGTTCATGGTGGCCAACCGGGCGGTGGAATCCACCAGTTCAACCCCGCGGACCAGCTGCCCGGAGCTGAGATTTTCCCGTTGGTCCGGCGTCACCCCCGTGCCGAAGTGGCGTTCAATGTACTCCACAGCGGAGAGCAGAAACCCGCCCGTTCCGCAGGCCGGGTCGATGATAAAATCCGTCGGCACCGGGCGCATCACTTCCACCATGGCGTGAATCAGCGGCCGCGGCGTGAAGTACTGGCCCGCCCCGGATTTCACGCCCGAGGCCGAGCGCTGCAGCAGCGCCTCAAACGCGTCGCCGTTCAGGTCACCGCCCACAGACCACGTTTCGGTGCCGATCAGGTCACGGATCAGCTTGCGCAGCAGCGCCGGCTCCTGGATCCGGTTCTGCGCCTTGCGGAAGATCACGCCCAGATTGGTGGGCTCCTTGCCCAGCTTGCGCAGCACCCGCTGGTACTCCACCTCCAGCGCGTCCCCACTGAGCGAGGCGAGCCGGTCCCAAGAGACATCAAGCCCCGGCGGGAACACCTTTTTGGGGTAGAACGGGTTCTTCTCACGCTCATCGGCCATCTTGAGGAACAGCAGAAAACTCAGCTGCTCCACATACTCGATCGCAGCCACCCCGGCGTCGCGCAGCACGTCACAGTAGCTCCATAACTTGTCGACCAGGCGACGGAGTTCAGCGTGGTTGCTCATATGGAGACGGCCTTTCGGGAAGTACGACGGCGAGGGGCCGGCTTTCCGCGGCCCCCTCGGTTTTGAGGCGCTCAAGCAGGGTAGAGGCTGGTTCGTCGTTGGGGTCCTGGTCAACCAACTGGCCGGAGAAGGCAGAAGACAGAAGCGCCGAGCGCAATGAATTTGAGCTCTTGCGTGCCTCACACAGTTGCGCATCGAGCCTGCGGGCGGAAGTTTCCGCTTCTTCAACTTCTTCGGATTACCGCAATTACATTCAATGCTAGCGTCCCTCCTGTTATATCGCCAAGGCGACTCCGGCTGATTCTGCTGGCGCCAACTTTGGTGAAAGGATGGTTATACCTGGTTATACCTGGCTACACTTATTCCATGAAGACCGCCATCTCCGTTCCCGACGACACCTTTAACCGGGTCTCTCGCCGCGCAAAAGACCTCGGGCTGAGCCGATCGGAGTTCTTCGCGCTTGCCGCAAACAGCTACCTTGACAAACTGGACACTCATTCTCTGGCTGAGCAGATAAATAGTGCACTGAACCAGATCGGCGTGCAAGACGAGTCCTACGCCGCGGCTGTCGAAGAGGGTCATCGGCTCCTGCTGGCTGCTGACGAGCAGTGGTGATCGAGCGCGGCGACGTGTGGTGGGCTGATCTAGGTCCAGCCATTGGCAGCCGACCTGCCAAGCGCGGACCTGTCCTGGTCATTCAGGCCAGCAACTACAACGCCAGTCACTTGGCAACTGTCTTGGTAGCGATCATCACCTCCAACACTGCCCTAGCCGCGATGCCTGGAAATGTGTTCCTGCCCGTCGCTGCGACGGGTCTGCCTCAAGATTCGGTAGTGAATGTCACGGCCCTGGTCACGCTCAACAAATCGGATCTAAGCCACGAAGTCGATCACGTCCCAGCTAGCTTCATCGACGAGGTGGACCGCGGTCTCCGCCGCGTCCTCGACCTGTAGTCCGCTGCCGGCCTACCGGGCCCGTTGTACCCGCTTTTCATCCCACACCGGCTCGTCGCTTTCATAGACGTTGCCGTCACTGCCGAAGACGAAGTACCTATCGAAACTGCGCGCAAACCAGCGGTCGTGCGTGACCGCAAGCACGGTTCCCTCGAAGGCATCGATCGCCTTTTCCAGCGCCTCGGCAGAATGCAGGTCCAGGTTGTCGGTGGGTTCATCGAGCAGCAGCAGCGTTGCGCCGGACAGCTCCAGTAACAGGATCTGGAACCTCGCCTGCTGCCCTCCGGAGAGAGAATCGTACTTCTGCTCCGACTGCGAGGCCAGTCCATACCGGTCCAGCGCACCGGCCGCGGCCTCGCGTCCAAGCCCGGAACGGTGTTCATCCCCGCGGTGCATGATGCTCAGCAGCGTGCGATTCAGAAGGTCGGGACGCGAATGCGTTTGGGCAAAGAAGCCAGGGCGGATCCGGGCACCGAGTTTCACCGAGCCCTCGTGCGGGACGGGTGCGATGTCGACGTCGGAGACTGGCTGATGTTCCTTGTCCGGATCGGAACCTCCGGCCGCCAGCAGCCGGAGGAAATGTGACTTCCCGGAACCGTTCGAGCCCAGCACCGCCACGCGGTCGCCAAACCAGATTTCCGCGTTGAACGGTTTCATCAGCCCCGTCAGTTCCAGCTTCCGGGCCACGATGGCACGCTTCGCCGTCCGGCCGCCCTTGAGCCGCATTTTCACATTCTGTTCAATCGGCAGCGCTTCCGGCGGCCCCACCTCCAGGAATTTTGTCAGCCGTGTCTGCGCGGCCTGGTACCGGTTCGCCATGTCGGAGCGGAATGCGGCCTTGTTCTTGTACATGTTCACCAGCTCTTTGAGCTTGACGTGTTCCTCGTCCCAGCGGCGCCGCAGCTCCTCAAAGCGCGCATTACGGTCTTCGCGGGCCTGCACATAGGAGGCGAATCCTCCGCCGTGCGTCCAGCTGGAGGCACCGTTGATGCCAGGTTCCAGGGTCACGATGCGGCTGGCCGCATTGGCCAGCAGTTCCCGGTCATGGCTGACGAAGAGAACGGATTTCTCCGAGGCCGCAAGTTTGGCTTCCAGCCAGCGTTTGCCCGGCACATCAAGGTAGTTGTCCGGCTCGTCGAGCAGCAGAATCTCGTCCGGCCCGCTGAACAGCGCTTCCAGCACCAGCCGCTTCTGCTCTCCGCCGCTGAGGGTGGAGGCCTTCCGATACTGGGCCTTGTAGAAGTCGATGCCCATGGACGCCATGGTCACTTCGTCCCAGGTCGTCTCCATCTCGTAACCGCCCGCATCGCCCCAGTCTGCGATTGCCCGGGCGTACGCCATCTGGCTGGGCTCGTCGTCGCGCTCCAGCATGGTCAGTTCGGTGGCATCGACGGCGTTCCCGGCCGCCCGAATGTCCGGCGATGCCACGGACAGCAGCAGCTCCCGCACGGTGGTCTCATCCCGGACCTGCCCGACGAACTGGCGCATGACGCCCAGATTACCGGATTTGGAGACGGCCCCCTCATCCGCAACAAGGTCTCCGGCGATAATCCGCAGCAGGGTCGTCTTACCCGTCCCATTGGGGCCTATCAGCGCCGTTTTGGCGCCATCGGCAACGCGAAAGTTCACTCCGTTGAGCAACTGCCTGCCGTCGGAGAGGAAGTAATCAATATTTGCAACGTCTATATGGCCCACGTGACCAGTCTTCCACCCTGAAGGCCGCATCGGCGCACCCGCACCAAACCATGCCGCTACTGGTATGGACGGCCGCGCTCAACGGGTTACGGATTATTGACCAGCAGATTCCCCGACACCGCGTTCCAACCGGCGCTCCGGCTGTGGGCGGGATCTGAATCCGTCGCGATGAGCAGCGCAGCCTGACCGAGTGGGAGGCCGGTGAGCCGGAGTCCCTGGGCAAAGAAGGTGTCAGTGTCGGTGCAGCGGCTCTGGATCAGTGCACCGTACTGGTCAGCAGCGAGGAAACATATGCCCTCCGCACCTTTCACCGCCGCGAAATAGCTCACCGTGCCGGATTTTCCGACCTTCCTCGTATCGGCTGGGGCGATGCCTATGCCGGCCAGCGCGGCGGCCGCAGCAGCGGTAAGCCCATCAGAGGACTTTTGTTTTTGCGCCAGCTGCGGAATGAGCCCGATGGCCGACGGGGTTGCAGGCAGGGTTGCCGTCGGTTTCGGAGTGGCTGTCGGCGACGGGGTGGCAGTCGGCGACGGGGTGGCAGTCGGCGACGGGGTGGCAGTCGGCAGCGGCGACGAAGCCGGAGTCCGTGATGGGGTCGGCAGCGGCGACGAGGCCGGTGTCGGCGACGGCGACGGCATTGGTGTCGGCGACGGCGACGGCGACGGCTTCGGAGTCGGGCTAGGCGTCGGGGACGGGGACGGGGTAGTCATCGGCTTCGGAATAGGCCTCGGCCTTACCGACGGGGTAGGGTCAGGCGCGGGTCGCGGCGACGGGGCCAACGGCGCGGGCGGAGCAAATGCCGCGGCCGGCAACGGCCGCGGCGCCGCCACGGGAGCCGGGGTCACCCTAAAGGGAAGTCCCGGCGCCGTCGACGGCTCCAGCAGAGGCTCCCCGGAACCCGACGGCGCGGCCATGGTGAAGTATCTCGACGTTCCCGTGGCCCAGGCCGGCAGTAATACCGTCCCCACGTCCGGGTTCAGCGCGCTGATCATCATGCCGCCGCCCACGTAGATTCCCACATGCGACCAATGATCAGGTCCATCCTGATTCTGCGCTACCAGGTCCCCGGGCTGCGGCGCCGATGTCGGAACCATGACTGTCCACTGTTCCGTCCGCGGCAGATTGAGACCGGCCTGCCGGTACGCCCACTGCACAAATCCGGAACAGTCCCAGCCAAGAAGAACGCTGGTCCCGCCCCAAACGTAGGGGTGCCCCAGTCCCGCATACGCTGCCCTGACCACAGCGAGCTGCCCGGTCGCGGAGAGCGGGGCGACGCGGTCCCGCGCTGGAAGCGGGAACATCTGCGTTGGCCAACCGGGTATCGGTGCCGGTTCCGAGAGCACGGGACTGCTGGCGAACACCAGTTGGGCGTCGGACGGCGCCAAGACGGCCGCCGTCGTCCTCTCACCGAGCACCGTGCTGGCTGGACTGTCGATCACGCCCGGTTGCAGTCCATCCGCGTAGGTGGTCCTCAGCGGATCTGTGCTTCCCGTTCCGACGCTGAGGAGGCCGATACCGACCAGGAACGCGCACGCGGAAGTCAGTGCAGTGCGGCGGCCTTTACGCGGGGCCAAGGGAACGGGACACAAAAGCTACCTCCTGAGGCTCGGCCAACGGTAGTACCGAGGGTACGCCGAATGAGGCCGGAGGCAATAGGTACTTTTCAGGCTATCAGCAGATGGTGGAACGGCCCTTAAAATCCTTCGGTGTCCACCGGAAAGCGCGACTGCAGCTGCTCACCGTCGGCGTGGCTGTAGGCGGTGACGATGCGTCCCCTGCCTAACCCTCCGATGGATGAGGCTGGGAAGTCCGCGGTGACTGTGGTGCCGTCAAGAGTGACACCGGAGTGGTTGTGGTGTTCCTGGTCCACCTGCTCGTGGTTGAACGTGGAAAAGTCCACCAGATCGCCGTTGACGAATTCAATGGACAGCCGGCGCTGGTGTGAATAGTCCTCACTGGCGGCAACCATTCCCATCAGATAACTGCCATGCGTCGGCATGGACTTGCTCAGTTGGAAGCGTACGCACAGCCTGTCGCCGTTTTCCTGTGCAGAAACACGGATCAGCTGCGGAACGCTGGAATGTGGAGTGCTCATGGCCGAAGTCCCTCGTGTGATGGTCCGATAGCTCGGAGCGTAGCACCGGCCCGGCCCTGCAGCTACCCGCGGGGCCCCGACGACGCGGATCGGCGGCGAGGCCCTGCAGGGTCAACCCGCGGGCCACACCCGAATAGTCCGACGGCTCGTTCGGCCAGCGGCACGCTTGATCAGCGGTTCTAGTGTAGCGTGTCGTTGATTCCTTTGGGTCTGATTGTTTGTCAGACTTGATCCATGGTTTATCTGGCAAAGGCACTTCAGTTGCGCGACGGGGACCGGGGCGCCCTGGAAGCGTTGACTCGTGGGAATTCTTCCACTGCGACGTTGGCGTTGCGGGCGCGCACGGTTTTGTTGGCTGCTGACGGGATGCCGAATGTCCAGATTGAGAAGATCACCGGGTTTTCGGCGCCCACGGTTTTGAAGTGGCGCAACCGCTATGCCGAGGGCGGGATCGAGGCCCTGTCCGATGTCCAGCGCCCGGGCCGGGAGCGGGAGATCGACGAACTCGCCCTGATTGCCGACACCCTGACCAATGACGGGAACCCGCCGGCGGAGCTGGGGATCTCGCACTGGTCCGCGCGCATCATGGCCGAACGCCACGGAATCTCTTTTTCGTCCGTGGCCCGAATCTGGCGCCGTTGGAAGATCCAGCCGCATCGGATCGAGACGTTTAAATTCTCCACCGACCCGGCCCTGGAGTCCAAGCTCCGGGACGTGGTGGGCCTGTACATGTCCCCGCCGGAAAACGCGGTGGTGGTGAGCATTGATGAGAAGACCCAAATCCAGGCACTGTCCCGCACCGGCCCGGACCAGCCGCTGTCCCCGACCCACCCGCTGCAGCAGACGCACGACTACAAGCGCAACGGCACCACCACCTTGTTCGCCGCCTTGGAGGTTCTCACCGGCAAACTCAGCGCGAACGCCTTCTACCCAAAGCACACCAACATCGAGTTCGTCGATTTCCTGAGCCGGGTCGCCCACGCCCACCCCGGGGTTGAGCTGCATGTCATCTGCGACAACTATGCGACCCATAAGCACCAGAACGTGAAGGACTGGCTGGCCGAAAACCCGCGCGTGAGCCTGCATTTCACCCCGACCAGCTGTTCCTGGCTGAACATGGTGGAGATCTTCTTCGGGATCATCACCCGCCAGTGCCTCAAACGCGGAGCATTCAGCTCCGTGAAAGAGCTGGAGGAAACCATGGAACGCTACATCGAGAACTACAACCAGGACGCCAAACCATTCACCTGGACCAAGTCAGCGGAGTATCTCCTGGGCAAGATGAAACGCAAACAAACCATTAACACGGAACACTAGCGGCCGGAGGCGCGGATAATCCTGCGCTGCGTGGCCACGGAAATCGCGGCCGTCCGGTTATCCACGCCCAGCTTCTCGTAGATGTGCACCAGATGCGTCTTGACCGTCGCCTCCGAGATGAACAGGGCCTTGGCGATGGCACGATTGGACATTCCGGTGGCCAGCAGCTCCACCAGCTGCACTTCCCGCACCGACAGTGCCGGCTCAGGGTTACGGATCCGGCCCATCAGCCGGGCCGCCACCTCCGGGGCCAGCGCGGTCTGTCCGGCCGCGGCAGACATTACCGCCTGCAGGATCTGTTCCGGCGGCGCGTCCTTGAGCATTTATCCGCTGGCACCGGCCTCAACCGCTGCCAGGATGTCCGCATCCGTGTCATACGTGGTCAGAATCAGCACCGGGGGCGGCGACGGCAGGGATCTGATCTTTGCTGTGGCGATGACACCGTCCATCCCGGCGCCCATCTGCAGATCCATCAGCACCACGTCCACCTGCTCACCCAGCGTCGTCAGGCGCGCCAGCTCGCGCAGGGCGGCGCCGCCGTCGGCTGCTTCCGCGGCGACCGTTATGCCCTCGAATTCGGTGAGCATGGCGCGCAGCCCGGCGCGCACCACGGGGTGGTCATCAACCAGCAGCAGTCGGATTTCAGACATCGTTCCCCTTGTCTGCGGGGCCATCCCGGACGGCACTATCGCGATCGACGACCTCCAATTCGTCGCCGTCCCCGACACCATTTCCCAGACCGGCGCCTTCACGGTCGCCCCTATCCGGCGGAACGGCCGGTTCCAGCGGCAGGCGCAAAGCCACCACGGTGCCTTCGCCGGGAGCGGATTCCAACGCCAGCGTCCCGTTCTGCGCTCCGACGCGCTCACGCAGGTAGCGCAGCCCGTATCCGCTGCCGTCCGCCCGCGCCGGCGCCGGCGCCGGATCAAAGCCCACGCCGTCGTCGTAAATGTCCATCGTCACTTCGCTCCCCAGGGAGCTGAGGGTGACGACGGCGGTCCCGGCCTTCGCGTGCAGCCAGACGTTGGCCAGGCTGGACTGCGCCGCGCGCAACAGGGTGACCTGGTACGGCTGCGGCAGCTCCACGGGTTCGCCATCGAGCTCGAACCTGCAGCGCAGGCCAACGCCGCGGGCGGCCGCCTCCGTCTCCGTCTTCTCGCAGAGCCGGCGCAGGCTCTCCACCAGCGACGACTCCTGCAGCTGCGGGGACGACAGGCCACGGACAAAGTTCCGGGCCTCGGCCAGCGAATCCGCCGCGGTCTGCTGCACCATCGCCAACCGGTTCCGCGCGGTGAACGGATCCCCGGTGCTCAGCGATTTATCCGCGGCCCGCGAAAGCAGCACGATGCTGGAAAAACCCTGCGCCAGGGTGTCGTGGATTTCACGGGCCAGCCGCTCGCGCTCGGCCAGCACACCGGCGTCGTGCTGGGTTCTTGCCAGTTCGGCCCGGGTCCGGCGGAGCTCATCCGCGGCACGGCGCTGGAGTTCGCCCTCCAGGTACAGCGCCCGGTAGGCGATCCCGGTTGCGATCGAGAAAACGGCGCCGAGCACCGGCCCCACCACGGCCGCCGCCGCCGGTACGGCAAGCCCGCTGGCGGCCCACTGCGACGCGATGACGGCCGCGGTCATGAGCGCAACGGTCACTATCGCCAGCCGACGCGGGAGCACGTGAATATGCAGGAAGAACAGCGGAAACGCCAGCCAGGAAAATTCGGCACTTCCGGCGAGCAGGACGCCCCAGAGTGCGGTGACCGTGGCCAGCCAGAAGATGGCATACCGGCCCGGATCCAGCGCGGAGAGTCCTGCCGCGTACCGCTTTTCGAGTACGGTTCCGGCCAGAAACACCAGCGCCAGAAGGACGGCGACGGCCAGCAGCGCCCAGCGTGCCGGGCCATCCTGGACCGTGGTGAGGAGCCGGACGACGGCGATCGTCAGCAGCAGCGCGAAGCCGACATGCAAGGTGACCCGCAGGAAACGCAGGATCAGGACGCTGGAGGAGGCGGGGCTGCCCGCTGCGGCCGGCGCGGGGACTGGTTCCGGGGCAGGCATAGCACCAGCTTAGGCGCTGCCGGAGACGAGCGGATCATACGAATGGTTGATGGGGCGATCAGCCGCCCGGTCAGCGGGGATCATCCGACTCCCCGATGTTGAAGGCACTGATCGGCGGGAAAGTGGAAGTACGAGATGTTCCGCCGCTTCGGCACCCGACTGAAAGAAGAAAAACCGTGTTTCTCGCCATCCGCGATATCCGCTTTGCGAAGGGCCGTTTCGCCCTCATGGGCGGCGTCGTCGCCCTGATCACCGTGCTGCTGGTCATGCTCTCCGGCCTCACTGCCGGACTGGGCAATCAGTCAACGTCTGCCATCGCGGAGCTTGGCGCCAGCAGCAGCACCAAGGCGGTCGACACCATCGCCTTTGGCGCACCCGGCAGCACTGATCCCAAGGCATCCTTTACGGAGAGAGAGGTGACCGCCGCACAGGTGCAAAGCTGGAAGACGCAGCCGGGCGTGGCCAATGCCGAGCCTGTTGGCATCAGCCAGACCCGTTTCCAGGGTGCCGGCGGCAACAACGGGACCACCAATGTGGCGGTCTTCGGTGTCCAGGCGGGCGGCAGCCTGGCCCCCGCGCCCGTTACCGCAGACACCGTTGTCATCGGTAAAACCGTGGCAAAGGACCTTTCACTCTCGGTCGGCGATAAGGCCAGTGTGGGCGATACCGAGCTGACCATCAGCGCCATCGTCGATGACCAGTGGTACTCACATACCGGTGTCGTGTGGACCGCCCAGCCCACCTGGGCCGCGCTGGCGCACCTGACGGACAAGGATCAGGTGGGCACGGTCCTCGCGGTCAGCTACGCCGATGGGGCTGTGATTGGTGACAGGGTCGATGAGGCTGCGGCCAACAGCGCCGCCAACACGGTGAGCACCTCCCGTACCGGATCCTTCCAGGCCCTGGGTTCCTACAAGAGCGAAAACGGCTCGTTGATGCTCATGCAGGCGTTCCTTTACGGCATCTCCGCCCTGGTGATCGTGGCCTTCCTGACGGTCTGGACCGTCCAGCGGACCCGCGACATCGCGGTCCTAAAGGCGATGGGCGCCTCCGGCTCCTATGTGCTCCGGGACGCCATCACCCAGGCGGCCATCGTCCTGCTCGCAGGAGCCGCCATCGGTGGCCTGATCGGCATCACCGGCGGCTTCTTCGCCGCGACGGCCGCGCCCTTCCTGGTTTCACCCGCCACCACGCTGCTGCCGATTGTGGGCATTGTGCTGCTGGGACTGGCCGGCTCCGCCCTGGCCGTCCGCCGGGTGACCAAGGTGGACGCGCTGATTGCCCTCGGCGGCAACTAACCACAATCTGAGGTGCCCGCGATGGGGCCCCTCAACGAAAACACCCCCGCTATGAGCACCTCAGTTCCTGAAAGGACCTTCCTCATGGCTTCCACCACTCTCGGCCCGCTCTCCCCGACACCGACACCTACACCGACGCGCACCGGCGCACCGTTGAGCCTCATCAACGTCACCCTCGAATACCCGGACGGCGAGGGAACCATCAAGGCGATGGACGACGTCAGCATGGAGGTCAGCGCCGGCCAGATGATGGCCCTCGTCGGGCCCTCGGGTTCGGGCAAGTCCAGCCTGCTGGCGGCGGCCGCCACCCTGGTCCGCCCCACCAGCGGACTGGTGATCATTGACGGCACCGACGCGACGGGCCTCAAGGACAAGGAACTCACGACGCTGCGGCGCGACAAGGTCGGCATCATCTTTCAACAGCCAAACCTGCTGGCCGCACTGACTGCAGCGGAACAGCTCGTTATCGGCGACCACCTGCGCGGGAAGCCGCTCAAAGCGGCACGGTCAAAGGCCGCCGAGCTGCTGGACATCGTCGGTCTGGCGTCGTCGGCCAACAAACGCCCGCACCCGCTCTCCGGGGGTCAGCGCCAGCGTGTCAACATTGCCCGCGCCCTGATGGGCGACCCGACGGTGCTGCTGGTGGATGAGCCGACGGCGGCGCTTGATCATGAGCGCAGCGACGCCATTGTCCGGCTGCTGCGCCGGGTCACGGACGAATTCCAGCTGGCCACCGTCATGGTGACCCACGACACCGAGTTTGTTCCGCTTACGGATGCCGTGGCCACGATGCGCGATGGCAAGCTGTCCGCCGCCGTCCCGACGCATTCCTGATCCGGCCGGAAATACAGCGGAGTACCCCGCAGGGGACGGAATCCGGGCGCCGCTGTTACCCGCGGCGCCCGGTCCCTGACCGGCGTGCCCCGCGCCGAGCTCATTTTCAGCATGCAATACTGAAATTTGAGCGCAACGGAAGAGAGGGAGCGGCACCGCCCGACCGCCACCGGGCGGACCACGGGGGCGTCCGGCCGAGATCATGAAAAAAAGACCCTTAGTGGTACGCCTGGTGGGAGCCGCGCTGACGCTTGTGCTCCTGTGGCAGGGCCTCGCCACCGTCAGCTATCTCAGCGGTTCCAGCCAGCTCGCAAATATTGCCGGTAAGGGAACCATCAATGCCTACATGACCCCCCTGTTCAAACAGTACTGGTCGGTATTCGCCCCCGATCCGATCCAGGTGGATACGGAGCTTCTGGTCCGGGCCCAGATCAACGGCACAGACACCGAGTGGTTCAATATCTCCCAGGCCGACGTGGACAGGTCCATCCTGCACCAGCCCGTGCCCTCCCGGCTGTACCTGACCAACTTCCAGCTCACCTCGCACTATCAGGTATCCGCCGGGCTGCTCCCGCAGAACCTGCAAAACGTGCCGAAGCAGCCATTCGTCGGATCCGACTGGCTGGAACGGATGAAGAAGGATCTGGCCGATACCGGCTCAGCCGCGGACACCGCGGCCGTCACGCAGTTCGTTAAGGATGAAACGGCGATGACGTCCATGGTCAGCTCCGTGGCCCGGGCACGCTGGGGCGACGGTGTCACGGCGGTCCAATTCACGATCCGGACCATCCCGGTAAAACCCTACGCCGAGCGGAACAATAACGACTATCAGGTCACGGCGACGGATTTCGAAGCGGGCTGGCGCGGCGTCATCCAGGTTCCAGACATAGATTTGGCCGCCATCGAGGCCATGTACGGCACGAAGGCGGCACCCCATGTCAGCAACTAATACGTCGTCGGCCCCCGCCGCCGGAACAGCCGAAGCGCCGAAGCTCAACGTCGTCGGCAGGCTCGAATCCTGGCTGCTGGACGGAAAACGCGCCAAGTACGCCACATCCATCCTGCGTATTCTGCTCGGCGTGTCCGTGGTCGCGATCGTTGCCACCAATTTCATGGACCGTAAATACATCTGGGGTACCGCCTCTGGCTGGGCGCAGCCTTACCGCAATGACAGCATCTGGAACTTCTGGCTGTTCAAGTACTTTAACGCCGGTGACCCTGATGCCCTGCTGGTGGCCAAACTGGTGCTGCTGGCCGGTTTCGGCGTACTCATGGTGCTCGGCTGGCGGACCCGCATCGTTACGCTGGTGACGCTGCTGATGTTCATCTCGCTGGCGGCCCTGGGCCCCACCTCCTCGGACTCGGCGGATAATGCGCTGCGCATCATGCTGATCTACAGTTCCTTCACCGACGGTTCGCAGCGGTGGTCCCTGGACGCGCGGCGCCGCCGGATCCGCAGCGAGAAGTCGTCCACCGCACGGCGTCAGTCATTTATCGCCCGGACCGCGGCACCGGGCTGGTTTGGCATCATCGTGCACAACCTCGCTGTCGTCGCCATCGGCGCACAGGTCATCATCATCTATCTGGTGGCCGGGGTCGCAAAGGCCCGCGGCACCCTATGGCGCGACGGCACGGCGATCTATTATCCAATGCATGCGGAGAACTTCAGTCCGTGGCCGCAATTGAACCACCTGCTGGTGGCCAATGATTTAATGGTGCATCTGATTTCCTGGGGCTCGGTGGCCATTCAGGTGCTGTTTCCGCTCCTGCTGCTCAACCGCTGGACCCGGCGTCTTGCTGTTCTCGGACTCATCGCCATGCATGCCGGCATCGGCGTCTTCTTGGGTCTGAGTGTCTTCTCCTTGTCCATGGTGGCCGCGGATGTCATCTTCGTGCGTGACTCGACCATAGACTCCGTCGGTGGCTGGCTCCGCGGTAGGCGTAAGCGCCGGCCGGGTGCGGTGCTGGAGCCAGCGCCGACGGGCACCTCGGAAGCCAGGAGCGCCGAACGTCGGGACCCGGACGGACAGGACCCGGACGGACGGAGTACGACGCCGCCGACCACTGCCACCTCCGCCGCAATGCCGGCGGACAGGCCCGCGGAATCGGGCCCGGCTGCTTCCTAACAGGCTCAGCCGCGACACCGAAAAGCCAACGGTCAGACGCCGAGCTCCGGCGCCGGCAGCGCGAAAATGTCCTTGAGGGCACTCTGCGCCGCATACCAGCCGCACAGCCCGTGCACGGCGGGGCCCGGCGGGGTCGACGACGAACAAAGGTACACACCCTTCGCCGGCGTGCGCCACGGATTGGCCGAAACCACGGGACGTTTGATCAGCTGCCGCAGTGTCACCGCTCCGGCACTGAAGTCCCCGCCAATGTAGTTCGGGTTGTACCGGCTGTATTCGTCGGCGGTGATCGTGTTCCGGGCGACGATGACGTCCCGGAACCCGGGTGCAAAGCGTTCAATCTGCGCGGTGATCCCCTCGGTCACATCCACCGTCGAGCCGGCCGGAACATGGGTGTAGGTCCACAGCACCTGGCGTCCGGCGGGTGCCCTGCTGGGGTCATAGGGGCTCGGCTGGCTGACCAGCA
This sequence comes from Arthrobacter sp. A5, assembly GCF_051131705.1. Classification (NCBI taxonomy): domain Bacteria; kingdom Bacillati; phylum Actinomycetota; class Actinomycetes; order Micrococcales; family Micrococcaceae; genus Arthrobacter; species Arthrobacter sp. A5. Next base: position 4,321,322 of record NZ_CP180316.1, read on the forward strand.
CGTAGGGGTTGGCGGGGTGGATTCCGGCAGCCACCTCCGCCTCGGAGCGGGCGAGTTCCGCCCGGCTCCCGCCCAGGTGCAGGGTGGATGCCGCGGCCAGCTCGGCATTGCTCCAGGGCACCGGTCCGGAAAGCGCAAAATCCACCTTGCTGGCGGCATTGCCGTATGTGAAGGATGCCAGGGCCCGCAGGTACGACGGCGGCAGCTCGTCGGCCGCGATTCTGGCCAGGGACGCTGCGGAGACATCCAGCAGTACAGCCTTCGCACCCGAGTCCGCGCGGGCTTCGGCCAGTGTTGAGATGGTTGTATTGAGCACGATCTCACCGCCGCGAGCCAGCAGATCCGCCGCCATGGCATCCGCGATGGCCTGGGATCCGCCCAGCGGGACAGGCCAGCCCCGCCCGTGGGCATGCGCACCCAGCAGCATCCCCGCGCCGCCGGTGGAAAGCCTCGGCATTTTGCCGATCGAGTGGGCGTTAACGCCCGCGATCATCGCTGGCGCGACGTCCTCCCGAAAGCGTGCATTCCACAACGGCGTGCCCTGCTCCAGCGTCCGCAGCCCGTATACCAGCGCGGCCAGCGGGTTCCGAGGCATCCGCAGCAGCTGGTGCTGGGTAAAATCCGTGACGCCATCCAGCAGCCGCACGATCGGGGCGAACAGCGCCCGGTAGGCGTCCCCGTCGCGCCCGAGTCCGTCGGCGGTACGGTCAAGGTCCCGGTAGGCGATGCCGGCCCTGCCGCCGTCCAGCGGGTGTGCGTAGGAAATCTCCGGGACCACCAGCTCTATCCGCTTATCGAGTTCGAAGGCCTGGAAAAACGGTGAGGCCAGTGCCATCGGGTGCACCGCGGAGCAGACGTCGTGCAGGAATCCGGGGAGAGTGAGTTCGGAGCTGCGCGTTCCGCCGCCGATGCCGGCGCCCATCTCATAGACCCGTACCTTCAGTCCGGCCCGCGCCAGCGTGACCGCTGCGGCAAGCCCATTGGGGCCGGAACCAACGACGACGGCGTCAGTCATGGTCTGCCTCGGGCGTAACAGCAGCTGCCTTGGTGGCACGCCGGGTCAGTCTCTTCAGCAGGGCCCTGGCCCGGACAAGACCGCGGCGTACGGCCACGAATCCTTCGCGTCGCAACCGCAGGGCAGTGCAGAGAGCACCATAGTGCAGCTTCTTCACCGGCACGTCGAATGTCGTCGGCAGGACCACAACGTTTTTGGAGAAATTGCGCTTAAAGGTCGTGACGTTGGCAAGCGACGGGTAGGTCTCGCTGACGATTCCGGTCAGCCCGCAGCTCGTGTTTCCGTTGGCCTTAAGCATCCGGAAACTCTCCCACAACAGCAGGTAGGGGGCAAAGGCCTTCCGCGCCCGGGCGGAACTCGCGGCAAAGTAGTAGACGGCATATCCGCGGTATTCTGTGCTGATCAACCAGCTCTGCGGCTTGCCGTCCAGATAGGCCACCAGCAGTTCCGTGTAATCTGCCAGCGAGCTCAGCAAGGTCTCGTAGTAGGCGGAGCCGAAGGCAGAAAACCCGTCACGCGCGGCCGTTTCCGCCATGATCGGGTACAGCTCCCGACGGAATACCTCCATCCGGTCGGCCCGCTCGATCCTGCGGATCTCCACCCCGGCGCGGGTCGCCTTGCGGATGCTCTGCCGGGCGTTGGGACGGAATCCGGCCAGCATGGCCTTTTCGTCCTGCGTCAGGTCCACCACAATTTCACGGTCATACCAGCCCGGTTCCAGGGCCTTGGCCACCCCCGGCTGAGGATGTTTCACCTGCAGGCGCAGGAAGACGGGACTGACCCGCGCATCACGGTCAAACTGGCCACGGATGGTGGCCACAAAACGCCGCTCTGCCGCGGGCGTCCGGGCCACGAACCAGACGGGCCCATTAACCACCACCATCGATTCGCGCAGACGGCGGGTGGAATGCAGATAACTGGCCAGCACTGCTGGCCCGTCGCCGTCGTCCTCAAAATAGGCGAAAATCCCAAATGGCTTCCGGCCCGTTTCGCGCTCAAAGACGGCCCACTGCGGCGTCTGCTCGAGTGGCACCAGCGTGTCCGGATGTCGGGCAACGAGTTCGTCAAAGCGCGCCGCGGTCAGCTCTTCGTAACGATAGTGCTCGGTGGTCACCGGGGGAATTCTCCTTGGGGTTGCTCTCTATGAACTGGATCCATGCTGTCGTGATTCATACTGGCTTCATCCGTACTGGCGTGATTCGTACTGGAGTGAGTCATGTTGGCGTGACTCGTACAGCTCGGATTCGTGCCTCCGCAATCGACCGATTCCGGTGTTGACCCTTGGGTGAATTCCGCGCCCGCGGTTCCGTTCAGGGCCTTCGTTCCGTTCAACACTACCCGGGACCAACCCGTGCCCACGGTGAACCGGTCAGGAGCAAATTCCAACATGCCCGCCTGCGGATCGTCGCTTCCCAGACGCCGCACCACATCGGACTCGGGCCGCAGGATCTCCCGCACCACCAGCGCCATCACGGCCAGAGTCGCCCCGACATGCAGCAGCACCGCCAGCACGAAATACGGCATGTCGATGGCGTGCTGCGCATTTCCATCCCCGAGTTCACGGCCCAGGAACAGCAGCAGCGCCAGGTAGTGGAGAACCTCCACCGCCTGCCAGCTGAGCACCGTGCGCCATTTGGGACGCGCCAGCGCCAGCAGCGGCAGCAGCCAAAGGACGTGCTGGGGTGCGGCATGCTTGTCCGTCAGGCAATAAGCCGCGACCAGCAGGAACGCGAGCTGCGCCAACCGTGGACGGCGCGGAGCGGCCAGCGCTAACCAACCGATGCCCAAAACCGACAGCGTCAGCAGGATCAGCTGGGCAAGGTCAACGGCCACGGTGCCCATTCCCGCCCCGCCCAACCGTTCCGCGACCAGTTTGTAGGCCTTGTAGATGGAGGATTCACTGGGCTGGTTATCCAGTCCGATATTCAGGTAGGCGCGCCATGTGCCGAAATTCAGGACCAGGACCGGCAGCATGATAACAAGCCAGGCGACGACGGCGGCGGTCACCGCCTCGAGCAGCGGAAGCCACCGGCGGGTCCGGATGCTCAGCATCAGCAGGGCCACCAGGATCAGCAGGGCATACGGCTGGGCGCAGACGGCCAGCCCCAGCACGGCGCCTCCGGCCACGTTCCGCCGCCGCGCAAACAGCAGCATGCCCACGGAAACCAGGCCCACAACCCACATGTCCCAGCTGGTCAGTGCGGTAAAAAGAAGCACCGGGCTGGCCGCCACGATTGCCGCATCCCACGGGCGGCGCCGCGCCGTGCGCGCAGTGGCCACGACGGCAAGAATCCACATCGCAATGATCAGGACGGCGTTGAGATCAAAAAAAGCCAGCTGACGCGGAGCGCCCACACCGGCGGCAGTGGTGAGCCATGCCGTGATTCCGGCGACCTCGCCGGTCAGCGGCGGGTAGTCAAAGGTGGCGTTGGGACCGAAGTACGGAAAGAAAACGGCCAGGCCCTTTTCCTTGAAGACATTGGGTATCTCGGACCAGCACGTGGTGGAGTACTGATCCGGTGTGCTCCAGCCGGACTGGCGACAATGGAATTTCAACAGCACCGCCAGGATTCCAGACGCCACGACCATAATGATCAGCACCCGTTCGACGGTAAAGAATCCCGGACTGACAACGCCCGGCGCACTCCGGCGTCCCAGCGGGCCACCAACCACCTCGGTCATACGGCTCAGCAGCGCATCACCGCGGGTGGGAACGGCGATGCGGACGCGCCGGCGGCGCGCGTGGGGTTCGGAATCCTGCATGATTGCGAGCTTACCGGCTGGTGCTGACAAAGGAGGGCAGCATATCCGGAGCCGAACGGCGAGTGAATATACCGGACGGCTCCGGAGAGCCGGTGCGTGCACGTCGGCCATGGGCCTAGGCAGCCTGACCCCGGGCCGCTACCTGATATTGATGACGTTCAGTCCCCAGGACTCCTGACCTAGCGCTTTAATCGCTGAGCGACGTTTCGCGTTTCTTTGTCTCGAATCGCAGGATCCGGTCCGTGCCTGGGTAACGGGTTTCGGTGCTGGTGAGGTGGTCGCAGAGTTCGGCGATCGCGGCCGTGGCCCGTTTGGTGGGGAGGGGGTCGAGGCGGATGGTGAGGTAGCCGTCCCGGCCGGGGTCGATGTCGCCGCTGGTCGTGAGAGCCTGCCGGATCAGGGCGTGGGCTTCGTCGTCGGCGCGGGCGTAGCCGGTGTTGGTGCGGATCTCCCTGGCCAGGGTGGACGCGGTGTTGAACGCGGCCATCCGGATCGCGTGGGTGAGCAGTTTCGTCTCGGTGTCCAGGACCTGCTGGCCCGGGGCGATGTCACCAAGGGGTACCCGGGCCGGGATCTCCTTATGCACCGCCTGCGCCTCCTCGAAGACGGTTTGGGCGGTGAAAAGGTCCGCGGTGATCGCGTTGTGCCCGGCATTGGTGATCAGGACCGTGGCCGTTCCCGGCGCCGGGGTCCGGGCCGCCAGCAACGCGGCATCGGTGTCGGCGAGGGCCTTCCCGTACCGGGTTTTGGCGGTAAGTACGTTCTGGTAGGCCTTGCGTTTGGCCGGGTTCGGCACCGACCGTTCCGGATCATCATCGGTACTGGTGTAGGCGTCGTGGGAATCCAGGGCGAAGCGGATCCTGGCGTAGCGGAAGTAGTTCTCCTGCCGCCACCTGGCACCCATACGGTAAATCGCTTCCCCGGTAGCGAGGTCTGTGTCGGTGGTGAGGATGTGGATCTGCCGTAACCCGCCTGCCGGGACCTTGACCTTGCGGCTGATCTGGCGCATCGACAACACTTCCCCGGTAGTTCCGACAGGCACCTCGACCCGGATGTCGGCCGCGGCCCAGGTCCGGGTTTGTCCGTGTTCGTCGGTGTGCGTGACCTCGCTGAAGAGGGAGTCGTCGATGTCCCCGGTGGTGCCCTTGCGCCAGGTCAGCACATCAAAACCTGCTGAACTCATGTGTTGGAACAGGGCCGGGGACCAGCCGCCCCGGTCGAAACCGACCAGGACCGGGCGGTCATCGCCGATGATGGTGCGCAGGGTCGGCAGGAGCCGGCGCAGTTCCCCGGTCAGCGCGGCCCCGGTGTTATCCGTCGCGTTGTTTGACGATAGGGCCGTCGTCTTTGGTGACGATGGTTCGGGTATGGAAACGCCCCGCCGGTGGTGCCCGGCGGGGCGTTGATTGTCATGGTGACGTGGTGGTCGTCATCGGTGACGGGGGCGCTGGTCGGGTTTATTCACTGTTTTCGGTGATCGCGGATTGGGCGGCGCTGACGTCCACGATGGATTTGTTGCCGGCGTAGGTTGCGATCAGGGAGGCGACGGCGAGGTTGTTCACTGCTCTGGGGTAGCCGCGGGATGCTTGATGGATCGCGGTGATCGCGTCATCGGAGAATAGCGGGTCGGATCGGCCTGCATAGGTGAGGTGGTGCCGGATGTAATCGGTGGTGTCTGTCGGCGCCATCCCGGTGATCGTGTAGCGGGTGGAGATTCGTTGGTCCAGGGCGGCCAGCACGGCGAGTTTGAGTCGTCGGCGCAGGGTTGGTTGACCGATGAGCAGCAGCGCGAAGTGCGAACCGGTGTCCATCTCGGTGTTCGTGAGCATGCGCAGGGCTTCCAGATCGGTGTTGGAGAGCAGGTGGGCTTCATCGATCACGACAACGGGTAAGCGGGAACGCTCGTCGAGTTCCCCGGCGAGCAGGGACGCGGTTTGGGAGGCTAGGACGCCGGAGTAGAAGGCTGGCCCGCCGCCGAGGGCGGTCACGATCGCGGTGTGGATCCCGCGCATCGTGATCGTGGGGTCCGGGATGTAGATGATCTGGTGCCGGGATGGTTCGAGTTGTTTCAGGGCTGCCCTGACGGCGACGGTTTTCCCGGCGCCGACTTCACCGGTGATCACTCCGAGTTGGCGTTGGGAGACGCACCAATCGATCCTCGCGATCGCTTCGCGGTGGGAAGGGTGGGCGTGCAGGGCTTGGGGCGGGAGGTCCCTACCGAAGGGCATGCGGGTGAATCCATAGTGGGCTTGTAAACGATCGATACTCATATGTTTAGTTCCTTAGCGGTCCCGGTGGTGCTGGCGGTGTTGGTGGTCCCGGCGGCGATTTTGTCGAAGCTGATGGGCGCTCCGACCATGGTGTCTTTATGCCGGTCCGCTACCATGCGCAGGTAATCGATCCCGGAGGACGCGTTGACGGCCCCGGTATCGGCGTCGTTAACGGCTTTGGCTGCTTTGTGGTGGACGTGGCGGCGGATCTCCAGCAGGACCGCTTCCCCGGCCGGGACCCCGCCGGCGGCACTAACGCTGATGGCACCGGTCAGGTCGAAGGGATCGTAGATCAGCTCAACGCGTTTCCCGGCCAGCAACGGGTCGACTTGGTAGATGTTGGGCTGCAGGGAGACCGTCGCTGATTTTGTCACTGTTCGGTGCGCGGACCAGCGGAACGCTTCGGCAATGATGTCCGGGTCCCGGCGGTCCGGGCGCCGGTTCGCCCAGCCGGTATCCCACCGGGCTAACGGTGTTTGTCCGGTAGTGGAGTGGATGGCTTGGTGGTAGACCATTTCCACCCAGGAACTGAATAACGCGTTCAGCTCCTCCAAGGACGAGATCGTGGTCCCGGCAGTATCCTGGACCGTAGCGCCGGTGGCGGGTTTGACGTCATCGGTTTTGTTGGCGCCGGCGGGTGTGATTTCGGTGTGTCGATCATGATCCGCCGCACCTGCGCCGAAGTCCGGGCGGGTTTTTCCCGTTTGAGGACCGCCGCCAGAGACAACACCTGTTCCGGGGTAATCATGCCCTGGGCGCGGGGTTTGGGTTTGAGTCCGTCGAACCCGCCGACACGCCAGGCACGGATCCACCGGTCGATCGTGTCCTTGGAGACCTGGATGGTCCCGCCGAACGGGCCAGGATGCACGGTCGCGGCAAGGGCCTTGACCATGGGACCGCGTTGGCGGGTAGTGACGGAGTCGTCCGCGGCTTCACGGATGAGCTGGTAACGGAATAACGCGATTTTCTCCGCTCGCTCTTTCCGGGCAAGACCATCACGGGAAGCGGTGCTGTGGGAGCCGGCCATAGGGCTCTCCTCTCAACTTAGGCAGGGTTTACGCCTGCCCCGGGTCGGGGAAGGTGCTTCCCACAGCGTGCCGGACCTAGAGTGCCGGGCATAAGGGCGGGTTCGTGTTGGCACTGTTTTCCCACCAGGGACGACAGAACAACCACCCGTTGCAGACAGCGATCCCGGTCTGTTCCCACGCCACCGTAACGACGGCGCCGAACCTCTGGCCCAGGACCTTCGAATAAGCGGCCAAGACCGAGAGTGCCTGCCCGGCGGCAGTGCCAACTGGTTTGGGCCAGATCCGGGCCGCGTCCGCGGCGTCACGGACCGTAAAAGCTGTGAATTTCTCTATGATGATCCCGGCGCAGGCAGCAAAGGTGCGTAACCAGTCACGCACCGTGGAGGCGGGCCGGCTCAACCGGACAGCGATAACCCGGTGCCCGGCGCCGGTAGCCGTCTTGGCTTCTATCGCGGCGGCGATCACTGCCGCGCTATCGGCCCTCCGTGCCGCCAAAGTAACCGCCAGCAGCACATGCGTGACAGCGCACCCCGAGCACCGGGCCCGGCGGGGACGATGCTCCATTAGTTCCCGCCCGGAGCTGGTGCCATGGCGAATAACGCGGACCCTCGCCCAACCCCACGGGCGTAATCTCCCGGCGCATCCGGGGCACGAGAGGCGGCCGTCCAACAATTCTGACTCGACAACCCCAAGATCATGATTTACCGTGAGCATCAGCGCGGCCTTCCGCGTTAGAACGGCCCGGCGTGGAGGTTTCCAAATTCGCATGCCGGGCCATTCGCTTAACTGGTCATCGTCACTCTGACGCCGCCGACCAACTTAAAGCAAGACCCTGCAGACAAAACCAGTATCGTCGCCAGCCATGACGAGGCCACCGTCAAACAATGCGACGCCCAACACCCCGGGTTCGGCCATGACCACCAGCACCGGGGACCCGTGTCCGTCGGCGACCCAGGTCTCCTCGGTCGCCGGGACCGGGAACTTCAACCTCGTGGAATGGACCTTCCCGATCTTCCTCGTGCCCTGATAGGCGCGGACATGCCCGTCAACGTAGAGCACCGCGGCCAGACCCCCGCCCTCCTCGTCACCGCTGCCGTTCAGGTGTCTGGTTGCCATCGCGGTCAGCAGTTCCCCGGCCCTGCCGGTCCCGGCCAGGGCCGCGGTTTTGCGGCGGAGGGTTTTCACTTCCGGCGCCCGGTCCAGACCCAGCACCCGTCCCATCGCGACCGGGTCGATCCGGGTTATCCCCTCGGCCCGGGGTTCCCCGGCCAGGGCCTGAAACACCGCCCCGGTGAGGATGGTGTCCAGACCGTAAAACCCGTTCGGCAACGCCCCGAACACCTCCTTCGCACACTCCAGCAATCCGGTGTTCACCAGGGCGGGCAGGGCCAGGAACAGCCCGGCCAACGGCACCCGGGCCGCCGGGGCGAACGCCGGGGCCGCGCATTCCAGCAGCCCGGTCCGGGCCCAGGCCCGTTCCCCGGACCGGTCCGCCGCAGCCGGCAGAACCGGCAGCCCTTCCGCCGGTTCGGTGATGACGGGACCGGCTTCCGGGTCCTGCCGGGACGGGTGCGCAGTGGCCGGTTCCTGTGCGGCGGTTTCCATGGCCAATGTCCGCCGGACGGTGAATTCGGAGACACCCACTTTCGCACCGACTGCGCGCAGTGGCAGGCCGGTGGAGCGCAAGGCGCGGATCTCGGACATCATGGATTCCGTCAGCCGGCTGGGCCCCCTCGGGCCCGGCTTTTCCGGGGCCAGACCCAACACCCCATCCATGGCCAGGACCTGGCGCCAGCGCCACAACGTGCCCGGATCCACACCGAAAGCGGCAGAAATCTCCGCCACCGACGCGGCCTTAATGTCCGCCAGTTTCGCCGCCGTGAACCGGCGCGTCGCGGTGTCCCCGACATCCCAGGCGTAAGAGAGTTCCCCATGAACAAAAGCCCTGCCACCCGTCTCATCCTCGACCAGCGACACCGCCAGACCAATCGGGACGGCACCGGCGTCCATGGCCATCGGAAGGGGCAGTTGAGATGTCATCACGCCCATCATCCACCCCTCCCGAAGCCGCCGATTATCTTGCTTAGATTCTATCGCGTCTGAGGGAAAATTAACAGCCGACCACTCAACAAAAACACCGGAATCACACGGAAGCCATCGCGACAGTCACGCCCTATGTCCAGAGTCCTGAGACCCGCAATGTCACGTTCGTGCTTTTGACGACTCCGATCGACCCGGTCCTGATCGATCGGAGTGAAGAAGACCCTCTTAATGGAGGAAAGGGAAGGGAATCCACTCATGTTGTCACCTCCTTCAATACCATGATTCGGGGGCAGGAATGCGTTCGGATTGCGTGAAGGGTGTTTACGAGAAGTGGCACCGCGCGGCCTTTCGATTGGAGCAGCCTTTTATCGGGCGCAACAAATAAAACCATTTTCTTTTAGGGAAGAAGACATTATCCGGGCACAAAGCTGCGCGAATTGTTTGTACCTGGTCACCGGTTTCTGCCGCAGTCGGGATGTCCCTGACCGGAAATCCGTAGCAATTCCACCGTATTGTTCCCAATGTATGGTCCGGCAGACAACGCGGGCTGTCCGGTTGGACCCATTGAGTTGGGCCTGTTCAAGGAAGAACCGACAGTCATTCGTCCATTCGTCCCAGTGGCAGTGCCTGGCGGTGCCGTGGATTCTTTAGCAGGATCGGCGGGCGCGACGAGCTAAGGCCGGTCGGCGGCGATATGTTCCGGCACCTGCAGGCTGATTGCGGTGAACTCATTCACCGGGCTACCCCATAAAGCGCGTATTTGACCACACCATTCATAAAGTTTCTCAAGGAAGTTTTAAGGACGGTTGAATTCCGCGTCTGCAGGCACTGTTCAGAGGCCCCATTGCTCAATCGCGGGAGTGCGTTTGTCCCAGCCGAGGGTGCAAATTTTGGCAGTGCCCAACAAAAAGTGCCGGCCCTCAAACGCATCCAATTCAAGCCAGCGTGCGGCCAGCACCCGAAGGAAGTGCCCGTGGGCTACCAGTAGGGCATTCCCTACCATTGCCCCGTCCGGCTGGGTGCTCAATACCCGCGCAATGATGCCATCCGCCCGCGAGGCTACCTGGGCCAGTGTTTCCCCGTTGGGTACGCCGTCCTTCCAAATTAGGTAACCGGGGTTTTCCGCTCTGACCTCGGCGCTGTTGATGCCCTCATAGTCGCCGTAGTCCCATTCATGTGCGGCGGGTTCCACGATCGCGTCGGGGAACCCGGCGATACCGGCCGTACGACGTGCCCGCTGCAACGGAGACGTCAGTACCAGGTCAAAATCGACACCCCGCAGGGCCGCCTTGGCCGATAGTGCCTGTTCCTCACCGAGCTCCGTTAGCGGCAGGTCCGTCAAACCCGTGTACTGCCCGCTCCTGGACCATTCGGTTTCCCCGTGTCGCAGCAGCCAGAGCTTGGGTGGTGCAGTCTCGGATGAGCGTGTCGCTGCGTCTGAATCAACCCTCATGCTGTTCCTCCATTGACGGTGCATCTGGTATTCCGGAATGGACGTCCCTTGACCGGGGACCCGCAGCCTGACCGTCGCCGGTCCCGTCACCCGCGCTGCCGCCGTCGGTCCTGTCCCTGACAACGGCGGCCTCGGGCTGCTTCGACCACCACAGGCGAAGACGACGTTCTGCCTCCGCCTGATCCAGCGGACCGTCTTCCATTCGCTCCTCGAGCAGGAATTTGTAGGCCCGCCCCACCACGGGCCCGGGGTTCAAGCCCAACAAAACCATAATCCGGGCACCGTCAAGGTCCGGGCGGATCGAGGCCAGCTCTTCCTGCTCGTGCAGCACCGCGATTCTTTGCTCCAGGTCGTCGTAGGCAAAGGAGAGCCTGTCGGCCTTACGCTGATTGCGCGTCGTGACATCCGACCTTGTCAGTCGGTGCAGCCGCGGCAGCAACGGTCCGGCATCCGCGACGTACCGGCGAACGGCGGAATCCGTCCACTCCGCCTCACCATAGCCATAAAAGCGCATATGCAGCTCCACCAGGCGCGCAACGGCCTTGATGGAATCATTGTCGAAGCGCAGCGCTCTCATCCGTTTCGCCGTCAGCTTTGCGCCCACCACGTCGTGGTGACGGAAGCTCACCGCACCGCCGGGTTCAAAGCGGCGTGTGGTCGGTTTCCCCACGTCATGCATCAGGGCGGCGAAGCGGAGCACAAAGTCGGGGCCCGGCACCGCGCCGTCCGGGCCGGTCTCCAGCTCCGCGGCCTGTTCCAATACCTGCAGTGAGTGCTGGTAGACATCTTTGTGCCGGTGGTGCTCATCTGTTTCCAGCTTTAGCGCGGGAACTTCCGGTAGCACCTGCTCCGCCAGCCCGGTATCCACCAGAACATCGATCCCGGCACGCGGATCGGCCCCACAGATCAGTTTGACCAGTTCATCACGCACCCGCTCCGCGGAAATAATACCGATCCGCGCTGCCATCGCGGTCATCGCCGCGTGCACGTCCGGGTGAATCGTCATGCCCAACTGGGCGGCGAAGCGGGCGGCGCGCATCATCCGCAGTGGATCATCTGAGAACGACGATTCAGGGGCGGCTGGTGTCCTGAGCAGTCCTGCGCGCAGGTCCCGGACACCGCCGAAAGGGTCCACCAGTTCCATGGATGGGAGACGCAGTGCCATCGAGTTAATGGTGAAATCGCGCCGCTGCAGATCATCCCGCAGGGATTTACCGAACGCCACCGAAGGCTTGCGGGAGTCCGCCTCATACGCCTCAGCACGGTAGGTGGTGACTTCAATCGTCAGCGGTTTGCCGTCGCGCCCGTTCTTCCGGAAGGCAATGGTGCCGAAGGCGCGGCCGATCTCCCAATGAGCATCCGCCCACTTCTTGGCCACCCGCAGGGTCTCTTCCGGGGTGGCATCGGTGGTGAAATCCAGATCCGGAGAGCCGCGCCCCAGAAAGAGATCGCGGACCGGCCCTCCCACCAGCGATATTTCATGCCCGGCGTCCACAAAGAGCTGCCCCAGTTCGAGTACGACCGGGTCTAGCGACGAGCTATCAAGATCTTGCACCATAGTTCTTTAACAATGCCAGACTTTTTGCTGACGGCCGGGTTCTGCACTCGCACGGGGGTGCGGAACGGAGCGGACAGTCTGTCCTCATCTGCGCGCAAAGGTAGTTAGAGTGGAGGTCATGGCCCACCCAGTTCCGAGCGCTCCGAAGAGGACACCGTTGCCGTCGGCAATCGGTGCCCACATCGCGCCCGGAGGACACCATCAGGTGTCGGCGCTCCCGACCGTGGAAGAGATTTCGGCCGGCGGCGTCGTGGTGGACAAGGCCGACGACGAACTACGGGTTGCGATTATCGCGCGCCTGAACCGCGGGGGCCGGCTTGAGTGGTGCCTGCCGAAGGGCCATCCCGAAAACCAGGAAAACCATGAACAGGCAGCCGTCCGCGAGATTGAGGAAGAAACGGGCATCCGTGGCCAGGTATTGGCGCCGCTGGGCAGCATCGATTATTGGTTCACCGTCAGCGGGCACCGCGTCCACAAGACGGTGCACCACTACCTGTTGCGCGCGACAGGAGGGTACCTGACCATCGAGAATGATCCGGACCACGAGGCGGTGGATGTCGCCTGGGTGAAACTGGCCGACCTGCCCAAACGGCTCTCCTTCCCGAACGAACGCCGGATCGCCGATCTGGCCAAGGACATCCTGCCTGCAGACTTTTAGCCCCTCAATGAGATGATGGGTGGCGATGACTAAGCAAGAAGCAACGGATCCGTCCTCCGGTCCCGCCATCCCCCCAGCGTCCGGCACGGGCATTCTCACTGCTCCCACGATGGCCCGTTCCAGCGCCAACATGGCCGCTGGTACGCTTGCCTCCCGCGTCCTCGGCTTCGTCAAGGGCATGATCCTGGGCGTTGCGGTGGGCGGCTCACCGGTCGCCAGCATTTTTGATGCGGCCAACAACCTGCCCAACATCATTTATCTCTTGGTGGCCGGCGGAGTGTTCAACGCCGTGCTTATCCCTCAGATCGTCAAGGCCAGCAAGCGACCTGACCGCGGAGCGGACTTCATTTCCCGGATCCTCACGCTCGCCGTGATTCTCCTGTTGGCCGTCACCGTGCTGCTCACCGCTGCCGCCCGTCCCGTCATGATGCTGACCACTGACTTCACGGAACAAAAGCTCTCGCTGGTCACCGCCTTCGCCGCCTTGCTCCTGCCGCAAATATTCTTCTACGGCTTCTACTCGCTGTTGGGTCAGGTCCTCAACGCGCACGGCACCTTTGCGGCCTACGCCTGGTCCCCGGTCGTGAACAACATCATCGCCATCGCCGGGCTGGTGACGTTCATCGCCATTGCCGGCAGCAACGCCTTCTCCCCGCACTCTGTCGAAAACTGGACGTCAACCCAGACGCTGATCCTGGCCGGTTCTGCGACGCTCGGGATTGTGCTCCAATCTTTGGTGCTGCTCTGGCCGCTGAAAAGGCTCGGTCTGGGACTGCGGCCCAAGTTCGGCTGGCGCGGCGTGGGGCTCAAGGCCACGGGCAAGATCGCAGCCTGGACCATGGGGACCATGGTGATCGGTAATCTCACGTTCCTGCTGATCGGCTATGTTGCCACGATTGCCACGGCCGCTCAGACAGATGAAGGCAACGGGACGCCGATCGCGGGCAATTTTGAGCTTAGCCGCGCCACCGAGGTGTACATTCTGCCTCACTCGGTGGTTGCACTCTCGATTGCCACGGTGCTGTTCACCAGAATTGCCCGCGCTGCGGCCGACAAGGACGACGACGGCGTGCGCACCTTTCTCTCGCAGGGACTGCGGACCATCGGTGTCGCCACCGTCTTCGGTGCCGTCGCACTGCTGGTGCTTTCGGGCCCCTTCGGCATGCTGTTCAGCGGCGGTAACCGGCAGACCGCCTTGAATATCGCCATCACGCTGGCCATCCTGGCGGTCGGCTCACCCTTTTTGAGCGCGAATTTCATGATGAACAGGGTTTTTTACGCCTCCGAGAACGCCAAGACACCGTTCATCATTCAGTGCCTGCTGATCATTTTCGGTGTCGGCACAGCAGTTGCGGCAGCATTCCTACCCAAAGACGTCATCATTTTTGGCCTCGCCCTGAGTTACACGCTGGGCAATATACTCGCCGTAGCCGTAAGCCATTTGTTTCTGCGGTCCCGACTGGGTAACTACGGAACGGCTGGCATTTTCCGTTCTCATCTGAGGTTTGCGGGAGCCGCTGCTGCTGCGGGAATTCTCGGCGCAGCAGTGTTGTGGGCCCTAGGCGGATTTGACCTGAATGGCTTTTCCTGGCATTCAATCGTGACCGCTGCGGTGACGCTCGCCGTCGTCGGACTCGTCATGGCGGTGACCTACCTGGCCGTGCTAAAGGTCTTCAAGGTCTCTGAACTGGCCGATTTCCTTGACCCTTTGTTGGCCAGATTCCGTGGACGGGTGCCCGTGCGCCGGTAGATGCCGGGACATCATATCGGAACCTACCGGGTTGATCCGATAGGATCGGAAGCTGATACGCCCTGCGCCGCCTTCCGGCGCGTGGGCGCCGCTGGTCTTTGAAGGAGGATGCGGTGTCACAATCCGTTGACGTGGGCTCTGTCCTCGGCGGACGCTACAAAGTGACCGCTCATGTCCTGGTCACCGCCGAGCACGATACCGTGCTGGACGGCGTTGATCAGGTCCTGAACCGACCCGTCAGTATTCTGGTGGCAGGCCCCGGTCATGCCGGGAACCTCACTATTGGTGCCCGTGAGGTGGCGACGGGAGAAAGACATGCGAATCTGCAGATCCTGGATCTGGGCACCAGCGATGGCGCCACTTATCTGATTTCCAACAAGAGCGCTGCGGCGGAGCTCCTTGATCTGGTGGTTCCGACCGAGCCTTTTGTCGAGCCCGTTTTCACCGACACGCTGGGAAACGAAATCTTCGGCATACCCCGGGCTGAATCGCCCGACAGCGCCGACGGATATGACTATGTCTACGAGGATGATTCCCCTGTAGAGCCCGGTGCCTCCACCCCTGCGTCCGCGTCCCGGCAGCAGGACGAGGCCGCTACCAGGTCCGCTCCGGCCGCATCCGCGATGGGCGGGAAAGCCACGGGCGCCGTTCCCCCGCAGCAGCCAGCGGCTGCTCCCTCGGAACGTCCCGCGCCGCCCGTGGTGCGTCCCACCTCGATCAAGGCCCCCCGCCGGCAGCCCGCCTCGTCAGCCCCTCCTGCCACCGCCAGCCACGCTCAACAGGGGACGTCGGCTGCGCCGCTCGTAAAAGAGCCCGTAGAACCGCCGGCTAAGGAGCCCGCAACACCGCCGGAGCCCTCAGCACCCAAGGTGACCCTCTGGTCCGAAGAGGACTACGGGTTCCTTAACCACGAGCACGCCGCCGAGCCCGCCACGGGCACCGGGGCGAGGTCATCGGGAGCCGCCCGTGCGCCGTCGAGCTTCCCCGCTTCCGCACGGGAAGCTAGTGTCGAATTCGATGAAAATGCCGAGGAGGATGACGACGCGGCCAACGCTCCGCGGACGAGCGGGCGCTGGCTTGTCGGTGGCGTCGTCTCAATCATCATCGTCGCCGCACTGATTCTGGCCGTGACCAACCTCGGCAGTTGGTTCGGCGGCAATCAGAGCGCTGCTCCGGCATCGTCCCACTCGCAACAGCAGGCTTCGGCCAGTTCCTCCGCCACGGGTGCCGGTTCTCCCTCTGCGCGAGCCACACCGGCGGTTGTTCCGGCCATCGCTTCGGTTGCCCGTTTGAGTCCGGATGCCCCCACCTTGGGCCAGGAATTCGACAACAAACTTCCCACCACTTTTGACGGCAACCCTGCTACCTTCTGGCAGACACTGGAATTCTCCAATGACACGTTCGCCGGGCTAACGTCCAGCATCAATCTCGTTGTCACGTTAAAGGCAGCCGCAGATATCAGCACGGTGGCACTGGCCCAGCTCGGCGGGTCCGGCGGCAGCTTCAAGCTGCTGACCAACACCACACCGACGCTGGACGGTGCCACTGAGATCGGTACCGGCAGCTTCACGGCTCCCAGCATCACCCTCAGCGCGCCGCAAGGCACGAAGGCACAGTACGTCATCATCAGCTTTACCCAGCTGCCCAAGCAGCAGACGTTCCAAACGTATCCGTACGGTGTGAAGATCGCGGAAATCGTTATCAAGTAGGCGCGGTTGCGCACGTAATCTGTGGTTGCGTCCCCAACCCATCTGGAATAAGGTCCGCCACGAATCAGTTGTGATGGTGGCAAGCCCACCCCAAATGGGCCCATCTATGCAGGAAGAGGTTCTCCGACCCGTGAACACCAAAGCAAGTCCGGCCCCAGAGGTTCGGGATGTCATCATTGTGGGTTCCGGCCCGGCTGGTTACACCGCTGCCGTCTATACTGCCCGCGCCAACCTGAAGCCGTTACTGATCGCTGGCTCGGTCACAGCCGGCGGTGAATTGATGAACACCACTGACGTGGAAAATTACCCCGGATTCCCCGACGGCATCATGGGTCCTGACCTGATGGAACAGTTCGAAAAGCAGGCCGAGCGGTTCGGCACCGAGATCATGTTTGAGGACGCAGCAACACTTGACCTTGCCGGCGAGGTGAAAACCATCACCCTTGGAGACGGTCAGGTGTTTGCTGCCCGCTCCGTGATCATCTCGACCGGTTCCGCGTACCGGGAGCTGGGACTGCCCGATGAAAAGCGCCTGTCCGGCCACGGAGTCAGCTGGTGTGCCACGTGCGACGGTTTCTTCTTCAAGGACCAGGACATCGCCGTCATCGGTGGCGGTGACTCGGCCATGGAGGAAGCTCTGTTCCTGACAAAGTTTGCCCGCACCGTGACCGTCGTTCACCGCAGGGACACCCTGCGTGCGTCCAAGATCATGCAGGATCGGGCTCTGCAAAATGAGAAGATCAGCTTTATCTGGAACTCAGAAGTTGTTGGTGTCGACGGCGAAACGAAGGTCTCGGGTCTGCGCCTGAACAACCTCGTTACCGGAGTGAAGAGCCCCCTTGCCGTAACGGGAGTTTTCGTTGCCATAGGCAATGACCCAAGGATTGACCTCGTCAAGGACCAACTGACCCTGACCGCGGCCGGAACCATAGCCGTCGACGGCCGATCGTCCAAGACCAGTGTCCCCGGCGTCTTTGCCGCCGGTGACGTCATCGATCCGACCTACCGGCAGGCCATCACGGCGGCCGGCTCAGGGTGTGCGGCTGCATTGGACGTGGAGCACTTCCTCTCCGACCTCGACTCCTGAAAACTTAAACGTAATACCCGTCCAAATCAGAAAGAGGATGCCATGAGCAATGCCAAGAGTGTCACCGATGCAACCTTCCAGGCAGACGTCATTTCCGCTGACAGGCCCGTAATTGTCGATTTTTGGGCCGAATGGTGCGGACCTTGCCGAAAATTGGGACCGATCCTGGATCAGATCTCGGTTGACTACGCGGACAAGATCGATGTGGTCAAGGTGGACATCGACGAAAACCCGGCCATTGCAGCCCAGTACGGCATAACGTCCATCCCTGCTGTCTATTTGTTCCAGGCCGGCGAAGTGAAAAGCACCGTCATTGGTGCCCGGCCGAAACAATACTTTGAGAAGGAATTTGCCGACTACCTGCAGTAATTTCCGCTAGGGAAATTTCAGCTAAAGAAGTTTCAGCTGGAGACGGGGTTCAGCAGCGCCTGGTGGACGGCGGCCGGACAAAGGCAAACGGACTTTAGGCTGAAGTTACGTGGGCTCGTTCCCCGGTTTCCCTGCGGATTCCGGGGAACGAGCCATTTTTATGACAATATTTGTAGCCACTAAATTCTTTCGAATACCCCTCCATTTTCGTAACCGATCGGCGTATTCTTCCGGTATGAAGCAGTTGACGTCCGCAATGCATGTAGCCGTGAATACTTCCAACCGTGTGAACAAGAACGGCGTGGAGGTCCAGTATCGTTCGGTGTTGCTGCGGCGCAGCTACCGGGAGGAAGGCAAGGTCAAGCACGAGACCCTGGCCAACCTCTCCGCCTTGCCTGAACCGGCGATTGAGACGCTGAAGGCGTCGCTGGCAGGCAGGACGATGGTAGAAGCCGGTGCGCAGCTGGTACTGGCTCGTTCCCTGCCGCACGGTCATATCGAGGCGGTCTACGCCCTGGCGAAGGGGCTGTGTTTCGAATCAATGTTGGGGCCGGCCTGCCGGGAACGGGACCTGATCATGGCCCTGCTCGCGGCAAGGATCTGTGCGCCGTCGCCGAAGCTGGCGACCTTGTCCTGGTTCGCTGACACCACCCTGGGACCGGACCTGGGGCCAGTGAGCACCGATGACCTCTACCGGGCAATGGACTGGCTCTACAAACGGCAGGGCCGGATCGAGAAAACCTTGGCGAGGAAGTATCTGCGCACCGAGCAAAACCCGGAGAAACCGGCCCTGTTCGACCTGTCCTCGTCCTGGGTAACCGGCACCCACAACCCGCTGGCCGCCCACGGGTACTCGCGGGATAAGAAGCGCGGCGTGGAGCAGATCGAGTACGGGATGCTGGCCACCCGTGCCGGGATCCCGATCGCGGTGCGCGTGGTGCCGGGGAACACTGCGGACCCCGCCGCCTTCATTGGCATCGCCGCCGAAATCCAGGCCCTGGCCGGGGTTGATGACATGGTCATGGTCGGGGACCGGGGCATGATCACTTCCGCCCGGATCCGTGAGCTGAAAAAGACCTCCCTGGGCTGGGTCAGTGCGTTGCGTAACTCCGCGATCCAAGCCCTCGCCGAGGACCAGGGCCCTTTGCAGATGAGCTTGTTCGATGAGCAGAACCTGGCCGAAATCAGCCACCCGGACTACCCCGGTGAACGCCTGATCGCCTGCTATAACCCGCCCGTGGCCGCCCGCCGCTCCCGCAAGCGCGAGGAGCTACTGCAGGTCACCGAAGAGCGGCTAAAAGTCATTCAGGCTGCGGTGAGTGCCGGCCGGCTCACCAACGCCGGGAAAACCGGGGTGCGGGTCGGTAAGACCGTGGGGCTGAACAACATGGCCAAGCACTTCATCATCACGATCACCGACACCACCCTAAGCTACGCACGCAACCCCGAATCCATCGCCCGCGAAGCGGACCTGGACGGGATCTACATCATCCGCACCAGCGTTGACGCGGACACCATGGACGCGGCCGAGACGGTGCGCGTCTACAAGGCGTTGGCGAACGTGGAAAAGATCTTCAAAACCCTCAAATCCAGGGACCTGCAGATCCGCCCGGTCTACCACCACACCGAAGAACGCACCCGCGCCCACGTGTTCCTGTGCATGCTCGCCGGACACCTGACCTGGCACCTACGCGAGGCCCTCAACCCGCTGACCTACACCGATGAGAACCGGCCCGTACCCGAGGAGCCCGTGGCTTCCGTGCACCGCTCCATCGCCGCCCAAACCAAGGCCCACACCCAAAAACTGGCCGATGGCACCCCGGCCCGCAGCTACCAAGGCCTACTCACACACCTGGCCACCAGGACCCGAAACACCATGAACATTATCGGCACCACCGGCACCTTCGAACTACTCGCCGTCCCCACGCCGATCCAGCACCAAGCCGCGATCCTCATCCAAGACCACACAAAGTAGCCAGACACCCCAGACGCAAAGACAGGAAGGTCCCCGGAAACCCGGGGACCTTCCTGTCTTAACTAACGTAACTTCAGCCTAGGGAGCCGGTGCGGAGTGACCCGATGTGATGGGCAGTCCGCGCCGGCTTCTTTTGTTCGTGAACAGCCGTTTGTGAACGGCCGTTTGTGAACACTTGTTTGCGGACAGTTGTTTGCGGACCAGACGAATTGCTTTGATTCCGGACAACAACTCCGATGTCTCCCGGCGACGGTGGAACCGCCACTTCACTTGGCCCTGCACCGGGCCGGATCAGGTACAGTGCGTATCCGAAGGTGGAACCCAATAACGCCGCCGAACCGTGACCCAGCCAGGGAATGCTCGTGGGAGAAGCGCTCATGGGAAACATGATGGAGCTTGGAGCGATTGCGTTCGTCGACTATTCGGTGCTCAGAATCGTTCCTGAGGAAACCCGTCGGGCCCTCCGCCCCGCGCCCAGCCGCAACGTGCAGACCGAAAATGCCGGTCTGGAGGCTAGCGGCATCGGTTGGGTTCTGGATGGCCGGTGTGCTGGTTCACGGCCTGGCATCGTCCGAGGCGCGTTGGCCGGCAGTTTCGTTTCACGTGAAACTACCGAAGCGAACGGGCTCGATGCTGGTGGTCACGGAACGGCTCCGGCGCCACCGCTTCGTCCGCAAACCCCAGACCTTAGTTGTGCGTTCGCGCCGCCACCTTCGCCGTATTTTTCAGGAGGGCGCCCGCTCCGGTGCACAACGCCTTCTTGGCTGGTGCAACGCAACTTCTCAGAAATTGGCGCCTGTCGCTGCACGAGCAAATGCCAACCATGAGCTTTCCGAGCCGGCCAACGGTCGCGTCTTCAATCTGCGTTGCAGCGGGAGCCAGCCCGATAATACTACCCGCAGGTCCACGCGCTCCCGATTTTCCCCTTAACGTTTCCGTAGTTCCATCCTTGTTGATGTGATGCAGGACGACAGCAGGAAAGCCCCTCTTGGGGCGATGGAGAGTACCGCGACCGACGCAGGACGGTAGGTTACCGCCAGCTAGGACCGCGGAGAGCACCGCGACGGACGCGGGACTGTATGGTACCGCCTCCTGGGCCGACAGAGAGCGACGCGACGGACGCAGAACATCAAAGAGGGCCATGGGCGCCCGACGCAGTCCAATCGGCCCTTAGAAGCCCCTACAGCCGTGTTCCCAATGGACCTCTCCGACGGTGGGAACATGCATCTTAGGGACGTCTCCGAGGCGTCAGCACCGACTTATTTACGGATGGAGGGTGAACTCGACTATGTCCTCGCTGCCGGTTGTTTCAGAGTCTGCCCCTATTCGCCAGCTCCCCTAAATAAAGCCAGTAAGACAGAGACGGCGTCGTTTCCGCATTCCCTGCCGCCCCGGCTGCCTGGGGGCTCGCTGTTTCACGTGAAACCACATGGTGGTACAGTACACGCCGGAAGCTATAGCTGCCTTTCGCGCACTTTCAGTCCCTGGAGGACGCCAGCTGCGTGATAAGGGCGATGGACGATACACGGGCGACGGGGGCAATGTTGATTGCAACCTGCTGGTACGCCGCGAATCCCTCCGTTCGGGGAATCATTTTTGGCAATCGGAGTGGATTAATGCGGAGAGGATCACCCAGGGAGCTCGGCTACGTGCCTGCCATGTCCTTCTGCACGACTCGCCCCTCCTTCCTCTCCAAGCTTGGAAGACCTCCTGACGGTGAATTTCGGTTTCACGTGAAACGGCTTGATCCGTTTCACGTGAAACGGCCTGATGTGCTCAATGTCGCGATGATCCTGCGGGCTCCACGTGCCCGAAAACTATTAGTAAAGACCTATTTGCATCCAAGTAATCTCCAAATTTTACGACTGCAGAAACTCCGGAGAGTACCGCAGGGGCAATATCGCAACGCGGCCGCGATGGGCGGGGCCTCGATGGGCGCTGCCGAAAGACGAATAACTGCCACAACCATTAGGCGATGACTGCTATGTGTCCATACTTACAACGGATATCCAGACATCAACACTGTCGCCCCAATGAAGGCCCTCAATCATCGTCCACCAATCAGCAGTGGCATCGACCTTCCTAATTGCCCGCAATATCGCTCCCGGATTCAAGTGGGTCTGCCGCGGCGGATACCCAGCATCGGCCAGCATCCGCTACATCGGTGACGTCCGCAACCCTCGTAACCGCCGAGGCATTCCCCCTGCAGCAACGAAAACTTTGTCCTCCGAGGACCGTTTGGCGCGAACCGGGCCGGCGACCCCTTCTTGTGAACAGAAAGCACCCCAGACTGGGGACTACGTGCCTATTTAAGACATCCGCGCGTACCTCCTCCGCCATGGGCAACGCCACAAGCAACCGCCACCGCCAGCGCGTTTCACGTGAAACGGCCTGACTATTCACGTCGTCGGAATGGGACCCCGGACAACGGACGCTTGTTTCACGTGAAACATCGGCTCGAACCCAAGACGTAGCAACCCCAACCGGGAGATCGGCCCGCTGACGCTGGGCGCACGAATCCACCCGTCCTACAGCAACAAAAACCTCCGTTGCTTCCTCTTTTTCGCAGCCCTATAACATTGACGGCAGATGCGGCATCTCCGTCTCTGGTACGAGGCAGGTGCCCAGCGGCTAGACGTTCCGCGCTAGAGCTCGTCCTTGTGGGAACGCGTCAACAGTACCCCTTGTGCAATTTTGCTGCCCACCGGGGGACCAGATAGGGCCGAAACACGCCGCACTGGCTGCCAAACGGGCATGCTCGACATGGCTTAGAATCGATCCTGGAGAAGCCTGACACACCCGCTTACGTCTGAAATGGCGTCGGGGAGCGGACCCTGCGGCATCCTTTGATATTTCGGCTAAGGAACAAAGGGACGTTGCGACACATCTCCGAGAGCCGGAGCAGCCTTGTATCGTCGGACCATCAGTTGAAGCTAAGGCCCGGCCTGAGAGACAAAGCAGACGTATTGCTAGGAGCTGGCTCCGGGCGCCAAAACGTCCATAATTCGGTTAAGATCCTCTACGGAGGCAAATTCGATGCTGACCTTTCCCTTCCGGGCTCCAAGCGTGATCTTCACGTTTGTATCAAGCTTGTCCGAAAGAGAAGTGGCCAAGTAGTCAAGGCGTTCGTGACGGGGACTGGTCTTCGGTGCTGGAACGCGGCCATCCGCGTCCGGGGCTTGATAAAGAGTTACAGCCTCTTCGGTTCCGCGTACCGACATTCCCTCCGCGACGATCCGCTGCGCCATCCGCTCCATGGCCACTGCGTCCGGCAGGCCAAGCAGCGCCCTCGCATGCCCAGCGGAGATAATACCTGCGGCAACCCGGCGCTGAACCACGGCCGGTAGTTTAAGCAGGCGGAGCGTATTGGACACCTGCGGGCGGGAACGACCAATGCGGTCCGCTAGCTCTTCATGTGTTGTCCCGAAATCCTCGAGGAGCTGCTGGTATGCCGCCGCTTCCTCCAGGGGATTCAGCTGACTTCGGTGCAGGTTCTCCAGCAGCGCATCCCGCAACAGATTATCGTCGGTAGTGTCCCGAATAATGACCGGAAT
Organism: Arthrobacter sp. A5; assembly: GCF_051131705.1. NCBI lineage: Bacteria > Bacillati > Actinomycetota > Actinomycetes > Micrococcales > Micrococcaceae > Arthrobacter > Arthrobacter sp. A5. The sequence continues at coordinate 4,344,554 of NZ_CP180316.1, forward strand.
GGACTCCAGTCCCGCGAGTTGCGAAGCGCGCCAGCGACGTTCACCCATGACCAGTTCGTATGGCTCACCGCCTTTTTCGGAGGACGTACGAACCACTATGGGTTGCAGCACTCCGACTTCCGTCACGGAGTGGACCAGTTCGTCCATTTCGTCCTGATCGAAGGTGGTCCTCGGCTGCTTACGGTTCGGGTGGATGTCGGTGATGGGCACCTCGGCAAACCGCGCCCCGGGGACCTCCATTAATCCCTGCGCCTCCGCTGTTTCACGTGAAACAGCGGACCGAGAAACCTTCTTCATGGTGGCTTCAGGAAAGAATAGGTCTACGGGCCGTGATCCGGACTGCGCAGACCCGCTGGCGCCCCCGTCCGCTGCGGCCGAGTTGGGGATAAGCGCGCCCAAACCTCGTCCGAGTCCCCTACGTTTTTCGGTCATGGACAGATCCCTCCGCTGGAAAGGCCCATCGAGCATCGGGCCATGTTGTTCTGGTGAAGTCTTAATGCCGGCGATAGAAGAGAGTCTAGCGTTCAGCTATCTCTGCCGCGGCTTCCAGATAAGACAATGCGCCGGTCGACGACGGATCGTAAGTCATTACTGTCTGCTGATAACTGGGCGCCTCGGATATCCGTACGGATCGCGGAACAACCGCCTTGAGAACCTGATCCGGAAAATGTTCCCGGACATCCGCGGCGACCTGCGCAGCCAGGTTGGTCCGCCCATCGTACATTGTCAGCAGGATCGTGGATACTTCCAATTCACCGTTCAAATGCTTTTGTATCATTTCGATGTTATTCAGTAGTTGACTAAGGCCCTCCAATGCGTAGTACTCGCACTGGATAGGTATGAGCACCTCGTTGGCAGCACAAAAGGCATTGACGGTGAGGAGACCGAGACTTGGGGGGCAGTCAACAAAAATGTAGTCCAGTCGTTCTTCCCCGGACTTCTCGCGGTGCTGGGCGTACGCATCCAAAGCCCGTCGCAGCCTCTGCTCGCGTGCCACCAGGGATACCAGTTCAATTTCAGCGCCGGCCAAATGAATAGTGGCGGGAGCACAGATCAGATTGACAATATCCGGGCAGGGTGCAACAACGTCAGCTAGCGCAAAATCATTGATGAGGACATCATAGATGCTGTCCACATCTGCGTGGTGCTCCACTCCCAGAGCGGTCGAAGCATTGCCCTGCGGATCGATGTCCACAACGAGGACTTTCAGGCCGGCCGAGGCCAAGGCGGCGGCAATGTTCACCGTCGTAGTCGTCTTGCCGACACCGCCCTTTTGGTTGGCGACCGTCATGATCCGGGTCTTCCTGGGCTTCGGCAAACTACGGCCCAACAGCCGCTCGCGCCGCTTTGTTTCGCTGACGAGCTGGCGCGCAATAGGACTGCCCTCGTCCATATTGTCCATCGCGCCAGCTGGTGGTTCAATGACGGTTTCACGTGAAACAGAACCGCCGCTGCGTTTATCAACCTTAGATGGTTGTTTGATGAACTGGCTGGTCGCTTTTGTCTGTGCGGTGACCGATTGTGACCCCGAGCGTGCCGAGCCCAAGGATACAAAGGGCGGGATGCGCCGCGAAGCCGCTTCGCTGCTGATCACAATGACACTCTCACTTTCATAAAGCTGTGCTTGCCGTTCTCTAGCCTAGCCGCTGCAGCAGACAAACCCGGCGGAGAAACGGCAGTCTGGCGAGCCCTCATGTGCGGCCAACCCTGATGTGCAGCGGATCCGGTCCAGGTCCTCGACGGCGGGACGCGCAGGCCGTACCCCACCGGAGAACGACGTCCTACCTCTTCGAAACCCGAATTCTCACGACCGTCGTCGGCTCGTCCAAAATGCCGACTCCGGCTGTTACAACGCTCGTCTGCACGCCGCCTAACTTGCGGATGGCCTTGGCTGCTTTATCCAACTCCTCCTGGGCACTTCGTCCCTTGATGGCAAGCAGCTCTCCGTCCCCGTCCAGTAAGGGGATTGTCAGACCCACCAGCGTGTCGAGTGCAGACACGGCGCGGGCAGTCACAACGTCGCACGTAACCCTCCCGAGCGCCTGTTCGGCCCGCGCCCTCATGATTTCCACGTTATCCAGCCCGAGATCCATCACCACTTCCTCAAGCCACGTCACGCGCCGCTCCAGCGGCTCGATCAGGGTGACCTGGAGATCCGGACGCGCCAGCGCCAACGTCAGGCCCGGAAGTCCTGCGCCGCTGCCGACGTCGGCAACCCTAGCGCCGTCGGCTATCAGCTCGGTCACGACAGCGCAGTTAAGCACATGCCTGCTCCACAATCGCGGAACCTCTCGCGGACCAATGAGCCCGCGCTCAATGCCGGACGTTGCCAGATGCTCGACGAACCGTTCGGCAATCCCCAACCGCGCGCCAAAAATTTTTTCGGCAGCAATAGTTTCGGCACCGTTCAGTTCAACCACAAATATCTCCTCGGACCTGCACCATACCCGGCGCCCGGAATGGCATCGAACAAACCAACGTCACTCCGCCGCGGAGACCACAATGTGGCGATCGGTACCTTCGCCCTCTGATTCACTGATGAAACCCAGCTCCGCAATGGCGTCGTGGACAATCTTGCGCTCGTAAGCCCCCATGGGGGCAAGCGAAACGGGCTGCCCGTTATCCTTGACGAGTTCGACGGCGTTCTGGGCCAGCTTCGCCAGCTCACCATTGCGCTCCAGCCGGTAGCCGGAAATATCGAGCACCAGCCGGGAGCGGCTCTCGGTCGCCGATAGCACCGAGAGCCGGGTCAGTTCCTGCAGCGCTTCCAGAACCTCGCCGCCGTCGCCGACCAGTGACTGCAGGTTGGAACTTTCCTCATCGGAGACAATCGAAATATATGTCCGCCCGTTGCGGACTTCAATGTCAATATCTCCATCTATATCTGCAATGTCCAACAGCTCTTCCAGATAGTCCGCGGCGACGTCGCCTTCCTCGTCGAGCCGGCTTACACCCGTACTGAGTGCTGCGTCGGAGGCCTGAGCGGCATCATCGGGGGCAAGCTCGGCGGGGCTATCGGCAGTCATTACTTCTTCTTCCTGTTCTTGCGCTGCGGTTGTTGGCGCTGGCCGGTGGGCTCAACAATTTCCTCGACGATTGGTTCCGCTTTCCTGCTGGCACTCAGCAGCGGCAACCCCTTAGCTACGCGGCGCTGCTGGTACTCGCGGTAGGCCGGCGAGCCGGGCGTCGGCATCTTGCGGATCACGAAAAATTGCTGACCCATGGTCCACAGGTTCGTGGTGGTCCAGTAGATAAGGACACCAATGGGGAAGTTTATGCCGCCGATGCCGAACACCAGCGGCAGGACATAAAGCATCATTTTCTGCTGCTTCATGAACGGGCTCGCCATGGCGTCTTCGGACATGTTCTTGGACATGATCTGCTTCTGCGTAATGAACTGTGAGGCAGTCATGGCGAGGATCATGATGATCGAAAGTACGACGACGGCTACGTTGACGTCGCCGTTTTGCACCTGGGGCAGGAACGCGGAGGAAAGGGGCGCACCGAAGATCTGCGCCTGGTCGAACTGCAGCACCTGCTGATGGCTGAGCGCGCCGATTCCTTCCTGCGTCTGGGTGGCTGCCTTGGATACGCCGGACAACACTTGGAAGAGCGAGAAGAAGAACGGCATTTGGATCAGCATCGGCAGACATGCCGAGAACGGGTTGGTCCCGTGTTCCTTGTACAGCGCCATCTGTTCCTGCGCCATCGCCTGGCGGGAGAGCTGATCGGTCTTGCCCTTGTACTTGGCCTGCAGCTTCTTCATATCCGGCTGCAGGGCCTGCATGCCCCGCTGGGCCTTGATCTGCTTCACGAAGACGGGTATCAGGGCGGCGCGGATCACCAGGACCAGGCCGATGATGGAAAGGGTCCAGGTCCAGCCCGAGGAGGACGGTAGTCCAATGCTGGTCAGCCCATCATGGAAGACCACCATGATCCATGACACCACCCATTTGAATGGCGCCAGGATTGTCCCGAAGAAATCAAACATTCTTTTCTATTCTCCTCAAGCCGCTTCACGGCCTTCTGCGTCTGACTCAACAGCTAGAAACTCGTCTGGATGGTTCAGTTGGATTATGTACGGGACCGCAGCGGGATCGGTGCCGTGCGAGTGCGGGGCGCCGGGGACGTGATCTATGCCTCCTGCATTCCACGGGTGGCATCGCAGAAGTCTCCGCCCCGCCAGCCAGCTGCCCCTTACCGCGCCGCGCAGCAGAACGGCTTCCAAGGCATAGGCGGAGCATGAAGGGAAGAACCTACAGACAGGTCCGTACAGCGGCGAAATCAGTTTCCGGTACAGGGTCAGCAGCAGGATCAATAGGTTGCGCGGCAGATTCCAGATTGAATGACCCAGAAACAGGATAAGCCGGCGCCGGGATCCGGAAGCCGGCAGTTGCCACCGGTACATCGGAGGGACGGACGGGGAGTGAACAGCACCACTGAATGTCATGGCGTGTTATTCCCTTCCTTGTCCGGCGCCGCTACCCTTCCGGCGGCCAGCCGGTCGAGCGTTTTGAGGCAGGCATTCTGATAATCCTTCACCAACTCCGGCCAACAAGACCCGGCCGACACAGGCAGTGCCCTGACTACAATATTGAGGCCGGCGGGATTCTGCCGCACAGTTGCTGCCGCAGCTTCTCTTAGTCTCCTCTTAACGAGGTTCCGTGCAACAGCGTTCCCTACAGTCTTCGCCACGATGAACCCGACCTTCGTCGGTTCATCCGCGGCGGAAAGCGCCGCATATAACACTAAGTTCCGGCGTCCGTTGCGGACGCCGGAACGTACTGTATTCGAGAAGTCGGCCGAGGCCCGTAATCGATTTCGGGTGGCTAGCACCGTCAGATCAACTGCGGGTGGATCGGATTCAACAAAACGGTATTAGACAAAAGTCCGGTGTTGTAGATTAGGCCGACAGTTCGATGCGGCCCTTGCCGCGGCGTGCCGAAAGGATGGCACGGCCTGCGCGGGTACGCATACGAAGGCGGAAGCCGTGCTTCTTGGCACGACGGCGATTATTCGGCTGAAAAGTCCGCTTGCTCACGTTGGGTTACTCCAAGACAATCAAAGATGCGCCTTGCCCGTAATACAGGGGAAGAACAGGCCGACGCGAAGAATCAGGTGCCCACCGGCGCCAAATATCGGCGCATGCCAAACGGCACATAGTAGACACAAAGGACTTCACCACATTAGGTCATCCGGTACTCTGCAGTCAAATGGCGCTTGGTCCAAGCCTTGGGTTGCCGTAGGCCGAGAAAGCTCAATGAGGACCCCCGGGCGACGGCTTTCAGGCACCTGAGCTGCCGTACTGTGAGAATTATCCACAAGGTCTTTCCCTGCTATCTTCTGCCGTTTCCATCCCTTAGGCTAGCCCAGTGGCAAGTTATCCACCGGCTGTGAATAACTC